>NZ_CP022272.1:0-4321452 GCF_002215585.1 Shewanella marisflavi
GTAAAGAAATAAAGATGATCTTACTGGGGATAAATCCATTTAAAGGATAGCGATCCTAGTGATCTCACTATAGAATACACCTCTTTTGTATGATCTTTTGGGGATAAGTACGTGGCGGTTTCACTTTGGCAGCAATGTATCGGACGACTACAAGACGAGCTTTCCGCTCAGCAATTTAGTATGTGGATCAGACCGTTACAAGCCGAAATGGACGGGGATACTCTAGTGCTTTACGCACCGAATCGATTCGTGCTCGATTGGGTGAGAGACAAGTACCTGAATACTATCAATCAGTTCTTCACCGAGCAGATGGGTAGCGAAGCGCCCAAGCTGCGTTTCGATATTGGTAGCCGACCTGCGAGTAAACCAGTAGCACAAACTGCCTCAGTTAAAAGCCCTGCTAAGCCTGCGGCCAGCAAGTCGCACAGTGCGCCGTCATTTAATACCAATGAACCTGCGTCGACGGTTAACCACAGAAGCAATATGAACCCGACTTATCAGTTTGATAACTTTGTCGAGGGTAAGTCTAACCAGCTGGGTAAGGCCGCTGCATTACAGGTGTCTGAAAACCCTGGTGGTGCCTATAACCCCCTGTTCCTCTATGGTGGAACTGGTTTAGGTAAGACACATCTATTGCACGCTGTTGGTAATGGCATCATTAAGAACAAGCCAGATGCCAAGGTGGTCTATATGCACTCTGAGCGTTTCGTGCAGGATATGGTGAAGGCGTTACAGAATAATGCGATCGAAGAGTTCAAACGCTATTACCGTAGCGTCGATGCATTGTTTATCGATGATATTCAGTTCTTTGCCAACAAAGACAGATCCCAGGAAGAGTTTTTCCATACCTTTAATGCCTTATTAGAAGGCAATCATCAGATCATCTTGACCTCAGATCGCTATCCTAAAGAGATCGATGGCGTGGAAGATCGCCTTAAGTCTCGCTTCGGTTGGGGCTTAACGGTTGCAATCGAGCCGCCTGAGTTAGAAACCCGTGTGGCTATCTTGATGCGTAAGGCACAAGAGAGTGGTATCAATCTGCCCGATGAAGTGGCCTTCTTTATTGCCAAGCGCCTGCGCTCGAACGTACGTGAATTGGAAGGGGCATTGAATCGTGTTATTGCCAACGCTAACTTTACCGGTCGTCCGATCACTATCGATTTTGTGCGTGAAGCCTTAAGAGATCTCTTGGCTCTACAAGAAAAATTGGTCACTATAGACAATATTCAGAAAACCGTAGCTGAATACTACAAGATCAAGATGGCCGACATGCTGTCTAAACGCCGCTCACGCAGTGTTGCCAGACCAAGACAGATGGCGATGGCATTGTCGAAAGAGTTAACTAACCAGAGTTTGCCTGAGATTGGCGATGCCTTTGGTGGCCGTGATCACACGACAGTGCTGCATGCATGTCGCAAAATTGCACAGCTACGTGAAGAAAGTCATGACATTAAAGAAGATTATGCTAACTTAATCCGTACGTTATCTTCATAAATCTGGGAAATTGAAACTGATGAAATTTTCAATTGATAGGGATGCCCTATTAAAGCCGCTTCAACTCGTGAGTGGAGCGGTGGAGAGACGACATAACTTACCTATTCTGGCAAACCTTTTAGTTGAAGTAAGTGGTCACTCACTTAAGTTGACCGGTACAGATTTAGAGGTCGAATTAGTCGGCCAGGCTCAACTACAAGGCGAAGTGCAAGAGGGGCGTACCACAGTCCCCGCCAAGAAATTTCTCGATATCGTTAAATCCCTTCCCGATCAGGTTGAACTCAAGATAGAGCAGCAAGAAAACCGTCTGCTACTACGTTCGGGCCGCAGCCGTTTTACCTTAGCGACCCTACCAGCGGAAGAGTATCCCAATGTCGATGCCTTCCAGGCGGATATCGAATTTACCCTCAAGCAGGGCACCTTAAAGTCGCTGATCGATGCTACCCAGTTCTCCATGGCGAACCAAGATGTACGCTACTACCTCAATGGTTTGTTGCTTGAAACCGAAGGCAACGTGCTGCGCGCTATTGCCACCGACGGCCACCGCCTGGCATTGAGCCACCGCATGGTGGAAGACTCCTTGCCTGAGAAGCAGGTGATCGTGCCTCGTAAAGGGGTACTCGAGCTTCAACGTCTGTTTGAAGGGGAAGATCTGGATGTCACCCTGGCAATCGGTGAAAATGCGATTCGCGCCACGACTCAAAGCGCCGTGTTTACCAGTAAGCTGGTGGATGGTCGTTTCCCAGACTATCGTCGTGTGCTGCCTAAGGGCGGTGATAAGGTGGTTATCGCCAGTCGTAACCAGCTTAAGCAAGCCTTGCTGCGCGCCTCAATCCTCTCGAATGAGAAGTTCCGTGGCGTACGCGTTCAGCTGGAGCAGAATCTGATTAAGATCACCGCTAACAACCCAGAGCAGGAAGAAGCGGAAGAGATTCTCGATATCGAATATGACAATACACCATTGGAGATTGGCTTTAACGTCAGCTACTTGCTTGATGTGCTAAACAACCTGCCGTCCGATGATGTGCGTATTACCCTTATCGATGGTAACTCCAGTGCCTTGATTGAAAACCACGTCGAAGAAGATTCGATGTATGTCGTCATGCCTATGAGACTCTAGTGTCTGTCTGCACGCCTGATTTTGTGTTAGGCGTGCACCTTCTTCGATGGCTCAGGCCATCTCCACGAGTATTTGATGAGTCTATCTCGCCTTCATATCGATTCATTTCGTAATATCGCCAGTGCTCAGTTGCAACTCGGCGATGGTCTGAATCTTATCTACGGCCAAAATGGCAGCGGCAAGACCAGTGTCCTCGAAGCCATCTATTTTCTGGGCATGGGGCGCTCCTTTCGCAGTCATCTGTCTCAGCGGGTGATTAAGAGCGATCAGGATCAACTGACGCTGTTTGCCAACCTAGAGTCGGGTGACCAAGAAACCAAGATCGGCCTGCGTCGTTATCGCTCGGGTGAAACCGAAGTCAAAATGAACGGTGATAGAGTGAAGCGACTGTCGACTTTGGCCGAAACTTTACCCATACAAGTGATCACGCCGGAGAGTTTTTCGTTGCTTTTTGAGGGGCCAAAATCGCGCCGGCAGTTTATTGACTGGGGTGCCTTCCATACCGACAAGAGCTTCTATAGTGCCTGGGCGAATGTTAGACGGATTTTAAAGCATAGAAATCAGATGCTTAAAAGCGAAACCCCCTATCAGCAAATTCAATTTTGGGATAAGGAATTAGTGCGTTACGCCGAAATCGTGACGGATATACGAAAGCGATATGTAGGCTCGTTAAATGAACGACTTAAGGGTATAATCGAAGAGTTTTTACCTCAGGTAGATGTTAAGGTTTCCTTTACCCGAGGTTGGGATAGCAAAACTGATTATCAGTCCCTGTTACAGGCGCAATATCCCAGGGATTTAGCGGCAGGACACACGGCCAGTGGTCCCCATAAGGCTGACCTGAGATTAAGGGTCGGAACGCTGCCGGTACAAGATGCCTTATCCCGCGGACAATTAAAGTTGCTCGTGTGCGCACTGCGTATTGCACAGGGAAAGTTGCTCAAACAACAAATAGATAAAAACAGTATTTATCTGGTGGATGATTTGCCATCAGAGTTGGATGCTAGGCACAGGAAACTCTTGCTGCAGCAGCTAAGCGATACAGGCGCGCAAGTATTTGTGACCGCTATCGAGCCTGCGGCAATAATGGATTCGTTAAACACGCCACCCGTTAAGGTGTTCCATGTGGAACAAGGGCGTGTAACGGTAATTGAATAACCGACGAGAGAATAATATGTCAGAGAATAGTTACGATTCTTCGAGTATTAAGGTACTAAAAGGCCTTGATGCGGTACGGAAGAGACCTGGGATGTATATTGGCGACACCGACGATGGTACGGGTCTGCATCACATGGTGTTCGAAGTGGTCGATAACTCTATCGATGAGGCGTTAGCGGGCCATTGTAATGACGTGATCATTACTATCCATGCCGACGGTTCAGTATCGGTAAAGGATGACGGACGTGGTATTCCGGTTGCTATTCACCCTGAAGAGGGGGTTTCGGCAGCTCAGGTCATTATGACGGTACTGCATGCTGGCGGTAAGTTCGATGATAACTCTTATAAGGTATCCGGTGGTCTACACGGCGTGGGTGTTTCAGTGGTTAATGCCCTGTCTGAAAAGCTACAGTTAACCATTCGTCGTGAAGGTAAACTGTATGAGCAGTTCTATACCATGGGTGAGCCAGATGAGCCGATCAAAGAGATAGGCGACGCGACCAATACAGGTACTGAAATTCGTTTCTGGCCAAGCAGCCAGACCTTCTCGGATGTCGAGTTCCACTTCGATATTCTGGCTAAGCGTGTACGCGAGCTGTCATTCCTGAACTCAGGTGTTGGTATTCGCCTGGTCGACGAGCGCGACAACAAGGATGAATTCTTCAAGTACGAAGGCGGTATCAGTGCCTTTGTTGATTACCTCAATATTAACAAAACGCCGGTAAACAAAGAGATCTTCCACTTCGTACAAGAACGTGAAGATGGTATTACCGTTGAAGTTGCGATGCAGTGGAACGATGGCTTCCAGGAAAATATTTTCTGTTTCACCAACAACATTCCTCAGCGTGATGGTGGTACCCACCTGGCGGGCTTCCGCAGTGCGCTGACGCGTAACCTAAATACTTATATGGACCGCGAAGGTTTCAATAAGAAAGGCAAAACCAGCGCGACAGGCGATGATGCTCGTGAAGGTTTGACTGCGGTTATTTCGGTTAAGGTGCCAGATCCTAAGTTCAGCTCTCAGACCAAAGACAAGCTGGTTTCCAGTGAGGTTAAGACGGCTGTAGAGCAGACCATGGGCGAAAAGCTAGGTGACTACCTGCTTGAGAATCCTAACGAGGCTAAGCTGATTGTCGGTAAGATCATCGACGCGGCTCGCGCCCGTGAAGCGGCCCGTAAGGCCCGTGAAATGACTCGTCGTAAAGGCGCTTTAGATTTAGGAGGTCTGCCGGGTAAGCTGGCGGATTGCCAAGAGAAAGACCCAGCGCTTTCTGAAATTTACATAGTGGAGGGTGACTCTGCGGGTGGTAGTGCCAAGCAGGGTCGTAACCGTAAGAACCAGGCGATTCTGCCGCTTAAGGGTAAGATCCTTAACGTGGAGAAAGCCCGTTTCGATAAGATGCTCTCTTCACAAGAGGTTGCGACGCTTATCACCGCATTAGGCTGTGGCATCGGTCGCGATGAATATGATCCCGATAAGACGCGTTACCATAACATCGTTATCATGACCGATGCTGACGTCGACGGCTCGCACATTCGTACCTTGCTGTTGACCTTCTTCTTCCGTCAAATGCCTGAGCTTATCGAGCGTGGTTATGTGTTTATCGCCCAGCCACCACTGTATAAGGTGAAGAAAGGTAAGCAGGAGCAGTATCTGAAGGATGATCCGGCGCTGACCGAATACCTGACCAACTTGGCGTTGGACGGTGGTGAGATCCATCCGTCACAAGATGCTCCGGCCATGTCTGGTGCACCACTCGAAAAGCTGGTCTACCAGTACCGTGAGGTAGAAGCGATTTTCGATCGTCTTGAGCAGCGTTTCCCTATCATGTTGACCGAGCGCATGTTGTATCAGCCTGGCTTAACCAGCGACATTCTGGCCGACGAGGCCAAGGTGAAGCAGTGGTGTGACAACTATGTGGCAGCATTGAAAGAGGCCGAGTCGGGTGGCTTTATCTTTAGCGCCGAGGCGTTCCTCGACCCTGAGCGTCAGGTCTATCTGCCTAAGATCACCATTCGTAAGCATGGTATCGATACCAACTACCTGTTCTCATACGACTTCTTACAGTCGAGTGATTATCAGCGCATGACCAGCCTGGCTAATGCCTTGGAAGGTTTGATCGAAGAGGGTGGCTATGTGAAGCGCGGTGAGCGCATGAAAGAGGTCACCTCATTTGTCGAGGCGCTGGATTGGTTGATGAATGATTCTAAGCGTGGTCTTTATATTCAGCGCTACAAAGGATTGGGTGAGATGAATCCTGAGCAATTATGGGAAACCACCATGGATCCAGAGTCACGTCGTATGTTGAGAGTGACCATCGAAGATGCCATCGGCGCCGATCAGCTATTCACCTGCTTGATGGGTGATCAGGTTGAGCCGCGACGCGACTTCATCGAATCTAACGCCCTGAACGTTGCTAACCTGGACGTATAACAGGCGATTAAGATTTATTCAAAACCCCGGATATTTCCGGGGTTTTTTGTATCTGAGTCATCACTTTACATATTGTGGTCAGGCGTTTAGCTTAAGATAAATTATTGGCTGCGAAATGGATATCAAGGATGAAAGGAACTTACCTAGGATGGGGACTGCTGTGTATATTGGGGCTTGCCTGGTTACTGAGTACATTGGCAAACCACGATAAGCCCCTTACCGCACATATCGATAGCCAATCCTACGCTTCTCAAACAGCTGGCGAGTCAATGTCGGTCGCTAGTGGTCAGGTTAAACCCGCTCACACGCCAGGGCAAACATTGGTAGCAAGCCTTGAGAGTGAACAAAAGCTTGGCACTATCGATAACCTGGACAGCGAGGCGCCTGCGACCAGTACCGAGTTCGACATTGCCAGCATTGAACCCTTTAAGATAACGTCATCTCACGCTGACTATGCCGATCTCCTACGTCAGTATCGGCGCGAAGCTGGTCCTTTTATGCGAGATGGTACAGCTTATCTCTATTTTGAAAATGAGGGCGATCCCTATTTTCTGGCCTCACCGCCTGAGTATAACGCCCTGATGTTGGATGACCCTGATCAGCTTATGGAGCTTAAGGTCGAGGAATTTAACCAGAGCGATGGCGAGTATGCTGATAATTGGGGTGACGATTTTAGTGAGTTAAGAGTGAGTTATCACTATTGTAAGCAGGATGCTTGTCTGCTGAGGGCAAATCACGACTCTGTGACCTTTCTTCGAGACTATATTGATCGCTACCAGCAGAGCCATCCCGAGTTAGAGATAACCGGTGTTTCCACCGCCAGTGGCGATCTCTTGCTTATTTACCATAAACGCTGAGTCGTCTCGTTTGGCTCATTGTTGCACGTAAGAGCGGATCAGCTTAGCAAACCTCAGCGCTTCTTGATTGTCTCCATGTAGACAAAGGCTGGTGGCAGAGCATGGAATAGTCTCGCCAGTGATGGCGGTCAGTTGGCGCCGCTCTATTATGGCGCTAACCTGAGCCAGCATCTTATCTGCATCATGCAATACCGCGCCTGGCTGAGAACGGGGGGCCAGGGTACCATCGGCCAGGTAGCTTCTATCGGCAAAGGCTTCCTCTATCACCTCTATGCCAGCGGCTTTGGCTTGTTCCACCAATGGGCTTCCGGCGAGGATCATCAGTTTGAGTCTGGGGTCGATAGCTTTTATCACTCTTATGATAATTTGGCCCAGAGCCTTATTGTTAGCGGCGTCGTTATACAGGGCACCATGGGGCTTAATATGGGTCAGTTTTATGCTTAAATCATCGCACAGGGACTTTAAGGCACTAATTTGCTGGTGGAGCGTGGCGTACAGCGCCTCGGGTGAGAGTGTCATCGAGATTCGGCCAAAGTGTGCTCTGTCAGGATAGCTGGGGTGGGCGCCGACATTGACACCATACTGCTTGGCTAGTAATAAGGTACGGCGCATGGATTGGGTATCGCCGGCATGACCGCCGCAGGCGATATTGGCCGAAGATATCAGCGGCATAAGCGCCTCATCTTGTGTGCCCCCTTCGCCGAGATCGGCATTAAGGTCTATTTTGAGTGGATTAACTGCCATCCATTGCCCTCGCTAAACGATAGAAATAGTGTTGCCATTCCAGATTCGCCTCTTCCACCTGGTTCGGACTCACATGCTGAAAACTCACCTTTTGACCGCTTCGACACTGCGCTAGTTTCCATCTATCAGCCTCGATCACCACCGCCATTCTGGGATAGCCACCACTGGTTTGTGCGTCGGCCTGAAGCACTATGGGTTGGCCACCAGGTGGTATCTGAACTACGCCTGGCAATACGGCGTGGGAGCGTAAACTCAGGTTTTTAGCCGAAGTGAGAGCCTGACTATCGAGTCGAGTCCCCATACGATCACTCTGTTGCGACACAGTCCAACTATGATGCCAGAAGGCTTTGCGATCTTGGTCGCTAAAGCGGGTCATTTCCGGCCCGGGTAGGGCGCGTAATATCCCATCATTGGCCCTTTGTACCGCGCCCACCGGGCGGCTGAAACCTGCTTCGGTTGCAGGGTTTAACGCCAGCATGTCCCCAGACATGAGTGGTCTGCCCTGATGACCGCCAAATTGACCGGCCAAAAAAGTGCCGCATCCGCCAAGGACGCTAGGGACTTGAATACCACCGAGTACGGCGAGGTAGCCCCACACACCTTGCTTGGGGCCACGTATGGTTAAGCGTTCCCCCGGATTAATGCGCCCACGCCAACCGTTCCATAAGGGGCGCGAGTCTATGTTGGCTTCGAAGGGGGCGCCGCACAGGGCAACCCAACTCGGGATGTCGAAGACGAGTTCATACACGCCTGAGGACAACTCTATGCCAGCGGCGGTGTCATCATTGCCTAGTAGACGATTGGCGAGTATCAAGGCAAATCTATCCATGGCGCCACCACTTGGGATGCCTAGGTGCCCCAGTCCCTGCCTGCCGAGATCTTGAATGCTGGCCAGTCCGCTAATCTGAGCGAGCCTTATCATAGGTAGATCTCCTTTGCCTGGAAGCGAACGATATCGCCGGGAGCGAGTCGGCAGGGGATATCACTAAGGGGATCGAACAGCGGCATTTGGGTTTGACCTATGAGCTGCCAGCCGCCGGGACTGGCTAAAGGGTAGACCCCCGTCTGTTCGCCGCCGATGCCAACTGAGCCTGCTGGGATCTTTAGCCTGGGGGTTGCCAGCCTAGGGGTATGTAGCGCGTGCGGGAGACCTTCAAGATAGGCAAATCCAGGCTGAAAACCAATGAAGAATACCTTGTAGCTGGCCTGGGTGTGCAGGTGAACGACCTCTTCGGGGGGGATGTTATGATATTGAGCGACCTTGATAAGATCCGGGCCAAACTCACCCCCATAGCTGACCGGTAGTGTGACGGTTTGTGGCTCAAAGGCTGTGTCTGGTGCCCGTTGCCAAAGCTCATCGAGTTTGGCCTTGACAGATTTGAGCTGCCCGGGTTCTTTAACCACCAGTGTCAGGTTATTCATCCCTGGAATGACTTCTAGCAATCTGTTGTCGAGGCGCAGTTCTGCGGCTAACCAGCACAACTTGGCTTGTAGCTCCCAAGATAGGGCCTCGAGGGGGGAGGGATCTAATACGAGAGCGCGTTCGCCTAGGGGATAGATTTGAGTCTGTAACGCCACAACTTAACCTGCGAGTGAATATGATGGATTTAGTCTAACCAGCTTGCGTCGCAATAGCCATTATTCCATGTCCGGACATAAAAAAACGCATCCCTGAGGATGCGTTTTTTGTTTCACCGGCAGAGAGTTACTGCAGCAGCGAGATATCGGCGGCGTGCAGGAACTGGGCTCTTAATTTTGCCAGCAGCGCCAGACGGTTTTGCTTGAGAGCTTCGTCATCAGCCATCACCATCACATCTTCGAAGAAGGTGTCGACGCTTTCACGCAGGCTAGCCAGCAGGGCCAGTGCCTGTTGATAATCAGCATTGGCAAACAGGGGCTCAAGCTGAGGTTGTAGCTCGTTAAGCTTGTTTGCCAGAGCTTGTTCGGCGCTCTCTTGTAGCAAACTGCTGTCGATATCGCTGGCGATATCACCCTCAACCTTGGCCAGAATGTTGGATACACGCTTGTTGGCAGCGGCCAAAGCGGCAGCTTGTTCCAGGCTTCTGAAGTGGGTAACAGCCTTGATGCGGCTGTCAAAATCGGCTGGCGAGGTTGGACGACGAGCCAGTACCGCCAGGATCACATCGACGCTGATGCCTTGATCTTGGTACCAGGCGCGGAAACGACCCATCAAGAACTCCAGTACCTGCTCTGCGGTGTCGGCATTGCTGAGGTTATCACCATGAAGCTCTTGTGCCTTGGCAATCAAATCGACCAGGTCTAGTGGTAAATTGTTTTCGACGCAGATACGCAAAATACCGATAGCAGCGCGGCGTAGGGCGAATGGGTCAGCAGCGCCTTTAGGGGCCTGACCAATACCGAAGATACCCACTAAGGTATCGAGCTTTTCAGCCAACGCCACAGAGATAGAGATAGTGGCGGTCGGTACAGTGTCGCCTGAGAATTTCGGCTTGTACTGCTCTTCAAGTGCCAGTGCAACCGCCTCGGTTTCACCATCCAGGCGAGCATAATGCATGCCCATGGTACCCTGCAGATCGGTAAACTCCATCACCATGTTGGTCATGAGATCTGACTTAGAGAGTAGGCCGGCGCGTGCTGCCTGTTCGCTATCGGCGCCAATACCTTGTGCCACAAATGCGGCTAGGGCAGAGATGCGCTCGACTCTGTCTTTGATGGTTCCGAGTTGCTGCTGGAAGACCACGGTTTCTAGGCTGGCGAGACGTGATTCCAGACTATGCTTCTTGTCGGTTTCGAAGAAGAATTCGGCGTCGGCAAGGCGTGGGCGAACCACTTTCTCGTTACCTGCGATGATCTGTGCAGGATCTTTCGATTCTATGTTTGTCACGAAGATAAAGTGAGGCAGCAGGGTGCCTGCGTTATCGAATACCGGGAAGTATTTCTGGTCGCCTTTCATGGTGTAGACCAAGGCTTCTGCTGGCACGTCGAGGAACTTCTCTTCGAAGTTAGCGGTGAGAACCACGGGCCACTCGACTAGAGAGGTAACCTCTTCCAGTAGATCCTCATCGATTTCTGCGATACCACCGATGGCGCTGGCTGCCGCCTGGGCATCGGCTTTGATCAGGGCCATACGCGCCTGATAATCAGCCTTTACCTTGCCCTGGGTTTCCAGTGCAGTGAGATAGTTGTCGGCATGATCTAATTCAAAGGTATCGACACCCATGAAGCGGTGGCCACGGATGGTGCGCGCCGACTCAATACCCAGTAACTCACCAGGGATCAGCTCGCTGCCCATCAGCATGGTAACTGTATGTACCGGACGAATAAATTGGGTCTTGCTGCTGCCCCAACGCATCGGCTTAGGGATCGGCAGCTTATCTAGGGCGCGCTGAGCCATGTCGGCAACCAGTGACTTGGTTTCAACACCGACCACCTTGGCCTTGTGTAATAACCATTCGCCTTTGTCAGTGGTCAGACGCTCGGCCTGCTCGACTGTGATGCCATTACCACGAGCCCAGCCCATAGCGGCTTTGGTCGGGTTGCCATCGGCATCGAAGGCCTGGGCGATTGCTGGGCCGCGCTTTTCAACGACTTTGTCGGCTTGAGCTGATACCAGGGCATTGATCTTTAACGCCAGACGACGAGGCGCAGCATACCAGGTTGCCGATTCGTAGCTTAATTCAGCCTTCTGTAGCTCTTCTTCAAAATTGGCCAAGAAAGATTCGGCTAAGGTTTTTAGCGATTTTGGCGGTAACTCTTCTGTGCCTACTTCAATGAGTAAGTTTTCAAATTTCATCTTCATATACCTCTACTTACACATTGGGAAGCCGAGTGCTTCACGGGCTTGATAATAGGACTCAGCCACTGACTTGGCCATGGTGCGTACGCGCAGAATGTAACGCTGACGTTCGGTAACCGAAATAGCGTGGCGCGCATCGAGCAGGTTGAAGGCATGCGAGGCTTTCATTACCTGCTCATAGGCAGGCAGGGGAAGTGGCGTTTCTAATGCCAATAGCTCGTTACAGGCCTTCTCGCAATCGTCAAATTGCTTGAATAGCACCTCGACGTTGGCGTGCTCGAAGTTGTAAGTAGATTGCTCGACTTCGTTCTGATGGAACACATCGCCGTACATGATCTTGCCCATAGGACCATCGGTCCAGACTAGATCATAGACACTGTCGACTTCCTGGATATACATAGCCAGACGCTCAAGGCCATAGGTGATCTCGCCTGTTACAGGGCTACATTCCAGGCCACCGACCTGTTGGAAGTAGGTGAACTGAGACACTTCCATGCCGTTAAGCCAGACTTCCCAGCCAAGGCCCCAGGCACCCAGAGTTGGAGATTCCCAGTTGTCTTCAACGAAGCGAACATCATGAATGCCCATGTCGACCCCTAGTGCCTCTAGAGAACCTAGGTAGAGTTCTTGGATGTTGCTTGGAGAGGGCTTGAGAACCACCTGGAACTGATAGTAGTGCTGCAGGCGGTTAGGGTTTTCACCGTAACGACCATCGGTAGGACGGCGACATGGCTGAACATAGGCGCTGCTCATCGGCTCAGGGCCAAGAGAACGTAAGAATGTCATGGGGTGGAAGGTGCCCGCACCTACTTCCATGTCCAGCGGCTGAACGATGGCGCAACCTTGCTGCGCCCAGTATTCCTGCAGGGTTAAGATGAAACCCTGGAATGTTTTTACGTCATGTTTCGTCGTCATGTCTACTACTGTCGGCTTGTGATAGAAAATGGTTTCGATTATACCTTGTTGAAAAAGGCTTATGTAGGTTATTTTTTACCTTAACGGCGGAAAATTGGGAAAAAACACCATGGATGTAAAGCGTTGTGGCTGGGTTAGCGAAGATCCGCTTTATCAAGCCTATCATGATAAGGTTTGGGGTCGTCCCGTGTATGACAGTAAAGAGCTGTTTGCCAAGCTCTGTCTGGATGGTCAGCAGGCAGGACTCTCCTGGATCACAATACTCAAGAAGCAACAAAATTATGAGGCGGCATTTGCCGATTTTGACCCCTATGTGATCGCTCAGTTTGATGAGGCTAAAGTAGAGGAATTACTACAAAATCCCGGCATAATTCGTAATCGGCTCAAGATCAATTCCATCATCAAAAATGCCAAGGGATATATCACTTTTGTCGAGCAGGGCAATGATTTTTCTGAGTTTCTCTGGAGCTTTGTCGGCGGGCAGCCCAAGCTCAATCATTTTCAACGATTGGATCAGCTTCCGGCGCAGACGCCAGAGTCTGAGGCTATGTCAAAGGCGTTGAAAAAATTAGGATTTAACTTTGTTGGGCCGACTATCTGCTATGCCTTCATGCAGGCGGTGGGCATGGTGAACGACCACACCGCCGACTGTTTCTGCTATCAAGATAAGCCTAACTAAGGTGCTTAATAACCTTTAAACCGCATAGTGGATGGGTCATCTGTTTGTAGATAGATGGCCTGAAACAGTGTCTCGCCAGTGTCGAGTTGAGTCTGCTTGATAAATGCATAGTTCTTATCAAATTCACTCAATTTATCAATGCTTTGTTGACTCATTGTGTCGGTTGTCAGGCTTAAGGTGCAGATTCGCCCCGCACAGGCGTATTTTTCACTATATAGGGTCTCTTGCAGGTTGGCCAAACTGTCTGCTAATGAAGACTGGCGTTTACTCCCCATCTCGTCCTGGTTTTCCTGGGACTGGATAAGATCGACATAGTCAGCGAAATCACCGTTAAGTAGTTTTGTAACCTGTTGCCCATCAATAATGTCATTGTCATCTATCATCTGAGCAACCAGTTGTTTCGATGAGGTGATTACCAAAGGTGCCTGATTGCCACTATGGTTATCATCTGATTGTGGTTGTGCGATCCCTTGCTCAGTGGGTAAGGCCTCGCTTGCAAACTGCTTTGTTTTTTCGCTCGTGGGGCTGTTGGTCTCGGTGGCAAGTTTGTCTTGAGACTGACCATCTTGACGCTCTTCAAAGATCAGGTAGGCAATGGCTGAGAGGCTTAAGAGGAGCAATAAGGTGAATGTGATAGATTTCATCGTTTAAATTCCTTTTCGGTGGGGCTCTTCCGATTGAGCCGAACAGTCGATTAGCTTAGGCTGATTTATCATCAGATGTAAAGATGTGAGACCTGACTCCAATGAAACATAAAAAAGGTGTTCCACGTGGAACACCCTTTACCTGTTCATAGACTCACTTTTGAATCAATTTAAAATTTTGATGAAATTAAAATTTGTGGCTTATCTTAGCCAGATTTTAAAATTAAAAATTGATCTAAAGTTCGAAGAAAAACGGTTTGCGCTGCGTTTTGTCCCCATTGAGTTGGTTCATCGATTCGGCGTCGAACAACTTGCCGTTCACCATGGTATAGGTCACCCTGTCGGTTACGCGAATATCTTCCAGCGGATTACCATCGATGACGATTAGATCTGCTAACTTACCTGCTTTAATGGAGCCTAGCTGGTGATCCATACCAAAGGTCTCTGCCGGATTAATGGTAGCCGTCTTGAGCACTTCCATATTACTCATGCCCCCCTGAGCAAACATCCACATCTCCCAATGGGCCGCTAAACCTTCGCGCTGACCATGGGCACCAATGTTTGGCTTAACGCCGAGCTCGTTGAGTTCATTAGCGACACGGGCAACATTGAAGTGGTTATAGTGACCATCGGGCGCAGTAGGGCGACGCATCGAGCGCGCCTGCAGCAGATCGCCTGGCACATACTTAGATAGGCGCGGGTGAGCCCAGACATCTGTCTTGTCGTACCAATAGTTCTCACCCGAGATGCCGCCATAGGCCACAACCAGTGTTGGGGTGTAGTGAACATCGGTATGGCTCCAGAGCTGTTTTACGTCACTATAAATGGCACCCACCGGTAGAGAGTGCTCAACCGTGGTATGGCCATCGGCGATCATGGTGAGGTTATGTTGCAGCAGGCTACCGCCTTCTGGTACCACCATCATCTCCAGCTCTCTGGCTGCAGCAATCACCTGCTGACGCTGGTTACGTCTTGGCTGGTTGTAGCTCTTAACGCTAAAGGCGCCGACCTTCTTTAGGCGTTCCAGGTGGAACTTGGCATCGTCCAAGGAGTCGATGTGAGAGGTGTAGCCCGGCATGTTGGCGCCGTAGAGAATTGTGCCGGTAGAGAAGATTCTCGGGCCGACTATCTTGCCAGCCTTCTGCTGCTCAGAGGCGGCGAAGATCTCAGTGGTGTCGTTTGAAGGATCGTGAATGCTCGTCACCCCCAGCGCTAGGTTGGCGTAGAGTTCCCAGTTTTGCTGTGGGATGATCTCATTTTCACCTTGAGAGCCGTGAGCGTGAGCATCGAACAGTCCTGGCATGATGGTCTTGCCTTTGATATCGATTACCTGGGCTCCTTTAGGAATCTCGGTATTGGCATCACCTACGGTAAGGATCTTGTTGTTCTCAACGATGACGATACCATTGTCGATCACCTTGTCATCTTCCATGGTGATCACCTGACCGCCGACAAAGGCAACTGTTCCACGTGGAACATCAGCCTTCTTCTCGAAACCTATTTGGGTGATCTTGGGTTCAACAGAAGCCGCCTTTTCATCTGCCTGATAATCGGCATCAACATCCATCTGGTACAGTTCTGGGCCTAGGGTCCAGTAGAGTTGGTCGCTTTTGCCACTCCAGCTGATGCTTTCACCGGCGCGAACACTTAACTGAGTCACTGGCAAATTGTCTGCCTTAGGGCCTATCTCTATGGTTTCGCCATGCTTGGCGAAGGGCGTTACCCAGACCTTGAAACGTTCGGCGAAGGCCAATTGTTTACCATCTGGAGAGACTCTAAATTCGGTGGCATGCTTGCTAGTGTAATGCACCCGCTTCTGGAAACCGTGCAGGTTGATTGAGGCTAGCTGGGGTGTTTCGCCGTAGTCCATGAAGTAGACATGGTCTGATTCGGCGCCAAATTGTGGTTGATAGCCATCAGGAGTGATCTTACGGCTCTCTTTGCCTTTGGTATCGACAACATAAAGGCCAGGCTCTTGTGACCAGGTGCGTGGGGTAATGTTACCGCCTTTGATTTTGCGATAGACCACTTGCTCACCGTCGGGTGAGAAGGTGGGTTCGACATATTTTCCAGGCTCTTGGGTCAAGGTTTTGCTGCGTCCACCTCGTGCATTGACTATGCGCACACTGCCTTGGTTTTCATCGTCCCAAGTAGTGAAGACGACCTTCTTACCGTCGCGAGACCACTGAGGGTATAGTTCTCTAATATCGTCATCAAGGTCCGTTAGGCGAGACACCTTTCCATCAGGCAGACGCTTAACCCATAATTTGCCCAGCGCCTCATAGATAACCTTCTCGCCATCGGGTGACACCTGTGCCATGCGCAGCATCTTAACGTCAAAGCTATCCAGGTCGATATTCTGTTTGAAGCGCACAGAGGGTTGTACAGCCAGCTCAGTTTTGACCTTGAAAGGTATCTCTTTAACCGACTTGCTCTCTACATCTAAGCGATTGATCTTACCACCAGCCCAGAACACCAACTCCTGATTATCGGCAGTCCAGCTCATGGTGGGGTAAACACCATGGATGGCCCAGGTTTCCTGCATATCACGATCTAACTTGTCATACAGCTTGGTCTTCTCGCCCGACTTTAGATCCAGAAGGTATAAGGTCGATTGGAAGCCGTCGCGTTTAATATAGGCCAGCTTAGTTCCATCTGGGCTAGGGGTTGGCCGAATCGCGCCGCCGGTACCCTCAATCAATACCTCTATGTCACCGGTTTGGGTGTCGTAACGTTTGATCTTATAGATGCCTTTGACAGAGTCTTTAGAGTAGTGAAAGGTCTTACCCGGTGTCGCGTCCTGGCTGAAGTAGACATAGCGCCCATCCGGTGAGTAGGCCGGTTCACCCAAATCTTTCTGCTCGTTTGGTCGCTCGGTAAGTTTTACTCCTGTGCCGCCGGCAACATGATATAGCCAGACTTCGCCTGCTCCCAGACTACGACTGCCGGTGAAGTGTTTACGACCGATAAGGTATTGAGAGTCTGGGCTCCACGCTGGGCTGTTTAGCAGGCGGAAGGTTTCTTTGGTGACAGGGCGAGGGTTGCTGCCATCGGCATTCATCACCCAGATATTGTCTCCGCCATCTTCATCTGACGTAAAAGCGATATATTTACCATCTGGACTGTAGACGGGTTGCATCTGCCAGGCGATGCCTTGGGCTAAGGGTTTGGCTTCGCCCCCTTCGATAGGCATCTGATAGATATCGCCTAAGAGGTCGAACACTATATGTTTGCCGTCTGGACTGACACTGACGTTCATCCAGGTACCTTCGGTGACATCAATTTTCACCTGCTCTAACGGCGCATTTGCCGGAACATTGACTTGCCAGCTTGGGGTATCAGTTTCAGTGGCCCAGCTCGGTAGCGAAAAGCTTAGAACGATTGCCGCGCATAGAGGTGTGATTTTTTGTTTTAGCATAGGAGTTCCCAGTTCATTATTATCCTTAGTTGGGTGCTTAACACGAATACAGAGGGGAGTGTATACAATCAGCGTTAGTTATCGCATAAATTTGATAACAGTAAAACCTAAATTCTGTGACATTTAGTGAATGTAATGACAGTAATCGCGGATCGTGGTGAGCGTAAAGAGGGAGCTAGGCAGCCCAAGAAAGGCTGCCGGCAGAAAGGGCTTTATTGCACTGAATGCTAGAGGGTGACGGTATCACCGATACTTATTTCGGCATCATTGAGAACGCGGCAGGTTACGCCGCCACGCCAGTCTGGGCGTAAGGCTGCTTCTAATCCTTGGCTGACTTTTTCCATCTTCTTACAGGGATCTGTCTCGCCAGTGATCTCTAGCTGCAACGCGCCGATCTGGATGATTTTCCCCTTGTCTTGTGGACCGAAATTGATGCCATCTATGAGTAGATTGGCTCTGCGGGCTGTCCAGTGGAGATCGACACCTAAGTCATTGCAGGCCTGCATCCACTGGAGGGATGAAAGCAGGGTGACCTGCCGTTTGCCTGGTTTACCAAAAACGTCCTGTGCGACTCCTGTACTTGTAGTCACTAATGCCGCCGAGGTTTCAAGCATTGGACCACCCTTTACAACCTTGTAGCTAATGCCTTGTAAACTTGCCATCTTATCTCAATCCTTTTGAAAGCCGACTCTCAGTGTAAACTGCGACTCAAACTGCTGGCAAGCGCTATCGGTGGGACTAATCTGGGTATTGGCTAAGCCTATGGCAAACACTGTATGTAAGTCACTGCCGAGTGTCTGCGAAGGGGATAGAAGAGTGGTTAGCTGTTAAGGTTAGCGGATCAGAGCCCTTTTTTGATCAGATAGCGATAGGGCGTCGATTCGGTCTGGCTCGCAATCAGGGTGTGGTCCATAAATTCGCAGAAGCTTGGGATGTCCCTTGTGGTGGCCGGGTCGTCAGCGATGATTAACAAGGTTTCGCCCTCGCTCATCTTACGGACAGACTTTCTCACCATCATGACAGGCTCTGGACAACGCAACCCAAGGGCATCGAGTTGGTGTTGTGCTTGTGCAAAGGGATCGCTCATATCATAAACCTTAACTGGTGTGAGACCTGGTTAAACAGAAGGGACTAATATTACGCTAGCCACACCGTTGTGCCAAGTTGCGTTCAGAATTTTGTGAGCTATTACTGATTGGGATAAATCATAGCGGAGTGTTTCACGTGGAACATTGGATTAACGTTTTATTGAATCCAATTTCACGAGGTTCTTTTTGTCTGTACTTGTCGGTATAGATTTCAAGTTTCGTTTATGTTGATACATTTTGCTGTCTGCAAGGTTAATTATTTCGCTGGCTTCCATATAGTGTTGTGGGCCAGTATCTACGATCCCATAACTGAGCGTCACAGGAACCAACTCTTGTTTAAGTTTTTTTTCTAACCTGATTATAAATTCACTTTGAACGTCTGTTGCATTACAGTTTGGTAATACAATACAAAACTCATCTCCACCGTAGCGGAAGCAACAATCTTCTCCTCGTACCGCGCTTGCAATAATTTTGGCAATATTTTGCAGAATATTATCGCCAGCCTGATGTCCTTGAGTGTCGTTTATCTTTTTGAAATCATTGATATCAATATAGCAGATACTAACGGGCTCTAATCGACGCTGTGCTGCTCTAAGAATTCTGGTTACTATCTCGTTTAGATGACGTACGTTTAGTAATCCTGTAAGCGGGTCTGTACGTGATAATTCTTCAAGTTGTTGGGTTCGCTCTTTTACTTTTGTCTCCATGTTGTTGGCATATGTCTCAGCTTTTTGTTTTGCCGTTTCTATTTCTGATACTAGGCTTCTGATGTAAGTGTCGAAAACCAGGCTAACGTCGAAGAGGATTAATTTATCGAGAGCGAGTATAACGGCTTCAGCTTTAGCCGGATCCTTTTTAAAGGCCTTATTTATATTCTTATTAATTAAATTTTTAAGGGTATGTACTGCGGATAGATAGAGCTTTGGTTCAACTCCGATACGCTTATGGACTAGGCCTATTCTCAATCGATTATTAACATATTCGAGATCGTATTCCCCTAGAAATAAATCTTGTACATATCGCTTTTGTGCAGCCCGCAGACGCTCTAAAGTGTCTGAGTCACCAATTAATAGCGCTATCTCAGACACATCAGTTTGCATCGAGTAAAACTCTTCGACAATATCATTGATATATAACTGAATAGTTGGCCGGCAAGACGCTAATAGTTTGGTATCTTGTGTTGTAAGAAGAAAAAGTGATTTACGAAACTCTATTTCTAGTTCGGTAATCCGCATCTGTTCAAAAAGAGTTTGATTAGTTTGATTCATTCCAACTCCATTTGCTATGAATGTATCTATCAATAATTTTAAATTGCACTTAAGTTTTTATAGTATAGCTAACTTAACGTTCGATGAAGTTGTTTCCTTGTCTATGTCAAATCTACCATTGTTGCATAAGTTAAAGCTTGTAGATCTTGGGGCGAGAGTTGGATATCTAAGCCGCGACGGCCGCCACTGACGTAAATGGATTCTAGAGTTTCTGCGCTGGCATGGATAAAGGTGGCTAGGCGTTTTTTTTGACCGATAGGGCTGACGCCGCCGAGAACATAACCTGTAGAACGTTGCACCTTGTCCGGAGCTGCCATAGCCGCTTTTTTTGCCTTTGCGGCCTTGGCCAGCTGTTTCATATTTAGCTTTTTATCGACAGGGATGATGGCCACAACGAGAGCGCCACTATCGAGCTCGGCTACTAAGGTTTTAAAGACTTGATCTGTGGGTAAATTAAGTTTCTCTGCCGCTTCGAGACCATAGGCGCTTGCACTGGCATCATGTTGATATTCATTTATTTTGTAGGCTATTTTAGCCTTGTCTAACGTTTTGGTAGCGGGTGTCATGGAGCTCTCTTTACAGGTTTTTGGCCATTACATTAATTGTGAGGTCACAGTAGCTTAGTGTAGCGACAATTTGCCAGCCTAGGTTGTGATAGAGGGCGAGGTTTTTCGCTTCGGTTTGTAGGTAGAGTGTCTTAACGTTAAGGCTGGCTGCATAGTCTTGTGCCTCGCGGACCAGCTTGGTCGCCACTCCTTTTCCTCTGTGTTGCTCCACCACATAGATGCCTCCTAGCCAGACGCTATCAGAGGGATAGTTGCTGTTCTCTTGGTATCTTAATTGTATGGCTCCAATGGGTTGGTTTTCATCCTGCGCGAGCCAAAGCTGTGGAATCCCCTGATATTGCAAGTATTGGCCCAGGCTATGAACCAGTTCGGACTGGGTTCGATTGCAGCCCAAGTGTCCCCACTCACTATGATACCAGTAGGCGAGTTGTTCGATCGCCTCTGGTTGCTCTATCAGCTTTATGATCTTCACTGCTCATTTTGCCTTAACCGGGTTAACTCTAGTCGATAATACAGCAGTGGGAATTAAGATAAAGGTATACAGGGGGATAGGTAATGCTTTCGGTTTGTGGTTTCACGTGAAACAAAAAAATGGAGCGACAGAGCCGCTCCATTTTTAACGCTAAAAAGGTAAGGGAAGCGTTAAACGCGTTCAAATACCGTCGCGATACCTTGGCCAAGACCGATACACATAGTTGCCAGACCTAGGCTCGCATCTTTGCTTTCCATCAGATTGATCAGTGTGGTCGAGATACGTGCGCCTGAACAACCCAGTGGGTGGCCCAGCGCGATGGCGCCACCATTGAGGTTCACTTTCTCGTCAACCAGATCCATCAGGCCAAGATCTTTTACGCAAGGCAGTGACTGCGCGGCGAAGGCTTCGTTTAGCTCGATAACATCCATATCTGCAATGGTGAGGCCTGCACGTTGCAGTGCCTTTTGAGTCGCCGGAACCGGGCCATAGCCCATAATGGCGGCATCACAACCAGCTACGGCCATGGAGCGAATACGGGCGCGAATCGGCAGACCTAAGGCCTTGGCCTTTTCTTCTTCCATCACTAACATGGCAGATGCGCCGTCAGACAGTGCCGAAGAGGTGCCTGCGGTGACTGTGCCGTTGGCTGGGTCGAAGACAGGGCGTAGTGCCGCTAGAGACTCTAGCGAGGTTTCTGGACGAATCACTTCATCGTGCATCACCTTGATCAGCGCGCCGTTGGCGTCATGACCTTCGATAGCATGGATCTCGTTGGCGAAGCGTCCTTCGAGAGTTGCCGCGTGGGCGCGTTGGTGCGAGCGTACGGCAAATTCATCTTGCTGCTGACGCGTGATGCCATGCATCTTGCCCAGCATCTCGGCGGTGAGTCCCATCATGCCCGAGGCTTTGGCGACATTGTTGGCCAGGCCTGGGTGGAAGTCGACACCATGATTCATAGGGACGTGCCCCATATGCTCGACACCGCCAACAATAAAGGTATCGCCCATGCCTGTCATGATGGCGCGAGCCGCCTGATGGATGGCTTCCATCGAAGAACCACACAGGCGGTTTACCGTGACAGCGCCGGCTTGCTTAGGTATACCCGCCAGTAGCGCTGAGTTACGTGCAATGTTGAAGCCCTGTTCCAGCGTCTGTTGTACACAGCCCCAGATAACGTCTTCTATGGTGTTGGGATCGAGCTGAGGGTTACGCACCAATAGGGCCTTCATCAGCTCGGCAGACAATGTCTCTGCGCGTACATTTCTAAATACTCCCGCTTTAGAGCGGCCCATGGGAGTACGGATGCAATCTACAATAACTGCTTGTTTCATTATTCTATTCCTTCCGGGTGATTAGGCTGGGTAGTAACTGCCGTTGTTGGCAGCCAGTTCACGCATCTTGTCTGTCACCTGATACAGGCCGCCTAGGTGGGCGTACTTGTCTGCTAGGGCGACAAAGTTGGCAACACCTAAGGTGTCTAGATAGCGGAACACACCTCCTCTAAATGGAGGGAAACCGAGTCCGTAAACCAGTCCCATGTCGGCTTCGGCCGGCGAGGCGATAATACCTTCTTCCAGACAACGAACCGTTTCGATGATCATAGGGATCATGGTGCGTGCGATGATCTCATCACTGCTAAATTCTTTCCGCTCACCAAAGGCGTTGCCCAGCAATTCATAGCTTAGAGGATCAACGTCTTTCTTTGGCTTACCGCGGCGATCGACTGAGTATTGATAAAAGCCTTTGCTATTCTTTTGACCGAATCGCTCTGCTTCGAACATCACGTCGATAGCATCTTTACCCTGTTTGGCCATTCTGTCAGGGAAACCTTCGGCCATCACAGCTTGTGCATGGTGACCTGTGTCCAGACCAACCACATCCAGCAGATAAGCTGGGCCCATTGGCCAGCCGAACTGTTTCTCCATTACCTTGTCGATGGCTGTGAAATCAGCGCCATCCTCTAGCAGGCCACTGAAGCCGGCGAAGTAGGGGAAGAGCACTCGGTTGACGAAGAAACCTGGGCAATCGTTGACCACGATAGGCGTCTTACCCATCTTGGCGGCGTAAGCGACCACAGAGGCGATGGTTTCATCTGAGCTATGCTCACCGCGAATTACCTCAACCAGCGGCATTTTATGGACCGGGTTGAAGAAGTGCATACCACAGAAGCGCTCGGGCTTTTGCAGGCTCTTAGCCAGTAGGTTGATGGAGATGGTCGAGGTGTTCGAAGTGATGATGGCATCTTCGCCCACGACTTGTTCTACTTCGGCCAATACGCTTGATTTTACTTTAGGGTGTTCAACCACGGCTTCAACGACAACGTCGGCCTGTTTAAGCGCGTTATAATCCAGTGTCGCTGTAATATTGTTTAGCACGCCCGCCATTTTAGCAGGGGTAGAGCGACCACGGTTGATCTGCGCCGTAAGCAGTTTAGCGGCTTCGCCCAGACCAAGATCTAACGCGGCCTGATTAATGTCTTTCATCACAATGGGGGTGCCTTTGCTCGCACTTTGATAGGCGATGCCGCCACCCATAATGCCTGCACCCAACACTGCTGCCGAGTTTACCGCCTGTGCTTGTTTAGCTGCCTTCTTCGCCTTACCTTTAACCAGCTGGTCGTTTAAGAAGATACCGATAAGTGCCTTGGCCACATCTGTCTTGGCGAGCTTGATAAAGGCTTGATGCTCAACCTGCAGCGCCTGGGCGCGTTCACTGGTGGCCGCCTTTTCGATAACATCCACAGCCGCCATAGGCGCGGGATAATGTTTGCCAGCGACTTTGAATACCATGCCTTTGGCGGTAGCAAAAGACATCATGGCTTCCAGTTTCGGCAGCGTAAGCGGTGACAGCTTGCGCTGGCGACGAGCTTGCCAATCGATCTTCTCGTTGATGGCATCATGTAGCATCTGCAGTGCTGCACTTTCCAGTGCTTCAGGGGCGACAACCGCGTCGATGGCGCCAACCTTAAGGGCTGACTCAGGGCGTTGATCTTTACCTGTGGTGATCCACTCCAGGGCGTTGTCGGCACCGATTAGACGAGGCAGACGCACGGTACCGCCAAAACCTGGGATGATGCCTAGTTTGGTCTCAGGCAGACCGATTCGAGCCGTTGTATCTGCGATACGTAGGTCGGTTGCTAGGATAGTTTCGCAGCCGCCGCCCAGGGCAAAGCCTTTGATAGCCGAGATAGTTGGGAACGGCAGATCTTCTAATTTATTGAATACCTTGTTGGCATCTTCGAGCCAGCCAAGTAGCACACTGTCTTCCTGTGCAAAAAGTCCTAAGAACTCTGTGATATCGGCGCCTACGATGAAGGCGTCTTTACCCGAGGTGAGCATCAGCCCTTTGACCTCTTGGGTTTGCTTTAGGGCATCGAGTGCGTCGCTTAGCGCATTGAGGGTTTCTCTATCAAACTTGTTGACTGAGCCCTCGGCGTTAAAACAGAGCCGAGCGATATTGTCTTCAAGTAATTCCACTTGAATCGTAGGACTTTGGTAGATCATTGCTTGCTTCCTTATTGCTTAAAGAGCGCCACCTACTATTGGGTTTTTATCTTGTAGGTATAATCTCTATCTTACAGCAGGCCATCATTTGACCAGTTGCTGCTCAGTGTGCGTCTAAATCAACTAAATTTCAACACCCAATTTAAACACTTGTTTAATTTTGTTCCGTTAGGGGGATTTTTGCCCTTTATGTTAGACTCACTAGATCATAGTCTCTGTGCTAAAAACAGGTCCTTTTTAGCTAAAAAGGTGCCGCAGAAGAATAACAGGAAGCCTAATATGGAAAACTTAGCCCCCCTCTATCCCGCCCATATCGCCGAGCTAAATCGACGCGTTGCCGAGATCACCGCAAGAGAGCAGCTAGCTGGCTTAGTGATACATTCAGGGCAGCCCCATCGTCAGTTTCTCGATGATCTGGATTACCCTTTCAAGGTCAATCCGCATTTCAAGGCCTGGCTTCCTGTTATCGATAACCCCCACTGCTGGTTGGTGGTTAATGGTCGCGATAAGCCACAACTGATCTTTTATCGTCCAGTGGACTTTTGGCACAAGGTTGCCGATTTTCCCGATGCTTTTTGGACCTCAGAGGTAGAGATTAAGCTGCTGACCAAGGCCGATAAAGTGGCCGAGTTGCTGCCAGACAATATTCAGGATTGGGGCTACATAGGTGAGCATTTGGATGTTGCCGAGGTGCTCGGTTTTACCTCCCGCAATCCAGAGTCGGTGATGAGTTATCTTCACTATCACAGAGCCACAAAGACACAGTATGAGCTGGCTTGTATGCGCCGCGCGAGTGAGATTGGCGTGCGTGGTCATGTAGCGGCAAAAGATGCTTTCTATGGCGGCGGTAGTGAGTTTGAGATCCAGCGGGCCTATCTGGCGGCGACTGATATGGGTGAGAATGATGTGCCCTACGGCAATATTATCGCCTTAAACCAAAATGCAGCCATATTGCATTATACGGCGCTCGAGCATCAGTCGCCTAAGCAGCGACTGTCATTTCTAATTGATGCCGGTGGGAGTTTCCATGGCTATGCCTCGGACATTACCCGTACCTATGCTTTTGAGAAAAACCTGTTTGGTGATCTGATTGCCGCCATGGATAAGCTGCAGTTGGCCATCATAGATATGATGCGCCCTGGCGTGAAATATGTGGATCTTCACTTGGCTACCCACGATAAACTGGCGCAGTTACTTCTCGATTTCAAGCTGGCTAACGGTGAAAAGCAAGCCTTGATAGAGCAGGGGGTTACCAGCGCCTTCTTCCCCCATGGACTCGGGCATATGCTGGGCTTGCAGGTGCATGATATGGGTGGCTTCTTGCATGATGAGCGCGGTACTCATATTGCCCCACCTGAGGCTCATCCGTTTCTGCGTTGTACCAGAACCTTGGCGGCCAACCAAGTGCTGACCATAGAGCCTGGACTTTACATCATTGACAGCCTGCTTAACGAGTTAAGACAGGATGGCCGCGGTAATCTGATTAACTGGCAAACGGTCGATCTGATACGTCCATTTGGCGGTATACGTATCGAAGACAACGTGATTGTTCATAGCGATCACAATGAAAATATGACTCGCGATCTGGGTCTGCAAGGATAAAAGGTAAGGGTTGTTGAGCGAGAGTTATCCTATTCCGGCCGAGCCGATCACCATAGAAGAAGAGATAAAGCATAGCCGCTTTATCTCTTTTCTATTTCACTGTCCATCGGAAGAATCGCTGAAGTGTGCACTCACTAACATCAAGGCGCTATACCCTGGAGCAAATCACTATTGCTATGCTTTTATCGCAGGTGCGCCTGACAATAACGTGGCCATGGGCAGCAGTGATGATGGCGAGCCCTCAGGTAGTGCTGGGCGTCCCATGTTGGCCACGCTGCAAGGGGCTCACATGGGAGAGATTGGTGCTATCGTTGTACGCTATTTTGGTGGCACTAAGTTGGGAGTGGGCGGCTTAGTACGGGCCTATAGCTCGGGGATAAAACAGGGGCTGACTCAGCTGCAAACTGAGGTTAAGCTGATCCGCTATCCGGGTCGCCTCGTATGTGACTATCACCAACTCAAAGATGTAGAACATTTTCTGCAACTGTGTGAGGCTGAGGTGAGTGATAAAGTGTTTACCGATAAGGTGACATTGACCTTTGAAATGCCAAAAGCGATGCAGGCACGATTCAATCGTGAGCTGGCGACGTTAAGTCAGGGCCGATTAGAGGCGGATTTCGCCGATTAGCGCTGGTCTAGTGCAAGGCTTTCGGTAAATATTTTCCTTTTGGCGATACGGACCAAATAAATTTTATACAACAGCGTGGTTAAACTATGCGAGAATGCGCAAGTGCGTCATCGCTAACGGAATAATAAAAACGCCCTAATGCAATATAGAACCATTATAAGAATTACAGGCCTCTTGATGGGGTTGTTTTCTTTGTCGCTTCTGCCGCCAGCGCTGGTTGCCGTGATCTACAAAGATGGCGGCGGTACCGCCTTTCTTCAAGCCTTTGTTCTTAGCTTGTTACTTGGCTTTGTGTTCTGGTATCCCAATCGTCGCCACAAGAAAGATCTGCGGACCCGAGAAGGCTTTTTGTTGGTGGTGCTTTTCTGGGGCGTACTGGGATCTATAGGTGCCGTGCCTTTTATCTTTTCCAGCCAACCCGATCTCTCGTTAACAGATAGCTTTTTCGAATCGTTTTCCGCATTAACCACCACAGGGGCAACGGTTTTAGTTGGCCTGGACAGTTTACCTAAGGCAATTCTCTTCTACCGCCATCTACTTCAGTGGCTCGGTGGCATGGGGATCATTGTATTGGCGGTGGCGATCTTGCCAGTACTCGGGATTGGCGGGATGCAGCTCTATAGAGCGGAGATCCCTGGGCCTGTAAAAGACAGTAAGATGACGCCGCGGATCGCCGAGACCGCTAAGGCGCTTTGGTACATCTATCTTGCGTTGACCATCGCCTGCGCCTTTGCCTATTGGATTGCGGGTATGGATGTGTTTGATGCCATCTGTCACTCTTTTTCGACCATTGCCATCGGCGGTTTCTCGACCCATGATGCCAGCATGGGCTACTTTGATAGCACGGCGATCAACATGGTGTGTGTGGTGTTCTTGTTGATCGCGGCGCTGAATTTCAGCCTGCACTTTGCCGCCTTTACCCGCCGGGGCATTAATCTTAAGGTTTATTTTCGAGACGCCGAATTTAAGGCCTTGATTGTGATTCAGCTGGCGCTGACGCTGATCTGTTTTGGCACTCTTTATCAGTCCGGTATTTATGACAGCGCCGAGGAGACATTTGACTTTGCCCTGTTCCAGGCGGTTTCTATCTCTACCACTGCCGGTTTTGGCACAGAAAGCTTTCATATGTGGCCGCTATTTCTGCCCATGTTATTGATCTTCTCAAGTTTCATTGGGGGGTGTGGCGGTTCAACTGCGGGTGGCATCAAGGTGATGCGGATGATCTTACTCTTGTTACAGGGCTCCCGTGAACTGAAACGCCTGGTGCACCCAAGAGGCATGTTCTCGATACGTATTAGTGGCAAGGCCTTGCCCGATAGGGTTATCGATGCCGTGTGGGGGTTCTTCTCTGCTTATGCCCTCGTTTTTGTGGTTTGTATGTTGATCCTGATGGCGCTGGGCATGGATAATATTACGGCTTTTAGTGCCACGGCGGCCTGTTTGAATAACCTGGGGCCAGGGCTCGGCGAGGTGGCCAGCAACTATGCCAGTATCGGTGATGGTGAGAAGTGGGTGCTGGTGGTGGCCATGCTATTCGGGCGGCTGGAAGTGTTTACCTTATTGGTGTTGTTTACGCCGACTTTTTGGAAGAATTAATGAGTCGTACCCTAATTATATATTCGACCGTAGATGGTCAGACGAAAGCCATCTGTGATCAGATTGCCGAGCAGTGCAAGTCTGATACTCAACTGGTAACCATGGTCAGCCTGGAAGAGGCGCAGTCGGTTAACCTTTCCTATTTTGATAAGGTCATCATAGGGGCCAGTATACGTTATGGTAAACACAGACCTGAACTGTTCCAGTATGTGAATCGTCACAGAGCTGTGCTTAACAGTAAGAAGAACGCCTTCTTTACTGTGAATGTGGTGGCCAGGAAGCCAGAGAAAAACACGCCAGAAACCAACCCTTATATGAAGAAATTTTTGCAGCTGTCATTATGGCAGCCGCAGCAACTTGGGGTGTTTGCTGGCAAGATCGATTACCCCAAATATCGCTTCTTCGATAAGTTTATGATCCGTTTTATCATGTGGATCACTAAAGGCCCGACAGATACTTCAGGTACCTTCGAGTTTACCGATTGGGACAAGGTGCGGGAATTTGCGAAAGCCTTTAGCGAGCGTTAAAGGCTTTCTATTTCGCTAGGGCTATGCGCAGTAGCGCTTGTAGAGAATCGAAATCACCTCGGTGACTTGCTCGTTCTTCAGGGTGTAGTAGACGATCTGTGAACTCTTACGAGTGGCGACCAGATCTTCGGCGCGCAATACCGCCAGGTGTTGTGACAGTGCAGACTGGCTCAAGGGCACGTTTTCATTTAGCTGAGTAACGCTAAGTTCATTATCGAGCAGCTGGCATAAGATCATCAATCTATATGGATTTGCTATCGCTTTAAGCCATTTTGCTGCGCTTTGAGCATTGGTGACCATTGCATTTACATCAATATCTTTTTGCATACGGCAACTCTCTTGTACTCTTTTAATTAGATAATTCTAATTGAATTAGGAAGTGGAAGCAATGATACTTAGCACGGATTGATAACTCAAACCTACGCCGACTCGTGTCTTATGTGAATTGCTCTATATTTTGCGTCTATTTTACCTTGAGTAAAATATCTAATTGGTGGTGTATTTCACAAAATCCTTAACTAAATTGTGATCCAATTTGATGTTTCTGCGGCACTTTACTGCAACAATGTGGTTATCTTTTCCGATACAGATGAGTCGTTTATGGCTTCAGTACTAATTGTTTACTATTCTCGCGGTGGTCATACGGCCAAGATAGCCCAGGCGATGGCGACGCACTTGAGTGGGTTAGGCCACAGCTGTGATGCCCTGCGTATTGGCGAGTTCGACAGTATTGATTGGGGTAAGTATGACTACGTGGCTCTAGGGGCCTGTGTACTTTACGGTAGTTATCATAAGTCTGTGTTTGAATTTGCTACCCGTTATCAGGCTGAATTGGCGGCCAAGCCCAACAGTTTCTTTAGTGTAAACGTAGTCGCGCGCAATCCTGAGAAGCGAGTGCCAGAGAACAACAAGTATCTGCAGAAGTTTATCGAACTCTCACCCTGGAAACCCAATGACGTTAAGGTGATTGCCGGTAAGGTGGATTATCCCTCCTGGCGTTGGTATGACAGATGGATGATTCAGCTGATCATGAAGATCACCGACGGCCCGACCGATCCGAAAGCCGTTATCGATTACACTGACTGGGATGACGTCAAGGTGTACGCCGAACATCTACTGACTCTGAAAGCCAAATAGGATTGATAGCGTCAGAGGTGGTTTACCACCTCTGTACGATCTTGCTTGTCTCCTGGTCTGACCTCTGTTAGCCTTTTTGCCTTCATTTTTGGGGGCAGAGTGAGATGAATCTTTATTTTCGTTTGTTTTGGTTGATGTTTTGGCGTGTGCGTCACTGTGGTCGTATCGATTTTTTGGGAACGAGCAAGATCAGTTATCGTGCCTTACCGTTGGATTGTGACATTAACTTTCACCTGACCAATTCTCGTTATCCTGCGCTGATGGATCTAGCGCGCACCTATATGCTTGCCGAGATGGGATTGCTTAAGCGTTTTTTGAAGCTTAAGTGGTTGCCGATCGTTAACGCCGCCGAATTTACCTATATACGAGACATCAAACCTTTGCGCCGCTTCGATATCGAGAGCAAAGTCGTGGGCTGGGATGAGAAATATTTCTATGTGGAGCAGCGCTTTGTCAGTGAAGGTACGCTGCACTGCATAGTGCATGTTCGCGGAGTCTTTGTGAATAACCGCAAACAGGTGCCTATTGAAGAGATGTTGAAAGAGGCGGGGTTTGACGGTCCAGCGCCCAGCCTGCCGCCGGAAGTGGAGAAATGGAAGGCCTTCCTCACGCTTAAAAAAGAGAGAAACCTTGCTTAGGAACAGTTTATCTTTCAGGTTTGATTTCTGTTCAAGCTAAACGGGTTTTGTTCGCGGCGCGAGCCATGCTACCTAATTTGACGATATAAATGGTGAGCAGTAAGAGATCGTTAGGAACGATTTTTTACTGCTTGGTTGGACTGACGCTGAAAAGCTGGATGCTTGTCATATTAAGTAGTACAGGTTGAGGTTAACCCTTTGGTCTGCGTATGTTGTTTATCTCTTCTTTGATATCTCTGGCTTGGTTAGATGACAGTGTCAACTCTGCCTATACAGATCGATTTCAAACTGGCTAAGAAACAAATGGTAAAGGTTAGCTGACCCTAGGGAATGGGGCGGAAGCCGGCCTGCACTGCGGCCTGTATTAGGTCTATCTCCTCTTGCACTTGAATCCAGGCTCCCCGAATATGGGCTTGATTCAGGTATCTGTCTAAGGGATCGAACTGGTAGAGTTTAAAGCGATGTTTGGCATGGATCAGGCAGGGGATCAAGGCGCAATCTGCCATGGTGAAAGCGTCACCGCAGAGCCAGTGATGTTCCATTAATTTGTTGTTCAGCTCGCTTAGCAAGTGAGCGATATCTTTTTCTAACTGCTTCACCTTTATCGGGTTTTCCTCTTTCCGCGCATCAATTTGCTCCAATAGATAGAGTTGATTATTTAAGTCGTTGTCTATGATGCGATCATATAGACGCACCTGAAGTCGCTCGGCATAACTCTGGGGAAGTAGTTGAGTGCCTGTGGCAAACTCATGATCTATGTAGTCTATGATGATGCTGGATTCGGGTAATAACTCTCCGGTGCGAGTCTTGAGCAGTGGTAGCTTACCCAAGGGAAATTGCTGCTTAAATTCATTACGCGAGAAGGGATCGCTGAGTTCGATCACCCTAGGATAAAAATTGGCTTGTTTCTCGTAGAGGGCAATCAAGACTTTTTGGGAATATCGTGACAAGGGATGGTAAAACAGTTCCATCAAATGCACCTCCCATTTGCCCAGAACCAATAAGTTAATGGTAGTTCGAAATCCATTATCTGGCCTGCTTTTTATCGCTGTTTAAAGCTCTTCAGCTGTTGTCAGTCGCTCGCTAAGCAAGCTAATCATAGCCATGACTCTGGGGGGGATCACCTCTGCATAGGGGTGAACCAGATAGAGCGCGGCACATCCTATATGGTAGTCGGGTAAGAGCTGCACTAGATCCCCATTGGCTAAGTAGGGTTTAATCACTGGGTCGGGCAAGAGTGTCAGCCCCAGCCCTTGGCATGCCAGGCTTAGACTTCCCTGTAAGCTATTGCAGTTGATAAAAGGGGTGAGTTGCAGTTTGAAACTGTCGCCATCGCTATTTTCAAATTGGCAGTGTTTGGGCAATTGATTATTGGACAGCAAGATCCATTGATGGTGGGCCAGGTTGTCCGGGTGTAAGGGGGCGCCGTGACGTGAAATATAATCAGGGCTCGCGACTAAGCGTTCGTGATACTGGGTCAGCTTAGTTGCCCTGGTTTCTGCACCATTGCTCTTGCCGATTTGAATGGCGATATCTATCTGATGTTCCGCCAGATCAAGCTGGCTATCTTGGAGTAATAGAGACAGGTGCACCTGAGGGTAACGCTGGTGGTATGCCTTGAGGATTGGCGCGATAATCTGTTCACCAAGCGATTCAGGTACGGTGAGAGTGACGCTGCCTTGCAGTTGGTCGTTAGCGGGAATAATAGAAGCTTCAGCCTGCTTGGCGAGTTTGAGCAACTCGGCGCAGTAGTGATAAAAGGCTTCGCCCTCCTGAGTCAGTGCGATTCGCCGAGTGGTACGGTGTAACAGGCTATACTGACAGCGATCTTCTAACCGCTTGAGATGTTGGCTGACCATGGAACGGCTGATGTTGAGTGAATCTGCCGCTCGTGTCAGCGATCCCTGTTCTACGACGCTGGCGAAGACGAGCATGCGATAGAGTTGAGCTGCATCCATGGAAACCTCTCTGCCAAGGCGAATTTTCGCCATAAATAGGGGTTATTGTTTACTATAGTTGTAAAAACATCCGATAACCTGAGTTATTTGCCTTGCTTGTAAACCAATTGAGCCAATCAGGCTGATCTTAGTGGCGGCAGGGTGCGTATCGGAGAATATCTAGCTAATAAGGAAAAGCAGTAAAAATGGCGCGACAAGAAACTTTCGATAGCCTCTACCAGCGTGCTTGTGAGCGCAAGGGAGGAGAGCAGGGACTGGCCGAGCGGCTGCCTGAGGTTATAACGCAATCTCAGATTGCTCAATATTCAGATGCCGAACTCTTATCTGAGCTTAGCAAGAAGGTGTTTCAGTCTGGGTTTGTGTGGCGCATTGTTGAGAACAAGTGGCCTGCCTATGAAGAGGCGTTTTTCGGTTTCGAACCTCATAAAATCTTAATGCTGTCACCCGAGCAGATTCAGCAGCGCGCCAGTGACCCCAGCTTGATTCGACACCTGAAAAAGACCATGGCGATTTATGATAATGCCTTGATGATCCATGAGATTAAGCTGGCTCATGGTAGCTTTGCCAAGTACATCGCCGATTGGCCCTGTGACAATATCATAGGCTTGTGGAGTGAACTGAAACGTTTAGGTTGTCGCCTAGGGGGAAATACCGGCCCCTATTTTTTACGTACCATAGGCAAAGATACCTTTCTTCTGAGCGAGGATGTTAAAGGGTATTTTCAGGCCCATAAGCTTATCGACTATGGATTTACCTCTAAGCGGGGATTAGAACAGGTGCAGGCGGTCTTCAATGAGTGGCAAGCGCAATCGGGCCGCTCGCTGGCCGAGATCAGTCGTATTCTTGCCTGTGGTGTGGGTGATAACCGTATTTAGCTATATTACTCCATGTGCACTGATATTCTTGGATAAAGGAAATGCCCTCTCTGTCCATCCATGTGCAAAAAAAGCCAGCCTTTTTAGGGGCTGGCAAAACGTGCAGAGATGGAAACTAAATTACTGTGACTAAAAGCTCTTACTAACGCCGATGACTACTCGGTCATCAAAAATCTTGGTTTGTGTGCCGTAGACTTTATGGCTCTCATCTACCGTACTGCCGTGGTATCTAAGATCGAAACTCAGGCCGGCAAACGTTTTGCTGACACCTAGGTTCCAATGTCCCCAGCCTTCGGCGCCGTTACCGTCTAAATCCTGATAGCCGACACTCGCCGAGAGGTTAATGCCATTGTCGAACTGGTAACTTGGGTGGATGGCGTAGTTGACCCCTTGCCAGCCATCGACACCAAACCAGTCATCGACGGTGGGCGTCACTTCCAGTTGTAGGTTGGTTCGGCCGAACTGCTTACCGACCTTAAGCCATAATTCTGTGTAGTTGGAGTAGGAGGCGCCTGGGTAGAGGTAGGAGAAGAGCATGACATCATAGGTAATACCTGAGTCGCCGAAGGTGCCCGCCTTACCAATATAAGGAGCCGTGACTATTTCGAGGTTGGGATCGGCAAACTTGATATTTGAGGCGTACACGCCGCCATACCATCCCTTATCGTTACCCCAGCCTAAGGTACCTTGTACAACAGGGACATCGCCGTCCATGGTTTCTGATTCACCACGAAAGACATAGTCTGAAGCGAACGTCAGCTTGCCGGTTACCTTGCCGCCCAATACTTGGGAGTCTTGTGGCGTCGCCATAATGCCAGCAGATACCAGTAGGCTGCCAAGGAGAAGCGAGTATTTTATCTGGGTTAAAGTCTTCATCATCATTATCTCATCTAGCGGGTTATTTGGCCGATGAGTCGACTATAAGGAGAAGTTGTGAACGGCCTTATCGCAGCAGATGAACTGATGAAATAAAGATGTGAAAAAGTATGAATATATAAGGCTAAACGCCATATATATTTTGGTGTTGCTTTTCATCATCCAAGAGGGAGGTAGATCACAAGGTAGACACAAAAAACACTAAAACGGCGGAATAATGCGCCATATTTAACTATGTTTTTACAATGTGACGTGATTAAAAATAAAAATTTGCATTAACTTACAATATCTACACCCTTAAGTTCTTGTTGCCCCCAGCAAGGTATGAGATAAATAGTCATCTCGATCTATTTTATAAACTTGCTTATACAAGACAACCCCATAGCACTCATTTGTGCATGGGTGTTTTTTGTTGCGGCTTTGATTAGGAGTTCTCATGCGGCAAATAGTGAAAATTGCCTCGTTAGTTAGTGTGGCGTTATGGATAACAGGTTGTGGCCAAGACGAGAACCAAGGTCAGTCTGCTGCAGCCCCTCAGAGTATGGAAGTTGGCGTGGTAAAGGTTGTTGAGCAACCTCAGGCTATTCAAGTGGAACTACCGGGTCGCAGCAAAGCGTTTCTTGAAGCGGAAGTACGCCCCCAGGTCACAGGTATCATTACCGAGCGTGGCTTTGTTGAAGGGGGAGAGGTGACCGAAGGTCAGTCGCTCTATCAAATCGACTCTTCTACATACAGGGCTGCTTTGGTTAGTGCCGAGGCGGATCTGGCGAGAGCCAATGCCGGTTTAGTATCGGCTAAGGCTAAGGCTGCTAGATACAAGGCATTGATTAAGACAGATGCCATTAGCCAGCAAGATTTTGATGAAGCCGATGCTCTTTATAAAGAAGCTCAGGCTAATGTGACTGTGGCTAAAGCGGCTATCAATACCGCTAAGATCAACCTGGAATACACTCAGGTGAAGGCGCCTATCTCTGGCCGTATCGGTAAGTCATCGGTGACCGCTGGTGCCCTAGTGACAGCCAATCAGAGTGCTGCACTGGCGACGATCCAGCAGTTGGATCCCATCAATGTGGATATCGCCCAGTCAAGCGCCCAGTTATTGCGTTTAAAAGCCAAGCTTAAGCAGGGCCAGTTGCAGGCGGCCGATAACGCCGATGTGCGTCTGATCTTAGAAGATGGCACAGTATATGAGCATATGGGGTCTCTTAGATTCGCCGAAGTCAGCGTGGATGAGAATACCGGTTCTGTGACGTTAAGAGCTGAATTCCCTAATCCAGATGGTGTTTTGCTTCCTGGTATGTATGTTCGTGCCGTGCTCAATGCGGGCACAGATCCTAAGGCTATCTTGGTACCACAGTCGGCGATAACCCGTAATACCAAGGGCCAGGCCGTCGCCATGGTGATTGGTGCTGATAATAAGGTTGAGCCAAGAGTGGTAACCACCGCTGAGGTGATTGACCATCAGTGGCGTATTACCAGTGGCCTCAAGGTTGGTGAGCAGGTGATTGTCGAAGGGCTGCAAAAGATTCGTCCGGGTGCTCCCGTGGTGGCTAAGCCGTTAAGCGAGACGCAATCAGACAAGCAACAACAAAAGTAAGGTAAAGTTATGGCTCGTTTTTTCATCGATCGCCCTATCTTTGCCTGGGTGATTGCAATTATTGTTATGTTGGCCGGGGTGCTTTCTATTATGAAGCTTCCCGTGTCTCAATACCCGAGTATCGCACCGCCAACAGTGACGATTAGTGCTGTTTATCCAGGCGCATCTGCTAAGACCATGGAAGATACTGTGACTCAGGTGATCGAGCAGCGTATGACGGGTATTGACCATCTACGTTATATCTCGTCAACCAGTGACAGCTTTGGTAATGCTCAGATCACCTTGACCTTCAATGCCGAGGCAGATCCTGATATCGCTCAGGTTCAGGTGCAGAACAAGTTACAACTTGCTATGCCTCTGTTACCTCAAGAAGTGCAGGCGCAAGGGGTTAAGGTTAACAAATCCAGCTCGGGTTTCTTGATGGTATTGGGCTTTGTTTCAGAGGATGGTTCTCTGGACAAGAATGATATCTCTGACTACGTGGGTTCCAATGTCTTGGATCCTATGAGTCGTGTCGCGGGTGTGGGTGAGATCCAGCTGTTTGGTGCTCAGTACGCCATGCGTATATGGCTCGACCCACTTAAGCTGACGCAATACAACCTCACCAGCCTTGACATCATAGCCTCGATTCGTGAGCAGAATGCTCAGGTATCTGCCGGTCAGCTTGGTGGGGCGCCATCCATTGCGGGTCAGGAGCTAAATGCTACTGTGACAGCTCAGAGTCGTCTGCAGACGCCAGAAGAGTTTGAGAAGATTATCATCAAGTCGGACACTTCTGGTGCCAAGGTTTTCCTCGAAGATGTTGCGCGTGTCGAGCTAGGTGCAGAGAGTTACTCGGTCGAGTCTTTCTATAACGGCCGCCCTGCCGCAGGTATAGGCATTAAGTTGGCTACCGGTGCGAACGCCTTGCAGACCGCCGAGCTAGTGCGTGAAAAAGTTGATGAGATGAAACCCTTCTTCCCCCAAGGGCTTGAAGTCGTTTACCCATATGATACAACTCCTTTCGTTGAGAAATCGATCGAGGGCGTAGTGCATACTCTGTTAGAAGCTGTGGTCCTGGTGTTTGTGATCATGTACCTCTTCTTGCAGAACTTTCGCGCCACCATTATCCCGACTATTGCGGTACCTGTGGTGTTGCTCGGTACCTTTGCTATCTTGTCGGCAACCGGCTTCTCAATTAATACCCTCACCATGTTCGCTATGGTATTGGCCATCGGTCTGCTGGTGGATGATGCCATCGTGGTGGTGGAGAACGTCGAACGTGTGATGTCAGAAGAGGGGTTGAGCCCTATTGAGGCCACTAAGAAGTCGATGGATCAGATCACCGGCGCCTTGGTGGGTATCGGTCTGACACTGTCGGCGGTATTTGTGCCTATGGCGTTTATGTCGGGCTCTACCGGTGTTATCTATCGTCAGTTCTCTGTGACTATCGTATCGGCGATGGCGCTATCTGTGATGGTAGCGATTATTCTGACGCCGGCCCTGTGTGCCACCATGTTGAAACCTATTGCTAAAGGGCACCATGGCATCGAAACTGGTTTCTTCGGTTGGTTTAACCGTAGCTTCGACAAGATGACCTCGCGTTATGAGGCGAGTGTCGCGGCGATGATCAAGCGCGCCGGACGCGTCATGTTGATCTATCTGGCCCTGACCGTTGCTGTGGGCTGGATCTTCATGCGCATGCCGACAGCCTTCTTGCCCGATGAAGACCAAGGTATTTTGTTTACCCAGGCTATTTTGCCGACCAACTCGACTCAGGAAAGCACCAAAAATGTGATGGATAAGGTCACTGACTTCTATCTCAATGAGACGGGAGATAGTGTTAAGTCGGTGTTTAGCGTATCGGGCTTCAGTTTTGCTGGTAGTGGACAAAACATGGGTATTGCCTTCATTGGCTTGAAGGATTGGTCAGAGCGTACTGGGCCTGGACAGGATGTGAATTCTGTTGCTGGACGAGCCATGGGCATGTTCTCGCAGATTAAAGAAGCCTTTGTATTTGCCTTCGTGCCACCTGCGGTGATCGAGCTGGGTACGGCAAACGGTTTCGATTTCTATCTGCAAGATAGAAATGGTCAAGGCCATGATAAGCTGCTCGAAGCCCGTAACATGTTGCTGGGCATGGCTGCACAAAATCCAAACCTGGTGGGCGTGCGTCCTAACGGTCAGGAAGATGCGCCTATGTATCGTATTCATGTCGATCACGCTAAGCTTCGCGCCTTGAGCATCGACATCGACGCCGTAAACAGTGTCCTGGGGACCGCCTGGGGTGGTAGCTATGTAAATGACTTCATCGATCGTGGTCGTGTGAAGAAAGTTTATGTACAGGGTGATGCCGAATACCGCATGCAGCCAGAAGATCTTGATACCTGGTATGTGCGTAATAGTCAGGGCGAGATGGTACCATTCTCTGCCTTTGCAACTGGCAGTTGGGAATACGGTTCACCGCGTCTTGAGCGTTTCAACGGTCTACCTGCGATGAACATCCAGGGTGGTACGGCTCAGGGTTACAGTACGGGTGCGGCTATGGCTGACATCGAAGCTATGGTGGCTAAGCTACCACCTGGATTTGGTGTTGAGTGGAACGGCCTCTCTTATGAGGAACGTCTCTCGGGTAACCAGGCGCCAGCCTTGTATGCCTTGTCTATTCTGGTGGTCTTCCTGGTACTGGCGGCTCTATATGAGAGCTGGTCTGTACCCTTCGCGGTGATCTTAGTGGTACCGCTGGGGATTATCGGTGCCTTACTGGCGATGAATGGTCGTGGTTTGCCCAATGACGTATTCTTCCAGGTGGGTCTGCTAACGACTGTGGGCTTGGCAACCAAGAACGCCATCCTGATCGTTGAGTTTGCCAAAGACTTCTACGATAAGGGCGCTGGATTGGTGGATGCGACTCTGCATGCGGTGCGGGTACGTTTGCGTCCTATCCTGATGACCTCGCTGGCCTTCGGTCTTGGTGTTGTCCCGCTGGCGATCAGTTCGGGCGTGGGTTCGGGCAGTCAGAACGCCATCGGTACAGGTGTATTGGGCGGTATGATGAGTTCGACCTTCCTGGGGATCTTCTTTATCCCTATCTTCTTCGTGATCGTCGAGCGTATCTTTAGTAAGCGCGAGAAAAAGGGTGCGGCGCAACAAGCTGCTGAGTCACCCTCTGAAGAATAAGCGTTAGCGAGTTAATCAAAAAGCCCGGTTTAAGCCGGGCTTTTTATTGCCTAAGGTATTGCACTTGCAGGTTATTTATTGAAAGATAATCGGTTAATAATAAGCCGTTAGGTAATCTAAGATGTCCCTATATTCTCGCGCTACACTTCTCTGCCTTGCCGCCTTCGGCGCATCTGCCATTGCAGAAACCAGCGATCCACAAGTGGCTCAACCCGCGTTAAAGAGTACTTTTGTTAATGATGCCATCCTGCCGCCGACCATCACTTGGCAGGGGGCTAGCGAGACCTTGCTGCGTGGATTGGATGACCCTTGGGCAACGCCCTTCGAGTTAGGGGGATTAAAAACCAGCCCCAACTATGACGAGACCTTTAGCTGGTTGGATAAGCTGATTGCCACCAGCGACAAGCTGCACAAGGTTTCGCTGGGCAAGAGCCCTCAGGGGCGGGATATCTGGATGATAGTGGCATCGCAAGAGGGCGTTAATACTCCTGAGGAGATGCTGGCTAACGGCAAGCCCAGCTTGCTGGTGCAGGCAGGTATTCACTCGGGTGAGATTGATGGCAAGGATGCGGGCATGATGTTGCTGCGCGACATGGTTATGGGAGATAAGCAGGCCCTGCTAGATGGGGCGAATCTTCTGTTTGTACCTATTTTCAGCGTCGATGCCCATGAGCGTAGCGGGCAATTTAATCGCGTGAATCAACGAGGCCCGGTGGAGATGGGCTGGCGCACCACGGCCAACAACCTCAACCTCAACCGTGACTATGCCAAGGCCGATAGCTTAGAGATGCAGCATATGTTGGCGGCGATTAATCGCTGGCAGCCGGATCTCTATATCGATGTGCATGTTACCGACGGTATCGACTATCAATATGACGTCACCTTTGGCTACAACCTGGCTCAGGGACTTAGCCCGGCCAGTTATCGCTGGCTCAATGATAAGTATCGACCTTTGGTCGAACAGGCGCTGACAGCTCAAGGGCATGTGCCCGGTCCCTTGGTGTTTGCCATCGACAATCGCGACATGAGTCAGGGCATGTCCCTGTGGAATGCGAGCCCACGTTACTCAAACGGTTATGGTGACGCACGCCATCTGCCCACCATATTGATCGAAAATCACAGCCTTAAGCCCTTTAAGCAGCGGGTACTCGGCACCTATGTGATGCTGGCATCGACTCTGGAGATCTTAGGTGAACAGGGCACGTCGCTGCGCAGTGCCATCAAGCAGGATAGCTACCGCTATAGCGATCGTATCACTCTGACCTGGCAGTCGGAGAAGCAGCCTAAAGGATGGGACTTCAAGGGGATCGACTATCGCCTGGAGCAGAGTCCCATTAGTGGTGAGACGGTAGTGCGTTGGACCGGCGAGCCCAAGCTATATGAGAATTTACCCGTTATCGGTAATACCCAGGCAGAGATTAAGGTGAATCGCCCTTCGGCTTACTATATTCCACCCCAGTGGCAAGAGGTGATCGAGCGCCTGAACATTCATGGCATACGCATGACGCGTTTGGAGCAGCCTACCGAGTTGACCCTGACCCAATATCAATTTGGGGAGCCGACGTTTGCCGCTAAGGATTACGAGGGACGCCAGCGGGTCTCTGCGCCCGTATCGAGCCATAAGACGAAGCTTGAGCTGCCTGCTGGCACTGTAAAGATCAGCACACAGCAGCCACTCGGCGATCTGGCCATTCTCTTGTTGGAGCCGCAATCACCCGACTCGCTGCTACAGTGGGGCTTCTTTAATCCCATATTTACCCGTACCGAATATATCGAGCATTATGCGGTAGAGCCTTTGGCGGTTAAGATGCTGAAAGAAGATCCAGCCCTGACGGCCGAGTTTGAGGCCGCGTTAAAAGATCCTGAGTTAGCCAAGGATGCCGAGGCGAGACTGCGTTGGTTCTATGAGCGTAGCCCTTACTATGACAAGCAATACAGGGTTTATCCAGTGCTGAGAGACTAAACAAAAAAGCAGGCTTAGCCTGCTTTTTTTTATTCCAAGGGAAAGTTCGCTACTCGGGTTTGCTGGCCGACACGCTGAACACCAGAGGAATGGGCTTGCCCTGATGCAATTGATAATATCTGGGTCTGTCACTTGGGAGTCCCAGACTTTCACCCGTCACCAGATTGTCAAAGGTGTCATAGGGGCTGAAGGGATATTCCTGTATGACGTCGATTCTCAGCCCTGCGCCAACTAAAGCGTTTATCACATCGGCCAGAGAGTGTGGCCAGGTCACCATAGTGTGTTTGTTGTCGCTGGCATTTTCCGTATAGGTGCCTTCCTCCTCCACATCTGGCTCTTGCTGGGCAAAGTAGCTGTAGCCTTCCATCAGCGCCTGCACCGGGTGAAACTCCACCATGTAAAACTGGCCACCGGGCTTTAGCGACTGATGAATCAGCTTGGCCCAGCGGCTGAGATCCGGTAGCCAACAGAGGGCGCCATAGGAGGTATAGACGATATCAAATTGTTGTTGCAGTCGATCGGCGGCCTCGTAAAGATCGCAACAGATAAAGTCGGCGGTTAGCTGGCAGGCATCGGCCAGTCGTCTTGCATGATGGATGGCGGTATCGGAGAGATCCACCCCTGTTACCTTGGCACCCATGCGCGCAAAGGAGAGGGTATCCAAGCCGAAGTGACATTGCAGGTGCAATAGGCTTTTCCCCTTCACTTCCAGGTCGGCCAGTTCTATCTCCTGCAGCGAGCTGCTGCCGGCAAGAAAGCCATCCACATCGTAGAAGCTTGAGTCCAGATGCTCTAGGGTTCTGTGGTTCCAGGCTGTTCGGTTGAGGGTTAAATAGTCCATGCCTTTGCCTTATAAGTTGATGATGTATTTCACTAAATAGTAACTAATCCCACGATTGAGATGGTGATATATCCTTAGCGAAATGCCACTCTGTGAATAATAACATATTAAAAACAACTAGATAACTTTTGGCATGTTATCTGCTTTAGATGAGCTAGCAAAGCGCTGCGGCGTTTGGAATTTTTAGCAGATATTAAGGAAGGTTTTTATGTTGGCTCGCTCACTGGCTATGGTTACGGCTCTGATTTTCGGACTCACAGGATGTATTGTGAATGTGAATAGCGCGGGAAGGGATAACTTCGACTATCACAAGCAGGTGCAATTGACATTGGCAGCGAGTGAATTAGATACCCTGGTGGCGCACACCGGGGCCGGTGTCCTGAAGGTGATCGGAGATGCGTCGGTAGAGAGTATTACTTTGGATGCAGACATTTATGGTTATGACGGCGCCGAGCCTGAATTAACCTTAGTTCGTTCTGGTAACAAGGCTAAGCTGGTTGCTAACTTCGACTCATTCAGCCGACTCTCTTTTTCGAGCAGCCGTTCTCCTTACATAGACCTCGTGGTCAAGGTGCCAGCCCGCATGCAGCTGGATATTAATGATGGCTCAGGTGCCATAGCGATTCGCGGCGTGCTGGCGGATATGCAGATTGAAGATGGTTCTGGAGCGATAGATATCGACGGTGGCAAAAAGCTCACTATCGACGATGGTTCTGGCAGTATTACCCTGACTAATGTGATGGGGGATATCGATATCAATGACGGCTCAGGTAACCTTAGCATAGCGTTGGTCAAGGGTGATGTGACGATTGAAGACGGTTCTGGTGGCATCGAAGTAAGAGAGGTTGAGGGTAAGGTGACCATAGATGATGGTTCAGGCGGTATTCGCGTCGCGGGCTCTCAAGGTTTGCACATCATAGAGGCGGGTTCTGGCAGCCTTAGCTTCGACAATATTCAGGGCCAGGTCACCATAGACTAAGGCTAAGACTTCCCGGCGCGGAGGCTAATCTAAGGCCTGAATTTGAGTCCTTGGTTAGCCGCTGCCCACCCCTTTACTATTAGGCAAGTGGGTCAGGCTTTCACCCATTTACCTAGTGTCAATGGCTGCTGAGATCTCAGTTGCTGTCTGATCAGCAGTGCCGTTGCTAGCATCAGCAATCCCCAGCGCAGTCCAATGATCTGCCACGCCATATGCGATGAAGTCTCTTTAAACTGGCACACCATCAGGGTGATAAGTAGTATGCCTAAGATGATTCGCCAGTGCCTGTCGCTGACGCGCAGTAGAGGAACGAACGAAGCCAGATAAGCGCAGCTAAGTCCCAACAAGGCGCCAGCCAGTGTGTCGATTGGCCAGTGAGCACCGACTAGGATGCGCGATAGGGCGATCAGGCTAGCTCCGAACAGGAGTGCCAGCTTAATTTTATTTTGCTGCGCAACCATGAGAAGGGTGCCTGCAAATAGAAAGGCGCTGGTACTGTGGCCCGAGGGAAAACTGTAGTTCAGGCGCGTTTCGCCAACGATATAGAGAAAGTCGAGGGTCGCAGCGGGTCTGGGGGCATCAAAATATTGTTTTAACAGTGGCACTAAGATCATCGATAGCAGGCTAGCGACTAATACTCTGGGCATTAACTCTGGGCGGCGCAGCAGACAGATGAGCACTATGGTGCCTAAGGTGCTGCCGTGGCCTAAATCGGTAATCCCAAGTTGCAGCCATTGAGGAAGATGTGGTGACAGGCCATTGATGGCGGCAAAGAGCCCTTGGTTGAGCTCCTTATTCAAACAGAGCAGCATCAGGATGCCGAAGAGGAACAGCAGCATGCCATAGTGGTTGCGGTCAGTGGTCAATGCCTGCGGACTGTCCCTGCTGGTCAGTGTCTGATTTGGTTGAAACATCACATATCTCTTCATCTAATAAGCGCCTAGTGTAGGCTGCAAAGTGTGAAGAAAGCGTGAATGTTACCTTAAGCGTTAGCTCTGTGTGGCTAGCCAGCGTTTAACTCGCTGCGCGGTGCCATACTCTCGCCAGATCAAGATTGCGGCCGTGCTCAGTAGTCCCCATCTTAATGTCAGGATTGACCAAGTGACCTCTTTATCGAAACTCTTGTCTAACTCACTTACGACTAACACACACCAGAGAAAGCTCAGAATGAGGGCCTTATGGCGCTGAGATAAGCTGATTTCGGGGCAATGCGCCGCGGCGTAGGCACAAAAGAGACCGACGAAGGCGCCCATGACCACATCTTCTGGCCAGTGAGCCCCCACAACAATGCGAGATAGACCTATCAGGGCGGCGAAACTGATTGCCAATAGCTTGATTTGTGTCTGCTTGTAAGCAAAAAACAGGGTACCGGCAAATAGAAAGGCGGTGGCGGTGTGGCCAGATGGAAAACTGTGCGTGAGGCGGATTTCGCCGACAATATTCAGGGTTTCCAGCAATGCGGCTGGGCGAGGAGCGTCAAAGGAATGTTTTAGCAGAGGTACCAAAATTAGCGACAGCACGCTTGCGATAATGACCCTGACTAGTAGCTCGGGGCGCTTGACCAGACAGCAGAGAGTGATCACCCCTAAGGTGACGCCATTACCAAGATCAGTGATGAGCAGGAGCAGGTCTAAGGGCGCAAAAGCCGCGATGCCGTTAAAGAATCTAAACAGGGATAGATTGATCGTGGTGTCTAACAGCACGAGGTGCAGACAGAGCAGAATCAATAGTAATCCAATAAAGCCGCGTCCCTGGTAACTGTCTTGCGCAGGCATTCCCATCGCCTTTGCTTGTTTTAGTAATTTCATTGTTTTTCCACATAAACGCGCCCGCCTAAGATAGAGGTTTGTTATGGGGAAGTAAAGGTGTTTAGCTTGTGTTAAATCTTTGATTAATATCTCTTTGGGTTTGGCTATTTGGTTTGTTTCACCCTTAATCTATGATTTTTAGTTTTTTATCCACATAGATGTCATGGCTTTTCGGTATTTGCATCAAATTGTATGAGCGCGAGTTTTTGTGTTTTTGTGAGCCTTTTCACGGCTATTTCACGCTTTAGTGCCGCCGAGTGGCTACCCACCTGTTCACGGTAGACTAAGGCCAGGGGCCCCTTGCCCCGCAGAAACTTGGCGGTCTTGGGGCCGTTGTCGCTATGCTCCTTGAAACGGCGGTCTATATCTGTGGTGATGCCGGTATAGAGTTGTCCCTTGGCGCAGCGGATCATATAAAGACTCCATAGCGCAGCAGCTGTCTGGGTCATATTACGCCAGCCCCAGCAGGCCGAGGAAAAAGGCATACTCTTCGGCCGTGTCTTCATAGTGACGGTAGCGGCCGCTTTTGCCGCCATGACCCGCCTCCATATTGATATGAAACAATAGTAGATGATCGTCAGTCTTATATTCTCTAAGCTTCGCGACCCATTTGGCGGGCTCGAAATATTGCACTTGAGAGTCATGTAACCCTGTGGTCACCAGCAGGTGAGGGTAGGCCTGCCGACTGACGTTATCGTAAGGCGAATAGCTCAGCATAGTGTGGTAGGCCTCGGCCTCGTTAGGATTCCCCCACTCATCATATTCATTGGTGGTTAGTGGCAGCGATTCATCTAACATGGTGGTGACGACATCGACAAAGGGTACATGGGCCCCGACAGCAAAATAGTGCTGTGGAGCCTGGTTGATCACGGCTCCCATTAGCAGTCCACCGGCGCTGCCACCGCTGGCGACCACCTTATCTTTGGCGCAATAGCCCTGTTCAACTAAGGCTTGGGTGACATCGATAAAGTCGTTGAAACTGTTCTGTTTGTGCATGAGTTTGCCTGCCTCATACCAGGGGCGTCCCAGCATCTCACCGCCACGCACATGGGCGATAGCATAGACGACGCCTCGATCCAGCAGACTGACAATGGCGCTGTCGAAATCTGGTTCTATAGTGTAACCGTAGGCGCCATAACCATATTGATACAAGGGGTTGCTGCCATCCTGACGGAAGGTGTCTTTGCGATACACTAAGGTCACTGGCACCTTGGCGCCGTCTCTGGCATCGATGAAGAGTCGTTCTGTCTGATAGTCTTGGCTGTCGAAACCACCGAGAACCTTCTCCTGCTTCAACAATTGTCTGGCCGTTGTCTGGGTAAGATCCAGTTGGTAGATGGACTCGGGTGTCGAGAGGCTGGCGTAGTAGATCCGCAGATAATGGCTATCCTGGCTGGGGTTGACGTCTAGCCCTACCACATAGGCGGCGTCGTCGAAGGCAAGCTCATACTCAGGTTGGCCGTTGAGGGGCAAGATGCGTATTTGACTCAGTCCCTGATGGCGATACTGCACCACCAGATAGTCTCTCAGTACTAAAAGATCTTCCAGGCGGCGAGCGTCATCGGCCGCGATCACCTCCTGCCAACGGTTTTTATCGCCGATCTCACTTTCCTTGGCTTTCATCAGACGGAAGTTGACCGCCTGCCAGTTGGTGAGTATGTAATACTCATCGCCGCGCTTGGCCACCGAGTATTCGTGCCCTGTCTCACGCGCCAGTAGAGGCTCAAATTGCCCATCACTCAGATCGGCATTGAGCACCGAGACCTGGCTGGTGGTTGTGCTTTCGTGAGTCAGTAAGATATGCGACTCATCCAGGCTTTTTGAAATCGACAAATAGAAGCTGTCGTCGCTTTCCTCATAGACCAGACGGTCGCTCGATTGTGGCTCACCCAAACGGTGGCAATAGACACGATTACCTAATAGGGTTTGCGGATCTTTGGCGATATAAAACAGATGCCGATTATCGTTAGCCCACACTATTTCGCCATCGGTATCAGTTAGCGTGTCATTGAGCCATGCATCGGTGTCCAGGCGTTTAATGCTGATGGCGTAGATGCGCCGACTCAGGGTATCTTCACTGATGGCGAGCAAGGACTCGTTGGGGCTGACACTAAGAGCTCCCAGGCTATAAAATTCCTGGCCTTCCGCTCTAAGATTGGCATCCAGTAGCAGCAGTTCATCGCCCTCCTGTACAGGTTTTCGGGCAAATAGCGGGTATTCCCCCTCGCCTTGATAACGCTTGTAATACCAATGGCTGTGCCAGCGATAGGGTACGCTCGACTCATCTCTGTCCAGACGGTTGATCAACTCGTCAAACAGCTGTTGCTGCAAAGGCTTAAAGGGAGCAAAACAGGCTTCATGGTAGCGGTTTTCCGCCTCAAGATGTGCCAATACCTGGGGAGACTGGCGAGTATCGTCTCTGAGCCAAAAGTAGTTATCAATACGCTCATTGCCATGATGCTTGAGTCGATGGGGGTGTTTGTGAGCGATGGGGGGATTTATCCCTGGCATTGGGCTGACCTTGTATTAGCAAAAAGAGAGCTGAACTTGAAGCATGAGCTTAGGTGATCTGCCTTACACTTGTCACCCCTTGGACTTGTACTTTGGTGGATTTAGGCGCACCATAGCGGCGCTTTCCTGCGATGGAAAGTAAGTTCTCAGGGCGGGGTGAGACTCCCCACCGGCGGTGATCATCTTATAAGATGTAAGCCCGCGAGCGCCTATCCCAGTGGGATAGGGTCAGCAGATCTGGTGACGTGCGCGACTAGCCACCTATTCCAGAGCCGACGGTAATGAGCACCTAGGTGCACTAAGTCCGGATGAAAGAGAATATAAGATAGCGTGACCGTGAGCAGCCTGGCGAATGCCTGGATGATGCTTGCGTCTGTACACCTCTTATTCGGCGAGTCTGGGAGTCTCATCCTGGCGAAGCCATTTTCTGCATGCCCTGATTCTGGAAAAAACCATTTTATTAGTCTTACTAAGGATTTAACCATGAATCAGTCTCTACTTTCTCCTTTTGGTGATGCCATTACCCGTGTCGAAGCTGCCTTAACGGCGCTGCGTGCCGGCCAAGGTGTATTGGTGGTCGATGATGAAGATCGCGAAAATGAAGGCGACCTTATCTATAGCGCCGAGCATCTTACTAATCAGCAGATGGCCCTGCTTATCCGTGAATGCAGCGGCATTGTTTGTCTCTGTCTGACCGACGAACGGGTAAAACAGCTGGACCTGCCACCTATGGTTCAAGACAACTCCAGTCAGTATGGCACCGCCTTTACTGTGAGCATCGAGGCAAAGGTTGGGGTGACGACCGGGGTTTCTGCCGCCGATCGCGTTACTACCATCAAGGCCGCGATAGCCGATGACGCCAAGCCAAGCGACCTTGCACGTCCTGGTCATGTTTACCCACTAAGGGCGCAGCCGGGTGGTGTATTGACCCGCCGCGGGCATACAGAGGGCACCATAGATCTGATGAAGCTGGCCGGTCTTAAGCCTGCTGGTGTGCTTTGTGAGGTCACCAATGTCGACGGCACTATGGCGCGACTGCCTGAGATCATCGCCTTCGGCCAGCAGCATCAGATGCCGGTACTGACCATAGAAGATATCGTCTGCTATCGTAAGTCTTTGCTTGAGAAAGTGAGTTAATTAAAAGCGAGTTAATTAAAAATAAACAAAGAGCCAATATTTGGCTCTTTGTTTATCAATATAAGCTAAAACCCCTGTTCAATTCATCGACAATCAGGGATAAGCATGTCTCTTGTTTGTTGGTATCTGTAGCCGTACTCTTATTCGCTTCCCTAAATGCCAATTAAAAATAACAACTTAGTAAACACTGTATCCCTGCGCTTCTATTTTCGTGACCTAGATTAGACTTTGGTGAAATAGGTATGACGCCAACGTTCGGCTATGTTACTACTCTCAGACCCTATTTTTCGTAGCGTCTGCTTTTGTGGTTATCGAGCAAGGAGCGCTTTAGATGTCATCTATGCTGAATCGGTATAGTCTTAGCCAGAAGTTAATTTTGCTGGCGACTATCCCTATGTTGCTGCTGTTGATTTTCGGCAGCTTGCGTATGTTCGATCTTGTTGAACGCCAGCAGACGGCACAGCGTAACGCCCTTGGTGTAGTGATCACCGAGCAGAGCCAGAAATTGATCTTTGCTCTGCAAAATGAACGTGGCTTGTCTGCGGGCATAGTCGCCAGTCAGGGGGCTCAGTTTCAGCAGCGTCTTTTAGCTCAGCGAAGCCAAACAGACAAGCTGTTGCATGAGCTGTTAGATGCGCCCGACATTGCCGCCTTAAATCGCTCCCTCAATGATGTTGACCGGCCCAGCGTTAATTTGCAGCAGAGTGTCGCAACCATTCATGCCTTAGCCGACCGGCTAAAGACGATTCGCCAGGATATCGACAGGGGCGATGAGGGCGTAAGCTTTAACTATTACAGCGAGTTTACCCAACACCTCTTGGTGCTCATCTCTCAGATTCAATCTCAGGTGCAAAATATTCAACTGGCTAAAGCCTATAACGATCTGATCCATATGCTGAAGTTGCAGGAGCTGGTGGGAAAAGATCGTGATCTGATGAATCGCCTCTTGTCTGCCGACAGCCTGGACTCTCAAGCCTATCTCTCTCAGTACGCGATGAAAAATGATCTGCTTGATGCCTTTCATGAGATGTTGTCGACAACCTCTGCCGCCGACCGCGCCTTAGTCGAGGAGACCTTAGATAACGAAGCGCTTCAGGAGCTGAATGAGATTAAGGAGCGAGTGAGAGGACAGGTAAGTCTGATCTCTATGGCGAACCAACTTAGGAATCGACTCGGCTTTGGTGGATTGATCGATCACTATCAGGATTTCTTGCTCTCGGGTGAAGAGGCTCACCTGCTGCTGTTTGCCGAAGATAGCCTAGCGATTCAGGCGCTATTGCAACAGGCTCAAACCTTGCCTTACCTCACCTTGCATCAGCGTCAGGCACTGCAAACCATTGCCAGTACGGTGGAGCAGTATCGTCAGTCGGTCGATGCCGAGCGGGCACACAAGCGGGCGGGGAATGCAGGTCCACTGCCTGAACTGCGCCGCTCCGGCACAGAAGATCAAGCTATGTTAGCTGCGTTGGCGCAGCTGCAACAGCAAGCACCTATCGTTAGTAGTGAATCTTGGTGGGCATTATCCAGCGATGCCTTGGGGCTGATGAATCAAGCCAGTTTAACTTTGAGTAGCAATATCGCCCGAGTCGCTGAGCGTCAGGGGCGTGAGGCTCAGTCACTCTTGCTGTTAGGCATAGTGGCGGCCCTGTGTAATTTTCTGTTTTTGGTGATCTTGGGGCGACTTATTGTCAATAATCTGGTGACCCGTATCGGTACGGTCGCCTCTTTGATGCAGCGTATGGCGCAGGATACCCAACTGCAACTCTCTGTGCCCGTGGATGGCAATGATGAGGTGGCCAAGATGTCGATGGCGTTAAACGCTATGTTGAGCGAGCGTCAGAAGGCCAATCGCGAACTCTCTTTGGCCTCTGCAGTGTTTGAGTATTGCACCGAAGGAATTGTCGTTACTGACAGGGATAATCTTATCGAGGCGGTTAACCCCGCCTTTACTCAGATCACGGGATATAGCCTGGAGGAAGTCAAGGGGCGTAGTCCGGCGATTCTCAATTCTCATCAGCAGCCCCGCCACTTTTACGAGCAGATGTGGCAGTCACTTAAGCAGTATGGTAAGTGGCAGGGGGAGATCTGGAACAAGCGAAAGAATGGCCAGATCTATCCCGAATACCTCGCCATTACGGTAGTAAAGGATGAAAAGGGGCGTGTGGTGCAACACATAGGTCTATTCCTGGATATCAGTAATCGCAAGAAATATGAACAGGATATCTGGTACAAGTCTAACTATGATGCCCTGACCAACTTGCCCAATCGTCAGCTCTATAACGCCAAGTTATCGCAGATGTTACAACTCGCCGAGCAGCGTTGCTGCGCCGTGGCCGTGCTATTTATCGATCTGGACAGGTTCAAATACATTAACGATATCTATGGCCATGCGGTGGGTGATGAGCTTCTGCAGGTTGCCGCCGCCAGGCTGGAGTCATTGCTTGAGCAACACGACTTCGTGGCGCGTCTCAGTGGTGACGAATTTGTGGTGGTGATGGGGCATACTCAACATCAAGGGGAGATAGAGCAGCGTGCAAAGCAGATCTTGAAGCATCTGTCATCGCCCTTCGGTATCAATCGCAACGAACTGTTGATCTCCGCCAGTGTCGGCATCAGCTGTTATCCCGGTAATGGCAGCAGTGTGGAGGTGTTAACGCGCAACGCCGAGACCGCCATGTATCAGGCTAAACAGGATGGCCGTAACTGTTTCGGCTATTTCTCTGCCGACATGAACAGCAATATGTTAGCACGTATTACGCTGGAACAGTCGTTACGCAGCGCCGTCCTACAACATGAGTTTTGCTTGCATTATCAGCCGATTGTCGAGACCAGTAGTGGTGAGGGCGTAGCCGTTGAGGCGCTGCTGCGTTGGCATCACCCCAAGAAGGGACTCGTGTCGCCCGATGAATTTATCCCCATTGCCGAAGAAACAGGGTTAATCGAACCCATAGGCGAGTGGGTTATCCAGCAGGCGCTGCGGGATCTGAGTCATTGGCATAGCCAGGGACTGATGATCGACATGGCCATCAACGTTTCTAGTCGTCAGCTCAACCATGGCGACCCAAATCATTTTGCCTGTATGCTCAACGGCTTGCTGCAGAAGTATGATGTGGCCCCTCAATATGTACATATAGAGATCACCGAATCTATCCTGATGGCCGATACCGAACTGTCCCTTAAAGCTTTAACGGCCATTCGTCATCTTGGGGTCGAGATCTATCTGGACGATTTTGGTACGGGCTACTCTTCCCTCAGCTACCTCAAGCAGTTCCCCATCTCTGTGATTAAGATAGATAAGAGTTTCGTCTACAACATGATGGAAGATAGGGCAGATGCCAACCTGATCAAGGCGATCATCAACATGGGGCAGAGCTTGGATATGCGCCTGGTGGCGGAAGGAGTAGAGACAGAATCTCAACGTAGTTTTCTGCAGGGGTTGGGTTGTGATTTCGTTCAGGGTTATTTGATTTCAAAGGCAATGCCGCTGGAGGAGATAGAACCCATATTACGCGGTATGGTAAAAACCAGCCCTGTGCTTCAGTCCTAAAACGGCAGAACGCGGGGCCAGTTGACCCCGCTGACGGCTTATTCGCCTGCTGTCATCACACTGCCAGACTCTTGCTGCGCCATCTGCGCCAGATCTTTATCGACCAAGAAGAGCGCCTTACCATCTTCGCCAACCAGACGGATCTTATCGACGATAGATTTAAACAGCTTCTCCTCTTCATGCTGCTCAGATACATACCATTGCAGGAAGTTAAAGGTCGAGTAGTCCTGATTGGTAAAGGCGGTGTGAGCCAGGGCGTTGATCTTGCTGGTGATCATCTGCTCGTGCTCATAGGTGTATTCAAATAGTGCCAGCAGTGAGTCGAACTGTGACTCAGGAGCCTCAATCGCGCCCAGTAGTGGCATGCCGCCAGTTTCGCTTACATAGGTAAACAGGCGATGCATGTGCTGCATCTCCTCATCGGCGTGCGCTCGCATAAATTTTGCGGCACCCTCAAAGCCCTTGTCTTCGCACCAGGCGCTCATCTGCAGGTAGAGGTTAGAGGAGAAGAACTCCACATTAATTTGCGCGTTCAACTGATCTATCATGGTTTGTGCCAGCATAGTTACATCCTCGTTGTGGTCATCTTTTTATGCCCGGCTATTGTGTTTAAGCCGCCGATGAATTGCAACCATATTTACTTAACTTAATGTTTTTAAATACAAATAATTATCGTTCGAGGCCCGGTGCTATATCGCGCGGTTGTGTTGTTGCATTGACCATTTCATTGGAAGGATGAGTATTTTGTCTTTAGGTTTTAGGGTCGAGCAAATCAAGATCATAACCCCCGTATAGCCAGATAACTCCCGAATGGGATAAAAGATGTTCCTCAACAAGTTAAGGTTAAAGGCAAATACTTCGGCATAGGTTAGTGCTGATCTATGCCTTTAGGGATAAGTCGTATAGAGGCAGTAGGAGTTGGTGGCTGTTTTTGGTTAAATAGGGGCTGGCTGCCGCCAAAAACTGCCGTTGAGATCATAGTCTTCTGATCTGAGCGTGGCATAATGAGCGGCAATATTCGCTTTTACTCATATCCTACAGTTAACGCTAAGGTACATTATGTCTATGCAAGCCGATCCCTGTGCAAAACCCAGCCTAATGCATCCCGATGAAGCCATCATCAAGCTATTGGAACAAGTTCGTCCGCTGGAAGAGTCGGAAATGGTGCAGCTGCCCCACGCCTTGGGACGTGTGTTGGCAGAAGATTTAGCGTCTAGCATAGATCTGCCACCCTTCGATAACTCGGCAATGGACGGATATGCCTTCCGCTTCGAGGATCTGGCTCAGGGAAATCGTTTCACCTTGATAGGTCAGTCCTTTGCCGGGCATCCTTTTGAGGGTGAAGTCAGGGCTAATACCTGTGTACGTATCATGACGGGTGCACCTGTGCCATCGGGTTATGACACAGTGCAGATGCAGGAGAAGGTAGAGGTTGATGGTGACGACATCGTTATCGAGGCGCCCAAGGCGTTAGGTGCCAATGTGCGCCTTCGCGGTGAAGAAGTGAAGAAGCATGCTAAAGTGCTTTGCGCTGGAACTCAGATAGGCGCTGCCGAGATGGGGGTGCTAGCGACCATAGGGGCAAATCAAGTTCGGGTGACTCGTCAGGTGAAAGTTGCCTTCTTTTCGACCGGTGATGAGCTGCGTCCAGTGGGCAGCGAGTTGGCACCGGGTCAGATCTATGACTCAAACCGTTACAGCATTCAGGGGTTACTGAGCCGCGCCAATGTGGAGTGGATGGATCTTGGGGTGATTGAAGATGATCCCGAGGCGATCCGTGGGGCTTTTCGTCACGCCGCAGCCAATGCCGATATGGTGCTGACCTCGGGTGGCGTTTCCGTCGGGGATGCCGATTACACTAAGCAGATCCTTGACGAAGAGGGAGAGATCACCTTTTGGAAGCTAGCCATCAAGCCAGGTAAACCTTTTGCCTTTGGCCGTCTCGGCCAAGCGGTATTCTGTGGTCTGCCGGGTAATCCAGTTTCCTCTATGGTGACCTTCTATAAGCTGGTGTGGCCTTTGCTGAACAAGATGCAGGGTTTGCCTCAGGTGAAGCCGTTGCAGTTGCAGGCCAAACTTAAGGGCAATCTGCGTAAGTTCCCAGGGCGTGTCGAATACCAGCGCGGTGTGCTCAGTCAAAACGCCCAGGGCGAAGTCGAGGTAAGTGTTACCGGCGGCCAAGGCTCTGGCATGCTCACCTCTATGAGTCTGGCGAATTGTTTCATTATTTTGGCCCAGGAACAGGGTGATACCCCTGAGGGCAGCCTAGTCACGGTTGAGCCCTTCAACACAGTGCTGGCACTGTAGGGAGAATGGCAATGGAGCCTAACACACAAGAGGAAATCCTCTCCGACGACGAGATATTACGCTATAGCCGTCATATCTCGATCAAGGCGATGGATTTCGAGGGGCAGGAGCGGCTTAAGCAAGCCAAGGTGCTGGTGATAGGTGCCGGTGGTTTAGGCTGCGCTTCGACACAATATCTGGCGGTTGCCGGGGTGGGTCAGATGACCCTGGTGGACTTCGATACCGTGGAGCTGTCCAATCTGCAGCGTCAGGTATTGCACCATGACGCCAACATAGGTCAGCCTAAGGTAGCATCGGCAAAAGCGTCCCTGCTACAGCTCAATCCTCATTTAAAGGTTGAGACTATCAACGCCGTACTCGATGATGAGCAGATTCTGGCGCTGGTAGCCGAGCATCATCTGGTGATGGATTGCACCGACAATATCGTGGTGCGCGAGCAATTGAATCTGGCCTGTTTTAAGCACAAGATCCCCCTGGTATCTGCCGCTGCTATTCGTATGGAAGGTACGGTAACCGTGTTTGATTATGGTGAGCAGAGCCCCTGTTATCATTGCTACAGCAAGTTATTTGGCGATCAACAGCTGACCTGTGTCGAGTCAGGTATCCTGGCACCTGTGGTCGGTATGATAGGCTGTCTGCAGGCGGTCGAGGCGATCAAGGTATTGACCAAGATGGGGAAAACCCTCAGTGGTCGTATTTTGATGATAGATGCCATGACCATGGAGTTTCGTGAAATGAAGCTTCCTAAGCAGATTGCTTGCCCTGTATGTCGGGAGTGAGTGTCGATTTACGCTTGGTGTGATAAAAGAGAGCGAGGCATGAGCCTCGCTTTTTTGTGCCTCAATGATTGATCGGTACCTGAGTTTGCCCTGCTGTTTCAGTGGGTAATTTAAAGCGGCTATTTGAGGTGCCTGCCGCCATCCAGCGCCAAGCTGCGCCCGGTAATATATTGACTCTGCATCAGGTAGTCGATCGCCTGTAACACCTCTAATTCACCGCCCTCTCGGGCCAATACCGACTTGGCCAACGCTTTTTCACGATAGTCGGCGTCATCTTGCTCGTTGAAACAGATCAGTGCCGGTGCAATAGCGTTTACCTTTACCTTGGGTGCCAGCTTAGCGGCGAAGGAAAGGGTCATGTTTTCCAGCGCCGCCTTACTGGCTGCATAGGCGATATGTTTCTTGCTGCCCTTTTGTGCCACATAGTCGGTCAGATGGATGATATCGGTCAGTTTATCTTGTCGCTGCAACAGCGGCGCTAATGCCTGATTGAGTTGGTAAGGGGCATACACATGTACCTGCATCATCTGTTCAATAATTTTATCGGCACCTAAAGGATCATCGTCGCTTAGCCAGAGTGAGGCATTATGGATCACAGCATCTACACTTTGATAATGCTGCAGCAATGTCGCTATCAGCTCATCAATTTGGATTTGGTCAGTAAAGTCGCAAGGGTAGAGATCGGCGCCCTGGGTTCGTAAAGTCTCTATGCTGGGATAGTGGCGACGATAGGTGCCAATCACCTTGTCTCCCCGAGCAATAAATGCCTGCGCCAGGTAGAGACCTATGCGTTTGCCAACGCCTGTGATGAGTATGGTGTTTTGCATCCTTGTCCTTTTAATCGACGTAAGTGAGAGACCTTGATAGTAGCGGTGGCGCAATCGGGCTTTCAAGTGATTTGTCGATAGAAGAGAGTGTCAGTGTGCTGCTGGCTTGTCTCTTTACTGCATGTTTATCTATTGCAAAAGCCAGCTTATTGTTAGTGTTCAAACAATGGGTCATGGTAATGACTGTGACGTTAATAGACGTTTGAGGACCTTTTTGTGTCATTAATTGGCTAAAAAAGAGGGATCTATTGGACGTAAGCGTCTATGGCGTTACAATAGATGCGATTATTCCTACCATATTGCTATGAGTTCAAATCATTTTAGTCAAATCTAAATGATTGCCTGGTGGTGATTCTTTGAGGTTTTAACGGAGAGAATCGATGACGAAAGGTATTGATAAATACAGCATAGAAAGTACCGACTATACGATCGGCCAGGATAATGTGCAGAAGTGGGGTTTTGATGTGCATAACCCCGTGTTTGGGGTCAGCGCAGGTCTCATTGCCGCTTTTTTGCTGGCCACCCTGATAACTGATGCCGAGACAGCCAAGTCTGTGCTGGACGGTATCAAGTGGAAAATTATTGGTTCCTTCGACTGGTTATTTATCTGGTCGGGCAATGTTTTTGTACTGTTTTGCTTAGGCTTAATTGTTTCTCCTTACGGTAAGATCCGATTAGGCGGAAACGAGGCGACGGCAGACTACTCCTTCCTCTCTTGGCTATCTATGCTGTTTGCAGCAGGGATGGGAATCGGCCTGATGTTCTGGAGTGTGGCCGAACCAGTAGCCTACTTTACCGGCTGGTATGAAACGCCCTTAGGGGTTGAGGCCTACACACCAGAGGCGGCAAAAATGGCTCTGGGTGCCACTATGTTCCACTGGGGTCTACACCCTTGGGCCATCTATGGTGTCGTCGCGCTGTCATTGGCCTTTTTCGCCTATAACAAGGGGATGCCGCTCTCTATTCGCTCCATCTTTTACCCATTACTTGGGGATAGAGCCTGGGGCTGGGCGGGACATATTGTCGATATCTTGGCTGTGCTGGCTACCTTGTTTGGTTTGGCGACCTCATTAGGCTTGGGGGCACAGCAGGCCGCTAGTGGTATCCATCATGTGTTCGGTTTGGATGCCGGTATCGGATTGCAGATCATTGTGATTGTGGCTGTTACCCTACTGGCTGTGGTCTCTGTGGTCAGAGGCATAGATGGTGGCGTTAAGGTGATCAGTAATGTCAACATGATTGTCGCCTTTGTGCTGCTTATCATGGTTGCCATGATAGGTTACGCAGTAACCTTGGGGACGATTCCGACGACGCTGATGGCTTATGTAGAAAATATCATTCCCCTGAGTAATCCTCATGGGCGTACAGATGAGGCGTGGTTCCAAGGCTGGACTGTCTTCTACTGGGCTTGGTGGATCTCTTGGTCTCCTTTCGTGGGTATGTTTATTGCCCGAGTATCTAAAGGGCGCACCGTACGTGAGTTCATTACCGCAGTCCTGCTGGTGCCGACTTTTGTCACCCTGATTTGGATGTCGGTATTTGGTGGTATGGCGATCGATCAGGTGGTCAACAAGGTGGGTGAGCTCGGTACCAAGGGCTTAACCGATGTGCCTTTGGCTATGTTCCAGATGTTTGATGTGCTGCCGTTCGGCACACTGTTATCCATTGTCGCCGTGGTCTTGGTATTGGTGTTTTTTATCACCTCATCGGACTCGGGTTCTTTGGTGATCGACAGCATTACCGCGGGTGGTAAGATAGATGCACCCGTGCCGCAACGTGTTTTTTGGGCCTTACTAGAGGGTGCGATTGCGATTGCCTTGCTATGGATTGGCGGCACTGAGGCGATTCAGGCGCTTCAGGCCGGCGCTATCTCGACTGCGCTGCCCTTTACCGTGATATTGCTCTTGATGTGTGTCAGCCTGCTCAAGGGTATGCGAACCGAACGCTTCTAGTCACGACTCAGCGTTATAAAAAGGAGGCCATTGAGCCTCCTTTTTTATTGCCAGAACTAGCACCAAAAGTCTTTGATGGGACGGTTGGGATCGAAATGATGGGCGATCTGTGCCTGTAATAGTTCGGCGCTGGCGATGGCATCGGTGAGGGCATGGTGGGGAGGATAGCTGGGTAAGCCATAACGCAATCTGCTCAGTCCGAGCCTTACCGAACCGGGTTTCTCACCCTTGAGTCGTCGCCACAGACCGCCATGGTTTAGCTGCTGAATGCGAGATTCCAGCGCCATGGTATCTATTACCGGAAACTCTATTCCTTGGTGAATTCGCCGCTGCAGGGCACGTTCGAAAAACTGCCGTTCGATCGCTTGGCAATGCACGACCATTATCTTACCCGCCATCTGCTGCAGTACCTGCTCGAAGATGGCGGAGAGATCCGGTGCATCGAGAATGTCGCTGTGGGTGATACCATGGATGATCACCGACTCATCGGCCAGGTTGTCCCTAGGTCTTACGGTCCAGTGTTGGGCGCGATTGAGAAAAATCCGTCTTAAGGTGAAAGGCACTGTGCCTATGCTGACAATATCGTCTTTGTCGGGGTTAAGGCCTGTGGTTTCAAAATCCATGGCAAGAAACTCGATCTCAGACAGCGGCGTATGAGGGTCGGGCAATGGCGTACTATAGTACTGCAGCAGCCCACTGTGCTGAGTGGTCTTAAGCTTCTGTTCAAACTTGCCCAGCCAGTCGATGCTTGGGGGCGACAATAGCTTCTTCAGCATGCTGGACTCACTTAAATTGGTTGCTAGCGTTGTAGCGGAACTTGAGAAAATTCTGGGCGTTACTCAAGATCTGGAACGCATCTTTGAGGTTGCGGCGCTCAAAATCGGACAGATGCTCAGGTTCTATATTGTTATCCGGATCTATGCCTTGCTCGACATCAAAAGCTTGGTGGCGAATACGCACCATGGAAATAAATTCCATGGCATCACGCAGATCCTGGGCACGGCCCTTGGGTAATATGCTGGCATCGATAATGTCGTCCAAACGCTCGAAAGAGTTGCGCGATCGCGAGCCTACCGCCAAGGCGTGCACCCTTATCAGATCCGCCAGTGGCGCCGTGCCGCGGCGTTTGAGATTGATGGAGTTGTTATGGCGGCCATCTTTCTCCATCACAAAGTCTTTAAAGAAGCCCAGTGGCGGCGTACGATTCAGCGCATTACGCGCCAGGCAGGCCAGAAAGCGGTTATTCTTACGCGCCCGGCGCACGATAAAGCCGTTGAGTTGTTCGGCCCACTTTAGGCGGCCATAGACACCATCGAGATCGAAAAAGATTGAAGCGTTAAGCAGCGCCTTAGGGTTGGGGTCATCTATCCAGTCGGCGAAGCACTCTTCCCACTCTTTGCGGGTCATGCGCCACATGGGATTAGTCGCCATGATGTCGCCAGTACAGTAGCTGTAGCCACAGAGATCTAATCCGTCGCAGACAAAGGTGGCCAGCTGGCTAAAGTACTCATCGTGTTTTGCTTTATCGAAGCTATCATCCAGTATGATGGCGTTGTCCTGATCTGTGACGATCAGCTGTTCGTCCCGCCCCATGGAACCGAGTGCCAGAAAGCAGTAGGGAATAGGAGGTGGCCCCAATTTCTCTTCGGCCATTTCCAGTATGCGCTGTTTAAAACTGCGGCCAATCACAGACATGGCGCTGCCGACCATGTGTGAGTTGGCGTCTTCGTTTACCAGGCGTACAAAGCTGTCTTTCACTTGAGTCGATAGGATTGCCAGCTCTTCCAGGCTTTGTTGCTGAAAGATACTGCTGACCAGCAGCAGCGAGTTTTGCGACTCGTAGCGGACGATATCTGTGGCTTCTATTATGCCAATGGGGTCGCGTCCCTTGAATACCGGCAGATGGTGCACGTTGTAGCGCAGCATGGTGAGCATGGCTTCATAAACATAGGCGTTGTGGTCAAGGGTAATCAGCTCCGGGGTGACCACATTAGCCAGCTCTGAGGAGGGATCTATCCCTTCTGCCAGCACCCGGGTACAGAGATCTCTGTCTGTAATGATCCCCATCAGCGGGGAGCTATCTGATTCTTCGTCGTCCAGCAAGTCTGGATCTATGACTAATAGGGAGGAGACATTTTCTTGTGCCATCAGGATAGCGGCCTGCTGAATGCTTTCGCCTTTATGGATGAAGGGGGCGTCACGGGTGAGCAGGGTACTCACCTTTGAGGTAGTCAAATCGTTCTGAACGTTGGAGTTTGAAACCGCCTGTCGCAGGCGGGCATTGTCTTCTACCTCGACGAAGTCGGCAAAGGTATCGTGTTGCTCATACAGCTGCTGGAAGATCTCCTCAGAGATGCAATAAACCAAGGTGTCTTCGATGGCTGTAACCGGAAAGCGCACCTTGTTATTGGTGAGTAGCCCCATTTGACCGAATAGGTCGCCGCTGTCTAGGCGGTTATACAACTCACCCTTACGGCGATACACCTCTACCACGCCGCTGCGCACCATGTAGAGGTCGTGGATTTGGTCGCCAAAGTGAATGATGGGCGTGCCTTGGCGGTAGTAGGCGATCTCCACATGATGACTCACCATGCTGACCACCTCTTCGGGCAAGGCGTTAAACGGTGGATACTGGACTAAGAAGTTTTGGATCTCGTTTAACTCTGCTTCCATCAGCTTGCCTGCACGGGTTTACTCCAACAATGCTTTACATACTAACCCATCGCCTTAGCTTTGTGAGGTGAAAGAGCTAAAAAGATCCCTTGTTTTAGTGCGCCGTCCATAACATCTGGCCACACTGACTGAGATCATAGCCGCCCAGCTGCGCCGCCAACTGGCGTGCTTGAGGGCTACCCAGCAGGTCAAACAGCGCCTGTAACTGGCGGCGGAAGTAGATCCCTTGGGGCATGACAAAATCGAATGATTCGGTCACCAGAGGTACGAAGCTCAGGCCACTCTCCAGAGCGACTGACTGACAACCGAAACCTATATCGGCTTCGTTGCGGGCGATAAAGCCCGCCAGCTCCCGCTCACTGTAAGCGGTTATCTGGGGATTGAGCTGAGTGATGCTAGCGCCCTGTTTCAAAAGCCAATGTTCCAGATGCTGCTGACTGCCGGCGCCCGCCTGACGGCCCACCCAGCGCCAAGGAAGTGAGATCACCTTGTCTTCTTCCTGACACCTGTGGTGCATGTCACTGCGCATCATCAGACCTTGCTGGCGAGTGTAGCCGTGTACCATGACCCATTGCTGGTGGTTGGGATAGCCCTTGAGTAGCGCCGGATGCCGTATATTGCGCTCTTCGACATTACCCCAATGCAGAGTGCAGACATCGGCATAGCCGCGAGACAGCAGATCCAGCCCCATGCGCGAGCCGGTAGCGCTATAGCTGATTAAATCGCTCTTGCCGATCTTAGACATGAGGCGTGCCACCAACATAGAGAGCAGCGGATCGTCACTGCCGGTGATGTGCATGCGATCCGACAGCATGCCGCTATGGCAAGAGTCCATGACCCAGCGGTCTATCAATATCTTTGGAAATAGCCATTTACCTGTAACTTTTGTCGCGGGCAAAATGCGGTCGTTGGCCATGGAATAGACCTTCTTCTCATTCAGATCGAGATATTCGGCCACCTGTTTTGCACTCATATAGACGAGTTCGCTGGGCTCAGTCATGGATAATTCTTTACACCTCTACAGTTAACCTTGGTTGCGTTTCGGCGGCGTCGCATCGAATTCGATATTTTCTGCCCCATGGTAGATAAGGAAATGACGTCCCTTAGCTCGGGCTATCATGGTGATCCCCAGCTTCTGGGCTAACTCCAGTCCCATTTGGGTCGCACCGCTGCGCGAAAGTAGCACCGGGATCCCCATTTTGGCCACCTTGATCACCATTTCTGAGGTAAGACGTCCCGTGGTATAAAACAGCTTGTTGCCGCCGCCCTGTTGTTTAAGCCACATCTCACCGGCCAAGGTGTCTACCGCATTGTGGCGTCCCACATCTTCAACGAAGCCGATGATTTGATCGCCTTCGCACAGGCCACAGCCGTGGACTGCGCCTGCATTCTTATAGGTTTCGTTGTAGGCGCTGATGTTGTTGAGTAGGCTGTAGAGCATGCTCTGTTTTAGCTTAGGTGTGGGCAGACGAATATCATCGACGCCATCCATAAAACCGCCATAGACTGTGCCTTGTCCGCAACCTGTGGTCACTGTCTTTTCTGCCAGCTTTTCATCGAGATGCTCGGTTGACTCTTTAGTGATCACCGCCGCCGAGTTAACCCCCCAATCGACGATCACAGACTCGAGCTGCTTAACATCGCTGATAAAGCCTTGGTTTTTCAAATAGCCTAGGGCAAGCGCTTCAGGACGGGCACCGAGTGTCATTAGCGTCACTATGGGACGCCAATTCAAATAGAGGGTGAGGGGGCGTTCGCAGGCAATAAATTTATCCACCAGTTCGCCCTGCTCGTTGACTGCCTTAACTGCCAGGGTGAGCGGCGCATCGGCCTGTGTCTTAACCAGAGTGGGATGTTTAGTCGTTGTCATGAATCTCATCTTGTTGCTTTGGGGCGCCTTCAGCATAGCAATTATCGTTCCTATGCAAGCAATTGGTGTGTAAATGCGTGATCTAGACGCCGACTTCGGTAGCGGTCGCCCTTTTATGTCCCTATCAAGATGGCATTTAGGACAAATTGTCCTACGCTTGGTAGGGATTTGATGATCCAGTTCAAACTATTTCGACTCTAGCGATGGCACGTAAATTGCTTCGGTAGGATATATCGCTAACCCAATGCCCGGCGCATCTTCTAAAGGCCGGCCAGTTAGGCAAAACGGAGACGGAATGCAACATACCGAAAGTCAATGGCCCATGTATGTTTCACTGAAAAAGGTGGAAAAACAGGTGGGACGCTGGACAGCTGAAAGTTGGGAATTAGATCAAATCGTTCCCGCCACTCAGCCAGCCCCCGCTGGAGCGCACATAGTCATGTTGGAGCTGCATAAGGATGAGCGTGGCAGCTATCGCATCAATCTCGATATGGACAATGCCATGCTGTACTTGGTGTGTGACGAGTTAGAAGATGGTACCTGGATACCCGCCTATATCTCGGCCGACCAAAATGTCGCAGCAGGTTGCCTCGAGGGGGACACCCCGGTTTTAAATTTCCCTATGCCCAAGGCGATCGCCTGCTGGATAGAAGCATACATTACTCGTCATGGTGAGGTGGAGATCTGCGCTCACCGTCGTAAGCATGTTAATCGCCGTAAGAACGAGGGGCCAAGCACCAATCCAAACCGGGGGATAGTGTCCTAATGAGTGATAAACCAAGCGGACTGTTCGCACGTTGGACCCAGCGCCGTCAAGAGGTAGAGGCGGAAGAGGAAGCGGCACGTCTAGCCGAACAGGCTCAAGAAGAGGCAGCCTTAGAGCAGCAAACTGAGGTGGAAACCAGCACCGAGCAAGCTGAGCCTGTTCAACAAGATAAGCAGGTGTTAACCGCCGAGGAGCTGCCTGACCCTGAGAAGATTGAGGTCGGTGGTAGTTTTGCCAGTTTCATGGCTGACAACGTGGATCCTGATGCGAAAACTGCCGCTTTAAGAGCACTGTGGAAGCAGCCACACTATAGCGAGATAGATGGCCTGCTGGAATACGCACTGGATTATACCAACCAACCCAAATTGACTGCCGAAGTTTCTGCCGAACTGGCTAAGAAAGTCTTCAGGCACATCATGAAGGATGAAGAAGAGGGTGAAGCAGAGGCTGAAACCCCGACCGAGCAACTGGCACAGCAGGGTGAGCAAGAGGTGCCACAGGTCGAGGACATTTTGGACAGAGACCCCGAGGAGGTGTCCCAAAATGAACCAGAAATACAAACAATAACTAAACCACCTGTTGTTTAAGGTCAGTTTAGAGTGCTTTTAAAACCATAATTTTGGTACGTGAATTGCTGTGTTAACCACAAGTAACAACGAGTCGTAACTCGTTGAAAATCGGGTGAAGCTGGCGCGAAAAGCGCATGCCGTAAGAGCACAACAGCCACCCGGGCTGATACAGCAGCCAATACTGCTTAGGAACGCAATGTGAGCATGCATTTAGAGACGAGCGACAACCTGGCCCACCTGAAACAGGTGCGTCAACAAGTGTTGGGACAGACGCAAATTCTTCAAAATCTGATCCCGCCAACGGTAAGTTACACCACAGAAGGCAATGTATTAGTCATTGGCCCGGAGGATTTGGCACGACTGGCAGCCGATAGACTGTCTAACATGGGCCAACGAGCTATCTTGGCCAATGAATCAATTACCAGCCAAGATGAAGACCATCTTGAGAAGGTGATGAATGCCGCCGAAGGGGTCGAGAGTTATTACAATAAACTCATCGATATCAAAGGTTTTTTGGGGCAGTTCCAAGTTAAGGTGGAGCATGATAACGGCACCGCCGATCTGAGTCTGGTGGCCATCCGTAAGGCCCACTTCGATCTGATCCTCGATTTAAGCCAATCTCCTTGTATTAACCTAGAAATGTTGCCACCTGGCTATTTCTATGTAGGCCAGGATGAAGCCAAATTAGCAGACGCAATTGCCGAGCTGCCCGAGTTGATCGGGGAGTTCGATAAGCCGCGTTACGTTAAGGTGAACAGTGATATATGTGCTCACCACAGAAACGGTATCGACGGCTGTAACCGCTGTTTAAATTTCTGTCCCGCCGACGCCATTGCCAGTGTCGACCATAAGATAGAGATAGATCCATACCTATGTCACGGCGCGGGTAGCTGTACCAACGCCTGCCCAACCGGCGCGATTAGCTATGACCTGCCTACGCCACAGGCGTTGCACTCTTATCTCAATAAGCTAGTGACACGTTTTCGCAGCGCGGCGCAGACAGCTCCTGTGATCCTGTTTCACGATGTGGGTAAGGGCGCATCTTTGATCAACGACGACCTGCCAGGTGCGATTTTGCCTGTAGAGTTGGAAGAGATCACAGTTGCCAGTATCGACCACTGGATGTCAGCACTTGCATGGGGTGCCCGTCAGATCTTGGTACTTAACACTGATGCTACCGCGCCGACTCTGACACAGATGCTAAATGGTGAGCTAAAGCTGGCGAGTGAGATCCTTGACGAGATGGGTCAGCCACAAAGAGTCAGCGTGATTAATGTCGAGCAGATGTCAGAGCTTGCTGACCTGATTGAGCCTAGCGCGAGCTGGCCCATGATAGTCCCTGGTGAGTTTGCTGCGACCACTAAGCGTGAAACTCTCTATGCAGCGATCGATCATCTCAACAGTCAAGCGGCTGCCTCGGATGCTTGCCTGAGCCGGAGCAATATTCCTTACGGTAAGGTCAGTGTTAATACCGATAACTGCACCCTTTGTCTCTCATGTGTGTCAACTTGTCCAACTCAAGCGCTGACCGATGGCGGCGAGAAGCCGGCGCTCTATTTTGTTGAGCAAGCCTGTGTGCAGTGCGGTTTATGTGAGTCCGCTTGTCCCGAGAAGGTGATCAGCCTGACACCACAAATTAACTTTGATGCGGCGGCTCGTCAGAGTCGTCAAACCCTGAATGAGGAGGCGCCGTTCGAATGTATTCGTTGTGGTACGCCTTTCGCCACCCAGTCCATGGTGCAACGGATGCTGGATGTAGTCGGTGGACACAGTGCCTTCAGTGCCAATACAGAGCGTCTGAAGATGTGTAGCGACTGCCGGGTAAAAGACATGTTTGAAGACATACTTCAAGATCCTGAAAAGCAACTGCGATAAGAGTTTAGCCATGACCGAATTAGTAAGAGAAGTTTCAGAAAACGATCAGTTAAGAGCCGATATTTACCAGCTTTTGGCGGCGCTATTACGCAAGCAGCCCAGTGCTGAACTGTTGCAGTTTCTTGCCAATCTAGAGATAGACGCAGATGACGACAGCGACATGACCAAAGCCTGGTTGGCGCTAAAGTTAGCCGCGGGCCAGTTTACCCCTGAGCAATTGGAAGATGAGTATTTCAACATCTTCCTTGGGGTGGGTAGCGGTGAGATCTTGCCCTATGGCAGTTGGTTTATGACAGGGTCTTTGATGGACAAGCCATTGGCTCTGCTCAGACAAGATCTGGCGCAGCTGGGCTTTGAGCGTAGCGAAGAGGTTAAAGAGCCTGAAGATCACGTGGCCGCCCTGTGTGAGGTGATGGGTACTTTGATCCTTGAAGCCCCAGGCTTCCGTCAGCTGGCCTTCTATCAGCGCCATATTGGTAGCTGGATAGATCGTTTCTGTGACCATTTGGGCAGGGCGCCGAGTGCCGCCTTCTATGCCACAGTGGCGCAACTGGCCAAGGCCTTCTTTGTTGTCGAAGCCAATGAATTTGAACAACTCCAATTAGATATTCCGGTGAACTGCCCTGGCAGCGAAGCGGAGAAGATTGAACCTACAGCCAGCGAACTCGCGTCCTAGGTTGTGGTTTAGTTTGGTTGTCGGCACGCAGTACAGTGCCGACATAATGAAACCGGGGGTTCGCCCCCAACAAGCGTCGGGTTCTGGTCTTAGTGTTAATTGGCAGAGTAAGCCGAGTTGACCGAGATGATGAGACTAGTGCCTAAATTGAGTCAACATTTAGGAGACACTATGAAGAAGCAAGCTTCCGATATGGGTCGTCGTCAATTGCTAAAAGCATTAGCTCTAGGCAGCGCAGCGGGTGCCGTGGCAACCGTGAGTGGTCAAGCTATGGCAGCAACACCTGCACCTGAAAAAGATGCAGCACAAGGCGATGGCTACCACGAGACAGATCATATTCGTAGTTATTACGCGTCATTACGTACCAAGTAAGCTTGGACGAGTAATTTCGCAGTAATTCAATAACATTAGGAGAGAGTGTGATGCGATTAACCCGCAAAACAGACCAGGCAGATGTCGCTAAAAAGCCTGCCCTAGGTCTCAGTCGTCGTCAGTTCCTTCAGTCTGCAGGTCTTGCAACTGGTGGTATTGCCGCGGCCTCTATGCTTGGCGCTGGTATGATGCGCAAAGCCGAAGCGAAAGAAGTGCCACATGATGCGCCAACTGAAGTGAAGCGTACCATCTGTTCTCACTGTTCAGTGGGCTGTGGTATCTATGCCGAAGTTCAAAATGGTGTGTGGACAGGTCAAGAACCTGCTTTCGACCATCCATTTAACGCCGGTGGTCACTGTGCTAAAGGTGCGTCACTGCGTGAGCACGGCCATGGTGAGAAGCGCCTCAAGTACCCAATGAAGTTAGAAGGCGGTAAGTGGAAGCGTCTGAGCTGGGAGCAGGCTATCAATGAAGTCGGCGACAAGATGCTTAAGATCCGCGAAGAATCCGGCCCTGACTCTGTGTACTTCATGGGTAGCGCCAAGTTCTCCAACGAGCAGGCTTACATGTACCGCAAACTCGCAGCCATGTGGGGCACCAACAACGTCGACCACTCGGCACGTATTTGTCACTCTACCACTGTAGCCGGTGTTGCTAACACTTGGGGCTATGGTGCGCAAACCAACTCTTTCAACGATATCCGCAACGCCAAGGCGATGATGTTTATCGGTTCTAACCCTTCAGAAGCTCACCCTGTGGCGATGCAACACATTCTGGAAGGTAAAGAGCGCGGCGCGAAAATTATCGTTGTCGATCCTCGTTTCACCCGTACTGCGGCAAAAGCCGATGAGTACGTGCATATTCGCCCAGGTACCGATATTCCTTATATCTACGGTCTGCTGTGGCATATCTTTGAAAACAAGTGGGAAGACCAAACCTTCATCGACCAACGTGTTTACGGCATGGAGCGTATTCGCGAAGCTGCCGCTAAGTGGACACCTGAAGAGGTTGAGAACGTTGTTGGTGTACCAAAAGAGCAGATGTACCGCGTGGCTAAGACCTTAGCCGAGACTAAGCCTGGCACCATAGTTTGGTGTATGGGTGGTACTCAGCACCACATAGGTAATGCCAATACCCGTGCTTACTGTATCCTGCAGTTGGCCCTGGGTAACATGGGTGTTTCCGGTGGTGGTACCAACATCTTCCGTGGTCACGACAACGTACAGGGCGCCACTGACTTTGGTCTGCTGTTCGATAACCTGCCTGGCTACTATGGCCTGACTTCAGGCGCCTGGGCGCACTGGAGCAATGTGTGGGATCTGGATCCTGCCTGGGTCAATAGCCGTTTTGACCAGAACGAATACCTGGGCCAGAAGCCGCAGACTTCAGCCGGTATCCCTTGTTCCCGCTGGCACGACGGTGTGCTGGAAGACAAGAACAAGATTGCCCAGAAAGACAATATCCGTCTAGCCTTCTTCTGGGGTCAGTCTGTCAACACAGAAACCCGTGGTCGTGAAGTGCGTGAAGCATTGAACAAGATGGACACTGTGGTGGTTGTGGATCCATTCCCAACTATGGCGGGTGTGATGCATACCCGTACAGACGGCGTTTATCTGTTACCTGCGGCGACTCAGTTCGAGACCTATGGTTCAGTATCTGCTTCTAACCGCTCACTGCAGTGGCGTACTCAGGTTATCGAGCCTCTGTTTGAGTCTAAGCCTGACCATATCATCATGTACAAGCTGGCCAAGAAGTGGGGCGTTGAGAAAGAGTTCTGTAAGCATATCAAGGTGAACGGTGATGAGCCGCTGATCGAAGATATCACTCGTGAATTCAACAAGGGTATGTGGACCATCGGTTACACAGGCCAGAGCCCAGAACGTCTCAAGATGCACCAGGAAAACTGGGGCACCTTCGACATCAAGAGTCTGGAAGCACCAGGTGGCCCAGCTAAGGGCGAAACCTATGGTCTGCCTTGGCCATGTTGGGGTACTCCTGAGATGAAGCATCCAGGTACTCAGATCCTCTACCGTACAGACCGTGAAGTCCGCTTTGGTGGTGGTAACTTCCGTGCTCGTTATGGTGTTGAGCACAATGGTAATAACATTCTGGCCGAAGGCTCTTACTCTAAGGGCAGTGAGATTAAGGATGGTTACCCAGAGTTTACCGACAAGATGCTTAAGCAACTTGGCTGGTGGGATGAGCTGACTGCGGAAGAGAAAGCAGCAGCCGAAGGTAAGAACTGGAAGACTGACATCTCTGGTGGTATCCAGCGTGTTGCTATCAAGCACGGTTGTATTCCATTTGGTAACGCTAAGGCACGTTGTATCGTTTGGAACTTCCCAGATGATATTCCGGTTCACCGTGAGCCTCTGTATACGCCACGTCGTGATCTTGTGTCTAAGTACCCAACTTACGATGACCGTATGGTTGCGCGTCTTCCTACCCTGTACAAGTCAATTCAGGATCAGGACTTTGCTAAAGACTTCCCACTCGCCTTGACCTCTGGTCGTTTGGTTGAGTACGAAGGCGGTGGTGAAGAGACACGTTCTAACCCATGGTTAGCCGAGCTGCAGCAAGAGATGTTCATCGAAATCAGCCCAGCTGATGCGGCGGATCGTGGTCTACGTGATGGTGACGAAGTATGGGTTCACAGCCCTGAAGGCGCCAAGATTAAGGTGCAGGCAATGGTGACACCGCGTGTGATCGAAGGCGAGTGTTTCATGCCGTACCACTTCGCAGGTATGTTCGAAGGCGAGAGCCTAGAGAAGAACTACCCAGAAGGTACAGTACCTTACATCATTGGTGAATCAGCCAATACCGTATTGACCTATGGCTATGACGTTGTGACTCAGATGCAAGAGACTAAGTCTAGCTTGTGTCAGATCACTAAAGCCTAACGGAACTTGATGAGGAGATAAGCCATTATGGCAGTCATGAAATTTCTATGTGACACCAAACGCTGCATCGAGTGTAACGGTTGCGTCACAGCATGTAAGAACGAAAACGATTCCGCTCTCGAGTGGGGTATTCAACGCCGTCGCGTCGTGACCATCAACGATGGTCAACCAGGTGAAGCCTCGATTTCTGTGGCTTGTATGCACTGTACCGACGCCCCTTGTCAGGCTGTTTGCCCAGCAAACTGTTTCTACAAGACGGAAGATGGCCTAACGCTGCATAACAAAGATACCTGTATCGGTTGTGGATACTGCTTGTATGCATGCCCATTCGGCGCGCCTCAGTTCCCTAAGAAGGGCGCTTTTGGCAGCCGCGGCAAGATGGATAAGTGTACTTTCTGTGCCGGTGGCCCAGAAGAGACCTTCTCTGAGGCGGAGCGTACCAAATATGGTGCTAACCGTCTGGCCGAGGGTAAGTTACCTATGTGTGCCGAGCTTTGTGCAACCAAAGCGCTGCTTGCCGGTGATGCTGAAGTGGTTTCCAATATCTACCGTGAGCGTATGGCAGCACGTGGTAACCCTAATGCGATCTGGGGCTACACCCCTAAGACTGGCGTTTAAAGTGAATAGTACCGTAAGCCTTCGGGCTTACGGTCTGTAAAGGAGTGACTATGTTATTAAAATCACTGCGCAGCCTATTCACTGTGTTGTTATTGCCATTGGTCTTGGCAATGGGTTTAGGTCTGACAGCGTCAGCCTATGCCGTTGACGACCAAACCAGTCAGCAAATGGCAAACACCAGCGACGCTGATTTATGGCGAGCCGTGAAGTCAGGAGACGAAGGATACACTACAGCGAAAGACGCTGAGGGTGGGGTCATGATTAACGTGTCGGCTATTGAAGGCACTAATGTTAAGAATGAATATCTCACGCCTATCATGGCACTAGCTGTTGTGGGTGTATTTGGTGCTTTCTTGCTCTTCTATCTGGTGAATGGCTCTTCAAAGTTAAGTCATGGTTTCTCTGGCAAGATGATATTGCGCTGGACCAAGGCCGATCTTTGGATACATTGGGTGTTGGCTATCTCATGCTTGGCGTTGATCTTTACTGGTCTTAACATCATGTTGGGTAAGCATGTACTACAGCCCTATGTGGGCACAGGTGTTTGGGGTTCGCTGATCTACGGCAGCAAGACTATCCACGATTATGTGGGTCCGCTGTTTATCGTCGCCTGGGCATTATGTGTGGTTAAATGGATGCCGATGCAGACATTTAAACTGTATGACCTGAAGTGGTTCCTTGTGGTTGGTGGTTACATCAACTTTGGTCCTTTCAAGGGTAAGCACCCTGACAGTGGCTTTGCCAATGCTGGTGAGAAGATGTGGTTCTGGACATTAACCCTGTTCGGCCTCTTTATCGCTGTTTCTGGCATTATGCTGGTAATGCCAGCGCTCGATTTACCTCGCGAAGCGTCTATGGCGGCACTACTGATCCATGGCCTGAGCGCCATCATCATCATCGCCTTTACTATCGTCCACATCTGGATGGCGACAGTATTGAGTGAAGGTGGTATGGAGTGTATGAAGTCGGGTTACTGTGATGAGAACTGGGCTATACAGCACCACAACCTTTGGTACGACGAGATCAAAGAAAACGGTACATTGACCTACAAATAGTAGATCTGAGCGACCGCTCAAGCTTGAATAAAGCACATCGAGAAAACACCCTTCCTGGTTATCAGGCGGGGTGTTTTTTTATATGGAAATGAGCAGGGGGCGAAGCGGACTTAGATCACCTTTGTTGAGATTTTAAGCGATATTTTTATTTTCAATAACAACAACTTCATTACATCTGCTGGATCCCGATTTTGCCTTTTTTTGGCGTTTGCCATCATAGCGCACCAAATAAAACATGACAGACTTAACACTTTGGTCATTTATTCACTTTTTCTACTTATCCACCCCTGTTTAGATCAATATCCGTTGTCTGTTTCTTGCCTATATTGCCCCGGCAATTAATCGGATGTTTTTAATAAATATAGCAATTTCACTAAAAAGCCACCTGTAAATAACATTGCTGTAACCAATGTTCAGGGGCTTCGCTTGAATAGAACCATCCCTACTAATCGAAATTTCCTAAATCCACTAGGAGCAAGAATGAAGAAGCAACAGCCCGATCTGAATCGCAGATCTTTGCTGAAAGCACTCACCATTGGTGGTACGGCCGGTGTGGCCATTGCCGCCAGCGGTGTGAGTGTTGCCCATGCAACAGAGAATAAATCTCAAGAAAAACATACCGATGGCTACCATGAAACTGCACATATCCGCAGTTATTACAATAGCTTGCGTAGCTAATTAGGAGAATTTGAGCGATGAAGTTAACGCGCAAAACAAATGAGGCAGCAACAGCGGCTAAGCCAAGTTTAGGCATCAGCCGTCGTCAATTTATGAAGCACGCAGGTATCACCACTGGTGGCATCGCTGCAGCCTCTCTTCTCGGTACCGGCATGATGCGCCGTGCCGAAGCGAAAGATATTCCACACGACGCACCTATCGAGATCAAGCGCACAGTATGTAGTGCCTGTGCGGTCGGTTGTGGTCTATATGCTGAAGTACAAAATGGTGTTTGGACTGGTCAAGAGCCTGCATTCGATCACCCATTCAACGCCGGTGGTCACTGTGCCAAGGGCGCTGCACTGCGTGAACATGGTCACGGTGAGAAGCGTCTTAAGTACCCAATGAAGCTGGTTGACGGTAAGTGGAAGAGACTTTCTTGGGAGCAGGCCTTCAATGAAGTTGGCGACCAGATGCAGAGCATCCGTCAGGAGTCAGGCCCAGATTCACTCTATTTCATGGGTAGTGCTAAGTTTTCTAACGAAGGCTGCTACATGTACCGTAAATTTGCGGCCATGTGGGGTACTAACAACGTCGACCACTCGGCACGTATCTGTCACTCTACCACTGTAGCCGGTGTTGCTAACACTTGGGGTTACGGTGCGCAAACTAACTCTTTTAACGACATTCAGAATGCGAACGCGATCTTCTTTATCGGTTCAAACCCTGCCGAGGCACACCCTGTTGCCATGCAGCATATTCTGATCGCCAAAGAGAAGAACAACGCTAAGATCATCGTTGTTGACCCACGTTACTCTCGTACTGCGGCACACTCTGATCTGCACTGTGCTTTGCGTCCAGGTACCGATATCCCATTCATCTACGGTATGTTGTGGCATATCTTCGAAAATGGTTGGGAAGATAAGGCCTTTATCGAGCAGCGCGTGTTCGAGATGGAATCAATTCGCGAAGAAGTGAAGAAGTTCCCACCTAAAGAGGTTGCGGACATCACTGGTTGTAGTGAAGAAGAAGTTTACCAAGCCGCTAAGCTGATGGCTGAAAACCGTCCAGGTACTGTAGTTTGGTGTATGGGTGGTACCCAGCACCACGTAGGTAACGCTAACACTCGTGCCTACTGTATCCTTCAGTTAGCCCTGGGTAACATGGGTGTATCTGGTGGTGGTACTAACATCTTCCGTGGTCACGATAACGTACAGGGTGCAACTGACTTAGGTCTACTGTTCGATAACCTTCCTGGTTACTACGGTTTGAGCTCTGGCGCTTGGGCGCACTGGAGTCATGTATGGGAGCTCGACTTAAACTGGGTTAAGGGTCGCTTCGACCAAAACGAATACCTAGGTCGTGTGCCAATGAACACTCCTGGTATTCCGTGTTCTCGTTGGCACGATGGTGTACTGGAAACGCCAGAGAAATTAGCGCAAAAAGATCGCGTCCGTATGGCGTTCTTCTGGGGACAGTCTGTCAACACAGAAACCCGCCAGCGCGAAGTGCGTGATGCTCTGGATAAGATGGACACAGTTGTTGTTGTGGATCCATTCCCAACCATGGCGGGTGTTATGCACCGTCGTAAGAATGGTGTTTATCTGCTACCAGCATCGACTCAGTTCGAGACCGAAGGTTCAGTGTCTAACTCTGGCCGTAGCCAGCAGTGGCGTGAGAAGGTGATCGAGCCGCTATTCGAATCTAAGACAGATATCGAAATCATGTACCGTCTGTCGCAAAAGCTTGGCTTCGATAAAGAGTACACCAAGCGCATCGCGAAAGATGCCAATGACATGCTAGTGATCGAAGACATTACCCGCGAGATTAACCGCGGTATGTGGACTATCGGTATGTCTGGCCAGAGCCCAGAGCGTCTGAAGCTGCACACCCAAAACTGGGGCACTTTCAACAACAAGACACTAGAGGCTGAGGGTGGCCCAGCTAAGGGTGAAACCTATGGTCTACCATGGCCATGTTGGGGTACTCCTGAGCAGAAACACCCTGGTACTCAGATTCTTTACAACACAAGCAAGCACGTACTGCAAGGTGGTGGTAACTTCCGTGCACGTTATGGTGTTGAATACCAAGGCAAGAACCTATTGGCCGAAGGTAGTTTCTCTAAGGGCAGCGAAATCCAAGACGGTTACCCAGAGTTTAGCGACAAGCTGCTTAAGCAACTTGGCTGGTGGGATGACCTGACTGCTGAAGAGAAAGCTGAAGCGGAAGGCAAGAACTGGAAGACCGACCTTTCAGGTGGTATCCAGCGTGTCGCAATGAAGCACGGTTGTATTCCATTTGGTAACGCCAAAGCGCGTTGTATCGTGTGGACCTTCCCTGATCAAGTGCCTGTACACCGTGAGCCGCTGTACACACCACGTCGTGATCTTGTGTCTAAGTACCCAACATATGATGACATGCAAGTTCACCGTCTACCAACGCTGTACAAGTCAATCCAAGAGAAAGACACAGCAGCTAAGTACCCACTGGGTCTGACTTCTGGTCGTTTGGTTGAGTACGAGGGTGGTGGTGAAGAGTCGCGTTCTAACCCATGGCTGGCTGAACTACAACAAGAGATGTTTGTTGAGATCAACCCAGGCGATGCGGCAGATCGTGGCATTCGCAACGGTGACACTGTATGGCTGGAAGGCGCCGAAGGTGGCCGCATCAAGATCAAGGCTATGGTGACACCTCGTGTGAAACCAGGCGTGACTTGGATGCCATACCACTTCGCCGGTGTTATGCACGGTGAGAGCTTAGAGAATAACTATCCAGAAGGTACTGTGCCTTATGTGATTGGTGAGTCTGCAAACACGGCATTGACCTATGGTTATGACCCTGTCACGCAGATGCAAGAGACCAAAGCGTCGCTTTGTCAGATCACTAAAGCTTAAGTATCGGGAGATTTGCCAATATGGCTACAATGAAATTTTTATGTGATACCAAGCGCTGCATCGAATGTAACGGCTGTGTCACGGCATGTAAAAACGAAAATGACTCTGCGTTGGAGTGGGGTATTCAACGTCGCCGCGTGGTGACCATCAATGACGGTCAGCCAGGCGAAGCCTCTATCTCTGTGGCTTGTATGCACTGTACCGACGCCCCTTGTCAGGCGGTTTGTCCTGCAAACTGCTTCTACAAGACGGAAGATGGTCTGACGCTGCACAACAAAGATACCTGTATCGGTTGTGGTTACTGCCTATACGCTTGTCCGTTTGGTGCGCCTCAGTTCCCTAAAAAGGGTGCCTTTGGCAGCCGCGGTAAGATGGATAAGTGTACTTTCTGTGCCGGTGGTCCTGAAGAGAACCATTCAGATGCAGAGCGTCAGAAGTATGGTTCTAACCGTATTGCTGAAGGTAAGTTGCCAATGTGTGCCGAGTTGTGTGCGACTAAGTCGCTACTTGCCGGTGATGCTGAGGTTATCTCAAACATCTTCCGCGAGCGTGTTGCATACCGTGGTTCGAAAAATGCGATTTGGGGCTAATCCCCAGCTTGTATAAGGCCACAACAATCCACACCGGGCTCGCCCGGTGTGGACGATAAGGATGTAATATGAACAAATGGTTCAAACAATTTAGCGTGATCTTAGCGCTAGTGATAGGTACCACATTCAGTGCCCTGTCGTTCGCCCATGGCGACGCGACCGACCATAGCCATGCCGCCACCGAGGGGCAGATCTGGTCTGAACTACAGGCAGGCGCTACCGGATACACTACCTCTCACGGTGAGTTCCATAACCAGCCGATCAACAGCTATGATCTGCGGGTATTGGAGCTGCGCAGCGATTGGCTGGCACCTGCCTTAATGGCGGCGCTGTTTGGCATGATCATCATCTTTGTACTGTTCATCAAGGTGAATGGTATCTCCAAGTTGCATCATGGCTTCTCGGGCAAGATGGTCTATCGCTGGTCGAAATTTGATGTCTCTATTCACTGGTTAGGGGCGATCCCTTGTCTGCTGTTGATCCTCACGGGTTTGACGCTACTGGCGGGTCGTTTCTTCTTCCAGCCGTATCTGGGTGAAGGTTTCTGGGCTGGCTTAGTGTATGGCTCCAAGCAGATCCACGATTTCATGGCGATTCCGTTCATGATTGGTTGGGCGCTGATGACCACACTCTGGGCAAAGAACCAGCTACCTAAGATGTATGACGTTAAATGGTTCCTGGTCGTTGGTGGTTACATCAACTTCGGTCCATTTAAAGGTAAGCACCCTGATGCTGGTTTTGCTAACGCCGGTGAGAAGATGTGGTTCTGGGCCTTTGCATTATTTGGTCTGATTATTTCAGCATCAGGTATGCTGTTACTGTTCCCGAACCTGTTCGAGCCTAGCCGCACACTAAGCCTGATTGCCTTGGTGCTTCACTCTGTGAGTGCCATCATCATCTGTGCCTTCTCTATCGTACATATCTTCATGGCAACTGTGATGTCAGAAGGTGGTATGGAGTGTATGGTGTCGGGTTACTGTGATGAGAACTGGGCAAGCCAGCATCACAACCTTTGGTATGATGAGATTAAGGCCAACGGTACGCTAAAATATAAAGAGTAATCTTTAAGCGACGCTCAACAACACAAACACCTCGTCGGGTCTCTGACGGGGTGTTTTTTTATCTTGTCGGCAATACTCCTGTGTTGAAAACGGGTGTGGATGATTGACAACTTTCCTAAAGCGACTAGCTTAAGCTGTTAGCAATGGATGATTTAAAGGGAGTTGAATAATGTATAGAGGGATACTGTTGGCAATCGGTTTAGTTGCCAGTGGCGTGAGCCTTGCCGACGATTTTCAGGTGAGTTCGCAGATCACCTTGCAAGATGAGTTGCTTGGCACGCCAACCCTGTTGGTTAATCAGGCCCAGGCCGAGTATGTGATGCTGGGAGAGCAGTATCGGTTCAGCGTCAACGTGACCCAACACAATGAAGCTCAGGTCTTGGTTGATTTCAGCCTGAGCGGCAAGGGTTATGATACCCAGTCTCAGGTGCTTATCGACTTGGATAAAGCCGTCGTACTCGACTTTGATGATCAACAGTTTCGTTTTCTCATCAATAAGGTCAGCGGATAAACCGAGCTTATTGCTCAATGCTCGGTTAATTTAACCCGCTTTCCCGATTTCATACTATCTTGCTGGTGACGCGGGCGACCCCAGTATTCAGCTTAAGAGAGTTTTTCACTCTGAATAGGTCTGCTTGTGGTGACTTGTCTGGAACATTTGTTGCTCATCGCCAGTCACACAGATTTGACCTAAGCTCAAGGTAGCCTCATCAAGCAGGAGACAGAGATGGATAACAAGCGGGTTAGCGACAGTATGGGCGATCTCAACATTCCCGCCGACGCCCTGTATGGCGCGCAAACTGCGCGGGCAATTAAGAACTTTCCGGTAAGCGGCCGCACCCTACCGCGCAGTTTCATTCGCGCCTTATTGTTAGCCAAGCTTGCAGCTGCAGAAGCCAATGTGGCGCTAAAGCTGCTTGAGCCTCCGATAGGCCAGGCGATGGGCAAGGTAGTGCAGCAGCTATTGGCAGATCCTCAGATGATGAGCCATTTCCCCATAGATATGTTTCAGACCGGCTCGGCGACCAGTACGAACATGAATGCCAACGAAGTGCTGGCGACGCTGGTGTCGAAGAGTCTCGGGACACAGGTGCATCCCAATGATGTGATCAATCTGGGCCAAAGCAGTAACGATATCATTCCCAGCGCAATTCATATTAGCGCCTTGTTAGCCGTGGAGCAGTCACTTCTGCCCTCATTGGCGCTTCTATTCCAAACCATCCAAGACAAGGCCCAGCAGCTCAACGACATCACCAAGACGGGGCGAACCCATCTGATGGATGCCATGCCGGTGCGCTTCGACCAGGTGCTGGGGGGCTGGGCGAGTCAAATCGAGCAGTGCAGCGATATGATTAAGGGACTGCGCGGCGAGCTGGCGCAGCTGCCCGCGGGGGGCACAGCGGTGGGGACTGGGGTCAATACCCATAAGGAATTTTCGGCGCAGTTTTGCGCAAAGCTCTCGGCGCTGACTCGTACCGAGTTCCGCCCGGCTGACAATCTGTTTAGCCGTATGGCGAGCCATGATACTGCTGTCGCGCTATCGGGCCAGTTGAAGACCCTGGCTGTCGCGATCATGAAGATCAGCAATGACCTGCGCTGGATGAACTCTGGCCCGCTGGCGGGCCTGGGTGAGATAAGTCTGCAGCCGCTGCAACCTGGGTCCTCTATCATGCCGGGTAAGGTGAATCCTGTGATCCCTGAGTCTGCCTGCATGGTGGCCGCCCAAGTGATGGGGAATGATATGGCGATCACCATCGCTGGTCAGTCAGGGAACTTCGAACTGAACGTGATGCAGCCGCTGATCGCGGTTAACCTGCTGGAGAGCATAGATATCCTTAGTAACGTCTCGCGCCTGTTGGCCGACAAGGCGATTGCCAGTTTTACGGTGAATCGCGAGCGAATCGAGGACTCCCTGCATCGCAATCCGATACTGGTCACCGCCTTGAGCCCTAAGGTGGGTTATGTGCAAGCCGCTAAAATCGTCAAGCAAGCCTATCAGGAGCAGCGACCTATCTTCGAGGTGGCTAAGGCTCTCACCGACCTTAGCGATGAAGAGCTTAAGCAGCTACTTGACCCCGAGCGTCTGACCCATGGTGGCTTGGAATAATGGCGTAGAGTAGAGCCTAGCGTTCTGGCGTCAGGTCTTAGGCGGAGAAGGGACGATATAGCAAAAAGGCACCTCCTGTGGAGGTGCCTTGAGTGTCTGCTCTGGGTGTTTACCAGGCCATCTCTAAGATCTCACGGCTGATATCCAGGCTGAGATCGCCAGATTCAGATAGCGCCGTCATACCATGGGCTTCGAGTGCAGCTATGATGTCACCAATCTGTTCCCGGGCGATATCATAATCACGCAGGCGGGTCTTAAGGCCCAGTTGCTGGAAGAACTGCTCCGTCTTGTCGATTGCCTGGTCGACGCGGCTTGCCTCATCGCCCTCTGTGATATCCCACACGCGCTCGGCATATTGCAGCAATTTGGCGTGCTTCTGGCTCTTGCGGACACGCCATACCGATGGCAGCACTGCGGCCAGGGTTTGCGCATGATCAACGCCAAACAGTGCCGTCAGTTCGTGGCCAATCATATGGGTTGTCCAGTCGAATGGCACGCCAGCGCCTATCATGCCGTTGAGGGCCGAGGTGGCGCTCCACATCAGGTTGGCTCTGGCGTTGTAGTTCTCGGGCTCTTCCAGGGTGATTGGGCCAATTTCAATCAGGGTGCGCATGATCCCTTCGGCGGTTCTGTCTTGAACCCGACCATCGACTGGGTAGGTGGCATACTGCTCCAGCAAATGGACGAAGGCATCTACAACACCGTTCGCTACCTGGATCTTAGGCAGGGTGAAGGTCAGGGTCGGATCCAGCAGCGAGAAGCTTGGGTAGATGCTGGGGTGATTGACAGGAAACTTACCGCCCTGATAACTCACTACGCCGAAAGCATTCATCTCAGAGCCCGTGGCTGGCAGTGTGGCTATGGTGCCCAGTGGCAAAACTCGATCTGCCTCGACTGGCACAGGGGCGAAACCGTGGAACAGTAGGCTGGCACTGTCACCCTCAAATCGTGTTGCCAGGGCGATGAACTTGGTGCCATCCATCACTGACCCCCCACCGACCGCGAGCAGGAAGTCGATAGACTCCTCTTTAGCTAGCTTGGCCGCCTTGGCCAGGGTCTCATATTGTGGGTTGGCCTCAATGCCGCCAAATTCGACGACGGTGCGATTACCCAGGGCGCCGAGAACCTTGTCTAAGGTGCCGAAGCGTTTCACGCTGCCGCCACCATAGGTCACCATGACACGGGCGTCTGTGGGGATCAATTTGTCTAGTTCGGCCAGGCGGTCTTTACCGAAAACGATCTGTGTGGGATTGCGATAATCGAAATTAAGCATGGGGATACCTTGTGTCACCTAAGAATATGCTGCACATACTAGTCTTCTGGCGCGAGTTTTAAATACCTATTGCTGGACAATGCTTGCCTATTTCTACTCAATTTCTGTTTAAAGATATTTAAATGGCCTTTTTTTGATGCCTTTTTCTGCCTTGGTGGTAATATTGCCTCAGTTTGTTGTGTCTGGTTATTGAGGTGAAGCGTGAAGAGTGTTGCCGAGTTGATGTCTGAGCTAGCTCCCGATGAGGGAATGAATGACAGCGTATTGCCGGGGATCAAGCTGTTTCGGGGATCGGCTTATGGCGCACGTGGTCCACTGTGTTATTCCCAAGGGATCATGATTGTCGGCCAAGGCAAGAAGCGGATCTATCTCGATGACAAGGTGTTTGATTATGATCCGCAAAACACCTTAGTGATGACGGTGCCTATGCCGGTGGAGTGTGAAACCTTTGCCAGCCAAGAGGAGCCTGTGCTGGTGATGATGATAGATATCGAGTTGGCACAGCTTAATCGTCTCATTCCCATCATGGACAGCTATCACAAGGTACCCCAGTCCCTTAATGAGTCACGCCTGCCAGGTTATTTTATAGCACCGACCAGCGAGTCGCTCGAATGCAGCATTCATCGTTTATTGCAGGCAATGCAGTCTCCGCTCGAGGCCGAGGCCTTAGGGGAGGCCATGGTGCTGGAGATCTTATATCGTTTGTTGGCCTTGCCCAATGCGGCGCCTCTGTATGCCTTAGCGCTGAGTCACACTCGGCTATCACGTATCGATAAGGCGCTAAGTTATCTGCATAAGCACTATGCTTCCAGCATAGAGGTCGACCAATTGGCAGCCTTGGTAAACATGAGCCCTTCGGCGTTTCATCGCTGTTTCAAGGAGGTCACCGCCTCATCACCGATCCAATATCTAAAGAAGCTGCGCCTGAATAAGGCAAAGGAGCTGTTGCTGCAACGGCGCGTAAAAGTTAAAGAGGCGGCAATCGCGGTGGGTTATGAAAGCCCGGCTCAGTTTAGTCGAGAGTTTAAGCGCTACTTTAATCAGAGTCCGGGAGAGTGTGTCAGGTGAGCTTTGTTACAGCTTGATGCACTGTAATAAGACGATAAAAGGCGGCATATTATTGTGAGCTATGCTGTGACCTTCAGGTTCGGTGCGACGTTTTTGGTGTTGTCGCATGCCGACATCATCGCCTTCGCCAGTCGCATATTCCGGTTCGTCTCCCGCGTCATAGTAGTACCAATCGTCATAGACGTGGGTATGTTTGGGTAATTCGGCGAGCGTGAGTTTATGCTTTTCCTCGCCGCCGATAGCCTTGAGCTTGCGCACAGACAGATCATTTTCTTGATCATTCGCCGCCAAGGTAACGCGACCAACCCCCTCGTTATAGCGCTGCCAACCCTCTGGGCAGTTGGCAAGCTCGAAATAGGCGACAGTCCTGGCTGGAATGATGCTTCCGGATGCGGCGATCTGTTTGCTAAGGGCGATGACCCGTTGGCTGTTGGCGAGAGTATTGGCGGCGAGTTCGGTGTATTTGATATAGCCAAAGAGAGCGAGTCAGACGGTGAGCAACACCGAAACCAATAAATTCCATTTCATCATTAACGTCCTTGTATAGAGTAGCGCTGAGCCAGCAGGACTTGAGCCTACATCTTTATTTTTATTAGTTATTTAACCTACGTTATTTAGTTCATCGCTGCAACATATCGATTTTTGCAAAACCCTAGCGAAGCCATATTGTTACTGGTATTGGGTCATAATGGGTGATCACCTTTGTTCAATGTTTACTAAAACATGACATGCTTAACAATTCTTCAGCTAATCTAATGTTAGGTGTTGTAACTCTAAGCCAGTTCACGTTTTATATATTCCTTTAGTGATACTTTTGTGTTCCGCAAATGGATGTGTATCGCTTTAAGTCCTTATTTATTAAAAGGCTTTGTTCTCAAGGCCGGTTCAGCTAGGAATATCTATGTCTTCGTCTTCTATTATTCAAACGGCGCCAGGTGAATTGATTACGCCTTATCAAGCTAATATTACTGTCCCCAACTGGATGCTGAACTCGATGGAACGAGTGATGCAGTACTATGTTGATAAGAATCTACGACTAGATACCCAGTCTGCTTCTATGATGCCTGCTCCTGTGGAAGGCAAGAAGTATATGCTGTATGCCCATGTGCCTTTTTGCCATACGCTATGCTCCTTCTGTACCTTCCATCGCTTCCTGTTTAAAGAGGAGAAGGCGCGCGCTTATTTTGTGTCGCTGCGTAAAGAGATGGAGATGGTCAAGGCGCTGGGTTATGACTTCGAGTCCATGTATATCGGCGGTGGTACGACTACGGTATTGGAAGACGAGCTGGCCCGCACCATCGAATATGCCAAGACGCTGTTCCCTAGCATAAAAGAGGTCTCCTGCGAGTCGGACCCTCAACACCTCGACAGCCCTGGCTTTAAACTGCTGGAAGGCTTGGTGGATCGCATGTCTATCGGGGTACAGAGCTTTAACGACGACATCCTTGCCATGACAGATCGTCTGGAGAAGTTTGGCTCGGGTCAGCAAACCTTCGATAAGATCATGGCAGCCAAGGAGCTGTTTCCCATCATTAACGTGGATCTCATCTTCGGCTTCCGCGGCCAGACAGATGAAGTGATTCAACACGATCTGGATATGGCTTCGCGTCTCGATCCTCGTCAGATCACCACCTATCCGCTGATGATCACTCATCAGACCCGTAAGAGCGTTAAGGGTAAGCTGGCGGCGCCTCAAGGGGATATGGCGCGTCAGTATCGCCAAATCCTCAATAGCCTCAACGGTCAGTATAACCAGCTGTCGGCTTGGGCGTTCGGTAAGGCCAACAACGAAGGCTTCGATGAGTATGTGATCGATTATGACGAATATCTTGGGGTTGGTTCAGGTTCCTTCAGCTTCCTCAACGATACCCTGTATGTGAATACCTTCTCTCTGCGCAAGTATCAGGAAAACATTGCCGCTGGTCGTATGGGGGTTGAACAGCAGAAGAACTACAGCCAGAAAGATGTGATGCAGTATCGCTTCCTGCTGGGTATGTTCTCAGGTCGTCTGTCGCGCAAGTATTTCCGTGATACTTTTGGTGTGAACTTGGATTGGGCGCTCTTTAAAGAGATGACCTCGATGAAGGCGATCGGTGCCATCAAGAATGACCCCAGCGATCCCGATAACCTGATCGTCACAGATAACGGTAAGATGATGGGCCTCTTGATGATGAAAGAGTTCTACTCAGGCATGGATAACGTGCGTGCGCAGCTGCGTAAGCCGCTTAAGCCCTGTGATATGTAAGGCATTTGCCATCTGAGCTAAAGAGGCTGATCATAGATCAGCCTTTTTTATTGCCGGAGCCTTACCAATGCAGGCCTTTGAACCCCTGTTTGCACAATTTCTACAAGGTATCACACCAAGCGATGCTGCCCATGACCTGCAGCATGTTGCCCGTGTGGTGAAAACGGCCAAGCGCCTGTGCGCAAGCGAATCTGCCTGCGCCGAAGTGGTGGTGCCAGCGGCTTGGTTGCATGACTGTGTGGCGTTGGCCAAAGACGATCCTCAGCGCCACCTCTGTTCTACTTTGGCTGCCGACAAGGCGATCGCGTTTCTCACCGAGGTGGGCTATCCAGAGCAGTATTTGGCGGCGATTCATCATGCCATTTTAGCCCACAGCTATAGTGCTGGTATCGCCCCCGAAACGCTGGAAGCTAAGATAGTGCAAGACGCCGACAGGCTAGATGCTCTGGGTGCCATTGGCGTGGTGCGTTGCCTGCAAGTGGGCACCTCTTTGGGACGAGCCCTGTATCATTCGCAAGATCCCTTCTGCCACTCCAGAGTGGTGGATGATAGCCGCTACACCTTAGATCACTTTAAGCAGAAGCTGTTTACCTTAGCCGATACCATGCAAACTGCGTCTGCTAAAGAGGAAGCGGAGCGCCGTACCAGAGTGATGCAAGACTTTCTCGCGCAGTTGGCCGAGGAGATCTAAATAAGCTTTTTAAGCTGTCAGTATGAATAGCCGCTAAGCTTTGCGACGTCGTTGTGAATAGGGTAGTTTGGTGACTTCTTCATTGTGTACAGGGAAATCAGATGATAGTACGTATAGGTGAATTTCAGGCCGCCACAGGTCAGGCTGACGAATTAAAGGCCTTCCTCTTATCCTTAAGTGATTATATTTGCGCATCGCCCGGCTGCCTCAGTTACGAAGTCCTGTGTCCACTCGATGAAGTAGGGCGCTTCGTCGTGGTGGAGCGTTGGGCGTCTGCCGAGCAGCACCGCGCCTCGGTGCAGGCTTACCCCAGTGACAAGATGCAAGAGGCCATGGCGCTCTTCGCCGCACCGCCAAGCGGCAGCTATTACGCGCTGGCTTAGCTGAAGCGAAGGCAACTGAGATGATCTACTTTGAGACACAGCGGCTGCTCTGCCGCGCCTTTGAATTGGCCGATCTAAAGCTTTTTACCGCCTACCGCGCCGACCCTGAGGTGGCCCGCTATCAAAGCTGGCAAGATTACCAATATCAAGATGCGCTGACGCTCTTTGAGGTGCTGCAACAACCCCCCTTTGGCACGCAGGGCACCTGGATGCAGCTGGCTCTGGAATGTCGTCAAACTAAGAGTTTGCTGGGAGATCTGGCGCTGCATTTTATCGATGAGCAGCAGGTTGAGATAGGCTTTACCTTGGCGAGCGAGTATCAGGGTCAGGGCTTGGCGCGAGAGGCAGTGCAGGGGTTATTGCTTTACCTGTTTGAGACCTTAGGGAAACACAGAGTCTCGGCTATCACAGATGTAGACAACCATGCCGCCTGGGGCCTGCTTGAGCGTGTTGGATTTCGCCGCGAGGCACACTATCGGGACAATATCTTCTTCAAGGGCAGTTGGGGCAGCGAGTATGGCTACGCCCTGCTAGCGAGTGAGTGGCGAGAAGTACAAGAGGCAGAGAGCATACAAGGTTTTCGCCTGATAAAGCGGGTGGCGCCATTGGATGATTTCCTGCATCTTCGGCAGATAACGGGGTTGACTCCGAGAAGCCGCAGCGCCGCAGAAAAGGGGCTGCCGCTTAGCCTGTTTGGCGTTCATATCTTAGATGGCGAAAAGGTGATTGCCATGGGCCGTGTGGTGGGTGATGGCGCGCTAAATTTCGAGCTGGTGGATATTGCGGTAGACCCTGAATATCAGGGGAGAGGCCTGGGAAGCGCGATCATGGAGAACATCATGGCTTATCTAGACATCGAGGCGCCAAAGGGCGCCTACATTACCTTAATGGCTGATGTACCAGCCCTTTACCTTAAATTTGGCTTTAAGTACTCGCGACCGGCGAGTGAAGGCATGTATCTGCTGCAGCCTTAATTAGTTGAGCTGGCCTTCAGGCCTTGATATAAATGAAGCTTGGCAGGCCCCGTTTATTTAGCATGTGGGCCTAAAACCTCATTCTTGTTTAGGCGATCTTATCTTCTGCTGATCCGCTATTACCCGGAGCATTCATGGCCAATATCTTGCTGGTTGCCAATCTTAATTGCGATCGTATCCTCAGGCTGAATAAGCCGTTAAAGATGGGAGGGCGCTTTCATTATCAAGATGGCGGACAGCGCCTTGGTGGCGGCGGCGCCAATACCGGTATTGGTCTGGTGTGGGCCGGACATGATGTGGCTTTAGTGAGTCAGGTGGGCCGCGATGAGATTGGTGATTGGCTGCTGGCTGAGGCGAGCACTCTGGGCATAGATTGTCGTCTGATGCAGCGTTATCAGCAACATACCTGTGAGATGTTGTTGGTGATGACCCCGGATGGTGAACGTACCATCATACGTCCCGAACGCCCCAAGTTTGAATTGGCGGCGCCGCCAAACTGGCACAATTGGGATGCCTTCTATATTAACTCATCGGCTGAAGGCGCGGTGAGTTGGGCCAAGACCGCCTTACCCCACAGTCTGGTGGTGGCGCAGCTGGCCAAAGATGATCGCGCCCGGCCCTGCCATGTGTTGATCGCCTCGCGTGCCGATATGCAGGGGCGCAGTGAGCTATCGCCTTGGGAGTATGGTCTCTCTATTGCCGGTGACAGTCTGCAGGCCTTTATCGTGACCGATGGCGCCTCTGGTGCCGTGCTTTATCAGGCTGACGGTGAGACTCGAGTGGCAGCCGAACCTGCCGATGTAGTGGATACTACGGGGGCGGGGGATGCCTATGCGGCTGGTTTAATTCACGGCCTGGTTCGAGGAGATGATTATACGCTGGCGATGGCAGAAGGCGCCCGTTGGGCGGCGTTTGCGGTGGCGACAGAGAGCTCGATACCGGGAGAACAGTTAAAAGACTACCTGGAACACGCGACTCACTAAGCTGCAGAGATTTGTCATCATAATGTCATTATCTCGGGCTAGAGTAGCTGCATTGGTCGCAAGCAGTTCCCTGACCTTGTTTTGTGTAGCTTCTTTTTTAACATAGCGTGTTTTTCTGTTCTCTCGCCCCATCTTCTGGGGCTTTTTTTTGTCTGTAACATAATCTTCTAGTCTGACGAAGTCAGAAATGCCATGATAATGTCTCGCTCGCTGAGGGTGGGGCGCTTGAATCTGTGAGGTACTAGGTCGGTCATTAGGGAGTGTTGTCGAGATGAGTGTGTTGGTGAATAAGATTTCGGGTCTGTACCGTGGTGATCAGGCCAAAGTCTATGCTGGGGTGAACAGCATGATCGATGCCAAGCAGTCATGTTCCCGCTTAGTGGTGGGTGAAATGAGTGTGCAAGGTGATGGTCAAGCCGATCCTAAACATCACGGCGGCGCCGACAGAGTGTTACACCATTTTCCTCGTGAGCACTATGGTCAGTATCGTCGCTGGGACATGATGCAGGGATTTAAAGATGTGCCCGCTATGGGCGAGAACATCAGTACCGTTGGGCTGGATGAGACCCTGGTGAATATCGGCGACATCATTGGGATTGGCGACGTTGAATTGCAGGTGACTCAGCCGCGTTCCCCCTGCTTTAAGCTGAATCACCAATTTGGTCATCCCGAATTTGCCCTCGCCATGCAGACCTCAGGCTTGTGTGGCTGGTTTTATCGCGTGTTAACACCGGGCGAGATAGGGCTAGGCGATAGCATTCGTCTGCTGGAGCGCCGCAGCGATATGAGCCTGCGTCAGGCGATGGGCATCTATTTCGCCACCGAGTTTGACGCTAAGGCCTATGATAGACTGGCCAGTACAGAGGGCTTGGCGCTTTCTTGGGTTAACAGCTTGCAGCGCCGTCTGGAAAGTCAGAAGATAGAAGCCTGGGAAATGCGCTTATTTGGACCTAAGGGTCAGTAATTGTGTAGTCATTGATTATGAATCATCAAGGAGAGTCATTCGTGTCAGAATTTGAAACCTTATCCCGTGACGATAAAAACATGGGGGTCGCGGTACATTTAGCCAGTTTTTCAGGTTATCTCATTCCCTTTGGATCTATCTTGGGGCCACTGATCGTCTGGTTGATGAAGCGTGAGGAGATCGCCTTTGTCGACACCTGTGGCCGCAACTGCCTGAACTTTAAGATAAGCGTCATGGTGTATGCGGTGATCAGTATGATCCTTATGTTTGTCGGTATCGGTTTTATCTTACTGGGTATCTTGGCCGTGTTCGATATCGTCGTCACCATCATTGCCGCCATGAAGGCTAGCGAAGGGATTAGCTACCAGTATCCGTTGACGATTAAGTTTCTTAAGCCCTAATCACTAAGCACAAAATAAAAAGCCCGCAATCGCGGGCTTTTTTGATGAGGCCAAAGCTATACCTTGAAGCCAGCGACCAGGGTGTCGAGGCGATGGGCCAGCTGATTGAGCGACTGACTGGCCTGAGCTACCGCTTGCGAGGTCTCGCTGGTACGCTGGGTGATCTCGCTGATCTCTGTGACATTGCGATTGATATCTTCCACTACGGTGGATTGCTCTTCGGTGGCAGCCGCGACCTGAATATTCATGTCCGTAATGGCGCCAATCTGCTGGCTGATCTCCGTCAGAGCATGGCTGGCCTCATCGACCGCCTGTACACCTTCCTGGCTACGGCTCTTGCTCTGGGTCATGGCTTCGACGGCGCGAGCCGCCTCACTTTGCAGGTTGTCGATCATCTTCTGCACCTCATCGGTCGATGCGGCGGTGCGAGAGGCGAGGTTACGCACTTCTTCGGCGACCACGGCGAAGCCTCGGCCTGCCTCACCTGCTCGGGCGGCTTCGATGGCGGCATTGAGCGCCAGCAGGTTGGTTTGATCTGATACGGCACGGATCACATCCAAGATGCTGCCTATCGAGGTGGTGTGGGTAGCCAGAGACTCAATCACATTGCCCACCTGCTCCACATCCAGAGAGAGTTGGTTGATGGTGTCACGTGCTCGGGTGACCACGACTTGGCCGCTGTTGGAGGCGTTGTCGGCATCTTTAGCATTGTCGGCGGCCTGGGCGGCGTTGCCGGCGATCTCATGCACTGTGGCACCCATCTCATTGATGGCGGTGACTACCATCATGGTCTGATCTTTCTGCAGCTGGCTGTCATCCTGGGTTTGCTGCGCCTGATGGGCAACATCTTTGGCCGCATGACTCAGCTGCACACTGGTGTCGGTCACCTCTATGATGGAGTGCTGGATCTTCTCGATAAAGCTGTTGAAGCCCTTGGCCAGTTGAGCCAGTTCATCGTTGCCCTCGACAGGCAGGCGTTGGCGCAGATCGCCTTCGCCCTGACCTATGTCTTGTAGCATATCGGCGACCTTGGCGATCGGTTGGCTGACCGAGGCTGAGACTAAGGTGGAGAGGCCGATAAAGGCGGCGGCGATAAGCACTGTCCAGATAAGGATCTGGTAGGCAGACTCTTCCAGTAGGGCAAATACTTCGGCCCTAGGCACTTGGGCGACTAGATACCAATCCATAGAAGGAATATAGCTGCTGGCAACCAGCAGTGTTTCGCCGTTTAGCTCTGTCTGTGTTAGGCCAAAATCGCTACGGTTGAGTAGCTGCCGGGTCACGTCACCACCATAGAGCGAGGCTAGGCTGGCCTTGCCGATCTGGCTGGTGTCTGAATGCAGTTTCACATCGCCCTTGGCATCCACCAGGTAGACAAAGCCTGTGTCTTCAATCTTGAAAGATTTGAGTAGGCGCACCATATCATCTAGTGATTTAGCCAGTCCCACCAGACCGCGATCATTGGGTTGCTGGTAGTTGATGAACAGCTTGACCTCACCATTGGCCTCGGTAAATACATTGAGCATGCGCTCTGTGCCGCTATCTTTATAGTTGAAGAACCAGCCATCCTGATCTGGGGTGAGAATTCGCAGGAAACCGTCCTGAGTGTAGTAGGCGGCGGTTTGTCTGTCGGCATAGGAGGCTTGTACCAGCTGGTATTGATTCTGAATGTCTTTGAGTTGGGCGATCACCAGAGATTCGGTCTCGGCCGGGCGACCATCGACCAGCCACTGTTTGAGCATCTTGCTACTGGCCAGCTGCTCGGCGGCATTCATCAAGGTGGCGATATCCATCTCGACCTTGTTGCGTATCGCTTGCAAGGTGTTAGGCAGTTCTGAGCTGAGCATGCGCTGCTCGACAACTTCCTTGGCGCTGCGCTGACTTAAGACGCCGACCAGTACCGTGGATAGCAAAACGGCAACGGTAACCGTGAGTAAGATCTTCTGCTTTATGGTGAGCATGTTTAGTTTCATCGTTTATGACTCGCATCTACTCTGTCCGAGTGTCATCGGAGTTGTGAATACTTGATTTAAGGTTAGTCGCTGTTTACTAAACACGCTAAACCATTGAACTTTTTTAGGTAGGGTTCCATTTGGATTCAAATGGTACGTTTTGAAAACGCTTGTAGGTATGGCGCCATTATGGTTGCGAAGAATGTTAATCGCAAGTAAAAACGCGCCCTAAGGCGCGTTTACATTCTGTACGTTTATCGTGCTAATAGCCGGATTACATATTCGGGTAGTTAGGTCCGCCGCCGCCCTCAGGAGTCACCCAAGTGATGTTCTGGCTTGGGTCTTTGATGTCACAGGTCTTGCAGTGAATGCAGTTTTGTCCGTTGATGACAAACTTCTTCTCGCCAGCTTCTTCCACTATCTCATATACCCCCGCTGGGCAGTAACGCTGGGCAGGTTCGTCGAACTTAACCAGATTGACCTCGATAGGGATTCGCTCATCTTTGAGACGCAGGTGACACAGCTGATCTTCCTCATGGAAGGTGTTCGACAGGTAGACAGAGGAGAGCTTGTCGAAGCTGAGCTTACCGTCAGGCTTAGGGTAGTCTATCTTGCTGTAGGCGCTGACGTCGGCCATCTGGGCGTAGTCGGCTTTTTCGTCCCGCAGGGTGATAGGGAACTTGCCGCCAAACCAGTTTTGGTCGATATAGTTGAAAGCGCCACCCAGGTAGGCTCCAAACTTGTGCATCGCTGGGCCAAAGTTGCGTGAACTATAGAGTTCTTCTTGTAGCCAGCTCTGCTCAAACTTTTCTTGGTAGCAGTCGAGATCTTTGCCACCTTCCACACCGGCATGCAAGGCATGACAGATGGTTTCGGCCGCGATCATGCCACTCTTCATTGCTGTATGGGTGCCCTTGATCTTGGCGAAGTTCAGGGTACCGGCATCACAGCCGATGATGAGGCCGCCAGGGAAGCTCATCTTAGGCAGAGAGTTGAGTCCGCCTTTAGTGATGGCGCGGGCGCCATAGCTGATGCGCTCACCACCCTTGAGGTACTGGCTGATCACTGGATGTGTTTTGTAACGCTGGAACTCATCGAACGGGCTAAGGTGCGGATTCTGATAGTTGAGATCTATGATAAGACCTACGGCCACCTGGTTGTCTTCCATATGATAGAGGAAGCCGCCGCCTGAAGCGCCGTCGGTCAGTGGCCAGCCGCCAGTGTGAACCACTTTGCCTTGTTCATGCTGCTCGCTGGGGACCTTCCAGATCTCCTTGAAACCCAGGCCGTAGTGCTGCGGCGTCTTGCCGTTGTCCAGGTGGAATTTTTCAATCAGCTGCTTGCCCAGGTGGCCACGGCAGCCTTCGCTAAATACCGTGTACTTGGCATGCAGCTCCATGCCGGGTTCATAGCTGTCTTTAGGCTCGCCATCGGCGCCTATGCCCATGTCGCCTATGATAATACCCTTGACGCTGCCATCTTCATTGAACAACAGCTCGCTGGCGGGGAAGCCAGGAAAGATCTCGACGCCTAGCGCCTCGGCGCGTTCTGCTAACCAGCGGGCCAGGTTACCGACACTGATGATATAGTTGCCATCGTTGTGCATCGTCTTAGGGATAAAGGCATTGGGCATGGCGCGTGAGGCCGAGTCTGAGCTGAGCATATGGAGCTCATCATGGGTGACGGCCGTATGCAGCGGCGCGTCCAGTTCTTTCCAATCGCCGAACAGTTCTTCGAGCACCTTAGGTTCGAACACGGCTCCCGAGAGTATGTGTGCGCCCACTTCTGAGCCCTTCTCGACTACACAGACACTTAGCTCTTGGCCTGAGTCTTGAGAGATTTGCATTAGTCGACATGCGGTAGCCAGACCGGCTGGGCCTGCACCAACGATTACGACGTCGAACTCCATCGATTCGCGTTCCATCACTTCACCTCTTTTTAGCTTTCCCCCGATTGAAACGGGTGTTTTATTCTTTGTATCCACCTTACCTTAAAATGGTGAAATGGCACAGAGTTTAAGCAGTCAGGATAGACTAATTGATAGTATTAATCTTCGTGAGCGGTGTCACATTATGTTAACGCTTGATTGATTTCAGACAAGAAATGGAAAGTTAGTGCTATAAAAATCGGTCTATATCAGCCTATAATTGATAAACGACGGTTCTCCGAGCTTTCTCTCCTACGTCCGCAGATAGGGAGAGTCAGCCGTGGCAATAATGCCACCGGGGTGAGGAAAGAAATTGACTCACCTCCCCTTACTTGGAAAGGTGATCATGTCTCAACTACAAGACAATTTTGGTCGAAGATTTCACTATTTACGGATGTCGGTTACCGATGTCTGTAACTTCAAATGCACTTACTGCCTCCCCGATGGTTATCGTCCCGATGGTAAGCCTAAGTTTTTAAATCTCAATGAGATCGAAAATCTGGTGGGCGCCTTTGCCGAGGTCGGTACCCAGAAGATCCGCATCACGGGCGGCGAGCCCACTCTGCGTAAAGATTTTACCGATATCGTGCGTATCGTGGCCGACAACGACAAGATCAAGACATTGGCAACCACTACTAACGGCTATCGTCTCGAGAAGCACGCCAAAGAGTGGTTCGATGCCGGTTTACGCCGTATCAATGTCTCGGTCGATAGCTTAGACCCACGCATGTTTTATCAGATCACCGGCGAAAATAAGTTCGATGAGGTGATGCGCGGCGTCGATGCGGCCCTCGAGGCGGGCTTTGAGCGGGTGAAGATCAATGCCGTGCTGCTCAAGGGCTTAAACGATAAAGACCTGCCTCGCTTTCTGCACTGGATCAAGCACACTCCAATCGATCTGCGTTTCATCGAGCTGATGGAAACCGGTCTGGGGCGTGAGTATTTCAAGGCTCATCACCTGGCGGGTGCCGACATCAAGTCGCAGCTGATTCAGGATGGCTGGCAGCTCGATCAGTCGGCAGTAGATGATGGACCGGCACAAAACTTTAGCCATGACGACTTCAAGGGTCGCATAGGCTTGATCATGCCCTATGAGAAGAACTTCTGCGCCAGCTGTAACCGCCTGCGTGTCTCGGCCAAGGGTAAGTTGCATCTTTGCCTCTTTACCGAGCACGGCGTTGACCTGCGGGATCTACTTCAGTCACACACTCAGCGAGACGAGTTGATCGAGCGTTTACATGGTCAGCTCAGGGCTAAGAAAGAGACCCACTTCCTCCACGATGGTATTACGGGTGTAACACAGCACCTGGCGTCTATCGGAGGCTAGTCGGGCTTGCGCTAGCTCAAGATATTCCGTTCGCTATCTGGGTATACTCTGCCCAGTATTCCTGTAGGCACATCAGTTTTTAGCAAAACAGATCAAGAGTGAAGAGAGACGTTATGGGTCATTGTACGAGAACTCAATTTGAACCGCTCAACATAGCAGTATTAACCCTATCCGACAGTCGAGACTTAAGCCAAGATACCTCGGGACAATTTTTACAAGAGGCCTTACTGGAGGCTGGACACAAGCTGGCTGAACGTCGATTGATTAAAGATGACAAGTATCAGATACGTTCGGTATTGTCTCAGTGGATCGCATCAGGTGATGTACAGGTGATCATCACCACCGGCGGCACAGGCTTTACCGAGCGTGATAACACGCCAGAGGCCGTCAAGCCGCTGTTTGACCGCGAAATCGAAGGATTTGGCGAGCTGTTTCGTCATATCACTTATACCGAGCTAGGCACCTCAACGGTGCAGTCCCGTGCCTTGGGTGGCTTTGCTAACAAGACTGCCATCTTCTGTCTGCCGGGTTCGACTGGCGCCTGCAAGACTGGCTGGAACAAAATTTTAAAAGAACAACTCGATGCCACTCACAGACCCTGTAACTTTGTGATGCACGTGAAGAAGGTAGCAATTGATGAGTAGTGAATTTACCCATATTAATGCCGATGGCAATGCCCATATGGTGGATGTCACCGAGAAGGCGGTTACTGAGCGCGAAGCCCGTGCCGAGGCCTTTATCGAGATGGCGCCTGAGACGCTTGAGATGATCATGAGCGGCAGCCACCACAAGGGGGATGTCTTTGCCACGGCCCGTATCGCGGGGATCCAGGCAGCGAAGAAGACCTCAGACTTGATTCCTTTATGTCACCCCCTGATGCTGACCAAGGTCGAGGTGGATCTCGAAGCGCAGCCCGAGCATAACCGAGTGCGTATCACCAGCCTGTGTAAGCTGTCGGGTAAGACAGGTGTCGAGATGGAGGCGCTAACTGCTGCCTCGGTGGCGGCATTGACCATCTATGACATGTGCAAAGCGGTGCAGAAAGATATGGTGATCTCTCAGACGCGTCTGCTGGAAAAGCGTGGCGGTAAGTCGGGACATTTTAAGGTTTAAGTCAAGGTTTAGGCGTTGAATAGGTTAGAGGTAACGTAATGATTAATGTGCTATTTTTTGCTCAAGTGCGCGAGCTGTTAGGTGAAAGCACAATAAGTGTCGAGGCAAGCGAGCAGACCACCACCGCCGAAGGTTTACGAGCCTTATTGGCGGCCAAAGATGACAAGTGGGGCAAGGTATTAGCCTCAGATAAGCTGTTGGTGGCAGTCAATCAAACCATCAGTAGCTGGGATACTCAGGTTGAAGATGGCGACGAAGTCGCTTTCTTCCCCCCCGTCACCGGAGGTTAATTATGAGCCAAGCGATCGACAGAGTGCTGGTGCAGACTCAGGATTTTAGCGTTCCCGATGAATATGCCCGTATCGCCGCAGATGACAGTGACGGCGCCGTGGTGACCTTTGTGGGTAAGGTGCGCGACTTCAATGATGGCAGTGCGGTGACCGATCTGACGCTGGAACATTATCCAGGTATGACTGAAGCTGTGCTGAATCAAATTGCCGTCGAGGCTAGAGAGCGCTGGCCGCTGACCCATGTAACCATTATTCACCGAGTCGGTACCATGGCGTTGGGTGAGCAGATCGTCTTTATCGGCGTGACCAGTGCCCACCGCAAGGCAGCGTTTGCCGCTTGTGAATTTTTGATCGATTTTCTCAAGACCAAGGCGCCGTTCTGGAAGTTAGAAGCGGGCGATCAGGGTAAGAACTGGGTCGAAGCTAAGGACGCCGATGAACAGGCGGCCAAGATGTGGGACAAGCAGTAAGCCGTGGCTTAAGCTGCGACCACGGGGAAGGGCTGAAATGGATATGCTCAGAGGTTTAATCTTAGGTTGCCTCATCTTGTTGGGGGCGCCTATGGCTTGGGCGAGCGAGGTGCCGGCTATTGCGGCGGCTGCCAACATTAAGTTTGCGCTGGATAAGATTGCCGCCGACTTTACCCAAGATACGGGCAAAAGGGTGCGCATCTCCTATGGTTCATCGGGTAACTTTGTGGCTCAGCTGCGCCACGGTGCACCGTTTGAGCTGTTTCTGTCGGCAGATGACAAGTATATCTACCAGCTTCACAAACTGGGCGTCACAGACAGCGATGGTGAGGTATACGCTATCGGTCGGTTAGCATTAGCGGCGCCCAAGCGCTCACCCTTAGTGATTGATGCTGAACTTGCCGGGCTTAAGCAACTGCTGGAGCAAGGGAAACTAAAGCGATTTGCCATCGCCAACCCTGAACATGCCCCCTATGGTGAACGCGCCAAGGAGGTGTTGCAACGCTTAGGGCTGTGGCAGCCGCTGCAAGCGCATCTTATCTATGGCGAGAATGTGTCGCAGGCGGCGCAATTTGCCCTTAGTGGCTCTACCGATGGCGGTATTGTCGCCTTGTCGCTGGCGATGGCGCCTCAATTTCGCGCCGCCAGTCATTATGTGGCGCTGCCGAGCGAGTGGCACTCACCGATGAATCAGCGCATGGTGCTTACTCCTAAGGCGGGAGAAACGGCCAAGGCTTTTTATGCTTATCTGAGCCAGCCAAAGGCGAGGGCGATATTCACCGAATTTGGCTTTGGCCTGCCCCTTGTCAGTGAAGGTGGAGACCAGTAATGGATTGGCAGGCGCTGCTGCTTTCGATCAAATTAAGCTGTGTTACCGTCTTGGTGCTGATCCCTTTTGCCATCTGGGCTGGACGTTTTCTCGCGTATCGCCAGTTTAGGGGCAAGTCTTGGGTGGAGGCATTGATCATGGTGCCTCTGGTATTGCCGCCGACGGTGATCGGCTACTATTTGCTGGTGGGGCTTGGTAGTCAGTCCTGGCTGGGGCAGACCCTAGAGGCCCTGTTGGGCCAGCAATTAGTGTTTCATTTCTCGGGGCTGGTTGTCGCCTCGGTATTGGTCAATATTCCCTTTGCTATACAGCCAATTCAGCGCGCCTTCGAGTCTGTGCCCGAAGAGGTGCGTGATGCGGGCGCCTGTTGCGGCATGAGTCCGGCCAAAGTCTTGTTTAAGATAGAGCTGCCCTTAGTGTGGCCCGGGGTACTCACCGCGTTGGTGCTCTGTTTCTCCCATGTGCTAGGCGAGTTTGGTGTGGTCTTGATGATGGGCGGTAATATTGCCGGCGAGACCAAGACGATTGCCATCTCAATCTACGACAGTGTGCAGGCGTTCGATTTTGCCTCTGCCGGACAGATGTCGCTGCTGCTCCTGCTGTTTGCCATTACCGCGTTGGCGCTGACCACCAGTCTGTCCCGTCGATTAGGAGGGGTGAGTGTCTCAAGACGTCGCTGATCTGAGCTGTAAGATCTTTCAACAAGAGGGCATAGCCCTAGACGCCGAGTTTGTCTGCCGCGCCGGAGAGGTGTTGGCAGTTGTCGGCCCCTCGGGGGGCGGTAAATCGACCCTGATGCGAATGATTGCCGGATTGACCAAGCCTGAGTCGGGCGAGATACGCTATGGCGACGACATCTGGTTTAGCAGTGAGGCAGGGCGATACTTGACGCCCCAGCAGCGTCACTTGGGCTATGTGCCACAACACTTTGGTCTGTTTCCCAACATGACGGCGCTGGCGAATGTGGTGGCGGCGCTGGATCATATTCCCAAGGCTGAGCGGGTAGCCAGGGCTAAAGATTGGCTGGAGCGGGTGAACCTACATGGTCTGCCGGATCGTCTGCCGGCAAACCTTTCAGGCGGTCAGCGGCAAAGGGTTGCGCTGGCCCGGGCACTCGCAAGAGAGCCCAGAGTTTTGTTATTGGATGAACCCTTTTCGGCGGTCGATAGAGAAACTCGCGAGCGACTCTACCTGGAGCTGGCGAGGCTCAAGGAGCAGCTAGCGATCCCCGTGATCATGGTGACTCACGATTTGAATGAGGCGCTACTGTTAGCCGACCGTATGATACTGATTAGTCAGGGAACCTTACTGCAGCAAGGTCATCCCCGCGATGTGTTAAGTCGCCCGCGTAACGAGGCGGTTGCCAAGCAAATGGGCTTGAGAAACCTGTTCGATGCTCATGTGGTAGCTCAAGAGGCGGAGCGCGACATTACCTGGCTCAAGTTTGGTGAACATCTGCTTGCCAGCAACTACTCTGAGCAGTTGGCTATCGGCGCTAAGGTGCGCTGGGTGATCCCCAATCAGGGGGTGCGCTTTAACTCCATCACCAAGGGGCGCCTGTGCCGCAGCTTTAACAAACTGGCCATCACCATAGAGTCCTGCCTCAGCATGGGAGAAACCATGCGTCTGGTTGCCAGTATCAAAGGGGTTAAACACCATCTCAATGCAGAGGTGCCGTTACATTTTGCCCAAAAGATGGGCTTGTCACCTGGGGTCGAGACAGAGGTGGCGCTCAAGTCAGATCTCATTCATATCCTGGAAAATGACTAAGCTGATGCACAGCTGAATACAATATGATCAAAGCTTAATATGGCTTCCATCTCCCCGATAATCGCCCTGGCTTATGCTAAGCGTCTAGAATCGAGGAGAAACATGATGCAGAAGAAACTGACAGGCACCCTTATTTTATCTGCGGTACTCACCTTACCGGCCTTTGCCGCCTCTAATAGCCTTAAAGCAACGGGTGTTATCCAGCAGGCTGCCGATGCCAAGACGGCCAAAGATGACACGCAGGTCGAGCTTATAGGTAAATTAATCAAGAGCTTAGGAGATGAAAAGTATCTGTTTCGCGATGCCAGCGGCGAAGTCGAAGTCGCGATAGATAATGCCCTATGGCGTGATATCGAGATCACTAGCGACAACACTGTGACTCTCAGAGGTGAGGTGGATGATGAGTGGCGTGGACTGGAGATCGAGATCGACAGTATGGAGCTAGTGGGTCAAGCTGAATGATTGGGTGAAGGTGGCTATAAAGGCATAAAGCGAGATTGAGTTTAAACTAAATTTAATCTTGAAAGCCGAAGGCCCCCTTGTCTATCCCATTGGTACTGGGATTCTTTGCGTGTAAGATACCGATATTGAAGAATTTAATGGAGGAGCCATGGCTCGTTGGTTAATCAGTTTAATGCTGTTGTCTGGAGTGGTTGGGGCGAATGTCGCCTTGGCAAATCCGGCAGTGCTTGAGTTGCTTTCGGATAGCCAAAGCCTGACTCCGCAAAAGATGATCGAGCAGGCGGAAAAAACCTACCCTGGAGTGATCTCTGAATTTCAGATAGATGTGGAAAATGGCCAGCTGATCTATGAGCTCAGTATGATCAATACCAAAGAAGATGCCATTACCGAATTTGAGTTTTGGGCAAAAGATGGCCGACTCATTCGTCAGAAGGTAGAAGGTTTAGAGGCCGACGATAAAGATGAACTCAAGGCGGTTAAGCTGCTCAAAGAGATGGATCAGAGCTTCTCTCAACTGCTCAAGTTGGCCATGGGTGGAAGCGGTGCGCATATTTTGGAAGCCCAGCTGGATCATGATCTGGGTATCAGCTATTTAGAACTCAAGCTTATCGACGCCAATGGCAAACATAGGATTGCCTTCGATATCGAAAATCAGCGGCCTTTGCCCCTGTTGAAGTGGGATTAACAGATGAAAATATTACTGGTAGAAGATGATGCGACCACCACAGATTATGTGGTCAAGGGATTTGCCGAGCAGGGACACAATATCGAAACCGCCAGCGATGGTCATCAAGGACTCTTGTTGGCTACCAGTATGCAATATGATTTGGTGATCTTAGATCGCATGTTGCCACAACTCGATGGCCTAAAACTGCTGGCCGCACTACGAGCGACCGGCAATCAGACCCCAGTATTGATCCTCTCGGCACTGAGCCATGTGGATGAGCGCGTGAAAGGGCTCAGGGCTGGCGGTGACGACTATATGACCAAACCTTTTGCCTTCTCTGAGCTTTTGGTACGCGCCGAAAAATTGATGCAGCGTGGTAACTCGGCGCCGGCACAGACTGAGCTTAAGGTCGGCGAGTTAGTGATGGAACTACTCACCCGTAAGGTGACCTTGGCGGGCAGTGAGATCATGCTGCAACCCAAAGAGTTTCAGCTACTTAAATATTTGATGGAACACCCTAATCAGGTGATCAGCCGCACCTTGTTGTTCGAGGCAGTGTGGGATTATCACTTCGACCCGCGTACCAATGTGATCGATGTGCATATCGCTAAGCTGAGACGTAAGTTTGAAGAGCTGGGCTTTGGCGAGTTAATTGAAACGGTTCGAGGGGCTGGCTATCGCCTCCGTCAAGGGCATTAGACCCTATCAGAGTAGTGCCTGGCGCATTACTATTATTTTCTCTGCTTTGGTGACCCTGATTATCGGCACCTTGTTGTTTGGCATGTATCGTCAGCTGATCAACGAGCAGGAGTTACAGACCAACCAACACCTTGCGGCGGAAAAGTTGCGTTATCAACAGATGGCGCTCACTTTGGACAGGCGTAGCTTTGCCACTCAGATCCGCGCCGCCGATCCTAAGACGGCGTTGGTGGTGTGGCGCAGCTCGCTAGATCTGGTCGGGGCCCTGAGTCTGATGCCAGATGATATGCCCTTGCTGCCAGAGACTCGGGACTTTCCCATTCTCACCAGCGGGCCGGATAAACTGCACATCTTAACCGGCGGCCTGGTGATCACCCGTTATGGCCCCGTGCTCATCGCGACCCGAACCGACCAACTGGCGACCCTGATCGAGCGCTTCGTCAATGCGGCGATTACCGCCCTGATGCTGACTATCGTGCTGACGCTCGCCTTGGGTTATCTGTTTTCCAAGGCGATCTTACGCCGTCTGGTACAGTACAACCGTTTAAGTAGGCGCATTGAGCGCGGCGAGTATTCCACCCGCCTGCCAGTAAGCTGGCGCCAGGATGAGTTTGACATGTTGGCGGGTAACTTTAACCAGGTGCTGGATACCCTGGAGGCCAACTTGCATGCGGTGCGCGGCGCGACAGACAATATTGCCCACGATCTCAGAACCCCCTTATCGCACCTTAGAATAGGGCTTGAGCAGTTACCGCAAAAGCCAGCAGAGGAGCTAGATGAGGCCAGCGCGATTTTGATCGAGGAGCTGGATCACTGCCTGGCGACCTTCGACGCTATGCTGTCACTCACTCGCATCGAGGAGGGGCAGCAAGATCTAGAATTGCAGCCTCTGAGCCTGAATGCCTTGTGTCAGGATCTATTCGAGATGGCCGAGGCGATGGCCGAGTCCAATGGCCAGACCTTAAGCCTGTCGCTGGATGAGGATTACAGCGTGATGGGGGATAAGTATCTGCTGTTCCAGGCCTTGTTTAATCTGGTGGATAATGCCATTAAATATTCGGGTGAAGGCGCTAAGGTTGAGATCGTTCAGCAGGGGAATCGTATTTTGATCCGCGACAATGGTCCGGGTATCCCCGCGGAGGCCACTGAGAGGGTGTTCGATCGTCTGGTGCGTCTGGATCCAAGCCGCCACAACAAGGGTACAGGCCTTGGGCTCTCGCTGGTGAAGGCGATCTTGCAGCGTCATAACGCCCGCATTGAGCTGGCCGATAATCAGCCAGGCCTCCTGGTGACCATCAGTTTTTCATAGGGCAATTGCCATGTATAAGATTATTGCCGATGAGGCCGATTTCCTGGTGATCGACAAGGCGCCAGGCGTTCACTTTCATAGTCAGGATGGCCATGCCGGTGTGATGGCGCAGCTTGAGATCGATCTGGGAATTAAGCTCTACTCAGTGCATCGACTCGATACCATGACCTCGGGCTTGCTGCTGTTTGCCAAGTCTAGCGCAGCCGCGGCAGGTTTTACCCAGCTATTTAGCGAGCATAAGGTGCAGAAGTACTATGTGGCGCTGGCGAAAGGCAAGCCGAAGAAGAAGCAGGGGAGCATAGTGGGTGACATGGCCAAGTCGCGCCGCAGTATGTATAAACTGCTACGCAGTAAAGAGAATCCGGCGATCACTCAATTTTTCTCTCAATCTGTGGCCGATGGTTTGCGTCTCTATCTGCTCAAGCCGCTGAGCGGTAAGACGCATCAGCTCAGAGTGGCGCTGGCTAGTCTTGGGGTACCCATGCTTGGGGATCAGCTCTATGGCGGCGAAGTGTCCGACCGAGGTTATCTGCATGCCTTAGCGCTGGGGTTTCATTGGCAGGGGGCTGATTATCATTATGTTGAGATGCCAATCCAGGGCGAAGTGTTTGCGCTTGATGGGGTAAAAAACCAGTTGCAAACATGGAGTAAGCCTGAGAAGTTAGACTGGCCAAAACGAAATTGAGTTAAATGAAGGAACTTAGGTTATGGATACCAATAAACTGCTGCTTGTGATTATCGCCATTTTGCTGCCGCCAGTGGCTGTATTTTTAAAGAGTGGTGTCGGTAAGGATCTACTGATCAACATCATTCTCTGCTTGCTGTTTTTTATCCCAGGCTTGTTACACGCCCTTTGGGTGGTTACTAAGTCTTAGGTCTTGTTTGCAGGCCACAAATAGAGCGCAGCCTGGCTGCGCTTTTTTGTGTCCGATTGCGGACATTTACCAACTATTAGCGATAGCAATAAGCACTAAATTTGTACTGTTAACTTTCTGATAACCCACTGCGGCGGTGTTTTAGGCTATAATCGCCGCCATGAATAGAAAGAAAAAGATCAATCAAACACTTAAGGCCAAGGCGAAGAAAGCAAATGCTAAACTTCATCGCTCAGGTAAGCCTAAGTATATTGCTAAAGCCGAGCGAGAACGACTCGCTATGGCAGACGAACCACCCTCAGAATCCGTCTCTTAGATTAGAGACCTTCCTCTAGTTATTATCATTTTCCCCATGCTGGGAGCCCATTGGCGGCTCATTTCTGGTTACTGTCTGATGACAGGCTACAATTGGAGATGTGTTGGCGATCGCTCTCCTGAGCTGGGTAATGGTTGGGCCTTTGTGATTAACCCGGCCTGATGAACTGGTGAGTTGGATGATGACATCGCTTCTCACCGAATAAGGAGAACCATGAATACTGTTTATACCGTAGGAGAGCTGGAGTCATTTCTAGTGGCGATTTTAGTGCTCTTTATTGGCCACTCGGTTAATCGTCATGTGGCGTCATTTCGAAAATATAATATTCCCGAACCCATAGTGGGTGGCTTGTTGGTCGCCGCTGTGATCACCTTGCTGCACTTTTACAAGATTTCGGTAGAGTTCTCGCTGTCGATGCAAAATACACTCATGTTGATGTTCTTTAGCAGCGTTGGGTTAGCGGCGAGTTATAAGCTGTTGATGAAGGGAGGCAGTAAGGTTTTTGTCTTCCTGGCGATTGCCTCACTTTACATCATCATTCAGAACGGCGTTGGTGTCAGCATGGCGACAGCCCTGGGGCTGGAACCTTTGATGGGACTGATTGCCGGCTCCATAACCCTGTCGGGTGGCCATGGTACTGGTGCTGCTTGGGCGCAAACGTTTTCTGATGAGTATGGTATCAATACTTTGGAGCTGGCGATGGCCGCTGCGACCTTTGGTTTGGTCATGGGTGGCATCATAGGCGGCCCGGTGGCGCAGCGATTGATTAATAAAAATGGCTTGGTCTCCGACTATGGCGTTGGTGGTAACCATCACAAAGATCATCCCGACCTCGTGACCTATGATCAGTTAGAAGAGGATAGGGTTACAGCCAAGAGTATCTTGGAGGTGCTCTTCATCTTGCTGCTGTGTGTGGCTGGTGCCAAGTGGTTCGGTTCTTTAGTTGCCTATTTGGGGATAGGTTGGTTAAAGATGCCCGATTTTGTCTATGCACTATTTTTTGGGGTGGTGATTACTAACATTACCGAGGTCTCACGCGGCTTTAAGATCAATCGTGAATGTGTTGACGTGCTAGGCACAGTCTCCTTAGCACTCTTTCTTGCCATGGCACTGATGAACCTTAAGCTATGGGAGATCTTTGACCTGGCCGTGCCGCTGCTAATGATCTTGCTGGTGCAGACGGCAGTGCTTGCATTATTTGCCTATTGGATCACCTTTAGGCTAATGGGGAGCAACTATGATGCTGCAGTCATGGCCGGTGGTCATTGTGGTTTCGGGATGGGGGCTACGCCCACGGCCGTGATGAACATGGGGGCCTTGGTCACCCGCACAGGTCCATCACCGCAAGCCTTTATGGTGGTGCCTATTGTCGGGGCCTTCTTTATCGACATAGTGAACGCCGTGATTCTGCAGGGCTATCTGAGCTTTATTGGCTAAATCACAAAGATAAAAAGCACCTTAGGGTGCTTTTTTTGTGGAGGATCGTGCCACCTTTGTGCTCCTAGTATAAGAGCTGCCAATGCTCAATCACCTCGCCGCAGGGTTGGGGGCAAAGGCTACTTGAAGGTCGGGCTGACAGACCGCCGCGCCTGGGGTGAGTTATAGGATAGGGGCAAATTGGGTCATAGTCAGCACGCTTGAAAAGTAAAATTAACCCTTAGCGTCGCAAAGGGTTAATTAGCGATTATTCAATGTAAGGCTGGAATGAAATAGAGGCTATTGGCATAGACCTTCTGTGAACCTAGCCAGATATTCCGAAACAACAGATTGTCAGCTAAGGCGACTAGGGCGCCCTTGCCATGACGCTCAACTATGATCGCCGGGGTCTGGCTGAGGCTACGTTGGTACTCCATCGCCAAGAAGCCATCTAGCAGAGGTTCGTCGGCATAGGTTGCCGCCGTGACAAAGGGAGCTTGTGTCTTGCTAAGGCCAAATACTTTGTTTTTCATCACGGGAAGACGATTGCCACCCAAGCCAAAAGTGATAGGGTGACTGGTATCGAGATCCAGTGCTAAAACGGCGCCGCCTATCGCCTGACGGGCATCCAGTTTAGCCTTGTCGCCAAAGGTTAAACCGTTTGTGGCAAAGAGTTGACTGAAGTAGCGCTTCTCTCGGATATCACTCTTGAGTAAATTACCATTTGAAAGCCATTGCAGCGCCCCTTTTTGAGCCACTATCACGCCGCCTTCATTGGCAAACTGCCCCAGTTTTCGCGCATATTTCTCTTCTAAATTAGCGTAACTTCCGTCGACCAAGAAGATATGCGTGTAGGCGTCTAGATCTATACTGGGCAGGCGGCTGATGTCGACCTGAGTGAGAGGGGCACCGATCAGATTATCCATGAAATACCAGAGTTCGCCGACTTCAGCCGATGAGGTGCCGTAGCCAGTTACCACCATGGCTTTAATTGGGGCGATATCGTGAAAATCTGGGCTGCCAAGGTCAATGCCTGTCGTCGCTAAACCTGTGTCGACTCCTTCTAGTTGGACGCCGTATTGAGTGGCTAGTTTGGTCAGTTTTTCAATCAGCGCCTTGGATGTATGGGTGGCTTGAGCAACTGGAACCTGCAAGGCTCCGGCTTGTAGATCAAGTGTTTGACCATCGGTGTTTAGGCTAAAAGGCTTGGCAGCAAATGTTACCTTGATACCATCAGCGAGTAACTGCTGTAGCAGTGGAGCCGCATTTTGCTGGCGCCAGTCTATCAATACCGCAACGTTAGATGTGCTGAGTCGATTGGCCTTAAGTTGTGGTGGGCTGGTGAGGAGGTCATCCACATTCAGGTTCACGTTACGCGCCATCTGCAGGTTGTAGGAGAAGGCGAGGTTCCAGCTGGATACGTCGTAAAAGGTAGCGTCTTCAAATTCGGTACGAAGGTCGAACATGGCTAAGAGTAACGATTTTTGTGGCTGATTAATGGGGATGAACAGACTGTCAGCCTGGGTATATTGATGGCGTCCCTGTTTCATCTTCTCCTTCAAATAGAAGAAATGTATTTCATGCTGTTTCAGCAGGTTAGCTAGATCATCGCGTCTGGCCGGATCGCCGCTGGCACTCACCAGAAAACCCGCTTCGCGGCCCGAAGGCAGATGTTTATCTTTGCGCTGGTAGAAACGCTTCTGGTATTGCTTCAGCTCAGTTTCTAATGCCAGCGAGCCTTTCAGGCTGGAGAAGGAGGTGGCGATCTGGTTTTCGATGGCCTGACTAAATCGCAGCAGTCCATTTTCGGAATCTTGTTGCTGACCACGTACGCTGGCTTGCTCAAATAAGATGCCGACGGCGCCGTTAATGTCCGGATAAGTCGAACCTTTACCGTAATAAAAATCATCGAACTGTTGCTTGGTAAAATAACGCTGCTTGCTCTCATCTAACGCCTTGGCGTGGAAGCTGGCAAGCTTTTCGGTGATGGCCTGATTCTCTTGGGGGGTGAGCGGGTGTGTGCGGCTAGGCACTCCGGGCTGGAAAAAGAAGGTTTGATTGTGGCCCATCTCGTGGAAGTCGCCCAGATAGTGAGGTTGCCACTTATGAAACAGTGCGATGCGACCCTGCGACTCGGGGTGGCGCACAAATAACCAGTCGCGATTGAGATCGGCAAAATAGTGGTTGCGTCTACCCGCAGGCCAGTTTTGCCTGTGCTCATTATGATTCTCGTCGCTGACCTCTATCTTGCTGCGGTAGTTGTTGGCCCAGGTGGAGAAGCGATCTAAACCGTCGGGATTTTGTGATGGGGTGATTAATACTACTGCCTTGTCGAGTAGCTCCTTAATCCAGGGATCTTGGCTCTGGCTCAGTTGATAGCTGACCTCCAGTGCGGCATGAGCACCGCTGGCTTCGTCACCATGGATCGAATAAGCCAGCCAAATGATCAGTGGCCCGTCAGGCGCCTGCCCCGACTTGACCTTTTGGCGTCCAGCGATGATCTCATCCAGCTTGGCTTGATTGGCCGCCGAAGTGATCACCGCCGTTATCTGTTGTCTGGCTTCGTGGCTTTGGCCTGTGGATTCCAGGCTGACTCTGGGACTTTGCTGTGCCAGTTGCTTGAGATAATAGTTGACCTGATCATGGCGCAGATGCCAGTGACCCAGGGGATAACCTAAAAACTGGCTGGGTGATTCTATGCTGGCCGCCGCTTGAGTAGGGGACGAGACTGAGATCACGCTTTGGCGAATTGATGCGAAGCTAGATAGCAGTGGGACGATAGAAAGCAGCAAAAGGCAGAGTCGCAGCATGGTAATGCTCTTTATTATTGTATATAAAGGCTAAATTAACAGTTAGGCTAGCGAGTTTCCAGCTCCTGACCTGACTTTACGCCTAGGGATTTAGGCAAAAAACTCGTGACTATTCGTCAAAGGGGCTACAAAGCTGAAGACAGTCGGAGTATTATAGCCTTAATTCTTACTAAAACACTCGGGTTTATCCTGACGGAGCATGTCTTAATGATCACCATTTCCGATGCAGCTCAGGCGCATTTTGTTAAGCTACTCGCTGACCAGCCTGAAGGAACTCATATTCGCGTTTTTGTTATCAGCCCTGGTACACCATCGGCTGAATGTGGCGTGTCTTACTGTCCGCCAGATGCCGTTGAGGCAGACGATATCGAACTCGAATTTAATGGCTTCCACGCCATGGTGGATGAGAAGAGTGCACCATTTCTTGAAGACGCTTCGATCGATTTCGTTACCGATCAGCTTGGCTCTCAGCTGACCCTGAAGGCACCGAATGCCAAGATGCGTAAGGTTGACGCCGATGCACCGCTGAAAGAGCGTATCGAGTATATTATCCAGTCGGAGATCAATCCTCAGCTGGCCAGCCATGGTGGTAACATCATGCTAGTGGATATCGATGAAGCCGGTGTCGCTATTTTGCAATTCGGCGGCGGTTGTAACGGCTGTTCTATGGTGGATGTTACCCTTAAAGATGGTATCGAGAAGCAGCTACTGGATCTGTTCCCAGGTGAGTTAACTGGCGTGCGTGATGTCACCGAGCATCAGCATGGTGAACATTCTTACCAGTAATCTTGAAGATTAGATGCAGCGGGATGACTTAGGTCATCCCGTTTTCGTTGGGGTCAACATCTTGCTGAGACGGTAGCGGTAATCCAATGCCAGGCTCAGGCTGCGTGTCAGCATAAACAGGCTCATGGCTGCCCATAGTGCGTGGTTGCCGTAGTCTTGTAATAGGCCCCATGTGGGAAAAAATACGCCAAAGGTTGCTATAATCATGGTGTTGCGCATTGCCTTACCTTGGGCGGCGCCAATATAGACGCCATCGAACAGGTAAGAGCCGAAGGCAAGTAAGGGCATTGAGATCACCCAGCCCAGGTAGGCCTCGGCCTCCTGACGAACTTGCGGTATGTTGGTGAGTAACTGAATGATTTGCTTACCCCAAAGGGCAAAGAACAGCAAAAATAGCAGCGCAAATATCCCTGACCATAGACCGGCAAGTGTCACGCTCTGGCTCATGTGCTTGGCATTACGCTCACCGACAGCCCTGCCGACCTCTGCTTCGCCATAGTAGGCGATGCCATCTAGGGCGTAGGAGATCAGCAGGAGCAGGTTTAGCAGTACGGCATTGGCGGCGACAGTGGTGTCTCCAAGGTTCGCGCCCTGAAATGTCATAAAGGCGAAGGCCAGTTGCAGACAGAGACTGCGAATAAAAATATTTAGATTAAGGTGCACAAGGCGCTGGTAGCATTGTAGTGACAGGCTTTTGCACAAAGGTAAGAAGGCAAAGTTGCCTTGCTGGCCAATGACTCGGGCGACCATGGTGGCTGCTACGGCAAAGCCTGTGATATCTGCCAGTACCGAAGCCAATGCAGCGCCTTCGACGCCCCAGTCAAAGCCGATCACAAACAGGATATCCAATACGATATTGCAGAGGTTGGCGGCGATCAATTGCCACATGGCGGCTCTAGGTTGCTGACGGCCTAATAGCCAACCCAGCAGGGCCAGATTCAGCAAGGCAAAGGGCGTCGACCAGATACGGATGTTGAAATAGGCCTGACTGTAATATTGTACCTGCTCACTGGCATCGGATAGCGCCATAGCGGCCTTTATAATAGGTTGCTGTAGGGCGAGTATCAGCAGTGAGAATAACAGGGCGAGACTGGCGGATTGAATCAATAGGCGATACTGGCCTTGAGTGTCATTGGCACCATAGGTCTGGGCTACCAGACCCGTAGTGGACATGCGCAGAAAGCCCAATATCCATAAAATCAGGGTGATCACCGTTGACCCAACGGCGACTCCCCCTAAATAATAGGCGTTACTTAGATGTCCCACGACAGCGGTATCCACCAAGCCTAACAGGGGAACCGTAATGTTAGACAGAATCATTGGCACGGCAAGCGCGAACAGCCGAGCATTTTTCTGTTTATTTAACAATAACTTTAGTGGTGACATAGACTCTCAGAGGTTATTCAATATGTTTAGAAGCTTAATGGCGGCGCTATTGGTCTGTCTTAGCTATTCGGCCCAGGCCGTGGTGATTTTACAATATCATCATGTCTCAGAGGATACCCCCAAGCTCACCAGCGTGACGCCTGCTCAGTTTCAGGAGCAGATGAGCTACCTTAGCGAGAATGGCTTTAAGGTGAAACCCCTAACTGAGGTGGTGGAGGCAATAAAGCAAGGGCGAGAGCTGGCTGACAAGACTGTGGTGATCACCTTTGACGATGGCTACCAGAATATTGCCGATACGGCGCATCCCATTTTAAAAGAGTTTGGTTATCCCTACACGATTTTCATCTCTATCGATCCTATAGAGAGCAAATATAAAAATGTGATGAGTTGGGCAACCCTGAAACGCCTGAGTGACGAAGGTGTCACCTTGGCTAATCATAGCTGGGGTCATGAACATCTGATTCGCCGCTTGGATGGAGAGAGTGAGTCGGACTGGCTGGCAAGGGTAAAAAGCAACTTACTGGCGACCGAAGCGGAAATATTGACACAAACAGGTCAGAGCGTGAAGATGCTGGCCTACCCCTATGGGGAATATAACAGTGCACTGGAAACTCTCGTCGATAGCTTAGGCTTTGTGGGATTTGGCCAGCAGTCTGGCGCTGCGGGAAGCTACTCATCGCTAACCTCGCTGCCGCGTTTTCCTGTTGCAGGAGCCTATGCCGATCTCGCTACGCTTAAGGTCAAACTCTATAGCTTGAATATGCCGGTACAGGCGCTCTCGCCACAGAATACTCAACTGGCAACCGGGCAGTGGCGCCCAGAGATGCGTGTCACCTTGGATATGACAGATATTATCGCGAGTCAGGTAATGTGTTTTGTACAGGGACAAGGTGCAATGAAACCTACCTGGATCAGCGAGGATCAATTTAGCATTCAAGCTTTGATGGATCTACCACCCGGGCGCTCTCGCTATAACTGTACCGCGCCGAGTAAGGCCACGGGTCGCTATTACTGGTTCTCTCAGGCCTGGGTAAGGCCCCAAAACGATGGCACCTGGGTAGAGGAGTAGGTCAGTCTAAGAGACTTCGGCTGCTTTAGGTGAGTGCAACAACTGCATGAGTCTGGCGGGGATCTTGTCTAGATGGAGGATCTCCTTGTGAGCATTGAGCTCGGCCGCCGCGCCGGGCATGCCCCAGACCACAGAACTGGCCTCATCTTGAATAATGGTATGACTGCCAGCCGCCTTGAGCTGATTGAGTCCTTGAGCACCATCTTTTCCCATCCCCGTGAGTAAGATCCCTATGGTATTGGCGCCATAGCATTGGGCTATGCTATGAAATAGCACGTCCACCGCCGGTTTATGCCGGTTGACGGGATCTGAGTCCAACAGCTTAGTGTAGAGTTTGGAACCACGCTTCTCGACTGTAAGGTGGGCATCTCCGGGGGCCAGATATGCTGTGCCGGCTTCTATCGCCTCATCACCTTGTGATTCAATGACCCTCATTGCCGAATGACTATCCAGACGTTTAGCAAAGGAGAGGCTAAAGGCCGCCGGAATGTGCTGGGTGATCAGGATAGGCGGGGTATTAGCAGGTAATGGCGTGATCACCCTCTGGATAGCCTCGGTACCGCCGGTCGAGGCGCCGATGGCAATCAGCTTGTTTTTGGTGAGCGATTCGCGGCCTGGCTGGACTATCTTGCTAACTGTGTTGGTGAGTGGATTAACATGGCTAACGGCGGCCGTGCGAACTTTTTCGATCAGCTCATCGGTATAATCCAATAGTGTGTTGGTGAGATCCGACTTAGGTTTTGAGATAAAGTCAACGGCCCCTAATGCCAGTGCTTCTAAGGTGATCTCTGCGCCCTTGTGGGTCAGGGTAGAGACCATGACCACGGGCATAGGCCTGAGCTTCATCAGATTGCGTAAAAAGGCGATGCCGTCCATCTTGGGCATCTCAATGTCGAGTGTCAGCACATCGGGATTCAGCTGTTTGATCTGATTTCTCGCCTCGTAGGGATCCTCAGCCGTACCGACAACCTGAATGTCGGGTGCTTGGGTGAGCATATGGGTTAACATCTGTCTGACCAAGGGAGAATCGTCAATGACCAACACCTTTATCATGATACGCTCTCCTGTTGTTTATTTATCCGTGTCATGTGCCTACGCCTATTCGTTGTCCTACCAGGGCCGCATGCTGAGGTTGATAGATGGTTTGACCGATCAATTTGAAGTCACTGGAGATATTATGCAGTGTCTCTGAATGACCGATAAACAGATAACCATCGTCGGCAAGTAGCTTCCTGAATTTGTGAATGATCTTGATCTTAGTTTGGACATCGAAATAGATGAGCACGTTGCGGCAGAAGATAAGATCGAAGGGGCCCTGCATAGGCCACTCTCCCAGTAGGTTCAGTTGTTTAAAGTGAATGAGCCGTTTGATCGATTCGTTAAAGTGCACCTCGCCCTGACTGGGTCCAGGTTCGACACATTGGTTAAGCAGTGACTTGGGCACGTTAGCCATCGCCTCTATGTTGTAGATACCGGCCCGCGCCTTATCCAGCACGTTAGTGTCGAGATCTGTGGCGAGGATCTTAAGATCCCAGTGAGCGGGAGGAAAGTGCCTGGCGAGGGTCATGGCAATGCTATAGGCCTCTTCACCTGTTGAGCAGGCCGACGACCAGACTCTGAGTCGACGCTGGCGCTTTTTTTGCCATGTTGTCACCAGGTGCTGCTCCAGATAGTCGAAGTGATGCGACTCACGAAAGAAAGAGGTGAGATTGGTGGTCAGCGCATTGATGAAGTTGTTCAGCTCGTTGGCGTCGCTTTGCAACAGCTGGCAATACTCATTAAAGTTGCTGAATTTAAGCGAGCGTAGGCGTCTGCTGAGGCGGGAATAGACCATATGCTGCTTCCTGTCAGGCAGCACTATGCCCGATTCTCTGTAGGCAAGCTGTCGAATAAACTCGAAGTCTTGCCGCGTCATCGGAAATTCCTTTTCGTTGCTTTGTTCCAATCTTTTCCCCTAGCGGTGGCTCTCGACTGTGGACTGTGTCGGCGCCATTCCTTGGCGCCGATACTCAGTTAAAACTCGTTCCACTCTTCGTTGCTGATGTTCAGTGGACCATGGCTGTCGCCCGACACTAACGAGAGTGGCGCCGATATCATTCCTGAATGGGCTGGTGCCTGAGATTGGAAGAAACCAAGTTGAGCCTTCATGTTACGTGCCTGTTCGGCCATGGCATCTCCGGCGGCGGATACCTGTTCTACCAGGGCAGCATTTTGCTGAGTCATCTCATCCATCTGTGAGATCGCCTTGTTGACCTCTTGTATGCCTGCCGATTGCTGATCAGAGGCGATACTGATCTGGCTTATCATGTCGGCCACCTTAGTCACAGCCTGCACGATATCCTCAAGGGTTTCTCCTGATTGATTAACCAGCTGGGTGCCGTCTGTTACCTTGGTGACACTGTCACGGATCAGCTCCTTGATCTCTTTGGCGGCGCCGGCGCTGCGCTGAGCTAAGTTGCGAACCTCTCCGGCGACCACAGCAAAACCTCGTCCCTGCTCACCGGCTCTGGCGGCTTCGACGGCAGCGTTTAGTGCCAGTAGGTTGGTCTGGAAGGCGATCTCGTCGATCACCCCTATGATATCGGCAATGCGTTTACTCGATTCGTTGATTGCGTCCATCGCGGTGACGGCCTGCTCCACCACCTTGCCACCATGGGCGGCCTTAGTATTAGCTTCTTGGGCGAGTTGGTTGGCGACCGTGGCATTTTGTGCACTTTGGGTCACAGTTGCTGTCATCTCTTCCATGCTGGAAGCGGTTTCTTCCAGCGAGGCGGCCTGTTCTTCCGTGCGCTGACTCAGGTCAGCATTACCCTGAGCAATCTCTTCTGCGCCTGAGGTGACGGTATTGGCTGACTGGTTGATGCCATCGAGCACTTCCGTCAGCTTGGCAGCGGTGGCATTGGCATCGGCCTGCAATTTACCAAATTGCCCTTGGTATTCACCTTGGATCTGGCGGTTAAGATCGCCCTTAGCCAAGCCATCGAACATATTCACCACATCCCCGATCACTTGATCGGCAATACCGACCAGACGATTAAGGCCATTAGAGAGGTTGAGGAAGAAGCCTTCTTTGTCCTGAGTATCGACTCTTAGAGAGAGATCGCCTTTACCTGCGGCGCTGATGATGGAGTCAATTTCGTGTTCTATGGCGACTTCGGCGGTTCTGTCGGCCCATTCCACCACAGTGCCTATGCTCTCACCGTTAGGATCACGAATAGGGTTAGCAACGACCTGGAAGGTACGGCCACCCACCTTGAGTTGGCTGGTATAGGTAGTTGTCAGGCTCTTTAGTAGGTTTCGTTGGTGGCTAGGATTTTTGTGGAAATTGTCTATGTTGATGCCGAGCAGCTTGTTAGCATCGAACTCAGGCAGATCTTTGACGATATCCTTTTGGGCCTGTTTAAACATCTGGCTAACCGCCTTATTCATGTAGATGATGTTTAGGTCGGCGTCGGCAACCATGGTATTGGAAGACACATTGTCTAAAGCCTGCTTGATTCGGGCATTTTCGGCGGCCAGTTGGCGCTCTTTGGCCTCTTTGGCCAGCTTTTCAGTGACATCCTGCCACTCAACAACGGTACCTGTGCGTACGCCGTTTTCAAACACTGGGGTGGCGATCAGGGTAAAGTCGAGTCCTGCCACCTGGATGCTGGTGTCATAACTGTTGGTAAGCTTGTCGAGCATCTTGCGTTGATGGGCCGGGTTTTGGTGGAAGATATCTATGTTGCTGCCAACCAGGGTATCGGTATTAAACTGGCTTAACGTCTGTTGTAGGGTTGGCTCGTTATCTTTGAGCATTTGCGTGACAGAGTCGTTGAGATAGATGATGTTGTAGTCGGCATCGGCTACCATCACGTTGGCACGGCAGACATCCAGTGCCTGTTTGATGCGACTATTTTCCTGGGCTCGTTTGTTTTCTTCTGCGGCCTTGGCCAGAGCTTCTGTCTTATCTTGCCATTCGACTACTGTAGCAATACGTTGATTATCGTCATCAAATACGGGGGAGGCGATTAAAGAAAAAATGCGGTTGCCCACCTCGATTTGGGCTGAGTGAGGACGTTTAAGATCGGCAATAATTTTTTGCTGGTGGCTGGGACGTTGGTGGAAGGTGTCCATATTGGTGCCGATTAAAGTGTCGACACTAAAACTCGAGATAGCCTGTTTTATATCTGACTCAGCCTCTTCTAAAGTATGACGCAGCGATTGATTGAGGAAGTTGATATTCCCTTGCGGATCGGCCAGCATCACATTTGCCTGACATATTTCCAGCGCTTTAAGTTGTGCCTGATGACTTTGGTTGGCTTGCCAAAGCAGAGTCAGACCCTGGCTTATTTCGCTCCAGTGAGGGTAATCGAAGGAGGAAAAACTCGGAGGATTCTTGCCGCTAATGGCGCGGTGGATCTCCTCGAAGGCTTGTTGCAGATTTTGTTTCATCTGCCCCTGTTGTGGTATCCCCATGGCGATGATGGCAATGGCGACAACCTGAGTGATCCCCACCCACAGCGACGGTTGCTGAGTGAAAGCCAATAAGGCTGCTACGGCTGCGATTAGCAGTCCGATTATCGGTAGACTATTTGTTTTGTCAGTCTTAGTGTTCATTGCATCCATTCTCAATTCCTCTTATGCCGAGTTAGGCGCTGACAGCCTGTGTTAATTCAGCGTCAATATGATTAATGATGTTTGACAGTTGGGCCGCCTCTGGCAGTACCTCACTGCTTAGCAGGGTATTGATATCTAAAAGAATGACCATCTTGTCGTCCAGGTTGGCCAGCCCCTTAATGAAGGTAAGATCTGTATCTTCGCCAAAGTCGGGTGCATCTCTGAGATCTTTTGGCTGGACGCTAAAGACATCGGATACGGCATCGACCACAATGCCTATAACTTTCTGCTCTTCGGCGACACTCACCTTGATAACGATCACTACGGTGGTGGGGCCATAATCTAGGCTGGCGATACCAAATCTTTGCCTGAGATCTATGATGGGGACTATGGTGCCCCGCAGATTAATCACGCCTTTGACATGGCTAGGGGCATTGGGAATCACAGTGGTGGGTTCCCAGCCACGGATCTCTTGTACCGAGAGAATGTCTACACCGTACTCTTCCTCTGCCATGATGAAGGTAAGGTATTGAGCGCTGCTGTCATCTTTTGCCGCTAGGGTGATTGTCTCTTCATCTGCCAGAGTCATGATCGAGTCTCCATCTGTAATTTCGGAAGTTAGGCGGCGTGTTCTTGGACGCTATTGATCCCGGTAAGGCTTACTAGTCCGGCAATATCTATGATCAGAGCGACCGTTCCATCACCCAATATGGTTGCGCCAGATATCCCCGCAACTTTGCTGTAGTTGTCCTCCAGGCTCTTAATCACGACTTGTTGTTGGGATAAGAGTTCATCAACCAGTAGGCCCACCTTGTCATTATTGGCATCGACCACCATCACCAAGCCATCCTTTATCTTCTTGGCATCGGCGTCATGTTTAAAGGCATCAAAAACCTTGATCACAGGAAGATACTCGTCCCGTAAACGGATCACTTCATGTTCTTCACCCAGGCGGTTGATGTGGGCGGGTGGTACCTCTAAGGATTCGTGGATCGAGACCAGAGGGATCACATAGGTATGGCTGCCTATACGCACCAGCTGGCCGTCGAGAATGGCCAAGGTCAGTGGCAGGCGTATGGTGAATCGACTGCCTTTATCTGGTGAGGATTTAAGCTCTATGGTGCCGCTGAGTTCATGAATGTTTCTTAGTACCACATCCATGCCGACGCCACGCCCAGAGAGGTCAGATACGGCTTCTGCGGTGGAGAATCCTGGCTTAAAGATGAGCTGATGAATCGCTTCTTCACTCAGTTCTTCTTCTGCGCCGACCAAACCTTTCTCTCTTGCCTTAGCAAGAATTTTTTGCGTGTTTAGCCCTGCACCATCGTCGATAATCTCTATGATGATATTGCCGCCCTGATGGAAAGCATTCAGTGTCAGAGTGCCAGTTTCCGCCTTACCTTTCTGTTTGCGCACTTCTGGCGTTTCCAGGCCGTGATCGAGAGAGTTGCGCACCAGGTGCACCATAGGGTCGACGATTTTTTCCATCACGGTTTTATCAAGTTCCGTATCTTCCCCTTTAAGGACAAGCTCAACCTTCTTGTTAAGTTGTTGGCCGATATCCCGCACTAGTCGAGGAAAGCGGTTAAAGGCAAAACTGATGGGCAGCATGCGTATCTGCATGACGCTCTCTTGAAGATCCCGGGTATGGCTGGCCAACTGCTCTAGCCCTTGCTTCATGGTGATAAAGGATTCTGGGGTGATCTCGTCCTGCTGGCCAATCTGACTCAGCATCGCCTGGGTGATCACTAACTCACCCACCATGTTAATCAGCAGATCAATTTTTTCTATGCTGACGCGGATAGAGCCAGCGTCTTGGGTTTTATTGCTGACAGGGCTGGATTTAGCCGGTGGGGCGATCTTTTCAACTGGCGCACTTACGCTGGCCGTTGGTTCTGGTGATGCTGGCTTGTCATCTATTTTTACTTCTTGAGTCTTGGGCTGAGCCTGATAGTCGATCTCGCATTCATCTTCGACCCACTCGAAGGCTTCCTTGATACGTGATAGTGGCTCATCTGTGGTAAGGCTAAGAGACCAACTGAGGTTGCAGGCTTCAGGGTCATACTGGGTAAAATCTGGGATCTCCTGAGGAATAAGCTCAACGCTTAGCTCGCCGCATTGTCTGAGTTCGTTAAACATCAAGATAGGATCATTGCCGTAACGCAGTATGTCGATACCTGCCTTAAAGGTGATCTGCCAGGTGGTGAGTTCAGCTGGAGTGTCTTCTTGTGCAGTTTCTCCTTGGGGCTGAGCTTGACTTAACTCGGCGGCAAACTTCTGTTCCAGTTCGGCGAGCATAGGATCGTCGAAGGTGCGCTGATGCATCACAGCGTCTAGCATATTGCGCAGCAAATCGACCGATAGCAGTAAGATATCTTGATGATGACCAGTCATCTCGCGGCGGCCATCGCGGATCTCGTCGAGTAGAGTTTCAAGTAGGTGGGTGTAATTGGCGACTTGGTTAAAGCCAAAGGTACCACTGCCCCCCTTGATGGAGTGTGCAGCCCTAAAAATTGTATTGATGGCCTCGGGATCTGGCGAGGAGATATCGAGCTTTAGCAGCTCTGACTCCATATTTTCTAAGCCTTCTAGACTTTCTTCGAAGAAGACTTGGCTAAATTGACTGAGATCAATTTCCATATCAATACCATCCGCGATCAGATTAACGTAAGACCTTGTTGACTGTGGCGAGCAGCTGGTCTGGATTGAAAGGCTTAACTATCCAGCCGGTAGCGCCAGCCGAACGTCCTTCCTGTTTCTTGTCGCTGCCCGATTCAGTGGTGAGCATCAGCAAGGGAGTAAACTTATAGTTGGGTAGGCTGCGTAGATTACGGATCAGGGTGATACCATCCATAACAGGCATGTTGACGTCCGAGATCACCAAGTCATAGTCTTGGCTTTTTGCCTGAGTCAGTGCTTCATCGCCGTTGCAGGCCTCGGTTACATCGAATCCTGCCGTTTTTAGGGTAAATCCCACCATTTGGCGCATAGAGGCAGAATCATCCACAGCTAATATTTTCTTCATTCCTGTTTTGTCTCCTGGGCAAGCGCAAATATCTGGGTAGCGTCCAGCCCCAGTTCGGCCAAGATCTGATCGACTTCTGTGGCAGGGCGGGTCCACTGGATGTTCTGGTGATGCGATTGACAATAGTGGCTCAAAAAATAAAGCAGCTGAGCTCCGGCAGTGTCGATACGAGACAACTGGCTGGCATCGACATGTAAAGCATCAGAATTGGCGAGTTGTTCGACAATATCGTGGTGAACCTGCTGGATGTTACGAATCGTCAGCTCAGATGCTAAGCGAATCGGACTCTGGGTCATGACGGGCTCCTCTACAATCCCTGTTATTAAAACTCCACTAAGATCAAAAGATAGACGGTAATTTAGAGGCTTGCCTGAAAAATAACAGTTTTTTAGCTAAATCTGATGTAATGGCAGCGACCCAGTCACCACCACTTAGAGGATGTTGGTAGGGCTATGCTGCTATTCACCATAGTGAGTGGCGACAGCGATCACGTCATGGATGAGATCTTTATTGCGGATTTGCGGGATTTGCTTGGGATCTTGGCTGCTAGGCTTTACCGTTGCCACCCGCGTGCCATCGGGTGAGATCAGTACCATAGAGGCACTATGGTCGACCTGATAGTTTTCTCCGTCACCCACCATGGTGTAGACGAAACCCAGCTCCCGTGTCAGTGGGAGTAACTGGGCGTGGGGTGCCGTGACGGCGATGAAGTTTGGATTGAAGAAGTTTATGTAATCATAGAGCTTTTGCTGGGTGTCTCTGGCGGGGTCCGCGGAGAGAAAGATCACTTGCAGATCAACGACGCCTTCGAGTTGCTGATAAGCCGCCGCCAGCTTTCCCATTGTGGTGGGGCAGACATCCGGGCAGGAGGTGTAGCCAACGAAAACCAGGTTCCATTTATCTTTTAGCTGCGCATTGGTAAAAGGGTTTCCTCGCTGATCTGTCAGGACAAAGGGCGACAGTGGCCGCTGCTGAGGATATATGTAGCTGGTGAGTAGTTCGGGCGGCGGTGTAGGCCGCGTGTAACTGACGGCAGCCAGCGTTCCCAGCAGGGCAAAAGCGAGTAAGGCTGAGATAACAAATACTGGCTTCATCGAGTTAGCTCCAAAGATAGTGGTCGACCAAGAGCAGCAAAAATAGCAGCATCAAATGGTAGATTGAGAAGCGAAATACCTGCATGGCAAGACCCGGTTCATCCCGGTATTTGAGCTGCCAGGCCTTGTAGATAAAGCCGCAGCTTAGCAAGGTAGAGCCTACAAGGTAGAGGGGACCGCACATACCCACGAGCACAGGGTAGAGACAAGCCAGAGCCAGCAGTACCGTATAGAGCAAAATACAGGTCTTGGTAAACTCAACGCCATGGGTGACGGGCAGCATAGGTACATCGACCTTGGCGTATTCGGCACGTCTGTGGATCGCCAGCGCCCAGAAATGGGGTGGTGTCCAAGCGAAGATGATGATGACCAGCAGCAGGGCATGGCCATGAAACTCACCGGTGATCGCCGTCCAGCCCAGCAGCGGTGGCATGGCCCCAGCGAGTCCGCCAACGACGATGTTTTGTGGTGTGGCTCGTTTCAGATAGGCGGTGTAGATCACGGCGTAGCCAACAAGACTAGCGAAAGTGAGCCAAGCGGTAAGCGGGTTAACGGCCCAATAGAGTAGCCAAAAGCCAAGTACCGCCATGCTGGTGGCAAAGGTCAAAGCCTTGGAAATAGAGACGCGCCCTTTAGGCAGCGGTCGGTTGTAGGTGCGAGCCATCAGCCCGTCGATGCGGCGATCGATCAGGTGGTTATAGGCCGCTGCTGCGCCAGCCATCATGCCTATCCCGACTAGGCCTGCAACCAAGGGCTGCAGGGGGACTGCACCAGGAACCGCCAGGCACATCCCGACTAATACTGTGAGTAACATGAGGGCGACCACCTTAGGTTTGGTCATCTCTAGATAGGCTCGCCAGGGAAGGGGCGTTACGGCATGCTTGGTCATTATCATAGGTTTGGCCATGGCAGTGCCTCCTTATGCTTTACGCCACAGGGCGTAGTTGATGAAGACTAACGTGAGTAATAAGAGTGCAGCACCAGCGTTGTGAGAGACGGCTATCCCTAACGGCAGGTGCAGTACTACATTGCTGATACCCAGTGCTATTTGAAGGCATAACAGGCCCAGCAGTATCCAGGCGCTGCGTTTCATTAGCTGAGACTGGGACAGTGTGACCATGCGATACACTAACCATAATATGGCGCAGGCGGTGATGATGGCCCCAAACCTGTGGGCGACATGAATCGTCATTCTCGATGAATAATCCAGGATGCCAAACTCATAGCTGCCCTCTGTCGTATGCAGAGGGTAGAAGGCGTGCAGTGGGTCTAAGTTGCTCATCCAGTCGCCTTCGCAGATTGGCAATGTAGTACAGGCCAACGCAGCATAGTTAGATGAGGTCCATCCGCCCAAGATGATCTGCAGTATGAGTAACATGAGGCAGAGCAGGGCATAGGGGGCCAGCTTTCTGAGCCTGGGGTCACCGCCGGGGATTCGTAGTGGCTTGGTTCTAAGGTAAAGCACCCACAGCAGGGAAAAGAGGGCGAAGCCGCCGATTAGATGAGACATCACCACTATGGGCATGAGCTTCATCGTTACCGTCCACATCCCTAATGCCGCCTGAAACAGGATCAGCAAGGCGATGAAACTGGGCAGTTTCTTCGGCGCGTCAGCTTGTCTGAAGCTGATAAAGAGAATGTATAGCACCAACAGCCCAAGCGTTCCGGCAATATACCTGTGTATCATCTCAAGCCAGGCTTTATCTTGTTCTATCGTGTGTTCGGGAAAGTTGTCTTGTGCTTTTGCCAGCTCATGGCTTTGAGTAGGCACCTTGAGCATGCCATAGCAGCCTGGCCAGTCTGGGCACCCCAAACCCGCGTCAGACAGCCGGGTATAGGCGCCCATGAGAATGACGCACAGGGTAAAGACTAAGGTGAGTTTAAGTAGGGATGTGATCTGCATTAGCCAACCCTCGACAGTTTAAGCATCTTTCTTAAGTCGGCGATCAGCGCCTTGCCAAGCATGATTTGGGCTTGTTCATCGTCTACCTGCTGATAGCGCATAACCAGAGAACCTAGGGGATCGACTATGATGATCTCTTGCTGGGTGAGCATCTGGCCCATTGCCTCAGTGGCCTTGGCCGTGGTAAAGCTAAATGTGCTTTTTTCTAATGCAGCCAGATCGCTATCTTCTTGCAGTAAAATAATCGGATTGACCCTATGTTGATCGCGTCCGAGTGCTATTTGGCTCTGATGCAGTATGTAGAGCCTATCCTGACAGGCTTGAGCACAATCTTGGGGTAGCAGATAGATCATCTGCCAGTGCTTAGGCATGGGATTGGTCATTGCCAGGCTAGCATAGTTGGTATCGGGCGGTAATAGCTCGCCCTTATTGGTGGCGCCACCATGATAGAGGTTCAGGCTGAGCACCAATTTAGCGACAGCGACCGGTAAGACAAATACCAGTAACAGTATGAGTAAAGGTTTCGCGCCTCGTGTCTTTGGGGATTTCATCTTAATCCTCTGGTTGATTATTTTATGGGCTTAGCACTGGCCAGACACCGAAAAATTATCAACTCCCCGAGACGGCTAGGAAGTGACGATTTATTGCGTTTAGTACGCCTGTGATCAGAAGTACTTAGTGTTTAACCTACAGGGTCTGGTTCATTAGCGCAACATTTGACAAACCTCTTTATTTTTCTTTGGATTTTTTATTTTTTCTCTTCAATATCAACAGGTAAATCATTAGTAGTAGAAAGGCGCCAGCCATTGAAAACCACTGTATGGCATAGCCTTGATGCTTCTGCGCGCTCAAGGGAATGGGTTGCCAGGGATGAGGTAAATCACTACCGGGTATCACTTGAGGCTGCAGTATGGCCGGGGCAAGCGCAAATTCGAGCCGCTGTGCCAGTTCCGGCAGATTAAGGTTCTGTATGCGCATGGGGTTACCGGTTTCCGCCAGTAGCTGTTCACTCAAGGGGTTAGTGGATTTCTGGTACACACGTCCTTCGAGAAATATGGGGGCGGTGAGCCTGTCCAGATGAGGTAACTGGCGACGATCTGGGCCCCCTGCAATGAAACCAAGTTCTACCAAGAGTCGTGGGCCGTTTTCTTGGACACGCATGACTTGGTAGGCCAGGTAACCGACCCGTCCTTCGTAAACCTGATTGTCGAGCAATATGATTGGCGCATCGACAGGACTCGCCGTTACCGCTAGCCGATAACCAGTTAACGATTCAGTTTTTCCCAGCGCCAGAAGCTGGGAATAGGTTAGGGGGGCCTCTGCTTGCCTGAGTTCAAGCGTTTGCTCAAGCGCCTGCTTCTCGGTCGCTCTTTCGAGTTGCCAAAGACCTAGCTTGACCAAGATAGCGAATACCAGCAAAGTAACTAAAACGATAAAAATCGTGCCGCCGCGAATTGTGGGAGCCTTCATGAGCGAAATATTGCTGTTTAAGATCGTCTTAGTACTGCTATTAGTCTTCATTATCTTTAATCTTGGTAGAGCTTTATTTGTCTTGGTGAAGGGAGAGGGTAAGGCGCCCATGAGCCAGTATCTGGGTCGGCGCGTGCTCTTCTCTGTGCTAGTGGTACTTTTACTCTTGATTGCGCTGGGGCTCGGCATTATCGCACCTAACCCCAGACCCTATTAGCCTGTCGATTTGTCGCTAAAGCACATAGACGAACACGAATAGGCAGAGCCAGACCACATCCACAAAGTGCCAATACCAACTGCCTGCCTGAAAGGCGAAATGCTTCTCCGGTGTAAAATGACCTTTTAGAACTCGTAAAAACAGCACGAACAGGAAGACAGTACCTAGGGTCACGTGCATACCATGAAACCCTGTGAGTAAGAAGAAGGTGTTGCCATAGATGCCTGAGGTGAGGGTGAGTCCCATCTCTTGGTAGGCGTGGGCATACTCTTTCGCCTGCAGGTAGAGAAAGACCAGGCCTAATAGTATGGTGATGCCGAGCCAAAGTGTCAGCGCCGTGCGCTTGCTCTTTTCTAAGCTTACGTGGGCAAAATGCAGGGTGACTGATGAGGTCAGCAGTATGATGGTGTTGTATAGGGGGAGGCCTGTCCAGCCCATGGCCTCCGTCTTAGTGCCATCTGGCGTGGTGACTAAGGGCCATACCGCCTGAAAGGTTGGCCAGAGCACCTCGTGGGTCATAGCGTTATTAGAGGCGCCGCCCAGCCAAGGCACGGAAATAGTGCGGGCGTAGAGCAGGGCCCCAAAGAAAGCGGCAAAGAACATCACCTCAGAAAAGATAAACCAGCTCATGCCTTGGCGAAAGGAGCGGTCCATCTGTTTAGAGTAGAGCCCGGACATGGACTCATTGATCACGGTTCTGAACCAACCAAATATCATATAGAGGATAACGGCAATGCCTGCGGTGAGAATGTAGCCGCCACTGGTTTTATCCGTTTGTAACTGTTGTATATAGCTGCCTGCGCCGAAGGCGATCAGGAAGAGACCAATGGCGCCAATAATGGGCCAGGCGCTCTGGGCGGGAACATAATAATGTTCATGTTTGCTTGTCATTTCACAGCTCCTTGCTCAACAGCACCCACGTACCCCTTGTCGGTGATGTTGTATAGCGTATAAGAGAGAGTCAGTGTCGATATCTGCTCTGGTAGCTCGGTATCGACATAGAAGATCAAAGGTAATTGTGCATCGGCATTAGCATCGAGTAACTGCTGGTTGAAGCAGAAACATTCTGTCTTGTGGAAGTAAGCGGCGCCCTGTCCTGGAGAAACGGAGGGGATAGCTTGTCCGACAATCTGCAGAGTCGAGAGGTTCTTGGCATTAAACTGGGTGCGAATGACTTCACCGGGATGCACCTGCATACGTTTCACCTCAGGAGCAAAGACCCAGGGCATATCTTTCTGGGTCTGAGCCATAAATTCGACCGTTACCGTGCGACTGGTATCTATGGTCATTGGTTTATACTCGGCGGGCGTCGACTGCGTTTTGCCATTGATGCCTAATTTTTCGCACAGCACATCGTAAAGAGGCACTAAGGCGAACCCAAAGCCAAACATGCCCACGCAACCAAGCAGTAGCAGGCCGATCAGTTTGCGGTTGGAGTGCGCCTTAGTGTCTGCCATGCTATTTCACCTCGGGTGGTGTCGAGAATGAATGGTAGGGTGCTGGACTCGGTAGGGTCCATTCTAAGCCTTCTGCACCATCCCAAGGTTTACTCGGTGCCGCTTCGCCACCGCGAATACACTTGATCACTACCACTAAAAAGATCAATTGCGACAAGCCGAAGGCAAAACCGCCGATAGAAACAATTTGGTTCACATCGGCAAATTGAATCGCGTAATCGGGAATACGTCTTGGCATGCCTGCCAGTCCCAGGAAGTGCATGGGGAAGAAGAGTACATTGACCGAGATAACCGAACACCAGAAATGTAGTTTCCCCAATTTCTCGCTGTACATGTGTCCGGTCCACTTAGGTAGCCAATAGTAGGCCGCCGCCATGATGGAGAAGATGGCGCCCGAGACCAATACGTAGTGGAAGTGAGCCACAACGAAGTAGGTATCATGGTACTGGAAATCGACTGGCGTGATTGCCAGCATCAGCCCGGAGAAGCCCCCTATGGTGAAGAGAATGATAAAGGCGAGTGCGAATAGCATGGGCGTCTCGAAGGTGAGCGAACCACGCCAGAGGGTAGCCACCCAGTTGAATACCTTGACCCCTGTTGGCACCGCAATCAGCATGGTGCAGTACATAAAGAAGAGCTCTGCAAATACTGGCATCCCAGTGGTAAACATGTGATGTGCCCAGACCAGAAAGGAGAGGATCGCGATACTGGCCGTGGCGTAAACCATGGAGGAGTAACCAAAGAGTTTCTTACGGCTGAAAGCCGGTACGATAGCTGAGATGATGCCGAATGATGGCAAGATCATGATATAGACCTCGGGGTGGCCGAAGAACCAGAAAATATGCTGGAACATCACAGGATCCCCGCCCCCGGCGGCATCGAAGAAGCTAGTACCGAAAAACTTGTCGGTAAGAACCATGGTGACCACACCGGCGAGCACCGGCATTACTGCGATCAACAGGAAGGCCGTGATCAACCAGGTCCAGACAAACAGAGGCAGTTTCATCCATGTCATGCCGGGGGCACGCATATTAACTATGGTGACGATCACGTTGATGGCACCCATGATGGAGCTGATCCCCATGATGTGAACCGAGAAGACAAAGAGCGCCGTGCTGTCCGGGCTGTAGGTCGTCGATAGAGGAGCATAAAAGGTCCAACCGAAGTTAGGGCCGCCCCCTTCCATAAACAGTGAGCTAAGGAGGATCGCAAAGGCAAAGGGTAGGATCCAGAAGCTCCAGTTGTTCATGCGCGGCAGCGCCATATCGGGCGCCCCTATCATCATAGGGATCAGCCAGTTGGCCAGGCCGGTAAAGGCCGGCATCACGGCACCAAACACCATGATAAGGCCGTGAACTGTCGTCATCTGGTTGAAGAAGTTAGGCTCCACCAGTTGCAAACCCGGTTGGAATAGTTCGGCACGGATCACCATCGCCATGGCGCCACCGGTCAAGAACATGATGAAACTGAACCAGAGGTACAGAGTGCCGATATCTTTGTGGTTAGTGGTAAACAACCAACGTTTTATGCCCGTTGGATGCTCCTCGTGGTGATCTGAATGTTCGCCAATATGAGTGGCATCCATTTCTGCTTCACGCGTTATTGCATTCATAATGCCTCCCTATTGACCGTGTTGGTTAACGTCTGTTGCCTGAACCGCATCGCCCGTATTGTTTCCCCAGGCGTTACGCTCATAGGTGATCACGGCTGCTAGTTCTTGCGGGGTTAATAGGGGGCCAAATGCCTGCATGGCTGTTCCTGGCTTCCCTTTTATCACCATCTCTAGGTGCTCACTTTTAGGCCCCGTGGCAATGGCGCTACCTTTCATAGCAGGGAAGGCGCCGGGCAATCCCATTCCGTTAGCCTGATGGCAGGCTGCACAATGGGACAGATACACTTGCTCCCCCTTGGTCATCAGTTCATCCATGGTTAAATCATCTAACACCACAGCTTTAGGTTCTTCTGTGGCCATCTCGGGCGCCACTTGATCGGCGCTGGCCGCTGGTGTTGTCGCTTCACTGCCGGACGGCGTGCTTACATTGCTGACATCGGCGGCTTGAACCGTGTCGCCTGAATCATTACCCCAAGCATTACGCTCGAAGGTGACGACAGCGGCAATATCGGTAGCGGTCAGCTGCTGCGCAAACGCCTGCATCGCTGTGCCTGTTCTGCCATTTAAGACCACATCGATATGCTCGGCAACTGGGCCTTTAATAGCTGGGCTGCCAATCAGCGACGGGAAGACTCCTGGCAAGCCGGCACCGTTTGGCTGGTGGCAGGCTGCACATTGCGCCATATAGACCTGTTCACCTCGGCTGATGAGTTCTTCTTTCGACAGTGTCTTAGACAGGGCTGCCTGAGCTTCGGCCGCAGCGGCGTTGGCCAGGGCTTTTTGATCGACCACCCATTTATCGAAGTCGGCTTCGGAAAGAACCTGTACCACGATAGGCATAAATCCATGGTCTTTTCCGCATAGTTCGGCGCATTGGCCACGATAGATGCCGGGTTTGTCGATGCGGGTCCAGGCCTCGTTGATAAAGCCGGGGTTGGCGTCTTTTTTCACCGCAAAGGCGGGGACCCACCAAGAATGAATTACATCCTCTGAAGTCATCAAGAAACGAACTTTACGGTTAACCGGGAGGACTAACGGTTTGTCGACTTCAAGAAGGTAGTGCTCGCCTTTGGCTTCTTTGCCCTCTATTTGGTCTCTTGGTGTCGACAATAGGCTGAAATAGGCAATGTCATGATCAAAGTAGCTGTAATGCCACTTCCATTGAGAGCCAGTAACCTTAATGGTGAGGTCCGCATTACTGGGGTCTTCCATGGCGATAAGTGTCTTGGTTGCCGGGATGGCCATCACGATTAAGATCACGAAAGGGACAATGGTCCAGGCGATCTCAACCTTGGTGCTCTCATGAAAGTTTGCCGCAACGGCACCCTTTGAGCGTCTGTGGTTGATGATGGAATAGATCATCACCCCAAAGACGACCAGGCCTATGGCACAGCAGATATAGAGAATCGTCATATGCAGGCTAAACACCTGATTACTGATCTCTGTGACCCCTGATGTCATGTTAAGGGGCATATCGGCTGCGAGTATGGTGGGCGTAATTAGCAACGCCAGCAAACAACACAACACTTGCTTCACTAGACTTCTCCTCTGTCAATTGCGAAGGCAACTACAAAGAAGAGCCACACAGTATGTCTCGGCTCTATGCAAACTCTTCAGTTCCCAAAAAAGCAACGATGACTTCAAAGTGCGTCGGTGGTGAATCTTTTGTTTTGCTGGTGGTAACCACGCTTGCACTTACGGCTGAATATATCAGACGAATTTCAGCTCTTAGGGCGATGTGGTGCAGATTTATTCGCCGCTCAAGCCGACAACCAAATTGTTCGACATAACAAATAATCGTTGATATCTACTACTAACTTAATGGCTGTTTAAATATTGATCAAGATCACTTTTATTTTATTTTGCTAAATAAAACAGATACAAAAACGCCCCTTTCGGGGCGTTAGTATGGAAAGAATTGGCAAGGATGATCAGTGAAGAGAGGTAAACTGATTGGCGGCCTTGGTACCAAGATCCTCTTGGCTAAAAGGGTTGGCAGGTAAGTGACTGTTCGCATCTTCGATAACCACCCCTAAGGCGCGGGTGTTTTTTGCGACGATCTGCAAGCGGCGATTGTCCCGTGCATCCAATGATTGTGTCCAGCTGATCACTGCACTGGATGTACCACTTGTGAGAGCCTTCTCCATAGCCCAAAGTGCTTCAACTTCATCTTTGGTGTGTACCAGCAAGATGCGATCCATCCGCACGCCGCCGTCGGCCAGCATCTGCTTATAGCCAATATTGGGTGGGCTGATCAGCACGACCCATTGCCCTTGCTGGCTGAGTCTCGCCAGTTCAGGTGTAAGACTCTGTAACTCTTGCTTGCCCTGAGTCGAACTGGAAACCGTTGAAATAGTGTTCTTGCTGCCGCTTTTAAGCGAACTGTCGAGATCGATCCAAAGCCCCGGATGACGAGGTGCCATGCCCATGAGATTATTCATTGCCAGTCTCCATTACGAATCACGCCGACGGCTAAACCTTCTATACTCAGGCTCTGAGTCGTCAGGTCAACAACGATAGGTGAGTATTCTTCATTTTCTGCATGTAGATAAACTGTGCTGCCACGCTTCTCGAAGCGCTTGACCGTCACATCATCCTCTACGCGAGCAACGACTATCTGTCCGTTTCTTGCTTGTTCGACCTTATGTACCGCTAGCAGGTCGCCCTCAAGGATGCCGATATCTTTCATACTGTCGCCCCTTACACGCAACAGAAAGTCTGCACTTGGGCGAAACATGCTCGGGTCAACCTGGTAGTGCTGTTCAACATGTTCCTGTGCCAGAATCGGCTCACCGGCTGCTACCTGGCCAATCAGAGGTAAACCGAGATCTTCAGGCTCTTCCTCTTGAGTCAGCTTAATGCCGCGAGAGGTGCCCGGCATGATCTCGATGCAACCTTTTTTGGCCAGTGCCTTAAGGTGCTCTTCGGCGGCATTCGCGCTCTTAAAGCCTAATCGGCGCGCAATTTCGGCACGGGTTGGTGGCATGCCCGTGTCTGCAATATTGCGTTTTATTAGCTCTAAAATCTCGGCTTGTCTTGGTGTTAAGGGTCTCATGATTAATCCTGTCTTTCCATACAGTACCTGTCAGTATATACAGTATTTTATACAGTGCAAGTATTAACCAGTTTTTCTATCAATCAGCTCAAATGGTTAGCGAGTTAACCCCACGAATATTTAGCCAGTAATCGTTTTCTCAAGGGAGATCAACAGCTGATGATAATCATCGATGGCGGGAAAATCGGTAAAGGTTTTGTGTGGCTTTTGGCTGTCGGGATTCTTGATGCCGAGTTGATAGCCAACTCCTGCGGTTCTGGCAGCCTGCAAGATGGGTTCGCTATCGTCGATAAACAGGCAACGGCTTGGATCTAGGGAGAAGCGCTCAAATAGGCTAAGCCAAAACTGGGGATGCTCTTTGGGGTAACCAGTGTGGTGGCTTGAGAGCATATGATCTAACCCGGAAGCCAGCTCGGTATGTTTGAGCTTTAATGACAAGCTTTGTGGGTGTGCGTTGGTGACTAAGATACGCTGCTTGTTGCGCCTGGCAAGTGCCGAGAGAAAGGGCATGCTGTCTTGGCGCAGTTGGATTCTGTCTACCAGAGTGTGGTGCAGGGCAAGAATATCTAGGCCAAGCTCTTGCTGCCAATATTCCAGACAATACCATTCTAAGGTGCCAAATACCTTGGCATAGGCGGTTTCGACCAGTTGCTGCGCCTCAGATAAGGGGATCTGTTTCTCTTGGCACAAGGCTTGAGGAACCAGGCTGAGCCAGAAGTGATTATCGAAATGCAGATCCAGCAGGGTGCCATCCATATCAAGCAGCACAGTATCTATCTTATTCCAGGGAAACATAAAGGTGTGAAAAAAATTCCTTGGTGAGAGTTGTGGATTAGGCACATCATAGTAAGATTGAGTGGTTAAGCAAACGCCATTTTTATCAGGAAGTTTCATGCCGGACAAAAAGCCGCAGATCCTACATGCCGAAGTTGTTGCACAAAGCCGTCTATTTCAGATTGAGCAGGTGCATTTAAAATTTTCGAATCAGGTTGAGCGTCAGTATGAGCGCATGAAAGGCAATGCCCGTGGCGCCGTCATGGTGGTGCCTGTGCATGGTAAAGACCTCCTTTTAGGGCGCGAGTACGCGGCGGGAACCCATAGCTATGAGCTTGGCTTCCCTAAGGGCTTGGTTGATCCAGGTGAGAGTCACGCCGAGGCGGCCAATCGAGAGCTGCAAGAAGAGATAGGCTTTGGCGCCCATAAGTTGACCCATCTGATGGAGCTAAGTCTGGCGCCAGGCTATTTTGCCAGCAAGATGCAGATCTTCGTAGCCGAAGATCTGTATGAGAGTCGACTGCAAGGTGATGAGCCAGAACCGATAGAAGTGGTGCGTTGGCCCTTGAGTCAGTGGTCTGAGCTGTTATTAGAAGACGACTTTTCCGAGTCTAGAAGCGTTAGCGCCTTGTTTTTGGCGCAGAAACATCTAAAACTAAAGTAGTTAATCTAAACGATAAATAGGCATTGCCAGATGTAGGCTGTTGGAGTTGTGATGAAGCCAGAAGAGTATATTGAGCAGGCGATAAGTATTGCCATCGAGGCGGGAGAGGCGATTAAGACTATCTACCTCGACGGAAGCTTCGAGCGAGAGGTAAAGTCTGACAATACCCCTGTGACCTCTGCCGATATCGCGGCGCATAAAATCATCTCTTCACAGCTTGAGCGCCTAACGCCTGATATCCCCGTTTTATCCGAAGAAGATGCTGATATTCCTTTCTCTGAGCGCGCCGACTGGCAACGCTACTGGTTGGTCGATCCCTTGGATGGTACCGGTGAATTTATTGCCGGCAGCGGCGACTTCTCGGTGATCATCGCCCTGGTTGAGCATAACCGCCCTATCATGGGGATCGTTTATGTGCCCATGACGGACGTGGTCTATTATGCGGTGGCGGGCCTGGGTGCCTACAAACGTAGCAGTAAGGGTGAGGTACGTATCGCCAGTAAACAGCTCACCACTGACGATGAACCCTGTCTGCGCTTGGCGGTGAGTCGCCGTCAAGATCCTCATTCAGTGCTGAAGTTATTCCATCATCCTAAACACTGCGAACTCGTGGTTTTGGGGGGCGCAGCACTAAAGAGCTGCCTGGTGGCAGAAGGGCGAGCCGACTGTTATGTGCGCATCGGCCCCACCGGCGAGTGGGATACCGGCGCGGCGCAGATCATCATTGAAGAGGCCGGCGGCCAGGTGATGGATCTTGAATTGCAGCCCCTAAGTTATAACGAGCGTGAGTCGTTAGAGAATCCCAATTTTATCGTTGTGGGCTCAACCCACCTGCCTTGGGATAAACTGTTAACCAGTGAATAATCCCGAATCTATTGTTATTCAAGCAGCCGCTAAGTCGCAGTTGTTGCCACTTTATCGTTTGGAGCAGCAGCTGTTTGGCGAGCATGCCTACCCCGATTTTTTCTTTCGTCAGAGTTATGATTGCTGGCCCAGTGGTCTGCGTGTTGCCTGTGATGCACAGGGCTGTGTGCTGGGCTATATCCTGCTGGCCAGAAGTGAACAGCCCTCTTGCGCCTGGATCCTTTCGGTGGCCGTCGATAGTGCCGCTCAGGGCAAAGGAATAGGCAAGCGGTTGATTGTCGAGACGCTAGCGTCGCTGCCCGCCGAAGTCAGGCAAGTTAAATTGACTGTCTCGCCCGACAATCCAGCCCGCCATCTCTACGCCAGGTTGGGGTTTGTTGAGCAGGGTTTAGAAGTCGACTATTTCGGTCCCCATGAAGATCGCATCCTGATGATCCTCGATCGTTAAAACTTCCCTTTTAAACATAGAGCTAAAAAACAAACTTATTATGAACATTGTTTTTTATTTTGTTTGCTGCTAACTTAACCCAAAAGCCAAAAAGGATGGGATGAGATGGCTAGGCGCAAAGAACATACTCATGAAGAGATTAAGGTAATGGCCATCGCGGCTGTGTTGGCGCATCTTAAGGATGAATCGCTCGATTCCCTCAGTTTACGCAAAGTGGCGGCGGTTATTGGCTATGTGCCTAGCACGCTGGTAAATCTCTTTGGCAGTTATCAGGGATTGTTGCTGGCGGTCGCCGAGCAGACCCTGAGTGAGCTATTTGAGCTATTGGCAGGTCAAGCGCAAACGCCAGAGTTCGGTGGATTAACGGCTATGGCTGCCGCCTATCAAGAATTTGCCTTTGAACAGCCAAGAGCCTTTCAATTGATCTTTGAACTTAAGGCCACCAAAGAGCAGGGGATAAGCGAGCGTCATGCCAGGCTAATTGAGCAGTTGTTTGCCTTGGTCGAGTCGCGTCTGGCGAGTTTGTTACCGGAACTACCTCAGCAGCAATGTCTGCTGGCAAGTCGCGCTGTGTGGGCTGGGGTGCATGGTTTGGTGAGTCTGGATCTGGAGGACAAGCTTTTTGCACCTGGGGTTAGCCTTACCCAAGCCATCCAGCATCATTTAGAGGTTCAACTTAAAGGATTGGGTTATCACAAGGAGACGTTATGCTGCTAACCAGACGCTTTTTTCCCTATTTTGCCACTCAGTGCCTGGGCGCACTTAATGACAATATTTATAAGAATGTGCTGCTGCTGATGGTGACCTATAGCCAGATAGACGCCCTGCCCATTAGTGTGAACCTATTCGTTAACCTCGCCGCTGGCGTGTTTATCTTGCCATTTTTTCTGTTTTCCGCTCATGCGGGAATGGTGGCCGATAATATGGATAAGGCAAAACTGATCAGACGCTTAAAACAGCTTGAGCTGGTGATCATGTCCTGCGCGGCCATGGCGATACTGACTCAAAGCTACATGGTGATGCTGGTACTGCTCTTCTTAACCGGTAGTCAGTCGGCCTATTTCGGTCCGGTAAAATACTCTCTGCTGCCTCAAGCGTTGGCTGAAGATGAACTGGTGACGGGCAATGCCTGGGTGGAGATGGGCACCTTTCTCTCTATCTTGATCGGTACCCTAAGCGCCGGGCTCTTGGTGGCCAGTGACAAAGGCGTTATCGCCACGGCACTAACAGTATTTGTACTCGCTATCGCTGGATACTTAGCCAGTCGAGCGATACCTGCCATGCCGCCTCAGGGGGCGATCACTAAAATACGTTTTGCACCCTTATCTGGCACTTGGCGCAGTATCGCTAAGGTGAGAAATACGCCAAGTATCTGGATGGCAATCTTGGCGATCAGCTGGTTTTGGTTTCTAGGTGCCACCTATCTGACTCAATTTCCTAACTTTGCCAAGTTACATCTGCACGCAGATGCTACTGTCGTTTCACTGCTACTGGCGCTCTTCTCAATCGGTATCGCGGTAGGCTCCTTTCTGTGTGAGCGTTTCTCCTATGGCCATGTCGAGCTGGGGTTGTTGCCTTTTGGGGTGGCAGGTCTGACATTGTTTGGGGTCGATCTCTTGTGGGCGCTTCCCGACTTACCTGCTCAGGGACAGGCGATCTATACCTTCAGTAGCTTTATTGATGAGTCACAACACTATCGGGTGATGTTTGCCCTGTTTATGGTGGGTGTGAGTGGTGGCTTGTTTATCGTGCCTCTTTACGCCTTTATTCAGTCGAGGGCAGAGAGGGGCGAGTGTGCTCAGGCGATCGCCGCAAACAACATAATGAATGCTTTGTTTATGGTGGTCTCGGCACTCTTATCTATCTTGCTGCTAGAAGTGTTTGAGTGGCAGATCACAGAGCTGTTTCTATTGTTGGCGCTGCTTAATGCCGTGGTGGCCCTGTATGTTTATAGTCAGGTGCCAGAGTTTACCCAGCGCTTTGTCAGCTATTTGCTGAGTCATATTCTTTATCGCGTCACTGTGTCTGGTCGCGAAAAGCTGCCCACTGAAGGCGCCGGCATCATAGTCTGTAATCATGTCAGTTATGTGGACGCTCTGATCATCATGGGCGCGTCGACTCGACCGATTCGCTTTGTGATGGATAAGTCGATCAGCGAGATACCTTTGCTGAAATATCTTTTTAGACACGCAGGGGTGATCCCCATCTGTTCGCCACGCCAGTGTGAAGCCACTTATGAGCAGGCGTTCGAGTCGATTCATCAGGCATTGGCCAATGAGGAGTTGGTGTGCATCTTCCCTGAGGGACGCCTGACGCCTAACGGCGAGTTGGGTGAGTTCAGACCTGGGATAGATAAGATATTGGCACGAGATCCTGTGCCTGTGATCCCCATGGCGCTCAAAGGCCTCTGGGGTTCCTATTTCAGCCACCATGGTGGGCATGCTCTCAGTACGCGTCCGAAGCGCTTCTGGTCAAAGATATCGGTGAGACTGGCCGATGTGATCTCCGGTACAGAGGCCAATCGCCATCAGCTGCGCGAACGGGTTGAGACCATGTTATCTGAGTCGTAGAGACGCTATGCACAAAGAGAAAAGCCAGACGTTTTGTCTGGCTTTTTTGTTGTTTCTATCGCTTGGCGTAGTCATCCAGCCATTGATGCATAGCCTGATGGTCACCTTGGAAGATCACCCGCTCGGCCTTTTTCTCTATCTGATACTGATACATGGGATCGTAATATTTATTGAGTAGTAGGGCGATCCACTCCAGATGAGCCTGGGTATCCCCATCTTGCCATTGCACAGCTAATGCCTGTTTGATTATGGCTTGTAGCTCATCATGTTGCTTGCCGCCCAGGCGTTTCTTGATGCCGCTGATGCTATTGGCCAGATAATGGCCAAAGGCTTCAAAGCCAGCTTCCTCACCCAGACGCTCGACATAACCTTGATGCATCTTATGTACATATTCGTCGAGTAATCGGGTGAGCCTGGCCTCCATTGGTTCCTCTAGGATCACGACCTTGGCCGCCTGCATCCCCATGTAGAAAGCTTTAGGCAGAGCTGAGCGACCAATCAGATAACTCTCATCTTCCAGTAACAGATCTCGTGCTTGGCTCTGCTGATGCTTTAGTAGCGCGACACCCAAACTATTTTCGAAGTTGATCTGTGTTGGCTGCTCTTCATGATAGCGGCCGAAACTGGAGCCTCTGTGGTGGGCCAAGCCCTCAAGATCGACGGATTCTGGACGTTGCAGCAAAAAGTCTGTCTTACCACTGCCTGTTATGCCGCTTAGGATCAGCATGGGCTTGACCTGCGGCGTCGTATCTATGGTGTCGATCAGGCACTGGCGCATCGCCTTATAGCCGCCCTGAATATAGGGTACCTCTTTGCCCGCCTCTTTAAGCCACTGTTGTGTCAGCTGTGAACGCAGGCCGCCACGAAAACAGTAGAGATAGGCGTTGGGGTGCTGGTTCAGATAGGTGAGCCAAGCGTCTACGCGCTGTTGCTTGACGCGGCCGCATACCAGCGAATGGCCGAGGGCGATGGCGGCGTCCTGTCCTTGCTCCTTGTAACAGGTGCCTACCTTCTGTCGCTCATCATCTTGCATCAGCGGCTGATTGCTACTGGCGGGAAAGGCGCCCTTGGTAAATTCTATCGGGGCGCGTACATCCATGATGGGATGATCGCCGGCCAGGATACGGGCATATTCGCTCGCGGGGATAACTCTGCCCATTTGATTGCCCATTAGATCAGTTCCACCAGAGCCTGCGCCTTGGTTGGCGGCACCAATTGTCCGATGCACTGGGTCGGGAGTCCCTCTTTCTCGAGCAGTGCAAGCAGCTGAGATTCATGGCTGGCCGAGACCGCAATCAATAAGCCACCGCTGGTTTGAGGGTCGCATAACAGTGCTTTTTGTTCATCAGTGACCTTGGGTAGGTGCTCACCATAGCTGTCGTAGTTGCGATGAGTGCCGCCGGGAATACAGCCAAGCTTGAGGTAATCCATCGCCTTTGGGAGTAAAGGGAGGGCGGCTAGATCAACTTTGGCGGCCAGTTCAGCCCCTTGGCACATCTCGATCAGGTGCCCTGCCAGACCAAATCCGGTCACGTCAGTCATGGCGGTAACGCCAGGGATCTTGGCGATGGTCGGCCCTGCCTTGTTGAGCTGGCACATAGCATCAGGGGCGATATTGATATCTTGCTCGGCCAGCTTTTTCTGTTTCTGCGCCGTCGTTAAGATACCTATTCCTAAAGGTTTGGTGAGGTATAACTTATCGCCAGCCTTAGCCGTATTATTTTGTTTTAGTTCGGGTAAGGGGATCTGTCCGGTCACGGCGAGGCCGAAAATAGGTTCTGGCGCGTCGATACTGTGGCCACCGGCCAACATGATGCCGGCATCTTTACAGGCCTGGCGTCCGCCATCGACGACCTGCTGAGCTATCTCGGCGGGTAGCGTATTGACCGGCCACCCAAGAATGGCGATAGCCATCATAGGCGTGCCGCCCATGGCATAGATGTCGCTAATGGCATTGGTGGCGGCGATGCGTCCGAAGGTAAAGGGATCATCCACAATCGGCATAAAGAAATCGGTAGTGCTGATAATGCCGGTTTCATCATTGAGACGATATACAGCGGCGTCATCGCGGGTTTGATTACCCACCAGAATGTTAGGGTCATCGAAGGTGGGCAGTTGGGAAGCCAGTATGGTGCCCAGTACCTTTGGCGATATCTTGCAGCCACAGCCGGCGCCATGGCTATATTCGGTGAGTTTAATCTTTTCTACTGACATGAACGCAAACTATCTCTAGATGAAGGATGAGCCGCTCATGATAGACCCATAGGTGCGGCACTTCAATCGCCCAGCGCTACAGATGTGAACGCAGAAGCTGGTGCCTAAGGGTGATAATGACCGTCGCACTATTGATATAAAAAGCCACCCAGTTTGGGTGGCTATTGAAAGTCGGATGTTAGGCAAATCCAGTGGTGAGGTTTTTCCACTGCTTTTTACGCGCCATCAGCTCTTGTTTGAGATGCTCAACCTGCTGCATTAAATGCTGTGTGGTCAGCTGTTTGCGCTTGGCCTCCAGCAGTTCCTTTTGTGCCTGATAGTAATCGGCGATATGGTTTTTCAGCAGTTCATATTCGGTATGGATCTTCTCGAGGATCTCTTCGTGATTGGCCAGCTGGGTGACCTTGTGCTGTGCCTTTTTCAGTTGCATCTGGAGTTTGGCGCTCTCGATACGCTCCTGGGGAGTGACTCTGAGATTGTGGGCCAGTCCCGTCCAGGCCAGGGTGTTGATCAGCCACTTGGTGGGATCGTAGTGCCACCAGAGGATGCCGTTGCGGTAATCGTTTTCGAAAATATGGTGGAAATTATGGTAGCCCTCACCATAGGTAAATACCGCCAACAGGCCATTGTCCCGCGCCGTGTTTTTGTCTGTATAAGGCTGGCTTCCCCAGATATGGGCGAGGGAGTTAATAAAGAAGGTGCAGTGATGGACTACAACTAAGCGTAGCAGCCCCGCCATCAGCAACATGCCCCAGATATCGCCGTTCAGCCAGCCTAAGAATACAGGAAGACCTATATTCATCAGGATGACCAGCGGCAGATAGTATTTGTGCTGCCACATCACAATTTTTTCGTTTTGCAGGTCTCGTACGTTCTTATAATCGTGATAACGCTGGGCCTGATACTCTCTTAGCATCCAGCCGATGTGGCTGTACCAGAAACCCATGTTAGCCGAATAGGGGTCTTTATCGTTGTCATCGACATGCTTGTGATGGATACGGTGATCCGATGACCAATGCAGGGCACTATTTTGCAGTGCAAGCGCTCCGCCCAAGGCAAAAAGAAAACGCACTGACCAGTGTGCCTTGTAGGTTCTATGTGACCAGAGCCTGTGGTATCCGGCGGTTATCGACAAACCACTGGCAAAGGCGAGGCCAATAAAGGCTGCCCATTCTGCCAGGCCGTAGCCATGGGTAATGCCGTACCAAGGGACGAGAATGGCAGCACCCAAGAAGGTGATGGCAAAGAGCAAAATATTGGTCCAGATGAGGGGAGGTTTTTTCATTATTGTTTCCAGGGTTTATGTTGAGCGTACAGCTGTAAGCCAATTTTACTGACTTCGCTGGAGAGATCAAGGCGGGCTGCGTTTTTGTATTAAAGAAGGTATTATTGGCAGATTGAGTTTTATCTAGCGGATTCATCATGATGGGTATCAGAGCACAGCAAAAAGAAAAAACGCGTCGCGCCTTGGTCGATGCGGCATTTAATCAATTAAGTGCCGAGCGCAGCTTTTCTAGTCTGAGTTTGCGAGAGGTGGCCCGTGAAGCCAATATTGCGCCGACCTCGTTTTATCGCCATTTTAAGGATATGAACGAGCTGGGTCTGACTATGGTGGATGAAGGCGGATTGACCCTGAGACAGATGATGCGTAAAGGGCGTCAGCGCGCGGAAGCCGGCGGCAGCGTAATTCGTATTTCTGTCGATACCTTTATGGAAGTGTTGGAGTCTAACCCTAACGTCTTTCGCATTTTGTTGCATGAGCGCTCGGGCACTTCAGCACCTTTTCGCGCCGCGGTAGCCCGAGAAATTGAACACTTTATCTCAGAGTTGGCCCACTACACCGAGGCGACTGCCAAACGTACGCCTGAACTGGCCAGGGCGCAGGCCGAAGCTTTGGTGACCTTGGTCTTTAATGCTGGCGCGGCGGCGTTGGATATGAAACGTGTCGATCGTAAGATTTTAGCCGACCGCTTGGTGATCCAACTGCGCATGGTGGCGAAAGGCGCCGAATCTTTGCAGCAGAAGATGGAACATCGCTAGGGTGCGTTATCAAAACGATAAAATAAAAAGGGCCATTTGGCCCTTTTTATTTTATCGCGGATTATCGGCGTTCCAACAGGACGCCAGACTCCATATGATCCGTATAGGGGAATTGGTCAAATAGCGCGAAGCGAGTGATCTTGTGGGTCTTATCTAATACCTTAAGGTTATCGAGTAAGGTATTAGGGTTGCACGAGATATACATGATCCGCTCGTAGCCTTGCACCATGGCCAGAGTATTGTCATCGAGCCCTGCCCGTGGCGGATCGACGAAGATGGTATTGCAGTTGTAACTGTCTAAATCCACCCCTTCTAGTCGTCTGAAGCTGCGCTTCTTTGCTAGAGCATCGGTAAAGTCTTCAGCCGACATGCGAATGATCTGCAGGTTTTCGACTTTATTGGCTTCAATGTTGTACTGCGCCGAGTCGACTGAAGGCTTAGCCAGCTCTGTGGCTAGGACGCGATTGAAATTTTGTGCCAGGGCGATGGAGAAGTTGCCGTTGCCACAATACAGCTCTAGCAGGTCGCCACTGCTGTCACGGGTGATGTCGATGGCCCACTCCAGCATCTTGATGGCGACTTCGCCATTGGGTTGGGTAAAGCTGTTTTCGACCTGTTTATAGACTAGCTGCTGCCCGTTAACCGGCAGGGTTTCTATTACGAAGTCGCGATCCAGCACCAGCTTCTGCTTGCGAGCACGGCCAATGATGTTGACATTGAATCTGTCTGATAGCTGTTGCTTCAGTACTTTAGCTTCGGCTTCCCACTGTGCATCTAGCTGTTTATGGTATAAGAGTGAAATTAAGATCTCGCCGCTAAGGGTCGACAAAAAGTCCACCTGAAACAGCTTGTGTCTGAGTGTCTGATTGGGACGCAGGGCGGCCATCAACTCTGGCATCACTTCGTTGATCAGTTTGCTCGCCGGCAAGAATTGATCACAACGCACCTTCTGGTTAAGTGCCTTATCGAACATATAGTAGTAGAGGTCTTCCCCTTCGTGCCAGACGCGAAATTCGGCGCGCATGCGATAATGTGCGTCTTGTGAAGCAAAGACTTCCAATTCAGGTGTTTCGAAGTCGGCAAATAGCTGAGCTAATTTCTCACGTTTCGCATCGAGTTGCTTATCGTATTGCTTAGGATCCATTGCGTCTAAATTCATTTCTTAACACCGTTACTATCATTGGGGGCGCAAATAGTATACTACCTGTCGTTGATGTCTAGGGGGTGTTTTACATTCCAAGTGTCTATAGAGTCAGGTTTGTCGCATGAGATACAAATCTGCACGTATCAGCTTTAGCTTTTGCACTGAATGTGAAAAAATCGCTGCTCGAGTGTCATATATCTTTATCGGAGAGCCAATTTGTCTGCAAATATACTCGTGTTTGATTCTGGGGTAGGGGGCCTATCTATTTTGGCCGAAGTGCGCAAACAACTTCCTCAGGCCAACTATTGTTATTTGTTCGACAATGCCAGACTGCCCTATGGTGAGCTCGACGAGCAGGAGTTGATCCAAGGTTGTGTTGAGCTGATAGCTCGAGCCGTCACTCTGAGCGAAGCTGATATTGTAGTCGTGGCCTGTAACAGCGCCAGCACCTTGATTCTGCCAGCGTTGCGAGAGACTTTAACTGTTCCTGTTGTCGGCGTGGTCCCAGCCATCAAACCGGCGGCGCGCCTATCGAAGAATAAACACCTCGGTTTACTGGCGACGCCGGGTACAGTGAATCGTCGTTATACTCAGGAGTTGATCGATAAATTTGCCCGTGACTGCCGAGTCGATCGCTTTGGCTCTTCTGAACTCGTCTATATAGCCGAAGCTAAGATGGCGCAGCAGCCATTAGATCTTCAGACCTTACATGAGGTGCTTAAGCCTATAAAGGAGTCTGGGTTAGATACCTTGGTTTTAGGTTGTACTCACTTTCCGATTTTAGCATCTGAGCTACAAGACTATTTAGGTGAGGGGGTTACACTGCTGGATTCATCCCGTGCAATTGCAGCTAGGGTGATGACTTTAATTCAGATGGAAGGTAAACAAGGGCTCCGTGGTCAAAGCCAGGCTTTCTATACAACAACTACTATTGCGGAAGGTCTTAAAACGACCTTGGCTGCCTGGGGATTCTCATCGGTAGTATCTTTTGCAGAATGTGCGATAGAGACAGGCAGCTAGTGTCGGTAATAAGCTAAGTGGTTTAAAGCTTAGCTTTCTTGCGTGGTCTCGTTTTTATCAGCGTCCTGAGACTTAGCTTCACGAACTTTCAGTGTACGCTCCTGAAATTCAAATTCGTTTAGTTTGTTCATTGCCTTTTTCGCGCCCGCCTCAGACATTTCGATAAAGCCAAAGCCTTTGCGACGGCCAGTCTTGCGATCGCGCACTAGGCGAACCGAGTTAACCGGGCCAAACTTTCCAAATAACTCTTTAACTTCACCCTCATGAACACGATAAGGCAGGTTTCCAACATAGAGTGTCATGGTTGGTCCGGTATAGGTCTCGGCGGTACCTGCAGTAGAAGGTGATGATTGCAGCGTAAAAATAACACTAGCGATAATGGCACCAGTAAAAAATGCGATTGCCGAATAAAGCTCTGGTGTGAATTGAGATATTGCCAATGCGCCAAGGATGGCGACTATCAAAACAATAAGAAATGGCTTTTGCATATAATTGGTTCTCTGAAGAATTGATAATTAACTGTTAACAGCTCGTATATGGTAATGAATTATTAGCAATTACACTAGCATATTGATGAAAAAACGAACTTTAGCTAGGTTTGATATAGAAAGGTTTCGTCCTGATTTGTCTAAATTCGACGCGTATTGCTAGTTAATTCAGCAAAGCGATTAAAAGATCGTCTTGCGATCGATGATCGTAGAAAAACCCCTTGCGCCCAAATCAGAACTGCCTATAATGCGCATCCACTGACACGGCAAAGCAGATAACGCAGCGTCGAAACACTTGGTAGCCAAGGCGATAAGGTGGTCAGTCACTGAAAAGTGAAGCCTCAAAAAGTTTGCAAAAACTGCTTGACGCGAACACGGGATTGCGTAGAATACGCAGCCCTAGCCACTCGGAACTACCGGGATGTGCTAAACGCTCTTTAACAATTTATCAAGTAATCTGTGTGGACATTCACAGGTGTTGAGTTAATCGAAAACGATTTATATCTCAATGCAACGATGAATGTTCATAGCAATATGTACAAACATTTAGATGATTCTTCCGAGTCATTTAAATGAATCAGAATTCATTGAGCCGAAGCTTTTAGCTTCACCAAAACTTTAATTGAAGAGTTTGATCATGGCTCAGATTGAACGCTGGCGGCAGGCCTAACACATGCAAGTCGAGCGGTAACAGGAAGGAAGCTTGCTTTCTTTGCTGACGAGCGGCGGACGGGTGAGTAATGCCTAGGGAACTGCCCAGTCGAGGGGGATAACAGTTGGAAACGACTGCTAATACCGCATACGCCCTACGGGGGAAAAGAGGGGACCTTCGGGCCTTCTGCGATTGGATGTACCTAGGTGGGATTAGCTAGTAGGTGAGGTAATGGCTCACCTAGGCGACGATCCCTAGCTGTTCTGAGAGGATGATCAGCCACACTGGGACTGAGACACGGCCCAGACTCCTACGGGAGGCAGCAGTGGGGAATATTGCACAATGGGCGCAAGCCTGATGCAGCCATGCCGCGTGTGTGAAGAAGGCCTTCGGGTTGTAAAGCACTTTCAGCGAGGAGGAAAAGTTAAGTGTTAATAGCACTTAGCTGTGACGTTACTCGCAGAAGAAGCACCGGCTAACTTCGTGCCAGCAGCCGCGGTAATACGAGGGGTGCAAGCGTTAATCGGAATTACTGGGCGTAAAGCGTACGCAGGCGGTTTGTTAAGCGAGATGTGAAAGCCCCGGGCTCAACCTGGGAACTGCATTTCGAACTGGCAAACTAGAGTCTTGTAGAGGGGGGTAGAATTTCAGGTGTAGCGGTGAAATGCGTAGAGATCTGAAGGAATACCGGTGGCGAAGGCGGCCCCCTGGACAAAGACTGACGCTCAGGTACGAAAGCGTGGGGAGCAAACAGGATTAGATACCCTGGTAGTCCACGCCGTAAACGATGTCTACTCGGAATTTGGTGTCTTGAACACTGGGTTCTCAAGCTAACGCATTAAGTAGACCGCCTGGGGAGTACGGCCGCAAGGTTAAAACTCAAATGAATTGACGGGGGCCCGCACAAGCGGTGGAGCATGTGGTTTAATTCGATGCAACGCGAAGAACCTTACCTACTCTTGACATCCAGAGAATTCGCTAGAGATAGCTTAGTGCCTTCGGGAACTCTGAGACAGGTGCTGCATGGCTGTCGTCAGCTCGTGTTGTGAAATGTTGGGTTAAGTCCCGCAACGAGCGCAACCCTTATCCTTACTTGCCAGCGGGTCATGCCGGGAACTTTAGGGAGACTGCCGGTGATAAACCGGAGGAAGGTGGGGACGACGTCAAGTCATCATGGCCCTTACGAGTAGGGCTACACACGTGCTACAATGGCGAGTACAGAGGGTTGCGAAGCCGCGAGGTGGAGCTAATCTCAGAAAGCTCGTCGTAGTCCGGATTGGAGTCTGCAACTCGACTCCATGAAGTCGGAATCGCTAGTAATCGTGGATCAGAATGCCACGGTGAATACGTTCCCGGGCCTTGTACACACCGCCCGTCACACCATGGGAGTGGGCTGCACCAGAAGTAGATAGCTTAACCTTCGGGAGGGCGTTTACCACGGTGTGGTTCATGACTGGGGTGAAGTCGTAACAAGGTAGCCCTAGGGGAACCTGGGGCTGGATCACCTCCTTACCTATACGATTGATTTAGTGCTTGTTGAGTGTTCACACAGATTACTTGATAGAAGATAGAGAAATACGTTGGGTCTGTAGCTCAGCTGGTTAGAGCGCACCCCTGATAAGGGTGAGGTCGGTGGTTCAAGTCCACTCTGACCCACCAATCTTTCCAAGGAAAGATTCGGTATTAAACGTATTATTCTCGCTGCATGTAAATGGGGCTATAGCTCAGCTGGGAGAGCGCCTGCCTTGCACGCAGGAGGTCTGCGGTTCGATCCCGCATAGCTCCACCATTTGCTCTTTGATGAGGGCATGCAGTTTAGGTTAGAGATGCCAAAGATAAATGCAGAATTTATCTTTGGCTTTTTTAAGCCCGGTCGAAATCGTTCCATACGATTTTCGACACTTCCACCATCCGTGGAGGTCGCTCTTTAAAAATTTGGAAAGCTGATAGTGTTAATGTGAAAGGGATAGTGACGTACTTGTACGTGATTATTTGTAGCATTAGCGCGAAAAAATAATTGAGTTCTCAAAACACACTTTAATCAAGTGCATTGAGTATTCTTTTGGCGAAAGTTGAAACCATTAGTTGCGATGCAGCTCAGATGAAACTCATTTGGGTTGTATGGTTAAGTGACTAAGCGTATACGGTGGATGCCTTGGCAGTCAGAGGCGATGAAGGACGTAGTAACTTGCGAAAAGCGTTGGCGAGCTAGTAACAAGCATTTGAGCTAACGATGTCCGAATGGGGAAACCCGGCAGCATAAGCTGTCATCATTAAGTGAATACATAGCTTAATGAGGCGAACGAGGGGAACTGAAACATCTAAGTACCCTTAGGAAAAGAAATCAACCGAGATTCCCCTAGTAGCGGCGAGCGAACGGGGATTAGCCCTTAAGCCTAGAGGGTGTTAGTGGAATGTGTTGGAAAGCACAGCGATACAGGGTGATAGCCCCGTACATGAAAACTAACTTTAGGTGAAAACGAGTAGGACGGGACACGTGATATCTTGTTCGAATATGGGGGGACCATCCTCCAAGGCTAAATACTCCTGACTGACCGATAGTGAACCAGTACCGTGAGGGAAAGGCGAAAAGAACCCCTGTGAGGGGAGTGAAATAGAACCTGAAACCGTATACGTACAAGCAGTGGGAGCGGTTCTTGAGACCGTGACTGCGTACCTTTTGTATAATGGGTCAGCGACTTACATTTTGTAGCGAGGTTAAGCGAATAGCGGAGCCGTAGGGAAACCGAGTGTTAACTGCGCGTTTAGTTGCAAGGTGTAGACCCGAAACCCGGTGATCTAGCCATGGGCAGGTTGAAGGTTGAGTAACATCAACTGGAGGACCGAACACACGTATGTTGAAAAATGCGGTGATGACTTGTGGCTGGGGGTGAAAGGCCAATCAAACCGGGAGATATCTGGTTCTCCTCGAAAGCTATTTAGGTAGCGCCTCGAGCGAATACCATTGGGGGTAGAGCACTGTTAAGGCTAGGGGGTCATCCCGACTTACCAACCCTTTGCAAACTCCGAATACCAATGAGTACTACTCGGGAGACACACGGCGGGTGCTAACGTCCGTCGTGAAAAGGGAAACAACCCAGACCATCAGCTAAGGTCCCAAAGTTATTGCTAAGTGGGAAACGATGTGGGAAGGCTTAGACAGCTAGGATGTTGGCTTAGAAGCAGCCATCATTTAAAGAAAGCGTAATAGCTCACTAGTCGAGTCGGCCTGCGCGGAAGATTTAACGGGGCTAAGCAATACACCGAAGCTATGGGTACTAGCGCTTGCGCTAGTGCGGTAGAGGAGCGTTCTGTAAGCCGTTGAAGGTGAAGGGGTAACCCACGCTGGAGGTATCAGAAGTGCGAATGCTGACATGAGTAACGATAATGGGGGTGAAAAACCTCCACGCCGAAAGACCAAGGGTTCCTGTCCAACGTTAATCGGGGCAGGGTAAGTCGACCCCTAAGGCGAGGCCGAAAGGCGTAGTCGATGGGAAACGGGTTAATATTCCCGTACTTCTGCTAACTGCGATGGAGAGACGGAGAAGGCTAGGCTAGCGCGGCGTTGGTTGTCCGCGTTTAAGACTGTAGGTAGGGTACTTAGGCAAATCCGGGTACCTAATACTGAGAGTTGACGACGAGGTTCTACGGAACTGAAGTAGTTGATGCCATGCTTCCAGGAAAATCTTCTAAGCTTCAGGTTAGCAGGAATCGTACCCCAAACCGACACAGGTGGTCGGGTAGAGAATACCAAGGCGCTTGAGAGAACTCGGCTGAAGGAACTAGGCAAAATGGTACCGTAACTTCGGGAGAAGGTACGCTGCTGTTGGTGATGGGACTTGCTCCCTAAGCTGACGGCAGTCGCAGATACCAGGTGGCTGCAACTGTTTATCAAAAACACAGCACTGTGCAAAATCGCAAGATGACGTATACGGTGTGACGCCTGCCCGGTGCCGGAAGGTTAATTGATTGGGTTATCTTCGGAGAAGCTCATGATCGAAGCCCCGGTAAACGGCGGCCGTAACTATAACGGTCCTAAGGTAGCGAAATTCCTTGTCGGGTAAGTTCCGACCTGCACGAATGGCGTAATGATGGCCACGCTGTCTCCAGCCGAGACTCAGTGAAGTTGAAATTGCGGTGAAGATGCCGTATACCCGCGGCTAGACGGAAAGACCCCGTGAACCTTTACTATAGCTTGGCACTGAACATTGACCCTACATGTGTAGGATAGGTGGGAGACTTTGAAGCGGGAACGCCAGTTCTCGTGGAGTCAACCTTGAAATACCACCCTTGTAGTGTTGATGTTCTAACTCTGGCCCCTGAATCGGGGTTGAGGACAGTGCCTGGTGGGTAGTTTGACTGGGGCGGTCTCCTCCCAAAGAGTAACGGAGGAGCACGAAGGTTGGCTAAGTACGGTCGGACATCGTACGGTTAGTGCAATGGCATAAGCCAGCTTAACTGCGAGACATACACGTCGAGCAGGTGCGAAAGCAGGTCATAGTGATCCGGTGGTTCTGAATGGAAGGGCCATCGCTCAACGGATAAAAGGTACTCCGGGGATAACAGGCTGATACCGCCCAAGAGTTCATATCGACGGCGGTGTTTGGCACCTCGATGTCGGCTCATCACATCCTGGGGCTGAAGTCGGTCCCAAGGGTATGGCTGTTCGCCATTTAAAGTGGTACGCGAGCTGGGTTCAGAACGTCGTGAGACAGTTCGGTCCCTATCTGCCGTGGGCGTTGGATGATTGAAGGGAGCTGCTCCTAGTACGAGAGGACCGGAGTGGACGAACCGCTGGTGTTCGGGTTGTCATGCCAATGGCATTGCCCGGTAGCTACGTTCGGAATCGATAACCGCTGAAAGCATCTAAGCGGGAAGCGAGCCCTAAGATGAGTCATCCCTAGACCTTTAAGGTCTCTAAAGAGCCGTCCGAGACTAGGACGTTGATAGGCAGGGTGTGTAAGCGTTGTGAGGCGTTGAGCTAACCTGTACTAATGACTCGTGAGGCTTAACCATACAACCCAAAAGGGTTTTTACTGCAAAGTACCGGAAATGAGTCCAATCATTTCTTGGCACTTCCTCCATCCATGGAGGTCGTAATAATGGTTACTGAATCAGAAGAATACAAGTACTTGATTGAAGTGCGAACTCAAATTAGCTCTTGAATAAAGAGTACAGCTTTTCAAATTTATTATTTTGGTTAATTACGCAGGTAATTGTTTGGCTGACAAAGCCGTAACGAAGCGAAGCGCGGAGTGTACTAGAGTACATGAGCACTGTAGCGAGGAAACAATGCCGTTAGACGAAGAATTAACCAGTAAAAATTTGTCTGGAAACCATAGCATTGTGGTCCCACCTGATCCCATCCCGAACTCAGAAGTGAAACGCAATCGCGCCGATGGTAGTGTGGGGTCTCCCCATGTGAGAGTAGGTCATTTCCAGACGCCTAATAAAGCAAAAAGCCCTAGCCTAAATCGCTAGGGCTTTTTGCTTTTTACGCTTCGCGAAAGCATCTACTTCACCTGCAGCCCAAAGCTGCTTACGCAGTGTGCGCCCCTCAGCTCGCAGTCTAGCCATCCATCAAGCTTCGCTTGATAAACGGATGCCTTTCGCCCCCATGTGAGCGTATGTTTGTACAAATATCTAAATGTGGCTGAAGCTGGCCATAACAGTCGCTTATTTTCGTCGTCCCGCCGCGGAGCTTGTTCATAAACAGCATCCTGCGTAATGACACTAGGCACATTTATGTGCCTTGCCCCAGTTCTCAGCCTAGCTGCTTTGTACTGCAGTCATTTATCAAGCTTTGCTTGATAAGCGGATGCCTTACGTGCCCATGTGAGATACGGCTTTCTATAAACGTGAGTGAAAAAATGCTTTTAGTTAGTAAATGCTAGTCTCCGAGGTGTTAGCAACTGTATGAGTACTCCTTTAACATGTGTTGATTAACGAACGGTACAATCCTTTCCATTCTCAGTGTCCATTGATAAGTGAATCATGAGCTCTATCGAGATTAATCTTTGTTGGGATTTAGGTTGCGGGGACCAGATACGTTACAATGGCTTTTTGGGCTAACTGACATAAATCACGCTTCCTCTATGGACTCCAAAATCACAGATTCTTTAACGCAATTTAATACCCTGGGCCTCAAGGCTGACTGCTTTCGATTGGTTAGAGCAAAACAGGATACTGAGCTGCTTGCCGTCTGTTTGCAGGCCTTTAAGCAGCAAGAGCCGCTATTGCTGATAGGTGGTGGTAGCAATATTGTACTGACTGAAACCTTTCAAGGGACTGCGGTATTGGTAGAGACCAAGGGGATCGAGGTGAGTCAGGATGATCAGTACTATTACCTCAAGGTCGAGGCAGGCGAGGTGTGGCATGAGCTGATTAAGTTCTGTCTCGATAATGAGATGCCAGGACTCGAGAACCTTGCGTTGATTCCTGGTTCTGTTGGTGCTGCGCCCATTCAGAATATAGGTGCCTATGGCGTTGAGTTTGGGCAGTTCTGCGATTGGGTAGAGTATCTTGATCTACCAAGTGGCCAGATAAAACGGCTTAATGGCAGTGATTGCGAGTTTGCCTATCGAGAATCCATCTTCAAGAATGCCCTAAGAAATCGCGCCGTGATCTTGCGGGTGGGCTTTGTGTTGCCCAAGGCCTGGCAACCTAATCTCAGTTATGGACCACTGCAGGAATTAAGCGAGCGTACTCAAGGCATTACCCCTAGAGAGGTGTTCAACTGCATCTGCGAGACGCGCATGGCTAAATTGCCCGATCCTGCCCTGTTAGGTAATGTGGGCAGTTTCTTTAAGAACCCTGTGGTTAGCCAGCAAAAATTCAACGCGCTTAAACAGCAATATGCAGACATTGTCGGCTATCACCTGGAGGATTCACAGGTTAAGTTAGCCGCTGGTTGGTTGATCGATAAAGCTGGCCTTAAAGGAGTGTCTGTGGGTGACGCTTCGGTTCATTTAAAGCAGGCGCTAGTGATCGTCAACAAGGGCGAGTGCACAGGTCAGGATGTGTGTAACCTAGCTAAGTTAGTGGTAGATAGGATATATCAAGAGTTTGGCGTAAGGTTGGAAGTTGAGCCGAGGATTATCGGTGCTACCGGACAGAAGGAATTAGCTGATGCATGATCAATGGGCCCGTCGTCGGGATATTATTCGCCTACTCAGCCAAGGTAGCTTCGTCTCTGGCGAGGCATTGGCAAGTGAACTGGGGATTTCTCGTGCTGCGGTGAGCAAGCAGGTGGCCAACTTAGAAGAGTTTGGTGTCGATATCTATAGTGTGAAAGGCAAAGGGTATCGACTTGCTACGCCTGTGTCTTTGATCGATGAGGCGCGTCTTAAGCAGGGGGTAAAAAATCGCTGCTTCTATTTCAATGAGATCGCTACGACCAACGGTTTCTTATTGGGCCATGTCAATGAGCTGAGTAGTGGTGATATCTGCGTGGCCGAGTATCAGTCGGCTGGTCGTGGTCGTCGTGGTCGTCAGTGGGTCTCGCCTTACGGTTGTCATCTTTATACTTCTTTTTATTGGCAATTTTCTCAAGGAATGGCTCAGGCGATGGGCTTGAGCTTGGTGGTTGCTTGTTCGTTAGTGACAGTGCTTCGCAGTCTGGGTGTTGAGGGAATTGGGGTTAAATGGCCCAATGATATCTACCTGAATCATAAAAAGCTGGCAGGCATTTTAATTGAGATGAGTGGCCAGGCAGACAGTGTTTGCGATCTGGTTATTGGTATAGGCATCAACCTCTCAATGTCACCGGCGCAGGCCGATAAGATAGATCAGCCCTGGAGCGATCTGTCAGAACTTGCGCAGCAGCCTGATAAGACAGATTTGATGGTTGCACTGCAGCAGCAACTGGTTAGGGATCTAGAGTTATTCCAGCAGCAGGGTCTTATGGCATTTCAGCAAAGATGGCGTGAGGCAGATCTCTTTGATGGCCAGCCGATTAAATTGCTGATGGGAGATAATAGCGTTGAGGGGATCTGCTGCGGTATCGATGAGCAGGGCGCCATATTACTGAAAACCGAGCAGGGAATTAAAGCCTTTGTGGGGGGAGAGATCTCCATGCGTCCCGTCTAATAGACAAACGGCCGTTAATTAACGGCCGTTTTTTTAGGAGGTTTTATTTACGCAGTAGCACCTGGTGCATCATATGATCGGTTCCCTTGCGTAAGATCAGGTGTGCTCTATCTCTAGTGGGTTGAATATTGAGATTAAGGTTAGGCCCGTTGATGCTATCCCAAATATTGCCAGCTATCTTAGTCGCCTCATCGTCACTTAACTCTGAGTAGTGATGAAAGTATGAGTTAGGATCGCTAAAGGCACCGGAGCGGAACTTTAAGAAGCGAGAAATATACCAGTCTTTTAATAGCGGTTCTTCAGCATCTACATAGATGGAGAAGTCGACGAAATCCGACACGAAAGGCTGCTGAATTGCTACGTGGGTGTCTTGTCCGGTTTGTAAAACATTGAGCCCTTCTATTATCAGAATATCTGGCTGTTGTATCGCCTGTTGGGTATCGGCAATCCTGTCGTAGCTTATATGAGAATAGATAGGCGCATGTACTAAGCTCTCACCTGCCTTAATCTTAGAGATAAACTCAACCAGCATCTTCATATCATAGCTTTCTGGAAAGCCTTTGCGCTGTAAAAGCCCTCGACGTTTCAGCTCAGATAATGGGTAGAGAAAACCATCTGTGGTCACCAAGTCGACCTTAGGATGCTCTGGCCATTGGCGTAATAAGGCTTGTAGGATACGCGCCGTAGTACTCTTTCCTACCGCGACGCTGCCAGCGATGCTGATAATATAAGGACGTTTAGGTGGCACACGACCGAGGAACTGACTCAATACCAGTCCTCTCTGCTGCTTGCCGCCGACAATGAGATTGAGCAGGCGGCTCAGAGGGAGATAGATGTCGGTCACTTCATCGAGGGAGATAGATTCGTTGATGCCGCGCAGGTCGTCAAGATCGGATTCGCTGAGTGTTAACGGCACTGATTTTCGCAGCTCTGCCCACTGCTGACGGGCAAAGGCAAGATAGAGTGCATTATGTATTTGGTTGTCGACGTGCATGAATAAAATCTCCCCTTAGGCAAGGCACAGTACACCATCGTCCTCAGGGGAACAACACCAAAAATGCGATTCCATTCTAGGCTATGAGGCTTACGGACTATTATGGATAAATAGTGAACTTTATTGTGCTTTCGTGGCGGAAAAAACGTCGTTTAAATGATTTTTTTGCAGATTTTTAAAATTAGGTATTGCACTTGTGCTCACTATTACCTAATATCCGCTACCGAAATGACACGCCGGCATAGCTCAGTTGGTAGAGCAACTGACTTGTAATCAGTAGGTCCCGAGTTCGACTCTTGGTGCCGGCACCATTTCTCTGGAGGGGTTCCCGAGTGGCCAAAGGGATCAGACTGTAAATCTGACGGCTCAGCCTTCGAAGGTTCGAATCCTTCTCCCTCCACCATTTTTCTAGGTAGTTAGGTAACCTTAGTTAGGTTGCGCGGATGTCGTATAATGGTATTACTCCAGCCTTCCAAGCTGATAACGCGGGTTCGATTCCCGCCATCCGCTCCAATTTTCGCTGATTGTGCCCGTATCTATGAGCCGCCCTTTCGGGTCCAGTTCTCGATAAACTGCCTTCAGCCTGCCAAACTAAGCTTCCGTAATTATCTTAATTAAATCGATTCGATGACATTATAGGCATCGGATTTTTTGTTGTATGTAGATTTCATCACCAAGTATCTCTTAATTGGGGCAATACCATGGCTAAAGAAAAATTTGAACGTAGCAAACCTCACGTAAACGTGGGCACCATCGGTCACGTTGACCATGGTAAAACAACTCTTACAGCTGCTATCTCTCACGTACTGACTAAGACGTACGGTGGTGAAGCTAAAGATTTCGCACAGATCGATAACGCTCCAGAAGAGCGTGAGCGCGGTATTACCATTAATACTTCTCACATCGAGTACGATACTCCTTCTCGTCACTACGCACACGTAGACTGCCCAGGCCACGCTGACTATGTTAAAAACATGATCACTGGTGCTGCACAGATGGACGGCGCTATCCTAGTAGTAGCTTCTACAGATGGTCCAATGCCACAGACTCGTGAGCACATCCTGCTTTCTCGTCAGGTAGGTGTACCTTTCATCATCGTATTCATGAACAAGTGTGACATGGTAGATGACGAAGAACTACTAGAACTAGTAGAGATGGAAGTTCGTGAACTGCTATCTGAATATGACTTCCCAGGTGATGACCTACCAGTTATCCAAGGTTCAGCTCTGAAAGCCCTAGAAGGCGAGCCAGAGTGGGAAGCTAAGATCCTAGAACTAGCTGAAGCTCTAGATTCTTACATTCCAGAGCCAGAGCGTGCTATCGACGGTGCATTCATTCTGCCAATCGAAGACGTATTCTCAATCTCAGGCCGTGGTACAGTAGTAACAGGTCGTGTTGAGCGCGGTATCGTTAAAGTTGGTGACGAAGTAGAAATCGTAGGTATCAAAGATACTACTAAGACTACTTGTACTGGTGTTGAAATGTTCCGTAAGCTGCTTGACGAAGGTCGTGCAGGTGAGAACTGTGGTGTACTACTACGTGGTACTAAGCGTGATGAAGTTGAGCGTGGTCAAGTACTGGCTCAGCCTGGTTCAATCACTCCACACACTCAGTTCGAATCAGAAGTATACGTACTGTCAAAAGAAGAAGGTGGTCGTCACACTCCATTCTTCAAGGGCTACCGTCCACAGTTCTACTTCCGTACAACTGACGTAACCGGTACTATCGAACTGCCAGAAGGCGTTGAAATGGTAATGCCTGGTGACAACATCAAGATGGTTGTTACTCTGATCTGCCCAATCGCGATGGACGAAGGTCTACGTTTCGCTATCCGTGAAGGTGGCCGTACAGTTGGTGCTGGTGTTGTAGCTAAGATCATCGCTTAATCGCTTTGATTTTAAATAGACACTGAAAAAGGCAGCTTAGGCTGCCTTTTTTGTTTTAAGTGATTTAGATTTTGTGTTTATCGGGCTGCAGCTTGCCTTGCCAACAGCACCGAATAAGAATACAATCTATGGCCGATTTTTGACCCTCTGGGCTTACTGTTTGCTCTGGGAGTAAGTTCGGAGAATGTAGTGGTATGGTCAGGGTGAGCGCTGTTTTGCCTGATGTTAAAAACTGACCAGACTTAAGCTCAGGTCGTAATGAGTAACGGAATTAACCGATGACAACAAATACTGAAAACCAGGGAAATTCTCTGGATATCGTTAAATGGGGCGTAGTAGTTATTCTGCTAGCGGCGGCCATTATTGCTAATCAGATGTATAGCGAAGCTAGTGTATTGGTTCGTGCTATCGGTGTCGTAGTGGCATTTGCGATAGCAGGTTTTATCGCACTTCAAACTGAGAAGGGTAAGCAAGCACTGTCTTTTGCTCGTGAATCTCATATTGAAGTACGTAAAGTAGTTTGGCCGACGCGTCAAGAAGCCCTAAATACGACATTTATCGTACTAGCGGCAACAGGCATACTTGCATTGATTCTTTGGGGAATGGACGCGGTATTGCTGAGAATTGTTAATTTTATTACGGGCGTATAGGCATTTCCTATGACTGAAGCTAAAAAAAGATGGTATGTGGTTCAGGCCTTTTCAGGTTATGAAGGTCGTGTATGCAAATCATTGCTTGAACACATCAAAATGCACGGTATGGAGCACTATTTCGGTGAGGTACTAGTACCGACCGAGGAAGTAGTCGAAATGCGTGCAGGTCAGCGTCGTAAGAGTGAGCGTAAGTTCTTCCCTGGCTATGTGTTAGTGCAGATGGAAATGAACGATGAAAGCTGGCACTTAGTGAAGAGCATCCCGCGTGTGATGGGTTTCATTGGTGGGACTTCAGATCGTCCAGCGCCTATCTCTGATCGCGAGGCAGATGCAATTCTGCAGCGTCTACAAGAGACTACTGAGTCACCGACTCATCGCGTGATGTTTGAGCCAGGTGAAGTGGTTCGTGTAACCGATGGTCCATTTGCCGACTTTAATGGCACAGTGGAAGAGGTTGACTACGAGAAGAACCGCGTCAAGGTGTCGGTAATGATCTTCGGTCGTTCAACGCCTGTAGAGCTAGATTTCAGCCAGATCGAAAAAAGCTGATTAAATAAAGCACAAAACGTATTGGAAATGGGTGCGGATTTTTGTATAATCCGCCCCCATTATTTTCGGGGAGCTAATCGGCATGTCGCCGCTAGCGTTTGTACCCAAACTTGAGGAAAATGTCTCATGGCAAAGAAAGTTGATGGTTACATCAAACTACAAGTAGCAGCCGGTGCTGCAAACCCGTCGCCACCAGTTGGTCCTGCATTGGGTCAAAAAGGTGTTAACATCATGGAATTCTGTAAAGCATTCAACGCTCGTACTGAAAAGTTCGAGAAAGGTATGCCGATTCCAGTTGTGATCACAGTTTACACTGATCGCTCTTTCACTTTTGAAACTAAGACTCCACCTGCTTCATTCCTGCTGCTTAAAGCTGCTGGTCTTAAGTCAGGTTCTGGCCGTCCTAACACTGAAAAAGTGGGAACTATCAAGCGTAGCGCTGTCCAGGAAATCGCTGAGACTAAAGCCGCTGATATGACTGGTGCTGACATTGAAGCGATGACTCGCTCAATCGAAGGTACTGCGCGTTCAATGGGTTTGGTAGTAGAGGATTAATATCATGGCAAAGCTAACTAAACGCGCGCGTTTGATCCGCGAAAAAGTAGAAGCAACTAAGAGCTACGACATCAACGAAGCTGTTGCATTACTTAAAGAACTAGCTACTGCTAAGTTCGTTGAAAGTGTTGACGTTGCGGTTAACCTAGGTGTTGACCCACGTAAATCAGACCAAAACGTTCGTGGTGCTACTGTACTACCACACGGTACCGGTCGTGATGTACGTGTTGCTGTGTTTACTCAAGGTGCTAACGCTGACGCCGCTAAAGAAGCTGGTGCTGAGCTAGTTGGTATGGACGAGCTTGCTGCACAAGTTAAAGCTGGTGAAATGAACTTCGACGTAGTTATCGCATCTCCTGATGCAATGCGCGTTGTTGGTCAGTTAGGTCAAATCTTAGGCCCACGTGGTCTGATGCCTAACCCTAAGACAGGTACTGTAACGCCTAACGTTGCTGAAGCTGTTAAGAATGCAAAAGCTGGTCAGGTTCGCTACCGTAACGATAAGAACGGTATCATCCACACTACCATAGGTAAAGTGGACTTCGAACCTGTTCAACTGAAAGAAAACCTGGACGCACTACTAGGCGCGCTTATCAAAGCTAAGCCTGCTTCTGCGAAAGGCGTTTTCGTTAAGAAAGTAAGCATCTCTACCACTATGGGTGCAGGTGTTGCTGTTGATCAGAGCACTCTGAATCCATCAGCTTAATTTCTTAGCTTGTTTTACAAGGTGTGGGTATTAGTCTATAATGCGCGCACCTTGTGGGTTGAGGACTATTTTCACTTGTGGATTTAGTTCACGTCCAAGATCGTAGGTGTTAGCGATAGCGTTAACTTAATTTCCTACGTAGACGGTGTCGGACCCCAGATAGATTTTATTCTGCCTGGATATTCGCGCCGTAAGTAACTGAGTATTTTGATACTTAGTATGGTAATTGCTAGGGAATTCCCTAGATTGAATCCAGGAGTAAAGCCAATGGCATTAAGACTCGAAGACAAAAAAGCGATTGTTGCTGAAGTCAACGAAGCTGCCAAAGGTGCTTTATCTGCAGTTGTTGCCGATTCTCGCGGTGTAACTGTAGGTGATATGACCGGTCTTCGTAAAACCGCTCGTGAATCTGGTGTTTACGTTAAAGTTGTACGTAACACACTAGTTAAGCGCGCTGTTGAAGGTACTGCTTTTGAGTGCCTAGCTGAGACGTTTACTGGTCCTACTTTGATTGCATTCTCTAATGAGCACCCAGGTGCAGCTGCGCGTCTTCTTAAAGATTTCGCTAAAGCGCAAGAGAAATTTGAAATCAAAGCAGCAGCCTTTGAAGGGGAATTAATCCCTGCAAGCGACATTGATCGTTTAGCAAAACTACCAACATACGAAGAAGCACTAGCACAGTTCATGATGACTCTGAAAGAAGCATCAGCTGGCAAGTTCGTTCGTACATTGGCCGCTCTACGCGATCAGAAAGAAGCTGCTTAATTTTACAAGCCGCTTAAATAAATTGAATTCAGTACAATTAGGAATTTTTTGTTATGTCTATCACTAAAGACCAAATCTTAGAAGCCCTTGCAGAAATGTCTGTAATGGAAGTTGTTGAACTAATCGAAGCAATGGAAGAGAAGTTCGGCGTATCTGCCGCTGCTGCTGTTGTTTCTGGTGGTGCTGATGCAGGCGCTGCTGCTGAAGAGAAGACAGAATTCGACGTAATTCTTACTTCACACGGCGACAACAAAGTTGCAGTAATTAAAGCTCTTCGTGGCGCTACAGGTCTAGGCCTGAAAGAAGCCAAAGGTATGGCTGAATCAGCTCCAGTAGCTGTTAAAGAAGCTATCTCTAAAGAAGAAGCTGAAGCTCTTAAGACTGAACTTGAAGCAGCTGGTGCTGCAGTAGAGATCAAGTAAGTTATACTCTAACTTACAACCTCCCGAGTGATCGGGCGGAGGCTGGCGGTTTTTTAACCGTCGGCCTTTTTTGCGCTGTAAGCGTAGGCGATTTTTTTTTCACCGTTTGTCGCCAGATTTCGCAGTTCCTAGCAGAGATTATTGGTTAGGTTCTTGCTTTCAACGGTGATGGGCAAACGTGCTGTTGCAACCTAAGGTTGTTTCAGTCTTGGTCATATCTCGCAATCAGAGGAAACCCATGGTTTACTCCTATTCTGAAAAGAAGCGTATTCGCAAAGACTTTGGTAAGCGTCCACAAGTGTTGGATATCCCTTACCTTCTGTCAATCCAGTTGGACTCGTTTAAGAAGTTCACCGATCAAGATCCTACAGGTGAGCGTGGTTTAGAAGCCGCTTTCCGTAGCGTTTTTCCCATCAAGAGCTTTTCTGGTAATTCAGAGCTGCAATATGTCAGCTATAAGCTAGGTGAGCCAGTTTTTGATGTGAAAGAGTGTCAAATTCGCGGTGTTACATACTCTGCGCCACTACGCGTTAAGCTGCGTATGGTGTTGTATGATCGTGAAGCTGCGCCTGGCACAGTAAAAGACATCAAAGAACAAGAAGTCTACATGGGGGATATCCCTCTGATGACTGAAAACGGTACCTTTGTTATCAATGGTACTGAGCGTGTTATCGTATCTCAGCTACACCGTAGTCCAGGTGTATTCTTCGATCACGACCGTGGTAAGACCCACTCTTCTGGTAAGGTGCTTTATAACGCACGTATTATTCCTTACCGTGGTTCATGGTTAGACTTTGAATTCGATCCTAAAGATGCACTGTTTGTGCGTATTGACCGTCGTCGTAAGCTTGCGGCGTCAATCATCCTACGTGCATTGGATTACTCTACCCAGGATATCCTAGATCTGTTCTTCGAACGTGTTCAGTACAAGATCAAGAAAGATACCTTGGTGATGACGCTAGTTGCAGACCGTCTACGTGGCGAGACTGCTAGCTATGACATCAAAGATGCTGAAGGTAACATCTTAGTTGAGAAAGGGCGTCGCATTACTGCACGTCACATTCGTCAACTTGAAAAGACAAATACCACAGAGCTTGAAGTACCTGTTGAGTACATTTCAGGTAAGATCGCTGCACAAGATTACATCGACCCAGATACGGGCGAAGTATTGGTTTCTGCTAACGCCGAAATCAGCCTTGAAGATCTTGCTAAGCTATCTATGGCCGGCATCAAAGAGATCGACACCCTGTACATCAACGAGCTTGATCACGGTGCCTACATCTCTGACACATTGCGTATCGATTCAACCACTAACCGTCTAGAGGCTTTGGTTGAAATCTATCGCATGATGCGTCCTGGCGAGCCGCCAACCAAAGATGCTGCCGAAGCGCTATTCCAAAACCTCTTCTTCAGTGAAGAGCGTTATGACCTGTCTAAAGTAGGTCGTATGAAGTTCAACCGTCGTCTCGGTATCGATGATGACGAAGGTACAGGTATCCTGACCAAAGAAGATATCGTTGCAGTAATGCAAAACATCATCAAGATCCGTAACGGTAATGATGAAGTGGATGATATCGATCACTTGGGTAACCGTCGTATCCGTAGTGTTGGTGAAATGGCTGAAAACCAGTTCCGTGTCGGTCTTGTTCGTGTAGAACGTGCCGTACGTGAGCGTCTAAGCCTTGGCGATCTTAACGAGCTGATGCCACAAGATCTGATCAACGCTAAGCCAATTTCTGCGGCAGTGAAAGAGTTCTTCGGCTCATCTCAGCTGTCTCAGTTCATGGACCAAAACAACCCGCTGTCAGAAGTGACTCACAAGCGTCGTATTTCGGCTCTTGGCCCAGGCGGTTTGACCCGAGAGCGTGCAGGTTTCGAGGTTCGAGACGTTCACCCAACTCACTATGGTCGTCTATGTCCAATTGAGACCCCTGAAGGTCCAAACATTGGTCTGATCAACTCGTTAGCAAGCTTCGCGCGCACTAACTCTTATGGCTTCTTAGAAACACCATACCGCAAGGTAGTTGATGGTGTGATCACTGACCAGGTCGACTACCTGTCAGCTATCGAAGAAGGTCGTTATGTGATCGCTCAGGCGAACATCGAAGTTGATGCGACTGGCCGTATGGTTGAAGAGCAGATCGCGTGTCGTCATAAGGGTGAATCTACCTTTATGCGTGCTGCAGACGTTCAATATATGGACGTATCACCACAACAGATCATCTCTGTGGCGGCATCTTTGATTCCGTTCCTAGAACACGATGATGCGAACCGTGCATTGATGGGTGCGAACATGCAACGTCAGGCGGTACCAACACTTAGAGCTGACAAGCCTCTAGTTGGTACAGGTATTGAGCGCACATTGGCTGTTGACTCAGGCGTGGTTGTTGCGGCTAAGCGTGGCGGTTACGTTGATTATGTCGATGCAAGCCGTATCGTGGTTAAGGTCAATGAAGATGAATTGACACCTGGTGAAGCGGGTATCGACATCTACAACCTGACCAAGTACACCCGTTCTAACCAGAACACATGTATCAACCAGCGCCCATGTTGTAGCGTTGGCGATCCAGTTGTTCGTGGTGATGTTCTAGCCGATGGTCCGTCTACCGATTTAGGTGATTTGGCACTTGGTCAGAACATGCGTATCGCGTTCATGCCTTGGAACGGTTACAACTTCGAGGATTCGATCTTAATCTCTGAGCGCGTAGCGCAAGAGGATCGTTTCACCACTATCCACATTCAAGAGCTTTCTTGTATCGCTCGTGATACTAAGCTGGGTAGCGAAGAGATCACTGCCGATATTCCTAACGTTGGTGAGTCTGCGCTATCTAAGCTGGACGAGTCAGGTATCGTTTATATCGGTGCAGAAGTGAAGGGTGGCGACATCCTAGTTGGTAAGGTTACACCTAAGGGTGAAACTCAGCTGACCCCAGAAGAGAAGCTATTGCGTGCTATCTTCGGTGAGAAGGCTTCTGACGTTAAAGACAGCTCTCTACGCGTACCTAACTCTGTTAAGGGTACTATCATCGACGTTCAGGTGTTTACCCGTGACGGCGTTGAGAAAGACAAGCGTGCGGTAGAGATCGAAGAGATGCACATCGCTCAGGCTAAGAAAGACCTGACCGAAGAGTTCAAGATCCTTGAAGAAGGTGTCTTTGGCCGTGCACGTAACCTGTTAGCCGCTTCAGGCTTTAGCGAAGCAGAGCTTGATGCACTGCCACGTCCTCAACTATTGGTGCAAACCATTGATGACGAAGGTAAGCAAACTGAGCTTGAGCAGCTAGCCGAGCAGCATGAAGAGCTAAAAGCTGACTTCGATAAGAAGTTTGAAATTAAACGCCGTAAGATCACCCAAGGTGATGACTTGGCGCCTGGCGTACTTAAGATCGTTAAGGTTTACCTAGCGGTTAAGCGTACTATCCAGCCTGGTGACAAGATGGCGGGTCGTCACGGTAACAAGGGTGTGATCTCTAAGATCAACCCAGTTGAAGATATGCCGTACGACGAAAAGGGTAACCCAGTGGACATCGTCTTGAACCCACTAGGTGTACCATCACGTATGAACATAGGTCAGGTTCTTGAAGTGCACTTAGGTGCCGCAGCCAAGGGCATAGGTGATCGCATCACCGCTATGCTTGAAGAGCAGCGTGAACTTGCAGAGCTTCGTGGCTACATCAAGAAGGTGTACGAATTAGGTGAAGACGTGCAGCAGCAGGTCGATATCGACTCGTTCACCGATGAAGAAGTTCTACGTCTTGCTAAGAACCTCAAAGGCGGTATTCCGACTGCGACTCCGGCATTCGACGGCGCGAAAGAGAAAGAGATTAAGGAAATGCTAGAACTAGCAGGTCTGCCAACCTCTGGACAGCTTAAGTTGTTTGACGGTCGTACCGGTAATGAGTTTGAACGCCCAGTAACCGTTGGTTACATGTACATGCTTAAACTTAACCACTTGGTTGACGATAAGATGCACGCGCGTTCAACAGGTTCTTACAGTCTTGTTACTCAGCAGCCTCTGGGCGGTAAAGCTCAGTTTGGTGGTCAGCGTTTCGGTGAGATGGAAGTATGGGCACTTGAAGCATACGGTGCTGCTTACACTCTACAAGAAATGCTTACTGTTAAGTCTGATGACGTTAACGGTCGTACTCAGATGTATAAGAACATCGTCGACGGTAACCATCAGATGCAACCAGGTATGCCTGAGTCCTTCAACGTATTGCTGAAGGAGATCCGTTCACTCGGTATTAATATCGAGTTGGATCAAGAGTAAGACTTGGCCATCGCCGAAGTTTGGCAATAAACGGTGCTCTGCGAGAGCAGGGCACCTGGTTTAACTCCTTCAGGAGAGAAACGTGAAAGACTTATTAAAGTTTCTGAAACAGCAAAGCAAGACTGAAGAATTTGAAGGCATCAAGATCGGCCTAGCGTCGCCAGATCTGATCCGCTCTTGGTCATTTGGTGAAGTTAAGAAGCCAGAAACCATCAACTACCGTACTTTCAAGCCTGAGCGTGAAGGTTTGTTCTGTGCGCGTATTTTTGGTCCAGTTAAAGACTACGAGTGTTTATGCGGTAAGTATAAGCGTCTAAAGCACCGTGGTGTGATTTGTGAAAAGTGTGGCGTAGAAGTTACCCAGACTAAAGTGCGTCGTGAGCGTATGGGTCACATCGATCTCGCTAGCCCAGTGGCACACATTTGGTTCTTGAAGTCACTTCCGTCTCGTATCGGTTTGATGCTGGATATGACTCTGCGTGATATCGAGCGCGTACTTTACTTCGAATCATTTGTAGTGATCGAGCCTGGCATGACCAGCCTTGAGCGCGGCCAAATGCTGACTGAAGAAAACTACCTCGACGCACTCGAAGAGTACGGTGATGAGTTTGAAGCTAAGATGGGTGCCGAAGCGGTACTTGAGCTGTTACGTGCTATCGATCTTGAGAAAGAGATTGAAGAGATGCGCGAAGAGCTGCCATCGATCAACTCTGAGACTCGTCGTAAGAAGATCACTAAGCGTCTAAAGCTCATTGAAGCTTTCTTCACTTCAGGCAACAAGCCAGAGTGGATGATCCTCAAGGTGCTACCGGTTCTGCCACCTGATCTACGTCCTCTAGTTCCGCTAGATGGCGGTCGTTTTGCTACGTCTGATTTGAACGACCTTTATCGTCGTGTGATCAACCGTAACAACCGTTTGAAGCGTCTACTAGACCTGGCGGCACCAGACATCATCGTACGTAACGAAAAACGTATGCTGCAAGAGTCTGTCGATGCGCTATTAGATAACGGTCGTCGTGGTCGTGCTATTACGGGTTCTAACAAGCGTCCGCTTAAATCTTTGGCCGATATGATCAAAGGTAAGCAAGGTCGTTTCCGTCAGAACCTGCTCGGTAAGCGTGTTGACTACTCAGGCCGTTCGGTAATTACCGTTGGTCCTACTCTGCGTCTACATCAGTGTGGTCTTCCTAAGAAGATGGCACTGGAACTGTTTAAGCCATTCATCTATGGCAAGCTTGAAGGTCGCGGTCTAGCCACGACAATTAAAGCGGCTAAGAAGATGGTTGAGCGCGAAGTACCTGAGGTTTGGGACGTACTTGATGACGTGATCCGCGAGCACCCAGTAATGCTTAACCGTGCACCAACACTGCACAGATTGGGTATTCAGGCGTTCGAACCTGTACTGATTGAAGGTAAAGCGATTCAACTGCACCCATTAGTGTGTGCGGCCTATAACGCTGACTTCGACGGTGACCAAATGGCGGTTCACGTGCCACTGACGCTAGAAGCTCAGTTAGAAGCACGTTCACTCATGATGTCGACCAACAACATTCTGTCACCTGCAAACGGTGAGCCGGTGATCACACCGTCACAGGACGTTGTATTGGGTCTGTACTACACCAGCCGTGAATGTGTAAACGGCCGCGGTGAAGGTATGGCCTTCGAATCAGTTGCAGAAGTTGAAAAAGCTTACCGCACTGGTTTTGCCGAGCTACATGCTCGCGTTAAGGTTCGTATCACTGAAACCACTATTGGTGAAAATGGTGAGCATACCGAGTCACGTCGCATTGTCGATACGACTGTAGGTCGTGCATTACTGTCTCAGGTACTGCCAAAAGGTCTGTCTTATGATTTGGTTAACCAAAACATGGGCAAGAAGCAGATCTCTAAGCTACTGAACACCTGTTACCGTCAGCTGGGTCTGAAAGATACAGTTATCTTTGCTGACCAATTGATGTATACCGGTTTCCACTTTGCGACCGTATCGGGTGCCTCTGTAGGTATCAACGACATGGTGATCCCGGATGAGAAGTACACGCTTGTTGCTGATGCAGAAGCTGAAGTACTTGAGATCCAGGAGCAGTTCCAGTCGGGTCTTGTAACCGCCGGTGAGCGCTACAACAAGGTTATCGATATCTGGGCAAGTGCGAACGAAAAGGTTTCTAAAGCGATGATGGATAACCTGTCTACCGAGACAGTGATTAACCGTGATGGCGAAGAAGAGACACAAGCTTCGTTTAACAGCATCTATATGATGGCCGACTCAGGCGCTCGTGGTAGTGCTGCACAGATTCGTCAGCTAGCGGGTATGCGTGGTCTGATGGCTAAGCCAGATGGCTCGATCATCGAAACCCCAATTACCGCGAACTTCCGTGAAGGTCTAAACGTACTCCAGTACTTTATCTCTACTCACGGTGCGCGTAAGGGTCTAGCGGATACGGCACTTAAGACAGCGAACTCGGGTTACCTGACTCGTCGTCTGGTTGACGTTGCACAAGACTTAGTGGTTATCGAAGAAGATTGTGGTACCCACGAAGGTCTGACCATGAAGCCGCTGATTGAAGGTGGTGACGTAGTTGAGGCGTTACGTGAGCGTGTTCTGGGCCGTGTGGTTGCAGAAGATGTTTACTACCCAGGTACTGAAGATGTGCTTGCTCCACGCAACACGCTGCTTGACGAGGCTTGGTGTGACAAGCTCGAAGAGCACTCTATCGATGAAGTTATCGTACGTTCAGTAATTAGCTGTGACACTGATTTCGGTGTATGTGCGGCGTGTTACGGTCGTGACTTGGCACGTGGTCATCTGATCAACCAAGGTGAAGCTATCGGTGTTGTTGCCGCTCAGTCAATCGGTGAGCCTGGTACACAGCTGACGATGCGTACCTTCCACATTGGTGGTGCGGCATCGAGAGCGTCTGCAGAGAACAACGTACAGGTGAAGAATGCCGGTACCGTTAAGCTGCACAACGCTAAGCACGTTAGCAACACAGACGGTAAGCTGGTTATCGTATCGCGTTCATCTGAAATCGCGATTATCGATGAGCTGGGTCGTGAGAAAGAGCGTTACAAGGTGCCTTACGGTACTATCCTGGAGAAGCTAGAAGATGCATCGGTTAACGCCGGTGAAGTCATCGCTAACTGGGATCCGCATACTCACCCAATCGTTTCTGAAGTAGCGGGTAGCATTAAGTTTGTCGATATGATTGAAGGTGTCACCATGACACGTCAAACCGACGAACTAACGGGTCTCTCTTCAATCGTGGTGCTAGATGTTGGTCAACGTCCTTCTGCTGGTAAAGAGATGCGTCCTGCGATTCGTCTGGTTGGTGCCGATGGCAACGACTTGATGATCCCAGGTACCGAAGTACCAGCTCAGTACTTCCTACCAGGCAAGGCGATTGTTAACCAAGACGATAATGCACAAATTGCCGTGGGTGACGCGCTTGCACGTATTCCACAAGAATCGTCTAAGACTCGCGATATTACCGGTGGTCTACCACGCGTTGCTGACTTGTTCGAAGCGCGTAAGCCAAAAGAGCCTGCGATTCTGGCTGAGTACTCAGGTACTATCTCCTTCGGTAAGGAGACCAAAGGTAAGCGTCGTCTAGTTATCACGCCTGCTGATGGTGGTAAGCCATATGAAGAGATGATTCCTAAGTGGCGTAACCTGAACGTGTTCGAAGGTGAGAAAGTTGAACGCGGTGAAGTGATCGCCGACGGTCCAGAAGCTGCACACGACATTCTGCGTCTACGTGGTATCCACAAGGTGGCTAACTACATCGTTAACGAAGTCCAAGACGTATACCGTCTACAGGGCGTGAAGATTAACGATAAGCACATCGAAGTGATTATCCGTCAGATGCTGCGTAAGTGTGAGATCACTGAGTCTGGTGACAGTGACTTCCTACCGGGCGAACAGGTTGAAGTGTCACGCGTGAAGATCGCTAACCGCGAACTTGAAGCGCAAGGCAAAGCACCTGCTAAGTTCGAACGTGAACTGCTCGGTATCACCAAGGCATCGTTGGCAACTGAGTCATTTATCTCAGCTGCATCCTTCCAGGAAACCACGCGCGTATTGACCGAAGCTGCCGTAGGCGGTAAGAGCGATAAGCTACGTGGCCTGAAAGAGAACGTGATCGTGGGTCGTCTGATCCCTGCGGGTACTGGTTATGCGTATCACAACAAGCGTAATCAGGCAGCACAAAGTGGTCCGGCAGAAGAAGTGCCGGCTATCAGTGCCAGTGAAGCAGAGCAGAACCTTGCCGATCTATTAAACCTGGCGGGAAGCCCTGATTAATCAGGTCTGTTGGTAAATAGATTGTAAAAAAGGCACCGCTGGTGCCTTTTTTTTACTTAAATTGGGTAAAAAGTTGGCTATTTCTTGACAGCGACCCATTACCTTTCTAAAATTTCGCGTCCCACACCTGTGGGATATAGATTTTTCACACCTTACTGTTGAGTTTATTCAACTGATTCGGAGCTATACATGGCAACTGTAAACCAGTTGGTACGTAAGCCTCGCTCGCCAAAAGTCATCAAGACTAATGTGCCTGCGTTGAATGCGTGTCCACAAAAACGTGGTGTTTGTACTCGCGTGTACACAACCACACCTAAAAAACCTAACTCTGCACTACGTAAAGTAGCTCGTGTGCGTCTAACTAACGGTTTCGAAGTAACTTCGTACATCGGCGGTGAAGGCCACAACCTGCAGGAACACAGCGTGATTCTAATCCGTGGTGGTCGTGTTAAAGACTTACCAGGTGTTCGTTATCACACTGTTCGTGGCGCATTAGACTGTGCTGGTGTTAGTGAGCGTCGTCAAGGACGTTCTAAGTACGGAGCTAAGCGTCCTAAGTCTTAACGTTTTCCGTTAAGTAAGGCCAAGCTAGAGATAATTGAGATTCCAGTTTTGGGGTCCCTGAAGCATACGGAGAAATTGTTATGCCAAGACGTCGCGTTGTAGGACAACGTAAAATCCTACCAGATCCAAAATTTAATAGTGAGTTGCTGGCTAAGTTCATCAACGTCATTATGCAGGACGGCAAAAAGTCGACTGCTGAAAAAATCATTTACAAGGCACTAGATGTTGTCGCTGAAAAGAAAGGCGAAGAGCACCTAGTAATCCTTGAAGCAGCCCTGGATAACGTTCGCCCAACTGTCGAGGTTAAGTCTCGTCGTGTTGGTGGTTCTACTTACCAGGTACCATGTGAAGTTCGTCCTGTGCGTCGTAACGCACTAGCGATGCGCTGGTTAGTTGAAGCTGCTCGTAAGCGTGGTGAAAAATCTATGGCTCTACGTCTAGCTGGTGAAATGCTAGATGCTGCCGAAAATAAAGGCACTGCTGTTAAGAAGCGCGAAGACGTGCATCGTATGGCAGAAGCAAACAAAGCGTTTGCTCATTACCGCTGGTAATCTTTTGGTGCAGGCGTTTGCCTGCACCATGTTTTACATCACTAAGGTTTTTACCTTAGTAAAGAGGGTTTAATCGTGGCTCGTACAACTCCAATTGAGCGCTACCGTAATATCGGTATTTGTGCTCACGTTGACGCAGGAAAAACCACAACAACAGAACGTGTCCTTTTCTACACCGGTATGTCTCATAAGATAGGTGAAGTTCATGATGGCGCAGCCACCATGGATTGGATGGAACAGGAGCAGGAGCGTGGTATTACTATCACCTCGGCGGCAACCACTACGTTCTGGCGCGGTATGGATGCTCAATTTACTGAGCATCGTATCAACATCATCGATACTCCTGGCCACGTTGACTTCACTATTGAAGTTGAACGTTCGCTGCGTGTACTTGATGGCGCAGTCGTTGTGTTCTGTGGTTCATCTGGTGTTGAACCTCAGTCCGAAACTGTATGGCGACAAGCGGACAAGTACCACGTCCCGCGCTTAGTGTTTGTCAATAAGATGGACCGCGCTGGTGCTGACTTTGAACGCGTCGTTGGACAGATACGTAACCGTCTGGGAGCGACCTGTGTACCGATCCAGTTAAATATCGGTGCAGAAGAAGAGTTTAAGGGTGTCATTGACCTGATCAAGATGAAGGCCATTAACTGGAACGAATCAGATCAAGGTATGACCTTCACTTATGAAGAAATTCCCGCAGAGCTGGCCGATAAGGCCGCTGAGATGCGTGAATACCTAGTTGAGAGTGCGGCCGAAGCCTCTGAAGAGCTGATGGATAAATACCTTGAAGAAGGTGAACTGTCAGAAGAAGAGATTAAGTCTGCATTACGTCAGCGAACTCTGGCTAACGAGATTGTGCTAGCTACCTGTGGTTCTGCATTTAAGAACAAAGGTGTCCAGGCAGTTCTCGATGCTGTGGTTGACTATTTGCCATCGCCAGTCGAAGTGCCTGCTATTAAGGGTATCGACGACAAAGAGAATGAGGTTGAGCGTCCTGCGGACGACAACGCGCCTTTCTCTGCGTTAGCATTTAAGATCGCAACAGACCCATTCGTTGGAACGCTCACCTTTATGCGTGTTTATTCAGGCGTATTGGAAACCGGTTCAGGCGTATATAACTCGGTCAAACAAAAGCGTGAGCGTATTGGTCGTATGGTGCAGATGCACGCAAACGACCGTAAAGAGATCAAAGAAGTGCGCGCTGGTGACATCGCCGCTGCCATTGGTCTTAAAGATGTTACTACCGGTGACACCTTATGCGATGCTGACCATAAAGTTATTCTCGAACGTATGGAGTTCCCTGAGCCCGTAATCACGATTGCGGTGGAACCAAGATCCCAGGCCGACCAAGAGAAGATGGGGATTGCGCTGCAAAAGCTTGCTGCGGAAGATCCTTCATTCAGAGTCGAGACCAACGAAGAGTCGGGTCAAACCCTGATCTCGGGAATGGGTGAATTGCACTTAGACATCATCGTTGACCGTATGCGTCGCGAGTTTAGTGTCGAGTGTAACGTGGGTAAACCACAAGTCGCGTATCGTGAAACTATTCGCTCGCGTGTAGAAGTTGAAGGCAAGTTTGTGCGTCAATCGGGTGGCCGAGGTCAATTTGGTCATGTTTGGTTGCGGCTCGAACCTCAAGAAGAAGGTTTTGGCTACGAATTTGTCAACGAGGTTGTTGGTGGTGTTGTTCCAAGAGAATACATCCCTGCAGTAGATAAAGGTATTCAGGAACAGATGAAGAACGGTGTATTAGCCGGTTTCCCTGTGCTGGACGTTAAAGTGACGCTGTTCGACGGCTCTTACCATGATGTCGACTCGAATGAAATGGCGTTTAAAGTTGCCGGTTCCATGGGCTTTAAGAAGGGTGCTCTCGAAGCAGATCCTGTGTTACTCGAACCTTGTATGAAGGTTGAAGTAACTACCCCTGAAAGTTACATGGGAGATGTAGTAGGCGACTTGAACAGACGTCGCGGCTTGATCGAAGGTATGGACGACGGCATTGGCGGCGTCAAAATCGTTCGAGCTGTAGTACCTCTATCTGAAATGTTTGGTTACGCAACGGACTTACGTAGTGCAACTCAAGGACGTGCTTCTTACTCTATGGAGTTCCTGAAGTACTCTGATGCACCGCAGAATGTTGCTAAATCAGTTATAGAAGCGCGCGGATAACCGCAAACTAGTCTATAACTCATAATTGAATGCTATTGCTCAGCGAGACTGAGCATTTCTGAAAAGAAAGGAATATATCGTGGCTAAAGAAAAATTTGAACGTAGTAAACCCCATGTTAACGTTGGCACCATCGGTCACGTTGACCATGGTAAAACAACTCTAACTGCTGCTATCTCTCACGTACTGACTAAGACGTACGGTGGTGAAGCTAAAGATTTCGCACAGATCGATAACGCTCCAGAAGAGCGTGAGCGCGGTATTACCATTAATACTTCTCACATCGAGTACGATACTCCTTCTCGTCACTACGCACACGTAGACTGCCCAGGCCACGCTGACTATGTTAAAAACATGATCACTGGTGCTGCACAGATGGACGGCGCTATCCTAGTAGTAGCTTCTACAGATGGTCCAATGCCACAGACTCGTGAGCACATCCTGCTTTCTCGTCAGGTAGGTGTACCTTTCATCATCGTATTCATGAACAAGTGTGACATGGTAGATGACGAAGAACTACTAGAACTAGTAGAGATGGAAGTTCGTGAACTGCTATCTGAATATGACTTCCCAGGTGATGACCTACCAGTTATCCAAGGTTCAGCTCTGAAAGCCCTAGAAGGCGAGCCAGAGTGGGAAGCTAAGATCCTAGAACTAGCTGAAGCTCTAGATTCTTACATTCCAGAGCCAGAGCGTGCTATCGACGGTGCATTCATTCTGCCAATCGAAGACGTATTCTCAATCTCAGGCCGTGGTACAGTAGTAACTGGTCGTGTTGAGCGCGGTATCGTTAAAGTAGGTGACGAAGTAGAAATCGTAGGTATCAAAGATACTACTAAGACTACTTGTACTGGTGTTGAAATGTTCCGTAAGCTGCTTGACGAAGGTCGTGCAGGTGAGAACTGTGGTGTACTACTACGTGGTACTAAGCGTGATGAAGTTGAGCGTGGTCAAGTACTGGCTCAGCCTGGTTCAATCACTCCACACACTCAGTTCGAATCAGAAGTATACGTACTGTCAAAAGAAGAAGGTGGTCGTCACACTCCATTCTTCAAGGGCTACCGTCCACAGTTCTACTTCCGTACAACTGACGTAACCGGTACTATCGAACTGCCAGAAGGCGTTGAAATGGTAATGCCTGGTGACAACATCAAGATGGTTGTTACTCTGATCTGCCCAATCGCGATGGACGAAGGTCTACGTTTCGCTATCCGTGAAGGTGGCCGTACAGTTGGTGCTGGTGTTGTAGCTAAGATCATCGCTTAATTGCTTTGATTTTAAACTGACACTGAAAAAGGCAGCTTAGGCTGCCTTTTTTATTGCTCGAAATAGGGCTGGTTTTTCTGATCGAGTTGAGTATAATACTCGCCACTTTGACAGTTAGCGCGAAAGTGATGCTAATTCGTTCAATGGGCTTGATCTCCGAGTTTAGATCAGTATAATAGCCCCTCGCCTTAACCATTAGGCGAAAGATTGTCGGTTCTCGAAGCCGACGTAAAATAATACAGCGACTCCGATTTGGAGTCGAACGGTTAAATCATCTCGCTCTGCTTTTCCAGTAAGGAAGAAGCTAGAGGGTGATTTTTTATGTGTCCATTTTAGGAGCTCTGGTCAATGCAGAACCAAAGAATCCGTATCCGCTTAAAAGGATTTGATCATCGTCTGATCGATCAGTCTACTGCGGAAATCGTTGAAACTGCTAAGCGCACAGGCGCCCAGGTACGTGGTCCAATCCCACTACCAACGCGTAAAGAGCGTTATACCGTTTTGATCTCTCCACACGTTAATAAAGATGCGCGTGATCAGTACGAACTTCGTACTCATAAGCGTCTTGTTGACATCGTAGAGCCGACTGAAAAGACTGTAGATGCACTTATGCGTCTAGATCTTGCGGCAGGTGTTGACGTTCAAATTAGCTTAGGTTAATTGAGATCCTTAGAAGAGGTTTGAGAGATGGCTATCGGTCTTATCGGTCGTAAAGTAGGTATGACTCGCATCTTCACTGAAGATGGTGCGTCAATACCTGTAACAGTAATTGAAATTGCAGCTAACCGTGTTGCTCAAGTGAAAACTTTAGAAACTGACGGTTACCGTGCACTTCAAGTTACTACTGGTACCAAAAAAGCTAATCGCATCACTAAACCAGAAGCAGGTCACTTTGCTAAGGCTGGCGTTGAAGCTGGTCGTGGTTTGTGGGAAATGCGTTTGGCTGATGGTGAAGGCGAAGGCATCGAAGTAGGTGCTGAGCTTAATGTTGATATCTTCGCTGACGTAGCGAAAGTTGATGTTACTGGTCAATCAAAGGGTAAGGGCTTCCAAGGCGGTATCAAGCGTTGGAACTTCCGTACTCAAGATGCAACACACGGTAACTCATTGGCACATAGAGCTAACGGTTCTATCGGTCAAAACCAAACACCTGGTCGCGTTTTCAAAGGTAAGAAAATGTCAGGCCACATGGGTGCCGAGCAAGTAACGACTCAAAATCTAGACGTTGTACGTGTAGATGCTGAGCGCAACCTGCTATTGGTTAAGGGTGCAGTTCCAGGCGCTACTAATGGCGACCTGATCATCAAGCCTGCCGTTAAAGCTTAGGTCTGAGGAGATAGTAATGGAATTGGTATTGAAAGACGCACAGAGTGCTCTTGAAGTTTCCGAAACTACCTTCGGCCGTGACTTTAATGAAGCACTGGTTCATCAGGTAGTTGTAGCATACGCTGCAAACGCGCGTCAGGGCACTCGTGCTCAAAAGACTCGCGCAGAAGTAACTGGCTCTGGCAAAAAGCCATGGCGCCAAAAAGGTACTGGCCGCGCACGTGCTGGTACTGTTAAAGGCCCAATCTGGCGTGGCGGTGGCGTATCTTTCGCTGCTAAAACACAAGATCACAGCCAAAAAGTAAACAAGAAGATGTACCGCGGAGCGCTTAAGAGCATTCTGTCTGAATTAGTACGTCAAGATCGCCTTGTTGTTGTTGAATCATTCGGTGTTGAAGCTCCTAAGACTAAAGAGTTGAAGGCTAAGCTTAAAGACATGAACCTGGAAGACGTATTAATTGTTACTCCAGAGATTGACGAGAACTTGTTCTTAGCTGCACGCAACCTATACAAAGTTGACGTTCGTGACGTTGCTGGTATCGACCCAGTTAGCCTAATCGCGTTCAACAAAGTACTAGTTACTGCCGATGCTGTTAAGCAAATCGAGGAGATGCTGGGATGATAAGCGAAGAACGTTTGCTAAAAGTTATTCTAGCGCCACACATCTCTGAAAAGAGTACTGTTTGCGCTGAAAATAACAACACGGTAGTTTTCCGTGTGGCTATCGATGCGACTAAAGCTGAAATTAAAGCTGCAGTAGCTAAGTTGTTCGAAGTTGAAGTAGATTCAGTTCGCACTCTAGTTAACAAAGGTAAGACTAAGCGTCACGGTGCCCGTACTGGCCGTCGTAGCGATTGGAAAAAAGCCTATGTGACTTTAGCTGCTGGTGCTGACATCGATTTCGTCGGCGCTGAGTAAGCAAAGGAGAATTATCATGGCAGTTATTAAGTGTAAGCCAACCTCTGCTGGTCGTCGCCACGTTGTTAAAGTGGTAAACAGCGATCTGCATAAGGGTAAACCCTTTGCTGGCCTGTTGGCGAAAAAGTCTAAGAGTGGTGGCCGTAACAACACTGGTCGCATCACTGTTCGTCACGTAGGTGGTGGACACAAGCAGCACTACCGTATTGTTGACTTCAAGCGCAACAAAGACGGTATCCCTGCAAAGGTTGAGCGTTTGGAATATGATCCAAACCGTACCGCAAACATCGCACTTGTTTTGTATGCTGATGGTGAGCGTCGTTATATCCTTGCAGCCAAAGGCATGCAAGCTGGTGATAAGATCCAGTCTGGTATCGATGCTGAAATCAAAGTGGGTAACGCTTTGCCATTACGCAACATCCCAGTAGGTAGTGTGGTTCACGCTGTTGAAATGAAGCCTGGTAAAGGTGCTCAGATCGCACGTTCAGCCGGTACTTATGTACAAGTTGTAGCTCGTGATGGCGCTTACGCCACTCTACGTCTTCGCTCTGGCGAAATGCGTAAAGTGCCTGTAGATTGCCGCGCGACATTAGGTGAAGTTGGTAATGCCGAGCATATGCTACGCCAGTTAGGTAAAGCAGGTGCTAAGCGCTGGAGAGGCGTACGCCCAACAGTTCGTGGTGTTGCAATGAACCCAGTAGACCATCCACATGGTGGTGGTGAAGGCCGTACTTCTGGTGGTCGTCATCCAGTATCTCCATGGGGTGTCCCAACTAAGGGTTATAAGACCCGTAGTAACAAACGCACCGACAAGTACATCGTACGTCGTCGTAACAAAAAGTAAGAGGATTCGCCATGCCACGTTCTCTCAAGAAAGGTCCATTCATTGACCTACACTTGCTGAAGAAGGTAGAGAAAGCGATGGAAGCGGGTGACAAGAAGCCTATTAAGACTTGGTCTCGCCGCTCAATGATCATCCCTAACATGATTGGGTTGACCATCGCTGTCCATAATGGTCGTCAGCACGTACCTGTGTTCGTAACTGACGAAATGATCGGCCACAAGCTTGGTGAATTTTCACCAACTCGCACTTATCGCGGCCATGCTGCTGATAAGAAAGCGAAGAAGCGTTAATACGGGAGACTCAAGATGGAAGTTTTAGCTAAACATCGTTTTGCCCGTACGTCGCCTCAGAAGTGTCGTTTGGTTGCAGATCAAATTCGTGGACTGCCTGTTGCTAAGGCTCTAGAAATTTTAACTTTCAGCCCAAAGAAAGCTGCAGTACTTGTTAAAAAAGTACTTGATTCTGCTATCGCTAATGCTGAGCACAACGAAGGTGCTGACATTGACGAGCTGAAAGTTGGAAAAGTCTTTGTAGACGAAGGTCCAACTATGAAGCGTATCATGCCACGTGCTAAAGGCCGTGCTGATCGTATTATCAAGCGTACCAGCCACATTACTGTGGTTGTATCAGATCGCTAGGAGTTAGCAATGGGACAGAAAGTACATCCTAATGGTATCCGTCTGGGTATCACTAAGCCTTGGATCTCGACTTGGTACGCTGATAAATCAGAGTATGCAAATAACCTGAGCAGCGACTGGGAAGTGCGTAAGTTTCTAGAAAAGAAACTTAAGCAAGCATCAGTCTCTAAGATTGTTATCGAGCGTCCAGCTAAGAGTGTTCGCGTTACTATTCACACTGCCCGTCCAGGTGTTGTGATTGGTAAGAAAGGCGAAGATGTTGAAAAGTTGCGCAACGAAGTTGCCAAGTTGACTGGTATTCCAGCTCAAATCAACATCGCTGAAATCCGTAAGCCAGAGCTAGATGCGAAGCTAGTTGCCGAAGGCATCGCTTCTCAGCTAGAGCGTCGTGTAATGTTCCGTCGTGCTATGAAGCGCGCAGTACAGAACGCAATGCGTCTAGGTGCTAAGGGTATCAAAGTTGAAGTGAGCGGCCGTCTAGGCGGTGCTGAGATTGCGCGTTCAGAGTGGTATCGTGAAGGTCGTGTGCCTCTACATACACTGCGTGCTGATATCGACTATTCTACTGCAGAAAGTCACACTCAATACGGTGTGATCGGCGTTAAAGTTTGGGTCTTCAAAGGTGAAGTTCTAGACGGCGTTGTACCTGCGCTAGAAGAGCCGAAACAGCAGCCGAAGCGTAAGCCTCGCGGTAAATAGGAGAGCTGGCAATGCTGCAACCAAAACGAATGAAGTTTCGTAAAATGTTCAAAGGCCGTAACCGCGGTCTGGCGAACGGCACTGAAGTAAGCTTCGGTGAGTTTGGTTTGAAAGCTGTTGGACGTGGTCGTCTTACTGCTCGTCAAATCGAATCTGCGCGTCGTGCTATGACACGTCACATTAAACGTCAAGGTCAAATCTGGATTCGCGTTTTCCCAGACAAGCCAATTACCTCTAAGCCTCTTGAAGTGCGCATGGGTAAAGGTAAGGGTAACGTTGAATACTGGGTTTGCCAGATTCAACCTGGTAAGGTTCTTTATGAGATGAATGGTGTTTCAGAAGAGTTGGCTCGTGAAGCTTTCACTCTTGCTGCTGCCAAGCTTCCTATTAAGACTACCTTCGTAACTAAGACGGTGATGTAATGAAAGCGAGCGAACTAACACAGAAGAGCGTTGAAGAACTGAACGCTGAACTGCTTGGTCTGCTGCGTGAGCAGTTTAATCTGCGTATGCAACACGCCACTGGTCAGTTGACTCAGACTCATCAGCTTAAAATCGTGCGTCGTAACATCGCGCGCGTTAAGACCATTATTACTTCTAAGGCGGGTGCATAATGTCTGATAAAATCCGTACTTTGCAAGGTCGTGTACTTAGCAACAAGATGGACAAGTCTATCACTGTAGCTATTGAGCGTAAGGTTAAGCACCCTCTATATGGGAAGTTTATCAAGCGCACTACTAAGATCCATGCACATGACGAAACAAATCAGTGTAATGCTGGCGATATCGTGACTATTCGCGAATGCCGTCCGCTGTCTAAGACTAAGTCTTGGACTCTGGTTGAAGTAGTATCAAAAGCCTAAGCTTATTAGGTAATTAGCGAAACGGCTCCTAGATTTGGGGCCGTTTTTATTTTTAATACTATCTATTCCTTTTTTGCGGTGTTATACTTGCGCGCCATTTTAGTCGATATTCTGGTCTAAAATGGTTTAAATATGCCCCAAATATGGGATTAGTGAAGTAACGATAGCGGAGCACTTAAAATGATCCAAATGCAATCGACTCTAGAAGTCGCCTGTAACAGTGGCGCTCGTAGAGTTCAGTGTATTAAGGTCTTGGGTGGCTCTCATCGTCGTTATGCCGGTATCGGCGACGTCATCAAAGTTTCTGTAAAAGAAGCAATTCCTCGCGGTAAAGCGAAGAAAGGTGACGTGTATAACGCGGTGGTAGTCCGTACTAAGAAAGGCGTACGTCGTCCAGATGGTTCTGTCATTCGCTTCGATCGCAATGCAGCGGTATTGCTGAACGCAAACCTTGCACCGATTGGTACTCGTATCTTTGGACCAGTGACGCGTGAACTGCGTACAGAACAATTTATGAAAATTGTTTCTCTGGCACCAGAAGTACTGTAAGGAGCTTCAAAATGGCAGCTAAAATCCGTCGTGAAGACGAAGTAATTGTACTAGCAGGTAAAGACAAGGGTAAACGCGGTAAGGTTTCTCGAGTTTTACCAACTGGTAAGTTAATTGTAGAAGGCATCAATCTTGTCAAGAAGCACCAGAAGCCTAACCCACAAATGGGTGTGACTGGTGGTATCGTTGAGAAAGAAGCGCCAATACAAGCATCAAATGTAGCGATTTTCAACTCTGCCACTGGCAAAGCTGATCGCGTTGGTTTCCGATTTGAAGACGGCAAAAAAGTCCGTTTCTTTAAGTCGAACAGTGAACTCGTTAAGTAATTGGAGTAAACGATGGCGAAACTGCATGATAAATATAAAGAGACTGTTATCGCTGAGCTTTCTAAGAAGTTCGGTTATACCAGTGTCATGCAAGTCCCTCGGATTGAGAAAATCACCCTTAATATGGGTGTTGGCGAAGCTGTAGCAGATAAGAAAGTTATGGAGCATGCGCTTCGTGACATGACTGCTATCGCTGGTCAAAAGCCAGTTGTAACTGTTGCTCGTAAATCAGTTGCTGGTTTTAAAATCCGTGATGGCTACCCGATCGGCTGTAAGGTGACTCTGCGTGGTGAACGCATGTGGGAATTCCTTGAGCGTTTAGTTGATATCGCAATCCCGCGTATCCGTGACTTCCGTGGTTTGAGCGCTAAGTCGTTCGACGGACGCGGTAACTACGCAATGGGTGTACGTGAGCAAATCATCTTCCCGGAAATCGATTACGATAAAATCGATAAAATCCGTGGTATGGATATTGTAATCACTACTACTGCGAAGAATGACGAAGAAGGCCGTGCTTTATTAGACGCCTTTAACTTCCCATTCAAGAAATAAGGGTAGCGAAATGGCAAAAAGTTCAATGAAAGCACGTGAAGCAAAACGTGCCAAGCTCGTGGCTAAGTATGCTGAAAAGCGTCTAGCTCTTAAGGCTATCATTAGCAATCCAACTACTTCTGATGAAGATCGTTGGGATGCAGTTCTTAAGCTGCAAGGTCTACCACGTGACTCAAGTTCTGCGCGTCAGCGTAATCGTTGTAGTCAAACTGGTCGCCCACATGGTTTCCTACGCAAGTTCGGTCTAAGCCGAATCAAATTGCGTGAAGCTACCATGCGTGGTGAAGTTCCTGGTCTGCGTAAGGCCAGCTGGTAATACTTGTCACGGAGTAAGCTAATATGAGCATGCAAGATCCAATTGCGGATATGTTAACTCGCATTCGTAACGGCCAAGCTGCTAACAAAGTATCAGTATCTATGCCTTCTGCTAAGCTGAAAGTTGCTATTGCACAGACGCTTAAAGAAGAAGGTTATATCACTGACTACACCGTAGCAGGCGAAGCCAAGCCGGTTTTAGAAATCACTTTAAAGTATTTCCAAGGCCAACCAGTCGTTGAGACTATCCAGCGCGTAAGTCGTCCTGGTCTTCGTATTTACAAAGGTAAAAACGAACTACCAAAGGTGATGGGCGGTCTGGGTGTCGCAATCGTGTCCACTTCTAAAGGTTTGATGACTGATCGTGCCGCCCGCCAAAATGGCATGGGTGGAGAAGTTATCTGCTACGTAGCATAAGGAGCTAGCAATGTCTCGTGTCGCAAAAGCACCAGTCGCTATCCCTGCAGGCGTAGAAGTGACTTTAAACGAACAAACTATCACCGTAAAAGGTACTAAAGGTAGTTTGACTCGAGTGATCAACGCTGACGTTTCTGTTGTTGTTGAAGACAACGAAATCAAGTGTTCTCCAGCTGAAGGCGTAACTAGCGCTGCACAAGCTGGTACCGCTCGAGCACTAATCAACAACATGGTTGTTGGTGTTAACGAAGGTTTTGAAAAGAAACTGACTCTAGTTGGTGTTGGTTACCGTGCAAAAATTGCTGGTAACGGTATCGACCTGACTCTAGGTTTCTCTCACCCTCTAGTACACCAGCTTCCAGACGGCGTAACTGCAGAGTGTCCAACTCAAACTGAAATCGTACTTAAGAGTACTGATAAGCAGCTTGTTGGTCAGGTTGCTGCAGAAATTCGTGGCTACCGTCCACCAGAGCCTTACAAAGGTAAAGGTGTTCGCTATGCTGATGAACAAGTACGCCGTAAAGAGGCTAAGAAGAAGTAGGTAACGCGATATGGATAAGAAAACATCTCGCTTGCGCCGCGCTACTCGCGCCCGTAAGAAGATCCAAGAGCTGGGCGTTAACCGTCTGGTTGTACATCGTACACCACGTCACACATACGCACAGGTTATTGATGCCAACGCGCAAGTTGTGGCGGCAGCTTCTACTGCTGAGAAAGCGGTATCAGAGCAGCTTAAATACACAGGTAACGTTGATGCAGCAAAAGTAGTGGGTAAAACCGTTGCAGAGCGTGCTATCGAGAAAGGCGTAACTGTAGTTGCATTCGATCGTTCCGGCTTTAAGTATCACGGACGCGTAGCTGCCTTGGCAGACGCTGCTCGTGAAGCTGGCCTACAGTTCTAAGGAATGATTAAAAATGGCTAAATTTGAAGCTCCACAAAAAGACGACCTGCAAGAGAAGTTAGTTGCAGTAAATCGTGTTTCTAAAGTAGTTAAAGGCGGACGTATCTTTAGCTTCACTGCACTGACTGTAGTGGGTGACGGTAACGGTAAAGTCGGCTATGGCTATGGTAAAGCGCGTGAAGTACCTGCTGCTATCCAGAAAGCAATGGAAAAGGCTCGCCGTAACATTGTTTCTGTTGAACTTGTAAATGGTACTTTGCACCACCCTGTTAAGGGCCGTCACACTGGTTCGCGTGTTTACATGCAACCAGCCTCTGAAGGTACCGGTATTATTGCCGGTGGTGCGATGCGTGCCGTATTGGAAGTAGCAGGCGTTCATAACGTTCTGTCGAAAGCATACGGTTCTACTAACCCGATCAACATCGTTCGCGCAACTGTAGACGCGCTGGTACACATGAAGTCACCAGCACAGATTGCAGCTAAGCGTGGCCTGAATGTTGATGAAATTCGAGGTTAAGCACCATGGCTACTAAAACTTTAAAAGTAACTCAGACTAAGAGTTCAATTGGACGTTTGCCTAAGCATCGCGCCACATTGACCGGTCTAGGTCTACGCCGTATTAACCATACTGTTGAGCTGGAAGATACTCCTGCAGTTCGCGGTATGATTAACAAGGTTTACTACATGGTTAAGGTGGAGGATTAATCAATGAAATTGAATACTCTATCACCTGCTGCAGGTGCAAAATCAGCAGCCAAGCGTGTAGGTCGCGGTATCGGTTCTGGCCTAGGTAAGACTGCTGGTCGCGGTCACAAAGGTCAGAAGTCACGTTCAGGCGGCGGCGTTCGCGTCGGTTTCGAAGGTGGTCAAATGCCACTTAAGATCCGTTTGCCTAAGTTTGGTTTTACTTCGCGTAAAGCGTTGGTAACTGCCGAAATTCGTGTAAGCGAACTGGCTAAAGTTAACGGTGATGTTGTCGACTTGAATGCACTGAAAGATGCGAATCTTGTTACTCGCAACATACAGTTTGCTAAAGTCGTTCTTTCAGGTACCATTGAACGCCCAGTGACCGTTAAAGGTCTGAAGGTAACCAAAGGTGCTCGTGCAGCTATTGAAGCTGCCGGCGGAAAGATCGAGGAATAATACGTCGATGGCAAAACCAGGACTTGATTTAAAAAGCGCGAAAGGCGGTCTATCAGAATTGAAAACCCGTCTCCTGTTCGTGATTGGTGCGATTATCGTCTTTAGAGCCGGTTCGTTCGTGCCAATTCCTGGTATTGACGCAGCTGTATTAGCAGAGCTGTTTAATCAGCAAAAGGGTACCATCTTAGGCATGTTTAACATGTTCTCTGGTGGCGCCCTTGAACGTGCTTCTATCTTTGCTCTTGGTATCATGCCGTATATTTCGGCATCGATTATCATGCAGCTATTGACTGTGGTACATCCTGCATTGGCCGAACTGAAAAAGGAAGGCGAGTCAGGACGTAAGAAGATCAGTCAATATACTCGATACGGCACGTTGGTCTTGGGTACATTCCAAGCGATCGGTATCGCAACAGGTCTGCCTAACCTGGTTCCTGGTTTAGTTGTAAACCTTGGATTCGGGTTCTACTTTGTTGCTGTTGTCAGTCTAGTTACAGGAACCATGTTCCTAATGTGGCTAGGTGAGCAAATTACCGAGCGAGGCATAGGTAACGGTATCTCGATTCTTATTTTCGCAGGTATCGTCGCTGGTCTGCCATCTGCTATCGGCCAAACGGCTGAGCAAGCGCGTCAAGGCGACTTGAACGTACTAGTATTATTGTTGATTGCAGTGATCGTATTTGCTGTGACCTATTTCGTTGTGTTTGTTGAGCGTGGACAACGTCGTATCGTTGTTAACTATGCTAAGCGTCAGCAGGGCCGTAAGGTGTTTGCCGCGCAGAGCACTCACTTACCGCTTAAGGTCAACATGGCAGGTGTGATTCCACCAATCTTTGCGTCAAGCATCATTTTGTTCCCAGGCACACTGGCTCAGTGGTTTGGTCAAAATGAAGGTTTATCTTGGTTAAGTGATTTTTCACTTGCTGTATCACCAGGTCAGCCGCTTTACTCATTATTGTATGCAACAGCGATTATCTTCTTCTGTTTCTTCTATACTGCGTTGGTATTTAACCCACGTGAGACAGCAGATAACCTTAAGAAGAGTGGTGCGTTTATTCCCGGGATCCGTCCTGGAGAACAGACTTCGCGATATATAGATAAAGTAATGACTCGCCTAACTCTGGCTGGTGCATTATATATAACCTTTATCTGTTTAATTCCGGAGTTCATGTTAATCGCGTGGAAAGTACAGTTCTATTTTGGCGGTACTTCACTACTAATTATGGTAGTCGTGATCATGGACTTCATGGCTCAGGTTCAGACCCATATGATGTCACATCAATATGAGTCTGTGATGAAGAAAGCTAACCTAGTTAACAAAGCGAATTTAGATCGCTTTGGACGCTAAGTAGCTTTACGGAGTGATGAAATGAAAGTTCGAGCTTCCGTGAAGAAGATCTGCCGTAACTGCAAGATCGTAAAGCGTAGCGGCGTTGTACGCGTTATCTGTGTTGAACCAAAACACAAACAGCGTCAAGGCTAAAAACTTTTGACCAGCTCAGTTTCTGAGCTGGTCAAAATATTATTTGCAAAATCGTCATCTGTCGAGTATCCTACCGGGCTTTTCACAGATGGCCTTTAACTTATGAGGAGTGCATAGTGGCCCGTATCGCTGGCATTAACATTCCTGATCAAAAGCACACAGTCATTGCATTGACTGCTATCTATGGTATTGGACTGACTCGCGCACAACAAATCTGCGCAGCTACTTCAATTGCTGAAGATGCTAAGATCAAGGAATTGAGCGAAGCTCAAATAGACACACTACGCGAAGAAGTTGCTAAATACATTGTAGAAGGTGACTTGCGTCGTGAGATCTCTATGAACATCAAGCGTCTGATGGACCTTGGTTGTTATCGTGGTCTCCGCCACCGTCGTAGCCTGCCCCTTCGTGGGCAACGTACTAAGACCAATGCGCGTACGCGTAAAGGTCCACGTAAGCCAATTAGAAAGTAACGGGAAGGTAAACCAATATGGCTAAAGTTCCGTCACGTTCAACGCGCAAGCGCGTACGTAAACAGGTTGCTGATGGCATGGCTCATATCCATGCATCTTTCAACAACACCATTATCACCATTACAGATCGTCAAGGTAATGCACTTTCTTGGGCAACTTCTGGTGGTTCAGGTTTCCGTGGTTCACGTAAATCTACCCCATTCGCTGCACAGGTAGCTGCTGAGCGCGCAGGTGTTGCAGCTCAGGACTACGGTGTCAAAAACCTTGAAGTTTTCGTGAAGGGTCCAGGTCCAGGGCGTGAGTCAGCTATTCGAGCGCTGAACGCGGTTGGTTACAAGATAACCAACATTACCGATGTGACGCCGATCCCTCATAATGGTTGTCGTCCTCCTAAGAAACGTCGCGTTTAATCGCCCCGTTTTTAATAGGATAGTTGGAGAAAGAACATGGCAAGATACTTGGGTCCAAAGCTCAAGCTCACTCGCCGAGAAGGTACAGACCTTTTCCTAAAAAGCGGTGTGAGAGCAATTGATTCGAAGTGTAAGCTAGAAGCTGCACCTGGACAACACGGCGCTCGTAAAGCTCGTTTGTCTGAGTACGGCGTACAGCTGCGCGAAAAACAAAAAGTTCGTCGTACTTATGGTGTGCTTGAAAAGCAATTCCGTAACTACTACAAAGACGCTGCACGTCTAAAAGGTAACACTGGTGAAAACCTACTTACTCTTTTAGAAACCCGTTTAGATAACGTAGTTTATCGTATGGGTTTTGGTGCTACCCGTGCTGAAGCACGTCAGCTAGTTAGCCATAAGTCAATTATGGTAAACGGCCGCGTTGTTAACATTCCATCATTCAAAGTGTCTGCGAATGATGTAATTAGCGTTCGTGAGAAGTCTCAAAAGCAAGCTCGTATTAAAGCTGCTCTAGAAGTTGCTTCTCAGCGCGAAAAGCCAACATGGGTTGAAGTAGATGCCGCTAAGATGGAAGGTGCTTTCAAGCGTCTGCCTGAGCGTAGCGATTTATCTGCGGATATTAACGAACAGCTGATCGTCGAGCTTTACTCTAAGTAAAGCTAATAAACAAGAGAGGACACAATGCAGGGTTCTGTTACAGAATTTCTTAAACCGCGTCTCGTTGATATCGAGCAGGTTAACCCAACACGTGCCAAGGTTACACTGGAGCCGCTTGAGCGTGGTTTTGGTCATACTCTAGGTAACGCGTTGCGTCGTATCCTATTGTCGTCTATGCCCGGCTGCGCGGTTACCGAAGTCGAGATTGATGGTGTACTGCACGAATACAGCAGCAAGGAAGGCGTACAAGAGGATATCCTAGAAATCCTATTAAACCTTAAAGGTTTAGCAGTGGTTATCGAGGGTAAAGACGAGGCTATGCTTACTTTAAGCAAGTCAGGCGCAGGCCCTGTTACCGCAGCAGATATCACGCACGATGGTGATGTTACTATTATGAATCCTGATCATGTTATCTGTCATCTGACTGGTAATAATGACATTAGCATGCGTATCCGTGTTGAACGTGGTCGTGGTTATGTGCCTGCTTCTGCACGTGCACAGACCGAAGACGATGATCGTCCAATCGGTCGTTTGTTAGTGGATTCATCTTTCTCACCTGTCGCGCGTATTGCTTACAATGTTGAAGCAGCACGTGTTGAACAGCGTACTGACTTAGACAAACTCGTTATCGATATGACCACTAACGGAACTATCGATCCTGAGGAAGCAATTCGTCGTTCTGCGACCATCTTAGCTGAACAGCTAGATGCGTTTGTTGAGCTTCGTGATGTCACTGAGCCAGAGCAGAAAGAAGAGAAACCAGAGTTCGACCCAATTCTGTTGCGTCCTGTCGACGATCTAGAGCTAACTGTACGTTCGGCTAACTGTTTGAAAGCCGAAGCGATTCATTACATCGGAGATCTGGTACAGCGTACTGAGGTTGAGCTACTTAAAACTCCTAACTTGGGTAAGAAGTCTCTTACCGAAATTAAGGATGTGTTGGCTTCTCGCGGACTTTCATTAGGTATGCGTCTAGAAAACTGGCCTCCGGCTAGTTTAGCAGACGACCTATAAGTCCTAGTTTGTACAGATTTAGGTAATAAGGATTAGGTCATGCGCCATCGTAAGAGTGGTCGTCAACTAAACCGTAACAGCAGTCATCGTCAAGCTATGTTCCGTAACATGGCAAGCTCTTTAGTCCGTCACGAAGTGATCAAGACTACTGTAGCTAAAGCGAAAGAATTGCGTCGCGTAGTTGAACCTCTAATAACACTTGCTAAGAGTGATAGTGTTGCAAACCGTCGTTTGGCATTTGCACGTACTCGCGACGCTGAAGTCGTAGGTAAGTTATTTAATGAATTGGGTCCACGCTACCAGGAACGTCCTGGTGGATATACCCGTATCCTTAAGTGCGGTCTACGTACTGGTGATAAAGCGCCTATGGCGTATATTGAACTAGTAGGTCGTCCAGAAGCTGCTGAAGCTGTTGAAGAAGCTGCTGAGTAACACTTAAGTTCATTGTTAAAAAGCCGGGCTATGCCCGGCTTTTTTATTTCTTATCTCAAATTCATCTCTAAAGGCATTCTTGCCGCCATATTAGTCAACCCACTGTGCCTTATCAGACATCTCCTTGGGAATCGACAGGTGCCATCTGGCAACGCCTGAGAGGCTAAAGCGAAAGCTGCCCTTGCTGTCACTGATATAGCCCAAGTCTTTGGCCTTGGCGCCATGTAATAACTTGTTGATTAAGGTTGCCGCTAGCTTGCCATGTTCATAGCCATTGAGCACATAACCACCTGTATTGGCTTGTTTACCTATAGTGAAATCCCAGAAACCAAAATTCGGCACGGGAGACTCCTTAGCTGTCCAGGCAATAATTTTTTCGGGGTCTACATGCTCTCCTTGCTCTGAAGTGATGGTGTGATAGAGGGCGATGAATATTCCCTGGTAGCCTGCTTGTTTCGCATTGAGTACTGCCTGTCGCCATGCTTGTTCAGAGTCAGCGAGCTTAAATTCTATGGTCAAATTGCCTAGCCTGATCGGTTTGAGCTCATCACTGATTGGACTTAGGGCGGCCCGACTCGTAGCGCTGTTATCCGAGAGGACAAGCAGTTTTCTCGACTCAGCTTTCGGCAATATGTGATCGACGAGTAATAGTGAACGTTTAAATAAAGGACGTTCTAAGACACCGGTGAATTGCTCGTATGTTTGGATTCCATGATCTCTTGGATTCGTGTTCAGCCCTAGAAAAACAACCGGGATATTGGTGGTCGCAATGCGTTCACTCAATAGCGTGATGGCATTGTCGTCGGCAAGGACTATCATATCTGGTCTACGGCTTTTTATGACGTTCCATGCCATATCAGCGCGTTTGACATATTCTTCAGAGGGTAGGCGTTTGGAGTCTAGGAGAAAGTCCTCTACTTGGACTGGTTGGCTTAGATTATCCAATATGGCTCGCCGGTAATCTTGCACCCAAGGGTAGCCTTCATGATAGCTATGTATAAATAGAAGGTTTGTTGCAGCGCCCGGCAGGCTGTAGAGCAATAGGAGTAAAACAAGGATACGCATGGATGATTTTCCAAAGCACTTTTATATAGTTATAGCTGATTTTCCTGTGTAAGTAAGTGGAAGCGCATTAAAAAAGGCCTCGTAAGAGGCCTTTAATGTAAGTGGCTTAATAGCCTGATTTTTGTGTCGTGTTGTAGTCGAGTTTTTCGTGGGTTTGTCCCATCGCTTCGGCGACTTCTGGCGGCATATAGTTTTCATCATGCTTGGCCAGCACTTCCGTTGCTTCCAACTTCCCATTTTCAATCAGTACGCCTTGAGCCACAATGCCCTGGCCCTCACGGAACAGATCAGGTAGCAAGTCGTCATAGGTCACTATGACTTCACCACCGGCTGCATCATGTACAGCAAATTCAACGTGGAGGCTGTCAGGATCGCGGATTAGAGACCCAACGGTTACCATGCCACCGACACGGATACGCTGGCCCACTTCGGGTTTAACGCCTGTGTCTTTTTTACCATGGACAATTTCTGTTGGTGTGTAGAAAAGGTTCAGGTTTGAATTTAGCGCATAAAGCAATAATGATGCGATTGCGGCTACGCCACCTATTAAGGCGGTTGCTAAGGCGAGTCTTTTCTTACGTCTGGCGTTCACTGTTCTTTACTCCGGTTGGCTTTAAGGCGTTCTTCGCGTTGCATTTTCTTTGAGATTTCAGTGAGGATTTTGCGCTTTTGGCGCAGGCTCACCAAGATCAAGGTGCCAAGTGCGAAGGCGGTTATGCCGTAAGATAGCCACACATAAAAGGCGTAGCCACCCATGTTAAAAAAATCTGTTAATGAATCGAACTGCATTATTTGACTCCTTCAGCTTTCGCGAGTTCCCTAACCCAAGGACGCATACCATTTCTGGCTAAGATCTCGGCTCTGAAACGTACTAAAGTGATGGCTCCAATCATGAGACCAAAACCAAAGATGTTGATCAGTAACGGGTACAGCATCTCAGGTGCCATCGAGGATTTCTCGGTGATTTTAATCGTTGCTGGCTGATGAAGTGAGTTCCACCACTCTACTGAATACTTAATGATTGGTATGTTGATCACACCTACAATCGCTAGGATGCCAGCGGCTCGTGCTGCAAGTACCTTGTCCTCGAAAGAGGCGTATAGTGAGATCACACCTAGGTATAGGAATAGCAGTACCAGCTCAGAGGTTAAGCGAGCATCCCACACCCACCAAGTACCCCACATAGGCTTACCCCAGGCGGCACCAGTGATCAGAGCGATAAAGGTGACAACGGCACCGATAGGTGCGATGGCTGCCGCCGCCCAGTCAGCCGACTTGATCTGCCATACCAAGCCAATGAAGGCTGAGGTAGCCATCGCCATGTAGGCCGACATAGACATTGAGGCGGCTGGTACGTGGATGAAGATGATGCGGTAGCTGTCACCCTGTTGATAATCAACCGGAGCGAACAGCAAGCCCCAGATAGAACCAACGCCAATAAATGCGATAGCAAGTGTTGCAAACCAAGGTAGTAGCCTGCCTGATAGGTTATAGGCCTTTTGAGGGTCTGCGTAAGAATGTAGCCATTTCCACATATTAGTTAGTACTCACTCTTAATGAGGCACCAATAGCAAATGGTGCCAATATTAACGAACCGACCAGCATAGCGCCTATAATAGCGAGATGGCCGCTGTAGGGTAGATTTAAACCAGCTGCATCAATAGCGCTGGTTGCAAAAATTAGAACTGGGATATAAAGCGGTAGAATCAATAGGCTCAATAAAACACCGCCTTTGCGTAACCCTACCGTAAGCGCAACACCAATTGCCCCTAAAAGGCTCAGTACAGGGGTACCAAGTGCCAGGGTGGACAGCAGCGCACCATAACTATTAGCTTCGAGGTGTAACAATACGGCTAACAGTGGTGCGACTAAGATAAGCGGTACGCCGGTTAATAGCCAGTGTGCAAGTACTTTAGCCAATACCATTAAGGATAATGGCTGTGGGCTTAGCAGCATCTGCTCTAAGCTGCCGTCTGAAAAGTCTGCCTTGAACAGCCGCTCAAGCGAAAGCATAGAGGCGAGCAGGGCGGCGACCCAAATAATACCGGGAGCAACGCGCGAAAGCACCTGAGGTTCAGGCCCAATGCCCAGCGGAAACAGAGTGACCACTAGGATAAAAAACAGTAGCGGATTGAAGATGTCGCCCTTGTGGCGGACAGCTATTTGAAGATCGCGCTTTAGCAGGGTAAAAAAAGCTTGAGTAAAGCTGATACCTTTGTTCATTCACTACACCTTTATATAAAGCGATAATCTAGGCGGATTTTACGCAGAATATCGTCACCGATAATACTCATATCCTGGTGGGTGGTCATGATGACGCAACCGCCGTTTTGAGCATGTTGTAAAAACAGGTGTTCCAATTCTTCGACGCCTTTCTTATCGATTGCAGTAAACGGTTCATCTAACAGCCATACCTTGCAGTTGGTGTGCCAGAGTCTGGCTAGGGCTGTTCGACGATGTTGGCCTGCCGAGAGGTGGCCAGCTAGCGCTTCTTCAAAACCAGATAGATTCACTTTCGCGAGGATCTGATTAGTATTGAAGTCATCATACCCACTGATTCTTAAATTGAAGTTAAGATTCTCTTCGGCCGTTAACTCGCTTTTTACACCTGCAAGATGGCCAAGATACAAAAGATCATCATTATATTCGTCGCGGCAGCGGGTAATGTCAGTGCCCTTGTACTTAGCTTCTCCGCCATAGGGTCTAGATAAGCCAGCAAGAATACGCAGTAGGCTGGTTTTTCCTGCGCCGTTAGGCCCTTCTATTTGTACAATTTCACCCGCTTGGATATCAAAACTGAGTTCGTCGAATAGAATTCGCTCTTCGCGGATACAAGTCAAGTTGTCGGCCGATACCAGTGTCGTTGCTGTTTTTTCTTCTACCACTGAACCCTCTATCTCAAGCCAGATGTGAACGTAAGCGATATTAACATAATCCCCTTGAGGGGTTTAGTCTTGGTCTCTGTTTAGTGTCAGCAATTTGATATGCTTCCAAAAAGCAAAACCTTTTAGTACTTGGGATTGAACTTTTTCAACAATTGCTAATGTATCAGTTAAAGGGAGTGCCTATAACATGTTGAACTGTCAAATTCTGATATTAGTCACAAAAAGGTGAGTTTTGTTGAAGTTTGATGTATCCTAGTACCGCTATAAAATAAGTCTGCCCCATATTTAGGGTGGCATAGAGCTCTGTTAATATTTGCATTAGGAACATTGAACATGAAAAAACTGTTAGCATTGTCTGCAGTGGCTGCATTGACCTTGTCTGCAAACGCTTTTGCACAAGAAGGTGAGGCTGTATATAACAAGGCATGCCAGGTATGCCACAGTATGGGTGTCGCTGGTGCGCCTAAAGCTCATGATGCAGCTGCATGGGAGCCACGTTTGGCTAAGGGCTTAGACGCTTTAGTTAGTAGCATTAAGACAGGTCTTAACGCTATGCCACCAGGCGGTATGTGCACGGATTGTACCGACGAAGATTACAAGAACGCTATCGAGTTCATGTCTAAGTAATCCAACTTCGTTGAGAAAAAGCCGACTTCAAGTCGGCTTTTTTTATGTTCGGGACTCAATGTTCGGGCAACAAAAAAGCCGGCGAATGCCGGCTTTTGGTTTCTGAGAGAGTAGCCCAGAATGTAATGACCTAGGGTTTACTGGACTAACGTGTCAATCACAAGTTTGGCCGTTGTACCGACTTCCATGGTTTCTAGGCGCCCCTGCATATCACCGGGTTGTGCCTTCACAGAACCATGCTTTGAAAGAACCGCAATGATCTCAACCTGTTTGGCATCACTTAGCTTGATGTCTCCGCCCATGCCGGTGCTGTCGTCTAGAGTAATGGAGACAGGTAAAGACTTGGCAGACACTTTGGTCGCAGCTAAAGGTACTTTAGGGCCTTCAGTGTTACGAGCAAAGATGAACAGCATATCGCTACCACCGACCTGTTGTGCTAGCTCTGGTGAGATGGAGACATCGATAGTCACTGTCTTACCTGCGGTGGCCGGCTGATGGGTTGCGTCATTTGGCATTTCACCGGTTTCAGCTTGTATTCTCATCTTGGCACTTTCAATTGCATTGATGATAGCGCTGCGATCGACATCGTTTCTGTCGCTGTCGAGAATGATCTGCCAAGCATCGATTGCTTTTTGATAATGGGCATTAAAGAAAGCATCCATTCCAACCAGTAGCAGTGTAGAAGGATCTTTAGGATCTAGCGCCAGAGATTGGTCTATGATGGACTGAACCGCGGGTGTTATACGCTGATTAGCCTTATAGTAGAGTGCAGTCGCTTTAGGCCCTAGCAATTCGGCATGAGTACCAACCAGTTCCATGGCCTTATCAAATGATTTTACCGCATCGTCATAACGATTGGCGTTGATGTAGGCATGACCTAGACTAAACAGCAGTTGGCTATTATCAGGCTCGGCTTGTAGTTGTGACTCCATCATCTGGATGCGCTGAGCCATAATCTGGCTAGCATCCATTCCTGCGTGTGGATTATCAGGGACGGCTTTGTCCAAGTTAGCATAAGCCCCTAAGGTGGCATAGAAGTAACCGGATAAACCGAGCAAGACGACAGACATAAAGGCTGGCCATAATATGCTCTTAGGTTTAAGCTGGCCGACTAAGGATTCATCCTCGCCCTGCTTCATGTCCTGTAGCAAACTGATTTCGAGTTCTTTCTTTAGAGCGTCAAACTCATCTTGATCCAGAAGCTCATCTTCGAGTTCCTTTTCCAGTGTCGCTAAACGGTTATTAAAGAGTTCGAGGTTAGTGGCCTTACGCACACCAGCCTCTTCGGCCTGCAACATCTGTTGCTGGCGAAAGTGTGGAAACCAAATCAGCACTAGGCTGACTAATACAAAAAGCGCAATAAAAATCCAGAGAGTGGTCATTATTTCTTTTTCACATTAGTTGCAGAAATGCGGGGATGCCGCGCGATATAGGGATCAGATTATACGGAAAGATTATTCATTGAACAGTAATATAAGGGATTAGTGTCGTTAAATACTGATACTTTTGCACTGGTTCACAGTTCGATTCTATTTTCAAAAATTGGCTGAAACTTAAGTTTCAAACAAGGGTCAGAGCATAAAATCTGTCAGTTTATAACAATTGTAACCCTGCGTTTCTGTTCGCAAGAATGAGACAGGTCACCCAGAATTGTGCGAAAGAGGCAGACAGATACAATAGCAAATACTAAAATGACTCAAATTTTGTACCTTGAGTAGTGTGAATTGCAAACTCTCGTGAATTAGTAGAGGCTAAAGCTTCAACTGATTCTTATATAGGACTGAGGAAACCCCATGATCCCTGAATTAGGACACTTTTCGTTGATAATAGGATTGGCATTTGCCTTTCTATTGGCCAGCGTCCCACTAATCGGTGTTGCTCGAAAAGATCAATATCTGGTTCGTTATGCTTGGCCGTTAAGTTACGGCATGTTTTTCTTTATTGCTCTTTCTGTCATCGTCCTCGGTTATAGCTTTGCCGTAGACGATTTCTCTGTTGCCTATGTTGCACACCACTCTAACTCACAACTGCCGATTTTCTTTAAGATCGCCGCGGTATGGGGTGGTCATGAAGGCTCATTACTCTTCTGGGTATTTGCCTTGTCAGTCTGGACTGCAGCTGTCGCCTTTTTTAGTAAAGGTCTGGAAGAGGTATTCACCGCTCGCGTTCTCGCTATTTTGGCGATGATAGTGATTGGTTTCAGTCTCTTTATGCTGTTAACTTCGAGCCCATTTGAGCGTCTATTCCCTATTCCTATGGAAGGACGTGACCTTAACCCTATGCTGCAAGACGTTGGATTAATCTTCCATCCGCCTATGCTGTACCTGGGTTATGTCGGTTTCTCAGTGAGCTTTGCCTTTGCGATTGCGGCACTCATGGGGGGGCGCCTGGATTCTGCGTGGGCACGTTGGAGCCGTCCGTGGACCTTGGCTGCTTGGATCTTCCTGACAGGTGGTATTTCACTGGGTTCTTGGTGGGCATACTACGAATTAGGCTGGGGCGGCTGGTGGTTCTGGGACCCCGTTGAGAACGCTTCATTCATGCCTTGGTTGATCGGTACTGCATTGCTGCATTCAGTAATCGTAACTGAGAAGCGCGCAACCTTCCGTAACTGGACTGTATTACTCTCTATCTTCGCTTTCTCTTTGAGTTTGTTAGGTACCTTTATTGTTCGTTCAGGGGTACTGACCTCTGTGCATTCATTTGCCGCCGATCCAAGTCGCGGTATGTTCATCCTGTTATTACTCGGTTTAGCCATTGGTGGCTCGCTCACCTTGTTTGCCTTCCGGGCCAGTGACATGAAGAGCCCAGCACGTTTCGAGTTGATGTCTAAAGAAACTATGCTGCTGGTGTGTAACATCCTGCTGACCGTTGCTTGCGGTACTGTATTACTTGGTACACTTTACCCACTGCTTATCGATGCCTTGAATATGGGTAAGATCTCTGTAGGCCCACCATACTTCAACGCGGTATTCGTACCTATTGTGCTAGTACTCTTTGGGTTTATGGGTATTGGTCCAAATATTCGTTGGAAGCGAGCGAAAGCTGGTGAGCTAAGGGCTAAATTGCTGGTTCCGGCAGTAGTGTCAGCCGTTATTGGTGCAGCTACGCCTTTCCTCGTCGATGGTAAGTTCAATGCTTGGGTGATGTTCGGTATTGGTGCTGCAGTTTGGGTTACTTTAGCAACCTTGCGTGCCGCTTACGAAATCATGCAGTCAAAAGAAGGCTTAAGCTTGGCGCGTATGGGGCGCAGTCAGCTGGGCATGATCATCGCTCACTTGGGTATTGCAGTGTCTGTAGTGGGTGCCACTATGGTGTCAAACTACTCGATAGAGAAGAGTGTTCGTATGGGACCTGGTATCACGCAAGAGTTGGCGGGTTATAGCTTCCATTACATCGAAACCAAAAATGTTGTTGGGCCTAACTATACGGCGCAGCAAGGTCAGGTTGAAGTTACCAAAGATGGCGAGTTTATTACGCTGCTAAAGCCTGATCGTCGTCAGTACAATGTGCGTACTATGGATATGACTGAAGCTGGTATTGATTGGGGGCTGTTCCGCGATCTTTATATCACTATGGGCGATCCGATTAGCCGCACCGAATTTGCGGTACGTCTAAACTACAAACCTTTTGTTCGCTGGTTGTGGTTTGGTAGCATTTTCATGATGGTGGGTGGCTTCTTCGCTGCGTCTGATAAGCGTTATCGTAGAGCTAAAGCTACTGATGCGGCTGACGAAAAAGCTAAACAAGAAAAATTAGCAACGGCATAACTTGAATTGGGGCAAGTATGAAGAAAAGGCTAGTATTATTTATTCCTTTGATTCTGTTTCTGGTGATGGGAGTCTTCCTTTATAAGGGACTCTTCCTGAACCCGCAGCAGTTGGACTCAGCATTGGAAGGAAAGCCGATACCGGCTTTCCAACTAGAGCGTCTTGAAGATGCCAATGAGATCATTTCCAATGAAAGTCTCAAGGGACAGGTCTCGCTATTAAACGTGTGGGCGACTTGGTGTCCTTCATGTAAATATGAGCATCCTTATTTGATGCGATTAGCAAGACAAAATATCTTGCCTATCTATGGGATTAATTACCGTGATGATCGCGCTTTAGCGATCCGCGAATTGAGCCGGGAAGGCGACCCCTACACCAAGAACATCTATGATCATGATGGCCGTTTGGGCTTAGATCTCGGTGTTTATGGTGCACCCGAAAGTTATCTGGTGGATCATAACGGCATCATACGTTTCCGTTATGCGGGGCCAATTGATATGCGAGTCTGGAAAGAGACCCTTTACCCAATGATTCAAGAGCTACAAGCACAGGCTAAAGCTGAGGGAGCATCTTAATGAAAAGCTTAGTCGGGATTATCTCCGCAGTATTCTTATCTTTCGTGCTGGTGGGGTCAGTAATGGCTACACCTGTCGATACCTATGAGTTTAAGTCGGTAGACAATCAGAAGCGAGCATTGGAGTTGGCGCATTCTCTGCGTTGTCCCCAGTGCCAAAATCAGAATCTGATTGATTCTAATTCACCTGTGGCACAAGACCTGAGACTCGAGGTCTATCAAATGGTTGATGAAGGTAAAGGAGATGAAGAAATCATCGAGTTTATGACCAGCCGTTATGGTGAGTTTGTTCTTTATAAGCCGCGTATGGAAGCCAAGACCTACGTGCTGTGGTTAGGTCCTTTAGGGTTATTGTTAGTAGGATTAATGATTGGCTTCGTCTTTGTTAGAAAGCAGCGAATCAGTAATGCTGTAGAGCAAGAAATAAGCCCTGAAGAGCAAGCTGAGTTGGATCGACTGCTGAAGCGAGACAACAAATGAAGTTAAAGTCTATCGCTGCTGCAAGCTTAGCCTTAAGCATGGCTGCACTAAGCTTTTCTAATGTTCTGCATGCCTATCCAGGCATGCAGAAGAAAAATAGTGGTGAAGTGCAATCAAGCGTAGACCTAATAAACGTATTGCCTAAGTCATATCCGATAGAAGCTGTACCTTTTAAGGACGCGCAGGGGAAATCGATAGACTTCAGTCAGTATAAAGGTCAGGTGGTGATGGTTAACATGTGGGCCACCTGGTGCCCACCTTGTGTGCGTGAGCTGCCGGCTATCGATCGCTTTAAGGCTAAGTTTGATCCAAATGAGTTCCGTATCTTACCTATTTCGATCGATATGAAGGGTAAAGAGCAAGTCGAACCTTTCTTAGCTTCTTTGGGCATGGACAAGTTTGAGACCTATTACGATCCTCAGCAGCAGCTAGGACAGGTCTTTCCGCTTGATACCATACCGGCAACCTTTATTCTCAATCAGCAAGGTGAATTGATCGCATTTGTCAGGACATTTGTCGATTGGGATGATGAAAAAGCGGTAGAGCTGATCCAGGGCTTTATTAAGCAGGCAGCCCAAAAGCCGTAAAACAGGCAGTTTTTGCTCGCTATCTATACGAAAAAGATCGTAATTGCCTAAAAGATCGGCATGCGATCTTTTTTTTGTAAAAAGCCCTTGCGTAAAAGATTCTGCTCCCTATAATGCGCTCCCACTGACACGGCAAACGGCGCTGCTTAGCAAAGTAAGTAAGCATGTAGGTTGAGTCAGGGTGGTAAGTGCCTTCGGGTTTTTAAGCCGTTAGTTACACAGCGAAAGCACAGTAATTAACCACTTAAAAAACTTTTGAAAAAAGCGCTTGACGCCGACAGGAAGAAGCGTAGAATACGCAGCCCTAGCCCGCTGGACTCCAGTATGAGGCAAACGTTCTTTAACAAGATGAAACAAGAAATCTGTGTGGACATTCACAGGTGTTGAGTTAATCGAAAACGATTTATATCTCAATGCAACGATGAATGTTCATAGCAATATGTACAAACATTTAGATGATTCTTCCGAGTCGTTTAAATGAATCAGAATTCATTGAGCCGAAGCTTTCAGCTTCAACAAAACTTTAATTGAAGAGTTTGATCATGGCTCAGATTGAACGCTGGCGGCAGGCCTAACACATGCAAGTCGAGCGGTAACAGGAAGAAAGCTTGCTTTCTTTGCTGACGAGCGGCGGACGGGTGAGTAATGCCTAGGGAACTGCCCAGTCGAGGGGGATAACAGTTGGAAACGACTGCTAATACCGCATACGCCCTACGGGGGAAAAGAGGGGACCTTCGGGCCTTCTGCGATTGGATGTACCTAGGTGGGATTAGCTAGTAGGTGAGGTAATGGCTCACCTAGGCGACGATCCCTAGCTGTTCTGAGAGGATGATCAGCCACACTGGGACTGAGACACGGCCCAGACTCCTACGGGAGGCAGCAGTGGGGAATATTGCACAATGGGCGCAAGCCTGATGCAGCCATGCCGCGTGTGTGAAGAAGGCCTTCGGGTTGTAAAGCACTTTCAGCGAGGAGGAAAGGTTAAGTGTTAATAGCACTTAGCTGTGACGTTACTCGCAGAAGAAGCACCGGCTAACTTCGTGCCAGCAGCCGCGGTAATACGAGGGGTGCAAGCGTTAATCGGAATTACTGGGCGTAAAGCGTACGCAGGCGGTTTGTTAAGCGAGATGTGAAAGCCCCGGGCTCAACCTGGGAACTGCATTTCGAACTGGCAAACTAGAGTCTTGTAGAGGGGGGTAGAATTTCAGGTGTAGCGGTGAAATGCGTAGAGATCTGAAGGAATACCGGTGGCGAAGGCGGCCCCCTGGACAAAGACTGACGCTCAGGTACGAAAGCGTGGGGAGCAAACAGGATTAGATACCCTGGTAGTCCACGCCGTAAACGATGTCTACTCGGAATTTGGTGTCTTGAACACTGGGTTCTCAAGCTAACGCATTAAGTAGACCGCCTGGGGAGTACGGCCGCAAGGTTAAAACTCAAATGAATTGACGGGGGCCCGCACAAGCGGTGGAGCATGTGGTTTAATTCGATGCAACGCGAAGAACCTTACCTACTCTTGACATCCAGAGAATTCGCTAGAGATAGCTTAGTGCCTTCGGGAACTCTGAGACAGGTGCTGCATGGCTGTCGTCAGCTCGTGTTGTGAAATGTTGGGTTAAGTCCCGCAACGAGCGCAACCCTTATCCTTACTTGCCAGCGGGTCATGCCGGGAACTTTAGGGAGACTGCCGGTGATAAACCGGAGGAAGGTGGGGACGACGTCAAGTCATCATGGCCCTTACGAGTAGGGCTACACACGTGCTACAATGGCGAGTACAGAGGGTTGCGAAGCCGCGAGGTGGAGCTAATCTCAGAAAGCTCGTCGTAGTCCGGATTGGAGTCTGCAACTCGACTCCATGAAGTCGGAATCGCTAGTAATCGTGGATCAGAATGCCACGGTGAATACGTTCCCGGGCCTTGTACACACCGCCCGTCACACCATGGGAGTGGGCTGCACCAGAAGTAGATAGCTTAACCTTCGGGAGGGCGTTTACCACGGTGTGGTTCATGACTGGGGTGAAGTCGTAACAAGGTAGCCCTAGGGGAACCTGGGGCTGGATCACCTCCTTACCTATACGATTGATTTAGTGCTTGTTGAGTGTTCACACAGATAACTTGTTCTTGTTAGAGCGAGTGGCACGTCCGAGCGACGATGCTTGTTCTTTAAAAATTTGGAAAGCTGATAGTGTTAATGTGAAAGGGATAGTGACGTACTTGTACGTGATTATTTGTAGCATTAGCGCGAAAAAATAATTGAGTTCTCAAAACACACTTTAATCAAGTGCATTGAGTATTCTTTTGGCGAAAGTTGAAACCATTAGTTGCGATGCGACTCAGATGAAACTCATTTGGGTTGTATGGTTAAGTGACTAAGCGTATACGGTGGATGCCTTGGCAGTCAGAGGCGATGAAGGACGTAGTAACTTGCGAAAAGCGTTGGCGAGCTAGTAACAAGCATTTGAGCTAACGATGTCCGAATGGGGAAACCCGGCAGCATAAGCTGTCATCATTAAGTGAATACATAGCTTAATGAGGCGAACGAGGGGAACTGAAACATCTAAGTACCCTTAGGAAAAGAAATCAACCGAGATTCCCCTAGTAGCGGCGAGCGAACGGGGATTAGCCCTTAAGCCTAGAGGGTGTTAGTGGAATGTGTTGGAAAGCACAGCGATACAGGGTGATAGCCCCGTACATGAAAACTAACTTTAGGTGAAAACGAGTAGGACGGGACACGTGATATCTTGTTCGAATATGGGGGGACCATCCTCCAAGGCTAAATACTCCTGACTGACCGATAGTGAACCAGTACCGTGAGGGAAAGGCGAAAAGAACCCCTGTGAGGGGAGTGAAATAGAACCTGAAACCGTATACGTACAAGCAGTGGGAGCGGTTCTTGAGACCGTGACTGCGTACCTTTTGTATAATGGGTCAGCGACTTACATTTTGTAGCGAGGTTAAGCGAATAGCGGAGCCGTAGGGAAACCGAGTGTTAACTGCGCGTTTAGTTGCAAGGTGTAGACCCGAAACCCGGTGATCTAGCCATGGGCAGGTTGAAGGTTGAGTAACATCAACTGGAGGACCGAACACACGTATGTTGAAAAATGCGGTGATGACTTGTGGCTGGGGGTGAAAGGCCAATCAAACCGGGAGATATCTGGTTCTCCTCGAAAGCTATTTAGGTAGCGCCTCGAGCGAATACCATTGGGGGTAGAGCACTGTTAAGGCTAGGGGGTCATCCCGACTTACCAACCCTTTGCAAACTCCGAATACCAATGAGTACTACTCGGGAGACACACGGCGGGTGCTAACGTCCGTCGTGAAAAGGGAAACAACCCAGACCATCAGCTAAGGTCCCAAAGTTATTGCTAAGTGGGAAACGATGTGGGAAGGCTTAGACAGCTAGGATGTTGGCTTAGAAGCAGCCATCATTTAAAGAAAGCGTAATAGCTCACTAGTCGAGTCGGCCTGCGCGGAAGATTTAACGGGGCTAAGCAATACACCGAAGCTATGGGTACTAGCGCTTGCGCTAGTGCGGTAGAGGAGCGTTCTGTAAGCCGTTGAAGGTGAAGGGGTAACCCACGCTGGAGGTATCAGAAGTGCGAATGCTGACATGAGTAACGATAATGGGGGTGAAAAACCTCCACGCCGAAAGACCAAGGGTTCCTGTCCAACGTTAATCGGGGCAGGGTAAGTCGACCCCTAAGGCGAGGCCGAAAGGCGTAGTCGATGGGAAACGGGTTAATATTCCCGTACTTCTGCTAACTGCGATGGAGAGACGGAGAAGGCTAGGCTAGCGCGGCGTTGGTTGTCCGCGTTTAAGACTGTAGGTAGGGTACTTAGGCAAATCCGGGTACCTAATACTGAGAGTTGATGACGAGGTTCTACGGAACTGAAGTAGTTGATGCCATGCTTCCAGGAAAATCTTCTAAGCTTCAGGTTAGCAGGAATCGTACCCCAAACCGACACAGGTGGTCGGGTAGAGAATACCAAGGCGCTTGAGAGAACTCGGCTGAAGGAACTAGGCAAAATGGTACCGTAACTTCGGGAGAAGGTACGCTGCTGTTGGTGATGGGACTTGCTCCCTAAGCTGACGGCAGTCGCAGATACCAGGTGGCTGCAACTGTTTATCAAAAACACAGCACTGTGCAAAATCGCAAGATGACGTATACGGTGTGACGCCTGCCCGGTGCCGGAAGGTTAATTGATTGGGTTATCTTCGGAGAAGCTCATGATCGAAGCCCCGGTAAACGGCGGCCGTAACTATAACGGTCCTAAGGTAGCGAAATTCCTTGTCGGGTAAGTTCCGACCTGCACGAATGGCGTAATGATGGCCACGCTGTCTCCAGCCGAGACTCAGTGAAGTTGAAATTGCGGTGAAGATGCCGTATACCCGCGGCTAGACGGAAAGACCCCGTGAACCTTTACTATAGCTTGGCACTGAACATTGACCCTACATGTGTAGGATAGGTGGGAGACTTTGAAGCGGGAACGCCAGTTCTCGTGGAGTCAACCTTGAAATACCACCCTTGTAGTGTTGATGTTCTAACTCTGGCCCCTGAATCGGGGTTGAGGACAGTGCCTGGTGGGTAGTTTGACTGGGGCGGTCTCCTCCCAAAGAGTAACGGAGGAGCACGAAGGTTGGCTAAGTACGGTCGGACATCGTACGGTTAGTGCAATGGCATAAGCCAGCTTAACTGCGAGACATACACGTCGAGCAGGTGCGAAAGCAGGTCATAGTGATCCGGTGGTTCTGAATGGAAGGGCCATCGCTCAACGGATAAAAGGTACTCCGGGGATAACAGGCTGATACCGCCCAAGAGTTCATATCGACGGCGGTGTTTGGCACCTCGATGTCGGCTCATCACATCCTGGGGCTGAAGTCGGTCCCAAGGGTATGGCTGTTCGCCATTTAAAGTGGTACGCGAGCTGGGTTCAGAACGTCGTGAGACAGTTCGGTCCCTATCTGCCGTGGGCGTTGGATGATTGAAGGGAGCTGCTCCTAGTACGAGAGGACCGGAGTGGACGAACCGCTGGTGTTCGGGTTGTCATGCCAATGGCATTGCCCGGTAGCTACGTTCGGAATCGATAACCGCTGAAAGCATCTAAGCGGGAAGCGAGCCCTAAGATGAGTCATCCCTAGACCTTTAAGGTCTCTAAAGAGCCGTCCGAGACTAGGACGTTGATAGGCAGGGTGTGTAAGCGTTGTGAGGCGTTGAGCTAACCTGTACTAATGACTCGTGAGGCTTAACCATACAACCCAAAAGGGTTTTTACTGCAAAGTACCGGAAATGAGTCCAATCATTTCTTGGCACTTCCTCCATCCATGGAGGTCGTAATAATGGTTACTGAATCAGAAGAATACAAGTACTTGATTGAAGTGCGAACTCAAATTAGCTCTTGAATAAAGAGTACAGCTTTCTAAATTTCCGAATTTGTCTGGAAACCATAGCATTGTGGTCCCACCTGATCCCATCCCGAACTCAGAAGTGAAACGCAATCGCGCCGATGGTAGTGTGGGGTCTCCCCATGTGAGAGTAGGTCATTTCCAGGCGCCTAATTTAGTATCCCGCGTAAGCGTTTTACTAAAGGAGCGGTAGTTCAGTTGGTTAGAATACCGGCCTGTCACGCCGGGGGTCGCGGGTTCGAGTCCCGTCCGCTCCGCCAACATTAAGACGAAAGCCCTAGCAGAAATGCTAGGGCTTTTTTCGTTTTATCGCTTTGAAACTTTTAAGTTATCGTGAGCTTGTGGGTCATGAGATAAGAAGCTTAGTCATATCGAAAATGATTACTTATCGGCACTTAGGGCTTATGACGATGCCTATTCACCCTGTCTCGCGTGTCGAAGACACAAGTATTCGAGTCCCGTCCGCCCCGGCTACGTTGACACTTAGCGCGCATGAGCACATCGCTTCGCGATATGCGCCCACCAACATTAAGACGAAAGCCTCTGCAGAAATGCAGAGGCTTTTTTCGTTGTGTGATGAAAACTATCGCGTGCTAAGGCACATGCAGTCAAATCTCGTCTTTCTTAGCTGTATTGGCTCTTTACGAGCGTAAGCACATCGCTTCGCGATATGCATCCATGCAAATTGGCTGCTCGACATTCCCAGTTTCTCGTTCATAGGCCTATGAGTACGTCATGAGATAAAAAGGAAATGATGGCTTATCGGCATTTCTCGCTTGTGATGGTTAAGAGCCAGAATCCTCATTAGGATTAGTTTATGCGTATCTCTTCCCTGCAGTTTCGTTTGCCATATTGATTTAATGAGTCTAGTTCGCTTGTAGCGGCTGACTTTAAAATTGTTTAGAGCGATAAGACCTGTAAAGGCGCGCTAACGCCGACGAATGTGAATATCTGCTGAGTTGTCCTATTGTCTATTGCTATTCAGAGCGGCCTTACCTACCTTATGGCAAAGTTAAATCGCTTAGTTTCAAGGGATGGATATGAAAATAGAAATGATCTGTACTGGTGAAGAGGTGCTGTCGGGACAGATAGTCGATACCAATGCGGCCTGGGCAGCCAATACTATGATGGACCATGGTATAGAGATGCAGCAGCGTATTACCGTTGGTGATCGTATGGATGATCTGGTTGAAGTCTTTCGTCAGCGTAGTGAGCACGCCGATGTCATCTTAGTTAACGGTGGTCTGGGGCCAACCAGTGACGACATGTCTTCTGAGGCAATGGCGATTGCCAAGGGGGAGCCATTAGTTGAATGCACCCTATGGCGCGAACGTATTCAAGAGTGGTTTACGCGCAATGGGCGACAGATGCCCGCAAGTAATCTCAAGCAGGCGATGCTGCCCGCTTCGGCCATCATGGTGGACAATCCTGTTGGGACAGCCTGTGGCTTTAGAGTGAAGCTTAATCGTGCCTGGCTTTTTTTCACGCCAGGTGTGCCCTTTGAATTTAAAAAGATGGTGACTGAGCAATTTATTCCCTTTGTCGAGCAGATTGCCGATAGTCATGTCGAAGTCGAGGTTCAGAAATTATTGACCATAGGTCAGGGGGAGTCGGCGCTGGCTGACAAACTCGAAAGTATCGCGCTTCCCAGCGGGATCACCTTAGGCTACCGCTCTTTTATGCCTTATATCGAAATTAAGCTATTTGCCAGAGGGCAGGATGCTATCGCCAAGTTAGATGAGCTAAAGGCTGAGGTGATGAGCCGACTCGGCAATGCGGTTGTCGGGCAGAATGTGACCTCCTTGGCGCAAGTGATTCATAACCGTCTGTTAGCCTCGGGCAAGCGTTTGAGTGTGGCCGAGTCTTGTACTGGCGGTATGATTGCCAGCAACCTGGTCGCCTTTGCCGGAAGCTCACAGTATCTAGATCAAGGGCTGGTGACCTACAGCAATGAGTCTAAGGTCAAGGTGTTAGGGGTTCAGCCTGCGACACTGGACGATCATGGCGCTGTTTCGATTGCAACGGTCGAGGAGATGGCTAAAGGCGCTAGAGCTCTACTAGATAGCGATTACGCGCTTGCCACCAGTGGCATTGCCGGTCCTGATGGTGGCTGCGATGCTAAGCCTGTGGGGACGGTGGCCATCGCTTTAGCCACCAAACAAGGGGTATATAGCCAGATGCTAAAATTTCCGGCGCGCTCCCGTGAGCTGGTGAGGCAGCTGAGCAGTGCCGTCGCCTTGGATATGCTCAGGCGCGAGTTGGACGATACTTCTGTATTGGTCGACTATGCTTCTTATCCCAGATTTGCCAAATAATCGGCTGATGTGAGACTCAGGCAATAGAGTTAGGGCGAGCCTTGAACGCCCTAGTCTTTAAAGATGAGATTAATTTTTCCGGGGACCACCTCGATGCGTTTGGTCATCTCTGCCAGAAGCGCCTGATTGCCTTCTTGTGTATCGAGTACATATACAGGCTGGGTTTCCAGAAAGTGAGTGATAAAGCGCATGACCTGAGGCGCGGCCTGTCCCATGGCTTGCTCAAGATCTTTGGGGCTAGAGGTCAGTTTGACCAGTTTTAGTTCTCTGAGGTAGAGGCTATGCTGGTTGGTATCATACCAAGGCTTAGCCTCGAACTCGGCCGTCGTGGTGGCGTTTATGGGCATTAGCGGATTTGCCACCTTAATCTGACTGTTTGCCGCAATCGCCATAGTGTCAGCCTTATGACCTAACTTGACCTTCACATCATTAATCTTCATCTCTATGCCGAAGAAGCGATTGCCTTCTTTGACCTCGAAATGCATCTCCTCATTGAGATAGTTGGTGAGCTGGCGCTCACTGATGCTGTATTGACTGACACAGGCGGTCAATAGCAGCATCATGAGGCCAAGTAGGGTCAGCTGTTTCATTAGCCTGTGTTTCTCATACCTGCCGCGACGCCGGCTATGGTCAACATTAGCGCTAATTCCACATTACTCGACCCCGCTTCTTCTTTGCGAGTTCGGGCCAATAGCTCTGCCTGAAGGAAGTTGAGCGGATCGATGTAGGGGTTACGTAGCTCTACCGACTCGCGGTTCCACGGCGTATGGGACATCAGGGCATCAGATTGTGTCAGCTCCAATACCACCTTGATCCCGGTTGCCATTCTGGCGCGCAGCGCTTCACCTAGGTGATGCAGTTCCTTAGGTACCAGACAGGTTTCATAGTATTTTGCCAGATTGGGTTCTGCCTTGGCATAGACCATCTCAAGCATGGAAATGCGGGTCTCAAAGAAAGGCCACTCTTTCTCCATCTCTCGTAGCAGGCCTAACTCACCTCTGTCGGCTGCTTGTTGTAGTGCTTCTCCCGCGCCTAACCAAGCGGGCAGCATCAAGCGGTTTTGCGACCAGGCAAAGATCCAGGGAATCGCACGCAGGCTTTCGATGCCTCCATCGACACGGCGTTTGGCCGGACGACTGCCCAGGGGCAGCTTGCCCAGCTCGACCTCTGGTGTCGCCGCGCGGAAATAAGCCACAAAATCGGGTTCCTCACGTACGATAGCACGGTAAGCTTGCACAGAATCGCCGGCGAGGCGCTCCATTGCTTCACGCCATTCAGGCTTAGGTTCTGGCGGCGGCAATAGGGTGGCCTCCATCACGGCTGAGGTGTACAGCGCCAAGCTTTGCACCGCCAGCTTAGGCAGGCCGAACTTGAAGCGGATCATCTCTCCCTGCTCGGTGACACGAATACGCCCATCTACAGAGCCCGGGGGCTGTGACAAGATCGCCTTGTGTGCCGGTCCGCCACCACGGCCTATGGTGCCGCCACGGCCGTGGAATAGCGTGAGTTTGATATCGGCTTGGGCACAGACCTTAACCAGTTTCTCCTGAGCACTATATTGAGCCCAGGCGGCGGCCATAACGCCGGCATCTTTAGCCGAATCTGAGTAACCTATCATCACCTCTTGGCTACCCTTGCAGTAGCCACGATACCAGTCGATGGCAAATAGCGCCGACATGCAGCTAGAGGCATTATTAAGATCGTCCAGAGTTTCGAATAGGGGGACGACACGCATTGGGTATTGGCAGCCAGCCTCTTTAAGTAACAGGAGTACGGCCAATACATCTGAGGGCTGGCTAGCCATGGAGATCACATAGGAGCCTAACGCCTTCGAAGACTGATTAGCGATCAGCCTGACTGTGCTGATCACCTCGGCCACATCGTCGCTGGGCTGCCAGTTATGGGGGATGAGAGGGCGTTTGCCACTTAACTCCCTGAGCAGGAAGGCCTGTTTTTCATGTTCGTCCCAGTGATCATAGTCGCCTAGACCCAGATAACGAGTCAGTTCGGCAATAGCGTCGCTATGACGCTGGGCATCTTGGCGGATATCCAGGCGTAGCATATGGATTCCGAAGCAAGCGAGTCGACGCAGCATATCCAATAGCAGACCGTTAGCAATCAGGCTCATACCCGACTCATTTAGGCTTTGGTAAAGCAGGGTCAATGGCTGCTTAAGATCTTCCTCGTGCCAGATCAAGGTGTCGAGATCCACTTCGGGCGAATGACCCTCAAGACGGGCATTTAAGTAATCTATGGTATCGCGCAGTTTTTGCCTTAGCTCGCGCAGCACCTCTCTATATGGCTCATGGCTATGATTGGTGAGGGCTAGCAGCTCGTCATTAGCCTCTTCCATCGACAGCTCATTAACGAGCAAGACCACATCTTTAAGGTAGAGACGTGCCGCCGTGTGGCGGTTGCGATCCAGCACTTCCTGAGTGATTTTGGCTGTGACGAATGGGTTGCCATCGCGATCGCCCCCCATCCAGCTAGAGAAGCGGATCGGTGCCATGTCGCTGGGCAGTTGTTTGCCGGTGCGCTCTTCGACTTGCTCGTTGAGTTGACGCATGAAATCGGGAATGGCGTGCCAGAGCGAGGCTTCTATTGTGCTGAGGCCCCAGCGGGCTTCATCCACTGGTGTTGGTCGCTCGTGGCGTATCTCGTTGGTGTGCCAAATCTGGGCGATAAGCTGTCTGAGCCTGAGGTGATTTCGTTTTTTCTCTTTTTCGGTGAGCAGCGGGTTTTCCAAGGTGGCAAGACAATCAACCACGGCGGAATATTTCTGGATCAGGGTGCGACGTGAGATCTCTGTTGGGTGGGCCGTGAGCACTAGATCGATATCGAGTGTCTGCAGACATTCAAGCATTTTATCTTGATCTATGCGGCCGTTGAGCATGCGTCCTAAGAGTTGATCCACTGGGTCTGGTACGCATACCAGTTCGTCACAGTTGCGGCTGATGGTATGAAATTGCTCTGCGATATTGGCTAGGTTTAAAAATTGATTGAAGGCTTTGGCAAAGGGGACTAGCTCTTCATCTGGTAAGGCGGCCAATAGGGTGAGCATCTGTTCTCTGGCGGTATCATTACCCTGACGAGAGCTTTTAGCAAGATGTCTTATCTGTTCAATTTTATCTAAAAATGGTTCGTCCATGTGCGTGCGAATGGTATCGCCTAATATTTGGCCTAAGGTGCCTACATTAGATCGCAGCGACGCGTACATATCTGTCATAAATGCTCCATACCCACTAGTTAATCAATCACCATACCTAGGCTATCAGGTTTAGGTCAATACAGCATATCTTCATATCGTATGCTTATGTGTTCTATATCACCTTGCGTGAATTTTTTATGGTGATCTTAAGACGGCTTTATACAAGCTTGGTAAATCAACTGCTTAAGTAAGTCTACGGTTTTGTTGATGTAGGCGGTGTCCAGATACTCGTCTGGTTGATGGGCCTGCTCTATGCTGCCCGGTCCCCACACCAGGGTTTGACAGCCTAGCTGTTGAATATAGGGGGCCTCGGTGGCGTAGTTAACGACTTCTGGCGCCGTATTAGATAGCTGGGCAACTAGCTGTGACCATTGATTATCGGCTTGTCCGGCAAAGGGCTGAGAGCCGGGATAAAGCTGACTAATCTTGATAGCCCCTGGGTAACGCTGGCTAAGCTCGGCAAGGTATTGGATCAGTAGTTGCTCCAAAACCTCTAGCGGCAGACCGGGAAGGGGGCGGATATCCAGATGGAGATCGCAGCAGCCGCAGATGCGATTGGCGGCGTCGCCTCCATGAATATGGCCGAAGTTCATGGTGGGATACGGCACGCTGAAGGCTTCTTCGCGATAGTTGTCGGCCAAATGTTGTTTTAGCTTGAGCAGCTGGCCAATGACCTGGTGCATGATCTCAATGGCGTTTAGCCCTTTGTCGGGATCGGAGGAGTGACCGCTGCGCCCCGTGATGCGAATGCCTTGGGCCAGATGTCCCTTATGCATATATACGGGTTTTAATCCGGTGGGCTCGCCTATGAGTGCATATTCAGGGGCAATGGCCTTGGATTGGGCGAAGGCCTTGGCGCCGTTCATCGTGGTCTCTTCATCTGCACTGGCGAGTATATAGAGTGGCCGAACGAAATCCTGTGTCGGCATCTGGCGTACAGCCTCAATAACCAAGGCAAAAAAACCTTTCATGTCGCAGGTGCCGAGCCCGTACCAACGGTTATCTTTCTCCGTCAGGGTAAAAGGATCTTGGCTCCAACGGCCTTCGTCGAAGGGGACTGTGTCGGTATGGCCTGCCAGTAGCAGACCGCCACGTCCCTGACCTATCTTGGCAAGTAGATTGTTTTTGCCGCGGGTATCGGCAACCGCTTGTATTTGGCATTCGAAGCCGAGATCACTGAGCCATTGACTGAGCAGCGTCACCACTCCCTGATTACTCATATCCAGCTCTGCTTCTAGGGCGCTGATAGAGGGGGTAGCGATGAGTTCACTGAAGGACTGTTTGATATCAGGAAAATTTTTCATCATTTAATTCAATTCACCAAATTTATTTGAAAATATCTATTCAATATTATTGCATAATTAGTTTGTTGTGGTAGTCTATCAAACAGCTGAAACAAGCGCCATTATTTAAGGCTTAACTTCGAGACAAAAAATGAACAATTCATTCTTACATTCTGCATATAAGGTTAGCTGTATTCACTTCCTGCGACGATAATCTTGTCATATTGGTATCTATACCAGGGCTTAAGTAGTGCCCCTCTCTTTTTTAGCGTTAACTTAATATAGAAGTCACAAAGTATGAAAAGCATAGCGATAATTGGCGCCAGTGGTTACACAGGTGCACAAATTACTTCACTGATCCAAGCGGATGATCAGCTAGAGATTCAAGGTCTTTATGTTTCGGAAAATAGCCTGGATAAGGGCAAAACATTGGCCAGCCTGTATCCGGTTTATAGCCATATCGATCTTTGTTTGGCGCCCCTGACTGAGCAGGCCAAGCAAGCTATAGTCGATGAGGCCGATGCCGTGGTGTTGGCGACAGATCACGGTGTGAGCCTGCATCTGGCTGCTTGGTTCTATCAGGCGGGTCTGGCGGTATTCGACCTTAGCGGTGCTTACCGTTTCGCTGATATCGAGCAATATCCTAAATGGTATGGTTTTGAACATCTCTATCCAGAGGTGTTGGCTCAGGCTGTCTATGGTCTGGCAGAGTGGAATGCCGAAGGGATTGCTAGTAGCAAGATGATTGCCGTGCCTGGCTGTTACCCAACGGCCTCGCTAACGGCACTGAAACCTCTTAAAGATCTCATGACAGACAGCCTACCCGTGATCAACGCCGTCAGCGGCGTGACGGGTGCAGGCAGAAAGGCCCAGCTACATACCAGCTTCTGTGAGGTGAGCCTGACTCCTTACGGCGTACTAGGTCACAGACATCAACCTGAGATCGCCACTCAGTTGGGGCAGCAGGTGATCTTTACCCCTCATCTAGGCAACTTTAAACGTGGCATTCTGGCCACTATCACGGTGCAGATGAAGCCAGGCGTGACTGAGAGTGATATTGCCAAGGCCTATCAAGTGTATGACTCAGCACCTTTGGTGAATGTGTACCATAATCAATTTCCTAAGGTGGACGATGTGGTGCACACCCCAAACTGCCTACTGGGATGGAAGTTTGATCCTCTCAATGGTTACCTGGTGGTGGCGAGCGCCATCGATAACCTGATGAAAGGTGCGGCCAGTCAGGCGCATCAATGCATAAAGATTCATTTTAATTATTAATTTTGTCACCTGGATAAGAGAGAAGTAGCTATGTCGGCAAGTAAGAAAACCTTAGTGCTTAAAGTGGGTGGCGCCTTAATGCAATGTGAAATGGGGCTGACACGCTTGATGGCCAGTGCCGCCAACATTATTAAGTCGGGGCAATCTGTCGTTTTGGTTCACGGTGGCGGTTGCCTGGTAGACGAGCAGTTAAAAGCCAATGGTATGGAGACGGTTAAACTGGATGGTTTGCGTGTCACTCCCGAAGAGCAGGTACCTATTGTCGTCGGTGCGCTAGCCGGTACCTCCAATAAAATTTTACAGGCCAGTGCGGTCAAAGCCGGCATTACCTGTGTCGGTATGAGCCTGTGTGATGGCGGCATTGTGAATGCAGCCATCAAAGATGAGCAACTCGGCTTTGTGGGTGAAGTCTCCCCTAACAATCCTGCTTATCTCGACTTCTTGTTAGCGCAAGGCTGGATGCCGATTGTTAGCTCAATAGCCGTAGATGACGCGGGCAATCTGCTTAACGTCAATGCCGATCAGGCGGCGACTGTGATCGCCAAGCTAGTGGAAGGTCAATTGGTATTGTTGTCAGATGTCAGCGGCGTGCTAGACGGCAAAGGGCAGTTGATTAAGACCTTGGATAAGGCTCATGCCGATGAGTTGACCAAGTTGGGCGTTATCGAGAAAGGTATGAAGGTTAAAGTTGAGGCGGCATTAGAGGTTGCACAGTGGATGGGGCAACCTGTGCAGGTGGCTTCCTGGCGCGACGCCGAACAGTTAATCGCGCTGGAGAAGGGCGAGTCTATTGGCACTCAGGTATTGCCACATTAATTAAACGGAACATGAGAAGAGTATTCATCTAGGAGTAGAGCTATGAATCACCTATTATCGATAAAAGAGCTAAACCAGCAGCAACTGATCGACCTACTCGCTCTGGCGAAAACGATCAAGGCCAATCCAGAAGACTATCGCAAAGCACTCGATGGTAAGAGTGTCGTGATGTTATTCGAAAAGCCATCGCTGCGTACTCGCGTGAGCTTTGACATCGGTATTAATAAGTTAGGTGGTCATTGTCTTTACCTGGATCAGCAAAATGGTGCCTTGGGCAAGCGTGAACCAGTATCTGATTTCGCCGCTAACATCTCTTGTTGGGCCGATGCCATTGTGGCGAGAACTTTTGCTCACTCGACCATTGAACAGCTTGCAGAGTATGGCAGTGTGCCGGTGATCAACGCGTTGTCGGACATGTACCATCCCTGTCAGGGATTGGCCGACTTCCTGACTCTGTCGGAACAGTTCGACGATGTCAGCAAGGTTAAGCTAGCCTATGTCGGTGATGGTAATAATGTGACCCACTCGCTCATGTATGGTGCGGCGTTACTCGGTGCCAAGATGACGGTGATCTGTCCCCAAGGTCATTTTCCTGATGGTAAGGTGGTTTTGGAGGCGCAGGCGATAGCCGAGGCCCATGGCGGTGAGCTGGTATTGAGCTCAGATGTCGAAGCGATCGCTGGCCATGATGCCATCTATACTGATACCTGGATCTCCATGGGAGATAGCGCCAGTCTAGATGAGATCAAAGCTAAATTTGCCCCATATCATGTCGACACCGATTTGATGAACAAGGCCGGGGCCAAGTTCTTCATGCACTGTCTGCCAGCCTACCGTGGGGTGGAAGTGGCCGCCGAGGTGGTCGACGGGGCTGGCTCATTGATCTTGCAGCAGGCAGAAAACCGCATGCATGCACAAAATGCCGTATTAGTGACCCTACTGAGTTAATGAACAATCCCAATGGGTGAATTGGGCCAACGAATTGAGTATTTAGGAAAACGAAATGTCTATCGAAAACAACAACACATCAGTGAAGAAAGTGGTACTGGCCTACTCAGGTGGACTGGATACATCGGCGATCATTCCTTGGCTAAAAGAGAACTATGACAATTGTGAAATTGTCGCTTTCTGTGCCGACGTCGGCCAGGGTGAGGCTGAGCTCGAAGGTCTGCATGAGAAGGCAATCGCCTCTGGTGCGTCCGAGTGCTATATCGTCGATCTAAAAGAGGAGCTGGTGGCCGATTACATCTATCCGACTATCGCGACCGGTGCCATCTATGAGGGGACTTATCTGCTGGGTACCTCTATGGCCAGACCTATTATCGCCAAGGCCCAGGTGGAAGTGGCGCGTAAAGTCGGTGCTGATGCCGTTTGTCATGGTTGTACCGGTAAGGGTAACGATCAGGTGCGTTTTGAAGGCTGTTTTGCCGCCTTGGCACCGAATCTTAAGGTGATTGCCCCATGGCGTGAGTGGAGCATGGTCAGCCGTGAAGATCTGTTGGATTATCTGGCGGAGCGTAACATCAAGACCACAGCCTCGGCGACTAAGATCTATAGCCGTGACGCTAACGCCTGGCATATCTCTCACGAAGGCGGTGAACTGGAAGAACCATGGAACGAGCCTAGCAAAGAAGTATGGACCATGACGGTTGCACCGGAAGATGCCCCTGATGAGCCTGAGTATGTTTCGGTTGAGATGGAAGCTGGTCGCATCACTAAGGTTAATGGTCAGTCATACACTCCCTATGGTGCCCTGATGGCGCTCAATGAGATTGCCGGTGCTCATGGCGTAGGACGTATCGATATCACCGAAAACCGTTTGGTGGGCATGAAATCTCGTGGTTGTTACGAAACCCCGGGCGGTACGGTAATGTTCGCCGCGCTAAGAGCGATTGAAGAACTGGTGCTAGATAAGACCAGCCGTGAATGGCGTGAGCAAGTTGGCGCTAAGATGGCCCATCTTGTATATGACGGTCGTTGGTTTACCCCATTATGTGAGTCACTGCTGGGGGCTTCACAGCCACTGGCAAATCTGCTCAATGGTGAAGTGGTGCTTAAGCTTTACAAGGGTCAGGCTCAGGCGGTGAAGAAGCGTTCGCCAAACAGCCTCTATTCCGAAGAGTTTGCCACCTTTGGTGAAGATGAAGTCTATAACCAGAAAGATGCCGAAGGATTCATTCGTCTTTATTCATTGGCGAGCCGTATCCGGGCGCTGAACGTTAAGTAGAGTCGACGAGTTAATAAAGGGGCGGCGGACGCCCCTTTATGTTAAGAGCAGATTTAAAGAGCTTATTTAAGAGGATAGTAAGATGGCGTTATGGGGCGGCAGATTTAGCCAAGAAAGCAGCACATTGTTTAAACTTTTCAATGACTCATTGCCGGTCGACTATCGTCTGGTAGAAGAAGATATTATCGGCTCTATTGCCTGGGCCGATGCCATCACAGGGGTAGGGATTCTCACCCAGGAAGAATGCCAGTCACTTAAGCAGGCGTTACAAGATTTACTCGATGAAGTAAAAGATCAGCCTGAGACGATTTTAGCCTCGGGTGCCGAAGACATTCATAGCTTTGTCGAACAAGCCTTGATTGCCAAAGTAGGGGATCTGGGTAAGAAGTTACATACAGGCCGCTCGCGTAACGATCAGGTGGCGACCGATCTTAAGCTCTGGTGCAAGAAGGAAGGCCAAGCCTTGCTTGAGCTGCTGGCACAGTTAAAGGCAGCCTTGCTGTCGCTTGCTGAGCGTGAGCTGGATGCTGTGATGCCTGGCTATACCCATCTGCAGCGGGCGCAGCCTGTAGCCTTCGGTCACTGGTGTCTGGCCTATGTGGAGATGTTTGAGCGTGATATTAGCCGTCTGCAAGATTGTTTACAGCGTCTCGATACTTGTCCGCTGGGCACAGGTGCGCTGGCCGGTACCGCATATCCGATGGACAGACATGCGTTGGCCAAGTCGCTGGGATTTGCCTCGCCAACCCTTAACAGCCTAGATACAGTGTCAGATAGAGATCACGTGATTGAGCTATGCTCAGACGCTGCAATCAGTATGATGCACCTTAGCCGTATGGCCGAAGATCTTATCTTCTTCAACAGTGGCGAGGCGGGCTTTATCGAGCTGGACGATCAGGTTACTTCGGGCTCATCGCTGATGCCGCAGAAGAAAAACCCAGATGCACTTGAGCTGATCCGGGGGAAGACGGGTCGGGTATATGGCAGCCTGATGGGTATTCTGACGACCATGAAGGCGTTGCCACTGGCCTATAACAAGGATATGCAGGAAGACAAAGAGGGCTTGTTTGACGTGATGGACAGCTGGTCTATCTGTCTGGAGATGGCGGCTCTGGTGCTATCAGGCCTTAAGGTGAACAGAGAGAATACCCTGTCGGCCGCCCAACAAGGATATGCCAATGCCACAGAACTGGCCGATTACCTAGTCGCGAAAGGCATGCCATTTAGAGAGGCGCATCATGTAGTGGGTGAGGTGGTGGTCGAAGCGATTGCACAGAAAAAGCCTATCGAAGACTTTGAGTTATCTAGCCTGCAGGCGTTCGCTGGTGTCATCCAAGAAGATGTTTATCAATGTCTGACGATCGACTCTTGTTTAGCGAAACGTGAGGCCTTGGGCGGCACGTCACTCACTCAGGTGAAGGCTGCGCTCGCATCGAAAAGCTAAATTAGATAATTCCAGCCATATCAATCGATTAAAAAACCTGCAGTCGCAGGTTTTTTTACGTCTAAAGTTTTATAAGCTCCAAAAAATTGGCGCTATAAATTCACTGAAAAATGGCTTGAAGCTAGTGAAATGTACTGGGCTGGTGGCGAGTGACACCAGCCCATCTGAAGGTTATTGGAAGAGATCTTCCACCGAATCATCGATAAAGATATCTTCTTGAGTCTGTGCCTCGGTAGCGAACTCTTTGGGTTCGGTTCCCTGAATGAAGTACTCGAACTTACTCGTGTGATCTGTTTTGCGGCTCAGTTTACCAGTGGCCAGATCGATACGAGCCGATACTATGCCTTCCGGTGGTGGAGACGGCAGTTCAGGCGTGCCTTCGAGGGCATGTTTCATAAACTCGTTCCAACCAGGACCGGCCGTCTTGGCACCAGCTTCGGCGCCCGAGATCTGATCTTTCGCGCCATTGGTATTCCAAGCGGTGCGGCCTAGCTCAATACTATGATCATCGAATCCGACCCAGACAGTGGTCGCGAGTGTCGGTGTGTAGCCGCTGAACCAGGTGTCCTTCGATTCATTGGTGGTACCTGTCTTACCCGCGATATCGCGGCGGTTAACGACACGCGCAGCGCGCCAGGCCGTCCCGTTCCAGCCAGTACCTTTACTCCAGTCGCCGCCACCCCAGATAACACTCTTAAGGGCTTCGGTGATCAAGAAAGCGGTCTGTTCGCTGATGATCTGCGGTGCATGGCGTGCCGTGCTGGGGCAGTTAGGATCCTCTGTCGCGGTAACGTCCTGGCTAGGCAGTTCTTGGGCCATAGCGGCGAAAGGATCGTTTGGCTGAGCCTCCTGCGGCTCTGGCAATTCCGGGGTACAGGCTAACGTTGGGTTGGCCTGCTCTACAGTTTGCTCGTAGGCATTATCGATATGATCAATAAAATAAGGTTCTACCCGGTAGCCACCGTTAGCGAATACCGAGAAGGCAGTAACTACCTGTAGTGGAGTCACAGAAGGTGAGCCCAGTGCCAGTGATTCGTTTTGCGGCAAGTCTTCACGATCGAAACCGAATTTGACTAAGGTATCGATGGCACTCTCCAGTCCGGTATAACGCATGGCACGTACCGACATCACGTTGATCGATTGCGCTAGGCCAACTCGCAGGCGTGTCGGCCCCGTGTATTTGTCGGGCGAGTTTTTAGGTCGCCATGCCGTCCCCTGACGTATGTCAGCATTGTTGATAGGCGCGTTATTGATCAGTGTGGCTAGGGTATAGCCTTTTTCGAGTGCACCCGTATAGATGAAAGGTTTGATGTTAGAGCCCAATTGGCGCTTAGCTTGGGTGACACGGTTGTATTGACTGGTGTGGAAGCTGTAGCCGCCTACGAGTGTCCTGATGGCGCCGTTATGAGGATCTAAGGAGACGATTGCGCTAGCCACCTCTGGTATCTGTGAAAGCTGCCAGATGTTACCGTTGTTTCTGATCCAGATCTGTTCGCCAACCTTTAGGATTTCGTCGGCTGTCTTAGGGGCCTTGCCTTGACGCTTATTGGTGATGAACTTGCGTGCCCATTTGATCCCTTCCCATTCAAGGGTAATGGTTTCGCCTTTATCATTGATGACCTTAACACTCTGTTCGGCGATCTCCATCACCGCAGCTGGCTCTAGCCCCTGGAAGCTTTTGGTCTGTTTAAGCTGTTCGATGATCTGGGCTTGAACGGGTTGGCTCTTATCGCCAGTCTCGCTCTCCCACAACACCTTAGTCGGCCCGCGGTAGCCGTGGCGCTCGTCATAGGCATAGACATTATTACGTAAGGCTTCTTGGGCCAGCAGCTGCAGGCGAGAATCGATGGTGGTATAGACGTTATACCCGCCGGTATAAGCTTCTTCTTCGCCGAGCGTTTCAACCAGATAGTCACGAGCCATCTCGGAAATATAAGGAGCGTATAGCTCAACCTCGGCTCCATGGTATTTGGCCGTGATCGGTGCTTGAATGGCGGCTTGATACTCTTCCTGAGTGATATTTTCCTTCTCCAGCATACGGCTGAGTACCCAGTTACGACGATTCATCGCACGGGCTGGATTACGAATAGGGTTCGCCGCAGATGGGGCCTGTGGAAGACCGGCAATCATGGCCATTTCGGGCAGGGTAAGCTCTTCGAGCTCCTTACCATAATAGACCTGTGCAGCAGCACCTACACCGTAGGCGCGATTACCTAAAAATGAGCGGTTGAGATAGAGGGTTAAGATCTCTTTCTTGCTTAGGGCTTTTTCTATCTTAAGCGCTAAAAAGATCTCTTTGATCTTACGTATGTAGGTTTTTTCTCTAGATAGGAAGAAGCCGCGAGCAACCTGCTGGGTGATGGTACTCGCCCCCTGGCTCTTCTTACCTGTAGTGGCCAAAATAAAGGCTGCACGTATGATCCCTATAGGATCGATACCTTTATGTTCGAAGAAGCGGGCATCTTCTGTGTCGAGTACCGCATTAATTAACTGTTGCGGTACCTGTTCATATTCGACGGGAATGCGGCGTTTTTCTCCAAATTGTGAGATTAGTTTGCCATCAGCGCTGTAAATTCGTAATGGAGTCTGTAACTTTACGGTTTTAAGGGTGGTAACATCGGGAAGATCCGGTAGTACATAAAAATAGGCCGCAGCAATTGCACCTATTCCCAAAAGGGCTAGGCTAAATAGAGCGATGGTAATTCGTTTAAACCACTTCACCAGATTATTCCAATAAATTTAGCAGGCACAATAGTATATAAGGCGAGCAGCTATTGGTGAAGCAAAAATGGTTGTCAAAAAAATGGCAATTGTAAAAGTTACAAACATTTTGTACAAATATCTATAACGAGTTGATTTTGTGCTAATCTAATTCCAGAAACTATAACAAAAGTGATGATGGACTATGCTTTCAAATTTATGGAAGCGTCAGGCTCCGCAGATGGTGGGCATCGATATCGGTTCCCACGAGATAAAAGCAATACTGCTGAGTAAGACTGCTGATGGTTTTAAAATTTTGAGTCACGCAGCGGCACCGGTGAAGAAAGGTGCCGTTAACGATCATGAAATAAGAGATACTGATGCAGTTTTGGAGTCATTAAGGCTCATCAAACGCTCTTTGCCTAAGAGTGTAAAATACGCGGCGGCGGCAGTATCAGGATCGGCGGTGATGACCAAGGTGATCTACATGGATGCTTCGCTTAGCGAAGAGGAGATGGAAACTCAAATCGAGATTGAGGCCGACAACCTTATCCCCTATTCACTCGATGAAGTCAGCATAGATTTTGAAACGCTCAGTGTTAACAGTGCCGACCCTTCCAAGGTTGATGTGCTGCTGAGTGCATGCCGAACTGAAAACATCGATGCCAGAGTCGACAGCTTAGATGACATTAATCTCGAAGCGAAAGTGATTGATGTTGAAGGCTATGCACTGGGACGTTCTTTTGAGTTGGTCGCGGCGCAGTTACCCGATGGTGCCGAAAATAAGGTGGTTGCCCTGGTGGATATCGGTGCCAACATGACCACCTTTGCCGTGGTGGAGAAAGGTGAAACCACCTTTATTCGAGAACAGGCCTTTGGCGGCGAACAGTTTACCCAGTCGATCTTATCTTTCTACGGAATGTCCCATGAGCAAGCTGAGAAGGCTAAGCTCGAAGGGGACCTTCCTCGCAACTATATGTTTGAGGTGCTTTCACCTTTCCAAACGCAACTGCTTCAGCAGATCAAGCGAACCTTGCAGATTTACTGCACTTCGAGTGGTAAAGATAAGGTGGATCATATCGTCTTGTGTGGCGGCACCTCTAAGTTGGAGGGGATGGCGAACCTTCTGACTAATGAACTGGGTGTGCATACTATCATTGCCGATCCTTTCTTAGGCTGCCTGCATGCAGATGAAGACGTGAAGACGCAATTACAGCCCAATATTAATAAATACATGGTCGCGTGTGGATTGGCGCTGAGGAGTTACTCTCAATGGCGAACATAAACCTATTACCCTGGCGTGAAGAAGCGAGAGAAAAACAAAAGCGTGACTATCTGGGGATATTGGCCGCAGTTTTTATCGGTGCTTCATTAGTCGTTTATTTAGCCTTAATGGTTATTGATATGATGACCGAAGAGCAAAGAGGCAGAAATGCTTATTTGCAGGGTGAAATTCAACTACTAGAAAAACAAATTGCCGAAATTAAAAAGATCCGCGAGCGCAAGAAAGATATCGAACGCCGCACAGAAATCATATTAAACCTACAGCAGGCACGAAATTTACCGACTCATGTATTAGATGAGTTGGTGCGTATTGTGCCACCAGGAATATATCTTTCTAGCATAGAAAAGAAGGGTAGCCTGCTGTGGATCCAAGGGCGCAGCGAATCCAATAACAATGTCGCTAATATGATGCGTAAAGTAGAGGCCTCCATGTGGCTGCATGATCCTAGTATGCAGTCGATTGTTGCTCAAAACGATGAGATGCGTCAGCTTCAGCGCTTCAGTTTAAGGGTGTCTATCGGTGAAGAAAATGCAGACGATGCTGATGCTAAAGCAACACAAGGAGCGAGCAAATGAAACTCGATCTGAGTGACTTTAATGATATCGATTTTGAGAATATTGGTGGTTGGCCAACTAAGGTTAAGGTCGTCTTTGCTTCCTTCCTGGCCATTATTATTTTCATCGCGGGTTATTTTCTTTTTGTCTCGGACTCCATAGATACGCTGAAGCGAGAACAAGCTCAAGAAGTGACCTTGAGGGATGATTTTAAAGCTAAATATCAATTAGCAGCTAACCTTAAGCTATACAGGGAGCAGTTGGCTGTAATGGAAGTTCAGTTTGCCGAGCTGCTAAAGATGCTGCCTTCGCAGAATGAGATGCCGGGCTTATTGGATGATGTGACCTTTGTTGCCACTGATTCGGGGCTGGGGATTCAGAGTCTGGAGTGGCAAGAAGAGATACAGCGTGATTTCTATATTGAATTTCCGATCAGTATGTCGGTGACAGGTGAGTACCATGAGATGGGGCATCTGGTGAGTGGCGTGGCGAAACTTCCGCGTATCGTGAGTCTGCATGACTTTGTGATTAAGCGCAGTGATAGTGGTGAGTTGGCTATGGAGATTCTGGCTAAGACCTATCGCTTCAAAGAGGGAGCCCAGGTACCACAAGATAACGCGGCTAAGGGGGCGAAAAAATGAAGAAGCTTCCTCTGTTGCTCATTGGTTTGATGATGACAGGTTGTATGGGGGATCGCAGCGATCTCGAGGCATTTGTGACGACGACAAAGGCTCAGCATGTTGCACATGTTCCACCATTGAAAGAACCGCCTAAATTTGAGCATTTTGCTTATCAAGCCGAGTTGATGCGTAGTCCTTTCGTGCCGCCTTCAAGAGAATTGACCGAAGAGGTCATTGATACGACGAAAGATTGTCTTCAGCCTGACTTGAAACGACGCAAGGGTCGCTTGGAAACTTATGCGTTGGATAACTTAAAGATGCGTGGCACTTTAAGTGAAGATAAAAATGTTTGGGCATTGATTGAGACCAATGATGGCAGCGTATATCGTTTGGGTGTAGGTGAGTACGTAGGTTTGTATCACGGGCGAATTGCTAAAGTTACACAGCAAATGGTCGAAATAATTGAATTAATTCCAGATGGAACAGGTTGCTGGGCTGAAAGATTAAGCAACATGGAACTAACTGGTGAATAACAAAGCGAAGGATGAGGGAATAATGGAATCTTCTGCCGCGAAAAGCGTTTTATTAAAAAAGTCGCCTCTATTTAAAGTGGCCTTCGGCTTAGCTTTATTACTGGGTGTGGCGCCGTATTCTTCTGCTGCGAACCGTTTGATAGACGTCAAATACCATTCGATAGTCGATCATCAGTTAGAGTTACAATTGGTGTTTGAAGAGGCGGTGACGGAGCCAGAGATCAATCTCAATGCCTCTCCGGCACAGATCGTCCTTGGATTTGACGACAGCTTATCTGGATTGGAAAAAGATATCTTGCCGATCAATAACGTGGGCGTGAAGTCTCTGTCCACTTTGCAGGAAAGCGAGCAACTTAAGGTGCTGGTGGACTTGGCAAAGGTGAAGGCTTATCAAGGTAAGGTGCAGGGTAATACTTATCGCCTGACCATTAATGACGAGGTTGCCAGTCGCAGCGATACAGCATCGAATCCTTTCGTCAACGGCATTAAAAATATCGATTTTCACCGCACCGCAGATGGTGGGGGTGAGTTGTTGGTTAAGTTGAATAATTCATCTGTTGCGGCAAATGTGCAGCAAGTGGGTGCGAAACTCGAGCTTAAGCTATACAACACGGATATTGGCTCTGATCTTCTTTATGTCATGGATGTGCAAGACTTCGCGACACCAGTGAAGAGCTTCGAGACCTTTAAGGATGACCTGACTGCTCGCTTATTGATGGATATCTCAGGTCAGTATGATTACAACTACAAGCAGGAAGGCAACCTGTTCAGACTGAATGTTCGCAAGGCTGAGCGCGCTACTGTCGTCAAGGAAGAAAAGAAATATGAGGGACGTTCGCTTTCATTGAATTTCCAAAGTATTTCCGTGCGCACCGTGTTGCAGATCATCGCAGACTATAACGATTTCAACCTAGTGACCAGTGATACGGTTGAAGGGGACATCACCCTGAGATTGGACGATGTACCTTGGGATCAGGCGCTTGATCTGATCCTACAAACCAAAGGCCTGGATAAGCGCATTGAAGGCAATATTCTGATGGTAGCACCGGCCGAAGAGATTGCTATTCGTGAGAGCCAAGAGCTTAAAAACCAACAAGAAGTGAAGGAGCTTGCGCCGCTCTATTCTGAGTACCTGCAGATCAACTATGCCAAGGCGACCGATATTGCCGAGTTGTTGAAAGGTGATGACGCCAGTTTGCTGTCGGCCCGAGGCACAGTTGCCGTCGACGACAGAACCAATACCCTGTTGGTGAAAGATACAGAAGAGAGCCTGGAAAATATTCACCGTTTGGTGGAAGTATTGGATATTCCAATTCGTCAGGTATTGATTGAATCTCGCATGGTGACGGTGAAAGACGACGTCTCAGAAGATTTAGGTATTAAATGGGGTGTCACCGATCAGCAAGGTAGCAAGGGGACTTCTGGTAGTCTGGAAGGGGCTAACGATATCGCGAACGGCATAGTGCCGGATATTGGCGATCGCCTGAATGTTAATTTACCTGCGGCCGTAGCTAATCCAACCAGCATTGCTTTCCATGTGGCCAAGTTAGCCGATGGTACTTTGCTGGATCTTGAGCTGAGCGCATTGGAGCAAGAAAGTAAGGGTGAGATTATCGCGAGTCCACGCATTACGACCTCTAACCAGAAGGCTGCTTATATCGAACAAGGTGTGGAGATCCCTTATGTAGAGTCGGCATCGAGTGGTGCGGCGACGGTTCAGTTCAAAAAGGCGGTGCTATCGCTACGAGTCACGCCTCAGATCACTCCGGACAATCGTGTAATTCTGGACCTTGAGATCACACAAGATTCTCAAGGTAAGACGGTTGATACACCACTTGGTCAGGCGGTATCTATCGATACCCAGCGCATTGGTACGCAAGTACTTGTTGATCATGGCGAGACTATTGTGCTCGGCGGTATCTACCAGCAACAGTTAATCAACCGTGTAAGTAAGGTACCTGTGCTGGGTGATATTCCTTTCTTGGGTTATCTGTTTAGAAACACCACAGATAAGAATGAGCGCCAAGAGCTGTTGATCTTCGTGACACCTAAGATTATCTCTGAAGATATCTAGTTCGTAATTCAACCTAGTGTAAAAGCCAGCAATTAAACGCTGGCTTTTTTGTGCCTGAGTCTAATTTCACAGAATTTACTCACCCTACTTGCCTTTAAGGTGAGTTAGCTGAGATAATCCGTGGTCAAGTCTCATTAGAGCAAGGTAACATTTAAGGTCGGCCTGATTTTTTGGCTGGCATAGGCAAACTTCCATATAAGATTCAGACGTAAAACAATGGCTGAAAAACGTAATATTTTCCTAGTAGGTCCTATGGGGGCTGGTAAAAGCACTATAGGCCGTCATCTGGCGCAGATGCTTCATTTAGAGTTCCACGATTCAGATCAAGAGATTGAAAACCGTACTGGTGCTGATATCGCGTGGGTATTTGATGTTGAGGGCGAAGAAGGTTTTCGTCGTCGCGAAACACAAGTTGTCGCCGACTTAACTGAAAAACAAGGTATTGTTTTAGCAACTGGCGGTGGTTCAATTCAGAGTAAAGATATTCGAAATAACTTATCTGCTCGTGGCATCGTGGTCTATCTGGAAACCACTATCGACAAGCAAGTTGCGCGTACACAGCGTGATAAGCGTCGTCCACTACTTCAGGTTGATGATCCTAGGGAAGTGCTAGAGAAGCTTGCCGAGATCCGTAATCCTCTTTACGAAGAGATTGCCGATGTGATCGTTAAAACTGACGAGCAAAGCGCAAAAGTTGTAGCAAATCAGATTATTGAACAATTAGGCTTCTAAACATTAGGCGGTAGAATGGAACGGATTCAGGTTGAACTTGGTGTACGCAGTTACCCTATCTTAATTGGCCAGAATCTCCTCGAAAATAGCGAACATTTTGCTAGCTATCTTCAAGGCAAAAAAATTCTTATCGTAACTAATGACACAATAGCGCCTCTGTACCTAAACAAGGTACAGGCGCTATTAGCTTCCTTCCAATGTGCAGATCCTGTCATCCTGCCCGATGGCGAACAATACAAGACACTGTCGCAGATGGATGCGATTTTTACCTCACTGCTAGCGCAGAACATGGGGCGTGACTCTGTATTGATAGCTTTAGGTGGTGGCGTAATTGGTGATATGACTGGTTTCGCGGCCGCCTGTTATCAGCGGGGTGTCGATTTTATCCAGATCCCTACTACCTTGCTGTCACAGGTGGACTCTTCGGTCGGTGGCAAGACGGCCGTCAATCATCCTATGGGCAAGAACATGATAGGCGCCTTTTATCAGCCCAAGATGGTTGCTATAGATACCGCCTGTCTCCATACCCTACCCGCTAGAGAATTTGCCGCCGGTATGGCCGAGGTGATTAAGTACGGCATTATCTGGGACGGTGGGTTTTTTACTTGGTTAGAACAGAATGTGCAGGCGCTAAAAGCACTAGACGAGCAGGCTCTGACCTACGCGATTGCTCAATGCTGTCAAATCAAAGCCGATGTCGTCGCTCAGGATGAAACTGAGCTGGGGGTGCGCGCCTTGTTGAATCTGGGACACACCTTTGGCCACGCTATCGAAGCTGAGATGGGGTACGGTGTCTGGTTACATGGAGAAGCCGTAGCTGCTGGCACAGTACTTGCTGCACAAACTGCATCTAAGATGGGATTGGTGGATGAGTCAATTGTTTGTCGAATTACGCAGATATTCGAGGCATTTGATCTTCCTACTCAAGCTCCTGAGACGATGAACTTTGATCAGTTCATGAAGCATATGCGGCGTGACAAAAAAGTACTGCAGGGCAAACTCAGACTCGTACTGCCAAAGGCGATAGGCCAGGCAGAAGTGTATGGCGATGTTTCCGAGTCCCTTCTACAAGAGGTCATTAGCCGCGCCTAGTTTGTGTGGTGATTAAGTGACTTTTCAAACAGCTATCCTTTTACCTAGTCAGGAATCCTTGCTGCATCGATTGCAGCATGTGGTTTTGTATGGGCAACAGCTGACGGTGTTAACCGGTGATGCTGGCTCGGGCAAGACGACGCTGACAACTGCACTTGTGGATGCGCTGGACGAAGTGAGTTCGGCGTTAGTGGTCTGTCCGCAACATGTGGATAGCGCCGAGATCCGCCGTAAGATCTTAGTGCAGTTACTCACAGAGCCTCTGTTTGACGATGAGGTGCCGCTTCCTGAAACCTTATTACGTCTGGTTGACGCCTTACCATCGCACAGTCATATCGTGCTCGACGATGCCCATTACCTTCCGCTGGAGCTATGGGCCGAGTGCATAGTGCTGAGCCAATTAACCTTACCCGGCAAACAGCTTTCATTAACGCTCACCACCCCGGTGGAATATTTTAATCAGATCTTGGCGCAGTTACCTGACTCGCAGCGTCTTTTGCTACTCCCTATGGCTATAGCACCGCTGACTGAGGCTGAGCGCGAAGGCCTCTATTACAGCTTGTTGCATCGTAGTGAAGAAACGCCTTTCACCCCTAGAGAGATAGTGAAAGAGCAATTATTGAAGCAACAAGGCATGCCAGCAGAGGTCGTTAGCCTGCTTTACTTGGCATTACATGGCGATCCCCATGAAACTTCTCAGCGCTCCTGGCAACGAAATGTCTTTATCTGTGTTTGTTTCACACTGTTGTTGCTGGGGAGTTATTGGATGTTCGCCGAATCTGATGAGGCCAGCATTATCCCCTCGCAACAGACTGTATCGGCGGTGCGCGCCAGCGAGTTTAACCAGGCTTATGGCAAGCATCTACTGAGTGGTTATTTCGCCGCTAAGAGTCGGGTTGCATCGGTTGAAGCGACTGAGCCGATAGAAACTGATACCGCTTTGCAGCAGGAGTCCAAGACGGTAAGCGAGATCCCTGAGCCGCCCTCGGAGGAGATTATCGCTGCTGAAGAGTTAGTGGATCAAGTGGTGGAGCCAGCTACGGAGCAAGCCTTGGCGTTTAATGAAGAGAGTGAGAGCCGGGTCAATGAGCGTGTCGAAACATTTGCCGTTACGCCACCGGCTGAACCCCAAGAAGCATTAAAGTCAGCCCTGTCATCGCCAGAGGCCGAGCATCCTCAGGGGTTTACCTTGCAGTTAGCCACGGTGAAAAATATCGATTCTCTTAAACAGACTATCGCTAAGTTACCCGATGCCAATCAGGTGCAGATTGCGCGCTATAAGGCTTATTGGGTTTTGCTCTATGGACAATATGCGGATAGGGAGCAGGGTAAACAGGCGGCGCTGAACCTTTCCCAGCAAGCGCAATTGCCTTCACCTTGGGTGAGAGCCTGGGCAGATTTATCTGGCTATCAGTTGCAACAAGGGTCTGCGAGCAGTGAAATTCATTAATAAACAGAGTACAATCGGCAACTTGTTTTCATTGTGCATTCAATCGATTTAGATGATTAAAAAACAGAGAGCCTTCTTAAAATGGGCTGGCGGAAAATTTAAACTGGTTGATGCGCTCACCCAGCACCTTCCTGAAGGCGACAGATTGGTTGAACCCTTTGTTGGCGCCGGTTCGGTATTTCTCAATACGCAGTATAAGCGTTATCTGTTGTGCGACATTAATCAGGATTTGATCAACCTCTATCAGATAGTGCAGACCACGCCTGAGAAATATATCCGAGCGGCGAAGGCGATGTTTATCGACGCTAAAAACGATAAAGAAGCCTATTACCTGGTGCGCAGTGAATTCAATCAGACTAGCGATCCCTTCCTACGCTCAGTTTACTTTCTCTATATGAATCGTCATGGATTCAATGGCCTATGTCGCTACAACTCCAAGGGCGGCTTCAATGTGCCTTTTGGATCTTACAAGAAGCCCTATTTTCCTGAAGAGGAGATTAAGGCGTTTGCCGAGAAAGCCCAGGCCGCTGAATTTAGATGTATCGGCTATGAGCAGGCCTTTGATATGACAGAGGCGGGCGATGTGGTCTATTGCGATCCGCCATATGCGCCACTGTCTACCACTGCCAGTTTTACCACCTATGTAGGGGCTGGCTTTAGTCTGGATGATCAAGCGCTGCTGGCACGTAAGGCGCGTCACACGGCGATCGACAGAGGGATCCCTGTGCTCATCAGCAATCATGATATTCCCTTGACCCGCGAGCTTTATCACGGGGCACGTTTCGATAAAATTCAGGTGCAGCGCAACATCAGCCAGAATGGCAATGGCCGTAAGAAGGTTGATGAGTTGATGGCCCTGTACGATGACAGATACCACAGCGAAAACGACTAAGCCTTTAGCTAAGCGGTTAACTAAGTCTTTAGCTAAGTGATTAATTAAGCCCTTAGCTAAGTGATTAATTAAGTCTTTAGCGACCCAGTTAACTGAGTTTTTGTACTAGGCCAGTACCAGTTTTACGACAAAAATCAGCGAAGCGACCAAGGCGATAGCCAAGAGTATTCCCATGATAATAAAGGGAACCGGTGAGCGAGACTGAAAGTCGCGGGCGCGATTTTGCTCGGTTTGCACACCAAAAAAGGCGGCTAGGGTGCTCAGAAAGAGTTGCAGCAAAAGCCTGCCTAGAGGTGTTGATTGCTGGTGGGAGTGACATCATCCATAGGGCTATCTTGGTGCCCATGGAGAAGTTCTAGCAGATCGACAAAGTGAAGCTGACTAGAGCGGCTCTTACCTGTTAGCCAATTTCCCCAACTGACATTTTCAGCCTGCTGGGCACAGCGGTTGTTTGGATGGCTTGCGGGAAGAGAGGTGTTATAGCTGGCGCTTCCATCGCATACACAGGCGGTTGCAGACGAGTTATTTGTGAGACTTTGCACTCCTATTGCAGTAAAGCCGACTACGGCGGCAGTCACCGTAAACACGGTTGCCGATTTCATCTTGGCTGAAGGTTTGGCCTTATCTCTCATCTCTACATCCTGTGAACATGAAAACCCCTAATCAGCGCATTATAGCAAAGGCGTTTATATTTTGAACATAATTTTTAGGTGCCCATTCAGCAAGGCAGTGAAAATTACTCAATTCTGAGCCAGAACACGTTTAATCCAGTATCGGCTATAGAGGCAGGGTCAGGCTATAAGGTAGAATAGCGTAATTCTTATTCAGCTTAGCGAGTTTATCATGCGCCCATTTCTTATTGCTCCATCTATCTTATCTGCAGATTTCGCCCGTCTTGGGGAAGATGTTGAAGCCGTGCTTAACGCCGGTGCCGATGTGGTTCACTTCGATGTGATGGATAATCATTATGTACCTAACCTGACCATAGGTCCTATGGTGTGTAAGGCGCTGCGAGACTATGGCGTTACCGCCGAGATCGACGTGCATCTTATGGTGAAGCCTGTTGATCGCATCATTCCTGATTTTGTTGAAGCCGGTGCGTCGATTATTACCTTTCACCCAGAAGCGTCAGAGCATATCGACCGTACCCTACAGCTAATCAAAGAAGCAGGTTGTAAGGCGGGCTTGGTGTTTAATCCTGCAACGTCACTGTACTATCTGGATCATGTGATGGATAAGCTGGACGTGATTCTGCTGATGTCAGTTAACCCAGGATTTGGTGGCCAATCCTTTATCCCATCGACCCTGGATAAGTTACGTCAGGTGCGCGAGCGTATCGATGCCAGTGGTTTCGATATCCGCCTAGAAGTAGACGGTGGTGTTAAGGTTGATAACATTGCCGAAATCGCGGCGGCGGGTGCCGACATGTTCGTAGCCGGATCAGCGATTTTCAATAAGCCGGATTATAAAGCGGTGATCGATGAGATGCGCAGTGAACTGGCTAAGGTTGATGCTTAAGTATGAAAGCGCAATCTATTAAGGCAATCGCCTTCGATCTTGATGGCACGCTAATCGACAGCGTCCCCGATCTGGCGGCCGCCACCCAAGATATGTTGGCCGAATTAAACTTGCCCCTGTGCAATGAACAACAGGTGCGCAGTTGGGTCGGTAACGGCGCGGCCAAGTTGGTTGAACGCGCACTGACCTTCGCCCGCGGCGAGTCAGTGACTCAGGCCGATATCGACGATGCAATGCCATTGTTTAGCAAGCATTACGAAGCTAACTTGCAACAGCATAGCAGACTCTATGATGGCGTGAAGCCGGTTTTAGAGCAGTTGGCTGAGCAGGGATACCAACTGGCGGTTGTGACCAACAAACCGTATCGTTTCACCGTGCCTCTGTTAGCGGCATTTGGTATAGACCACCTGTTTCATGAGGTATTGGGCGGCGACTCGTTAGCCAAGATGAAGCCAGATCCACTCCCCCTTAATCATCTTAAGCAGCAATGGCAGCTCAACGATGAGCAGCTTTTGATGGTGGGCGACTCTCGAAACGATATTTTAGCGGCGAAAGCGGCGGGTATTTCTTCGATCGGCTTGACCTATGGGTACAACTACGGTGAAGATATTGGGCTCAGCGGCCCAACCGCCGTATGTGACACATTTAAAGAAGTATTGGCGCAGATAACAGACAGCCAAATTGTATTGGAGCAATAAAACATTATGACTAAACCTATTGTGCTTAGCGGTGCCCAACCGTCAGGTGAATTGACCATTGGTAATTACATGGGTGCACTACGTCAGTGGGTTGCGATGCAAGATAGTCATGATTGCCTATATTGTGTGGTCGATCTGCATGCCATTACTGTACGTCAAGATCCGCAGAAACTGCGTGATGCCTGCTTGGATACTCTGGCCTTATACCTGGCCTGTGGTGTCGATCCTAAGAAGAGCACTGTGTTTATCCAGTCTCAGGTGCCTCAGCACACTCAGCTGGGCTGGGCGCTGAACTGCTATACCCAGATGGGTGAGCTAAGCCGCATGACCCAGTTTAAGGATAAGTCACAAAAGCATGCTAACAATATCAACGTCGGCCTGTTTGGCTATCCGGTATTGATGGCGGCGGATATCCTGCTGTACCAGGCTAATGAGATCCCTGTGGGTCAAGATCAGAAGCAACACCTTGAACTGACGCGTGATATTGCGACTCGCTTCAATAATGCCTATGGCGAAACCTTTACCATTCCTGAGCCATTTATTCCTGAGCTGGGTGCCAAGGTGATGTCGCTGCAGGATCCTCTGAAGAAGATGTCTAAGTCTGACGACAACCGTAACAATGTGATTGGCCTGCTGGAAGATCCAAAGGCGGTGATGAAGAAGCTGAAGAAGGCGATGACAGATAGCGACGAGCCGCCTGTGGTGCGTTTCGATGTCGAGAACAAGCCAGGGGTTTCTAACCTGCTGAGCCTGATGTCGGGCGTCACAGGCCAGAGCATTGCAAGTTTGGAGGCTGAGTTCGAAGGTAAGATGTACGGTCATCTAAAGGTCGCTGCTGGTGAGGCGGTTGTGGGTATGCTTGAGCCGCTGCAAGAGCGTTTCAAGGAATACAGAGCCGATCAGAGCTTCCTTAATCAGGTGATGCATGAAGGCGCAGAAAAGGCCCAGGCCCGCGCCGAAGTCACCCTGAAGAAGGTCTACGAAAAGATAGGTCTCCTGCTCTAATCTAACAGATTGAAAAGCCGGCATTAGCCGGCTTTTTTTATGCTTACCTGATATCCGTGGTGAAGTATTTACTCGTGCTGCTGGGTTAGCCAGTTCACAAAGGCAGCGATGGCGGGTTCCTGGAGACGCCGCTGTTTACAGAGAAAATTGAACTCAAAGCCGGTATCTATGCTGGCAAAGGGCAGGGCTACCAGGCGCTGTTTGGCGATATCATCCAGTACCATGAAGTCAGATGCCAAGGCTACACCTTGACCAGCGATAGCCGCCTCAATTGCCATTAGTACATGACTAAAGAGCTGTTGTTGGCTCTCCTCAGGATCTGCGAGTTGGTTATGTTCAAACCAACGCTGCCAATCCAAGCCAAGTGGCCCCTCGTCGACAGTCAGTAACTGCTGTTTCATTAACCAGTCGAGATCCAGCTTGTCACCGCTGCCGATCAATTCAGGACTGCAGACAGGGATCAAGCGCTCGGCGTGCAGTAGTTGCTGCCAGTAGCCCTTCTGATCTTGCTGGCCCGTGATAAACATATCGGCACTGCTGTGGGACAAGACAGGGTCTTCGGTGATCATATCCAGCCGCACCTGAATGCCCGGATATAGACGGCGAAACTCGCTGAGTCTGGGGATCAACCACTTCACCGCAAAAGAGCTGTAGACCGCCAGCCGCAGCGCCTCGGGTTTCTCACCCAGCAGGGTTTGATTCAGCTCTGCCAATTCGTTAAAAATTCGCGCGGTTTCCTGGTAGAGCTGCTCACCCTTGTCGGTGAGTCGTAGACTACGCCCCTCGCGTTTAAACAGAGACAATGAAAAGTGTTCTTCCAACAGACGAACCTGATGAGACACCGCGCTCTGGGTAATACACAGCTCCTGCGCGGCACGGGAAAAGTGCTGTAGGCGCGCCGCGGCCTCGAACACCTGCAGCGCTCTCAGTGGTGGGATCTTTCTCATTTCAGGTCTCTATTGGTTCTCTCTAAGTATGAATTTAATTCATCTAAGATAAGAAATCATCATTTTAGCTACAGTATCTTGCTCGTTATCATGCTGCCAGATAAGTCTTGATGATGGAGCCTGCAATGCAGCGCAATTTGATGTTGGGCCTAGGGCTCTTGTTGCTAGGTAATGTATTCACTGCTCTTTATGATGTGTCGATCAAGTGGCTGCCAGCCCAGAGTGATGCGGCGATGTTTCTCTTGCTGCGTCAAGTGACGGCAATCTTGATGATGCTGCCGCTATGGTTTTATGCCGGGCGGCCGAGAACGGCTTTTTTGAAACTGCATATGATGCGGGCCAATAGTGGCGCCGTTGGTGGACTGCTGTTGATCCTCGGGCTGCTCTCTTTGCCGCTGGCGACCGTTAGCTCGCTGTTTTATTCGGCGCCCTTAATGATCATCGTCATGGGAATGTTATTCCTCAAAGAGCGGCTCAGTGGTCATCAGATCTTAGCCACTGTGTTGGGCTTCATCGGTATTTTGGTTATCTTGCGCCCGAGCGAGATGAATCTGGCGGCGCTGGCCGTTTTGGTGTCGGCCATCGTCTTTGCCGCTAACCAGTTAATGCTAAGGTGGCTGCCCAGCAGCGAAGCAGCCAGCGTCACAGTGATCAGCTATAACCTCTTGAGTTTGCCTTTGGTGCTCATGTTTGTTGCTTGGCAGGGATTTGTGGGGTTTAGTTGGCCAGTGTTAGGAATAGCTCTGCTAAGCAACAGTTTTTTATTGGCTTACCAACTTTTTAGCGTATTGGCCTATCGTAAGGCTCAGGCGGGTGAAATCGCGGTTGCCGAATACAGTGGTCTGCTGTTCTGTGTCTTGTTTGGTTGGCTATGGTTTGATGAGTGGCTAGATCCCATGGGCTGGCTAGGTGCCGCCCTGATCGTACTGCCTACCTTAATATTGCCGAGCCTGAGTAGAAGGTGGCGAAAATTCAGAGGGCTTGAAGTGGTGCGCGAGCAGACCTAGCAGGTTAACTGCTAGGTGTATCAAAGACCTTAATCACTTTTCGCACCCCGGCCGTGTTGCGGGCGATATCTACCGCCAGAGCGGCCTGATCTCGGCTAACGACTCCCAAGAGGAAGACCTCGCCGTTTTCGGTGATCACCTTAATGCGAGTAACATCTAACTCTTTGTCGTTGAGCATCCGTGTCTTCACCTTGGTAGTGATCCAGGTGTCGTTGCTTCGAGTGGTGAAGGAGGTTGGATTGCCGATGCGGATCTGATTGTGGATCTTGCCGCCCAGATTCAGTTTCTGAACAGTGTTGACCGCCTTGTCCCGCAGCATGGAGCTGGGGGCCTGGCCTATCATGAGCACATTGCCATTCATCGCGACCCCGGTGATATTAGTTTGATTCTTAATATCTTCGTGGGCCGCCAAAGCACTGGCGATTTTAAAGTCGGCGTTGGTGTCATCCAGCTGAGTCGAGAAGCTGCGTTCATCATTGACCATCATGGCCCCGCCCACTGCGCCGACCATAATGGCCCCGGCGCAGCCTTGTAACATCAAGAGAACAGCTAGGGTTGGGAGCAGAGCTCTCATGCCTGATCGTCCTGTGGGAATAGAGTACGGTCGATGTTGTCGCATAGGCAGTGGATCACTAAGAGATGCACTTCCTGAATACGCGCTGTAACGTTTGAAGGCACGCGTACCTCGACATCGTTCACGCCCATCAAACCGGCCATGGCGCCACCGTCTTTACCCGTGAGGGCAACTATGGTCATATCACGGCTCAGCGCCGCTTCCATCGCTTTGATAACGTTACCAGAGTTACCACTGGTGGATATCGCCAGCAGAATATCGCCAGGTTGTCCCAGGGCTAAAATCTGCTTAGAGAAGATCTCGTCGTAGCTATAGTCGTTACCAATAGCGGTGATGGTCGAAGTGTCCGTTGTTAGTGCGATAGCCGGCAGTGGCGGGCGCTCTATCTCATAGCGGTTTAGCAGCTCGGCCGAAAAGTGTTGTGCATCGCCAGCACTACCACCATTACCACAGGCCAAGATCTTGTTGCCGCCCAGTAGGCATTGCACCATCATCTCGGCTGCTTTTTCGATTGATTCAGGCAGGGCTTCTGCTGCATCGATCTTGGTTTGGATAGAATGGGTAAAGCTATCTTTAATACGTTCTAACATGGAATTATCCTTCAAAAATAAATCTGTTTAACAAGCCTTTACTTGCGTTGTGGCGGCTATCGATCACTAAAATGCATTGGTGATCCACTGAATGTCATTGCCATCTATGGCCACGAGATCGAAGCGGCACTGGGCATCTATCTGTTTGAGTTGCATATAATGGCTCGCCGCGCGGTTAAGCCTGGCTATTTTGCCTCGGCTGACTGCCTGTATTGCTCCGCCAAATTGTTTCGATTGGCGGTATTTTACCTCAATAAAAATCCATTTTTGACCTTCGCGCATTATGAGGTCTATTTCACCAAATGGGTAGCGTACGTTACGTTCGACCAGCGTGAGCCCCTGTTGTTCCAAATAGGCCAGGGCGTTGTCTTCTGCCTGCTGGCCTCTGGTGAGGTGCTCTGCATCCGTCATAGGGGCTTCAAATTGCCTCTTTGGTAACGGCCCCAACTTAGCTGACGGTTGATTGTACCATCGGGCAGGACAGAGAGCAGGCCGCTGCGACCCGAATACTGATAACCCGGTAGAGCACGCATCTGCGCCAGCTTACTCACCAGTTGCAGGGCATCGAATCCCATCACATAGAGGCGCTTCTGGCTATTGCCCCAGCTTGGCCATAGACGAGCGACCTCGGCAGTTTCGGCGTTAGTCTCGATAAGCCAGGGAATATCACTGATGGTCAGGTTGTTCAGCTCCTGAGCGGCGGCGCGCGATTGGCTCTCTAAACGGCTGCGGCTGGTGGTGTACAGTGGTACTGGCTCGGCAAATACACTGAAGTTCACGTCGATAAAAGGCTTGAGTAGCTGCAAATCCTGGCTGCTGGCGATCATATAGATGGCATCGATATCACGGCGAGATCTAAAGTCGGCCTCTATCTTATTGCCCAGCAGAGCCTTGATACGGGCGATCCGCTCTTTACTGTCGATAACGCCCAGCGACTTCTGCACCGTCACCTTCATCTGATCGCCGCGATCGTAATAGTGAATCTCGGCCTCTTCCTGAGTGAGTGCCTGCCACTTAGTGTTGAAGGCCTCGGCCATGCGACGACCAACGCTGTCGTTACTGGCAAGCAGCAGTGGCTTTTCGACACCGTCATTATAGAGTTTCTGCGCGGCATCTAGGGCTTCATCTGTAGGAGATAGCGCAAAGAAGAACTGGTCATTGGTGGCGACAACATCGTCCACATGATTGAGAAACAGCTGTGGCACCTTAACCTGTTGTAGCGTTGGCTGCGCGGCCCCATCGGCCGACTGGCTCGCGGCTGCCTCAGCTTTTAATAGCGTTTCGACCTCAGATTGCAGTAAGGGGCCTATGATGAAGTCGGCGCCGGCGGCTATCGCTTGCTGCTGAGCGACTTCTGCGCCCTGGGCTGAATCGAAAAAGTTGACCGATACTGTATCGTCTGGATTGGTCAGATAGCTAGAGATGATCCCCTGCTTGACCGTATCGGCAATGGCTGCCCTTGGCCCGGTAAGTGGCAGCAGCACAGCAATATTCTTAGGTTTGTATGGCTTGGTATTTAACGCGCGCTCCAGATCCGTCGGTAGTTTCTTGGCACCAGGGTGACCAGGGTTATCCTGTTGCCAGTTACCCAATTGCTGCACTAATAGCTGGGGGTCTATGGCATAATGTTTAGCGATATAGGCCAGCTGCAACCACCCGGTAAACACTGGGTTGCTGTTATCTTGGCTGAAGGCCAGTAGTGTCTGTTCATGCAGGGGCTGCAAAATGCGCCAAATGTCATCGTTGACCTGATTCGCCTCGGCACTCGGCAGATAAGCGCTCAGCAGGCTGAGCTCTTTCGCTTGCTCTATCGGTTGCTTGGTATATTGATAGAGGCGCGCTTTTAGTTGATGGTAAGAGACCATCTGCCAGTTGGCGAGTCGCCACTGGCTCGGGTAATCGAGTTGTGCTAAGGCATCATCATAGGTGGAGGTTAACTCCAGCACTCTGGCGGTTAAGTATTTGTGTTCGGCCAATATCTCGGGCTTGCTACCCAGATTCGGCTTAATGGCGGTCAGGGTTTTGCTTGCATTGTTTGTATCACCCTGATTAATAAAGGCGTGAGCCGCCAGCAGCATCAAACGGTTTTTCTGTTCAGGTGTCGAGGCCTGGCTGGCGTCGCTCAGGTATTGCGCCGGGCTTAGGGTGACATTCACCAAAGAGACTTGGGTGCTGGGTGCTTTTTTGGGCGCTGGTGATGTGGCACAACCGAATAATACAGTGGCCAACACAGCGGCGGAGATAAATTTAGTTGTATTCAGTCTTTTTAACACAGGACTTCACTCTGGTAAGATGCTGGCTGTAGTTTAACCTTCTCTTACGCCTGACGAAAGTCTTGTGACAATCATTACAGAGGTAGATATGGACCTGTCGGTCGCACTTTACATAGTTCCTACTCCAATTGGTAATCTTGGAGACATCAGCAGCCGCGCCTTAGAGGTTTTAAAACAGGTTTCCCTTATCGCCTGCGAGGACACACGTCATAGCGGTAAGTTATTGAGCCATTTCGGGATCGAGACTCGTAAAACGGCGCTGCATGATCATAACGAGCGCGATAGGGCTCAGGGGATCATTCAAAAGCTGGCTAATGGTGAATCGGTCGCCTTGATCTCGGATGCGGGTACGCCGCTGATCTCCGACCCAGGTTATCATCTGGTGTCTCAGGTACGAGAGGCGGGTTTTAACGTCGTTCCCTTGCCGGGTCCCTGCGCGGCCATCACAGCGCTGAGCGCCTCGGGTTTGCCCTCAGACCGTTTCTCTTTTGAAGGCTTTCTGCCCGCTAAAGAGAAGGGACGCATCGATAAATTGACCGAGCTAAAAGAAGATCCCCGCACGTTGATTTTCTACGAGTCGCCGCATCGCATCGTCCACAGCTTGACCTCTATCGTCGCGACGCTGGGTGAAGATCGTCAGGTAGTGATGGCCCGAGAAGTCACCAAGACTTTCGAGACCTTCCTCTCTGGCCCCGCAGCCGAAGTGCTGGCGACAGTGATTGCCGATGCCAATCAGCAAAAAGGCGAAATTGTACTCATGTGTCATGGCTACCGAACCGATGAGGATGCTGGCGTGCCTGCCCAAGCTCTTGAGACACTTAAGCTCTTGAGTCAGGAGCTGCCGCTTAAGAAGGCATCGGCACTTGCGGCGCAGATCCATGGATTAAAGAAGAATGCCCTGTATAAGTTGGGTCTTGAGCTGGATCTCTAATCCTTAGCTATCTTGGTCGCCGCTTGGCTTGCGGCAATATAAGGTGGTGCGCCGCACGGCATTAGGCTATAATCCGCGCCGAGTTGGCCAGACAGTTGCTGCGTTCGCAAGAACGGGGAGGAAAGTCCGGGCTTCAAAGAGCAGGGTACCAGGTAACGCCTGGGCGGTGTGAACCGACGACAAGTGCAGCAGAGAGAAGACCGCCAATCTTAGGATTGGTAAGGGTGAAAGGGTGCGGTAAGAGCGCACCGTGCGGCTGGTAACAGTCCGTAGCAAGGTAAACTCTACCCGAAGCAAGACCAAATAGGGTTCCGTATGGCGTGGCTCGCGTTGGAACCGGGTAGGTCGCTTGAGCCTGTGAGCGATTGCAGGCCTAGATGAATAACTGTCCACGACAGGACCCGGCTTATCGGCCAACTCAACCTCTTTAGATAAAAAGCCTCACAGCGATGTGAGGCTTTTTATTTTTACATCTGTATGCGGTTAATTTCATTTCAATATTTTAAGAGTGTTGGCTGCATTAGCACATATTCCCCATATTCCCCATATTCCTTGTCTGCTTTTTTTGATTTTGTCGCTGTTTTTCAAGCTGATGCATCGCATTGATTATTAGTTGGGCTTTTGTTTTGGCTTCCTTGCTTACCTGTGATTCAGTTTCTTCTTTAGCATGGATCTTATTGGCTAGGGCTTTAGAAATTGAAAGAATTAATTGCTCTGCTTGTGAGAGTGATTGATGTTCAACCTCTTTAACAAAAAGCAGGGTAAAACATTGATATAAGCAATCGAATACTTGCTCAAGGCTGAGCGAGTATGAGTCATCTTCTGGCTTAGAGGGAAGCTCGCACATAGCAGCAATTAAGTTACATACAGTGTTATAACTGGTCGCGCCAACAAACAGCTCTGTAATTGTCTCTTCTTGTTGAAGAAACCTCTGTAGCTGGTGGGAAAACTCTGCTTTTTCCCACTGATGCTGTATTGAGCGTATCACTCCCATGTTGTTTCTCTTTTGATTAGCGAAATAAGCGGGTTTGTATTGGCACAATATTTAATATCTGGCTTAACTGAGTTTCAAAATCCTGCGCGAGTAATGCTAGTCCTTTATAGAAATTGGTACATGCATTGGATTCAGCTAATGTTAAACAGCGATTTGACCAAGGTAGTAAATGATGTTGTAAAATGACAAATAGCGCGTCTTTAGCTTCATTGGCATTTTTATTGTCGCCATCAAGCATTTGTTCTATCAGTTGATCAATGACAGCATAAAACAGTGCAATATGATCTACTGGTTGATTATCTTTTACGTTAAAACTAACTTGAATTTTCTGATAAAAATTCATTAATTGAATTGTAGAGTCGTCATTAATTATTCCTTGTTCCCCCAAATATACTGAGCCCCATGGCATGGCTTTGGGCTCACCTGGCCCAAAAAACAATTGACCATAATCTAGCTTGAGTTCAATCAGCTTTGTATCATCCCACTGCGAGATATATTCTGTTAGTAGTTGTTTACCTTGCTTATTCTGGGTTGAATGTGTAAATGTAGGCCAGCTTTGAGCAATATCATTTTCAATAAAAAATGTGATAGTGTCTTTAGTTGGGTAATCAATGAAACTGTGATGTAAAACCCTGGATATGGCTTGTAGCTCACGTAACTCATTCGTTGATTTAAAGGTTGTCATGGAAATATCCTATGAAGTTAATGGCGCCCTGTTCGGGCGCCAACAACATTTATACTTCAGCGAAATTCAAAATTTCACCTTGGCGACCACCGTGCTTATTCGCTTTAATGATCAAATTGGGGGATGTGATACTTTCTGGAGGTAATGGTGCAACATGGCCATCACTATTACCGTATTTGGCTTTGAGATTTTCCATGGTATCAAAATCTAATGCTCGTAAAGGGCATGAACCAACACAAATAGGTTGTTTACCTTCCGCTAAACGGTCATAGCAGCCATCGCACTTCGTCATAACTTTGCGCTCTGTATCAAGCTGTGGCGCATCGTATGGGCAGGCTTTGGCGCAACTACTACAGCCGATACAAAGTTCCGTTGCGACATGTACAAGGCCGTCTTCACGTCGTTTATGCATTGCTCCAGTAGGACATGCTTTTACACAGACAGGTTCGCTACAATGATTACAACTAATTGAAGCGTAGTAAGTAAATACATTCTGTTCAAAACTGCCATCAGCGTTTGTTGACCAACTACCGCCACCATATTCATATACACGACGCCAATTGACCCCTGTTAAGGCTGGAATCCCTTGCTCTGGTGAGGTTGTTGTTCGAATAATATCGCCTTGTCTATCTTTACAAGATACATGGCAAGCCTTACAACCCGTACACTTGGTGGTATCTAAATAAAAACCATATTGAGTTTGTTCAGTCATTGTTTTTTACTCCATCAAGCTCTAGCAATTTGTACGCGGTTTGTATGTTGTGGGTTACCTTTAGCCGAAGGGCTGGGTTGGTAACGAGTTAACGTATTAATACAACCACCAATATCAATAACATGCCCTGATGGACCGACTCGGCCCGAAGGATCTGGTTGATACCAAGCGCCTTGCCCAAGTGCGGCTACACCAGGCGCAATCCTAGGAGTAATTCTTACTGGAAGTTCAATTGTGCCTCGTTGGCTCCAAACATGGACTGTAACACCTTGCTCTAAGCCTCGGGCATGGGCATCTTGAGGGTTCATCCATACCGCATCCTCAACGGCTTCACGCAGCCAAGGAACATTGTGGTAACTGGAGTGAGTGCGTCCTTTGGTGTGATAGCCTATAAGCTGAAGAGGATAATCTTCTAGGGTTTCTTCATCTTCGTAACCCTCCCATGTCGCTTGGTATTTAGGCAAGGCGGTAATGGAGTCACCTTTAACTTCACTATTAAACTCCCATTCTGCTGCTTTTTGGGCAAAATCAAGCGAGTAAATTTCAAGTTTGCCTGATGGTGTTCTTAAGGGTTGGCCACCATTAATGTAGCTGTCTAGTGCTAATCGTTTAGTGCCATTGAATGAACGGAATACACCAATTTTTTGCGCTTCTTCATAAGATAAAGGAAGCGCTGGGATAGCGGCAGCACTTGTTGGCTTTGTTAGTGTTTCAGCATAAAGCTGATTTAGCCATGCGGCTTCATCTTTGCCTTCTGAATATTGAGCATAAACCCCCATTTTTTGAGCAATTAAGCCGCACATGTCATACATTGACTTGCAATCCCATAGCGGGTCTACGGCGGCTTTCATAGCGACTAAATAGCCCATGAGGCCCGTAGCATAGCTGTTATCAATTAAGTCGTTTGACTCTAACCATGTGGTATCAGGTAATAGAATATCGGCGTATCTGGCCGAAGGTGTCATCCAGCAGTCGCTAACGACGATAAGCCCACAGCCACCTTCTGACTCCTCAAGCTGCAAAATTTCATGGGTACCGTTTGAGTCAGAATGTTGATTAATTAGGGCATTTGAATTCGCAGCGAAGATAGCTTTTACATCATGTCCTAATGGTGTGTCTAAGTCCTCTGTGCCTCTTACGCCATCTTTTCTGCCGGTCATTTCATGCCCACGAATAATGGCATCTGAGAAGGTGTAAAAGGAAATAGACTCTTTGATTGGATTAGATAACCCGCCCAATCCCGCTTTACTCATTCCACCTTGTACAGGCAAGGCCCCATTACTGACACCAGCTTTACCTAATTTGCCTGTTAATAATGGCAACATGTAGCATGAACGCATGGCTTGTTCGCCATTAGCGTGACGGTTTACACCTGCGCCAATGGTGATAAATGGGGCTGAGGCATTCATTATTTTGTCGGCAATTTGTTTAATGTTACTTGCTGAAATACCACAAATCTTAGCAGCCCATTCAGGAGTTTTGGCTTCAGTAAATTTGCCAACACCTAAAATATAATCATGATAGTTTTCTTCAATATCAATAAATTGGGCATAACTTCTTTTATCTGAATCATTAGATATTTCCAGATCAGCTTTAGCTTGTTCTAATGAAGCCTTGTCATACCCAACACAATATTTATCTAAAAATGCTTTTGAGTTTTGTTCAACCCATCCTGAGTTGATCATCTCATATGCAATGGCTTCAGCTAATACCGCATCTGTTCCTGGGCGAATCGGTAGCCATTTATCTTCTTTGCCCGCCATAGAGTCGGTATAGCGAGGATCAATCATAATCACTTCAAGGCTGGGATTATTTTTTAAAGCTTGTAAAAAGTCGTAGCCTTCTCCTGAGCCTGATTGGCGCATTTCGCTTGGGTTGTAGCCAATACCAATAAATAAATCACTGTCTTCTAAGCAAACAACTGAAGAACCATTTGTTGAAGAACCGGCCCAGGTTGCATAAGCCGCATCAATTTGCTGCGCCCAAGAATAGTTACCGTAAATGTTTAGAAAACCGCCATTTAAGTTTAATAAACGATTAAAGCAGTTTGAACTTGCAAATCCATAATAAGCACCAGAACCATATAGTTTTAAAATAGAACGGTTACCATATTGTTCAGTAATTCTTGCTAGTTCACTGGCAACAGTTGAAGCGGCTTCGTCCCAAGAGATAGGTACAAATTTACCTTCCCCACGTTTGCCAACGCGTTTCATTGGTCTTTTTAAGCGGTCTGGAGCGTAAGTGCGTTGTTTTAAAGAGCGGCCGCGAGCACAAGCACGAATTTGGTGGTTATGACCATATTCATCAGTAGTTTCGTTATCAGCTTCTACACGAGTAATGACACCATCCCGGCTGAACACTTTTATTGGGCAATTTGAACCACAATTCACTAAGCAGGCTGACCATGTTTGGTTCTCTTCTACAGGCGGTGTTGGTGGTACTTTATTGGGCTCATCAGAGCTGGTTTTACAGCCAGTAACAGTGGCTGCACAGCCAAGTGCAGCGCTGGCCTTTAAAAAACTTCTACGTTCCATTTATATATCCTCTCGTAACATCGCGATGCGGCTTAGCGCAATACGTAGGTAAACGACAACATCACTTGGTGTGCGTTATAGTTGTGGTTGATATCGCCCAAGGTGATCATCCCTGGGATATCATTTACCCCTACGTTGGCTGCATCGGTATCGAAATAGCGTTCATAGCGGTAAGTAACTTTGAATGCCATCTGGTCATTAATGGCATAGTTGGCATATAAGCTGGCGCTGTGGTTGTAACTGTAATAGTCGCCAAAATCAGTTGTGCTTGGATTAGTGTTAGTGAAATCTCGAATAGCTGTGTTACTCACCGAGTTACTAAATAAGTAATCTAGCCCTAGAGTAAGCTTGTCTTGCATTAACCCGCCGTAACTTAGCCCAGCGCCTAGGTTGATAAACTCATCCTCAATATCACCGTACCAATCTGCAGCGGCAAATTGCTGGCTGCCAGCTTGTGTTGAGTTAATCCATTGCTGACCAGCAAAGGCATAGCCATCAAGATGTTGATTAAAGGCAATGTTTAAATTGACGTCGTAACCATAATCTTCTGAAGAGGTTAGACCTATTTGAGTATGGTCATAATCATCTTTGGCATAGCGGGTGGTGACATCCACACTTAACCAGTCGGTAGGTGTGTGGTTCATGCGCAGTTCTAACGCATTACGGCTGCGGTCAGCTAAGTAATACTTTCGCAGCAAGGCATTGTTTTCTGATGAAGTTAGGTCACTGGCTTCATATTCAGAGCCGCTGCGATTGGCATGTTCAGCCTTCATGTTAATGTTGAACTTATCTAATGCGCGAACATTAAACTTCATCCATAGGCTGTCATCATTGGTGCGTTCTCGGTCGCTAAAACTACGTTCAACTTCTTTGCGGTCGTACCCGGCTTGTAGGCGATAACCGCTGGCTATACGGTAGCTAGCGTTAACTTTGAAACTATTACGCTCGAAGTCTTGTGGTACATTCTGCCTAAAAGTGCCACTTAAACTATCGAAGTTGTACTGCATAAATTCTGCTGTAGAGCTTTGATTGTCGCGCTTAGAGTAGTCATAGCTGCCGCCAATACGTAAACGATTGGTGATCATTGAAGTGATGGCGTAATGACCATCTAAGGTATCAACTTGACCGTCCCAATTTTGTAATGGGTTGCCCGTCACTTGGATCAGATTATCGTCTTGAATCATTCGGCCTGTCCCAATTCGGCCGTTCATAAAGGTTCGGCCTATTTGGTATTGGCCAGATAAAGACACTTGATGCGCTTGGTTATCAGGGGTGGCTGAGAAAACATCATAGGCATAAGGCAAGCTTAAGTGGTCGATGTGGTTTTCATACACGCTACCGTAGTAGCTCAGCTCTGTTAGCCAATTTTTGCCAGAGAAGTTAATACCCGCATCAAATTGTGAGGTGGTCGCATCAACGGGTAAGCCAAAGTTAATGGGCGTAGGTGATACTAAACTACTTGATTTTGTACCTTTTTTGCTTCCTTGGCTGTAGTTGGCAAATACGTTATAAAAATCTTGCCCATACTCAAACCCTAAGCCAAATTTTTCCCGTTGTAATGCTAAATCAAACAGGTTGGTACTGTCTGAAGGAGTAAGCATTCCCTCGTTGTGCCAAAGTGTGCTTTCTACTTCGCCAGCACGATAAGTTTTAATGGCGTCATAGTCTAACGTCAGTTGATATTGGCCCGCTTTGCCTGCTGAGATGTGGGCGAAACCGTTGTCCATACCGAGTTGATGAGCCTGGAACTTTGTTTGGTAACCCGACTCATTTTGATAACGAACATCACTAGAAATCGCTGCCACACCACCGTCTTTTGCTGTGCCTAAGTTATTGCCTGCATGAATATCTGCTATGTCGTTATATCCTGCGCTTACGCCGACAGAACCCTGATAACCATAGGTATTTGTGCAGCGCTTACATTCATAGCGTTCAGTGTCGACAGACTCTGTGTTGGCATTGCCGACACCAAAGTTGGCGGCCATCGCGGGTGTCGTTGCAACAGCTATGGCAAGGGTGATCATATTGCGTTTAAATGATTTCATTTTGCTCTCCATTAGCGTTGCAACTGGCTGCCAGCAGGGTGGTTAGAGCCATGTATTTGTCCATGACAGTTAAGACAGCTTTTACCGCCACCAAAAGCATCCATTCCGGCTTCAGGTACGACACGAGAAGCATGTCCGTCAGGTGCGTGGCATTGCTGACATAGTTGAGGAGCACGATTGTCTAGCATGTTGTCATTCACGCTGCCGTGTGGGTTGTGGCATGAGCTACAGTCCTCGGTAACTGGTGCGTGTTCCCATAAGAAGGGGCCACGTTTTTCTGCATGGCAGCTATAGCAGGTGTCGTTGACCGTGGGCTTGTTCAGCGAACTTTCGTTCATAGAACCGTGGGGTGAGTGACAGTCAATACAGGTCATCTGATCCCATTTCATCGGATGAGATGAGCGTTTATTCATATCTGCTTTTTCTTTGGTGTGACAAGAGGTGCAGGTGTCATTCACTGAAAGCTTGTCTAAGGCTGGGTCTTTGGCTGCATGAATAGTGTGGCAATCACTACAAGCAATTTCTTCAAGGTTATGTGTGCTGGTGTGCCATGCCATTTGGCTAGCATCATTGTGGCAGCCTTGGCAGACGGTATTTTGAGTTTGCGGGGCGAGCTTACTGTTTTTGCCAAAGGCAATCATTGGCTCTTTACCGCCTTTGTTATGGTTACCTTGCGGCCCATGGCAAGCTTCACATTGCAGTCCGGCCATTGGTGATTGCTTGTTATTAATTTGGCCGTGTGTTCCATCAAATAACGCCATCACAGTGTCATTTTTGCGGTGGCACATAAGGCATGAATCTGCGCCCTTAGATGAGTATTGACCTTGCTCGAATTTTTTAACTAATTTGTTTTCTAGCTCTTGGCTATTGAGGTTATTCCAAGGGGACGCATGTGCAGTTGTAAATAACAGGCTAATTATCCCCGTTATCACTAATCGCTTATATATATTTATCATGTCGACTATTCAGGTTGAGGCTAATTAAATAGCTAAGTGGTTTTGATGGGGCATGCTATCTGAAAAAATATATTTGTAGTTGTTTGTTAAATTAATTCAATTGTGTTTTGGGGAAGCAGTCTTGTTTTGACCGTGAAGTGTGATCAAAAACTTATAGGGAATGATATTGATTCTTGTTTTTGGTTCTCTACACTCTCGTATGTTTATGTTTTAAATGGTTATTTTTGTTTTTGCTGAATATTGGTTTATAACTGTATTGTTATTGAAGTGTTGTTGCCTGATAAGTTTGCGGATTTTAAATTAAGTGCTTTCGGTGTTTTTATTGATCTGCGTTTATTATTTGTGAGGCGTGTCAATGGTGTATATATTTTGCGTATTTAAATATTTGAAATTCATCCTTACCTTACCTTATTTTCATTTTGGTTAAATAAAAGCGCAGGGTAGGTTTGTGTTTTATATTGCTTACGAGTATTAAGGTAAGGTTTGTTTTGTTAAGTTGTGGTGGCTTTTATGTGGGCCGTTATATGTTAGTGCTGAGGTTGCTTGTAATTTTGTAGATAGATATCTTATCTACTTAATAGTCCTCATTTACTTTTGGGTGGGGCTTTTTGTTTATGGCCTATCGTGTCGTCATGTCTCAATAGGGTATGCTCTTGGCGGCTAAGTCCTCTTCTGGCAGCCGTATCGGTTGCATCTCATATTTCTGGTAGATCTTATCTAAGCGACCCTGCTGCAAGAGTTTAACAAACAGATGATTAAACTGGCGTACCGTTTCGCTGTCGGTGACGGCCTTGTTGAAGGCGACGCAGTATAATATTTCCCTGTCGGCGCTGAGATAATGCAATTCGCTTAAGCCTATCTGCCTGGCGTAGAAACGGCCCACATCCTTGTTGACATAGTAGGCGTCAAATCGACGTTTTTGGAGCATGCGCATCGGCAGGTCGTCTCCTTGGGGATAGATGTCGGTGAGGAGGGGCGGCAGCGACAGGCGTTTGATCTTGTCTTGTTGCAGCATGAGTGAGCTATAAGTGTTGGAGGGGCCATAGACGCCGATTATCTTGCCAGCCAGCTGGTTTAACTCAGTAAGCGGAAAATCCTTTAGGGTGTAGAAACCGTACTCTGTCTGTACCAGAGGTAGGGAGAACCACATGGTCTCGGCCCGCTCTCGATTCCAGCCGAGGAAGATCCCTTTAGCCTCGCCGTTGGCAAACAGGTGAATAGCCCGGCGATAGGGGCGAATCGAGATGTCACATTGCCCCGGCCATTGCTGACAGATCGCTTGGGTAAGCTCGACTAATATTCCTTGTGCCTGACCTTGATTGTCTTGATAGCTAAAGGGGGCAAAGTCATGGTAGACGATATTTAGATCGCTGTCGTTACTCCATATTTGAAAAGGTATCTGCAACAGCATGATCACAAATAGCATTTTTATTCCCGGCGGGATCATGGTGAGAGGTCTACCTTTGTTGTCACGCTAGTTATCAGTTTAGTCTCATGGCCGAGATATGCTCGTTTGGCTTAGAAATGGCTTCTGACCTGGAAGCGCCACTCCCAGCTGTTGACCTCGGCGCCGCTGGTAAAAGGTAGAGTGAGATCTATGTGAGCGACGCTGCCATAACTGGAACGCGAGGAGTAGATACGGGCGCCGATGCCAACGCTGCCGATAGGACCCGATACTTCATTGTCATGATCCGGGCCGCCACTTGCCTGACCCACATCGGTAAACAGGGCCCAGCCTAGCTCAGCCAATTGATACAGATTGATGTTGGGATAGTTTCTGATTTCGGCGCTGATCAGCCATTGATTATCGCCATATTGGTAGTCGTTGGGATAGCCTCGTACGCCAGTGTTATCCCCTAAGGCGAACGGCGCGTCTAGATAGTTATTGTTAGATGTACTTAGCCGCATTTTCGAGTAAGCGGTCCACTTGGGGTTGAACTTGTAAAAATATTCGGCTGTGGCGCTGACCTTAAAGTAGTCGGGCTGACGGGTCGCTAACACTCCTTCGCCGTCCATGCGCAGCAGGACTAACTGTTCATCGCTTTTATACCCACGAGAGGAGTACCAGTTGAAATGATAACCTGGTGACGAATGGCTATCCGTATCTTGGGTCTCTATGCCTAATTTGAGATAGTGTTGCCAGCCTAAGTTTATGTCTTCGTTGTAGTTAATCAGGTAGATATTGTTCAGCACCCTATAGTCGTCTTCAATAAATTGATAGGCAACCCAGGGGTATAGGAAGTCTCTGTCTTGTGGCAGCTCACTGTTGGGGTACAAGGGGATATTGTCGAAGCTGTGTTTATCTTGGGTCACTCCCACTATGATGCGTGAGCGCCAATTATCTTTCTTATTTAGTCGCCAGCCATATTGGGCGTTGAGGTATTCGACCTGATGTTCAAATTCATTAATGTCGAAGCCGTTCTGTCTTATGGTATCTGTGCGTAGATCGTTGATAAAGTGCGCCGAATACATATTTTTGCTATCAAGGCGGTAGAAGGGCTTAGTGAAATTTAAAATAGTAGCCTGGCCATCACTGTTGTCATAAAAGTTGGCACTGAAGGTGGAGTGTTTCACCAACCAGTCGCTAGGGACGCGAAAGGCGAGTTGATAGCCGGTGCGATCGATATCGGAAGTGTATTTCAGGCGCGTACGCACCCCTAAACCCAGTAGGTTGTCTTCTTTGATCCCGACGGAAAACTTATTTTCGCCGCCACTGTGGCTGGCACTAAAGGTGGGAAGCAGTGACCAATTGTCCCAGGTCTCAACCAATACGGTTTCACCTTCGCCGATCTCTTCTTGTGTGGCATCTGGGTCACGCTGGGCGAAACTAATTTTGGCGTCGCGAATGTAGGACTCATAACGCAGAATACGTTGCGCTTCATCCAGATCCTTTTGGGAAACCTTTTCAGTATCATCAAAGCTGAGTTTGTTGAGTATTGTCGATTCTAGGGTATTAATGTGCAGATAATTAGCCCAGCGATGAATAAAGAAGGCATCGGGATCTGATTCATCGAAGATGGCGTTACTCACGACTACGATTTTTTTGATTGGGCGCTTTTGCTCGGATGATGCTGTTTCATTCTCTGTTGGTGCTTGCGTCATTTCCTGATTGTCGGCCGCCATCAGACCGCTGGCCCATAGGCAGCAGAGCAGAGGAAGGAGGCGCGCACCAGTTCGCATTATGATCATCCTTATCTTGGCTTGTTATCTTTAAGAAGGACGCAGAGATTAAATTCTAGACACAATTTAATAACACACCTGTAATGACAAATAGTCAAGGTGCGGGCAAGAATAAGGTGATGATTTTACTTGAGCAATTTCTGATGCAGCCCTATTGGCCGCATCAGAACTCGGGGTGATGTTTTTAGAGGGTGCGTCGCGGCGGTACGGCCACGTTTGCAAAGATTAGCCCTGCGATCAATGACATGAAGATCAGAAAGATCTGGCTGCCAATATGGGACTGATTCAACATGGTCTCACCTAAGATCAGGGTGTTCAGACCAATATAAGTCTTACTGCCGGGCACCAAGATCACTATCCCCTGGAGCAAGGCTATCGATGCAGGAGCCTTCATCCAACGGGCGTAGAGGTTTGAGTAAATCCCCACCGCCAAGGCGCCGAAGAAGATGCCGATAGATTCGCCAAGATAAATTCCCGCGAGCATGGCCGAGAAGAAGGCGACGATGCCGGCAAAGATCCCCCAAGGGGAGTCCTTTAGCCTGGCTTTAAAGATGATCACCAGCGCGGTTGAGAGTATGGGCACGGCCGACCAGATGGCCCAGCGAGGCAGGGGCTCAGGTTCAAAGTAGATCGCCTCACCAAAGATAGCGTTGCCGATCACCATGCCGAATATGGCTCCAAAATAGAGCTTAAACAGCAACATGGAGGCGTCCATGATACGGGCGGTGCCCGAGATCAGATCCCGTGCAGCCAGCTCTGCCAGCCCTAAGGTGAGTGCCAGTCCAGGAATAAAGACGATAATGCCCGAGAGGATCACCACTGGGATATTAATATAAGGATCGAAATAGGCGATGCCGCAGGCTGCGATAGCACATAGGATAGCCGCGAGTGGCTCCAGGGTTTCCGCCATACGCTTTGAGCGTTCGGCGCGGTACACCAGCCCATAGACCATGAAGCCGAGAATCGCCGACCAGAAGACATCGTTCCAGCTGGTGCCCATTAGCATGGCGAAGGCGCCAGCCGAACTGCCAAAGGCCAGCAGGGTAAGCAGCGGGCCATAGGGATTAGGTTTATTGGCGATCTCTTCGAGGCGCTCAAGCGCCTCGGTCAGGGTGCGCTTGCCCGAGAGCACCTCTTCCACGAGTTCATCTGTGCGTGCCAGTGAGCCCAGATCCAGTTCGCCCGGTCTGACACGGGCCATATGGTTGTATTCCTGATCCGTATCATGTTGCAACACAAAGGTCATGGAAGTGGGGGAGATCAGAAAGTAGCCCTCGATACCTAAGACTTTAGATATCGATTGCAGATGAGCCTCTAAGCGGTAGGCAGGGGTACCAAACTTGTGCAGTGCTTTACCTAATTTTATGATAAATCTGCGTTTTTCAAGAAACTCTGCGTTGTCCAATTGTACAGTCCATGATGATGAAAACTGGGGGTGATGCTTAAGCGAGCGCATCTTAACCTATCTTGTACCAAAAAGGTTAATGGCTTGGGAAATTTTTTAACGGTACAAATTGTGTCAAGGCCAAGATTCTGCGGTGTTTTTCATTGTTCTCCTCACGGCTTTTTGATTGGTCAGCGGTGAAAGCTTTGTGCTAGGTTAAGTGAGTTTTGCGTGGGAAGTTGCCATGCGGGTTGTATGGTCAAATATTTAAGGATAATCATATGTCGGTAAGCGTTTCGGGATTTTATATTGCTCTCACTGCTATCATGGCGGTGTTTTTCACCTATCGGGTGGTGCGCCTAAGGCGCGGACTCAAGATAGGTCTGGGCTCAGGTGGCAGTGATGAACTACGCTTAGCCAACCGAGTACACGCCAATCTTATCGAGAATGCCCCAATTGCGCTCTTGTTACTGCTGGTGGCCGAACTTAACGGCCTGGCAGCCGTCTATCTGCACGGGGCGGGCACAATATGGCTGGTGGCGCGTATCCTACATGCCATCGGCCTGACACAGGGTCGCGGCGGCTATCACTTTGGTCGTTTCTGGGGCGTACTCTTGAGTTGGATAGTGATCCTTGCTTTGGCGCTGGTGAATCTGTTTTATTTTATGTTCGCCTAGAAAATCGCCGTTATTGCTGCTTTTTTGTTCACACTTAAGTAGGTTTCACTGTTATACTCCGCCTCCTTTTTAGTGGTCGTTACGCCGAGCCGCATGGCGACTACACTTACTCTTTGGTTTGAAAGTTAGGCAGTATCATACATGCAGGTTGAATCCACACTCTTTACCTATCCTAAGTATCTGGGCCGCAATGCAAAACCGGCTCCCTTCTTGCCCATGTCTCGTAAGGAGATGGCCAAGCTAGGCTGGGATAGCTGTGACATCATTATCGTCACGGGTGACGCCTATGTAGATCATCCCAGCTTCGGCATGGCGGTGATCGGCCGTATGCTGGAGGCCCAGGGCTTTAGAGTCGGCATCATCTCTCAGCCTGACTGGTCGAGCAAAGAGGATTTCATGAAGTTGGGTAAGCCCAACCTCTACTTCGGCGTGACCGCGGGTAACATGGACTCGATGATCAACCGCTATACCGCCGAGCGCCGTCTGCGTCATGACGATGCTTACACGGCAGGTAATGTGGGCGGTAAGCGCCCTGACCGCGCCGTAACAGTCTATACCCAGCGCTGTAAAGAAGCTTATAAACAGGTGCCTGTGGTGATTGGCGGCATAGAGGCTAGCCTGCGCCGCATCGCCCACTATGACTACTGGTCTGATAAAGTGCGCCGCTCGGTGATCTTAGACGCTAAGGCCGATATTTTGGTTTACGGCAACGCCGAGCGTCCGCTGGTGGAACTGTCCCATCGCCTCGCTGCCGGTGAACCCATAAGCGAGATACACGATGTACGCGGCACCACAGTGATCCGCAAAGAACCCCTCTACGGCTGGAAGGGGATGGACTCGCGCAAGTTAGATCAGCTGCACAAGATAGACCCTATTCCTAACCCTTATGGCGCTGATGATGTAGGTTGTCAAAATCTCTCTGGGCCTAGCGACGTTAAGGTGTTTGATAACGAAGCGCCGAAAGCCATTTCAGTGCAGCCGCCGCGTCCCAAGCCTTGGGAGAAGACCTATGTCTTGCTGCCGAGCTATGAGAAGGTTGCCGCCGACAAGTATCTCTATGCCCATGCTTCGCGCATTTTACATCAGGAGCAGAATCCGGGCTGTGCCCGCGCCCTGTTTCAGCCCCATGCCGAACGCGCCATCTGGGTCAACCCTCCGGCCTGGCCGCTCAATACCGACGAGATGGACGGCGTGTTCGATCTGGCCTACAAGCGTGTACCGCATCCCGTCTATGGCAAGGAGAAGATCCCCGCCTATGACATGATCAAGACTTCGATCAACATCATGCGCGGCTGTTTCGGTGGATGTTCTTTCTGTTCTATTACAGAGCATGAGGGCCGCATCATTCAGAGCCGCTCGCAAGATTCGATCATCAAAGAGATCAAAGATATTCAAGACAAGGTGCCAGGTTTCACCGGCGTGATCTCGGATCTTGGCGGCCCGACGGCCAACATGTACCGACTGGGTTGTACTTCGGTGAAGGCCGAGAGTACCTGTCGCCGACTCTCCTGTGTGTTCCCCTCAATCTGTGGTCACTTAGACACCGACCATCAGGCGACGATCGATCTCTACCGCGCCGCTCGCGACGTGCCGGGCATTAAGAAGGTGCTAATCGCCTCAGGTGTTCGTTACGATTTAGCGACGGAAGATCCCCGTTATGTGAAGGAGTTGGCCAGTCATCATGTGGGTGGGTATTTGAAGATCGCCCCCGAGCATACCGAAGAGGGCCCGCTAAACAAGATGATGAAGCCGGGCATGGGGACCTACGACAAGTTCAAGGAACTGTTTGACAAGTATTCCGCCGAGGCGGGCAAGAAGCAGTATCTGATCCCTTACTTCATCTCGGCTCACCCTGGCACCACGGATGAGGATATGGTCAACCTGGCGCTTTGGCTTAAGGGAGAGAAGTTTAAGCTAGATCAGGTGCAGAACTTCTATCCGTCACCCATGGCGAACGCCACGACGATTTATCACACTGAGCTGAACTCGTTGAAAAACGTTAAGCACACCAGTGAAACGGTCGAAGTACCCAAAGGCGGCCGTCAGCGTAAGCTGCACAAGGCGCTACTGCGTTATCACGACCCCGCAGGTTGGCCAATGATCCGCGAAGCGCTCATCAAGATGGGTAAAGAGCATCTTATCGGCGGTGGGGTGAATTGCTTGGTGCCAGCCGAGACGCGCCAGGAACGTCAGGGCTATCGAGCCAAGACAGCTAAGACACCAGCGGGCAAAAAGGCTGTGACTCGCTTCAGCGCTAACCAGTTCGATGAGCGTAAGGGCAATGGCCAAGGTAAGACCAAGTCTAATGCTAAGCTTCAGGGTAAGTCGACGGGAGCAGCAGGTAAAGGCGGAGCCGGCAAAGCTAGCACAGGTAAGCCAGGCAAACGTCCTGTGAAGAATGCTTGGGGCACCACGCCGAAACATCAGCGCTAAAGCACCGCTGGTCAAAACGATGAAAAAAGGGGAGTATCTAATGACTCCCCTTTTTTATTGTACAGGAGCTTCTTATGAGCGACTCAAATGACGCGGCCAAGGTCGATGGTTACAGCGATGAGGGTTTTTGGCGTAAGGTCAAACAGTTTGCCAAGCAGGCCGGACGTGAGGTGATAGACAACGCCCTGTGCCTCTACTACGCGGCGCAGAGGCCTGATACTCCCAAGTGGGCCAAGTCGGTTATCTTTGGCGCCCTGGCTTATTTTATTATGCCGCTGGATGCCATACCCGATCTCACCCCAGTGGTGGGATTCTCCGACGATCTCGGCGCCTTAGCTGCCGCGCTAGCCATGGTCAGCATGTATGTGAATGATGAAGTGAAGCGCCAGGCGGCGGAGAAGACCTCCGCCTGGTTCGATTGACGCCTCGATTGTCAGCTGATTGAAAGCTCGATTGCATTAGCCCGCCAGCCGCACCTGGATCAGCTAGTTGTCCAGGTTGATTGCCTTAATGACGCTGCGATACTGACAAGCTTGGTGGTGGAGAGGTTAAAAGAGGCCTTCAGGCTGAAGGCCCCAGGGAGTGGTTGATACTTGAGACTCAATCGCGATTGAACAGTCCTATTATCTGTTTCAGCTAAAGGTTAGCCTTTCCAGTTTAAGTTGAAGTCATAGCGGAAGCCGAGAGTAACGGCGCGATCATCGTTTAGGTTGTCGTAGTTCTTGTCCAGATATTCCAGGTGTACGCGCACATTGGTCAGTGGATTCCATTATTATGTCAGTAGAGCAAGCGGACAAAAAGTAAGCCAATCTTAACCTGTCGTTAAATAGGTCTCCTGTAAATCACCTGCCCTTTAGGGGCTGTTTTATTCAGCTTTAATTTATCTCTTCATGCTAGTGTGGATACTCAATCCAAAGGAGCATAAAAATAAAATGGCTAAATCCATATCAATATTCCTATCCTTAGGTGCCGGCGTTTCCCTAATGTTAGCCGCACCCGCAATGGCCACTAGTACCGAGCAGACTCAGTTTTTCGATGCGATAGCCGCCCATTGTGGCCAGGCCTTTGAGGGCAAGGTGACGGCGGGCAACAGCGCCGACTCGGCTTTCTCTGGCAAACGCTTAGTGATGCATGTACGGGAGTGCAGCGACAGTGAGCTTAAGGTACCGTTTCATGTGGGTGAGGATCGCTCTCGCACCTGGGTGATCACTAAGACGGATACAGGGCTGCGCCTTAAGCACGATCACAGACATCAAGATGGCAGCGAAGACAAGGTTACCATGTATGGTGGCGATACCCAGGATGGCGGCAGCGCAGAGCTGCAATCTTTCCCTGTCGATGCCTATTCTATAGACAACTTCAAACAGAATGGTCTCTCCCAATCGATCACCAATGTGTGGCACATGGGGATCACCGATACCCAGTTTATCTACCGCCTCACTCGGGAAAATCGTGACTTTAAGGTGACGTTTGATTTGACTCAGCCAGTTGAGTTACCGCCAGCGCCATGGGGGCACGAGTAGCCTTGCAATGAAGGCTGGGCATTTTGTTTGGTGTCTGGCCTAGTTGGTATTTGATAGGGTTTCGAAGGTCTAACCTTCACTGTGAACTATCGCCTGCCTGGCGGGGGACTTTGTTTGCACTTTCGCTATTGTAACGTCTGGCGCTGTCGTCATTGCTATATGAGTTGAAGGTCGTACCTTCATGGAAACCTATCGCCTGCCCGGCGAGGGGCTTTGATTGCACTTTTGCTGTTGTAGCGTCTGACGCTGTCGTCATTGGTATATGAGTTGAAGGTCGTACCGTCATGGCAACCTATCACCTGCGGTGGGCTTATGTGCAGATACGCCTGTGACACGCTGTGTGCCATCCCTGGCCGCTCTGCGGTTTCATCCCTGAAACCGAAGGTCACCGGCGTATCTACACCGAGTATCTAACGTCTCTTCGATTTAACCTCACTGAATTCTCCCTAAGACAAGCTATTATTTTTCTATAAAAAACAGACAAATATTTGACATAACATGTTGATAGCCACTAACAAGGTAGATTAAAGTATCACCACTTAAGGACAGAGCTAGGCCTACTCGAGTCAAACATCGACCACGCCGTTCAGGGAATGAAAAAGCCAATCTCCACACGCCAATCAACTCCCTTATAAAGTTAACTCTGACCCCATTTATTTCGCGTTTTCACTGGTCCAACGAGGTAAACGCGCATGCGCACTAATAAAATGTTAAGCATCAAACTAAATCGAGACTTTAAATGGATCAGCAAGAAGCAAAAAACATTGATGACGAGATAGCTTTCCAAAGACATCAGAATGTAAGGCGACGGATGGTTGAGTTGTATCTATGGGTGTTTATAGGTTTTCTCATATCTGGCCGCGCTATATTCGATATGGTCATCGGGCGGGCAGAACCCATTGAAGTTATTCAAGTTAGATATTTTGAATTTTTGGTATCTATAGTTGTTGTGATTTTCCCAGTTCTGTATCGGCTTATCTTTAACATGCTTCCTTTGGAGACTTTGCGCAGAAGACGGGAGTTGATTTCTCGTGAGGTTGCTCACGATCAAATAGCATTGAATAAGCGGGAAGAGCATTCGGAAAATCTAGAGTCGCTGATATCTAGGAAAACAAGTACAGAAACCCCGGAAGAGTTCCTTACAAGCTTAACTCTAAACTCAAGACAACTGGCGAAAGGTCTATATTCTAGATCCGGCGTGTACTTGCTAATTGGAGTTTTGATTGCTTTTTCTGGACTTGCTTTCTTCTATCTCCAAACAACGAGATTAGCTGGAGATATAGATACCACAAAGCTACTAGTTTCATTGGCGCCAAACTTTGGAATTCTATTCTTTGTCGAGTTCATTGCGCTATTCTTCCTGAAGCAATATAAATCTGCCATGGATGAATTTCGATATTATGAATCTCTTCAGAGATCCAGAGAGGAAACGCTGGCCATTGTTAAATTGATAAAATCAAGTGGTGAAGATTTAAAAGTATACGAGCTAATTGAGAAATGCGGATTTAGGTCTACATCTGAGAAATTAGAAGGCGGCCAAACAACAGAACTCCTAGAATCTAAGAAGCTAAACAAAGATGAAGCGGAGATATTTGGGAAAATTCTTGATATTGTCGGCAAGCGGTAATGCTTAACAAGCGCATTTTGTCGGACTGGTTTTCCGCTGCGCTCCAAATCAGCCGCAAATGCGAGCGTTATACACCAAATGAATAATTTCGTTCCCGTCATCAGAAGTTTTGACTGTTCAGACTTTGATCCTATTGATAAATGGATATTTGAAGATCCAGCGGAAGTAGATTTCTGGTTAAATATTTCTGTTGGAGCAGAAGGAATGAAGGGAACCAATGACTTTCAGGTCCATGTGATAACACAAAAATCTCTGTCTCAATCGACCGATAAAGGTCATCTCCTTGTATTGCCTTATTATTCTTGGGATGAGACTTTAAAGGAATTAAACAAAGTTCTTTCCAATTGCGCTGACGTTAGTTGGGAAGGAATGTTTAGGCAAATTTCCAAACACTATTGTTGGGAATACGAATGGACGCATCGGTAAATGGTGTATAACAAGTTGCGTAAGTTTGCCCAAACAGCGGGCGGGACAAATACTCGCGGGGCTCGCATTTGCCCTTTCGCAAAGCGTTAGGTTCTTTGGTGCCCTGCATCTAGTCAGCATCTTGCATGGTAAAATTTTTAGAGGTTGGAATGGCAGGTAAAGTTTTTGGACATGACTATAAAATGGAGTGGCTTGAGCAGGAAAGGATCAGACAAGAAAATTCAATCGAAAACTGGATTTATATTGGAACTGATATTCACCGCCCAAACATGGCCAAAATAGGATTAACTACAGGCTTGCTGAGAACAAGGGCAAGCGGAAGTCAAAATCCTTTTTATACTCTATTCTGTTCTTTCAAAATAAAAGATGGGATTGACCCTAAAAAAGTGGCTGCAATAGAGGATTCAGTAAAAGAATTTTTGAGTGGGCTATACACGTGCATACCACATGAAACTTCGGGTAGGCGGTCTGAATGGTTTTATGTAACCCCAATGGAGATGAGGGAGCGTGTTCACGATTTTCTTTATGATAACTTTAGTTGGGAAATGTATTGCTATCATTGCAACATTCGCGATGTCGGTGTGATCTACTCTTGGGAAAATTCTAAATTGATTGAAGGTTCATCGCGTGCTCCTTATCAGGCACAAGATTTAAGTTCACCACCGGTCGATCCCAACTGCTATATGCCAGGTGGCTGTGGTGCAGACTGCAATTGCTGGGATTAAACGTAAGCAAATTTAAACAGAACCTAACAAGCGCATGTTGTCGGACTGGCTTTCCGCTGCGCTCCAAACCAGCCGCAAATGCGGGCGTTAGGCTCTTTAGAGGAAAATAATGAACGAAAGTATATTTACGCTAATTGGTGTCTCAGTTAGTTTAGTGATTGCTCTGCTCTTTGCATTTTGGCAGATTTTGACTGTTTTGGTGGATGTAATTAAGTCTAAGAATGATCGTAAGCTAAAAGAAGATATTGCTAATGCACTTAAAAATGGTGTGCCAACCTGGGAACATATCAAAGCAATCGAATCATGTTACTCTTTGCTGTCTCCCAACTCCTTAAAGCGAAGTTTAAATAACCTAATAAAGCAGGAGGTTGTAAACGGAGTTACAGAAGATAGTAAATCCTTGACCTTGCTTGAGGAGTGGGCAAACAAGCTTAAGTCAGACGAACCATTTGAGGGAATACCACCAGAGTTAAAGCTACCATTAGAACGAATAAGGCAGGAAGCTCCAGAACATCAACATATGATAGAGCTGCTTGTTTCCCAACTTCAAGAATATACGGACCAAGCTAGAGGAGAGAAAAAAAGAAACTCCGTAATTTCCATTGTTGGTCTTCTAGTCGGTATTGGTGGTTTTGCTATTGGAGCGTATCAAATCTATGTTTCAGCTGATTCTGAGCATAATAGTCCACAACAAGAGGCTGTACTGACCACAGAGCCTAACAAATTGCTTAAGAGTGATTCGTAACGCGTGGCATTTTTACTGTGCGGTGGCTAATGTGATTAGGGCGCTGTGCGGTAGCTTTTGAATTGCGTTACTCACACCTTAATAACAGGGCGTTATTTATACAACCATTAATCTGTATTTGATGATTGCTAGAGCGGAAAATCTAACGCACTTTTATCCGAAAAACTTGGCTTAACCAAGCTCATGGATACCAATTGTGACTAAATCGAAGAGACAGATAACTCGGTGTAAACACATTTGTGACCTTCCGAGGCATGGATGCCGAGGTAGAGCTCACATGGAGGTGCTCGTAGCGTGTCACAAATGTGTTTGCACATAAAGCCTGCGGCAGGCAATTAATACATGATTAAGTCATGGTTCAAAGCTAACTTTCCAAATACCAAAGTCAGTTTAATGCTCAGTTAACAAGACCTTTCCTGAAAAGGCCAGTTAGGCAGCTTTGTGCTGCATAAGCTGCAGGCAATTGATACACCATGAAGCTATGGCTTCAAATCCCCTTTATAAACCCCTAAGCAGGTCGAAGCTTCACTCCGAAAAGCGCAGAACAATCTTCGTTATCAAGTCGATTATCGAAAATCACCCTGAGATGGGAAAGAAGAAAGGAGGGAGCCATCTGACTCCCTCTCAGATAGCCCCTTATTTGGGGTCAAAGGTAAAGGATTGCCCTGCGAGCGCGGCCTCATACATCAGGCCACCTTTGGCGGCGGTGAAAATCGCCATGCCGTTGATGTAGGCGGCACTGGCGGTCTTGTTACTGCCTGATTTGCCGGCGGCTGCCGAGTTACCCGTGGTGCCCACTTGGGCATTGGCGCCGACATTGATGGCGACAGCCGAGGCGCTGGCACCGAACTCGAAACTGCCACTGGTGAACTCTTGATAAGCTTTGGCATCTTTGAAGAAGATGATCTCGCTATAGGCCTGGCCACCTAGCTGAAAACCGATGGAAAGTTGTGACAGGCTGGAGTCGCCAGTGTGAACGCCCCCCTTATAGACCCGGCCCTTACCGTAGGCTGCACCTATACCTATACCGCCCTTACCGACGGTGGGAAAGATGGCGTAACCATAGGCTGTGTTAAAGAAACTCTGAGTGTCGGGAGCTTTTTTGAAGTTGGCGATCGCCTCAGCGTAGCTGTCGGCGGCGAGTGTCATGGGGGATGTCAGTAATCCCAAAGCAACACAACAACTTAAAATTAAGGTAGACAGATACTTTTGCATGATGACCTCCATTGATCTCGATGGCTTTAGCATAGTCTGCCTTAAGGAGGATTGAAAATGGAAGTTGATGAAAAAAGCGCCAAAATTGGCGCTTTCTTGTTTTGTGTCAGCTCTGGTTAAGTTTACTTTGTCTCGTTGAGGCTTTTACCCAGAACATAGTGCTCAAACCATTGCTTGTCCCAGTCCATCTTGGCCTGTCTGTGCTGGTATTTGCTCAGCCCATGGCCTTCGCCCGGATACACCACGAGTTCGACCGGTACATCCAGGTAGTGCTTTAGGGCACGATAGAGGCCTTGAGCATGTCCAACAGGCACACGCTGATCGTTCTCGCCTATGTGGATCAGGGTCGGTGTCTTGATCTTGTCGGCATGGGTCAGTGACGAGCCGTGGGTATAGGCCTCAGGTTTCTCCCAGGGCAGTCCCTGCATAAAGTTGATCACATGGCCTGGGGTGTCCTCAAGCATCCACTGCAAACGCTGGTCGAACACGCCGGCGCCGGAGCTGGCGGCCTTAAAGCGGTTGGTGGTGCTGATAAGGGCGTTGGTGAGGTAGCCGCCGTTGCTCCAGCCCATTACCGCCATCTTGTCGCCATCGGCAATGCCTTGCTTGATCAGGTGATCGACACCGGCCATGATGTCGGCCACTTCAATCTCATGCTCATGGCCAACGAGATCCGTGAGGAACTTGTCACCATAGCCGGTGGAGCCACGATAGTTGGGTGACAGGAGTGCCCAGCCGTTGGCGGTAAAAGTGCTGCGGCCATAAGATCTGTGTTGCAGCGCGTACGGCGTGGCAGAGGTAGGGCCGCCGTGGATCTGTACGATCAGCGGCAGAGGGCCGTCGCTCTTCTTGTAGCCAGCGGGAAGATCCAGTATTCCCTCTACCTGACTGCCATCTGGCGCCGTCCATTTCACCACTGAGATCTCTGGCAAAATCCAGCTGTCGACCTGAGGGTTGATATTGGTCAGTCGCTTGTATTTGGCCTTCTTGCTGGCGGCGTCGGCGATGAAAAGATCGCTGAAATGCTCCAGACCATTGTGGCTGAAGGCCAGTTTCGTACCGTCTTGGCTGAAACTATAGCTGCCCATCACCAGATCACCGGCCAGCACGGTACGAGTGTCGCCCTGTGATTGACCATCTATCTCGCTACAGAAGAGTTTTACCCTGGCGTGGTCGTAACCGCGGTAACAGAGCTCGTCGCTGTTAGGTCGCCAATGGATATCGCTGGAGTTGAAGGTGGTGTCACCCTTGGTTTTAAGCTCGATAGGCTTGGCTTTGTCATTTTGTGGTTCAGCCACAAACAGCTTGCCTGGATGGCCATCAAAGTCGATACGAAATGCCAGACGTTGGTTATCTTGGTGCCATGCCAGGCCTAGTAGCCAGCCGTAAGGTGAAGGCGCCTTTTCACGCCAGGCGGTGTCTTCTAATACCTTGTTTTGCTTTGACTGGGTGTTGTACACCTCAATGTTCGACCAGCCCTCGAGGTTGACCAGTTCGTTATCTTGGGTGGTGATACGGGCTATCTGACTCGCATCAGGGGTGACACTAAAGTCCCATACTACCTTGTTATCGTCCAGAACCAGGCTCTGCTGGTAGTGGTCGAGATCTAACTTGTAGAGGGGGTTAGTCGTAACCTTGCCATGACCATATTTAGGTGCACCATGTTTGGCACGCATATCGGCCCAGATATCTTTGTCTGTGGTGCTCTTGTTGGCGAGGAAGTAGAGGTTCTTACCATCTTGACTGAGCTGGAACTGTTTTACCCCTTCGGCCTCTTTGGTGATGGGCACGGCTTCTGAGCCGTTAACGGCGATTCTAAATACTTGAGCCTTGCCGTTATAGGGGGCTTTGTTCTCTTCGCGGGTTTGCTTGACCAGGTAGTAGACGTAGCTGCCGTCAGGACTCCACTGAGGGCTGGACTCGCTCTCGTTGGTAAAGGTCAGGCGACGGGTCTTACGTGACTTGGTATCGATGAGCCAGAGGTCTTTTTGTGCCTTGTCGAGCTCTTTATCCCAGCGGGACTCCAGCCAGATGGCATGTTTGCCGTCAGGGCTGAGCTTAACGTTGCCCATGTTGCCTATAGTAAAAAAGTCGTCCGTGGTGATCTGGTGAGTACGTTCACCTGCATAAACGCTGCTTCCTAGCCCCATGGCGCCCGCACAGATCACCGCTAGTGTGGTGAGTTTATATCCCCTTCCCATCTTGATCCCTTCTGTCGTGATTGCTTGAGTATTTCTTGTTTATTGAGGTGTTTAAGCTCGGATACATTAACGCAAAACCGCTTTGGTATAAATTGCGTTAATTATTTTTTGTCGGATCGCAGCAGTTGTTGCAGATAGTTGAGCTCTTCGGCGTCGAGCAGTTGACGACTGCTGCTAGGGCCATTCTGGGACTTGAGTTCGGGAGAGAGGCGACCCCTAAGGTAGGCTGATATGGTGATCTGCTTCAGGCCATAGAGGGCCAGTAGATAGAGACTGAGCAGCAGAAATAGGCGGGTACTTGCCTGCGCTGCCAGGCTCACCTTATCGCCCAGCAGGTAGGGCAGTATGACTAAGCCCATGCGCATTAACCAGTTGGTCAACAAGGCGAGGGTAAGGGCCAGTAGCCACCTGAATTTAATGTCTTTGAGACTGTCTTGATGGAGCCTGTGTGCCCGGCCTCTAAATTGTCGCAATAATCTTACGATGGCAAAGAAATAGAAGCAGGTCTGTAAGATAAGCAGCACGGGCAGTAGCGACCCGAGTAAGGTGACATGGTTGAGCAGTATGAGATCTTGCATCAAGAGGATGTGGCGCATCTGGTCACTAAACAGCATGCTCAGGCCTATCAAGACGACCAGGGCGAAGGCAGGTAGGAAGTGTTGCGACATACCGATAGGCCGTTTGACATCATGCAGGCTGCGATAGCAATAAAGATAAAGCATGGGCATCAACAGAAAATAGGCCGGGATGATCAAGACAAACAGTAGCTCTAATGGCACTGGTGAGTTTTCTTTGTTGAGTAGGCCGGTCAGAAAATAGAGGGCGAGTAAGCTAAAGATGGCGCCGAGCAGCTTATGGTTGTCATTTCGGTCGTGATACAGATAACGTAGATACAGGGCAAGACCGATACAATGCAGGCCGCCTAATAGGGAGAGCCACCAGTATCCTTCAAATAACAAGCCGTGCGAGAGTGTGTTCATGCTGCTCATTGTCGACGTAAAACAGCTTTATAGGCAAGTCTGTCGCCCAGGTTTAACGTGAAAAAATGCCTGGGGTTAAGCCGCTGATGCCGGCTTGGAAATAACGGGTTAACCTTGGGTTATCACTCCTACCTTAAGAGACCGATTTTTGTTCTTTGGCCAGACGCTGATGACGATTCGATGCGGCCGCGGGTGGCTTGCCCGGTACTGGGCCGCGCTCTGCCCAGAGATGGCGAATGGCCATAATAGGGTGGGGCAGCAGCATGCGTGGACCTGAATAGATCATGATCTCACGTGCCTTAGCCTTGGGCTCTGGCTTATAGCAATGCACGGGGCATTTGTTGCAGGTGGGTTTGTCTTGGCCGTAGGGGCAGCGGTCTAGCCGGGTGTGAGCATAATCGAGAAATTCACTGCATTCTGGGCAGTTGGCGACATCGCCCTTTGCCTCGCAATGATCCTTGCAATAGATATGTACCATAGCAGCGATCGTTTTAAACTCTCGCAGTAACTTACCACTTAGAATCTCTTGGCTCATACAATATCCGACTTCTTTACTGGGTTATAGCTAGCCTAGCCCGAGGCGTTATGGAACACAAAAGCTGTGCTCGAAATTATGAAGATGCGCACAAAATAGTGCTTTTATCTGGCGTAATTGCCCCGGAAGGATGAGGGATGAACCGCTATTTTTACCCCCTAAGCATGATTTTGGGCGCTCTTTTTGATACCCGAGGGAAAAAGAGGTATAAATATTTGATTTATAGCAAGAGAATCGACTAATAATATCGGTTACTATCTAGACAAATTTACGATATGAAAATGCCTGATACTGGGCACGAATAATCAACGGTGGATGATAATGAAATATATAGCCATTATTTTGCTGGTAGCAGTGGGTGTGTTTTTGTACAAACGAGCACAGCGATTGGCACAAGAAGAGCAACAAGCAACCCAGAAGCCGGTTGAGAAGATAGTATCGGGCGAAGCGGTAGATGTGCCGAGCCAGGCAGCGGAGAAAGTTGTTTCGACGCCAGCTGATGAGGGGATCACCTTCGAATCTGCCGAAAAGGCAGAAGTTGCCCAGACCGTCGAAGAAACAGTTGAAGAGGCTGTCAAAGAGGTGAAGCCAGCCGATGCGCCGCTTGAGGTAGAAAAAGCCCCCGAGCAGGCTGCTGCAGAGCCAGAGCCAGAGCCAGAGCCAGAGCCAGAGCCAGAGCCAGAGCCAGAGCCAGAGCCAGAGCCAGAGCCAGAGCCAGAGCCAGCCTTCAAGATGCTGGCGGTGACTGATGAGTCTTGGGCCAACGATAAGCTGACGGCTTCACTGGCTCAATATCGCTCCGAACCTGAGGCTGAAGGCAAGCATGTGGCGCTGTTACAGGCGATCGCCGAATGCTATAAGCAGCGTAAGCAAGAGGAATACCGTGAATATGGTGCAGCCCTGTCACCCTACTATCAATCACTGTTTGCGGCCTTGCCCGCTCCTGAGCAGGAGAAAGGCGTTGGCTTTATGCACCTAGCCACTCTGCTAAACGACTGTGGTGACTTTGATGGCGCCATCAAAGTCTGCCAGACCGCCATCAGTTATGAATTGACCGACGGCACTGTGACTGGCTTCGAAGGGCGTATTACCCGTATCGAGAAGGCTAAGGCCAAGGCGCAGTCCTGATTTAATGCGCAGCAGTAATCTACTGCATCTCGGCCAATAGCCGTGTAAACTAGTCAAGATAAACTTAAAGAGGCGAACTGAGTGTCGCCTTTTTTATGTCCGGAACATTTATGCCCTATCCGCAGGATGACTGACAAGAGTCCCATGGATAGAAAGGAAATGGCGTTATGTCTGGAACATTTATCTCTTTATGAGATGGGCGTCGATGACGCTCCATAGCTCGGTAATCTGTGGTGAACAGGAGATCAAAATGCGCAGCTTTATAGTGAGTGTGGCGTTACTATTAACGGTAACGGCGTGTACTGAAGTGCCACAGTGGACACTGTTTTACTATCCGGATGCGAAGAGCGATGCCCAGCAGACGGTTTCGCAGAACGCAGATAGCTTGGATAAGCATATCGCCGGTTACTATCAGCAACTCGACCAGTGTCTGGCAAAGGGGGCGGGTATGGTTAAATTGAGTCAAACTGGCAATGGACGTTATAAATGTGGTTACCTCTGCGAGGTAAAAGATGACGGTCAGCTTAGCTGTCAGCGCATGGAAACTTTGGTAAGCCAGTGAAATCTAGGGGCAAGCCAATGAAGTTTAAACAAGATTATGTCGACCAGCTCAATGGTTTCTATTCTCGGGTGACGCCCCAGGGCTTACCGCGACCTCAGTGGTTGGCCTGGAGCCAAGATGCTGCCAAGCTCATCGGTCTCGACCAGCCCGATGAGCAGCTACTGCAAGGGCTCGCCGGAAACCAAGCCATTGACGGGGCGAGTTATTACGCCCAAGTCTACAGCGGACATCAGTTTGGTGGGTATTCGCCGCAACTGGGCGATGGCCGCTCTATTATTCTCGGCGAAGCCGAGGGGCCGCAGGGCTATTGGGACGTCGCCCTAAAAGGGGCGGGTATGACGCCCTATTCTCGCCATGGTGATGGCCGCGCCGTGATGCGCAGTGCGGTGCGGGAGTTTTTGGTGTCCGAGGCGCTGCACCATCTCAATATTCCTACCACTCGTGCCTTAGCGGTCATAGGCTCAGATCTGCCGGTATGGCGAGAAACCCAGGAATCAGCGGCGATAACCGTGCGTCTGGCTAAGAGTCATATTCGTTTCGGCCATTTCGAATATTTTTGTCATAGTGAACAGGGCAGTAAAGAGAAGCTCAAGCAGTTGCTCGACTTTACCCTGACCCAACATTATCCCGGTTTAAGCTGTGATCAGGCCGGTTATATAGCCTGGTTTAACCGGGTCGTCGCCGATACGGCTAAGTTGATTGCCCACTGGCAGGCCATAGGTTTTGCCCATGGGGTGATGAATACCGATAACATGTCGATACTCGGCGATAGCTTCGACTTTGGCCCCTTCGCCTTTCTCGATACCTTCGAGGAGGACTTCATCTGTAACCATTCAGATCCCGATGGTCGGTATGCCTTCGGCCAGCAGCCGGGTATCGGCCTGTGGAACCTGCAGCGTCTGGCTCAGGCGGTCGTGCCTCTGATCGCCTCCGATGACTTAATTGCCGCCTTGAATACATACCAGCACCATTTGGTGCAGGCATATCTGGTCTTGATGCGCGGCAAATTGGGGATTGGCTCGGCAGAAGCGGCGAGCAGCGAGCAAGATGACGCAGATCTTAAGCTGATTGGCGCCTTTACTCAGTTGATGGAAGCCAATCGCCTGGATCACACCAATACTTGGCGCCGCTTTGCCCAGTTGGACCCGAGCAGTCAGTTTTCTTCGCTCAGGGATGACTTTGTCGATCTGGCGGGTTTTGACGCCTGGTATCGCAACTATCAAGACCGCTTGGGCAAGGTGAGCGATGTAGCCAACTGGCAAGCGGCGAGGGCACAAGTTAACCCTAAGTATGTGCTGCGGAATTATCTGGCTCAGGAGGCGATTATCGCCTGTGAAGAGGGCAATACTCAGCCGCTGACAGAACTGCACCAATTACTGACCCGCCCCTTCGATGAGCAGCCTGATAAAGAAGACTTTGCCAAGCGGCCACCCGAGTGGGGCCAGGGGCTGATCATGTCCTGCAGCAGTTAGCCTGATGAAATGAATAAGCGTTAAGAGAATGGGGTAACCCTAGGTAAAGTGATGAATCAAGAGATGAAGATCAGCACCATCAGCGTCGATCCGCAGGCGAAGAGTCTGTCGATTGTTGCCGAAATCGATTTTGACCGTTTTGAGCTGTTTGCCGAGGCGCTGGTCAAGGCGCTCGATTGCCGAGTGATAGAACGCCATTGGGGCGCCGACAGGCATCAATGGCTACTGGATTTCGAGGGCAGCCTATTGCAGCTTAACTATGAATTTTACGGCGATGTTTGCTGGTTGTCGGTCGAGCGCGACGATGAGGTCGAGGTGCTGGTTTATCTGGCCACACTATTGGAGTCACAGCAATGAATGACACTCGGCAAGGCGCAGGCTTTCATTTTCAGGCGTTAACGCCTGATCTGATCATGGACGCTATCGAATCCGTGGGCATCTATCCTGAAACAGGCCTGCTGGCGCTCAACAGTTATGAGAATCGTGTTTACCAGTTTCGCTGCGATCTCGGTCGACGTTATGTGGTTAAGTTTTATCGCCCAGAGCGTTGGAGCAATGAACAGATCCAGGAGGAGCATGATTTTTGCGCCGAGTTACAGGCTCAGGAGATCCCTGTGGCGTCGCCCGTGCTTATCGAGGGGCGCTCTCTGCATGATTATCAGGGATACAGGTTTGCGCTATTCCCCTCTATGGGCGGGCGGGCCTTTGAAGTCGATAACCTGACGCAGCTTGAGGAGGTGGGGCATTTCATCGGCCGTATACATCTTCTCGCCAAGCAGCGACCATTTACCTATCGCGAAACCCTGTCTCCGACCTTGTTGGGGGATGAATCTCTTGCCTGGCTTAAGGCATCTCAACATGTGCCCGCCAGCCTGGAAACGGCTTATTTCACCATAGTGGAGCAGGTGCTAGCCAAGGCGAAATCCTTGTGGCATCAATATCCCACCGAGGCGATTCGTCTGCATGGGGATCTGCACCCCAGTAATATTTTGTGGACACCCGATGGCCCTGGATTTGTGGATCTCGACGATGCCAAGATGGGGCCTGCAGTGCAGGATATCTGGATGATGTTAGCAGGGGATCGTGCGCAGCAGACCTTGCAGTTAGAGGTGTTGCTTGAGGCTTACGAGGAGTTTTGCGACTTCGATAATCGCCAGTTGCATCTCATTGAGCCATTGCGGGCGATGCGCATGTTGCATTACAACGCCTGGCTCAGTCGTCGCTGGCAAGATCCAGCCTTTCCAATGAACTTCCCCTGGTATGGTGAGGAGAAATATTGGGAGCAGCAGATCTTGGCGTTTAAGGAGCAGTTGGCGAAATTAGATGAACCATCGATCAGCCTGATCCCCTATTAATTAACGGGAATTGCGTCGTAGTTTTTGTAACAGAAAAATGAACTTATCCCCTTGAGGTGGACTCCAAACCACTTTAAGGTATGTTCAATCTTATTGTCATAGTAGTGCTTAGGCACTGAGAAGGAAGCATAATGAAGAAAGCGTTATTGGTAGCACTGGCACTCTTGGTTGCCCCTATGGCCGCGTTGGCCGCCGACTACAAAGAGGGAGTTCACTACACAGTGATCAATGAAGGCCCGGCAACTGCCAAGCCAGAGATCGCAGAGTTTTTCTCTTTCTACTGTCCACATTGTTACAACTTCGCCAAGGTTCAGGTACCACAGATAAAGGCTAACCTGCCTGAAGGCGTGGTCTTTAAGCAGAATCACGTAGAGTTTATCGGCCGTGAAATGGGGCCTGAGATGTCTCGTGCCTTCGCAGTGGCTCACCAGCTGAAGGTAGAAGATAAGATGGAACATGCTCTCTTCTCTGCGATTCACGATAAGAAGCAACGCTTCACTAGCCGCGACGATATTCGCAAACTGTTTATTGCCAATGGCATAGATGGTAAGGATTTTGATGCTGCGGCGAACTCATTTATGGTGAGTGCACAGATGGCGCAGATGAAGCGTGCTACCGAGAATGCCAAACTGTCTGGCGTACCGGCTTTGGTTGTGAATGGTAAGTACCGTGTTGAAACGGGTGCGATTAAGTCTTACGACGAATTGCTGCAGATCGCTTACTACCTGACTAGCTTAAAATAATCGTCAACTTGTTATCGAAAGGGGCCTAGCGCCCCTTTTTGTTGCCCAAAATAAAAAAAACCGTATTTCCGGTCGCTATGGAAATACGGTTATCGAGCTATAAAGCTCTATTTACCCTGAGTAACAGTTTCAATCTAACAGGGTGTCAAAAATTTGGCAAGTGACAATTTTTTATTGTTCTAATCTATTAGTCTGATAGACAACACAAAATTTTAGTTCTATGGCATCTAGCTCAAGCTTCTCTAAAAAAATGCTCAAAAAATTGAAACTAACATGGTAAAAATCCTGTCGAAGTTAAGTATAAAAATAAGAACGCAGAGTCTTGCTTGGAGGTCTCATGAGAGTTTTTCCTGTCTACGCACCGAAATTAATTGTCAAACATGCCCGTATCTTTGTGTCTGGAGTGATCTGGGTGAAGGATTTGGGACGATTGGAGTTTGAGAAAGGAAAATTTTTGCTGCCGCGTCAGAGTCTGCCTCAGGTAAAACGCGCCATTATTGAATTGAATGAGTTAATCGAAAATCAACATAACGAAGCGAAGATGGCTTAGATCTTCGCTTCACGTGAGAACTACTCACTGACTTCGTCGTTAAGCAAACCAACAAGTCCGGTGACTTTTTCGTTCCAAGAGTTGAGGTCTTGGCTGAGTTGTTGGTTTTGTTCGCTCAGGGTGTGGTTCTTCTGCTTCTCTTCCTCAAGCTCCATTTTTAGTAGCTCAATGGTTTCGAGTGCCGCTTGGATTTTTGTTTCCAGCTTGGACAGTAGTTCAAGGCTCATCGGGAGGTCCTAATAGTTTCTGGATGGTGGTTCGATTCTATCAGTGCGGCTATCTGAGTGAATAGCTAATTCGTGTTAAATGTCTAAAAATCCGTCTATAAATGGATTAAAGATTGTTTATTCCATCGGCCGCGGTCACTTTGCTGTATCTGTCGCGACTTTTGACTGACAAAGCGGCTTTCAAGCCTACTTATCTTGGGGAGTCATTAGAACTCGACCAAACTCCGCAGGTTGCGACAACGGCGTGATTGCCAGGATCTGATCTAGCCTGATCTGTTGCTCCTGCGAACCATTGCTTACCACCAAATATTCCGTTTTATCCGCCAAAGTGATCAGGTTGATTGCCACGCTCTGGATATCACCTTGTGTCGTCTCAATCAGTAACGGATAGCCTCGCATGCAGGCAAGTTCCAGATAGTCGTGGGCATGGCAGTTGATGATCCTATAGGGGGGCATAGCGTTTCCTTGTTGGCCGACTCTATTCGCATCTTAGCCTATTTGAATTTAATTGGCCTGAGTTGTAGAGCAAGGTGACACAAGCGGAGGAAGATGCCCAATAAAAAAGCCCCTTACGGGGCTTTCTGCTAATGACTCGACTTAGAAGCGGTAGTCTACAGACAGGTAAACCTGTTGGCTGTCGTCGAGTGAGAAAGATGCCTTGTCGCCAGCGTCTGAGGCGAAGCTTCGCTCATAGTCCTGCTTCAGGTAACGATAGCCGATCTCTGCGTTCACGCTGTCGTTAATCTTGTACATGAAACCTGTTTGACCACCCCATACGAAGCGATTCTTAGACTCCAGCAGATCTGTGTCTGGACTCTCGTGGTTCACACCAGCCGTCGCACCGATAAACCAGTTGAACTTATTGTTGGCATCCAGGCCGACCAGGTAGTCGTAAGAGAGTAAAAGGCTCTGTTGCTCAGCGAAGTCGTCTGAATTGTACGAGTAAGTACCGTATACGCGGTTGTTGTCATTCAGGTAAGCCCCGCCACGTAGTCCATAGATGGCGTCGTTATCTGAATCTTTGTAGGAGCCATTGTTGAATTCAGGGTCGACGGCTTCGGTGATCTTTGCCTTGTAATTGTTTTCCTGTGAACCAATACTGCCACCGATGAACCAATCTGCCGCCATCGTTGGTGCTGATAATGCTGAGGTGATAATGGTGGCGATTGCTAATGTCTTCTTAGTCATAATATGCTCTCTTTTTGTAGGTGTGTTGTTTTTGTTGAGGGCATAGTAAGTTAGCCTTACTGAACCAAAACTGAATGAAATCTGCAGGTTAGTTTGCGTTTGTTTGACCAATAGCTAAGTTGTTTGTGTGACTTAATTGGGTTATTCACTCACGTGAGCCTTGTTTGATAAAGGAGTAAATTGATGAAACTGGTGTTTGTACATGGATGGAGTGTCACCAGTACACAAACCTACGGCGAGTTACCTCAGGTGTTGCATCGTGAAGCGCCACCAGGATTAGCCCTGGATATCCAACACATTTATCTTGGGCGTTATATCAGCTTCAACGATGCGGTGACGCTGGAAGATTTGAGCATAGCCTTCGAGGCGGCCCGCCGCGCCGAGCTGGGTGATGAACCTTTCTCTGTGATCACTCACTCGACCGGTGGGCCGCTGATACGCCATTGGTTGTGTCGCTATTACCTGGATGATGTTTCGGCGGTCCCGCTACAACATCTGATCATGCTGGCGCCAGCCAATCATGGCTCGGCCCTAGCGCAGCTGGGAAAATCTAGAGTGAGTCGGTTAAAGGCTTGGTTCGATGGTGTCGAGCCGGGTCAGCGTGTGCTGGACTGGCTGGAGTTGGGCAGCGATGGCCAGCATGAACTTAACCTCATTTGGCAGCAACAGGACTGGTTGGCGGCTGGCGTCTATCCCTTTGTTCTCACCGGCGAGACGATAGACAGTGCACTTTATGATTATATGAACAGCTACACAGGTGAGCCTGGCTCGGACGGTGTGGTAAGAGTGTGCGCTGCTAACATGAACTTTGTTCACGCTAAGCTGGAGCAGCAAGCTGGCATGCAGTGCGAGAGCTTTGACGGTGAGTGCGCTGAAACACTGGCGTTGACTCAGGTGATTCAACCTCGTGAGGCCTGCGCCTTGGCGATTATTCCTAAGGCAAGCCATAGCCATCGCAAGTTTGGGATCATGAATTCTGTGACACTGCGTAACGGTAAAAATAAGCCTGTGGTCGGTGCGATTTTGGCCTGTTTGGCGGTAAATGACACCCAGGGTTATCGGCAGTTGCGTGAGGAGATGGCTGTTGTATCTGCCAAGCGCAAGAAGCGCTTTAGCATGCTGGTGGTGCGGGTTAATGATCACCTAGGCCATAGAGTGACAGATTTTGATTGTTATCTGCTGGCAGGTGACGAGTATCATGCATCACGCTTACCTAAGGGGCTGGTGGCGGATAAACAGCGCAACAGCGTCAATGGCAATGTGATCACCTTTTACTTGGAGGCTAGCAAGTTAACTAAGCTTCGCGCTGGTAAGCTGGGGCTTAAGCTGGTTCCTCGCCCTAATGAGGGCTTTAGCTATTACAAATGCGCCGAGTTTCGCTGTGAACCTAACCAGTTGAGTGAGCTGCTGAGCGGCGATCAGACTCTAATGCTGGATATCGAGCTTGAACGATATATCGCCCCCAATACCTTTAGCTTTGCCAAGATTGGCGATCCGGAGGATTTCAAGGGGATCTCCCCAGAAGGTTAAGACTGGATAGCAAAAAGCGGAACCTGGGGTTCCGCTTTTTTAGTTTGAGAGGCCTAGATTATTTCTTGAAGAAGGCTTCGTTGGTGCCGTAGGGGCCTAAGTTTAGGTCGCGCTTACGGATGGCATCTACGCGGTCGAAGGCTTCTTCGGCAACACGTAGGTTTTTCACGTCTTTACGCCAGTAGTATTTGAAGCCGTCGAAGTGGGCGTTTTTAGGGTACCAGTAGATCACGCCAAGGCCTTTTTCAGACATGATAGGCGTGTTGTGGATGGTGGCACCTGGAATATAGAAGTATTGGCCAGTACCCAGCTTCTTAAACTGGTTGTCCGCCAGAGTTTGTCCTTCGCCGTTGACCACATAGTAACATTCTGGTTGGCCGTGGAAGTGTGGCGCATGGTCAGACTTGCCGCCATCGGTAATGCCTATCACGACTGGGCTGTCAGATAGCTCTTTCCAGATGTAACCAACGGGTGACTTAGTACGATCACAGTCTTTGACTTCTGAAATGTTGCCGTCGTCATCTAAGGTCTTACAGAAACGCTGATCGGCGGCGATGCTGTCGTTGGCCTGGATGGTTGTGAAGTCGATCTTGCCCGCTTCCCAATCCGCAATATAGGCCTCAACTTCAGGGTTACTGCACTGCTCAGGCATAGTGTCTTGCGGTGAGTAAGGTGTGCTGTCGTAAGGCACCGGCGTCATCTGCTGAAATGGCAGCTGCGCATGGTTGCACTGTGGGCCTTGGGCCACGGCTGTGGTTGAAGCCAGTGCGGCAACACCTAAAAGCATTTTTAATTTCATCATTCCTGTCCTATTTTCTGCGGCCTTTGGCCACGTTATTTTGGGTGTAAACTTGTGTATGGACTAACGATAAAGTGATTAGATTGTTGTAAAGGTGAAATAGATCACGTCACTTTTTTAACAGCAAACTTATTCGTGACTTGGCTCGCGAATAATCTTACCTATCGCGCCTCTTACAGTGAAAATTGCATGCTTAACTGAGCGTAATTGGAGGCGCCTTGCGGGCGCTGGCCGGCCGCCTCGCTGGAGGCATCCTCTATTTCATATCGCCCTAGTTCGATGCCAACACTGAGTCCAGGCGTGAGATCGGTAAACAGATTGATGCCCCAATGGTGACGATCTGTCTGTTCGACCTCTGTGGTGGTGCGTCCATAGAAGAGGGTTGAACGGCTGTGATCGGTCCAGAAGTGGCGGTAGGCAAACATGCCCGACAGCGAGGTCTCTATCTCGCCATTGAAGATATCTTTCGCCGCATCTGTGCCTACATAACGTCCCAGATTGCCATAGTGGAGTTGCAGGCGTAGGTCATCTCGCGCATAGGTGAAGAGTTTGGCCCCCATAGAGAGCCCGCCGCCCCATTGTTGGCTGCCGTCGGGGTCGAGATAGCGGATCAGGCTAGATAGTGAAACGTTGCCCCAATCCCCCTCTAGGTTATACCTGATGATAGCATCGGGCAGATAGTCATTACTGGTGTCTATCCATTGCGTTTGCCCTTGGTTATCAGGGCTGGTGGTGCCGTAGGTGTAAGGGTTTTCCAGGGCAAACTGCCAGTGGGCGGTGCTGAAACGGAACTGTGCTTGTCTGACCATGGCCTGGCCAACTAAGGGGCCGCCGAGATCGGCGGTTTCGGCAAAGCTGCTGGTGTTGACCAATGTCGACCAGGTTTGCCCCGCGGTAATGCCTTGATACTGAATAAAGGCGTGTCTGAGTCTGGGGGCATAAGAGTTTGAGATGATAGGGTTGCCCTGATGCGAGCCAACAAAGTCTATCTCGGCGAAGCCGAAGATCTGCTCATGATTGAGTTTGACATTGAAGCGACTCTCCTGAGCGCTAAATTGGGTACGTTTGGCCGCTTGCACTACCTGCCCACCGCCGGACCAGCTGTCTTGAAAAGCGATATTACCATCGACATAGCGTGCATTGGCCTTGAGAAATCCACCCACTTCAATGTTGGTGGCGTAAGCCGTTATGGCTGGGAAACTGAGGCAGATGAGGGCACAGCTTAAGTATTTTTTCATAGTCTTGGTGTTGATTGATACAGAGGGAAATGAAAAAAGCCCTATCAGATAGGGCCAGATTTAAAATGCGTTAGCGCTTGGGGAGCCGCATCGAATCTCAATAAAGGGAAAAAAGGCAGAAACCGGGTGAGAGCGAGCCGATTTCTGCTGGGTACTTAGGTTGCTAGGTTAGAAGTAGTAACCAAAGTTGATGTTGACCCGCTTATCCCAATCGTCGCCCACTTCGGGTAATCCTACATGGTCGTTGTTGGCGGTAGAGAAGGTCATGTTCTTACCCATGATGAAATCAACCATAGTGTAGGTAGGGCCTGCTGAGATGGCACAACCTGTTACGTTTTGCATGCTGTCATCATAGCTGGTATCGGCAACGTCAGGCGTCATCAAGCCGAAGTCGTTATAGCACTTCACACTACCCCAGTCGGTGTTGAAGGTCTTGGCGATGTTGACACTGTATGCCTGCCCCTTGGAAGCGATCTCATACTGCCAGCTCACCACTGAGACCCCAATCTTGTTAGGATCGACGGCATCGGCGGCGTCATATTCATACTGCATCGCTTGCAGTTGAAGATTCCAGCCCTTGTAGTTGCTGTCCAGGTGCAGGGCTGCGGCATAGCGATCGCCATTGTTACCTGTCTTGCTGTTGTAGATCTGACCGTATTGCACCGAGCCACCTAAAGTGGTCGAGCCGCCTTCATGCTCCAGGGTATAGGTTTGGCGCACGTTGAACTGGTTGGTCTCTTCGTTGTTGTACTCGGTGCCATTGATGGTACCCGTATAGAGATCGGTGGCGTAGCGTTTGTTCTCTGTCGGGCCGTATTCAGGGTTCTTGTAGAAGGCTAGGTCTGTGTGCCAGCCGTTCTTCTCATAAACAGCCTTGATACCTACATCATGATCGTCTTCGAAGCCTAGGTAGTAAGGAATACCGAACCACCAGCTGTTAGAGATGAAGTCACGGTTACCAAAAGGGACCTTGTTGATACCAAACTGTAATTGCCAGTCGGGGTCGATGTTGTAGTAGCCATAACCGTACTTGATGTAGTCGGTGCTTGAGGTGAAGCGGTACTCGGCCGCTAGACCCCAGTCGCCTTTCTTGCCGTTGAACTTGATGGCGGCCATATCGAAGGTCAGATCGCCGCCTTTGTCTTTAGAGGCATCGCTATAGTCTTTATAGCCATAGTTAACACGTACAGCGCCGCCGATATTGATGCCATCTTCTTGCTCCTCGGCAAATGCCGGAGAAGCAGAGAGGGCGATCGCGGTGGCGACCATGGACAACATAAATTGAGTGGTCTTTTTCATCATCATTACCTATTAGTATTTTTAAGTATTTACGTCAGAATTTGTTACATCTCACCAAACCAGGTGCGGTGACATTCGGCGCAGACTGGCGCCTTCTTCTCATGTTCACCGTGGCAGGCCAGGCAGCTTGCACCTTGGTTGTAGTGCAGCGACTTATGTGGATGCGCCTCAGGGATCGCTAGCTTGCTCTCGTCTACCGGGATGCTGTTGATCTCGCCATGACACTCGACACATGCGCTGTCAGTGGCGTTTTTCTTACCTGAGCCCTGGTGACAGCTTTGGCAGCCATCTTGATAGATAAATTCGTGATTGGTGCGCCCTTGGGTCTTGCCTTTCATCTTGACGAGTTCACCAGCGTAGGCGCTCGAAGTGAGTGTCAGGCCAAGTAAAAGGGTTAAAATGTATTTGTTCATAGTGGTTATGCCTGCGCGTCAGATTTGATGGATTCAGAGACGACGATTCCCATCGCCAAACATTCGAGACAAGAGGTTGAGCTGAGTCTGGCTTCGCCATGAATACCACCTGTCACTTCGCCTATGGCATAGAGTTTCTTGATTGGGGCCATAGAGCGACCATCGATAACGCGGGCGCCGAGATCGGTTTTCAGGCCACCCATGCAGTAGTGCACTTTTGGCCAGATACGAGAGACGACATAGGGGCCGGTTAAGACTTCGGCCGTGTCCATCTTACGGTTGAACAGCGGGTCCTTACGGGCGCTGACATGGCCGTTGTATTCGTTGACGGTGCGTTTTAGCTCGGTGGCTGGAATGTTAAACTTGCTGGCGATCTCGTCGAGGCTGTCCAGTTTCCAGGCCATCTTGTCGCGCAGCGCACGCACCACACGGTCATCGTCTTTGTATTTCTCGTAGTTGAACAACACTATTGGGTAGGCTGGGCTGTTGTCTGGATAACGGTTTTTCATGATGGCTTCGGAGCAGGTCTTGCGATCTGCACGCTCATCCATAAAACGTTTACCATTGAGAACACTAATGGCGGCGCCTTGGTGCCAGCCGATAGAGAGTAGGGCGTTTGACCAGCCAAACCCGCCCTCATCAGGAGAGCCCCAGTGACCTGTTTGAATCAGGTTCATGTGCACGGGTAGTGCGCCGTGTGCCATAGCGGTAAGAGTGACCTCGCCGGTGGCGCCTAGGGCATTGGTGCAATCTAGTGTGGGGTCCAGTGAAGGATCGACCATTTCGCGCAGCTTCATGTTGCGGGCAAAGCCACCATTGGCCAGGATGACCGCCTTGTTAGCCTTGATGTAAATCGTGCTGCCTGTGGTGATATCAGGGAAGCGGTAGTTCTTACGCACCTTGACGCCGATGATCTCCTGACCTTCCATGATGAAATCTTCGATGTAATGTTGCAGGCGGTATTCCACCCCCTCTTTTACCCCCGCCTCATACAGCTTGGTGGTGATATCGCCGCCCGTGCCGTGCTGTGTCCGTATGGCGCGGGCCTTATTGTGGCCGCCGACCTGAATGTTAAAGCCTTCGCGGAATTTAACGCCCGTGTCGATACACAGCTCGTAGGCGTCTAAGGCTCTATTGGCGATCTGGCGCAGTGCCGCCTCGTTTTGCATACCACGACCCGAGATGATCTGATCTTTGACCAGCTCTTCTGGTGAGTCATCTTTGATGCCTTGGGCCAGCTGAATGGGGTTCTTGGGGATAGCTAACCAGCCGCCGTTGATCGCCGAGTTGCCACCGATGACCTGCATTTTTTCGAGTACTAATACGGATTTAACGCCTTGGCGCTTGGTATTGAGCGCGGCTGATAGTCCGGCAAAGCCGGAGCCAACCACGATGACATCATGAGACTCGTCCCATTTAATCTCTTGGCACTCGTTGGCTAAGCTGGTGCTTGGCAAAGCGGCAGTCATACCGCCGATGGCAGCACCCGCACTAAGCTTTAAAAAGTTTCTTCTGTTGTGCATCTATAAGTGTCCTCTGTCTCTTTATGCCAACAAAGATAGAGGTTCTGTGAAGGGGTAAAGTTGAACTAAGTCACGCCATTTCTTGGGTGGCAAACTTATTCGTGAACCATGTCTCGAATAAGTTTTCCGAAATGTTTCGGTTGGTCCTGAATGTTACGGCGAATGTTACCGCGAATGTGTGTGCGGTGAATTTTATTGTGCGAATGTTTGTTTGACGTGATTCACAAAGCGGTGCAATAAAGGCCGTATTGCGTGAGGTTTATCCCGATTAAATCAGCAATCGCTGTTACTCGAAGTCAAAATGAGCGCATACTCTCGCCTCTTTCAAGATGAGGGTTAAATGATGAAGTGTCCGACTGAAACCTTGCCTATGATGCGTTGTAATCAGATATTAGATGCCGCAGAGCAGCTAATCGAGTCACAGGGTGTCGTATCATTTAAGTTCTCACAGTTGGCTAAAGAGGTGGGATGTTCCACCGGAACCCTGTATAAGTTTTTCGAACGTAAAGAGGATGTCCTGGTTTGCCTGTTTTTGCGCAGTGCGACCTCGAATCACTTGCCTATTTTCATCGACAAGCATCCAGAGTTAACCGAACAGGAAAAGGTGTTGCTGCCCGTTCTGTTCACCTTTGAAACCATTAGTCGCAGCAAGAGTTTCTTTACCCTGAGATCCGTCTCCGTAAATACCATGGTGTGGCAACTTGCCAGCGATGAGAAGGTGGAGCGTTTTAAGAAACGTATCAATGCGTTTTGGGGCTGGTTTACCGATTCGCTTCATGCCGCCGTCGAGCAAGGGGAGTTGCAGGCGACGCCACTGCAAATCAAAGAGCTGGTGCAGGGACTCACCTTCTATCTAACGGGGTCATTAACTCAGTTTGAGAGTCAGCTCATTGCGCCAGAGTATCTCTCTAATCGGCGTGAAACCTGTTATCGCCATCTGGCTAAGCTGATGGGGTTGTACAAGTGGGATAAACCATTAACGCCAGAGTTGTTCGACAGTCTCGAGGCAAGAACCAAAGTGTTTTTCGATCAACATTATCGAGACCACATGACCTGTGCGGCCTGTAGCGCCTTATCTAGTGTGAATTTGAAAGATAAACCCACCTGCGTCAGACAATCCTACCAATAAAAAGCCCTCGATAGGCTCGAGGGTTGGGCCAAAATTGTCATCACTGTGGTGAGTTAGCCTCGTCGGAATGAAGAGATAACACCCCAGTGCATCAGGCCTTCTCTGTCTAAAAATCTGTACTGCGAGTCAGATGAAGAATTTGCTGCTACCCCGCCTATGGCTTGACTTTCAAGCAGGTCATACATAGTCTGCTAGATCAGTCTTCAAGGTGGTATGAAATGCAAATAAACTATAACTTAAAACCTGCGTCTGAACGCCGTACAGAACAGTTTGAGCCGGAAACCAATGTGGGCTTTGGCAATCTGAGAACTGATCATATGTTTTTGATGGATTACCGCGATGGGGAGTGGCGAGATCCGAGAATTGTACCTTACGGGCCTTTTGAGATGGCGCCCGGTGCAATGGCACTGCATTATGGTCAGTCAATATTTGAAGGCGCCAAGGCCTTTATGCATGACGACGGTGAGATCTACACCTTCCGCTTAAAGAAAAATGCCGAGCGCCTCAACTGTAGTGGCGAGGTGTTGTGTATTCCTGAGGTGCCAGAAGCGATGCAGCTGGCCGGTATTAATGCCTTAATCGATGTCGATAGGTTGTGGTTCCCCATGCAAGAGGGCGCCTGTCTCTATATTCGTCCCTTTGTGTTTGCCACCGAAGATAGGCTGTCGGTAAGCCCAAGCAAGCAGTATACCTTCTGTGTCATGTTAAGCCCGAGTGGCGCCTATTATGCAGATGGTTTCGATAAAGCGATCCGTTTGTTGATCACCGAGCGTTTTCATCGCGCCGTGTCTGGCGGCACGGGTGCATCTAAGGCGGCGGGTAACTATGCTGCGTCGCTTAAAGCAGGTAAGGCGGCTGCCGAATATGGCGCGGCCCAGGTGTTGTATCTGGATGCCAATAACAAGCAGATAGAAGAGGTGGGGGCAATGAACCACTTCCACGTGCTTAAAGATGGCACCATTATCATTCCTAAGTTTACCGATACGATTTTGAAGTCCATTACCTCTCAATCCATCATGGAGTTAGAGAAGGAGCTGGGTTGCACCGTGCGTCAAGAGACAGTGATGTTAGAGCAGTTTATTGCCGATATCGAGTCGGGAGAGATTATTGAAGCTGGTGGATTCGGGACCGCTGCTGTGGTATCGCCGGTGGGTTCCTATATTTTTGAAGATCGTCGGGTGCTAACGGTAGGCTCTGGAGAGGTGGGTGAACATACTCGCCGCATTTATCAGGTTCTGACGGACATTCAAAAGGGTAAGCGTCAAGGCCCCGAAGGATGGATGCAAAAGGTTGAGCGCGTCGCGCCTAACTCTTGAGTTTGATATAAAAAGGGCGCCTATTAGGCGCCTTTTTTAATTGAACACTTTTTTAATTGAACACTACGGTCGCGGACACTCTAACCGGCTGCGCGGTTTTATTATCGACGGTGGCATTAAACCTCTGTTCGCTAAACCTCGCCAGCAAAAGCTCTTTTTGTTGTGCAGTCATCGCCAGCTGTTCATGGTCTATGTCGAGATCGACCAGTTGCCCCGCCTGATTAATGCTAAAACGTATATTGAGCTGCTGCTGATTAGATTGATAATTAAGCAGGTCTTGCCAATTGAGCGTGTTGTCTTGAATTACCCAGTATTTGCTAAGTTGGGTTGGGGTGACCTCAAGGTAATCCCGTGATGTTTGTGGGGTGCTGTTGAGTTGGCAACCGCTGATCATAAGGGGAAAGGCGATAGCTGCGACCAAGCGAGCAAATGATGACTGCTTGAGTCTACCGATAAACGTAACTGGGTTCAAAACTACTATTCTCTGCTGATGCATAGCTATGCATTTAAGGTAATCATTCAGGCGGGCAATTATATTAACATTTTGTTAAAGTTAATAGTCAAATTTATGACACTTACAACAAAATGACTCAAATGATACAAAGTGTTACGTCCAAAAGAAAAGGCCTTGCCGGAAGGGAGGGGCAAGGCCTTTTCGAGTCGATGTCAACGAATATTCGCTGGCATGAACCTGGTTAACGCTGCTCTGCTTGCAGCGCCTTGAGTCGTTTCTCTGTGTTTATCCTGCCTTGCTCAATATGACGACGCATCAGTAGGCTGGCGAGCTCGCCGTCACCTTCGGCGATAGCATTGACTATATTTCTGTGTTCGGCAATCGCCCTGGTGGGCCGGGTCTCGCTGGTACATTGGTAGCGGTACATGCGCAGCAGATGGTATAGGTTACCTATAAGTGTCTCCTGCAGGTGTCGACTGCCACTGGCACGTATAATGCGATAGTGAAAATCCACATCGCCATCTTGTTGAAAATAGGTATCTCCCTTGGCTAGGGCCTCTTCCTGATTATCCATCAGACTTTGCAACTGCATCAGTGCCGCAGGGGTAATATGTTGCGCCGCTAATTCGCAAGCCATCCCTTCGAGCACACTGCGTAGACGATAGAGATCGTTGAGCTCCTCAATCGACAACTGAGCCACTCTGGCGCCAACATGTGGCACTCTCACCACCAAGCGGCGGCGCTCTAGTGTCAACAAAGCTTCGCGAGTCGGGCCGCGGCTGATGCCATATCTTTGTGCCAGCATCTGTTCATTGATCTTGCTGCCTGGGGCGAGCTCTCCCTTGATGATACTGGTCTGGATAGCCTGTAGTGCCTTATCGGCTAAGGTGAGCGCCGGCGGCGTGTCGGATAAGGCTAATGATTCAAGACGCATCTCAGGGCTCAAACATAAATAAAGTCAGTAAACAAATTAGTGCTACAAGCCATTATTGTCAACAATATGCTTGTTGAACTTAAGTCTAAGTCAAACTTTATACCTGTTTTTATGCTGCTTTATGGAAAGGCGCTTCTTTGGCTTTGCTATTTTTGTCGACAATAGGTATTAAAAAGCCGCCTTAGGTGGGCGGCTTATCATGTGTGCCAAGATGAGGCTAGCGGCTCTCAGCCAGCGAGGCGGTCTCTTTTGTCACCAGGCGGTCAGAGTTGTAGCGGGTTAAGATCTGATGAATCTGCTCATCCTTTTGCTGCCAAATACCATTGAGCCACCGCTGGAACTGGGCACGGCATTCTGCATCGTTGAAATATTGCTTATCGTCCACCTCTGGTACAGGCATAGATTCGATGCGGACCACAATACGTTTCACCTTACCGTGCATCACTTCTGATAGCGTGTTGTCGGCCGAGTCAGGGTAGACCAGGGTGACGTTCAGCAGGCTGGTAAACTGCTCGCCCATTGCAGAAATGGTAAAGGCGATACCACCGGCCTTGGGCCGCAGCAGGTAACGATACGGCGAGCGTTGACGTGCCTTCTTCTCGGCGGTGAAGCGACTGCCCTCAACATAGTTGATGATAGAGGTGGGCATAGTCTTGAATTTTTCACATGAACGACGTGTGGTGGCTAAGTCTTTTCCCTTAAGCTTGGGGTTTTTACGTAGTTGCTTGGCGCTGGTGCGATTCATAAAGGGCATATCCAATGCCCAGCAGCCTAATCCTAAGAAAGGCACATAGAGTAACTCTTTCTTTAGGAAAAACTTGAGCATGGGGATATTGTTACGCAGCACATAGGTGAGGGCGGCAATATCGAATCCGCTGAGGTGATTGCTGATCAGCAGGTACCAACCATCTTTCTTTAAACCTTCAAGCCCTTCGATATCCCACTCTATCTTGGCGATCAAAAACAAAATGCCGCCATTGCAGCTGGCCCAGCTCCACATACAGCGATTCATCAGGTGAGTGATCCCGGTTCGTAGCGGTGCGATTGGCAGCAGGAGTTTGATTAAGCCGCCAACGCAGATTAAAGAGCTCCATAACACAGTGTTGATGATCAACAGAGTTAGGCTGAGCGCAAATAGGAGGGGTCCGGGTAAAAAATTTAGCATCGTTCTAAAGCACCTTATCTGCGGTTATTGCTGCGCCATTTTCGTTAACATGGCGTCCTTTTCTTGCCAGATACGATTGAGTTGTTCCTGAAAACTGATCTTGTAGGCGCGATCATTGAGGTAGTCGCCACGCATCTCAGGGGCGATTTCGCTCACCTTGATGTGGACTCTGACCTGTTTGACTCGGCCGCAGATATAGTCCCAGTAACTGGGTGTGTTGTCTGGATAATAGATGGTCACATCTACCAGTTTATGGATTTGCTCGCCCATTGCCGAGAGCGCAAAAGCCATACCACCAGCTTTAGGCTTGAGCAGGTGGTTAAATTCTGAGTTTTGTTTCTTGTGCTTTTCAGGGCGAAAGCGAGTGCCTTCGACAAAGTTCATCACGCTGACTGGTTTAGTCTTAAATTTGGCGCAGGCCTTACGGGTGATCTCAATATCTTTCCCTCTGAGCTTAGGGTTTTTACGCAGTTGGGCACTTGAGTATCGGCGCATAAAGGGGAAGTCCAGCGCCCACCAGGCAAGTCCCAATACAGGAACGAAGATAAGCTCCTGTTTAAGAAAGAACTTTAAGAAGGGGATCTTGTGGTTGAAAATACGCTGTAGGATCAAAATATCTACCCATGATTGATGATTAGCAATCACCATATACCACTCTTTGGTGGAGAGGTTGCTGTCACCTTCGATCTTAATCTCTACCGGATGAAACAGGCGCTCAATAAAGGTATTAACGCTGATCCAGGCGGTCGCACAGTGATCCAGCAGATAACTACATAGGGTGCGCATAGGTGCGATGGGGATAAGTTTTATTATACTTACCAACAAGATAGGTATTACCCAGAAGAGAGTATTGATTACATAACAGCTAAAAGCCAAGCTGCCTCTTATTAGTGATAACACTGCGCCCATTAAAGCCCCCATAAAAATTCGGAGACCTATGTTACTCGCCTGAGCCATTTTGCTCAATGTTATCCTGTTCAATCTGCCTTTATAGCCCAGAAAAAGCTGAAAAAATCCTCCGTTAATAGGGATTCTTCAAGCTATTAAGCAGTCTATCCATGGCGCGATAGCCAAGTGCCTGGGCGATATGGTGGCGGGCGACAGTTTCGCTTTGTTCCAGATCCGCTATGGTACGGGCGACGCGTTGCAACCTGTGATAGCTGCGAACAGATAACCCCAGTTGATTGACACTCTGTTCGAGAAACTCGAGATCCCTTTGACTGATCCCTGCGGTTTGTGTGAGCTGCGTGCCGGTGAGTTCAGCGTTGAGTACTCCTGCGCGGCACAGTTGACGCTCCCTGGCTTGATGTACCCTTTGGGCGACAACCTGGCTTGGCTCGCCCTGTTGGCTAGTGGTGAGCGTGCCTTGGGGGAGGCGTGGTACCTCTATGGTGAGATCGAAACGGTCAATAAAGGGGCCGGAGAGTCGTGACAGATAGCGCTGTATCTGATCGCTGCTTGCTCTGGCGTTTGCACTGTCGCCGCAGGGGCTGGGGTTCATGGCGGCGATCAGCTGAAAACGGCTGGCGAAGGTCAGTTTGGCGGCGGCGCGGGAGATCACCACTTCACCCGTCTCCATGGGTTCACGCAGGCAATCGAGTACCTTACGGGGAAATTCGGCCACCTCGTCGAGAAACAGCACGCCCCTGTGGGCCAGGGAGATCTCACCGGGTTTAGGATGGCTGCCGCCGCCCACCAGCGAGATGGCTGAACTCGTGTGATGAGGGCTTCGAAAAGGCCGCTGGTAAAATTGCTCTTTAGGGATACTCTGCCCGGCGACCGAATGAATGGCGGCAACTTCTAACGCTTCGTCGTAATCCAATGGCGGCAGCAACTGCATCATGCGACTGGCAAGCATGGTTTTCCCCGTGCCGGGTGGCCCTAGAAACAACAGATTGTGATTGCCTGCAGCGGCGATTTCCAGGGCACGTTTTGCCTGGTATTGGCCGATCACATCGCTTAAGCATTTGCCTGGCGCTCTGGGAGTTGAATCTATCCAGTGCAGATCTTGGCTGAGGCCGGGAAGTGAGCCTTGTCCGTGCAGGTATTCGCTGAGCCCTTGTAGGTGTGCAGCAAAATGGCTTTTCTGATAACCCACCAGTTCGGCATCGTCGCGATTTTCCAGGGGAAGTATTAAGGTTTTGTCCTGTTTGCGCGCATCGATGATCGCCGGCAATAGGCCGGGGCAGGCACGTATATGGCCCGATAAGGCAAGTTCACCGATAAATTCGTGATCGCTTAAGTGGGTGTCTGGCACTTGCTTGGAGGCGGCCAGTATGCCGATGGCGATGGGCAGATCATAGCGGCCCCCCTGTTTGGGGAGGTCGGCTGGCGCCAGATTGACCGTTATTCTGCGTTGAGGAAACTCAAACCCGGCGTTGATTAGGGCGCTGCGCACCCGCTCCTTGGCTTCTTTTACCGAGGTCTCGGGAAGGCCCACTAAGTTGAAGGCGGGTAGCCCATTGCTGAGGTGCACTTCCACTGTGACTTCGGGGGCTGCCACGCCCAAACTGGCGCGCGTGGTGACGCAGGCTATGGCCATAAACAAATCCTTTTGTTTTTATTATTAAACCTTTTCCGAATAAGTGTAGCACAAGGCTTTTTTAGCGCCTTTGTTCAAAATCTAGTTGCCTATTTTAGGATTTCTGATAAAAGGTGCTCCACGTTCTCAGCCGTATCTTATCGCGGCGCTATTCCCGCCATTTTGGCATCTTGAGGTGGTATCTCAATCACGTCTTATGTAGGCATAAGTCACTATAATTGTCGGCGTCTTCATACTGCTTACATCATCTAGGGTTATTTTTGGCATTGCTCCAGCCTTGAGGAGCGCCTTGGCCGTGGTCGGCCGCAATGAGGTTAGGTTTAACATGAGTCTATTCGATAATATTCTGATTATTATGGTGCTTATTGCCACCAGCTGTTTTTTTTCCATGTCTGAAATTGCCCTGGCGGCGGCGCGTAAGATCCGTTTGCGCCAGATTGCTGATGAGGGGGATGAGCGGGCCCAGCGGGTATTGCTGCTACAGACTCACCCCGGCAGCTTCTTTACTGTGGTACAGATAGGCCTGAATGCGGTTGCCATCATGGGCGGTATTGTGGGGGAATCGGCCTTTACCCCTTCGATTAAGGCTGCGCTACTGCCGTTTCTGGCCGATCCTTGGCTTAGCCAGCTGAGTTTTATCTTGTCCTTTATCATAGTGACCAGCCTGTTTATCTTGATTGCCGATCTTATGCCGAAACGGGTCGCCATGGCGATGCCAGAGCAGGTGGCCTTGGTGCTGGTGGGTCCTATGACTTATTGCATTAAGTTACTCACCCCCTTGGTGTGGGTGTTTAACGGCTTGGCGAATGTGATCTTTCGAGTGCTGCAGATCCCCACGGCGCGTAACGACCAGGTGACATCCGATGATATCTATGCAGTGATGGATGCTGGTGCCGAAGCGGGCGTGCTTGATAAGGGTGAGCAGCAGATGATTGAGAACGTGTTTGAGATGCAAACAGTGCCAGTCACCGCTGCCATGACAGCGCGGGAAAGCCTGGTCTATTTTCTACTGCAGGACGATGAAGAGGTGATAAAAAGCAAGATTGCTGAAGATCCCCACACCAAATTTTTGGTGTGTGATGGTCAGCTCGATTCGATTAAGGGAATCGTTGATGCCAAGGAGTTGTTGATTCGGGTTATCAATGGTCAGAGTATCGAACTCAAGGACAGCTCACTGGTGCATAGCTGCTTGATTATTCCCGATAGTCTGAGCCTGTCTGAGTCGATGGAGTATTTTAAAAATCACAGAGCCGATTTTGCCGTGGTGATGAATGAGTATGCGTTGGTGGTGGGCATAGTGACCACCAATGATCTGCAGAGCGCCGTAATGGGCGCCTGGTCGCTGCATGAGAGTGAAGAGCAGATCATCGCCAGGGACAAAGATTCCTGGCTGGTGGACGGCGTAACCCCCATTACCGACGTAATGCGAGCCTTTGGTATTGAGGCCTTCCCCCAGAGCCAGAACTACGAGACTATCGCAGGCTTTATGATGTTTATGCTGCGTAAGATCCCCAAACGCACCGATTATGTTAATTTCAGCGGCTATAAGTTTGAGGTGGTTGATATCGATGCCTATAAGGTGGATCAGCTATTGGTGACCCGCATTCCTGCCGAGGCGATCTTACCTATAGCGCCGAGTATCGAGGCTGTGCACTAGCCTCTTAGCAGATCTAGCGACTGTGGGATATCTGTGATGGGAGAGAAGGTCTCATAGTCGCTGTTGTTCTGTTTACTGCGATACATGGCGATATCGGCATTTTTCATGAGAGTCTTCCTGTCATCGCCATCTTGTGGGTAGAGAGCAATACCTATGCTAATGCCGATGGCGAGTAGATGGCCTTCGCAGTGAATATCCTCAATGACGACTTTTTGGATCTGTTTAGCCAGTTGTTCGGCCTGGCTCAGTTCGCTGCTTGGTAGTAGCACGGCAAACTCATCGCCCCCTAAGCGAGCGGGTAACGCCTTTGATGGCACAGCCCGTTCGATACGATAGGCAATGATCTCGAGCACCTTGTCGCCTGCGTCGTGGCCAAGATTGTCGTTAATCATCTTAAAGTCATTGAGATCCATCATCATAAAGATAAAAGGATTACCATTTCCCTTAATCTGTTGCTCCATCGATTCATAGAGCATGTGACGGTTGGGAAGATCGGTCAGAGAGTCGTGATAGGCCAGATAATGTTTATCCTCTAGTGTGTCCTGCAGTTTGATGATGGTCTTTTTGCTCATTTTGACCACCAGCCAGACAAAGCTACCGCCGGCGGAAAACACCAGGGAAACCACGGTTTCCAGTGGCCCGGTTTCCCGATGGAGCAGCATCCAGAGAAAACCTATATAGCCAAGAATAAACAGCCCTATCATCAATAGCAGCAGGTACCAACCTTGAGACTGCGCAGGCTTAAGCAGGCAGATCTGATAGGTAGGAATGAGCGAAGCGAGCAACCCCATCAAACCGAGAAGTACGATAAAAATAGCAAAGGCGGTCATGTATCCCCCTTTCAGGGCTTATTGGCGTCGAGTGTGTCGGGCCTTGGCATGGAACTCTATGTTTATTTGTGAGATCAAAAGTCCGTGAGATTCGCCAACCGCTTGAAAGTCTTGTGGCTGTTAAGTCGCTATTAAGTATAGGCGAAGTTGGCTATAAAGTAGGATCAAGCGGCGATCTTCTCAGCTACTTAATTTGGTTAAGTAGCTGTAAATGGTGTTCCAATAAGTTTTGCAGTTTCCCCTCTTTGTTTAGCCTATCTACCTTGGTATCAAATAGCTGCTTGATGGTCTCTTTGTGGGGCGAGTTTTTAGAGATCAACATATAAAAAGGCTCGGGCTGAGTGTCAGGGGTAGAACGACCGACCAGGCGCGCCGCAAATTCATCCATCTTATTAATGGCCAAGGTGCCTGCCAGTGTCTCCTTTCTGGCAAGAAAGAACTGGCAGCGCTTCTTGGTTAACATGTCTGGTAAATGAGATAGTTCGCGGATTTGAAACAGATGAAAGTTTGGACTCAGACCAAAGTTGTCATAGTTGAAATTTTTGATGCCGCACACGTTGCCATATTCTTTGAGCTGTTCTAAACGCTTAACCTGCACGCCTTGGGGAAAGTCACTCTTTAGGTAGTAGTTGGGGGTGAGGTAATAGTAAGGCGTCGAGATAAGATAATCACGCTGGCGCTCATGATTGAGTGAGGCGCTCATGGCCGCATCCACGGCTCCTTGTTTAACTTCCTTTAGGCAGCGATTCCAGGGCAGGGCAATCACCTTGTGCTGCAATAGGGTTTCTTTGAAGGCGAGATCCAATATATCTATGTCGTAGCCAATGCTGCGGGGCTCGACACTCTGGGCGCGATCGAAATAGTTAAAAGGGGGAAATTCGGTATTTTCGACGCAGATAGTGACTGAAGCCTTAGCCCATGTAGGCAGAGACAAGATGATTAAGATGAGGCCGCTACATAAGTTCCTCGCTAAGCTTCCCCATTTCACTATGGCTAACCCCTTGAAAATACGTTGATGAAATCAGTATAGCAGAGCTCTGCCTGATGCCATCTTTGGTTAGGCGACCTCGTTAAGTTCTTCGACAAAGGCAGCGATCACGGGTTCGTTTTCGCGGCTTTTCTTACTGCAACAGCCAAGCTCAAAGGGCGGGATGGCCACCGGAGAACTCAGTTGTTGGATCCTGTCTTTCACCGGACTGTTTTGGATCACCACTTCTGGGGTGATACTCACTCCACAGCCCAGAGCCACCATTGAAGCGATCGCTTCCTGGCCCGAGACCTGGGCATAGACATTAGCATTGAGCCCAAGCTGCTTGAACCAATTCTCGATTCGTTGTCGCCCAGGGCCGTGTTCCGGCAGGATAAAGGGCAGCCTGTCCCAGGGAATATAGGGTTCGGTTAAAAGTTCTTGGACGGCACATTTGAAGGTCGGGGCTATGATGGCCAAGGGCACATTATCTATCTTGATGAAATGCAGAGATTCCGGCAGTGATTCTGGTTTGGCTGCAATGCTGATGTCGGCGCGATTCTGGCGCACCATCTCCACCGCATTGGCGGCGTCCCCTGTGGTCAGGGCTATCTCAACCAAGGGGTGTTCATTACGAAAGCGATCCAGCAGCGCCGGTAGATGACTGTAGGCTGCCGTGACCGAGCAATAGATATTGAGACGGCCGCGCAGCAGATCCTGTTTGGGATCCAGTCTGTGTTTCAGCTTGCTCCAGTTGTCCAGCGTCTGTTCGGCGAAGTGGCGATATTCGACCCCTGCGTTGGTTAACGTCACGCTGCGATTATCCCGTTCGAACAACTTGGCACCGACCTCCTCTTCAAGGCGCTGCATGGCGCGACTGAGAGTTGAGGGGCTGACATGCATCTGCTGGGCGGTGCGCGCGAAATGCAGGCTATTGCTCAGGTGCAGATAGAGTTTGATGGTACGAATATCCATGTTCCCGCCTCGCTTATTCGTCTTGCTTTAGGTGATATCTGTGTTGCATAAAACGCAACATGATGTTTCGAATATATCATTTTAAGCAATAAATAACATGGGCTATAGTTGATCGCAATCACAGCTTGGCCAAGGCGGTTGAGCCCATTTTCAACGATTTCGTTTTAAAGGTAGGGAATCTGATGGCTAATTACTTTAACTCTCTGAATTTACGCCAACAATTAGAGCAGCTTGGCCAGTGCCGTTTTATGGACCGCAGTGAATTTAGTCTGGGCTGCGACTATATCAAAGGCTGGAACATCGTTATCTTGGGCTGCGGTGCCCAAGGGCTTAACCAAGGTCTTAACATGCGTGATTCGGGCCTGAATATCTCTTTTGCCCTGCGTGAGCAGGCGATTGCTGAAAAGCGCGCCTCTTATCAGAAAGCCACAGGTAATGGTTTCCGCGTTGGTACCTTTGAAGAGCTGATCCCAGATGCTGATCTGGTGCTGAACCTGACGCCAGATAAGCAACATACTGATGCCGTCAATGCCGTGATGCCACTGATGAAGCAGGGCGCGGTACTTTCCTATTCTCACGGCTTTAACATAGTGGAAGAGGGGATGCAGGTGCGCCCTGATATCACAGTCATCATGGTGGCGCCTAAGTGCCCAGGTACCGAAGTGCGCGAAGAGTATAAGCGTGGTTTCGGTGTGCCAACTTTGATTGCAGTGCATCCTGAGAACGATCCTAAGGGTGACGGTCTGGAAGTCGCTAAGGCCTATGCTAGTGCCACAGGCGGCGATCGCGCCGGTGTGTTGCACTCTTCCTTCATCGCCGAGGTGAAATCAGATCTGATGGGTGAGCAAACCATCTTGTGTGGCATGCTGCAAACTGGCGCCATCCTAGGTTTTGAGAAGATGGTGGCCGATGGTGTAGAGCCAGGTTATGCCGCTAAGCTGATCCAACAAGGCTGGGAAACCACCACAGAAGCGCTTAAGCATGGCGGTATCACCCACATGATGGATCGCCTATCTAACCCTGCCAAGATCAAGGCATTCGAGATGGCCGAAGAGCTCAAAGTGATTCTTCAGCCATTGTTTGAAAAGCATATGGACGACATCATCAGTGGTGAGTTCTCTAAGACCATGATGGAAGATTGGGCCAACGATGACGCTAACTTGTTGAAGTGGCGCGCCGAGACCAATGAGACTGGCTTTGAGAATGCGCCAGAGTGTGATGAAGCGATCGACGAGCAGACCTACTTCGATAAGGGGATCTTCCTGGTTGCCATGATTAAGGCAGGTGTGGAACTGGCCTTCGATACCATGGTATCGGCTGGTATCGTCGAGGAGTCAGCCTACTATGAGTCGCTGCATGAGACGCCGCTGATCGCCAATACTATTGCCCGTAAGCGTCTGTATGAGATGAACATAGTGATCTCAGATACCGCCGAATATGGCTGTTATCTGTTTAACCACGCCGCGGTGCCATTACTGCGTGACTATGTTAACCAGATGTCTCCCGAGTACCTGGGTGGCGGCCTGAAAGACAGTGGTAATGGTGTCGATAATCTGCGTTTGATCGAGGTGAACGATGCGATTCGTCACACCGCGGTAGAGTATATAGGCGCCGAGCTTCGTGGTTATATGACCGAGATGAAGCGCATCGTAGAAGAAGCTTAACTATCAATACATTAATCCACGATTTTTTAGTGGTTGGGCCGAGTTTTCTCGATTTCGAAGTCATGAAATCGAGTCGGCCTAAGAGTCAAATGAGTAGGGAAATATCTGGTCTTGATTGGCTTGCTAGCGCGGCTCAAGATGCTTGTGATCAGGCTTTTAACAGATAGTTGCAGGTTTTGGTTGTGTTATTCGTTGGCTTTGTGGTATTGATTAAAAGGTCGGCTAAATTGAGTCGACCGAGATACAGAATTTAAGCAAACAGAGATTAGGAAATACAAAGACACCATGTTTAACCAAGCTGCCCTCCTCATTATTGAGATTATTACCGTAGTGATTATTAAATCACAGCGGGGGCATCGCATGGCGCGTCGACACACCTAACTCAGGTCAAGATTGCAACAAGAACCCCCGCTCCGAAAGGACCGGGGGTTTTTTGTTTTTAGCACTCATGACTTGCTTAACCCAGAAAACACTTAATTACGCAGGATAGGGCAGATGGAACAAGGGCAGAAGATCAGAGGCGCAGACGCCGTCATCAAGGCATTGGCCGCGCACGGCGTGACCACGGTATTTGGTTATCCAGGTGGCGCCATCATGCCTATCTACGATGCCCTGGTCGGTGCGCCGGTTGAACATCTGCTCAGTCGTCATGAACAAGGCGCCGCCTTTGCCGCAGTGGGGTATGCCAGAGCGAGCGGTAAGACTGGCGTTTGTTTCGCCACCTCGGGACCTGGCGCGACTAACCTAGTGACCGCACTGGCCGATGCCCTGCTAGATTCTGTGCCTTTGGTAGCGATCACGGGTCAGGTGTCTACCGCAGTTATCGGTACCGATGCGTTTCAGGAGATCGACGTGCTCGGCATGTCACTCTCTTGTACCAAGCACAGCTTCATGGTGACTGATGTCGAGGAGTTAGTGCCGACACTGTACCGCGCCTTCGAAATTGCCGCTTCTGGCCGCCCTGGTCCTGTGTTGGTGGACATACCCAAAGATATTCAAATCGCCCTGCTAGATTACAAGGCGCCGCTACAGGCGATACAGCCTGAGCCTGAAGTTGAACCCAGCCAGCTTGAAGCTGCCAGAGCGCTGATCGCCCAGGCGCAGCGTCCCATGCTCTACGTGGGCGGTGGTGTTGGCATGGCAGGCGCAGTGGAGCAACTGCGCCACTTTATCAAGCAAACCGGTATGCCCTCGGTCGCAACCCTTAAAGGACTCGGTAGCATAGCCCATGACCATCCGGGTTATCTTGGCATGTTAGGTATGCACGGCGGTAAGGCCGCTAACCTGGCGGTGCAGGAGTGCGACCTCCTCTTGGTGGTGGGCGCTAGGTTTGATGACAGGGTTACCGGCCGTCTGGCCAGCTTTGCCGAGCATGCCAAGGTGGTGCATCTGGATATCGATATCGCCGAGTTGGGTAAACTTAGACGCCCGGATGTAGCTATCGCAGGGGACCTGCGTGAGATTTTGCCTGCCTTGGCGCAGCCACTTGAGATCGCGCCATGGCTTACCGAGGTGGCCGCATTGAAAGCTCAGCATCAATGGTGCTACGACAGACCCGGCGAGCTGATCTTCGCCCCTAAGTTGCTTAATTGTCTGGCGGGGAAATTGCCAGAGGATAGCGTGGTGGCTTGTGATGTGGGCCAACATCAGATGTGGGTCGCTCAGCATATGTGGTTCAGACGCCCGGAAGATCACCTCTCCAGCGCAGGTTTGGGCACCATGGGCTTTGGTCTGCCTGCTGCTATCGGCGCTAAGGTCGCCCGGCCCGATGCTTGTGTGGTGGCCGTCTCAGGCGATGGTTCTTTCATGATGAATGTGCAGGAGCTGACCACCATCAAGCGACGTCAGATCCCGCTTAAGATCCTGCTGATCGATAACCAAAAACTAGGGATGGTGAAGCAGTGGCAACAGCTATTTTTTGAAGAGCGTTTCAGCGAGACCGACCTTTCCGACAACCCCGACTTTGTCACCATGGCCTCGGCCTTCGACATTCCCGGACGCACTATCACTCAGGCGGGTGAGGTGGAGTCGGCACTCGATGAGATGCTTGATGCAAAGGGGCCCTTCTTACTGCATGTAAGGATCGATGAGGCCCACAACGTTTGGCCTTTGGTGCCGCCCGGTGCCAGTAACCGCGACATGATGGATGAAATGGAGAAGCAGACATGATCTATAACCTAGCCTTAACCCTAGCCCAGCAACCCGAGGTGGTAGAACGTGTCCTGCGAGTCACCCGTCACCGTGGATTTAAGATCACCGAGATGGACATGCACCTGGGTGACAATGGTACCACCCGGCTCGGCATGGTGGTCGAGAGTGAACGTGCGCTGGAGCTTCTGAGCCATCAGCTGAATAAATTGATCGACGTGACCGAGTGCAAGGTGTTACCCACAGAGCAACTCGCAACACAATTAGCCCATAGTGCAAGCGCCTAAACGCAAAATAGACAGGTGAGAGAAGATGGCCGCAAAAACAGCAGAATTGATTTGGTTTAATGGAGAGATCATTCCTTGGGGGGATGCCAAGGTGCATGTGATGTCACACGCCCTGCATTATGGCACCTCAGTGTTTGAGGGGATTCGTGTCTACAACACGCCGCAGGGCCCGGCGGGATTTCGCCTCACCGACCATGTGCAGCGTCTGTATGATTCTGCCAAGATCTATCGCATGCCTGTGCCCTATAGTTTCGAGCAGACCATGCAGGCCTGTCGCGACATAGTGCTGAGCAACAATCTCGACAGCGCCTATATTCGCCCCCTAGTGTTTTTTGGTGATGTGGGCATGGGCATCACACCGCCGAAAGATGCCGAGTGCGACCTTATGGTCGCCGCCTTCCCTTGGGGGGCCTATTTAGGTGAGGGCAGCATGGAGCGTGGCGTCGATGTGGCCGTGACCTCCTGGAATCGACTGGCACCCAATACCATTCCTACCGGGGCTAAGGCGGGTGGTAACTACCTCTCATCGCTGCAGATCTCCACCGAGGCCAAGCGTAACGGTTTCGACGAGGGGATTGCCCTGGACGTTAACGGCCTGGTGAGCGAAGGCGCCGGTGCCAATCTGTTTGTGGTAAAGAAGAATAAGCTCTATACCCCGCCAGCCACGGCCGCTATCTTAATGGGGATCACCCGTGACACTATCATCACCCTGGCAAGAGATCAGGGTTATGAGGTGGTCGAAGAGCCTATGTCGCGTGAGTTCCTCTATCTGGCGGACGAGATCTTTATGACGGGCACCGCCGCCGAAATTGTCCCGGTACGTAGTGTCGATCGCATCGAGGTGGGGGCGGGTGGACGCGGACCCGTGACCAAGGCCTTACAGGCGAGCTTCTTCGGCCTGTTTAACGGCGAGACTCAGGATAAGTGGGGTTGGTTAGAGCCGCTTTAACCTCCCGGCTGCAAGTTTTAAGATAAGATTAGTTATTCCCCCTGATGGCCCTATGGCGTCGGGGACCCTATTTTCGCTCAGGTGGCCAGGCCACCTAATGCAACAGAAGGAAAGTGTCATGGCAAAATTACGTTCAGCTACCAGTACTCAAGGGCGCAACATGGCGGGAGCGCGTGCCCTCTGGCGTGCGACCGGCGTAAAAGATAGCGATTTTGGCAAGCCAATTGTCGCCATTGCCAACTCCTTTACTCAGTTTGTGCCTGGGCATGTTCACCTCAAGGATATGGGCTCGCTGGTTGCCGGCGCCATCGAAGCGGCGGGCGGTATTGCCAAAGAGTTCAACACTATCGCCGTAGATGATGGTATCGCCATGGGTCATGGCGGCATGCTTTATTCTTTGCCTTCGCGGGAGCTGATCGCCGACAGCGTCGAGTATATGGTCAATGCCCACTGCGCCGATGCCCTGGTCTGTATCTCTAACTGTGACAAGATCACTCCGGGCATGCTGATGGCGGCCCTGAGGCTCAATATCCCTGTGGTATTTGTTTCGGGCGGCCCCATGGAGGCCGGTAAGACCAAACTGTCGGATCAATTGATCAAGCTGGATCTGGTGGATGCCATGGTGGCGGCGGCAGACGATCGCATCTCAGATGAAGATAGCGAGAAGATAGAGCGTAGTGCCTGTCCAACCTGTGGTTCTTGCTCGGGCATGTTTACCGCCAACTCGATGAACTGCCTGACCGAGGCCTTAGGCTTGTCTTTGCCGGGTAATGGCTCTATGTTGGCGACCCACAGCGATCGCCGCGAACTCTTCTTAGAAGCTGGACGCCGCGTGATGGAGCTGGCTAATCGCTATTACCGTGAAGATGATGAATCGGCGCTGCCACGCAATATCGCCAGCTTTAAGGCCTTTGAGAATGCCATGGCACTGGATATCGCCATGGGTGGCTCTTCTAATACTGTATTACACCTGCTCGCTGCGGCGCAGGAGGCCAAGGTGGACTTTACCATGGCCGACATCGACCGCCTGTCGCGTCAGGTGCCGCATCTGTGTAAGGTGGCGCCGTCGACCCCTAAGTATCATATGGAAGATGTCCATCGCGCAGGTGGTGTGATGGGTATCTTGGGTGAACTGGACAGAGCCGGGCTGTTACACACAGATGTCAGCCATGTGGCCGGCGAGAATCTCAAGGCCGTGCTGGCTAAATATGATATTGCCCAGAGTCAGGATGAGGCGGTGCATCAGTTCTTCTCGGCGGGCCCAGCAGGGATCCCGACGACCCAAGCCTTTAGCCAAAGTTGTCGTTGGCCGAGCGTCGATATCGACCGCGAGGGTGGCTGTATCCGTACCCGCGAATTTGCCTTTAGCCAAGAGGGCGGCCTGGCAGTGTTGTCGGGCAACATCGCTCCCGACGGCTGTATCGTCAAGACCGCCGGGGTGGATGAAGCCAACCATACCTTCGTGGGCCATGCCCGGGTCTATGAGAGCCAGGACGATGCTGTGGCCGGTATCTTAGGCGGCGAAGTCGTTGCCGGTGATGTGGTAGTGATCCGTTACGAAGGCCCTAAAGGGGGCCCGGGTATGCAAGAGATGCTCTATCCCACCAGTTACCTTAAATCTAAGGGGCTGGGTACTTCTTGTGCGCTTATCACCGATGGGCGCTTCTCAGGTGGTACCTCAGGTTTGTCTATCGGCCATGTTTCACCTGAGGCGGCGGCCGGTGGCACGATTGCATTGGTGGAAACCGGCGATCGTATCGAGATCGACATTCCCGCAAGGTCAATCATTCTGGCGGTGAGCGAAGAAGAGCTTGAGACGCGTCGCCAAGCCATGGAAGCCCGTGGTAAGCAGGCCTGGAAGCCGGTCAATCGTGAGCGTAGCGTGTCGCTGGCGCTGAAAGCCTATGCCATGCTCGCCACCAGTGCCGATAAAGGCGCGGTGCGCGACGTCAGTAAGCTGGAGGATTAATATGTTGGCTCTTGCCTCTCAGTCCCAGCTGGATCTCGCACACTATTATCTGCAGAAGATCTTGCTGTCGTCGGTTTATGATGTCGCCAAGGTGACGCCGCTTTCCAGCCTCAATAAGCTGTCGGCGCGCCTCGGGTGCCAGGTGTTTCTCAAGCGCGAAGATATGCAGCCAGTGCACTCCTTTAAGCTGCGCGGTGCATACAATCGTATTGCCGAGCTGAGTCAGGAAGAGTGTCAGCGTGGCGTGGTATGCGCCTCAGCGGGTAACCATGCCCAGGGGGTTGCCATGTCGGCCTCGGCGCGGGGCGTGAGTGCGGTGATCGTCATGCCTCAGACTACGCCGGATATTAAGGTGGATGCGGTGCGCCGCTTAGGTGGCACAGTCGTTTTGCATGGCCAGTCCTTCGATATGGCCAATGAGCATGCCCAGCAGCTTGCAAAGGACGAAGGGCGCATCTATGTCGCGCCGTTTGACGATGAGGCGGTGATCGCGGGCCAAGGTACGGTCGCCCAAGAGATGCTGCAACAGCAGCGAGATCTTGAGGTGGTGTTCGTGCCTGTGGGCGGCGGTGGCCTGATAGCCGGCATCGCAGCCTACTATAAGGCGGTGATGCCCCAGGTGAAGATCATTGGTGTCGAGCCAGAAGATTCGGCTTGCCTCAAGGCAGCACTGGAAGCCGATGAGCGGGTGGTTTTGTCTCAGGTAGGCCTGTTTGCCGATGGTGTTGCGGTAAAGCAGATCGGCGCCGAGCCCTTCAGGCTGGCCCGTGAGTATGTGGATCAGGTGGTGACGGTAACCTCAGATGAGATCTGCGCTGCGGTGAAGGATATCTTCGAAGATACCCGTGCTATTGCCGAACCTGCGGGCGCGCTCTCTTTGGCGGGGCTGAAGAAATATATCGGTGATGAGGGCAAGGGGCAGAAGGTCGCGGCGATTCTCAGTGGTGCTAATGTCAACTTCCATAGCCTGCGTTATGTGTCCGAGCGCTGTGAATTGGGTGAGCAGAAAGAAGCGATTTTAGCGGTTAAGGTGCCGGAGCGTCCGGGGATCTTCCTGCGTTTCTGTGAGCTGCTGGAAAAGCGTGCCATGACAGAGTTTAACTATCGCTTCTCTAGCCGTGAAAAGGCAGTGGTGTTTGCCGGTATTCGCCTGTCTCACGGTCAGGCGGAGCTAGACGAGATAGTGGCGCGGCTCGAAGGCGATGGCTTTGAGGTGCAGGACCTGTCTCACGACGAGACCGCCAAGTTGCATGTGCGCTACATGGTTGGCGGCCTGCCGCCAGAGCCGCTGCAAGAGCGTCTGTTTAGCTTCGAGTTCCCCGAGCATCCTGGCGCCCTGTTTAAGTTTCTCACCACCTTGCGCAGTAAGTGGAACATCAGCCTGTTTCATTACCGCAACCATGGTGCGGCCTATGGCCGGGTGCTGGCCGGTTTCGAGGTGCCTGAGAGCGATAGCGTTGCTTTTCAGCAGTTTCTTACCGAGCTGGGTTTCGTCTATCAGGAAGAGACTCAGAGCCCTGCCTATAAGCTGTTTCTGGATAATCGCGACTAATGACTTGCGCTTTCGCGAGCGGAGACAAACTTTCACTTTTAAAGGGCGCGATGGCGCCTTTTTTTATGTTATCTTGCAACAGATTTAAAGCAATAAGATGCCAGTCATGGCACGAAAGTAACTGTTCATCCGTAGGGTGGTGATGGCATTTGTCATAATTCCATCATCAATTAATCAGACAGTTAGCCTTAACCCTTACTTCTCAAGCTCAGGCTTGATAGAGGACATGAGATGTTAGCAGCACCTAAAGTTATCCCTTTTAATCCCCCGCGTAGAACCTTGATGGGCCCGGGCCCGTCGGATGTCTATCCCGAGGTCCTAGCGGCGCAGGCAAGGCCAACCATAGGCCACTTAGATCCCTTGTTTGTCGGCATGATGGATGAGCTTAAATCTCTGATCCAATATGCGTTTCAAACCGAAAATGCCATGACCTTAGCGGTTTCAGCCCCTGGCAGTGCAGGTATGGAAACCTGTTTTGTTAATCTGGTTGAGCCGGGTGAGAAGGTGATTGTCTGCCGTAACGGCGTATTTGGCGAGCGTATGCGCCAGAATGTTGAGCGCGTCGGTGCCACCGCTGTGGTGGTGGATAACGAGTGGGGCACACCGGTGTCACTAGGTGATGTCGAGGCGGCGCTTAAGGCCCATCCCGATGCCAAGTTTCTTGCCTTCGTCCATGCTGAAACCTCAACCGGGGCGCTGTCGGATGCTAAGGGCCTGTGTCAGTTGGCCAAGGCCCACAACTGCCTGTCGATTGTCGATGCAGTGACTTCTCTTGGCGGTGTCGAGCTTAGGGTCGATGAGTGGGGCATAGATGCTATCTATTCGGGCAGTCAAAAGTGCCTCTCCTGTGTGCCAGGCTTGTCGCCAGTGTCATTCTCGCCGGCGGCGGTAGAAAAGCTCAAGGCGCGTAAGACGCCGGTGCAGAGCTGGTTTTTAGATCAGAGCCTGGTCATGGGCTACTGGAGTGGCGAACAGGGGGCTGGCGGCAAGCGTAGCTATCATCATACGGCGCCTGTAAATGCCTTATATGCGCTACATGAGTCGCTGCGTCTGCTTGCCGAAGAAGGGCTGGAAAATGCCTGGGCGCGCCATAAAGCTATGCATGGCTTACTGCGTGACGGCTTAGAAAATTTAGGCCTTAAGTTCGTGGTCGAGGAAGGCTCGCGCCTGCCACAGCTTAACGCGGTTTATATTCCTGAGGGGGTAGACGATGGCGCGGTGCGTAAGCAACTGCTTGAGGAGTATAACCTGGAGATAGGCGCTGGGTTAGGCGCGCTGGCAGGCAAAGCCTGGCGCATCGGTTTGATGGGGTTTGGCGCGCGGCGTGAAAATGTCGCCCTTTGCTTGAGGGCGTTGCAGGAAGTGTTGCGTTAGCTACGGACTCAATTGAATTAAAGGGGGCTTTAGCCCCCTTTTTGTTGGCTAGCGAAAAGCGGTTTTTAAGAAGGTCTTGAACCTCAGCTTTGCCTGATGTTGAGTGACATGCATCAATCGTCAGATATCAGAATTTGGCAGATTTAAACCATTGTTATTTATAGTTTTACACTGATTGGTGATCTTCGCGTTGTAGACTGGCGTTTAGCGCATATTTTGTGCCTAATCGGCGGGGTGAAAGTCACTTTTTAAAGCTGTTTTGATCTGGATTAATTGACCTGCAAACAATGCTTAGTTGCCCGTGAAAAGTGCGGGCTAACAACTAAAATTAAGGTATGGGAGCCCAGAGGGCTTGCGCTTTGGGCTGTTTGTAAATCCTCTGAATCTCTCGCTATGGAGATTCAGCCGACAAAGGAGCTTGTTATGCGATCTTTCTTCCCCTCCATCTTTCATAAAGATGATCCGCGAACCGCTCTGCATTCGCGGCTAGACAACGTATTCGATGATTTTGCTAAAGATTGGTTAACGACTTGGCCTAATGCACGTGCCGAGCTAGGCGTCATGCCTGCCATCGATGTTAAAGAGTGTGCCGAATATGTCGAAATCAAGGCGGAACTGCCTGATATGGAAGAGAAGGATATCGATGTCGACATTCGCGGTAACTATCTCACCATCAGCGGTGAGAAGCGTCATGAGCAGGAGAAAGATGAAAAAGGCTACCACTTGAGAGAGCGCTCATTTGGATCCTTCCAACGGCAGATCCCATTAGGCTTCAATATCGATGCCGATAAGATCACGGCGAAGTATAAGAAGGGTGTGCTCGCCATTCATGTACCTAAACCTGCCGAGTTGCAACGAGATGCGAAGAAGGTAAAAGTCGATTTCCACGAATAGCAAGTCAATCGAAAGTCAGCCAAAAGGCGCCAAATTGGGCGCCTTTTTTATCGATTTATATTAACTGATGCGAGCAGAGGGCTGGTGGAACATCAGCGGCTTAGTCAGAGTTTACCAATAAAGGATCGCGGCCGCGCTAAGTATGCTGGCGATTGAAAACTTCTTCAATGATGATGTAAAACGCAATGAGGTCGTTAAGCTTGATAGTCACCAGCAAATATAAACTTGCTAGTGTTGTTTATGTAGACTTGGTTTAAAAAGTAAACTAAGCAGTGTAAAGTAATCACTGTTCGCCAGGGTAAACCTAATTAGCTAATCAAAATGAAAGATAAAAAGTTAACTCGCTCAGAGCTTAAACGCGCCGCCATTGTCGGCGCGGCCAGTGTTGAGTTTCAAAACAAGGGATTTAGCCTGGCGAGTATGGACGAGATCGCCAAACGTGCCGATGTATCAAAGCGCACTGTGTACAATCACTTTCCCAGCAAAGAAGCGTTATTTAGTGCCATCATGCTTGAGATGATGGCGATGCTGTGTGCGTTCGAGGTTGTTCCTTATCGCGCTGATGAAGATTTGGCCGTGCAGTTGACACAATTAGTGCAGCATGAAATTAAGCTGCTCAGTGCCAAAGGTTTTATTGATACGTCTAGGGTGATTATTGCCGAGGCAATTCATAAGCCTGAATTGATTCAGGGTGCCATGTCAGAATTCACAAAGCAGGAGTCTCCCTTGGCGGGCTGGTTTAATCAGGCGATTGCTGCTGGGGCGCTCAAGGCTGCGAATAGCGAAGTATTAGTTATTCAGTTTACCGCAGTGATCAAGGCGTTTTGTTTCTGGCCACAGCTGATTCAAGGTGAGCCACTGCCTAGCCAAGCTAAGCTTGATGAGATCACCCAAACTGTGGTCGAGATGATCATCAAACAGTACACCTAAGCCGGGTTACTTGGCTATTGTCTTGAGTTCAAAGGTTAAAGAAAAGCCTAGTCATATTGCTATAACCAGGCTGTTGTGGAGTACTATCTTTGGCTTCACCAGTTTTGCTTTCGCAATTCTTGTGTCGCTGCTGCCGATTTAGTCCAGCTTATTTTTAAAGATCTTCCCATCTTTCATGATCAGGTCGAAGTTCGTGGCGGCATCGCTAATAAGGTCAATATCCTTCAGTGGGTTACCATTGACTAAGATCAGGTCGGCGTAGGCACCCTTACGCACCTCGCCGAGAACCCCTTGTCTATAGGGAGTGCGTGGACCGGCTAGAGTGAGTAACTCTGCGTTATTCGAGGTTACCATCTTCATGATCTCGTAAGGAGTAAACCAGCGCTTCATCTTGGCGACAAAAGTGCCTTGCTTGCGCGCTAATTCTTTATCGAAAAGCATGTCAGTGCCCCAGGCCATTTTAACCCCTAACTTTTTCGCGAGTTCGATGACACGATCAGTACCCTCAGTGACTTCTATAAACTTCTTAGTGCTGACGGGGTTATCAAATTTAATGGCATCATCATCGTTGATAATGGGTTGAACTGACAGCCAAGCGCCTTTTTTCTTCATCAGCTTCAAGGTTTTTTCACTGAGCAAGTTGCCGTGTTCAATTGACTTGACGCCCGCTTCGACCGCTATCTGCGCGGCTTCATCGGTGAAGATATGTGCAAGTACATAGGTGTTATAGGTTTCTGCCACTTCGACGAAGGCTTCAAGTTCTGCCTTGGTGTATTGTCGTACGTCCAGGGGATCATAGAGGGAAGACACACCTCCGCCAGCGGCGATTTTGATCTGGCTGGCGCCCATACGCATCACTTCGCGGGTGCGCAGTATGACTTCTGGTACGCCGTCTGCCTGCAGCATCATTGCATTTTTATACCAATACCAGAGTGAGTCTGCGGGATTAGAGGGGACCGCTTGGTAGGGGCGATAGTCAAGATGCCCGCCAGTTTGTGTGATTGGAGGGCCAGAAGGAAAGATTCTGGGCCCGATGATCTCACCCGCATCGATTAATTTCTTAGTTGAGAACGGATTGCCACCCACATCACGTACCGTGGTGAATCCCCTGAGCAAAGTCTCTTCGGAGCCGAGTGCGCCGCGAATGGCGATCTCTAAGATATCACCGGTAATGACCGTACTTTGGGCTGTACAGCAGTAAGTGGTGTGCCAATGGGCGTCAATCAAGCCGGGGATCATGGTGCGGCCGCCACCATCAATGACCTTCCCGCCTGCAACGGCGAGAGGCTCGGTAGAGACTTCAGTGATTAAATTCCCTGTTACGACAACATTCGCATTTTGAATGAGCTTTTCGTTAACGCCGTCGAATACATTGACGTTAGTGAATAAAGTCACGTTACTCGTTTCTTCCGCGAAAAGCGCATTACTACTGAAAACTAGTGTTAACGAGGCCAATAAGCCAACTATTCTCTTCATGAGTGCATTTCCTTGTGAGATAAGCAAAGACGCTGCCTATCTGTCGTGGTCAGTTTTACTTGCTAAAGAGCGAGATATAGAAATCTCTCTGCTGCCCTAAAACATAATAGGTAATGTTTGGTGTGCTCGCTTTAAAAAGAGCATTGCCATGCGTGGCTGGTCTTTCGTTTCTTTATGAATGGGAGAGTTGGGGGAAGACTCTGTAAGATTAAGTTTCTGTGTATTGGGCTGCACATATAAGCTCCCTTTATAGGCATCCTTGCTGCCAACTTTAAACTAAAATGGTGAGGGTGACTGTTAGACAACCTTCTTTAACAGTCTCTGAATAGCACAGTATCAGCTCTGCATAGATGATGCTATTTCACCCCTTGCGCTGTCATGAAATATTCATTTATGTCAGTAAGATCTGCCTGTCTTCGCCAACAAATAATGCTAGTCCTGGCTAAAAAATATACGCCTGCTCAGCGTTAAATACAAGTGGTTGGAGCGACAAGCAGCCCCTTAGCAATGGCTTATGACGAGGGCGAATTAAATCACCCCCGACATCTGTCTGGAAATCAGGTTCAGGAGGTATCCTTGCCCCTATTTTTAGGCGGTTAATAGCTGCAATATGATGGCCAGGATTAGCACTGGACAGACATATTTAACGTAGATAGGCCAGATGCGCCAAAAGAATCCTTTTAGGTTAGCGCCTTCTTGGGCAGCAATGGAGCTGAGCAGACTGTTTCTGTGCCATACCCAGCCAGTATACAAGGCGATACCCAGTGCAATGAAAGGTTGCGCTCGCTCCGTGGTCAAGGTGATCACCAACCCAAACAGGGCATCAAAATTAAACACCATAATTGCTGCCAGCAGGGCGATGACGGTACCGACCAGGTAGGTGGCGCGGTGACGATTGATCTTGGTTTTCTCTACCATATAGCTGGTGGGCACTTCAACGATAGAGATAGCCGATGTTAGCCCTGCTATGGTCATCAAAATGAAGAAGATAATCGCAATAATCTGCCCTAAGTTACCGCCCAAGCTGTCGAAAAGCGCCGGTAATACGGTAAATACCAGGGTGTCGGCATTTAGCAGGCTACCGTCTTCGGCGAAGATCTCGACCCCATTGTGGTGTGCCACATACATGGCGGGGATGATCATCAAGGCTGCAAGAAAGGCCACACAGGTATCGGTTAGGGTGACATAAGCGGTCAGCTTGGCCACATTTTCTTGCTGATTCAAGTAGGCGCCGTAGACCATCATGGCACCTGTCCCCACGGTCAGCGAGAAGAAGGTTTGCCCCAGGGCACCGATCAGTACTTGCGGTTCCCAAATGTTGTCAAAGTTTGGCAGTAGCAAAACCTTCAGCCCTTCGCTGGCCCCTGGTTGCATCAGAATATAGCCAACCCCTAATACTAAGATCACCAGCAATAAGGGCATGAGACGTTTAGACCACAGCTCTATGCCTTGCTGCACCCCTTGGCGGATCACCAGAACCACCATTAGCATGAAGAGTAAGCTAAAGAGTAAATTACGCTCTAACGAGAAGGCCATTAGCCATTGAGCTAAGCTCTCTGATCCCATGAGTTGAGCTATAGGTGCTAAGGTAAAACTGACAAACCAGCCTGACAATATGCTGTAAAAAGTGCAGATGAGGGTCGCGGTGATGATTGAGGCGAAGCCTATGGCTTTACCCAAGCCGCGACTTAATGAACTGCTGCCCAGCTTGGCCATGGCATCTGCGGGGTTAGTCTGGCCATGGCGGCCTATCATAAGCTCGGCGACCAACATGGGATAACCCAAAATAAAGATGAGCACCAGGTATACCAATAGGAAGGCACCGCCGCCATGGGTGGCTGCCTGAGTGGGGAATCCCCAGATATTTCCAACCCCAACGGCCGAGCCCGCCGCAGCCATGATAAAACCTATGCGGGAGCTGAAGTGTCCCGTATCTTTCGTGCTCATCTGTACCTCACCTCTGTGCTAAAGAGGGCGCATCATAGTCCTTTATTATAGTGGGTCAAGGGCGATAAATGGCGTAAGGCCAAGGTATGGCTTGAAACTATTTCAACTAATTTTAAAAACAAGCAATAAATTGTCGCTAAATGGCTTTGGTTAGGCATTTATTGCATAGCTTGGGCTGTGAGTCAGGCAGACGCGATAGGATTGCGCGGCAAAATAAATGAAATATTGTGCAATCTATCAAGTTATCTCATCAATCTGCTCATCGATTTGGGGCAGTGGGATGGCAGTGCGGTTTTTGACCTGCTTAAGGACGAAGCTTGAGCGTATGCCGGCGATATGTGGACTGCTGGTAAGTTTCGTCAGCAAAAAGTGCTTAAAGGTGTCCATGTTTTTGACCAATACTTTTAACTGGTAATCGGCGTCGCTACCTGTCAGTAGGGCACATTCGAGCACTTCGTCGTAGCTATCTATTGCCTGTTCAAAATCATCGAGAATCGTTTGGGTGTGTTTTTCCAGGCGGACTTGAACATAGGCGGTTAGCGTGAGATCGAAGTAGTTGGCATCGACCAGGGTGGCATAACCGGAAATGATCCCAGCCTCTTCCATCGCCTTAACTCGGCGAGAACAGGGTGAAGGTGACAGGCCTATACTCGCGGCTAACTCTTGATTGGCCAGGCGTCCATGGGTTTGCAATAGCTTTAGAATCTGAATATCTATCTTATCGAGTTGTAGTTTTGTCATGTTGGTTGCCGGAAAAAGTGAAACCTTAGCTTTGCCTGATGGCGCGCCACCTTTCTATGGTCAGCAAGGAGGTGAGGGCGATCAGGCCACCGAGTAAGGTGGCGGCCAAGATATCTTGCGGCCAATGCATGCCGAGCAACATACGGCTAAACCCCATTGCTATCGCCCATAAGCATAACAGAGACGGTAGCAAAACATGTTGCGATAACAGCAGAAAATAACTAATAACCAGGGTCAATGTCACCGCGAACAGAGTGTGACCTGAGGGAAACGAAAACCCTACCTCTTGCTGCCAGTGGTGGCGAATATTGGCCGATAGTTGCATCTCTTGTGAAGGTAAGGATGCCAAGCTGTGCGCCATGATCTCCCGCCGTATGTCTCTCGGTGCTTGATAAAACTGCTTTATAGGCAAGCCTAGGGTTTCCGCCAGAAATTGCACATTGGGTCTGGCTTCAGCGAAGTGAGGCTTTAGAAAATGATTTAGCCCTAAGCTGAGTCCCATGGCCAGAGAGACGCTTAATATCAGCGGTGCGAAGTATCGGCCACGTAGGCGTAAGAAGCTGAGCAGGAGCAAGGCTAAGACGGTCAAGATGCCATAGGGAGACGTTCCCGAACTGGTGAGACCATAGGCTACTTGTGCCCTAAAAGAGCTGAGATCCAGTAGAGGAAACATTGTCAGGCCGCTGAGGTAAACGGCGGCAGGAATCAAAGTTAAACCGCCCCAGAGAAGCAGTAGTTTGAACAATGGAGTCTTTGGCATCAATTTCCCCCCTCAAAAGCACTAGGCTAACCTATAAGCAGGGTGTTGGGCTAGGCTAGTGTCTGTGAGTGTGATTAAGCGAGAGCCGAGCTGCATACTTCGCTGGCGACTGGCGACTGGCGACTGGCGACTGGCGACTGGCGACTGGCGACGATACTGGCAATATAGGCTGAGATTGAAAGCAGTGGGGTTGCGGCGGATAGCATAATAAGTACTGCCTAGGCTAATCTACTTGTACAAAAATAATCGTTGTAGATAGAAGGGCGTCAGCACACTCACCAGAGTTAGGTAAGCGAGTTAACATGAAAATCCCCCTTGAATCACCGTTCAGGGGGAGTACCGCCATTAAATCTTAAGCTTGTCTATAGAGGTGGGCGGAGTGATGAGCACTTGTGGTCAAATAAGGGCAATAAAAAAGAGCGTCTCGCGCTCTTTTAAAGGGGGCTGTTTAGGCTAAGGCCCAGGAACAAGGATTACACTTCGTCTTGCTGTCTGAGTCTGGCTTCCAGCGCGTCGACTTGTGCCTGCAGAGCTTCCAGTTTCTCTCGGGTTTTTAGCAGGACATGCTGTTGCACATCAAACTCTTCACGAGAGACGAGATCTAGCTTCATCAACTGATTTTGCAGTATCTGTTTGCTCTTCTCTTCAAACTCACCGGCGAACTGCTTAAGCCCGCTGGGGAGGTTATCGCTAAGTTGCTTAGCTACTTCTTCGATCTTCTTGGGATTAATCATCTTTGTTGTCCGCCATTGGCCATCTAATGCATATGCTCGAATTGTACCTAAGCCGCCTAGGATGACAACTAAAAACCTAGCGACGCACATTCTTATGTAATGTCGATCTGCGCTTGAGCTAGCAATGCTTGTTGGGATTACCTGGTGTTGCCGGCTCAGTTAAAGCCGATTCTCGAAGTGGTGGCGGTATTTGGATAAATATTTTGTCTCAGCCCAGGTAAAGATTCTGGTATGATCCCTGGCCGATCTTATGATTTCTCTTGTTTGGTAACTCTTGTTCAATGAAGCTCAATCCCGGTCAAAATGATGCTGTTCACTATGTTTCTGGTCCCTGTCTGGTGCTTGCTGGCGCTGGGAGTGGTAAGACGCGTGTGATCATCAATAAAATCGCTTATCTGGTACAGAAGTGCGGTTATCAGGCGCGCAATATTGCGGCGGTGACCTTTACCAACAAGGCGGCGCGGGAGATGAAGGAGCGTGTGGCCCAGTCGATGGGGCGCAAGGAGGCCAGAGGCTTGTGGATCTCGACCTTTCACACCTTGGGGCTGGAGATCATCAAGCGAGAGTATAAGGTGGTCGGCCTTAAGCCTGGTTTCTCTTTATTTGATGACCAAGACACCCTGGCGCTGCTGAAAGAACTTACTGAAAAGGAGTTCGATGGCGACAAGGATCTGCTGCGCATGCTGATGACGGCTATTTCCAATTGGAAAGGGGATCTGGTGATCCCTGAGCGTGCCCGCAAGACGGCCAAAGATGAGCAATCTCAGCTGTTTGCCCTGCTTTATCAGCGTTATGCTCAGCACATGAAAGCATATAATGCGCTGGATTTTGACGATCTAATCTTATTGCCGACCTTGCTACTGAGACACAATCAAGAGGTGCGCGAACGTTGGCAGAAACGGATCCAGTACCTCTTGGTGGATGAGTATCAAGATACCAACACCAGTCAGTATGAGCTGGTGAAGTTGCTGGTGGGGGAGCGCGCTCGCTTTACCGTTGTGGGAGATGACGATCAGTCTATCTACTCCTGGCGTGGGGCTAAGCCGCAAAACCTGGTGCTCTTGGGGAAGGACTTTCCCAGGCTTAAGCTGATTAAGCTTGAACAGAACTATCGCTCCAGCCAGCGTATTTTGCGAGCGGCCAACATATTGATCGCCAACAACCCCCACGTTTACGACAAGTCGCTGTTTAGTGAGTTGGCCTATGGCGAGCCGCTGCGGGTATTGATTGCCGCTAATGAGGAGCAGGAGGCCGAGCGTGTGGTGGCCGAGATGATTCGCCACAAGTTTGTTGGCAAGACCCAGTATGGCGACTATGCCATCTTGTATCGAGGTAACCATCAATCACGCCTGCTTGAGCGTGCCCTGATGACCAACCGTATTCCCTATAAGTTGAGTGGTGGCACCTCGTTTTTCGGCCGCGCCGAGATTAAAGATATCATGGCCTACCTACGTCTGGTGGTGAATCCGGACGATGACAACGCCTTTTTGCGTGTGGTTAACTTGCCAAAGCGCGGTATAGGACCGGCAACACTGGAGCGCCTGGGCAATTACGCCAACGAGAAACATATCTCCATGTTTGAGGCGATTTTTCAGGCGGAGTTGAATCATCATCTGCCGCCGGCGGCCATGTCGGCCCTGTACGAGTTTGGTAAGTTTATTGTCGATACCGGTGAGGCTGCGAACCGGGGCGAACCGGTAGAAGCGGTAAAACACCTGATTCGTAACATCAATTACGAAGATTACCTGTACGAAACCAGTACCAGTGCCAAGGCCGCCGAGATGCGGATGAAAAATATCTCCGAGCTCTATCGCTGGGTAACCGAGATGCTTGAAGGCGATGAGCTGGATGAAGGGATGACCCTGCCAGAGGTGGTGACTCGGCTTACGCTCAGAGACATGATGGAGCGTAACAGTGAAGATGAAGCCGGCGATCAGGTACAGCTGATGACGCTACATGCTTCTAAAGGCTTGGAGTTTCCCTATGTCTTCATGGTTGGGGTGGAGGAGCGCATCTTGCCCCATCAAACCAGCATAGATGAAGACAATGTCGAGGAGGAGCGTCGCCTTGCCTATGTGGGGATCACCCGCGCTCAGAAGGAGCTATGGTTTATGATCTGCCGTGAGCGCCGACAGTTTGGTGAGGTGATGCGTTGTGAGCCGAGCCGTTTCTTGATGGAATTGCCCCAAGATGATCTCATCTGGGAAAACCGCAAACCACCACAGTCCGAGCAGCAAAGAGTGCAATCTGGCCGCGCCAATATTGCCAACATACGGGATATGTTGAAGAAATAACGGTTCATTATGGAGAAGCAATCAAGCTGGCGCTATCGCTTAGGCGGAGATGCAGCCGCTTTGCGTTTGCTGTTCTGGTAGGGTGCTGGGATCGATAGACTCGCCCAGTGCTTGCCCTTGCCCTTGATCAAAGCCGAGGCTGACCAGCTGCTGCCTGTGCAGATCGGTTTTGACGCCTTCTACAAATAGCGTCAGTTCTAGTGCCGAAGCCGTTAGCTGATGGGCTTTTAGCAGTTTCTTTTGCTGTGGATTATTGAGGTGGGTGATATAGCTGGGATCTAGCTTGAGGCCACTCAAGGGCAGGAAGCTAAGGCTATTTAGCGCTGTATGGGCGCTGCCATAGGCACACAGACCTAGCTTTATCGCCTGCTTATCTAGGATGTCAAAGGCCTGTATGTGGCTGTCACTGTCTTCAACAAACGCCTTTTCACTAAAGAAGAGCCAGATGGCGGAGGCGTTAAAGTAACTTTGTTTAATGCGATTTTTGAGTTTGCGAACCGCATGTTTATGTTTGAGGTGCTGACTGGCGATCTTGATGTGCAGCTGCACGTCGCCACTGAGCTGCTGCATTAGTTTGGGGTAATCGACATTAAGCTGATCAAACAGGTAGAGATCTAACTCCTTGGTCAGATTGCAGTGCTCGGCAATATTATTGAGCTGATCTTGCTTTATTTTCCCCAATTGTTCGTGCTGCCAGTATAGTCTGGGCTCCAAGGCAATAATCTCTTGCTCAGCCAAGGTCATGACAGGAAAGTACTGTAGCGCCAAGTCCTGTTTGGCAATCGCTTCTCTTAGTTCGATTTCTAATGTGACGTCATGGCTTTGTTGATGGGTCGTGCTGTTGTCGAAGACCACAAAGCAGCCTTTGCCATTGGACTTTGCCTGGTACATGGCAGCGTCGGCATCCTTAAGCAAGGACTCGCTGGTGTCGCCACTGCTTTGGCCACTAAACGCGATACCTATACTGGCGCCAGAGGTAAAGTTCTGGTTAGACAATTGGTAAGGCTCGCTCAGTTCCCCCAGAATGCGCTCGGCGACTTCGATGGCGTCACTATTGGTGTTGATACTATCGAGTAGAATGACAAACTCGTCACCGCCAATCCGGCCTAAGGTGTCGTTGCTGCGGATACAGAGGTTGAGACGGCGGGCGGTCTCAATGAGGAAGCGGTCGCCTTGCAGATGCCCCAGAGTATCGTTGATCAGCTTAAAGCGGTCGAGATCGATAAACAACAGGGCAAACCTGTCTCTAGCGTGGCGTCTGACATGTTTGACCGCCTGTGCCAGTCGCTCCATGAACATGGCGCGATTGGGGAGACCGGTAAGCGTGTCGTGATTGGCATCATGTACCAGCTGCCTTTCTACCTTACGGCGTTGGGCGATCTCTTTTTCCAGATCTTGGTTGAGCATGGCTAAGGCGCGGGTACGCTGCGCGACTTTCTCTTCGAGTTGTTCGTAACTTTGCTTTAGGGACTCGGCCGATAATTTACGCTCGATCGCCGCTGCTATGTGTTGCGACACGAAGGTGAGCAGATCCAGATCTTTCTCTTGATAGGTTTGTGAGGGGGTAAAGCTGTAGATGGTCAGCGCTCCCTTCACGATTCCCTGAATGAACAGGGGCACGCCTATCCAATGATGTATCGTTTCGGCATTGTTAAGCTCTGGCGCTTTAGCATAGAGCTGCCCCGCATTGATTAGGGCCTTGATATCATTGCCATCGAGTAACAGAGGACGTTTATGCTTTAGAATGAACTCGGTCAGTCCATCGGCAAGAGGGCGCTTTTGCGGTGAGCCAACATTTAGCTGAGAGACGTAAAAAGGAAAATGTAATTCGCGGCCATTATCTTCCAACAGAGCAATATAACAGTTGTTGGCTGGCAATAGATGGCTGAGCACCCGATGCAGTTCACTATAGAAAGTGTTGTGATCCATGGTCGAGTTTGACAGCTCGGCGATTTCAAACAATGACTTTTGCAGGCTTTCTGCGCGGCGTCGCTCGGTGACTTCCTGTTTGAGCTTATCATAAGCAACACTGAGCTCTTTAGTTCTGTGCTCAATTGCTGCTTCGAGATTATGTTGATATTGAACCCGCTCGATAACACCAGAGATATGTTGACTGATAAAGGTCATCAACTCGACCTCGATCTCCCCATAACTGATATTGGGATCATAACTCTGTACGGCGATCACTCCTATGGTCTGATCGCTACTGAAAATCGGTACCCCTAACCATTGGTGGCAGCTAGAACCACGGCTGACAATTTCTTCAGCGGCCAGCAGTTGTTCAAATTTGTCATCATCACACAGTAGCGGTACTTGAGTGCGCATTACATAGCCAGTAAGACCGCTATTGAGCGTGACTGATAACTCTTCGCTGGGATATAGCTGGCTGGGATGTTGATCTTTTTCATCGACAAAGAAGGGCACCGCTAACTTGTTGGTGTCACGGTTGGCGATAGCGATAAAAAAGTTGTCGGCGGGGAGGAGTTTGTTGAGATTGGTTTGAATGCCAGCGTAAAAGTCTTCGGCGCGCTCTACGCGAGCAGCCAAGTTGGAAATATCCAATAAGGTATTCTGGATTATCTCAGATCGCTTGTACTTCCGAGCCAGGCTCTTTAAGCGAGATATCCTTTTGTATAAACGGCCAACTTCATGAAGTGAATGCTGGTCTGTTTTATCCCTAAACATGGTTCCGCCAATCACAAGTAGTTATAATTTTTCGCTACGATCTGGGGTAATGGTTATAAATAGCATAAAAAAACACCATCACCAAGTCATTATTTTGACGTTGTCAGCTTAATAACACTTCAAATATGCTAAAACTTGAGCAAACGCGTAAAAAAAAGCGTGTTTGCTATAGACGTGCAGTAAAATAATCCATACTATATGCGGCGCTAACAAGGCAGGCACCCATAGCTCAGCTGGATAGAGCGCACCCCTCCGGAGGGTGAGGCCGAGGGTTCGAATCCTTCTGGGTGCACCAGTTGGACAAGAAGCCAAGTTAGTGTAAAGAAGTCAACATCAGTGGTGATTGTAGCTCAGTTGGTAGAGCCCCGGATTGTGATTCCGGTTGTCGTGGGTTCAAGTCCCATCAGTCACCCCACTTCTTCTTGCAGTAGACTTCACGAGTCACTCAGGTAGCCGTTAGGCCATTTTGTAAACGTGAAGCAGAGGCGGCACCTCGTAAAATATCCATTGTTTCGGTGATTAGCGCAGCCCGGTAGCGCATCTGGTTTGGGACCAGAGGGTCAGAGGTTCGAATCCTCTATCACCGACCACTTTCAAAAATAGTGATTCTTATTAGAGTCGGTATTGAGTACAAAAAGATTTTCGGTGATTAGCGCAGCCCGGTAGCGCATCTGGTTTGGGACCAGAGGGTCAGAGGTTCGAATCCTCTATCACCGACCACTTTTAGAGAAGCCCTTCGAGTAATCGAAGGGCTTTTTCTTTATCTAAATCAAAATGATGCTTCTATCTTAGTTATAAAAAAAGCCGCATGAAGCGGCTCTTTTGTTTTATAGCTCTACGCGAGTGGGCGGATAGATATACCCCATGTAGGCATTGGTCTTCAGCGGCTCGAAGCGCGCTAGCTGAGGCTGTTCCTGAATGCCTGTGACAATGATTTGGATCTCAAGGCCTCTGGCAACGTTCACCAAGGCGCGGCACAGCTCGCTGTTGTGCTCGTTCTCATCATAATAGGCAAAGGATTGATCCAGCTTGACGTAGCTTGGTCTTAAACTTTGCAGGTAAGACATAGAACCAAACTGACGGCCGAAATGGTCGATACCAAAATGAGCACCGTTATCACGAATGATGTTACACAGTGCCTGACAAGCGTCTGGATCACTGTAGACACCGGCCTCAGGGATATCAAACACGATACGTTGCGCCAGAGGGGTATTACGCAGGAACTTATTCAGCCACTGGTGGAAGTTGGCATCGCTGAGGCTGTTAAAGGTCAGGTTGATGGCCACAGGTTCATAGTGACGCTCCAGCAGGCCGTTATCGACTATGGTCTCTATCAGGCATCTGTCTAGCAGGGAGCCTAAAGAGAGCAGCTCCACATAAGGCATAAATTGCCCGGCGTGTATCTCCTTGTCCCCAATCGTTAATTGGCAATAGAGTTCACGTTGTACCACCTCTTCCTTACCACTGAGGTAGACAGGCTGCCACTTGAATTGGAAGTTCTTGCCAGTGATAGCTTTGCTCAGGTGCTCACGCCACTGTTCGCGGGTGTAGAGCTGTTTCTCGTTGCTCTCAAACCAGTGGAACACCTTATTCTCGGCAATTGCCTTTTGCAGGGCGTTATCCGTCTGCGCCAGGATGTCTGATACCGTCATGTGATCGGTGCGCTGGGCGATACCTATGGCAAATTGCTCATTAGGTTTACAGCCAGCCTTTGAGATCTCCTGATTGACGGTTCTGATCAGGGTGTGCAGGTATTTGCTGCTCTGTTCCTGCTCGGCACTGGTGATCAAAAAGGCAAATTCATAGGCGGCAATACGCGCAATGACAGAGGGAGCGACATCGTCGAGTTGCGTTTGCATCTTTTCTGATAGCAGACGTATGGTTTCGTCACGTACCTGGTAACCGTACTTACTGTGTACCTCTTCTAACCAGTCGAACTTGGCCATCATCAAGGAACCGTTGTTGGGTTCGCTGAGCCAGCTGTTGAGGCGCCCCATCATATACTGGCGATTAGGGAGTTTAGAGACCTGATCGACCAGGTTCTTTTTACGTAACTCGGTTACCTCTTCATCCAGTGAACTAAAGATCTGCTTGAGCTGATGAGACATGCTATTGAAGGCTTGGACCACAGACTTGAGCTCTGATGTCTTGGGGATAGCCATATCTGGGCCAAACTTGCGCTGAGCGATCTCAGAGGCGTGCTCGGCGATCTCATGCAGTGGGCGTAGTATCCAGGTGAGGCCGAAACGTGCCAGCATGATGGCAAGCAAAAACAGAATGGAGATAACTATGATGGCGTTGGTTAGGGTGCGCCACAGTTCGTTATAGCCAAAGCCCGGATGAGCGGTGATCTCTAGCTTGGCTAACTGGATCCAACCTGAGGTGATGGTGCTTTCACGCTTGATTGTCTCGAAGAATCCCAAATCGATAAACCATTGAGGCACACCTTCGATTTTCAGATCGTTTTCCCATACCTGCTGTTTGCCATCGACCAGCCAGGTCAATTTGACCTGTTGATAGTAGCCGCCTTCAAAAATCACGTTGATCAGCGTCTCGGCGCCGACTATGTCACCCGCTTCGAGATCAGGAACCAGCATGATCCCCAGGCTATGGCTGGTGTTATTGAGATCAGACTCCATCTGCTTGGTTAAAAAGCTTTGTGTCTCGGTAAATTGCACATAAGCCAAGCTGATGACAACGACCAAAAACAGGCCAAAAAGCAGTGAGTATATCTGTCGAAACAGTGTCATTGTTTTCGCTACTCCAATCTTAAGATAGGCATATTGAGTCGTTTAACACCTAATCTATTTTTGAGATCATTCCATTTTTCAAGGCGTTCAGATGAGCCTGCCAGCACACCACGACCTTTCTCTTTGTTTAGCCACAATTGTCGACCGTTAAAACTGTATACGGGGATCAAATCTTGCCTTTGCGTGGCGGGCTTTATCTGTCTGTCTAAGTTATCCAATACCAAGGGGATGGAGCCCGGCGTCTCATAGTAGGCCAATACCATGTGGTATTGATTTACCGAGGTTGCCTTGACCATAGTGATACGCAGCTTGTCATCGGGAATACCCAATTGCAGCAGGGTAAAATATTTGGCGATAGAAAAATCTTCGCAATCGCCACCATTTACTCCGATGAACTCCATTGGACTTGCCCAATAGTTGCTGACACCCCACAGCTTGATGTCGTCGACAAATCTAAACAGATTGAAAAAGTTATTTACCTTGGTGATCTTCTCTTGTTCACTCAAGCCTTGCGCTTCATCCAGCACCTTAAACCAGGCGTCTACACGCATGCCTGCACGCCCACCATAGCGAGCCTCTAGTGTGGATTTTATGTAACCAGCATCGAGTGTTTGTGTCGGAGAAGCGTACAGGCAAGAAAACCCCATGGCCGTTGCCACAACACAAAGTTGGCAGACCCTTTGAAAGCGCTTTTGCCTGCCAAATTTTGCCTTCATCTTCTCCGACTATTTTTTATTTTACTTGTTCATCAACTGTGTAGATATGCCACTTCATATCAGCTTTGGTATCTTCACCCGTCACTTCGGCGATCACGCGGCGATTGCGGGTATGTGCCATCTGAGTATGAGTTGGATCTACGGGTCTGTCGTAGCTATAACCAATGGCGGTCAGACGATCGGTGTCGATACCAAAACGTTCAGAAAGCAGTGAGGTCACCGCGTTAGCTCTGTTTTGTGATAACGTCAGGTTATGCTCATAGCTACCCGTTTTACTGCAGTGACCTTCGATGGTGACCTTAGTACTAGGGTACTGTCTCATGAAAGTCGCTACCATTTCTACTTGATCATAATATTGGGGATCAATATAGAAAGAGTCATTGGCAAACAATATCTTAAGTTCTTGACGCTCATTGATGGGTTTAATTTTACCGCAACCATAGTTGTCTATGGTGGCGCCTAAGACAGTATCGTTGCAACGCTCACGCGCTACGATGACACCGTCTTTATCATTGTCGTTAAGATCGAATACCTGATTGGTCGGATTGTCCATGGTGACTATGTCACGAGAACCACAACCGCCAAGTAAGGCAAGGCTTATAATAATCAGTAAAGCTTTCATTATTTCACTCCCCCTTCGTATTCGCGCTCGCCTTTCCAGACATCGGGGCGAGTCACACGAAGTGATTCCAGTAGTCTACCTGTCGCGTTAAGGATGCGATATTCAGAAAGAATTTCGTCATATTCGGCATCGAGATAATCTTTACGCGCTTCAAACAGTTCGTTTTCAGTATCCAGCAAATCCAATAAGGTACGTTGGCCCAGATTGAACTGCTGACTGTAGGCGACTTGGGTATCTTTTGCGGCAATGACATGATCGCGAATATACAGCTTTTGCGGCTCAAGCATTTCGTAGGCATTCCAGGCTAGGTTAACTCCTTCGACAACTTGGCGGTAGGCACGTTGGCGGATCTCTTTTGCTTCACCTACTTTGTAAGCCGCTTCTTTTTCGCGGGCCAGATCTTTACCACCGGCAAATAGGTTGTACTTAACGCGTACCATGGCGACGAGGTCATTGCTGTGGCCGCCGACATTTTGGTTGGCAAAAACTGAGTAACCATCTTCACCGTCTATGTTGTCGTTCCAGTTACCGCCAAGCTCTAATGATAGCTTTGGATAGTAGTTGGACTTGGCCGAAGAGCGCTCATTCTCCGCTGCTGAAATATCGCTTGTAGCGGATTTCAGAATTGGGTGGTTTTCCTGAGCGACTTTAAGACCGTCGGAAAGATCCGTTGGTAGCATGTCGTCATCAGGCACAGGAACGATCAGGTTTTCAGGCTCTTTTTCAACAATACGAATAAACTGCGCCTTGGCATCGTAGAAGTTGTTCTTTGCTGCAATCACGTTGGCATTAGCGCGCGCTAGACGACCGGTTATTTGCGAAAGATCGGCGATTGAGCCCAGACCTGAGTCGGTACGTTGCTTGATCTGCTCGTAAATGTCTTTGTGACTCTGTAGGTTTTTCTCTGCCAGGGTTAGCACCTGTTCGCTACGAATATAGTTGATGTAGACCTTAGCCACATCTAGGGCAATATCTTCTGCCGCAGCAAATAGCGCCCATTGGTCGGCACTGGCTTCGAAGCTGTAACGATCAACCTCGCTTGAGGTATAAAAGCCGTCAAATATCATCTGCTTGATGCTGAATCCGACTTCACCACGCATTAATTCGATAACACCATCATCGTCCACATCGCCCTGTCCTGCGCGACGTCTGGTCGATGGACTGTTGGTCTGCTCCCAACCGTAACCACCGCTGATGTCGATACTTGGCATATAACCAGCTCTCGCTTGGTTGACCTGCTCTTCTCTTGCTTTAAAGCGATTGAACGCGATGCGAATATCTGGATTGGTATCCAGCGTATGGGCAACAGCCTGTTCCAGCGTTTGGCTAGAAGCTGCCCCAGTGATCAACATCGCACTAACAGCGAGTGCCATGGCACTGCGCTTTAGTTGATGTATGGTTTGCTTACTCATTTGGTTAACCCCCCTGGTTATTGTTGTGAACTTATCGTTCACGCAGAGCAGTGTCTCTTGCTCTCAAAATTGGATTAAGTATGTACTCTAGAACGGATCTTTGCCCAGTGATCACATCTACCGAGGTTAACATGCCTGGTATGATGGGCATCTGGGTGCCATCCTCTTTGGTCAAACTTGATAGTTCAGTTCTAACCCTTACAAGATAGAAACTGTTTCCTTCTTCGTCCTGTGTTGTATCGGCACTAATGTGCTCCACAACGCCATTGAGGCCTCCATAACGAGTGAAGTCGTAGGCGGTGACTTTGACAACGGCGGGTAAGCCAGGATGTAAAAACGCAATATCTTTTGGAAGAATCTTGGTTTCGATCAGTAGTTGGTCTTCAGACGGGACTATCTCTATGATGTCGATTCCCGGCTGTACAACTCCCCCCAAGGTATTCATATGGATTGTTTTAATGGTGCCATTGACCGGTGAAACAATTTCGGCCTTGCTGACCTTATCGCGTGCACCGACCTGAGCCTCGCTCATACGAGACAGACGGGTTTGCATCTCGTTTAGCTGAGTTCGCACCTCGGCGGCATAGACAAATACCGCTTCTCGACGCTTCAGAATCGCTTCATCCTGTGAGGCTTTCACCTTAGGTCTGAGCAGTCTGACCGAGCTTAACTCGCCACGAATGTCGTTGACGATACGCTCGAGCTTAAGCAGTTCCACTTCGGGCACTATGCCTTTATCTGCCAAGGGGCGTGTGAGCTCCAACTCTCGGGTCACTAGCTGGAAACTGGTGGTCAAGGTACTAATTTTTGAGGCGAGCTCTTCAGTTTCTTGCTGTTTCTGTTGGATCTGCCGCGCAAGGATTTCTAGCTGATTGCTTAGATTATCCAATCGGCCCGCGTATTCATCTTTTTGGCGCGCGATCAAGTCAGGCTCGCTGTCGATCAGTGACTGAGGAAACTGCAGTGGTTGTTTGACGATCTTGACCTGTTCGCGCCAATCGGTGGCCACATCTGAAATCGTGATACTGTTAAGCTCGGCGCGCAGGCGAATCACGTTAGCCTGTAGGCTGTATACCTCTTGTTCTTGCTGGGCGAAGTCTGAACGAAAACGCGTATCATCGATTCGTACCAAGGGCTGCCCCTTAGTGACCACCATGCCTTCGTGTACATAGAGATCCTGCATGATGCCGCCATCCAAACTTTGGATCACCTGCACTTGAGATGAGGGAATCACCTTACCCGTTCCCGTGGTTACTCGGTCGAGCTCGGCAAAATAGGCCCAAAGCAAAAAGCTGAAGGCGAGGGCGGTAAGTGCCCAGATGATCAGCCTGTGACTGGTAGGCGCATCTGTCATCATGGCGCCATAGACGTCATCGACCATCTCGAGATCATGGGTCGTTAAGTGCTTACTCACTCTTTGGCCCTCCAGATAGCAGGCCTTTGGCGAGCTGGTTGAGCACCTGATCTTTAGGACCGTCGGCGACCAGATGACCTCGGTCAAGCACTATGATGCGATCAACTAGATTCAGCAGATGCATCTTATGTGTAATCAGCAGTAAGGTGCGCTCCTTGGAGACATTGCGCATGGCGCGGATAAACTGCTTCTCGGCTCGGGCATCCAAACTAGCCGTTGGCTCATCCATTAACAATACCGGTGGATCGTTTAAAGTGGCTCTTGCCAGGGCGATAGTTTGCCGCTGCCCGCGACTGAGTGCTTGCCCACCTTCGCCGACCTGTTGATCGAGGCCTTCGGTTTCGATATCGGTGAACTGATTGACGCCCGACAATTGCACGGCGCGGATAAGCTGATGCTCGGTCACCTGACGGGTACCGAACAAGATGTTATCGCGGATCGAACCATGAAATAGGGTAATGTCCTGAGGCAGGTAACCAAAGTTTCTACGCAGATCCGTTGGGTGGATCTGTGCCGAATCCAGACCGTCATAACGCAGGCTGCCTTTGGTTGGCTGGTACAGACCGACAAGCAGCTTAGCTAGAGTACTCTTGCCTGAGCCGTTGCGACCTATGATGGCGATACGTTCCCCTGGTGCTATCGACAAAGACATAGGATGCAGCACCGGACGCTCTGAACCTGGGTAGTTAAAGCTGATATGGTCGGCATTAATCTGCCCCATCAGGCGCTGCTTACTGACCAAATGACCTTTATTCTCAAACTCATCTTCTTGAGTCATGATCTGGTCTAGCTGGCGTAAAGCGCTGGCGGTGTGATTGCCGCGAGTCATGAGATTGGCTAGTTGTGCCATGGGCGAGATCGCCCGGCTCGACAGGATCACCGCCGCGATAATTCCCCCCATGGAGATCTCATTGTCGGCGACGCGATAAACACCGAGTATCACCACACACACAACCGATAGCTGTACCGTAAAGTTGGCGACGTTAGTGACAGAGGTTGAGATCTTTTTCACTTTTAGCTGCCAGTTAGCCGTGTGGCCGATCATCTGCTGCCAGCTTTTTTGGACTAAGCCTTCGGCTCCACTGGATTTTATCGATTCGATAGAGGCGAGGGATTCAATAAGGTGACCATGTTTTAGTCCGGAAAATTTGTTGCTCTCTTCGATAGCGGCTTTGAGCTTAGGCTGCATGATCAGGGTGTAGATGATGATAATCGTCCCGCCGATAAGCGGAATAATGGCCAGATCGCCGGCGACTATATAGATGATGATCATGAAGAAAATAGCAAAAGGAAGATCGACCAAAGTGGTGATGGTTGCCGAGGTTAAGATGTCCCGGATGCTATCAAACTCCCCGAGCTGCCTGGCCATGCCGCCGACGCTGGGAGAGCGTTTTTCAAGAGGAATGCCGATTGCCTTAGCAAACAGGCGTGATGACACTATGATATCGACTTTTTTACCGGCAACGTCGATAAGGTAGGCCCTAAGTTGTCGCATGACGAGGTCGAAGATATAGGCTATACCCGCACCGATAGCCAGTACCCAAAGGGACTCAAATGCCAGGTTGGGCACCACCTTGTCATAGACATTCATGATGAACAGTGGTGAAACGAGGGCGAAGAGGTTAACCAGTACCGAGGCGATCAGGGCATCCCGGTAGATGGGGGCTGAATCCTTTAAGGTTTGCAGCAACCAATGGGTGCGGCTGTCGTGTAGATGCAGATCTAGGCCCATGTCACCGCGATATTGCTGCTTAACCAGGAACAGATAACCCACATACATGGCTTCGAGTGACTCTATGGTGAGCTCTTCCTCCCCCCCGGTTTCAGGCAGTTGGATCACCGCCCTGTCTTTGTCTATATCGATCTCGCGCAGCAAACAGGCATTTTTGTCTTTGAGTAGCAAGATGCAAGGCAGCAGGATTGGGGAGATCTGATCGAGCCCTTTACGGGTGAGTTTAGCCGCTAGGCCTGCTCGACTCGCAGCCTGAGGGACAAGTTCGGGTGTCAAAATACTACCTGACAGCGGAAGACCAGCGGCTAAAGATTCGCTGGAGCAAGGACTGCCGAAGTATTCGGTCAATAAAACTAAACTGTCTAACAAGGGATCGACAGTCACTCTTTGGGAGGCTGAAACTGTCCATTGTTCAGTTTTTGGAGACGCTGAAGCTTGCACCTTAAAAACTTATCCTTAAGATTTTATTAAAAAATTATCGTAGAACAATTATAGAAGTAATACCAAAACATAACAAAAGTAAAAATGACACCAATTAGCTGGAAACTAGTTGGTGTCATTTGTTATTGACGGGTTTAAGGTATTAGATGCTGGATCTGTCCGTCGTCATCATGAGTCGCAGGAACGGCGAAGCTCGAGGCCGACTCAGTTGAGCTGGCGTTATCCACTATCAGCGCTCCGTTACCGTCATTGCCCAGCAAGCCATTAATGATCTGGCCATCTGTTGTGCCTAGGTAGCTTAAATCGACACCGTCGAGCACTATCGTTTGATCCACATGGCCGTCATTATTGGCATCGATTTCAATTGTGGTTGAGCCATTGTCCACGGTGAAGTGCAGGTAATTTTCCAAATTCCCGGCATTTTCGCCTTGGAGCAGATCACTCAGATCCAGCTTGTCTTGATTGATATTGAAATCGGTAATGTGGTCTGTGCCAGTATCGCCTTGCTGCCAGACGAAGGTGTCCGTTTCGGTATCGGCTTTACCACTGCCACCAGTTAAGGTGTCGTCACCCAAGCCGCCGATGAGGATATCTTCGCCAGCACCGCCGATGAGCTCATCGGTTCCCATGCCGCCAAGCAATAGATCATCGCCACTACCACCATGAAGCTCATCACCACCGCCTTGACCGAAGAGGATGTCATCTCCTTGGTTGCCATCGAGCACATCATCCCCGTCATTGAGGTGAGCAGTATCGAACATCTCAGGGTGGCTAGTGATGAAACTGTGAATATCACTCACAGTAATATCGGCAGCATTTTGGTTTGTCTCATTGGCAACCAGCTTTTGTAGTGCACTAAAGCCCTGCCCATCAATGCCATCGAATTGTGCAAGGTCACCGAAAATAATATCGTTACCCAGTCCACCGCTGGTGTGGTCATCGCCCTGAGAAAGCAGAGTCTCTGAACCTAATATCACACTAGCTAGATTATCCACGCTGATCTTAGCTCTAACGTTTCCATCGCTGTCGTAACGGGTTAGATCTGATTCGTTAACTTCGTTCTTGAGGCCAATCGCTTCAACTTCAGACACGTTGTTGAGTAGGTTAAAAGCGTGATTAGGATTATCATTCCCATTGTGCTTACCATCAGTAATGAAGTAGGTGACATTGTGACCCGTATTGTTTGCAACATCACTTGAAGTAAACCAATTTTTGGCTTCAGTGAACGCAGCTTTGTAATCGGTATATCCACCGCTCAATATATTTTTCCAAGCGTCATTGTCGTTGTTAGCCAATGCGTTGATATTTAAATCAAGAATATTGACTGCAAGACTGGTAACGGCAGAACCGTCAAAATCGATCACTGCTATATTAACTGTGCCGGCGTGTTTGCCTGAAGCTGCTGCCTGCAGCGTTTTAAATACCTCAAGCAGCTGATTTTTAGCAGTTTCGACTGCGTCTGAGCCCATGCTGCCTGATGAGTCCAGCACAAATGCAATGTTATAGTTTTCGCCTTGTACGATTTCCAGACCTGAAGTATCGCTCACGATCACATCGTGATCATCTGAGCCTGATAATCTGTTGTCGCCGTCGGTTCCACTGCTGTATTGGTAGTCACGTACAACTGACTGAGGATTAACGGCAAAATGACCTACGGCAGTATCGCCATCTGAATCAGTCGCGATGACATTAAAGTCCAACTGTCCGTCGTGAGTTTGTTCAATCGCCTGGTATTGATAAAACTCCCACTGGCCTGTACTCGGGGTAAATTCTACCTTAAAGACCAATTCGCCAGACTCTGTTTCTCCAATGAGTGTATTGCCTGAAAGCGTAGTAGATATGCTTTGGCCATCAGTGGTTAACAGACCCGTTTCATCGGTACCTGTTAAGCTTAGAGAGCCCATACCATCGGCGCCCCAATCAGTACTTAGCATGCCAGTCGCATAACCTGTTGCTATGTCATTATAGCCAATGAAATCAATGGCTTTAATGGAAAAGTCGCTGTTGTCACCATGAGCAGCACCAAAACCGTTATCCGTGGCCCTGATAACCATCTGGTCGAAACCACCCTCTAATACTTCAAATATCGCAGCGTAGTTACCGTCTTTGGCATCTGAGCTAAAGGCTTGAGTGGTGACCAGTTTGCCATCTCGATAAAACTCGACAATACCAACCTCAAGCTCACCGCCAAACATGGCAGAAAACTCGATGTTGACACCGTAAGCCAGGGTATTGGCATCTAGCGTGACGACTATTTCTTCAGAACCTTCGCTACCGTCGGCAAACTTTCTGAAATCAACTTCACTACGAATATTATGATATGGACTTTCAACGCTCTGTACGCCTATACCATCACTTGAACTAAATACATCCGCAGCTGTGAGCTCTGAGTTAGTGGCAGAGCTGAAGCCCCTGGCCGTTATAGTGAAACCGTCAAAATCCAGCGAGTTGCTAGCCCCATAGCCACCAGATAATGAGTACTTGCCAACCAAGGCGTCTGGAATGTTATCGCCAGTAACGTCAACGGTTTGTCCTGCCGCTATTTCAGGTGCATCGTCTTGTACGGTAACAGAGTAAGTGCTCGCTGCCGTCTTGCCATTAGCATCAACCGCAATGATATCAATGCCGCTGATCGTTAAGTCTTCGGTGCTGACATTGTGTGGGAAGGTGTCGAGAATCTCAGCAGTAACACTCACGCTTCCTTCTTCGCCACTTTCAATACGGTCACCATTGAGGGTGAGACGGATAGCCTCTTTACCCATAAAGGTACCTATGAGCTGCCCTTCATCGTTGAATGACCAGCTTATCTTAGCGTTGACGCCAGAGACTTGAATGCTGTCCGTATCGCCAAACTGGAAAGCTGAAATGGACTCACTGCCAGACTTAAAGCGTAACGTCTGTATATCTGACTCAGCACCATCTTTGTAGAGATCGGCTTCGCTTAGGAGTGATATCGCGTTTGAGGTCAATGCCGTTGGTGCTGTAGTTGTACTGCCTGGTGCATCCAAGTCGACATGGATAGAACCTGTCGAGGTATCGCCATCGCTGTCGGTAACATCGACTACGAAGTCGAGATCTACGTCCACGGTAGAGCTGACAATATTCTCGGCTGAAGTCCCAGTAAACTGGAAGTTAGCATGATTATCTAGCGCACTGGTTGAGACTTCGATATAGCTTATCTCGCCTAGGTTTCCTATGGTTTGACCGCTAGTTACATCACCTTCACCGAGCAGATTACCATTGGCGTCATATGCCTTGAAATGAATTTTATTGGCGTCGGTAAAGTTTATGGAGGCCGAGGCGACATCATTGGTGTAGTCGATGATCATCGCCTCACCTTGATTGACAAAGGCATTCGCGACACCGAAACCGTTAGTATTACCGTTTACCGTACTGGAAATGTTACCAGAGGTAGAGGTTAGTGTGAACACCATGGCATTGCTAGGATCAACATCATTGATATTGTTATCTATGATGTAGTTAGTGCCGTCGAAGGTGACGTAAACCGCTGGTGTATTACCTCCTTTACCGCCACTCATATTGGCCACTGTAACACTGCTCAGTTCATCAATAGCTTGTTTTAAATCTAACTGATAGCTATCGCTATTAGGGTCGATAGCTAAAGTAAAGATTACCGATTGTGCGATATTGCCTGAATCATAGGCCGAAGGTGTTCCACTGGTATCAGAGTAGGCAATCAATATTCCTGGGTTGGCTGGATCGACATAGTAGAATACCGTCAGGCCACCTGCTGTAATGCCAGAGTCTGAGAAGGTACCGGTTCCAGAAATATTGCCTGAGAGATCGGCACTAAAGTCCTGATCGGCACCATCTACATTAATAACTCCATTGTAGATACCTTCGGCATTCTTTCCTGCCAAGTCTAGCGGATCGAGTGTTACGCCATCATCGATGACTTTAACTGAAACAGAACCTGTGGCAGTAGCCTTAGATGCATCTGTTGCTACTACTGTTATGCCGTTAATGATGAGTTCATCGACATTAGTACCATGAGGCAAGTTATCCAGTAGGGTCACAGTGACAGCCACTGAGCCTGTTGAGCCAGCGCTGATCGTGCTGCCAGACAGGCTAAGCTGAAGCACAGGATTACCACCTATGCTGCCGATCAAGTTGCCGGCTCCATCTAAGCTCCAGCTAATGCTTGCGTCAAGGCCGCTAATATTAATATCGCCAATGTTGCCGAAGGCAAAGCCAGTAACATCGTAAGCGCCTGCAGTGAAGCTCAGGGCTGAACTGTCACTGTCGGTCGCTGTGCCTTGGGTATTGGCATCATCGACTGTGAGGTCAACATTGTTGTTTCCTGTAATTAGAGCATTGACGGTGATATTTACCGTTGTCGTTTCGGTGACGCCGCCCGAGGTAACGGTGTAGGTGAAACTGTCGCTGCCATGGAAATCAGGTGCTGGGGTGTAGGTCACGGTGCCATCGGCGTTAATGACCACGGTACCGTTGGCCCCATTGGTGACACCAGTGATGGTGGCATTGCTGTTTTCGAAGTTGTCGTTGCCCAGCGGATTGAAGGTCACGGCGGTGTCTTCGTCGGTGCTGATGCTGTCGGCGACAATATCGGCCACCGGAGTGACGTCAACGGTGATCACTTGTGTGGTGGTGTGACCTTCATCATCGGTGATGGTGACGGTGAAGCTGTCGCTGCCGTTGTAATCGGCGATAGGGGTATAGACCCAGGCGCCGGTGGCGGCGTTGATGGTGACGCTACCGTTAGCAGGGTTACCGCTGATACTGAATACCGAGCCATCGCTGACGCCATCGGCGTCGGTGACACTCAGGGTGCCGCTGATGCTGCCATCTTCCAGGCCGGTGCCGGTCAGGTCACCAGAGATGATGCTTGGGTCATCGACGCTACCGACATTAACCGTGACGGTAGTGGTTTCGGTGACGCCGCCCGAGGTAACGGTGTAGGTGAAACTGTCGCTGCCATGGAAATCAGGCGCTGGGGTATAGGTCACGGTGCCATCGGCGTTAAGGACCACGGTACCGTTGGCCCCATTGGTGACACCAGTGATGGTGGCATTACTGTTTTCGAAGTTGTCGTTGCCCAGCGGATTGAAGGTCACGGCGGTGTCTTCATTGGTGCTGATGCTGTCGGCGACAATATCGGCCACCGGAGTGACGTCAACGGTGATCACTTGTGTGGTGGTGTGACCTTCATCATCGGTGATGGTGACGGTGAAGCTGTCGCTGCCGTTGTAATCGGCGATAGGGGTATAGACCCAGGCGCCGGTGGCGGCGTTGATGGTGACGCTACCGTTAGCAGGGTTACCGCTGATGCTGAATACCGAGCCATCGCTGACGCCATCGGCGTCGGTGACACTCAGGGTGCCGCTGATGCTGCCATCTTCCAGGCCGGTGCCGGTCAGGTCACCAGAGATGATGCTTGGGTCATCGACGCTACCGACATTAACCGTGACGGTAGTGGTTTCGGTGACGCCGCCCGAGGTAACGGTGTAGGTGAAACTGTCGCTGCCATGGAAATCAGGTGCTGGGGTATAGGTCACGGTGCCATCGGCGTTAAGGACCACGGTACCGTTGGCCCCATTGGTGACACCAGTGATGGTGGCATTACTGTTTTCGAAGTTGTCGTTGCCCAGCGGATTGAAGGTCACGGCGGTGTCTTCATTGGTGCTGATGCTGTCGGCGACAATATCGGCCACCGGAGTGACGTCAACGGTGATCACTTGTGTGGTGGTGTGACCTTCATCATCGGTGATGGTGACGGTGAAGCTGTCGCTGCCGTTGTAATCGGCGATAGGGGTATAGACCCAGGCGCCGGTGGCGGCGTTGATGGTGACGCTACCGTTAGCAGGGTTACCGCTGATGCTGAATACCGAGCCATCGCTGACGCCATCGGCGTCGGTGACACTCAGGGTGCCGCTGATGCTGCCATCTTCCAGGCCGGTGCCGGTCAGGTCACCAGAGATGATGCTTGGGTCATCGACGCTACCGACATTAACCGTGACGGTAGTGGTTTCGGTGACGCCGCCCGAGGTAACGGTGTAGGTGAAACTGTCGCTGCCATGGAAATCAGGTGCTGGGGTGTAGGTCACGGTGCCATCGGCGTTAATGACCACGGTACCGTTGGCCCCATTGGTGACACCAGTGATGGTGGCATTGCTGTTTTCGAAGTTGTCGTTGCCCAGCGGATTGAAGGTCACGGCGGTGTCTTCGTCGGTGCTGATGCTGTCGGCGACAATATCGGCCACCGGAGTGACGTCAACGGTGATCACTTGTGTGGTGGTGTGACCTTCATCATCGGTGATGGTGACGGTGAAGCTGTCGCTGCCGTTGTAATCGGCGATAGGGGTATAGACCCAGGCGCCGGTGGCGGCGTTGATGGTGACGCTACCGTTAGCAGGGTTACCGCTGATACTGAATACCGAGCCATCGCTGACGCCATCGGCGTCGGTGACACTCAGGGTGCCGCTGATGCTGCCATCTTCCAGGCCGGTGCCGGTCAGGTCACCAGAGATGATGCTTGGGTCATCGACGCTACCGACATTAACCGTGACGGTAGTGGTTTCGGTGACGCCGCCCGAGGTAACGGTGTAGGTGAAACTGTCGCTGCCATGGAAATCAGGCGCTGGGGTATAGGTCACGGTGCCATCGGCGTTAAGGACCACGGTACCGTTGGCCCCATTGGTGACACCAGTAATGGTGGCATTACTGTTTTCGAAGTTGTCGTTGCCCAGCGGATTGAAGGTCACGGCGGTGTCTTCGTTGGTGCTGATGCTGTCGGCGACAATATCGGCCACCGGAGTGACGTCAACGGTGATCACTTGTGTGGTGGTGTGACCTTCATCATCGGTGATGGTGACGGTGAAGCTGTCGCTGCCGTTGTAATCGGCGATAGGGGTATAGACCCAGGCGCCGGTGGCGGCGTTGATGGTGACGCTACCGTTAGCAGGGTTACCGCTGATACTGAATACCGAGCCATCGCTGACGCCATCGGCGTCGGTGACACTCAGGGTGCCGCTGATGCTGCCATCTTCCAGGCCGGTGCCGGTCAGGTCACCAGAGATGATGCTTGGGTCATCGACGCTACCGACATTAACCGTGACGGTAGTGGTTTCGGTGACGCCGCCCGAGGTAACGGTGTAGGTGAAACTGTCGCTGCCATGGAAATCAGGTGCTGGGGTATAGGTCACGGTGCCATCGGCGTTAAGGACCACGGTACCGTTGGCCCCATTGGTGACACCAGTGATGGTGGCATTACTGTTTTCGAAGTTGTCGTTGCCCAGCGGATTGAAGGTCACGGCGGTGTCTTCATTGGTGCTGATGCTGTCGGCGACAATATCGGCCACCGGAGTGACGTCAACGGTGATCACTTGTGTGGTGGTGTGACCTTCATCATCGGTGATGGTGACGGTGAAGCTGTCGCTGCCGTTGTAATCGGCGATAGGGGTATAGACCCAGGCGCCGGTGGCGGCGTTGATGGTGACGCTACCGTTAGCAGGGTTACCGCTGATGCTGAATACCGAGCCATCGCTGACGCCATCGGCGTCGGTGACACTCAGGGTGCCGCTGATGCTGCCATCTTCCAGGCCGGTGCCGGTCAGGTCACCAGAGATGATGCTTGGGTCATCGACGCTACCGACATTAACCGTGACGGTAGTGGTTTCGGTGACGCCGCCCGAGGTAACGGTGTAGGTGAAACTGTCGCTGCCATGGAAATCAGGTGCTGGGGTATAGGTCACGGTGCCATCGGCGTTAAGGACCACGGTACCGTTGGCCCCATTGGTGACACCAGTGATGGTGGCATTACTGTTTTCGAAGTTGTCGTTGCCCAGCGGATTGAAGGTCACGGCGGTGTCTTCATTGGTGCTGATGCTGTCGGCGACAATATCGGCCACCGGAGTGACGTCAACGGTGATCACTTGTGTGGTGGTGTGACCTTCATCATCGGTGATGGTGACGGTGAAGCTGTCGCTGCCGTTGTAATCGGCGATAGGGGTATAGACCCAGGCGCCGGTGGCGGCGTTGATGGTGACGCTACCGTTAGCAGGGTTACCGCTGATGCTGAATACCGAGCCATCGCTGACGCCATCGGCGTCGGTGACACTCAGGGTGCCGCTGATGCTGCCATCTTCCAGGCCGGTGCCGGTCAGGTCACCAGAGATGATGCTTGGGTCATCGACGCTACCGACATTAACCGTGACGGTAGTGGTTTCGGTGACGCCGCCCGAGGTAACGGTGTAGGTGAAACTGTCGCTGCCATGGAAATCAGGTGCTGGGGTATAGGTCACGGTGCCATCGGCGTTAAGGACCACGGTACCGTTGGCCCCATTGGTGACACCAGTGATGGTGGCATTACTGTTTTCGAAGTTGTCGTTGCCCAGCGGATTGAAGGTCACGGCGGTGTCTTCATTGGTGCTGATGCTGTCGGCGACAATATCGGCCACCGGAGTGACGTCAACGGTGATCACTTGTGTGGTGGTGTGACCTTCATCATCGGTGATGGTGACGGTGAAGCTGTCGCTGCCGTTGTAATCGGCGATAGGGGTATAGACCCAGGCGCCGGTGGCGGCGTTGATGGTGACGCTACCGTTAGCAGGGTTACCGCTGATGCTGAATACCGAGCCATCGCTGACGCCATCGGCGTCGGTGACACTCAGGGTGCCGCTGATGCTGCCATCTTCCAGGCCGGTGCCGGTCAGGTCACCAGAGATGATGCTTGGGTCATCGACGCTACCGACATTAACCGTGACGGTAGTGGTTTCGGTGACGCCGCCCGAGGTAACGGTGTAGGTGAAACTGTCGCTGCCATGGAAATCAGGTGCTGGGGTGTAGGTCACGGTGCCATCGGCGTTAATGACCACGGTACCGTTGGCCCCATTGGTGACACCAGTGATGGTGGCATTGCTGTTTTCGAAGTTGTCGTTGCCCAGCGGATTGAAGGTCACGGCGGTGTCTTCGTCGGTGCTGATGCTGTCGGCGACAATATCGGCCACCGGAGTGACGTCAACGGTGATCACTTGTGTGGTGGTGTGACCTTCATCATCGGTGATGGTGACGGTGAAGCTGTCGCTGCCGTTGTAATCGGCGATAGGGGTATAGACCCAGGCGCCGGTGGCGGCGTTGATGGTGACGCTACCGTTAGCAGGGTTACCGCTGATGCTGAATACCGAGCCATCGCTGACGCCATCGGCGTCGGTGACACTCAGGGTGCCGCTGATGCTGCCATCTTCCAGGCCGGTGCCGGTCAGGTCACCAGAGATGATGCTTGGGTCATCGACGCTACCGACATTAACCGTGACGGTAGTGGTTTCGGTGACGCCGCCCGAGGTAACGGTGTAGGTGAAACTGTCGCTGCCATGGAAATCAGGCGCTGGGGTATAGGTCACGGTGCCATCGGCGTTAAGGACCACGGTACCGTTGGCCCCATTGGTGACACCAGTAATGGTGGCATTACTGTTTTCGAAGTTGTCGTTGCCCAGCGGATTGAAGGTCACGGCGGTGTCTTCGTTGGTGCTGATGCTGTCGGCGACAATATCGGCCACCGGAGTGACGTCAACGGTGATCACTTGTGTGGTGGTGTGACCTTCATCATCGGTGATGGTGACGGTGAAGCTGTCGCTGCCGTTGTAATCGGCGATAGGGGTATAGACCCAGGCGCCGGTGGCGGCGTTGATGGTGACGCTACCGTTAGCAGGGTTACCGCTGATACTGAATACCGAGCCATCGCTGACGCCATCGGCGTCGGTGACACTCAGGGTGCCGCTGATGCTGCCATCTTCCAGGCCGGTGCCGGTCAGGTCACCAGAGATGATGCTTGGGTCATCGACGCTACCGACATTAACCGTGACGGTAGTGGTTTCGGTGACGCCGCCCGAGGTAACGGTGTAGGTGAAACTGTCGCTGCCATGGAAATCAGGTGCTGGGGTGTAGGTCACGGTGCCATCGGCGTTAAGGACCACGGTACCGTTGGCCCCATTGGTGACACCAGTAATGGTGGCATTACTGTTTTCGAAGTTGTCGTTGCCCAGCGGATTGAAGGTCACGGCGGTGTCTTCGTTGGTGCTGATGCTGTCGGCGACAATATCGGCCACCGGAGTGACGTCAACGGTGATCACTTGTGTGGTGGTGTGACCTTCATCATCGGTGATGGTGACGGTGAAGCTGTCGCTGCCGTTGTAATCGGCGATAGGGGTATAGACCCAGGCGCCGGTGGCGGCGTTGATGGTGACGCTACCGTTAGCAGGGTTACCGCTGATACTGAATACCGAGCCATCGCTGACGCCATCGGCGTCGGTGACACTCAGGGTGCCGCTGATGCTGCCATCTTCCAGGCCGGTGCCGGTCAGGTCACCAGAGATGATGCTTGGGTCATCGACGCTACCGACATTAACCGTGACGGTAGTGGTTTCGGTGACGCCGCCCGAGGTAACGGTGTAGGTGAAACTGTCGCTGCCATGGAAATCAGGTGCTGGGGTGTAGGTCACGGTGCCATCGGCGTTAAGGACCACGGTACCGTTGGCCCCATTGGTGACACCAGTAATGGTGGCATTACTGTTTTCGAAGTTGTCGTTGCCCAGCGGATTGAAGGTCACGGCGGTGTCTTCGTTGGTGCTGATGCTGTCGGCGACAATATCGGCCACCGGAGTGACGTCAACGGTGATCACTTGTGTGGTGGTGTGACCTTCATCATCGGTGATGGTGACGGTGAAGCTGTCGCTGCCGTTGTAATCGGCGATAGGGGTATAGACCCAGGCGCCGGTGGCGGCGTTGATGGTGACGCTACCGTTAGCAGGGTTACCGCTGATACTGAATACCGAGCCATCGCTGACGCCATCGGCGTCGGTGACACTCAGGGTGCCGCTGATGCTGCCATCTTCCAGGCCGGTGCCGGTCAGGTCACCAGAGATGATGCTTGGGTCATCGACGCTACCGACATTAACCGTGACGGTAGTGGTTTCGGTGACGCCGCCCGAGGTAACGGTGTAGGTGAAACTGTCGCTGCCATGGAAATCAGGTGCTGGGGTGTAGGTCACGGTGCCATCGGCGTTAAGGACCACGGTACCGTTGGCCCCATTGGTGACACCAGTGATGGTGGCATTGCTGTTTTCGAAGTTGTCGTTGCCCAGCGGATTGAAGGTCACGGCGGTGTCTTCGTCGGTGCTGATGCTGTCGGCGACAATATCGGCCACCGGAGTGACGTCAACGGTGATCACTTGTGTGGTGGTGTGACCTTCATCATCGGTGATGGTGACGGTGAAGCTGTCGCTGCCGTTGTAATCGGCGATAGGGGTATAGACCCAGGCGCCGGTGGCGGCATTGATGGTGACGCTACCATTAGCAGGGTTACCGCTGATGCTGAATATCGAGCCATCGCTGACGCCATCGGCGTCGGTGACACTCAGGGTGCCGCTGATGCTGCCATCTTCCAGGCCGGTGCCGGTCAGGTCACCAGAGATGATGCTTGGGTCTTCTTCAGGCGTAATAATAATGGTCAGGGTGGCACTCTCACCAGTGTTAGTGGTGTAGGTGATCGCCGGTACGCTGCCGTTCCAGTTGTCATTTGGCGTAAAGGTGTAAGAGCCATCGGTGTTGATCACTAGGCTGCCGCCTTCTACGTCAACCGTGGTGCCTGCGGTAACGGTTTGACCGTCGACGCTGAAGCTGACGACCGACAGCTCGCTGTCGATATCGCTGTCATTATCGAGCACATTGCCGCTGGCAATTGTGTCCTCGGCAACCGTGTTGCTGTCGTTGGCCAGTATTGACGGGTCATCTACCGGAGTGACGTTGATAGTCAGGGTGGCGCTCTCACCAGTGTTAGTGGTGTAGGTGATCACCGGTACGCTGCCGTTCCAATCTTGGTTTGGCGTGAAGGTGTAGCTGCCATCGGCGTTGACTACCAGGCTGCCGCCTTCTACGTCAATCGTGGTGCCTGCGGTAACGGTTTGACCGTCGACGCTGAAGCTGACGACCGACAGCTCGCTGTCGATATCGCTGTCATTATCGAGCACATTGCCGCTGGCAATTGTGTCCTCGGCAACCGTGTTGCTGTCGTTGGCCAGTATTGACGGGTCATCTACCGGAGTGACGTTGATGGTCAGGGTGGCACTCTCACCAGTGTTAGTGGTGTAGGTCACCTCTGGTACATAGCCATTCCAGTCTGCATTGGGAGTAAAGCTATAAGAGCCGTCTGCATTGAGCACCAGGGTACCGCCGTCGAGTTCGACGCTGCTGCCGGCGGCATAATTGTTGCCATTCACTTCGAAGCTAACCACAGATAGCGTGTCATCCGCGTCGCTGTCGTTGTCGAGTACGTTGCCACTGGCCACGGTATCTTCAGGTACGTTGATGTAGTCATCCACGGCGTTGGTGGCATCATCCACTGGAGTGACGACGATAGTCAGGGTGGCACTCTCGCCAGTATTGGTGATGTAAGTCACCACCGGCACGTTGCCGTTCCAGTTTTCGTTCGGAACGAAGCTGTATGAGCCGTCGGCGTTGAGGAAGAAGATACCGCCGTCGAGCGTGGCGACGTTGCCTGCGATATAGCTGTTGCCGTCGATTTCGAAGCTGACTACGGACAGCTCGCTGTCGATATCGCTGTCGTTGTCGAGTACGTTGCCGCTGGCGACGGTGTCTTCGCTAACCGTGTTGCTGTCGTTGGCCAGTATTGACGGGTCATCTACCGGGGTGACGTTGATGGTCAGGGTAGCACTCTCACCAGTGTTCGTGGTGTAGGTGATCACCGGTACGCTGCCGTTCCAGTTGTCGTTTGGCGTAAAGGTGTAGCTGCCATCGGCGTTGATCACTAGGCTGCCGCCTTCCACTTCAACCGTGGTGCCTGCGGTAACGATTTGACCATTCACGCTGAAACTGACGACCGACAGCTCGCTGTCGATATCGCTGTCATTATCGAGTACGTTGCCGCTGGCAACGGTGTCTTCGCTAACGGTATCGCTGTCGTTGGCCAGTACTGATGGGTCATCTACCGGGGTGACGTTGATGGTCAGGGTGGCGCTCTCACCAGTGTTAGTGGTGTAGGTGATCACCGGTACGCTGCCGTTCCAGTTGTCGTTTGGCGTAAAGGTGTAGCTGCCATCGGCGTTGATCACTAGGCTGCCGCCTTCTACGTTAACCGTGGTGCCTGCGGTAACGGTTTGACCGTCGACGCTGAAGCTGATAACGGATAATTCAGTATCAAAATCAATATCATTATCTAAAACATTACCCGTGGCTATACCGTCTTCTGCAATTGTATTGCTGTCATTTTCAGTAACGGTAGGGGCGTCATCACTGCTGACAGTATAGGTTTGAGAGGTGGGTGGGGTTTGTTCAATGCCGGAAGTAGTGTACCCAGCATTAGCGATAGTTTGAGCACCAGTTCTGTTTACCGATATGAAGTCTGAGCCACCTTCATTGCCGTTAGTGTTACCAGCTGCAGTTTCTGGGAGTTCGGCAGTCGGATCTTCTCCAGAAGCGATTAGTGCTTGAAGTTGCTCAATTTCATTTAAAGCATCTGAGTCTGAGACAGCTAAAGTCTCTGTATTTTGGCTCGTAAAAGAGGTGCCGTCATCAAACTGCATCGCTAAATCAGCTTGTTCAGCGATAAGGATTGTTGTTCCTTCGGGTATGACTTCTCCGATAGCTACCTCTTTCTGTTCGGTTTCCGTTACGATGGAAACCTTTCCTTTAACATCTGTTACTTGTCCATTTTTTGTTGTAACTATCGATTTCATGCCTGCCCCCGCAGAATAAAGTGACACCACTTATCTCGTAATGTTGTAATTGTTAGCGTGTTTTTTCGCCTAGCATTGAATGTTATCAGTAGTCTATATAGTGGTCAATTTTTTGACGGGCAAATAATACTGAGGGTTAGCTTTGTTGGTAGTTTATAATGCTTAAGAATTACAAATAAAAAGGCCAAACCTCTGTTTACTTTGGTTTGGCCTTAGATGGTGTCGCGATATTGTGTGCCGTTATGGAATTGTATCAATTATTAAATTGTCATTGCCTAACAGGTTATTAATTATTTGTACATCACTTAGGGTGTTACTGTTGGTTAAGTCAACATTGTTTAACACAATGGTTAGGTCTGTTACGCCATCATGATCTGAATCGACAGAGATCTCTGTGTTACCGCCACTAAAGTTAAATGATAGATATTGGTCCAAAGCATAGGTCCCTAGCTCCTCGTCAATTAATATGGCAGATAAATCTAGCTTATCCAGATTGACATCAAAGTTAAGTACAGTATCCAAGCTGTTGTCATCAGAGCCCAAATCCCACACTAAAGTGTCGATATCGCTGTCTATACCAGCATCAATGCTGTCGCTACCCGCTCCACCAATGAGGATGTCTGCACCAAGGCCACCATCTATAATATCGTTTCCTAACCCACCTAAGATAACGTCGTTACCGTTACCGCCGTAGATTAGATCATTTCCCGAACCTCCGATTAATTGATCATCTCCATCCAATCCGTATATAGAGTCGTTGCCTTCACGACCATAGATTTCATCATTAAGATTTGCACCGGTGAGCGAGTCACCCTCGGTGCTACCGAAAATCAGGTTATCTACATTGTCAGAGCCTGTGACTGTAATGGCTGTGTCAGGTAATAATTCATGGGTAAAGGTAGCCTGAACAAAGCGAGCCTGATATGAACCACCGTCATTGTCTAGATAAGTAATGGTCCAGATATCACCAGGATCAACCGGATTGGCGGCTAAGTAATCGGCAAGTGACACGCTATTGTCTGATTCCATTAGAATGTTTGTGTAGGCTATTTGAGCACTCATCAGTCCTGAGTTAACGTCGTAGAACCAGTCTGTCACGCCATTAGCAGCAGCAATCACAATAAAGGTGATACCGTTGATGGTCAGCCTTACTGATACTTCCTCCTCCCTTTCTATACCTGTTTGCCCACCAATTTCACTGTTAGGAATAGGTATATCGAAAGGTGACTTCTGGAAGTCGGTAAAGAGATTTAATGCTCCGCTGCTAGGATCTAAATTGATAGCGTTGGCAAATGCACTGCTAACTGTCAGGTAAGCATCTTGATCATTACCAGAAGTCAGAGGTGATGAGCCATCGCCGATGAGTACCGTATTACCACCCAAACTGTTAGCTGGTACAGTATGGATGATGAAATTACCATCGACACTGTCGGAACCTGAGTTGATGGTAAAGCTAAGGTTTATATCCAATTGATCTTCTATCGCACCATTATTGCCTGGCACGTAGACTAGACTACCAAGCTCAGAAGCTGATAAGACGACAGGATTGTCGAAGTCATATAGAGTCAAGATTCCGGTATCGTCGTCTAGATACCAGATTTCGCCTATCTCAGCTGTTTCGCCTGGATCAACGAATGACAGGCTTAACCCTGTAATAGTGATGACATCGCTATAGTCCTGATCGGTTGGAACATCAATATTGAGTGGATAACCATCCAGATACGGAATCGCTATTTCTGCAAGCGATGCTGGTACCCAGATCTCTTTAGCAAATTCACCCTCAATCGGGTCGTTAGTACCATTGATCGTGATGGTGACTGTTTGTGTATCATAAGCACCATGCTTGTCTGTGACTGTTACATCGAAGCTGAGCGTGATTGTTTCATCGGTAGCTAAGAACTGCACTAATGAGTTGAGGACAGAGTAATCCCAATGATCTTGGTATACGCTGAAACCGTCAATAAGTGCTTGAATTTGATCTGCACTCAGGACGTCTGTTATTTCTCCTCCACTCCAAGTTAAGCTGTTAGCGACATAACTCGCAGACAGATCGTGGCCTACATATTCAGGTAAATATTCAACGTCGACATCAGTAAAGCTTAAGGTTCCAGTATCGGTCAACATAGGATCTGAGTCATCTTCAGTGACCATGCCACTTGTCTTATCTATTGTCAGAACAGGAATATCGTTGGTGCCGGTGACGGTGACCGTAACCTGCTGGGTGCTGTAGGCGCCGTGCTCGTCAGTGACGGTGACCAGGAAGGTCTCCTCATGGGTCTCGCCTTGGGCAAGGGCATCGACCAGGGCGTTATCGGCCAGGGTGTAGCTCCACTCACCGGTGTTGGCGTTGATGCTGAAGGTACCGTAGTTGCTGACCAGAGGCACGCCGCTCCAGGTCCAGCTGGCGCCGTTATCGACATCACTGGCGGTTAGGGTGCCGCCAGTGACCAGGTTGCCGTCTACTGTGGTATTGCCATCATTACCGTCATCGAAGACGCCGGCTTCTTGTACCGCACCGGTCGCATCTTCAATGCTGGAGGTGATGAGCGGAATATCGTTGGTGCCGGTGACGGTGACCGTAACCTGCTGGGTGCTGTAGGCGCCGTGCTCGTCAGTGACGGTGACCAGGAAGGTCTCCTCATGGGTCTCGCCTTGGGCAAGGGCATCGACCAGGGCGTTATCGGCCAGGGTGTAGCTCCACTCACCGGTGTTGGCGTCGATGCTGAAGGTACCGTAGTTGTTGACCTGCGGTGCAAAACTCCAGGTCCAGCTGGCGCCGTTATCGACATCACTGGCGGTTAGGGTGCCGCCAGTGACCAGGTTGCCGTCTACTGTGGTATTGCCATCATTACCGTCATCGAAGACGCCGGCTTCTTGTACCGCACCGGTCGCATCTTCAATGCTGGAGGTGATGAGCGGAATATCGTTGGTGCCGGTGACGGTGACCGTAACCTGCTGGGTGCTGTAGGCGCCGTGCTCGTCAGTGACGGTGACCAGGAAGGTCTCCTCATGGGTCTCGCCTTGGGCAAGGGCATCGACCAGGGCGTTATCGGCCAGGGTGTAGCTCCACTCACCGGTGTTGGCGTTGATGCTGAAGGTACCGTAGTTGCTGACCAGAGGCACGCCGCTCCAGGTCCAGCTGGCGCCGTTATCGACATCACTGGCGGTTAGGGTGCCGCCAGTGACCAGGTTGCCGTCTACTGTGGTATTGCCATCATTACCGTCATCGAAGACGCCGGCTTCTTGTACCGCACCGGTCGCATCTTCAATGCTGGAGGTGATGAGCGGAATATCGTTGGTGCCGGTGACGGTGACCGTAACCTGCTGGGTGCTGTAGGCGCCGTGCTCGTCAGTGACGGTGACCAGGAAGGTCTCCTCATGGGTCTCGCCTTGGGTAAGGGCATCGACCAGGGCGTTATCGGCCAGGGTGTAGCTCCACTCACCGGTGTTGGCGTCGATGCTGAAGGTACCGTAGTTGTTGACCTGCGGTGCAAAACTCCAGGTCCAGCTGGCGCCGTTATCGACATCACTGGCGGTTAGGGTGCCGCCGGTGACCAGGTTGCCGTCTACTGTGGTATTGCCATCATTACCGTCATCGAAGACGCCGGCTTCTTGTACCGCACCGGTCGCATCTTCAATGCTGGAGGTGATGAGCGGAATATCGTTGGTGCCGGTGACGGTGACCGTAACCTGCTGGGTGCTGTAGGCGCCGTGCTCGTCAGTGACGGTGACCAGGAAGGTCTCCTCATGGGTCTCGCCTTGGGCAAGGGCATCGACCAGGGCGTTATCGGCCAGGGTGTAGCTCCACTCACCGGTGTTGGCGTCGATGCTGAAGGTACCGTAGTTGTTGACCTGCGGTGCAAAACTCCAGGTCCAGCTGGCGCCGTTATCGATATCACTGGCGGTTAGGGTGCCGCCAGTGACCAGGTTGCCGTCTACTGTGGTATTGCCATCATTACCGTCATCGAAGACGCCGGCTTCTTGTACCGCACCGGTCGCATCTTCAATGCTGGAGGTGATGAGCGGAATATCGTTGGTGCCGGTGACGGTGACCGTAACCTGCTGGGTGCTGTAGGCGCCGTGCTCGTCAGTGACGGTGACCAGGAAGGTCTCCTCATGGGTCTCGCCTTGGGCAAGGGCATCGACCAGGGCGTTATCGGCCAGGGTGTAGCTCCACTCACCGGTGTTGGCGTCGATGCTGAAGGTACCGTAGTTGTTGACCTGCGGTGCAAAACTCCAGGTCCAGCTGGCGCCGTTATCGATATCACTGGCGGTTAGGGTGCCGCCAGTGACCAGGTTGCCGTCTACTGTGGTATTGCCATCATTACCGTCATCGAAGACGCCGGCTTCTTGTACCGCACCGGTCGCATCTTCAATGCTGGAGGTGATGAGCGGAATATCGTTGGTGCCGGTGACGGTGACCGTAACCTGCTGGGTGCTGTAGGCGCCGTGCTCGTCAGTGACGGTGACCAGGAAGGTCTCCTCATGGGTCTCGCCTTGGGCAAGGGCATCGACCAGGGCGTTATCGGCCAGGGTGTAGCTCCACTCACCGGTGTTGGCGTCGATGCTGAAGGTACCGTAGTTGTTGACCTGCGGTGCAAAACTCCAGGTCCAGCTGGCGCCGTTATCGACATCACTGGCGGTTAGGGTGCCGCCGGTGACCAGGTTGCCGTCTACTGTGGTATTGCCATCATTACCGTCATCGAAGACGCCGGCTTCTTGTACCGCACCGGTCGCATCTTCAATGCTGGAGGTGATGAGCGGAATATCGTTGGTGCCGGTGACGGTGACCGTAACCTGCTGGGTGCTGTAGGCGCCGTGCTCGTCAGTGACGGTGACCAGGAAGGTCTCCTCATGGGTCTCGCCTTGGGCAAGGGCATCGACCAGGGCGTTATCGGCCAGGGTGTAGCTCCACTCACCGGTGTTGGCGTCGATGCTGAAGGTACCGTAGTTGTTGACCTGCGGTGCAAAACTCCAGGTCCAGCTGGCGCCGTTATCGACATCACTGGCGGTTAGGGTGCCGCCAGTGACCAGGTTGCCGTCTACTGTGGTATTGCCATCATTACCGTCATCGAAGACGCCGGCTTCTTGTACCGCACCGGTCGCATCTTCAATGCTGGAGGTGATGAGCGGAATATCGTTGGTGCCGGTGACGGTGACCGTAACCTGCTGGGTGCTGTAGGCGCCGTGCTCGTCAGTGACGGTGACCAGGAAGGTCTCCTCATGGGTCTCGCCTTGGGCAAGGGCATCGACCAGGGCGTTATCGGCCAGGGTGTAGCTCCACTCACCGGTGTTGGCGTCGATGCTGAAGGTACCGTAGTTGTTGACCTGCGGTGCAAAACTCCAGGTCCAGCTGGCGCCGTTATCGATATCACTGGCGGTTAGGGTGCCGCCAGTGACCAGGTTGCCGTCTACTGTGGTATTGCCATCATTACCCCCATCCATGACGCCGGCTTCTAATACGCTACCGGTCGCATCTTCAATGCTGGAGGTGATGAGCGGAATATCGTTGGTGCCGGTGACCGTGATGGTCACTAGCTGGGTGCTGAACGCGCCGTGCTCGTCGGTGACGGTGACCAGGAAGGTCTCATCATGGGTCTCACCTTGGGCAAGGGCGTCGACCAGGGCGTTATCGGCCAGGGTGTAGCTCCACTCACCGGTGTTGGCGTCGATGCTGAAGGTACCGTAGTTGTTGACCTGCGGTGCAAAACTCCAGGTCCAGCTGGCGCCGTTATCGACATCACTGGCCGTTAAGGTGCCGCCGGTGACCAGGTTACCCAGCTCGGGATCGTTCCCCCCATCCATGACGCCGGCTTCTAATACGCTACCGGTCGCATCTTCAATGCTGGAGGTGATGAGCGGAATATCGTTGGTGCCGGTGACCGTGATGGTCACTAGCTGGGTGCTGAATGCGCCGTGCTCGTCGGTGACGGTGACCAGGAAGGTCTCATCATGGGTCTCACCTTGGGCAAGGGCGTCGACCAGGGCGTTATCGGCCAGGGTGTAGCTCCACTCACCGGTGTTGGCGTCGATGCTGAAGGTACCGTAGTTGTTGACCTGCGGTGCAAAACTCCAGGTCCAGCTGGCGCCGTTATCGACATCACTGGCGGTTAGGGTGCCGCCGGTGACCAGGTTACCCAGCTCGGGATCGTTCCCCCCATCCATGACGCCGGCTTCTAATACGCTACCGGTCGCATCTTCAATGCTGGAGGTGATGAGCGGAATATCGTTGGTGCCGGTGACCGTGATGGTCACTAGCTGGGTGCTGAATGCGCCGTGCTCGTCGGTGACGGTGACCAGGAAGGTCTCATCATGGGTCTCACCTTGGGCAAGGGCGTCGACCAGGGCGTTATCGGCCAGGGTGTAGCTCCACTCACCGGTGTTGGCGTCGATGCTGAAGGTACCGTAGTTGTTGACCTGCGGTGCAAAACTCCAGGTCCAGCTGGCGCCGTTATCGACATCACTGGCGGTTAAGGTGCCGCCGGTGACCAGGTTACCCAGCTCGGGATCGTTGCCCCCATCCATGACGCCGGCTTCTAATACGCTACCGGTCGCATCTTCAATGCTGGAGGTGATGAGCGGAATATCGTTGGTGCCGGTGACCGTGATGGTCACTAGCTGGGTGCTGAATGCGCCGTGCTCGTCGGTGACGGTGACCAGGAAGGTCTCATCATGGGTCTCACCTTGGGCAAGGGCGTCGACCAGGGCGTTATCGGCCAGGGTGTAGCTCCACTCACCGGTGTTGGCGTCGATGTTGAAGGTACCGTAGTTGTTGACCTGCGGTGCAAAACTCCAGGTCCAGCTGGCGCCGTTATCGACATCACTGGCGGTTAGGGTGCCGCCGGTGACCAGGTTACCCAGCTCGGGATCGTTCCCCCCATCCATGACGCCGGCTTCTAATACGCTACCGGTCGCATCTTCAATGCTGGAGGTGATGAGCGGAATATCGTTGGTGCCGGTAATGGTAATGGTTAGCGGGATGAGTACAGAATCGCCGTCGCTATCTGTAAGTAGGTAATTAAAGGTTTCGATAACCTGCTCACCCAGTGCTAGAGACTGGACTGTGTTTGACTCATTATTTAATTGATAGGTGTAACTACCATCGGCAAATACGGTTAACAGGCCAAATTGGCCTTGAATACTGTTGCTATCGGCAAGGCTTATAGAGGTGCCTTGGTTATTCGTCACAGCGGTGATCTGGGCAGAGTCAGCGCCCAGTGTGTCGTTGATAAGTAAATCGCCGGTTGCAGTGGGTGCTGTATCTTCTGTCACGTTATTCGTGTCGGCGAGTCCAGTTGGCTGATCATCGATGATATTAACTGTGATAGTACCGTTAGCCGCAGCGCCTTGGTTGTCGACCAGTTCGATATTAAAGAGGAGTTGAATTTGGTCAGTACTAGTGTGATCGGCTGCGGAATTAAAGTTGTAATCGTAAATGAATTGGCCTGATGCGCTATCAAAGCCCGTAATGGTCAGAACACCATTTGGTGTATTGATGACGATAGGGCCAACAAACTCACCACCACTGATAATATTGATGCCGTTAATGGTTAAACTGCTAATGCCTGCATCTGCTGCCGTTTGAATTCTGTTGGCTATAGTGGTTAATAGAGCTGAGGGGGAGCTACCCTGTGCTAAGTTGGCTTCAAAGAGTGAGAAGGTCGCTGACGAGACTGTTGGGGCGCTTGCTTGAATTTCGGGAATGATGACTTCTTCAACACTTGTATCAGGCGTAAGTGGGATACCGGTAGTGTCCCATCCTGCACCTGCAAGGGTTTCGTCACCGGTTCGTCCTAGCGTCACGAAATCTGAGCCGCCTTCATTACCAGCGGTTCCTGCTCCAGCAGCGGTTTCGGGTAGGCCTAGGGTCGGGTCTTCACCTGCTAGAATCTGTGCCTGTAATGCGGCTATTTCATCGTCTAACGCTACCGGCGTATCCGTTAGTTGCTCAATAGCTGTATCTTGCCCTTGGTTTGCACTATTGCTTACCGTTTCACCTTGATTAAGCGTGTCTTGCATCAAGTTGGCTTGGGTCGTTGATGAGCCATCTTCATATTCAAGATTAAACTTAACATTGGGTGAAAAAATGAGTTGCTCACCTGCCTGAATCAGGTCGCCTATTTTCACCTCTCTGATATTTCCTTGTTCATCTTTAACCTTGAGTTCGCCTACAAGGTTAACAACTACTGCATCCTGTGTTGTGATTGAAGCACCCATAATCATATCTCGCTCTACAAAGAGAAAAATCAAGAGCAAAAGAGTTCTGTTTTGCGCTTGCTATTGGTATATCCACGTGATTTGTCTCTTTAAGTGTGGTTGGCATTGAATAGCTGTCAAATAGCGGCAATTGAGCGAAAAATAGGGGGAAATAGTGTGTTTTTGTAATAATACAACTAATTAATTGTTTTAAAGCAGGTTATATGTCAGGAAGGTAGTTTAGAATTTTCTGATAAATAAAAAACCACCAGTAGTGGTGGTTCCTTATTTAAAAACAGTATAAAAAAGCGTCAAAAAATTGCCGCTTTACGGTAGTTTTGCAGTGCTTGGTTCTGTTCGCCCAGGTGTTCATAGGCTTCAGCGAGTGCCAACCAGCGCTGTTTACTAGGGGATTGTTGGCAAACTTTGAGCCACCATTTTTGGGATTCTCTGAACTCTTTGCTTTGATCATATAGCGAAGCAATACAAGCTTGGTAGTCGACCTCTTCACCAAGTTTCTTTTCAAGTTCAAAAAGTTGTTTTCTGGCATCTAAGTCGGCTGGCGTGAGTATTTGCGGTAGCGCTTCGAAGATGACTTGGGTTGGATGATGCTTAATTTGCTTCAACATTAACTTTATCGCTTCATCACGGCGATCAAATTTAGCCAACCCCAAAGCGTATTGTGCGATAAACTCGGGTTGCTTGCGTTCTGCGCGGCTAAGCCAATGCCAGGCTTTTTCGAGCGCTTGTTCATTCTGACTCACCGCTTGCTTAAGTAGTGCTAAATTGACTTCGGCGTTCAATTGTTGCTGTTCCGATTCGTCTATAATGCCGCGTTTCTTCACTATGGGGAGTAGTAATTTGAGGGCTGCCCAATCTTCTTGAGCGTGATAGAGATCAAGAGCCAGGCCTAGTACAGGAGGCTTGCTCTTGCTGGTCGGATTTAGCTCGTCGAGTAGGCTTCTTGCCTGTGTCAGCTCTCCCTGTTGCAGCAGATAACGCACTCGTGTGGTCAATACAGCCTTGTATGCTGCAGGATCTTTAGCTGCCTCATTGAGATAATGGTCGCGGGCATTGTGATCATTTCTATGTTGGGCAGCGCGGGCCGCGGCTAACAGGTTGAGCGCTGGGATCTCACCTTTGTCAGCGCCTTTAGCCATCGCTTTTTCAGCGGTAGACCAATCCTCTTCAGCCAAGGCCAATGCACCAGTTAAGGTATGTTTGCGTGCGGCTTTACGGCGCCATTTTTCTGGTAAGAGACGACTATTTAAGATCAAATTAAATAGCCAGACGACCAGCATTTCCAGTAGTACCAATGCCACGTAAAACATAACGGCGGCAAACAGTGCAAAGACCAAGCTGGTTTCTAACTCATAGTCACCAATCGCGATATAGATGTAACCTTTAAGCCAAGAGAGATAAGGGCTGGCAATCAAGCCTATGATAACAATCGTCAGGTAGATCAAGGCTCTTATCATAATGAGGTCTCCTGATCTGTGGTTAGGCGACCATGGGTGACCAGTTGTTGCAATAGCGGTGTTGCGGCGAATTGCTCAATGTCTGGTGACTGAATTTCCAGAGTCGCTAAGGCATCAAGCGCCGCTAGCGTCTGCTCTGTTTTGTTATCAGCCAGATCGAAATATTGAAAGATCCATTTTCTGGCCATGGTCACTGACTGGCGATAATTAACCTGGTCCTGACGAAACAGGGCTAACTGGGCTTGTAAAAGCTTATTACGAATATTTTCAACTAAGTACCACTGTTGATCTGGCGCTAGCAGTGGCGCAGGATCTGTGGTGCGCTTGCGTATGATGACAAACTCTTCGATTAATGCCTGCCAAGACTTTGCTAAGTTGCTTTGCCAGTCGTCGAGAGACTCGGTTACTTGCAGCGAGTCATCTTTGGCATTGAGCTTAGATTCGCTACGGTTGACCTTTAGGTTAGGCAGGCGCTCTATGATGGTGTCTAGGCTAAGGACTGTGCCGGCAACATCCGTGCTCTTGATGGCGGCAACGCTGTTCATATCACGTGCTAACGCCTTACGAATTGGCGTTAGCGAAGGATCTTTCATGGTTTCGATACGGTCATCGGCGGCTTCCAACAGGCTCAAGGCTGTCTGTGGATCCTTTTCTAGCCAAAGCTTATTGCCGGCCATTCTGACCAAGTATTTCGCTTCTTCGGCCATCCAATGATTCGGATTACGCTGAGCCAGTTTGTTGACCTGTTCTTGTACCAGTCCTTGTTTATCCCGCAACTGAGCTAATTTTTGATCAAATTGATTTTCCACCGCGCGTTGCTGCTGCTCCAGATGAGTGATGCGCGAGAGGGGATCGTCCAGCCCTTGCTGCAGCTGCTTGGTTAATGTTGCTGTTTTTTCTTTCTGAACCGTCAGTTCCTGGTACAGGTAGAAGCCGCCAGTTGCCGTGGCAAACAGGAGTAATAAGATAAATACCAGGTTAAATAGAAATCCCCAGGAGACGCCGCTGTTTCGGGATTCAGAACGAGATGGCTCTTTGGGGTCAGTCGATGTGGCCTGTGGTGTGTCGTCAAAGGTCGCATCGATAGATTCATCGACATCTGTTGTAGCGACCGCTTTACTCTCTTGGGTATTTTTGTCCATTCGGCAGATCCTTGAAGACGAGGGGCGACATCGGCGAGCAGAAAGTAAGAAGGTCTATTCCCGTAAACCTAAGGCTATGAGCACTGCGTCGCGGTTTGCTGCTTTTGCATTGGTGACATGTGTAAAACCAGCCTCAATGGCTTGGTCATAGACACGTGCGCTGGGCACTATAATATGACAAGCGTGCAGCCAAGCAAATAGTTCTTTAGGTACAAGTGTAATTAGGTTCGCTAGAATTTCACCACTGGTGATGACAATGGTATCAATTGCTTGGTGTTGCCATTCATAGGCAGTCGTGACACTTAGCTCAGGACAGGTACGTCGATAAACTTCCCAGTAGGTCACTTGGGCACCGCGTTGGATCAAGGCGCTGGCCAGGGCTTCTCTGCCACCGACGCCCCTGACGATGGTGATACGCTTCCCAGTCAGGTTTTGTAGCGAGGGTAGAGTCAGTAGGCCTTCGGTTTGCTGACAAGACTCGGGAGCTTCCGTGGCCTGAATACCTTTGGCTTGTAGGACGCTAAAGGTTGCCTGACCGACAGCAAAGTATTGCTTATCTTGTGGCCATATTGAATCGAGGGCGATATCGGCATATTCAACGGCATTGGTGCTGATAAATATAATGATATCAGATTGATTAAATTCGGTTTTCTTTTGCTTGTGGTCGACGTTATCGTTGGCGACCACTTGCAAAAGTGGCGTAACGGCAAAAGGCACTTCGAGTGAAGAGAGTGCCTCGACCATAGACTGATTGCGTCCTTCTGGACGCGTCAGCAGAACCTTCATTGCTTACTTAGCGTAAACAGCATCTAATATGGCTTTGGCGCCTTTAGATAGCAGCTCGTCGGCCAATGCAATACCTAACTGCTCTGCTTCCAGCTTCGAACCGCTTGTTGTGCCTTGGATCACTTGGCTACCGTCAGGGTTACCTACCAGACCACGCAGTGTCAGGGTGTCGCCTTCGATTTCGGCATAGGCACCAATTGGCACCTGACAGCCGCCTTCAAGACGTGTGTTCATGGCACGTTCGGCGATGACGCGATGACGAGTTTCGGTGTGCTCTAATGGCGCCAGTAGCGCTTTTACTCGCTCATCGTCGGTGCGACATTCGATACCTACAGCGCCTTGACCGTTAGCAGGTAAGGATTGCTCTGCCTCGATAAAGCTAGCGATACGCTCTTCAAGCTTTAGACGCTTTAGGCCCGCGGCAGCGAGAATGATGGCGTCATAATTTCCAGCATCTAGTTTTGCTAAACGAGTCCCCACGTTGCCACGTAGATCGCGGATCTCAAGGTCTGGACGAGCCGCGCGGATTTGACACTGACGTCTAAGGCTAGAGGTACCCACTACCGCCCCGTGAGGAAGCTCTTCTATGCTCTTGTATGTGTTAGACACAAAGGCATCGCGTGGATCTTCGCGTTCACAGATCACCTGCAGACCAAGCCCCTCGGGGAAGTCTACCGGTACATCTTTCATCGAGTGCACGGCGATATCAGCCTTGCCTTCAAGCATGGCAACTTCTAATTCTTTAACGAACAAGCCTTTACCACCCACTTTTGCCAGTGGTGTGTCAAGGATAACATCGCCTTTAGTGCTCATTGGCAAGAGTTCGACGACTAATCCCTCATGGGCTTTTTCTAGCTCGGCTTTTACAAATTCAGCTTGCCACATTGCCAGTGGACTTTTACGTGTAGCGATACGAATGACGTTTTGAGACATGCTCGATATTCCATCAGAGGCCATAGTTGCGCTAATGCTAACATTGCTTATTGCTATATGTAAGAAATGGCTGTCGATTCTTTGAAGTTCACCCGTTTACAGTGCTAAGCTCTCGATACAAAAGTGTGATCTAGCTCTCATATACTTGCTGTTTTCGTATTAACTGTTAGCATGCAATTAGGAGAGCAAATTTGACTAGGCTGTTTGAAATTGACAGAGCAAGATCATTTTATTGCAACAGCAGAGCGATTGAATAGGGTACGCTTAGCACGTGCACTAGCCATTCTTACGCCCTTGCAGCGTCATTTGATGCAGCTTATTCCTGTACTTTTTCATTATCACCGCAACGACTATCCCGGCTATAACGGCCCCATGACCCCAAGCGGCATCTTTGAGTATTTCCCCAGTAATGAGGCGTTAGAAGCCTGCCGCACCTTAGAACTGAATGAGCCACAGGTTTATCATCAACAGCAGAGTGCCATCTATGGGGTGTATACCATGGGCAGTACTGCCAGCTTTGGTCAAAACCCCAAGAGTGATATCGATGTGTGGTTGGTTTATGACCCTACACTCTCAGAAGATGAAATTGCCTCTTTGCAACAAAAGTCCCTGATATTGAGTGAATGGTTTGCACAGCATGCGCTCGAAGTGAACATTTATCTTGTTCATCCTAAACAGTTTCTTTCAAATACCGATGCGTCAGTGCCCAACATTGCGGCATTGGGATGTGAAAATAGTGGCAGCGTGCAGCACTGGTTATTGTTGGAAGAATTTTATCGCAGTCAAATTTGTTTGGCAGGTAAGCGGGTGGCATGGTGGCCAGGGGCCGAAGCCATTGAAAGCCATCTGTTTCTGGGGGATGTTAGAAATCTGCCTGCGAGTGAGTATTTTGGTGCATCGCTGTGGCAGTTATACAAGGGGTTAGACAAACCCCACAAGGCACTGCTTAAAGTAATGCTGCTTGAAGCTTATGCCAGTGACTATCCCAACAGTGAACTGGTGGCTACTCAAGTGTGGAAGCGCACTCTGGCAGGAGATTTCTCGGCCTTTAACGATGCCTATTTCCTTTTATATCAATCTATTGAACGCTATCTTGAACACAAGAATGATAAACGACGACTCGAGATTGTGCGGCGCTGCTTCTATTTGAAATGCGGTATCAGGCTGACGGTGGCCGAGCATCCGAAAGATTGGCGTTATTATAAGCTACAGTCTTTAGTGACCCGTTGGGGATGGTCAGATAATCTACTTGGTACACTCGATCAATGTGATAGTTGGCATTGCGGTCAGTTGCAGTGGTTCAATGAGCAGCTCAATGAGTTGATGCTCGGTAGTTATCAGACGCTGTTGCAATTTGCTTCAGCTAATCAATTAAGCGACAGCCTGAAAATTTCTGAGTTGGGTCTGCTCACGCGCAAGCTTCATACCTATTTTAGTGATGACGACAAGCAGATCATTAGTCTCAATCGTCTCTGGACTCGCTCAGTGGCAGAGGAACACCTTACGGTGATCTATAGCCACAAGACCCAGGAATATTATCTATATCGCTGCACGCCCGAGTCGAAAAATTTCATGGGCAATCGTGCCGTATTTCATTCTCACAGCAAGGCCAAGTTGCTTATCTGGGCCAGCCTGAATGGAGTATCGACCGCCCAAACACAATGGTATGGCTTTGGTAAAAGTAAGGGGTATGACAAGGCCGTGACCAAGGCGGCTAGGCGATTGCCCAGCATCATGGCCGATGGTGGTTGGCGGGCCTCTAAGTTGGACCTTTGTCAGCCCTGGCATTTTCGTCAGTTGCTGTTTTTAATCAATTTCAATCGTGACGAAACTGCTCAATGGCGTGGCCAGGAGATCATATTCGATTATATGAATGCCAATATTTTCTCTCAGGGACGTCAGCATAGGAATATGGTGCAATCGCTGGATGTGATCTGCCAAAATAGTTGGGGTGAATGGCACTGCCATCATTTCGAAGGTAACGAAGCCATGTTGGATGCTCTGGTATACATTACGCCCGGTATGCAGCGGGCACCGCAGGCGGTTAAAGTGGATGTAGTGAGCTGTTCGAGCCGCCTGAAAACTCAGATAGAGCGTAGCGTCGGCCAGTTGGTGCAAAGGGCTAATCGTCTCTGTACCAAGGCCAAGAGTTCGTCGACTATGGTGCATCCATTGCAGGTAGGGGGCGTTAAATATGGATTGTTTTTCAATTCTAAGGGCATGTTGTATCAGGATTTGAGTGAATCCACAGCCTTTTATCAACATCTGTCCAAGCAGCGCATGCTTGAACTGCCTAGGCCTAACCTGGGTAATGAGCCATTTAGTAAGATCCCCGAGGTGATTCAAGATTTTGCCGCTGTGGGCGCGATTCAATATTTCCTGCGTCAGGGCAAGGAGGGGATAGATGTGTTTGTGCTGGATGAGCACAATGAGTTAAATCATTATGTTCAGCCGGGCAATAACCTTGAGGAGTTGGTGAGTCAGGTGAGTCATCACCATGCCTTTGCCGATTCCTACCTAGATAACGAAAGGTTTAACTTACCGCAGTTTTTCCGTTTAGTGCGTATCGATGGCCGACTGGAGGCGTTACCCTTTGGGGTTAACGCCGATGAGGCAGCCATCGAGTTTTAATCTTGCCTAAAGCTCTAGCGTGATGCCGCCTTGACGATGAATCGAGGCGAGTACGAAAGGCATAAATTCACCAGCGTCGCTGCGCTCATCTAACCACTTTCCATCGACGTAAGAGAAGTGATAACCACCGAACTGAGTCGCTACCCAGATCTGGTGCAAAGGTTCTTGTTTGTTGATGACGATCTTGGACTTATCTTGAAACTCTAATTGCAGCACGTTACCTGATGCATCGATATCGATGTCGGCATCTTGCTCATCGATTGCATTTTCTATGGCATCTTCAAGGGCGTTAAACATTTCGTCAGCGAGCTTATGGTACTCGGAATCTGTCATTGCCATCTGGGCATCCTTCAGTGAAGTGAGTTGTTGCAGAGCCCACATAGTAATACCAATTTTGATAAATATCTAACTTTGCCCCGCTATACCTGAGAGTCCCCGCGATGTGTGTGGGTTAACTTGCCTTGCTGTGTTATAGGAAAAAGCCTCACCACTCCTACTGGTTTGCCTCTACTGGGTAATAATGAATAAAAATATTCACATTAGGCGTTTTTCGCCTTCGTTAGGCTTGACGTTTTAGTCCTAACTCTGCAAACATCAAGCATACTCGTCCCAGCTATGCAAGGGGCTAGCCTGGCTGACCAAAGTGCAGTGTTTGAAAGCGCTCGCGGAGATTGGTCGTCAGGAGGGTACTTATTTCCCGGGGATGGCTGTTCTCGTGAAATGTAGATTTTTATGCGTTTTAGCGGCTTTTTATCCTGTTTGGGCTAAAAACCATTATTTTCATCCCTATTGCTTGGGGAGCGCGTACAATCGTCATTACCATTAGTATAGGTAACGGGGCCTTTTGCTCCGTGTGATCTCCTCGATTCTGGAATCTCTGATGTTTACTAAGATAAAACCGATTTTATTGATGTTGTTGGCAAGTATCGCTTTGGCCGCTTGTGGTCAGAAGGGGCCTTTGTATAAATCGCCAACGCCGCAGGATAACCAGACAGAGCAGGTGAGCCAGCCAGCACAAGATACGCAGCAGAAGAATAAGGACTAACCTCAGTGGATCACTTTCTTTATCAGCAAGATGAGCTTCATGCCGAGCAATGCGCGGTTGCCGATTTAGCCAAGCAATACGGCACGCCTCTGTACATCTATTCTCGTGCCACGCTAGAGCGCCATTGGCATGCCTTTGATAATGCGGTGGCAGATCACCCACACATGATCTGCTATGCGGTAAAGGCCAACTCAAACCTTGCTGTGTTAAATGTGCTTGCCCGTTTAGGCAGTGGCTTCGATATCGTCTCAGGTGGCGAGCTGGCTCGGGTGTTAGAAGCTGGCGGTGAGGCGAGTAAAGTGGTGTTCTCCGGTGTGGGTAAGACGGTTGAAGAGATGGAGATGGCCCTGCAGGCGGGCATTTACTGCTTCAATGTGGAGTCGGCGGCCGAACTTGAGCAGTTAAATCAGGTGGCGCTGCGCCTAGGCAAAGTTGCCCCTGTTTCTTTGCGGGTAAATCCTGATGTGGATGCCGGTACGCACCCTTATATCTCGACGGGATTAAAAGAGAACAAGTTTGGTATTGCCATGGAGGAGGCTGAGGCTATCTTCCTGCGGGCACACCAACTGCCTGGCCTTGAGGTCAAGGGCGCCGATTGTCATATCGGTTCACAGCTTACCGAACTACAACCTTTCCTCGATGCTATGGATCGTATGTTAGCTCTGATCGATCGCTTGGCGGCGCAGGGCGTTAAGATTTCCCACCTGGATGTGGGTGGCGGACTTGGGGTGACCTATGATGGCGAGCAGCCTCCGGAGCCTAGCGCTTATGCCAGTGCGCTACTCGGCAAGTTAGATGGCCGTGAACTTAAATTGATTTTTGAACCCGGCCGCGCCATTGCCGCCAATGCGGGGATTTTTGTCACTCAGGTGCTCTACCTAAAAGAAAATGCCGATAAGAATTTTGCCCTGGTGGACGGCGGCATGAACGATCTCATTCGCCCTTCCTTGTATAGCGCCTGGCAAAAGATCATTCCGGTTCGTCCAAGAGCGGGTGAGCCGCGCCACTATGATGTGGTGGGACCTGTGTGTGAAACAGGTGACTTTTTAGGTAAAGACAGGGCACTAAATATTGCAGCCAATGATCTCTTGGCGGTGCGCTCATCGGGCGCCTATGGCTTTACCATGTCGTCAAATTATAACTCTCGCCCCCGCGCTGCCGAAGTCATGGTAGATGGCGATCGTCATTATTTGGTGAGAGAGCGAGAAAAAATCTCTCAGTTGTGGCAAGGTGAACAACTCCTCCCCTAAGTCGGGAGTCAGTTACTTTTTGAAGGAAAAACACTTTTGATCCATTTCACCAAGATGCACGGTTTAGGCAATGACTTTATGGTGGTCGATGGCGTGACACAGAATGTCTATTTCTCGCCCGAACAGATAAAGCGCTTAGCGGATCGAAACTTTGGTATCGGCTTCGACCAACTGCTATTAGTCGAGCCGCCCTATGATCCTGATCTGGATTTCCACTATCGCATTTTTAATGCCGACGGCAGTGAGGTGGAGCAGTGTGGCAATGGTGCCCGTTGTTTTGCCCGCTTCGTAAAGAGTAAAGGGCTGATCAATAAGCAGAAGATAAAAGTCAGTACCTCTTCAGGCAAGATGACCCTAAGGCTTGAACGTGACGGTAGCGTAACGGTCAACATGGGAATCCCCATACTGGAACCCAGCAAAATTCCTTTTAACGCTAAAAAAGCGGAGAAAACTTACCTGCTACAGGCGCAGCAGCCGGAGGGAATGCAAACCTTCTTATGTGGCGCCGTGTCTATGGGCAACCCGCATTGTGTGTTGGACGTCGATGATGTTGAAAACGCCGAAGTGGAACAGATTGGAGCCTTGCTGACCAGGCATGAGCGCTTCCCCAAGGGAGTGAATGTCGGTTTTATGCAGGTAGTCGATGCAAATCATATTAAACTTAGAGTCTATGAGCGCGGCGCGGCGGAAACCTTAGCCTGCGGCAGCGGTGCCTGTGCGGCCGTGGTTGTTGGCCAGCTGCAAGGCAAGCTGGGCAGACGCGTTCGCGTCGATCTTCCTGGTGGTAGTTTAACCATTAACTGGGAAGGCGAAGGTAAGCCCTTATGGATGACTGGGCCTGCTGAACATGTATACGATGGACAGATACAGCAATGAATGATGCGATGAATGAAAAAGCCGAGTTGCCCTTTGATGAAGTCTTGATCCGCGAGTATCTGCTGGATAACCCCGACTTCTTTGCGCGCTATCCCGAGTTGCTGTTGGCGATGCGTATTCCCCACGAGCAGCGTGGCGCCGTGTCACTGGTGGAGCGTCGTCAGGAGATGCTTCGGGCCAGGGTGACTCAACTGGAAGAGGAGATCACCTCCTTGCTGGCCATGGCATCGCGTAACGAACAGATCTACATGTTCAATACCGCACTGTCGCTCAGGTTGTTGCAGGCCGAAGATCTTGGTGATTTAAGGCAAATTCTGTCAAATGAGTTACAGCAGCAGTTTCATTTTACCCATGTCAGATTGATCACAGTGCATGATATCGACAGCGAACTGTCTAATATCTGGAGTGAGCGTTTGAAACAGGGTTACTACTTCGGTCGCCTGACACAAACTGAGTCCAAGCGTTTATTTGGCTGCGAAGTGGGGTCTGTGGCTTTGTCACGTTTGTCGCAGCAGTGTGGCCAGGTGATCTTTGCCATCGCCAGCCAAGATCCTACCCATTTTCATCCCGAAATGGATAACCTGCTGCTGGATCAGCTCAAGCAGTTACTCGACCACCTCTTACCTAAGCTGTGATCCCTGAATGTCTGCCGACTGGGCCAAAGAGTTTGAATCTTATCTCGCCAATGAGCGACAGCTTTCCCCTCATACGTTAAGAAATTACCGGTTCGAACTGAGCCGGGTAAGGGAGCTACTGCCAAATGAGATGCCTTGGGGCGAGGTGAGTGATGAGCAGCTGCAAGCCGTACTTAACAAATTACATCGTAAGGGATTGGGGCCACGCTCTATCGCCCTCACCTTGTCGGCTCTGAAGCAGTTTTTTCATTATTTGCAGCAAGAAGGCTATATCACTCAAGACCCTAGTCTGAATCTCAGCGCGCCAAAACAGCATAAACCCCTACCAAAGAATATGGATCTGGATTCGGTTACGCATCTTTTGTCTATCGAGGGAGACGATCCTTTAGCCCTGCGTGACAAGGCGATCATAGAGCTGTTTTACTCATCTGGTCTGCGTCTGGCTGAGCTGGCTGCCCTGAATACGTTAGATATCGCCAGCGGTGAGCATCAGGTAAAGGTGATGGGTAAGGGGAGTAAAGAGCGAATAGTGCCTATAGGTCGTGTGGCGCTGAGCGCGATTGCCGATTGGTTAAAGGTAAGGGCCACGCTGCCTTGCGAAGACGATGCACTGTTTGTCACCGCAAAGGGCAAGCGTCTTGCCCACAGAAGTATTCAGGCCAGATTAAATAAGTGGGGGCAACTGCAGGGGCTCAATGCCAAGGTGCACCCTCATAAGCTGCGCCACTCTTTTGCGACCCATATGTTGGAATCCAGTGCCGATCTGCGGGCGGTGCAGGAACTGCTGGGCCATGCCAACCTATCGACGACTCAGGTATATACCAGTCTGGACTTTCAACACCTTGCCAAGGTGTATGACGGAGCTCACCCCAGAGCCAAGAAGCGAGGTGGCAATGGTTAGTGTGGCGATACGACTGCGGCCTTTTCGTGCCATCAGCTTCGATCTCGACGATACCTTGTATGATAATCGCCCCATCATCATGGCCGCAGAGCAGCGGCTACTTAATTACCTCGCAGAGCACCATCCGCTTACCCAAGCCTGGGAGCTGGAGGATTGGCAAGTGCTCAAACGTCAGCTCATTGAGCAGTGTCCCTCGCTGGCTCATGATACCTCGGCGTCGCGTCTGGTGACCTTAGAGCAGGGGTTGATGACTTTAGGTTATACCAAGACCGAGGCGGCTAAAGGCGCCCAGCTGGCGTTAGCCTATTTTGTGCGCCAGCGCTCCGATTTTGTTGTCGCCGATGAGGTATTAGGCAAGCTAGAAAGACTCGCTGAACGCTATCCGCTGATCGGTATCACCAATGGTAATGTCGACGCTCACCGTATCGGTTTAGGGGGGCTATTTGAGTTTGTGCTGCATCCAGGCAATGGTACACGCATGAAGCCTTATCCTGATATGTTCTATCAGGCTTGCCATCGTCTCGACATAAGCTGTGATCAGCTCTTACATCTGGGTGACAGCTTTAAGGCCGATGTTCAGGGGGCGCGCCGCGCCGGTTGTCAGTCAGTTTGGCTTAATCCCGCTTTTGATAGAGAGCCAGCTGAGCCTGGGATGGGCTGTTTGCCTCATATCACCATCACCTCGCTATCAGACTTGTCACTTCTCATTTAATTATTGTGGTAGGTGAAGTTGTTTGCTGAGTACTGTTGTGCTCGTTTGAGTTTTATCTGTATCATAGCGCGGCAACAAAACCTTAACATTGTATAAGTAATCAGTGATTTAGAAGAGATAGCGACAGGGAGTTCCATGAAAAAAATATTTCTAGTCTTTACCGTATTAATGATGACAACCGCCTGCTCTATTAAGCAAAGGATTGACCCTGTTCAGGTTGGGCGCTCCGATGAAGTGTGTATTCAAAAAAATCCAGATGTACGTCAAGGTTTCCTCGCCGAAGTTGAGAAAGTGCTGACAGAGAAACAGATAAAATATCGTGTTTTAGAGCAGTTAGATGCTGCACAGCAATGTGAGTGGACTGCAACCTACACCGCTAACTGGGCTTGGGACTTGGCCTTATACATGGTGTATGCCGAAATCAAAGTTTTCCATCAGGGACGTCTTGATGGGGAAGCAATATATGATGCTCGTAGGGGCGGGGCCAATATGAATAAGTTTATTGATGCGGAGCCCAAAATTAGGGAGCTCATCGAAGAGTTGATAAAGCAAAAGCAAGCTTCATTGCTTTGGTCTCCGTTACAGCAAGTTGCCATTTAATTTTCGCAAGGCTCCCAGTGGGGAGCCTTTTTGTTTGTATAGCAATGAATCATGGGTTCTTTGCGCTGTATCACAACTCGACTTAATTTATTAACCTATTGTCTTTTATCTGATTTCAAGGATTGAGAGGGTAAATGATGAAAAGGTTACTGCCTGTGTTGCTCGCGGTTTGGGCGCCGTCCGTGTTTGCTCATGAGATCACTGGCGGGGCAGGCTTTATGACGGGATTCAATCACCCCGTACTCGGATTTGATCATCTGTTGGCCATGTTGAGTGTGGGTTTGTTGAGTACTCAGCTTGGGGGACGGGCGATTTGGACTGTGCCTTTAGCCTTTATGGCCTTCATGTTGTTTGGTGGGATATTGGGGCTCTATGGTGTTGCGCTGCCCTTTGTGGAGTTAGGCATTGCATTGTCTGTATTGCTACTGGGCTTGGCTATTGCTTTAGGCAGGCAGATTCCTCTGCTGCTCGCCATGGGGTTTGTCGGTCTGTTTGCTATCTTTCATGGTCATGCCCACGGCGCCGAGATGCCAGCGCTGACCAGTCCGGTGCTTTATGCCTTAGGTTTCCTCAGCGGCACCGCCGTTATCCACCTGCTGGGCGTGTCGCTTGGCTTCATCATGCAGCAACTGAGCGGTAAACTGCCCCTGCTGCGTCTTAGTGGCGGAGCCATCGCTTTAATTGGTGGCTATCTGATAGTGGGCATCTAAAGCGCTTTGTTGAGGTATTCCGATAATGGAGCACCTCATCATTCGGCGATTAAATGGCCAATGCCTTAGGGAAGAGAATGTTGTTTTCGATGTGTATGTGCTGGCGCAGATCGGCGGCAAACTCTTCCAGGGTGGCGTAACAGATACGCCAGGTGGTGCAGGCATGTGCTGGCGGCGTAAAGTCGTTGGTGAGGGTTCTTAGGCGCTCAATAATTTCACTCGCTTGGTCATGCTCATGTTCCATGGCGTTGATCGGATTACCGATATGACCGAAGCAACCGTTGACCTGTTCACCATTTGCCATAGCGCGAATGGCTGGAAAGAGGATCTGCTCCTCTTTCATCAGATGGGGCACAAGATCTTCGATCAGTGCGCGTATCCAACCTGCGAAAGGTTTAATTTCGTCATAATGCTCGCTATGGGCACGCACCATCTTCTGGCTATATTCAATTAGTAATGGAGCTTTTTCTCTGACGAAACTGTGATGGGTCGCTTCGATGTAGTCGAGCAGTTCTGATAAAGGTAACTGATCTAAACCTTGCTGCTTCTCGCCTTCGATTCCGAGTGCCATTAATGCTTCAATGAGTTGCGCTTCATCGACGTCAAAACGCTTAATTGCGCGCTCTAGAGATATCCCGCCCCCACAGCAAAAATCGATACCAAACTGGCTGAACAGATGTGCACTGCGAAAATCATTAGCAACAATTTCGCCAACGCGAGAGGCAAGTAGGTGTTCTTTAGTTTGAGGCATGTGGTGCTCCGATATTTGCATGAGTTTAAGTGACCGCTTAAAGCCGTATGTTATTTGCATATTTTGTTCGCCTCAATAATTACCTGAGTAAAATGCTCGGGTAATCACACTTTTCTCCATAAAATATCTCAATCTAGGTAGAGTCAAATGTTGCGCTTAGCATGTGCGGTTTGAACCGCCGCGACTTAACTTAGTGATGCTACCTATCTTGTATCGCATGGGGCACCAGCGCAGTGAGAGTAAGCACACTCGTCATAGGCAAGTGAGCGATGCTAGGGGAGTGTAAACCCAAGGTTAGGTATTGAAAATGCTAGCTTAAAGCTTGATAAAGAAAAGCCCTACAATGTAGGGCTTTGCTATGAGTCTTAGTAAGGGTTAACGTTATGGCTAAAGCTTACTGAGATTGACTCATGATCCAGTGGCTTAATAGACGCACACCATGGCCGGTGCCGCCAGCGGGCGTAATGCCTTCATCTTTGGCTGCGAGTGCGCTACCCGCAATATCAAGGTGTGCCCATTTGGTCTCGCCGCTAAATTGCTTTAAGAACACCGCCGCAGTGGTCGCGCCGGGGCCGCCATAGCCCGCATTTTTGAGATCGGCAATCGGGCTCTTTAACAGATCATCATAGGCCAAAGGCAAACGCCATAGCTTTTCATCAACGGCGCTACCTGAGAAAGTTAACTCATCGACTAAGGTGTCATCGTCACTAAATACCGCGGTATAACGTTTCCCTAATGCCCTTACTTTTGAGCCTGTTAAGGTGGCAATATCTACCATCACTTTAGGTTGGTAGTGTTTTCGCGCGTACCACATGCCGTCCGCAAGGATGAGTCGTCCCTCGGCATCTGTGTTGAGCACTTCTACACTGAGTCCTTCAGCCGTCATCAGTACATCACCGGGGGCAAAAGCGGTATCTGAAACCATGTTTGCCGCCATAGGCATCACGCCGACCACATTGGCTTTCGCTTTTTGCAGCGCCATCGCCTTAATCGTGCCGAGTACCGCTGCTGCGCCTGCCATGTCAGATTTCATGCGTGATATGGAGTCGCCCGTCGCTTTGATGTTGTAGCCGCCAGAATCGAAGGTGATGCCTTTGCCGACTAATGCGATAGGCGCATCGTTATTACCTTGCCAATGGGCAATGACTAAGCGCGATCCCGCTTGTGAGCCGCGACCAACTGCATGGAGTGCACCCATGCCTAATTTTTCAATTTGCTTGGCATCTAAGATGGTGATCTTGACCCCTAATCTTTTGAGTTCTTTTGCAGCGTTGGCAAAATCGACTGGCGTCATAGCACTTGGCACCTCAGAGGTGAGGTCACGTGCTAGAAATACCCCTTTTTCAATGGCGGCGAGTTGCTGGTATCTATCAGTCGCTGCGCTAGGGTTGGCAACGCTTACCGTGTAGTACTTTTCGGCAGGCTTTTTCTCGGTGAGATATTTATCGAACTGATAAGCGCGTAGGTTAATTCCGTGAGCCAGCTCGGCGGCGAAATTGGCGTTGCCCATCCCATTGCTTATGTCTGTTGTCAGTAGGTGGATATTCTCATTATCAGTGCTGCGCAAGTGAGCGGTGATCTCTGCGCCGAGTTTATTGATGTTACCAGGCTGCTTTGCTTCACCAACACCAACCACAAGTAAGCGTTTAGCCTTAATACCGTGTGGCGATAAAATTTCAACGAGTTGTTTTGCCTCGCCGGTAAAACCTTGCAGTGCTAATGCATTGGCTATCTGTTGCTTAGACAGATCATTAAGTTGTGCGAGTTGAGGGGAGGTGTGTTCACCCGCTTGAAAGGCGACTAAGGTGTCGACTGTTTCAGGCTGATGGTCGATAAACTGAAAGGTTTCAGCATTTGCAGCCCCAATATTGAGTAGGCTAAGGCATAGTACAGAGGGTAAAAGAGTTTTTTTAGTTAGCATAATTGTCTCTATGTGGGAGGTGTTTCATTTTTTTAGTAATTATTGCGAGTGATTTTCATATGCTTTGGGTGGGATAACTCGTCACCAGTCTTGTAACAAGTGAGCTAAATATCCCTAGCATGCATCACAAGGTTTGCTAGTGTACAAAATGAAAATTAGCCGAAGCTGAAGAGGTACCAAGTGCCAGGATATGTGCGGACGGTAGCGCTGGGATGGGGGAAGCTAGAAAGCAAAACGGGCTTCCCATTGCTGAGAAACCCGTTTCAATACAACATGCTAAAACGTGAGTTTTAGTTCATGCCATATTTTTTCAATTTCTTGCGCAGGGTACCACGGTTGATACCTAGCATGTTGGCAGCGCGAGTTTGGTTGCCACGGGTGTGCTGCATGATGATATCTAGTAGAGGTGCTTCAACTTCACATAACACCATTTCGTAAACTTCTTCGGCTTCCTGGCCGTCCATTTGAGCGAAAAAGTTAGTTACGGCGCGCTTAACAGCGTCACGCAGTAACTGAGGCTTGATAGTGCCGTTAGCGGTTTCGATTTTGCCTACGGTAAGCTGATGAGCTTCTGGTTGAGTTGTCTGATCAAACATTCGTATTCTGCTCTTTATTAATTCTTTACTAATTCATCAAAATAACGCTCCAACATGGAACGTTGTTCTTCAACAGTTTCCAGCCGATTGAAGTCGGCTCTGAAAGGTCTCTGCGCTTCTTGGTCCAGATACCATCCAACATGCTTTCTGGCGATACGTAACCCTTTGTACTCGCCGTACAATGCATATAAGTTTTTGAGGTGTTCCAGCATCACCTGACGCTTTTCGTCCACTTCAATGGGCGCTAGCTTTTTACCTGTTTCCAAGTAATGTTGGATCTCTCTGAATAGCCAAGGTCGTCCTTGAGCACCTCTTCCTATCATCACGGCATCTGCACCTGTATGTTCCAGCACGAAGCGTGCCTTCTCTGGGGTACAGATATCGCCATTTGCCACAACAGGAATAGAGACATTCTGTTTTATCGCGCGAATCGTGTCGTACTCGGCTTCGCCTTTGTACATGCACTGTCTCGTACGGCCATGGACCGCGAGTGAGGCAATGCCACAATCTTGTGCAATTTGGGCTATCTGAACGCCATTTCTGTGTTCAGGCGCCCAACCTGTGCGAATCTTCAGGGTCACAGGCACATCCACAGCGGCAACAACAGCCTGTAAAATCGCTTTTACTTGCTCTGGTTGCTGCAGTAGTGCTGAACCTGCCAGCTTCTTATTCACTTTCTTTGCAGGACATCCCATGTTGATATCGATGATCTGCGCGCCCTGTTGTACGTTAACAACGGCGGCATGGGCCATCATATCGGGGTCGGCACCTGCAATTTGTACTGAGCGAATCCCATCTTCACCAGCGTGTGCCATGCGCTGTCGGCTCTTGTCGGTATCCCAAACCTCGGGATTAGACGAAAGCATCTCTGATACGGCTAAGGCGGCGCCATAGCGTAGGCAGAGATTTCGGAAGGGTTGGTCGGTGACTCCTGCCATGGGAGCCACGATCAGCTGATTCTTCAGTTGATAGGGTCCAATCTGCATTTATCATCACACCTTGCGCTTCAAAGGGGCGCTATAGTACGCCTTTTTCAAGCCTGTGAAAAGGTCAATAAATGACCTGAGAGCAACTTTTTTACTTGACTTTTGTAAGCTGAGAAGTCTGTGGCGGCCTTGCGGCCGCTGGCTTTTACCGCTATTTACGTGTGCCTGTCAAGCGGCTCCAATCCTCTTTGTGAACTGGTGCGTCCATGTCAAACCACTGGGCATAATGCTGACTGATCTCGTCGGCTTGCTCCTTGAGTAGACCCGAGAGTGCCAGTAAGCCACCTGGCTGTACCTTTTCGGCAATCAGAGGTGCCAGTTCGCGCAGCGGACCTGCGAGTATGTTGGCTACTAATACTTCGGCCTTGAGGTCGGCTGGCTGATCTTCTGGTAGATAGAGTGCCAGCTTATCGGCGACCTGGTTGCGCTCGGCATTAGCCTTAGAGGCTTCGATAGCCTGATAGTCGATATCAATGCCGGTGACTTTTGAGGCCCCCAGTTTAAGTGCAGCGACCGCGAGAATGCCTGAACCGCAACCGAAATCGATCGCTTCTTTGCCTTCAAGATCGAGTCCATCTAGCCATTCTAAACACAGCGCCGTAGTTGGGTGTGTGCCGGTGCCGAAGGCGAGGCCTGGGTCTAACATTACGTTGACGGCTTGTGGGTCTGGCACTTCTCGCCAGCTTGGGCAGATCCATAGGCGACGGCCAAATTGAATAGGGTGAAAGTTGTCCATCCACTCTCTTTCCCAATCCTTGTCTTCGACCTGTTCTATCTTATGGCTAAAGTCTGCACCTAAATAAGGCTGTAGCTTGAGCATCTCAACCACGGGCGCCAGATCATAATCTGCCTCAAACAGGGCGGTGATCACTGTGTGGCTCCACAACGGGGTTTCACCTAGGTTAGGCTCGTAGATTGGGGTGTCCTTACCATCTTCATAGGTGATCGACAGTGAGCCCAGCTCCATCAGCATGTCGCTGAGTTGCTCGGCGTGTTGGTTATCTGTGTCTATCTTTAACTGGATCCAGGCCATGGGATCTTCTCTCTAAGGTCAATATAAGTTCAATAATGGCCTTATTGTAAACCAAGCATTGTACAAAGACCGAGGAATCTGCACTTAAACTGACAAACTGGGATTTAGCGACTAAATTCAATCGGTTAATCTGACGGTTTTTGTATTGATTGTATTGTTTGAAATGGCCGTTTAAATCATTGATTAATATTGGCTAATTGGTTTTACCTTTGTTTTGTTTTGGGTGATTGTTTGTGATCGGTATCAAATGTTTTGCTATGCCTGGGTGAGTTGCCTCACGCTTTTTAGGCTTATTGGTAGGCAGCTCAATTCTTGTTGGTATGGTGTAGATCCCGACACTAGGCGCAGAAAGATCATGAAGGTTAAAAGCTTGCAATATCACCACACTCATTACGCTGCTTTGGGCAGTCCCTGGTCAGCTAAGGCCGATAAAATACAGAGTGCCACCGGCATTTTGCTGGGTTGCTTTTTATTGGCGCATTTGCATTTTGAGTCGAGCATTCTCTTTGGTAAAGAGACCTTCTATCACGTAGTGCAGTTTCTCGAAGGTGGCATGTTTAGTAGCACAGGTCACGGTATGCCTATCGTTACTAAGGTGTTCTCCATCTTTATCATGCTGGTGGTGATGTTGCATGCGGCGGTGGCATTACGCCGCTTCCCGGCGCAACTCGGCCAATGGCGAGCGCTGCGCAATCATATGCAGGGGATCAAACATAAAGACAGCCATGCCTGGTTCTGGCAGTTGGTGACCGGGTTTATTCTGTTTTTCCTGGCGCCGGTGCATATTTTTACCATGATCACCAATCCAGAGATTGGTCCGCATCTGTCGGCGGAGCGTGTTTATCATGCTAATGCCTGGCTACTTTATGCGTTATTGTTACCGGCAGTAGTGATCCACGCCATGATAGGCCTGTACCGCGTAGCGGTGAAATGGGGACTAGTTCGTCAGCGTAAGGGGTTAAGAAAGGCGGTTAAAGTATTGATTGTTTACCTGATGACCCTAGGTATATTGAGTCTGGTTTCTTATATCATGATAGGTCAATCACTGACCTTGCCAGTTACACCATTTGTGCCATAACTGTGTAAGCCCTAGGTAGATTAGCAATTTATAAAATATCGGATTGTGTTTTGATCTATCTCACGGTTTTTGTTGGGTTTGTGAGCGACATTAAGGCTAGCGTTTGTCTATTTAGTCAGTCACGCCCCTTTCCCACTATTCACAGGAGTGCCTATGTCGCTGACAAAGAAAAATAATAATGTAAGCGGTTGGCTCGATATGAGTCAGAGTGTTACCGGTGTCATCTTAGCCCTGTTTCTATGGACGCATCTGATTTTAGTGTCATCTATTCTGCTTGGTGCCGATGCCATGACTTTTGTGGCCCGTACCATGGAGTTGAGTTTCCTAAGTGCTGACGGTCATGGCTATCCCTGGGTGGTGTCGGTCATTGCCATCATAGTGGCGTTATTGGCTCTGCTTCATGTGTTGGTCGCCATACATAAGATGCCGCTGAACTTGCAGCAACAAAGGGCACTCAGAAAGCAGATGAGCGTGATCCACCATGACGATACCAAGTTATGGGTATGGCAGGCGATCACAGGTGTGGGCATTTTTTTGTTGTTGCCTGTGCATTTATGGTTAATTGGTAGTGCGCCTGAAACCATAGGCCCTGTGGGTAGTGCCGATCGCATCTGGAATCAAGGGGTGTGGATGGTCTATCTGCCTCTGCTCTTGTGTGTCGAATTGCATGCCGCCATTGGCATCTATCGTGTGGCCATTAAATGGGGGGCTAGACGAGCCATCGACGCCCGCGCCCGAATTAGAAAAATAAAAACCATAGTGAGTGTGGTGTTTGTGGTGATTGGTTTGGCCTCTTTGCTGGCCTTCCTGCCCTACGCCAGTTAATCGATTTGAAAGTAATGTGATCTCTCATCCCTCGTAAGGAGCAAGTGTGAAACTGATATATACCGATTCTCTAGTCGTTGGTGCCGGATTGGCCGGACTAAGGGTCGCCATCGCGTCGAAAGAGCGCGGCTTGGATACCCTGGTACTATCGCTGATCCCCGCCAAGCGTTCGCATTCGGCCGCGGCCCAGGGAGGCATGCAGGCCAGTCTGGGGAATACCGTTAAAGGCATGGGAGATGATGAGGACGTACATTTCCAAGATACGGTAAAGGGATCGGACTGGGGCTGTGATCAGGAAGTGGCGCGCATGTTTGCACACTGCGCCCCTAAAGCGGTGCGTGAGCTGGCCAACTGGGGCGTGCCCTGGACACGTGTCACCAAGGGGCCTCGTCAGGTGGTTGTTAATGCCGAGAAGGTCACCATCGAAGAGGCAGAAGAGGCTCATGGTCTGATCAACGCCCGTGATTTTGGCGGCACCAAGAAGTGGCGCACCTGTTATACCGCAGACGGCACCGGCCACTCGCTGCTCTACGCCGTCGACAACAAGGCGATCTCTCTCGATATCCCGGTACATGAAAGGGTTGAGGCGCTGGCACTGATCCACGATGGCAAGCGTTGTCATGGAGTCGTGGCCAGATGTTTGATCACAGGTGAACTGCGTGCCTATGTTGCTAAGTCGACCACTATTGCTACCGGCGGTTATGGCCGTATTTATGAGGTCTCCACCAACGCGATCATCTGCGAAGGAATAGGGCAGGCGTTGGCGCTGGAAACTGGCGTGGCGACACTGGGGAATATGGAAGCGGTGCAGTTTCACCCAACGGCGATTGTGCCTGTGGGGATTCTGACTACCGAAGGTTGCCGTGGTGACGGCGGCTTGCTCAGAGACAAAGATGGCCACCGTTTCATGCCAGACTATGAGCCGGAGAAGAAGGAATTGGCCTCGCGTGATGTGGTGTCTCGCCGCATGACTGAGCATATGCGTAAAGGTAAAGGGGTCGATAGCCCTTATGGTCCACACCTATGGCTGGATATTACCCTGCTTGGTCGCAAACACGTGGAAACTAACCTGCGTGAAGTCAAAGAGATCTGCGAGAACTTCTTAGGCATAGATCCAGCGAAAGATTGGATCCCCGTGCGTCCGACCCAGCACTACTCTATGGGCGGTATTCGTACCGATGCCAAGGGGCAGAGCCCGCAGCTAAAGGGTCTGTTTAGCGTAGGCGAAGCGGCCTGTTGGGATATGCACGGTTTTAACCGTCTGGGGGGCAACTCGCTGGCGGAAACAGTTGTTGGCGGCATGATTATTGGTAAGTATGTGGCCGACTTCTGTGAAGAGAATACGCTCGAGATAGATACCTCACTTGCTGAGCGTTTCGTGGCTCAGGTGCGTGATGAAATTGATGGCCTGGTCGAGGGGCAGGGCACTGAATCTGCATTTGAGATCAAGCGTGAGATGCAGCGCATTATGATGGATTATGTGGGGATCTTCCGCAATGGCCCTGAGCTGACCAAGGCGGTTAAAGAGTTAGAGGCGCTGCTTATTCGCTCGCGCAACCTTGGCCTTAAGTGTAAGAAGCGTCATGCCAACCCAGAGCTGGTGGAAGCCCTTAGGGTTAAGCGCATGCTGAAGGTAGCGTTAACCGTTGCCTGCGGCGCCGAGGCCCGCACCGAGAGTCGTGGTGCCCATGCCCGTGAGGATTATCCTCAGCGTAACGATAAAGAGTGGCTTAACCGCACGCTCTCCTCCTGGCCAAGCGTTGATGCGACGCGACCAAAGCTGGATTATGAGCAGCTGGATGTGATGAAGATGGAGCTGCCACCTGGCTATCGCGGTTATGGCATCAATAACGCGATTGCGCATCCAGATACCGAGAAGCGTGAAAAGGAGATCGTTGAGATCCTCAGTAGCCTGGGTGATAACGCCGATCGCTATGAGCGTCAGCACGCCTTGATGCCATTTGAAGTACCAGAATCCCTTAGAGAGAAGAATGAGCGTTTGCATGATAAGCCGCTCGGAACTAGCAAGCAGCTTGGAGAAGAAAGCAAATGAGTCAGGGCCGTACACTAACTTTTAATATCTTTCGTTATGACCCTCAGGTGCCAGACGATAAGCCCAAGATGGTCAAGTATCAGCTGGAAGAGGCGCCGGGCATGACAGTCTTTATTGCGCTGAATATGTTGCGGGAGCAGCAAGACCCCTCTTTGCAGTTCGATTTTGTCTGCCGCGCCGGGATCTGCGGCAGCTGCGCCATGGTGATTAATGGTTATCCAACCTTGGCCTGCCGTACGCTAACCAGCAAATATCCTAAGGGTGAGATCACTTTAATGCCCCTGCCTGGCTTCGAGCTGATCGGCGACCTGTCGGTCAATACCGGTAAGTTTATGCGCGAGCTGGCGGAGCGTCTCAAGCTTTGGCTACATCCGAGAAGCGACGAGGTGGACATTCATCGTATCGAGGCGCCTATGGCGCCAGAAGAGGCCGCTAAACTTTATGAGCTGGAGCGCTGTGTCGAATGTGGCGTTTGTGTCTCGGCCTGTGCCACTAAGCAGATGCGCGACACCTTTGTCGGTGCTGTGGGCATGATGAAGATCGCCCGTTTTGAGCTCGACAGCCGTGACGCCCGTAGCGTAGAAGATTTCTACCATGTGATTGGTAATCAGGATGGGGTATTTGGTTGTATGACGCTGCTGGGCTGTCAGGACAACTGCCCTAAAGATCTGCCTCATATGCAGCAGATTGCCTATCTCAGGCGCAAGATGGCGACCGCGCTAGTATAAGTCGATAGTGCTAAGCCATTTGTGCCAACCTCTGTTAAAAAGCCTGCTTAAGCAGGCTTTTTATTGTCATTTATTTACTTTTATCAAAAATATTTTGATAAAAGTAAGGTTTTTGACCAGTCTATGCTTAATTGGGGCACAGACAGAGGACGCCTGAGACGGCGGGAATGTGGCGATGCAAGTTAATGATCTATTGTTATTTGTGCGAGTTGCCGACTGTGGCAGTTTGACCGCGGCAGCGGTGGAGTTGGAGATCTCTGCGGCGGTGGCCAGTGCTGGGCTGAAACGGTTGGAGAGGGAGCTAGATACAGTGCTTTTTATTCGTAGCACCCGAAGCCTGCGGCTGACGGATGCGGGTGAGCGCTACCTCAGTTATTGTCGCCGTGCGCTGGAGGATCTGAGGTTAGGGGAGCAAGCCCTTGCTTCTGCCAAGTCGCAGATCGCCGGTAAGCTTAGCATAGCGCTTCCTTCTGATGCCGGGCGTAACTTTATCTTGCCCTGGCTGGACAGCTTGATGGACGAATACCCCAGGTTACAGCTAAGGCTACATCTCGCAGACAGTCTGACCAATTTTTATCATGACAAGATAGATGTGGCGCTGCGTAGCGGGACGCCCAAAGATTCGAGCCTGGTCGCCTTTAAGATCTGTCCTTCACAGCGTATCTTATGTGCCTCGCCTGAGTACCTTAAGGCCCATGGTCGCCCAGAGAGCCTTAGGGATCTGGAACATCATAACTGCTTGTTCTTTATGTTAGATGAACGAACCCATGATCAATGGTGTTTCTATAAGGATGGAGAGACTCATAAGGTGCAGGTATCGGGTAACCGTACTTGCAACGATGCCGAGGTGGCACGTAAATGGGCGTTGGCGGGTAAGGGGATCGTCTATAAGTCCTCGCTGGATCTGGCTGAGGATTTGGCCGCGGGGGCCTTGGTGCCGCTAATGAGACAATATAGTGGCGAGAGTGCCGACCTGTATCTGGTGTGCCCTGGCCGGCAACATGTGACGCCTGTGGTGCTGGCCCTGCGAGATGACTTGCGGCGCCGCTGTCAGCAAAGGCTCAAGACTTTTGAGGCAGCGCTATAAAAAAAGCCGCATTAAGCGGCTTTTTTATTCTGAATATGTCTTTATGACTTCGCGCGTTTCATCGCGGTAAAGAACTCTTCATTGGTCTTGGTCATGGCTAGTTTGTCGATGAGGAATTCCATGCCGCTGACTTCATCCATAGGATTGAGGATCTTACGCAGGATCCACATCTTCTGAAGCTCTTCCGGTGTGGTCAGCTTCTCTTCGCGACGTGTACCTGAGCGGTTGAAGTCGATGGCCGGGAAGACACGCTTTTCGGCGGCCTTACGAGACAGGTGAAGTTCCTGGTTACCGGTACCCTTAAACTCTTCGTAGATCACTTCATCCATCTTAGAGCCTGTATCAACCAGTGCGGTGGCGATAATGGTTAAGCTGCCGCCGTGCTCGATGTTACGTGCTGCGCCGAAGAAGCGCTTAGGACGATGTAGGGCGTTAGCATCCACACCACCGGTAAGAACCTTACCAGATGAAGGGATCACTGTGTTGTAGGCACGCGCCAGACGGGTAATAGAGTCCAGCAGGATCACCACATCTTTCTTGTGTTCAACTAGACGCTTGGCCTTCTCGATTACCATTTCGGCAACCTGTACGTGACGGCTTGCAGGCTCGTCGAAGGTTGAGGCAACAACTTCACCTTTCACCAGACGCTGCATCTCGGTCACTTCTTCAGGACGTTCGTCGATCAGCAACACCATGAGCACAACTTCTGGGTTGTTGTAGGTGATGCTTTGAGCAATGTTTTGTAGCAGCAGGGTCTTACCGGCCTTTGGTGGCGCGACGATTAGGCCACGCTGTCCCTTACCTATAGGTGAACAGAGGTCGAGAATACGGGCGGTAATATCTTCGGTTGAACCGTTACCACGTTCCATACGGATACGTTCTTCTGCATGAAGTGGGGTTAAGTTTTCGAAGAGGATTTTGCTGCGGGAGTTTTCGGGTTTGTCGAAGTTAACTTCGTTGACTTTCAGTAGTGCGAAATATCGCTCGCCTTCTTTAGGGGGACGGATTTTACCGAAAATGGTATCACCGGTGCGCATGTTGAAGCGGCGAATCTGACTCGGTGAAACATAAATATCATCTGGTCCCGCTAGGTAAGAACCGTCTGCACTTCGCAGGAAACCAAAACCGTCTTGCAGGATTTCTAATACCCCGCCACCGAAAATATCTTCACCGCTTTTGGCGTGGGCTTTAAGGATTGCGAAAATAATGTCCTGTTTGCGGGCTCGGGCCATGTTATCGATTTTCATTTCCTGAGCCAGGATGACCAGGTCCGAAATCGACTTCTCTTTTAATTCTGATAAATTCATTGTGGTGGGTCTTGTATATTGCGAGACAAAGCTATCTATAGACTAATAGCAATTAAAGTTGTTTGGATATTAATCGAAATAGCGAGGTGTGGTTAATGAGAAAGTTTCTGGTTATTAAAGTAGCACTATCGAAGCGAGGCGTCTAGAAATTTAGCGACCCTCGACACAATTACTTGGCTAAGCTGTGTCGAGAATCACTTTCTATGACAAAAATGTCATAGTGGTCGAGGCATTATAGTTGTGCGTCGATGAACTCTTTCAGTTGAGTCTTAGAAAGCGCGCCCACTTTAGTGTCGGCCAGCTCACCGTTTTTGAAGATAAGCAGTGTTGGGATACCACGTACACCGTATTTAGCTGGTGAAGCGTTGTTTTGATCCACGTTTAGCTTAGCGATAGTTACCTTGCCTGCGTACTCGTCTGCAACGTCATCTAGGATTGGCGCAATCATTTTACAAGGGCCACACCATTCAGCCCAGAAATCAACAAGGACTGGGAGGTCTGATTTTAAAACGTCGTTTTCAAAGCTGTCGTCGCTTAAGGTAATAATTTTATCGCTCATGATGTTCTCCAGTTAGGTTGCCATTGCTGGTTTGTTAATGGCTTAAGCTGTATATTGGGTCTGAAATTCGCTTTTCAAGAGTTATTCGCGGCTTTCAACGGTCTTTTTTTATTAGCCGTTATTTCAAACGATCGAGTTCCTTATTGCAACCCTAACTGGTATGCTTGCGCTATGAGCGAAACACATTTAACAAATCAAAAGTTTGCCGACTTTTCTCTACATCCAGAGATACAACAGGCACTAATCGAAAGCGGCTTTGAATATTGCACGCCTATCCAGGCATTATCATTACCGATTTTACTCCAGCATAAAGATATCGCAGGTCAAGCACAGACAGGTACAGGTAAAACTCTGGCTTTTCTGGTCGCCACTTTCAATCATCTGCTAACCACTCCGATCCCTGAGGGACGTCAAACTAATCAGCCTAGAGCCATAGTGATGGCGCCGACTCGCGAACTGGCCATTCAGATCGCCAAGGACGCTAATTTACTGGCAAAACATACCGGCCTTAAGGTGGGTATTGTCTATGGTGGCGAGAGCTACGATGTGCAGCGCAAGGTGTTAGATAAAGGCGTTGATATCTTGATTGGTACCACGGGACGTATCATAGATTACGTGCGCCAGGGTGTCATTAACCTCAATACCATTCAGGCAGTGGTATTAGATGAGGCCGATCGCATGTTCGATCTTGGCTTTATCAAAGATATTCGCTTCCTTTTCAGACGCATGCCAGATGCCAATGCGCGTTTGAACATGTTGTTCTCGGCAACTTTATCGATGAAGGTGCAGGAGCTGGCTTATGATCATATGAATGATCCTGAGAAAGTGGAAATTGCCCCAAGCGAAAAAACCTCGAAAAATATTACTGAAGAGATCTTCTATCCTTCACAGGAAGAGAAGATGCGCTTGCTGCTGACCTTGATTGAAGAAGATTGGCCTGAAAAAGCGATTGTATTCTCTAACACTAAGCACAGCTGCGAAAATCTATGGGCGCATCTAGAAGGTGACGGTCATCGCGTTGGTTTGCTTACTGGTGATGTGCCACAGAAGAAGCGTATTCGCATTCTTGAGCAGTTCACCTCTGGCGACTTAGATATCTTAGTGGCAACCGATGTTGCGGCGCGTGGATTACATATTTCTGATGTGTCGCACGTTTACAACTATGATCTTCCAGATGATTGCGAAGATTATGTACACCGTATCGGTCGTACCGGACGTGCAGGTCAAAAAGGGGTCTCTATCAGTTTCGCTTGTGAAGAGTACGCCCTCAACCTGCCGGCTATCGAGAGTTATATTCAACATAGCATTCCTGTGACCAACTACGACAGCGAGGCGCTGCTCGATGATATTCCACCACCGGTGCGCATTCATCGTAAGCATGCCCCACGTCCTGCCGGGCGCTCTGGTAGCGGTAAACCCCAAGGTGGTCGTCCGGGCGCACGCCCAAGACGCCATGATAGGACGCGTAGACACAGTTAATGAAGCACAACTGCGTCAGCTCCTTATATGCGGCCATTACATTAGGCTCGAATAGTTTCAATATGCTGGTGGCGAAAACTCATGCCGGCAAGCCAAAAGTAGTGGCCAAGTATAAGCGTAAGGTGCGCCTTGCCGAAGGCATAGGTGCCGACGGCGTGCTATGCCCCGAGGTGTTTGAACGTGGTCTGGATTGTCTGCAGATGTTCTCGCAGATGCTAGATCATGAAGGTGTCAGTCGAGACAATATTGCCGTTATCGCTACGGCTACCCTGCGCAGTATTAGCAACGCAGAAGCCTTTTGCGATGCTGCATTACCTATACTCGGTCAACCTATAGAGATCATTTCTGGTCTGCGCGAAGCAGAGCTTATCTACCAGGGGATGGTTGCCACCACCCAGGGGGAGGGGCGACGTTTAGTGATCGATATCGGCGGTGCCAGTACTGAGTTCATCATAGGTGATGGCAGTAAGGTGCTGCTAAAGACCAGTCTGCCCATGGGCTGTGTCACCTTTAATGACAAGTTTTTCAACAGCTTTCCCTTTCAGCAACTGGATTTCGATGCGGCGCAAGGCCAGGTCGAAGCGGCGTTGGGTGACTATCGTAAGCAACTGACCGATTATGGCTGGCATGGTGTCGTAGGTGCCTCAGGCACGGTACAATCTGTGGTTGAACTGCTTAATGATCGTGGCTTGTCAGCCACCATTACTCCCCAGGTGCTAGGTCAGCTCAGGGAAGAGGTATTAGCGCAAACCGATGTCAGCATGCGCGACATTCGCGGCCTGCATAGCGAACGGGCTCCCACTTTTGCCGCTGGACTTGCCATCTTGTCAGCCCTATTTAACCTGCTCGACATTCAGTCGTTAAATCTCTCTGGCGGCGCGCTAAGAGAAGGTGTGTTACATCAACTTGCCCAGCGCGTGCAGGCAGCGCATTAAGTTTTATTCGACAATTCCTGACATCTGTTTAAACCTTGGTGATCTTACTTTCGCCGTATATCCCCCCATCGTTATCCAGTAAAATATTAATTTTCAGCCACTTATATTAATTTTTTCTCTCTCTATCTTGCCGATTACTTTCTCTAAATACATTTGTATATTGGAGATTGTATAAAATATGTATTCTGTGTTATGTTTTTGTTGCGTTCAGGGACTGTACCCATAAACCCCACAATTAATTGCCTTGGACGTCTGCAAAATAATAAAGAGAAGGGAGATAAAACTTATGTCAGGAAGTAACGCGAGTAAGCGTTTTGCGCCGAGAATGACCCTAGCGGCAATCGCTGTAGGCTCGGTGCTAATGCTATCTACGCCTGCAGTTATGGCGGCCGATGGCTTCGGTACGATCAAAGGGCATATCACCAGTTCTGTTGGCGCCGATGTCAACAATGCCAAGGTGATCATCAGACACGAAAGCAAAGGGATAGTGAAGGAGACGACCACAGGCGCCAATGGTAGTTTCTCATTGAAAGGCCTGCCAATTGGTAATTACACCATCACTATTGTTAAAGATGGCTTCTACCAGGTACAAGAGCAGCATGTGGCTGTGACTGTGGGTAATGCCCTGACCTTTGATGTGGCGCTAGATGCACAGAACAGTGAAGTGGAGCGCATCGCGGTCACAGGTGCACGTATTAGCCGTGTGGATACCTCAAGCACCACCAACTCTCAGGTGATCTCAATCGAGGAGCTGAATCAACTGCCAGTTGAGTTAGACTCAACCTCAATTGCCCTCTTAACCCCAGGTGCGGTAGCGGGTGATAACGGTTTTGGCGGCGTGGCCATTGCCGGTTCGTCGGTGGCGGAGAATGGCTACTACTTGAATGGTTTAAACATTACCGATCTGCGTAAGGGCATGGGCGATATCGATCTGCCTTGGGAAGCTATTGCGCAAACTGAGGTACAAACCGGTGGTGTGTCGGCAGAATATGGCCGATTCATCGGTGGTGTAGTCAACTTGGTGTCTAAGTCGGGTGACAATGAGTGGACGTTTGGTGCCAAGGCCGAAATTGCCCCAGATGCTCTGGCCGAGCCTATGCCACGTATGAAAGATGACGGTAGCATAGAAAAGGTATCTGATGCCTATTGGCAGGAAACCGAATATAACCTTTGGGCGTCAGGTGCGATTGTTGAGGATAAGTTGTTTTTCTACGGCCTGTGGAATCCCTATGGTGAGGAAGAGACAGCCTATAGTGAGACCACGCTGCGTGATAAAGAGTGGGATACCAACCGCTGGTTTACTAAGGTCGATTGGTTTATCCATGAAGATCACTCCCTTGGTGTGATGGCTTTTAGTAACGAAGGGGATTATGCCAGTACTCAGTATCGCCGCGCAGAAGATGGTAGCCGCGGAGAAGCGATTGGTCTGACCGAAAGCACCTACGGAGGCATCGGCTGGAACGCGCAATACACGGGTTATCTCAGTGACGATGTGACCTTATCGGCCATGTATGGTGAGATCACACAATCGACCAAGGACAACTCAGGCACGCTGGATCAATCAACCTATGAAGATTACCGCTCTGGCAGCTATCAGCGTCTTGGTGACTGGGTGGGTTATGGTTCCTCTGAAACCGAAGATAAGCGAATCACTTATCGTATCGATCTTGACTGGGTGGTCGGAGACCATACCCTGCGTGCAGGTTATGACTACGAGCGTTTAGAGATCGCCGATTTCTATACACCGAACGGCGACGGTTGGTATGAGTATTACACCGCAGGTGCCGATAACGCCTATGGCTTAGCCGAAGGGACAGAATACGCGGATCTGCGTATCTGGGGTAAGGCAAGTGAGACTGAAAACGTACACACCGCCCTCTATGTGTCAGACACCTGGATGGCAACCGATACGGTGACAGTGAACCTTGGTGTGCGTTATAGCGAGTTCAGCAATACTACCGGTTCTGGCGAGAAGTATGTTGACCTAGATGGCCAATTTGCACCGCGTCTGGGTGTGACCTGGGATGTGGTGGGTGACGGCTCAAGTAAGCTGTATGCCTCATATGGTCGATACTTCCAGCCTGTATCGCCTAACACTAACCTACGTATGGCGTCTGCTGCCTACGATTCACATATCGTGAGTCATCTTAACGGCGTAAATGCCGATGGTTCGCCGATCTTAGGTGATGAGATCTCTCGCCGCGTGGTGGCCGACGGCACTGTACCCGATGCCGACCAGTTGTTTAACAACAAGGCGGGGTCTATGTATTCGGATGAGTTTGCCCTGGGTTTCCAGCAGCAGCTTAACGATGACTGGGCCGTGGGGATCCGCGGTGTCTATCGCGACCTGAAGCAGTCGATTGAAGATGTCTCCTTTAACTACGGGATGAACCAGTGGATCAAGGAAAACTATGATTCTTCTTGGTATGCAGGTAATGGTGAGACCCGCGCCGAAGACTACTTCGTTGGTGGTTGGTTCCCGACGCTCACTAACCCCGGCATCGGCACTGAGATCAATTATGATGTGGATGGTGACGGCGTTAAAGAAACAGTTAATGTAACCGCAGATCAGATGGGCTTCCCAGAGGCGACTCGCACCTACAAGGCGATTGAGCTTAGCTTTAGCGGTAACGTGACCGAAGACTTTACCCTGAACGGTTCATATACCTGGTCTAAGAGTGAAGGTAACACAGAAGGTCTGGTGCGTTCAGATAACGAGCAGGCGGATCCGGGTTGGACGACCTCTTTCGATTACCCTGAGTTGATGGATAACGGTGAAGGTTATTTGCCAAACGACAGACGTCATAACTTTAAGCTCTACGGTGTGTATCACATCACAGATGACTTGAGTGTTGGTTTTAACTCTTACCTGCAATCTGGCCGTCCAATCAATGCCTTTGGTGTGCATCCAGCGGATCAAGGTTATTGTGTGCAGGCGATTGCCATCGATGGCACCTGTTATGGTCGTGACTGGTACGGCGCGTCATCTTTCTATGCTGATGGTGTAGCGGCACCGCGTGGCAGCATGGGACGCACAGATTGGGTCTACAACATAGATCTTAACCTGTCTTACACCATGGACTTTGAAACTGCGGGACGCCTGAACTTCAAGTTGAATGTGTATAACCTGTTCAACTTCGATGGTATTACCGGTGTGGATGAGCAGTATGAACTCGACAGTGGCGATAAGAACATTCGCTACGGTTATGCCGATAGCTTCCAGAGCCCAAGGTATGTTCGTGCATCAATACGTTACGATTTCTAATCGTTATGGATAGCAAAAAGGCCGCATTTGCGGCCTTTTTTATGTCATGAAGCGGGATTACTTAAGGATCTTCGCTAAATCCACTTCTAAAGAGATCTCCGGACGTTCAACGATGCGGCCAATCTCTTTGCCATCTTGCTTAACGATGAAGGTTGGAATGCGGGTAAAGTCATACTTGGCCGCCAGACCTTCAGGGTCTTGCTTCTTACGGTCTACCCCAATGTAACTCACCTTGATGTTAGGGTTGTTAAGCGCTTCAATGATGCGGATAAAGCGTGGGGTTTCTCGGTGACAATCTGGGCACCAGGTACCTATGATGACCACAATCTCAGTTGGTGTTTGCAGCTGCTTTAGTGGTTCGATCGCCTTAGTGTCGACCTGATACTCAGCGTAGCCTTGAACGAAATCTTCTAGTTCAGTGACTAAGGTTTGGGCTTGAACTTCGCCGGTTAGTATCACTTCCTGTTTCTCCTCACTGCAGGTGGCGATAAAGCCTTCCTGCTTTTCATCGAATGCACAGCCATTATTTGCCAGTGCCTGAGTGCTAAAGAATAGCGCTGTAGTGGCAAGTAATGCTTTAATATTTTTGGTCATAGATAGTACCTCAGGCCAGTAGACAAAAACCAGAATCGATAATCAAATTCATCTTGTCTCTATTCAATCATCTAAGTGGCACCGAGAGTAGCATCAATGCGGCTAGCTGTTAACTGGATCACGCCAAGGAGATAAGCTTGCTGCTAGGGTTCACACCTTTGTAATGCAAATTATTGTATTTCATGCAATTAACAACAAGCTATTAACTTGGGCAGATTGAGGCTTCGGCAGTTGCCGACGCCTCACGCTAGGTTTATGTGTTGCTCACCAGTTTGCTAAGGTCGGCAGGGCGGTAGTAGACAGATTTGAGCACCTTACCCTGGCGCACGACTTTACCGGCCATCTCCACATCCTTAGCACATTTGGCGATGATGAAATCGCCCTTGCGGCTGCCGACAATCTCTACTCCCTGCTTGGCGTAGTGAGCGATAGTCTCTTCCAGCTCTTGCTCGTTACGGCAAACCTTACTCATGTTGCTCGAGTGCACCTCGTCCCAACAACGGATGAAGTCGATGTCACGATTCTTGGCCACGTGGAGCAGGAGATCGATCACATAGCTGATCTCCAGGCGATCATTAACTTGCTTGGCACCGAGATGCACCAGGCGGCCCATGAGTACATAAACCGAATCGACAATCGCGTCAGCCTGTTCAACGCGGCAGTCGGCTTCGGCCAGTTCGGTCAATTCTTCGATGGCGAGCGAGGTGTGCAGTGTATCGGCCTGTTCATCCAGAGTGCTTGCATCTTCGATAGGCAGATCGAACGTTGCGCGGAACTGGTGAATGTCGCGGTAAAGGTGGTCGTATAGGGGCTGATCGAGTGCGGTCAGTTTCATCGCTGGGCCTTAAGTGTCAGTTTGAGTGGCGGCAATTTTAATTTAATGGGCGGCCAATTGAAAGGTGATGTCCAGTGAGCAACAGGTGCAAGGGCGTGAAGTTTTTTACCTTGTGCTGAAATAGAGAGATATGTGGTTTTCCTGCATAACTAGCCTGTAATTAACTGATGAGATGAATGGTTACGCTCGCTTATGCTTAATCTCTGTGTTAAAGCCTGAGTAAACGCCCTTTGTGGTCTGGACTGAATTGTTAAAAATGTGTAACTATGTTCGGCCCCTGTGGTGAATACACCGCTTTGGCTTATTTACACCTGGGGTGAAAAATTGGGAAAAACCATAATTATAATAAGGACTAACCATGACTTCTCATCAGCAGTCGCCAGGCTCTCATGGCAGAGATGCGAGTAACGCTCCCACAGGTAAACACAAGCAGCCGACGCTTCTCGATGCCTTGATCCCCATCATCGCCTTAGTGTGCATGCTCACCGCGTCTGTGTATCTGTTCTCGTCTGACAGCTCCTACGGCGCCAACCAGATAGCCCTCATCATGGCAGCCTGTATTACCTTGGTTATCGGGGTGAAAAATGGCTACAGCTGGAAGGAGATGGAAGCGGGTATCGTTAAGAGTGTCTCCTTAGCCACCGGCGCCCTGTTGATCCTGTTCTCGGTCGGCTCGCTGATCGGTACCTGGATCTTATCGGGTACTGTGCCCACCATGATCTTCTATGGCATGAAGATCTTAAACCCAGAGTATTTCTATGCCGCTTCCTGCCTACTGTGCGCCGTGGTGGCCCTGAGTATAGGTAGTTCCTGGACGGTGGCCGGTACCTTAGGTATCGCCTTAATTGGTGTGGCTGGTGCCATGGGGCTCAGCGTCGAGATCACCGCAGGGGCGATTATCAGTGGTGCCTATTTTGGTGACAAGATGTCGCCCATGTCTGACACCACTAACCTGGCACCAGCCGTTGCTGGCACTGAGTTGTTTAGCCATATTCGGCATATGGTGTGGACCACTACGCCCAGCATATTGTTGGCATTGATAGGCTTCCTGTTTATCGGTCTTAACAGTGACAGTAGCGGCGCAGTGACGGATCTGGCCGCGACCATGTCGCGCATCGAAGCTCAGTATAATCCTGGCCTGCATCTGCTACTGCCCTTGCTGGTGGTCTTAGTGTTGGCCTACAAGAAGTTGCCCGCTTTTCCGACAGTTATCTTGGGGACTTTGGCCGGTGCCATCTGCGCGGCACTGTTTCAGTTCGATGGAGTGATCAAGTTTGTCAACGATGACAGCCTGCCCACTATGGTCGCATTAGTAAAAGGCATATGGGTGGCTATGTTTGATGGCTATACCGCCGATACGGGAGATAAGACGCTCGATAGTCTGCTGAGCCGTGGCGGCATGAGCAGTATGGTCAATACCGTCTGGTTGATACTCTGCGCCATGGCCTTTGGTGGCGTGATGGAAAAAACCGGTCTGTTACAGCGTCTACTGCAAGGGGTATTAGGCTTAGTAAAATCCAGCGGTAGTCTGATTATTACTACCTTGGCCAGCTGTATCGGCGCGAACCTGATCACAGGTGATCAGTTTATCGCTATCTTGCTGCCGGGTCGTATGCTCAAGGTCGAGTATGAGAAGCATGGTCTGGCGCCGGTTAACCTGAGCCGGGCTCTGGAAGACTCGGCCACCATCACCAGCCCTTTGGTACCTTGGAATACCTGCGGTGCCTACATGGCGAGCACCCTAGGGGTTGCGACCATCGCCTATCTGCCCTTTGCCTTCTTTAACTTAGTCTGTCCCTTTATCAGCGCGGCGTATGCCTATTATGATTTCAAGATTGAACGACTAGAGGAGAATGAAGGCATGGAGGCCGTGGTTTAAATTAGCCCTTGGCGTCGGGACAAAAAAATCCGCCCGGTGAAATTACTGGCATAGTGCCGGGCGGGAGCAATAAAGTGATGGTTGGCGGCGCTTAAGGGCGCCATTGCTTAATGAATGCTTTTAGCTTTGTTCGGCTTGGCATATTTGGCGGTGAGCTGTTCCAGATAGGGTTGTACCGCCTTGTCGCCCCAGTCCAGATAGCCTCTTAGAAAACCTATCAAATTGCCTTCGCCATCGAAGGCGTAAGTGGCTGGGACTATGTTGGCGGGTAGCATCTTTTCCACCTGCTTCTGGGGATCGATCAGCGTGGGGTAACCCGTTAGCTGGTGTCGAGCTAGGAAGGCTCCCACCTCATCGTGGGCCTCATCGATGGACAAAGGCAGTACCACCAGATCTTTGTCGAGATTATCCTGTCTTATCTTATCCATCATGGGGATCTCCTTGATGCAGGGAGCGCACCAGGTTGCCCATAGATTGATTAAGACGAGCTTGCCCCGGTAGTCGCTCAATTTGACCTGATCACCACTCAGACTCTCGAATGTGGCCTCGTCGACTTTACGGGCGCTGGTCATCTCCACGAAGCGCGACATAATCATTGGCTTGGGTAAGTTTTCGCCTGTGTCATACACCTTGGCGCTTGGCATGACGGCAAGTGCGCTGCTTGTCGGTGTCATTAGGGCCAGTGCTGTTAGAGTGATAGCGAGCAGGGGAAGCAGTCGTTTTTTCATGGTCATTGTTCCTGGAGGCTGTGAATCGGAGCGCGTCTGCGAACCTGCCTGAGATACCACAAAATAACGACACCGAGCAGGCCTAGCGGCGCAAAAAAGAGGAGGGCTGTACCGATACTTAGGTTAGGCATATAGCGAATACGTTCGCCATAACGGGCCACCATGAAGTCGATAATTTCATCGGGCGTCTTGCCCTGCTCCAGCTGCAGATAGATCTCCGCTTTAAGCTCATTGGCGATTGGGCTTTGTGAGTCCTGCAGGCTTTGATTGGTGGCCATGGGGCAGCGCAAGACGGCTGCAATCGCAATCGCTTGTCGCTTGAGCTGTGCGGGCGTGTTCCAAGATGTTGCCTCTTCAGCTGGTACTCGTGCCTGAGTGGCGCCAAGGAGATTGGTTAGCGCGATCACAAGGAGCAGTAACATATTTATTCTTGACATCATCAGACTCCTTTCGCCGCCAGTTGGGGTGAGTGGGTTCGTGATAATTGACGAGCCTTGTGCGGCAGTAGCAGGCTTAAGCCTGCAAACATCATGATAAGGGCACCTATCCATATCCAGCCAATCAAGGGTTTGTAGCTGATGCGGATTAGAAACTCCTCTTCGCTTAGTCGATTGCCCATGGAGATGTAGAGATCGGCAAATAGGCTGCGATGGATCCCGGCGGCAGATATCTGCATGGCGTTGCTGTTAAAGGTTTGGCGCTGGGGATAGAGGTAGGCCAGATGCTGGTCGAGTCTGTCTCTTACCTCTATCTTGGCTTGGAGCGCACTGTAACTTGTGTGTGAAACCGTTTCTGTTGCGTGGTAGATAAAGGTATAGCCCGCCACCTCTTTGCCTTGGCCCGGCCCCATCCTGAGCAGCTCCTCCTGCTGAAAATAGCTGGAGCAGGTGGCGCCCAGTATGCTTAGGGCAACCCCTAGGTGAGCAAAGCACATGGCGTAGCTGCGCCTGTTACCGCTAGTGGCTGTGAGTACGCTTAGACGTCTATGTAGGTAGAGGCCCGTACAGCCGAACAGCCAGAGGCTGGCGAAACTGCCAAACAGAAAGTGAGCGGCAAAATCTGTCAGCAAAAGATAGTTAAGGGCGAGGCTCACAAGCAGGCTGACAAATGCGAGCAGTGCTAATTGTCTCAGAAGTCCTAGGGTAGGCTCTTGCCAACGCATTAGAGGCGCAGCGCCCATCAGCAGACTAATAAGCCAGGTCAGCGGAATGAAGAGGCTATTAAAGTAGGGGGCACCTACAGAGATGCTCTGTTGGGTGATTACCTCATAGAGGAGTGGATAACAGGTGCCCAGTAAGACGGATATCGCGGCAACCAGCAACAGGAGATTGCCCAGCTGCATCAAACTTTCCCGGCTCAGCGCGTTAATGTTTATCTCTCTGGTCAGGCGGGGCAGCTGGTGAAGCAGCAAGGTAAATCCGCAGATAGAGACCAGAGCGAACAGAGTTAACATGGCGCCGCCGCGTAGGGGGTCGGCGGCAAAGGCATGTACCGACTGCACCACGCCAGAGCGTACCAAGAAGGTCCCCAGCAGACAGAGGCTAAAGCCTAATATCGCCAGAAACAGGCTAGTACCATGAAACTTGTCTCGTCGCGCGCCCAAGATTAATGAGTGCATCAGTGCCGTGGCAACCAGCCAGGGAATAAAGGAGGCATTCTCAACTGGATCCCAAAACCACCACCCACCCCAACCCAGTTCGTTGTAAGCCCACCAGGATCCAAAGGCATTGCCGCCGGTCAACATGGTCCAGGCCAGTATTGCCCAGGGGCGCATCTGCTTGCAGTGGTGCTTCAAGGGTTGACTGTCATCCAGTAGGGCAGCGATGGCCGCGGCGAAACAAACCGCCAGTCCCACATAACCGATAAATAGTAGCGGCGGATGCAGGATAAGACCTATATCTTGCAATATGGGGTTGAGATCGCGCCCCTCTACTGGGATGCCAGGTAAGAGTCTGGCGAATGGGTTTGAGCCTATAAGCAAAAATGCGATTAGTCCGGCCTGGATGGCTCCAAGGACGGCGTAGAAGTAGTGAAAAAATGGCCCAGTGTTGCAGACCTTTAGGCTGATCACACAACTCCAGATGCTGATGGCGGTTATCCAAAATAGCATGGAGCCTTCATGGCCGCCCCAGACGGCGGCGATCTTGTAAAGGCTGGCCAGCTGCGTATTAGAGTTGTTTGCCACATAGCTTACGGAAAAATCGTTATTGAGAAACAGGCATATCAACATAAATAGGCTAGCCAACAGTGCCAGGGCGTTTAGCTTAATAAAGAGAGGCTGGTAGCTTTCCAGCGTTAGTCTGGCGCGGCAGGCAAGCATGACGGGGCTCATGGCCGTGAGAAAATTCAGGGTTAAGGAGATAATAAGAAGTAGTAAGCCAATTTCTGCGGTCATGGTCTCGCCTTCAGCCAATGGATCCAACTTACTCATCAACTCATTTCTGATGGATAAGTTTGTTCTGTTTCTGTTTTGGCTTCACCTTAGGCGAACTTGTGGGCGGATTCTGTGAGCTATCGCAGGGTCTTTTTTACCTGTTTTTCCTCTCAATATTTTTCATAATTCAAAAAGCCGCTTGAGCTTTTTTGAGATCTAAAAATCCCTGTTTTAAAACTAAAAAATCACATTGGCGAGATGATTAAGTCTATGTTTTATATGGTTTTACATCTAATCATAACTCATGAAGATTTCCCTGTGCGCCAGCTCAATTTTTTTCTCTTTTGTCTGTGAAGAATACTGAAATTGCTCAGTTGTATAAGTCGTTCGGTTAACGATTAGGTTTATTCCAATTAATTCCCGCCAGCGAAAAGGATGAGCTGATTTGGAATTAAACATAAACAGATAAAACTAAAAATATTTAGGAGTGAATGATGAGACGATGGAAACACAAGGTAGCCTTAAGTGCGCTATTTTGTTTCGGTGCCATTGCCAATGTGAATGCCGCTGGTGGTAAATACAACAGCGTGCCCGAGATGGGCAAGACCGCCAAAGAGGCGATAGCAAACTATCAGGGCACGGAACAAGTTAATGGTGTCAAAACCCTTCAAGACTATATTGTTCAAGAAGCCGAGTTGTTTGATTTCCTGTTTGAAAACCACCCTATGTTCAAATATCAGGAAGCGGGCAATTTGGTAGGCGACTATCACATTAGTGACCGGGGGGAAGAGTATCTGGATACGGGTCACAGCCCGGATTACAGCAAGAAGGCGGGCAAACCCAGGGCAGTACAGTACAGGCTGGGGGCCAAGTCGATTCTGGACTATCCCAACAACTTCGTAGGCCCAGAAAAGTGCGCCGAATGTCACGCGACTCAGTATGAGAAGTGGAGCCGTTCTCGCCATGCCAAGACGATTCGTTTCCCAGGGGATCACCCTGAGGTAGATAACGATCTCAACAAGACAATGTACGGCACTAAGGACACATCAATTCTACCCGACGGCATCACGCCGGATGTGATCTATGCGACCGTAGGTACCCCCAGAACCAAGTATGGTTTTATCGATGCTTGGTTGGTGCGTGGTTCTTACCATATCGAGGGTGGTTTGCTAAAGGATGGTACGGGCAAGATGGTCGCCGGTGCTAACCAGTTCTCGCGGGGGTGGGCCGAGTGGCTTACGCCTGAGATGGCCAAGAAGATCAATGCCGTGATCCCTGAATTCCCAACCACACTGGAAGCCTATGGCGGTTCGGGTTCTCACCAGTGGGGCATGAGCTCCTACGGTGCCAAGTATCGTAAGGAGATGCTGTTCCAACCCGCCAGCTCTTACTGTGAGGTTTGCCATACCTTTAAGTTCGACTTTAAGACCAAGCAGGAATATTTCGACGCCCTAGGTGATCCTAAGAAGCTACAGGAACACACCATCAGCAAAGGGATTGCCTGTGAAGAGTGTCACGGCGCTGGCGGTCACTTAGATGGCGGTACCGGAGGCATGCAGTCTAATTGCGAACGCTGTCACCAACGTTTCCAGTATGACCCAGTCATGGCCGAGACCCCGGCTGCCCAGGAAAAACCAGAGTTGGCCTTTGGCGTGAAGATGAAGTCGCTCTGTCCTTCTTGTGGGACCGAAGGTTCGCAGATGTATGGCTCTGCGCACTATGAAAAAGGGATGCGTTGTACTACCTGTCACGATCCGCACGAGGTCACCGACGGTACCTGGATGTCGGGTATCACCAAGCCTAAGTTGAAGAAAGACTGTAAGGACTGCCACGAGGCGCAGACTGTGATTGCCAGCAACACAGACACCCACGCTAATCAGACCTGTCAGAGCTGTCACATGCCTAACATGGGTAGTTGTGAAAACTTCAAGGCAATGCAGTTCCCCGATCAGGCCGGCTTCGATGCGGTGCGTAAGTCGCATATGTGGAAGATCGACGTCGACCCTGAGCGTAAGACACTCAATCCGCCGGAAGGTCAGCCAAGAATCCAAGGACCTAAGGGGGCCAAGGGCTGGACAGTGGCCAAGAACGAAGAGGGTCGTACCTACCTGGATCTCATGTGGTCTTGTGCTCGCACCTCAATCTCAGATCACGACGTGGTGGAAAACAAGGGTTGTCATAGCCAGTTCCAGTCTGAACTCGAGACAGGCTTGCACTACAAGGATCAACTTGAGATCTACGGCGAAGTGATGAAGTGGCAGAAGCCGATCAAAGAGGTCTTTGGTCAGGTAGAGCAGGCGCTGGTGCGTATCGACCAGTTGCTTGAGGTCACTAAGTTGTCCACCGAAGACAAGACTCAGGTGCTGATGCTGGCAGAAAAGGCCCAGTCCACTGTTGATCTGATCAAGCAAGACGGTTCTTGGGGGGTCCATGGCTTCCGTTACAGCCAGAAACGCCTTGATGCGGCTCTCACTTATGTGACTCAGGCGCAGAAGATCTTAGATGGCAGCGGCTATTCGGCCAAGGCTCACTAAGTCTCTAACACCGATGAGATTGATTTTTCGGTGATTCACTAACCACTCGGCGCCTCGCCAGGCGCCGAGTATCAGGGGAGAGAGAAGATGAAATCGAAACTAGGAGTGTCACTGGCCCTGCTGCTGGGTCTGACCCCGCTATGTAGCATCGCGGGCGGCGGCGCCGAAATGGCACCGGCTCACAGGTACGAGCATAGCCTGCATACCATTAGCCTAGCACAGGCAGAAGCCTTGCTGGCGCAGGGAGATGTCTATTTCTTTGACGTCAACACCTTGGAACTGTGGGCTGAGGGGTATATCCCAGGGGCCGTCTACTTCAATGTCGATAACTGGAAAACCTTGCTGCCTGAGAATAAGGCGGCGCGCATGGTGTTTTACTGTGCCAATCGCCTCTGCAATGCCAGCGAAATCGCGGCCCATCAGGTGATGAAGCTGGGCTACACCAATGTGATGCAGATGCACGATGGGATCTATGGCTGGCGCCTGTCGGGTAGAACCATTGAAAAACCATAATAAACAGCGTCTTGCCTAATATTTTGAGCGATAGGCATTTTGAACAAAAGACATTTTGAGCAATAGATGATTGAGAGTGTGAATATGAAAGCGAATCTACTGAAATCTTGTCGTGTCACCACCTTAGCCCTGGCCTGCACCTGGTCATTCTTTGCCGTGGCTAGCGAGTCGTCCCAGGAGGTTGAAGATGCCTCCTATGCATTAGGTGCATCTGTCGGTCATTACATCTCCGGCAAGATCTATAACCAGATAGACCTAGGTGCTGAAGTCAAGGTAGAGACAGTGATCCAGGGGGTTATTGATGCCCTCAAGGGTGAAGGCAAGATGTCTAACGAAGAGATACTGACCCATCTTAATGCCCGGGCCGAGTGGCTCAACAATGCCAAGGCCGCCAGACTCGAAGCCTTGGCCAGCAAGCATCTGGCCGAGGGGCAAGCCTATCTGGCGGCCAATCAAGCCAAGGCTGGGGTTAAAGTGACTGAGTCGGGCCTGCAGTATGAGGTGATCAAGCAGGGTGAAGGCCCTAAGCCGGTCGAGTCCGATGTCGTCACCGTGCACTATGTAGGTAAGCTGCTCGATGGCACCGAATTTGATAACTCATACGAGCGGGACGAGCCCAATCGTTTCGCTCTGTTGTCGGTGATCGACGGCTGGAAAGAGGGGATTGCTTTGATGAATGTGGGCTCTACCTATCGCCTGACAATTCCTGCCGAACTTGCCTATGGCAAGGAGCTGGTAGGTGTGATCCCGCCAGGCTCTACCCTGATTTTCGATGTCGAACTGCTTAAGGTGGAAGCCCCTGGCGAAAACGCCCACGGCATGGGCCTGAGCGGTATGGGCATGGGCGGCATGATGGGTATGGGTCACTAGTTTAGGTTATCGGCAGTAGGTGCTTGTTATGAATAGTTTAGTGTTCGTCATGGCGGTAACTCTGGTCTGTTTTATTGTGCCCATTTGGCGCCACTATTTCATTCAAGAGGCTAACGCACAGGCTGGCGATGCGACCATCCCTGCTAGGAAGCAGACCCTGACACCTATTGTGGTGACAGGCATGCTACTGCTGATACCACTCACCCTCTATGGCCAACTGGGTCGTTTTAACGACTGGCATACAGGCCAGATAGACGAAAACATAGATTATTTGATCGCCGCCGACATCAACAAGAATGCGCGCATCTTGAATGATACCCCCTTAGATAGGCTGGCCTTGCTCAATCTGGCCAATGCCTATGCCGAAGGCGGCCGCTACGGCGAGGCGGTAGATGCGCTAGATAAATTACTGGTCATAGCACCCGATGCCGAGCTGTATGGCATGAAGGCGACGGCGCTCTATTACCGTGATAACCGCGCCATGAGTCTGGAGGTCTCCCTTGCGATATCTCAGGCACTGGCGCTCGATCCTAAGGAAGTGCAGTCACTGCTGCTTTTGGCGACCCACGCTTATTTGAATAGGGATTTTCAACAAGCGATCGTCTATTGGCGTCAGTTACTGGACAGCGATAACCCCAACATAAACCGAGCATCGATTAATAGTGCGATTGTCAACGCTGAGCAGAAGATGGCTAACCGTACCGTGACTGCATCTGAGTAAAAGTCACCAAAATGAAAGATTCAATGAGGTCGGCATGAGTGCCGACGGATGGAGGATGCTGTGAGTGAAAATATAGAGAGACGGAGGTTCCTGAAATGCTTAGGAGCCGGCTCTTTGATGTTGGCGCCCTTGGGGTGCAGCGTTAAGGAGCAGACTGACCAAGCCGAATCGCCGCACTATGTGATGGTGTTCGATCAAAACAAATGTGTGGGGTGTGGCGGCTGCAAGGAGGCCTGTAACAAGGCCAATAACCTGCCTGAGGGACGTTCGCGGGTGATACTGGAGCAGCAGTCCTCTGCCGTTGCCGGTCAGGCTTGCCCCCATTGTGGTAAGACGGATTGTGACTGTCAGCGCAAGTATGTGCGGGTCTCCTGTCAGCAATGCAAGAACGCCCCCTGTGTTTCTGTGTGTCCTACAGGTGCGGCCCATAGAGATCCCAACACAGGCATAGTCACCATGGATGCCAGCAAGTGCGCTGGCTGTAAATACTGTATCGCCGCCTGTCCCTATAACGCCCGCTATATCAATAGCGAGACGGATGTGGCCGATAACTGTGACTTCTGCCTGCAGAGCAAGTTGGCCAAGGGAGAATTGCCGGCCTGCGTGCAGGAGTGTCGCTACGACGCCCTGATCTTTGGCGACGCTAACGATCCTAATTCCTATGTGAGCCGCCTGCTTGCGGTGAAGGATTCGGTACGGGTCAAAGCCCATCTAGGGACTGAACCGAGCCTGCGTTACATACCTATCGTGAAGTTGGGGGTATAGAGATGGACGGAACACTCGAATTTACCATAGGCCTCTCGGAAGGGGTCGCCTGGCCCTGGCCTATCGCCGTTTACCTGTTCTTTGCAGGTATCTCGGGGGGGGCGTTATCCGTCGCCCTGTTTATCCGCTTTTATAAGCAGCAAAGCGAGAATACTCCCTTCCTGAAGGCATCGGCGCTGATCGCCTTTATTACCATCGCCTTGGGCATGCTCTGTCTGGTGTTGGATCTGACCAATCCGCTGTTTTTCTGGCGTATCCTGGTCTATTACAACCTGAACTCAGTCATGTCGGTCGGGGTGATCGCCCTGTCCGCTTATATTCCGCTGGTGGCCTTAATCGCCCTTTTCGCGCTTGAGGAGGAGATTAGGCGATTACCAATATTGGCGGCGCTCGTTCCCCTCGTCGACCGGCTCAAACCCTGGCGTCGTCATAGTGAGGCTGTAGTACTGGTGTTGGCGCTAGCGGTATGTGCCTACACGGGCTTCTTGATCTCGGCGCTGATCCGCTTCCCCATCATCAACACTTCTGTGTTACCGGCTTTGTTTGTGGCCTCCGGTCTGTCGGCCGGTGCGGCGGCGGCCAAGATGCTGGCTGTGGGGCTGTTTAAGGAAGATAGGCACAGTAGCGATATGCAGATCTTGCATGGCGCCGAGTGGCCAATCATGTTTGCCGAAGCCTTGTTCCTCTTCATGATCATCATGTCGCTGGTGACAGGCAACGCTGGTGCCCAGAGCGCCTTTGAGGCCTTCCAAACCGGCAGCTGGGCAATAGTCTTCTGGCTAGGGGTTGTAGGTGTTGGATTCGGCGGCCCTTTGCTGCTGAACTTTGCCACTGGTAAGCGTTATAGCCATTCGGCCCAGGCCTTCTACCTCTCAGGCCTGTGCGCCGTGAGCGGCATGATGTGTCTGCGGATGTTTATCCTCTATGCTGGTCAGAACTTTGGCATCTGATCGCATCAATCGGCCCCTGTGTGACAGGGGCTGATTCCCAGATATAGGAGTCACAATGAGAGCCGTTATTTTTATCTTTATCTGTACCCTATTGATGTCGGGGTGTGGCGCTGCCGAAATCGACACTCATAACCATGATGGCTTAGTGATAGGTAATCATGAGCGCTGCCACATGTGCGGCATGATGGTGAAGCAATACCCGGGGCCTAAGGGCAGTCTGTACCTTAAGGGTAAGGAGATGCAGCCCAAGTTCTGCTCGACCCGGGATATGTTTATGTTTGCCTTGCAGCCCGAGAATCGCCGCCAGGTTGAAGCCCTCTGGGTGCACGATATGGCCGCAACCGATTGGCAGCATCCCGAGGATGAGCATTTCATCGACGGGACTCAGGCCTGGTATGTCTATGGCTCTAATCGCAAGGCGGTGATGGGCGTTGCCGTAGCGCCTTTTTCTACTCTTGCCGCGGCCGAGGCTTTTGCTGACCAATATGGCGGCGCGGTATTTGAATATGACGAGATCAACCTTGAGTTACTGTCCGCAAAATAGCCTGCGCCTGTCGCATGGGCTATCTCGACGCCTATGGCTGACGACAGAACAGATTTTAAGCTTGTGCCTCTTCTGCCTGCTGTGTTCAGTGTCTCTTTTGGCGTGGCCATCGGATGCGCCTCGGGTGATCCGGGTGGCAAATAGTGAGGCGCTGCGCTCAGCATTGAAAACCATGCCTAGGGATAGTGAGATACGACTGCTGCCGGGGCGTTATCTGGGCCGCTTCGAACTCGACAAGCCGCTGACGCTGCGAGGTGAATCCGGCGCTATTATCGATGCCCAGGGAGAAGGTTCGGCGCTGGTCGTTAGCGCGGCGGGGGGGACTATTACCCAGCTGAGCATTCTCAACTGGGGGCGGGATCTCTATCAGAAAGACGCCGCCATTCGCTTGCTGCCCGGTGCAAACGACGTGGCCGTTATCGCCAATGAGTTGAGCGGTCCCGGATTTGGCATCTACGCCAGTGAGGTCAGTAATCTTAAGCTGCAGGACAATCAGATCCAGGGGGAGGCCGAATCCTTCTTGCTGGATAGGGGGGATGGCATTCACCTGCTAAAGGTGAACGCTCCTCTCATCAAAGGCAATCGCATCCGCAATGTGCGTGACGGTATCTATTTAGAGTCAGGCGTTGGTAGCCGCGTCTATGGCAATCACCTGTCCGAGCTTCAGTATGGTCTGCACTATATGTATACCAAGCAGGATGAGGCCATGGACAACCTGGCGAGTCGGGTTAGTGGTGGCTACGCCCTGATGAACTCGGAAGGTATTCGACTGGTGTTTAATCGTGTGCGTGATGCCCTGGAGTTTGGGGTGTTGCTCAATCTTACTCATGACGCCGAGATCCAGGCCAATCTGATTGAAGCGACTCAGATGCCCAATAGTGTGGCGGGGGATCTCTTTAGCGAGGGGAAGGGATTGTTTGTTTATGGCGCGAAACGCAATCAGATCAGCGGCAACTATATTGCTGGCTGTCAGATAGGTATCGCGATGGCGCTGGGCGGTGAGGATAACTTTGTTTATCAAAACCATTTTTTGGCTAATGCTACTCAAGTGCGCTATGTGGGCGAGCAGAGAGTCGAGTGGAGTTTTCAGGGACGGGGAAATTATTGGAGCGACTACCAAGGCTGGGATCTCGATGGTGATGGCATAGGCGATAGCCTGCATCTGCCCAACGACAGTTTGGATCGCCTCTTTTGGCTGTATCCAGAGGCAAGATTTTTAATGGAAAGTCCGATAGTGAAATTATTGAAGTGGCTGGATAGCCAGTTGCAAGGTGAGCATTCGGCTGGCGTGGTCGATAGCTATCCCGTGATGACGCCACCACGTCACGCTGCGCCTGCCGCTTGGGAGGCACTATGAGTCAGACGGCGGTGACCTTTAAACAGGTGAGTCACTATTTCGATGAGCTACGAGCCTTGAATGCTCTTAGCTTCTCTTTGCCAAAGGGTAAGCTGATGGCGCTGCTGGGCCATAACGGTGCTGGCAAGTCGACGCTGATCAAGATGATTCTCGGTCTGCTGCATCCCACAATTGGGGAAGTAAGCGTGCTGGGAAGCGGCATAGCATCAAAGAGAGTCGCGACGGACATAGGCTACCTGCCAGAGAATATTAGTTTCTACGATAAGTTAACCGGCCATGAGGTGCTGAGCTATTTCGCCGCGCTAAAGGGACTCTCAGCACGGATGGTTGGCCCGCTGCTGGAAGAGTTTGGTCTGGCCTATGCCCAGCATAAGGCGGTGAAGGGCTACTCCAAAGGGATGAAGCAGCGTCTAGGGTTTGCTCAGGCGATTCTGGCGCAGCCTAAGCTACTGTTATTGGATGAGCCAACAGTGGGGCTGGACCCCCAGGCATCACAGTTTATCTATCACAAGCTTAAGCTGCTTACGGCCCAGGGCTGTACGGTAATTGTGTGTACCCACGAGTTACAGTTGGTGGAGCAGCAGCTGGATCTGGCCCTATTGCTGGGTAGAGGCAAGAGACTGGCCTTCGGTACGCTCGATGAGCTAGTGACAAGTTGCGATTTGGGCGTACGTATGGAGCATCCGGCCCTGTCCAGTCTGGTAGCGACGCACCCCTTACTGCAATTATTTTACTTAGACGGAGGCTTGTATTGTCCCGTCTCACAACGCGAGGTGTTGATGAAGTACTTGATCGTAGAGTGCCAACTGTTTGATGTAAAAGTAGATTGCCCGGATTTGGCCCAAGTGTACCATGCCAAGATGGTACAGATGCAGGCCATGAGTGAGCTGGGGCTGAGCCTTACCCCGGGAGACCTATGATGTTGGTGATAGCAAAGCGGTTTGGTTTGGGCCTCATCAGGGTGATCGCTGCCAAGGAGATGAAGGACAGCGTACGAAATCGCTGGGTGATGGTAGTGTTTGCCATCTTCTGGCTGTTAGCCCTTTGCATGACCTTTGCCGGCAGCGCCGTGAGCGGCACCTTGTCGCTGCCAAGCTTGAACAGTGTGGTGGCCTCTTTGACCACTATCTCGGTATTTATCATTCCTCTGGCGGCTATATTGCTCAGTTATGATGCCTTCGTAGGAGAGGAGGAGGCGGGCACTCTCCAGCTGCTGCTTACCTATCCGGTAAGCAAGTCAGAGATCCTCACCGGTAAACTACTGGCCCATTGTGGGGTGATCTTCACTGCTATCGCCAGCAGTTATGGGACGAGTGCCGCCATGCTGATCTTGTTTGGGCGCGGTGATGCCTGGAGTGAGGTTCTGCAGGCGTTCTTACTGCTGATCGTCAGCAGCTGTCTGCTGGCGGTGATCTTCATTCTGATCAGCTACTTGGTCAGTCTGAAGTCGGCGGAGAAGGCCAGGGCCGTAGGCAGTTTGTTAGCCCTCTGGTTTGCGCTGGTGCTTATCTATGATCTGCTGTTGTTGATCCTCTTGGTAGCCGATCTCGGTAATGTGGGTCAGTGGCTGGTGAATTTGCTGATTATGTTGAATCCCACCGATCTCTACCGAGCTATCAATATGCTCGCCGGTAGTGCCCCACTTGGTAGTTTAGGCCTGCTGGCTCAGTATGAATGGAGCCTGCCACTATTGTTGACAGCCTGTGCAACCTGGTTCTTTTTGCTGTTCTATTGGACTCGTCGTGTGTTTATTCACAAGCTGGTGTAGCTCTGGCCTTGAGACTTGGACGCGGGGATTTGGGCGCTAGTTCACACTCTGGGCAGGCGTCTGGAATCCTGGCCTGGGATTTGAGTGAGTAATCACGGTAATTTTGGAGTAATGTTAATAAAATGCCAATGATAACAATAAGATGTTTCTAATTAATCATTAGGAACTATTGAGGTGTCAGGTGTTAAAAATTACGCCATATCTTGAGTTCGATGAAGAAGCGCACCAACTACACGATCGTACCTGTGGCGCTACGATAGGACTGAGTTTTTCGGAGTCAGCAATATTGGCGCATCTGTTGTCACAGCCCGATGCCATCTGTGACAAGGAAGCCTTGATCGCCGTGGGGTGGCCCGACCGTGTGGTGGCGGCTACCTCTCTAACACAGTGCATCAGCATCCTGCGTAAGAAGCTGGAACCATTTCCCGAAGTCCAACTGAAAACCGTTGCCCGACGTGGCTATCAGTTGCATGTCTCACCCAAGTCTCACGTGACCATGTTGGCGGTCAATGATGCCGGGTCGATAAAAGATGCGCTTATCGATGTCTCCCTGATGGTCAAGGTTAGCGGTATTCTGATCTTACTGGGGATAGTGGCGATGCTCTGGTATCAGAGTGATTATCATCAGGTAATGAAACATGCAGCCAAATTGGCATCTAACAAAGAGATAGATATTAATCTCGGTGGCAGTCAGCGGCCTTTGACCCTGATACATCCCAAGGGGGTCAGTAGCCTACACCCCTCTATGTGGCAAAAGCATATTGCGCCGGAAAGCAACATCATAACCGGATTCGATAATTTCAGCGGTTTTGCCTTTACCGATGGTAATCACTACTCGATGGCGGTTTGCGATCTGGATGAAGATGGTGAGTGTCGCCGGGATAAGATAATCAATCTAACGGCAATCGATTTGGCGCCTGCAGGGCTCAATATGCAGGAATTTACCGAGCTGAGTAAGCGGATGGAAGAGCGGATACGCTACAACCGCATCTTGATCCCCCCCAGTGAAACTGTCGGCGACCTGGTGGAGCATCACTACAATGGTGATGTTTATTTCCCCGTGGCTGACGAGTTACTGGTGCGAGCCGACATAGGGATCTCTCTAGTGTATGAGCAACCCTTAAGCGGCAAGTTTTACTCCCGTGCTTGTATTACAGATCAGGACTGCCTGACGACGCCTATCAAGTATCAGATCCGCGGTGAGTTCGAGCAGTATCGCCAGAAGCTCGGAGAGTTGGAGGTTGATGTCTTCCATGTGAAAGTCAGGCAGAAAGATCTTATCATGCCAGATGTAGTAAGCGCTTCGGCGATGCATTTCTATCGCGAGATCCGCAAGCATAACATTCGCGACGAGGAGTTATTTTATCTGCGTGTGCATGCCGAAAATGGCACGGCAGTCTGGGTGGTGCCTCTGCTAGGCAACCTAGTGGCTTGGACCAAATATGAGAAGGTGGCCCTATAGCCGCGCTAAAGTCATAGTTAAATTTAGCCCTGACTAAGTGTCAGGGCTAAATTGAGTGTGCTATTTGATAAAGGCGAAGGCGTCACCATAGAGATGCTGCTCTTCGACGCCTATTTCACGAAACACTTCGCGGGCGGCGCCAACCATGTCGAAACGTCCGGCGATATAGATGTCATAGCCGTTGAGGCTGACGTAGTCCTGTTTTATCTGGGCCAGCAGGTTGGCTGTCTTACCCTGCCACTCGGGTGTCGATTCTTCAACCACAGGGACAAAGTTCAGCCAAGCGTTATCTTGGTGCCATTGGCGGGCCAATGATTCGTAGTACATGGCGTCCTGGTTACGACAGCCCCAGTAGAGAGTGGTTTCTACTTTCTGCCCTAAGGCGATCATCTGCTCGACGATGCTCTTGATGTAAGAGAAGCCAGTGCCACCGGCGATCAGTAGACGGGGTCTGTGGCTTTCGCTACGCAGGAAGGCTTCGCCGCCCGGAGCCTCAATGTCGATATACTCGCTCTGTTGCAAGCGTTCAACTACCTGCATGGGGTAGCTCTCGCTGACCGCTGCGCCGATATGCAGTTCGATTTGATCGCTGCCTGGCGCCGAGGCGATAGAGAAGGGACGTTTATCTTTTTCACCCATTACGACGCAAAGGTACTGACCAGCCTGAAATTCGAAGCTGGTTTCTGGGGTTAATGCTACCTGATAAACGGCATCATTAAAGGCGGTAACATGTTCAACTTTACAGCGTATGGTGTTCATTGGTTTTCCTTTCAGCCCCTCTCTGTGGAGGTTTAGCACCTTTGAATACCTGATTAATTTGTTCAAGTATTCAAAGGGTTAACTTTTTTAATTTGTTTTTTAAATTCAGATGATTAGTTTACGTCTGATATTGATTATAGTGTCGGTGCATCATCTATGCCCAAGGCATCCCAGATCTCATCGACACGTTGTTTGACGGATTCATCCATCACAATGGGGGTACCCCATTCACGGTCGGTTTCCCCTTCCCACTTGTTGGTGGCATCCATTCCCATCTTAGAGCCAAGACCTGCCACCGGGGAGGCGAAGTCCAGATAGTCGATAGGAGTGTTGTCTATCATGACGGTATCTCGCTTAGGATCCATCCGGGTCGTAATAGCCCAGATGACATCGTTCCAGTCGCGGCAGTTAACATCCTCATCCACTATGATGATGAACTTGGTGTACATGAACTGGCGCAGGAAGGACCATGCACCCATCATTACCCGTTTGGCATGTCCAGGATACTGCTTGCGAATGGAGATCACCGCCATGCGGTAGGAGCAGCCTTCTGGTGGCAGATAGAAGTCGACAATCTCCGGGTATTGCTTACGCAGAATAGGCACGAACACTTCGTTCAGTGCCACACCTAACATAGCTGGCTCATCGGGTGGCCTGCCGGTATAGGTACTGTGGTAGATGGCATCGCGTCTATGGCTGATATGGGTCACGGTAAAGACTGGGAATTCATCGGTTTCGTTGTAGTAACCCGTGTGGTCGCCATAAGGCCCTTCTTCGGCCATTTCACCAGGCTCAATATAGCCTTCCAGAATGATCTCGCTGGTGGCTGGTACCTCTAGATCACAGGTCAGTGCCTTACATACCTCGGTGCGTTCACCGCGCAGCAGGCCGGCAAAGGCATACTCGCTCATGGCGTCGGGCACTGGGGTGACGGCGCCTAAGATGGTGACGGGATCGGCGCCCAGCGCCACCACCACAGGATAGCGTTCGCCTGGGTGTTGTTCCTTAAAGTCTTTGAAGTCCAGCGCACCGCCGCGATGATCTAGCCAGCGCATGATCAGCTTGTTCTTACCCAGCAATTGTTGGCGGTAGATGCCGAGATTTTGTCTTTTCTGCCTCGGCCCTTTGGTGATGGTTAATCCCCAGGTGACCAGTGGCGCAACATCGCCTGGCCAGCAGTGCTGAATAGGTAATTGGGTCAGATCCACATCATCGCCGCTGATCACTACCTCCTGGCAAGGAGCGTTGCGCACCGTCTTAGGGGGCATATTCAGGGCTTGTTTGAACATGGGGATCTTGGAGATGGCATCTTTAAAGCCGCGAGGTGGCTCGGGCTCCTTGAGGAAGGCCAGCAGCTCGCCCACATCGCGTAGGGCTAGCGGGTCTTCTTTGCCCAGGGCCATAGCTACGCGTTTAGGGGTGCCAAACAAGTTTGCAAGCACAGGCATTGTCTTTCCGACAGGATTTTCAAACAGCAGCGCCGGGCCTTTTGCCCGCAATACACGATCGGCAATCTCTGTCATCTCCAGATGGGGATCCACAGGGTGAGCGATGCGCTTTAGTTCGCCATTGGTTTCGAGGTGATCGATAAAACTGCGTAAATCCTTAAAACTCATGTGGAAATACTCGTGCTAAGAAAAATGTGATATGGCGCGCACTATACCATTTATGGGCGTTATTCCCAAATAGCTTACATCGGCTTTGCGACCCTAATGCGGCGAGATTTGCAGTGATTATAATTAAGGCTAAGATGTCGATGTTGTTCTTAAGATGAGGTGGCAATATGAAGCACAAGATAAGGCCTTTGTTGTTAGTCAAGGGAGCGCTGTTGCTGAGCCTGTTGCCGCTAAGCCTAATGCCTGCCTGGGCGCTTAAGATAGATGACCAATTTCATGTCAGTTCTGATTTCGGCGTCAATGCCGGTTGGGAATATCGTCACGATTGGGATAGAGGCTACTATGACCCTTGGCGCTGGCGTATCGGCATAGGCACTGGTTTTCCCTATTGGCGTCATAATCACTATGGCTATTGGCGTGACCGCTGGCGTTACCCTTATCGTTACGAGCCGAGAAAATATCGTAAGCCAAAACCTATTGCACCGCCGCAGCAAGTCACCACCAGTCTTACTCAGAGTGATGCCATTAAGAGCTTGCCTGCCAATGCTAGGGTGAGAATCAAAGAGGGCAGGACGGTTTACGAATGGCAAGGGGTAGAGTATGTCTACGATTGGAATAGTGACAGCTACGTAAAGCTTGAGTAGCTGCCAACTTGATGATTCTCTTTCGTGACTATATGGGCATTAGCCAGCGCTCGTTCCTAAACCAATAATAGTGCTCGGGAGCGTTTGAAAAAGCCACCCTGTGAGCCTTACCTGTGATCTCTTCGCGCGGGATGAAGCCGATAACACGGGAGTCGGCGCTGGCGTCGCGATTATCCCCAAGTGTCAGGTAGTGCCCCTGGGGGACAGTCACAGGGCCAAAATTGGCCAGCCTTGAGGGGGAAGCATTTAATCTTATGGCGTGGGGCTTGCCGGGCAAGGCCTCTTGTATATCGCTAAAGGCTTTTCGCTCGTCGCTAAAGGCGTCTCGCCAGTCGGTCACGGTTTGCAATGATGCTTCATAGTTTACAGCCTGACCATTGAGGTAGAGGCGATTATTGCGCATCGACACAGTATCGCCAGGCAGGCCTATGATGCGCTTGACTAGCTTCTTGTCGGACACCGCCGAGTCGAAGGTGATGATGTCGCCGCGTTCGGGCTCGGCTAGCTTAACTAAGGTGATATGGGTGAAGGGAAGGCGCAGATCGTAGGCCATTTTATTCACCAGTATGCGGTCGCCCTGCACTATGGTGGGCAGCATAGAACCACTAGGCACATGGTTCCAGTCGGCGACGGCGCTGCGAAACACCAACATCAGGCCGATAAAAAGAATGAACTGGCGGTGTTGTTTCACTTGTCGCATCACTTTTTTTAGCATAACCACTCCTTGGAAAATTCAGTGTCTTACCATCAGACGCTTCACCGTCCAAGAGGTTCCTGCTGCGTTATCCCATAAGCGTAAGCAAATATTTTTGCTCAGCTAAGCTTGGCATTGATATAGTGCTGCCCCTTGTCCTGAGGTCATAACCATGGAGAGAGAATGAAGTACCAGTGGATATTGTTTGATGCCGATGAAACTCTGTTTCATTTCGATGCCTTTAAAGGATTACAGCTGATGTTTTCGCGCTTCGGTGTAGAGTTCACCCTTGCCGATTTCCAAGAATATCAAACAGTGAACTTACCCCTTTGGGTAGACTATCAAGATGGCAAGATCAGTGCCCGTCATCTGCAGGTGACCCGTTTCGAGCGCTGGGCTGAGAAGCTGTCTGTGACTGCCGAGCATCTCAACGCTGCTTTTCTCACGGCGATGGCCGATATCTGTACTCTACTGCCCGGTGCTGCAGAGCTGGTCGATGCCCTCTATGGCAAGGTACAAATGGGGATCATCACCAATGGCTTTACGGATCTTCAGAAGGTGCGTTTAGAGCGTACCGGCCTGCTGCATGCCTTTTCACCTGTGGTGATCTCCGAAGAGGTGGGGGTGGCTAAACCCGATGTAGCGATTTTTGAGCACGCGCTGTCGCAGATGGCTCATCCACCCAGAGAGCATGTATTGATGGTGGGGGATAATCCCCATTCAGATATTCAGGGGGGTATCAATGCCGGATTCGATACCTGTTGGCTAAACCATGCCAGTCAACCAGCGCCAGAGGGAATTACACCACATTATCAGGTGGCCTCACTCAGCGAGTTGCAACAGTTGCTGACCAAGGGGTGATGTTTATAGGGGGCTTACATCGACAATCTTAAAGGGCATTTTGTGCATATAAGTACACTCGGCATGGGTGTTTTAGCGCCCAAATATCACTAAAAAGGTTGTTTTTAACGCATTTGTCATCGAAAAATGCCTTAATGGATTATTTGTTGCTCAGTTAGTGAAATTTAGGCTTTACATTTAAAGTCCATTTCCTTACTATTCTCGGCGTTCGGAGAGATGGCAGAGTGGTCGAATGCACCGGTCTTGAAAACCGGCACGGGTTTATAGCCCGTCTAGGGTTCAAATCCCTATCTCTCCGCCACATTAACAAAGCCCGCTTTTTAGCGGGCTTTGTGCTATCTAGCATATAGCATTTGAGTCATAGCCGGGTTCCTAATATTTAAATCTGGCTATCTCTCTATCAAATTAAGAAAAAGGGCTTCCAGAAATGGAAGCCTTTTTTCGTTTTGGCTGGCCATTATCTAAAGTCTGGTCATAGGGATTATTTGAACCCAGGGTTCCTAATGTTTAGATCTAGCTATGACTTAGCCTCATTAACAAAGCCCGCTTTATAGGGGGCTTTGTGCTATCTGGCATATAGCATTTGAGTCATAGCCGGGTTCCTAATATTTTAAACCCAGCTATCTCTTCGCTGTATTAAGAGAAGAGGCTTCCAGAAATGGAAGCCCTTTTTCGTTCTAGCTCTAGTTAAGTGCTACTTAAGATACTAAGCAAACATAAGTACTTTGAACCCAGGGTTCCTAATATTTAAACCCAGCTATCTCTTCGCTGTATTAAGAGAAAAGGCTTCTAGAAATGGAAGCCTTTTTCGTTATATTGTCTCGTCCTGAAATGAGCTTAGACTAGCGAGAAATAGATATCGGTGATTAGCTCATGCTCCGCCACTTCGGGGAAGAAGTTGTGGTACTCGAAGTAGAGGGGAAAGTCTCTTAGCTCCTCACCACTCTGGGGCAGCCAATCGCGATAGAATTGATAGATCTTATTGTCCATCTGATCGTGTGGTCCCTGGTGGCGGATCACGGCGCAGCGACCACCGGGAATCGTCTTGGTGATCACCCCATAGTCATTGGCTTCGACATCAGTCGTGACCGAGCCGCAAATGTCGAAATGAAATGCCTCGGGTTCCACAGCATTAGGGTCGTTAAAGGGGACGCCCAATGTCAGGCTGCTGGTGACTGGCGATTCGCCGCTTTGCTTGCGCCAGCTGATAAATTGTTGAATCGAGTCGTTAAGTGAGGCCGGGCTACCTCTGTGTTCCAGCACGGCGACCTTGATGTCGTCTCTTTCAGTAATATTAATTTGCACTGTCTCTCTCCTGATAGGTTTCATCTTGGCATACTCTCGACTCCATCGCTCCCATTGAGGCGTTAACCTAAATTGCGACGGTGTCTGGGCAAATACCTGCTTAAAGGCACGCGAAAAGGATTCGCCGTTCTCAAATCCCGCATCGAGGGCGATATCGGTGATCTTGAGCTCCGGATGAAACACCAATCGGTATGAGGCCCGCTTCAGCCTGAGTAGACTGATGTATTTACCTAAAGTTATGCCGGTATACACCTGAAACTGGCGATGAAAATGATACTTGGAGAAGTACGCCTTCTGGCTGAGTTGTTCCAGCGTCAGGGGCTGGTCCAGATGTTTGCCAATATAGTCACAAACCGCCTGGATTCGTTGACTATAGGTTTGATGAGCTTCTCTGTTCATATGCATCTCTGTTCAAGTGAGAGGCTATTGTGAATCTTGGTCGTTAGCGTTACCTGACCGATATTGCTTAATGCAAAATTTATCCAACCCATTAGCTGTAATGCTAGTATTTCAGTCAGCTGCCTTTATCCCAAAGGAGCGAGTTATAGTAGGTTAAAAAGCTTGATAGAACAAAGGGCATAGTGTCATATCGTCAATCATTAGTTAGCTTTGTCTGAATGAGCCATTATGACCGAAGACCTGTGCTGGCTTAATCTTTTACGCTAGTCGCGCAGTTTGGTTTGCCCCTGTTGGATGGCGCTTATCCTGTCTTGCAAAGTGGTAAGTGAAAGGCGTAAATTGAGTTTTATCTGGTGGGGAGTGAGCCTGCTCTATCTATAGACGGCGGCGTGGAGCGTTATGAAGAGTAAGTTAGGGCAAATTGACTTTGATTTATCGGATCTATTATGCAGTTAAAACCACTGGATAAAGGTCGCTTTCGGTCTATGTGGCAACAGGAGCATGATGCCATCGAAAGCGTAATGAGAGAGTGTATTAGCGAAACGAAAACGGTCGCTCCTCAGCATAAATTAATGCAGCAAGGCCAGAAGCTTGATGCACTGATTTTAGTGCCTCGAGGGCGAATATCTATGGGCTACACAGCAAGAAATGGCCGTAGTTTTCAGCTTGGCACTATGAATTGTGACTCTCAGTTATTTGGTGAAATGGAGTTTTTTACCGATTACCTTTGCCAACTCGACATTATTGCCGAGGAGTCTTTAGAAATAGCGATTATTAATGGTGATAAGTTGCATCAGGCGCTGCTTAAAACCCCAAGGTTTGCACTATTTTTTGCCAGTGCCATTGCTATCGATTACCAAGATACTATGGATATTTTGACTCGCAGAATGCTCTATCCTATCGCCTACAACATCGCCTATGATCTTTATCATCAACATCTAAAAGATCAACCTGTAGAGGGGTTTACTAAGTGTTACTTAGAGGCTGAGCGTTTTGCAACAACGGATAGAGTGTATCGTCGGGCCGTGAAAAGTTTAGAGGAACAAGGGCTAATTAAACGCGATAAAGAGGGCTTGGTGATTTGCGACTTAGCAGGTCTAAAGGCATTTATCGAATAGGCCCCAAATGCGAGTTCAGGGCCTTCGAGGTTAATCAAGCATTAAGACTGATTTGCCTGGACGGTTAGGCCTACTCGTTGCCGGTTTGAGATGACGAGCATTGTGATGATTAAGGCATAAATCACAGGAATTGCATACATGACGCTTTGCAGACCTATGATGCTCTCAAATAGTGAGCTGATGGCAGGGCTAAACATGGCACCTGCGCTACCGCTGATCAATATATATGACACGTTGCGGCTACTGGCTGTTTTGACAAATGAGACACCATAAGCAATGAAGGCGTTATACAAGGCGGCACAGGCAAAGCCATAACCGTATGTCAGATAGCCGATGGACTCTAAGTTGTCTGTGGTCACAATCAGACTGGTAATGATCAGCGCCAGACTTATCATCCCCATCACGAAATGTTGGATTTTAACTCGTGACACTATCACTGTTGAGACCAAGGCACCTATCAGTGCGGCAGACCAATATTGGGTAATGATGTTGCCAGCGTCTTCGAAGGGGATGTCGAATTTTGTTTTAACAAACATTGGTGCCCAAGTGAGGAAGGTATAAAGCGCTAACATCCCCAGAAACAAGCCGACACCGCCACTAATAATGCCGAGATTCCATTCCGACTCATCTTTCGTCGTCAGCGTCTCTCGGCGTGTTTCACACAATGAAAAGTTGGTGAGTAGGGCGATTAGCGCGGTTCCCAGAGCAACAACACCTACAGTTAGATAGCTGTAACTCCATGATAATGCGTTGCTTAGTGCGTATGTGGTGATCAGAGGGAATACGACACCAGCCACATTAAATGTTGCATCTTGCACGACAAGCATAGTGCTTTGAATTTTGTCTTTCCAAACGGAGACGACAATGGTGCCGGCGATACATAATCCCACGCCGCCACATAAACCGATCAGCGTCATGGCGAGCATCACAATGCTTAATGAGTCAGTGAAATGCATGGCTCCAGCGCTGGCAGCGATCACTAAATAACTGACTAAGGTCATACGTTTTACGCCAATTTTCTCAATTAAGAAAAAGGCCGCGATGGTACCGGCGAGCGCGCCACCATTCAACAGAGAAAAGATAGAGGCAACTTCGTTAACGTTAGCTGAGTACTTTTCAGCTATCGGTTCAATCAACATGCCAAACTGGGTTGCGAAGCCTGCCATGACAAAGTTGGCTAAAAAGCTGAGCAAGGTTAAGGAGATTTTATTCTTCATTTTCTACATCCTAATTTGCTAATGCCGCTCATCAAGAGCGATCTCAAGAGGCATGATCAATAACTCATGCCTAGTGCTATTACTGATGAGCAGTTTCGAGCGCTAGTTCAATCATCTGATTAAACGTGTACTGGCGCGCCTCCGCAGTGGTCTCTTCACCGGTTAAACAGTGATCCGATACTGTTAAAATGGCCAATGATTCGATGCCTAGGTGATGGGCTAAGCCATATAAGCCGGCGGCTTCCATATCTATGCCTAAAACGCCAAAGCGCTCCAGTGCCGGGATCATATCCTCATCGGGGTCGTAATACATGTCACCACTGAAGATGTTGCCCACTTTGATGCTGATCTGTTTCTCTTGGGCGATAGTGTAGGCTCTGTGGAGTAGCTCAAATGTGGCCGAGGTCGCCATTTGGTAACCGCTGCTACGTTTGGCATTGGTAGGAGAGTCTGTGCCAGCAGCTTGTGCCAGAATCACATCGTTAATCTTAACCTTGTGTTGAGTCGCTCCCAGGCTACCCACACGAATAATGCGCTTAACATTGAACTGAGTGATTAGTTCATGGGCATAAAGCACCATCGAGGGGATGCCCATACCGTGCCCCATGACAGAGATGCGCTGGCCTTTATAAAAACCGGTGTAGCCTAACATGTTGCGAATATTAGTGATCTCTTGTGCGTCATCGAGATAGTGCTCTGCGATATACTTTGCGCGTAACGGATCCCCTGGCATTATGATGGTTTCAGCAAAATCGCCTGCTTGACCATTGATATGTGCAGTCATAAATTATCCTCTGTGTCAGATTTATCCCGATAGTAATTGGTGTTTGGGAGTGACGAGAGGACATAAGTCCGCATGGTGTGATTTTATAGGTAAAATTTTTCGTTCGCGTCACGCTACAGAGAGTTGTTACCTAAGTGACGGGGTGGTTGCTCCTTTATAGTCAATGGGTTGTTTAAAAAGGTTCTGTTTGTAAAGATAAATGGTTAAAAGCCCCTGCGTTTCCAGAAGTTGGCCACCTGACTCTCCTCATCGTTAAGATGTACGTTAAAGGTCTTCTCGGCAACTACCTTGTCCCCCAGAGACAGAGTCATACGCCACTTACCTACCTTGTCATGCTCAGGCGCCCAGATGGTATCGCCCAGATAGAATTTCCAGTCGTTGGATTCGACGAACAGCTCGCCTTCGAAGGGCGGGCGAATATTGCCTTGTTCATCGGGAATGTTGGGGTGATAGATACAGTAATTTAGCCGCCGATTCTTGGCTTTGCGGATACGGGCGATGAAACCAAATTCTATGTCTATTTCGGCCGGTACATGCACTGTGGCCTTGAGAAATTTAGGCAGGTCTGGACTCTCTTCATCCCAACGGCTAAAGAGTCCGGCCTGCAGTATGGTGACATCGGCTTTGAGCTTAGACAAAGAAGGTTGGTCGTTGACTGACTAGGTGTGATACTTCACTGCCATGTCGATCAATGGCTCGCGACTGGCTTTGGCGGCGCGTAATCTCGCCAGATAGTTTTCCCATAACTCCACCTGATTGGTGGCCAGGTCATAGAGCACCTTCCAGGAGTAAAGGCCGGTATCGTGGCCGTCGTCGAACACTAGCTTAACCGCATAGTTGCCAACAGGTGTGATGGCGTTGATGTTGACGTTTTTCTTATGGGTCACCAATACAGGATTGCCGTGACCATGCACCTCGGCCGAGGGCGAGTAGACCCGTAACAGCTCGCAGCTGAGGGTATAGCTCTGACCATTGTCGAAACTCACCTCCAGCAGACGAGATTTACGTTTCAGTTTTAGTCCGGTGACCTTTGGGGTGTCGCTTTGAGGAGTCATAGCTTTGCCTTTTGCTGGGACGCTAGCGTGTTAGGTTAAAAAGAGGGCCCGCAGGGGAACTGACGGGCCCTTTAAGTTTACAGGATGAAGCGGCTGAGATCTTCGTCCTGTACTAAATTATCGAGATGAGCGTTGACATAGTCGGCATCGATCAAGGTCGTGCTACCAGACTTGTCAGAGGCCTCGAATGAAAGATCTTCCATCAGGCGCTCCATCACGGTATGCAGGCGGCGGGCACCAATGTTTTCGGTGCGCTCGTTTACCTGCCAGGCGGCTTGGGCGATGCGGTCAATCCCAGATTCGCTAAACTCTACCTTAACGCCTTCGGTGCCCATCAGCGCCACATACTGCTCGGTGAGCGAGGCGTGGGGCTCAGTCAGAATACGCTTAAAGTCATCGGCAGACAGGGCTTCCAATTCGACGCGGATCGGTAGACGACCCTGTAGCTCAGGGATGAGATCCGATGGCTTAGACATCTGGAACGCGCCCGAGGCGATAAACAGGATATGGTCTGTTTTAACCATGCCATGCTTGGTATTAACCGTACAGCCTTCCACCAGAGGAAGTAGATCGCGTTGAACCCCTTCACGAGAAACGTCTGGACCTGAGGTGTCACCACGCTTACAGATCTTATCTATCTCGTCTAAGAAGACGATGCCGTGCTGCTCAACCAGCTCGATGGCCTGCTCTTTGAGATCGTCAGGGTTAACCAGCTTAGCGGCTTCCTCTTCGATCAAAACTTTGTAGGCCTCTTTGATGGTCATCTTGCGGCGCTTGCTGGCACCAGGGCCCATGTTTTGGAACATGCTCTGCAGCTGATTGGTCATCTCTTCCATGCCTGGAGGCGACATGATTTCGATACCCACCTGAGGGGCTGCGATATCTATCTCTATCTCTTTGTCGTCTAACTGGCCTTCGCGCAGCTTCTTACGAAACACCTGGCGAGTGTTGGTGTCATCTTTTTTTTCAGTGTCCCAATCTTCCTTGGGTTTCGGTAGGAGCGCGTCGAGAATACGCTCTTCGGCCGCTTCTTCGGCCCTAAACTTACACTTGGCCATCTGTTCTTCGCGGGTCAGCTTGATGGCGGCGTCGGTCAGGTCGCGGATGATCTGTTCGACCTCCTTACCCACATAACCCACTTCGGTAAACTTGGTGGCTTCGACCTTGATGAAAGGTGCCTTGGCCAGTTTAGCCAATCGGCGGGCGATCTCTGTCTTACCTACACCCGTTGGGCCTATCATTAGAATATTTTTTGGGGTGACTTCTTGGCGCAGATCGGCGTCAAGTTGCATGCGGCGCCAGCGGTTACGCAGGGCGATGGCGACCGAACGCTTAGCGTTCTGTTGGCCTATGATGTGACTGTCCAGCTCGTGAACAATTTCCCGTGGAGTCATCTCAGACATAAGTATCCCTTAATGCTTGGGTGCATACGTTTGTTAACAGTGAGCGAGCTCAGTGCTAGTAGTTCAGTTCTTCGATCGTCTTGAATTGGTTGGTGAATACACAGATGTCACCGGCAATGGTCAAAGACTTTTCGGCGATCTCTTTGGCGCTGAGATCGGTATTTTCCAGTAGTGCCGTGGCCGCGGCCTGGGCAAAGTTACCCCCAGAGCCTATGGCTATGAGATCGTTCTCTGGCTGCACTACGTCACCGTTACCTGTGATGATCAGGCTGCACTCGGTATCGGCTACTGCCAGTAGGGCTTCGAGTTTGCGCAGCACTTTATCTGAGCGCCAATCTTTGGCCATTTCGACGGCGGCGCGCATCAGATGCCCCTGGTGCATCTCTAATTTGGCTTCGAAACGTTCAAACAGGGTAAAGGCATCGGCGGTACCGCCGGCAAAGCCCGCGAGGACCTTGTTGTGATATAGGCGTCGAACCTTTTTAGCGTTTCCTTTCATCACTGTGTTTCCCAGTGATACCTGGCCGTCACCGGCGATGACAACTTGATTGTTGCGACGTACTGAAACGATTGTGGTCACGATATTTCCTCTTCTCTAGCCGAGGGGTAGGAAACCCATCGGTGGACAATAGTCTAGATATGGGGATGGCATTTTGTTTTTCAAGGGAGGTCGTCAGTCGCTTTCCTGCGCTGGAGGGGAAAAATAGCCTCTCATGCAGTATCGATTAAAAAGCTAAGCATTTTTATTGGCTTACCCTTTGAGTATGACAAAGCGGCTAATACTAAAGAGGGGGAGTAGCGGTGCAAAACTAGCCTCCTGGGGTTGGGCTTTCATACCTTAGCTGGACGATGATGGGATGGCATCTTTGCATACTCTTGCCTGCTGGCTATGGCTGGCGCTTGTTTCCAAACATGTGGATGAAAGGAAAATCGTTCACTGTGTAAGAGTCGATAGACAACTATTTGCACAGTGACGCTTACCTTAACCTTCGCAGGACGCGCCGACAGATGGATATGGGCGATGAAGGTTGAGTCTCTGGTCATCGCAGTTTCATGTTACTGCTGAAACTTGCATAGGACGACATCACTTAGGGTGATGCTTACCGGGCGGTTGCCGCTTACCGCCTGATTGACATATTTAGTAAAGGATATTACTCATGACAAAGCTACTTCCACTGGCCGCCGCCATTGCGATGACAATAGGCACTGCTCACGCTGCCGACAGCACAGCCATTACGTCACAAAATGGTTCAGGTAACATTGCTACAACCGTGCAGACGGGCACTAACCATAGCGCAACTATCAATACTGCCTTGGGTTTTGACAGCTCGGCGAGTATTGACCAAGCCGGTGATGCGCAAACGGCAATCATTAACCAGGTGGGTGGCGTCGCTAACTCAAGCGCCATGGTGACTCAGTCTGTGGCATCAAACACTGCCACCATCAACCAGGAGCATATGGTCAACACCCAGGCGACTGTGACTCAAGCTGGTGAGGGTAACAATGCAGATGTTAACCAGCTGCATGTTGATGATTCCCAAGCGACAGTTCAGCAGCAAGGTAACGCCAACCTAGCCGATATCAGGCAGTATGGTTTTGGTATCCACAACCCAGCCGGTTCAACCATTGTGCAGACAGGTAACAACAACACTGCGACCTCGGATCAAGATACCTCGACCGATGCACTGTCGACTATCGTGCAGACTGGCGCCAACAATATCGCCAACGTTAACCAGATGAACAATGCCGAGCAATCTGAAGTCGTGGTTAACCAGATCACTAATGGATCTCTGGCCAACGCGACTCAGGATGGCTCTGCCGACTCGATTATCACCATCAATCAGCTTAACGGTTCCATCGGCATCGCCAACGTAACCCAAAGCAGCGGCGTTGAGAATATGGCGAACGTGACTCAGGATGATAACAGCCTGAATGTTTCGGCGATCGTGGCGCAAACCGGCAGCTACAACCAGGTGACCACACTACAGCAGCATGCTATCAATACCAGCTTGAGCGTGATGCAAAACGGTGAGTCTAACATCGCCTCTGTCAACCAAGAGCATGTGAACGACAGCGAGGCGATCGTGAATGTGACCGGTGATTCTAACACTACCACAGTGCGTCAGTATGGCTTCGGTTTCCATGAGCCGGCATCGGCGACTGTGACGACTGTGGGTAATCTTAACAACGTCAACATTAACCAAGATACTTCGTATCTGGCAGAGGCCAGCGTTAACCAGGCCGGTAACGGCAATATTGCGCTGGTGAGTCAGCTTAATGAATCAGACAATGCCATGGTGTTTGTCGATCAAATCGATGGTAGCGAAAGCGGTAATGTTGTCGTGGCGCAGAACCAAGCCGCCAACTCTACTGCGACTGTGATGCAGTCTAGTGTTAATGGTTCGGCGGTGTTTGTAGCCCAGGGCCCAGGTAGTCAGTTAAACGCCGACGTAAACCAAACTGCTAGCGTGGATGGTATCGTGAACATCAATCAAGATGGTGTGGATCAAGGCGCTGTGGTGAGCCAAAGCGGTACAGAAAACATGGCCGATGTTTATCAGACGGCGTCGCTGAACCGCGTGACTGTGGCTCAGATGGGCGACTTTGGTGCGGCCGATATCGACCAGACTGGCAACAACAACGAAGGTTGGGTTAACCAGAGCGGTGGTGAGTACAATGATGCTGTGCTGCTGCAACAAGGCGATGATAACTACGCCATGATAGAGCAATCAGGTCTGGGTCAGTATGGCGCACATAACCTAGCGACCATCAACCAGTTCGGCATGAATGACAACGCCACTATCGTTCAAGCCGGTGGTTTTGGCAACTCGGCAACTATTACTCAAAACTAAGCTTTGATTAACGCTTAAAGCAGACAACAAAAAGCCAGCATCTTGCTGGCTTTTTGTTGTCTGCGTAGATCACAAACGGGCTCAGGCCCATTTTTTTGGGGCTGAGGTTAACCCCCTTCCCAGAACCAGATCTGACAGCCGTTGAGGCCGCCGCGCTGTAGGATGTGGCGATGTTTCTCGGCAAGGCGTTTACGCTCGTAGGGGCCTAAGACCACCTTGTACCAAGTACCGTTGCTACCGCTGACCTTACGCACCTGAGCCTCTAAGCCCTGGAAGGCGATCACCGCCTTCATCTCGTTGGCCTGAGCCTCTTTTCTAAAGGAGCCACATTGCATCTGATAGGGGCGAGTAGGTGCAGTATTTTCCGGAATGTCCACCTCGACCTGTTTGTTCTCCAGCTCCTGTTGGTAGGTCCACTCCTCTTTAGGTTTTGGCGGCAGCGCGTTGGGGTCTTTCTTGACCACAGGCTTTTTGACCGCTTCAACCTCAGGTTGAGGCTCAACCTTGTCGGCACTGTCGTTGATGCTCCAGAGGAAGTAGCCGAAACCACCGACTAAGCCCAAGGTCACCAGCGAGAGGAGAACCGGAAATCGACGAGGCGCCGGAGCGGCTTTTCGCCGGCCTCCGGTGCTTTTACGTCCCTTAGACGCGGGTTTTCTATTGGCGTAATCGCGATTGCTCATCTTACCGCCCTAAATTACATGCGCTCTAAGGTTTCGATACCCAGTAGATCCAGACCCTGTTTCAAGGTCTTAGCGGTAAGCTGTGCCAACAGCAAACGGCTCTTCTTCTCATCTTCTGAGTCGGCCGCCAGTACCGGGCAGGCCTCATAGAAGCTCGAGAAGGCACCGGCCAGTTCGAACAGGTAACCACACAGGGCGTGGGGCTGCCCCTTGGTCACCATACGGCTTAGCACTTCACCAAACTGCGCCAGTTTATTGCCCAACTCTTTTTCTTTATCATGCTCAAGCTTAATACTGGCACCTGTTAGGTCGACATCGGCCGCTCGCTTAAAGATACCGGCAACACGAGTGTAGGCGTACAGCAGATAAGGGGCGGTATTGCCCTCGAAGCTCAGCATCTGCTCGAAGCTGAAGATGTAGTCGCTGGCGCGGTTCTTCGACAGGTCAGCATATTTCACCGAGGCTATGCCCACCACTTTGGCGATCTTATCTAGCTCGGCTTCATCCATATCTGGGTTCTTGCTGCGAACCAGATCGAGTGCACGAGTTTCGGCTTCGCTGAGCAGGTCAACCAGTTTCACCACACCGCCTGAGCGGGTTTTGAATGGGCGACCATCTTCACCATTCATGGTGCCAAAACCCATGTGCTCCAGGCTCATGTCAGGGCGAACGAAGTTAGCGGTGCGCGCCAGGCTAAATACCTGCTGGAAGTGCAGAGCTTGACGCAGATCGACGAAGTAGAGCGCGCGATCGGCCTTCAGCACGTTTGAGCGATAACGCATCGCCGCCAGATCGCTGGTGGCATAGAGGAAACCGCCGTCGGCTTTTTGGATGATCACCGGCAGAGGCTCACCCTCTTTGGTTTGAAACTCATCCTGGAAGACCACCTTGGCGCCGTTGCTTTCAGACAACAGGCCTTGGGCATCCAGATCTTGTACTACCTGCTCAAGGTCATCGTTGTAGGCGCTCTCGCCGCGCACATCGGCACGGGTCAGGCTTACGCCCAAGCGCTCATAGACTTCATGGCAGTGGCTAAGTGAAATATCGTTAAACTCGCGCCACAGCTTGTTGCAGTATTCGTCGCCCGATTGCAGCTCGACCACGAGTTGGCGAGCGCGGGTAGCAAACTCTTCAGACTCATCGAAACGTACCTTGGCGGCGCGGTAGAAGCTCTCGAGATCAGACAGCTCTACCTGAGCCTGTTCGCCATGCTGGGCACGTAGTTCTTCCATATAGGCCAGCAACATGCCGAACTGGGTGCCCCAGTCGCCAACATGGTTTTGACGGATCACCTTGTGGCCCTGGAATTCGAGGGCGCGTACCACGCTGTCGCCGATAATAGTTGAACGTAGGTGACCTACGTGCATCTCTTTGGCCAGGTTAGGCGAGGAGTAATCGACCACAACTGTTTGTGGCGTTGGTAGCGTAACGCCTAGATGATCATCATTGAGTGCGGCCATCAGTTGATTGGTTAGGGCGTTTTCATCGATGAAGAAGTTAATAAATCCTGGGCCGGCAATCTCGACCTTAGCCACTTGGCTATCTTGTGGCAGGCTATCGATTATCAGCTGTGCTATCTCACGAGGATTCTTGCGGGCCACCTTGGTCAGCATCATGGCCAGGTTGGTGGCAAAATCACCGTGGGTCTTGTCTTTGGTTCGGTCTACCTGAATACGAGCCTCAAAATCCGCAGGCACTATCTCCTGCTGTTTTAGAGTATTAATGGCTTGTTCGAGCAAAGATTGAATATGTGATTTCATTGGCGTTTAATCGATAGTTGCTAGGGTCAAAAGACCCTAAATATGAAAGATTCAGGGATAACCGCGTATTTTAGCCGCTTGTGGTGACTAATTGCTATCCTCTGGACGGATTTTTCTACGCTATTCTCACTTTTTTTGCTTACAGCAGATCCTGTGGGTCGCGATCTAGACTCCAGCGACACTTCTTGGCCAGCGGCAGGGCTTCAATCTGCGGCTGAGCCTGTTCAAACGCCTGCTGTAACTGGCTGCGGGTCTTGGTTTGAAACATCAGCTGACGTCTGAACTTGCCCGCCTTCTTGTCCATGGGGGCGGGCATTGGGCCTATCACTTCACAGGTTTCGTTTTGGGGCAGTAGAGCGGCGACCTGGGTCAGGAAACTGTCGGCATCTTCGGCCCGGTGGGCCTCGGCGCGCAGCAGCAACATATGCCAGGCCGGTGGCAGCAGGGCTTGTTTACGCTCCTCCAGCTGACCACGGGCAAACTCGCCATAGCCCTTATGCATCAACTCGCGCAAAATCGGATTGTCGCACTGATGGGTCTGTAGCAGCACAGTTCCCGCCTTACGCGCCCTGCCGGCACGGCCTGAGACCTGGGTATAGAGCTGGCCGAAACGTTCGGGGGCGCGAAAATCGGCGCTGAACAAGGCGCCATCCACATCCAGCAGTCCCACTAAGGTGACGTCGGGGAAATGGTGCCCTTTGGCCAGCATCTGGGTGCCGACCAAGATCTTGTACTCGCCTTTATGGATGGCATTGAGGTGACCTTCCAGCGCCCCTTTGCGGCTGGTGGTGTCACGATCGATGCGCACCACAGGATAGTTGGGAAACTCCTTGGTCAGCGCCTCAGCCAACTGCTCGGTACCCACTCCTTGGCCCATCAGCATGGTGCTACCACATTGGTGGCACTGTTTGGGGATAGCGTATTGATTGCCACAGTGGTGGCAGCGGATCTCGCCCAGGGATTGATGCACGGTGAAGAAGGCGTCGCAGCGATCGCACTCATGCAGATGACCGCACTCGTGGCAGAGCAGCGCCGGGGCAAAGCCGCGGCGATTGAGAAACAGCAGCACCTGATTGCCTGCATCCAGATGGATGCGCATCTCGTTGAGTAAGGCGTGAGATAAGCCATTTTTTAGGGGCTGGTTGCGGATATCGATGATCCCCTGACGCACCTTTTCGGCGGCCCCGGCCCGCTTGCCCAGGCTCAGGTGTTGATAACGGCCCGCCAAGGCATTTTGCAAGGTTTCCAGTGAGGGTGTTGCACTGCCTAGCAGCACAGGGATCTTCTCCAAGTGGCCGCGCATCACCGCCAGATCTCGGGCGTGATAGCCAACGCCCTCCTGCTGTTTAAAGCTACTGTCGTGTTCCTCATCTAAGATGATGATGCCGGGGTAGCGCATGGGGGTAAATAGCGCCGAGCGGGTGCCTATGATGATGGCCGCCTCGCCGCTTCTGGCCTGGCGCCAGGCGCTCAGGCGTTGGTTGTCTGTCAGCCCCGAATGGATCACCGCGACCTGTACCTTGAAGCGGCGTTTGAAGCGGCTAATCGTCTGGGGTGTCAGGCCAATTTCAGGCACTAAGATGAGGGCCTGTTTACCCTGTTTGAGCACGGTTTCCAGCAGGGCCAGATAGACTTCGGTCTTGCCCGAGCCAGTGATCCCCTCCAGTAGCGAACAAGTATAACCCTGTTGTTGATTCAGGGTGGCTACGGCGATCGCCTGTTCGGGATTGAGTTGGTGGGGCGCCTCGCCAAGTTCAAGGCTATCGCGCCAGCTAAGGTCGGTCTCGCAGCGCTTCTCGATACACTCGATCCAGCCTCGCTCGGCTAATGTCTTAAGTGCCGTCTTGCTCAGATCCAGGGCATTGATCTCCTCCTGGCTGAGGGACGTTTCAAGTAGGGCATGTAGCAGTTTGCGCTGGGCGGGGGCGCGTTTAAGCGTGTCTATATCCGCGGCTTGACCTTGGGGGGACACCTGCCAGATCTTCAGTTGCTGCGCTTCAACCTCGGCGCCTTTGCGCAGCGCCACAGGAAGCGCTTGGGAGAGCATCTGCCCCAGGCTACAAAAATAGTAACGCGCGGCCCATTGGGTCAACTTGTAGAGCGAGGGGGGCAGCACTGCTTGGTCGTCGAGGAAGGCGATGACAGATTTTATCTGAGTCGGTGCCAGGTCGCACTGACTCGAGAGTCCGGTGACCAGGCCGATAAGTTGCTGCCGACCGAAAGGGACACGCACCCTGACACCTATATCGGCTTTGGCCATATCTGTCTCTTTGACACGATAGCTAAAGGCTTGGCGCATGGGGACGGGCAGGGCAACTTCGACAAACAGGGACATAAATTCGGTCGGGACTCGGCTGGCTTCTAGAACTGTAGAGCAAGTGTACCCAGACTCATGGGTGAGGGCTACCATAATCTCTCACAAAGATGGCTGAGCAAAAGCCGGTGCTTTTGGGGCCACTAGATGTGACAAAATTGTTGAAACATCAAGGAGCTTGGTGCTTAATAGCAGAAACCCCCAAAGAAGAGTTGCGCTGGCGCAAGCCGAGTAAGGCGGCGTAGGGATAAGCATCTTTTCATCAGGGGAATCCACCTCAAAAAGGGATAAGAAGGTTGCGATGAGAAGAGCGCTATTTCTAGTCATGCTGGGATTGATGTTTGCGAGTCAGGGGGCTTGGGCCCAGTTGAGCCATGTCAGTATCAATCAGCGATTGTCGGGCCTGGGGCAGAACCCTAGCCTGAGAGTCAATATCGTCGCGCAATCGGTGAACCTGGATAAAGTGCAGTTTATCGTCGAGCAGAAGTCAGGCCGCGAACGTTTGATGGTCAAACCCATGAATACTTATATGCTACTGCTCAGTGGGGTGGAGGATGTGGAAGATCGCGATGCCCAGTTAGTGATACAGGAATATCAGATCAATCGCTGGCAGGAGATCAAACGCATACCTCTGTTTGAGGGGGGAGCTCGTGTCGCGGCCAAGGCAGAGGTTAAGCCGCAGATACCTGCCCAGCAGCCAGCACATTCTCAAGTTAGCACTGCAGCTGGGCAAACTAAAGTGCCTGTGGGCAGTGCGCTTGTTACAAATGACGCACTGGTGACGTCAAATTGTCAGCTTGACTATCAGCCGCCTCAGACACTGTGGCGCCTAGGCTCAGCCTATGCGGCGAGTTGGGAGCTCTCGACCTATGGCGCCATGCTGGCCATTTTTGACGCCAACCCCAAAGCCTTTAATGGCGGCAAAATCAATGGACTAAGAGCCGATGTCAAGCTCAGTTGTCCGTCTGAATCACTCAAGCAGAGCTATCGCGACGCCAAGCGTGCCAGAGAAACCTTCGAGTCGTTACAGGCCGAATAATGTCCTTGGGCTGGCGTCTCAGCCTGCTGGCGGTTATTTTTGATAAAGGGGGTGAATAGTTGCCGGGGATGCTTGTATCTATAGCTGCTATCCTGTACTATCTCGCGCCTAAATATTTTATTAACTGCATGTGGTGTCCGACTTCGGGTTGGAAGTGCGACATGGCCTTAAACTTGAGGTAATCCCAATGAAACCAGGCATTCATCCTGAATATGCTGAAATCACTGCAACTTGTACTTGTGGTAACGTTATCAAAGTAAACTCAACTGTAGGTAAGCCACTGCACTTGGACGTATGTGGTGCATGTCACCCATTCTACACTGGTACCCAGAAAGTTATGGATACCGGCGGACGTATCGACAAGTTCAACAAGCGTTTCGGTATGCTTGGCAAGAAGTAATTCTTCTGCAAAGAACTCTGAAAAAGGCGCCTATATGGCGCCTTTTTTGTTGTCTGTGACTTTATCTTGTCGATCGGCACGAGAAGAATGCTCATTGATACTAAGGTTATGATATAACTGGTTACTAAGCCGTTAATCTAGGGAAGCGATTAATTATGGGTAAGACTCTGGCACTCTCTCTTTACCTCTGGTCGAGCCTGACCGCCGCTAGCACAAGTGTATGCGCTCCTACCCATTACGACGAGACAGTGGTGTTTAAGTCGGTGATCGATGGCGATACTTTAATGCTGGAAGATGAGCGTAAGCTCAGGCTTATCGGCATCGACTCTCCTGAAATCGATACTCATTACCCTGAATTGTCGGAGCCCTTTGCCGATCAGGCGAGAAATTTTCTGGCAGAACGCCTAGTACCTGGTCAGAAACTCCTGTTGTCTTATGATCGTAAGCGACTGGACCCACAAGGAAAGACACTTGCCTATGTCTATACCGAGTCGGGAGAGCATCTGCAGGAGATCATGCTCAGTCAGGGGTATGCCAAGGCGCGGGTTTATCAAAATGACTATTTCTGGCAGTGTCTGGCCAATATCGAGCTTCAGGCCCGTCAGCAGAAGCGTGGATTATGGAGCCATGAAAGTTATCAGGCCAAATCGCCCAATGAGCTCGATCGCGATGATCGTAATCGCTGGCGAGAGGTCAGAGGAGTGGTGACAGGTTTTGAAAGAAAAGGTCAGCATTTGTGGCTGATTATCGATGAAAGTTTTTATGTGGGTATACCTAGAGAAGAATCTGGTAAATTTAGCAACATTTTGACCCTAAACCTGCTTGAAAGTCCGGTAATAGTGCGTGGTGAGTTGTATTATTCCTACAAAAAGTGGCAGGTGATTGCCCATCATCCCTCACAGATAAGTTTGCAAAATAAGCCTTAGACCTTTTAGCTTCATAATAAACTGAAATTTTCTAATATCTTGTTTAAAAATCGTCTAATTTCGAGTATCTTAGCGCCCTAATGGCTCGTGTCGTTTTTCTCGGTCTATGAGGGAGCGAGACGGGGCAAATAAGACCTTACTCTGAATACACTTGTCGCATTTTTTGCAGGATTACTAAAATGGCCGATTTCCGTCAGCAAGCCCTTGACTATCATGAGTTCCCCGTACCAGGTAAAACCGCCGTTAGCTTGACTAAGCCCGCCGAGACCAGCATGGATCTGGCGCTTGCCTATAGTCCGGGTGTGGCAGAACCTGTACGTGAGATCGCCGCCAATCCAGACGATGCCTATCGTTATACCGCTAAAGGGAATACGGTTGCCGTTATCTCTAACGGAACGGCCATCTTAGGTCTGGGTAACCTGGGGCCATTGGCTTCTAAGCCTGTGATGGAAGGCAAGGCATTGCTGTTCAAGCATTTTGCCAATATTGATGCCACAGATATCGAAGTGAAGCACCGCACCGCTGAAGAGTTTATCAACACGGTTGAGGCAATTGCCGATACCTTTGGTGGTATCAACTTAGAAGATATCAAGGCGCCCGAGTGTTTCGAGATTGAGAAGGCACTGATTGAGCGTTGTAACGTACCAGTGTTTCACGACGATCAGCACGGTACGGCTATTGTTACCGCAGCGGGTATGATCAATGCCTTAGAGATCCAGGGCAAGAAGTTGGAAGACGCGGTATTTGTCTGTATGGGCGCCGGTGCGGCCGCTATCGCCTGTATGACTATGCTGGTCAAGTGTGGCGTGCAGCGTGAGAACGTCTATATGCTGGATCGTAAGGGCGTTATTCACACCCGCCGCGAAGATATCAACGAGTATAAGGCGCTGTTTGCTAACAACACTGACAAGCGTACCCTGCAAGATGTGATCAAGGGCGCCGACGCTTTCCTAGGTCTGTCGGGTCCAGACGTATTAAGTGCTGAAGATGTAGCCCTGATGGCCGACAAGCCGGTGATCTTCGCCTGTTCAAACCCAGATCCTGAGATCAAGCCTGAGCTGGCGCACGATGTGCGTAAGGATCTCATCATGGGCACCGGTCGTAGTGATTACCCGAACCAGGTCAACAACGTACTCTGTTTCCCCTTCATCTTCCGTGGCGCCCTAGATGTTCGCGCCTCGCAGATCAACGATGAGATGAAGATTGCCGCGGTACATGCCATCGCTTCCTTGGCGAAAGAGCCTGTTCCTGCCGAAGTGTTGGCGGCTTATCCAGATGTGTCTGAGCTGAAGTTCGGCCCAGACTATGTGATCCCTAAGCCAATGGATCCACGTCTATTATCAAATGTGGCGAAAGCCGTGGCACAAGCTGCCATCGAATCGGGTGTGGCGGCATTGCCTACACTGCCTGAGCATTACATGGCCTAATCAGGTCATAGCGATAAGAAAAGGGCCTTAGGGCCCTTTTTTATTGTGCCTTTACCGCTTTATTTGTATGGTAAGTGATGTTACTCAGCTTCGCAGCTAAAGCCTTTTGTTATCCTTGAAGTTAAAGCGGTTTCAGTCGTAAAAAATAATAATAATCCTGCAGGAAGCGGAAATGAAATTAACACAACTCCTCACTAAGAAGTTAACTGGCTTTTGGCTGCTTTCCCTTGCTGCGGTGGCGTTTATCTTTCTGTTGACCGCCCTGGTCAGTTTTATTCAGCTCACCTATAAGTTTCAACAGCAGCAGATCAGCGAGCTTGAAGAGATGTTGCTGCAACATCAGGTGCGACATGAACTTCAACACTTAGATATCTGGCTACCTCAGATCTTGGCTGCCTACGATGCACAAACATTTACCCTGATCCGCGGCGATGAGACCTTGTACCGTTTCGATAGAGGTGATCATCAGCAGAGCGTCGTCAACTACGACAGGGTGCTGAGTGAACCTTTACAACTAAGATTTCAGATCAGCCTGCTCAAGCCTTTCCTGCTGCATAACATCAGTTGGCATGGCGGCCTGGTCTTTTTGCTGGGCTGTATCGCCGTAACCCTGCTAGTGAGGCGAGGCTACCTCTGGCTGGCCCAGCAGCTGCAAGGCATAGAAGATCTGGCCAAGCGCAGCCATCTCATTCTCTCGGGGGATTATGATAAGGCGCTGGCGGAGACAGGTCATGGCCGACCAAGACTGATCAACCGAGCCCTGACACAGATGCTGCTTGAACTGGACGATGCACAGAAACAGCGCGCCAGGTTCGATCAGTTTATCCGCTCCAACACCTTCCTCGATCCCGAATCTGGCATAGGTAATCGCCTGTTTCTCAAGAATCGTCTCGATGCGCTGAGCAACAAGGATGGCATGATGGCCCCTGGGGTGCTCTTGCTGCTGGAGATGGAAGATCTGGATCTGCTACAGCAGGAGGCCGATGAGTTTAGCATCCAGGAACTGCTCAGCCAGACGATTGCCGGTATCAGTCATCTGCTGGATAGTCAGGCCAACAGTATTTTCTCCCGTCGTTCCTACAATCAGTTTGCCATCGTGGTGCCGCAGATCTCTTTGGCTGACGCCGAAAAGCTGGCCGCCCGATTGCTGAAGGTATGCCTGAGTCAACCTCTTGAAGGGGTGAATAACCGTGACGACTTTTTCCATATCGGCGTGGCCTACTTTAAGGTTGGCGAGAGCAAAGAGCAGCTGATCGAAGAGGCAGAGATGGCGCTGCGTGCGGCGCAGTTCCAGGGTAATAGCGGTTGGTTTATGTATGACAAGGGCGCGGTGGATGAGGAGTTTGCCCGAGGCTCTGTGCGCTGGCGCAGTTTTCTCGAATATGCCTTAGTCAATAAACGTGTGGTGCCCTTTACTCAGTCTGTACTGGACAGCGATGGTGAGGAGCATCATAGCGAAGTCTCATGTCGGCTGCGTGACAATAATGGCAATCTGGTGCGGGCCACGCTGTTTTTACCCATGGCGATCAAGTGCGGTCTGATCCCTCAGATTGAGCGTCAGGTGATCGAGGCCGTGTTATTCGATCTGTTACCGCGCTCCCCCAAGGATGGTCGCCAATACAGTATTAATCTCTCTTTGGATACCTTAACCAGCCGAGCCTTTATCCGTTGGCTGAAAACCACTTTACTGGAGTATCGTCATCTGACACCTCGGCTGATCTTCGAGATCAATGAAGATATCTTGGTGAACAACCTGACTAAGTTGAAGGCGCCGCTGGATATGATCGCCAAGATGGGCGCCAGCCTGTGTGTCGACCGGGTAGGCCAGCAGGTGGTGAGCACTCAGTATATTCAGTCTTGTCGTTTCGATCTGATCAAGCTACATCGTTCTATCGTGCGTCAGATACACTTACGTCAAGAAAATCAGTTGTTTGTAAGAAGTCTTATCGGTGGGCTATACCGCAGTGAAGTGCAGGTTTTTGCCGAGGGAATAGAGTCGTTTGAAGAGTGGCAGACCCTAAAAATTCTAGGGGTGAGTGCCGGTCAGGGCAGCTTTTTTAGTGAGCCCATGGAAGTGGGGTGATTTTGTTACCGCCTTGCAGGGCTTGATAAAGGCTTGTTAGTGCTGGGTTACTGTTCTATGTTTATCCAAGTGTATCTAATTGATATTTGTTTTTTTCTATAAAATTAGGCGATTAGTCGCTACAATAACGCTATTATTTTGACGCTTTCCTCGAGGCAATATCGGCCCTCGTTTTGAGGTAGAGCGATTTGGGACACTCATGGCGCGTGAGTATCAAATTGATGGATATGCCTTAAAATGGAAAACAGTCTTTTGAGTAAGTTTGCCTTTTGGCAAAAAAAACACGATAGAGCCAATTTGGGCGTCTACATAAACGCCGCTACTGTTACCTTTTTTCAACGCGATGGCGATGCTATCCCTTTCTCTCTAGCCATCGATGGCAATAACTGGTCTGCGTTATTCAAGGCATTGACCGACAAGATCCCCGCTCCGCATCTGCAACTTGTGCTCAGTGAAGACTTTTACCAACTGCTGGTGGTCGACAAACCTATGGTCGAACCCGAGGAGTTGCATCAGGCGTTGGTGTGGTCGATCAAGGATATGGTGTCTGAGCCAGTTGAACTGCTGCATCTGGATTATTTTGAGGCTCCTGAGTCGACCACCAATAAGGTGACCGTCGTGGTGGTGAACCGCGCTTGGCTTCAGGAGCTGGTCAAGGCGGCGGCACAGCATGATGTGACGATAGCCGGGATCAGTATCGAAGAGATGGCCATTAGCAACTATGGCGCCGAGGACAAGTTGGCGCACATGGTGCTGTGCCATAAGCCAGGTAGCGAACTCTTGCTGACAGTGGTCAAGCAGGGCCAGCTCTATATGCAGCGTCGTATTCGTGGATTTAGCCAGATAGACAAGGTGTCGAGCCAAGATCTGCAGCTAGGTGTGGCCGATAATCTTAGCCTAGAGCTACAGCGCTCCATGGACTATTTCGAGAGTCAGCTACGCCAGGCGCCCGTGGCGTCCATTGGACTCCTGATGGGCGGAGAGCATCAGCTATTAGCCCAATTGCTGGCGAAAAATTTTGATCAAGGGGTCGAGGTGATCGCCTGCGACAGGGTGCAGGATAAATTGGCTCAGTGGGCGCTCAATGAGCTTGAAGGCCAAACGGAGGAGTTAGCTTAGATGAATCCGAAACTGCGAGTTAACCTCTATAACGCTTCTTTGTTGCCTCCGGCGCAGCGCCTCTCCTTTGCGCGTCTAACACAGTTGGCTCTAGGCCTGTTGGTGCTGATGTTGACGGCCAACTTGCTGGCCTATTTCAATCTTAACAGCCTGGAAAGCGACAAGGCTCAGCTGCTTGAACACAAACGCGCTTTTGACCAGCAAAAGGCGCAGCTTGAACAGGCTATTGCTAAGCGCCGCGCCTCGGCCGAGTTGGTGCAAGAGGTGGATTTACTGTCGCAGCAGGTCGAGCTAAAGCGGTTGCTGCTTGGTGAGTTATCTCAGGTAGAAAGTTTGACCAGCAAAGGCTATTCGCCACTGCTTATTGGGCTGGCACAGGTGACCGACGATCAGCTCTGGCTGAGCCGTATTCAGGTGAAACAAGATCAGTTTGTCTTTGAAGGCTTTAGCGCGGCGCCAAATGCCGTGCCGCTTTGGCTTGCACGTCTGCAAGGGGTCGAGCCGCTCAAAGGGCAAGCCTTTAGCACGCTGACCATGAATCGTGGTGACAAGCAGCCGCTGGGCTTTGTGCTGCGCAGTCAGCGTGATGAGGAGCCGATGAAATGAAGCAGCTGATGACACGTTGGGGTGAAGCATTTAATCAGTTAAGCCAGCGGGAGCGAGTGATGATCGCTTTGGCGGTCGTGGTGGTGATTGGCATGCTTCTCTATCTGCCGCTGGAGTCTCAGCTGGAGAAAAGGGGCCGTTTGCAGACCAATATCAACACCTTAAATGCTGAGAATAAGATCTCTCAGCAACAGATAGCCCTGTATCAGGAGACCCTGGCAAAAGACCCAGATCAAGAGTACCGCCAACGTCTGGCCAGTTTGCAACAGCAGATGGCAGATATCGACCAACAGTTGTCGTTTCAGATGGTTGATATGGTCCCGGCCGACAAGATGCCGACCATGCTAGGTGAGTTGTTAGGACGAGTAAAAGGGATCGAGCTACAGGGGTTTGAATCTTTAGCACCCACGCCGTTACTGGCTCTGGGCGATGAGCAGAAGCTCAATCTCTATAGCCATGGGATTAGGCTTGAATTTGTTGGCGACTATTTTGCCACGCTCAAGTTCATTCAGGCAGTCGAGTCTATGCCAAGCAAACTTTACTGGCGTCATCTGGATTATGTCGTGGGCGACTACCCCAAGGCGAAGGTGATGTTAGAGGTCTACACCCTCAGTATCAATAAGGATTTTATCAGTGTTGCGAATCAAGAGTAATGTGTGGCTGGCGGTGCTTCTCTGCCTTAGCGTGACTCAAGTGTCGGCGCAGACCCTGAGGGACCCGACTCGCCCCGGCGCTGGGGTGACAAGCGCTGGCTTGGGGCAGGGTGGACAGCCATTGGTATTAAACAGCCTAATGATCACCAACCAGTCGGCGACGGCCATTATTAATAACAAGACGTTCACCACAGGTGACAGGGTAGCCGGTGTGAGGATCACTCGCATCACTCAGCAGGGAGTCTGGCTTGCCGACGGCCGTCAGCTCAAGCTCTACCCAGAAGTAACAGCGACTAAGGGACAATAAATGACTGCGATGAAAACCATAACACCTCTGATCGTGCTGATGTTAGCCGCCTGTCAGACTACGGATCGTCCCCAGCCAGTCGAGTCAAAGTCGGCTATCGATAATTCGATTGCAGCGGCGCAGACTAAACCTAAAACACCGCCGCCAGCGGCAGTGATGCCTGATTCGGTGCAGCGAGAATTACAGTCATCAGCCTTGTTGACTTCTCTCTCGCCTAGCCAACCCAGTGAGCGTCGTTTCGATGTGTCGGCTAAAGATGTGGATGCCAAGGTCTTTTTCCCAAGTCTGGTACAGGGTACGCCCCTGAGTGTGGCAGTGCATCCGAATGTGACCGGCACAGTGTCCCTGTCGCTTAAGGGAGTCACCCTGAGTGAGGCGCTGCAGGTGGTTGAGGATATCTATGGTTATGAGGTGAGCCGCGAAGGACGCATTTTACGGATTTTTCCCGCAGGTATGCGCACCGAGACTATTCCGCTGAACTATCTCTACATGGAGCGTCAAGGCCTGTCGTTGACCTCGGTAAATTCCGGACGGATCTCAGACAACAACAATAGTAATAGCAATAACAATGGCAACAACGGCAATAATTACAACAATAACTCGAACAACAGCAACGACAGCAGTAACAACAATAGTAACGAGACCACCAACGGTACCTTTATTCGCTCAAAGACTAAGACAGATTTTTGGGGGGAACTGAAGGATACCCTGGAATCGATAATCGGCAGTACCGGCGATGGTCGACAGGTGGTGGTCAGCCCACAGGCGGGTTTGGTCACCATCAGAGCCTACCCCAATGAACTGCGGCAGGTGAAGACCTTTATCAAGACCGCCGAGAGTCATCTGCAGCGTCAGGTGATCCTCGAAGCCAAGGTGCTTGAGGTTACCCTGTCTGACGGTTATCAGCAGGGGATCCATTGGGAAAGCGTATTGGGTCAAAGCGGTAACAACAGTGTAGAGTTCGGCACTTCGCCCTCTCCTGATGGATTGGGTGATGTGATCACTTCAGCCATTGGCGGTATTACGTCTCTACAGGTGAAGGGCAAAGACTTTAGCACCATGATTAATCTGCTCGATACCCAGGGCGATGTCGATGTGCTCTCCAGCCCCAGGGTCACGGCATCGAACAACCAGAAAGCGGTGATCAAGGTAGGCCGCGACGAGTACTTCGTAACCGATGTCTCCTCGACCACAGTGGCAGGCACCACACCTGTGACCACGCCCGAAGTGGAACTGACTCCCTTCTTTTCGGGTATCGCCCTGGATGTGACGCCGCAGATCGACGAAGAGGGCAATGTGCTGCTACATATCCATCCTTCGGTGATCGACATCAAGGAACAGAACAAGTCGATCAAGGTGTCAGACAACACACTCGAGCTTCCCCTGGCACAAAGCGAGATCCGCGAGTCAGATACCGTCATCAAGGCCAATACCGGCGATGTCGTGGTGATCGGCGGCCTGATGAAGAGCGAGAATATAGAGTTGGTTTCTAAGGTACCTTTATTGGGGGACATCCCGTTTCTGGGCGAAGCCTTCACCAACCGCTCTAATTCACTACGCAAGACTGAGCTGGTGATCCTGCTTAAGCCTACGGTAGTGGGCGCCGATACCTGGCAGACCGAGTTGCAGCGATCTAAGGCGTTGTTGGATCGCTGGTACCCAGAAGAGAAGCAGGAGTAAAGGCTGTGTACCTGCAGCACTTTAACCTCATTGAGGCGCCGTTTTCGTTGACGCCCAATACCGGATTCTTTTTCGGTTTGGCGCCCCATGTCGAGGCGCTGCAAGTGCTGCAAACGGCCCTGCAGACAGGAGAAGGTTTTATCAAGGTGACCGGCGAGGTGGGTACAGGTAAAACATTGATCTGCAGAAAGTTACTTAACGATATTCCCGAGCGTTTTCACTGTGCCTATCTGCCCAATCCCTATTTGAGCCCCAGCGAGCTACGCTGGGCCGTGGCGCTGGAGCTTGGGCTGAAATATAACGCCGAGCTTGATCAGCAGCGATTAACCACTCTGATCCAGCAGCAACTGATTGCGCTGAGCGCCCATGGTCATTCAATCGTCTTAGTGCTCGATGAGGCCCAGGCCTTGCCAGACGAGAGCCTTGAGGCGCTGAGGTTGTTTACCAACCTGGAAACCGAGAGCCGCAAGCTGTTGCAGGTTGTGCTATTTGGGCAGCCAGAGCTGGATAATCGTCTGCAGCAGGCTAATTTTCGCCAGCTAAGGCAGCGGATCACCTTTAGCTATAACCTCAGGCCGATGACCAGCGATGAGACTCGCGCCTATCAGGCCCATAGACTTCAGGTGGCCGGCTATCGCGGCCCGGACCTGTTTGGTCATCGAGAGAGTCGGCTTATTGCCCGCGCCGCCAGAGGAATTCCACGGCTCATCAATATCTTGTCCCATAAATCTCTGCTGCTGACCTATGGCGAAGGGGCGCAGCAGGTGACAACTAGCCATGTGAAGGCGGCGATTGCCGATACCCAGGATGCCGCAAAAAGCAGTTTAGCCAGCTGGTGGTTGGGCACCGCAGGAGCGCTGTCGCTGTGTGGTGGCGCGCTCTGGTTTTGGTTGACTAGGGGGCTGGCATGAGCGTCATCAATACCATGCTTAAAGATTTGGATAAGCGCCAGCAGTCCCATGGCCTGGATGAGCTGCCTGTGCCGCCATTGCAATATCGTCAGGCGCCGCAGTCGCGTCTGCCCTGGTTGCTGCTCTTGCTGCTATCACTCTCGTTACTGGTCTTGGGTTATTTTGCCTGGGCACGATTTGGCGCGTTAGAGCGAACCAATCTGGCACTGCAGCAGGACAATCAAGCGCTGACCCAGGAGATCGCCGCCGGTAATAACAACTTTGTGGTGGGGGAAGAGGCTCTAGCATCAAGTGGAGTTGAGCCCTTAGCTCAGGAAGAGCCTTCAGCTAATAAAGAGCCTTCAGCTAATAAAGATCCTTCAGCTCAGGAAGAGCCCTCAGCTAATAAAGAGCCCTTAGCTAAGGAAGAGTCTTCAGCTCATGAACAGCCCTCAAAATCAAGCGTAAATGCAGCTCTAGGTGAAGAGCCTCTGCTGCCAGCACAGGCATCCTTAGATACTCGGTCTGACAATAGAGGCGAAACCATCAAGGCCAGCCCTAAGCATGAGGCTGAGCCCAACACAGTCAAACCCGCTGGCACCATGGCGGTGACCGAGGTGCAGCTGTCGCCAGAGGCAATGGCCGAGAAACGCCTTAGTCAGGCCAAGCTGGCCCAAGAGGGTGGAAACTTGTCTCAGGCCGCAGGTGATTTTACCGAGGTGCTGCGTCTTAATCCCGCGCTGCATGAGGCGCGGCAACATCTGGCGGCGCTCTACTATGGTCAGGGGCGTTTCGACCAGGCTGAATCTGTGCTGGCGCAGGGGCTGGCTCTTTATCCACAAGAGTTTGATTATGCGCTCCTGCTGGCTCGAGTGCTGGCAGACAAGGGCGATGATGCCGGGGCGCTAGCAGCACTTGGAAAAATCCCCGACCAGCACTTGCTCGCCAAACAGAAGTGGGTAATGCAGAGTCATCTGGCCCAGAAGAGTGGAGCATATGCCTTGGCTGAAGAGAGTTATCGACACTTGGTAAGCGTCGAGCCTCGTCAGGCCAAGTGGTGGATGGGGCAGGCCTACGCCTTGGATTCCCAGCAAAAGTATGCCAGTGCCAAGCAGGCTTATGGTCAGGCGCTGGCCTTACCCGGCTTGTCAGAGCAGGCGAGCGCCTTCGTTCAGCAGCGACTGACCCAGTTAGGAGATATTGAGTGAAACCCAAGTTAAAGATGCGCCTCGGCGACTTATTGGTACAGGAAGCGATCATCAGCGAAGCGCAGCTGGGTCAGGCTCTGGCCGAGCAGCGAAATACAGGCAAAAAGCTTGGGCGAACCCTTATTGATCTCTCGTGCATCACAGAAGAGCAGTTGCTTAAGTTTTTGTCGCAGCAGCTTAATATTCCCTTCCTGGATATCAGCCGCCGGGCGATACCGCCGCAGGTGGTGAATCTTCTGCCCGAGGTGCAGGCCCGTCGCTATCGCGCGCTGGCGGTCGAAGATAATGGCGACCATGTGTTGGTGGCCATGAGTGATCCGGCCGATCTACAGGCGATGGATAATATCGAGGTCTTGCTGGCGCCTAAGGCGATCAAGATTGCGGTGGTCACCGAGACTCAGCTGCTGGAGGCCTTCGATAATCTTTATCGCCGCACCGGTGAGATCGCGCAGATCGCCGGAAGGCTTGAAGAGGAATATGCCGCCGACGATCAGTTCGATCTGGCTAGCCTGACCGATGCCGACAGCGATAACGAAACCACAGTGGTTAAGCTGCTGCAGTCGATCTTTGAAGATGCGGTGCAGATGCGCGCCTCGGATATTCATATTGAGCCGGGTGACAAGGTGCTGCGGATCCGTCAGCGTATCGACGGCCAGCTTCAGGAGAACACTCTGCAGGAGGTGAATATCGCCTCGGCGCTGGTATTGCGTCTTAAGTTGATGGCGGGGCTGGATATCTCCGAGAAGCGACTGCCCCAGGATGGTCGCTTCCACATGGAGATCAAGGGCCACAAGATAGATGTGCGTATGTCGACTATGCCTATCTATCACGGCGAGTCAGTGGTGATGCGTCTGTTGGATCAATCTGCGGGCTTGTTGACCTTAGATGAAACAGGCATGCCAGCCGAGATGCTGGCGCGGGTGCGCAAACAGATCAAACGCCCTCACGGCATGCTTCTAGTCACTGGCCCTACGGGTAGCGGTAAGACCACGACGCTTTATGGCGTGCTGAGCGAGCTTAACACCGCCGATCGTAAGATCATCACGGTGGAAGACCCGGTGGAATATCAACTGCCGCGTATCAACCAGGTACAAGTTAACCATAAAATAGGCCTGGATTTTTCCAATGTGCTGCGCACCACCTTGCGTCAGGACCCGGACATCATCATGGTCGGTGAGATGCGTGACCAGGAAACGGTCGAGATCGGCCTTAGAGGCGCGCTCACGGGCCACTTTGTGCTATCAACTCTGCATACCAATGATGCGGTCACCAGTGCCTTGCGTCTTTTAGATATGGGCGCTGCCAGCTACCTGGTGGCCAGTGCCCTAAGAGTGATCATCGCCCAGCGTCTGGTGCGCCGCGTGTGTCACAACTGCGCGCAGCCCCATCAATTGAGCCCTGCGGATCAGGTTTGGCTGCGCAGCATCAGCGAGCGTGATTTTAGCCAGGCGAAATTCAGCATAGGCACGGGTTGTCAGAGCTGTAACGGTAGCGGCTATCGTGGCCGTATCGGGGTGTTTGAGATCCTGGAGCTGGATGAGTCGATGATTGAAGCGATGCGTAGCGGCAATCCACAGGCGTTTGCCAAGGCGGCTTATCAGAGTCCTAACTTTACGCCGCTGGCCGAGTCGGCGTTGCAATATTTGGCCGAGGGAATGACGACTATCGAAGAGGTGGCCAAGCTTATTGAAGATGCCAGCGATGCCCAGATCCCGCTGTCCCAGGAGATGATCCACCAACATGAGATTGAGGGCTAACTATGCCTGTATACCAGTACAAGGGTCGTGATGCGCAGGGCAAGGCGGTGACGGGGCGTGTCGATGCGACCACCCAGAGCGCCGCAGCCGATCAGCTGCTTTCTCGCGCCGTGATCCCTCTGGAACTGGTGGAGGCTAAGGCCGCGCGGGAATTTCAGTTAGCTAGCCTGTTCAAGAGCAAGGTGGGCCTGGATGAGCTGCAAATTTTTACCCGGCAGATGTATTCGCTGACCCGTTCTGGCATTCCCATTCTGCGCGCTATCGCCGGCCTGTCGGAGAGCTCTCACTCTAAAAGGATGAAGGAGGCCCTGAATGACATTTCAGATCAGCTGATCTCGGGGCGGCCACTGTCGTCGGCGATGAACCATCATCCCGATGTGTTTGATGCCTTGTTTGTCTCCATGATCCACGTAGGTGAAAACACGGGTAAGTTGGAAGATGCCTTTATTCAGCTGTCGGGTTATATAGAGCGTGAGCAGGAGACCCGTCGGCGCATCAAGGCCGCGATGCGTTACCCCATTTTTGTACTGATCGCGGTGGCGCTGGCCATGGTGGTGCTCAATATCATGGTTATTCCTAAGTTTGCCGACCTATTTGCCCGTTTTGGCGCCGATCTACCCTGGGCTACCAAGCTGTTGATCGGTACCTCTAACTTCTTCGTCAACTACTGGTACTTGCTACTTGCGATGCTGGTGGCGGGCTTCGTGGGGATCCGTTATTGGTATAACACAGAGAAGGGCGAGAAGCAGTGGGATAGATGGAAGCTTAAGATCCCGGCTGTGGGCAGCATCATAGAGCGCTCGACCCTGTCGCGATATTGCCGCAGCTTCTCCATGATGCTGAGTGCGGGCGTGCCCATGACCCAGGCATTGAGCTTGGTGGCCGATGCCGTGGATAACGCTTATATGCATGATCGCATTGTGGCTATGCGCCGGGGGATAGAGTCCGGCGAGTCTATGCTGAGGGTGTCGAACCAGAGTCAGCTGTTCACCCCGTTGGTGCTGCAGATGGTGGCAGTTGGTGAAGAGACGGGCCAGATAGATCAACTGCTTAACGATGCTGCTGATTTTTATGAGGGTGAGGTCGATTATGACCTCAAGAATCTGACCGCCAAGCTCGAACCGATTTTGATCGGTATCGTGGCGGTGATCGTCTTGATCCTGGCGCTGGGTATTTACCTACCTATGTGGGACATGCTCAACGTTGTGAAAGGTGGTTAGCCATGATGGCCTTAAGCCTTTTATTTGCTGAGAATTGCTGATGAAAAATCAACAGCGAGTCGATGGAGAGCTAATGCAGGCCTATGGCAAGGTAGTGGCAATCTTGGTGCTCTTGTTGATCTTAGGCGGGCTGGGTTATGGCTATTTCGCTAAGGTGGATCAGGTGTCATCTCAGGGGCTTAGGTTTGAGCATAATCGCTTGTTGAATGTGTTGGCTATGGTACGTTCTCAGTGGTTGGTGCAGGGACGCCCCAAAGAGATGCGTCTCGATTGGTCGACGGCTATCGATCTGGGAGACGGCCAACAGCCATTGATTAAGATGAGCGACCAAGGTTGGCCAACCTTAAGCAAAGTGACTCAAGAAGGGTGTAAAACACTCTGGTGGCAACTCCTGGGTGGACGAAACGAGTTATCTAAAATTATTACCCAGGCGGATGAAGCCGGAGAGGTTTGTAGTTATATTGCTAATAATGGTGATCGATTGAGTTATCAGCTCCGCTCCGGGCAAGTTATTTTTTTGACGGATCGTTGAATTTAATCATGTCTAAGGTTTTATAGTTTGATGTAAATGCTAGAATTATCAGGATTATCTAAGGGAGATTTTTATGAACATGCGAGCCCGCAATAAGGCAGCCAATCAGAGTGGTTTCTCTCTGATCGAGCTAGTGATTGTGATAGTGATTCTGGGGATTTTAGCGGCAACGGCCATTCCACGTTTTTTGAATGTGACCGATGATGCCGAAGATGCTAGCGTAGATGGTGTCGCGGGCGGTTTGGCCACGGCGGTTAGCTTCGTGCGTTCGCAGTGGGAAGTCGATGGGCGTAACAATGCTAACGTGGTCTTGGATGGTACCCAGATCTCTCTCGATACCCGCTTTGGTTTTCCTACAGGGTCAACCTCAGGCAGTGGTATCGTTAGCGCTACAGGTATGACAGACGCCGCCTGCCAGGAGGTTTTCCAGAATATTTTGCAGGGCGCGCCGCGTAATGTGTTGTTCAATCAAGATGCCCGTAATCAGCGCTTTACCGCACGGGTATTAGATGGCGCTGGTGGCAATGGCGTGGCGATCGATGGTACCCAGGTGACCAACTTAGACCTCTGTGTTTATCATCAGGTGACTTCCCTGGTGTTAAATACCACTACAGGTGTGCCGACACCCGCGCCGGATCTGGATACGGCCAATGCCAAAGGGATCCTTTATAACCCGGGTACCGGCCAGGTGTTGAGTTTTACGAATTAATTTTGAGCCTTGCCCCGGGTGAGGCTAACAACATTTACTGCAAGAGCGCATAACAAGGAAAAGCAATGAAGAAGCAAAACGGCTTTACACTGATCGAGTTAGTGGTCGTGATCATCATCTTAGGGATTCTGGCCGTGACCGCAGCGCCTAAGTTTATTAACTTACAGAGTGATGCGCGCTTGTCTGCGTTAGCCGGGATGAAAGCCTCGATTCAAGGTGCCAACTCTTTAGTTTATTCCAAAGCCGCGATTGCCGGGAAGGAGAAGGGTGACGCTAATGGCGCGGCGACTTTGGATATAGGCCTAGGTACCGGAAATGATATTAATATCGTTTATGGTTACATGAAAGCGACTGAAGCCGATTTCGAGAAAGGGTTAGACGTTTCTTTTGCTGCAGGTTCTGATGGACAACCGACCAATACGTCTGCAACCGATGAGTGGATTATCAAAGAAGAAACCTCAAAGGTGACTATTTGGCAAAAAGGTGCTCCAGCTGGCTGTAAATTGGAATATACCCAAGCGACAAGCTCCAGTGCTGGCCCTACATTTGCAGCCATGCCGACGACTTCAAATTGTTAAAAAATTAGGAATATCAAATGAATAAACAAAATGGTTTTACACTAATTGAATTAGTGGTCGTTATTATTATTTTAGGGATTCTGGCGGTGACCGCGGCGCCAAAGTTTATCAACCTACAAAGTGATGCTCGTAAATCAACCGTCTCAGGATTGGAAGCCGCTATAAAAGGCGCCGATAGCCTAGTGCAATCTAAATCATTGATTGCCGGCAACGAGGCTGTTGGTAGTGATTATAATCCAACGGTGACTATAGATGCTGCTGGTACAACAGTGGCATTGAATTATGGTCATGCTAAGGCTGTTTGGGCGGGTAGCTTGGCAAATGCCTTAGACATTAATGCATCGGAATCTGATAACAGTACAGAATGGTTATATGTTGAAGATTCGGCTACGAAAAGCATTTATTTCTACCCTCAAGGTCAGACTAGCCCTAAAGCTACCCAAAATCCTGGTACTTGCTATGTGCAGTATGTCAATGCATTAGAGGCATACGGATCTATAACGGTAAATACAGTCGTTACGGGTTGTTAAGCCTGTCTCATTTCCAAAGGCCTGCAATGCAGGCCTTTTTTGTCTTAGGCCAAGAGACTAATTACTGAAATCGATGGCAATATTTGCCATACTCTGTAGGTTATTAGAAAGTTTAACGCTATCAGCGTGTTGCGGCTGGGGTGTCGATGAATAAACAACAAGGTTTTACCCTTGTGGAGCTGGTTACAACCATCATCTTGATTGCCATTCTTTCTGTGGTGGTCTTGCCGCGCTTCTTTACCGCCTCGAGTTACAGTGCCTATACCCTGAGAGATGAACTGATTAGTGAGTTGAGAAGGGTGCAGCTGATGGCGCTTAATAATCTGGATCGTTGCTACAAGGTGAGCGTGACAGAAGCGGCCTATCGGGCCGACATCTACGGCGCCGACTGTAGCAGCCTGTTGGTCACAGGAACGCCTCAGTCACTGCCCCGTCAGACTAGCTTAAGCTTAGGTGGGCTGAACAGTTTTACCCTGCAGTTCGATCGCGATGGTAGGGTGGCGGGGAGTTGTACGGTGGGTTGCAATATAAAGGTGGCCGCCGATGACACCTTAGATCTCATCATAGAGAGTCAGGGGTATATTCATGGACGCTAGCAGATTAAAGGTATCTCGGCGCGCTTCAGGCTTTACTTTGGTTGAGCTGGTCGTGGGTATGATAGTGCTGGGGATAGCCCTGACCATGTTGACGACTTTGTTGTTTCCCCAAGCGGATCGCGCCGCCGAGACGCTGCACAGGGTGCGCTCTGCCGAGCTGGCTCACTCGTTGCTTAATGAGATTTGGGGTAAGCGTTATGATCAAAATGCTAACCCCAATGGCGGTGTGCCTGCCTGCAGTGCGGCGGCGCGGCCAGACCTAGGTTTGCCTGCTGGACTTCCCTGTACCGACGAGGCCAACTTTGGCCCGGGCGGCCTTGCACGTAACGCCTATCGCGATGTGGATGACTATCATGGCCTGACTCAGGCCAGCAAGATGCTCAACTCGGATCGCACCTATGCCCAGGAGTACCTCAACTACCAACTGTCGGTCAGCGTTACCTATCCCGGTAGCGATAAGAGCAGCAAGCTGGTGGCGATCAATGTGACCACCCCAAGTGGTGAGGTGATCACCTACCATGCCCTGCGGAGTAATTATTGATGCGCCAGTCACCGAAGACGAGCAGGCAAGGTAATAGGGGCTTTACTCTGGTAGAGATGGTGACCGTTATCATCATTCTCGGTATCTTAGTCGTCGGGGTGAGCAGCTTCGTTATCTTGGGAACCCGTATTTTCGTTGAATCCAGCTCTGTGGATCAGGTGCTCAGTCAGAGCCGATTTGTGATTGAGCGGATGACCCGTGAGCTGCGTAATGCTTTGCCAAACAGCATTCGGGTAGGGAGCTCAAGCAATGCACAATGCATAGAGTTTATGCCTATCACCGCCAGCGCCAGCTATATCAGCTTGCCAATTGCGCCGGATAGTGCGGCAAGCAGCGGCAGTGTGATGCTCCCGGCTCAGGGCGTTAATCTAAATCATAAAATAGTGGTTTATCCGCTATCGCCAGGGCAGATCTATCAAGACACGCCTTCGACGACTCAAGGGCGCATCTTCAATGTTAAACAGTTGAGCGGCAATCAACTTGAGTTTGATAATCCGCTGCGTTTCGATGAGGCCTCGCCCCAGCGGCGTTATTTTATGGTCAATGGTGCCGTGAGTTACTGCTTCTTAGGCAGCGGTGATATCAGGCGCTACGACGGCTATGGGGTTCAGAACAGCCAGCCGACACCTTCGCAGATGGGGGCGGGCGCCCTGATGGGCCAGCATGTGGTCAACAATCTGAGCAGTGAGGCACCAATCCATTACACGCCGGGCACCTTGACTAATAATGCCGTGGTACAGTTGTCGCCCCGTTTTGAAGTGAATGGCCAGACCTTTCAATATCAACATCAGGTACAGGTGATCAATGTTCCCTAATCGAGCCAGGCAGCAAGGCAGCGCCCTAGTGATAGGTATCTTCATCATTACCGTGATGTTTTTAATGGCGGCGGCACTCGTCAATATCGTCAGTGATGCCGATGAGGGGGTGAATCTGGAGGTTCTGGCGACCCGCGCCTTTGCCGCAGCCAATAGCGGCGCCGATGCCGCCCTGGCGCAGCTGTTTCCCTTAAGCGGGGCCGTGGTGGGGTGCGCTAGTGTGTCATCGAGCTGGACGCCGCCCGATGTCGTGGGTTTTCATGGCTGCAGCGTGGTGTTAACTTGTAGTCAGACTTCTGTCGGGGCGGGGAGCGACATGGTGACCCAGTATCTTATCGGCAGTGAGGCGACCTGCGCCGTGGGCGACTGTGACGGCGACGCCTGTCTGCGTGTCAATCGCAAGGTGGAGGTCGAAGCCCGTGAATAAGTTCCCCCTGTCTCTGCTTTGTGGAGTACTTTTCTTGGTGTTCTCTGTCACAGTATTTGCCGTACCTCGATGTGATGAGATCTTTACCGATCCACCAAGCGGAAATCATAACCCAGGCCTGGTGCCGCCCGACGATATCGGGGCATATCGGGGGAACCTGATCTGTACAACACAAGGGTGGAAAAGGAGTTGCTCATCAAGTGATTCCTTTAGCGCGGGAGATTACAATTTCGGCGAGGGTGATTTTAAACAGGGGAGCTATGTTTTTACCAATAATGCCTCTACTCGGCTTTATTTCAATAACTTATCTATTAATAATTCAGCTATAAATGACTCAGGCAACGCCGAAAATCTGATTATTTATGTCAGAGGTGAGTTAAGGCTATCGGGACATATTTCGATTAACGCGATTGTTTATGTCGCGGGAAGCGTAATGGTAGAGCCCCACACTTTCATTGATGGCGCCTTTGCCTCTGGGGGGAACCTAGGTATACATCAAAACGGTGGCATTGATGTCGATCTCGATGCGGTGGACAACGCCGACTTCGGCGGCATGTGCGAGAACGGGCCTGTCGTTGTTGACCATTACCGCCTTGAGTTCACTTCAGATGCACTAAGCTGCGCGGCCAAAGATATCCTGCTGCGTGCCTGTGTTAATGATGATTGCTCCACTCAGGCAACTATCTCTTCCAGCGTCCAGCTGACAAAGAATGGTGTGAAATATGCCGATGTTGGTTTTACCGGTTCGACTCAGACTCAGATGTCGCACCCTGATGGCGGCAGTGTGCTCCTTGGGCTTGGCACCACGGCGCCTTCCGCGCCCTATCGTTGTTATATCGACGGCGCCTTGGTGGCTAATTCTCAGTGTTTGCTTAACTTTGAAGACACGGGTTTCTATTTCGATGTGCCCGACAGCACAGCCTGTAAGACGGGTAGCAGTTTTAACCTATTCGCGGTGACCAAAGATACCCAGACGCAGCAATGTAAGCCCCTGTTTGCTAATCAGACTAAGACTGTTAACTTCGGATTCGATTATCTGCGCCCGGCCGTGGTCAACAACCCAGCTCAGCTTACCCTGAACAGCCTGTTAACCCCGGCGGATACGGTAGCGATTGAAGGCGGCAGCGTTCAGGCGCTTGAGGTACATTTCAACGCTGATGGTGTGGCGAGCCTGTCGGCCAATTATCCCGAGGCGGGCGTGGTGAAGCTTAGCGCCGAACATAACCACACGGTTTCGCAGCCTACGGGCGGCACTGAGACCCTGATTCTCTCCCACAGCGACAGCTTTACCTCGGCGCCGGCGGGATTTCATTTTGCCAATGTCAGTGCCAATGGGCGCTGTGATGCCAGCGATCCCTATGGCGCAGGCTGTAAGGTACTGGCCGCCGCGGGTAAGCCCTTTAGCATGCAGGTGACCGCGGCCTGTTGGCAGAGCGATGATGACAAAGACTTCAGTGACAACAGTGCACTGCAAAATTTCGTGCATGGTGGCCTGTCTGTGGTGTCACAGGTAGTGCAGCCTGATGCCGGGGTCAATGGCGTGTTAGGCCGTGATAGTCTGGCGTTTTCGCTATCATCTGGCGCCAGTGCTCAGATCATCGATGATCAAAGCTGGAGTGAGGTAGGTACAATGCAGGTGGCGCTTGGAGCGGATGTCAGCTTTGAGGGCGTAACCATTTCTGCCAGCCAGTCCAGCAGTGATGTATTTGGCCGCTTCACGCCTGCTTATTTGGATGTGACGGCTAATAGCCCTGAGGCACTCGCAAGTTGCGGCGCCTTCACCTATCTTGAGCAGCCCTTTGGTTTTACCACAGGTCTGGAGCCGCGTATTCAGGTGGCCGGTTTCAATGCCGACGATAAGGTGACCACCAACTATCAGCTAGGCGATTGGTGGCGCTATAAGCACAGGGATGAGGCTGAGCGCAATCAGTGGGCAGAGCGTAGTTATCAGGACAGCACAGGATTGGCGGCGATTGCCGATAGTCAGGCGCCCGCACTCTCGGGTCAGGTCAATTATCTTAGCTCCCCCAACATCGCCGAGTTGATCGGTGCCGAGCCCAGTTATCAGCGTACCCAAACGCCACTGGCGCCTTTCGATGCCAAGTTTGATCTGGTTTTGTCAGCGCTGGATGTCAGCGATGAAGATGGTATCTGTTATCGAGATAATGCCTCGGCCAGTTGCCAGGAATTTAGTTTCAGTGATATTGGGGACGGTAAAGCCTTTGAACTTCGCTATGGCCGTCTGGTGTTGGAAAACGGCTATGGGCCTCAGTCGGAGAGTCTGCGTCTGCCGCTACGCAGCGAATATGTTTCAAGCGTGACCGCTGGCGTGCCCACCTGGACATTAAACGGCGACGATAGCTGCTCTGTCTTTAATACTCAGACCTCCTTAGATGCTGGCGAGAGTGCAACGACCGGCCTGTACCGCACACTACCCACGGATTTTCCCGATCTACAGGCCTATAGCAACGCCGCTTTGTCATTGCGCAGTGGCGCTCTGATGAATGGTGTGGGCAATCTCTATTTTTCGATCCCTAACCAGGCGGGCGAGGTGCCGCTTAAACTGCATGTTTCGCCATGGCTCAAGGGATATTGGAATTATCCGGGAGACGCCGCGAATACCCTGTTTGATCCCAGAGCAAACGCATATTTTGGTACCTATCGTGGGCACGATAAGATTATCTTTTGGCGTGAAGTGAAATAGTCGGCCTAATAATTGCTGAGCGAGTGTTCACTCAGGCTGACAGGCCCTGTAATGATGAACAGATATTTATCTTGGGATCATCATAATATCCTTGTGGAATCCGGGGGTCATTGATAAAGTTACCTGATTTTTATTTTTCCGACTCCACTGAGACAGGCTGGTTACATGTTCAAGAAGCTGCGTGGCATTTTTTCTAACGATCTATCGATCGATTTGGGTACGGCTAACACCTTAATTTACGTTCGCGAAGAGGGCATAGTGCTAAATGAGCCTTCGGTTGTTGCAATTCGAGGCGAACGGGGCAGCGGCGGGCAAAAATCGGTTGCCGCCGTGGGCACTGAAGCTAAGCAGATGTTGGGTCGTACGCCGGGTAACATCCAGGCAATTCGTCCTATGAAAGATGGCGTGATCGCCGATTTCTATGTGACCGAGAAAATGCTACAGCATTTCATCAAGCAGGTGCACAACAACAGCGTTTTCCGTCCAAGCCCACGCGTATTGGTGTGTGTGCCAGTGGGCGCGACACAGGTTGAGCGCCGTGCAATTCGTGAATCGGCTATGGGTGCCGGTGCTCGCGAAGTGTATCTGATTGAAGAACCTATGGCGGCCGCTATCGGTGCTGGATTGCCTGTATCTGAAGCAACGGGTTCTATGGTGGTCGATATCGGTGGGGGTACCACTGAAGTTGCCATCATCTCGCTAAATGGCGTGGTCTACTCCTCTTCTGTTCGTATCGGTGGTGATAAGTTTGACGATGCCATCATCAACTATGTACGTCGTAACTACGGCAGTTTGATCGGTGAAGCCACGGCAGAGCGCATCAAGCACACCATAGGTACTGCCTATCCTGGTGATGAAGTGCTGGAGATCGAAGTGCGCGGCCGTAACTTGGCCGAAGGGGTACCACGTAGCTTTACCCTGAACAGCAACGAGATCTTAGAAGCACTGCAAGAGCCATTATCTGGCATCGTCAGTGCCGTCATGGTAGCACTGGAGCAGTCTCCGCCAGAATTGGCGTCTGATATCTCTGAGCGCGGCATGGTGCTTACCGGTGGTGGCGCATTGCTGCGTGACCTCGACCGTCTGTTGATGCAAGAGACCGGCATTCCAGTGATGGTTGCCGACGACCCGCTGACTTGTGTGGCTCGTGGTGGCGGAAAGGCACTAGAGATGATCGACATGCATGGTGGCGACCTCTTCTCTGACGAAAACTAATTCGGCCCAAATAAATAGGCAGCAAGACTTTGGTTTGACCCCGGGCGAGACATCGACTTAGATGGTTCGCCGCCCAGATACCGCAAGGTGTTTGTGTAAAAAGCGGGCACCGGGTGTCGCTGCCTTAAGTGTTTTATGAAACCTATTTTTGCCCGCGGTATTTCGAATCAATTCAGGCTCACATTGGCAATTATTTTGTCGGTGATCTTACTGGTGGCCAACGATAGGCTGGAACCAGTGCGTCAATCTATCTCCTCTGTGCTTAGCCCATTGCAATATGTTGCGAATATTCCGGGCGCCGTGCTCGATTGGTCGGCCGAGAGCATCGCCACGCGCAACATGCTGGCCAAGCAAAATAAACAACTGCTTAGACAACAACTCCTGATGAGCGAGCGTCTGCAACGTTTCGAACACCTGAGACAGGAAAACGATCGTCTGCGTGCCTTGCTGGGCTCTCCTGTGCACATGGACTCGAAGAAGGTGGTCGCCGAGGTGATGGAGGTGGCCAGCGATCCTTTTCGTCACTATGTGGTGTTAAACCATGGTGCCCGCAGCGGTGTTTTTGTCGGCCAACCTGTGGTCGATGCCCACGGCGTTGTCGGTCAGGTGGTTGAAATCAGTGAGTTGACCAGCCGTGTGTTGCTGATCTCGGATGTGACCCACGCCATCCCTGTGCGGGTGACCCGTAACGACGTGCGTCTGGTGGCACAGGGAACCGGTGAGCTTGATGAACTCGAGCTACGCCATGTGGCCAAGAGTACCGACCTGAGAGTGGGCGACCTTCTCGTATCGTCCGGTTTAGGCATGCGTTTCCCTGAGGGCTATCCTGTGGCGCGCATCATGAAGGTGGAGCGCGACGACGGTCAGAGTTACGCCACAGTGACGGCGCAGCCATTGGCAGCATTGGATCGAATCCGCTATCTCTTGCTGATCTGGCCCGAAACCAATCAGCAGGAGCAAGCCGAGCCTGTCGAAGCCGAGCCTGATGCCGAGCCGAAAACCGAGGAGACGCCATGAGCATGCATATTCCCCACGGACGTTGGGTAGTCTGGCTGAGTTTCCTACTGGCCATGTTATTTCAGATCATGCCTTTGCCTGGCATCGTAGAGCCGTGGCGCCCGGACTGGTTGCTGCTGGTGATGATCTACTGGGCGATGGCACTGCCGCATCGCTACAACATACTGTCGGCCTGGTTGTTGGGGGTGATGTTGGATATTTTGTTGGGGGCGCACCTTGGCATTAGAGCGCTTTCCATGTCACTGGTGATCTATGTGGTCGTACTGCACTTTCAGCGGATGCGTAATTTCCCCATGTGGCAACAGGCATTAATGGTGGCCAGTTTAGTCTGTTTGCATCATCTGCTGGTGTTCTGGATACAGTTTGTGGTGAACGTGGCTAGCTTCGAGGCTAGTCTATTTCTGCCAGCCCTGTCGAGCTTGGTCATTTGGCCCTGGGTGTTTTGGATATTGCGGCGTATTCGTCGAATTTATAAAGTGAGATAATGATGCAGCTGGTATTAGCCTCTTCTTCGCCCCGTCGTCGTGAACTCTTAGCTCAGGTGGGCTTTGGCGATCCTGAGTTTGGTTTCGAGGTCTTAGCCGCCGATATCGATGAAAGCCATAGGGCAGGAGAAACTGCCGAAGATTTTGTGGTGCGCTTGGCAATTGAGAAAGCCTGTGCAGGCTTGGCGCTTTGGGGAAAGCCAGATGCTGTGGTGCTCGGCTCAGATACCATAGTCGTATTGGATGGTGAAATCTTAGGAAAGCCTAAGGATGAGCTTGATGCCAAGCAGATGCTTAGTGCCTTGTCGGGCCAGTGCCATAGCGTGATGACGGCGGTGGCCGTGACTGATGGTAAGCAAACCCTGTCGCGATTAGTTGAAACTAAAGTGCAATTTTGCGGCCTAACAGAACAAGATATCTTGGCCTATATTGCCACGGGTGAACCCATGGATAAGGCCGGTGCATACGGTATTCAAGGACTAGGCGGTTGTTTTGTCGAGTCTATCGATGGCAGTTATTCAGCGGTGGTCGGCTTGCCTTTAGTGGAGACCCGAAACCTGCTCGACAAGATCAAGGTAGCAGCGATTTAGGCCTGGCTCTGAAGAGTGAGCCGTTTAGGTGTAAGCTATATCTATGATTAACGGTCCGTTTGGGCCGTTAATGCATTAATCCTATTTAAGTGAGTAAGCATGAGTCACATAGTCAAAAACAAAGTACAGAAAAAGATAGGTTCTGAGCTATTGATCAATGTGACGCCGACCGAGGCCCGTGTTGCTCTGGTGGAATACGGTATCTTGCAAGAGGTGCATATCGAGCGGCGCATGAAGCGCGGCCTGGTAGGCAACATCTATAAAGGCAAGGTCAGCCGGGTGTTACCAGGCATGCAGGCTGCCTTTGTCGATATCGGTCTGGATAAGGCGGCGTTTCTGCACGCCTCAGATATTGTGCCTCATACCGAGTGTGTGGCCGATGTCGAGAAGGGCAACTTTGTGGTGCGCGATATCGGTGAGTTAGTGCGTCAAGGCCAGGACATCATGGTGCAGGTGGTCAAAGATCCGCTGGGTACTAAGGGTGCGCGTCTTACCACAGATATTACCCTGCCTTCTCGTTATCTGGTGTTTATGCCAGGCTCCAGCCATGTCGGCGTGTCGCAGCGCATCGAATCTGAAGAGGTACGTGCGCGGCTTAAGGGACTGACCGAACCTTTTGTCGACGAAGATGGTGGCTTTATTATTCGCACTGCCGCCGAAAATGCTGGCGAGCAGGAACTGGTACAGGATGCGGCTTTCCTTCGCCGAGTTTGGGCTAAGGTGTGTGAACGCCGTAAGCGCCCAGGCGTCTCGCTGTTATATCAAGACCTTGCCCTGCCGGTACGTATAGTGCGTGACTTTGTCGGTACAGAGCTGGACCAAATTCAGGTGGATTCGGGGCAAACCTATGAGGAGCTACTGCAGTTCACTCAAGAGTTTATGCCCGAGATCGCCGATAAGATAGAACACTATTCGGGCCGAGTGCCCATCTTCGATCTCTATGATGTGGAGAACGAGGTGCAGCGCGCCTTGGGACGTAAGGTAGAACTTAAATCTGGCGGCTACCTCATCATAGATCAGACCGAAGCCATGACCACGGTCGATATCAATACCGGTGCCTTTGTTGGTCACCGTAACTTAGAAGAGACCATCTTCAACACTAACCTGGAGGCGACCCACGCCATCGCCCGTCAGTTGCGCCTGCGTAACCTAGGCGGGATCATCATTATCGACTTTATCGATATGCTGAATGAAGATCATAAGAAGCGTGTGCTGAGCACCTTAGAGGCTGCGCTGGCCAACGACAGGGTGAAAACCAATGTCAGTGGTTTCTCCGGCTTGGGGCTGGTTGAGATGACACGTAAGCGCACCCGCGAAAGTCTCGAGCATGTGCTGTGCGGCGAATGCCCCGCGTGTTTGGGGACGGGCACCTTGAAGACGGTCGAGACAGTCTCCTATGAGATCTTCCGCGAGATCATCCGCCTCAATCGAGGTTATGATGCCGATGAGTTTTTGGTTTACTGCGCGCCGGCTGTATATAACAGCCTGACCGGAGAAGAGAGTCATCTGGTAGCGGAACTGGGTGCCTATATTGGCAAGCGTGTACGTCTGCAGAACGAGCCTATGTATGCACAAAATAAATTTGATGTGGTGATAATGTAGTGTCACGCCCATTTTGCCCTCGCACCTTTGGCCGTCTCTGCTGGCAGACGATCGCCATCATAGTGGTGATCTTTGCCCTGAGCGTGAGTCTGTTTAGGGGACTGCTGCCCAAGCTAGACCAAGTACGCCAGGAATTGGTTAACTATATCTACCAAGAATATCAGGTGAAGGTTGAGGTGGGTGAACTCACCGCCGAGTGGCAGGCATTTGGCCCTGCGGTGACGGTCAAAAATCTGGTATTACCCGTGCAGGAAAACCTGCCGGTCACCTTCATTATAGACAATGTTCATCTTAAGTTGGATTTTTGGGACACCTTAGTGTCTGTCTCGCCGCAGATTGAAAATGTGATTTTCGAAGGGGTTAAGGTCGCCCTGGATATGGATCGCATTCATCGCCAGGAGCAGACCAGCGATGCGCCCGTTGTGGAGCAAAACACCGACTGGATCTACTCCCTGCTACTGGAGCAGTTTGAGCGCTTTGCTATCACAGATGTGACCATGCAACTGATCAGCAAGCATCACAAGTTCCGTCCTATTCATATCAAGAATCTGCGTTGGTATAACCTTAATGACAGTCACCGCGCCGAGGGGGCCTTGTATCTTGATGAAGATGCCTCGGAGGTTGAGCGCCTGTTATTGGGGGTCGATATTCGCGGCGATGGATACAGCCCTGAGTCTTTGACCGGCCAGTTCTATCTGTCGGCAAACGCCCTGGATCTCGGGAAGTGGGCCTCACGGCAGGAAAATCCTTATGATTCGAGCAAGAAACTCCCCCTAGAAGGCGTGGTTAACTTGCAGGCGTGGGCTGAATTTAGCCATCGGCAGTTCAATGCAGCCACAGTGGCCTTTAAGCCCAGTTGGTTGCAATGGCAGCTTAATGGCGAGCAGCAAAAATTTGAGATCCAGGGAGGACAGTTTAATTGGGCTCCTCAGGCATCGGGCTGGCAAGTCAGTAGTTCAAACCTTGCCTTTGTCACTAATGAGCAGAGCTGGCCTGAGCTGGATATTGGAGCCCTGAGTCGTGATGGTCGGCTAAGCGCCTATATCAATCAGCTCGATGTGCAGATGTTACCTCCGCTATTGCCACTCGTGCCAGCCATGGAATTAAACGCTCTTAATCACTGGCAGACGATGCAGCCCAAGGGAAATATCAAGCAACTTAAGTTTGGTTATAACACACAGGAAGGCTTTGCCCTGTCGGCTCAGTTAGCGCAGGTCTCCTGGCAAGGGGTTAAAGCGATTCCAGGATCTGAGCCTATCGATCTGACTCTCGGCATACAGGGCGATAACCTCTATCTGTCTGCACCAGAGCAACAATATTTATTGGATTTCAACGGAGGTTTCGAGGAGCCTTTGTCGCTGGCGGGGGACGCTTTTACGGTCAAATATGCCCTAAGCCAAGCCGCCCTCTTTGCACCTAAGCTGCATTTTTACAATGATGATTTAGATCTGGATGCTGCCATGCAGTTCAGCTTTGCCGATGAGGCAAGTTTGAACCTGCTGGCCGATGTGCAGATTAAAGATGCCGCCAGAGCCAGATATTATTTTCCCAAGCGTGGCATGAGCGCCTCGCTCATTGCCTATCTTAGTGGCGCCCTTAAGGCCGGACAGAGCCAGAATGCCAAGGTGGTATGGAATGGCCCCTTGAGTCATTTCCCTTATGACGACAACACAGGTGTATTTCAGGCCGGTTTCACTTTAGAACAGGCGCGCTATGAGTTTCAGCCGACTTGGCCTGAGGTGACTCAGCTTAGTCTTGATGCCCTGTTTGAAAATGCCGCCATGGATATCTGGGTCAACAAGGGGATGTTAATGGACGTCCCGGCCGATGGCGCTCATGTGGCGATTCCACGCATGAATCATCAGAGCCTGCTGACGGTTAAGGCGGATCTTCGTACTCAAGGCGAAGCCGCCAAGCAGGTGTTGCTGCGCTCGCCGCTGGCTAAAACGGTGGGAGCCACCCTTAAAGTGGTACAGGTGCAGGGCGAGGTCTCGGGTAAACTGGATCTCACGATCCCTTTGTATCAAGGGGGGAAGGAGCAGATTCTCGGTCAGGTGACATTTGACGATACCCCTGTGTATATCAGTGAGCCGGGTGTGCAGCTCGCGGGTGTTAGTGGTGAGGTTTATTTTGCCAATGAGGTTGTGACGGGTGAGGGGATCAAGGCCCAATTATTTGAACAGCCGGTGACTTTTACCTTTGATACCGGTAGGAGCAATAAGCATTATGGCCTTAACCTGGATATGCAGGGGCTGTGGGATCTGCAACAGTTGCCCGATGCCCTCAATAATCCACTAAGCGATTATTACCAAGGACAATTGGACTGGCAGGGAGCGATGACGCTGATCTTTGATGAGCTGGGTTACCGTATTCAGGCACAAGTAAAGAGCGACATGCAGGGCGTGGAGCTTAGCCTGCCGGGTAAGTTTGCTAAGGCCGCCGACAGTAAGAGGGCGCTTTCCTTCGAGCTGATTGGTGACAACAAGCAGGCTTCTTTAGGGGCAAAGCTTGGCGATCAGATGGAGTTTTGGGGGGGATTCGATGAGCAGTCCGGGGATCACCTGGCTCATTTCGATCTACTGCTGGGACGCCTGTTTAAGCCGGGCGATCAGCTAAAGCGTCAGGCAGGACATCTGCAACTGGATATGCCTAATACCGAGTTTGGGCCTTGGTTGCCGATCATCAAGGGTTTTATGGGTAAGCAGCAGCTCGAGTCATCATTGGATCTGGCCATGCGTCAGGTGCTAGCTGAGCAGTCATCTGAGACGCCCATGATAGACACAGTTGCCGAAGTTGAATCGAATGGCTTCTTCCCGCCGCTGATCTCGGTAGAGGGACAGATACAGCAGCTCAATCTTTATGGTCAACCACTTAGCGAGCTGAACCTGGAGGCTTATCCCACAGAACATGGTTGGCGGTTTGAGGGGAATGCCCAGGAGTTTAGCGGTCGGGTGGACTTTTACCCAGATTGGTCGACACAAGGGCTTAAGCTGGTGGCCAGCCGCTTTAATTTGACGCCCCTGAGTGAGACACCGGATGCCGAAGCGGTTAGCAATCATGAGGTGCTCAATCATCTGCCCCCCTTGGCGGTGGATGTTGATCAGTTTAGTGCCTATGGTAAGTCGCTTGGGCATCTAGTGTTGCAGGCAACGCCAAACAATGGCGATTATCAGATCCAGACGCTGACCCTCACCACGCCTGGGATCACACTTAAAGGCAAGGGAGCCTGGTCGAACAGCGAAGGGCAGAATTTGACCGAGTTACAATTCGATCTTAATGCCAAGCAGTTTGACGAGGTGTCAGAGCGTTTAGGGATAGACCCTGGCCTCAAGGAAGCGCCGCTGGATCTGCAGGCCCAGCTTGCTTGGCATGGTGCCCCATATGCATTCTCGCTCGAAACCTTAAATGGCCAGATAAACTATAAGTTGGGCAAAGGCCATCTGTCTGAGGTGAGCGATAAGGGCGCGCGTATCTTCTCTCTGTTCAGTCTGGATTCCTTGCTGCGTAAGTTGTCGCTGGATTTCTCGGATGTGTTTGGTAAGGGGCTTTACTTCAACTCCTTTACAGGTACCTTGAAACTGGACAACGGCGTAGTGAAAACTACAGATTCTGAAATGGACGCCGTGGCTGGCAATATGAAGGTGCGGGGCTATACCGACCTCACCACAGAAAGCCTTAACTATGACATACGCTTCGTGCCCCAACTTGCTTCTAGCGTGCCGACAGTAGTGCTACTCAGCACAGGTGGTTGGACGCTCGGCTTAGGCGCCTTTGCCTTAACCAAGGTGTTAGAGCCGGTGATCGAAGTGATCTCTGAAATCCGTTTCAGGCTGACAGGTACCATGTCAGAGCCTAAGCTTGAAGAATTGGAGCGTAAGAGCAAGGAGATAGAGATCCCTGAGTCTGTCTTGCCACGTCAACCGGCGCAGCCAGAGCTACAACCAGAGTCACAACCAGAGTTACAACCAGACTCACAGCCTGAGCCTGAGTTAAAGTCAGAGCCTATTGAGCAGGTGATGCCTTCAGGCGTTGAGATCCCCAAGCCTGCTGTTGAAGCTATGCCAGACTTTAAGGAAAACCGTCCTCAGCAGGAAATGCCCAAGTCGCAGGAAATGCCAAGTAAGCCAGAGTCACAAGACAAGCCAGTGCAGAAGGAGTCGGTCGATGCAGGTCAGCTTATTACAATGTCAGAGTGGTCGCGATGTCGAGGAGAACCTCAGCTTTATTCGCGAGCAGCTTGACGCATTAACTATAGGGGAGGCGCCACATCTGGTGGTGTTGCCCGAGTGCTGTTTACTGTTTGGCGGCCACGAGAGCCAGCAGTTGGCCCATGCCGGTGATGATGCAGCGAGTGAGTTGAAACAGGCGCTGGCCGCGATGGCGAAGCAATATGGCATCTATTTAGTGGCCGGAACCATTCCCATCTTAGCCGATGACGGACGAGTCTATAGCCGTAGTTACCTGTTTAACGACAAAGGGGAGACTCTGGGCCATTATGACAAGTTGCATCTGTTTGATGTTGACGTCGATGATGGCACTAAATCCTACCGAGAAAGTGATACCTTTTGTCCCGGTGAAAACATAACCGTGGTCGATACGCCTTTCGGTAAGGTCGGGATGGCGATATGCTATGACATTCGATTTGCCGATCTGTTTCGTGCCATGCGGCTGCAAGGTGCAGAGATCATCGTTCTACCGGCGGCCTTTACACGAGTGACCGGACGCGTCCACTGGTTACCCTTGCTGCAGGCGAGAGCGATTGAAACTCAATGTTTTGTATTGGCCGCTGCCCAGTGGGGCGAGCATAATCAAGGGCGGCGTGAGACCTGGGGACATTCTTGTGTCATCGACCCTTGGGGCGAACTGGTCGCGGTAAAACCTGAGGGATGTGGCTGGTTGTCGACAGAGATAAGCTTAGACGCTATCGAAAAGATCCGCCGTAACATACCTGTGGTTGAACATAATCGTTTTGCAGCGCCGACATTGCAAGCGGCCCGCCAGAAAGAGACTATAAAATAGCGCCATGTAGCGCTTCAAAGAGAGAGAATTAATGCCATTTTTAACCCAAGTAGAACAGAGCCTTTTGCAAGATGGATTGTCGCTGGATCAGTTGCAAGGCTATATCAATAGCATTCATCAGCATCAGGTGGATTTTTCCGATCTCTATTTTCAGGGAAGCCGTCATGAGTCTTGGGTGTTAGAAGATGGCATAGTTAAAGAGGGCAGCTTTCATATCGAGCGCGGTGTGGGCGTGCGTGCGATCAGTGGCGAGAAGACAGGTTTTGCCTATGCCGATGAGATCACGCCAGTGGCGCTGAGCGCAGCAGTCGAAGCGGCTCGCGGCATCTCCATGGCGGGTAATAGTGGCCGTGTTCAGGCCTGGAAGCAACAAAAGGCGACGCCTTTGTATCAGAGTGCCGATCCCATTGCCGCCATGGAAGAGGTCAAGAAGATCGAGCTGCTTAAGCAGGCCGATGCCTATGTGCGTAGCTTAGATACACGCATCATCCAGGTGGTGATCAGCTTATCAGGCGTACATGAGGAAATTTTAGTGGCGGCGAGCGACGGTACGCTGGCAGCCGATATTCGTCCGCTCGTGCGTTTTAATTGTAGCGTAGTGCTAGAGCAAGATGGCAAGCGTGAGCGCGGCGCCAGCGGCGGCGGTGGCCGTCATGATTATCAAGTCTTTTTCGAGTCGGGCGACGATGGTTTGCCAAGCTGTTTTGCCTTTGCCCGCGAAGCGGTGCGCCAAGCTTCTGTTAACCTGACGGCTATCGATGCACCAGCAGGTGAGATGCCAGTCGTATTAGGTGCAGGCTGGCCAGGTGTCTTATTGCATGAGGCCGTGGGCCATGGCCTGGAAGGTGACTTTAACCGTAAGGGCAGCAGTGCCTTTAGCGGTCTTGTCGGACAGCAAGTCGCCTCTAGTTTGGTCACCGTTGTCGATGACGGTACCCTGGTTAATCGCCGCGGTTCGCTGAGCATAGACGACGAAGGCGTGCTAACACAAAAGACGGTATTGATCGAAAACGGCATCTTGAAAGGCTATATGCAAGATAAGCTCAACGGCCGTCTCATGGGTCAGGCATCTACGGGTAATGGTCGCCGTGAGTCTTATGCGCACCTGCCGATGCCACGCATGACCAATACTTATATGGAAGCGGGCGACAGCTCACCTGAAGATATCATCAAGTCGGTGGATAAGGGGATCTACGCCCCTAACTTTGGCGGTGGGCAGGTGGATATCACCTCTGGCAAGTTTGTCTTCTCGGCATCAGAAGCCTATCTTATCGAGAAGGGCGAGATCACCCAGGCGATCAAGGGAGCGACCCTGATCGGTAACGGCCCTGAGGCCATGGGGCAGATCTCTATGGTGGGTAACGACTTGGCGCTCGATAAGGGCGTTGGTGTCTGTGGCAAAGATGGGCAAAGTGTGCCCGTAGGAGTGGGTCAGCCGAGCCTGAAGCTCGACAGGCTGACAGTGGGGGGAACGGCCTAGCAAGTGGCTGCGGCGTGTCTGCTGAGACGCCGCGATTGATGAGGGTTTTTGCCCTTAATTGCCAGGTCATCTTTTCAACACTCCCTTAGGGTGTTAACATTCGCCAAGGAAATAGAGTAATAACTCTAGAGGTATTAATGAAATATTTGTATACGATCTGGCTGTCCTTGGTGGTCCTGGGGGCGCAGGCCGCTCATGGCCAAGAGCTTGCCTTTGGCGAGGCGTGGCAGCAGCTATTGCAGGTGAGTGATAAGCTGCAGGCCAGTCAGCAAGAGGTTAATCGTGCCCTGGCGGAGAAAGACGCTGGGGATGACCTTAATCTGCCCTCGCTGTCGATTAATGGCAGCTATACACGCTTGGAGAAGCCACTAGAACTGGACTTAAGGGATCTCAATCCCTTAGCGACTCTCGATCCTGCAAGTTTACCCCCAGCCCTTGGCGCTGCCTTGGGGGCGATTCCCGGCTCACTGTTTATCACTCCTTTTACCGAGCAAGATATCTTCCGCTCTAGCTTGCAGGCGATGTGGCCCATCTATACAGGTGGTCGTATCAGCGCCGCCCAGGGCATACATGAGGCTCAGGTGGCCGAGAAGGAGCAGCAACATCAGCTATCGACGCGGGATCTCTTCGTCCAGCTGGTGGACAGATACTATGGTGTGGCGGTAAGCCATGCCCTGATGGCGACAAGAAGCCAGCTGGTCGATGCACTGACCGAGCATGCCGATCATGCCGTTAAGCTCGAGCAGCAGGGACAGATCGCCAAGGTGGAGCGTCTTAACGCTCAGGTGGCATTGGAAAATGCCAGAGTGGATTATGCCAGCGCCCAACGTCAGCTGGAGATGAGTCAGATTGCCCTGTCACGCATGTTGCATCAGCCCAATGTCGATACTGTCTCTAAGTTGTTTCTTCTGCAAACTCCGCCTTCTATGGGTCAGCTGAGTCAACTGACGCTTTCTAGCCATCCGGCCCTTAAGTTGCTGGAGGCTAAAGAGCTTCAGGCCAATGGCCTTATCGATGTGGAAAAGGGCAGCTATTACCCTACCGTCTTTCTTTACGGCAACTATACCCTGTATGAAGACGATTCCCTGCTAGCCAAGATGGAGCCTGACTGGATGGTCGGCGTTGGGGTGAAGATTCCGCTTATCAGTCGCGACGGTCGCAGTGGTAAGGTCGAGGCCGCCCGTAGCGCCCTGTTGCAGGCGCGTTATACCAAGGCCCAGACTCAGCAAGATCTCAGTCTCTTGCTGGATCAGAGCTATCGTCAGCTGCAGCAGGCTAGAGAGGAGACAGAGTCGTTAAACCTCTCCTTGTCTCTCGCTAAGGAAAACAAACGCCTGCGGGATCTCGCCTTCAGTCAGGGACTGTCTACGTCGATTGAGAAGGTGGATGCCGAGCTTAAGCTAAGCGGAGTGCAGACCCAGCAGTTGGCTGCTCAGTACCGTTATGTACAGGCCTACGCCAGATTGATGGCCATCAGCGGTCAGTTAGATGAATTTATCGGTCGTTCACGCACCGCCCAGGAGAGAGCAGATGCGCACTAACAGAATCTTAGCCCTTGTAGCCCTAGTCGCCTTGATTGTCATCTTGGCCTATGGACTCCATTTGGCTCACACTCCTAAGGTCACGCGTTTGCAGGGACAGATCGAGGCCAGAGAATATAATGTTTCCTCCAAGGTGCCCGGGCGGGTTGCTCAGGTCATGGTTCGCCGAGGTGACCAGGTGGCCGAAGGCGATCTACTGTTTGCTATCGACAGTCCTGAACTCAATGCCAAGTTAATGCAGGCACAAGGGGGGCGTGATGCCGCCAAGGCGTTGCAGCAAGAGGCGGATAATGGCGCCCGTAAACAACAGGTATCGGCGGCGAGAGAGCAGTGGTTAAAGGCAAAAGCGGCGGCCACCTTGGCCGAGACCACCTATAACCGGGTAGAAGCCCTGTTCAGTGAGGGTGTGCTGGCGCGTCAAAAGCGTGATGAAGCCTTTACCCAGTGGCAGGCAGCCAAGTATACCGAGCAGGCGGCCTATGCCATGTATCAGATGGCGGAAGAGGGAGCCCGTGAAGAAACCAAGGCGGCGGCCGAGGGTAATGCCCGCATGGCCGAAGGGGCCGTTAAAGAGGTCAGTGCCATCTTGGCTGACAGTCAAATGCGCTCGCCTAAATCGGGTGAGGTTAGCGAGGTGCTTCTGCAAGCTGGCGAACTGGCGCCTAGCGGTTTTCCTGTGGTGAGTGTGATCGACATGCAGGATGCCTGGGCAGTGTTCCAGGTTCGAGAAGATCAGCTTAAAGACTTTAAGGTAGGCGATACGCTAGAGGTGGAGCTCCCTGCGCTCGGCCAACGTTTTCCCTTTAAAGTGGCGCACATTAGCGTCATGGGACACTTTGCCACCTGGCGCTCTACCGAGAGTGGCCACGACTTTGATATGCGCACCTTCGAGATGGAGCTAAGACCAATGGAGCCCATTGCCGACTTAAGGGTGGGTATGACCAGCTTACTGGTGCCTTAAGCCTTGGCTTCCATGGTCAATCTTATAAAGCGAGAGCTCAGGCGACTATGGCAGTCGCCCTGGCAACTCGCCCTGGTCAGCTATCTGCCTCTGCTGGGCACGCTAGTGCTTTGGTGGTTGTTTAGCGCAGGATTGCCGACCGCACTGCCAGTGGCGGTTGTGGATCAGGATCAGAGTCAGCTAAGCCGTATGCTGGTACGTCAGTTAGCGGCCAATTCGGTTGTTAAACCCATTATTTATCAAGATATAGGTCAAGCCCAAGCGGCTATGGAGAAGGCCGATGTCTATGCCGTGATGATATTGCCATTTCAGCTTAACCGTAAGCTAGTGCTTGGCCATCAACCCACGATAGATATTCGTTACAACGCCCAGTTTTTACTGGTGGGAAAATTGCTCTCCAGTCAGATACAGATGAGCCTGGCCGACGGTCTTAAACAGAAGGCAAGACTGAAAATGCTGGCCTCTGGCGTGTCCCCCGAGCAGGCCAATATCAATCTGAACATGATAAAGACTCAGAGCAGTGCACTCTACAACGCCAATAACAACTATGTCGCCTTCCTGGTACCACCTATTTTGATCGCCTTGGTGCAGATAGTGGCCATGTTGGTGTTTGCCAATGCTTTGTCTGATGAGCTAAGACACAATACCTTGCCCGAGTGGTTTGCCTTAGGTACTTACAAGGTGCTTTGGGCTAAGGTGCTGGTTTATACGCCGCTGCTGATGTTACAGATGGGGGTGATATATGCTTGGCTCTATGGTTATCTCGGCCTGCCGCTAAGCAGTGGTCTGGGTCAGTTGTTTGCCGCACAGGTGATGATGTTGCTAGTGGTATGGTTGATCGTGTTGACCATTTTTGCTGTGCTGCAGGACGGTGCAAGGGTGATCAGTCTCTGCACCGCTCTGTTTGCGCCATCATTTGCCTTTATGGGCGTCACTTTCCCCACCCATGAGATGCCTATGTTGGCTCAGTGGTGGCGGAAGATCATGCCTTCCAGTCACTATGTCGATACCCATATCGGTGTGATCGCCTATGACCAAGGCATTGACGCGTTATTGCTGCAACTCTTTAGCTATTGGGGCTTTTTGCTGCTGATCCCCGTGATAGCCTTGTTACTGACAAAGATCCGTCGAGACCAGGCTAAAGAGCAGATGGCGGAGGTGCAGGGATGAACTTTTTCAGCCTGATGTTTGAGGAGTTCAAGGCCATAGTCTCAGACAAGGCTATTGCTATTACTTTGTTTGGTGGTGTGCTTTTTTATTCCGTGCTCTACCCTTTGCCTTATCTCAATGAGGTACCAACAAAGCAGCAAATTGTCGTGGTCGATGGTGATAATTCCACCTTGAGTCGCTTGGTGATTCGTCACGCGCAGGCGAGTCCTAAACTTGATGTCGTCGCTCATGTGGCTAACTTGACCCAAGCGCAGGCGGCCGTCAATGCCGGGGAGGCTCATGGTTATCTGGTTATCCCTGAAGGATTCCGTCACAATCTGCTGCGCCAGCAAGGCGTTACCTTAGCTTATGGCGGCGACGCCAACTATTTTCTGGTCTACTCGGCCATTCTAGAAGGGCTGGTTTCGGTCGGCATAGAAGCGGGTAAATATATACAGTTTACCGGTCTACTTGCCATGGGAGAGACGGCCAAGCAGGTACAGCTTGAGCTGGATCCTATCCACCTTAACAGTGTGCCAGCCTTCAACCCGAGTTTGGGTTATACCTCCTATGTGGTGCCCGGCGTGCTCTTGCTAGTGCTGCACCAGACCTTGTTAATCGGTACTGGGATCCTCGGGGCAGGCCAATGGCAGCGCAAGGGCTATTGGAATCAGGTAAGCTTAGGCCAGCTTCTGTGTGCTAGGGTGGCGACCTTTTCGGTTATCTACAGTATTTTTACTGCCTTCTACATAGGCTTTTGCCATTACTGGTATCAGGTGGGAGTACAGGGCGAACTCGGGCAAGTGTGTTTGTTTCTGCTGCCCTTTATTCTGTCGACCAGTCTGGCAGGTGTCGCCTACAGCAGCCTGTTTGTTCGACGGGATCTGCCGACACAGGTGGCACTGCTTATCTCTATGCCGATCCTGTTTGCGTCGGGCTTTGTCTGGCCGGTGGAGTTGATCCCCGTGCCATTGCAGGCCGTATCACAGCTGATCCCTGGTGTGGTGACCATTAAGGGGATGTTACAGCTTAATCAGATGGGTGCAGACTGGAGTGATATCGCCCCCATGTGGTGGCAGTTGTGGGTGTTGGCCCTGTTCTACCTTCTGCTGGCCTATCTGGGGATGCGCATTAGGCTTAAGGCAACAAAAAGCCCGCACTAGTGGCGGGCTGTTTCGGCGAGGCACAGGCTTATTCGGCGGTCTCGGCGCGCAGATACTTGACCAGTTCTGTTGCGGATTTAGAGGCTTGTTCAGGTTGCTTAGATAGCTCCTTGTTGGCCTGCCTCACCAGTTGGCGAAGCTTCTGGCGCTCAAGGTTAGGATACTGTTCAAGCAGGGCCTGAATGGCATCATCACCGCCACTTAGCAGTTGATCTTTGTGCTTCTCGGCAACATTGAGCTTGGAGCTTTCGTTGCGATTTTGATTGAGCACGTTTTTCAACTTGGCCTGCACTTCTTCGATATCGACGTTACGCATCAGCTTACCAACATAATGCAGTTGACGGCGATGGGCCTCGCTGTTGATGCGAATCGTCTTGGCCTTCAAGATGTTGTCATGAAGTAATTCATCCAGCTCTAGTTTCTTGAGCTGGCTCTTGCTGAGGGCAACTAGCTGCTTACCTAGTTCCTGGTAAACGGCGATCTCGCGCTTTATATCGGCTCTGCTGACGTAATCATCGTCATGATCGAAGGGCTGTTTAAAGTGTTCTGAGTCACCAACAATATTCATATTCAAAAAAATCTCTTGGGTCCAAGCCATAACTACGCTAATCATAACATTTCCGGCCAATATCGCCTACGAAACGACTCAGTTATTTAATGTGAAAGCCCAGCGGGTTTGCTATGCTACGGCCACGATTGACAACAAAAGAGTAGATTTGTGCCTTCTCCTAGCATCGAAACCGAATTGAATTCATTGAAAGACGCCGTGTCTATGGCATTGGAATATGCTGCCAAATTAGGCACCTCGGGGGCCGAAGTGGCCATCAGCAAGCAGCAGGGGCTCTCAGTCTCGACACGCTTGAAAGAGGTAGAGACCGTTGAGTTTAATAAAGATGGTGCGTTGGGGATCACCTTGTTTAGAGATGGGTGCAAGGGTAGCTCTTCCACCTCAGATCTGAGCCCAGAGGCCATTCGCCGTGCCGTAAAGGCCGCGGATGATATCGCGCGCTTCACTTCGGAAGACCCCTTCAACGGCCTGGCCGATGCCGAGCTGATGGCTAAGCAGATCGAAGATCTCGAGCTCTACTATCCCCACGAGACCACGCCGGCCGAGTTAGAAGCCTTGGCGGCGAGCGCCGAAGCTGCTGCGTTAGATAGCGATGTGCGTATTAAAAATTCCGATGGTGCCAGTGCCAACGCCCATACAGGTGCCAAGGTGTATGGCAACAGCCATGGTTTCTTAAACGGTTATGTCAGTTCGCGCTACAGCCTGAGCTGTGTCGTGATCGGCGAGCAAGATGGCCATATGCAGCGTGACTATGACTATACGGTGGCTCGCAATTTCAGCGACCTTTGGACGCCAGAGGCGGTGGGCCTGAAGGCTGCCCAGAAGACCCTGAGTCGCCTAGGGGCGCGTAAGATAGCGACTACCAAGTTACCTATTCTGTTTGCACCTGACGTAGCGACCGGCCTGATGGGACATCTGGTGGGGGCCATCAGTGGTAGCAGCCTGTATCGCAAGTCGAGCTTCCTACTCGATGCCATAGATACCCAGATCTTCCCCGAGTGGTTTTCGATTGCTGAGCAGCCACACCTCAAGGGCGCACTGGCCAGTGCCTGTTATGATAGCGAAGGGGTGGCCACCATAGATCGCAACATCATCGATAGCGGAATCCTCTCCACTTATTTGCTGACCAGCTATTCGGCGCGTAAGTTAGGCCTGATTAACACAGGCCATGCCGGTGGTATCTACAACTGGACGCTATCTCATACCGGACAGACCTTCGATGAGCTAGTGAAGCAGATGGATACAGGCCTTATCGTCACAGAGGTGATGGGGCAAGGCGTGAATGGCGTGACCGGTGATTACTCACGCGGCGCAGCGGGTTTCTATGTGGAGAAGGGCGAGATCCTCTATCCGGTCGAAGAGATCACCATTGCCGGAAACCTTAAAGAGATGTACCGCAGCATGGTGGCCGTGGGCAAAGAGCGAGATCTGCGTTCCTCTATCCGTACCGGTGCCATTTTGCTCGATGAGATGAAGATTGCCGGTAATTGATCCTGAGGGCTTTGCCTAACTCAGCGTTACCTGACTTAGCGATACCTAATTGAAAGAAAGCGAACCTTAACCGGTTCGCTTTTTTTATGTTTGCAGCACACAAGAGAACTTGTATATATGAAAATTCATATATATGCTTATCCATATGTTCAAGCGCCCATATTTTTGAGAGTAACAAGCCAATGGCCGTCGCAATCTTTAAAGCCCTTTCCGATGAAACACGTCTGCTCAGCCTGCTGCTGATTAAGGCTGAGGGTGAGCTGTGTGTGTGTGAGTTAATGGCGGCACTGGACGAGAGTCAGCCAAAGGTTTCGCGCCACTTAGCACAGCTGCGTAAGGCTGAGCTGCTGAGTGATCGCCGTCAGGGACAATGGGTGTTCTACCGGATCAATCCCGAATTGCCTGTCTGGGCGGCGGAGGTGATCGAAAGGACGCTGGCGGGCAATGCCGAGCTACTGGAGCAGGCCAAGGCGCGTCTGGGTGAGATGGGGCAGCGCCCCGAGCGGGTACAAGTTTGTTGTAAAGGATAGAGCCATGGGATTATTTGAACGTTTTCTGAGTGTCTGGGTGGGGCTGGCCATAGTTGCAGGGGTTGCCTTGGGTTATCTGTTGCCGGAGCAGTTTGCTCAGATCGCTTCTTTTGAGTATGCCAGTGTCAATCTGCTAATAGCTGTGCTTATCTGGGTAATGATCTACCCCATGATGGTGCAGATCGATTTCTCGGCAGTAAAAGATGTGGGCAAGCGTCCTAAGGGCTTGTTGCTGACTCTGGTGGTGAACTGGCTGATTAAGCCCTTTACCATGGCACTGCTAGGTTGGCTCTTCTTCCGTGTGCTGTTTGCCTCCTGGGTGGATGCGCAAACCGCCAGCGAGTATATCGCCGGCATGATCTTACTGGGCGTTGCGCCCTGTACTGCTATGGTGTTTGTCTGGAGTCAGCTCACCAAGGGCAATCCTAACTACACTCTGGTGCAAGTATCGGTGAACGACATCATCATGGTGTTTGCCTTCGCGCCTATCTGTGCCTTCCTTTTGGGGGTGAGTGATATTCAGGTGCCCTGGCAGACCCTGTTGATCTCTGTGGTGCTCTATGTGGTGCTGCCGCTGGTGGCGGGTATTGTGACGCGCAGGGCATTAAATAAAAAGGGCCATCTTCTGAGTGTTGAGGCCTTTGTCGCCCGCCTCAAGCCCTGGTCTATCTTGGGCCTGCTGGCCACAGTTGTGCTGCTGTTTGGCCTGCAGGCCAATACTATATTGGAACAGCCGCAAAATATCTTGCTGATCGCCATTCCTTTGCTGATTCAGACCTATGGCATCTTCTTTATCGCCTATCTGGCGGCCAAACGATTGAAGCTAGAGCAGGATGTAGCGGCGCCCGCCTGTATGATCGCCACCTCTAATTTCTTCGAGCTGGCGGTAGCCGTGGCTATCTCACTGTTTGGTCTGCATTCAGGAGCGGCGCTGGCGACTGTGGTAGGCGTATTAGTGGAGGTGCCAGTAATGCTTTCCCTAGTGGCTTTTGTTAATCGGGATAAATCCAATTATTTACGCGGTCTGGGCAAGGCCTAAGCCGCAACAGAAACAGCGAATCTAAAGCATAGGACGATAAGATGACAATCAAAGTGGGAATTAACGGCTTTGGCCGTATGGGACGCCTGGCGCTGCGCGCCGCCTGGGAGTGGGACGATATCGAGTTTGTGCAGATCAACGATCCGGCGGGTGATGCCGCTACGCTGGCGCATCTGCTGACTTTCGATTCTATACATGGTCGCTGGGCCCATGAGGCAGTCGCCGAAGGCGAGCAGATAGTGATAGGTGATAAGCGTATCGATACCAGTGCCAACCGCGCCATCGGCGATACCGACTGGTCTGGCTGCGATCTGGTGATCGAGGCCTCAGGGGTGATGAAATCTAAGGCGCTGCTGCAAGCCTATCTCGACCAAGGGGTGAAGCGTGTAGTGGTGACCGCGCCAGTGAAAGAGGAAGGCGTGCTCAACATCGTCATGGGGGTTAACCATCATCTGTATGACAAGGATAAATACCCCATAGTCACGGCGGCCTCTTGCACCACCAACTGCCTAGCGCCTGTGGTGAAGGTGCTTCATGAGCAGATAGGTATCAAGCATGGCTCCATGACCACGATTCATGACATCACCAATACCCAGACTATCTTAGATGCGCCCCATAAGGATCTGCGCCGCGCCCGCGCCTGCGGTCAGTCGTTGATCCCGACCACCACGGGCTCGGCCACCGCCATCACCCACATCTTCCCTGAGCTTAAGGGTAAGCTGAACGGTCATGCGGTGCGTGTGCCTCTGGCCAACGCTTCGATTACGGACTGTGTGTTCGAGATGCAACGCCCTGTCACCGAACAGGAGGTTAACGCCCTGTTTAAGGCGGCTGCAGCCGGTGAGCTGCAGGACATTCTCGGCTACGAGGAGCGCCCGCTGGTCTCGGTGGATTACAAGACAGATCCCCGCTCCAGCATAATCGATGCCCTGTCGACCATGGTGATCAACGGCACTCAGCTTAAGCTTTACGTTTGGTACGACAACGAGTGGGGCTATGCTAACCGCACCGCCGAATTGGCGCGTATGGTCGGCCGTATGGATAAGGCCTAATATTATGCTTGCCAGCCTGCGCGCCCTGCCAAGCGAGATGCGCCAGTATCTCTTGGTGACGGGCAACTATTGGGCCTTCACTCTTACTGACGGCGCGCTGCGCATGCTGGTGGTGCTCCATTTTCACCAGCTTGGCTATTCGCCTTTGTCGATTGCCATGCTGTTTCTCTTCTATGAGATCTTCGGTGTGGTCACCAACCTGGTGGGCGGCTATCTGGGGGCTCGCCTTGGACTCAATCGCACCATGAATATCGGCCTAGGGCTGCAGGTGGTGGCGTTGGCTATGTTGTTGGTGCCAAGTAGCTGGCTTGTCGTGCCTTGGGTGATGGCGGCCCAGGCGTTGTCGGGCATTGCCAAAGATCTCAATAAGATGAGTGCCAAGAGCAGTGTGAAGATGCTGGTAGCCAAGGGGGAAGAGGGCAGGCTGTACAAGTATATCGCCGTGTTGACCGGCTCTAAAAATGCCCTTAAAGGGGCGGGCTTCTTCCTCGGTGGCGCCTTGCTTGCCCTGATGGGCTTTAAGGGGGCGATAGGTTTGATGGCGGCCCTGCTCTGTGTCGTCTGGCTAGTTAGTGTTATCAAGCTCAAACAAGATCTGGGCAAGGCGAAAAATAAGCCTAAATTTACCGAGATTTTTTCAAAGAGCCGTTCAATCAATATATTGTCAGCGGCGCGTATGTGCCTGTTTGCCGCCCGTGATGTCTGGTTTGTGGTGGCGCTGCCCGTCTATCTTGCCAGTCAGTTCGGCTGGGATCACTATCAGGTGGGCGGTTTTCTGGCCCTGTGGATTATCGGTTATGGTGCGGTGCAAAGCATCGCCCCTAAGATCACCGGAAGAGCCAGCGGTGTGGTGCCGGACGGTCGCAGTGCCATGTGGTGGGCCAGTGTTCTTACCTTAATTCCAGCGCTGATCGCTTATTTGATGAGTGGTGAGCTGGCGGCAGCATCCCCTGACGCTAATCAAGGCATACTCTTAGTGGGGCTGATGTTGTTTGGCGCCCTGTTTGCCATCAACTCTTCTCTGCATAGTTACCTTATTGTGAGCTATGCCTGTGACGATGGCGTCTCCTTGGATGTGGGCTTCTATTACATGGCCAATGCTATGGGGCGTCTGCTGGGGACGATACTGTCGGGCTGGGTGTATCAGGCCTATGGACTGGGGGCTTGCCTGTGGATCTCAACTGTGTTGCTGGGGCTGACCGCGTTGATTAGCGTGGGGTTGCCGAGGCGCTAGCCTTGGAATGTAAAGCTTTGGCTGTATTGAATATTCTAGTGACTGTGGAAATAGTTTAAGAGCTCATATACCAAGACTTAGACTCTTGGTGTAACAAAATCAAGAGAATTTGGTTATAGTGACTCTAGGTTCGACACTAATTGTTTGTCAATAGCAATCTGAATTAAAAAGGGATTTTTATGAAAGACTTAGAAAAGATCAAGATTTTAACCCGGGGTGAGAAGGGCGTTGTCGCCGGCGTGTGCGCTGGGTTGGCTGACTATTTCGGTTGGCGAGTCAACGGACTGCGTGTCACTTTTGTCTTAATGAGTCTATTCTTTTTCCTTCCTGTCTTAGCTTATTTGGTGTGTTGGTTGATATTGCCGCAATACCCCACGACTCAGGCGATGCGACGCCAGTTGCAACGTAAGGCTGCTCTCCCGCGCTGATTTCAATTTTTTGGAGTTCGATGGGACTAGCGGATTAAAAATGTTATATGCCTTTAATTAATTGATAAAAAATAAATTTGTAATTTTAGCGACTATTTTTATTGAAATCTTTTTAACTCTAATGTTTTAGCTTAATGTGTGAAAAATTTATTATTTAAAAAGATTGCTTATTAAGTCTATGGGTCCTAGATTTGAGAGGGCTGAAGTAACTCTGTCTCTTGGATGATTTTATATAAAGCAGCTAGTTATGGTGTGGCGCTGAATTGGTAGGGGGATCTCCCTATATAAAAAGGTAAATAGAATAAATTTGTTGTTTGTTCATTAAGGAAAGTGATTATGACAAAATATTTGAAGTATATGGCGACTGTTGTTCAGGTGGCTGTAGTAAGTACCAGTATGTCGGTTGCGGCGGCTGAAAAAGCCGATTTTTCATCGATGCAGATGAAAGGAGTGGAGCAGATATCGGTGAAGGTTGAGCTTGAGCCAGCGATCGAGCGATTATCGAAAGCGGTACAGTTTCGAACTATCTCGAATCAAGACAGAAATGATTTCGATGAGAAAGCCTTTAGTGATTATCACACGTTCTTAGAAACCTCCTATCCCAATGTCCATAAGACCCTCAAGCGCGAGGTATTAGGTTCACCTCGTCCTTTCAGTCTCTTATATACCTGGAAAGGTAAAGACCCCTCTTTGCCGCCAGCACTTTTTTACGCTCACCAAGATGTGGTTCCCGTTCCGAACGAGTCTCGAGATCAGTGGGAGGTTGACCCCTTTGCCGGTACCGTAAAAGATGGCTATATCTGGGGCCGTGGCGTGTTAGATGATAAAAATCAGATCCACGGCATTTTAGAAGCGGCCGAGATGAAAATTAAAGAGGGTTGGCAGCCATCACGCACCCTTTATTTTGTTTTTGGTCAAGATGAAGAGGTGGGCGGGCCTGAAGGTGCCAAGCATATTGCCGATGTGTTAGAGCAGCGCGGTATTAAAAAGTTTGCCTTCATCATTGATGAGTCGGCGCCTTTAACGCCGGGTATTTTTCCTGGCATTCCAGACAATACGGCGTTGATTGGGATTGCCCAAAAAGGTTTTATCAGTCTTGAGCTGGCGATGAATGGTATTGGGGGGCACTCATCTCAGCCGCCTGAAGAGTCCAATATCGGTATTTTGGCTAAAGCAATCACCAAGCTGGAGGCCGCTCAGTTCCCTTATCGTATTCATGAGGCTGTACGACATCAGTATCGCTACATGGGCCCAGAGTTGAGTGAAGAGAAGAAGCCAATGTATGCGGCAGTGGCTTTTGGTAAGGATGACGAGATCACCCCATTGGAGCAGAAGTTCATTGATGAGATGACGAGCCAGCAGGTCACTCGAGCAATGATGCATACCACCATTGCGGTGACCATGTTTAATGCTGGCATTAAAGATAATGTCTTACCGCCTTCCGCTACGGCAGTGGTAAATTTCAGACCCATGCCGGGTGATACCCCTGAGGTGATTATTGCCCACGTGAAAAAAGCCATAGGTGATGAACGCATTACGGTCAGAGATATTTCGGCTTCAACTCCTGCAACCAGTGTGGCCGACCCGACCAGTAAGAGTTATCAGCAGCTTGAAAAGACCATACGTCAGATCTATGGAAATGATCTTATTGTGTCACCTTTCTTCGTGATAGGGGGATCCGACTCTAAGCATTTTCAAGCGCGTAAGTTTGCGCCCGATGTCTATACCATTACTGGCTTACAACTGGATTCGTTGAAAGAGTTTGCCGGTTTCCATGGTGTGAATGAGCGCATCAAGGTCAAGGAGTTCGGCCGCACAATCGGATTCTTCTATAAGCTAATGGATAATTTAGAGGATCTATAGAGCTCTCCCCAATGTGCCTGGCCTAGCCAGGCACATTGCTATCTCAGTCTTACCTATCTATCTGTTTCAATTCGTTAACAATCGCTGCTTTCATTTTGAACGCTTTTCGTTGTACTCTGGAATGTAATCAACAAAGCGTGGCGAAGATCACCAAAATAACGATAAAAATGACGAGGTTTGAATGGAAGGTATTACTGAATTTGTCAGTATGATCAACGGATTTGTATGGGGTACTCCCATGCTCGTGATGATCTTAGGTGTGGGTCTCTTTCTCTCTTTTGGCTTGCGGTTAATGCCGATTCTTAAACTGGGGACAGGCTTTAAGCTGCTCTGGTCGGGACGCATTCCCGATAAAGATAAACAGATGAAAGGGGAGATCAGCCCTTTCAATGCCTTGATGACCTCGCTATCGGCCACCATAGGTACGGGTAATATTGCCGGGGTGGCGACTGCCATCTTTATCGGCGGCCCAGGAGCTCTGTTCTGGATGTGGTGTACCGCTTTGGTGGGGATGGCGACCAAATTTGCTGAGGCCGTGCTGGCGGTGAAATACCGTGAAGTCGACGATAACGGTAATCATATCGGTGGCCCCATGTACTACATCAAGAATGGTCTTGGTAGTAAGTGGGCCTGGTTGGGAACCGCCTTTGCTTTGTTTGGTTCATTCGCTGGTTTCGGTATCGGCAATACGGTACAGGCCAACTCGGTCGCCGATGCCCTAAGAAGTAATTTTGATGTGCCAACCTGGGTCACTGGTGTGGTACTTATGGTGCTGGTGGGCGCCGTGCTCATGGGCGGTATCAAGCGTATCGCCGATGTGGCAGGAAAGTTGGTGCCGCTGATGACAGTATTCTATATCGCCGCAGGACTGTCGGTGATTGTGGTCAATGCGGCAGAGATCCCAGATGCTATCGCGCTTATCGTTCACAGCGCCTTTAATCCAGTGGCGGCTCAGGGCGGCTTTGCCGGTGCTGCTGTTTGGGCGGCGGTGCGTTTTGGTGTGGCTCGCGGCGTATTCTCTAACGAGGCGGGTTTGGGGAGTGCGCCCATTGCCCATGCGGCGGCGCAGACCAATAACCCGGTCGCTCAGGGCTTAGTGGCCATGCTAGGGACCTTCATCGATACCCTGGTGGTGTGTACCATTACGGGCTTGGCGATTGTTGTCTCCGGTGCCTGGACTTCTGGTGAGAATGGTGCCGCGCTGACTTCCTATGCTTTCTCGCATGCTTTACCTATGGGTAATTATATTGTGGCTATCGCCCTCTCTATTTTTGCCTTTACCACTATCTTGGGCTGGAGCGTCTATAGCGAGAAGTGTGTGCAGTATCTGTTTGGTGTGCGTGCGGTGAAGCCGTTTAGAGCCATCTGGGTCTTAGTTGTCCCGTTAGGGGCTGTCAGTTCACTCGACTTCATATGGCTGCTTGCCGATACCCTGAATGCCATGATGGCAATCCCTAACTTGATCGCCTTGGCACTGCTTAGCCCTGTAGTCTTCGGGTTAACCCGTGAGTACTTCATCAAGAAGCGCCAGCAGGAGGCCGAGGCTAAGAGTTAAGCGCTAAGAGTTAGCCTTGATATATGACAAAAAGCGCCCTTGGGCGCTTTTTTTGTGTTGCGAACTCTGTCGCTAGTGAAAATGCTAGTCGAGGCGCTTGGTGAAGCGCAGTGAGGCGACTAGGATGCCGACCAGGGTGAAACCGATCAACCAGAGGGCATCAAATGGCATGTCGCTCAGGGCACTACCGCGCAGCAAATAGATTCCGCTGCATGGAGCCTGGCCCCATGCAGCCTTTGATGAGCAGTTGCGGGGGAGTTCAGTAGAAGTCGCCTCCCATGGCTCGTTTTAGCGCCGCCTCTTCGAGTAGCTCCTCCAAGCGGCGTTTAACTTCGCGTCTGTGTTGTAATTCGCAGGCGGCTTTAGGGTTCTTAGGTGCTGTGATCGCTTCGATTTCAGCATCGTTCGGAATAACATCGAGTAACTGAGCCATAGTGAAATCCTCGTCAAATAAAGTGCTTGAGCATTCATTTGGTGCTACTTAGCACTGATTCGATTTAACATAAAGTCAACTGAGTCAAAGTGTTAGCCTTTTGGTCTCCCAAGGTGTCATCTGAGTTCAGAGCACATTAGCGAGCGCTAATGAGAAAAGTAGCAGGGGATTTTGGTTTTTTGTTTGATCGAGTTAACACAATTGCATTTGTCGGTGTTTACGATAAAAACTGTGCAGTTTAACCGAGAGGGCTAGGTTAATAATCTGTTTTTAATAGATTTATTTTTTAGGGGATGGTGAGTTGCCAGCTAAATTAGTGGCAACTCATCTAAATTTGGATCACAAATCGAAACTATAGCTGTAGCTCACCAGTACTTTTGGGTCGTCATCATCAAGGTCGGTATCGCTGACCATGAATGAGAAGGTGCCAAATTCGCTTTCTTTATCCAGTGACACTGAATAGTCCGCGTAGTTGTCTGTGTCGAACCAAGCATTGACGACATCACCGCTTGAGTAACCATAGTGAACATTTAGCGACAGGCTCTCTGATATCGGGAAGCTGATGCCAGCATTGATATATTGGAGATCTTTTTCGTCATAGGGATCTGAGGCGACATCGCTATCGGCATTCACGACATGGGAATAGGAGAGACTCAACCATTTCCAGCTTATGCCCACGGAAATTTCGCCAAAGTCTATGCTCGAATCGCTGTCGGGATAGGCGTAGTAGAGGTAGCCGATATCATAACCAAAGTCCTCGCCAACGCTGCCGGCATAGCCACCGTAGAAATCGATCTCATAGGTGGTGTCGTCGCCAAAATCGACATTAGAGGCCCAGGTGCCCAGGTAAAGGCCGCTGTCATGCTCATAGTCGATACCGCCTTGTATTGCGGCGGCGTCACCGGTTTGTGTGGCACCTCGCCATAAGTAGTTAGAGGTGGCGCCTATGTTGCCTGTTACGCTAGCGCTGGCTGGTAAGGCAACCATTAAGGTTCCCGCAAGGATGCTAAGGGTTCGCAATGCTTGTTTCATACTCATTCCTTTTATTGGTCTATGGGAGCGGCTCTGCCTGTTGTTATGAGTATTGTCAGGCCGCGTACAAGTTAAAGCGAAGAGTGTGCCAAGTATTTATTTGTTATTTTTCATGAGGTTATTTTGTTTGCATCATATTTAAGCAATAAGGTGGTGAAAAATGATGCATAAAATGCACTAGAAAAGTGCATAAAAAAACCTCCAAGTGGAGGCTTTTTCTTTGCGAGTAAAAAAGTAGCGATTTAGTTTACGCTGTCTTTTAACGTCTTACCGGCTTTAAACTTAGGTACTATGGCCGCTGGGATCTGAATTTCTTTGCCCGTCTGTGGGTTGCGGCCTGTACGTGCTGCGCGGCTAGTGGTCTCGAAAGAGCCAAAACCTACAATAGAGATTTTTTCGCCGTTCTTCATCGCTTCCGCTACCGTTTCTTCGAAAGATTTTAAGGCGCGAGCAGCTTCAGCTTTAGTAAGTTCAGCGCTTTCCGCTATTTTTGCAACAAGTTCAGTTTTATTCATTTGGATAGTCTCTTCTTTCCGTAGATTTAGTAATACCAATTACATTAGATACTTGCAATTGCTGGACTTAACATGCCACAAGCATCCCTATAATGAAAGCGGTTTTATGCACTTATACGAGGCTTTAGTCAAAATCAGTAAAAAATTAATTGCCATCTAGGGCAAGAAGGCAATCTGGACTTAGCGGCTTTGTCAGTCAGACGACTTAGATGATTTAACTACCTAAATAAAGTGGGCCATTGAGTAAGGCCCACTAGGTGGGATTTAGAGGTTGGACTGAAATTTATGCCTTTTCACCGGTATCTACAGGAGCGGCCAGGTAGTGCTTTAACCCCTTAGAGAAGGCCATATACCACTGAAAACTCAGCAGTATGAGCACGACCATGGCGATAGCCCAGATGGGAAGTTCCTGGCCGCGAACGACGACCTTAACGTCTTCTGGAGTGATCTGATAGGCGATGATGGCCGTGGCGCCCAGTGCCGTAAACCCAAGCGTCTGAATGCCGATATAGATTTTTAATACCAGGCTGGCCCAAGCGGTTCTGGCTATCAGACCTATCAACACGGGAATTACTCCTAGCGTAAAGAGATCAAAGGTCTGGCTTTCCAGTGCGCGCCAACCGGCGAGAATGGCGATGACAATATAGAGGGCGATCAGTAGCAATATGCTGGATGTCGGTCGATTCATCTTAATTAGTGTGCGGTTAATCATTTGCACCGCAGTGTAGAAAAATGGCGCAGCTTAGTCCAATGCTTTACCCAATTTAACCGCTAATGCTGCCTAGGCGCCTTGCTTAAGGTAATATGTCGCCCAAGTTGATAGGGTAACAGCAGTGAGCGGTTATCCACTGAGCGCCACGCCTTATGATGAGAAGAGCATGAAAGAAATTGAATTTTGGCAGTTAGTCACCCGCAGTCAGCCGCAGCAAGATCAAGAGAGCCTGGCCGCAGACTTGAAAGGGAAGCTTATGCTGCTGAGTGACGAAGAGCTTGCGGCTTTTGACAAGATCTTTTCCCAACAGATGCGCCGAGCCTATTTGTGGTCGCTCTGGGGGGCGGCGTATATCGTGACAGGTTGTGACAGCGAGTATGGCTTTGCCGAATTTCGCTGTTTCCTGATCTCTCTGGGTCAGGAGTGGTTTGAGAAAGTGTTGGTCGACCCTGATCAGTTGGCGCAGCTACCAGCTTGGCCGGAGAAAGATGGCTATGCCTATCCTTTTGTGGACGAGTATGACCTGATCGCTGGTCAGATCTATGAGGATCGCACAGGACAGGAGCTACCCTTTGTGCCCTCGGGTCAGGCAACGCCTCAGGGCAAGAAATTCTCACATAAGAAAAAACAGCTGAAGGCGACTTACCCTCAGCTGTTTCAGTTGTTTCCTTTTTAGTGACAGCGCAGCAGCCTGGGTTTAAAAGCAAACCTGGGTATTGCTGTCGAACTGCAATTCATGCTCGGCACAGGCGCCTTCCATGAACTTTTCTTCGGCCTGTTCTAACTGGGCGTCGAGATCAGACTGGAAGGTATCTAATACCTGATTTTCATTCTCTTCCTGATGCTGATCCAGGATCTGGTAATGCTGCTCAACCGCGGCGCGTTCGCTGTCGGTTAACTCATTGGCGTTGGCGCCTGAAATGAAGGCGAATCCCAGGATGAAGGTGGCCAATAGGGCAATTCTGCCTGAGAATGTTGGACGGATTAGCTTGCTCATGCTCTTAGTTCCAGTCGGTGTCTTAAATTAAATGGTTGCCGGTATCAGCACCTGCTTGTGCCGTGTTGCACTGGTGGTAGGGCGCTGCCGTTTGCGTGGCGCCTATTTTAACGGCGATTTCTTGAACCTTAGCTGAACAAAAAAGCAACGATTAGCTTTTGTTCAATTAGCTAAATGCAGTCAACCATTTAGAGGGCGTTAGTGATTTTGCATGGCATCGCACTGGAAGCCCTGACGGCTGTTGTCGAAGCGGCATCTGAGTCCACATTCCCATAAGACATCTCCCAGCGTTTTAGATTGCTCTATGGCAAAGGTCTTACAACTTTCATAGTCGTCAAAGTCATCGGTTTTTTTGTAGCGGCCCGAGTTATAGCCATGGGCATAGACAAAGGCTGACCAGGTTTCGGGTTGTTGCTGGGTTTCTTCTGCAGTGATCCAGTAGATGACACCTGCCAGCAGAGCGAAGAGTATGAAGACAAAGAGAATGGGAGTACGATTTTCCATGATTAACCTTGTGTAAAGCATTCACTTGATGAGTTTACCCCAGGCACGCAGCAAATTGATACAAACAGGGTTAAAACCTGTTTGCTCGGGAGAAAAGGGACCCTCCCACTTGTCCAAAAGGTAACGAGGCGATGAAAAGACTCGCGAGCATTTTGTATTAAGCCTATATTCAGGTTAGCTTTTGTACACTGATGGCAATAGGAAACCCTAACCTGTGACCCTTTGCTTGGGCGATTAAGGAGGCGTAATTATGAAGTTTCAATCTCTACTCTTGGTGGGGGCATTGGTGTCGTTAAACCTTGCTGCCGAAGAAGCCAAAGAGAACCCAGTTACCGAGACGGGTGTGGTTAAGATCACCTGGCAAGATGTGGATAGCTATCGCGATGTGAAAGCCGTGGGAGATATTCAGTCCCGCTACGAGCTGCGCGTGTTTGAGACCTTGACCAAAAATCTCAACAAGTCGGCAGAAAAAACACTTAAGCCCAACCAAAAACTGGAAATGGTGGTGACTGATCTCGACTTGGCTGGTGATGTGAGGCCGACCTTTGGCGCCACACCAAATGACATTCGCCTTATTGAAGATATCTACCCGCCGCGAATGACCTTTAGTTATCAGGTATTAGAGGGCGATCAAGTCATTATCGCTGGTGATGAGAAACTCAGAGACATGAGTTTTATGCACACAGTTGGCACCATGAACGATAGACCCCTCAGATATGAGTCTAAGATGCTGAGCAACTGGCTGAAAAAGTCGGTGGAGCCCAAACTTTAGTGCGCTGACCCATGGGTTAAGCAAACTTAAGCGGTCGATACATGGCGATCGCAGCGTCGTTGGGCGCAGGTGTAAACAGGCTAAAGCCAGTGATAGTGGCTTTGGCCTGTTTTTTTGCCGCTGCGCTGTAGGCTGACAGCCCCTGCTCGTCGCAAAAACGCGTGACTTCCGGCGGCAGTAGTCCGACACAAAGGCTGATTAAGGGATGAGCCTTTAATTGACCCTGTCTGTCTTCGGCCATCATCTGCTGACGTTGCCAGTCGGCCTGATGATAAAACTGCTGCTTATTAGCGTTGAAGCGGTTTAGCAGGTTGCGGCATTGCTCGACAAAGCCATCGCTTGTGCTGATCACCACAAAATCATCGCCGCCAACATGTCCGACAAAATGGTCATCGCCCAGCATTTGTTGCAGGTACAGGGCCAAAGATTGAATCACCTCATCTCCACGGCAGAAACCATAGATATCGTTATAGGGTTTAAAGTGACACAGGTCGAAATAGGCGAGATAAAAGGCGCGATCCTGCAGACGAAGGCGTTGTAACTCCTCCTGGATGGGAATATTGCCCGGCAAGCCGCTCAAGGGGTTGGCATGTCTGGCCATCTTGATGCGTTGTTCTGTGATCTGTTGTAGGAGATCTTTGGTGTGTCCTATGCCTAACAGGCGTTGATCGCGCATCACGATAAAATGCGGGGCCACAGTGCCGTGCTCGGCGGTCAGACGTTGACTCACTTCAGAGATTGGCGTGCAGGCTGCTACACGGAGCACTTTATCGTTCATCACTTTCACTACAGGACAATTCTCGTGCAACGCCCTGCCATAGGGCGTGCTGAACAGCTCCATCAGTTGCGCCCGGTCGATGACCCCAAGGGGTTGCTGCTGCGCATCGATAATGGCCACTACCTGCAGATGTGGTGAGCGGGTGAAGCGGTTACTCAGCGCCTTGAGTTTAGCCTCGGGCGTGACTGATATGGTGCGGGTTGCCAGGCTCTCAGCCGATTCGGCGTAGCGCGTTTGGCGCTGCTTGATCTCCAAAGGGGCGATTTTCGCCAAGTCTTGAATTGGCTGGGTTTGTGGGCGCCCCAGCAGATATCCCTGACAATAGACTATGCCAAGCTGGGTAAGCAGTGCCAGTTCGGCAGGTGTCTCTATGCCTTCGGCGATCACCTTACAACTCAGGCTTTGACAGAGATCTATGATGGAGCGAACAAACTCTTGCTTGACCGGTGATTGATCGATTTGATGGATAAAGTGTCTATCGATTTTCACATAATCTGGTGCCAGTTCAGACCAGAGTCTCAGCCCTGAGTAGCCAGTACCGAGATCGTCGATGGCGGTAAGAAATCCCTGACTACGGTAGTGGTTGAGGCAATCTTTTAAAAGGTCGATATCATCGGCGGGATACTGCTCCGACAGCTCAATCACTATCTGATCCGGCGACAGTCCCAGCTCCTGCACCAGGCTAAGGGTTAGGCCTTTGGCGTGACTGGGTTCCAGCAGTGCCTTGGGGGAGATGTTGATAAACAGCTTGCCCGGTAGCTCGCGGGCATCGAATTGCCTGATTGAGTGACGACGGCAGATCTCTTCAAGCTCAGACAGGCGCCCCTCGTGGGCCGCAGTTTGAAACAGGGGCACAGGGGAGAAGAGGGCGCTATGTTCAGGGCCTCGGCTCAGGGCCTCGAAGCCGTGCAGACGTTGGCTGTTTATATTGAAGATGGGCTGAAACAGTACATGGATCTTCTCATTCTCGATGATCTTATCCAGTTCACTGCTCAGGTCGATTGCTGTCATGTGGGGCCGCCTCATATTAAACTTACGGCGATTCTATGACCATGCCATGACAGCAATATGACACTAAAGAATGAGCTTACTTGGCCTGACTCTTAAAGGCTTGCAGGGTCTGCAGCAGTACACCGAGTTTACGCACAAAGCTTTCCAGCGCTGGGGCCAGAGCTTCAGCATCGGTGGGAAGCTGGGTCATCTCGTCAGCCAGCTCCTGTACATAGGGGCCGAAGCGGTTGCTACGTGCCTTAAAGCCTTCATCTTGGGTAAAGATGGTGGTGAATTTACCGTGGCCGGCCTTCTTTAATTCATCCAGTTTGGCATCGGCGTCGATCGCCTGGCGATAGGCGACTTGCAGATTTTCTTTCAGTTGCTCTATTAGGTGACTATGTGGCATAACAGCCTCGTATTGAAAAATTTAGCCGAATTATAAGGGGCAAGCCTGATGGCAACAAGTCGACCGCGATTATTAACCATAGGGATGTTACTGCTGACAGGGATATTGTCACTCAATGCGCTGGCAGCTCCTGAAGATAAACCTCCTTTTTATAAAATCAGTTATCAAGGCAAACAGGCCTATTTGTTGGGCTCTGTCCATGTTGGGCTGGCTGACTTTTACCCCATGGCGCCTCAGATTGAGGCGGCGTTTGCCGAGGCGGGTGCCTTGGCGGTCGAGGCTGATACCAGCAAGGCTGATATCATGGGGCTTATCCGCCAATATGGGCTGACTCAGGTGACGGCCGATGCCAAGACTCAAGCGCGGATGCAGCGCTTTTGTCAAAACCGCGCCGAGCTTTGCAATCAGCTGCAGCCCTATGCGCCCTGGATGCAGGCGATGCAGCTGAGCGTGATGCGCTTTTCGGCGCTGGGATATCAGGCGCAGTGGGGCGTCGATCAGGTGTTACAGGGTAAGAATGGATCGCGCCCGGTTATAGAGCTGGAAAGTACAGAGTTTCAATTTCAGCTGATGGCATCTTTTAATGCCAACACTCAGTGGGAGATGGTGCTTGAGGCAATCGATGCGCCGGACGATGAGATGCAGCAGTTGATTAAGGCTTGGCGCAGTGGTGATGAAGCCGCTTTGGATGACTTGATGCAAGGACAGATGTTACACGATGGCGATCAAGCGCTTATCGATAAGATGCTCTGGCAACGTAACGAGCAGATGACGACCAAGATCCTGTCGCTGATGACGAATCAGACCACGCCGTCACCCTTGTTTGTGGTGGTGGGGGCTGGCCATGTGGTGGGTGACAAGGGGATTCCTGCTAAATTTTCCCGTATTGAGGGCGTTAAGGTACAAAACTGTTGGCAGCAAGCCTGTAATTAGGGCTCAGAGGAAACTCAGTCGCTTAGTCTGTGTTTGGCTATACTGTTAAGCAAGATTACCTTAAGCCGAGTTGTCGCTGAGCGCTTTTAGCTGACACTCAAGGATGCATGGAGGCAAGATGCAGGCTGAAGCGACCCTTTTCCCAGTACGCCCGGAGTTTCAGGCGATCCCCCGCCAATGGGATTCGCGCCATGACGCCGTGGTGGCCCGTGTCGATCCCGGTAGCTTCTACGTCACCGCCCACGATGAATTAATTTTTACTCGCTTGGGGTCCTGTGTGGCCGCCTGTATCTGGGATCCTTTGTTGGGGATTGGCGGTTTAAACCACTTTCTGCTGCCTGAGCGCCAACTGCACGAAGATTGGCATCAGCTTACCAGTTATAGCTGCCGCTATGGTAACTGGGCCATGGAGCAGTTGATCAACAATATATTGAGTCTGGGTGGAATGCGTAATCGACTGAAAGCCAAAGTTTTTGGCGGCGCGCAGATGACGCAGACCAGCGTGCTCAACGTCGGTGAATCTAATATCAGCTTCGTAAAAAACTACCTCAAGACAGAGGCGATAGAGATAGTGAGTGAAGATCTCGGTGGGCCTTGGCCGCGTAAGGTGCTGTTTCACCCCAACAGCGGCAAGGTCAAGTTGATGCGTCTGTCACCAGATCGCATCACCAAGATGATGTCCGAGGAGCAGCGTTATCTCAAGCAGATCGTTACCGCGCAAGAAGATAGCCAGGTGGAGCTGTTCGACTAGAGCCTGCGCATGATGAAGTGAACGTAGCGCCCCAGGCCTACATAGGCTGGATGAGTCGAGTATTGCAGCTCCATCTCCAGCAGCTGGCTAAAGTCGCTGTTGGGGGGCTGGTGGGTTTTGAGATAATCATGGATCACTCTTACCCCTGACTCTGACACCAGCTCCATCTGCCAATCCTCTACCCATTTTCTGACATCCTGGATATAAAGAGGATAACTGGGCGTGAGTCCAACCTTCTTCTTTACCTTAAAGTCGGCGGCCACATAATCAAAGTTGCCCGAGATTAGGCTGTGAAAACGCATCGCTTCCTTGTTGTAGAACATGAGCGAAAACAGGCCATCAGGTTTTAATAGCCCAGTGAGATCGCCTAGGGTCTGCTTGGCATCACTGAGCCATTCGGCAACCGCATGGCAGAGGATAAGATCGAACTGGCCAAGTGTCTCTTGGGTCAGGGATTGAATCGGCGCGTGAATCAGGCTGATATCCAAGGTCTCGCCACTGCTCTCTTCATAGGCTTCAATCTGCGCCTTGCCCAGAGCCAACATCTCACTGGAGATATCGCACAGGGTAACGCTATGGCCGAGTTTGGCCAGTTTCTGGCTGAAGAAGCCAAAACCACCGCCGGCGTCCAAAATACGCAATGGCCCCTTGGGCAGCTGTGCCATTGCCTGGGACAGATCGCGCCAGAGCACGGCGGCACGCACTTCGCCCTTTGGGGTACCATAGATATTTTTGGCAAATTTACCGGCTAATGCATCGAAGTTTTTGTCTTGCACTGGGTGACGTCTCATGGGAAAGCTGAGTGATAACAGGGAGGCTATTTTGCCATAGCGCCGTGCCACGCGCATTAAAGAGACTTAAGGTTTAGGTAAAAAGCGTGATTTTGGGGTATAATCGCGCGCTTGCAATTTTAGGCAGAGTAAAGTTTGAAGGGTTTGGATAGCGTGGATAAAGAAATTTGTGTTGAACTAAAGGCGATGCCGTCGTTGTTGTCGCTTTATCGCAAGATCTTTTTTGGCCGAAAGCCAGGCTGGGATGAGCAACCTCTACCCCATGTCAAAGTGACCTGTCCACAGGTGGCTGTGCGTGCCGATAAGGTCGCTCAATACGCTAAGGTCTGCGGTTTCGAATTTGATGGCCAGCAGCTTCCTCTGACCTATCTTTACGTCATGGTGTTTCGTCTGCATGCCAGCATCTTTACCTTAGATGCGATTACCTTTCCCTTGCTGGGAATGATCCACCTGAAGAACAGCATCACACAGTACCGCACCACTCGCGTGGACGAACAGTTCGATCTCGAGTGTGAGTTGACCAGTAGTCAGATGACAGATTCAGGTCTGGAGTTTGAACTGGTATCGCGCGCCTTTGTGGCTGGCGAACTGGTGTGGGAGTCGCTGTCGACCTATCTCTATCGTATCGAAGGTAATGGCAAGCGTGTCCGTCCGCCTAAGGCAAGCCCTATGAGTTGGGAAAATCCGATCAACTGGGAGCTGAGCGAAGATCTTGGTCGCCGTTATGCAAAGGCATCGGGCGACTATAACCTTATTCACCTTCACCCTGTGCTCTCTAAGCGTTTCGGTTTCGATCGCGTTCTGGCCCATGGCATGTGGTCCAAGGCAAGAAGTGTGGCCCAGCTGATGCCAAAGATAGGTGACAAGCCCTGTAGCGTCGAGGTGGCCTTTAAGTTGCCTCTGCTGATGCCAGCTAAGGTGAGCTTCGACTCTGAGACCGAAGAAGCCGGCGGCTTGATGTTTGAATTACGTGACGCTAAGGGGCGTAGACCTCACCTGACAGGTCAGGTGAAGTTTCACGACTAAGCTAGTATCTGAATCGTTAAAAGCCAGCATCTTGCTGGCTTTTTTGATCTTGCTTAGGGGACGCTATGGCCGGTGGAGGCTTGCCAGATGCTAAACCACTCCTGCCTGTCCAGGCTTATCTCGCTAGCGGCAACCGCAGCACTGATGCGGCTTAAGTTACCACTGCCAATGATGGGCTTAGGTTTGGCGGGCAGGGCCATTACCCAGGCATAGATGATCTGGCTGATATCATCGGTGCCATGATTCGCGGCAATCTGACTCAGGGTCTGACGTAGCCTTTGGGCACGTTCACTCTGGCTATTGAAGATCTCACCGCCCCCCAGACAAGACCAGGCCATAGGCGAGCAGCGGTACTGCTGGCATTGGTCCAGGGTGCCATCGCTTAGTGTGTGCATCGCGAGCGGCGAGATCTCTAGCTGATTGGTGACCAGAGGTCGCTCCAGCCTAGACTGCAATAGATCGAACTGGGATGGCGTAAAATTGGATACCCCAAAGTGTTGCACCTTACCGGTTTGATAGAGCTGCTCGAAGGCCTGTGCCACCTCGTCGGCATTCATCAGGGGATCGGGCCTGTGGATCAACAACAGGTCTATCTCCTCGACCTGCAGGGCGCGCAGTGAGTTGTCGACGCTCGAGAGGATATGCTGGTAGCTGGTGTCATAGTGATTGACGTAGCGATCGGGCGTCGAGGCAAAGGCGGGCTTGATACCGCACTTGGTGACTATCTGCATCTGTTGCCTTAGTGAAGGTTTGAGCGCCAGGGCGCGGCCAAACAGCTTTTCACAGCTGTATTCGCCATAGATGTCGGCGTGATCCATGCTGGTCACGCCTAGGCTGAGGTAGTGTTCAATCAGTGCCAGGGTCTGTTGTGGCGATTGCTGCCAGCTATCGAGACGCCAAAAACCGGCGATAAAGGGGGAAAGTGTAAAGCTTTGCTGACTCATCTGAGGCTCCGTTTGGATTAATTTTTTTCACTAATAATCATTTTATTGATTTAGATTCATAAATCCTTAATTAACGCTGACAGTGGCAATGAATAGGTTTGTTGCGAGCACTATTTGCTCTATATTCGCTTCAGCTCGCTTTTTTCCTCTCTTATTTATCGTAGGAGCCCATATGCTGACTGACATCGAAATCTCACGCCAAGCCAGCTTACAACCCATAGAAAATATCGCCCAGGCTTTCGGGATCTTGCCCAATGAATTAACCCCTTACGGCAAGACTAAGGCCAAGGTCGATCTGACCATCACCGACAGAATCAAAGATAACAAACAAGGTAAGTTAGTGATAGTCACCGCGGTGACGCCGACCCCTTTTGGTGAAGGTAAAACCGTAACCAGTATCGGCCTTACCCAAGGCCTCCAAGCCATAGGTAAGAAAAGCTGTGCCTGTATTCGCCAGCCGAGTATGGGCCCAGTGTTCGGCATTAAGGGCGGTGCCGCCGGTGGTGGCATGGCTCAGGTGGTGCCGATGGAAGACTTAAACTTGCACCTAACCGGCGACATTCATGCGGTGACCAGCGCCCATAACTTGGCGGCAGCCGCCATTGATGCGCGTCTCTATCATGAGCAGCGCTTGGGTTGTGATGCCTTTCGTGAGCAATCGGGGCTCGAGCCGCTAAATATCGATCCCGAGCAGATCCTGTGGCGCCGGGTGGTGGACCAGAATGAACGTAGCCTGCGTACCATCACTGTGGGTTTAGGTGAGGTCAATGGGCCTGTACACCAGGGAGGCTTCGATATCAGCGCCGCCTCTGAGCTCATGGCTATCTTGGCACTGAGCCGGGATCTCAAAGATCTGCGTGAACGAATCGGCCGCATTGTGCTGGCGCAAAATACCGAAGGTGACTATATCAGTGCCGAGGATCTTGGGGTAGCAGGTGCCATGACAGCCATCATGAGTCAGGCTATCTCACCGACCCTTATGCAAACGCTAAGCGGTGCCCCTTGTCTTATCCACGCAGGTCCTTTTGCTAATATCGCCCACGGTAACTCCTCGATCATTGCCGATGATATCGCCTTGAAGCTGGCAGATATCGTGGTGACCGAGGGGGGCTTTGGCTCCGACATGGGCTTTGAGAAGTTTTGTAATATCAAGGCGCGTCAGTCGGGCAAGGCGCCTGATGCTGCTGTATTGGTGGTGACCATTAAGGCGCTAAAGTCACACGTCAGTGATGAAGGCTTAAGCGAGATGGATAAGCTTGCTGCCGGTTATGCCAACCTCAGCTGGCATATCGCCAATGTGGGTAAGTATGGTTTACCTGTTGTGGTGGCGATCAACCGATTTGCCGACGATACAGAGCAAGAGCTTAACTGGTTAAGGGAGCGCGCGCTGCAAGAGGGTGTGTTTGCCTGTGAGATCTGTGAGGCCTTTGCTCAAGGTGCCGAGGGCGCTGTGGACTTGGCCCATGCGGTCGTGCGCGCCACCGAGCAGCCCAATCATTTCCATCATCTCTATGATACGGATCAGTCCATTGAAGCTAAGTTGCTGACCATTGCCGAGGCCGGTTATGGTGCCAGTGGCATTAGTTTATCCGATAAGGCCAAGTCGCAGCTGGCTCAGTTGCAGCACCAGGGTTATGACAAGCTGGCGCTTTGTATCGCCAAGACGCCTATGTCGGTTAGCCATGATCCTAAGCTTAAGGGCGCGCCGCAAGGCTTTGAGCTGCCCATCACTGAACTTAAGTTGAATGCCGGCGCAGGGTTTATCACGGCGTTAGTGGGTAAGGTGATGACTATGCCAGGTTTGGGGATCCGTCCCGGCTATTTGAATATCGATATCGATGAGCGCGGTGAGATAACCGGCCTAGCCTAATTAGGACAATAGAGTAAAAAAAGCGCCTGCATTGCAGGCGCTTTTGATTTTATTTGTCTGTCTGATAGATATGGACATCTCGCTGCGGGAACGGAATCGAGATCTTCTCCTCGTCGAAGCGCATCTTCACCGCTCGGGTAATATCCCAGTAAACATCCCAGTAATCTTCCGGTTTCACCCAAGGGCGCACCACAAAGTCCACCGAGGACTCGCCAAGCAGGTGTAACTTCACCGTTGGCTCAGGCTGCTTAAGCACCTTAGGATGCTTATCCACTATGCCACGCAGCACAGTTTCGGCCTTCTCTATGTTATCGCCGTAACCTATGCCGAAGGTCATGTCGACACGGCGTTGATGCTCAACGGTAATATTGTTGATGGTGTCACCCCAGATCTTGTTGTTGGGGATGATCAAACGCTGGTTGTCCAGAGTCTTGATGGTGGTCGATACCAGACTCATCTGACTTACCCTGCCCGTCACGCCGGCGGCATTGATCAGATCACCGACGTCATAGGGGCGATAGATGAGGATCATCATGCCCGAGGCGAAGTTTGATAGTGTGTCTTGCAGGGCAAAACCTATGATGACACCGGCAACCCCGAAACCTGCCAGTAATGGACCAATCTCAAAGCCTAGTTGTGACAGGGCGATCATCAGTCCCAGAGCAAATACCGTCTTGCTCGACAGTGAGATGAAGAAGTCTTGTAGTAGCTTGCTAAATTTAAGCTTGGAGTTGCTGACCATCTTCTTAACGATCCGCTGCACCACCTTGCCCGCTAGGTGAGCGAGGAAGAGGATAAGCAGAAAGATAAACAGCTTAAACAGCAGGCCTGGCCCATTGTCCAGTGCCTGACTTTTAGCCTTGCTCCACCACTGATCCAGCAGGTTGCTGGCGACATCGACATTGAGTACATCTTGGGTGATATCTCCCGAGATGCTAAACAGGGTCTGTTTTAGGTTGGCCGTATCCTGGTTGAGGCCATCAAGTAGTTCGATTGCCATCGACAGACTGGTGCTGGTGAGGCTGAGGCGCTCATTGAGATTGGTGACCAGTGCCTTTTGTTCGCTGGTGACATCCTTACCCGCCTTGGAGGCTTCGTCCACCGCTAGCTTGAGCTTGTCCTGGGTAAAATGAACCAGGCTGTTGAGCATGTCTGAACGTTTTAACAGCTGCTCGGTCAGTTTTGCCTTAGCTGCCTGGGTATCTTCGCCCAGGGTGCTTAACCAGGTCAGCGTCTCATACTTAACACTGAGGATCTCGTCGCGCTCCCGGTCACGCATCGCCAATTTATACATGACGTTGTTATCGTCATTTTTGCCAAGCTGCTGTTTAAATTGAGCGATATCATCGGCGTAGTAGTGACTCACCTTGTCGATAAAGGCCAGATGCTTTTGCACTAAAGGTAACAGCTGCTCTTTATCCAGTGGCTCTTGGGCCATCAATAACTTGAGCTTGTCGTGCAGCTGCTGGGCATGTTCCTTAATGCGGTACTCGATAAACTGCTTCATCTCACCATGTGTATTGGCAAGTTTAGCGATATCTGAATCTATGGTGTGTTGCAGTTGGGTCAGTTCGACAAAGGGTTGTGGGGGCTGGGTAGTCTCTTGGGCGTTGGCGGACAAGTTTGCCAGTGCCATTATCGCCATCAGAGCCAAGGCTAGGGTGCGTAACATAATATCCGTCCTGTGTTAGCTAGTGCAGCGATCATAATCTCTTCTACCTGCGCTGTAAATTGACAACTCGGCGCGGCGCAATCTGGTAGACTAGCACTCTTTAGCTTAATTCGAGAATTTGTTGTGTTGTGTCCTCATTGTAGTCACTCTTTTCGCGCCGATCGTGTTGCAGCCCAACGTGGCAAGGGGCTAGCGTCTCAGATCCAATGTCCTCATTGTGATGCATGGCTAGGGAAGAGTGCCATCTTGATGCGATTGAAGATCTTAGGGTTTTATCTGGGCCTATCGATGTTGCTCGTGGGCTACTTTATGCCCGAGTGGCGTAACCTCACGACAGCGGTAGCGATCTTTTCGGCAATGATACTCTTGGTAAGTCATATGATGGACCATCTCAAGGTGATGCAGGCGCCGCCACAAAAAGTGGTGGATGACAGTGAACACAGGCGGAAGTATCGTTAATCCCAGCACAATAACGTGAGTGCAATGACGTAAGTGCTGTTACGGCGTAAGTGCTGTTACGGTAAGTGTCATCGCGCATTGAGTGGTTTAGCAGAACGGGTGGGATCGCTGGCCGGGACCAGCGAAAAGCGATTTATTCGACGGCTTATTCAATCACCTGGACTTGGGCTTCGAGTGCTGACTCGACATAGTAGATGCCACCTAAGATGGCGATAAAGAAAATCGATGTCCAAAACAGGAGTTTGAAATTCTCACGAAAAAATTCTTTCATGCTGGTATTTTCCTTTAGCCGTCAATATTGTCTGGGGGCAGATTCCCCCTTCAGTTTATGACACTTATATTAGTGTGGGTAACTTAAGTCAGACTTAATTTTAGCCAGGCCACTGTGACAGGGAACACGCTTTGGCGCTACATGTAAGTAAAATATTAGAATAACTTTTGTTACATTCCACTCCGATGCGCTGCCACTTCTGGCTTGACTTCATTTCTCTTATCCCTAAACTTGGTCGCAATTTCAATGTTCACAGCATGAGCACATGGCAATGACGGTTAAAGGCAAAGTAAGAGGAGTAGCGATATGGCTTAGTGCCCTATTGTTCTGCTTGTCTGTCTTGGCTCCGGCTCATAGCCTAGAACATATAGATGATGATGGTGCGAAGACACACTGCACCTTATGTATCCAAAAACTGCAATTAAACAGTGCCTTACCTGTAGGTGAGTTCAGTTTTAGTCTGCCTAGTCTCTCGGTGGAAGCGCCGCAGCGTGAGCTGTTAGGTTCTGCTAGCGTCCATGTCGTTTATTTCCAGAGTCGCGCTCCGCCAGCGCATTCGTAATACCTAAAAAAATCAATATTTTATTACTCTGCGCCAATTGGCAGCAGAGTCGTTTGTGTATTTTTGGAGATATTATGATGAATTTGAATGCTCGCTATTCAGCAATCGCGCTTGCCTGTGCACTGGTCCCGAGCCTGAGTTTTGCTGCCGATCCTACTCTGACTAATCCGGCGATCAGCGCCGTGCTCGATGGCTACTATCAGAGCGGCGAACGTCCTATGGCTGAACGTGTCGAAGGCTTTGGCCTGGGCCATACTGAGTTAGCACTGAGTGCCAATATCGATGATATGTTTTATGGCAAGTTGACGGCTATTCTCGAGATACATGAAGGTGAAACTGAATTGGGGCTCGAAGAGGCCTTTATTCAGACGCTAGCTATGCCTGGTGGCTTCTCCATACGTGGCGGTCGTTTCCTGTCAGATATTGGTTACCTGAATAACCAGCATGTGCATACAGATGCCTTCTCTGATCGTCCTGCGGCTTACCGTGCCTTTTTAGGCAGCCATTACTTTGATGACGGTGTGCGCCTGGATTATGTGGCACCCACAGATCTTTATTGGACCTTGGGTATCGAGGCCTTTAAAGGTGATGGTATGCGCGCCGAAGATGAACATGGTGAGCGCGAATTTAAGAATGTGGGTGTGTATACGGCCTATACTAAGCTCGGTGGCGATATCGGTGTGAGCAGCTCATGGCTACTGGGCCTGAGCTACCTGCGCAATGAAAATGGCCGTTTGACCGCCGAGGAAGAGCATGAAGAGGTGGTGGTCGAAGAGGAGGGCCATGATCATAGCCATGTGGCCAAGTATACGGGTGAGAACACCTATATCGCTGATTTCGTTTATAAGTGGGCACCTCAAGGGAACTATAAGTATCAGCATCTGACCCTGAGCGGCGAGTATTTCCGTGTCAGTGATTATGCCCCTGCGGACGACCATGACCAAGAGATAGCCGAGGATCACGATACGTCAAAGCCCGATGCACACACAGGTTGGTATGTCAGTACTGTCTACCAGTTCTCGCCTAACTGGTCGGCGGGTCTGCGTTATGGTCAGGTCGATACTCACCTGCTGCATGATGAGCACTTCGATGCCCAAAAACTGAAAGAGACTGAGGTCAGCCTGGCCTGGCATCACAGTCATTTCTCAACGGTACGCCTGCAATATACCAATCAGCAAGGTACTAATTTTGAAGGTATTTCAGACGATAATATTATTACGCTTCAATATGTTATGACTCTGGGGGCTCACGGTGCGCATCAATTCTAACTATCTTAAGGCTGGCGCTGCGGCGCTGGCGCTGAGCTTTGCCTGCAGTGCGCAGGCAAAACTGAATATTTTTGCCTGCGAACCTGAATATGCCGCTTTGGCCAAGGAGTTGGCGCCAGATGCTAAGATCTACGCCGCGACGACGGCGATGCAAGATCCTCATCAGGTACAGGCAAGGCCTAGTTTGATTGCTAAGATGCGCCAGGCGGATCTTGCTGTGTGCGCCGGCGCCGATCTCGAAGTCGGTTGGTTGCCTATGCTGCAGATGAAATCGGCCAACGCCCAGGTGCGCTCAACCGATAAGGGACTCTTCTTTGCTGCAGAGCATACTCAGACCTTAGATCAACTCGATAAGGTGGATCGTAGCATGGGGGATGTGCATTCTCAGGGAAATCCTCATTTGCATTTTGACCCTGAGCGTCTGCTGGAAGTGGCGAGCGCGCTGTCGGCTAAAATGGTGCAACTTGACCCTGACAACCGTGCGGCCTATGAGTCGGCCTTGGCTGGTTTTAGCCAGCGTTGGCAGGAAGCTATTCCTCGTTGGCAATCTCTGGCGGCACCACTTAAGGACAAGAAGGTGATCGCTTATCACACTAGCTTCCGTTACTTGTTCAATTGGTTGGGTTTGGAGCAGGTTGGCGATCTCGAGCCTAAGCCTGGATTGCCGCCAAGCACAGGACACCTGGCGCACCTGCAGGGGCGAGCCCAGCAGGGAGATGTGATGGCGATTATTGTCGCCTCCTATCAGGATGAACGCGGTGCACACTGGTTAGGAGAGCGTACAGGCTTGCCTGTGGTAACCTTGCCTATGTCAGTTGGCGGCAACGATGACGCTCAGGATCTATTTGGCCTGTATGAGAGCGTGATCCATTTGCTACTCGGTGTGAACCACTAATCCAGAGCCAAGACGGCGCCGAGCAATCGGCGTCGTTGTCAGCTTTTATCGGTACCCAATCATGTTTGATCTCGATATCTTGTCTATTTTGTTACCCGCTCTGGCCGCGGGGATCTTGGTGCTTTCCACCCATGTGCTGCTGGGCAGTCAGGTATTAAAACGTGGCATCATCTTTATCGATCTGGCGATTGCTCAGGTGGCGGCTTTGGGGGCTATCATAGGCCACACTAATCATGAGCTGGAGCACCTGCCTTACGCCAATGTCTGGATGCCGGCACTGTTTGCCTTGCTTGGGGCGGGGTTTATCGCCTGGTTAGCAAAGCGTATGGCCGATGAACTGGAGGCGATTATCGGCTGTTTCTATGTGTTGTCGGCGGTGGCGGCCATGCTGCTGCTCTCCAATGACCCCCATGGGGCCGAGATGTTAAAACAGTTGATGTCGGGGCAGATCCTTTGGGTTACCTGGTCGCAATTGGCATTACCTGCCGTGGTGTCGGCGTTGGTATTGGCCGTGATTGCCATCAGGCCTGCGATACTCAATGGTGGTGGATTCTATCTCCTGTTTGCTCTGGTGATCACCCTGTCGGTGGAGTTGGTGGGGGTCTACCTGGTCTTCAGCTCGCTGATCTTGCCGGCGTTGGCGGTTAACAAGATGCAGGGCAAAATCAGATGGCCGATGGCTTATTTGGTTGGCCTATTAGGCTATGGGGTCGGTCTGTTTTTATCGGCCAGTTTTGACCTGCCAAGTGGCGCGGCGATTGTTGCCACCTTGGCGGTGAGTGCCGTGCTATTTCGTCTGCTGCAGCCTAAGTTGTTTCGAGAAAGCTCGATTACAAAGTAAAAGGCTAACGAGTAAATTCGATATAAAAAGCCCTTAGTATGAAATCAGCGGGAGTTGCCCATGGGGTGATTCTCGCTTTTTTTCCTCGAAGCCATTCGCTAATAATTTCTTTTTCGCTGATATTTCCAAGGCTTAATTGAGCAATAACCGCTGGGCGTGGCGCTGGGTGAATGTGAGCTTAAGACTACAGGTGTAAGTCAAAAAAGCTGCTGCTATAATGTCGCCACTGAAATCACAGGAGTAAGTTGTGCTGTTAATCTTCAGATCTCTGATCTTAGCCATCATGTTGTTGCTGGCTTTTGTCTTTGGTGGTCTCTATTGTCTGTTGCGTCCGCGCCATAGAGACAATGTGCACCTGTTTGCCAAGCTTTTTTCCTGGGCCGCACCGGTACTGGGTGTAAAAGTGGTAGTGCGTAAGCCTAAGGTGGAGCCCAGCGAGCCCTGTATCTTTCTGGCGAATCACCAGAATAATTTCGATATGTTTACCCATACGGCCGCTGTCCCTAAGGGGACAGTCAGTCTGGGCAAGAAGAGTCTGGCCTGGATACCGTTTTTCGGTCAGATCTATTGGCTGTCGGGCAATATTTTGATCGATCGTAATAACCGTAATCGCGCCTTCGAGACCATGGCGCAGACGGCGAAGAAGATTAAAGAAAAGTGCCTTTCAATCTGGATCTTCCCTGAGGGAACGCGCTCCCGTGGTAAGGGGCTGTTGCCTTTTAAGTCGGGCGCTTTCCACACTGCCATCGAAGCCGGTGTGGCTATGGTGCCAGTGCTGGCCTCTAACCAAGAGCATATCAAGCTTAATCGTTGGAACAATGGCGTAGTGATCATCGAGGTGATGGACCCGATAGAGACCAAGGGGCTTGCCAAGTCACAGGTCAAGGAGCTTTCTACTCGAATTCATGCCATGATGTCGGAAAAACTGGCTCAGCTTAATCAGGAAGCTGGCGCCTTGATGGCCAAGAAAGCTATTTAATTTAGAACACTATTTTATTCGGAGAGATCCATGTCTACAGAACGTCAGTTGCAGGAACAGAAGCAGGAAAATCAGGAGATCGTCGATGCGATTCTTGCCGATGGTTCTGAGCCAGATGCTGAATACACCATAGAACATCATTTTTCAGCGTCTAACTTCGACAGACTGGAGAAGGCTGCCGTTGAGGCCTTTAAGATGGGGTTTGAAGTTAACGATGCCGAAGAGATGGAGCTTGAAGATGGTTCTGTGATCTTCTGTTTCGACGCTATCGCCCATCATAAGTTGGATGTCGCTTTATTGGATAAGGCCTGTGAGGATTTGATCCAACTGGCAGCCAAATTAAAAGTCGATTATGACGGTTGGGGCACTTACTTCATCGGTGATGACGCCGAGCTGGATGACGATGAAGAGTATGAAGAGGAAGACTCTCGCTTCCACTAAGCATCGTCTTGCTCGTCTGCCACAAAAAAGCCCATCCTTGATGGGCTTTTTTGTGGATCATTTGGCTGGGTTATCGGCTGGATTATCGGGGGTGAAGATGACGCTGCAGTTACGTCCCTGTTGCTTGGCCTGGTAGAGGGCGTTGTCAGCCTGGGCGAGCCACTGGGCACTATTGCTCAGCTGATCATCTATGCCGCAAATCCCTATGCTTACCGTCACCTTGAGGATGACGCTTTCAAATCTGAGTTCGGATGCGGCAATTTTCTCACGCAGGCGATCGGCAAAGTAGAGTGCCGAGTCGGCATTGGTATTTGACAGCACCACGGAAAACTCTTCACCACCGTAACGTCCGGCACAATCGGTTTCGCGCAGTGACTGACGCAGTATGTGGGACACATGCTGGATAACTTTGTCACCGGCAATGTGACCATAGGTGTCATTGATCCGTTTGAAATGGTCAATATCTAACATCACTAGTGTTGTGGGATCACCGTAGCGGGTATGGCGGTCAAACTCCTTCTGCATACAGAGCTGCCAGTGACGGCGGTTATGCAGCTGGGTCAGGCCATCTGTCTGGCTCAGGTGTTCCAAGCGTTCGTTGGCCGCCTTGAGCTGCAACTTGTTGATCGCCACGTCGGTGACATCATAGATGATCATACTGATATGGGTGATCTGGCCGGTCAGCGAAGAGAGCGGCAGCAGGGTGACATTCTGGTACATAAAGTCGGCGCGGCCAGTGATGGGGCGGTAGTTACCGAACTGAAACACATAAGGGCGCTGCTCCCAGCTGATAAAGGCGCGGTTTTTGAGGAGAAATACCGATTCCATCTTCTGCTTTAGCCAAGTGGCGGGCAGGTAATCGAACTGATCAAACAGGTTTTTACCTTTGATCGAGTTGGGGGAGATACCGCTGTGGTTCTCCATGAATCCATTCCAAAGTTGGATGTTGTAGTTGCGATCAAGCACCACCAAGCCAACCTCTATGGTTTGCACCATATCGATTAGCCAGTGGAGCTCGTTCATCGCGCTTTGGTCATATGCCATGTTTAAAATCCAGCTTAATCCAGCAGATAGCCAAGCTTATAGTTAAGCGTTGGCAGTGACTCTTCGGTAAACAGCAGCAGAAGGTCGCATTGAATATCATGGCCTTCGATACGGTAGTTGATCTCCATCGCCAGGGTCCGTGCCCATTTTTCCGAATTGTCGTGAATAAGATCGTTTACCGTGCAGTGACGGCCCAGCACCACAGGATGGCTCTGGCTAAACTTCATGTGTAATTGTTCTGAGATGCCGCTAAGAAAAGCGCCGATCAACACATTGCCTGTGTCTATCATCACTTCGATTTCGGTATTGGTGTCTTCCGGGTTCGCCAGTCCCATCAGTTTGGCCATATCCTGGAAGGAGGAGTCGTGAAACAGCAGCAGTGCTTCCCCCGCGACGCCAGCGCCAATAAACCCTTGGCACAGGGCGGAGACAGTACCGTACTGCTCAGTGGCCTTGAGGGTCATGGTCAGCTCGCTGACTTCCAGTACATTGACATTGGGGATAGGCAAGAGCACAAAGACATCCAGCAGCTTGGCCAGGAGATCGGCGGCACGGCCCATAGCGACGTTCGCCACCTCCTGACAGGCATCACGCAGATCCACTTCTATCATGGGGGTGTCGCTGTCCAGATCGCCCAGGGCGATGGTGAGAATGCCATATTCTTGCAGTATGTTGCTGATGGCGTCGGCACTGACCGGCTTCTGGATAAAATCCAGCGCGCCTAGGGCTTTTACCTTTTCATGGGCCTTGATCTGTATGTCGCCTGACACCACGATCACTAAGGCGGGGAGATCTTCTTTTTGAATGGTTTCCAGTACCTCATAACCATCCATGACAGGCATGTTGAGATCCAGAAAGACGACTTCGCCTTTGCCGGCCCTGATCGCCTCAATACCTTCGGCACCGTTGTTGGCGAAGGTGATCTCGACATCCCACTCTTTTGGCAGGGTTCTGGCCATCTGCTTGCGGGCGAGAGCTGAGTCATCGCATATGAGTACGGGAATCGACATCTAGTTATAACATCCTCATCTGCCTTTACTCTTGAAGATAACACCAAATCGCTTACTTGGTATTTAAAAGCTTCATCCAGAGGCAGTATTTATTGGTTTGTCTGAGGTAAATATTGGGCTTACTGGGGGGCTCTGCCGATATATTTAGCCGAAGGATCTACCCGAGCTGTGACCATTTGAATCTTTCCGTGGCAACAGAAATGACACCTTCTGTCCTAATGTCATTATCTATCAGCTTGATTAGCTGACGTAAACTGCGGGGTGACATTTTTTTGACAATCGTCAAAAATTGTTGCCATGTTATAACTTTTAGGGATATTTGCCAAATGTGTTACATTCCTTCTGGACTGACCAGTAGCAGGTTTTGAGGAGTAAAGGAATGCAACATCCCCATGTCACACTGACCATAGAACAGGGCATCGCCTGGGTAGAGCTGTCACGGCCAGAAAAATACAACGCACTCAATTATGCTTTGTTTGAGTCTATCGTTAAGGTGCAGAAAATTATCGCGAAACGCCGTGATGTGCGGGCGGTGATCTTAACTGGCAGTGGCGGTAATTTCTGCTCAGGGCTCGATGTAGGCAGTGTAATGAAATCGCCTGTGCAGGCCATTAAACTCCTGTTCAAATGGCTACCGGGCAATGCCAACCTGGCTCAGCGGGTTTCTATTGGCTGGCGCCGACTGGCTGTACCTGTGATCTGTGTGCTCGAAGGGATCTGTTACGGCGGGGGAACCCAGATAGCCTTAGGCGCAGATATGCGTATCGCTGCGCCCGATTGCCGCCTCTCTATCATGGAAGCGAAATGGGGTCTGGTGCCCGATATGGCCGGATTGGTGGGGCTTAGGGATCTGGTGGGTAAGGATATCGCTATGCAACTGACCATGAGCGCCGAGGTGATCGATGCCGACCAGGCCAAGGCCTTTGGCCTGGTGACTCAGGTGAGCGAGTCGCCGCGAGAGGTCGCTAAGGCACTGGCCCAGCAACTGTCTACGACCTCTCCCGATGCCATTGCGGCGATTAAGTTGAGCATCAATAAGAGCTGGCGCGCCGGTGAGCGTAGCCTGTTGGCACGGGAGTCCTTAAGTCAGGTGCGTCTATTGCTGGGTAAGAACCGGGTTATTGCGGCCTTACGTCAGACCAAAGATCCCGACCGTCCTTACCGCATTCGCCAAGCTTGGTGGCGTTAAGGCTGTGATGTATAAGTTAATTTCACTGTGATCTGCTTCACACAACGCTGTGCCGGGCAAGACGAAGTTGCTGAGGGCCGCTAGTATCCCGCTGCCAAATTTTGATAAAGGATACAAGCATAATGCGACAAGGGTTTGAACGATTTCTCTGGAGTAGCCGCCTCTCTGTGATGATAGGGGTGTTTGCCTGCGTGTTGGCGGCCTTTGTGGTGTTTATCATGGGGATCAAGGATGCGGTCCATATGATTGATCTGCTATGGGAATATGTGCTGACGGGTAGCTACGATGTGCGCAACGATCTCGTGATGGTGGTGGTGGAGATTTTAGATACCTTCCTGCTGGGCTCTGTGTTGCTGATTTTTGCCTTCGGTCTGTATGAACTGTTTATCAGTAACCTGCAGGCGGCAGAAGATAGTGTCGCTGGTGGCAAGATCTTAGTGATTAGCAGCATAGATTCGCTTAAGAGCAAGCTGGGTAAAGTGATCCTTATGATGTTGATCATTAAGGTGTTCTCTTACTTTAGCGAGATGAAGCCCACCTCAATGCTCGAACTGCTCTATATGGGCGTCATCGTGGTGTTGATCGCGCTGGCCTTGATGCTGAGTAAAGATAAGAAATAATCTTAAGCCTTTAGGGATTTGCTCGCTGGATACGCTGGGCGAATCCCTGAACTAAGGTCAATACCTCCTGCCAGGCGGTGGGCTGATCGAGATTCAGCGCCAGCAGTTGCTGTTCATAGCGCAAAGGCTGTCCCATAGGTGAGAGGGCTTTGCGCACTTGCTGGGTCGTCAATGAGGCGGGAAAGGCATCGGGCGATTGAATGTCCAACACAGGCAGCTCAAGTTTGGCCAAGGTTGTGGGTAATTCGCGATTTTCCGCCTCTAGCTCAAGGTAAGGGTTGATCACTACTAATAGATCTGGGCTAGGCAGCGCCGCGCCTGCCAGCATTTCGATAACCAGTCCTGCACTCTGCCCATTAGCGATCAAAATTCGCTTCCCCGGATAGGCCTGACCTAAGCTGTCGAGTTGGTTCAGGGTCTGACTCAACTGTTGTTTCTGCTTCTCTCTGAGTGCTGCCCAGGCTTGCTGGCTGTATTTAGGCAGGCTTTGATTGCCCTTTTCGCTGAGCTGCTGCTCACCCGGTTTGGGGATCTCACCGGCATCAGTAATATGGTTAGGCTGCACCGCATTCTCTGGCGCCTCAATGCTTAAGGTCGCCCAGCCCTTGGGGGCGAGTTGACGCCTGAGAAAGGCCACTAGCCCATCTGGGTCGGCATCTTCCCCCAAGTCTCCCAGCAATATTGCCGCGCCATGTTGATGGCGGCCCAGCCAGGGACGAATCAGTACCGCTTGCTCCTGCTCGCCCAGCTTAATCTTAGTCACCTCCTTGGGTGGCAGATAATCATAATCGGACGCGGCATTGCTTTGGGCAAGGACGAACAGGGGGAGTAGGCTTAGGAGTATGGTGCGTAGGTTCATCGGCGATTAGGCAATATGGCTAGGGTTAAATAGGGTTGGCTATGTCCTCAGTATAAGCCTAAGTGCTTGCCGTTGGCGATAAAATGAGGAGGAAAGAAGAGGGCACCGACCAGAAAGGTCAGTGCCATCAGTAGAGGCTTAGAGGCCCAATTAGGCGTGGCTGACCAGCACCAGACGCACGGCGTCCAGTTGTAGCAGACAGCCATCCAGGTAGTTGTTGAGCTCACTCATCTGATTTCTCAGGTGCTCAAGCTCCTCGTCACGAATGTTGGGGTTAACCGCTTTTAGCGCCTCAAGACGTTCTAGCTCGCCAGTGAGCTGCTGGGTCATCTTACTTCTGGCTTCGTCGGTCAGTTGTTGCAGCGCCGCTTGGGCAAACTCTTCACCCTTGGCAAATAAGGGGTGCAGCAGGGTTTGTGAGGCATTCACCAACTTGCTGGCGATATGACGATTGACCGCGCTGAGCTGCTTGTCGAAGTTTTCATAGCTGACATTCTCCGACAGGTTGTTGCCATTCTTATCCAGTAACACGCGCACCGGAGTCGGTGGCATGTAACGGTAAAGCTGGCTGGCCTTGGGCGCCGAGGCATCGGCCATATAGATCAGCTCCAGGAAGATGGTGCCTGCAGGTAGCGCCTTGTTCTTGAGCACCGCCACGCTGGTGGTGCCGGTTTCCGATGAGGTGATCAGATCCAGCCCCGTCTGTACCAGAGGGTGTTCCTGAGTGATCAGCGCAATATCGTCCCGAGACAGCGCCATCTCACGATCGAAGGTGACGGTAATGCCATCTTCGGGCAGACCCGGATAGGTAGGGAACATCATATGCTCGCTCGGGTGCAGTACTATAGCGTTTTCACCGCTATCTTCCTGCTCTACGCCGATAATATCCCACAGACGGATCACCGAGCCGATAAGCCCTGTGTCTTGATCCCGCGCCGCCAGGCTCTCCACTAACTTAAGCGCCTTGTCGCCGCCGTGAGAGTTGATCTCCAGCAGCTTGTCTCTGCCCTGTTCCATCGCCTTTTTCAGCGCCTTGTAACGTGTCTGAGTGTGGTTAAGCAACTGGGTAAACTGGTCATCGTCACGGTAGACCAGTTGGGTCAACAGCTCTTCGGAAAATTCGTTGAACAGTATGTGGCCGGTTGGGCAGGTCTGCTCGAAGGCATTGAGCCCCTTGTGATACCAATTCATCAGGTTTTCCTGCGCCGTATTGGCCAGGTAGGGCAGATGGATCTCGACATCGTTGGCCTGACCGATACGGTCAAGACGGCCGATGCGCTGCTCCAGCAGATCAGGGTTAAGCGGTAGATCGAACAGCACCAGATGGCTGGCAAACTGGAAGTTACGGCCTTCTGAGCCGATCTCGCTACAGATCAGTGCCTGGGCGCCGCCAGTTTCCTGAGCAAAGTAGGCGCCTGCCTTGTCGCGTTCAATGATCGACATGCCTTCGTGGAATACGGTGGCCTGAATCCCTTCGCGGGTACGCAGTGCTTCTTCCAGGCTCAGGGCGGTTTCTGCCTGGCTGGCGATGATCAGCACCTTCTTGCTGCGATGGTTCTTCAGGAAGTCTATTAACCAATCGACCCTAGGATCAAACTTCCACCAACTGGCGCTGTCGCTCTCGAACGCCTGGTAAAGCTTCTCTGGGCTCAGGGCCTGTTTCACCTTGGCGGTGAGATCAGTGTCTGCGCCCATCATGGCCGAGACTCTGGCAGCCGTCTCATATTGGGTTGGCATGGTCTGCGGGTGAGCATGGAAGAGTCGGGTCGGGAAGCCCTTCACCGAGGCACGGCTGTTGCGATAAAGCACGCGGCCGGTACCGTGTCTGTCTAACAGCTCCTGTAACAGCTCGCTGCGTGCCTGTTCGCGCAGTTCGTCATCGACACTCTCATCTTCAATCAGACGCAGCGCCGGGGTGATATCTTTCTCGTTGAGCAGTTCGGTCAGGCTGGCAACGGCTTCGTCGGGCAGACGCTTACCACTGGCGAGTGCATCGGCGGCGCTGGCCACCTCTTTATAGCTCTCCTCCTCTTTGAGGAAGGCCTGATAGTCGTAGAAACGATCCGGATCCAGCAGGCGCAGACGGGCGAAGTGACTCTGATGGCCCAGCTGATCTGGGGTCGCGGTCAGCAGCAGTACGCCGGGAACCACTTCACTCAGGGCCTCGACTACGCGGTAAGCGCGGCTCGGTGCCTCTTCGGTCCACTCCAGGTGGTGCGCTTCGTCGACCACCATAAGATCCCAGTCGGCATCCAGGGCTTGATCCAGGCGCTTCTTCTTGCGCAGTAGCTCGAGTGAACAGATCACCAGCTGCTCTGTGTAGAAGGGGTTGTCATGGTCGGCGTAGGCCTCGACACATCTGTCTTCGTCGAAGACTGAGAAGCGCAGGTTAAAGCGGCGCAGCATTTCGACTAACCACTGATGGCGCAATGTGTCTGGCACTATGATCAAGATACGTTCGGCGCGGCCGGTCAACAGCTGCTGATGTATGATGAGGCCCGCTTCGATGGTCTTACCTAGGCCCACCTCGTCGGCTAAAAGCACGCGCGGCGCAAAACGCTGGCCCACTTCATGGGCAATCCACTGCTGATGGGGGATAAGGCCAACACGCGGCCCTTGAAGTCCCAGCAGATCTGAGGTGGCTAGCTTGTGGCGCAGCAGCTGGCTCTGGTAGCGCACACCAAACCGGTCGAGACGATCGATCTGGCCGGCAAACAGTCTGTCCTGGGGCTTGTTGAAACGAATATTGTGGTTGAGCAGAGTCTCTCTCAGGCTGACCTGTTCACCAGTTTCACTGTGAATACCATGGTAGATCACCAGCTGGTCTTTCTCTTCCACCTGCTCGACTGTCAGGCTCCAGCCTTCGTGGCTTTCAACGGTATCGCCAGGGTTATAGATCACTCGGGTTAGCGGGGCATCGTCGCGGGCGAACATGCGGGTATCATCGGTGGCGGGAAACATCAGGGTAACCATACGGCCTTCTAATCCGACGACGGTACCTAAACCGAGTTCCGATTCGGTATCACTAATCCAACGTTGACCTAAGGAAAAGGGCATTTACAAATTCTCATCTACAGGGTGAATCACGAAAGGGCGCGTATGTTATCCAATCGGGGCTATGATGTCGAACATATCTGCCCCGTAATTGCCTCGTTAAAAATTCTAATTAGATTACAAATTACCCAATCAGAACCACTGCGCCCGCCTTGTCATCTTATTGTCATTTTAGGCCACCAGTCTCAAATTGGGTCGGGCGATTTTCTGGGCAAGTTTCCGTTGAAGCCGTGAGATTTTGGTGTCAGTATGGATTTAACCCCTATGTGCTTTGTTGCGCATCACCAGACTGATAGAAAAGGAGGCTAATGACCCACTGAGTTTGCCCGACTAAAAATATTATCCCCTACGCACAAGTGGAGGCGCCATGGAACAAAACGACAAGAAGTTGTTTGTACTGGATACCAATGTGTTACTGCATGAACCCTTAGCCATTTATTCGTTTAAGGAACATGATGTAGTTGTCCCCATGACTGTCCTTGAAGAGTTGGATCAGATCAAAGACAGAAAACGAGATGTTAGCCGAGATGCCCGAGTCGCCATTCGAGCATTGGAAGACATACTCGGCGGAAAGACCACCCCCGAAGAGATTATTAGCGGGGTGCCCCTGCCCAAACGTGAAGGACACGGTGACGCCATAGGTTCCCTCTCAATTTTCCCCGACCATCAACTCGAATTTACACAGGCATCCCTGCCTGGCGACAACAACGATAACCGCATCATTAACACCGCCCTGCATCTGCAAAAGCAGTTTGCCCCGCGCCACGTGGTGCTGGTCACTAAAGACATCAACATGCGCCTCAAGGCAAAAGGCGCTGGCATTAATCTGGTCGAAGACTATCGTACCGACCAACTGATCGATGATATCCGTTTTCTAACCAAGGGCTTCCATCAATTTGAGGGAGATTTCTGGGCGCGCAAAGAACATGTTAATACCGAGGGACAAGGCCGTCATACGGTACACCGAGTGCCTGTTAAAGAGGTGGGTGAAGAGAACTTCTATACCAACCAATATCTGATCGACGAAGACTCTAACTTCTGCGGCAGAGTGCTGAGCAATAACGACCAGGAGCTGGAGATTTTAGATCTCGGCCGAGATCGCCTGCTTAACTTAGATGCCTGGGGAATTAAACCTAAGAATATCTATCAGGGGATGGCGTTGCAGGCACTGCTGGATCCGGATATCGATCTGGTGATCCTCACAGGTCCCGCAGGTTGTGGTAAGACGCTACTGGCCATGGCGGCGGCACTGGAGATGGTAGTAGAGCGCGGTCTCTATGAAAAGGTTATCGTCACCCGTAATACACCTGAGATCGCCGAGTCTATCGGCTTCCTGCCCGGTACCGAAGAGGAGAAGATGGCGCCTTGGCTCGCGGCCATTACCGATACCTTAGAGGTACTGCATAAACATGATGTTAACCCAAGCGGCAGCATGAACTACATCATGGATAAGGCCAACATTCAGTTTAAATCGATTAACTTCATGCGCGGCCGCTCGATACAAAATTCCGTGGTATTACTGGATGAGTGTCAAAACCTGACGGCATCTCAGATCAAAACCATGATCACCCGTATGGGCGAGGGGACTAAGCTTATCTGTAGCGGTAACCTGGCGCAGATCGACTCTAACTATTTGACGGCGGTGACTTCAGGACTCACTTATATCGTCGAGCGTTTTAAAAACTTCGATGGCAGTGCCAACGTCTACCTCAATGGCGTGGTGCGTTCTCGTTTGGCAGAATTTGCCGAGGAAAACCTCTAGTGGGTGAAGACTAAAAGACTCCTTAATTGGAGTCTTTTGTCTAAATATAGGCAGCCGTTCCAAGCGGATTGAGGCTGAAATACTTTGGGGTGTTTGCAGCTAACTCTTTGGCGGACTGAGATCATTCTGGCAAAAGCGGTCGCCCTTTGTATTCCATTGGGCTGGCTTCCTGATACTATATGCAGAATATGATGCGCCGCTCAGGTAAAGTCCTGGGGCAGACTCTTGTTTTCAAAGGTAATCAATGAAGTCGACAGAGCCGGACTTACAGCTTAAGTCTCCGATTCAAAAAAACTATAATCGCGCGGTTTTTTATACCTATATCGGCGTGATCATCATGGCGTTGCTGACGGCCTGGATCTTCTTCGAGCGTCAGAAGACGCAGATGATGGATCAGCGCGAAGAGCTGGTTGAGCGTCATGTATTGCAGATCGACTTGTTGTTGGAGTCCAGCATCCGCGCGGTAAAGAGCCTGCGCAATGTGGCGGTGGATCACCTGCGTCTGGGTGAGTTAGTGCGTACCGACCGCCTGCCCCAATATGAAAAATTTAATGAAAGCGGTCAGTTTTTTACCTTAGAACCCAGCTATGCCCAGAGCGGTAAACCCTTTACCAACATGGGGCGCATTACCGGAGCGGGGTCGCTCAATGGTCGCAGCGATAAGTTCTATCAGGAGTTGGAGATGCTGTTCGAGCTCTCGCTCTCCTTCCCGGTCGCCAGACAGGCGGCCCCCAAGGCCTCCTCTATCTATTACATCTCCAAGCACAGGATGATGTCTTACTATCCCTGGCCATCAGATGAGCAGCGCTTTCGCGATGAACTGCTGAAGAAGCAGCAGTTCCAGCTGGTCACCCCAGCCATGAACCCTCAGCGCAGTGTGGCCTGGAGTCCGGCCTACGTAGAGCCCAACGGCAAGGGCTTGTTGACGACAGTTGGTGTGCCCATCTATCTGGAAGATGAGTTTATCGGCTCCATTAACCTGGATATGACGCTCTCCTCCCTGGATAAGCAGATCCGTCTCTACTTCAAGATGCCGGGCACAGTTATCTTGCTGGATCAGCAAAACAATATTCTCTCTCATAGCGATATCAACGCCGCCGACATCAATCGGGTGTTCCATATCAGCCAAAAGATCCCCTCGGCGCTTCACTCTGTGCCCGAGTCTGAGCTGTTCGATGCCCACGAAGGGATCATGCGCAACGGTTACTATATTCACTCGGTGGCCCTGCAAAATGCCCCTTGGCGTCTGCTCTATCTGCAGGATGAAAATGAACTGTTCAAAGATTCCTGGGAGAAGCTTGAGCTGACCTTCCTGCTCGTGGTGATCGCCCTGTCGGTTCTGGTGACCATAGTGCACTGGCAGACCCGCCGCTCTTTCGTTAACCCTGCTTCTCGCCTCTTGTCGCATCTCGAGGGGTGTTCTCAGGAGCCGCGCAAGCCACCCGCCAAGATCACCCAAGGCTGGGAACCCTGGTTCCAGCTGGTGAGTCGAATATTTGAAGAAAACCAGCAGTATACACGGCACTTGGCCGAGCAGAACCGCCGCCTGGATAATCTGGTGGCGCGGCGCACCGAACGACTGAGAGAGACCACAGAGCGACGAGAGCGGGAATACGCTTTGCTGCGCTCCCTGCTCGACTCTATCCCTGAGGCGATTGTTTTCAAGGATAAAGAGGGTAAATGTCTTGGCTGTAACAAGTCGGCCGAGCGCATGCTGGGCTTTACTGAGAGCGAGATGATAGGTCAGGATACGTTGGCGATGACCAGCAACGAGCAGTCGATGCGTATTCGCGCCGAAGATGAGCGTGTCTTGTCCGAACGCACGCCGCTTAGGTATCAGGAGAAGGTCGAGCTGGCCGGTAAGCCAGTATTGCTAGACACGCTTAAGCTGCCTTTCTACAACCGTCGCGGTGAGCTGCTGGGCCTTATCGCCGTGTGGCGTGATGTCACCCGTGAATATGAATCTGCCGAGCAGCTCAGGCTGTCGGAGGAGCGTTACCATCTGGCGATGGACGCGGTAGAAGATGGCCTGTGGGACTGGTATCTGGATTCCGAGCAGATCATCTGTAACCCGGCCTACTACACCATGCTCGGCTATAAGAGCAATGAGTTCCCGGCCCTGGTGTCGACTATAGACGATCTGGTGCATCCCGATGACCGCATTCGCGTCGAGGAGTATCGTGAGCAGTATTTGGCCGATCCTATCGGTGCCTATGATATTGAGTTCCGTATGCGCGGTAAGAGTGGCATGTATCACTGGGTTCTCAGCCGTGGCCGTGTGGTGGAGTTTACTGCTGACAATCAACCTAAGCGTATGGTGGGTACTCATAAGGATATTACCCGTCATAAGAGTAACGAGGTGGCGCTGCTGGAAGCCAAGCAGGACGCCGAATCGGCCAACCTTTACAAGAGTGAGTTCCTGGCCAATATGAGCCACGAGATCCGCACGCCGATGAACGCCATTATCGGTATGTTGCAGCTGGCCAGTCGCACCCAATTGACGCCGCAGCAGGCGGATTATCTGGATAAGGCCGGTTTCTCGGCGCAATCATTGCTGCGGATCATCAACGATATTCTCGATTTCTCTAAGATTGAGGCCGGTAAGCTTGAGCTTGAACGAGTCGCCTTCCCACTGGATAAGGTGCTGGATCACGCGCTGGATCTCAACGCCCTCAAGGCTCAAGAGAAGGGCGTCGAATTACTGCTTTACGCCCCAGTCACTGCAGGCTTGATCCTCGAAGGGGATCCGCTGCGTCTCGGGCAGGTGTTGATCAACATGCTCAGCAATGCGGTGAAGTTTACCCAGAGCGGTGAAATAGAGCTGGGCTGTGAAGATGTGGGCGAGCGCGATCATCGCATTACCCTCAAGTTCTGGGTGCGTGATACCGGCATAGGGATCAGCAAGGAGCAGCAGGAAAGCCTGTTCGATGCCTTCGCCCAGGCCGATGGCTCAACCACCCGCAAATATGGCGGCACAGGCCTAGGGCTCTCCATCAGTAAACATCTGGTGTCCATGATGGGCGGTACTATGCAGGTGCAGAGTGAATTGGGGGTCGGCAGTACCTTCAGCTTCACCATCAGCTTCGAGATCGCCGAAGAGGCCGAGGTGAAACCGCTTATCGTGCCCGAGGTGATAGGTAATCTGAAGACACTTGTGGTGGACGATAACCCGACGGCGCTACAGATCTACTCGACCGCCATGCGAGACTTCCACTTCGACGTGGATACCGCCTCCAATGGTGCCGAGGCCCTGTATAAACTGGAACACAGGCCGGTGGATCTCCTGCTGCTGGACTGGATGATGCCTGAGATGGATGGCATAGAGGTGATTCGAGCGCTCGATGCCATGGTGGCCGACGGTCGCCTTGAGAAGCGCCCGGTGATCATCATGATGACCGCCTACGCCTCCGAGCCGCTTAAGGAAGACTTGGACGATCTCGATATCTACGCCATGCTGCAAAAGCCATTTAAGGCTTCGGCACTGTTTGACGAGATCATCGCCGCCTTTATCGACAAGCCGAAGATCAATCCGGCGGTGGAGCTGCCCGCAGAGGGCAATGCCACGGGCTCGGGGCAGATATTGTTGGTGGAAGATAACTTTATTAACCAGCAGGTGGCCACCGAGCTGCTTAAGAGCGCGGGTTATGAGGTGGATGTGGCCGAAAATGGTCAGATTGCATTGGATATGGTGGATGCCAAGCAGTACGACGCGGTATTGATGGATATCCAGATGCCTGTGATGGACGGTCTGACGGCGACCAAAGAGCTACGTAAGCGTTACTCGAAGGAGGAGCTGCCGGTGATCGCCATGACGGCCCATGCCATGTCGGGCGATCGAGAAAAGAGTCTGGCGGCGGGTATGAATGCCCATATCACTAAGCCTATCGTGCTCAATGAATTGTTCGATACCTTGGCTCACTGGATAGTGCGTCACTAGCGATAGGGCGACAGAAGAGAAGGGGCTTAGGCCCCTTTTTTGTGGTTGGTGGTTTTGACGCAGGCAAAACCTAGACAGGGGAAATGTGTGCCTGAATTATTTGCACTTGAGCGAGAATTGATACCTGTTAAGCTAAGTGGTTGATATTCACGAGACCCATAATATTTGAACAACTAAGTCTCCCATCATAAGTCTCAGCAAGGAGATAACATGAGACCCTCTACACTCGCGCTGGCCCTTGCCTTAACCTTTATGCCGACCGCTTCCCTACTCGCGGTGGAAAACAGTGCTCAGGTGCTTAAGAGCAGTCAGGCCGCGAAAGGCTTTATTAACCTGTTTTATCAGCAAAGTTCGGGCGACCTTTACCTCGAAGCCACGCGGCTCAATCAACCTTTTCTGCTGGTGACCAGTCTGCCACACGGTGTGGGGTCTAACGATATCGGCCTGGATCGCGGCCAACTAGGGATGACCCGCTTGGTGCAGTTTGAGCGTCACGGCCCCTATCTCATTCTCAAACAGCTTAATACCCGCTACCGGGCGACAACAGACAACGGCGCCGAGCAGCGAGCGGTAAAAGAGGCGTTCGCCGAATCTGTACTCTGGCGCGGCAAGGTGCTTGACGGTAAACAAGCGCTGGTGGCCATCAATGAGCTGGTGCTCAATGATCTGCATGGCATCAAAGATACCCTAGAGCAGACCAAGCAGGGCCATTATCAGCTGGATAAAGAAAGCTCGCTGATTTTGCCTCAGGGTGTAAAGTCCTTCGAGCGTAACAGCGATGTCGACGTGCTGCTGACCTTCAAGGGGGCCAAGGCCGGACCTCAGGTGGCAGAAGTCACCCCAGACGGTAAGGCGCTGTCACTGCGGATGCGCTACTCCTTCGTTGCGCTGCCAGACGATAACTATCAGCCCAGAGCCTATCACCCCAACAGCGGCTACCTGTCTGATGAGTATCTGGATTACGGTACTGAGATCGACCGTGACATAGTGCAGCGTCATCTGTTGCGTCACCGCTTACAAAAAGTGACCCCGGGGAATGCGCCCAGCGAAGTCGTTAAACCTATCATCTACTATCTGGATCCCGGTGTGCCTGAGCCTATTCGCAGCGCCCTGTTAGAGGGGGCTCGCTGGTGGGAAACCGCCTTCAACGAGGCGGGCTTTATCAACGGCTTTAAGGTGCAGCTATTACCAGAAGATGCCGATCCCCAGGATATTCGCTACAACGTGATCCAGTGGGTGCATAGGGCGACACGTGGTTGGTCTTACGGCAGCGCCATCGCCGATCCGCGCACAGGTGAGATCATCAAGGGGCATGTAACCCTGGGCAGTCAGCGTGTTAGGCAAGATCATCTGATCGCCCGTGGCCTTACCGCAGGATGGGACGACAGAGACGCCGCAGAACAGGCGGTCACCGAGTTGGCCCTAGCGCGAATTCGTCAGTTGTCGGCTCATGAAGTGGGTCATACCCTGGGGCTGGATCATAACTTTGCCGCCTCAAGTAACGATAACGCCTCTGTGATGGATTACCCCCACCCTAAGGCGACACTCAAGGGCGACAAGATAGATATCTCCGCGCCTTACGATGAAGGCATTGGTGCTTGGGATAAGTTCACCATTGCCTATGGTTATGGTCAGTTTAGGCCGGCAGATCAACAGGCGAAACTCACCGAGCTGATGCAGGCAGTCGAGCGTCAGGGGCTGCGTTATATCGGCGAGGCCGACTCACGTAGCGCAGATGCCAGCCAGGCCTACGCCAGCCTGTGGGACAATGGCAAGGATCCCGTGGCCGAGCTGAGTCGCCTGGCTAAGGTGCGCGAGGCGGCTATCAATGACTTTAGCGATTCGGCGCTGCTCAGCGAGCAGCCTTATGGTGAGCTGCGCGATGCCTTGGTGCCCATCTATCTGTTGACCCGCTATCAGATAACCGCCGCCGCCAAGTTTATCGGCGGCACAGATTACAGCTATTCCATGCAGGAAGGGGGACGCACCTGGCACTATATGGCGCCAGAGTTGCAAAAAAATGCCTTAGAAACCCTGCTACAAGGATTGGACGCCGATGCCTTGGTGCTGCCGCCCAAGGTGATCGATGCCTTAGTGCCTAAATCGGGTAACTACCGCGCCACGCGAGAGAGTTTCGATGGCGCCACCGGCGTAGTCATAGATCCACTCGGTATGGCCGAGGTGCTTAGTCGTCACACCTGTCAGCAGCTGCTGCGTCCAAGCCGGTTGAATCGTGTCAATCAGGGCTATTTCGCCGACAAGGAACAGTTGTCTGTGGTGACTCTGGTGAACAAGCTGCTGGGCAAGACGCTGTTTGCCGATGCGCCGACTTGGGCCTCACAAGGGGTGTGGATGCGGGTGAATGCCGTGGTGCTCGACACCCTGCTGGCCAGTTATCATGACCAGGCAAGCTCGCCAGAGGTGAAGGCGCAGCTGGCGGGCCGCTTGGCCTTTGCCGAGAAGCAGCTCAGTCGTCTGGTGAAGCGCAGCAGCGATTATGAGTCGGCCCATTATCAATGGTTGCTTGAGGGGATAGAGAAGGGGCTTAAAGACGCTAAGTTTAAGCTGATCGACAAGCCGCTGGCCATGCCGCCTGGCTCGCCTATCTAGTCATAAAATGCCCCGCTAAGCGGGGCTTTTTTATGGGCGAGAGTATAAAAAAATGGGCGAGAGTATTGAAAACTCGCTGTGCGAGAGGCGCTGTAGTGAATCGAGGATGTGGAATGTGGTCTGCTCTTCGCGACTGGATCGATGCAGCCTTTACTGAGGCTGAGTTCAGCTGCTAGGTTGCTAATGGATAGGGGCAAACCCGTGTTGGTAGCCAAAGTCGATCGCAGCCACCGGGCTCGCCAGTTTGATCCGGTGCGACAGGTCTATTTCCTTATCTGCTTAGCTTGTGGCTAAGGTGTCCGCAACCCATGAGCGAGAGTCGCCGAGAGTCAGATATGACCCGGCAATTCGAATTAATAACAAAATTAGGAGCGAAATACTTACCATGCAAAAAGTGTAACAATTTGCATGCTTTACTGTGATCTTGTTCAAAAAATGTGACATTTGGGTTAGTATCTTTGTTAGCTAATTGTGGTCATAAAAAGATTGGAGTACATAATGAAGTTGTTAGCCAGCACGACCTTAGCTTTAGCCTCTTTACTGTTTACAACCCAGGCGCTTGCCGAGAGACCCGATTTCTCCAAGACCGCTGCGGCAAGAGCCGATTACGTTTTTGCCAACAATCCCGTCGCTCAGCATAAAGATCTGCCGCACTCGAGCAGTCGTCATGATTTTTCCAAGACGACCGCAGCCAAGAGTGAGTATCGTTTTGCCGATAATCCACCGAGCGATTTGGTGATGGATGAGCCGAGATCGACTCAGCATGATTTTTCTAAGACAGAAGCGGCAAGAAAACAGAGCTGAATATCACCCTATTGCGAAGGAGCCGACCAGGCTCCTTTTTTTATGGGCGTTTGACCAGGGCTGTAGAGCGATAGTATGCGGCCTACTCTTGTGCAGTCGTGCTCGCTTCTTGCTGCATCAGCTTTTTGCCCTGACGGTAGGCGTCAATGATCCCCACCAACCAGCCTAAGATAAAGGCCCAGGTGGCGACATCGACCCAAAAGGCCTCGCTGCCTTGGGGCACCAGGCTTATCGCCGCATAGATGGCGTTAAATTCCAGTGGCACCTCTCCCGACAGTATCTTATCTGACACCGCCTGCGCGCGATTAACCGCCTGATACAAGAGATAGACCAGCCCGACCAAGCTAATGCAGGAGAGCAGGGTGCCCGTGTTGTAACGCTTAAGGTAGAAATGGCCCGAACCTGGGCAGATGAAGGCCGACATAAGGGCGGCGGTGATAGCTTTATTCATAATATTCGCTTTGGGCCAAGTGGTTATATTCTGCATTATTCCAAGTCAATTCGCCTAATCGCCGCCTTTAGGTGCTCGGCCTGAGCACGCAGCGCCTCGGGGGCCTGGTCGCCATGGGCTGCCAGTTGACTCTCTAGGCCGCTAAGTTGTTGCACCAGCCAGCCGCGAATCATCACATAGTAGCGTGAATCCGTGCCGTAGCGGGCGATCACCTCAAGATGCTCGGCAGATGGCGTCGCGATTGCCTGCTGTAGTGCCTGCACCATGATCCCCAATTCTTGTTGCTCTGTTTGCGCTTGGGTTTGAGTTTGCACTTGGCTTTGCGCCTGGGATTCTTCCTCGGATAGCGCAGGGCTATCGGCACAGCCAGTCAGCAGAAATGCAATCAACAGGGCCAAACTAAACGGGTAACGCATCAGAGTTTCCTAGGAGATATCTTAAGGATGCGTTTGATAATAACAGGTCTTTAGTATCTGTTTATCTTGCGGGGGTAATTTTTGTTCAATCTCAAGGTATTTAGATGACCTCTTAATACAGCGCCTGTAGGCCTGCTCTCATCCCTTACCGTTAGTCTGCGTAGAATCACCGCATCACTTCGGCACTTTATTGTTTAAATGAGATAGGTTGCTGAAAAAATAAACAGGGAAGGTCAACAGACTCTAGATAAAAAGCCACCGCCTTGTGGCGGTGGTTAGCAGGTAGAAAGGCTAGTTCTGTTTAGCGCCTTCATCTATCCAACGTTTGATAATGGCGATCTGCTCGCTGCTAAGTGGCTTTCCTTCGCCTTGCGCAAATTTATCATTGTGGTGTGGTGGCATCTGGATCTTGCTGTCGACCTTGTGGTCTATCGCTAAGTAAAGTGTGCTGGATGCGGCACTGCCGGGAACCACGACTGCGCCCAGCTGAGTTCCGCGCATGACACCTTGATAGCTATCCAGCGCCAAATGAGTGCGTGACATGCCTTCACCTGAGCCTGAATGACAGCTGACACAGGAGGCGGTTAATATGGGCTGTACTTCAGATGAGAAGCTCACCGGCCGCTCACAGCCCGGCAGCGCCGTTACGGCCAATGCCGCTACAAGCAACAGGCGCCTGTCGATGGAGTGATGAGCATACATAGTATCCTCCAATAACCTTGTATTATGTACGGTTTAAGTATAGTCCCGTGAACACAAAAGCACCCAGATCCTATGCTAGGGAAGGTGAGAACAAGTCGTCGCACAGCTCTGGCTTTGATCGCAGCGACAGTTCAAGGCATTCAACTGAGGGCATGCCGAGGCCTGCTGAAGTTGAATAACGCCGAAATGGTGTTGCTATCAAAGCCCCGCAGGGCGAGGCTTACAGCGGTATTTGCTGCGTTACAGTTCTTGCGAAGGACTAGGGCCATTCGCTGCAAACTGTGCCTTGCATCTATCCACTTTAAGCACACGCAGAGCAAGCACGGGACTTATTCGCACCTTCCCTAGGACTATGTTGGCGCTCGCTTGTCTGTAAAGCTGACTTGCCGCCAAGGCTCAGCCTAAACGCCCTTTATCTTTTGCTAACGCTTATAGATCTCGACATGCTTGGGCGTGGTGTTGGGCTCTGTGATACGACTGGCCAGGATATAACAGGCGATACCCATCACGGCATTGGTAATAGGCAGTGCCAGCAAGAGTCCCTTCACCCCGCCTAGATAGGAGCCCAGCGCCGCCAGCGGCAGCAAGAGCAGGAACAGGCGGCAGAGGTTAAGCACCAGTGAACTCATCGGCCTGTGATAGGCGTTGAGCGAGGTGGCGGTGAGTATCACCATCCCCAGCGGCCCATAGGCGGCGGGCAGGGCGATAATGTAGAAGCTGAGCCACTCGATCACCTGAGGATCTTTACTGAACAGCTGGGCGATAGGCGTCGCCATGAGTGCCAGCGGCAGGTAGATGAGCGTCTGAAATATCAGCACGAAACGCAGCGACAGCATCAGGGCCTCGCGAGCGCGCTGTGTCTGTCCTGCACCCAGATTTTGGGCGATAAAGGGCACCAAGCTGGAAGAGAGCGCCATCACGGCGATCAGCAACACAGACTCCAGGCGAGTACCGGCGCCAAAGGCCGCCACCGCACTGTGATCGATGCGGGCCAGCATAGCCATGATGATGGCATTAGCCACAGGGTTGAGCAGGTTCATCAGCGCCGCAGGCTGGGCGATATGGGCAAGCTGACGCCAGTTACAACGAATGCGCTCTAAATTAAACTCGGCAAAATCCACCAGATTACGCTTGATGATCAACAGGTAACCCGACAATGACAGCGCCACTATCCAAGAGATCAGGGTGGCGATGGCCGCGCCCTGAATCTCCAGTCGTGGGATGGGGCCCAGACCAAAGATCAGCAGTGGGTCGAGCACCAGATTGATCAGAGACGCCAGCGCCATGATCTTGGCTGGTGACTTGGTATCGCCGGTGGCGCGTAGCCCCTGGTTGCCCACCATCAGCAGCACCAGCAGCGGCGCCCCGAGATACCAGAGAAACATATAGTCGTGGATCAGCGGCAGGCTGGAGTCGTTGGCACCCAGCAGAGTAAATAGCGGGTCGATAAACAGGCTGCCCAGCAAGGAGATAGCGGCGATCAGCCAGAAGGTGATCAGTAAGGCATCGTGCAAAAAGATTCTGGCCTTGGGGCTGTTACCACTGCCGATAAGGCGGCCCAAGTTGGTCGATACTCCGGCGCCTATGCCGATGGCAATACTGGAGACAATCAGGGTGACCGGAAAGGTAAAACTAATAGCCGCCAGGGCTTCAGTGCCTAGCTGACTGATAAAAAAGGTGTCTATAAGGCTGAACCCAAGAATGGTGAGAATACCAATCAGGTTCGGGAGGCTCATATTTAGCAGTACACGACCGATTGGCTGGCTGAGCAGCCCGTGTCTGTCTCTCATTTAAGTGGATTGCCTTGGTAACAGAAGGAGGGCAATTCTATCAGGAATGGCTGATGTTTTATAAAACCCAGTTAAAAAAAATCAGATTTTTTTTGTAAAGCCCTTGGATCTCATCAACCCCATCCCCATATATCGAACATCCCGCGGCGAAAGGTATGTCGCCGCACTTTATTTTGATAAACCGCCAACGTTTGTTGGGCAAAAAAATCATTAGGAGAGTCCGTAGATGAATATTCGTCCATTACATGACCGCGTCATTGTTAAGCGTTCTGAAGTTGAATCAAAATCAGCCGGTGGCATCGTACTCACAGGTAGTGCAGCCGAGCAGTCAACTCGCGGTGAAGTTCTTGCTGTAGGCAATGGCCGAATTCTTGAAAATGGTACTGTGCAGCCACTCGACGTAAAAGTGGGTGACATAGTGATCTTCAACGAAGGTTATGGCGTGAAGAAAGAGAAGATCGACGGTGAAGAGGTCTTGATCCTTTCTGAATCAGATTTAATGGCTGTAGTGGAATAAACCACTAAGTTACTTACTATCCCGTTTAAACCAGAATTTTATTAAAGGATACAGAACATGGCAGCTAAAGAAGTTTTATTTGGTAATGATGCTCGCGTAAAAATGCTTGCGGGCGTAAACGTACTGGCTAACGCAGTTAAAGTCACCCTGGGCCCTAAAGGCCGTAACGTAGTGCTAGACAAGAGCTTCGGCGCACCACTGATCACCAAAGATGGTGTATCGGTTGCTAAAGAGATCGAACTAGAAGACAAGTTCGAAAACATGGGCGCCCAAATGGTGAAAGAAGTTGCTTCTAAAGCCAACGACGCTGCTGGTGACGGTACTACTACCGCTACCGTACTGGCGCAAGCTATCGTGACCGAAGGTCTGAAAGCCGTTGCCGCTGGCATGAACCCAATGGATCTTAAGCGTGGTATCGACAAGGCGGTTGTTGCTGCTGTTGCCGAGCTGAAGACCCTGTCTCAAGAGTGTAGCGACACTAAGGCGATTGCTCAGGTAGGTACTATCTCTGCTAACTCTGACGAGTCAATCGGTGAAATCATCGCAACTGCGATGGAAAAAGTCGGTAAAGAAGGCGTGATCACCGTTGAAGAAGGTCAGGCGCTAGAGAACGAGCTGGACGTGGTTGAAGGTATGCAGTTCGACCGTGGTTACCTGTCTCCATACTTCATCAACAAGCCAGAAACTGGCAGCGTTGAACTTGAAAACCCATACATCCTATTGGTTGACAAGAAAATTTCTAACATCCGTGAGCTACTGCCAATCCTTGAAGGCCTGGCGAAAACGGGTAAGCCACTGATGATCATCGCCGAAGACGTTGAAGGCGAAGCCTTAGCGACTCTGGTTGTGAACAACATGCGCGGTATCGTTAAGGTTGCTGCGGTTAAGGCACCAGGTTTCGGTGACCGTCGTAAGGCGATGCTACAAGATATCGCTATCTTGACTGGCGGTACTGTGATTGCCGAAGAGATCGGTCTAGAGCTTGAAAAAGCGACTCTGGAAGACCTAGGTACAGCTAAGCGCGTTGTGATCACCAAAGATGACACTACCATCATCGACGGTAATGGTGAGCAAGAGCAGATCTCTGCCCGTGTTGCCCAGATCAAGATCCAGGCAGAAGAATCTACTTCTGACTACGACAGAGAGAAGCTACAAGAGCGTATGGCTAAGCTAGCCGGCGGTGTTGCAGTGATCAAAGTTGGTGCGGCTACCGAAGTTGAAATGAAAGAGAAGAAGGCTCGCGTAGAAGATGCGCTACACGCGACTCGCGCCGCCGTTGAAGAAGGTGTGGTTGCTGGTGGTGGTGTTGCCCTGATCCGCGTTGCCTCTAAGATCGGCGAAGTTGAAGTGGCTAACGAAGACCAGAAGCACGGTGTAACTATCGCACTGCGCGCCATGGAAGCGCCTCTACGTCAAATCGCAACCAACGCGGGTGAAGAAGCCTCAGTGGTAGCGAACAACGTGAAGAACGGCTCTGGTAACTATGGTTACAACGCTGGTAGCGACGTATACGGTGACATGCTAGAGATGGGTATCCTTGACCCAACTAAAGTGACTCGTAGCGCACTACAGTTCGCGTCATCTATCGCAGGTCTGATGATCACTACTGAAGCTATGGTAGGTGAAGTTCCACAAGAAGCTGGTGCCGGCGATATGGGCGGCATGGGCGGAATGGGTGGTATGGGCGGTATGGGCGGCATGATGTAATTCTAGCTGGTTAAAATCGTCTATAGCGGCGTTATCTTGCCACTCGTTTAGACAGCTAAACGTCGCGGCAAGATGCCTTGCTCTAAAACGATTTTTCCTACGCTAGAAACAATGCTGGTCAGAAGCTTAAAAGCCTAAAACCAAGTTAATAAAAAACCGATACTGGAAACAGTATCGGTTTTTTTATGGCTAAGTTTGCGTGACTTTATTGTTTGGAGTCACTTTGCCTCAACGTGAGTTAAATCAATATAGTGAAGTATACAGATGATCCACACCTTAGCGTGTGATCTGCGCCTGGCAGAAGCTGTCCGAAAACAGCGATACATAAATGTATGCGATGTGAATCACCTGAAGTGTTGAGTCTAAGGCATTTAGTAAGGGCTTCGCAATTCCTTTTTCATTAATATTTGAGCCAAATTATCTCGTTGCCAAGTAAAAAACCATTCTCGGCTTTTAATATATTCAAGCACGTTATCATTTGATAATGGTAGCTCTAACTTTACGCAGACGTTAGTAAATAACGTTTTTTTAAACGTTTCACTAAAGAATGGATTAGCGAAGCTATCAAACATCATACAAGTTAGGTCAGTAGAGCTTTTAATTTTCTCGCTATCACTAAGAGCGAATACTTTTAATATTTCTTTTTCTATAAACGAATTGATCGCACGGTGTTCAGACTTGTCTTCAATAAAACTCGATAAGACCATTAGTTGGAAATACCCAAGCTGAGCATCTTCCTTTTTCGTTATTAGTTTTGTTTGCTCGTCGCGTTTAAGATCAAATAAATCGATCAATTTAGATTCTGAAATAGGGTAGTCATCAAAGTTTGTTCTTATAGAAACCAAAAGATTCAAAGTTTCAATAGAGTTGGCCTTTCCTTTATCTTTCATTTTGGAAAGCAGTAACACCGATTCATCGTATATTTTCTTGCGAATATTATCTTTGAATGAAGCATGAGTTACTTCAGTGATCGTGTTCAACCTGACAACTATTTGAGTAATGATGTAAGTTGTTCTTACTCGAATATCCATACTGTAAATAAAAAATGAAATTTCTAAAACAAATAACAATAATTTTAGCAATTGTTCCGTCTTCTTTTCTTCTAAAGATGACTTAACTCTTTCATCCTCAAGTATGCGATAAAGCTTTCGCCTTATTTCACCTAGCGTATAGCCACTTAAACTCTCGTAGCTCACATCATTGTCTTTCACTAGCCTCTTTAAGTTTTTTATAAATCTGTTCGCTTCCCTAGATGGGCTGATAGATTTGATAAAAGAAACATCTTCTTTTTGCTCATGACCATCAGCTAGTAAGTTGTCAAAAGTCTTTGAAATCAGGTCTTTTGCATCCATTTTGGCAATTGTCAAACCTGTAATAAATGGTACTTCAACAAATTCAGTTTTTGATTCGTTTACAAACAGTTTAAAGTCTTCAAGTTCGCCTAAAACCACATCGAGTATTTTCTTTGCCGTCGTTTGGCTTTTTGTATACAGGAAATAATCGTCAACATAACGTCTAATTGTGTAGTCGCTGTCAAACCGCAGTTTTAGCTTACTTTTCACCTTTTCTATAATATTAAGATCGATACGCTGTAAAATAATTTCTGCAAATATTCTAGAAAATTCTGGACCTATTATTATTCCACTGTCTTCATCTTCATTAGCCTTTAGCATTAATTGCTCAAACTGCGATTCTACTGAAAAATATTTAGAGTAACGCTTAGCAAATTCTTTGCCTTTTATCGCCCATCCAAAGCTAGGGACAAATATGTTATGAAAGCATTTTGAAATATCAAACCGTGTTAAGTGTTCAAACTTTTTTTCTATTCTGTGTGATTCATATGAATCATAATACTTATAAAGGAAATTGTATTTCTTGTAGGTAAAGTAAGAACTTGCAAACTTAGATTCCTTATCAAATCCATCTTTTTCTATTTCTACACCTTCACGGGTTTCAGGCTCTGAATAATTAACAAGCTCTTTTTCATAGAACCTAGAAGCGACACGACTTGGTGCTCGCAAACTCATTGGGCTTCTAGAGCAAAGCTCTGTAATTAGTGAGTCATAATCTCTATATAAGTTTGAAATCTTAATCTGAACGGCGGGGTGTGGGACTGATAATAGTCTTTTACTTTTTGAGTTCTTATGAATTCTGTAGTTGTATGGCTTCGTATAATTATCATAGTCGAAGAACTTTTTAATGAAATTGGCGATTGATGGTTCAACTGAGCTTGAAGGAGCCTCTTGCCCTTTAAGATAGTGGTAAACACCTTCATTTAGAAAGTTAATAGGAACTTCATACGGTAGGGTGTCTGTAAGTATAACTCTAAGATGATCGTGCTTATCAATTTTAACTTTACCCATTACCAACACCTCTTTATTTTTTTGTTTAAGTCATTGGTAAAGCTGTTCATTACTCTATTTTTAAAACCAAATTGAAAAGATATAGCTTCAATTTGTTTAAGCCTAGCGTCGCTGATAGTACCACCGTGATTTTTTATTAATTTCATTGCAGAATAAGCTGGTTCTTTACTTGAGTTTATAAACTTTCGATAAAAATCGTCGAGCTCTTTCAGCTGAGAATGATTGTTTATTAAAGGGTAGTTATAGTAAATTCCTGATTTTAATTTAGTTCTTTCAATATCGCCGATAATGTATTGATTAGCGCTTAAAAATTTCAGTCTGGCTAATAAAAGATTAAATCTCCTATCTCTTGAATAAGCGCGAAATGCTCGACGAACGCGCTCTTTTACTTTGTTAACTTTTTTATTACTTATGAATACTTCAACTTTTCTTTCGATTCCAGGCTTCCTGGAGTAATTGTTTATCCGTAATTTGTAACCAAGATAGTCAATATCAGCCGACGCTCCATTGCTTGGATCATTAAGTACAGTGTAAAAACTTTTATCAGTGTTTAGTGTTAGTTCCTTCGCGGAAACCTCAAGCCTTTCCTTCATCATAGATTCAAGCTGAGAGAGTTCACCTGAGTAAAACACTATGATGTCGTCAACATACCTAGCATAAAAGTAAACTTCACTATCAAGCTTCATTTGCTTATCAAAATGACGAATCCTAATTTCTGATAATGTAGAACTAAGCGACATCCCTCTAGGTAATCCTTGAATTCCTTGACTAGCAAGCTGCTCATCCCATTGTTTCAGTACCATCCTATTTTGGTGTGATAGTAGCCATTCCTCAGTAATGAATTTTACAATGGATGTTCGATCTAATGATTCATAAAAGTCTTTGATATCAAGACGAGCGATGGAAACTGGCTGAGAGTCTTTGGCTAAAGCTATAGTCTGTTTGACTATGGCATGTCGATCAGATGGTCTAACTTTAAACAGTCGGCGAATATTATCATTTAGTTTTTTAGCGACTAGCTCATCGGCGGCACTCGCAAATCCCCAACCATCTTTACCCTTAAATGACTTTTTTACGAACTGAGAAAATTGGTACTCGTCAGCAGTGAACTTTCCTTCAATTTGCTCGTAGGTATCAGCAACAAAATGTGTATATTCAGTACCTGGTTGAAATTTTTTCCACGTATTAATACCTAAAAGCTTTATCGCTTTTTCAGAAACTGATTGATCTAGCATGTAAAAATCCTTTTCTTTCTATTGTTGTTGCTCGTCCTTCGAGACCACTAAAGCTAGATAGTTATAATAAACAGCTTCTTCCATATGGTTCTTAAAAACTTGAGAGCGTTTTAAAAATTGATAGGCGCAAAAGGCTAACAAAGCATTAATAGAAATGTTGATACAGTCGAATTTAAAAAGGATACAGTTAATTATAAATATTAGAGCTAGCAATACACTCATACTTCTGTAAAAACCAAATCTAGCCAAAAATATATCGTGATTTGAGTTTTGAAATTTAAGCTCAACAACTGCTTTGCAATACCTATATAAGTTAACTGAATCGATTTCATCATCAGGGAGGTGACTTTTTACTGTATTAACTAAGGATTCTTTGTTTCTTATTTTTCGTGGCTTAAACCAAGTAAGTTTTTCGATATGTTTAACTAGCCAATTTGCAATAGGCTCAATAAACATGCCGACTAATAAAAATACTATCGGAACTATAATTACTAGGCTTCCAGAAAAGTCTTTTAAGTTTTTTGCCCAGCTAGGGAAAGGAATGGATAAGCCATAAAATAGATAAAATGCGGCTGAGAAAGATGCAAAGCAGCCTACGGTTAAGTAGGTGCCGATATCCCAAAATGATAATTTCCCCTTTTCAAACATAATTAATTATCCTCTTGATTTTTATTATTTGAATTAGCTGTTGAGACTGTGTAATTTAGCTAATAATGTTCTGTAGTGAATCATAACAAGATTAGATATGAGCTACTACAGATAAATTGATTGTGAAAAATCTGGAAAGTGTTACGTTGAGAGCTGATATTTTAGGAAAAATATTCGTAAACAGCTATTTTTCTGGTAAAGGTTTACAAGTTTTAGTTTATAAAGCTTTCTAGATTTATTTTAGAAACCACCAGTGTTGGTTCCTTGAGAATTACAGTTAACATCAACCCCCGCTCGAAGGAGATTTCCGCTTCGTCTCGGGTCGCAAGGGATTGATAAGGGCTATTGCTCGTAGAGCGTTTATGAGCGCGAACCATGGATGGTGAGCTGGCTCTTTTGCATGGACGCAATTGCCTGTCGAAACGGCCCCTTTCCCTCGGTGTGGTGTGGAACACCACGACTTTAACCAAGCGTGGCTTGGCGGCTATCCGATATTCGACAGCGATAGCTACCGCAGAGAATCCTAGCTATCCCAGAGCGATAAAAGATCAGATTAATCTAATAAAAACATAAAGCTATCAAGCTGCCGCAGATAAAACCTTATCCAAGGTCACAAACTGTGCAGTTTGCTTAATGTGCTTTGCTATTGCGTTAAAGTTGGCTGAGTCAGAGCCAGAGAGGGGAGTTTGAGGTGAGGTGTGAAAAGCTGTCCTTGCCTTATGCAGCTCTTTTAAGAGCGGCGCCATCCCTGACATTCATTCGCGTACTTTAGTGAACGCTTAAATCTTGTTTTATCAACAAAAACTTAACTTATCCTACAATATCGCCGCCGCGTAAGGCAATAGTTAGCAAGGTACTGCTTTGGTATAGTCGGCTATTGCCTGTGTTGCGTTACCGGTCAAGTTACCTGTTTATATCCATTTAGGGTTCGGGCCTGGCGTTTGTTGAAAGTAAAGTTCGATATCTAATTCTTGCTCGTTAATCCTAAATCACCCGCTGACTAAAGCTGCAATCTTGGCAGTGTAGCGTGTAAGTTTCTTGTCTTTTCTGTACTCGGGTAAGTTTGCTTTGGCATTGAGGACAGTCCTGTTTCATGGGCGTGTTTTTAGTGCACTGGTTGCAGTGGATGTAGTATCCGTACTTACCATACATTGGCTTGTAATTGGCTGATTCACCGCAGTACTTGCACGTCAGTTTTAATTGAGGGACTGCATGATTTTGTGGCGTAAGATAAGGGGGATGGGCTTCTTGTAGCTGCATTATGGGCTGTGGCTGAGCTGCCTGTTGCAACGATTGCGTCTCTAGGAATATAGCTTCAGCTTCTTTGATTTTTGTTGGTTCTTCTGTCGACTCTCTCGATTCGGATTGCTCTTGCGTGCGCTCGCTATTGATGTCTTGATTAATTAAGAAGTCGCCAATCGAGTTGAGTTCATTTTGGCTAAAGTCCGCCCGTGTATCGGTAAAATCAATTAGTCGAGTAAGCTTGCTCTTGAGATTCATTATCTCGTTGAGCTTATCGACCAGAAACTCGGTTTTCACTAGCTTTTCTGAGACTTTCTTAGGCATGGTGTTGCGATTGATTATTGCATCGCTGGATACTGCGCAAAGGTGATCCCATCTTCGCAGTCTAAAGCCCTGCTGTTTGATGCCCAAAAGCTTCCCTAGAATCTCACTGCTGTGATGCCTCAATAATTGCAGCAAAAGCGCCTGTTGGAGTTCGACTTGTTTGATGGGTGATGCCATACCAAACCAATTGCCCTGGTGGCTGCGAGTCCACTCTTCCTGTTGGTTGACTTTAACCTGACCTTTGATGCTCTTTGACTCAATTAATACAAAACCATAGGTGTAGATAATCAGATGGTCGATCTGCGCCGTTTCATCATTAAACCTGAATTTGAAGTCATTGATGACCAACACTTGGGGATGATCTTTGAAGGCGCGGCGTAGAAAGAAAGCAACGTCCTGTTCTTGCTTTTGTCCAGCATAGGCTTGTGCGGAATGTACTGTTTGAAGTGACTTGTTTTTCAGAATCATTTATCAATTGCATCCATTCACTGCTCAATAATGAGCAAACTGATAATGGGCAAGTGTATCTGATTTCATCTAGGTGACAAAGCATTGAAGAGTATTCAGGATTTTCTATATGGATAAAGAATATGCGTTAAGAGCTAATGTTGCTGTTGTTGATAACCAAGGCGCAGGTGCTGTTCGTAGGGATAATGCTGTTGGTCCTAGGGCTTCGATAACACTTTCTCATTCTGTACGACTCAAAAAGTGTATGTTGCTACACTTTTATGTTGAATCATTCCTTTATCGTGGCTAAAGTGTAGCAAAGTACACTTTATGATGATCTTATGAGCTCCTCGTTAAACCAAGATTCGTTGGGATTACTGATTAAAACCCGCAGGAAGGAAGCGGCGCTGACTCAAGAGGTGGTGGCAATGTTGTGCGGTGTCACTAAGAAAACCTTAATTCGTGTCGAGAAGGGGGAAGATGTCTACATCTCTACCCTATTCAAGATACTCGATGGTCTGGGGATTCGGCTCTCTGTTGAATCAAAGTCGGATGCCGGCTCAAGTGAGTGGTACTAGCTATGGCTGAATCACCAATCCTTGTGTTAGATATGCTTCTCTGGTTGCAGACTCTGGGGGTGAGAACTCCACTAGATCAAACTCTATCAGGTAGTTCTTTAAGCACGTCAATGGCTACATTCGAACGACAATATCAAGCGTAACCTAGCCTAGGTAGCCTGTTCTTTTTCTCACCCGTATTCAACTTGTGATCTTAAAAACTTGCAACTATCTTAAATATTGCTTGGTTAAATTTTATGCAATCAAGGTGTGTATTGCATACTTGTTTAAAGTAAGGATCACACAATGAAAAAGCTCAGTTTTATCCTGATTACCATGGTACTTGCCGCCTGCGCATCGTCTCCAGAGCCTGTAACTTGGAAAGGTATGTCAGAACGAGATATTGTTGCTTGGAAAGACATAGGCTTTAATGCTGAACAGGCACAAGCTTGGCGACAAAACGGATTCACTCCCGAGCAGTCTAACACTTGGTCTAAAGCCGGATTCGATCTCAATAGTGCAATTGCATGGAGTAAGCAGTCTTTTAATGCAGAAGAAGCAAGTAACTGGAAATCAGGTGGTTTCGACTTAGAAACCGCGATTAAGAGTCGAGAACAAGGCCTGACACCGCTCAAAAAAGAGATGTGAATCAGTCTAAGATAACTTGTTTCTCACATAACATGCTGAATCAGTAAGTTTTAATAAGGTAACTTTCGGGAGGGCAAATACGGCAGTATTTGCCCTCGTCATTTTCTTGCGCGTTTATCCAATAGATGGGGCAGTTATTACCTTACGAATGAGAAGTGGGGGCTTAGTCAGGCTCCTTAAATCAAGTCGCTTTAACCACGTGCTATAGCGCACATACTGAGGACACCTTGGTGGTATCCTCGACTCTGTCGGTAGTATGCTCGGCGATGTCCATTAGGCATTTATAGTAAAGGTACGTAAATGAACGAGGTATTACTACAGATAAAGGCGCTCACCAATGGCGACCCTTTGTTGACGGCTGTAATTGTTGGAGTATTAACGTTCGCGTTAATTGGACTCACAGGCTACATACTAAAAGATATCTTCACTAAGGTGTTTAGTTGGCTCGGTAGCCTGCTGTTTATACGGCTGACAATCGATGACAGCCATAATGCGCGCACAGAGGTATTCAATAAACTGTCCTTCTTGATCAGTAATACTACCATTCCGCTTTTTTCACGCTCTATCTCTGAGGCTGTTTACTTTGACTACAGTGTGAATTATGACGGCCGTATCAGTGTTAAGTCTATCGGCTATGGTATGCACCTGTTTAAATACCAAGGCTGCTACATGTTGGCGACTCGCGCTAAGGTCGCTAGCACTATGGCATACGACACCATTACTGTTATCGCACCATGGTGGGCAAAAGATAAGCTACATAATCTTTTAGAAGATACGCGTGGAGACATATCGACTGCGCCAAAAGTGAGTATTTTCGAGGAAACCGAATGGTGCCGCTATGGCACATTGAAATCAGAGGGTTTCAGTGAACTAGTGCTAGATGCAGGGTTCAAACAGGAGTTTATGGGGGAAGTTGATAACTTCGCCAGTAGCGGTAAAGGGGTTGCAAGTAAGCTCACCATATTGTTACACGGAAAAACGGGGACGGGTAAGACGGGTATCGCCAGAGCCTTAGCCGTTGAGTATTGCCGCGATCTATACATATTGAACCTATCGACTGTCAATGATGCCACGATTCATAAGGCCATCAGAAAGGTACCGCCCGGATCTATGCTGTTGATAGAAGACTGTGACTGTGTAAAGGCGACGGTATCACGGGCTGCTGAAAGTAATGTCGATAATCCACCATTAACCTTAGGCGGCGTGCTAAACGCCTTAGACGGAGTCATTCCACTGGATGATTGCCTGGTCGTCATGACCACAAACCATGTTGAGAATCTCGACCCCGCGCTGATACGTAAAGGTCGTGTCGATGTCAGCATTGAAGTCCCGCTTATCAGTGCAAAACAAGTTAACGAAGATTACTTTGAGCGTTATGGCGCAGTACTTAACAGAACTGAGCCAATGCTAGGGTGTGAGGTTTATGAACTGCATCGTCGAGCAAACTTAAGATACAGTGTGTGTTGCAAGCCTTTGTAACCGCTTCCTCTTAGTTAGACTCATTGAGTGGTCAGCTCATGTTGGCCACGCCTTTCACAAATTAAGTACTTATTAGGGGCTGAGTAGGTTTTCCTCAGACCCTTCGGCTGTATCAGTGGGCTCATAATAAGCGGGGTCATCATCAGCGGAGCCAGAGTCAGCGGGGCCAGAGAAGGCTTTATGTGGCCTTACAGGGGCGACACACACGCTTCCAACCTGCCGATTATCGCCAGGCACAGATAAACGAATCGTCACTGATTTCCTTTTCTCGTTTTTACTCATCTGTCAGTAAGGCTGAACGGGTAAATCGTACTATTCTGCGCCACTCCCTTTGATTGACCAGGCCAAGCCAAGCATTACAAAACACCAAGCGTTACAGTTAGGGCACTTTTCGTCGGACTCTGTGTTTAGAAAGCCCTGCGTAGAGCGCTTTGTAGCTTGTTGGCGCTTAAATCATATGGATTGATTTAACTGTTTTTAAGATTTGTCTCAGCTTATTGGGTTAGCATGATGACTATATCGTGTTTGGAATAGTCATTAAGGGAGTGAGCATCATGGATAATCAGCAATTAAACGGCGTTAAGCGAGGGCCTTGGGTAGCCATTGGCGTGAGCTTGGCAGTCGTCGCGCTGATCGGTTTGTTGCTGGCGATGATGCCAAAAGGGTTTAAGGCGACCCATGAAGAGATAGGTACAGGTAAGCCTGCTGTGGTGTTTGTTTACGATCCTAACTTGGCGGTGAGCCATAGTCAGACCGAGCAGATGAACGAAGCGCGAGGTCACTTAGGCGACAATGTGCTGTTTTTACTCGCCAGAGTCGGCACGCCAGAGGGCGATAATATGATCGCTAAGTACCGTGCTGGGTCCGCCGAACTGCTGTTATTTGATGGCTCGGGTAAGCTGGTAAAACGTCAGTTTGCAGTGCAAGACGCCAATCAATTGATGCGCTGGGTGCGCTAATCTTCTGTTGAGGGTGTTAGCCATCTGTTGGGTGAGCGGGTTATTGTGGCGCTCACCCTATTAATATCTTAATCCGCTCGTTCAACCACTTATCCTAAGCAGCTTTGCTGTGTCTCTGTTTCCCCGTTTACTGAACATTTGTTAATCGAAAAAGTCGTTGTTGAAACCCGCAGGGGTGTTAAAATGCCGCTCGGTTTGCCGTCGCTGTTGTTGCCATCGTCGTGAGTAACAGTTTTAAAAGCGTTTGTTTGCCTGATTACATCTTATTTTTTACTAATCATTAGAGTCTCTATGAAACGGATTTTATGCTTATCCCTGCTGGCCTGTTCTCAAATGGCCATGGCCGTCGAACCTTTGATTCAAACCCCAAAAGATATGGAGCCCACCTGGGTCGATGAGATCCTCGACGTGTTTGGCGCCGACGGTGAATTTGATGACAGCAAGCCCATAGATATGAGTTACCTGCCGACCGCCTATTACACCCCCGAGAAGAAGTTCGGCGTGGGCCTCTTGATGGTCGGTCTGTATAAGACAGAGGGCGCGGCGCCCGAGGAGCAGCCTTCATCATTGGTGCTCAACTCTTTTGTGTCGATGAACAACTCATACGGCGTTGAAGTGGAAAACATGACCTTCTTCAACGGTGGTAAGCAGCGATTGCTACTGGGGCTGGAGCTACATAACGAGGCGTCTGTTTACTATGGCCGCGGGATTGCCGATGGCAATATCGACAGCAATCACCATGAGTTTGACGAGCAGCTCTACAGCTTTACGCCGCGTTGGATGACCCAGGTGGCCGACAACTATTTTATCGGTGTGGGCGCCGACTTTACCTATGTCAGCGCCGACAAGTTCACCCGGGTAGAGGGGGATATTCCTCTGCCATCTGATGGCATTTTGCCGGACAACTTTAGTTCGGGCCTGGTGGTGACCAGCATCTATGATTCGCGCGACTATCGCCTCAATGCCACCAAGGGCTGGTTGTTCCAGCTCGATGCGGGCTTGTATCAAAATAGCGAGTACGACAGCTTCGCCAAGTATGATCTTGAGCTGGCCAACTATATCGATCTCAGCAGCACTGCTTTGTTAAGCAATATGCCTGGGCTTATTGCCTGGCAGGTACAGGGCCACTTTACCAGTGGTGATGTGCCGTGGAACATGCTGCCTGATCTTGGTGGTTCCAGTGCCATGCGTGGCTATATCAAGGGACGTTATCGCGACAAGCAGATGATGATGGGCCAGGTCGAGTATCGCCTGCCTATCTTCCAGCGTTACGGCATGGTGTTCTGGGGCGGCGTGGGTAGCGTGGCCGATAAGGTAAGCGAGTTAAGCGATGAGCTGCTGACCTCTTACGGCGCAGGTTTCCGCTTCAAGATTAAAGATAACATCAACCTGCGTTTCGACGTGGGTGTGGGTGAAAATGAGACCAATTTTTACCTTAATGTGAACGAAGTCTTCTAAGTATGCCTGATTGTTCTGAGCCCAAGACTTGGCAATGGCCAAGGTCACTATCCTCACTCCTGGCAGTCGCCGTTTTTGCGGCGAGCCCGCTAGCGCTTGCTGGTACGAATGAGGTCGCCTCTGGCGGCGCACCGATGAGTGAGGACAGAGTGCTTGCGGAACAGGCACTTGAGCAAACGCCTGAGTGCACGCGCAGCTCAGAATACGACATCTATCTTAGCGGCATACACACAGGCACAATGAGCCGCACCGAGCATTGGCAGGGCCAAAGCGCCGTGGTGACCTCTAACAGTGAGGCCAGCATCTTAGGCATAGGCACTCGCTATCGGCAGCGGGCTGAGCTGGCGTGGTCGCGTGATACTCAAGAGTGGATCACCCAGGCGTTTCATCAGCAGGTGAGCGGTTTTCGTAGTAGAGACATGCAGGTGCGTTTTAGTGATAATGGCCGCGCCGCACGGGTGGATCTGGACGGCGAGGTGACCCACTATCGCTCCGATGAAACGGCGCTGCGCGATGTGGATACTCTGGCGCTAGAGATCCGCCGATTGTTAATGCAGGGGCGGAGCCAGTTTGCCTTGATCCGCCAGGCATCGGATGCGACCGAGCGCTATCAATACTATGTTAAGGCGCCGCAGCCGGTAGAGGTGGCCCCTTGGGGGGAACTGATGCTGGTGCCGGTGGAGCAGACGGGGGCCGAAGAGGTGACCTACTACTTTGCTCCAGAGCTGGACTATCAGCTTATCAAGGCGCGCTATCATGGCATCTTGCTGCAAGGCCTTATCCAGCTTAATCACTACAGTTCTACTTGCGACTCAAGCCCTTCGGTGTGAGTCGCTCACCTCATGATGACATCAAATGATGTCAGCCAAGTTTAGTTGCCAGGCGCCTAGCCATTTTCATAGTGGGCAATGGGCAGCTGGCTGACGCTATCGAGCCGCCAGGCGCCCTTTTCATACACAAAGCTGACACTATGCAGGGCATCTTTGAAGTCATAGCGTGTGCGCGAGTCCGGCAGTGCATGGTTAAATTCAACCTGAATGTGTTGATAGCCATCGCTAAGGGACAGTTTGCCTAGATGGTTGGGCAGGTCAATCAAGCGGCTCAGCGCCTTATCTAATTCGCGATCTTGTATGGGCAGTTGCTGTTTAAAGCGTTCGCTAAACAGCGATGCGAAAGCCTGTTTATCTTTGCTGTGGGTGTAGGCGGCAATCGTCCAATCGGCCAGTAGTAGATCGAATGCCTTGTCGGCCTGAGTCAGAGAAGCGATGGGCGTCTTGTTGTCGTTGGAGAGGTAACGATTGAGTGTCGATTCGGCCTCTTTGACCGCGTCGGTGAAGATCTGCGCCACCTTGCTAGCCGCCGGTTGCTGGCTCGCCTTAAGTTCAGCTGTTACTGCCAAAATGGCATCAACGCGAGCCAGCCAGCTGTCGAAACCTTTCATGAGCCCTTCGAGCGAGGCCTTATGTTGCTTCATTACCTCGGCAACGGCAGCATCGTCTTTACGGGCTTCCCTTGCCTTAGTGCCGACATAATCGCTATAGGTGCTGCTTAGCAGGCTCTGGGGCGAATCGAAGTAGAGACCCGCGCCGCTATAGGGGTCGACCCAGAGATCTGAGGTATCAATAGGTGCTATGGACTTGGGTGACATGCCGTCAAAGTAAAGGTTAGCCAGTGTCGTCTTGTGTTTATTGATGAAGTTGCCTTTGGCTTTGCTGTCTGAGGCGGGCAGCTGTTGGTACTGGGTTGCCAGTTGTTGCAGCGCCGTTGATGTTTGGATTCTCTGGCTGGCATAGTAGCCACAGCGCAGGTCACAGGCTCGCTGGGTGAGGCTAGAGGCCGCTCCTAAGTTGATCGCCTTGCTTTGCACGAACACTTCGGCGGTATAGATGCCTCTGGGGAGTGCGCCGCTCTTATCCTTCAGGTAGATCGTGTTGTTGGGGCTGTGACGTCCCACAACTTGGAGATCTTGCTTACTGACGCAGAGGGAATAGTCGCGGCTGGTGACTGGCAGTTCCTTGTTATAGGTGGAAACGACCAGCTTATCCAGGCTGACGCCTTCGGGCACTGTACCTGTGATGCTGAGGTCACACTGCTGGGCGTTGGCACTCAGCGCCATCGCGCCTAAACCTAGGCCGATAATTAGACATCCTTGTTTCATGGAGCTTCCTTGTCATTGTTGATTTAAATAGGTTCTGCGTGATCCCTTAGCGACACCACTGTCGTTCACAGGGAATGCCATCGCCGTCGCCATCCATTTGGGTATCGGGACAGTTGCGATTGTAGTAGGTGGCCTCTTCGCAGGAGCGCATCTGGCTGCAATGTGTCTTGCCTGCCTCGCAGCGAAATTTGGGTGTGGCCGGTTGCCACTCTTGGGTGTTTAACTTAGGCAAATCCTCGTTGGTGATGATTGGCGTCGCATTAAGCGCCTGATATTGTTTGAAGCCAAAGCTGCCGATACTCACCAGCAAGATAATGAAGATCACCCGCTGCAACAAGGAGCCGGAGCGTCGATGAGAATAGTGGGACGACGGCGTACGGTCTCTACTTGGTGCGGACTTTGGTTTGGGAGTGTTAGCCCGTCCTGACACTACGCCAGAGACTACGGCGACGCCTTCGATACTCGCCTTAACGGCTTTAAATTTGCCATCACTTTGCTGCTGGCGTTGGTAGATGATTTCATCACCCACCACAGGCTTTCTCGCCATCTGTTTCAGGGCCGAGATATGGATAAATACGTCTTGGGCATTGGGCGTGTTTGGCTTGATAAAGCCAAAGCCTTTGTCGTCGTTCCAGCGAACTAGGGTGCCTCTTTCCATGGCGGCTAGTGTCCTTTATATGTGTTATTTGTATGTCTATTCAGTGGCTAAGGGGAGTCACCGCGCTTATGCTAGCGTGAAACGACCTCTTTTGTCATCAGCTAAGGGTGATTAGGTTTAGCACCCAGCCCATTAGGGTAAAGGCGACCAGAAGCAAAGCAAACAACAGGGCCAACAGGCGCCACTGCATTACCTGTTTGAGCATCACAAATTCGGGAAAGCTGGCGGCAACGGTACTCATGCAAAACGCCAAGGTTGTGCCCAGAGGAACGCCTTGTATCAGCAGGCTTTCCAGTACCGGGATCACTCCTGTGGCGTTGGCGTAGAGGGGGATCCCCATTAGCACTGCAATAGGCACTGACCACCACTGGCCGTCGCCTAAATTGGCCTCCAGATAGCCGGCGGGGACAAAGCCGTGCAGCGCCGCGCCTAAACCGACACCTATGATGACCCATTTCCACACCCGGCTAAAGATATCCCGCGTTTCCGCCTTGGCAAATTGATGACGCTGGCGCCAGCCCATGGACTGGCGTTGCTGGCTGCTGGTGGCGCTTTGTTGTGGCTGCGCCTGTCCACGGTTGTAGGCGTTGGCGGCAAGGGGTTGCAACCAGCGCTCGGCGTGCAGCAGGTCCAGCAAGGCGCCGCCGAGCATGCCTATGGTGATGCCGGTAAGAAGGTAGAGCAGGGTGATCTTAGCGCCAAGCAGGCTAAACAGCAGCAGTATGGCAACCTCGTTGATTAGCGGTGAGGTGAGCAGAAACGCCATGGTGATCCCAACCGGGATGCCTGCAGAGGTAAAGCCGAGAAATACGGGAATGCTGGAGCAGGAACAGAAGGGGGTGATGGCGCCAAAGCCTGCGCCCATTCCGTAGCCGAGAAACTTAGGTTTGCCCGCCAGATAATCCCTTACCCGCTCGACATTGAGGGAGGCTCGCAGCCAGCCAATGCCATAGATCATCAAGATGAGCAGGGCGAAGATTTTAGTGGTGTCTTCGACAAAGAAGTGCAGCGCCTGCCCCAAACGGGTATCACTGGATAAGCCTAAGAGGCCATACACCAGGCCGTCGGCGAGTAGTGTAAACCAGGCGAACATAGACACTCCTTAGTGAATGTATGGTATGCGCTTTTGCTTGGACCCTAGGTGGTGGGTCCAAGCTATCGCGCAGTAGTTATCGCGCAGTAGCTATCGCGCTAGGGCGAATTAATTACGCCTGATTGGCTTGATTTAGCAACAGGGCTAACTCAGCTTCTGACGGAACATGGCCAGAGGTCACCACCTTGCCGTCGATCACGATCGCCGGGGTCGACATCACGCCATAGGCGGCAATCTCAACCATATCGGTAACTTTTACCAGTTCCATCTCAATCTTTAAGCTATCGGCCACCTTCTGTATGTCGTTGGCCAGGTTGGTGCACTTTTTACAGCCACTGCCTAATACTTCTATCTTCATCTGTTTTTCCTTATCTGACGGATTGAATTTTCATGCCCGGCGCCCTTGAACAATGACGAACTATTACTTACCGCAGCAGCTGTCAGGCGTTTGCGTATCAAGGGCGGTCTCGATACAGCTCAGCATGCTTAGCAGGCAAGGCGTTTCCAGGCGGTAGTAGATTTGCTTGCCCTCACGGCGACTGGTGACGATCCCCGCTTTTTTGAGCTGTGATAGATGCTTGGAGACGGTGGAGATGTCGGCATCGACCCCGTCGGTCAGCTCGCAGACGCATCGTTCCTGGTGTTCCAGCTGTTCAACCAGCCAGAGACGAGTAGGGTGGGCCAGCGCCTTGAGTAAGCCAGCGCGGGCATTGAGCCTGGTTTGCTGTGTTTGCGTCATCTTAGGATTCATCGCGCGCCTTAAAAATGTGTTGGCTTCATTTGGCATAATAGCCAAATGTTTTTTGGGAGAATAGTTTTTCATCAATGGCTTAGGGCTAAATCGTGATGGGTGTTTCACTTTTTATGGCTTTGTGAACTGGGTGTGAATCCTGTTTTGCGCTATTTGAAATTGCGCTTTTTCTTAGAGGTTGTGCTTATTTTCTTGAGACTGGGGTAAGGAGATTGCGACGGGAGAAAAGGGCTACAGCTTTGTTATCGATAGCGCTAAGGTAGTGGGGTTAAGTTTGGTTTAAGTTTAAGGCACGATCATCTAGGCTAAATCAAAATAAAAACAACTTGAAGGAGAGGACGCGTGAAGAAAATAGTCACCCTGTTACTGTGCATCTTGATGCCGGTAACAACTGTGTTTGCCGAGACGGGCAAGCCACTGTCGGTGGAGGTGCTCTGGCAGCTCAGCCGTATTGGCAATCCTAGCATCTCCCCCAATGGCGATTACATCATCGCCCCTGTGACTGAGTACGATGTGCCAGAAGATAAGGGCAATACTCAGTTGTGGTTGTTCGATAAAGACGGTGAGCAGCAGCGCGCCCTGACCGCTAAAGGGATGCGGGTTAGCGAGCCGGTATTCTCACCAGACAGCAAGACTCTGGCCTTTATCAGTAAGCGTGATAAGGATGAAGCGGGTCAGATCTACCTATTGCCTATGGATGGTCCGGGCGAAGCTCAGCGCTTGAGTGAGGTGCCGAGCGGTGTCTACGGCCTTAAGTGGGTGGGTGAGCACCTCTACTTCATCAGCTCGGTTTATCCCGGTAAGAACTGGACCGAGATAGGCGAGCAGCTCAAGGCCGATAAGGATGACAAGGTGTCGGCTCAGCAGTGGAACGCGCTGCCCTATTCTAGTTTCGACCACTGGATTGATGAAGGCCGTCAGGCTCATGTGTTCCGTATTCCCGCTAAAGGCGGTGATGTGGAGGCGATTACTCAGCCCCTAAACATTGAGCTGCCGCGCTCATACCAAAGTGCGGGAAGCTATGATATCAGCCCGGATGAAAGCTGGATTGCCTTTAACGCCAACGGCAGTGATGATCAGGTCAACCCTAAGATAGATATCTTCCTGGCGGCTATTGGTAGCGGCAAGGCTGAGAATATCACCCCAGACAATCTGGCACCGGACAGCAACCCTAAGTTCAGCCCTGACGGAAAAACCTTGGCCTTCACCCGCCAGCACATTCAGGGTTTCTATGCCGACACCGCCAAGCTGATGCTGTTTGATCTGAACAAGCGCAGCACTAAGATGCTGGCCAAAGAGTGGGACCGCTCGGTTTCGCGCTGGGTGTGGACGCCAGACAGTAAAGGCTTTTACGGTGCCATCGACGACGCGGCCACCGTTCGCCTTTATCATATCAATGCTAAAAACGGTAAGGTGAAGGCCATTACCAAGGCGACCAACTTCGGTCAGCCTGCTGTGGCAAATGACGGCACGCTCGTGGTGGCCAACGATAGCTTCTTATATCCGGCGCGTCTGGTGAAGCTCAACCCCAAGAACGGCAAGATGACGCGTTTAGACCGCTTTAACGACGAGATCCTCGCGGATGTCGACTTAGGTACCTATGAGTCTGTGACCTACAAAGGTTATCAGGACAAAGAGATCCAGATGTGGGTGCATTACCCACCAGGGTTTGATCGCAGCAAGAAGTACCCTTTGATGATGCTGGTGCACGGCGGGCCACACAACGCCATCTCTGACGGTTTCCACTATCGCTGGAATGCTCAGACCTTTGCCTCTTGGGGCTATGTGACAGCCTGGCCTAACTTCCATGGCTCTAGCAGCTTCGGTCAGGAGTTTGCCGACAGCATCAACCCAGACTGGAAAAATAAGTCACTGGAAGATGTGCTCAAGGCGGCCGATTGGTTTAAGCAGCAATCCTGGATCGACGATAAGCGCATGGTGGCTGGTGGTGCCAGCTACGGCGGTTACCTGACCTCTATCATTCTGGGGCAGAAGCATCCCTTCAACGCCCTGCTGATCCACGCTGCCGTATACAACATGTATTCGCAGATGGCGGCAGATTTTTCTGTGCATAGTCCACGCTTTGGCAACTACTGGGATAACCCAGAGATCTATCAGTCTATCTCGCCTCACTATGGCGCGGCTAACTTCAATACGCCAACCCTAGTGATCCACGGTCAGCTGGATTATCGCGTGCCTGTGGGCCAAGGCTTTGAGCTGTTTAGAACCCTGCAGACCCGTGGTGTGGAGTCGCGCATGATCTACTTCCCTGACGAGAATCACTGGATCATGAAGCCCAATAACTCCATCTACTGGTATAACCAAGTGAAAGATTGGATGACCCGCTTCGCCGAGCCGGGCGGAAAATAATCCGTTTGTAATAAAAAAGGCTGCCCCGATTTATTCAGGGCAGCCTTTTTTTCACTCATCTGGCTTGATTAAGGTTGCTGTAGCTGGGCCTTGGCCGCCTCTACCTTGGCGAAATCTAATCCCAGCTCGGTCACGGCTTCTTTGATAAGGGCCGGGTTTTGCATCACCAGCGCCATAAGCTGTTGCAGTTTTTCAGGGGCGATGCCCAGCTGGCCAATGGTACCCATCGCCATCAATGGGTTTTCGGTCAGGGCCTGAAACAGCTCCTGGATCTGAGTGTCGCTGACATTGTGTTCTTTTAAGATCGCAATAATGGGATTCATTGCATTACCTTATCTTGGTTAAAAGTAAAACAGGCCGCAAGTTTAGCATCCTCTGCGACTAGCTCAAGCCATTCTCCTTAAAGCAGGCGACAAAAGCCTTGTCTTCCTTTTGGATATGCTGGCTGAGCCAGTTTTTTAGAAACGCCATCAACTCATCACCAATATCTTCCCCCTGTTCGACCCGGCGTTGAAACGCCAGCACCTTGCCTACCAGTTGGTGGTGGAAGTCGGTATGTTGCTTGTCCTGGGGATAGCCGAATTGTTCAAACAGCGTCTCTTCATATTTAAAGTGGTTGGCGGTGTAATCGATCAGCCCCTGTACCACCCGCTTGATAGAGGCCAGGCCATAGTTGTGATGGAGTAGGTAATAGAGTTCGTTGATCAGGTGTATCAAGGTTTGGTGCTGGCGATTGATCTCGGCCAGATTAAGATCCAGTGCGTCGCTCCATTCGATCAGTTTCTCGCGGCGCTTATCTTCGCGGGCTATCTGTTCGCTGTCGGTGGCAAAACGATGCAGTAGTGAGTCGATTTCGCCCGCCAGATTTCGCACTGTGATACTGGCCAGTAGGGTTTCCTGAGTTGCTTTAACATTCTCATCTGACACCTTATCCACTTCCACCAGACAGGTATCCAGCAATTGAGTCTGTTCAACCTGTTGTTGCGAAGCCTCGGCGATCTGATGGCCTAGTGTGTCTATGCTTTCAATTTGTGCCACGAGTTGTTCGAAGTGGCTTTCAGCCTCTTCGGCGACAGATTGCGAGTGCTGCACGCTCTGGCGATTTTTCTGCATGGTGGTAATGGCGCTACTGATCTGAGTTTGCAGGTTAGCGATCTTGTTGCTGATATCTTCTGTGGCTTCCTGGGTACGCTGTGCCAAAGATCGCACCTCGTCGGCCACCACGGCGAAGCCTCGACCCAATTCGCCTGCCCGGGCGCTCTCGATAGCGGCGTTGAGGGCTAGCAGATTGGTCTGCTCGGCGATGCTACTGATGGTTTCTATCACCTGACCAATTTGCAGACTCTCCTGCTTCAGCAGCTCGAAGTTTTCATCTGAGGCGGCAAACTGTTCGCCCACCTCTTCCAGCGCCAGCTCAAGGGAGCGCATCTCTTTCTTACCTCTATCTGCCTGAAGTTTCGACTCGCTGGCGAGCTGCGAGGTGGACTCACAAAAGCTAGAGACCTCGGCTGTGGTTTCAAATAAGCGAGCGACGATCTGCTTGGCCTCCAAAACATCGGCCTTTTGCCGTATCGCGCCGCCTTTCGAGGTCTCTGAATCTGTCTGTACCGTATCGGCCACATTGACCAGTTTCAGGGTCGACTTATTGAGGGAAAACAAGGTGCGAGAGAGGTCTTCGCCTATTTGATTGAAGGCCTTGAACAGCGGGCCGCCAATGGCGGTTTGAGTCTCTAAGCGGACGCGTAGATCGCCCTCAGAAAGCTGAATTGCGGCGTTGCGCAGTGTGTTTAACATGTTACGCATCGACACTTGCACAGAGAGAATAAGCAGAAAGTAAACCAGTAGTAATAATAACCAGGGCCATTGGCCTTGTTGCAGGAGGAGATAAGCTATCGGTAGTAGGGGAACGCCGAGCAGCAGACTCCATTGAAAGGCTGTCAGCGAAGCGATCCTTTTCGCCATTTTATCAATCATTCCGAAACCTTATGTTGGGTAGGACTCCTTAAAATTTAGTCTAAATTTACCAAATGGGTACTATTGCGAATGATTCAACCGCCGGACTGCGAGTTGATAGCAGTCCGGCGGTTTGCGAGACAAGCCTAAGGGGGCTATCTGCCCCTGTCAGCTTTAGAGGAGTGGATCGCTGGATTTGCTCTCGACTTGGCCAATGATTTCGATATCGCTGAGGGTAGAGAGTACGCCCCATTGCTGAATCGTCATCATATCTTTAACCTCTTGGGCCTTAAAACTCAGTCTCAGGCCATCTTTACGGTATTCCTGTGCTAGGTTCTGCGGCAGGATCTGGCGGCCATCGTCTGTGATAATGCCCCAAAAACCGCCTTCGAGATTGAAATATCTAACCGTGCCTTGTGTCATATTGATGCCCTTATCCGGTGAATGGGGTTGCTCGGCTGAGAGGCCATTAGGAACTGCGGTGAGCTCATCGGCGCTGGGACGTTCGGCCTTAGGAGCCACTTGTTCTACTGGGGCTTTTGTTTGTTCCGCTGGGGCTTTTGTTTGTTCAGGCGTGGATTGCTGTTCTTGATCGCAGGCGGTTAAGGCGAATGCGGCGATTAGGGGAAGCGAGATTTTGGTAATGATACCCACAGATTAATTCCTCATATTCGAAATTGACAAGGAATACTGTAACAGAAAGCAGACCAATGCCTAGCTCAACGGCGGATAATTTAACGGTAACAGTGAGATGACGGTGGCGCATAGCCGGGGCTGAGGTTAACCTAGGGCTATATTTTCTTCTGCTCGCTGGCCAAGTAACATAGCCAACAAGATATAGACTCTATAAGCAATTGCCGACTCGATTTTGGCAAAGGCAAGGAAGGCGTGATGTTAACTTACAATTTGAACTTTGCTAAGGGAATGGGCCGTCAACCGGGGGCAAGCACAGTGCAGATCCTCTTGATCGTGCTGCTGACCATAGTGCTGACCGCTGTGGCGAGTTTTTTCATTATTCGCACCTACATTTTCCCGGCGCCTTTCACACCCGTGACCCTAAATGCCAAAGAGGAGCAGCGACTGGACAACAAGTTGTCTCAGCTGGGCTGGCAGGTGGAGCGCAACACCGAGGGGCAGCGTGGTGGCGATAAACTAGAGCCCGAGCCCTATCGCGAACGCGACGCCGATCGTCAGGTGACCTTCAGTGAGAAGGAGGTCAATGCCATGATAGGCCGTAATCCTGACTTTGCCGAGCGGGTAGCGATAGACTTCTCCGACAACCTGGCCAGCGCCAAGATTTTAGTGCCTATCCCGCAGGATTTTCCCATTATGGCGGGTGAGATCTTAAGGGTTAATGCGGGATTGGATATCCATTTGGACGCCACTCGTCGCCCCGTGGTGGCGCTGGTGGGGGTTAGCCTGATGGGCGTGCCGATCCCTAACGCCTGGCTCGGCAACATGAAAAACGTCAATCTGGTGGGGGAGTTTGGTGACCGTGGTTTCTGGACGACTTTTGCCGACGGCGTTGATGATCTGCAGATCCGCGATGGCGAGCTCTATCTTAAGCTAAGACGCTAGCGGTGGTGCTGATAACTCAGGCTCATGCTGAATAGGAAAAGTAAAAGCCGGTGATGAAGGCCGGCTTTCGATGCAGTGGTGTAGGGAGTGTGTGAGATGGTGCTTAATCCTTAGCTTGCTGCGTGTTCGTCTCCTGCTGCGTGCCACTCTCTTGTTTCGTCTCTTCCTGTTTAGGTTTCTCGGCCTGACCGCCGCATCCGCCACAACAACTCATAATGACTCCTGTTATCTCGATTAAGTGGCCACAGAGTACTTGATTAAAATAGTCGGGTATTTGATCTCGATCAGCTTTTAGTGACTTGTTGTGATCGCCGCCGGGATCGGTCGGCGATCACATAGGCCTTAGGCTGTGAGTTCTTGCGGCGCCGTGCTGGCGCGTTTAGCGGCGAAATAGGTCAGGGTGTCGCCAATGATCACCTTACGCAGGCCGATCAGGGCGATGAGATTCGGGATCGCCATCAGGCCGTTAACCGTATCGGCCAACATCCAGATCAGATCCAGCTGAATAAAGGCGCCACCGGCGATAAGACTCAGAAAGATAAACTGATAGATCTTAATGCCGTTATCCCCTAAGCGTTTCCCCGTCAGATAGTACCAACAGCGCTCACCATAGTAGTGCCAGCCGAGTATAGTGGTGAAGGCGAAGCAGACCAGGGCGATGGTCACCAGATACTGACCGACGATGGCCGAACCGCCGCTGGCAAACGCGGCGCTGGTCATGGCGGCACCCGCGGTGTCTCCGCTCCATACGCCTGTGATGATCAGCACGAGTCCCGTCATGGTACAAATAATCAGGGTGTCGAAGAAGGTGCCCGTCATGCTGACCAGTCCCTGTTCTACCGGCTCCTTGGTCTTGGCCGCAGCGGCGGCAATGGGGGCGCTCCCCAGGCCTGATTCGTTGGAGAAGACGCCGCGGGCTATCCCTATCTGAATCGCCTGCGCAACCGTCGCCCCTAAAAAGCCTCCGGCGGCCGAGATGGGGCTGAAGGCCGACTGCACCACAAGTTGTAATGCCGGGACTATCTGATCGCTAAAGGTAAACAGGATCCACACACAGGCCAGCACGTACCCCAGTGCCATGCTAGGCACCAACTTTTGCGCCACATTGGCGATCCGCTTAACGCCGCCCAGGGTAACCGCGGCCACGAGTAGCGTAAGGATGATAGCGGTGACCCAGGTGGGCACATGGAAGGCGATGGTCATGGCATCGCTGATGGCGTTGACCTGAGCAAAGGTGCCAATGCCGAAGAAGGCGACGCCGACACCAAATAAGGCGAACAGTTTGGCCAGCCAGCTAAGCCCTAATCCGCGCTCTATGTAGTACATGGGGCCACCGGCAATATTGCCGCGCGCGTCTGTGGTGCGATACTTGAGTGCCAACATGCATTCGGCATACTTGGTGGCCATGCCGAAGAAGGCCGCCAACCACATCCAGAAGAGAGCGCCCGGACCACCAATCTTAATGGCGGTGGCCACACCAACGATATTGCCCGTGCCTATGGTGGCAGACAGTGCAGTACACAGGGCGGCGAAGGAGGAGAGATCGCCCTTGCCACTGGCAGGCTTAAACAGCAATCTGAGCGCCAGAGGGAGCTTAAAGATCTGTATTAGCCGCAGACGCAGGGTGAGATAGAGACCTGTTCCCACCAACAAGCAGAGGGTGATAGGGCCCCAGACGATGGCGTTGATCTCGCTTAGTAACGCGTGAAAATTCATGGTGTTCCTCGAATATTAAACTCTAGGGTCCGTAGACCCCCTAATATGGAGGAGGAAAAGAAATGTCTGTTTGGAGACTGGCGTTTGTGGCTTTGTGACACTTAATTAGCAGTGACAGGTATTCACTGTGACACGCTTTAAGGGTGGCGTGCACTAACAGGCCAAAAGTAACAAACGACAGTGACTGAATATAGCCGGGGCTATAACCGCTACAGTCATCCTCTCCTCTGTCCTTTTGCCTGAGCGTTTCGCGTAGCGCCTTGGGGGCTACACTTTCGCCTTCGGCGCCGTGATACTCAGGGATCATCCTTAGCTCACAGTCTCTCCAGAGGCTCGTCCAGTAACAGTCCACGCCATCATCATGGCACCTGAAAGAGTGCTTTATCGCCGATAACGCATGGCGAAAAAGTTGCCTCGTCGGTGTGGGGTTAACTCCCCACTCTCCTGCTACCTTCATCCGAACGGAATCCGGGGGCGGCAGCCCCCGGGGCCGTATAGGATGCGCTAAACACCGCCGTATCTCAAGGGATCTACGTCACATTTTTAAGGGGAGGAGAGGGCGAAAGTATGAGTGAGATAGCGATCATACTGGAGGGAGCATTGACGGCTGCTTTAGACCAAAGGCTTAAGATTTTTTTCGCCCAGCCCCTTACCATAGCGCCCTTCTAGGGTTTAGAATAAAAGGCCTTAACCACATTGTGGTTATGCAGGCATTCTTTGCTTAGCTGTCCAGCCTCTACGCTCACAGAAACTTCAGGTGTATCGTCACCTCACGACTTGCCATTTTTTGCCAAGTGCAGACAAGCCTTGATCTCGACTCGTTACACTCGATGTTCGCCATTGTGTCGTGGCAGCTAGCATCATTTCATCGGGATCAACATGTTATCAGCAGTTAGAAAAAGCATTAGCGCTAAACCCTCTTTGCAGGAGATACAGACCAATATCCTGGCGGGTTTGACCGTCGGGGTGATTGCCCTACCACTCTCTATGGCACTGGCGATCGCCAGCGGCGTGCCGCCACAACATGGCCTCTATACGGCGATGATCGCCGGCATAGTGATCGCCATTTGCGGCGGCTCTAAGGTCAACATCTCCGGGCCGACGGCGGCCTTTGTGGTGATTTTACTGCCCATAGTGCAGCAGTATGGTTTGGGGGGGCTGTTGCTTAGCGGTCTGATGGCTGGCGTGATTTTGCTGCTGATGGGCCTGGGTAAGCTGGGGCGATTGATTGAGATAGTGCCTTACCCAGTTACCGTCGGCTTTACCGCCGGGATTGGCGTGGTGATCGCTACCTTTCAGATCAAAGACTTCTTCGGCCTCGAGGTCGCCGCGGGTGGCGAGCATTACCTTGAGAAACTCTCCTATATCGCTCAGGCGCTGGGCAGCATCGCCTGGCAGGAAACCCTGATTGGCGCCCTGACCCTGGCCGTGCTGCTAACCTGGCCAAGATTGAAATCTAAGGTGCCGGCGCACCTGGCCGCGCTGTTAGTGGGCGCCTTAATCGCCTGGGTGATGACACTGTCTGTTGAGGGCTTTTCTGTGGCAACCATAGGCAGTCGCTTTCACTATGAGCTAGATGGCGTGCTGGGCAGCGGTATTCCGCCCATTATGCCGAGCTTCGACTGGCCCTGGAATCTGCCGGGCGCCGATGGCCAGCCCATAGGCATAAGTTTCGAGTTGGTGCGTGAGCTGCTGCCGTCAGCCATTACCATCGCCATTCTGGGGGCGCTGGAATCTTTGTTGTGCGCCGTGGTGGCCGATGGCATGTCGGGCAAGAAACATAACCCCAATGATGAGCTTATCGGTCAGGGACTGGGGAACATGCTGGTGCCTCTGTTTGGCGGTATTCCGGCAACGGCGGCGATAGCCCGCACCGCTGCCAACGTCAAGGCGGGGGGCAGCATTCCGCTGGCCTCAGTGGTGCATGGTCTGTTTATATTGGCGGGGATATTATTGCTGGCGCCGCTGCTCTCTTATATTCCCATGGCGTCTATGGCCGCGCTGCTACTGGTGGTGGCCTGGAACATGAGTGAGGCGAAGCATTTTGTGCGAACAATCAAGGTGGCGCCGAGGGATGATGTGCTGATCTTAGTGCTCTGTTTCGCGCTTACCGTGCTGTTTGACATGACGATTGCCGTGGCGGTGGGCATGGGGCTGGCAGCCATGTTGTTTATTCGTCGCAGTATTAGTTTGACCGACACCAGGGCGATAGAGACCAATCATCAGGCCTATAAGGTGCCAGAGGGGGTCGTGGTGTACGACATCAACGGGCCGCTGTTTTTTGGCTCGGCCCACAAGGCGCTTAAGACTATCGCATTGGTGCGCCCGGATGTGCGGGTGGTGATTTTGGATATGTCTGAAGTGACCCTGCTGGATATGAGCGCCATAGTCGCCATGGAGTCCATCGCCAAGGAACTGGCGGCGAAACAGGTGGGGTTAATTATCAATAACCTGCAACCACGCATGTTGCTAAAACTTAGGCGCGCCGGGATCCGTAAGCGTCGCGGCCAGGTGGAATATGCCCGCACCATGGATGACAGCTTTGCCCTGGCGCGGCGCATGACGGTGCAGGCCTAAGCGGGCTGGGATTTGGCTATTTAGGCGCTGGCGGCCTTTGCATGTCGAAACGTAGCGCCTCTGAGATGCCATAGTAGGCCGAAGGCCCACCCGCCCTGAGAATGGGTTCGGCCTTGGCGGTCAGGTAGGTGCCATCGGCATCCAACAGTTGGCGGTCGATATGCACGGCGACTACTTCGCCCAGCACCAGCCAGGTTTCAATTTTTTCGCCGCTGGCCGATTGCAGCTGCAAAGACTGCGATAATTTACACTCGAAATTCACCGGGCTTTCGGCCACTCGGTCGGCGCCCACCAGATTGCCCGGCACTGGCGTGAGCCCGGCAAATTCAAACTCATCGCTGCCTGGTGCTAGGGCTGCGGAGGTGAGATTCATCTTCGCGGCCAGTGGTCGGGTCGCCAGGTTCCAGACAAATTCGCCCGTGGTCAATATGTTGGCCAGGCTGTCTTTATAACCCACGCTGGCAAAGCCTATGATGGGGGGATGGTAGTTAAAGCAGTTGAAGAAGCTATAGGGGGCTAAATTACGTTTACCGTCCTGGCTGTGCGAGGCGATCCAGCCTATGGGTCTTGGCCCTATGATGGCGTTGAGCGGGTCGTGCGCTAAACCATGTCCTTTACTGGGCTCATAGTAATAACGTGCTTGTGTATCCATCTTATTGTCCTTTACCAAGACTGCCATCGATAGGGCTATTTAACGCTCCTTAACCTTGAAAAACAACTCTCTGGTCATGGACTGAGTTTTTGATTAGTCTAAAAAATCCCCGATATGAGAGATGAGACAATTAATGCTGGCTAATAAGAATAATAACTTGAGCCTCTATGCCATTTTTTGGCTGTTGTGTTTGACCTTGCTGCCTCAGACCAGCCAAGGTGCCGCAACGGACGAGATACTGCCGCTGCGAGAACGGGCGGCTTTGATAGACAGCCTGACCGAGAAACGTGTGCAGCAGTTGCTGCCCACGTTGATGCGCGAAAGCGATATCGATATGTGGCTGCTGATCAGCCGCGAATATAACGAAGATCCTGTGTTGAAAACTATGCTTCCTGCGACTTGGCTGTCGGCGCGGCGTACTACCATATTGGTGTTTGCCCGTGATAAGCAGGGCGAGGTGAATGCCTATGCTATCGCGCCTTACAGTGTCGGCAACTTGTTCACTAAGGCCTGGGATAAGGAGACACATCCCAGTCAGTGGCAGGCGCTGAATGCCTTAGTGGAGCGTTATCAGCCCAAGCGTATCGGCGTTAACCGCTCTGCCAGCTGGGCCCATGCCGACGGTCTGGTATCGGGTGACGAGGCGCGGCTATTGCGTCATCTGCCGGAACCCTATCGACAGGCTCTGGTGTCTGCCGAGCCACTGGCGATTGGCTGGCTGGAACGTCGTATCCCAGAGGAGGTTGCCCTCTATCCCAGTTTGGTCAAAATGGCCCATGAGATCATCGCTCAGGGCTTTTCCAATGAGGTGATACAGGTGGGCAAGACCACGAGCGAGGATCTGGTGTGGTGGTTCAGGGAACGGGTAAGAGAGCTGAAACTGCAAACCTGGTTTCAGCCCAGTGTCACCATTCAAAGGGCCAAGCAGGCCGACCTGTCCGGTGATACTGTGATCTTGCCTGGGGATCTCTTGCATGTGGACTTTGGCATCACCTACCTGAGATTAAACACAGATACCCAGCAACTCGCCTATGTGCTGCGCAGTGGCGAGACCCAGGCGCCAGACTATCTGGTGAAGGCGTTTAACAGCGGTAATCAATTGCAAGACATATTAACCGCTCAGTTTGCCGTGGGCAGGACGGGTAACCAGGTGCTGAAGGCCGCACGGGAGCAGGCCATTGCAGCCGGGCTTAAGCCGACGATTTACTCCCATCCCATAGGTTATCACGGTCATGGAGCGGGCACGACCTTAGGGATGTGGGATGCCCAGCAAGGGGTTGCTGGTTCAGGGGATTATCCGCTGCACCTCAATACCGCCTATTCCATTGAGCTTAATAACGCCGTGTTGATCCCAGAGTGGGAGCGGGAGATCCGCATCATGCTGGAAGAGGATGCCATGTTTGACGCCAGTGGGGTCTGGTATCTCAATGGTCGCCAGACGGGACTTATCTTAATCAAATCAGCATTAAGTATGAAAACCCAGACAGAACAGTAATGCGTTTGTTGTATTTTTGTTGACAGTTGATTGGCGTAGCAGTAGCTTCTAGTTTGTTTTTTTGAGGGAACAAAATCGTGACTAACTACAAGATACAAAAACATTTTTCGCTAATTTTAGGGCTTGTTTTATTAGGGCTGACAACAGGCTGTGCCACCTCCTACAAGGTGGACCCTGAGTTGGTCAGTCAATTCAAACCTGAAGCGACACCGACTCAGGATGAAACCTTCGTTTATGTGATCCGTGGATCTAATTTTCAGGGGGGTGCCCGCGGCGCCTGGGTGGCGGCCAACAAAGATGTGGTTGCCGATCTCTCCAACGGCAGTCATACCCTGTTAAAGCTGGCAACTGGGCTGAACTCTGTGCACCTGGTGCAGGGCTTGGTGGGATTCGGTTATAGTCGTGTGGACAATCGTCCCGGTGAGACAGTGTACCTGACCATAGATTACACCACGGGTAAGATGAAGGAGGTCGAGCACGATTTAGGGGTTTCTATGATCATGCAGACTAAGAAGGCCAAAGATATCGGCGCACCGAGAAAGAACGACGCCTACGATAACCTGATGGCCAATCCCGCCTTACTGGGCTTCCCTGTCATGAAGCTAGGTGTTGAACCGATTAAGCCCGATGAGAATTCGGCGGTGATCAACTTCTACCGCATGGAGAGGCTGATAGGTGAGGTGCCTTTTGATATTTGGTCTGAAACTGGCTATGTGGGCAGCACCAAGGCAGGCACCTATTTTCAGGTAAGAGTTACACCGGGTAAGCATACCTTCGTATCGCTTTCAGAGCGCTATTCTGTCCTTCAAGCCGAGGTCGAGGCGGGTAAAGAGTATGTGGTCGAATACGACGTCGACATGGGATGGAACCAGGCTCATGTTCAGATCTTACCGATCGATCCTGTCAAATCGGCTAAGACCATCAAGAAGTGGCAGGAAAAAGCCAGGCTGATGGTGCTGGATGAGACTGTCGTGCAACAGCCCGAATTTGCCCAGCGTGTGCAGATGGCAAAGGAATATCTGACGCCGAAATTTAAGAGCATAGATGCCGGCGAGATGAGTACCCGCATCTTGACTAAGCAGCACGCGCTCTAGTCCTTAAAGGCCGTATTTCAAAGGCGAATCACTGTTTAGGTGGTTCGCTTTGCTATTTTTTAGCCAATGCGAATATGAGCGCGTGTGAGCTGGCCCTCAGTTTCATTCCATAAGATCTTCCACAATCCAGTTATTGGCGTATGCCAATAACCTATGTTCAAACCGTTCTCAATGTCTTGCCTTGGTTTAGTCGCTATCGATTTGTGGCCATCAAATGATGGTTATGCCTGCTCAAGTCAATGTGGAAGTGGTTGAACTCATCGCAATTTAATCGATTAAGGGAATGGCCATGCCAAGACCTAAGAAATGCCGCCGATTGCAGTGCTGTGTACCCTGCAGCTTGTTCAAACCTAACGGTATTCCCAGTACTGAGCTAGAGAAAATCCAGCTTGATGCCGATGAATTTGAGGCCTTGGCGCTTGGGGACGTGCAGCGACTCAGTCAACTCGAGGCAGCGGCGTCTATGGGGATCTCCCGTCAGACCTTCGGCAATCTGTTGGCCAGCGCTCGTCAAAAGGTGGCGACGGCGATCACTCAGGGCCAGGCCCTGGTTCTGCCCTCATCGAATTCATAAGGAATTATCATGATAGTTGCTATGCCAATGAGCCGTGGACGTCTTGCGGCGCATTTTACCAAGGCGCAAAGGATCGGTTTTTTTAACGAGTATCACCAGTTAATCACCAGCTTCGATAATCCAGCACTTGAGGGAAACTGCCGTGCTAAGGCTGAGTTGCTGCGCCTGTTCCAGGCTCAAAAGACAGATATTGTCATAGTGCAGCATATCGGCGAGCGCATCTTGGGTAAGTTGTTAGCGGCGGGTATTAGCGTTAGCCAGGGGGATAAAGAGGAGAGTATCGAGGTGTTGCTCTGTCAGACTAAGGTGCTGGAGCGGCGCCTGGTTGATGCCTCTATGGGGCGCGCCTCACTCAATCATGCCAAGAAGGGCGGTTGCTGTGGCACTGGTGGCAGTTGCGGTTCGGCCGGAGGTTGTGACTGTGGCGGTATTGAGGCCGATAGTGTGCCACCTTCAGTGCTGCTGCAACCTTCAGTACTTAACAAGTCTATGTCTCATCAAGGCGTTGATACGCCTGTCGCCTATGGTGGCTTTCGTCCCTTTAAAGGATAAACTCGCCACACTTAGTCCAGTAGTTGATAGGGGCGGGCGATCGCCTCTTTCACCTCGGCCAAAGAGAACACCTTGATAAAGCGCCCAAATGCCTGGCCGTGAAAGTAGAGTTCAATAACTGGCAGGGTAAATACTCTATGGGCGGCGGCAATGTCGCCATGGGCTTCACAATCGATATAACAGAGCTGCACCTTTGGAAAATCACTGGCCAGCAGCTCGGCTAATCTGGGTTTGATACTCTGGCAGACGCCGCAGTGTTCCCCGCCAAACAGTATCATGACCGCTTGGGTGGTCTGTATGTAATGCGTTAGTGCCTCGGAGGATTCAATCTTGTCTGGATTCAACGGCCTTGCCTCTCTATATTAATGATTCGCTCTTGGGTGAGCAGGATGCCTCTAAAGAGGTATTTAAATTCAATATCATAGCCTAATCTCGCTATCTGGTTCACACTTCTTTATATCACCTTTAATTTCCATTGTTCAGCCGTGCTTGTCTCAGTAGACTGGCGACTATAAAGCTATATTTAAGATGTTTGTTTAAGCTTTTCTTTGGCAGAGGCGCAGAAGATGCTCAATATTGATGACCCTAAAGTGATCGACAAGACACCGGCGATTTGGCGTTTGGGTTTTCGGCCCTTTTTCTTAGGCGGTGCCCTGTTGGCCGCCCTCTATATACCGCTGTGGTTGATCACCTGGTATCTGCCTGAAATGAGTCTGTTACGGGAACATTTTTGGGTCAAGGTGGTGCCGCTCTGGTGGCATCCCCATGAGCTGCTGTTTGGCTTTGCCATGGCAATCGTTAGTGGCTTCCTGCTGACCTCGGTGCAGACCTGGACCAATCAGCCGAGCCTTAAGGGCTGGTCTTTAGCCTTGGTGTTTGCCTGCTGGTTACTGGCGCGTGTTTTGTTGCTATTGCCGCTTGAGCTGCCAGTCTGGTTACCGGCGCTATTTGATAGTCTGTTTCTCTTGTTGACCGCCGCCAAACTGTGGTCTTGTATCTACCGCGTCAAACAGTGGCGCAACATAGGTTTCCCCATCATGTTGCTGGTGGCCACAGGGATCAACTTACTGAGTTATTACGCCCTGAGTCAGCGAGACTTTGTACTGAGCCATCATATCTGGCAAGGCATGCTTTGGTGGCTAGGCTTGTTGATCACTATTGTGGGGGGACGAGTTATTCCCTTCTTTACCGCTGTGCGTATTAAGCAAGCCAAGCCCGATCCCATCAAGGCGCTGGATTTGAGTGTGATTGGGCTGATGATCTTATTGATAGTTCAAGGGATCACTAAGTGGTTGCCCCTTAGTGCCGAGCAAGCCTTGCTTGGATTAGCGGCTCTGGCTCATCTGCTGCGTTGGTTACGCTGGCAGCCCCATAAAACCTTGAAAGAGCCTATGCTCTGGTCATTGCAGCTGGCTTATCTCTGTCTGCCCGTGACCCTGGCGGCTATCGCCTGGAACATTGAGGATGAGAATGCCTATCGTCATCTGCTGCACCTGTTTGCTATCGGCACCATGGCTGGGCTCTGTCTATCTATGATATCTCGCGTCTCTCTGGGGCATACCAGTCGTAACATCTATCAGGGCCCTAAGATGGCGTTTGCCTTTTTATCTATTAGCCTGGCAGCCCTATGTCGCGCCGTGATGCCCTTATGGTTTCCAGCCTATAGTGAGCTTTGGCTCTGGATGGCGGGCAGTTTCTGGAGCCTGGCCTTTGGCTGGTTTGTCTGGTGTTATGCGCCAATATTGACCCGGCCCAGAGTCGACGGACGACCAGGTTAGCCCTGGCGTAAGTAAGAATATTAATGAGTGTGGAAAGTCCAATGAAGAAACTAAGCGCTATCGCATTGAGCCTACTGGGCTGGTGCACCCTGAGTACGATTTCAAGTTCGGCCTTAGCGGCAGATGTGAGCACTAAGGCTATTGAGAGCATGCAGGCCATGCAGACCAAGTACCCTAATCAGTATGCCAGCTGGGAGGCGACCTCGACCCAAGATGCGCGCAGCGACATGCTGGCCAGCTATCCTGCCGCCATCATACTCTGGGCGGGATCTGCCTATGCCAAGGAATACCATAGCCCCAGGGGACACCAGTTTGCGGTAGCAGATGTGACTCATACCCTGCGGACCGGCGTGCCGCCGGAGGCGGGGCAGAAAGGACTGTCGGCGAGCTGCTGGACCTGTAAATCGCCCGATGTGCCAAGGCTTATCGATGAGATGGGCGTGGAAGGCTTTTCGGCTAAGAACTTTACCGATCTCGGCACCGAGATGAACAGCGTCGTCTACTGCAGTGACTGTCATGAGCAAGGTAAGGCGGCATTGACCCTACCGCGCCCCCACGCGAGAGATGCCATGGCCAAGGTACACTTGCCATTCGACAAGCAAAATCAGTCGATGCAGGGGGCTCAGGTATGCGGCCAGTGTCATGTGACTTACTATTTTCAACCCGAGCGCAGCAATAAGGTGAATATTCCCTGGATCTTCGGTAGCAGTGCCGATTTGATCGAGAAATATTACGATACTCGCCGCTTCTACGAGTGGATCCATCCCGTTTCTAAGACCCCCATACTTAAGGCTCGCCACCCAGAGTTTGAGCATTGGAGTCGCAGCGAACACGCCAAGGCAGGCGTCACCTGTGTAACTTGTCATATGCCGGCCGCTACCGACAGTGAGGGTAAAGCCTACACTAACCATCAGGTGGGCAAGGCGCTGCCAAATTATGACTCTGTCTGTCAGGGCTGCCACCAAGATAAATCGGCCTTGATGAAGCAACTTAACTCCGCTAAATCAGATATTGCCGCGAAGGCCAGAAAAGTGGAGCAACTCCTGGTTAAGGCTCACTATGAGGCGGGCGCCGCCTGGGATGCAGGCGCGAGCTGGGCCATTATGAATGATGCCATCATGGCGATCCGTCATGCCCAGTGGCGCTGGGACTTTGCCATGTCATCTCATGGCAGTTATGCCCATAACCCTCAGGAAGCTAATGCTCTGCTGGATAGGGCGATAGTTCAGGCCGAATATGCCCGTCAAGGCCTTGCTGAGATCTTGAGCATGCTCTCTGTTACCAAAGTGAACTATCCCGATATCTCGACCAAGGAGGCGGCGCAGCAGGCGGTGGGTATAGAGCTGGATAAGCTGACTAAAGCCAAGCAGGCCTTCATTAAGCAAGAGGTGGATAAGCATTGGCCGGCGGTGAGCCTAACTGGTTACTAAGGTCAATAGCTTAAATTGCACAACGCCAGCAACCAACCCCTAGGGTTAATGCTGGCGTTGTTATTTTCTGGATATTGAATTGTGTTTACCGTTTGAGATCAGAGATCAGGTGCCACCGCCTGCGCCCCATCTCTAATATCACGCCTACGGCGAGTCCGGCGGCGGTATTGATGGTGAGACAAACGGCAGCGGTGGCCAAGATCACTAAGATGCAGAAGGGCTTTCCATCGATAAAGCGCTGTGACCAGGCGAGTTGCAAGCCGGCGATTGCCAGCAGACTACCGAGAATCGCCAAGGGGATCAGTGATAACACCTGAGCTATGGTGTCACCCCAGCACAGGGCGATCACTAAGCAGGTCAGGCCAAACAGGGCCGGAGCGCGCCAGCTGCGGGCGCCGAAATGATACTGCACCGCCAACCCTCCTGCGCCATGACACATGGGCGTCGCACCAAATGGTGCTAACACCAGGTTTGCCCAGCCTGAGCTGGTGGCCAGGCGACGGGGCGTAAATCGTTTGCTGTCGATCAGGGCATCTTGAGGGAATTTTCCACTTGCCATGGCTGAGGTGGCGATCACTGCATTGGTCAGCGTCAATGCCAGCTGTGGTAGTACAAGCAGGAGCGCCGCCGAGCTCCATTCCTCCATATTGGGCCAGCCCATTTGCCAGTCTGTGGTGGCCGATAGCGTAAAGCTGGCGGTACTGCCTTGAGTCGTTTGCCACAGGACACCTAGCCCTAGTACCAAGGGCATAGCAAGATAAGGAAGCGGCAGGAAACGGCTCATGAATAGCGCGCTGAATGCCAGGATACCGATTAGCCAGGTACCGCTCATCATCTGTCCGCCCATCCAGATCAGTTGTAACCCAATGGCCAGTTGAATGCCGATACTGATGGCGGGTGACAGCTGCCTTGCCATCCAGTTGATAGCTCCGCTATAGGCCAAGATGAGTAAAATCAGCCCCATCATGATGCCACTGGCTTGCAGCATGCCCGGTGTCAGCCCCTGGGCGATCACCAGCGCGGCGATCACCTTCATAGGTTGTACCGGAATGGGTCTGCGGTAGAAGTAGGCGGTAAAGAGGGCGAACAGGCCAAACCCGAGAAAGATCCCCTGAGGGGAAAAATGGTTGATGGCGATCAGTCCGAGTACGAGGGGCAGGAAGGTGCCCAAGTCGGCAAAGGCGCCGCTAAACTCTCCTATATGCTGGTTTAAATGGTTAAAGAATTTGGTTTTACATCTCATATTACTTGCCGTGGGAAATCATCACTTAATTTTGTGGCAAATTTAATGCCATGATTTTTGTAAGTCTTTTTGGGGTAAACCGAGGTAAAGTGCGCCATTTGGCTGAAGTGGATGAGACAAGTTGTCACACATTAGGTCAGCACTGGGACAAGAGATCTCAATATTGATTATTGCTAACTTTTTATGAAGTCTGCGCTAGCAGTGAATTTTTGGCTGCTTGTGGCTGTAAGTATGCCGCTTCTGACAAACGAAAAGAGATTAAGTCATGGGATAAAACTGTTTGTTAAATTGGGACCCGTTTTTTTGCTGTAGCTCGCATTCAGAGTCCACTAACGTTTAATAGGCACAAGGCCCGCAAGGCGGGTCTTGTGTTTCGTCAGAGTTGGTTATGCATATCGTTTAGGGCGCTGTGCAGCAGATCGTCATCATGAGCACTGGTATGCTGATCGTCTTTGGGATCTTCTATATCCATAAGGGATGGATGAGTCTTCTCTTTCTCGTGCTCCTCCAGCAGCGGGTTGTCGAAGTGATCGGCAGGAGTCAGGGTGAGATCGTCGGCGTCGAAGCGCTCTGTGGGCATCAGCGGCGTCTCCAGATCTGGCTGAGCTTTATTGGGACTATCGATTTGCGCCATACCCTGCTGACTCAGTCCCACCATCTGCAGATAGTGATCCACTGGTGCGAGCGCCACGGCCATAACTGGTCGGGCGTCGGTGACTTCTCCATTCGATTCAGCGCCATGGGATTCGGCGCTACTTTCAGCCAGCTCGTGGGGCTGGTTATGAACCGACTTGTCATCCTGATCTGCAGCATGCTTATCTTCTGCCTTATCTTCGTCTGTTGGGATGATAATCACCTGGGCATCATCTATCGCGTCTTGGTCGCCATCCCATTGGGGCGCATCATGTAGCTCTGGTGGTGCGGCAGGATTTGGCGTGGCTGGCGTGACCGTCATATCCACCAACTGGGTCGATAGTTGGTTGTGACCGCTGTGACCGTGAACATAGGTGATATCCAGATTCACTTCCACATCCACATTAGAGGAGTGGCTGTCGTGATAGAGAATATGGAAGATATCGTGATGGGTTTCAGACATGGTTTCGCCCGCCCAATGGGTACCGCCAGCAGCCTTGTCGCCCGGTGTTGGTGCCTGGTTATAGACATAGTCTACATGGCCGGTATCTGGGTCTATGGTCAGAGTGCCGTATTGGCCCCTAAGGCTCAGGGTGGGATGACCATGACCGTCATCGATCGCCCAGGCGCCCGTGGTAGGGGCGTTGGGCGCAAGCTGTTGCAGTAACGGCGGGGCAATGAGATCGCCCGAAATGTGGGAGCCGATGGCGCCCGTCCCCGTTGGCGTAGGCGGCGTGAGAAAACTCATGCTGGGAATGGGGTTAGCGTGGTCGACCACATACAGGGGGCTGCTCATCTGCGCGTGATTCCCCGCCATGTCGTTGACCATGGCCTTGATCTCCAGGTTCCCGCCCGGCAAGGCATCGACCTCGGCGGCGCTTAGTTGAGTGCTCCAGCAACCGTTATGCACGTCGGCATGGTATTGCTGCCCACCAATGGTGACTGTGACGGCCTGTCCCTCTTCGACATTGCTCACCGTCCCGCTGATGGTGAGTGGTTGATGCTGCTCGCCGGCCAGTAGCATGTTATCGCCGGCGATGGGGTTCATGTCTATGCTCGCCTGGGTGTCTAGTGTGATCGCCAGCGGAGTGGCTTGTACAGCTTGTTGGCTGCCGGGGGCCTGGGCGCTGGCGCTGATCTGATGCGCGCCCTCGTTCAGGCCGCTGAGCGCGACGCTGAAGTGCCCCTGGGCATCGCTTAACACGCTGGTGAGCTTGTTGCCCTGCTCATAGAGGGTAACCAGGGAGAAGGGGATGTCCGTCTGCCCTTCGACCACAGGGTGAGTGTCATGGGTGAGCCCGTCGCTGTCGGAGGATCCGGTATCGCTGCCATGGCTCAGGGTGAGGGTGATGGCGTTGCCTATGGTCTGTGTCGGTGTCGGCTGGGGACTGGTGTCTACCAGCTGCGATGGGCTGGTGACTGTGGCATGTAATTGGGGTTGTAAGCCTGCGCCTGTTGGCGCGGTGAGGCTGACCCTGGCATCGAAGCTGATAAATTTGGTTTCGCTGCCACCATGGTTATCACTGACCTGCACCTCGAAGGTGTCTGTTCCTTGGTACTGTCCGCTGGCCTTGTCGTAATGCATGCCGGCGACGCTCTGATTGAGGTGGTAGCTGTAGGCACCAGTGTCCGGGTCGACAACCAGGGTGCCAAACTGTCCTGTTTGCTGGGCAACCGAGAAGCTGTGGCTGTCTTGGCTGTCTGGGTCTTGTAGAGTGAGATGCCCCGTGGTGCTGGATAGCTGCGCCACGCCTAGCTTAGGGGCATCGTTGGTGCCAGTTATCTTGATGACGATATCCTGCGCCGTGCCATCCAAGGTATAGACTCTGTGGGTAACCAAGACCTCCTGATGTTCGCTCAGCTCTTGTAGCCTGGCGTTGTCGACGTCGTAGGTCCAGCTGCCGTCGGCGCCGATATGCAGACTACCGCCAAAGGGATCGTCCACTTGTGTCGCCGTGCCCGCTTGGAAAGCCGCCTGCCCCGCGTCGGGGTCCTGCACATTGAGTTGGCCCGAGATGGCTATCTGGTTTTGGGTGCCTAGGTGTTGATCCTCGACTAGCTCGCCCTGGGTATCCCCCGAGACCTGGGCCTGGTCACTCACCGCCGTGAGTGTGGTGCTGGCACCAGCGTGAGTTACGCCGCCGTGAGCATCTTTCACGTCATAGGTAAAGTGTACCGCGCCGTTGTAGTCCTTCTCAGGGGTGAAGGTGAAGCTGCCGTCGGGGTTGGTGGTGATAGTTCCATGATCGGCCTGGAGATTGTCGACCGTGAGTTGGCCGGCGTCGTTATCGTCGACATCTCTGGCGTGAGCCAGCAGCTGCGCCGGGGTGAGCCGCATCTGGGTATCTTCCTGGCCGTTGCCAAGACGGACGGCAGAGCTGATCACCGGCTTATCGTTGGTGCCATGCACCGTCACGCTGATGGTTTGGCTGGCACTGCCGTCGATGGAGGTGACGGTGAAGGTCTTGTTGAATGAATCATTCGCGCCCAAGTGCTGCAGATTAGCGTTGTCGATAGTGTATGACCAACTCCCGGAAGCATCGATTTGAAAATGGCCACCCTCAGGCGTGTTGATGCTTTGTGGGATAAAGCCCGCCTGATCATGGTCTGGATCTATAGCCACTACAGTGCCACTGCTATGGAGTTGATTGGTGGCATTACCCAGGGGAAGACGATCTTCATAAAGGTGGTTCTCTAGGGGGGAATACTTACCGACTTCGATGCGCGCCTGGTTATCTTCGCCGATGATTTTGACCATGACGGTGAGGCGCTGGCCGTCGCTGGTGCGCACCTCGTAAGGAACCTCCATCGACTCGCCTTTGTGTAGACTGGCGACCTTGTCATCGGCGTGATGGATGTGGGCGCCATCTAAGTGGAATTCATAGTGACCATCGGGCCATACGAATAGGTCCCCGGGAGCATAGCCTTGGCCGAGGTAGGTACCACTGAATGCAAAGTCTGTTTGATCGCCGCTATCGGGGTCGAACAGTTGTAGATGCCCCCCGTAGGCGACCTTTTGGCTATCGAGCGCCTGCGTCTCCGTCATCTGGATCACGTTAGAGACCAAGGTTGCCTTATCATCTGTGCCTTGAATGATCAGTTTGGCCGTCTGCTCTGTGCTGCCGCCGTGGCCATCTTCGACCCGATAGGAGAGAGTGATCGTCTGGTTCTGCCCCTTGGCAAGGTGTTCGAAGGCGGGATTAGTGGCATCGACCACCAGGCTGTGACCATCTGACGCCAGTGTTACGCCCGCCGGCAGTTGGCGCGAGGCTGGTTGGCCGTCTACGCTAACGCTGAGTTGGCTGATGGTTAGCTTGTCCCCCTCCTTGTCGGTAGCCCCTTGAAGTAGATCTATCGCATGTGTTTGTGGATCGCCTTCAGTGACGCGCTCTTCGAACGGCGACACGTCGGGCGCGTCATTGACCGCCGCGAGCGTGGTACTGGCCTGTGCGTGAGCGATACCACCGTGTGCGTCTTTGACGTCATAGGTAAAGTATACCTCGCCGTTGTAGTCTTTGTCGGGCGTGAAGGTGAAACTGCCGTCGGGGTTGGTGGTAATAGTTCCATGATCGGCAAGCAGGTTGGCGATGGTAAGTTGCCCGGCGTCGTTGTCATCGACATCAGTGACATTGGCGAGCAGCTGGGTCTGGGTGATGGTGAAGGCGTGGTCTTCCAATCCAGCTGGGAGTATCTGGGTGGCGCTAACCACCGGGGCATCGTTGGTGCCCTCTAGGGTGATCTTGATATCTTTACTCGTCCCATCGGTGCTGTAGACGCGATAGACGACCTGCTCAAACTGCCCCTTACCTAAATGCTGAAGGGCGTCATTTGAGACCACATATTGCCACACACCGTGCTTCTCGATATCCAGGCTGCCACCGATGGGATCCGATATCGCTTGAGCGTTGTGAGTCGCCCGAAAATAGCTCTCTCCCTTATCGGCATCCTGAACGTTAAGCGCTCCTGTGTAGTGCAGGGTTTTGTACAAGTCTCCGGCAGGATAGTAATCTTCCTTAAGGTGCCCTTTGTCTTCTCCGGTGATGACGGCGGCGTCATCTTGCCCTGCTATCTTGATCGATATCTGCTGCTCACTGCCATCCAGACTATGTACCGTCAGATTTTCGGTGAGCGATTCGCCGGACTTTAGCCCCTGAATGGCGGCTTGGGAGTTGTCGGCGGTGTAGGTCCAGTGGCCGAGATCGTTGATGGTCAAAGTGCCGTATTGGCCTTGCAGGCTGGTGGCGATAAATTGCGCCTCGCCATGATCGGCATCTGTGACCGTCAGCGCGCCATCGACTCTCAGTTGTCCCTGGTAGAGGTCTCTGTCCTCGGTCACGGCTCCCGTTGCCGTGCCGCCAATTACCGCCCTGTCGTCTGTGCCATTGATGGTGACGGTGACTTTCTGCGCTGTGCCATCGACGCTGTGGACATATAGGGTCTCGGTGAGTGACTCGCGGGACTTTAGCCCCTGAATCGCGGCTTGGGAGTTATCGGCGGTGTAAGTCCAGTGGCCGAGTTCATTGATGGTGAGGGTGCCGTACTGGCCTTGCAGGCTAGTGGCGGTGAACTGGTTTTGTCCGCTGTCAGCATCGGTGAGCGTCATCGCGCCATCGACTCTCAGTTGTCCTTGATAGCGATCTTTATCTTCGGTCACCGTCCCTGTTGAAGCGCCGCCAATCACCGCTTTGTCGTCGCTGCCATTGATGCTGACGGTGACCTTCTGCTCTGTGCCATCGACGCTGTGGACATATAGCGTCTCGGTGAGTGACTCGCCGGACTTGAGCCCCTGAATCGCGGCTTGAGAGTTATCGGCGGTGTAAGTCCAGTGGCCGAGTTCATTGATGGTGAGGGTGCCGTACTGGCCTTGCAGGCTAGTGGCGGTGAACTGGTTTTGTCCGCTGTCAGCATCGGTGAGCGTCAGCGCGCCATCGATTCTCAGCTGACCTTGATAGCGATCTTTGTCTTCGGTTACCGTCCCTGTTGAAGCGCCGCCAATCACAGTCTTGTCGTCTGTGCCATTGATGGTAACTGTGACCTTCTGCTCTGTGCCATCGACGCTGTGGACATATAGGGTCTCGGTGAGTGACTCACCAGATTTAAGCCCCTGAATCGCGGCTTGAGAGTTATCGGCGGTGTAAGTCCAGTGGCCGAGTTCATTGATGGTGAGGGTGCCGTACTGACCTTGCAGGCTAGTGGCGGTGAACTGGTTTTGTCCGCTGTCAGCATCGGTGAGCGTCAGCGCGCCATCGACTCTCAGTTGGCCTTGATAGCGATCTTTGTCTTCGGTCACCACTCCCGTGGCGGTGCCGCTTATTACCGCTTTATCGTCGCTGCCATTGATGCTGACGGTGACCTTCTGCTCTGTGCCATCGACGCTGTGGACATAAAGCGTCTCGGTGAGTGACTCGCCGGACTTTAGCCCCTGAATCGCGGCTTGAGAGTTATCGGCGGTGTAAGTCCAGTGGCCGAGTTCATTGATGGTGAGGGTGCCGTACTGACCTTGCAGGCTAGTGGCGGTGAACTGGTTTTGTCCACTGTCGGGATCGGTGAGCGTCAGCGCGCCATCGACTCTCAGTTGGCCCTGGTAGAGATCTTTGTCTTCGGTCACCGTCCCTGTTGAAGCGCCGCCAATCACAGCCTTGTCGTCTGTGCCATTGATGCTGACGGTCACCTTCTGCTCTGTGCCATCGACGCTGTGGACATATAGGGTCTCGGTGAGTGACTCGCCGGACTTGAGCCCCTGAATCGCGGCTTGGGAGTTATCGGCGGTGTAAGTCCAGTGGCCGAGTTCATTGATGGTAAGAGTGCCGTACTGGCCTTGCAGGCTAGTGGCGGTGAACTGGTTTTGTCCGCTGTCAGCATCGGTGAGCGTCAGCGCGCCATCGATTCTCAGCTGACCTTGATAGAGATCTTTGTCTTCGGTAACAGTCCCAGCTGAAGCGCCGCCAATCACCGCCTTGTCGTCTGTGCCATTGATGCTGACGGTGACCTTCTGCTCTGTGCCATCGACGCTGTGGACATATAGGGTCTCGGTGAGTGACTCGCCGGACTTTAGCCCCTGAATGGCGGCTTGGGAGTTATCGGCGGTGTAAGTCCAGTGGCCGAGTTCATTGATGGTGAGGGTGCCGTACTGACCTTGCAGGCTAGTGGCGGTGAACTGGTTTTGTCCACTGTCGGGATCGGTGAGCGTCAGCGCGCCATCGACTCTCAGTTGACCTTGATAGCGATCTTTGTCTTCGGTCACCGTCCCTGTTGAAGCGCCGCCAATCACAGCCTTGTCGTCTGTGCCATTGATGCTGACGGTGACCTTCTGCTCTGTGCCATCGACGCTGTGGACATATAGGGTCTCGGTGAGTGATTCGCCGGACTTTAGCCCCTGAATGGCGGCTTGGGAGTTATCGGCGGTGTAAGTCCAGTGGCCGAGTTCATTGAAGGTGAGGGTGCCGTAGTGGCCTTGCAGGCTAGTGGCGACAAATTGATTTTGACCGCTATCGGGATCGGTGAGCGTCAGCGCGCCATCGACTCTCAGTTGTCCTTGATAGCGATCTTTATCTTCGGTCACCGTCCCTGTTGAAGCGCCGCCAATCACCGCTTTGTCGTCGCTGCCATTGATGCTGACGGTGACCTTCTGCTCTGTGCCATCGACGCTGTGGACATATAGCGTCTCGGTGAGCGATTCGCCGGACTTTAGCCCCTGAATGGCGGCTTGAGAGTTATCGGCGGTGTAAGTCCAGTGGCCGAGTTCATTGATGGTGAGGGTGCCGTACTGACCTTGCAGGCTAGTGGCGGTGAAGTGAGCATCGCCGCCATCGGGATCGATCACCGTTAGCTGCCCCGATGTCTTTAGTTGCCCAGCGATTAGATTTCTGTCTTCTGTCACCGAGCCGCTGGCCATGCCATGGATTAGGGCTCGCTGATCTGCGCCGTGAATCTCTATGGTCACTATCTGGCTGACGGGTTGTCCTGAGCTGTCGGTTGCTGTGACTCTGAAGGTCTCAGTAGCCACCTGACCCGAATGAAGGGAGAGGGTGTTAGGCGAGCTATTATCGAGCCGATACTGCCAGGCACCTGTATTTGGGTTGATCACCAGCTCACCATAGATACCAGATGAATGGGGCACGGCCCAGTGAATACTGTCACCCGTATCCGGATCCGTAGCAATCAATTGCCCCGATATCCGGTCAACCGAGCCTAGTTCGTTGAGACTGGCGTGATGGACGCCTGAGATCACCGGTAGATCGTTACTGCCCTCGACGGAGACACGTATGACGCTGCTTACTCTGTTGCCCAGATTATCTGTGGCCGTAATGGTGAAGGTTTCATTGTGGTGCTCGCCTTCAAACAGGGCATTGGTCTTGGCATCGTAGTTGTTGAGATGATAGTGCCACTCACCTGTGCTGGGATTGAGCACAAGATCGCCATATTGCCCTTTACTGGTCTCCACCGTCCAGATGACGGCGTCCTTAGTGTCGCCACTGGCCGCGAGTTTGCCCGATACCGTATCGATAATACTATTTTCTTTAATCGTTTGAAAATCTTGTTGACTATCAATATGTAACGGGTTTTCATGCGTGCCAGTGCCAGTGCCAGTGCCAGTGCCAGTGCCAGTGCCAGTGCCAGTGCCAGTGCCAGTGCCAGTGCCAGTGCCAGTGCCAGTGCCAGTGCCAGTGCCAGTGCCAGTGCCAGTGCCAGTGCCAGTGCCAGTGCCAGTGCCAGTGCCAGTGCCAGTGCCAGTGCCAGTGCCAGTGCCAGTGCCAGTGCCAGTGCTAGTACCCGTCAGCGAGACCTGGGGCTCGGTAGTGGGGCGCTCTGTGGTTGGGGGCTGTGTGCTCGGATGCTGTGTCGAGTCGGTGCTCGGCTGCAGCGGCTTGTGGGCTGATGTCTTGCTGGTCGTCAGAGTCACCTGAAAGGCGGGCGGCTTGCCATCTGAGGTGAGGGCGTGGGCGGTGGGGGTCAGGCTCGGTGCCTGGCCAGTGTCTTTGTCGAAGCCGCTAAATTCATCTAGCCCCGTGGTCTGCGCCGAGCGATGAGCCAGCTTGTTTTGCGCCTGCGCTGCATTTCCTTGTGCTTCTAGCGTTTGGGGTTCTTGTGATTGAGCTTGCTGTGACTGCGCTGCTTGTGATTTTGCGGCTAATGAGGCCGAATCTAGCGACTGTGCATCTGATACTATCTTATCGTCTAATCCTGCTGTGTCAGGTGTCAGGTCGCCTTGAGCCTTCGAGTCGAGATCTGCACTATCTGCCAGATCTGAGTTTAGTTCCTCTGGCGCCGTGCTAGCGCTAGAGGGCGTGTGCCAAGGTTTGTCCGCCACTAGATCTTGATTGAAGCGTTTTTCTGTTTTGCTGTCGCGATACTCTTCGGCTTTGAGCTGCTTTAACGCTTTGTCCTGCGCCCTGGCGAGATGCTTCGCCTTTCGTTCACGCCGCTGAGCCTCCGTTAACTGCTCAGGCTCGCTCGCTGGCTGCGAATTGGTGAGCGGCTTGTCCTTATGAGGCTTGTTCTGGGGGCGCTTATTTTGGCTCATGGTGTTCTCCTAACGTTCACCAAAGGCTTCGGTCACATTGGTAAAGACTGGCTTCCACAGGTACTGGAAGACAGTTTTGTCGCCGGTGACTATGTCGGCTTCCCCCGTCATGCCTGGGATCAGTGCCAGCTTGTCAGGTTGGTCGCCGAAGTAGGGTTTATCGATGGCGATTTGTACCTTATAGAAGACTCCTCCCTTTTCGTCCGCGTCCGTGCTGGGGGAGATCTTCTTCACCAGCCCATCGATGGCGCCGTAGCGGCTGTAGTCGAAAGCATCTATCTTTATTCGGGCCTTCTGCCCTACGGTGACGAATCCTATATCTCTGGGTGACAGCTTGGCCTCAAGCAGCGCCGTGGGGGTGGTGGGAACTATCACCGCCACTGTGCCGCCAGGCTGGATCACGCTACCCGCCGAGTTGTTGGGGATAGATTGAATGATGCCATCTACCGGCGAGGTGACTCGGTTCTGCTGTACCAGGGAGTCAGAGGATTTGAGCCGGGCAATGATGCCCAGCAGTTCGGCCTGGGCGTCGGCGCGTTTCTCACCTACCTCGTTGAAGAGGCTCGCCTGTTTCTGGGCGAGCTGTTTCTCTTGATTGTCGATATTGCGTTGCAGCACGCTACGACGCCCCTCCAAGACTTTGAGTTCACGAATATAGGAATCAAGTTTCTGTTGCGATTCCATCATCCTGAGCTTAGAGACCGCTTGCTGCTCCTTGACCGAGTTCATCATCTGGAGAGTCTGTTCGACCGAGCGGATCTGATCTTTGAGTGGGGGAATTTCCTGCTCGATACTGGAGAGTTCAGCCTCAGACTTAGCCACGTCAGATTCGGATAGGGCGATGATCGCCTGTTTCTCCTGATTCATACGCGCTAGGGCGTTGATATGCTGTGTTACCAAGGTGGGAAATCCGAGCTGATAGGCGTTGAAGTCTGCCTCGCGCTCTTCGAGGAAGGCGTTGTAACGCTCTATTTTCAGCTCTAAGTTGGCCTGTTTGCTCTGAAGCTCCTCTTTGAGAGCCTGGCTGTCGGTGGCGACGAAGTTAGCGATCAGGTCGCCTTTCTGAACCAAGTCTCCCTCGGCGACGGCGATCGACGCCAAGGTGCCGCCGGTCTGGCTCTGGATCACCTGCCTGTGGCCCAGCGGCACCACCTGGCCCTTGGCCTTGGCGATCTCCTCTATGTTGGTGAAGATAGACCAGATCAGTAGAATAAAGACGGCCGCGGCGATAAAGAAAGTAATACGGCGAATGGCGCGCTTCTCGGCGGGCGCCTCGATGGCCTCGGTAAATTCGTGTTCAGGCCAGGAATGCTGAGTAAGTTGGCTGTCATTCATTTTGTGAGGCCTCCATGCTGGGGGTTGAGTCCTGATGAGTTGCACTTTGTGTTGTCACACTGTCTTGGTTAGGCAGCGGACCTGCGTAGACCACGGCGCCCTTGTCGAGGATCACTACCTTGTCGGCCTGCTGGATCAGCGCTTGATCGTGTGTGGTGAACAGGATTGTGGTCTTGCCCTTGAGACGTTTGAGGGTTTGGATAAAGCCCTGTCGGGCAAAGGGATTGCGATTGGCTATCGGCTCATCCATCACCAGGAGGGGAGAGCCTTTCAATAGGGCCCTTGCCAAACTGATATAGCTGCTCTCCACTGCCGAGAACATGCTGGTGCCGCGGGAGAAGAGGTTGGTATCTATGTTCTGTTTCAGCGCCTGCAGCAACGAGGCGCCACCGGCATCTGTGAGGGCCTGTTTGAGCTCCTCATCGCTGGCCTCTGGCTTGGCCAAGCGAAGGTTGTCGGCCAGGGTGCCGGGTAAAATCTCGCTATTGGTGGGGCTAAAGGCAGCCCATTGGCGGAAGATCTCTGGGTCGAACTGTTTCAGGTTTTTGCCATTGATGGTAACAAAGCCTGCCTGGGGCTCGATAACCCCTATGGCGGTGAGCAGCAGCGAGGTCTTGCCGCTGCCGTTAGGGCCGATAATGGCTACCGTCTCACCCGCTTCTATGTCGAGCGTAACCCCCGATAGGGCGGGTTCGCTGTCGGCGCAGTATCTCTGGGTCACATGTTTAAAGGATAGCGCTGGTGCCTGGTTAAGATTCGGTGAGTCGAGCCTGAGTTCATTGAACTCTGTGGTCACAGCCATGAAGCGATCAAACTGATCGATGGCGCCCTTGAGCAGGTTAAACTTTTGGCGCGAGGCGAAGGCCAGTTGCGCCGGTCCTGTGATCCGCCAGATCAACATGACACAGGCGATCAGCGCCCCCGGACTGATACTTTGGTTAAGTACCAGGAAGATGCCAGTAAACACTGTGGCTAGGGCGGTAAACAGCCCCATGGCATGGGCCACCGCGGCATTGAGGCCAGCACGTTTACTGTAGAGAAAATTCTGTCGGCAATGCTCCCGGGCCCGGCGTATAAATTGCTCGTACCAGGCGCCGCTTTCTCCCGCGCTCTTGAGCGGCAACAGGTGAGTCGCCAGCTCGTTGAGACTATTCTGATACTCGCCACTTATGGTAGGGGCTGCACCTTGGGTAAACTTATCCAGCGCTTTCATTACCAAATAGAAGAGTACCAACATCACCAACGGTACCAGCACTAAGTAGCCACTCAATAGCGTGATGGCGACGAGGGCGATGAGGGTAAAGGGGAGATCGATGAGGCCTGCGCCGCCTGGCCCAGCAACTAGGCTGCGTACCTTCTCGGCGTTACGCATCCTGGCAATATGGCTGGAGAGGCCAACACGCGAGAGCAGGCTAAGGGGCATGCTCAACAGACGATTGAAGGTGATGCCGGAAAGATCCCTCGCGAATCGGTTGCTGACATTGGCTAGTGCCTGTGCCCTAAGTAAGCGGCTGGCGACAAATATTCCCAAGGCCAAGGCAGCGCCAAAGGCGATACTAGGAAGGATCTGCGGCGCCTGACCACCAATAACCCTATCATATACCACCATCGTAAAGAGGGGGATGGCTAATCCGCTGAGACTGGAGAGCAGACTTAGCCAGAAGATGGGGCGATACCAGGACTTGAGTTTGGCTAGATGGGAGGCAAACACACTGCTGCTTTTGCTCTGGGTTGGCAGGCTCTCCACTAGAAACACGTGGCCAGTACTCGGCAGCTTATCGAGCGTGATCCATTGATTATCCTTGCTCAAATATTGAAAGCTATGGTTGCTGCGCCGCGCTACCATAGGTTCTCCATCCTGTGGCAGCAAGATGAATGGGTAGACGCTGTGTACCAAGAGGTCGGCATCCAGAGCTTGCACATTGATGCCCACATGATGTTTCTTCAGCAGAATATAAGCTTCAAGGTAGGTAAGCCTGTCGTCTAGGGGGCTCTTGTCAATATTACTGGCCTGAACACTGAGCCCTAGCTGATGGAACAGGGCGATCAGCAGTGGCTTAGGCAGATGTATCGGGTCTTGGGACTGATTCATGGACGCGTTCCTCCTTTCGTTAGGCTGAGGAGCTCGCCGCTTTCGCCAAGTGCGATCTGCACGTCGCTTAGCGCCGCGACTTCATCAAAATAGGAGGCGATGATCACCGTCATCTGTGTGCGACGCTCGTGTAACAGCTGCAGCAGGCGCGCCTGAGAGTCCGCATCCAGAGAGACCATGGGCTCATCCAGAAGCAGTATAGAGGGTGACTGCGCCAGTGCTCGCACTAAGGCGATTAACTTTATTGCGCCTTTGTTGAGCACCTGATTTTCAGTGCTGCCCACTTGAGTCTGGTAGCCTGCCGGCAGCTGAGCCAGGGTCGCCGATAGACCGAGTTGGTCGGCAATCAACATGGCGCTGGCCTCGCGTTCACGGCGAAACAGAGTCAGGTTGTCTAAGATGGAGCCGCTGAAGAGACTAGCCCACGGGGGGACATAGCAGATGGATTGGCGGTATTCGAAGCCATCGTGATCTTGCTGTGGCACACCCGCGATAGCGATCTGCCCGCTATCTAGTTGATGATAAGCCCCTATGGTACTCAACAGCAGGCTGGCATGGGTCATGGGATTGGAAGTGATAGTGGCTATGGCACCTGCAGGAATGGTTAGGTTGATGTTGTCGAGCCGGGCGCTGGTTTTCTCGGCGCAAACATCCTCTAAACAGATGGGACCCAGAGGAAGCTTATGTTGATAGCGAGTCTGGCCGTTAAAGGTTTCCTGGGGGGTATCGACTAGGGCGTTGACTTGATCCATCGCCTCTTTAGCGCTGACATATTTGGTCCTCAGGCTGCCGATGGCGCTAAGGGGAGCAACGGCGCGACCGGCCAGGATGGAGCATGCCGCCAAGCCGCCAGTGGTCAGGTTACCATTGAGCACCTCGAAACAGCCAATCATCACAAGGCATAGGGTGGTGGCTTGGGCGGTGCCCTGAATCAGCTCCTGTAGTTTCGCCGAAAGCCAGTCGACTTCTTCCTGCTGAGCGAGACGTTGATGATTGATCTTTTTATAGGCGTAGGTCATGCGGGATTCGAGCGCCATCGCTTTGGTGGTCGTGAGCCCTGACAGCACTAGCATCAAGAGGCGGGTGCGTTCATCCTGACTCAGGCTCAGCTCCTTGGTGGCGAGTGAGAGCTTCTGCCCCAGTTGCCATACTCTTATGCCTGCAATTAGCCAAACGATCAAAGGGATAAATACCAGAGGGCCACCAATGTAGGCCACTAGGGCGAGGAAGATAAGAACGAAGGGGAAATCCATCAGTGCCACGGCCGCCTGCCCTGAATAGATGTCACGCATTGCCGCTATGCCATGGATGCCGTGTGAGATCTTGCCTGCGCCGAGATTTTCAATGTGGTGGTAATCGGCATTGAGCAGGCGTTTCACCACTCGGGTTATAGTGTGCAACTCGTAGTTAGCCGCCGAGGCGCCTAGTAGCCAGCTGCGGGCGTATCTGAGTATTAGTTCTAGCAGGATAGCGATGGCTACCCCAATCACAAGTACCGTTGCGGTACCGTGCGCCTCATTGGGCAAGATGCGATCGTAGATTTGCAACATGGTGAAAGGCAATGCGAGTGAAAGCAGATTGATAAACACAGAGGCCAGGAGCAGTTCGATGAGCGACTGATTCTGTGCGAGCAAACGAAAGGTTTTAACCATCTATGCCATCCCTTGGAATAATTGGCGATTAAACAAGAGTGTAGTTCAATGTTGCTGGGACTAAAACTAGCAGTTATGACAAGGCTAAGATATAAAACAAATGTCTATATTTCTGATTTAACAGCAAAGCTCGGTTTGTCATAGTCAGTTGCTGAATGGGGCGGGGATAAGTTGCTTGAGATAAAAAAGAGGCCTGGCGAACCAGACCTCTTTACTGCGGGGGTGATGATGAAAATGATTACTTATTTAGCGTGTTTAGGGCCTTTCTTGTTTTTCATTGGGTCGCCGTCGTAGCCTAAGGCTTGCCAATTTAAACGTGTGCCCTTGTTGTGGCAGTCGTTACACTTGAGCGCCTGATCCTTTGGCGAAACCATGTGGTTGATGCGCCACCACATCTCGGTCTCGGCGAAGCCGTACTCGCCACTGTACTTGATGCCTTGTTGGGTCAGTGCCTGATTAGCTTCCATGCCAAGCTTGGCGGCCTTATCCCAATCAAACTCGGTCCAGTAACCGCCTTTGCCATAGGTTTTTGCCGTGATGATGATGTTCTGTTTAGCATCGAAGATCTGCTTGCCGCGATGTACCTTGAATGGATAGATCTTAGCTGTCTTGTCTGTGATATCACCCAGTGGTGAGGTGAGTTTAGTGACCTTAGAGGGATCCATCTTGTCACCAGCCATGTAGGCATCGGCCTTACCGTTGTACCAGGCATACTCAGGCTCAACCATCTTGCCCCAGACAAAGCTACCTTTCTTCTTCTGGAAGGTCTTTTTGCCGTTTTCATCCTTGGTTTCAGGTAGGTCTTGTCCTGCGGTAGACCAATCCCAACTCATCTTGGTGGGTTCGTTACGCGCGAAGAAAGGAATGTGACAGGTCTGACAGGCGACACTGGCGGTATGGGTATTGAGGCGCTTGTTGGCGTGCGGCGCACCATCGTGGCAGTTTTCACAGCCGATATCGTTCTGTCCACCTGGTGAAACCCCCATGGCATTACCGGTGATCTGGTGCTCCTGTGTGGTGTGACAGGTTTGGCACTGGAAGTCATTGCCGTCTGTGTCCATATGCACATCGGTGGCTTTATCGGGATAGGCCATAGAGGAGTCGAGATCTCCATGTTTGACCGCATCGCCGCCGCCACCATAGAAGTGGCAGCTACCACAATTGTCACGCACCGGCATGCCAACATTTTGCGCAACGCGCTCTAGGTTGACCTTTGCCAGAGCTTCACCTGCGCCGGCGGGATCTTTGATGTAAGTGCCCGTCGTGTCGTGACACACCAGACAGTCGACCTTGGTCATGTCGCTAAAGTCGAAGTTATTGTCTTTCCAACCATAGCCAGCGTGACAACTGGTACATCTTGGCTCGTTACCCGAAATTGAGGTACAGAAGTTATTGATAGCGTTCTTCTTACCACGCTTTACTGTGCGTCCAGGGAGATCTTGTTCCAGTTCCCAGGTCCAGTGAGAAGACTTCATAAAGTCTTTGGCGTGATCTTCATGGCATTCGATGCACTGCTCGGTCACCTGAGAGCCCTGGGTAAAGGGCCCCTGAATGGCTTCCTTGTGCGGATTTTCGGCAACAGCATTAAGGCTGGCCAAGCCGAAGATCCCTGCAGCAAACATCGCCGTAAGAGAGTATGTGAGTTTCATGCTGATTTCCCTACCCCCGGCCGAAGCCGGGGGAGACAATAAAGTTAGAAGTTGATGACTAATGAAGCGTTGAGGTCATAGGCAGTATCGACCACAGGCAACATTGAGTAGGCTGAGCCATTTACCACGTCATCCACTTTTTGTGGGGCGCCTACCGGAGTGCCGCTGCCGGTATATTCGTAGTCGTAGTAGAGACCAGCCAGCTTGATGAACATTCTTGGATTGATATCAAACATATAGTAGGCCTCTGCCACATGACCACGGGTAGCTAGCTTGCTGCCGATAGGGTCATCCTGCGCCTGAGTAAATGGGGTCCAGTACTTGGAACCATAGTTATACTCGAGACCGAACTTGCCGTAAGGTGCAGGGATTTGAATGCCCACATAGATACCATAACCATCTTTGGTGTCAGCTTCGTCGGCGGCACTTGGCATCATGATGATCTCGCTGCCATCGGCATTAAGCTGAGCTTCAAATATTGCATCGCTTAGCATGCCGCCAAACATACCTGCATTGCCGTTGCCTTCGGCGCGGGTCCAGCCGAAAGAGGCGAAGGCCTTGAAGTCTTCATCGCTCTCGTAGGCATAACCTATACCGCCAAGGTACATGTCGCCGATAACGCCGCTAGGCTGTACTCGGGTTTGGAAGTTGAAGTTACTGAACTTCTGCATGTCCTGGTACATGGTAGGGGCAAAGATTCCCGCAAGCTGAGTTGGGAAGGCCATAGTGCCCTTGAAGCCGTCGTTGATGTCTTTAGCACCAAACAAGGTAAATTGCAGGAAGTGATTACCGTCGTTGATGGCGTCGATGTTAAAGCCACCTAAGTGGGTGTCTTTAGTGACGATATCGCCAAACATCTCACCATTACCCCACTGGGATTCGAAGCCCTGGCCGTAGCAGAAACGTACGACTTGGCCTTCGATACCCGTGATCTCACCGAGATTGTAGCCCAGGGTCGCACCGTCGAAGTTGAAGTTCACCAGGTGGCCAGACGGTGTGCCGCCGCGTTTCTCATTTTCACGATACTGGGTTGGTGGGCCATAGGTAGATGGACGACGACCAATAGATAGGTAGGTGTTGCTGCCACCGATATTTTTCCAATCGAAATAGGCGCGTTCAACCCTTAGCCAATCGCCGCTGGTGTTACCGCTATTGGTGCCATCCATGGTGAAAGAGCGCCATGAATCGAAGACCTGAACACCCGTTGAGTCGCCCCAGTTTTTGTACATGCTGAGACGACCAGCAAAGCTGACGTTGTCCCATACCTTGGCCTTGAGGTTGAGTCTCAGACGCGTGGTGTAGAAGATATCGTTGTTGATGTCTTGTGTGGTTTTAGGTGCCAAGACATAGGGCATCACGCCTTGCAGCATACCGCTTTGGAAGGCCGCGGCGAGTTCCGGATTGGCTGCCATCATCTGTCCCAGCGGGGAGTCGGGATCGTTAGGCATACCAAAGGCACCAGACATGGCTTTAGCCCCAAAATCATTAAAGTCTACCTTGATTGCAGGGTTCCAGGTGACATTTTGATAATGCAATGAATGGGCCTTGGTACGGAAATCACCGGTGATTTCAAGTCGGTCGAGAGCAGTGTGGCGCTCGTTCTTGTCGACGCGGCTATTGATATTGTCAATCTCTTCGGTAAGGTCGGCAAGTTGTTGTTTCAGTTCAGCTAATTTTTGTGCGTCGCTATCGACAGCATAGGCTGTGCCTGACATAGCCAGGGCGTTAGCGATCAGTATAGACAGTAGAGTACGCATGTGAATCTCTCCTTAGGCGCTCATCGGGAGCAGTGAATGAGCGCTTCGATTACGAAACTGTGGTTAACCGCAAGTTTGTGGTTGATCGGAATCGGCCGCGTGGTCGTATAAAAATTGCTGAATATCCAAGCGCTCTTTGTCGGAGAGTTTTTTAAATACTTCAGGTTGAGCGCTGTGCATATCGCGTTTAAAGAAGCGGTCCCACTGGCTCATGGTCTTGCTCATAGGAGTGAGTTCACCAGCGGCATCCCCCTTGCTGTGGCAGGCTTTGCACTCTTTTTTGTAGAGATGTTTGCCTTTCTTAGGGTTACCGCCATCGACGGCGTAGACTTGTCCGCCGACGCAGAAAGCGAGTAGTAAACAGGTGCTGATTTTGGATAGGTTTTTCATCATCTTTTTCCTTAATCGCTACTGTGAGCGATTTATTAACATGAAACAAAATGCTTGTTTCTTGTTGGAAAATTTACCAAAAATGGGCAGTTGTAAATTTGATGTTGATCACCTTCATGAAATAAATCTAATTGATAAAAATATCATGGATAAAAATCTAATGGATGTTGCTTAAGTTGTTGAAAAATATTGTTTGTTTTTGTTTTTTAGCGAGAAAAACCAAGCAATAATTGGAGTGGTTAAGATCACACTTTGTTATTTAAGCACCCTCTAAATAGGTATTTAGACTTGTTTTAGCTCAGCCAATGCGCTCAATAACTCAAGTCGCAGAGCAGGTTTGTCGGCAAAATATTGTTGTAGGCGCTTGGGGCTAAAAAGGGGTGAAAAAAATTATCAAATTGTCCTGTTTTGCAGTCACTGTTTTGAGGGCATGGTCTATCTTTAAATACAGCTTGGTCAGTTTTTTAGAGCAAGTACAAGAATAATGAATGGGGTGAATGATATGAAATACCTTAGCTTGGCTATTGCGGTGTTATTGTCTTGCCATGTCTCTGTGGCGTCTGCTGCTTCTCTCTATAGCGAGGCTAGGAGCGATGCCATGGGCGGAACCGGGGTTGCGGCATCTAACCGCGAAGGTGCCGCCTTTATCAACCCTGCTCTGTTAGCTATTCATGCTCCTAAGTACTCTAGTGGTGCCGTGATGATACCGGCTTTGGGGGCCGAAGTGGGCAGCCTCGATGACCTCATTGACAAGTTTGACGCTCTGCAGGATTCCTATGACGGCCTTGAAGCCGCCATCGATGCCGGTGACGTGACGGGCATAAGCAACTATCGAGATCTGCTGATTTCCGATCTAGAGGCACTCGATGGCGAGAACGCTTACGCCAAGGTGGGACTGGGTTTTTCTGTGGTGCTGCCGACTAAGCGTATGCCCATGTCGATTTTCTATAAGACATATATAGATGTGGCGAGCGTGGCAGTGATAGAGCAGAGCGATATCGATTCCTTGACGAATCTGGATCCCAACAATCCTCCAGAGGTGACAGATTTAGACTCACAGGGCGCCGTGGTGGCGGGGGCTATTTCAGACCTTGGGCTTGCCTTGAGCTTTCCACTCTCGATAGTCAATATGCCGATAGCGGTGGGGATTTCTCCCAAGCTTCAGCGTATAGATACCTATAACTATGTGGTCAGTGCTAATAACTACGATGTCGATGACTTTGACGACAACAAGTATCGCAACGATGAAAGCGTGTTTAACTTGGATATCGGCGTGGCCATGCAGCCCATAGAAGGCTTAACTCTGGGCCTATCTGGACGCAACTTGGTGAGTCAGAAGCTCGATACCGTTGAGACCTTGGGGCGTCAGTTTACCTATCGCATCGAGGCCTTATACACCTTAGGTGTTGCCTATGATTGGGATAAGTTCAGTTTGACGTCCGATGTGGATCTCAATGGTCATAAGCGCTTTGACGAGCTGGGTGAAACACAATATTGGCGCATAGGTGGTGAAATGAGAGCCACAGATTGGTTTGCGCTGCGTTTGGGTTATCGCCACGATATGAAAGATACCAGTAGTAACCTCTATAGCTTAGGTACGGGCTTTACCATAGGGCGCTTCTTTAACTTAGATCTTACCGGTTTAGTGGGCAGTGACGATGCCTTTGGCGGCGTGATTCAAACTTCTTATCATTTTTAGCCTAAGGTAGCGATAATCGAAAAGCCGGCAATATTGCCGGCTTTTTCTATTTTATAGCAGACTCGTTATCGACTTGGCGGCCAATAGGATAGCACTCAGGCTACAGAGGATAAGCGTCATCATACGGGTCTTTTGTTTGTCTATGCGTCCGACGAGTCGGTTTGCCATCAGATAACCAAGCAGCACTGAGGGCAGTAGTAAGGCCGAGGAGTAAAAGTGTTGCGGGGTAAGCAGCCCTGTCAGCCCTAAGATCACCATGGCGATGGCGGAACTGAAGATAAAGAAGGCCGACAATGCAGCGCGAAACTGCTTGGCATCTTTGCCCGAGAGTAAGATAGCCAATGGCGGACCGCCGATGGCAGCTATGTTGCCGAAGATCCCCGAGATCACGCCAGCGCTAAAGAGAGAACGTCGATTGACCACCAGGCTAACCCTGAGCAGGCTCAGCACTACGGCAATTGCGACAATGATGGAGATTGTGAGTCCTAAGATAGCTTGTGGGGCGAACAAGAGTAAACCAGCGCCGATAAATCCACCTGGGATTCGACCGAGCAAGGCGTATTGCAGCCCATTAAACTCCAAGGCGCCGCGTTCACGAAATAGGGTCAATAGGGCGATAGAGAAACCCATTAAAATCACGGGCGCCGGAACCAATGAGGGCTCGATAAGATAAAGTAACGGTGAGGCTACTATCGCCATGCCAAAGCCGATAAGGCTCTGGGTGAGAGCGCCGACAAAGACGATAAGCGAGGCGAGCGCCAAGATCTGTGGATCGAGCGGAAGTGCAGGCACAGGGATAGTCCAGACTAAGTGTGAAAACTAAAGAGGGATCGCCTAGCGATCCCTCTGTCGATTAGTGTGTGGCCGTGTTATTCCATCTCTTCCCACTCAATGCCCATTTCGGTCATTAGGCGTTTTACCTCTGCTGGAATGCTGTCGGGTTTATCTTTAGACAGGTCATCATCGTGCGGCAGTGGCTGGCCAGTATAGGCATGTAAGAAAGCTTCGCAGAGTAACTCACTATTGGTGGCGTGACGTAAGTTATTGACCTGGCGCCGAGTGCGCTCATCGGTTAATACCTTAAGCACCTTTAGAGGAATAGATACAGTGATCTTCTTTACCTGCTCATTCTTCTTACCATGTTCAGCATAGGGGCTGATATAATCGCCATTCCACTCAGTCATTGACTCACCTGTAAATTCTCAAATTCGGTGCAGATTTTAAACCCTTACAAAATACAGTCAAATTATTGCCTCTAATTTTTGGTAATTGCAAATAGATTTCTAAATGTTTGGACGTCTAAACGTCTAAAGTTGTTGACGCTACCCGTTGGCTTAGGTACATTTAGACGTCCAGACATCTCTTTTGCCAGAGGTCTCTGCCCAGATTCGAATTGAGGAGTTGAAGATGACAGAGCGTAAACTAGCCACCGCCGCCGTAAGACAAGGCATAGAGTCAGACACTCAGCATGGTGCCGTGGTGCCGCCTATCTATCTGTCGACAAATTACTCGTTTGAAGGGCATCAACAGCCGCGGGCATTCGATTATAGTCGTTCGGGCAATCCTACTCGCTCAATCTTGGGCGATGCAATTGCCGAGTTGGAAAAAGGGGCTACAGGCGTGATCACCTGCACCGGCATGGCAGCCATCACTCTTGTGACCAGCCTGTTGGGGCCTGAGGATCTCTTGGTGGTGCCCCATGACTGTTATGGCGGCAGCTATCGACTCTTTACCAACCTCGCGAAGAAGGGGGCCTTTAAGTTAGCCGTAGTGGATCAAACCGATGATGTCGCGTTACGCCAAGCGCTATCACAAGCGCCTAAGATGGTGTGGCTTGAGACACCTTCTAACCCGCTGCTGAGGGTGGTCGATATTGAAGCCATTGCACAGGCGAGCCATCAGGTTGGGGCACAGGTTGTAGTGGATAACACCTTCTTGTCTCCCATCTTGCAGCAACCTTTGTTGCTCGGCGCCGACATAGTGGTGCACTCGACCACCAAATATATTAACGGCCACAGCGATGTTGTCGGCGGCGCCGTGGTGGCCAAAGAACCTGAGGTCGGCGAGTTACTGCACTGGTGGTCTAATACTTTGGGGCTGACCGGTTCGGCTTTTGACAGCTACCTGACCCTGAGGGGATTAAGAACTCTCTCGGTGCGTATTCGTGAACATCAGGCCAACGCCCAGAAGGTTTTGGCCCTGCTTTGTGACCACAAGGCGGTAGAAAAAGTGTATTATCCGGGCCTTGTCGAGCATCCTGGCCATGAAATTGCGGCTAGACAGCAGAAGGGCTTCGGCGCAATGCTCAGTTTTGAGTTAAAAGGCGGTGAATCGGCACTCGTTGCCTTCTTAGATGCGTTACAATACTTCTCGGTAGCCGAGAGTCTGGGGGGCGTGGAGAGTCTGGTGGCAGTACCTGCGACTATGACCCACAGAGCGATGGACCCAGAGGCGCGTCGCGAAGCGGGTGTAAAAGATACCCTGATCCGCTTGTCTGTAGGGATTGAAGATGGTGAGGATCTGGTGGCAGATATACTCGCCGGTTTAGAAGCGGCTATCGCGGTAAGTAGTTAAAGGGTTTGAGGAGCATAAAATGACACGATGTCATTTGCATAAATTTGGTGGTTCTAGTTTAGCGGATGCAGATTGTTACCGCCGCGTCGCTCACATTTTACTGACTCATGGCCACAGCGATGATTTGATCGTGGTGTCGGCTGCGGGTAAGAGTACCAATTTTTTATACCGCTTGCTGGAGCTGTGTGACTCAAATCAGCTATGGCAAGAGGAGTTACAGGTGCTGGTGAGTTACCAGCAAAACCTGATTGAACAGTTGCTCTCCAACGAGCAGGCCCGTAGCCTCAGAGAGCGCCTGTCGACCGACAAGTCGCAGCTGAGTAGCCTGCTGTCGCTGGATGAACTGAACGACTATCAACGTAACCAGGTAGTAAGTTTCGGCGAGCGTTGGTCTTCGCGTCTGCTGGCGGCGCTGCTGAGAGAATCTGGCGTGGCCGCATCGGATGTCGATGCCCGTACCCTGCTGGTAGCCGATGAAGGCGCCGTGCCGCAGATCCGCATAGGCGAGTCGAGACAAAGAGTGCAGGCACTGCTTGAGGCTCATCCTCAAGAGCGTCTGGTGATCACCGGCTTTATCTGCGCCAATGAACAGGGTGATACCCTGCTGCTTGGTCGCAACGGCTCAGATTTTAGTGCCACCCTGTTGGCCAGTCTGGCAGATATCGAGCGAGTCACCATCTGGACCGACGTCGAAGGGGTGTTTAACGCCGACCCCAACCGAATTAATGATGCCAAGTTGCTTAAGAGCATGTCGCTGACCGAGGCGAATCGCCTGGCGCATCTGGGCTCCCCTGTGCTGCACAATCGTACCCTGCAGCCTCTGTTTGATACCGAGGTTAGCCTGGCGGTGCGCTCAAGTTATGCCCCCCATACCGACTTCACCCTGATCGCGCCAAAGAGCTCGTCGGCCAGTGCCCCTGTGGTGACCAGTCTGCCGAGCGTTAGCCTATTCAGCTTGACCATAGATGTCGAGTTGCCGCAGTTACTGGCTTGCTTTGCCCGTGCAGGGCTGACGCCACTGGCCTATTGGTCATTGGCTCATGGTCGCGCCGAGCTGGCCTTTACCCATGAGAATCAGAAGCAAGCCCAGGCGATTTTTGAAGCCAATACTGGCGAGTTGGGTATCGATGAGTTGCAGCTTAGAGACGATCTCGGCCTAGTGGCCTTAGTGAGTGCCGACGCCAGCCTCTATCGTCGCGGCTTTTCCCGCCTGCTGAGCCGAGAGGCGCATCCTTTGTGTAACGATGGTTTGAGTCTGGTGACCTTAGTGCCTAAGGCCCAGGTGAATTTGTTAACTCAGAAGGTGCACAGACGCTGCGCCGGTCCACGTAAGCGCATCGGCGTCCTGCTGCTGGGTATAGGCAACATAGGTGAAGCCTGGATCGATCTCTTTAAGCGTGCTCGCCCTGTGCTTAATAAGGAGCTGGAGGTCAGCGTCGAGTTAGTGGGACTGCTGAGTTCCAAGAAGGCGCTGCTCAGTGAGACAGATATCGACCTTAACACCTGGCAAAAGGCCTTTGAAGAGCGAGGTACAGCCTGGCAATATACTCATCTGTTTGAGCAGCTTCAGGCACTGGACTGCGATGAGTTGATCGCTTTGGATATCAGCGCCAGTGCCGACCTGACTCTGCAATATCCTGAGTTCTTTGCCCGCGGTATTCATATTGTCAGCGCCAACAAGCTGGCGGGGTCTGGCCCGCTGGCTTTCTATCAGGAGCTGAAACAGCAGCTGGGCAACCGCCGTCTGTTCTGGCGCTATAACGCCAGCTGTGGCGCGGGTTTGCCTGTGCAACATGCACTCAACGATCTGCATAACAGTGGCGACAGTATCGAGGCCGTTGGCGGGATCTTCTCGGGAACCCTGTGCTGGCTGTTTGAGCACTATGATGCCACTAAGCCTTTTTCGCAGTTGGTGTTGGAAGCCAAGGGGCTGGGGATCACCGAGCCGGACCCACGCGATGATCTTTCTGGGCGGGACATGCAGCGTAAGTTGTTGATTCTGGCCCGTGAGATAGGCTATGACATAGAGCTTGATGATATTGAGCTTGAGTCATTAGTGCCGGCGTCTCTGGCTGAGATCCCATTGGATGACTTCCTTTCACGTATGGCGGAACTCGATGGCGAGATGTTGCAGCAGTATCAGGCGGCCGCCGAGCAGAACAAGGTGCTCAGGTATGTCGCTTCGCTGGACAGCCAACAGGGACAGCTTAAGGCTAAGGTGGGAATTGAGTGGGTCGATAGAAGTCATCCCTATGCCAACCTGACACCGGGTGATAATGTCTTTGTGATCCGCAGTGATTTTTATCAGGATAACCCGCTGATCATCCGTGGCCCGGGGGCCGGGCGCGAGGTGACGGCGGCTGCGGTGCAGTCAGATCTGGCGCAGATGTGCCGGGATCTTCTGCAAGAGTAATCTAAAGGGTCGATGCGTGCATCGGCCTTTTTTTATACCTTTTTATCTTCTTCTTTTTATCTCTCTTTCAGTGGGTTTCGCCGGATGAATCGGTGAGATCGGCCTGCCTGTGTCAGCCGTTTCGCTTTCGGACTATCTTATAAACAGATTGTTTTGCAATGAGTCAATTTTTAGGCTTGACATCACTCTGAGTTTCTCTAGTATATGGACATATAGACGTCCAAACGTCTAAAAATATTTTTGCTCTAGGTCTGAGGGAATTAAGATGGCTTTTCACCACGCACAACACGCCAATTCGTTAAACCAAAGCTTGTCTGAGCTCAATGGTGACATCAATGTGTCCTTTGAGTTTTTCCCGCCGGCCACACCTGAGATGGAAACTATCTTATGGAACTCTATCAGACGATTAGAGCCGCTTAATCCTAAGTTTGTGTCCGTGACTTACGGTGCTAATTCTGGCGTTCGTGATCGTACCCATGGGGTGATCGAGCGTATTCAAAAAGAGACAGACTTAGTGGCGGCGCCCCATCTGACCCTAGTCGATGCCAGCGACGAAGAGTTGGTGGAGTTAGCGAAACACTACTGGAACTCGGGTATACGCGATATCGTCGCCCTGCGTGGTGATCTCCCAGCGGGAAGCCCTAAGCCAACTCGTTTTGCCAATGACTTAGTGCGCTTGCTGAAATCTGTGGCCGATTTCGATATCTCTGTGGCGGCCTATCCAGAGGTTCATCCCGATGCCCCTAACGCCCAGGCGGACCTGATTAACCTTAAGAAAAAGATTGATGCCGGGGCCAACCGCGCCATCACCCAGTTCTTCTTCGATGTCGAATCTTATCTACGTTTTCGTGATCGCTGCGTGGCGGCTGGCATAGATGTAGAGATAGTGCCTGGCATTTTGCCTGTGACCAATTTTACTCAGCTGAAACGCTTTGCTGGCATGACCAATGTGTCTATTCCAAGATGGCTGCACAAGCAGTTTGAGGGGTTAGATGATGACCCATCTACCCGCCAGATGGTCGGTGCTAACGTGGCCATCGATATGGTCAAGGTGTTGTCCCGCGAAGGGGTGAAGGATTTTCATTTCTATACCCTAAACCGCGCCGAATTGACCTATGCCATCTGCCATACCTTAGGTGTCAGACCGGGTAAATAATCCATTTATCATCACCTCCGGCCCCGCTTTTATCAGCGGGGCTTTTTTATACCTATTGCCAGTATGCGTGGTGGGGTTTTACTCCTATGATTAACCACAGCTAATAAGGAGGTTGATATGTACAAAATGCTTATCGGAGTGACCGTTCTTTTTTTGAGTAACCAGGCGATAGCCGCCAATGAGATGCCGCCTGCAGCGGCGCTGTGTGGTAGTTGCCACGGCCCTACGGGGATGGGGATTGAGCCTATTGCGCCGCGAATTGCAGGCTTATCGTCAGACTATATTGCCAAGCAGATCCACTTGTTTCAGCAAGGTGACAGGCAGAACCCGACCATGACGCCTATGGCGATGACGGTGCAGGGAGATGCCATTGGTCAGGTCGCCGATTATTTCGCGGCGCAGCCTGTGCCCGCACCGACAATAGTCACGCGTGGCAGTCAGCTCACCTTTGATTCGGTTGCCGAAACCTTGGTGTATCAGGGGGACTGGCAGCGTACTTTACCTGCTTGTGTCACTTGTCATGGCCCCTCGGGGATAGGTGGTGGCCAGTTTCCTCGTCTGGCGGGCCAGCAAGCCAGTTATCTTAAGAGCCAGCTGGAGGCCTGGCAGTCAGGCACGCGCAAGGGGGATATTGATGGAATGATGAGTCATATCGCCAATAAGCTGAGTAAAGATGAGATAGCGGCACTTGCCGACTATTTTGCCAAGATGAAATAAAGGAGGCGGAAATGAACAGGAATCTATTGAGTCAGACACTAAGCGGCTTACTCTTAATCGCCCTTGGCAATAGTGTGCAGGCAGGGGAGTTGCCCGATAAGCAGGCTGAATTGAAGTTGGCGGCGCCAAGCCCTGACGCTGAGTATCTCAAGATGCGTGCGCTCTCGACCATTCCCCAGGGCGCATTCGGTGACAAGGTGCGGCTCGGGTATCAGCTGTTTGTGAATACGCAGCAGCTGCGGGGTAAGTATGTGGGCAATGAGCTTAATTGCGTTAACTGTCATATGGATGCCGGCCGTAAGGCTAATGCTTCACCTTTGTGGGCCGCCTATCTGGCCTATCCGGCCTATCGTAAGAAAAACGATAAGGTAAACAGTTATCAGGAGCGGATCCAGGGCTGTTTTACCTATTCGATGAATGGCAAGGCGCCCGAGTCTGGCAGTGAGCCATTGGTGGCGCTGTCGGCTTATTCTTACTGGTTGGCCATGAGTGGTCTGATGGACAAATATGGCGTAGCGGGGGCTGTGCCTGAGCTGAGTGATGAAGAACTGCTTAAAGGGGGCAAGCGGGAGGACTTTGTTTTACCAGAGGCGATTGCCAAGGCGACTAGCCTGGATGAGCGCGCTAAATTGCCGGGCCGCGGATTTCCCGCCATTCCCAAGCCAGAGCAGGCCTATTCTCCAGCACGCGGGGAACAGGTGTATCGAGCCCATTGTCAATCTTGCCATGGTGAAAACGGCGAAGGTGTTGCCATGGCAGGGGTTTATAGCCTGCCGCCTTTATGGGGACCAAACAGCTTTAACTGGGGGGCGGGTATGCACAGGGTGAATACCGCGGCCAACTTCATCTATGAGAACATGCCTTTAGGTAAGAGCATTCAGCTCAGTCATCAGGATGCCTGGGATGTCGCAGCTTTTGTGGTCTCCCATGAGCGACCACAAGATCCACGTCTGAAAGAGGGCAAAGTGGCCGACCTTGCCGAGCGTTACCACAAACATCAGGGTTACTATGGTCAGTCGGTAGCAGAGGGGGCCGTACTGGGCACTCAATCCTATCCCATCAACCCGGCGAAGCAATAAGCCCTAAACTTGTTCAACCCAAGACTGAGTGTTACCGTTGATGGCTAACACTCAGTTTTTTAATGTATGAATATAAAAGCCAGTATCTGCCCCCTGTGTCAGCAGCCTAATGCTTGTGCCATGGCGGCTAAGCGTCCGATAGAGACCTGTTGGTGTCAGCAGCAGGTCTTTGTGCCTAAACACCAGTTGGCACTGGATAACTTGGCGCCTGAACGCTGTATCTGCCAAGTTTGCGCTGAGGCCTTGAAACAAGAGGCTTTGCTAGGTGTCAGGCGTGTCGATAAGTAAAAAAGTATGATTTAAGGACAAACATCAATGAAAAAAATAGCAATAACCCTGTTGGGAGTTTTGATGCTACCAGGATGTGGCAATTTAAACCTAAGTGCCAATATTGCCCCTTCACCAGAGGAAGCTTTGAAGACTTATAAGGTCGAGGTGTACAGTGTGGAGGAGATTCATCGTTATAAGGCGGATTCTTTAGGCAAGGTTTCAACCTCCTTTTGCAGGATGCGTTCGAGCCAGCCAAGACCAACAGAATCTTTGTTAGTGGGTAATTTAAAGCATAAGGCGCAAAAGCTAGGGGCCAATGGCATAGTGGTCATGGAATGTGTCGACCATAAATTGAACAACGATTGTGCCGAGTATTTGCGTTGCGATGCGCTGGCGTACAGGGTTGATTTCGACAGGCTTTAAAAAGAAAAAGAGGCGAAATTGCCTCTTTTTTATCCTCTAACGAGCGCTCGGGGCGTTGCTTATTTAATTGAGTCTAAAGGCAAGCGTTTCTTTTCCCCAGTCAGATAACATTACATCTCTTATACGCTCGCCGTCCCCTTCGGAGCTACAAGCCCACATCTCGGCACAAGTTCGGCCGGCGATTTTGGAACCAGTACCCGATTCGGTATCGGGGCGAGTGGTGTTGAGACGGGCGATCTCATCATCGAAATAGCGATGATAGTCGGGGGCCGTAACAGTAATGGTTTCCATCTCACCAACAGGGGCATTACTGCCTGGTTTAGCGTTTTTATCGGCTTCGACCAAGGCGTATAACTTTGGAAGTGCTAGGTTTTTTTCCTGCTCTGAGTTTTTGAGCTTATTGGCAAGGTTTTTGGCAGAAACATTGTTTAGTTCGTAGGCTTTAGATAGCCATTTGTCTGCTTCGGCAAGATCTTGTTTGACGAGATTGTCATTGAGATAAATCTTACCCAGTATCAGGGCGCTCGGTGAAAAATCGACTTTCAGGCTACGTTCCAATAAAGATATAGCCTTATCGACATCCTGATAGTCGGTATCTTGAAGATACATGACTGCAGCCTTGTATTGTGCCGTAGTATTGCCAAATTTAGCCGCACGTCGGAACCATTTGAGTGCCTTTTTAGGGTTTTTCTTTGTGCCGTGACCCGCATAATAGAGTTCACCTAAGGTTGCCATGGCATCTGAGTGACCCCGCTTGGTTAAAATGGTGTAGGCCTTGAAGTATTCCTTACACTCGGCTGAATCACATTCAGACAAGCCTGAAGCATAACTGCTGGAGCTGATCGCCCACAGGGTTAAGCCTATAGAGAGCGATTTGATTATCCTTTTCATTTTAAACATCCTATTGAGGTGGTTGGTTGAGTACAACCCCTTAAGTCGTTAGTGACCTAAAGTACGACATGTTGAAGTGTTAAGTTATCTGAAAATAAGTGCTGCGGCTCCCCAGTCAGACAGGAGGAAGTCGCGAATACGATCGCCATCTCCTTCACTGCTACAGGCCCACATCTCGGCGCAGGTACGTCCGGCAATATTTGAGCCTGTGCCCTTCTCTGTATCGGGTTGGCTATGGTTAAGACGAAGAATTTCGTCATCGAAATATTGCGTATAATCCGGTGCCGTCACCGTAATGGTTTCCATTTCACCGACGGGCGCATTGCTGCCGGGTTTGTCGGCGCTTTTGGCGTCGATCAGGCTATAGAGCTTGGGTAGTGCTACTGTTTTGCCAAGCTCAGAGCCTTTTAGTTGTTTGGCAAATTTTTGCGCCTCCTGATTATTAAGCTCATAGGCCTTTGACAGCCAGTGATCGGCTTCGGCGAGATCCTGTATGACGAGCTCATTACCAAGATAGATTTTGCCTAATACGAAGGCGCTGGGTGAGAAATCGACCTTAGTACTGCGCTTCAGCAGGCTGATACCTTTGTCGATATCTTGATAGTCGGTTTGCTGCAGGTACATGATCCCTGCTTTATATTGAGCCGTGGTATTGCCAAACTTGGCGGCGCGTCTAAACCATTTGAGTGCTTTCTCAGGATTTTTTTCTGTGCCATAGCCTGAATAATAGAGCTCGCCAAGAGTCGCCATCGCATCCGAGTGACCTCGTTTGGTTAAAATGGTGTAGGCTTTGAAATATTCCTGACATTCTGCCGTGTCACATTCAGGCAGCCCGGCTGCGTAGCTGTATGAGGTTAGTGCCCATAGGCTGAGTCCGAGCGAGAGTGCTTTGAGTGTGTTCTTCATCATTTAGTCCCTTTCTTAGAGCCGATCATGTTCAACTCTTCTAGCTATACATGGCTATAAGTACGACATGTTGAAGTCAAAATTATCTAATGTTTGAAGCTAATGCGATATTTCCCCAGTCTGACAGCAAGGTATCTCGAATGCGTTCATTGTCTCCTTCGCTGCTACAGGCCCAAATATCTGTACAAGTGCGTCCGGCGATGCTGGAGCCCGTGCCTTTCGCTGTGTCAGGGCGACTACGGTTAAGCTGTGCGATCTCCTCATCGAAGTAAGCGGCAAAGTCAGGCGCTTCGACGAGAATCACTTCCATCTCTTCCATGGCGTTTTTACTGTCTGGCGCTATTGGCTTTTCTGCATCGACAAGAGCAAAGGCTTTAGGCAGCTTGAGTGAGCGAGTGTCGGGTGATTCTCTAAGTGCCTTGGTGAATTTCATAGCCTCTAAATTATTGAGTTTATAGGCTAGAGCGAGCCATCTGTCGGCCTCTTCGAGATCCGGTTCGGTTAAGGTATTTTGTAGATATATCTTGCCAAGGGCCAGTGCGCTTGGGGAAAAAGCAGCCTTAGCACTGCGCTTTAATAAATTGATCCCCTTATCGATATCTTGATGTGCCGAGGTTTGTAGATACATGATCCCCGCTTTGTATTGCGCCGTGGTGTGGCCAAATTTGGCAGCACGCCTAAACCATTTAAAGGCTTTATCTTTATCTTGCTCTGTACCGTAGCCTGAATAGTAGAGTTCACCAAGGGTCGCCATGGCACTCGAATGGCCACGCTTGGTTAAGATGGTATAAGCGTTAAAGTAATCTTCACATTCCGCCGTATTACAGGCGGACAACTGGGATGCATTACTGGTAGAGGTTATTGCGACCAGAGCAGCAGCTAACAAAAGCTGATTCACGATTCGCTGCATGCCAAACTCCTTTTGTAAAATGTTAATCACTATTACTATCAGTAACTAACGGATAGTGCCATAGTACTTAAGTGCTAATGTAGAAGCGTGATTCAAGGTGAGTTTTACGGTTAGTATCAGTGGGTCTCTGGGTCTGTTATAAGCCGATGATGCTTAATGTTGGTAGTATGGCCCGGTTGGGACGGCGACTATCTTTTTGATTAACCGGATATAAATTAAGGGAGAAAGCGGGCGATGGATAAGATGGATGCAGTGGTCGTTGGCGCCGGGGTAGTCGGGCTTGCGGTGGCTGCCAGGCTCAGCCAGCGTTTTAAGCGGGTGCTGCTCGTCGATCGCGCCGAGGCCATAGGTACAGGGATCAGCAGCCGCAACAGTGAGGTGATCCATGCGGGGATCTATTATCCCACTGGAAGCCTGAAGGCGAGACTGTGTGTGCAGGGAAAACATGACCTCTATGCCTATTGTGCCCGCCGTAGCATCGCGGTTAACCCCCTCGGCAAGGTGATAGTTGCCAGCCATAAGGGGCAGGAGGCTAAGCTAGATGCCTTGCTCGAGCAAGGACGGGCCAATGGGGTGGAAGATCTCGAGCCCCTGAGTCGTCGGCAATTGGCGGAGCTGGAGCCTGCGCTTAAGGCGGCGGGCGGGCTATTTTCTCCCTCAACCGGCATCATAGACAGCCATGGCTATATGTATAGCCTATTGGCTGAAGCCGAGGCAAATGGGGTGATTTTTGCTGCGCATACTGAGTTTATGGGGGCGAGCGCCCACAACAATGGCTTTAGCATAGAGCTGGTAAATGATGGATTAGTGCTGCAGATAGATACCCATTATTTGATTAATAGCGCCGGGCTTTATGCCTGTGAGCTGGCCAGTAAGATAGAGGGGTTGGGTAGTGCGTTTATTCCTACCTTGCATTGGTGCAAGGGGCACTATTTTTCCTATCAAGGGAAGAGTCCTTTTCGCCATCTTATCTATCCCGTGCCTGAGCCCGGTCTTAAAGGTCTGGGGATTCATGCAACCTTAGACTTGGCGGGTCAACTCAAATTTGGTCCTGATACCCTTTACTTGCCGCGAAGCAGCGGTGAAGAATATGCGGTGCCAGAGAGCTTGAAGGCGACATTTTACCGCGCTATCTCGGCCTATTTTCCTCAGATTGAGCTTGATAGATTGCAAGCTGACTATGCGGGTATCCGGCCTAAGTTACAGGGCCCGAATGATAGCCAGGTATCTGATTTTGTTATTCAAGGTGAGGCCGAACATGGCCTGGCGGGATTGGTTAACCTAATAGGGATAGAGTCGCCGGGGCTCACCGCGAGCCTGGCCATTGCCGATCAGGTCTCTAAGAGGTTACCTAGCCTGTGAGGCAACAAAAAAGGAGCCCTTAGGCTCCTTTTCTTTAAACGTCTAACGCTTAAGCGTTATCTTTACCGCCTTTGCGGTGAGATTTACGCTCGCCGACAGGCTTACGACGACGTGCTGGACGGCTGTCATCTGACGCACCCGCAAGTTCAGTTCCCGCTTCGCGAATATTGAGTGGCTTACCACATACGCGCACCTTCTTGAGGTGTTGCAGTATATCTTTTGGCATGCCATCAGGCAGATCGATAGAGGTCATCTGATCGAATAGCTGGATCTGGCCAATGTAGCGGCTGTCGATGTTGGCTTCGTTGGCTACGGCGCCCACAATGTTACCCACACCCACGCCGTGGTCACGGCCGACATCTATGACGTAACGGCACATCTTGACATCTGGATGATCTTTAAGCGTGTCAGCCTTACCCAGATTGGTTGGCGTTGGACGCGATTCACGACGGCCACGAGGGCTACGTTCGCCGCGCTCACCACGTTCACTACGATCACGTGAGTTACGCTCATCACGACTATCGCGCTGGCGTTCCTGGATCGGTGGCAGTTGCAGTGGACGCTCTTTTTGCACCATGTTAAGCAGGGCGGCAGCCAAAGCTTCGGTATCCACTTCCAGCTGCTGACAAAGCTGTGCAACGGCACCATGCATAAAGTCTAATGACTCATTGTTGATGGTGTTTGATACCTGCTCACCTAAGCGAGACAAACGACGCTCGGTAACGGTTTCTGGGCTAGGTACATTCATTGGCGAAATACGACTCTTGGTCGCACGCTCAATGGTACGCAGCATACGCATCTCTCTGTGGGTGACGAACAGAATCGCCATACCGGTACGACCCGCGCGGCCAGTACGACCAATACGGTGTACATAGGCTTCGGTATCGTATGGGATGTCGTAGTTGATCACGTGACCGATACGCTCAACGTCCAGACCTCGGGCGGCAACATCGGTAGCGATCAAGATATCTAGCTTGCCGCGTTTAAGCTGGTCTACTGCGCGTTCACGGGCCTGCTGGTTCATATCACCATGCAGCGGTGACGAGGCATAGCCACGGGCTTCAAGTTTCTCAGCCAATTCGACACAGCTGTTACGGGTACGCACGAAGATGATGATACCTTCAGTGTTTTCCACTTCCAGTACGCGTACCAAGGCTTCGAGTTTGTTGTGTTGTGACACCTGAACAAAACGCTGCTCAATTGACTCAACCGTGGTGTGGCTGGCGGCGATGCTGATGTGTACCGGCGTTTGCAAATACTTGTTGGCAACGCGCTTGATCTGCTCTGGCATGGTTGCAGAGAACAGCGCTAGCTGGCGTTGCTTAGGCGTATGCTCCAGGATCCACTCGATATCGTCGATAAAGCCCATCTTGAGCATCTCATCGGCTTCATCGAGCACCATAGCTTTTAGCGTTTCAAGCTTCAGGGTGCCACGACGCATATGGTCCATGACGCGGCCTGGCGTGCCGACTACGATCTGTGGACCACGACGCAGCGCATTAAGCTGCTGGTGCATGCTTTGACCACCATAGATAGGCAGTACATGCAGGCCTTTCATAAATTTGGAGTAGCTACCAAATGCTTCGGCGACCTGAACGGCTAGCTCACGTGTTGGCGCGAGTACTAAGATCTGTGGAGTATTGGCATTGGCGTCGATAGCATTTAATAAGGGAAGTGCAAAGGCACCTGTTTTACCTGTACCGGTTTGTGCCTGGCCTAAAATATCTTTACCCTCCATGAGGGGATCGATACTAGCTGCTTGAATTGGCGTAGGTTTTTCGTAACCTAGCTCGTCAAGAGCACGCAACAAAGGCTCGGACAGGCCGAGTTCGCGGAAAGTTTTTTCACTGGATGACATGGGTTGTAGCCTTGTGGTGTAACTAAGTGCAGAGACTGCACCAAAAGATTTTAAAGACAGAAAATCAACCCCGTGTCGACTTCCCGCACCGAAAACGAATCAGTAAGCCGATTATTATACCAGTAAGTGAGATATCTTTCCACCACTTGGCATAATTTTAGCAGTAAAGCAGGAGTGCGGTTAATTTAAACAGATATTTAACAATGAGTTACATTTTTCAGAAATACAAAATTCCCTGTGTTTTATATTAGTTATTTAAAAGATAACTATCAATTATTAACAGTTTGTAGGCAGTTTCCGTAACAGCGGCTAGAAAATTAACATCTATCTTGGATATGTCATCGCCAGGTTGGTGGTAATCCTTATGGGGTGGGACCCCGAAGTAGAGCCAGGGAATGCCTGCTTTATGAAAAGGATAATGATCTGAAGCTCTTAACCAGTCGATACGCTGAATGGTTTTGCCCGCTTCGGGGGGATGATTGGCGCGAATACAGAGGTTGACAGTTTGTTCCAACTCAGTCTTCAAGGTGTCGAATTGGCTAAATCCGCGACGCCCCTCGAGATAGATGCGGGCGTTACGTGCCGGTCGGCCTATCATATCCAGGTTGATCACCAATTCGATCTGTTCTGGCACGAGCTGAGTGTCTGGCGCCATCAAACCGTCGACAAACGCCTTGGAACCATACAGTCCAGGTTCTTCAGCATCTGTGGCAATAAACAGTAGGTTGGCTTCTCTTGGTTGACTGGCTATGTGGGCGGCTATTTCCAGCAAGGCGGCGACACCAGATGCGTTGTCGTCGGCGCCGCCATAGAGTTTGGAGCCCTGTTTGCCTAAGTGATCATAATGGGCCACCACGACTCGCCAGCGGTCACTGGGCGCGGTGGCGGGTAGCGTGCCGATCACATTGGTGCCGATGCGAGTACTGAATTGATACTTGTATTCGAAATCGTGTGAAAATTTGCCCTGCCAAGGGGTGAGTCCTGCGCCCTGCATCGCTTCTATAATGTACTCTCGGGCGAGGGCGGCGCCTTCTGTGCCTGTCTTGCGTCCCATGTAGGCTGGAGAACTCAGCGTGGCGACCCGCTCATATAGCATTTGTTGATTGGCCCAGGTGAGACGATACTCTTCGCTGCAGGTGGGCTGGGTATTGGCACAGCCCATTAGGCTCGTTGTGACTATGCACACAAGCAGCAAGCGGATCAGCTGACGAGCAGGGTCTGTGGCAAGAGGGGTTGTCAATTCAGTGATACCCTTTGGATGAAAACTCCTAACCTACCGAGGTTTGCTCAATAAAGGAAACAAAAAAGCCAGCCCGGTGAGGCTGGCTTTTGAAGGGTTGAGTTAGGATTAACCCTTTAGCAGCGGCTTAAGGAAGCGGGCCGTGTGTGAACTTTTATGCTCTGCCACCTGCTCCGGCGTGCCGCTGACCAGTATGGTGCCGCCGCCCGAGCCGCCTTCTGGGCCAAGGTCGATGATCCAGTCGGCGGTCTTTATCACATCCAGATTATGCTCGATGACGACGATAGTATTGCCGTGGGCCTTGAGGCGGTGCAGCACATCGAGCAGCAGCTGGATATCGGCAAAATGCAAACCTGTGGTGGGCTCATCGAGGATATAGAGTGTCTTGCCGGTATCGCGCTTAGACAGCTCCTTGGCGAGCTTGACCCGCTGGGCCTCGCCGCCTGAGAGGGTAGTGGCGCTCTGCCCAAGGCCAATATAGGAGAGACCTACTTCCATCAGCGTCTGCAGCTTACGGGCGATGGCTGGCACGGCGTCGAAAAATTCGCGCGCCTCCTCGACCGTCATCTCAAGCACCTCATGAATGTTCTTTCCCTTGTAGCGTACCTCTAAGGTCTCGCGGTTATAGCGCTTGCTCTTACAGGCGTCACAGGGCACATACACATCCGGCAAGAAGTGCATCTCGACTTTGATCAGGCCGTCGCCCTGACAGGCCTCGCAGCGACCGCCCTTGACGTTGAAGGAGAAACGTCCCGGCTTGTAACCACGGGTTCTCGCCTCCTGGGTGGCGGCAAATAGCTCACGGATTGGGGTAAAAATTCCCGTATAGGTGGCCGGATTAGAGCGCGGCGTGCGACCGATAGGGCTTTGATCGATATCCACCACCTTGTCGCAGTGCTCCATACCAGTGACTTTCTGATAGGGCGCGGGTTCATCTACCGTGGCACCGTTCAGCTGGCGATGGGCAATTTTATAGAAGGTATCGTTGATTAGGGTCGATTTGCCCGAGCCCGATACCCCGGTGACACAGGTAAACAGACCGACGGGGATAGTGAGATCGACGTTTTTCAGGTTGTTGCCCGAAGCGCCAAATAGCTCTATGACCTTGCTAGCATCGTACTGGGCGCGCTTTTCGCTGATCTGAATCTGCTTCTTACCCGAGATATATTGGCCGGTGATCGATTCGTCACAGGCAATGATCTCTTTTAGCGGACCGTCGCAGATCACCTGACCGCCGTGCACCCCGGCGCCGGGACCGATATCGATAATATGATCCGCCATACGAATGGCATCTTCGTCATGCTCGACCACGATCACCGTATTGCCGAGATCCCTAAGGTGGATCAAGGTATTGAGCAGGCGTTCGTTGTCTCGTTGGTGTAAGCCGATAGAAGGTTCATCCAGCACATACATGACGCCGACTAAGCCTGCGCCGATTTGACTGGCGAGACGAATACGTTGGGCTTCACCGCCAGACAGAGTATCGGCGGAGCGCGACAGACTGAGGTAGTTGAGGCCGACGTTGACCAGGAAACCGAGGCGATCGCGCACCTCTTTGAGGATCTTCTCGGCGATCTGGGCTCTTTGCCCGCTTAGGGTCAGTTGTTCGAAGTACTCCATCGCCTCACCGATAGACCACTCGGTGAGTCTTGGTAGGTTGAGGTCTTCAATAAACACATGACGGGCTTCTTCCCGCAGGCGCGAGCCGCCACAGCTCTGACAGGCCTGAGTATTGATATATTTGGCCAGCTCTTCGCGTACCGAGTTGGATTCGGTCTCGCGGTAGCGTCTGTCCATGTTGTTCAGGATCCCTTCGAAGGGGTGGTTGCGCACCACCACGTCGCCGCGATCATTGATGTATTTGAAGGCGATGCTCTCCTTACCTGAGCCATGCAAGACGATATTGCGTATCTTGGCGCTCAACTTCTCGAAAGGGGCTTCGACATCAAATTTGTAGTGCTCAGCCAAAGAGGTAAGCATCTGGAAATAGTAGAAGTTACGTCTATCCCAGCCGCGAATGGCGCCGCCAGCCAGCGACAGTTCGGTGTTAGTGATCACCCTGTCGGCATCGAAAAACTGCTGCACCCCTAAACCGTCACAGGTAGGGCAGGCGCCGGCCGGGTTGTTAAAGGAGAAGATGCGCGGCTCAAGCTCGGCCATGGAGTAACCACAGTGGGTACAGGCAAAGTTGGCCGAAAAGAGCAGTTCTTCGGTGTCACCATCCATAGAGGCGACAGTGGCAATACCGCCTGAGAGTTCCAGCGCGGTTTCGAAAGATTCAGCCAGGCGCTGCTGCAGATCATCGCGCACTTTAAAACGATCCACTACCACTTCGATGGTGTGTTTCACATGCAGTTCAAGCGTTGGAGGATCGGACAGATCGCAGACTTCGCCGTCGATACGGGCGCGAATAAAACCTTGGGCGGCTAGGCTCTCGAGCAGCTTAACGTGCTCACCCTTGCGATCATTGATCACCGGCGCCAGCAGCATCTGCCGGCTGCCTTCTGGCAGTGCCAATACCTTGTCCACCATCTGGCTAACGGTCTGCGCCGCCAGCGGCTGGTTATGAGTCGGACATCTGGGTTCGCCGACACGGGCAAATAATAAACGCAGGTAGTCGTAGATCTCTGTGATGGTTCCTACGGTAGAGCGCGGGTTATGTGAGGTCGACTTCTGTTCGATGGAGATCGCCGGGCTCAGACCTTCGATATGGTCTACATCGGGTTTTTCCATCAGGCTTAGGAATTGGCGCGCATAAGCCGATAAGGATTCGACATAACGACGCTGCCCCTCGGCGTAGAGGGTATCGAATGCGAGTGAGGATTTTCCTGAACCCGACAGGCCAGTGATCACGATTAGCTTATCTCTGGGGATCGTCAGGTTGATGTTTTTGAGATTGTGGGTGCGGGCGCCACGTACTTCAATCTTGTCCATCTGTCTCTCTGGTTGTGCCGAAAAAGAGACTGATTATCGCATAAAAATTGAGTTAGGTCATAGAAAAGCCAAGCTTGTGATCTAGCGATAGGCGAATGGTAATAGTGCATTTTGGTCGCAGCTTTTACTTTTCTTTTTGAGCTATTTCCATGCTTCATGATAAACTGCGCGACTTATTTATGGATACAGATCAGGGCGAACAATGGCCAATAATGGACTGTCTAAGACTGAGAAAAGAGTCGCGTTTTCACTAGCCAGTGTATTTGGGCTGCGCATGATGGGCTTGTTTATGATCATGCCTGTCTTTGCGTTATACGGACAACACCTTGAAGGCTTTTCTCCCTTATGGGTAGGCGTTGCCATCGGGGCATATGGATTAACTCAGGCCATCTTACAGATCCCAATGGGGATCTTATCAGATAAGTATGGCCGTAAACCTATCATTCTGATTGGTTTGGCAGTGTTTGCGCTGGGCAGCTTGTTGGCCGCTTCGGCCGATTCCATTTATGGTGTCGTTGCTGGTCGTGCGCTGCAGGGAATGGGGGCGATTGCGGCGGCTGTGTTGGCGCTGGCCGCCGATCTGACCCGGGATGAGCAACGTACCAAGGTGATGGCTATCATAGGGATGTGCATAGGTTTCTCGTTTGCCTTATCTTTGCTGGTTGGCCCTATTGTGGCTGAGCATTTAGGTCTTTCAGGCTTGTTTGCCATGACCGCAGGCCTTGCCCTGCTGGGTATGGTGATAGTGCAGCTGCTAGTGCCGACGCCTATAAGTCAGGCCCCTAAAGGCGACACGGTCGCGGCGCCGGCTAAGCTCAAGGCGATGCTTACCGATCCTCAACTGTTTCGTTTGGATGCGGGGATCTTCATTCTCCACCTGGTATTAACCGCAGTGTTTGTTGCTTTGCCGCTGGATCTTGTCGATGCCGGTCTGGTGAAAGAGAAGCACTGGATGCTCTATTTCCCTGCCTTTGTGGGCGCTTTCTTCCTGATGGTGCCGCTGATCATCATAGGGGTGAAAAAGAAAAACACTAAGGCGACTTTTCAAGTTGCGCTGATGATCATGATTGCGGCCTTAGCTGCCATGGCAATGTTTGCCGATAGTCTGATGGTGTTGAGTGTGGCCGTGGTGCTCTTCTTTACCGGTTTTAACTATCTTGAGGCCTCCTTACCTAGCCTGATCGCCAAATTCTGCCCTGTGGGCGACAAGGGATCGGCCATGGGGGTCTATTCCACCAGTCAGTTCCTCGGCGCCTTCTGTGGTGGTTTGCTCGGCGGTGGGGCTTACCAGTTACTGGGGGCGGCGGGCGTCTTTGCCGTGGCGCTTGGATTGATGTGTATCTGGTTACTGCTAACGCTGGGAATGCAAAACCCTGTGTTGTTAAAGAGCTATACCCTTGAAGCAGTGGTGGAAGGTAAAGATCAGGCTCGCGCGATGGCGACTGAACTATCGCAATTGCCAGGGGTGGCCGAGGCCATTGTGGTACTTGAGGAGAAGGTCGCTTATTTGAAAGTTGATGAGCATTTCGATTTGAGACAGGCGCGAGCTGTGTTAGGCTCTTCCAATTAACACTTTATCGGCCGCAGGTCGCTCGTTTAAAGTGTACTTAATTTAGATTTGTAAGATTATCGCAGGAGATTTCAATGGCCAGTCGTGGTGTCAATAAGGTAATTTTGGTCGGTAACTTAGGGAAAGATCCCGAGGTTCGTTACATGCCAAACGGCAACGCCGTAGCCAACTTTACAGTGGCGACCAGTGAGTCTTGGAAAGACCAACAAGGTCAGATGCAAGAACGTACAGAGTGGCACAACATTGTAATGTACCGTCGTCTTGCTGAGATCGCCGGTGAGTACCTGAAGAAGGGCTCAAAAGTTTATCTTGAAGGCAAGCTGCAGACCAGCAAGTGGCAAGATCAGCAGACAGGCCAAGATCGCTATAAGACAGAGATCAATGTCAACGAGATGCAGATGCTTGATAGCCGTGCTCAAGGTCAAGGCGGTCAAGGTGGTCAGCAAGGTTATGGTGCACCGCAGCAGAACCAGTATGCGCCTCAGCAATCGGCTCCAGCGCCACGTGCACAACCACAATCACAATCACAACCACAGCCATCGGGCGCAGCGCCTCAGGGTGGATATGGCGCGCCGCAGCAAGCGGCACCACAACAAGGTTATGGCGCACCAGCGGCACCAGCCTACGCTCCTAAGCCACAGGCGGCGCCGCAACAAGCACCGCAGCAACGTCCTGCGCCGCAGCCTCAGCAAAACTTCACGCCGGATCTGGATGATGGCTGGGACGACGATATCCCGTTCTAGATCCCAGTTATTATAGTTATGTAAGATTAGCTAACATAAATAACCCTAAACCCAGTCATTTGATTGGGTTTTTCTTTTTCGCGCCCGAATCTCTGTGGTTATGCAGGGATGGTATACTCGCGCTGGAGTGTTCATTTGCCGCCATGCGGTGTAAAATGCGCGTCCAGCCCCTAGAAGGGCACTGCTAAACTTGGGTTATCCTTATTTATGTCATCTGCCACTATGCCAACTGCCATTAATCGTACTTTCTCCATTGCGCCCATGCTCGATTGGACTGACAGACACTATCGCTATTTCGCGCGTCTCATGTCTTCTGAGTTGTTGCTGTATACCGAGATGGTGACGACCGGCGCAATCATTCATGGCAAGGGTGACTATCTCGCCTATAACCAGGAAGAGCACCCGCTTGCTTTGCAGCTAGGAGGCTCAAATCCTCAAGATCTGGCCAAGTGTGCCAAACTAGCGGCCGAGCGCGGCTATGATGAGGTTAACCTTAATGTGGGCTGTCCATCGGATCGCGTGCAGAATGGCCGTTTTGGTGCCTGCTTGATGGCTGAGCCTGACCTGGTAGCCGAGTGTGTGGCGGCGATGAATCAGGTGGTGGATATTCCGGTAACAGTGAAGACTCGCATTGGTATCGACGACCAAGATAGCTACGAATTTCTGACTGAGTTTGTCGATAAGGTGAGCGCGGCCGGTTGTGACACTTTTATTATTCATGCCCGTAAGGCTTGGCTGCAGGGGCTTAGTCCCAAGGAGAATCGCGAGATCCCCGAGCTCGACTATGACAGAGTCTATCGCCTCAAGCGGGATTACCCTCAGCTGAGCATCTCCATCAATGGTGGCGTTAAGACATTGGCTGAGTGCGGCGAGCATTTGACCCAGCTAGATGGCGTCATGGTAGGGCGTGAAGCGTACCAGAACCCATATATGTTAGCGCAGGTGGATCAGCAGTTGTGTGGCTCGGATAAGCCTGTGTTGAGCAGAGATGCCGTTTTGGAGAATATGATTCCTTATATAGAGAAACATCTGTTGTCCGGCGGACGACTAAATCATATCACTCGCCATATCACAGGTTTGTATCAAGGCGAGGCGGGGTCTCGGGCCTGGCGTCGTTATTTGAGTGAAAACGCTCATAAGCCTGGCGCAGGTATCGAGGTCGTGCATCAAGCGCGTGCTAGTATGGATGCTAAATAGGCGATATAAAATAAGCCTTATTTAGTATGGGTTTAACCCATATCTCATCGTAAAAGCCACTGCAGTGTTAGTGGCTTTTTTTGTTTATTATTTAAACTAACCACCAAAAATAGTGAAAATTACCAGCGGGTAGTGAAACTCACTATTTGTTGATTTTCGCTTTTCTTAAAAAATCCTTCACCGAATCATTATTTTTAGATAAATGCTTATTTATCATATTGTTATGTCTGAATATCAAAGTTGGCACACCCTTTGTATTGTCTAAGATGTCATAAACGAAATGGAAAGGAAGACATCATGAACAAGCTAACTAAAGTATCGCTAATCGCCTCTCTACTAGTAGGTGCTAGCTTCTCTGCCTCGGCAGACGACTTTATCCCAACAGATATTACCGCCAAGCTGGAGCGTCATTTAGCCACTCAAATGCAAGAGATGATGGCCACCGCTCAGCAGGAACTTAGCCTATCACTGCAGGCGCAGTTGTCAGAATCACTGTTTGATACCAACGTCAAGTTGGCCGAAACAACGACAACAACTGAAGAAGCGCCAATGACGAGTGCAATGGTTAAGGAATAACTCTGGTTAAGGAATAACTATGACTTATCTATTTGAGTTAGCAGCACTATTACTGCTCCCTGTATTGAGCTTCGCGCTCTGCGCAACCTTAGTCTGTACGTTGAAATGGCATAAGGTGTTATAGCGGAAGCTCAAGACTTTTTTGATGTAAGGACAAGCGTTATGAATATCGATGATCTGGTTAGAAGACTGAAAAATCCCCGCAGCATAGTGTGTGGTGTCGCGGCGATGACGGCGGATAAGTTTGCCTGGTCTTGTCTGTGGACTCGAGTGGTTTGGGCGGTTGCAGCCTTTATGAATCCCGCCTTAGTGTTATTGGTTTATTTTGTATTGGCGCTGGTGCTGCCCAAGTGGAAACCCGGTTATTAGTACCTAGGGAATGATAGTGTGAAAGGACGTACAGTATTACATAAAGCACTGGATATCTTCTTGGTCTTGGGAGTCATTACCTTTGTCGCGGCGACCATTCTGATACTAGGCCATTACTTTGAAGTCAGCTGGTTTTATATCACTCTCGAATCGCCCCAATGGATAGATATTGGTTTGTGGAGTAGTGCCTTGGTCAGCGCACTGTTACTGATTTTACTTTTATGGCTGACACTGGCATTTAGTTTTATCGCCCTGGTTTCTTCATTCTGCGTATTGAGCGCCATCGCCATGATGTTTGCGGGTTTTTCCCTATTTTGGCCGCTACTTTTGTTATTGTTGGCCGCATGGGGAGTCGGGTTGGCCAGTCGAGTCGACTAGCCAAGTTGAGTCATTATTTGCTGAGAAAGGCCTTAAACTTCGCCTTAGCCTCGTCGCTCTGTAATCTTAGGGCAAACTCTTCTAACTCCTTTAGCATCTGCTCTCTGATAAGCGCCTTATCGCCTCGGAGCAATTGACGACTGATCTTGAGTGCCTGAGGAGGTTTCTGTGCCAGCTTGATGCTTTGCGCCAAGGCGTAATTCATGAGTTCATCGCTTGGCACTGTTTGATTGATAAGCCCCATGGCTTGGGCGCTTTGAGCGTCGAAAGGTTCACCTAGCAGCAAGAGTTCATTGGCTTTGGTCTGGCCAACAAGGCGGGGCAGTAATAGGCTGGCACCTGCTTCTGGCACAAGGGCTAGATTGATGAAGGGCAGCTGAAACTTAGCCGTGTTGTCGGCGTACACAAGATCGCAATGCAATAGTAAAGTTGTGCCAATCCCAACTGCTGGGCCAGCCACTGCTGCGACTATAGGTTTAGTGAGATCAAGTAGGGTAAACAGGAACTTGAAGGTGGGGTGATTCGGTCCTAAGTCACTATTTTTTAAAAAGTCAGCAACATCATTACCAGAGGTAAAGCAATCACCTTCACCTTTAAGCAGAAAGGCGTTAATTCCGTTGTCGGACTCCCCTTGGATAAGGTATTCTGTGAGCCGAGTGTACATCTCAAGGTTCAACGCGTTGCGTTTGTCGGGGCGATTGATCGTGATGATGCGAACGCCCTGCTCATCTTGAAATTGAATAGTACTCATTGGTCAATAATCCTTATAGGCAAATGGGGTTAAAAAGGAGTTTAAGGCATTGAAACAGATTTTCAAACAAGCGTTTAATTTCGTCTTGCTATCATGCACTTCATTTTCTGTATTAGCAAACGTCATGTTTGTGGATGGCTATGTCAGAGCCATGCCGCCGAGCGTGCCTAACACTGCTGCCTATTTCACCCTGATGAATCACGGGCCAGATCTTGATCTGGTTGGTGTCGAGACCGACGTGGCGGGGGAAGCGCAATTACATACCCTGATCGAAGAAGATGGCGTGATCAAGATGCGTCAATTGCCTAAGTTTACCCTGGCGAGTCACAGTAACCTTGAGTTGAAACCCTCGGGGAATCATGTGATGTTGTTAGGACTAAAACAACCGCTGACCGAAGGACAGGAAGTGGTGTTAAGGCTAAAGTTTAGTGATGGCAGCGAGCAGCAAGTGACGCTTCCAGTTAGCAAGCAAGCGGCAGCGACACAAGATGATGGTGAGCATCATCATCACCATTAATGGAGTAATCATATGCAGGTAACATGGAAACGGGTCAGTCTAGCGGTGGCCATATTGTTTTTTATTGGCTACATCATCAGCGTTTGGTGGAGCATTGAGCCCGATGGTATAGAACCTCATCAGCTCAATAATGAGTCAGGCCATAAGATTGTCGGTTATGCGACAACGACGTCTTTGATTTTGACCATGGAAACACTCCTGGATAAAAATGGCGGTTGGCTGTCGAATGATGTCATGCCACCCTCGTTGTTTATGGATAATATGCCCGCTTTCGAGTTTGGTGCCATCGAGCAGGCGAGGGACTTGGCGCTGATCATGCGCAAAGAGTTTAGTCGCTCACAGTCGCAGTCTACCGCCGATAAAGATCTACTGGCGGCTCATTCCAAGCTGAATATCGAACACACGAGTTGGCTGGTGCCTAGCGCCGAAGGCGAGTACCGTGACGCCATTAAGCTGCTGAAGCTCTACCGTGCCCGCATTGCTGATACCAATAATCCAGATGCCCAATTTTATGCTCGTGCCGATAATTTAAATGAATGGTTGAAAGAGGTGCAGAAGCGTTTGGGCAGTATGTCTCAGCGTTTGTCTGCCAGTGTCGGGCAGGAGCGTATTAATACCGATCTGGCTGGCGAGACTGAAGCCAGTCAATCGACTCCTAACCTTGCGAGCCAGCAGATTAAAACCAGTTGGTGGAAGATAGATGATGTCTTCTACGAGACTCGTGGTGCTACCTGGGCACTGCTTAATTTTATGAAGGCGATTGAGGTCGACTTTGCCGATGTACTGAAGAAGAAAAATGCTGAGGTCAGCTTACAGCAGATCATTCGTGAACTGGAAGAGACTCAGCAGTCTGTGTGGAGCCCAATTGTCTTAAATGGATCTGGGTTCGGCATAGTGGCCAACCATTCTCTCGTGATGGCCAATTATATTTCCCGCGCAAATGCCGCGGTGATTGACTTAACTAACTTATTGACTCAAGGCTAAATAGATGAAAAAAACACTAGTTGCATGTGCACTGCTAGGGTCTATAGCAGCGACGTCCGCACACGCGGCCACAGTTGTTGGTTTTAAAGTGGGTGGTGATTATTGGGAAGCCGATGCAGAGGGCACCTTTGCGCAAAAAGGAGTAGCCCAACAAGAGTTTGATTACAGCTCTTCATCTCAAGGCAGTGTATGGGTTGCTATCGAGCACCCAATTCCATTAGTGCCAAACTTTAAGATCCGCGAAAACCGTTTGGATGCCGATGGTAAAGCAACACTCGGTGGCGACTGGGCTTTTGGTGGTAACGTGTTTAACGACGACGTGACTACGGCGAGTAACCTGAGCAATACCGATTTTGTACTTTATTGGGAGCTGCTAGATAACGATATCGTCGCTTTGGATCTTGGTGCCGCCTATAAGAAGATGCATGGCTCTTTTCGTGTTCATCAGGTCTCGCCATCTGGCGTAGTGGGTGCCTACTCACAGAAAGATCTCGATGATGGTGTCGTGATGGCCTATGCCAACGCCGAAGTGGGGATTCCTGGCATAGGTTTGTATGTTTTTGCCGATGTGATGCAGGGCGTAGATGAAAGTAGCGTCTATGACTATCAGCTGGGCCTAGGCTGGGCGTTTGATGGTACGGCATTGGATACTAAGATCCGTTTCGGTTACCGTGACTTTAACTTTGACGTGAATGACTTCGATGGTGTGACCGCTAATATGCAGTTCAAAGGCTATTTTGCCGGACTTGAACTGGTTTTCTAACGTCTTGTTTCAAGCATAAAAAAAACCGCCATTATGGCGGTTTTTTTATGTCTAAAGGCTTGCTTTCAGAGGTCTTACTGACTGACTTCTGGTGCCTTTAGGCCGTTATTGATGGCGATGACATCGTCTTCGCTCAATGTGCCTGTGGCCTGTTTCAACGCTAGGATAGAGTTGATGTAACCGTAACGGGCATTAGAGAGCTGACGCTTAGAGTCGTATAGGTCACGCGTACGGTTGAGCACGTCAACAATGGTACGGGTACCGACTTCAAAACCGGCTTGGGTGGCTTTCAGCGCACTTTCTGAAGAGACCACAGATTGCTCATAGGCGCGGATTGAGCTGATAGAAGCGCCAACGTTATTGAAGTTGTTACGCACATCTTTGACTACCTTGCGGAAAGTCTGCTCCATTTTTTCACTGGCTTCTACGTATTGGTATTGAGCCTGATTGACTTTGGAACTGACTTTAAAGCCTTCAAAGATAGGCACGCTAAGGGTCAAACCGACATTGGCATTGTCATAATCGTTCAAGTTACCCGTCTGATTCTGCTGATCCAGATTGGTGGTGTAACCCGCATTAAGGCTTAATGACGGCATATGACCGGCCTTAAAAAGCGAGATGGTTTGCTGAGCGATATCTTTACCGATACGTGTCGTTAACAGATCTACACTATTGGTTTCGGCCATCTTTAGCCACTCGCTTGGGTTACCTGGGGTTGGTGGTACCGCGGTAAAGCGTGTGGTATCTAAGATATCGATAGACTTGTGGTCTATGCCGGTGATTTCTCGCAGGGCTTCGTAGCTGTTGATCAGCTGGTTTTCTGCCAGAATTTCAGATGCACGAGCCAAGTCATATTGGGCTTGGGCTTCATGTACGTCTGTAATGGCGGTAAGGCCCACAGCAAAACGTTGTTTAGTTTGTTCAAGCTGACGCTCGATAGCACGTTTTTCTGCGCCTTTAAATTCATAGTTGTCTTTCGCGGCTAAGACATCGAAATAAGCACTGGTGACACGAATGATCAGGGACTGAAGTGTCGAGGCATAGGCCGCGTCTGCTTGAGAGGCGGCAAGCTCCGCAAGATCGAGTCCGACCCAGGCGCTATGATCGTAGATGACCTGTCTCAGCGAGACACCTGCATCTAGGCCGCTGTTGTACATGTCATCATCAACGTTGCTCCAACTTTTTCCATAGCCAATGTTGGCACTGATAGTTGGTAGGAGTGGAGCACGGTTTTCTTCGATCTGCTCGTAAAGACGGTCACGCTGTGCTTGTGCCTGCAGCGCAACAGGATCATTGGTTAGGGCCTGCTGGTATATCTGCAGGAGATCGTCGGCCTGCACGGCAGTAGTCGTTGCTGCAAGCGTCAACGCTGCACATAAGGTGCGGATCTTAAATTTCATTAGCTGTCCTTTTTTAGACATAAATACTCCTAGATGGGAGCCATTTACTTAATAAAGTTAAGTGATGCTTCTGGCAATTCATTTGCTCAAAAGCGGTTTGCGCTTCCCGACGCTTCCCATAGATCTAAACTTATTAAGGTTAAGATATTAAGAAATTAACCATTTTTAAGTCAACTAGGAAGTGTAACAGTTTTTAACTGTAAGTCTGCAAATTTTAGCGATCAACATGCTATATTGTGAGCCCTTTGGGATAAGCAATCACTAACAAAATCGTGGGATGTGATATGAGCCAGAAATTCACCGGTGATGATGTACAAATGTTGGGCAAAAGAACCCTTTACCAGGGCTTTTTTCGCATGGAAGAGTACAGATTCAAGCATAGGCTGTTTGCCGGAGGCTGGAGTCAGGAGGTGGTGCGTGAAGTGTTCGAGCGTGGCCACGCCGTGGTAGTCTTACCCTACGATCCCGTGACCGACAAGGTAGTGCTGATTGAACAGATCCGTATTCCTGTCCTGGAGGCCGCACCGACGCCTTGGCTGCTAGAATTAGTTGCCGGCATGATTGAGACGGGCGAGTCGGCAGAGCAGGTCGCCCATCGTGAGCTGCAAGAAGAATCAGGATTGGTGGCCAGTGAGATGCACTATGTCAGTCAGTATTTTTCAAGCCCTGGTGGTACCAGTGAAAGGTTTGACTTCTACTGGGCCAAGGTCGATGCTTGTCAGGCTGATGGCCTGCACGGGCTGGATGAGGAGCATGAGGATATTAAGGTGCATGTGATGCCGCGAGAGGCTGCTTATCAACTGCTGTGTGACGGCATCATCAACAATGCTTCGACTGTTATTGGCTTGCAGTGGCTGCAGTTACATTATCAAAACTTAAGGTCAACCAAGTGAGTGTGTCGTTAAATAAGCGCAAGCAGGACTATCAGGTCAATGTGAGTCGATTTCTTGCCCTGTGTAGTCGCAACTACTTTAATATCTTACGCTGGCTGCCAGCCAATTGTGAGCAGGGAGAGTGCTGGCAGGTCGAAGGCGATTTCGGTTGCCTAGAGGTGCGGCTGCTGGAAAACACTCAATACACTCAATTAGTCGAGATATCCCGAACGCTGGATATGGTGCAATATGTTGATACTCCTAAAGTTGTAGTACGTGTTTACCATGACGCTAAATTAGCAGAAGTGTTAACTAGTCGACAGATTTATCGATTAAGACCAGTATATGATTACCCGAATATACGTATGTACCATAGAGACGAAAAGTATCAGGTAAATGCTTTTCTTGAAGAGCTACTCATGATTGACAACCATGCCCGAGTTATTTGTCAGTCCGAATCTTAGGGTTTTAATGTGCTAAAAGAGGCTATCTCTTATTCTATTGATCACGATGAGAGCGTTAAGCTGGTTCAGGTGACGGACCCTCATCTTTTTGCTGATCCCGAAGCGCAGTTGTTGGGTGTCAACACCGCACATAGCTTGGATGCTGTGTTAAACACAATAAAAGCGGTTGAATACCCGGCACACCTCCTGTTGGCAACTGGTGATATTAGCCAAGATTATTCAAACCAGTCTTACCACAACTTTGTGGCAGCCATCGAAAAACTCAATCTTCCTTGTCATTACTTGCCTGGCAATCATGACGACCCGCGTATCATGAATCTGCATATGCAGGGCCCTAGGGTCTATGGTGATAGGCGTATCCTGTTGGGAAAGTGGCAAATTATCATGTTGGACTCCACCGTTAGGGGGAAACCTGGTGGGCATATGGCCGACAGTGAGATGGCATTTATCGAAGAGGCTGTGGCTGCCCATCCCGATAAACATACGCTCTTAGCTATGCATCACAATCCTATCCTGGTGGATTGCAAGTGGTTGGATCAACACTGTATGGACAATGGCGAGGAGTTTCTCTACCGGGTATCGTCACTGCCTCAGGTTAAGGGCTTGTTGTGGGGCCATGTGCATCAAGGGTTAGATCAGGTCTATGCTGGAAATAGCGGGCCGCTGCGATTGATGGCGACCCCGTCGACCTGCATTCAGTTTAAGCCTAAGTCTCCCTATTTTGCCCTCGATGCTCAGCAGCCGGGTTATCGCCTGCTCGAGCTCAGACCCGACGGTTCCATTTTGACCAATGTCTATCGGGTGCCTGGAAATAAGTTTTCACCAGATCACGAATCGAGCGGTTACTAGCCTTATAAGGCCCGCTAGACAATGCGGGCCTTGTCTATTATTGAGCGTTAATATTTGGTTAATTGCGTCGCCGATGTTAGCATCTTGATGCCGGTGCCGTATGGAGCCACTTATCCTATGGTGCTTCGTATCGGCGGGCCTGATTTGCCGTTTTATCAATCGCTGTCGAGGAAATATGCTGCTCTATATTCATGGATTCAATAGTTCACCACAGTCAGATAAAGGCGTGGTAACGGCCCAATATATAGCCAAGCACTTTCCACAGCTCAAAATTATTCAACCACAATTGCCAGCCACACCTGAAGCGGCGATGGAGATGTTAATCGATCTGGTTGAGCAGGCCTTGGCTCAGGGTGAGTCTCTGCGTTTTATTGGTTCATCCCTTGGGGGCTACTTTGCCAGTTATCTGGTCGAACGCTATGGTGGCCGAGCCGTATTAGTTAACCCTGCCGTGAAGCCTTTTGAGCTGTTTGATGAGTTTCTCGGTCCCCAGTACAATCCCTACACAGATCAAGCTTATCAAATTTTACCCGAGCACAAGTTGGAGGTCGCCAAGTATGATACACCCGCGATTCAGCATCCAGACCGTTTTCTTGTGTTACTGCAGTCAGGGGATGAAGTGCTCGATTATCGGCAAGCAGTGAATAAATACCAATGTTGTCAGATGCTGATTGAAGCAGGTGGTGATCACAGCTTTGTCGGATATCAACAGCAGATGGAGGGGATCTGTCGATTCCTGTTTCTTGACAAATAGACATGTAGGGCCGCAACATGGCCTGAATAACAATATACTGTGTGCGCTATGACTAACCAATACACTTCAGATGCAATTGAAGTCCTCAATGGACTCGATCCGGTAAAACGTCGACCCGGTATGTATACCGATACCACGCGTCCAAATCATTTGGGGCAAGAGGTTATCGATAACAGTGTCGATGAAGCCCTCGCGGGACACGCGACCAAGATTGATGTAGTGCTGCATAAAGATAACTCGTTAGAGGTGATCGACGATGGTCGAGGTATGCCTGTCGACATCCACCCGGAAGAGGGCATTCCCGGGGTCGAACTCATCCTGACTAAGCTTCACGCCGGCGGTAAGTTTTCCAACAATAACTATCAATTCTCTGGCGGCCTTCATGGGGTCGGTATCTCGGTTGTGAACGCCCTGTCTAATCGTGTCGAGATCACTGTGCGTCGTGGCGGCCAGATCTATGATATGGCTTTCGAGCATGGCGATAAGGTGGAAGATCTCACCGTGACAGGTACTTGCGGTCGCCGCAATACCGGTACGCGGGTGCATTTCTGGCCAACCGCCAGCTATTTCGATTCAGCCAATTTCTCTATCCCTAAGCTTATCTATCTGCTTAGGGCCAAGGCGGTGCTTTGCCCTGGGTTACGAATTAAGTTCACTAACAAGCAGACGGGTGATGTTGAGGAGTGGTGCTACGAGAGTGGCCTCACCGACTACCTTAAGTCATCGACGCAGGGCGCAGTGACCCTGCCCGAAGAGCCATTTATCGGCAGCATGACGGGTAATACCGAAGCGGTTGATTGGGCCATTACCTGGCTTCCCGAAGGGGGGGATTCACTCAACGAGAGTTATGTGAATCTGATCCCGACCCCGCTGGGGGGCACACATGTGAATGGCTTCCGTCAGGGCCTGCTTGAGTCGATGCGTGAATTTTGTGAGTTTCGCAATCTGATCCCTCGGGGGATCAAGCTGTCACCAGAAGATATCTGGGATCGCAGCAGTTTCATCTTATCGATAAAGATGCAAGATCCTCAGTTTGCCGGGCAGACCAAAGAAAAGCTTTCTAGCCGTCAAAGTGCGGCCTTTGTCTCGGGGATTGTGCGTGATGCCTTTAGCCTCTGGCTCAACACCCATACAGATCAGGCCGAAGCCTTGGCCGAAATGTGCATCAGCAATGCGCAGAAGCGCCTGAAGGCTGCCAAGAAGGTAGCGCGTAAGAAGGTCACTTCTGGCCCAGCGCTACCGGGCAAGTTGACCGATTGTAGTGGCCAAGATCCTATGCGCGGCGAACTCTTCCTGGTGGAGGGTGACTCGGCGGGCGGCAGCGCCAAGCAGGCGAGGGATCGTGAATTTCAGGCGATCATGCCGCTGCGTGGTAAGATCCTCAATACCTGGGAGGTGGATGCGTCGCAGGTGTTGGCCTCTCAAGAGGTACATGACATCTCGGTGGCAATCGGATGCGATCCTGACAGCGAAGATATTTCTGAACTGAGATACGGTAAGATCTGTATTCTTGCCGATGCCGATTCCGATGGACTGCATATTGCAACCTTGCTGTGCGCCTTGTTTATGAAGCATTACAAGGTGTTGGTGGAGAAGGGACATATCTATGTCGCCATGCCACCACTGTTTAGGGTCGATGTGGGTAAAGAGGTGTATTACGCCCTGGATGAGGCCGAGAAGCAGGGCATTTTAGATCGCATCGCCGCCGAGAAGAAAAAGGGTAAGGTACAAGTGACCCGATTCAAAGGTTTGGGTGAGATGAATCCCTTACAGCTGAGGGAAACCACCATGGATCCCAACACAAGAAGGCTGGTACAGTTAACCATAGACGACGCCGATGACACTATGGCTATCATGGACATGTTGCTGGCGAAGAAGCGTTCAGGTGATCGCAAGACCTGGTTAGAAACCAAAGGCGACTTAGCCCAGCTATAGCTATGTCATTAAAATAAAAAAGATAATTTGTTAGACAAGCTTAATATAATGCATAAAAAAAGAGTTAGTTTTTATTTTCTGAGTACTTTTTTTGCCATGATGGCGACTGGGGTGACGCTCGGCGTGAGAGCCGAACAACCTATCATGATCACTGTCACCAAAGGGTTTGGATTATCCCTGTATGCCTCTGACCTTGGTGACGCCAAGCAGATGGCGTTGGGCGATGAGGGTACTCTGTTTGTCGGTTCCTATAAGGCGGGTACCATTCAGGCCTTGGTCGATAGCAATGCCGATGGCCGAGTCGATAAGCGCTATGTGGTCGCCAAAGGGTTGGAATACCCAGAGGCGATAGCCTTTCATAACGGTGACCTGTACGTCGCCGAAGAGGAACGCATTCTACGCTATGTCGATATAGAGAACCGCCTGCGACGCCCAGGCCGTGGTAAAGAGATTTATGATCGCCTGCCGGGTAAGACCAATAAGAGCCGCCGGGCAATGCGTTTTGGACCCGATGGTCGTCTCTATGTCGCCATAGGTGCCCCTTGTAATGTCTGCGAGGCCCATGCGCCCTTTGGTAGTATCATTGCCATCGATCTAGAAACTGGCAGCAGCGAGCAGATAGCAACAGGGATCCGCAATGTCACAGGTTTTGACTGGGCCCCTGGCGATAACAAGCTGTGGTTTGCCGATTTGGGCCGCGACTGGATGGGAGACCGACTGCCACCAGATGAAATTAACCGTGTCGATACCATAGGTGCTCACTATGGCTTTCCCTATATCCATGCCAGTAGCGTACTAGAACCCGCCTACGAGAAACCCAAAGGGCTTAAAGTCACCCGGCCCGTCTTTGAGCTACCGGCTCACGTGGCACCCATGGGGCTTGAGTTCTATCGTGGCAATAGCTTTCCAGAGAAGTATAGAGAACAGCTTTTTGTGGCAGAAAATGGCTCTTGGAATCGTTCTAGTAAGATAGGTTATCAGGTCACCATGTTGACCCTGGAAGGTCAACAGATCAGCAAGCGCCAGACGGTAGTGAGCTTTCTTGATGGTGAGTTTCCTGTCGCCAGGCCCTATGACTTAATTATGGCGCCAGATGGTGCCATGTACATTTCAGACGATTTGAAAGGCAATGTGTATCGCCTGTTTTATAAAGAGAACGCGAGCGAAGAAAGTGAAGCGAGTGAACAACAGGATCCTAACCAATGAGTGATGCGATAGATTTAAGCCTCGATGGCGTCGAACAGATGCCTTTGAGACGTTTCACCGAAGAAGCGTATCTGAACTATTCAATGTACGTCATCATGGATCGCGCCTTGCCGCACATAGGTGACGGTTTGAAACCAGTTCAGCGCCGTATTATCTATGCCATGAGCGAACTGGGCCTGACGGCTCAGTCGAAGCACAAAAAGTCGGCAAGAACTGTGGGTGATGTCTTGGGTAAGTACCATCCCCATGGTGACAGCGCTTGTTACGAAGCCATGGTCTTGATGGCGCAGCCTTTTACCTATCGCTATCCGCTGGTGGATGGTCAAGGAAACTGGGGTGCACCGGACGATCCTAAGTCATTCGCGGCAATGCGTTACACCGAGGCGCGTCTTTCAAAGTTTTCTGAGGTATTGCTGAGTGAGCTGGGTCAAGGCACTGTCGATTGGGGAGTTAACTTCGACGGTACTATGAAAGAGCCGCTGGTATTGCCTGCGCGCTTGCCACATATTTTGCTAAACGGCATTACGGGGATTGCTGTGGGCATGGCGACCGATGTGCCGCCCCATAATGCCCGTGAGTTGGTCAATGCCTGCGTTGAGTTGATCGATAACCCTAAAGCCGATCTCGAGCGTTTGATGGAGTTTGTGCCCGGCCCGGATTATCCGACCGAGGCGGAGATCATCACCTCTAAGGCCGATATCGCCAAGATTTATGACACGGGTCGCGGTTCAATCAAGACCCGCGCCGTTTACACCATAGAGTCGGGTGAGATAGTGATCACCGCGCTGCCCCATCAGGCTAGCGGCGGTAAGATCCTGGAGCAGATCGCGGCTCAGATGCAGGCGAAGAAATTGCCTATGGTGGCGGATCTGCGTGATGAGTCCGACCACGAGAGCCCTGTGCGTATCGTGGTTGTACCACGCTCCAATCGTGTCGATTGCGATCAACTGATGGCTCATCTGTTTGCCACCACAGATCTTGAGAAGAACTTCCGCGTTAACCTCAATGTATTGGGGCTTAACGGGCGACCCCAGGTCAAGGGGCTGAAACAGCTATTGACCGAGTGGTTGGAGTTCAGATTGACCACGGTCAGACGTCGTCTGGAACATAGATTAGATAAGGTGTTGGCAAGGCTGCATATTTTAGAAGCCTTGATGATCGCCTTCCTCAATATTGATGAGGTGATCGAGATCATTCGTTATCACGATGATCCGAAAGCCGAGCTGATGGCTCGTTTCAAGCTGACGGAAGAACAGGCCAATGCCATCTTAGACCTTAAACTGCGCCACCTGGCGAAGCTGGAAGAGTTTAAGATCAAGACTGAGCAGAGCGAGTTGGAAGCTGAGCGTGAGAAACTTGAGCAGTTGCTGAGCTCAGATCGCCGCATGAAGACCCTGATCAAGAAAGAGTTAAAGCAAGACAGCGAAACCTATGGCGATGAGCGCCGCTCACCTTTGATTGAGCGCAGCGAATCTCGCGCCCTGTCGGAGCAGGAGCTGGTACCGGCCGAGTCGGTAACTGTTGTATTGTCTGAGAAAGGCTGGGTGCGTTGTGCCAAGGGGCATGATATCGACCCAACGGCACTCTCTTACAAGTCGGGTGATGGCTTCCTCTGCGCCGCCTCAGGGCGGAGCAATCATGCTACTGTGTTTATCGGTTCCACAGGCCGGGCCTTTGCCACCGATACCCACACCCTACCATCGGCCAGAAGCCAGGGGGAACCAGTAACGACTCGCTTCCAGTTGTCTCCTGGGGAGTCTATGGTTCATGCCTTGCTGGGTGAAGATGGCCAATGCTTCCTGCTGGCCTCGGATGCGGGCTACGGCTTTATCGGCGACTATAAGGATATGGTGTCTCGTAATAAGGCGGGTAAGGCGTTACTGAGTCTGCCGGCCAATGCCCAGGTGCTGCCGCCGAAACGGGTAGATAAGAGCCGTAGTGAGTCGATTTTGGCGATCACCAACGAAGGGCGTATGTTGCTCTTCTCTGTCGATGCCTTACCGCAACTGGCTAAGGGTAAGGGCAATAAGATCATAGGTATCCCGAGTGACAGGGCCAAGAGCCGTGAAGAGTTGCTGGTGCACCTACATGTTGTGCCGCAAGATACCGCGGTGACCCTGTGGGCGGGTAAGCGTAAGCTGACTCTTAAGCCGAGCGATCTTGAGCATTACCGCGGTGAGCGTGGCCGTCGGGGCGCCAAGTTGCCTAGAGGGTTACAGCGCGTGGACAAGGTAGAGTTGGGCGAGGATGAACCGACGCTCTAGTGAATTGACCATAAAAAAAGCTGCAATTAAGCAGCTTTTTTTTATGGAATAAGGGTAGAAGTAGGCGTTAAGCCACTTCGTAGAAATTGGGGGTGACATCCAGTCTTGCCTGAATGATGTCAGTTGCCATTCGGCTGCATTTACCACATTGATTACCAACACCTAGACGGCGCTTTACATCGGCTAGCGACATATCACCTTGATCTACGGCTTCTTTAATTTGCTTGTCGGTAATAGCATGGCATAAGCAAACGTACATTGATTTAACCCCTCTACTTCAGATGCATGCAAGTATAAATGAAAACGATTCTCAATGCTAATAACGACTAGTTATAGACAGTAGCGAAGGGCAATAATCTGCGTAATTAAAAAATGTGATCCATCCCCCAGGTTATGGGGGATCTGTCTGATACGCCGGCTTAGTAGCCGCGCTCGAAGTTGACCCTATGGCTTAGGGGCTCGCCCTTGATGAATTTGTGGTAGTTGTTGGCAAAGATCTCTACCACCTGTTCAGGGAAACTAGGGGCGGCGATGTGAGGGGTGATGATGACATTCTCCAGTGACCAGATGGGGTGTTCTGCTGGCAGCGGCTCCTGATTGAACACATCTAAAATAGCCTGTTGTTGTGGATGCTGCTGTAATTGTGCGAAGAGGGCGTCAAGGTCCAGTACATCACCCCGTCCCAAGTTGAAGAGGATGGCTTCGGGTTTCATTAGCTCCAGCAACTGTTTATTGAGTGCGCCTTGCGTCTGCGGCGTGCTGGGTAAGATAGCGGCGATGGCATCGGCTTGGCCTATGTGGTGACATAGGTTTGACAGAGTATCGACATTATCGAAGCCTATGGTTGGCTTAGCGCCGCGATTTATCCCAGTGACCCGCATACCAAAATGTTTTGCAGTCTGGGCGAGGTGCTTGGCGATATTACCAGTGCCGAGCAGTAGAAGGTGTTGTCCCTGCAGAGTGCGAAAATTACCGGGACGCCATATTTTTTCAGCTTGCTGCGACTGATATTGCTTGTGCTGACGCTGGTGGGCCAGCAGATAGCCAAACAGGTATTCGCTCATTAAGGGGCCGAAAATGCCCCGCACATTGGTGAGCATATAGTCTCGGCGTAGCCTGGGTTTCACCAGAAGATCGACGCCAGCATAGGTGGACTGCATCCACTTTATCTGTTTGGCGTGGCCGACTAATGGCGCCGCCAGTGGTGGTTCGGCCAGCCAGATATCGGCATCGAGTATGCTTTGCGGATCGTCGCCAAGCAGTGTTAGATGAGGAAGGTGACAAGAGCCGAGTAAAGTGCGGTATTTGTCGTTGTCGCTGGTGAGTAGCAGTAGCTTGTGTTCCATAGCGAGTCCTTGTTGCTGTTTTTATTTTTGTGTTGTTAGACCCTGATTTGCATCAGTTGCTATTGTCTTTTGGCTGCTAAGCCCTGTGTGATGATCTCGTTGAGATGCTTCTTTTGTTTGGATAAGCGTTAAGCTTACAGTTACAAAAAAAGCCAAAGGTGTCTATACCGCTTATGAGATTTGCTTATTTGTTGGGCATGTTAAGGAGAGTAGGTACTTGCGGCCTCACGCGTGAGCAACAACTGATGAACACAGTCTGCGCTGACATCAGGAAAATTACTGAAAATGCCATCGACGCCCATCTGCGCGAGATAATGGATATCGTCGCGATTATCGACGGTATAGACAAATACCATAGCACCGCGGGCATGGGCGTCTTGTACTAACTCTCGGTTGACGAAGTTGATGCTAAGGTGCAAAGAGAAGGCATTGAGGCGAGTAACGATGGCGGCTAAGTCTTCTGGTACGCCTTCGATAAGCGGTGCCAGCACGGCTTCTGGGTAGGCTTGTCGTAGCTTAAACAGGAAGCCGTGATGAAAAGAGGAGATAAGTAGCTGATCGGCGCGATAACTAAGCTTGTTTAGTATTTGAGGATAGAGTGCCATAAAGGGCTCAATAGAGTTTAACCCCTTGAGTTCTATGTTGATCAGGGCGTTAAAAGATTGCAGATAGACCAGCAGATCCCAAAGTTTTGGGATGGGCTCGCCATCTACGGTGACACTTGCCAGATACTCTTGGGTGACCTCTTCAATCAGCCCAGTTCCAGAGCTTTTTCCATCGAGTCTACGGTCATGGAATACGTAGAGTTCTCCCTCGACACTGTGGACATCTATCTCGACCGCGTTGCAGCCAAGTTCGACCGATTTTTTGATGGCAGCCAGGGTATTTTCGGCAACGTAGCCACTGGCCCCACGATGAGCATAGATACGCATTAGCTTCTAATTAACCCCTGAGTCTCTTTGTTCTGACCACCTTTAATATGCACCTCAAGTTGTGGATAGGCGAGCTCTAAGTTGTTCTCTCTGAGTGTTTTACTCACCTGTTTATGCAGTTTGTGTCTGAGTGGCCAACGTGTGTTCATATCCTTGGCATAGGCGCGAATTTCATAATCTTGGGTATGCTTACCAAAACCAGCAAACCAGACTTCAGGTTCAGGTGTCGTCAAAGCGTCATCACACTCTTCAACCGCTTGGTACAGGGCGGCTTCTACCCTCGCCGGATCTGAATCTCTGGCAACAGAGACATAGACGATCACTCTGGTAATAGGATCTGACAGAGACCAGTTAATCAATTGCTCGGTAATAAAGGCCTTATTGGGAACAATGATCTCCTTTCTATCCCAGTCGACAATGGTGGTTGCGCGGATCTGGATCTTACTGACGGTGCCAGTGAGCTCACGAATAGTTACGGTATCGCCGATTCGTACTGGTTTCTCAAAGAGTATAATCAGACCCGAGATGAAGTTAGCGAAGATCTCCTGCAGACCGAAACCCAGACCTACAGAGAGAGCGGCAACCAGCCACTGTAGTTTAGACCACTCCATCCCCAGGGTGGAAAAACCGCTGAGCATACCGAAGAAGACCACTAAATAGCGACTTACTGTAGTGACCGCAAAGCCTGTGCCCTGAGAGAGATCCAGTCGCTGTAGGATCATCAGTTCTAACAGACCTGGTAAATTGGTGGCAATCATCAGCGAGAAGCCGACGATGATCAGCCCGAGCAGCAGGGACTTTAGGGTGATGGGAAGCTGTTGAGCGATACCATCGACTGTACTCGAGCTGGTCCATAGGGTGATGCCGTCCAAGAAGGAGAAGATGGCGCTATGGGTTTGTGTCCAGAGCCCTATCAGACTGATTAAAAATGCCAGGGTGAGCAGTGAGCGCACCAGTCCGAGAGATTGGCTGGAGATGGTTTCTAAATCTACCACCGGCTCTTCATAGGTATCGGGAGGCTCATTGCTGTTGGGATCGTCCTCTTTTTCACGCTGAGCCAAGATCTCGGCGCGCTTAGCCTTGGCACGGTTGAAGGCTATGCGTCGTCGCTCGATCAACATCCAGCGCTTTATCAGTAGATACAGCAGGATAAAGCTTAACGATAAGATCAATGAAAGCTGAAGCTGCAGTAGCATCTGGTAGGCAGTGAAATAGTAACCTCTAAAGGCCAGTACAGCGCAGATGGGTGGCAATAAGATGAGTATCGACCAGAGCAGTTTTTGTAGTAGTCGTTTGTTCTTATCATTCTGGTGATAGTGATGTTCTAGCTTCGATAGGCTCAAAAGATCCCGGTAGAACCAAAACAGCATGACCGCCAGCAGAATAAAGGCCCCGCGCCCCAAGCTGTTACGTACCATAGAGGCTTCTAGGGTCTCGGTAAACCCGACGACGCCCACGATGGGCATGGCCAGTACAGTCAGGGCGCGCAGACGTTGCTGGCCGGCGCGAATGATAAGCTTATTTCCTTTAAAGTGGCCGATCAGCAAACCATTGTCTAATGCCAATAGATAGGTGAAACGGTATAGCAGATACAGCATGCCTATGGCCAAAACTCCCATCCCAAGAGAGGAGACCAAGTTATGGTCGCTTAGGTGGAAGATAAGGCCACCGACTATCAGCGGAAGTGGCTTGATGGTGCTGTAGAGTAAGGAGGCCACCAGAGTGTAGAAGGTATAGATAAACTTATCTTGGGTAACGTTGCCCACATAGGTGACGTTTTTCGCCATCAATTGGGTAAATTTGGGCGTGATCAGATCCTGCATCACCAAGCAAAGTACCATTAAGATCACCCACCATGACCAGAGAGTGCTTTGTTCGCTCAGGGAGTCTTTTACCTGATGCCAAGGTGCCTGGGTGAGTAGCCACTGGGTGCTTTGGAGTAGATCACTTACCCAGTGGCCATCTATGCTATTGGCATTTGCCACCCAAAATAGGTGTTCGTTAAGTGTGGTTTTGAGCGTTTGATACTGCTGGCTGAGCTGTTCATATTGCACTCTGAGCTCTGCCAGTTCGCCCAGGTAGAGATCATAATTTTCCAGTAATTGACGTTGCAGTGTTTGCTGAGCGCTCAGGAGTTTTTCCTGCAGTGGCGTTAGTGCCTGTTCGCTATTGCTGAGCAGAGGATGTAGGGCTTGCTCTTGCTCTATCTCGTAGCGTGCCAGACGTGCACTGGCGATCTCATTGCTGATCTTATCTTGGCTCGGCGGCTTAGGCAGAGAGTAAAGGATACGTAAGAAGCGCTCGCCAAAGGCCGAATTAAGTTTAACTAAGCCTATCTGCTGTTGAATATTAGTGAGCTGCTTAGCCTGTAATTGATACTGGGTCTCCGCCTGCTCCTGTTTATTGACTGCAGCTGTCATGGCGTGAGTCAGCTCTTTAAGCTGCTCACCATAGGCCTGATTCTGCGCGTTAAGCTTGAGAGCGATGGCATCGTCTGTGATGCTGGTTTCTATCTGGCTGGCCGCAATGGTCGCAGCGGTTGCCTTATGGCGCTGTTCGGCAATCGCGCTGTTGAGTTTTTCAATTAAGGCTTCTTGCTGCACCAGCTGGCTGCGCACTAAGGCGAGTTGCTTTTGGGTCAGAGCGATCTGCTTCTGGCTGCTTGCCAGTTCCGACTCGAGTGTCGACAGCGTCTGTATATAGACTCGGCGCTGCATCTCACTCAGAGGCTGGTTGTCGTTTTCAGTGGCCTGTTTATGTTTAGACAAGGTGAGGTTGGCCTGGCTGATCAGGCTAGGAAGCTGACGCTGACGCTTAATGAGCTCATTGACCTGATTGGCGAGATTGGCCTCTGTGTCCTTGAGTTCTGACAGTCTGAGGTAAGAGAGTGACGCCTGCTGACTCAAATCTTGATTGGGGTTGTACTTAAGGGGGGAGGTGGAGTCTTTCTGTTGCTGGTTTAGCGCCTGCTTCTGACTCTCATAGCTATGAATGATGGCATCAAAATTGGATTGCAGGGCTTTTTGTTCGGTAAGCTGCTGCTCAAGGATCGCTAGCTGCTCAGCGGTACTTTTATTACTGACCTGGGAATCCTGTCCTATGCCAAGACGCTTATTGAGGTTCAAGGGCGAATTTGCAGCGCCCGAGAAAGAGATTAGACAGAGAATAATCAGTAAAATACGAGACATAAGCCGCTTTGTTCACACCAGCATGAATGGACGAATATATATTACCAAGTTAGTTTAAAAATGATATCTATGAATCGTTTAATTTGACCCGAGTGGAGATAAGTTTGCCGCAGATGCTAGAGGGTTAACGGCTGGCCTTCTGAGCGCGATTGGCTTTGTGGCTCTTTTGGGTTTCATATACAGCGGTAAACACCACCAGGGCGCCACCGATTAAGGTTTTCAGCGCCAGTCCTTCGCCCAAGATTAATAGGGCCAGTAGGGCACCGTATAGGGGTTGCAGGCAGGAGACCAGACTGACCGTCTTGGCACTGAGCTGGCGCAGCGCCGAGGTAAATAGGGCGTGGGGCGCGGCGGTAAAGACGATACCTAATAAGATAACTAGCCACCAGACGTTGGCTTGGATGCTGCTGGGCTCGACCTCGAGCCAGGGTAGCAGAAATAGTGCGCTGACGCCGGTTTGGTAGTACATGGCTTGGGCGCCCGTGTAGCTGGCAAAGTAGCGCTTATGTAGGAGGTTTCTCGCGGTAAACAAAGCCGCAGAGAGTACTCCTATGATGATCCCTAGGGTGACATCATTCCCTAGGTTGGCTTCGGGGATCAGCAAGCTTACGCCAAGGAGCACGCAGATACCGCTGATAATATCGGCCAGCTCCAGTCGCTTGCCGGTAAAAAATGGCTCGACCAGAACGGTCATCACAGGGTAGGTAAAGAAGGCTATCATGCCGATGGCCACAGACGAGAGCTGCATGGCGGCAAAGTAGGTGACCCAGTGGAGGCTGACGATGATGCCTAGCCCAATGGCAATATAGTAGTCTTTAACTTGATTAAGCTTGAGGTGATAACCACTCAGTTTAACCAATAGGCCGAGAGCAAGTGCGGCGATGCAGCAGCGTAGCGCCGTGATATCCAGGGCGCTGAGTGGGATCAGTTTGGAAAAGAGTGCCGTTCCCCCAAACAGGAGGACGGCCAGATGCAGTTCAATTAATCCCGAGCGTTCGCTGCTGTGCGTATTCAATATTTCCTCTAATCGATTTTGGCGAAGGCTTGTCCCATGCGGGTGACGGCCTTAGGCTCTACGCCATCGGCAAAGTGTTCGATCGCGTCTTTGGCAAACAGCATCACGACTGTGCTACCCAGCTTGAAGCGTCCCATCTCGTCGCCTTTGTCTAAGGTAATTGCCTCTGGGCCCTCGGTCGGATAGTCCCAGGTAAACACCTTCTTGCCTGTCGGTGGCGTGACTGTGCCTGCCCAGACGGTTTCTATGCTGGCGACGATCGTCGCACCTACTAATACCATGGCCATAGGACCAATTTCGGTTTCGAAGATGGCAACCACACGCTCGTTGCGGGCAAATAGACCCGGAACATTTTCCGCCGTCAGTGGGTTAACCGAAAACAACTCGCCCGGTACATAGGTCATCTTAGACAAAGTGCCTTTGATGGGCATGTGAATTCTGTGGTAGTCCTTAGGTGCCAGATAGATAGTGGCAAAGTCACCGCCTTCGAAGCGTTTGGCATCATCACTTTGATCGCCTAAAAGGGCAAGTGATGAATATTCATGTCCTTTTGCCTGAAAGATGCGACCCTCTTTGATGGGACCGCACTGGCTGACCGCACCATCTACCGGATGGACGATATAGTCGTCATCATCACACAGAGGACGGATACCGGGCTTTAAGGCGCGAGTGAAGAAGGCGTTGAAGCTGGCATAGGCTTCAGGCTCGCTTGCGGCGGCTTCACTCATGTCTATTTTATATTGCTTGATAAACCATTTAATTACACTTGTGGTCACTGCGCCAAGTTCGGCGGCTGCCAGTTTACCCACGAGTCGTGATAGCAGGTGCTTTGGCATTATGTATTGCAAGGCAATCTTCAATTTGTCCACAGTATGTTTTCCTTCAAATCCAATCTGGCTGTTCTTACTTTAGGGTCTGTTGATCTCTCAAGTTTAAGCAAAGAACAACAGGCCCTAGTTAATCGGTGTCGTTTCTGAAATGACGGGCATGGCGCTGCTCATCTAGGCTATCGATTATACGATGATAGTTGTTGTATCTGTCTTGGGAGATTTTACCCTCCTCGAAAGCCTGGGTGATGGCGCAGCCCGGGTCATTTTTATGTTTACAGTCTCTGAACTTACAGGTGCCGAGGTAATCTCTAAATTCAATAAAGCACCAGCCTACGCGCTCGGCAGGCAAGTGCCATAGGGCAAATTCTCGTACACCCGGAGAGTCCACCAGATCGCCGCCGCTGGGGAAATGCAGCAGTTTGGCCGTGGTTGTGGTGTGTTGACCCAAGCCTGATGTTTCAGATACATCACCTGTGATCAATTCAGCTTCTGGTAACAGAGCATTAATAAGCGAAGACTTACCCACACCCGATTGACCAACAAATACGCTGACCTTATCTTTTAACAGGGCTTTAATGGCTTCAACCCCTTCGCCTGACTTGCTACTGACTTGATAGACGGAGTAGCCAATGGCCTGATACCGCTTTAGCGCCGCTTCGACCTGAGGTGCCTCTTCGTCGCTAAGCAGATCGATCTTATTGAGTATGATGACAGGGGCTATGCCTGTGTCTTCGGCAGCAACGAGATAGCGGTCGATAATTTGAGTCGTAAAACTAGGGACCACTGACGACACAATAAGGATCTGGTCGATATTAGCGGCGATAATCTTGATGCCATCATACAGATCCGGGCGTGAGAGTGACGAGTGCCTAGGATGAACGGCTTCGATGACGCCAGCTATGGTGGCGCTGGTTTCGGTGGCCTGACGAACAATGACTTTATCGCCAGTGACCAAGCTTTGAATGTTTCGGCGAATATTACAGCGAACCAGTTCGCCGCTTTCTGTTTCAACATCAGCATGTTGACCGAAACGAGAAATGACGGTGCCGAGCTGCTCTGGTCCCAGTGAGCTATCCTGTAACTCAACGGTGGCGTTTTCGGTGTCTTTTCGCTGCAAACGCTTCTCTTGATTGGCACGCATGCGACGGCGTTGACCTTGGCTTAGGGGTTTCTTCTTACTCACAATATCGTCATCGTCAAAATAAGGTTATTTTGTGTCATCTAAAAAAGCAGTATGATACACGGTCTTAAATAAAAAAGCCTGAATTTAGGCAAACACGCATTGATAAGGCAGATATATGGCTGCAGATGAAACGAATCTGATTTGGGTAGATCTTGAGATGACAGGGTTAGAGCCTGAGGTCGATAGAATTATTGAAATTGCGACAATCGTGACAGATAAAGAGTTAAACATATTGGCCGAAGGGCCCGTGATTGCAATTCATCAGAGTGAAGATGTATTAGCCGCCATGGATGATTGGAATCAGAAGCACCATGGCGAGTCAGGCTTGATCGAAAGAGTCAAAGCGAGTGACTTTAGTGAGCAAGATGCTATAGAGCAGACGATAGCCTTTCTTTCACAACATGTCCCGGCAGGTGTTTCACCCATGTGTGGTAACAGCATTGGCCAGGACAGGCGTTTTATGAATCGTTACATGCCAGCCTTGGAAGATTATTTCCATTACCGCAATATTGATGTGAGTTCAGTCAAAGAGTTAGTGCGTCGCTGGAAGCCAGAGGTGATGAACGGTTTCAAGAAGCAGGGGACTCACCAAGCCTTGGTTGATATTCAGGAGTCGATTGCCGAACTGCAATATTATCGCGAGAAAGTATTTAAAATTTGACCAAACGGTAGAAAATTTTAAATTAGGGGGTTGCAGAGGGGCGAAATTCTCCTATAATGCGGCCTCAACTTTTTACTAGCGTGTTCGTTGGTAGAGATTGAAATGCGATATTAGCTCAGTTGATAAAAGGTGAAAGACGATAACTTTTGTTGATGATGACAGTTAATTTAGCTCGAAAAAATTTATGCGACATTAGCTCAGTTGGTAGAGCGATACCTTGCCAAGGTATAGGTCATCGGTTCGAACCCGATATGTCGCTCCAAATTACAAAAGTTTGGTTACACCAATATCCAGACTCACAGATTTTAAGCGACATTAGCTCAGTTGGTAGAGCGATACCTTGCCAAGGTATAGGTCATCGGTTCGAACCCGATATGTCGCTCCAAATTTTATGCGACATTAGCTCAGTTGGTAGAGCGATACCTTGCCAAGGTATAGGTCATCGGTTCGAACCCGATATGTCGCTCCAAAATTTTATGCGACATTAGCTCAGTTGACTCTTTGTATAGAGCAAAAGAGCGATACCTTACCAAGGTTTATGTCATCGGTTGTTTGTTTCGAAGCCGATATGTCGCTCCAAGTTTAAAGATTTATGCGACATTAGCTCAGTTGGTAGAGCGATACCTTGCCAAGGTATAGGTCATCGGTTCGAACCCGATATGTCGCTCCAATCTTCTTTTTAGTTTTAACTCCCCCTTTAAAATTATTCACGACATTAGCTCAGTTGCTGCTTTGCGCAGAGTAATAGCGATACCTTGCCAAGGTATAGGTCATCGGTTCGAACCCGATATGTCGCTCCAATCTTCTTTTCAGTTTTAACTTCCCCTTTAAAATTATTCACCACATTAGCTCAGTTGACTCTTTGTATAGAGCAAAAGGGCGATACCTTACCAAGGTTTATCTCATCGGCTGTTTGTTGCTAAGGCGATATGTCGCTCTAATCTTCTTTTCAGTTTTAACTTCCCCTTTAAAATTAATCACCACATTAGCTCAGTTGCTGCTTTGTGCAGAGTAAGGGCGATACCTTGCAAAGGCTTAGGTCCAGTTCGTAGGGCTTATGCGTCTAACTCTTTATGTTGCTGCAAATTTCCCATCTAAAGTTTTTAATCCCATAGAAGCACTTTATTTCACTTATGTGTTGTTGTCACTATCGGCAACATTAGCTCAGTTGACTCTCTGTATCCTTCGCTGAGCGTATCTTGCAGAGGTATGGGGCCAGCCAATATGCCCCAGCAGGTTTTTTCTCACAAGCTTTTTTACAGCAAAACATCCTACTTCGATTTACCTCTGGGTTTGCCGTCAGCGGCACTCGCTCGATTGAATCTAGCTCCTTTGAATCCTGGCTTATCGGCTAAAGCATGCTCAGTTACCAAAAGTTGTTTGAAGGGTTGAGTCCTTCAAATTGTATTGTTCGTATATTAAAAACTGGCATAAATTAATCACAAGACGGAGAGATGGCAACAAAGATGAGTTCCCCCCGCTAGCTTGAGGAGGACCTAATCATACATTGACTACTTTCTGGTGAATCGAGAAGGGGAGGCAGAATCACAATGCAAATTAACATTGCGATTTTATCACCCCAACTATGGCCCCTGCTGTTTTGGCCGGTTCACGTAATCAGTCACTTGAGTTCATTTTGCAACCAAGGTGCATTGAACAATCAAGTTGTACTGGATTTTTAGTTAAGCCAACACATTGCAATCAATAGATTTATTAATGCGTAGGTTTTGTAGATTTAGTTCAAATTAGGAGACTCCACAATGGCTGGAATTCTAGAAGGTATCCGAGTAATTGAAGTTGCATCAATGGCAGCTGCACCATCTGCAACCGTAATGCTTGCCGACCACGGTGCTGAAGTGATTAAGATTGAACCGCTAGCAGGCGACCCATGGCGCTATGGTCACATGGTTGCTGGCATGCCAAAAAGCAAAATAGCCTACACCACCTATACACAGAACCGCACTAAGAAGTCAGTGGCTCTGGATTTGAAAAAGCCAGAAGCACAGGCGGCGTTACTTAAGTTAGTCGCGACGGCGGATGTGTTCTTAACTAACTCTCCACGTAATGTGCAAAAACACCTTAAGCACACCTACGAAGATATCAAAGCGGTCAATCCAGAAATCGTATACGCCTGGATAAACGGCTTCGGTTTGGAAGGTCCAGACAAAGATGCCCCAGGCTTTGACATGACAGCTTGGTATGCACGTACAGGCATTATGGAAGAGCTGCGTCCGAAAGAAGCTAGCCCAGTTCCGCTCCCAGTTGGCACCGGCGACTTGAATACCGCCACGGCGCTGTTCAGTGCAGTAATGACAGGCCTTTTCCATAAAGAGCGTACAGGTAAAGGCTCTAAAGTCTCTACCTCTCTGATGAATAACGGCTTGTGGGCTAACTCAAGCATGATGCAGGCCGCATTAGTTGGCGCACCAGCGATGAAGAAGTATCACCGCGAAGAGTGGCCAAACCCAGTCACTGGTGGTGTGTTCAAAACCCAAGATAACCGTTATGTCATTATCGTTGAGCTGAACCCAAACAACGTTGATAACTTGCGCGATGCCTTCGGCGCGGATCACTTAAAAGGTGATGAGCGCTTCGCAACGCCTGAGCAGCGTGCGGTAAACCATCAAGCGCTGTTTGATGAGATGCAAGCGATTGTTGGCCAGCATGATCTCGCTAAGGTTAAAGCACGCCTAAAAGAGTTCGGAGTCAACTTCAGCGTGGTGCAAACCACTGAAGAGTGTACTCGTGACGAGCACATGATCGCCAATGGCTGCTTCCCTGAAGTAGAGGGTACTGACGGTATCCGCACCATTGATAGCCCAATCCAGGTTGAAGGTAACGGCATTAACAAGGTTAAGCCGCAAAACCCACCTAAAGTTGGCGAGCACACTATGTCTGCGCTAACTGGCCTTGGCTATAGCGAAGAAGAAGTGCAAGCACTGGTTGCAGCGAAAGCCGTTGGACTTCCACGTTAATCACATCAAGCGAAAAGATGTAATACCAACCTGGGTGTATCTATAAGGCTATGGCCAGGTTGGGTTTCCAAATTCAAATAGAAGGTAAATATCATGTCAGATCATAAGTTTTTTGAAGATTTCGAAATTGGCGAAAGCTTTGTCACTAACGCACGCACCATTACGGAAACCGACATTGTCATGCATGCCATGCACAGTGGTGACTGGCAACCGCATCACACCAACGAAGAATTTGCTAAAGAGCAACCATTTAGAACGCGTATTGCCCACGGCAATCTGACTTTCTGTGTCAGTACTGGTTTGATTTTCCAGTCTTCTTCAGAAAATCCAAACATCATGGCTTACGGCTTCAACAAAGTGCGTTATCCAGCGCCTGTCTTTCCTGGGGACACTATCAAGGTAGAAGTCACCATCATTGAGAAGAAAGACCATCCTAAGCAGAAAACACACGGCCTGATAACACAGACCGAAGTGACCACTAACCAACGCGGCGACACCGTGGCTTATGTTGAGCATGAGTTGTTTGTGACCAAGCGAACTCCTACGGCATAACCCCAAGTGATTGAGCCTACCCCGCTATTGATATTCAGCGAGGATAGGCTCAGCCAGATGGCATGGTGCAGATGTTCGATGCCAAGCTAAATTTCCTTAAATTCTGCGACATGCAGAATTCAAAAAGAGAGAACAGATATGAGTGAAGTAGCGAAGTATAAAGAAGTAGCCAAATTCTTTGAAGATTTTGAAATCGGCGAAACACGTACGACTGCAGGCAGAACCATTACAGAAACTGATTTTGTTATGCACGCAATGCATTCGGGTGACTGGATGCCACACCACACAGATGCTGAGTGGTGTAAGACACAACCGTTTAAAAAGCCGATTATCCATGGCAACGCGACATTTAGTATCAGCACGGGGTTATGCATTCAAGGTGAGCCATTAAACCCACATGGCATGTCTTACGGCTACGACAAAATCCGTTACCCAAACCCTGTGTTTGAAGGTGACACCATTCAAGTCACCATGACTGTGATTGAGAAAAAAGATCATCCTAAACGCCCGACTCACGGTTTGATCACTGAAGAGAAAGTGACCACTAACCAACATGGTCAAGTTGTATGCGTCGCTCACCACGTTATCTATGTAGAGAAACGTAATCCTTAGTCTTTAAGGTTTATCTCGCAATTATCGTTGAAAGGAGAATAAGTCGATGAAAGTAAACGAACATAAAGCCTCTAAATTGGAACAGTTTCGTTGTATGGACGTTGCTTGGCTGCTGAACCAATGGGTTGAGCGCCAACCAGACAAGCCGTTTGTTGTTTGGTCTCCTTTCGATGACAGCCCAAGTCAATCTTGGACTTATGCGGAGTTATCACTTGCAGCCAAGCAGGTTGCAGCCGGACTGAAAAAGCGCGGGGTAAGTGAAGGAAAATTTGTCTTAATGCATTTTGACAATTCTCCTGATTTTCTTATCGCTTGGTTTGCCTGTGCTTATCTTGGTGCTGTGCCGGTGACGACCAATACGCGTTCAGTGGCGGAAAATGTTCACTATTTCGCGCAGGTCATGAACCCTGTGTGTGCGATCACGTCAGCAGACTATGCAAATGTGGTGCGTGAAGCATGCGGCGACTTAACGCCGGTGATTGTCTCTGGGGAGATGACACCAGAAGCTGTTGCCATTTTACATACAGAATCTTTTGCCGATCTCGCGTGCAATGAGCCCATTCCTGAGCTGACCAGCGATCCTGAGCGTAATTTTGCGGTTCAGTTTACATCAGGCACCACCTCACGCCCTAAACCCACCATGTGGAGCAATGCCAATGCATTGTGGGCGGGTAAGTCGATGTCAACCAACCTGCGTTTAAATAACGACGACAGAACTTTACTCTTTCTACCCCTGTTTCATGCCAACGCGCAGATCAGTTTATTAAGCACCTTGTGGGTCGGCGGTACTGTCGTTGTGCAGCCTAAATTCTCAGTATCGCGTTTTTGGGATGCTTGTGTTGCTCATGATATCACTTGGATATCTATGATTCCTTTCGCTTTTAAAGCGCTTAAAGGTAAGCCAGTGCCTTCAGACCATAAAGTCCGAGTGATGATGGGGCTTGAGCTGATGCCCGAGCTTGAAAAAGAGTTTGGTGTACAAATTATGGCGATGTGGGGCATGACGGAAACCCTCTCTGCTTGCATCGTGACCGACCCGTTTCACCCAGGCCCTGCGGGGAGCATTGGCCGTCCTTCACCCTTCTACGATATCGAAATTCGTAAGGAAGAAGATGGGCGTTTAGCCGGGCCAGGCGAGCAAGGTCTCTTGTTCGTGCGTGGCGAGCGCGGCGTGACGCTGTTTAAAGAATATTACCAACAAGCTGACCATACCGCGGAAGCGTTCGATAAGAGTGGCGCTCTCGATACCGGCGACATCATCCGCATCGATGAGCAAGGCTGGCTGCATTATGTCGCGCGTTACAAAGATATGTTGCGCGTTGGCGGTGAAAACGTTGCTGCACTAGAGATCGAAACTGCCATCGATGAAACCGGTTTGGTGATGGAGTGTGCCGTGGTTGGCCAGAAGCACTACATGTTAGGTGAAGTCCCAGTTGCATTTGTTTCATTGAGTGATGAAGGCAAAAAACTCAAACATGAGCAAGTGAGTGAGAGAGTGATAGCCCACTGTCGTGAAAAACTGGCGGATTTCAAAGTCCCCAGAAACGTGATGATTGTGGCGAGCTTTCCACGGTCAACCCTAGACAGAATTTCGAAAAAAGTATTGAGAGAACGACTGCCTCCAATCGAGTCATAAGCTCATTGTTGACGCGATTTTCAACTCAATATCAAAAACTTGTAAAGAATTAGTAATTAATCAGGAGCTAAAGATGGCGACCTACAAATATGTAACTACAGAACAGATTGGCAATGTGGGAGTGGTGACTTTTAATCGCCCTGAAGCATTAAACGCCTTGAACGAACAAGTAGAAATGGATGTGACCGATGCACTGAAAGCCTTCGATGCAGATGACGCTATAGGCTGCATGGTACTGGCGGGTGGCGACAAAGCTTTTTGTGCTGGCGCAGACCTAAAGTGGATTGCCTCACAAGACTTTGATTCGGCTTATCGTGGCAACCTTGCGGCCTATATGGACCAAGTGGCTAAGCTGCGTAAACCAGTAGTGGCAGCTGTGCGTGGTTTTGCCTTTGGTGGCGGCACCGAAATCGCTTTGATGTGCGACATCATCATTGCCGATAGCACCGCTAAATTTGCCTTACCTGAAGTGACACTAGGCGTGATTCCTGGCGGCGGTGGTCCTGCTCGATTAACGCGTGCGGTAGGCAAAGCCAAGGCCATGTATTACATCCTGACTGGTAAACCTTTCAGCGCCGAAGAAGCAGAGCGCATCGGCTTGATCACTAAAGTCGTTGAAGACGGTCAATTACTCGATGAAGCCTTGGCAGTAGCAAGTGCCATTGCCAGCAACCCCCGTTTAGCCGTGTTAGCCGGTAAAGAAGCCGTTAACCAACAAGCCGAAGTGCCACTGGCACCTGGGCTTAACCTTGAGCGTCGTCTTTTCCATGGGCTGTTTGGTACGGAAGATCAGCGCGAAGGCATGACTGCATTTGCCGAAAAACGCAAACCTAATTACAAAAAATATTAATTTTCACAGATAAGTATTGAGGAAAATATTATGAGTAAAGTAATCGTCGAAAAGAACAAGGGTATTGTGCATGTAAAAATCAACCGTCCTGAGGTGATGAATGCCTGTGATGGTGAAACCTATAATGCGATCGCCGATGCCTGGGATGAGCTGGAAAACGACCCAACGCTGCGTGTTGGTATTATCAGTGGTGAAGGTCGCGCATTCTGTGTGGGCACTGACATCAAATGGGTGAACTCTCCTGCCGCCGATGGTTTTGTTGACCGCCTATACCCACGTCTTATGACCATGACAAAACCTGTTATTGCGGCTATTCACGGTCACTGTAACGGTGGTGGTTTGGAGCAAGCTTTAGGCGCGGATATCCGCGTATGTGCCGATAACGCACACTTTGGTTTTGGTGAGATTCGTCTTGGCTGGATCCCTGGTGGTCACGGTACCCAACGTTTACCACGCGTGATCCCTCTGGGTAACGCGCTGGAATTGCTTTACACAGGTAACCGCATCGATGCCCCAGAAGCGCTACGTCTTGGCTTAGTGAATCACATGGTTCCCGCTGAAGAGCTGATGGCGAAATGTGAGCAGATCGCCAAAGATATCGTCAGTTCGGCACCACTTGCCGTACAGAAAATGAAATCTACCGTGATGAACGGCTTAGATCTGCCACTGCCTGAAGCGGTGAAACTTGAGAAAGCAGCGTTTGAATGGCTAATGGCTACTGAAGATGCCAATGAGGGTGCTACCGCCTTTGCTGAAAAACGTGCACCTAACTGGCAAGCCAAATAACGGCTAGTGGCTAGGTATTTAGCTTTAAGCTTATAAGGCCGCCATGGCTTATAGACTTTATGAAACAAGATATTGTTTATAGGATTCATCATGAAAAAGTTTAGTCAAGTCTCCAAATCTGTGCTTTTAGCCTCTGCGTTTGCTTGCGTTTTGCCGCAAGCGATGGCTCAAGATAAAACACCTCTTATTGAGTTTAAAAATGGTTTTCCAATAGAGCTTGAGAAGGCCACCCGTGAAGCAAACTATGGCGAGCTGTTTTTAGGCGGTGATATTTCTGCTTATTTCAACATGCGCGCTTCTGAGTTTTTACCTACGGCAGTGTTACCGGCTCGCCAAGCGGTGATGCCATTGGGTCAAAAGCCTATGCCTGAAGTGGGCTTAATAAAATCTGACATGACGTCAGAGAGTAAGTTAAAAGGGCCGCTGACGCTGGATCAGTTTTTAGAGCAATCTGATGGTGCCCAGGGTTTCCTCGTGGTGCACAAAGGCAATATCGTATACGAAAAATACCCACGGATGCGCCAAGAGGATGTTCATGTTTGGATGTCTTCAGCGAAACCTACCGCTAGTTTATTGATCGACATGCTTATCAGTGAAGGCAAAATTGACGAAAATGCCCCAGTAACTAACTACTTAACTGATTTTAAAGGCACCGATTGGGACGGCATTACCACACGCGATATCTTGGATATGGCGACCGGTATGGATTTGGAAGATACCAGCGAGTCTCGCTTTGATCCCAATAACGTGGCACGCCGTGTTTATGAAGCTGAATTTGGTTTCCCTAACGAAAAACACGGTCTAGAAACTTTGGCTGAAGTACTTAAAAGCACTAAAGCTAAAGAAGAACCGGGTTTGTCTTTTCAGTACGCTTCAGGCCTTACTCAAATGTTAGTGCTTATTGCTGAAGAAGTAGAGCATGAACGTTGGCATCAAATATTTGACCGTCGAGTATGGTCAAAAGTGGGCGCTGAAGGTTCGCTACAGTTACACATGACTACCGACGGTGTTGTGGCAGCTCATGGTTTAATCTCTAGTAACCTGAGAGACTTCGCACGCTTTGGTATGCTTTACACGCCAAGCTGGAACAAAATCTCTACCGAACAAGTAGTTTCAGATGACATTCTAAAACGCATTCATACTGAAAAACGTTCTCACGAATTCTTTATGAAAGGCTTCGATGGCGCTGTTATGGAAGACTATTTAGGTTCTACCGATATCGTTGCTAACAGCCGCCAGTGGGATGTACTTTGGGCTGATGGCGATATGTGGAAAGGTGGTTTGATGACTCAAGGTTTATATGTATCACCTAGCCGAGACCTAGTGATTGTATATTTCAACGTCAATAACGAAGACCACTCTGGCCACCGCTATGCGCGTAAAATTGCCACGTCAGGCTTATTCGACAAATAAACCGCGCTTAATCGCAAGTTGAATACTCGTAAGGCGGCACCCAATGGGTGCCGCTTTTGTATTGCTGGCGTAGATACGTTTTCACTTAAAGCCGGGGGGCATAGTGTTATAGGCGTTCATTGCAGTCGCTAGAAAGTGTCTAGGTTTCTCGCGCCTTAACAAGTGGCTGTCCGACGCGGAGGATGAATTTTTATGCATTGTGCTGGCTTCAATCTAAACCAGTTGTTGCCGGGCAAGTAGGTTGCCAAAGCCCCTAAATTAGCGACTATTGGCAAGACTGCGGTGAGAAGATCACAAAATTTGCATTTGCGTGATGTGAGATAAAATTCTTTAAGCTTGTCTAATGTAGCGACTCCAGAAGTGCCCAAACTATGACATTGTTCAAAAAAAACTGGGGTAAATACTTCCATAATGAAATCAAGTCAGTACTAACGCCTAGAATTGGCATCGATTGGAGAAGGTAAGATGAGATTTCAACAACTTAATGAACAGTTGGCATATGTCTCTAAGTGTCGCTTGGAAATGGCCCGTCTGTATGCGCGTTTGCATAGTGCTGTAGATTCTTCTCGTGTGAAGTTGATGCTGGAGTATTTACAGCAACATGAAAAAGAAGTGTCTCAGAAGATAGATGATTACATCGAAGAGGCACCATCTCGTCTGTTAGAGCTGTGGTACAACGATATCGTGTTCGAAGACTTTATCAAACGCTGCCAGGAGGTGATTCCTGCGGCCAATATGAATGAAGATGATCTGTTAGAGTTGCACCTGGATCTGGATAATCGTTTGATCGGTCTGTTTGAGAAGACGGCCGAATCCTCTGTGCCGGGTGATGTGAAAAATGCTTTAAATGATCTGGTGCGTGTCGAAAAGATCCAGCAACAACGTCTGGTGCATAGCAGCCTGAGAATGGAAGATATTTAACCCAGCAATATGTTGTAACGCTTGTTAAAAAAGGTGCCTTGTGCGCCTTTTTTGTTTGTGATGCTAAATATTGAATGTTTTATTCTGCACTCCCCTATTTTAAATCGCTTTTTTTCCTTACCTTTCTTTTTTATTTACGTAATCATCCCTGTTAAAGCCAGTTGTTGTGATAGCAATCTAACTGATTATGGCTGTTAGGGGGCTGTTTGTTGTCTGGGTGGCGATAACTGCCTATCAAGTCTTTTGAGTCTCCCTGTTGTTTTAGGCCGCGATTTCTTGTGCCAGATCAAACTTCTTTCATTCAGTGCTGTTTGACATGAATCTATTGGCGATTAAAAGCTCAAATATCGAATATGCTTAGGAGATTGGCTAGGGAGCCCGAAAAGATGAGATTTGTAAAGGAGATTCCAGATGTTGTTTAGTGACGGGCAGCTTCCATCTGCGTTATATACGGCGCAAGCAATAAGGGAAGCCGAAGCGCGCATGATTGCGTCCGGTGAGGCAAGTTTATGCGAATTGATCGACAAGGCAGGTCAATCGGCTTTCGAGCTATTACAGCGCGAAGGGAAGCTCAATAACAAAATTCTGGTCTTGGCCGGCTATGGCAACAACGGGGCTGATGCTTACATTTGCGCGACCTTGCTGCTCGAATCTGGCTGTGATGTCTCCTTGTATGCCGTTGAGCGTACCGAGTTAGGTGAGGGGGTCAATTATGCGAAGGCGGCTTTTTTGGCTGCCGGTGGGCATCAATTAACCGATTACAAAGACGCCTTAAAAGAGGCTGAGGTCGTGGTTGATGGCCTGTTGGGCACAGGGGTTAAAGGCGAGGTTCGTGCGCCCTTTGTGGATATCATCACCTTAATGCAAAGTTACTCGCCTTGGATCTTGTCACTCGATGTTCCCTCAGGAATCGATGTCGATACCGGCGCAGGTTTGTTGGCCGTTAGAGCTGATGTCACCTTGACTTTTGGCGCGCCCAAACAGGGCCTGATCACAGGTAAGGCAAGAGATTGTGTCGGGCGACTCTGGTTTGCCGATATTGGCTTACAGCCCTTCTTACCCGAATCTAAGGTGACTAATATCGCTTACCGTCTTACTGATCTCGGTTTGCCCGCTAGGGCAAAGAACAGTCATAAAGGCGCCTGCGGCAAAGTCACAGTGATCGGCGGTGACTTTGGGATGGCCGGGGCGCCTCGATTGGCGGCTGAGAGCTGTCTAAGGGCTGGCGCGGGCTTAGTGGCAGTGATCTCAAGGCCTGAACATTTGACCGTAGTGAATGCGGGTCGTCCGGAAATCATGTTCTGGGGTTGCGAGCTGGTGGATATGGAGGTGTATCAGCGTCTGGGCTGGGCGGATATTTTGCTGATTGGTCCAGGGCTAGGTAAACGCGACTGGGGTTACAACTTGCTCAAGGCAACGGGGTTGAGCGATAAACCCTGCGTGATGGATGCCGATGCGCTGAATTTGTTGGCATTAGAGCCGACTAAGCAAAGCAATTGGGTGTTGACGCCCCACAGTGGCGAGGCCGCCCGTCTTTTGGGAATAAGTATTGCAGAGGTGGAGGCGGATAGGTTCGCTGCCGTCTACAAGTTGCAGGCTAAGTATGGTGGCGTTGTCGTGCTAAAAGGTGCTGGCACCTTGATTTATGACGGCAAAAATTGCCATGTTGCGCCTGTGGGTAATCCGGGGCTTGCGAGCGGCGGCAGTGGTGACGTATTGGGCGGGATTATTGCAGCCTTAATGGCGCAAGGGATGCCTATGATGGACGCCGCCAGTGCAGGAGTGGTGGTTCATGGTGTGGCGGCTGATTTTGCTGCTGAAAAGGGGGAGCGGGGGATGTTGGCCTGTGACCTGTTTGAACATATTCGCGCCCTGGTTGATAAGATTTAGCTCAGGGCCCGTTGGTCTTTCAGGGGGCATTTGGATGACCCCTTTGTACGGCATTATCGCCAGCCGGTGTAGATAAAAACTTTACCGGCTCTGCCTTGTACAATTGGCCAACAAGCTGCTTCAAAAACAATCAGGAAAGATTAACAGGCTCTAACCAGATTAAAATGCGCTAATGTTTGTTTAGATAAACGCCGGTTTAGGTTAAAGTATCTGGCTCAAAAAAGGTTTGTCCTGAATTAGTGATAGATACGATGAGAACAGTGAAAGTTTATCTTGAAAATGAAGCAGAAACCGTTAGTTTAGGTCAAAGGTTAGCCAGTGCGATTAAGCCGCCATTGACTCTCTATTTGAGCGGTGAATTGGGCGCAGGTAAAACCACATTTAGCCGTGGTTTGATCCAAAGCCTAGGGCATAAGGGCGCGGTAAAGAGCCCTACCTATACACTGGTTGAGCCATATGAGTTGGGTGATATAGATGTGTATCATTTTGATCTGTATCGGTTAAGTGATCCTGAAGAACTTGAATTCATGGGGATTAGAGATTATTTCACTGAGTCGAGCCTGTGTATCGTTGAGTGGCCTGACAAGGGCGTTGGACTCTTGCCTGAGGCTGATCTGGCGATCGATATTCAATATCATCAACAGGGCCGCGAGGTCACACTGACGGCGCAATCGCGTGCCGGCGAGATTTTGTTAGATAGTTATACATAATAATGATAAGAACTGAATCACTAATAAAACGTATATTATTGATTGTCCTACTTTGTATTCCTTCCATTGCCTATAGTGCAAATAAGCTGGAAGGTGTACGCATCTGGGCGGCTCCTGAATCGACACGTGTGGTGTTTGATCTGCGTGAGCCGCCAAAATACACCCACTTCACCCTGACCAGTCCCTATCGTTTGGTCGTGGATCTTGCGACCACGGCAACGGGCCTAGATCTAAGTAAGATTGAAAATAACAGTAAGCTGGTAAAACGGGTACGTGTTAGTAAACCGCCGAAGAAGGGAACGCTGAGGTTGGTGATTGATCTGGTGAAGCCTGCTAAAGCTAACTTATTTTCATTGGCACCCACAGCCCCCTATGGTAACCGCCTGGTCGTGGATCTTGAAGGGGATAGTGTTAATAAGAAAACGGTAAAAGCGGAGCCAGAGCAAGAGCTTAGGGACGTTATCGTGGCCATTGATGCGGGACATGGTGGCGATGACCCAGGTTCCATTGGGCCCAAAGGCACTTATGAGAAAAAGGTGGTGCTGCAGATCGCTAAAAAGGTGGAGGCCAAAATTAATGCCACCCCTGGTATGCGCGCCGTCATGACCCGCACCGGCGATTACTTCGTCAACCTGAATAGGCGCTCGGAGATTGCCCGCAACAGCAAGGCGGATCTGCTGATCTCTATCCATGCAGATGCCTTTACTTCTCCTCAGCCTCACGGCGCCTCGGTATGGGTGCTGTCGATGCGCCGGGCCAACAGTGAAATTGGTCGTTGGTTAGAGCAAAAAGAGAAACATTCTGAACTGCTTGGTGGAGCCGGTGAAATTATTCAAAACACCGACAATGAGCAGTATTTGGCTATGACGCTGCTGGATATGTCCATGGATAGATCGATGGCGATCAGCCACAACATTGCCGGCGACGTACTAGACAACTTGGGCAAGGTGACGCGTCTGCACAAGCATAAGCCTGAGGCGGCGAGTTTCGCGGTGCTCAAGTCGCCAGATATTCCTTCCATTTTGGTCGAAACAGGCTTTATTTCGAATCATAGAGAAGAGCGTCTGTTGACCCAGCGCGATCATCAAAACAATATCGCCAATGCCGTTCATAAAGGTGTGGTGCGTTATTTCGAGAATAATCCGCCCGCACATACCCTGCTGGCGAGCAAGAGCGGTTTCAAGCATAAAGTGGCCGCCGGTGAGTCTTTATCTGTGATTGCCCATCGTTATCAGGTTTCAATCGCCAGCATTAAAAAAGCCAATAAGCTCAAGTCGAATACCTTGTTTATTGGCCAAAAGCTGATTATTCCCAGGGCTTAAGGAGCCAAGATGACGATTAGAGTTTTGCCTCCTCAATTGGCTAACCAGATAGCCGCCGGGGAGGTGGTGGAACGTCCGGCATCTGTTATCAAGGAGTTAGTTGAAAACAGCCTGGATGCGGGTGCCACACGTGTCGATATCGAGATCGATAAGGGCGGCAGTAAGCTTATTAAGATCACAGATGATGGCTCGGGTATTCCCAAAGAGGAGCTCAGTCTCGCGTTGTCGCGCCATGCCACCTCTAAGTTGGCCTCATTAGACGATCTCGACGCTATTTTGAGTTTTGGTTTTCGCGGTGAGGCCCTTGCCAGTATCAGTTCGGTATCCAGATTAACCTTTACCTCTCGTACCCAAGAGCAAGCAGAAGCCTGGCAAGCCTACGCCGAAGGCTCAGAGATGGCGGTCAAGGTGATACCTGCTGCCCATCCTGTGGGCTCCACGGTCGAAGCGGCGGACCTGTTTTTCAACACACCAGCCAGGCGCCGATTTCTAAAGAGTGATAAAACTGAATTTACCCATATCGATGAATGGCTTAAGCGTATTGCCTTAGTGCGTAGCGAGATTCACTTTACGCTTAAGCACAACGGCAAACAGGTGCGTAACTATCGTCCAGCGAAGACCGAAGCCCAGTATCTGCAACGTCTGGGTCAAGTTAGCGGTAAGGCTTTTGCCGAGAATGCCCTAAAGGTCGACTGTGAGCATAACGGCTTGAGCTTGAGTGGTTACATTCAGTCTCCCAACAGTGAGATGCCTGTCGGCGATACTCAATATTTTTATGTTAATGGCCGCTTGGTGCGTGACCGTTTGGTGAATCACGCGGTGCGTCAGGCGTTTGCACAGCAACTACAGGGCGAGCAGATAGCCTTTGTGTTGATGTTGAGCTTGGATCCCCATCAGGTTGATGTGAATGTGCATCCGGCCAAGCATGAGGTGCGCTTTCATGAGAGCCGCTATGTGCATGATTTTATCTTGCAAGCCCTAGAGTCGGCGCTGCGCCAAAGTAGCGAACTGAGTTTTGAACCTGCATTCGCTAGGCCTGCCAATGTTCCCGCTGCAGAGACGCAAACCGCTTATATCAGGCCGTTGATGTCTGAGTCTCAACGGGGAGAGAGCGGGAGGGAGTATGGCAACGCTCGAATCAGCGAGTCTCACGGCCAGGGTTACAGCAGTCAGCACCAGACGAGCAGTCGCGGCCGAAGTTATGCCAGTACCGAGCTCCCAAGCCAGGCGGCAGTCGATAGTTATGCTCAGTTGATGACCACTCCTGGTCAAGTAAACCATCAGGCTACAGCTAATCAGCCGCAGATGCCTCAGGTGCTAGACGGCCGCTATTGGCTGCTGGTGCGAGGAGCCGAATTGGCTTTGCTCGGTTTATCTAGCGTGGCGCGCGAAGTTGCTCGGCAACAGATATCGGCCAAGCTGGCATCGGGGCTGATAGGTCAGCCGCTCTTAATGCCTGTGTCGGTTAAAGTCGATGAAGATTGGCAACAAACCCTGTTTGAGCGTGAGCAGCTAATTAGAAAATTAGGCCTAGAGCTAACTATTCGTCTTGGCCAGTTGATAATTAAAAAAGTGCCCCCATATCTAAGGCAGAGTCAGCTGGCGAGCGTGGTTCCTGAGTTTTTACAGTGGATACGTTTCGAAGAGCCCACGACCGATGCGCTGATTAATTGGTTGGTTGAACAGTCGAGCGGCCAGTTTAGTTCTGCCAGTGCGCTGTGGGCTGAACTTATGGGATTACCAGAGTCGCAGCAGCAAGAAATTTTATCTATGGCTAAGGCTTTGCCTTGGCAAGAATGGTTAGGTGAGCAAACGAGTGAATAGCGAGAGTCAGCCGACAATTATCACCCTGATGGGACCGACCGCGTCGGGTAAGACTGCGCTTGCGATGGCTTTGGCCGAAGAGCATAATTGCGAGATCATCTCGGTGGACTCAGCGCTTATCTACCGTGGTATGGATATCGGCAGTGCTAAACCGACCCAGGAAGAGCTCAGTCGTGCACCTCATCGTTTGATCGATATTCGTGACCCGAGCGAAAGTTATTCCGCGGCGGATTTTCGCAGCGATGCGATAGCAGAGATAGAGCAGATTTTAAGTGAGGGTAAAACACCACTCTTGGTGGGAGGCACTATGCTCTATTTCAAGGCGCTATTAGAGGGGTTATCTCCATTGCCGCCAGCCGATGAAACGATTCGGGCAGAGATAGCGAAAGAGGCTGAGACCAAAGGGTGGCAAGCCTTGCATGATCAGTTACGCCAGATAGACCCTGTGTCTGCTGAGCGTATTCACCCTAATGATCCGCAGCGACTGTCACGGGCATTAGAGGTATACCGCATTAGTGGTAAGAGCCTGACGACCTTAACAGAGGTTAAGGCTGATGCTTTGCCTTATAAGGTGGTGCAATTTGGCATAGCACCCAAAGATCGTAAAGTGCTACACCTTGCTATAGCAGAAAGATTTAAATTGATGTTAAATCAAGGTTTCGTCGAAGAGGTGCAAGCGCTCAAGGCGCGAGAGGATCTGCATCTAGACCTGCCTTCGATGAGATGTGTGGGATATCGCCAAGTGTGGCAGTATCTCGATGGGGAATATGACTATGATACTATGGTCGAAAAATCCATAGTTGCGACTAGGCAATTGGCTAAGCGTCAATTAACATGGTTGCGAGGATGGGCTGATCTAAATTGGCTGGAGAGTGGTGATGAATCAAATCTGGCGCGACTATTAGAGCATTGTCGCTAGCTAATTCATTCACTCTATATAATACTAAAACCAAACCAGAAATTGATGCTGTATTAGGTTTTAATTAATTTTAATAAAAAGGAAATTACAAATGGCTAAGGGGCAATCTTTACAAGACCCATTTTTGAACGCATTACGACGTGAACGCGTTCCGGTATCTATCTACCTAGTTAATGGTATCAAGCTTCAAGGACAGGTTGAGTCATTCGATCAGTTTGTTATTTTATTGAAGAACACCGTCAGCCAGATGGTATACAAGCACGCTATCTCAACTGTGGTGCCTGCACGTCCATTTAACGTGAGCAGCCACCATAATACGCCAAATCAGTCTGCCGGTTATAACGCACCGCATGATGATAGTGCTGAGTAATTTCCTAAGGAGTTCGATTTTTGTTTGAACGCTATGAGGCGGGAGAAGCTGCAGTACTTGTCCATGTCGACTTTTCAGATGAAGACAGTAGGGAAGATATTACCGAACTTCGTTTATTAGTCGAATCGGCAGGCGCTGAAACCGTAGGCGTGATCACGGGAAGTCGTCGTTCTCCAGATAGAAAGTATTTTGTTGGTACAGGTAAAGCGGAAGAGTTGGCAGCCATGGTTGCCGCTACTGACGCCAATGTGGTGATTTTTAACCACGCCTTGAGTCCTGCACAAGAGCGTAATCTTGAGCTGATCTGTCAGTGCCGGGTCTTAGACCGTACGACACTGATTCTTGATATTTTTGCTCAGCGCGCCAGGACTTATGAAGGCAAGTTGCAGGTGGAGCTAGCGCAATTACGCCACATGTCAACGCGCCTGATCCGTGGTTGGACCCACCTTGAACGTCAAAAAGGGGGCATCGGCCTGCGGGGACCGGGTGAAACTCAGCTGGAAACCGATAGACGTTTGCTTCGTGGTCGTATTAAGACCATCAACAAACGGCTCGAGAAAGTCGATAAACAGCGTGAGCAGAGTCGACGCGCAAGACAAAGAAGCGAGTTAGCCACAGTATCACTGGTGGGTTACACCAACGCGGGCAAGTCAACCTTGTTTAACGCGTTAACCGTTTCCGAGGTCTATGCTGCCGATCAGCTGTTTGCGACACTCGATCCGACCTTACGTAAGCTGGACTTAGAAGACGGTTCGGTCATTTTGGCTGATACCGTTGGTTTTATCAGACATCTTCCCCATGACTTGGTGGCTGCGTTTAAAGCCACGTTACAGGAAACTCGCGAAGCGGATCTTCTGTTACATGTGGTTGATAGTGCTGATGAAAACATGGGCGACAATTTTGAACAGGTACAATTAGTACTGAAAGAAATTGGCGCAGAAGAGATTCCACAGCTCATTGTCTGTAACAAGATAGATCTGTTGGAAGAAGTGGGACCTAAGATCGACTATGATGGCGATGGGGTCCCAACGCGTGTTTGGGTTTCGGCTCAACAGCGTTTAGGCTTGGAATTACTTGAAAAGGCAATCAATCAATTGATTGGTCGTGCCATAGTAGAGTTGACCTTGTGTATTCCGGCGACGGCCGGACATTATCTTGGCCAGTTTTATCGACTGGATGTGATACAGCAGAAAGAGTATGACGATCTGGGGAACTGTATCGTGTCTGTACGCTTATTGGAGGCCGATTGGCACCGATTAGCTAAGCAGAGCCAAGGGGAGTTGGAAACCTTTATTGTTGAAACAGCATCAATAGAGTAGTTTTTAGTAATCTCGTTTATTTCATACACCTATGGAGTGCTAAATGGCTTGGAACGAGCCCGGTAACAAGGGTCAAGACCCTTGGGGAAACAAGAACGGCAATGACAAAGGGCCACCAGATCTCGATGAAGTATTTAAGAATATTTCTAAGCGTTTTGGTGGTAAAGGTAATGGCGCTGGCGGTGGTTTCAGTGCATTAGGTTTTATCATTGTATTAGGCATCGCCGTTGTCGTGTGGGGACTCTCAGGTTTCTATACGGTGAAAGAAGCCGAAAAGGGTGTGGCGCTACGTTTTGGTGAATATATTGGCCAAGTAGAGCCGGGCCTGCAGTGGAAGGCAACCTTTATCGATGAGGTCTTCCCAGTGAACGTGAGTAATGTTCGCTCTATTCCAGCCTCTGGCAGCATGCTTACCGCGGACGAAAACGTCGTGCTGGTTGAGCTGGATGTGCAATATATTGTTGTCGATCCTTATCGCTATTTGTTTAGCGCGGTTGATGCCAATTCGAGCTTGCGTGAAGCGACTGACAGTGCGCTGCGATATGTCGTAGGTCACAACAGGATGGATGACATTCTGACGACTGGTCGTGATCAGATCCGTCGTGATACTTGGGAAGAAGTTGAGCGTATCATCAAGCCTTACAATCTAGGTATTGAGATCCGTGACGTGAACTTCTTGCCAGCACGTCCGCCTGAAGAGGTAAAAGATGCCTTCGATGACGCCATCGCCGCTCAGGAAGATGAGCAGCGCTTTATTCGTGAAGCTGAGGCTTATTCTCGTGAGATCGAGCCTAAGGCGCGCGGTACTGTGCAGCGTATGGAGCAGCAGGCAAATGCATATAAAGAACGTGAGATCTTAGAGGCTCGCGGTAAAGTGGCTCGTTTCGAGAAGTTGTTGCCTGAGTACCAGGCGGCACCAGAAGTGACTCGTAACCGTCTCTACATAGATGCCATGTCAAAAGTGCTTTCTGGCACCAATAAGGTATTGGTCGACTCTAAGTCGGGCAATAACATGATGTATCTGCCGTTAGATAAGTTAATGGAACAGCGCACTCAAACTAAACCGACTAAGTCTGTTGAGTTGGATGCGGTCAATGATTCAGTTAATAGCATAGTAGATAGTGTGAGCATGCCGCTGGATGGAAGACCTTCTCGTAGCGACCGAACTCGTCAGGGGAGGAACTAAACATGGGTAGATTATCTGTCATTATTGCAGCTATCTTAGTTGCCGTAGGCCTGTCATCTTTGATGGTGGTCAACGAAGGTGAACGCGCTATCGTGTCTCGCTTTGGTAAGATCCTTAAAGATGATGGTGTGACTCGTATCTACAAGCCGGGTCTGCACATAAAGTTACCAGTGATCGATAAGATCAAGATTTTAGATTCTCGTATCCAGACGATGGATGGCGCTGCGGATCGCTTCGTGACCTCAGAGAAGAAAGACTTGATGGTCGATTCTTATGTGAAATGGCGCATCAAGGATCATGAGAAGTACTATCTGGCCACTAACGGCGGTAACAAGGTTCAGGCTGAGTCTCTACTCCAGCGCAAGATCAACAACGATCTGCGTACCGAGTTTGGTCGTCGTACCATTAAAGATATCGTTTCTGGTAGCCGTGATGAGCTTCAGCAAGACGCTTTGCGTAATGCCTCTGATAGTGCTCAAGATCTAGGTATCGAGGTGGTCGATGTGCGTGTTAAGCAGATCAACCTGCCTGCTAACGTGAGTTCGAGCATTTACCAGCGTATGCGCGCCGAGCGTACTGCGGTGGCGAAAGAGCATCGTGCTCAGGGTAAGGAGCAGTCTGAGATCATTCGCGCTAAGACAGATGCGAGTGTGACTATTCAGATCGCCGAGGCTGAGCGTAAGGCTCTGCAGGTACGTGGTGAAGGTGATGCCATTGCCGCGAAGATCTATGCAGATGCTTATAAGAAAGATCCTGAGTTTTACTCTTTCTTGCGTAGCCTAGAGGCTTATCAGGCAAGTTTCGAGAAGGGGTCTAACGTTATGGTCATTGAGCCGGAAGGTGACTTCTTCAAGTATATGAAGGACGCTAACGCTAAATAGTTCTCATTGAGTCTGATTTGTATTAAAGCCCGACAAGTTCGGGCTTTTTTTACTCTTATCGGCGCAAGTTACTAATTTAGCTTTGGTTGTTATTCTTGTTTATTATTTTTTGTCGTAAAATCCTGGTCGATTATCTTTTGTATTGCTGCTCTTTATCTTCTAGAATCGCCATTTTTCTATCATAGTTAACTTTGTGCTTTGTTTTACTATGATCTGGTTCTAATTTTTGGCTATAATGAGCCCCGCCTCAAATTTGATTTTTGCGCTTTGGGGTAAAACCCCAAAATCAAAAATTTTTAAAACAAAAATTCCAACACTCTCTGGAGATAAGTGGATGAGCAATGCGCCAGTCGATACCGGACGTCGCAGATTCCTGACCGCAGCAACCGCCGTAGTGGGTGGTGTTGGTGCCGTCGCTGTAGCGGTTCCTTTTATAAAGTCGTGGAATCCGAGTGCCAAAGCGAAAGCTGCAGGTGCGCCGGTTGAAGTAAATATTAGTAAGTTAGAACCGGGTCAGCTGATCCGTGTTGAATGGCGTGGTAAGCCTGTATGGGTTGTCCGCCGCACTGAAGAGATCTTAAACGGTCTTGCTACTCTCGATGATCAACTACGTGATCCAGCCTCAAACGAAGAGCAACAACCTGCCTACGCGCAGAATGCGGTTCGTTCTATTAAGCCTGAGTATTTTATTGCTGTTGGTCTATGTACGCATCTAGGTTGTTCGCCAACGTATCTACCTGATACCTTTGGTGAGCAAGTAGAAGGCGTTGCGTCTGGTTTCTTCTGCCCATGTCATGGTTCTAAGTTTGATATGGCGGGCCGTGTATTCCAAGGTGTACCAGCGCCGTTGAACCTAGTTGTTCCACCTCATCAATATATTGATGACGGCAACGTGATTATCGGTGTCGATCAGGGGGCTGCATAATGGTTAAGAATATTATCGATTGGATTGATGCACGCATCCCAATGACGGCGACTTATAATCGTCACGTTGGTCAATATGCGACGCCGACCAACTTCAACTTCTGGTATTTCTTTGGTTCTTTGGCCATGTTGGTGCTGGTAAACCAGCTACTGACCGGTATCTGGCTAACCATGAACTATGTGCCGACTGCAGAAGGTGCGTTTGCCTCTATCGAATACATCATGCGTGATGTGGAGTATGGCTGGCTATTACGTTACATGCACTCAACGGGGGCTTCTGCCTTCTTCGTGGTGATCTACCTGCACATGTTCCGTGGACTGCTCTATGGTTCATACCAAAAGCCAAGAGAACTGCTCTGGTTGTTTGGTATGTTGATCTTCCTGGTACTGATGGCTGAAGCCTTTATGGGTTATCTGCTGCCATGGGGACAGATGTCTTACTGGGGAGCACAGGTTATTATCTCGCTGTTCGGTGCGATTCCTGTTATCGGTGACGATCTAACACTTTGGATCCGTGGTGACTTCGTTGTTTCTGGCGCGACACTGAACCGTTTCTTCGCCCTACACGTTATCGCGCTACCTTTAGTCCTAGTGGTATTAGTGTTCTTACACCTTATCGCTCTGCACGAAGTGGGTTCGAACAACCCTGATGGTATCGAAATTAAGAAGAACAAGGATGAGAATGGCTGGCCGAAAGATGGTATCCCATTCCACCCATACTACACAGTGAAAGATATCATGGGCGTCGCTGGCTTCCTGATTGTCTTCTGCTACGTGTTGTTCTTTATGCCTGAAGGTGGTGGATACTTCCTGGAGAAGCCAAACTTTGAAGCGGCTAACCCAATGAAGACCCCAGAGCATATCGCTCCTGTTTGGTACTTCACGCCTTTCTACGCCATTCTGCGTGCGATTCCTGATAAGTTATTAGGGGTTGTCGGCATGGGCCTAGCGATTGCTGTCCTCTTCGTTCTACCTTGGTTAGATCGTTGTAAGGTGAAGTCAATTCGCTACCGTAGCATGATTCATAAGCTGAATATTGGTCAGTTTGCCGTATCTTTCATTGTCTTAGGCTACTTGGGTGCCGTACCTGCGACGCCGACGCTGACAATTGCTGCGCGTATCTTTACTCTGACATACTTCGGTTTCTTCTTAGCGCTGTGGCTATACAGTAAGAATGAGAAAACTAAGCCTGTACCAGAGAGGTTGACCCACTAATGAAAAAATTACTGATTGCATTAGTTACATTAGTACCATCTCTTGCGTTTGCTGCAGGTGGTGCCAATGTTCATCTAGAAAGTGCTAACGTCGACCTGAATGACAAAGAGTCGCTCGAACGTGGTTTGGATGCTTTCCAACACTACTGTTCAGGTTGTCACAGCACTCAGTACCAGCGTTATAACCGCGTTGCCGAAGACTTAGGTATCTCTGTAGACGATATGCGTAACAAGTATATGTTTAACAGTGACGCTAAAGTAGGCGATCTGATGGAGAACGCCATTCCTGAAGCCGAAGCGGCTAAATGGTTTGGTGCGGCGCCGCCAGATTTGACCTTGGTAGCTCGTGTACGTGGTGAAGACTGGGTTTACACTTATTTGAAGAGCTTCTACAAAGATGACTCTCGTCCATTTGGTGTAAACAACACAGTATTTCCGTCAGTGGCCATGCCACACGTACTGGAAGAGCTGCAAGGTTTGCCGGTTAAACAAGAAGATGGCAGCTTTGTCACTATGGGTGGCAAGTTAACCGCAGAAGAATATGATCAAGTGGTTCGTGATATCACTGGCTTCCTGGTTTATTCGGGTGAGCCAGTCAAACTTGAGCGTGAACGCTTAGGTTGGTGGGTATTGGGCTTCCTGTTTATTTTCTTTATTGTGGCCTACCTCTTGAAGAAAGAGTACTGGAAAGATGTACACTAACCCCCAATAAAGGTTAGAATATATTATCCGCATATTATAAACGGGGGGCTCTGCCCCTCGTTTGTTTTTGCTTTTTTAGCTTTTTGAATTTAAATCTTGGAGGGTATCAATGGCTGTTGCTGCCAATAAACGCTCAATCATGACCCTGTTTTCAGGCGCCGACGATCTCTATAGCCATCAAGTCCGTATCGTCTTGGCGGAGAAGGGAGTGACTGTCGATGTTCTGCAGGTAGATCCTAGTGAAATGCCTGAAGATCTTATTGAGCTAAATCCATACAACACAGTACCGACTCTGGTTGATCGTGAACTTGTGCTCTATAACTCACGCATCATCATGGAATATCTGGATGAGCGTTTCCCGCATCCACCTCTTATGCCTGTTTACCCTGTATCACGTGGTCAGACGCGTCTGATGATGCACCGCATCGAAAACGACTGGTACAGCCTGGTCGATCGTATCCGTAATGGCGATCGTGCCGATGAGGCGCGTAAAGAGTTGCAGGAAAGCCTGACGGCTATCGCACCTATCTTTAACGAAATGCCTTACTTTATGGCTGAAGAGTTCGGTCTGGCCGACTGCTACTTAGGCCCGCTGTTATGGCGTCTGCCTGTATTGGGTATCGAGCTAGATAGCCGCACAGCAAAAGAGGTTAAAGCCTATATGACACGTCTGTTTGATCGTGATTCATTTAAGGCGTCTTTGACCGAGGCTGAGCGCGAAATGCGCATGGGTATCTAAATGAAGCCGATGACCCCTAACCGTCCTTATTTGTTGCAGGCCTACTATGATTGGCTTATGGACAATGAGCTGACACCACATGTAGTGGTCGATGCCTATGTACCTGGTACGCAAGTGCCGCAGCAGTATGTTAAAGATGGACAGATAGTGCTTAATATTACCGCCAGTGCCGTGGGTAATTTGCAGATAGGTCATGACTTCATCGAGTTTAACGCCCGTTTTGGTGGCGTACCCCAGCAGGTGGTATTGCCTATGGCCTCGATCGTCGCTATCTATGCCAGAGAAAATGGCGCAGGTACAGTATTCGATCAGGAAGAGGCCTATCAACTGGAGGCGGATGCCCAAGATTTAAGGCTCTCCGTTGTCGATGAGACTAAGACTGAAGACAAGCCGTCTTCAACGGCGTCGCAAGACAAGGAAAAGCCAAAGCGTCGTGGTCACCTCACCATAGTGAAGTGAAACACCAACACCCGATAAAAAACCAGCCTAGGCTGGTTTTTTTGTATCACAAATCTTCCATTAGTATGTTGCTTTATCGGCAGAGGCTCAGCTCGAATAGGCAGAGTGGATGATCCCATCAGGACTCTGTGTTAGCATCTGCGCCAGAAAAACGCGACACAACTCACACGAGCAATTTATCCATGATCCTGATGATCGACAACTACGACTCCTTTACCTTTAACCTAGTGCAGTATTTTCAGCAGTTAGGTGAGGAGATAGTTGTCAGGCGCAACGATGAGGTGACGCTTGAGGAGATAGAGGCCTTGGCTCCGAGTTTGTTAGTGATTTCACCTGGCCCCTGCAGCCCCAATGAGGCGGGGATATCCTTAGCAGCCATCAGCCACTTTGCCGGCAAGCTTCCCATATTGGGTGTGTGTCTGGGTCATCAGGCGATCGCTCAGGCCTTTGGTGTTAAGGTGATTCGAGCGAAGCGGGTGATGCACGGCAAGACCAGCGCCATCACGCACAGCAATTGTCGCCTGTTTCAGGATTTAAATCAGCCGCTGACCGTCACTCGCTATCACTCCTTGCTAGTCGATGAAGTGCCAGAAGGATTTGAGCTGGATGCCTGGTTTGATGACCCTGTACATGGGCGTGAGATCATGGGCATGAGTCATCCTAGCCTTGGTCTCTACGGCGTGCAGTTTCATCCAGAATCGATACTGACCGAACAAGGGTTAGAGCTTCTGGCCAATATGGTTAAGTTAGCCCAAAGGCCATTAAGCTAGTTTTTACTTCCAGAAATACCAGCTTTTCTCTCTCCAAATTAGGTGTCGCAAAAGTTAATGAATCGCGCGGCTTTTTTTCAAAATGTTACAAGTTTTATCCTGCTAATCTCACCGTCCTTTCCTCATTTTATGATATAAAAGGCAGCAAAATAACAAGGCTCAGCCTCTTGCTGTCTGGGTAATATCAATAATAAGGAAGGACGATGACGGGTGCGTTTCGTGGATTGGGTCTGAGCATATTGACCCTCACCATCTTAGGGGGCTGTGCTGCAACCCCTTCAACTGACAAGGTTCAAACCAAGGCGCCATCGCCTGTCGTGCTGGCAACGCCGCCGAGTGTTGACAGTCAGCTGACACTGAATCAGATCATGGCTAATCCAGATTGGATGGGTATCCTCGCCAAGGGCGAATACTGGAGTGATGACAGCCAGTCAGTTTACTTTGCCCGTCAGGCGCATCAGTCTCCTCTGCGAGACTATTATCAACAGTCAATAACAGCCGGTGAAGCCTCAAAGTTGGCACTTGATGCCCTACATCAAGCGGATCAGCAATATGGCGTACTAGATAGTGACCGTACTCGTAAGGCCTATATCTATCAGGGCAATCTGTTCGTTAAAGATCTGCTCAGTGGCAAGGTGTCACAGCTGACACGTCAAAACACTAAGGTCGATGGCGTGCGTTTCCTGACCAATGGCGATATCGCCTATTGGCAAGGGCAGCAGGTGTTCCGTATCCATGGCGATACTGGCCTGTATGAACAGATTGCCAATATTAAGATGGCTAAGGCACCTAAAGGTGTTGAGGCGCCGAGCGGCTATATCGCCAAGCAGCAGCACAGGCTGATTGAGTATGTCGCCTTGCAGCAGACCCAAGCCGAACAGAAAGAGCAATATCAGGCTGAACTTGCCAAGCAAGATCCCACAATGACCGCTAAAACCTGGTATCTGGGCGAAGAGGAAACCGTTTCCCAGATGAGTCTGTCGCCCGACGGTCGCTACCTGCTGCTCTCTCTGGTCGATAAAAACTATAGCTGGCGCTCAGAGCATGACATTATGCCCAACTACTTAGGCAGCCAGGGTTATGTAGATGCTGTACCTGCCAGGGCCCGTGTCGCCGAAGATAAGTTTCCCGGGGAGCGTCTGGTGCTGCTTGATCTGGTGCAGCATGAGAAGCGCGATATCACTATCGAAGGACTCACAGGTTTCGATGAAGATGTGCTGGCTTCGGTAAAGGCCGAAAATGCCAAAGCGAAAGGCGAGACCTATAAGAGCGAGAAGAGTCCGCGTAAAGTCCAGCTGATGCAAGACTGGGGCTGGACTCAGAGCGCTATGCAGTGGCAGGCCAAGGACAACAAAGTCGCTATCATGCTCGAAGCCGTGGACAACAAAGATAGATGGATTGCCACCCTTAACCTGGCTGCAGGCAAGCTTAATACCGAGCATAGACTGCACGACGATGCCTGGGTTAACTACAATTTCAATCAGTTTGGCTGGCTACCAGAGAGCGATACCCTTTATTATCTCTCGGAAGAAACCGGTTATTCTCACCTTTACCTTAAGCCAAGTGGAGCCAAACCCCAGGCACTGACCCAGGGTCAGTATGTGGTTAGCGACATCACCCTGGGCCCCAAGGCCGAGTATATCTACTACAAGGCCAACAAAGACCATCCGGGTATCGACAATGTGTACCGCGTTAAGCTGGCCACGGGGCAGAGTGAGCAGCTTACCCAATGGGATGGTCAGTTGGATTACAGCCTGAGCCCAGACGGTAGCAAGCTACTGCTTAATGCATCGCGCCGCACCCAGCCTAGCGAGCTGTTTGTACAGGCCATTGGCGGAGAGCTTAAGCAGTTGACTCATTACACGTCAGATGCCTTCAAGCAGTATCCTTGGCAGGCACCAGAAGTGGTTAAGGTGCCATCGAGCCATGGCGCAGGCGATGTCTATGCAAGGGTTTATCTGCCGCAAGGTTATGATAAGGCGAGCGCTGATAAGTACCCAGCGGTGATCTTTAATCATGGTGCGGGTTATCTGCAAAACGCCCATTATGGTTTCTCGGGCTACTTCCGTGAGTTTATGTTCCACAACCTGTTAACCCAGCAGGGTTATGTGGTGATGGATATGGACTATCGAGGCTCTAAAGGCTATGGCCGTGACTGGCGCACAGCGGTGTACCGCAACATGGGCCACCCAGAAGTCGAAGATCTCAAAGATGGCGTCAGCTGGATGGCAAGCAATGTCAATGTCGATGCCAATCGCGTCGGCACCTATGGTGGCTCCTACGGTGGTTTCCTCACCTTTATGGCGCTGTTTAACGAACCAGAGTTGTTCCAGGCCGGGGCGGCACTGCGTCCGGTAAGCGATTGGGCTCACTATAATGCGCCTTATACCTCTAACATACTCAACACCCCGGATGTGGATGCTATCGCCTACGAGCGCAGCTCACCGATTGAACATGCCGAGGGCCTGCAGAAGCCTCTGCTTATCATGAGTGGCGTACTGGATGATAACGTTTTCTTCCAAGATAGCGTGCGTCTGGTACAGCGATTGATTGAGCTCGAGAAGCCAATGTTTGAAACGGCAATCTACCCGGTTGAACCTCACGGTTTCCGTCAGCCATCGAGTTGGTTAGATGAATATCGCCGCATCTTTAAGTTATTCGAGCAAGAGTTAAAGTGATAATCAAGAGGGTCTCCAATGGAGACCCTTTTTTTGTTGCCAACTTCTCGCTGTGAAGTCACTGAATTGGTGTAATATAAGGCCAGTGAGCTTAGTTTGCTGAGGAGAACAGCTTAGGTGGCAAAGTCCATTGCCGGTGGTGTCCGTCCGGGGATCATCATAGATATAGAACACAGGCTTTTGAAACAGATCATCGTCGGCAAGCAAAAAGCCGCGGCGTCTATGTTTGATGACCTAGACCGTGAACTGGAAAATGATGCCAATAAGCTCGATATCGAGCGTGACGCCGTGTTTGAGCGCCTCTCAAAGCAGATCCAAGCCAGGCAGGTGTATGAGGCGGTGTCGGCCCAGCTGATCACCACGATCACCACCACCTTGGATAATCAACTGGCGTCGCCTGATCTCTTGATAAAGCAGTCGGGGATCAACGAGAACCAGATGTTGATGCTGGAGCTTCTGTATGAGAAAAACCTCGATCTCAATCGTTTACGCCTGCTGATCGCCGATCTGCCTTGGCTGGCGCGGGATCTCACCAATATGGTCAATAGTCCATCCTTCAGACACAAGCGGCAACATCGTTCTGACGTTAAGGTGACTGAGATAAAGCTAGTGCTTAACTTTATTGGGGTGGAAAACCTTAAGCTGGTGATCCCCTATTTTTGCTTGCGTAATTGGTTGCCTACAGGCCATGCCAATCTACTGTGGACAACACGTAAGCTGTGGCGATACGCCATGTTAACTGGCATTGCCGCCAAGGCGTTGGCACAGCTTAACGAGCTGGATATCGCCCAAGCTTATACCAGCAGTCTGCTGCACCAACTCGGGATCTCTGTGGTGCTGAAAAACAGCGCTAAGGTTTATGAGAATATCTGGGGTACCTGGCTGCGCGAGGCTAGTGCCAGTCGCGATAAGGAGCTGCATGATGCCGTGCTGGCTACCGAGTTCCCCGCCGAGGAGATCTATCAGCAGGTGCTACAACATGCCCACAAGTTGAATTGGCGCCTGCCGGAGCTGCTCGACTTTAACACCAGCCTCCTGACCCAGACGCAAAAAGAACTCGACACCTCGCTTAGTTATAGTGAGCTTTCCGAGTATGCCGCCTTAGTGGCTCGCGCCAGCTGTTTTGCTAAGGTATTGATGCTCGAAGAGATGCGGATGATCTCGCCGAAAGAGAAACAGCTGATGTTCGACTATTATCTGTTGTCAGAGCAGGAACAGATACGTCTTAAGGGGCAAAACTACCGCAAGCTAGATCTTTATTGATTTTGCTTGTTGGATCCTTGTTATTTGGGTAAAGCCACGGCGCCTCTAGTGAGGGCTGTGGCTTTTGTTTTATGGAGCGCTAATCCCCGGCAGCAGTGGTCTGAGGTAACAGAGCCGGCGGAAAAGGCGGATTCATTATGACAGTCGAAATGAACTGGGTTACTGCCTGTTTTTAGTGTTATTTGCTGTGGAAATGTTTTACTATCCATTCACGTCGAATGTGACTATATATTCAAAATATTTACATTATTAGTGAAAGCTTGGGTCGATAAATTTTTTTCTGACTATTTATGCTCAACGCGGGGTTATAAACGCTTGTATAACCTTTAAGCTCAAATCTTTATGCATTTGTTATGCACATACAAAGAAGGCTTGACTAGAGGAACTGGTATTTTGATCACGTTTTCGCTATTAATGACCCCCTAGAAAACAAAATAACCGTCATCGAAGGGCGCCGCTTTTCGAAAAAAGACGGGTACGACAGGCTGTTGAAGCCTTCGGCAACATTGAAAGGATGAGTAGAATGAGCGTAAACCATAAGCTAACCCGAGCCCAGTTTGATGAAGTAATGGTGCCTAACTATGCACCATCGGCTGTGATCCCTGTCCGTGGTGAGGGGAGCCGAGTTTGGGATCAGGATGGCAACGAGTTTATAGATTTTGCCGGTGGTATCGCGGTGAACTGTTTAGGTCATTGTCATCCGGCGCTTGTGAGCGCATTAAAAGAGCAAGGCGAGAAGCTTTGGCATCTTTCAAACGTTATGACTAACGAGCCAGCTTTGGCGCTGGCGACTAAATTGGTTGAGGCCACTTTCGCCGAGAAGGTTTATTTTGCCAACTCTGGCGCAGAAGCTAACGAGGCAGCCCTAAAGCTGGCGCGCCGTTATGCCATGGAAAAATTTGGCGCTGAAAAAGATCAGATCATCGCCTTCGACAAGGCTTTCCACGGCCGAACCTTCTTCACCGTAAGTGTTGGTGGTCAGGCGGCATACTCTGACGGTTTTGGTCCTAAGCCACAATCTATTACTCACTTACCATTTAACGACATTGCGGCGCTTGAAGCCGAAGTGTCTGATAAGACATGTGCCATCATGCTTGAGCCGCTTCAAGGCGAAGGCGGTATCATTGATGCCGATCCTGAGTTCCTGCAGGCAGTTCGCGCCCTGGCCGACAAGCACAACGCCCTAGTGATCTTCGATGAAGTACAAACGGGTGTGGGTCGTCTGGGTGAACTTTACGCCTACATGCGTACCGACGTGGTACCGGATATCCTCACTACCGCTAAGGCGCTAGGTGGTGGTTTCCCTATCGCGGCGATGCTGACAACGACTGAGATTGCCTCTCACCTTAAGATTGGTACCCATGGTTCGACTTACGGCGGTAACCCGTTAGCGTGCGCCATAGGCAATGCGGTACTTGACGTAGTGAACACCCCTGAGGTGCTTGAGGGTGTTAAACGTCGCGAGCAGCTGCTACGTGATGGCCTGAACCAGATCAACGAAAAGTACAATGTATTTAGCCAAGTGCGCGGTCAAGGTTTGCTACTGGGCGCGGTGCTGAATGAGCAATACCAGGGTCGTTCAAAAGATTTCTTGGTTGCCGGTATCGGTGAAGGCTTGATGAGCCTGGTTGCCGGTGCAAACGTTATTCGTTTTACTCCTTCTCTTGTTATCCCTGAGGCCGATATCGCCGAGGGTCTTGCTCGTTTCGAACGTGCAGTAGCCAAAGTAGTAGCTGGCTAAGCGACAGTATAAGCGCGGGGTAACAGCCGCGCTTTTTTGTCTGTGGAAATACTTGAACCTCAAACGTGTCATATTGGTCTTAGTGTTAAGACTGTCTGCGTTTGAACGACAAGGACAAGTGAGGAGACTCAGAGATGTTAATTATCCGCCCCATCCGCTCAAGCGATTTTGATGCCTTGTATCAGATCGCTATCGAGTCTGGACATGGATTCACGTCTTTACCAGTCAATGAAGAACTATTAAGAAAAAAGATTGCCCGCGTTGAAGCCTCGTTCGTCAAGGAGATCGAGAAGCCCTTCGATGAAGGTTATCTTATGGTGCTGGAAGATACAGAGACTGGCGAAGTGGTCGGTACCTGTGGTCTCGAGGCCGCCGTAGGCATGGTCGATGCTTTCTATCACTATCGTCTGGGTACCGAGGTCTACTACTCTGAGCAGATCGATGTGCGCAACGAAGTGGAGACTCTGACCCTGTGTCATGATTACACTGGCGCCGCCGAACTATGTACTCTGTTTTTGCGTGATTCCTATCGTAAAAACAACAATGGCCGCATGCTGTCTCGCAGCCGCTTCCTGTTTCTGGCGCAGCACGCCGAGCGTTTCGGTGAAACTGTGATTGCCGAGATGCGTGGCGAGAGCGACGCAGAGGGCAACTCGCCTTTCTATGGTTGGTTGCAGAAGCATTTCCTGGGCATAGATTTTGTGCAGGCAGATTACCTGTCTGGCCTGGGGCAGAAGGCCTTTATGGCCGAGATGATGCCGAAAAACAGCGTCTATGTTTGTCTTTTACCAGAAGAGGCGCAAAAGGTGATTGGCGAGGTGCATACTAACACTCGTCCAGCGCTTAACCTGTTGCAGGCAGAAGGCTTTAGGTGTCGTGGCTATGTGGATATTTTCGATGGTGGCCCGACGGTGGAGTGTAATCTTCACGACATTCGCTCGGTCAGAGAGAGCCGTCTGCTGACGGTTAAGTTGGGTGAAATGCCCGCCTCTAGCTGTAGCTTTATTATCTCAAATACTTTGTTAGCGGGTTACCGTGCAACCTCGGCCAAATTGATGGTCAGCGATGAAACGGATGAGGTGATCCTCTCCCCCGAACTCGCCGGTGCGCTCTTGGTGGCCGAAGGTGAACAGATCCGTGTTTTGGCAATGTAGGAATTTATGATGAGTCAATTTATTAACGGCCAGTGGGTTGCCGGTCTGGGCCATGATGTGGTCTCGAAGAACCCTGCAAATCAAGAAGTCATATGGGAAAGCAAGACGGCGACACCTGAACAGGTTAATGCAGCGGTTGAGGCGGCTCGCGCCGCACAGTTCGACTGGTTTATGTCGGGTTTCGATGCACGTCTGGCGATTGTTGAAGCCTACCGCGATCAGCTAGAGGCTCACAAAGCCGATATCGCCGAGGTGATCGCTCAAGAAACCGGTAAGCCACAGTGGGAAACCGCCACCGAAGCGGGTGCCATGATTGGTAAGATCGGTCTGTCGGTTGCGGCCTACCATAAGCGTACCGGTACCACCGAGAGTGATACACCAGCGGGTCGCGCTGTGCTGCGTCATAAGCCTCATGGTGTAGTGGCTGTTTTTGGCCCCTATAACTTCCCGGGTCATCTGCCTAACGGCCACATAGTGCCTGCACTACTGGCGGGTAATACTGTCGTATTCAAGCCCTCTGAGCTAACCCCTAAAACGGCTGAGCTAATGCTTAAACTGTGGGAAAAGGCGGGTCTGCCTGCTGGAGTGATCAACCTGGTTCAAGGTGAAGTGGAAACCGGTAAGGCGCTGGCGTCACACTCTCAAATCGACGGCCTCTTCTTTACCGGTAGCTCTCGCACAGGTCATATCCTGCATCAGCAATATGCGGGTCATCCGGGTAAGATCCTGGCCCTTGAGATGGGTGGTAATAACCCGCTTATCATCAAAGGTGTTAAGGATACCAAGGCTGCCGTGCATGACATTATTCAGTCGGCCTATATCTCGTCGGGGCAACGCTGCACTTGTGCTCGTCGTCTATACGTACAGAAGGGCGCCGAGGGCGATACCTTGTTAGCGCAACTTGTTGAGGCGGTTAAGCAGATCAAGGTTGGCCCTTGGGATGCCCAGCCACAGCCTTTCATGGGCTCTATGATCTCAGAGACGGCGGCTAAAGGCATGGTGGAAGCTCAGCGTAACTTGGTTAACTTAGGCGGTACGCCTCTGGTTGAGCTGCAGCACCTAGAAGCCGGAACGGGTCTGGTTTCTCCGGGTCTTATCGATGTGACTCAGGTGATCGAACTGCCTGATGAAGAGTATTTCGGTCCACTGCTACAGGTGGTGCGTTACACTGATTTCGACGAAGCGATCAGGTTGGCAAACAACACCCGCTATGGTCTTTCAGCCGGTATTTTGGCCGATAGCCGTGAAGATTACGATTATTTCCTGGCGCGTATTCGTGCGGGTATCGTCAATTGGAACAAGCAGATCACTGGCGCATCAGGTTCGGCTCCCTTTGGTGGTGTCGGTGCCTCGGGTAACCACAGAGCGAGCGCCTTTTACGCTGCCGACTACTGTGCCTACCCAGTGGCTTCGGTCGAGGCCGATGCGCTGGCGATGCCAGCGAGCCTGAGTCCAGGTTTGACTATTTAGTAAAACAAGCATGGGAGTGGGTATTTTGCCTGCTCCCATTTTTATAGGCGTACACGAAAACTCTCGTTGTACTTATATCGTGAAAACAAACAAACCGGCGCGATAACGACCGGTAACACGATGATGTTAAGGAAGAAATTGATGCATACCGATGTAAACCAGCTATTTGCCGCCCTATGGGACGACTATGTTGAAATGACCCCCTCAGCCGCCAAGGTTCACCAGTTACTGGCCAAGGGTGAGACCATCATCAACGATCATATCGCCCTACGTACCTTCAACATTGCCAAGGTGAACCTGAGTGTTCTGGCTAAGCATTTCGAGTCACTGGGCTATGTGGCCTGCGGCGATTACGACTTCGAAGCCAAGAAGCTAAAGGCCAAGCACTTTGAGCATCCGGATCCAACTCAGCCAAAGGTGTTTATCTCTGAGCTGATGGTTGAGGCATTTAGCCCCGAGCTACAAGCCATTGTCCATGGCCTGGTGGAGCAGGTGGACGAAGCCGCAACCACTGCGGATAACTTCCTCTATTCTGGTCGTCACTGGGAGCTGGATTATGCAACCTATGAGCAGTTACTGGCAGAGAGCGAGTATGCGGCTTGGGTAGCGGCTTTCGGCTACCGTGCCAACCACTTTACGGTATCAATCAACCATCTGCCTGGATACAACACTATCCTCGAGGTGAACGAGACCCTTAAGCAGGGCGACTTCGTGCTGAACAGTGTCGGCGGCGAGGTGAAAGGGTCGGCTGAAGTATTGCTGGAGCAGTCATCCACCATGGCGGACAAGGTTGAAGTCAGCTTTAAAGATGCCCAGAAGACGATTCCAAGCTGTTTCTATGAGTTTGCCTTGCGCTACCCTAAGGCTGATGGCGAGCTTTACACAGGCTTTGTGGCAGCCTCTGCGGATAAGATCTTCGAGAGCACTAATAACGCCGGTTAATATTAGGCAGATAAAAAAAGCCGATGCACTGCATCGGCTTTTTTATGTCTGAATGTTAGGCATTGAAGCCTAAGGTGATCTTCAAGCCGCCGAGTTGTTGGCTATGCTCGAAGTTCAGGCTTATCTCGTACTGCTCGGCAATGTCTTTGACGATGGAGAGGCCGAGCCCATGGCCCATAATGCCCTCATCCAGGCGCTTGCCTCGTTGGGTTAGCTGGCAAAGCGCATCGTCAGCCACACCCGGGCCATCATCTTCTATGGTGAGCAGTATCTGCTCCTTGGTTAATTTCGCCGAGACTGTGACCTCTTGATTGGCCCACTTGAAGGCGTTATCCAGCAGGTTACCGATAAGCTCCATACCGTCTTCACGGTGAATGGGCAGGCGACAGAGTTGGTCGGGCAGATTGAAGCGGCACTCAATGCTCTTGTGACCGTGGACCTTGGTGAGGGTCTGCGTAAGATCCTGCAGATCTTTAGGCAGTTGCATCTGCGCCGCGGGTAGCATGTCGCCGGTGATCCTCGCCGCCGCCAGCTTGCGCTCTATCATCTTGTGGATCTGATCCAGTTGATTCTGCATGGCGCTGGCGGTCTCGGGATCTTTCAGCCCCAAGACTTCCACCTGTTGCTGCATCACCGCCAGCGGCGTCTTAAGGCCATGACTGAGGTTGCCCAGATTATTGCGGCTACGCTCCATCTGCTTGCTCGAATACTGCAGCAATTCGTTGTAGGTCTGCGCCAGGGGAGCCAGTTCAGGTGGGATCTTATTGACCTCAAGCGCCGTGATCTCGCCCTCTCTGAGTTTCATCAGAGCCTGCTGCATGTCGTTGATCGGTTTGAAGGATTGTCTTAGCAGAATAAAGATCCCCGCCACCATGGCCAGTAACATGGCGAGGTTGACCGACAGCTTAGTGCCATACACCTGGGAAAATACCTGACGACCGATACTGAGATCCTGGGCGACCGTGAGCGTTGCCTGTACCTTGGCGTCGGCACTGCTAAGTCCTAGCGACAGTAGCTGGATATCATGGTTTTGCGGCCCCTTAGTTTGCCAGACACGTGTCTGTCCCTTGGGCAGCGGTTGTATCTCTAGACGCTGATCCCACAAGGAGCGGGACCTGAGTTCGATATCTTTGAGATTTAGCTGGTAATAACGCCCGGAATAGACGGGTTTATAGAAGTTAGAGACCTGGCTGGGGTCAATGCTGATATCGCCGTTGTCGAGCTGTATCGCCAGTAATACTTGTTCTAAGTCTTCTTCAAGACGATCGATAATCGAGTCATGAAACGCCTGGCGTAACATGGACTCGAAGATAACGATCGCCACGAAGGTGGAGATGATGACTAAGGCTGACAGCCAGAGGCTGAGCTTAGTGCGGATTGATATCATGGTTTCAGGCCATGGAAAATATAACCCTGTCCACGGCGAGTCTCGATGGCCGTTTTGCCTAGCTTCTTACGTAGGTGGGTTACATAGACCTCGACCACGTTACTCTCTTTCTCGTCGTCAAATTGGTACAGCTTGTCTGTCAGCTGGGCCTTGGAGAGCAGTTTCTTGGGTGACATCAGGAAGATCTTCAGCAGGCGGAACTCCATGGCGGTGAGTTCAAAATGTTGCTCGCCTACGGTGACACTCTGCTGCCCTTCATCTAAGGTCACGCCTTCGAAGCTCAGCTCCTTGGTGGCGGTGTTGGTCTTGCCATGGGCGCGGTTGATCAGCGCATGAATACGCGCCAGCAGCTCCTGGCTGTGGAAGGGTTTACCCAGATAATCGTCGGCGCCGGCGTTAAAACCTTCGACCTTCTCATGCCATTGGCTGCGTGCGGTGAGCATGATCACTGGCGTGTTAATGCCTTGGTTGCGCCAGGTTTCCAATAGCTGCAAACCATTGCCATCGGGCAGGCCGATATCCAGGATGACGCAGTCGTAGTGGGTCTCTTTGATGAGGTAGTCGGCTTCGGCGGCTCTATCGGTGACATCGGTAACATAACCAGCCTGTTTCAGCTGTTTGGCAAGCTCTTCGACCAGTAGGGTGTTGTCTTCAACCAGCAGCAATTTCATCGTTTCTTTCTACCTTAGCGTTGTCGCACTGAATCTAGTTCTTGAGGCGCTTTAAATCGGACGCCTCGATTGATAATACACTTTTTCGTCTTAAGCGGATATTTTAGCGCTAGTTTTTGTGCGGTACGCAGGCGTCTGGCAGGGGCTTACCCGTCTGATGTTGGCCAGTGGTAGCGTCAATATCGAGGGAGATGAGTTCACCGTTTGCGGATTTGATCTGCAGATCATATTGCCATCTGCCCTGGGCATGGAACAGGTGGGCATCGACCAGTTTGCCATCACAGTAGGCCTGTACCTGGCTGAGGGTGAGATCGAGAGAGAGAATTTTACCTTCGCTGACCAGTTGTTTGGCCTGGTTGTGTTCCAGTTCGATGGCAGCGTTTACGGCAGGGCTTAACAGTGAGCTGACGATAAGCATGAGTGTGCTGGCTACGGCTGTCGGTTTCACTGATGCTGTCCTAAAAAAAATGGCCTGACAAGGAGTCAGACCACTTTAACTAAGATCTATTAAATCTAACTTAACGTTAGCTTAGCGGGTGCCATAAACCACGATAGTTTTGCCGTGGGCTTGGATCAAGTTCTGCTCTTCAAGCATCTTGAGAATACGACCCACAGTTTCGCGTGAACAGCCAACGATCTGACCAATTTCTTGGCGAGTGATCTTGATCTGCATACCATCAGGGTGAGTCATGGCATCGGGTTGCTTCGCTAGGTGCAGCAGTGTCTGCGCGATGCGACCAGCAACGTCTAGGAATGCAAGGTCACCCACTTTCTGGCTGGTGCTTTGCAGACGGTAAGCCATCTGAGAAGAGAGCTTCATCAGGATCTCAGGGTTTACCTGGATCAGCTGCTTAAATTTCTTGTAAGAGATCTCGGCAATTTCACAGGCTTGTTTAGCGCGAACCCAAGCGGTACGCTCAGCTTGCTCTTCGAACAGACCTAATTCACCGATGAAGTCACCTTGGTTTAGGTAAGAGAGGATCATCTCTTTGCCTTCTTCATCTTTAATCAAGACGGCGACAGAACCTTTTACTATGTAATACAGAGTATCGGAGTCTTCACCTGCATGGATCAGAGTGCTTTTGGCTGGGTATTTATGAATGTGACAGTGTGATAAAAACCATTCCAATGTTGGATCCGGTTTAGGCTTACCAATCAGAGCCATGCCTGTGTTCCTCGACTGATTAATGTAAATACAAGAATATGCTAAATAAGCAGACTACGTCAATTAGACCCCAAAAACCTCGTCAGAGATCAAATTATTGCAATAAGTATGCAGCGGGTAACGTAATTTAACTTGCTCTCAATAGTGGGAGTTTATTTTGATACATTAGTAATATATGTCAACTAATACCGTACGGTGCCCTGTTTATTTGGCTGACAATGCTGCCCATATCACATCTGTCTAAGATCTTGCTGTGCTTTCAGGAGATAAAGCTAGTGATTTTCATGCATTAAAATGCGGTTTTTACTCGACTTAGCCGGGAGATTATTGGTAGTGTTAGCCTCTGCGTCCCTGTAAATCCTTGGACAGAGGAACCTTAACGTTGTGGCTATTTCGTGTCTGTTAGCTGATAACACGAACTGGTGAAGGAGAGTCTTGAATCGTGACAAAGCATGTTTGGAAACTGGCTACCGGTCTGTTCGCCCTGTTTGCCTTGCATCAGCAAGCCATGGCGTTTTCAATTCCCGCAACCGCCGCGGCAGAGCCCGCCAGTAAGTTAGCCCATATTCAACTTAAGGCGACTCAAGGAGAGTCTGAGGCCCAGTTTCTGCTCGGCCTTATGTATCTCTCTGGTCGTTTCGTCGATCCCAATCCGCAGTTAGGTGCCACTTGGGTTGAACGCGCTGCCGAAATTGGTCACAAGAAGGCGGCTCAGACCATAGCGGATCTGGCCTTTGACGGTAAGATCATCCCGCGGGATCTTGCCTTGGCCGAGCGATGGTATCTAAGCCTTGCCAGTGAGAATGACAAGTGGGCTCAGTTTCGTTTGGGGTTCATCTATGCCGCCGGTGGTCACGGTGTGACACGCAATTGCGGTAAGGCGGTGGACCACTTCCTGGCGGTGGGCGATGAGATCTCATTGGGCAATGTGGTGTGGATTCTCTCTACCTGTCCCGAGGCCAAGTACCGTGATGGCGGAAAAGCGCTGGCAATCGGTAAGGGCTTGGTCGCGGCGAACAGCCAAGACCCCACCAATCTGGATAACCTAGCCGCTGCCTATGCCGAAATTGGTGACTACAGCTCGGCGGTCGACTTGCAAAAGCAAGCGATAAAGGCGCTCAAGCAGACGGCAGAGTATGATAAGTCAGATGAGTTTGAGTTAAGACTGGAAAACTATCGTCAGCAAAAACCTTACCGTGAAGTGGTGCCACTGTCGCAGTAATGAGTGTGTTCTCGCTGTAAAGATCTAGCCGTAAACGCCGACGCAAGTTGGCGTTTTTTTATGCCTATCGCTGGGCAACGCCTAGGGAAATCATTGCTCATTTGGCGGAAACGCTGAATATCAAGGGCGACGAATTAGATAATTTAGCTTTGGAGTGGTATCGCTGGAAGAGTGTCGGGACGCTAGCATACTCAAGGAAGCAAACAGATCAAGATGGGGGAATTCACTCCCAAGAGTATACTAACTATCAGTCTTTCGCCTGAAATCCCGATAGCAAACATTCTATGTGAGCTGACTTAAATAAAGCTTAAGTGAAACTCACTCTCGCTGAACTTCACCTATTTGCCGAAATATTACTCGTTATCGAGATCCAAAAGGTGCTGACGCTTCTCCATGAGATCGCGGATCAAGGGCGTCAGGATCAGTTCCATCGCCAGCGACATCTTGCCACCAGGTACCACAAGAGTGTTGATGCGCGACATAAAGGAGCCGTCGATCATCTTCAGGTAGTAAGGAAAATCGACATTCTTGATGCCGCGAAAACGGATCACCACGAAGCTTTCATCCAGGCTGGGGATGGTCTTGGCACTAAAGGGGTTAGAGGTATCGACCGTGGGTACCCGCTGGAAGTTGATATGGGTACGGGAGAACTGCGGCGTCATATGATTGATGTAATCTTCCATGCTGCGCACGATAGATCCCATCACCTTTTCGCGGCTGTGTCCTCTGTCTGAAGTGTCGCGAATGATCTTTTGAATCCACTCCAAGTTAACGATTGGCACCATGCCAATGAGGAGATCCACATGCTGAGCCACATCGCAATCTTCGGTCACTACGCCCCCATGTAACCCCTCGTAATAGAGCATGTCGGTATTTTCCGGCAGTGGGCGCCATTGAGTAAAGGTGCCAGGCATCTGGTTAAAGGGCACCGCCTCATCGAAGGTGTGAAGATAGGAGCGGGTTTCGCCCTGTCCGGTGGCACTGTAATCGCTAAAGCACTGTGCGAGCCTGGCAAAGTCGTTGGCCTCTGGGCCGAAATAACTGATATTACGGTTTTCATTTTGCGCCTGGCGGATCTTTAGCTCCATCTCGGGACGCGTGTAGTGGTGAAAGCTGTCGCCCTCTATCATCGCGGCGTTGATCCCCAGCTGACGAAAGATATGACTGAATGCCGTCGTGGTCGTAGTGGTACCTGCTCCAGAGGAGCCGGTGACGGCAATAATTGGGTGTTTGGCTGACATGTTCCTACCTAAAAGCGCTAAAGCCACGCCTTTTCAAAAGCATTTGTGAATCAATAGTTATACGGCACGGAGAACCTAAAGGTCAATAAGGACCATCATTTCGCCCCGATGACGCCAGGGTATTTTGTCTATGACGAATGGCGATAGATTCATCCTCTTCACTGTACTCCACAACGAGTTCATTGCGGGCCAGTGCCTGACGACACTGCTTGATGGCATGGGTCAACGCCGCGTCATCCAGGCTGGCGAAACTGCCATCTTCGGTCTGCGCGAAGAGGAACTCCTTGATCAGATTATCCAGGGTGTCGCCGGGGAGCTGCAAAAGCGCCTCATAGGGGACTAACATGCTGCCTCCAGGAGAAAGTTAACTATACGTTGTTCCAGATAAAACCTGGGTTTGAGCGGATGACCGCCGTCGATAAAGCCCACATGACCCCCTTGCTGATGTAGCTCATAGGTAACCTGAGGCGACAAGGCCTCTTGGCTAGGGATCACTTCATCTGTCATGAAGGGATCGTCCTTGGCGTGGATCACTAAAGTCGGCTTAGCCACCTGGCTAAGGTAGGGCAGGCCGCTGGCTCTGTGGTAATAGTCTTCCACGCCGCTAAAGCCGTGCAGCGGCGCCGTGATCCTGTCGTCGAAACGATGAAAGGTGGTCAGGCTGTCGACTTCGGCAGGGGTGACCGGCATCTGAGCGCTCAGTGTCTCCATGGCCAACTTGTCGCGAACCTTCTGCTGTAGCTGCTTGATGAGATAGCTTTGATATACCTTAGAAAAACCACGCTTAAGCCGGGTGGCACAGGCGCCCAGCTGCAGCGGCGCCGAGATCACCACGGCGCGCTCTACCAGACTGTCGGCGCCTTGTTCGCCCTGATACTTGGCCAGCACGTTACCGCCCAGGCTGTAACCCACCGCCAGCAGTGGTGAGTTGGGATAGTCTCGTTTTAGCATGCTCAGTGTGGTGTGTAGATCTTGCGTATCGCCGCTGTGATAGCTGCGGGCGAGGCGATTAGTGACTCCGGAGCAGCTGCGGTGGTGATGCACCAAGGCGCTGACACCATCCTGACTTAGTCGGCTTAACAGGCGTCTGGCATAGTGTGAATCGGCGCTGCCTTCGAGTCCGTGCACTATCACCACTATGGGCTCACCTGGGGCGGGTTTGGCTAACCAGTCGAGATCGATAAAGTCGCCATCTTCCAGCTCCAGCCGTTGACGGATTAAGCTGGGTTTATCCACTTTTCTCAGAACGGGCAAGATGGTTTGCACATGAGGATTTCTTGCCCACCAGGGGGGCGTAAAGGTACGCTGGGTCATAAATCGCTATTGCCGAAAATTAAAACGTATGTTTAATTACTAGATGTGTGGCTAGTGTAACATAATTTAGAGCGCGCCCTTGCTCCCTAAGGACGGCTCATAGGATATCGTCAATGACAGAGCACAGGGAATAAGATGAACCGACGCACCTTTCTGACCACGGCCCTGGTGGGCACAGGCGCCTTAGCCCTGGGGGTGAACCTATATCATCCACCGCAGGTGAGAGTGAGTGCCTCCTTGGATCAATCCCACCGACTGCTCTTCAGCCTTCTGGTGCCCGTGTTTCTCGATGGCGCCTTACCCGATACTCAGTCGCTAAGGGTAGCGGCGCAAAATCGCACCCTAGATGCCATAGTGGCAACCATGGATCTCTTGCCCGATGACTCCCGCGATGAACTTGAACAACTTTTAGAGCTGCTGGAATCGCGCCTGGGGCTTTTGCTGCTTACGGGGAATATGACCCCACTACTGATGAGGCAGCCTCAAGAATTAGTGGCCATGTTAGAGGCTTGGCGAACCAGTTTTCTCGACCTTATGGTTACCGCCTATCAGGGGCTGAGGGAGTTAGTGATGGCCAGTTACTATAGCTGCCCCGAACATTGGAAACGCCTAAATTACGAGAAGCCCAGTTTGTTTGGGTAACGAACAATTCCATATAGTTAGCGCATAAGAATAAGCCCTTAATCTCAGGGCAAAGGAGCAATATTGGCCATTGAAGATCCCATAGTAAGCGGCTTAGCCAGGGGGTGGCAGCATATTGATGCCAGCCAGCTCACCGAAAACAGCACCTTGGAGGCCGATGTTGTCATCGTTGGTAGCGGCGCCGGTGGCGGCGTGGCGGCCGAGATACTGACCGAGGCGGGCCTTACTGTGATTATTGTCGAAGGCGGGCCGCTGAAATCGTCGCAAAGCTTCAATATGGAGGAGCGCCGCGCTTACCCCAATCTCTACCAGCAGGCCGCGTCGATGAAGACCAAAGACAAGGCGATCGGCATCTTTCAGGGGCGGGCGGTAGGGGGCTCTACTACCATTAACTGGACCACCTCGATCCGCACCCCAGAGAATGCACTGGCGTTTTGGGCTGAGCACAAGTCGGTGACAGGTTTTTCCAAAGAGGAGTTGGCGCCCTGGTTCGATAAGATGGAGCAGCGGCTCAATATCACTGAGTGGCCTTTTGAGCCTAATCGCAACAATATGGCGCTCAAGCAAGGCTGTGAGGCGCTCGGTTGGGAATACACTGTCATTAAGCGTAATGTGGCTGGCTGCTGGAATACCGGCTATTGCGGCATGGGCTGTCCGGTTAATGCCAAGCAGTCGATGTTGATCACCACCATTCCTGCGGCACTGGACCGTGGTGCCACCTTAGTCAGTCGTGCCAAGGTGCATAAGATAGAGCATCACAACGACAAGGTGTATGCCCTCAAGGCCCAGGCGCTGAACGAATCACTGCGCCCTAACGGCGTACAACTGATGTTTAAGGCCAAGCACTATATCTTGAGCGGCGGCGCCATCCACACGCCTGCGCTGATGATGCGCTCTGGCCTCGCCGATCCACAGCAGATCTTGGGTAAGCGGACTTTCCTTCACCCGACCGTGCTCAGCGGCGCCCTGTTTAACGATGCCATTAATGGTCATAGTGGCGCGCCCCAGTCCATCTATTCGGATCAGTTTGTCTGGCAAGATGGTGCCGACGGTGAGCTGGGCTATAAGCTGGAAGTGCCGCCTATTCATCCCGTGTTGATCGCCTCTAAGTCCCTGGGCTATGGCCTGAGTCATGCCGAGCTGATGGCGCAGTTTAATCAGTTACAGATAACCATCGCCTTGATCCGCGATGGTTACCACGCCGACAGCCCTGGCGGTCAGGTGATGCTGACCGACAAGGGCTATACCTTGGACTACCCGCTGACCGACGCCTTCTGGCGTGCGGCGCGCCGTGCCTTTGCCAGTATGGCTGAGCTACAATTTGCCGCCGGGGCGCAGAAGGTATTGCCCATGAGTGAAGGTATGCCTTATCTGCCGAACTGGCAGGCGGCCAAGGAGGCGATTGCCGAGATGACGCTGGCTCCACTTAAGACTGTGGTGGCCTCGGCTCATGTGATGGGGGGCTGCCCTATGGGCGAAGATAAGATGCTCGCGATGGTCGATAGCCGAGGGCGTAGCCACTATCTGGAGAATCTGTCTGTGATGGACGGTTCGCTGTTTCCCACTAGCCTGGGGGCCAACCCACAGCTTTCTATCTATGGGATCACCGCCCGTAATGCCAGCCTGTTGGCCAGTGAGCTGACGGGAGCGACCGCCAGTTAATTCTTAGTCCAGTGAATCCTTAGTCCAGTGAATTCTTGGTCCAATGAATTTTTAGTTAATTGGCGTTAGGGTCTGTGCCAACTGCTGATACTGCTTCAAATCTATCTGATAGAGGGCGAGATAGCGGGGTAGGTTGGCGCTGCGCTGCTCGTTTGCCAGCTGTCTGAGCTGGAGGAGTATCATCGCCTGTGACTTGCGCTCCAGCATCAGCTCAACCTCTAGCATCTGCTGATACTCTGCCTTGGCCAGATTATGTTTGCTTAGCTTTCTCAGCCTGCGGTAGGGCTTGAGTACCTTCTCTTCCCAAGCTGCCACCTGGTCGGCTAACTCTTGCCAGTCTTGATCGCTCAGGTAATAGTGTTGCTCGTCGAGCCACTGGGCCAGCAGCAATAGGTTGACGTTGAGGCCATAATCATCCTGCAACTTGAGATAGAGCAGTTGCCCCTTCTCATAGAGGCGGTCACAGGTCTGCCAAAGGGAGGCGTCGAAATGATTAACATGGCTCATGGTTCATCCTTGTTGTGTCGGCCTGAGTGTTGACCTTAGCGTTGGGGGTTAGCCCAGCGCCTTGGCTTCTTGTTCTATGGCTTCGATGGTCTCTTGCAGTTCGAGCCACTCCATCTCACTGGCCTCCAGTGTCTGGGTGTGCGCGGTACGCTCGGCCAGGATCTGGGTCAGTTTGGCCTTGTTGTCGGCCTCATACAGACTGGTATCAGCCAGCAGATTTTCCAGCTCGGCCAGCTTGTCGCTGCACTCTTGCTGTACCTTCTCCAGCTTGGCCTGGGATTTTTTCAGCGGTGACAGCTTCTGTCTCAGCTCGGCTTCCAGGCGTTTCTGCAGCTTCTTGTCCTGAGCCGGCGTGGCCTCAAGTGAGGTGGCCTGTTTATTGGCCTCTTTGGCGGCGTCCAGCAACCATTGATGGTAGTCATCGAGATCGCCATCGAAGCTCTTCACCTCGCCGCCATCCACCAGGTAGTAGTCACTACAGCTCAGGCGCAGCAAGTGTCTATCGTGGGATACGATGATCATGGCACCTTCGAAGGATTGCAGGGCCATGGTCAGGGCGTGACGCATCTCGAGATCCAAGTGGTTGGTGGGCTCATCGAGTAGCAGCAGGTTAGGTCGTTGCCACACCAGCAGCGCCAGCACCAGACGGGCCTTTTCGCCGCCGGAGAAGGGACGAACTGGCGAGAGTGCCATGTCGCCGTTAAAGCCATAACCGCCGAGGAAGTCTCTCAGTTCTTGCTCTCTGTGTGTGGGGGCGAGTCGCGTCAGGTGCTGCAGTGGCGACTCATCCAGGCGCAGAAATTCCAGCTGATGCTGGGCGAAGTAGCCGATATTGAGGCCTGGGTTGGTTTCGTAAATGCCGCTCATGGGCTTGAGCTGCTCCGCCAGTAGCTTAATCAGCGTCGACTTACCTGCGCCATTGCGTCCCAGCAGGCCGATACGGGCTCCGGGCACCAGGTTGAGGTGCACATGGTTTAAGATAGGCGTGTCGCCATAGCCGACCGAGACCTGCTCCATCTTCACCAAAGGATTCGGCAGGGCATCGGGGGCGCGAAATGACATATAGAAAGGGCTGTCGGCCTTAGACGGCAGCAGCTCTGTCATCCGTTCCAGCGCCTTAAGGCGGCTCTGGGCCTGTTTGGCCTTGCTGGCCTTGTAACGGAAACGGTCGACGAAAGATTGTATATGGGCACGCTCTTTCTGTTGGCGCTCAAAGGCGACCTGTTGCTGAGCCATGCGCTCGGCGCGGATCCGCTCGAAGGAAGTGTAGTTGCCCTTGTAGAAGTTGAGCTTATGGTGCTCAACATGGACTATCTCGTCGACGATGGCGTCGATAAAGTCTCTGTCGTGGCTAATGAGGACCAGCGTGCCTTGGTAGGCCTTGATCCAGCTTTCCAGCCAGTACATGGTATCTAAGTCGAGGTGGTTGGTCGGTTCGTCCAGTAGCAAGAGGTCAGAGCGGCATAGCAGTGCCTGAGCCAGGTTGAGGCGCATGCGCCAGCCCCCTGAGAAGCTCTTCACCGGATTACCCTGCTCGGCTTCACTAAAGCCTAGACCGGCCAGCAGACTGGCGGCGCGTGACTGTATGCTGTAGCCGCCAATGGCGTCTATCTTGCCGTGGAGCAGGGCGATTTGGTGGCCGTTATCCTCAAGCTGGGCCTTGTTCAGGGCTTGTTCCAGCTCGCGATATTCTCTGTCGCCGTCAATCACATATTCCAGGGCGCTGACATCTAATGCCGGGGTCTCCTGCGCAACGGTGGCTATTTGCCAACCCGATGGCACGCTGATCTCGCCCTTATCCAGACTAAGCTGCCCCATGATCAACGCCAGCAGAGATGATTTGCCCGTGCCATTGGCACCCACCAAACCCACTTTGTGGCCGGGATAGACGGTCAGAGAGGCTTCATCCAATAGGGTCTTGGAGCCGCGAATAAGTTGCGCTTGGGAAATGGTGATCATTGAGGTCGACTTGATGCATAGCTAAGGATTAATAAGCTTGGGATGATAGCCCAGTTGGGGTGTTGCTTACCACTCTTTAGCGGGGAGATTTTGAATCCGATAGGGTGTTTTACGCTTGCTTATGGCAAAATGTCCCTATCGTCAGAGTTATCATCACCACAGGTTGAGTCAAGCGTGAGTAAAGTGAGAGTCAAGAAACGTTTCGTTGCCGGTGCCAAGTGCCCCAAGTGTCAGGCTCAGGACAGCATAGTGTTGTTTAAGGAGCAGGGTGTCGAGACGGTTGAGTGCGTCGAGTGCGATTACCGTGAGCAGCAGGCCGAGGCCGAGGTGGCCAAGCAGGCCACCGGAGATGTAATAGGCGTGTTTAAACCCTAGTCGTGAAAGCCCTGTTGTAGAAACAGGTGGCGCGTCTGGTTAAAGCGCGCCTCATCGGCAAGAACGAAGTCGATCGCCAGCTGGGCGTTTTCCTGTCTGAACTTCTCTGTTTTGGCTATCTCATATTCGTTCATCACGATATTCATCGCCTCTACCGTCCATTCGCACTCCCCCTGGCCTATGCTGACCTCGTCGGGATCATAATGGGTCACCATCCAGTCTTGTAACTCTTCATTGTCTATCTTGGCCTGCTGCCATGCCGTGAGTTGATCGATAAGTTGCTGTTTGCTGATATTCGTTGTGCTCATTTTTCTCAAATGTCTGCTGTAAGTGGGCATTTCGTTGGATACATGATAGCGATAAAGCGCTTTTGATGCGATGGTGCTGAGCTAGCGCCTTATCATCTCAGTCAACAAGAATGACAGTCTGGCACCAGCCATTGAGGGTTGCCTCCGTTCCCTCAGCCCCCATTGGGTGGCGTTTGTTATGGTCTTTTGGTCAGTTTGTTGGCTTCTTTTTGTAAAAATTGATCCCTGTCATGACGCTAAGGTTGCGTCCTTGCTCGCCTCAGGGTAGTTTGAGGTGTTTTTTCGCCTGGAAGACTAAAAATGAATAATAAAGCTACGTCCACTGCGGCGCCGCGCTTTCCTAGAATTTTCTGGATCGCCAACGGTGTCGAGCTGCTCGAACGAGCGGCATATTATGGGGTGTTTATCGTTATCACCCTCTATCTGTCACGCATCCTTGGCTTTAGCGATGTCGAAGCCGCCTGGCTGGCGGGTTCATTCTCCGCGGGTCTCTACTTTTTACCTACCTTTAGTGGTGCGTTAGCCGATAAGATTGGCTTTCGAGGCGCCCTGCTGTTGGCGTTTGGCCTGTTAACCATAGGCTATGCGTCGCTGGCGATATTTCCGGCGCTGATCGAATCTCAGGGGCTGGTGGAGTATGGCAAGGAGACGGTTTATCACGGCTTGAGAGAGGCAGATATCCGCTGGGCAATTGTGCCTATCCTTATCGTTATCATGATAGGAGGCTCCTTTATCAAGGCGGTGATCACAGGTACCGTGGCGCTGTCTACCACAACAGAGACCCGCGCCAAAGGTTTCTCGATCTTCTACATGATGGTTAATATCGGCGCCTTCTCGGGTAAGACAGTGGTGAAGCCGCTGCGTGAATCCATGGGCGATCTGGGTTTGATTAACCTTAACTATTTCGCTGCCTCTATGACGCTGATCGCCTTCTTCAGTATCTTCTTGTTCTTCAAGAGCACAGAGGAGAATCGCTCGGGCAAGAGCCTGGGTGAGATCTGGCAGGCGCTGCTTAAGGTACTCGCCAATGGGCGTCTAATTGCGCTAATTCTGATCATTACAGGTTTCTGGATGGTGCAGCATCAGCTCTACGCCACCATGCCAAAATATGTGCTGCGTATGGCCGGTGAGGGCTCATCACCTTCTTGGTACGCCAACGTGAATCCGCTGGTGGTATTCCTCTGCGTCAGCTTGGTCACGGGTATGATGGCTAAGCGTAGCGCGCTGACCTCTATGACTGTGGGGATGTTTATCATGCCTGTGTCTGCACTATTGATGGCATCGGGCAACATGTTTGCCGGTACTGAGACCATCTTAGGTATGCACCCTATCGCGGCTATGATGATTGTCGGTATCGTATTTCAGGGCTTGGCCGAGTGTTTTATCTCGCCGCGCTTCCTGGAGTACTTCTCGTTGCAGGCGCCTAAGGGCGAAGAGGGGCTCTATTTGGGCTTTTCGCACCTGCACTCCTTCATCAGCTCGCTGCTGGGCTTTGGTCTGTCGGGATACCTGCTGGAAGCCTACTGCCCAGATCCACGCAACTTTAGCGACCATTCCGCCTGGGTTGAGGCTTCGTCTCACGCCCATTACATCTGGTATGTGTTTGCCGCTATCGCCAGTATCTCGGCGGTCTCTCTGATCGTTTATGGCGCCGTGATCAAGCGTATCGATGCCAAGACTGACACAGACGCAGAACTGGCCACCGCATAAGCACGATAGCCGCCGCGACGGTTCGCGGCGGCTTTGATTAAATTCCCTTCCAATAGGCAGCATTGGTGAGTATTTGCTGCTATAATCGCCGCCATATTCACGCATGCCCTTGATCCGACTCAACGGCTGCGGCCATCTATTATTTGCATTACTTGTGTTTGAGACCGCCGAGTCTCATCGAGACACATCATTAGGACATTACCGTGAGTCAATCTGACGCTACTACGCCAAGCGGGGCTTTTGATAGCCTGCCGCTAAAACCCGCTTTGCTTGAGACCCTGCAATCCATAGGCTTTTATCAGATGACGCCTATTCAGGCCCAGAGTCTGCCTGCCATTCTCAATGGACAGGATGTCATAGGTCAGGGGAAGACGGGGTCGGGTAAGACGGCCGCCTTTGGTTTAGGGCTGCTTAACCGTCTGGATGTGAAGCGTTTTCGTATTCAGTCTCTGGTGATGTGTCCTACCCGTGAGCTGGCAGATCAGGTGGCGGCTGAGCTACGCACCCTGGCGCGCGGTATTCATAACATTAAGATCCTCACCCTGTGTGGTGGTGTGCCTATGGGGCCGCAGATTGGCTCGTTGGAACACGGAGCCCACATTATAGTGGGTACCCCGGGACGCATTATCGATCACTTAGACAGAGGTCGTTTAGATCTCGACAACGTCAACATGTTGGTGCTCGACGAGGCGGATCGTATGCTGGAGATGGGTTTTCAGCGCGAGCTGGATGCCATCATGCAGTCGGTGCCGCGCGAGCGACAAACCCTGCTGTTTAGCGCCACCTTCCCCGAGCAGATCCAAGGGCTTAGCGAGCAGATCATGATCGACCCCCTCATGGTGAAGGTCGAGGCCCAGCATGACAGCGAGAGCATCAAGCAGCATTTCTACGAGTGCGGCAATAACAATGATCGCATGAAGGCGCTGCAGCTTCTGCTGTTGGCTCATCGCCCCGAGAGCGCTGTGGTCTTCTGTAATACCAAGCGTGAAACCAAAGATGTGGCGGCGAAATTAATTAATGCCGGTTTTAGTGTGGTGTCACTGCACGGCGATCTGGAGCAACGGGATCGCGACCAGATGCTGCTCAAGTTTGCCAACAAGAGTGCCAACATCATGGTGGCGACCGACGTAGCCGCTCGCGGCCTAGATATCGACGCCTTAGACATGGTGGTCAACTACCATGTGGCCTATGACACAGAGGTGCACATTCACCGCATCGGCCGCACCGGACGTGCCGGCAGCAAGGGCGCGGCCTACACCTTCTTTAATCACGAAGATGGTTACAAGATAACACTACTGGCGGACCTTATTGGCCGCGAGATAGACGGCGAAGAGTTACCAGACGAAAGTCTGCTAAATACCCTGCCGCCTCAGCCTAGAATGGTCACCATTCAGATCGATGGTGGTAAGAAACAGAAGGTACGTCCAGGCGATATCTTAGGCTGCCTCACCGGTGACAACGGCATCGAGGGCAGTGAAGTGGGTAAGATTAAGATCACCGAGTTTCGCTCCTATGTGGCGGTGGATCGTAAAGTGCTGCGCAAGGCGCTCAATAAGATCGTCAAAGGTAAGCTCAAGGGTAAGAGTTATCGGGCGTGGGAATTGAATTAATTAATCGCGTAATATAGCGCGGTGATTGAAAAGGAGCTGACTAAGGTTAGCTCCTTTTTTGTTGCCTGGTGTTTGGCGGGATTTGGTATAGGGGAGTTTGTTTGTAGGCCATACCTTCATGGATACTTATTGCCTGCCGCAGGCTTTATGTGCAGCTACGCCTGTGAGACGGTGAGTGAAACGCAGCTTCGTGCTTACGAACGAGAGGCATGGATGCCGAACGGGCATTTAAACACGGATGTTGTTTGAATATATCCCTATAGGCTTCACGGCGGTACTGACCTACATGGATGTTGGAAATGCCAAAAAATGTAGGGAACATTTTTGGCCATGCCGCCGAGAGCCAAAAGCGTGCTTACACCCGTATCTAACGTCTCTTCGATTTGACTTTTTTGGTGTGAAGAGGGAATCAACTGCCCCATTCTGTGCAGACGCACTACTAAGCCTATTGACCAAATTTTAGTAATGCTACAACTTGGCCAGAACAAGGGGGCGATTCACATAAGAAACATGAATACCTCGATAAGCTAGGATTTCTTCGATATCTCGCAAGCTGAGTGTGAATCGATGAGTGAGTTAAACGGCATTACTGATGATTTGAGCCGGATATCGATGGCCGGAATTGATAGTTTTCATGCGGCTAGGATGCAATAACCGCGAAGATATTGCTTAACCTGACAGTACCTGTCTAATTAACGAGGTCCACTGCAGTGATTACTATGGTTATAGTACAAGAAGTAAAGGATTCAGGAAGTTAATAAAATGGAAAAAAATATACGTATCATGGTTTTGTTGCTTTCTTTGTTAGCGGCGTTCGGAGGGATGGCTAAGCCTAGTTTACCTGACCTAGATTTCGAAACCCATGATAAGTTTCCCACTGATGGGTGGAGGGTATCTGGAGGGGATACTGGGTATAGCTTTTCGGTTGACGATAAGGTTTTTCAACGTGGGCAGAGATCCGTTTCAGTTGAGTTTAAAGGAAGTAATCCTGGCGCTGGCTCCTTTGGTTATTGGTTGGCGCTCAAAGCGAAGGGGCAAAACATTAAGCTGAGGGGGGCAGTGAAAACTGAGGGAATTACTGATGGATGGGCGGGTTTGATGCTTAACGTTCACCCTGATCAAGCCTTTAGTAATATGTGGGAACAGAAGTTATTTGGTGACAATGATTGGAGGGAATTTGAGATTAGTTTGGATGTCGATCTTAAAAATGCTTCTTCTATTACAGTTGGTGGTGTGTTATCGGGTAATGGGAAAGTTTGGTTCGATGATCTTCAGATATTGATAGACGATAAGCCATTAACAAGTTCTCAACTACGTGAGACTCCTCGCGCATATAAGGATGACGAATTTGATTCTGGTTCAATATTGGTTTTGTCGGGATTGGATGAGACAACACTAATAAACTTAGACCTTTTAGGGAGGGTGTGGGGGTTTCTGAAATACCATCATCCAAATGTGGCAAGGGGAGATTATAACTGGGATTATGAACTGTTTAGGTTTCTTCCCGATTATCTTTCAGCTGTGGATGTTCAGGAGAGAGACAAGAGTCTGGTCGGTTGGATCGATCGGTTAGGTAAGGTGACTCCGTGTATTGATTGTAAGGTGACAAATCAGGAGTCTGTTCTGAAGCCAGATCATAGATGGTTCTATGAATTCGGTCTATCAAAAGAACTAATCAAGAAATTGAACTCGGTCTATGAGGGCCGGAGACAAGGCGCGAGCTTTTATGTAACCACTGACAGTAGGCGGAGGGTCATTTTTTCAAATGAAAAAGCTTATTCTAATATGCCGTATCCAGATGATGGGTTTAGGTTATTAGCTTTATACCGGTACTGGAACTTGGTTCAATATTTTTTTCCGTATAAGCATCTGACTGAAAAGGAGTGGGGTAGTGTTCTCGCTGAATATATTCCATTGTTTCTAGGCGCAAAAAATCGGTTAGATTATGAAAAAGTGGCGCTATCTTTAATGGGTGAGCTTAAGGATACGCATGCTAATTTATGGGCTGGTCGCGGTGAAGTTGAAAAAATGCGAGGTGAATTTTACCCTCCAGTTTTCACAAGGTTTGTTGAGGGCGAGCTTGTTGTTGTAGATTTTTACACGGAAAACAAGCGTGATATCAGCGATATGTCCCGTCTGAGCGGCCTGTCTATAGGCGATGTTATTACAGAGATCGATGGTGTCGCCGTGGAAGAGTTGGTTAGGGATAAGCTGCGTTATTACCCGGCATCAAATGAGGCTTCAAGGCTAAGAGATATTGCTCCTGATTTGTTGAGGTCGAATAAGGCTAAAATAGATGTAAGCTTTAGGCGCGACAAGTTAATGGGTAATACGTCGCTAAAATTATTCAAAAAGGAAGAGTTGCACGTTTTCCAGTTGTATCGCAAACCTACGGGTGAAAAAAGCTATAAAACTATCGATGGGGATATTGGTTACGTTACGTTGGCCATCATTGAAAAAAAGGATTTGGATTCTATAAAAAATCAATTCAAGGATGCGGCAGGCATTATAATTGATATTCGAAATTATCCTAACACTCCATCAATGTATAGTTTGGGTTCATTTTTCGTGGAAGATAAAAGAGCATTCGCGAAATTCACTTATCCAAACATAAATAACCCGGGTGAGTTTGGCGTTGGTAATGTAGCGGTTCTTAAACCGTCGGAATTGACTTTTAAAGGAAAGCTAGTTGTCTTAGTGAATGAAAATACACAAAGTCAGGCCGAGTTTACTGCGATGGCATTTAGGGCGGGTAGAGACACTACGATAATAGGGAGTAAAACGTCAGGTGCAGATGGCAACATTGTGAGCTTTGCTCTGCCGGGTTTATTAAGGACGACTTTTTCCGGTATTGGAGTTTATTATCCTGACGGTGGAGAAACTCAAAGAGTAGGTATTATTCCGGATTTAGAGGTTAAGCAAACCATAGAAGGAGTGAAGGAAGGTAGGGATGAGTTAGTGGAAAAAGCTATTGAGATAATTAGGGCTAGATAGGCTGCGATTAAGTAGTTATCTAATCCCTGCATGACTGTAGTTTTAATATTAGCCCTGACTGCGGCTCTGGCGGTATCTGGGCAGGTCATCGCTTATTATGAGCCAGTCTGGCTGCTGATCAGTGTGAATATGATATCTGGGCGCCACAGCGTTTGGATTATCGAGCGAGGCGATGCTCAGGGTGTAGTAATCTGGGTAATCGGTACTGCGATAGCTGATGCTGGTACCACACTGGTCGCAAAAGCCGCGGCGAATGGTGTCAGATGAGGCGTACTCCTTGGGCGTGCCCTTGAGCCAGTTGACCTGATCGGTCTTAAAATCCATCCAACAGGCGGCCATCGCGCCTGTGCTCTTGCGGCATTGGCTGCAGTGACAATAATCGCTGTCAAAGGGCTCGGCCGATACCCGGTAGCGCAGGGCACCGCACAGGCAGCCGCCTTGTAGTTGAGTTGCTGTTTTCATTCCTTTATTGCCACCCTTTGTTTCAGAATTCATTTCGTTTGCTCAACATTGCTAAACCATCTGCGTGTTGCTTAGTTGCGTGGGTAGATTTCGAGAATGGGAAACTTGTGCTCACCAAAGGCTAAGGTAATCGAGAGTATCTCGTTGGCGGCAAATCTCCTTTTAAAGATTTGCGGTGTTAATCTTTCACCGTTGGCAAACAGTGCCATTAGGTGGTTCTGATTTAAGGTACGTTGACCAGATGCCAGGTTTTCAATGGTCATAACCGCCCAACGTTCACCCGCTTCATTACTCATCAGCACGCTATTGAGCACCTTGAAGTCACTGATATCTGGTTGAGTGTTATTTTCGTTGGGAAATGAAGATTGAAAGCTACCTGAGACGCTACGGTCGACGGTTAACACATCGTCTATCGCCGCTACTGCGCCTGAACTTAACAGGGTGATGGTTAGTAAAATATATTTCAACATAGTGACCTCACTTATCGTCCATTTGGGTTCCGTCATATTAGGGGATTGTGCTATTTGACCTCGAGATCGAAGACAACCGTTATCGAGGAAGAAAAGCTAATGGTGGCTTGTAGATAGCGGCCTGGAGCTAGATCGCCGGCATCAATTTTTGAACCTGTTACAGAGATACGTTCAACATCACTGTATGCACTATATCCGTATCGACTAGAGTCGCTGCTTGAATTGATGCTGTAGATATTTCCTAACTCAGCGCCGAAGGCGTTGGCTAATGAGGTGGCCTTAGCTTTCGCATCTTCAACGGCGAGTACAGTCGCTTGTTTTTTATATTCATGTGACCGCGTTGATAACAATTCTACATCTTCGATTTCATTGATACCGACGCTGAGAGCAAAGTCGATAAACCCGTTCATCTGTTGCAGATCATTAAGGGTGACTTTCAATGTTCGAGTCGCAACATAGCCTGCGATCACCTCTAAGTCTTCATCGGTATAGTTCAGATGGGGTTCGGTGAGCAGATTAGAGGCCGAGACCTTGTCCTCATTAACTTTGAAATCATCTAAGCCTTTAAGCAGTGCATTGACGCGTTGATCAACCTCTTTCTTAGCTGAGAGGGCATCTTTTTGAATGCTTTGCACTTCAAAGGTGATTCTTGCCATATCAGGTTTGGTGACAATTTTCCCTGACCCGTGAGCCACAACATGTCTGTGGTTGGGAAGGCCCGAATTAGCCTGAGTGTATAGGGGGGTAAGGCACAAGAGGATGAAGGCGATGTATTTCATATTAAAAGTCCATTTCTAAAGCGTAACGGGTCAATGTTGTCGACCTAATGATGAGGCCGCTAACGGGTACTCATCTTTATAAATAACGACAATACAGTGATTTAAGCGAGGATGTAAATGTTAAGCGTGAACTTTCGAGTGAGATTCGATGGTGAGATTGAGACGGGTCTAAATAAAACTGGGGCGCAGACCTGCCAGGCCCCAGATGGGTTCTAGATTAGTTTTTTGCCTGAGTCGCTTGTCTCGGGCGGCGACGTCTGCGACGCGCTGGGGCGTTACCGTCTCTGTGCTCGCTCTTGCCTTGGCCCGCACTTTGTTGCTTACCTGCAGATGCCTGACCTTGGCTAGCAGGCTTGCCATTGCCCGAGCGACCTTTGCTTTGGCCTTCATTATCTGCCTTGGGCCTGTTGGCCTTCTGGGGCTGGCCGCTGCGCGAGTTGCGGTTGCCATCTGATTTGGGATTACGAGGTCCCTTGTGCTGGCCATGGCGCTTAGGCGTCAGCGTGGTCTCAGGCAGCTCGTGGGTCGGCTCAAAGCCCTCTACCTCGGTGCGGGGCAGTTGCTTGCCGATCAGACGCTCGATATCCACCAGTAGCTTAGCTTCTTCGCTGCTAACCAGAGAGATCGCCTTGCCGTCGGCGCCGGCGCGACCGGTACGGCCGATACGATGCACATAATCCTCGGGCACATTGGGCAGATCGAAGTTGACCACTTGAGGCAGTTGATCGATATCTAGGCCGCGGGCGGCGATATCTGTGGCGACCAGTACGCGTACATCGCCGCTCTTAAAGTTGGCCAGCGCCTTAGTGCGGGCGCCCTGACTCTTGTTGCCGTGGATCGCCGCTGCGGTGATCCCTTTGCCGTCCAGGGTCTTGGCCAGACGGTTGGCGCCATGTTTGGTACGGCTAAATACCAACACCTGCTGCCAGTTATTCTGTTTGATGAGGGCGATTAGGGCCGCCGACTTCTTACTCTTATCTACGGGGCAGATAAGCTGCTGTACCGTATTGGCCGTGGTGTTACGTGGCGTAACCGAGATCTCCACCGGATTGTTAACCAGCCCTTTAGCCAAGGTGCGGATCTCATCGGAGAAGGTGGCCGAAAACATCAGGTTCTGACGTTTGGTCGGTAAGATGGCCAGGATCTTCTTAATGTCGTGAATAAAGCCCATATCCAACATGCGGTCGGCTTCGTCCAGGACTAAGACCTCCAGCTGGCTAAAGCTAAGAGCATCTTGCTGGTAGAGATCCAACAGACGACCTGGCGTGGCTACCAAGATATCGACGCCGCGCTTAAGTTGACTGATCTGCGGCCCAATGCCGACACCGCCAAACACTACGGCGCTGCGAAGAGGCAGATGCTTTCCATAGGTGGTAACGCTTTCGGCGATCTGCGCCGCTAATTCGCGAGTAGGGGTGAGCACCAGGGCGCGTACCTGTTTGCTGCGGGCACGTGGTCCCTTGCTTAGTAGCTCGAGTAACGGCAGGGTAAAGCCTGCGGTCTTGCCTGTCCCGGTTTGCGCGGCGGCCATCACGTCCTTGCCTGACAAGACGGCGGGTATTGCCTGGGCTTGGATGGGGGACGGCGTCAGATAACCTTTTTCGGTTACGGCGTTTAAAATGGGGGCGGATAAACCTAGGGAGGTAAAACTCATAGATGGGTCTCTTGGGCTACAAAGGGCAGCAAAATACGGGGCCAAGTGCACTGGCGGGCGTGCAGCTTACAGTAAGACAGGCTAAAGTGCTATTTAATTCGCCTGATCGCCGTAGGGCCAGGGCGGGGATTGGTGCTAGGTTTTATGCTTGTTAGCGCCTGGTTAGAGGGATCTTTTTTAGCGAATTGTGCGCGCTAATGATTGAGTTTTATCCAGAGGAGACTACAATAGCCGCCTTTCTGACGACAGTGGATAAATTCATCGACTGTTTCCCTCAATGAGCGGCAAGTTTGCACTCGAAGATCGAATTAGGAAATTAACATGACACAACAAAAGAAATACGGTCTTCGCGTGATCGAAGCCGAAGGTAGCTGGACCGCTGAAGTGACTCGTCGTATGACGGCGCGCAAGACAGTGGTGACTAAATCAAAAACTGGCTTTGCCACTGAAGCCGAGGCGACCGCCTGGGGCGATGAGACCCTAAAAGGTATCGTTGAAAACCTGATGGTGCGCAACGAGCGCCGCGCCAAGCAACGCGCCGAGCGTGATCAGGCGCTTGCCGATAAAGAAGCTGCCGCCGAGAAATGGCGCGCCGAGCGTGATACGGCTGGCGAAAGCGATGACGACTTGTTCGACGAAGACGACGAGTAATCGCTCGCACAACATATGCGAAGAACCATAAAAAGCCCAGCATCTGCTGGGCTTTTTGCGTTAGTGGAGATGAATTTCGTAACTTCCTTAGCTGATATAGCTCTGACCCGCGTAGAGCACAAAGTGTCTCAGCGCCAGCACCCCGGTGAGGCTACAGCAAGCCACCGCAATCATTACGCCCTTGCTGTGGCGCGTCTGTGATGGCATCAGCATGGTGAGCAGTGGGATGGCAAAACCGATACCGACCACACCGACCCAGAAGACACTTGCCCACACACCTGTAGTGAGTGACGCCAGCGCCGCTGCAGCTGCACCGCCCTTGAAGTAGAGGGCGCAGAACAGCATGAACAGGAACATGATCTCGCTTAGCATCACGGGCAGTTCCAGGCCGTGCATCTTGCCCAGATTCGCATCATGGGGGTGAGTGTTAAACATCAGCAGCGCGCCAACGGCGTTGGCTGCGGCGCCTGCAGACAGACCCGATACCAAAAAGAGTGCCGGTAGCACAGCCGTGTTTAACATAGGGTAGGCGTTCATCGCCGAGATGAGGAAGCCTGTATAGGCACCGACACCAATGGCGAGCACAAATAACACCACTTCCATCGCCTTTCTAAATGGCATTAAAGCGTGTGCCACTGGCACTAGGAAGCCCAGTTTCCACTTAGGCAGCTCATCTCGCAACACAATTAAGGAGTAGGCGATCCCTATGGGTGAGTAAGCTAACAAAGCCAGCACCCCTATGGACATTACCGAGCTCAAGTTGTAGTTGATTAGAATAAGCCAGAAATCAAACGGCTTAGTTAAATCAAATATTAAGCAGGCAAGACCGACAGAGATAGCAACTGGGCTGATAATCGCCGCCGCTTTTAATATTGCACTCTCTACCGACTTATCTTTGCTGTACCAGCGCAGACCTATGCCGATCAGAATGGAGCCTGCCGAGAGGCCTGCCATAAACAGGTAGACCGCGATAATCCAGTTCCAGGTGACTGGATCATATTGCGCCATATCGCCCCAGGTATTGTTCATGACTGTATCCCCCCACGTTTAGTTGGAATGCGATAAACCCTGGGCTTGGTACCCAGATGGGTCTTCTCCTGATAGGTCGCTTTAGTGTTGATCAGTTTGGCCACCTCGCTGCTTGGATCGTTGGCATCGCCAAAGGTGAGTGCATCGGTGGGACACACGGTCACGCAGGCTGGCAGTTCGCCACGGGCCAGGCGGGTATCCTTACAGAAGTTACACTTGTCGGCCGCCTTGGTTTCAGGGTTCATGAAACGTACCTTGTAGGGACAGGCCGCCACACAGTACATACAGCCGACGCACTTATCTTCTTTGATAGAGACCAGTCCATCTTCGCCCACATAGGCCGCGCCTGTCGGACAGACGGTGACACAGGGCGCGTTTTCACACTGCTGACAGGAGACGCGGTTGTATTTAAAGTGCAGGTGCGGGGCATCGCCAAAGGGGCCTTCGACTCGCACTTGCAGACGGGTGACCCCTTCTGGGGTACCGTTTTCGCTGCGACAGGCGACGCTACAGGCCTGACAGCCGATGCAGCGATTCTCGTCGTGCACCATTACATATCTTTTACTCATACTGGACTCCTATTAGATCTTCGCTAGCGTGATGCCAGTAGTGTGAATATTCATGCCGCAGACAGGCGCCGTTTTGTTTGGCAGTAGGTTACCGCAGTGAACCCCTTTGCCGGTCGCTCTGGATAGCTCTTTATTTTTGGAGCCGAAGCCCATGTAGGCGAACACGGTATCCTGACGAATACCTGGGGTGACCAGGGCGGTACCTTCTTCGCTGCCGACGCTGCTGGTAAGGCGGATCTTATCGCCGCTGGCGATCCCTAAGCGTCCTGCGGTGATAGGGTGGATCCACACGCCGTTGTCAGACATCAGGTTGGCCAGCATGGGAATGTTGTGGGTGGCGCCATTGGTGTGCACCGCTACCTTGCCCTGAATAAAGTAGAGTTCGTTGGCTTGCTTGAGTTCGACTGGACGATACTTAATGACTCCGCGTCCGGCGGCCATCTGCTCGACCTTGTCTGAGCTGAGTTCAATCTTGCCGCTTGGGGTCTTGAAGCTCATGGCGTTGGCATAGGTGCCATCGTCATCGGTGGGCTTAGCATTGGGATACTGCTTCACGAACGCTGCTACCATGGCGGGTTCACGCAGCATCAATGGCTTGCCGTAGCTGACATAGCCCTTTTGCTTGATCTCATTAAAGCGTGCTACGTCGCGATCGACTTGCAGCAGTTGTAGGCTTTCCATGTTTTCCCATGGGAAGTATTGGCCTAGCCCCAACTCGTGGCCTAGCTCTTTGAAGATTTGCCAGCTTGGCTTAGTGTTGCCTATGGTCTCAACCACACGTTGGCGCACGTAGTAGGCCGGACTCTTGCCTGACTTGTCGGCGATCTCTTCGTCCCGTTCCAGATAGGTGGACTCGGGGAGAATGATGTCGGCGTAGGCCGCCGTTTCGCTGATATAAACATCACAGCTGACCACAAACTCGAGTTTCTTCAGGGTCTCAACCACCAAGGCTCTGTCTGTCATGGTCTGCATCGGATTGGTGCGGCTCATCACCCAGGCTCTAAGCTGATAGGGTTTGGCTTCTAAGGTGGCATCGAGAATGGTTTGATAGATACCGCCAGATGACCACATCATGGCGTACTGCTCATCTACCTGATCGATACGCTTGGCCTGTGGCTTAGGCATGCCTTCGACACCGGGTTTACCTAGACCTGGAGCAACCTTGTCACCGGCAAACTTGTTGTAAGTTTTAGCCTTCTTACCCAGGTAGAGACCGCCCTTGCGCTCAATGTTGCCGATTAAGATGTTGGCGGCAAACAGGGCGCGGCGCATCTCAAACTCTTCTGGGGTGAAGGTGGCGCGGTGACCAAAGTCCACTACGGCATGGGGCGCCTTGGCGGCAAACTCATGGGCGATACGGCGAATGTCCTTGGCTGGCACGTCGCTGATCCCTTCGGCCCATTCTGGGGTGTAGGCTTTGACTTCCTTGGCGAAGGCATCGAATCCTTCAACATGGCGCTCGATAAAGGCTTTGTCGTAAAGGTTGTCGTAGATCAGCACATGGCACAGGGCCAGCGCGACTGTGACATCCGTACCCGGACGTATGGCAAACCATTCGTCGGCCTTGTCGGCGACCACTGAGAAGCGTGGTTCGAATACCACTAACTTGGCGCCTTTATCCATCTGGGCCTTCATCATGCCGCGAGTCTCGGACATGTTGATCCCTTCATAGAGATTGTGGCCGAAGTTGATGATGTACTTGGAGTTGCCTAAGTCACGCTTCACCTTAGTGCCAAACATCGCCTTGGCGGCAATCACATAACCACCCGGGCAGGTAGTGGCATGGGTAAAGGTATTGGGTGAGCCGAAGGCCTTGGCTAAATGGAACAGGTGGCCTGAGAGTGAGCCAGATTTAGAGGAGAAGGCCACGGCCTCTGGGCCATGATCTTGCTTAATTTGATTGAGCTTCAGGGCGATCGTCTTATAGGCCTCTTGCCAGCTGATCTCTTCCCATTTGCCTTCACCGCGCTCGCCGACCCGGCGAAGCGGTTTAACGATACGCTGTGGATCATACAGCAGGCTGTGTCCGGCGCCGCCTCGGGCGCAGACTTTACCGCCAAAAGATTTGGCTGCCTTATTACCGCTAATAAATACATTCTTGTCATCGACGACCCGTGCCGAGATGGGACAACGCGTCGAACACATTTCACAGATACTGGCGACTTCCTTGCCCACCCCTTTTAAGGGTTTCTGCTCCAGCGCAGCTAAAGAACCGGGTAATAATGTCGCTAGCGCACAGCTTGCACCCCCTGCGCCGGCGCCCTTAATAAACGTTCGTCTATCAAGCTCTATCATGGTTTCCTCCTTCATCTGCCTGAGCAGATGAAATCACACACTGTTATTGGTTTTTGTTCCCTCCCGCAGGAGGTCTGAGCCATTGTTATCCCATATGAAATACAGGGGTATTGTGGTAAACCACATAGGCTGAGGTGGCGTGATCTGGCGCAACGATTTTTAGCGCGAATGTAAAAAAAGTGTGATCTTCACTCTCGCGTAGAGGCAATGAGGAGGGGGAACCGCTGGGTGATAAAGGCCAGGGCTAACAGCCAGGCTGAGCCGAGTGACAAGTCAGCAAGTGCATCTTAAGTGTCAGATTTGGCTGTATTTTGCCAGCTCTGCCAGGTTGTGTACCTTGAGCTTTTTCATTACGTTAGATCTGTGCACTTCTATGGTGCGCAGCGATAAATAGAGTGCCTCGGAAAGTTGCTTGTTGGTTTTACCTTGAATCAACAGTTCCAGAACTTGATGTTCACGCTCGCTGAGGGTGGCTAGGTTTTGACTCAGCTGTAGCGCCTCGAAGGCCTTCTGGCTGTGGAGCATGCTCTTGTCGATGGCGGCCGACAAGGCCTGACCCGAGACTGGTTTTTGGAAGAAGTCGCAGGCGCCCTGGCGAAAGGCGTTGACCGCCATGGGCAGGTCACCATGGCCGGTGAGAAAGATGATCCCAAGTGGGCTTTGCTGGTCCAGGAGTTCCTGTTGCAGCGCCTGACCGCTAATGGCTGGCATGCGGCTGTCGAGGATGACGCAGCCTGGCTGGCTCAGATCCACCTCTTCTAAGAAGTGCAGGCCAGAGACAAAGGTGGTGAGTTGGTAGCCAAACTGGCGCAGCATATAGCTGAGCGAATCGAGCACCGCTTCATCATCGTCGACCAAGTAGAGGGGCTGAGGTTGTGACATGGGATCTCCTGAGTCAGTTGCATCTAGCCTAGCGCCTTGATGGGCAAGCGGCAAAAATGGCGTTTGGGCCTTTGAGACAGATCACTAAATGATAATTTTCTGATGGAGGCCCTAGAGGGAGTTTGCACCGCTTCACATCAAAGCGTGGGCTTCTTGCTTAGAGTAGGGTTTGGATTAAGTGATTGGGCGCGCGATGAAAAGGCAATTAGGTAAATGGTTAGTATCTTGTCTGTGCACTGGCTGGCTGAGCCTGTTTGTGCCCTGCCTGTTACTGAGCTCCAGCGCCAGCGCCGAAGAGGGCAAGCAAGAGCGCGCGGATCTTATCCATCTCAGAGTCGGGGTATTGGCTAATCACGGGGTGCAGAAGGGAATTGAACGTTGGCAGCCCATGATGGATTATCTTTCTCAAGAGGTGCCTGGCACCCATTTTGAGGTGGTGCCGGTGGATTTCGATGAGATGAGCCGCCAACTGCTGGCCCATGAGCTGCAGTTTATCGTCACCAACCCTGGGCAATACTTAAACCTCAGCAGTAACTTTCCGCTTTCCTGGCTGGCGACCATGAAGAGCCACATGCATGGCGGTGCCACCTTTGCCATCGGCTCCACCATTATCGTGCGCGCCGATAGTCAGATCTATACCCTGCAAGATCTCGAAGGCAAACATCTGGTGGCCAGTGACCCTCAGGCGTTGGGGGGCTATCAGGCCGCCATAGGTCTGCTGCATAAGATGGGTTATAACCCTGAGAACTACTTCGCCTCGCTGCGCTTTCTGGGTTTTCCCTTAGAGCCCATCGTCTATCAGGTGCGCGACGCGACCGTCGATGCCGCTATCACCCCCTTCTGTACTCTGGAGGAGATGATTGAGGAGGGGCTGGTAAACAAGGAGGATTTTCGGGTGATCCACCCCACCAAGCCCGCGGGCTATGAGTGTTTGGTGAGTACCCAGCTTTATCCTAACTGGTCATTTGCCGCTGCCGATACCGTGCCCTCGGCCATTACTCAGAAGATCACCCAGGCACTGTTTGCCTTGCCTTCGGATCATCCCGCCGCCATTCAGGCCAAGACGCTGGGTTGGACCGCCCCCATCAGTCAGCTTAGGGTGATTAAGCTGTTCAAAGAGTTACAACTCAAGGCGCCACCGCCACCCCTGCATCATACGGTATTGAAGTGGATGGAGAAGAACAAGGAGTGGGGCCTGACGTTTCTAATGCTGTTTCTGGTGTCCACCGTCTATCACCTCTGGCTGGAATATAAGTTCAGGCAGAAGAGTGACTTTTTGATCGACACCGAGCGCCAACTTAAGGACAAGGCGCTGCAGGTAGAGCGGATGAAGAGCGCGGCGATCCTCGGCGAGATAGGCTCGGGTCTGGCCCATGAGCTGAACCAGCCTATCGCCGCCATTACCCAATACAGCGAAGGCGGCATGATGCAGCTTAACCGTCATGGTGATGCCGACTCAGAGCTCTACGAGCTGCTGGCCAAGATCAACGCTCAGTCTACTAGGGCAGGCGCTGTGGTGCACCGCATTCGAGGTCTGCTTCAGCGGCGTAAATCCCAGTATGAAGAGCTGTCCCTCGATGAGCTGGTCACCAACACTCTGGCGCTGTTTCGCCGCGAGTTTCAGCAGCAGGGAGTCGTCCTCACTCAGGAGGTTCAGGGAGAGCCCTATCGTCTGTGCGGCGATAGCGTCGGCCTGAATCAGGTGCTGGTGAATCTGATTAAAAACAGTCTCGATGCCATGGCCGAGATGCATTCAGAGCGGGAGAAGCGGCTGCTACTCAGCCTTGATTATGGTGAGCAACAGGTCATCCTCAAGCTGGTGGATAATGGCCCCGGCCTCAAGGGTAAGGCGCAGGATCTTATGGCCTCCTTCTACTCCACCAAGGATGACGGTCTGGGGCTGGGGCTTGCCATCTGCTGCGACGTGATGCGTCAGCACAAGGGCAAGTTCACCATAGATAATTGCGCCGATCACGCCGATCTTTCCTGGAAGGAGGGATGCGTGGTGAGTTTAACTTTACCAAGAAAGTTGGGGGCTTGTGAGAAGGGAAGTTAGCCGGTTTGGGCTAATCGGCAAATTAGCCTTGTTACCGTTGACTACATTAGTTGTAGTTTGAGTTTAGTTACTTAGTTGTAGCGTTAACCTGAGTTGTAACCAATAGCCTGCGGCTCGCTTTTGTGCAGATACGCCTGTGAGACGCCGCAAGTACGTTCCCTGTAGGCTCTGCCGTGACATCCATGTCACGGAAGCTCACTGGCCTATCTACACTGGGTATCCAATGTCTCTTCGATTTGGCGGTATTGGGTGCGAGTAGCGTTTGGTGGCATGTTTATTTGTTGAGTGGATTTGCAGGCTGTATTTTCAAGGTTATCTAACGCCTCCCCGGCGGGGGGCTGTCCATCGAGATATCCTATCTCTTTGTTTGATAGGTGTTTGGTTGCATGGTTATTTATTGAGTGAGTATGAAGGTCGCCCCTTCATGGCTATCTAACGCCTGCCTGGCGGGGAATGTGCAAGCACTCTTTTGGCCCGCCACGAGCACTTCCATGTGGGCTTCACGGCGGCGGCTATGCCGCCGAGAGCCAAAAGCGTGCTTACACCCGTATCTAAACGTCTCTTCGATTTGGCGGTATTGGGTGCGAGTAGCGTTTGGTGGCATGCTTACTTGTTGAGTGAGTTTGAAGGTCGACCCTTCATGGAAACTTATTGCCTGCCGCAGGCTTTATGTGCAGATACGCCTGTGACACGCTGTGCGCCATCCCTGGCCGCTCTACGGTTTCATCCCTGAAACCGAAGGTCACAGTCGTATCTGCACTGGGTATCTAACGTCTCTTCGATTTGGCGGTATTTGGCGCGAGTAGCGTTTGGTGGCATGCTTACTTGTTGAGTGAGTTTGAAGGTCGACCCTTCATGGCTATCTAACGCCTACCGGCGGGTGCTGTACATGGAAGTACCAATGTCGTGATCACAAGGATGTGAAGGAACGACGTACGTGTATTTCTTAGAGGTTATAACGTCAACCTGAAGCCTATGTTTTATAGGTTGTCGATGGTCAATCCATCACTGTTATCAATAGCCTGCGGCTCGCTTATGTGCAGATACGCCTGTGACACGCTGTGCGCCATCCCTGGCCGCTCTACGGTTTCATCCCTGAAACCGAAGGTCACAGTCGTATCTACACTGGGTATCCAACGTCTCTTCGATTTAACCTCACTGAATTTTCCCTAAGACAAGCTATTATTTTTCGAGAAAAAACAGGCAAATATGTGACATAACATGTTGATAGCCACTAACAAGATAGATTAAAGTATCACCACTTAAGGACAGAGCTAGGCCTACTCGAATCAAACATCGACCACGCCATTCAGGGAATGGAAAAGCCAATCTCCACTCGCCAATCAACTCCCTTATAAAGTTAACTCTGACCCCATTTATTTACAAAAAATGTAATCGGGTAGCCGGAGGTATCTAGCCTTCATTTTAAACTTTGTGGGGTTTAATTTTTGTACAAACGCCACAATTATCAAGGAAATATAATAGTAAAAGGAGCGAAGGATGCTTTGGCCTGATAATGAATCAAAGGTTGATTTACTCAATTACCAAGCGATTAGTTCTGCGATCATTAAATTATTGTCAGACACTAGTCGCTTACCTGTTTCTGTTGGTGTTCATGGGGATTGGGGAGCTGGAAAGTCTAGCATCTTAGCCATGCTTGAAAATTCCTACCAAGATGACGAATCGACAGTATGTATACGGTTTAACAGTTGGTTATTTCAAGGTCTTGAAGACGCTCAAACAGCCTTAATGCAGCAAATCACCTCTGATTTAATAAAGAAAAGAGGAAAGGTTGAGGGCTTTAAACAGCAGGCTAATGACTTTCTTGACCGAATTGATTGGTTCAAGTCATTTAAAACTGTTGCCAACTGGGGAGCTACTGTTTTCAGCGGTATTCCGACACCTTCTGCTATTCAGGATGTTAGCCAAGGTTTAGATAAATTAAAGGAATCAGTAACTAACCTTAGCAAAGACGACATTGAAAGTGGCCTATCAGCATTACAGGACGTAATTGGGAAACCTAAAGCCAAGCGCGTTGTTAAAGAAATATCTGACTTTCGCAATGAATATAATAAATTACTTAAAGCCGCAAAAATTGAGCGTCTTGTTGTCTTAGTGGATGACTTAGACCGTTGCTTACCTGAAACAGCCATTGCGACTTTAGAGGCAATGAAGCTCTTTTTATTCATGCCTAATACTGCTTTTATCGTTGCTGCTGATGAAACGATGATCGAATATTCTGTTAGGCGACATTTTCCTAAATTGTCCGAAGAAGTAGGTGGTGCAGCATACACGAGAAATTATCTAGAAAAGCTAATCCAAGTACCATTCCGGATACCTGCACTTAGTGAAAATGAGACGTCTATATACCTTTCTCTTTTAATTTCCCAAAATGTGTTGAAGGCTGATGAGGCTCAATTTGAGAGCGTTTTGTCTTTTGCAAGACAATCTCTGAAGGAACCATGGAAAAAAAGCGCTATCTCCGTACAAAAAATTGAGGAACTTACAGGCAAAACACTCTCAAGTGAAGACAAAGAGTTATTTCTGATGGCATCGCAGATTGCACCTGTGTTGACAGATGGAACTAAGGGGAATCCTCGTCAAATCAAGCGTTTTTTGAATGCTTTTATGACGAGGATTCTTGTCGCTGATGGTGCAGGTTATAAAGATGCTATAAAAGATTCCGTGCTTATAAAACTGATGATACTTGAACGTTTTAATCAAAAGGCATACGAGCAGCTTAGAAAAGATAGTTTAAACGGTGATGAAGGGGTTTCAAGAGCATTAAGAGAGCAAGAGAAAAATATAGAGCCTCAAGAAACGGATCCTGACGCTAAAGATAAGGTGATAAAGGCAAAAGTCGCTCCTATTTTTGATATAGAGAACGACTTCTGGTTATCGCAGTGGGTTAGAATGGAACCCCAACTTGGTGATGTTGATTTGACTCCTTATCTATTTTTAACCAGAGAAAAGGTTAAATACATAGGGCTATCTCAAGGAAGCGAGCTTGTAGAGCGGTTAATACGAATATTGCTCGGCAGTAAGCTTGAGGTAGCCGCAGCGACAAAGCTCTTGGAGCAGATTAGTGATGATGATGCTGAAAATGTCATGGACGTATTACTAGATAAAATTTCCTCCAACGCAGGAGTTAAATCTCCGCCGGGTTTTGCAGGAGCGCAGGAGCTAAGTAAGAGATTTAATCATTTACAGTTGAAGCTGCTTCAAACACTAAATGCCCTTCCTGAAAACAAGCTAGGAACTTGGGCGCCAGTTGGATGGGATGGAGTGAATCTTACGCCAGATGCAAGATCATATTTAGATGAAATGCTTCAAAAGTGGTCACAATCTACAGAAAATGCCATGTTAGCCAAGGTGGTCAATACGACATTGAAAAGGAATTAAGGAAGTATGGGAACGTCAACGACAAACTCAGGGCCTAACAGTAATAACCCTCTTGTACCCACTTGGCTTGAAGGTCAAGGCGGTGGTACAGGTGATGATAAAAATGATGGTCAAAATAACAAACCTGAGCAGCTGAAACAGCCACAAATCAAGCCTCAGCAGGGGAGAAGGTTTCAGAGCGCGAGAAGCGGTATAAATGACTATCTGAGGACAGGTAACACTGGTTCTATGAAGAAAGGAATCAGCCGTTACGTTAAAAGTTCAGGTGGAAAGTCTTCCGCTGTTAAGCGAATGGGAGCATCTCCACGAGCTGCTAGTAATTTTGTTTCTTTTCTAAGTGATGTTGCTCAAAATGGCATTCAGGCTGTAGCGAAAAACCTTAACTTAGCGCTACAAGGAAACGAGTCTGCTGATCAGCTCTTACTCAGAGTGGCGGATCAAATTTGTGAAGTTTCAACTAGCAGCATTCCTGATGCGGTAGTGAGAGTTTCTTATGCTGAAACAGTGGTTGAAATGACCACTACACTTGGAGTAACAGACTTAAACGCTATAACTTCCGAGCAAATTAAAGCCAGTCTAAGTTGTTTCATTGGAAAAAGTGTAACCAACAGAATAATCAATGATATCTGTAATAATCTGGTTGCTCAAAAGGCATCTCCGGAGAATTTACAAGCCGCATTAAGTGAATTGAGTGGCTATATCGAAGGACGAGCTGACGACGTTATAGCTAGCTTTCCGACAGAAAATTTGTCTTTGACAGATGAAGAGTTAGTGGGGGGAATAGAAAACCTGTATTCCGAGGTTTTTGAAATTTTAGCATCAGTGGAGGATGAATAATGAAGCGGTGTTCTGTAGTTGGTTTAATTGATTCCAAAGATACAGTTGAGCTATCCAATCCTGATAGCATATTGCTAAGCCTTGTATTACCTAATAAACATGAAAATACAAAGTATGGTGTAGGCGCATTTGTAAAAAGGGCAAAAAAGGTTATCAATGACCCAAATATTCATGCGTCCGAGTTACTCAATCTCGCAGCTCTAATTTATGCTGCGGACACCCGTATCAGCCGGAAGGAAAACTCTCAGGATGGCTGGACTCGAGAATTTGATATTTATTTTCCTGTTAATAACGTACAAGAATGGGAGCCTATTAGGCGAAATATCCAAGACATTCTGTCTTTTTTGACAGGAGACCTTTGGAGAATTTTTCTGCGAGCAAGGCCCGAAGAAAAGCCCTTAGAGCCATTACAATGCGATAGAGAAGAAAAGCTACAAATCAATGCTGTATCGCTCTTGTCCGGTGGGTTAGATAGCTTTATAGGAGCCATAGATTTACTAGAATCAAAAAATAACACTATATTTATGGGCCATTATACTGCTGATGGTACCCAGAATTATCAAAACCTAATTGAATCTGCTCTTAAAAATGAATACCCCGATTACTTCAAGGAGTACATAAAGGGGAATGTCTCTTTTAATAAAAGAGTTATTGATGATCAGCATAAAAGTATCGCGTCAGAGAATAGTCAGCGCTCACGATCGTTTTTATTTTTAGCCATGGGGGCGTATTTGGCATCTGGTGTTGGAGGTGTTTGTAAACTTGTTGTTCCTGAAAACGGATTTATAGCTCTAAATGTACCACTGGACCCGCTCAGAATTGGAGCTAACAGTACGAAAACTGTTCACCCAAATTTTATGTCGAAGATTAATGATATATTTAAATATCTGGAGTTGGGGATCGACCTTCGAAATCCTTACCGGCACAGCACTAAAGGTGAGATGATGTCTGATTGTTTAAACCAGAAGTTGCTAAGTGAGCATGCCTTTAAAACGCTATCTTGTGCTTCACAGGGTAAAATGCGATGGGATAATGGTAATAAGGCGAAAAGATTAGGCGGTGCTGGAGGTAATGGTAACTGCGGGTATTGCTTCCCTTGCCTCATACGAAAAGCTGCTTTTAAAAAATCAGCGGTTGCAGATGACACTCAATATGTTGCTATCTCAGATTTCGCTAAAGCGGAAATTAAGTCCGGAAAAAGTGGAAAAGGTTATGCTGAATCAAGAGATATCCTCTCCGTGCAATTTGCTGGTTATAAATTAAACAAAGGGTTGATCAATCCTGCAATTGAAATCCATAAGTCAGGTTCATTATCAACAGTAGAAGATGAGTGGAGTACTATCGCCGATATGTATCGCCGAGGGCTTAATGAAGTCTATGAATTGGTCAAAGATGTACCTATCAAACAAACTTTGTAATTTATATTATGCTCAGTAATAAAACGAAACTTGTCGATTTTCATTGTCATTATGACTTGTTACCTACTTTTGGGCGTGAACCTGGTGCGCAGCTATCTGATGTAACTATTTTAGGTGTAACTACAACACCACTCGCATGGTTGAAGAATCTGAAGGTGTCAGGAACAGTAGACAGAATTATTCCTGCACTTGGAATGCACCCTCAGCTGATCTCGTCTAGAGCAAAAGACTTTGAAAAGTTTTCCTATTACGTGGAGGACTCACGCATAATTGGTGAGGTAGGACTAGATGGTTCAAAAAACTTTTCTGATAGCCTTCCTACTCAAGAAAAAATATTTTCGAATATTCTCTCAATGTGTAATTCAGAAAACCCCAAAGTACTATCAATTCATAGTCTGAAAGCTGAGAGCAAAGTTATCAGTCATTTGAAAGAACATACCAATAGTTCTTCTGTGACACCAATAATGCACTGGTTTACTGGTTCTGTAACTCAAGCATCTAAGCTCTTAGATATGGGCGCAAAATTTTCGTTTAACCACAAGATGTTAAAAACAAAAAGTGGCCAAAAGTTATTAATGTACTTGCCTCGTGATTCAGTACTCACGGAAACGGACTTACCTTTTACCAGTAAATCGTATTCCCCAGAATTGCATCGAGATTTACTCGTAAACTCTGTTGACATGATAGCAAGCTTTTGGGATACCTCTTTAGAAGATTGCACAGAACACTTGTTGAAAAACGCTAACATCGTACTCCGTGAAAAATGAAATGGTACGGGTGCAATTACAGCATCAATCACGATAGAAAAACAAACTCCAATGATATGAAGGTGCGACCTTCAAAAAGTTAGCAAACACAACCCCCAGTAGTGGCTACAGTCATTAACCTAGTCACATGAAGACTGCATGAAATCCATCAAAATCCAACAAACCTGACACCTTAAAAACCAAACTCGATAAAAACTGAGTTCCCAGTTTTTTTGATCTAGCTCAATTTTTGTGAGCCTACTAACAATTCCCCACCCATTGGTTTATTCCTGTGCGATTGCCTGCGATACTCTTCTATAGAACTTAGTATCCTGCCTGATAACGCACGGAGCTCAATGGATAAAACCCTCGAAAAAGTCCTCGGCCGCTGGCTTAAACAGCAAAAATCGGCCTGTGGCGCCTATCTTAATTTAACTGTCCTGTTTGGCGTGCTCACCGGCTTTGCTCTGGTGGCCCAGGCCTATCTGCTGGCGACCATGCTTCACGGTTTGATCATCGAAAAATTGCCGCGGGAAGCCTTTACTAGCGAGTTTATCGCCCTGATTGCTGTGATAGTGCTGCGAGCAGCGCTGGCCTATGGGCGTGAGCGCATTAGCTTTAAGGCGGGCATGTTGCTGCGCAGCCGTATTCGTCAGACTGTACTGGATAAGCTGGTGGAGCTGGGGCCTGTGTTTATCAAGGGGCGTCCGGCGGGGAGCTGGGCCAGTATCGTGCTGGAGCAGGTGGAAGATCTCCATGATTTCTATGCTAAATATCTGCCGCAGATGATGCTGGCGGGCTTCATTCCCCTGACCATATTGGCCGTGGTATTTCCCATCAACTGGGCGGCTGGGATCATCTTGCTGGCGACCGCGCCGCTGATCCCTCTGTTTATGATCTTGGTAGGTATGGGCGCCGCCGATGCTAATCGCAAGAACTTTGGCGCTTTGTCGCGCCTCAGCGGCCACTTCATGGATAGGCTGAGGGGGCTAGGCACGCTTCGTCTGTTCCATGCAGGGGCAAGGGAGCAGCAGGCGATTGAGAGTGCCTCTGAGGAGTTTCGTAGCCGCACCATGGCGGTGCTGCGTATGGCGTTTCTCAGCTCGGCGGTACTGGAGTTTTTCGCCGCCGTTTCTATCGCCGTGCTGGCCGTCTATTTCGGTTTTAGCTTTTTAGACCATCTCGATTTTGGTCATTATGGTGCTGGCCTAACCCTGTTTATCGGTCTGTTCGTACTGATTTTGGCCCCTGAGTTTTATCAGCCACTGCGTGACATGGGCACTCACTATCATGCCAAGGCCCAAGCCATAGGCGCCGCCGAGGCTTTGATGGAACTGCTTAATCACCAAGGGGATGAGGCTGTTGATGCGCCGCGAACGACCTTTGCCAGCGAAACTCCTCTGAGCATTAAGCTGCAAGGGGCCGAGGTGTTAAGCCCGGACGGTCAGGTGTTGCTGGGGCCGATAACGGCTGAGATCTCCAGCGGCGAGCAGGTTGCCATCGTCGGGCCGAGCGGGGCGGGTAAGACCAGCCTGCTCAACATGCTATTGGGCTTCTTATCCTATCGCGGCAGTGTCCTGGTCAATGGCGAAGAGCTGAGCAGCTTAGACAGGGCGAGCTATCGCCGTTACCTTGCCTGGCTGGGGCAGGAGCCGCAGCTGTTTCACGGCACCATTGGCGACAACGTCGCCATGGGCAAGACGATGACGGATGAAGCCATCTATAAGTTGCTGGACAGTGCCCGCATCGGCGATTTTGTAAGGGCGCAGCCAGAGGGGCTATCTCACCCTATAGGGGAGCAGAGCGCCGGGGTTTCGGTGGGGCAGGCGCAGCGTCTGTGTCTGGCAAGGGCGCTTGGGCAGTCGGCCAAGCTGTTTGTGCTCGATGAGCCGACCGCTAGCTTAGATAGCCATAGCGAGGCGGCGGTAATGCAGGCACTGACTGATGCGCGTCTCGGTGCCACTAGCCTGCTGGTGACCCATCGTCTGGATGCCTTGGTTGAGATGGATAAGATCTGGGTGCTCGATGGCGGCAAGCTGGTGCAACAGGGGGATTACCACACCCTGATGGCTGAGCCCGGGCTGTTTAGCGACCTGTGTCATCGACAGGAGGAGGCGTAATGAAACATCTGCTGCCTTTTATCAAGCTGTTTAAGCGCCAGTGGTTGATGATGCTGGTGGGACTGCTGCTAAGCGTGACCACCCTGATGGCGGGTATTGGCCTCTTGTCTCTGTCGGGCTGGTTCCTGTCGGCTACCGCCGTGGCGGGACTGAGTGTGGCGACCGCTCAGGCCTTTAACTATTTCACGCCGGCCGGTGGGGTGCGTTTTCTCTCTATTGCCCGCACCGCCAGCCGCTATGGTGAGCGTTTGGCGACCCATGAGGCCACCTTCCGTCTGCTGACCGAGCTGCGAACCTGGACCTGGGGCAAGCTGATGCCATTGAGCGCCAAAGATCTTAGCCATCTGCGCGGTGGCGATCTGCTCAATCGTCTGGTGGCGGATATCGACACCCTAGATCATCTCTATCTGCGGCTGATAACGCCGCTGCTGGCCTCGCTGCTGATGATTGCCGCCCTGTATGGCTTTCTTTCTTGGTTCGATAGTGAGCTGGCGCTGACCCTGTGTAGCGTGCTGCTGACCCTGTGGTTTTTGTTGCCGCTGGTCTTCTATCGCCTGGGCCATAGACCGGGGATCGCCCAGTTGGAGAACCGACGTCAGTATCGGGTGCTGCTGCTGGAATACTTGCAAGGTCAGGCGGAACTGACCCTGTTTGGCGCCGAAAAGCGCTTTAGGGCCGAGCTGGATGACGCCCAGGCCAAGCTGTTTGCCAGCCAGTCCACCATGACGGCGGTGACTGCCCTGAGTCAGGCGTTATTGATCCTAAGCCATGGTCTGGCGTTGGTATTGATCTGTTATCTCGCCGCCGATGGCGTGGGGGATAAGGTACCGCCCGGGCCGCTGCTGGCGATGGTGGTGTTTATGACCCTGGCCTGTATCGAGATGTTGATGCCGCTAGCGGGCGCGTTTCAGCACCTGTCGGCCTGCGTACAGGCAGCCGAGCGGGTAAGCGATATTACCGAGCGTCGCCCCAGCATTGGCTATGGGGAAGAGGCCAACCTGTCGGCGAGTCGCGGCGCGCTGTCTATTGCGGATGTGCGTTTTGGTTATCAGCCGGGCCAGAAGGTGCTTGATGCACTGAGCCTTGAGGTGAAACCGGGCGAGAAGGTAGCCCTGCTCGGGCAAACCGGCTGCGGTAAGTCGAGCCTGCTATCGCTTATCACCCGGGAGTGGACGCCTGAGTCGGGCACTCTCTTACTCGATGGCCGACCCATTGAGGCCTATAGCGAGCAGGCACTGCGCCGTGCCATGACTGTCGTGAGTCAGCGCATCTATCTGTTTGCCGGTACCTTGCGCGATAACCTCACCCTGGCGCAGATTGAGCAGGTGGGCGAGGGCAGCCGCGCCGAGCGTAAGGCCTGGCGTGACGCTAACGATGCCAAGTTAATTGAGGTGTTAGAGCGTGTCGGTCTGGGAACATTAACCCAAGGCGACAAGCCGCTGGATAACTGGATAGGCGAGGGCGGTAGGCAGCTCTCAGGCGGCGAACGTCGCCGTATTGGGGTCGCCAGGGCACTGCTACGCGATGCGCCGCTGCTGCTGCTTGACGAGCCAACCGAGGGGCTGGATCAACGCACCGAGCGGGAGATCATGGCGCTGCTACTCGATTTCGCCAAGGATAAGACCATGGTGATGATTAGCCATCGTCTGACGGCCATGGAGAAGATGGACTGTATCCACCTGATGGAAGCGGGCAAGATCCGCATTAGCGGCAATCATCAAACGCTGCTGGCCCAGGATGCCCATTATGCCAGCCTGAATCGGGTATTGAGTTAGGCGTCTACTTAGTCCTTATTCTTAGTCCTTATTCTTAGTTCTTTTAGCCCTTGTGATGGCTAATAAAAAAGCCAGTGGTTGTCCACTGGCTTTTTTGTTTGTCGCTTAACGAGAGCGCTTAGCGAGCGAGATTAATCCTCGCTGTCACCCAGAGAAAGCAGGGTCGCGTTACCGCCGATGGCGGTGATGTTGTTGGTGCGCGTCTTCTCGGTCACGAAACGGCTCAGGTAGTGTGGACCACCCGCCTTAGGACCTGTGCCCGACAGGCCTTGGCCGCCGAATGGCTGTACGCCAACCACAGCGCCGATCTGGTTACGGTTGATGTAGACGTTACCCACATTCACCTTGTCGGCCACTTCCAGGGCGTGACCCTCGTTACGGCTGTGAATGCCTAGGGTCAGACCGAAACCGGTAGAGTTGATCTCGTCGATCACCTTAGGTAAGTCGGCCGCCTTGTAGCGGATCACGTGCAGGATAGGCCCGAAGTGTTCTTTTTCAAGCACCTTGATAGAGTCGATCTCGACCGCAGTCGGTGCCACGAAGTGACCATTTTCGGTACCCGCTGGCAGCTCCAGCTGGTTGATCAGACGACCCACCTGCTTGATATGGTCGATGTGCGCGTTCAGGTTCGCCTTGGCTGTCGCATCGATCACTGGGCCTACATCTGTCTTCACCGAGTTTGGGTTGCCTATGGTCAGTTCGTCCATGGCGCCCTTCATCACGTCGATCACACGCTCGGCGATATCTTCCTGTAGATAGAGCACACGCAGGGCTGAACAACGTTGACCGGCGCTGGTGAACGAAGAGGAGATCACATCGTTAACCACCTGCTCAGGCTGTGAAGTTGAGTCCACTACCATAGCGTTTTGACCACCCGTTTCGGCGATCAGTGGGATGATAGCGCCGTCGCGCTGAGCCAGCGTCAGGTTGATGCGCTTAGCGGTCACGGTCGAGCCGGTAAAGCAGACGCCGCCGATACGCTCATCGGCGGTAATGGCCGCGCCGACGGTAGCACCAGTTCCTGGTAGGAACTGTAGGGCTTCTTTCGGAATACCGGCTTCATGGGCCAGCTGCACCGCACGGTAACCCACGATAGAGGTTTGCTCGGCAGGCTTAGCAACCACAGTGTTACCTGCCGCTAGCGCCGCAGCGACCTGACCTAGGAAGATCGCCAGTGGGAAGTTCCACGGGCTGATACAGACGAATACGCCGCGACCTTGCAAGAACAGCTCGTTCAGCTCACCCGTTGGGCCAGGCAGTAGTTCAGGCTTGCCCATCATCTTCTTGGCTTGTACCGCGTAGTAGCGACAGAAATCGACCGCTTCGCGCACCTCATCGATGCCGTCTTGAATGCTCTTACCCGCTTCACGGGTACAGAGGGCGATCAGCTCTTCACGGTTCTCTTCTAACAGATCCGCCAGCTTTTGCAGGGCATTGGCGCGCACTTCAACCGGGGTTGAGCACCAGCTGCCGAAGGCGTTGTGAGCGCTGGCCAGGGCCTGCTCTACCGCTTGATTGTTGGCGAAGGCAACCTTGCCGACGATCTGTGTGGTGTCGTACGGGCTCTTCACCTCAATGGTGTCACCGCTGAGGGTTTCGCCATTGACGATTGGGCCGGCAGACCACTGTTGATCTTTAAATTTATCCAGTGCGGCGAAGAAAGGCTCAGATTCTGAGATGATGTTCATGTTGATTCCCTTGGAGTTTTTACGCTCGGCGCCGAAGATGTCGATGGGCTGAACGATTTTATTGTTGGCTAGGGTTTTATAGCTTTGTAGGGTCGTCAATGGATGGACAACCAAAGATTCGATCGGTGTCTTAGGGTCGACCAGCTTGTGCACGAACGAGGTGTTGGCGCCGTTTTCCAGCAGGCGACGTACCAGGTAGGGCAGCAGATCTTTATGGGCACCCACAGGGGCGTAAATACGTACCGTGCTTACGCCGCTCTCGGCTAGCAGGGTGTCATATAACTCTTCGCCCATGCCGTGTAGGCGCTGGAACTCATACAGACGATCGCTGGCCATGTCGGTAATGGCGGCCACAGTCTGGGCGTTGTGGCTGGCAAACTGCGGATAGATGGCGCCGCGGGTGGCGTCAGACAGCAGGTAGCGCGCACAGGCCAGGTAAGACACGTCAGTGCCTGCCTTGCGGGTAAACAGCGGGTAGCCGCCTTCACCAGCCACCTGAGCCCATTTCAGCTCGCTATCCCAGTAGGCACCTTTCACCAGGCGTACAGGGATCTCATCGCCCTGATCTTTAGCCAAGCGGGTGAGCCAGCACAGCACAGGCAGGGCACGCTTAGAGTAAGCCTGCACCACTATGCCTAGCAGACCCCAGCCCTTGGCTGTTTCTGAGTTATAAAGCTTCTGGAAGAGTTTCAGTGATAGTTCGAGACGGTCAACTTCTTCGGCATCGATAGAGACGCCCACATTAAGGCTACGCGCCTGTGAGACCAGCTTGACGAGCGTGTCGTACAGCTCGGTCATGGTTCTGTCTTCGTTAGCCACCTCATAGCGAGGGTGCAGCGCTGATAGCTTGATAGAGATAGTCGGACGTGGCGCCTCACTCTCATCGTATTGCTGCGCGCCCAGGGCCGCGATGGCACTGGAGTAATCTTCAAAGTATTTCCGCGCGTCTTTCATGGTCAGGGCGGCTTCGCCCAGCATGTCGTAGCTGTGGGTGTAACCCAGCTTGCGCTTGTCGGTGCTGTTTTTCAGCGCCTCTTGCACAGTGCGGCCAAGCACGAACTGCTTGCCCATGATCTTCATCGCCGCCAGCATGGCTTGACGGATCACTGGCTCGCCTAAGCGGTTGACCAGACGGTTTAGCAGGCTGCTTGGTTTGCCGTCTATGCTCTTGTCCAGGGTGATAATCTTACCTGTGAGCATCAGGCCCCAGGTCGACGCGTTGACCAGAGTCGAGTCACTCTTACTCAGGTGCTCATCCCACTTGGCGCCAGAAAGTTTATCTTCGATCAGGGCGTCGGCGGTTGCGGCGTCGGGAATACGCAGTAGGGCCTCAGCCAGACACATCAGGATGATCCCTTCTTGGGTCTCCAGGCTGTACTGTTGCAAGAAGGCGTCGATACCGACCATGAGTCCTTTCTTGTCGTATTGACGCACCTTGTGCACCAGGTCGTGAGCACGCTTGGTAATGCGCTGAATCTCGTCGTCGCTCGAGGGAACAAGCTTAATCAGTTCAGAGAGGTATTGCTCTTCGTCGACAATATAGTTGTTGGTGATCGCTTGAAATAGCTCATCTAGGGTAGCTGAGTCGTAACGACCAGTCAGAACTTCACTTGCTTTGAACATAGTAATCACTTCCACCTGGACCTAAATAGGGACAGTTTTGGCTTGAACAAAAGGTAAGTTTTCAGGCGTTTAGTATTATTTTTGTATACAATCTGGCGCCTTTCGCGCGCCGATTATACATCCAAAATGTGACGAGGGACACTCTTGTGTGGGCGAATGTGACCTTTGTTTGATCTCATCCGGCCAGAAGGCGCGTGAGGCCACTGTTTATGGGGCCTGTGGCGAATAAAAGCACAGCTAATTGGCGCCCAGAATTGAGCTGGATTGGATAGTAAAAAGCCAGGAACTGGGTCCTGGCTTGTTTGTTTCTGGCAAGAATTACCAGCGGTTTTTCTGGCGACGACGGGGACGCGGCAGATAGACCAGGATGACGCCGATTAACACACCAATACCGGCGATCATGCCGCCTTGCTTCATCAGCTCGAAACGCTCATCATTTTTTAACTTGGTCAGCTCACGAGTCGCGCTGTCACGCTCGCTCGAGGCTTTGGCTAGGGCTTCTTCGGCGCTGGCCAGTTGTGTACGTAGCTGGCGTATCAGCTGCGCGCTGCTGTCGCTCTCGTTAGTGACGCTCTCAAGCTCGGCCTTGACCTTGTCCAGTTCGGCCTGTACTTCAGGCAGCTGCACACGGAAGCTCTTGCTTGATTCGAGCATCTTGCTATCGACCCAGCCTTCGCGGCCCTTGTGGTCAACCACTTTGGCGTAGTCATTTTGCATCTCACCCAGGTAGGTGACGGGCTGACCGGCTTCGACACTGCCTAAAATGCGGTATTGGGTGCCTGGACCACCGTGGAGGAAGGTGTAGACGTTATCTGAGATATAACGGGTTTGCTCTGCCGCCATTAGCGACGATGACAGCAACATCATTGCAAGGATAGATAGGAGTCTTAACACTTTGAGTTCTCTTCAGCGAAATATTGGCACATGCTAGGGATTTAGCTAGCTATTTGCAAGTCCAACATGGGAAGTGTTACCAGGAATTAATCTTAGTATCAGTGCCATCTGGCAGATACCTTGCCCAAAACAGATCCGTTGCAATGTGATACAAAAAAGGAAGCCCTGAGGCTTCCTTTTTCTTTTCTCAATGATAGGGCTTAGCTTAGCTAAAGATCCCTTTAATCATGAAGAAGAAGATGATCGACAGACCCGCGCCCGCAGGTAGGGTGACGACCCAAGAGACCACGATGTTACGCACTACGCCGATATTGATCGCAGCGATACCACGAGCCATACCTACACCCAGTACAGCACCGACTAGTGTCTGTGTGGTTGAGATAGGCAGACCGGTACCCGAGGCGATAACCACGGTTGATGCGGCAGCCAGCTCGGCGGCAAAGCCGCGGCTTGGGGTCAGGTGGGTAATGTTTTTACCTATGGTTTGCATTACGCGCTTACCAAAGATAGCCAGACCCAGGACGATACCAAAGGCACCCAAAGGTAAGATCCACCATACCAATTCAGCTTTGCTGGCGATCTCACCACCGCTATTTACAACGGATACCACTGCAGCCAGCGGGCCAATTGCGTTGGCGACATCGTTAGAACCGTGGGCGAATGCCATACAACATGCGGTCACAACCATCAGGATAGCGAACACCTTCTCCACGTTGCCAAACTGGGTTTGACGATCGGCGCTCTTGCTCATCTTCAGACGCTTGATGGCTACCATGCCGCCAAGACCAACCAGGATGGCAATAAAGACAGCCAGTGAGTAGGCTTCCACATTGGTAAAGTGCAGACCAACGTGCTTAAGACCCTTCTTGATGGTCACCAGTGACATCACAAAACCAGCCAGTGCCATATAGAAAGGCACATAACGCTTAGCGTTTTCCAGCGGATTGTCAGTGTTGAAGATCAGCTTCTGTACGCTTTGGAAGATGGTAAAGGCGATAAAGCCTGAGATAGCCGGGGTGACCACCCAAGAACCGACGATCCCAAATACCTTGCTCCAAGCAACAGAGTCAGCACTTACACCAACGGCGGCGAAACCAACGATCGCGCCAACGATAGAGTGAGTGGTAGATACTGGCCAGCCCAGTGCTGAGGCTACAACCAGCCAGATACCTGCAGCAAGAAGCGCAGAGATCATACCGTAGACCAATAGCTCTGGTGAGTCGACAAAGTAAGCCGAGTCGATGATCCCTTTACGGATCGTGCTGGTTACTTCACCGCCTGCTAGGTAAGCACCGGCAAATTCGAAGATCATTGCGATGATGATCGCTTGTTTAATGGTGATCGCGTTAGAACCTACTGAGGTTCCCATTGCATTAGCGACATCGTTCGCGCCAATACCCCACGCCATTAAAAATCCAAATGCAGCCGCAATGGCGATCAGCCATGGGCCATTGGTGATTAATACATCAACCATGTTGATACCTTGATAACTTGTTTTTAGACGCGAGCCAACATTAGCTCTAGGCGGGAACCGACACGCTCGGCAAGATCTGCCAAGTCTCCAACCCACTCAATTATCTTGTACAGGAACATCACATCCACAGGGTTTAGCTCATTTTCAATGCTAAACAGCTGACGACGGATCTTGACTTGTAAATCGTCTGTGTCCTCTTCAATTTTGTCGAGTTCACCGATCATTTTTGCGACGAGATCGACTTCACGGCCTCTAAAACCTGTTTCTAGTAGGTCGTCGAGTTCGTTAATCGCTTGCTTAGCCTGTGCGACAGCATCGATGCAACGTGCTAGGTAAGCATTAAAAGGTTCTTGAATTGCTTCTGGGACAAGTAGTTGTCGGCCAATAATACGACCGGAAATGTCTTTCGCCTTGTTGGCGATCTTATCTTGCTGGGTAAGTAGCTCCAGTAAGTCAGTTCTTTCAACTGGCATAAACAGGCCACCGGGCAAAGTTAAGCGGATCTCACGCTTGAGTTCATCTGCTTCACGTTCTGCTTGGCTGATTTGTTTACGAAGTTGAACAGCTTTGTCCCAGTCACCTGCGACAGTAGCTTCAAAAAATGGTACAAGGATCGAGGCGCAGTCGTGCACTTTGTCGATATGATCTTGTAATGGTTTAATTGGCGATTTTGCAAACACGCCCAAAATAGAGTTTACTGGCATTGCCGTGTACCTATTTAGGTTATTCCACTGTTGGAAAATGCGGGCGCATGTTAACCCAAGCGTCCGCGTATTGAAACTGCGTTTTTATATAAAAACAGACAGTTTTTATTCTAACGAGTTATATATAAACTGCAATGCGAGATACTAGTGCCCTATTGTGACACTAATATGACACTGTGAAATTTTCATGAAAGTATAATGACACATTCATTACAGTTCCGAATTTTAGATCAAAAAAGTGAGCAGCTGGCGAATGGAAGCCGAAATAGAGTTAAAACTATTTTTCCCCGAAAACAAACGCGAAGCCTTGGTATCACTGCTAAACAGTCTACCTCATAGTGATGCAAAAGGCGCAACTCATCTAACGAATAGCTACTACGATACCCCCGAACTGCAGCTCAGGCAGTGGGACATGGGGCTGCGTGTTCGTGGCCGCAACGGCACCTATGAACAGACCATTAAGACCGCAGGTACAGTGGTGGGCGGGGTGCATTCTCGCCCCGAGTACAATATTGATATCGATCAAGCAAAGGTGAATTTATCGCTTTTTCCGCAAGCGATTTGGCCACAAGGCGCCGACATCGATGCGGTGCAGGCAAGCCTGGTGTCCCTGTTCGATACCGATTTTACCCGTATGAGTTGGCATATCTATATCGATGAGAGTCTGGTGGAAGTGGCGCTGGATATCGGCAGTATTACGGCGCAGGGCATCAGCGAACCTCTCTGTGAGTTGGAATTTGAACTTCTGGCCGGTGATGCCCAGGCGCTACTGAGTCTCGCCTCTCGTGTCACCGAACAGATCCCTGCGCGTTTAGGTCGTGCCAGTAAGGCGCAGCGTGGCTATCGTCTGGCGGCCATGGCCAGTCCTTTGCAGCTTGAGACCCTAGAGTTTATCGCGCTGCCGCAGGGCGGCTCGCTGAAACAGGCGCTGGTGACGTTACTGGAAACCGGTTTGGATCGTTGGCAGCAGCTGGAAGCTATGCTACTCGAGTCCCGCGAGGCCAGGGCACAATTGCCGCTATTGGGTTATCGATTGCGGGCTTGTATTCGTCTGCTGCGCTGCACTCTAGAGCAATTTTCCCTGTTAGATGATGCCCTTCAACAGGCCTTTGCTGCCGTTGAGGCGCACTTAGATTTCGTCGAGCCGGGATTGAGCCTGTGTGAGCTGTTAGATAACGATGGCGCCTTGCTGGGTAATCTGAGCGAGCCTGAGGGGCTGCTCGATGCGGTGAACTTGCAGCTGAGTGAGATGGCGATCCCGCAGCAGATAGATGCCATGTTGATGGATGTGGCCTATGGTCATCTGCAGGTGCGTCTGGTGAGCCTCTTGATGGCAATCAATGCCGGACAGGTGCGGATCGATGAGTTGCAGAGTCTGCAGATCTTTGCCGATACCCTGCAAGAAGCCTCCTGGCAGCGAATTGTCGAGCTGATGCCATCTAATGCGGAGCTAAGCAGCGAAGATTATCAATCTTTTGCCAAGGCATTGGATGAGAGCATCTTTGTGGGCGTGGCCTATGGCGAGCTTTATCGGCAGAAACCGCGGGATCAGTTTCGGGCGCCATGGCAGGACTTAGTATTGGGTATTCGTACCCTGGCCGCTTACCGCCGTTTGCGAGAGATTGCCACACAGTTGGGGCGTGACATAGGTGATTGGTTGGACAACAAGGAGCAGAGCCTGCTGTTTGCCATGGAGCATTCGCGCCGCTCGGCGCTGAAGGTTCAGCCCTACTGGCGCTAATGGCCTGATGCCTTAGAGATGGGCGACTTTCGCATGGGAGTCGCCTGTTATGGTTTACCTTTCTCATCCAGTTGTTGCTTGAGGATCGCTATCTCTTCGAGCAGTGTCTCTTGATTCTTTTCCATCCTGTGAAGCACAACTTCCAACTCGTCGCGCATCTGCTGGCTATGGGTTTCCTGTTGCTGTTTGCTGTCGGGGGCGATGAAGATAGAGGCCATATAACCTGAAATCACCCCAAAGAAGCTTACGCCACAGATTATTACCAAACCGCCGATGAAATGGCCTATGGTGGTCACAGGGTAAAAGTCGCCATAACCTACGGTGGAGATGGTCACCATGGCCCACCAGATGGCATCTTCTGCCGTGCGAATATTGGCATTGGGTGCACCGCTCTCGACCAGTAAGATCATGACAGAGGAGAGGGTGAGAATAGTGACCATGGCCACCAGTAGGCTGGCGAGTGTCGCCTCCTGACGCTGGCGCATCAGAGGAATTAAGATGGAGCGCGTCATGCGGATCAGGCGGATCACCCGCAGGATCTGGAAGAATCTGGCTAGCCTCAAGGCTTCGATGGCGGGAATGCTGGCGATCAGATCGATCCAGTGGTGTTTGAAGTAGTCGCGTTTATTGTCGGCACGAAACAGGTTGACGAAAAAATAAGTGATGAAGATAAGGCAGATGCTGGTATCGATAAAAAAGAGTAGACGGCGCGTCTCATCTTCCAGCTTGGCGAAGGTCAGCATTAACACTACGATGACCGATAGCAATGACAGTAGCATCATCGCCAATTCGAAGGGCGTGGGGGTGCGGTCTATTGGCAGTAACCAGCGCTTTTTATCGGCCATGAAATCGATTCCTTTTAGGCTGTGGCATCCAAGGTTAGCCTCACGGGGAGTCGCCTATGAATAACGTCAATTCATGATCTTATTCGTTTTCGTCGACAAAATGAACCAGGTCATCCAATACACGACGTTTTATTTCTAGCTGCTCATCGGCAGATAAGCCATATTTGTCTGCGAGTAACTGGTAATCTTCCGGGCTGAGGGAGACAGTGAGCCTCGGACGCTTAGGGCGTTTAGTGGTGGCGAGCCCTAAGATGCTGCGGATCTGATCCGAGGGGCTGACACCAGCATCCAGTGCGGCTTTGCGAATAGAGTACTGAAACTTCTCATCCAGATCGAAAGCAACCTGAGTAGCCTTGGCGGCTTTTTGATTCTGCTGCCACTGTTCGGGAAGCAATTTTTTATTCTTGGTCATTGGCTTACCTTAGAGTGCTATGGCTCTCTCTGATAAGGCGGCGTAGGCGCCGCCCTGTGTTGTTTATAGCTGCGCTGGCCAATATTGGCGAATATCGCTCAAGGGGCGATAGAGGGTCAGGCTAACGTCTGTGTCGCCACCCTCATAGACCTCGACTTCGACGGCGCGGGTTTCATCTTCGTCCAGTAGTAGATAGCTCTCGAAGGGTTCGCCCGATGTGTGTCCCTCATCTTGAGGTGGACGCATACCGCGATAATCGGCTCGGTGGAAGTAGCCAAACTGGGCAAAATTAATCTGATGATAGCGCTCGCTAAGCCAGCCCGTGAGGCTAGATGGAGTCTCTTTAACCTCGAGTTCGGCGTGACAATCCTCTTCGAAGATCTCGCTAAAGGCGTCTAGATCGAAGATCTGCTCCACCTGGCTGCGGGGCAGTTTGATCGAGAAGGCCAGATAGGTTTCGTCGTCTTCATCTAATGAGAGACAGAGAGTGTCGCTGCCGTGTCCCTTGAGTACCCATTCGCAGATCTGTTTGCGCTGATATTCGTAGGTGTTGACGCCTTCGACCCTCAGCTGTTGACCGCGCAGTTGCTCGGGCAGGGCGAAGCTGTCATCCAGGCTGATAATATCGCCTTTTTGTAAATGATTCGGGTGATCGAGCTGGCGTTTTGGCGCCTCTTTCTTACCAAAAAGCCCTTTTAAAAACCCCATTTGCGACCTCGTGCGATGAATAATGGTGAATACCAATCGTAATAAATAATTGATCTTTCTAGCTTTTTAAACGTTCGATAACTGGGTTACTTTTTTGATTGTAAAATAATGCGTTATCAAAAAGTCCTGCCTTGTTCTCAAGCGTTTTTCCTGCGCTATTTATGATCACTTACATATTGTTATAGGTATAAAAGCACCTTGGGCAGAGCCGCAAGGTGCTATTGGTTGATTTAGCAGGTGTTATTTACGTGCTTTGAGGCGATCCAATACCGCATTGGCGTTGGACTTCTGTTCGCCAATGCCAGCCTCGGCGAGTTTGGCCTGTAGCGACTTGTCGCTGTTCTCATCGGCCAGGGTTTCGGCGGCCTTGAGACGGTCGTCGAACTGCTGCTGGCGCGCCTTGATACGCTCTAAAGAGTCTTTGGCGTTGAGCAACTTAGAGTTGCTGCTGGCAAAAGAGTCTGTGATCGTCGCCGTGGCTTTCTGCACGCTTTCAGTGGTCTTGACCATGCTGAGCTGGCGTTGGTAATCGGCCAACTGACGCTCTGTCTTACGCACCAGATCTTTCAAACGAGCCGCGTGGGCGCTAAAGCTGTCATTGGCGCTTTGCTGTTCGGCCAGTTCTTGATCTAACTGGGCGATCTTCTCGGCAACTTCTAGTGCCAAGGCTTCGTTTTCTTTTTCGAGCGCTTGAGTGGCATAGCCTTCATGTTCGGCGATGGCGCGCTTAAGGCGATCCACCTCACGGCTGGCTTGCATCTCTTTGGCCATGACGTCGGTCAGCTCGCGCTTGGCCTTAGTCAGGTGTTTCTCGGCGTCACGGATCTCCTGTTCGAAGATGCGTGTTGAGTTGGCGTCGACAATGCTCTGGCCAACTTCGGTGGCACCACCGCGAAATGCGGTGAGGATCTTGTTCAGTATGCCCATAATATGACTCCTTTTGGGGTAACGGCACGGCTCTTGATGAGGGCCATTACATGACTAAATTGGTTCGCTGTTACTTTAAGAAATCGGCGAGTTCGTCGATCACTTCCAGGCAGTTGTCGGATAAAACTGACAGCTCCTGCTCTATCTCTAACATGCTCGATTGCACAGACAAGGCGCCATAGACCACATATTTATCGTCGACCTTAGCAAAGGAGGACAGTGGCATAGGGATGTTAAGTTCGAGCATGGTTTCAAACATCTCGCTGCGACGTTCTTGCTTAACTTCGTCTTCGCCCCATAGGTAGCTGATGCATAGGATTTGGTTGTCCGTTACCGATACAAACACAGGGATCTCTTCGCGCCCCACAATGTTGACTTGCAGTACTTCGACGTCACCATCTATGGGGTAGCAATCGAACTGAAAGCCTGTATGGCTATTGTCGCCAAGTTCATTGAGATGGTTGGCAATGTTGTGAATGTTCATATTTATCCTCTTTGACATATTATGTCTGCGATTAAAGATAGCACTGCGACATAATATGTCAAGCGCTATTTTCCCGTTCCATTTTTCCATCAGTTTAGGGTTAGGTTTTCACTCTCAGACCAAGCACGTTGATGGTAACGATACAGGTGCATGGAGCCGATATCGTTGACTTTCACTTTATCTGCATCGTCATAATAATTCTTAGGAAACTCAAAGGCTGCCTTGATAAGCCCTGGTGTAAGCCAGGGATCGTCTACGGGCAGTTGCGTCATGCTCGACAGCCTCTGCCTGGCATCTTGGCCCTTTATTGTGCCCAGGCTCCAGCCCCATTCGCCAAAGCTTGGCACATTATGATGATACTGCTGCACCTTGAAGCCCGCGGCCTCCAGTGTCTTACCCACTGAAATAAAGGCTTGCGGCGCATGGTAGGGGGAGGTCGACTGCACTGAGATCGCCCCGTCGGCGCTTAGTAGCTCTTTGAGCTTGCGATAGAAGAGATCCGAATAGAGCTTATTGAGATCAGGATGACTGGGATCGGGCAGATCCACGATAATGGCGTCATACTTTTCGCCGCGCCCGATCAGCCTGTCGGCACCGTTAAAGGCATCGTCTATCAGTACTTCGACGCGCTGATCCTCGAAGGCATTACCGTTCAGTTGCAGCAGGGCATTTGCGAGCCGCTCAGGCATCTCTGGGTCGCCCTCTTTGAAGAGCTTTACCAGATCGGCGTCAAGATCCATCAGGGTCACCTGTTTGGGTTGCCACTCGAGCACCTGTCTTAGGCCCAAACCATCGCCACCGCCTATGATCAACACCTTGTCATGACGCGCGCTGGCGGCCAGCGTCGGATGAACCAGGAAGGCGTGGTAGATATGTTCATCCTGGCTGGAAAACTGCAGGCGGCCGTTGATATAGAGGGAGTAGACGGGCGGCAGGTGATTACCCCGCAAACGCTCGGTAAAGGTTAGCTGCTGAAAACGGGTCGCCTTAGCGTAGACCACCTTATCCTTGTAGAGCAGGTTGTTGAACGCCTGATCCCATTTGGGGCCATGAATGGCTAGCACTAACAAGATGCCTGTGGCCATCAGATGCCCGACGAGTAAGAGTTTGGCAAAGCGGATCTTAGACCAGAAGCGCCAGATAAACAGAAAACCGGCCAGCAGATTAAAGCTGGCGGTGAGCGCAGCCGACAGCTGGATATCCAGCGCCAGCATGAAGAGTACCCAAATCGCCGCCCCCACGCCGGCGCCGATATAGTCTGCGCCGTAGATGGTGCCCGCGTTGTGCAGCAGGTGTTGGTCACACAAGGACTGTCGCACTCTAGCGATAAGTGGGATCTCCATGCCTATCATCAGGCCCAGCAGTACCCCCCAGACGTAGGGCAGGTACTCACTCAGTTTCTGCAAGGTGCCGATGAAACCCCCTTGAGGCAGCTGATCAGGCGGCAAACCTATGGTGTTTGCGATGATGATAGGTAGTTGCTGGCCGAAACCTATGACGGCGGCGGTAATGAGAATCGCCAGGGCGCCACACAGGGCTACGCTGAGTTCAAGCATCGCAAAGCCAGTGAAGGCGCAGCGGATCTTGCGCGCCGCGAAGGCCCCTATGCCCATAGAGACGATCATCAGGCCAATCATGGTGTAGATGGCGGCTTCTAATGCCCCTAATATGCGCCCGGCATAATGGGAGAGCAGATATTCGTAGATAAGGCCGCAGCCAGCCAGCACCGCCATGATCCCCAACAGCAGGAGATCATCGAACCAGCTTAATGATTTAACGCCTGCAGGTGCAGGCGTTGTAGTGTTTGTCGATTGCATTAAGCGTTTGGCTCTTAGGCCATTAGGCTGGTGAGTATCAGGGCGATGGCGATACAGATTGCAAGCTCGACGGTGGCGATCCCCACGTTGTGCTGCTGCTCGACCTCATCTTCAAGATTAATATTGGCCAGCACGAGTTTTTTCACTAAGGCCAGCAGTAGCGAAAGTGCGACCAGCATGATCACCGAGAAGGTTAGCCAGCCGATGATGTTGGTGACATAGGCCGTCGGCATAAAGACGATAAAGTGACTGGCGGCATTGAAACTTAGGGCCATGGCGAGCATATAGCCGCTGTGGCGAATGGCCAGTGCCGTATGCCCCTTGGCCAAAGCTGTCTGCATAGAGGTGTCACCATGGCGCTTGGCAAAGCTGCGCTCGCGCAGGCGAGTAAGTAGCACTAACATCAGCTGCGAGATAGCAAAAGCGCTGAAGATGGCGATAAAGGTGTCCAGGGTGAGATCTTCGGCCCATAGCAGCACAGAGCGGATAATGATGGCGGTGGCAATGGCGGCGGTGGCATCGACGATGGCGACCGAGATATTGCCCTTTAAGATCATGGCGTTTTTATCAATTTCGTTCAGTGCCACCTTGTCATGCAGGAAACGGCCAAGCTTGATAAGCATAAGGCCGAAGATACCATAGGCACTCATGCCGATGGCTTCCATCATGTAGGACTGGGCCGCTTCACCTGTGATTGCCCCGGTGAGCACAATCCCCAGGCCAGCCACTGCGCCAGCGGTACTGATACCGAAGGCGAAATTGTCGCGCTCGGACAGTTCATGGGTGCTGTTGACTTTAATGGTCCAGCCTTGCATATAACGCATGGCGGTGAGCAAGATGATGGCGATGGTCAGATCGATGGCCAAGATGATCGCCAGTTCCTGGGTCAGGCCGTAGTGTTGAAAAAATGTCATCTTAATATCCTTTATTTGCCCCGACGAACACCGCGCGTCGTACGACTGCTGGAGTTTCTGAAGTTACTGTTCTTAGAGTAGTTTGAGCGGAACTTACTGCCGCTACTTGCCCGTCCTGCCGTGCTTGCCTTAGGCGTAGAGGTACTCTGACGCGACAAGCTGGTGGAACCTGAGCGAGACTTGGCATAGGGGCTGTCGAATTGCTTTCCCTGACGGTTGAACTGCTTCTTAGTGCGCTCATAGGTCTGGTTCTGTGCACTGGCCTGTTTGGGTGAGGTGTAACGATAGCGACCGACGTCATTGTAGTAGCTGTAGTTACGGCGGCTCGACCATCTGTCGTAGTAGACGGGGCCGCGCATCAAGTTGGAAAACATGGAGTACATGCCGTACCAGGCCCAGAATGACATGCCGTTGCTACCGGTTTGCCAGCTACCATAGGCTGGGTTTCCCACCAGTTGACTGCCTGCGCCAAAGTCTTCGCCGCCGTTGGCGAGAATATCAGCCTCTCGGCTGATGGCATTTACCCTGGCTAAGGCGCCACCTGACATGTCGGCCACTACATTGACCGGATCTGACAGCATATCGTTAAACAGGCTAGGGTCGGCGGCCTGATAGAGGTTTTCCGCCTCGGCTAGCTGCTGATCCAGATCGACAAAGTTGCTCTCATTACCCAGCTCTTGCAGACGCCGTTTGAGCGAGCTGTACATAGGCCCTTGGCTGCTGGCGTCTTTGGAGAGCTCCTGCAACAGAGGTGCTACATCGGGCTTTTGCGAGGCGAGGATATCGGCGTACTGCTTGAGTAGGTTGGCGTTGCGCAGCTCACCGCCGTCGAGCATCTGGCCTAAGTTGTCGACCCTTGCTTGGGCGAGCTGCTGAAACTTGGCGATCTTCTCTGGCCTGTCGTCGCCACATCCGGTCAAGGCAAAGACCAGGGTCAGCGCGAGAACACGCATTAGCATCACTGCCATGTTTTCTCCATAAAATTAGTTAAGATTGAGACTGATAAATGAGTGATCAGTCTGCGACTTCTTTGCATAATATAGCGGTAACCTGAGTTATAGTAACCTGTAGGGCAAGATAAAAAGCCATCTTTAATACCCCCAAGTAATATTGATGACAATTTTATGCCAAGATGATTACCGCTTAGTTGCATTGACACCTTATCTATATCATCGATGACATAATATGTCGACCGTTTAAGGCTGAAGGATTTTTCTGGCGATGGAAAACATGAGTGAGCAAGCGTTACCCCATGAAGTCAATCAGGTTGCCGAGCAGCATTGGCAGCGCCTCGTCGAGTCCTGGCCGGATATTTCCGAACAGCTGACCCCGGAGCAGACCCGTGAGCTGAGAACCATTTTTGGTCTCAGCGATTTTGTCGCCGAGCAGCTATGCCGTCATCCCAACTGGATTGTTAGCCTGTTCGAGGGGCAATTAGCCAATGTCGCTCGCGATTGCTTCAGCACAGAGCTGCATTCTATCTTGGCTGGCGCCGAAGATGAGGAGCAGGTAAAGGCGATACTCAGGCGATACCGTAATCGCCAGATGGTGCGTCTCGCCTGGCGGGACTTTTTGGGCTATGCAGAACTCAACGACTCTTTATTGGATCTCTCTGCGCTGGCCGAGGCCCTTATCATCGCCGCTCGCGACTGGCTCTATGGCCAGATGTGCAAGCAGTATGGCACTCCCTGTGACAGTGAGGGGAACCCTCAGCCGCTAATGATTTTAGGCATGGGTAAGCTGGGTGGCCGTGAGCTTAATTTTTCTTCAGATATTGACCTTATCTTTACTTTTCCCGAACACGGCGATACCCAAGGTGGGCGCCGCAGCCAAGACAATCAGCAGTTCTTTATTCGTATGGGGCAACGTCTGGTCAACCTGCTCAATCAGGTCACAGTCGATGGCTTTGTCTACCGGGTCGACATGCGTCTTCGTCCCTACGGTGAAAGTGGTCCCTTGGTGGTGAGTTTTAGTGGCCTGGAAGATTATTATCAGGAGCAGGGCCGGGACTGGGAGCGTTACGCCATGGTCAAGGCCCGCGCATTGGGGCCCTGGAGCGCTTATAGTGATGAACTCCACGACATGCTGCGTCCCTTTGTGTACCGCCGCTATATCGATTTTTCTGCTATCGAATCCCTGCGTAAGATGAAACAGCTGATCACTCAGGAGGTCAGACGCCGTCGTCTAACAGACAATATTAAACTCGGGGCGGGTGGCATACGCGAGGTCGAATTCGTGGTGCAGAGTTTTCAGTTGATCCGTGGTGGTCGTGAACCGGCGCTGCGCCAACAAAGCCTGTTTGGTGCCATCGATACGCTTTATAAGCTGGGGCAACTGGAATATCTGGCGGTGGATGAGCTGAAACAAAGCTATCTCATGCTGCGACGGGTAGAAAACCTGCTGCAAGCCATAGGGGATCAACAGACTCAGACTCTGCCGCAAAACTTGCTGGATTGGCAGCGCCTCTGCTATGCCCTAGGTATGGCGAGCGAGGCCGAGCTGCGCACCCATATTGAGGCGGCGATGGCGAAGATCCATCGCTACTTCAAGGAGACAGTGGGAGGCCAGGAGAGCGATGAGGTGGCCGAGCTGTGGACGGCTCAGCTGTGGAGCTTGTTTGATGATGAAGACGCCGAAGCCTTGCTCAAGGAACATGGTGTGGAAGAAGAGGCGCTTTGGCCCGCCCTCAAGTCTTGGCACGCCACTGTCGCCAAACGCACCATAGGCCCCCGCGGCCGGGAAACCTTAGATAAATTAATGCCCTGGTTGTTGCAGGAGCTTATTCTGCTGCCGACACCGACTAAGGCCTTTATCCCAGTGACTAAGGTGTTGGATCAGATTTTGACCCGCACCACCTATCTTGAACTCTTGTTTGAAAATCCCGGTGCGCGCCAACAGCTGGTGAGTCTCTGTATGGCTAGCCCCTGGATTGGCGAGCAGCTGGCTAAGTTCCCTATGCTGCTGGATGAGTTGATCGATCCGGCCCAGCTTTATGACACTACGTCTCTTGATGATTATCCCAGCGAGCTGCGTCAATACCTGCTGCGGGTGCCCGAAGAGGATATGGAACAGCAGATGGAGGCATTGCGTCAGTTTAAGTTGTCACAGCAGCTTAAGATTGCCGCCGCCGATGTAACCGGTGTATTGCCCGTGATGCAGGTGAGCGATCATCTGACCTTCCTTGCCGAGGCGATTATCGAGCAGGTGGTTCTCCACGCCTGGCAGCAGGTAAGCAAGCGTCACGGCGTGCCGCCCTATCTGGCTCCTGAGGAGATGGGCTTTGCCGTGATCGGCTACGGCAAGGCGGGTGGCTTGGAGCTGGGTTATGGCTCAGATCTGGACTTGGTGTTTCTACACGACTACACCCGTGACAAGTACCCTGACGCTCTACAGACTAACGGCGATCGCCCGATAGATATCGGCCACTTCTACCTCAAGCTGGCTCAGCGTATTTTGCATCTCTTCTCGACCCGTACCACGTCGGGGGAACTCTACGAGGTGGATATGCGACTGCGCCCCTCTGGCGCCTCAGGGCTCTTAGTGAGTGAAATTGAATATTTCGGTAGCTATCAACGTGAAGAGGCCTGGACCTGGGAGCATCAGGCATTAGTCAGGGCGCGTTTTCTGTTTGGTGATAATCGCCTGGCAGGGCGTTTCAGTGAGTTGAGGGCCGATGTGTTGGCCATTGTTCGGGATAAGGAACTGCTGGCCAAAGAGGTGCGTGAGATGCGTCAGAAGATGCGCACCCACCTGTTAAAAGTCGATGAGGGCCGTTTCGATCTCAAGCATAGCCCAGGCGGGATTGCGGATATCGAGTTTATCGCCCAGTATCTGGTGCTGGCCAATACTCATGAGCATCCGGAGTTGGCTATCTGGTCCGATAATGTACGTATTTTCGAGGTGTTGTCTGAGCTTGAGCTCTTGCCTCACCTTAGCGCGCAACACCTGACTCAGGCCTACTGCTATCTGCGCGATGAAAGCCATAGGTTGACGTTGGCAGGCGAGGTGGGTCAGCTTTTGGTGGAGCAGGTCGAGGAGCATGCCGATCGTGTGTGTGCGATTTACAGCACCGTCCTTGGCGGCGATGCACCGGATGCAAGCAGCGAGTAACACTCGCGCGCCGATGCATAGCGTTAAGGTGTGCCGCAATCTAGCTGATAAGCGCTAGGTCGTCACCAGCGCATCGCAATAACGGCCTATTCCACGGGCGAGTTGTTGCAGCTCGGTCCCTGCTGCCGGTGCCAGATGCAGTGCCAGCTCCATGGCGGCCGCTGTAGGCAGCCCGCTTATGAGCTGGTGTTCATGGGCCCTGATAAAACGGCTGGGCAGCAGGCTTATTCCAAGGCCTGCCGCCACGGCGCAGAGTACCCCTTCGAGGGAATTACTGCTGTAAACCTGTTGCCATTGAATGCCCGCTTCATCCAGTAACTGCGCCATTTCGTTGCGATACAAGCCTCCCACTGGAAAAGTCACCAGCGGCAAAGGGCTGTCATCGAGCTTGGTCTGCCAGTGGCTAGCCGCCAGCCAGGACAAATGCTCGGGCCACAAGCCCCAGGCGTCCTGCTCACCCTGACGCTGTTTAATCAGCGCTACATCCAGCTTTCCCTCTTGAAAAGCCTGATATAACGGCTTGCTCAGACCGGATTGGACTTCCAGTTTTACATTTGGGTATTGCTCCCTGAGCCTGACCAGTACTGGCATCAGGGCCGCCCCGGCAAAATCTTCGGCAACCCCGAGCCTTACTAAGGGCCGGCTTTGGGGCTTGCTACCAGCCTCGGCCATCAGGCTTAGTATGTTTCTGGCGTAACTCAGCAGCCGCTCGCCCTCCGCCGTCGGTACCGCATAGCGCCCTTTGCGGCTCAGTACTTGATAACCCAGTTGCTGCTCGAGCCGCTTAAGTTGCTGACTGACTGTGGATTGGGTTAGGTGGGTGGTGGCGGCCGCCCGGGTAAAACTGCCGCTGTCGGCCACGGCCACAAAGGCTCGCAGAAGTAGGGGATCCAGTAATTCCTGATGAGCCAGAAGCTGTTGCTTGGTTGTTGGGGGAGGCATAAACAATACCAGTTGGAAATCCACTAGTGATTATTTCTTTATTTAATTTCTAAATCAATTATTGGCCGCCTAGAATGAAGCCACAATAAGAATATTCCTTAAGGACTCATAGCCATGCGCACACTCAAGCCTGTTTTATTCAGCCCCCTGACATTAACCCTCAGTTTGACCCTGGGGCTGATGACCCCTTCCCAGGCAGAAAGCCTGAAATTAACTAATTTCCAGATGGTGGATGTGGAGCAGGGCCGCCTAGTGCAGGGCAAGCAGCTGCTGATTGAAGATGGCCGCATAGTGCGCATAGCCCCGGCGAATGAAGTCATGCAGGCAGATAGCAGTAAGGATCTGGGCGGTCAGTATCTGCTGCCCTCCCTGTGGGACATGCATGTGCATTTTGAGGGCCGTGAACTGGTAGAAGACAATGCTATCTTGCTGCCGCTCTATCTTGCCTATGGCATTACGGCCGTGCGGGAAGCGGCCAGCGATCTGGCCCCAGAGGTCATGGTGTGGCGTCAGCAAATTGCCGAAGGAAAGCGCATTGGCCCGCGGATTTTTTCGGCCGGACAGAAGTTTGAAGGAATAGACTCTCTCTGGAATGGCGATATGGAAGTGGGCGATGAGGCTGCCATGAAGCGGGGTATGGACAAACTAGCGGCCATGAAGGTGGACTTTATCAAGATCACCGAAAATACCATGACTCCGGATCTGTATCTGAAAACCGTGGCCGAGGGCCATCGCCGTGGTTATCGCATTTCCAGCCATATTCCCTATGGTGTCAGTATCAAAGCGGCCGTAGACGCCGGGTTGTCGAGCATAGAACATGAGTCTTATGTGATGCGCCTTGGCCATCGGGACGAAGCGACTATCGCGGCTCAGGTGCGGGCCGGAAAGCTCACTGCCAAAGAGGCATCGGCCCGTTATCGCGAGGGCTTCGAGCAGCAAATGGCGGATAAGGGCTACCGTATGCTGGCCGCCAAGGGGGTGGCCGTGACCCCAACCCTGATAGGTGGCTATCAGCTGGCGAACCTGGATACCAATGATCACAGCCAGGATGACTATTTGCGTTACCTGACCACGGCCTTTACCGATAAGTATCGCTGGCGCATCGAGCGCATGGGGGAGCAAACCACGGAACAGTGGCAGGCACGTAAGCTGCGTTTCCAGGGCGAGGCAAACCAGCTTCCTCATTTGGAAGCCGCTGGGGTGATGTTGCTGGCGGGCAGCGACTCGGCCGCACTGAATACCTATGTGTATCCGGCCGAAGGTCTGCATAACGAGTTGCAACTCTGGCAGGACGCAGGTCTGAGCCCGGCTCGCATTTTGCGTGCCGCTACCCTGGATGGAGCCAAGTTTATGGGGCTGGATCAGGAGTATGGCAGCATAGCCATAGGTAAGCGGGCGGATCTGCTTATCTTGAACGCTAATCCACTGGCCGATATTGCCGCCACTATGAAGATAGACAGCCTGATCCTCGCGGGGGAATATCACGACAAGGCTCAGCTGGAACGCTGGAAAGCCGAGACGGCCGCCGCGGTGCAAATTCTCAATACTGGTCGTCAGGGGCTCTAATCTGGGCGACCAAGCAGTTTAACTTGGCCAGTCGGCGCGCAACATCTGCCTGAGCCAGCTCTGGTTGCGGTAAAACTTTAAAGCTCGGCTTGCCGTGGTCGTCGGACTGGTCTAGGGGCCTGAAGTTGCTGGTGGAAAGGTGGGCTGGTGGGCAAACGCCACAACGCTCCCTTATCTGTATCGGGAGAGTTTGGTTTTACTTGTTTAGCAGGGGCTTGCCATCTATCAACAGCTGCTCAATAGCGGCCACTAGCCCTTGTTGCGCGCTCAGATTCTGTTGCTGCGAATAGGTTGCGTGGCAATATATCTGAGCGGCTTTTTGCCTGCTTCGAAGGCGCTATCAAGGAAAGGCATGAGTCGCAGCTTAAGCCTGCACCACAGAGGTTAGCGGATTCGTTTGATGAGCAACTTGCCACTGTGATCTAGGCTGTGACGTAGCGCCAGGCTTAGGGCGCAGGCGACGCTCAGGCTTAACATGACCAATATTGCCAACATGATCACCAGTTGATATTTCACGGCGACTAAGGGGTCACTGCCGCCGAGGATCTGTCCTGTCATCATACCAGGCAGGGTGACCAGCCCCATGGTGCTCATGGCGGCTATGCTGGGGGCAAGAGCCTGCTGCAGCGCGTTTTGCAGAAAAGGAAAGGCCGCCTGCCAAGGCCTCGCGCCTAGGGCGAGACGTCCCTGATACTCTTCTTGTTTCTCTTCCAAGGCGCTAAAAAGACGTTGCAGCGCCAGTATATTTCCTGACAGGCTATTGCCCAGTAACATGCCCGCTAGGGGGATCAAATATTGCGCTTGATAGACAGGTGTGGGTTGCAGCAGCGCCAGCAGCAGTAGCCCCAGTAGTGGCAAGAGGCTAATGCAGAGGCTAAAGAGGAGCGCCGGCATTAATCTGCGTTTAGGCAGTTTAGCCCCGCCTAAGATAGCGCTGGCACCCACTATCAACATGAGTGCTAACCAGAGCAGATTGACCCAGAGGCTTTCAAGGTTAAACAGAAACTTAAGGTAGATACCCACCAGCAGTAACTGCGCCGTCATGCGGGTGGCGGCCAGTAGCATGGCTCGGCCCTGGGCCAGTCTAAATCCCCAATTGATCCCCAGTGGCACCAGCAGAATCAGCATAAACAGCCCGAGTGATAACCAACCTATATCCAGACTCGTCTGCATCTCCATGGTTTATGCCCTCTGCTTTGGCCGAACTGTGCTCAGGTATTGCCGCGATTGCATCTCGATCAGGCGACTGATGGTGCGTCTAAACTCGAAGGCTAGGGCGCCCGGCGTATAGAGTTGCTCCAACGGCAAACTGGCTTCGAGATAGAGTTTAACCCCTTGATCGTAGAGCTCATCCACCAGGGCGATAAAGCGTCTCGCCGGATCATCCTTGGGTGCGTAGTTAAGCTGGCGGTCACCTGCGGCCACCGCCGCGGCGCCATCTTCAGTGCCTCTGGCGCGGATCCAGCTGCGGGGCGTGCCCCCAAGGGGAGGCACATCGCTTAGTAACAGAGTGTCGAATTGGCTGGCGATGGCAATATAGTCGAGCTGAGAGCGCGGACCGCCGCACAGGGCGTCGAAGTCGAGCCAGAGGGTGGAGCTACCCCGGCGGATAACGCTAATCTCTCGGCCTAAGATGGTTAGCGGCGAGTCGCTGCCGCCTGGCTCCAGCTCGTCGAAGCGCTTGGCAAACTCTCCCTCACCATGCAGAAAATAGGTCTGCACCTTGTCGAGATGACGCAGGCGATGATCCACGCCGCCATCAAGGTGCAGGGCATCTGTATGTGTTTCTAACAGGGCGATACAGGGCAGAAATCTGTCTCTTGCCAGCCCATTCTCATAGAGGCGGGCTATGGGGGTATTGGAGGTGGCGACCAGGGTGATCCCCTCGGCAAACAGGGCCTCAAACAGGCCGGACAGTATCATGGCATCACCTATGTCGCTAACGAAGAACTCATCGAAGCAGATGACTCGGCAGCTTTGGCTGAGTTTACTGGCGATGCGCCTTAAAGGATCGCGCTTGCCGCTCTCGGCCTTGAGCTCATTATGAACCCTCTCCATAAAGCGATGAAAATGCAGCCTTAGCGCCATCCCTTCTGGCAGGCTCTGACAGAAGAGATCCATCAGCATGGTCTTGCCACGCCCTACATCGCCCCAGAGATAGAGTCCCTTGGCGGGCTGATCTTCTGATTTATGTTTTTGTAAGGCCTGATAGAGGGCCTCTAGGCATAGTATGGCCTGATGTTGAGCCGGGTCGTCGACAAAGTTCTCCTGGGTGAGTAGATGTTGAAAACCTTGTAGGGGAGAGCGCGACATGAAATGACCCAGGTAGTGAGCGGACGGCCATTATATCAAGATGTTATCAATTAAACAGCGCCCACAGGGGCGCCGTTTGATGATGCTGCTATTGCATGTCTGAGCGCAGTACCAGTTCGACACGGCGATTACGCTGTCTACCCGCCTCGTCCAGGTTGTTGGCCACGGGTACATATTCCCCTACGCCCATGGGGCTGAGCTGCTCCTTGTCTATGCCGTGAGATTGGGTGAGGGTGGCGACTACCGCCTTGGCCCGCTGCTCTGAAAGCCCCTTGTTGTAGCCTTGCTTGCCCTTATCATCCGTGTGACCCACCACATAGAAGCGCTGCTTAGGGTGGCTCTTAAGGTAGGTGGCCAGGATGGTGATCACTTCATCTGCTTCGGGCAGCATCTGATCGCTGTCAAACTTGAACAACAGGCCATCCAGCGCCACGTGGCCCTGCTGGGCGATCTTATCTTTGAGTCCCTCGAGATCTATGACCACTCTGTCGTCGACGAGTTTGGTCTCTTCTACCACCTTTATCTCGCTCCACAGGCCGCCATGATAACCTGTGATAAAGACCATGGCGTGCACAGCGCCCTCGGGGCGCTCTAACTTATATAGGCTGTAATATTGGTTTTCATCGAAACCTATATGGATCAGGGTTTTGATGCGACGTTCGATGAGATCTGTCTCACCGCATTTTAAGCCCTGGCAGTGAAAGCCGCGCACAAAGCCTAGTTTTTCCAGCGCCGCCTTATAGTTAGCGTCGACCTCATACTCCGAGTAGCCCCTTGGGAGTTTATAGCCAATGTCGGTGACCTTACCTTCTAGGGTCTTAATCTTGTGTTGGCCCTGTTCAACACCGTCAAATACCAAGGTCTGGGCATAGCCCTGTTGATGATATTTTTGGATGAAGGCACCGGGGAGCCTGGCGATCATCGGGTGATCCTTCGAGCCTTGGGTGTCCTTATTGCCTCTGTCTTTAAACTCGGTCTGGCTGACCTCGCTTGTCAGGTAGGCCTGGTTGGTGGCAAGCAGACCCAGCGGCTCGTCAATTACCTCGACGATATCCAGCTGTAGGCCAGCGCCGTTGTGCCAATTAGCGCCATAGACAGAGAGGTAGAGCTGTTTCTTGGTAAGCGTCAGCTTGGCGGTTAGCAGCGCGGGTGTCTTCTTGGGAATGTCGCTGAGCGGCGCTATCTGTTTTGAGAGTTTGTGGTCATCGCCGCAGGCTTTCTCCTGGCACTCGAACAGTATTGTGCCGCCGAGTTTTTCGATCTGAGCCTTATAGTTGTTGACGGCGTGGGAGGCCAGGTAGCTGCTTGGCAGCTTGTAATTGATTCGTTTCAGCTGACCGGCAACCGTCTGCGTCTGGTAAGTGTTTTTGTCGACGCCAATCACTAGGTCAAAGGGGGTGTAATGGCGCTCATGTTGTTTGTAGAGCTTACCCTCTGGTAGTGGCTGAAAAGGGAGGTCATTGGCCTGAGCCAGTCCGCTAAGGCCTAAGCCGCTGCATAAGGCGAGTGTGAAGGCGAGAGTTTGGGGTTTCATCTTAATTCCCTTTAAGTTTCTGAAAGGTTTGCTTTATCAATATCTGTTTTGTGTATATTGCACGCCCCACTTAAGGCGCGGGGCAATCGGTCATTATGGTGAGCCCCTGCATCGATGCCTGGCGTTGCATGAGGTCGGCCATGGCCTGTGGCGATAGGCCTTTGTAAAGCAAGGCAACATTTGGCTGTTCTGCGAGCGGCTTCAAGGCGTCGCAGCGGGTCGGCGACATGATGGCAATCGACTCGGCCTGGGCGTCTGCCAGAGCCTGCCAGTCTTGGCTATCGACCTCGCTGAAGCTAAGGTTGCCCTTAAGTGCCTTGAGGTCACCAAAGGTGATGATTTGACTCTGCTCTATGCTCAGCAGACTGAGATGGTTAAGGCTTGCCAGCGCCGACAGGTCGGTCAGCACGCCGCCCTGCAGGCTCAGTATCTCCAGGTTAGATAGCTTGCTCAGCCGGTTTAGGCTGACGGAGGCGCTGGATAGGCGGCAGCTCAACACAGTAAGCGCCTGGGCCGATGTCAGCCCCAGTTGCGAGACCTGCTGCTTGATACAGGCATCGAGCGCCTCGTCTTGCTGGCTAAGCTTGTCACTGTCGGCAGATTTTGAGTCAGAAGTGCTTGGAACTGCTGCATTATCATCGGGGCGGTTAGCATCCGCGCTTTCAATATCAGTCCCGTTAAGATCTGGTGCGTTAATGCTTGATTCGTCCGAGCTAATTTCATTAAGGCTAGATTCTGAATGCTCTAGCCCTTCAGGCTCGGATGTCGATAGGTTGGCCGCTTCTACCACTTCGGGTAGCCGCTCGGCCATAAGCCCTTCGAGCAGGAGGATATCCTGGGCGACTTCCGGCATGGCCTGGGTAACATAGCAAAGTTTGCTAGTCTCCAGCAGGTTGATCAGTATCGCCGCTTTGCTCTGACCGATATTTATCGCCATCAGAGCCGCGTAGGCTTCCCCTTGGTCTTGGGTCTGGGCTTGGGATTGAGTCAGGTCTTGCAGCTGGTTGAGATAGTCTTGTACCTCGTCTCTGGTCTGCTGAAATTGTGCGAGTCGTTTGGGCTGATAACAGCTGGAGTTTTTGTCGATTCGCGCGAGGAAGGCGCGATAGCGCGGCAGATAGTCGTTGGTCAGGGTTAACATCTTGCCTGCGGTGAGCGCCATCTCACCGATTAAGGCATCTTGCAGTAGCGGCCTGGCATCCTGGTATTCGTCAAGCTTGTTAGAGAAGCTCTCCATCTGCTGATTGTGTTTGCGACTGAGCTGATGGGCGCGCTCGGTCAGCGGCGTCGTTTCCCGTTGAAACTGTTTGATGGCATCTTTGTCTGCGCCGGTATCGCCGTACGCTAGGCCGCTAATTGAAACTAAGCTCAGAGCCGAGGTCAGCGCCAGTGCGAGCAGCACCTTGCTGCCGAAATTGGATATGCTTTTGGAGTTCCTAAGGTCTTGAGTAAATATCACGACTTAGCCTTTTCAGAGGGCGAGCGCTGAGGGATCCAATCCAAGGATTGAGGCGACTTGGCATCGACGCTCGTGCCCATACCAAGTCGATTAGGTTAGAAGTAGAGGTTGTCTACTAGCTTCTCGTTGACATAGAGCTCGCACTTATCGGCGGTGCTGCTCTTAGAAGATTGCACTATGCTCGCGATGGCGCCGAAGGCACCGCCTTGATTACCCAAAACAGAGCCGAAGTAGCAGTGGCTTCTTACGGCAAAGTCTTTGTAGTTCGCCTTAAGGTTTTGGGTAGGAGTGTAAGGGGCGAATCGGCCCTGCATGATAGGGTCGCCGTTGACGCTGAGGATCAAGATGTTTTTCTTGTCGTGGTAGCTGCCGTTAAATTTGAGCACTTTGCCATCGATTTCAACCGTCTTTTCCAGTGCCATGCGCGGGCCGGGATCTGAAGCGCAGGCGGTCAATAACAGGGCTAAGCTCAGGGCAGAGAGTGAAGCAATTTTCATTGATATAGTCCTTTATATGGGAATAAATTGTCCTGAGTGGAGGGAGGGCTTTGAAGACGAAATGTTCATCAATATGCTTTATTCACAACCACTTAAAATAAGCCTTTTGGTTTATTTGTTTGCGATCCTATCGCAAAATATCGGCCGGAAACATTATTCTTTCGGGTGTATTTCGGCGGTTAAATCGGCGAAAAATATTTCCTCGATCTACTTGTCGAGACCAAGGTATTGGCTCAAGAAGACGGTATCGACCCATTTCAGATTTTCCAGCAGGTGATTGAGTGAGTTCATTGTGATGAAAAGTCCCTTATTCTTCCCTTTAATGCTATTGCCATCCATGGTTTGTGCATTTGGTTAGCTCCTTGTTAAGTTGACGGCCTTACAGAAAATACTCTTTAAACAGCAAGCCAGTTACCGCTACAAGGGCGACTAAGGGAAAGGCGACAAACAGGCTACGAGCGACGATGGCCAAAGAGTGTCGACGTTTTTGCAGCGTGATTGGGTAGTCGAAATAGACCAGCAGGTAAAGTAGTGGCTTAATCGGGAAGTAGAGGCTCTTTAAACAGATTGATTGGCCCGATTCGAGTTTGATGATGAGTTCACTGACATCGTAGCTGGTGCGCAGATCGCGTGTGCTTGGCCAATAACGCACGCCTATCTCCTTTATGTCTCGTCGCTGAATTTCCACAGGGCCCGCTTTGGTATCGATAAGGCGACTGCCGGGAATGCTGAGCCTTTCAGCGTTAATTTGGCAAACTTGTTTTCCCCCTCGGCCATAGATGCTAGTGATGAACAGTTTTTTGAGGATCAGATAGCCTAAGAGGGCGGCGATGTTTAGCGTAAGCCAGTCCTCGGGAAGCATCAGGCTAGGATTGATAAAGGGCAGAATGGCCAATGTCAGTGGGCCAATGAAAAAGAGTATTTCTAACGGTAAGGGCAGCGGATAGAGCAGCCTAGATGACTTAAGGCGAATGTTGCTGTCGCTAGTTAGTTGATTCTTTCCCTTGAAATCTGTGGTACCAAACCAGGGAGTGTCGTCAAGGGTTAGCTTTTCCATGCCTTTCGAGTCCTTTCAAGTTGGTTGGGCTTGTGATTACCAGCTAAGATGTCCAAAAATGGCAGTCAAATTGCCCTGAACTGCGCTAAGAATGTCTCAGATAATAGGTGTTAATTCAAGGCTATAGCCGTAACGAGCGGAAATACCAGCTGTCACCTATGCGTAGGTATTTGCAAGCCGTCGCGCTACTGTTGCCTTTGTTACTGGCGATATAGAGGTCTACCTCCTTGGCCTCTAGCGCACCTAACTTCTCTTGCTCGACTTTGGCAGCCTTGGCTGACGTTACAGCCTTGATTTTTATGGTGTCAGGCTTAGCTTGGTATTCTTTAACATATTTACCATGGCGATCGGCGAGCTGTTTCCTCAAGGTTTTTTCACCGAAGATGCCTAGCCAGGGCTCGGGAAGTTCTGCCACATAGGCGTCGAAGTCCTCTGCGGCGTAGATATCCAGCATCTTGATGCAGCGCTGAGCCAAGGGGTCATCACTGAAATTTTGCTCGGTCGATGCTTGGAGGTTGGTTGATATTAGCGTTCCCGCTAATGTTCCCATTAATACTAATGCCATCCATGGTTTGTTCATCTGGTTCGATCCTCTCTAAATCATACTGCAATGGAGTTGGAGAACGGTGACAGTTGCCTAACCCGTTCCCTATTTAAGGTTGGCCACCCACACTCTATAATTTTTATTACATAATAAGTTTGATTATTACTCTTTTCATCAAAGTTGTTATTTCTGTATTTTTATCACTGGTTATATTTAACCAGGAGTTGTCCACGGCTCTTACAGTCGGTTTTTTTGTAAATGTTTTGTAAATGCATTTTGATGGTATTTATTGAAACATTCATTTTATTTGCTGCTTCTGAATTGCTCAGGCCCATACAGATAAAAGAGAGCACCTCTTTCTCCTTCTTGGTGATGCCTTGAAACAGTGCATGTTGCTCGGAGGGTTTAGAAGGTTTTTGCTGAGTCTGAATATAGTGCGACAGGGCGCTCAGGCTGAAAAACAGGTTGCCCTCGAGGACATTATCTAACATCTGCATGATGGCATGTGCCGGGCTGCAAGCCTTGGTTGCTCCACTAAATCCATGTTTTATAAGTGTTAGCTCGTCATCCATCGAGAGGTTTTCGCAGATAGCGATATGTTTACCCGCTGATAAAAGGTCAGGGTCTATCAGGCCAAGTTCGCTTTGTACGTCTTTGAGGAAATGAAACAGAATTTTTGGGGTTTTCTGGGTGTTATTCCAAGTGGTCAAGGGGGTAATACTGGTATTGACCTTTAGATTGAGTAACCCAGAAATATTCTTTAATAGCTGAATATTTTTAGTCGATTTACTCAGGGTAAATAATTCACCATTATACATTTCACATCCTTATGAGATTTATAATGTACTACTTTGTTACTAATAGGGTGTATTTATTTTGTAGAGCGTAATACTTTATTATGAATGAATTATTAAACGCTCGTTTATTTTCCCGTATTCTATATAAGGAGGAATTAATATCAAGGGGTGCGATTCATCATCTGTGTAAACTTGGTAGACATCGATAATCAAGCATCTGTGAAAAAGTGGTATGCGTCTGTGCCTTAAGGAAGGTGGTGAGACAACACCTTGCGGCCTCACCTTTGACATGAGGCTAGTCTATCGAGATGAGCTTGAGCTGCCAGTTGGGAAGTTTTTCTTCAAGATCTGGCCTGATGCGCTCAAGGTCGCCGCGAATGACGATAACTGGCACATGATTAAAGGTTTGCTGTGCTAAGGCTTGTAGCGCCTCGGGTGTCAATTGCTGCCAGAGTAGGAGTCGGTCTACCCTAGAGTCCCTTTGTGTTTGCCGGGCGAGCGCTTGGCTATAGTCTTCCATGCGCTTGCTCGAATCATCCTGTCGCAATGCGATCTGGCTAAACTGAGAGGTCTGCAGCGCTTCAAATTCGGCCTGTGATGGTGGTGCATCGGCCGCCAGCGTCAGGTGATCTAAGATGCCACGAATGAAGGCGCCCGTGTGCTGTTGTTGAGTGGCGCCGTAGTATTTGAGAATTCGGGCCATAGGATTGTTGAAGCAGCGGCCGTAGATACCATAGGTGAGGCCGCGCTGCTCCCTGAGATCGTAATAAAGACGTCCCGAAAAGCTACGTCCGAGCCAGTGACTGAGGGCCTCACAGGCAAATGCCTCTTGGCTGCCAGCCTTGAGTGGCAGGTGATAGCCGATCCGCACCTGAGTCTGCACAGTGCCGGGCGCATCAATAACAAATAACTGTTTGCCGTAGGGGCTAAAGATATCGACGAAGTTTTCCTCGTGTTCTGCTGTCTTGCCCAGCTCACTCAGACTGGCGGTAATTTGTTCCTTTGAGGGGCTATCAACTTCGTGTATTCCCTCTAGCACCAGATGCCACTGGCTCTGAGCCTTGGTTTGCTCGACCAAAGTGAGTAGTTGAGGCAAGTCCAGATCTTGCTGTAGTGCCTTGTTATTTAATGCCTTATTGTAGGGATGTGCGTTGCCGAGGATCTTCTCGGCCCAGACCTGTTCAATCTCGCTGCCGGTAAAGGCCTTGATATGCTTGTCCAGAGCCAGCTGGCGCCTGAGCTTGGCCAGATCCAGCTCGCGATAGGCATCTGGTGACCAGCTTTCGGCTAGAATATCGACCGCCTGCTGCAGTTCAGATGGCGGACATTTGAGGCTAAGGCGCAGGCTGTGAATGCTGGGGTGAATCGCCAGTCTTTCGATACAGGGCAAGTCGTGACGATTGGCAAATCTCAGGCGGAGTTGATCGAGCGCCCCATGCAAAACATCCAGGTTTTCATAAGGGGCATTTGGACTCACCGCCACCAGATGTATGCCGAGCAGTTGCGACGGGGGGCCTGGGAGTCGGTGCAAGCTTAAATTGGGCGACAGTGGCACAACCTCAGGTAATGTTATCGCCTCAAAGTTGGTTTGTATTACTGCTGGCGCATTGGTCGGTGCGGTAAAACCTGGGATCTTGGGAGCTTCTACTGGTGTAAAGGTCAGCTGGGTTTGCTGACAGCCACTGCTCCAGAGGCAGCAGCCGAGTAATATTAGCGAGGTTAGTCTCATAGCACTTTCTCCTCCAGCGAGTCAGATACGCCTTCGGGTAACCACTCTAATATCGCCTTGCCCCAACGAATGTACCAGGGTGGCAGTAGATCCAGACGGACATAACCCGGGCTCAGGTACTGTTGGGTGACTCTTTGGATATCCTCCGAAGTCACGGCTGCAATGCGCTCCCAGGGACCCGAGAGTGGCTGCTTGAGATCCCTTTGCTGGCTACTGCTGAGCAGATTAGCCAGTCCCACGTCGTTGTCGAGTTTGCTCAGATGGCCTAATAGCCAGCGACGCTTGAGTTGGGTTAGCTCTTTGTCGGTGATCCCTTTGTCAGCCAGTTGGTCGACCATTTGGCTAATGCGCTGGCTGAGCTCGTCGAGTGAAACCTTAGCCCTGGGCACCAAAATAAGATTCATCACGCCCAGATGTTCCATGGTTAGCGGGATGGAGTAATGCAGCAGGGTGTCAGGCGTCTTAAGCTGGTACTGCTCCAACATGCTAGTGCGATTTTGTAGCAGATAATCTTCGACTAAGGTGATCGCCGCCGCGTCTTTGTCCAAGGCGCCTACCGTGTGCCAGGCTAACAATAATCCCGGCCAGGGGCCGCGGCCATCGACTATCTCCCCTTGAACCGGGTGTCTGTCGACCTTAAGTGGTGTGAAGTTGGCGAGCGGAGTCGTGGGCTTCTGCCAGGCGCCGAAATATTGCTCGACCCAGGTGCGTGTCTGTGCGGGCAGGTCGCCGACGATAGCCATCTGCATCGCATCGGGGCGATAAAAGTCATGATGAAAACGGCTCAGGCTGGCAGGCGTGGCCGCGGAAACATCGTCAACCGAGCCGATCACGGCATGGCCATAGGGGCTGTCTTTTATCTGATTAAGCAGGAACTCCATGGCTGGGCGGATATAGGGTTGGTTATCTATCGTGGTGGCCATCTCTTCGAGCACGGTTTGCTGTTGATTGCGCACTGTCTCGTCGCTGAGTCTGGGCCGGATAAAGCGATCTGACTCGAGCCAGAGGGCTAACTCTAAGGCCTGGCTGGGCAGGTTGACATAATAGTTGGTGGCATCGAAGAAGGTACTGGCATTGAAGCGGCCACTGTAGGCACTCATGGTCTGGCTGTAACTATCACCCGGGGCATTTTCGCTGCCCTTAAACAGCATATGCTCGAACAGATGAGCGTAACCCGACTCTCCCTCTGCCTCGTTGCGTGAGCCGACGGCAAACTGGCTGGAGATGGCCACACTCTGCTTATTTGGCAGTGGTAGCAGATGGAGTTTCAGGCCGTTGTCCAACTCATGGTAGCTCAGTTGCTGCTCTAGCTGATAAAGCGGAGCGGCTAACGGCTCCAGGCTTGCCTCGTCAGCCATAGCACTTAAGCCTAGCAGACTAAGCAGGGCGATGAGCAGTGGTTGAGCGTGTCTAGAATTGGGCATCTTATTGTTATCAATGATATTCGAGTTATTTTAACCCTATCCGTTTTGCCAGGCGGTGTAAATTCCCCGAGTCCACTTCCAGCGCCCTGGCGGTGGCGGCCCAGTTGTCGTCATGTTGTGCCAGCGACTGTCGAATAAAGTCTGCCTGAAAGGCTTCGGTAGCCTGTTTGAGGCTGCCGCTATACTTGTGGCTGAACGTACGGTTTTGGGTAGGGACGATGCGCGGCGTTGTGTTGGCAAATTCAAAATGTTCAGGATTGATCAGGCCATTGCTGCCTGATGACTGGGCTCTGGCCAAAATGGCGGCGCGGTAGAGGCTATGTTCCAGCTCCCGGACGTTGCCGGGCCATTGATAGCCCTCTAACATCGTCAGACTGGCAGGGCTTAGTCTCAGTGTCTGTAGCCCAAGTTGCTGGCGGCAGCGCTCGACAAAAAAGCCGCTTAGCAGGGTGATATCTTGCTCCCGCTCTCGCAGTGGCGGCGCCACTAGAGGAAAGACACTCAGTCTGTGATAAAGGTCGGCACGAAAACGTCCCGCCAGTACCTCATTTTTCAAGTTTTTATTGGTGGCGGCGATGATCCTGACATCTACCTTGAGGCTGCGATCGTCACCTACCCGCTGCAGATCGCCATATTGCAAAACCCTGAGCAGCTTAGCTTGCAGCGTCAGAGGCAGCTCGCCTATCTCATCGAGAAACAGTGAGCCCTTGTCGGCCATCTCAAATTTACCGCTGCGATTGCTGACCGCGCCGGTAAAGGCACCTTTTACGTGGCCAAACAGTTCACTCTCGGCCACAGACTCGGGTAAGGCGGCGCAGTTGAGGTAAACCAAAGGTTGAGCGGCGCGCATGGAGCCTTGATGGATCTCGTGGGCAATCAGCTCTTTACCCGTGCCTGTTTCCCCCATGATCAACACATTGAGATCTGTTGGCGCCACTACGGCGATCTCCTGCTTGAGGCTGTTCATTACCTGTGAATGGCCAATGATCTCCTTGTTGCCCTCCTTGCTCTGGCCTGCGCTATCGCCTTTGTCCCACTGGGATTGCAGTGCTTGTTTCTCCAACTTGTCGATCAACAGGGCATTGTTGAGGGAGGCCGAGGCGATGGCGCTTATCCCTCTGAGCTGTTCGTTGGTGAAAGATTTAAACTGATCCGGGTCGAAGCCGTCTATGGTTACCGCACCTATCAGGTTGCCATCGGCCAGCAGCGGCAGGCCGATACAGGCGTGGACGGTGAGGTTGTCGCCTTGGTTGGGGATCAGGCCATCGTAGGGATCGGGCAGATCGCTGTCGGCGGGAAAGCGCACCACATCACCAGCGCGGGCGATCGCCTCGAGCCTGGGGTGCTCATGCAGTACAAAGCGACGTCCCAGTACATCTGGGCTCAGGCCATTGATGGCCAGGGGAGTAAACTGCTGTCCTTTGAACTCCAGTAACGCGGCGGCGTCGCACTGCATGCTTTCCCTGATGGTATCGAGCAAGCGCGAGAACCTGTCATGATTGGACAATCCCGAGGTGATATCTAACGCCATACGCGTCAGTTGGGTTTGACTTAATGCCATGGGGTCTCCGAAATGTAGCGCCTATGCCAAGGCATATCCTTCTTCGTTGGCATGCAGCGGCTGTATTAGGATGAAGTATATGTCAATTTAACAGTAATGTTTATTGTCATTTTTACACTTACTTTGAGGGTAAAAAGGGGTCGATATGACCCCTTTGTCGAGTGATGTTAGGCCTTATGCTTTAGCCGATAGCGCTGCATCGGCCACAGGCTCAGTGCCTTTAGCACTAATGGCCTTCTTGATGATGTCGAACAGGAAGGCACCGAGGAACAGACCGCCTGCACCGAAGACGACGTCACCAGGGACACGCATCCAGACCAAGGTTTCTACCAATGGGCTGTGGATCACCTCTGGTGAGCGGGCGAACCAGTAGCCGTTTTCGATGACGGCGAAGAACTGAGTCAGACCGACAGGTAGCAGTGACATGAAGACCATGGCTGCGAGACCAATATTTAGGCTCCAGAAGGCACCTTTAAGCAGCTTCTCATTCCACTGGATATTGCCCGTCAGACCACGCAGACAGAAGAGCATCAGACCAACACCCAGCATACCGTACACGCCCATGAAGGCAGCGTGGCCGTGAGTTGCCGTGGTGTTCAAGCCTTGGATGAAGTAGAGCGCGATAGGTGGGTTAATCAGGAAGCCCAGTACACCGGCACCGACTAAGTTCCAGAAGGCGGTCGCGACGAAGAACATGATGGCCCACTTATAACGTATCATCCAAGGGCTGGCGTTACGCATACGATAGCTTTCGATGGCTTCGAAACCGATCAGGGCTAGTGGAACGACTTCCAGTGCCGAGAAGATAGCGCCCCAGGCAATAACACCTGTTGGTGTACCTGTGAAGTAGAGGTGGTGCAGGGTACCGATAAGACCACCAGTGAGGAAGATAACCGTGGCGAAAAGTACGGCGCCGTTGGCGCTGCGGGCACGGATAAGTCCAAGACGCACTAGCATCAAAGCGATTACCGAGGTAGCAAAGGTCTCGAAGAAGCCTTCAACCCATAGGTGAACAACCCACCAACGCCAGTATTCGGCTATGGCTAAGTTAGTGTGTTTACCCATGAAGAGGCCGGCACCGTAGAATAGACCGATGGCAACACAAGAGGCGTACAGCACCCAGATCACGGGGCGCATTTCGCCTTGTTGTTTAAGGGCTGGACGAATAGAGGCGGTGACCAGTGCAAGCCAGATCAACAGACCCGCCAGTAACAGTACCTGCCATACACGACCGAGATCGATATATTCGTAACCTTGATGACCGAAGAGGAAGTTAGTGTCTAAGTCGAAGTACTGCTGTACGCCGATCCATTCACCAGCCATAGAGCCCAGCACCACAACTACCAGCGCCACCCAGAGGACGTTGACGCCCAGGCGTTGGAACTTAGGCTCGTAACCCGACAGCGCAGGCGCTATGTAGAGGCCGGTGCCAAGCCATGCGGTGGCAATCCAGAATACCGCCAACTGAGTGTGCCAAGTACGGGTGACAGAGTAAGGCAGTATTTCCGACAGTGGGATACCGTAGAAGTTTTGGCCTTCGACCGCATAGTGGGCCGTGATACCACCTAAGACTATCTGCAACAGGAAGAGTCCCACGGCAGTGACGAAGTATTTACCTACGGCCTTTTGTGAAGCGGTAGGCTTCTTAAGGAAGAGTGGATCTTGGTCCGCTGGTGTTGGCAGTGGCTCATGCTTACCCGATGCGTGATGCCAAACTAGGGCACCGATACCGGCGATCAGGGTGACAATACTTAAGATTGACCAGACGATGTTGTCTGAGGTCGGAGTGTTACCCAGCTGAGGATCGAATGGCCAGTTGTTGGTATAGGTGTAGTTTTGACCGTCACGTTCGGTAATTGCCGCCCAGGCGCCCCAGAAGAGGAAGGCATTAAGCTGCTGACGACGCTCAAGGTCAGGCACTGTGCCTTCTTTCATGGCGTACTGTTCACGCAAAATAGACAGTTCAGGGTCGTCACCAAAGAGTGACAGATAGTGCTCTGAGACTTGCTCTATGGCCTGAATACGCGTGTCTGACAGGCTGATGCGAATGTCGCCATTAGCTTGGGTTGTCAGGGTATTACGACGCATATCTTCACGAAGTGACTGCTCTAGGCCTGCTTGTTTGATCGAATCCAACTCATTAAAGGGGCGGTTATACTGCGCCTTGGCGGTGATATCCAGCCAGGCCTGCGCCTCTCGGTGCAGCCAGTCGGCGGTCCAGTCTGGGGCGACATAGGAGCCATGACCCCAGATGGAACCCAGTTGGTGTCCGCCCATGGAACGCCAAACCAGTTGACCACGCTCAATATCGTTTTGGGTGAACAGGGGCTGCCCCTGAACATCGGTAAAGGCAGTGGGAATAGGGGGTTTTTCGCGATAGATGTCACTGCCTATGCTCAGCAGGACAGAGAAGGAAGCGATAAGTACTATTAAGAGTGCTATCGCCGTTAGCCGTTGTTTATTCATAGAGCCTCTCAGCGCAATATAATTGTTGGTGTGGAGTACTCTGCTATAGCAGCTAACGTGCCACTATTTTAAGTTTATGATTTTAAATGATTTGCTGTCTGTTGGTGTCTTATTGATTTGTCAATATGACAATTGCCATCAAGTGTAGAAATGACACCGCATGTCATATTGACAATTGTTGTATGTGGGTGTCGATTTGATACTTTTTGAGCAGTTTAGTGGACGTTATCAAGCCAGCCCGAGGGCTGGCCTTTGGGAGATAAACACGGCAGGCTTAGCGATAAAGCGAGGGATCGTCTTTATTGGGACGTGTTTTAAAGCGTCTGTGTAGCCACATATATTGCGCCGGACTGCACGAGATGATGGACTCTATGATGCGGTTACCGCGCTTGGCATCCTCTACCTCGTTTTCGCCGGGGAAATCCTCAAGTGGCGGTTGGATCTCTATGGTGTAGCCCTTGTCATCTGGGTTGCGTACTACGACAAAAGGCATCACCTTGGCCTTACCCAGTTTAGCTAGTGTGGTGGCGCCCGTGATGGTTGCCGCATCTGGTACAGCGAAGAAGGGGATAAAGACGGCGCTGGAGCGACCAAAATCCTGATCGGCGGTATACCAGACCACATTTGGGTTTCTCAGGCTGCGCACCATCTGTCTGATATCTCGCTTGTGTACTAACCCTTTGTTAGAGCGCAGGCGCCCCTTGACCTGAAGGTATTCCATCAGTGGATTATTGTGGGGACGGTAGACCCCAACGCCTGGCTGAAATTGACCCAGGATGCGTGCCCCCATCTCAAGTGGTAGGCAGTGCACCGCAAACAGGATCACCCCCTGACCGGCTGCCAGTGTGCTTTCGACATGTTCTCGCCCTTTTATCGTCATGTGGCGTTGAACTTTCTCATCATTCCACCACCAGGCATTGGCGATATCGAAAATAGCTTTGCCTGTTTCTTCAAAATTTTGCGTAAGCAGCTGTTCTTGTTCCGCCGGACTCATCTTGGGAAAGCAAAGCTCGATATTGCGTTTGGCAGTATTGACGCGGCTGCCTGCAAGTTTCATCGCCAGTCGACCTATGCCTTTTCCCAGTGTCATCTGTGCCCGCAAGGGAAGCAGCTGTGTCAGTCGCATCAGGGCAACCCCGAACCAGATTAACCAGTATTTTGGATGAAAAAATTGTGAGGAGAATTGTGCGTTTTCGACCACGGCTGACTCTACGGGGTTAACAAAAATTACTGCTTATTCTAACTCAATTTGTGTAGAAAATTAGGTATAATCAGGGATTAATTTTCGCAAAAAGATAAGTGCCATATGAAGATTTCTCTGCCTGCTTTTGAAAAAGCTAAAGTTCTGGTCGTCGGTGATGTGATGTTAGACAGATACTGGAGCGGCCCGACGGGGCGTATTTCGCCTGAGGCGCCAGTGCCCGTGGTAAGAGTGAATCAAATTGAAGACAGACCCGGCGGTGCGGCAAACGTTGCTTTGAATATCGCCACCTTAGGTGGTCAGGTGCGCCTTGCAGGCATAGTGGGCGAGGATGAAACAGCTACTGCACTGACGCAGGGGGTTGAGGCGCTAGGCGTTGTGCCTAAGTGGCACAGAGTGGCTCACCTACCAACCATCACTAAGCTCAGAGTGATGTCCCGTAATCAGCAGCTGATCCGTCTCGATTTTGAAGAGGCCTATCCGGCCGAGCAGAGTCAGGCGCTGCTGGCTGGTGTCGAAGCTGAACTCGACAGCGTAGCCGTGGTGGTGTTGTCCGACTACGCCAAGGGTGCTATCGATAAGCCAGAAACCTTTATTGCCAAGGCGAAGGCGAAAGGGGTTAAGGTGCTGGTGGACCCTAAGGGGAGTGACTTTTCACGCTATCGCGGCGCCAGCCTGCTAACTCCTAACATGAGTGAGTTTGAGCAGGTGGTCGGTAAAGTTCAGGATGAAGCGGATCTGGTGGCAAAGGCCAAGCAATTGTTAGCTGATTTCGATTTTGAGGCGCTACTGGTGACGCGCTCAGAGAAAGGGATGACACTGATCACTAGAGATGCCCCCGAGCTTCATATTCCCACCGTTGCCCGAGAAGTTTATGACGTCACTGGCGCCGGTGACACGGTGATCTCGACCCTGGCCACCTCGTTAGCGGTAGACTGTGAGCTACCAGTCGCCTGTGCCCTGGCCAACACAGCCGCAGGCATTGTGGTGGGTAAACTAGGTACCTCTACCGTGAGCCGCATCGAACTTATTGCCGCGCTGAATCTCAGTCATGGTGAGAGTGGTTATGGCGTCGTCAGTGAAGATCAATTGGCCTATGCCCTCGAAGAGGCAAAGCTTAAGGGCGAACGCGTGGTGATGACCAATGGCTGTTTCGACATTCTGCATGCCGGGCATGTGAGTTACTTGCAGCAGGCGAAAGCGCTAGGGGACAGACTTATCGTGGCCGTTAACAGCGATGAATCGGTGAAGCGTCTTAAGGGCGATGGTCGCCCGGTTAATAAGTTGGAGCGCCGCATGGCGGTGCTGGCAGGACTCGCATCGGTGGATTGGGTTGTGCCCTTTAGTGAAGATACACCGCAGCGCATCATCTCACGGCTATTGCCAAGCAAGCTGGTGAAGGGCGGCGACTATAATGTCGAAGATATCGCTGGTGGAAAAGAGGTGATTGCAGCAGGAGGCAGCGTTGAAGTTCTAGGCTTCGAAGACGGTGTCTCTACCACGGCCATCATAGAAAACATCATGGCTAAGCAGTGATCCTTGAGACGTTTCTGATTGCCAGTGCTTGGTTTTGGGCGCCAATGCCCTCTGGCCAGGCATTGGTGTGTCAAACGTCTCAGATAACCGACTGTCTGGCCGAGCTTCCGCCTAAGGCCAGAGCCCAACTGCCAGGCGATCCTCAACTCTTGCTAACGCAGATGGGGCGGCGCGGTGCCATGGTCAAACCCTTGTCGCACCCTCAAGTGACAGGTTTGGTATTGTTGGCCAAGGAGCGGATACCTAGCGCTTATTCGGCGCTCTGGAATGGTCAGGTCTATGTTTTGCCGATTGCTCAGGGCTATCAGATGACCTTGGCCCACGAGCTAGGACATTTGGCGGTGAGTCGTTCAAGCTCGGTTTACTTGCAAACTGATAAGCTGAGCCCCTATCAACACGAATGGTTGGCTGACTTTTATCTGCTTTGGTCTCTGGCCCGGGCTGGGCAGAGTGAGACGCTAGCCTGGCAGCAATACCATAGACGTAATCTAGAGGTATTTGAGAGTGTGACGGCCATTTCTCATTGGTCACCACCCATGTTGTCGCAACTACTGGCGCGCTACACTTGGCAGGCCCTGGGGCAGTTTGACGATTTCGATAGTCTCATCAATGCCATTTACCCTGAGTTGGTTCAATATGAACAGCAGGAGCTCGACGAGTTTGCCAGTCTGATCCAACGTGTCTTTGGGGCCGGCACAATGCACAATTTACCGCAATATATGTTTTGGCGGCGGCCTAAAATGGGGGAGTTTATTCGCCCAACCATACGTCATATGATGGGCGAGCCTGCGGCGGAGCAGTGGTTGATTCAGCAGTCGATGCAAGGTGAGTAACTTATACCTGGGGCGACCAGATAAACGGCAAGCTGAAGCTGTCACAAGTTGGTCAGCAACAAGTTGGTTAGTAAAACGTTGAGCAGTAAAAAAGGAGCCTAGGGCTCCTTTTTCATTATTGCTTTCGAGGTGGACGTCGTTCACGCAAAACGATATCGGGATTAAAGTCGATATCTCCATCATCGTCTATGGTCGCGAGTTGATCTTCCTGCTTGGCGATGGCAGTACTCATTGTGGGTGTCTGTCTGACAAAGAGTAGCTGGTAGCCAAGTTTCGCTAAGGTGTAGAAGGCGAATCGCTGCGCCGTCGTCAACCTATCCCAATGTTCGTTAGCGTGAGCCTGAGAAACGCGTCTATCATCGAAAGATAGCAGTCCATTATTTAGCACTTGAGTTTGCATTTTCAAAGCCTCTTTAGGAAACGCTAACATGAGCATATGGTGATTATATAATCAGATGTGAACTCATTATGCAAGTGATTCACTTAGCCAAAACGCGGCCCCACAGCTTAAGTATAGTCGAAATGTTTAGATAACTTTCCATCTCACGGTGCAGGATTTTTAGCTGGAAAAGTAAACTGCTATCGAATCAATAAGATTTATCTAATTTTATTTTCTTTACCCAATAAAAAAGGCCGTCATGCGGCCTTTTTGACTCCTTGATACCTTAATCGGCTTCTTTAAGCGATTGAGTCAGATCCACAATCGCCTTCTTACCATCACCAAACAGCATGAGGGTGTTATCTTTGGCAAAGAGTGGGTTAGGTAGACCGGCAAAGCCTGGGCTCAGTGAGCGCTTAACTACAACCACGGTGCGCGCCTTATCGACGTTGAGGATTGGCATGCCATAGATAGGGCTCCCCTTGTCTTCACGGGCCATGGGGTTGGTGACGTCGTTGGCTCCGATGACGATGGCGACATCTGTCTGCTCAAACTGAGGATTGATCTCATCCATCTCGATAAGTTGCTCGTAAGGTACTTCGGCTTCGGCTAGTAGCACGTTCATATGGCCGGGCATACGACCAGCCACTGGATGTATGGCATACAGCACCTGGGCACCGCGCGCTTCCAGTACAGAGGCCAGTTCACGCACCGCATGCTGGGCTTGTGCCATCGCCAGGCCATAGCCAGGAACGATCACCACACGCTCGGCGGTTTCAAGGAGCATGGCCACCTCTTCAGGCGAAGAGGAAGTGACCTTACCCGCATACACCTCATCGGCATCTACGGTTTCACCGCCTTCGGCCATGACGCCAAAGAGTACGTTAAACAGTGAACGGTTCATCGCCTTACACATGATCTGCGTCAGGATGATCCCCGAGGCGCCAACTAAAGAGCCTGAGACAATCAGCACAGTGTTGCCTGTGATGAAACCTGTGGTGGCCGCCGCAATCCCCGAGTAGGAGTTAAGCAGGGCGATAACCACGGGCATATCGGCGCCGCCGATAGGCACCACTAGGAAGAGTCCTAACAGCAGTGAGACTGCTACCAGACCATAGATCAGTCCGGTATTCGTTGGCTCTAGCACTAGGCCAACGGCGAGTGCCAGCGCTGCGAGCAGCAGAGTGGCGTTGATGAACTTGTTGCCTGGAACCCGAATAGGGTTACCCGAAATAAGCTCCTGTAACTTAGCGAAAGCCACGAAAGAGCCCGACAGGGTCACAGAACCAATCAGTACCGTCAGGCCGATAGAGATCAGCGCCACAACATGGGTCGCCGAGCCAGGATCGAGGAAGCTCGCCAGGGCGATAAATAGCGAAGCACCGCCGCCGAAGCCGTTGAGTAGCGCCACCATCTGTGGCATGGCAGTGACCTGGATCTTGGTCGCCATCACGGCGCCTATTGAGCCACCCAGTAAGATACCGGCAATGATCCACTCATAACTTAAGATATTCTTGTCCAGTAGAGTAACGACAACGGCGATAAACATGCCGAGGGCCGACAGCTGGTTGCCGCGCACGGCGGTACGAGGCTTGGTCAGCCCCTTGATCCCTAAAATAAACAGACTCGCAGCCACAAGGTAGGCGAGATAGATAATCGTCATACTCATGTTGGCTTATTTCCTTTTAAACATGGCTAGCATACGGTTGGTGACCATGTAGCCACCGACGACGTTAATAGTGGCCAAGACCACAGCGATAAAGCCCAGTACATTGACCCAAATTCCCGCGCCAGAACCGGCTGACAGGAGCGCACCCACTAGGGAGATACCCGAGATAGCGTTAGAGCCTGACATGAGCGGGGTGTGCAGCGTAGGGGGGACCTTAGTGATCAGCTCAACCCCAAGAAAGACCGCCACCACAAACAGGGTGAGTAGTAATAAGATCTCCATTATTGAGCCTCCTCTGTTGCCGCCAGTGGCGGCAGTGCTAACAGGTCACGCAATCTGGCGTTAACCACTTCACCCTGATGGGCAACCACTGTGTCGCGCACAATCTCATCTTCGAAATCGAGCTGTAACTGCCCCTCATCATCGACAATGAGTTTGAGCAGATTTTCTATGTTGGTGCCATACATCTGGCTGGCGTGGGTCGCTGCGCTTCCCGGCACATTTGACGGGCCAAGAATGGTGACGCCGTTATGAATAACAGTTTCGTCCAGTTGGGTCAGTTCGCAGTTACCACCGGTTTCGGCCGCTAGATCGACGATGACTGTGCCTGGCTTCATGGCATCAACCATGGCCTCGGTGATCAACACTGGTGCCTTACGACCAGGAATAGCGGCGGTAGTGATAACGATATCTTGCTGGGCGAGCACATTGGCCATCGCCTGTTGCTGGCGCTTGATAAAGTCGTCGCTCTGCTCGGCCGCGTAACCCCCTTTGGTTTCAGTATTTTCGGTTTCCAGGTCCAGCTCTACTGGCTTAGCACCGACCGAGAGGATCTGTTCACGCGCCGCCGGGCGAATGTCATAGGCTTCCACCACGGCGCCAAGACGTTTGGCGGTGGCACAGGCCTGCAAGCCGGCAACCCCGACACCCATGATAAAGGCGCGTGCGGGCTTAAGTGTGCCTGCGGCTGTCATCATCATGGGGAACATGCGCGGCGCCTGATGGGCCGCAAGCAACACCGCCTTATAACCGGCGATGGTGGCCATGGAGGAGAGGATATCCATGCTTTGGGCGCGAGTGATTCTGGGAACCAGTTCCAATGCCAGAGCGCTGGTGCCTGTTTCGGCCAGCGTAGCGGCATTTTCGGGGTGCGTCAGGGGATCCATCATGCCGATAAACAGCTGCTCAGGCTTTGCCTTTGCCTTGATCTCATCGAATTGCTCGCCCTTTAGGTTGACCAGGGTGATGATATCGGCACCGAGGGCCTCCGCTCTATCGGTGATGCTAGCACCCGCTTCTTGATATTCCTGATCGCTGAATCCTGCAGCGAGTCCGGCTCCGCTTTCCACGAGAATTTGGAGGTTTTTTTTGATTAACCGAGTCACATTTGCCGGGATCAACGCAACGCGTTTTTCGTCGGCATGGCTCTCTTTAGGTAGACCTAGTTTCACTGAGAAACCTCTATAGTTGGGGACAGACGTCGTTTTGAATTATTGGCTCGCTATTGTGGCGAGTCTGAATTTAGACACAAGCGCGAATTATTCATAATCAGCGCTCATGCACTGGTCGGAGCAAAAAGTTTGCGCTAGTCCACAAAATTTCATTTCAAATTCTGTGGTTAAGGGCACACCTTAAGCAAATATCGCTCACCACTCTCACTTTTGTAGCTCAAATTATAACCTTTGCATATTCCAAAAACGAATTAAAAATTAGATTTTATTCTTTTTTGCTTTTCTATTAAGCCACTAAGCTAGGTTCATTACACTGTTATAGGGCCGTCTTCCATGCTGTTAAAAGAGCTTCAATCATTGGCTTCTCCTCTATCTGCGACGCAGGTGGATAAGCTTAAGCAACTCACCGCTGAACTAAATGCCGTACAACTCGCCTGGGTGGGTGGCTATCTTGCGGCAACCGCAGAGTTAAGCGGTAATGCCCCTGCTGCACAGCAAGAAAGTGAGCAGACCATTACCATTTTATACGGCAGTCAGACGGGGAACGGTCGAGGTGTTGCCACTGCGCTGGCCGAGAAGGCTCAGGCTCAAGGCTATGCGGTCAACCTGGCTTCGATGGCTGACTACAAGGTGCGTCAGCTTAAACAGGAAACCCTATTGCTTGCCGTGGTCAGTACCCATGGTGAAGGTGAGGCGCCGGATGATGCTATCGAGCTGCATAAGTTTTTGGCCTCTAAGCGCGCACCTAAGTTAGATAACCTGCACTACTCAGTATTGGCTCTTGGCGATTCCAGCTACGAGTTTTTCTGCCAAACGGGTAAAGATTTCGATCAGCGCCTCAGTGCCTTGGGTGCCAAGGCGATCGTGCCGCTCACCGAGTGTGATGTTGACTATGAGTCTGCGGCAGATAAGTGGCAGGAACAAGTGTTAACTGAGGTTAAACCATTTATTTCAGCTGGTGCCAGTGTGGTCTCTATTGGCAATGTCACTAGCGTGGCCAGCTCAAGTTACAGCAAGCAGAAACCCTACAGTGCCGAGCTACTGGCGAGCCAGAAGCTAACGGGACGCGACTCGGATCGTGATGTGCGCCATGTGGAGATAGATCTGGGTGAGTCTGGCCTTAACTATCAGGTGGGCGATGCCCTTGGGGTCTGGTTTAGCAACAGCGACGCACTAGTGACTGAGATCATCCAGGGCTTGTCACTGGATGGCGAGACAGAGGTCACTCTGGGTGAAGAGACGTTAAGTTTGGCTCAGGCGCTGAAAGAGAAGCGCGAGCTGACCCAGCTTTATCCTGGTTTGGTACAAAACTGGGCCCAGTTAAGCGGTAACAGCGATCTGCAAGCGATCAGCGAAGACAGAGAGCAGACCCGCCAGTTTGTGCTGAATCATCAGCTGGCAGACTTGGTGGCCAAGTATCCTGTGGATATCACCGCCTTCCAACTGGTTGAGCTGCTGCGTCCTATCACCCCAAGACTCTACTCGATCGCCTCTAGCCAGTCTGAGGTGGAGAGCGAGGTGCACCTAACGGTTGCCTTGGTGGCAGATGAGCGCGACTCAGGCACTCGTTTTGGCGGCGCATCCCACTTTTTAGCAAGTGCCGAAGAGGGTTGCGAGGTGAAGGTTTATGTTGAGCCAAACAACCACTTCCGTCTGCCGGAAAACACAGATACGCCAGTGGTCATGATAGGCCCAGGTACAGGTGTCGCGCCGTTTCGTGCCTTCATGCAGGAGCGCGCGGCCCAAGGTGCCCAGGGGGATAGCTGGCTCTTCTTTGGTAATCCGCACTTCGAACAGGATTTCCTCTATCAGACTGAGTGGCAGCAGTACCTTAAAGAGGGTGTGCTGACCCGTCTAGATTCGGCCTTCTCACGGGATCAGGAGCACAAGATCTATGTGCAACACCGCATCAAAGAGCGCGGTGCAGAGCTGTGGCAGTGGATAGAGCGCGGCGCGCATCTCTATATCTGCGGCGACGCCGAGCGTATGGCCAAAGATGTTCACCAGGCGCTGGTGGAGGTGATTGGCGAGCATGGTGGTAAGAGCACGGAGGAGGCCGAGGCCTTGCTCGAGACGCTGCGCAGCGAGAAACGTTACCAGAAAGACGTTTATTAATTGAGACAGGCGCCTATGGCGCCAACAGATTCATTTGCATGGGCCATGCCGGTGCAATCAATAGGATAAGGCAGTAGCCATGAGCGATCAGAAATTATCAGTAAACGAGTATCTTAAGACCGACAGTAACTACTTGCGTGGCACTATCGAAGAGGGGTTAGATACCTCGCTGACCGGTGCCTTCAACGACGCAGATCAGCAGCTGATCAAGTTCCACGGTTTCTATCAGCAGGACGATCGCGATCTGCGTAACGAGCGTAAAGAGCAGAAGCTGGAGCCTCTCTATAGCTTTATGCTACGTGCCCGTGTGGCCGGTGGTGTCTGTACGCCTAAACAGTGGTTAGGGGTGGACAAGATTGCCTCGACCCTGACCAGCTCAAACAGTATTCGTCTGACGACCCGCCAGACCTTTCAGTATCACGGTATTCCTAAGCGTAACCTTAAGACGCTGATCCAAGATCTGGACAGAGAAGCGCTGGACTCTATCGCCGCCTGTGGCGACGTGAACCGTAACGTGATGTGTAACCCTAACCCGGTAGAGTCTAAGCTGCATCAGCAGGCCTACTACTGGGCCAAGAAGCTGTCGGACAACTACCTGCCGCGCACCAAGGCCTACGCCGAGATCTGGCTGGGTGACGACAAGGTGGCGGTGAGCGAGAGCGAAGAGGTAGAGCCTGTTTATGGCAAGACCTATCTGCCGCGTAAGTTCAAGATGGCTGTGGCCGTGCCGCCGGATAACGATGTAGATGTCTACACCAACGACCTTGGCTTTATCGCCGTGGCCGAAGACGGTGAGTTGGTCGGTTTTAATATGGTGGCTGGCGGCGGCATGGGCTCGACCCATGGCGAAGTCGCTACCTTCCCGCGTTTGGGTGATGACTTTGGTTTCATCAAGGCCGAAGACTGCCTTAAATTTGCCGAGGCCGTGCTTAAGGTGCAGCGTGATTGGGGTAACCGCTCGGATCGTAAACAGTCGCGTCTTAAGTACACCATAGTGAAACACGGTTTTGAGGCCTTTAAGGCTGAAGTAGAGCAGCGCGCCGGGGTAAAATTTGAGCCTAAGCGTGAGGTGGTGATCGGCGATCGCGGCGATCGTTACGGCTGGATCAAGGGCGTGGATAATCAGTGGCATCTGACCCTGTTTATCGAGGGTGGCCGTATTAAAGATCTGCCTGGACAGCCTCTGCAAACCGGCCTACGTGAAATCGCTTTGGTACATAAAGGTGATTTCCGCATGACAGCTAACCAGAACATCATCATCGCCGGTGTGGCGGAAGAAGATAAGGCGCAGATAGAGGCGATTGCTCGCAGTCATGGCCTGATGGGGACGTTGATCAGCCCAACCCGTGGTCACTCTATTGCCTGTGTGGCGCTGCCGACCTGTGCTTTGGCGATGGCTGAGGCTGAGCGTTACTTCCCGGACTTTATGACTAAGGTCGAGGCGCTGCAGGAGAAGCATGGTTTCCTGGAGCAGCCGATAGTGATCCGTATGACAGGTTGCCCTAACGGCTGTGCGCGTCCATTTGCCGCCGAGATAGGCCTGGTGGGTAAGGCGCCTGGACGCTACAACCTCTATCTGGGCGCGAGTTTCGAGGGGACACGCCTGAACAAACTCTATCGCGAGAACATTCAGGAAGCCGAGATTCTGGCCGCACTGGATGAACTGTTTGCCCGCTACGTTAAAGAGCGTGAAGCTGGCGAAACCTTTGGTAACTTCACCGTGCGTGTCGGCGTGGTGAAGGCGGTAATCGATGCCGCTAAGGATTTCCATGGATAACTCAGTGATCTCTGCCCAGGCGCTACAAGCATTGCTGAGCGCACCTAAGGCAGAGCAGGATGCAGAGCTGGCCCGAGTCAACGCCTTCCTGGCGGGACTCACGCCTGCCGAGCGGGTGATCTGGGGTTTGGCTTATTTGCCGGGCACCCATGCGCTGTCGTCGAGCTTTGGTATTCAAGGCGCCGTGATGCTGCATCTGGTCACTCAGGTGCAGCAGGATATCCCGGTGATCCTGACGGACACTGGCTATCTGTTTCCGGAGACCTATCAGTTTATCGATGAGCTGACCGAGCGACTCAAGCTCAATCTGAAGGTGTACCGCGCGCCTATGACCAGCGCCTGGCAGGAAGCCCGTTTCGGTCGCCTGTGGGAGCAGGGGCTCGATGGCCTGGAGCAGTACAATCGCCTTAACAAGGTTAATCCAATGCAAACTGCGCTCAAGGAGTTGGGCGTCGGGACCTGGTTTGCCGGCCTTCGCCGCGCGCAGTCCAGTACGCGCGAGGAACTGCCGATACTGGCGATCCATGGCGATCGATACAAGCTGCTGCCGATCCTGGAGTGGAGCAACAAGGATGTGCATGAGTATCTCACCAAGCACGATTTGCCCTATCATCCCCTGTGGGAGCAAGGCTATGTGTCGGTGGGCGATACCCATTCCAGCCGCCCGTTGGAACTGGGCATGACGGAGGAGGAGACTCGCTTCAACGGTCTCAAGCGTGAGTGTGGTCTGCACTACGAAATTTGACGCAGATGGTAAATTTAATGACTGATAGTCGTATGATTTATTAATACTTTATTTTGATTTGTGCACTTTTTTTGCACAGGCTTATGCACAGATTTTTATTTTGATCTATAGTTGTAAGTTCCCGTAGATGGTTTTGAATTGTTGTCTGTATCGGATCTGATTTGGATCCAGTCGCTTTATCTTCCTCTTTGAAGCGACAGACAGAGCCGCCGACAGCTCGAAACCCAACTCGCTTAGCGAGAGCTAGATGTTTGATTGGTCTGCTGGCGCATGCTAATTAATAGCCATAGGCCCTGGATAGTCCGCTGCGGCTATCCAGGGATATCCCTGCTAATCTTATTTCCCTTTTTATTCATCTATATAGTAATATCGACGCCATTCTTTTCTTATAGCAATCAAATTAAGTCAGTGATCAGAAATAGCGTTTTAACCAGCTAAAATGATCAGCTATTTAATACGATTGGTATTACGTGCTTGCCAGCTTGGGATTGGCCTGACTGTCCGCACGAATTAACAGGGAGTTTACTGAATGAAGAAGGCATTAGTGGCGGCGGCCATCGTCGCCATAGGCGCGGGTGGCTACTGGGCGATGCAACAGGCGCCTAAGTCCGTGGACAATCAGGTATTGGCCTATGTGCCTGCCGATACACCGCTATTTTCCGCACAGTTTGAGCCTTTTCCGATAAAGGATTATATCGATGCCCTTCCTGAGGCGCAGAAGCAATACCCCAAAGAGATCAAGACCCTGCTATCTGAGGAAGACGATCCCAGAGCACAGTTTTTCTTTAGGGTGTTAGAACGCTATTTTGATGCCTCTCAGAGTGGTCAGCAGCTGATCGATACCTTCGGTCTGCCGGAGAAGCTCACTAGCTACTTCTATACCTTAGGTGTGATGCCTGTGGTCAAGTTAGATGTCGCCAGCCCAGATCGTGTATGGGCGGTGTTGGATAGGGCCGAGGCCGATAGCGGCATGACCCATGATGCGAAACAGATTGGCGAGGTTAAATACCGTAGCTATCGTCTTACCGACGAAGGGGAAAGCGAGCGTGTCGATCTGATCGTTGCCATCGACAAGGGCATGCTTACTCTGACACTGGATACCAGCTTCCTTGAGCCTGAACTGCTTGAAATTGCCCTTGGGATCAAGCCGGTTGAGCAGTCGCTTGCTAAGGCGGGTACTGTGGATGCGATCATTAACAAGCACGGCTTTAGCAAAGCCGGTATCAGCTACTTCAATCATGAGGAGCTCGTTAAGGCGATCACCACCTCAGATGGCAATCAGATGGCGCGCCAGCTGACGAAGATCTTCGCGCTGATCAAAGACGACCCCTTTGGCGAATTGCGCTCTCAAGCCTGTCATCGCGAGCTGAGTGGTATTGCGGCCAACTGGCCTAAAACCGTCATTGGTTACACGGATTTTGAGGTGAAGAACAAGCAAGCCAAGCTAGGCTTTAGCACGGTTATCGAGAGCAATAACCAGGTGATCCTAGGTGCCTTGCAGCAGATGCGTGGCTTTATCCCGGCCCATACCCAGACGATTGACAGTGGCGTGTTTTCCATGGCCCTTGGCATAGATGTCAATCAGTTCGTGCCGAGCGTTTCTAAGATCTGGGACGATCTACTTACCCCTAGTTATCAGTGTGAGCCGCTGGCACAACTGCAAAGTGAGATGGAAGGTCAAAGCCCGGCAATGCTCGGCATGTTTACAGGTATGGCCAACGGTGTGAAAGGGGTGTCAGTCTCCCTGCTCGATTACGCCTTGGAAAATGATACTCAGCAGATCGCTTTAAAGAGTCTGGATGCTGTCGCAACCCTGTCGGCGGATGATCCGGCGACCCTGTTTAACATGGTTAAACCCTTTGCGCCTGAATTGGCGAATGTCAGTCTGCCAAGTGATGGCAGTGCAATTGATCTTGCGGCCGCATTGCACCTACCGCCTTCATTAGGGGTTAGTGCTAAGATGGCGCTCAAGGGTCAGCATCTGGTGATCTACACGGGTGACAAGAGTGAGGCGATTGCCGATAAACTTGCTGGTGAGAAGCCTGTCGCCAACGGTTTGATGTCACTGTCGGCAGACTATGCCAAGCTGTTTACGCCAGCCATGAACCTGATGGCCATGAGCGGTGAACCTATCCCCGAAGAGCTTGAAGCACTAAAGGATTATCGCACCAAGTTACAGCTAGGTATGGACATTAATGATAAGGGGATCGTTTTCGATACCCTGATGCAGACACGTAACGATTAATATCTAGCCTGGTATAAAAAAGCCCCGAGACCTAAGTGGCTCTCGGGGCTTTTTATTGGGAAGAAAATATCCTTGAGTTACTCGGCCTTAGCGATGCCTAAGGCATTCAAGTTGGCGGCAATATCTTCGGCGGCCGTCTCGGGATTAATGTCTTCGTCGATTTTCAATATAGTGCCATCTTCACCTATGTAGAAGGTGACCCGGCTTGCCACTCTGACCAGATTGAGTACATCGTAGGCCTTGGCGGTTTCCTTAGTGGGATCGCTCAGCATAGGAAAATCGGCTTTCTGCTCCTCGGCAAATTTTTGGTTATCTTCGAGATCATCGACACTGGCCATCATGTAGACGGCCTTGTACTCGCGAATAAGATGACCTTTTTGCACTAAAGACTTGCACTCTAAGGTGCAGCCTCGCGTGTTCGCCATGGGATACCAGGCAAGTACTAAGGTCTGTTTACCCAGGTAGTCGCTGAGCTGATAATAATGACCATCTGTGGCCTGCAGTTTGAAATTCGGTGCCTTGTCGCCCACCTTCAGATCTGTGGCACTGGCTTGTAGCGACATTAAGAGTCCCAGGCTCAGGCCAAAGAGGAGTTTGCTGATTAGCTTATTCATAGTTTTTCCTTTCTTCTGTTAGTTGGGGGAAGCGGGAGCAAATAGCTCGATTAAGTTTTCCCAATAGACGGGGTCATCCATGGGGCGAATGATATCGGGTTGGGTAGCAATGCCCGATAAGCGTCTGCCGATGGCATCATACACTTGGGTGGCGTTGAAGCTTATCTTGATGGCGCTGTTGGGCAGAGAGATTTGCTGTAGTTTGCCAAAATCACCGCGGGTTGGCTCTCCAACCAAGAGGGTGTTTGGCCAGGATCTGGCAAAGTGGGCGATCCACTGGCATTGCTGACGACAAGCAGGGCCGATAATGAGCATCAGCTTACCCGTCTTAGGTTGTGGCAGACCGGCCCATGGCTGGCTGGAATGTTGCCAAAACCTTATCTGCCAAGGGCTAAAGTGAGGATTATCCTCTGGCAGCAGCGAACTCACCAGCTCAAATTGCAGACGCTGAGATTGGTTGAGGCTAGTTGCCGGCATAAAGCCTAAGGGTTTTAGATAGTCGCTGCGTAGATTCGCGCCCTTCTTATAGCGGGCAACCGCAAAGAGTGAGTCAGGCCATTCACTTAATAGTGGCGGCGTGACATCTGGGCTGAAGTAGTGACTCAAAAATTTTAGCAGCTCATCGCCAGTGCCATATCCCTGCTGTAGGTCCAGTATGGTAACAGGCGAAAATAGCGCACGTTTAAGGCGTTGTCCCAGTGGACTGTCAGGCGTAAAGCGTGAGAGATCGTAGAAGTTGAAGACGCCTTGGGGGAGATTGTCAAAGCTCTCTTGATGTTGTGGTGAACTCAATACTGTGGGCGGCTTGTGTGTTAGGGCGAGACTTATCTGATGCTGGGTGCCTTGGTTGTCAGTCAGGGTCAAACGACAGTCATCCCTGGCGGCAAGTCCAATCTCACGTCTGAGCATAGAGAGCATCTGCAGGAGTTTAGCCTGCTCTATGTTGCTTTCGGCCAGACTGGGGGGCAGAAAAGCCTTAGTCGCCGATAGCCAGAGGTCGATGGGTAGCCCATCTATGTGGCTAATAAATGGAGTCTCGTTATTCAGGGGCTGATGGTCTAGATCCAGCGCCAGCCAGCTATCCTCCCTTTTTCTTAAGGTGATAGGCAGATAAGCCTGAGCCTGAAAGGAATCGGCCTCTGCGAGTGGATCATCAAGGGCAGTTAAGACTTTTACTAGCTGCTGGGCGAACAGCATTCGTTCGCCTTCTAGCGGTAATTGGCTGAGGGCCTTATTGATCTGGTTTTCTAATTGGCTTTGACGTAGAGGCGACTCGGCGGCATTAGCCGAGTATTGCAGCAGGTGTTGCTGCAGATAGTCGAGATCTGCGCGCATCTCCTGCTGAGACAATTGGGGTTTGGGTGGTTCTTCACGCAGGGCTAAGGCCGTCAGCTGAATGCAGCTGATCAGCATGATGAGGCCGAAACCATTGATAATGCTCTGGTGTCCGAATGTCATCTGTTTTCCCTATTGTCATCGGCGCTTGGCGAATGAAACGATATTCGGTTAGAGAATGTCGTTGATCGAGAAGCCGATGCCGATCCGTTGGGTATGGGCGTTATAGTCGATTAGGCTTTCGCCATAGCCATTAAAATATTGCGTATACACGCGCAAGTTACCAATGATGGGGTAACTCCAAGTGAACTCGACGGCGCCGCGGTTGGGACTCTCAAGGTTATTACGCAGCATGAGCGTAAACCTGTGTTGGTCGATACCATAGACGCTGGTCAGCTCGAAGTTACCCATATAATCCAGAATATCTGGGTTGTCATCTCCCTTGGCCGACGTAGGTGTTTCTTTCTCATCTTCTGGAATACGCCACCACACTTTCAAGCCAAGGGCGAAAGGGCCATTATCGAAAAGCATGGTGCCATAGATACGGTTCCAACTGCGGGAGAGATCACCGGATTTACCGTTAGATTGATGCACGGCACCGACGCCCCAGAAGGAGTTGGTTAAGGGGCCGATTTTCCAATCGTTGTTGAACAGCATAAAGATCTCCGGCTCGTGGTTGGTCTCACGAAATGGCGAGGAGATCTCCTTGTTGTACACCTGCCAATAAGACTGATTGGTGTAGGCGACAAACAGATGACCATTGTCCCCAAACACGTTGTACATCAAGGGGAACTTAAAACTTATCTGGAACTTAGCTTCCAGGTTATCTATCTCGGAGTTGTTCTCGGCCAGCTCTTCAGCAAAAGGGTCCATATTGGGTGAGCTGTTATAGGTAACAGGGAAAAAGTAGTTGACCTTGTGCGGGGTTATCACGAAGGGACTCTCAGAGGTCGCCAACTCATCCTTGACGCGTTTGTCGAGTAATGAGGTATCGTCTTCGCTTTGAGCTGTTTGGCTCTGCGCTTCTTGGGTTGGCTCGGCGCCTAGGCTGGTCACAGGTAGGGAGAAGAGTCCGATTAAGGCGATCCATATAAAAGATTGGGTGATTTTCATCCGTGGTTCCTTTGCTTGCGCTGTCTGAGATCAACATATGTCGCAGTAAATCTTGCCTATGTTGTAACATTTGCAACTTACTCGTGCACCTATTTTCAATCTGGCCGTCTGATTTTACTCACTAAATGTCATGTAATGCTCTTTAATAACCAAATGGAATAAATTCTAATTATTATCTATTTTTTAAGATATAAGAATGACGCTATATTAACCTCATCACTATTGTATGAGATGCGGTTATGGAACTATTTACTCTTACCGGGCAGCAGGCACAGGGCAAAGTCTGGCTTGTGGGCGCTGGCCCTGGCGATCTTGAGCTATTAACGCTCAAGGCTTACCGCATCCTCAAGAAGGCCGACGTAGTGCTGTATGATGCCCTGGTGAGTGATGAGATACTCTCGCTGATCCCCAAAGAGGCCGAGCTTATTGCCGTGGGTAAGCGCGCGGGTAAACACAGTGCTGCCCAGGATGAGATCAATCAGTTACTGGTAACCAAGGCCTATACCCGTAAGAATGTGGTGCGCCTTAAAGGCGGGGATCCCTTTATCTTCGGCCGAGGTGGCGAGGAGCTGGAAACCTTAGTCGCATCAGGTGTGGCCTTTGAGGTAGTGCCTGGTATCACCGCCGCCAGTGGTACCTCTGCCTATGCAGGGATCCCTCTGACTCACAGAGATCATGCCCAGGGCGTGACCTTTATTACCGGTCATTGCAAGCTGGAAAGTCGTCCTATGGATTGGCAGGCCTATGCTAACAGCGCCAATACCTTGGTCGTTTACATGGGTATACTCAATGCCAATACAATACAACAAGGTTTGATCGGTGCGGGCCGCTCACCGCAGACGCCAGTGGCGATTGTCTCTAAGGCGACCACGGCGGCGCAGCAACGCTTCTTTGGTACCTTAGGTGAACTCACCGAACTGGCGGCTCATCCTGAACTGGAGATGCCAGCCTTGATGATCATAGGTGAGGTGGTTGGCCTGGCAGACAGCCTACACTGGTTTGAGCCAGAGACCAGCCCTAGAGTCTTGGATACGTCGATAAAGCAGTCTCTGGGTCAGTAATCTATCTTAAAGTCTTTTTTGAACAGTGCCTGCAGCGCGCGGGCATACTCTTCATCTGCCTTGGGGCGCACCAGCTGCGCCAACTCATCGCCGGTTGGCGTCAAACGATAATAGCTAAATACCAGATGACCATGCTTGGGCGTCAGTGTCATACGTTTGCCCGAGAGGGTGAAGCTGATGGGGTTTTTAGCGTTGAGCTGTCCCGTTTCAAACTCACTTCTGTGTAACAGCCCCGCATCGACCAGTGTCAGTATAGAGGAGTAGGGCAGGCCAAATTGCGACAGGGCGATCTGTGTGGCGTCGGATTTGCGAAACAGCTGACCAAAGCCACCATCATGACGAAAGCCGATCACTAGCTTGAGCTTAGTTTCGTTGTTGACAGTGACCGCCATCCCCAGTGCTTTTTCAAATATCTGTGCCTCTTTGTGAGTTAACTGTCTCAGAGTGGCCAGGCTTCGTAGGCTAAAACTCCCTGGACTGGTGATCTCATTGGCTAGGATGCGCCCCCAAAGCGCCTGCATATTACGGTTGTGGATCTGTTCCGCCTGCTGAAAGAATTGATGGATCCAGTCGGGGTCGAGATCTGTGCCTGTAACATCCGAGGGGGTATGAGAGAGGGCGATGGCGTAGATATTTTCCAGATTAGCCTGATATCGGCTAGCGAGCTTACGCAGGCGATGATCCGAGCGCTCGGCAATTGAGGCTTGGGAGGGGCGGTAGTCTTCATCACTACCCAGACCAATAAGGCGCCCCAGTAGCAGCGCTTTTCTGCGGGCAGATACATCGGGCTGGTTCGACCCTGAGTCGGATAGGTTAACAATCTCGGCCATAGTCTTGTCTTTCTTATATTGAATAAATCGATTCTATCTGAAAATCGGCGCTCACCCTAGCCTCAGGCGCCGGCAGGCCAATTGACGTGCTTATCCTGGGCCGGGTGGCGGGGAATATTGAGTGCCAAAATCAGAGAGCAGATGGCGAAACCCGCACCGATAAAGAAGACCCACTGGTTGGAATAGAGCCAGAGCATCCCCAGCAGTGCTGGGATCACCACGGCCGCGATATGGTTGATGGTAAAGCTGACCGACATGGTGGCGGCGATATCCTTAGGTTCGGCGATCTTCTGAAAATAGGTCTTGATGGCGATAGCCATGGCAAACAGCAGATGATCCAGCACATAGAGTACAGCCGCCATCTCGGCTTGCTCGACGAAGGCGTAGCTGGTGAAGATCATGAACAGACCCACATATTCTATGGTCAAGGCATTGCGCTCGCCGATGCGGCCGATGAAGCGGCCTATGGCTGGGGCGAACAGCAGGTTGACCACATAGTTGATCAGAAATAGTGCGGTGATCTGACTGACGCTATAGCCAAATTTTTCCACCATCATAAAGCCGGCAAAAACCATGAAGATCTGACGTCGCGCGCCGGAGAAGAAGGTCAGCAGGTAGTAGAGCCAATATCTTTGTCTGAGGATCACCTTTTTATGCTGTACCTCTCCTTGGGGAAACTGCGGAAAGTAGAGCGTCAGGGCGATCACCATTAGCAGCCCCAGGCCCCCTATGATGGCGTACATCCATTGATAATCCAGCTGCAGATAGGTCATCACTATCCAGATGCTGCCATAGCCTGTTAAGGCGGCGGCCGAGCGCCAGGCCAGCGCCTTACCCATGAAACCTGCGGTATCTGCCTTATCGACCCATTGCAGGGTAAGGGACTGATTAATGGTCTCGTAATAGTGAAAGCCCACCGACATTAAGATGGTTGTCAGATAGAGCCCCAATACTTGGGGAAAGAAGCCTGTAATACCAACACCTATGGTGAGTAAGGCAAGGGAGATCAAGGCGAAGGTCTGCTCTCTGAGCAGCAGCAAGATGAAGATGGCAGTAAAGGCCAGGAATCCGGGGACCTCTCTCAGGCTCTGCAAGATCCCTATCTCGGCGCCGGTAAAGTTTGCTCGTTCGATGACGAAGTTGTTGAGTAGCACCTGCCATACAGAAAACACCAAGGACATTACGAAGGTCATTAGCAGTAATAGGGTTTGTGGGGTCCTTTTTAACATTCCTTTGATTCCTGTATCGCACAGAAAGCTCAGTCTACCTCATCCTCTAGAGCTTGTTGATCTTTTCTGTTTGGTGATTAAAACCCAATGCGGTCTGTCTATGATTGAGCCGCTAACCAGGCTGCCTAACTAATGTTTTTCCGCTATCTTGCTCTATGCAATGGGCGAAGTCTTAAGCTATCGTTGCTGGTTGTCGTTAGGCTCGCCCAGGGGGAGTCGCCTTACCTAGGTTGCGATTTTTTATCACAAAATGTATCCATAATGTAATTTGTGAACTAGGTAAACTTAAGCCGGATTTTGCCCTTAGGGCTCGTGATCTGTTTCAATTAAATATTGCTCGGATTCCCCTATCATGATGCTATAGAAAAAGCTAAATCGACTTAGGGGCCTTTGTGAGCAAAATATTAATCATCTATTCAAGTGTGCATGGGCAAACCCGTAAGCTGTGCGATTTCATGCAGCGTGAGCTCGAGGCGCTGGAACATAGTGTGACCTGCGCCAGCATAGATAACCCGCCTTCTCTGGATGAGTTCGATAAGATAGTCCTGGGCGCAAGTATTCGTCACGGCAAACACAACCCTAAGGTGTACCAGTTTATCAGCGAGAATATTAAGGTGTTGCAGGAGAAAGCCAGTAGCTTTTTTGCCGTGAGTCTGGTGGCGCGTAAGCCCGCCAAGAATACCCCAGAGACCAACCCTTACATGCAGGCGTTTTTGGCCAAGTCTCCCTGGCAACCTAAGTTGCTGGCAGTATTTGGTGGTAACCTGGATTACCAAGGTTATAACGCCTTAGATCGTAACATCATACGTTTCATCATGTGGATCACTAAAGGCCCAACCGCGCCGGATACCAAGGTGGAGTACACCGACTGGGATAAGGTAAAGCACTACGCCCATGAGGTGGGTGCGCTGTAACCAATATGAGTGTGGTGCTTAGAAAGAGTCGTAAAAGCGCGTATATAGCACCTTAATGTGCCTAATAGGAGAAACATGATGAAGATGCTGGCCAAATTTAGAGAGGTACTGGAAACCTATCAGCACCTGTTTGCCATTCTCTTGTCGCTGTTTCTGATCGGCACCAGTGGCTGGATCATGATGGGGCGCGCCCTGCGAGCCAATGCCTCAGTGTGGGACTGGCTTCATGTCTATTTGGGGTTGTTGGCCGGGGTATTCTCTGTCACTATGCTGGTGACCAATGTGGTGCGCGGTCAGTGGCGCCAATATTTCCCCTATCTGGTGGGCGACTTTACTCAGTTGAGTAACGATGTATGTGGTCTGAAGCGCGGCAAGTTGCCCCTGGCTGGTGGGCGTGGCCTGTTTAGCGTGATAGAGGGAATTTGTATGTTGCTGTTTGTGGCGGTTGCGGCCACGGGCCTTATGTGGTTTTTGACCCAGGGCAGTAGCGAGGCGCTCAATTGGCGTAGCTATCATCACAGCGCGGCCCACGGTTTTATCGTCTTCATGGTGATCCACGCCCTGTTTGCCCTGTCGCATCTGCTGGATTTTATTCGTCGCTAGTATGATGCTTTGCGATAGACGAGGTTGAGTCGGCAATCTGAGTCGTTAGCGAATCGGATCTTTAATTTTGCGAAGCCTCATCAGAGATAAAAAAGCGCGGCAGAAGCCGCGCTTTTTAATAGCTCAATCAGTTCGCCTCGTCGGTTTTTTCTGCGCTGGGCTGAGGGTCTTGGTGTAACAGATTGAGCAGCAAGGTACCAATGAGCACTGCGATACTGATAGACACTAATCTGACCAATTGCGCAGAGAGGGCATCGGACTCCAGGTGGCTAATGATCTGATATACCAATACTACAAAGTTGGTAAACAGTAGTTGATAGATAGACTGGGGGCACTGGCGGCGTATCGCAAAACAGGCTAGCTGTATACCGCTGAATAGGGCTAAACCTATCACTACCCAGGTTGGCAGGCCGAAGGCAAAGGCCAACATAACCGGAAAGGTGAACAGGATACCGACTGCTGTGGTGACGAGGCGGTTTTGCTTAAAGCTTTGATGGTCTTCAGGATCCGCCAGTCTTATCATGCTGCCTATGGTAATGGCGATCAGCATGCTTTGTGAGCTACCCAAGCCAATTAAGGCTATCAAGACGATTGTCATGGCGGTGGCCTTTAGCAGGATAACCCCCATGTGAGTACTGCTGCTGTTTTCCTGGATTTCATCAGGATGAATATCTTCATCATTTCCTGGAAAGATGAAAAAAATCAGGTAGGTGAGAACCAGGGCCTTCAGCGCTGACACCATGAGTAACCAGGGAAGTACCTCAATCGACACCTGTAGCTGTTTGCTCATAACTGTCATGATGATCACCACGATCAACATGAGGGTAGAGAGAAGATCCTTAGGATCGTTATGGCTGCGATAGAAGCTCCAAAACAGCAGGGACCAGCAAAAGAGTAGATAACCTGCCGGGGTGTCGAGCAACATGCCGCCGACAAATACCAATCCGAAACTGACAAACATGACCACAAGCAACAGTTTGACCATGAGATTCAATGGCGGGCGCGATGGCATCAAGGTGAGAAAGAGCACCATGAAAACCGGCGCCAGCACTGGCAGTGGCGCAGCCTGATCCCATAGGTAAAACAGCAGTAAAATGGGGCCGAATACCAGACGGATGATAGGGTTCGCGGCGCTACGAAACATAGGTCCAGAGACTCACTATCTTGATCCAGATACCGACGAGAAACTCGCCTATGCTGCTCTGCTCAGTATAGAAGGCCACAGTAGCTTGAGAGCCGTAACGAATATTGCTGGGTGGTCTACCCTCGCTGAAGACGATATTAACCGGATACCTTTGTGCCTTGATTGCACTGTTATCTGCGGTGAGAAAACCGGTATTCTGATCTATGTTGTTACTACCGCCCGTACCCCAGCCAATGCTCTCCACGCGACCTTCAAGTATGCGACCAGGTAGCGCATCGAGTACGACTTCGACCTTTTGACCGACACGAATGTTTTCCAGCGAGTTTTCTCTCACCAGCGCTGAGATCCAGACGCTGCGGGGATCGATAAAGGTTAACAGTGGGCTACCCACATTGGCCCTTTGTCCCGGGGTCAGTTGTAGGTTGGTTACCACGCCTTTGCTGGGCGCCAGCACTTGGGTCTTTTGTAGATCCAGCTGAGCTTGTTCCAGCTTGGCCATGGCCGACAGGATCTGTGGATTGTCTTGACCCTTAGGGCCTAATGCTTGCGTGGCCTGGGCCAATGACGCCTCGGCGGCTTCAAGATTCGCCTGAGTTCTGTCTCTGGCTTCGATGGCGTTATCCAGCTCTGACTGGCTTAACACCCCTTGCCCTGCCAGTTCGCTGATCCTGGCAGCCTGTTCTTTGGCATTGTTGCGGGCTGCGATTGCATCGACAACCTTGGCCTGAGCGACTTCGACCGCGGCAGTGCTGGCACCGATATTTTGCCCCGCTAGCTCTAAGTTGGCTTGGGCAGCCTGCAGCGCAAGTTGGTAGTTGCGTGGATCGATTTGAAATAGGGGATCCCCCGCTTCGACAACCTGGTTGTCTTTGACATTGACTTCAGTGATGTTACCGGCGACTTCGGCAGCGACTCTTACGATATAGGTATGCACTCTGGCCTCGCTGGTCATCGGCGTGACCCGGTCGGCCCAAAGGCTATATAGCCAGACAGCAAAGATTAGCCCAATGATATAGAAACTCATTTTCCGTGATGATTTTTCCGCAGCAGACATCCCATGGCCTCAACAAATTTAAGTTATTTTATGTTAATCGGCGATGGTGTTATCAGCAAGTGAGATAGGTTAAATTAAGCGTTTTTATATGACATAGGTATCTAAAAATAATGAAAAAGCTATTTTGCTCTTGCTGTAAATCAGATAGAAGTCTATTAAGGAGTCTGGTAGCTTGCTGAATCCTTGCGCGCTTGCAGTGGGCGCCATAATTCAATAAACAGTAAACACTTAGGGAATAAATAATGTCAGGGAATATTTTTAAATATAAAGACGCTACCCGCTTGACGACATGGGTGCGTTATCTGCTCTACGTCCAGATCTTAGTGGCGTTGATTTCAATGGGCTCAAATTACTTAGAATACCAGCTGCTATTAGACTATCAGACTGGAGTGTATCAGTCAGAAGCGGTAGCCATTGCCGATGGTGAGGCGAACGATCAACGTCAGTTTCTGGTCGGCCTGCTGCATCTTGCGGTGTTTATCGTCTCGGGGATCATGATCCTTAAGTGGATATACAGGGCCAACTTTAATGCGCGTCAGTTAGGTGCCACTGACATGAACTTCACCCCAGGATGGTCTATCGGTTTCTACTTCGTTCCTTTTCTCTGCCTCTGGAAGCCCTATCAGGCGATGAATGAGATCTGGCATGCGAGTCATGATCCAGAAAACTGGAGCCTGAATAACGCAAATTCTGCCGTCAACCTCTGGTGGCTGATGTGGATCGTCAGCAATGTGCTGGGGCAGGCCGTGTATCGTTTTACGAATAAGGCCGAGGAGCTGCAAGACTTTATTAACGCTAACATGGTGTCTCAGGCCGCTGAGGTGGCAAGCATCCTTTTAGCGCTGGTGACCTTGAGGCTGATTAATCATATCTACCGGGCGCAGACTAAAAGCCAAGTACGGGCCGAACAGGAGGCCTTTCAGGGGGCGCAGCAGGTCGTCGTAGGCTAAATTATGACAAAGAAAAAGGCGCCATCAGGCGCCTTTTTTACAATCTATCTACGGCCTATTTGTGTTCTACGGCCAGGTAGTTGATCAGGTCGATCAGCTCACCCAAGGTGCGGATCTGGCTTAGGTTGACTGCATACTTATCGTTAACGATAAAGGTCGGCACACTCTGAACGCGAAACTCTCTTTGCTGAGTACGCCAGAGATCTAACTTGTCACTTACTGCTTTGCTGTCGGCGATTTCATCATACTTGCTGATATCTATGCCGTGGTCGGCAAAGACTTTCTTGATGTCATCTCGGGTATTGATAGCTGGCTTCTCATGGGCGCTATGGTCGTGGTCATGGCTGTGTCCATGGCCGCCTGGTTCGCCTTGGATGGCCGTAAACATGGCATGGATCATCTTGTCTTCGACGCCCATCTCATGAATCACACCAAGTGAGCGCATCACTTCTGTGCCAATGTCAGAGTTCATGAAATCCACATGCTTGGTATCGAAGCTGACCTTCTTGTTGAGGTTGGCCTTAATGTCGCCCAGGAACTGGGTCTCCATATTGAAGCAGTTGTGGCAGTAGAAAGAGAAGAATTCGGTCAATTTAGGACTGGCACTTGGCGCCTTGTCAGACACAGTCATAAAATGTTGGCCTTCGACAAACTTGGCGGCAAAACTACTCAGTGGAGCCACTGCTAGGGTCAGGGCGAGAGCGATATGTTTAATCATGATTATCCTTAAATGATAGCGTCGTGGTGCGATCAATGGCTAATGTCATTCGTTATTAGGTTTAGCCTAAATGGCAAAGCTTAATTATGACTGAAGCGCGCCGAAGAAACAGTCGCTAGAGTGTGACCTCGGCTAAAGAACTGTGATTCTTTGGGGTGATAGATGGGATCTTGGCAGATCGTCAGGTTCAGCGCTGCTCGCGTAAGGTCTGCCACGCCTCGCAGATCCGTTTAAATTGGTTTGCGTCGCCGCCATCGCGATCTGGATGCCACTGTAAGGCCAATTTACGCCACTGCTTGCGAATCTCTTTATCCGTTGCATCTTGTTCCAGCTCAAATACCTTCAGAGCCTGACGTTTCGGCATAGCGTTGGGGCTGGCGCCAATATAGGCTTCGTAGCGATTCCAGAAGGATTCCAACATCTCCTGAATGATATCCGGGCAGGTATCATAGTGTTGCCAGTCCAGATAATAGTCTCTTAAGGCGTCGTCCTGACTGAGTTGGGTCTCCAGATTAGTGGGAATAATTCTGAAGATCTGTATCTCCATCGCTTTAACCTGTAACCAGCAGCCGGGCAGCAGCATGGCTTGCAGTTCAAACAGGGCATTCATCAATAGAAAATTCTGTTTAAAGAGGGCCTTTTGTGGTTGTTCGTCGAGATCTTTCAGGAGTCCTTGTTCTTGCAGTGCGGCGGCCAGGTGATGAACCTTCCAGCTATGGTTGCTGCGTTTTAGCAAAGAGAGGAGTGGCCAGATTAGCGGGTTGTCACCCTTGAAAGCGAAGCACTGGGTGCTTGACGCCTTGTCTTGCAACAGGGGGGCTGTCGTGGTTGATTTAGCAACTAGCATCCTGAGAGTCTCATCCGTGACTGGTGATAATTTCTACTATGACAATCACCAAAATGGAACGCAAGTCTTATTCGTCGACCTATTAGCTTGTCGGGCCACAAAGCCCCACCGCAAGCAGTGAGGCTAAACTTAGGCTGGGATACCCAACGAGTTAGTGGGTATCAGTAGGCTGATCAGATCTCGGTAAAGAGTGTCTCGATAGGCAGGCGTGACTTAGGTAACTTAGCGTTGAAGTCTTCTTCGCTGCGATAGCCCAAGGAGACAACAACCGTGGCAGCATAGCCCTGTGCAGGGAGATCCAGCACCTGGTTGAGCTTAGTGGCGTTGAACCCCTCAATTGGGCAGGCATCGATATCCAATAGGCTAGCGCCCAGTAGTAGCGTACCCATGGCCAGGTAGACTTGTTTTTCCATCCAATGTTGAGCGTCTTTCAGCTCTACCCTGTGCATGTTGACGAAGAAAGAGCGGCCGTTGTGTTGGCCCTGTTTCGCCTGCTCGTCAGCAAAGCGGCCATCGGCAGCCTCTTGCTCGAGGAGTTTTTGCAGGTGCGCATCGTCCATACTGGTCTTAGCGCACAACACCAAGACATGGGAAGCATTGAGGATCTTGGGGGTGTTAAAGGCGAAGTCACTGGTGGCCTCAGCAATTTTAGCCTTTCCCTCATCGGTCGACGCCAAGACAAAGTGCCAAGGTTGAGAGTTGGTCGATGAAGGGCTCATGCGCAGCAGCTGTTTAATCTCTTCTATCTTTTCTTGGTCTATCTTACGGTTAGGGTCAAATGCCTTAGTCGTATAACGCTTGTTAGTGTAGAAACTGAGTGGTTGCATGATGAGCTTCCTGTGTGAGTCGATGTTGAGACCGATTTTACGTGACTCAACAGGTGATAAAAACAGATAAAAGTCACATATACTTTCAAAAAAATTTTGATAATTGGGTTTTCTTCTGGCCGCCACGACTCGGCATGTGGATTGTAAGCGACTCAAAAGATAATTTAGGCTTAACATTCTGAGTTACCAGCCAATGTTATACTCAACTGATACGCTCAGAGGGGATCGAGCTTAGGGCGAGCTTCAGACTAAGGAGTACAAGTGACCTATCCGACAACCGTGGATGAACAGCTAAGGCTGGCCAGCTTTAATCTGTTTAACTTTATCGCCCCGCCAGATGCCTATTATGAGTTTAACAATATCTACACTCAGGCTCAGTGGCGGCAGAAGTGTGATTGGATAAGTCACTATCTGACAACCCACCAGCCCTGCGTGATCGGCTTTCAGGAGGTGTTTTCGCCCGAGGCGTTGCGCGCTCTGGTGGCCGAGGCTGGCTATCCCCATTTCGCGGTTATCGATAGCCCTGAGGTGAGTGATGATTTTATCTATCGCCACCCTGTGTTGGCGCTTGCCAGTAAGTACCCTATTATCGACAGCATCGCCTGTGGCATAGATCGAGATGTTGCCAGCCTGATGGGAATAGCCCCTAGTTTTCAATACAGTCGCCTTCCGCTGAGGGCCACTATAGTGCTGCCCCATCTTGGCCCTTGTGACTGTTATGTGGTGCATTTCAAGTCGAAACGTGCGCTGTTCGAACCCGAACTGGCGGGTAAAAGTCAGCAGGGGGCATGGTTATTTGCCGCCGAGGCCGCGGCTAAGTGGGCGGCGTCTATGGTGCGGGGGAGTGAGGCGAGTCTACTCAGGGTGGAGATTGCCAAGCGCCGCGCCGAAAAGGGGTATCCTGTGGCGCTGTTTGGAGATTTTAATGACAGCCTGTCAAGCGGCGTCTTATCCGTGCTCGTCAGTGAAGATACCCGCCTGCTGGGGCAGTTTGATGAGCGAACTTTTCATGGCTATCGCCTTCAGGACGCATATCAATTATACCAAGCCTCTCAGTATAGTCCGGCCTCTATTGCCCGCGCACCAACGCATTATCACCTCAATCGCGGCGAGGTGATCGACTATATTCTCCTCTCCAATGAATTTGACCCTCACAACGATCAATGTCTGGCCGAAGTTGCCGGATATCACACCTATGATCGTCATCTGATCAATCCACAATATGAGCGCGACAGTCACAGCACAGATCATGCGCCAGTGATGGTTAGCCTGAAAATCAGAGAATAATAGACTTTAGCAGTCAGGGGGTTAACGTCTAACAACGTTAAAGCTAATGGCTATATTATTGTTTTAATTGTGGAATTAATTAGTTCTATCGGCTATATTTTGCTCAATAAAAAAGGCCGTTAGGCGAGTGTCAGTAATCACAGTAGTGGTGACAAAGGATAAGTTATGGACAATGAAACCAAGACGATACAGAGCAAACAATTTATCAGCAATATGACGGAGTCGGCGATACGTATCGGCCTGCTCGCCATCTTAGTGATCTGGACCTATGATATCGTGCGGCCTTTCCTGGTGCCTGCCTTGTGGGGCGGCATTATCGCTGTGGCCTTGATGCCCCTCACCCATAGGCTGGAACGACTGTTTAAGGGGCGACGAGGCTTGGCTGCGACTGTGGTCGCACTGGTCGGAATCGCATTGTTGGTGACCCCCTTTGTGGTGGTGTCGGGTTCCATCTTCGATGGCGTGTCCACTACGCTAAAAGTGTTGCAAAGTGGTGAGATCAACCTGCCGGAGCCGACGCAGCGGGTAGCAGACATTCCCATCATAGGTCAGAGCCTGTTTGATGCCTGGAAAGACTTTAGCAGTAATTTGGAAAAAGCCATCATCCACTTCTTGCCTGAGATCAAGGCGGCTTTTTCTGCGTTGGCGGGGATTATAGGTAGTAGCTTAGCTACTCTGGTGATGTTTATTATTTCGCTGCTGATCGCCGCAGGTTTCATGGCAAACTCAGAAAGCTGCGCCGCTGGCCTGAGCAAGATGGCCGTTCGAGCGGTAGGGCCTAATGCTCACGCATGGACCAGCCTGATGGCGGCGACCATTCGCAGCGTGTTACTCGGGGTTGTTGGTGTGGCTTTGATTCAAGCCATGTTAATTGGATCCGCGCTATTCGTCTTCGGTGTCCCTGCCGCAGGCCTGCTCACTCTGGTCACCCTGTTTCTGGGGATCGCCCAGCTACCGGCCCTGATCATCATAGTGCTGCCGCTTATTGGCTTTGCCTACTCATCGATGGAGGCCACCTCGGCCACCATCTTTAGTATCTGGGTCTTCCTCGGCGGTATTTCTGACAATATTCTTAAGCCGATGTTAATGGGGCGGGGCGTTGATGTGCCTATGCCTGTGATTTTGATCGGTGCTATTGGCGGCATGCTGTTTGCCGGCATCATAGGTTTATTCCTAGGCGCTGTGGTGCTGGCGATTTGGTATGAGTTGTTTGTTGCCTGGTTAAATGGCGGTCATCCTGAGGAGGTGTTGTCTGAGAGTCAGGGCGACTCCTCTGTAGATGCCGGTGACGGTATCTAATCGAGGTAGGTCATGTTAGATGCCATCTGCAAAATCGCAGACCATGCGCCGAAAACCTATTCGGTATTTAGTTTTCAGCGTCTGAGCGAGTCGGAGATAGAGAGTCTGCGTCAGCAGCTCTACTGCCCAGTGTGTGGCGGCAGGGCTTATTTTCGTAAGGCTTCGCGTGATGGCAAGGCTGCCTGCTTCGGCTCGCGCTACCATAAAGCAGATTGCAGCGAATTTAATCCATCAGCCAGCCGGCGTCAGGAGGAGCAAGACGCCCTCGAGGTCAACCAGCAACTGCTGGACAATGACGCCCTGATGATTGATTTCACCCTTCCCCCTAAACGCACGTCCAGCAAAGCATTGCGCCATACAGTCAAGCCTGACTTTGATGACAGTTCGGCTACAGATGCGGTAGATGGCGTTGAGAGCCCAAGGGCTCACTATCGACCCAGTTCTGCTGAGCCTAATGAAGCAAATAAGGCAGATGAAGCGCCAGAACAGCCGAAAGTCGCCACCCAGGGGCTGGAAAAATTACTGCACAGCCTGCTGAGAGGCAGCGATCTGGCCAGTTCAGATCTCTGGGTCTATACCGGCGATAAGTATCGCTGGCGAGCCAAGAACCTGTTTGTTAATTTCGCCGATGCCGAGCCTACAGAGCGAGGAGCGCCTCGTATGTATTGGGGCACCATCTCTCATGCAGACAAGGCGATGCTCTGGCTCAATCCCGCCGATTGTAACGATGTGGGCATCCCTATAGAGGCCTTCAAGAGTGAGCTATGCAAGCGCTTCGATATCTCCGATCGTCATGCACTGGAAGGCGCAGGTATTATGCTGTTTGGCAAATGTTTCTGGAACAAAGACAAGACGCGAAAAATTATTCAGTTGTGGAACAAGGATGTGACCCGCATGCATCTGGCTAAGGCCGATGATTAGTGATGCAAACTGCATTGCCATACGCATTTTTTTGACGTCTATTGGCAAGGAGCGCTTCGCCACGTATCAATACCTACAGAGATAATACTCAGTATGTGAATGGCTTAGCGTCACTTTTGCTCACTTGGTACGGCTTATGCTCCATCTGGTTATCGAACCAGACACCTCGATTGAGGATAAGGAGTCGGCGATGATAGTCAGTATCCAATCACCCCAGCTGGGATTTGAGGTCAACCAGAGCCTTTATGCCAGCAACCCAGCCTACCGCCAGCGTATCGACTACATTCGTAAGCTGATGAGACAGACAGTGAGCGATGCACCTGGCTGCTGCTTGACTCGTCGAGAGCGTCAGGCCCAGAGCCAGTTAAGTTGACTGGCTTAATTTTCCAGTTTTAGTTGACCGGCTAAGTCGACCGGCTTTGTTTTCGGTTTAGTCGAGCTGCGAGGCGCTCTTAGCCCGGCGTCGCGCCAGGAGCTTGTCTCCCCATTGATATAAGCCAAGCCCCGCAAGCACAAAACCTGCGCCTATCATCAAGGTTTGAGAGATATGTTCCTGATTCACTAGGGCGCCCAGGGTCATGGCAAAGACTGGCGTGATCAGGGTGACCAGGGCGACCGTGCTGGCATTGAGGTGCTGCAAGATATAGAAGTAACCGATAAAACCGATAAGCGAGCCAAAGATCCCCAGATAGAAGATGGCGGCAATCGAGCGCACCGACCAGGTGTCGATTGGCAGGCTGGCATCAAACAGTAGCCAGGCCAGTGCAAATAGGGGGGTAGAGAAGATCAAGGCGCCGACCGTGCTGGCGATAGGGTGAATGGCAAGTTCGACCGTCTTGATCAGCACGCCGCTAAGGCTAAAGAGAAACACGGCGCACAGCACAAGCACCAGACCTACCCAAGCCTCGCTACCTAGCGCGAGTTTTGCCGAACAGACAATTCCCAGACCGGAAAATGCCAGCACTAGGGCGATGATTCGCATCACGCCAAACTTGGGTTCGCCAAGCAGTCGCTGGGCCAGGAGTCCAGAGATCAGAGGTGATAACCCAAACAACAGCGACATGGTGCCCGAGGCCAGATAGCGAGCGGCAAAATAGCTGAGCAACATGCCGCCGACGATGCCGATGGCCGAAAATGCGTAAAGCTTAAAGGCGGTGCGATTCCAGGGTAGGCGTATGTTACTAAAGAGGATGATCAATCCACCTATGAGTAACGCAATTACCATGCGCAGCAAGACTGCCATGGTGGGATGTACAGTCTCGCTACTCCAGACGATCCCCAGTGGTGTGGTCGACCAGATGAGCACCACGGCCATAAAAGAGACGGGAACCAGCCGGGGAAGTGGCTGAGGCATTTGGCCTGACTGAAGGTTGGATGACATGGGAGAACACGCCCTGCTACAAAATTAAGGGATGATTGATAGAGGCGATTTTGACCGAGATTGTGGATGAAAGCTATGGCCAAATGTGGCCTTGAGAAAAATTTATGCCTGGGTGGCTAAGTTGGCTGGGCTTAAAAAGTCAAAAGGGGCAATGCCCTTTAGCATATGCCCCTTTTGTTGTTGGCGTTTGTATGAGCCTTTACCCTTCTTAGGTTTCTCAACGCGCATCTTAAATAACTCGCTGGTAACTATCGCCTTTAGGGCGTTGTCTTTAATAACACCGCGGCCGGTCTCATGGGGAGCCTGCGCAGTGCGCCGCTGTTTTTTGCTCATGCTATTTCCTCTATTGATCTATCACTTATCCTGGGTTGACGATAGCGAATCGCTGCGCCAATGCCATTGCCTGTGTAGGCTTTAACCTGTCAGGCGGCGCAAGATTACGCCTAGGTTGCTCAAAAAGCAAACAATATTTTACCATAAATAAGCAAATAACATTAGACTTTATGATTCAATGCCTTAGTTAGTATTGAGCTCAGATAAACAGGGTTGACCCACCAGAGATGGAGCAACCCTGAGAGGATTAGATCTCTGCCAGCTCATGGCGGTAGGGGATGGAGCGCTGCGCCCCTTGGCGGGTTACCGACAGGGCAGCGGCGCGATGGGCAAACTCCACCGCCGCCTGCATACTCAGGCCTTCTCCCAGCGCCACCATTAAGGCGCCGTTAAAGGTATCTCCGGCCGCCACAGTGTCTATGGCGTCTACCTCTACACCTGGCACCAACATACAAGCCTTATCGCTGCTGAGCAGGGCGCCCTGTTTACCTAGGGTGATGATCACCGTTTTGGGTCCCAGTTGATGTAGCATCTGCGCCGCCAGTTTGGCGCTTTGTTCATCGATGACCTCTATGCCTGTGATGGTTTCAGCCTCGGTTTCGTTAGGGGTGATCACATCGACCAAACGAAACAGATCTTTGCCGATCACCATGGCGGGCGCCGGATTGAGTATGGTGGTTACGCCCTTGGCCTTGGCGCGTTGTAAGGCGTCGAGTACCGTCACTGCAGGGGTTTCCAGTTGCATCAGCAGGTAGTCAGCCTGATCGATCAGCGGGTAGTGAGCCTTTAGCGCCTCCGGTGTCAGGGTGGCATTGGCGCCGGCGGAGACCCCAATCATATTTTCACCATTGTCGCCGACAAAAATCATTGCCGTACCCGTTGGCTGTGTGTCTGTGTAGGTGATCCCCTCTGGGGCGATGCCATCTTGCTGCCAGGCTTGAGCCATGGCTTGGCCTATAGCGTCTTGGCCCAGGTGGCAGATGAAGTCCACCCGGGTACCTTCTTGGCTCAGGCGGGCCGCTGCCACCGCCTGATTGGCGCCCTTGCCGCCATGTTCGAGGCGATAGCCACGGCTCATCAGGGTCTGTCCTGCGCTGGGCAGGTATTCCAGATTCATCACGTGATCGGCGTTGGCGCTGCCTAAAATTAACAGTCTACTCATGATGTCCTCTTGCCTTGTTGGAGGGCGATGCCCTCCATAGGTGATTTAGTGATTATAGGCGCTAAGGCAATCGACGAGCAGGTCGACGAAGCCCTGGCGATCCAGGCCAAAGAGTACGCTGGCATTGGCGGGACGGCCGGTGAGTTGATAGCGATCCACCACTGTCATCCCCTGGGTATGCTCCCCTTTGGTTTCGACACCGACCCAGCAGTCCTGCGCGTTAAACAGCTCAGGCTTGAGTAACCAGGCGATGGTACAGGGGTCGTGCAGCGGCGCGCCGGTAAAGCCCCATTTGGGATCTCTATGGTAGATCATGAAGAAATCCAGTAGCTCGGCAACGCACTTGGCCACAGGGTTGGGGATGGCGCGGATCCGCTCAATATCCTCATCCATGATCTGCGCCTCATGGGTCACGTCCAAACCACACATGGTAATAGGTATGCCAGATTTAAACACCATATCGGCCGCCTCTGGATCGACGAAGATATTAAATTCGGCTGCCGGGGTCCAGTTGCCAACCCCTGCGGCGCCACCCATCAGCACGATGCGGGCGACCTTGCTGTGTAACTCAGGATAGTTAGCGATAAACAGGGCGATATTGGTCAGTGGCCCAGAGGGCACTAAGGTCACAGGCACGTCGCTTTGGCGTACCTTTTCAGCCATCAGTTCGATGGCATTTTGGGTCACGGGTTCAAAGCCGGGATCGGGCAGTTTTGGACCATCAAGACCGCTCTCGCCATGGACGTTGTCGGCAATGATCAACTCTCTGGCGAGGGGCTTCACTGCGCCGCCTGCCACGGGAATATCGCTGCGGTTGAGCAGGGTCAGGATGCGCAGGGCGTTGTTCAGTGTCTTGTCCGGCGTCTGGTTACCGGCGCTGGTGGTCACCGCTAGCGGCTTAAGTTGCTCACTGCTGAGAGCCAAAATAAGCGAGATAGCATCGTCATGGCCGGGATCGCAATCGAGAATAATGGGAGTGGCCGAGGCAAGCGGGTGGATGATTTTGGGAGAAGCTGTAGCTGCAAAAGAATCTGTGGCAGCGGTTGTTTGAGTCATGGTCATGCTCCTTTGATTGACACCTGAGGCAGAGTAACACGCTTTAGAGTCGTGTCATCTCTGAAATGAAAATTTGTGATTAAACAGACAAAGCGGCGTCAGTCGGAGTCGTTTGGTCGGGAGCTGAAACGCATGTAGGAAGCACACGGCACCATTAATTAAGCGTTTTGGTTGCATAAGCCCTGTTTAGATGAGGTGAGAGATTAGCGCATTATATTTTACTTATATTGATATTTATCAGTGATTTATTGGTTTTTTCTGCCAGAGGTAAAATTTTTTTGTCGTCGGATAACTATTTCTGATTGACTCAGTCGTCATTGCAGATTATTTTGCGCCCGATGTTTTAGCTGGGGTCAAAAATAAAGGCATGGTTCGCTAAGGGCGAACGTCGTTATGTCCATAATAAAGCAGCAACTAAGCGTATAACTTTTTGGGTTCTACGCCGAATAAAATGAGTTTGCCGTATCGGCTCAATTTTAGAAGGACCTTAAGCCATGTCTGACGCGACAGCCTTAAGTCTTATTCCACCTGTGGTGGTATTGGTGTTAGCCATTTGGCTGCGCCGTCCAATCCTTTCGTTAGTTATCGGTGCCTTAGTGGGGTTAGTCCTGTATCAACCTGATCAGGTACTGAATAATTTCTCCGATATTTCGCTTTCTGTCATGGCCGATGAGACCATAGGTTGGTTGATTTTGGTCTGTGGTGGTTTTGGCGCCCTGATCGCTTTGCTGGTAAAAACCGGAGGCTCTATGGCCTTTGGTCGCCATGCGATCAAATACGCTAAAGGGCCTAAATCATCGTTATTTATGACCTTTATTCTGGGTGTAGTGATCTTCATCGATGATTATCTTAACGCCCTGACAGTGGGTTCGACCATGAAGTCGGTGACCGATAAGTTTAAGGTGTCACGCGAGATGCTGGCCTATGTGGTGGACTCAACCGCCGCGCCCATCTGTGTGTTAGTGCCTCTTTCTACCTGGGCGGTCTTCTTCGGTGGATTGTTGGTGGATAATGGTGTGGCAGGTGAAGGCCAGGGGATCAGCGTCTATATGTCGGCCATCCCTTACATGCTTTATGCCTGGTTGGCGGTGGCTATGGTGCTGCTGGTGGTCCTGGGTATCGTGCCTGCATTTGGCCCGATGAAGAAGGCTCAGCTGGCGGCCATGGCGGGCAAACCCGCCAAGGCGGTAGATGCCAGTGATGAGGTGCAGACTTCTGACGACTATGGCCTTAAGGCGATCGAAGAGGAGTTTAAGCATGCCGATAACCTGGGCAAGCTGCATAACTTTATGGTGCCTATCCTGCTATTGGTTGGTTTTACCGTCTACTTCGATATCGACGTGTTAAAGGGGCTTATCGCTACCTTAGCCGTGACTCTGCCTTACTACGGGGTTCAACGCCTGATGCCATTGTCAGAGATGATGGAGCAGATGCTCGATGGTTTTAAATCTATGTTGCCGGCCATAGGCACTGTGATTGCCGCCTTCGTATTTAAGGATGTCTGCGACAAGCTGATGTTGCCGCAATATGTCATTGGTAATTTGAGTCCCTTTATGACGTCCCAGTGGTTGCCCGCCGTGGTGTTTTTAACCATGTCGATTCTGGCCTTTGCTACGGGATCGAGCTGGGGGATCTTTGCCGTTTCTATCCCTATCGTGATGCCATTGGCACAGGCGGTGGATGCAAATATTCCTTTGGTGATCGGTGCCTTGTTGTCGGCGTCATCTTTCGGTAGCCAGGCCTGCTTCTATTCAGACTCTACCGTGCTGGCGGCGCAAGGATCAGACTGTAACCTGGTAAGTCATGCGGTGACCCAGTTACCCTATGCCTTGATTGCCGCTGGATTTACCTTTATCGGTTTCCTATTTTTGGCCTAAGCGGTCGTTATAGATAAATAGAGAAAGGGGCGTTGAATAGTCGATTCAACGCCCCTTTTGTTTAACCCATAGGGTGACTATAGGTAATCTAATCTTTTAAAACGCTGCTCTAAATATACCGCAACCTAAAACAGTGAGGCGTTCAGCCACAGATGCACCAGAATACTGGCTGCGTAGCCAAGGGCTATCACGGGCGTCCACTTGAGGTGGCTGGCGAAGGTATAGATACCGCGCGCCTGTCCCATCAGGGCGACACCCGCCGCACTGCCGATAGAGAGCATGCTGCCGCCTACACCAGCGGTGAGGGTCACCAGTAGCCATTGACCTAGCCCCATATCGGGATTCATGGTGAGTACGGCAAACATCACCGGAATGTTATCGACGATAGCCGAGAGCACCCCAACCGCCACATTGGCATAGGTCACGTCCCAGTGGGTATACATGGCCTCGGAGACCAAGCTGAGATAGCCCATAAAGCCCAGGCCGCCAACACAGAGCACCACACCATAGAAGAAGAGTAGGGTATCCCACTCGGCGCGGGCGATGCGGCTAAAGACATCGAATGGCACTACGTTGCCCAGCTGCTCCAGACGTTTGATGTTGTTATCTCGCTCGGCTTGCTCTTTTGCCTTGAGTACGGCCTTAGGGAAGCTCTTACGTAGGAAGAAGCCAAAGAATTGCAGGAAGCCAAGGCCCGTCATCATGCCCAGTACTGGTGGTAGGCCTAGCAAGCTATGAGTGCAGACAGCGGTGGCAATGGTCAGCAGAAACAGGGCGACTATGCGTCTGGCGCCTCGTTTCATGATCACCTTTTCCTCTTCAGCTTTCTGCTCCGTATTGACGATGAAGATGCTCATGATCGCCGCCGGTACCAAATAGTTGACCAGAGAAGGGATAAAGAGGGCGATAAACTGCTCGAAGTGCACCACCCCTTTTTGCCAAACCATCAGGGTGGTGATATCGCCGAAGGGGCTAAAGGCACCGCCGGCGTTGGCCGCCACCACTATGTTGATACAGGCCAGGGCAATAAACTTCTTGTTATCACCGCCGACTTTCATCACTACCGCACACATCAATAATGCGGTGGTAAGGTTATCGGCGATAGGTGAGATAAAGAAAGCCAAAAAGCCCGTTAGCCAGAATACGGTGCGCTGGCTAAAGCCCTTGCCCACCATCCAGGCCCGCAGGGCATCAAACAGATTCCGCTCTTCCATGGCGTTGATATAGGTCATGGCAACCAGTAGGAAGAGTAGTAGCTCGGCATACTCTAGCAGGTTGTGTTTAAAGGCCGCTTCTGACAGTTCAGACATGCCGTGTTGCACATAGATGTAGCCTATGATGCCCCAGATTAATCCTGCCGCCACCAGGACGGGTTTGGATTTTCTCAGGTGTAACACCTCTTCGCCCATCACCATGATATAAGCCAGAATGAAGATGACGAGTGCCACATAACCTGCACCAGTGGCGGTGAGATCTAATAGCTGGCCACTGGCCTCGCCACTACTGGCAAAGACAGCTGGGCTAAACAGGGTGGCCAGACATAAGAGTAAGCTTGTAAATGTAATGGCAAGGTTGCCAAAGTGGGGCTTAAGGTTTCTCATTAAGTATTCTCTGTGTTAGGAATCGCTTAAAAATTACCACAGCTTTTCTGTTGAAAATCTTGATGCGCCTCAAATTTATTTGCATTAGTTTCGTCTAAGTCACATAAAGTTTGCGAAATTATGCTTCAAAAATAAGCATTTACTCACAAAGTGGTAGTAAATGTATCTCTCGTTTTGTGAGAGTTACCTGTTTTACCTTGTTGGAGATCTTGCTCTGAGTCACGTTTTTACAGCCAGAAATGGCCTTTGTGCAGGGTAAAAAAAGAGAGCCTGGTGGGCTCTCCTTAATATGCTGGTTAGATGGCGCCGAATCGCCCAGCCTGATAGTCCTCGATCGCTTGCTGGATCTCTTGCTGGCTATTCATCACAAATGGACCCATATGTACGATCTTTTCGCGGATAGGTTCACCGGCAAATAATAGTGCTCCGGCACCTTGTTCACCTGCGGCGAGATCCAGTAGCTGCTGGCTGTCGACAATCAGGTATTGTCCAGCTTGGTAGGCTTTATCTGGCACAGATTGGCTGTAGATCTCACCTTGGTACAGATAGAGCCCGGCAAATTCTCGCTCCTTGAGATCGATCTGGGCGGTGCCCTTGGGCGGGAACATGAGATCGGCAATCTTGCCTTGACCCGCTAAAGTTTGAATTGGCGCCGCTATCGTTTTTTCGTCCGACAATTGCCAACTGCCAGCCAGGGCTCGCAGGCAGGTGCCACTTTTGTTGCGAGTTTCTGGTAGCGGCTTGTCTGTGCTGTCACGATAAATAGCTGGGCGCATCTTCTCCTTGGCGGGCATGTTAAGCCAGATCTGAAAGCCATGCAGACCATCTTTGGCATCGGCCAGTGGCATCTCTGAATGCACTACGCCGCTGCCAGTGCTCATCCACTGCACATCACCCGCCTTGATAGCCTTGACATTGCCTAGCTGATCTCTGTGTTCGAACCCCCCCTTACGAATATAGGTAAAGGTTTCTATGCCCCTATGGGGATGAGGTGGGAAGCCGCCGATAAAGTCTTTTTCATCGTCAGACTTGATCTCGTCCAGCATTAAAAAAGGGTCGAATCTGGTGTTCATAAAGTCGGCCACACGGCGTATGTTAACGCCATCGCCATCCATTGCGGGGCGAGCAGTAAATTGACTGTTCACTTTCATGGTATCTCCTCGCTAAAGTTGTCTAATGCCGGCTGGTTAGTTAAGTCTAGCTGGCGGGAATGATGTCAGATTAACATTCGCCTAATAGAACAAATATCGCGAAATTACGCTCAAATCATTCGATTAAATAGTAAATTTATTCTTGGTCGATTAACTTACCTTATGTTGTTTAATGAACTGGTGCTCTGTTACTAATTGTTTTTGTTATTAAATATTTTCATTTCGTCAGTATTATTGCCACGGAGCTGTGCTAGTATTCACGGCAAAATGAATCGGCATATCAGCGACACTGACTAAGCACGACGTTAATGAGTCGTGCAAGGTACAGATATCGAGGTCGTCCCTGCTTGCCGAGGAGCAAACAGCTACTAGTTGATTAGAGAAGGATCTTTTAATGGCAAATATTTGTCCTGGCTGCCATAAGGGCGTACTAAAAACCTATAACTTTCATGGTGAAATGGTCGACTGTTGCCGCCAGTGTGGGGGGATCTGGTTTGAAAATGGCAAGCTTAATGCGGCGCTGTCGAAAGCAGATAACGGTGATGAAAATGTCAGTTTTGAGGAGAGCTTAGGGCAATTACTGGGGAGGTCCAGCCGTTCTTGCCACCAATGTGACCGTAGCCTGCATCGTTACCATTTGATGGAGAGTTATCATGTGGAGGTGGATATCTGCCACTCTTGCAGTGGGGTCTGGATCGATGAGCATGAGCGAACCAAAGTCGTGCAATCACCAAGAATAAAGCAGGTGTTAGGCGAGCTGAATGCTAAGCCTGGGGCCATTAGTTGGGTATTTCAATTTCTATTAAAGATGCCGGTGGAGTTTAACCTTAAACCTAAGTCTCGCCCGCTGATCACCTATCTGCTACTGGCGTTAAATATTGTGATTTTTGCTGCCTATGGCTTCAATCAAGCCTCGACCGAGCAAGTGTTTGCTCAATTTGCCATGCGATCCAATGAGGTTTTGGCGGGGCATCATCCCTGGACTCTGCTGAGCCATATGTTTCTCCATGGCGATATTATGCACCTGGCAGGTAATATGTATTTTCTCTATGTGGTGGGGGATAACCTCGAAGATGTATTGGGGCGGGCTAAGTTCCTCGGTCTCTATCTGTTGTGTGGTTTAGCGGCCGCTGCGGCGCAGATAATTGCCGAACCTGCCTCAAGCGTTTACATGGTTGGGGCGAGCGGTGCAATCGCGGGTCTTTTTGGTATGTATCTAATGTGGTTCCGTCATGCCAGCCTGACCTTCATGATATTGATATTCCAAAAGAAGCTTAGCCCTATGGTATTTTTTGCGATCTGGCTGGGATTCAATATTTTCGGCCTATTGATGGCGGGGCAAGGCGTGGCTTACTGGGCCCATATCGGTGGCTTTGTTATGGGGTTGATATTGGGTATCACGCTAAAGGAAAAGGTCATGCACAATAATCCTATGTTGGCACTCCTCAGCGAACCCGAGGTCAAAATTGTTCGTTAGAGTGACGACTTACTAACAAGCCCCGTCTGTGGACTGGGCTTTTTATTGGCCGATTTTTGCCGCTGAAACTTAAGTGAAAAAACGGCGTCTACCCCTTGAATATATTCAGATCTTGATAGCTGGTAATTCGGGTAAACTTGGATACAATGTAACCATCATAACTGTCAAAGCGAGAGATAAATGTCCAGAGCCAAAATCTTGATCATAGATGATGATCCCGTCTGCACCGGAGTACTACTCGCCATGCTGGGGGACGACTATGACGTGACCTCGGCCAATTCTGGTATTGGTGGAATCGAAGTGTTGAAGTCTTTGACGCCAGATCTCATCTTGTTGGATATCACCATGCCCCATGTGAATGGCTATCAGGTGATCCAGCACCTTAAGGGAAACGAGCAAACCGCTAGCATCCCGGTGGTCGTGATCAGCTCGCTGACGGAGCAATCGGACAAAGCCTTTGCCCTCAAGCTTGGAGTGGATGGCTATATCACTAAACCTATCATGCCTGATGCCATTCAAGAGGTGATAGAGGATTACCTTTAACTCGCCTTAGTGCCTCGTCGCCCACTATTGAGTGTCGAGGCTTTCAGTTTAAATCATCTTTTTCAGTGGCTTGCATTGTAATTAGTGAGTCACTCATTCACCGATAGACTTCTCTCTAGACAGGTGTTCAGGCCTGGGCTATCTTATGGCGGCAACAAGGATGTCACCGCTTGGTTGACCAATTCAGCAAGTTAAATTAAGGGATTAATGATGAAAGCAAACCTGCTATTGCCGCTATTTTTTCTTCTCAGTAGCGCCCAGTGCGCCGAACTTCCGCCACCTGATGCCTATGGACTGGCCGGCATGGAAGTGGATGTCGCCAACCTTATCGAATATAACGTCTCTCAAATGAAGGCTGACGGTGACTTTATTGCCATGGAGCAGGTTTCAGGTATCGACAGTGGCAAGCTCGAGCGCGGTTACCGACGCGCCATGAAGAGCTGTTTCGATAAGCATGACCTCATGTCAGAAGAGAATGCTGAGCGTTTGTCTAACTGCTTTATCGACGAGACCGCTAAGGGGGTAGGTGCTACCCCTGAGCAGTTTAATGCTTGGTTAGATGAGCTTGACCGACAAGACGCCGAAAACCCCGACGCTATGGACGCCCTCTTTAATGAGATGGATAAGATCAGCGAAGCCATCTATGCCCTGCAGGATAAGCCTGAGCGAACCGAGGCTGATGAGGCGCAGCTCGAGAGGTTAGAGCGAAAGCTTATGGAGCTGAGCGAGCAGCGCGACAGGCTGCAGGCGCAGGAGACGGAAGCCACGGCCGCAGAGATGGAAGCCCTCTTTAAGCGCTAGTCATGCGCGAGTCGTTCACACATAACCTTATCGATAAAAAGGCTCGGTACTGTTGCATTCAGACCGAGCCTTTTTAATGTGCTTCTGGCCTAACTCTGACCTTATTAAGGCCTACCCTCTGGCGATGGTGATATCGGCAATATGCCCATGGGCGGTGGCCTTTAGGGCGCCCTGCAGCATCTGGGCGGCTTCATCGGCGCTCATGAAGCTTGAGGTGTCGAGGGTTTTGCCGCTGGTGGGCCAAAAACCAGTATCCATGCCGCCGGGATAAACGGCGATGATCTTCATCGGTTTGCCTTTGAGTTCCAGGCGTACCGACTCGATAAAGCCGCGTACTGCCCATTTGGCGGCGCAGTAGGTGGACTCTCCCGCTTTGGCTTGCTGGGCTGCGGTTGACATTACCACCACCAGATTCAGCGGCGTGTCCTGATAACGTTTGACTAGCTCTCGTACCAGTAAGATGCTGGTGGTGACGTTGTTTTGCATGAGCTTTGCTATCTCATCCGCCCGTTGCTCGGCGATAGGGCCGAAGTAGCCGCTGCCAGCGCAGTGGATCACCGTCTCGAGTGCGCCGCCCATTGTCGTTACGGCATCGAGCAGCGCCGCGACGCCTTGTTCATCGCAAAGATCGGCGGCAAGAGGATGCAGATTCATTGAGGTCTGTGCGATACCGGCCAGTTTGGCCTGGTTACGGCCGGATATGACCACCTGCTGATCCGCGTTGGCATAACGCTGAGCCAGGGCTGCGCCCAGACCGCTGCTGGCGCCGGTTATTAACATCATGATTGACTCACTTTATCACTTGCCATGGTTGGGTTGTCTATTATGCCGTAACGGCTAAGGGATGCCAGCCAGGCGGCACTAGAAAAAAGGGAAGCCTGAGCTTCCCCTTGATGGTGTGAGCTAATGAATGCTCTGGTAACTAAACCTTAAGTGCTTAGCATCTTTGATCAGCTTGATGAAATCTTCACGGCTGAGATGCACCAGGCTGGTGTGATCGCCAGCCTCAAGGTAGAGTTCTTTAGCTTCGATCAGCAGATCATCATAGATGGTCTCGATATTATAGGCCGCGCCGAGAGAGGGAATGGCGCCATGTTCGCAATCGTCAAACATCTGGTAGACGGTTTGCTCCTTCACCAGATGCAGATCGCGGTTGAGCTTCTCGCCCAATGCCTTGAGGTTGATCTTATGATTGGTAGGCAGCACCGCCATGATCCTGCGTCCCTGATGATCTTCTAAGATCACGCCTTTGGCCACTTGAGCGGGCGCCAGATGGGCGGCGATAGCCGAACTGATGGAGTTGTGGCTATGGCGATGCAGCACTATCTCATAGTTCACATCATGCTCGGCCAGATAGTGATTTAACCGGTTTGAAATACTCATATACTTGCCTCGTTAACGTTGTGAAACGTTATCGGTAAGTATAGTTCAGTAAGGCTCTCGCGCCGCTTTTCACTCTGCTAATGTCCCATGAAAAGTCGTTTACCTATCGGCTTATCCAAGTCTTGAACCGGCTCAGCAATGAGGGGCGATAAAATGGCGTTATCTTACCCAGGCAGTAATCGCTTACCGCATCGTGTTTATCAGTCTTGAGCAGATAAGGGCGAACCTCCCAGCCGTGAAGCTCCACCTCTTTGTGCAGGTGGCGACAATCGCTGCGAATGCGGCTGAAATCATCGCTTATCCTGTCCCCTTCGAGGATAAGGGCTAAGGTAAAGACGCTGTTCTGGCCGCCGCGGCGAATGTCCAGCTCGCAAGATTCCATGAAATAGCCGGCCTTCACGCTGGGATACTTGGCCAGCAGGGCGCGCACCGCGCCGAACATGGGCAGATCGCTTGCCAGTACCTTGCCTAGCAGCAGTAGTTGATTTCCCTGAGTGAGTAGCGTCATGTCAGGCAGCAACATATAGCGGATCTCATCGCTGCTGACGACCTTAGATAAGTTGCTATTGGGGTTGAGAGCCATATCCATCTGATTGGTCAGTAGCAGCTGAAATGCTTGAGGCGCATCTATCTCTATCTGACCGTGAAATTCGCTGCCCTCTGCTTCCATAACCGCCTTAGCCTGGTCGACCGACTCCTGCGAGGTAAAAATCGGCACGAAGTAGTGCACTTGCTCATCACTGACGGGGATGTGCCACTGCATGATGGAGAGCTCTGTGGTGCCATCGGCCTGAGGCGTGTCCTGGCCATCGCTCAGCAGGTAGAGCCTGGCCTTAATTAGGTGTTCATAGAGGGCTTTGGCCTGGGTGTGATCGGCAAGTGCCGCCTGCAGGGCGGTTTCGAGTGCGTTGCTCGGGGTGAGTGTAACTTCCATTTTCTTAAATCCTTGTTTCCAGCAGGTAGAGACCAGACATCCTGGTGAGCTGGCATAGTAGATCAAGGTGTTAGCCTGGGTCTAGTTTTGGCGAGCTAAATATCTAATTGTAATAGGTAAGTCATTACTTTTAGGGAGGTCACTCCTTTCGTTGAGAGAGGTCTCAATTGTTGTATCCACTGTCTTTTCAAAAGGGGGGGGGGTGTTTGGCATCACCTTTCTGTGGGAGCTCAAACCTCCTCCTATCAATCATTTGATATTGGCTGAGAACTGAGCCGTTTGTTTTATCAGTAAGACGAGTCAAATCTCGATTGGCAAGGCTATCATCATCTTGAGTTGTAGCGGCATAGTGGATTTAGCCAAAATGGGTATAGGCATATCTAGTGAGAGCTCTACTCATTTCATACTCTTTTTGTCTTCGCTTGGTCCCTTTTTTTGCGAATAAGTATTCACTTTGATCGCCTTTTGATTCTGATCGCCTGGTGTTTATTATACTTTGTCGAGCTTTTGAGTTGTTAACATAACCTTAATTAGAACTTAATATTCAAGCCAACCTTGCTGGCTAAAAATGCCACAGGCTAGATAGGTCGGCATATACCACTATATTAGCGGTTAATATATGAGCATTTGTTTATTTTTTCTTTTTATATAGCGACTTAGGCTTAATTATCTTTGTTGAATATATCATTTATGGTGAAAAGTTTGATCTTGAAGCAGTAATCAATATACCTCTTTAGGGATATTTTGACTGATCGCCAGTGACAATCTTCACACAAATGTTACCCGTATGTTTCTTCTTAACTATCCCTTTTGATATAGCTTTAATCGTCTTGATGACGCAGTGCTTACAATAAAATAACTACATAAAAAGTGAATAAAGTTCACTTGCAGGAGAGTAAGATGAAATTACAAAAGCTTGCAGTTGCTATTGCGGTCTCTGCCGTATTAGTTGGCTGTGGTGATGACGATGACACACAATTAGTGACTTGTGGTGAGGGTTCAACACTCAATACTGAGACGAATATCTGTGAAGTGATTGCTGTTGACCCCGTAGATCCCGTTGATCCTGTCGTGTGCGGTGAAGGAACTGTGTTAGATGCAGAGACCAATACCTGTGTTATTCCGCCATCAACTGGGCCTGTCGACCTATATAACAGCGATAACTGGCAAGAAAACTTCCCAGATCAACATGCAACTTGGGCAAGCACTGAAGAAAACAACCCTGAGTCTGGTGCGCCAACCGATCTGCTAGAAGCTAACCCTAATTTGGTTAGCGCTTGGGCTGGTTATGGTTTTGCCAAAGATTACAACCGCGCTCGCGGCCACCATTATGCATTGACCGATGTGATCAAAACGCTGCGAACCGGTAATCCGATTGTCGGTCATGATGGTAATGTTGTCGGCGAAGCGATGGCGGCATCTTGCTGGTCTTGTAAGTCTCCAGACGTTGCACGCATGTACGATCTGGTGGGTGAAGGTAAGTTTGCCAACAATAGCTGGTCCACGTGGGGCCATGAGATGAGCAACACCATAGGTTGTGCCGATTGTCATGAGCTGGGTGAAAATACACTGCGTTTGAGCCGTCCATATGCCGACCGTGCTATGACAAAAGTGGGTCTGACATTCGAAGCGCAAAATCATAATGATCAAGCGAGCCAAACTTGTGCTCAGTGTCACGTCGAATACTACTTCGATGGTACCGACAGTAAAAAAGTGCGCTTCCCATGGGATCACTGGGTTCCTGGTGTAGAAACCGATTATGCAAGTGTCGTAGGTTACACGGGTGATGATAAGCTCTATAAGGGCTTCGCTGCCGAGGCTCAGTTAGCCTACTACGACAAGATTAATTTTAAAGATTGGACTAACGCCATTTCTGGTACGCCATCACTGAAAACGCAACATCCTGAATATGAAAACTTAATGGATAGAGCTTCCCATGTGATGCCTAACCACCTTGAGTTCAGCTGTAATACCTGTCATATGCCTAAAGCTACAAATGCTGATGGTATCGAATACTCGAACCACAATGTTAAATTTGACCCCGCCAAGCTCCCTTCAGACTGTACGACTTGTCACAATGATAGTGCGCTTGAGTCTATTCTGGAAAAGAGAAAGACAGAGATTGAGAAGCTGCGTTTCGCAGCTACGGGTACCGATCCTCGTCTGACCGAAGCACACTTTAAGGCACAGGCTATCTGGGCTGCAAACGGTGTTGAAGGTATCGAAGCTGGCAAGACGATTGGCGAAGCTAAAGGTAACTATGAGGCAGCGCTGAAAGCAGGCAATGAGTTAGCGACCGAAATGAATAGTCTGCTTGGTAAACTCAGAAATGCTCAGTGGTTCTGGGATAGTGCAACGGCCTCACATGGTATGTATGCGCATAACTTTACCGAAGCAAAACGTCTGTTGGTTAAGTCTAATGCCATTCTGGACACTGTGATTGCTGAAGCTGACTTGCTACTGGCTAAATATGCGCCTGATTATGTCTATGACGCCACCAAGTACGATACGAAAGCTGAGGTACAACTAGAAGCTGGCCTTAACTTAGACGCTATGAAAGCGGCTAAAGAAGAGTTCATTAATGAGCGTGTTAAGAAAGAGTGGCCTGTCGAACTACGCTAAGTAGTCACTTCATCTCCAAACCACTTTGTCTCTAAGCAAAATGCCGGTCAGTTAAACTGACTGGCATTTTTTATCTCATGGCGATTGAGTTATGGTCTGCATCTGAACATGACTTTCCTTATAGCGTTTTGTGTCTTTGATTCTCTGATGGGGAAGGGGATCTGGGAACGATAAAAGTCGTGGAAATTGTGCCATGGCACTTGAAGTGCTGGCCGCTAAACAGGATAGGTAAATCACAGTGTTAATCGAGTAGAGCGACATCATTAGTCGCAAGAGGTAAGTCTAATGCTTGGTGGGAGCAAGTGTTGCAATCTTCATATGAGATGGCTGACAGTATGGATAAGCATACTGTCAGCAAGATGACCAATAGGGCGGTTATTTGATGTCGGTTGTGATTGACTCTACAACATAGTTGTCGAAATAAGCTGAGCGGATTTCACTGCCACTTCTAGAGTCTTTGGCCCAGGCTTCACGAATACCGTTCATGCCGACCGCATGATAATAACCAAAGAGTGTGAGGTCGACTTTTTCAATTTGTGTCGACAAGCTATCTTCTATTGCTGAAGGAAATTTCAGGTCAGGAATGACACCGCTTAGTTCGCCAAATATCGTCCAGTCCAAATTGCTACTCACTACACTGAGCTGCATGGCTTGATATCCGGTATTAAAATTGGTGAAGTCGTAGTTTGTTTGCGAGCTCGAATTGGTCGCAATATCTGTCATTGCTTGTAGTAATTCGAACTGGTTTTCTGGCAGCAGGATTTCATGGTTTTCATCTGGGTCGTTAATTGGATACCTGCCTCCTGCAGAGTAGAAAACTAAAGACTCTTGGTCGTTGCGAAGTTGTTCATGTCTATAGAACTGAATGAAATTTTTGGGATTGAGTTGTGGAAGCACAAAAACATTCGGTTGAGTATTGTAGTAATCCATTGGTCGGTACTGAAAGTGTACCCGTCCACTTTCGTTTGAGCCGTATGCATAAATGACGTCAACATCCAGATAGCCTCTATAGTAATTGACCTTTTTTGCCTGATTCTTCTCTTCGGTGAAGATGTCTGCAGAGACAGCGATAGTGTTTTGCGCATTGGGGATGTCGAGCAATGCACCATAGGCTTCTTCGTCGGCTTCGTTCGTCGGCAATAAGAGTAGATCTAAAGGCTTGAATGCTTCTTGAGGCGCGCGGCATACACGTTGAGCACCAGGCGCCGACGTATCTATGATAGTGCTTGCGATTTGTAATTGATGATTTGGATAAGCCGCTGCAATGTCACTGTAATCCAGGCTGATATCCTGGCAGATACAGTTAGCATTTAACGCGTCTGAATAGAAATTTTGAATGCCCATGTCACTCACATTTAAGTTGAGTGAGGTGTCAATATTGTAGTATCCGTTGTCTTGCCAAATCGTGGTGAGATGTTTGGCATCTTTGGGCCATGGGATATCAAACTTTCCTTGAGTATCCATCTGGTATTGACTGAGAACAGAGCCGTCAGCCTTATGAACAATAAGGGTTACATCTGTGTTGGCAACACTATAATCGCATTGAGTCGCGCTTGACTTAAACTCGCCGACTATTTGCTTAACTGGCAAGTTTGAATTTTGATTGTTATCTGTTTCATCTGAGCTGCCACCGCAGGCGGTCAGCAATATTCCCGATAATAGGAGGGGAGTCCCTTTTAAGAGTTTCATATGTCTTCCCTGAAAAAGTTAGTGTTTAATTCAACTTTGTCTAAATTAATAGATCTTTATTTTGTTATTTAATTTAGTGGTTTAGGTTATCATTTTGTTTCTTTTTAAGGAAGCCTAAACCGTTAGATCTTGGATTAATCACTGTGTATCAGGTTTAACTCGACAGTTAGGGAGTGTTGGTCTGGCGACCGAGGAAGTCGTGGGATTCCATCCTACACCCGGGAGAATGCGGCCTGATGGCCGAGGTAAGTTTCACTCAGGGTTAATTAGCCTCACGGCTGAAAAAGTCGTGGAACTCCGTTCCACACCAGGGCAAGAAGGGGATCAACAGCAATCCCCCTCTTGCATCTCCCCCTGCCGCCCCAGACGAAGTTGTTTTTCCCTCGTGCTTATGGATAAATCGCTATCGCTTCCGAAGGATGCATCCATGCACCTGCGGAAGCTAGTCGGGCATCCATGCCCGCCTCACCCGATTAATTCCAACGCCCTTCGGCAACTTCGATGGGGATCTGCTGTAGCCACAACCTTCTTTTCGAGATAATTATTATAACTTTAGCTTTAACTTAACTGACCGTTTTAAAACAAAATATCTGGACAGGTTATTTTTTGAACGCTATGTTGAATGCTGTCGATAGAAAGTGCTGCAGGGAAGGATTGGTACACTTAGGTATTTATATCTTAAGTATATTTCATGGAAGACGACGAATAAGAAACAATTATCAATTGCCTCCCATTAAATGTATCTCATTCTTTGCAATCATTTTAGGTTGTTTAGGGTTTCGGATAGTAAAGGTGTAGTCGTCTCGCTGCTATCTAGAAGCCTAATTTAGAGAGTCGAGATATCTATGAAATTATCCCAAGTTTTATCAAGTATTAATCAGGTCGAAAAGTCGAAATTTATTTCATGCTTAGATAAGTTGTGCACTAGTGCTTTACCAAATGATAAGCAATTAGCAAAATCAGTGGGTAAGATCGATGGACAGATAAAGAATGCTTCAGGTAGTGAAATCACTTCCTTGTTTGCTTTGGTTTCTTCTATATATAAAGAGTTTATTCAAGAGCAAATTGCTATGTCAGACGCTCAAATTGGTCTGCTGGTAAATATTCTTACGCGAGATGGGAATTGCATCGCTCGTATATCTTGGATTGAACACTTGTATAATAAAGAGTGGAAGAAGTTAAATGACTCATCACTAGAAATAAAAGATTTGATTGAGAGGGATAAAGATTCCGAAGATATGTGTTGGGGGAGGCAATTAGCCATATATCATGATTGTTTCAGTGTTGCATTCCTAAATGATGAGAAGATTAATCGCGAAGCAAGAATTACTGACGATGAAAGAAGTATATTGAATACCTTGGCTGATCGATTAGGTATATCTATGGATGAAGCTTCTGCAATAGAGCATCTGATTAATCCGATACCTCAAAATAATGTTCTGGATGGTTTGAACTCCTTGAGGGAAATGGGAGTGTTGTTTATAAATAGGAAGCGAGCAGAGGTATTGGTTGCGGATGAAGTTGTTGCTATTTTAAATGAGCTTCAGGGTAAGGAATTGGCAAATAAACACACCTTAAGAATACTTAGATCACTATCTGACCCTGAATTATCTAATGTGTTTAAACATTATAATAAGAAGATTAGAGGTGTTGAACGTTATAAGAAGATTAATGAAATTATTCATTCTAGAATTCCTATAAGAAATATTCTTCAACGAGATATATTTAGTTCTGGCGAGCCTCTTAATGAAAGAAAGGATAGGTTAAAGGCGCTAATACATGACTTGGATCTGAACGTAGATAAAATTGGCGCTACATTGGACGATAGAATTAACGTTATTATATCTAAATTAAATAACTCAACTCACCAAGAGTTCGAAAGTCTTAGTGCTGCAGGCTTTAAGGAGCTGTATGTAACACTTCAAACTCACTTTCCTGACTTTGAATCAATACTTAGAACTGAGTTTGAATTGGAAGAGTCTGAAGACATTGATACAGAGAAATTGAGGGCTTTAAGTATTACGCCGGTTGACATCCTCTATTTGTTAAGTAATGAACAAATAAAAGTGGTTCGGGATAAAATGTCACTGTCGAAAAGGGGGAATCCAAGGCAGCTGATTTTGGAGTCTTTCGCTAATGCAAATGAAAAATTAATAGATAATTATCCTGCGCTTGCAAGAAGGGATCTGGCTGCCTTAAGAAAAGCGGCAATTGAAATATCAGAAGCAGAGGTAGGTGTTAAATTTGAAGAGATAACCAAAGAGATATTTGAAAACTTGAATTTAGTTGTTGATGAAGATGTGAGGAAGTCAATTAACACAGCCAAAGATAAAGCAGATATAGTCATATCTTTAAGTGATGACGATGTGATTATTGGTGAGGCTAAGACATTTAAAAATGGTGATTTTGCAAAATATTCAACAACATCAAGACAGGTCAAGGCATATGTAAATCGCTGTGAAAATCAGGGGAAAAGAGTTGCTCAGGTATTGATTATCGCTCCAAGTTTTTCGCAGGACTTTGTTGAAAGTGCTGAAATGGATACAGAAATTAATATATCACTATTGGAAGCGGAAGGATTGAAGATGATCTATGACGCTTACAAATCTCGCCGTAACCCTAAATTCTCAGCAAAGTTACTAACTAAAGGTGGTTTACTAAAGGCTGAGTTGATTGCAAAAAATATCTAGATTTTGAGGTTGTTTATTTTTATCAGCTGTCATTATTAGTTTTCAATGCGGGTTAAAGCTACAACAAGTCCCCATCGAAGTTGCTGAAGGGCGTTGGAATAAATCGGGTGAGGCGGGCATGGATGCCCGACTAGCTTCCGCAGGTGCATGGATGCATCCTTCGGAAGCGCTAGCGATTTATCCATAAGCACGAGGGATCACAACTTCGTCTGGGGTGTCCTTGGGGATGCAAGGGGTATTGGACAAGCAATACCCCTTGGCCGGGTGAAGCCTGGAAGGCTTCGAGTTTTAGCCAAGCAAAGCTTGGCTCATCAAAGCGTAATAAGGTTTACGCAGGAACCCTCTTCGCTAAACATCATAATCAAGCACTGGTGCTAACCACCGCTCTGTCTCCTCGACACTCATTCCCTTACGTTTGGCATAGTCCTCCACCTGATCCCGGCCGATATTGGTTACGCCGAAGTAGCGCGACTGCGGGTGGGCGAAATACCAGCCGGAGACGGCGGCGGTGGGGAACATGGCGTAGCTCTCGGTGATCTTAAGATCTATGGTCTCATCGGGCTTTAGTAGCTCCCACAGCAGGCCTTTTTCGGTGTGATCCGGGCAGGCGGGGTAGCCGGGAGCCGGACGTATGCCTTTGTATTTCTCGCGGATCAGCGCCTCGTTATCTAGCTGCTCATCGGCGGCGTAGCCCCAGAACTCCTTACGTACCCGCTCGTGCATCCGCTCGGCGAAGGCCTCGGCCAGTCGGTCGGCCAGACACTTAAGCATGATGGCGTTGTAATCATCGTGGTTGGCTTCGAAGCGGGCCACATGCTCGTCGATGCCGTGCCCGGCGGTAACTGCGAAGCCGCCCATGTAGTCGGCGACGCCTGAGTCTTTCGGCGCGACAAAGTCGGCGAGACAGAAGTTGTCGTTACCGACACGCTCTATCTGCATCCGCAGATGGTGGGTGGTCATCTCGACCTGGCTGCGGGTCTCGTCGGTGTAGATCTCGATATCATCATGGTTAACCGTGTTGGCCGGGAAGAGGCCGATAACCGCCTTTGCTGTAAGCCATTTCTCTTCGATGATGGTCTTGAGCATCGCCTTGGCATCTTGATAGAGCTTGCGCGCCTCTTCGCCCACTACCTCGTCGTCGAGGATCTTGGGGAAGTGGCCATGTAGCTCCCAGCTGCGGAAAAACGGTGTCCAGTCGATACGCTCGATAAGATCTTCCAGCGGATAGTCGTCAAATACCTGTCTGCCCAGTTGATTGGGCACGAAAGGCGTATGAGTATTCCAGTCCTGCTGGCAGCGGTTTTCCCGCGCCGCCTCGATGGAGATGATCTGCTTGCGCTTAGCCTGTGAATTGCGTTTGTCGCGCATCATTTGATACTCGTCATAGGTGGCGTCTATGGTTGCCTGACGGGTCTCGTTGCTGATGAGCTTAGCTACCATGGGCACGGCGCGTGAGGCGTCGGCGATGTAGATGGCACCTTTGGGGGCATGGGGGGCAATCTTGACTGCGGTGTGTATCTTAGAGCAGGTGGCGCCGCCTATGATGGAGGGTATGGTGAGTCCCGCCTTATGGAAGGCTTTGACGTTGTGTACCATCTCATCCAGGCTTGGGGTGATCAGGCCCGACATACCGATAATGTCGACATTTTCCGCCTTGGCCACCTCGATGATCTTCTCGACCGGCACCATGACACCCAGATCGATCACCTCATAGCCGTTACAGGCCAGCACCACCCCGACGATGTTCTTGCCGATGTCGTGCACGTCGCCCTTGACCGTGACCATGAGGATCTTGCCGTTGGACTGCCCCTCGACCTTCTCAGCTTCGATAAAGGGGTTGAGGTAGGCCACGGCCTTTTTCATTACCCGCGCCGATTTCACTACCTGAGGCAGGAACATCTTACCCGAGCCAAACAGGTCGCCGACCACGTTCATGCCATCCATCAGCGGGCCTTCGATCACATCCAGTGGACGAGTGGCCTGCTGGCGTGCCTCTTCGGTGTCTTGGTCGATAAAGTCGGTGATCCCCTTAACCAGTGCGTGTTCCAGACGCTTGTTGACGGGCCAGCTGCGCCACTCAAGATCTTCTTTCTTGGGGCCAGCAGAGCCGTCGCCACGGTACTGCTCGGCGATCTCCAGCAGCTGCTCTGTGTTGTTAGAACCTTCAACCGGGCAGGGCAGATTTAGCACCACAGCCTCAACCCTGGCCTTAAGCTCGGGATCGATATCATCATAGATCGCCAGCTGTCCGGCGTTGACTATGCCCATGTCCATCCCCGCCTGGATGGCGTGGTAGAGGAACACGGCGTGGATCGCCTCGCGCACCGGGTTGTTGCCGCGGAAGGAGAAGGAGACGTTGGACACGCCGCCTGAGATCATGGCATGGGGTAGGGTGCGCTTGATCTCGCGCGTTGCCTCGATGAAGTCCACCGCATAGTTGTCGTGCTCGTCGATGCCGGTGGCGATGGCGAAGATGTTAGGGTCGAAGATAATATCTTCTGGCGGGAAGCCCACTTTATCAACCAATACCCGGTAGGCGCGGGTACAGATCTCTATCTTGCGCGCCATGGTGTCGGCCTGACCGACCTCGTCGAAGGCCATGATGATGGCCGCCGCGCCGTAGCGTTTTACCAGGGTGGCCTGCTCGATAAACTTCTCTTCGCCCTCCTTGAGGGAGATGGAGTTGACTACCCCTTTGCCTTGAATGCATTTGAGTCCGGCTTCGATCACCTCCCACTTGGAGGAGTCGATCATGATAGGTACCCGGCTGATATCTGGCTCTGAGGCGATAAGGTTGAGGAACTTCTGCATCACCTCGACGCCGTCGAGCATCCCCTCATCCATGTTGATATCGATGATCTGGGCACCGTTCTCTACCTGATCCCGGGCGACCGACAGTGCCTCTTCGTATTCGCCAGTCTTGATCAGTCGCAGAAACTTGGCCGAGCCGGTGACATTGGTGCGCTCGCCCACGTTCACAAACAGGGAGTCAGCGTCTATGGTTAGGGGCTCCAGTCCCGACAGGCGGCAGGCTACGGGCAGTTTAGGCAATGTGCGGGCGCTGTGTTTAGTGACAGCCGCGCGGATCACCTTGATATGCTCAGGTGTGGTACCGCAGCAGCCGCCGATAATGTTGAGCAAACCTTCTTCTGCCCAGGGGCCTATCACCTCGGCCATCTCCTCTGGCGTCTCGTCGTACCCGCCAAACTCGTTGGGCAGGCCGGCGTTGGGGTGGGCGGAGACATAACACTCGGCGATCTTCGACAGCTCCTCCACATAGGGACGCAGTTCTTGTGGGCCCAGGGCGCAGTTGAGGCCGATAGAAAGTGGCTTCACATGGCGCAGCGAGTTATAGAAGGCCTCTGTGGTCTGGCCCGTCAGTGTGCGGCCCGAGGCATCGGTAATGGTGCCTGAGATCATGATAGGCAGGCGTTGGCCCAGCTGGTCGAATACCGTTTCGATGGCAAACAGCGCCGCCTTGGCGTTGAGGGTATCGAAGATGGTTTCTACCATGATGATGTCGGCGCCGCCTTCTATCAGGGCCTCGATGGACTCGATATAGGCGCTGACTAGCTCGTCGAAATGGATATTGCGATAGCCGGGATCGTTGACATCCGGGCTGATAGAGCAGGTGCGGTTGGTGGGCCCCAGTACCCCGGCAACATAGCATTGGCGACCAGTTGCGCGGGTCACCTCGTCACAGGCGGCGCGGGCGAGGCGAGCGCCCTCAAGGTTGATCTCTCGTGACAGCTCCTGCATCTCATAGTCGGCCATGGCCACACGGGTAGCGTTAAAGGTGTTGGTTTCTATGATGTCGGCGCCAGCCTCAAGGTAATCCTTGTGGATCTGTTTAATCAGCTCAGCTTGAGTCAGCACCAACAGGTCGTTGTTGCCCTTAAGATCGCAGGGCCAATCGGCAAAGCGCGCGCCGCGAAAGTCGGCTTCTTCCAGTTTATGGTTCTGGATCATGGTGCCCATGGCGCCGTCGAGGATCAAAATTTCGTTATTGAGTCGCTCGCGGATCGCGTCGTTAATCTGTCTTACGTTTTGAACAGGGGATGGGGTCGCCATAACTTTTACCTACTTCAACTGACCTATTGCCTAAACTGACTGCGTCTAGCTCATCGACGCACTATTTTTGTTTTGGATGTATAAACGTATAGACGTCTATACTAATCGACTTATAATACCCAGGGCAAGTCAAATGAGTATAAGCGTAAACCCGGATGAAATTCGAGAGTTGCGCCGCTGCGTCCTGTTTAAACTGCATTGTATGGAAAGGCCGACAAAGATATTTAATTTGAAAGTTTTTCAATGTGTTAATTGTCTGGCGTTGCCAAGCTTATTGCCATAAGGGTATGCTGCTAGCGACTTAACTTGAAAAGGTTTAATGCTGCGGATATGACGCAAACGACACTCTATTTGATGCGACACGGCGAATGCGAAGGCGGTAACCTGCTGAGGGGGCACAGCGATCTGCCCCTGACAGAGATAGGTTTTGCTCAGATGCAACTCGCCTTTGCCAAGCTGCCGGAGCCGGTAGACAGGGTGATCAGCTCGCCGCTTAAGCGTTGCCGCGTGTTTGCCGAGCATTTGACTAGCAAGAGTCAGATCAAGGTGGCGTTAGATGCTGGTTTAAAAGAGATCTATTTCGGCCGCTGGGATGGTCAGCCCATTCCTGAGCTGCACGCCGAGCATGGCGCTGAGTTGAGCGCCTATTGGCAAGACCCCTGGAAAAATCCCTTGCCTGAGGCTGAAACCATGGCGGCCTTTGAGCAGCGTATCGACGAGATGGTCGAGCAGTTGGTACATCAGCATAGCGGTGAGATTTTGCTGTTGATCACCCATGGCGGGGTGATCCGTCACTTGATGGCCAAGGCCCTTGGGGTAGAGCGAGCGGTAGGCTTCTACACCCAGCTGAGCCTGGATTACGCCAGCGTGGTTAAGATAAGTCATTACCGCGACAAGGGGGGGGAAGGCTACTGGCGATTGCACTGGCATGACGCCGAATAAGCCATGGACTAACTTGTGTTTCGCCTTGTCTCTTGGCGGAAATACCGCATAATAACCGGGCGCAGGGACCGCCTGCGCCGGGAGTAAGGTGTCGAGATCCCACAGGGAATAACTCGGACTTAATAGGGAATTGGGGAAGGCCAAGTGCCGTTAGCCCAAACTGTGCCCGCAACTGTGAGTGTGCTGCCAGGTCGTATTATCGCCCGGGTCGCCACGAGTCAGGATACCTGCCTACTCTCTAACTACTATCTCAAGCGGGTGACTTGAGGGAGCCTATAGATGAAGAATACCTCGGGGCCGAGTTTGGCCCAAGGGCGAGGGCGCCTCGGCGCTGCTCCCCGGAGGGCGCGACCTTGAGCGCCCCTAGTCAGCCATCACAAACAGAATCACTCCTGTCTCTCGGCGCCAGTGACGGTGCTATTTTAGGTACAGACACAGGTGCTGGTGCAGCCATCGGCGATGGCGCCTGTGCGCGCCCGGCGCTGTCGGTGCGGGATCTCAGCTGGCGCTGCGGCGAGCGCGCCATCCTCTCTGGGGTCAAGCTGGATCTGCCAGAGGGTAAGATGCTGGGGATTATAGGTCCCAATGGCGCCGGCAAGTCCAGCCTGCTGCGCTGCCTCTATCGTTTTCTTACCCCGAGTCGCGGCGAGATCAAGCTGTTTGGCCAACCCATCGCCAGCCTGAGTGCCCGGGCCTTTGCCCGTGAGGTCGCCGTAGTGCTGCAAGATACGCCGCAGCATTTCGACATGACCACGGCGCAGCTGGTGGCACTTGGGCTGACGCCTCACAAGAGCGCCTTTTCGATGACGACCCCCGCCGACAAGCAGGCGGTGCGCCGCGCCTTGGAGACAGTGGGCTTAAGCGATCGCGCCGGGCAGGCATACGAGTCCCTCTCGGGCGGTGAGAAGCAGCGCGCCCTGATCGCCCGCGCCATAGTGCAGCGCCCTAAGCTATTGATCCTCGATGAGCCCACTAATCACCTGGATATCCGTTATCAGATCCAGATCCTTGAGTTGCTTAAGACCCTTGGGGTGACAGTGGTGATCTCTATCCATGATCTGAATCTTGCCAGTGCCATGTGCGATAAGCTGTTGTTGCTCGATCGCGGCTGGGCCGTGGCTCAGGGGACGCCTAAGCAGGTGCTGAGTGAAGCCCAGATCGCCAACACCTTCGGTGTCTGTTGTCAGGTGGCGCCTCATCCCCAGCATGGTAATCCGCAGATCCACTATTTCTATGGCTATTACGGCGAGCAGGCCCAATCTCACGGTGAGCAGGAGGCAAATCATGTTGAGCCTTAACCGTGGCGATCATAGCGCCAGGCGCTCACTGGCGCTTGCCTGCCTGGCGCTCTTGACGCTGGTGACGCCCATTTTGGCGGTGAGCTTCGGCGCCGCCGAGATAGGCGTGCTCGAGGTGCTTGAGCTATTGTTGGCTAAATTGAGCGGCGCCGATCCTGGCGGCGTCACAGCTAGGATCGTGCTGGAGCTACGTCTGCCGCGTATCTTGCTGGCTTTTATCGCTGGCTTCGGTCTGGCCATCGCCGGCGCCGTGTTACAGACGGTGACCCGCAACCCTTTGGCCGACCCCTATCTGTTTGGTATCTCCTCGGGTGCCTCCTTTGGCGCCGTGGTCGTGATCACCCTGCTGGGCGGCGCAGGTGGTGCCCTGGCCTGTATCGGCTTGCCGCTCGGCGCCTTTATCGGTGCCAGCCTGGCGGTGCTTATGGTGCTGGCCTTGTGCGGCGCCAACTTGAGCACCCAGATAGAGCGTATGCTGCTCTCCGGCGTGGCGATCTCCTTTCTGTTTGGGGCGCTGGCCAGTCTGATGCTCTATTTCTCCGGGCCGCAGTCGGCCGCCGCCGTGCTGTTTTGGAGCCTGGGCAGCTTTGCCAAGGCGAGCTGGCAGATGCTCTGGTTGCCCTGGGTCCTAGTGTTGGGCGCAACGGCTATCTTGCTGTTGCTCAAGCGGCAGATTTTGGCGATCAAGGCAGGAGATGAGACGGCCCATACCTTAGGGATCCAGGTGCGGCGCCTGCGACTGATCAGTCTGCTGCTCTGCTCGTTAATCACCGCCGTGCTGGTGGCCAACTGCGGCGGCATAGGTTTTGTCGGCCTGATGGTGCCCCATATGGTGCGCCTTCTGTTACCTGGTCGCTTCGCCCTGATGTTGACGGCCTTGGTGGGCGGTCTGTTTATGATCTGGGTGGATGTGCTGGCCAGGTGCCTGCTCAGCTATCAGGAGCTACCCGTGGGCATTATTACCGCGGTGATCGGTAGCCTGTTCTTTTTGTTTATTTTAGGCGGTAAGCGCCGTGGTTAGGCAAAGGTCCCCTATTGGGCGCCAGTGTTGTCAGCCAATCATAGAGGTTAAGCAGTATGTTTGAGATAGTCGGAGTCAGTGGCGAATTTGATGCCAAGATCCAGCAGCGAATCGATAGCAAGACCAAGCCGCTGGGCGCACTGGGCCAACTGGAATCTTTGGCGATGACCATCGCCCGGGTATTGGGCCCTGATAACCCGCAGATAGTCCATCCTGCCTTGTTGGTGTTTGCCGGCGATCACGGCATCGCCGCCTCGGGCGTCTCTATCGCGCCCAGTGAGGTGACGACTCAGATGGTGATGAATTTTCTCTCTGGCGGCGCGGCGATTAATCTTTTTTGTGCCCAGGCTGGGGTGACCATGGAGGTGATCGATTGTGGCATTGCCAATGAAATTGCCGACCAGCCTAGGCTGATTAACCAAAGGCTCGGGGCTGGCACGGGCGCAATACATAGAGAGAGTGCCATGACCCTAGGGGCGGTGAAACAAGGCTTTGCCATGGCCAAGGAGCGAGTGGCGCTGCACCATGGGCGCGGTTGTAACCTAATTGCCTTTGGTGAGATGGGCATAGGTAATACCAGCTCGGCGGCGGCCATTATGGCGGCGTTGCTGAAGCGCGAGGCGGCCGAGTGTGTCGGTCGTGGCACAGGTATAGATGCCGCTACCCTGGCGCGTAAGCAGCTGCTGGTCGAACAGGCGTTGCATCTGCACCGCGAACAGCTCGGCGATCCCTATGGCGTACTGGCCTGCCTGGGCGGCTTTGAGATAGTGCAGATGACAGGCGCCATATTGGCGGCGGCAGAGCTTAAGATGCTGGTGTTGATCGATGGCTTCATCGCCACCGCAGCGGCTTTGGCGGCGGTGACTATCGCGCCCCACGCTCGGGACTATATGATCTTCGCCCATGAGTCGGATGAACGGGGGCACAAGCTAATGCTCGAGCACCTTAATGCGCGGCCTCTGCTCTCTTTGGGGCTACGTTTGGGTGAGGGAACCGGCGCCGCGCTGGCGGTGCCTTTAGTGCAGGCGGCGGCCAAGTTTTACAACGAGATGGCCTCCCTCGAAGAGATGGGCATAGAGATTTAGCGGCAATAACCATGTAACGGTTACGGCAAGTAAAAGGATGAGGTTGGGATGTTTGCCAGAGAGTTAACCCTGTTTTTTATCGCCATGGGCTTCTTTACCCGGATCCCCATGCCGGCCTGGGTGCAAGTGGATAGTGAGCGGCTCAATCAGGCGAGCCGATATTTTGCCTTGGTGGGCGTATTGGTAGGCGGGATCTGCGCCCTGGTCTATGGCCTGAGCACCAAAGTCTTACCCAACAATATTGCCATCTTAATGGCCATGCTCACGGGTTTGCTGCTGACCGGCGGTTTTCATGAAGATGGTTTGGCCGATACCGCGGACGGATTCGGTGGTGGCTGGCGCGTGCAGGATAAGCTCACCATCATGAAAGATTCCCGCGTCGGTACCTATGGCGTGCTGGCGCTGGTGATGAGCCTGCTGTTTAAGTTTGTGTTGCTCAGTGAAATTGCCCTGTTTGATGGCGATCTTTTGATGGCGGCGCTGGTGGTGGGCCACTGTTTGAGCCGCCTGCTGGCGGCTTCACTGATCTTTACCGAGACCTATGTACGCGATGATGACACCAGTAAGAGCAAGCCTCTGGCGCAGTCACAGACGCTGAATGAGCTTGGGATCCTGCTTTTGACCGGCATAGTGACTCTATGGCTGAGTGGCATCGCCTCGGCGCTCTCTCTCTGCCTGGTGCTACTGGCGCTCCGCCAGCTATTGGTGCGCGGCTATCGGCGTCAGATCGGTGGCTATACCGGGGATGTCTTGGGGGCAACCCAGCAGGTGAGCGAGCTGGTCTGCTATCTGTTTATTCTGGTGATCAGCCTATGATCCATCTGGTGTTAGGCGGCGCTCGCAGCGGCAAATCACGATATGGAGTGGCCTTGGTGGCCGACTATGTGGCTAAGGGCTATGAGTGTCTGTTTGTGGCCACGGCCCAGGCGCTGGATGAGGAGATGGCCGCGCGTATCTCCCGCCATCAAACGGAGCGAGCCCAGGATGAACTTCCTTGGCAGATGCTGGAATGTCCGCTGGCGTTGAGTGAGTGCATCGAGGCCAATGCCCAGGAGAATCGGGTGATCTTAATCGATTGCCTTACCCTTTGGCTGACCAATCAGCTACTCGAAGGAGATGCTTGGTGTGACGCTAAGGCGGCGCTGCTGCGCGCCCTAAAGACGGCCCCAGGGGCTATCGTGCTGATCAGTAATGAGGTGGGTTCTGGCGTGGTCCCTGGCGATCCCTTGAGTCGGCGCTTCGTCGATGAGGCGGGTTGGCTGCATCAGGCGATTGCCGAGTTGGCCGACAAGGTGGTGCTGGTTTGCGCCGGGCTGCCGCTGACGCTCAAGAATGCTGACGCTCAAGAATGCTGACGCTTAAGGATGCGGCGAATCTGGCCCCCAGGGGATAGGAAATAACAGCAATGACAATGGATAACCCAAATAAGCAGTTTGATGCTGCTCAGCCGAGCTCTCAGCAGGCGGCTATCTTGATGGTGCAGGGCACCACCTCGGATGCGGGTAAGAGCACCCTGGTGGCGGGGCTATGCCGCTATTTCGCCCGTCAGGGAGATAAGGTGGCGCCCTTTAAGCCGCAAAACATGGCGCTCAACAGCGCCGTCACCATAGATGGTGGCGAGATAGGCCGCGCCCAGGCGCTGCAGGCCGAGGCCTGTTATCTGGCTCCCCACACAGACTTTAACCCGATTCTGCTCAAACCCAACTCGGATACCAGCTCGCAGGTGATTGTACAGGGCAAGGCGCTGTCGCACATGGACGGTAAAGCCTATTTCGGCAAGGATAGTCAGGGCTATCGCACCAAGGCGATGGCAGCGGTGCTCGACTCATTGTCGCGCCTAAGAGAGCAATATGCGCTGATCATGGTGGAAGGGGCGGGCAGCCCGGCGGAGATCAACCTGCGTGAGGGCGATATCGCCAACATGGGCTTTGCCGAGGAGGTCGACTGCCCGGTGATCCTGATCGCCGACATCGACAAGGGAGGCGTATTTGCCCATATCGTCGGCACCTTGGAGTTGTTGTCAGAATCGGAACAGGCCAGGGTTAAGGGCGTGGTGATCAACCGTTTTCGCGGCGATATTGCGCTGTTACAGCCGGGGCTGGATTGGCTGGAGGCCAGGATAAACAAGCCTGTGCTTGGTGTCTTGCCCTACCTTAAGGATCTGCATCTTGAGGCGGAAGACGCCCTGGATGCCCGTCAGGTGACTCAGGGTCAGGCTCGTTTTAAGGTGCTGGTATTGGTCTTTCCTCGCATCAGCAACCACACGGATTTCGATCCCCTTAGGCTGCATCCAGAGATCGACTTTCGCTATCAGACAGTGACCGAGGCCTTCGATGGCACACCGCCACAGGCGGATCTCATCATACTGCCTGGCAGCAAGAGCGTACGTCAGGACCTGGCCACCCTGGTAGAGCAGGGCTGGGATCGCATGCTTAAAGCGCACTTAAGATATGGTGGTAAGGTGATCGGCATCTGCGGCGGTTATCAGATATTGGGGCTGGCGATTGAAGATCCCCAAGGGGTCGAAGGTGAGGCGGGTGAAAGCGATGGCCTGGGGCTGCTGCCCATAGTGACCGAGTTGACGGCAAGCAAGCGTCTGGCCCAGGTGAGCGGTAGCCTGCACTTGCAGGGTGAGACGGCGCCAGTGACTGGCTATGAGATCCACTGTGGTCGCTCCAAGGTGCTGTCCTCGTCAAAGCATCCTTTGTCGCTTGAGGGGGATGATGGCAAGCACTTTAGCGACGGCGCAGTGTCGGCGGATGGGCAGATCTTGGGCAGCTATCTGCATGGCCTGTTTGATACCCCCGCCGCCTGTGAGCTGCTACTGAGCTGGGCGGGATTGACACAAGCTGCGGTTATCGATACTCAGGCAATTAAGCAGGCGCAGTTAGATCGCCTGGCCGATACGCTGGCCGAACATCTGGATATGACACGCGTAAGCGCACTGCTGCAGAGAAACCGCTAAAGGGCGACTGGAACAAATGAATTATTTACAGGGGAACAGGATGAACAGTGACAAGCAGTTAGCGGACAAGGCCGAGCGTCATAAGGCGCGCCAGCAGAAGGTAAAAGAGGCGGTCGACGCCAAGATCGCCAAGGCCCAGACCGAAAAAGGGGTCTTGCTGGTGATGACGGGGAACGGCAAGGGGAAGACCACGGCGGGCTTTGGCAATATCACCCGCGCCGTGGGTCATGGCAAGAAGGCGGCCGTGGTGCAGTTTATTAAGGGCAACTGGCCCTGCGGCGAGCGCGCCGTGTTAGAGCAAGTTGGCGTCGAGTTTCATGTGATGGCCACGGGCTTTACCTGGGAGACCCAAGACAGAGAGAAAGATACTCTGGCGGCGCTGAGCGCCTGGGAGGCAGCCGAGACCCTGCTGAGCGATGACACCATAGACATAGTGCTGCTCGATGAGCTCACCTACATGGTGAGCTATCACTACCTGGATCTGGACCGGGTGCTGACGGCACTTAAGAATCGTCCGCCCATGCAGCATGTCATCATTACAGGGCGTGCCTGTCATAGGGCGATTTTGGAGCTGGCGGATACGGTGAGCGAGGTGCAGCCCATAAAGCATGCATTTGATCACGGCGTTAAAGCCCAGCTCGGCTTCGACTACTGAAAATTGCTATTGCAGTGCTCAATTGCGGCGTTGCGACCTCATTCACGGCTCGCCTACCTATAGGTATGTCTTCGCCGTTCATTGCGGGGCGTCTTGCACTGGAGCACTTCATGACGCAATTTGGCTTTCTGCCTGTTTGCTCCTGTGGCGGTATTGTCTGCGCCGGCTCACCCAATCACATACTCATGTATGCTCATGGGCTGAGCCAGCTTGACGGCTTAGCCACAGAAGCGAACAGTTTGAAATGACGGATATGGGCTTCATGACGCAATTTGGCTTTCTGGCTGTTTGCTCCTGTGGCGGTATTGTCTGCGCTGACTCACCCAATCACATACTCATGTATGCTCATGGGCTGAGTCAGCTTGACGGCTTAGCCACAGAAGCAATCAGATTGAAATGGGCGAGTGGATTTTCTTCTCGCTCACCACGGTGGCGTTATTGTCTTCATTTCTACTGCCAATCACATACTTCTGTATGCTCATGTCATTAGAAAATCGACGGCTTAGCCACCGTGGCGATCTCTGTGAAAAATAACTACGAAGCTGCGGATTTAAATGAGTGGGGGCGCGAAATGAAACTGTTCAGTCTGCTTACTATGAAAAGGGAAAATGAATAGATGAAGATGAGGGTTAAGCTGTGGCTGTTGTTGGCCTTATTGCTGTGTGTGCCTGGGCTTAAGGCGGCGCCTGCGAAGCGGATCATCGCCCTGTCGCCCCATGGGGTGGAGATGCTGTTTAGTATAGGGGCGGGGGACAGTGTAGTCGCGACCACAGATCACGCCGATTTTCCCGATGCGGCCAAGGCGATCCCGCGGATCGGTGGCTACTACGGCATACAGATAGAGAAAGTTATAGAGCTCGACCCGGATCTGATTGTCATCTGGGGCGGCGGCAACAAGCGCGAGGATATCGAGCGCCTGACCCAGTTGGGTTATCCCATCTATAACAGCGACCCTAAGACGTTGGAGGCGGTGGCTGACGATCTGCTGGCGCTGGGTAAGCTGACCGGCAAGGAGCGCGAAGCGGAGCGGGTGGCCGAGCAGTACCTTATCGGCCTTAAGGCGCTCAGTAAGGAGAACCGGGCCAAGGCGGCGGTGCGGGTCTTCTATCAGCTCTGGTCCGTGCCCCTGATGACGGTGGCCAAGGGAAGCTGGATTGAGCAGATCATTGAGGTCTGTCATGGCGAGAATGTATTTCGAGATGCGGCCAATGAGTATCCTCAGGTGAGTCTGGAGGCCGTGCTGCTCAAGCAACCTCAGGTGATTCTGCAGAGCCAGGATGAGGGTAATGTACGCGGGATCGACTGGTCGGCCTGGCAGGAGATCCCTGCGGTGAAACAGCGCCATATCTATCAATTAGATGCCGACCTCTTGCATCGCGCCGCGCCAAGGGCCATCTTAGGGGTTGAATCTCTGTGCCAAGCCTTGGACAGGGCGAGATAATTCAGGAGAATATTAATGACTATGCTTTTGGGCTGTTTACTCTTTGCCATGTTGCTACCCTATCTGGCCAAGGTGCCTGTGGGCATGGCGATGGCCAAACAGGGGGGCTATGATAATGCCTATCCCAGAACCCAGCAGGCTCAGCTGACCGGCTTTGGTGCCCGGGCCTTGGCGGCACATCAGAACGCCTTCGAGTCCCTGCTGATCTTCGCGGTGGCGGCGCTGACCGTAATGGCGCGAGATAAGGTCGACGACACCGTCGGCTTGTTGGCCCTAGTGCATGTGGCGGCCAGATCTGCCTATCACCTCTTCTATCTCATGGATAAGAGCACGCTACGCTCTCTTTCTTGGTTTGTGGCCATCATCGCCGCCTTCAGCATCTTTGCCCGGGCGTTCTAATTCTTTCCTGATAGCCCTTCATGATAGCCCTTTATGATAGCCCTTCATTGGCGCAGTCCCTTGCCCTTCAGCGGTAAGGGCTGCGCACCAGCTCGCTAATCTTCCTATCGTTTTCATGATTTGTCCGCACGCTTTCATACGTCCGCGCTTTCTCATATGTCCGGCTTTCCTCATATGCGGACACCTGGGGAAAATGACCGGACACTTTTACGGGTGTCCGCGGACACTTTTAGGGGGCGTCTAGCGGGCATCCTTATCTAAAGCATTGAAAAATATTGAATATAAAAGTTGGCACGGCAATTGTAATCCTAATGGGCAGAATTCGACTCAGTCGAGTAACGGACACTGTTAGGGATAAACAATGATTAAAGATACCAGCGGACAAGATAAGCAAGTTGCCCCCAGTCTGGGACGCCGCATTAAATGGCCTGTCACTATCGGCGCAGGTGTACTTTTAGTTTCTGGCCTGGTGTGGGCCAGTGTGAGTGGCAGTAGTGTGAGCGAGTCGATTGACCGCAGCGAGCTGCGTTTTGCCACCCTGGAGCGCGGCACTCTGGTTCGCGATATTGCCTCGACCGGCAAGATAGTCGCCGCCAATGCCCCTATCCTCTACGCCCCGGAGAAGGGCACAGTGACCCTTATCGCTAACCCAGGTGACAAGGTGGAGCAGGGCCAAGTAGTGGCAACCATTGAGAGCCACAGCCTGACTAACAGCCTCAAGCAGCAACAGGCGCTGCTGGAAGGGATGCAGAGCGCTCTGGAGCGTGCCCGTCTCGACGCTCGCCGCGACCAGCTTAAGGCGATACAGACCCTGGATATGGCTAAGGTGGATCTTGAGGCCGCCGATCGCGAGAGCCGTCGTGGCGATCAGCTGATCGAGTCTAGCCTGATCTCCAAGATAGATTATGAGAAGAGCAAGGATGAGCTGCACAAGGCCAAGTTGCTCTATGCACACGCTCAGCAGGAAGCCGAGCTGATGAAAGATACCTTGAGCTTTGAGCTGAAAAACAAGGCCTCCGAGGTGGATCGTCAGGCCTTAGTGGTTAGCGAGCTGGAACGTCAGGTGGCGGCGCTAAATATCACGGCTCCTGTCGGTGGCATCATAGGTAACTGGTTGACAGAGCAGAAGGCCCGCATCGGCCATAGCCAGCCGATATTGACCGTGGTGGATCTTAGCGCCTTCGAGGCCGAGCTGGCGGTGCCTGAATCCTACGCCGACGAGCTGGGGATTGGCATGGATGTCGAGCTTAATTTCGGCGGTCAGCTGGTGATGGGCAAGCTGTCGGCCATCTCGCCTGAGGTGCGCAACCGTGAGGTCACTACCCGAGTACGCTTTAAGCAGCAAGAGGCGTTACACCTGCGTCAGAACCAGCGCCTGTCGGCCCGCGTGCTACTGGAAAACCGTCCCGACGTGCTCATGGTCAAGCGTGGCCCCTTCGTCAACAGTGGCGGCGGCACTCTGGTCTATGCGGTCGAGGGGGATCTGGCCGAGCGCACCGAGATCCAGCTTGGGGCACGTAGCATGAGTCATATAGAGGTGATCTCGGGTGGCGAGGCTGGTGATCAGTGGATTATCTCTTCCACAGACGCCTTTAAGAACGCCGAACAAGTATTGATCCGTTAAGGAGCGCAGCGATGAAGACCCTGATATTAAAGCTTAATCCGCAGCAAGTCGTCTCAGGCCTGGCCTTATTGCTCCTGCTGGTGGCGACTCAGGTCTATACCCAGTCTGCCTCAGACTGGTTCCTGCTTGGACTCAACATTTTAGAAGCGACCGGCATGCATGGGCAGGCCGTCGATACAAACCAACTTCCCGACGTCGCCAAGGTTGGCGGTGATCTCACTCAATGGTTATTGGCCCGATTGTCCTAAAGCATTTTGACATTGGTGCAATAACAAACTGAATAACGCGATACAAAAAATGAAGGAAACAACCCATGTTAACGATGAAAAATATCAACAAGGTGTTTAAAACGGATTTGGTGGAAACCCATGCGTTACGGGATTTCAATCTCGAGGTGAAAGAGGGCGAGTTTGTGGCCGTCACAGGGCCATCGGGATCAGGCAAAACGACCTTTCTCAATATTGCCGGCCTGTTAGAGGGCTTTACCCACGGTGAATATCATCTGGACGATGTCAACATCTCTAACCTGAGCGACAACAAGGCAGCAGCCATTCGCAACGAGAAGATAGGCTTTATCTTTCAGGGCTTTAACCTTATCCCGGATCTTAATCTGGCGGAGAATGTCGAGGTGCCATTGCGCTACCGCGGCTTTAGCGCCAAAGAGCGTCAGCGCCGGGTGAAGGCCGCGCTGGAGCAGGTGGGCCTGGGGGCGCGTATGAAGCATCTGCCGTCACAACTTTCCGGTGGTCAGCAGCAGCGTGTGGCGATTGCCCGCGCCCTGGCTGGCGAACCAAGATTTCTCCTCGCCGACGAGCCAACAGGTAACTTGGACAGCCTGATGGCTCGTCAGGTGATGGAGCTTTTAGAAGAGATCAATAAGGCGGGCACTACCATCATCATGGTGACCCATGATCCTGAGCTGGCGCGCCGCGCCCAGCGCAATATTCAGATCGTCGATGGTCAGGTGTGTGACTTTACCCTTTATCAGGGCGGTCAGCCGCATCTGGTGGACTCGGCCGAAAAAGCCGCCAGCTAAGGAGAGTAAATATGTTTTTATATTACGTCGATCTGGCCTGGCGCAGTATCCGCAAGACACCGATTATGTCGCTGCTTATGGTGCTGGCCATCTCCGTGGGAATAGGCATCACCATCACCACGCTAAACGTTTACAGCATGATGGCCTATAACCCAGCGGGGGAGCGCTCCGAGCAGCTCAACGCGATTCAATTCTGGTCACAGGGACCGGACTCCTGGGATGATTTTCACCGCCTGATCACCTATCAGGATGCGATGAACCTGCGTAAAGATAATAAGGCTCCGGCTCAAGCGGCGATGTTTCGTAGCGGCATGGCGGTGCAGACAGATAACCCAGAGGTGTTGCCAAGGTTGCAAGGTATTAGAGTCACAGATGGTGATTTCTTCAAGATGTTTGAAGTGCCCTTTGTCTTTGGTAATCCTTGGGACAAGGAGGTGGATCTGAATCCGGCCTATCAGGCGGTGATCGGTGAGAAGCTCAACCAAAAATTGTTTGGCGGTGAAAATAGCGTGGGCAAGACCATCTACCTCAACCGTAAGCCCTATCAGGTGGTGGGGGTAATTGGCGACTGGAACCCTCAGCCTAAGTATTACGACCCCACCAGTGGCGCCTTTGCTAAATCGGAGCAGATCTTTGTTCCATTTTCCCTGGCGGCTAACGAGGAGTTCAGCATCTGGGGTAACTCATCTGGCTGGAAATATGAGCAGATGAACAACTATCAGGACAGGTTGAATTCGGAGAAGGTGTGGCTGGAGTTTTGGACCTATCTGCCGACGAGTGAAGATCGCGCCGCTTATAAGAGCTATCTCGCCAACTATGTGGAGCAGCAGAAGGCGTTGGGTCGTTTTACTGATAACAAGTCGCCTGAAGATTCCCTGCTTATGTCTGACGTTGCAGGCTGGTTGGAGCGCAGCCATGTGGTGCCGGAAGATAATAAGATATTGGTGGGGTTAAGCGCCCTGTTCCTCAGCGTCTGCCTGGTCAATATTCTCGGCCTGATGTTGACCAAGTTTCTTAAGCGTGCCCCCGAAGTGGGAGTCAGACGTGCCATCGGTGCCAGCCGTGTGCAAATCTTCTCTCAGTACATGGTGGAAGTAGGGGTTATCGGCCTGTTTGGTGGCCTGGTGGGGCTGTTGTGGGCCTGGGGTGCTCTTTATGCCCTGTCTGCGCGCTTTGGCGTCGCCGAGGGACTGACCCATCTTTCTATGAGTATGTGGCTGATCACTCCAGCTATCGCCGTGGGTACCGCACTGCTGGCCGGACTTTATCCTGCCTGGGTGGTGTGCCGCACTAAACCAAGCGTCTACTTGAAGAGCCAATAAGGGATTGAAAATGCTTAATATTAAACCAATTTTTAGCAGCTTGTTGCGCAGTAAGAGTGGCCCAGTATTGCTGTTTGTACAGATAGTCCTATCGGTGGCGATTGTCGCTAATGCCAGTTTCATCATTCATGAGCGTCTGCAGTTGATGCAGCGCGACTCTGGCATAGATGAAGAGCAGGTACTGACCTTTAGTGTGTTTAACTTCGATCCCAGCATAGATGGCGAACAGCAAAATAAGATCGATCAGCAGATCCTGCGCGCTTTGCCTAACGTAGAGGCGGCCACCTCCACTAACATGTTACCCCTGAGCGGCAGTGGTTGGTCGAGCACCCTCAATCTGGGGCCAGATCCTGAGACGGCCAAGTCAACGCCACAGTTTGCCATGTACCTGGGCACAGAGCATACCGTTAAGACGCTTGGACTCAAGCTCGTCGAGGGGCGTAATTTCTACGCCGATGAGATCAATAAGAGCGTCAACGATCCCGGTAAGCTGGCGATCATCTCCAAGGCATTGGGTGAGGCGGTATGGCCGGGTGAGTCGGCCATCGGTAAGTTGCTCTATGTCGATGATGAGCAGCTTGAGGTGGTTGGCGTAGTGGAGAAGTTTCAGGGCGCCTGGGTCGACAGCGACGAGCTTGAATACAGTGTGATCCACAACGTCGACTTTGCGGGTTATAGCTATATGGTGCGTGCGGAGCCCAGTCAGCATAAGGCAGTGCAAGACGCTATTACCAAGGCGTTGATGAAGGAGAATCCCAACCGAGTGATCGACGATTTTCAGTCTGTCGCCGAGGTGAAGAAGCGCTCCTACCGGGATCACGAGCTGATGATTACCGTGCTCTCTATGATGGTGGTCCTGCTGCTGTTGATAACTAGCCTGGGCTTGACAGGTATGGTGATGTTCAATATCCAGCGCCGAACCAAGCAGATAGGCACTCGTCGCGCTCTGGGAGCGACCAAGGGAGATATCTTGAGCCTCTTCCTGGTGGAGAACTACCTCATCTGTCTCTCGGGTGGGATATTAGGCGCCAGCCTGGCGGTACTGCTGGGGCAGCAGTTGATGAAGTACTATGATCTGCCGCAGCTCAACCTCCTCTACCCGGTACTGACGGTAGTGGGTATGTTGCTGGTGACCACGGTTGCCGTAGTGCTGCCGGCACGCAAGGCGGCGAACATCTCGCCGGCCATGGCGACCCGTAGCGTCTAACACAAGGATGTTAACCCAAAGACGTTAACCTAAAGACGTTAACCCAAAGTCGTTAACCACAGATTCACCGAGAGCGTTTGCCCTTTTCATCGGCGGCGCTTTCGGTTAGTTTGTTGTTTTTATGTGTAAAAGGCTTAGGGTCTGTTTATCTTTCAGGTTTAGTTTATGTTCAATCTAAACGCATTTTTCTCAAGGCATGCGCAATGCGGCATAGCAGCGCTATGTTAATTGCGTATAACACAGAGCAGGAGGCGTTTAGATGAACCCCTTGGGCAGCGTTTGTAGGTCATTTTTACGGCGTTCTCGCCAGTTAGAGTAGAACAACTATAGGATACAGGTTTTGCCTTGTATCAATCACAGGCAAACGGCTGCAGAAACAAATAGGAAAGGTCAACAGACCCTATTAGAAGATATGGATACGATTCTCATCGTCGATGACAACCAGGCAGTTTGCAGCGCGCTTTCTTTAATGCTGGAACTCAATGGATTTAAGACCCTAAGTTGTTTCTCGCCGGACGAAGCCCTGGCGTTGGTGGCCGAGCAGGAGATCGCCCTGGTGATCCAGGACATGAACTTTACCCAGGACACCACCTCGGGCGAAGAGGGCAAGCGCCTGTTTTACGACATTCGCGCCTGTCAGCCCCAGCTGCCCATCATACTCCTGACCGCCTGGACCCAACTGGAGCTGGCGGTTGAGCTGGTAAAAGAGGGCGCCGCCGACTACATGGGCAAGCCCTGGGACGATGACAAGCTACTTAACAGCGTCAACAACCTGATCTCCCTTCACACCCTGTCACAGCAGAATTCTCAGCTGGCCCGCTCGGAGCATCAGCGGATGTCGGCGATAAAGGATGCCGATCTTTGCGGCATTGTCTTTGGCAGCGGCGCGATGCAGCGCTGCATTGACCTCGCGCTGCAGATCGCCAAATCCGACGTGTCAGTATTAATCACAGGGCCAAACGGTGCCGGTAAGGATAAGCTGGCGGACATACTGCACGCTAACTCGCCCCTCAAGCATAAGCCCTTCATCAAGGTGAATATCGGCGCGCTACCTATGGAGCTGCTGGAGGCAGAGCTGTTTGGCGCTGAGGCGGGCGCCTTTACCGGCGCCAATAAGACGCGTATCGGCCGTTTCGAGGCCGCCGACGGTGGCACCCTGTTTCTCGATGAGATAGGCAATCTGCCACTGTCTGGGCAGGTGAAACTGCTGCGTGTGTTGCAGACCGGCGAGTTCGAGCGTCTGGGCAGCCATCAGACCCGCAAGGTGAAGGTGCGGGTGATCAGCGCTACCAATGCGGATCTCGCCGATGATATCGCCAGCGGTCGCTTCCGTGAGGATCTTTTCTACCGTCTCAATGTGATCGAGCTGGCCCTGCCGCCCCTTAATCAGCGTCAGGATGATATTTTGCCCCTGGTGAATCACTTCATCGGTCAGGATTTTAGCCTGAGTAAGCCTACCCAACAGGCGTTGGTCAGCTATCCTTGGCCGGGCAATGTGCGCGAGCTGGAGAATGCCTGCAAGCGAGCGGTGATCCTGGCCGCCAGCCCCACGCTGACCATGACCGACTTTGGTTTGAAGCCTGTGAGCGACCAGCCATCTGTGGCGGCATTCAACACGGCACCGCAGGCGAATCCCTCTGCTGTTAGCCAAGCGCAAACCGCTACCGCTGAAGGTGCAGCTGATGTGGCTGAGACCAGCCGCAGCGAGCCTACCGAAGCCGATATCGAGCAGGCCCTGGCAGAGCATAACGGGGTGATCGCCCGTGTGGCCAAGTCGCTGGGGCTAAGCCGTCAGGCGCTCTATCGCCGCATGGAAAAATTTGGGATCGAGAAATGACCCTGACGCTGCGCACTAAGCTTATCTGGGGCAATGTGATAGCCAGTCAATTGGCGATAGGCCTGTTTGCTTTGCTGTTAGTAAATCTGTTCCCTGAGTTGTCGCAGAGCCTGACCCTAGGGCCTGTGCTGACTTGTATGCTGCTGGCTGGTGCCTTGGTTTGGCTCTTGACCCGCTGGTTGACCCAAGGGCTATCCACCAGTCTCAAGGCGCTGGAGGTCGGACTGCTTAACATCAAAGACAATGATTTCAGCGTCAATATTCCCGAGAGCGGCGACAGTCAGCTTAAGGCGTTGTCGCGTTTGTTTAACGAGTCGGCAGCGGTACTTCGCCGCGAGCGTCAGTATATCTATCAGCGTGAGCTGCTGCTGGACAAGGTGATCCAAAGTTCTCCCAATGTGATGGTATTGCTCGATGATCGCCAGCGCATCATCTATGCCAACGACGCCGCCCGTCATCTGTTTGCCAAGGGAGCCAGGATCGAAGGGGGCATGCTCGATGAGCTGCTAAGTGGCGTCAGTGAAGAGCTGGCGAGCGCAGTGAATAATCCCAAGGGTGGCCTGTTTACACTCGCAAGCCTAGATGAGGGCTGCGAAGATGAGACCTGGCATCTCTCTCGCGGGCGCTTTCTGCTCAATGGTCAGTATCATCATCTTATCCTGCTTAAGCAGATGACCCGGGAGCTAAACCGTCAAGAGGTGGCGGTGTGGAAGAAGGTTATTCGCATCATCAGCCATGAGCTCAACAACTCGGTGGCGCCTATCGCCTCTATGGTGAACTCGGGGCGCAAGCTCACCGCGCCGCTTGATGACCCTAAGCTTAAGCTTATCTTCGATACCATAGAGGACAGAACTACCCACCTGAGTCAGTTTATCTTCAACTATGCCCGTTTCGCTAAACTGCCTCTGCCCAAGCGCAGCGAGGTGGATTGGCACAAGCTGGTGGCCCAGTTGGCGGAGCATTTTCGTTTTACCTTTGTGGGGGAACTGCCCCAGCGCTGTGGTTACTTTGACCTTATTCAGCTGGAACAGGTGCTGCTGAATCTGCTGAAAAATGCCCACGAGTCAGGCTCGAAGGAGGAGGCGATCACCTTGAGTGTTAATGAGCAGCATTTGGCCGATGGCAGTGACGGGGTGAATATCGAGATAGCCGATGAGGGCAGTGGTATGTCGCCGGAGGTATTAACCCAGGCGCTGCTACCTTTTTACTCCACCAAGCACTCTGGCACTGGACTAGGCTTGGCTTTGTGTAGGGAGATCATCGAGGCCCATGATGGTCGCATCAGCCTGCATAATCGTGAGCAGAAGGGGTTAGTGGTGCGCATCTGGCTGCCCTATGATTTAACTCAGCCAAGCGATTAAGCGCTTAAATAAGACTAACTGAAACAGCAAGTTAAAATAAAAAAAACACCGCCATCGGGCGGTGTTTTTTATTGGCGAGATGAGCAATGGTTAGGCTTCAACCTGCCATTCTATGGTTTCGCCAGCGCGGATCGGCACGACGCCTGTGTCACCCAGTGGATAAGTGGCGGGCACTTCCCAGCTTTGCTTGACCAGAGTGATGGTGTCTGTGTTGCGCGGTAGGCCGTAGAAGTCCGGGCCGTTGAAGCTGGCAAAGGCTTCTAATTTGTCCAGAGCATTCACTGACTCGAACGCCTCGGCATAAAGCTCAATGGCGGCATGAGCCGTGTAGGAACCCGCACAGCCACAGGCGGCTTCTTTACGATCTTTGGCGTGTGGCGCCGAATCGGTGCCCAGGAAGAACTTCTTGCTGCCGCTCGCTGCCGCCGCCAGCAGTGCCTGCTGGTGGGTGTTGCGCTTGAGAATAGGCAGACAGTAGAAGTGAGGACGAATACCGCCGGCCAACATATGGTTGCGGTTATAAAGCAGGTGGTGAGCCGTGATAGTCGCGGCCACATTGTCAGGCGCGCCCATGACGAAATCCACCGCATCTTTGGTGGTGATATGTTCCAGCACTATCTTAAGTGACGGGAAGTCGGCAACTACCTGCTTGAGGGTATTGTTGATAAAGGTGGCTTCGCGGTCGAAGATGTCGATGCTCGAATCTGTTACCTCACCGTGGACCAAGAACAGCATGCCCACTTCCTGCATCGCCTCGAGTACCGGGTAGATGTTCTTCACATCTGTCACACCCGAGTCAGAGTTAGTTGTGGCGCCCGCAGGATAAAGCTTGGCGGCAACCACCTTACCCGAGGCCTTGGCGGCGCGGATATCGTCAGCCGTAGTATTGTCGGTCAGATAGAGCACCATCAGAGGTTCGAAATTGGTGGTGCAGACCGCTTTGATGCGCTCATAGTAGGCCAGCGCCGAGTCGACATTGGTGGCCGGAGGCACCAGGTTTGGCATGATGATGGCGCGGCCCATGTAGCGGCCAGTGTCTCTTACGGTATCGGCCAGCACGTCACCATCGCGTAGGTGTACATGCCAGTCATCGGGGCGGGTAATGGTTATTTTGGTCATCGAGGTATCTTTCTTTTGCGTAGAATGGCTGGATCTTATGTGGCTAAGGTAAGCCTGTAAAGGGTAAACGGCCCCAATAATTGACTATTTTTATCTTGTTTAAGAGAGTGGCTAAGCGCCACTCTCTGATTGTATAGAGACAATTAACGCAAGTGTTAGTGACTGACGCTCAGCTCAATATCGATGTTGCTGTGGCTTGGCTGGTTTTTTATTATCTTTTGGCAAGTTTCCTCAGTATTAGCCTTAGGCTATGACACTGCAACCGTGGTATTAGTTACTTATGTGGCAACTCAAATAGGTTTTGCTACCTCTTGGATGAACCCTTTTAGTGTGGCAATTGCTCAGGGGATCGCTGATGTTCCTATTATGTCTGGAGCAGGATTGAGAGTAAGCGCCTGGTGGCTATTTACCCTTACGGGGCTAATCTTTACCGTCAGGTACGCTAAAAAACATCAAGGTCAGCCAGAAAATCTAGCGACAGAGAAGCTTGGTGATATTCGCTGCGGAAGGTTTGAATGGTTAGTTGTTGCCAGCTTAATGGGGGTTATCGCCTGGGTTGTCTGGGGCGTTGTTGTGCAAGGCTATTATATCCCTCAGATCGCTAGCCAGTTTTTTGCCTTGGCACTCTTGGTGGGGGCCATTGCGATTCTGTTTAGGCGTCGCAGTGCTAATCAGGTGTCAGCTTCCTTTCAAAAAGGAGCTGCTGAATTACTACCCGCTGCGATGATTGTCGGTTTTGCCAAAGGCATAGTGATTATTTTAGGTGGCGACGATCCTACTCAAGCCTCTGTTTTAAATACTGTGCTTCATTACGCCGGTGAGTCATTGGGGTCTTTACCTCAGACCTTATCGGCGGTCGCTATGTACCTATTTCAGTCCTCGTTGAATTTCTTTGTGGCATCGGGATCTGGGCAGGCCGCTTTGACTATGCCACTGATGGCCCCTCTGGCTGATATTGCCGGTGTGAGTAGACAAGTGTCTGTACTCTGTTTTCAACTGGGAGATGGATTAACCAATTTAATTATTCCAACATCGGCCTCATTAATGGGGTGTTTGGGTGTCGCTAAGCTGTCATTTGGTCAATGGGTTGGTCTAATATGGCGTTTTCAGTTGCTGTTGACCTTCATGGCTAGTGGCTTGATTTTGTTTGCTGTTTTCATTGGATATAACTGATGCTAACTCTTATACGTAATGCTGCAATTTATAATCCTGAATTTATTGGTATTCAGGACATTCTTTTTAGTGGCCGTGATGTCATCAGTATCGGAGCCAAGATTGAGATGCCCCAATCACCATGGCTTAATCAGATTGATGCTAAAGGAAGAGCACTCATTCCTGGGCTGGTCGACCCCTTGGTGCATATCACTGGAGGTGGTGGTGAAGGTGGTTACCATACCCGCACCCCTGAGATGAACTTAACTGATGCCACACTCGCCGGGGTGACGACATTGGTTGCCGCGCTTGGTACTGATTCTGTGAGTCGTAGTCTCAATGACTTGGTTGTCAAAGCGAAAGCGCTGAATTACGAAGGGCTGTCGGTTTATTGTTATACCGGATCCTATGAATATCCCGTCAAGACGCTGACCGGCGATATCACCCAAGATCTGATGTTAATTGATAATGTTATCGGGGTGGGGGAAATTGCGATTGCCGATCATCGAGGTTCTCAATTGACCTCAGATGAACTTGCACGAGTTGCCTCTCAGAGCCGGGTTGGTGGCATGTTAAGTGGTAAAGCTGGAATCGTTTTTGTGCATGTGGGAGATGGGCGGTCGGGTTTAGCGCTCTTACATGATGTTGCCAAAAACAGTGATATCCCCCTGAGTCAATTTTATCCGACCCATATAAATCGCTCACAAACACTGCTGGAGCAAGGTGTGGCCTTTGCTAAAGCGGGCGGAGTCATTGATTTTACCGCATCGACCAATGCTTATTATCTAGATGAAGGAGAGGTCTCTATTGTTGATGCTGTGCAATTTGCGCTTTCTCAGCAACTGCCGCTAAGTCAGATCAGTCTTAGCTCAGATGGCAATGCCAGCCTGCCGGTATTTAATGAACGCGGCGATTGTGTTGGGGTTGAAGTTGGTCAAGTTGGCAGTTTGTTTGAGGCTTTTACGGCCTTAAGAGAGTCGGGTCTTTCTTTGGAGCAAGTGTTACCTATGGTGACGAGTAATGCGGCAAGAGTGCTGAAATTATGGCGCAAGGGAGGTATAGGTGTAGACAAAGATGCTGATTTGGTGCTGCTTGATGAACAGATGCAAATAGATAAAGTGTGGTGCCAAGGCCATCTGTTAGTCGATGCTGGTAAGCCTCTGCGAAAAGGAACATTTGAATAAAACCCAAAGTAAATGTGAATTAAATGCAGCCAATATGGCTGCATTTTTTTGAATTGATGCGGCTTTATTGAGCTGTTTATCGATATTGATCACTGTTTCAAATTTTCACTTAGATTTTTCTAATAAAACAAATTTGCATGTACAGGCGAATGTAATACACTCTCGGCCAAGGTCTGATTTGTGCAGTAGGAGAAGCATTGAGATGAAGAAGATACTGATCATAGGCGGCGTCGCGGGTGGTGCATCGGCGGCGGCAAGGGCGCGCAGACTCAGCGAAACCGCCGAAATCATCATGTTTGAGCGCGGTGAGTATGTGTCATTTGCCAACTGTGGTCTGCCCTATCATATCAGTGGCGAAATCGCTAAGCGCAGCGCCCTTGTGCTGCAGACTCCGGAAAGCTTTAAAGCCAGATTTAACGTTGATGTACGCGTGATGCATGAGGTGGTTGCTATCGATCGCGCCGCCAAGTTAGTAACCGTCAGACGTCTGAGTGATGGCAGCGAATATCAGGAAAGTTATGATGCCTTGCTGCTCAGCCCTGGTGCAGCGCCTATCGTGCCGCCAATCCCTGGCATAGACAACCCGTTAACCCATTCGCTGCGCAATATTCCCGATATGGATCGCATTCTGCAAACGATCCAGATGAACAATGTCGAACACGCTACGGTTGTTGGTGGTGGCTTTATCGGTCTGGAGATGATGGAGTCCCTGCATTATCTCGGTATTAAGACCACGCTACTGGAGCTGGCACCTCAGGTGATGACCCCTGTTGACCGTGAGATGGCGGGCTTTGTCCATCAGGCAATCCGCGAGCAAGGTGTTGATCTGCGCCTGGACACGGCGTTGAAAGAAGTCAATTATCAGGCGCAAACTCACGTGGCGAGCGACGCCGCCGGTGAAGAGACCGCCCATCAGCATCTAAAGGGACGCCTTAACCTCACCTTGAGCAACGGCGAGACGCTAGATACAGATCTGTTGATCATGGCCATTGGTGTGCGCCCCGAGACGCAGCTGGCCCGCGATGCGGGACTGGCGATTGGTGAGCTTGGTGGTATCGCGGTGAACACCATGATGCAGACCAGCGACCCCGCTATCTATGCGGTGGGCGATGCCGTCGAGGAGCAAGATTTCGTTACCGGTCAGGCTTGCCTGGTACCCTTGGCGGGCCCGGCAAATCGTCAGGGCCGCATGGCCGCCGACAACATGTTTGGCCGCCAGGAGCATTATCAGGGCACTCAAGGGACGGCGATCTGTAAGGTGTTCGATCTGGCCGTTGCTGCCACCGGCAAGAATGAGAAACAGCTTAAACAGGCTGACATCGCCTATGAGAAGGTCTATGTGCACACCGCCAGCCACGCCAGTTACTATCCTGGCGCTGAGGTAGTCTCTTTCAAACTGCTGTTCGATCCCGTTAAGGGCACCATCTTAGGGGCTCAGGCCGTGGGCAAAGATGGTATCGATAAGCGCATCGATGTGATGGCGGTTGCCCAGCGCGCCGGAATGACGGTTGAGCAGCTTCAGCATCTTGAGCTGAGCTATGCCCCGCCATACGGCAGTGCCAAGGATGTCCTCAATCAGGCCGCCTTTGTGGCCAGCAACATCATCAAGGGGGATGCCACACCGATTCACTTCGATCAGATAGATGATCTCAGTGATGATCAACTTCTGCTGGATGTGCGTAACCCTGGCGAGCTTAAAAATGGTGGCTTCGAGGGCGCGGTTAATATTCCGGTGGACGAACTGCGCGATCGCATGCATGAGCTGCCTAAAGATAAGGAGATAGTGATCTTCTGTCAGGTAGGGCTGCGGGGTAATGTGGCCTATCGTCAGCTGGTCAACAATGGCTATCGGGCGCGTAACCTCATCGGCGGTTATCGCACCTATAAGTTTGCCACTCTTTAAATTTTTACCAGAGGGTCTAATGGCCCTCTCGCTTTCTTTTCGCGACAGATGAAAGAGGTACTCGATGTTTTCATCACTCGCTATCGCCTTGTGCGGTGGTCTATTGATTGGCTTGGCGGCAAGCCTGCTCTTGGTCGTTAACGGCCGAATCGCCGGTATTAGCGGCATCATATATGGCGCGCTGTGGCGCCGCGAGTCTAAGTCCATATTGGGCTGGCAAGTTTATTTTCTCGCAGGGCTGGTGTTAAGCGGCCTGTTGCTGGCCGCGCCACTTAAGGAGTGGCTGGCGATTGAACCTGTGGTCTTGAGTGCCGGGGGGATCGCCTTGCCGACCCTACTGCTGGCAGGTTTGCTAGTGGGCATAGGCAGTTCTCTGGGCAACGGCTGCACCAGCGGTCATTGCATCTGCGGCATCGGCCGTTTGTCGCCGCGCTCCATTGCCGCGTCGCTGGTGTTCATGTTGGTGGGCATAGCTGCCGCCGTGTTGCTGAACTAGGGGGCGATATGCGTAATTTAATTGCTTTACTCTCGGGCCTGTTGTTTGGTGCCGGTCTACTGCTCTCGGGCCTTGCCGATCCCGCTAAGGTGCTGGGCTTCTTGGATGTCAGCTTGATCGCGAGCGGTCAATGGGACCCCAGCTTAATGTTGGTGATGGGCGGTTCCCTTAGTGTCTATCTGCCCATTTATCTCTTGTGGGTAAAACCCAGAATGGCCCAAAAGTTAGGTCCTGTGCTGGATAGTCATTATCAGGTGCCAAACAAGACACGTATCGATGGTCCTCTGGTGGTGGGTGCAGGGCTATTTGGCCTGGGCTGGGGCATGTTAGGTATTTGTCCGGGCCCAGCTGTGGTGAATCTCTCCAGTTTCGATCCCTTGGCGTTGGCCTTCATGGCGGCGATGATCTTAGGCGCCTATTTAGGTCGCCTGCTTCAACGCCTGCAACAGCGCAGAATGCAGACACAGGTCGAGGCTTAACTTACTTATTTTAGTGCGAAAGTACTTGGCAGCGCCTGGCTTTGATGCTTAGCTAATAGTGATTGATGGGGCGCGATGTTCGCGCCTCATTCTGGCCTTCACTTGACGAGTGTTGAGGCCGAACTGTTTAGGAGGCGCTGATGCATCGATATCGATTTCCCCATTATATTCTCTCCCTTGAGGCAAGCCCGGTACGCTAAATATGGCTATGATGGGGCTGAGCTTACTGTTACTCCTGGCGCTGTGCGTGCTGGTGTTTCTCTTGCTGCGAAGACGCAGCTGGGAGCCATTACGCTTTGAAACCTTAGCCTCCCAATTGGATGACGGTGTTATCCTTATCGATGCTAAGGGCAGTATTCTTGCCCATAATGCCCTGGCGGTGAGCTTGATGCAGGAGGAGGCGACCGATCTTAGGGGCAAGTCGCTGGCCTTGTGGCTTAAAGATTCTAATGGGGCACAACTGCGGCAGATTGACGATCGTCAGTTGGGGACCAGTTTGAATCTGGGTCGTGAGTTCTTAAGTTTTACCCGCCTGAGCCAAGAGGCGCGCGGCCAGTTACTCATAGTGCGTCACCACTCCTTAGAGCAGGATATTCGTCAGGATATTACCCGTTATCATCACAGTCAGTATTTTGCCCAAATAGGCACCTGGGACTGGGACGTTGGCACAGATACCCTCTATTGGTCCGATGCTATCTATGGCATCTTCGGCTACAAATTGGGGGAGGTCACCCCAAGTTATGAGTTCTTCTATTCTCGAGTTCACCCTGAGGACCGCGAAAAGGTTAGGGCGGGCGAAGAGCGCTGTATTGCTACCGGTGAGAATCACGACGAGGAGTACCGTATCCTCTGGCCTGACGGCTCGGTGCGCTGGGTGCGCGAGACGGGTAACCTGGTGAAAGACAGCGAGGGGGAATTGCTTAAGATGGTGGGTGTGGTGCGCGATATCACACAGGATAAGGCGCTGCACAACAAGCTTGAGCAGATGGCACATCAAGATCCTTTGACCGGCTTACCCAATCGTTTGCAGCTCGAACAGCATCTGGCACAGGCGATAGCGCGAGCGAGTCAAATCAAGTCGCGAGTGGTGCTTATCTTTATCGACCTCAATAACTTTAAACAGATTAACGACACCCTTGGCCATCAGGCAGGCGATCGCGTCTTGATGACGGCAGCCGAAAGGCTAAAAACCTGGCAGCGGCCAGAGGACCTGGTGGCGCGTATTGGTGGTGATGAGTTTGTCATCATGGTGCCAGATCTGCCTCTGGAGGCGATGCTTGAACAGGAGGTCTCAGCGCTTGCTAAAGGACTGTTCGAAGGCTTTCGTGAGCCCCTCTTGCAGACAGGAAAGGGGATTCAAGCCAGCTTAGGCTTTGCCGTTTATCCCGATCATGCCAGCAATATGGACGCCCTGCTGCATGTGGCCGATCAGGCGATGTATGTTGCCAAGGGGCGTGGGGATGACCAGTACCATCTGGGGCCGGATCTTCGTGCCGATCTCGGCCACCGTCTGGCGCGCTAAGGCTTCCTCTTTAGCGGCTAAGAGCCTCCAGCGTCTGGTTTGTCTGGTTCTGGTCTCGCTTGCGGCGCAAAAATAAGCCGTAATACCAACTCATCGCCGAGCACCAAGCGATCGCCAAACTCCAGACGTCGTGTGATAGAAAATGTGCGCCTCTGAGCTGCTGCGCCACGCCAAAGATAACCCCCAGCCCAAGCCCAAAGCCCAGCCCCAACCAGCGATAGCGCGGCGCGTAGCTAAGGGCAAAGAAGTAGAGTGCTACCCAGGCATAGCCGCCGCTAGAGTGACCTGCCGGAAAGCATTGCCCGGGCGAGTTGGCATCAACCTTAGGTGAAAACAGCGAAAAGTAATCGGCAGCTCCCCCGAATATCTTCAGATGCCAGGGGCAGTCTAGGTGAATAAAAGACTTGCCGAGTCTGACCAATATCACGCTGCTGAGCACGCTCATCAAGAGAAAGATCAAACCTCGGCGATAGTATGCCAGGGTGGCTTTTTTGCTGCTCAGGGCGAGCAGACTAATGACTATGACTCCTAGCAAGATCACCAGATCGCGGCCACCGACATGGATCAGTTTTTCTGTCAGCCAGGCGCTGCGTAGCGGCCAGCCATAGATACCGCCTTCGAGGTGAAACAGCCATTGGCTGAGGGCGAGGTCGATATGAAACAGTTCGATCAGCATGACAGCCAGGATAAACAGCATGCCGGGTACTAGAAGATGTTGGCGCCAAAAGGCGGTAGAGGTTTGCGTGTCTGCTGACATATAGATTGCCCCATTGGCACCTCGGTTGAGGTGCTAAATCAAAACAAAGTGCTGGGGACAAGTCTATGGGTATGGGCGTGAATATTATGTCAACAAGCACTACCTAAGGAGCAAGGCTGAGGAGTTAGTTGGCGGCCGCCTTGATCGCCTGTGCCAGCGCCAGTACGCCATTGGTTCGCGATGGGCTTAGCTGACCACTGAGTCCCAACTGCTCGAAATAGGCGTCAAGATCCAGGGCTGCGATGCTGGCCTTATCTTGCCCATGCGTAACGGTCAGCAGCAGGGCGATCAGTCCCTTGACGATACGGGCGTCGCTGTCCGCCAGGTAGTAATGTTTGCCGTCAATCTCTCTGTGATAGAGCCAGGCGTTGCTCTCGCAGCCTCTGACTTGGGCCGAGGGTTGCCGTAAAGCCTCGTCCAGAGACGGTAGGCGTTTGCCCAGCAACATCAGGGCGCGGTAGCGCTCCTGCCAGTTTGCCGCCTGGGTGAAGTTTGGCAGTATCTCCTGGGGATCCAGTTCGAGGCGGGTAAAGGCCTCTGGTTCTGGGCTTAAGGGGGTATCACTCATCTAGGACTCATCTTCGTCAGTTGTGGCGCGAGTTAGCGTCAATTAAAGCAAAAGGTCTTTTACCGATTGTAGCGCCTCGATAAAGCGATTTATATCTTCATCGCTGGAATAGACGCCGAGCGAGGCACGGCAGCAGCCTGAAAGGCCCAGTGTTTGCATCAGCGGCATGGCGCAGTGATGACCGCAGCGAACGGCGATCCCTTGTTGATCCAACAAGATCCCTACATCCTGGTGATGTTCGCCGGTGAGGTTAAAGGCTACCGCGCCGACATTGTCTTCGTGGGCGCCATAGAGGGTGATCCCGCCGAGGGCGTTTAGCTCGGCCTGCAGGCGTTTGAGCAGTACCTGTTCATGGGCCCTGATTTCAGCCCTTGGCAGCGACTGAAGAAAGTCGATAGCGGCGCCCAGGCCAATCACCTCGGCGATGGGCGGCGTACCCGCCTCGAGACGATTGGGCAGTATATTAAATGTGGTGCCCTCGAAGCTGACCTGTTTGATCATCTCGCCGCCGGTAAGCAGGGGCTCGAGTTTGTCTAGCTGATCAAAGCGGCCATATAAGATCCCAACGCCGGTCGGGCCATACATCTTATGGCCGGAGAAGAGGTAGAAGTCGCAGTCGATGGACTGTACATCCACCTCAAGATGGGCGATCGCCTGGGCGCCATCGATAAGGGTCAGAGCGCCAACCGACTTGGCCTGGCTAACCATCTCGGCTACTGGGTTAACCGTGCCCAGCACGTTGGAAACATGGCTCAGGGCAACGATACGCGGCTGACGTTTGAGCAACTCACGGTAGGCCGTTTGATCCAGACGTGCGTCATGGGTCAGTGGGATGGGGACGATTTCGGCGCCGGTTTGCTTGGCCAGCATCTGCCAGGGAACGATATTGGCATGATGGGCGGCGTTGTCGATCAGAATCAGATCTTGCGGTTTTAATTGGGATGCTAACCCTTGGGCGACCAGGTTGATCCCTTCTGTGGTGCCATGGGTGAAGATGATCTCTTCTCTTCTGGCGGCATGAATAAAGCGCTGAACCTGGCTGCGCACCGCCTCATATTGGCTGGTGGCTCGGGCGGATAGCTGATGGGCGGCGCGATGCACATTGGCATTATCTTGGGCGTAATAGCCGGTCATGGCGTCGATCACCCCTTGGGGTTTCTGACTGGTCGCGGCCGTGTCCAGATACACCAGGGGATAGTCGCCGAGTGTCTGGCTGAGGGCAGGAAACTGACTGCGCAGCTGGCTAAATTCCATCAATTGGTTCCGTTGCGTGGTTCAAACAAAAAAGGCGCTCAGATCTTGGGAGATCTCAGCGCCTATTGCAAGGTGCATTTCGTCTTTTAGGGTTGGCTAGGTCCACAAACCCCTTTTAAGGGCAGGGGATACGGTAGATGTTCGCCAGCTCGTCGATTCTGCCTAGCAGTTCATCGCTCAGGCTAACCGAGGCGCTGTCGATATTCTCTTTGAGCTGCTCGAGGTTGGTTGCCCCTATGATGTTGCTGCCCACGAAGCGGCGGCCGTTAACGAAGGCCAGGGCCATCTGCGCCGGACTCAGGTTAAATTCCCGTGCCAGCTCGACATAGGCCTGGGTGGCATCTAAGGCCATCTGCGAGCCAGTATAGCGGGCGAAGCGCTTGAACAGGGTGAGTCTGGCTCCATCTGGCCATTGGCCGTTTAGGTATTTACCACTCAGGGCACCAAACGCCAGCGGTGAGTAGGCCAACAGAGGTAACTCTTCGCGATGAGCGATCTCTGCCATACCCACTTCAAAGCTGCGATTGAGCAGGTTGTAGGGGTTCTGCACGCTGATGATGCGCGGCAGACCATGTTTTTCCGCCAATTGCAGATACTTCATCAATCCCCAAGGGGTCTCGTTAGACACCCCTATGTAGCGGATCTTACCCGCCTTGATCAGATCGGCCAGGGCCTCGAGAGTATCGACTATGGGGGTGAGCTTCTCCTGGTCACCTTGCTGGTAGAAGAGCTCGCCGAAAAAGTTGGTGTTGCGATCGGGCCAGTGCAGTTGATAGAGATCTATGGTTTCAATCTGCAGACGCTCTAAGGAGTCGTTGACCGCCTGATGTATGTTGCGCCAGTCCAGCGCCATGTTTTGACGAATATAGTCGCTCTTACCGCCTGGCGCGGCCACCTTGGTGGCGATCACTAAATTGTCGCGATTGCCACGTGCCTTGAGGTAGTTGCCAAGTATGCGCTCGGTTTCGCCCTGGGTTTCCGCCTTAGGAGGCACAGGGTACATTTCGGCGGTATCGATAAAGTTGATGCCTTGTCCGATGGCGTAGTCGAGCTGTTCGAAGGCCTCAGCCTGGGTATTCTGTTCACCCCAGGTCATGGTGCCCAGGCAAATTTTACTGACGTCTAAGCTGGAATGGGGGAGTCTAGTATAGTCCATTCAAATCTCCAGAATGCACAAGGATTACCTTTGAGGCTAGCAAGCTTTTTTAGGAAACACTAGATAAATTAACTCATCGTGAAGTAACAAAATATCTCGATGATTTAATTGTAATTTTCCTGGTTAAAGTTTGAGCAGCATAGGCATTTCGCAGGCATCGTGACCCGTGTTACCAAGGGGAGCATCCAGATGTTCGAATCCCAGTTTTTCATATAGCTTAACCGCCTCATGCAAACAGGCGGTAGTTTCAAGATAGCAGAGGCTAAATCCCTGGCGTCTGGCAAATTCAAAGGCCTGCAGCGCCATGCGCTTAGCGAAGCCCTTACCTCTGAGCTTGGGGTCGAAATACATCTTCTGCAGTTCACAGATCTCACTATGGCCGGGTAGGGGAGCGATACCGACGCCGCCCATGACCAAGCCCTTATAATCCACCACCCAGTAGTGCGCCTTGTCGCCTTGGTAGACGCTGTAGAGATCGTCCAGGGTGGGATCGGCGACGCTATAGCCTTTGTCTGGGGTTAAACCATATTCGGCAGAAACGTTACGGATCACCCGGGCAATATGGCGGTTATCTTGTTCTTCAAGGCTTCTGATCTCATAACCTTGCTGGGCGTTCGCCAGCTCTATGGCCCGGGTATATTGGCTGAGGCTGGCTTCGAGCTGGGCGATCTGCTCAAGTGAAAGCTGGGCCAGGATCTCCTGGTACATCTTGTTTTGTTGCTCATTTAAGCGGGTGAGCTGACGTTTGCCCTGAGGGGTCAGCTGGCACAGAGAGCTACGGCTGTCTCTGGGGTTGTTACGGCTCTTGGCAAAGCCCTTTTCGCATAGCTGGCTGACGGCACGGCTGGCGTTGGACTTGTCGATATTCAGCGCCAGCGCCAACTGCTTTATTGAAAGCTCCTGGGAGTCGAGTTCAATCAAGGCGTGGGCCTGCACCGGTGATAGTGGTAGATCGCCGCAGGCTGAGTTGAGCATGCCAAGCTGCCTTACCAATAGCCTGGAGAGGCTACGCAATGAAGAGCAAGTCTGCGGCAGTTCTATAGTCTGTGTGGGAGCTGAATCATCGAGTGTCGAAGGACAAAGTTGAGACATTGTGGCGATCCGAGTGTGCTATTTAGTTGCGGTTTACATCTAACTTAGTCGCCTAAATTTAGAAATGCAAGTTTTTGCTAATGTAGAGTATTTAAGCAGACGCAAGCTGTCGGCGTCTGCTGTTCACTTGGCTTATGCGAAGAGTTCTGGATTGAGTATTGGGGCCATCGCCAGCACGATCGCCTGGGTGTAGACACTCTCTCTGCTGGCCCTACCTTGGGTAAACAGACCGATGGCACCGCCTTTTTGTTTGATATTGACCGTGTTGAACAACCTGTCCATCACATCGCCCAGCTCTTCACCGGTCACCAATGCCTGATAGACCTTGCCCGGCAGTGGTAATTGGGCACTACGTCCTATGCTCAGCTCATTGTTGTGAATGATCGCCATATAGGCATAGGTCGCCGCGCCATGGTCGAACAGATCTACGCCGCCTTCCATCGCAATATAGAGGTCGGCCTTTAGCTGCTCATTCTCCTGTCCCATCTGTGCACAGTAGCGGGCACGGTTGATGGCGCCTTCGCGGGTCTCTTCATCTGTCATCGGCTGCGGCGCAACTCCGGAAGGCGCATGTATTCCCTGGCAGCGGATCTCAGCATCGGGAAACAGCAGCGAGAGCGCCTGACGTGCGGCACCAATTTTGACTGGATTGGTTGAGCCAACTGTGATGCTGATGGTGGATTGATGGGTTAACGCACAGAGCATGGGGTATTCCAAAAGTGAATGAAACGACAGGGCGCTATTTTGCCACAAAGTAACATTTGATGCATGGCAGTGGCGAGTCGGTGGCAAGGGGAGATGCTTAACCTATTGAGTCGGGTCTATAGGGCTAATGGCCCGTTTCTAATGGGGTTGCGTAAGAGGTCGCTCTAAATACCGTCTGGTGAACAATTGTAAAAAGGGTAGCGCGGATGTGAGCTTTTGGTTCGCTTTGGTTATCGCTAGATTGCCTTTGTGAAAATTTACAACGGAATAATTTGGACCTAGTTCACAAACTCGGTTTATTCTGAAATTTCATTACAAAATGAGGCGCCAGATCAATTTATCTCGGGGTCGCTGCTATATGCTGAGCGCGAATTTTAGTCGTACTTTCCGGGTTGAAAGCTTGCTCGGCGGGGCGTCGAAACACTCGAATGCTAAAGCATCGATAAGGTCAATTTATGCAAAACGAAGCGACAATCTCTGACGTTAATATTACCCAGCGCCCTGGCTGGACACGTAATGACACTACCTGGATGTTGAGCCTATTTGGCACCGCAGTGGGTGCCGGTATTCTGTTTCTGCCAATTAATGCCGGTATGGGGGGATTTTGGCCCCTGGTATTGATGGCGTTGATCATCGGGCCTATGACCTACCTGGCCCATAGAGGTTTATCTCGTTTCGTCTGTTCTTCTCAACGACAGGGCAGTGACATTACCCATGTAGTAGAGGAGTATTTTGGTGTCGGCGCCGGTAAGGCGATCACCTTACTCTATTTCTTTGCCATCTATCCCATAGTGTTGATCTACGGTGTGGGAATTACTAATACCGTCGACAGTTTTATCGTTAACCAGTTGGGAATGGCCTCACCACCACGCTTCCTGTTATCGGGTATTCTGGTACTGGGTATGATGTCTGTGATGGTGTCTGGTGAGAAATTTATGCTTAAGGTCACCCAGCTGCTGGTCTATCCGCTGGTGGGGATCCTGGCCTTTATGTCTCTCTATCTGATCCCAAGTTGGAAGATGGACGCCCTGATGGAAGTGCCTGCGACAGGCGAGTTTCTGGGCACAGTGTGGTTGACCATCCCAGTGTTGGTGTTTGCCTTTAACCACTCGCCGGCGATTTCTCAGTTCTCGGTATCACTCAAGAAGCAGTATGGTAATCAAGCTGCTAAGAAGGCCGATGTGATTTTGCGTAACACCAGCATGATGTTGGTGGGTTTCGTGATGCTGTTTGTCTTCTCATGCGTGCTGTCATTAAGCCCGGCGCAGTTGGCCGAAGCCAAGTCTCAAAATCTGCCGATCCTCTCTTATCTGGCCAACGTGCATGCCAGTGGTTTTGTAAGCTATTTTGGCCCCATCATTGCCGTGATCGCTATCGTCTCCTCTTTCTTTGGCCACTATCTGGGCGCCACAGAAGGTCTTAAGGGGATCATCACTAAGCAGCTGCGTAGCAGTAAGAAAGATCTATCCGATGCCAAGATCGACAAGTTTATTTTGGGCTTTATGTTCCTGACTATCTGGGGTGTCGCAGTGATCAACCCCAGCATCTTGGGCATGATTGAAGCTCTGGGTGGCCCTATTATTGCCGCCATTCTTTACCTTATGCCTATGTATGCGGTCTATAAGGTGCCTGCGCTGAAGGCTTATCGTGGCCGTATCAGCAACATCTTGGTGATCCTCGCAGGTCTGCTGGCAATGACCGCCATACTGTTTGGCATGCTCTCTTAATTAGCTCTCATCTGCGCGGTGTTTTGGCACCGCGCGATTGATGGTGGAAACAACTATGGTTAGCGCATTTGATATTTTTAAGATAGGTGTGGGTCCCTCCAGCTCACACACTGTCGGGCCGATGAAGGCCGCCAAAGGTTTTGTTGACGACCTGCGTCAGCGTGGAGAATTGCTGAATATTACCAGCGTCAAGGTCGACATTTATGGCTCCCTGTCGCTGACGGGTAAAGGGCACCATACCGATAGCGCCATCATCATGGGGCTGGCGGGTAACAGCCCTGAGACAGTGGATATCGATCTGACTCCTGAATTTATTCGCCAGGTGGCAATGACCTCTTGTTTACCGCTGGGCAGCGAGGGTCACGGGGTGGATTTCCCACCCGAGGCCGTGGTGTTTCACCCTGAGGCGCTGGCACTGCATGAAAACGGCATGACGCTAAGCGCTTTTGTTGGTCAGCTGTGTGTCTATAAAAAGACTTACTATTCCATTGGCGGTGGCTTTATTGTCGATGAAGAGCACTTTGGCCTGACGGCGGCTAACGAAGTGATCTTGCCTTACCCCTTCGCCGATGCGAGCGAGCTGTTGGCGCTGTGCCAAGAGACTGGCATGAGCATCAGTGCCATCATGATGGCGAACGAGAAGGTGCTGCATAGTGAGGCTCATATTGCCGAAGGCTTCGAGGCGATTTGGCTAACCATGAAGGAGGCCATAGAGCGAGGTTGTCAGACCGAAGGTGTGTTGGCCGGTCCGCTAAGAGTACCACGTCGCGCCCCCGCGCTATTTCGTCAGCTGGTGAGCAATGAGCGTCTGTCGTCTGATCCCATGATGATCGTCGATTGGATCAATATGTTTGCTCTGGCGGTAAGCGAAGAAAATGCCGCTGGTGGCCGGGTGGTGACCTCTCCCACCAACGGCGCTGCGGGGATCATTCCTGCGGTGCTGGCTTATTTCGATAAGTTTATCCAGCCAGTGGGGCCGAAGGAATACACTCGCTACTTCCTCGCCGCCGCAGCGATTGGTGGTTTGTATAAACGTAACGCCTCTATTTCTGGTGCCGAAGTGGGGTGCCAGGGCGAGGTAGGAGTGGCTTGTTCTATGGCCGCTGCCGGGTTGGCGGAGCTGATGGGAGGAAATCCTGCTCAGGTCTGTATCGCCGCCGAGATAGGTATGGAGCACAACCTGGGGCTGACCTGTGACCCGGTTGCCGGGCAGGTGCAGGTACCTTGTATCGAGCGCAACGCGATTGCCTCGGTGAAGGCGATTAACTCGGCCCGTATGGCGATGCGTCGTAACAGTGAGCCTAAGGTGAGCCTGGATAAGGTGATCGCGACTATGTATGAAACCGGTAAAGATATGCATGTGAAATACCGGGAAACCAGTCAGGGTGGTCTGGCGATTAAGGTGACCAGTATTTGTGCTTAAGCCAAATACTTACCAGAATGAAAAAAACGCCCGTCAGGGCGTTTTTTTATTGGGATGAATTGACCTACTTTTCCTCATACATCAGGTAGTAGCTCTGTTTCATGCCTAGGGCCTCATAGGTCTGCTGCGCCTTGCTGTTCTCTTGCTCCACATAGAGCCTGAAACTGGCTGCGCCGCCGTTTTCTTCGGCGATCTTCTTAACGGATTGATACAGTTTGGCGTAGATCCCCTGGCGACGGTTTTGCGGGCGGATATAGACGCTCTGGATCCAGTAGTAATCTTTGGCGCGCCAGTCGCTCCACTCAAAAGTGACCATGAGCGAGCCTAAGATCTCGCCTGCTTCTTCAGCCACCAGGTAAAACCCCCGGGCAGGGTTTTCCAGAAGTGTCTGTACCCCTTGGGTCAGCGTGGCTTGGTCTAGCTCAAGGCCTTCGGTTTCGTTGGCCATGGCCTGATTAAATTGTACCAGTGCGTTGAGATCAGATTGTTGGCCTTTTCTTATTTGCATTATCGCCTCCTTCAAATTTGGCCATACTCTAGCATGCTTCATGGCTAAGCCAAGGCAGAATTTTTTCGATTGGCCCTTAGACTAAAGTCTAACTCTGCTATGCTTTTAAGATGGGTCAGCTAAGTGGCTATGGGGTGGGGAGATGAGTGATTCTGAACAGCAAAATGTTAATAAACTCAATCCAAATCAGCGGGATAAGTTGGAGCTTAGTCGAGAACAGGAAGCGGTAAGTCACCTACTACATTTTCTGCTTACCTTGGCGACCTTTGGCCTGTGGGGATTGGTATGGTGGTATTTAATTCTGAAAGCTCAGGGAAAAGCTGAGCAACTGTTTCATGGTTTTGACGATGCCTATTGGAGCCATCTTATCGAGCGTGAGCAGCCTCCCGCCGCCTTACATACCTTCAGGGTCGATGCGAAACAGGAATCTGTCTATTTCGAGGCCTGATGGGCTCTCCCTTGATGTGAATCACAGCATGTTACGCTTTTATCTGCTATCATCGCCGTCCAATTTGCGTCTGCGTCACGCGCGTCTTTCATGACGGCGGCAAGGGCTATCACTCTCGCGATTCAAGGTTATTAACATGCGTCAACAATCCCCTTCTTGGCTAGGCCGTGCCTGGTCTGGCTGGATGTCTGTGCCTCTTTGGCTACAAATTCTTATCGGTATGCTGCTGGGTATCTGCACTGGCCTGGGCCTGGGCGAACAAGCTGTAATGCTTAAGCCCATAGGTACGCTTTTTGTCAACACCATCAAGATGTTGATCGTCCCCTTAGTGTTCTGCTCCCTCATAGTGGGGGTCACCTCTATGCAGGATACTGCCAAGATGGGCCGCATCGGTTTTAAGTCGTTTGCCTTCTATCTGGGTACTACCTCTATCGCCATCACGTTAGGTCTGGCCGTGGGCTACATCATGCAGCCTGGTGCTGGTCTGGGAATGACCTCGGAGGTGGCCAGTGGCGCAGTAAAAGAGGTGCCTTCTATCATGGAGACACTGATCAATATCGTGCCCACCAATCCAATTGCCGCCCTGGCCAGTGGTCAGATTTTGCAGGTGATCGTCTTTGCCGTTGCCTTAGGGATCGCCCTGGTGTTGATTGGCGATCATGGTAAGCCGGCGATCAAGGTGTTTGAGAGCCTAGCTGAGGCGATGTACAAGCTGACCGATATGATCATGAAACTGGCACCTTATGGGGTGTTTGGTCTCATGGCCTGGGTGGCCGGCCAATACGGCGTGGATATGTTGATGCCGCTGATTAAGGTGATCCTGGCAGTCTACATCGGCTGTGCTCTGCATATTATCGGCTTCTATAGCTTAGTGCTGACCTTTGTTGCCAAGCTTAATCCTATGCAGTTTTTCAAGGGCATTCGCAGCGCCTTGGCGGTGGCTTACACCACCTCAAGCAGCGCAGGTACCCTGCCAGCCAGTATGAAGTGCGCCAGCGAGTCCTTGGGGGTCAATAAGAAGATCTCCAGTTTCGTGTTGCCCCTGGGTACTACGATTAACATGGACGGTACCGCATTATATCAAGGGGTCACGGCGCTATTTGTGGCTCAGGCCTTCGGTATCGATCTGACCTGGGTCGACTATATCACCATTATATTGACAGCGACCCTGGCCTCTATCGGCACCGCGGGTGTGCCTGGTGCCGGTCTGGTGATGTTGACGCTGGTGTTAACCACAGTTGGTTTACCGCTGGAAGGGGTCGCTATTATAGCGGGTATCGACCGTATCTTGGATATGGCACGTACCGTAGTGAACGTCTCCGGTGACCTAGTCGCCACCACAGTGATTGCCAAATCAGAAGATGAGCTGAATCTGGAACACTATAACGCCGATGCCGAGCGTAGTCAGCTGATGGCCGAGCAGCTGGACAAACAAACGAGTTAATAAATTGGAATAATAAAAAACCGCCGAAATGGCGGTTTTTTATTGCAGCCAGATAAGGATTATTGCTTGCTAAGTACCAGCACTGTGTTGCCGTCGGCGTCGCTGAGCATCAGCTTACCTTTGGTTAATGTACCTTGAGTCACCATAGACATAGACTGCATCACCTTCTGTTCTTGCTGCATCAAGGCGTCAACACAGGCCTTCATGGTGTTGCCAGCGGGGGAGAGGGTTAAGCTGCGACCATCGAGTTGGTATTGACCGAAAAACTGATTGCAGCTGTTGTTGCCGCTGAGTGCACCATCTGCGGCGAAGACAAGCTGCGCCGGGCTATAGTCGATCACTGGTTTGCCTTGGGTGGCTTCGATGTGCCAGGTGCCTAGAATATCAAGATCTTCGTTGTCGAGAATGGAGACACTTTGACAGGCTGATAAACCGAGTAGTGCGATTGCAATAAAAATACACTTTTTAAACATGGGAGAGATTCCAAAACAGCGAGAAGAATATTTTGACAAGCTTAAGGCCAATTAAAAAGCCCTTTTTAGGGTTTTTCCATGATATTTTGTTCATGATAAGCTGCTTCTGCTGTCGTTAAGATAAGGCCGATATCTTTGTGTCGAACAAGAGGAAAGATAAAGTGATGATGACCGGATTGAAAATTGCCCACTGGTTAGGCGTGATCATGGTGCTGGCGGGGCTGGGGATCTATGGTCTTACTCAGTGGACTGAGCAGATCCAAGGGATTCTGCTCGTTTCTAGCTTGATCGGGCTGGGACTCGTAATGATGTCACCTTTCCCCATCGTAATGTTTATTCAATGGGCAAAGGCGCAGGAATCTGACCAGGCCTAAGCCGTGTAGTTCTTTTGCTGGCGAATCACACTGGCCTGTAGGTTCTGCCTTGCGGCTTCTACCATAGGTTCTATCGCCAAATGGGTGTTAGGCGTGAAGAAACTGACACCGATCGCGATCTCAGCTTTTATCTCCTCTTTGGCAATCTGCTTGAGTAACCTCTTCGTCAAGGCATCCAGATTGGCCTGGTTATCGACAAAGGCCAAAATGGCAAACAGTCCATCCTCGATGCGGGCAGATACGTCGGCGTCACGCATATTATGATGAATCACCCGCGCCAGTTGTCGCAGCCCCTGACTCTGTTCTAACGTCCCTTTGTATTGGGTCAGATCCTGAAGCAATACGATACCCGCGTGAGAACCGAAGCGGCGACTCAGGCTTAGCTGCCTTGGTGCCATCAGGTTAAAGCCATAGGGGTTGAGCATGCAGGTAAGATCGTCCTGTACCGACATCATCTGGATCTGCTGCATTAAAAACAGATGCTTAAGTTCAGACTGGATCAGCGCCTTGCTGTTTTCCAGTAACGGCAATAAGCGCCTAAAATGTTTGGTGCGTTGGCTGTCACAGATCAATATGACGCCGAAAGGTTGACCATCTGACCAGTAGAGAGGCAAGGCAAGTAGCTGTGAAAATTGCGCTAAGTGGCTCTTACTGTCTTGGCTGCTGGTGAACTGCAGCAGACCATAACCCGTATGGGCGCTCAGCGCCTGGGTCAGGCTGGCATCGTGAAATAGAGTGCCGGCGTAGAGGTTGAGATCGGTATCTTGGCGACTACAGACAACCTGGTATTCGCCTTCGATATGTTGCAGGACGATACAGGCCTTAGACTGATAAAATTCGTTAAGTAGATCAACTTGTTGCTGCCAACGTGGCAGTGTAATGGCAGGATGCCCAGATTCTCTGAGCCAAAGGCTGGTTTCGGCGCATTGTAATAGCATAGTATTGCTCTCTTATTGTTATTATTAAATTGCAGAACTCGCTAGGTGCGGTGCATCAAACGAAAGTCTGACAGCACAAACTGTTTACATCATACTCAAAAATCATATGTTGTGAGAATGTAAATTTTCAAATTTGCGAACAAAATCTGCTTTTTATCTCCTTTTAGTACAATTTAACCTGTCATTTGTTCGGTTTCTCAGGCTTTGTGCAGACAGTGAAACTGCTAACGACACCTATACCCAAATCGACACAAAGAGCCCTAAAGCTAAATAACAGGGCTTATTTTACTTGCACCTCATCTTGAGTTGTCTGCTGTGATTTTAGCTGCTGTTTAGCCTTTTCCAACATGGGCGCTAACTTGGCCGAGGAGTCGGGAGAGAAGAAGGAGTGGCCAGCGTCGAGCTTTAGCCTATCGTTTTGCTGTAGCAGTAACTTTTCGACCCTGCGGCTGATATGGTTCAGATCTCGTTCTGCGTCGACAAATACCAGTACAACAAATTGGCTATGGCTGTAATGGGCGGCAATATCGGCAGTCCGTATAGTGTCTTGAATGATGTTGCCCAGCAATCGAATGTGTTTGTCTTCTATCTTGTCGATCAGCGGTGGGTTGGGATAAAGCTCGAAAAATAAGATGCCGGCATGGGCGCCAAAACGTCGGCCTAAGTTAAGCTGGCGGGGGGCCATCATGATAAATCCATAGTGGTTTAACATGCCGGTATCGCGATCGCGCATCGATAGTGACTCTATGCGCTGACTTTGGCACAGGAGTGCCAGATCTTGTTGCAGCAGGATCTGGAAGGGTTCCAGCATAAAGGCATTGGCGTTGGCCGTTTCGCTATTAGCCGGGTTGACCACAACGAGGCAACCAAAGATGGTACCGTCTGGCCAAAGGATTGGGCGTGATAACAGATTGCTGGCGGTGGCGAGATCCTTAGGCAGTTCGGCATTGGATTCCTGGCTCAGGCTGATGCTCACCCCTTCTGGCTGACTGTTGGACATCCGGGTGAAAATATCAAACTTTTCATTGTATAAGGTGCCGGAGATGAACTTACGAGTGTCGTTAATGGAGCTGACGATGACCTCAAAACCCAGGTCAGTCTGCTGGGCGACAAAGGCGACGTCGGCTTCGAAGTAACGCTTCATCAGCTCACATTGATGCATCCACCTGACTAAGTTGATTTGTGTATTATCGTTTTCAAGTATACTCACACCCGTATGAATGTTTTCCGGCAGCATGATCGACCCTAAGCTATTGGTGTTTCAGGTTTGTTAAGTTTGGTAGTCGATCTGATAATTTGCAAATAACCCAACAAATAAAGGGGATATCATTGGGACACATGGACCAAGAGAGTGAACTCTTGATTCGGCAGGCCAGCGCCGCCGATCTCGCTGCCATTACCGCCTTAGAGGCCAGTCAGTGGCAAGCCGAGTTGGCTCCCGAGCAGCGAGGCGAGCTGATGAGCGGACAACAATTTAGTGTCCAGTCGCTTAGTGCTCTTATCAGCGACCACTATATTGTCGTGGCCCAGCATAAGGGGAAGATTGTCGGCTATGTGATTGCCGGCAGTTGGGCGTTTTTTGCGGCTTGGCCCATTTATCGTCGTCTGCTGAAAAATTTAACTGACCATAGCCTGGCTGGCCAGCCTCTGAGTGTCGATAACAGCTGCCAATATGGCCCCATCTGGATCGCGCCAGCCTATCGCGGCGCAGGGCTTTTTGCCGATATGGTCGCCAAGCTTAAGGCATTGGTTAAGCCTCAGTATTCCTTTATGTTGACCTTTATCGCCGAGGATAATGAGCGCTCTTTTGCTGCCCATACTCATAAGGCCGAGATGCAGGTGCTGGATTTTTTTGACTTCGACGACCGCGGCTATTATCTGTTAGCCACATCGACTCAGGCAGATAGCGCGAGCAGTGTAGGAGGGTAAAAGTGACAAGAGAAACAAGAGTGGCAAAGCCTAACTCAGAGCCAGTGCCTAACCCAGAGACTGTGCCTGAGATCGCCCCTGAACTCGCTCAGCGCCTTGCACCATACGCCGCGGTGCAACTGAGCGCCTTTGATAACCTTAAGCTGTTAACCGCGTTGGCAACGCAAGCTGAGCTTGATTGTGAATCTATTGAGTTGCATCGTGATGGCCGGGCGTTTTACGCGTTGAACTGGCAGGAGTGCTGGCTTGATTGCGGTTATAGCAATGACTACGCCGCCAAGATTACTCCCATGTGTGCGCCAAGCGAGCAGATGTTAGCTGTGGCCAGGAAGGTCGAGGTGCCAGTGCTAAACGCGCAGCAACTGAGCTTCATGTGTATGGAATATAGTCATTTTGATCACTGCTAATCTAATTAACTTTAAGCTTTTTCAGCGGATTGTGATTGTCTTATGGTGAAATTATTTGCCGGCTTAAGTGTGCTATTTAGTCTGTTTCTGGGCTGGATTATTTTCAGCGCCAGCACTGGGCAGTCTAATCTGTTTTTTGAGCTCGTGAAGCGAGTGCCTTATGGCGATAAGTGGGGCCACTTGTTGCTGTTTGGCACCCTGACACTCTTGGTTAACTTGGGTACCAATTTCAGGCGAGTTTATCTTGGTGGCTTTAAGCCCTATTTAGGTGCGATTGCTGTTGCCGTTTTCGTCTTCATCGAAGAGTGTAGCCAGGCGTACTTGCCGCAACGCACCTTTGACCTGTTTGATTTATTTGCCGATGCCTTGGGGATATTCTTATTTAGCTGGCTTAGCTATCTGATTGAAATGAAAACTAAAACCCTTATCCGTTAGTTGCCCCTGTCACCTAAGATGATCCCAACGCCTGCTTAATGCGTAATATCTTTAAATTCCCTTAAGCAGAGTGCGTCTATGTCCAAAACTTATTCTATGTTGGGGTATGCAGGGTTACTCCCCTTTATTTTGTCTACCTGCTTAATGCTGACGGGGTTGACCTTCTTCAGCCTAGACCCTTTTATGCTGTTCACCACCTACAGCGCGATTATTCTCTCGTTTTTAGCGGGCACCTTGTGGGGACGAGAGAGCTGCAAAGTTCACTATCTCACTGAGGATAAGCTCCTGATCATCAGCAATGTGGTCAGTGTCGCCGCTTGGGTCGCTATCGTCGTCAATCATCTTTATGTCTCGCTGCTGATATTGAGCGTGGGCTACCTAGTGGTCTACCTGAAAGACAGGCAGCAGTGGCGGGAAAAAACCTTATCCGATGAATATATTCAATTACGCACTCGGCTAACGGCTGTGGCAGTGCTATGTCATCTGATCATATTGGGGGCCGCTATATCATGAAACTACGTATTTTTTATGACAGTCAGTGTCCTCTATGCGCTGCAGAGATGGCTAAGCTCAAACGTTGTGACACTGAAGATGTGATTGAACTGGCAGATTTGGCAAGCGATGACTTTTCGGCCAAGTACCCACATATCGATGCCAAGTACGCTAATGAGATATTGCATGGTGAAACCGAAAATGGCGAATTGCTCACGGGTCTAGACGTCACCTATCTTGCGTGGGCGCTGGTGGGGAAAAAACATTACGTGGCGCCTCTAACCTGGCCAGTGATTAAACCTGTCGCAGACTTCCTGTACTTAAAATTTGCGAAGCATAGATATAAGGTGTCCTATCTGCTAACAGGCAAAAAACGCTGCGAAAGCGGTCAGTGTGGTTTGTCATGAAACCGGTAGTGACCCAAGCAGTAAACGGTGAAGGGGTGTCTGTCATCATAGGCGCCAATAGCGCTATCGCCCAGGCGTTAATTCAACGGCTGTTATTGCAAGGACCTGTGATTGCTATCAGCCGCCGACCCCTAGGCGTGATTGCCGAAGGGCTTGAATCCCTGCAGTGTGATTACAGTGAAGATGCGATATCCACCTTAGTTAACGAGCTAGCAACGAGGCAGCTGGTTATTAGTAGTGTGTTTATTTTTAACGGCATCTTGCATCAAGCGAGCATTAAGCCCGAGAAACGGCTCGAAGATTTAAGCGTAGAAGCGATGAATACCCTGTTTCAGATTAATACCGTCACGCCTATGCTATGGCTGAAACATCTGATGCCCCTGGTCAAAGGCGATAAAAAATGTGTGGTCGCGGTAATGAGCGCACGTATCGGTAGTATTAGTGATAATCGCCTCGGTGGTTGGTATAGCTATCGTGCATCTAAGGCTGCGCTGAATATGTTGCTGCAAACGTCAGCCGTTGAGTATGCCCGCCGCGCCAAGAATGTTGTCATTTTGGCATTTCATCCTGGTACAACCGACACACCCCTGTCCAAACCCTTCCAGCAAAATGTCGACAAAGAAAAACTCTTTTCAACCGAATTTGTTGCTGAGAGATTGTTAGCGGTGGCCCAAACCGTGACGCCTTCTGCGGAGGCTTACTTTATTGATTGGAATGGTGATTCAATTTTATGGTAAATCGAACCGTGCATATCGACCAAAACCAGTTAGCTGAGATGGAGCAGCGTTATCGAGCGCATCTGGTCAATAGTTTGTCTGGCTTTAAGAGTGCCAATCTCATAGGCACTATCAATGAGTCGGGGCAAACCAACTTAGCCATTGTCAGTTCTGTGTTTCACTTAGGCGCAGACCCAGCCTTAGTCGGATTTATCAGTCGGCCTAACTCAGTGGCGCGAGATACCTTGAGTAATATTATCGCTACGGGCAGCTATACCATTAATCAGGTCAATAGTGATATTTGGCAACAGGCTCATCAAGCATCTGCTCGCTATGAGCCGCAGCAGTGTGAGTTTGCAGAGGTCGGGTTAACTCCAGAGTATTATCAGGAGGTGCAGGCGCCCTTTGTGGCCCAAAGCCGATTAAAGTACGGCGTTAAGCTCGAGAGCTATCAGAGGATCGAACTGAATCAAACCTTGCTGGTGATTGGCAGTATTACCGATATATTGCTTGATGATGTGGCGCTCAAAAATGATGGCAGCATCGATATCGAGCAGCTCAATAGCGTTTGTGTATCAGGGCTTGATTGTTATCACCGCACCGAGCGGTTAGGCAGGCTCAGTTATGCAAAGCCAGGTAAGCCATCAACGCTTATCGATTAGCGGCTGCGCTGATAAAGGTGAGAAGCGGTCAGCAGGGGGGAATTACGCGAGTACCGACATAAAAAAACCGCCATGTAGGCGGTTTTTTTATTAAAGCGAATTACAGCTTAGCGTCTGCGCGCAGCGCTTCAGCTTTGTCGGTGCGCTCCCAAGGGAACTCGTTACGACCGAAGTGACCGTAAGCAGCGGTTGCCTTGTAGATAGGACGCGCCAGATCAAGCATCTCGGTCAGGCCGTATGGGCGCAGGTCGAAGTGCTGACGTACTAAGCCGATTAACACCTCTTCTGACACCTTACCGGTACCGAAGGTTTCAACGCTGATAGAGGTTGGCTCTGCCACACCGATAGCGTAAGAAACTTGAATCTCACAGCGATCTGCCAGACCAGCAGCGACTATGTTCTTGGCTACATAACGAGCCGCATAGGCCGCGCTGCGGTCAACTTTTGACGGGTCTTTACCCGAGAAAGCGCCGCCGCCGTGACGAGCCATGCCGCCGTAGGTATCAACGATGATCTTACGACCTGTCAGGCCACAGTCGCCCATAGGGCCACCGATAACGAAACGACCAGTTGGGTTGATGAAGAACTTGGTCTCTTTGTTCAACCACTGTGCTGGTAGTACAGGCTTGATGATGGTTTCCATCACGCCTTCGATCAAATCAGCTTGCTTAACACTGTCACAATGCTGAGTAGAGAGTACCACCGCGTCGATGCCGACGATCTTGTTGTCTTCGTAGGCGAACGTCACCTGGCTCTTGGCATCTGGACGCAACCAAGGCAGGGTGTTGTCTTTACGTACTTCAGACTGACGCTTCACCAATGCATGTGCATAGGTGATAGGGGCTGGCATGAGTACGTCGGTTTCGTTGCTGGCATAACCAAACATCAAACCTTGGTCACCTGCGCCTTGCTCTTTAGGATCGGCGCGATCAACACCTTGGTTGATGTCAGGTGATTGCTTACCAATGGCGTTCAGTACCGCACAAGAGTCGGCATCGAAGCCCATGTCTGAGTGGGTGTAACCGATCTCGCGAACCGTCTTACGGGTTAGCTCTTCGATATCAACCCATGCAGAAGTGGTCACCTCGCCACCTACCATCACCATTCCGGTTTTGACGTATGTTTCGCACGCAACACGTGCCTTTGGATCTTGCTCTAAGATCGCGTCGAGTACCGCATCAGAAATTTGATCGGCGATTTTATCTGGATGACCTTCTGAGACCGACTCAGAGGTAAACAAGTGCTTTGCCATAATGGAAAAATCTCGTCTTTAAACAATTTGAATGTGTAGAAGTATCTACATCTAGACGGCCATTTTAGTGGAAATCAGATCGGATAACACCCTTTTCAGTAAAAATTGTGGAGTAAAACCGGGTAAATATTCTAATGCCTGGGATGAGTTAATCTATTTTTGTTGTCTAAGGTTATGTTATTTATAGCCTTTAGTTGCTTTATCTAACTTTAAACTATCTTATTTCGATACGGGCGAGATTGCGCGGGTGATCAAATCTGCCTGGCTTGGTGTGGTCAATCTTATTCCGTTAGCCCCAGTAAAGGGTAAATAGCGGCGGACCCTAGGTGGGGGAAATTAGCGGCTATATGGATTTAATCTAAGGGAATCGGTGAATTTTATTTGCGTCCCATCCGCGAGTAGGGGAAAATATGCCCCCAATTATTGCCCGCAAAATCCCCAACATAAAATCAGCAGGAGAGAGCATGTCATCTCGTAAAGAACTCGCAAACGCTATCCGTGTGTTAAGTATGGATGCCGTTCAAAAAGCCAACTCTGGTCACCCAGGTGCCCCAATGGGAATGGCTGATATCGCTGAAGTGCTTTGGAATGACTTCCTTAAGCACAACCCGAATAACCCAGAGTGGGTCGATCGCGATCGTTTCATCCTATCTAACGGTCACGGTTCAATGCTGATTTACTCTCTGCTGCACCTAACAGGTTATGCATTGCCAATCGAAGAGCTGAAGAGCTTCCGTCAATTGCATTCTAAGACGCCGGGTCACCCAGAATATGGTTACACCCCAGGTGTTGAAACCACCACAGGTCCTCTAGGCGCAGGTATCAGCAACGCCGTGGGTATGGCGATTGCCGAGAAGACACTGGCGGCGCAATTTAACCGCCCGGGTCATGATATCGTCGATCACTTCACCTACTGCTTCCTGGGCGATGGCTGTCTGATGGAAGGTATCTCTCACGAAGCATGTTCACTGGCGGGCACACTAGGTCTTGGCAAGCTGATTGCGTTTTGGGATGACAACGGTATCTCTATCGATGGTCATGTTGAGGGCTGGTTTACTGACGACACGGCTAAGCGTTTCGAATCTTACGGCTGGCATGTGATCGCCGGTGTTGATGGTCATGACAGCGACGCGATTCGCGCGGCTATCGAAGAGGCTAAGTCAGTTACCGACAAGCCAAGCATGATCTGCTGCAAAACGGTTATCGGTTTCGGTTCGCCAAACAAGTCTGGTAGCCACGACTGTCACGGCGCGCCACTGGGTGATGCGGAAATTGCCGCGGCACGTGAGTTCCTGGGTTGGGAGCACGCACCGTTCGAGATCCCAGAAAACGTTTATGCAGGTTGGGATGCTAAAGAAGTGGGCGCGGCTAACGAGTCTGCCTGGAATGAGAAGCTGGCCGCTTACGAGGCTGCCTACCCAGAACTGGCTGCAGAATATAAGCGCCGCGTGATCACTGGTGAACTGCCAGCCGATTTCGAAGAAAAAGCACAGGCATTCATCAAAGAGTGTCAAGAGAAGGGCGAAAGCATTGCTAGCCGTAAGGCGTCACAAAACGCTATCGGTGCCTTCGGTGCCATCCTACCTGAACTGCTCGGCGGTTCGGCTGACCTGGCAGGTTCTAACCTGACTCTATGGTCTGGTTCTAAGGGCATTCAGGAAGATCCAGCGGGTAACTACATCTACTACGGTGTACGTGAATTCGGCATGAGCGGCATCATGAACGGTATCTCGCTGCACGGTGGTTTCATCAACTATGGCGCAACCTTCATGATGTTCATGGAGTATGCACGTAACGCGGTACGTATGTCAGCGCTGATGGGCATTCAAAACATCTTCGTTTACACCCATGACTCTATCGGTCAGGGTGAAGATGGCCCGACTCACCAACCGGTTGAGCAGCTGGCTAACCTGCGCATGACACCAAACATGATGGTATGGCGTCCATGTGATGCGGCTGAAACGGCTGTGGCTTGGAAGATGGCTATCGAACGTCGTAAGGCGCCGACCTCTCTGATCTTCAGCCGTCAAGGTCTGCCTGCACAGGCACGCACCGATGAGCAACTGGCTAACATCGCCAAGGGTGGTTACGTGATGCAAGACTGTGCCGGTACGCCAGATCTTATCCTGATCGCAACCGGTAGCGAGATGCAGTTAGCACTGGATTCAGCCAAGGCGCTGACCGAGCAAGGTAAGGCGGTACGTGTAGTGTCTCTGCCATCGACCGACGTGTTCGACGCACAAGATGCGGCTTACAAAGAGTCTGTATTGCCTAAGTCTGTTACTAAGCGTGTGGCTATTGAAGCGGCTCACGTGGATTACTGGCACAAGTATGTTGGTTTCGACGGCGCGGTTGTGGGCATGACCACCTTCGGTGAGTCTGCACCAGGCGGCGATCTGATGAAGCACTTCGGTTTCACCGTTGACAATGTTGTAGCCAAGGCAAACGCCATTTTATAAGGCCTAGTGCCACCCAAAAGGCATAGGGCAAGCAGTTGCTCTATGCCATGATGACCCGGCTTATCGATAACGATAGGCCGTTGTCGCATTCAGGAATGCCTATCTCAGGACGGTGTTAGGAGTAGAAGCACTTAAATGATTAAAGTTGCTATTAATGGTTATGGCCGAATTGGTCGCTCGATTCTTCGTGCCCTCTATGAGTCTGGCAAGCGGGATAAGATCCAGATTGTCGCCATTAATGAACTCGCCAAACCCGAAGCCATGCTTCACCTCACCCAATACGATACCACCCATGGTCGCTTTCAATCTTCCGCGTCACTCGACGACAATGTGATGACTATCGGGGACGACCGTATCTTATTAATCCATGAGCCCGATGCTGAAAAGCTGCCCTGGCAATCTCTGGATGTCGATATCGTGTTCGAGGCCACTGGTGCCCTTATCGATCGCCAGGCCTGTGAGGCTCATATCAAGGCGGGGGCAAAGCAGGTATTGATCAGCCACCCTTCATCGAGCGATGTGGATGCCACCATAGTCTATGGCGTGAATCATCAAGATCTCATGGCCGAGCACCAAATCGTCTCTAACGCCTCCTGCACCACCAATTGTTTAGTGCCTATCATTCAGGTGCTTGATCGCGCCTTTAAGGTACATAGTGGTGCTATTACCACGATTCACTCGGCTATGAACGATCAGCAGGTGATCGACGCCTATCATGATGACCTCAGACGTACCCGTGCGGCGGGACAATCTATCATTCCGGTAGATACCAAGCTGGCCAGAGGAATTGAGCGCATTCTGCCTGAGATGAAGGATAAGTTTGAGGCGATATCTGTGCGCGTGCCAACAATTAATGTGACGGCAATTGACTTATCGGTCACCTTAGATAAACGTGTCGATATCGATACAGTGAACCAGGTATTATCTCAAGCGGCAAATGGCTCATACCAAGGGGTTGTAGGCTATACTAATGCGCCATTGGTATCGTGCGATTTTAATCATGATCCCAGATCCAGTATCGTCGATGGCACCCAGACGCGGGTGAGCGACGGCCATCTGGTCAAATTGCTCTTGTGGTGTGACAACGAGTGGGGCTTTGCCAACCGTATGTTGGACACCAGTTTAGAGATGATAAAGGCCGTCAGAGCCTGATTTTAAAGTTTTTAACCCATGGCCGGTGAAGCGTCCTGGCGGTGGGTTACTCAGTTTTGCTTTAACTTTTACTTTTAACTTTACACTTAAGGAAACGTGAAATGGCGATTATCAATATGTCAGCGTTAGATCTTCAGGGCAAGCGTGTGCTTATCCGTGAAGACCTCAATGTTCCGGTAAGCAATGGTGTGGTGACCAGCGATGCGCGTCTGCGTGCCTCTTTGCCGACCATCAAGCTGGCGCTGGAAAAAGGCGCGGCCGTGATGGTGATGTCTCACTTAGGCCGTCCGACCGAAGGCGAATACAACAGCGAATTCTCTATGCAGCCTGTTGTGGATTACCTGGACAAAGCGCTGGATTGCCCGGTACGTCTGGCTAAAGACTATCTCGACGGTGTAGAAGCCAATGTCGGCGAAGTCGTGGTATTTGAGAACGTACGCTTCAACGTGGGTGAGAAGAAGAACGACGAGGCGCTAGCTAAGAAGCTTGCGGCCCTGTGTGATGTATATGTGATGGATGCCTTCGGCACCGCGCATCGCGCCCAGGCTTCGACTCATGGCGTTGGTCTGTATGCCCCTGTGGCTTGTGCTGGTCCTCTTCTGGCCGGTGAGCTGGAAGCCCTGGGTAAGGCGATGGATAATCCGGCGCGTCCGCTGGTGGCTATCGTGGGTGGTTCTAAGGTATCAACCAAGCTGACTGTACTAGAGAGCCTCTCAGGTATTGTCGATCAGCTAGTGGTTGGTGGCGGTATCGCTAACACCTTTATTGCGGCTGCTGGCCACAACGTAGGTAAGTCGCTCTATGAAGCAGACCTTATCGATGAAGCCAAGCGTCTGGTCGCCAATGCCCAGAGTCGTGGCGGTGACATCCCTGTGCCAACTGACGTTGTCGTTGCTGGCGAGTTCAGCCCAACGGCGAGCGCAACCCTTAAGGCGGTCGATCAGGTCGCGGATGAAGATATGATCTTCGACATCGGCCCAGATAGCGCAGAAGCCCTGGCTGAGATCCTCAAGAGCGCTGGTACCATCGTCTGGAATGGCCCTGTGGGTGTGTTCGAGTTCGACCAATTCGGTGAAGGCACCAAGCGTATCGCCCAGGCGATCGCCGAGTCATCAGCCTTCTCTATTGCCGGCGGTGGTGACACCCTAGCGGCAGTGGACAAGTATGGTATTGCCGACAAGGTCTCTTACATCTCTACCGGTGGTGGTGCCTTCCTGGAGTTCCTGGAAGGTAAGGAACTGCCTGCTGTAGCTATGCTGGAAAGCCGCGGCGAATAAGTAAAAAATAACTAGGGTCTGTTTATCTTTCAGGTTTAATTTTTGTTCAATCTAAACGCGTATTGCTCGCGGCGTAAGCAATGTTGCATAGCGAGCTATGTGAATTGCGCACAACAAAGAGTAGGGCGCGTTTAGATGAACCCTTCGGGCAGCGTTTGTAGGAGATTTCTACGGCGTTATCACCCGCTCGTGTAGAATAGCTACACCACACGGGTTCTGCCTTGCATAAATTGCCTGCAAACTACTGCAAAAACAAACAGGAAAGGTTGACAGACCCTAATATTATTATAAGAAACCGCCGACGGTTAAGGCGCACAGGATGCATGCACTGACTGTCGGTATCAAAATCTGTCCAAACGATAGTGACCTCGGTGGCTGAGCGGGTACTGCCCGAACACCACCCTATTATTGGAGTTAAAAATGGCCTTAATTTCCCTACGTCAACTGCTAGATCATGCCGCAGAGCATGGATATGGCGTTCCCGCATTCAACGTGAACAACCTGGAGCAGATGCGCGCCATCATGCAGGCGGCAGAAGCTACTGACAGCCCTGTGATTGTTCAGGCATCAGCCGGTGCACGTAAGTATGCCCGTCCTCAGTTCCTTAAGTATCTGATGGCGGCAGCACTTGAGCAGTACCCAGATATCCCTGTGTGTATCCACCAGGATCACGGTACTCATCCTGACGTATGTCAGCGTTCTATTCAGCTGGGTATGTCATCTGTGATGATGGACGGCTCTCTGATGGCTGATGGTAAGACACCTGCGTCTTACGAGTACAACGTTGACGTGACTCGTAAAACGGTTGCCTTTGCTCACGCCTGTGGTGTGTCGGTTGAGGGTGAGATCGGTTGTCTGGGTAGCCTGGAAACTGGACAAGCCGGTGAAGAAGATGGTGTTGGCGCGGAAGGTATCCTGAGCGAAGAGCAACTGCTCACTACGCCAGAAGAAGCGGCGCGTTTCGTTGCCGATACTCACGTTGATGCACTGGCCATTGCTATCGGTACCAGCCACGGTGCTTACAAGTTTAGCCGCAAGCCTACCGGTGATGTGCTGCGTATCGACCGTATCAAAGAGATCCACGCCCGTATTCCAAACACTCACCTGGTAATGCACGGTTCATCTTCTGTGCCACAAGAGTGGCTGGAAGTGATCAACCAATATGGTGGCGCTATCCCTGAAACTTATGGCGTGCCACTGGAAGAGATCGTTGAAGGTATCAAGCACGGTGTGCGTAAAGTTAACATCGATACTGACCTGCGTCTGGCTTCTACCGGTGCAGTACGTAAGTTCCTGGCTGAGAACCCAAGCGAATTCGATCCACGTAAGTTCCTGAAAGCTTCTATGGACGCGATGGCGGATATCTGTACCGTACGCTACGAAGCCTTCGGTGCGGCAGGCATGGCCTCTAAGATCAAGCCTAAGTCGCTGCAAGCCATGTATAAGGCTTACCAGTCTGGTGAATTAGATCCACAAGTGAACTAATCTGCTTCACATGAAAGAGCCCACCTTCTTGGTGGGCTTTTTTTTGCTTAATGTAAGCCGAACAAGACAAGCTAGAGTCACGCTGAAGGTAGGATTTACGCTTCTTTTTGGTACTTTCGGTAGTTCAATTTGCTGAAAAGGCAAGTGCAATTGTCATTTCTGTGTGCTGGATGTTAATATTGCGCCAATTTTTAAGGGACTTGGAACTATAGGTAAATCGATAATGAAAAAATTGCTGACAGCTACGGCTATCCTGATGGCAGCCCCCTTTGCAGCGCACGCGGGTGCCGATTTTGTTAAGGGTGACAGAACCTTTGCGGCAGATGCTGAAGTGGGTGCGACAGTGACCACAGGTAATACTGAGACGACTTCGCTTAAAGGGCGTCTGGATATGAAGCATGAGCTGGGTAACTGGGAAAACCAATACCTGCTAGAAGCCCTCTATAAAGAAGATAGTGGTGAAGAGACAGGTAAGCGCTACTACGGTCTGGTGCAGGGTAACTATAAGTTCAGCGATATCAATTATATGTTTGCCAACGCTAACCATGAGATAGACCCTTTCACTGGTTTCGACTCAAAGTCGACAGTATCAGTGGGTTATGGTCATAAGTTTGTCGATACCGAAAAGACAACCTTTGCCATCGAAGTGGGTCCGGGTTTCCAGTACAAGCGTCTGGACGATGTGAGCGCCGCTGAAGCGGGTTATGACACCGAAGAGAGCTGGGTGGCGCACGGGGTGATTAACTTTGAAACAGAGATCACCGACAACTCTAAATTCAAGCAGCTATTTGTCGCTGACTATGGTGAAAGCCTGGAAGGACGTTCAGAGACATCTATCACAGCTAACATTGTGGGTGCTCTGGCGATGAAATTTGCTGTGATCGTGCGTTATAACAGCGAACCGCTGGATGACAAGAAGAGTACAGATACAGAAACCAATATGACCTTGTTGTATTCATTCTAATATACTGATCTTATGCATAAAAAAATGGCGCCCTAAAGGGCGCCTTTTTTTTGAGCAAAACTCAGGCTGAATACAGGCTTAACCCAAGTCTAATCAGGCTTAAATCTGTATCTGGATGTATCATAATTATTCAGTTATTTTAATGAGTTATGTGCTTTTAGTCACGAAAGTTACCCCGCTTAAATGTCACACTGTAGGCCTAGGTTGCTTAGGCACCCCGAGATAAATAGTTGTACTCGTTAGTGTGAGAATTTTTAATGCAGATAGGTAGCTGTTGGTTTGATCCGTCGCAATCGACCCTATCAAACCAGGACAATGACACCAGTTGGCGTATGCCATGTGCGGAGTTTGCCGTACTCAAATTATTGACGAATCACAGAGGTCAGGTGCTGTCCCATGCCGAGCTGCTGGCGGCGCTGCCCGCTGAGGAGGCAAATATGGCCCGTCTCGTTCAGGCGATTGATCGCATTCGCTTCTTTTTAGGAACCCCCTCTGGCAAGTTACTGGAGTCCATCGATAATCAGGGCTACATACTGCATCATAAGCTTTCGCCTAATCTTGATTTAGTGGGGAGTGGCCCCACAAAACGTATGACTAACCAGCAGTATATCCTGTTGATTTCTCAGTTATTACTGCTAATTCTGCTCGTTTATTCTGTGTTTGAGCCTTTCAATTATCTTCCTGCTTTAAGAGAGTTTATCCGCGAGCAATAACCTCACCTCGCTTTGTTTTTGCTAGCCTTGCTTTGGCCGGTTCAGCGCTATTTTGTGTGCGTGTTGAACTTTGTCTATGGGACATAAAAAAAGGGCCACACACTAGGTGATGGCCCCCAAAGTGGTGCAGTGGGTTAAGTGGAGGGGAGCAGAACCAGTTCGTTGGTCGCCTTGGCACCTTTGATCTCTATGGCAACTTTAAATTCTTCAACCGAACCAGGAGCGGTATTGGCATCCCAGTCTAGATCGGTTGCACTAAAGCTGTATTGGCCATTATCTGTTTCTTCTAGCATGCCCTGGCAGTCGCCAGCGGCGCTATCGCATTGATAGCTTTGCGTCACGTGCCAATGTTTCCAAGCCTTGGCATTGCTTGACTTTGATTCGCCATCAGGGAAACCAAAGTAGACGATGTTGTAATCTTTGGCATTGGTAATCGCCAAGCCATCATCATCTTTCAGGGCAAAGCTCAGGGTGCCTGTCTCGCCGTCAAATTCGGCCAGAGTCAGGTTGATGGCCAAGGCCTCACCGGCATCTATGGTGACTGGTGGAGGCGGAATGATCACACCGCCGTCATCGTCATCATTGTCGTCACTACCGCAACCGCCGCACATTAGCAGTGTTGCTAATAGAGCTGTTAATAACTTCTCATTCATGACCTGCTCCTTTAGTTAAAGTGGCCGGTATGGCAAGTCGTGCATTCCATATCTGACTTCACGCTAGCTGCACTACCCATGGTTTCGCTGACGCCGTGACAGCTTTGGCAGGCCTGCGCTTCTTGTGAAGGCTTTGATTCAGGTAGCGCCGAGATATCTTCGCCCTTATAGGCGCGGTTCAGCAGCTCGACCACGTGATACGCAACAGAGGCCGATAGACGCTTACAGCGCTCGCCCTTCTGGCTGAAGGTAAAGCCTGAGGCCTTAGACCAGTTACTGATAGAAGAGTGACACAGGATGCTGTTGGCAACTGATGACTTACCCACTTCGGCTGTTTTCTCGGCGGTTGAACCTATGCCGGCAACGAACTCATCGCTATAGTATGGGAGTTCTTCAGTTTCATAGTAACGGAAAGAGGCGCCAATAACCGCGGCATTTTGGCCGTTGATGTCGTCTAAGATGTTCACCAACATACCGGTAGCATTGTTGTTACCGCACACTGTGCCCTGACCAACAATACCCGCCCAGCCATAACCAGCCAGCGCAGTAGGAATCGTCTTAAACTTGTCGGCATCGGCGCTTTCAGAGTTAGCCAGCATAGTGACTAGGGCATGGAAGACCTGGTGCATACAGCCGCCGCCAGTCTGATAAGCTAGCTTGGCGGTTGCCATAGGATCGAGTGGGAAATACTTAAGCTTTTCGCCTAACTCCAGTTTGTAATTACCTTGTTCGTCGGTAGCGGCGAAGGCTGATGTGCCCATAAGGGTGGCGCCCGCCGCCGCTGTGCTGATGCCGATGATTTGGCTAAGTGCTTGGCGTCTATTGATGGTCATGACAATGTCCTCACTTGGATAGATGTTATTTTTGTTGTTGGCACAAACTAAAAGATGCGCCGTTTTGAACTTGGAGCCAGTGTGGCCCTGGTAGATTGCAAATAGTGTGATTTGAGTCAGATGAAGCCTTGGGATAGGAGAGAGTTCGTTATCACAGGTTTTTCTAATGTTTTGTATCGGCTATCTGAATCAATACCCCGTTAGATTATCGGCGTGGGCGGTTGTGATGCGATCTGTGTCACCTTATTTGTAAAATTCATGTTAATTTACGGGTTTTTGCGCGCTTATAAATATCGACGTGTTGAGCGTGAAGAAAGAGGCGGAAGTCACAGAGGTTTATTTTCCTTACTCTTGTTAAGGATATTTTTTACATGACTTTCTAGGAGATAGAGGGGATCACAGATTTTTTTTGCTAGCTTGCATAAGATTATTTGCATCTGAATGACAGAGTAACCAAGATGCAACTGGGCGATTGCCGATTTGACAGACATAAAGGCGTGCTCACCAATGAATTGACGGGTGAAGAGTGGCATCTGCCGCGCGCTGAATTGCAGGTCTTATCACTCTTACTGGCCAATAATGACAAAGTGGTGGCTAAGCGGGTCTTAGGGGCGGGCGATGATGAGCATGCTCCTTTAAGTGACTCGTCGGTGGCGCGTGCCGTCTTTATGTTGCGCTCATTTCTCGGCCCGCTTCATGAGCATATGATAGAAACCGTCAAGGGTAAGGGTTATCGCCTACGCCTTGAAAACGCGGTGCCCTCAACGGTGCAGGCGAGTGTGAGTCGTGAGCCCTATGGTTTAGGTGAGCGGATTGAGGCGGTGTTGGCCTGGTTGTTTGGTAAGCGTCATCGCTGGATCAAACTCTGGGTTGGACTGATCGTCTTGCTGCTTGGCGTCCTGGTGTCACTGCAGCTGTTCTCCTCGGTTAATTTTGAGATAGAGCACACAGAGCCTTATTTGCGTCATAGCATTACCTTGGAGTCTGGGCAGAAGGTGATGTTTATCAGCTACGCAAAATCTAAGACCAATAACACTTCGCTATTGCGTCTGTCTGAGAAGATGTCTCAGGCGTTTGGCCACTGCGAGTCATCGCCTTGGAAAGAGGTCTATATGTCGCTTTCTCACGATAAACAGGTCTTTAATATCACGATGCGCGGCGAGAGGATGGGGCAGTCCTTGGTGCGCAACCTTAAGTTAACCGATTACAGGCAGCAGAAGGTGTTTATCTCCGATGTCTGGTTTAAAGAGGTATCTTTGTGTGAATAGAAAGGTGCTGTGGGCGATCAATTTCTTAGTGCTGGCGCTGTTAGCGGTTAGCATAACCATTAGTTATCGCTACCTTAACCCTAGCGAGAGTTTGATGCTGAGCTGTAGCTCAGAGTTATTCGATCGCCGCGATAATGCCAATGCTGAAGGGCGCCACTACCTATTGGTCGATATCATGGCCAAGCAGCAGCAGGCGCAGATCAACTATCGCTATTTTAACCTCGACGGTACGTCGGCCGGCACCATACGCATGCAGGGCAAGTATTTCGAGATCGATAAGCACAGTGGACGCTACCATTTTTCGGTAGAGACCAAGGAGGAGAGTGGCGCCGAATCCACCGAGGCCATGCCCAGACATATGCAATATCTCTCTTACATCAGCTCCTTTAATTTAGACAGTAAGGGGATGCATAATTTATCTATCGAACCGCTGGAATTAGATCCCCACAGGGACTATGCCGTGGTATTGTTTCAGCCTAGCAACACCGTCTGTGGTTGCCGTATAGTGCAATAGCCACTCTTCGGCTATACTCAGGATGTTAGTTTCTAAATTACTGAAATAATTCCATAATTCTGAGGTTTTGTGTCTAAGGTTAATATCAAGCAGGAAGAGTCACTGTCGATTAAGTTTACCCATCAAATGAAGGTGGGTGACCATAGACGGCTCGACCTCTATTTCTTTCTGCCCAAGGAGATGGGGATCAATTCCCAAAGCCTTGATGAGGAAGAGTATTACCATGCCGCGATTGCCGGTCGACGCTCCTATTACTCTTCGGGCTTGCATCTTCCTCTGGTGCAGGGGCGTTTTATCAGCCAGAAGAAACGTACCGTCGAGGAGTTCAGGCTCTACCTGAACCTATTTGCCTACCAGTTTGCCGTGGCGATTGAGACCGACAGTAAGGAGCTGGCTCAGGTAGAAGATATCGAGAAGTTTTATACCTCGCTCAAAGAGCTGAGCGAGATAGTGACTCAGCTACTGAAGAAGTTTCGCCGTAACGAGCCCAGCGACCCTAAGTGGAAACACTATTTCGAAAACTCAGATAACTATCTCTCCTGGTTCTGCGAGCAGCAGTTGTTGAAGCTGATGTCCCATGCGCCACGTAGCAGTGATTACAGCGAGGTGGTTGAAGAGGTGATTAACCTGTGCCGCAGCGAGAGTAGCTATCGTGACAGCAAGAACTACAACTCGGCTCAGACCCTGAATGATCCTAACCGTATCTCCAATAAGATGTTGCTGCTGCGCCGTTTGATCCAGCAAGGGGTTGTATTAAAAGAGGAGCAGAAGCGTCTTGGCGTAGGGCTTAAGAAAATGACCACAGGGATAGCCACCGCCTTTGTAATGCTGGTGGTTTCAACGCTTATCATCAAGGCCCAAGGGGTCTTTAGCGGCCTAACCATGGCCTTGGTGTTTACCCTAGCGGTGATCTACGGTTTTCGCGAGATCTTCAAAGAGGATATTCGTAATGCCCTGTGGCGAGTGATTCAGAAGGGACGGCCTCGTTGGAGCCGCATTCTGCGCGACACCACCAGTCAGGCGATGATCGCTAAACAGCACGTGTGGATAGACTTTATCAAGTCTAAGGACCTGCCCGAGGAGATCGACGAGATCCTAAGGCGCCGCCACAGCCAGAATAAGCTCGATGCCGACATATTGCACTATGGCATCAACTCCCGCATCGCTAACAAAGGCTTCCTTGCCGGCTACTCCACCATACAGGAGCAGGTGAACTTTAGCCTGGCGCCCTTCGCTCGTTATCTTGAGCGGGGCAAGGCAAAGATCTATAAGGAGGCCGACGGTAAGATCAGCAGCGACTCGGTAGAGCGCCGCTACCAGATCAACCTGGTACTGTCGCTGCAAGAAGGCCGCAACCCGCCACAATTCGCCCGCTACAAGATCACCATGAATCGCTCCACCATAGTGGATATCAGTGAGAGTGCGCTACCAGATGGAGTAGAGGCCATTGGGATGGAACACGATGAGACTGAGGGCTAACTTGCCCTTCGTCGGGGCTGATTACGAGGTTTAGCCACTACCTGAATAGGTGTTTGATAGAAAACCGTTCACCATGACATATGGTGTATCAATTGTCTGCCGCAGGCTCATGTGCAAACACATTTGTGACACGCTACGAGCACATCCCTGTGAGCTCTACCTCGGCATCCATGCCTCGGAAGGTCACAAATGTGTTTACACCTAGTTCTCTGTCTCTTCGATTAACCATTGTGGTTGATGGATAGGTTGATTTAGGTACTTCTGAAGACACGCTGATTCTTTTTGTATAAGAGGCATCCCGCGGAGCTCTACGACAGCATCTGAGCTGAATGGATTTACAAATGCCGCGATGACATGGAGGTCATAGAGCGGCCCGGCCTCGGAAGGCCTCAGCCGCACCTACACCGAGTTATCTGTCTCTTCGATTTAGCCGCATTTGATCTTTGCAATTGTTCAAGTTAAGCCATTTTTGGACATTTTCGAGTTAAAGCCTTAATTCTAACCTGTCAGTTTCGGATAAAAATTTCTATGGGATAACGCCGCATTAAGGTGTGAGCGACGCTTGGCTATACTTGAGCGAAGCGAAACTGCCAAGCGTTGCGAATCACTCTTAAATGCTTTGTTAGCTGGTATATAGTGACTGACATTTTTGTGGTATAGTTCTCGATTACGTTAGTTACCACTGTATAAAAAAACAGCATTAGTCTATCGTCTTAGTACTAAAATTTAAGAGTTAGCAATCGACATGACAAGAAATTTCGTATCACTATTCAGTGGAGCAATGGGGCTAGACCTAGGCATTGAACAAGCTGGTTTTGAAGCTGCTGTGTGCGTAGAGATAGACAAAGCAGCTATTAAGACCATTAAGAAAAATCGCCCAAACCTACCCGTGATTGAAAAAAGTGTCGCAGAAGTATCTGGGGATGAAGTTAAAAACATCACAGGTATTGATGAAATCGACCTACTCGCTGGTGGTCCTCCGTGCCAAGCTTTCAGTGTCTTTGGTAACCGTTTAGGTATAGAAGACGCTAGAGGGCAATTGATTTTTGAATACTTAAGATTGGTAGAAGAACTCAAACCTAAAGTGTTTATTATGGAGAACGTTAGAGGATTGATGTCTATGTCTATTGTTCCAAACTCAAAGAAAACTAAAGAAAGTGACATTGATCCAAGCTATCTTGAGAAAGGCTCTTTATTGAACAAAGTTATCAATGATTTCAATGAAATAGGCTATCACGTAGATTGCTTCGTTGTTAATTCAGCAAACTACGGCGCACCTCAGATACGTGAGCGTGTAATCCTAATCGGTAACAGGTACGGTCATAAAGCAGACTTTCCTCAACCCACTTTTAGTAATCGCCCTGAAGACAACTTACCTCCATTTAAAACCCTCGGTGATGCCATCGGCCCTGGAAGCAATTTTATCGACCCTTGCCCTGAGGTAATGAACTTTTCACCAAGAAAACTTAAGTATTTAGCGCTAGTCCCTGAAGGTGGAAACTGGAGAAGTATGCCAGAAGACATTCAGAAGGAGTCTATGGGTAAAAGTTGGTACCTAAAAGGTGGTCGTAGTGCATACTGGAGAAAGTTATCTTACGCCTTCCCATCTCCGACTGTAGTGACCATGCCGAACCATGCAGGAACAAGCATGTGCCACCCTAAAGAACTTAGAGCTATTAGTGTCGGTGAAGCAGCAGCAATTCAGGAGTTTCCTCTTAACTGGGACTTTCAAGGTACTACAACTCAAAAATTCCGACAGATTGGAAACGCAGTACCTATACGCTTAGGTAAAGTTGCAGCGGAAACAGCGAAGAGAATACTTGAAAAAATAGAGCAAAGCGTGCCGCCTGAGTTTACACACCCTTCTAGGACTGAAGAACATATCAGACCTCATATTAGAACGAGAACTTTCTTTAAGAATGGTAAAGCTTTTAATGGTGACACCTCATACTATCAAGCAGAAGAAAGTAAATCATCCGAGCAAGGTGAGTTGTTTTCTTAACTCAAACTGAGTTGATCTAGATAGAATGAAGAGGAGCCTTGCTCCTCTTCATTCTGTTTGTTTAACCATTAATCATCTTTAATAGTTTTTTCCAATCTGCATCACCATTCTCATCCAATACGGTTTTATTATATTTATCAACAACATGAAGTTTAAACTCATCGATTAGTTTCTTGTTGGTTTGCTTGATATCAGCTTCGATCACTGCTTCCTCAATAGCTTCAATCACCCAATACTGCGTGTCGCTCTCACCATCATTAAGCCATGCCCAAAATTCATGTCCAGCATAAACTTGAACATGTTCAGTAAGATCAACAACATCGTGGTTTGCTCCAGTGTTGATTCCTCTTAAAATCCTATACTTATCTGTAAGATCCGAGTTTTGACCATAAAAAACTCCCACCACGATACTGTCGAATTTATCAGAATGGTGCGAAAGTATGTCGTTAAAAGAATGGTTTAACTGGACTGCCATTGTTAGCTGAATAGTCCATTTCCCTGCTTTTAGTGACAGCAGTTCTACATCACCGTTCTCACGTTTAACGATATGATCGATCTCATCAAAGCAAGATTGGTTATACGGTGGATTTTGTTCTCTGAATTTTTTATCTAACTTTTGAGCACCAAAAACGTTCGGTAGAATTTTCTCATCAATTAACTTACCAAACCCAGTATCATGCCCTGTCATTAAATGTTTGGAGATAATCATTTCGACAACTTCATCGAAATTCTGTAGAGAATGGTACTCGAAAAGAAATGGCATCATGAACGGGTTTATAGACATTGTGTCAGACATCAATTCTGTAAGCTTCTTCTGTCTCTGCTCTATCCACCAGTTTGTCCACTTCTTTACTTCAAGCTTTACGTCTTCCTTTTTCATGCTTATTTCTCTAAAAGCATGAATTCTAACTCAAAACTATAAGTTTCATACTAATTTAATACTTGAATGACTTTTTTTTGAAGCGGTAGTCACGAATTATACCTGCTAACGCCTGCAGTTGCGGCTTGGGTGAACTGGCGGCTTTTTTGCTGCGCAGCGCGAAAAAGGTGACAGTTTACCCAAGTCTGGCAAGCTGCACTGGTTATGTGATTTCAACGCCACCACTCTGGCACTTCTGCAGTATGCTCAATTCCACGGTTGTCTACTGCGGTAGCTCTGGTTGAATACGTTGCCGCCTCAGGAGCTTTCCACGGGCTTTTAAAAATGAAACCTGGTGGATTTTTAAGCGTTTCATTGAAATCATAAGTTATCGATAGAGTAAATGAAACTACCATATCAGTAGATACGTTTTGGCTAGTAAGTATATTGATAAAACTAGAACGAATACCTTTAATATATGGAAGTATTTCAAGTGTGTTCATCGATACAGGCGCTATTGTTTCGGCTAATACATTAATTGTTATTTCTTGAGCATTAGCAGCCTTTGCAGCAGTGTACAAAGCCTTAACAAAGTAGCTATGATCATTGAAGTTTTCAATGCTCATAAACGAATGAGCCCAATTATGAATAGCACTCTTGATGTTCTTGTATTTAGCCATTTAGTTCACATAACGCTCCAATCAGAGGCAATAAAACAGATGGCTAAAATTAGCGACGAAGGAGCAAAAGCCAACTGTTTTTTGTCCTACTGAATTGGCTTGTTATATTTTTATACATGCTCTCTGATGATTTTATTTATTCCGTCATACCCATCATCATAAAGGACGTCAGGGATGATTTTTCTAAAATACATATCTCGCCAAATTATGTTAACAATATATTCTGATTCTTCATTCCATTCCAAATGCTCATTTGGATTTGCCATTGTAACCACACCTACAGCGTGTATTTTATTTCCATTTCTTTGATTGAAATATTGTTGCAGAGAGGCTAGTTGATTCCTTTCTTGATAAAACTCACTCTGCATGCTTTCTTTGTCATAATAACCATCATCCCAAATGGGAGCATCTTTCATTCCAAGTTGGGTTTGGAGGTATTGTTCATATTCTTCTCCAACATGGCTGACATGCTGATTTTTAACACATAAAGTCCAAATATCTATTTTGGATCCTTCATAAACACCGCTTTCCGCACCCATGATTGCGAGATTGTAACTACTAGACCTGCAATGACACTTTTCAACGTAGTTTGATGAAAATGCTTGATAGTAAGACACCAAATCATAGAATTCATGAAGAAAATTCTTTACTAATTTATAATCTTGTTTAATAACGACAATATTTTCAAAACTGTCTTTTGCTTTTTTAGACCAGTTGAAGCTACCTGTAATCACAATCTCATCATCGATAACGCAAAATTTATTGTGCATAAATGCTGTTGCTAACCTAGTGTCAATTGCATATGTACTATATAAATTGGTGGGCATTAACCCGTGAGTAGTGTTTGTTGGGTCATTATTAAACACTACTTCAATTTTCACTCCTCTAAGTGCTAACTCTTGTAAAACAGGAGCATAAACTTGCCTACTAATCCACGCCACACAAATACGAACTGATTCACGGGAAGAACGAAGTAATTTTTTTATTTCCCACTCAATATCTTCAAAATATGTTTCAACATTCATAATTGTGATTTTCACTTACATCGAAAAAATATAACATTTTATTAGTGCGCATGCGCGTTTTCCAAACCTATTATCTCAAGTTGTCAACACATAACTTATTGATAAAAATGAATTATATGAATTAGTACGTGTATAAACGCGCAAAATTATTTCACTATTTTCCTTGATATTCGGAAATATCAAATAATACTGTACAAATAAACAGTGCTTTAGGGTGAGGTTATCATGAGTCTAAAAAGCCCATTTCTAATCGGTGTTCAAGAAACAATGCGCATGCGTGGTTACAGTATTAGAACAGAAAAAACTTATCTGTATTGGATCAAGGCATTCATTAACTTTCACCACAAGCGTCACCCCGAAACAATGGGAACGGAAGAAGTTACACAATTTTTAACCTTCCTTGCCAACCAACGGAATGTGGCAATCAACACTCAAAAAATTGCACTTAATGCATTGGCCTATTTGTATCAGAAGCATTTGCACCATGAGCTTGGGGATTTAGGTTTTTGCTATGCCACTAAACAGCGACATTTACCGACAGTGTTATCCCCATTGGAAATATCATCGATATTAAATCAACTCTATGGCCGCGACAGGCTAATCATTGAGCTGCTCTATGGTAGTGGACTGAGAGTTTCAGTGTAGTGGTCAACTAAAATTGGCCACGGTTTTGTATTCAAGCCAGTATCTTCGCTCTGACTCATTGGGTGTCAGCCCACCGTTATATTGATGTGGTCTCAGCTGACTGTAATACCCCGTCACATATCGCGAAATCTCACTCTTAGCCTCACCGATATCCCGATAGCCTGTCATCGGTATCCATTCTGTTTTTAAGCTTCTAAAGAAGCGCTCCATCGGGCTGTTGTCCCAGCAGTTTCCTCGTCGACTCATGCTCTGCTTAATCTGATAACGCCAGAGCTGTTGGCGGAAGCGGCGGCTGGTATAGTGGCTTCCTTGGTCACTATGGAACATTAGGTCTTTCGGCCTTCCTCGCGCCTCAAAGGCCATGGTTAGTGCCTTGCTTGTTAGCGCACTATCGGGCGAAAATGACATCGCCCACCCCACCGGTTTCCGTGCAAACAAGTCCAGAACAACGGCAAGGTAAGCCCATCGTTTGCCTGTCCACACATAGGTCACATCGCCACACCACACTTGATTGGGAGCCGTCACTGCAAACTGGCGGTCAAGGAGGTTAGGGATGGCGACATGCTCCTTGTCTGCCTTTTTGTAGCGATGTTGCGGCACCTGGCAGCTCACTAGCCCCAGCTTCTTCATCAGTCCTGTGGCACGATAGCGCGTCAACCTAACGCCAGCAGTCGTCACCATATCAGCCAGGGTTCTGGCACCCGCTGACCCATTGCTGGCTTCATAAGCCTCCCGCACCAAGCTGTGCAGTTTTACCCGCTGCGAGTCAATGGTGGTAGGTCTGCCTCGCCAATACTTGTAACTGCTGCGGTGAATACCAAATACTGAACAAATCCGTTTTACGCTATGGCTCTTCTTGAGTTTCTCGACTAACGAGAACTGTTCAGTGAGTCTGACATCAAGAGAGCCGTAGCCTTTTTCAAAATGGTGTTCTCTTCTTCAATGCGGCGGATTTTCTTCTCCAGCTCACGGATCCGCTGTTGTTCGGGGGTGAGCGGTGCGCCTTTGGGGGATATGCCTTGCTGCTCTTGTCGAAGCTGGTTTACCCATTTACGCATGGCTGAATTACTCACGCCCATCGCGCTTGCAGCCTCAGCTATGCTGTATCCCTGTTTCGTTACCAGCTGCGCAGCTTCTAATTTGAACTCTGCACTGAATGTCGGTCTTGTGTTCTTCATTTCTACCACCTTTTTTCCAGAAGTTAGTCTATCACTTCGTCTATTCAGGTGGCCAAATTCACTATGCCACTACACTACAGTTCAAGAGTTACTTGGCCACAATGACGTGAGTACAACACAAATCTATACACATGTACTTGGCCAACATTTCGCGGGGACAACGAGTCCGTTAGACACACTGTAAAGTCGGAGTACTCTAGAAACTCTGTAGCATTACTAAAATTTGGTCAACTTATAGTTTGTAGAGTTAATTGTCAGCTGCCCCAATAACTCGCAATGGGGCAAAAATAATCCAGCCTTTAGATTCGCTACTCGTGCCAAATACCGTTAAATCGAAGAGACGTTGGATACCCAGTGTAAACACGATTTTGGCCTTCGAAATCAGGGATGATTTCGCAGAGCCCACAAGGATGTGCTCGCGGCGAGCCAAAATCGTGTTTGCACGATCCCCGCCGGACAGGCGTTAGATTGTCATGAAGGTACGACCTTCAATAGCCCTCCCAGCAACAAATCCGGTAGACGCTATAACAGCGAAATGTGCACAAACGAACCTGCCAAAGGAAAGGCATCAAGTCGCCATGCCGGGCACTCCATCCCCCCACCCGCTAAACAAAAAATTTAGCGGCAAAAAAAGGCACCCGAGGGTGCCTTTGACATTGCAGGGTGGAACTCGGTGCTCGGTGAGGGCGAGCACCTTTGGGTCTTACAGTTGATGACCGTGAGCGTGCATCAGCTTCTCAGGCGTATGACAAGTGGCGCAGGCTTCACGAGCGGCCTTGGCGCTGGCCTTGTCAGCACCAATATAGGCGCCGTTGTTAAGCATGTGAGCGACTGCGGCATCAGAGAGATACTTCTGATGACAACTCATACAGGCCGCGGCATCTGGAGAGGCATACCAGGTCTCTACCGGATTAACGGCTGGGTCGTTGCTCTTACCAGGGATAAAGCTAGGCACAGTGTGAGCTTGTCCCGCGTTACGGCCTAGCTCGAAGCCGTAGGAGAGACCGCCCCAGCCAGCTTCGGCCGAGTGACAGGTCATACAGTCAGTCTTGAGCAAGGTACCGCTGCCGCCATGGCCGTTGTCATGTCCTTTCGCCTTGTGGGCTTTGTACATTAAGCTGGTAGACTTCTTCTCGCCCCAGGCAACCGCATCGCCGTTGGCATCTTCAACTGAACCGAGCTTCTTATCATTGGTGTGGCAGGCGATACAGTTAACGCCGTTAGAGTCATGATAGAACTCATAGCTGTGACAGCCGTAACAGCTTTGGCTGTCGATGATGGCGCGGCGATCGGCAACAACGGCTTCGCTGTCATTAAGCACGGTGCGATAGGCGTCGGTTTGCACATAGGCTGGGTAAGCATTGTCCGCATCACAGCTGACGCGGTTGCTGCTGCCTTCGGCAAAGCAAACTTTTAGCACAGGCAAGACTTCTAACGAGCGTGAAGCGATGTCGGCAGGGAAGTTCATCGCCACCTTGACGCTGACGCTGTTGTCGGCATTCCAGGTAGCCTTGTTGGGATCTTTGATATCGATACGACGCTGGCTGTAGGGCGACTGTTCAAAGTCGGGATAGTCCTTTTCCACGTCCCAGCTCACCACCATGTAGGGCTTGCTATAGCCCAGCTTATATACCTCTTCCTGGCTGACCAGGTTGCCAGCAGGGTCGGTTATCGCAATATCGAAGCTGATCTCGTTTGCCGCTGAGATGGCGACCTTGCTGACGGTGACATCATAGTCTTTCGCTGCCTGGTAAGGCTTGGCGTGATCACCATGCACGGCGGCGCTATGACAATCGGTGCAGCTCAGCGCCGGGTTCTTGTCTGAATTATGCTGGGCAGGTGAGTCGGTGTGACAGCCGGTACAGGCATTGGCGTTAGCGTTGGCTAGCCAGAGATCTTTGTCTGCCAGATTTTCATCTTCGACGTGGCAGGCCGCACAGTCCATGAAGGGCTTTGTCGGGAAGGCGGGGTAGTCGAAGGCATGGTCGCCACCGTAACCTGCGATGGTGTAAGGCATAGGCACGACATTGCCGTCAGCGTCTTTACCCTCACGGTGCGGCCCCATATGAATAGCGTGTACCATATGGCCAAACTCGACCGAGATGGCATTAGGGTCTGTGACGATACCGTTATGACAGGCCTGGCAGTTTTCCATGTCTAGACGGCGGCCGCCGTGTGCCTCGAGGCTATCGACCTGGTGACAGGTGTAGCAGGTTTGCATGGTCACTAACTCACGGGTGTCGATCCCTTCGGTGCCATTGGTTGACGGTATCCAGTCGAAGTGAGCATTCTCAGCCAGCTCATGGCCTGAGTCATATTCGAACTGCATTTCGATGGCAATGCGTTGAGTCAGGTCGGGATTAAACTCAATGCCTGCGGCATCTTCGGCAGTGGTGAGGTTAGTGTTAAAGGTGTAGGTGTAGCTACCATCATTATGATCGACCAGGCACTCGATGCAGTCTTTAATCTTCTCGAAGCCTTGCTCAAAGGTGGTGCCGTCATCGTTGGTGGTGTCGTTGAGTAGCGATATCCACTGTTTCAGCTCGCTGCCTTCATGCGTCTGCAGCTGCGCCAGTGAAAAGCGGAAATCGTGAAACGGATTTTCGCCACTTAACCCAAACAGACCGACGCCCTGACGGTTTTCCAGTTCAAAATCGACGCTAATGATACCGTCGGCGTAACTGGCATTGGTGATATTGGCGATAGCGTCTTCAGCCATATCAATATGTAAGCCGACGGCGCCAGGTGCACCAGGATTGCCCGGCTGACCATTTTCACCATCGATACCATCTTTTCCATCATTCCCATCTCCACAAGCAGACAGCATCATTGCCGAAGCGATAAGTGCCGCCAGTGTGGTTGTTTTTGTTGTTATCATCATTTCTTCTCCAAGATAAACCACTGGGGTATAGCCAGGAGAAATGTTAAAGAAGTGGGCTTTTTTCAGATATGAAGCACATCACTTTAACAATAATGATTTGGGCGACGTTATATTCTGCTTATGGGTGTTGCTGGTGGTGGTTTGTTGTTGTGCCGACGCTTTGGTTTGGCGAGTTATCTTGTTTTGGCCTGTTTTGCTAGTGAGGTGTCTCGCTTTTTAGAAAGTGGAACTCTCATATTCATATTATGCAAATGGTAAAAGTGAATTTTGCCAGGCAAGATGGTTTTTTCGCTATCCTTATGTTTCTTTTTGGATATTTTGTTTTCCGCCCTTCTGGTTAGCCGCTGATTCTGGTTATCTACACTCTGGTGTGAATGGCATTTTTCGATGTCACATATTTAACAAATATCTTTATTTGGGGATAAAAGTTTGCACTGGATAAACGTAATGGCAGATTACATAGCGTAAATTAGCGTGTGTGCACTTAAGCGTGATTTCCCAAGGAGAGGCATGAGCAAGATCAATGCTAATACACTATTTAATATTAAAGTTTTTGTCTTACTGTTTGATACCTTAAGCGCCACCGAGGTGGCTCAGCAGCTGGGGGTGGCATCTTCTAAAGTCAGTCGCAGCCTCAAGGCGTTACGGCACGCCTTCGATGAACCCTTGTTTGTTCGCAGGCAACATGGCTTTGAGCATACTCCCTTTGCCCAGCGCATCTATCCCCATTTGAAGCGAATGTTAGCCCTCTCTGAAGCGAGCCTTAGCTGTTCCGATAAGGACACAGAGCAGGCGCATACCGAGCTGACGATTGCCTGCCCACCGCCCATCTCGCTCAATCTCTTGAGCTACCTGCAGGACAAAGCTTCTCAGCTTAAGCAGCGTTATACCTTCAACATCAAGCCTTGTAGTAATGATATCGATAAGTTGCTTATTCGACAGGATGTGGACTTGGCCATCACCTTGCGGGCATTTAACTCCGAGCGTCTGGCGTCAGATTTTGTCGCTCGGGCAAATGCCTATGTGCTGGTGGGTAACCAGCAGCATCCAATCTTTCATGGTGACGCCAGAACCGATGTCGAGGCGATATTGCAATACCCCTATATCAGCTTTAATGGCCACGAATTCGAGCTGGAACATGACCCGCTAGCCTTGTATGCATTAGATCACGGACTGACGATTAACCTGGTTGCTAAGGTCTGTCTGCTGTCGGATCTGATGATCCAGCTGGAGCGTAGCGATGCGCTCACTCTTATCTGTTATCGCGATGCCGTGGCATTCCTCTGTGCTAAGGCTAACCTGTCGGCCATGGCGCTGCCCGAAGATCAGAACCGATTACTTAACCGACGCGCCGATGGTCACAGCCATTACCTAACTAAGCTAAGAGACGCGGGCAACCGGCCACCATGGTTGGAGCAGGAGATCGCCTCTTATATTCAGGGGAATGTTATTTTAAATTGTGAGGGAGCCAGCCATGCCAAAGGATAAGCTGCTGGACATTTCGCTGGCGACCATAGAGATATTTTGTCAGGTCTATGTGAAGAAAAATGCCATCGAAGTGGCGAATTATCTGGATCTGTCACAGCCCAAGGTGAGCCGCGCCTTGGCGGCACTGCGCGCCGTATTTGATGACCCCTTATTTATTCGCCGCGAGAGTCAGTTTCAGGCTACCGATAGGGCCCATGACCTTTATCCCCTCTTTAGTGAGATGTTGCAGTGCCGTCAGCAGGTCGAGCTCTTGATGCGGGGCGTCGCAGGTGAGGGGCGCGAACATGTTGAAATAGCAACGGTACCGCAGCTGGAGGTCAACCTGACCCAAAGCGTTAAACAGGCAGCGCTTAGCGTCATGAATGATGAGTTGATGGTGGGCACCTCCCCTTGGGGAGAATCGACCCAGCAGCAACTGCTTAATGATGAGGTGGCTGCTGCCATCTGTTTCGAGCGGGCCAGCGATCGTGCCATCTTGTCTAAATCTGTCATTCAACATCGTGGTGGCTATCTTGTCGCCCGTGAAGATCATCCTATCTGGCAGGCCCCCAATGTGGATAACATGATTCATTATCCTCTGGTTAAGCTCAGAACCATGCCATTTCCCGCCAACAGATCGCCACTGGGCAATTATGCCAAACGGCAGGGCAAGCAGTTACAGATCTACGCGACGGCGCCGGATCTTGGTAGTGCGGCCAATAGCCTGCTAAATTCAGATGCGATCATCATCATAGGGGTGAAGGGAGCGGTAAACTTCTTCAGAAATATTAAGGGGCTGCGAGCGCAGAAGATAGATGCGGAGCAGGACCACATCATCTTAGAAAACTTCAGTCACCCTACGGTTTACCTCTGGCTAAAGCTTGATAGCAGCGGCAAGGTCACCACGCCTTTCTGGCTGCAGCGTTGCCTGGAAGACTACATTATTACCGCGCATCAGTAGTGAGCTGATTTCCCGCAGGGAATGGCCTGCGGGGGAATCTTAATTCTGCCTCGTAAACGCCTGGCAGATATTCTGCTCACCGATCTGCTTGGCACGCTTAAGCGCTACTTCGGCGTTACTCAGGTATTGCTCCAGATTCTGTCCGGTTTGATAGCTGGCGATCCCCATGCAGATACCCGTACCCAAGCCGATTTCGTTGAGGCTGCTTAGGGTTTTCACCGCAAAATGATGCGCATCGTCTGAGCTGGTGTCGGGCAGGATGACGATGAGTTTGCCTAGCTGCCAGTGGGACATCTGATAGTTGACCGGCAGCGACTTGAGGATATGAATCTCTACCTCACGCTGACGGCTTTCCAATTGGCCGATGTCACTCATGTGGCTTAGCATGCTCTCGGCGGTGATATCCAGTAGCAGCAAACTGGATTGTTCGCGGCTACTTTCGCTAAGGGATTTAAAGTAATCATCGAGATCCCTGAGGTTGACCAAGATGGTGCTGCGATGGGGAATAAAGTCGCCCCTGTCTTGCAGCAGGGCGCGTTTTTGCGCTTGTTCCAGGGTGCAGACGATATGTTCTATCTCTCCGGCGGCGTCCAGGTGTCCCTTAAGCGTTGCCTGTAGGCAGGTATTTTCCGTGTTGTTAGGGTCACACAAGATCTGTCCCTTCCAGCTACCTTGCAGGGAGATCTGCTGGGTGATTCTAGGCCATTGTGAGCAGAGATCGTTATTGAGCAGCTCGGTCAGATTCTTGTTATGGATATCATGGATAGAGACCAGTTCCATAAAGGCCTGGTTGGCCAGCTCAAGCATGCCGTTGGCCTGCACTAAGGCACAGGGGATGGCGTTGTCGTTTAACAGTTCGTTAAGCTTGGCTTGATGCTGGGCCTCTCTCAGCTGAGACACATCCTCGAAGGTGACCAGATAATATTTCTCCTGACGTTTGCGAGGTGGAGAGCTGGTCACTGTGATAGACAGATGGCCGCTAGAGGAGGACTCGACATCGATCACCCCTTGCCATTTTTGATCTTTTTCCAGTGCGGCGGCAATTTCGGCGTACTGCTCGTTTTCAAACTGCAAGATGCGTTGCAAGTTACGATCTGATAGTTCATCCAGCGGCAGACAGAGCAGCTCGGCCGCCTTTTCGTTGGCCGTCATGATGCGACTCTTGTCGTTGATAATCACGCAGCCGATATCTTGATGAAACAGGCGGTTTGCCAGCTCTATACTGAATTCGCGCGAGCGCTGACCGATACGGTAAAAGTGGCTGAGTAAAATCAGTGCCAGAGCCAGTAGGGTCAATATCACTGCGCCGACGATCAATATGTTGCGCCACTCGGAGAACAGGTCGGCGATGTCATCGTTTCGCACATAGGAGACCAAGTAGTATTCCCTGCGGGTCTCATATTGGGTGGTCAGTTCAATCTTGAGGTAGACGAAGGTGGCGTCATCGCCGTGGAACTGGCCAAAGTTGCTCATCGCCATCTTGCGCCATAGGGCCGGATAGGTCTGGCGCAGGCTGCCGCCCATGGTGTCTGGCATACGGTTGATAGTGGGCTTAATTTCGGCACCAGCGTACAACAGCCCCTGGGTGTCGACCATCAAGAGCGGTGACTCGGCACTGGAGTAGGCGGGTTTGATACTCTTTAACATGCGGCTCATTGACTGATACGTCAGCAGGTAGCCTCGAATGCTTTGGTCTGGGTTTTCCAGCCAGGCCAGCTGATAGAAGTAAGGTTCAAGCTTGCCGTTGATGGGGGTAAATTCCAGCGGCGAGGTATAGACCTCGTTGCCCCCCATGCTGCGCGCACCACCCAGTAGTGAAGGGGGGAGGGGGTCGCGGCTAAAGTCGTTAGTGGTGGAAAATTTAAACTTGCCTTGAGGGTCAAACAGAGCGATATCCAGCAGTTCCGGAATATTGCGTATCATCACCTCCCAGCTCTCCTGCAGCTTACGCTGACGTACCTCACTGGGAATCGTCAGATAGCGCTTGAGCAGCTCAGCGTTGGCAAACATCTGGGTACGAAACTGTTGAAAGGAGACCTTATCGGCGATCAGTGTGCCCACAGATTGCAGCTCGCTATACCTTTGGGTGGCCCAATCTTCCTGCAGGCGGCGCTCGCCCAGGGTGATAATGATGTTCGTGAGTAGCAATACGCTGATCAGCAAAATAATGATCTGTGTGACGACAGAGAAGATGCGTTGTGCAGACCAGTGCAGGCCCTGTCCGGCGATCAGTTGTGGATGTTTTTGCGTCAGCATTGCTCGCGGTGTTTTGTCAGTGATTTTGCGGCTATGTTAGCATGATTTTCGCCGCATAACACAGCCGCTTACATTCCGGTAACGCTTAACCGACTACGCCCAGCTTTCTATGTTTAAACTCTGCCTTGGCCGCCAACACCTGCTCGCGGCAGCGGTCAATATCCACCCCTTCTAATCCCTCGATGGCCGAGACCTGAACCTCGCCAATATACTCAGGTGCCAGACGAATAAAGTCCCATAGGGCTTCATAGGAGCCCTTAAGTTTAGGTCGACAATGAGTGAGATAGTCAGCTTCTGTGTCGGTATTGAGGGAGATAGAGAGGGCGTCAACCACCTCTGCCAGCTCTGGCAGAATATTACGGCGGTGAAATAGATTGCCCAGACCATCAGTGTTCACCCTTACCCTGCCGCCTCGGCGTTTGATCTCGCCTGCCACCTTAAGCAGGGTATTAAGGTTAAGCGTTGGCTCGCCATAGCCACAGAACACATATTCATCGAAATGACTGACATCGCCCAGTAGGGGGATGATCTCTTCACTCTTAGGTTGATGGTCTAGATCCAATTGATACTCGTGCACCTGCTTGCTGCCGTTATGTTTAGGACAGAATTGGCATCTGAGGGTGCAGCGTCCTGTGATGTTCAGGTAGCGGCTGCCGCGTATATCGTAGACTAAGGTAGATTGACTCATGGCGATGTTGGGCTAAATTTTTGGCTTAAAGGCAGGTGAATGGTGATGGCGTGAGTCTAGCGTTTTTTACCGGGCTAAAACCTCTGCTGGATCAAAAAGGGAGGCCAAGCCTCCCTTTTTAAGTTGATTACTCGCCTTGACGCTGGCTTCTTGGCTGCCACCACCAACGGATGAGGCGTCCCAGTGCCTGCCAAATGCGTCTCAGCAACTTTCTGATATCATCAAGAATTATGTAGAGCACAGGCACAAGGATCAGGGTTACCAGGGTCGAGAACAAGATACCAAAGGCCAGCGAGGTGGCCATGGGGATCACGATCTGCGCCTGCAGGCTGCGCTCGAGTATTATGGGCACCAGGCCGACGAAGGTGGTCATAGAGGTGAGGATAATCGCGCGAAAACGATAGCAACCTGCGTCTATGGTGGCATCTTTAAGCGGCAAGCCCTGTGTCCGGGCGCGGTTAACAAAGTCCACCAGGATCAGCGAGTCGTTCACCACTACCCCTGCCAGCGCCACGATACCACACAGACTCAAGACGCTCATGGAGAGCCCCAAGATAAAGTGGCCAAATAGGGCGCCGATGATGCCAAAGGGGATCACCGACATGATGATCAACGGCTGGCTGTATGACTTGAGCGGGATCGCCATCAAAGCGTAGATGGTGAACATGGCAAAGAAGAAGCCTTGGATCAGGCCTAACATGGCGCTCTGCTCGTCGGCGCTACCACCATCTAACGTGGTAGAGATGTGGCGATACTTGCTCTCTAAGTAGGGCAGGAAATCCTTTTGGATCTCGCCGACCACCTTAGAGGGCTCGACCTGATTTTTGTTGGCGTTGGCGATCACCGTAATGGCGCGGCGTCCGTCTACGCGAGTAATAGAGGAGTAGGAATCACCCAGCTCGATATCCGCGACGCTCGAGAAGGGAACCGAGGTGCCTTGGGGCGTGCGGATCATCATGTTTTCCAGATGTCCCAGGGTGCGACGCTGCTCGAGCGGGTAACGCACCATCACTTTCACTTCTTCCTTGTTACGCAAAATGCGCTGGGCCTCAAAGCCGTAGAAGCCATAACGCACCTGACTGGCCAGATCCGACAGGGTCAGCCCCAGGGCTTCGGCTTCGGGCTTGATGGCCAGGCGGATCTCGTGGCTACCGGACGAGTAGTTGTCTGAGATATCGTACACGCCCTCATAGGTGCGTAGCTTCTGTTTGAGCTCGTCGGCCGCTTGGGAAAGCTGCTCAAGATCGCTCGAGGTAAGCCTGAAGGAGATATCGCCGCCGGCATCATTGGTGCTGGCGTTGATATTGAGTTTCTTCACCGAGATCAGCTCTGGTAGCGCCTTGCGCCAGGCATCGGCGATGGTGACGCCGTCTACCTCTCTGTCTTCCCCTTTGGTGAGTTCGGCAAAGATAAAGGCTGATGTACGTGAACCCATATTGATAAAGCTGTGCTGCACTACAGGCTTGCCGTACTCCTCTTCCATCTGATCGTTCATCACATAGAGGGCGTTTTCGATCTCCTTGACCACCTTGAGGGTGTTGGCCTCAGAGCTGCCTACATCCATCTCTAGGCGCACTTGGATAAAGTCGGAAGGAATATCGGGGAAGAACACCCAACGTACCTTGCCACTGGTGACCAGCGCAATTGAGAGGATAAGCACACCGATAAAGGTGGCGACCACATTGTATCTGTGTTCAATACAGTGACCGATAAATACCCGGTACTTATGGTGGATGAAGTGTTGCACCTTGTTGTTGAGCGCCATCTTGAAGCGCACAAACGCATTGGGGTTGTCATTGGGGCGGCGCGGTTTTAGGTGTGCCAAATGAGCCGGTAAAATCAACTTGGACTCGACCAGCGAGAACGCCAGACAGAGGATCACCACCATACCGATAGATTTCCAGATGATGGCCATCGGACCGGACACCATCAGCATGGGGATGAAGGCGGCAATAGTGGTTAATACCCCGAAGGTCGCGGGCATGGCGACGCGCTGTGCCCCTTTGACCACATTGTCTAATGAGTGCCCATGCCGTTCTATCTCGGTATAGGCGCTTTCGCCGATAACGATGGCATCATCCACCACTATCCCCAGCACCAGAATAAAGGCAAACAGGGTCAGCATGTTTATCGATAGCGAGAAGGGCTCTAGCGGCATGAGTAACATGGCGCCGAGGAAACAGACGGGCAGGCCCATCATGACCCAGAACGCGAGACGCAGATCCAGGAAGAGTGCCAGAATGATAAACACCAGTAGGGCACCGTAGAACATGTTCGACAGCATCATGTTCAGACGTCCCTTGAGGTAGTGGGTGAGATCCCCCCAAGTATCTAGTTTGGCATATTCAGGCAGTGTGCCGCGGCGCTCCTCGACAAAGTCTTTGACTTGAGAGGAGATATCCAGCGCGTTTTGATCGTCGACGCTCAGCACCTCGATAATGGCGGCAGGCTTGCCGTTAAAGCGGGTGTATTCCAGGCGTTCCTCGAAGTCGTCGCGTATATTGGCCACCTCGGGCAACATGATACGGCTGCCGTCCTGGCGGGTCTTAACCACAATTTGGGCAAAGTCCTCGCCTGTGTAGGCCTGGCCTTTGGTACGCAGCAGAATGTCGCCATCTTCGGCACGAATCGAGCCGCCGGGTAGATCTATGGAGGAGTTACGTACCGCTATCGCCACATCGGCGAAACTCAGGCCATACTCTCGCAGCTTGTCTTCAGAGACCTCTATGCCGATCTCATAGTCTCGCACGCCAGTGACCTGAGCGCGGGTCACGGCCGGCAGGGCGGTGATCTCTTCGCGAATGCTTTTGGCCAGCTCCTTCATCTCATGCAGACTCATGTCGCCATAGACAGAGACCCAGATGACATTGTTTTCTGGCTTGAGGCGGAAGATATTGGGCTTCTCGATATTGTCGGGGAAGGTGGCAATTGCGTCGATTCTTAGCTTGGCTTCATCGAGAATATCCTGGGGATCGAAACCATCTTCAACCTCAATGGTGACATTGCCTGAGCCTTCACTGGCCACTGAGGTCACCTTTTTGATGCCGCTAATATCCTGGATCGCCTCTTCGATCTTGATGTTGATCCCCTCTTCGATCTCTTGCGGGGCTGCGCCTGGATAGGCCACGGAAATTTGCAGATAGTTCAGCTCAAAGGAGGGGAAAACCTCCTTGTTAATCAACACTGTGCTAAATAGACCACCGATTAGCAGCACCACCATCAAGAGGTTCGCCGCCACGCTGTTGCGGGCAAACCAGGCAATAATGCCCTTGTTTGTATTGCTCTCCATTACTGTTCCCCTGCTGCCACTAAGGTTTGCTGGGACTCTTCATCTTGATCTAGGCTTTGTGGTTTTTCTTCTTCGCCAATCACCTTGACCACTTGGCCTGTAGACATGTTGTTGATGGTGGTGAGCGAGATGCGTTCGCCGTCTTTGAGGCTGTCTTTGATATAGACGTTTTCGATATCGCTGCGTACGACGTTAACCTCACGCATCTCTAGCGTGTTGTCGTCGCGCACCACGGCAACATGATGCTCTCTGACGATGTAGCGTGGTAATTTGACTATGCCTTCGACGGTGCGCCCCTTGATGATAGCGTTAACGAAGCTGCCATACTTGAGCGGCAGTTGGCCTTCAACCGTATGCTCTCTCAGGTAGGGATCTTTCACCTCAGCCACCAGATAGACCATGCGGTTGTCAGCGTCGATCACCCCTTCACTGCGTACAACCTTGCCTGTCCAGCTCACAGTGCGTCCGGCAAGCTCGGCGCTCAGGGTGACTTGGGTGTCGGGATTATCTATCGACTCCAGATAGGCCAGTTCTTGGTTGGCCAGTGGCAGGCGGATCTCGGCAACGCGGGTGTCATACAGCTCGCCCAGGTTAGTTCCCAAGGTCACATATTGACCCAGATCCACGTTGCGAGCCTTGATGATGCCGTCGAACGGCGCGCGAATCGTCGTGCGCTCCAGGTTACGCTGGGCACGCGCCAGCGCGGCCTCAGCAAATTTTACATTGGCTTGCTCTTTCTTGAGTTGAGGCAGACGCAGACCCAGCTCAGGGGGGACACCGCCGTCATAACCTTTCCAGTCGTTCTTAGCGACTTCACCACGGGCGATCTCTTCATCCAGGGCCGCCTTAGCCTGAGCCAGGGTAGCCTGAGCCTGCATCAGATCGGCTTCATAATCAGAAGGTTCTATCTGCGCCAACATGTCGCCGCGTTTGACTATGCCCCCAGCAACAAATTTGTCAGAGATGGTCAGCATACGCCCCTGCACCTCTGTGACTAATTGCGTTTTGTTTTTAGGCTGTACCACACCGTAGGAGGGGAGATTCAGTGAAACGGTTTCACTCTTAACGGGCATCACATCGACAATAGGTACTGGTACCTCTTCCTCTTTCTGCTCAGGCGTTTTTTGTGTGCTCATCATAAGCTGGGCCAGTAGGCCGAAAACGACCAGAATAAAGAGGGGGGGAAGGACTCTTCGTAAGATAATTTTTATCATTGACTTCATGCTATTCCATGCTGAGCGTAATGCCTTATAAATTACCAGAGTCTGCTACGGTGACAAAAGTCTTTTTGTAAATAAATTGTGTCAAATTTGACGAAAAGTATGAATTTAACATATTGATAATCCAGTGAAGAGCAGTTAATTGATATCAGTTTGTTAAATTGGCATAAAAAAAGCGCCCCATGGGGACGCTTTTTTATACGCAGTTTGTTTATGCCTTAGCCCTTTTTCTTGGCCTTTCCTTTCTTGGCGGTTTTCTTATCCGCGCTCTTGGCCTTTTTCTTGGTGGGGATCTTGGCTTCTTTGTGTTTAGGCCGCAGTGAATCGATGACTCGACGTTTCAGTGGCTGCTCAATATAGCGTTCAATTTTAGCCACTACACGCATGTCATGGGCTTCAGCCAGAGAGATCGCCGTGCCTTTGTTGCCGGCGCGACCGGTACGGCCGATGCGGTGTACATAGGTGTCGGCCGAGCGTGGCATGTCGAAGTTGATCACATGGGTGATGCCGTCGATATCGATACCGCGGGCCGCTACGTCAGTGGCCAGCAGCACATTGACTTCCCCTTTGGTGAATCGGCCCAGAGCCTGAAAACGTGCCTTCTGCTCCATGTCGCCGCGCATAAAGGCGCAGGTGATCCCTGCCTGTTGCAGCTGGCCTTCGAGGCTGGCGACAACGTCACGGGTCTTGACGAAAACGATGGCACGACTCACCTCTTCGCGCTTGAGGATATCGCACAGCAGGGCAAACTTATGATCCTTGTCATCGGCAAGGTGCAACCATTGATGGATCTTGGCCTTCTCGCTGCGCGGCGGCTTGGTTTCTATGGTGATGGGATTCGACAGCAGCATCTCGGCAAATCGACTGACGCCGCCGCCTTCGAGGGTCGCAGAAAACAACATATTGTGTTTACGCCCTTGAGCCTGGATAGCGATCGCCTGCACCACAGAGGAGAAGCCCATATCCAACATGCGGTCGGCTTCGTCGATCACTAAGATCTCAACCGATTGCGCATCGAAAAGGTCTTTATCCAGATATTCCATCAAACGGCCCGGTGTTGCCACCAGAATGTCGATATTGTCCTTGAGCGCCTTCTCTTGAGGGGCATAAGGCACACCGCCGGTGATGATGGCGATATCCAGATCCAGTCCTGTTGCCAGGTGAGAGGCGTATCTGTGTACCTGGCTGGCCAGCTCACGGGTAGGAGTGAGGATCAACACGCGCGCATGCCCAGAGAATCGACGTGGGAAGTCCAGCAGATGTTGCAACGCTGGCAGCAGGAAGCTGGCAGTTTTACCGGTTCCGGTTGGTGCCCTGGCCATAATATCTTTATGTTCCAGAGCTAACGGAATCGTCTGTTGCTGGATGGTCGTGGGGGTAAGATGCCCCATCGCCTTGAGCGACTCAAGCAGGGTGTCGTCAAGGTGGAAATCTTCAAATTGCATGCGCTGCGTCTCTCAAAATAATAGCGCGGCATTATACACCCAAAGCTGGCTAAAGTGCGAGGCCGCCAGCAAGGGCAGAAGCGGAAAGTTAAAGTTTCAGGTAGAAGGCTCGCGTGAGGGCGATCATCGCCTCGCTATAGTGGCCTTTAGAGTCTCTGACACAAAGGGTTTGGGTTGCGACTGGGTGGTGGCAATCCTCGTCCTGGTTTTTGTCTGGCTGATGACCAAGGGTCAGCAGGTGTCTATGGGCTGTTTTACCGCTGACGCTGGCGACATCGAGTCTGACCTGCAGGCTTAATTCATGGCTGGGGAGCAGGCCAAGAAAGCGTTCGATGCTGGCGCTTGGCAAGATGAGGCTCGCCTGGCCTGTTGGGCTCAATAGCTGCTTAATCGCCTTAAGGAGAGCATCAAAGCTCAGGCTGTCTGTGTGTCTGGCCTGGGCGCGCTTGTCACATTGCGACTGAGGACCGTTTTCGAAGTAGGGTGGGTTGCAGAGGATATGGTCAAATTTTGTGTGGGCTTGAACATACCAATCGAGCAGGTCCGCCTGGATTAACGTGATGCGATCAGTCCAAGGGCTCTGGTCGATATTGTGCTGGCAATCTTGCGCCGCTAAGGGCTCTATCTCTAAGGCGGTGATATTTGCATGACTGCGCTGAGCCGCCATCAGGCTCAGTAGGCCGCTACCGGCGCCGATATCCAGAATGTTTTGCGCCTGAGTGAGCGGTGCCCAAGCGCCAAGCAATACGCCATCTGTACTGACGGGCATGCCGCAGCGGCTGTCATCGATATGAAATTGTTTGAAGGAAAAGGGCATTAACCTGTTGCCGTGTTCATTACGCTGGGGCGCCATTGTACGTTATCGCGCCAAAGGCAGAAAGCTTGCTGTTACGAGGGCGTAAAACAGTGAATTTCGCTAGGAGTAAATGTTGTTTCTTGTGAAGGGTGAAATCAGTTTGTGGGTTAATTGTTAAAGTTTGGCTCTTATTTGCGCCCTTGTTAGGCGGGATTCTTGTGTCTTAATTAGCTTTTTGCTAATAGTAGGTGCTCTTGTTGGGGCTGAAAGCCTTGATTTGAGCCAGGTAAGCCAGTTTGAATGCATTTTTAGCGTTAGTTAATCCTGCTGTCGTTCAAGAAGTAGCCAAGAATGGGCTAGATTTACCACGGAGACGTGTAATATTAAGTTTACACGCAATGAAGGTCGCGGTCATTGGTTAATTATTTCCACTAAGCGATTAAGATCATTACATAAAGCAGATTAACGGGGCGTTGTGTGCAAAACAATAAATTAAGTATGACAGATACATTAGGCTTAGGTTTTATGACCTTTGCCTTCTTCCTAGGGGCGGGTAACCTTATCTTCCCGCCTTTGGCCGGATTTCTTGCCGGTGAGAATATGTCTTGGGCCATGTTGGGCTTCTTGCTGACGGCCGTGACCCTACCACTGATCACTCTGATTGCCGTGGCTAAGGCCAATGGTAAGGTGATGGGCTTGCTACCGCCTCTTGCCGCGACCCTACTGGCGATTGCTATCTATATCATCATTGGCCCAGCCTTTGCGGCGCCCCGTGCTGGTTTGGTTGCCTATGAGATGGGCTATAAGCCTTTTATTGAAAATGCCGAGGCGAGTTTCGAACTGGCTGGTGTGGTATTTACCAGTGCACAACTGCTCTATACCATCATCTTTTTCGGCCTTGCCATGCTGCTGTCACTCTTTCCGGGCAAATTGCTCGATAGCGTAGGCAAGGTACTGACTCCTATCATGATCGTTTTGCTGGTCGGGCTGGCGTTGTCTGTGGTTATCCTGCCTGGTTCTGAAGTAGGACAAGCGGTGGGTGACTATCAAGCCAATCCGCTGACTAAGGGCATCATCGAAGGTTATAACACCATGGATACCTTGGCCTCGCTGATCTTCGGTATGTTGATTATCGATCTGCTGCGTAAGAAGGGCATTAATGCTCCAAAGGAGCAGACTAAATATCTGGTACGCGCAGCCTTTATCGCGGCTGGTGGATTGGCATTTGTATATGTTTCGCTTTTCTACCTGGGCGCTAGCGCTGGCGATCTTGCGGCGGGTGCCGACAATGGCGGGGTGATCCTGACTAACTATGTGAACCATCAGTTTGGTGCTACTGGGCAGGTGCTACTTGCCGCCGTGGTCACCCTAGCCTGTTTGACCACAGTGGTCGGTCTGGTCTCTGCCTGCGCCGAGTACTTCAACGAATTGATGCCTAAACTGTCTTATAAGTTACTGGTTGTTGTGATTAGTATTATCACCGCCGTTGTAGCTAACGTCGGCCTTGCACAGCTGATTAGCATTAGCATCCCTGTACTGGTGACTATCTACCCGGTTGCCATTGCGCTGGTAGCTGTGACTTACCTGACAGAACGCTTTGCCCAGCCGGCTTTTGCCCATCGTATGGTGCTGAGTGTGGCACTGGTGTTTGGTATCATTGATGGCCTTAAGGCGGCAGGTGCCGACATGAGCATGTTCGATGCTATGCCACTAAGCGGTCAGGGAATGGCATGGCTCATTCCGACAGCCATTACCATCTTTGCCTGTTTAGTGGTCAAACGCCCACGCAATGAGACAGTGTTGAATTGATGTCGTTTACGCCAATAGCGTAAGATAACGGTGTTAGCTCTAAGAGTTAGCACCGTTTTTTTTAATCTGATAAGGGAGTTTATATATGTCCGACCCAGTTCATCATATGGACCCGCTTATCGAGCCCTTTCTGGATGATCTTTGGGCCGCCAAGGGGCTAAGCGATCATACCCTTCAAGCCTATCGTAGTGACCTGTGCCATTTCGACCGTTATCTGCAGAAGCAGCGCCTGACACTCAGCAGCGCCGCTCAGGGTGATGTACGTGCCTATCTGGCCCAGCGAGTCGAGCAAGGCTTTGCTAAGACCAGCAGCGCCAGACTGCTCAGCAGTTTAAGACGTTTCTATAAGTACCTGTTAGCCAAGAAGCTGATTGAGCTCGATCCCATGGCGATGATCAAGCCGCCCAAGTTGGCGAGAAAGCTGCCCGACTCCCTAAGTGAGGCCGATGTGGAGCGGCTACTGGATGAACCCAATATAGAAGATCCCGTCGAGGCCAGGGATCGTGCCATGCTAGAGCTGCTCTATGCCAGTGGGCTGCGGGTGTCTGAGCTGGTGGGGCTGACCTTAGATCAGATGAGCCTAAGGCAAGGCGTGGTGCGCATCGTCGGTAAGGGGGGCAAAGAGCGCCTGGTGCCCTTTGGTGAACAGGCTGTGGCGGAGATCGAAGCCTATCTTAAGTCTGCCAGATTTGAGTTGTTAAAAGGGAAGGCCAGCGATGTGGTGTTTCCCTCAAAACGGGGCAATATGATGACGCGGCAAACCTTCTGGCACAGGATTAAGCTCTATGCTCAGCGCGCCGGTATTGCCGTGCACCTGTCACCCCATACCCTAAGACATGCCTTTGCTACCCATCTGCTCAATCATGGAGCAGACTTGCGTGTGGTGCAGCTATTGCTGGGCCATAGCGATCTCTCAACCACCCAAATTTACACCCATGTGGCTAAAGCCAGATTGGCGCAGCTGCATCAGGCGCATCACCCAAGAGGCTAGTTGCCAAGCGCATTGGATATCAGTAGGCAGTGACTAATGTGTCACTTTGCCATTATTCGTTTGCTTTCATTGTGATGAGCATGTAACTTTTCAGCCTTTAGGCCGGTCTATAAAAATGACATATTGCTCGTAGCAAGTTTTAGTAACAATTTAGGTTGGAATACCGACAGCCTAATTTGCTTTAATGCTATGAGCCCTAACACCCTATAGGAATTCGAATGAAGTTTACCCGAGCGCTCACCTTAGTTGTTGCCATGGTGGCCACCCCCCTGATGGCGGCATCAAATAACGTGGTCGAAAATGGCGACCAGTTGAAGCAGAAATTGTCAGACACATTAGGTGTTGAGGTGCAAAACCTTAGCCAGTCTCCGATTCCTGGCCTGTATGAGGCGATCACTAACCGTGGCGTCCTCTATATCAGTCAGGATGGCAGTAAGCTGTTCCACGGTAGTTTGTATGATCTCGATAACGGCATGAAAAATCTGACCGAGGCGGCACTGGCTGGCCCACGTAAAGAGGCAATCAAACCGTTTGAGCAAGATATGCTGGTTTATAAGGCCAAAAATGAGAAGCATGTGATCACTGTGTTTACCGACATCACCTGTGGTTATTGTCGTAAGCTACACAATCAGATGGACGAGTATAATAACTTAGGCATTACCGTTCGTTATCTTGCCTTCCCACGTCAGGGCGTGCCGTCTAAAAATGCCGTGGATATGGAGGCCGTATGGTGCTCAGCCGATCCACTCAAGGCTATGACAGATGCCAAGGCGGGCAAGCAGGTTTCCGGTGCTAAGTGTGATGCTAAGATTGCTCAGCAGTATCAGCTTGGTCAGAGTCTTGGGGTAAACGGCACGCCAGCTATCGTGCTGGAAGACGGTACCATGATCCCAGGATATCAGCCGCCTGAGCAGCTTATTCAGGTGCTGGATCGCATCCAATAAGTTGCTAACGCGCGAAACAAGGTGAGCCTGGGCTCACCTTTTTTTTGGCCATCTTTTGCTGTGTGTTCCTAGCTGGCTTTGCTATGCTAGCGGCAAGATTTTTTGAGGTTGTTTAAGTCGTGATCCATAAGATAGTACGCCGCCCTAAGGTAGATGATAGCCATCTGCCGAATCATCTTTCGCCCATCTTAAAGCAAGTCTATGCCAGCCGAGGATGCACCACGAGCGACTGCGAGTTAGCGCTGGCTAACCTACTGCGCCCCGATACGTTAAAGGATGTAGATAGGGCCGCGGCCATTATTGCCGACGCGATGGCCCAGCAGCAATCCATCTTGATCGTGGGCGACTTCGATGCCGACGGTGCCACCTCCACCAGTGTCTGTCTGCTGGCTCTGAGAATGATGGGCGCTGCCAATGTGGATTACCTTATCCCTAACCGATTCGATTATGGCTATGGTCTCAGTCCTGAGATAGTGCAGGTGGCCCAGCAAATGGGGGCGCAGCTGCTGATAACCGTTGATAACGGTATCTCCTCCATCGAGGGGGTCGCCGCCGCTAAGGCCTTGGGAATGCAGGTGGTGATCACCGACCATCACCTGCCGGGTCAAGCTGTACCGCAGGCCGATGCGATAGTGAATCCTAACCAGCTGGGTTGTGGCTTTGCCAGTAAGGCGATCGCCGGGGTTGGCGTAGCCTTCTACTTAATGTCAGCCCTGCGCGCCGAGCTGCGCAGTCGTAACTGGTATCAGGCTAAGGGCATTAATGAGCCTAATCTGGCGACCTTGCTGGATATCGTGGCCTTGGGCACAGTGGCGGATGTGGTGTCACTGGATACCAATAACCGCATCTTAGTGGACGCCGGGCTCAAGCGGGTGCGCGCCGGGCGCTGCCGTCCAGGGATCACAGCTTTATTAGAGGTGGCCAAGCGTAACACCTCGCGCATCGTGGCCTCTGATTTTGGTTTTGCCGTTGGCCCCAGGCTAAACGCCGCCGGCCGTCTCGATGAGATGGCTTTGGGGGTCGAGACCTTGTTGTGTGACGACATGATGCGTGCTCGGCGCATGGCGAGCGAGCTGGATGGTCTAAACGCCGAGCGGCGCGAGCTGGAAACCGGCATGCAGCAGGAGGCACTAAAGAGCCTAGAGAGCCTGTCCCTTAATGAGGCTGAGCTACCCTGGGGTATCGCCCTCTACCAGCAAGACTGGCATCAGGGGGTGATAGGTATCTTGGCGTCGCGGATCAAAGACAAATACCACAGGCCAGTTATCGCCTTTGCCGAAGCGGGGGAAGGCGAGATCAAGGGCTCGGCTCGCTCTATTAAAGGCTTGCATATGCGCGACCTGTTAGAGCTGATCAATGCCCGTCATCCTGGAATGATCATCAAGTTCGGCGGCCACGCCATGGCGGCGGGTCTGTCGCTGCGTGCCGGTGAATTCGAGCGTTTCGCCAAGGCCTATGATGAGGCGGTGCGTGAACTGTTAGCGCCCGAGCAGTTGACTGGCGAGATAGTCAGCGACGGCGAACTAAGCCCTGCTCAGCTCAATATGGCGCTGGCCAGAGAGCTTCGCAGCGCTGGTCCTTGGGGGCAAAATTTCCCCGAGCCGATATTTGATGGCGTGTTTCGTATCCTGCAGCAGCGGATTGTGGGTGAGCGTCACCTCAAACTCGTGCTTGAGAGTGAATGCGGTCAGACCATGGTCGATGCCATTGCCTTTAACGTGGATCTCACCACCTGGCCCGATGCCACCATTCAATATGCCGAAGTTGCCTATAAACTGGATATCAATGAGTTTCGTGGTAATGAGAGCCTACAGCTCATGGTGGAGCAGATCGAGCCTAAGTAGCCTTGTCATTAAGGCTGGTGCTTACTTTGCCGACAGGCGGTATTTTTTGAAATAGCATCTGATGGCCTTATTTTTGATACGCTTTTGGCTTTCGGCTACGTCCTGTCGCTGACAGTCAAAGGCGTAATAATACCCTATTGTTTCTTCGATTTGACTTCATTGCAGGCTCTATTACCTTGTTTACTCATGACAAACAGGGCGATGCCGCCGAGGACGGCGATGGAGGCGATGAGGAGTCTCGTGGTCATGGCTTCGCCGAGCCAGATAAAGCCGCCAAAGGCGGCAATCACAGGTACGCTAAGTTTCACCGTCGCGGCGGTTACCGAGGTGAGTGAGGGCAGCACTAAGTACCACAGGGCGTAGCCCAGGCCCGAGGCGAGGGCACCAGATGCCACGGCGTAGCCAATCCCGGTGGCGCTGATAGTCTCAGAATGGACGAGCAAGGCAAACGGCACCAGGGCCATGGGCACCGTGCGGATAAAATTGCCCGCCGTGGCCAGGGTTGGTCGATCAGTACTGCGACCGAGTAAAGAGTAGACCCCCCAGGAAATACCCGCGATTATCATCAGCACGGCGCCGACTAGGGATGGCGCGCTCACCCCCGGCAGTACCAGCCAAACCAAACCCGCTCCGGCCAGTAGCGCCCCTATTGTCTGTTTTCGATTTATCCGCTCGCCAGACCACAGACCGTAGAGGATCATGGTTATCTGCACCGCACCAAACAGCAATAAGGCACCCGTGCCAGCGCTTAGGCTGTTGTAGGCAAAGGAAAATGCGACTGCATAACCAAATAGCGCCGCTGCCGACAGCCAGTTGCCGCCCAGGCCGCCAGTGCGAATGTGAGGTGAAACCAGTATCCCCAGCATCAGGGCGCCGGAAGCGATACGTATCAAGGTGAAACTGGCGGCGCCGATACTGCCCGATGCCAGAGCCTCCCGGCAAAACAGCGAGTTGGCCGCGAATGCCAGCATAGTGACCGAGGTGAGTAATAGCAGGCGTATCCTTGAAAGTTGGGGCATGGTTAACCTTATGCTTGGGGGGCTTAGCGAGTCATATTCGTTATTCATTTCAGTGTATCGTGGGATTGACCGATTGCCACAGTGGTTTAGCGGTTGAGCTTTTGGCGGCGCTCTTGTTTGATTAGGGATTTGAAGGTCGTACCTTCGCTGCTATCTAACGCCTGCCCGGCGGGGGAGTGCGCAGATACGCCCGTGACACGCTGTTCGCCATCTGACCTCCAAGGATGGAGGAAATGCCAAAATATGTAGGGAACATATTTGGCCTTGGCCGCTCTGCGGTTTCATCCTTGAAACCGAAGGTCACAGGCGTATCTGCACTCGGTGTTCAACGTCTCTTCGATTTGACTGGATCTGTTGCTATTAAGGTGAACAGCTTTTGGTTGCATGTTTGTTTATTGAGGGATTTGAAGGTCGTACCTTTGCTGCTATCTAACGCCTGCCCGGCGGGGGATGTGCAGATACACCCGTGACACGCTGTTCGCCATCCCTGGCCGCTCTGCGGTTTCATCCCTGAAACCGAAGGTCACAGGCGTATCTGCACTCGGTATCCATCGTCTCTTCGATTTGACTGCATTTGTTGCCGATAGATAGGAAAACTTAGTGCATCTTTGCCGCTTTGTTATCTATAGGTGGCAAACCGTGTGATTAAAAAGCTCTTAAATTCATGTGCTTAAGCTTAAGTTTGTTAGGCGGGAGGTTTGGAAAAGCACATGCGCATTTTTCTGGATGGTGTATTTGAAGTAAAGGTGATAACTTCGTTGCAATACAATTAGTTAACAATGCGCGTGTTCACGGTTCTAACGAGGTAAACGCACATGCGCACTAATAAAATGTTTGGTATGCGTGAACATCGGCATTACGTTGCTCACCTTAACAGGGCTTTAGAGTTTTATGCAAATATTCGATACCCGCAATCCATATTCAATCTTCTTTGTATTAGGAACGATAATAGTCCTAATATTTAGTTTTTGGGGAATTGGGCATCAATCGGTAAACTCTCAAACACGCGAAAAAATAGCGAGACAATTGGAAATTTGGAAACAAAATGAACCTGAAAGGTACAGCTATGTTGCCCAAGAAGGTTGTATGTATGTAGCAGGATCAAAAGTTTTAGTCGTAAATGGTGTAGCACTTTTTGAGAAACTTGGTGAGCACGAGCATGAATTAGTTATTGACGATCTTTTTAAAGCTGCAAATAAAGGGTTATTTGAAGCTGCAAGTATGGAAATTAAATACCACCCAAAATTTGGATTTCCAGAAGTAATTGAAGTTGATTGGAGTAAAGACACAATAGATGACGAATGCTTTTATGAAATTAGTAAATTCAAAGTCATCGAGTAAAAAACTCTAACAAGGCCATCATGGCAATTGGACGCAAAACGCTTGGCTTGCGCTCATTCTTCGCTAAGTTTAGCCAACAATTTTAAGCTCGGTAGCGAGGTGCTACCCCTATAAATTCGATCTAAGTGGGTTAGAACAAAAAATCTAACATTGGAAATGTCCGGAACTTTCCCATGTCGTGTAATCGAAGAGATGGATAACCGGGTGTAGATACGCCGGTGAGCTTCCGAAACAGGGATGTTTCGGCAGAGCCTAAAGGGACTTATTTACGGCGTCTCACAGGCGTATCTGCACATTAGCCTGCTGCAGGCAATTGATACACCATGCTGTCTTGGTTAAAGGATGCCTTTCAAATACGAAATCGGGTAGATGTTCTAAAAGGATACTTTAAGAAAGCGTCATTAGGCTGGCCGCTAACCAGTCTAGGTTAGAGTAACCAGCCTGGGTCAGAGGGACTAGCCTAGTACCTCGGCCAACACCCGCTGCCAATTCCCCCCCATGATTTTAACGCGATCGCATCTTCTGAATCCGGCGCGGGATAGGGCACTGTCGATACGCTCCATGCGCTCGATATGGTTAAGCTCTGGGATCACCACATGCTGCGGTTCGTGGTCGAAGCCGAGTACGCCGCGTGCCCTAAGGCTGTACCACCACTCAATGTATTGTTTCACTCCTTCGGCGTTGTCATTACCCAGCGCCAATAAGTTTTCGTGGCCCCGCAGCGGATAGTCGTTGGCAATCGCCACGGCGTCGATGCCGCCGACATTGGCCACATGCTTGAGCTGCGCCAGGTAGTGGTCTGTGGTGGGTGTGTGCTCAGTGGTGAGCCAGAAGGTCATCATAAAGACGCCGAATAGGCCGCCGGTATCGGCGATCGCCTTGATCACCTCATCGGGTGAGCAGCGGGCGTGATTGACGATGGCACGCACGGCGCCGTGGCTCTGCACTATGGGCGCGCGGCTGGCCCTGGCGCTATCTAGTGCCGACTGAGGGCTGGAGTGGCTGACATCGAGCAGCATCCGCTTGCTGTTGAGCTTGTCGATTAGCTGATGGCCGGCCTGGGTGAGCGGTAGGTTGAGTCCCTGCTTGCCGTCGTTGTCCAGTGCGCCGCCGCTAAACAGGTTGCCATAGTGGTGGGTAAGCTGCAGTACCCTAAGGCCGCGCTCATAAAACTCATCCACCTGATTGAGATCTTGATTTATGCTCTGCTCGACGCAGTCGGCGCCCTGAATTTGAAAGAAGACGGCAGTGCGTCCGCTTTCATGGGCAAGCTCGATATCCTTGGCGCTGCGCCCCAGCAATAGTTTGTCTGGGTTGGCGTTTACCCGCTCTAAGGCCTCGCTGATGCTTTTGACACAAGCCTTGTAGGTGCGTTTGTAGTTTGTGGTGCCATCGGCCTGTTCTATGGCTTCGATGGCTGAGATATCACACAGGTAGGCATCAAGCTTTGAGGCGCTGAGATCGGCTAAGTCGTCGGGCAAAAAGGAGAGGCCATCGATATAGAGGGCTTTTTGAGTCGCTTTTGCCCATGCAGGGAGGGGGGCTAGCTGAGTCAATAGACCGGCAGCGGCCAAGCCCTTAAGTAGATGGCGTCGTTGCATTTGCACAGGCATATAGCGCTCCTCATATAGTTGTTATTATCGCGGCAAATCAATGGGATTAAGCTGCTGATACTAACATCAAACCATCTGGCAGTGGAGCTTTGCGGGACACTCATGGCCATTGAATTAGCCATTGAATTAGCCACGGAAATGACCATGAGTGTCGGTTGAGCTTAAGCTAAGTGTGCGGCAATCGCCTTACCAACGGAGCCAGCACTGGCAGGGTTTTGCCCGGTAATGACTCGTTGATCTTCTATGATGAAGGCATTCCACGGCTGGACCTTGTTATAGCGCTTTGCGCTGCGGGTCAGTGCTTCTTCGAGCAGGAAGGGGATCTTATCTATGGTGCCATAGTCGATCTCCTCTTCACGGGTAAAGCCGGTTACCGATTTGTCGGCAATCAGTTTTTCGCCATTGCTCAGTGTGATGGGCAGTAAGCCGGCTGGTCCGTGACACACGGCGCCAATGACACCACCATTTTCGTAGTGCGCCGCACTGAGCTGGGCAACGGCTTCATTGGTGGCCAGATCCGATAGCAAGCCAAATCCACCCGGATAGTAGATAGCGCTGTATTGCTCAATATCTATCTGTGAGGCGGGAATGGTATTGTTGACCCGGCTGATAAACGAGGCGTCCTGCAACATAGATGCGTTGACCTCATCACCTTCGATATCTGTGCCATATAGGGGGGCCTTGCCGCCGTCGATTGAGACAAGATCATAATCAAGGCCTGCGGCTAATAGCTCATGCAGCGCATGGGTGAGTTCTGGCGCAAAGGTGCCATTGGCTTCGTCAGTGGTGCCGAGTGTGGCGTGGTTTGTCAAAAAGATGAGTACTTTTTTCATGGTGCAGAGTCCCTGTTATTACAAAGTGGTCTCATTGTAATTGTTGCAGGTTGTTGTGATAATCCATCAAGTTTGCAAATTAATATTGTTATATAGCAACAATGGTGATGCATGGATAGTTTTGAGGGGATTGTCGAATTTATTGCGGTTGCCGAGTCTAATGGCTTTTCGGCGGCGGCACGCCAACTGGGAAGTTCGACCAGCCATGTGAGTCGTCAGGTGGCGAGGCTTGAGGCGCGGCTTGGCTGCGCCCTATTTGCAAGGACCACTCGCAGCGTTAGCCTGACACAGGCTGGGCTGGGTTATTATCGCCAGTGCCAAAACCTGATGGTGGGACTTAGACAGGCCAATGAGGAAGTGAGTCAGCAGCAACAGCAGCTCAGTGGCACCCTGAGGGTTAGTGCGGCCGGGGCGTTTGCCGAGCAGTATATCGCTCCGGTATTGATCGATTTTGCCAGGCAACATCCCGCCTTAACCATAGACATGGACTTCAACAGTCGTATGGTTAACTTTGTCGAAGATGGTATCGATTTCGCGATTCGCTTTGGAATGTTAAAAGACTCAGGCCTGGTGGCGCGTAAGTTAGCGAATCGAGACATGATGGCGGTGGCAAGCCCTGAGTATCTGGCCGAACATGGTACTCCTAAGACGCCTCAGGATCTCAGGTTGCATAGCTGCATCATCTCTAACAATGATCACTGGCTGTTTCAACAAGACGATATAGAGCTGAACATCAAGGTGGAAGGGCGCTGGCGCAGCAACAATGTGCCAGCGGTGATCGCGGCAGCAGAGCAGCATTTGGGGATTGCCTATCTGCCTAAGAGTAGCTTTATCGTGCCGCTGGCTAAGGGCAGCCTGGTTCCAGTGTTGTCACCCTATTGGAATCGCGGCCTCACCAGCTGGATTGTTTACCAAAACCGCCGTTTCTTACCCATGCGGGCGCGAATGGCTATCGACCATCTGATTGCACATTTTGCCGATTGGCAGGAGTGATCACCGCGCGGCCATGGCATTCCAGAAGAGGGCAAAGCTAGCGGCGCGCTGCTCTTCATCTTGCCAGCGCTCAGGGTGGTCGACAAAGTAGCGGGTGGCGGCCAGGTATTGGCCGTGGCAGTTGTCTTGCATCAGCTCAATGGGATATTTAGCCAGCTCGCCACTTGCCTGCCCCTGTCGGATCAATTCGGCAATAAAGCCTAGGATGCTGTGCATCGCCTGAGCGCGCACCGACTGCTCGACGGTTGGCGACATCGAATAGAGCTGAAAAAAAGCCTGTTTGAGCGGATTGGCCATGGCCCAGGTGAGCGCGGCAAACCACAGCTGCTTGGCATCTTGCTTAAGCTTGCCACTCTTGCTTGCACCCGCTTGTATGGCGTCGGCAAACTCCTGTTTGACGCCGAGAAACAGCTGCTCGAGCAGCTGCTCTTTAGAGGGAAAATGGTGAAACAGTGTGCCTGTGGCTACGCCTGCCTCGCGGGCGATGGTGGCCGTGCTGGTAGCGTGAAAGCCCTGACTGACAAAAAGCTGCAGGGCGGTATCTAAGATGGCTTGTTTCTTCTGACTTTTGCCCATGGCAATCTCTCTCAATCTCAACCTTTAGCGTAAAAATAGCTTCATCAGCAGCCGCTGAATGGCAGTGCCATAGGGAGGGTGTACCAGCTTGCCGGTATTGAGCTTGCCACGGCTCAGTATGGTCTTGGCGTGGCTCATGGTGAGGAAACCTTCCTTGCCATGGTAGTGGCCCATGCCTGAGGGGCCGATACCGCCAAAGGGGGCATCGTCCGCCGCCACATGGAATACGGTTTCGTTGATGCACACACCGCCCGAGTGGGTCTGGTTGAGTAGACGCTGTTGGGTATCGCTATCGAAGCTCATGATATAGAGCGCCAGCGGACGAGGGCGGTCATTCACATAATCGATCGCCTGCGCCAGGTTGTCATATTCGATGATGGGCAGCAGAGGGCCGAAGATCTCCTCCTGCATGACGAGCATCTGCTCGTTCACCCCAGTGATCAATTGTACCGGCAGCTTGCGGCTGTCGGGGGTAAGGGTTTCCTGAGAGCTTGGGATGATCTGCGCCCCTTTGTCGCGGGCGTCTTGCAGCACCGCCTGTAGGCGCTCGAATTGTCTTGGATTGATGATGGCGCCGTAATCTGGGTTATCAGCTATCTCACCGTACATCTGCTTAAATTTGGCGATAAAGGCCTGTACGAAGGCGTCGCTCTTGCCTTTAGGTAGCAGCACATAGTCGGGAGCGACACAGATCTGTCCGGCGTTAAGGCATTTACCGTAGATCATCCGCTCCACGGCGGTATCCAGTGGCATGTCCGGGGCGATGATCACAGGTGACTTGCCTCCCAACTCTAAGGTGACTGGCGTGAGATTGTCGGCGGCGGCGCGCATCACATGGCGGCCAACCGTGGTGGAGCCGGTAAATAGCAGGTGATCGAAGGCCAGTGCCGAGAAGGCGGCGGCGACGTCGGCTAGCCCTTCGATAACGGCAACCACACTCTCATCAAACAGGTCGGCGAGCATCTGTTTGAGTGCCTTGTTGGTCTCTGGAGTGAATTCAGACAACTTGATCATGGCGCGGTTGCCAGCCGCAAGCGCCGTGATCAAGGGGCCGATGGAGAGCATCACAGGGAAGTTCCACGGCACTATGATGCCCACGACGCCCAGGGGCTGATACTGCACCTGCACCTTGGCGGGCGCTAATAAAATCCCCGCGTGGCGACGGCTGGGCTTCATCCAACCTTTGAGCTTTTTCAGTGTGTAGTTGATGTTGTTGACGCAGGGCATGATGTCGGAGATGCGGCTGTCATCACTGGATCTGTGGCCATAATCGGCATTGAGGGCATCGACGATCGCCTGTTGATGGCTCAGCAGCGCCTGCTTAAGGGCGATAAGCTGTGTCTCGCGTTGCTGCCTAGATGGCGCCCCTTGCTCACGAAAGCTTGCCTTCTGTCTGGCGAGCAGCTGATTGAGGCTTTGGCTTATGTCGAGATTTGCGGGCATATTCATCTGGCTATCCATCCTGTCTGCGTTAAGTCTTTGATAAGCGATGACGCCATTTTTTACGGCGTCATAGGCGTGTTTCAAAAACCGACTGATTAGTCGGTCTAATATTATGTCAAGCTTGAAGTTAGGTCAAATCCTGAGCGATATCCGAGCAAAGTGTGATCTAGATCAAATGCGTGGTGATGGGATGAAAACTAAAATTTAGTTAGGGTCTGTTGAGCTTTGCTGTTTGTTTTTACAGCAGACCCTAGGCACTTTTGTTGTCTTGGCAGGAGGTTGTCATGAGCACTGAGTTACATGGTATCGCTATCGGTATAGAGCGAAATCAGGAGAATGTTTATCTCACCTTTAAGGCGGTCGGCAAGTTGACCCATCAAGATTATCTGCAGATGACGCCGCTACTCGAATCTGCCCTGGCCGGGGTTGAGAGCCCTGAGATCCTGGCGCTTATCGATATTACTGAGCTCGATGGTATTTCGCTACATGGTGCCTGGGACGATCTCAAGCTGGGGATAAAACATGGCAAAGAATTTAAGCGGGTTGCCATCGTGGGTGAGGGTGATGTGCAGCAGTGGATGACGCGTGTGGCAAACTGGTTTACCTCGGGTGAGTTTAAGTTTTTCGAGGATAAAAAGAGCGCGCTCGCCTGGTTGTTCTAGCCAGTTTAGTGCTTGATCTTCGTCAGTGGTGAATGGATTTGAGCTTAGCGATTAATCTTAGTTTAAGTAGTGGCTTGCGCAGCACTTGGGTATTAAGGTTAAGGGTGATAAAGGGCGCTGCAAGGGTAGGGAACTGTCAAGCCTGTGTCACCTTTATCCGCTATGCTTAAGTAAAGTGATTGCCGATTGTGCTAAGGAGTAACAAATGAGAAAAGGTCAAATTTTATGCCCGACAGATTTTTCTGACACGGCGTCCCATGCCCTGTCTTATGCTATCGAAATGGCAAATCTTTATCAGGTGGGATTTCGCCTGCTCCATGTGGTAGAGCAGCCTATGGGTGATGAGAATTTTCAGATCTTGGCTATCACGCCCGAAGAGCTTGCCAAATCGATGGAAGAGGCAGCCGGCGAAAAAATGAAGTCCTTGCTGGCTAAACTCGATAGTAATCTGCCTATCGAGACCATGATACGTCGTGGCGATCCCGTTACCGAGATTCTGGCCGAGGCGGAAGAGAGCAATGTAGGCATGATAGTGATTGCCAGCCACGGCCGCACAGGCTTGTCTCATTTTCTGCATACCAATGTGGCTGAATCGGTGGCTAACCGCGCCAAATGCCCCGTGCTGGTGGTGAAATAGAGTTGTGCTCAGATAGCACCGAACTAGCTTAGCGGGTCTGCCAAATCGGGGCGCGGCGAACGCTATATTTGAGGAGGTGTACTATGCGTACACGTCAAATACTGTGCCCAACGGATTTTTCCGAGACGGCATCACACGCCTTGGGTTATGCCATTGAGATGGCGACCCTCTATGGCGTCGATCTACGTATCGTTCATGTGGTGAGCGAACCTTACGGCGCCCATAACTATGGGATTGTAGTGGAGAGTAACGAGGAACTAGAGCAGCATCTGCATGCCTATGCCAACGGCAAGTTGGGAGAGGTGGTGAGAGAAGCAAAGATTAAGATGCCGCCAAACCTCAAGGTCCATAGCGAGGTTCGCTCCGGTGGCGTACTGGGCCAAATCTTACTCGACGCCGAAGAGCATGATGTGGGCATGATAGTGATCGCCAGCCACGGCCATACCGGTCTGGCACATCTGCTTAATCCCAGTGTGGCCGAGGAGTTGGCCAATAAGGCTAAATGCCCAGTGATGGTAGTGAAATAGCCTAACTGCGGCAGGTGTCTTGAAGAAGTTGCTGCGCCAGAGCGTGCAATACCTCTGGCGCGGGTTTGGTATGGGCAAAGGTTCTGAGCCCATAGATCCCCATGATGAAATAGCGCGCCAGGTGGCCGCCATCCCCTTTAATCTCGCCCTTGACGATAGCCTGTTCAAACTGGGCTTCCAGCGTCTGTTGCCAGCCGTCGAGATGTAGCTTAATAGCGTCTCTTATCGACTCATCTTGTTCAGCCACTTCATTTAGGGCCTTGGTGAGCAGGCAGGCTTTAGGTGTGCCCTCGCACAGACACTCATCGACTATGCCGGCTAAATAGCGTTTAAGCTGCTCGACGAAGGGGAGTGACGAGCTGAAGCAGGCCGTTAGCTCGGCGTGACGGTCTTGACCATATTGTTCGATGACCGCAAGCAGCAGGCCCTGCTTATTGTCGAAGGCGCAGTAGATGGAGCCAGGGTGTAACCCTGTGGCCTTGGTGAGATCTTGCATACTGGTTTTGGCATAGCCCTTGTCGATAAAGGCATTCATGGCCTGTCTCAGTACCTGCTGGCGATCAAATTCGGCGTTGCGCATCTGGCTCTTCGTGTTGTTGCTTGGGCGATAAAGGGCATTGTACTTAATTTTGAATGTTCGTTCAAAAAAGATCTTGAATTGATCCTAAGCAGGCGTTATCTTGAACGCTCATTCAAGATAGAGACCCGAATATGACTGCCAATCTTTTTGAGCCTTATGCGCTTAATGCCAGTATTACCCTTAACAATAAGATTCTCATGGCGCCGCTCACTCGTTGTCTGGCAGACGATGACTTGGTACCCACTCAGGCGATGGCGGACTACTATGCTCGCCGTGCCGATGCCGGACTTATTATCTCCGAGGCGGTGATTATTCGCCCCGATGGCCAAGGCTACCCCAACACGCCTGGCCTGTTTACCCCAGAGCAGATCCAGGGCTGGCAGAAAGTCACTGCCGCCGTTCACGCTAAAGGCGGTAAGATCTTTGCCCAGTTGTGGCACACCGGCCGTGTGGCGCACTCACATTTCTTCGGTGGGCAGATAGTGGCGCCATCGGCGGTTAAGATTGAAGGTACAGTGCCACGTCAGCGTGAACTGGCCTATGAGGTGCCTAAGGCGCTGACGACTGAAGAGATAGCTCAGTTGGTGGCCGACTATTCACAGGCTGCGGCGAATGCGATCGATGCCGGTTTCGACGGCGTCGAGATCCATGGCGCTAATGCTTACCTTATCGATCAGTTCTTGCATCACGACAGTAATCGCCGCGATGATGAGTTTGGTGGTACGCCAGAGAATATGGCGCGCTTCCCGCTGGCTGTGGTCGATGCCATCGTTAAGCGTATCGGCAATGATCGCACAGCGCTGCGCGTATCGCCCGGTGCCTACGTTAATATGCAGGGTGACAGCCGTGATCGCGCCGTGTTCGACTACTTCTTAAAGCAGTTGGAGTCTCGTCAGCTCGCTTATCTGCATGTGGGGATATTCGATGACGCCATGGAGTTTGATTATCTTGATGGCCGAGTGTCTGACTATGTGCGTGCGCATTATGGTCAAACCTTAGTGGGCGTAGGAAGCTACACGGCAGAGACTGGCGCGCGCGCCATCGCCGATGGACGCTTCGATCTGTTAGCTATTGGTCGTCCCTTTATCGCCAACCCAGACTATGTCGCCAGGGTGCGCGATAAGCAGCCGCTGGTGGAATATTCTGATGCTATGTTGGCCGAGCTGGTTTAATTAGATATTCGATAATTTATTCAAAGAGTTGCTATTAAAAAGGGCATATAGGTTTTCCTATATGCCCTTTTTACGTCGGGTTAGATCTTCCAGCTAAGGGTGGCGCTGTAGTTTGCGGGAGCGCCATAGAAGGCCTGAGCCCAATAGAGACTGTTGAGATATTTCTCATCGGTCACATTGTTGGCGTTGACGCTCAGTTGAACGTTCTCGTTAAACTGATAGCGGGCCATAAGATCGACGATGGCGTACGCGTCCTGCCGGGTAATGATCTCTTCGCCCGCATTATCAAAGCCATCGCCAACCACGCCCTGATGACGCGAGATATCGTCCTGCCAGCGCATGTTCATCCCAATCGATAAGCCTTCGATGGCGGCGACATCGTAGGTGGCGGCGAATTTGAGCAGGCGGCTTGGGGTATAGGCCGCGACTATCTCGGCGTTTTCGTCGTGACCATCAATATCGAAGTCGGTAAAGCCCAGGCTCAGGTTGAGGCCATCAAATACCTCTCCGGCGACTTCAAATTCATAGCCCTTACTGTTAATGCCATCGGCGCCTATGTAGCGCTGGTCGGTCGGCGGCAGATCCGCAGTGCGTGGATCTGGCACGGCCAGATTGACCTGTTGAATGTCGAAATAGGCCAGGCTGGCGATAAGGCGACCATTAAATAGCTCGCTCTTAAGACCTATCTCCTTACTTTCACCTGTAACAGGCGCCAGCAAGTTATCGTCGATATCCTTCTCGGTTTGCGACTTGAAGGTCTCGGTATAGCTGGCATAGGCCACTAATTCAGGAGTGATGCGATAAACGGCGCCCAGGTAGGGGATAAACTGGCTATCTTCTACATCTTGTAGCTTGCTGTAGGAGACCCCTTCGGCCTGCCACTTATTGAAGCGACCACCGGCGATAAGATGGAAGCCCTCGAACAGGTTAAAGCGACCGGTAAAGTAGGCGGCTTGCTGCTTAGCGCTGACGTCGCTGCCGCGGGGGCTGTCGGCAAAGATGGGCTTGGGCGTGTTACCATCCCAGTCGTTGAGATCTGGCATGGCCGGGAAACCGTTGCCCGTGGTGTAGTCATATAAAGAGGTGTCGATATAGTCCACCTTGGCATAGTTCACCCCGGCGACCAACTGATGCTCGCGGCCAAACAGGCTGACTTCGCCATCGACATAGATATCTACCAGATCATGACTCTCGTCGAGATCGTATTCGCTGCCATAGCCGGTGAGACCCAGGCCGGTTTCTCGGTCGGGCGTGCCGTAAACATAGAAAAGTTCGGTATCTTCATCGGTACTCTTGTGAGAGTAAGTCGCGCGTAGACGCCAGTCGTTGCCGAAGTAGTGACTTAACTCCACCACGGTATTTTGCTTGATCACCTGCCAGTTAGACCAATCGGCCGAGGTGTTGGTGGATCTATCGTAGTGGGTTGGGCTGCCATCTGTATAGTAGAGCGGCAGCGCGCCCCAGTTATTGCCCGTAGCATCGTTGTTGATGTAGCTGTGGCTGACCGACAGGCTGGTGTCGTCGCTCAGGTTAGCCTCCAGGAAGGCATAGAGCACGCTCTTATCTGTCTCGTAGCGATCGAGGTAAGACTCCTTTGTCTGTTTCACTGCCACCACGCGCCCGTCAAAGGTGTCGTTAAGGCGGCCACTGGCATCGGCCTCCACCCTAAGGTTGTTGAAGCTGCCGTAGCTGGCCTGCAGATTAAGCTGATTGTCAGCCGTTGGGCGCTTACGAATAAAGTTGACCGTGGCAGAGGGATTGCCCACGCCCGTCATCAGGCCGTTGGCGCCGCGGATCACCTCGATGCGATCATAGATGGCGGTGTCTTCGTCGGCATGGTTGTTACCCGAGGTGAGCGGCAGGCCGACGCCGTCTATCTGAAAGTTGGTGATGTCGAATCCGCGCGCCGTGTAGTAGGTGCGGTCGGTCTCGATACGCTCAACATTGATACCTGTCGCACTGTCCAGGGCGCTGTTGATGTCATTGAGCTGGAAGTCGTCGAGCTGTGCATCTGTGATCACCGAGACAGACTGAGGAATGTCGACAATGGCCAGATCCAGCCGTGAGGCGCCGCCAACTGAATGGGCGTTGTAGCCTTGCACATAGCGTCCGCGAACCTCGATCTTCTCGATCTGTTCATCGACCTGTTGCTTTTCTTGGTTTGTCTGAGCGGTTTGGGTTTCTGCATGGCCAGGCATGGAAGTCATGCTTAGGGCACAGAAGATTGCGAGCGAAATAGGCTTTAGTTTCATGATCTGTCGTCATCTTAGCGAAAGAGGAATAGTGAGGAGTCGTGCAAGCCGTTGAGGCTCGGCATGCCGTCCAAATTAACGCAACAAAGGATACCCAAAAAAAGCATCAGCTTAAATAGTAATGGTTATCATTTACATTTGTGTGGAGTGTAAAGAGAAATTAAAGAAAACCGCCAGGCCGTGGAGAAAAGCGCCTTTGTTCGCAAGTTCGCCGGCTTTTCCTATACTCAGTTATGTGAACTGGATCTGATTTTAAGGTGAGGCTGTCATGAGAAGAAGCGTAATACTGCTAACCACTCTGCTGTTGATATCAGTAAGCAGTTTGGTTCAAGCCGATCAAGAACTGGCAAGGACGAGCACGACGCCCGCATTTGACCATGCCCATGCTAACGCCGCCTTCCTGCGTTGTGGTACCCGTACCCCCTCAGATATTGAGGTGCGCTTACTTAATGAGCACCTGAAAGCCTTAAAGAAACCTAGCGGCGTTGGTAACGGCAATGGCGGCGGTGGTGGCAACGGTGGTGGTGGTTCGAGCGACCCATACACCCCGGTAGGTTACAATATTCCTGTTTACGTGCATGTTATCGTGAGCAGCAGCGGCGATGGCTATGTCCACTCCTTGATACAGGATCAGATAGACGTGCTTAACGATGCCTTTTCTGGTGCGGGCGGCGGAAGCGGCTTCGATACTAAGTTCAGTTTTACCTTGCAGGGTACCACAACGACAGAAAATGATGCTTGGTATACCGCTGGGCCGGGCACCAGTGCCGAGCGTGATATGAAGCAAACACTGCACGCGGGTAACGCCGAGACCCTGAATATCTATGTGTCCAACCCTGGTGGCGGCTTGCTGGGCTGGGCAACTTTTCCTACCGATTATGCCAGTAACCCAAACGATGATGGGATTGTGATCCTGAATCAATCTCTGCCAGGCGGCACTGCGGCGCCGTACAACGAGGGGGATACTGCCACTCATGAGGTGGGTCATTGGCTGGGCTTGTACCACACCTTCCAGGGCGGCTGTAATGGTGGAGGGGATCAGGTTGGGGATACACCAGCCGAGCGCTCAGCAGCTTACGGCTGCCCCACGGGGCGCGACACCTGTAGGCGCGACGCCGGTGACGACCCCATCTATAACTTCATGGACTATACCGACGATAGCTGCATGGTCGAGTTTACCCAGGGCCAGTCTGAACGTGCCGATATGTTGAGTGGTTTCTACCGCTGGCAGGCGAAATAAGGATATGCCTAGTTCTGTGCTGAAACAGGGCCTATGGACTCTCGCCATAGGCCTTTACTTTTGGGGAACGCCCTGTTTTGGCGAGCGGCTGCGCGCCCCCGATTTTGTTCCTTGCGATCGCAACCATCTTACCTCCTGGCAGGGGGAGGTGTTTAATTATCACAGGAGCGAAACTCAGATAGATTTTGGCATTCGTACCCTCGATGGCACCATAGAAAGGTTGAATATTGCCTATCAGCTGGAGCAGATGCGCTTAAACGGCGGCCTGTTTACCCGCCCCGACTGGAAGACGCTGGAGCTTTCCCCCGGTGTACTCAAGCCATCAGTGGCGGTGCGGGTATGGCGCTGTGAGCAAGCTGGGGTTGTCAGCTATATGATAGATTGGCGCAACTAATCTATCTGAGTGTTAGTGAAGCATGGCGGCGATACTGCCGCAGAGCGTCATTAAAAACAGAAACCACTTCAACACATTTGGACTGACCTTAATGGCCAGTTTCACCGCCAGATGAGCGCCCACCATAGTCCCTGCCGCTAAAATTAAACCGGGTAACCAGAGAATCAGATCTTCATAGATAAACACCAGCAGTGAGGCCAAGGTAAAAAACAAGGTGCAGAACACCTTTAAGGCATTGGCTCTGACCAGATCATATCTCAGGCTACCCGCCAAGGCGGCCAGGAGGACAAAGCCAACGCCAGCCTGCACGAATCCGCCGTAGATCCCGGCTAGCGTCAGCCAAAACCAGGCCTTGGGGGTCTGGCTCATCTTGTTAACCGGGGTGCCCAGTTCGGGGGAGATGATGGCCGGGCGCACCAGTATGATAAAGGCCATTAGCAGCATGGTGCCCAGTAGCAGGGGTTTGATCAACTCGCTGGGGGCGTAGGCGGCGGCGCCCGCACCAATAAATCCGCCGACAATAGTGGGCAGTAAAATAGGGCCCTTGTCGTCGGTATCCAGCTTGCCATGCTTATGAAAACCTATCATGGCGGTGATCGATTGCACAGTGACGCCGACGCGATTGGTGGCATTGGCCACCTCGGCGGGCATGCCCATCACCATGAGTGCGGGCAGGGTCAAGTTGGAGCCGCCACCAGCCAAGGTATTAATGATACCGGCCATAAAGCCGGTGACTAACAGCAAGAGGCCGTGGGCCAGGGTGATCTCCATGGGTACTCCTTAATCCCTATGGGTTAAAAGCTTGAGCCGGGCTCGGCGAGAAACGCCAGCTCCTCTTGGGTCGATTGTCGTCCTAAAATGGCGTTGCGATGGGGATAACGGCCAAATCGGTCGATGATCGCCTTATGTCGCTGTTCAAATGCCAGGTTATTCTCGGCACCCTCACGGTTAAAGAGGATCAGAGCTACCTCATGAATTGCCCTGGACTCGCTGTGCATATAGGGCATATAGAGAAAGGGAACTTGCTTAGGTTGCAACTGTTTGTCGACACCAGCGGCGACCGCTTCCTGGGCCAGGGCTAATGCCATGGGATCGGCGGCGAATGCCAGGGGCGTGTCCCTGTGGATGTTACGGCTAAATTGATCCAGCACTATGATCTCAGCCAGACGCCCCTGAGGTGTGGTGCGCCAGTGATAGAGTTCGCCATTGATTGCCTGAGTAAGCAGCTCGCCAAAGCGCGTTTTGATCCCTTGGTCAAACGCCAGATCTTTTGCAAACCAGGCTTTAGGCTCAATCTCCTCGAACCAAAACTTGAGTATCTCGTCAGGCGTATGGCTTATCCGGTTCATTTGTGCTCCTTAAATCCAGTTTTTGGGATCTTGCCTGGTTAAACTTAACGCGGTTTCGGCAATCAATCTAGCCTCTGTCAGCGGAATATAGGGGATCACCAAAGGTCCTGACGCAAGCCCTAAATGCAAGGTGGCCAGCGCGTTGCGTTTTTGCCCCGGTGTCTGTGAGATACTGACATCCTGAGTTTTTATCAAGGGAACCAACTGCCAGGATTGACCCAATATGCCGCTGTGGATCCAGCAGTCATCTCCCTCGAGATGATAACCACACTGGCGATAGTGCAGATACAGGCCGATTAGCGACAATAGGGTTAAGCCATACACAATTTGGGTAAAGGGCGTAAAACCTGTGATGGGGGTTAGCAGTAGAGGAAGGAGTGCCAGCGGCAAGGCGCGGCGCCAAAACCAGCCGATGTGGATCCCCTGAAAAGCTGAAGGCAAGCGATTTGCCTTAGTCGCCAGGTCATCGAGTCTGGGCAGCATCTCTGCTATGTCGCCTTGGGTCATGCTGGGGATCAGCAGGTGACGCTTGGCGAGCTGCTCTACCTCATTGCCCTTCACCTGCTCGAAATGCACCGTCCAGCGCTGTAACAGGCGGCCGATAGCGGGTTGCTCGAAACGCACTGTCTGGACCCTGTGCAGGCGCAGTGCATCTTGTTGTTTGGCCAATACTCCGCCGGTTCTGTGGAGTGTCCCTTGACGTAAGCTGAGACGATAGGGGTAATACTTGAGCACCGAAGATGCCATGGAGATCAGCGATAGCAAGAGGTAGACAAGCGTCAAAGTGACAAGAATAAATAGCGCCTGATAGCCAAGCCCGGTAGCGATATGGGTCTGATACCAGTGCAGCAGCCCTTGCACCAGCGCATTGTGCTGCAGGTTTTCCCAATCTATCTGTCCCAAAATAGAGCCTGAGATCAGTGACAGCCAGATGAGGTTGTTTTGGTACAGACCGAAGATCATTAATGCCTTAAGATCTTTGGCGATCACTAAGCCTTCTTTTGGTATTTCATGGTTGAGTTGAGTCTTAACCTGTTGTTCTATTGGTGACTGCTTTTGTGTATGCGCCCTAAACAGCTCTCTTTTGAGCTGCATCGCCTGGCGATAGTTGACGGCGGCGAGTACGGCTTCGTCTCGTTTGGAACCCGCGGTTTCCACCACCAAGCTATAGAGGCCAAGGGGGCGAAAATAGAGCGGCTGTTCCAGGCGGACATTCTGAATCTTGTTAAGGGGAATTTCCTGCGCCCGTTTAAAGATCAATCCCTGACGGATCCCCAACTTGGCGTCTTGCAATCGATATCGATACCAGGCCCATTGCAGGCTGGCATAGCTTAAAGTAAGCAGACAAACGCCTAACGCGACCAAGAGTACCCAAGGGGAGTTAAAACCCTGCTGCCACCCGGTATAGACCAGCGGGATCAGGGCGTAGCCATTGGTCAACAGTTGCTTGAGACCGCCAAAACTAAAGCTGATGATAGACCAGGGAGAGAGGCTGGCCCACTGGGCAAACCTAGTATTCATCAGCTTAGGCTTCCTTCTCGTCTGAGCCTTGCTGGCTTAACGAAGCCTTGGCCAGCAGGTGTCTGCGTAGCGGCTCAGCTTCCTGGGTATCCAGTCCTGGTAGGCTGATTTCGGCACTGCCGCTGCCAGCACTGAAGCACTTGAGGGTATGCAGCGAAAAGTAGCGTTCCAGCGGCCCTTGAGAGAGGCTGACATGTTGCAGTCGTGTATAGGGAAGGGCGGTCTTCTTGTGCCAAATTAGCCCTTTTTGCATGACAAACTCATGTTCAAATACGCCGTAGGCGATAGAGAGGGCGTGGCGATAACGGCAATAGCCGACTGTGGCTGCCAGGATAAGCAGTAGCGTACTTAGGGCGATGATCAGGCTGCCGGGCAGGTTGAGCAATATGCTGGCGATAGGGGCGATGATCAGTAGCGGCGTGAAGATCAGCAGGCTTTCTATCTGTACCTGCTGAATATAGGCCTGTTTGAGTTGGGTCAGTGGCAGCTCATCAATATTGAGCCAATCAGAGCTGTCCAGGCGTTGCCGTATCGGTGCAGAGGTCGCTTGTTGAGGAGTCACATCTTCCATTTGTTATCCTACCAAGTGGCGATTGAGTGCTGTTGATGAATGACTATATCACTTTTATCAGCGGCGTCAGCACTTTGCGCCTGTATGTGATGAATCTTTTATGTTACAAGAGTAAGAATACTAATTGTGGTAATAAGTTAGAGAAGAGAGGAAGCCTTGAGCCCCGAGTTATCTAAGCAGAAAATTGCCTTCATGAGAAAGCTCTATCTGGCCCATTTGATTGATGCTGAACAGCATAACCTGTTGTCGCTCAATAAAGCGACCTCTATGCCTCGGCGTACCCTGCAAGATGCCATTGCCGCCCTTGGGGATATAGGCATTAGCTGCACCTTCGTGCAGGATGGCGAGCGTCATAACGCCGGTTACTATCGGCTGAATGACTGGGGACCTATCGATAAGCGCTGGGTGAAGGCCCATATCGAGGAGATCGCCCAGTCCTTAACGCAGGCGTGATATCGCCCTAGCAGTCATAGTGCCGCCTTAATGATTGAGCAGGTAGGCACAAATAAAACCAACCCAGCTGAGGGCAAGCAGTAGCCAGGGCAGAATATTCACCTGCCTGGCCTCTGGCGATGGCGCTTCGGTGTCTGTGTCGTGCTGCTGACGCTGTTTGGCTTTAAGTTCTTGTTTACGCGCCTTATCCCTGTCTCTTGCCTTACTCTTCTGACGTTTCTTGTATTCGGCAATTCCCTTTTCTATCCCCTGGGCAATCAGCTTGGTTTGCTCTTTGGTTTGTCCCGGCTTTTGGGTCGCCTTGGCAATTTTTAAGGCTTCATCTTTGGTCTCGGTGGAAAACTGCTGGGCCATAACATCTTAAGGTGGTGAATTGTGGCCTCACTATAACATGAGAAGGTGTAGGAAGGAGGGGGGATATAGCAATGAATCCAGGAGTTGCCGATGACCCTATACGATAGTATGAATATGATTTTGTTTAGATATCGCTTAACCTGATCGCGGCTAATCAATAAATAATACTAAGCAATCAAGGATAAGAATATGCTCAATAAGGCCGCTCAACCTCTGGTAAAACTGGTCGATCGTTACCTACCCGACCCCTATATTTTTGTGTTGCTGCTGACGCTGCTGGTGTTTGGCGCTGCTATGCTGGTGGAGCAGCAGAGCCCTGTGCAACTGGTGACCTATTGGGGCCAAGGCTTTTGGTCGCTGCTCAGCTTCTCCATGCAGATGCTGCTGGTGCTGGTGGCGGGTTACATGCTTGCCAGCTCGCCACCTATCAAGCGCCTGCTCGATAAAATTGCCGGCCTGGCCAAGAGCGCTCCCCAGGCGATCATTTTGGTGACCTTAGTGTCCCTGATGGCCAGCTGGATTAACTGGGGTTTTGGCCTGGTGGTGGGCGCCTTGTTTGCCAAGGCCTTGGCGCGTCAGGTTAAGGTGGACTACCGCTTGCTGGTGGCCAGTGCCTACTCGGGCTTTGTGGTTTGGCACGCCGGCTTAGCGGGCTCTATTCCCCTGACCATAGCGACCAAGGGGCACTTTGCCGAGGATAAGATAGGCATCATAGCCACAGAGCACACTATCTTCGCCGGGTTTAATCTGGCCTTGGTGGCGATCCTATTCGTGCTTATCCCACTGGTTAACCGCTTCATGCTGCCAAGCGACGAGGAGAGTATCTATGTCGACAGGGACAAGTTAGCAGAACCCGAAGCCGAAAAAGAGGCCATTGTTCGGCCTGCCGATCATTTGGAAAATAGCCGTTTGCTTGCCTGGGCAGTGGGGGGATTGGGTCTTGCCTACCTGGGGCATTACTTCTTTGCCGCCGGTGGTAAGCTGAATCTTAATATCGTCAACTATCTGTTTCTGTTCCTCGCCATTATTTTGCATCAAACGCCCCGTAGTTTACTGCAGAGCCTGAATGAGGCGATTAAAGGTGGCGCAGGCATAGTGATCCAGTTCCCCTTCTATGCGGGGATCATGGCCCTTATGGTGCAGTCAGGGCTGGCCCAGAGTATTTCTGCCGGTTTTGTGGCTATCGCCAGTGCCAACAGCCTGCCGTTTTGGAGTTTTATCAGCGCCGGGATTGTTAACATCTTCGTACCCTCAGGGGGCGGTCAGTGGGCGGTGCAGGCGCCTATCATGATCCCTGCGGCCGAGGCCTTGGGCGCAGATGTGGCGCGGGTGGCGATGGCGGTCGCCTGGGGTGATGCCTGGACCAATCTGATCCAACCTTTCTGGGCGCTGCCGGTACTGGCGATCGCGGGCTTGAAGGCGCGGGATATTATGGGTTACTGCTTGATGTTGCTACTGATCACTGGCGTAGTAATTAGCATAGGCCTCACCTGGTTCTAGCGAGTCCTTGTCAGTCAGCATTAGGCTAGAAACAAAACCCGCTTTTCATGGCGGGTTTTGTTATTCTGTCAGCTAATTGCCCTAAATCGCTTAATCTAAGGAAGGCTTGCTTGTCTCAACCACTTGCCGCTGAGGTTACTCAAAGCAGATCCTCAAATACCAAGCGGGCCGTGCTGCCCTGGATTGGTGGCTTCTTACGCCCTTACCGTCGCCGTGTGGTGGCCGCTATTCTCTTTCTGTTTATCGGGTCCTTGGCCTGGCTGTCACTGGGACAAGGTGTGCGCCTCATGGTGGATGAGGGGTTTCTTAGGGATAACGGCGACCGCCTAAACGAGATCATCTTGCTGGTGATTGGGATTACAGCGCTAAGCAGCTCTGCCATCTTCTGTCGTTTCTATCTGATGACTTGGTTAGGGGAGCGGGTCAGCGCCGACATACGGCTTAAGGTTTATAACCATCTGCTTGAGCTCTCCCCAGGTTTTTACGCCAAATTGCGCACCGGTGAGGTGATTTCGCGCTTTACCGCCGATGCGACCTTGCTGCAATCTGTGGTGGGTTCGAGTCTCTCTATGGCGCTGCGGGCCAGTGTGACTGTGGTCGGCGGCCTGGTGATGATGGCGATCACTAGCCTTAAGCTTACCGCCTTAGTATTGCTGGCGGTGCCCTTGGTGCTTGGCCCTATCTTCTTCTTTGGCCGCAAGGTGCGTGAACTGTCGCGCCGCAGTCAGGATAAGGTGGGGGATCTCGGCGCTTATGTAGATGAGTCATTGCACGAGATCCACACGGTACAAGCCTATTGCCATGAGGATCGCGACAGGCAGCTGTTTGCCGAGCGGGTCGAGGAGGTGATGGCTGCTGCTAAAGGGCGCATCAAGTACCGCGCGATTTTGATCTCTTTGGTGATGTTTCTCAGTATCTTGGCTATTGCCTTGATCACTTGGGTGGGGGCAAAAGATGTGATGGCACAGGCGATCACCCCGGGTGAATTGTCGGCCTTTATGTTCTACGCCGTGATGGTGGCGGGCGCCGTAGCGACCATCAGTGAAGTGATTGGCGAGATCCAGCGCGCCGCCGGGGCTACCGAGCGGTTGATCGAGCTGGTGGATACACCCATAGACATTCCTCAAGCGCTTCATCCTAAGTTGCTGCCCGCTAAGGTGCGCGGTGAGCTCAAGTTAAAACAGGTACGCTTTGCCTATCGGGAGGCCGCCGAGGGTCAGGGAGAGAGTGAACATAATGATGAGGTGATCCGCGGTCTGGACCTGCATATTCGCCCCGGTGAGCGGGTGGCCCTGGTGGGGGCTAGCGGCGCCGGTAAGAGCACCCTGTTTGAACTGCTACAGCGCTTCTATGTGCTCAGCAGCGGTGTGATTGAACTCGATGGCATCGACATTGCCAGCCTGCGTCCCCAAGAGCTGCGCCAGCAATATGCCTTAGTGCCGCAGGAGTCGGTGATCTTTGCCACTAGCGTGCTGGAAAATGTGCGTTATGGCCGCCCCGATGCCAGCTTAGAAGAGGTGGTTCAGGCCTGTATCGCCGCCCGCGCCGATGAGTTTATTCGCGAGTTTCGAGAAGGTTATCAGACCTATCTGGGTGAGCGCGGCGTGCGTTTATCTGGTGGGCAGAAGCAACGTATCGCCATCGCCAGAGCGATTTTGGCAGACCGTCCCGTACTACTGCTGGATGAGGCGACCAGTGCCCTGGATGCGGTGAGCGAACAGAAAGTTAAGCAGGCGCTGGATCGTCTGATGCAGGGGCGTACCACCCTGATTATCGCCCACAGGTTGTCGACCGTGCTCAATGCCGATCGCATCTTGGTGATGGAGAAGGGGCAATTGGTGGCCAGTGGCACCCATGGTGAGTTGATGCAGGGCAACAGCCTGTATCGGGAGTTCGCCAGCTTGCAGCTGCTGACTGAAGAGTCCTAGCGGACAGGGGCTGATAGATTTAAGGGCAAACAGCAGGTGTTTGCCCTTTTCTACTAGCCTATGAATTAGCCTCTGTGGCCGCCGTGGCCGCGACCACACTGATGGCGTGTTTCTCTGCCACCATCTTCAACGGTGATCTCTCCGCCATCCTCAAACAGGCTAAATGCGCCTTGAGTCATATCGTTTTGGGCTGGATCATCCAGGTGTCCCAGGCAGGTATATCCCACCCTGTAGCTTCCCGAAGGCAGATATCCCATGGCAAAGAACCAGTTGCCATTGATGTCTTGGCGTACGGGGGAGATGGCTACCGGCGAGAAGAGACCATCGCTGCGGTCCTGAACTATGTCGCCCATCTGCGAGATGTTAGTCACTTCATTGGAGTAGAGGTAGGCCATGTGGTAGAACTGACCGCCCTCTGGTGCGTTATCGGCGTTTTGGGTCTCGCAGTCTGCAATCCATTGAGAGTCCATCTCACCGAACAGATGGCCCATGGTTTCATTGTCTATAGAGTAGACGCCGTGATGGTTGAGCTGATATTGGCCGTCGGAGAAGTGCATCGACTGGTAGAGATCAATCTCCATCGTCAGGTTAAGGTGCTGATGTTCACCTAGGGTAAAGTTCGCCATAGGAAGGTGGCCATTTTCTATCATCAAGGGGTGTAAGCCCTGACCGTTCTCAATGGCGCAGCCTTGTGCCTGATCGCCGTTGACTAAGGTGAAATGCACATCATGATATTGGCCTGCAGGAAGTTCGAGGCCATCGATCACTTTGTGGCTCTCTTTACCTTGGTAATCGAGCAGATTAAACCTATGTTGAGCCATATCCCGGCTATGTACTTGGCCATGAGCATCGGTCATCACCAATTTGTCGAGCACCAACTCGACCCGGCTGACCTGACTCATGGGGGCATCTGAAATGGCAATACTTACACTGCCGGTGCTAACAACTTGTTCTGGTGGGGTGTTATCGTCTGAGCCGCCGCAGCCCGCTAACATAAATCCAGAAAGAGCAAAGGGTATGAGGGTAAGGGGTAGAGTAAAGGATCGCATCTGGGGTACACCTTTTAATGAGTTTTTTCTAATGGTATTACTCATTCTAAGGGCACCTTAGTTAAAGAATAGTGATTTGTTGGTTAAAATTTATACTTTGTGAGCGGGCTAACGCTTAGGGAGAACAAGAGTTGAAGGCCCAATAAAAGTGCGATAGGAAAGCCATTTAGCCCCTAGTGAACCTTAGGGAAAATCGCTGCGTATTGCTTTAAAGATATGATTTTTCAAGCACACCTCAATAATTGGAGTATCCAAATGAAATGGCCGTTAACCCTGAGCTTGGTTTGTCTGTTAACTTTTTTGAGTGGCTGTACTAGCGCGCCCAAGGGCATAGCGCCGATTGAGGGATTTGAACTCTCAAGATATCTGGGCACCTGGCATGAGATCGCCCGTTTAGATCATGGCTTCGAGCGCGGCCTCAGCCAGGTGAGCGCAGAATACCAACTGCGTGATGATGGTGGTGTCAGTGTGATCAACCGTGGCTACTCGGCGGCGGATAAAAGCTGGAAAGTTGCCGAAGGCAAGGCCTACTTTGTCGAGAGTTCAGATATTGGTCATCTTAAGGTCTCCTTCTTCGGCCCCTTTTATGGTGCCTATGTGATCTACCGATTAGACAGCGATTACCAATACGCTTTTGTGACCAGCTACAACCGAGATTACCTCTGGTTGCTGGCGCGCAGTCCAGAGATAGATGAGAGCTTAAAGCAGGATTTTATTAATCAGGCCAAGGCGCTGGGCTTTGATACCCAAGCGCTTATCTGGCCGGGATGAGCAAAGGTGAGGTCAGCGCCGGGCGTTGAGAGAACCCCCGGCGTGATGCCCGGCCTATTGTCTTAGCTCTCTGCGTAGTATTTTGCCCACGGTCGATTTAGGTAAGGCGGCCATAAATTCGAAAATCTTCGGCACCTTGTAACCTGCCAATTGCTCGCGGCAATGCGCTAGCAGCGCCTCTTGGGTCATCTGGTGATCAGATTTAGGGTCTCTCAGCACGATGGCGGCCTTAACGGCCTCGCCGCTGCGGCTATCTTCGACGCCAATGACAGCACATTCCAGTACGCTCTCATGGGCCGATAGCACATCTTCCACCTCGTTAGGGTAGACGTTAAAGCCGGAGACATTGATCATATCTTTCATGCGATCCACTATCTTATGCATCCCATTATCAGTGGCCAGGGCAATATCTCCTGTCTTGAAGAAGCCGTCCTGGGTCATCACCTTGGCGGTCTCGTCCGGCTTTTGCCAGTAGCCTCTCATCACCTGCGGACCTTTGACTGCCAGCTCGCCGACCTCTCCGTGGGGGACCTCTTGTTCATTGGCGTCGATGATCTTGACCTGAGTGTAAATCACGGGGCGGCCTATGGTGCCAAGACACTCAAGGCCGGGGGCGTTGAGCGAGACCACGGGGGAGGTTTCTGACAAACCATAGCCTTCGGAGATGGTGCAGCCTGTAGTGGTTTGCCATATGGATGCTGCTGCCTGGGTCAGTGCTGTGCCGCCGGAGATAGTGATCTTAAGGTGGCTGAAATCCAGTCCTTGAAAGGCCTTTTGATGGCACAGGCCAACAAACAGGGTGTTGAGTCCGGCGAATCCGGTAAACGCATGCTGTGACATGGTTTGGATCAAAGCGCTGATGTCTCTCGGATTTGGGATGAGTACGCTACAGCCGCCCTGTTCAAAGTAGACAAAATTCACCATAAAGGCATAGATATGATAGATGGGTAATGGTGCGATGAAGATCTCTTCGCCCTCGACAAACTTACTGGACAGGCGTGATTGTACCTGCAGCATATTGGCCAGCAGGTTGCTGTGGCTCAGCATAGCGCCTTTCGACAGGCCTGTGGTGCCACCTGTGTATTGCAGCGCCGCCAGGCTCTCTTGCGCCACCTTAACTTGGCGATAATCAGATTGGCTGCCCAGGGTTAACACCTGCTCAAAACTCACGGGGGCCAACGGGCTGTCGACAAGGGGCTGAGGCGCGATGAGATCGAGGGCATGGGTGGCGATAAGGGTCTCAACTTGGGTGGCTGGGATCACCTGCTCCAGTGTCGGTAGCAGATCGCTAAGCACCACCAAGGCCTTTGCTCCAGAATCATTGTATTGATGGATCAACTCCCTTTGGGTATAGAGGGGGTTAGTGTTGACCAATACCATTCCGGCTCTTAGCGCCCCATAGGCGGCGATAACAAATTGGGTAATGTTGGGCAGCTGGATGGCAATTTTGTCGCCAGCCTTCAGCTGGGTATGTTGTTGCAGGTAGGCGGCGAAGTAGCGGGAGTCGCGTTCTATATCGGCAAAGCTGCTGGCTTTACCCAGACAGACATAGGCTGTCTTATCGCCAAAGCGCTTAGCAGCGGTTTCGATCAGATCGATCAGTGAGCCATATTTGTCCAGATCGACATGGGTATACGAATCATAATCCATGGACGCTTCTCCTTTGATTATTATTGTCAGCGTTATCGTAGAGTCTCAATCAAACAAGTGTTTAGACTGTGCTAAAAATTCGCCTAGGTCAACCATAACCGGAAGAAAATAAAACGCTTGTTTAACTAATATCTTGCTGAATAAAAAGTGATTTTCTTATTGCGGAGTGTTTATCTGGTCTGACCATGTGGTGAGGCCGATGGGAAGTATAGGCGCTAAAACATAAGTAGAGAGGCATACTCGCTTAGGGCTGCATACTCAGGTGTTAACCTTTTCATCGCCTTAGGAGTGTAACGGCCCCGGCTAAGGGGAAGCGCGTTTGGGCCGTTACCTACTTGGTCTTGTTAGAAGGGACTCAGACTAAAGAAAGGACTCGATTGAGAGACCTTATCCTTGGGACTACTCAGGTTGGTGACGGTAAAGTCGATAGTCTGCTTTTGCAGTTTAGTGCCAATGAAATCGGGCTGTTTTTGCTCGTACACTGTCACCGGATAACTCAGTTGCTCACCCGCCTTGATCAACACCTTTTGCGCTGTTTCTTTGGCGATGCTGTGGTGGTCAGTGCCAGTTAGGGCAATAAGATAATGGTGATCCTCCTGGGTCTTGTTGCGGATCTTCAGCGTATAGCTGTTTTCTATGCGACCATTGCCCACCTCTCGATATAGGCTCTGACGGTCACGTATCACATTGAGATCTATGCTTTGATGGCGATAGAGATCCAGCGCAAATACACTCAGCATAATCAGCACCGCCACACCATAGCCGACAAATTTAAAGGACGAGAAGCGTTTCACCTGCTTGCCCTGTAACTCATTTTCGCTGGCATAGCGGATCAATCCCTTGGCATAGCCAAATTTGTCCATGGTTTGATCGCAGGCATCGACACAGGCACCGCAGTTGATGCACTCATATTGCAGTCCGTTTCGAATATCTATGCCTGTGGGGCAGACATCGACACACAGATTGCAATCGACGCAGTCGCCAAGGTCGGTGGCCTGTTTACGTTTTCTCGGACCGCGTGACTCACCGCGGGCAGCATCATAGGAGACCGTCAGTGTGTTGGCGTCGAACATGGCAGACTGAAAGCGGGCGTAGGGGCAGCAGTGCAGACACATCTGCTCGCGCATCCAACCTGCGTTGAGGTAGGTGCATAGCGCAAAGAACCAGACCCAGGCGCTCACCCAGAAGCTGCCGCTGAGGGTAAAAATCTGTACATAGAGTTCGTTCGCCGGGATGAAGTAGGCGATAAAACCACAACCTGTGATCAGCGCTGCTAGTCCCCAGGCGAGGTGCTTGGCGGTGCGTTTGAGGAGCTTCTCTAGGTGCCAGGGCGCCTTGTCCAGGGCGTGACGCTTGTTACTGTTGCCCTCAATCTGCCTCTCTATCCAGACGAAGGCAAAACTCCAACTGGTCTGTGGGCAGAGGTAGCCGCACCAGACACGCCCCCAGAACACGGTGACGAAGAAGAGGGCGAAGGCGGCGATGATAAACAGCCAGGCCAACAGGGTAAAATCCTGCGGCCATAGGGTTAGGCTAAAGAAGTGAAACTCCTGGCGCTCGACATCCAAAAGGATCGCCTGGCGTCCTTGATAGGGGATAAAGGGGAGCAGGAAGAAAAAGAGGATAAGCAGGCTGTTGAGGCCGGTGCGCAGGCGTTGATAGCGACCCTTTTGCTCTTTGATGTGGATTTTTCCTGGCTTGGCGGGCAGGTTAACGACCGGGATTGCAGTGCCCTGTTTGGCCTGGGGCGAGGCGAGGGCGGCGTTACGGCTAAGATCTTGACTCATTGAATTTCCAAACTCTTGCTTAAGGGATTACCCGGAGCTAATGCAAGGAGGAAACCAAGTTTTTATACTATGTAATACATTGAAAAGTATAGGTTTAATTTTTTAGTTTGTAGTAGGTGTTAGCGATATATCGTGCTTTGGCGATATATCGCTAATTTACAGGTTGTGTGGCGCTATTATCCCGGGCGCTTTATTCCGAGTTTTTGCATGCGGGATCTTAGGGTACTGGCTGGCAGGCCAAGAACATTAGCGGCGCCATTGGGCCCGGAGATCCGCCAGTTGAGGCGTTTTAAGGTGCGGCGAATGTGGGCGGCCTCAACCTGCTGAAGGGTTTGAAATTCTCCCTTATCCTCGGGCGCAGGTTCGGCCTGCAGTGCGGGGATCTGCAAAATCTGTCCGTGGCAGAGTATGCTTTGACGTTCGATCACATTTTGCAGCTCTCGTACGTTGCCGGGCCAGTGATAAGCCATTAGGTGTTGCAGCCCTTGCTTACTGACCCCCTTTATCTTCTTACCTAACTTAAGATTCAGATTGGACACAATATCTTTGATTAATAGAGGGATATCTTCGAGTCGCTCGCGAAGCGGCGGTACATGCAGCGGAAATACATTGAGACGATAGTAGAGATCCATGCGAAACAATCCCTGTTCGACGCGTTTAAGCAAGTCGTGATGGGTCGCTGTCACCAGGCGGATATCGACCTTGATGGGAGTGCTGCTGCCCACGCGTTCAAACTCCTGCTCCTGGATCACCCTAAGCAGCTTAGACTGCGCCTCGAGGGAGAGTTCGGCCACCTCATCGAGAAACAGTGTGCCTCGATGCGCCAGTTCGAAACGGCCTTTGCGGCGGCTGGTGGCCCCGGTAAAGGCACCTTTTTCATGGCCAAACAGCTCACTCTCAAGCAGTGTTGGCGAGAATGCGGCGCAGTTGACACTGACCAAGGGCTGATGGCTGCGATCGCTCAGCGCGTGTATGTTGCGGGCAACCAGTTCTTTACCCGTACCGTTTTCACCGTTGATCAGTACCGTACTATTGGTGTTGGCCACTAACTTGATCTGATCGATAAGTGACTGTATTGCCTCACTCTCACCCGATATATTGACCTCTTGTCTGTGGCTGGCCAGCTCGGTCAGCAGATAATCATTTTCGTTAGCCAGCTTCTCCGATAGTGCCTGCACCTGTTTCAGCGCTTCTCTGAGCGAGGCTTCGGTCTGCTTCTGAATGCTGATGTCGCGAAATATCGCGACCACGCCGATGAGACGGTCCTGTTTGTACACTGGGGTAGAGGTGTAATGTACAGGGAAGCTGCTGCCATCCTTGCGCCAGAAGAGATCATGGCTGATCTCCCGTGCGATGCCATCGTGCAGCGTGTTATAGATTGGGCACTCTTCCTGGGGATAGGGGCTGCCGTCGGCATGACTATGGTGGTGACAGTCGTGGATATTTTTACCCAGTAGCTCCTCAGCTTTCCAGCCTGTCATCCGCTCCGCTGCTGGGTTGATAAACACCGCATTGCCTTCGAGATCGAAACCGTATATCCCTTCTCCTACGGCGTTCAGTAGCAGTTTATTCTCAGGTAAAAAGTCCACATGGGCATCGGCTACCCCTTGGTGCTTACAACTCATTTTCCCCACTCCGTGTTGGTGCCTGTTCCGCTAGTTTAGCCTGGGTCACGATATTTCGCTAAAAAAATTTTGAGTGGCCAGGCACTGCATACCTAACACTGCATCGTGGATGAACTCAATTATTCATTTAGAGGTATAAGTTAAATATTAGTTAAATTTTTATCATGTTTTGAGTAATTGTTCTATAGTGGCTGTTTGAGCTTTAATGGCTATTATTTTTAGTTTTTTGTCGTGAAATCATTACTATTGTTCACATTTTCGAGTTAGTGGCTTATGGCCTATCTGACTTATTTAGAACAATTAGTATTAGCAATTATTTCTTGTTTGTTATAGAAGTGTAAATGAAATGTTTTTATTTCACTCTGGGGAACGCCTGTGGTGGTTCGTGTGTTTTAGGCGCGAATGATGGCGAAATATAACAAAAATTATGCGGGAAATATGATGACAACAAATAAGAATAAAGGTTTTGGCGTGAGTGCGCTTAGCTTTGCCATCTCGTTGGCGTTAACGGGGTCGTTAGCCAGTACACAGGCGCTTGCCGATGAGCAGCAGGCTGCAGCGTCTGACAATATTGAAAAGATCGCCGTGGTGGGGACACGTTCTGCCCCGCGCTCAATTGGTGATTCGCCAGTACCTATCGATATTATTAGCAGTGATGATCTTAAGAAGAATGGTTCTACCGACATGATTGACATGCTGGTGACCTCGGTACCTTCCTTCAACTCCCGTGCTCAGCCAATTAGTGATGCGGCCACTCTTATTCGTCCGGTCAACCTACGTGGCCTGCCGTCTGACAGTACCCTGGTATTGGTCAATGGCAAGCGTCGCCATAGAGCCTCAGTGATCGCTTTCCAGGGGGGCGGCATTAACGATGGTGCCCAGGGACCAGATATCTCTGTGATCCCCAGTGCGGCGCTAAAACAAGTTGAAGTGCTGCGTGACGGTGCCGCGGCGCAATATGGCTCAGATGCCATTGCCGGTGTGATGAACTTTGTTCTTAAAGATGACGCCGAAGGTGGCTCGATCACCGTAGGCCAAGGAGAGTACTACGAGGGTGACGGTGCCACCACCACTATCGATGCAAACGTGGGGCTACCTCTGTCTGACGCTGGTTTCGTTAACCTCAGCCTGCAATACAAGAATGCCGATCCTACCAGTCGCAGCATGCAGCGTCCCGATGCGGCAAACCTGATCGAGCAGGGCAACACCTTCGTCGAAGACCCAGCACAGATTTGGGGTAACCCTGAGATCAAAGACGACTACAGCTTCTTCCTGAACTCAGGTTACGATATCAACGATAATGCGCGCTTCTATGCCTTTGGTAACCTTTCATCCCGCGATGTGGTGGGGGGATTCTACTATCGTAACCCTCACAATCGTGGCAATGTCTACTCGGTGGATGATGGCGAGACCTTGCTGGTGGGGGCGGTCAATGGCGATCCTTCGACCTGTGCCGTGGTTCCTATCCCTAAGGTAGATCTTGACGGTGATGGGATTCCCGATGTCGATGGCAACGTGCTCGAGACAGATGCCTACAAGGCGATGGTCGCCGACCCTAACTGTTTTGCCATGAACCAGCTGCGTCCCGGTGGTTACACACCACAATTTGCCGGTACCGTTGAAGATGCTTCATTTTTTGCTGGCGTGAAAGGTGAGTTAGGTGCCTGGAACTATGATTTCAGCGCGGGGATGGGTAACAACAAGTCTACCTTCAGCCTGAAGAACTCGCTGAACCCCTCGCTGGGCTTAGATACGCCTACCGACTTTGAAACCGGTGCCTATGAGCAGGCCGAAACCACGGTTAACCTGGACTTCTCACGTATGTTTACCGTGGGCAGCGTAGAAGATATCAGCTTTGCCAGTGGATTCGAATGGCGAGAAGAGTCCTTTGAGATCACTCAGGGCGAGGAAGCTTCTTGGATCGCCGGTCCCTATGCCGACCAGGGCTTCAACATTGGCTCTCACGGCTTTAAGGGCTTTGGCCCCGAGGCGGCAGGTAAGAACTCTCGTAACAACATAGGTGTGTATGCCGATATAGAAGCCTACCTGGGCGAGCGTTGGTTGCTTGGCGCCGCGCTGCGTTACGAGGATTTCTCAACCTTCGGTGACACCCTAAACTATAAGCTGACGGCGCAGTTCTCGGCCACCGACGCGCTCTCTTTCCGCGCTTCTCACAGCACTGGTTTCCGTGCGCCGACAGTGGGTCAGGAGAATGTGGTAAACACTCAGACCTCTATCGTTGAGGGCGATTTGATCCAGACCTTCATCGCGCCGCCAACGGATCCGCTATCGGCCTTCTATGGCGGTAAGGTGCTTAAGCCCGAAGAGTCGGTCAGCTACGCCATCGGCGCCGTATTTGAGCATGAAAACCTCTTCGTGACGGTCGACTACTACAATATTGAAGTGACTGGACGTATCGCTCAGTCGAGCCAGATAGAGGTTAAAGCCGATGACTATGAGGCGCTGCGCGCCGCTGGTGTCGAGTTCCCAGAGCTGATCTCTGCGGTGACATACTACACCAATGACTTCGATACCACGACTCAGGGTATCGATCTGGTGGCTTCTTATGATGCTCAGTTGTTGTCTGGCGATACTAAGTTCAGCCTGGCCTATGGCTGGACAGATACCAGTGTCGACAAGTACAACCCAAATACTACAGATGAGGGTAAGGTGCGTCGTTTAGAGGAGGGGATCCCGTCTCATCGTGCAACCCTGACCTGGGCTCAGTCTTGGGATAGATTCAGCATGTCGCTGCGCGGTAACTACTTTGGCGAGTATTATGCGACCCACGCCGACGACACCTCGGATTGGGGTTCAGAAATGGCCGATGCGGCGGTAACCTTGGATCTTGAGCTGAGCTATCAGTTCCTCGATAGCCTGACTGTCTCTATCGGTGCCAATAACCTGTTTGATCAGGAAGCGCAGAAGCTGAAAGACGGTACCCGTGGTGAGCTAGGTGCGATCTACTATGAGAGTGGCCCGTTCGATTACAACGGTGGCTACTACTATGGTCGTGTGAACTACCGTTTCTAATCTCGGCGCCCCAGGCGCTAGCGATTGAAAACATAAGAAGGCTGCATTGCAGCCTTCTTTTTTAGCGACTCTTTCTGTGCTGAATACACCTAGCCGCGAAGGGGGAGGGCGCTGAGCAGATCATCTATAGATAGCACCCTGGGCAGTATCAGCCCATTAGGATAAGCCTGGCTGTAGACGATATTAAAAGGCACACCATAGGCCTGATACTTTGCCAGATAGGCCTCAATCATGGCATCGCTGTGGGTGAGTTCGCCGCGCATTAACACCATATCCTTATCCTTTAATCGCTCAACCACCACAGCCTGATGCAGTACCCTGTCTTTATTGGCTTTGCAGATGTTGCACCAATCGGCGCTGACATCCACAAATACCGTTTTGCCCTCAGCGAGTATGCTCTCTATTTTTTCGGGGACGAGTGGCTGCCACACCAACTCTTTATAGGCATTGGCGTCGGCTTTAGGGTAGATAAAATAGCTGATGGCGCCATTAATAGATGCAAACACTAGCAGCAAGGCCAAGACGGCTGCAGGAATTTGACTGCCCTTTGCTTTCTTGTAACTGAGCCAGGCCAGTAGACCAAGCAGTAAGCTCAGGGTGAGAGCGCTGATCAATAAGATGCTATTCATGCTGTCCTTAGTATTTGTTTCATTGCATTATTTTACGGAACTGTCTTGCGTCGGCCAGTGTAACACCCCTTGGCTTAATTAAAGCTTGTTGGCGAATGGGGTGTGAAAGATTTGTTTGCAATTGATGCTTTGCGCCGACTGTAGAATCTTTGTAAGCTGCCCCATCACCACAATAGAATAACAATAATAGGATGTTTTTAATGGCAGATTTATGTTTGCGACCATTCTCGGTAATTCACAGCAAAATTAAATTGACCAAATATCTATGCGCTGCGGCTGGGCTGTCGCTCATGTTGTTGAGCTTGCCGGGTCATAGCGCAGAGCAGGACAAGGCAAAGACCGATAAGCCACAGGTCGCGGTCGAGCCTAAGGTCTACACCAGCGAAGGTCAGGTTAAAATTGCAGGAGAGCGGGTACATTATCGCACCATAGCGTCAGAAACCATCTTGGAAGATGACAAAGATAAGCCGCTAGCCAGTATCTTTTCAGTGAGTTATCTGCGCACCAAGACAGACACTAAGACACCAAGACCAGTCACTTTTGTGTTTAACGGTGGGCCTGGCTCGGCATCGCTGTGGCTGCACATGGGCTTGTTTGGTCCTAAGCGTGTGGTAGTGCCGGGTGATGCCAAAGACGATGGCGCCGCTCCTTATCGTTTAGTGGATAACGAGTTTTCGATTCTGGATAAGTCTGATCTGGTGTTTATCGATCCTGTCGGCACAGGCTTTAGCCGAGCACTAGGGGAGAACAAGGGGCAAGATTTTTGGGGCGTGAAAGAGGATGCCCAGTCGATCGCCGAGTTTGTCCGCCGCTGGCTTATCGAACATGGCCGTTGGAATTCGCCTAAATATATTGCCGGTGAGAGCTATGGTACGACCCGCGCGGCGGCATTGGTGAATGAGCTGCAATCTGGCTGGACAGATATTTCGGTCAATGGCGTTATGTTGATCTCATCGATTCTGGACTTTAGCCATGCCCGCTATCAGCCAGGAAACAATCAGCCCTATATCGGCTTCCTGCCAACCATGGCGGCGACCGCTTTTTACCATGACAAGGTGGCCGCCACCGATAAGGCGATGGGGCTAACCGCCTTCGTCGAGGCTGCGCGTCAATTTGCGATAAAGGATTATGCCTTGGCGCTGTTGCAGGGCAGTCGTTTGCCTGAGCAGGATTATCAGGCGGTGCGTCAGCAGCTGGCTCGTTTTACCGGCTTGAGTGAAAGCTACTTAGACAGAGTGAATCTCAGGGTTAGCGCCAGTCGTTACACCAAGCAGCTGCTTAGGGACCAAGACCTTACTGTCGGTCGTTTAGACAGCCGTTATCTGGGGAGAGACTATGACAGTGGCGGCGAGCGCACCGATGGCGATCCTTCTGGTTATGGCATAGATGGTGCCTATACGGCGGCCATTCATGAATACCTGTATAAAGACCTTGGGGTGCAGATCACTCGTCCATTTAACGTACTCTCTGTCGACGTTAACCGAGGTTGGAACTGGAATATTAGCGGTAAGCAGATGCACTATGTCAATGTGGCGCCATACCTTGGCGAGGCGCAGCGGGAAAACAGCGACTTTAAGATCTTGGTGGCCAATGGTTACTATGACTTTGCGACTCCCTTCTTTGCCACCGAAAATACGATGGCCGACAATGGTATAGACAATAGCCGAGTAGAAATGCACTACTATGAGGCGGGCCATATGATGTATGTGGAGCCAGCATCGCTGGCGGCTCTGGCTAAGGACGTTCGCCAGTTCTATCAGGCGAATTAATCTTGCGACAGAGGAAACGATATGAGTTTTAGTGCGTGGCTGGGGTTGTTAGCCATTTGTTGTTTGGGGGCCATGTCTCCCGGGCCGAGTCTGGCCATGGTGGTGCGCCATACCTTAGGTGGCGGTCGGGCAAATGGCATTGTCTGTGCTTGGGCGCATTCCATTGGCATAGGCGTCTATGCCCTGGTCACCCTGCTTGGGCTTGCTGTGCTGCTCAAGCAGGCGCCGCTGGTGTTCAATGGTATCGCCATTATTGGGGCGCTTTACCTGGCCTATATCGGTGTACAGGCGCTGCGCTCTAAAGGCGGGATGTCAGACAAGCTAGCGGCGGGGAAGTCGACCGATCTTGTGACTGCGGCCCGTGATGGCATAGCTATCTCATTGTTTAATCCCAAGATAATGCTATTTTTCCTGGCACTCTTTAGTCAGTTTGTGTTGGTGGCCGATGAGCTTTGGGGGAAGTCGCTTATCGTGTTGACGCCGCTGGTGGTCGATGGTCTTTGGTACACACTGATCGCGCTTTTGCTGTCGCACAAATCCGTGCTGCCTAAGCTCAGGGAGAAGGCGGGACTTATCGACAAACTCTCAGGGATAGTGTTGATTTTACTGGCGGTAAGGGTGCTAGTGACCCTCTAGTCTTAGGCTATGCGGCCAAGGTGTCTCCTTAGCCGCTAACCTGATTTCGCTTTTCAGCCGGTTCTAACCGTTAAATACCTGTACGGCATCGTCTTTAGTGGCTTCAGGCTCAGTCTTGGGTGGATTGTCGATATGATCATCCAGGTTATCGCTGAGCATCTCTTGATATTCTTTGGTAAACCACTCCAGAGCGTTAGCTTTTTCTGCCTTAAGATCGGCCGACTTAAGGGCGGCTTCGAAGGCATTGAAACGTGCTGCGGCAAAACGCAGTGCCGTGCCGACTTTGGCAACATCTTGCTCCTGGGCACTTAGCTCGTTGGCTAAGGCAATAAACTTATCGGCTAATTGAAAAATTGTGGTTTCTTTTTGCTGTTCAGACATGCGCTCGCTCACAGGTAAGTCAATTTGTAAGTCTGCATAGTAACGTAAATTAGCCGTTAGTGAAGCATAGATTTGGGCGTAATGAGATCTGTATCGCCAATCCTACCGGGTGTTTCAACCCTTAATTTAGCGGATCGCTATCTACGCTAACCTGGCCGTTACGCGAGTCATAGTAGATACTGAGTTTCTGGTTGTCGCTAAGGTGGTAGCGGCACTGATTTACGCTGATATAGTTGGCCTTATAATCTGTGTTACTCTGATCATCGCTGCGTGAGACACTGGGTTCGTCCCCCTGGAAAATGGTTTCCCATACCGAGATACAATCTTCGACATTATCCAGTTGTGGTGAGGCTTCGTCGTCTGTGAAATAGTGCTGAGCCGGCCAGCCGTTGACATTAAAATCCATCTCACCACTTTCGTCATCGCCAAAGGTTTTGAGGTTTTCTGCCGGGCCTGAACCGACGCGAACGGCCCAGACGGCGTGGGCGAGATCGATGCCGGATTTAAAGGCGCCACCAGTGGCTTTGACGCTGGAGACTTGAGCGTCCTGAGACAGGTTGATAAATTTCGGCAAGGCGGTGACCGCCAGGATCCCCAGCACTATGATCACAACGACCAGTTCTATTAGGGTAAAACCATGTTTATGGGCTAAGGACATAGTCAAAAACCTCTTGGATATGCAGAGTGTATGCTCACTGGGTGTGAAAGCTTAGCGTTTTGTTTCGTAATCAGAGCTTTGTGCCGGCAATACTACTTGGTTTTAATTATTTTTGAAGAGATAGAAAGAGATAGATATGACACAGATCAGCCAATGGCAAGATTTTATCGCCGAGGAAGCGCAGCAAGATTACTTTCGCCAGTTACAGGACTTTGTTCAGGCCGAGCGAGACGCGGGTAAGGCGATCTATCCGGCTAAAGAGCAGGTCTTTAGCGCCTTTGAGCTGACTCCACTCGATAAGGTGAGGGTAGTGTTGATAGGTCAGGACCCTTATCACGGTGAGGGGCAGGCTCATGGCCTCTGTTTCTCAGTGCAGCCCGGTGTTAAGGTGCCGCCATCGCTGGTGAATATGTATAAGGAGCTGGCCAGTGATATCCATGGTTTTACTGTGCCTGACCATGGTTATTTAGCCAAATGGGCCGAGCAGGGGATATTGATGCTCAATACCGTGCTCACGGTGGAGCAGGGTAAGGCGCATTCTCATGCCAAGATGGGGTGGGAGACCTTTACCGACAATGCATTAAGGTTACTCAATGCCCAAAATCGTCCCATTATTTTCGTGTTATGGGGCGGGCATGCCATGAAGAAGAGCAAGTTAATTAAGGCGGCGCAGCACCATCTGGTGACCGGGCCGCACCCATCGCCATTGTCGGCGTATCGAGGATTTTTTGGCTGCAAACATTTCTCAAAAATCAATGCCTTGTTAAAGGATTTAGGGCAAACTCCGATCGAGTGGCAGATATAAAAAGCAGACAAACATGCTACAAAATCATACTTGCCGTACCATGAAAACCTAATTATATTGATACATGAGTGTAACGTAACTGTTAATGAAACTGATCTGGATGACTCAGTTTCATTGCTTCAACAGGTTATGACTGCTTGGGTAGGTAGCAAACTTATCCAAACATGGCTTTCAAGGCGGACGGGAATATGGATATTAGAGCAAAGCGAGGAACGCTTGTTCGTTGGAATCAGGAGCAGCGCGTAGGCTTTATCGCACCGGAAGATGGTTCTGACGAACTCAGGATCTTTGGCATCAATCTGCTCCCCTATGAACACATGCCCAAAGAGGGCGAGCCTGTCGTGTATCGACAGTGGAAAGACACGCTACGTGGCACTAAGGTGACTAAGGCCGAGATAGATCTGGGTAATCCCATCACACTGACCTCTCCCTTCGAATCTTACGATAAATTTGCCAATGACGATGCGATCAGTTGGCGCGTCAAGGTCGCATTGGTGGCACTTGCTATCGCCTTTGGTAATCTGCTTTACCTGTTTATGATTAATTACGATGTGTCCGGTGAGGTTGATATCAAACCGCCTGAAGGACTTTTCCCACCCGGCTCTGAATACTATGTCGGTAAGCAAGATCTATCGGATGTGGTTTTTAGTTGCGATGCCCGGCAGCAGTGCCTGCAGATGACCTCTTGCCAGGAGGCCAAATTCTTTGTGCAAAACTGCCCAGGGTTTCAAAGCAAAGTGGGTGATATGCCCTGTGAAACGCTTTGGTGTAAACCTGATTAGGTGCCACTTAGATGATCAGTTAGATTTTCTCAGTTGATATTGCTGTGCCAGTGCCCCTTTAATGCGTTCGCCCTTTTCATCTAACATAAACAGAATATTCTCACCGACCTGAAGCTGCATTCCTCTGGCTTTGTCGTCTAAGATGATCTTATTGCCCTGGCCATTCCAGCGAAATTGCCCTTGTTGCTCAATCCCCTGTTGCTTGTCTGATTTCCCCAGGTATACCTGACTGAGTTGGTAGCTGTAGTCGGCGTTAATCTGCAGACGCAGAGCTATCCCTTGGCAGTCGGCGCAGGGCAGGGTGCCCGTATAGAGGCCGGGCCAATCTAGGGCGTTGCGGCTGGTATCACCTATGGGGATTTCGGCTGTTTTCACGGCTTGTGGCTCAGGTGCTTGACTGGTTTGCTGGGCACAGGCGCTAAGGGCAAGCAGGGCCATGGGCAGTAATCGCGCGGCAATCTTCATTTATCTTTTCCTTACTGGCGGCGTGAGCATGACTGAGGTAGAAACAGGGATGCGTAACACTTAAAAATACGATACTTGTCTTTGCACACTTTAGCCCGTCTTGGTGGGGCTTTCAAAGTGGGTTTCACTAAGACATTGCTTGCTTCGGTATTAAAACGTTCCGATGACAAAAATTAGACTAGATCTGCTTTATCTAACATTAGTGTTGGCCGTTAATGACTCCTCCGGAACAAACAGTATATTTGATGGGGTGACGATAAGCGGCAGTGGAATATCCCAGTGCTCGGTGGGCAGTGATTCGACCCGCTGGCAGTCATGGGCATAGCCGATGGGGTAGGGTTTACCCGTAAGCTGCCAGTCGCTCAGGCAGCGGTCATAGTAGCCGCCACCCATCCCCATACGATTCCCCTGCTCATCGAAGGCCACGAGAGGCGTAATGATGACGTCGAGATCCTGAGGCAGAATCATCTCGGTAATATCAAGTTTGGGTTCCCAAATCTTAAGACAGTTTTGGAGCAGATGGCTGGTGGGTAGGTATCTAAAAAACAATAAATTGCCTTTAGAAAATGGGTGTAGCCTCGGCAAATAGACGGTCACGCCCTGCTGCCATAGGGTTTCAATCAGGGGCTGGGTATCGAGCTCACCATCGCTGGTGAGGTAGAGAGCCACGTGTTTGGCCTGACGCTGGCGGATGATCTCCATTAGGCGAGCTGCAGCCTCGTGGGCAAAGCGTTTCTGCGCATCAGTGGGAATCGCCCGTCTTGCGCTGCGGACCTTATTTCGTATGGCTTGACGATCGATCTGCTTGGCCGCACTCGGTGTAAAGGCTGGTTTCAATATCCCTGCTCCCGTTAAAGAGGTCACTGAAGTCATTAGTGATTGAGCCACAGTCTAGCTTTGTTGTATCTGAGTTTTCAACACACTAAAGATAGAGGTTTGAATTTGATGGCGGCCAAGGCTAACTTGCTTGGGATATAAAAAAGGCCGAAAAGTGACCTTTTCAGAGCAATGTCTTCCAGCCTCTCTAATTTGAATTGCTCCCCAAGATGCCGTTATCTGTGTGGCTCTTGAACCCATAAGGGTTTTGAGGTGGGCTGTTTGCTTGGGAGATAAAAAAGGCCAGAAGGTTATCTTTTCAGACCTATGCCTTCCAGCCTCTCTAATTTGAATTGCTCCCCAAGATGCCGTTATCTGTGTGGCCCTTGAACCCATAAGGGTTTCGAGGCGGGCTGTTTGCCTGGGATATAAAAAAGGCCGAAAAGTGACCTTTTCAGTTCAATGCCTTCCAGCCTCTCTAATTTGAATTGCTCCCCAAGATGCCGTTATCTGTGTAGCCCTTGAACCCATAAGGGTTTCGAGGCGGGATGCTTGCTTGGGATATAAAAAGGCCGAAAAGTGACCTTTTCAGATCAATGCCTTCCAGCCTCCCTAATTTGAATTGCTCCCCAAGATGCCGTTATCTGTGTGGCCCTTGAACCCATAAGGGTTTCGAGGCGGGCTGCTTGCTTGGGATATAAAAAAGGCCAGAAGGTTATCTTTTCAGACCTATGCCTTCTAGCCTCTCTAATTTGAATTGCTCCCCAAGATGCCGTTATCTGTGTAGCCCTTGAACCCATAAGGGTTTCGAGGCGGGCAGCTTGCTTGGGATATAAAAAAGGCCAGAAGGTTATCTTTTCAGACCTATACCTTCTAGCCTCTCTAATTTGAATTGCTCCCCAAGATGCCGTTATCTGTGTGTCCCTTGAACCCATGAGGGTTTCGAGGTGGGCTGCTTGCTTGGGATATAAAAAAGGCCGAAAAGTGTTATACCTTTCAGCCTTATCGCTTATTAGCGTTAGTGTTTGAATTGCTCCCCAAGATGCCGTTACCGGTGTAGCCCTTGAACCGTAGGTTCAAGGCGGGTAAATGATTAAATCCTAAGGCTTCTCGGTTCGCGCCGAGCTTGCGCAATGTCATCAAAACATTCACCCTGAGTTTGTAAATATCGGCACAGGGACATAACCGACTCACGCACACCACAGGGAGCAAAATTGTTGCGTATCGACTCAGGCTTGGCCTGTTAGCCTAGCGGAGATTCAAGTAATGAATCGTCTCGCCTCACGCGTAATTACAGTTTAATCGTCTTTCGTTGCGCGCTCAACTAGCGCACTCTCTAAGGTCGACTGCAGCAGACCGATCTTTTCATCCATCTGCTTAATATAATCTTGATTCTTCTTCTGTTCTTCCAATAACTCGTAGCCAATATTAAGTGCCGCCATAATGGCAATTTCTTCTCTACTTAAGTTTTTGGTACGAACACGCAGGGAACTTAGCTGCTTTTCCAGCTTGTTGGCCACATGACGCAAAGCATCTTCCTGTCCAATCGGACAAGCGATGGAGTAGGTACGGCCCAATAAGCTAATTTCTATAGCATGGCTACTCATTTGCGATGTAGATCCTTTTATCCTGTTGTTGAGCGGACTATATCGGGCTGCCCTGGAAAGTGCAATAACACTGGGGGCTTAATAACGCTTTGTTAGATTAAATGTTGTTTAGATAACCAATAGTTTAGGTCACCGTGGTGAAAGGTGTTCGAATTCTGCGCTAAGTGAACGCTGGCGGAGTTTAAAGGGCTCGATGGCGTCAAAATACCTTATGGTCAGCTTACCGCTTTTGGCTTGGTCGTGCAGGCCAGATCTGCTAGCATGTCAGAAGTGATTTTACGATTGGAACCTCTTATGGCAACCCCTCCCTCTTTACGTATCGAAATTCTTTTCGCCGAGCTTACAGCAGCCGAGATCGCACAACATCCCGTAGAAGTTCATGGTTCCCTTGTGGGGCTTATCTGTGGTGGTGTGGGACAGGCCAAGAGCGAGTGGATCAAGCCGCTGCTGGAGCTGATCAACGACGGTCAGTTGCCGCCACCTTCTTTGGTGCAGCTGCTTGAGGAACTCTACCAAGATACTATCGCGCGCATCACAGACGCGGAATTTGGTTTTACTCCTATGGCGCCTGAAGAGGAAGAAGCTTTAAGCAAGCGTGTCGAGGCGCTCTCTTTATGGGTGCAGAGCTTTCTTACGGGGATTGCCATGGCACAGCCTAAACTGAATCGCGCCTCGAGTGATGTGAAAGAGGTGATTAAAGATTTGGCAGAGATCGCTCAGGTTGAATTTGATGTGGCCGAAGATGAAGAGTCTGAAGCGGCTTATATTGAGCTGATGGAGTTTGCCCGCATGGCGGCGCTGCTCTGTTATGCCGAATTCGGTCCAGAACCGAGCGAGATCAAAGATCAAGACCCCATGATTCATTAATATTGTCTGCATTTATCGGGGCGAGCAGGGTTAACTGCTTGCCACAGAAAGAGAAAGTGAATGACCACTTCGTCTACCCCTAATAACGCATTTGATATTGCCATCGTTGGCGGTGCCATGGCCGGTGCCACCTTGGCACTTGGGCTGGCTAACCTGGCACAGATTCAGCCGCGACCGCTGCGTATTGCGCTTATTGAAGCCAATCTCCCAGGTGATGGCCATCCCGGTTTCGATGCCCGCTCTATCGCTATCGCTCAGGGCTCCATATTCGAACTCGAACGTCTAGGTATCTGGCCTAAATTGTCCCATCTGGGCACGGCGATAGAAAATATTCATGTTTCAGATCGTGGCCATTTTGGCATGACCACACTTAACGCCAGTGACTTTCATCTGCCGTATCTGGGCCAGGTGGTGGAGCTTGAGCGGGTCGGTGCCAAACTGTTTAGCCTGCTGGAGCAACAGGATGTCAGCCTGTTCTGTCCTGCTAAGGTGGCCAGTATCGTCGCCGGAGTAGATGCTCAGCAATTGACGCTAGACGATGGCACTGCCATCAGCGCCAAGCTGGTCGTGGCCGCCGATGGTTTGAATTCTAAGATCAGACAAGATTTTAAGCAGCCGCTTGAACAGGTGGATTTCGAGCAGGTCGCAGTGGTGGCCAATGTGCTCACCGATAAGCCACATCAAGAATGGGCCTATGAGCGCTTTACCGACAGTGGCCCGTTGGCTATCTTGCCTATGGCTAATGTGGACGGGCAGTCCCGTGTCTCCTTGGTGTGGGCCTTGGCGCCCGAACATGCTGAGCTAATGCTGGGAGCGGAAAAGAGCGCATTTTTAGATGCGCTGCAAGATGCCTTTGGTTATCGTGCCGGTCGATTTATCGACGTGGGCGAGCGCTATGCTTATCCTCTCAAGCTATCTTACATGGCGCGTCCTATTTATCAGCGCACCGTATTTATCGGCAACGCCGCGCAGACACTGCATCCTATCGCAGGTCAGGGCTTTAACCTGGGGCTGAGGGATCTGGTCTGCTTGCTCGAGGTGATCGGCGAGACGCTCGAACAGGGCGAGGATGTTGGTGGTGCCAAGCTAACCCATGAATATCTGAGTCGCCGTCAGCAAGATCGCGACGCCACCATAGCTAATGTCGAATTCTTAGTGCGCGGTTTCTCTAATCAGTATTGGCCTCTGGTTGCCGGACGTAACCTAGGGCTGCGGCTACTCTCCTGGTGCCCGCCGCTTAAGACGCCTATTGCTCGTAAAGCCATGGGGTGGAAATCGCCCCAATCTGCCAGCCAGTTTCGATAAAGGATCTCTATATGTTCAGTACACAAACCTATGACGTGGCTATTGTCGGCGGAGGCATGGTGGGCTTGGCAACTGCCATCGGCCTTGGGCAGGAAGGCTTGCGGGTCGTGGTGATCGACGCCGGTGAAACCCATGCCGTATCGGGCGAGGCTAGACTGCGTGTCAGTGCCATCAACAAGGCCAGTCAACGATTGCTTACCCATCTGGGAGCCTGGGCTTATATCGACGAGTCCCGCATCGGCCCCTACCAGAAGATGGCGGTGTGGGATAAGGATAGCTTGGGCAAGATATGCTTCGATGCCCATTCGATTAGCGAGCAGACTCTGGGCAGCATCATAGAGAATGACAACATCAGCCATGCGCTGGCGACCCGAGCCAGTGAGCTAACTGAAATCACTCACCTGGAAAATCATCGTTTGGAAAAGATTGCCTTTGGTGAGCGCGAGGCCTGGTTGACCCTGGATAATGGCGACAACCTGTCGGCGGCGCTGGTGATTGGCGCTGATGGTGCCAACTCCTGGGTGCGCGAGCAATGTAAGATCCCCATGACTTTTTGGGACTATGGCCATCACGCCATTGTTGCCTCGATTCGCACCGAGCTGCCACACAACGCCACCGCCAGACAGGTGTTCTTAAGCGAAGGCCCATTGGCGTTTCTGCCGCTATTTGAAAAAGATCTCTGCTCTATCGTCTGGTCGGTGCCGCCAGCCAAGGCGCAAAGCCTCTTGGAAGGTGACAAGGTGCAGTTTGAGCGCAGCTTAACGGCCGCCTTCGACGGTAAGCTGGGCATGTGCAAGCTTGAGAGTGAACTGCAGGCCTTCCCGCTACGGATGCGTTATGCCCGTCACTTTGCCCGTCATCGCCTGGTGCTTGCCGGGGATGCGGCTCACACCATACACCCGCTGGCAGGTCAGGGCGTCAACTTAGGTTTTCTTGATGCGGCGGCTATTATCGAGACGCTGAGTGAGCTAAAGGCCAAGGGCAAAGATATTGGCGATTATGCCAATTTACGTGCCCTTGAGCGTTGGCGTAAGGCCGATGCGCTGGAGATGATCGCGGCGATGGAAGGCTTTAAGCGCTTGTTCGAAGGCAGCAATCCGGTGAAGAAAGCCCTGCGCGATCTGGGCCTTAACCTGGTTGATAACCTTTCTCCTGTGAAAACACTGTTTATGCAACAGGCTATGGGTAACAAAACCCGCTTGCCTGAGTTGTGTAAGTAGGTCGTGCTAGAATGCGGCGCCTTATCATTTTGTTTTTAAATACAAGTGGTTGACATCATTTGATTTGATATACGGATTTTCATGTAACAAAACTACATTTGAAACATGAGAAAAAGTAATGGAAAAATGGTTCGGATTAGAAAATTCTCTTGTATACAAAACTGTGACGCAAGGTATAATTTCGCCGCATTTTGATACCAAACACGTATCTTAAAACAAAATTTGTTGATGCATCTTATTCGACGCAATTGATGCAAAAACTCATCTTTGCAATCACATCCTGGCCCTATGTACCCTAGGTTCAGGTGTGTCAGTTCGAGGCGGTTTACCATGATCGTCTGCATCGCTTAAGCCTATTGATGACAAGAGAGTGCTTGACCGACCCTTTCGGCCTTAGCCCCATTTCATCAATCACGCCCTAGCACTGAGGCACCGCCAGGTAAGACCCGAAAAGGGCAAAAAAGAAGAGATAATAATGGCTAATAAAACTGTACTCTTTAACAAGCACCTAGAAGCTAACGCCAAAATGGTCGACTTCCACGGTTGGGACATGCCGCTAAACTACGGCTCTCAAATCGAAGAACACCATGTAGTGCGTCAAGACGCAGGTATGTTTGACGTGTCTCACATGACAGTAGTTGATGTTACGGGTGCTGAGGCCTGTGCTTTTCTTCGTAAACTGCTGGCTAATGACGTCGCCAAACTTAAGGTGCCAGGTAAGGCACTCTACGGTGGCATGTTAGACCATAATGCAGGCGTTATTGACGACCTGATCACCTATTATCTCAGCGACACCCATTACCGTATCGTAGTGAACTCGGCGACTCGCGAAAAAGACCTCGCCTGGATCAACGAGCAAGTTAAAGGCTATGACGTAACCGTCACTGAGCGTCCTGAACTGTCTATGATCGCCGTTCAAGGTCCTAACGCTAAGGCGAAAGCCGCAGCGGTATTTACCGACGAGCAAAACGCCGCAGTAGAAGGCATGAAGCCTTTCTTCGGTGTGCAGTCTGGCTCTCTCTTTATTGCGACCACAGGTTACACAGGCGAAGCCGGTTACGAAATCATCGTACCTGAAGCCGAAGCCGAAGCGCTGTGGCAAGCTCTGTTAGACGCTGGCGTTAAGCCATGTGGTCTGGGCGCCCGTGACACCCTACGTTTAGAAGCCGGTATGAACCTTTATGGTCAGGACATGGACGAGAGCGTTAACCCGCTGGCGGCTAACATGGGCTGGACCATCGCCTGGGAACCTGAAGACCGTGACTTTATCGGTCGTGAAGCGCTGACCGCTATCAAAGCGGCAGGCACAGAGAAGCTAGTTGGTCTGGTGATGGAAGCTAAGGGCGTACTGCGCACCGGCATGTCAGTATTTTTCACTGACGCAAACGGCGTTGAACAGCAAGGCACTATCACCAGTGGCACCTTCTCACCAACACTAGGTTACTCAATCGCCATGGCGCGTGTGCCTAATTCTGTTGGCGATGTCGCAGAAGTAGAGATGCGCAAGAAGCGCGTCCCTGTTAAAGTGATCGCACCTAGCTTCGTGCGTAACGGTAAGCAGGCCTTCTAACTGTTTGATAAGGGTTATCTCTGTTTAGCCGCCGGGCTGTCGAAAGGGCAATGGCGGGCCTGAGTTGCTGTGCATTATGCAACCTAAGCAACTTAGGCCAAAGCTGCTAAAATATCGGCTGACCCAGTCGAATGACAGGCGCTTGAGTGGTTATACAGTCTTAGTTTTTAAAAATTTAGCACTACGGAACAAGGAACAAAAATAATGAGCAATATTCCGACTGAATTGAAATACGCTTCTTCACACGAATGGATCCGCAAAGAAGAAGACGGTTCATACACTGTTGGTATCAGTGAGCACGCCCAAGAACTTCTAGGCGACATGGTATTCGTTGAGCTACCAGAAGTTGGCGACACTGTTAGCGCTGGTGATGACTGTGCGGTAGCCGAGTCGGTAAAAGCCGCTTCAGACATCTACGCGCCACTTTCAGGTGAAGTTATTGCGGTTAACGAAGCCCTAGAAGATTCTCCTGAGCTGGTTAACAGCGACGCTTACGGTGATGGCTGGTTCTTCCGCATCACGCCAAGCGACCTGAGCGAACTAGACAATTTGCTTGATGCCGAAGGCTATCAAGCGGTTATCGACGAAGAGTAATTGTCGATGCCTACGAAGCCCCATATCGCAAAGAGATGGGGCTTCGTTCGTTATAAGCCCGGGCATTATGCTAGTGGCGTATGACGAAAAGTAGAACCACATCAAACAACGAGACCGGTAACACCAGCCCCCTACAGCTAGGATACTGGCAAAAATGGAACTAGGTTAATCATGACCACTGAAACCCTCACTCAGTTAGAGCAGCACGAACTATTTATCCGTCGTCATATCGGCTCGGACAACGCAGAACAGCAAGAGATGCTGAACTTCGTTGGTGCAGAATCTTTAGAAGATTTAACGCAGCAGATAGTCCCTGAGTCGATTCGTCTTGGACGCGACCTTGCCGTTGGCAGCGCCTGTGGCGAAGCCGAAGGCCTTGGTGCAATTCGTAAGTACGCGGATAAGAACAAGGTGTTCAAGAGCTATATCGGCATGGGTTACTACGGCACTATCGTGCCAAGCGTGATTCAGCGTAACGTATTCGAAAATCCAGGTTGGTACACAGCGTATACTCCATACCAGCCTGAGATCGCCCAGGGCCGTTTGGAAGCCATCCTGAACTTCCAACAGCTGTCGATGGATCTTACCGGTCTTGATCTGGCCTCTGCCTCTTTGCTAGATGAAGCCACAGCAGCTGCCGAAGCCATGGCGTTGGCCAAACGTGTCTCTAAGGCGAAGAAAGCTAACATCTTCTTCATCGCCGACGATGTGTTCCCACAGACTATCGACGTGGTAAAGACCCGCGCCGAGTGTTTTGGTTTCGAAATCGTAGTTGGCCCAGCCAGCGAAGCGGTTAACTATGAGCTGTTTGGTGCCTTGTTCCAATACACCAACCACTATGGTCAAATCACCGACTTCACCGAGCTGTTTGCCGCGCTGCAAGAGAAGAAAGCTATCGTGACTGTGGCCGCTGACATCATGTCACTGGTATCACTTAAGTCACCGGGTTCAATGGGCGCCGATGTCGTATTCGGTAGCGCCCAGCGTTTCGGCGTGCCAATGGGCTTTGGTGGTCCACACGCTGCCTTCTTCGTGACCCGTGATCAGCACAAGCGTTCACTACCAGGCCGTATTATCGGTGTGTCACAAGATACTCGTGGTAACCGCGCCCTGCGTATGGCGATGCAGACCCGTGAGCAGCATATCCGCCGCGAGAAAGCTAACTCAAACATCTGTACTGCACAGGTACTGCTGGCCAACATGGCCTCTTTCTACGCCGTATTCCATGGCCCACAAGGCCTGAAGATTATCGCCGACCGTATCCACCGTCTGGCCGATATCTTTGCCGCTGGCTTGAAGGCTAAAGGCGTTGAGCTGGTAAACAATACTTGGTTCGATACCGTTTCCTTCAAGGTTGCAGATAGCGCCGCCGTGCAGGCTCGCGCCATCGCGGGTGAAGTTAACCTGCGTATCGACAGTGATGGCATCTTAGGTGTTGCCATGGCTGAGACCACCACTCGTGAAGATGTGGCGCAGCTGTTTGATATCGTTCTGGGTGAAGGCCATGGTCTGGATGTGGCGGCAATTGACGCCGACATCATCGCTAATGGCAGCAACTCAATTCCAGCCGAGTTAGTTCGTGAAGACGCTATCCTTGAGCATCCAACTTTCAATCGCTATCACAGCGAAACAGAGATGATGCGTTACATCAAGCGTCTTGAAAACAAAGATTTAGCACTGAACCACTCGATGATCTCACTGGGTTCTTGCACCATGAAGCTGAACGCGGCAACCGAGATGATGCCTGTGAGCTGGCCAGAATTTGGCAACATGCATCCTTTCTGCCCGCAAGATCAGGCCCAGGGTTACGCAGAGCTTATCGAAGAACTGTCAAACTGGTTGGTTGACATCACTGGCTACGACGCTATGTGTATGCAGCCTAACTCGGGTGCATCGGGCGAATACGCTGGCTTGCTGGCAATCAAGAAGTACCATGAGTCTCGCGGTGAAGGTCACAGAAACGTCTGTCTGATCCCTCAGTCTGCCCACGGTACTAACCCTGCTTCGGCCCAGCTTGCTGGCATGAAGATTGTGGTTACCGCCTGTGACAAACAGGGTAACGTGGATATGGAAGATCTTAAGGCTAAGGCTGCCGAAGTGGCCGAAAACCTGTCTTGCATCATGGTCACCTACCCATCGACTCACGGTGTGTACGAAGAGACCATCAGCGAGATCTGTGAAGTGATTCATCAGCATGGCGGTCAGGTGTATCTGGACGGTGCCAACATGAACGCTCAGGTAGGCCTTACCACACCAGGTTCAATCGGCGCAGACGTGTCGCACCTTAACCTGCATAAGACCTTCGCAATTCCACACGGCGGCGGCGGACCAGGTATGGGCCCAATCGGCGTGAAAGCACACCTTGCGCCATTCGTTGCTGGTCACGCTGTGGTTAAGCATGGTCGTGAGTCAGACAACAACGGTGCGGTATCGGCAGCGCCATATGGTAGCGCCAGCATCCTCCCTATCACCTGGATGTACATCAAGCTACTGGGTTACCAGGGCCTGAGACAGTCTACTCAGATGGCACTGCTGAACGCTAACTATGTGATGAAGAAGCTGTCTGCCCATTACCCTGTGCTTTACACAGGCCGTAATGACCGCGTAGCGCACGAATGTATTATCGACCTGCGTCCACTGAAAGAAGCCTCTGGCGTTACCGAAATGGACATTGCTAAGCGTTTGAACGACTACGGTTTCCACGCACCGACCATGAGCTTCCCGGTTGCGGGTACCCTGATGATCGAGCCGACAGAGTCTGAGTCTAAGGCTGAACTGGATCGCTTCATCGAAGCCATGGTAGCGATTCGCGGCGAGATCGCCAAGGTTGAAGCAGGTGAGTGGCCAGCGGACAATAACCCGCTGCACAACGCGCCGCACACCATGGCCGATATCATGGATCCTGAGTTCGACTCACGTCCATACAGTCGTGAAACCGCCGTATTCCCAACGGCTGCGGTTAAGGCGAACAAGTTCTGGCCGACCGTGAATCGTATCGATGACGTGTACGGCGACCGTAATCTAATGTGCTCATGTGCACCGATTGACGATTACAAATAATTGCTGCTTGGACTCGCTACTGCGGCGTTGAATCTCAGCTTTCGTGCTCATTGACACAAGTCAACTGCGCGCGAAAGCTCTCAATCCGCCTTGCATTAGCTTCGTCAGCGACGCAATTATGTAATAGCTAGCTTCATCTGAAGCTTAGATATAACAAAGCGAACCCTTGTGGTTCGCTTTTTGTTGGCTAATTAGTTTGTATAGTACGGCGTCACCCCGTTGTTTTCGCTGCTCATTGACTACAGTCAACTGCGCGGCGAAAACAGCAGGTTTCCTTGTCTTATCTTCGGCAGTAACGTCATTTGGGATGTGTACGGCACCGACCATAATAAAAAGCGAACCCTTTGTGGTTCGCTTTTTTGTTTCTGATTCTCTATTGTGTTTTGCCCTTCTAAAAAGTTAGCCCTTAATACGATAATCGCCTTTGGTCGTCAGGGTGACGGTGACAGGCGCATCGCTCTTGTTCTTCCAATACCAGCCGTGAGATCCGGCAAATGGCGTGGTGAGCGAGCCTTTCATTTCATTGGCGATGGTGATTGAAAAGCTTTCGTAATAGCCCGTGGTATCGCCTTTGGGTTCGCCATGAAAATCGAAGTAGAGCGGTTGGCCATCGGTATGCCATTCATATTCCAAGTGCACATAGGCATCCATGAGTAGCTTGTATTCCAAGCCTTTGCCCGCTGGGATAAGGATATCTATCGTATCGCTTCTCAAACCTGGGGTTTGGCGCGCCGCCTTTATCTGCTCGACGATTGACTTATTTACCGCCTCAGACGCCATGAAACCCAATTCGGCCTCTTTCATCGGAGTTGGCATTTCATTTTGCATCTGGCTGGGTTCTGCGACGCCTGTTTGTACCGCTTGCGCCTGGCTCGATTTCGCCAGCTCAGTTAATCCTGCCGCCTGGCCAAAGCCTGTTGGGTCGACATCATATTCCGCGGGTAAGATAAACAGCACCAGTATAACGGCGGCGATAAGGGTTGCCGCCAGGCTGGCTTTGATAAGAGTTTTGTTGCTGTGCACTGGGATATGTTCATGTGCTTGATGATTTGACTGCTTCATATTTAATTCCTTGTCCCGATTTATGATTGGAAATAACCGGTTAATTGATATCCGACTAACATCAAACCGCTGCTCATTAACAGGGTATTGGCCGCCACTGAAAATGTGAGGTAGTTGCGGTAGCGACGCCAAAAGCTAAACAGGATTAGCACCACGCCAAGGGCCAAGAACTGGCCTATCTCTACGCCCAGGTTAAAGGCCAAAATATTACTGACCAATCCTTCCTGTGGCAGCTGAAATTCTTGAATCTTGGTCGCCAGACCAAAGCCATGGAACAAGCCAAAAATCGCGACGGCAATCTTAGTATTGGGTTGGTACCCAAACAGTCGACGAAAGCCGCCAAGGTTATCAAAGCCTTTATAAATAATGGAAAAGCCGATAATCGCATCGATAAGGTAGGCATTGACCTGTATGTCGTTGAGTACCCCATACAGCAAGGTAATACTGTGCCCTAGGGTAAACAGGCTCACGTAGATCAGGATATCCTTGCCTTTAAATAGGAAGAATATCACCCCCACGAGAAACAGCAGGTGGTCATAGCCAGTGACCATGTGTTTTGCGCCGATATAGATAAAAGGCAGTATCGATACGCCTTGATTCGTCGACAAGAAAGCCTGTGTTCCGTCATCCACGCCGTGGGCAAACAGCGAGGTGGATATAAACAAGCAACAGAAGGTTACCAGCAGGGTCAACCCGCCAGCAATTGAACGATTCATGATTACACTCCCAATTCGATTAGGATAAAAATACAGTTGTTTTGTTGTGTTTTTACCCAGCCAAGAGCGGAGGGCGAATTGGTGGCGCATCACAGCGCGTCAGGCAGACTTGTATCAGCGGTGTGAGTGTTTGCGCTTGGCGCTGCACACTGACAACCCTGTATTCCGTTGGAGGATGAGAGGCCATGTAGCTGTGATGGTCGTGCTGATGCTCTTCATATTTCGTGGCAGGTTTTTCGATATCAGAGCTATTAATATGAGCGGCAGTTTGCTCGGCCAACGATGCGATGCTTTCAACGGCGTTAAAGGGGGATAACTGTTCAACATCTCTAAGGTCATCGCCAGGATGATCGGTGTGATTATGGCTTAGATGATGAGCTTGATGATGGCGGTTGGCAAAGGAGTGTGAGTGACTGATTGTGGCGCCGAAAGCATGGCGTTCGTTGGCGTAGCGCACGCTTAACGCGGCCCCGGTTGCTAGAGACTGGCACAAGATCACTAATAGCAAGCAGATCAATAGCATTGATGATGAGTGTCTACGCTTAGTCGGCGCAAAATGGGGGCTTAACAGCGCGGGCTCCTACGACAATTGGGTCGATGTTATTTTTTATTATTTGATGATTGATTAAACCAAAAATTTACAGAAACTACGAGCCTTAGATTCGGTGAGCCAGATGCTGTGCTTTGCTATCAGGTCCCCTGTAAATGTTCGTTTGAGCTGAGGTTCTAGTGTCTGTTCTGGCGAATGTTTTGATGTATGTACTCGTGTATGTAATGGTGTATGTACTCGTGTAGGTGCTCGTGTATGTATTAGAACCGTTTAGCGCTTGGTCATTGCATCAGCACGGGTTCACCAGCACAATCAAAGCTTATCGATAAATGAGTTTATCCCCACAGCCAAGGTTTAGGGTAAGCAGACAGGTAAGTAAGCGAAAAGCTTACGCAAGAGGTAAAGAAAGCCATGCAGCAAGGATTTCCCATCACTATCACGGCCGATGACAGATTTTCGAGTTCACTTAAGCCCTTGCTGGCTAAGCTTGAGATGTGGATCAACTTTCAGGCGCTAAAGGCGGACTGGTATGGTAAGGAAGACCATATTTTATCCTTCGATTTCACCCTGGTCAGAACCCTGGATGACAAGGCTGAGCAGCTAACATCAAAGAACTGGGTCGTCGAGCCGGGCTATGCCTACCACTATGAGAGTAGTCACCTGATGACCATTGCTTTTATCGCCGTTGATGACTTGCTTGAGCGCGGTACAGGGATCGAGGAAGAGATAAAAAGCCGATTGGTAGCGGTTGCTAATGCGGTGGGGCAGCAGCATGGCCTCATCAGTCTAATTGCTGCTTAGGATTGATAATACTGTCTCAGTTCGAGATTTTCACATTATTCGAAATAAGGAGTTTGACAGCAGTCAACTCCGCGGCGAAAGCCCCAAACTTCATCATCTTATCATCGCCAGCGATGCAATTATGGAGTAGCTGTTATTAGTGGCCTTGGGTAAAAAGAGCTAGACGGTAAGGACTCTATTCACGCATCCACATCGGAGGCCAACCATAAGTCTCGGAAACGGCTCTGGATATTTCGTGGATTAATTGGAAGCCGTTGTCCGAGTTGGTCATCACAACAAAGCCTCGCCCAGAATTAGCAAAGGAAACTGCATAGCAAGTGTATCCGGCGTTTCCGCCGGTATGCCTAAATCGAAATGCATTTGCTTCACCATCGATCCCTATGCCCGTCCCACCTGCGCCTGGCACTCTGGTTAACATTGTTTTGGCTGATTGTTGAGATAGTAGAGTTTCATCCTCGCCGCGGTAGGCTTTACCCAGTGCGATCATAAATTTTGCCAAATCGGTAGGCGTGCTCCATAGACCTGCTGCAGCTTTCTCTGGATAGAGATGATAACCGCCTTCAATCATGTTTCCTTGGCTATCGTATCCATTTGCAATCTGGTTCCTGAGTTCATTCGGCAGCGGTAGCTCGAAAGAGCTTTGTTTCATATTCAAAGGCTTGAGTATCAATTGTTGCATCAGTTGTGAAAAAGGCTGCTCACCACTATCTTCCATCAAAAGCTGCAAGACTGTCATGCCTCCACCAGAGTAATACTCAGATTCCCCCGGTGTCTGAAAGACCTTAACCGCAGGGGAGTTACTCAGGCTACTTCCTTGTAGAATTTGCACTATTGAGGGAATCGTCTGGTTTTGGCTATAACCTTCAAATCCAGAGACATTCAGCCCCGATGTATGGCTCATGATTCGGCTTGGCGTGACTTTTTGTTGTTGAGTAAATTGATTTTCGGGTACTTGCCAACGTTTTAGCTTTAAGTTCACATCTTCATTGAGGCTAAAATTACCCTTCTGAATCATTTTAAACGCCGCGACGCTGGTGACGGCTTTTGAAATGGAAGCTGCCTGAAACAGTGTGTCCGTGGTGACCTTTTCATTTGATTCTATGTCTGACTTTCCGTACCCCTTCGACCAGATAATTTGGTTGTTATCAAATACTGCGATACTCACCGCCGGGACGCCATAAGCCTTCATTCGCGCTTCCAGCGTATTGGTTGATGTGCTGCTGTTTCCATCATCGTCGATTGAACGAATGCTGCTTTCGAATGCTTGTTGACGGGCGAGTTGTTGATTTGCGGCTGTCGATTCTTGGTTGCTGACCGAGCATCCTGCCAACGCAAGAAACATCGTTGTGAGTGTGAAATGGCTAAGCTTCATTTTGTTGCTCCTAATCTTCTTGTTTTCTGTCCCTGAGAAGTCACTTGTATGCCGTTTGTTTTATCGACAATAAAGGGATTAGCTATGTATTCCAACACTTACATATTTCCAATTGTTACATTAAGTGTTTAGGGGGACTGTCTCATTGGGAGTAGAGGGGAAGCTAGCCGGCAACAGTGGTGGATGGTGTTAGCTTAGCTTGGGCATTTGATGGTTATCCTTTTCTTTTCTGTCTAGAGCAATCAATACGTTCATGGTGGAGAATATCTTGCAAAAGCTTTTAGGCATTACACCGCTTATCTACTAAGCGCTATGACGCTAAGTCATTAAGGGTCTAATGCTCTTGGCAGTATGTTCACAATGTTATAACAAAGCTTACCTAATTTGAGGTAGGTCAATATTAGATAAACTGCATTGGTTAAAATTTAACCGTTAGCTGTCGCCTTTCCACAGCTTAAAATCAATGGGGGCAAATATGATGTTCAATAAACTCTCCTTTATCGCGCTTTGCACGAGCTTGCTTATCGCCCAATGTTTTGCGGCAGATGTGGTGCCTACCGAAGTGCAGATGCCAGGGACTCAGCAGGGGCAAGCTGGCAATTTTGAGTCACCGGACAAGTGTGATAACTGCCACTCTGGCTATAACAAAACCAACCCTGAGTATGAGCCTGCTACGGGCTGGCGCGGTAGTGCCATGGCCAATGCCAGTCGCGACCCGATCTTCTGGGCGACCATGGCGGTGGCAGAGCAAGATTTTGATGGCGCGGGAGATTTTTGTATCCGCTGCCACAGCACCAAAGGCTGGTATGAGGGGCACTCAACCCCAACCGATGGTTCGGGAATTCCTGCGATGGATGATAATGGCGTGGATTGCGACACCTGCCATGTGATGACCAACACCGACAATTCCGATCCTGTGTTGCAAGGTGCGATGATTGCACCCTTTATTGCTAACTGCAGCGATAAGGCATTAGCGCCGTCGGGCACATGTCAAAGTGCCGATGAAGGTTTCTATGGTAGCGGCATCTTGTCACTCTGGAATGCCAGCAGCGCCAAGTTAGGCCCTTATGTCGATGCTGATGCCCGTCATCAGTTTATGCAGTCAAAGTTTCATCGCCATGTGGACTTTTGTGGCTCCTGTCATGATGTGTCCAACCCTGTGGTGGGCGATTTAGCTCCAGGTAATGGCACGCAGCCCGGAGCGCCGCTGGTGATCTCCTCTCAAGAAGCGAGTGGAATCCCAAATGTGGGCGGCTCTGTGGTTGATAAGGCCGCGTTTAATAATCCTCCTTATGCTTATGGCGTGGTTGAACGTACTTTTAGCGAGTATAAGGCCAGTGCATTTCCCACCACACAGGTGGCTGATTTCCTGTCTTTGCCTGAAAACTTACGTCATCCAGGCGGCGCGATTGAGCAGACCTATCAGGCTGCACTGTTAGCGGGAACCGGCGGTAATTATGCCGATGGTGATATTCGTTATTTCAGCTGTCAAAGCTGTCACATGCGGCCAGTGCAAAGCGCCGGTGCTAATAAGCGCGGTGTCCAAGTGCGTAAAGATCTGCCACAACATGATTTTACCGGCGGTAACAGCTGGATTGGCGATGTCATCAAATATCAGGACAGTCGCTCGCAGTTAAGGCTGGGTGATGGGCTGACCACGGCTCAGTTGTCGGCTATCGATCTGGCGACCGACAGGGCGAAGCAGCATCTGCAACAGGCGGCCAACTTGAGTGTGGCAGGGAACCTGCTCACTGTGGTGAATCTCACCGGACATAAATTGATCTCAGGTTATCCCGAAGGTCGACGTATGTGGCTCAACATCAAGTGGTATGACGGCGATGAGCAATTGTTACGTGAAGATGGCGCTTATGGGCCAATAGGTGTGACGTTTGCCAACCCTGCCGGTGGCGCAGCTGTCGAAGTGGAATCGATAGTGGATTTAACTGGCGCCAATACCCGTATCTATTCGGCGCATTATGGGATAACCCAAGCCTGGGCAGAGCGGTTAGTGTCCTTAGGTGTCAGCGGTGATTTAGCACTAGCCTATGACCGTTTTAGCGGTGAGGTGTTAACGACTCTGGCGGATTTAGCCGCTGGCAGTGGCGACGGTGTTGCGGACAGTTTTCACTTTGCGTTAAACAATCATGTGGTGGCCGACAATCGGATTCCTCCATATGGCATGAGCTTCGATGAGGCTAAAAGGCGCAATGCGTTGCCTGTACCCGCCAATCAGTTTGGCGCTCCCGGTGTTGGCGGTGTGTATGATCATTATGACCGGCTGACCCTCAATCCTCCGGCTGGTGCTGTGTATGCCACTATCGACCTGCTTTACCAAGGCACCAGTTGGGAGTACATACAGTTCCTCTACTTGGCCAATAATCGCCAGAGCGCATTTCTCGGCGCTGAAGGCGATAACATGCTGGAAGCTTGGCTCAATACGGGGATGGCTAAGCCGCAGTTGATGGCGTCAACTACTTGGGGCTCACCACCTGCGACTGATGATACCTTGGGGGTGAGCAGTATCAGCACCGGGTATTTACAGCAAAGTGGTAAAGGTAAATCCCAGACAACCACTTATATCGTTTCAAGCACTATGACAGTCGGCGATGAGGTGGTCATTCGAGCCTTGGTGCAGGAAGCTAATGGCGAGCTAGAGGAAGGTGCTGTCGTCAGTATGAATGTGACCAACACTACGACGCTGGAAAGTTTTACGCTTGTTAGTGGTGCCAGTGACAGTGCTGGGGTTGCAGAGGTCCGCTGGAAAACCTCTGCGCCCAATAGAAAAGGCAATGGTGGTACGACGCCCGGCACCTATAACATTAGCGTCACCCATGTCAGCGGAAGTTGGGATGGTGTGCCGACCAGTAGCAGTTTCAATTTAGTGAATTAACACTTGGGCTGTAAATGGTTTCAGGCACCGAAAGGTGCCTGATTTTTGTGACTTAGCTTATATTTAACATCAAAATAATTCTGCTTAGATTTATCCACATCTGCATAACATATAGACTTTTAAAGTATTCAGTCTAATTATCTAAAAAATCGATTAAATGAAGTTAAAAAATCGAATAGATCCTCATATTTGTAATACATATAATCCCCCGTCTAATTTAGCTTGCTTGTTTTTTAACCTATAAATCCTGTGGGTATTACCAGTAGATAATTTTGTAAAACTTTAACTTAGTAGGTCTTTTTGTGTCAGATAGCAAGTGTGTAGGGAATGAAGTTCGTTTTTCTGAAAGTGATGTTTTACTTTCAACCACCGATTTAGACAGCAGAATCACTTACGCCAACAGTGACTTTTGTAAGGTGGCTGGATACTCATTGGAAGAGATGGTCGGTCATCCTCATAACCTAGTGCGTCACCCGGATATGCCTAAGCAGGCGTTTGCCGATATGTGGCAAAACTTGCGTGCAGGTGAGTCCTGGATGGGGCCGGTTAAGAATCGCTGTAAAAACGGGGACTACTACTGGGTTAATGCCTTCGTGACACCGATTAAAGACTCGACCAATAAGACTACGGAATATCAATCTATTCGCACTATGCCTGATCGGGACGTGGTTGAAAGAGCGACAGCTGAATACCGCAAGATCAATCAGGGTAAAAGCTCTGGTGCGTTAAAAAGCCACTTCGATGTGACTTTTTACGTAATGGCGCTGTTGGTGCTCGCTAGTGTTCTTAACGGCGTTGCAGTTGTCGCCAGTGGTTTTACTTTGACTTCGATTTTACCTTTATTGTGTCTAGGTGTTGGTTTTGGTCTGTTTGCCCTATGGCGCGGAAAATATCTGGCATTGGTGAAGAAGTCTCAGGCTATCTACGATAACTCGATCATGTCTTATATCTATTCGGGCACTAATGATCTCTCTGCTGTCGTTAATCTTGCCCTTGAGATGCAGCAGGCCAAGTTAAAGGCGGTAATAGGTAGAGTCAATGATGTCACCGAACACGTAAATGAAAGTGCTCAGATCACGGTTGACAGCGGCAAGCAGGTATCGCAACTGCTTAAAGATCAAATTGACGAAACCACTCAGATGGCGGCGGCTACAGAGGAGATGTCCTATACCATTCAGGAACTGGCTAAGATTGTTGAGCAAGCGAATGAAGCGTCGGCTATTTCCAAAGAGCAAACCAATGCCAGTAGTCAGTCGGTTCAGAAAACTATTGAAGCCATCCATGATGTCGATAAGCAATTATCGATAGCGCAAACCGAGCTAAAAACCTTGGTGGGTGGTAACGAGCATATTGTTAAGAGCCTGTCGGATATCAATGCTATTGCTGAGCAGACCAACCTACTGGCCTTGAATGCGGCGATTGAAGCGGCCAGAGCGGGTGAGCATGGCCGAGGCTTCTCTGTGGTTGCCGATGAAGTTCGTGCCTTAGCCGCCCGAACTCAGCAGTCGACTCGGGATATTGCCGAATTGGTGGCAAACCTTTCTCAAAGCTCAAGCAATGCCCAGAGCGCCATGAGTCGAGGGATTGCTCTGTCGGGACAGAGTGTTGCGCAGGCACTGGAAAGCGGTCAGAGTCTGGCGTTAATCGAAACCGAGATAGAAAGATTAACAGAGCTCAATCAGCGCGTAATGCAATCGATTGAAGAGCAATCGTCGGTGAGCGAGCAAGTGGCCGTAGGGATCCTCAATATTAAGGAACTGGCTGTCTCGACCGGTGATCGTGGCGCAGAATCACAACGCTCGAGCGAAGGCTTGTTGAACAAAGTCGCTGAGCAAACGGCACTGATACGTCAGTTCAGTTAATAAGGCTGACTGGCTAAACAGAGTCACTCTTTTCATATCATCGGCAGGCGTCCTATATTGAATTGTCTGCCTACTTTTCATTGCATCTTGCTCATGTTGTTAGCGTTAGCCATCATCCATTACCATGATCAAATACTATAGATTTTGAGTGGCAAGCTATAGAAGTTTGATCTAGGTTAAATATTATCGATATTGATTATCATTTGCATTTCGGTTTTTGTGTTTTGATTGTACAATGACGCCCATAACAAGATTTACAGGTCTTAGGTATTCTTTCTTAGGGGTTTACAATTATGGTCGTCATACGTCCAACAACACTTGGTCAGGCAATCCGCAATGCGCTTAGCTTAACGTTATTGCCTATCTCATTTGCTTTTGTCTCTCACGCTGTCGCCGAAGAAATACCATCAGAGACCGAGTCGATGGAAACCATCATTGTTACCGCCTCGGCGTTAAAGCAGTCAGCGCCTATGACGGAAACCGCGCAATCGGTAGATATTATCGATGGCGACGAGATTAAGATGCGTGATGTACAGAAACTAGATGAAACTTTCCGCTACAGTGCCGGTTACACTTCACCTTATGGTGCCGATAACGATGCCGAGTGGATGTATATTCGTGGTTATGAGCCAAGTGTATTACTCGATGGAAACCGTCTGTACAAAGAGGGGTTCTTTGCCTGGACGGTAGAACCTTATGGTCTGGAGCGTGTTGAGCTGATTAAAGGGGCATCGTCGGTACTGTATGGCGATTCTATGCCGGGGGGGTTGGTGAACGCGGTGCAGAAAAAGCCTACCGATAAGCCAGAGGGTAATGTCACGGTTTCTGGTGGTAACAAAGACTTTTTAGGCTTGGCGGCTGATTTCTCCGGTTGGGCTAATGAAGATGGCTCACAGCGCTATCGTTTAGTGATGATGGCGGATCAGAAAGAGGGCGAGTTGGATGGCACTGAGTACGACCGTATTTATATCGCGCCAAGCTACACTATTGATTTTTCTGAGGATACTTCGCTGATACTTCTGAGCAGTTTCCTCAAAGATGATGGCGTACCGCAAAACGGCTTCTTCCCTATGTATGGTACGCGTTATGAGCTGCCAAACGGTGAAACTATCGACCCTAGCACAAACTATGGTGAGCCGGGTGATGACCAGTTTGATAAGACTCAGTTCTCTGTGGGTTATCAGCTAAGCCACTACATCAATAACACTTGGACGTTCAAGCAAAATGCTAATTATGCCCATACAGACCTGTATCTGCGTAGCACATCGGCTTATGGTTCGCCTTGGGATCCAAGTGCCGATCATTACACGCTGAACCGTTATACCCTGATTAATGATGGTACCGTAGACAGCTTTACTTTAGATAACAATGCTACTGCTGAGTGGGATACCGACTCGTTTGAAAATCGCTTCTTAGTGGGGGCGGATATTCAGCATCATGTTAACGAATTTGCTGGTAACGGTAGTGGCGCCTGGGTAGGCGTGGTCGATGCGCTTAATCCAACCTATGGCAATGTGCCTCAGCTTGAACTGTATGACAATGAGATCACTAAGCAGCAGATTGGTGTTTACTCTCAGTTTCATACTAGATGGAACAACTGGCTTGCAAATGTCGGCGCGCGTTATGACTGGTTTGAAGTCGAAAACAAAGGCCAGTATGAAGACGCGATCGATGATGGTCAGCTTTCATGGAACTCAAGCCTGATGTATCAGGCGGATAACGGCATGTCACCCTATGTGAGTTACTCAGAATCTTTCTATGTGATGAGCAGTCTAGATTATGTGACTAACAAGTTGTACAAGCCGGTTGAAAGCAGTCAGTACGAAGTGGGTATGAAGTATGAGCCAGAATGGATGAATGGTTACATCAATCTGGCTTGGTTCGACCTTGAGCAGAAAAATGCCACTTCAACGACCAAGGATGAAAACGATATCATCACCAGTACACAAACCGATAAGGTGAGCACTCAAGGCGTTGAACTAGAGACGAAAGTCCAGGCAACTGATAACCTAATGTTCACCGCCAATTACACCTATTTAGATGCGCGTACTGGTAAAGATGAGGTCCGTAAATCTATGGTGCCACAGCATATGGCCAGTGCCTGGGTACATTATGATCTGGGTGACTTGGGCATTGAGGGATTAACTATTGGCGCAGGTGTAAGATACACAGGCACTTCGGTGGATAATGCTTATTTTATCAATGATAAAGTACCGGCCTATACCCTATGGGATGCAATGGCAAGCTATGCCTTTACCGATAAGTTGAACCTTCAGGTAAACGTCAATAACATTTCTGATAAAGAGTACTTAGCCGGTTGTGATTACGGCATCTGTTATTACGGTGAATCACGTCGTGTTACGGCGAGCTTAAGTTATAACTGGTAAACCCACTTAACAAAGCTCAAAGCGAACCAATGTGGTTCGCTTTTTTTTTTGGTTAATTATCTGACTGCAGCACAGATGATATTGCTGATAGTTCGCTCCGATGTTTTAGGAGGTTGTAATTGAAAGCGGGAAGAGGGATAGAAAATAGAACTACTTTGTTAATTAAAAGTGTCTGATTAAAGTGTTTCAAGACGATTAAATGAAATATTAAGTTGTTCTAACGAGTGTTGTATCGTTGCTATTTCGCTATAAGTTATTGTTTTTACTGTAGCATTTTGTAGCAAATGCCTCTCTGTTAATTGACGGCTGACGCTTCCGAGGTGATCATTCTTGTTGTTTAAAAATTGTTACCAAAAGGTAGCGGTTTATCGAGAGTACATTAAGGATAGAAAATGCTTAAACTCAATAAAGTCGCAACTATGGTTGCTGCAGCCTTATATGTAGGCAGTGGAGTAGCCGCAGCAGATGCGATCAATGCAGGAGTCGACAGTGCACAGTGGACGACAGCACCTGCAGATTATGCTCCACAACCGGTTCAACCTGACGAATATACTTGGGATAATCAGGTTAACAAGACCATTAGAAAACAGCGTTCAGTATTCACTCCTGAAGATGAAGTTACTGGTGTTAACAAGTACATTATCCAGTTAAGCGACGCGCCTATTTCTACCTATAACGGTAGTGTGAGTGGTTTAGCGTCAACGCAGCAAACGGTTTCTAAGGCACGCATGTCTAAGGCGCCGCTGAACCTGAACCAGCCCCAAATTCAGGCTTATAGCAGCTACCTTGCACAAAAACGTGCCAACGTAGTTTCTCAGGCACAGGCAATGCAAGGCCTGAATATTCAAGTGGGCCGTGAGTTTTCGGTTGCCTTGAATGGTTTTGTGGCTGAGCTGACCCAAGAGCAAGCCGCTAAACTGGCTAAGGTGCCTGGTGTTAAGCGTATTACTCGTGAAAAAATCTATGAGCTACAAACCTTCAGCACGCCTGAGCAAACCGGTGCCACCAGTGTATGGACCGGTAGCGCACTAAACAGCTCAAACAAAGGTGAGGGCATGGTTGTCGGTATTATCGATACCGGTATAAACACAGATCACCCTTCATTTGCCGCTGTAGGTGGTGATGGCTATCAGCATACTAACCCATTAGGGACAGGCTTTTTAGGTGACTGTGCCGAGTCTCCTGAATACTGTAACGATAAGCTTATCGGGGTGTATTCTTACCCTGAAATTACTCAGGCTTATAGTGATCCGGTATTTAGCGAAAGTCGTCCTGCCATTGGTGAAGACTATAACAATCACGGCTCTCACGTAGCGGGTACCGTTGCGGGTAACGTACTGACTGATGTCGCGCATGTTATCTCTGAGAACACCAAAGATGGTAAAGGGATTGAAACTGGTTTGGTGCTACCACAGATTTCGGGTATGGCACCGCACGCTAACATCATCGCTTATCAGGTATGTTGGCCTGGTGGTTCGGGTGACCCATATGCAGGCTGTCCAACCTCTGCGATCCTTGCAGCGGTTGAGCAATCAGCTATCGATAATGTGGATGTGATCAACGCATCACTGGGTGGACTTGAAGAAGATCCTTGGCTGGAGCCAATCGAGCAAGCTTTCTATAACGCAGCCGCTTCAGGTGTTTTTGTTGCAGTGGCGGCGGGTAACTCAGGTCCTTACTTGAAATCGGCGGATCACTCATCACCTTGGGTGACTACAGTTGCGGCGCATACAGCCGATCAAATCGTGACCTTTACCGACAATGGTGTTGAGCAGATGTCAGGTGGTGACACTACACCTCCTAGCGATATCGTTGGTGCAACAAAATCTTTTGAGTCGGCTTCAGGGATGATTGTCGATGCGACCAATTTTGCTAACCCTAATGAGAGTTATGCTCCAAACATTAAGAACTGCGACAGCCCATTCCCTGCAGGTACGTTCGACCTTGCTGACAATCCAGATACGGCAGATATCGATGAAAGTCAGCAGGATGTTATTGTTATCTGTAGCCGTAGCTCTAAGCCGTTAATTTATAAGGCGGATAACGTTAAGGCGGGTGGTGCTGAAGGTGTGGTGATCACCAACCTTTATTCGTTCCAAGATAGCAATATTCCAGGTATTCCTTATTCAATACCGGGTACTTTGATCCCATCGACTGACGGTAAAGCACTACGCACTTGGGTCAATTCCGGTGCTGGTCACATGGGTACGCTAACGGCGAGTGCCGGTGAGATATCGGATGTAGATAAAGAGCGTGTGGCTAACTTCTCAGGTCGTGGTCCTTCATACTTCGGTATCGATACGCTATTTGTTGATATCGCGGCTCCTGGTGTTGATATCTTCGCAGCGGCATCTGACGATCAACCTTTCACCAGTAACCCATATTCTGGTGAGTGGGCGACACTATCTGGCACTTCTATGGCGAGTCCTCACGTTGCGGGCGCTGCAGCGCTTCTACGTCAATCTCATCCTTATTGGACACCGATGGAAGTTCAGTCGGCGTTGATGATGACTGCTTCAAAAACCTTAACCAATGCAGGATTCCTAGATAACTATGGCGATTACGGTGAGATCTCTGGCTTACATGATGCGGGCGCGGGTCGTATGCATGTTGAGTTGGCAGATAAAGTCGGTCTAGTGCTTGATGAGTCCATCGAAAACATGGGTGAAGCTAACCCTAGTCTAGGTGGTAATCCTAAGAACCTGAACACCGCTTACATGGTGGATAACGACTGTCCTCATGAGTGTTCATTTGTACGTACTTTTACGGCAACTCAAGATGCTAGCTGGACGGTTGATACAGAAACTTGGATTGGTAACTTTGATATTTCAGTACAGCCAACAAGCTTTAGTCTGAAAAAAGGTGAAACTCAATCTTTGGTGATCACCGCTAAGACGCAGCAAAATGTCTCGGCTGCTATTTATGAAGATTTAACGGGTAATCAAGGTCAAATCCGACTCATCCCAGATATCCCTAATTCGCCTGTACTTGAGCTGCCAGTTTGGACATACAACGGTGATTCAGGTCTGCCTGAGTACCTGAAGATCAATGCTCACCGCACCTCATCGACCTTGAACGTTGGACCGTTCAATACCGCTGAGATCACCGATTTTACCGCACGCAGTTTCGGTATGGTCAAAGGTACAGATCAAACTGTGCATCTGTATACCGATAAAACCGGTGGTGATCCGTTCGATCTACTCGATGGTGAAGAGGGTGAGGCTCAATATAACCCGAACCATGTTGAGTGGACCCAAGTTCCTGAGGGGACTAAGATGCTGGCCGGTAGTGTGGTTGGTGATGAGTTCGAACGTGTGTTGGTATTCATGGGGCAAGATACCGATGGTGATGGTCTGCCATCAATGGATGAAACCCTATGTATGTCGACAACCTACAGCATTGCTAACTTCTGTACTATTACCGATCCGCAAGCTGGTCGTTACTTTACTGTCTATATGAACCTAGCCACCATCTCTTATGGTGAAGAGGATCTGGGCCGTGATATCACTATCTCAACTGCTTTGGTGACTGAAGATAACGCTAATTTAACCGTGAGCGGACCTTCACAGATCTCTGGTTATTCAGAGTATCAGCTTGAGATGGCTTATAACCTGCCAGAGATGCAAGTAGGCGATACTTACTTCGGTGGTTTTGATATCGGTAGCAATGCCAATGATGCGGGTAACTTAGGTTTTGTTCCCGTGATCATCAATCAGATCGATCAGGACGTTAACTTCAGCGTTAACAAACAAAATGCTAAGCCTGGTGATGTACTTGAATTCGAAGTGAGCGTAATTGCTAACAACGAAGACAGTGCCCGTGACTTTGCGCTGAACGCCAACTTCCCTGAAGGTATTCAGATCATTCCTGACTCAGTTATTGCATCTCATGCAACGCCTGGTGAGCCCGTACTAGAAGCTAACCGCCTGTCTTTGGAAGGTGTTCAGGAAACCACTAAAGATGTCGTGCGTAATTATACGATCACCAATAACCAAAATGATCCTATGTGTTCGTTGACTGCGGCTCACTCGCCAACGCCGGGTTACCTTGAGTTAAAAGAAGGCCTAGGTTGGAGAACCTTAGAAGGCGTCGAAGGTGATTATCGTAATTACTTCGAGTATAAGCTAAGTGATCTGATGAATACTTCTGCGGATATTAGCTTCCCGTTCTTCAACAAATACCATGTTGATACAGTTAGATTGAGTCCTGCGGGTCTGATCAGCTTTAACTCGGCGCGTCGTATTCCGTCGTTCCACGTTGAGTTCCCCGAGGCGCATAACATGGTGCCTGAGTATGTTATCGCACCATATTGGGTGGGTGATAACACCATTCCTGCTCGTTTCGATGGCGGTTATGGTAAGTATCATCTGAACGCCGGTATCACACCAACTTATACCTCTTCTCGTGAGTGGTTAGTGCTTGAGTGGGATAACGTTGAGCGTAGCAGAACCCCAGGTCAGCTGGTGGACTTTGAGATGTTCCTACGTATGGGCATCGATTATGAGGCAGGTGAGTATGAGATGCTGTTTGCCTACGACAACCTGCAGATGGTTGACGATCAAGGTACGATCGGCTTCAAAGCCGCCGATGGCCGCATCATTGTCGACGGTGATATGCCTATCGATCTGAACCTAGGTGATTCTGTTGCTTACAATAACCTAGGCGATGTGATCAGCGATAAGTATGTGGTTTGTATGGATTATACCGGTCCTGAGCAGTCACAGTTCAACATTAAGTTTAATGCTTATGTGTCTGAAAAAGCAGCTGGTACCACGCAAACCCTTGTGGTTGAAAACCATCTGGTTGGTTCAGATGTTGAACAGCTTGAGCTACAAGTTGACGTAACAGCCAACATTGTTGTTGCTGAAATCGCCAACATCTTCATCGAAGAGAACCAAGAAGTGAGCTTTGAAGTTTACTACTCTGATGAAAATCAGGTGAGTAACATCATCGAAGTAACTGGTGACAACTTCTCTGCTGAGATTGACGGTAACAATTCTGGTAGTAAGGTTACTCTGACACCGACGGAACACTTTAACGGTGAGACTGAGGTGACTGTGACTGTGCGCGATTCGGTTAACTCTGGTGATGCCACCTCAACCAGCTTCAAGCTGATTGTTGGTTCTGATGGTATTGAGCTAGGTTGTACTGACTCAAGTGCTGTTAACTACGATGCTAACGCTAATACCGATGACGGTAGCTGTGAGTATGGCGTCGAAGTAGGTGCCGATGATAAGGACAGCTCAGGTGGTTCTTTAGGCTGGCTAGCGCTGATTCTGCTTCCCGTTGCATGGTGCAGAAGAAAACTAGCTTAACGTCAGAGATGCAGCGTTCAGACTAGTCTTTGGCGGTTAAGATTAACACGCTAAATGGATAATAATAGCGAGCCCTCGGGCTCGCTTTTTATTGGCATTCTGAAACCATCTCCTATGGCGGTATTTTGCTCATAAGTCATGCTCTTATAGACAATGCGAATTGGTCGCCTTGAAGGAGAGCGGTGAGATAATGATGGCCAAAGCTCGATAGGAATTAAGTGGCACGAGGTTTCGGTTGGGTATCTGCGCCAGAAGCATTTTGAAAGTGAGAGAAACGGTGGCGGATGCTGGTAGGTATTCAGGGAATACTTTGGGAGAGGTTAAAGAGTGAGAAAGGGCAGAGTTAGCTCATTAATGTCTAGCTCTGCCCCAAAGCTGCTTTGGCTAGCTTATCCCACCTGCATCCAATCGACCTCGACGCCTGCCTGCTCGAACATATCTTCGCTGACCTTTATCTTATCGCCCCAGCGGGAGAGGAAGTCATCGCTGGGTTGTGGGCTGTGTACTACCTTTAGCCCTGTTTGAATGATCTTGGCGGCGCAGTTGGGGCAAGGAAAGTGGGTTACCCAGATCTCGCAGCTGCTGAGATCCCGCTTGGCGTAGAGAATGGCGTTCTCTTCGGCGTGCAGTGTCTTGAGCAGTTTCATCTCACGGTTGTCTGTCTCGGCACTGTCTGAGATCCCGTGTGGGTAGCCGTTGAATCCCAGTGAGACAATGCGGTTGTTTTCAGTGATCACGGCGCCTACTTGGGTGGAGGGATCTTTACTCCATGAGGCTACCAGTTCGGCCATTTGCAAAAAACGTATCGCCCATTTGCTCATCATCTACTTAGCGTCCCTATTCTATATGGCTGAATATATTGGCTTAACCAGAAACCATTTTCTGTGGTGAACAATGATAAATCAAGCGGCGCGCAACACAAAGCAAAGTCTGGTGGAATGAGTATTTTCGATGATCTTATTCGTCGTTCAAGTTTGCGGGGCAGTGGACGGTCAGCATCTAATCAGGGGAGCAGGTAACGACTCTTTATGAGCTTTCCCCCTGACTGATGTTAGTGGCGGCTTATTGCTGTGGCCTCATTCGCTACTGGCTTTGGTGCAGGTATCGGCGTTTTGTGGCGTGCAAAGTTTGATGGGGGTGTAGACAACCTGCTCAAAGGCTTGGTCACTGACGATTTTATGCAGAGTAAAGATGGCCTGCCTGCCCATCTCATAGGGGCTTTGGCCAATATTGGTATGAGCTAGATGGTCTTGTAACATCGAAATCTGTGGCGGGGCCGCATCAGAGATAATCACGACAACTTCTTTATTATCTAGCTTCTCCTTATAGGGCGTTATCATCTTTCGATAGAGGGTTTCATCATGTTGTGGCCAGCCACCCACGGCGATAAAGGAGTCGGCCTTGATGGGTTTGCCTTTCATGACAGACTCCATCTGTTTCACCGCCTGACTAAGCTGATCGAAGTTGGAAAAGGGCTCTCTAATCTCGGTCCAACCGTTGTCGTTATGCAGCCGCTCGCCAGGTGGATTTAAATAGGTCTTGCCTGATAGTGCGCTGCGAACGCCCATGATCCTGAGATTCAGATTCGGCGAGTCAGGGCGGCCGGTTTGGATAATTAGAGAACCGCCATTGGGTCTGAGTTTTTTAAGTTGCTCGCCCAGTGCGACGCCAAAGGCAAAGTTATCTGTCCCTATATAGGCGCGGCGCAAGTCTTGGTGTTCGGCTAAGGTTGGGCCGTCGAAATCTGAGTCGTAGGTGATCACCGGAATGCCTGCGGCTTTGGCTTTTCTGAGGCTATTTTCGGCGAGAAATTTAGACTGGGTGATGGCAACGGCGATACCGTCAATTCCTTGTTCGATCAGATCTTCTATCACTTTATCTTGCAGGCGCACGCTGGAGATCTCAGGCCCCAGATAGATGCACTCGACGCCTGTCAGTTGGCTGGCGGCATCTTGACAGCCCAGACCACTCTGATCGAAGAAAGATCCATAAAACTTGGGCACCACAGCAAATTTAAGGTCTTTGGCGCTAACAGGTGAGATGACCAATAAGGTCAATGAGATGAATGCTATTAGTAACCGATTCACGTTAGCCCCTCAAATGAATGAAACTAGGAGTTAAAGAGGTTTTTTACACTTTGATAACTTAATTTAGCAGAGCATTAGGTGTAAAGATATGCGTCACGTCAATGATTTTACCGAGTAAGGTTTCAAGTCGCCTGGTGGCGACAGTGAGGCAGGGCGCCTTTTACAAGGCGCTTGACTGACTAGGCTAATAATGGACTAGGCTAACTTAAATTTGCTCACCATGGCGCTGAGTTGTTGATTGGCGCTCGATAGGCTTTGAGTGCTTTCGAGGGTATATTGGCCATTTTGCAGTAGAGCCTGTGCCATCGCCTCTATGGTATGCATGTTTTGGCTTATCTCGGCGGTTACCACACTTTGTTCTTCAGAGGCGCTAGCGATCTGCCTGCCCAAGTCGTTTATTTCGGCGATAGAGCGGGTGACCTCGCCTAGGTTTGAGGTGACCCGGGCGGTATTTTGCGTGACCTTATGGCAGCTATTCTTGGTTTCGAGCATCACCTGCTCGGCGGTGTCGGCATCATGCCTTAAGGTTGAGAGTATCTGCTCTATCTGTGTGGTGCAGGATTGAGTGCGCGAGGCGAGCGAGCGCACCTCGTCAGCCACCACGGCAAAGCCCCGTCCCTGTTCGCCAGCCCGTGCCGCTTCGATGGCGGCGTTTAGCGCGAGCAGATTGGTTTGGTCGGCGATCTCCTTAATCACGCCCAACACAGAGATGATCTGGTTGGTATTGTCGCTCATGGTATGAATACTCTGGGTGGCTGAGTTCATCTCCTCTACCAGGGCTTGCACACTGCCAGCGGCATCGGTCACTGTGATCCTTGAGGTCTTGGCTTCTTCATTGGCCTGCTGGGTGCTGGTCGCCATGTTAACGGCACTCTGAGCCACCGCATTTGCCGAGGCGTTCATCTGACTGATGGCAGTGACCACCAGTTCGGTTTCGCTTCTATGATTGGTCAGCGCCTGACGATTATTTTCCGAGTGGCTGTCGAGCTGGCTGATCTCTTGGGTGATCTTTTGTGAGGCGCTTGAGATCTCCAGCATCATGGCTTGCAGATAGCCGATAAAGTTATTGATTGAATGGCCTATCGCCGCCAGCTCATCCTTGCTGGTGATGGCGAGGCGAGAGGTGAGATCGGCATCGCCTGTTGACAGGGTATCGATACGGTTTTTCAGCATCACCATATCGGCAATGATCTTATTGAGCAGAAATACGCAGAAGGCCAGGGCGACGATAATGAGCACGCTGGCAATGGCGATGCTGCGGTAGATCTTGCTGTTAAATATCGCCTTGGTACTGTCGGTGAGTCCCTGCTCGATGGCGCTGATGTTGGATTCATAGGTGCCAGTGCCTATTACCCAGCCCCATTCTGGCAGGATCTGTCTCACGTAGGCTATCTGAGCTTGCCGGGTTTGAGTGACTGGGTCTAATACGGGGAGGGTGACGAAGGCGTCGGCTTGATGGCCCAAAGCCTGCTTTACCTTGGTGGCGTTTGGTGTGATTTGACCTATCAGGGCTTGCTGGGAGTGGGCCAAAATTTTGCCGTTGCGATCTTGTACCCAGAAGTGGCCGTCTTCACCGAACTTGGCCGCCAATACGGTTTGCAGTGCGCTGTTGAGTTTATCTTGCCTCAAGGTACTGATGTATTCGCCGGTGGCGATCACCAGATTAAGCGGCTCAAAGTAGAAGGAGGCTGACAGCTTCTCTTCCACTTCACCCGTTGAAGGATTGGAGAAGAAGTAGCTGGTAAAGCCTATAGGGTTGGCCTTTGCCGCCGCGACTATGTCACGTGCGTAGTAGTTACCCTTTTCATCCAGGGCATCTCGGCTGCTACCCATAGACACACCGCCCATGCCTGAAGCTTCATTTGCCAGGGTATCGGCGTCGTAGGCAAACAGGTAGCGACCATTGCCCCAGCGATATTCATTGAGAAAGGTGTATATCAGCATGGCGGCATCGTCGGTGAGATTATTCTCATACATGCGATTGATGGCATCGCGAAATATCTTTATCTCTTCACCCAGCGCTTGCTTGATGTTTTCTTCTCGGGACTGTTGATAAAAGTCGTTGACGGATCGGCTGAGGGTGTCGACTTGGCCTATGAGGTTCTGTTTGACGAGGGCTTCAACTTCATGGCTGACGTTGAGCTCTTCTTGCTTGAGCACCTCTTGCGCGATGATAAAGGTATTGATGATAAACAGGCCCGAAACCGCGACAAGTAAAGCACCTACTAATATGATTAGTTTAGCTTTTATTGTTATGTTCATAGACACCAGCCTAAGACTAATTTGCCTAGATATAAGAAAAATCTAATGAATATTAGGCGGCAAAATTAACCTAAAGGCAATCTGACGATCACAGAAGCGTGATGTGGGTGCAGCTTGTTGGTTACAAATGAGAGTTGACTAGCAATTATGGCGAATAGGTGAGCTATATAGTATAGAAGAATAATCTAAGATACTGATATAAATTAGTTATTTGGCGTGCGCCAACAATCTTAATAAGGGGTAAAGAAACCTGGGGGCTTTTTTAGGGGCTGTAAGGATAAAAAAGGAAGCCTGAGCTTCCTTTTTGCAACACTGTAGAGCATTCGACAATTTACTTGTAGAAGGCTTCGACTGTGCCTTTGACTGTCATCAGCAGCGGCTGACCATGACGGTCTAGCGCCTTAGGACTCGGGATTTTTACCCAACCTTCACTGATGCAATATTCTTCAACGTTAAAACGCTCTTTGCCGTTTACGAGAATGCCGATGTCATTTTCGAAGATCTCGGCCACGTGGTGAGGGCTGCGAGGATTGACGGATAGACGATCTGGCAGTGCCGGTAGTGATTTAGTGTCAGTCATAGTAGTTATCTTTAGTGAATAATTCGTGCGCTATTGTAGGCAATAGTGGTTGTGGGCTCAAGATGTATAGAGCTACTGAGCTTTAAGGTTGAGTTTTTATCTGTGGGCTGGAAAAATGGCCTACCTATTTACCAGTCCGGCCTCATTACCTAAGGATACCGCCGCAATGAATGAAGCGATCGCCATTGCATTACCCTCGCTGATTCATCGGATTGGCCGAGAAGCGGTGACTCAGGCACAAACCCTGGCTGGCGATTTTGCATGTAGCCTCAAGCGGGTGAGGCGCTCCCGCAACTGGCTGCTAACGGGAGGGGCCGTGGATGTGCAATCTTTCACTCTGGCCCTTAAGCAGCACCAGGGTGAGGCGGCGCGTTATCTTATTACTAAGCTTGAGGCTGGATTGGCACTACACGCCGATAAGTTGGAGCCGTTGGAAGTGAAGCTAGTACGTCTGATCCGCGAGACTCCGGGTATCACCCTGGGCGAGCTGGTGGAGCAGACTCAATGTACCCTCATTCAGGCGCGTCAGGCCAGGTTCGATGCCGACAGTTAAACCAAGTTTTTAATTTAAAAACAAGGGGGATAGCCTATTTGGCTATCCCCCTTGTGGTTATGGGTCAGAATAAAAGGTGCTAGGCGCTCAGTCTGCGCCAGGCGCTGCCCATCAAGGTGAAGATAAAGGTAAACAGTTTGTAGGTGAGCCAGCAGAAAAAGATAAAGCCGCCGATCATCAGCACCCAGACGATCACCTCTACTGTGGTTGAAGGTTCCTTCTTAGCCTTGCCAGATTCAGCGCCTTGTTCGCCAGTAGATTTAACTGCCTGTTCGCTTGTGGCCTCTTGTTCTGGCTCAGCGGCTTTTGCACTCGGCTTCACGCTCGGCTTGTTGGTAGCGGCGTTGTCGGTATCGGCTGTGACCGACTTGCCATTGATTGGCTGTAGGATGATCCCAAATTGGTTCTGGTTGTGATCTAGCCTCACCCTAAGGCTGCGGGTCTTATAGCCTTTGTCACTGATCTCAAGCTCGTAGTTGCCGGGGGAGAGGGGCATGCCAAACTCATATTTAGGCCCTATGTTCATCACCCTGACTTTGGCGGTTGCCGGCTGGGTGACAACCTCCAGCGGGAAGGTCTTGCGTCCCTTCTCCCAGAAGGTGAGGGTGACTAAGTTGCGGCGCTTGGCCTGCATGTATACCTTGCGTGAGATGGCCTGTTTCTTCTTGTCCTTGGGACTGGCCTTGAGCCAATAGGTGCCGGGCGCTAGATAAGCTTGGCGGCTGATCTCAATACCTGCGCCATTGGCGCTTTTTGACAGCGTCGCCTTGTCGAGATCTGAGTTGCGGCCCAGATCCAGCAGGCCGGCATTCTTGTCGGCGCTCACCAGTTGATATTGGTTACTCTCCACCTGAGCGATCAGGTGTGACAATCCGGGCAGCTGGGCCAGTTCACCGGCGAAGGCCTCGAAAATGCCGTCTTCTATCTTGTCTTTGAGCTTCTGTTTTAGATCGGCGTGGGCAACCTCGGGAGCGAGGAGCAGTAGCAATGCCGCAAAGCAAGGTAACATCCATTTATTCATCTGAACCTCCGATGATCTGTAGCAGTCCTGCGGCCAGCTCTGGGGCAGCGTCACCCAAGAGATCGATAATCATCAATACGGTATCGGTATCGCCGTGGTTGACGATATAGTCGCGAATGACCGCATCGACCATCTCCTTGTTTTGTCGGTAAAGTTCTTCGCCACTGCTCTTAATCAGCTCGTCCAGCGCCTCACCTCTTAGGGCGTCTTCAAGCTTTTCGGCTAGCTGGTTCGACGCCTCCGTCTGGCGCTTTACCTCAAACGCAGTCTGGTTGTTCAGTTCGATCATATGACCGTTAATCTGCGCCTCGCTCATTCCCATCATCTGGGCGAACAGGGAACTGATGTTAGAGAGGGCGACCACATCGAAGATATGCTTCTCGATCTCCGTCTTTTCCGGCATCTTTTGTTGGGTGGGGCGGCTAATGTTACAGACGTTGGAGTCTGGGAAACATTTATATTCTCCCTTGGCGACCTCTTGCTCGTCTATTACGAGTCGCCATTCGAACACCAGTCCAAATACGAGCCAGAGCATGTTACCACCGGGATATTGGGTATCGCCCATGGTGATCGTTTTGTGTTTCAGCTCTCCGGTCCAGACGCCGGATGCACGCTTACCCTGCTGGGCGTTGAGCGACTGCATGTAACTGAACTCCAGGCGGGCATTAGGTTGTTTAAGGCCTATGTCACTGTGGGGCGTAAACTGTACCAGTTCATCGCCAAGGAAACGCTTCTTGCCCTGGTTTAGCACGCTGGCGAGCTGTTTCTCCAGCAGCCTGCTGGCGACGTGGGGCTCAGGGTAGGTGAAGCGCAGATGCTCTGGGGTCTTGAGCAGTTGAGCTTCAAAGGCATCGGGCTCTGCCTTCTGCTCGGCGCGCGCCTTGCGATTAGCATAATAGCGCTGCATGAAGAGCTGAGGATCTAAGCCACTCCAGCCGGAGACGAGCATATTAATATCGTCAATCTCGGCGGCAGACTTACGGCAGGGCATATGTGCGGCCTTGATGCTGATCTGGGAGTGACCCGATTGAATCACCTTATGCAGCATGTCGAGGAACTCGGCGTTGAGCCCTCGCTCGGCCCAACCCTTGCGGTACATCTCTAGCTTCAGGCGTCCGCGCTGATCGATAGATTGCATGGCGATATCCGCCTTCTTGATCATGCTGGTGCAGTGGGCTCGCCTGAGTGGGTTGCTGCGCGCCCAGGTTAAGAAGTCACGATAACCCGCCTTAGTGTCAGTGCTGACAGCCTCCTGCCAGCGCTTATCGGTATGGCGATGACGAGAGAGGTAGGCGGTCAGCCAGATAAGCAGTAGCAGGGTGCCTAAGAACTGGCTGAACCCCTGAAAACGCGGCTCGTAGGGATATTGCTGGGTGAGGGAACGCTCGGTGGTCTTGCTCATGGGAAAACTGGTTTGATAGTCCAGTGACAGTAGCACAGGCTTGGCCAATACCTTGATGGGCAGTAGGCGATTCTCTTCCCAGGCGAAGACGGTTTGCACCTTGTTTTTATAGGTAAATATCTTGTCTGTGTATATTTGATATTTCGCCGAGCCGAAGGCGACCACCACAAACCAGGCGACGGCGCCGAGCATCAGGTAGCGGGCTAATCGTCTAAGCTTAAGTCGCCAAATTGAGTCAGGTTTAGATTTGCTGAGTTTGCGAATAAACATCCATGCCACAAAACAGCCAAGAATGATCAGTTTTATCATTATCTCTTCCGTGTCCAGCTGAGGTGCTACGGCGCGAGTAGGACTGAGTGATTGACTCGGCGGCGCCATGAGCTAGGGTTACATTTGTTAAAACTATACCTGCAGCTGTAACTAAAATAAACCTGACGCTTGGCGTAAGTGTGTGATTAATCACAGTTAACCTATCTGTAATGATTGTTACCCTGATGATGGGGCAGTCAGTATTGGGCAGAGTGAACGGTTAGCCAGGCACTGGTGTATATCTTACTTATCGCTATCTCGCTCTCTGCTTGCTTTAGCGTTTGCGCGGCAGCTGAATATGTTAGATTGACGAGTCCTCATGGTTAGGAGGCAAGATGAATGTGTGGTCGACTCAATGTGATTAGCGATCCCTTGTGTGACTGGGTGTCGGGTCAGCTGGGGATCAAGTTCTATTGCGAGAGCAACAGTGACCTAAGGCCAAGCCAGAAGGTGGCGACGATTGCATATCAAGATCAAGGGTTACAGCAGGTTGATGCCAGTTGGGGGATCAAACCTGATTGGGCCAAACGCCTCTTGATCAATGCTCAGGCTGAGACAGTAAGGCAGAAGCGCACCTTTGCCCAGGCGTTTGCCAGCCATAGGGTGTTGGTGCCCTGTAGCGGTTGGTATGAGTGGCAGCAGGCGGGCGGAACCAAACAGAAATACCTTTTTAAAGGTCGTGATGAACAGCCGCTATTGATGGCGGGTATTCTCTATCCTCAGTTTGATGGTAGCCATGCTCTGGTAACCCTGACCACTAAGCCGATTGCCAGCTGCGCCCCATATCATCATCGTATGCCGCTACTTGTTGAGCCTCAGGCGCTGGGGTATTGGTTTGATACAAGTGGCGATATGCTCGAGGCTTTGCTGCACTCGCCAGAGATCCCGCTTCAGGTCACGCCCTGCTAGCGACTGTAATTGCTGTCGCTTGAGCCACTTGAGTTAAGCGCACCATCAGGTTGTTTGCTGGGATGTAGTTCGCCTGTTGGCTTGGGGGGCATTTCATGGGTCTGGGCAAGGGACACCTGCTGCCATTTCATGATGATCCTGGCTAATTCTCCCTGATGTGATAGATCTGAGATGCTCTGATTAATCGCATTTAACAGCGTTCGGTTATTGACCTTTTTGCTAAACATGAAATGAATTTGATTACTGTCGACCAATAGGTTGAGGGGCGAAAGTACCACTCCTTCAGCGTGCTGGGCCATATAGGGCAGGGCGATGGCATCGCCGATAAGAATGTCACCGCGTTCATAGCTCAGCATTTGAATCGACTGGTGGCTGTTGGGGCTGAGTACCAATAGCCCTTGGCGTGAAAGCTCCTCTTTAGAGCGCAAATAGTCGAGGCCATACCAACCATAGGTGGGCACCAGCAACTTTAATCGCTGAGTGAAAATGTCTTGCCATTTGTCGACGTTAATCTGTGTTGCTCTATCCGCTTTAACGAATAGCCTGACTTCTTCTGTTCGATAACTATCAGAAAAGTAAGCATAAGCTGTTCTGTCTTCTGTAAAACTTGCCCCCATTATCAGGTCTAAGGTACCTGCTTGCAGCATCTGGTGTGCCCGTTTGGCTGGCATCTTGATAAAGGTGAGTTGGCAGCCTAAGTGATTGGCGACCAATGTGAGCATATCGACATCGAGACCAACGGCTTTACCCGAGGTGTCGGTCCAAGAGTAGGGAGCCCATTCGTTGAAGCCGACTTTTATCGTCTCTGGGCAGGGTGTGTCTGTTTGTTGCCCGATAGCTAGTGCGGGCATAAGCAAAAATGTGATGAGTAAGAGTATTTTTTTGTTCAAACTACCGCCTGTTGATACGTTTAACCCTAATACTGTGAACTCATAAGTCACGAGCTTTTTATTAATCCTAGCCGTGTCTACACCTCTACGCCAGCCTGTTATACTTTTGTATGGTGTGAGTGGGGAGCTTGGTCACTAGTGGCTGAACTGTTGGCTATATTTAGGTGGGTTCAATTATCTCGATGAGAGGGATTATGACGCAAAAGCAAGCACAGACTCCAACGATAGAAGATAAGCTTATTTTGCTGTTAAAAACCTCTATTGTTCTAGGCTTATGCCTAATCGCATTAGGGATCTACCTGCACAACTTCAGTGACACCATGGAAGCTATGGGGGTGACTGGCATTATTATCAGTGCCGTCTGTGTCGCCTTTGGTATGGTGTTATCTTTACCCACCAAGATGTATCTCACTTTTTTGCTGGTTAAACGTGAATCCGAGAAGCAGCAATAAAGGCTTAATAGCGAGAGTGTTCTGCTTCTGAGCTTTTATTAGGTTAAATTAACCATGCAATGCTGCACAGGCCCAAATAAAACTGTGATCTGAAACTGAAGTCATCTAAGGTAATTCATTGGTTTGTATCTATCCTTAGCTAAACTTGAGGCTAAGAGTCAGTTGCTGGTTTCAGGCTAAAGCTTTGACCATTAGCATGTATGATAAAGCCGAAAAATGGTTCCGTTACTGCGGATGCCGAGTTAAATCTGGATGAGTAAAAAACCTGTCGCTGTTATGGATAAATATGATCCCCAGAGCATGAATCTGACCTACACCAAATATAAAAAGAGCTTGCTCTATTCCCTGCTGCTCCTGCTGTTTCTCGTTGCAGTGCTGGCTATCGTTTATCTGATGTCTAGCAGTAATATCGCCCGTGAGCGAGGCAAGCGTCAGTATGCCGAGCTTGGCAATATGCGGGCTAGCCTGACCGCTGAACTCACCATTGTCGGCACAGATCTGGCCTATTTTGCCCACAGCGATCTGGCGATTTCTACCCTGGAGCAGGAAGACTCCAATGCCAAAGCTTATTTGACCTCCTTGATGTTTCAGATCGGCAACCTTTATAAGCATTATGACCAGCTTCGTTTGCTAAATAGCATAGGTGATGAGGTGATTCGTATCGAGCAACGCAGGGATGGCGGTTTACAGCTAACCCCTGAGGCGGCGCTGCAAAATAAGGCGAATCGATATTATTTTAAGAAGGTACTCGAACTGAATCCCCAGAGGATCTATACCTCGCCCTTCGACCTTAATGTTGAGCATGGAGAGATCGAGCAGCCGATAAAACCCACCATACGCTTTGCTACACCCGTGCACTCCAAAGAGGGCAACTTTTTGGGCGCAGGGGTGATCAATTACAACGGCAAAGATCTCCTGCAAATTCTCGAAGCTCTGAATATACATAAGGGAGATAGCGTCTATCTGCTTAATGGGGAGGGTTTCTATCTGAAGGGCGACCAGGCCAACAAGGAGTGGCGTTTTATGTACCCCGAGATGGAGCAGTTACGTTTTGGCGATGAACACCCCAAAGTATGGCGTCAGATGCAAAATGCAGAATTGGGCAAGGTGACGACTGAGGAGGGTGAGTATTATTTTAGTCGTTTTGAATTGTCGCCCAATGAGATGTTTAATCTGGTGAATAAGGAAAGTATTTACTTGCTGATGTTTGTGCCCGATAGCAAGATTCAAGACGCACAGAAAAACCTCAACAACAGTGCGCTGTTTGCCTTCCTACTCGTGTCGCCCATGTTTATTTTCCTGGCTTATAAGCTGGCTGGTTCTCAGGTGGAGCAGCAGCGTTTATTCGCTCAGCTCACCTTCGATGCGCGCCATGATGCTCTAACTGGCCTGTATAACCGTAGCGCCATTTTAGAGTATTTAAGTAAGAGTATCAGTAACACCCGCCGGCGAAAGTCATCCTTGGCGGTGAGCTTTATCGACGTCAACGACCTTAAGAAGACCAATGATCTTTATGGGCATGAGGCGGGAGATATGCTGCTTAAGGGGGTGGCTAAGGTGATTAACATGTCGATCCGCGAGAGCGACTTTGCCGCGCGTATCGGCGGTGATGAGTTTTTGATTGTGTTTATCGACTGCGATGGCCCGGCAGCGAATGAGATCATGCAGCGGATCCAGGCGGCCTACAGTGTTGAGGGACAGAGTCAGGCGGGCAGGGAGTGGAACTTGAGCTTTGGCTGCACGCAATTGCTGCATGAGACAGATGATGTCGACAGCATTATTGAGCGAGCAGACAAGCTGATGTATGAACATAAGATGGGGCAAAAAGGTCAGCTCTAGCGCTAACATAAGGTCAAAGGTGCGGACTATGCCGCGTCGTCCTTGGCATTAATTCGGCTAATTGGCCTATTTAGGTAATTAACCCAAGACTAATGGGTCAAAAACACCGATAATTCACCTCAATTGTCTCTTGTTGAAATAAAGCCTGCTGCGTTAAGACGTGGTGGCGCAGTGGAAGTACCTAATGGAAATCAAAGTTAATTTTCTCGATAACCTCAGACTCGAAGCTAAGTTCGACGATTTTACCGTCACGGCCGATCAGCCCATTCGTTACAAGGGTGATGGCAGCGCGCCGAGTCCCTTCGATTACTTCCTGGCATCTTCAGCCCTGTGCGCGGCCTATTTCGTCAAGGTTTACTGTAAGGCCCGTGACATTCCCACGGATAATATTCGTCTGTCTCAAAATAATATCGTCGACCCAGAGGATCGCTATAACCAGATCTTCCAGATCCAGGTAGAGCTGCCCGACGATATCTCGGACAAAGATCGCGAAGGGATCTTGCGCTCTATCGATCGTTGCACGGTGAAGAAGGTGGTGCAGACTGGCCCAGAGTTTAAGATAGAGACGGTCGAAAACTTAGACGCCGATGCCAATGCCATGTTGATGGGCCAGCCCGATGGCGACACTAGTACCTATATCTTAGGTAAAGACCTGCCACTGGAGCAGACCATAGCCAATATGACCGGCCTGTTAGCCGATCTGGGGATGAAGATAGAGATCTCCTCTTGGCGTAACATAGTGCCTAACGTCTGGTCGCTGCATATTCGTGATGCAGCTTCGCCCATGTGTTTCACCAATGGTAAGGGGGCAACTAAAGAGAGCGCCCTGTGTTCGGCGCTGGGCGAGTTTATCGAGCGTCTGAACTGTAACTTCTTCTATAACGACCAGTTCTTCGGCCTGGATGTGGCAAACAGCGAGTTTGTCCATTATCCCAACGAGAAGTGGTTCGCCCTGACTGACGATGATTCACTGCCTGAAGGCATGCTGGATGACTACAGTCTGGCTATCTATAATCCAGATGGTGAGCTATGTGGCTCGCATCTTATCGATACCAACTCAGGCAATATCGAGCGCGGTATCTGCAGCATTCCTTACAAGCGCCGCTCAGATGGTGAGACGGTTTATTTCCCGTCGAATTTGATTGAGAACCTATTCCTCAGTAATGGCATGAGTGCGGGTAACAACCTGCAAGAGGCCGAGGTGCAGTGTCTGTCAGAGATCTTCGAGCGTGCCGTGAAGCGCCAGATCATCGAAGAGGAGATAGTGCTGCCCGACGTACCTATGGCTGTGCTGGAGAAGTACCCAAGCATACTAGCCGGTATCAAGGGACTGGAGGAGCAGGGCTTCCCCGTGGTGGTTAAAGACGCTTCTCTTGGCGGTCAGTTCCCCGTGATGTGTGTGACGCTGATGAACCCTAAAACGGGCGGCGTATTCGCCTCTTTTGGCGCACACCCTACTTTCGAAGTGGCGCTGGAACGCAGCCTGACAGAGCTATTGCAAGGCCGTAGCTTCGAGGGACTCAACGATGTGCCTAAGCCGACCTTTAATAGCATGGCGGTGAGCGAACCTGAAAACTTTGTTGAGCACTTTATCGACTCCACCGGGGTGATCTCCTGGCGCTTCTTCAGCAGCAAGTCTGACTTTGAGTTCTGCGAGTGGGACTTCTCAGGCACTAACGAAGAGGAAGCCAAGGGGCTGTTCGGTATCTTAGAGAGCCTGGGCAAAGAGGTCTATGTGGCCGAGTTTGAAGAGCTTGGCGCGTCTGCTTGTCGCATCCTGGTGCCTGACTACTCAGAGGTTTATCCGGTCGATGACCTCATTTGGGATAACACCAATAAGGCGCTGGATTACCGCGAAGATATCCTCAACCTGCATAGGCTGAGCGATGATGAACTGGCTGATCTGGTTAACCGCCTGGAAGAGAGCCAGCTGGATAACTATACCGATATCCGCACCATGATAGGCATAGTCTTCGATGAAAACACCGTTTGGGGACAGCTAACCATTATCGAGCTGAAGATCCTTATCTATCTGGCCTTGGGCGCCCATGAGGAAGCCCTGGAGCTGGTGGAAGACTTCCTGCAGTTTAACGATAACACGGTTGAGCGCGGTCTCTTCTATCAGGCGATGGCCGCGGTACTCGAGGTCACCTTAGATGAAGAGCTGGAGCTTGAGCACTTTATCCATAACTTTACCCGTATGTTTGGTGAAGAGGTGATGGCTCAGGTAGTGGGGTCGGTCAACGGCGAAGTGCGCTTCTCAGGCCTTACCGAGACCAGTATGGCGCTCGAAGGTATTGAGCCGCATCTGCGCCTTATCGAGAGTTACAAGAAGCTGCATCAGGCGCGTAAGGCGAAAGCAGGACTATAATTTCTGTTTAATGGGCTTGTGTGAGTAAAGAGAGATAAAAAAATCGGAAACCAATGGGTTTCCGATTTTGTTTGATACTAAGTGCTCTTGAACTTGCTAAAGAGACTTAATATTACTTTTGACGACGGCCCAGACCTGCTAAACCCAATAGCATCAAGGTGAACCAACCTAGGCTACCACCAGAGCTCGATGTGCTGCTATCACCTGCATCAACCCTAACGGTAATGCTGGCGACAGACTCTAACTCACCGTCACTTACCGTGACGTTAAAGTTATGCTCACCCACACTTAGTCCAGTTACGCTAGCGATTGCTTGATCAGCATTGCTAATTTCACCCGGACCTTCCCAGCGATAAGTGAGCTGATCGCCATCATAGTCAGTGCTAAGTGACGCATCTAAGGTAATGACATCACCCTCTTTTGCCTGCACCGAATCTGTTGTGACTTTCGCTTCAGGTGTATCGTTGGTTCCCATCACGGTTAAAGTGAAACTGGTTGAAACACTGTCACTCACATATTCGTTATCTTGAACTGTGACTGTGACAAGGGTTTCGCCACTAAAGTTTTGCTTAGGCTGTAGTGAGAAGCTGTTACCTTCCACTGTCGCTTCAACATTGTCGCCACTAACGATAATAGTGTTGTTCACTTTATTGGCGTCGACGTATACCACTTCAATACCTTCGATAATACCGTCTTCTTCAACCGTTAAATCAGGCATCTCGGCAAGCTTGATGTTGCTTGGTACTTCGATGGCGCCCACAGTGGTTTTCATTGAGTCGCCTTCAATGGTGTAATCCATTGAAACATCCAGCGTTTGACCAACAGCTTGTGGTTGAACAACGGCTTTCATACTCAATTGAATGGCACTGGCTTCAGGTCCCATGTAATCAAAACAGATCACTAGGTCATCAGACAGTTTTTCATCTAAGTCATCGAAACCAATCATGCTGTATAGATAGCCATCTTTAGGGCCAGCATTTTTCGAGAATGTACTGTCAAAGCCTTCAATGAATACAGCACCTTTTGCCAAGTTTGCACCTAAGTTGTCGTAGGCAAACATGATTTCATATCGCTGTGGATTGAAATTGATGCTTGGACTCATGATGACTTGATAGTCATATTGATCGCCCGTGGTCTTGTCTGTGACGTTATCGAACTCAAGGAATAGCATATCACCAATATCTGGACGCTCGCTGTTGTATTGAGCTGCGATGGTTAGACCCCAAGGATCTTCAGGGTTTCTGCGGTGATTCATTTCGAAATCGCCACGCCAGAAAGGTGCTATAGACTCGTATAAGAATCCAGGACCTCGGTGCATACGCATTGCCCAATAAGCGGTATTAAACTGCATAGCGCCCACAGGGTGCATTCTTAAGAACCCAGCGTTATCTTGGTTATAGAGTTTTAGCTGTTCACTCTCCATGCCCCAGAATAACCACCACATTGGGATATCGTAATAGTCTCGATTGCTTCCCACATACCAATCATGCACGGGTTGTAAACCAAACTCACGCAGATCGATATAACCACCCGTTGAGTATTCATCGATAAGTGGTGTTTTACACTGCTGATCGCTCAGGCTATTGGTGACGACATATTCTCTTTGAATATTACGTGTAGAGGCCTGAGTTCCTTTTAAGCTTAGGCCTTGCTCATCGATGGTAATGGCATCCATCACTTCCTGGTTACTGGATATTAAGGTACTAGGTACCAGACGCATGCCTTCAGGAACACTCAAATTGAAATCATAAGTGCGATCATTTGACTCCATATTTGGCAGCACATCGACAGTGATATCGATAACATCCATTACACGGGCTTTAGTTTGACTGACATCAAAGCTAACCAGGTCGCTACCACGGGTTAATTTAACCGAGGTAAACCCAAGAGTGCCTTCTTCGCCAGGCATATTGCCCATGTCGAAACCGCCATAGTAGACGTCGCCTTCCATTGCATCAGGAATATCCCAATTTAGGCTAATTTCATAGTTACCAATACCATCATGAGCTGCAGGACCCGTTAGCGTGAGGTTATTGTTATCGCTTTGCTCGGCAAGCATGGCATAACCGGTCGTCACTTCATGGCGTTTATTGTTACCGCCAATATTGGTGACGGCTAGCCAATAGGTGCCTGGCGTCGGATCAATAATGTTGCAGTAGTTGTGTATTGATTCTGAAGAGGACTGACACACAAGTTCACTAAAGTATTCCATTTGAAGCGCTTGCTGATTTTCATCTTGCTCTTCTTGTGACGGAATGAAAGTGCCATTGTTATTAGCATCAAGACCTAAGGTTAGCATTGGATGCGAATGGATATAACGTGGGTTAAGCTCATCTTCTGGATTGATTTCTTCAGATGAGAGTACTTCCACGATTAAGCGCTTAGTGCCTTCCGGAACCGTGATCTGCTGGATGCTCCAACCTCTATCAATATAATCTTGATCGAAGAAAGGTCTTACTTCATCTAGCTCTACGGTCGAGGTCGTTGGCTGAACTAAGCCATACATTCTAGGAGTAAACTGGCTGTAATTATCAGTGTTGACCGTGAAGGTCTCTGAACCCGTATTACGGTTAATGGTAAGCTTTTTCTCATGGGGGAGTTCAGTCGGCTTTGAGAAGCTAACGACAGGCATGTGTAGCTCAGGTGAGTTATTGCTCGTCTCAGTTAAAATCACTGTGCCATTGTATGGCATATAGTCATTCGACATTTCCCATGGGCTTTCTGGTTCATTCGGCTCTATCGCATTAGAGACACGACCTGGGACCTTCATCGTCACTAAAATTGAACGAGACTCGCCTTTTTTCAAGGTAAACTCACTCGGAGAGACAGTGAGTGAAGCACCATCACCTTTTGTGGTGGTTGATACGACCCAAGAACCATCTTTGGTTGCTGTGACAGTGCGCATCCAGGTGCACTCACTTTCACACTGACTATCAACCATCGAAGGTAGGTTTAACCAATTCGCGATACCGCCATTGTTTGGATTGGCATCTAAATAGTTATCTATGGTTTCATCCATGATTAAGCCAGTTTCTGCCGCTTTAGCGACATCGATGGCGCCCGCACCAGCCATAAAGTGATATGGCAAAGATGCTGGCTCAGCACCGCTGTATGGCTGATATTTGACTTCGTTGGCAGTCAACATCAGTGCAGATTGAATTTCAGCGGGGGTCCAATCAGGATGTAGCTGTGTCAATAGCGTCATGGCACCAGCAACATGTGGTGATGCCATAGAGGTACCGCTCATCATGGTCCAATCGCTAGAACGAGGAGCGTTAGTAAATGGCTGATCATCCGCGTTTGCGGCATAGATATTAACGCCTGGCGCCGTTAAGTCAGGCACTAGATTGTCAATATAACGACTCGGTCCCATAGAGCTGAAGAGTGCCAGCAGGTTACCGTTTTCAGGCGTTAGATCGTAATCATTACTGTGGGTTGTGATGGTTGCTTTTGCCGTTCCTTCACTACTGTATTTAATCCAGTTTTTGATTTTGTAACGGTCACTCGCAGCGACATTGATACCGGGAATCACAAACTTATCGGCTACCAATCTGTCGCCGTAGCTCATGTTCTGTAACACGATACCGCCCGCACCGCCGGCTTGAACATTGACGGCTTTGTCCACACGCGCAATATCGCCTCGCTCACACACAACAATTTGATCGCTAGTGAAAGTTCCCGCAGGGAAAGGTACGTTACAGCTAGCTGCTGTGTATCCATCATTCAGATCGGGATCCGGATAGTTTTCAGCTAGTACAAAAGTACCTGAGAGTTCACTGGTAAACCCTTTACCTGAAATGTCACTCGATGGAATGCGATAGCTTGGGGCATCACCTTCAAAGCCCGTAATTGTCGTGTTGCCTGCGTTTAGCGTTCTATCATGGGTTGAAGCACCCACAGTGGTGACCCAAGGAGAGGTGTGGTCGGCAGAGTAGAAACTTGGACCAGAGTTACCAGCGGCCGCTGCTACAGAGATCCCAGCCTCACGGGCCGCTAAGAAGGCGAGCTCCATCGGATCTTCCCAAGGAAAGCTTTCACCGCCACCAATGGAGAAGTTGATGACATCAACACCGTCTTTAATCGCATCTTCAAAAGCCGCTAAAATAGCTTCTTCAGGACAGCCTGCATAAGCATCTCCACCGCTACCTGGGTAACACACCTGGTATGAAACGATGTGAGCGCGGGGAGCAACGCCTGAGGTTGATTCAAAAGTGAAAGGCAGATCGACACCGTCACTCACGGCTTCGCCGTTACTGGCTTGCAGTGGAATATTGGTTAAGCTGTTACCCGCTGCTGTACTTGCGGTATGCGAGCCATGGCCATTATAGTCTTCCCCATTTTCCGGGCGAATTTGCTTAGTTTGCCATGAGTATTCTTGAAACTCAGGGGCGTCGTAGACCTTGGTGATCGTATTGTATGAGTAAACCCCAATCAGTTTATCGTTACACAGTGTGCTGTCTTGCACACAATCACCTAGGAAATTACCTGCGCCTAGTGGGTTATTCGCGGCAAAATCATCATCTGATGCAAAAGCAGGATGGTCTGTATTGATACCGGTATCGATAATACCGACCACCATGCCTTCACCCTTAACACTAAGACCCGCGTCAGTATTGCCTTGCCAGAGTTCTTTAGCACCGATGAATTCAGGCCCGCGATCGGTTTTTAAATCAAATATGCGGCTTGGGGTGATCTTCTTCACCCCTGCCGTTTGTGCAAGCAAGGCCGCATCACGTTGCGTCATCCGAACAGCCATTGCATTGTTGGCCAGGGTGTATTGGCTGAGTAGATTTAGGTTAGCGCCTTTACCTTGAGCTTTTGATAATACACTTTGTTGTTTTTGTTTTAGTAAGCTTTGGTAGCTTTTTACCGAGCGACTATTGATGTCAATGCTTGAGCGAGCCTGGATTGAGGCTGACGCTGTTACCGCGGTAGCGGCATAACCTTTGATATCACCTTTGTATGTTGCCACAGGATCATCATGTAATTGCACAATGAACACATGCTCACCTTTAATGGAGTCATCAAAGGTAAATACATTTTTATTGGTTTGACTGTGTCGATTGACTTGTCCTGGTTTGCCAGCAAAGACTTCGCCATTTTCATGGGCCTTTCGTTGTTGGTTAAACTCTATGACTTCCTCTGACGTGAAGGTGGGAGTATAGAAGCCGCCTTTGCTTGTTTTTTCCATACCAATATCGGCGAGGGCATATCCTGCTGATCCAATGGATATTGCCCCTAAAACCGCCAATGAGGCTTTTTTAAGTTTAAATTGTTTTTCCATGTTCAATTTAATTAATCCCTATAGAAAGTATTGATTGCAATGTGTGCTTTATGTGCGTGTTAAACCCGCAGTCAGATACAAGCTATTAACATCCTTGTAAAGATTCAACTGTCACCAATAATGCTTGTTTTTTTATACAAGGCTATTGTGTGATGTCTATTTTTAAGGATTTCTTAGTGTTTAATGTTGGTTTTTTTTATCTCACTTAATATTGGCACTGTAAAATGTTGCAGCTTTAGTTGAATCAATTTATTTGGCCTGGCGGGTTATTGGTGTGAGTGTTTATTTTCAAAATGATGAGGGAGGTGCTGTTTTATTTGGTGACTTGCTGCAAACCCTTATGTGTCGGGGGTGTTGCAGGGAACAGTATGAAAAAACAATGATGTTCTATTTTTTCGTGACACTTTGTATCTGTATCAGCTCTGATACATTTGTTTTATCTGAAAAAGGAGAAGTTCGGAGGGTAAAATTAGCGTGTTTGATTTAAAGGAAGTGATTAGGTTAGTTGAAATGATATTTATTTGACGGCCAAGATTTATAGATGATTTGTTGTGAAGCGGGGTGATTAAATAAAAAATTATAATCGAATTGATGTGATTAGTGAGTGTGACTGATAAAGCGAATCGTTAATGCCCATGGCTTCCCCGTATATTCTGATTATTTCGCATGTTGTTTTTAGAGCATCATTGAATGAGCTTAGATAGACAGTCATTGAGGCTTTGCAAATACTCGGTTCTTTCTAATTTGTATTGGCCTGTTTTATCTGCTCAATACAGGTGCCGGCATTTTGGTAGTCAATGGGGATTGGCGTGATGCCTGTAGCGGTTTGCACAAACAGGGAAGGAAAACTATTGCCACCGATTGAGCGTGCAAATTGGATTTCAGCTAATAGGGCTTCTTGTGTCTTGTCATGCTGCAAGTCTGCGCTGAATTTAGTCTTATCTAATCCAAGTGTGTTGGCTAAATCGATTAACACAGGGTTGTCACTAGGATTACGTGCCTGTAGGTAATAGGCCTTTTGTATGGCATTTAACATCAAGATTTCAGCCTGTTGGGCGCGAGCGGCGAGTATGGCTCGGCAGGCCGGATAGGTTGCGCGTCTCGGTGTGTTGAGCGTCCAAAATTCGTGATTAAATTCAGTGCCCAGCAGGGTTTCAATTTTGTGCCAATAAGCGGCAATTTGCTTTTGCATCGCAATGGGCATTGGCTGGTCGCTATCTGGCGCAAGTCCGCCAAGCAGATACACTATTTCGATGTCACCTGATAGCGCTTGCTCGATTTTCTCCCAGGTTGGTTTGAATCCCCAGCACCAGGAGCACATAGGATCGTAAACATAATACAATTTATTCATATCAGGTGATTTCTCTTCCGAAATACGATGGACACTATCAAGACTCAAAGCCATTGAATTGATAACAGCTTTGCTGCGAATATGCGAGCTAAGCTTATTGTTAATGTGGGCGCAATACTCGCGTGCCACTATGATAGTCGGGAATGTTAGCCGAGAATGACAGCCGGGAATAATAGTCGGTTTTCGCTATAGGGACGAACAGTCCGCCGCTGCTCATCGATTCGAATCGACATTCTTCTTACCTAGGCTAACACTGTCTCTAACATATTCTTTTATTGAGTTTTTTCTCATGCAGCCCCAGACAGAGTCTGCTTTACTCTAACTGAGGGCACGTGAGTGGCTTTTTCGGCTAGGCTGCGTGGGGATAAAACCTGGGACATTCGCGGCTCCTGGGTTCACATCCAGGCTGAGTCGGGGTAGAGTACGCGGCATTAAGTAGAGCCTGTTTGCAGGCGGATAAGATGAGAAGCAAAGTCATGAGTGATGATAAGACTGTAATCGATAACCTGGACGATTTAGCCAGCTTTCTGTTGGCGGTGGAGAATGGTGGTTTGGGACTGGAAGGCGTAGAAGGTGTCGGCATGGCGACCAATAATGCCGATGGCCGTCATTTTGTGGCCGTATTCGATAAGAACCACAAACTCTTGCATGCCCGCTGGATCACCGATGAAGTGTTTGAGCAGGGTAAAGAGATGGTGCGTAAAGGCGTCTCACGTCACTAAGATGTTGGTATAAAAAATTAAGCCCGCGGCATGACACCGCGGGCTTAATTAAATGCCCCCTATATGAGTCTTAGGGGCCTCTCAGAGGTAAACCATCATGCCCAGTATTTAAGTTATTAGTATCGATTTAGCTACTTAAACAAAATCACAGGCATTTTTATTGGTTTACCAGATCTTCACGCGTTGATCTTCAGGCAGGTACAGGGCATCTCCTGGCTTAACATCGAATGCCTTATACCAGGCATCATGGTTACGCGGTGCAAGAGCGCGGTAACGCCCAGGCGCATGGGTGCCGCCGCGAAGCTGGTTAAGCATGCTCTGTTCGGTGCGCTTCTCTTTCCATACCTGAGCCCACGCTAAGAAGAAACGTTGATCGCCGGTCAGACCGTCGATAACGGGAGCTTCTTTACCATTAAGGCTCAGTTTGTAAGCGTGATAGGCCATCGCCAGGCCACCCACGTCACCTATGTTTTCCCCTAAGCTGTTACGACCATTAACGAAGTTACCTTCGATTGGCTCATACTTGCTGTACTGGGCCGCAAGTTGATCGGCTTTGGTTTCAAATGCTGCGCGATCGGCATCTGTCCACCAGTTACGTTGGATACCGTTAGCGTCAGACTTAGAACCCTGGTCATCGAAACCGTGTCCCATTTCATGGCCTATCACAGCGCCGATACCGCCATAGTTAACGGCTGGATCGGCATTAGGATCGAAAAATGGTGGTTGCAGAATGGCTGCAGGGAACACAATTTCGTTAAACGAGCTATTGTAGTAAGCATTTACACGCTGTGGTGTCATGCCCCAACGGTTGCGATCAGTTTTTTGCAGCTCTTTGGCGACGCTGTCTTCACGGAAGAAGGTTCTTAGATTTTTAATGTTACCCACTAAGTCGTTGTTGCTGATGGTCAGGCCATCAAACTCTTGCCAAACATCAGGATAACCAATTTTAGGATTGAAAGAGGCCAGTTTTGCGTGAGCATTGACTTTGGTTTCTTCACCCATCCAATCTAAACCATCGATACGCTGCCCCATGGCGGTGCGCAGGTTTTCCACCAGCTCAGCCATCTGCTGCTTCGATGATTCTGGGAAGTAACGTTTGACGTAAACTTTACCTATGGCAAAGCCTAATGACTGGGTACCTGACATTTGCTCTACTGCGCGCTTCCAGCGTGGACGAGGCTCTTGCTGTCCGTTTAATGTCTTGCCGTAGAAGTCGAAGTAAGTGGTGTAGATCTCATCTGACAAGAGTTCGGCGTTATCACTGACGGCGTGGAATGTCAGGTAATCCTGCCAAACCGTTAACGCCTCATTATTGATCAGTTCGATCATCGCCTTAATCGGTTCTGGCTGAGAGATGTTAAGCTGAGGGACTTTATAACCTGTCTCGGCGAAATAGATATCCCAGTTAAAACCTGGATACTCAGTGCTGAGTTGATCACGCTTGATCTGGTTTAAGGTGAGGTCGCGGTTACGGCGTTTCTCACGTGGCCAATGGCCTTCAGCGATTTTGGTTTCTAACGCTAAGATGGCCTCTGCACGAGGAGCCGCATCTTTAACACCAGCAAATTCAAGCATTTTGATGATGTGGGCTAAGTAAGCTTCTCGAATCTTGACGAAACGTTCACTGTCTTCCAAATAGTAAGAGCGATCCGGGAGACCCAGGCCACCGGCACCGATAGACATCTCATATTGATCAGGATTGAGGCGGTTAAACCACATACCACCACCAATAGGCGCGCTAATTCCCTCTAACCAGGCATTACCAAAGACTTTAGTAAGATCATCGGTCGATTTGATAGCGGCAATTTGATCTAAGGTTGGCTGAACCGGGCTGATACCCAGTTTGTTGATGTTATCGATATCCATGTAAGCCTTGTAGAAGTTAGCGATTAGTTGCTCTTCTGCATTAAGCTCCTGACGGCTGGCGATATCATCAATAATCTCTTTTACCTGAACTTCACTGCGCTCAGCCAAGGCATTAAAGGCGCCGTAACGGGTTTTGTCAGCCGGCATGACGAAGTTGTCATACCAAGTACCGCTGGCATACATGAAGAAATCGTCGCCCGGTTTGACATCAAGGTTACGGGCTGTGAGATCGACACCAAAACTGCCTAATTCGGCTTTGGCCTGAGATGGGGCGACCACTTCTGATGAAGCAGCATTGTTAGAACGGGTATCTTGGTTGCTGCAGCCACCGAGAACAGCGGTGGTTAAGGCTATAGCGATTAGGGATTTTTTCATTGGTGCTCTCTTCCTTACTGAGTTATTTTTTTGGTTTTAAAGGTACGGCGGTAGAAGCTTACCAAGGTGAACAACAAAGTTAAAACGGTTATCAGCCAGACAATTGTAATAAAAGAATACACAGCTTAATGTCAGGTTGGCCGAAATTGGAAGTTACCGCCCAGTTTGAGGCTGAGTGTCTACGCAGAGATGTCTTGGTGTTGGTCTTGGCGTTGGTCACAGCCTTAGATGACAAGATAAGTTAGTCTAAGAGCAATGCCCGCCCTGTTAGGGTGCGTTAAGCCTAGAGCATCAGGATATCGAGAATAAGGAGTCGCTATGCAGGGCGCGGATTACTTCATTAAAGAGCTTGAGTTAGAGCAGCATGTCGAAGGGGGTTATTACCGCTCTTCCTACCGGGCGCTGGAGCAGTTTGACGACAAACGTCAGCTGTGGACCAGTATCTATTTTCTACTGCGTACTGGCGAAGTGTCTCATTTTCACCGTTTGACCGCCGATGAGATGTGGTATTTCCATGGTGGTGAGCCCTTGACCATTTATATGATCGATGAGGAGGGCTGCTTAACCACGGCTCAGCTGGGGCTAGATGTCGCCGCTGGGCAGCGGCCACAATTTCTGGTGCCTAAGGGTTGTATCTTCGGCTCGGCCATGAATAACCCGGGGTTTTCCTTGGTAGGTTGTATGGTATCACCTGGGTTTACCTTCGAGGATTTTGAGCTGTTCGAGAGGCAAACTCTGCTAAATGCCTATCCCCAGCACAGACAGATCATCGAGCGGCTGACTCGATAAGTCATAAAGGACTGCTTAAAGGCATTTTTTGGGATTATTCCCACATCACATTCTGATTGTTGCTGGCCGCCGATTCGAATAGCTCGATAAGGGGCAATGCACGCTGCCTGAGACTGACAAAGGGGCCTTGGTCTTCATCCTCTTCTGCCTGTGGGGGCTCTGTTGGCGCATTGGCTACCGCCTGTTGCAGCCGGGAGAGGGCGGCTGGTACATCTTCGGCACGTATCGCGCCCGGCACAGATGTACTGTGGCCGAGTATTGTTAAAAAGGTTTGTGCTACATCGCCAAACAGTGTGATATCGGCGTAGTGCTTGGTTTTAAAGGTGACTAGCATTGTGTTATTCCTTATTTGGAGTTGCATTTGGCGCTAAGTTCAATCCTCTAAAGGAGCCTTGGCTGTGTGATTTAGCCCGGGAGATGCTAGCTTGAAAGGAGTGATCCAGTATATCAGATCTCGTGTCATTAAAATTATAACCTATTGTCTCTTGGCCTGACTTTTACCGAGCAACTTTATAACGGCTAACCAGGATAGTTAGCCCCTCTGTCTGAAGGGCTAACTCTAACTAACTTAGGGCTACTACTTAATTTTAGTCTGCTTTAGCTTGGCCATGGCTTGGTTGTGCCATGGTTTAGTCGTGCCATGGCTTGGTAGCAATAGGTCTTGGTAGCAATAGGCTTTGGTATTAATCGTTGAGGGCTCTGTGCTCAGCTGGCTGAGTTGGGCTTTGGGTTTCGGCCACGACTCGGTTTCGGCCGCAGTGTTTGGCCTGATAGAGGGCATTGTCGGCGCGGTTGATCAGCGACTTGGTGGTGTCATCACTCCTTAATGCAGACACGCCTACGCTGATGGTTAGTGATTGGGCGGCAAACTTTTGGCTTGCCACATCTTGGCGTAATTGTTCTGCCAGTTTCATTGCCTGAGGCAGTGTGGTCTCTGGCAGTATGATCACAAACTCTTCTCCACCCCAGCGGGCAAGAAAGTCACCTTGACGGATCAGGCTCTTTAGGCTGTCGGCCAGCTGGCACAGTACCTGATCTCCGGCCAGGTGGCCGTAGGCATCATTAATCTGCTTGAAGTAATCTACATCGAGAATCAGTAGGCTAAGGGGCATTTGTTGATGATGGCTTTGCTGTACGCCTTGCTCTAGCGTTAAGTCGAGCTTCTCCCTGTTGTAGAGACCGGTCAGCTTGTCGGTTTCCGCCAGCTTCTGGATCTTGGCGTTGCGCTCGGCCAGCTGACGATAGGCCGAGGAGCGGGTGCCCTCGTAGAAACGAAACAGCATAATATGGGCAATCGATACCTCGATAACATTGAATAGCGAACCCATGCCGAAGGTGACGGGCTTAGCCTCCTGGATCTGGCCATAGACTATATAGGCGCACACACCGAAGGCGATAAGGCAAATTAGGCTGCCTCTTTGACGGCCAAGGAGGAAGAAGGCGAACGGCGGGATCAGGGTGGCCCAATAGAGAGAATGGGCATAGCCACCCACCGAGGCAACAAATAGCAGGATTAATCCCGTGACCATCAGGGTCACCGCCCAGGAGGCGAGGTTAACGTTGGCGGTTCTGTTAAAGAACAGCAGGATCGATAGGGAGATTAGCAAGCCGCTAGCGTCTAAGGCGGCGTACTCATAGCTTTCGAAATAGAAGATATTGAGCAGGGTCAGCACCAGGAAGAAGGAGCTGCTAAGTAGCAGAGTATGACCTATTAAACGAGTTCGCCAATAGTCTCTGTGCCCCGGTGGATATTGGGCAAAGTCTTTGTACCAATACTTGAGCATGATGTCCCTTTCTTCTTTGCGTATGAGAATTATTACCCAAATTTACGGCGATTAACAGTGGCTTATCTGGTGATTTCCAGTACCTTTTTAGTTAGGTAAGCTTAATTTTGCTGCAATTAGGGAGTGTGACGCCTTGTTTGAGTCTATGTTAGGGTTAGCGCACAGGAGAAGACGTTGATTTTCTGGCTGTTAGCTTTAGAGGGTATAAAAAGCAATGACAGCATTCTTACTGCAGAGGTGGAGTGAGGATTAACGTTGGCAGCTAAAGTCTTAGGGGGGATGAAAAGGAATGACAGCATTCTTACTACAGAGATGGAGTGAGGATTAACGTTGGCAGCTAGTGTCTTGGGGGGATGAAGAAACTATGACAGCATTCTTACTACAGAGGTGGAGTGAGGATTAACGTTGGCAGCTAGTGTCTTAGGGGATATGAAGAAACTATGATGGCATTCTTACTGCAGAGGTGGAGTGAGGATTAACGTTGGCAGTTGGCGTTTTAGCTTTATAGAGGATGAAAAGCAATGACAGCATTCTTACTACAGAGATGGAGTGAGGATTAACGTTGGCAGTTGGCGTTTTAGCTGTAGAAGGGATGAAAAGCAATGACAACATTCTTACTACAGAGATGGAGTGAGGATTAACGTTGGCAGTTGGCGTTTTAGCTGTAGAAGGGATGAAAAGCAATGACAGGATTCTTACTACAGAGATGGAGTGAGAATTAACGTTGGCAGCTAGTGTCTTAGGGGATATGAAGAAACTATGATGGCATTCTTACTACAGAGATGGAGTGAGATTGAGTGGCAGCTTGATGTCGATCAGGTGCTTGCCATGGCATTGCTGGCGCTTTGGTTGTGGGCTATTTGGCCCAGTGAAGATGTGAAGAGCCTGCTTAAAGACAAGGCTCTGCAAACGCGACTGCTGTTGGCCATCTTCTTCATCAACGCCCTGTGGCTGATTGATGCCAGCATCACGCCGGGAATTCACGCACATTTTCTTGGTCTGGTGACCCTAATGCTGATGTTTGGCTGGCGTTTGGCCACCTTAGCACTGCTGTTACCCGTGGCCTTTTTTGCCACCTTTATGCTCAAACTGCCGCTGGACTTTGCCATCTATAGCCTGGTGGCGATAGCTCTCCCCCTGTTTCTCTGTTATGTGGTCTACAGCCAGGTATTTAAGTATCTGCCGCACCACCTGTTTGTCTATATCTTTTGCGGCGCCTTTCTTAACGCCTTCTTATGTATCATCTTTCATATTCTCTGTTGGTCGACCTGGCTCTATCTCAGTACAGACTATGACTGGGCTTACCTTGTCGATAACTATATTTTGCTGATCCCTTTATTGGCTTTTCCAGAAGCCTTGCTCAATGGTATGGCGGTGACCTTGATGGTGGTTTATCGCCCCGAATGGCTTTATGACTATTCGGATAGAACCTACTTTTAGATTGATTTTCAGACCTATTGAGTGTCATCTCTCTGTCGCATTGGCGGGGTAAGTTAGGCTCACGGAACAGCAGTGTTAACCTGGGGATATGAGCCGGTTTTCCTTCGAGCATGCTTTTGAAATCGATACCCTTAAGCGGTTAATCGCCCAACATCAGGCGCATTTTCGTCATCGCTCCTTACTGGATTTTTATTATCGCGGTGAACCGCTGTCGGTGACCGCAATCGAGCTGGGTTCACAAGAGAGTCACGCGCCTTGTGTGCTGTTTGTGGGCGGTGTACACGGCGTCGAGCGCATCGGTGCCCAGGTGGTGCTGGCCTTTCTGGGCAGTTTACTCAATCGTCTGCCATGGGACACCCATTTGCAGGCGCTGCTCAACAAGGTGCGTTTGGCCTTTGTCCCAATAGTGAACCCTGCGGGATTTTTACGTGGCAGTCGCGGTAATGGTCAAAATGTGGATTTGATGCGTAACGCCCCTATTGAGGCGAAGCAGCGCGTCACCTTTTTGCTGGGCGGCCAGCGTATCTCAAAACATTTACCTTGGTATCGTGGCGAGGGGATGGAAGGTGAGACTCGGGCGCTGGTGGATTATGTCAAGGCACTGCATAGTCGCAGTAGCAGTTTGCTGGCCTTAGATGCGCACTCGGGTTTTGGTCTTAAGGATCACCTCTGGTTCCCTCATGCCCACACCTGCGATCCCTTTGGCGGTATCGGTTACGTGTATCAATTGCATAAGTTGTTCGAGACCAGCTATCCCTATCATGGGCACTATCAATTGGCGCCCCAGAGCCATTTTTATACTACCCATGGGGATATTTGGGATCATCTAGTGGCGAGTTCTGACTGCAAGGTGCCTTTTGTGCCGCTAACCTTAGAGATGGGGTCGTGGGCCTGGGTGCGAAAAAATCCTCGCCAGCTGCTGAATTTCGCCGGCTATTTTAACCCTCAGGCATCCCACAGGCATCACAGGATCTTGCGCCGTCATCTGGTGTTAATGCAGTTTCTGCTCAATGCCGCTTATGGCGAGGTACTTGAGCAGATCACCCCGCCTGAGCTGATTCGACTGACCGACGAAGGGTTAAGGCTTTGGTTTAATCGAGGAGTAAGATGAGAACCTTAGTATTGCTTAGAGGCTTGATGCGTGACGAGCGTCACTGGCAAGGGTTCGCCGAGCGATTAATGGCTGCTGGCGAGCAGGTGGTTTGTGTCGATCTCCCGGGGAACGGCCGTCTCGCCGATGAGATTAGCCCGATGACTATCGACGGCTATTGTGACAGGGTGTGGTCTCAGGTCACGCCTCACATCAGTCCCTTTAAGGGCAAGTCTGTGGTGTTGATTGGTCTTTCTATGGGCGGCATGACGGCGCTCGCGCTGGCCAGGCGTTACCCTGACTGTATCCGTCAGGTGGTGCTGCTCAATAGCAGCGCGGCTAACCTCTCGCCTTGGTATAGGCGCTTTCGTTTGTTGCCGCTGCTTAGGGCGTTGCTGGGGGCCATACGACTCAAGCTGACACAGTTGAGCTGCCGCCTCAGCCTGGTGGAGACCTGTGTGCTGCAATACACCAGCCGCTATCATGGCGACAATTTGGTATTGATCGCTAACTGGAGCCGCTGGCGCAATGAGCGGCATACCAGCCTGGGAAATGGTATTCGCCAGCTTATCGCCTGCGCGCGTTTCAAGGCGCCAAAGTTTGAGAGTATTCCTGTGGTGGTGCTGTGCGGCGCCGAGGATAAGCTCGCCGACCCAAGTTGCGCCCGTTCGCTGGCAAGTTTTTATCGCACCCAAGCATTGGTGTTGCCCGATTGTGGACATGATATGAGTTTGGATGCACCCGAGGTGTTACTGGCCTGCTTGCAGTCCAAACTGCTCTAAGTCGGCCTGCGGCAAATTGTCATATTAATTAGGTCTAACTGTCATCTGTACTGACTAGTATCCCTGCGCAAATATTGTTAAATGAGGGGATAATCGATTGCCAAATCAAACAGCTAATCTTATGGCCTTAGCGGGCATACTATTGGGCAGCTTTAGCCTGACAGCATGTAACAGTAGTGATGATGACAATCAGGTCGAGAGCAATCCGCTCGCTGCCGTAATGGGGATCGACAAACAGGTGTCGGCTCAGGTGGGACTCAGACCTCTGTTTCTGATGGATCAGATGGTCGATGGGGAACTCAAGAGCCAGCTGGAGCAATGTCGTCAGGGGCCTTTCTATCGCAGCGACTTTTCTATTGGGCATCGCGGTGCCGCCATGCAGTTTCCAGAGCATACTAAAGAGTCTTATCAGGCCGCCATCGATTCAGGCGCTGGCGTAGTGGAGTGTGATGTGACCTTTACTGCCGACAAGGCGTTGGTGTGTCGCCACTCTCAGTGCGATCTGTCGACCACTACTAATATCTTGGCCATCGACGATATCGCGGCCAAGTGCAGCGTACCCTTTACCCCGGCCGATCCTGTTAATGGCGTGAGTGCCAGCGCAACCTGTTGTACCAGCGATATCACCCTGGCGGATTTCAGGCGTCTCAAAGGCAAGATGGATGGCGCTAACCCCAATGCCACCACGGTAGAAGCCTATATGGCGGGCACCGCCAACTGGCGCACGGATCTCTACGCCGGAGACGGCACTCTGATGACCCATGCCGAGAGTATCGCCATGTTTAAGGCCGCCGGGGTCAAGATGACTCCCGAACTTAAGGCGCCGAGTGTGGCTATGCCGTTCGATGGTATGACACAAGAAGATTATGCTCAGATGATGTTGGATGAATATCAGGCGGCTGGGGTTTCGCCATCAAGCGTCTATCCCCAGTCTTTCAATCTGGCGGATGTAAAGTATTGGATTGCCAATGCGCCTGAGTTTGGTCAGCAGGCGGTTTATCTCGATGACAGATACGATTTGAGCGATTTCGATCCGCAAGACAGCGCCACCTGGTCGCCGAGCATGGATAGCCTGGCGGCAGATGGCGTGCAGATCATCGCACCGCCACTGTGGGTATTGGTTACGCTGGACGATGAGGGCAAGATAGTGCCTTCTGAATATGCCAAGGCAGCCAATGCCGCCGGGCTAAAGATCATCACCTGGACTTTGGAGCGCTCTGGTCTGCTGACCCAAGGGGGTGGCTGGTACTATCAGAGCATCACAGAGGCGATCAAGGATGAAGGCAAGGCTTTCGAGTTGTTGGATGTGCTCGCAAAAGAGGTTGGGGTGATAGGCGTATTCAGTGACTGGCCGGCGACTGTGACCTACTACGCCAACTGCATGGCGAAATAGCTAGGGATATCTCTGGCGAGATAAACAAAAGGCGCGCTCTTGATTGGGCGCGCCTTTTGTTTCTGTGGGGATCTTTATCGGGGAGGGGCCCCTTTAGCCGAGCGACAATTCCCTTGCCCTACGTGCTGCGCTATCCATTGCCCTGGCGACTAACTCATCTAGCTCGCCGTGCTGAAAGGCCAGTACGGCCTGCTCAGTCGTCCCCTTAGGTGAAGTTACCTGATGGCGCAGAGTTGACAGGTTTTCCTGACTGGCGATCGCCATAGAAACGGCGCCCATAGCGCTCTGCAGCACCGCCTTGCTGGCGGTTTTTGGCGGTAAGCCCTGTGCAATCGCGGCCTTTTCCATCGCTTCTAAAAACAGGAAGAAGTAGGCGGGTGAACTACCGGCCGTCGCCACTATGCTGGACATCTGGCTTTCATCATCGAGCCAAACTGTGTCGCCTACGGCGTTCATCAGCTTATCGGCGTCGCTAAACGCCATTCTATCTTCCTGGTTAGGAACAAAGAGGCCGGTTAACCCTTTACCTATCGCCGTCGGCAGATTAGGCATGGCGCAGACTAGCTTGGAGCCCTGAGGCAGCTTGTCTGTAATGCTGGCATGGGTCAGCCCTGCCGCGATAGAGATGAGCAGTTTTTGCTGACACAGCGGCGCCAGAGCCGGGCGCAGTTCATCACACACTAAGGGCACGATAAAGGGTTTTACCGCCAAGATAATGATGTCGGCAAAGGCCACTGCAGCACTGTTATCTGAGTGCACCTTGACGTTAAAGCGTTTTACCAAGGCGCTGCGGGTTTTCTGGCTCGGCGCACAGACGAGGATCTGCTCGCTACGATGGCCATGTTTGATCAGGCCGCGAATAATGGCTTGGGCCATGTTGCCACCGCCGATGAAGGCGATGCGCAACTGGGGATTTAAGCCTGTGTCTTGATAAGAGATAGAAGGCCTCCTCTTGGTGAGTTTGCTCGTTGGGTTTATCTTAGGCGCGGATCTGTCCGTCGCCTTCGACCAGATATTTTTCTGTGGTCAGCGACTCCAGTCCCATAGGGCCATAGGCGTGTAGCTTAGTGGTGGCAATGCCAATTTCGGCGCCTAAGCCTAACTCGCCACCATCTGAGAAGCGTGACGAGGCATTGACCATGACCACAGAGGCATCAACCGTGCGCTGAAAGCGTTTGGCCGTCAGCTCATTTTCGGTGCAGATCACCTCGGTATGGTTACTGCCGAAACGGCGAATATGATCGACGGCGTGATCGAAATCGCTCACCTGGCGCACGGCAAGTTCTAGATCCAGATACTCCTGACCAAACTCCTCCTCTTGCAATACCTGGGCATCGCTGAAGTACTGCTGAGTCTCATGACAGCAGTTGATCTTCACCTTATGCTTAGCCAGTGCAGTCGAGGCCATGGCAAGAAACTGAGGAGCAACATCTCTGTGGACTAACAAGCCTTCGAGGGCGTTACACACTCCGGTGCGCTGGGTCTTGCCGTTAAGCAACAGGGCTAAGGCCTTATCCAGATCGGCATCTTTGTCGACATACAGGTGACAAACACCTTTAAAGTGCTGAATAACCGGGATTTTACTATTCTCAGTCACAAAGTTAATCAGGCCTTCTCCACCTCGGGGGATAATGACATCGATAAAATCGCGCTGCTGCATCAGCTCCATCATCAGATCTCTATCTGGATCAGGAACCACGGCGATTAGCGCCGCTGGCAGGCCATATTGCTTAAGGACTTTTTGTAAGATGGCGGCGATCACCTTGCTGGTGTTCAGCGCCTCTTTACCGCCCCTTAGCACCACGGCATTACCGGATTTAAAACAAAGTGCTCCGGCATCGGCGGTAACATTAGGTCGCGCCTCGTAAATCATGCAGACCACCCCGAGAGGAACGCGCATCTTGCTGATGTTCAGTCCGTTAGGACGGGTACTCAGTGGACGCTGCTCGCCGATCGGATCGGGCAGTGAAGCTATGTTCTCAATCCCCTGGGCCATTGCCTCGATACGCTCGACATTAAGCGTTAGCCTGTCCATCATGGCTGCGCTAAGCCCAGCTTTTTCGGCATTGGCAAGATCGATAAGGTTGGCACTACGGATCTCAAAACTGTTGTCGCGTAGGGATCGCGCCATATCCAGCAGTATGGTGTTTTTGGTCTGGGCGTCGACTAGGGCTAGTGCCTGTGCCGCCTTTGCGGCATCTTGTGATAACGTTTTAATAATGCTCATATTTACTCCAATATGGCGATGTTCTTATCGCTGAGGATCGGGCCGGTTTGCTGTTCCACATCGTGGGCAAACTCCCTGTCTTCCTGTTTTGCGATGAAATTCAGTAAACAACTGCTGTAGTTGGCTTGTGCCTTGGCCAGTTTAGTGCCATCGCCTTTGCGCACTAATACTGTATCGCCGACGGAAAAGTTGCCTTTTACGGCCACTACATCGTCACTGGTCAGTTGTGTTTCATGTTCGTCCAAGGGCCCATCGAAGTTATTTTCGACAATCAGTTCCCCCTGGGCCTGTGAGGTATGGGTCATCCAGTGCACATGCTCTTGCATTGGCTGTTCAAACGGGGTGAACAGCGTGCCCGGGTTTTGCCCCTTTAATAGTTGGTTAAAGGCATCTGGGTCGAAGCCATTGACGATCACCGTCTCAATGCCGTGGGCGATCGCCTTTTCGGCCGCTTCAATCTTAGTGCGCATGCCGCCGGTACCGACCTGACTGGTGGCGCCGCCTGCCATGGCGTAGATATCAGCGTTGATCTCTGTTACCTGCTTGATCAGCTTGGCATCGTCGTGCAGCTGAGGGTTCTTGGTATAGAGCCCCTTAACGTCCGAACAGATGATTAAGGCATCGGCATCGGACGCAGCTGCAACCATAGCCGAGAGGTTGTCGTTATCGCCCACCCGTAAGGTGTCTGTGGTCACGGCGTCGTTTTCATTGACTATGGGCAATAGGCCGTGATCCAGCAGGCTGAATAGGGTGTTTTTAATGCTGATATAGCGCTCGCGGTCCCTGAGATCCCCGTGGGTAACCAGTAGCTGGGCCGAGGGAAAGTCAAACAACTTATCCCAAGTGGCCATCATGTCTGCCTGACCGGCGGCCGCCATCGCTTTCTTTTGCGATACGCTAGGCTGGTCTACATTGCCCAGCCTGTGCCAACCTGCAGCGACAGAGCCTGAGGAGACCAGGACAACCTGGACTCCCTGGGCGCGACAGTTCGCAATAAATTGGGCGATACCCAGTAGGTAATGACTACTGCATCCTTGTTTGTGGGGAGCAATCAAGGCACTTCCCACCTTAACGACGATGCGTTTCCAGTGTATGTTTGCCATGTTTGCCTCGCTTTATCTTTGTTCTGCTAGTTGTCGTCCGGCTTCGTCGAAGGTTTCTATGGTGTCTTGGCAAGGGTCGCCGTCTAAGGCGCTCACCACCCAGATCACCAAGCTGCTGGTCATAAAGCCAGGGATCATCTCATAGAGGACTGAACTTAACGCCTTACCCTCAGGTAGCACTGGCGCGTAAATCCAAAACAGTACCGTGGCTGCACCCGAGACAATACCGGCAACGGCTGCCTTGTGGGTAAGGTTCTTCTTGTACAGACTAAATAGCACCAGCGGACCGAAGGCGGCACCAAAGCCTGCCCAGGCATTACTTACCAAGGACAAGATGCTGTTAGAGCGATCCAGTGCCAGTAGACTGGCGACAATGGCTACCCCGGCAACACCGAAGCGTCCAAGTTTCACCATCTCCTCTTCGCTGGCCTCTTTTTTAGAGACTACGCGGTAGATATCTTCGGTCAGCGAACTAGATGACACCAACAGCTGAGATGAGATAGTACTCATGATGGCTGCTAGAATCGCCGCTAACAGGAAGCCACTGATCAAAGGATGAAATAGTAGCTCTGAGAAGACGATAAAGATGGTCTCAGGATCGGTTAGTTTCATATTAAACTTGTTTGCATAGGCAATACCTACAAGACCTGTACCCAAGGCACCTATGATGGTGACCGTCATCCAGCTCATGCCGATATTCTTAGCGGTCTTGATATCAGACACGCTGCGGATCGCCATGAAGCGCACTATGATGTGGGGCTGACCAAAGTAGCCCAAGCCCCAACTGAGCGCCGAGATGAGTCCCAATAGGGTGACATTTTGCATCGCCTCACCAAAATGGGGGATAGACTCATAGGCAAAGTTCATCATCTTGTCGGCACTTGTAAACTCCTGATAGGCCACCACGGGTACCAAGATCAGCGCGACAAACATGATGCAACCCTGCACAAAGTCGGTCAGGCTCACGGCCAAAAAACCGCCCAACAGGGTGTAAGACACCACGACACCTAAGGTGATCGCCAGTCCCAGCTCGTAATTAACCTCAAAAGCTGACTCAAACAACTTACCACCGGCCACTAGACCTGCCGAGGTGTAGAGGGTAAAGAAGATCACTATGATCGCCGCCGATATGATGCGGACATTGCTGCTGGAATCGTGAAAACGCTTGGCAAAAAATTCAGGGATCGTCAGGGCGTTGTTAGCCACCTCGGTATAGACCCTAAGCTTTGGCGCCACGACCAGATAGTTAACCAAGGCACCCAACAAGAGGCCTAGCGCGATATAGATGGTCTCAAATCCCACTAAAAACATGGCTCCGGGTAACCCCATAAGCATCCAGCCGCTCATGTCGGAGGCGCCAGCGGAAAGTGCCGTGACCTGAGGGCTTACTTGTCTGCCACCTAAAATGTAGCCAGAAACATCACTGGTTGAGCGGCGATAGGCAAACAGTCCAATGGCCAACATCGCCATAAAGTAGATAGCGAGTGAGATGTAGGTTAGGTAATGCATGTGTTTAGTGGCCTCCTAACGCTTTGTTATTATGAATCCCGCCGGGTTTCAACATGATAAAAAGATAGGTACTTAAGATGGCGAAGAGACAGGTTAACTGCATCGCATAAGTGGCCTTGCTCTTTAGCTTGCGCCACATTAGTGAGATGAGATTTTCTTCTGTTGCATTGTCTGACGACATTGTGCCCTCCTGAGCAGTTATAAAAAATTTAATTAGAAAGCTGATAGTTAGTGCTCGAACTATATTAGCATCGATTTGATCCATTTTTCCACCCCAAATCAGGCTTCAGCGACTGAGTTGTCTGTAGTTTGCAGGCTTGTATCCATTGCTGTTACTGGGCTTGCTGTAACTTGATGTATGCAGAAAATAAAATTTAAAAAAGGTAATAAGCCTAATTTAATTAAGGTTTATGACGAGTTTTTTGTATGATAAATCACCAGTGACGTGAAGGTTTTTGCATGCCGGCACTCAGTTTTGGCGCTGATGACAGCCATAAATACGCCCATATTAGGCAGTGGGTTAAAACCGTTTTTGGTTATACCTGTAACTATCTGTTGGCGTGTTTTCTTGCTGTGTGTCTTCTTGTTGTGCTTTTGCCAGTTGTTGGTATGCCTCAGTCAGGTCGCAGGTGCTCAGTAGGGTTAGTAAGGGAGGTGGCGAAATTTAGTAAACCGCTAGACGCATGTTGAAGTGGTCGCTGCGCTGCACATGCTAATTATTGCAGTGTTAGCGAAGTGTTTGACTTTGAGGCCTAAATCACGCTTTTCGTTCCGGCTGTTATACTCAATGAACGGCAAGTATTAGGGGAAATGGCATGAGCTGGCAGGATATCAAGGAGATCTTATCTTTCGTTCTTTTCACCTATGGTGATTCGTCGATCACTGTGTCTCAGGTGTTGCAAGTGCCGCTGCTTCTTTTGCTGGCCTGGTTTATCGTCACCCGAATCGGCAAACTTATCCGCCGTACCCTGTTAGCGCGTAAGGTCGCCCCTGATGCTGTGCATCTGTTTTCCCGTATCTACCTGGTAATCGCAATTGCCATCATCTTGGTTACCAGCCTTGAGATCCTTAATATTCCTATCAAAGCCTTTGCCTTTGTGTCGGGGGCAGTGGCTATTGGTGTAGGTTTTGGGGCACAAAACATTATCAATAATTTCATCAGCGGCTGGATCTTGATGTGGGAGCGGCCGATCCGTATTGGTGATTTTCTGGAGATTGGCGACACCAAAGGGGTAGTGGAGAGCATCAATACCCGCTCAACCCTGATCCGCCGTAATGATGGTGTGCATATGTTGGTACCCAACAGCCACCTGCTGGAAAATACCGTCACCAACTGGACCCTGATCGACAATACTGCCCGTTCCACCGTTAGGGTTGGAGTTGCCTATGGTTCCGATGTGGAGCGAGTTGCCCAGATCATCAAGCAGACCCTGGATGATCACGATGAGATTTTAGATACGCCCGCGCCCATTTCCATTTTTGAAGATTTTGGTGACAACGCGCTGATCTTCGATGGAATCTTCTGGGTGTGCGCCAATACAGAAGCGGATATTCGCCGTATTCGCAGCGATATCCGTTTTCGTATCTACAAGCTATTTACTGAGGCGGGTATAGTGATCGCCTTTCCTCAGCGGGATCTGCATCTGGACGGCGAGCTTAAGATCACTAGCACGCCGCCAAGTACCTCTGAAAAGCAGGCCCTTGAGGAGTAGAGCTTAAAGAATCAGCAGGGTTGCCAATCCTAAGAAGGAGAAGAAACCCACCACATCTGTGACCGTGGTAAGCACTACACCGCCCGCCAATGCAGGGTCTATTCCTATGCGCTTAAGTAGCGGTGGTATGCTGGCCCCCGCTAACACGCCAGTGATCAGGACAATGATCATGGCGAGTCCAAACACCAGCCCCAGTTGCCAATCACCAAACCATTTAAGCGCGATAACGGCGACCAGTGATGCCCACAAGATGGCGTTGAGCGCGCCAATACTGAATTCATGACCAATCAACTTAATAATGTTATTACGATTAATCTGATTCAATGCCAGGCCGCGTGTGACCAGGGTGAGGGTTTGACTGCCAGCGACCCCGCCCATGCTGGCGACCACTGGCATGAGCACCGCCAAGGCCACAATTTTTTCGATGGCGGCCTCGAATAGACCTATGACCCAGGCAGCGAGAAAGGCCGTCAGTAGGTTGATACCCAACCAAAGAGCACGTCGGGTGGCACTTTGGACTATGGGGGCAAACATGTCGGGGTGATTGTTCAGACCCGCCTGAGAGTAAAGCGCCTTGTCGGCTTCATCTTGAATCACGTCGATCACATCATCCACCGTGATGCGGCCTATTAATCTGTGTTCATGGTCCACTACTGGCGCGGATAGCAGATCTTTGTCTTTAAAGGTTTGGGCGACGCTGGTGGCGGGCATTTCGGGGGTAAAGCTAGTGACCTGAGTTGACATTATCTCCCGCACGCTGGTGTCCATCTCGGTGGAGACCAATAGGCTTAAGGGGACTATGCCCAGTAGGGTATTGTCTCGGTCGACCACCATCAAGCTGTCCAGGTGCTCTGGCAATGTGCCCTCGCGTTGGCGAAGGCGGCGAAGAAAACGCAGCGCAGCTTTTATCGATACGTCGGCACGCAGAGCGCTGATATCCACATCCATCAAGCCGCCAGCGCTTTGGTCTGGATAGTCTCTGACCCGCTCGTATCGCTGCCTGCGTTGGGCATCCATCGCCTGCACCATGGCCGACACCACAGGGATAGGGAGATCGGCATCGATATCCGCCAGTTCATCCATCTCCATCTGGCTGAGGCCGATAATCAGCTTAGCTTCATCGGTTTGCTCGATCAGCGCGCGGCGCAGCGGCTGGGGGAGCGCTAACAGTACCTTGGCGCAGCGTTTAGGAGTGACCTGAGGCCAGACTCTCAGACGTTCTCTAGGTGGCAGCGACTCAAGCAGACGCGCAGTTTCAGCGCTGCTCGCCTGGAGCAATATTGCTTGAATGACACTCTGATCGCCTTGGCTGATGGCGTTGTCGAGTCTGTCTGCAAGCTGCTGAAATTTATCGGTCATTCAATATCCTTAACTACATAGGCTGGGCTATTCGGCTTGTCAGGTTGGGGGCTCAAGCAGGCATAGCAATTGTTAACCTGGACCTTCCAAGCTTAGTTTACTCTAACGAATTTAGATTCTTAGTGACAGTTACATTCTTTAAGGTCTCAGTTAAAGGTTTCAACTAAAGGTGCTAGTTGGTGGCCTTAGTAAGGACATTTAAAGTGAGGTGAAACATGATGAGTGGAGCACCTATATTGCCTCTCTCCAGTCGAGGTGTACACCCGAAATATAGGCGTTAAGGGCAAGCGCGATGTTTTTATTGTCTAAGCTCATCTGCCGTATATGCTTTGATGTAAGGCTCTAATAGCCTGAGCCAGCTGAGTGAGATGGCTGAGTATTCTTCGATGCAAAGCTCGGCTCTTTCTTCCCCTAGCAGCCCTTTTTTGACGATGGCGACATACTTGTCGGGGGCGCTGCCGTAGACGTAACATAGGGTCGTAAATGTTCCCGACATTTATCGGCATTTCCTCCTTCCGTGGAGGTCAGATGAAATCGTAGAGCGGCCAAGGATGGCTTCACAGCGTGTCATAGGCGTATTTGTACATCCCTCGCCGGGCAGGCGATAGGTCACATCGAAGGTAAGAATTTCAAATCGGTATATAAGTCTATTAGGACGTTTGTTTTACACCGAAGAAGCAAGGTTTAAACCGGTTGGCGGAGAGGGGTAACAATCACCCCCTTTGAACACTTAGGCCAGATCTTAGCATCACGTCCGATACAAGACTTTCACCACATGCCAGCCGAATTTGGTCTTCACCAGATGAGGTGTGATCAATTCGCCGGTGAAGCAAACCTTATCGAAGGCGGGCACCATCTGACCTTTCTTAAATTCCCCCAGGCTGCCGCCTTTCTTACCCGAGGGGCAAGTGGAGTGTTTTTTGGCGAGTTGGTCGAACTTAGCGCCTTTATTCAGCTTGTCGATGATCTCTTCGGCGAGTTCTTTATGTCTAACGAGTATGTGAAGCGCCGCTGCGGTTCTTGCCATCTAATGTTGCCTCTTGGCCAGTAGGTTGGATCTCATGCTGGTTATTATACTGTGTTAGGTCGTGTGCGCCCAAGGGGGATTAAGTTTCAGCATAATTTTAGCTGGTAAGGCTGTTTGCAGTCGTTGGCCAAGGGCCTTCGGGGTGAAGGCCCTGAGTCTGCTCAGTGAACAGATATTCAGGCGGTGGAGATTTAGTCAACGGAGCGCAGGTTTACTTTTCGATGCGCATAATGATTATTGATTTGCAGATTTTCAGATAGGGTCATGGCGGCAGTCGACACCAGCTCACCATCTTGTTGAAACTTGTTGACTTTATTGTTAACAAAGTCAACAACATAAACTGATTGGCTCTCTTGCTTGGCAAGTACCTTAGTGGCTTGCTGCTGCGCAGCGGCTGCTGAGCAATCATTACATTCAACGGCATTTAAGTTAGCGTAAGTTGCGCCTGAAAGTGTCGATGAGAGCAGCAGGAGCAGGGTAGGGGCCATCTTTTTCATTATTATCTTCCTTATATAAATGTGATGCGCGTCACATTTATATTGCTGTGCAAATTATCGTTTGTCTAGTTTTTGTCCTAAAAAACCGTACCTTGCTTGGTGCTAAATTAGTGATTGCTATAGGGTTGTTGATGGGGGCAATGAAGCTCAGTGCACAAGTTAGGGATAGGAGATAAATTAAAGCCTTGGGGGTGGCGGGGCCTAATGGCTAGCATTTATCGGTGCTGATGAGGAATTTATTGATGGAGCGCAAGCTTAATGAGGTAAGATAGCTACCTGACACAGTTGGTTTTGTTATAATTCCTATCTATTTCTAATCGGTTTTTTCGAGGCTTTTGATGGCGCGTAGTCTAGGCACAGAACTTGAGCTCATCCATCTTTTTGTGCACCTGGTCAATGCGGGTGGTTTTTCCCAGGTGGCTAAAGAGCTGGGTATGCCGGTGGCGACAGTGAGCCGTAAGCTGACTAAGCTGGAAAGCTTGCTTGATACTCAGCTGATCATGCGAAGCACCCGCAAGCTGAGATTGACCGAAGAGGGCGCAGAGCTATTTAGTCGTTATCAAGATGTGGTCGCTCAGTTTGATAGCTGCAGTGATACTCGTATCGAAAAACCCGAGGGGACGCTGCGTATTGCCGCGCCCGTGTCGATTATCTCAATGATTTTTATCGGGGTGATCAACGACTTTTCTAAGGCCTACCCGGATATTCAACTGCATATTACCCAAAATAACTCCAGCATAGATCTGATTGATGAAGGGGTCGATGTGGCAATTGTGGGCGGTGCGCAGCCAGATTCTTCTTGGGTGTCTAAGTCACTGGGTGTCCTCGACTATGGACTGTTTGCCTCGCCGGGGTATCTTGCTTGCGCGGGTAGCCCCCATCATCCGGATCACTTGGTGGAGCATTCGCTGATCAAGGTATGGCCGCTGTTTAACTGGTCGATGAAGCATGTTAGTGGTGAAGATTTTTACTACGAAGGCCCGGCCAAGTTGACCCTTGGCGATTTAAATGGAGCCGTGCGGGCGGCAGTCGATGATGGCGGTATTCTCTATGGTCCTGAGTTATTTGTTAAGTCTGAGCTGGCGACAGGGGAACTACGCCGGGTATTGCCCGATTGGCATGGCGAGCAGCGCCGCATCTCGCTCTTATATCATCAGCGTACCCACCAACCCCTCAAGGTCAAGCTGTTCATCGAATTCATGCAAGACAGAGCCAGTTGCTTGTTCCACTAAGGAGCAAGGTGCGAGGAACTGTATCGCCTTTTCACTGGGGGAGCATCAAGGTCTCCGACCACTTTCTTAAGGTTAAGCTGTCATTAACTCAGCGCAAAATAGCGCTGTAACCTGTCTCATTTAGCGGTTTTCCATTTTTTTAGTCAAAAAAAAGCCACCCTGTAAAAGCGGTGGCTGAGCAGTTTGAGGCTGCGAAATAGGGTGTTGTGGTTACTGTTAGATCAGATACACATTCAAGCTACAGGCGCCATGGGCACCGACCACCAGAGCCTGCTCGATATCGGCCGTCTTAGAGGGGCCGGCGATAAAGACACCGAACTCACCGCTTTCCAGACCAATCTGCTTGATAGCCTGGTGCATGTTGGCAACTACCTTGTCTGCGCTCACCACCAAAAATAGGTTTTCACAGATGAAAGGGGTAACCCTATGACCTAAGTGCTGGTTGTTGACCCAGATGGCACCGTTTTCGGCAACGGCTAAGTCACCAGGGATCACCGCAAAGTCGATATCTCTTAGCTCATGAGCCGTCTCAGGCGCGTTGCGGTTACCCGTGACGCCTTCAACTTGTGAGATCACCTGCTTACCTTCTTTGACCAGTTCATCGACCTTGGCTTGCAAGGCGGCTAGACCACCTTCTTTGTGCAGAGTCCCTGCCACTGTGCCCAGGTTAGTTTCAAACTGACCAATTACATCATCCAGACGTGGACTGACATTGATTGACGGCATAGCCTGAGGTTCAACCGCGACGCTTTTTAATGCATTGAGAATAGATTGCTTGCTCGACATTTTATTGACCTCTGTTTTTGTTAAACCAAGCTTCGAAGCTGGACTTAGGCGCTACGGGCAGTTCTCTGTATTTACCCCAGGCACCCGTGAATGGCTTCAGCAGTGAGCCAGGTAGAATACGCAGCGCAGTACGAGCGACGCTCATAGAGCAGTTCAACATGGTTTCGCTGGCCATAAAGTTGCCCACAAGTGGCATATAGTTGCGCTTGCCGTAAGGTAGTTTGCCCGCCTTGGCCTTGAGGCGACGGTGATGGTGGATGATCTTATCCAATGGCACCTTAGTTGGGCAGACATAGGTACAGCTGCCGCACAGGGTACAAGCCCAAGGGATTGAGTGAGTATCATCGGCCTGGGCACCCACGGCGATACCGATAGGGCCTGGAATGGTGTAGTTGTAGCTGAAACCACCTGAGCGACGATAAACAGGACAAGTGTTCAGGCAGCCACCGCAGCGGATACATTTGAGCGACTCGGCTAGAATCTTGTCTTGCAGCATGTCGGTACGGCCGTTGTCGACGATGATCACATGCATTTCGCCGCCAGTCTGTGGACCGCGGTAAAAGCTGCTGTAGGTCGTGACAGGCTGGCCTGTGGCGTTACGCGCCAGGGTACGCAGTAGCACGGCGGCGCTGTCGAGATCCGGCACTATCTTATCTATGCCCATAGAGTGCAGTTGTAACTTGGGCAGGTTGGCGCCCATGTCAGCATTACCTTCGTTGGTGCAGACCACCACGGCGCCTTTGTCGGCGATCGCCATGTTCACCCCTGTCATGGCGGCATCGGCCGTCAGGAACTGTTCGCGCAGGTGAGCACGGGCGGCTCGGGTCAGATAGAGTGGATCAGAAGCGCCTGCTTTAGTACCTAATTTGTCATGGAAGAGGTCGCCCACTTCCTCTTTTTTTAGGTGGATAGCCGGTACCACGATATGTGATGGTGGCTGCTTGGCCAGTTGGATGATGCGCTCACCCAAGTCGGTGTCGATCACCTCAATACCTTTGCTTTCAAGGTATGGGTTAAGGTGACACTCTTCGGTCAGCATAGACTTGGATTTCACCAGCTTTTTCACCTGATGTTTGGCCAGGATGCTGTGTACTATCTGGTTGTGCTCGGCGCCATCTTTGGCCCAGTGCACTACGATACCGTTGGCTTGACAGTTTTTCTCGAAGGTTTCCAGGTATTCGCCCAGATGAGTCAGAGTGTGTAGCTTCATCTCTGAGCCGATCTCACGTAGCTGTTCCCATTCTGGTAGGCTACCGGCGGCGCGGTCGCGTTTTTCACGCAGGGTCCAAAGCGCCTTAGAGTGCCAATCGACGCGAGCTTCATCTTTGCAAAAAATGTCGGCCTTTTTAGCGTGCACACCTGAGTTGATGGCTGTGGTTTGACTAGACATGGTCTGCTCCTTATAGGGCTGCGTTGATGACTTCGGCGATATGACGGGTCGAGATCGGTAGTAGCTGGCGGCGGATCATGCCGTCCAGATGCAGCAAGCATGAGGGATCGAAGCCAACGGCGTAGGTTGCACCGGTAGCAGCATGGGCTTGTGCCTTGTCTTTACCCATCTTGGCCGAAACGGCGCCTTCATCAACGGCGAAGGTACCACCGAAACCACAGCACTCATCGCGGCGATCCGGGTAGACGATCTCGATGCCAGGAATACGACTCAGAACGGCCTCGACCTTATTGGTACGTGGGCCCATCTGCTCGCTTGGCGTCGCCAGATCCAACATACGGATGCCGTGGCAGCTAAGTTGTAGGCTGACCTTAAACTTGAATGGTTTGTTGAAAGCGGGAACTGGGGCAACGTCGTGCAGAAACTCGGTAAGTTCATAGAGTTTGTCGATCACCGCCTGGGCTTCTGGGCTGTTGTCGAACTCATGGAAGTTTTCTTTGGCAGCAACCAGGCAAGAAGCTGCCGGGCAGACGATAGCGTCGCACTCAACGCCTTTGAAAGCGTTTAGCAATTTTAGGGTGGTCTTCTTGGCTTCATCAAAACAGCCCGAGTTAGTCATGGGCTGACCACAACAGGTCTGGCCCTTGGGCAGTATGACCTGATGGCCGAGTTTTTCGAGGAGTTCGACGGTGGCGATGCCAACATGGGGCATCATCTGGTTCACCAGACACGGAATAAATAGGGCTATCTTCATGAAGCACTCTCTTATTTGAAGGCTGCATGTGGGCGAATGCGCTGGCTTATTGTGCCGCTACAGGTGGCATAAGCTTGGTATTTGTCCCATATTGCAGGGTTGTTTGTGATGATAATTTAAGCTTATATCCACATAATAAGTAGTGCTAATTTAGTAAATATATATGCTCATTTTTTCATTTTTGAAACAGCGTGATTTTGCTCTCTTATTGTCAAAAAAAGTCTCTGATCTAGGTCAATAAAGGTCTGATTCAAACAAATATATGAAACAGGTGTTTAAATTTTTTATTTGAGCGTACACTTGTAACCTTTTGAAAAGCCAGATATTAATTTTTAGTTGTGTTTGTAACTGTAAAATAAAGCATTTTTTTACAGTTAGAATGTTTGATCTAATTTCTTTTTTGTGACGTAATGCACACTAGGTTTCCTGGTCGGATGAGTCTGAGAGATGAGTATTAGAACAACATTTAAAAAAGTACTGCCGAGTATATCTACCACTGAACAAGAGGCACTCGATGCCGGTGATGTCTGGTTAGAGGGATCTATTTATCAGGGACTACCTGATTTTGATGCCCTGCGTCAGATCCCAGGAGCTAGCCTGTCCGATGAAGAGCAGGCCTTTCTCGATGGTCCAGTACAGACCTTGATTGAGATGGTGGATGATTTTGCCATTCAAAACAGCCTGCATCTGCCAGACAATATTCTGAATTTCCTAAAAGAGCATAAGTTTTTCTCGCTGATCATTCCTAAAGCCTTCGGCGGTCTGGAATTTAGCCCTTATGCCAACTCAACGATTGTTGCCACCATTGCCGCTAAGAGTTCGGCAGTGGCTGTTACTGTCATGGTGCCTAACTCTTTAGGTCCTGGCGAGCTGCTGATGCATTACGGTACGCAGGCGCAGCAAGATTTTTGGCTGCCTCGTCTGGCGAACGGCCAAGAGATCCCTTGCTTTGCCCTAACCAGCCCAGAGGCGGGCTCGGATGCCGGCGGCATTCCCGATGTTGGTACTGTCACCATGGGTGAATACCAAGGCGAGCAGGTGCTTGGTCTGTCGGTCACCTGGGATAAACGTTATATCACCTTAGCCCCTATCGCGACCGTACTGGGTTTGGCCTTTAAGGTCGAAGATCCTCAAGGTCTGCTGGGCGGCAAAGAGCAGCTTGGTATAACCTGCGCCCTGATCCCTAAGTCGCATCCTGGTGTTGAGCTGGGTAATCGCCATGATCCTATGGGTTGTCGTTTCTACAACGGTACTACTCGTGGCGAGAATGTGTTTATTCCGATGGAATTTATTATCGGTGGTCAGCAGAATATCGGTCGTGGCTGGCAGATGCTGGTGGCCTGCCTGGGTGCTGGTCGCGGTATCTCGTTACCTGCCCTAGGGGTCTCGGTGAGCCAGGCGTCTTTCAAGTCGTCGGCTGAATACGCCGCAGTGCGTGAGCAGTTTGGTTTAGCGATTGGTAAGTTTGAGGGGATTCAGGAGAAGCTGGCGGATATCGCAGGTAAGACCTATCTGCAAGAAGCGATGCGCGTGCTGACCACAGAAGGTTTGGGATTAGGACTTAAGCCCTCAGTCGTAACAGCGATTGCTAAATACCATATGACAGAGATTGGCCGTGATGTGCTGAACTCCGCCATGGATATCCAGGCTGGTAAGGCGATTCAGCGTGGTCCGCAAAATACCTTGGCTTCTGGTTATATGGCCCAGCCAATTGCCATCACGGTGGAAGGGGCCAACATTCTGACCCGCAACCTGATGATCTTTGGTCAAGGGGTCATGCGTTGTCATCCACATCTGCAAAGCATGGTTGAGGCGATTCACAGCGATGATAAAGATGCCGACAAGACCTTTAATCGCATCTTCAGACAGACAGTGGGTTACAGTGTGGGCAACAGCCTGCGCGCCTTCCGCTTAGGCCTGCTGCCTTTCACTGCCGCTGCCAAGTCTGAACTTAGCGAAGTGGTGGAATATGAGAAGGCGGTACACAAGCTGGCGGCTAAGCTGGCTGTCTATGCTGATTTCTCCTTGTTGGTGCTTGGCGGCAAGCTCAAGCAGGCCGAGATGTTGTCTGCGCGTCTGGGGGATGTCATGAGCTACCTTTACGCAGCTATGGCATCGATTCGCTACTACGAGCAGAAGGTGAGTAGCGAACATCGTGCCCAGGCCAAGCCTTACTTTGACTATGCTACACGTTGGGCTTTGGTGAATGCCGAAAAAGCACTGCTGAGCTTCCTGGATAACTTCCCTTCAGCACCGACGCGTCAGTTGATGAAACTGATCACTGTCACCTATTCGCCTAAGATGAAGAAAATCAACGACGATTTAGTGCGTGAACTGGCGCATCAGGCGCAGCTCAACACTCATATAAAGCGTCAGTTGACTCATCTGGTGAAACCTGTACCGGGCGATGGTAATGATATCAATCAGCAGGCCTACCTGGCTAAGATTGCCTGTCTGCCGCTGCTGGCCAAGGTGAAGAAGGGGCTGAAGCAGGGTTACTTTAAATCGGGTGTCAGATTTTCCGAGACCCTGGACAGGGCACGTGCCGCTAAGATCATCACAGAAGGCGAGCACAAGCAGCTACTTGACTATAACCTCAAGCGTGAGCGGGCCATTCGCGTCGATGAGTTTGACTTTGACATGCAGTTGGTCGATGACAGAGCGGCGTTGAAGATAGCCTAACGTCACACTGAATGCTTAGCTAAAAGCCGCCCTCGGGCGGTTTTTTTTATGCTAGATATTAATCCACAGGGAATGAAACCGCCGCAGCGCTTAGGTTAACCTGCTAATAGCTGGCGCTGCTGCTTAAGCCAAAATAGGTTATGATGGCCCAAGTTATCGAGCAAAGGCAGATCAGTGCTAAAACGACATCATTATCAGCGTCAGGGGCCAGACTATCGCTGCGGCGAGCAGGTAAGCTTTCATGATATCAAAGAGGTCTTTGGCCTAAATCATATTCGCCTTGGCAGCTGGGTCGAGGAGGAGGAAAAGCATAAGGCGGCCAATCTTATCTTCGACGCCTTTGCCGACCTTGCCTTTATGCTAAAGCTGCCGCCTAAGGCCATGGGGCTGAGACAGACGCTGAATTTGGCTTTTGGTACCGGTGGGCAGATGGGCGTACAGGCGCACTACATGCCTGCGCAGCGGGAGTTGGCATTGGCCAAAAATGCGGGGGCGGGGGCCCTGGCGCACGAGTTCTGGCATGCCTTCGATCACTATATTGCCGCCAAGACATTTGATATCCCGTCGACGGGCATTGCCTTTGCCAGCCACTGTTGGCTCGCCGATCACACACCTATTGTGCATCCACTCAACGATCGCCTGATGCAGGTGTTTGCCACCACCTTGCTGAGCATAGACGGGCAGGACAGTCATGACTATGTGAGCCGCTCCGTGGCGCTGGATAGGCAGCAGGGCAGGCAATATTTCTCCAAACCTACAGAGCTGATGGCTAGGGCATTTGAGGCCTGTATCGAATCCCACCCGGAGATCCAAAATCCCTACTTAGTCAACGAGACTCTGGATTCGCCACTGGCGAAGGCGGGTGGTTATCCTAGCCTGGCGCACAGGCAAAGCATCTATCAGCAGCTGTTGGCTTATTTTGGCCCCCTGGGTGATGCCCTGGGACGCGAAGCCTAAACCGAAGTCGTTACTCCACCCAATGGAGTACATCGCGAATGATGGACCATCTGGGTTTGGTTTCGCTGGCCCCCTGACCCAGCATCCAGTAGTTGTAGAGCTTCTGCTGGTGACCATCGACCTTACGCAGTTTCTGCCAGTTGTTGACATAGTTAAGCAGCGACTGGTTATCCTGGGCCACGGCGTAAGCGACAGGATATTTGACCTTATATTCCAGCGGCGCGATGCCATAGCCGGGGAAGAAGAGGGTCCAGGCGGAGCCAGCCTCGGCGCTGATCACCACGGCGTCATATTTATCGCCCTTCTGACGGAAGAAGTTTTTATAGCCCTTTATCTTGACGAAGTTGAGGTTGGGGTAAAACGCCTTGGCATCTTCTATGATATCGCTGTGCTCTACATAGGCGATGGTCACATCCTGCATCGCCTTGATTGACTGGTTGCTCTTAAATCCATTGACCTTATGATCTTTGGCGGCAATAGCCAGGTTGAGCAGCAGCACAGGCTCCACATAGCTCAGCTTGTCCATCTGCTCGATATCCATCGCCAAGCCCGACATGGCGATATCGAAGAAACCTGCATCTAATGACGCGGCCAGCTTCTCCTTCTCAAAGGGGATAAACTCCACCTGCACACCGAGATCGTCTGCCAGACGATTCGCCATGGCGCTGTCAAAGCCCACCAGTTGCCCGGCATTGTTGTAGTAGCTAAAGGGGACATTGCTGGGGATATAGCCGACTCTCAGCACGCCCCTGCTGCGGATGGCGTTAACGTCGGCGACGGGGCGACTCGGTGTCTGGCCGAGGATCGGGAACTGCTTGTTCACCTTAGTGGGCACCTTATCGGCGACCTGCATATTGGCGATCACACCGCTGGTGACCTCTGGGCTATGGATAAACAGCCCCATGCCGATACGGCAAACCAGTAAGGTGACCGCCACGCTGGCGCCTATGCCTATGCCCATCTTTAGCAGATGGTGTGGCCTGAGTCTCAGGCGTTTCTCAAATAACGCTACTGTGAGTAGCGTCAGGGCAAACAGGTTCATGACGGCGGCGATGGAGTTGAACTTACCTGTGATAAAGCCCGACATCACAAACAGCTGAAACAGATCCTGAGGCAGGTGCACGAGATCCAGCATAAAGGGGATCGCCACATAGACGCTGCCAAACAGCGACAACAGACCGCTGATGGAGAGCGACGGGAGCGCACTCAGTTCTACTGGCGTACCGTTAAACCAGCCAGCAAACAGCACGAAGAGGATAACCGTTAGCTTGCCTATGTTGGGGAAGGTGAAGGCGATAGGCACCAAAATTTCAACTAAGGTTTCGGCATCATCACTCAGACTCTGATGCTCGCGCATGATCTGCTTACACTCTTCGACAATCACTGGAATTACGATAAAAATGTTGCCGGTGGCAAAGGCGGTGACCAGGCTGGACTTACTGATCCGCAGCGCCTGAGCGAAGGTCACCGGAGTGAGTGAGGCGACGATCCAGGGGAGCACCCAGAAGGTAAGCAGCAGACAGAGGACAAAATAGCTGATGAGATAAACCTGCATGCTGGCAAACTCATCCACTCCCATGGTGCCCGCTGCCGAGGCCGACATGGCGAAGATCCCTATGGGTAACACTTTGACCAGCGCCTGGGTGATCTTGGAGAAGATCTCACTGCAGGTGTGCATAAAGTTGATGATCAGCAGCTTGTTGTCGCCCTCCATGCCAATCAGGGCCAGCCCCATGGCGATGGCGAAGATCACCATGGCGGGTACATAACCTTCGGCCATAGATTGGAACGGATTGGAGGGGATATAGAGCTTAAAGTAGTCGATGGCCGCGGCTGGCTCTATGGAGCTGGTACTGAAAAAGGAGGCGGTTTCGACAAAGGGAAAGGACAATGGCATCAGCGCCACTAATACCAGGCCAACTGCCCAGAGCAGCAGCATGATCACGCCTGCGCGGCTAAAGATCAGGCTGGCGGTGGCACGCTTGAGTTTGCCTATGCCGCCCACCAGAGAGACCAGAATGTAGGGCAGTACCGTCATCTGCATCAGCAGGATCACACTGGTCCCTATGTTGCTCATCCAGCCGACGGACTCACCAAAAAACAGCCCCACCGCAAAACCGATAAACATGGCGACGAGCATCTGAGTCGAACTGCTCATGGAGAAAAGTTGCTTTAGCACGACAATAGTTCCCTTATGTGACACATACCTGTGATGGCTGGGCATCATAGATTGGTTATCAGATTATAGAAGGGGGGATAGCGAGGTAAAAGGCTTGATTGTCAATCTGTTGCGGTTAAGCACAGTTTTTGGCCATGTTAGTGTGATTTAAGGGATTGCTGCCAGTCGGCTCAGCTTGAGCCGACGCAGTTTAGTGGACTCTTATTATGACTTAGAGAGAAAGCACAGTGTGTGAGGCCTTGGGGATGGCGCGTTCGGCTTCAGGGTCGAAGACACAGATGCGATCCCGTCCGGTTTCCTTCGACTGATACATGGCGCTGTCGGCGTCGTTGATCAGCCGCTCCAGTTTAAATCCTGACATCTGAGTGTCTGTGATCCCAAAGCTGGCGGTGACCTCAAAATCATGACCCGTTTCGCTGCAATCTATGTTGGCAATTGCCTTACGGCAGCACTCCGCTAGTTTGATGGCGGTTTGCAGATCGCATCCCGGCAACGCGATACAAAATTCCTCGCCGCCGATACGGGCGAAGATATCGTTCTTTCGTCCTTGGGCCTGACAAGCCTTGGCGACCTTTTTCAGTACCCAGTCACCCACGGCATGACCATATTTATCATTGATCTGCTTGAAGTTATCCAGATCGAACAGGATGTAACTTAAATCCACATCACTGCTTTCACAGTAGGCCAATGCGCTTTGTGCTACCTGAGTGAAATGGCCGCGATTAAATACATGGGTCAGGGCATCAAATTCAGCCAGCTGCTTGAGGCGCTTCTGAATGGTCCATGACTTATAGGCCCAAAACCCCAGTAGTGTGATGATGGCGATCAGCAGCGAAATAAACAGGCGGGTATTTTCCGCCTGGGTCTTCGCCAGTTGCTGCTCTGTCAGGAGCAGGTTGTTTTGTCTGTCGAGCAGGGCGATACGGCTCTTCTGCTCCGCCGCTTGATGCTCGGCGAGCTGGAAGGCCAGATGCTTGGTCTTGATATCGTCCAGGTAAGCCTTGTCGGCCTGGGCGTATAACTCATGGTAATAAAGAGCGCTAACACTATCATTTTGTGATTTGTTGATTTGATACAAAATTTTATATGCATTTACTCCAGACTCTGAGTTAGCTATGCCTTTGGCGTACTCGAGTGACTGTAAGGCATGGTTTTTCGCACGGCTTAATTCGTGTCTATCAAAATGGGCTTGGGCGAGGAGTGAATGATAAATGGCGATATAGGGGGCGTATTGCGATACTTCTAGAGTTTCTAAGTTACTATTTAATATCTCGATGGCCTTCTCTGGCCTGCCCTCTTGTATATAAAGCGTTGCTAGATAGCTATCTATCGCGCTTTCCATTATGGGTTCGTTGGCTTCCTGGCATGCATTTATACCTTCAATAATTTCAGGGGAGTTAGGCTGAAGTCTATGTAATCTAAACAGTGACTCTAGTTTTAAACTGTGGGCAACACAGTAATTTCTTTGCGTTGTCTTTCCTGTAAATAATTGATTAGTAAAACTAAGACCCAGCTCATACTGACTCAGTTGATTGTAAATCAGTGCTGCAGAGGCGATACCTAATTGCCTTAGTTCATCATCTCGTATGGATGGTGCAAGGTGAGTTAGATTGGATAGTTGCCTAATTCCCTCATTCCAATTTTTCGATATGGCGTAAATATTCACTAATGAGATGATAGTTTTATATTTTATTTCATTCTGGCCTTTCATCTCGAGAATTTTATTGTAGGTCGATATCGCGTTGGTAAAGTCACCTTTAAAGGAATATTGATAGCCAATTAAATAAGCAAGATGGTATTGTTGAGATTCGGAAAGGCTCTGACGTGAAGTTTTTATTTTTTCTATTAAGTCATTGAATTCATATGGGGATGAGCTTTTTATTTGCTCAGCCTTTGACAGTAATCTATCCGCCTCTAGATTATCTAAAGCGAAGCTGTTACCTATGATGAAAATAAGGCTCGCACAAATCAAGCGAGCCAGATTTTTTAAACGCAGCGAAGTAACCATATATCGTCTTATGCTGAAAGCCGTTGATTAGTGATGTCCTGTTCTTCTTCACGCTCTTCTTCTTGTTCAGGCTCGTCTTCAGCAGGCAGCATAATACACACAATATCAGGACAAACATCTAGCTCTCTCTTGAGGCTAATATCGTCTCGATTTAATAGTGATGCTTTTAGCGTAGTGCTGAGCGTTGATTCTGTAATTGCCTGCTGGAAATTAGCTTCGTTTTGTAGCGTGGCGTCTTGCCCCATACGTTCCAGTAGTTGAATGATGTTCGGCATTGTTCGTCCTTATTGTTAGTGGTTGTTTTCAGGTACTAGGCTGTCATCAACTTGGAGGGCCGCCTCTAGTTTAGCCAGCTTCTCCAAGATGGTTGGATTCGGTCGCATTTTCTCGCTCGGCGGGATCACCAAGGTGGTGTGCATGAAGATCTCGGCATCGGCCAGTTTACCTAGCGTCAAAGATTGCTTACGTACCTTATCAATAGGGAGTACGGCGGCCTCGTAGAGGATCACCTGGTGATCTAGGGGATAAGTCTCTGCCAGCAGCTCTATCAGTACCTGCCGATGGGCCTTGCTGGTGGCGAATTTGGTCATGCTCTTGTCACCGGCCAGGCCTATCTGCCAGAGGACCAAGTAACTGGAGGGGTCGAAGCGGCGCTTATAAAACATAAACTGGCTGGCTTCAAACTGCTGGCAACCAAATTGGCCTGGGTCTATGCCAAGATCGGCGATGAGGCAATCTTCGGCCGAGATACCTGGCACCATAACCGCCTCGAAGCCTTCGGCGCGCGCCGCCTCAATAGAGCGGTGGGGCGCCTGGGCGAAAACTCCGGGATGACCATAGAAGGCGCCGACGACTTTCTTGCCTTGTCTGACTTCAGACATTATGGCGTCGACCATCTCTCGATAGGTGATATGGCGCGACTTTCCCTCGTCGTAGAAGATCTGCAGCGAGCGCACGTCTGAGTGCATCTCCTGTAACCAGAGTTCCACGATACCGTTGGAAACACCCGAAAAAACCACGTCGGCTTGTTCAATATAGCTGCGTGCCAGGGGGCAGATGTGGGCACCTAAGGTCATCCCAATGCCTACGCAGGCTAGGCTTCCCGCCATGAAATTGAGTCCTGATGTTACGCTTGTTAATTGAGGGTTAAAGTTAACAGCAATCTTAGTATTTTAAAACTGCTAATTACCTTGAATTGGAGACCTATTTCATACTTATGTAATGGACTCTTTCGGCGAAACAGGATTTCATCTTTTGTGGGTAATTCTCATTTTCTTTAGGAAGTGAAAAGGGAGCCGTTTCGAATACAAATCCGAGCTTTTTGACGAAGCGTTCAGTCGCTAGATTTTTGGCGGCAAAATTAGCCTGTATACGCTCAACCTTTAGCTTAAGGTAGGCATATTCCATCAAGGCACCCATGGCTTCCTCCGGATAGAGCTTGCCGTTAGCCTCGGGCAACAACATGATGCCGATCTCGGCCCTGCTGCGATCGTTTCCCTGCCAAGTCAGCCCTTGTATACCTATGGCGCGCAACCTTTTCTGTTCCACTATGGTCCAGTTCATATATTGAGTAGTAGGCACAGTGTCTGATAGAGCTTGCGTCATCTGCGATAACGCTATTTGAAACGCCCTGTCGGCTTGGTGTTGGGTGAGCGGTGGGGCTATATGACGCATCACCCGCTCATCACAATAGAGGCGGTGATACAACTCCCTGTCCGTTGCCGATATAGGGCGCATGGTCAGGCGCTCACTACAAAAACTGTGTTTGGGCAGATATTTGGTTAACCGTGATGGGAGTAGCGAGTTACTTGGCAAGTTGCGCCTCCGATATGGCCAGGGGGCTTTGCTCGGCAAAGCGAATCACTCCCTTGTCATCCACCGAGCGGTCAAATATCACATAGTAGCCACTCATCAGTGGTAGGCCCAAGATAGATTGATTTGGCCAGTTGGGCAGCTGTGAGAGCAACTTAAAGCAGGCCTTGCCTTTGGTTGGCGTATTGATTTGCCAGTAGTGCTGGGGCGTGACGCGGATGGATACTGGCTCACAACCCGGTGGGCAGCTGGGGTCACTACAAGTGGGCGCCGCGTGCAATTCGCTCCGTGGGCCAATAAAGTAGAAGGTGAGGTCCGGCCATAGCTCCAGTTGCAGGGTCTCCATGTCGATGCCGGTTTGCTGAAAGGCGATCTCGCTAAAAGGGGCAATCTGCTCAGTAAATAGCGGGTTGATCGCGTCTAGCGCCTGTTTCATGGCATCAAATAAATGACGGGTGAGCACGATGGCGGAGGCGCCTGTGTCGATAATGGCGTTGCTTTGACCGCGCAGGGTGTCACAGATATGTACCCCGTGCGTATGCAGATGTTGGCCATTGTGACATAGGGCGCTACTTGGCGGAGCCTCTTGGGGCTGTTCGTTTGCGGCCTGGGCTTGCTGTTGCGCCTGAGTTAGCAGGCTGGGGATCATCTCATTGTCGCCGACACTCAGCCCCAGCAGATTGACGTTGTAATACTTGTTTTCAATCACAGCTATGGTTTTAAACTCGCCTTGATAGAGCTCGGTATGTTCTTCACCGCCTCCTAAAATCAACCAGCCTTGGTTGAGAGGATCCTGGCCTAAGAAGGCGAAGTCGTTGGCGCTGTTGGGTGCCACCACTTCTTGGCTCCTTACATGTATGCTGGAGCGGCGGGCAAAGAAGGCAAACTTATTCGGTGTGAGGCCGTGGGTGGTTAAATTGTTGAAGTAGGGCGGCAGACTATCTGTGGGCTGGGTGCGCAAGAAGCGCTTAAACTGGCGCAAATCTTCGCTGTTGAAACTCTGGTCTGTTGCCTGATGCCAAAGGATGTCCGCTGCTTGATCTATCGAGAAGTCGCTGCTGGCTTGATTGAGGATCGGGCGATAATGCTGGCTGGAGAGATGGATCTCTTCATCAAAGGGCCAGGGAAAAGTGAGCGCGGGCGCTATGCCATAGTGATGGAAATAATCTTTTAGATCATAGACCTTGTTGAGGCTGTCATAAGCCAGCCCCAGAATGCCATCGGCGTCGGCGAAGCTAGTTTCCTGAGTTAAAGAGGAGACTACGGCGACGGCGCATCGCTCCAGCACTATGGGCTGATGGGCCTGGGGGAGATGCTCGTCATGAATATCGAAATCTATCTCATCTTCGCGAATACCCACCCGGGTATAGACTACAGGGCCGTCCCAACCGCCGATGCCGTAAAGCACCTCTTGTGCCAAGCTGGTGGGGACTAAGGCGTTGTCGCGCTCTTCGACATAATCGCTGCCGGATACCACTAAGGTGCTGCTGCCCGTATCTAAGATCAGGTTCAGCGGATGTTTCTCTGCGCCGATGCGCAGTTGGGCGCTGTAACCGCCTTTGGCATACACATTGACCAGGGGAACTTTTAGGGTGCGAGGCGTGGCCTTAGCTGAACTCATCGATGACCTTTTGGGTTGAGGGAATTCGTTTTGTTTTTATATAAGCCATTGTTTTACCCGATCCGCAGAAGGGGATCAATCCAAGGTAAACCCGTGGCAAATAGCGAGGAGGTGAGGGTGTCACATTAGGTGAGAAGCATTGTTTAGTGTCAGCAACAGAAAAAGAGCAACGCGGCCCCTTTTCACATATAGGTTTTGACTGCAGGCCTTAGCCGGCGGTCACCCGAACTCTTTCTATTTCAGTTTTTGGTGCCGACATCATGAAGTCCAGTTGTACCTTGGCCTGCTTAACGCCGTTAGCTGAAGATTGGTATCGCCATTGAGACAGGGCTTTAACGGCTTCGCTGTCAAATATACCTGCCGGAGACGACTTGATCACCGAGACATTGCTGACATTGCCTTGCTTGTCGATATCAAACTGCAGCTGGACATACCCCTCGATATGTTTCTCGGCTGCCTCGACGGGATAGCTTGGCTCGATCCGCATGACTGGGCTCGGCGCCTTGGTTTCATCATGGTGTTTGTCACCCGCATTAGCGCTTTGGTTGATTAAGGCTCCCGATAACCCCAGTGTCAGCGCCAGGCCTAGAATGGCAAGGGGACGCTTGGTGTGTGTTCTCTTCATTTGCATGATCCGCTCCTTGAGGATGGTCTTGTTTCCATAGTGAGTGTGTAGCATGCCCAATTGGGCCTGCTGGGAGTACGCCAGTAGCGTTTGGCTATAGGCAATTCTTTGTTGTTTATTCATCTTCTGAGTGACTTCGGCATCGCAGGAAAGCTCCTGGTCGTCACGAAAGCGGCGATAGGCCAGCCAAAAGACGGGGTTAAACCAAAACAGTGACACCAGCAGGTAGCCAAACAGGTTGGCCAGAATATCCAGACGCTTTTGATGATTCAGCTCATGGCAGATCACCGCCGCCTGCTGGCTTATTGGTAGATGTTCAAAACTGCCTGGTACTAAGATCACCGATTTATAGAGTCCGGCTAGCATGGGTGAGTCTATGCCGTTGTGACGCCTAATTTGTATGGGGTGATTTGACTCGGCGTTGGTGTCTAGATGAATCGGCTGACTCTCTTGTATCAGTTGTCTGAGCCGGTAGGCGTGATAGATGAGTGCACCCAGCAGCATCAGGCTGCCCACAAGCCAGATGCTGGTTAATGTCAGCTTGAGCCAGCTGAATTGGCTCTGAGCTAACAGTTCGCTGGCTAACACGCGGTAATGCTGAAGTTGTTGCAGTGAGGCACTGTTGATATTGCCAGGGGAGAGCTGCCCGTAAACAGTGCCAATCAGCAGCAGTGGGACGCTGTTCCACAAGGCATAGGTGTTATGGGCGCCAAGGCGTGCCAGTAGCGGTTTGTGCAGCAGTATTAGGGCAGTGCATAACAGCGTCAGTGGCAGCATGATGTTAAGCAGTAAGGTCATCATGACGATTGATCCTCTTCCCAGTGCTCGATGAGGGCCTTCAGCTCGGCAATGTCTTCTGGACTGAGTTGCTTCTGCTTGGCAAAGCCTGCCACCAGTGGAGCGACTTTACCGGCGAACACTCGCTCGACAAAAGATTGGCTCTCTTTGAGTTGGTACTCGCTCTGATCGATTAGCGGGTAATAACGATAGGCGCGCCCCTGTTTTTCAAAGCCTAGGGCCTGCTTTTTTACCAGACGGTTGAGCAAGGTTTTGACGGTTTTTTCGTGCATGCCCTGGCTGCTGGCGAGCGCTTCGACGACTTCACTGGCGCCTAAGGGGGAGTTGCGCCATAAGATGTTGAGTACCGATAGTTCGGCGTTGCTGATCTCTTTCATCATGTCTGTTCTATTTGTCTGTTAGTTTGATTACAGTTGTAATTTTTAATCAAGATTACACTTGTAATCTAATGCGTCAAGTCATTTTTTGAACGCTATTTTTTGTAAATGGCGCAGCTTTTTGTCGTCGCTTTGTAGTAATATCTGCTGGATATCACTCTGTTTTAGTGATTTTAACTGCATGTAGGCATTGATTAGCGAGCAATTCGTTTACGTGAGCCTGTGTCGCATGGTTGAGGATGAGGTATATAAAAATGGATTTTTTACGACCCGGTTTATCTAAGATGTTGGCGCGGCGGTTAGGTTTGGCACTGCTGGTTATGCCATTAAGTGTTGCGGCTAACAATGGTGGTCCATCGGCTCCACAAGCCAGTCAATTAACGATTTTCAAACAGCAGCTAGGGCTGTATTTCCCATCAAGCTGGCGCCTGGCCCACAGTGAGCAGCAGGGTGATATGTTTTCTGCCGAGTTTGTGCCAGCAGAAGAGCTATTGGCCCATTGGTCTTCCCTCTATTGTGTGCAAGGATTTAAAGGGATGGCTGGCCGTATCGGTCCCGAAGATTTTCTTGATACTTTTGCCGAGCAATATCGCCATATCTGTGAGGGAGAGATGCAATATCAGAAGCTCGGGGCAAGCGATATTAGCGGCAAGGCAAGCTATAGTGCCATGCTGACCTGTGACAAGATGCCTCTGACGCATCGCGGTGAGGATGGGGTGAACAAGCCTATAGGTGAGATTGGCCACTACACAGTTATCGCCGGTGAGGAAGATCTGTTTCTGCTGCATCAATCGGCGCGGGGAGAAGCATTATTATCTCTCTCTACCTTGCCGACAATCGCGCCGCCAATAGAGCGCGTTGCCAATATGGCGAGTCTGCGTTAACGCCGCCGCAGATCTCTAGATTTGCGAATTCCCGATAACCCTGGTTTACCAGGGTTTCTTTTCTGGTTGTTTTTACAACAATTTGTTGTCATGTTATTGAGGTTTAAGCGTTCGCCTGAACGGTTAGCCAGTGATTCGCTGTGTCTGTTAACCGCCGGTGAGCATATTTTAGTCCAGAGATGATAAACGGGTCATAATGAAAAATAATAAGCTGCTTCCCCTTGCCGCCATGACGGCGATCTTTCTATCTCACTCCCTTAGCGCAGCGGAGGTCACAGTGATCCATGCCGGTATTTTACTGGCCGACCCCGCTGCCAAGCCTGCTTCTGAGCAAACCTTAGTGATCACCGACGGCAAGATAAGCCAAGTGGCCGCTGGGTATCAGAGTGTCGAGACTATTGCCCCAGGCGCACACTATGTCGATTTGAAGCAGGCTTTTGTAATGCCTGGCCTGATGGATATGCATGTGCATCTACAAGGCGAACTTGGGCCCAATAATGACAGTCAGCGACTGCGTATGTCTGATGCCGATGTGGCGATGCAGAGTGCCTATTTTGCTAAGAAGACGCTGATGGCGGGCTTTACGACGGTGCGGGATCTTGGTGCTAAGCCTGAGCAGATCTATGCCCTGCGTGATGCGATCGATAAGGGCTGGCTTGATGGGCCGCGTATTATCGCCTCGGGTGGAGTGTCGGTGACAGGCGGACATGGTGATGTGGATGGTATGAGCCCGGATCTCTTGGATAAGTTTACCACTAAGACGATTTGTGATGGTCCTTATGATTGCCGCCGTGCTACCCGACGTGCCATCAAGTTTGGCGCCGATGTTATCAAAATCACCTCCACCGGCGGCGTCTTGTCTGACACCAACACCGGCACCGGGCTGCAGATGAATGACGATGAGATTAAAGAGATTGTCGAGACAGCCCATGCCCTAGGACGCAAGGTGGCCAGCCATGCCCATGCAACTGAAGGGATCAATGCCGCTTTGCGCGCCGGGGTCGATAGCATAGAACATGGTAGCTATGCCGATAAGGAAAGCATTAAGCTACTGAAGAGAAATGGTGCCTTCTTAGTTCCTACCTTGTTGGCTGGCGATACCGTGGTGCATATGGCCGAAGAGTCCAACTTTATGTCGTCAGCGATAAAGCAAAAAGCGACCCGGGTGGGCGCCGATATGACAGCCAACTTTACCCGCGCCTATAAGGCGGGCGTTAAGATTGCCTATGGTACAGACAGCGGTGTGTCGGCTCACGGCATTAATGCCCGCGAGGCGGTGCTGATGAGTCAGGCGGGCATGAGTAATCAGGATGTGTTGATCTCGGCCACCATAAACGGCGCCGCGCTTATCAATATGTCAGATAGCTTGGGTACCCTGGCGGTAGGCAAGCAGGCTGACATTATTGCGACCCAGGGAAATCCCCTCGAAGATATCTCGGCCCTGCTGGATGTTGGCTTTGTGATGAAAGGGGGTAAGGTGGTCAAATCCGGGTTAGAGAGTCAGATGCAGTGATATTAGACATTTATACGTGTAGACGTCTATAATGCCCGCGCTTTGTCATCTATCTTGTTGGCGACATACCTGCGTTGTCGTGAGTCGGTCAGCTTGCGCGTTTAGGTCGACACAGAGCAACCAAATTTAGTCAACCTTATGTGGTGCCCTGGCCAAAATGGCGCAAGGGATAATCGGGAAGCCAGTGAAAATCTGGCACTGCCCCCGCAACGGTGAAAGGTGAGAGCTGGATGCGCTAGTGCGTTAACAATCCTTGCTCGTCGTTTAAACAGCTTGTTTAGACTTAGCCTCAGTCCGGAGACCGGCCCTTAAGGTGATTTTGAGATTTCGGTGGGCAGATCTCAAAATGCGACCCTGGCGGTTTTATGGACTGCGCCCAGTCGTGACACCTTGCCCTGTTTCCCTTTTAGGAGTTAAAGGAAATGGGTACACAACCTAGTAAAATCGCGTTACTACTTGGCGCATGTTTGGCTGGCAGTATGCCTGCTATGGCGGCAAACTCAGGCACCCCTGGGCCTGTGGATGAGACCATCACAGTTATTGGCCGCAGTGAAAACACCCCTATTAATATTGCGGCCAACGTCAATGTGATTGATGCAGCCGCCATTGAGCTCAGCGGCGCCACCAATCTCACCGACTTGCTGCGTGGACAGAGCGGTATTCAAGTTTCAGACTCAAATTCGGGCGCGGTCTTTGCCATGCGCGGTTTCGGTGCCGGTCAGGCTGCCAACAACACCTTGATTCTTATCGATGGCCGCCGTCTCAATAATATCGATATCGCTGCCCCCAGCATCAATGCTATTGGTCTCAATCAGGTAGAGCGAGTCGAGATCCTCTCAGGCAGTGCCGGTGTGCTCTATGGCGATCAGGCGGTCGGCGGGGTGATCAATATCGTCACTAAGGCGCCTAAAGATAACGGTGGTAGCGTGCAGGTCTCGGGCGGTAGCTTCGATACTTATGAAGCTAAGGCCGATGGCTCGGTAGCCATCAATGACAACTGGCGTCTCTATGGCGCGGCCAATTACCTTAAGAGTGATAACTACCGCAAGCACAATGCCAGCGAGACCAGCTCTGTGCTGGGACGCCTGCAATATGACGATGCGGCGCAGCAGTTCTTCGCCGAGGCGAGTCATTACGACAACCGTCGCGAGTTAGCTCCCGCGCTTACCGAAGCGCAGATTAAAGAAGACCCCAGGCAGGCGGGCGATCTGTTTGTCGATGCCTATCTGCACGAAATGACCACGGCGGCCCGCACCGGCTATCAGCGCCAGCTTAACGAGGCTTGGTCACTGGGCGCGGATCTTAATTATAGTGACACCCTGATAACCGGGCTCAGCACTTGGGCGACTAACCGCCGCGATACCCGCTCCTTGCTGGAGTTTAAACCTAAAGCTGTGGCCAATATCAAGACGGATAATGGCGAGCTCAAGCTGGTGACCGGCTTAGATCTGAGCCGAGGAGAGTCGGTATTTAGTAATGGCCGCAGTAATGTGCAGAAGCTGGCGAGCGCCTACTTGCAGGCGACAGTGCCGCTGACTGATACCTTCAGCTATGTGGTGGGTGGACGTTACGCCGAGGTGACCGATGAGCTGGTTGACGGCAAAGCCTATCCAAATGGGATCGATCTCGATCAGGATGCCCATGCCTTCGAGCTTGGCATCAACTATCGCCCTAACCAGCAGCAGCGCTTGTATCTGCGCGCCGATGATAACTTCCGCTTTGCCAAGGTGGATGAGCAGGCCTATACCCCGGCCAGCATTCAGGGACTCAAGCCACAGACGGGTCGTTCCTATGAAGCGGGCTGGGATCTGCTGCTTGAACATAACACGCTGCGTCTGAGTGCTTACCGCCTGGATCTGGAAGATGAGATCGTCTTCGACCCGAGCGCCGAGACGCCGATTGGTGGCAGTTTCCCGGGTGCCAATGTTAATGCCGATGCTTCGCGCCGTTATGGGGCAAGTGTCGATTGGGACTGGCAGGTGAGCAAAGCGGTGCAGCTTGGGCTTGAGTATAACTACATAGACGCCGAATTTACCGAAGGCGCCAATGAGGGCAAAGCGCTCTCTTGGGTGGCCAAAAACAGCGGCCGTGGTTATGTCAGTTTTGATGTTTATGCGCATCTACAGCTATTCGTCGAGGCGGTCTACACGGGCGAGCGCTATATGGAGGGTGACAATGCCAATCAAGGGGATAAGCTCGATGCCTATACCTTGGCGAACATCTCGGTGAATTATTCCCGCGATGCTTGGCTGGCTAGCCTGAGAGTGGATAACCTGTTGGATGAGGAGTATGTCAGCTCCGGCTATTTCAGCACTTGGGGAAGTGGTTTTTACCCTGGTACTGGCCGCTCGCTGCGTCTGACCGCCAGCTATCGTTTCTAAGCCTGCCTTGTTTAGGAGAGCCAGTCAGATCTGACTGGCTTTTTTATTACCAGCTGTTCATCATGGATGGCATATGAGTGATAAGGGAGCTAAAAGATTGAAGTTGAAATGGTTGTTGTTGCCCGTGGTTCTGTTGTTGGTTGTCTGGCTGTGGCCTGAGCGTGGACCGTCATTATCGCCACTGCCACTCGATGCCAAGATACTCGCTTTTGGCGATAGTTTGACCCAAGGGGTTGGTGCCAGTCGCGAGCTGGATTATCCCAGTCAGTTGAGTAAGCTGACTGGTCGCGAGGTGATCAATGCCGGGATTTCGGGGGAGACCACAGCCCAAGGTCGGTTACGTTTTGCCCGCGTGCTGGATGAGACAACCCCGGATCTTGTGATACTCCTAGAAGGGGGCAACGATTTTTTACGTAACGTCAGCGAGCAGCAGGTGGCCGCCAATCTCGACGCCATGTTGAGCCTAGCGCGTCAGCGCAATATCCCTGTAGTGCTGGTTGGTGTACCTAAGAAGAGCCTATGGCTGGAAACGGCGCCCCTGTATAAAGTGTTGGCTGAGCAATATCAGCTGCTATTTATTGAGGATTTTTTGACAGAGCTGCTAAAATTACCAGAAGTAAAATCTGATGCTATTCACCTTAACGACGAAGGCTATCGCCGACTCGCCGAGCACCTATATCAGCGTCTGCAACAGGCCGGTGCCCTATAACCGAAAACGGTGCGAACAGCCCAGAGATACAGGGTGTCACTTGCTTGTTAAGTGGCAGAAATTTGTCGTTTAGCCTGGCCCAACGGGCAAGCGCGAGTGGCAAGATGAATTTATTTAGGTTAATGTCCGTTTTTACCCCAAATCGACTTGACCCAGATGGGCTTTTTATGGGTAAATTCTCGGATAACAAATGGCGCCGTGCCAATAATAAATCAGGTTAATAACTTCTCATGACAGATCTTGAGCATCAGGTATTCACTCAAGTACGCGCAATTATTGCCAATGAAGAACAGGTCATCGGACGACGGGGCATTCTTATCCCGTTGAAAAAAGCCATTATTGCCGATGGCGATATCCGAAATGTGATTGACATTGTCTCCTCTGATCCCGCCTTAGCGGCACATCTGCTGTGGCGCAGCAATTCAGCGGCTAACGCTGGTGGTATCGTCTCATCGAAAAACCGTTCGTTAAAAGATGCCTTGGTGCGTTTAGGTCAGGTCAATATCTATCGTTACGCCTTTACCTTCTATCTGAAGGAGCGTTTGGACGAGTTGCCGCAGCCCTATAAGAAGTTGGTCTATGGTTACTGGGCGCTGACCGAGAGTATTGCTACCGATGCCGTCGATAGCCTGCATCATATGGAAGGAGTCGACATCAGTCCGGATGAGGTGCAGACCCTGGCGCTGTTTAGCGTGTTTGGCGAGATAATCGCCCTGACTGCCTTTGCCTATCTGAACGCCGAGTCGGAGCAGTCATTCCCGCTCTCTATCATTAAATCATTGATCGATAATCAGAAGCAGACCCTGACTCTGGAGGCGTTTGAGTCTCTTGGCCTTGACGAGGAGTTAAGGGAAGAGTTTATGATCGCCCATAACCTGCGTCAGACCCGCAATCCAAATTCGCCAGGTTTGGTGCTACGCCGGGTGCTCTCTATGCGAAATCAGCTGCTCAACCCGCTATAGGCGTTTTGACCAGCTAAAAGAAAACCTGCCAAGTGCAGGTTTTTTTGTGTCTAGAGTTTGAAAGCTTGAGTTCGGGCTTTCTTGCTTACCGGTTACAGCTTGTCGGTTGAGCGGCCGTCAATATCGGGTGTCGCCACCAGACGGCCAAAGAATTGGCTGAGACCATGGACTTTGCGAATATATTCGGCCCAGATGATGCCCAAAAGCGCCCCCATGGCTAAGCCTAAAAGTGGCGCGGTTAGGCTAGACGGCGACTGTTGCATGCTAAATAGGCCGCCGCTAAGCAGACCTAATAAGGAAGGGGATAAGACGATACCAAACCAGAGACAGGCTTGAACAAAAAGTGCTACAAGTTTCATACTAATCCTTTAGTGTTTCTCGAGCGATAACGCCAGTCTACCTCTAGGCTCACTGCTTGTATACTCGGCTCAGTGCCCCTGACGTTCCAGCCCCTCAGAGGTCACCAAATTCAGCCACTGCTGGGCGAGACGCGCGCTGCTGCCATTACTGCGATAGGCGCCGAACAGAGGGCGTTTTAGCCCTTCAGGGCCCAGTTTTACTGCCTTGAGCGACAGACCATGTGCCTCATTGATGGACCAACTCGGCAGGGCAGCGACGCCATCCTTACAGGCGATGCGTTGCAGCAACATGGCGGTAAGATCGCAGCGGATCTGCTTGGCGACCGGTACGCCTGCTGGCTCCATGAAGTGGCGATAGATATCCAGTCTGTCTAATGGAACTGGGTAGGTGAGCAGTGTCTGCTCGCTAAGCTCTGCTGGCGTGACATAGGGCGCATCGGCCAGCGGATGGTCTTTGGCGACCAGGAGTTTGACCTCGAAATCGAACAGGTGCTGGTAGGCGATATCATGATCAGGGATAGGATCTGAAGTGAGCACCACATCCAGTTGCCCCTGCTTGAGCGCAGTCAGCGAATCGAATAGATGACGGCTCGATAACTCAAGGTTAGTGTGGGGAAAGCTGGCATTAAACTGCTCGATCACCGGCATCAGCCAGCGAAAGCAGCTGTGACACTCTATGCCCACAAAGAGATCTTTCACCTCGCCGCCCAGACCGTTTTTCAGATCGATCTCAGTTTCTATCACCTTAGGTAAGATCTCTTCGGCCAGATTGAGTAGGCGAGCTCCCTCCTGAGTAAAAGAGAGGGGTTTGCTCTTACGCACGAATATTGCCGAGTTGATGCGGGTCTCCAATTCCTTGATCTGGTGGGATAAGGCTGACTGGGTGACAAAGCGCTTCTTGGCTGCGCCCGCGAGACTGCCGCTCTCTTTCAGGGCGACCAATGTACGTAAATGCCTAAGCTCTATCATTTTTTACCTCACATGAATTTGGCTCATGTTGCTCGTGAAATCAATTCGATTGCGAGACAACAGACTAGCACAATAAACTTCTAGACGTCCAGACGCCTGTTTATGTTTGTTGTGCAATTTCAGTTATCACACCTGGATTGCGATGACAGCGAAGGGCGCTAACCATGAATTTCGCTCATCTTAATGCAAAAGGTATACAATATGCAAACTCTAGATATTGCTTCATTAGGCTTTCCCCGTATCGGCCGTCAACGGGAACTTAAATTTGCCCTGGAAAAGTATTGGCGCGAAGAGATAGATCAGGCTCAGCTGCAATCGGTCGCCCGCGAGCTGCGTCAAACACACTGGCAGTGGCAGCAAGAGTCTGGGGTAAGCCAGGTGCCTGTTGGGGATTTTGCCTTCTACGATCAGGTACTCACCCTGAGCGCCACCATTAACGCTATCCCGACCCGCCATCGCAGTGGCGAGCAGGTGGATCTCGACACTCTGTTTCGCGTGGCCCGTGGCCGTGCTCCAACGGGAGAGGCGAGCCGCGCCGCCCAGATGAAAAAGTATTTCAACACTAACTATCACTACATAGTGCCCGAGCTCACGCCAGGCCAAAGCTTCGAGATCGCCTATGAGCAGCTGTTCGACGAGGTGGACGAGGCTAAAGCGCTGGGTCATCAGCCAAAGCCTGTGCTGCTGGGGCCTGTCAGTTATCTTTATCTTGCCAAGTGTGAAGGTGAGCTTTTCGATAAGCTGAGCCTGTTGCCTGAGCTGATTAAGGTGTATCAAGCCATCTTAACGCGCTTCGCAGGCCAAGGGGTGAGCTGGGTACAGCTCGACGAGCCTATCTTGGCGCTGGAGCTTGACGGTGAGTGGCTGGCGGCGTTCCAGCCGACTTACAAAGAGCTCAGTGGTCAGGGCGTTAAGCTGCTGCTGGCGAGCTACTACGGCTCAGTGGCCCATCATCATGAGGTGATTCGCGATCTCAAGGTTGATGGACTTCATCTGGATCTGGTGAGCGCTCCTGAGCAGCTTACCCCCTTTGCGGCAACGCTTAGGCCTGAGCAGGTACTCAGCCTTGGGGTGATCAATGGCCGTAACGTGTGGGCGGCGGATCTCGATATCTTGGCAGAGCGACTGCGTGGCGTGGTGGCGGATCTTGGTGAGCGAGTTTGGCTGGCGCCCTCCTGTTCGCTTTTGCATGTGCCTGTGGATCTGACGAGCGAAACTGAGTTGGCCCCCGAGCTTGCCAATCAACTCAGTTTTGCCAAGCAGAAGCTTGATGAATTGGCGCAGCTAGGTACCTTGCTGGTCTCGCCACAGAGCGATGAGGCGCAGGCGATAACTGGGCGTTGTCAGGCGAGGCGTCAGGCCCGTGAACAGGCGGCGAATACTGAGGTGCAGGCAAGACTCAAGGCGTTAACCTCAGCGGATTTTGAGCGCCATAGCGATTTTGGCGAGCGTCGCCTCAAGCAACAGGCCCGTTTTCGTCTGCCGCTGCTGCCCACTACCACAATCGGCTCCTTCCCGCAGACGCCAGCTATTCGCGGCCTGCGTAGCCGCTGGCGCAAGGGGGAGTTGACCGAACAGGCCTATGTTGCGCAGCTTGAGGCGGTGACTCGTGACAGTATCGCCCGTCAGCTTAAGTTGGGGATCGATGTCTTGGTCCATGGTGAGGCCGAGCGTAACGACATGGTGGAGTATTTCGGTGAGCAGCTCGAAGGTGTGGGCTTTACCCAGTTTGCCTGGGTGCAGAGCTATGGCTCGCGCTGCGTTAAGCCGCCGCTTATCTATGGTGATGTATCCCGTCGTCAGCCGATGACGCTCCAGTGGGCAAGCTTTGCCCAGAGTCTGACCGACAGACCGGTGAAAGGCATGTTGACCGGCCCTGTGACCATACTGCACTGGTCCTTTGCCCGGGAAGATATTGGTCGCGAGGAGATCGCCAATCAGCTTGCCTTAGCAATTCGTGATGAGGTGACCGATCTGCAGGCAGCAGGTATAGGCATCATACAGATAGATGAACCTGCCTTTCGTGAAGGCCTGCCACTGAAGGCCAGTGAGTGGCAGCACTATCTCGATTGGGCTGTGGCCGCCTTTAAGCTCAGCGCGGCAGGCGTGGAGGATGAGACTCAGATCCATACCCATATGTGCTATAGCGAGTTCAACGCCACCATAGATGCCATCGCCGCCATGGACGCCGATGTGATCACTATAGAAACCTCGCGCTCTCACATGGAACTGCTCAATGCCTTCGAAGACTTCGAGTATCCCAATGAGATAGGGCCCGGCGTATATGACATCCACAGCCCAAATATACCTAGCGTCGAGGAGATGGTGGGCTTAATTGAGAAGGCGGCGACTAAGATCCCCGTGGGACAGCTTTGGGTGAATCCCGACTGTGGACTGAAGACGCGCACCTGGGATGAGGTGGAGCCCGCACTGCAAAACATGGTGAAGGCCACTAAGGAGCTGAGAAGACGCCTGGGATAATGACTCTGGCGACTCTTTGCCTTTAGATTAAGTGGGTGGCCAGATCTCTGGCCGCCCTTTGTCTTTTGAATCTTGGTTATCGTGTGTTATTGCTAGCAGCACTCAGGTTCGCGGCGATCTCGGCTCGTCGCTCATCGAGTCGCTGCTCAAACAGTGCCTGCTCGGCCTCGCTAAAGCCTTGCTTGAGGCTGGCTAAGCTAATCTCCATCTCACCGGTGGGCAGAAAATAGAACTTATCTTCTAAGGCTATCTGCGCCCAGATGGCGGCATCGACCCTTTGTCCCAGCTCAGCGCAGGCCTGATGTAGAGGTTCCAGCGCCAGGTTTTCACCTGTGAGTGCAGCGCGCTCCAGATATGGGATCGCTTCTCTCGGGTGGCATCGCCCTCTATCATCTTCATGGAGCAGACGTAGCCCATGGGTAAGGTCTATGCTGGCCTGCTGAGATTGGCTTATCGGGTGCTGGGTCAGAAATCGCTGATACAGGCTGTCTGCCAGTTCCTTCTCATATTCACCCATCTTGGTACTTAAATCCTCAACCCGCGTCAAGTGGTAGGGGGCTGGATCGATGGCCGCTAAGCGATAGTAAGATAGGGCCGTTGCTAGATGGCGGCGGGTGCCCAGTCCATCTTCATGGGCCTTGCCCAGGAGGAAGAGGGCGTCTGTCCACCACTGTTCGGCCAAAGGCGTCAGCAGGGCGATCGCCTCAATGTGGCTGTCGCGGTCAAGTTTATGATTGAGTAGCAGCTCGCACAGGTGGTAGGTAGCGCTGTCATTATCCATGGCGATGGCTTGTCGCAGACACTTCTCCGCCTTGGAGATATCCTGGGGTAGCTCTTTGCCTTGCTGATAGAGGCGGGCCAGCTCGATGAGGGCAAAGTCATTGTCCTGGGCCAGTTCGCGCATCAAACGCTCGGCCTCACGGGGCTCGGCAGGGCCGCCTTCACCACTAAGTAGCATTCTCGCCAGCAGACTCTTGGCGTTGGTATCGCTATCAATAATCTCTTGTAGCAGTGCTCGGGCCTTGGCGGGATCAGGCTCTCCATGGCGCGGTGAGAGCCAGAGGTTGGCGAGATCGTACTTTGCTTCAACCTCTCCCGCCTCAGCGGCCTGGGTCAGGTAATGCAGTGCCTGAATACCCTCAGGATCGAGTAGCGGACTCTCCTGATAGAGCTTACCAAGTTCTGCCTGATGCTGGCTATTGCCCTGGTCAGCACCGGGTTTCAACATGGTTTCCAGCTGTGAGCTGTTGGCTTCCAGGGTGGGGTGAACATTAAATTTCAGCATCTGGCGCTGAAGCTGAGCAAATTGCTCATCGAGTTCGGCAGCTTTTTGAAACCAGTCGTTGGCCTTGGCCTGGTCAAACAGATGGGTATTTTCGAGGTTGTAGAGTTCACCGAGGAACTGCGCCGCATGTGCCATTCCCATGGCCGCTGCTCGTTCCAGGTAATCGATAGCCTGTGCTTCTCGACCGCTGTGCAGCAGCTGGTTTGCGAGAAAAATCACTTGTTCGGGGTCGCCGGTGACTTCGATTGGTTGTTTATTACGCCAGGTGATGTAGAGCGAAAATAAGGTAATGAACAGCAGGGCTAAGAATATAAATAAAATAACGGTTTGCATTGTGATCCTTCACATTGTCTATGGCTGACATGAGACGAGCTTTGAACTTGGGCTATGGGTTGCCCTAAGAGCTTCGGCGGCAAGTGTGCACTTTTTTATCTTGTTAAACAAGTCTTTACTAGTTATGGATTTGTCTTGAGCTTAAGAGGCTTGGCCCGCCTCTTCGTAGAGGAGGCGGGCTATGAAGGTGTTGCCTATGGCTTTAAATCTGTGTCACGCCTGCGTAGGGAATGCCGGAGAGCCTGGCCATCTCGCTGTGCCAGGTGGCCAGATCATCTAAGTTGAACTGGTTTAGCTTATGGTGTCCACAAGCTCTGGCCATCACCTGCATCAGCTCGGCAGAGGCAGCCATAAAGTTAGCCAGTTGCTGGGCCGATTTGTCGATATTGAGCCGCTGACGCAGATCGGCGTTTTGGGTGGCGATACCGGCGGGACAGTTATTGGTATTACAGATTCGGGCAGCCACGCAGCCGATCGCCTGCATGGCACTATTGGCCAGGGCGACGCCGTCGGCACCTAGTGCCATCGCCTTAACAAAGTCCATGGGCAATCTGAGCCCGCCTGTGATGATGAGCGTCACCCGGCCACTGGCGCCCTGCTGGTCGAGATAACGCCGGGCCCGCGCCAAGGCTGGGATGGTGGGTACACTGATGTGATCGCGAAAAATCTGCGGCGCTGCGCCCGTACCGCCGCCTCGGCCATCGAGTATGATGTAGTCGGCGCTGGCATCCAGGGCAAACTGAATATCCCGTTCGATATGATTGGCGCTCAGCTTAAAGCCGATAGGCACGCCGCCGCTGAGTTCCCGCACCCTGTCGGCGAAGCGTTTAAAATCGGCCACTGAGTTGAGGTCTTTGAACCTGGGTGGCGAGATGGCGTCCTGACCCGCGGGAATACCGCGGATTTCGGCGATCTTGCCTTGATTCTTGCTGCCCGGTAGGTGACCGCCTGTGCCTGTCTTGGCTCCTTGTCCTCCCTTGAAGTGAAACGCCTGTATCTTACTCATCAAGGCTTCCTGATAGCCAAATTGGGCGCTGGCCAGCTCATAGAAGTAGCGCGAATTGGCCGCCTGCTCCTCGGGCAGCATGCCACCTTCACCAGAGCAGATCCCTGTGCCCGCCAGCTCGGCGCCCTTGGCCAGGGCAACTTTTGCCTCCTGCGAAAGTGCGCCGAAGCTCATGTCTGACACCAATAGGGGGATCTTGAGTCGCAGGGGCTTTCGTGCCTCGGGCCCAATAATCAGCTCGGTGTCTACCGCTTCTTCTTCAAACAGTGGCTTGCTGGCCATCTGGGCCGTCATGATCTGAATCTCATCCCAGCTTGGGAGCTGATATCTGGGCACCCCCATAGCGACCATAGGGCCGTGGTGCCCGAGATTTTTCAGTCCCTCTCTGGCCAGTTGATGGATGAGTTCGACGCTGGGCTCCTCTTTTGTCGCTGCGGCCTTGGGCGGTTTATCAGCATCATCTTTGGCGATGGCCTCTCGGCCTGGACCCTCTTTGCCCACCTGCTCTGAATTAAACTGCTTATGGGTGCCATCGCAGTATGGGGCGTTGCCTGTGTGTTTACAGGCGCACAGGTAGGCTTCGCCAGTGTCCTCGGGGGTAAAGGCTTTGGGGGTCAGGCCCGTACCCTTGTGGGAACCATCGCAAAAGGGCTGACTGTTTGAGCGGCCACAGACGCAAAAATAGTATTCCTTTCCTTTGGTTAACTCGACTTTCTTAGGTTTGTTATCGGCGATGACAGGTTTTGTCATGGGAGATCCTTAAAGCGCAGTTGAGCAAGTTTATCTTCTAGTCTAGGTGCTTTTGTGACTCATTGCCGCTGCGACGGTTTTTGTGGGATCGCTCTGGGTGTTGACCCGGCGCGCCGAAAAATTCACACTCAATTGAATCCATTTGGCTTCAACTTAGGTCTTATAACTGGCGATGCAGCGAGAGCCGGGGGCAGGCTAAAGGAGAACAAGGTGACAGGGCGAGGGAAGAAGATGGCAACAGAGTATGCCTATGAGAGCGGGTTGGATCGGCGGGCGTTTCTTGCCCGTAGCGGCGCACTGGCGTTCTTGTTAACGGCGAAACCCCAGTTTAGCTGGGCGGATGATGAGGGCTTTTCACTCGCCACTCGGCCGCAAGATTTTGACGTGATCAACCGCGCCATCATAGAGAGCGTGCAATTGCATCTGTTTCCCGATGATGGTGATGGTCCATCGGCCAAGGATCTCAATGCCTATAGCTATCTTTTGTGGGCCATGGAAGATCCGGATAATCGCGCCGATGACGATAGGCAGTTTGTTTTACAGGGGGCTGCCTGGTTAGAGGACCTGACCGATTCTGAGCTGAAACGCAGTTTTTTGGTACTGAGCTGGGATGAGCAGGAGGCGATGCTAGCACGTATCGCCAAGAGCCGCGCCGGTGAAAACTGGCTCTCCTTGCTGCTCTACTACCTGATTGAGGCACTGACCCTAGACCCGGTTTATGGCGGCAATCCCGATCAGATTGGTTGGCGCTGGCTTGAGCATCAACCTGGTTTTCCACGTCCGGTACCGGGTAAGACCTATCTCGATTTTTAACATTGCAGAACAGGATGATTGGCTATGGGTTTAGCGCGCGCGGGTGAAACACAAGAGCAAGAGCCGTTTGAGGTATGTATTGTTGGCAGCGGCGCCGGCGCTGGGCCCATCGCTTATGAGCTAGCCAAGGCGGGGATTAATGTGGTCGTGCTGGAGAAGGGCGATTGGTACACCGAGCAGGATTTTGTCAAAGATGAGCAGTTGCCACGTCACCGGGTGTTTCGCTCTCAGTTCGATGAGGAGCGTCATGTGCTGGAGCTTCCCGACGGTGAGGGTGGCTGGCGCCGCGAGACCACGGCGCAGTTTTGGGGCGGTAATATTGTAGGCGGTGCCTCTAACTTTATGAGCGGCTATTTTCATCGTCTCAAACCAACGGATTTTCGTCTTGCTTCTAGCTTCCCTGCAATCCCTGGTGCCAACACGGTCGACTGGCCCATCAGTTATGAGGAGCTTGAGCCTTATTACACCAAGGTGGAGCAGATTGTCGGCGTCAGCGGCAAAGTAGTAAAACATCCACAGCTAGAGCCGAGATCGACGCCTGACTTTCCTTTTCCTCCAACCTTAGAGCACCCCATCGCTGCCCGTTTCGATAATGCCTGTCAGCAGCTCAAACTGACCCCCTTGCCTATGGCGAGGGCCATTCTGTCAAAGCCCTTTAAGCAACGCATGAGCTGCGAATACTCGGGTTATTGTGGCAGTTATGGCTGTCACTCGGGGGCTAAGGGGAGCTCGCGTGCAGCCCTGCTGAATGACGCGGTGGCCAGCGGCCATTGCCGCATTATTACCCGTGCCAAGGTGTATCGCCTTAATAGCGATGCCAAGGGACGGGTCAGTTCGGTCGACTATTTCGATACCAGTAGCAAGAGCCAGCGTATCCAGGCCAAGATATTCGTGGTGGCCTGCTATGCCATCGAGAGCGTCCGTTTGCTGCTGGCCAGCCCTGGCGAGAAACACCCCAAGGGGATAGGCAATCGTTTTGGTCAGGTGGGCAAAAACTTGCACTGCTGCGCAGGTGGTACTGGTCATGGGGTGTTTAAGCTCGATAAGCTAGCAGCGGAGACAGCGGCCGGGCTTAAGGTGCGCGGCCCCTTCTTTAACCGCGCCCTGCAGGATTGGTATGTGATTGATGACAAAGCGGCGTTCGATAAGCCGGTGAAGGGCGGTACCTTAGATTTTGTGTTCGATCCTCCTTCGCCGACCAGCGAGGCTAATGGACTCAAGTGGCAGGAGGGCAATCTCTTGTGGGGCACGCCGCTTAAGCAGAAGATCAAGGCGCATTTCACCCAGTCGCGGGATTTTAAATTTGAGGTATTCTGTGATTGGCTGACCAATGATGATTGTTACGTCACTCTGGACGATGAAGAGCAAGACAAGTGGGGGCAGCCTGTGGCCAAGGTGCGCGCCGGTTTTCATCCCCATGATCTTAAGGTGGCACAGTATTTAGTCGATCGGGGTGTAGAGGTGATGAAGGCGATGGGCGCCGATGAAGCCTGGGGGAATGTGTTTAGCGATCCGACCTCAAACTTAGTGGCGGGCGGATGCCGTTTCGGTGACGATCCACGCACCTCTGTGCTCGACAGAGACTGCCGGGTGCATGATTGTGACAACCTGTATGTAACCGATGGTGCCTTTATGCCCAATGGCGGCAGTGTTACACCGACGTTTACTATTTATGCCAATGCCTTTCGGGTAGCCGATCGGTTGCTTGAGCGCTTAAAGCCTATCTAATGCTGTAGTGATTTTGCGCATGGCGCCACAGGAGATGAAAAGCTTTCCTATACTCAAGGGGATACCGATTTGCTACAGGAGATCCACCATGAGTCATACCTATAAGATCATCGAACTCGTCGGTTCCTCACCCATAAGCTCGGATGAGGCGATTAAAAATGCCATCGAAACCGCTAGCCAGTCCTTGCACCACCTGCGCTGGTTTCAGGTGGTCGAGACTCGCGGCCATCTTGAGGCTGGATTGATCGCCCATTGGCAGGTGACGGTGAAGGTGGGGTTTACCTTAGACTAATATCTGTTGGGGACTAGGCATCTCGGGCCAGTCCCTTTTCTACCGCGCGGATCACTCGCTGGGTCTTACGATTGGGCTGGTCGCCACCGTTGGCCTGGCGAGCCAGTGCCCAGTCGATATGTTCGCGCACCATCTCATCGACCTCTTCACTGTCTCTGCGAGTCTCGAGCGCCGCGACTATCTCCTTTGATGTCGGTGCATTACCCAGGGCGACGGCGATGTTTCGAAGCCAGCGCTTGTGGCCGATACGGCGGATGGCGCTGCCCTCAGTAAACTTGAGAAACTCCGCCTCACTCCAGGCGAAGAGGGTTAATAGCTGTGGGTATTTGAGTGGATCCCGGGTGTGGAAGTCGCTTTCATTGGTAAGCGGCGCCTCACTGTTGACCGGGCAGACCAGCTGGCAGTCGTCACAGCCGTAGATACGATTGCCCATCAGCGGCCTGAACTCTTCAGGGATCGCTCCTTGAAGTTCTATGGTGAGGTAGGAGATGCAGCGCCTGCCATCGACCACATAGGGTTCGACGATAGCGTTAGTTGGGCAAGACTTGATGCAGGCCACGCAGGTGTTGCAGTCTGCCTTTACTGGGATGTCTACCGGAAGGGGGAGATCGATTAACAGCTCACCCAGGAAAAACCAGCTACCTGCCTCATGATTAAGCAGCAGGCTATGTTTACCTGTCCAGCCAAGTCCGGCTTTGTCGGCCAGAGGTCGCTCCAAAATGGGGGCCGAATCGACAAAAGGGCGATAGTTGGGGCGCTCAAGACCTAAGCTGGTCAGCTCGGCCTCTATCTGTTGGCCCAGCTTTTTTAGCCGGTTACGGATCATCTTGTGGTAATCACGGCCACCGGCATAGCGAGAGATGTAGGCCAGATTAGGATCTTTCAGGTGAGTGGCAAACCCCGCTTCTGGCGGCAGGTAGTCCATGCGAGCCGAGATCACTCGTGTGGTGCCAGGGTGCAGCTCAGCGGGCCGGGCGCGCATCATGCCGTGACTGGCCATATAGTTCATCTCACCATGGTAGCCCTTGTCGAGCCAGGCCTGCAGCTTAGCCTCTTCTGCGCTGAGATCGGTATCGCAGATGCCTATCTGGGCAAAACCTAGCGCTTTACCCCACTGTTTTATCTTAAGGGCGAGTTGCTGCAATGCCTGGGGCGATAACGAACTGGGGTGAGACATTAGTGGTAACTAAGGGTGAGCGATGGCGCCATGATAACAGTTTTGGCCAAGTGAACAAATCCCACAGCGTCTAGACCTCCGCTCTCTTGCCGCGCTATTGCTTTTTAACCTTAGGCTATTTATGTTGAACCTAAGGTCTGTGGCTTACCTCATCATGGGCTAGCATCTTTCTAGGGCCGCTCATTTTCTCGGGGAATCGTTTGATTAAGCATAGCTTGTGGTTTTTTTCGTTGTTGATTTTGTCGCTGCCCTGTACGGCGGCGTCGCTGCGCATGCTGACCGAGGAGTGGGCGCCGATGAGCTATCAGGAGGATGGCGTTCCCAAAGGCTACGGCGTCACTCTGGTGCAGCGGCTTGCCGAGAAGCTTGGGGAGCCGGCCAATATCGAAGTCTTGCCCTGGGCGAGGGCCTATGCCATTGCAGATAGTGAGCCCAATATCTTGTTATTTGCGACCTCTCAAAATCAGCAACGCAACAGGCTGTTTGATTTTGTCGGCCCTATCGCCACCACTCGTATCTCTATCTACGCGAAAACGGCAGATGAACTCAGCCCAGGTTCAGTGGCTGAGCTCGATGCGCTTGGGAGTATTGGCGTGTATAGGGGCTCATTAGGTGAGTCTATGCTGAGTGAGCAAGGGGTCAACCATCTGACTGTGGCCAGTTTTCCACAGCAATCGGCGCGTCAACTTAAGCACGATAGAATACGTTTCTGGTGTCAGGCTGACTTAGCGGTGGCTCGCTTGTTGGCGGAAGTGAATATGGGGATAGAAGAGGTGTATCCGGTATTTGAACTGGCGCAGATCGATCTGTATTTGGCTTTTTCTAAAGGCACTTCGCCAGAGGTGGTGAACCGTTGGCTGGACGCCTTGTCTAGCCTGCAAGCATCGGGTGAGTTAGCGCGTCTCTATCAGGAATGGTTTCCCAGCTTCACTGCCCCCCAGCAGATCGAGCTTATCTCACGCCAGGATTAAGGGCTAGGCTTGGTCTAAGATCGCGCAGTTACGACCCGATGATTTGGCTTTGTAAAGAGCATCATCGGCGCGTTTGAGTAGATGCTCAAAACTCTTGTCACCATCTGTACTGGCAATACCGGCACTGATAGTGAGTTTGAAGTTGATATAGATATCGTCGAAGTTGCTGCTCTCTACCGTGGTCACCAGGCGCTGAGCAATATTAAGGGCCTGCTCGGCTGTCGTGCCGGGTAAGAGCACCAAAAACTCCTCGCCACCGACGCGGCCAACCAGATCCTGCTTACGCATCAAGCCGTTACTAATATTAGCCAGAGCGATCAGTACCTTGTCACCTATATCGTGACCATATTTATCATTGACCTTCTTAAAGTGGTCGGCGTCAAACAGGATAATTGATAGCGGCTGATGGGCCTCATCTTTAGATTTGAAGTAATTCTCCCCCTTGGAATAGGTGTATCGTCGGTTGGGGAGCTGGGTCAGATGATCGGTCAGGGCCAGAATCGACAATAGCTTAGACTTTTGTGATTGCTTGTAGGCGACAATGGAAAGAATGATCATTATGATGCAGCCAAGCACTATCACAGTCAGCTGCAAGTATTTGTTCTGTTTCAGAATAATTAGCTCGTTTTCTTTGACCTTTTGCAGTTCAATCAGCTGTTGGTTTTCACGTTCTATCTGCTCGGTATTAAAGCGGGTACGCATCTCTGTGGTGCGATTAGTCTGCAGGGTGGCATCCAGTGACTTGTGGGTCTGAATATAACTTAGTAGCGCCTCATAGGCTTGTTTCCAATTCTGCTCGGCGACGAAGATCTGGCTGTGCACCATATGCAGTTGTTCCAGACCGCGAGCATTTTTGATCTGCTGAAAGCTTTCCTTGGCCATATCGATATAGTCTAGCGCCTCCTGATAACGGCCTTCGTTTAAGGCCGATTGCGCTTGATAGAGGCGCATAAAGCTGTAGCTGGCACCAATCTCAGGCGTGATGAACCTTTGTGCCAATTCAAGATAGGGTTTGGCTTCCGCTTGACGGTGGAGCTGAATCAGCATGCCGGCGACATTGACGGCAGTATGGGCGCTGATCTCTTCACCTAAGGTATCTCGCCAATGTTGGTAGGCTGCTTTATGGTTGGAAAGTGCGGCCTCATATTCACCCAGCTCCTCCAGGGCATAACCTATCTCAGTCTTGATGGAGTAAGCACCGTCTTTATCACCTGTCTTTTCGTACTGTTTTTCTAGCTTGTTATAGTATTTTATGGCGGTTTGTGGGTCGCCGAAGCGGCGGTAGCTGGTGGCCAGTTCAGTGAGATTGTAGATAGCCCAGTGTTGTAGGTTGAGCGATTCATACAGGTTTTGGGCCGTGATGAGATCTTCCAAAGCCTGGGCAAAATTGCCCTGAAAGGAGTAGATCGAGCCGCGAAGAGAGCGTGAGTCGGCGATCAATTTGGGAGATTCTATCAGGTAAGCCTCGGCGACAACCTTGTTGTACCCATCCATGGCCTCTTCTACTTCACCAAGTAGCTGATACATAAAGGCGCGACATAGCCTTAAATCTGTTGCGGCTTCTGCCGAGGCAGATATTCCTTCCGACAGTAATTTAAGATCGGCAAAGGCAATGGCTTTCTTGATCCCTTCCGGCTTAGAGATGTCGAAACTATTCCAGCACAGCACGGTTTGTAGTTTTAGATAGTGCTGGGTATCTTCGGGGGTGATGTTGGCGGAGAGAAAGGCGAGCGCATCATTGATCTTCTGCTGATCTGTAAAATCGCCCTGTTCAAATTTGGCGAAAACAGCGTCCACCTCTTCGGCTACATCTTCCTCTGCCAGGCTAATAGTACTGTAGCCGTAGAGTGAAAGACCTAACCAAAGTAGCAAGAGGGTTAACCAGGATTTTGTTTTTGTTTTTCTTGTCATTTCTTTAGCTTGTCAACCTTGCTATGTGACCATTTAACCTTAGCACAGATGCCTTTTTTGTAACTATATTATACGGCTGGCAATTTATTGACAGTAAAAAGTATATTTTTTATGCGTTTATTTTTAACTTTTATATAACAAAGTGAGCATTTTGCTTTTAGGTCTGACTAAGGTATAACGTCTTCTTTTATTTTTCCGCGCTTCAGACGGTGCCTAAGCACTGGTGATGAGCGAAGGGACTACGCAGTTGGCCCTATCTAATTGAGACATTTTTTATGAGTAAACCGAGTCAAGAGTACCAAGCCATTGCCGAGCAGGCCGCGCTGAATGTGTGCAATACAGTGATCCCTATGGACAAGATCCCATCAAACCTGATGGAGGCCTATGCTAACCTGTTTAATGAGCTGCTCAGCGACGAAGAAGGAAAATTTGGCCAAGCCTGGGATGCTTTACCAGCTAGCGCTAAGGGATTGTTGTCTCAGGCCGAGTTTCACGGTTTTTATATCGCTAATGCCTGGTTACAGTTGAGCCGTGTGGCTCAGGATATTGCCGAGCTGGCTGACAGTGATGAGGCGATAGAGGAGAAAGAATACAATGACATCTTTACCCGCCTTTCAGATGCCTCGCTCAAAGAGAGTGTGAAAAAGCTAAAGAAGGCCCGCACAGACAGGGCCTTACTCAATAGCATTAAGGCAGTGATTGCCGGTCAATAAACTTGACCGACGGGACTGGCGTTATTTGACCGAAGCGATTTCTGCTGGCGTAAGATAACGCCACTCTCCCGGTGCCAAGGTGTCATCCAATACGATCTCGCCGATAGATTCGCGGTGTAATCCAACGACCTTGTTCCCCACGGCTGCAAACATGCGCTTGACTTGATGGTACTTGCCTTCGGTGATGGTGAGTCTGGCCTGATGGCTATCCAACAGCGTTAACTGTGCCGGTTTAGTGAGGCCATCCTCGCTCCGCAGCGCAATCCCCTTGGCAAACTCCTCTACCCACTCCTCTTTTAGTGGGTCGGCAAGCTGTACCAGATAGGTTTTGCCACATTCCCGTTTTGGAGAGGTGACTCTGTGTGACCACTGGCCGTCGCTGGTGATCAACACTAGGCCTGTGGTATCGGCATCCAAGCGTCCGGCGATATGCAGATCATCCTTTTGGGGCAGATCAACGAGGTTAAGCACAGAGGGGTAAACCTCATCGATGGTCGAGCAGAGGGTATCAAGCGGTTTGTGCAGCATGATAAATCGCGGGCCGATTGGGCTGATAGGCTCGCCGTCCAGACAGACGCTATCGGTTTCCTTGACCTTAAAGCTGCCATCTTTGATGATCTTGCCATCCACGCTAACCTCACCGCGATGTAGCGCCTTCTTGGCGAGGGAGCGGGTGAGCGGGGTGGATTCACTGATAAATTTGTCGAGACGCACTGTATTACTCTAAGGTTTCTGCTTTGGGGCGACATTATGAGGCCACAGGCAGTAAAGGAAAAGTGTTAGCATGGCAAAACCTTCATTTAACTCAAGTGACAGCCAAGGAGCCAAATGCCAGATGGAGCCGTTAACCGAATTTGACAAGATGATTAGCTCACTGGAGTACAACTGCCTTGATGGCGATCTTCAGCGCCTTTGGCAACAGCGCCAGCAGGCCAATGCAAAGATGAATCGCCGGGTCGCGTTGGATCGCGACCTGCTGTGCCATGTCGATCCAGAGGCGGCGATCATGCTCCCCCTCTATATCAGTTATGGTGAAAACCTGCATATTGCGCCGCAGGTGTTTATTAATGTCAATGTCACCCTGCAAGACAACGCCGCTATCACCATAGGGAGACAAACCATGATAGGCCCTAATGTGCAGTGTTACACCGCGAGTCATCCACTGCAGGCCGATCGGCGCTGTGAGGGCTGGGAGACGGCAAAGCCGATTCTGATCGGCGAGCGGGTATGGATTGGCGGCGGGGCGATCATTTTGCCTGGCGTGACTATAGGCGATGAAGCCGTGGTGGCCGCGGGTGCCGTGGTGACCAAAGATGTGGCCCCTAAGACAGTTGTCGGTGGCAACCCTGCGCGGGTGATCCGCGCCCTATAGTGGGTTTCATGTTACAGGTAAGGAAATCTTTACTTACACATGAGTGACCGGAAATTTGCCTTTGGTAAACAGATAAACTTGTTTACATCGACTCAATCCCATTAACATGTGTAGCTTGAAGCAGATTTTGCATCTTTTTGGCTTCGCCATGACAGTCGCATTGCTAACAAAAAACAATTAAGCATAAAAGGAATTCACATGAAAAAAGTTTTCGTTGGAGGGGTGTGTGCCTCTTTAATACTTGGTCTTAGCGCTTGCAACAGCGACCAGGCTGAAGTTAAGGCGCCAGAAACGGCCAAGACAGAAGCCGCCGTTGCCGTTGAACAGGCACTGACCTCGGGGATCGATTTTGCCAACTTCGATAAGTCTGTTCGTCCACAAGATGATTTTTATTCTTATGTAAACGGCACTTGGATCAAGAATACCGAGATCCCAGGGGACCGTACCAGCACAGGTGCTTTCTACGACCTGCGTGAAAAGTCTCGTGACGATGTTAAAGCCATTATTGAAGAGGTGGCGGCGACACCTAATCTAAAGCCTGGTACCGACGAGCAGAAAGTGGCCGATCTTTATCGCTCTTTCATGGATACCGAGCAGTTAGATAAGCTAGGCATCAAGCCAATCCAGAGCGAGCTAGACAAGATCGCCGCGCTTGAGAACAAAGATCAGCTGGTGGAATATTTTGCCCATAGCCAGATGATTGGTGGCGGTACTCCGCTGGCGTTTTACATCAACATAGATGCGAAAGATTCGAGCCGCTATGCAACCCATATCTGGCAATATGGTTTAAGCCTGCCGGAGAAAGATTACTACTTCAATGAAGCAGAGCGTTTCGTCAATATTCGTAAGGCATTCGTGGCGCATATCGAGAAGATGTTTACCCTGGCTGGTCTGCCAAACGCCAAAGAGAGTGCCGAGCAGATCCTGGCACTGGAAACCGCTATCGCCAGCCGTCACTGGGACGTAGTCGAGTCGCGTGACAGCACTAAGACCTACAACCTGTATCAAGTGGCTGATCTGCCTAAGCTGGCACCGGATATCAACTGGAACGGTTATCTTAAGACCCTGGGCGGTGACAAGCAGGCCGATATCATTATTAATCAGCCAAGCTATATCGAAGGCTTCAATGAAGTGCTGAAGGCGAACGACCTGTCTGTGTGGAAGACCTACATGACCTGGCAGACGCTAACTCACTTTGCCGGTAACTTGAGCTCAGATCTGGATCGTGAAAACTTTGAGTTCTTCTCTAAGACGCTTAACGGTCAGGCAGAGCAACAACCACGTTGGAAGCGCGGTGTGAGCACGGTTAACAGCCTGCTGGGTGAAGTGGTTGGTAAGGTTTATGTGAAGCGTCACTTCAAGCCAGAAGCTAAGCACCGTATGCAGGAGTTGGTTGAAAACCTGCGCCGCGCCTATGGTGAAAGCATCGATGGTTTAGAGTGGATGAGCCCAGATACTAAGGTTGCGGCCAAAGATAAGCTGGCTAAGTTTGATCCCAAGATCGGTTACCCTGATCGCTGGGAAAACTATGACAAGCTGACCATTAAGGCTGACGATCTTGTGGGTAACAGTATGCGCGCAAGCCAACTAAGCCACGAGAAGGAGCTTGAGAAACTAGGTTCACCTATCCGTAAGTGGGAGTGGCACATGACGCCACAGACGGTTAATGCCTACTACAACCCGACCATGAACGAGATCGTGTTCCCTGCTGCTATCTTGCAACCGCCTTTCTTTAACATGGAAGCAGACGATGCGGTGAACTACGGCGGTATCGGCGCCGTGATTGGTCACGAGATGGGCCATGGTTTCGACGACCAAGGGGCTAAGTTCGACGGCGAAGGCAATATGCGCGACTGGTGGACTGAGCAAGATCTGCAAGAGTTTGCTAGCCGTGGTAAGGCACTGGTTGAGCAGTACAACAACTATGCGGTGTTTGATGACCTGAATGTTAATGGTGAGCTCACCTTAGGCGAGAACATTGGCGATCTTTCTGGCGTGACTATCGCATACAAAGCCTACAAAATGTCACTCAATGGCAAAGAAGCACCGGTTATTGATGGCCTGACTGGCGATGAGCGCTTCTTCATCGGCTTTAGCCAGATCTGGCGTGCCAAGATGAAAGAGGAAGCGATGCGTAACCGTGTGGCGACCGATCCGCATTCACCGGCTAAGTTCCGTGCCGTGGGCGCCCTGTCTAATATGCCTGAGTTCTATAGCACCTTCGACGTTAAAGAAGGTGACGCTATGTATATTGAGCCCAGCAAGCGTGTGAAGATCTGGTAACCTGTTATTCCAATAGTTAAAAAGAGCGCCTAGGCGCTCTTTTTTTATGACATTTTTGATAAACAATTGTTCATCACCCATTCAGCCTGGATTAAGTGAGTGCTGGCTAGATTAAAGGTTCGAGGTTAACGCTATTACCGAGGACGGTTATGAATAAGTTGTTTCGACCTTTTTTTATTTTCCTGTTATTAGTCTCCACGCGCAGTGCCTTAGCGGTTAATTACGATGCCCTAAACGATACTAAGGATGATCGAGGCAGCTATGCGCAGAAACAAACATTTAGCAAAGACCAACATGGTCTGCATGCCATTGCCAGCAGCTCTGCTGTCAGCATTCATCAGGCCAGCCAAGATTTAGATAGCCTCTATGCCTTAGCGGGCGAGGCGCAACAGGAACTGGCTGCGCTGCTCGAAGGCCTTAATTTTGCGCAGCGTTACCAACTGATGCTCCCCGAAGTGAAAAGCTATGAGCGTGCCAAGGCTAAGATAGCGGCCAAGTTTGACGGAGATGCCAGCCGCATTACCGATCTCGCCAGAGCCAGTCTGGTAGCCGATGATATTCAGGGCTTGATGACAGCCTATGAGGCGTTAAATAGTCAGGTTAAGGTGTTGCAGGTGAAAAACCGTTTTGCCACGCCTAAAGCCTCAGGTTATCGTGACCTCAACCTCTTGGTGCAACTACCCGAGACCGGCATGATTGCCGAGGTGCAGCTGCACCTTAAAGGGATCGCCGAGATTAAAAGCGGTGATGAACATAAGGTCTATGAGCAGATACAGGCCATCGAAGCGCGCGCTAAAAGTCAGTCTCGTGAACTGAGTGAACTGGAACAGGCGCAGATCACCGCGCTGCGTCAAGAGTCTCATAAGCAGTATCACAAAGCCTGGCTTTACTATAAGCGCTTAGATAGTGCCGAGCTGCTAAACGCTGCGGCATAGTCTGCTGGCCTGTGTAGTGAAATTGCATTAACAATCTGCGGTTAAAGGGATTATACTTGCGGCCATTAGCCCATTAAGAGCAGACGATAATGCACGATCTTATCGAGCAACTAAGGGAACTGAACCAAACGGTTCCCGTGCCACTGGAACTGCCCAGCTTCGATCAACTGGTGGAAGTCGAAGAGCAGATACTGATCCCTTTGCCTTCAGAGTTAAAGGAATATCTGTTATATGCCAGTGACGTGATTCACGGCACTTTAGAGCCGGTGACTGTGAGTGATCCTTATTCCCATACTTATCTTCCCGAGGTGACCTCTTATGCCTGGTCTATCGGCTTGCCGAGGGAATATATTGCCATTTGTCAGCAGGGTGATGACTTTTACTGTATCGATCAGGAAGGTCAGGTGATGTTGTGGCAAGACGGCGAACTGGATGAGGATAGCTGGGAGTCATTTTGGCAGTGGGTGGAAGAGGTGTGGATCCCTTCTTAGCGCGAGTTAACGATTAATTACATTTGGAAATCATGATGGCAAAAAGTGCTGAATTAAATGCGATAGAAATTAAATATTTGCGTCACTCATTAGGTCTTAGCGCGGCCCAGGTGGGCGAGCTGAGCAAGTGTAGTGAAGCCGATGTTTTGGCCTGGGAAGCGGGTGAGGCTGAAGTCTCTGGTCTGGCGGCTAAGAAGCTACTGGAGCTTGATGAGACCATTGAGATGCAGGTGCTTAACACCTGTGATGGTATCGAAGAGCTGTTTAGTAAAGAGCCTAAGCGCCGCCTGAGTTTCGTGGTGTACCCAACGCAGGCTGTTTATACCCAATATAACCCTGAGTTTTTAAGCTCATTACCACTGACTGAGCTTTATAACACCGCCGCCTGGCGTATCAAGAAAGAGTGTAAGCTAGTGCTTGAAGTGGATGTGACTCTAGTGCCGCTGGATGTTGAGGCTTACAAGGCTTACCGTGAAAAAGAAGGCCTGAAAGAGAGCCGTGAGAGCCGTGCCAAGTGGGCCGCCACTCAGCTATGAGTCAATGTATGACTTAACAAACCGAAGCCCCGATCGTTATATCGGGGCTTTTTTAATTATCTTTCATCTTTAAACCGTGTTGCTTTAACGGGCCCAATGCTATCTTGTGCAAATGTTACTTAAAAGTTAACTTTATTTGGACAAGGATATGTACCAAGTCGAGGCTTATCGCCAGCCAACCTCACGCCTAGTTATCATCGCCGCGCTTATCTATCTGCCGTTGGTCGAGAGCTTGTTACCCGGTCTGTTTGGGACCTTGTGGGTTAATCCAAGCTTTATGCTCGAGGTGCAACCTGTGGCCCTGCTGATAAAGTTAATTGCTGTGCTCTTTGGGTTATCACTACTCGCTCGCTTTCGTCGTCAAATTGCTCAAGTTATCAAGGGCAACTGGCCGGTAACTTTCGTTATGGGGCTAAGTTATTTGCTGGGCGCCGCGCAGCTTATTTTCTTAGCCTTGGGTTTGTTTATGAGCCTAGTGTTTAATGCACCTGTGAAAGAACAGAGTCAGTTTAAGCGTTTTGAAGATTACGCCATCTGGGTGCAGACCATAGATCCAGGAGCCATGGGCAAGGCTTACCATAGGGTGTGGTTGCAGTGTGATTTACCTGTGTGGCGCTATCAGCTGAAGCCGATTAAAACCTTGGATTGGGTGGGCGACTATAAGATGAGTCTGGATGATCATATTTTGACTATCGGCTCAGGGGGAGGTGATATCGAGCTGGATCTCTCCGAGGTGCCGGGTTGTCAGTCAGCCTAAAAACTCACGCTGTAGCAGCATAGTGATGCTCAGATCACTATGCTGTCGTGATATCCCTAATCCACGGCCTTTGCGGCTATGGCTTCGGTTTTCTCTAGCGCGCGGGCGAGCGCAGGGCGGCTCTTCATTCTGTCCCTAAAGGCGGCCAGTTTGGGCGGGATCTGCTGCTCAAACACAGTGGCCCACATCAGGGTATGGGTTAACATGATATCTGCCACGGTCGGTTTATCGCCGAGCAGAAACTCACTATCGGGCAAGAGCTGTTCAGCAATGGCGGCGGCCTTGTCGAACTCCCACACCGCGACCGGTAATATCTCTGGGTGACGCTGGGCCTCCGGCAGGGCAAATTTATGTTTGCCCATGGTCCAAAGCGGCTGCTCTAGCTCACTGATGATAAAGCTCATCCATTGATGATAATGACCGGCCTCTGGCGTGCCAGGGATGGGCAGAAATTGACCTTGCCCATATTTTTCAGCCAGGTATTGGCAGATTGCCGCCGATTCGGTCAGCACCAAATCGTCATCTTGAATGACGGGGATTTTGCCACTGGGGTTCATGGCCAAAAAGGCCTCGCTGCGGTTGTCGCCCTTGGCAAAGTTGATGAAATGAAATTGCCAATCGACATCCAGCTCTTCCAGCAACCAAGAGACACGCAACGCGCGGCTTCTTGGGGTTCCATATAGAGTGATCATCCTTTTCCTCGCTCAGTGTTGGAGAAGTGTTGAGTGTAATAAAAAATGGCATCCAAGTGGATGCCATTTTTGTGAAAGTGTAGGTTAGAACCTCATACTCACCTTAGTGTAGAAATAGCGACCCATAGGATTGTGGGTAGCAATCACGTAGCCGTAGAGGTCAGTGTCACCATCACCGATAGCAAATGGTGGCTCTTCATCTAACACGTTGTTGATGCCAACACTCCATTTGATGATGTCGTTAAAGCGGTAGGAGGCTGATATATCCACCAGTAGCTGTGCATCAACCATTCGTGACTCATTCTCTTCAAAATCGAGGACGCCGTCGAAGTTGATGTCTGGCGTATCTTCAAACTCACCTATGTAGCTGAAGTTGATGTTGGCGGCAAAGTCATCCATGGTCCAGTTTGTGGTGAGCAACCAACGATGTTGTGGGTAGCGATATTCACCAGTGTAATCTAGCTTGTCTTTCTCAAAATTGTGTAGGTAGCTGTATTCCAGTCCAAATTTAAGTTCGCCGTAACTATCAAACTCTAAACCATAATGGCTGGATACATCCACCCCTTGCACCTCTTGTGAGCTGAGGTTAATAAAGCTTGAGTGGATTAGGCTGATAGGGCCTAAAGATTGTCCTGGCTGCGGCGCCAGACGCTCACACACAGTGCTATTTTGATCGTTACAGTTAGCCAGGTAGATCTCGCCTAGCGGTTGCTTATCGATCTTATTGTCCTGAGTGATGCTAAAGACATCGAAGCCAACATCAAATTTTTGGGTTGGTGCCCAAATCAGGCCCGCATTCCAGGTTTCTGATTCTTCGGCATCCAGGTCTGAGTTACCGGCAAACTCGGTGTTGTAATCCAGAGCGGTACAGTCGACATTGTCAGCATCGCAGCGGTAGGTATCGATAAAGAAACTACTTTCTCTCGATGGGCCAAGACCGATTTGTGCCAGTGATGGTGCGCGAAAGCCCGTTGCCCATGATGCGCGTGCCGTTAGCTCATCTGTGATCCCCCACTGGAAGGCGACCTTAGGGTTTGTGGTTGAACCAAAATCGCTATAGTGGTCATAGCGGCCAGCCAGTTGTAGCTCAAAGTTGTCTGTGACTGGAATAGAAAATTCCACATAGGCGGCGTATTGATCGCGATCCGCTTGAGCTGACACTGCTTCGGTACCGAAGATAAGCCCGCGCTGGAACTGATCATCTGGAACATCACTCACATCCTCTTCACGGTACTCAATACCCGCTGCCATCATCACTTCGCGATCGGCCAGGGTAAAGGCAGGTCCAGTGATGCTAGCATCATAGGCGGTCAGGTGTGACACCCCCTGGCGAACCAGGCTGGTGGTGATACGGTCGATCACCTCTTGAGGGTTCATGGTGCCACCGAAGGGGTTGTAATTTCCGGCATCGATCTCAGCTTGCAAGAAGTCGGTTCTTACCCAGCCCTGGCTTCTGTCACCTTTTTGGGTCGATTCGCTGCGACCTTTTTGGAATGAGACTTCCCAGTCCCACTCATCCATTGAACCACGCAATCCAGCGACCATACGCAGGGTGTCAGATTCGATGTCCCAGCGACGTGCGCCGGCATCGACGGTACGGTAACGGCCGATCTCGATATCCGTACCCCAAGGATTGTTGGGGTGGGTACCGGGTACGGTCAGCATGGCATCTTCATCCAGAGGCGTCGGTGCGCCGCCAGCTTCAGAGGTGTTGTGCTGCGCCGCGACTTCGAGGAATGCCGTTAGCTCATCAGTCAGGTTATAGTCGAACTGGGCGATGGCGCCTACACGTTCTGCGGCAGGAATGGTGAGGTTATAAGGGCCATAGTCGAACAGGCAGCTGCCGCTGGCAGTGGCTGAGTCAGGCGGGCAATCTGGATCTATCGTCTTGACGCCATCGACATAGAAGTAGCCCGGGAAACCGCGTGATGAACGGAAATCTTCACCGCCGTATGGACTTTGATTCGCTGTACCGAAGCGACCCATCTCACTGGCGGCTAGGGTGTTGTTTTTAAAGTAGTCGAGAATGATAGAGGCGCTGCCCTTATCCGATTGCATGCCCCACAGCATGCTAGCGCTTTGTTCATCATAACCAGAGTCAGAGGCATCACCATAGCCTAAGTTAATTTCTAGCCCTTCGAAGTTTTTACGCAAAACGATGTTTACCACACCGGCGATGGCATCAGAGCCATAAATCGCTGAGGCGCCATCTTTTAGGATATCGATGCGTTCGATCGCAGAGATAGGAATATTGTTAATGTCGACGAAGGAGTTGGTGATCCCTTCGGCAAATGAGCTTATGGCTACGCGGCGACCATTGATTAGTACTAAGGTCGCATCTGGGCCCATGCCACGCAGACTGATAGAGGCGGCGCCGTTGGCGGTTGAGTCTTGACTGTTGCCACGGGTAGAGAAGGCGCCTGCACCGTTGGCCGGCATACGTTCCAGTAACTGTTGTAGGTTATCGAAACCCATGTTGGCAATATCGTCTTTGTTGATCGACTGGATAGGCGATGGGCCTTCAATGTCAGTACGTTTAATACGAGAGCCTGTGACTTCGATACGTTCAACATCATCGTTGGCATATACGTGAGGGGTTAGCGCAAGGGTAATGGCAATAGCGCAAGCGCTGGGCCAGTATTGAGGTCTTTTCATGATTATCCCTAATTTATCTTTATATTTATATTCAGTGACTACCTCTTCACTACCGCCACCATTCGTCACCTTTTGTTACGGTAACGTTACTAAACTAATCGCTAATGTAACAAAGTCAATAGGGCGAACTGCTAACAAATGTAAATAAATAAACGCATGATTTTGATTGATTAATGCCTTCTCTCTTGGCATTGTCATAGGTTATTTCAACCTAAGGTGTGTCAGGAGATAGGAGTGATGATGGAAGAGAATACACTGCTCGAAGCCAGGTTTAGCCCTAAGCTCGGGCTCTATTGGTTGACCTCGGGGGCTGTGCTTTTAGGGGTGACTGTTGTCGGTATTCCTCTGCTTCTGCTCTGGTTTCCTCTGGGACTATTAGTGACCAATCGTTATATCGCCAATATGAGTGCCGAGCTGACGACCAAGAAGTTAATTGTGCGCAAGGGGATACTTACCCGCACCGAAAATACCGTGCCGCTGGATAAGATCACCGATATGGCGATGATTCAGGGGCCTTTGATGCGCCTGTTCGGCATTCATAAACTGACCATTGAAACGGCAGGCCAGTCTGGTGCTGGTGCCTTGATTAGCCTGACAGGTGTGGAAGAGGTTGCCGAGTTTCGCGCGGCCGTGATGGCGCAAAAGAGTGCCTTGAGTGAAAGCCAGATAAGGCCCGAGGCGAAAGCCGATTTGGCGACTCAGACCTTAGCCTGCTTGCAGAGTATTAGTGAGACGCTAGTGCGCATCGAAACCAGGTTAACACCGCCATCTGAGGCAGATAAGGCTCAGCAAAGCAGCCTGAGCACGGGAGAATAAACCCAGTGGAGCCATTATCTGTAACCGCCCCGAAATCGACACTTTGGCAACAGTCTACGCGCCTCTTTAGAGCCACCGGGCCAGGCCTCTTGATGGCGGCCGCGGCCATCGGCGCCTCCCATTTAGTGGCCTCGACCCGCGCCGGCGCCGAGTTTGGCTGGCAGCTCGCCTGGGTGATCTTACTGGTTAACCTGCTCAAATATCCCTTCTTTGCCGCCGGAGCACGTTACACGGCAGCCACGGGTGAGAGCCTGCTGCACGGTTATCAGCGGCAGGGGCGCGGCTATCTGATCCTGTTCTCAATACTCAACGCCCTGGCGGCGGTCGCCAGTACGGCCGGGGTCGCCATGTTAACGGCGGCGCTGCTGACTCAGTTTATTCCCTTGCCTATCGATCTCCTTGCGCTGATCGTCTTGCTGGCCAGCCTACTATTGCTGGTGCTTGGCCACTACCGGGTGCTCGACAAGGTGACTAAGGTGATCATGCTCTGTTTGACGGTCACCACCCTGAGCGCAGCGGCATTGGCCTTTAATGCCGAGTCTATTTTGACGCCGGGTTTCGTGTCGCCTTCACCTTGGCAGTGGGCTCATGTGGGGTTCTTGGTGGCCATGATGGGCTGGATGCCTGCGCCGATAGAGGTCAGTTGCTGGAACTCTCTGTGGCTACTGGAGAAGCAGAAACAGCAGTTGGTGACGCCCAAGCAGGCGCTGTTCGATTTTAATTTAGGCTTTATCACCACGGCAGTCTTGGCCCTGGTGTTTCTCTCGCTCGGCGCCATGGTGATGCACGGCTCTGGGGGGCACTTTTTCCCCTCTGGTGCCAAATTTGCCGAGCAGTTGATCCAGCTCTACAGCCAGGTGCTGGGTGAGGGAAGTCGTTACCTGATCGCCCTGGTAGCACTCCTCTGTATCTTCAGCACCACAGTGACTGTGGTCGATGGTTATAGCCGGACTTTGGCCTTGAGTGTTCAATTGTTGAGAGGCGAAGAGGCTAGCGAACGCGGCCTAAATATTATCATGCTGCTGGTGAGTGCCTTGGGACTTGGGATCATCTTGTTCTTTAAGGGAGCGCTATTGCCGCTGCTGCAGTTTGTGATGACCCTGGCCTTTATGACCACCATCATCTTTGCCTGGCTCAATTACCGTTTGATGACCAGTGACAATTTGGCGCCGAGTGCTCGATATGGGCTGGCCATGCGACTGCTTTCTTGGATAGGTATGGCTTATCTGTTAGGGTTTGCGGCTTTATTTATATATTGGAAATGGCTTGGCTGAGTCATGGAGGCTGATAAGGCCGCCGAAACCACATGGATGATAACAAGATGAGAAAGCGTATCAGATTGGCTAGCCTATGCCTGCTGGCCAGCCTATTGGGCGCTAGCCCGTTAGTTCTGGCGGCGCCGAGTGAGGTAAAAGCCGATCTGAGTCCGACAGGCAATGTGGCACTGGGTCGTAGTTTGGATGCGATCATCGCCGATAATGAGCGACCCTTTTACGGCTTAGTCGCCCTGATGCAGGGCGGTAATATCGTCTACCTCAAGGGCAATACCTATCAAGAGGGAACCCCTCCCACACTCGATAGCCGCTTTATGTTGGCCTCTCAGAGCAAGATGATCACTGCCGCCCTGGTGATGCAGGCGGTTGCCGATGGACAATTTACTTTGGATGATAAGGTGAATCCCTATCTGAAAGCGGCCGGTTTGGCGAGTTACGACGAGCGAATAACCATAGATCAGCTGCTCAGCCACAGCTCGGGGATAGCGCCGCAGGACAAGGCCAATCGCTTCGCGCCGGGCAGTGACTTTCAATATTCCAATTTAGGCTATCAGGTACTGGCTCAGTTGCTTGAGGCACAGTATCAGCAGTCTTTTGCCTCTTTAGTAAACCGCTTCTTAGCCTCTCATGGCGTTAGTGGCATCAGGGCCCAGTTAGGTGCGCAGCAAGGGCTGATTCAGGGTATAGAGATCGGCTCTGGTGAACCTATGGAGTATGAGGTGCAGATGAACCTGCTACCCGGTGGTGGCATGACAGGCACGGCCTCGGGTTTGTTAAATTATTTACGGGTCTTGCATGGCGGTAACTTGCTACCTGATGCTCAATATCAGGCGATGATAACGCCGAGGATGTTACGTCCCCATCGCTGGTCGTCACTCTATTACGGCTATGGGGTGCAGGTGAATCTCCAGGGCATCAAAGAGTACAGTCACTCAGGCTATCTGCCGGGTTATCAGTCTCTGAGTCTAAGCTATCCCGAGCACGACACTTACCTGGTGGTGCTGGAAAACGCCTCCTGGCCTCTGGATGACATGGATAAGGTGTTTGGTCTACATGACAAACTGCGCCTGGCGCTACAAGATGCCTTGTTGCAGGGCAGTAAAAATAAAGCGGCTTCGCAGGGGCAAAGTCGGCTATAATGTCGTCCCAGAGGCAGGCGCACCCGCGCGAGCCGATTATTTAAGAACTTAAGCTATGATTAATAACGATATTTTACGCCGTTTACGTTTTGTATTTGATTACAAAAATGCCAAGATGATCAAGATCTTCGCCAAGGTCAAACATGAGATGGACCAAGAGGTCTTGCTCAACATGTTGAAGAAAGAGGCCGAAGAGGGTTACAAGCCTTGCAATGACAAGACGCTTTGTTTGTTTCTGGATGGTTTGATTATCGAGAAACGTGGCCTGCGTGAAGGCGCCGAGATCCCAGCTCCAGTCTCTCAGTTAAACAACAACCTGATCTTTAAGAAGTTAAGGATCGCACTGGAGATGCGTGAAGAGGACGTTATCGAGACCTTGGCCCTGGCCGATTTCAATATGAGCAAATCTGAACTGGGCGCCCTGTTTAGAAAGCCCGGCCATAAGCATTTTAAGGAGTGCGGTGATCAGGTGCTGCGTAATTTCTTAACTGGCTTGTCGATCAAATATCGCGGTAAGTAAATCCTATCATTTGCTAAAGGCGCGGCTCAGGCCGCGTTTTTTTATGCCTGCTGTTTGGTCAAAGCGATAGGCGTTTAAAACATTAGGGGTGTGAAAATAATCAAAAAAATGATCGACGGAAAGGCAACAAAGATCACACTTTGTGGTAATCTTGCCAAAATTGATAGCACAGCCATTCCACCATACCCACAGATAGAGAAAAGGTTACCAATGGACGATAATAAACGCCCGCTATATCTTCCTTTTGCCGGCCCAGCCATTCTTGAAGCACCCTTAATCAACAAGGGGAGTGCTTTTACCGAAGAGGAGCGTATCTTCTTTAACCTCGAAGGCTTGCTGCCCCATGTGATTGAGACTATCGAAGAGCAGGCTTCGCGTGCCTATGATCAGTACAAAAACTTCAGCAATGATCTCGACAGGCATATCTATCTGAGAAACATTCAGGACACCAACGAGACCCTCTATTATCGTTTGGTGCAAAACCACATTACCGAGATGATGCCGATCATCTATACCCCTACGGTTGGTCTGGCTTGTGAGCGTTTTTCGAAAAACTATCGTCGTAACCGTGGCCTGTTTATCTCTTATCCCAATAAAGATCGTATCGACGATATCTTGAATAACTCGACCCGTCAGAAGGTGAAGATCATTGTGGTCACAGATGGCGAACGTATCCTAGGTCTTGGGGATCAGGGGATTGGCGGCATGGGTATCCCTATCGGTAAGCTGTCGCTCTACACCAGCTGCGGTGGTATCAGTCCGGCTTATACGCTGCCCATTACCTTAGATGTAGGCACAGATAACCCGCATCTGCTGGAAGACCCTATGTATATGGGTTGGCGTAATCAGCGTATTGGCGGTGAAGAGTACGCCGAGTTTGTTGAGGCCTTTATGGAGGCGGTCAATAGACGCTGGCCGGATGCTTTGATCCAGTTTGAAGATTTTGCCCAGAAAAACGCCATGCCGCTGCTGGAGCGTTACAAAGACAGATATTGTTGTTTTAACGACGATATTCAGGGCACTGCGGCAGTGACTGTGGGCTCATTGCTAGCGGCCTGTAAGGCGGCGAAGACTAAACTCAGTAAGCAGCGAATCGCTTTTCTCGGTGCCGGTAGCGCAGGTTGTGGTATCGCCGAGGCGATCATCGCCCAGATGGTCTCTGAGGGGATAAGCGACGAGCAGGCGCGCCAGCAGGTCTTTATGGTCGATCGTTGGGGATTGTTGCAAGACAATATGCCTAACCTGCTGCCATTTCAGCAGAACCTGGCGCAAAAGGTGGCCAAGGTTGAGGGCTGGAATACAGAAAGCGAGAACATCTCTCTGCTAGATGTGATGAATAACGGTAAACCAACCGTATTGATTGGTGTATCTGGAGCCCCGGGTCTGTTCAGCGAAGAGATCATCAAGGCGATGCACGCGCACTGTAAGCGTCCTATCATCTTCCCACTGTCTAACCCAACCAGTCGGGTCGAGGCTACGCCAAAAGATATCCTGCACTGGACTAAGGGCCAGGCGCTGGTGGCAACGGGTAGTCCGTTTGAACCTGTGGTGATCGAGGAGCAGACCTATGAGATCGCTCAGTGTAATAACAGCTATATTTTCCCTGGTATCGGCCTGGGCGTACTGGCCTCTGGCGCTAAGCGTGTCAGTAATGAGATGTTAATGGCATCGAGCCGCGCGCTGGCAGAGTGTTCTCCTTTGGCCAAAGACGGGGAAGGCTCCTTGCTACCAGCACTGGAAGATATTCATGCGGTCAGTAAGCATATCGCCTTTGCGGTAGGCAAAGTGGCGATAGAACAGGGTCATGCGCTGCCTTGTAGCGATGAGCTCTTGGTACAGACGATAGAAGATAACTTCTGGACGGCGGAATATCGCCGTTATAAGCGTACCTCTTTCTAAACGCATCATTAAGTGTCTGTATAAAAAGCTGCCCTAGGGCAGCTTTTTTGGCTTTAGGCTTTGATGAAATTTTGCTATTGCTCACAAAGTGTTAATACAAAACATGATCCTGTTTGCACTTCCTTTGTTCGGTATCGTTTTTTAAGTTTCGCTTAATCTTGGCTGGTAAAGCTGGCGTGAGTAACACCCTGTATTTGGTGAGTAAGGCCTTGTCTTGCTCGCCTGTTTGCGCGGTGAAAACGTTAGATTTAGCTATTAAACTTGCTGATACCAGGAGCCCAAGATGAAAAAATTAGCTACCTTAGCCGCCGGCCTGCTTTTTGCCGGTGCTGCCGCTGCTGTCGATTGTAGTGATTGTCACGAGTCAATTGATATCACTATGCATACAGAGTCAGAGGCAACACTCGCGACCTGTAATGATTGTCATGCCTTAGGTGATAACCATGCGCCGGATGCAGAGATTCATATGCCTGAGTTGACCATTAAAGAGTGTACCGATTGCCACGGTATGGAATAAGGCACTGCGCGAGCTGATTTGAGCGCATAAAAAAGGGCCCTCTATGAGGGCCCTTAGATTATGTCGAAATTAACGACAGGTTTTCTTTTGCCAACTGCGGTTTAGTGCAGTTTACGGCGTCCAGCCAACAGGCCAAGTAGACCCAGTGCCAGGAAGCCAAGGCTACCACCCGAGTCACTATCATTTGACTCTTCTGGAACTTCTGGCGCAGGTGCGGGTTCCACACCATCTGAGTTCACTGTTAGCATAAAGCTGGTTGAGTCGGCATCAGACGGATAGGCCATGTCATGCACAGTAACGGTAACCATGGTTTCACCATACCAGTCTTTAGTTGGTGTGATAACAACAGTGTCACCTTCGGTGGTCGCACTGATATTGTCACCACTGACCTGAATACCATTTACAGTGTTTTTCAGATCTGTGTAGGCAACAGTTAGCGTAAGCGTGCTGTTTTCCTCTATGCTTTGGTCACCAATAGCAACAAGCTTCAGGTTGCTTGGTGCACTGATCACTTCCGATACAGTGATCATTTCTGAATCACTGTACTGGCTTGATACGGTAACCGCATTGTCAAGGCCAACGGCGTTAGCCGATACACGAGCAGAGAAGGTGACGGTCAGGCCTGAGCTTTCAGGACCCTGATAGTTAGCACACACCAGCATGCCTTCAGACACTTTCTCGTCCACATTATTAAATGCGAACCCATCGTTTAACCAGCCACCGACAGGGGCAAAGGTTCCACGTTCGCCATAGTAACCATGCAGACCGATAGAGCCGAAGTGAGCATTAAAGGTTTCCATGGACTTATAGCCGAACATCATCTCATGCTGACCCGGAGCAAAATCGATCTTAGTTGAGATAATGGTCTCAATATCGAAGAAGGCATCAGGGTCTGGGTTATTGTTACCCGTGAACCTGTTGCGTACTTCGGTACCACCTTTCCATTGGAAGACATAGTAGTCACCCATGACAGCGCCGTAGACGTTGTTTATTGGTTCACCACGATCCATATCAAAGCGAGGGTCTGACATCATGACGTCACCACGCCAGAGCGGCGCAACTATCGTATCAGGGAAGTCCTGGAAGTTATCGTTGAATTCACGATGATAGTTATAGAATTCAGGCATTTCATCAAACTTCACATAACCAAATGGTGAGATCCCCAAGATATCATGAAGCATATCTTTTTCTGCACCGTATAGCGGTACATGAGGTAACCCATTAGATGACATGTTCAACGTCAAGTAGCGGTTAGAGTAGCCTGTGATACCCATTGCTGAGCTCGGCAGGTTATAACTGAGATCGACATAAAGCTCATCATCGAACTGCAGCTCGCTTGGGACTCGGCAGGTAGCATCTTCGACACTTGTGGTAAATACATAGTGACGCTTAGTCGCGACCGAAGAGGGTTGCACAGCATTAAAGCTAATGGTGTTGCCGTCAACTGTCATCGCCTCGGCATATTCTGGGTAACCGGCAACGCTAATTGAGTCCTCAATAAGCTGTAAGCCTGGGTCTAGCTCGGTGCTCAAGCTGAATTCACGCTCGCCACCGAGTAGGTTCGGGGCAAGTGATACTTCAAACTCGACAATATCGCCTGCTTTGGCCGCGCTTTGGCTGGCGGTCACCTGGGTGTCGCTGCCGCTGTGAATCAGCTGCACCGGAATATAACCTAGGTTGGCATCGTTATAGCTGTCGCTACCAATACCGACATAACCATAGTAGATATCACCCTCTTCTGCGTCGGGTAAATCATAGTTGAGCTGCACACGGTATGGATCCATACCATTGGTCATCTCTGGGCCTGAGGCGACGAGGTTACCTTCGTCTTGGTTACCAATAATGGCTAACGCAAGGGTGAAGTTATCTGCAAGGTTATCTGGGTCCTCATATTCATACTTGTAGTTAGACGCATAGGCCCAGTAGGTGCCCGGCGTAGGGTTGTTGATAGCGCAGAAATCATTACTATCTAGCGTTGAATAACAGATCGCCTCATCTAACCACTGAATGTCAGCATCTTCATTAACGTCTTTACCTAAGTAGATAGCTGCGTAGGCATTATAATCGGCGTTAATGACTTCCCAAACGATACGCTTAGTGCCTTCTGGTACGTCGAAGAAACGTACTACCTGGCCGTCGGCTTCTCGCTCTGCACGGTTAGCATAACCTCTGGCGTCGCTGCGCTTCATCTGCGCATCAATGCGCTCAGCTTTCACTAATCCATTGCTTTCATAGTTAAACTGCTGAATTTCTTCAGTGTGAATTTCAGGTGTCAGCAGATGACCTTGTTTGCGGTGGATCTTACCCATCACATTTTCAGGCATGCTGGTGCCGCTGTAGCGTATGCTTACAGGCAGGTGCTGCATTGGCATGTCGCTGGCACTTGGCGTTAGAGTCACATCACCGAGTAAACGCAGCGAAGATGAGTCAGCACCTGGTGCCTGAACTTCTAGCACTTTTGCCGTTAGTATGATGGATTGCGACTCGCCTGCGGCCAAGGTGAAGCTTGCAGGAGATACCTCCAGTGACAACATGTCAGCCCCTTCCATGGTTAATGCCTTGGCGTCGACCGTCCAAGTACCGTCTTGAGTGGCGGTAAAGGTACGCATCATGGTACAGGTGCCGTTACAGCTTTCATTGAAGAAGTAAGGCAAGTTCAAGCTGCTGACAGTACCACCATTTTTAGGGTTGGCGGCGCGGTAGTTATCGGCAGTTTCATCCATAATCAGGCCGGCCTTGTATGCCTTAGCCACATTGATGACACCGCTACCCGCATCGTTGAAGCTAGCGGCTTCAATGCCATCGGGACGGTAGCTTTCGATACTGCGAGTCACACCCTCTAAGCTTGCGGTGGTCATTAGTGCCGATTGAATTTGCGCAGGGGTCCAACTTGGTTGCGCTTGTTTCAATAGGGCCATGGCACCAGCAACATGTGGGGCAGCCATTGAGGTACCGCTGATCGCATTATAGTCACCTGGCGTACCTACCGCTGTCATTGGCATGTCATCTGCCCAAGCGGCATACACGTCAACACCTGGAGCGGCCAGGTTAGGTGACATTACTTCTGGGTTAGCAAAGTTATGACCACGAGAGGAGAAGTCGGCCACATAATTGGCATCTCGAGTCTTAGTTACTACGGTAGAGGCGGTAATAGTCAGCCTGTGATCGCTGCCGTTAGCCAGCCATTTAGATAGGCCATACCAGTTGTTAGATGCATCGCCATAATAGGCGCTATAAGGCACATGAATGCCAGGGATTACGAAAGGATCGTTAGCGATAGTTTCTGAGCTGCTGGCATTACGTAAGATGATTGCGCCAGCACCACCTGCGGCAACGTTTACGGCTTTATCAACTCGGGCTATATCACCGCGCTTACAGACGACGATAGGCGCCACATCAAATGGTGTTCCATCTGGTGCAACGTCAAAGAAGCCTGCTGGGAAGGGGTCGTTACATTTTTCGTATTGCCAACCATAGGCCTTGGCGTCTACAACCGGACCTGTATAGCTGTCGGTTATCCCGCCGCCCTCAATATCAGCAAGGGGTTGTTCACCACCAGTTACGCCGGTGATCATCTTGCCTTCAACGCCAAACTCACGACTGTGAGTGGTGGCTGCAACTGAGGTCACCCAAGGAGAAAGGTGATCAATGGCGCCATGTCTTTGGCTAGCAACCGTTGGGTCGAAAGAGTTACCTGCAGACGCGGCAACCGAGATACCGGCTTCACGAGCTGCCAAGAACGCCATTTCCATTGGGTCTTCCCAAGGGAAATTACCAAAGGCTTGACCAATTGAATAGTTAATCACATCTACGCCATCGGCAATCGCATCTTCAAGACCTGCGAGCAGCGCAGAGCCAGGGCAGCCGCGAAACTCGTTTAAGGTGCCGTCACCTGGGTGACAAACTTGATACATGATGATGTTGGCATTGGGCGCAACACCCGACATGCGAGGAAGTTCAAGGTTGGTCGCTTTACCATCACTGGTGACGCCAACATCTGTTACCATATATGGCTTATTTAACAGTACGTTACCGGCAGCTGTCGAAGCGGTATGTGAGCCGTGACCATTATAGTCCTCACCATTTTGCGGACGCACAGGCCCAGTGATCTCCCACCATTTTTTATCGGGCTGGAAGCTGGCTTCTGTGTAAGAGTCGGTAATGATAGGGTATGAGCGAACACCAATAAGTTTGTCGTTACACATATTGGCGAACTCTTCTATTTCACAGTCGCCTAAATAGTGCTCGTAACGCGCGGGCAAGGTATGGACATAACCATCATCGCCTTGGGCTGAAAACGACACGTGGTCGGTGTTGATACCGGTATCGAGAACACCTATTACAATGCCTTTACCTGTATAGGCTGTTCCAGTCACTTCACCGGTCCAGAATTTGTCGGCACCTATATGCTGTGGACCCACATCAGTGTGTAGCTCGTAGATCCTTTCACGGGTCACGCTGACCACATTAGGTAGATTAGCCACCTTGGCAGCCTGATCTTGCGTCATGCGCATAGACATACCGTTGAAGGCCAACTGATATTGCGCCAGGGTTTCGTTTGCCCCGACTGTGCTCGATATTTGTGAAATCATCGCATCTTGTTGGGTTTTAAGATGAGAGCGATAAGCTTTCACAGCTGAGCTGTTTAGGTCAATTTTGTTATGTAAATCTGGGCTTAAACTTGCTGGGATCGTATTGCTTCTTGCAGAAGTGGCTTGAAGACCTGCCTTACCGCCCTGGTATAGCGATACCGGCTTGTCTGACAATTCGATAATGTAGGTTTGCTCACCTTGAATATCGGCTTCAAATTGGAATGGCACTTTGCGGTTTTCATCACTAAAGGCGCGGTGTACATTTCGGCCTACAGTCGGTTGAGTCTCTGCCGATGCATCAGGAAAAGCGCGATCGCGAAAACGATCTTCATTAGATCGTATTACCTCGTCGGTGACTTTAATGGGTTTAATTTGAGCGCCAGCTGGCGTCGTTTGTGCGCTTTGTATAGCACTGGCTCCGACAGCGCCAGCATAGATTGCTGCCACTGTCATGAGCGTTATTTTCTTCAATTTCATTGATCGTTCCCTTTTTCTTCTTTTTCAAAGCTTGGGCTTGGGTGCAAAAGTAAGGTACTCGTACAGCTATCGTTTTTATTGGGTATTGGAGTGACAAGCTAATGCGTAAAAGCTATAGGGGTATGCACAAAGTGTATGGCTGGGTAGGGCTGGATCATCAAATCAAGAGGATAACCATCTATCCGTTGGTTTCGAAGCCTGTCAATTGTTTGTTTTGCGGTTCATAGTTCTGATGTTTTTTTGTTTAGCGGTTGAATGTGCTTATTTGGCATGTTGTCGTGGTTGTCGTGATGGGGGCAAACGTCACAGTGTATGTAGCATTTGGTAGCAAACTGATACAAATTGTTAAATTTGTGTTACCGGGGTGGTTTGGGCTGCATATGCCTGGTGAACACTGTTGGTAACTTTTTTAACTCTCTGATTTTATAGTGGTTGATTTTACGATGTTTGAGCCGACACCAATTGGCTGTTAATCGGCATAGGTGTGTGACCCTATTTGTGAGTATTGGCGCCTATGTAACTTCGTCATGCAAAGTGATAGAAATGTTGTTCGAGCATGTTAGGTGCCGGGCTTACTCAAAACCAAAATAAAAACAAAAACAGGGTTTAGTTGATGGAACTACGACATTTAAGGCATTTTATTGTATTAGCGAGGTTAAAGAGCTTTAGTAAGGCTGCCGAAGAGTTACACCTCGCACAGCCATCGTTATCTCGCAGTATTCAGAAGATGGAAGAGCGCTTGGGAGCGAGTCTTTTAGCGCGTGACGAAAAACAATTCGCCCTGACAGAGTATGGCCGTTTAGTCCTGGCACAGGGGGAGTTAATTGTCAGTCAAATGGAATACTTGGAGTCGGAGATCAAGGCTAAGCAGGGAATTGAAAAAGCTAAACTGGTTATCGGTGCTAGCCCCATTCCATCCAACAGTATTATCGGGCCTATAGTAGGTCGCTTTATTCGCGATAATCCAGAGATCTCTTTGGAGCTGAAAGTGGAGAGCTGGAACCGCCTCTACCAACAGTTACTCAAGGGGCACTTGGATATGTTTATCGCCGAGACCAATGCCACCTTGCTTGATCAGCATGATAATCTGGTGACTCAATGCTTGCCGCAATCTCAGGCGATTTTCTGTTGCCGCCCCAACCACCCGTTAACGCGATTAAGCAGGATCTATTTACCCAGTTTACGAGATTATCCTCTCGGGATGCCCAGTGCTATGCCACAACTGCTCAAGCAACGCTTTGAGGATCTTTTTGATGAGGAGCGCCATGATTTTGCGGGACTCGTGAAATACGCACAATTTCAACCTATCAAGTCGGCCATAAAAGAGTGTGATATGGTGGTGATCACGCCCGATATTTCAGTGCGGGAGGAGCTGCTGTCCGGTGAATTGATTGCGCTGGATGTGGTTGGTATTTCCAGTATTAACGCTAGCTATAGTGTCGTCTCGATGAGAAATCGTCGATTGAGTCAGACTGCTTCGCAGTTTATCGAGCTGCTCTTAGGAGATTCAGCCGTCGAGGCCGTGGGGTTTTAGATTGGAATGATGGATTAAAAAGATAAAAGGGCTTTAAAAGCCCTTTTTCAATTTCAAAGCTTAACGTGCCTTGAGGTTGATTTCACCGCTGATGGTACTGACGATAATATCGGCACTACCGTTACCCATCTGGAACTGCAGTGAGCTACCAGGGCCATACTTAGGTCTTTTCGGCTTATCCTGTGTCAGGCGATTGTCGATGTCGCCGCTTGGGCCGCCGTCGATGGCGAAGGTGGCATCCAGGGTTGCCGGTAGGCTAAAGCTGATGTCGCCACTGACACTATCCAAGCTGGCCTTGGTGGCTAGGGCGGATACCGAGAGGTTAAGATCCCCGCTGACGCTTTGAGCCTTGAGGCGATCCACTTTATCTAAGGTCACCTTGGCATCGCCCGAGACCAGCTCGATAGAGACCTGGTCGGCACTGCTGTCGGCGTTAAGTTCACCGCTAACCAGGGTGTAGCTGACCTTGCCCAGACTCTGTTTGTCTTTGATGTTGCCCGATACCGTCTCCAGTTTAAGCTTGCCCTGCAGCCCTTGGCTGCTGATATCGCCCGAGACGGTATTGATGAACACTTGCTCCTTAAGGCTTTCGACCTTAATGTCGCCGCTGACGGTCTGCACATTGATATCGCCCGATAGCTGACTGACCCTGTAGTTGGCCGATACCCCTTCGCTGTTCAGCTTGAGCTTTGCTGGCACCTTGATGGTAAGGCGTGAGCCCTCCTTATTGCTGCCCGAGTAATGGCGAGGCAGTTTATCTTCGATGGAGATAGTGCCGGCTTTTTGCTCTACAACAAGGCCTTCGCTCAGCTCATCTAAGGTGCCTGTGATGGATATGGCGTTCTGATCCCAGGAGAGGATCTCGACGTCGCCGCGCTGCACCTCAAGGTTCAGACGCAGATCGCCTTCGACCTCGATGCGCTTATCCACGCTTTGAGCCGCTAACAAGGATTGGCTCAGTAGTAATAGGGGCATAGCCAGATAGGCGGTTTTAGTTTGCATCTTCATATCATCTCTCCTGTGGTGTCGCGATTGACAGGGAGTTTTTGCCCCTGTTTGATTAACTCTATCTCTCTTTGCTGTGTCCATAGCCACAGCTGCCATAGCTGCTTGTCTGTGGGATTAAGCTTTAGCGCTTCATAGATCTCTTTGGCCGCCGTCCTGAGTTGTTCTATTCCCTGCTCAACCGGTTGGCTATAAGGACTGGTTTTCCAGTCGACCTGCTTGGTTAGGGTGAGGGCGGCGATATTTGTCTGGTGCTGCGCGTCTATGGCGGCCAGGGTATGCAGTAGGGCATCGTTTTGCCCCTCTGGCGCCTCTGGCGAAAAACTTATCTTGCCGAGCAATAGGGCCAGCAGCAAAGTGCTGGCGATGGCCACCGGTCGCCAATAGCTCGGCGAGCTGGCAGTTGGTGCATCGAGACCTTTAGCTATGCTTGGCCAGAGATCGCGCTCAGGCGTCATCTCTGTTGGCGCGTCATGGATAAGGCGCCTTAATGTGTCACCCTTGTTGGCCATTAGATCATCTCCTGCAAAAGTTGTTTTGCCCTGTGGTACTGCGCCTTGCTGGTTCCCTGAGCGATGCTTAGCCGTTTGGCTATCTCATCGTGCTGATAGCCCTCTAAGGCATAGAGCACAAAGACGATACGGGCACGTTCCGGCAGACGTAATATCAGCTTATCCAGTCCATCGTATTCAAGTGGTGCGCTGCTAAGATCGGGTGCCTGCTCGGCCGGCAGCAGCCTGGCCCAGAAACTCTTATGTTTCTTGATGCAGCTTAAAGCCTGATTGACCGTTAGGCTGTGCAGCCAGGTCGTAAACTGACTCTTACCATCGAAAAGCGGTAGCTTCTGCCACAAGCGAACAAAGGTTTCTTGAGTGGCTTCCTCGGCTAATTCCGCTTGGCCCGCCAGGCGAAAACAGAGAGCGTAGACGCGTCTGTGGTGCTGATCGTAAAGTTGCCGAAATGCCGTCTTTTCTCCCTGTTTGGCACGTTCGACCAATACGGCGTCGAGGAGCTGATGAGCATCATCGGGACTCGTAAGTACGCTCAATTCTGTCTTCCCTGTGAATAAACAATACCTATTAGACATGGGTAGGAGTTGAAAAGGTTTAAAGCGAAATGAAAAAAGTTTGGTTTAAGGTATATCAGTGAGCATCGAATGCCAACTCATGACCCGTTGAAGGAGAAGAAGCAGGGCAGCAGAGCTGCCCTAGGGATCAGGATTGTTTCTCAAATACCAGTTGAGCGCCTACCAGGTCGGCCAGTGCCGTGCCAACGGACTTAAATAGGGTTATCGATTGTTCATCCTGGCGTGGGGCAAGCGTGCCGCTGCAAAGGTCGGCCAATTCGCCCTTAACCTGTGATAATTCAAAGACGCCTTCTTTAACCGGAATCAACAGCTCGCCGGCTTCGGCAAATACATTCACCTTGGCATCCACATAGACATCAGAATTCACCACAAGCTTGCTGTCACATTCACGCCTATCCTGATTGTGGTTGCCCACCAGATCCACGTGGGTGCCAGGTTTGACCCAGCTGGAATCGAACAGCGGAGCCGGTGCCCCAGTGGCGCAGCTGATGAGATCGGCTGTGCTAACCGCGCTTTTAAGATCGCAGCAGGCGGTGACATTAATATGCTCAGCCCTGGCCTTAATGGCGATTATGGTTCGGTCGACCTTGGCACTATCACGTCCCCATACGGTAATTTTTTCAATTGGCCTGACGCTGGCGTGGGCAAGCGCCATAAAGGTGGCCAGACGACCTGTGCCAAACAGGAGTAAATGCTTGGTGTCTTGCCGTGACAGGTATTGGCTGGCAAGCGCTGACACCGCAGCGGTGCGCCAATAGGTGACGCTGGTGCCATCCACTAGGGCCTGGGGCACTCCGGTTTCACGGTTAAAGATTAAGATTTTGGAGTAGAGACTCTCGAGATCGGCTGATTTCTTGGGGTTTTCAGGAAAGTAGGTAAAGGCTTTGACGGCGATGGTTTTTTGATTCCAGGCCGGCAGTACGGCAAAAGCATCGCTGTGGCTACTGTTTTCATCCAAGGGAAAAACCTGCCGCTGTGGCATCCTGGCGGGCTTAGCGAATGTTTGTTTGAGTGCTTCTATCAGACTGGGAAAGTCTAGCGCCTGATGTACCGAATCGGCATCGATAACTTGCATACTACCTCCTTTTTTTGTGGATATTGTATGCAAAAAGTCTGGCGATTGAAAGCCTACAGGGTTGACTTTGAATGGGTTCGGCATTTTTTTAAACTGTTAGGTGTTGGAAGTCGCTGATTAAGCGAAAATTAATTAAAGAGTCGTGTATGTAAGTCGATAGTTACTATACTCAATATTGGAAGAGTAAATAGTCTTCCAAGGTCTTAATTGTCGTTGAAGACAAGTAAAGCAATCACTTCAAATTAAAGGATCTTCCCATATGCTCATTCGTCACAAGTTACTCGTTAGCGCGGCAGTGTCTATCTGCTCTGTGATAGCGATGTTTGGTTTGCAGCGCTTTTCGGCGGCGAAGCTGGATGATTTGTCCCATGCTGCACAACAAGTAATTGAACTTGAAAAGGATGTTTTGAGTTTACGTAAAGATGAAAAAGATTTTTTTGCTCGATTAGAACTTAGTTATGTGGATAAACATCAGCGGAAAGCAAAAGAATTAGAGGAGAAAATAGCGACCCTTGGCGATATTTTCGCCCGCAACGATATTGAACAGGGGGATTTACACACTTTTAAACAGAATTTAGTGCGTTATGAATCTATCTTTACCGAGACTGCTAATCTGCAAAAGCAGATAGGTCTAAACCCCAAAGATGGACTTTATGGGGCGCTGCGCAGTGCAGTGCACAATGTCGAGACTTTGGTCAAAGAGAGAAATGAGCCAGAGTTAATGGTGACCATGTTGCAGCTAAGGCGCAACGAGAAAGACTTTATGCTCAGGCGTACCTTAAGCTATGTCGATAGGTTCAATGGCAACCTGACGCTGCTGCGTCAACAGGTGGCGAGTGCCATGCTCAGTGGCGCCGTGAAGAGCGAGCTTAATACCTTGATTAATGATTATGAACAGAATTTTAAGGCGTTGGTGGCTAAGGAGCAGGAGTTTGGGCTGGATAAGGAAACCGGCAAAATGGCGAGTCTGCGAGACAGTATTGCTTCGGCCGAAAAGTCCCTGGTGCAGCTTAATGCGCAGTCTATGGAAGCCATTAGTCGTGCCGAAAGTGCCACAGTGACCATCAGCATCATCATCTTTGTGTTGATCACCTTAGTCTTGATTGGTTTTACCCTGGCGATTATTCGTAGCATCATGGATCCGGTTCAGCGGATCAGCGACGCTATCTCTCGTATCGAAGAGACCAAAGATTTGACCCTGAGGTGCGACACCAAGGTGGATGATGAGATCGGTCAAATCGCGCGCCATTTCAACAGCATGGTCGAGTCATTTCAATCCTTAATTAAAGAGGTATTAACCTCGGTTGAGGTGGTGAATCATTCTTGCCAGGAACTTTCTCAAAATTCGCTGCGAGCCTCTGAAGGAGTGGGGCGTCAGCTCAATGAAACCGACATGGTCGCGACTGCGATAACCGAAATGGGTGCCACCATAGACGAGATCGCCAGCAACACTGAGCTGGCAGCCGAACGTGCTGGGAATACCCATGATAATGCCCAGCAAGGTCAGATGGGGGTTGAGCAGACGATAGAGAAGATCCAGGCATTAGCCGCACAGTTGACGGACTCAGCTCAGGTGGTTTCTGAGTTAGAGAAAGACAGCGAGACTATAGGCAGTGTGCTGGATGTGATTCGCGGCATTGCCGAACAGACCAATTTATTGGCATTGAACGCGGCGATTGAGGCTGCTCGGGCAGGTGAACAGGGGCGCGGTTTTGCCGTGGTGGCCGATGAAGTGAGGAGCCTGGCGATGCGAACCCAAGAGTCAACCGAAGAGATTGCCGGTATTATCCAGACACTTCAGAGCCGTACTCGCTCTATTGTGCAGTTAATGGAAGCCACACAAAAGCAGGGCGTAGAGAGTGCCGACCAAGCAGCAAGTGCCGGTGCCTTGCTTGAGCAGATCAATACTGATGTGACTAACATCATGGATATGAGTACTCAAATTGCTGCGGCGATTGAGGAGCAGAGCATGGTGGCTTCGGAGGTGAACAAGAATGTAGTGGTTATTCGCGATATCGCTGCCGAGTCGGCCCAAGCCGCAGATGACAATGCTAAGTCTTCCGATGAGGTAAAAGCGCGAACCGAAGTGCTCTATCAAGCGGTGAGCCTGTTTAAGATATAAGCGGTTAACGGAGAAAGGGGGCTTAGGCCCCTTTTTTTATGAAATTTATTCGTGAAATGCGGGGTTTATACTCAAATTATTGGACCCGGTCGACTAAGCTAGTTGAGAGAGCTGGGTGAATATGAGTGGTCGATGCGATTAAGTCACTTTTTAAATGTTTTAGCGTTAGGGCTGTTGCTGCTGTCATTTTTGACCGCAAGTGGCATCTATTACCTTATTTATCTGCCCAGAATTCAAGAGCAAGTAAAGTCACGCCAAGACATGAATTTAGAGGCGGTGCAAAAAGGGATCGCCTATGCACAAAAAAATTTAGACACCCTCTGTTACGACTATGCCATATGGGATGATATGGTAACTTTTGTCGATAATGTATCGCCTGAGTTTGCCCTTAAAAATCTTGATGACAATGCTTTCGAGGCTGCCAATATTGATGGCTTCTACGTGTTTAATCGCCAAAATCAGGTGGTGTGGCAATATACCAGTCAAGAGGCCTTCTTGGCCCAGCAACTGCCATTGGCTGAGGCAGAATTTATCGGGCAGATCTTACCTTCTCCTGAGCAGATGAATGCAAATAAACCATCTTCACGTAGCGGTCTGCTGCGCATGGGTGACAGGGTGGTTTATTTTAGCAATGTGACAGTGCTACCGAGCGATGGTGAGGGGAGAGTCGCTGGGAGCCTGTTAACTGTGCGGAACGTTAGTCCGGAGATCCACACTGAGATAGAGCAGTTTAGCTTAATCAAGTTTGATCTAGAGGTGTTGGCAAAGGATGCTAAGTTGGCTGATATAACCACCTTAGGGTTTAGAGAGCCTCCTCGTGTCAGTGATATTCGCGAGCACCACTCCTGGTATGTTCACGATGTGCTTAAGGTACCGTCACTTAAGATCACAGTGCACCATGATAAAAACCTCATTCCATCGATATTTACCATTGAATCAATCTTGATGTTCTTAAGCGTCCTGGTGATGTCCTATGTGGCTATCATTCCGTTTTCCGCGCTGGTGGTTCGGCCGCTAAGGGTTGCCAATGCCGTGCTTGATAAGATGGCTCACCGCGGTGTACTGCTGACCATGCCAACCTCCTGGTCGATTACCGAGGTGGCTAAGTTGACCGAATCGTTTAACTTGGTGGTGGAGAAGCTACAGCGGCATCAAAATTATCTCGAGTCCCTCTCTTTTAACGACCCTTTGACAGGTATCGCCAATCGCCGAAGCTTGGAAGTCTTTGCAGAGCGCGCTCATCAGCAGTGGCGCGATGGAAAGGGCGCTATCGGCTTTATCATGCTGGATATCGATTACTTTAAGGCCTACAACGACTCAGTGGGGCATCAGAGTGGTGATCAGGCATTGGTCAAGGTTGCTCAGGCCTTGATGCTTGAGTGTCGTCGTCGTGGTGAGCTGGTGACCCGCTATGGCGGCGAGGAGTTTTGCGTGGTGATCCATAGCGATAATATTGCCCAGATGGAGCTGTTGGCGGGGCGTATGCTGCAAAAGATCAGAGAGCTAAATATCTATCATCAGGCATCTCCCTTTGAGAAGGTCACGGTTAGCATGGGCGCTGTACTTTACGACGGTTATCACCCCTCTTTTGCCGATGACGACTGGCAGCAGATGATAAAACTGGCCGATGAACAACTTTATCAGGCCAAAGAGAGTGGCCGTAATCAGCTAAAGATACTACACCGACGGGTAAGCCCGCTCTCCGTGGTTGGCTGAGTCAGAGCCTGAAGGTGGTGACCTGTTGCCGCATCGAATCGGCCAGGGAGGTGAGCTGGGCGATGGAGTGACCCAGCTCCAAGGCAGATTCGGTGGATTGGCTGGCAATATCGCTGATGGCGATGATGCTGCGGTTAATACTCTCGGCGACACTGCTCTGCTCCTCTGCCGCCGTGGCGATATGGGTGTTCATCTCTGTGATGTTGTCGACCGAGGCGACTATCTCCTGCAACGCTTCCCCCGCCTTATTGGTCTGTTGATTAGCATCATCCACTTGTTTAATGCCCACATCCATGGCGGTGACAGCCTCGTTCACCCCGTTCTGAAGCGTCTCTATCATGGTCTCGATCTCTTGGGTCGCCTCCTGGGTGCGCTGGGCGAGGGAACGAACCTCGTCGGCGACCACAGCAAATCCGCGCCCCTGCTCACCAGCCCTAGCAGCCTCGATGGCGGCGTTGAGGGCCAGCAGATTGGTCTGCTCGGCAATCCCCTTGATGACGCTTAGTACGTTGCCGATATGTTGGCTCTCGTGGGACAGGTGGGTGATCACCTCTGAGGTACTCTGGATCTGCATCGACAACGCCTGCATGCTGCTAATCGACAGTTGGACGATATCATTGCCGTTGGCGGCAAATCGGTCGGCATTTCTGGCAGAGTCGGCGGCGGCCGTGGTGCTTTGCGCTACCTCGTTGACCGTTGCCGTCATTTCATTCATGGCCGTGGCGGTCTGCTCTGTCTCCGCCTGCTGCTGTTGAATGCGGGCATTGGAGATTTGAGTGAATTCGTTGAGGTCTAAGGCCGAGTCACTGACGCTGTTGGCTGCCTCGGCTACCCCTTTGAGGATGCCTCGCAGGTGGCGAAAGACATCATTAAGCCCTGTGGATATAAGCCCCAGCTCGTCCTTATTCAGTTGCTCGAAGGTGACAGTGAGGTCCGAGTCTTGCTGTATGGTATGTAGCTGAGTGCGTATGTGGTTGATGGGTTTCATTACGCTGCGGTTAATCCAGATGCCGAGCACTATACTGGCAATGGCGGCCACTAGGGTGATGAGCATGAAGAGGGAGATAGAGGACTCGTAGATCTGGGCAACCCTGTCTTTCTCCTCGCCGGCGACCTTGAGCTGCAGGCTGATGAGCTCGGCGATGGTGCCGCTGATGGGATCGATCACCCGGTAGAGTGGGATAATCTCCTCCCGCAACTGTCCGGCAATATTACCTGACTTACCACTTAGCAGCTGTTCCAGATGGGTGATACGCTGATTAGCCGGAACAAACAGACGTTCGGCCTCATCGACCAGACGTTTCTCATCCCTGGTGAGTTCGGTGGCAACGTATTGGCGCCATTTGCTGTCAATGTTGTTGCTTGCTTCCTGCAGGGCTTGATTGGCCTGTTCGGCGCTGAATTCGCCGGCATTGGCCTTGTTGATTGCGTCGATCACAAATACCGCGTAGTCGTCGGCGATCACCTTGAGATCTTCTAGTGGGACGACTCTGTCGTTATAGATGGTGACGACACCTTTCTCAATATTATTCATCATGTTGATTGCTAAGATACAAATACAGATGAGGAGCGAGAGGGGCAGTAAGATACCGAAAGCCATCTTGTGCTTGATTTGAATATTGTTCATATAGATACCCAAATGAAGAGGTAAATAGCAGAAAGCTAAAACTTATGACGTATCTATAGGTATAGCAAAAGATTGAAATGGGTAAGATGAATAGAAACAAAAAAGCCTCGCATTGCGAGGCTTTTTTGTGTGGTGCGCTAGGCACCCGCTGAATATGGTGCCCGAACCCGGAATCGAACCAGGGACACGAGGATTTTCAATCCTCTGCTCTACCGACTGAGCTATTCGGGCGACGGGGTGCATTAAAAGGCTTTTGCGCATTTGAGTCAACTAATTTTTGCAAAAACTTCGTAGAACTGACCTGTTTGGATAACTTTTGCCCGAAACGTCGATTTTTAGATCAAATGCGGCTGGTGCGAAAAGTGGGCAGGGAGAAACTCAAGTTTGAACCCGTTTGAAGTCAATTGCGTTCGGGGGAGATATTTTGGCCTGGGTTGTCTACTCTATATTCGCCTAGAATTAAATAAAGCCCCGCAGAGCGAGGCTTTAAAATAGCATATGATTACTTGAGCATATCGTTATTGGGATAGTTGGTTTTCATCACCATAAGCACATGATCTTTAAGTTTTTGTTGACCAAGTTCTTCATAGGCGGTCGCCATGATCTCCAAGGCGCGTTCGGTGGATGGGGTACCTGGATAGGTTTCCAATACCGTTTGGGCACGCACGGCCGCGGCGCTCCAAGCATTCATCTTGATATAGTACTCGGCCACGGTGATCGCATATTTAGCAAGACGATTTTTTAAGAATTGCATACGTTTTTGCGCATCGGCAGCGTATTTGCTGTTAGGATACGACTTTATTAAACGGTCAAAGTCTTTAAAGGCTTCTTGCGCCGCTTTAGGGTCTCTATCGGTTCGGTCGATATTGAGCATGTCGTGGAACATGTAATTATCGGCCTGCATGTTTACCAGTCCACGCATGTAATAGACATAGTCTATATCTTTATGAGTGGGGTTGAGACGGATAAAGCGGTCGATATTAGCAATACCAGAAGCAGAATCGTCCAGTTTGTAGTATGCATAGATCAGGTCTAACTGTACCTGTGTCTTATGTGGACCGAAGGGATAGCGAGAATCTAAGGCCTCAAGAGAGCGAATCGCTTTACTATAGTTGCCCAACTCCATAGAGGTTCTTGCTTGAGAATAGAGGACTTCAGGGGAAGATTTACTGAGCTCAATATCATCTTCTGGTTTACTACTGCAAGCCGTTAAGGCCAGTGACAACAAGGCGACAGCGGCGCCTTTAGCAAAATTATGCATACTTGAATTCGATTCTTTTTAAGTTGTAGTTAAGAATTTTTCCATTTCACGATAAAATAGAAACAATCCGATTGTAACAGATAGCACTTTATTTTGGACCCCAAAACGCGGGTACGGTTCCTATGACACAAGAGATTAATCTAAAAAGCGAGATCACAGCAACACAAACCGGGCAAAGATTAGACCAAACCCTGGCGGAGTTGTTCCCTGATTATTCCCGTACACGTATTAAAGAGTGGATACAGGCTGGTGCCGTCTACGTCGATGGTATGGTGCAAACTAAGCCTAGAGAAAAGGTTCTTGAAGGGCAGGAAATTGAGATTGAAGCCACCCTGCAGGAGGAAACCAAGGCTGAGGCGCAGGCAATCGATTTAGATATTGTCTACGAAGATGACCATATTTTGGTGATCAACAAGCAAGCTGGCTTGGTGGTGCACCCTGGTGCGGGTAATAGTGACGGTACCTTGATGAATGCTCTATTGCATCATTGTCCCGAAATTGACCTCGTGCCAAGGGCGGGTATTGTGCACCGTCTCGATAAAGACACCACAGGACTTATGGTGGTAGCCAAGACCGTCGAAGCGCAAACCCACCTTGTGTCCGCCTTGCAGGCGAGAGAGATCACCCGTGAGTATGAGGCCATCGTTTCAGGCACCATGACTGCCGGCGGTGTAGTGGATGAGCCTATCGCGCGCCACCCCACTAAACGTACGCATATGGCGGTGCATCATAGTGGTCGTCCTTCGGTGACTCACTATCGCGTGGCGGAAAAGTTTCGTGCCCATACCCGACTGCGCCTGCGTCTGGAAACCGGCCGTACTCACCAGATCAGGGTGCATATGGCACATATTGGTCATATCTTGGTGGGCGATCCTGTCTATGGTGGCCGTCCGCGTCCGCCTAAGAAGGCGACGCCAGAGTTGACGGAAGTTCTGAATAACTTCAAACGTCAGGCCCTGCATGCGGTGCGCCTAGAACTGGCTCACCCCTTCACCTGTGAAATCATGAGCTGGCAGGCGCCTATCCCTGAGGATATGGTGGCGCTAACTCGTGCCCTGCGTGAAGACAGCAAGGCTCATCCGGCAGAGTATTAATGATACCTGACGATTGGTTCATTCCCCCCGGCGTAAAACTGGCCTTTAGCCAGCGCTCGGGTGGAGTGAGTCTTCCCCCCTTCGATAGCTTGAATCTTGGCGATCATGTTGGCGACGATCCTGAGTGCGTGCGGCTTAACCGGCTGCGTATCGCGCACTCTCTTGGCTTGTCCTCTGCTCCTGCCTGGCTTGAGCAGGTACATGGCACAGAGGTTATCGATCTCGACGTCGATGCAAATAGGGTTGCCGATGGCAGCTTGTGCCGCAGCGGCGAACATGTCTGTGTGGTGATGACGGCAGATTGCCTACCTGTGTTGATTTGCGATCGAGGTGCAACTCAGGTTGCGGCGGTGCATGCGGGTTGGCGTGGCCTGTGTCAGGGGATAGTCGAATCGGCTATAGCTCAGTTTGACGCACCGGCCGATGAGTTACTGGTTTATCTTGGGCCCTGTATTGGTCCGGATGCATTTGAAGTGGGTGGTGAGGTTAGGGCGCAGTTTATGGCCCAGCATGTCGATACGGCAGCCTTTTTTAAGGCAAATAAGGATAAGTATTTAGCGGATCTGCAAGGGATCGCCCGTTATCGCGCCGAGCGACTCGGCGTTGCTGCTGTTTATCAATTACCCCATTGTACCTATAGTTTGAGCGCCGATTATTTCTCCTATCGCCGCGACGGGAAAACCGGTCGTATGGCCTCGTTTATTTGGTTGGAAAAGTAGCGTATTTTTTCACCAACTTTGCCCTTATTGCTTGAATCCTCCTAAAAAGCCCCCATCTATACTGTTAACAAAGCACTGAAGGTTTCCTTCATTCGTTAATTTTTTAGGAGGCTGTATGCGACTCGATCGTATGACGAACAAATTCCAGATAGCAATCTCCGATGCTCAGTCATTAGCGTTGGGGCGTGACCATCAGTTTATTGAGCCGATTCATTTGATGATGGCCCTGCTCAATCAGGATGGGGGCTCTATTCATCCACTTCTGACCCAGGCGGGGATCTCGGTAAGCACCTTGCGCTCGGCGCTGAGTCAGGAGCTTGAACGCCTGCCACAGGTAGAGGGAACCGGTGGTGATGTTCAGCTGTCTCAGGCGCTCATTCGCCTGCTGAATCTGTGTGACAAATTGGCACAAAAGCGCAAAGATAAATATATCTCCAGCGAGCTGTTTGTGTTGGCGGCCCTAGAGGGCGGCGACGCGCTGGCCCAGTGTTTGAAGAAATCTGGCGCCACCAAGGAGTTGCTTGAGAAGACCATTGAAGAGGTGCGTTTGGGTAAAAACATTGACGATCCTAACGCCGAAGATCAGCGTCAGGCGCTGAAAAAATTTACCATAGATCTGACCGAGCGCGCTGAGCAGGGCAAATTAGATCCTGTGATCGGCCGTGACGATGAGATTCGCCGAACCATTCAGGTGCTGCAACGCCGCAGCAAGAATAACCCTGTGCTCATAGGTGAGCCCGGTGTCGGTAAGACAGCTATCGTCGAAGGCTTGGCACAGCGTATCATCAATGGCGAGGTGCCCGAGGGGATTAAGAACAAGCGGGTACTGTCGCTTGACTTAGGTGCATTGGTGGCAGGTGCCAAGTATCGTGGTGAGTTTGAGGAGCGCCTCAAGGCGGTGCTTAATGAATTAGCGCAGGAAGAGGGGCAGGTGATCCTCTTTATCGACGAGCTGCATACTATGGTGGGCGCAGGTAAGAGTGACGGTGCCATGGACGCGGGCAATATGCTTAAGCCTGCATTGGCCAGAGGCGATCTGCACTGTGTTGGCGCGACCACACTCGATGAGTATCGCCAATATATTGAGAAAGACGCCGCGCTCGAGCGACGTTTTCAGAAGGTGCTGGTGGATGAGCCGAGTGTCGAAGACACCATCGCCATCTTACGCGGCCTGAAAGAGCGCTACGAGCTGCACCATCATGTGGAGATCACAGATCCCGCGATTGTGGCGGCGGCCAGTATGTCTCATCGCTATGTCTCAGACCGGAAGTTGCCCGATAAGGCTATTGATCTAATCGATGAGGCGGCCTCGAGTATACGTATGCAGATAGACTCTAAGCCAGAGCCGCTGGACAGACTAGAGCGTCGCACCATTCAGCTAAAGCTGGAGGAGCAAGCCTTGATCAAAGAGAGCGACGAGGCCAGTCAACGCCGTTTGAGTACTCTGCGTAGCGAGCTGGCTGAGGTCGAGGCCAAGGCCGCCGAACTTAATGAAGTTTGGCATACTGAGAAGGCTGCATTGGCGGGCACTCAGCATATAAAGGCGGATCTAGAGCAGGCGCGTATGGATCTTGAGGTGGCGAGGCGCGCAGGGGATCTGACCCGCATGTCTGAGCTGCAATATGGCCGTATCCCAGAGCTTGAGAAGCAATTGGACTTGGCTGCTCAGGCCGAGATGCAGGATATGACGCTGCTGCGTAACAAGGTCTCTGATGTCGAGATCGCCGAGGTGTTATCTAAGGCCACAGGTATTCCTGTGTCTAAGATGCTCGAAGGGGAAAGAGAGAAGCTCTTACACATGGAAGAGGCGTTGCATACACGGGTGATAGGGCAAAATGAGGCTGTAGATGCGGTGGCTAATGCGATTCGACGTAGCCGAGCGGGTCTTGCCGACCCTAATCGTCCAATTGGCTCGTTCCTCTTCCTCGGCCCTACGGGTGTGGGTAAGACTGAGCTATGTAAATCGCTGGCGAAGTTTCTGTTTGATACCGAAGCGGCCATGGTACGTATCGACATGTCCGAATTTATGGAGAAGCATTCGGTGTCACGTCTGGTTGGTGCGCCTCCAGGCTATGTTGGCTATGAAGAGGGTGGTTATCTGACCGAAGCGGTAAGACGTAAGCCTTACTCGGTGATCCTGCTCGATGAGGTGGAAAAGGCACATCCCGATGTGTTCAACATTCTGCTGCAGGTGCTGGATGATGGTCGTTTGACCGATGGTCAAGGACGCACGGTCGATTTTCGCAATACCGTGGTGATTATGACCTCTAACTTAGGTTCGGATGTGATCCAAGAGCGTTTTGGTATCGCGACTTACGCCGAGATGAAAGCCGAGGTGATGAATGTGGTCACCCATAGCTTCAGGCCTGAGTTTTTAAACCGTATCGACGAGAGTGTTGTGTTCCATCCATTGGAGTCAGAACATATTGCTCATATCGCTCAGATACAGATAGATAGCCTGAAAGCTAGACTGGCAGAGAAAGATTTTGAGCTCGAGGTGAGTGAAGCTGCCTTAGCCTTAATCGCCCAGGCCGGATTTGACCCTGTTTATGGTGCGCGTCCGCTAAAACGTGCCCTGCAGCAAGAGGTCGAAAATCCGTTGGCGCAAAAACTGCTCAGTGGTCAGTTGCTCCCGGGCACACCTATTAAGGTGGACGCCGCTGGTGGTGAGTTATCCTTCCATCAGTAAGTAATGAGTCTCGAAAAAAAGCCCAAACTTAGGTTTGGGCTTTTTTATATCTGAGCCAGCTTTTGCATTTGTTCATTATTTGCACTAATTTGCAAGGGGTAGATATCTTCTCATTTGAGTTTTTATGCCGTGAAGGAGTAATGGATGAAAACAAGGTTAGCAATAGTGGCATCAATGGCCGTTTTGACGGCGGCGTGCAGCTCAGCACCAGAGCAGAGGAGCGACCCATCCTACATTGAGGTGGGCAACGTGGAATATGACAGCCTCTATCATTATGGCTATAACACGGGGTGCCGTAGCGCAGGCTATCTTAAGAGAAACCCTGGAGCCGACACCCTTGATGAGATGAAAGATAAGGTATTGGATGGCTTGTCTGAATTTGATAAAGGTTGGAATGCTGGTACACAGGCATGTCAAGACGGAGTCAGTCGCTCTATGTATAAGGTAAAAGGTAATTCGTGACTGGCTAATGCCTTTGAAGTTAAGGCGACAATCGGCCCTGGGCCGACTGTCGCTGATAGCATCGATTGGCTATTTGTTGCAGAAAAGCTTAATCCGCTGTTTCTGCGCAGCTATCTCTGATTGTCTATCTTCCTCTGTCATACGCACCATTTCACCATCTTTCTCATTCTTACGTGTGAGACGCGTATGAGTCTCCAGCACCTTCAACTGGTGTTGGGCATTTTCACAGATTGCCTTAGCCTGGGCTTTGTCTTTTTCGGTTATCGCTTCGGCGGCTAATGCTGCTTCACTCTTTTGTTCTTCCTGTCTCTCTGTAACCTTAGGGGCGGTAAAGCCTACCTTTTGTTGTTCGATATCTTCGCTATAGAGCTTTTCTGTCTTAATTTCAGGTGGTTTTTCCTGGCTATAGTGAGTGACACCATTCTCATCAACCCACTTATAGATAGTGGTTGCAAATGCAGGGGCACAAAGTAGAAGGCCTAATAGTGCGCTGACATAAAATTTTCCGATCATCATAGTATCCATATCAGTGTTGGCATCGAGCTTGGCTGCTTTTATCTGCCAACAATTAGAGGTCCGTATAAAAAGTGAGCTTAAATCTGTGTTATCTTTTAATTTTATTAAGATAACCTCGCTCCTTAGTATATGCAAAATTTAAACAAAGAGACGGTTAAGAACCGCGGTATCTACCTTTTACCTAATCTGTTTACTACGGCTGGATTGTTTTCCGGGTTTTACGCAGTGATAGCGTCAATGAATGGCCAGTTTGAATCGGCGGCGATTGCTATCTTTGTTGCCATGCTTTTCGATGGCATTGATGGCCGTGTGGCTAGGATGACCAATACCCAGAGTGCATTTGGTGCCGAATACGACAGCATGGCTGATATGGTCTCCTTTGGTGTCGCACCTGCATTAATTGCCTACAACTGGGCCTTGGCCGATCTCGGTAAAACAGGTTGGTTGGCAGCTTTTATCTATTGCGCAGGCGCGGCATTGCGACTCGCCCGTTTTAATACTCAGGTAGGCGTTGCCGATAAACGTTACTTTCAGGGCTTAGCCAGTCCGGCAGCTGCGGCAATTATCGCAGGGGCGATATGGACGGGAACCTATTATGAAATTAGTGGCGACAAAGTGAGTTTTCTTGTGGTTGTGATGACCATGTGTGCCGGCTTATTGATGGTGAGTAATTTTCGCTACTATTCATTTAAAGACTATGACTGGCGTAGCCGGGTGAACTTTGTCGTCATTCTTGCGCTTGTCGGCCTGTTTGTCTTGGTGTCAGTGCAGCCTGCAACCATTCTCTTTATCGCCTTTAGCCTTTATGCGCTTTCTGGCCCCGTCTATACAATACGTAAGGTGAAAAAACTCAAAGTTAGCCATGTCGTGGGGGATGAGAATGACTCTGAACTTGATAATGCCCCTGAATTGGTGAGCAAAGAGCCGCAAGTTAAGGCTTCAGACAAGACCGAAGCGCAATGAATGCAGACCCTAATTAAAATCCCCCAATATTTGGATTAAGATTTTTGGCAGAGTGAACTATTATGTGCCAAACTTATTTTCCGCTTCTGAAGTGACAAGGTATGACAACAGGCTTTTTGTTGGTCACTTGTTGCTTGCGGGTTGGCTTTGTGTATGAGGTTTCGCGAAATCTCTTAGGTTTTGGTTGAATTTTAATCGTCCAAGTGTTTTTGACAAAAAAGCCCTTGCGTAAAAGATTCTGCTCCCTATAATGCGCTCCCACTGACACGGCAAACGGCGCTGCTTAGCAAAGTAAGTAAGCATGTAGGTTGAGTCAGGGTGGTAAGCGCCTTCGGGTTTTTAAGCCGTTAGTTACACTGCGAAAGCACAGTAATTAACCACTGAAAAAACTTTTGAAAAAAGCGCTTGACGCCGACAGGGAGAAGCGTAGAATACGCAGCCCTAGCCCGCTGGACTCCAGTATGAGGCGAACGTTCTTTAACAAGATGAAACAAGAAATCTGTGTGGACATTCACAGGTGTTGAGTTAATCGAAAACGATTTATATCTCAATGCAACGATGAATGTTCATAGCAATATGTACAAACATTTAAATGATTCTTCCGAGTCATTTAAATGAATCAGAATTCATTGAGCCGAAGCTTTTAGCTTCACCAAAACTTTAATTGAAGAGTTTGATCATGGCTCAGATTGAACGCTGGCGGCAGGCCTAACACATGCAAGTCGAGCGGTAACAGGAAGAAAGCTTGCTTTCTTTGCTGACGAGCGGCGGACGGGTGAGTAATGCCTAGGGAACTGCCCAGTCGAGGGGGATAACAGTTGGAAACGACTGCTAATACCGCATACGCCCTACGGGGGAAAAGAGGGGACCTTCGGGCCTTCTGCGATTGGATGTACCTAGGTGGGATTAGCTAGTAGGTGAGGTAATGGCTCACCTAGGCGACGATCCCTAGCTGTTCTGAGAGGATGATCAGCCACACTGGGACTGAGACACGGCCCAGACTCCTACGGGAGGCAGCAGTGGGGAATATTGCACAATGGGCGCAAGCCTGATGCAGCCATGCCGCGTGTGTGAAGAAGGCCTTCGGGTTGTAAAGCACTTTCAGCGAGGAGGAAAGGTTAAGTGTTAATAGCGCTTAGCTGTGACGTTACTCGCAGAAGAAGCACCGGCTAACTTCGTGCCAGCAGCCGCGGTAATACGAGGGGTGCAAGCGTTAATCGGAATTACTGGGCGTAAAGCGTACGCAGGCGGTTTGTTAAGCGAGATGTGAAAGCCCCGGGCTCAACCTGGGAACTGCATTTCGAACTGGCAAACTAGAGTCTTGTAGAGGGGGGTAGAATTTCAGGTGTAGCGGTGAAATGCGTAGAGATCTGAAGGAATACCGGTGGCGAAGGCGGCCCCCTGGACAAAGACTGACGCTCAGGTACGAAAGCGTGGGGAGCAAACAGGATTAGATACCCTGGTAGTCCACGCCGTAAACGATGTCTACTCGGAATTTGGTGTCTTGAACACTGGGTTCTCAAGCTAACGCATTAAGTAGACCGCCTGGGGAGTACGGCCGCAAGGTTAAAACTCAAATGAATTGACGGGGGCCCGCACAAGCGGTGGAGCATGTGGTTTAATTCGATGCAACGCGAAGAACCTTACCTACTCTTGACATCCAGAGAATTCGCTAGAGATAGCTTAGTGCCTTCGGGAACTCTGAGACAGGTGCTGCATGGCTGTCGTCAGCTCGTGTTGTGAAATGTTGGGTTAAGTCCCGCAACGAGCGCAACCCTTATCCTTACTTGCCAGCGGGTCATGCCGGGAACTTTAGGGAGACTGCCGGTGATAAACCGGAGGAAGGTGGGGACGACGTCAAGTCATCATGGCCCTTACGAGTAGGGCTACACACGTGCTACAATGGCGAGTACAGAGGGTTGCGAAGCCGCGAGGTGGAGCTAATCTCAGAAAGCTCGTCGTAGTCCGGATTGGAGTCTGCAACTCGACTCCATGAAGTCGGAATCGCTAGTAATCGTGGATCAGAATGCCACGGTGAATACGTTCCCGGGCCTTGTACACACCGCCCGTCACACCATGGGAGTGGGCTGCACCAGAAGTAGATAGCTTAACCTTCGGGAGGGCGTTTACCACGGTGTGGTTCATGACTGGGGTGAAGTCGTAACAAGGTAGCCCTAGGGGAACCTGGGGCTGGATCACCTCCTTACCTATACGATTGATTTAGTGCTTGTTGAGTGTTCACACAGATAACTTGTTCTTGTTAGAGCGAGTGGCACGTCCGAGCGACGATGCTTGTTCTTTAAAAATTTGGAAAGCTGATAGTGTTAATGTGAAAGGGATAGTGACGTACTTGTACGTGATTATTTGTAGCATTAGCGCGAAAAAATAATTGAGTTCTCAAAACACACTTTAATCAAGTGCATTGAGTATTCTTTTGGCGAAAGTTGAAACCATTAGTTGCGATGCGACTCAGATGAAACTCATTTGGGTTGTATGGTTAAGTGACTAAGCGTATACGGTGGATGCCTTGGCAGTCAGAGGCGATGAAGGACGTAGTAACTTGCGAAAAGCGTTGGCGAGCTAGTAACAAGCATTTGAGCTAACGATGTCCGAATGGGGAAACCCGGCAGCATAAGCTGTCATCATTAAGTGAATACATAGCTTAATGAGGCGAACGAGGGGAACTGAAACATCTAAGTACCCTTAGGAAAAGAAATCAACCGAGATTCCCCTAGTAGCGGCGAGCGAACGGGGATTAGCCCTTAAGCCTAGAGGGTGTTAGTGGAATGTGTTGGAAAGCACAGCGATACAGGGTGATAGCCCCGTACATGAAAACTAACTTTAGGTGAAAACGAGTAGGACGGGACACGTGATATCTTGTTCGAATATGGGGGGACCATCCTCCAAGGCTAAATACTCCTGACTGACCGATAGTGAACCAGTACCGTGAGGGAAAGGCGAAAAGAACCCCTGTGAGGGGAGTGAAATAGAACCTGAAACCGTATACGTACAAGCAGTGGGAGCGGTTCTTGAGACCGTGACTGCGTACCTTTTGTATAATGGGTCAGCGACTTACATTTTGTAGCGAGGTTAAGCGAATAGCGGAGCCGTAGGGAAACCGAGTGTTAACTGCGCGTTTAGTTGCAAGGTGTAGACCCGAAACCCGGTGATCTAGCCATGGGCAGGTTGAAGGTTGAGTAACATCAACTGGAGGACCGAACACACGTATGTTGAAAAATGCGGTGATGACTTGTGGCTGGGGGTGAAAGGCCAATCAAACCGGGAGATATCTGGTTCTCCTCGAAAGCTATTTAGGTAGCGCCTCGAGCGAATACCATTGGGGGTAGAGCACTGTTAAGGCTAGGGGGTCATCCCGACTTACCAACCCTTTGCAAACTCCGAATACCAATGAGTACTACTCGGGAGACACACGGCGGGTGCTAACGTCCGTCGTGAAAAGGGAAACAACCCAGACCATCAGCTAAGGTCCCAAAGTTATTGCTAAGTGGGAAACGATGTGGGAAGGCTTAGACAGCTAGGATGTTGGCTTAGAAGCAGCCATCATTTAAAGAAAGCGTAATAGCTCACTAGTCGAGTCGGCCTGCGCGGAAGATTTAACGGGGCTAAGCAATACACCGAAGCTATGGGTACTAGCGCTTGCGCTGGTGCGGTAGAGGAGCGTTCTGTAAGCCGTTGAAGGTGAAGGGGTAACCCACGCTGGAGGTATCAGAAGTGCGAATGCTGACATGAGTAACGATAATGGGGGTGAAAAACCTCCACGCCGAAAGACCAAGGGTTCCTGTCCAACGTTAATCGGGGCAGGGTAAGTCGACCCCTAAGGCGAGGCCGAAAGGCGTAGTCGATGGGAAACGGGTTAATATTCCCGTACTTCTGCTAACTGCGATGGAGAGACGGAGAAGGCTAGGCTAGCGCGGCGTTGGTTGTCCGCGTTTAAGACTGTAGGTAGGGTACTTAGGCAAATCCGGGTACCTAATACTGAGAGTTGATGACGAGGTTCTACGGAACTGAAGTAGTTGATGCCATGCTTCCAGGAAAATCTTCTAAGCTTCAGGTTAGCAGGAATCGTACCCCAAACCGACACAGGTGGTCGGGTAGAGAATACCAAGGCGCTTGAGAGAACTCGGCTGAAGGAACTAGGCAAAATGGTACCGTAACTTCGGGAGAAGGTACGCTGCTGTTGGTGATGGGACTTGCTCCCTAAGCTGACGGCAGTCGCAGATACCAGGTGGCTGCAACTGTTTATCAAAAACACAGCACTGTGCAAAATCGCAAGATGACGTATACGGTGTGACGCCTGCCCGGTGCCGGAAGGTTAATTGATTGGGTTATCTTCGGAGAAGCTCATGATCGAAGCCCCGGTAAACGGCGGCCGTAACTATAACGGTCCTAAGGTAGCGAAATTCCTTGTCGGGTAAGTTCCGACCTGCACGAATGGCGTAATGATGGCCACGCTGTCTCCAGCCGAGACTCAGTGAAGTTGAAATTGCGGTGAAGATGCCGTATACCCGCGGCTAGACGGAAAGACCCCGTGAACCTTTACTATAGCTTGGCACTGAACATTGACCCTACATGTGTAGGATAGGTGGGAGACTTTGAAGCGGGAACGCCAGTTCTCGTGGAGTCAACCTTGAAATACCACCCTTGTAGTGTTGATGTTCTAACTCTGGCCCCTGAATCGGGGTTGAGGACAGTGCCTGGTGGGTAGTTTGACTGGGGCGGTCTCCTCCCAAAGAGTAACGGAGGAGCACGAAGGTTGGCTAAGTACGGTCGGACATCGTACGGTTAGTGCAATGGCATAAGCCAGCTTAACTGCGAGACATACACGTCGAGCAGGTGCGAAAGCAGGTCATAGTGATCCGGTGGTTCTGAATGGAAGGGCCATCGCTCAACGGATAAAAGGTACTCCGGGGATAACAGGCTGATACCGCCCAAGAGTTCATATCGACGGCGGTGTTTGGCACCTCGATGTCGGCTCATCACATCCTGGGGCTGAAGTCGGTCCCAAGGGTATGGCTGTTCGCCATTTAAAGTGGTACGCGAGCTGGGTTCAGAACGTCGTGAGACAGTTCGGTCCCTATCTGCCGTGGGCGTTGGATGATTGAAGGGAGCTGCTCCTAGTACGAGAGGACCGGAGTGGACGAACCGCTGGTGTTCGGGTTGTCATGCCAATGGCATTGCCCGGTAGCTACGTTCGGAATCGATAACCGCTGAAAGCATCTAAGCGGGAAGCGAGCCCTAAGATGAGTCATCCCTAGACCTTTAAGGTCTCTAAAGAGCCGTCCGAGACTAGGACGTTGATAGGCAGGGTGTGTAAGCGTTGTGAGGCGTTGAGCTAACCTGTACTAATGACTCGTGAGGCTTAACCATACAACCCAAAAGGGTTTCGTAAGCAATGGTTACTGAATCAGAAGAATACAAGTACTTGATTGAAGTGCGAACTCAAACAGCTTTCTAAATTTACTATTTTGGTTAATTACGCAGGTAATTGTTTGGCTGACAAAGCCGTAACGAAGCGAGGCGCGGAGTGTACTAGAGTACATGAGCACTGCAGCGAGGAAACAATGCCGTCAGACGAAGAATTAACCAGTAAGAATTTGTCTGGAAACCATAGCATTGTGGCCCCACCTGATCCCATCCCGAACTCAGAAGTGAAACGCAATCGCGCCGATGGTAGTGTGGGGTCTCCCCATGTGAGAGTAGGTCATTTCCAGGCGCCTAATAAAGCAAAAAGCCCTAGCCTAAATCGCTAGGGCTTTTTGCTTTCTACGCTCTGTGAAAGCACCTCCTTCACATGCAGCCCAAAGCTGCTTACGCAGTGTGCGCCCCTCAGCTCGCAGTCTAGCTGCTTCGCGCTACAGCCATCCATCAAGCTTCGCTTGATTAGCGGATGCCTTTCGCCCCCATGTGAGATGAGCGTTGAGTCAATATCAGATAATCGGTTTGAAGCTGGCCATAACAGGTGCCTATTTTCGCCGTCCTTCAACCGCTGAGCTTGGTCATAAACTGCATCCTGCGTTTACGACATTCGGCACATTCATGTCCTTGCCCCCAGCTTGCAGCTTCGATTTATATCAATTGTTTGAAGTTTTGTGTGCTGTTGCTATTGGGCGGTATTCTTATCAGGGAGTGTGCTGTGCAGGTTTTATCTCAGAATCGGCTAGCTGATAACAGGTGTTGCCGCTGTGAGCTGTGAAGATATGAATGCGACTTAAGCGACTTAGGAAGGCTGCTTAGGAGCCTTAGTTCCTGTAAGCCGCTCATTTGAGTTAACATAGCTGTGCAAAAATGCGATTTGAGTGCGTAATAGCGATTAACGTGGGTTAATAAGGCTAGTAGATAGCGGTTTGATGGAGATAAATGAGGCGTTAGCTTGCCTTTATTGAAGTGCTTGTATGTTGTGTTTTCGAGTTCTTGAAGAGGGGGAGTGACTGAATATTCGCTCTCTTGCATGAAAAAGCTGCAATTGAACATATTAGGCATAAAAAGTCCTTTACCTTTGAGAGGTGTTTTAGCATAATGCCCCACGTCAACAGGGGTGTAGTTCCAATTGGTAGAACAGCGGTCTCCAAAACCGATGGTTGCGGGTTCGAGTCCTGCCACCCCTGCCAAATAAAACAACGGCTTGCTCAGAAATGGGCGAGCCGTTTTTATTTGCGTAGAAAAAGATGTAGAAAATGATTGTCTTAGAACTGCATGTTCATTCTAGTTTTTGCTACTGATAGTAGTAACGATAGCTATCTTTCTGTGGTATGTGATCACTTTGACCAGAGGTTTGTGGTCGCTAGAGCGTTGCCAAGTCCATCAGCCGTTAACTGTCTTCCGCCTGATTTATTAATCACGTAAATGTTTGAGACGTAGTGAGCTAATGTTTTTGTATGATGGTCGCCGCTTTAGTTGTATTGACGAAGTATTAATTTATTTGTTGTCTATTTTTTCTGGCTGAACGAAAACGCCTCGGTCATTTGTTTGCAACTAATTCAACGTCAACTAGTTGCTTTTGGCGGGCAGAGGACAGATACCTGAATTGGCAAAATAGGCTTAGTCTTGTTTTGCAGAAGAAAGCAGCGTGGAAAACTCGTTGTCCGTGGTGTATTCGAAGAGAGCGTGAAGCGAAAGCATACAACCAGCAAAGTAATGCGTTTTAGTTAGGCTAGTTTATTGTTCTCTCACTTGTGATTATCAGTTAAGTGATAATCACAAGTGAAATCTTGATGATTGAACATTTCAGGTCTGAGCTAGTTCATCTATGTTTACCGATTTTCGGTAAACATAGATTTTTTTATGGCCGTGAAAATTGGCTAAACTAACTGAACTTGTACATATAATAACTGCATGCCAACCTAGAAATACTCTTAATGGCTTTGCGCGTTTGTTTTGCTGCCGATGCTCGGCACAATTGTCACCTTCCTATCATAGTCATGTACCTGAGAGGTAGACTTATGGCCGCTGAAATGCTGTTTGTCATGAATTGTTCCCTCAAAATCGGAAATGCTTTTGGCTTTAATATCGTGAAAAGTAAATGTGCGTTCAACCTCTGGATGTTCCACCGCTAATTTATCCATTGCTCTCTTCCAAGCGCTGCGAAGCCCATCTGCCGTTAACCTCCCGCCACCTGATTTATTGATCACGTAAATGCTGGCAACGCCATGGTGCAATGTTTTTGCCTCGTTAATTGTTTCAATTAGCTGTTGGGACCAAGCCTTAATTTGTTTCTTGCCTGTTTTGCCTTGCTGAATGAAGATCCCGTCATCATCAATCTGGGACCACCTTAGGGCTAACACGTCACTTTGACGAGCGGCGCACAGGTAACTAATTTGGCAGGCTAGACGTAATCGGGTTTCGCAACAGGAGAGTAAAGCGTCAAACTCCTTGTTAGTGATATAGCGGTCCCTAGGCTTCTGCTTAAACTTCTTGATGCTTTTTGCCGGGTTAGTCTTGCATCGACCTCTCTCATACCCCCAGGCGAAAACAACACTTGCTGCCGAAAGCTCGTGGTTCGCCTGCGTCTTGCTCGAATTGCCTCTCATATCCATGTACTCGCGAATGTGGTGAGGTTTGATGCTGTCGGGCTCCATGGCACCAAAAACTCTGTTGAACATGGCCAGCTCTCGCTGACGGTCTTTTTGAGTCCGCGGCGCGAGCTCTTTAAAGGTTGCTGACACTATGTAGTCGTTGGCCATCTTCTCAAATGTGTAGACGCTGAGACTCGATTCTATTGCTGCTTCAAAGGCCGCCCACACCTCTGCTTTGGTAGCATCTGCCTTGCAGAGGCTCTGCGTTGAGTTCTTTCCCTTTATTATGTAGCAAGAAGGTGTGCCGCCGCGGCGGTGCAAATACACAAAAGGTGGCATCCATTGATCTTCTGGTTTACGTTTTCTCATTATCTCATCGCCTTAAAGTTTGGTTGGTTTACATTGTCTGTAGTTCGTTTGATGAACGGGTAGTTTACTGCTGTCCAGGTGACAACCGGCTTACCATCTCCGCGCAGGTGGTAGTTAATTTTCTGCTGGTTTAACTGCTTGACCTGGGCACTGGCCTTGGTGTAACCAGTAAGCTCTATCAGTTGTTGTTCTGTGAGCATTTCGCTTGAATCCGTCATACCGCACCCTCTTCAAAAGTATTTTTCAGGTTGGCGAGCACTGCCTGTTCGCAGACATGCACTGTTGATAGGTCAAACTCTGGCTGCTGCAACAGTATTTCGACTTGCTGCTCTAGTTCAGTGTTACTTACTCGCAGCTGCGCGTTCTCAGCGCGCGCCTGAATAAGCAGGTCGTTCATGGACATAAAATCAAACCCCCTTAGCTTTTAGTGCTGTAATCGGTAAAGTGAAAATGATGGCGCAAGGGATTCCGACCTTGGCCCACAGTGTCGCTGTTATGTTCATCTTTCCTCCAACAGTCATGAGTGACTGAGTTGTTATCCAAAAAGTAGCGAATGCTTTCGCTTCTACAGTGCAGCCGTAACTGCAGCTGACAGAGGTGAATTTAGAGTAAAAAAATTTTTTTCCAAAAATTGTGAGTTCAGTAAACATGAACTTGGGAGTTACCCTCGTTCTGAGCATCTGCAGCTGACAGAGGTGAACTTTAGAGTAAAAAAATTTTTTTCCAAAAATTGTGAGTTCAGTAAACATGAACGTGGGAGTTACCCTCGCTCTGAGCATCTGCAGCTGACAGAGGTGAACTTTAGAGTAAAAAAATTTTTTTCCAAAAATTGTGAGTTCAGTAAACATGAACGTGGGAGTTACCCTCGCTCTGAGCATCTGCAGCTGACAGAGGTGAACTTTAGAGTAAAAAAATTTTTTTCCAAAAATTGTGAGTTTAGTAAACAAGAACGTGGGAGTTACCCTCGTTCTGAGACGTTTGGTCGTTACAAGCGGGCAGGAAGTTGTTAAAAAAGCGATGAGCGTGGTAGGGCCGAATAGTCAACACTAGCATTTAACGCGCTATTGTGACCTACTCGGCACTCATTATTTTGTCATTAACAAAAGTTTCTGTGAGGCATTGTTTATTCTGGTGTTTTTATATTTCTCTTATGGTTGTTTATGATGTGAACACTCAGGAAGATACTTCCTGCAACAAAAATGGTTAGCGGTATCAGCATGATCATAGATTTTCTTCCTTTTAAATGAATCGCAGAGCGACATAGCATAGATGAGTCCACCTTGTAGGCTTTATCTGATTCGTTGCTTTTCGATATTCATAGAGATAGCCCCCACAAGTAGATTTTAGGCCAAAAAACACAGAGGCTATAAAGTTGGCTTTAGTTTCAAAGATAACTAAACACGCAAATAGACCTCCACCTACGACAACTATGTAGAGTAGTGGTGATATTTCGGCAAAATAATCAATGTCGAATTTTAGGCGCATACTAAAACGTATCCCCAAAGCCGGAATCGAAGCCTGAATCAAAGCTAGAATCACAGAAGCTGGAGTCAGCATCAAAGCCCGAGTCAAAGCAATCGTCATAGCCGCTATCGATTGTGTTGAGGCTCAAGTCACCCTGTATCGAATGAGAGGTTGAATCGTCATTTGTTACGCCAAATGGCTTACCCTGGGCATCGACATAGGTACCGTTTATCATGGGGGTGCCATCAACATTTACAGCAGGTGTAGTCGGTGATTCATTTTTCATATTAAGCTCCTGTTGCGTCGTTTATTGTTTGGTCTTTTTTCGACATTAATGAAAAAAAGTGCGATTGCAAGAGCATTTTTCATCATTTTTTATTCGATGCTTTTTGTTAGTTTAGCTTCTGTTTTTGCTAGTTTTTATTCGTTTATTTCACCGGGAATTGAGTATTGCTAAGCACAGAATGTATATCTTTAAAGCAAACAATCGGCACGATTTTTTGTAAATAAAAGCGCCTGTGAAACAGGCCAACTCAAGGCGTATTTGAATGGGGACGAAGTCCCGATTCAAAGGAGCAACGCGCATGTACAGCTGGTCTGTACTAACCGTATTTACGTTTTGCTTCAGCAAAATTTAGCCTCACATTTGGCACAAATTGATGGCTAAACCATTTGTCTTTTCGTCAGAAAAGCAGAGCGTCGAAAGAGGGGAGAGGAGTGGCACACTCACCCTCGTCGTAAGCGGCGAAAATGCGGTTAGTACAGAGCGTAGCTCGGTGCATGCGCGTTCAATGTCTTTGGAAGGCTAGAGCGTAGCTCGTAAGACAGGTCGATGACGAGTCATCAGAGCTGGCGTGCCTTTCAAGACATATGGCCGAACAACGAAGATGTTCTGCCATCAGGCAAGGCCTGGCTTTGTAGCGACTTCTGTCGCTATTTTCATTCCGATAGGGATGAAACAGATCCTCGTGATGATTATCGAGACCTTTCTATCAATAGGGATTGTTTGCCTGGGGGGGATCTACCTAGTGATACCACTTAATCCGTTGTCTAAAAAGGTATCCCATGCAAACGCACATTTCTCAATCTCAGCAGCTCGTCAATCAGAGCATATTGCAGGCAGGAACCTCTGCAGAAAAGTACCACCCGTATCTCAATATGACCATGCAATATGCTCCAGGTTGTAACAACAACCAGACAGGTAAAATGAGAAGAATGGTGACCATCAAACTCGTGGCGCGCTTCGGCTTAACTTCTCCTAGCATTATAGCCTGGATGTATGCCATTCCTTACCGACTCGCCTTGGAGCACTTAAACAAGTTGGTAAAAGAAAAACTATTGAGTCTAGTCATTACACATCGCTCTATGGATGGCCGGGTATACCTGCTTGATTATGCCGGCGCTAAATATGCCGAAGAGTTACTTTCAGTTGCTGTGTATTTTCGTTCGGGCGAGCCGAGCTTGAGGGTGAATCAGAACACCATCATGCACGACCTTATGATGCAGTACATTTTGCAAAAGGGGCTTATCAATAAAACCAAAGAAGGGGCAAACAAACCGTTTTGGCATGCCTATGTCACGGAGCCTGAGTTTAAGCGTTTATTTAAGTCAAATGACGTCCGCAATGTGGATGCAATAGCCATCGAACCTGATGGCACTATAGTCGCTGTTGAGATGGAGCATTCTTTTAAAACCAAAGCGACCAGGCAAACCATATTGTTGAAATGGCTCTATGGGTTAAAGCATGGGTATTACGGTAAGGTCATGCTGTTTTCTCAGTCACTCTCCATCTTTAGCGATATAAAACGGTTGCATGCTGAGTTGCTAGAGGAAATGCCTTCTAGATACGACAAGGCGACCCGAAAGCCGTTACTTAGTGAGAGTGATGCCCAGTTGCTCAAAAGAGCGATTATTTGCCGGACTGTGCTTTGCACCGAGCTCTCAGAAATGTTCTACGGGTAGTTAAACTGCAGTCTAAAACGAAGAAAAGACACACTAGGTGTCTTTTCTCGGTTCATCTTACCAGAAAGAGGAACAGTAGGATGATGACGGTATGAACACTTTGGCTCAAACGTCGGGTGTCTATGTCTAGACGATAAACACCTCCTCGGTACAGGAATCATCTACAAGGGCGCGCGCTCCCTTGTATTGATAAGTAATATCGATGAGTGGGAATTTTTCAATTTTGCGTTTCCTGTATTGTTAGGTAATTGAAAGTTGGTGATATAATTTGCGACTCCAAGTATGAGAGTAACCTCTTATTACCTTTGACAATGGAATAAGCACCTTTAATCAAAGTGGATAACTCTTTTATTTTGAAATTGAAGAGCAGAGCTAGTCTGAATTAATGCAAATCAGCTAAAAAAAACTCAAGTTACAAATAGTCTGCTACATCAAGAGATTTTCCAGAAACTTCATTTAAAAGTGCATATCTATAAGCTTTTGCGGTGTTGGCTGCAGATATACCGTCAGTGCTATCTATATTCATGAGTTCCATCGTTTCCTTAACAAAGCGAGGGCTCACAGTGTTAATTTTGATTTTTTCTCCCATTTCCAGGGCAACTGCTTTAACGAAGGCATCTAAGGCGGCGTTGGCCAAACTTACTGCCGACGATCCTGGCATAGGGTTTTGTGCCAGATAGCCCGATGTAAATGTAATACTTCCTTTTTCATTTAAGTAATGATGGCCAATTTGAAACAAATTTATGTGGCCCAGTATTTTGCTTTTTACCGTTGTTTCAAACTGCTCATAGCTAAGCTCCTCGATCGGTCCAAACGCTATTAAACCAGTTGTGGATATAATTGCGTCAACACAACCAACGGTTTCAAAAAGTTTTTTAATAGAATTTCTATCTTCAATATCGACTTGGTATTCGCCTTTAGAATGACCTACTCGTAAGACTTCAAATTCTTTTAGCTCATCAGCTACGGCTTTACCAATAGTGCCCGTTGCACCAATCAATAATATTTTCACTTTTTTCCTCTCTAAATCCTATAATTTTAACAATTAACTGCTTACGCAGTGGTGAAATCAGTAATATTCGACCTATCGGCTTAACTTTTAGTGACTTTTCCCTATATTAAAATGGAGCAAATGAATCAAGTGGTGTATTTGGAACCTGCCAACGCTGTGCTGCATCAACCATATGATTAACAGTCACCTCAGCAGGGAGCTTTCCCTGTGTACCGTACAGCCACAACACAATGTTCGTGCGTTCACCGCGAAGTATTGGTTGTGCTGCATGTGCGACATGCCCTCGGTGTAACATCGCGACACCAGGTTCAAAAGCTAGACGATTTACTTTCCCCGTGGCTGGATCATAAAAGTCAACTTCCGACCCCGAATACTCTTCACCTGGTAAATTCAAATTGACGTTCAAAGTAACTGTCGAAGCATCAGTATGAAGGCGAAGTGAAGTATCCATATCGGCCTGATATTGGATGGAGAAACCAAACGACTGACTATCGAATCCTACAATTTCAGGAAACAGCATGCGGGCAATCGGTCGCATGAAACGGTCAATAATATCCCGATAAAATTCTTGGAATTTGGGGGCGGCAAGAAAGCCTTCAGAACGAGGATCTAGCATAGCGCCCTTACGATTTAAGACAATTCCATATGGTGGACGAACAGGAATTTTTGAATCAAACGCTTTGTCCAGATAATCGCGTAATAAAATCAATCGTTCAGGATCAAAAAATTGGGCTTGATACACTCCACTCGAAGTCTCTTTCCAAAGTTCACGTACTTGAATCTCTTTGCTGGGGTCTTTCCATGCCTTAGTTACAGCGTCGAGGAGTTGACTATCTAACACTGAATCATCAGGAAATACTCGAAGCCTTGATTCAGTTTCTTCCCACTCGCCCCAAGCATCTTTTAATACCTGTTTATTGTTATTCCAAAATTTTTGTACTGACTCAGCTCTCTGTAACATTGCTTCACGGCTGGGCAATGGCAACGAACGCGCGAATAGTAATTGATTAACAGACATAAATTTTTCATCTCAAGAACCTTTAATATTCTTAATCTACTATATAAAAACGCGAAGACACATTAGGCGAAAGAAGAAACACTATCAGTTAAAACTAAATAATTTAAAGCACTAATTTTTGTCGATTAAATAGTCAAATCAAAAGAGAGCGACCAGTGAATTAGTGTTATTAGGTGAAGACGTGAATACTAGGTTGGGCAACACCAAATGCATTGCCCCTTAACTTAATCTAGTGAAAAAACTGAAATGGTAACTGGGGCGTCTGGAGTTGTATTTACCATCGATGGAACATTAAACGCCGCATCGAAATTATTTACAAATACCTCCTTTCCACGAACGATAGCCTCACCTGGAGCATCCAACAGACCTCCCACCCCTGTGGTGTCGTCGTTTTGGGCCAACAGGGTTAGCTCACCGTTCAACTGAATGCTGTATACAGAATTAGTAAACAAATCAGTTATGTACATTGCTTTAGTGGCAGAATCCCATTGGATGCCATCCGGTGCAACTAAACCTTTGGTAAACAATACAGTTTCAACAGGGTTGTTTTGACTGTCCAATATGGTTTTGTAAATTGTTCCCTCTTCCATAATTCCAACGTATAAACTTCCGGAATCATCAATCGCTAATCCATTTGCGCCAAAACCAAGACTTCCGTCTGATTCGAATGTTTTGATAAGGTGAGTATCAGTTTCTTCGTCCCTCTTAAAAGAGGAAATTTTTAATGGTTTATCTGAATTCAATTCCTTAAGTTTTATGCGATAAACTCCACTAATAGTTGGTTTTCCTTTTTTTGATGAAAGAACAGTATCAGAAATAAACAAATCGTTTCCTTTCCAAGCGAGTGCATTTGGAAATGACAGGCCCGTAGCAACAATATCTACATCTTGAGCTTTGCCATTTTTGACATTAATTCGAAGGATCCGTGATTCACCACCAGCCCAAAGCTGCATATCAGCCACATACATATTTCCATCAGGTCCTTTTGCAATCCCCATAGGGACTACCGTATGGCTACTGGTTTCCATATCTTGAGGTTGAAATTCATACCACGTTGAGACCTTGTTTGATTTGTCAATTAAGCCAACTACAGGAACTGCAGGCTTAGCTAAAAGTCCTTGTTTTAAAAACAGATCATTGTGCAGATTTGGTGAAGTAAACAGTATATTGTTACTACTGTCGAGCGCAAAACTCGCCGGCGAGTTAAAAGAAAGCGGTAATTCTGCAACTAACCTCGTCTTGTGCAAATTCGCATTATTAGATATTGGCCTGTCATTGGCATTAGCTGTACTGAAATTTACTATGGCCAGAGCTACAATCGATATTTTAAGAAAGCAGTTCATATTATCTCCTAATATTCGTTTAGTTACGGTTATGACTCTCACGGTGGGGAGTCATTCTCATTTTCTAGGGGGCAAAACCACCGAGTGGTTTAAGAAGTTGAGGGGCAAGTGCGGCATGTTATTCACGCCGTTCAATAGGTAGTTCGCCATGGTGCACCATTCTCGTTGGAGTTGCTGCAATCCATCGCTCAGCATGCGTACCCCAGTTTTCGATATGTTCATGAGAAGCATTTGTATCAGCAAGGCGTTCATAAACCACAACCTCTCCCTCATCTGAAATCTAATATTGATAATTGAACGTTCCATTTTTCGTTAAAGCGCGATGAACCTGAGAGTTCATAACATTCTTGAAATTCTCTAGTTCACCTTTTTCATTTTTGCTTCTACTATCTAGCCGAAGCTATCAAACATATTTTTCTCTGTTGACTCTTATTAATACCGTGGCGGTTAAGTTGTCTCTGATGAACGCTTTACTAGTTGAAGCAATACACCTCATGACGGAAGAAATGTTAGACCCTTTCCATCCAGATTGTAATTAAGAAAAAAGAGGAATCACTTTATATAAATATTTTAAAATGATGATTGATCTTGAGTATTGGCTTTCAAAGGAGCACAACATAAATTTCTGAAAAGCAACCTAAATCATCCAAATGATGATTTCTTAAGACGTTGCTCGTTGGTTAAGTTATCGATTTAAAATGATTAATATGACTTGGTGTATGCGTTGATGCATTGACAATGCAGCTTCATGAAATGCTTCACTAATGCTCAGATTAAATCGCCACAACTTCTCTATGTGTTCACTTACCTCAGAATATATGTAGGAGGATTTAAGAAGTGCTTTTGATGGAGTTTATCCAAAATTTAAGCTAGTATCACCAAGTACTGCCGCACCATTAGTTATCACGCTATTTTCCTAAACAAGCTGTCTTTAGTCTCTGGTGAGCGGCACGAATAGTTGTAACGTTCTCACCTGCGCCAGCCGCGACCATAATCAAATCATGCTCACCAGTCATTTCACTCTGTCACACCAAAGAACAATTACGTTTTGAAAAGCCCTTTAGCCACCCACAGTTAACATCAATTGACACAGATTGGATTTTTTTATTATCAACTGATGGTAAAAAGTGATTATCTATAAAAGAGCATTATCTTATCAACACACTGAAGATATTCTGATTACTACGTCTATCAATACTGCAGTGCAAACGGGCAGGTTTTTAAAAGTGGTTAATTTTTGGTGGAGATATTAATTCAATTTCCATTGTGAGAATAATCATCTGAAAGTAGGAGAATCTTAAATGAACAGGGTTATAGTTATAACTGGCTCTACTGATGGTATTGGCTTGGCAACTGCAAAGCTCCTTGCTGGACAAGGCTACAATTTGGGAATTCATGGAAGAAATCAAGCTAAATTAGAAAATACTAAGTCAGTTCTTCTTGGTATAAACGATAAGATCCAGATCGAGACGTTTAAAGCCGATTTGTCAGACCTCAAACAAACTCTCTCATTGGCTGATTCCATCAAAGCGCATTATGGTCATATTGATACTCTGATTAATAACGCTGGGGTCTATTCGGTCCCTCAAACAAAATCTGTAGATGGGTTAGATGTTCGTTATGTTGTTAATGTCATCACTCCATACTTACTCACTCGTGCATTGTTGAAAGTGATGAATGATTCCAGTCGTGTTGTTAATTTGTCGTCTGCAGCCCAAGCTCCTTTTGAACCGCACGAACTATGCTCAGTAAGTTTAATGCCAGATGGAGTTGTATACGCCAAAAGTAAACTCGCGCTTACTATGTGGACACGGTATGTATCAAAAGAGTTTGAAAACAGCGGTCCTTCAATTTTTGCAGTGAATCCTGCCTCGATGTTGGGTAGCAAAATGGTGAGAGACGCATATGGAGTCAATGGCGGTGATCTTAATATAGGTGCGAAAGTACTTGTGGAAGCTTCCCTAGGTAAATCGTTCACTGGAAAAACCGGCCAGTACTTTGACAACGACACCGCTCAGTTTAGAGAGCCACACCCTTTTGCAAAAGACAGCAAATCCGGCGAAGTGCTAATAACTATTTTGAATAATTTAGTGGCCCCTTTTCTTGCTATTCAACATTAAGATTGGTTGCAGCCATGGTTTTTCCATTGAGAAGAGTATATGAAAAAGGTACTAGTTAATTTCGCGCATCCTGCAAAATTTCGTTCAAATATTAATATTGCCTTACGTGAAGCCATTGAGGACTTACCTGGCGTAACGGTCAACGATTTATACGCAAATTATCCGGACTTCATGATTGACGTTAAAAGAGAACAAAACTTGTGTGAGAGTCATGATTTTATTGTATTCCAACACCCGTTTTATTGGTACTCGACGCCAGCCATAATTAAGGAGTGGTTAGACCTTGTACTAGAGCATGGCTGGGCATTTGGAAGCAGCGGGAAAGCACTTGAAGGAAAGTATGTTTTTCATGCGCTCTCTGCAGGTGGAGATTCTGAATCATACCATGAAAGGGGATTTAACCGATTCACTATTAATGAGCTTCTTTCGCCTTTCATCGCTACAGCAAACCTTTGCAATTTAACGTGGCTTCCACCATTCGCAATCCTCGGAGTACATCGCGGACTGGAATCTGAAGTAGTTGTTTCACATGCGGAAAATTATCGTCGAATACTTATTGCGTTACGTGACTCTCAATTTGATTTTAGTGGTCTTGATTCCGAAGAATTCATAAATACAAATATAAACCAGCGCATCAGGAATCCTTAGTATGGAACACTTTCTTCTTCAACTTTTTATTTTCCTCGTATCAGCAGCAATTGCGGTACCAATTGCAAAGAAATGTGGATTAGGCTCGGTGCTAGGTTACTTAATAGCTGGCATTGTTGTGGGGCCTGCAGGTTTTTCACTGATCAATGATGTTGATGAAGTTATGCACTTCACGGAATTTGGTGTTGTAATGATGCTTTTCCTTGTCGGATTGGAGTTACGACCTTCATTATTGTGGAAAATGCGAGTTTCAATTCTTGGAATGGGAGGGGGGCAAGTAATATTGACATCTCTTGCCATTTTTTCACTCGCGGTCTTTTTTATAAACTGGCAATACGCCGTTGCGATTAGCTTAATACTAGCGCTCTCATCTACGGCAATCGTTCTGCAAACATTACAAGAGAAAGGGCTTATGGAGACACAAGCTGGCAAGTCAATTTTCTCGGTTTTGTTGTTTCAAGACTTGGCTGTTATACCGATGCTCGCAATTTTTCCGATGCTGGCTACATTGGCTGTGGAGAATAGCGAGCAAAGTAAACAACAGCTTGTTGATTTCAGTTTACTCCCTCCATATGCGGAATTCATTGCAACGTTGCTCGCTATTTTACTAGTACTTGTTATTGGAAAGTTTGCATGCCGTCCATTTTTCAGAGCTATCGCTTCAACTGGTATTAGAGAAATATTTGTAGCAGCAGCACTTGCATTGGTGATAGGTATATCAGTGTTGATGATTGTAGTCGGATTATCACCGGCCCTCGGCGCTTTCGTGGCTGGTGTGGTACTAGCTGATAGCGAATATAGACATGAGTTAGAAAGTGACATTGAGCCATTCAAGGGATTGTTACTAGGAATCTTCTTTATCTCTATTGGAGCAAGCTTAAACTTTGAGTACATAACCGACAGCGCGGTGCTAATTGCAGCGATTACCATCGCTCTAATGATTATTAAGTGGTCTGTGCTTTTGCTTGTAGGCAAATTGTTTCATTTGAAGAGCAGTGAGCGTAGATTGTTCGCAATCTCACTCGCTCAAGGTGGCGAGTTTGCGTTTGTGCTGTTTCAAGTCAGCAAAACGCAAGGGGTACTGCCTGTATCACTGATAGATCCCGTCATGTCATCGGTTGTCATTTCGATGTTTATTGCTCCCTTACTCTTTTTGATATGGGATAAAGTCGGTCTGGAAAAGGGGACTCCGGTAGAACAAACATTAGATGACGTTATTAACAGTAAAGATCACAAAGTGATCTTGGCAGGATTTGGACGAATGGGTACAGACGTTGGTAGGTTTCTGCTGTCTGCCGGCATAAAGCCCGTCATTTTAGATCATGACGCCAACAACGTAGAAGTTTTAAGAAAGTTTGGATTTGAAGTTTATTTTGGTGATGCTACGCGTCTTGATCTGTTGGAATCAGCAGGAGCTGCCGAAGCAGAGTTATTGGTTATTGCTATTTCTCAAGAAAACACAAGTAAGTTGGTGGACTTGTGTCACAAACATTACCCTAAGTTAAAAGTGGTTGTAGCAGTAAGAGATCGTGAAGCTGCGTTTGAAATGATGGATAAAGGAGTAAAAAACATTCATAGGGAAACCTTTGGCAGCGCTCTTCAGATCGGACAGGACGTTCTAAATCAACTAGGTTGCGATCCCCATTCTACTTATCGTCTTATGAAGATTTTTCAGCAAAAAGACAAGGATATGATGCCCGAACTGCACTTGAACCGAAATGAAGAGAAAAATTACCTGGCACTATACCAGCAACATCATTTCGATTTAGAAGATTTGATAAAAAGAACCGTGGATCCAAATGCACAGGTGTCAGATCAGGCTTGGACTGCGAAAAATCCTGAGCATTAGCCGATCTCGGATTTAACCGTGTTTTATCAACAATTGCAGACTTTATTCAGATTATGAAGTGTTTAGGGAAAGGAAGATTCTCATGATTCTGCGCTTGATGTTACACCTACAACTGGTGCTTGGGGCGCTTACTATATGGAACAGCAAACCTGCTTGTAAAGAAGCATGGTGGTAAATATATTGCGTGGGCTGTAAGTCATGAGCGTATGGAGGGGGCATGCTGATTCGGTAATGTTACGTTGATTGCCTTCAAAAGAACCAGCCGTTGCACTAATGAATGAACCTTAGTATCAACCCCATTTAAAAGCAAGGACTGAAGGTTGGCTCTATCTTGGGGCGGTGATGGACTTGTTTTCACGTCGCATCATTGGTTGGTCAATGGGTAGTCGGATCACCAAAGAGCTTGCGTTAGATGCCTTACTGATGGCGGTGTGGCGTCGTAAGCCAGATGAAAGAGTCTTAGTGCATTCAGATCAAGGAAGCCAGTACACGAGTCATGATTGGAGTGAATTTCTGAGTGCTCATGGTTTGGAAGGTAGCATGAGTCGTCGAGGGAATTGCCATGATAATGTTGTGGCAGAGAGCTTTTTCAACTACTGAAACGAGAGCGGATTAGGCGAAAAATCTATGCTACAAGGGATGATGCTAAGATGGATGTATTTAATTATATTGAGATGTTTTACAACCTGAAACGACAACATAGTTCCAATAATGGGCTATCACCGTTAGAGTATGAACGTCAGTATTTTTATGAGGCTAAAAGTCGTCTAGTGAACTAGTGAAGTAGTGGCGATTCACATGTCCCTCCATTGTTTAATTGGAGGAGGATTTATGAAAGTAGCTTTGCAAATTTTTTTGGTCTTTTTGTTATTAGCTTTGTCGGGGAAATCCGCTGAGGGTATATCGCAACTACGTGTTGGTATTATTGATGTAAAACCTTGGGGGTATGAAGAGTCAGGGGTAATCCGCGGTACTCAAATTGACAGGTATCGAGAGTTGGAGAAAGAATCAGGTCTCAAGTTTACTTATATATTACTTCCTTTAAAAAGAGCATTGTTCATGCTTGAGAAAGGGCAGATTGATATTCTATCTGTTTGGGAGCGTGAGGAATTGAGCGATTTCGCAGAACGAATTAACACTGTCAGTTGCGATGAGTATTTTGTAGTTGAACTTGAAAATACTGTGCAAGTAAACCCAGCAATTAATTTCCAAGTAGCTGTTCAAGCAGAGAGTAACTTAAGTCTTAACAATCTGAAATCACGAGATGTTAAGTATGTGGGGGTAAATTATAAACAATTAATTTTAATGTTGCATAAACAGAGATTTGGTTCAATACGCATTGGGTTGTCAGGATTGAAATCAGGAGCCAGTGAATTAAATTTCCCACTAGCCGACTTCAGATTGGTTGAATCGTTGGGCCAAGTCAAAGAGTACTTGTATTTTTCGCGATTATCGCCCAACTTTGACATTATGTTGGTTAAGAAACTAAGTCAGTCAATCAAATTAGAGGTTGAGCATTAGTTCAATTTTATCCAACGCTCGATGGAAATTTAAGAACAATTCCAATTTTGACTTGAACTGAAGAGGTTTGCAAAGTAATCGATAAAAGCACGAACTTTCGGGGCGAGAAATCGAGAAGATGGATAGAGAGCCCATATGGCAGTTGTGCTTTCTATGGGATAGTCTGACAGAATTTCTACAAGCTCACCAGTTCTTAGCTTTTCGTAGGAGCACCATGTGGAAGAAACTGCGATGCCCAGCCCCGCTACGCAGGCATCTCTCACAGCTTCACCGTTATCTACCTTTACGACACTGTTTGTTTTAATATTTATATGGCCATTAGGTGTTCTAAACACCCAGGTATTCATCCCCATTAGATTAATAAAAGTGTGCCGATATAAATCTTCAGGAGTTCGTGGTTCCCCGCATTTTTTTAAATAACTCGGTGCAGCAACAAGTTTTCGATCGTCACCACAAAGCTTTCGTGCCTTTAAGGATGAATCATTTAATGCAGCATCTCTGATAGCAATATCGAACCCACCTTCAATAATATCAATAACGTTGTCGCTGAACCTTAGTTCAACCTTTATCATGGGATTGTTGTCTAAAAAACCCTTAAGGTTTGGGATAATATGCATGCGACCAAATGAAGCTGGCGCAGTAACTCTTAGAGTACCGTGTGGTGTTATACTTCCACTGCCTACAGCTGAACGAGCAGTTTCAATGCTAGCCAGTATTTCCTCTGCATGAGGCAAAAAGGTTTCGCCTTCATTAGTTAATGAAACTTTTCGAGTAGTTCTATTAATCAATCTAACACCAAGCGCTTCTTCAAGTTTGTTCATATGAGAACTGGCGACAGCGGGTGATAATCCCAGCTCATTTCCCGCTGAGCTGATGTTAAACGTCGAGGCAATTCTAACAAAGAGTCTTAGATGTTCGATGTTCATAGTGTTCCTTTTATCTACTTTGCTTTACCGTTGAGGTAAAATTCTTAGAATCAGGGTAAGTTATGTCATCGCCTAATGGTAGCTTAGTTGAGGCTGCTTTTTGTAGTGACTAACTAGCTTTTTGTTGTGGCTGGAATGGCCCGTATTTCATTGACACCCTAATACCTCAAAATGAGGCCTTAAAATGTCTAGGATTCTGGGGCGAGTCCAAAATGAGGTTGTTTAAATTTTTCTGGGATCTTACCGTTAGGTGTAAACGATAGCGCATAGGGTGGGGTTGTTAATTTGGTTAGATGATGAAACGCTGGCCGAAAAAGGGCCAGCGTTTCTAATTTCTTTTATAGCTATGCAAGATCGTCTTTTGCTTCGACTAATCCATGATGGCTTACTGACCCTGCGGTACGAGCTCTGAGGTGTGGAACATACTCAGGATCATTCATAAAATCAATGGCGGCTTGGCGAGATGGCCACTCGATAACGATTCGTAGTGCGGGATCTTCTCTGTCGCCTTCAAGACGTTCATGGCTATTTGTTCTAGCTAAGTATTTTCCACCGTATTTGGTCACAAGTTTGTTTGCGGTGCCTATGTAATCAGAGATCCAGTCTTGACTGGTTGGAGTTACTTCTAGTACTGAGTAATACTTATTAGACATAGTTTATTCCTTCGTTTTCATCTGTGAGAAGCTAACTGCCCACTTGAGCGATAGTTGGGATGGCTAGTAATCCCGTGTTGTAGAATTAAATTTAACGCCCTACCAATTTTTCAACAATATCGAAGATTCAATAAACATTTTATAGATAATGTATATAATAAGTTCGTGTTGCGCTTATTGTTTTTGTTTTATATTAAATAGAATGAGTAGAAAGGCTCAGAATTTTTAAATTCAGAGAGATGACATTATCCAATGTTGTTCGTTCGTTCTTCGTGATGAATGTAGCGGCTTTTGGGAGGGGTAATATTAGGGGTCGTTAATATTATGAATGTTGAGCATGTAAAGCTGTTTGTTCGCCTTGCCGTTACTCACAATATAAGCTCTGCAGGGCAAGAGTTGGGATTATCGCCTGCCGTGGCAAGCTCTTATATCAATAAGCTTGAAACAGGATTGGGAGTCCGTTTAGTACACAGAACTACTCGCAAGGTTTCTCTGACTGAAGAAGGGCTAGCTTTTCTTCCACATGCTGAAAATGTTATTGAAAGCATCGATGCAGCATGTGCATCTGTTGGTGTAGGAAGTCATACACCTAGTGGTGTGTTGCGTATTTCGGCTCCGGCATCATTTGGGCGGCTATACCTTATTCCCGCTATTAAAGCCTTTATGAAAGCATATCCAACCCTCAAAGTTGATTTCAGAATGTCGGATTCAATTATTGATCTGGTTGAGGGTGGCTTTGATTTGGCAATTCGAAATGCAGAGCTTAAGGATTCTACTTTAGTTGCTCGTAAACTTGCGGAAGATAAGCGTATTCTATGTGCAGCGCCAAGTTATTTGGAGGCGCATGGGGTTCCCTCTCACCCATTAGAAGTTGCAAGTCATCAGTTTGTTAATTTTAGTGAATTTGATAATTGGATATTTGCTACACCAGAAGGCCCGATTAGTGTTAGAGCTCAAGGGGAGTTTAAGGCTGACAATGGTGAAGCGGTTCGTGATGCTTGTGTTCAAGGTCTTGGGCTTGCAGTTAGCTCAATATGGTGTTGCCACAAGGAGTTAAAACGAGGAGAGTTAGTTCCTATTTTAGCAGAATACCCACTGATTACCGATTCAGCTATTTGGGCAGTATATCCAAGCTCACGTTTACTGGCCCCAAAAGTGAGAGCATTTATTGATTTCTTCATTGATTACTTTGGAAGAACACCTGATTGGAATGACTATTCCACTACGGAGATTAAAGAGAAAATGAATTTAGAATCTAGGAAAGGTGTAACTGGTAAGTAGAAGAGGCCTTCATTAACTGAAGGCCTACGTTGCGCTAATAGTGATTACCAAGCGTAGGTTTGAATTATTTTGTCTTGTGCTAGCGGATTTGCTGCGATAGCTAGATTGAGGTTTGCTAAAAACTGCTTTCGCGAGTTTATTAGATAGCCTTTTTGTGGCACTAAGTTGTTTCCGTGATCTCCCCAATAGTATGTGTCGATGTTAAGGTTTTCAAGTAAGTACTTTTCTTCCATTAACACTTGCATTTGAGTCGGCATTATAAATTCACCACGTTGTACCTCTTGCTCCATCAAGGTTCCAGGTTGTAGAGCTAATGCCATAGGAGCAATTTCCTCTGGTTGTGTAACGTTGAGAACTGCAGTGGTTGCTTCAATATGTTCGCTAGAGCGTTCTCGTCCACCTAATCCTAAAATAAAGGACAGTAGTGTTCGTATGCCAGCTTCTTTCGCCATGCTCATACCCTCAATTGCTTGTTCAGCCGTCATTCGTTTTTTGATGCGTTCAAGTACGATTGGGTCTCCAGATTCTAAACCTGAGTAACACATGTCTAACCCTGCATCTTTGATCTCTTTAAGTTCAGACACTGTTTTACGTCTAAAGTCGTTTAAACCACTGTACATTGATATCCTTTTCACTTCAGGAAAAGTGTTTTTCAATTTGTCGAGAATTTGTAGCAAATAATCTGTACGTGCTGCCATTACATTACCATCTATTAAAAAGATAGACTCAACAAAAGGATAATAAGCACGTGCCTGAGCGATATCCTGAAATACATCATTGATGTCACGCACCTTGAAACGCTTGTCATCAAACATGTTACAAAAAGTGCAGGTATTTATGCTACAGCCAAGTGTTGTTTGTATCAGAATGCTACGCGCTTCTGTCCACGGACGGTAAATCTTGCCTTCATATTGCATTCTTATTTCTCCAGCTGACTGTACGAGTGTTATGATTTTCGCTTGTCAAAATATACGAGCAAGATTAACAAAGCGCAGTGGTCTTGATAATAGGTGTTGCTTATTAATCAGTTTATTTGTTTTGTATATTATTGTGTTTAATTTTTATTATCATCTTACTTGTTTTTTTATGTTTTTTATGTTTTTAAATTTTTGCGTTAGTTTATGCTTTTTGTATATGGTGTTTCACTGCTTTGTTATATTGTTTGCTCGAATGTTCTCTAATAAATTAGCTTCAGCGACAGCGCATTCCCCTTTGTGTAGCTTATGTATGGAGAGGTTTGGTTATGGCCGTCCATTTTCGCTAAATGAGTAGAATGCAACTTACTAAGTAAATTGGAGAAGAATTATGTTTGTAAACAATGGCTGGATAGTTGAAGCGAAATTAAATGAAGGTGAATTAGAACGCTTCAAAGAAGTTATGAACTCTCAAATAAACCGTGCTTTGACCGAAACTGGCACGCTTAACTATCAGTACTATATGTCAGAAGATGGTGACATTTTAGTTTATGAGCGCTTTGTTGATCCGCAATCATCGCATGAGCATATTGAAAACTGGGACGACCATGCGGCACGTTGGATGGCTGCTGCTACCCCAACTCGTATGCTTCATCTTGGTGAATTACCTGAGGATGTTCGTAAACGCCATTCAGCACTTTCTCCACTATGGTTTAAACCTTTAGGTGGTTTTGCTCGCGAAGAGATCGAACCTAGTGAGATAAAGCGACAAGATGGTACAACTACTTTTGAAAACTTTGGTTGGATTGTCGAGGCAAAGCTTAATGAAGGCCAACTTGAAGCATTCAAAGAGGTGATGAATTCACAGGTAGAGCGTGCAAAAACAGAAGAGGGTACCCTTAACTACCAATACTACATGTCAGATGAAGGTGACATTCTCGTTTACGAGCGTTTTAAAGATTTAGAATCATCATATATCCATATTCAAAACTGGGATGATCATGCTGAGCGCTGGATAGCTGCTGCAACGCCAACTCGTATGGTTCACCTTGGTGATCTCCCTGAGGAATTACGTGAAAAGCATTCGGCTTTGTCACCTTTACTGCTAAAGCCTCTAGGAGGTTTTGCCAAGTAAGTCATTGTTTAGCTATACATAGAAGTTAAGAGCATTAAAGCATCTTCTAGTTAGGAGATGCTTTTACTAGGAAAAACATACAGTTTTGTTCAGCTGTTTTTGCTTATTATGTTCTTTATCACGGCAATAATTCTGCTGTTTATTGAATCATCGTACGTATCACTGTGCGGCGATATGAAAGCTTCAATATCGTTGTCAAAGCATTTCCCATGTGCCATTGTGAAATCTTGTGCAAGTGCATCATGGACTATAATGTTTTCTCCTACTTGAATATCTCCAACTGTAATACCATAAGAAACTTGAGCCGCCACTACTTCACTATGCCACTGCAATGCTTGTTTAATTTTCAATGAAAACCATAAAGTGATTGTGGAAAGTGGTGAGTTATCAATCTGTTTCAAATTGATATCATGGCCGCCATTCCGAAGCTTGCATTACTTTTAATTAAGTGGTTTTTTTACTGACTGAAATGGGGATGGCTAATGTCTCATCAAATTATCAAAGATCTGAATAAGCGTTATACAACAAAAAAATATGATGCAGAGAAGCGAATCTCTCACGAAGATATGGTTGTTATTAAAGAAGCAATTCGTTTATCGGCATCATCTATCAATTCTCAGCCTTGGAAATTTATTGTCATCGAAAGTGATGATGCCAAGCACAGATTTCACAACACTTTTGCAAATGTTCATCAGTTCAATCAACCACATGCGAAAGCAGCTTCGCATACTATCTTATTGGCTTACGATCCAAAATTTACTAAAGAAAAATACGCTAAACGTGTGGATGCTGAAGTTACATCAGGCCATCTCCCTGCGGAGATGTATAACACTTTTATGGGAGCATACGCTTTTGCTGAAGCCAATACAGATGACGTAGGATATAACGGTACCTGGACAAAAGCTCAGGTTTATATCGCTTTGGGCAACTTGTTACACACGTTGGCTCGCTTAGGTATTGATTCTACGCCTATGGAAGGGGTGGATTCACTATTAATTGGTGAAGAGTTTAAAGAAGAATTAGATGGTCATGTCTGTGAAGTGGCGTTAGCAATTGGCTACCATAAAGAGGGTGAAGACTATAATTACGGTTTACCAAAGGCGCGTTTGTCATTAGATGACGTGATTACAACTCTATAAATTTAGATGTAGCTTTTCGTTTCATGTAAAGGCAATCTGTTGATGCTTTTCTTGTTATTGACAGTTTGCCTGTTTAGTTAAATCAACACTGAATGAGGTCGTGGTGATTCATATGTGTTTTTGTAGACTGTAAAATTTTCTGTATAAGTGATCTATTAAAAGCGAGCCAATTGGCTCGCTAGTAGGTGTTACAAGTCATCATTTAACCTGTCTGCCCAGTGTTGCTCCGCTTGGTCGAAATACTCATTAGGATAGAGGCCGTATAGTTCCAAAAACTCATGTTTGAACAAGTTACAGAAAGTTCTGATCTCTTCCTTTAGCAAGAGGAGAATGATGTACATATCTGTGCCCTCAAGATATTGGCAAGTGAACTCTGGAAAGTCCTCTAGGATAGACTTGCTAACGCTGATACCTAAAATTCTTCCTGCTGAATCCCTATGCTGGTAGATGTATTGTCCAAAACTTAGTTCAATTGTTCCTTGAATATCTCCTTGCTGTTCAGCTAGCAAAAGAACTGTGCAGTGGTCATCCCAGGGACTTTTCGATTTCCTTTGATATTCTCTAATGAATAGTGACTTGTTGGTGCTCATGGCTTCTCCTAGTTAATGGATGATGTGTCCTCTTCAGTAGCTAGGTTCGTTAGTGGCATATTAATTAAGAATTGATACAAGAACTCCAAAACAAGTTCGCATTCAATTTCATTCAAGCCATTTTTGCCAAGGTATGATTCAACCGAGTAGAGCAGAAATTCCTGTTCAGCAAGTAGTCCGAGTTGAACATCGCTAACGTTTTCAAGCTCTATGTTTATCACTTTATAAAGTTGTTTAATGATGCCTCTTAGTCTGATGAGCTGAAGAGCGATAGTGTTGTTTTTCATAGGTACTCCTTAAAAGGTTAGTGACGACAGATTTAGCCGCAACACTAAGTAGTATCTGTGTGGGCAAATTTTGGAGCACTAGAATGGTTGCACTACTGAGGAGGCGCTTAACTCATCTTTTTTGTCAAAATAATTTTTTTCATGGCGTTAGCGTTAATGTTGAGGGGGAACTTCCATTTTTATGCGATTTATCTGTTTAAAAGCGGTAGAAAATAAAATCGTACAATAAGGGAAATCAAGCTGTTATAGCTCTAAAATCGGTGGTTTATTTTCTACGACTTCAAATTAAGATATTGATTTTATTGGTTTTGACAGCGGTCTCCAAAACCGATGGTTGCGGGTTCGAGTCCTGCCACCCCTGCCACATTCTAGAAAAGCCGTTCAGAAATGAACGGCTTTTTGCTTTTCTAAGCTTTATCATTTCACTCACCCTCCCTGATTATTTACGTACAGTGACATAGGTAGTGCCAAGGGGTATCCTTATGGGGATGATTTTTGTCGGGAGGCGACTTGGAAAGAAGTGCATATTTAGATGCTATGGGCATTACCCGTTGGGTAGAGAAAGGTGCTGATCTCCCCCTTTATCCGATCTTGGTAGACAGGGGCGCAAGTGTTTCAGCCGAGCACCCTATTATACGCCAAGTGTTGACACTCTTTCCTGAACAGGAAAAGCAGGTGGTCATCAGCGATACCTTGAGCGGTACTAAAGAGGTATTTTGGGATATGCGCAGTGTCAGATTACCTAAGGTGGCTTGTGTCATTAGCTCGGCGCCTTTGGCGGTTTTAGAGCAGCAGAGCAAGGCCAAACGTGCTTTGTGGCAGGCGATATGGGAGGCAAATGCCCAATGACCTTAGCGCTGAAAACCCTTAATCGAGAACAGGCTCCGCTTTTACATGAGCTGGAGAGCGTCTGTCATCGTTTCCCAATGTCTTTGACCAACCTTGAGACCTGTTTTGGGCGTTTCTACCATGTTATCGGCCTGTTCGATGATGAGGAGCTCATAGGGTTTGCCATTTTGCATCAACTCTTTGAAGATGCCACCTTGATGGATATCTGTGTCAGACCCACTTCTCAGGGACAAGGTTTAGGCAAGCGTCTCACGGAGGCATTAATCGAGCTGGCAGCGACCCAGGGAGCCGAACGTATGATGTTAGAGGTAAGGGCCTCTAATGAACGGGCTATCGCCTTATATCGCCAAATGGGCTTTGTTCAGACAGGGATGCGCCCTAACTATTACCAGCTGGAACAAGGTAAAGAGGATGCCATCTTGATGGAGCTCTTGTTTTAGATAGATCTTAGATATAAAAATAGCGCCATTTGGCGCTATTTTTGTGTAGAGGTAATGCAGAATTACTTAACTTCTTTTCCCTGAGCCTGAAGGTCGGCATGGTAGCTAGAGCGTACCATAGGTCCACAGGCTGCATGGGTAAAGCCAATCTCTTCAGCAAACTCTCTCAGTTCATCAAACTCAGCTGGCGGTACGTAACGTTCAACCGGCAGGTGGAATTTAGAGGGCTGTAGGTATTGACCGAGTGTCAGCATCTCAACATTATGGGCACGTAGGTCACGCAGTACCTCGGCGATCTCTTCGTTGGTTTCGCCCAGTCCCATCATCAAGCCCGATTTAGTCGGAATATGTGGGTGTTGTTCCTTGAATTTCTTCAGCAGATCCAGTGACCATTGGTAGTTTGCCCCTGGTCGCGCCTTACGATAATGCTTAGGTGCGGTTTCCAGGTTGTGGTTGAAGACATCGGGTGGCTCGGTAGCCAGGATCTCCAAGGCGGCGTCGATACGGCCTCTGAAATCGGGCACTAAGATCTCAATCTTGATCTCTGGGTTGAGCTTACGGATCTCGCGGATACAGTCAGCAAAATGCTGTGCACCACCGTCACGCAGATCGTCACGATCCACTGAGGTGATCACCACATACTTAAGCTTCATGTCTTTGATTGTTTGCGCTAGTTTAACCGGCTCTTCTGCATCGGGTTTCAGCGGACGACCATGGGCCACATCACAGAAAGGGCAGCGGCGGGTGCAGATCGCACCTAAGATCATGAAGGTCGCCGTACCATGGTTAAAACACTCAGCCAGGTTAGGGCAAGATGCTTCTTCACAGACAGAGTGCAGACCGTTTTTACGCAGTGCCTGCTTGATGTCGACGATACGCTGATTTGACGCTGGCAGTTTTACTCTCAACCAATCGGGTTTGCGTAGCATGGTTTCGCGCTCGGAAGGCACGACTTTGACCGGAATACGAGATACCTTTTCAGCATCGCGTAGCTTGACTCCAGGTTGTAATCTTTCAGGCCTAGTCATATTAGTCTGTTAACCCTTGATGATGTTCTAGATGTTGATAGCCCAATTCTTGGCTAAAGGTTTGTATCAGTTTTTCGCCAGCTTCTTCGACGCTCTGGGGCCCGTTGAGAGCTTTGCATTGGATCATCTCTAATCCAGCATAGCCGCAGGGGTTGATGCGTTGAAAAGGAGACATATCCATATCGACGTTAAGCGCTAGGCCATGGAAGGAGCAGCCTTTACGTATCCTCAGACCCAGAGAGGCGATCTTACGCTCATCGACATAGACGCCGGGCGCATCGGCCTTGGGGTAGGCTTGGATATCATATAGGGCGAGCATATTGACGATACTCTGCTCGATATCGGTCACCAGTTGGCGTACGCCTATTTTGAGGCGCTTAATGTCCAGCAGCGGGTAGGCCACCAGTTGCCCTGGGCCGTGGTAGGTCACTTGGCCACCACGGTCGACTTGAATGACGGGAATATCGCCGGGATTAAGAATATGCTCACTCTTACCCGCTTGGCCTTGAGTGAAAACCGGAGGATGTTCTACGATCCAAAGTTCATCTTGGCTGTTTTCATCGCGATTATCGGTATAGTCCTGCATGGCATGCCATACCGATTCGTAATCTTGGCGTCCAAGATGGCGAATATGTAAAACCGTATCTTTCAAGGGCAACCTCTCCCCTCAGGATTAAAGTGCGCTTATTATACGCGCGAAATCAAGAAATGTAAGACAGATCACATTTCGAACTTGGGTGAAGGCGTTTTACAGGACGCGTTTCACCCCTTCGATGGCCGCTAACTCTATGTAGAGCAGTTCGATCTGTTCTTTGCTGTGGACGGTCACCTTGATGGTAATAGAGTGATAGGTGCCTTTACTTGATGCTTTAGACGTCGGCATATAGTCGCCAGGCACGTGGCGTTGAACCACACCCACTACGTCATCGGCGAGGTTGTCTCTGGCATCACCCACCACTTTGAAGGGGAAGGCGGCTGGGAACTCTAAAAGTTCATGAAATTTGGTGTCTAACATAACGGTATATCTCTTGCCCAATCTAATGGCTATAAAATGGGGGGCATTATACCTAATTCAACCCTCGGAGGCTAAAAACAAAAAAGCCACCCTTAGGTGACTTTTTAATATAGGGGCGTTAACCCCAGGTGTTTTTAGCTAAACCAGCTGGCAAACATCTGCTTAAAGTAGTCCATGAGCTTGCTAAACCAACTACCTTCATTGACCTCTTGCAGGGTAACCAGTGGGAACTGGGCGATATCTTTGCCGTTAAGCTGGAAGTAGATGCGGCCCACGGTTTCGCCTTTGGCGATTGGCGCGGTCAGCTCTTTGTTTAGCTCATAGTTGGCTTCCAGGTTTTTGGCCTGACCACGATTGATGGTAATAGGGGTATCGGTAATAACGCCTAAGTCCACCGACTCTCTGTCGCCATACCAGATCTTCTGCGTCACAAAGCTATCACCTGCCTTGTAAGGCGTGATCGTTTCGAAGAAGCGGAAACCATAGTTCAGCAGTTTTTTACTTTCAGCTTTACGTGCAGACTCGCTGGCGGTACCCATAACCACAGATACCAAGCGCATGCCATCTTTAGTGGCAGAGGTCACTAGGTTGTAACCGGCTCCTGAGGTGTGGCCCGTCTTGATACCGTCGACGTTTAGGCTCTTATCCCACAGCAGACCGTTACGGTTATATTGCTTGATGCCGTTAAAGGTAAAAGATTTTTCTGAATAGACGCGGTATTCCTCAGGAACATCGCGGATCAGCGCCGCGCCCAGCAGTGCCATGTCGTAGGCAGTCGTCTTGTGGTTTTCAGAGTCTAAGCCGTGAGAGTTCTCGAAGTAGCTGTCACGCATGCCCAGCTGTTTGGCCCAGGAGTTCATTAGGTCGACAAAGCCATCTTCTGTACCGGCAATGTGCTCGGCCATGGCCACACAGGCATCGTTGCCTGATTGAATGATGATGCCGCGGTTAAGATCGTCTACTGATACCTGCTTACCCACCTCGATAAACATCTTGGAAGAGTCAGGGAAGTTTTTCGACCAGGCGTTCTTGCTGATGGTGACCTTATCTTCAGGTGAGATGTTACCTACCTTGATCTCATGACCTATCACGTAGCTGGTCATCATCTTGGTCAGACTGGCGGGGTTGAGGCTCTCGTAGGCATTCTCTTCGGCGATGATCTGTCCTGAGTTGTAATCCATCAGGATAAAGGCTTTTGCCGCTACCTTGGGTGCATCTGGCGTAACAACGGGTGCCGCGTTGGCCGCCGTAAAGGAGAGTGAGGAGACAAGGAGCAGTGTTTTGAAGCTGTGATTCAATAATTTCATATTTTCAAGGCACGTCTTTTGGTTGAATGCAAAAATTTGGGCGCTATGTCGGGCGAGTATAACATTAGTCGACCACCGAAATCAGTGAAGGTTCCTTAATCTTACGGAAAAGCTCACTGATTTAGGGTGGTGATGTTATTCGGTCACCAGATAGCTTTGGGGATAACCGTTTTGCTGCAGGGTTTGATGCAGCTGGGCGGCGATCTGTTGGCGGCCTATAGGGCCAAGTTGTAAGCGGTAGAGATTGCCGTTTTGTTGTATGCGGGTCTTGACCTGGTATTGGTCGGCCAAGGTTTGCGCCAGATGATCGATACGCCCTTTATCGGATGAGGCGATCACCTGCACATAGTGAAGTTTGGTATTTTTGAGCGCCGCCAGTGCAACCGACTCTGGGTTTTCGATATAAATCACCTCAAGCTTCACCTTGGCGGTGCCCGTCTTGAGCATATCCAGACGATGAGCGGCGGCGTAGGAGAGATCGATGACCCGATTGTCATGGAAAGGACCGCGATCATTTACCCGCACTATGACGGTCTTGTCATTGGCAAGATTCGTCACTTTGACATAGCTGGGCAGCGGCAACGTCTTGTGCGCTGCAGACATGGAGTACATATCATAGGTTTCGCCATTCGAGGTAAGGTGACCATGAAACTTGGCACCGTACCAGGAGGCGATACCTGTCTTCTGATAGCCTTTGCCTGAGTCGAGAACCCGGTAGGTCTTACCTAAGACGGTATACTCTTTACGGTTGCCGCCACGACTATAGGGTTCAAACTTGGGGTGTGCATCCTCCACCTTAGAGACATCGGGTGCATCTTTAGGTGCCAAATCGTCGGCAATCTTATAACGGCTGCCGCTCTGAGATGAACATCCCGCAACGATTAATAGCAGGACTAAGGTCAGTAGGGGGAGGCCTTTACTGGTTCGCATAAGCTTCTTTTAGTTGTTGGCTAAATTGATAAACCGCCATGGCGTAGAGCGGGCTGCGGTTATAGCGGGTGATGACATAAAAGTTGTTCAGTCCCAGCCAGTAATCGTTGCGGTCTTCTTGCACCAGTTCTACCAGGAGCGCTGGTTGCTGCACATCTAAATCGACATTCTGCGCCAGGGCAATGGTTGGTGACAGGATATCGGCCACCTTGTAAGAGAGCTTTTCACCTGACCAGGTCTTTAAGTGGGCAGGCAGCTGGTGCGTGGTCAGCGGTAGGGTCACCAAGGCGCCCTTTTGCCAGCCATGCTGGTGAAAGTAGTTGGCAACACTGCCAATAGCATCGAGCGGATCGCCAAGCAGATCCCGGCGGCCATCACCGCTGAAGTCTACCGCGTAGTGACGATAGCTCGAGGGAATAAACTGGCCATAACCCATGGCACCCGCGTAGGAACCTTTGAGTTCGGCGAGGTCCAGGCGTTCCTCTTTGACTAAGGACTGCAACTGCGCCAGCTCTTTGCGGAAGAAGTCGGCGCGGGGCGTGTAGTGAAAACCTAAGGTGTAAAGGGCGTCGATGACAGGGTAGGTTCCCATGTAGCCACCATAGAAGGTTTCGATCCCGATAATGGCCACTATGATCTCTGGATCTACCTGATAGGTTTTTGCGGCCTTGGCGATCGCCTCATCATAGGTCTGCCAAAAGGTTAGTCCTTTGGCGAGACGCTTATCGGTCAGAAAGATGGGATGATACTGATACCAGGGCTTAGCCTCCCACGGGGTGGTGATGGCATCGATGACCTTTTGGTTGTACTGGGCGCTGCCAAGAAACTTGTCTATCTCAGCCTGGGTAAAGCCAGCTGCGCGTTGCTTTACGATAAAGTCGGCCTTGAGCTGACTAATATCGCCGTCTTGAGGGATGACTTTGTTATCGGCATGGGCCAGTAAAGTGGCGCTGCCCAGCAGTAGGGACAAAAGAATGCGTGCAACGGGTTTCAAATTGTCTTCCTTTAACGGTCGATGAATCGTCTATGGGTATGTATGCTCATCAAGATGCCGAAACCTGTCATCAGGGTCAACATAGAGGTGCCGCCATAACTGATCAGTGGTAAGGGCACGCCAACCACGGGCAACAATCCAGATACCATGCCGATGTTGACAAAAACATACACAAAGAAGGTTAAAGTAATACTGCCTGCGAGTAAACGGGCAAAACTGGTCTGGGCACGCGAGGCAATCACCAGACCCCGGCCTATCACGTACAGATAGAGACAGAGTAAAATCAGACTGCCTATCAGGCCAAATTCCTCGCCGATAACGGCAAAGATGAAATCTGTGTGACGCTCGGGTAGAAACTCAAGTTGAGACTGAGTACCGTCTAGCCAGCCCTTGCCCCAGAGGCCACCAGAGCCGATGGCGATCTTAGACTGAATGATATGATAGCCGGCACCCAAGGGATCCTTTTCAGGATCCAACAGAGTCAGTACCCGGGTGCGTTGGTAATCGTGCATCAGGAAGTACCAGAGCACGGGGAGCATGGCCAGGACGCCACCGATAAAACTGCCAACAATGGCCCAGCTCATGCCTGAAAGAAACAGCACGAAGATCCCTGAGGCCGCTACCAGGATGGAGGTGCCGAGATCGGGCTGTTTGGCGATCAGCAAGGTTGGGACCAGCAAGATCACCCCGGCGCCAGCCAGATAACGTTTCTTCGGTGGTAGGGGATACTTACTGATATACCACGCCATGGTAATAGGAAAGGCCAGTTTTATCAGCTCTGAGGGTTGAAACTCCATGAAGCCCAGGTTGAGCCAGCGCTGCGCACCCTTATTAATCTCACCAAAAAAGTGCACCCCGAGCAGGAGGATCACCCCCGCAATATAGATGGGAAACGCCCAGCGTTTGAGTACTTCGGGATTGATCTGCGCCACGAACAACATGATCCCCAAGGAGAGTCCCATACGGGTTAGCTGACGCTCCATCAGCGCCATATCTTCACCGCCTGCTGAATAGATGACAAACAAGCCAAAACACATGAGTGCCAGCAGGCCCAGGAGCAGTGGCAGGTCGAGATGCATCCGCTGCCAGATGTTGGGGCGATGACTATGGGCGTTCATTGTGAGGGCTCCCGGCGGTTTCTATGGGCAGGTTATCGCGTAGGATATATTCATCTAACAGGGCGCGGGCGACAGGGCCTGCGTTTGCGCCGCCCCAACCGGCGTTTTCCAACACCACGGCTAGCACGATACGCGGCGCCTCATAGGGGGCGTAGGCAACAATTAGGGCGTTATCTCTTAAATGCTCATCGATGGTTTCGGCGTCATACTTCTCATCTTCCGCCACGCTAAATACCTGGGCGGTACCTGTCTTCATGGCTGCCGTATATCCGGCATCCACAAATCGTGACTTGTGGGCGGTATCTTTCATCGCCTCGTTGATGATATCCCAGTTATTGGGGTTTTTCAGTTCAACGGGCGGCATCCTATCTACCGGCGTGTCGACCTTAACGGTATCGTTTTTGATCGATTTCAGCAGGTGCGGCACAAAACGCTCACCCTTATTGGCCATGATGGCGGTAGCGTTGGCCAGTTGCAGTGGCGTGGTGGTCCAGTATCCCTGGCCAATTCCCACAGAGATAGTGTCGCCGATATACCAAGGTTGATTGTACTTGAGACGCTTCCAATCCTTAGAGGGCATATTACCGGCCGATTCTTCAAAGATATCGACCCCTGTTCGCTCGCCAAAGCCAAACTGCTGCATGAAGTTACTGATCTTGTCTATACCTGTCTTGTAGGCCAGATCATAGAAATAGGTGTCGCAGGAATGCACCAAGGCGCCGTTAACATCGACCCAGCCATGACCCCAGCGTTTCCAGTCGCGGTATTTGCGTTCTACGCCGGGGATCTGCCAAAAGCCAGGATCCCAGACCCGAGTTTTAGGGGTTACCGCCTTATCTTCCAGGCCCAGCAGTGCCATATGAGGTTTGACCGTTGATGCCGGGGCATATTGCCCTTGGGTCGCGCGGTTGATCAGTGGGCGTGAGCGTGCATTAAGCAGATCGCTATAGGCCTTAGAGCTGATGCCGTGAACGAACTGGTTGGGGTCGTAAGTGGGGCTAGATACCATGGCCAGGATGCCACCATCGCGCGGATCCATGGCCACGATGGAGCCTCTGCGTCCGGCAAGGAGTTCCATTGCCTTCTTTTGCAACTGGAGATCCAATGTCAGGTAGATATCCTGTCCCGGCTCTGGTGCTACCGACTTGAGGGTGCGAATGGTTCTGCCGCGGTTGTTGACCTCTTCTTCAAGATGCCCAGGCATGCCATGAAGTAAGGTTTCATAAAATTTTTCAATGCCTTGCTTGCCGATATCCTTGGTGGCTGCATAGTTTGGCCACTGGCCATTACTCTGTAGCGCCGCCTGATCTCGGTTGTTGATGCGGCCGACATAACCCAGTACGTGGGTTAAAAGACCATCGTAAGGGTAGTGACGCTTAAGGCCGGCATCGACAGAGAAGCCAGGGAACCTGTGTTGATTGACACTAAATATGGCAACTTCATTTTCCGATAGACGGTTTTTCACCGTGATCGGTTTGAAGCGGCGATGGAATTTGAGTGACGACAATAGGCTTTCCCGCTCATCTTTGCTGATGGCGATAACTTCGCTCAAGGCATCTAAGGTGGCGGGAATGTCTTTAACCTTTTCAGGGATCAACTCAAGCGAATAGAAAGGCTGGTTCTCGGCCAGTAGCTGGCCATGTCTGTCATAGATCAGACCACGACTGGGCGCCACAGGAACGACGCGAATACGGTTGTCGTTGGAACGGGTCTCATAATCTTTATACGACAGGATCTGCAGATGATATAGGTTGGTGAGCAATATGCTCAGTAGCACCACCACACAACCAAAGGTAAAGATAGCCCGGCGTTTGAATAGCGAGGCTTCGGCAGCATGGTCGTGCATGGCCATCCGTTTGCGTGGCGCCAATTATACTCTCTCCGGCAGTATGTTGGTTGTCACTATCATTGTCTATCCCTTGATTGACTCGAGTGTCGCGCTAAGCGCTACTCTCTATGATACGGGTGGTTGTTGTTGATGCTCCAGGCACGATACAGGCTTTCGGCTACTAAGACACGTACCAGTGGGTGTGGCAGGGTCAAGGCCGACAGACACCAGCTTTGGCTTGCTGCTTGTTTGCAGGCGGGGGCCAGTCCCTCTGGCCCGCCGATCAGCAGGCTTACATCGCGGCCATCGAGTTGCCAGCGGTTGAGCTGAGTGGCCAGCTCTGGCGTAGTCCAGTTTTTGCCGGGCAGATCCAGGCTGACGATATGGTTCCCCTTGGGGATAGCCGCCAGCATCTGTTCGCCCTCTTTTTGCAAGATACGGGCGATATCGGCGTTCTTACCGCGCTTTCCCGCTGGGATTTCGATCAGCTCGAAGGCCATGTCCCGGGGGAAACGGCGTTGGTACTCTTCGAAACCTTTGGTGACCCAGTCGGGCATACGCGTGCCCACGGCAACGAGTTGTAACTTCATTAAGCCGGCTTTTCAGACCACAGCTTTTCAAGCTGATAGAAATCACGGGTTTTGTCTTGCATGACGTGAACGATCACATCGCCCAGATCAACCAGTACCCATTCGCTGCTATCACGGCCTTCGACGCCATGGATATGCAGATTAGCACGCTTGGCTTCTAGTACCACGTTTTCGGCGATTGCCTTAACGTGTGTTTTAGAAGTACCAGAACAGACCACCATATAATCGGTGACATTAGATTTGTCGGTGACTTCTAGCACTACGACATCTTTGGCTTTTAAATCTTCGACTTTGTCGACTACAAACTGTTTAAGCTCGGCGCTTTGCACGCTAATTTCCTCATTCATTTTTAACAGCGAGGCAGTATAACAGGTTATCCCTTCAAAGTAATTGCTAATAGTGCCCGCCTTGCGGGCTGGCGCGCCATAAATGCTAGCGATTTATATCACCTTTAAAGGCTTGTTAACGCGAGGTTAGCGGTAGAGTCGATGGGCGTCGATATAGTCGATGACGGCTTGGGGAATAGCGTTAGGGGCTGGCGCATGTTGGCGCAGTTGCTGACGGATCTCTGTAGAGGAATAGGGCTGAGGCGTGATGGTGACCGGAAAGATGAGCCCACTGAACTGCTCGGTCGTTGTGGCATTATCCAGAGCAGGTTTATCAGCGCTGCGCTCACTGAGCAGCTGCGCCATTTGCGGCGCATCTGCCAGGCTCCAACCGGGGCGCTGACACACAGCGATATGGCAAAGCTCTAGCAGCTGCTGCCAGCGATACCAGCTGGGCAAAGTCACAAAGGAGTCCATCCCCATGATAAACACCAGTTGATCATGGGGGTGAGCCAGCCTTAGTTGGGTCAGGGTGTCGACCGAGTAGGAGGGCGTGTTGCGTTTTGCCTCAAGGTCGCAAAGCTTAAGCTGTGGGTATTGCTGGCACACCAATTGAGCCATGGCGAGGCGATGGCGCGTTGCCGTGCGGGTCTCAGATTTGTGAGGCGGTATATGGTTGGGCATCAACCAGACTTCATCGAGCCCCAGCGCCTGCTGGACTTCCAGCAGAGGCTTGATATGGCCGTAATGTATCGGGTCGAAGGTGCCCCCCAGTAAGCCTATTTTCATGTTAGCTCAGCTCGATATGACTCAGGTGAGCGTGGGCCTTAGGATCGTACAAAAGGCAGAGGTGGCTCATGGCCGTCCAATCTTCATCCCCTTGCTGTTTGAGCTTAAGCTCAGTCTTAGAGGCGCAGGCGAGCAGGGTCTCTATTTGACTCAGGCTCAGACGCGATAGCGCGCCCTGGTAGAGCCCTTTACGTTTATCCCAGATCCTGAACTTACTCCAAAGGCTTTGCAGTGGTGTACCAGCCTCCATGGCCTGCTTGAGCTGCAGCAGGGTGGTGAGCTCTTTGAATTGTCCCCAAAGCAGTATGGGGAGTGCAGTGCCTTCGGCCTGGAGCTGGGCCAGGATGTGCTGGGCCTTTTCTTGCTGGTTGGCCAGCAAGCAATCCGCCAGTTGAAATACGCTAAAACGGGATTGATCTTCAAAGTAGCTCTGCAGTTGTTCGCTGGTGATCTGCTGATGTGGACTCAGTAGTTGCAGCAGTTGTATGGCTTGATCCGCCGCTAGCAGGTTACCCTCATACAGAGTTTGCAGCAGTTGCTGAGCATCAGGGGATAGCTTTAACCCCGCGGCGCGGATCTGCCCCTGCAGCCAGCGCTGGAACTGCGGCCCCTCAGGTGTTGCGCAGGGGATATAAATGCCCTTGTCGTCGAGTTGTTTAAACCATTTTGATTTGGTTTGTTCACTGGCCAACTTGGGACCCGTGACGATCAGTAGCAGATCGGGATTGTCCTGCTGCATCAGGCTTTGTAGCTGGCTGCTGCCTTCGCTACCGGGTTTGGCCTGGGGCAGGTGCAGTTCTATGATGCGTCGACTGGCGAACAGGCTCATGGTATTCCATTCATCCTGCAATTCACGCCAGTTGAATCCCGTCTCTTGGGTGAGCACAATACGCTCCTCGAACCCTTCTCGCTTAGCTTGGGCCAAGATAGCCTGCTTGCTGGTATCACACAGCCAGGGATCGTCACCAAAGATAAGGTAACAGGGCTTTAGCGGTGAGAGCTGCTTGGCGAGTTGATCCGGGTAGACGCGCATCAGTTGGTCTCGATGGACGCCAAGATCTGTAAGATCTGGTCAGCGGCTTGAATGCGCATCTCTTTGACTAAGAGCTCCATTTCACGGCTCTTTGCCAGGGCGGTGCGGGGATCGTCCAGGTAGTCGCGATGGATATCCACATCGAAGGCCTTGGCTTCGCGCTCTGGGTACTGCACCGCGAAACGCACATGGTAATTCAGCTCATATTCGGCCACGTTGCCCGTAGGGTAGAGTGACAGTGTGCTTCTGTCTAACGAGTCGCTGATGATGCGTACGCTAGGTACGCTGGCATCGCCTTCGACCACACTGATGTTATTAAGACGCAAACGTTCACGCACCAGGCGGGTAAGCTCGCTATATTCATCCTGACTGGTCAGGTTGAGGGTCTTAAGATCATCTGGGATCGAATAACTGCGCTGAAGTTTAAAACCGCATCCGGCGCTCAAGAGTACCGAAAGGGCCAAGATTGCAAAACATAAGCGTTTAATGAGCATAGGCTAAGCCATCTATTTCCATAATTGATAAGACTCGGCCACCCAAGGTGGCCGAGTAGAGAGGGCGATTAGTTTGCTACGATATTGAGTAGCTTACCAGGTACGTAAATCACTTTACGAACCGTCTTGCCTTCAGTGTGTTTGAGTACGCCTTCTTCTGCCATACCTGCCGCCTCAACCGTTTCCTTATCGGCATCGGCTGCTACGGTGATCTTGGCGCGCAGCTTACCGTTCACCTGTACGATGATCAGCTTGCTGTCTTCCACCAAGGCTGACTCGTCAACGTCTGGCCAAAGCACGTTCTCGATGGCTTCTTCGTGACCCAGTGCCTGCCAAAGCTCGAAGCTGGTGTGCGGAATGATAGGGTAGAGCAGACGGACCACGGCGCACAGGGCTTCCTGCATTAGGGCTCTGTCTTGCTCGCTTTCCATCGGCGCCTTCTGTAGACGGTTCATCAGCTCCATCACAGAGGCGATGGCGGTGTTGAACATTTGACGACGTTCGATATCGTCACCCACTTTAGCGATGGTCTTGTGCAGCTCACGGCGAAGCTCTTTTTGAGCGCTGTCGAGAGAGGCTAGATCCAGTGCGACGGTTGGGCCTTTTGACACATGGTCGTGCGCCAGTTTCCACAGACGCTTGATGAAGCGGTGAGCCCCTTCAACGCTTGACTCTTGCCATTCCAGTGTCAGTTCTGGTGGCGAGGCAAACATCATGAACAGACGCACAGTATCAGCGCCGTACTTGTCTACCATCTCTTGTGGATCGATACCATTGTTCTTCGACTTAGACATCTTGCTCATGCCGGTGTAAACCAGTTCATGACCCTGACTGTCAACGGCCTTAACGATACGGCCTTTGTCATCGGTTTCGGTGACCTTGGCATCGTTTGGCGATACCCAGACGCGTGCACCCTTCTCATCTGTGTAGTAGAAGGCATCAGCCAATACCATGCCCTGGGTCAGCAGGCGCTTGGCAGGCTCATCGCTGTTTACTAGGCCTATGTCGCGCAGTAGCTTGTGGAAGAAACGGAAGTAGAGCAGGTGCATACAGGCGTGCTCGATACCACCGATATATTGATCCACTGGCAGCCAGTAGTTGGCCTTGGCTGGATCCAGCATCTGGTCTGCCTTAGGGCTACAGTAGCGGGCATAGTACCAAGATGACTCCATGAAAGTGTCGAAGGTATCAGTCTCTCTGAAAGCTTCTTGACCGTTCACCTGCGTCTTGGCCCACTCTTTGTCGGCCTTGATTGGGCTTTGGATACCGTCCATGACCACATCTTCAGGCAGGATAACGGGCAGTTGATCTTCTGGCGTTGGCATCACTGTGCCATCGGCTAGAGTCACCATAGGAATTGGCGCGCCCCAGTAACGCTGACGTGACACACCCCAGTCGCGCAGACGGTAGTTCACCTGACGCTTACCTTTGCCTTCACTGGTCAGTTTGGCGTCGATGGCATCAAATGCCGCTTGGAAGTCTAAATTATCGAACTCGCCAGAGTTAAATAGGATCCCCTTCTCTGTGTAGGCTTCTTCGCTGATATCCAGCTCGCCGTCCACAGGCTTGATCACGCCTTCGATAGGCAGACCATACTTAGTGGCAAATTCGTAGTCGCGCTGGTCGTGACCCGGTACCGACATCACGGCGCCCGTGCCATAGTTCATCAGGACGAAGTTGGCGGCCCAGATAGGCACCAGCTTACCAGTGAGCGGATGAATCGCCTTAAGGCCAGTATCGACACCTTTCTTCTCCATGGCGGCCATGGCGGCTTCTGTGGTGTCGGCGTTCTTGCACTCTTCGATAAAGTCGGCCAGCACAGGGTTGTTTGCCGCTGCTTGCTCAGCTAACGGATGACCTGCGGCGATCGCCACATAGGTCACGCCCATAACAGTGTCGGGACGAGTGGTGTAGATGTCGAAGCTCTGATCGCTACCTTCAACCTGGAAGGTCATCTCGATACCTTCGCTACGGCCAATCCAGTTGCGCTGCATGGTCTTGACCTGCTCAGGCCATTCGTCCAGTTGGTCGATATCGTTTAGCAGTTCTTCTGCGTAGTCGGTGATCTTAATGAACCACTGAGGGATCTCTTTTTGCACCACTTGAGTGTCACAGCGCCAGCAGCAACCATCTTGAACCTGTTCGTTGGCCAGTACGGTTTCATCGTTTGGACACCAATTGACCGAGGCAGTCTTCTTGTAGACCAGGCCCTTCTCGTAAAGCTTAGTGAAGAACCACTGTTCCCAACGGTAATATTCTGGGGTGCAGGTGGCGATCTCACGGCTCCAGTCGTAGCCAAAACCCAGCATCTTGAGCTGGTTTTTCATGTAGTCGATGTTTTCATAGGTCCAAGGCGCTGGGGCGGTCTTGTTGTTGATTGCTGCGTTTTCAGCAGGTAGACCGAAAGAGTCCCAACCTATGGGTTGTAATACGTTTTTTCCTTGCAGGCGCTGGTAACGCGCAACGACATCGCCTATGGTGTAGTTACGGACATGGCCCATATGCAGTCGGCCTGAAGGGTATGGAAACATAGAGAGGCAGTAAAACTTCTCTTTGCTTTCGTCCTCGGTAACTTCAAATGTTTTAGTGTCTTGCCAGTGCTGCTGCACCTTAGCTTCAATCTCTGAAGGTAGATATTGCTCTTGCATTGATGATTCCCGGCCATGCCGCTTATTTATTTGATCTTGCGCATCTTGCGCGCGAGTTAGATCTGCATAGAATAAACTAGAAGTGAGTCATTAAAAAGGTTCGCATGAAGGAGTATTGAACATGAGCAAAAGAAGTACCGAGTTGCTATCGTTATACGAGGCCCTGTTTGATCAGGTGAAATCGGATTTCTCTGAAGATAACTCAATGACTGCAAAGGAATTATATAAGGTCGTTACTGCGAGCAAGGAGTACTTGCGACTCAAGAAGCAGGCCAAGGAAGAGGAGCTTGCCTTGGTGGAAGAATTTTTAAAGCGTGATATCGGCAGCTTCCTTGCCGAGAAAAACGCTAAAGATCTCAGCCACAGTCCTACCGTTATCGCCGCGGAGAACACCTTGTGGCACTGGTTGAGTGAGATCACTGACAGGAGCCAGGTTGAGTGGCATGAGGTGACCCAAGACTTCAAACATCACGGTTATTACCAAAGTGGTGAGATTGTGGGTCAGGGCACTATGGTCTGTACAGACTGCGGTCATGAGATGCGCATCGAGTTTCCTGGTGTGATCCCTGAGTGCCCCGAGTGCGATGGCAGCCAGTTTACCCGTGAGGCTCTCGCTCCCTAAATAGGAGCTTCTTAAATAGGAGCTTCTTAAATAATAGCCCTTAACTAGGTGCCGATAGAGATTGCCAGTGTTATTAAAAAAATCCCCGCTAAGGCGGGGATTTTTGTTTGTTATGGGCTTGCTTATCTAAGTTGCAGGCGTCTTATCACGGCGCCAATTAACACTAGAGTGCACAGAAGCAGAAGCGGCGTCTGACCCCATCGGGCAAATCCTGTCATCCCTGCCACGAGCGGCACCTCAGCCTTAAGTACTCCGGTTTCAAACTGGGGCAAACTATGGGTTATCTTGCCTTGGGTATCGACGATTGCCGTGACCCCGTTATTAGTGGCCCTTAGCAAAGGTCTACCTAATTCGATGGCGCGCATCTGGGCGATCTGCATATGTTGCAAGGGGCCATTGGAGCGGCCAAACCAGGCATCGTTTGAGACGGTAAGCAGCAGCTCTGTCCCTGCGTTGACGTTGGCTCTGAGCTGCTCGGGGAAGGCGATTTCATAGCAGATGGCTGGTGCTATCTGATGTCCCACAGCGTTCAGGTTCGGCTGCTTAAAATCACCTCTGGCGAAGGAGGACATGGGCAGATTAAAGAAGGGCGCCAGTGGCCTGAGTAGATCTTCAAGGGGCACAAACTCGCCGATGGGCAGCAGATGATGCTTACGGAATTCGTTATTGCCATCGCCGCTATAATCGGCGCTTTTCTGTTGTCGCTGCTGGTGGTTGCCTAGGACAATCAGCGAGTTATAGAAGCTATTTTGCTGCTTGCTGATAATGCCAGTGATGATGGCACTATCGTTCAGGCCCGCAACCTTGTTAGCGTTATCGAGAAACTCTTCGACCATATATTCGGGCGCAGGGATCGCCGCCTCTGGCCAGATAAACAGATCTGTGTCTGTCAGCGAAGGCCGTGAAAGATCCATATATTTCAGCATGGTTGGCCAAAGCGCTTCTGGTTGCCACTTCATGCTTTGAGCGATATTGCCTTGCACCAGGGCGACCTTTACCGATTTACCCGTAGGCGTAATGCCAGACCAGTGACCGCTGGCATAACTGCCGCTACCGGCAAGGATTGAGATGAGGATGAGAGGCGTAAACCTGACTGCGAGTTTGTGACCCGGCCTAGCCGCGATAACCAGAGCACCAGAGAGCATCACCAGCAATAAGCTAAGGCCTAATGCGCCTATGTTACTAGCTAGTGGCGCCAATGGACCACTGGTTTGACTGTATCCTGCCCAGATCCAGGGGAACCCGGTCAGCACCCAGCCTCTGGCCCATTCCATTAACACCCAGAAGGCGGGAAAGACGGCAAGATAGCGTAACCAATATGAATGAGGGGATAACTTGGCGCTGAGATAACCGGCAAGCGCGGGGTAGAGCGCCAAGTAGAGCGCCAACATTGCCATCAGACCGAGAGAGGCAATAAGTGGGAGACCACCATAGACGTCCATGCTGACATGGACCCAACTGATGCCGATAGAGAAACAGCCAAAACCAAAACTTAGCCAGTAGCCAAATGCCTGTTTAGGGGCAAGTGAATGACTGTGACCAAGGGCGAAAGCGAGTGCCAGCAGGTAGATGGGCCAGTAACCATAAGGGGCGAAGGCCAGTGTGGTACTGGCACCCGCCAGATAGGCGAGTACCAGCCGTATTACAGGATGATGGGCAATTGCCCTAAGTCGTAGCAGCATTATAGCCTCATCAAGGGACTGAAAAGTTAAGCGTTTTCTTCTTCAGTCTGGGGATCGGGGAGCTTGACCCTAAGCTGAACCAGTCTGCGGGTATCGGCGCTAATCACCTTAAATTCAATGTCATCTATGGTGATCTTTTCGTTACGCTCGGGCAGGTGGCCAAAGGCATGGGAAACCAGGCCGCCGACGGTATCAAACTCTTCGTCACTAAACTGAGTGCCGAAGGTTTCATTGAAATCGTCGATGGGGGTGAGCGCCTTAACCATATAGAGTTGTTTGCCGACCTTGCGGATCTCTGTCTCCTCGGCTGAGTCATGATCGAATTCATCTTCGATTTCACCGACGATCTCTTCGAGAATATCTTCGATGGTGACCAGGCCTGATACTCCGCCGTATTCATCGACTACGATGGCCATATGATAACGCTGAGAACGAAACTCCTTGAGGAGGACGTCGACGCGCTTGCTTTCTGGCACAACGACCGCTGGGCGGATCACCTGTTCGAGGGAAAAGGGTTCGTCGTTATTTTTAAAGCCGTACTGCAGTAAATCTTTAGCCAGCAGTATGCCTTCGATATGATCTTTATCTTCATTGACCACGGGGAAGCGGGAATGCGCCGAGCTGATAACGGTCGACAGCAGCTCCTCTACCGTGTTGTCTATTTTTAGCGCCACAATTTGTGCCCGTGGGATCATGATGTCACGCACGCGCAGATCGGAGACTTCTAAAACACCTTTAATCATTTCGCGCGTGTCTTCGCTGATCACTTCTCTTTGTTCAGCGTCGTGGATCACCTCCACTAACTCGTCGCGACTTTGTGGTTCGCCCTGGAATAACTGACTTACTTTTTCTAACCAGCCCTTCTTATGGGCGTTGGTACTCGGTGGGTTATCGTCACTCATAGTATTTACCTGACCAAAAAGGTCGATTATTGCTCCTTGTAAGGATTGGGAAACCCCAAGCTTTCAATAAGTTGAGTCTCTAAAGACTCCATCTCTTCTGCTTCGCTATCAATGATATGATCATACCCTAGCAGATGCAGACAACCATGTACAACCATGTGAGCCCAGTGGGCTTCGAGGCTTTTTGCTTGCGCTTTTGCCTCCTGTTCAACCACAGGCACACAGATGACTAAGTCGCCAAGTAGTGGCAGTTCGACCTCTGGTGGAGACTCGAACGGGAATGATAGCACATTTGTCGGCTTGTCTTTGCCTCTATAGGTATGATTTAACTGCTGACTTTCAGCCTCATCCACCAAGCGAATAGTCAGTTCGGCTTCTGGCATAGTATTGCCAAGAGCGAGGCGTACCCAAGACTCAAACTGCGCCTGAGTCGGTACCTCGCTCGCCTCTGTGGCGAGTTGTAGATCCAGATTAAGGATTAAGGGGGTATCAGGCGTCATGGTGCTTTGGTTCCTCAGCCCTAAATTGGCTCTCACGCTTGGCCTTTTCGCTGGCCACCTTCTGTTCGTGAACCTCATAGGCTTCGACGATACGGGCCACCACAGGGTGACGTACCACATCCTTGGCCTGGAAGAAGTTAAAGCTCACTTCATCGACTTCGCTCAATACCTCGATAGCATGGCGCAGGCCTGACTTTTGATGCTTAGGTAGATCAATTTGCGTGATATCGCCTGTGATCACCGCGCGAGAGTTAAAACCGATACGGGTAAGGAACATCTTCATCTGCTCTACCGTGGTGTTTTGGCTCTCATCTAAGATGATAAAGGCATCGTTAAGGGTGCGGCCACGCATGTAGGCCAGTGGCGCAACTTCAATCACGCTGCGCTCAATTAAGCGCTCCACCTTTTCGAAGCCCATCATCTCAAATAGGGCGTCATATAGGGGACGCAGATAGGGGTCGACCTTTTGACTGAGATCGCCAGGCAGGAAACCCAGCTTCTCGCCTGCTTCAACTGCCGGGCGGGTTAGCAAGATGCGTCTCACTTCCTGACGCTCCAGGGCATCGACCGCCGCAGCGACCGCCAGGTAAGTCTTACCTGTACCAGCAGGACCGATACCAAAGCTGATGTCGTGGCGCACAATATTGGCCACATACTCGCTTTGATTCGGGTTGCGGGGCTTGATCACGCCACGCTTGGTCTTGATATAGAGTTCTTTATCGTCGCGGGGGGCTTCGGCTTCCAGGGCTATCGCCTCCTGAATTGCCATATGCACCTTATCGGGTTCCAGATCTGGGGTGCTGCCGCGTACCGGTTGTGTCTCGATATAGAGTTCTTTGAGCAGATTATTGACCGTTAGACAGTTACGCGCCTGACCGACAATTTGAAAGTGGTTGTTGCGGTAGTTGATCTCTACACCGATGCGGCGCTCGAGTTGTTTGATATTGTCATCAAAGGGACCGCATAGTGACGCGAGTCGACGGGTATCAGAAGGCTCTAGATACAGATTGAGCGTAGTGAGTTTGTTTGACAAAAATAGCTCCAGTTGCAGATTGTCGTAAAAGCATATTTCGTGAGGCTTAACCTCAACAGACTATAGAGACAGTTTACGAGGCATTAAGTTTAATTGCTAACGCTATTTGTTTGAAGTTATACGCTCGGTAAGTCAGCGTAGCGCCAAGCACAAAGCGGGAGCAATAAAAAAAGCGACCCGATTAAGGTCGCTTCTTCTCTGCTGTTAGCTGATCACGGTTACGGGATAAACTGAGTCACGCCGAGGTCGTCATCTTTCTTGTGCTTGGCCAAGATGTCAGATGGGCGCAGGTCGCGGCGCAAATCCATCTCATCTTCGCCGCGAATGAACTTGCCACGCAGTGAGTTGGTAAACACATCGACAATCTCAACATCGACGAAGCTGCCAATATGTTTAGGGTCAGCCTCGAAGTTGACCACGCGGTTGTTTTCGGTGCGGCCGCGCAGCTCCATCGGGTTTTTCACCGAAGGGCCTTCTACCAAAATACGCTGGACTGTGCCGAGCATCTGACGGCTGTAGCGCATTGCCTGCTGGGTGATCCTGTCTTGCAAGATCGCCAGACGTTCCTTCTTCTCTTCCAGCGACACATCATCGGGAAGATCCGCTGCCGGTGTACCCGGACGCGCGCTGTAGATGAAGCTGAAGCTGTGGTCGAATTGCACATCTTCAATCAGCTTCATGGTATCGGCGAAGTCTTGCTTAGACTCGCCTGGGAAGCCGATGATAAAGTCAGAGCTGATCTGGATATCGGGTCTTGCCTTACGCAGACGGCGAATGATCGACTTATATTCGATCGCCATATGGCCACGTTTCATCTGGGTGAGAATGAGATCCGAACCCGACTGCACCGGCAGGTGCAGGAAGCTCACCAACTCAGGCGTATCCTCATACACATCAATGATGTCTTGGGTAAACTCGATCGGGTGGCTGGTGGTGAAACGGATACGATCGATACCATCGATGGCGGCCACATAACGCAGCAGCTCGGCGAAGGTACAGATATCGTCATCATGGGTCGCACCGCGATAGGCGTTGACGTTCTGGCCTAGCAGGTTCACTTCGCGCACGCCTTGCTCGGCAAGCTGGGCGATCTCAAGGATCACATCGTCCACCGGACGACTCACCTCTTCACCGCGGGTATAAGGCACCACGCAGAAAGAGCAATATTTGCTACAGCCTTCCATGATTGAGACGAAGGCGCTTGGGCCTTCGGCGCGCGGCTCAGGCAGACGGTCGAACTTTTCGATTTCGGGGAAGCTGACGTCGATAACCGCCTTGCCACCTTGTTGGATCTGCTCGATCATCTCAGGCAAGCGGTGCAGCGTCTGTGGGCCGAAGATCAGGTCGACACACTGGGCTCTGTCTTTGATCGCTTTACCTTCTTGAGACGCCACGCAGCCACCTACACCTATGATCAGGTTAGGGTTCTTATCTTTTAGCGTCTTCCAGCGACCCAGCTGGTGAAAGACTTTTTCCTGTGCTTTTTCGCGAATCGAACAGGTATTTAGCAGTAGGACATCTGCCTCTTCTGCCTCTTCGGTCAAGGTATAGCCTTGATATTCGTCGAGTAGGTCGGCCATCTTTGATGAGTCATACTCATTCATCTGACAGCCCCAGGTTTTAATGTGGAGTTTCTTACTCATCAGTTTTGCGCCGTTGTTGCAACTACTGGGAAAAATAGCGCGACATTTTACCCTCTGAGCACTCCGCTGGCTAGCTTTTGCGCGTCATAAGCGTGAATTTACTCTGCGCGCGCCTTTTGCTCAGCCGGGAAATCCACTAGCGCGACCTGTCTGGGCATGTCCTGTGCAAAAAATGCTTCGGCCATCGCCTGGCTGCTGTTTTTAGCTTGTCGTTGTATGCTTGTTCGGATCTCGGCTCTATAATGGCTCATTAATTCAATCGTATATTGATATAGGGCATAATCGAGCGAGTTACGATAGGTTACAGTCATCGTCTCCATTTGGGAGGTGACGCTAGCACCAGCTAGGTTAGATAACAGGGCTGATGCGGTGAATACACTAGCTATCATTAACTTTTTCATCGGACACTCCATGACACTCAGTAAGTGGTAAAGATTGCTTTGAGGTGAGAGTGTAGGGGGCATAGCTCAGGCTTGCGCCCTGGCTTTGTAACTGAGTGTGAGCAGTAGCCTTGCTGGTAACATTTATATACGCAATCCGCCCAAGTGACATATTTGGTAATAAAAGAAGTAGGGAGTCGAACTCAAGGTGAGTCAGAACCAGCGCAAGACCTTAGTAAAAGATGTCGTCGTCATTGGCGGCGGTATGGTGGGGGCGGCAACCGCCCTTGGCTTGGCGCAGCTTGGCCTGTCTGTAGCTGTGGTTGAGGCCTATGCGCCGCAGGCTTATGACAGTGAACAGGCTTTAGATCTTAGGGTTTCGGCGATCAGTGTGGCGTCAGAGCAGTTGCTTGAGCGTCTAGGGGCCCTAGCGTCGCTTGGCGAGATGCGGCAGGTCGCTTACAAAGGGCTGGAAACCTGGGAGCTCGATGCTTGTATCACCCAATTTCATAGCGACCAGATTGGCGCCTCTCACCTGGGTCATATCGTCGAGAACCGTCTGGTGCAACTAGCCTTGTGGCAGCAATTTGAGCAACATGAGCAGTTAAGTTTGCTTTGTCCGGCTAAGGTGAGTCAATTCGAGCGCATGGATGAAGGCGTTCGGGTCAAACTAGAGGATGGCTGCGAGATAGAGACCCGTCTATTAATCGGCGCCGATGGTGCCAACTCTCAGGTGCGTCAGTGGGCGGGTATTGGCGTTACTGGGTGGGACTATGGCCAGTCGGCTATGCTGATTAATATTGCCACAGCGCAAGAAGAGCAAGATGTGACCTGGCAACAGTTCACCCCGAAAGGACCAAGATCTTTACTGCCGCTACCGGGCAAACATGCCTCTTTGGTGTGGTATGACGATGCCAGTCGCATTGCACAGCTACAAAGTCTGAGTAACCAGGCGCTCTTTGAGCAGATAGATGCTCATTTTCCTAAACGCCTGTCGCGGGAGTTTAAGGTGCTCTCGAAGGGCAGCTTTAAGCTGACCCGACGTCATGCTCAGCGTTACTATGATGATCATCTGGTGATCCTGGGGGATGCCGCTCACACCATTAATCCGCTAGCCGGTCAAGGGGTTAACCTGGGTTTTAAGGATGTCAGCGCCCTTATCGATACTTTTGCCGATGCCATTGCCGATCATAAATGCTGGTGGGATAGGGCAGTGCTCAAGAATTACCAATGTAAACGCTATAGCGACAACCAGCTGATGATGACCACCATGGATCTCTTCTACGCAGGTTTTAGCAACAATCTGTTGCCATTAAAAGTGCTGCGAAACGGCGCCCTCAAACTTGCCAATATCGACGGTCCCATCAAGCAGAAAGTGCTCAAGTACGCCTTGGGGCTTTAAGATGTTCAGATCAGGGTTTCTCTAATAAAGCAGACTTTGGGGGGGCGTTTAGCCCCCTTATTCTCTGGGCTCGGGATAAATTTGTTGCTGGCTCGATTGAGTGCTAAAATGCCGCGTTTTTTATTGGCACTTGCGAGATGGACTAGAGTGAGATGAGCAACATAAAGCTGATTGTCGGGTTAGCTAACCCGGGCGATAAATATGAACAGACTCGGCACAACGCAGGTGCATGGTATGTCAACGAGCTAGCGCGAGTGTGTGGCGTGAGTTTAGTTGCCGACAGCAAATACTATGGCCTTACCGCCAGAGCCACCCTCTATGGTAAAGATGTACGCCTGCTGATCCCGACCACCTTTATGAACCTTAGCGGTAAGTCGGTAGCGGCGCTGGCGAATTTCTTTCGCATCGAACCCGAGGAGATCTTGGTGGCCCATGATGAACTGGACATGCCGCCGGGTGTGGCTAAGTTTAAGCTGGGCGGTGGGCATGGGGGTCATAATGGCCTCAAGGATATCATCGCCAAGCTGGCGAATAACAAAGGCTTTTATCGATTACGTATCGGTATCGGTCATCCAGGGGACAAGAGCTTGGTCAGCAACTATGTGCTGGGCAAGGCGCCACAAACCGAACAACGCCTCATCGAAGAGGTGGTTGACGAGGCGGTGCGAGCGACTGAGATCCTCTTTAAAGAAGATATGAGTAAGGCGATGCACAGGTTGCACTCTTACAAGGCAGGTTAATGCCAATCGTACTAAATAACTGAGCATTCTAACTTGTTAAAACGCTCGATAACTGCGTTTTCCAGTGCTATGACTGATCACTTATTTATTGTGATTGGTAGAGCCAAGAATTCGACAGTGAACAGCTTCATTATCGCTTAGGCGATAAGATTAATTGAATAAAGGTAAATATATGGGTTTTAAATGTGGCATCGTCGGCCTACCAAACGTAGGTAAATCGACACTGTTCAACGCCTTAACTAAGGCGGGTATCGAAGCGTCTAACTTCCCGTTTTGTACGATCGAACCTAACACGGGTGTAGTGCCTGTGCCCGATCCACGTTTGGAGGCCCTGGCGGAGATCGTTAATCCTGAACGTGTATTGCCAACCACCATGGAATTTGTCGACATCGCTGGCTTAGTTGCTGGCGCCTCGAAAGGGGAAGGTCTGGGCAACAAGTTCCTGGCAAACATTCGTGAAACCGATGCGATTGGTCACGTGGTACGTTGTTTCGAAGATGACAATATCGTGCACGTTGCTAACAAGGTGTCGCCAGTCAGCGACATCGAAGTGATCAACACTGAATTAGCGCTGGCCGACTTAGATTCTTGCGAGCGTGCTATTTTACGTCAGCAAAAGCGCGCCAAAGGCGGTGACAAAGATGCTAAGTTTGAGGTAAGTGTCCTTGAAAAGATGCGCCCTGTGTTAGATGAAGGGCATATGCTTCGCTCTATGGATCTGACCAAGGAAGAGCTGGCGGCAGTTAACTATCTTAACTTCCTGACGCTGAAGCCTACCATGTATATCGCCAACGTTGCCGAAGATGGATTTGAAAACAATCCGCATTTGGATGTGGTACGTGAGATCGCCTCGAAAGAGAATGCGGTTGTGGTTGCTGTGTGCGCCGCCATCGAATCTGAGTTGGCCGAAATGGATCCAGATGATCGCGACGAGTTCATGGCCGATCTTGGTTTGGAAGAACCTGGTCTTGACCGCGTGATCCGCGCCGGTTACCAGTTGCTGGACCTACATACTTACTTTACTGCGGGTGTGAAAGAGGTTCGAGCTTGGACTGTGCCTGTGGGCGCCTGTGCACCACAAGCGGCTGGCGTGATCCACACTGACTTCGAACGTGGCTTTATTCGTGCTCAAGTTATGTCTTATGATGACTTCATCGCCTACAAGGGTGAGGCGGGTGCTAAAGAAGCGGGTAAACTGCGCGTCGAAGGTAAGACCTATGTGGTTAAAGATGGCGATGTGATGCATTTCCTCTTTAATGTCTAGCATCTAGCGCCGAGTTCGGCGCCCTAGAAGTAGATGACATAAAGGCGGCTCGGTAGTGATATCGGGCCGTTTTTGTTTTAACAAAGGGGCAAAATAGCCGCAAATCTTCGCTTTTAAGGGGGAAATTGCATAAGGCCTGGCCACTTTGGTGAGTTTATAGGCGAACGGCTTAGATAGTTTAAATTAGCGAAAAAAAGCTGTTGACCTGCCTACGCTGAATAAGCATAATACGCCCCGTTCCTCAGCAAGAGGGGCGCGAAATATTGATGGCTATGTAGCTCAGCTGGTTAGAGCACAGCACTCATAATGCTGGGGTCGCAGGTTCAAGTCCCGCCATAGCTACCATCTCTTCAAGATGTAAAATTGAAATCGTGGCAGGGACTGAGTCCCGACTATATATGGCCACCATCTGTTCAAGATGTAAAACATGAAGCAGTGCGGGAGTGGTGGAATTGGTAGACACGCCAGATTTAGGTTCTGGTGCCGCAAGGTGTGAGAGTTCAAGTCTCTCCTCCCGTACCATTTATTTTTGACTAGAGGTTGTCTACCTTTAGTCTTAAGCAAGAAAATTGGGGTATCGCCAAGCGGTAAGGCACCGGGTTTTGATCTCGGCATTCCTAGGTTCGAATCCTAGTACCCCAGCCATTTTCCTCTTGCTTAACTTGATTCTTGGGGTATCGCCAAGCGGTAAGGCACCGGGTTTTGATCTCGGCATTCCTAGGTTCGAATCCTAGTACCCCAGCCATTTATCAGTAAGATAAATGTGGCTATGTAGCTCAGCTGGTTAGAGCACAGCACTCATAATGCTGGGGTCGCAGGTTCAAGTCCCGCCATAGCTACCATCTTATTTCAGGTAAATCCGCCGTTATCGGCGCCATCTGCTCGAGATGTAAAACTTGAGGTTTGCTAGTTAGTTGAGCCCTTAGTGGTTCAGACATATGACTAGAATCTTTATCAGGATGTAAAACTAGATGCAGTGCGGGAGTGGTGGAATTGGTAGACACGCCAGATTTAGGTTCTGGTGCCGCAAGGTGTGAGAGTTCAAGTCTCTCCTCCCGTACCATTATTTTGAGGTTATAGGTTTAGCCTGTAATCTAAGCCAAGCTTGTTGGGGTATCGCCAAGCGGTAAGGCACCGGGTTTTGATCTCGGCATTCCTAGGTTCGAATCCTAGTACCCCAGCCATTTTTATCTAGCTTAAGATGTAAAACTAAGCCATCTGATCAGATGTAAATCGATGCGGGAGTGGTGGAATTGGTAGACACGCCAGATTTAGGTTCTGGTGCCGCAAGGTGTGAGAGTTCAAGTCTCTCCTCCCGTACCATTATTTTGATACAAAAAAGCCTGTCCAAGTGACAGGCTTTTTTGTGTCTGTTCGTTAGGATCTTAAATCTCTCGCCTGTATCTGTTTCAGCTTACTTCAGGGTATCAAACGGTTCTTTTATCTGGCTCTGCTAGGGCGAATTGTCGGCTGCTGGTGGCTGCTAGCGCCTTGTGATAGCATGAGTTTTTTATCACAGGGAGTGAATACCTTGAGCCTTAAAACCTTACTCTGTGGCCTTAGCCTGCTGGCCCTAAGTCCATTTGTACTGGCCGAGCCCAGTGTCTTATCGATAAAGCAGAGCGTCAAACCAAAATCTTCAGATCGTTATATTCGCGCCGTACACCAAGAGATAGAGACCAATAACCTAGGGCTAGAAAAGATTCGCTACGCCATCCTGATGGGCATGCTCAATACCAAGGGCTTTGCCTGGGTGTACGATGGTGAGGGCGAGGGCTATATTCTGGCGCGCTTCGATTATCGCGGCGACACTAACGTCATGCGTATCGAATACGATGAGTCTATGGTGCAGCTCAAGTATCAGGACGCGCTAGGAGATTATCAGTGCGCCAATCTCATCGATGGGATCTGCTATAAAAATGGTCGCGGCTATTACAACTACATTAAAAATCTTAGGGCCAGCATCGCCAGACAGCTGCAAATGCGTTAGGGAAGGATGAAGATGAAGAAGATAACATTTGGAATGCTATTAACGCTAAGTCTTATCAGCCCGCTACAGGCTGAGGGCCTGCACATCTATCAAGATCCCATTCCACTGGGCAGCTATGTGAGCGATTATGATGACATGCTCGATAAAGCCGTTGCCCGTAATCATTGGGTCTTTGAGCGCCAGGGAGACAAGCGTTTCGCCAGGCTTAATTACAAAACTTATTTGATCAATGTTGAACTGGTTGAAAGCGATAAGGGAATTGCCGTTACCTTGCTTGATGCCAAACGCGAAGGTTGCACTAAAAGTTGTGACGTCGACATGAAGAAGGTCACTGGCTGGTTAGTGAAACTGCGCCGTGCTATCGCCTATGAACTAACACTTCTGGTTCGTGATGACGCCCTGCGGCGCGCGGTTCACTAACCCATATATGTGATTATGATAGATACAAAAAAGCCACTCAATTGAGTGGCTTTTTTCGTTAAGCAGCAAGCTTGCGATTAGTGCTTGAACATCGCAGAGATAGACTCTTCGTTGCTTACGCGGCGAATCGCTTCTGCCATCACGCTAGACATGGTCAGCTGAGTCACTTTATCCAGTGCCGCCATCTCTTCACTTAGTGGGATAGTGTCGGTAACGATCACTTCGTCGATCACAGACTCGGCGATGTTCTTAGGCGCGTTGCCAGAGAATACTGGGTGAGTGGCGTAAGCGAATACGCGGTTAGCACCGTGCTCTTTAAGTGCTTCTGCAGCCTTACACAGGGTACCGCCAGTGTCGATCATGTCGTCGACTATGATGCAGTCGCGGCCTTGTACGTCACCTATGATATGCATCACCTGGGCAACGTTTGCCTGTGGGCGACGCTTGTCGATGATAGCCAGATCTGAATCGTCCAGTAGCTTAGCGACGGCGCGAGCACGGACAACACCACCAATGTCAGGTGAGACAACAACAGGGTTGTCTAGTTGCTTAGCCAGCATATCTTCAAGCAGCACTGGGCTACCAAATACGTTGTCAACAGGTACATCGAAGAAGCCCTGGATCTGCTCGGCGTGCAGGTCACAAGTCAGTACGCGGTCAACCCCAACGCTTGATAGGAAGTCGGCGACAACCTTAGCGGTAATAGGTACACGAGCACTACGAACACGACGGTCTTGACGTGCATAACCAAAGTAAGGAATAACCGCAGTAATACGGCCAGCAGATGCGCGACGTAACGCGTCTACCATAACGATAAGTTCCATCAGGTTATCGTTAGTAGGTGCACAAGTAGATTGAATGATAAACACATCCGCCCCACGTACATTTTCGTTAATCTGGACACTGATTTCACCGTCGCTGAAAACGCCAACCTCAGCGTCTCCGAGTTTACAAAATAGGCGATCTGCTATCTTTTTTGCGAGACTGGGTGTGGCGTTACCGGCAAATAGTTTAATGTCAGGCACTGTATGGACCTCAGGCGTATGCTTCATTGTAATGACCGGGATAAATGGCTTATCCCGCATGATCTTAGCGCTGTTCTAATCTCAGCACTAATGGTGATTTATTTGTCCCTTTGGCGATAAAACCGCGCAATGCCGCCGGCAACTGGGCAAAGACCTGCTCTGCTTGCTGGCGAGTGTCAAAGATACCGAATACACAAGCACCGGTTCCCGTCATTCTGGACGGCGCATATTCTATCAGCCACGCCAATGCTTTGGCAACTTGGGGGTATTGCTCGGCGACCCTCTGTTGGCAATCGTTGTGCCAGTCACTGCTCATTAAATCGTCCATCGACAACTTAGGTGTATCCCTTGGGAGTTGCGGATCGTTAAACACCTCGGCGGTGGAAACGTGTACATCAGGCGTCAGGATCAGGTACCAGTTTTCAGGGGCGTCGACTGGGATTAGCTTTTCCCCAACACCTTCGGCAAATGCGGCGAAACCATTAATAAAAACAGGGACATCAGCCCCAAGGGATAGACCTATTTGGGCCAGTTCTTCCTGGGGTAAATGGGTCTGCCACAGATGGTTCAAGGCGACCAGTGTGGTGGCTGCATCGGAAGAACCGCCGCCAATACCGCCGCCCATAGGCAGTTTTTTATCCAGCCAGATCTCGGCGCCGAGGGGAGTACCTGTATACTCCTGCAGTGATTTTGCAGCTTTTAGAATTAAGTTATCGCTATTTGCGACAACAGCTTCCATCTCAGAATGGAGAGTAAGGGTTCCTTGCTCATTGATGGCAAAATCCAGATAGTCGCAGTAGTCAATAAACTGAAACAGGGTTTGCAGTTCATGGTAGCCATCAGGACGGCGACCGTTGACGTGAAGAAACAGGTTGAGTTTAGCTGGCGCCGGCCAGCCCTTAGAGAGGTTATTTGTCATCTGTCGATTCCGATTGCGCGTCGGTTATGCTGTGCGGTGTTAGAGCTTGCCATTGATTAACTTGCAGTTTCAGACGAATCTCATCTCGTTGTAACGTTAATAATCTGGGTACGTCTGCGCCGCTTTGTTGCTGCCAGCTGTTAAAGCTGACCTGCCAAGGGGTATTGTCTGTGTGGTTAAGCACTTCTTGTGGGCGGCCTTGCGCATCAAAGGTGATCACCTCATCTTGGGGCGAGATCTGGCCTGTGATCCACAGAGGTAGCGTGTCGACGGGGATAGACCAGCCTGTGAGACGCTTGAGCAAGCGCTCCGCCTCGGTATCCTGATAGACCTTGCCATCGAGGGCTAAGGTTGCCTGGTTTGGACGCTTGGTAAGTGTCATTACCGTGGTGCCTAACATAGTCGTTAGGGTGAGCTCGTCATTGGATTGAGTGTGAAACCAGTAAAGGTTTGTGCTGAATTTGTCGTCTGGAGTACGAACGGCCAACTTACCTTGTAGTTCCCAGGCATGGGCCTGACTGGCATGTTCTACTTGGGTGGGGAGAAGACTAGTTGGCTGACGGGAAGCACAACCTGAGAGTGCCAACAGGACCAAGACTACACCGCTTATCGATATTTTTGTGAAGTAGTTCAAATTATTCGTCTATTGCTAAAATGACTGGTGCCTATGATACGAGGGCTGACATTAAATACCAATGACTAATCGTTAAATTTCCTGCCAGCCTAGGCTAGGGTTAGCAATGGCTAATTTTCCAGAGTGGACCGCGAACTTGATTTAAGCCTGCAGGTTTAATAGAAAAAAGTTGTGACAAGCCAGATTATTGTTCGGTTTTGTTAAGCGTATTCTGTTTTTAGTTGATTCAATTGCGTAGAATGACTGCCATTAAGTGAGATGATTTCGGGCGAGTACCCCAGTAGTCATAAACTCCCAAGATTAACAGACCCTAGAGACCAGAAAGAGTCAGATGAGCCTTGTAGCAATCGGTATTAATCATAAAACAGCCACTGTAGACCTACGTGAAAAGGTAGCGTTTGCGCCTGATAAAATTCATGAAGCAATGAAGAGTCTTGCCAGTCGGACTAAGACAGGTGAGGCGGTGATCGTTTCTACCTGTAATCGCACCGAACTCTATTGCAACACGGGTGATGAGGCGGATGTGATCAGTTGGCTGGAGTCTTATCATCAATTATCCCACGATGATGTCTTGCCATGCCTGTACAAGTATCAGGGTCAGGAAGTGGTGCAACATCTGATGCGTGTCTCTGCCGGCCTGGATTCGCTCATTCTGGGCGAGCCGCAGATCTTAGGTCAGGTTAAACAGTCGTTTGTGAAAGCCAAAGAGGCTGGCACAGTGGCTGTGACCATGGACAGATTGTTTCAAAATACCTTCTCGGTTGCTAAGAAGGTGCGCACCGAGACTGAAATCGGTGCCGCGGCGGTTTCCGTTGCCTTTGCGGCAGTGAGCATGGCTAAACATATCTTCTCGGCGCTCAGTGCCACTAAGGTGCTGCTGATTGGCGCCGGTGAGACGATAGAGCTAGTAGCACGCCATCTAAAAGACAATGGTGTCGATTCTATGATAGTCGCTAACCGCACCATTTCTCGCGCCGAGGCTATGTGCGAAGAGTTCGGCGCCACAGCAATTACGCTCGAACAGATACCAGATTTTCTCCCTAAGGCCGATATCGTGATATCCTCTACCGCCAGCCCATTACCTATACTGGGTAAAGGCATGGTAGAAAAAGCGCTTAAGCAGCGTCGTCATCAACCTATGTTATTGGTTGATATAGCAGTTCCTAGAGATATCGAGGCCGAAGTTGCCGATCTGGACGATGCCTTCTTATACACGGTTGACGATCTGCAAAGCATCATTGAACAGAATATGGCCTCCAGACGTGAGGCGGCCGAGAAAGCTGAATTAATTGTTGAAGAGGAATCTCATCAATTCATGGAATGGATTCGATCGTTAGAGTCGGTCGATAGCATTCGTGAATACCGAAGCCAGAGTATGGCGATCAAAGATGAGTTGGTTGAGCGAGCAATCAATAAATTGGCCCAGGGTGGTGATAGCGAACAGCTAATACTGGAACTGGCGAATAAGTTAACCAATAAGTTGATCCACGCGCCGACCCAAGCGCTCACCCAGGCGAGTCGCCGTGGTGACCTCAATACCATTGGACAATTAAGAGCAGCGCTCGGACTAGATAAAGACTAAGGTTAGCGTTGTAATGAAGGACAGTGTTATTCGCAAGCTCGAAGGCTTGCTTGAGCGTAATGAAGAAGTTTTGGCGCTGCTGAGTGATGCGGAAATCATCGCCGATCAGGAGCGTTTTCGCGCTCTGTCCAAAGAGTATGCTCAACTCGAAGATGTCGTCAAAAGCTTTCAAGCTTATCGTCAGGCTGAAGAGAACCTCGCCTCAGCGCAAGAGATGCTTGCCGAAGATGACGCCGATATGAAAGAGATGGCTCAGGAAGAGATCAAAGAAGCCAAGGCGACTCTGGAGACCTTGGAAAGTGAACTGCAGATCCTCTTGCTGCCTAAAGACCCTAAAGATGATAACAACGCCTTCCTTGAGATCCGTGCCGGTGCCGGTGGTGACGAGGCGGCAATCTTTGCGGGCGACCTTTTCCGCATGTACAGCCGTTACTGTGAAGCAAATCGTTGGCAGATGGAGATCATGAACGCCAACGAAGGCGAACATGGCGGCTTTAAAGAGATTATCGTCAAAGTCTCTGGCGACGGTGTTTACGGTAAGCTCAAGTTTGAGTCTGGCGGACATCGCGTGCAGCGTGTACCAGAAACAGAATCTCAAGGTCGCGTACATACCTCTGCCTGTACCGTAGTCGTGATGCCTGAGATCCCAGAAGCCGAAGCGATTGAGATCAATCCTGCTGACTTGAAGGTCGATACCTTCCGCGCCTCGGGCGCCGGTGGTCAGCACGTTAACAAGACAGATTCTGCTATTCGTATTACCCATATTCCATCGGGCATAGTCGTAGAATGTCAGGATCAACGTTCACAGCATAAAAACCGCGCCCAGGCCATGAGCGTCTTGGCGGCCCGTATTCAAGCTGTCGAAGATGAGAAGCGCCGTAGCGAAGAGGAATCGACTCGCCGTAACTTGGTGGCCAGTGGTGACCGTTCAGAGCGTGTGCGTACCTATAACTTCCCTCAAGGACGTGTGAGTGAGCACAGAATCAACCTGACCCTTTATCGCCTCAACGAGGTAATGGAAGGGGATCTCGATGCCATCCTAGGCCCCTTGATGCAGGAAAACCAAGCCGACATGTTAGCAGCCCTTTCCGAAGGCTAATCCTGCTTGCATTGCCGCTGGGTAATTAAGGAAATTCTTTGTTTCAAACGTTAGCACAGGCCCTTGAGTGGGCCTCGACTCGACTACAGGATGTGTCTGACAGTGCCAAGCTCGATGCTGAGGTGATGTTGCTGCATGTTATTCATAAGCAGCGCACTCATCTCTATACCTGGCCAGACGAACGCCTGACCAGCGAGCAGGTCACCGAATATAAGCAGATGGTCGCGCGTCGTCTGCTGGGGACTCCTATCGCACATATCGTCGGAGAGCGTGAGTTTTGGTCCTTGCCCTTCATGGTCAACCCCACCACGTTGATCCCGCGCCCAGATACTGAGATCTTGGTTGAAACCGCCCTTAACCTGCCGCTGGCCGATAACGCCAAAGTGTTGGATTTGGGCACGGGCACCGGGGCTATCGCTTTGTCGCTGGCTTTTGAGCGCAGTAACTGGCAGATCACCGCGGTCGATAAGGTGCTCGAAGCAGTGGTGCTTGCCAAAGCGAACCGGGACAATCTCAAGCTGCCTCAGGTTGAGGTGCTGCAGAGTGATTGGTTTGACGCCATTACTCACTATGACTTCAACCTGATCGTCTCCAATCCGCCCTATATCGATGAGGAAGATGAGCATCTGTCTCAAGGGGATGTGAGGTTTGAACCCCACAGCGCCCTGACGGCGGGGGAACATGGCTATGCGGATCTCTTCCACATTGCCACGGCCGCCCGGGATTATTTGGCACCAGGCGGTTATCTGCTGCTTGAGCATGGCTTCGGCCAGGCGATCACTGTGCGTGATAAGATGATCGAACTGGGTTATGAGGCGGTGTCGACGGTGCGAGATTTTGGCAGTAACGACAGGTGTACCTTGGGTCGCTGGCCAAGATAGCCGTTGAGTGTCCTAAGTCCAAATCACAAGCGCCATGGGTTTACCCCGTGGCGTTTCTGTTTTTGCCTTAGGAAAAATAGTTGAGTTTTCATCTAGATTGTTATCGGCGCAGTCGGTAGGCCATAATTTAGCAAGTAAAAAGGCAGCGGCGGGGACGCTCGCCGTGACGTCGTGAGGAGAACTGCATGAAGATGATCGTTATGTTACTGGCCTTATTGATCCTTGGTTTCCTGTATTATCAGCAACTTGGAAAGCAACCACTGCTCAGCGAGCAGACTGAGGCGGCTTTGGAGGCAACCCAAGGCGCGGGCCCTAAGGTGCCGACTCGGCCCGAGGAGATAGCCGACTTCGAGAAGGAGATGAACACCTTGATGCAGGAGGAGGCTGATAAACGTGCCAAGGCGTTAAAGGAAGCTCAAGAGCAGTAATTTCAGCGCAGCAGGTCACCAGGGGCAATGGCTTGAAGTGCTTGAAATCAACACCACCGCCCTGATGCTCAATCTACTAGAGAGTCTTGGTCATAAAATACTTACAGCCCGTTGCCGGATAGGCTTTTTGTGTCCATTCCAGTCGATAGCCTCTGGCCTCATAGAAAGGCTTAGCTTGAAAGTTTAGGGTGTCGAGTATGGCATAGACACAGCCTCGTTCTTTGGCAATGCGCTCGGTTTCGGCCAACATCTTGCTGCCGATAGCTTTTCCTCTTAGTGCTTCGCTGACCCAGAAGTTATCTATCATTAGCCAGTTGCCGAAGGTGCGCGCCGACAGACCGGCTATCAGCTCTCCAGCCTCATTTTCCAGCTTTAAACCTAGCGGTAAGCGCTCGCTAACCTCCCAATGTTGCCAGTTAAATTCAGCGATTTTCTGTTTAACCGTCTCGGCGAATTCGGCCGAGTCATCACGTATTAAACGAGTGTCCTGTAGTGTTTTCAAAATGCCTTCTCTTATTGAAAATGATTGTGTCCATTTAACTTAGATATTCTCAGTACGATATTGGTGCCTCGGCCTTTGATCGGGTACACTAGCGCCTTTGCGAGCCACTAAAGAAGAGACAATGGACAGTTTATACCCAGCTATTAAGCATATTCACCTCACCTTAATTGCCGTGAGCGTGCTGTTTTTTATTGTACGTTTTGCGCTGCATCTTAAGCAATCTGCCATTATGGAGAAGAAATTTGTTAAGATAGCCCCCCATGTTATCGATACCTTCTTGCTCCTATCTGGTTTAGCTTTATGTTTCATCATTAAGCAGTATCCGTTTCAGGATGCCTGGTTAACCGAGAAGATCGGTGCCGTCTTTGCCTATATCTTCCTGGCAACCATAGCGATGAAGGCAAATCGCAACAAACTTTTCAAGACTTTTGCCGCCTTAGGCGCTCTGGCTTGGGTGATGTACGCCGCTAAGCTAGCGATGTTTAAACAAGCAATATTAATGAGCTAATGACAAATCCGATCCTAAAAGATGAACTCTCCTTGCCTGAGAGTGCGTTTGACATCTCTACTCACTTAGGGTTTTCCGATAAGGAAGCCGCTAAGTGGGCTTGGTATGAATTGGCTGGCTCAGTGTTAAGCCATTACCTGGTGGACAGAGAGGCACGTCTGGATGCGCTGCTGAACTGGTTTTATCAGGACCTGGGCTTTTGCGCCCGAGATTCTTACTTCAGTATCGAAGCGGCCGATCTGGCGACCTGTATTACCACGCGTCAGGGTAACAGTACCACACTGGCGACAGTGCTGATGCTGCTGGGTAAACAGCTGGATCTGGTATTGCAACCTCTGCTACTGCCTGGCACGACTGTGCTGGCTTGTCGTTTGGATGATGTGGTGCGTTATATCGATCCTCTGACCGGTAAATCCCTTACGCGTCACCAGCTGCATGTATTGGTACGTGGAGAGCTGGGTAATGGCGCGCCATTTAAGCCGCGCTATTTGAAGGCTGCGAGCCTAAAGCGCCTGCTGTCGCGTATGCTCCATGAACTGAAAGCCGGTGCCATATTGGCCAGTCAGTTTGAGAGTGCGATGGAGTGCTGTAACTTGCTGTTACAGTGGCATAAAGATGATTTAAACCTGAATCGTGAAAGGGCCTTTATTGCCCAGCAGCTAGGCTGTATCAGTGTCGCGGCAGCGGATCTGAGACACTTTGTCGACAATAGCCCTCACGATCCTGTGACCGAACTGGTCAAGTTGCAATTAAAAGAGCTCAACGATGAGGTTGAGGTCTATCATTAACCCTTAGCGTCGAGGCCGGGAAGGCCTCTCGCGGGGCAAAAGATAAAGCCCGCATCCCCACTGTGATGCCGTGGCCACCCATATAACTACAACAATAAATAACGAATACAGAATAATAAATACTAAGGGAGATGAAATGAGTAGTACCGCATTAGTGACCAATGACGCCACGGGCCTGGGGCTACTGGCGATTATTTTAGGCTTCGTATTTTACACCAACAGTAGCCAACATCCTTTTTGGGTTAAGTTTTACCGATTTATCCCCGCCTTACTGCTTTGTTATTTTCTTCCCTCGTTACTGAATTCATTCAATATTCTCGACGGTGATACCTCGAATCTTTATTACGTGGCCTCCCGTTATCTGTTACCCGCCTGTTTGGTACTGTTGATCTTAAGTGTCGATCTCAAGGCGATCTTAAGCCTGGGACCCAAGGCGATAGTGATGTTCCTGACCGGTACCGTAGGCATAGTGATCGGTGGGCCTATCGCGCTGCTGATCATCTCGGCTATCAACCCTGAGGTGCTGGGTGTCAGCGGACCCGATGCGGTTTGGCGCGGTATGACCACGCTGGCCGGTAGCTGGATTGGCGGCGGCGCCAACCAGGCGGCGATGAAGGAGATCTATGAGGCGGGCGGCAGCATCTTCTCTATCATGGTGACAGTGGATGTGATTGTCGCCAATATCTGGATGGCAGTACTGCTGTTTATGGCCTCAAAGGCCAAAGAGATCGATGCCAGGACCGGCGCCGATACTCGTGCTATCGAGACACTCAAGCAGAAGGTTGAAAAGTATCACGCCGAAAACGCGCGTATTCCCAGCCTGAGAGACCTTATGATGATCGTGGCCGTAGGCTTTGGTATTACCGGTCTTGCCCACATGATCGCCGATTTTCTCGGGCCCTTCTTTGAAGCAAATTATCCTTGGACGCGCGATTACAGCCTGACCTCTAAATTCTTCTGGTTGATCGTTACCGTTACCACCATAGGCTTGGCCATGTCTTTCACGCCAGTGCGTCACTTGGAAGCTGCTGGTGCCTCCAAGGTCGCCTCGGCCTTCCTGTACATTCTGGTGGCGACAATCGGTCTGCATATGGATGTATTTAAGCTGTTTGATCCGGCCAACCTTTGGTATTTCGCCATCGGGATTATCTGGATGGTAGTGCATGCTAGCTTTATGTTGCTGGTGGCCAAGTTGATTCGCGCGCCGCTGTTTTACATGGCGGTGGGTAGCCAGGCTAACGTGGGCGGCGCCGCTTCGGCACCTGTTGTCGCCGCAGCCTTCCATCCTGCGCTGGCCCCGGTCGGTGTACTCCTGGCGGTATTAGGCTATGCTGTAGGCACTTATATGGCGTGGTTATGTGGGCAAATATTGCAGGTGGTCGCGCTATAATCAGGTGATCCGCCCGATAAGATTCAGTTGATTCATGCCGGGTATGGCCCGGCAACTTAAGAGAGAAGTAGCAATGAGTAATAAGACCATAAAGTTAGGTAGCATTGAAATTGCAAACGATAAGCCGTTTGTTTTGTTTGGCGGCATGAATGTGCTCGAGTCTCGCGACCTGGCCATGCAGATTGCAGAGACCTATGCGGAAGTTACTCAGAAGCTGGGGATCCCTTATGTGTTTAAGGCCTCATTCGACAAGGCTAACCGCTCGTCGGTTAACTCTTACCGTGGTCCAGGCATGGAAGAGGGATTGAAGATCTTTCAGGAGATTAAAGATACCTTTAATCTCCCCTTGATCACTGATGTACACGAGACACATCAGTGCCAGCCTGTGGCCGAGGTCGTGGATATCATTCAGCTGCCTGCCTTCCTGGCGCGCCAAACCGATCTCGTAGTGGCCATGGCTAAGACCGGCGCGATTATCAATGTGAAGAAGCCGCAATTTTTGGCCCCACATGAGATGCGCCACATCATCACAAAGTTCAATGAAGCGGGCAATGATGAGATCATCCTGTGTGAGCGCGGTTCTTGTTTTGGCTATAACAACCTGGTTGTCGATATGCTGGGTATGGACGAGATGAAGCAGTCGGGTTATCCAGTGATCTTCGATGCGACTCATGCACTGCAGCGTCCTGGTGGACGTTCCGACAGCGCAGGTGGTCGTCGTGCTCAGGCCACAGAGCTGGCCCGTAGCGGTATGGCACTTGGCTTGGCCGGTCTGTTTATCGAAGCCCATCCCGATCCTGACAATGCTAAGTGTGATGGCCCTTGTGCATTGCCACTGCATCAGCTCGAAAATTATCTCACTCAGATGAAGGCTATTGATGATCTGGTGAAATCTTTCGCACCGATTGACACCAGCAAGTAGTCACCAGCAAATAGACACTAGCAAATAGACATCAGCAAGTAAAAGTTGCTGCATCGTAAGCCTCGCTCATTGAGTGGGGCTTTTTTCTGTCTGTGATTTAAGGTTGATTACAGCCTCAGTTTGTATCCTGTTGCTATATTAAGAAAGCCGATTAGTTAAAAAATCGGCGTTATAAATCAGAAGGGTAGAATGATGGCAAGTAATGATAAAGCGCCAGGCATGCTGGGAAGAGCATTGGATGGCATTGAACGTGTGGGCAACAAGTTACCAGATCCGGCGATGCTGTTTCTGATGTTGCTCTTTACCGTGTGGGGCCTTTCCTGGCTGTTATCCGGTGTGAGCTTCGAGGCGATAGACCCTCGCTCCAATGAGCCAATTCAGGTGAGCAATTTGCTCAGTGGTGAAGCACTTACTCACTTTCTAACCTCCATGGTATCGACCTTTACCGCCTTTGCTCCCTTGGGGGTTGTCCTGGTCGCCATGCTGGGTGTCGGTGTTGCAGAACATTCTGGTTATATCAATACCGCGCTGAAACAGATGTTGAAAGTCACACCTGCCAAATTGCTTACGCCTGCGGTGGTATTGGTGGGGATTATTTCTCATACCGCGACAGATGCCGGGTATGTGGTAGTGATTCCCTTGGCCGGGGTGATTTTCTTTACCGTTGGGCGACACCCGTTGGCTGGGATAGCGGCGGCATTTGCCGGCGTATCAGGTGGTTTTTGCGCTAACTTTATTCCCTCAGGCATAGACCCTCTACTACAGAGCTTTACCCAATCGGCAGCGCAAATCGTCGATCCGGATATACGAATCAACCCGCTGAACAACTGGTTCTTTGCCGCTTCTTCTTGTATTCCCATCACTTTGTTGATCTGGTATCTCACCGATAAGGTGCTTGAGCCTAGGTTAAACCGCACCCATAAGGTGGCGCGGGATCAGGTGGATATTCCTGCGATGGAGCAAACCACAGAAGCAGAATTGAAAGCTTTTCGTATTGCCACTGTGGTGATGTTGCTTGCGATTGCTGGTTTCTTTTCTCTGACCCTGTCGGAAACATCGACTCTTAGGGATGCTAACGGCTCATTGACCAGTTTTAGTGCGCCTTTGATGCAATCGATCGTGCCGCTGATCTTTCTCTTCTTCGTCTTACCTGGGGTCGTGTTTGGTTATCTGACTAAGACATTTAGCAGCTCAGCTGATGTAGTGCAGGCGATGTCAAAATCCATGAGCGGTATGGCGCACTATATCGTGATGGCGTTTTTCTGTGCCCAGTTTGTGGCTGCTTTTTCTGCCTCAAATCTTGGGGCGCTTATTGCCGTAGAGGGCGCTGGCGCGCTAAAGGCGATGAACCTTTCGGCCGAAGTCACCATAGTGGGTATGATTATCTTGGTCGGCTTCGTGAACCTTTTTGTCGGCTCATCATCTGCCAAGTGGGCGCTAATTGGTCCGGTACTTGTCCCCATGTTGATGCAGTTGAATATTAGCCCTGACTTATCCCAGGCTGCCTATCGCGTTGGTGACTCTAGCTCGAACATTATTACCCCTTTGATGCCATATTTCCCCTTGGTAGTGGTCTACTGCCAGCGCTACGTTAAAGGGATTGGCATAGGGACCTTAATCTCTATGATGCTGCCATTCAGCTTGGCCTTGCTCACTATCTGGAGTGCTTGGTTGCTGCTCTATTGGTCGCTGGGGATCCCACTTGGCTTAGGGGCAAGTTATATCTATTAATTTACAGCCTAAGTGTCGCCGTCTCTCTTAAAGGCGGCTGATACAGGCTTTAAACCTGAGCATTAAAAATGGCCGCCCAGGGTTAGCATGGCGGCCATTTTTTATACCTTACCTTTTATTTAGGCGGTCTGGTAACGTGCGAGGATTTTACCAAGACTCTCAGAGGCTTGGGACAGCTGACTCACGCCAATTGATGATTGGTTTGCCAGCTCTTTAATGACATTGGCCTGCTGCCTAATTTCACTCAGTTCTGAGGCGATGTCGTTAGCCACTGCGCTCTGCTCTTCGGAAGACGCGGCGATCTGGAAGCTCATATCGATAACCGATTGCGATGATTCGTTAATGGAGCTGACATCTGTGCCTATTTCAGTGATCAACGACTGACTGGATTCGGCCTGCTTAACGGTGCGCTGGGTGATGTTGTCTATGTTATTGGTTTCCTGCTGCAGATTTTCAATCATCGCCTGGATTTCTACCGTGGCAGACTGAGTGCGGCTGGCCAGGGTTCTTACCTCGTCAGCGACAACGGCGAAGCCGCGGCCCATTTCACCTGCGCGGGCCGCCTCAATGGCAGCGTTGAGCGCCAGCAGGTTAGTCTGCTCTGAGATGGCGTTGATGGTGGTGATCACCTCATTAATCTTAGTGGCGTTGATCTTCAGAGTGCTGACCGAGTCGGAGGTCTGCTCGATAAAGCCTGAGAGCTGCTCGATATCCTTAATGGCGCGCTGCACGCGCTCATAGCTTTGGCGGACAGATTGTGAGTTCTGCTCCACTTTTTCTACCGAGCTATTGGAGATGTTAGAGACTTCACCAGCAGAGGCCGTCATCTCCTCCATGGCGGTCGCTACCGAGTCGAGTGACTGGTATTGCTGCTCGATCTGACGCTCGCTCTCCTGATTTTCCGCTGCAAAAGAGCTGGCGGTGGCATGCAGGGTCTCGGCATTTTCTTTCACCGTGACCACAAGCTCGGTGAGGGTGTCCATGGCATTATCCAGGGCGCAACCTATGGTGCCAAACTCATCGCGGCCAGGGTGAAAACCTAGGCGAGAGGTGAGATCGCCCTTGGCGATATTCTTAGTGGTCGTCCACAGTACCCAGAGCGCGCCGCCAATAAAGGTCGCGTTCCAGTAGAGCAGAATAGAGAAGGGGATTAGCCAGAGATAGGTGAGCAGCAGGCTGTATAGTGCCGATTGTTTGGCCTCGCGCTCCTGACTGGCGACATTCTGTGTCAGAGACAGGTTTTGTCCGGCGCTGCTGCGAACCACTGCGGTGACACTGTCTTGGTTGCGGCTAGATTTCGCTTGTCCGCTGGATTGTATATTGAGGCTGGCAAATTTGTCCGTTTGGCCGCTGGCCTCGAGGGCTCGTATCATGCCCGTGAGCTCACCTTCGAGGGCCATGACAGACGCCTGCTCTATCTTGTCGATACTCTCCTGATAGCGGTTGACGCCTAAAAAGGTGATGGCGATGAAAAACAGCGTGCCAATGACCCAAAATTTATCGTTGATAGACATCTTGATGAAGAGTTTATCTATGGTGCGAAAATTCACTTCTCTCATAGTTTTTTTCCGTCTTAAACTAAGGCTGAGGCCTTAGGCATTAGTAGAACAAAATAGGGCAACACATTTAAAATTACGCCCTTTTTGCTAATAAATACAGGCTGGTTTAACGTTTTTTTACACCTATGGCTTGCCGTCAGACTCATTATGCTGACGGATGAATAGCCTGAGTTTGTGATGCAGGCTGAGCGACAGCTGACTGGCGAGTAGGGCAAAGCTTGCTCCTGCCAGCAGATCCCCTAGGTAATGATAGTTGAGACTTAATTGCCCGGCGATGACGGCAGCCATACAGCCTAGCCATAGTGGCATCAACTTGGGCGAGTGGCGCCAGAAGGTAAAGGCGAGGGCGAAGGTGAGCAGAGCATGGCCTGAGGGAAAGGAGTCGTAGGCTTGCCCCTGGGCAAAGGGGTGAAATGCCTCTACCTTGTCTGCAATCCACGAGGGGTTTAGCCTATCGCCGAGTTTAAACCAACTTTCAGGCCAGGTTCGGCCAAATAGTATCTTACCAAGCCAGCGCAGCGAAAATGCCAGTATCAGAGTGAAGGTAAGCTCAAGTGCCAGTGCTTGAAACCTTGATCGAAATCTTTCGCTAATACAGGCGAAGATGGTGAGGCCTGCCAAAAATTCCAGCAGTAGCGGGGTCTTGCTTAGAGCTTTTAACCATGTGCTCGACAACTGCTGGGCGTGCATCAGCTCCGCCAGAGGTCGATCGACAAACAGTACACAAATCAGCACCAAAGCAATCAGTAGTGTGTAGAGAATCAGTGCATTTTTAAGAGTGTTGGGAAATAGGTGTTTTAACATGCTCGGCTAGCGGTTCTTGTCATGATGGGAAGCTCCAGCCTAAGGCAAAAGCGCTCGCATGCAAAGCATGCTAATTCACATTCTGAGTAGCCCAGTGGCCACTCGCAGATATAAGCGGCAATGCTTTGGCAGTATTTGCTTTTGGGCAGAATTTGCTTTTGGGTAGAGTTATCGCGACCGGGCAAGGCCTGGCCGCGATAATGGGCGATTAGCTGCGCAGGCTCTCTATCAGATAGTTGAGGCTGGGGCTCTCTTCTAAGTTACTGCTCGGGAAGAAGTTATACTTAGGAGGCACAAGCCAGTCCCGCTGCACCAGCTCATCGAGCAGATCCAAATACTGCACACTGGTCTTGCCCACAAGGAGGTTGTCCAGGCTGCGAGTATGAGATAGATGCAGCATCTCCAGGAAGCCGCTTAGATAGAGGTGATCCTTAGTGAAGCCGCCGCCGCGATAGACGCGGGCCGTGGTCACAAAGGCGTCGTCCTTATCCATCTCCAGTTCATCTATCAGGTAGCAATAGGTGAGGTAGAAGTCCTGCTCTTTCAGCATAGAGTCCACCGCCAAGACTCGACATGCCAAGGTATTCAGGCGTGAGTGCGCCATAAAGCCTGCCTTGAGCTCTGCTAAGATGGCAAGCCCTTCCTGGGTATAGGTTGAGCCTGGTAGTCCCAGACGTAAGACCTTAAGGGATTGCTGCTTGGCGTTAAGCGTGGTGGCCATATGTACCCCCAGCTCATGCTGGATCAAGCGCTGCACTTCGCTCTGATGAAATTGGGCATGGCTGCTGATCGCCAGCTGGGCAGGATTTGAGCTCACCATGGCACGGGCAACTATGGTGCCGCTAAGGCCTATCTTACAGCGCATATCCCACTGCTCGGCGCGCTGTTTCATCATCTGGCACACTTGCTGAGGTTCAAGGGCAGGCCCCTTATCTTCCGGGATCTCCTTGGCATATAACAGGAACTTGGCGTTAGCGATGGCACTTGGCTGTGGCCGGCCATGATAACGTAGAGAGTTATAGACAAAACCCTCCTGGCCGACACTGGTGAGCAGATCTATCTGCTCGCCCAGCTTATTGACGATATCCTTGTAGAGCTGCTTAAGCGCGGGATCGGCGATATTATCTATGGGCAGACGGTAGAGACGGTACTTAAATTCGTTAGCGTCTATTGGCAGCTGACGATAGGCAAAGTTAGGCTTATAGCGACTCGGCGCCTTCATGAAGCGTCGACGTTCGGCCGCCAGGTTGGTCGGATTGACATACTTTAAGGTGTCGACCTTCTGCGCCAGGCGGAACAGGGCGGCATCTATCTCCAGCACCTCTGGTTCGATGGCACTGCTGAGCATGTCGGCGCGGCGGGTCTTGCTTTGACGATTGAGCTTACGCTGAAAGTAGGCGCTGGTGGCGCTAAAGGCGTTCTTCAGTCCAAGCTTGAGATCGTCCAGTACTATGGGATAGACCTCGCCGGTCAACTCATCCATAAACACCTTTTTGATCTCCGTCGGCAGCACTAAGGTGCGGTCGAAGCGGGCGTTGGTGTGGGCGATCAGATAGCCGCGGCCCTCGAAGGCCACATCCAGCTCGGCATCCACCTCTACATTGGGTAGGGTGATGGTTTTCAGCTCGCGCTTGAACTTGTGCACTACGCTACCCCAGCGCTCCATATCGATCTGCGAGGTGCCTATGTTAAATACTGGCGTCGGCTTTTCGATGCGCTTGTAGTTGTAAGAATGCAGATCGAACACGACGACCATGCCGAACATACTCTCTAACTTGGCGATCAGTGCCTCGTAGAGTTGATAGAACTCCTGATGCTTGGCGTGACTGATGGCGCGCTGTTTAGCGCTTAGCGGCTTGCGCCATACCTGCTTCATCCAGGCGGATTTGTAATAGGTACTCAGGCTCTTAGGGCGATTGAGATCGTACTCGAAGCGCGAATCGCAGCCCGCCAGCGTGATCGGCTGAGAGGCAATAACCTCATCGGTAAAGGGATCTTCTTCGAAGTAACGTTCCTCGGCACTGAGCTGACATAACTTTATCAGCTCGGGGCGCAAGTTGTGCCCCGCGTGGATCGCGGTGCACACAACGGGCAGATACTCTTGGATGGTGATAACGCAGCCGGAGGAGGCCAGCTGGCCTGAAAATGTCTCCCCGCGTTTAATCAGGGAGAGCATTTGGTCGAGACTATAGGTTTGCATTTTCTACCGCTTGACGATATGCACTCTTACGTTGCATCAATAGCTCTTTGGAGTTGATGATATTTTCGGCGAAATCGATCACCTGCTTTTGCAGTCGTACGCGGTTAAGCTTGTTGATACGCGTGATGCCGCCTGGGCTGAGCACGTTAACCTCAACCAACTTATTACCGATCACATCCAGACCCGTAAAGTAGAGGCCGTCGCGCATCAGTTTAGGGCCAATGGCGGCGCACAGTTCACGTTCTTCACGTGTAATAGTGTGTTTGACCACGCTGCCACCGGCGTGGACGTTAGATCTAAACTCGCCACTGGCAGGGACACGGCGCATGGCGCCAATGGGTTCACCATTGAGCATCAGAATGCGCTTGTCACCCTCTTCTGCACCTTCGATATAGTCCTGCAGAATCACATAGTTGCTCTGCTCTTCAGTGCCTATGTAGAAGTCCAGCAGCGAGCTGAAATTTTGGCGAGCGCTTTTTTCGATCACGATAACGCCATGACCACCGAAGCCATTGAGGGGCTTAAGGATCATCTTATCGCTGTCACTTTCTTCCAGCACCCTTTGCAGGTAGTCGCGATTTTTCGACACATGGGTGGTGGGAATATATTGGCTCGCGGCACCGCTCATGCTGGCGGTGTAAAGTTTGTTGTTGGCGACCCTGAGGCCTTCAAGATCATTGATGATCAGGGTGTCGCCTTTGACCGAATCTAAGAAATTTAACGCCAGATTATCCAGCGGTGGGTTAGCGCGCATAAAAATACAATCAAAGCCAGCCATGGGCAGGCGCGCTTTATGAAATTCGGCGGAGCGGTAAAAACGTGGAATGTTATCCGATATTTTCATCCCTTTTTTGATGATTTGACAAAACCCGTAGACACTACTGTCACGAATGGTCAGCCCACTGGTCGTGGTGATGGCAACGGTATGACCACGCTGCGCGCACTCATGAACTAATCTTAGGGTGGTATCGCTCTCTGGATCGATACGCTCCCACGGGTACATCAAAAAGCAGATGTGCATTCTTTAAGCAACCTCATCTTCAGGGTGAGATTCCACATACTCAAACTGATCAACACGCTTGTTATTCGTGCTGTTTAGGGTGTGGAACTTTTTTGGCTCTCGGGTAAGCTTGGTGTATTTCAACCATACATGCTCAAGCTTGGTATTAGCCTTGTTGGGGTGTTTTAGGACCTTAACAAAGTGTTTTTCCTCTGCAGTTTCAGGCTCAAGATCGCCTGCTTCAAAGGCTTGCATAGTGTCGCCATATAGGCTCAACAATTCAGCTTCAGACAAGGTAAACTCTCCGGACTTACTAAAGCCGCGGGGAAAGTTTTTGTCATCAAAAAAACGCTTTTGACCAAAACGAAATGACTCTTCTGACATAACAACCTCTCACTGTGATAGCAACGCTGTAACTACAGGGTTTTTCGATCGCGAAATTATGATTTTTGTCGTCAAAAGAGAAACAAAACTTTTTTATCGTCACCATTAGGATTAGTTGTTATTCTCTCGGTGAAATTGACTGAGAGAATAAAATGGACGTCAAAGTATTTAAAACCTTTCTAGAAGTGGCCAGAACCCGTCATTTCGGCCGTGCGGCGGAGAATCTTTATATCACTCAGGCGGCGGTGAGTGCCCGAATTAAGCAGCTGGAATCCTTCTTCGATTCCGCCCTATTTGTGCGCAACCGCAATAGCATACAGCTTACCACTTCGGGTGAGCGTCTGGTGCCTTATGCTGAGGTGATGGTGAGTACTTTAGAGCAGGCAAAGAACGAGCTGGCTTTGACCAATCACAAGGCGTTGCAGTTGACCATGGCAGGTACTCCCAATATCTGGGATGCCTACCTTCAGCACTGCCTGAGTAAGGTGACCGATGCCTTCGGCGGTTATGGCTTTCTGGCCGAGGCGCTCAGTCGTGAACAGTTAAACCGAAACCTGCTGGAGCGCACCTTAGATATGGCCTTCGCGTTCGACCCGCTTAAGTCGGAGGAGTTGGTGTGTAAGCAGGTGGCCGATCTTATTCTGGTGCTGGTTTCTACCCAGCCTTGCGATCAGGCCCAGGCGCTGAGTCAAAAATATGTTTATGTGGATTGGGGAACACGTTTCGCTTCGGAGCATGCCGAGCGTCACTATCGTATGCCACCACCTTATTTAAGAACCTCCACCGGACGTATCGCGCTGGATTTTATCTTGGATAAGGCGGGGGCGGCTTATCTGCCGCTGTCGATCGTTGAGCCATTTTTACAATCTAAACAGCTTTATCGGGTCGAAGGGGTCGAGCCCTGGAACCGCCCCATCTATCTTTCCTATCGCAAAGACAGTGGATCCCTTGAGGCGATCATCAAGATTGAGGAACTGGTTAAGGAGATCGATCCACTAACGGCCTTTAGCCTGCAGCAGATAGGTCAACTGGGTTAACCTTCTTGGATTGGATGAGAGGGGACCGGCTAATCGTCGGCCTCCTCTTTTTGTTTGCGCTTGATGGCAATGGCGATACACAGGGCGGCGCCACCCCAGGTGAGCGCCAAGGCAAACAACATCATGATAAAGGCACTCTGGCTCATCTTTTACCTCCTGGGTGTTGATCTGGATAGCCTGGCGATTTGCTGGTGAAGTTGATCAGTATGGCGAAGAAAAGCATGGTGCCCACCAAGCCCCAGCCTAAGATCAATTGATCGGCTATCGGATAGTCGCCATAACCATCGACCAAAGTGTTGTAGAGATTCTTCATTAATATGGTGGCTAAGATCGCTGGGCTGATAAAGCGCAGGCAGATCACAAACCAGCTGCCCACCTTAAACTCAGAACTTTCGTTGGCGTGTTGGTGGATAACCGTGACCTTTAATAACCAAGTGATGATCAGCAGCTCGACCAAACAACTGAGCAAGAGAGCAATATTGTTAATAAAGTAGTCCACCAGATCCAACAGTAAGAGACCGCCATTGGTCGCAAACGCCATGGAGACCAGATAGCCTAGGCTACACACCAGTATCGCCGCTACTTTTCGTGGCAGATGAAACTTGTCGATAACGGCGCTGGTGACCGCTTCTATGATAGAGATATGGGAGCTTAGCCCGGCGATCACCAAGGCGATAAAGAAGAGGGGCCCGAGAATATAGGGCGCCGGCATCAAGTTGATGGCGGTGGGGATGGTGACAAAAGCCAGTCCTATGCCTGAACTCACCACCTCAGTCAGTGGCTTCATCTGCTCCTCGGCCATATAGCCCAGCACACCGAAGATTAAGATACCCGCTAAAATAGAGAAGCCGCAGTTGATCAGCACCGTCATAAAGGCGTTGTTATTGATGTCAGCCTTGGTCGGCAGATAGCTGGAGTAGGCCAGCATGATGGCAAAGCCAACACTGAGGGTAAAGAAGATCTGCCCATAGGCTGCAGACCAGACCTGGGCATCGAGCAGGCGGCTAAAGTCAGGTTCAAACAGATAGTTGAGCCCAGACAGTGCCCCTGGCAGAAACAATATACGGCCGATCAGCACCAGCACCATGATAAACAGTATGGGCATCATGATCTTGTTGGCTCGTTCAATTCCCCCCTTTACCCCGCTAAAGACGGCGAGGAAGGTCATCAGCCAGGCGATACTCATGGAGAGAGCAATGCCCAGCTGAAATTCTCCGAGATGGGACGGCGAGTTGTTGCCCAGTTTAAGATACTGATTAAAGAAGAAGTCGTTAGGATTATCGCCCCAAGCCTGGCTGAAGGAGAAGCCGAGATAGGAGAGAGTCCAGCCGATGACGGCGACATAGTAGACGGCGATCACCGCGGCAATAAACACCTGAAACCAGCCGAGCCATTCGAGTTTTATGCCTAGGGTGTGTCCTAGCTGGGCGAAGATGCGTGGCGAGGTCTTCTTTATCTTATGGCCCAGGCTAAACTCCATAATCATAAAGGGGATACCAGCGGTTATCATGGCAAACAGGTAAGGAATAAAGAAGGCGCCGCCACCATTTTCATAGGCCATATAGGGGAAGCGCCAGATGTTACCCAGGCCAATAGCTGAGCCGACGGCAGCCAAAATAAAACCTACCCTAGAGTTCCACTGCTCTCGCTTCATCTATCACCTCAAGCCCTGCGCCTTGTACAGATAATTCTAGACCTTAATACTCAGGTGAGAGCGGAAATTTCCACAGATTATGCAGGGTTATATTGTGCGTTCGACCAATAGGGTCAAGATGTTAGCGCTTTAGCACGGGAATTGCTGCGTGGTTCTCTATTGCTTGACGGCTTGGCGTTCTACTGCTTTCAGTTGCTGGTAGATTGCCAGGTTTTCAGGTGTTGCTATGCCATGGCTTTCGGCGCGGCGAAGCAGATAACCTGTGATCGCTTCTATCTCTGTCTGGCGACCGTGATGAATGTCCTGATGCATGGAGGAGTAGTTACTGGCCGTTAGCGCTATCACCTGATATACACGTTCAATTAGCTCAGTTTTGTCGAGCGGGATTTGCTCGGCGCTTGCCACTGTCACCACCTCGTCGATAAGCCTTAAGATGCTTGGCCTATAATGCTCATCGGCCAGGTCACCGTTGTGACAGTCATTGATGGCGGTCAGCGGGTTGATAGCGATGTTGATGGCGAGTTTCTGCCACAGCATAGGCAGAATGGGCTCACACCACTGACTATTAGCGATAGCTCTTAGTAAGGCTTGGCGTGTCGCTGCTGGCAAAGCCGGCCCCTGTGCGTGACCCAGTTGAGTTAGACCCGCACCAGTTTGTCTTATCTGCCACTTGGCCAGCCTCAACGCTCCCTGAGAAGTGGTCCCCAGGCTTAAGCCTCGACCATTTAGCTTATCGGCGAGCTGCTGGTGGGGCCCTAGGCCGTTGTGAAGCAGTAAGATATGGGCCTGGGGATTTAAGTTATCAAGGCATGGCAGCAGGGCGTCCTCGACTTGATAAGCCTTGACACAGACGATCAGCAGTTTGCAGGCATTTAGGGCTGAGCTATCGATAAGGCGAGCCTCTCGCTCAATGGTGACGCCGTTTAAATCGGTGAAGGTTAAGCTTTGACTTGCGGCGAGCCCCTCTCTTGCCATCAATACTGGCTTGAGATCATGGGCCGAAAGCTGGTGGAAGATCAGCTGACCTATCGCGCCTGCTCCGAGGATCACTATTTCACCTTGTAACTCGCCCTGAGAGTCGCCTAGAAGAGAGGTCGCCGCAGATTTCATGGCTGGCTGTTGGCTCCCGTTTTGGTGATCACGCTGGCCTTAATATAGCGGCGATAGAGCCAGAGGCCGAAATAGAAGAGCAAAACGCCCACCATATCGGCAATAAAATCGGCGCTGGAGGCGCTGCGGTAGGGCAGGCGCGACTGTACCAGCTCGATAAACAGGGCGTACCCGGCCAATATACCAGCCAGACTGTACCACTTGGGCTCGAAAGCAAGATGGGTTAATAGCGCCAGAAAGAAGAAACTGCCCAGATGGCCAACCTTATCCATGTGAGGGATCACTTGAGGGTAGTTAGGGCGAGAGAATACCAGGTAGCTGATCACTATGATGGTGAGAAGTAGCGCTATTTTAAAAAAGGTTTTTCGAGAATTCACGAGTCGCTTCAGTTAAGTGGTTTTGCCAATCATAGGAAAATGTCACCTTAAAGTCATTAAGAAACGCCCTTGGTTTTGCCAAGAATTTTTGGCGAATGCCTGTCTGAGCGGGTAAACTAGCGGGCAGATAAAGTGACTATAAAGAGGATGATAAATATGCCTTCGATGGATATCGTATCGGAAGTGAACGAAGTTGAACTGCGCAACGCCGTCGACAATACCCGCCGTGAGCTGGATAGTCGTTTCGATTTTCGGGGTGTCGAGAGCGAGATCACCTATAAAGATCATCAGGTGACTCTGTCATCTGAATCAGATTTTCAGTGCCAGCAGTTAGTAGACATGCTGCGCAATCAGCTGAGTAAGCGTAACGTAGACCCCGCCTCTATGGATGTGGCCGATAAGGCGATTCATAGCGGTAAGACTTTCTCGCTCAAGGTGACCTTTAAAGAGGGGATCGACAGTCTGGTGGCCAAGAAGCTGGTGAAGCTAATCAAAGACAGCAAGCTTAAGGTGCAGGCCGCTATTCAAGGCGACTCGATTCGCGTCAGTGGTAAGAAGCGTGATGACCTGCAGGCGGTGATGGCCATTGCCCGCGAATCCGATCTGGGCCAGCCTTTCCAGTTTAATAATTTCAGAGATTAATCTGCTTACCTCATAAGAAAGCCCCGCTATTAAGTGGGGCTTTTTATTGGCTTATTGCTCACCGGGCTGTTCTTTTACTTTCGTCGTCAGTGGCTCGGCCTGTTCATCACCGTTGGGATGAGGCGCATATTTTTGCACTAATAGAACAAGCCAAAGCACGGGGAAACCTATTACGCTGGCGGCGACAAAGAAGTTCACATAGCCGAAGGCGTCTATATATTGACCCGAGAAGCCTGCCACAAACTTGGGAAACAGCAGCATGATAGAGGAGAGCAGCGCATATTGGGTGGCGCTGTAACCGCTACTGGTGAGGCTTGATAGATAGGCGATAAAGGCCGCCGTGGCGATCCCGGCGCTGAAGTTGTCGATGGAGATCACCGCTGTCAGCAGCTGCAGGTTATAACCTATCATGGCCTGATAGGCGAATAATAGGTTGGTCACCGCTACCATAAAGGCCCCTAGAAAGAGGATCTTCATGGTGCCATAGCGGGCCAATAATATACCGCCGGCACCGGCGCCCACTAAGGTCATGATCAGACCATAGACCTTGCTCAGAGTGGCAATCTCCGTCTTAGAAAAGCCCATATCCACGTAGAAGACGTTAGCCATGATCCCCATGACGATATCTGAGATCCGGTAGCAGGAGATAAGCAGCAGGATTAAGATGGCGCTGCGGCCATAGCGTTTAAAGAAGTCGATAAAAGGTAAGATACTGGCGGTGTACAGCCAGGATGCGGCGGCGGCCACGACCCTAGGGTAACGCTCAGATAATCTTTGTTGCAGCGCCGATTCTACCTCGTCGGCGTCTTTAGTATCGACCTCAGGCTCACTGCTCGCCAAGGTGGTTAAGATACCGATAAACATCAGGCACGCCATCGCAAAGTAGGCGGTCTGCCAGGAGGTGAGATTATAGCTGTCGCTAGTGGGGTCGACCCAGGCGGCAATGGTGAGCGCCCCTGCGGTGGCAACAATCATGGCGCTGCGATAACCCACCTGATAGGCGGCGGCAAGGGCGGCCTGCATCTTTTGCGGCGCCGATTCGATACGAAAGGCATCGATCACTATATCTTGGGTGGCCGAGGCAAAGGCGACCATTAAGGCAAATAGTGCCAGATGCTCGAGATCGGCGACCGGATCGCTCTGGCTCATGCCTAAGATGGCGCACACTAACAGCGCCTGGGCGAACAACATCCAAGCGCGTCGCCGACCAAGCAGCCGGGTCAATATCGGTAATGACAGCCGATCCACCAGAGGTGACCAGGCCCACTTGAAACCATAGGCCAGGGCGATCCAACTGAAATAGCCGATGGCCGTTCTGTCGATCCCCGCCTCTCTAAGCCAAAAGGAGAGGGTGGAGAAGACCAGCATCAGTGGCAGACCGGCAGAAAAGCCAAGTAGCAGCAGAATCAGTACCCGTTTGTGACAATAGATAGTAAGGGCGTCTTTAAATCGGGATACTTGGGATGAAATCAAAATAGAGTAGGCTTTATAAGGCTAGGTGGGGTTAGCTTAAACGCTGACGCGACAAATAAAAAGTGAAAAATCCATCATGAAAAAAGCCCAGTCTCGAGAGACTGGGCTTGGCTTTCATAATTAAACGTTTTAAGACGTGAATTATGATATTGAGCTAGGTCGTGTTCCGACACAACAGCTAGGACATTGGCCGCCAAGACTGAGGAAATCACAGCAATCGTCTATCTGCTTGCGCAGAAACTGGTTGCCTTTAATTGTCCAGTCAGGCCATTTGTCGAAGGCGTGTATCAAGTGCCAAAACACTCGCTCGATATCGGTTTGCGCATCACCTTGATGATTGAACTGTTGCCACTCTTCCAAGGTGTCCCATAAGTAAAGCTGGATCTCATTGAAATCGAGTTGATTATTTAAGAACGCTTTTCCATATTGAGCCAGCTGGGGCGCTTTATTATCGATGAACTCATCTGGGGTCATCGTTCGCCTCCTTGCCACTACAGGGCTAATTATAGCCAGTGGATCTACCGGCGTTTGTCTGAGATAAAAAACTTAGCGTTCTGTTTTATGGCACTTTAGTGAAAGCGCCATTAATTTTGAGTGAACCCTAAGCCGTTGCTAACTTACTCTCTTGGGAGCAGGGTCGCCTTGTTCAGGATAATGGGCTTCACCGGAAAGTCGGCCCAGCCTAGCTTAGTGTTGATCTGAGTCTCTACCTCTGACATCGCCTCTAACACTTCCATCCCTTCAACCACCTCACCGAACACGGCGTAGCCCCAGCGACGCTTGGAGGGATCGAGACGCTTGTTGTCGCCCACATTAAAGTAAAACTGCGCGGTGGCTGAGTGTGGGTTGTCGTCGCGGGCCATGGCGATGCTGCCCAGGCTGTTGCTAAGACCATTGCCCGACTCGTTTACGATTGGTTCACCGTAAGGCTTCTCTTCCAGCTTAGGGTTGAGTCCGCCGCCTTGTACCACAAAGCCAGGGATGATGCGGTGAAATAGGGTGTTGTCATAGTGGCCTTTGACCACATAGGTGAGAAAATTATCGACCGTAATGGGCGCACGTTTGCGATCCAGCTCGACGATGATATTACCCATGCTGGTTTCCAGCTTCACTTTGGGGTAGATGGTATCGCTCTGAATATCCAGAGCCTGAGCCAGGCTAGAAAATGACAACAGCAGCAGGGAGGCGAGCCAGATTCTCATGTAACACTCCTTATCTTATGATTATTGTTGGATAAACTCGTTGAGTTCGGGGTCGTTGATGATCTTAGCCGTGAGATCGCTCAGTAGATCGTTTACCGATAGCTCCAGAGTGGCAAAATCGGCACTAAAGGGGCCTGAAACCAGGTTGCGCGCCGTGTATCGCTTGGTAAAAGTCTTACTGGTATTGCTGGCGATCACATTGATGATGATGTCATTGGTGGCCTGATAGCCGAAGGTGGTGTCGCTCACATCGGTTAGCAGTTTCTCCAGCTGCAGCTGCATATGGTTTACCGAGGCAGGGTCGATGCGATAGCCAGCCTTGGTAAAGCCGTCTCTGAACACTTGCTCCAGCTGACGACGGGGTGACTCCGATGGGCTGACGAGTCTGGCGGCATCACCTTCATTATTAAAGCGGGCAATAAAGTTTGCCGAGCGGGTATCTATCATCTCGATAGCGATTGGCTTGCTGGGAATGCCCTGAGACTGTACCACTGGCAACTGAGGGTTGAGCGCCATATGGGTCGGAGTATGGCTGGCGCAGCCAAAGAGTAGGCCGGCACAGGCGATGATAGGAATAAAACGTTTCATAGCGATAAATCATGCTGTAAAAAGGTGGCATCAGCATACCAGAATCCTCATTGGATGCCAGCCTGAGGCGCTATTGTTAAGACTATGTTGCTCGGCAGGGTTTTAACTTAAACGAGAAAGCGTTAGAGTAAAAATTCAAGTTTAAAATAGACGGCCGACAGCCATTCGGTTCGATAATAATGACAAGCGATAATAAGCGATGAAGATGGATATACAACCCGGTGCACTGCACACCCTGATCGCACCAGATAGCCTGATCTCAAATACGGGGCAAGTGCAATTTGGTCATTTTGATGGCCCGGTTAAATCGTTCGGGTTAGAGCATTTTCACTATACCAATGTGATGGATAAGCCAGCCAGTCACCTTGCCAGGCATTTTCATTTTAAGCAGTTTCAGTTTGTCTCTGTGTTTACCCCGAGATATGTCATTGGTGTCGCGATTGCAGACATTCGCTATGCCGGTACAGGTTTTTGTTACCTCTACGATATTAAAGCCAACCGCTTGGTAGAAACCAACTGGCTTAAGCCTCTGGCGCTGGGCTGTCAGCTGGCTGAGTCACCTTGGTCGGGACGGGCGCAGCTTGCCAGTGGCAAGGGTAAGGTGGTTATCGATATCGAGCAAGGCCAGTGGCAGCTCAAGATAGATACGGCGCAGATTAAGGCCGAGCTCAGCCTGACACCTATGCCGCTTAGCCTGCCCATGGCCATGTGTAACCCAACGGGTTACAGCGGTTGGACCTATACCCAAAAACACAATGGTCTCAAGGTTGGTGGCAAGTTAACCATTAACCATGAGCCACAGCCTCTTAATCGCGCGCTCGGTGGCTATGATTTTTCGGCGGGCTATATGCGCCGCGAGACCAGTTGGCGCTGGGCGAGCATTAACGGCTATCAAGGTGACTCATTGGTTGGGCTCAACCTGGCTGCCGGGGTAAACGAAACCGGCTGCAATGAAAATGTCTTCTGGGTCGATGGCCAGCGACACCTGCTGGGGCCTGTGCATTTCGAATTCAGCCGCGCCCCACAGCATCATGATGATGCCAGCTGGGCTATTCGTTCGTTAGATGGTCGGGTGGACTTAAGTTTTCAACCGTTAAATTGTCGTCAGGAGAAACTCAACCTTTGGCTGCTTAAGAGTAACTTCAGACAATATCTGGGCTATTTCGATGGCCAGATTAAAGATGGCGAGGGGACGACTCACTATATCGATAACCTTTTGGGCTTGACCGAAGATTATTTTGCCCGTTGGTAACCCAAGGCTTACGTATTACATAGGGACATAAAGGAATAATTAGATGGATTTTAATTCACTCATCACGCACCCAGAGGTGTTGCTATTGGTGCTGGCACCGCTGTTTTTCGTTTGTATCTTACTCGAATGGTATTTTGGCGATCGTAAGGGTCACCTGCCTGACAACGCCCGTTATCAACTGCCGGAAGTCTTGTGTAATTTTACGCTGGCGGGGCTGCATCAGGGGGCTGATATCCTGACCGGGCTATTGATTGCCAAGCTGTACCTTTGGTTTTTCGATTGGCGCCTGTTGGATATCCAGATGGGATTAGGCAGTTTTATCGCCCTGCTGATCGCGCAAGATTTCTGTTATTACTGGTTTCACCGCGCAAGCCATCGCGTGCGCTGGATGTGGGCAGCCCATGTGGCTCACCACAGTTCGGAGCGAATGAATTTCAGTACGGCCTTCAGGCAGAGCCTGATGTATCCCTTTGCCGGTATGTGGATCTTCTGGTTGCCGCTGGTGGTGCTAGGCTTCGATCCAAACTGGGTCGTGTTTGCCGTATTGCTTAATCTGGGTCTGCAATTTTTCGTTCACACCCAAGCGGTTAAGACGCTGGGGCCGCTGGAGTGGATCTTTAACACCCCCTCTCATCACAGGGTGCATCACGGACGTAACCCACAATATATCGATAAAAACTATGCCGGAGTGTTGATCATCTGGGACCGCTTGTTTGGCACCTATGTTAAAGAGGAGGAGACTGTCGACTATGGCATTACCAAGCCGGTCAAGAGTTTCAACCCTCTGGTCGTGACCTTTAGCGAGTGGCGCGACATGTTTAGCGAGGCCTTTGCGCCCGGTCTCAGCCTAAAGCAGCGTTGGCAGCTGTTATTTGCACCGCCACTCAGTAACTCTGATGCTAAGGCGACAGAAAAACGAGACGCTGCATAACAAAACAGGGCCAAATGGCCCTGTTTTGTTATCTTGAGTAATTAGCGCTATTCGTTTGCTGTTGAAGTATTTGCAGCCGTATTTGTAGTCGTATTTACAGCCGTATTTACAGCTTTAGTCGCCTGAAGAATGACAAACTTACCGTTCGAGGCCACTGTGGTGCAGTTTTTAAATATGCGCTTGAGTTTCACATGGTAGGCCAGATGACGATTACCCACCACCTGCAGTAGGCCGCCTGGCCTTAACTTATGAAAAGCGTCTAAAAACATCTGCCAGGCAATATGGTCTGTGATGGCCTCTCCCTGGTGGAAGGGCGGGTTGCACAGCACCAGATCGGGTTGCAGCTCCTCACTTAAGTGGGTCAGGCAATCGTCCCAATGAAAATGTGCCTGTGGCAGGGGCTGATTTGCATTATCTAATTGGTTGTTCTGCCAGTTAAGCTTCGCCGAGGCGATAGCCATCTCTGAGTCGTCGACAAAATGGATTATCGCGTCTGGATAAAGCTGTTTTGCCCTCAGGCCGAGAATGCCGTTGCCGCAGCCCAGATCCACTATGGTATCAAACTGCCCCTTGGGCATATTATCCAGCATGATACGGGCGCCGATATCCAGCTTATTGGCGGCAAACACGTTACTGAGATTACTGATAGTGAGATTAAACTCCTTCACCGGCCAGCAAACCTCGCTCGGCAGGGCTCTTGGCGTGCCGTCGGCGATACAGGTGATCACTCGGGTCTTCTTCCACGCTAGGCTGGCCGAGGCGGAACCTAAGTGCTGGGCGATGGTTTCAAGTAGCGCCTTATTGATCGATTTAGCCTTGGCGCCTATGAATACAGGAGTCCCAGGTGCCAGTGATCTTGAGAGGCGTATCAGCTGATGGGCAAAGTAGCTCAGGTTTTTTGGCAACTTCATCAGTACTAAGCCTATCCCTTTTGGCAGGGTGTCTCGGCTATTGAGCCAGGTGAGATTATCATGGCTCAAGTTGTTGCTAGCAAAGTTTTCCAGGGTGCCCAGTTGACTGGTCTTGGCATCGGTTTCGACCCACAAGGGCCAGTCGGCGGCCTGAGTGGTGAGCACCGCGCACAAGGCACCGAAGCTATCGTTGATGATGGCAGTATTAACTTTTTCTTGCTCTATCTCCTGTAAGTGTTTTATCAGGTGCTCATCTGCCGCATCCCATGCTTGCAGGTTAGAGGCCTGCTTGGCCGGATAGCGAGAGAGTTGAAGCGTGATATCGGCGAAGGAGAATTGAGTTGTCATCACTTGGCTGCTACTTTGAAAATTAGGGTCGCGATTATCGCAGATTTACCCAGTCAGGTATATGCCCAGCACTAAGGGCAACAGGAAGAGAGATGCATCAACAAGACCTTGGTTTTGAACTACCGGGCACGGCAACCACAAAGCCGCCTATTAGCCTTATTCCCGGGTACCTCAATCAGGCACAGCAACAAGCGCTGATGCTTGAGGCCGAGCACTATCCCTTTAGCCGACCCGAGATAGCCGTATATGGTCGTATGCATCCGATCCCAAGGCGTCAGGTGTGGTTTGGTGATGATGGCTGCGATTATCAATATTCCGGCCTGTTTATTCGTGCCTTGCCCTGGCCTAAGTATGCTTTGCGTTTGCGAGATAAACTGGCGCATGACTTTGGCCTGATTAGCAATGGGGTCTTGGTCAATCACTACAAAGATGGGGCCGACACCATGGGGTGGCACAGTGATGATGAGGCTGAGATCATGCCAGGCTCTGATATCGCCTCCATCACCTTGGGGGCGAGCCGCCCCTTCTTTCTGCGCCATAAGCAGAGCAAACAGAAAGTGGAATTGCAGCTCAATAGTGGCGATCTCTTAATCATGCACTGGCCGATGCAGGCGAGTTGGCAACATTCTTTGCCAAAAAGGGCCGGGGTGACTCAGCCTAGGCTAAACTTGACCTATCGCCATTTAATTCCACACTTTCATCAGGGATAATGTGTAAGGCTGAATTGTAACCTGGCTCTCACTCTTGGGGCGATGAAAGGTCTATCCTCAGGGGGAGCCCACAGCTCGAATAATCGCTGGATAATGAGACAAGCCCATCAAGGAGTCTGCTATGAATAAGATGTTCGTGACAACGGTAACCGGCACTGTCACCCCTGGAGTTGTGAAGGCGATGGCCAACCTGACCCGAGATGCCGGAGGCGAGTGGTTAAGCAGCAAGGTAATCAAGATGGACGCCTGGTTTGCTGCCATGATGAAGGTGGCAATTACTCAGGATAAGGTGGCGCAGCTACAGGCCAACTTTGTGCAGGAGTTTCCTGAGCTTACCTTTAGTTTCAGCGATATGGCGGAGCTACATAGCGAACACACCCGTAGCTTGAGATTCAATGTCGATTGTTCAGACAGACCTGGGCTGACAAGGGAGATAGTCGATATTCTCTCTAACCTGGATCTCGAAGTGGATCAGATGGAATGCAACCGAGTACATGTCTCTACCCTAGGGCAGACGGTGTTTTCCGCTAAGTTGGCGGTATCCGTGCCCGATGAGATCAGCGGGGACAGCATCATAGAGTTACTGGAGAATGTCTCTCAAGATGCCAGGGTCAGCCTGACCTGATCTGCGGTTAGTGCTCTGCGGTGGGGACCGATGAAGATGAGTTGATCTTTTGATCCACTCAAAGTACTCTGCTGCCACTTAAGTTTTCTACTCGACAGAGATGATGACCATGTCAGTAAAACAGCAGATAATCGATACGCTCACAGAGGTTCTATCCCCAGTTCACCTAGAGGTGATCAATGAGAGCGACAACCACCATGTCCCACCTAATTCAGAGACTCACTTTAAGGTGATCGTTGCTAGCGCGGCTTTTGAAGGTAAGCGACTCATCGGTCGTCACCGCGTGGTCAATGAAGCGCTGCAGCCTCAGTTCGATGCTGGACTGCATGCCCTGTCTATGCACACTTTTACGCCTGACGAATGGGCGCAAGAGGCAGAAGTTCCCGCTTCGCCTAAGTGTCGCGGTTAATCTAAGTCTCTCGGTTAACCTAAGTGTCGCGGTTAACCTATGATTGTGCGGGCATAACTGTCCTTTAGGTGTTGACGAGACAGAGCTAGTTTAAAGCCACAGCAGGCATGGCCGCTGTGGTTTTTTATTGGCCGGGTTTTGAGATATGTTCACTTTACTTTGCTCGGCACCTACCGCATATTGTGTAGGTCAGTCGGCGGCTGAAGCTATCAGTCGGTCGCACTCAATCTAGGTGCCTTGGCAAACTCTAAGATGCCTTTGTTTATGGGAGAAAAATAATGCCGTTACTCGATAGCTTTACCGTAGATCATACCCGTATGAATGCCCCTGCCGTGCGCGTTGCCAAGACGATGACCACCCCAAAGGGCGATACTATTACCGTTTTTGATCTGCGTTTCTGCGCCCCGAATAAAGATATTCTGAGCGAGCGCGGTATTCACACCCTAGAGCACCTTTTTGCCGGTTTTATGCGAGATCACCTCAATAGTGATAGCGTCGAGATCATCGATATATCTCCTATGGGATGCCGCACCGGTTTCTACATGAGCCTTATTGGCACCCCCAAAGAAGCGGAAGTGGCCGAGTGCTGGCTGGCTGCCATGGAAGATGTGCTAAAGGTAAAGCAGCAGTCTGAGATCCCTGAGTTAAACGAGTACCAGTGTGGGACTTATGAGATGCATTCTTTGGAGCAGGCTAAGGATATCGCCAAAAATATCATCGCCGCCGGGGTTAATGTCAATCGTAACGATGAGCTTAAACTTAGTGACGATATCTTAAAGGGACTCTGATCTCAGCTCACCTTTTACCTGTTCAGAGACAAAAAGCAGCCGTGGCTGCTTTTTGTTTTTTTAGCCTGTTGGTGGTCATAGAGGCGGTAAACAGGAAAAATCGGTAAATTTACTGGTTAAACTTTAGTCGAACAGTGTCGGGTTTTGTTGTTTTTTTGCCCAGCGAAATTCGCCAAAATAAGGCCGTTAAAAAGTAGATTTTTGGCTACTCAAATTCATATAACCCTGCTAGGACAGGGGGCTAAATTAATTTCCATTTACCTAAATCATAAAAATCACAGGAACTGTGATCTACTCCTCACTGTAGAAATCCCCTGAGTCCGTTTTAAAACACCCGTATTTTTCATAGCGATAAGGAATTATTTACGGTAAAATGCGCCCGACCAGCGTGATTGCGATCGCATTTCTGTAATAAATCTGCGCTAGCTCAATGCGATAGCTTCTGTTTGAAATCTATCTCATTTAGCAGGAACGCGACGCATTATCTTTCCTTCATAAACGTAGTGCTTGTGGATATGATTACAATAAAGAAAGGATTGGACCTGCCTATAACAGGTGGACCAGAGCAAGTTATCCATAATGGCCCAGCCATTAAACACGTAGCTACTTTGGGTGAAGAGTATATTGGCCTGCGCCCCACGATGAAGATCAAAGTGGGTGACAAAGTGCAAAAAGGTCAGGTGATTTTTGAAGACAAAAAGAATCCTGGCGTTAAATATACTGCTTTAGCCAGTGGCACAATCTCAGAAATTAACCGGGGCGCCCAGCGTGTTCTTCAGTCTGTCGTCATCGAGGTAGAGGGAGACGATAGCGTTTCTTTCGCCAAGTACGATGCCGCAGCATTAGACACCCTTGACCCGCAATTAGTGCGCGATAACCTGATCGAATCAGGCATGTGGCCCGCCTTGCGTACGCGTCCTTTCAGCAAAGCACCTGCAGTTGACTCAACGCCTGCTGGTATTTTTGTGACCGCTATCGATACTCAACCTCTTGCTGCCGATCCTGCCGTTATCATTAACGAGCACAAGGAAGATTTTGCCAATGGCTTAAAAGTCCTTGCAAGATTGACAGAAGGTAAGGTGTATCTGTGTAAGGCGCCAGGAACCGATATTCCTGCAGCCAACGCACAAGTTGAAGAGTTTGCCGGTCCGCATCCTGCGGGTCTTGCCGGTACTCATATCCATTTTGTTCTGCCCGCATCGGCTAAGCGCACCGTTTGGCATGTTGGCTATCAAGATGTGATCGCAATCGGTCAACTATTTACTACTGGTGAGCTAAACACCCAACGTGTGGTCGCGATAGCAGGTCCTAAGGCGCTTAAGCCTAGACTGGTGCGCACTCAGAGTGGGGCATCTATTACCGAATTGACGACTGGCGAAGTGGCCCAGGGCGATGTTCGTGTAGTTGCAGGTTCAGTGCTCAACGGTAAAACGGCAACAGGCCCACATGCCTATTTAGGTCGTTTCTTTAACCAGATTTCTCTGCTTGAAGAAGGCCGTGAACAAGAGTTTATTGGCTGGGCGATGCCTGGTCCTAACAAGTTCTCTGTTACACGTGCATTCCTGGGTCACCTGTCACCGTCTCGTCTGTTTAACATGACGACCAGCACTGGTGGTTCTGACCGTGCCATGGTGCCAATTGGCAACTATGAGCGTGTTATGCCTCTCGACATTCTTCCTACCATGCTATTGCGTGACCTGGTGTCAGGTGATACCGACGGCGCTGCCACTTTAGGCGCGTTAGAGTTGGATGAAGAAGATTTGGCACTATGTACTTTCGTATGTCCTGGTAAGTATGACTATGCGTCGTACCTACGCGACTGCCTAGATACGATTGTGAGGGAAGGCTAATGGGCTTGAAACAATTTTTCAAAAGTATTGAACCCCAGTTTGAAAAGGGTGGGAAATACGAGAAGTGGTATGCGCTCTTCGAAGCGGCATACACGGTATTTTATACACCAGGCCACGTAAACAAGGGCCGTACTCATGTGCGTGATAACCTTGACCTGAAGCGTATGATGATTACGGTTTGGGCCTGTGCATTCCCTGCGATGTTCGTAGGTATGTACAACGTAGGTCTTCAGGCACAAGAAGCTCTAATGGCTGGCTTTGCCACTCCTGATACCTGGCAAGTGGCTTTGTTTGGCTTGTTTGGTACTGAGCTGACTGCTGATTCAGGTGTTGCTGCACTCATGTGGTATGGCGCCTGTTGGTTCCTCCCTATCTACGCGGTGACCTTTGCCGTGGGTGGTATCTGGGAAGTGCTGTTTGCTATGGTTCGCGGCCATGAAGTTAACGAAGGTTTCTTCGTCACCTCGATTCTGTTTGCGCTAACCCTGCCGGCAACTATTCCGCTATGGATGGTAGCGCTGGGTATCACCTTCGGTGTGGTCGTTGCCAAAGAGATCTTCGGTGGTACGGGTCGTAACTTCCTTAACCCTGCACTGGCCGGTCGTGCCTTCCTGTTCTTCGCTTACCCGCTAAACATGTCAGGCGATACCACTTGGGTGGTTGCAGACGGTTTCTCTGGTGCAACGGCGCTAAGTCAAGCGGCACAGGGCACTCTGGACTACGGCTTTAACCAAGCTTGGTGGGATGCCTTCCTAGGTTTCATTCCTGGTTCTGTGGGTGAAGTGTCTACTCTGGCGATTCTGCTGGGTGGTCTGGTGATTATCTACACCCGTATCGCGTCATGGCGCATCGTGGGTGGTGTGATGGTCGGTATGATTGCCGTTTCTTACCTACTTAACATTATCGGTAGCGATACTAACCCTATGTTTGCTATGCCTTGGCACTGGCACTTGGTACTGGGTGGCTTTGCCTTCGGTATGATGTTTATGGCGACTGACCCAGTTTCTGCGTCTTTCACCAACCAAGCTAAGTGGGCGTACGGTATCTTGATTGGTGCTATGGCCGTGTTTATCCGTGTCATTAACCCTGCTTTCCCTGAAGGTATGATGTTGGCTATCTTGTTCGCCAACCTGTTTGCGCCGCTATTCGACCACTTTGTGGTTCAAGCGAATGTTAAGCGGAGGATTGCTCGTGGCTAGTAATAAAGATTCGTTCGGTAGAACGCTGTTTGTTGTTGTTGGATTATGTTTTATCTGTTCGGTATTCGTTTCTACCGCGGCAGTACTGCTTAAGCCAACACAGCAAGAAAACAAATTGCTTGATAAGCAAAAGTACATTCTTGAAGCGGCTGGCTTGGTGGACACTAAGTCTGGCGAAGTGAGCAAGGATCAGATCCTTAATACTTATGAAAAGTATGTCGAAGCTAAGCTGGTTGACCTTAAGTCTGGCGACTGGGTAGAAGGCAACGCCGATACTTTTGATACTGAAAAGGCTGCTCGTACACCTGAGACCTCTTTTAAGCCTGAAAATGATATCGCTTCAGTGAAGCGTGTGGCGAATAAAGGCGTGGTCTACTTGGTTCGCGATGACGCTGGCACGCTACAGACTGTGATCATTCCGGTTAAAGGTTATGGTCTTTGGTCTACCATGTACGCTTTCCTAGCTGTTGAAGCCGACCTAAACACGATTCGTAGCTTAGTGTATTACGACTTTACCGGTTCAGGTGAAACCCCTGGTCTGGGTGGTGAAGTACAGAATCCTAAGTGGATTGCTAAGTGGCAAGGTAAGAAGCTTTATGATGACCAGGGCAACTTGGCGATTAAAGTGACTAAGAACCCTGTCGTCGCAGAAAGTGTACACGGTGTAGATGCATTATCAGGGGCGACGCTTACCGGTAATGGCGTTCAAAACTCACTTGACTTCTGGTTAGGAGAAGAGGGTTTCGCTCGCTTTATCGAAAAGGCGCGCAACGGAGGGCTTAGCTAATGGCTGACGCTAAAGAACTTAAACAGGTTCTAACTGGACCTATTATCAGTAATAACCCGATTGCGTTGCAGATCCTGGGTGTATGTAGTGCGCTGGCGGTAACCAGTAAAATGGAAACCGCACTCGTGATGACCATTGCACTGACAGCAGTTTGTGCGTTTTCAAACTTGTTCATCTCGATGATCCGTAATCACATTCCAAGCAGTGTGCGTATTATTGTTCAGATGACCATTATCGCTTCACTGGTTATCGTGGTTGACCAGGTACTGCAAGCTTATGCCTATGACGTGGCTAAGCAGCTGTCGGTATTCGTCGGTCTGATCATTACCAACTGTATCGTAATGGGTCGCGCTGAAGCTTATGCGATGAAGACACCGCCTATGATGAGCTTCATGGACGGTATCGGTAACGGTTTGGGTTATGGGGCCATCTTGTTGTCAGTTGGCTTTGTGCGTGAATTGTTTGGTAACGGTTCGCTATTTGGTGTCGAGATCCTAAGCAAGATCTCTGACGGTGGCTGGTATCAGCCAAACGGTCTGCTACTGCTACCGCCAAGTGCGTTCTTCCTGATTGCTTCGTTAATCTGGATCATTCGTACCATCAAGCCAGAGCAAGTTGAAGCAAAAGGATAAGCGTAATGGAACATTTTATTAGTCTGTTAATTCGTTCTGTTTTCATTGAAAACATGGCGTTATCCTTCTTCCTTGGTATGTGTACTTTCTTGGCTGTGTCTAAGAAGGTGACCACAGCCATGGGCTTGGGGGTCGCTGTTATCGTGGTATTGGCTATCTCTGTACCCGTTAACCAAATTATCTATCAGAGTATTTTGGCTCCGGGCGCCTTAGCCTGGGCTGGTGTACCCGATGCGGATCTGAGCTTCCTTAAGTTCATCACCTTTATCGGTGTGATCGCGGCGCTGGTTCAAATCCTTGAGATGACATTAGATAAGTATTTTCCACCGCTATACAACGCGCTGGGGATCTTCCTACCGCTAATCACCGTAAACTGTGCGATTTTTGGTGCGGTATCTTTCATGGTTGAGCGTGACTACAACCTGACTGAAAGTTTAGTGTTTGGCATAGGTTCGGGTATTGGTTGGGCGTTGGCGCTTGTCCTACTGGCCGGTATCCGTGAGAAGTTAAAATATGCTGATGTCCCTAATGGTCTACGTGGTCTAGGTATTACCTTTGTGACTGCAGGTTTGATGGCTCTAGGTTTCATGTCGTTCTCAGGTGTGTCTCTGTAATAGAGACACCTTAACGGCTTCTGAATTTGAACCTTAAAGGATAAGTTAATGGGTATTATTGAATCTACTCCAATCGATGTATACCTCGGTGTGAGTATGTTTACAGCCATTGTACTGGTATTAGTTTTGGTGATTTTGTTCGCCAAGTCTAAGTTGGTACCAAGTGGCGATATTACTATCGGCATCAATGAAGATGCGGATAAGGCGATTAAAACGGCTGCAGGCGGTAAACTGCTTGGCGCATTGGCTGAAAACGGCATCTTCGTTTCATCGGCCTGTGGTGGCGGTGGTTCTTGTGGCCAGTGTAAGGTGATCGTTAAATCTGGTGGCGGTGATATTTTGCCAACAGAACTCGACCATATCTCTAAGGGCGATGCCCGTAATGGCTGTCGTTTATCTTGTCAGGTAAACGTTAAGTCAGATATGGAGATCGAGCTGGAAGAAGAGATCTTCGGTATCAAGAAATGGGATTGTGAAGTTATCTCTAACGATAACAAAGCAACCTTCATTAAAGAGCTTAAGCTGCAAATTCCTGATGGCGAGTCTGTACCTTTCCGTGCCGGTGGTTACATTCAGATCGAAGCACCTGCTCACCATGTTAAGTACGCCGATTTTGACGTACCTGAAGAATACCGTGGCGACTGGGAACACTTTGGCTTCTTCAAGCTAGAGTCTAAGGTTGATGAAGAGACAATCCGTGCGTACTCAATGGCGAACTATCCTGAAGAGGAAGGTATCATCATGTTGAACGTACGTATCGCGACGCCGCCTCCACGTAACCTGTCACTGCCTTGCGGTAAGATGTCTTCATACATTTGGAGCCTGAAGGCTGGCGACAAGGTGACTATCTCTGGTCCATTCGGTGAATTCTTCGCGAAAGATACCGATGCCGAGATGGTATTCATCGGTGGTGGTGCAGGTATGGCGCCTATGCGTTCACACATCTTCGACCAGCTCAAGCGTCTTAAGTCTAAGCGTAAGATGAGCTTCTGGTACGGTGCGCGTTCTAAGCGTGAGATGTTCTACGTTGAAGACTTCGACGGCCTGGCGGCTGAGAACGATAACTTCGTATGGCACGTGGCCCTGTCTGACCCGCAACCCGAAGATAACTGGGATGGTTACACAGGCTTCATTCATAACGTCTTGTATGAAAACTACCTACGTGACCACGATGCGCCAGAAGATTGTGAGTTCTACATGTGTGGACCTCCAATGATGAACGCGGCCGTTATCGGTATGCTTAAAGATCTTGGCGTTGAAGATGAAAACATCTTGCTGGATGACTTCGGCGGCTAAGCAATCATTCTTGTGATATTATTGCCGTGATTATCGTGCTCCCTAAGGCGCCCAAAGGCCCTTAGGGAGTGTGTTACCGGGTTATCATTAAGGACAATGGTCAATATGTATAAGACCTTTATCAAGGGGTTAGTCCTGGCGGGACTAGCCTTTTTTATTTCAGCCTGTACCCAACCTGTTAAGACGATCTCCCTGTCTGGGCAGACCATGGGCACGACTTACCATATTAAATTTGTCGGCGATCAACAGATGCCTGACGAACAACTGCTGCAAGCGGAGATCGACCTGGCGCTGGAGCAGGTGAACGATCAGATGTCCACTTATCGCACGGACTCAGAGTTGTCACGCTTTAATCAGATGACGCTCGAAACTGGTCTGGCGGTATCGCCCGATACGGCCAAGGTGGTGCAGACGGGGATCGACCTCTATCGTAAGACTGACGGCGCGTTGGATATTACCCTAGGGCCACTGGTGAACCTGTGGGGCTTCGGACCCGATAAGCGTCCAACACGAGTGCCGAGCGCGGAACTTATTGCTCAGACCAAAGCTAAAACGGGTATTGAATACCTTAAGGTTGATGGCCTCAAACTGAGTAAAAGTAACCCAGATCTCTATGTGGATCTTTCCTCAATCGCTAAAGGTTTTGGGGTCGATAAGGTGGCCAAGCTGCTGAGCAAGTATCAGCCCAAAGGTTATCTGGTGGAGATAGGCGGCGAGATCAGCCTCTTCGGCGTCAAGGCGGACGACAGCCCTTGGGTGATCGCCATAGAGCAGCCCGATGAGGATGAGCGAGTGGCGCAGCAGGTGATTGAGCCGGGCAATATGGCCATGGCAACCTCTGGCGACTATCGCAACTACTATGAGGAAGAGGGGCAACGCTTCACTCATATTATCGACCCGCGCAATGGCTACCCCATCGACCATAAGCTTGCCTCGGTGACCGTGCTGGCCAAGGAGAGCATGATTGCCGACGGTTATGCCACCGCCATGATGGTGCTGGGCACAGAGGCCTCGCTGGCGCTGGCCGAGCGTGAGCATCTGGCCATCATGCTGATCGAGAAGCAAGCGCAAGGTTTCAAGGTCTACTATAGCGATGCCTTTAAGCCCTACGTGGGTTTGTGATAGAATAGCGTCCATCGGTGCGCCAGCCCGCTAAGCATAGTGGCAATGCGCACCTTTGAATGCAGTCTTGCATGTCGGTTGATTAGCTTGCCAAATAGCTATTCAACTAGTTAGCGAATGGTTAGACACATAAGCGATACAGCCAACTTATGTGTATCTGGAGTCAGTGATGAGCACTTTTTTAGCGGCTTTTGTGGTATTACTACTGTTTTTCGTTCTTATGTCTATCGGCTACCTGGTGAAGCAGAAGGCGGTTGCCGGCAGCTGCGGTGGTCTGGGTGCCCTGGGTATCGAGAAGGCCTGTGACTGTGACGACCCATGCGATAAGCGTAAGGCGAAGATGGCCGAAGAAGAGGCCCGTCGCGAGAAGCTGGCTAAAGATCGTATCATCTAGGTTAATAGACTCGTCCCGATTAAAGGTTCCATTTTGGAGCCTTTTTTATTGCTCTGAATTTGTCGACTCCCACTAATTTCTATCTATTTTTGAGTGCTTGATCCTGACGTCGCTGGGGCAAGATGGCGCTTAACAGTCTGGATCTATTATCTTTAACCTCTTACTTTTTTATCGCTAATCAAAGCGCGAATAAGAATGATTATCTTTGATAACCAATTGAAACATAATGTTTATTTGTAATTGGCTTAAAATTGCTCTAGTCTTAAATATTGATTTAGATCAAGTTTATTAAGGAGATCAAATGAAGGGTCATCCGAATGTCATTCGTCAGTTAAATAAGATACTGACCTTTGAATTGACGGCAATCAATCAGTACTTCCTGCATGCGCGCATGTATAAAAATTGGGGTCTGGAAGAGCTCAATGAGAAGTGCTACAAGAAGTCGATTAAAGATATGAAGCACGCCGACAAGTTAATTGAGCGGGTGCTATTTCTCGAAGGCCTGCCTAATCTACAGCAGCTTGAAAAATTGCGTATCGGTGAGCATCCAGAGGAGATGTTGCAGTGTGACAAGACCATGCTTGAAGAGCAGCTGGTCGAGCTTCGCAGCGTCATAGACCTGTGCGAGACGGAGCAAGATTATGTCAGTCGTGAGATCCTCGAAGATCTGCTGGAAGATGAAGAGGAGTACCTTGACTGGATCGAGGCGCAGCAAGATCTCATTAAGATGACAGGCATTCAAAATTACCTGCAGTCACAGATAGAGTCGGAATAGGGAGTCAATATGAAAGGTAACCAAGAGGTGATCAACACACTGAACAAGTTATTGACCGGCGAGCTGTCGGCAATGGATCAATATTTTGTTCATGGCCTGATGTATGACGACTGGGGACTGACCGAGCTGCATGAGCGTATCTCTCACGAGTCTGACGATGAGCGCGAACACGCCAAAAAGTTGGTCGAGCGCATTTTGTTCCTCGAAGGTACACCCGATGTGGCCAGCCGTGAGGCACTCAACATCGGTAAAAACCCGCAGGAGATGCTGCAAAACGACCTTAACTATGAATATCAGGTCGCCAATAATCTGCGCGCCGCCATTGCGCTATGTGAAGAGAAGAAAGATTACGCCTCTCGCGAGTTGTTAGAGGTCTTGCTGGAAGAGACTGAGTCGGACCATATGTACTGGCTAGAGAAGCAGTTAGGCCTGATTGATAAGGTCGGCCTGCAGAATTATCTTCAGTCCAAAATGTAAGGCGTGAGATGTAAAATACCAGTCGCTGCTTGATTGTCATGCGGCAGATTCAGATAAAGCCACCTTAGGGTGGCTTTTTACTGGGCGCAATTCAGTGCCAAGCTATTACCTTAGCGCAAAGCGATTGAATACTGTTTAAATGTACAGTATTCTTGGCGCCGGAGGTATTAAGGTGAAAAAGATTATTCATGTAGATATGGACTGCTTCTTTGCGGCGGTCGAGATGCGTGATTTTCCTGAGCTCAGGGGCAAGCCCATTGCCGTTGGTGGACGCAGCGATCGCCGCGGCGTGATCAGCACCTGTAACTATGAGGCGCGCAAGTTTGGTGTGCGCTCGGCCATGGCCTCCGCCTATGCCCTCAAGCTCTGCCCAGATCTTATCTTGGTGCCCGGCCGCATGTCTGTGTATAAGGAAGTCTCGGCGCAGATCCGAGAAGTGTTTGCCCGCTACACAGAGTTAATCGAGCCCCTTTCCCTGGATGAAGCCTATCTGGATGTCAGTGATTGCACTCAACATCAGGGTTCGGCCACCTTGATCGCCGAGGCAATACGCCAGGAGATCTTTGAGCAGACAGGACTCACCGCCTCAGCCGGTATCGCGCCGGTGAAGTTTTTGGCCAAGATTGCCTCAGATCTCAACAAGCCTAATGGCCAGTATGTGATCACCCCGCAGATGATCCCAGAGTTTGTGAAGACATTGCCACTGATCAAAATTCCCGGCGTCGGTAAGGTGACAGGCGCTAAGCTGGAGACCATGGGGCTGAAAACCTGCGCCGATGTGCAGGCTTGTAGTCGGCAGAGCCTGATGGAGCGCTTCGGTAAGTTTGGTGGTGTCTTGTATGACAGGGCGCAGGGGATAGACCCCCGCGGTATCTCGCCCCACAGAGAGCGTAAGTCTGTCGGCGTTGAGACCACGCTCGCCAAAGATATCTATAGTTACGAGCAGTGTCAGGCGGTGATGCCGCAGCTGATCCAGGAGCTATCCGGCCGCATTAGTCGCAGCGCTAAGTCGCGGCGTATTCACAAGCAGGTGGTTAAGCTCAAGTTTGATGACTTTAAACAGACCACCATAGAGCAGCGTAGCGACGAGGTGTCGGTGAAGTTGTTTTACGACCTGCTCAGCCAGGCTTTGGAGCGCCGCGCCGGGCGGGGCATTCGCTTGCTGGGGGTGTCGGTGGGACTCGAGAGTGCCGATGTTAGCCCTGGCCAGGAAGATGAAGTGCATGGGGCACAGATGGATCTCGGGTTTTAGCGTTAACCCTATTAACCTTTTTGACTCGTAGCCTCATGGTTATCTATCACCTGCGGTGGGCTTATGTGCAGATACGTTTGTGAGACGGTGAGTGAAGCGCAGCTTCGCGCTCGCGAACGAGAGGCATGGATGCCGAACTGGCATTTAAACACGGATGTTATTTGAATAAGTCCCTTTAGGATCTGCCGAAACATCTGATGTGAATGGACTCACGAATGCTGCGGTGACATGGATGTCAAAGAACGGCCCTGTTTCGGAAGCTCACCGACGTATCTACACCGGGTTATCTATCTCTTCGATTAGACCTTTATTATTTCTAACAGTTTGGCATGGATTGCTTTTGGGGCTTGGGCCATCTGAGAGGGGGGATTTTACGAAACTTGGGGGGAGGCAAACTATACTGAGGGTTATCTCTATTCTTGATTAAAAAGAGCGATCTATGAAGAGGAGCGATCTATGAAGAAGGTAGCTATCATTCAAGAGGCGCCTTGTGTGCTTGACAAAAAAGGCACAGTCGCTAAAGCGGTGGCTCTGATAGACTCGGCATCGGCTCAGGGAGCTAAGTTGATTGTTTTTCCCGAAGCCTTCATTCCCGGCTATCCGGCTTGGATCTGGCGGCTCAGGCCGGGCGGCGACTGGGGGATCTGTGAAGAGTTACATGCCAGGTTACTGCAAAATGCCGTCGACCTATCGTCGGATGATCTTGAGCCCCTGCAAGCGGCGGCTAAACGAAACGCCGTCACCCTCGTCTGCGGCATTAACGAGAGAGACAATGCCAACAGCCGTGCCACCCTTTACAACTCCCTCGTCACCATAGACCCCCAAGGTCAGATTGTTAATCATCACCGTAAACTCATGCCGACCAATCCCGAGCGTATGGTCTGGGGGATGGGGGACGGCCATGGATTGAAAGTGGTCGATACCCCTGTGGGCAGAATCGGCAGCCTAATCTGTTGGGAAAACTATATGCCCCTTGCCAGGTACGCGCTCTACTCCCAAGGCGTAGAGATCTATATCGCGCCGACCTACGACAGCGGCGCGGCATGGATAGGCTCGATGCAGCACATCGCCAGAGAGGGTAAGTGCTGGGTGATATCCTGTGGCGTCGCCCTAGAGCGGCGGGATCTCCCGGAGGATTTTCCCGACATCGACCGACTCTATCCGGCCGATGAAGCCTGGATCAATCCTGGGGACTCTACACTGATTTCGCCAAGCGGCGAGATAGTCTCCGGGCCGCTGTCGAAGGAGAAAGGCAGCTTGATAGTGGAGATCGAGGCGCAGCAGGCGGTGACCGCCAAACGCGCCCTGGATGTGGCCGGGCACTATTCTCGGCCTGATGTGTTTGAGCTGCATGTGGATAGGACGCGTCGCGCACCGACGGCTTTTAAGGAAACTGACTAGTATTTTTTCTGAATCTATTGAGATTGGCGAGCAGGTTTGAAAGCCGTAACTTTATTGATATTTATCATCTGCGGTGGGCGTATCTAGACTCGGCATCAAATGTCTATTCGATTTGGCATTGTCTATTGCCGGCGTGGTGGCTTTGATTGAATAAGTCGTAAGGCTGAAATTTTCGATATCTGGGTTTGAACTGGGGGAGGCTCGGATTTTTTGAGTGTTTTCTTCGTTACTTGTGAGATATAACTCTGGTAACCAATTGCCGCTATTGAATTAATTGGTTTTTAGGCGGCTGGGTGTCGCCTCTTTGATGTTCACGCTAGCTTGGGGCTACATAGATATAGCTAATTCACAGTAAGACGTGATTCGATTCGGAGTTAAGTGATTAAGGGTACAGGGATTATGTATAAAGTTGGCATCGTGTTGTTTGATAACTTTACCGATGTAGATTTCTTTTTGATGAATGACTTGCTGGGAAGAACCTCTGATAGCTGGACGGTCAGGATACTCGGCACTAAACCCGAACATCATTCGCAGCTAGGGATGACAGTGAAGACTGACGGTCATGTGTCTGAGGTAAAGGAGCAAGATGTCGTTCTTATCACCAGTGGTTACCGCGGTATTCCCGCGGCGCTGCAAGATGAGAATTTTATGTCTGCCTTAAAACTCGACCCGAGCAGGCAGTTGATTGGCTCAATATGTGCGGGTTCCTTTGTGCTTCATGAGCTGGGGTTACTGAAGGGGAAGAAGCTAACGACAAACCCTGATGCTAAGGCGGCTTTAGTGGGCATGGGCGGTGATGTTCAGGATCTACCCCTGGTGATTGAGGGGAACATAGCAACCGCTGGTGGTTGTCTTTCTCTCCTCTATCTAGTGGGCTGGTTAGCCGAGCGTCTGTTCGATGCGGCGAAACGCAAACAGATCCAGAATCAGTTGATCCCCGCAGGGCAAATGGAGATATTCGAAACGCTTATATCCGAGACTATCCAATCGGCGGAATCCGCCTATGAGCATCGCTTAGCTAGTGAGAGTGATGCCGAGTCTTTGGTGATATAGGGAGTAGGGCCCGCTTAGGCGTTAGCTGGTAAGAGTTAGATTCAGAAGTAAATAAATGGAGTTATATGAATTTTCTGAAGCAATTAATCATGAAACCACTGGAAGGCTATCTAGATCTAACCGCTTGGTTAATCTTTGCATGGCTGTACTTTCAAATCGTACTTTCTGCAACCGCAATTTTTTGTATGTTGAGTGTATTTGGATTTTATCTTTTTGACTTCGAAACGGCCTTAAATATCTGCTACGGCACAGCTGGTGTCGGCGCTATTGCGGGTGTTGTTTGGGCCGAGAGAGTTCGTAAGACACTCGGAATCATTACTTTTCATGCTTATCTTCTTTCAACTCCCGAAATTGAAGGTTGGCGTGATAAGCATGGAAATGTCATTCGTAAATGGAACAAACAGGGGAGTCATAAGGGCGTCCTGTTTGAATAGTATTTGACGACACGCTGTACGTCTTCAGATCTGCAGGGATGCTGGAGAGGCAAGTGAAGGTCGTACCTTCGCTGTAATTAATAGCCTGCGGCTCGCTTTTGTGCAGATACATCTGCTACACGCCGTGAATACTTCCTTGTAGGCTCGACGATGGCATCCTTGCCATCGACGTCCGCAGATGCATCTACACTCGGTATCCATCGCCTCTTCGATTTGACGGTATTGGTGTGTTTCAGGCGTGAAAGCTAACTGATTTTTGCCCCAAAAAGAGTTAACAAGTTGTCGGAGGGTCAGTAACGAGCAGACTTTCTGGCCTAAAAATTTTTATCGCTACACCAGCGTAATGTAATTCACTACTCCACAACCAAAAAAACTGGATAACTATACAGTCATATCTAAATCATAAGGATTTTGAATGATTTTCATCCGGTATTTGTGCGCGTTTTTGTAGATGGTATATTTGGAAAAATGCTGATAAGTTCATTGTATACAGATAGTTAACAATGCGCGTTTTCACTGGTCCAACGAGGTAAACGCGCATGCACACTAATAAAATGTTCTTGACCTGCGGTAGACGATTTTTAGCAAAAAAGAAGTGATATTTAAGTCTAGCCGAAGGAATAGATAGAGCCAAACGCGATGGAAGAAACGCCTTATTTATGATAGCTTGAAGGCCCTTGCTAAGGCTCGTAAAGCGAAGCTTTGAAGAGACCAGCAAGAGTCTTCAAGTAAAGCAGCGATGCTTCCCTCACGCCGCAGGGGGCATCAATTAAGCCCCAAGGGCATGGAATATAAACTCACGGATTGAGTAGCGATAACCTCCTCTCTCCGAAAGTAAAGAACAAGCCGTTACACGAGACCTTCGGCTCGTGAACTAGATCGTTAAATGCCCTAGTGAAAGTTGAGTCATAATAAATGGAATTATTTAAATATCTAAAAAGTGAGCACTTTGACGCACTGTCTAATAAAGGCTCCATAAGAATTGGAACTCTGAAAAACTACCAATCTCTAGAACATGGAACAATGGTTTCTGATTCAATGGAAGGCTCAAAGCGTTTTACTGGTATTTACGACAACGTAACAGCCGATCAAATCAAAGGTTCAAGTGCTCTCAGTTCATTGATTTCAATTGGTGAAGGTGGCGGGATTGGAACTTTGAAAATGAACAATGTAGTCATCATTGAACCAAATTATTTTGTGTTTAGTTTATCAAATGGGTATTCAAAGTCAGATCATGACACATGGCTTGAACAGGAGTCTTATGATGCATGCTATAAATTAGCAACACCCAATCATTTTTTTCGAAAAGTCACAAAGCAAATCAATAAAATCCAGCCTGTAAAGTTCTTAGGTCTTTTTGAAGTTCATTATTATGATGAAAAAAATGGGATGGACTTTTTTGACCCAAAAAACTCCTATCCAGCGTTTATGTTAAAAGATTACGATGGTTTTTCTACACAAAAAGAGATACGTGCGGTTTGGGAACCCATAGAAAAAGAAGAAATTGAGCCCATCTTCATTAAAGATATAAAATTGAGATCATACGTAAACTTACATGCAAAGGTGCAAGTGGGCACTTAACAAGCTGTTAAACAAGGACAAAAAACAGTTGGTTTTTGCTCCTTCGTCGCTTATTTTAACCAACTATTTTATTGCCTGTTAACAGGGCGTTACCAATACTTTTCCTAATCCTTCAGTCTACCTTTAGAGTGTTTGCGTTAGCGCATTTCTGTCCAAAAACAATTTAGCTGTTGATTTTCGGATGATACAAGTAAAGGCCAAATCGAAGAGACTGATAACTCGGTGTAAACACATTTGTGACCTTCCGAGGCATGGATGCCGAGGCAGAGCTCACAAGGATGTGCTCGTAGCGTGTCACAAATGTGTTTGCACATGAGCCTGCCGCAGGCAATTCAAAACAATGAAGGTTAACGCTGGAGTTCGTTACGGTCAGAGCTATACCGTTGAATTCGGCACCAAAGAAGCAAAAAAGGCGTCTTGTTAGACGCCTTTTCTTATCAATGACCTTTTAGGCTTTCTCTGGAATACGTTCCAGTACGGCGAGGAGTAGTTTCCAGTATTGGTCGACGGTTTCGATTAACACCATCTCATCAGGGCTGTGTGGGAAGCGGATAGTGGGGCCAATGGAGACCATATCCATCTCTGGGTAAGGTTTCTTGAACAGACCACACTCCAGACCCGCGTGGATCACCATGATGACAGGCTCTTTGTTGTAGATAGACTCGTAGGTGTCTTTCACAATCGCCATCACAGGAGAGCTACTGTCTGGCTTCCAGCCAGGGTAGGCGCCGCTGAATTCTACTTCGGCACCGGCCAGGTTGCTCAGTGCGGTGAGGTAGCCTTCAACTTCTTCGCGGCCTGAGTCGATTAGCGAGCGGATAAGGCAAAGTATGCTCACCGATTCGCCTTCTGTGGTGATCACACCAACGTTAAGCGAGGTCTCGGTGACCCCTTGGATCTCATCGCTCATGCGCATTACGCCATTAGGGCAGGCGTGTAGTAGATCGATCAGGGTCTGCTGTGTGGCTTCGCTCATTACCTGAGTGGCGGCTGGGATCTCACTGAGAGTCAGCAACATACCAGGGTCGGCGATGGCCAGTTCCTGACGTACCAGATCGGTATATTCCTTCATCAAGGCTTCGAGGCGTGGCAGGTTTTCGCTCGGCAGCATGAAGCTGACGCTGGCCTCACGAGGGATGGCGTTACGCAGTGAGCCGCCGCTAAAGTTGGTTAGCTCCAAGGCTAACTCGTCGGCATAGTTAAACAGGAAGCGCGCCAACAGCTTGTTGGCGTTGCCGCGGCCCAGGTGAATGTTCACCCCTGAGTGACCGCCTTTTAGCCCTGACAGGGTAAGGGTGTAGGTAGACAGACTCGGCTCAGCCGCCTGCCAAACCATAGGCACAGTGATCTGAGCATCGACGCCACCGGCGCAGCCCATGTAGATCTCGCCTTCTTGCTCTGAATCTGTGTTGATCAGGATCTCGGCGTCAAGGTAACCGGCTTCAAGGCCAAAAGCCCCTGTCATGCCTGCTTCTTCATCTATGGTCAGCAAGACTTCCAGTGGGCCGTGGGGGATATCGTCACTGCCAAGGATCGCTAATGCTGAGGCCATGCCGATGCCGTTATCTGAGCCCAGGGTGGTGCCTTTGGCCTTAACCCAGTCGCCGTCCACATAGGCTTCAATTGGATCTTTCTCAAAATCATGAACCTTGTCGGCATTTTTCTGCGGCACCATGTCGATATGTGCCTGCAGGGCGACAACTTTACGGTTTACCATACCCGGTGTTGCGGGCTTCTTAATGATCAGGTTGCCGACCTTATCTTCGACAACACTAAGTTGTTTGTCTTTGGCCCAGTTTTGGATGTATTGGCTTAGTGCCTGCTCATGCTTAGACGGGTGGGGAATGGCGCAGATCTGTTCAAACCACTGCCAAAGTGCCTGAGGTTGCAATTGACTTAATGTGCTCACGGACAAACTCCTCTGTTATAAAGGTCTTTGAGGTCTAATTTGGCGATAGTCTATCATAGACTCTGAGGCGTCGGGGGGATTTGCCGCGCCCAGAAGTGCGCAGGAAAGCGCGGAGCTTATGGGTAAAGTGTCATACTAAGTTGCCACCTGTTTCAGGGAGCCTTTGGGGCTTACATCATTATTTTCATTTGGCTTTAGTGCCAGATAGGAGAATAATGCCAACTCTCACGACGATTTAGCCTTGGCTGACATGGCCTTAACCCAACCCTCAAATTGCGGGTAAGTGGCCATATGAGGTTACTGAAATTTGGCAGGGCTAAGGGCTTATGTCTTAGGACCTAGGGCTAAGGGCTTAGCAAGACTCAGTATCGTCGCTAGAAGCTAGGTTGATATTCACGATAGGCAGGCACAGATCTGTCGAAAGGTAAGGGCACTTGTATCATTTATATAGGTGTCAGTTGATTCGGCTAAGACCGAAAAACCGTTAGATGAAAAGGATGAGGCATGACCGGGGTTAAATTTATAGATGTAACAGATTCAGAAGCTATTTTTGACGATAACCGTTGGGATGCTGTGGTCGTTGTGACCCATGGCCTAGACGCCATCGCTCAAGAGGAGCTGGCGATGCTTGCCAGCCATGGTGCCCAGGTGGATGCTAGAGTCGGTCGCTCGACCACACTATTGTTTGCCCCTGGGCTGGCCGGTGGTCGTCTGATCGTCGCGCCGCTAGCTGACAGCGACAGCGATATTCAGGATGTGAGGGTCTATAGTGATGCGGCGCGTCAAGGGATCAAGGTCGCCTTTGATTCGGGTGCCAGACGTCCCTTGTTGATTGTCACGCCATCGACTCAGGCTAGGTATCAGCAATCTTTGGGTGTTGCTGCGCTCGGCTGTGCCCAGGCATTGTGGCAGGCGCTGGAGCGCCGCGAGGCCATGGGTGAGATGGACAAGATTTCTCAAATTGGTCTGCTGGTTGACGACAAGGCTGGCGAGCTGCTTAGCGCCATCGAGGCCGGCAAACATCTGGCCCGTGACCTTTGTGGCACTGAGCCTGAGCGCATGTCTGCGCCAGCCTTTGCTCAATACTGTGTCGATGCCATGCAAGGGCTTGATCTGAATATCTCTGTGGTTGAAGACAGAGACGTGCTGGAGCGTGACTACCCCTTGCTGAGTGCAGTGGGCCGCGCCTCTTTCGCCGTACCACGACATCAGCCAAGAGTGGTTAAGCTGGAATATAAAGCCGAAGGGCCTATAGAGCGCAGCTATTTCTTTGCTGGTAAAGGTGTGGTGTACGACACGGGCGGCGCCGATCTTAAAGTGGGTGGTGCTATGGCGGGAATGAGCCGAGATAAGGGCGGCGCAGCCGCTGTTGCCGGCCTGATGAAGACTCTGGCATTGCTCAAGCCTAAAGGTGTGCGTGTGGTAGCCGAGCTTGGCCTAGTGCGTAACAGCATAGGTAGTGAGGCCTTTGTAACCGACGAGATCATCACCAGCCATGCTGGTGTGCGGGTACGTATCGGTAATACCGATGCCGAGGGGCGTTTGGTGCTGGCGGATCTCTTATCCCATCTTAGGCTCAAGGCGCAGCATGCGGAGGCGCCGCAGCTGTTTTCGGTGGCGACCCTGACTGGACATGTGGTGCGCTGTTATGGCGGCTATACGGCACTGGTGGAAAATGCGGTGGCGCGAGAGCAGAAGGTAGGGCAAAACCTGCAGGCGATCAGCGAGGCCTGGGGCGAGCCGGTAGAGCTGTCGCGTCTGCGTCGTGAAGACTATCAGAAGATTGTTGATCCCTCTGGGGTGGCGGATATCTTGTCATCAAACAATGCGCCGTCGTCGGTTACCGCCAGGGGCCATCAATATCCGGCGGCCTTCCTGCTTAAAGCCTCTGGCCTTGAGGAACATGGGCTGACAAGCGACAAGCCGCTGGCTTATACCCATGTGGATATTGCTGGCAGTGCAACCGAAGGAGACCCGCTTTATGGCACGCCAACAGCGGCACCATTATTGAGTCTGTGCCAGTTGATCCGCAGTTAAACGGCAAGAAATTTGACCGGGGTAGCCATCGCGCTGCCCTTTTTTATTGCCTGATCACTAATCAGCCTAAGTTTGTGATCTCGATCCATCCTGAGTAAGTGTTATTTTGTTGTAAAATTACATTTTGAGGCTATTTTTAAAAAAAATGGAAAAAAAGCTTGTAATAAAACTACATTTAAATATAATGGCTCTCGTTGGTTAGACACAGTGTCTTCCACCTCAGGTCTATCCAGGACGGATAATTCTCCAAGGAACCGAGCGACAAGTTGAATACTGCGGCATAAGGCCTTCGATGAAGGTTTGCCAAGTTTCACTAGAGATTTTTTTTCAACTTTGTTAGGAGTTAATGACTATGGCTTATACCGGAATTCAGCACATTTATTGGCAGAATACTTGGTTTTGTACTGATGCCCTTCGTGGCGGTCTGTACGCTATGACTTTTAAGGGTTAACTACCCCTAAGATCATTTGGACCTAGTTCACTTGATTAAAGTAGTTGCATCATCCATCAACCTTGCCCCGTTTGGGGATTTTTAGACTCAAGTAGTCTATTGCTCATTGAGCGATAGACCAGTGTAACCCGCTAGCGCGGTAACTCTTTCCTTTCGGAACACTTGAAACATGTCTCGCCTGCTCTTTGAGCAGGCTTTTTTTTGCCTGAAATTTGCCGTTTGGTCCTCGCTGACGTGCCAATAAATCTGCTGTAGATCACCTTTATGAAACAGGCTTGAGTTATGGCTCTAAACTGGCTCGCGTTTGGTTAATTTTTGCGTATATAATCGTCGCTCAATATCAGGCTGTTAACCTGGTATTAACTTTACCCTACCTAAATAAACAATAATTAAATCAAGGAACCATGTTCCATGTTAGAGAAAGTATTCAAGTTAACCGAGCACCAAACGACGTTAAAACAAGAAGTTGTAGCCGGATTGACCACATTTTTAACCATGGCCTATATCATCTTCGTCAACCCTATGATGTTGGCTGACGCGGGTATGGATCACGGCGCCGTATTTGTCGCCACCTGTTTGGCCGCAGCGGTGGGCTGTTTGGTGATGGGGATTGTGGCTAACTATCCCATTGCACTGGCACCCGGCATGGGGCTTAACGCCTTCTTTACTTATACCGTTGTGGGCGAGATGGGCTATAGCTGGGAGACGGCGCTGGGCGCGGTATTCCTCTCGGGTATCTGCTTTTTGATCTTGTCTCTGGTGAAGATCCGTGAGTGGATCGTCAATAGTATTCCTATGTCGCTGCGTTTAGGAATCGCCGCCGGTATCGGTCTGTTTCTGGCGCTTATTGGCCTCAAGAGCGCCGGTATCGTGGTGGCCAGTCCGGCAACTTTGGTCACCATGGGCGATGTCACCGCCTTACCGGCAGTCATGTCTGTGCTTGGCTTCTTTATCATTATCGCCTTGGTACACAGAGGCTATCAGTCGGCGGTGATCATCAGCATTTTATCGATCACAGCGCTTGGGCTGTTGCTGGGGGACGTGCAGTATGGCGGTTTGGTATCGGCGCCACCCTCTATCGCACCGACCTTTATGAAGATGGATCTTGCCAATGTGCTTGAGATCAGCATGCTCTCCGTGGTGTTTGCCTTCCTGTTTGTGGATCTGTTCGATACCTCGGGGACCTTGGTGGCCGTGGCGCAGCGTGGTGGCTTTCTCGATGACAGAGGCAGATTGCCCCGACTTGGCCGTGCGCTGACCGCCGACAGCACAGCAACCATTGCCGGTGCCATGCTAGGCACGTCGACCACCACTAGCTATATTGAGAGTACTGCCGGGGTGAGCGCTGGTGGTCGCACCGGACTTACGGCCGTGGTGGTAGGGATCATGTTCTTGTTATCTCTGTTTATTTCGCCATTGGCGGGTATGGTGCCAGCCTACGCGACGGCAGGCACCTTGTTCTACGTAGCTATCTTAATGATGTCTGGACTGGTGCATGTGGACTGGGAAGATCTGACCGAGGCCGCGCCAGTGGTGGTGGTCTGTATCTTGATGCCGCTGACCTTCTCCATTGCCACTGGTATCGCGATGGGCTTTATCGCCTATGCGGGGATCAAGCTGTTTAGTGGCCGTTATAATGATCTCACTTTCGGCGTGCTGATATTGGCGGCGCTCTTCTTAGCCAAGTTTATCTATGGATAAGCACTGCTAGGGTTAAGTTTAGTTATCGTTAGCTGAGTTTCTTGGCGAAAAGGTTAAAGGTCATACAATGTATGGCCTTTTTTATGGGATTTTTTTGAAGGAAAGTAGACTTGCTCTAATCTTTTATCTACGCCGCTACCATTTGGTTTAGGGATTGGGTATAACTTGAGGTTCGGTTTTTTTCTGTCGATATGTAAATGAACTTAAGTGAGATAGGCTACCGCCGAGTGGTAGTGAAATTGGGCACCAGTGTGCTCACCTCTGGCTCGCGCCAGCTGGACAAGGCGCATATGGTGGAGCTGGCCAGACAGATGGCCAACTTGATGAAGGCGGGGGTTGAAGTGGTGCTGTGCACCTCGGGGGCCATCGCTGCGGGACGCGAACACTTAGGTTATCCGCAACTGCCCGATACCGTGGCCAACAAGCAGCTCTTGGCTGCCGTGGGGCAGAGCCAATTGATCCTCGCTTGGGCACAGCTGTTTAGTATCTATGGCTTGCATGTGGGCCAGCTACTGCTGACCCGCGCCGATCTGCATGACAGAGAGCGCTACCTTAATGCCAGAGACTCGCTTAACGCCCTGCTGGCGAACGGCATTATTCCTATCATCAATGAAAACGATGCCGTGGCCACCAATGAGATTAAGGTGGGCGATAACGATAACCTGTCGGCGCGGGCGGCGCTGCTGTGCGATGCCGATCTATTAATTTTGCTGACGGATCAGAAGGGCCTGTTTGATGCTGATCCCAGAACCAATCCCGATGCCAAGTTGATTAAGCAGGTGGTGAATATCGACGATAGCCTCCGCAGCCTGGCAGGCGGCGCAGTGTCTGGCTTGGGCACGGGGGGCATGGCGACTAAGTTACAGGCGGCAGATATTGCCCGCCGAGCAGGCATCGAGGTGGTGATCGCTTCGGGCCATCATCCAAAGGTGATTCTCGACGCCGTGTGTAAACAGCCTGTGGGCACTCACTTTACCGCGCTGGAAAATCCGCTGGAGAGCCGTAAACAGTGGATTTTGGCGGGGCCTGCGACTAAGGGACGTTTGGTACTGGATAGCGGCGCCGTGAATGCGGTGACCCAGAAGGGGCGTAGTTTGCTGTCTAAAGGGGTGTTGTCGGTCAGCGGCGTGTTTGAACGGGGGGCCACCTTGCAGCTGGTGGATGAGCAGGGGCGTGAACATGCCAGGGGCATGAGCCGCTACAGCGCCAAAGATCTGCATAAGATAGCCGGTAAACATTCTGATGAAATTGAGTCGCTGTTGGGTTACGACTATGGCGATGCCATAGTGCACCGTAACGACATGGTGGTGTTGTAAGTGAGCTTGGCCAAATAGAGCGATGTGAGTGGAAGAGAAGCAATGGACGATAAACAGCAATATTTAAACACACTGGGCGAGCAGGCCAAGGCGGCAAGCTATGCCATGGCAAGCCTTACGGGTCAGCAAAAGCGTGAATTGTTGCGGGCAATTGCGCGTAAGCTTACCGACAATAGTCAGCAGATAGTGGCGGCTAACCAGCAAGATGTGGCCAAGGCACGAGAAAATGGCCTGAATGATGCCATGATCGACAGGTTGCTACTCGATGATGAACGTCTATCTGGGGTTATCGCCGACATAGAAAACGTGGTGGCCCTGGCCGATCCTATTGGTAGCGAGCTGGAGAGTCAGCTGCTGGAAAACGGCCTGCGTCTATCCCGTCGCCGTGTGCCGCTGGGGGTGCTTGGTGTTATCTATGAGGCGCGCCCCAATGTCACCGTAGATATCGCCGTGCTGGCCCTGAAGACAGGCAATGCGGTGATCCTGCGTGGTGGTAAAGAGACGCTGGCTTCTAACCAGGCCTTGAGTGAAACGATTCGCGCCGCCATCGCCGAACAGGGGCTACCGAGCGATGCGGTGCAGCTGATCCAAGACCCCGACAGAGCGCTAGTCTCAGGGCTTTTGAAGCTTGATAACTATGTCGACATGATAGTCCCAAGAGGCGGTCAAAACCTGCAGCGGCTGTGCGCCGAGCAGGCGACCATTCCGGTGATTTTAGGTGGTATCGGTATCTGCCATCTGTTTGTCGATAGCCAGGTGGATCAGGACAAGGCGGTTGAGGTCATTGCCAATGCCAAGGTGCAGCGGCCTACCGTGTGTAATGCCCTGGACACTGTGCTTATCCACAAAGACCTTGCCAAGAGCTTCTTGCCTAAACTCTACGCTCATTTGCAAGGGCTTGGTGTGAGTTTTTATGCCTGCCCGCAGGCTAAGGCAGTGGCTGGTGACGCTGGTGTGGAGACCTTTGAGGCGAGCGATGAGACCTTTGGTACCGAGTGGTTGTCGCTGAATCTTGGCGTCAAGGTAGTCGATGATATCGATCAGGCGATTGCCCATATTCGCCGTTTCTCAAGTGGTCACTCAGAGGGGATCTTGAGCGATAACATTCATGCCACGGCGCATTTTATCAATCAGGTGGATGCGGCGGCCGTGTATGTCAATGCCAGTACCCGCTTTACCGATGGTGGCCAGTTTGGCCTGGGCGCCGAGGTGGCAGTATCGACTCAGAAGCTACATGCCAGAGGACCCATGGGGCTTGAGGCGCTGACCACTTATAAGTGGATTGGCGTTGGGGATTACACCGCCAGAAGCTAAAGTAGAGGCCAAATGCTGGCCTAAGAATTGATGATAAAAGGAGCCTTATGGCTCCTTTTTGCTTTTAATCCAGTAAGCCATTTATGGTATTTAATCTGAGTGATGAATTTCACCAGTTATCTTGGTGAGTTTCACGATTTGTTTGCCTGGCTGCTAACTGACTATGTGCTATATTTCTGTAAAATCATTTAAATACAAGACGTTAACTTTTTGGCATCTTGTTTGCTAAGTCTTATCTATTCTCACAGGGAGTCGATGAAGGGGCTTAAGATGAAAAGCAATAAGATAAACAAGATGTTGGTTGGAGCCAGTTTAGTGTTCGGGTTAATGAGCGCTGGTGCTCAGGCGGCATCTAGCATCACTTTAAATGATGAATTTGATTATCAGGGCCAGAAGGTGGTGTTGGACATGGAAGTTGGCCAGGCGGAGCTGATCGCCAGTGACCAGGATATGGTACGGGTTGAGGTTGAGGTGAAGCCCAGCAACTCTAAGTGGTTTGGCTTTTGGCAAAATACTGACGTGAGTTCGGCCAAATTTGATGTGATCGATAATGGCGAACGCCTAGTGCTTAAGCTGGCTGATCAAGATGATGTGAACCAGAAGTGGCGCATTTATCTGCCCCGTGACGCCGCATTAAAAGTTGATGCAGGTGTCGGCGAGGTGATTGTTAATGGTCTGAGTGCCAGCATAGAGGTCGATGTGGGTGTGGGCCGCGCCGAGATCACCCACCAGGCCAAGTATGGTGAGATCTCGCTCGAATCAGGCGTCGGTGAGGTGAAAGTACGTGATGGCGGTGAGCACCTTAAGGTGGAGCGTAGCATGGTGAGTCAGAGCTATCATCAACGTGGCTCTGCCGGTGATGAGCATCTGTATGTGTCAGTGGGTGTGGGCGAGATTGACGTGCGTAACTAAGGCCCTTGCGAGACGGGCTTGAGTGCCTGTCCCTTACAGAGATTGTCTGAGTGACAAGCCATAAAAAAACCGACGAAATGTCGGTTTTTTTATGGCCTTAAGAGTTGATGGAGGACTCGTTATTTGGCGGCATAGTATTGTCGAGCGTGACTGGTATTTCGGCGGCCAGGGTGGCTTTGGCATACCGCTTGGCGCGCATACGGCTTAGCTGCGGCAAGAGCTGCTGCAGCGCCAGCGCCGTTAAAATCAAGCCTAAGCCGATAAAGGTCGATGGCGTAATGGTCTCTTGTAAGATCCAGGCGATAAAGCCTACCGACAATACCGGCGTAATAAAGACCAAGGTACTCATGCTGGCGGTGCGATCCGCTTTTTTCAGCGCCACCAACCAGAGAACGAAAGTCACCCCCATTTCAAACAGGCCAACATAGATGCCCGCTCCAAAGGCTTTAAGATCCCAGCTGGGTAGCGACTGGGTCAACAGCAGCGTCACTAGGATAAAAGGCAGCCCCACCATGAAACTCAGCAGCAAGCTTACCACCGGATCGCCTTTATCTTTGGTGTTGACTATCCAATACAGCGACCAAAGCAGAGTACTGGTCAGTGCCAACATTACGCCTGTGGCACTCTCGAAGCGCACACTGGCGATTTCGCCATTGGTTGCGATAACAAATACCCCCATATAGGCGATAAGCGCTGCGGTGAGATCGCTCTTACGTAGTTTCTGTTTGAGCAGTGGCACTGCTAACAGGGGCAGCAAGATAGCCCAGGTGTAGTTGAGTGACAGGGCTTGCTGGGCGGGTAGCAGGGCGTAGGCTTTAAACAGCACCAGATAATAGAGAAACGGATTGAGCAGTCCAGTCTGTAGGTAAAACCAGGGGCGATTGACAAATTGGCGTCGAATCAGGTGTAGCTTACCCATTGCGGCCAAGATAGCCCCTAAGGCCACGATAGAGGTAGAGACGGCGACAAACACCAGCTGCAGCGGAGTAAAGTGGCTCAGCGCCAACTTAAAGGCAGTGGCGACCGTCGACCAGAGTAAGATGGCCGCTATGGCGTAGAGATAAGCTTGGTTGGATGATTTCACTGAATCTTCTCACAAAACGAGACAACTAAAAAAATCCCGCAGGCTGGGCACAGAGGGACATTTACTTCGATTGCATGCATTATACGCTGCTTGTTGGTCACTCGGCAGCTTTTAAGATCAAAAAAATACTCAATTAAGTTAATTTTTATCTTTCTTGCCCTTGTAATCCCAATCGCTGTCCCAATATAGGGTGTTAAGGAAAGATATTGGCTTGGAAATATAGGCTTGAAAACAACTTCGCCTATCCCCATATCTGAATCAGATAACAAAGTTAGCGTAAGTTAAAAGTTTTTTGGAGGACTCCATGGGTAAAATTATTGGTATCGATTTAGGTACAACTAACTCTTGTGTAGCTGTACTTGATGGCGATAAAGCACGCGTAATTGAGAACGCGGAAGGCGATCGCACCACACCATCGATCATCGCATATACCGGCGAGGAAGTATTAGTTGGTCAGCCTGCGAAACGCCAAGCTGTAACAAACCCAAAGAATACCTTCTTTGCTATTAAGCGTCTTATCGGTCGTCGTTTTAAAGATGACGAAGTACAGCGCGACGTAGACATCATGCCATTTAAGATCATCGGTGCAGACAACGGTGATGCATGGGTTGAAGCGCACGATAAGAAGATGGCGCCACCACAGGTTTCTGCAGAAATTCTGAAGAAGATGAAGAAGACTGCTGAAGACTACTTAGGTGAGCCAGTGACTGAAGCGGTGATTACCGTTCCAGCATACTTCAACGATTCACAGCGCCAGGCGACTAAAGATGCTGGCCGTATCGCGGGTCTTGAAGTGAAGCGTATTATCAACGAGCCAACCGCTGCGGCACTGGCTTATGGTATCGATAAGAAGCAAGGCGACAACATTGTTGCAGTATACGACTTAGGTGGTGGTACTTTCGATATCTCTATCATCGAGATCGATAGCGTTGATGGTGAGCAAACTTTCGAAGTGCTTGCAACTAACGGTGACACTCACTTAGGTGGTGAAGACTTTGATAACCGTCTGATCAACTACCTGGCTGACGAGTTCAAGAAAGAGCAATCACTGGATCTGCGTAACGATCCGCTAGCAATGCAGCGTCTGAAAGAAGCTGCCGAGAAGGCGAAAATCGAGCTATCTAGCACCACGCAGACTGAAGTTAACCTGCCATACATCACGGCAGATGCGACAGGTCCTAAGCACTTAGTGGTTAAGATCACTCGCGCTAAGCTTGAGTCTCTGGTTGAAGATCTGATCCAACGTTCACTTGAGCCGCTAAAAGTTGCACTGGCTGACGCAGACCTGTCTGTATCAGACATCAACGAAGTGATTCTGGTCGGTGGTCAGACACGTATGCCTAAGGTTCGTGAAGAGGTGTCTAGCTTCTTCGGTAAAGAGCTGCGTCAAGACGTTAACCCTGACGAAGCGGTTGCTATCGGTGCTGCGGTTCAGGCGGGTGTACTTTCTGGTGACGTGAAAGACGTACTGCTACTAGACGTTACACCACTATCTCTTGGTATCGAAACCATGGGTAGCGTAATGACTAAGCTTATCGAGAAGAATACGACTATCCCGACTAAGGCTAGTCAGACCTTCTCAACGGCTGATGACAACCAGAGCGCGGTAACCATCCACGTGCTACAGGGTGAGCGTAAGCAATCTAGCGCGAACAAGTCGCTGGGTCAGTTCAACCTGGAAGGTATCGAGCCTGCTCCACGTGGCATGCCACAAATTGAAGTGGCTTTCGATATCGACGCCGATGGTATCTTGCATGTGTCAGCAACTGACAAGAAGACAGGCAAGGCACAGAACATCACCATCAAGGCCTCTTCTGGTCTGAGTGATGAAGAAGTGGAAGCCATGGTACGTGACGCTGAGGCACACGCCGATGAAGACGCTAAGTTCGAAGAGCTAGTGACTGCACGTAACCAGGCTGATGGCATGGTTCACGCAACCAAGAAGCAGATCGAGGAAGCGGGCGACGCATTGCCAGCTGAAGATAAAGAGAAGATCGAAGCAGCAATGGCCGAAGTCGATACAGCCTCTAAGGGCAAAGACAAAGAAGCCATCGAAAAAGCAACGCAAGCCCTGATGGAAGCGTCTGCCAAGCTGATGGAGATCGCTCAAGCTAAGGCGCAAGCTGGCCAAGGCGAGCAGGCTCAGCAGTCTAATGAAGCTCCTGCTGACGATGTTGTCGATGCCGAGTTTGAAGAAGTTAAAGACGACAAAAAATAATTCAGGCCCAGCCTAAATTATTTCCAGCGGGCGTTATGGGGTAACTCTAACGCCCGTTCGTACAACTTTAGGGTCAGTTGACCTTTGCTGTTTGTTTTTGCAGTTATTTGTTGGTCAGTTATACAAGGCAGAGCCTGTGCGGTGTAGTTATTCTGCATAAGCAGGCGATAACGCCGTAGAAATGGCCAACAAACACTGTCCAAAGGATTCATCTAAACGCGCCTTGCCCAGCGTTATGTGCGACTTACATAGAATAACTATGCTACGCAGCGAGCGCCTTGGGCACAATGTTTAGATTGAACAAAAAGTAAACCTAAAAGGTCAACAGACCCTAGCGCAGAAAGTATGAGACTATGTCAAAGCGAGATTATTACGAAGTATTGGGCGTAGGTCGTGACGCCAGCGAGCGTGAGATTAAGAAAGCTTATAAGCGCCTCGCCATGAAATTTCACCCAGACCGCAATCCGGGTGACAAGGCAGCTGAAGCCAGCTTCAAAGAGGTAAAAGAAGCCTACGAAATTCTAACCGATAGCGATAAGAAGGCGGCCTATGACCAATTTGGTCATGCGGGTGTCGATCCTAATCGCGGCGGCGGTGGATTTGGCGGCGGCGCTGACTTCGGTGATGTATTCGGTGACGTCTTTGGTGACATTTTCGGCGGTGGACGCCGTGGTGGTCAACGCCAGGCGGCGCGCGGTTCCGATCTGCGATATAACCTCGAATTGTCACTGGAAGAAGCGGTCCGTGGCCTAACCAAAGAGCTACGCATTCCGACGTTAGCCACCTGTGATCTTTGTGATGGTAGCGGCGCCAAAAAAGGTAGTTCGCCAACCACATGTGGTACCTGTCACGGTCAGGGTCAGGTGCAGATGCGCCAAGGTTTCTTTGCGGTGCAGCAAGCCTGTCCTACCTGTCATGGCCGCGGCAAGATCATCAAAGATCCTTGTGGTAAGTGTCATGGTGAAGGCCGCGTAGAGAAGAGCAAGACACTGTCGGTGAAAATTCCGGCGGGTGTGGATACCGGCGACCGTATTCGTCTGTCGGGCGAAGGAGAAGCGGGCGAATTTGGCGCGCCTCCAGGAGATCTCTATGTGCAGGTTACTGTGCGTGAGCATGCCATCTTCGTGCGTGACGGTAATAACCTCTACTGCGAAGTGCCTATCTCCTTTAGCACTGCAGCACTGGGCGGTGAAATTGAGGTACCAACCCTAGATGGTAAGGTTAACCTGAAGATTCCATCGGAGACTCAGACTGGCCGTATGTTCCGTCTGCGTGGTAAAGGGGTTAAGTCGGTGCGCAGTCATGCGGTCGGCGACCTGCTGTGTAAGGTGGTGATGGAAACGCCGGTGAACTTGAGCGACAAGCAAAAAGAGCTACTGCGAGAGTTCGATAACACCCTGACGGGTTCATCAAAGAAGCACAGCCCTAAGGCGGAAGGCTTCTTCGATGGCGTGAAGAAGTTCTTCCAGGACTTGAACAGTTAAGCCTTGCTGATACACAATAAAAACCTCGCAATGCGAGGTTTTTTTATGCCTATTTTTTACCGCTATTCTTAGTAGATACTCAAATAGCCAAGTTTCATAAACAGAAGGAATGAAAGATGAAGCAGTTAACCGCGGTGCTGGTGGTCCTACTATTAGCCGGTTGTGCAATGACACAGTCGCCTACTGGGCGCAATCAGACTCTATTGTTTTCATCGCAGCAGATGGATCAGATGGGCGCCGAATCATTTGCTCAGATGAAAAAGCAGCAGAAGGTGAGCCAGGATAAGCAGGTTATTCAGTATGTGACCTGTGTGGCCGAGCGTATCACTTCCGTTTTACCAGGCCGTCAGCCAAATTGGGAGGTAGTGGTGTTTGAGTCCGATCAGGTTAACGCGTTTGCCTTGCCTGGTGGTCATATCGGTGTCTATACCGGGCTGCTCAAGGTGGCGAAGAACCAAGACCAGTTGGCAACTGTGATAGGTCATGAGGTGGCCCATGTGCTAGCGAACCATAGCAACGAGCAGGTATCAAGAGCCCAGTTAACGGGTGTGGGTATGCAGATCGCCGACGCTGCCATCGATGTTAGCGGCTTAAGTAATAAGGATCTCTATATGTCTGCTCTAGGACTGGGTGCCCAGTATGGTTTTATCCTCCCTTATGGCCGGGCACAAGAGAGTGAAGCCGATGTCATGGGGGTTGAGTTAATGGCACGAGCCGGTTTCGATCCTAGCCAGAGTATCAATCTGTGGCAAAACATGGCGAAGGCGGGGGGGAGTCAAGGCCCTGAGCTGTTATCAACTCACCCTTCTCATGGACATCGCATTGCCGACCTGCAACAGATGTTGCCCCAAGTAACGCCTCTGTATCGCACCGCGAGTGCCAGTGTAAAAAATCGCTGTGACTAGGGGCAATTTATGGGTTTTTTATCGCCGACTGTGATAAAATCCGCGCGAAATTAATTGAATAAATGAGAGTACAATCATTATGTCTGATAAGTTCACCACTATTGAACAGCACGCCAGCTACGGTGTTGGTCGCCAGTTAGGCGAGCAACTTGCAGCTAACTCATTCGAAGGTATCGATATTTCAGCTGTTCAAGTTGGTCTGGCAGATGCGTTTGAAGGCAAAGAGAGTGCTGTGTCTATGCAAGATCTTCAAACTGCATTCACAGAGATTAGTCAGCGTATTCAAAAGGTTCAGGAAGCTGCTGCTGCGGCGGCCTCGGCAGAAGGTGATGCCTTCCTTGCTGAAAACCAAAAGCGTGATGGCGTTGTGACCTTAGAGTCTGGTCTACAGTATGAGATCATCACCGAAGGTACTGGTGACAAGCCTGGTTATGATTCTACCGTTCGTACTCACTACCATGGTACTTTCATCAGCGGTGACGTATTCGACAGCTCAGTGCTGCGCGACCAACCTGCTGAGTTCCCTGTATCTGGTGTGATTGCTGGTTGGACCGAAGCCTTACAGCTAATGCCTGTAGGTTCTAAGTGGAAGCTATATGTTCCTCATCACCTGGCCTATGGCGAGCGTGGTGCTGGTGCCTCTATTCCTCCATATTCGGCGCTAGTGTTCGAAGTAGAATTACTCGACATTATCTAATAGAAAAGCCTAAGCGTTCGCTTAGGCTTTTTTTTGAATTGATTTGGCGTTAGCCTTAAGCCCAGTGGAAACCTTGAGTGTTTAGGAGAATTAGATGACAGAGCAAGTAAGAGTGGCAATAACCGGTGGCAGTGGTCGCATGGGCCGAACTCTTATTGAATCAGCAAAACTCAGCAGCAATATCTATTTAGGTGCAGCGGTTGAGCGTGCAGGTTCTACATTAATCGGTGTCGATGCAGGTGAACTTGCCGGTGTAGGTGCCATGAATGTTGCCATCACTGATTCGTTAGACAATGCCGTAGATGACTTTGACATCCTGATCGACTTTACCTCTCCCGAGGCTAGCGTGGTACATACCGATTGGTGTGCACGTAACGGCAAGGCGATTGTTATCGGTACTACTGGCTTTAATCATGCCCAGAAAGAGCAGATTGCTGCCTATGCCGAAACCACGCCTATCGTGATGGCGCCCAATATGTCTGTTGGGGTGAACCTGATGTGGCGTCTGCTTGAGCTAGCTGCTGAGGTGATGGGTGATTACACGGATATCGAGATCATTGAAGGCCATCATAGGCACAAGAAGGATGCACCTTCTGGTACCGCGCTTAAGATGGGTGAAGTGATCGCCGAGGTGCTGGGTCGTGACCTGGAAAAATGCGCTATCTATGGCCGTGAAGGGATCACCGAAGAACGCTCGCGTGAAACGATAGGTTTCTCGACCATTCGTGCCGGTGACTTGGTGGGTGAGCATACGGCAATGTTTGCCGATATTGGCGAGCGATTAGAGATCACCCATAAGGCGTCTAGCCGTATGACCTTTGCCAATGGTGCCATGCGTGCCGCGTTCTGGTTGGGCGATCAAGGTCCCGGATTATACGACATGCAGCAGGTCTTAGGCCTGAAGGATTAGTATTTAAAAAAACGCCAATTTGGCGTTTTTTTTTGAAAGAAAGTACCGCTTATCTGTAGACGATTTACTTAATTACCTATAGAATTGACGGAATTTGTCAAAATTTCGTATTTAAGCGGAAATTGGTATTTTAAATATAAAATAAAACCCTATTATTCAATGGTTTGGCTCTTTTCGGAGGTCGCGTTGACAAAGTCTGCCTTACTCGTACTCGAAGATGGAACCGTATTCTCTGGCACAGCAATTGGTGCCGATGGACTCGCAGTTGGTGAAGTGGTGTTTAACACTTCAATGACGGGTTACCAAGAGATCCTTACGGATCCTTCCTATTCTCGTCAAATTGTTACTTTAACCTACCCACACATTGGTAACACAGGTACCAATAGTGAAGATGTCGAATCTGAAGCCGTACATGCTTGTGGTCTGATCATTCGTGATCTGCCATTGCTGGCCAGCAACTTCAGAAATCAGCAATCTCTCAGCGATTACCTCAAAAGCAACAATGTGGTCGGCATTGCCGATATCGATACGCGTAAATTAACACGTATCCTAAGGGAAAAAGGGGCACAGGCGGGTGCTATCCTTGTTGGGGATATGGATGAAGCTAAGGCGCTAGCAGCGGCCAAGGCATTCCCTGGTTTGAAAGGCATGGATTTAGCCAAAGAGGTAACCACGGCGACGCAATACCAATGGCGCAGCGGTAGCTGGCGTTTAGTGGGCGGTCTGCCAAGTGACACACCTGAGTCTGAACTGAAATACAAAGTCGTGGCCTATGACTACGGCGTTAAGCGTAATATCCTACGTATGCTGGTCGACCGCGGTTGTGATGTAACTGTCGTGCCTGCACAAACTCCAGCGTCAGAAGTTTTGGCGATGAATCCTGATGGTATCTTCCTGTCAAACGGTCCTGGTGACCCAGAGCCATGTGATTACGCCATCGAAGCGATTCAAAGCATACTCAAGACTGACATTCCCGTATTTGGTATCTGCCTGGGCCACCAGTTGCTGGCACTGGCATCGGGTGCAAAAACCTTGAAGATGAAGTTTGGCCACCATGGTGCTAACCATCCGGTGAGCAACCTGGAGAAGGGCAATGTGATGATCACCAGCCAGAACCACGGTTTCGCTGCCGATGAAGCCAGCTTGCCAGCCAATGTGAAGGTGACCCATAAGTCACTGTTCGACGGTTCGTTGCAGGGGATTCATTTGACCGATAAGCCCGCATTTAGCTTCCAGGGTCACCCTGAGGCTAGCCCGGGTCCCCATGATGCCGCGCCATTGTTTGATCACTTTATCGACTTGATCGAAACATATCGTCACAACGCTAAGTAGTCCGGGAGAAAGATTCAGCAATGCCAAAACGTACAGATATAAAAAGTATTCTAATCCTGGGTGCCGGCCCGATCGTTATTGGTCAGGCGTGTGAGTTTGACTACTCTGGCGCTCAGGCCTGTAAGGCGCTTCGCGAAGAGGGTTACCGGGTTATTCTGGTGAACTCAAACCCTGCAACCATCATGACTGACCCAGAGATGGCCGATGCGACCTATATCGAGCCTATTCACTGGGAAGTCGTACGTAACATCATCGCCAAAGAGCGTCCCGATGCCATTCTGCCTACCATGGGCGGACAGACTGCACTGAACTGTGCGCTGCGCCTCGAGGCAGAAGGGGTTCTGGCCGAGTTCAACGTTGATATGATTGGCGCCACCGCCGATGCCATCGACAAGGCCGAAGACCGTAGTCGTTTCGACGCGGCGATGAAAAAGATTGGTCTTGAGTGTCCTCGTGCCGGTATCGCCCGCAGCATGGAAGATGCCTATCAGGTACTTGAGCAGGTTGGTTTCCCTTGTATTATCCGTCCATCATTTACCATGGGTGGTTCGGGTGGTGGTATCGCCTACAACAAGGAGGAGTTTGAGGAGATCTGTTCTCAGGGTCTTGAGCTTTCTCCAACTAACGAACTGCTGATCGATGAATCGCTTATCGGTTGGAAAGAGTATGAGATGGAAGTGGTTCGTGACCGCAACGATAACAGCATTATCGTCTGCTCTATCGAAAACTTCGATCCTATGGGTGTGCATACCGGTGACTCTATTACCGTTGCGCCAGCACAGACCCTGACAGACAAAGAATATCAGTTAATGCGTAACGCATCTTTGGCGGTACTGCGTGAGATTGGTGTTGAAACCGGTGGTTCAAACGTACAGTTTGGTATTAACCCGAAAGATGGCCGCATGGTGATCATTGAGATGAACCCGCGTGTATCGCGTTCATCGGCGTTGGCATCTAAAGCGACTGGCTTCCCTATCGCTAAGATCGCGGCCAAGCTTGCGGTTGGCTTTACCCTTGATGAGCTGAGCAACGATATTACTGGCGGTGCGACACCAGCTTCGTTCGAGCCTGCCATCGACTATGTGGTCACCAAGGTGCCACGCTTCAACTTTGAAAAGTTTGCCGGTGCAAATGACCGCCTGACCACTCAGATGAAGTCAGTGGGTGAGGTGATGGCAATTGGTCGTACTTTCCAGGAGTCACTGCAAAAAGCATTGCGTGGTCTGGAAGTCGGCGTAAATGGTCTCGACTCTATCGTCGATGTGGAAGATAACGATGCCTTGTCACGTATCCGCCACGAACTGAAAGAGCCTGGCGCCGAGCGTATTTGGTATATCGCCGATGCCTTCCGCGCTGGATTGAGCCTTGAGGCTATCTTCAAGCTGACCAATATTGACCCTTGGTTCCTGGTTCAGATCGAAGAGTTGCTGACCCTTGAGAGTCAGGTAAAAGAAGCCGGTATGTCCAACATGGACAAAGACTTCCTTTACAAGCTTAAGCGCAAAGGCTTCTCTGATGCGCGTCTTGCTGAGTTGCTGGGTGTGAGCGAATCAGAGATGCGCAAGCTGCGTTATCGCTACGAAGTGTACCCTGTGTACAAGCGTGTCGATACCTGTGCTGCCGAGTTCTCAACCGATACCGCCTACATGTACTCGACCTATGAGGAAGAGTGTGAGGCCAATCCTTCTAACCGTGACAAGATCATGGTGCTAGGTGGTGGTCCTAACCGTATCGGCCAAGGTATTGAGTTCGACTACTGCTGTGTTCACGCTGCGCTGGCGCTACGTGAAGATGGTTATGAAACTATCATGGTTAACTGTAACCCTGAAACGGTTTCAACCGACTATGACACCTCTGACAGACTCTATTTCGAATCTGTGACCCTGGAAGATGTGCTGGAGATCGTGCGTATCGAGCAGCCAAAAGGGGTTATCGTTCAGTATGGTGGCCAGACACCGCTTAAGTTGGCTCGTGACCTAGAGGCTGCTGGAGTACCAATTATCGGTACAAGCCCAGATGCCATCGACCGCGCCGAAGACCGTGAGCGTTTCCAGCAGGCGATTCAACGCCTGGAGATGAAGCAACCTGAAAACGATACCGTGACTACGGTTGAAGGGGCTGTCCTCTCTGCCGAGCGCATCGGTTATCCACTTGTGGTACGTCCATCTTATGTTCTGGGTGGCCGCGCAATGGAGATCGTTTACGACGAGCAGGATCTGCGTCGTTACTTTAACGAAGCGGTGAGTGTCTCTAACGCCTCTCCAGTATTGTTGGACCACTTCCTCGATAACGCTACCGAAGTGGATATCGATGCGATTTGTGACGGCAAAACGGTAGTGGTTGGCGCCATCATGGAACATATCGAGCAGGCGGGTGTTCACTCGGGTGACTCGGGTTGTTCTCTGCCACCTTACACCTTAAGCCAAGAGATCCAGGATCAGATGCGCGAGCAGGTGCGTAAGCTGGCGATGGAACTCGGCGTTGTGGGTTTGATGAATGTGCAGTTCGCGGTACAAGACAACACCATCTACATGATTGAGGTTAACCCTCGTGCGGCGCGTACCGTCCCATTTGTCTCTAAGGCAACGGGTGTACCTCTGGCTAAGATTGCCGCGCGCGTCATGGCCGGTCAAACACTGGAAGAGCTGGGCTTTACTGAAGAAGTGATCCCACCTTTCTACTCAGTCAAAGAAGTGGTGTTACCGTTCAACAAGTTCCCAGGTGTTGACCCACTACTTGGCCCTGAAATGCGCTCTACCGGTGAGGTGATGGGCGTGGGTGATACCTTCGCCGAAGCTTATGCCAAGGCTGAACTGGGTGCGACTTCAGAGGTGCCTAAGTCTGGCCGTGCACTGCTCTCTGTGCGTAACAGCGATAAGAATCGTGTTGCCGACCTAGCTGCTAAGCTTATTGAGCTGGGCTATGAGATCGATGCGACTCACGGCACTGCGGTTGTGTTAGGCGAAGCGGGTATTAACCCTCGCTTGGTGAACAAGGTGCACGAAGGTCGTCCGCACATTCTTGACCGTATCAAGAACGATGAGTACACCTATATCGTCAACACCACAGAAGGTCGTCAGGCGATTGAAGACTCGCGTCAGCTGCGCCGTGGAGCACTGCGTTACAAGGTGAACTACACCACGACCTTGAACGCTGCCTTTGCGACCTGTATGGCACACTCTGCCGACAGCCGTACCAATGTGACTTCGGTGCAGGAGTTGCATCAGCGCATTAAAGGCTAATTCGCCGTTACCATAAAAAAGGCCGCATTAGCGGCCTTTTTTATGGGCGGGTATTGAATCTAAGGCCTCTGTGTGGAGGATTGCGGCGGGTGAGACCATGGTCTTGCCCAATAATCACTAGCTGGGCGCGCTAAGGAACACACAGTTCTGGGCGCGCGATAACAAACTCTTGGTGATCCGATAGCTTCTGCCGTCGTCAGGGTATAGAATAGATTCATTCCAAGCGTTCTTTATTCCTAGTCAGTGGCCCAAGTGGTCAGGCTGACTAGGTTGCTTTTGTTTTAAGGAGACGAGTGTTCCTATGAATAAGGTTCCAATGACAGTTGTTGGTGCAGATCAACTACGTAAAGAGTTAGATTTTTTGAAGTTTGAGAAGCGACCAAAGATTGCTGAAGCCATTGGGGTTGCACGAGAACTTGGCGATCTGAAAGAGAATGCCGAATACCATGCGGCGCGTGAAGAGCAGGGCCTGTGTGAGGCGCGCGTGCGCGATATCGAAGGCAAGCTGTCTAATGCTCAGATCATTGATGTGACTAAGATGGAAAATACTGGTCGAGTGATCTTTGGCACAACTGTGACCATCTTAAATCTGGATACCGAAGAGGAATTTACCTATCGTATCGTGGGTGAAGATGAAGCTGACATCAAGGCTAACTTGATCTCGGTAACGTCACCGATTGCTCGTGGTTTGATTGGCAAATCAGAAGGTGATGAAGTTTCTATTCAGACGCCGGGTGGCATGACAGATTATGAGATCACTGCGGTAGAGTATATTTAAGCACTGATGCTCAGCGACAAAAAAGCCGCTATCTCTAGCGGCTTTTTTGTGTAGCCCAAGAGTTATTTCGCTCTTGGCACGGCAATCTTCATCTCTGGAGATTGACGGAATAGGACCAATACGTGACCGATGAGCTGAACCTTTTCAGCTTGAGTTTCGCGTACAATGGCGTCAACGACTGCATTTTTTAGCTCTCTGTCTCCAGAGGCAACTTTCACTTTGATTAATTCATGATGAGAGAGTGCATTATCAATTTCAGCCAGTACACCTTCAGTCAGGCCATTGGCACCAAGCTGTACAACAGGCTTGAGGTTATGCGCTAAGCCTTTTAGATGCTGTTTCTGTTTGGTTGTTAAGTTCATTTCTACCAACTTTATGCTGAGTTACTGTTGAAAAACCGCTATTCTACCCTCATATAGCCTTTGTGTAACTCATATTTGTTGCGGATTTTAAATGTCAGGTAAAAAACGAACAGCCAGTTCCGCCCGTTGGATGCAGGAACATTTCGATGATCATTATGTTAAGTTGTCGCAAAAACGGGGATTGCGTTCGCGCGCTGCGTTTAAAATTGAAGAGATACAACAAAAGGATAAGCTGATCCGCCCGGGCATGACAGTGGTTGACCTTGGGGCTGCTCCCGGTGGTTGGTCGCAGATTGCCGTTAAGTTGGCGGGTGACACGGGTAAGGTTATCGCCTGTGATATCTTACCTATGGACCCAATAGTGGGCGTTGACTTTCTTCAGGGAGATTTTCGTGAAGAAAAGGTACTCGACGCCTTACTTGAACGGGTAGGCGATGCTAAAGTTGATGTTGTGCTATCGGATATGGCGCCCAATATGAGTGGTACAGGTGGTGTGGATCAGCCGCGCGCCATGTATTTGGTGGAATTGGCTCTTGATATGTGTCATCAAGTGTTGGCACCAAATGGTAGTTTTGCTGTCAAAGTCTTTCAGGGGGAGGGCTTTGATGAGTATATGAAGGCGGTTAAAGAGGCATTTACCACCGTCAAAACACGTAAGCCAGACTCGTCGCGACCGCGTTCGCGTGAAGTCTATCTTGTGGCGACAGGATACAAGTTGTAGTAACCTAACGTCAGTAACCGCAAGACTGTATGAGGTCTAGTAATTTTGAGTGATATGGCAAAAAATTTAATTCTCTGGGTTGTCATCGCCGTTGTGCTGATGTCAGTGTTTCAGGGCTACTCCCCCTCTTCATCGAATTCCATGAAGATGGATTATTCAACATTCTTGGACGATGTGCGTTCTGGACAGATTAATACTGTCGAAGTGAAGAGCGACCAGCGTACTATCGAGGGTACCAAAAGAACCGGGGAAAAATTTACCACCATCATGCCTATGTATGACCAGGATCTGATCAATGATCTTGACCGTAAGGGCGTGACCATGAAGGGGCAGGAAGCGGAAGAGTCTGGTTTCTTAACGCAGATCTTTATCTCTTGGTTCCCTATGCTATTGCTTATCGGGGTATGGATCTTCTTCATGCGCCAGATGCAAGGCGGTGGCGGTAAAGGCGCCATGTCTTTTGGTAAGAGTAAAGCTAAGCTGATGAGCGAAGATCAGATCAAGACGACCTTCGGCGACGTTGCTGGCTGCGACGAAGCGAAGGAAGATGTCAAAGAGCTGGTCGATTACCTGAAAGAGCCAACCAAGTTCCAGAAACTGGGTGGTCGTATCCCGACGGGCGTGCTGTTAGTGGGCCCACCAGGTACAGGTAAAACCTTGCTGGCTAAAGCCATTGCCGGCGAAGCTAAGGTGCCTTTCTTTACCATTTCGGGTTCTGATTTCGTAGAGATGTTTGTTGGTGTCGGTGCATCCCGTGTACGTGACATGTTCGAACAAGCCAAGAAGTCGGCACCATGTATCATCTTTATCGATGAGATCGATGCTGTAGGTCGCCAGCGTGGCGCCGGTGTCGGTGGTGGTCATGATGAGCGTGAGCAGACCCTTAACCAGATGCTGGTTGAGATGGATGGTTTTGAGGGTAACGAGGGTATTATCGTTATCGCAGCAACCAACCGTCCCGATGTGTTGGATGCCGCCTTGCTACGTCCGGGTCGTTTCGACCGTCAAGTCGTGGTCGGTCTGCCAGATGTGCGTGGTCGTGAGCAGATCCTTAAAGTGCATATGCGCAAGGTGCCTTTAGCCGATGATGTTAAGGCAAGCGTCATTGCCCGTGGTACGCCAGGTTTCTCTGGTGCCGATCTGGCTAACCTGGTGAATGAGGCAGCGCTATTTGCCGCACGTGGTAACCGTCGTGTCGTTGGAATGGAAGAGTTTGAAAGTGCCAAAGATAAGATCATGATGGGCGCTGAGCGCCGTACCATGGTGATGTCAGAGGAAGAGAAGGAGATGACTGCCTATCACGAAGCGGGTCACGCTATCGTTGGCTGTCTGGTTCCTGAGCATGACCCTGTGCATAAGGTCACTATTATTCCTCGTGGCCGTGCTCTTGGGGTTACCTTCTTCCTGCCTGAAGCCGATGCTATCAGTCAGAGTCGTCGTAAGTTAGAGAGCCAAATCTCGGTAGCCTACGGTGGCCGTATTGCCGAAGAGTTGATCTACGGTAGCGAGCGTGTGTCAACGGGAGCTTCTCAAGACATTAAGTATGCGACATCCATTGCGCGTAACATGGTGACCCAATGGGGCTTCTCTGAGAAGCTGGGCCCAGTCCTCTATGCCGAAGATGAAAATGAAGTCTTTTTAGGCCGTAGTATGGGTAAGTCACAGCATATGTCTGATGAGACTGCCAAGGTTATTGATGACGAAGTGAAAATTCTTATCGATAGCAACTACGGAAGAGCTCATACTTTCCTAACAGAAAATATGGACATCCTTCATGCAATGAAAGATGCCTTGATGAAGTACGAGACTATCGACGCGACACAAATTGAAGATCTGATGGCTCGCCGCGAAGTGCGTGCACCAGCTGATTGGAACATGGATGAAAACGGTTCTAACGGCAAAGGAAAAGGCGGTCATGGTGAAGCTGTTGAGACTACTGATAAGGCCGAGCAAAGCGTTGAGGCTGAGCCTGCCAGTGAACCAAAAGAAGGTGATGAATCACCTGTGGTTAAGTAAGCTTCATTGCGATAGATAAAACGCATAATGTCAGAAAACCCCGTCAGGGGTTTTCTTGTTTCAGTTAACCAGTAATAGATTAAGGGGCCTGTCTTGCAACAAGGGTTTCAACTCGTCAGTGGCGATAAATGCCTGGATCTTTCACAGCCTAGGGTGATGGGGATCCTCAATGTTACTCCAGATTCATTTTCAGACGGTGGCCGTTTTACTAGCATAGAGCGCGCTTGTCGCCATGCCGATGAGTTGGTGGCTCAAGGTGCCTGTTTTATCGATATTGGCGGCGAGTCAACCCGCCCCGGTGCCGACGAAGTCAGTGTTCAAGATGAGCTGGACAGAGTTATTCCGTTAGTCGAATATGTCAGTCGTCATCACGATGTGTGGATATCGGTGGATACCAGTAAACCTGAGGTGATGGCTGAGGCGGTCGCCGCTGGCGCGCATTTGATTAATGATGTACGCGCCTTACAAGAGCCCGGTGCTTTAGCGGTAGCGGCAAAGCTGAATGTGCCTGTTTGTTTGATGCATATGCAGGGACAACCCCGAACCATGCAGGACTCGCCTGTTTATCAGGATATCATCAGTGATATCAGTCAGTTTTTTGAGCAACGAATCAGCGCTTGTTTGGCGGCTGGAATTAGACGAGAAAACCTGCTCTTGGACCCTGGCTATGGTTTTGGCAAGACCTTATCCCACAACTATGAGTTATTAAATCGTCAGGGTGAGCTCGCGTCTTTTGGTTTGCCTATGCTAATAGGGTTATCGCGCAAGAGCATGATAGGCAATCTGTTAAATGTTCCTGTGGATGAGCGACTGGCCGGCAGTCTGACCGCCGCGCTCTTGAGTATTCAGCATGGCGCGCATATTATCCGTGTCCATGATGTAAAACCGACCATGGATATGATCAGGGTCATGCAGGCTACGGCCAATTATCAGGCATTATAGATTAAAGTGCTGCCTAGAGGGCGGTAAGAAACGAGTGGATCACAGACATTAGCTCCTGGGAGGAGCCGAGGTAGAACAAGTGAGAAAATTTTTCGGAACCGATGGTATTAGAGGTAAAGTTGGCGCGGGTAAGATGACCCCTGAATTGGCGCTTAAACTTGGTTGGGCGGCTGGACGAGTCTTATCCCGTATCGGCACTAAGAAGGTGATCATAGGTAAGGATACCCGTATTTCAGGGTATCTGTTCGAATCCGCGATGGAAGCAGGTCTGTCTGCGGCAGGCTTAAATGTGATGCTGATGGGGCCTATGCCAACACCTGCTGTCGCTTACTTAACCCGCACCTTTAGGGCCGAAGCGGGTGTGGTGATCAGCGCCTCTCATAATCCTTACTATGACAACGGTATCAAGTTTTTCTCTACCGACGGCAGTAAGCTGGATGACGAGGTTGAGCTAGAAATCGAGCGAGAACTGGAAAAACCACTGGAGTGTGTTGAGTCACACCTGCTGGGTAAGGTGTCTCGTATTGATGACGCTGCAGGTCGTTATATCGAATACTGTAAGGGTAACTTCCCGGCAGAGCATACCCTAAACGGCCTAAAAATCGTGGTCGATTGTGCCCATGGTGCCACTTACCATATCGCACCGAGTGTGTTTCGTGAGCTAGGTGCTGAGGTGATCGCCATTGGCGATAAACCCAATGGCATCAATATCAATCATGAGGTAGGTGCTACCTCTATGGGTAAGATACGTGAAACCGTGATCGCCGAGAAGGCGGATCTGGGTATAGCGCTCGATGGCGACGGTGATCGTATCATGATGGTTAATCGTCATGGTAAGGTGATTGACGGTGACGAGATCCTCTATATCTTAGCTTGTGATGCCCAAGACAGAGGCGTGTTAAAGGGCGGTGTGGTAGGCACCCTGATGTCAAACCTGGGTCTCGATTTGGCGCTAAAGGCGCGTGATATTCCCTTCGCCCGCTCAAAGGTGGGTGACCGCTATGTGATGGAGCTGCTCAAAGAGAAGGAATGGCGTATCGGCGGAGAAAACTCTGGTCACATTCTAAACCTGGATCATGGCACCACAGGTGATGGCATAGTGGCCGGTATCTTAGTGTTGGCAGCCATGTGTCGTAAGCAGGCGACGCTTGAAGAGCTGACCGAAGGTATTAAGATGCTACCTCAGGTGCTGGTAAACGTGCGCTTCGAAGGGAGTCATGACCCTCTCAAGGCTGACAGCGTGTTAAACGCTCAAGCGGAAGTTGAGGCTAAGCTAGGTGAGCGTGGCCGCGTACTCCTACGTAAGTCAGGTACTGAACCCTTGATCCGCGTGATGGTTGAAGGTGATGTAGCCAGCGATGTGAAGGCCCACGCCAACTATATTGCCGAAGCGATCAAGGCTTTGGTTTAACGCTTCGAACAGGAATTAGCCTTGTCGGGTTAATTCCTGCCCTATTTTTTGTGTGTGAGAATAAAAAGTAATCGCTTCGACGGTTTATCGCAAAAAATCGAGATTTAGGTATTGTAACTTAACAAGTGGTTCGCTATTATTCAGCCCGCTTTCAGAAGGAGACGGTGATGGCCCTAAGACGCCCAATGGTCGCTGGTAACTGGAAAATGAACGGTACTGCGCAACTAGCGCAAGAGTTATTTACCAAGTTTGCTACCAAGCTTCAAGATGATTCTGCGGAAGTGGTCTTATGTCCGCCAACTATTTTTCTTGAAAGTGTACGTCAGCAGTTAGACGCTAATAAAGAAGCCTTAAACGGTTGTCTTGTTCGGATGGGTGCGCAAAACCTAAGTCAGCATGACTTTGGCGCCTATACCGGTGAAGTGTCTGGGCAGATGTTAAAAGATTCTGGATGTCGCTATGTGATTATCGGTCACTCAGAGCGTCGTAGAATGTACGGCGAAACCAGCGATATCGTGGCGGAGAAATTTGCCGCTGCACAGAAGCATGGTTTGACCCCTATATTATGTGTAGGTGAGTCTGGCCCAGCTCGAGAAGCAAGACGCACCTTTGAGGTGATTGCGGAAGAGTTGGATGTGGTCATCGAGAAGAATGGCACCATGGCTTTTGATAATGCAATTATCGCCTATGAGCCGCTTTGGGCTGTAGGGACAGGTAAGAGCGCTACGCCAGAGCAGGCGCAAGAAGTACATGCGTTTATTCGCAAGCGTCTCTCTGAAGTGTCTCCGTTTATCGGAGAGAATATCAGGATTTTGTACGGTGGTAGCGTAACGCCGAGTAATGCAGCAGATCTATTTGCGCAGCCTGATGTAGATGGTGGACTGATAGGCGGTGCTAGCTTAAACTCTACCGAGTTTTTAAGTTTATGTTCGATAGCGATGAGCGCATAATATGTACGAAGTTCTAATGGTTATTTACTTGTTGGTTGCGTTGGGCCTGATTGGCTTAATCCTCATCCAGCAAGGGAAAGGTGCTGATATGGGAGCCTCTTTTGGCGCCGGTGCTTCAGCAACATTGTTCGGTTCTTCTGGTTCGGGTAATTTTTTAACTCGTTCTACGGCGATTCTGGCGATTGCTTTCTTTGCCCTAAGTTTGACAATTGGCAATTTGAGCGCGAACCACACCAAGGCTGAAGAATCTTGGAAAGATTTAGGTGCCGACGCGGCAGCAGTGACTGAACAAGTGACTGACGCAGCACAAGATGCACCAAAGTCAGAAGATAAAATCCCTGACTAATTGCTCGAAAGAGCAAACGTAACCCTAGGTTGCGTGACTGGAAGACTCGAGTAGCCTCACTACTCAAAAACAGAATCAACCAGTCTAAGTAATGATCACATGCGGATGTGGTGGAATTGGTAGACACGCCATCTTGAGGGGGTGGTGAGCTATGCTCGTGAGGGTTCAAGTCCCTCCATCCGCACCAAATTTAGATTGAGTCTTACTTAATCTGAATCGATAAAGTAAAACATGAGTTTCGCTTTATCATTGCAAATATTGTTCTCTATCAATATAATTGCAGCAGTTGACGCGGGGTGGAGCAGTTTGGTAGCTCGTCGGGCTCATAACCCGAAGGTCGTCGGTTCAAATCCGGCCCCCGCAACCAGCTTCCCAGTGATGAAGTTTATCTTCATTTCTGTTACAGGTTCTGAATGATATGACCTCGTGATTACGGGGTTTTTTGTTATCTGGACTTTTGAAATATCGTCATTTGATGATGTCGTACTGGGGCTTTATGCCCTTTTTTGTTTTTCGGGGGGTAACCTTGGCAACTTTAGAAAGTAAGCTGGAACAGATGCTTATCGCACCAGTTGAAGCATTGGGCCATAGTCTGTGGGGACTTGAGTATGTGCAAGCAGGCAAGCATTCAGTGCTGCGTGTATATATAGATAATGAAAACGGCATTTTTATCGATGATTGTGCCGATGTCAGTCGCCAGATCAGTGCCGTGCTCGACGTCGAGGACCCGATCTCGAACGAATACACATTAGAAGTTTCTTCGCCTGGTGTAGATAGACCATTATTTACTGCAGAGCAGTATGCGCAATACACAGGTGAAACCGTAAAGGTACAACTGACTATGCCTGTCGCTGGTAGTCGTAATTTAAAAGGGACCGTCACGGGCGTTGAGGGGCAGATGCTGACTCTTACTGTTGATGGCAACGAACTGATTATTGCCTTGGATAATATCCGTAAGGGCAACCTAATCGCTAAGTTTTGATGGATTCGAGCTGAACGAGGCAAGAGAATGAACAAAGAGATTCTGCTAGTCGCTGAGGCGGTTTCAAATGAGAAGGCCGTGCCACGCGAAAAGATTTTTGAAGCGTTGGAAATCGCGTTAGCTACAGCAACCAAGAAAAAATATGAAGGCGATATAGAGGTTCGTGTCGCTATCGATCGTAAGACTGGTGAGTACGAAACCTTCCGTCGTTGGATGGTGGTTGAAGATCATGGTGAGGCGCTGGAAAACCCATTCCGCGAGATCACGCTTGAAGCCGCTCGCTATGAAAACCCAGAGATCCAAGTGGGTGATTATATCGAAGACGAGATTGAGTCAGTTGTCTTTGACCGTATTACTACACAAACCGCTAAGCAAGTGATTGTGCAAAAGGTGCGTGAAGCAGAACGTGCACAAATCGTTGATCAGTTCCTCGAAAAAGAGGGTGAGCTAATCACGGGTGTGGTGAAGAAGAGTAACCGTGAAAGCGTGGTTGTCGACCTCGGAAACAATGCCGATGCCGTGCTGTTTAAGGAAGACCTTATTTCGCGTGAAAGCTTCCGTCCGGGTGATCGTGTACGTGCGCTGCTTTATGCCGTGCGTCCTGAGGCGCGTGGTGCGCAGCTGTTCCTGACCCGTACCAAGCCAGACATGCTGATTGAGCTGTTCCGCGTAGAAGTACCTGAGATCGCCGATGAGATGATCGAGATCATGGGCGCTGCTCGTGACCCAGGTTCTCGCGCTAAGATCGCGGTGAAATCAAACGACCGTCGCATCGATCCTATCGGTGCCTGTGTGGGTATGCGCGGCGCGCGTGTTCAAGCGGTTTCAAATGAATTAGGCGGCGAGCGTGTTGATATCGTGCTTTGGGACGACAACCCAGCGCAATTTGTGATCAATGCGATGGCGCCCGCCGATGTGGCCTCTATCATAGTTGACGAAGATAACCATTCAATGGATATCGCGGTAGAAGCCGATTCACTGGCGCAAGCCATTGGCCGTAACGGTCAAAACGTACGTTTAGCCACCCAGTTATCGGGCTGGGAGCTTAACGTGATGACAGTGGAAGATATGCAGGCTAAGCACCAGGCAGAAAGTGCCAAGGTTGTTAACCTGTTCGTTTCTGCACTGGATGTCGATGAAGATTTTGCTCAAGTATTGGCTGATGAAGGTTTTACCTCACTTGAAGAAGTGGCCTATGTACCTGAGTCAGAACTACTTGAAATCGACGGCTTCGACGAGGAGATCGTTGAGGCACTCAGAGAGCGCGCTAAGGCTGCAATCTCTACACGGGCTTTGGCATCCGAAGAGGCACTCGATGGTGCTGAGCCAAGCGAAGATTTACTTGCCCTAGAAGGTTTAGAACGTCATTTGGCGTACGTGTTGGCAAGTAAAGGCGTAATTACGCTTGAAGATTTAGCCGAACAAGGCATTGATGATTTGATCGAGATTGAAGAATTAACAGAAGAAAAGGCTGGTGAGCTCATCATGGCAGCCCGCAATATCTGTTGGTTTGGCGAAGAAGCTTAAGTCGATCAACAGAGGGGATTTTACAGATGGCAGATACCACAGTAGCAAAACTGGCCGAGGAAGTAGGGAAAAGTGCTGATCGATTAGTTGAGCAGTTTTCTGAGGCAGGAATTAAGAAGAGTAAAACAGATACTGTTTCTGAAGAAGAAAAGCAGAAATTGCTTGAGTTTCTTAAGAAGCAACATGGCGGCGATGCAACGCCAACCAAGATGACACTGCAGCGTAAATCCATTTCGACACTGAGCGTGTCGGGTAGTGGTGGTCAGTCTAAAGACATCAAAGTGGAAGTGCGTAAGAAGCGTACTTTCGTGAAGCGTGACCCAGCGGCAGAAGCCGAGGCGGAAGCCAAAGCTAAAGCTGAAGCGGAAGCTAAAGCGGCGGCAGAAGCCGAAGCTAAGGCCAAGGCCGAAGCGGAAGCCAAAGCCAAAGCCGAAGCGGAAGCCGCAGCAAAAGCCAAGGCTAAGGCCGAAGCTGAAGCTAAGGCGAAGAAAGCAGCCGAAGGTAAGCCAGTGGTTGAAGAGACTGCAGAAGAGAAAGCCGCCAAGGTGGAAGAAGCTCGTCTGTTAGCTGCTAAAGAAGCCGCTGCTAAGGCTAAAGCCGATGAAGAAGCTAAGGCTGCGGCCGAAGAAGCGCGTCGTCTTGCCGAAGAGAACGAAAAGCGTTGGGCTGAAGAAGAGCGCATTCGTAAAGAGTCAGAAAAAAGTGCCGATCACCATGTGACCACTTCAACTGAAGCGCGCGCAGCAGAAGACACTGCCGACATGAACGCAGAGAAGCGTGGCCGCCGTGCCCGTAAGCCTGCTGGCGGTAAGAAAGAAGCTCTGAACAAGAAGCGCGGCGGTAGAGATGCTCGTGGCGGTCGTAATCAGCGTAACCAGCGTAATGCGCCTGAGTCTATGGACCATGGCTTTAACAAGCCAGCAGTGGCTGTGACTCGTGATGTGAGCATCGGCGAGACAGTGACTGTTGCCGAGTTGGCACAGAAGATGGCGGTTAAAGCAACTGAGATCATCAAACAGATGATGAAGATGGGGACTATGGTCACCATCAACCAGGTGCTTGATCAGGAAACTGCGCAGTTGGTTGCCGAAGAGATGGGCCACAAGGTTGTATTGATCCGTGAAAACGAGCTTGAGCATCAAGTACTCGCTGACCGTGACGGCAACGTTAAAGTTGAGCCTCGTGCGCCAGTGGTAACCATCATGGGTCACGTTGACCATGGTAAGACATCACTACTCGACTACATTCGCCGTGCGAAAGTGGCATCTGGTGAGGCCGGTGGTATTACCCAGCATATCGGTGCATACCATGTTGAAACCGGTAATGGCATGATCACCTTCTTAGATACGCCAGGTCACGCCGCGTTTACCGCAATGCGTGCTCGTGGTGCTAAGGCGACCGATATCGTGGTATTGGTTGTGGCGGCCGATGACGGCGTGATGCCACAGACCATTGAAGCGATTCAGCATGCTAAGGCCGGTGGTGTTCCACTGATTGTTGCAGTGAACAAGATAGATAAGCCAGAAGCAGACCCAGATCGCGTTAAGTCTGAACTTTCACAGCATGGTGTCATGTCTGAAGATTGGGGCGGGAACAACATGTTTGTTCACGTGTCAGCTAAGTCTGGTGAAGGTATCGACGAGTTGCTTGAAGGCATCTTGCTTGAAGCCGAAGTTCTTGAGCTTAAAGCGGTTCGTGAAGGCATGGCGGCCGGTGTGGTTGTTGAGTCTAAACTGGATAAGGGTCGCGGCCCTGTTGCCACCGTTTTGGTACAAGAAGGTACCCTGAAGCAGGGCGATATCGTTCTTTGTGGTCTTGAGTACGGTAAAGTCCGTGCGATGAAGGATGAGAATGGTAAGTCAATCACCGAAGCAGGTCCATCGATTCCGGTCGAGATCTTAGGTCTTTCTGGTGTGCCATCAGCTGGTGACGAAGCAACGGTTGTTCGTGACGAGCGTAAGGCGCGTGAAGTGGCGCTATACCGTCAAGGTAAGTTCCGCGATGTTAAGCTGGCTCGTCAGCAGAAGTCTAAACTAGAGAATATGTTCGCTAACATGACTGAAGGCGAAGTCCAAGAGTTGAACATAGTGCTTAAGGCCGATGTACAAGGTTCTCTGGAAGCGATTTCTGACTCGCTCAACAAACTGTCTACCGATGAGGTGAAGGTAAATATCATCGCCAGCGGTGTGGGTGGTTTGACCGAGACTGATGCAACGCTTGCTGCGGCATCTAACGCTATTATGGTGGGCTTCAACGTTCGTGCCGATGCACAGGCGCGTAAGACCATCGAGAGCGAGAGTGTTGACCTACGTTACTACAGCGTTATCTATCATCTGATTGATGAAGTTAAAGCGGCCATGGGCGGCATGTTGTCTCCTGAGTTCAAGCAAGAGATCATTGGTCTTGCCGAAGTACGTGATGTGTTCAAGTCTCCTAAGATAGGTGCTATCGCCGGTTGTATGGTCACCGAAGGTACCATCAAGCGTAGCGCGCCTATCCGCGTACTGCGTGATAACGTGGTGATCTTCGAAGGTGAGCTGGAATCACTGCGTCGCTTTAAAGACGACGTTAGCGAAGTGCGTAACGGCATGGAGTGTGGTATCGGCGTGAAGAACTATAATGACGTCAAAGTTGGCGATCAGATAGAGGTCTTCGAAACGGTCGAAATCGCTCGAACCTTATAATCATAAAGGGGCGGCGTAAGCCGCCCTTTTTGTTCAGGCATGACCCAGAGTCAAGACGCGACCCAAGTAGCAGTGGTTGCAGCTTCACCGAGCCGGTCACCTGTTTTTGAGATGGCAAATATTATGGCAAGAGAATTTAGTCGTACTCGTCGCATCGCACAGCAGCTTCAGCAGGAGCTGGCCCAAGTGCTGCAACGCGACATCAAAGATCCGCGTATCGGCATGGTGACAGTGAACGATGTCGATGTGTCACGGGATCTTAGTTATGCAAAGGTCTATGTCACCTTCTTCGAGGAAGACAAGGCCGTTGTCGAGGAGAAGTTGGCGGCATTAGAGACAGCATCAGGTTATGTACGTTCTCTAGTGGCTGGCAGAATGAAGCTGAGGGTGATGCCCGAAATTCGCTTCATTTACGATGCCTCGTTGGTTGAAGGTATGCGTATGTCTAACTTGGTGAGTCAAGTGATCACTAAAGATGAGGCAAAAGCGCGGGAGCATGGTCGTGAAGATGACGACCAGGAAGCATCTGAGCAAGGTGATAAGTAATGGCGCGTAAACCTAGAGGTCGATTGGTCGACGGCATAGTGCTGCTGGACAAAGACACGGGAATGAGCTCCAACTTTGCCCTGCAAAGAGTTAAACGTATCTATAACGCGGCGAAGGCGGGCCACACAGGCGCGCTAGATCCACTCGCCACTGGCATGCTGCCTATCTGCTTGGGGGAAGCGACCAAGTTCTCCCAGCATCTGCTAGATGCCGATAAGCGCTATCTGGTCACCGCTAAATTGGGTGTGCGCACCGATACCAGCGATTCAGATGGTGAAGTGGTGCAGACGCGTCCTATCGACTTTACTCAGCAGCAACTCGAAGAGGCGCTTGAGTATTTTCGCGGTGAGACCATGCAGGTCCCTTCTATGTACTCGGCGCTCAAATATCAGGGCCAGCCTCTGTACAAGTATGCCCGTGAAGGCAAAGAGGTGCCCCGTGAGGCGCGTCCTATCACAGTGCATGAGCTTAACTTTATTAAGCTCGAAGGTGACGAACTGACGCTGGATATTCATTGTTCCAAGGGGACCTATATTCGCACGATCACAGACGATCTGGGTGAGATGTTAGGTTGTGGCGCGCATGTGATCATGTTACGCCGCACCGGGGTGGCAGGTTATCCTTATGACAAGATGGTGACCCTGGAACAACTAGAGGCACTGCTTGCTCAAGCTCAAAGTGAGGATGTTGCACCGAAAGTCTTACTCGATCCTTTATTGCTACCTATGGACACTGCGGTCAGCGATTTGAAAGAGATCAATGTCAGCGATGAGCTGGCCCATTATCTGATGAATGGTAACCCTGTTCAGGTAGCGAATCTGCCCGTCGATGAGCTGGTGCGGATCACCTTAGGTGACGCAAGGCGATTTGTCGGTATAGGTCAGATGAATGACGATGGCTTACTGGCGCCAAAGCGCCTGGTGGTTCTGCATGACGAGCAGGCTTAATGCTTGCTTAATGGCCATAAAATCGGTAATATAGCGCGCTCTCTTCGGCTGAGTTAGTGATCGGCTGAAGCATTTATATACTTTTGGAGAAAAAAATGTCACTAAGTAAAGAAGTAAAAGCACAAATCCTGGCTGATTTCGGCCGTGGTGAGAATGATTCTGGTTCTACTGAAGTTCAGGTTGCACTGCTAACTGCACAAATCAACCACCTACAAGGTCACTTCAAAGAGCACATCCATGATCATCACTCACGTCGTGGTTTGCTTCGCATGGTTAACTCTCGTCGTAAGCTACTAGCTTACCTGAAGCGCACTGAAAACGAGCGCTATCAAGAGCTTATCAAGAAGTTAGGTCTACGTCGCTAATCAATCGATTAGTGCTGTAGTGAAAAAGGAGGCTTAGCCTCCTTTTTTTATGGATGTTTTTCGCGTGAGCTTGATGTCAGTTGCGGCTACAGTTGGCTGATGCTGGCGGTATTGGGCGCGATATATTTTTCTTCGAATTCAGTAATATCCAGAGGCTGACTATAGTAGAAGCCTTGACCTATTTCACAATCCATCTGCTTTAACCAATCGAGTTGCTGTTCGTTCTCTATGCCCTCCGCCACAATGTGCAGATTCAGTTGTTTGCCGAGCATCAAGATAGTAGAAGCGATGGCGCTTTCGTTGGGCAGGTCGGTCACAAAACAGCGATCAATCTTCATCGTCGTGATCGGTAGATGGCGCAGATAAGAGAGAGAAGAGTAGCCTGTACCGAAGTCATCGACCGCGATACCAAAGCCTGCACTCTTAAGTTGCTCGAGCTTATGAATAGCAAGCTCAATATCATTCATCAATGAGGTTTCGGTGATCTCTACCTCTAACAGACTGGGGTTTATTTGATATCTCAGTGCAAGTTGCTTGATGTCAGGCACCAGGCTGGCATCGGCAAATTGCTGTGAGGCCACGTTAACGGCGATGGGGATGGCGTAGTTGTAGCGTTTGCGCCAGTGCTTTAGCGTGCGGCAGGCTTCTTCGATCACCCAACGTCCCAGTGGGATGATAATCCCCGTCTCTTCGGCAACGGGAATAAAAGACATTGGGCTAATGAGTCGGCCATCTTTTTTCCAGCGGATCAGGGCTTCACAAGCGATCACCTTACCGGTTTTGATATTAAATTTGGGTTGGAAGTGCAGTAAAAACTCGTTGTTCTTTAAGGCATCGTGAAGCGAGGCTTCGGTTCTCAGGCGCACCGCAGCTCGTTCAGTCATCTGCTGCTTAAAGAAGGCCCATTGGTTCGACCCCGCCGCTTTGGCGCTGTACATGGCTATATCGGCGTGGCGAATCAAATCTTCGGCGCTCAAGCCATCGTCTGGGTAGATGGAGATCCCCACTGAGGCCGCAGGGTGAATCGTGTGTTCATTGAGTTGAAGCGGCACGTTAAGCTGCATCAGTAGCTTGTCGACAAAGTCAGCTGCCTGATCTGGTGTTCTGGCATCTTCGGCTAAGATAACAAACTCATCGCCGCCGAGGCGGGCGACGGTACCACGATCGCCAACGACACGCTCTAACACCCTGGCGATACGCGCCAGAAATTGATCACCCAGGGCATGACCAAGTGAATCATTAACGTTTTTGAAGCGATCGAGATCGATAAACAACATGGTAAATTGATGTTTATGTACTCTCGCTCTTTGAATCGATACCGCTATGGTTTCTAGTAGCAAGGTGCGGTTGGGCAGACCGGTTAAGGGATCTCGGGTGGCCATGCGGCGCAATTTGCTTTGGGTTTGACCAAATTGGATTAAGATTTGGTTGAATTTTGATGTCACTAATCCCAGCTCATCGTCCTGGTGGGCAGATGACGTGGGCAGTAAGTTTTCGTCCGGTAGTTCAGGGTCGATTTTATCTATCGCTTCACTGATCTCGGCAATGGGTTTAGTGAGGAAGCGATGGAAGATGATCGACAGAGCCATGGTTACCAGTAGGGCGCGGGCTAAGGTCGCCAGAAAACTGAAACGCAGCTGGGAAAAGAGTGTATTTGCCAGTTCCTGGGTGTTATAGAAAATGGTGAGTGTACCTATGACCTGCTGCTTCTCTGTTCCCTCAAAAAAAGAAGGCCGATATAAGGTGCGGCTGAACTGTTTCAAATCGCCAAACAGTTTTTCGCTCATTGTGCGGACTAAGGGGTTATCGGTAAAAGGATTATTCATTGAGACAAACATGCTGCCATCGTCGAGTTCGATCACTGCTTCGCCGACATGTTCAACCTTAAGTATTCCCTCAAGGGTTTGGGCGGCAAGATTATCATCAAGTGCCCAGACGGCATTAGCGGCGGGTTGTTCAATGGAGTCCAGGAGTTCTTCTTGAGCAACGATAAGTTGTTGACGGGCGGAGATGCCGACAAGCGCGACTTCGACGATAAAAATAGCAACGGCAAAAAATAACGCTGAAAACACAACCAGTGTTGTTTGTTTCCATGTTAACGATTTGAACCGTGTGCTCATTTGCCACCCCTTACATTCTTAGTGACCAATCACATTCTATTTTTTAGAAAAAGCAGCGATAGACAGAAATTTATCTTTATCTACCCACTTTAGAGAAAAGATTACGCTTTGTCATCTACATGTGCTCTTTATCTATTGATTAGACTTGCAGTATACTTAGCCGCGAAATTAAGGTTATTAAATTAAGGAAAGGTTCACGTGAATCCAATCGTAAAGAGTTTTGAATATGGTCAGCACACAGTCACGCTAGAGACTGGGGTTATTGCACGTCAAGCAGACGCAGCTGTTTTGGCAAGTATGGGTGATACAACAGTATTGGTAACTGTTGTTGGCAAGAAAGCTGAAGAGCCAGGTCGTGACTTTTTCCCGTTAACCGTTAATTACCAGGAAAAAACTTACGCTGCGGGTAAAATCCCTGGTGGATTTTTCAAACGCGAAGGCCGTCCTTCAGAAGGCGAAACCCTTACTGCGCGTCTGATTGACCGTCCTATTCGTCCACTATTCCCGAATGGTTTTAAGAACGAAGTTCAAGTCATCATCACTGTGGTTTCTGTTGATCCAGAGATCAGCCCAGAAGTTATCTCTATGATAGGTACCTCGGCGGCGCTGTCTATCTCAGGCATCCCATTCAACGGTCCACTAGGTTCAGCCCAAGTAGGTTATGTCGATGGCGAATATATCCTCAACCCAACGGTTTCTCAGTTAAAAGAGAGTCAACTTGAGCTGTCTGTTGCTGGTACCGAAAATGCGGTACTTATGGTTGAGTCTGAAGCCAGTGCTCTGCCTGAAGAAGTTATGCTAGGTGCAGTGGTTTATGGTCACGAGCAGCAGCAAGTGGTGATCAATGCCATTAAAGAACTGCGCGCCGAAGTAAACAAGCCAATGTGGGACTGGAAACCTGCTGAAGTTGATGCTGAGTTGGTTGAGAAGGTTCGCGTACTGGCCGAAGAAGGTTTTACCAATGCTTACCAGATCACTGCTAAGCATGAGCGTCGTGACGCCGTTATCGAAGTGAAGCAAGCGGCTATCGCTAAGCTGGTAGAAGAAAATCCAGACGTTGATCTTGCTGAAGCCGACAAGCTGCTGGGTAGCCTGGAGAAGAAGGTTGTTCGTAGCCGAATCATCGCTGGTAACCCACGTATCGACGGCCGTGAGCCAGATATGATCCGTGCCCTGAGCGTGATGGCTGGCGTACTGCCACGTACTCACGGTAGTGCACTGTTCACCCGTGGTGAAACTCAGGCACTGGTCACTTGTACCTTAGGTACTGAGCGTGACGCACAGAAGATCGATAGCATCATGGGCGAGCAAACCAGCCGCTTCATGCTGCACTACAACTTCCCACCATACTCTGTTGGTGAAACCGGTATGGTTGGTTCGCCTAAGCGTCGTGAAATTGGTCACGGTAAGCTAGCATGGCGCGGTATCAATGCCGTTATGCCAACGGCTGAAGAGTTCCCATACAGCGTACGTGTAGTGTCTGAAATCACAGAATCTAACGGTTCAAGCTCTATGGCTTCTGTATGTGGTACTTCTCTGGCACTGATGGACGCTGGTGTACCGATCAAGACTTCGGTTGCCGGTATTGCTATGGGTCTAGTGAAGGAAGGCGATGACTTTGTCGTTCTGTCTGACATCTTGGGTGATGAAGATCACTTAGGTGACATGGACTTTAAAGTAGCCGGTACTCGTGACGGTATCACTGCACTGCAGATGGATATCAAGATCGAAGGTATCACTCAGGAGATCATGCAGATCGCACTGCAACAAGCCTATGGTGCTCGTGTGCATATCTTGAACGTGATGGACCAAGCTATCTCTGGTCACCGTGCAGATATCTCTGATCACGCTCCACGTATCACCACTCTGAAGATTAACCCAGAGAAGATTCGTGACGTGATTGGTAAAGGTGGCGCAACCATTCGCGCGCTAACCGAAGAGACTGGCACTACCATCGAGCTGGAAGATGACGGTACTGTGAAGATTGCTTCAGCTAACGGCGAAGCGACTAAAGAAGCTATCCGTCGTATCCAGGAGATCACTGCAGAAGTTGAAGTCGGTACTGTTTACAATGGTAAGGTTGTTCGTATCGTTGACTTCGGTGCCTTCGTGACTATCCTTCCGGGTAAAGACGGTCTGGTGCATATTTCACAAATCGCTGAAGAGCGTGTTGCTAACGTTTCTGACTACTTAGAAGTTGGTCAGGAAGTGAAGGTTAAGGTGATGGAAGTTGATCGCCAAGGCCGCGTACGTCTGTCGATGAAAGAAGCTCAGCCGAAAGAAGAAGCGGCAAGCGAATAATCGATAGCTAAAGCGAGTTGAGATTAAAAGGAGACCAATAGGTCTCCTTTTTTATTGGTTTTTACTAATTGAAGATAGCCGTGACTAGTTGGTATTGCTATGATTGGGGCTATTGCAGCGGTGAAAAGGTTAAATGGATGACTTATAAATTGCGCTCGGTCTCGTTAGCTATGATGACTGGCTTAAGTTTGTTACTAACAGGATGTGTATCGACTCAACCGGCAGCAACGGCGGAGCAGGGTAAGTTAATGGTCGCCCCCGTTATGCCTGACTACAAACTTGAAGTCACCCTGGCAAGGCTCAATGATATCTTAGCCTCTGCAGAGTTAACGCCAGAGCAGCGTGCTCGTTTTCACTATGATCGCGGCGTTATTTATGACAGTGTTGGCCTGCGCATTCTTAGCCGTATCGATTTTCACCAATCATTAAAACTCCAGCCTAATCTTGCTGATGCCTATAACTTTATCGGCATCTATTACACCCAGGAAGGCGAATTCGAGAGTGCCTATGAGGCGTTCGATGCCGTGCTCGAGTTATCCCCCGAATATGATTATGCCTATCTGAATCGTGGTATAGCGCTTTACTATGGACAGCGTGATGAGCTTGCCGTTGCCGACATGCAATCTTTCTATCAGGCCAATGAGCAAGATGGCTATCGCGCCCTGTGGCTTTATATTACCGAGGTTAAGCGTGATGCCGAGCAGGCAAAGCTGCACTTAGCTGAAAATCGAAGCAAGCTTGATGACTCTCAGTGGTCTACAACCTTAGTGGATTTTTATCTCGGTAAGCTGAGCCGCGACCAAGTGTTTCAGATCGCCAAGCAGGGCTTAAGTCATCCTAATGAGTACGCAGAGCGTCTTTGCGAGGCCTACTTTTACATCGCTAAAGTGGCTCAGAAGCAGGGTAACTACAGCGATGCTGCCAACTATTTCAGGCTTGCCTTAGCGACTAATATCTATGATTTCGTTGAACACAGGTATGCCAGGGTAGAGCTGGCAAACATGAGTGAGTTGCTCACCCAGCCCTAAGACGAGCGAAAGTTCAGTTAAACAGTGCTAAAGGCCCTTTTTGTGTGAAAGGGCCTTTCTCTTTCCGGCAATTGGGACACACCCTGTAAGGCGTCGCTAAGCCCTGCAGATTCCGGTTGCTAAACTAGCCATAAGCTAAGCTTGGCGCTATAATTGCCGGCTTTTAGCACTCCATCAAATTCGCAGGTAATCATGTCAGGCAATAAAGTTGAAGTCGACAAGCGTCGTACTTTCGCCATCATCTCGCACCCCGATGCGGGTAAAACCACTATCACCGAAAAGGTCTTGTTATTCGGACAGGCTTTGCAGAAGGCGGGAACGGTAAAAGGCAAGAAGTCGGGACAGCATGCCAAGTCTGACTGGATGGAGATGGAAAAAGATCGTGGTATTTCGATTACTACCTCTGTGATGCAGTTTCCCTATCGTGAAGCCCTGGTCAACCTGCTGGATACCCCGGGTCACGAAGACTTCTCGGAAGATACCTATCGTACGCTGACCGCGGTGGATTCTTGCCTTATGGTGATCGACTCGGCTAAAGGTGTAGAGCAGCGCACAATTAAATTAATGGAAGTGACACGTCTGCGTGATACGCCTATCGTGACTTTCATGAACAAACTTGACCGCGATATCCGCGATCCTATCGAACTGATGGATGAAGTGGAAAACGTACTCAATATTGCCTGTGCGCCGATCACTTGGCCTATCGGTGCTGGCAAGGAGTTTAAAGGTGTCTATCACCTGCTGCGTGACGAAGTGGTACTGTATCAGGGCGGCATGGGTCATACCATTCAGGATTCGCGTGTCATCAAGGGACTGGATAATCCAGAACTCGATGAGGCGATCGGCAGCTATGCACAAGATCTGCGCGACGAGATGGAGTTGGTACTCGGTGCCTCTCACGAATTTGATTTAGAGGCTTTCCTTAAGGGCGAGCTGACGCCGGTATTCTTCGGTACTGCACTGGGTAACTTTGGTGTTGACCATATTCTTGACGGCATTGTCGAGTGGGCACCGCGTCCTCAGGCGCGTGAGTCGGATCTACGCAATGTTGAGCCGGACGAACCTAAATTCAGTGGCTTCGTGTTTAAGATTCAAGCAAATATGGATCCTAAGCACAGAGACCGTGTGGCCTTTATGCGCATCTGCTCAGGACGTTACGAGCAGGGAATGAAGATGCACCATGTGCGCATAGGTAAAGATGTAAACGTAAGTGATGCCTTAACCTTTATGGCGGGTGACCGTAATCGCGCTGAGGCGGCTTATCCTGGCGATATTATCGGATTACACAATCACGGAACCATTCGCATTGGTGACACCTTTACTCAAGGCGAAAAGCTGCGCTTTACCGGAATTCCTAACTTTGCGCCTGAGATGTTCCGTCGTATCAGGCTTAAAGACCCGCTCAAGCAGAAGCAATTGCTTAAAGGTCTGGTTCAGCTCTCAGAAGAAGGTGCCGTGCAGGTGTTCCGCCCATTGGATACAAACGATCTGATTGTGGGCGCTGTCGGTGTGCTGCAGTTTGAGGTGGTAGTACAGCGTCTTAAGAGTGAATACAAGGTTGAGGCTATCTATGAGGCGATCAGCGTAGCCACGGCGCGTTGGGTGTACAGCAAAGATAGCAAGAAACTGGAAGAGTTTAAGCGTAAATGCAGTAATAACCTTGCACTCGATGGTGGCGATAACCTGACTTATGTCGCCCCGACTATGGTTAACCTTAACCTGTCGATGGAACGTTATCCGGATATCGAATTTGCCAAAACGCGGGAAAATTAATTCCGATAAAAAAGCAGCCTAGGCTGCTTTTTTTGTGCACATTTTTTGTTCGTTAAGTATAGTGATGATGATGTTTAAACCACTTGGGAGGAGATATGTTGGTTAAGTGGTGGCAAGCCTATGTGGCTTGGTGTGATCGTATGGGACTGACGCCGGAAAATCAGCGTTGCTGTGCTCCTAAACTTAGTGAGCCTGACTTGGTGTCGACTAAGCAGTCAAAAGCTGAAGCTGAGGCTAAATCAGCCGGTACAGAAGCGTTGAACGATGATGCCAAGCCCTAAACAAGCATTATCGGGTGTCGTCCCTCCAGAGCCTCCCTTAGCCATGATCGATAGTCATGTACATCTGGACTTCGATGAGTTCGACGCTGACCGGGATGCCTTAGTGGCATCGCTTAAACGGGCTGGGGTCAGGCAGGCTGTGATCCCAGGTGTCAGCCCACAGAAGTGGGCGAAACAGTTGCTTGTCGCCTCTTCGTATGATTTTAGCTATGGCTTAGGCGTTCATCCTTGGTATTGCAATCACAATTGGCAGCAAGATATTGAAAACTTGTCTAAACTGCTTGAAGTGCAGGGCGATGATCCTCGTCTGGTCGCTGTGGGGGAGTGTGGGTTGGATGGCCTCCATAGGCAGAGCTGGGGCTATCAGCTTCCCTGTTTTGAGGCGCAATTACAGTTGGCGCAACGACATAAGTTACCGGTGATCTTACATAGCGTTAAAGCTCACAATGAGGTGCTGGCGTTACTTAAGCGGTATCCCCTGGTGAAAGGAGGTGTCATACATGGCTTTTATGGCTCGATGCAATTGGCTCAGCGCTATGTGGATGCGGGGTGTTACATAGGAATTGGCCATCTGTTGTTAGAGGAAAAGGCGAAAAAATTGCAAGAAACCCTTGTCAAGTTACCGTTAGATCATCTGGTGATAGAGACTGATTTAGCCCTGGTTTCGCAGGTTAAAAAGCCAGACTTTGCCGATAAAACCGGCGGTTCCAGCTTAATTTTGCGTTTGCTAATCCAGAAAATCGCTAAATTGCAGAAAAAATCTAGCGTTCGCGTCTCAGAACAGGTGTTTCAAAATACGCTGCAACTCTTTGACCTCTAGTTTATTTTTAAAAAAACAGATGTTAATCGCACCAAGTTTTTTTTGTAAGGTCTTGAAATAAAACTTCAAAAACTTGATCAAAACGACGATTTTAGCCATACGGTCGGGTATAATCTGACGGTGAAAAAGGTTGGTTAACAACATAATTAAAAAGTATTAACAATAGGGTGATGGTTAATGGATATTTTAATGAGTTTAGTAGGGGTGGTCGTCCTACTCGGGATCGGTTTTTTACTGTCTAAAGACAGAAAAGCTATCAATATGCGTACCGTATTTGGTGCACTAGCGATTCAGGCGTTCTTCGCTGGTTTCGTGTTATATGTGCCAATCGGTAAAGACATTCTAAAAGGTGTTTCTGACGGCGTATCAAGCGTGATCAGTTATGCTCAAAACGGTATCAACTTCCTGTTCGGCGATTTAGCCCAGTTTAAAGTTGGTTTCATCTTCGCGATTAACGTTCTACCTGTTATCGTTTTCTTCTCTTCTCTAATCGCTGTGCTTTACTACCTAGGCATCATGCAGTGGATCATCCGTATCATCGGTGGTGGTCTACAGAAAGCCTTGGGTACCAGCCGCACAGAGTCTATGTCAGCAACTGCTAACATCTTCGTTGGTCAAACAGAAGCGCCACTTGTGGTTCGTCCGTTTATCGCGACTATGACTCAGTCTGAACTTTTCGCCATCATGGTGGGTGGTCTAGCGTCTATCGCTGGTTCAGTTCTTGCTGGTTACGCGCAGATGGGTGTACCAATTGAATACCTAGTAGCGGCGTCATTCATGGCTGCTCCAGGTGGTCTATTGATGGCTAAGCTGATGCATCCTGAAACAGATAAAACTGTTAACGAAATGGAAGAGCTGCCAGAAGATCCTGACAAGCCAGCTAACGTACTAGACGCTGCAGCAGCAGGTGCTTCATCTGGTATGCACCTTGCGCTAAACGTTGGTGCAATGTTGATCGCTTTCGTAGGCTTAATCGCTATGATCAACGGTATCATCGGTGGTGTGACTGGTATATTCGGTCTAGAAGGTATTACGCTAGAACTAATCCTAGGTTACATCTTCATGCCTCTTGCATTCCTTATCGGTGTGCCTTGGAACGAAGCCCTTGTTGCCGGTTCTTTCATTGGTCAGAAGATTGTTGTTAACGAATTCGTGGCTTACCTAAACTTTGCTCCATACCTAAAAGATGTTGCTGATGGCGGTGTCTTAGTTGAAGCAACAAACGCGGTTATGTCTGACAGAACCAAAGCGATTATCTCATTTGCACTATGTGGATTTGCGAACCTATCTTCAATCGCCATTCTGCTTGGTGGTCTGGGTGCAATGGCTCCTACACGTCGCCACGACCTAGCTAAACTTGGTCTACGCGCTGTGGTTGCAGGTTCACTTGCTAACCTTATGAGTGCAACGCTAGCAGGTCTTTTCCTAGCGTTATAAGTCTCAGGTAATTCCTTGGGGGGATGCCCCTGAACGACGACTCTGCCCAGCAGGGCAGAGTCAGCGTTAACCCAACCATTTTTCGTAAAATTTAGTAACAATATGGCCGTTTATCAGCCTTGCTGATGGAGAGCCGTGTGTAAATGAACTTCGATTCAGTGGGTGATTAATCACCAATATTTGAGATAAATCAGAAGTTTGTTTTGATGTTAGAATTTTGTGTTCGCATTTTTACATTAATTATATTGTGATTTAATCCAATTTGAGTAAAATGCGGCGCCAACAAAGAAAGAAACGCTGACTCGTAAAGAGCAGTAAAACCATAAAATAATGGGGTTGATGATGAAAAACGTTAAAACTTTAGCTTTAGCCGCTACTGCAGTAGCTGCAATGTCTGGCAACGCATTTGCTGCAGATCGCTCAGATATCTACGCTACCGATTATAAGTGGATGCAGTTCAATGCTATGTACGCTATCGACGAGCATCCAATTGGTGGTGATTCAGCACACCATAACTACCTAGAGATGGAATTTGGCGGCCGTAAGGGTATCGTTGATCTGTATGGTTATGTTGATGTGTTCAACCTAGGTAACGAAAGCTCTGGCGACAAGGCATCAGGTTCTGGCGCCAGCAAGATGTTCATGAAGTTCGCACCTCGTTTCTCTCTAGATGCGATCACTGGTACAGACCTGTCTTTTGGTCCTGTTCAAGAGCTGTACTTCTCTACTCTATTCAACTGGGGTGGTGGAGCAATTGGTGAAGACGTGAACGCTACTTTCTGGGGTATCGGTGCTGACGTAAACGTGCCTTGGTTAGGCAAAACTGGCATGAACCTATACGCTCACTATGACCTGAACGCAAAAGAGTGGAACGGTTACCAATTCTCTATGAACTGGTTCAAGCCTTTCCACTTCTTCGACAACAAGAGCTTCCTATCTTTCCAAGGTTATATTGATTGGCAGTTTGGTGGTGACGAAGACATGGGTAATGAATTCGTACCTATGACTGACAACGGTGGTGCAGCCTTCTTCGGTCTGTACTGGCACACTGACAACTACGCACTTGGTTATGGTATCAAAGGCTTCAAAGATGTATACCTGCTTGAAGATGGTGCTGGTATCGTTGGTCTAGAGACTACTGGTTGGGGTCACTACTTAACCGCAACTTACAAGTTCTAAATTGAACTAATGTAAGTCTTAGGAGCCGCGATATGGCGGCTCCTTATCTCTCACTCTGATTTGTCATGATTGTTTAATCAAAGTGGGTAATCTTTATCTAAGCATGGACTATATTAAATAGAGTTTGTTTACATAAAGGTTAGTAGTTTTACGCGCTAAAAAGGATTTTTCGCGGAAAGGCTGGAACACTGCTCTACAAAGTATAATTACTCGTTCCCCCTTCCCGGTCTTCAAGGATTCAAGTCGTGACCCTTGTGTCAGGATCGCTTCTGGTTAGTACCAGGGCATTGAATACCTGAATTAGTAAACTTGTTATGTCTTACTGATAAAACAAATTTACGGCAACGCCTGAAGGCCCGGCCATAAAAATAATCAAAAGATGCCAACTCTAGGTGCTGTCATACGTCAATTTTTTTATTTCTGAATTAATAATTTACGTTTCGGAGAGCTAATATGAGTGATTTAAAAAAAGCAGCACAAAAAGCCATTGAGCTAATGGACCTGACTACGCTAAATGATGACGATACCGATCAGAAAGTGATTGAGTTATGTCACAAGGCGAAGACACCTGCAGGTAACACTGCTGCAATCTGTATTTATCCTCGTTTTATTCCTATTGCTCGCAAGACCCTAAATGAAATGGGTTGTGAAGAGATCAAAATTGCGACAGTCACTAACTTCCCCCATGGTAACGATGATATCGCGATCGCTGTGCTAGAGACGCGTGCGGCCGTTGCCTATGGTGCCGATGAGGTGGATGTGGTGTTCCCATATCGTGCTCTGATGGAAGGCAATGAGACTGTGGGTTATGAGCTGGTCAAAGCCTGTAAAGAAGCCTGTGGTGACGATGTATTGCTTAAGGTGATTATCGAGTCTGGCGTATTGCAAGACCCTGCACTAATCCGTAAAGCCTCTGAACTGTCTATCGATGCTGGCGCTGACTTTATTAAGACCTCTACTGGTAAAGTGGAAGTGAACGCCACCTTAGAAGCGGCTGAGATCATGATGACGGTTATCGCAGAGAAGAACCCTAAAGTCGGATTCAAGCCAGCCGGTGGCGTGCGTGATGCTGCGGCTGCAGAAGAGTTCTTAGGCGTTGCTGAACGCTTGCTAGGTAAAGACTGGGCAACTCCACGTACCTTCCGTTTTGGTGCATCGAGCTTGCTGACTAACTTGCTACACACTCTGGAGTTAGGTGAAGCGCCACAGGGACCTCAAGGTTACTAATCAGCGTGGTTAGCGTTATTAGTTAAGTGTGATCTAAATCTATTTGATAACGCCAAAACTTGTATATAGTTATTGTAATTAAATTACGGTTTTGGCGTTAAAAAAGAGAGTTTGTCACTAAAAAACGATTTTTTGTGACAAATTCGGAGGCAGTACCATGTTTCTAGCACAAGAGATTATTCGTAAAAAACGTAATGGCGAAGCTTTGTCGACCCAGGAGATCCAGTTTTTTGTTCAAGGGATCACTAACAACACGGTTTCAGAAGGTCAAATAGCCGCTTTGGGTATGGCGGTCTATTTCAAAGACATGAACATGGATGAACGTATTGCGCTAACCACAGCCATGCGTGACTCTGGCACCGTTCTCAACTGGAAAAACCTTGGCCTGGATGGTCCTATCATCGACAAACACAGTACTGGTGGTGTGGGTGATGTGATCAGCCTGATGCTTGGCCCCATGGCCGCCGCCTGTGGTGGTTATGTGCCAATGATTTCAGGTCGTGGCTTGGGTCATACAGGTGGCACTCTGGATAAGTTCGATGCGATTCCGGGTTACCAGACAGAGCCTGACAGCGACCTGTTCAGAAAAGTCGTGAAAGAAGCGGGTGTCGCCATCATAGGCCAAACCGGTGATCTGGTTCCCGCCGATAAACGTTTCTATTCTATTCGCGATAATACCGCCACCGTTGAATCCATTTCTCTCATCACAGCTTCTATTCTTTCCAAAAAACTTGCCGCTGGCCTCGATGCACTTGCCATGGACGTCAAGGTAGGTAGTGGCGCCTTTATGCCGACCTATGAAGCCTCTGAAGAGCTTGCCCGCAGTATCACTGCAGTGGCTAATGGTGCAGGCACTAAGACTACAGCCCTGCTTACAGACATGAACCAAGTTTTGGCGTCATGTGCCGGTAACGCGGTAGAAGTAAAAGAAGCGGTTGATTTCCTAACCGGTGCTTATCGTAATCCGCGTCTTTATGAAGTGACCATGGGTCTGTGCGCCGAGATGTTACAGCTAGGTGGTCTTGCGGCAAATGAAGCAGAGGCTCGCGATAAGCTGAACAGGGTGTTGGATAACGGTAAGGCTGCAGATGTCTTTGGCCGTATGATCGCAGGCCTGGGCGGCCCGGCAGACTTTATCGAAAACTATGCTAAGTACCTGCCACAATCGCAAATTATTCGTCCTGTGTATGCTGACCGCAGCGGATTTGCTGCTGCGATGGATACCCGCGAGCTTGGCCTGGCGGTGGTGACCTTAGGTGGTGGCCGTCGTAAGCCTGGTGATGCACTCGATTATAGCGTAGGTCTGACTCAGGTATGTGCCCTGGGTGATGAGATCACCGCAGACAAGCCGATCGCCATGGTACATGCGCAATCGGAAAGCGCCTTCGAAGAAGCGGCTGCGGCCGTGAAGAAAGCGATTCACATTGGCGATGAAGCGCCAGAAAAAACACCAGAGATCTATCGGTACATTCGTCAGTCAGATCTCTAGGAGAGTAAAAGATGAAAAGAACAGTCATTATGATGCTCGACTCTTTTGGAGTGGGTGCAGCAAAAGATGCGGAAGCCTTCGGCGACACGGGCTCAAATACCTTCGGTCATATCGCTAAGGCATGTGCCGAGGGGAAGGCAAACGAAGGTCGTGAAGGCCCGCTTAAGCTACCTAACCTGGCCAAACTTGGCCTGGCACTTGCCGCCAAAGAGAGCACTGGCAGCTTTGCGGCTGGCTTCAGTGACGATGTTGAAGTGATTGGTGCTTACGGTCATGCCGATGAGCTGAGCTCGGGTAAAGATACGCCGAGTGGTCATTGGGAAATGGCGGGTGTGCCTGTGCTTTATGAGTGGGGCTACTTTAGCGACTTGAAAAACTCTTTCCCTAAAGAGCTGACCGATAAGATTTTAGAGCGTGCGGGTTTATCAGGTTTTCTGGGTAACTGCCACGCGTCAGGTACTGCGATTCTCGAAGAGCTCGGCGAAGAGCATATGCGCTCTGGACTGCCTATCTTCTATACCTCGGCAGACTCAGTGTTCCAAATCGCTTGTCATGAAGAGACATTTGGTCTGGAAAACCTCTATACCTTGTGTCAGATCGCCCGTGAAGAGCTTGAGCCATACAACATCGGCCGTGTTATAGCCCGTCCATTCGTTGGTAAGGACCCAAGTGATTTCGCCCGTACCGGTAACCGTAAAGACTATGCGGTTGAGCCACCATCAAAGACTGTACTCGACAAGTTAAAAGAGGCCGGTGGTGAAGTGGTGAGTGTGGGTAAGATTGCCGATATTTATGCCCATTGCGGTATTACTAAGAAGGTCAAGGCTACAGGTCTAGAAGACTTGTTCGATGCCACTTTAGAGCAGGTAAAGCAGGCCGGTGACCGTACCATCGTGTTTACCAACTTCGTTGATTTCGACTCTCACTATGGCCATCGCCGCGATATCGCCGGTTATGCTCGCGCGCTGGAGTACTTCGACAGCCGTCTGCCAGAGATGTTGGCACTGCTGGGTGAAGAAGATCTTCTGCTGCTGACCGCAGACCATGGTTGTGACCCAACTTGGCAAGGTACAGATCATACCCGTGAGCGCGTGCCTGTATTGGCCTATGGCGCTGGCTTAGCACCAGGCTCTTTGGGGCGCCGTAATAGCTTCGCCGATATCGGTCAGAGCATTGCGACTTACTTCGGTCTGGAGCCGATGGAATACGGCGAATCATTTGTCGCCTAGGTGACAAGGATGGCTTCAGGCCATCCTGCTAACATATTAAGATTTGGTGGCTTCATTCGGCCACCGCTACTAGAAAAAGACTTAAGTCTAAAAATAGGGGTTATATAGATGGCTACACCACACATTAATGCAGTTGACGGTGCATTCGCTGATACAGTGTTATTCCCAGGCGATCCACTACGTGCTAAGTACATTGCAGAAACTTTCCTTGAGAACGTTGAGCAAGTGACTGACGTGCGTAACATGCTAGGTTTCACAGGTACTTACAAAGGCGTACGTATCTCTGTGATGGGTTCAGGCATGGGTATTCCTTCTTGCTCTATCTATGCGACTGAGCTGATCAAAGATTACGGCGTGAAGAACCTGATCCGCGTGGGTACTTGTGGTGCGATCAGCACTGACGTTAAGGTACGTGACGTGATCATCGGTATGGGTGCTTGTACTGACTCTCAAGTTAACCGTCTACGTTTCAAAGGCCAAGATTTCGCGGCTATCTGTGACTATGGTTTGTTAAGCGCCGTGGTTAAGGCTGCCGAAGCAAAAGGCACTAAGTACCGCGTAGGTAACGTTTTCTCTGCTGATCTTTTCTACACGCCAGATCCAGAAATGTTCGACGTGATGGAGAAAATGGACGTACTAGGTGTTGAGATGGAAGCCGCTGGTCTATACGGCGTTGCCAAAGAGTTTGGTGCTAAGGCGCTATGTGTGGTAACCGTATCTGATCATATTCGTACCGGTGAAAAGACCTCTTCTGACGAGCGTCAAACCACTTTCAACGAAATGATCGAAATGACACTGGAAGCGGCAATTACACTGTAATTATCACGCAAGTGTTCAGTAAAAACGGGCCTATTGGCCCGTTTTTTTGTGTCTGCTCTGAGATGTTCTAAGTCTTAGCCCGGCTTATGCGGCGCCGAAGAATTGTCTTTATCTTTGGCCTGGGACTGTTTCTTAGCACTGCCTTGCTCTGAGTCACTGGCAGCATCCGGGGAGGCGTCGTTGCTTTCCTGCGCATCACCCGATCCCAAAGTGGCAGCGAGTTTCTTACCCAGTCTGATCTTGGTCTTGCGGCGGTCAAAGTCGGCCCGTTTAAAGGAGAGGGCGCGCGAGAGCAGCATGCCAATCAGGCCGGCGATGATCAGCATCATCTGCTGTTGCTCCATGTTGAGCTGGTGCGCCTCTTTGATCTCGTTGAAGAAGCGCTGCGGCACCAGTCGCACTTCGATATAGCCGAGATTTTTATCATCTTGCAGTACGGCTTCGACATAGGGTGGGTAGGCAGAGAGCAGTGCTTTTAACTCATCAGATTCAGGTTCTAATGGCTCATCGGTGACGCTCTGGGCGAAGGCTAGGCGTTGCCCTTGCTCACTAAATATGGTCGCCGACATCACTTTAGGATCCAACACCAAAGCGCTGGTGAGCCACTGCAGTTGCTCGTCATTTTGCAGTTGCAGGGCTGGGGCTGCACCATAGGCGGTCTGCTGCACTAATAAACGTGCCATCTTTTGGGTTTGGGACTTTAGAAGCTGCTGGCCTTGTAGTAGGCTAGTTTCCCATAACTGAAACAGCCCCACCATGAGTGCAATGGCGACACTGAACTGTAGCAGTCGCGTTAGCCTTTGGGTCTTTTTGAGTCCTTTAAGAAAAAACACTTTGTACCTGAAGATGATAAGGGTTTTATTAATCATAATGGATTATCTACAAACCCGATACCCGGAGAAGCATGACTAATGGCAAATCAGCGACAAAACGCACTGTTTTCATGGATATACGATGAGCTCACCCCAAGCTTTACCTTAGGGGACTGTCATCTATTGCGCCACCAGGAAGCCAAGGCTCCTCAGGCTGGCTTGCGTCTGCGCTTGGTATATCAAGAGCTGATAACAGAAGCTCTGATTGCCGAGCGAATCGCTGCAACGACCAAGGCGTTAAGTATTGCCGTCATCTCGCGTCAAAATGATCTTTACTGCATCGAACTTTGCCTCGACAAAGAGCCGGGGCAGCTTCTCGCCGAAACCCTTGCGACACTGGATAATGTTGAGCTGTTTCTGATGAGTGAACAGTCACCTAGATTAGACCTGCCGGGGCTCTTGGTAATGGATATGGACTCGACGGCGATTCAGATAGAGTGCATCGATGAGCTAGCCGCCATGGCTGGAGTGGGTGAGGCGGTTGCCGAGGTCACGGAGCGTGCCATGCAGGGAGAGCTGGATTTCGAGCAGAGTTTACGCGAGCGTGTGGCTAAGCTGGCTGGCGCCGATGCCTGCATCATAGATACCCTGTGCGGTAACTTACCTTTGATGCCTGGGCTGAAGGCCATGGTGGCTGAATTACAGGCCCATGGTTGGCGTCTGGTGTTGGCCTCGGGTGGTTTTACTCCCTTTGTCGGTCATCTCAAACAGCTGTTAAATTTAGATGCCGCCTATGCCAACGAGCTGGTGATTGTCGATGGCAAGCTCAAAGGAGAAGTGATTGGCACTGTGGTGGATGCGCAGTTTAAGGCTGACACTGTGCTGCGTAGCGCCGAGACCTGGCAGATACCTCAGGGTCAAAGGTTGGCCATCGGTGACGGTGCCAACGATATTCCCATGGTGCAGGCGGCCGATTTTGGTATTGCTTACCACGCCAAGCCTAAGCTTGCGGCGGCTGCTGATGGCAAAATAGCTCAGCTGGATCTGCGCGTGCTGCCCTATATGTTACTCAAGTTGAACTAGCTTACCTATTGGACTCTTTAAGCGGCCCGGGCAGATATTGCCTGGGCTATGACCAAGTCTACCTACTCCCGGGGATTAGGGGTTACGAGCTTAAGGTATCTGGGGGGCTGTGTTTAAAACCTGCGATTTATCATTGATCTGAATACCTTTATTTTTTAACGCTTGTTTTTATTGTCTTAAGGGCGCTTTTCTTTCTTGTTTTATCCCTTTTAACTCAGTAAGTTAAGTTAAAAATCCTAACGGCAGTTTTATTTTGAGTCTCATCCAAGAATCCCGCTTTATTCCCTATCGACAAGGGCGGTTGCATTTGCGCCTGCTTAAGCGTCCCGACGCCGATATGACCCAGGCTCCTATTCTGATGCTCCATGGTGCCATGTCCAACGGCAGGGTCTTTTATAGCGAAAAGGGCAAAGGCCTGGGCTGTTATTTAGCCGAGGCAGGCTTTGTGGTGTATGTCCTCGATACCCTTGGGCGAGGGTTGAGCACGCCCAAATTAAGCGCCGGTGCCAGCCATGGACAGGGCGAAGTGATCCGCGAGCAGCTTCCCTTAGTGCAACATTATATCTTGTCTCAGCACCCAGAGACCCACAAGGTACATTGGTGCGGCCACTCATGGGGAGGGGTCTTGATGGCCAGCGCCATCGCCCGCTTTGATTTGTTCCAGAACAGTGTTGCTTCCTTATTGACCTTTGGTACCAAACGAGCCATCAAGGTGCGCTCCTTTAAAAAATGGTTGATGGTGGATTTAGCCTGGAATCGATTGGCACCGGCAATTGCCGCAGGTCATGGTTATCTGGCCGCCGACCGTTGGCGTATGGGGATGGATAATGAGACTAAGAGCTCCTTGCTGCAAAGTATCGACTGGGTCAGGGGCGAGTGGATCGATCATGACGATGGCTTTGATTATGCCAAGGCAGCTAAGACCCTCGCGGCAGAGAGGGGCTGGCCAAAGGCCTGGTTTATTGCTGGACTCGGCGATGAGGTGCTGGGGAATCCGGCCGATGTGCAGCGGATGATCAAAGAGTGTCACTTTAAGGAGGTTCGTTATACCTTGCTATCTAAGGCTAATGGCAACCTACATGACTATGGTCACGCCGAGATGCTTACTCATAAAGACGCCATTAAAGATCACTTTCCTCTGGTGCTGGCTTGGTATCACTCGTTTTAGGTCGGTGATGCCGCTTGCAGCTCTGGGTAGCGCAGTAACACCTCATCTGTGATATCCAGCAGTTCGCCAACCCCTATGATTTGCCACATTAACTGTTCCAGTTTTTTGGCCTTGTGCTGCGCATGCACACCGATATATTCCAGCTCGCGCTTGATATAGTGAATATCCGGCTTACCGGCTGCGCCGCGATAGATGCGCAGGGCCATGAAGCGTCCAAGGTTTTGGCTCTGACGGATAAAGTGAATTTGAGCCTGCTTGTCGCCTATCTCTCTTGCCTGTAGACATTTTATCTTGATACGCCCTTGAGATTGGCGAGAGATCTGGACATAGGTTTCAAAAAACTCCAGTCCATGCTGGGGCTTCATTTGCCGAATGGGATTAATAAAGTCATCTTTTAGGTGCCCTTTATCCAGCAGGGCGCTGAGATCATATCGCAGCGCTTCCTGGGTGGTGGCGGCAAAGAGGTCTGCGATCGCATTGGAGTGCTTGCTAACACCTAAGATACTCAATTTCGCCGATTTGCTGGTTTTCTCGATAAAGTAAGGCACTGAGGCCAGCTCTCGCATCAGCAGATTTTTCAGGCCATCGGAGAGTTCCTTCGTATCGCTGTTGGCTTCGGTGAGCTTTCTCAGCTTATCGTGATTGGCCTGGATCAATCGGTTCAGAAAGGCGACTCCCACGTGCGGGGTGTGGCCGACCATGGCAGCGAGATGTATGGTCACGCCGTTTTTACGGGTGCGGATAAGGCGATAGGGCAGCTGCGCCAAGCGAGTTTTACCTGCCAGGTGTTGTAACTTGGGAAAGGCGATCATCACGGGCGCAGTGGTATCAAAGTTGGCTGGTTCATCCAGAGTGACCTGCAAGCCTTTACCTGAAATATCTAAGGTAAATCCATGATGAGTCTGTTTATCCTGAGTGACGGTGACCAGCGTCTTAAAGGAGAAACGCGCCTCGTTGCGCCGCTCAGTAAATTGCAACGACAACAGCTTAATCTGGTCCTCTTGCAGTTTCTGCTGCCCAAAGCGTTTTAGCTCGTTGGCTTGATGACCTTTAGCATCCCACTGCTCATAATGGGCCAGCACCTCTTCATTGGTCAGATCTATCAGTTGCAGCACATGGGTAAAGCGTTTGAGCTGCGCCTCTGTCAAGGAGGAATAGTAGCTGGAGTCTCCCGGCAGTATGCTGGATTTGTAGGAGGTGTGGTGGTCTATCTCGTGGCTGACGATCTTAAAGATACGCCAGCTGGCTTTAGTGGTGCCAAAAGACAGAAAGAGTCCCAACAACTCGCTCTGTTTAAGTTCTGCCAGGCTAGCGGAGTAGAAGAAGATGGCGCCTTGAGCCTGAAAGGTAAAGCAGAAAAACAGGTTGTGGTCAGGGTCCAGAGGCGCATTAAACAGGGCTTGTAAACGCTCATGAGTCAACATGGCTCCTAGCTGGCTGACCGATTTCTCATCGACAAAATACTGTTGTAGTTTCTGGTTGTCACGGCTTAGTAGCTTATGGGTGATCTTATATTTCCCGTCCAGCTGTTCCACATACAGTGGAAGGTGTGGCAGATGGGGCAGGTAGTGACGCTCAAATCCCAGGCCGGTAGCGGCCACCAGGATGTCATTAATGTCGACCTTATAGCGGAATTTATATCCTTGGATCAGGTTGCCCAGCATGTCTGACAGGGCGTCGCTGCCGCCGATGCGCTTAAGGCGCATCCAGCTGTATTCATGATTGCTCTCAATATCGACCACCTGATATTCGACCCCTTTTTGCAGATCGTCGAAATAATATTCGGCGCTCAGTTCGAGCAATTTGACGATCAGAGGCTGGTCGGTATTGAAGTCGTGATTAACTGGCAAACGAATGCGGGCGCCGCCGACCGAGAGGTCGACCGTGATCCCTTTGACCTCGGCGCGTCCAGGTTGTAACACACCGATACGAATCGCATAGTTCATCCGCTCTTCACTACGATTGAAGTAGCTGCCTAAGATGGCACCTCTGGCCACAAAGGGGGTGAGGGCCTTATCGGCATTGGGCTCGCCCTCGCGCGCACGTTGACGGCGCTGCTTGTGCGCCTCCATCACCTGCTCGTAAACCCCTAATGTATATTGTCCCTGATACAGGGCGAGCACTTGCACAAAGTTTTCTTTGGCCGGGGCGTCGAGAAAATGGGTCTGGGCACCACTGTTAAAGGGTTCGCAGGCTAACTCAGATTTGTCTCTGAGATCGATAACCCGGGTGCAAGGCGAGGCGAGTCGGTTGAGTTCCATCTTGAGTAAGAAGCGGGTCGAGTTTGATTCTCCCGAGGTCAGGTGCTCAAACAACTCCTGGAAATTGGTTTCCATTAACAGAGGCTTTAGTTGTTCGATTAAGGCCTTATGCTGCTCTAAACTCATGGATAATATCTTTTCGACTCGTAATTGATGGTGCGGCTTATCTACCTGTGTCGGCAGGCTAAGTAAAAACTTGATAGCCCTATGTTTATTAAACACAATTTGCCGACTTTTTCGGCCAACGCGGCTTAATGATAGTCTTTGTAGCAGTGTAAGGTATTTTAACGCCGCTGTGGGAGGAAATTTTATCCGCTGTCGCCTGATCAGCCCTTCGCCGTGTCTGTTGTAAAGGGAGACTACAGCCTGATTAGATACTCATGTAGAATGCGGCCAAGACGCGGCGTCGATAACAGAGCCCTTAGTGCATCATAAGAGCAAGTGGTTCTCGGCCCCCAAATGGAATGTAAAGATGGCGATCAGATAACAATATGGCGAAGAACAAAACAGCATACGTGTGCAGTGAATGTGGTCAGGACTTTCCCCGTTGGCAGGGGCAATGTAATGCCTGCGGCGAATGGAACACCATCACCGAAGTGCGCCTGGCACCGGCCAAGTCCAATAGCAGTTCCGTTGCCGGTTACGCGGGAGCGGTAGGCGGTGGCTCTAAGAAACTCAGTGAAGTGGAGGAGTTTGAGGCCAAGAAACTGCTCACCGGCATCGGCGAACTGGATCGTGTGTTGTGCGGCGGCCTCACTACAGGTTCGGTTAATATTATCTCTGGCGATCCTGGCGCCGGTAAGACCACCATCTTGTCGGATCTGGTGTCACGTATGTCGCAGCTCATGCCATCGCTTTACTGTACCGCTGAAGAGTCTTTATCGCAGTTTAAGAACCGGGTTAACCGCCTCAAGTTGCAATGTAACGAAGATAATCTTTACTTGATGGCTGAGACCAATGTGGAAGCCATCATTGCCGAGCTGGAAGCCAAACAGGTTAAGTTTGCGGTGATCGACTCGATTCAGGCCGTAGTGACCGACTTGGCCAACGGCAGCCCAGGATCGCCGTCTCAGGTCAAAGGCAGTGCCCAGGCGCTCACCCAATACTGTAAGCAAAACAATGTCACCATGTTCCTGGTGGCCCACGTTAACAAGAACAATGAAACCGCCGGCCCGCAGACCCTTATTCATATCGTCGACTGCCTAACCCATCTTGAGTGTAACGATGGTCAGGTGCGTACCCTGAGGGCGAACAAGAACCGTTTTGGCGACGTGGATACCGTGGGGATCTTCAGGATGACAGAGCGGGGCATGATAAGTGTCGATAATCCCAGCGAGATCTTCTTATCTGGTTCCACCACAGAATCACCCGGCGCGGCGATCACTTGTATTCGTAAGGGCAATCGAAATTTACTGCTGGAGATCCAGTGCCTGACTACTGAGGTGGAAGGGGAGTTTCCCCAGCGGGTGTGTGTGGGTCTCAATATGAATCGGATCAAGATGCTTACCGGCATATTGCGCAAGCATACCCGCACCAAGATCTATCACGATACCTATTTTAACTTGGTCGGCGGGCTCAAGATTGATGAGTCGGAGACCTGCATCGACCTGGCCTTGGTGACAGCCCTGCTGAGCAGCTTGAACGAGTTTGTGGTGCCCAGAACCACCTGCATCATGGGTGAGCTGAGCCTCAATGGCGATGTCCGCCCTATCGACAGCGGCGTGCCCAGAGTCAAAGAGGCGGTGCAGCATGGCTTTACCGAGATCTTTATTCCCTATCGTAACTATCATAAATCGATGGAAGGGCTAGGCGCCAAGATTAATCCTATTAAGACAATCCACGAGCTGCTAGAGCTGATTAGTTAGTGCTTAGGTGTTCAAGGTAAAGATGCAGATAAGAATACGAAACGAAGTACCGGCTGATATTGCCGCAATTTATGCGCTGACTGAGGCGGCCTTTCTCGATGCGCCTCACACAGACCATACCGAGCAGTATATCGTGAATGCCCTGCGAGAGGCTGGCGCGCTGGCGATATCCTTGGTGGCCGAATGCGAGGGGCGCTTGGTCGGTCACTTAGCACTCTCATTGGTAACCATATCGGATAACAGCCCACACTGGTATGGACTCGGCCCCATCTCAGTGCTGCCCGAGATGCAGGGAAAAGGGATTGGCAGTCAGTTGATGCAAGCGGGTATTGAAGCGTTAAAAAAAGCAAAGGCCAACGGCTGCGTCTTATTGGGTGAGCCCAAGTTTTATCAGCGTTTTGGCTTTGCACCTACGACAGGGCTCGTGTTGCCGGGTGTACCTGAGGCGTATTTTCTTGCCCTTAAGCTTGCCGGTGAGCAGCCTGTGGGTGAGGTGAGCTATCACGCTGCCTTTCAGGTGAAAGGTGAATAGTCGTAATTAACATTGCCTGTCACTCGTTAAATGCCGCGACTTTGCGATTGGGTAATTTCGCTTGTTTGGCAATGCCCCTTTCGTCGGCAGAGGTTTGGTTTTTCACAGAGATCAACAAGGGGACGCTATGTCCCCTATTATTTGTATTGAGCTTAATGCCCTAAGTAATGCATCTACCCTTGATCATGTACTTCGATAAACATCTTGAGTTCGCGGTCGAGCAATGAGGCGTCGCCAATATTGAGCTCTAACATGCGCCTTAAGTGGCTGATGCTGTCGATATCGATATGTGAACATTCGAGCCCCAACTGACCGCCTTGTTGATGGATAAGTTGGGTTTCCATGGTCACTTCTACATCCGAGCCGTCCAAGGTGAAGCTGAGTTGCAGCGGGCCAGGGCTTGGCGCGAAGTCTTGGGGCTGTTCGACCAAGGCACCATTTAGGCTAAGGTCATGAAGCTTGGTCGACCATACTTTATCTTCTTGGGTAAGCGTCGCATTGACATCGAAGAAGATGCGCGAAAATTGCCGCCTTTCATCCATAATCTGTCCCTTGCTTCAGTGTGTGAGCCTTGCTTTATTAAGCTAAGCATAAGCTAACATGGGCCGAGTGTAAAAATCTTGATTTATATTTAGCTTTAGGCACTTGAAGCTACATTTTTCGACTCAAACTTCCTCGTGATGATCTGACGCGTTAATCCCCCTGTTTTAATCGCTAGGTCTTGATCCCAATGCCTGAGTCTGTGATGGGTAAAAGCCGCGTCAGATCTCATAATTGAGATAAAGCTTATATGCAATTATGAAAAATTGTGAATAATAGCCTTAACCTTTATTTAACGTGTCTGGGAGCGGGGTCATGGCCCTAACTTCGTTACAACCTTGTGTGCTTGTGGTCGATGATGAGGCGGTGATCCGTGCTCGCCTAAAAGGCTATTTCGAGAAAGAGGGTTACCGTGTACTCGAAGCCGCCGACGGTGAAGAGATGTGGCAGCAGTTTAGTCAGCAACATATCGATCTCGTGATGCTGGACATCAATCTGCCAGGTGTTGATGGCTTAAGCCTTACCCGTGAGCTGCGCAGCCGCTCCGACGTGGGGATCATTCTGGTTACCGGGCGCGATGAGGCGATCGATAAGATCATCGGCTTAGAGATGGGGGCGGACGATTATGTGACCAAGCCGTTTGAGCTGCGTGAACTATTGGTTCGGGTAAAGAATCTGCTCTGGCGCATCTCTCTGGTGAAAAAGGCGCAGCAACAGGCGATTGCTGAGCTTGAGCGCTGTGATGACCTTATCGAATTTGAAGACTATTGCCTGGCGCTTAACAGTCGCAAGCTCTCCAAAGGGGAGGAGGTGATTAAGTTAACCAAGGCCGAATTTGAACTGCTCAGTGCCTTTGTGCTGCATCCGCAGCAGGTGCTGAGTCGCGAGCGTTTGATGCAGCTGACCAGTCATCGCAATCAGGATGTCAACGACAGAACCATAGATGTGATTATTCGCCGCCTGCGTAATAAGCTAGATGCTGAACTCTTTGTGACTGTGCATGGCGAAGGGTATCTGTTTGCCGCTAAGGTTGACGACTAGCGCTGGGTGCGTCGACCCGGTAGATGGGGTAGAAATCTGCCGGGGCTAGGCTGCCTGTCAGTTTTTTGATCTCGATATTATCTGGGGTCAGTGTCTTTATCTTGGGGCCGATATCGCCAAAGGGCCCTTCGCCTTCGAGTTCCCGCACCGTAATCTCTATGGCAAGCCTGCCTTGTAATATCACCTGATCGTCACTGCTAAACGCGACCTTATGTCGATAGAGCCCTCTGAGGGTCGCCGGAGAAAGGTAACTGCTGACCAGTGCAATATTTGCGGGCGTGGCTTGCTGTGCCAGAGCGCCGATGGCGGCCTCTATGGCCACAGCGCTGCCGAGGATATAGTCAGGTTGATGATCCCCGAGTAGATGGTATAGCTGATCCCGGTAAAGGTCGCGGTTGTTATCGGCATGGCGGTTAGAGGAGATAGTCACTTGAGTGCCTTGCAGGGCGGCCATGATGCCTTGCTCAACCCAGGCACTCCCCCCCAGTTTTTCCGGGCCGGTCAAGAGCGCCAGACGTGCAGCTTTATTTCCAGCGGTGCGGCGGATGTAATCGCCGGCGTGCCAGCCCATCTGATACCAGTTGACGCCGATTCGTGTGGTTACCAAGGGACTGTCTAGCCGGTTGACCAGGGCGATGATGGGTTTACTGATCTGCCCCTGATAATGATTCATTAGCAGCGGATCGACCGTGCCAAGTAAGATGGCGTCGAAATCGTTTGTCATGCAGTAATTGAGTTGCTCTAGCTGCTTGGTCTTACCGTAGTAGCTACCGGCTTCAAACAACTCAAGGGCAATACCTAACTGCTTAGCTCGGCTAACCAGGCCATAGTCTATACCGATCCAGTAGGCATCTTTGAGATGAGGAACCAAGACGCAAATTCGCCAAGGGGTTTGTGCCTTAGTTAGTGGCTGATAGGCCAGTTTATTGACCTCTTGTATTTTAGCGTTGTAGGGGCGGCGCTGCTCAAGGGGCCAGGTGGTGTCAGCAAGTGCCTGAGCCTGCATGCTCAGGCAGGCAAAAAATGTCAGCAAGGGCAGGAAAAATCGATATTTATTATGCTTCACCACGGGGCACTCAGTATAATGTAACCAGACGCATGTTATTGATTCATTGTAACAGTTAAACGGGAGCCATGTGGGCGCTTTATCACTGTCGGGGAAAAGTTTAGTCGGCCGTCTGATGCTGGCATTTGGCCTGTTGGCCGTGCTGCTACTGCTGCTGGTGACCCTGGGCAGTGTCTCCCTCTATTGGGTCAAGGTCGCCGACAAATACCTGTATGAGGAGGCCTTGCCTGCCTCTGAAGCGGCCCGTCAGCTGATGCAATCGGCCAATGCCTTGCTGGATAACGCCCAGGGGCTGGAGCGGGTCGAAGAGGAGGCGCAGCGCGCCTTTGTTGGCCGCAAGCTGTCCATAGAGAGTAGTCATCTGCTTGGTGCCATTGCCAGACTCAAGACGCTGGATCTGAAAGGTGATGGCCATCTGGAGCTGGCCGCTGGTGAGATCATTCATGATCTTAGTGTGCTGGGACGGCAGGTGGGCGAGCGTCTGACCTTGGCGAAACAGTTAAATCAAGATGGCCTTGCCCTGGCTGACGCCGCCAGTCGCTCGATAGAGCTGCTTGAAGCCGAGCTGGCTGTGGTGGATTCGGCTGTCTTGGCTAAGTTGAGTCTTGCCTATCCACAGGTGGCCGGTGAGCGTCAAAGCGGTTATCTGCTTGATACCATCATAGAAAAAGATCTCGAGATTCAGGCGCGTCTCAATCGTGCACTGGCGCTTATTCATCATCTGGCGCTGGTGGGCCAGCTATTGCAAACTCCTGAGCAGCACCTTGGTCTCAATAAGGTGTTGAGTAGCATGTCTCGGGTGCTGACCCAGCTGCCTGCCAGCGAATACCGAGTGCAGATGCCCGCCGGGCAAGCTGGTGCATTAAGCGACCAGGCTGACGGCCTTAATCTTCCAAATCTGATGCCACTTGAGCTGCTAAAAGGAGTGGTACGCGATCCGGTGCGGGCGACCGAGCTTGAGCATGAGTTAAAGGTTTTGCGCGGTGTTGGCGATAAACTCAGACTTCAGCAGCGCTATACCCAGGTGCTCAACACCCAGACCCAACAGTTGCAACGTCTTACCGATAAACTTGGGCGCCTCAATACCATGGTTGATGCTTCTATGACGGCGCAGCAGGCTCAGGCTGAACAGGCGCGTGGAGAGTTCTTACGGCAACTCTTCTGGGCGAAGGCTGGGCTGTGGGGCACGGGGTTGCTGATGCTGGTATTGATCTTAATGGTGGTCTACCGGGTGATCTACAAAGGGATCGCGCTGCGACTTCATGAGGCGACCGACGCTTTGTCCCGGCTGAGCCGTGGCGATACCCAGGTAGAACTTGATCCCCACGGCGATGATGAGCTAACGGCCATGGCCTCGGCCATAGATGCCTTCAAGCAGAAGACAGATCACAATCAACGTCTGCAATCTGCGCTGCAGGAGACAGCCTCAGAGTTGTCGGCCCATAAGGCATCACTGGAAACCACGGTCGAGGAGCGTACCCAGGCCCTGGCTCAGGCGAACCGACGCCTGGATGCCGAGGTGAAAGGCCATGCCCAGGCGAGGCAGATGGCTGAGGCGGCCGATCAGGCCAAGTCACTCTTCTTGGCGACCATGAGCCATGAGATCCGCACGCCCCTCAATGGCCTGCTCGGCACCTTAACTCTCTTGGCCGAATCAAAGCTGCCCACGGCGCAGAAACAGATGTTGGCACTATCTCAATATAGTGGTGCCCTGTTGCAGACTGTGCTGAATGATATCTTAGACTTTTCCCGCTTGGAGCAGGGCAAACTCAGTAATGAGCCGCGTCCCGTCGCCATCAATGAGTTGCTCGACGAGGTGGTGGCCATCATGCTTGCCGGAGCCGGCAACGCAGGTCTTTCGCTACGCTTGCAACGTGATCCCTTACCCGAGTGGATCAGCCTCGATGGCCCCAAATTGCGTCAGGTGCTGTTTAACCTGCTGGGCAATGCCATTAAATTTACTCCCGCAGGGGAGATCTGCCTCAAGGTGCGTCAAGCAGGCGATCGACTCATATTCTCTGTGAGCGACACAGGCCTTGGGATCCCCGAAGATGCCAAGGCGCGGCTGTTTACCGCCTATAGCGCCCAGCCTAATCAAGGACGCAGCCGGGGCACAGGTTTGGGGCTTGCCATTAGCAAGGAGTTGGTCTGTCTGATGGGGGCTGATGCCGAGGGGATCTGGGTCGAGACCAAGGTGAACAAGGGCAGTACCTTTGGCTTTAGTTTACCCTTGGTGATCTGTGAGGCGCCCAAGCTGAGCGCAACCGATATCGTGCCCACGGTATCGCCTAAGCGGGTACTGGTGGTGGAGGATAACCAGGTTAACGCCATGGTGGCTCAGGGCTTTTTAGCACATCTTGGCCATGAGGCGGTATTGGCCCAGAGCTGCGCCGAGGCCTTGAACATCTGCCAGGCAGGGCGTTTCGATGCCGTCATGTTGGATATACAGCTCGCCGACGGTTCGGGCATAACGCTGCTCAGTCGTCTGCGGGAGATAGTCGATCCCGCGGTGCGCTTTGCCGCCTTTACCGCTCAGCTTCAGCCGCAAGATATTGAGTGCTATCGCCAGGTGGGGTTTGATGAGATTTTAGCCAAGCCACTGAATATGCAGTCTCTAATGCACTGGATTGGCCGCGCCGCCCAAGAAGATAGCACCCCTGATATCCAAGATGATAGCAGAGGCGCCAAGCCTGGCTCGCTGGCAAGTCCTGAAGAGTCAGCAATCCCCGAAGAGCCAGTAAGCGCAGCGCCCTTGCTCGATAGCGAGCAGTTTAGTGCCGATCTCAGCTGTCTTGGGCAGGCGGCGATGGAGCAGATGTTGACTCTGTATCGCAGTTCGAGTCAGGCGCAGATGGAGCAGTTGGCTAAGCAGCCTTCCGAGGCGCCAAAACTGTTGCATGGCCTCAAGGGCAGTAGCGCCAATATGGCGATGCTGCGACTGGCCGAGCGTTGCCAGCTCCTGGAGAAGCGGAGCCTGCAACCTGAGGATATCGAGTCGTTAACCGGGCTGTGGCGTGAGTCGCTGGCTGAGTTTGAGCGCTGTCTGTTCAGCCAATCCTAACCGGTATGGCTTAGCGCCTTTATGGACTAGTGCCGGCGCGCAAATCTGCTAAACTTGCGCCCCAATGGCCAACACATGTAGATCGTCACCTATGTTATTTTCACAAATGTCTCTCCCTGCGCCGCTGCAACAGGCGCTTAGCACCCTGGCGTTTGAGCAAGCCACGCCGATTCAGGCTCAGGCGATCCCTTTGATCCTGGCCGGTGAGGACCTGTTGGCTTCGGCGCAAACGGGCACAGGCAAGACGGCGGCCTTTGCCTTGCCATTGCTGGCCATCTTGAGCCAGACTCCAAGCCAAGCACAGTCGCCTAAGGCGCTGGTGTTGGTGCCCACGCGGGAACTGGCGCTGCAAGTTCATCAATCGATTCAAGCACTGGGGCAGTTTACCTCCTTGTCGGCGGTAGTGATCTATGGCGGCGTGAGTATCGAGGCCCAGTGTCAACAGCTCAGCGCTGGCGTAGAGATCATTATCGCTACCCCGGGCCGGCTGCTAGACCTGCATCGACGCGGCGCGGTAAACCTCAATGAAGTGGCGCACCTGGTGTTCGATGAGGCCGATCGCATGCTGGATATGGGCTTTGCCGACGAGATAGCCCAGCTGATGGCCCTGCTACCGACTGAGCGTCAGACCCTTTTGTTTTCTGCTACCTTGGATGACGAGGTACTTAGCTTGAGTCACAAGTGGCTTAATCAACCTAAGCGCATTGCGGTGAGCCCAGAAAACAGCGCCAGCAAGGACGTTGAACAGCGGGTGTACGCGGTCGATAGTGAGCGCAAGTTTGCCCTCTTGTGTCACCTGATCAACAAGGGAGATTGGCAGCGTGTGCTGGTGTTTAGTCGCAAAAAGGTGGCGGCCGATAAGCTGGCGGAGCGTCTGTCGCAGCAGGCGATCAGCGCGCGGGCGTTTCATGGCGATCTGGGCCAAGGCGTTCGCGAACAGGTGCTAAATGGCTTCCGCCAAGGGGAGATTAAGGTGCTGGTGGCCACAGATGTCGCGGCTCGAGGCATAGATATCGATGCCTTAGACTATGTGGTTAACTATGAGCTGCCCTATGTGGCTCAGGACTATGTGCATCGTATTGGCCGTACCGGCCGAGCGGGTAAGCAAGGCGTCGCGGTGACCCTCTATAGCGAGGAGGATGCACTATTGCTGGAGGAGGTCGAGGTTCTGCTGGATAAACGTTTGCCTCAGCAGTGGTTGCCGGGATTTGAGCCCGACCTAACCAAGGCAGATCCCAATCCAAAGCGTCACGGTAAGGCGGCGCAGAAACGCCGTGCCAAGCGTCGTGGTCAGGGAGGCAGGCGTTAGCCCTGTTGGTAGTAAAGCATCTGGCCCTTAAAGCTGGGGGACATCTCGGCGGTGGGGGCGATTTTTTCCTGATGGTGGCTATAGCCTAGGCTGCACATCTTCTTGCTAAAGGCGGCATGGTTACCACGGCCCGGGTCGACTAAGATCACCTCGCAGGCGGGCGCCGCGTGGCGATGGATAAAGGTCGATAACAGCTCAATATGCTCTCGTTCGTAGAGCAAGTCTGCACCTATGATCAGGTCAAATTGCCCCAGACCATCGCTATGGGAGTCCCAGCTGGTGCGCAGAAAGGGAATAGTCTCGCCTTGGTTAAGACGCACATTTTCCCGTAAGAAGTTACCGGCTTCTGGGTGGTAATCTGTGGCGGTAATATCGGCTTGACGGCTGTTGAGCAGCAGGCTGGCCAGCGCCATGCCACAACCCACCTCTAAGATACGCTTGTTGTCGATATCGAAACTCACCATCTGATCCGCCAGTGCCTTACCCGAATCCCACAGCACACCAAACAGTGACCATTGGGCGGAGGAGATCCCTAATGACTCGGCTTCCCCAAGGGGATCTGAGTATTCCTGTCGGTCTCTGAGGCTGCGGATATGTATGTCTGTGTGGGGGTATTCCAGGGTCTGATAGCGGACGCGTGGCGCACTCATGGCGGTTAAACTCCTTGCGTTAACGGTAAACGCAACAAGCCTAGATCGATATCGATTCGCTACGTGTCGAGCGGCTACTATAAGGGGTATTAGTGCAAATAGCTATCGAGAAGAAAAAGGCGCCGACAATGAGCGGCGCCTTCTGTGTGGTGATTGTTATTCAATCATATTGATACTTATTGATTTTTTGACGAATGCTCGCAAAGCGCCTCACAATCGGCCTGTACCCAAAGTTTGGTGAGCTGAGCCAGTGCGCCATAAAAGGTCCCCTTATCGACCTTGGCAACCTGGTCGGCAAAGCTGGCTAACCAGGCATTCAGGTTTGGCGCGATAAAGGCCAGCTGGCTGGCATCGTCACGCTGACAGGCCTGGTGGGCCACATAGGCCAAGATCACTGCGATATGATCTGCGGGCTCGGGGAAATCCTTGTGCAGCTGAAGCTGACTCTGGGCTAACGTCTCCAGCATCGATTGATGTTGCTCACCAAACAGCAGGGTATTTGCCTGCTCCGCTTGGCTGAGGTACAAGCTGGCATAGGGATTGGCGCTTAGTTTGCCGCCCACCAGAAAGAGTGAGCAGTAATCTGCAGCCAGTTCCAGCAGCTCTCTTTCGCTATTCAAGCTGCTTAATTTCTGCCTGAGTTGGCCAATCGACGGCGCCAGCTGGGGATCGGCAGCCAAGAGGTCAAAGAAGGCCTGCGCCTCAGGGCTGGTAAGCCGCTGCAGACTCTGGCTATCTATCTCGCGGGCGAATAGATCTGACAGTAGCGCATATACCTTGCCCCGAGCTTGGTTCTGGGGCGTATCATGGCGGTTTGTGCTGTGCATCTGTGTATCTCCTTTGACTTTGGCCACAGGGTTAGAGCGACGTCTCGATAGGGCCGCTAAAGGCGCTGACTTCTGGGGCCTTGCCGGTAAACTTCTCAAACTCCACCTGACAGGTATAGGCGGCGCAGGCCTGCGCCAGCTTAGAGCTGCCGATATCTTGAGTCAGGGTGTTGGGGTCGCCATAGCTGCACAGGGCACCTATCTCATTACCGCCTTGCTTGCTGCCATCCTTACCGACAGGGCCATACCAGGCGCCTTCATGGATACGGATCACCCCCTGAGGGAAGCGGTTCGATACCCGGGCGCCCGCCAGTAGCTGTCCTCTGTCGTTGAACACCCGCACCAGATCGCCATCCTTGATGCCGCGGGCCTTGGCGTCCAGCGGATTGAGGTAGACGGGCTCGCGTCCCTGGACGGTATAGGTTTTACGGTACTCCTGCGACTCACACATCTGTGAGTGTAGACGCTGATCCGGGTGACAGGATTGCATCCAGATGGGGTACTTGTCTGAACCTGGACCGCCGTGGCTACGCTCGTTCTTCTCCATCCAGGTGGGGTGACCTGGGCAGTCGTCATAGTTGAACTGGGCGATCTTACGGCTGTAGATCTCGATAAGGCCCGATGGCGTGCCTAACGGGTTAATTTCGGGATCATCTCTAAAGTCGCTGTGGCGCGTCCAGGGTTCTCCTTCACCGAAGTGTACATAGCCCTGCTGCCAGAAAGTGTCGAAATCTGGCATCTCGAACTTACCGGCGTTGGCAGCCTTACACTCGTCATAGAGTTTTCTCAGCCAATCGAATTCCGACAGACCGCGGGTGTATTGCTTCTCTTTGCCCATGATCGCGGCAAAGCGGGTGAAGATCTCGAAATCTGACAGACTCTCATACAGAGGCTCGACCATCTTCTGCATCGCCAATACGCCGCGGTTGGCGTAGCTGCCGTAGACGTCGATATCGTTGCGCTCAAAGGTGGTACAGGCCGGCAGCACGATATCGGAGAAGCGGCAGGTGGCTGTCCAGTTCACATCTATGGTGACCACACACTCCAGCTTATGGAAGGCGCGCTTCATCTTGTTTCTGTCTTGATGATGGTTCCAGGGGTTGTTGCCCGAGAACACCATCATCTTGATGTCGGGGTAGGTGACCTTGCTGCCGTTAGCATCTATGGTCTTGCCCGGTTCTAAGATGGCATCTATCCAGCGTGACACAGGAATCGTGCTGCTGGCGCCTTTGAAGTCTGTGCTGTCAAACAGCGGCTTTTGGCCTTCATCCAGGTTACGTGGGAAGGCGCCTGGCGCTGCCGCCCCCGATGATGGTACGCCTATGCTGGAGTAGTGGTGGCCATAGCTGATGCCGCCGCCCGGCAGGCCTATTTGGCCTATCATGGTGGCCAGTACCGCCGCCATCCAGTAAGGTTGCTCGCCATGTTGCTGGCGCTGAATACACCAGCCCATCATGATCTGGGTGCGCCCCTTGGTCATTACCTTCGCCAGATCTTTGATGATCTCGACGCTCACACCAGTGATCTGGCTGGCCCACTCTGGGGTCTTGGCCACGCCATCTTTCTCGCCAAGCAGATAGGGAAGGAACTGGTCGAAGCCCAGGCTGTAGCCTTCGATGAATGCCTTGTCGTGCAAGTTTTGGCTCACCATCTCGTGGGCGATACCCAGCATCAGGGCCACGTCTGTCTGTGGGTTGATGTAGAGCTGCTCACAGCCCAGGTATTTCTGGGTCTTGGTCACCACAGGATCTATGCTGATCACCCGAATCTTGCCCTGGGCCACTTTCTCTTTCAGCTGCGCCAGATAGCGGTAGGACTCGTGAGTCTCGGCATTCCAGCCCACCTGCAGATTCTTATAGGGATCGTTTGACCAGAGCACTATGGTGTCGCTGTGCTCGAGGATCAGTGGCCAAGAGGTACCCTGGGCATAGACCTCGGTCGAGCCGAGCACATAGGGCAGAATTGTCTGTCCGGCGCCAGTAGAGTAGTCGCCCACTTTCTTAACGAAGTTACCGTGCATCCCCACCGCGCGTTGCATATGGCTGGTGGAGGAGTGCAGCTGGCCGGTGGCGCGCCAACCCGTCTGACCCGCATGCAGCCCGGACGGGCCATACTTGGTCTGGATCTCATCTAATGAGTCCTTAAACAGTGATAAGGCCTTGTCCCAGGTGACGCGCACGAAACGATAGTCGCCGCGCTCCAGGGTATTGCTCTTATGACCATTGAGCAGGAAATCGAGGCGCACCATAGGGTAGCGCACACGTGAGGGGTTATAGACCAGCCCCTTGATGCCTTTGATCATATCTGTAGGGTGATCATCTAAGTCGAAGGGGATCACCTGGTCGATGACGCCATTTTTACGTGTCATCTTAAAGGCGCCGAAATGGGAGCCCGTGGTTTTCCAGACTTCATCTGTACCCGCACTGGCCAGAGCGTTGAGCGGAGCCAACAGTGACGAGCCACTGAGGGTGACATAGGAGCTGGCCGCGAGGCCTTTTAGAAAATCTCTTCTGTTCATGATGCTATCCTGTTAGTGCGCTGAGGTGGCAAAAGTCGATGAATGTTCTTGCAGGTATTTCTGCACTAAGGCCTGGGTGTCTTGGTCCATGTTGACGAAGGCGATCATTCCCTGAAACATACCTGGCCAGGTGTTGGCGTCGAAATGCGCTTCATCGGGCTGGGTGTGACAGACACTACAGCTGCTGGAGTAGGTTTCGCGGGCGTAGTCCCACAGTGGCTGAAGATCTTTGACCAGATAATCGCTATCTACCCAGATCTGCGCCTCGACCCGCTGCCAAGTTAGGCCGGTAAGGGGATCTTGTTGCTCTTCAAATACTTCCATCACGCCAGGCTCAAGTGCGGCATCTTTCGAGAGCTGGGCCGAGAGGATATTCATGCCGAAATCAAAGTAGATCACCCGGCCTGCGCCGATTTTTTTACGCCAGCCATCGATACCTATCTTGGCCCGTTGACCCTTGAGTTCGAGTACCTTTACCTTAGTGGCGATGTTGAGTGTGCCCGCCTCGACGTCGGTTTTCTCGTTGAAGAAGAGTGGCTTGGTTAGGGCGCTGAAGTAGCTTTCACCGAGTGTCAGGCTGCTTTCACCGGATCCCACCTGGGCGATAAGTTCTGGTGCGCGTGAGGTGCCCATGTCTGGCAACTTGTGGGCGATCCCCTTGTGACAATCGATACAGCTTTGATCCAGTTCGGCGGCGCGTTTCATCTGCTTCTGGGCCAGCTTGGACATCTCGTCCCACTTCATCGAGTCGTAGTTATGGCAGTTCTTACAGGCGAGGGAGTTATCGCGATCGAAACGTTTCCATTCGCGGCTCGCCATCTCCAGGCGCTTGGCCTCGAACTTCTCTTCTGTGTTAACGGTTTGCAGCAGCCAGCCCCACATGTCGTGTGATGCTTCTATCTTGCGTCCTATCTTACGGCTCCAGTTGTGGGGAACGTGACAGTCGGGGCAGGTGGCACGTACGCCAGAGTGATTCGACCAATGCACTGTGTTTTGCAGCTCCTGGTAGGGCTTACTCTCCATGCTGTGGCAGCTGATGCAGAAGGCTTCTGTGTTGGTTGCCTCCAGCGCGGTGTTAAAGCCGCCCCAGAAGATGACGCCCATCAGGAAGGCTGACAGGCTTATGGCACCTAGGGTAAGGGTTTTGGCGGGCTTATTGAGGGTACGCCAAAGGGTGATAAACCACTTCATAGCAAGATCCTTTCTCAAGTTGGTAATGGGTTAATGGGCGACGACGCCGCCAAAGGCCTGGATCATCCAGATAATGAAGCCATAGGCGCTAATGCCCGTGACGGTCAGCATAGGGAAGAGCAGCACTATGATGAAACTAAGGGCTTTGAGCTCTTTGGCCTTATCTTGCTTTGGTGTTTCGCTTATTGGGTGTGATGACATGACAGACTCTCTTAGTTGATCTTTGTCTATGCCTGCATGGTAGAGAAGGGATATGAATAGGGGTGATGCTGGGGATGAACCAAGAGTGACAAGTTATGAAAAAATATGAATAAAATTGAGTTGTAGCAGGGGGCTGGAATTTTTAGTTAATTAACGTGCTGATATCGCTTGAAATATTGTTCATCTCCTGTGAGGGAGTGTCAGCAATAGTTGGTGCCATCTCAGCCTTAAAAAGCATTAGCACGAAAGTTGAACAAAAGTTTGGCGAATTGTTAGCTCGCTCTAGTTTATCCGCCCTGCTTTGCTGTAGAATGCGCCGCCAACAAAGGCTGTGTTATAGGTAAGTATTTGCTTACCTGAAAAGGTCGGTATTTCCTCAGTTACCGATTTGCAGGTCACGTAAGGTACACCAATAAGTACTTAGTGGATCTCTCACCCATGGATATCTGTCCTGGGGCTCTAACTTGCCATAGCCTTCCAAATTAAGAGATCAAAAAAGGTAACTACTATGAAGTCTGAACAGACTCTCGCTACACCCGCTGTACCTGCAAGCTCCTTGCTTGACCGTTATTTCGCCATTACCGCCCGTGGTAGCACATTGCGCCAAGAGGTGATTGCCGGCTTAACCACCTTCCTTGCCATGGTCTATTCGGTGATCGTGGTGCCTAACATGTTGGGCGCGGCGGGTTTCGACCCCGGCGCCGTCTTCGTGGCCACCTGTCTGATTGCTTCCTTCGGCTCCCTCTTGATGGGGCTGTGGGCTAATCTGCCGATGGCGATTGGCTGCGCCATCTCTCTGACCGCCTTTACCGCCTTTAGCATGGTGCTGGGTCAGGGGATCTCGATTCCCGTGACTCTGGGCGCCATCTTCCTTATGGGGGTGGTATTCACCTTGGTGAGCGTAACCGGTGTGCGTCAGTGGGTACTAACCAACCTACCTAAGGGGATCGCCCATGGTACAGGTATCGGTATCGGCCTGTTCCTGCTACTTATCGCCACAAACAGCGTGAACCTGATCGTGGCTAACGATGCTGGCCTGCCAGTAAAGCTTGGCGACATTCATAGCTTGCCTGTCATCGCCACTGTGATTGGCCTTGCAGCTACCATAGGCCTTGAGCGACGCGGTGTTCCAGGTGGTATCTTATTGGTGATCATCGCTTTGTCACTCTTTGGCCTAGTGTTTGACTCAAGCGTGACTTATCAAGGTTTCTTTGCCCTGCCAGATTTGATGTCTGACAAGTCGCTTATCGGTCAGCTGGATATCATGGGGGCGTTAAACCCTGTGGTACTGCCTATTGTGCTGGCGTTGGTGATGACGGCGATTTTTGATGCGACCGGCACCATCCGCGCTGTGGCAGGTCAGGCAGAGCTTTTGGATGAGAAAGACAATATTGTTGGCGGCGGTAAGGCGCTGACCTCTGATTCGGTGAGCAGCATCTTTGCGGGCGCCGTTGGCGGCGCGCCAGCAGCCGTGTATATCGAGTCGGCGGCGGGCACTGCCGCTGGTGGTAAGACGGGCCTGACGGCAACTATCGTCGGCGTACTCTTCCTGCTAATGGTATTCCTGGCGCCACTGAGCTACCTGGTACCGGCTTATGCCACGGCGCCTGCGCTCATGTATGTGGGCTTATTAATGCTAAGTAACGTCACTAAGCTGAATTTCGATGACAAGATCGATGCCATGGCCGGTCTAACCTGCGCCGTGTTTATCATCCTAAGTTGCAATATCGTGACTGGTATCATGCTGGGCTTTGTGACCTTAGTGATCGGCCGTCTGGCCAGCGGTGAGTGGCGCGCACTGAAGCCTGGTGTGTTAGCCATCACTATCGGTCTGGTGGTCTTCTATATGGGTGGCTGGGCGATTTAAGCCTATATCGAATCCAAGGCTATTGGTTTAGCCGCGACGCCGATAAGATAAACCCAGGTCATTTGACCTGGGTTTGTTGTTTAAGGCTTTCGATTAAGGCTTTTTTAAGAGGATTTTCACCAAGGGATTCGAGTAAGGCTTCTAATTCAGCCCTTGGTTGAGACAAACGAGCGCTATGGCCGCTCTGGGTTTACCTCATCCTGGCTGAAGGCGCGCAGCAGATCTTTCCAGGTGATGATGCCAACGATTTTGTTAAAGCTCAGTACTGGCAAGCAACCTATGTTATGGGCCAACATTAGCTGGCTGGCGGTCTTGATATCGGCCTCGGGCGCTATGGTGATGGGGTCGCGAGTCATGACCTGATGGGCGCGGCGTTGCAGGGTGTCGCTGTCACGCTCTGTCTCACCTATGCTGCCGATATGAGGGCTAAGAGTGCGTAAATAATCACGCTCCGACAAGACGCCCTGCAAGATGTCGTTCTCAATAACCAAGAGGTGGTGAAAGGGGGCGCTGTCAAAGATCTCTTTGACTATAGTGAGCCTGTCATCCATCTCTATGGTGACGACCCTGCTGCTCATGATCTCCGCTACCCGTATTGTCATCGCCAACTCCTAATGGGCTTAGGTTTTACTGAGTTTTGTATATATCTCAGAGACTTTGGTGAAATATCATCCTTGTTCAAGTTATAACAGATAAATGAATGTTCAACAAATGACCATCTAAATTTCACATAAATGTCATGGGCTTGCCTTCTAATGGCTGGGACTATCGCTACGCCTGAGGAATAGGATGAATTCTATGTCATTGGCTCCCCAATTAAGCCAGCTGAATTTGAATCAACATAAAGCGGTGCGTTACACCAGCGAACTGATTCGGCGGCGCTCTATCACCCCGGAAGATGCCGGTTGCCAGCAGTGGCTTGGCGCTAAATTGGCGGCACTGGGTTTTAAGGTATCCCATTATCAAGACCAAGGGGTGAGTAATCTGTTGGCCGAACTGGATGAGCGTCCGGCGCTGCTAGCATTGGCAGGTCATACGGATGTGGTGCCGCCTGGAGATCTGAGCCGTTGGCTGAGCCCGCCGTTTGCCGCTACTCTGGCGGGGGATCTGTTAATTGGGCGCGGCGCCGTGGACATGAAATCTGGGCTTGCCGTCATGTTGGCGGCGGTAGAAGATCATATCAATTGTCATGGAATGCCGAGGGCTAATTGGCAGTTTATCGTCACCAGTGACGAAGAGGGGGAGGCCGAGTTTGGTACCCTGGCTTTGGTGGAGCGTCTAGCGGCTCTGGGGCGTTTGCCCAAATACTGTGTGGTCGCTGAGCCCACCGCCGATAAGCGCGCCGGTGATGTGATTAAGATAGGTCGGCGCGGCGCCATCTCTGCACGCCTCAGTCTGAAGGGCAAACAGGGACATGTGGCCTATCCTAAGAAGGCGGTGAATGCCCTGCATATGGCGGCGCGGGTGATGCAGGCGCTTGAGGCCCTCAGTTGGGACGAGGGCAGCGACGATTTTCCCGGCACCAGCCTGCAGGTCACCCATGTGGACTCGGGGGAATTTACCGACAATATTGTCCCTGGAAGCTGCGAGATCTGCTTCAACATCCGCTATAGCTATCGTTATAGTCAAGGGGACATCATTGAGCGCATTCAGCGTTGCCTCGATGATCTGGCGCTGGGTGAGGATGCTATCTGCTTGCAGTGGGAGCGTGGCTGTCAGCCCTATCACACCCAGGAAAATGATGGCCAGAGCCTGATCGCCCAGGTGGAGTCGGCTATCTTTGAGGTAACTGCCAGCTTTCCGCGTCTCTCTACCTCTGGTGGTACCTCGGATGGGCGTTTCTTATCATCGCCTCAGACCCAGGTGATTGAGCTGGGTCTGCCCAATCACACCATACATCAGGTCAATGAGCGGGTGGAGATTGCTGAAATAGTGCGCCTGTATCAGATCTATCGCGCCTTGTTGAGGCGTTTCGATGATCATGGTTAGTCTCAATATTTAGTCATAAAAAAGACGCCCATGAGGCGTCTTTTTTACTATCTCTTAGCTAAAAATACTACTTGAGCAGGCTCTCTTCACCGCCAGTATTGAGCTCCGGCAGATGGCAGTCGATGTAGCGGGCACGTTTCTTGGCCTTAAGCTTATGGGTGTCGACCAGCACCAGGCCATCGATACAGTCGCCAAACTCGGGGTCGATACCAAAATCGAGGAAGCTCACACCTAAACCGTCGCACAGCTCGCCATATTGCTTGTACAGGGCAGGGACCGCCGCGCCCATGCTGGCCAGCGCCTGCTTGAGCAGCTTAAATTCCGTCTGATAGTCTTCGCCAGGAAAGAGGGCATCGAGCTGCTCATGCTGCTCAGGGGTAAAGCGGTAACGGCTGTTGGCATGGGCCAGTTCCTGTAACGGGCAAAAATGTGCCTGATAGAAATAGACCAGCATAGCCTTCGCCTGTTCGGGTAGGGCATTACTAATAGAGACAGGGCCAAACAGGTAGCGATAGTCGGGATTTTTGGCGAGGAAGGCGCCTATGCCGAACCAGAGGTAGTCCAGGCTGCGCTTACCCCAGTATTTGGGCTGCACAAAGCTGCGTCCCAGTTCCAAGCCCTGTTCGAAGTAGGGGGCAAACTCGTCCCGATACTGAAACAGGGATTGACTGTAGAGGCCTTGGTTCTCGCTTTGGTAGAGGTTCTTGGCGCTGGCAAAACGATAGGCGCCGACGATCTCCAGCACCTTGCGATCCCAAAGTACCAGGTGCAGGTAGTCGGCGTCATATCTGTCGGTATCTCGCCGCTTGCCGCTGCCTTCACCCACGGCGCGAAAGGCGATTTCACGCAGCCTTCCTATCTCTCGCATGATGGGATTACTCTGCTTGTGGCGATAGAGATAGATGAGTTTCTCATCATGGGTCTCGCCCAGCAGTTCACACTGAGACAGGGCTTCAATCAGATCGCTGCGCGACTCGGGATGGGCGATAGCATTCTGTGTCTTAAATAGCGGACTACGGTTCTTGCCGATGCGATAGAGATGGTTCTTGAGCAGCTTTACTTGGGTCTTGAGCGGGAAGTCGCTGCTGGCCACTATCTCCTTGGGGATCAGCTGACCGATACGTAGCGGCATGGTGCGTTTAGCCTGTTTAAACATCTCTTTCACCAGCAAGAGACTGGCCAAGGGCTTGTAGATCATCGAGGCGCCGTAGAAGGTGGCCGAGTTCTTGGCGTCGGCAAACATGGGCAGCAGCGGCGCCTGACAGGCCTTGGCAATCTTTAAAAAGCCGCTGTGCCAGTGCAGATCCCTGACGCCATTGGGGCGCAGACGCGAGACCTCGCCGGAAGGAAAGATAAGCAGGGCGCCTTCGCTCTTGAGATGGTGGTGGATGTTATCCAGATGCTGTTTGGGGGTGCCGCCTGTCATGTTACGCACAGGTAATAGGATGGAATGTAGTGGCTCCAGCGTCATCAACAGCTCGTTGGCCACCACCTTGATATCCGGTCGCACCTTGCTGATCAGTTTGATCATCGCCAGGGCATCGAGCGAGCCAATGGGGTGGTTGGCATAGATCACCACCCGGCCTTCGCTGGGGATATTCTCAACCTCAGTGCTGGGCACACTATAGGTGAAGTTGAAGCTGGCCAGTACCTGCTCGATAAAATCGACTCCCTCGAGATAGGCAAACTCCTGGGTGATGGCATGACACTCCTTTTCCATCAAAAAGTAGCGCAGCAGCGCCTTGGTGGGTGGGGCCAGCCAGGGAATTTGGTTGATCTTAGGCAGGTTGGTGGCAACGACATCATCTACGGTAAAAATCATCTTTTGCATGGGATGGCTCACTGTGTTTGGCGCGGAGGCTGTCGAAAAACAGCCTCTCCATAGCAGCAGAGTAAGAGGGGAGTTTGACTAAGGGATGAACAAATTATTGCAGCCTGATGACGGCTAGCGCACGATGAGGCTGTCAGGCAGAGTGATGACAAAGGTACTGCCTTCACCTTGTCGAGAGGTGATGCTTATCTCCCCCTTGAGTACCTGAGTGACTATGTTGGAGACGATATTCATTCCTAAGCCACTGCCGCCTTTACCCCGTTTGGTGGTAAAGAAAGGTTGAAATACTTGGGCCTGGATCTCCTCTGACATGCCGCAGCCATCATCTTGATAGGTGATACGTATCCCATTCTCGCAGCGCTCCACCTCAAGGCTTAGTTGCCCCGCCTTGCCATCTGGATAGGCATGGATCACCGAGTTGTTAAACAGGTTACTGATGATCTGGTAGAAGGCTCCCGGTGTACTGTTGATGATCAGTTTTTCAGGGCAGTGGTAATGATATTGATGCGGTGTACGCGACAACATAGGGTTGAGGGAGATAAAGATCTCTTCCAGATAGGCATGCAGGTCAAACTCGCGTACATCTTCATGGGATTGATCCACCGAGACCTGCTTAAAGCTGGCGATAAGCTTTGAGGCGCGCTCTAGGTTAGCCAGCACCAGTCGGCAGCATTCTGCCACCTCGGTTTGGTATTGCTCGAAGTCTTCTTCGGTGATCTCGCCTTTGCGATAGAGCTGGTCGAAGTGTTTGACGCTCTCCTGCAGGTGGGAGGCGGCGGTGACGCTGATCCCTATGGGAGTGTTGACCTCATGGGTAATACTGGCTACCAAGCCGCCAAGGGCCGCCATCTTCTCCTTGTCCATCAACTCGCCCTGGGTATGTTCCAGCTCATCGAGTGTGTGTTTTAACTCATCGTTACGCATCTGCAGCTCTAGGGTGCGTTCGATGACTCGCTGCTCAAGTTGTTGATTGAGTTCTCGCAGCGCATGTTCCGTCTCTTTCTGCTGTTGGATATTCTTAATGGTACCGGCCACCCTAAGGGGGCGGCCCTGTTCGTCGCGCTCGACTACCTGACCGCGATTGAGTACCCAGAGCCACTTCCCACCTGGTGCCAGACCGCGATAGGTGAGAGAGAACTTATCTATTTGATCGCTCAAGCACTCTTTTACTACTCGTGAAACTTTTCGAATATCATCAGGATGCACGCAGGTGGTGATAGTTGTTTTAAGCTCTCCATCTTGCTCGGGATACTGCAAAAAGGTGTTGGTACGGGTGGCGATACCCTTGGGAATGTTCCAGTCCCAAAACTCATCACCGCTGCCCCAGAGTGCCAGTTGTAGTCGCTGCTCGCTCTGCGCCACCTCTTTTAGTAATAGTGCCTGTTGCTGATATTGAGACCACTTACGAAAGAAGATGATGCTCACCAACATCAAGGTCAGCATGAAGTAGAAGGTGTAGGCGAAGGGGGATTGCCAGGGCGGCGGATCGAGCATGATCTTTAGCCGCCTGACAGGGCTGTATTGTTGATTGATATCTTTGGCCCGGATCTCGAATAGATAGTGGCCGGGATTAAGGCCGGTAAAGTAGGTGACCTGCTCTGGTGAGCTGGTGATCCAAGTATCATTTAACCCAAGCAGACGATATTCATAACTGAGCCGGGTAGCGTTGTGTAGATCTGGGCTGTGATAGTGCAAAGAGAAGATATCAGCCGTGTGGGCCAGGGTTAAAGCAGGTGGCAAACGGGGCGTTGAATGCATCATATCCGGCAGTGGGTGAGCCTGGTCCAGCACAAACAGCTCGCTGATCACCGGCATAGTGGGCGGCTGGCGAGGGGGGATCTGCGCCGGATTGAAATGGTTGAAACCATTGACGCCCCCGAGGTAGAGAGTGTTGTTATTGCCCAGCGCCGCGGCGCCAAAGTTAAACTCGTTGTCCTGAATACCATCGATATCTGTGTAGTTGGTGGTCTGCAGCGTGTCGGGGTCGAGTTGGGTTAGCCCTTTGGTGGTGCCCAGCCAAAGGTGACGACGCTGATCGGCAAACAACAGATAGATGGTGTTGTCGATCAGGCCATCGGCCGTGGTCAACAGACGACTGCTGAAGTCTTGGGTATTGAAACGTAACAGTCCCTCGTTGCTGGCGATCCACAGAATATGATTGTTATCGGCGACGATGGAGAAGAGGTGCTTCTTGGGAATAGGGTGGCTGGTATGCAGGGAGAAATGGGTGATTTCACCGTCTGCTGTCAGTCTAATCAGTCCGTCACGTGATGAGGTGAGCCAGTAATTCCCTTCGCTATCTTGCAGCATGTCTGTGATGGTGGTGATAGGCAAAGGGACGGTGACAAACCCCTTTGTTATCCCCTCATATTTGGCGGCACCGCCATCGCTGCTGGTGACCCAAGGGGTGCCCTGCTGGTCGAAATAGAGCGCGTACAGCTGATTGCTTGGCAAGCTGTTAGGGCTGTTGGCATCCGCTTGGTAATGTATGTAGCTCTGTTTGTCTGAGGTATAGATAAAGAGGCCATCTCCCCGAGTGCCGATCCAGAGTTGGCCGGAGGCATCTTCCTTGATGAAGCTGATAAAACTTCGCCCCAGAATGGGGTTTTGCGGGTGGAAGGGCACAAAGCCGCTGAGTTCTCCGGAGGGATTTTTTTGTCCTTGGTAAACGCCGTTGGCGGTACCGACCCATAGCGTACCTTGTTTATCTTCTAGCAGGCTGCGGATATCCACATTGAGCAGGTTGTTGTCACTGAAGCTAAAACCGTGAATATGGCCGAAATACTGGGCGTCTAAAAAGGTTTTACTCATGCCGCCGCCCTTGCTACCTATCCACAGCTGTTGCTCGTTATCAATCCAGAGCGAGGTGATTACCGGGCTGTTGATACTGTAGCGGTTTTCGGCGGCCGAATTAAGCCTGTGGATCTCATTGCTGCTAGGGTTGTACCTTGCCAACCCTTGGGCGCGAAAGCCTATCCATAGGCTACCAAACTTATCTCGCTTAAGGGCGGCGATGGAAAAGCTGGGGCTAGCAGGTACGGCGCTGATCGCCTTGGTTTGATCATTGGTGATATCGAGTAAAAACAGTCCCCTGGTTTGGGTGCCTACCCAGAGTGTATTGCTCTTGCCCGCCTCGATGGCAGCAACCCCACGCAGTACCTCTTGGCCGTAAGGAGTGACTTGCCATACATTGTCTGTCTGTTTAAGGCTGGCCAGCCCATTGAGTGTGCCTACCCATAACCGCTCTTGAGGATCGCGATATAGGGTGTTGATGCGTCCACTCGGCAGGCCTGGGGTGTTTGTACTCTCCAGAGTCGCCAGCACATTGTTGCTGGTCGGTGAAAAGTAAAGCAGGCGATTGTCTGCTGTGGCTATCCACAGATTGCCTTGGGCGTCTTCGTTAAGATCGATAATATCATCGGGCAATGGGCTGTTGTTGCTGTTAAAGAGTTCAAAGGTTCCGCTCTTTTCATGGTATCTATTGATGCCGTCGTTGCGGGTGATCACCCATAGTGTGCTGCGGCTAAAATGTAGCTTTTTAATAAATCTCGCCGAAGGACCGAACTCATCGCCGCGGGTATCGAATATCTTAAAGTGCTTACCATCATAGCGGTTAAGCCCGGCCTGAGTTGCTATCCACAGATGTCCTTCTTTGTCATTGACGATATCTGTGATGGTGTTCATCGACAGCCCCTCTTTGGCGCCGAAAGAGTCAAATTGGGGCTGATAGCTGAAGGCTAGGCAACGGCTGCTGACTAAGCACAACAGGAAGAGAATGATTGCTCTCATTGAAGCGCGCCGAAATAGGTGTTTTTGCAATGCATTACTTGGCCCTTATGGTTAGCCTTTGTGTCCTTTGCTTGATCGCAGGTGTTACTGGTATATCCGCATAGCTTGACAAGATATGTCGCCGAATATCTCCGTCGAGAACATTCGATCAAATAGGCTGCTTATGAGTGTTTAAGTTTAGAAGTGTTTTGCGAAATTGCGAATTGAATGAATAAGATATTGTTGTGTGGCAGGCATAAAAAAGGGCAGCTTAAGCTGCCCTTGATGAGATGAAGTCTCTTTAGAAAATGAGGTGTGCGACACCTGCAATCACAGGTAGGGTGACCAAGGTTCTTAGGATAAAAATCACAAACAACTCTGCGATATTCACCGGTATCTTACTGCCAATCAGTAGGGCGCCCACTTCACTCATGTAGATCAACTGGGTGACTGACATGGCGGCGATAATGAAACGTGTCATATCTGACTCGATGGCGCTGGCAAGAATAGAGGGAATAAACATGTCAGCAAAGCCCACCACTATGGTTTTAGAGGCTTCAGTCGCTTCCGGTACCTGTAGTAGCTCGAGTAATGGGATGAAAGGCATGCCCAAGTAGTCGAAGATCGGCGTATATTCGGCGATCATCAAGGCTACTGTGCCTATGGCCATGACCACAGGGATCACACCAAAAATCATGTCGATGACATTTTTCAGGCCATCTTTAAAGGTATGTCCTATACCATTGGCCTTGGCTGCCTTAGCCAGTGCCTGCTCCAAACCCCAGGCGAATACGCCTTTGCCCTGTGGGATCACTTCATCATCAGGATGGCGTGGTGTCTCGTCTATGTAGTGATCTTTTTTCCACGAAAGTGGCGGTAGTTTAGGCACAATAATCGCGGCAACAATACCAGCTAGACACACAGTTAGGTAGAAGGGAACAAACAGGTGTTCCAGTTTAACTTGAGAGATCACCACCAGAGAGAAGGTAATAGAGACCGCCGAGAAGGTGGTACCTATGACAGCCGCTTCTCTTTGAGTATAGAAGCGTGACTCATATTGTTTGCTGGTCATTAGAATACCGACACTGCCATCACCCAACCAAGAGGCCATGCAATCGATGGCGCTGCGACCCGGGAGGTTAAACACGGGGCGCATGATTTTGGTGAGTAGGGTACCGAAGAGCTCAAGCAAGCCGAAGTTGAGCAGCAGCGGCAACAGCATACCGGCAAAGATAAAGACACAGAATAGGACGGGTAACAGGTCATTGAGCACCAAGGCCCCAGTATTACCTGAGTGAATCGCCTCCGGGCCAGTGCCGGTAAAAGTCAGTACGATAAAGATGGCACCTAATAGGCGAACTAATGTCCACATGGGACTGACATTAAGCAGTGCCTTAAAAAAGGGGTAACGTGTCAGTATCTTGGGATTAAAGAGTTTGCAGGCCAAAGTGGCAAGAGCCGTTACTACAACTATGATGGTGACGATCGCGGTTATGCTGTCACCTAATAGGTTTTGTAGCCCTTTAGATACGATGGCGATGGGAATCGTAATGGCATCTTGGTAGCTAATGGGAGTCATGAACAGTAACAGTCCGATAATAGATGGGACTAGAAACGTCAGCAGTGTTTTTATGTTATGGGTTTGTTTTTCAGCCACTTTATTTAGCCTATATTTTTGCTTCCCAACTTCGGGTAGCCATCTAATCTAATATCCGTTAATCAATACACTTTGAATATCCATTCAAGCGTAAGCGGGGAAGGTTACCCCCTAAGTCCAGTGATGTAAAACGATTATAATGCTTGGTAAGCCGTTTCACCTTTGCAGCATAGTTATTAGCACTTTATGACTATTTATATTGTACCTAAAAATGCGTCGGGTGCGCTAGGTGAAAAATAGTTAAATTCTTTTAAAAACAAAGTTATGCAGCTGTGCTTTGTGTGTTAACGTGGAGCGAGGTGGTTGGTGACGGTTTTTGAACCAGAACCTCTAGTATTAGTATGAGTGAATGTTGTTTGGATTTTATCCAGTGAGTGTTAGAAATATGCGCTAGACCTCGGCATAAATTTCTGATTCCATATATGGTTATGCAATGATGAATACAAAATATAAGGACCCTATGACTTCAAAAGAGCAGAAACTGTCTAAATTAGCATTTAGGTTTGGCTTGCTTGGACTCGTAGGACATCTCATTGGCTTGGTCGTCGCTGTGTTAGGCTTTAGCGACTATAGTGGCCAGGGGTTTAGTTTCTATAATTTTTCCTTGAGTGAGCTTGGCCAGTATGGTCATTCAGAGTTGGCCGTGGTGTTTAATGGTGGTCTGTTTTTCGGTAGTTTGAGTTTGACGCTCTTTGCCCTGTTTGCGCTGCAAAATAGTGATGGTCCCTGGGTACTAACCAGTTTCTTGCTTTTGGTTTTGTCACTGTTTGCGCTGACCTGCGTCGGTTTGTTTCCCATCAATGTCTACCATTTACACATACTGGGTATTGAGTACTTCTTCTATTTTTCTACCCTGTGTGTTGTCTTATATCTGGTTTATTTGCTACGTCATTGGCGCCGCCCAAAGCGCTTTGCCCTGCGTGGTAGCCTGGTGCTGAGCCTTTTGACTTTAGGGTTCTTGTCGAGTTTTATCTTGATGGCGCATAGCGATCAAGGTGTGGTTGCCAGCGGCATTTGGTTTTATCAAGATATGGTGATGGTAGAGCCCAGACCCGATATGCGCTGGCCTGTGATGGTGGAGTGGGGGGCGTTGCTCAGTTATATGCTTTGGTTGTTTTCTTTGGTGTGGACTCAGAGAGAAGCACGCCGAATCGCCTAAGTTTTCCCCGGCGCTTCGGCGTCTTGTTGTGAGTTACTCGCTCAGTGCCAGACCCGGTAGCTGATGCCAGTAGCCATTGCACTGCATATCCTGCTTGTCCGATTTTGTGGGTAAGGTTTCTGCCAAGGCGATGGATGCCATGGAAGAGGGCGAGATTCGGAAATAATCGACTCCCATCGCTTGCATCTGGGATTGCTGGCCGCAGAGATCCATATAATTTGCCGATTGAGTCTGAATACCGTTCAATCGCAGCAGTGGCTGATCTTCCTGAGTTTGCACCAGTAGGCCTTCCGGGTTTTCGATACAGATGGTTTGGCACTTGTCTTTAGTCAGCCCTTTGTGGCGAGCGGTAAAGCAGCGTGCCGAGTGCGCCAGCGGCATGAAACCATGACCAAAGACTTCCACTTCAACGTTTCGCGGCGCGAGATCGTCAAGCACCTGAGTGAGCCATGCCTTTGATAACTCCAACGGCATGACGAATCGCTGCATGCCCCAACTGGCAAATTTCTTCAGTGTCGCGGCGTTATAGCTGTTGATGCTGGGACCGCAAACGAAGGGCAATCCCTGCTCTTTGGCAAGATAGATGGCACCGATATCGTTGGCCTCTATGGTAAATTCACCATTTTCTACCTGCTTCTTGAGTTCAGTAAATTCAGACTGAGCTTCAATCAGCGTTAAGGTGGAGAGCACCACCTCCTTACCTGAGTCCTTTAGCATCTTCGCCAAGGCCAGATAATCGCCGAACTTTAGCTCGCGGCGACGACTACAGACAGTCTCGCCCAAGTAGATGAGTGGGACATTGCTTTGCGCCACGGCTTGATAAAATTCGACCACCTTGTCTTTGGGCCAGCAATATTGAATCGGTCCTAATGAGGTTTTCATCTTGTTATCCTTTTATCTTTATTGCTCGATGTTATTGCCAGGTACGTTCGTAAGCGCCGAGCGTAGTGACCTGCCCTTCGGAGACTTTTGCTAAGGCGTTATCCCATTGGGCCTGTGTGGTATAGGCCTGCGGGTCATTTAAGTAAGTATCGATTGCTTGACGCCACACGCGGGTGACCTGCTCGACATAGGCTGGGCTACGTTGACGCCCTTCAATCTTGAGCGAGACCACCCGCGCCTTGGCTAGCTCAGGGATTAGGCTGAGGGTGTTGAGACTGGTGGGTGATTCCAGCAGATGGGTCGCCTCTTTACTGTCGCTGGTGGTGTATCGCCCCTTGCAAACCACGGGGTAACCCATCTGTTCATCTTTACTCGATTGATCGATTAACACATGGTTGAGCCGCGTCTGCTGGTTATTACCCACCTCCTGCCAGCGCACATGCTTAGCCGGTGAGCAGGAGCCACCCGTGTTAGGGGATTGTCCCGTTACATAGGAGGAGAGATGACAGCGTCCTTCTGCCATGATGCACAGGCTGCCAAAGGCGAAAACCTCCAGATCCACAGGGGTTACCTTGGCGAGATCTCTTACCTGCTTCATCGACAACACACGGGGGAGCACCACACGTTCGATATTGAACTCTTTTTTATAGAGGCTTAGGGCGCCTAAGTTGGTGGCACTGGCCTGCACCGATAAGTGCAAAGGCAGATGGGGGTAGCGGCTATGGGCATAATCAAGCAGGGAGAGATCAGCCATGATCAGCGCATCCACACCTGTGTTGGCTGCCAGGTCAATCGCCTGGTACCAGCGCTGTTCTTCGCCAGGTTTGGGGAAGGTGTTGATGGTCAGAAAGATCTTCTTGCCCGCTTGTTGGGTGAGTTTAGCGGCTTGTGCTAATTTCTCTGGTGTAAAGTTAAGCCCAGCGAAGGAGCGGGCGTTAGTGTCATTCTTTAGCCCAAGATAGACGGCATCAGCACCGGCGTTTAAGGCGACTTTTAGTGAGGCAAGGTTACCCGCCGGACAAAGAAGTTCCATATGCTGTTCTCTCTTAAAAAGTGTGAAGTGTAAAAGGGAATGGCTGAACAATTCTTGATGTAAAACAGGTTTGTGATCATAAAATCTGGTTAAAATTGATTTCCGTATCACTTCCGATAGTTATTGTCGGGAATCGAGCAAAATATAGATCGAACTCATTATATCGGTCTTCAAATCGAGTAGGAGAACCTCAGTCATGCAGCGAAGTGTGTTGGCAAATATGGCCAAACATCTATTGCAATATGGGCCAAAAGTTATAGCCAAGCCTTTAAATTTAGTTCCATTTTCGATCAAGTCGCAGTTGTTGGAGCGGATATTGAATCTGCTGATGTCAGCCCAGATTAAAGATGGCGAACTGGATTTTTTGCATGATCGCTGGGTGAAGATCTCGGTAACCGATCTGGAGCTTAGCTTCGAGGTGAGTTTCGATGAGCGACTGTTCGTCAGAGAGCGTGGTGAAGCCGAGGTGAGTTTCAGTGGTTGCAGTCAGGAGCTGCTGCTGATAGCTGCGGGTAAGGAAGATCCCGACACCCTGTTTTTCCAGCGCCGTCTGGCGATTGAGGGGGATACCGAGCTGGGGCTTGAGGTGAAAAACCTGTTGCTGAGCATAGAGTTCGATACCATGCCAGTGTTTATGCGCCAAAGTATCACTCAGGCGGCGAGCATGCTAACTCAGTTACAGCGTCAGGCCAATATGCCTTGGGCCTAAATGAGCTCTTAAGCTAACGGCTGATGAGTCATTAAAAAGCGAAGCTAATGCTTCGCTTTTTTGTCTCTATTTTTTATCTCTATTTTTGTTGCTCTAGAGGTGAGTGATTCATCACTCGAAGGGTTGGCGCCGCTTCGTCTTCGCGCGTTAATCGATGGGCTTGCCAGTGATCAGGTGATATTTGACCAGGAGTTCATCCTCTGATTCCACATGGGCCGGATCGGGATCGATACAGTCTATCGGGCAAACAGAGACACAGGTCGGCTTGTCATAATGACCGACACACTCGGTGCACAGGTTGGGATCTATCTCATAGATCTCTTCACCCATGGTGATCGCCTGGTTAGGACACTCAGGTTCACACATGTCGCAGTTAATACAGCTGTCGTCGATCAGTAATGCCATCTATTTGTCTTGCCTTCTAAAAAATCTCTATTAGTGCCTTGGGTCATGACCCCGTCAGGTAAGCGTCTTGGCAGACCGCCTGTCGGCCGGCCATTATAGCACAGGCACAGAGTAAGCCTAATCACCAGCTTCGTCTCTACTAAGCAGTATAGGAAAAATGCCAGGGTCCCCCAAGTGACTGCTTGAGTCCAAAGGCCGTTGGGTTAAGCTTGGGGGGAGAGGCTCATAAAAAAACAGCCCGAAAGGTTCGGGCTGTTGCTGTTGTTTTACGGATGGGGCTGGCGAGTGCTCTGGCCATCGGTGAGGTTACGCATCAAGATGGCGCGCTCAACCTCGACTTCGGCGGGAACCGGTAGGTAGACGAAGTGACCCGAACCTAGTCCTGCCTCGACGCTCTCGCCTTTGCGGTTTTCCAGCTGTTCTATGGTCAGATTCATGTTGCCCTGTGGCGTCATCAACTCGACGCTGTCGCCCACGGAGAACTTGTTCTTCACATCGATCTCCGCCATTCCTTTAACGTTGCGCTTGCCGGTAAATTCGCCGACAAACTGTTGGGTGTCGCTGATAGAGTAGCCGTAGTCGTAGTTTTGGTACTCGTCATGTACGTGGCGACGCAGGAAGCCTTCGGTGTAACCACGGTGCGCCAGTCCTTCGAGCTGATACATGAGCGCTGGATTAAACTCACGGCCCGCAGCGGCATCTTCGATTGCCTGGCGATAGAGCTGGGCGGTACGCGCCACATAGTAGAAGGACTTGGTACGACCTTCAATTTTCAGTGAATCTATGCCCATCTTAGTCAGACGCTCGACGTGCTGAATGGCGCGCAGATCCTTAGAGTTCATGATATAGGTGCCGTGTTCATCTTCGAAGGCGGGCATATATTCGCCCGGACGTCCGGCTTCTTGCAGCAAGACCACTTCGCTGCTCGGCGCACCTTCGCCCAGAGTTGGATTATGCATCTGCACCTCAGGGTTAACCGCCACTATGTCACCCGTTTCGGTTTGCACTGCTTCGTGGGCGTCATACTTCCAGCGACAGGCGTTGGTGCAGGTGCCTTGGTTGGGGTCACGCTTGTTGATATAGCCAGAGAGCAGGCAGCGTCCAGAGTAGGCCATGCACAGGGCGCCGTGGACGAAGACTTCGAGTTCAATATCAGGGCAGCGCTGGCGGATCTCTTCGATCTCATCGAGCGAAAGCTCGCGAGAGAGGATCACACGTTTGATGCCTTGCTGCTGCCAAAACTTTACCGAGGCCCAGTTGATGGCATTGGCCTGTACTGACAGGTGAACGGTCTGATCCGGAAAGGCTTCGCGTACCATCATGATAAGACCTGGGTCTGACATGATCAGCGCATCGGGCTGCATGGCCACCACAGGCTCCATATCCTTGATATAGGTTTTGAGCTTAGTGTTGTGGGGGGCGATATTGCTCACCACATAGAGTTTTTTGCCTAGGCTATGGGCCTCTTGGATACCTGTTGCGAGGTTTTCCATCTTGAAATCATTGTTTCTGACACGCAGGCTATATCTCGGTTGGCCTGCGTAGACCGCATCGGCGCCATATGCGAAGGCATAACGCATATTTTTAAGGGTCCCGGCAGGAGACAGCAGCTCAGGTTTAAACATCATTTCTCTCAATTAACAGGTATCGAACAAACTTGGGGCGGGCATTTTACTCAATGGGGCAAGGCTTATGCAAATCAGAAATTGATTATTTTATGTTCAATAGGTGGCAAAGGCGGTTGAAGGCCTCATATTCTGATAAAAATAAGGCAATTAATAACCTATAATCTGAAACTTAGCTAAAATTACACAAATTCTTAACTGGATGGGTGATTTTTACCATCGCGGTTAGCAAGAGTGCTGATATACTCTGTGGCAACATCATTTAGGGTATAGTTTTTTAAGGAGTTAGAATGTCTAGCGAGCATCAACTACTGGTTGGGTTACTCAAAAAGTTAAAGGCGGATGCGCTAATTCTGCCCACTTTGCCCGAGGTAGCAATGCGCGTTCAAGAGGTGGTCTCCCGCCCCGACTCCAGCCCGAAGCAGGTGGCCGAAATTATTGGTCAAGACGCTGCCATTTCGGCTCGTATGATCAAGGTGGCCAACAGTGCCATGTACAGCCGCGGCATTAAGGCCGAAAACATTAATGCAGCGGTGACCCGTATCGGCCTGACTCAGATCAAGGCAATTGCCACCTCGGTAGCCATGGAGCAGCTCTTCATCTCGACCAACGAGATGGTGTGGGAGGTGATGGATGAGGTGTGGCGTTCATCCATTGAGGTGACTTCAGCGGCCTGTGCCTTACTGCTTAAGTATTCTAAGACCCATAAGCAGTGTGGTTTAAACTATGACACCTTGACCCTGGCTAGCTTGGTTCACAATATCGGCGCCTTGCCTGTGTTAACCGAGGCTGAGGCAAACCCACACTTGTTTACCAGTATCGAGCAACTCAGAGCCTTGGTGAGAAAGATGCAGGGCCCACTGGGGCGCGCTGTACTCAAGAGCTGGGACTTCTCACCCGAGGTGATGGAAGTGGTCGAGCGCTGGGCCGATCTCCCTTATCTTCCTGATCATGTCACCTACCTGGATTTCGTGCGTTCTGCGGCCTTCTACACTGGCGAACTACGTGCCGGCCATGAGCTGGAAGAGCGTCTGGATGTGTTTGTAAAACGTGGTTTGCCTGTGACGCCTGAGTATCTGGGATCGGATGAGTTTCTCGATAATTATCATTCGATTAAGTTAAGTTATGAATAGTCTAGCGAGCTATGCATCAGGCATAGCCGCTTTTGATGTTTCTCCTTTCATTTAAGCACTAGGGATAGCGTGGCTGCGACTGAGCTGATTTGGTTAATTGTATATCTGATAGCAATCGGCATCGCTGGTATCATTTATTGTTACTGGCATAGGCGCACTGAGCTTAAGTTTCTTAAAAGCTTGGTTACTCAGCTGAGTCAGCAACATAAAGTGCGCCAGCCCCTCAACCTCGTCTCCATTCCCTATCGTTTCATTCCCTTGTATGTGCAGCTACAGCATCTGCTCAAGCAACTGCCTCCCCCAAAAGGGCGCGATAAGCTGACCGGACTGCTCAATCGGGTCGGTCTTAAGGCCGAGCTGACTCGCAAGATGCCGCTGACTCACGGTATGTTTGTGCTTATCGATATTCATCGTTTTCGTTATGTAAACGATCTCTTTGGCTTTTCCCTGGGAGATAAGCTGCTGCAGGCGCTGGCGGAGCGATTGGCGCGCCGTATCGGTCATAAAGATATCTTGGCGAGAATGAATGAAGATGAGTTTCTGATCTATTTTAAGACTCCCATGAGTGAGGCTGAACTTAGCGTTTTGCAGCAGAGTCTGCAGCAGCCAATCGGTATCAAAGGGACTGTTATTAATCTGCAACTGCAAATTGGATATTTGGAGTTATCTTTACACCACGCCGATGTCAGCCAGATGCTGCGCCGTCTGGATTTGGCCTTGGTGCGAGCGAAGGAGAGTAGCAACTATATCGCCGCCTACCGAGAGGGCGATGATCGCAGCCAGCACAGGCAGTTGACCATAGTCAGTTGCTTCCCTAAGGCGCTTGAGCAGAATGAGCTCTATCTGGTGTATCAGCCCAAATATAACCTGGCAACGGGCAATTGTACCCATGCCGAAGCTTTGATCCGTTGGGAGAGTTCGGTACTGGGCACACTCTCTCCCGGGGAGTTTATTCCCTTGCTCGAGTGCGCCGGGATGATCAGTCTGCTGAGTCAGTGGGTGATCGATCAGGTGTTGCAGCAGCAGGTGCGCTGGCAAGAGAGCAATATTAGGTTGCAGGTGGCTATCAATCTGGCGATTGACGATCTTAGTGAGAGGCAGCTTAGCGAGCGGATTATCTCACGGCTTAAGCAGCAGGGCCTTAGCGCTAATCTGTTGGCGATAGAGATCACCGAGAGCCAGCTGATGACAGACATGGTGCGCACCGTTGCGGTATTGAATCGCCTTAAACGCGCAGGTGTAAATGTAGCCATCGATGACTTTGGTACAGGGCACTCCTCCTTGGCCTACCTTAAACATCTGCCTGTGGATGAGGTTAAGATAGATAGAGCGTTTCTTATGGGACTGGAATCTGATCCCCGAGCCCAGCATATAGTTAGCAGTGCCATCGAATTGGCGAAAGGCTTAGATTTCTCGGTAACGGTTGAGGGAGTGGAGCAGATGAGCGTGTTTAATCTGCTTAAAGATATGGGGGCGGATAAGGTGCAGGGGGATATTTTCGCTAAACCTATGACGGCGGCAGAGCTAGAGATGCACTGGCGCCGGCTTAATCGCCCCATAGGTGAACAGGCCTCTTAGTTTCATCGCGTTTTGAGGCCTGCAGATGTTACAGGCTAATAGGCTGATCAAAACTTTGGCTCAGCTTGGCAATAAGTGGCCCTGACATTGGGGACAGTTGCCTTGCCTTGTTCATACAAACCATTTCGATATGCGCCGTAACAGCCGGCTTCTTACCATTAGGCCGCCAGATCTCTTGTTGCCATATGGTGCGGTATTTACTCTCAAAATAGAAGCGGGTACGCACATCTATGATGTCGGCAAATTCTACGCCCTCATGGCACAGCATGTCACTGCGGTAGACGGCAAAGCCGAGCCCTTCTTGATGCCATAATTGAGCCAGATTATCGGCCCCAATCACATGCTCGCGAGCCCGCTCGAAATATTTGAGAAAGTTGGGGTGGTAGACCACACCTGAAAAGTCTGTGTCTTCGTAATAGATCTGAACCGGGAAGTGAAAGGTGGCGCTGAATTTATCTTGCTTGCTGCTCATCTACACGTATGCCTAGGCTACAAAGAAAGGCGCTAGCTTAGCATATTCTTATTGTAACTCGCGCCCTAATCTGTCCCGATCGCCTTGAGACTGTCCATGATTGCCTGATAACTACCATCTTGTTTTAAAGCGGTTAGTCCCTGGTCTAATTTTTCGGCATAGTGCTGAGCATTGGGGCTCTGTTTAGAGAAGGCGACATAGAGATCGCCGGTATGATTGTGCACGCTTGGCCCAATCACTCGATCAACCCCCATTTGCTGCAGGTATTGCTTGGCAACCTCGTCATACATAATGGCGGCGTCAATACGGTTGAGCAGTAGTAAATTGATTAACTGATTATGATTGTCCAGTTCGATCAATCTGAGTTGATTCAGCTGCTCTAGCTCGTCGCCGTATTCATATCCCTTGATAATGCCGACCACAAATCCTTGGGGCAGGTGCCACTTGTCTTCGGCCGTTATCGGGTGAGCATTATTTTGATAAAAAGAGGCCGATGCAGTAAACAGGGGCTGTTTACCGAAGATAAACTCCGACTCGGTTTTACGCTCTTTATGCAGGTTAAACACCCCATCGACAAGCCCTTGTTTGGTCATGACCACCCCTCTCGCGTAGGAGACCACTATACTATCGACATCGATATCAACGCGGGCGAAGGCCTGCTTAACCAGCTTGTGGGATAGTCCTTTACCATAGGGATCGGCAAATGGGGCCCAATTATCTTCCGCCGCTAGTCTTACTTTGGTCGGTTCTGTGGCCACTTGGGGGGCTAGTTGAGATTGGGTCTCGGCCGTAACGCTAAAACTGACAAGCGTCAGCAGCAGGCTCAAGCTGAGTCCAAAAGTGGTGAATAATTGCAGCATCAGATTCCTTGCAGAGTGCGCATCCTTAATGCGCCCATGATAAGGGGTTTTTAGGGGAGATCAACTGCGTAGCTTCGTGTTTTCTAATGATTTTTGTAGCCTTATTGCTACAATTGGGCAGATTTGCGGCGTGTCTCGCTGCAACTTATGCCAATCTTGGTGAGATCTCCTGTAGTGAAGGCTGTGCAGGAAGGAGTGAGTTACTTTCAAAATCATTGGCTTAAACTGATTTTTGTCAGTCCTTTTTTGTGGGGCTTCTGCTACACTCAGATTGATGTTATCAGATTGATAATAAAAACCTTAGATCCTCTATGAACCAAGATATTTTATTTGCGCTTTCTCAAAATGCCGCACTCTTGTTGATTTTGGTGTTTATCTACGATGCGGTGCCTCGTCAGCAACGCAGCGAGTATTTTCTATTGTGGCGTTTGGGTATAGGTGTCGTTATAGGTGGCATGACTGTGTTAATCATGGTCACCTCCTGGGAGTATCAAGAGGGCTTTTTCATTGATACCCGCTCAGTCGTCTTAGCCATTAGTGGTCTCTTTTTTGGTGGCTTACCGACCTTTATTGCCGCGTCGTGTGCCGCAGCTTACCGCCTGATTCAAGGTGGAGAGGGCATGTTTCTTGGACTAATCGTCATCATTGCCTCCGCCTTGTTTGGCAGTATTTGGCGCTACAATCGAAAGAGTGCTATTGCCGATTTAACTTTTACCGAACTCTATCTGTTTGGTTTTTTACTCCATTTTTCAATACTTTCTCTGCTTTTGGTTGTGCCATTCGCAATGTTTGTTGAGCTCCTGCTTCAGGTCGCTCTACCTGTGATGTTGATTTTCCCCTTGGTGACCGCGTTGATCGGGCTGCTGCTTGCAAGGCGGCTGGAGATTGAGCGCGACGCTAAGATTTTGCTACAAGACGATTTTATTTTTCGTTCGCAGTTTAATGTCGGCAACATGGGGATCGCCATTACCTCAGTCGATCAACGTTGGATGAAGGTAAACCCTCGCTTGTGCAAGATGCTTAAATACACAGAGGCTGAGCTGTTAAATCGTACCTGGTCGGAACTCACCTACTTTGAGGATCTTAATGCTGATTTAGAGCAGTTTGAGCGCATGCTTAAGGGAGAGATTGACGCTTACGAGATGGATAAACGTTTCGTTGCCAAGGATGGAGAGATTGTTTATACCCACCTGACGGTTGGGTGTCGACGCACCCACAATATGGTGGATATGGTGATCGCCGGTTTTATCGATATTACCGAACATAAAAGGGCTGAAATGGCGATGCGTACCAGTCAGGAGCGGCTAGCCTTGGTACTGGAGAGTAGCGATCTTGGCCTGTGGGATTGGGATATAAAGAGCAATCAAACCAAACGTAACCCATGGTGTGCCAGGGTGCTGGGTTGTGAGCTGGAGCAGCTCAATCAGGATAGTCGACTCTGGATCGACGCGATTCATCCCCAGGACAGAATGGAGGTGCTTAATTCTATCGAGCGCCATCTGAAAGGGGAGACGCAAAAACACAGCATAGAGTATCGCTTGATAAGCCACAGCGGAGAAGAGCATTGGATTTTAGATACGGGTAAGGTGGTGAGTCGGGACCGCAATGGTTTACCTACCCGTATGTGCGGCGTGCATTCAGATATTACCGAGCAGAAGCAGGTGCAGGAGTCACTGGAATTGGCAGCATCTGTATATAACAACTCGAGCGAAGCTATGAGCGTGCAAGATGACCAGGGGTTCATCATCACCATCAATGCCGCCTTTACCTCAATCACAGGTTATACAGAAGATGAGGCGCTGCAAAAAAATATCCGTATCTTACAGTGCTCGCGGACGCCCAAAAGTCAATATGATGAGATGAACCGCGCCATTCGCGACAGTGGCTATTGGCAGGGGGAGCTCTGGATTAAGAGCAAGAGTGGTGATGAATACATGGTCTGGCTCACCATTAATACCATTTTCGACCAGTACGGTGAGGTTTACCGCCGGGTGGCCTTATTCTCCGATATTACCGAGAAGAAGGAGGCGGAGCAGATCATCTGGAAGCAGGCTAACTATGACCCGCTGACAGGCTTACCTAATCGCCGTATGTTACTGGAATACTTAAGTACCGAGATACTGCGAATCGATCGTAATAAAAGTCATTTTGCGCTGATGTTTCTCGATCTGGATTTCTTCAAAGAGGTTAACGATACCTTAGGCCATGATATGGGGGATCTGCTTCTGCAGGAAACCGCGAAGCGCCTTAAGGGCTGTATTCGTGAGTCGGATGTGGTGGCACGTTTAGGCGGTGATGAGTTTACCGTGGTGCTGACGGGCATTGATGCGCCCAGCGGCGTCGAGCGGGTGGCGCAGAGCATTCTGGAGCGGATTGCCGAACCCTATAGTTTAGGCGATGAAACCGCCTATATCAGTGCCAGTATTGGTATCACCATCTATCCCGACGATGCGACCAGTATCGAAGGTTTGCTTAAGCATGCCGATCAGGCGATGTACGCCGCCAAGGAGCAGGGGCGCAATCGTTTTCACTATTTCACCCCTTCGATGCAGGAGTACGCCCGCTATCGTATGGCTTTGATTAAAGATTTGCGTAATGCCATCAATCGTAAGGAATTTGAGCTGTATTATCAGCCGATTGTCGATATGCAAAAGCAAGGTGTCTACAAGGCGGAAGCCTTGATCCGTTGGCAGCACCCCGAGCGGGGACTGGTGTCGCCGGGTGAATTTATTCCTATCGCCGAGGAAACGGGATTGATCAACGATATCGGCAACTGGGTATTTGAGAAGGCGGCCCAGCAGAGTGCACGTTGGCGCACTCAGTATGGCGTTGAGATCCAGATCAGTATCAACAAGTCGCCCATCCAGTTCCGTGATGAAGGAGATACCTTTGCCGAATGGCTGGCGCTGCTGCGTCACTTAGAGCTATCGAGCAATGCGATTTGCGTCGAGATCACTGAGGGCTTGCTGCTCGATGCCTCCATGGGGGTCAAAGATAAGCTGCTGGCCTACCGTGATGCTGGGATTCAGGTGTCACTGGATGACTTTGGTACAGGTTATTCCTCTTTGGCTTATCTGAAAAAGTTTGATATCGATTATCTCAAGATTGATCAATCCTTTACTCGCCACCTAGAATCAGATAGCGATGGTGTCGCCCTGTGTGAGGCTATCATAGTGATGGCCCATAAATTAGGGATCAAGGTAATTGCCGAAGGTGTTGAGACTCAGTTTCAGCATGACATTCTCGCTAATGCCGGCTGCGATTTCGGCCAGGGGTATCTCTACTCACGGCCTGTATCGCTGGTTGAGTTTGAGCGCTGCTATGTGGTTAATCGTGATAGCTAGCCCTTTCCTACTCGATATAGCGATACCTTTAGTCCGGCATTTTTGCTAGACTCCGCGCTCACTTTTTGTCACCTCATAGGTCCCCCATGAATTTTGATGCACTCTCATTAAACCCACTGCTCGCTCAGGCTGCCGAGGCATGTGGTTATCAGGCATTGACTCAGGTGCAGGCCAAGGTGATCCCCAGCGCCTTAGCTGGGCAGGATCTGATGGCCTGTGCCGAAACGGGCACGGGCAAGACGGCGGCCTTTAGCTTTGTCCTCTTGCAGCGTTTGCTGAATGAGCCAAGAAGGCTAGGACAGCTCACGGCCTTGGTATTGACCCCGACCAGAGAGTTGGCCATGCAGGTCGCTGAGAGTATCAGCCGCTACAGCCAGTTTACCGAGCTGACGACCCTGGCCGTTTATGGCGGCGCCAACATCAATCCTCAGCGTAAAGCTTTAGCCAAAGGGGTGGACATTTTGGTAGCGACCCCTGGACGCCTATTTGACCTGATTGGTCAGCAGGCGCTGGATCTTGGCGAGGTCGCGCATCTGGTGATCGACGAAGCGGATCGCATGTTGGATATGGGGTTTGTCAAAGATATCGAGCGAACCAAGCGTCTGCTGGCTGAACCTCATTCCACTATGATGTTTTCTGCGACCTTTAGCCCGCAGGTCAAAGCCCTGGCAACCACTATGCTGGATAACCCTGAGTGGATTAACGTTGTCCGCCAAGGCAGTGGCCCCAAGATAGAGCAGAAGGTCTATACCTTGGATGGCCGTCGCAAGGCCGAGCTGCTCGCCGAATGGGTAGGGCGTCATAACTGGCAGCAGGTGCTGGTGTTTGTGAACACTAAGGAGAGCGCCGAGCGCCTGCACAGGGAATTGACGCTGGATGGCATTAAAAACGCCGTATTTCATGGTGATAAAACCCAGGGGGCGCGCAATCGAGCGTTAGAGCAGTTTAAGGCTGGTGAGCTCAGGGTATTGGTGGCAACCGATGTGGCCGCCCGTGGTCTGGATATTGCCGCCTTGCCTTTGGTGATCAACCTGGAGCTGCCAGATGATCCTCAGGATTATGTGCACCGCATAGGTCGTACCGGCCGTGCAGGGTTAAGCGGTGTCAGTATTTCTTTGGTGGCCAAGAAAGATGAAGCCGCCCTGGCGACCATAGAGAGCCTTATCGGCATGACACTAGCGCGTCATGTAGAGCCTGGCTATGAACTGGGGGCGCCACTACCGGCCAGATACCGTGAGCTGGAGAGTGCGTCTCAGCCGAAGGCAGCAAAACGCGATAAGTTTAACAGCAAATTTAAGGGTAAGTCCCAGGGGCGTTCAAATGGGGGCAAGCCTGGCGGCGCGAAACGTGGTGCGGGGCGTACACACAAGAGCGGCCCTAAAGTAAACAAAGACTGACCCAAACGAGCCGCCAATTAGCCCTGCCGTGTTATTGAGTCCTTATATATCCTAGGGCGTGTCGTGGTATCTTGTTATCACTCGCGCCGTCCTAGTGATTGTTGATGTTGGAGCCTTGCATGATCCTCAAACCTATACCTACCCATGTAATCACCGGCTTTCTTGGCGTAGGTAAAACCAGTCTTATTAAGTATTTGCTGTCGAATAAGCCTGCCGATGAAACCTGGGCCGTACTGGTGAATGAGTTTGGTGAAATAGGCATAGACGGCGAGCTGTTAAAGGGAAGTGATACGGGGATCGCCATCAAAGAGGTGGCGGGTGGTTGCCTGTGCTGCGCCGCTGGCGTACCGACTCAGGTGGCGGTGAATCAACTGATTGCCCGGGCCAAACCCGACAGACTCTTGATTGAACCGACGGGTCTTGGGCACCCCAAGGAGATCGTCGAGGTGTTAAGTCAGGGGCATTTTCAGCAGGTGATCGCGCTAAAGAGCACTATCTGTCTGGTGGACCCGAGAAAACTACAAGATGATCGTTATCTACAGAGCAGTCTGTTCATCGACCAGTTAAGGATTGCCGACCTTATCCTAGCGACCAAGATGGATCTTAGCGATGAGGCGGATCTTACGCGTCTGCAAGGTTTTTTAACCCAGCAGGGGATCACGGCAGCTCCCGTACCTGTCAGTTTGATGCAGACACCTAAGGTGGGTGAGCAATCTCTGTTTGTCTTTATTTGCAGCCACTATTTTGATCGGGCTACGGCCTGGCACACTCAGCCTGCGATCAAGGCGCCTGCTAACGCTATGATGCGGCCAGCGCTGCCGTTTGAAGAGGCACCAGAAACAGAGATTGCATTTGACGAGCAGGGGATCTACCGCGCCAGTAATCAGCATGAGGGAAACTATAGTGCCGGTTGGGTGTTCGATTGCCGGTTTGAGTTTGATTTCGAGGGGCTGATCGCCTGGGTGAAGGGACTGGAGTGCTTACGTTTTAAGGCTGTGGTGATCACCGATGAGGGGATTGCCGCGCTTAACTTGGTGGATGGTCAACTGACGGTGATGGAGCTCGATGATAGTCTGGATTCTCGTCTCGAATTGATCGCCTCAACGGCTATCAATGTGACTGATATCGAAGCGGCGCTGCTGCAGCTATCTAAACCGCTCGCTATCTGATATCTTCGCATCCCAACAGCCGTTTGTGTCGATTTATTAACCCCTATGCTTGAAAGCAGCCAGAGTTCTCCCTTAGCCACTGAGCCCATCCCTAAACTGGTGTGGCGTTATGCCATTCCCACCATTCTCTCTATGGTGGTGACAGGCGTCTATGTGGCTATCGACGGTATGTTTGTGGGCCACTATCTGGGCGAGGTGGGTCTGGCCGGCATGATGTTGGCCTATCCTGTGGGCGCCATTCTCTATGCCATCGGCGCCCTGATCGGCATGGGCGCTGCTGCGTTAGTCTCGATTAATCTCGGGCTCAACGACGTTAGCCGGGCCAGACACCTGTTGGGTAACGCCTTTACCCTCTGTTTGCTGGCGGGGGTGGTTTTTGCGCTGGTGGGTACCCAATGGAGCGAGGCTGTGCTGATCTGGCTTGGCGCCGAAGGTGAGGTGCTGAGTAGTGCTCTGGAATATCTGTTTTGGTATTTTGCCCTCGGCGTCTTCCCCATCCTCGCCATCGCCTTTACCGCTTTGCTGCGAAACGATGGCAGGCCAGGATTTGTCACTGTTGTATTGATTATATCCGGATGCCTGAATGTGTTGTTAGACTGGCTCCTGATTGTCGTTTACCCCTTTGGATTAGCCGGGGCGGCGATTGCGACCATGATCTGTCAGGCCGTTACCGGGCTTCTTTGTCTGCAGCATTTCTTCACGTCTAAGACACGCCTAGGGATTAACTGGCAGCAGATGCGTCTTAATCTGGACCACTGCATTAATATCCTCAGAGTGGGCTTTCCCAGTTTCCTGATGAACCTCTATCTGTCTATCGTGCTCACCTTGCACAATATGGCGTTTCTTTGGGTGGGCGGCGCTATCCATGTGGCGGCTTATGGTGTGGTCAGTTATGCCGAAGCCCTCTTTTATCTCATTTTCGAAGGGATAGCTTTTGGCACGCAGCCGCTTTTGAGTTTCAATACCGGGGCTAAGCGTTTTGACCGGGTCTTTGAGACCCTGAAAATCGTTATCATCATGACGCTGGTAACGGCGCTGGCGGGTGTTGCCTTTATCTATTGGGTACCAGAGTACCTGGTCTACATCTTTGCCGGCGATAACCCTGAATTAACGCCTGTGGCGATTGAGGGCATGCGTCTCTATTTCTGGGGGCTGCCGTTCGAAGGGCTGATCTTGGTGGGCGCGGCGTTTTTCCAGGCCATTAACCGTCCGCGCGAGGCGTCGATACTGACCGGCAGTAAGCTCGTGTTAATTGCTCTTGTGCTGTATCTGTTTGCCTGGTTGTTTGGCGTAGCTGGCGTGTGGGTCTCTCTAGCGACTTGCTCTTTAGTGCTGACACTGTGGATGATTTACGTTATGAGTAAGCTTTCAAAGGATTTAAGTCTGTCCTGATTCCTGATACCCTAGAGGGGATTTTCGTTTCCAGACCGAGAGTGGATACGCAGGATGTGCCAAGGTGGGCCTATCCTGGCTGTTAGCGGTAAGGTTGACAACGGAAACCTATGTTGGACGTTCACAAATAAGGATATTTGTTCATGAAAAAGTTTTTCTCCGGTGCGGCGTTATTAGTCTGCGCGCATCTTATTGCCCCGTTTGGCATCGCTTCCCCTTTTAGTGACAGTTACACGGCCTATCAGCAGGCACTTGCCGAGCAAGATAAGGCGAAGGTGGTGCTCACCGCAGCGAAAGCCTATGAGCTTGGGCAGGGCTATTTTGAGCCAGGCAGTGTGGATGTCGCCAACCTTGAGCTTAATTTGGCCACGGCGCTACAAGACAATGATGAGATACAGACTGCTCATCAACACTTCAACAATGTTATTGAGATCTATCGCCAGCACTTTGGTCACGATGCCTTGGAGCTTATTGACCCCTTGATCGGTGCGGCGCAGACCATGGAAGCTTCCAAAGAGAAGGTGAAATTATTCCAACAGGCGATCTCTATCGCCCAGGATAGCGATAAGCCTCTGCTGCAGGCAGAAGTAAAGATGCTGACTTTTCATGGTTTGGTTTCGACTCAATTCTATACCCGAGATATTCGAGACGAGGCCTTGGAAGCCTACCAAATCTATCGTCATGAGCTGCCAGCCGATGCAATGGCGCGGATTAAGGCTGCTTACTATGCCGGGATGATTAAGGCGGCGGAGAAAGATGAGGATGAGGCGATCGCCCTGCTGGAGGAGGTCGTCAAGCAATTCTCTGTACTGGACTATAGTCACCCCTATAAACTGGCCGCCCATGCTCGGTTGGTGGAGCTTTACGAGGCAGAAGGCTTCAGTGACAAGTCGACTCAGCATTGTGTGGCCATTGGCAGCATGAGGCCTTGGTCAGATGAACAGGATCAGGCACCTATCTACCGTGAGCCACCTAAATACCCTCTCTCATACGCCAGAGACGGCCGGGAGGGGTGGACTCAGATGAGCTTTACTGTGGATGAGCAGGGCTTTGTGCGCGACCCAGTGGTGCTTGCCTCTGAAGGGGGACAGTTGTTTACCCGGGAATCGTTGAAGGTGATCAAACGTTGGCGATATGCGCCTAAGTTTGTCGACGGAAAGCCGATACCGGCAGAGGTCACAGTGCAGCTACACTATCAGCTGAATTAATCTTAACGCCCGAGCTAAGCTCGGGCTTTTTGTTGCCCGTCTACAATCAGCTTTACCCACTTGAATCACTTGCTATATCGCCGCTGAGTGTTTCCAGCGAGGTTAAAACAGCTTGCTGCCCCAGCCAAGCTTGTTTCTTAGTACGTGGAAATAGTTGTAGCCCTTGGGATGGATCAGTCTGAGCCGCTCTGAGCTTCGGCGCACTATGATCTCATCGCCAGGCAAGACTGGCAGGGTGACGTGACCGTCACAACTAACCTCTAAGGCGTCGCCATTATGGGGAGACACGACCAGCTTGATGATGCTGCAGGCGTCGACCACGATAGGTCGGCAGGAGAGGGTGTGTGGGAACATGGGGACTAAGATTAATGCCTCAAGGTTGGGCGTTAAAATTGCACCGCCAGCCGATAGCGAATAGGCGGTCGAGCCTGTTGGCGTCGAGACTATCATGCCGTCAGCGCGCTGGCTGTACATGAACTTGTCGTCGATGTAGACCTCAAATTCGATCATATGGGCAATCTTTCCTGGGTGAAGTACTGCCTCGTTGACCGCGGTATTGCTGGACTTCATCTCGCCGTGCCTGTGCACCTCAGATTCCAGTAGGAACCTGTGCTCAGTTTCGTACTCGCCTTGCAGTACCTTGCCCAGTGCCTCTTCGAAAGTATCAGGGGGAAGATCGGTCAGGAAGCCTAGATTGCCGCGGTTAACTCCGATTACGCCGATATCGAAACGTGCGAGCACCCTTGCAGCACCCAGCATATTACCGTCGCCGCCTACGACAATGGCGAGATCGCAATATTCGCCTATTTGCAAAAGATCGACCGATTTGACCTGAGGACCAATCTCTGCGGCCACCCGCTCTTCGACGTAAACATCATAAGACTGCATGGTTAACCAATGATGCAGGCGTTTAAGGGTCTTATGCGTACCTGAATGGTGGGGTTTGCCGATTAAGCCGATTGTTTGAAACGCTTTGCTCATATTTCTGTTCGATCTATGCCTAGGGGCTATTGATCTTTCCTATTTGTTTTTGCAGCAATTTGTGGGCGATTTATATCAGGCAGAGCCCGAGTCGTTATTCTACATAAACGGGCGATAACCCAGTAGAAATCGCCTATATAAAGTTGCCTGAAGGGTTCATCTAAACGTACCCAGCTCTGTGTTGCGTGCTATTTACATAGCATAAGGATGCGACACAGTACGTGCCTTGAGCAAAACACGTTTAGATTGAACAAAAATCAAATCTGAAAGATAAACAGACCCTAGGGCTTGAAACCTCAAATTTGATCCCCATAATATGCCCAGAGCATGCAGAAACAAAGCATTTTTAGCTGGAGTAACAATGAGCAAAGAGTCAGACAAAGCCCAAGAACCACAAATTGAAGAAACTGAAGCTGTAGAAGTTGAAACCGAGGTGGTTGAAGATGCAGCCAGTTTGATGGACGAACTTACCCAAGCTAATTTCCGTGTTGAAGAGCTAGAACAAGCCCTGGCAGCTGCCGAGGCTAAAGTGGAAGAGCAGAAGGATTCTGTGATTCGCGCCGCTGCCGAAGTGGATAACGTACGTCGCCGCGCGGCTATCGATGTCGAGAAGGCGCATAAGTTTGCCCTAGAGAAGTTCGCAAATGAGCTTTTGCCTGTGATCGATAACATGGAGCGCGCCCTGCTAGGTACCAGCCCCGAAGATGAAGCCACTAAGGCGATCTATGAAGGGGTAGAGTTGACGCTGAAGAGTTTTACCAGTGCGGTAGAGAAGTTTGGCCTGACCCAGGTGAATCCACAAGGTGAGGCGTTTAACCCTGATCATCATCAGGCGATCGGTATGCAGCCAAGCGAAGAGTTCCCGGCTAATACTGTGATGATGGTAATGCAAAAAGGTTATATGCTGAACGAGCGTCTATTGCGTCCTGCCATGGTGATGGTGTCTCAGGGCGGCGCGAGCGTCGATACTCAGGCATAAGTTGATTGCTTTAAGAGATTAAAAAAGGCCTCATTAAGAGGCCTTTTTTGTGGGCTGAGGATCAGGCTTAGTCCGCCAGATAGGCGCGGATCTGCGCTTCGATACCCGGGCCATCGAGTTGCAGTTCGGCCAGGATCTCGCCGCATTCACCATGCTTGATAAACTCATCGGGCAGGCCGATATTGAGCACAGGCATAGGTTGCTTCAGCTGCTGTAGTACTTCCAGCACACCAGAGCCAGCGCCGCCCATGATGGCGTTCTCTTCCACCGTAACCAAGAGGTCATGACTGTCTGCCAGCTGTTTAATCAGCGCCACATCCAGTGGTTTAACAAAACGCATGTCGGCCAGGGTGGCATCTAAGGCGTCTGCGGCCTGACGCGCCGAGGCGAGCGTAGTGCCAAAGTTAAGGATGGCAATCTTCTTACCCTGACGTTTGATGAGGCCCTTGCCTATCTCCATCGCCGTCATGGTTTCAACCTGAGGCTCTCCTGTGGCACTGCCTCTTGGATAACGTATGGCCGTGGGGCCCTCGTTATAGCAGTAACCTGTGTAGAGCATCTGACGACATTCGTTTTCATCCGAGGGTGCCATGATCACCATGTTTGGAATGGCGCGCATATAGCTGAGATCGAAGGCCCCTTGGTGGGTTGGGCCGTCTGGACCTACGATACCGCCGCGGTCGATAGCAAAGATCACCGGTAGCTTCTGTAGCGCCACGTCGTGGATCAGCTGATCATAGCCGCGCTGCAAGAAGGTGGAGTAGATAGCCAGTACAGGTTTATATCCCTCACAGGCAAAACCTGCGGCTAGGGTGACCGCGTGTTGCTCGGCAATGGCGGCGTCGAAATACTGTTTCGGGAAACGCTGAGAAAATTCTACCATGCCAGAGCCTTCACGCATGGCGGGGGTGATCCCAAGTACCTTGTCATCCTTCTCTGCCATGTCACACAACCAGCGTCCAAACACCTGAGAGAAGGTGGGGTTAGCGGGTTTCGCGGCAGGTTTTGCGAAGGTCGATGGGTCAAACTTAGGTACGGCATGCCAGCCGATAGGATCTTTCTCGGCAGGCTCATAACCGCGACCCTTCTTGGTCATGATATGCAGTATCTGCGGGCCAGAAAGGTTACGCATGTTGCGTAACGTCTCGACCAGAGCGTCGACATCATGGCCATCGATAGGGCCGATATAGTTAAAGCCGAGCTCTTCGAACATGGTGCCAGGGACAACCATGCCTTTTAGGTGTTCTTCGGTGCGCTTAGCCATCTCTTTGATGACTGGCATTCCCTTGAGCACCTTCTTACTGTTTTCGCGGATCGTGGTATAGAGACGACCCGACATCAGCTGTGCCAGATGATTGTTGAGTGCACCGACGTTTTCCGAGATAGACATCTCGTTGTCGTTGAGTACGACCAGCATGTCGTTGTGCAGATCGCCGGCGTGGTTCATGGCTTCAAATACCATGCCGCCTGTCATGGCGCCATCGCCGATGACGGCAACCACCTTACGACCGGCTTGCTCTTTTTCAGCGGCCACGGCCATGGCTAGCGCGGCACTGATAGAGGTGCCAGAGTGTCCTACGCTGAAGGTGTCATATTCACTCTCTTCACGCCAAGGGAAAGGATGAATACCGCCCTTTTGGCGAATGGTGTGCATTTTATCACGGCGGCCAGTGAGGATCTTATGGGGGTAAGCCTGATGACCCACATCCCAGATCAGGCGATCGAATGGCGTGTTGTAGACATAATGCAGCGCCACTGTCAGTTCAACCGTGCCAAGGCCAGAGGCGAAGTGGCCGCTGGAAATGCCTACCGACTGTAGGAGGTAACTTCTGAGTTCATCAGCAAGTTTTGGTAGCACCCCTTGTGGAAGCTGTCGTAATTCGTCGGGGGTGTCAGCCTGTGCCAGCACAGGGTATTTCGTAATATCCAAACTCATAGCGAGATTCTTTGGCTCTTTATTATACTCTTCGCTCAATGATGAAACGGGCGAATTCGGCAATTAACTGGCTATTGTATGGTAATTTAGCCAGCGCTGATAGGGCGTCTTCAATCAAACTTTTTGCAGTCTCTTGTGCCCCGGATAAACCAAGTAGTTTCGGATAGGTACTTTTGTTCGACTCACAGTCCGATCCCTGGGGTTTCCCTAGCTCTTCTGTGCTGGCAATAATATCCAGTACATCATCTTGTACCTGAAAGGCGAGACCTATTGCATCGGCAAATGTTAACAGATGGCGAGCTTGTTCATCTGTGACCTTGGCAGCAATGATAGGTAATTCTACTGCGCAGCGAATTAACGCACCGGTTTTTAATCTGTGAAGTCGTTTTAATGTGTCGAGATCTATCTGCTTATCTGTGGCGTTAAGATCCATCGCCTGACCACCACACATGCCGCTGTAACCCGAGGCTTTGGCGAGAGCCCGTACCATGGCCAGTTGCTGCTCGGCGGTGAGTTCGCTCTCTTCTCGGCTGATGATTTCAAACGCCAGGGTTTGCAGGGCATCACCTGCCAGTATGGCCGTGGCTTCATTAAAGGCGATATGTACAGTCGGTTGACCGCGACGCAGGGCATCGTCATCCATGGCGGGGAGATCGTCATGGATCAAAGAGTAGGCATGAATACATTCGATGGCAGCGGCGCAGGCATCGAGTCTTTCCAGTGGCACATTAAGCATTTCGCCGATGGCATAGACCAGAAAAGGGCGGATACGCTTGCCGCCGATCAGGGCGCCATGTTTCATGGCGGCCTTCAGTTGTGGCTCAGTCTCGCCTTGTGCCTTGATAAAATGGCGCAGCTGTTCATCGACGCGCTGCTGGTATCGCGTTATCGCTTCGTTTAGCAATTATTCGCCCTCTGGCAGATAGGGTTGCAAGCTGGGTTGATCCTGTTCCTGGGTCAAGATGGAGACTTTCTGTTGGGCCTGTTCGAGTTTGCCTTGGCTATTTCTGACCAGATTGATGCCGCGTTCAAATTGTTTGAGGGCGTCGTCTAAAGCCACATCGCCTTGCTCTAAGCTGGTGACGATCTGTTCTAATTCTGTGAGCGACTCTTCGAAGGTCAGGTTTTCAGGTTTTTTGGCCACGGTGATTTTCCCAAGAATTTAGCGACAGACAAAGTATCTCAGTCGACCTTAGGGGTCAAATTGCGCTGTCGTATATTTGTGCAATAGCACGCTTTAAGGAGGTTTTTTTATAAAAAATTGAATTTGTAGCTAAACTTGCGTGTAAGCTGTCCGATAATTGAATTAGAACAATACTCAATTTTGTCAGATATTATATCGTAAACTCCCGCCTGCGGTTAGGTGAATTCATGTCTAATTGGCGACTTTTATGTCACCACCCAGCGCAAATGAGATGTCTTAGATTATAAGAGTGAGTAGAGTGGATATCCGTCTCGAGATGATTATGGTGTTGACTGAGAGCTTGGTCATTAGGCCGAGATATTAGCAATAGCCGATACTGTATAAGAGGAAGAGTTGTGGATTTAGCGACCCTGATAGGCCTAATTGGTGCGTTTGGTTTTATTATCGGAGCTATGATCGGTAGTGGCGGCATTGCCATATTTATCGATGTGAATTCAGTGCTAATCGTATTGATAGGCTCTTTGTTTGTGGTGATGATGAAATACAACCTCAAACAGTTCCTCGGTTCGGTCAAGATCGCGGCCAAAGCCTTTATGTTCAAGATAGATAAGCCGGATGAGCTGATCGAGCAGGCGGTCACTATGGCCGATGCCGCCCGTAAAGGGGGCTTTTTGGCCCTTGAGGAGGCGGAGATCAGCAACAGCTTTATGCAAAAAGCGGTCGACATGCTCGTCGATGGGCATGATGGTGACGTAGTACGTGAGGCGCTGGAAAAAGATATCGCCCTCACCGAAGAGCGCCATAAAACCGGAATCGGTATCTTTAAGGCGCTGGGGGATGTGGCGCCCGCCATGGGGATGATTGGTACCCTTATCGGTCTGGTGGCCATGTTGTCTAACATGGATGATCCTAAGTCGATTGGGCCTGCGATGGCGGTAGCCTTGTTGACGACTCTCTATGGTGCCATTCTTGCCAACATGGTGGCCTTGCCTATTGCCGACAAACTCACGCTACGCATGAGTGAAGAGATGCTTAATCGAAACCTTATTATGGATGCGGTTTTGGCTATTCAAGATGGCCAAAACCCAAGGGTCATCGAGGGATTCTTGAAGAATTACCTCTCGGAGAAACAGCGAGAGATAGACACGACGGACGGGGAATAGCCAGATGGCTAAGAAGGTCAAATGCGATTGCCCTCCAGCCGGGGCGCCTATGTGGTTGGCAACTTTTGCCGACCTCATGTCGCTGCTGATGTGTTTTTTCGTCTTGCTGCTCGCCTTCTCTGAGATGGACGTCATGAAGTTCAAGCAGATCGCCGGGTCGATGAAGTATGCCTTTGGGGTACAGAATAAGGTCGAAGTTAAAGACATTCCCAAGGGAACCTCGGTGATCGCACTGGAGTTTCGCCCTGGTAAACCAGAACCCACACCGATTGAGATCATTAACCAACAAACCAACGAGATGACTGAGCCCATCATTGAGGTGCAGGCCGGTGAAGATGATAGCGCCGGCGGCGTGCAGCAACAGCAGGGTGAGCAACGTGGTGGCGAGGCATCATCGACGGCTCAGGAAGAGTCTGACGCTGAAGCGCAGGCCAAGCAACAGCAGCAAGAGGCAGCATCACAGGATCAGATCAATGATCAGGTGAAAAAGATGGCCCAGGAGCTCAATAAGGAGATCGTCGATGGGGCGATCGAGATTGAATCTCTCGGGCAGCAGATCATTATTCGCATCCGAGAGAAAGGGGCTTTTTCATCGGGTTCAGGTTTCCTTCAGCCTAGGTTTAAGCCTGTAGTGCGTCGCGTGGGTGAGCTGCTCAAGGATGTGCCGGGGATCATTACCGTTTCGGGTCACACCGACGATATGAAGATCAGTAACGAGCTTTACAGTTCTAACTGGGATCTCTCCAGCAAGCGTGCTGTGGCCGTCGCCCATGAGCTGGTACGCGTTTCAGGGTTTGATCAGCAGCGTATGAAGGTTGTTGGCATGGCCAGTACCGCGCCGTTAGTGCCCAATGACTCCGCCGATAACCGCGCCCGCAACCGCCGAGTTGAAATTGCGATTGAGCAAGGCAAGGCGAAGGAGTCCGATGAGATCCTCGTTGGGCAGTAAAATGAAATAAAGCTCCATAATGAAAAAGTCCACTTAGGTGGACTTTTTGCATTTCCATTACTCAGGCTAGGCCCTATCCCTTGTGAGCTGGCAAGGCATCGCTGAATAAAAAGTGCTCACTTCTGCCTGACATGGCAGAAAATCCTTCCCGAGCCGCTGATTTATGGGCATTTGTGCAGTGGGCTTGGTATAATGGCAAGATTGCTGTTTAAATTTATTCCCTCGGAACGCCCATGAAATTTATCGTAAAACTGTTTCCTGAAATCATGATGAAAAGCAAACCGGTAAGAATGCGTTTTACCAAGATGCTTGAAACCAATATCCGCAATGTGCTGCGTAAGGTCGATGAAGAGGCCAAAGTACAGCGTCAGTGGGATAAGATCATGGTCAGGGTGCCAGAAGACAAACCAGAGATGATTGAGCGTTATGCCGAGCGTCTCGCCTGTATTCCAGGTATTGCCCATGTTCTGCAGGTGCGCGAGAGCACCTTCGAGTCAGTCGACGATATCTATCAGCAAACCTTGGCGCTTTATAAAGAGCAGTTAGCCGGTAAAACGTTTTGTGTGCGGGTTAAGCGTAGTGGCCAACACGATTTTAACTCGATAGAGGTTGAGCGTTATGTTGGTGGTGGGCTAAATCAGTTTACCGAAGCGGCTGGGGTTAGGCTTAAGAATCCCGATATGACGGTCAACCTTGAGATAGATAAGGAAAACCTTTATCTGGTTGAGAAGCGTATCCAAGGTCTGGGAGGCTTCCCGATGGCAACTCAGGAAGATGTATTGTCATTGATCTCTGGCGGCTTCGACTCTGGCGTTTCTAGTTTCCAGTTTATCAAGCGTGGTTCTCGTACCCATTACTGTTTCTTTAATCTGGGCGGCGACCAGCATGAGATTGGTGTGAAGCAGGTGGCCTATCATCTGTGGCAGAAGTATGGCGAGTCACACAAGGTGAAATTCATCTCAGTTCCCTTTGACCCTGTGGTGCAGGAGATCCTAGAGAAGGTCGATAACGGTCAGATGGGGGTTATCCTCAAGCGTATGATGATGCGTGCCGCCAGCCTTATCGCCGAGAAGATGGGTATTCAGGCCTTGGTGACGGGTGAAGCTATGGGGCAGGTCTCGAGTCAGACCCTGACCAATCTAAACGTGATTGACCGCAGCACAGATATGTTGATTCTGCGTCCGCTGATCGTGATGGATAAGCAAGACATCATTAATATAAGTCGCGAGATAGGTACTGAAGACTTTGCCAAGTCGATCCCTGAATATTGCGGTGTTATCTCGCAAAAGCCGACGGTGAAAGCTGTGATGGGTAAGATTCTCGCCGAGGAGGAGAAGTTCTCCGAAGACTTAATTGAGCGAGTAGTGGCTGCCGCCGAGGTGATTGATATTCGCGATATCGCTGCCAGCATGGATACTAAGATCACCGAGACTGAGACGGTTGATGCGGTGTCGGGCGGTGAAGTGGTGGTGGATATTCGCGCACCGGAAGAGGAAGAGCAGAGTCCGCTTGCCCTTGATGGCATAGAAGTAAAGTGTATTCCCTTCTTTAAGTTAGCGACTCAGTTTGCCGATCTGGACAAAGAGAAGACCTATCTGCTTTATTGCGATAGAGGCGTCATGAGCAAGCTACAGGCGCTTTACCTTCAAGAGCAGGGATATCACAACGTTAAGGTCTATCGTCCTGTATAGCGCTTTGTAGGTGTCAGTGTAGTGACGGGAACTAAGTGTTAAAGATAGAGGCTGCCAGTGGGCAGCCTTTTTTATGAGCGACTCTCACTATTACAGCTATAAATGCTTGGATTTATTGAGGGGCTGACGTAATTTAACTGGGCTGATGCCTCACTCGTGGGTAGTTGTTGTGGGTAATCATGGGCATAAAAAAGCCGCATCAAAGATGCGGCTTAATTGAAAAGGCTTTGAGATTATTCAGCGCGTTGAGCACTGATGCTGGTTTCTTGCTGCTCATCTTTTTGAGCGACCAGAATAGCGTTAAGGTCTTCGTTAAGATCTTGTTGCATCTGTTCTAAGCCTTCGGCCAGTTGTGCACTGATAGATGCATGCAGATCTGCGGTGTCGATAACTATCTCATCGGCGGTTGCAGCAGTTGATGCTGAGAGCAGTGCGATGGCAAATACAGTTTTAAAGTTAATCATAGTGGTCGCCTCCGGGCGGCATATCTTGGGGTGTCAGACACTCCCCATATACGTCGTCGAGGCTGTCTAACTATACTCATTTCGTTGGCGCAAAATTTAACCAAAAACCCTTCCCTTTACAAACGATAAAATGTAACAATACGGATTAGAAAAACTAATTAAAATGTGAGACAAGGATCACTATGTCGAGACGTTTACCTCCATTGAATGCAGTGAAGGCATTTGAAGCTGCTGCCCGTCACTTAAGCTTTACGCGCGCCGCGGAAGAACTTTTTGTGACACAGGCCGCGGTAAGTCATCAAATTAAAGCATTAGAAGAATATTTAGGGCTAAAACTTTTCCGTCGTAAGAACCGTTCCTTGCTATTGACCGAAGAGGGGCAGGGCTATTTTCTCGACATCAAAGATATTTTTGTTCAACTTGCTGATGCCACAGATAGATTATTGGCTCGAAGTGCCATCGGTTCACTAACGGTAAGCACTTCACCGAGTTTTGCTATTCAGTGGTTGGTGCCTCGTCTGGCTAATTTTAGTGAGAATAATCCCGATATCGATGTGCGTATCAAGGCGGTGGATGATGAAACCAGTAGCCTGACCGATGACGTAGACGTGGCCATCTATTACGGCATGGGCAACTGGCCTGGCGTGCGTGCCGATAAGCTAAGAAACGAGGTGTTGATCCCCGTTTGTTCTCCGCTTTTACTTAATGGACCTAAGCCTTTATCTGAGCCGAGCGACCTTAGACATCACACCTTATTGCACGATTCCAGCCGCCATGATTGGCAGGCTTGGTTTAGACAATGTGGGATTAATGATATTAATGTGAATCAGGGGCCTATCTTTAGTCACTCCTCCTTGGTGTTACAGGCTGCTGCTCATGGTCAGGGTGTCGCGCTGGGTTATAGTGTATTGGCCCGACCCGACATCAAGGCTGGACGCTTGGTCTGTCCTTTCCCCGAAGTGCTCGTTAGTAAAAACGCTTACTATCTAGTGTGTCAGCAGAATCATGCCGAGATAGGTAAGATCGTGGCCTTTAGAAAGTGGATGCTAGACATGTTTGAAGAGGAGTCTCGTAGCGAGTTGTTGCCGGGATAATCTATTGGCGGGCATTTAAGGTGCCTCGCCATTATTAAGGGATAAGATGAGTTTTACGCAAGTATTGAATGAACGGCTTGGCGCGGCCGAGTTACCGCCTAGCCAGTGTCTGTTTTCGGGCCCAATTAAGGCGCAACAACTCCAGAGCGATACCCTGGTGGTGTTGGCGCACGGGGCCGGGGCCAACATGGAGCACGACTTTATGGCGCAGATGGCCGCTAAGCTCGCAGAGCAGGGCGTGGCCGTGGTTAGGTTTAACTTTCCTTATATGCGCAATAATGCCATTGATGGCAAGCGCCGCCCGCCGGATCGCGCGCCTAAGCTATTAAAAGATTTCTCTGTGCATCTCGATACCCTGCGCCAGGTATATCAGCCCAAACGCTTAGTGGTCATGGGGAAATCCATGGGAGGACGTATGGCCACCATTCTGGGGGCTGAGATGCCACTCGATGGGGTGATCTGTCTAGGTTACCCCTTCGTGCCGCTTAAAGGGGGTAACCCCAGACTTGAGCCTATCGCCGAGTGCCAAGCACCGCTACTGATCCTTCAAGGTGAGCGGGATAAGTTTGGCGCCAAGGGGCAGGTGGAACCTTGGCTTGCCTCCTATAGTGCAAAACTTGAGTGGTTAGCCGATGGCGATCATAGTTTTCAACCAAGAAAGTCGTCAGGTACCAGTCTAGGCGCTAATCTGGATCTAGCTGTCTCACATAGTATCCATTTTATTAGGGGGTTAGATGCGTAAAGGGTTTTTATTGCTAGCAGCGCTAAGCGGTTTTTTAGCCGTTGCCTTAGGGGCTTTTGGTGCTCACGGACTCAAGCAGGTCACGACACCCGAGATGCTCGACATTTTTAACCTTGGGGTTGAGTATCAGTTTTATCATACCTTTGCCCTGATAGCCGTTGCCTTTAGTGGCCATTGGCTCAAGTCGCGTTTGATTGACTGGGCAGGTTATCTGTTTCTGTTGGGCATAGTACTGTTTTCCGGCTCGCTTTATCTCTATGTGCTGGTCGGCAGTAAGTGGACGGGCCCGGTAACGCCTATTGGAGGCGTTTGCTTCCTGGTCGGCTGGTTGTTTATTGCGGTGGCCGTGTGGCGTAATCGCGTAGTGGAGCTGGATGATTAGCCTGTGGCTAAAGCATTAAGATAATCGTATTCATTTTCGAGAAAGTGTAGAATGGCGGCCAATTGTGTGGGTCGCCATTTTTTATTCAGGAAGTTCTGATGATAAACCTATTTTTATATTGCCGTGCCGGCTACGAGAAAGACTGCGCCGCCGAGATTCAAGAGCGGGCCGCGGAGCTGAATATTGGCGGCTTTGTAAAGACAAACCGTAACGATGGTTATGTGATCTTCCAGTGTTTTCAAGTGGGAGATGCGGATCTCTTGGCGGAGAAGCTTGAGCTGGACTCTTTGATCTTTACCCGCCAGATGTTTGCCGCCAATGAGCTGCTAAAGGACCTTCCTGAGGGTGATCGGGTGACGCCTATCGTCGAAGCGCTGGCGAAGGTACATAAGGCGGGTGAACTGAGGGTTGAGACGCCTGATACTAATGAGGCCAAAGAGCTCTCCACTTTCTGCCGTAAATTTACCGTGCCTTTGAGACAGGCACTGAAACGCAGCGGCGCCCTGCTTGAGAAAGAAAACCCTAAGCGACCCATTATCCATGTCTGCTTTGTTGGCCCGGGAACCGCTTATGTGGGTTATTCGCTTAGTCATAACAGTTCGCCCTATTTTATGGGGATCCCGAGACTCAAGATGGCTAGCGATGCGCCGAGTCGCTCGACGCTCAAGTTGGATGAAGCCTTTATCCACTTCATTCCTAAGTCAGAACAGGAACAGCGCCTGCGCAGTGGTATGAACTCGGTGGATCTCGGTGCCTGCCCTGGTGGCTGGACCTATCAGTTGGTGCGTCGCGGTATGTTTGTGGCGGCGGTTGATAACGGCCCCATGGCGCAGAATTTGATGGATACCGGTCAGGTGAGACACTATCAGGCCGATGGATTCCGTTTCGAGCCGCCAAAGAAGAATATCTACTGGCTGGTGTGCGACATGGTTGAGAAGCCTTCGCGTGTGGCCGAGCTGATGGAGGCCTGGGCGATTAACGGCTGGTTTAAGGAAGCGATCTTTAACCTTAAGCTGCCGATGAAGAGCCGTTATAAAGAGGTGTCGACCATCTTAGCAACCATGAAAGAGGTGCTGAGGGAAAATGGCATCGATGACTTCCACCTAGCCTGTAAGCATCTTTACCACGACAGAGACGAAGTGACTGTGCATCTCTGGTTGCGCCCAGGTGTAGGTTTTAATTTCGGTTAACTTTGCTCAGCGTGCTAGCTAAATGTGCTAAGTGTGTAAACATATTTCAGGACGAGACAAACAGCTAATAAAAAGCCCCGCGTTAAGCGGGGCTTTTTTGTCACTGATTGACCTTCAGGTGTCGATTACAGACGTTCGATAACCGCCTGAGTAAAGTCAGTCGTACCATGAGTACCGCCCAAGTCGCGGGTAGTACGGTCGCCTTCTTCGATAACGGCTGAAACCGCGTTACGAATAGCTTGTGCCTTGTCTGACATACCTAAGTATTCCAGCATCTGAATCGATGCCAGGATCACTGAGGTGGGGTTCGCCAGGTTCTTACCTGCGATATCTGGCGCACTGCCGTGAACCGCTTCGAAGATCGCTGCGTTTTTACCTATGTTGGCACCCGGTGCCATCCCCAGGCCGCCAACCAGACCGGCGCAAAGATCCGATAGGATATCGCCAAACAGGTTAGTGGTTACGATCACGTCGAAGTTTTCTGGGTTCATCACCAGTTTCATACAGGTCGCGTCGACAATCATCTCTTCAGTGGTGATGTCTGGGTAACGCTGGCTTACTTCGCGAGCCACTTTCAGGAACAGGCCTGAAGTTGACTTCATGATGTTAGCCTTGTGTACGATAGTGACCTTCTTACGACCCTCTTTACGCGCTAGCTCGTAGGCGAAGGTAGTGATCTGCTCTGCGCCCTGACGGGTGATGATACTGGTGGCTTCGGCGGTGGCACCGTCTTCAGAAACCGTTTGGCCTAAGCCTGAGTACATCCCCTCGGTGTTTTCACGTACCGTGATGATATCGATATTGTCGTAACGAGCCTGAGTACCTTTAAAAGACAATACAGGGCGTACGTTTGCGTAAAGGCTGAATTTTTTACGTAAAGTGACGTTGATTGAGGTAAAGCCTTCGCCAACAGGGGTGGTTAGCGGCCCTTTTAGGGTGATACGGTTCTTTTCAATCAGGTCTAGTGTGCGTTGGGGTAGAAGTTCACCTTGCTTCTCAAGTGCGGCTAGGCCAGCATCGGCGAACTCGTATTCGAAATCACATCCGGCTTTATCTAAGATCTTGATTGCTGAGTCGATTATGCTCGGGCCAATCCCATCACCTGGGATAACGGTAATTGTTCTTTTTGACATGGAGAGTCCTTCCACGGTTGGTCGTTACTGCTATTGTCTGACCATGTCGAAAGACACGGTTTTATGACTATGAATTTTTAGAATCTTATCGGCTTTATTTTAACTACTTTCGCGCAAATTTTACAGGAAATAGTGAGCAATCTCACGTTTTTTTGTGTAGGCTAACTTGCAATAATAGAGGCTAATCACGATGATTGATCCTTAAGCGTTAAAAAAGTCTACTTTAGTCTAACGTCCGTTAATAACAAGTTAAAACGAGGAAGACCTTGAAGCCATTACCAACCCTATCTTTGTTATGTGCCAGTCTTTTTTCTTGCGCCGCATTTAGCGCCGATGTGACACCCGATGTCATCATGAAATTCGAATCCCTCAATAAACCTGTCCTGTCGGCAAAAGGCAATGCTTTCGCCGTAGAGGTAAGCCCTGATAGAGGCGATAGCCATGGCTTGGTGAAACGTCTCGATGCAGACACTAGCTTTAGTGTGGCAGGTGGTAGCAAACCTATTATCAGCCACGATGGTCGTTTCGCCGCTTTCACCTTGGCGCCTAGTCTACTTGAGCAGGAAAAAGCCACGCCCAAGGCGCGCAAAAAACTGAAGTCAGGCGTTGTCTTAGTCGACACTCAAACGGGTAAAGAGACTCGCTATGACAAGGTAAAGCAGTTTGCCTTTAATGAAAGGGGGAGTCATTTGGCCATCTGGTATGAGGCGGGTGAAGAGGCCGATAACGACGCGGATGATGACGGGCAAAGTAGCGATAAGAACAGTAAGCCTAAGGCATCTGAGACAGAGAAGCCGTCAAAGGTCGACAAGTTTGATGAAGGGCGGACCTTAGAGCTGGTCAACCTAAAGACCGGCAGCAGTGAAAAGTTAGCCCATGTTACGGCTTACTATTTTGACAAAGTGGGTCATTCCCTAGTGGTTGCGCAAAATGATGCGGCCAACAATCTGCACAGGGTTCAGCGCCTGGACCTCAATAGTGGCGACTTGCAGGTGGTTTCGGGATATGTGGATCAGCAGATCGGCGCTGTGTCGGTCAGTGAAGATGGTAAATATATCGCCTACACCTATGGCAAGGCAGCTGATGCGCCTTGGGGGCGTGAATATCACCTAGCCTTGTATCAGACGGCAGATGAGACGCTGCACCAGGTGGCTAACACCAAGGAGTGGACCTTAAATCGTTACAGCGAGCTGACTTTCTCAGACGACAGCAAGCGACTCTTTTTCGGCCGTGTGCCTGAGGTGAGCCAGCAGCTTGAGTTGCCTAAGGTGACCAAGAGAGAAGATCTTTATGACAACCAAGTGATCACCGGACAGCGTGAGCTGAGGGTTTGGCATGGTGATGACCCGCGCATTAAGCCTAACGAGGTAAAACAGTACAAGAAGGAGCTTAAACGCACCTATTTGGCTGTGCTGCATCTGGGCTCCAAGCAAGTGGTGCAACTGGCCGATCAGACGGTGCCTGATATCGAGTTAGGTCAACAGCAGCGCTTCGTGCTAGCCAGCACTGATGTGCCATATCTAAAGATGATCACTTGGGCGGGTTTCTACCGCGATTACTATTTGGTGGATCTCAATACGGGACGCAAGCAGGCGTTCTTGATCCAGCAACCTGTAGGTCAAAAGCCATCGCTATCACCTAACGAGCGATTCGTCGCCTATTACCAGCAGGGTAATATTTTCCTTTATCAGATCGCCCAGGATAGTCGGGTTAAACTGACTAAAGACTTTAAGACGCCATTTGCTGACGAAGACCATGACTACCCTTCGGCAGCACCAGGTTATGGTCTGGGGCCTTGGCTTGAAGATGGTTCGGCGTTTCTTGCCTATGATAAGTACGATATCTGGCAGTTCAATACCGACTCTTTCGATGCGTTTCGCATAACCGCAGCCAAGGGACGTAAGACGCAGATCCAGTATCGTGTCACAGGTCTGCTAGAAAGAGAGGACAAGCCGGATCTGCTTAAGGAAAACCAAACCTTGCTGCTTCACGGCTACAACGAGCGCACCAAGGGTGATGGGTTCTATGAAGCCAAGGTAGGCGTCTCTGGCGTTAAGCCTTTGATGGAAGGCGATTACAAGCTTAAATTGTTGGCCCGCGCCGAACAGAGCGATGCCATTCTCTTTTCCAAAGAGCGTTATGATCTCTACCCAGATCTTTACGCCAGTAAGTTGTTGAGTCCGCAGCAGGCAAAGCGTCAGACACGTTTAGACGATCAGAAACGTCAGCTTGATTGGGGCAAGGCCGAGTTGGTGCATTGGACAAATGGTGACGGTAAGCCACTCGATGGTGTGTTAATTAAGCCATCTAATTATGTGGCGGGTAAACGCTATCCTGTGCTGGTTTATTTCTATCGCTTTATGAGTGACAGGCTGCACGCCTTCCCTGATATGAAGCTTAACCACAGACCTAACTTTGCCTGGTATGCCGATAATGGTTATGCCATCTTCTTGCCCGATATTCGCTTTGAGGTAGGTTACCCTGGCGCCAGCTCAGTGCAGGCCTTGACCTCTGGTGTGCAGAAGTTGATTGATATGGGCATTGCTGATGCCGATGCCGTGGGTATTCAGGGGCACTCATGGGGTGGTTATCAGACAGCCTTTGCCGTCACTCAGACCTCTATCTTCAAGGCGGCAGTTACCGGTGCACCTGTATCTAACATGACCAGCGCCTACAGTGGTATTCGTCACGGTACTGGTCTGGCACGTCAGTTCCAGTATGAAACGGGTCAGAGCCGTATCGGTGAGAGTCTGTTTAAGGCGCCGCAGAAATATATCGAAAACTCACCCGTTTTCTATGTTGAGCGCATTAAGACACCTATGATGATCATGTTTGGTGATAAAGATGATGCCGTGCCTTGGGAGCAGGGCGTTGAGCTGTACCTAGCGATGCGCCGCGCGGGTAAGGATGTGGTGTTCCTGCAGTACCAGGATGAACCTCATCATCTGAAGAAGTACCCAAACAAGCTCGACTATAGCCTGCGTATGATGCAATACTTTGAGCATTATTTGAAAGGCAAGCCAGCGCCTAAATGGCTCTCTGAAGGAGAGGCCTATCAGGAGTATAAGAAGGCGGGTTAACCTCTTCTCGATACATCAAGCCGGGCAAGTGCCCGGCTTTTTTGTGCGAAGAAATGGTTGGTTTGGTCAGGAGATAGCGAATTTATGGAGAAGCATATGACAGGAGAGGATCGCCGAGGCGCCAGGGTAAAAGTGCCGCCACCGTTAATTTTTCTGGTTGCCATGGGGGCTGGTTACGCCTTGGAGCGGATCTGTCCACTAGCGCTAACACCTCATCCGGTTGGCCAGGTCGGCGGCGGGCTAATCTTGCTGGCTACTTGCCTGGTGTTATTACATATCATGTTGATCTTTAAGCGGCGTCAGACGGCAATCGAGCCGTGGAAGCCCACGAAACACATCATCACCTCTGGCTATTACGCTTATAGCCGCAACCCCATCTATGTGGCTTTTTGTGGCTTTCCTGTGGGGCTGGGGATCATGCTGGGATCCCCCTGGCTATTGCTCAGCACCTTGCCTGCCTGCGCGGCAGTCTATTGGCTGGCTATTCGTCGTGAAGAGGCTTATCTGTTGGCTAAATTTCCCAAGGAGTATGGTGCGTATCAACAGAGGGTGAGGCGCTGGTTATAACAGCGCCATTTCGAGGTGTAGTGCTCAGCCGCCGATGGGAGAGTTGAGATATTGCTGGTAAGTATCTTGTCCCCAGGCGATTAGCTTATTATTTTTAAACAGCAGCGGCGTACATTCATCTCGGGTGGTTTCACCATCAGATTTGCTGTGGTGGGTACGATAGAACAGCACCTGTAGTGTGTCGTTGTTACTGCTTTTGGCCTCGGAAAAGTCAGCCTTACCCAAGAGGGTCTTTATCTGCTCTATGGGTTGGCCTATAGATAACTCGGTGAGTTTTGCATTGTTGTAGGCTTGCCTGTCCTCCCAATCCATATCATCAGGTGTTGGCTCATAAACCAGCACCACGACGGCGACAAAGGCAAGATAGGCCGCAAAGATAGTGCCTATGATCACTGGGACTTTAGATTTCATATTTCGTAGAGGTCCTTCCATGTAGCGTGCGCATCTGCAGTGAATAATCCACCGCAACATATTGGTTACAATATAAAGCAGATGAAAAACGTATGGTAGTACCGTTTTCGCTTGTGATGGCCTGAAAGCCAAGAAATAAGTAACCGAATGTTTACGCCTGAGTCGGTTGTTCTGCCCTGAAATTCGCCAGGCGGGTGTTTAGGGGGATATCGGTTTGCAGTTGCACCAGCTTGTAGCTCAGCCTGGCCATTGACCTGCCGGCTTCGAGTTTCTTAGCCTGTTTGGCGCCAATCTTATCGAGAGAGGCATACACATTGGCCAAAGTTCGAAAGGTTTTGAGTAGTTCACAGGCCGATTTGGGACCTATTCCGGGTATGCCGGGGATCTTATTGCCGCTGTCGCCAGCCATGGCAAGATAATCGATGAACTGACTGCGGTCGACGCCCAATTGCTGCTCGCGATCTTCGATAGTGATCTGTTGCTGGTTAAAGTAGTCCCATAGGCTGATGCCAGGGCCGAGCAACTGGGTGAAGCCTTTATCGGTGGAGATGATAAGCGCTTTCCCCTTAGCTTTAACCGTCTTACTGGCCAGGGTTGCAATCACATCATCGGCTTCGGCATTGGCATCGATGGAGTGAAATCCTCGCTGCGCCAGATGCTCCTTTAGATTAGGTAGGGCATCGCTTAAGGCCGTGGGCATCGGCTTGCGGCCTTTCTTATAATCTTGATATAGCTGTTTACGCCAGGAGATGGCATCGCCGTCCCATACGAGGGCTACATGTGTGGGTTGATGTTTGGCCATGAGTTTACGACAGGCAGATGTCACGCGCTCTGGTAGTCCATTGACATCATTTTCATCGGGCTGGGCGGCGTGTATGCGCCGCACCAGGTTGAGTCCATCTATGATTAAAAATCGATTCATCGTCTATCTAGCGTTAAGTTAAGTGGCGATTCGGTAGCAGGGCACATATTCGCTGCCGGGCAGCTTCATACGTTGCTGACTGACGAAAGCCTGTAATAGGGTGTCCATCAATCTCATTAACTCTTTGTCGCCTCTGAGCTCGAAGGGGCCTAAACGCTCTATCTCTCTCATGGTATCCATCTTGACGTTACCCGCGACTATACCAGAAAAAGCACGTCTCAGGTTGGCGGCCAGCTCAGCCTTGTTGTGCTGAAAGTAGAGATTGAGATTGCCCATGATCTCATGATCTGGGGTAAAGGGCAGCTGAAATTCAGGTTCTATCTTGAGTGACCAGTTGTATTGATAGGAATCGCCAGTATCTCTACGGTGTTGCTTAATCACAGTCATACCATGGCTCATGATCCGCGCAACGCGCACAGGATCGTCGATAACGATTTCATACTTGTTTTGTGCTTCTTCGCCCAGGGTCGCGCCAATAAACTCATCTATCTTAATAAAGTATTCGGCGCTGTCTCTCGGGCCTGTGAGCACCAAGGGGAACGGAATGTTGGCGTTCTCTTTGCAAAGTAAGATCCCCAGCAGATAGAGTAGCTCCTCCGCAGTACCCGCGCCGCCGGGGAAGATCACTATGCCATGACCTAAGCGCACGAATGCCTCGAGGCGCTTTTCGATATCTGGCAATATCACCAGCTCATTGACGATCTGATTGGGAGGCTCGGCGGCAATAATGCTGGGCTCAGTTAAACCGATATAACGCGCAGTGCGTACCCTTTGTTTGGCATGACCAATGGTGGCGCCTTTCATCGGCCCCTCCATGGCGCCGGGTCCACAGCCGGTGCAGATATCCATGCTGCGTAGTCCCAACTCATAACCCACTTCGCGGGTGTATTGATACTCTGTTGAATTGATACTGTGCCCCCCCCAACAGACCACTATGTTAGGCTCTTGGCGAGGAATAACCTGAGCGTTACGCAAGATATCGAACACCACATTGGTGATATGGTTAGAGTTGGTTAAATTGATATTTTTGAGGTTGTCGTAGCGATCGCTGATATAGACGATATCCCTCAGCACGGCAAAAAGATGCTCTTGAATGCCAGCAATGATATTGCCATCGACAAAGGCCGCTTCGGGCGGGTTAACCAGTTCAATTTTGATGCCGCGTTCACGTCGCAGTACATTGATATTAAAATTGCGGTACTGCTCAAATAAACTGCAAGCGTCATCGCTCTCTAATCCAGAGGCGAGCACTGCCAAAGAGCAGTTGCGAAAGAGTTGGTAGAGTTCACTACTGGCATTTTGCTTGAGGCGATCGACTTCCAACTGGGAAAGTTGATCCATGCTGCCTCTGGGACTGATATTGACGATCATGGCGACTCCTTAGCAGTAGACGCAAGCCATGACACCCGGGGAAAGGATGAAATACCCAGGTTGCCCTGGGTTAGGCGTCAATAATCACTCTGTCTCTGCTTTCATGTTTGGCCTTGTAGAGTGCTGCGTCGGCGCGTTCGAAGGTTTCGCTTATCTGTTCGTTTTCAAGAATTTGTGCAGCACCTATTGATACTGTAACTGTAATTCTCTGATTTTTAAATTTAAAAGGAATATTTTTTACTTTCTCACGTACGCGGTTCAACAGGTGCTCAATATCGCTGGCCGAGACGTCAGGGATAAGTAGCACAAACTCTTCGCCGCCATAGCGAGCCACAAACTCAGATTCACGCAGCGAGTTCTTTAGCGCCATGGCAATCACCTGCAGCGTCTTATCGCCAGTGCTGTGACCAAAGTTATCATTGATCGATTTGAAGTGATCTATGTCTGCCACGGCGACCCAGAGTGGATGACGATGGCGCTGGTAGTTGCGGAACTCCTGTTCCATACGCTCTTCCAGCGCCGCACGATTGGGCAGCTGGGTCAGGGTATCGAGCAGGTTGAGCTTTTGCTGTTCAAACAGGCGCTCTTTGTAGGCGTTGGCTTCTTTACTCAGCTCGTTAAGCTCATCGCGCATGGTTTCCATCGACTTGCGCAGCATCGCCTGTTCACGTTGTTCAAGCGCTTCTTTACGTCCTAGCGCGGTGCGAATCGAGGCGAGCTGTTCGGTGACCTGTAACTTGAGTTGGCCGAGATCGTCAATGTCGATAATGGCATCACCAACGTTATCGACGCGCGAGTTGATCTCGCGGTTGAGCTGTTTCTTGAGCTGATAGCTGCGCTGGTTGCTGTTATAGGAGTCGTTGACCACCTCACGCACCGCAGAGAGGGCATCATTGAGCGCGTAGAGAAATTCCTGTGAGGCACTTTTTTCTAGGGCGATATTTTCCAGCAGCAGTGAGAGTATGGTCTGGTAGGCATCTATTAGCCCATCAACATCAATCTCGGCGGCCAGATAATCTTTGATCACTAACACCTGATCGCGCTGATCTTTACGAAACTCGATCTCTGAGATCATCTGCGCCAACTCATGAGCCTGCTGTCTGTGCTTGGGTAGTACGACTAACTTATCGCCCTGGTTGAGCTGCTCATTCATGATGGCTTCGAAAAAGCCAACCAGCCGCTCTACTTTGGGGAAATAATCCCAATAGGTATGAAATGGCTTACTGAGATCTTGCTTATAATAGGCGAGCTCTTTTTTGAGTTTTTCCGGTACAGAGTCGACACGCTGTAGCTGACGAATCACCTTAGAGAGACTGGTCCGCCCCTCTTCGAGCTGACTTATTACATGGTGGTATTGCTGCTTGAGAAGTTGCTCCACCTCGAGCAGATCGGGTAATGCTTCATCGATATGTTCGATAGTGCTCAGGTTGTGGCGTAGCTTGGCCAGCTTGTTGTCGAGTTCAATGCTTTGACCCTTACAGGCCAGGCTAAGGTGACCAATAAATTGCAATAGCGAGTTTTGGCTTTGGGCTTTTTGCTCGGTGAGTTCAGCTAATGCAGATTTGGCAGAATGAAGTTTCTGCTGAAGGAGTGATACCTTGGAAAGGCTTGTCATCGCGTCTTTCATTCTAGACCTTGTAAATAAGCTTCAGCGTAGGTTGAAAGTTGAAACTTCTATTTGGTAATGCGCATAGAAGTCGCCGAATTATTTTACCATTGGCTAATAGAGACCTGTATGACTTCAATGGTATCCGATCCAATAGGTTATGCAAATAAACGTTAGAGGGTATGTGACCCACGCAGGATAGTTTCGTTAAATTATATCTACAGCTCATTATTTGCTCCCTGCCATTTGGGCCATTGGATGAGGGCCTTGTTCTCGTTGCTTTCGACCTTAACCAAGCCTCGGCCAATTCCTTTTTCCAAGTGTAAGTATAGCGGGTTAGACAAAATTGCAGCAGGAGCAAAATTAAGTGGCGTAATGGTGACATAACAATCTTTGTGTTTACCTAGACTCATTGCGCCTGCGACCAGCATCTGTAGTACGTTAAAATAGGTCTCAGGTGTCACTTTTATGTCGGGATTGCTTAGTAAAGGCACCTTGATAACGCCCAGGCTGAATTGAACTGATTGCATCTGAGGCTGTTCATCCAATACTGTTCGAATCTGTTCCAGCAAGGCCTCTGGTGACTTGAACTGTTTGAGGCTGATCAGCAGATGTCCTGGGCGGATTAAGAAGGTCTCCCCGTCTAAGCTGTGGCTCAGGTTATCCATTAACCCTGCCGTGGTCTCCAAGTAGATGTCACTGCCTAGAGTGAGATCTTGTTTATAGCCGCCATCGAGAGAGATAAGAGCTAGCTGCACCGTTTCCTTACTGTGGGCAAAATGTTCGATAAAGCCGTTATAACCGGGCAGCTGAGTCATTGGCTCCTGCTTCACTTTTTGCTTCAGTGTGGCCAACTCCTGTTTCAGTTTGGCTTTGCCGCGCCATTGGTTGAAGCCCACCAGCGCCAGTAGCAAACTGATGATAAAGGTGAGGCTCGCTGCTAGTCTGGATTGATGGTTCTGCTTCTCTTGCGCTTTAGCTTCTGATTGCAGTTGGTTCAACTGCAACTTGAGTTTCTGCTCTGCCAGCACGCTAGGGTTATAGTCGGAAGGCGGGGCGCTGTTTGTGACGAGTTCTTGGCTGAGGTTGCTTAACTGATCCAGAGCATCGAGGGCTTTTTCGATATCGCCAAGCTCCTTTAGGGCGCGCGTCTTATACTGTAATGCCTCGAACATCTGTTCGGGGAGTTGCTTTTCTTGCGCCAACACGAAAGCTTTGGAGGCATAGGCATTAACCATGCTCCAATCACCTAATTTAGTGGCGACTTGGGCGATCAGCAGATCGTTATAGATAAGGTAATGATTGCTCTTTTTTTGTAAGAAGAGGCCGTTGGCCTTGAGCAGGTTAGTCAGCGCTCTTTTAGGCTCATTATTGTTAAAGTAGGCCTCGCCTAAGTTGTGCAAGTTCAGCGCTTGGGCGGTGAGATTGCCGCGTCTGACATCTATCTGTTGGGCGTTGAGGTAATAATCGATCGCCTGGTTCCACAGTTGCTGCTCACCATAGACCATAGCGATCACCGTCATGGCGCTGGAGAGGAAGTTGTCTTTACCTATCAAAGTAAATCCATCTGCGGCTTTATGAGCATAGGTGAGGGCTTCGTCCCAAGACTTAAGATCTCTGTATACCCTTGCTAAGCGCAGCGACAAGATGGCATTTAAGAAGGGCTTGTCTAAACCTTCGGCTAGACGAATCGCCTCAGTATAATGCTGTAGTGCCTTGGCATATTGCTCCTCGCTGTTGTAATAGCGGCCGAGTGTCGCCTCAGCCTTGGCAATCAAATAATCGTCTCTTAGTTGGTAAGCGAGTTCACGGTATTGATTCAAGTGAGTGAGAGCCGCGCTTTTTTGCAGAGTAATACGATAAACGTCTCCCAATTGGTATTGAATACTGTGTAATAACAGTTGAGTCGGGAGATCTTCGCTCTGTTTTAACTGCTCCAGAGCCTGTTGATAGTAGATGATTGCTTGCTGATAATCTTGCTTGTCTCGACCGGCCTTTCTGCCCTCTAGCATTAATAGGTAGGCCTTGTCGTAGGCGGTATCGGCGATGCTCCTTAGTTGGGTCATGATGCGCTGCGCCTGCTCTAGCGCATTGTCTGCTCCGATGCCTGGCTCCAGATAGACTCGTGCAAGCCATTGCAGTTGCTGCTCTAACTCTTCTGGGCTGTAGCCTTGGGCCTCTGCCAGTCGGTTAAACTCTATCTCATTGGTAAAATCAATCGGGAAGGAGAGGCTGGCACTGATCTCTTGATAAAATTCAGCTGCCGATTCTTTAAATTTGACCTCTTTGCTGATCAATTGGCTGAAGGCCGCGTTGGCCGTGGCTGAGTAGCAAAAAAACAACACAAGGCTATAGAGAAAAATGCGCATTTTGTAGCATCACCGAGCCGCAGGCGGGCATATTATGTTTTTAGAATTCTGTCCGCAGTGGCGGGGTAAATCGGGTTATACTGACGAACTTCACATAACAACTATGATAACAGAAGGAAGCCAGAGTGAAACTAGCTGTACCCTTGATTTTGATTTTTAGTCCTTTTTTCCTATCTCAAGCCCACGCAGATGTTAATTATAAGATCGATCTGACGACACCAGACCATCACCTGGCCAAGGTGGAAGTTGCGTTTCCCGCCTCTAACGCCAAGCAGCTTAAGATCAATCTCCCTGTATGGCGCACCGGCAAATATCAGGTATTACCATTAGCCGATGCCATTCGTCATTTTAAGGCTGAGGATGATTCAGGTAAGGCGCTCGAGTGGCAGCGCACCGCGAGCGGCGAATGGCAGGTCAATCTCCTTGAGCCCACTCGGGTTAAGGTTTCTTACCAAGTCTATGCCAACACATTGGGTCAACGTGTGACGCATATCGATAGCAGCCATGCCTATTTAGATGCCAGCGGGGTGTTTGTTTACAGCCCTGAATTTCGCGACCAGCAGGTTAAGGTGTCGCTAGAAGTGCCTGAACAATGGCGTAGCTACTCAGGTATGGACGCAATCGGCCCACATAGCTTTAGCGCTGACAATTATGATGTGTTGGTGGATTCCCCCATAGAGACGGGAATTAACCAACATAGACGTTTTTCAGCTGATGGCCGCGACTATGAGTTAGTCGTTTGGGGAGAGGGCAACTATGATATCGACAAGATGGTTGAGGATCTCACTAGGCTCAGCGGACAGGCAAAGGCTATTTGGGATGGTTATCCTTTTGAGCGATATGTATACATGGTACATGCAACGAGTGGGGCAAGCGGCGCGACAGAGCACCTTAATTCAACCGTTATCCAGCGGCCCCGTTTCAGCTTTCGTGAGCGCAAAGATTACTTAGGTTTTATCAAGACCGCCTCCCATGAATTTATTCATACCTGGAATGTGAAGGCTTATCGTCCTCAGGGATTGGTGCCCTATGATTATCAGGATGAGGGGATCACCGAGCTGCTGTGGATTGCCGAAGGCTCGACCAGCTATTTTCAGAGTCAGTTGCTCCTGCGTGCAGGCGTTATCACGCCGAAAGAATTTTTAGAGGATCTGGCCAAACGCATCGGCCGTAACGAACAGACTCCTGGGCGCGAGGTGCAAGCGATTGCCGAGGCGAGTGCCGGTCAGTGGGTGAGTGGTGGCGGAGATTATGCCCGAAATCACAGCAGCAATATCTATTCGGAGGGCTATTTGACCTCATTGGCGCTGGACTTCAGCCTACTGAGCGAGACTCAACTAAAGGCATCCTACCGGGATCTGCATGCTAAGTTGTACCAAGAGTACAGGCTACCGGCCGGTTACCGCGTTGCCGATGTGCAGCAACTGCTCGCTGACTTGTCCGGCAAAGATTATGCTGACTGGTGGCAGCGCCATGTCAATCAGCCCCTGGCGCTAGATTTTGACGCCTTGTTGGCAAAGGCGGGTCTGCAGCGAGACTATGGCAAAGAGAATAAGGCGATTGCCGATGCAGGCATGGAGATCGCCGGCAGCTTGCGCCTGAGTCATGTGAGGCGTGAAGGCCCGGCGTGGCGTGCTGGCATAGTGGCGGGCGATGAGCTGGTGGCGATTAATGGCCTTAAGGTGACTGCCAAGGGGTTTGAGGCGCGTATTAAAGACTTTAAGCCGGGCGACACTATCCGTGTGACCCTGTTTAGCAATGACACCCTGAAAGAGGTTTCCTTAACCTTAGGCCAGCAACCGAGTGAGAAGCTAAAACTGACCAGTGTAGATAAGCCTAACCGTCAACAAAAAGCCTTCTTCAAGGCTTGGCTTGGCATTGACTGGCCCTTTGATGCGTCGGGCAAGTTGCAAGATTAAGTCGGCGAGAATAATAAAAAACCACCCATTCGGGTGGTTTTTTATTGCCTTACTGTGGAAAGCAAAGCTTGATATGGCTGGCTTACAGACTATCTTCCAGGCCGCCAAGCACTTCAACTAGCGAGTTCATCAAGGCGATCAGTTCGCTGCCCATCAGGGCAAAGTCGGCATCGAGACGGGCGAGTGGGTCTTCGTTACCCACTTCGTCATTGTGAGCCCTAAACTCTTCGGAGAACTTAAGGCGTTTGATGCCAGCATCTGATTGCAGCACGAAGGCGATAGACTGACCGAAATGCAGCGCCAGTTTGTGAACCTGTTTGCCTACCTCGATATGTGCAAGCACCTCGTTTTCGGTCAGGTCTTGTTGCTTAAAGCGCACTATGCCGCCTTCATCAGAATCAGACTTGAGCTCGGCTTCATCTTGCATCTCAAAAGGGGCTGGCGTGCTGTTGCTCTTAAGCCACTCGGTCATCTGGCTCTCGATAGGCGTCTTGAAGCTCATAGGGATCACAGGTAGCGAACCTAAGGCTTTACGCAGCAGAGCCAGCAGTTCTTCTGCTTTAGTAGCGCTGGATGAGTCGACTAAGATCATCTCGATTTCAGGCAGGATCAGCGCGTGGATCTGGCTACGACGAGAGAAGGCGCGTGGCAGCAGGGTAGTGGTGATCTCATCCTTAAGGGCGTCTTTCTCTTTCTTAGCCAGTTTGCGGCTTTCTTCGGCTTCGATCTGCGCTACTTTTTCATCTAAGGCTTCTTTGATCACCTGTGATGGCAGGATCTTTTCCTCTTTCGTGGCACAGATAAGATGTCTGTTTTCGGCGCTGTGTACTAAGGTGTGGCCGAGTTTGCCCAGTGCCTTTGAAAAGCCAAATTTGCTGATGTCCTGGCTGGAACAGGGAGAAAAGGTAAAGTCTTCCAGGGACTTCTCTAGCGCTTCGGTATCGACAGAGAAAGGTTTATTAAAACGATATACAGTAAGATTCTTAAACCACATGATAGGCGCTCAATCAAAAATAAAGCCGCAGTGTAAGCCATTGCGCCGCGCGGGTAAACCGCTAACATTTTTCGCCAAAATGTCACAAAAAACGCCCAGGTGACATAATTCATTAAACTGTAATATTTCTAATCATTGCTCTGAAGTGCCCATGGTTGCTGGGGTTGCCGCTAGCGGGCCTCGTTGACTTCTATTCAATTACTCAGTCGCTAAATACTTGAAATAAAACTGCAACATAAAAATTGCAAACTTTCGGCCGTCCAAACCAATAACCAAGACGAACAAACGTCGAAAGGATTAAATGATGAACGTTTTTTGTAAAACACTACTCGCTTCTGCGCTAGCTACTGCCACTCTTGCTTCTGCACACGCTGCAGATCCTTTGACTGTTTACGGCAAACTAAACGTAACGGCTCAATCCAACGATGTAGATGGTGATGCAACGACGACTATTCAGAGCAACGCTTCTCGCTTTGGCGTGAAGGGGGCTTTCGAGCTAAGCAGCTCGCTGGAAGCTTTCTACACTGTTGAGTATGAAGTGGACACTGGTGATGACGTTAAGGAAAACTTCAAGGCTCGTAACCAGTTCGTTGGTGTAAAAGGTAACTTCGGTGCTGTTTCTATTGGCCGTAATGACACCATGCTTAAGATTTCACAAGGTAAAGTTGATCAGTTCAACGACCTGTCTGGTGACCTGAAAAACCTGTTCAAGGGTGAAAACCGCATTGAACAAACAGCGACTTACATGACGCCTAATTGGAGTGGTTTCAAGTTAGGTGTGACCTATGCTGCTGAAGGCGCAAGCTCACAGTATGGACAAGACGGTTTCAGTGTTGCTGCAATGTACGGTGATGCCAAGCTGAAAAAGACCCCAGTATTTGCCTCTATTGCCTATGATGCTGACGTTAAAGGCTACGAAGTTGTTCGTGCCACCATTCAAGGTAAGGTTGCAGGCCTGAAGCTTGGCGGTATGTACCAGCAGCAGGAAGAGACTTATAAGAAAGATGGTACTGAGGTTGTCGGTGCAGACAGCAAGACGGGTTACCTGTTTAGCGCATCTTACACAATTGATGCGGCAGTATTAAAAGGTCAGTATCAAGACATGGAAGATAAAGGTGATTCTTGGTCAGTCGGTATTGATTATAAGCTAGGTAAGCCAACTAAAGTGCTGGCATTCTACACTAACCGTGATTTTGAAGGTGATGACACTACCGATAAGTTCTTTGGCGTAGGTCTAGAACACAAGTTCTAAATTATTGATAAATCAGAGTCACCCGCGAGTCGGGTACTTGATAAAGGGAGGCTGATGCCTCCCTTTTTAATGTAAGATTTATGACAAAATTAGCCGTTTTATGACAAACTAGCCCGGCGGTTTCATAATTTTGTAATAAAAAAGACCAATAATGGACACGTGGGAATTCACAGATAGAAGATCGCATATGACTGCTAGGATTTTGATAGTTGAAGATGAGCTAGCCATCCGAGAGATGTTAGCTTTTGTTTTAGAACAACATGGATTCACGACAACTACAGCAGAGGATTTCGACTCGGCATTGGATATGTTGTCAGAGCCCTATCCAGATTTGGTATTGCTTGATTGGATGTTCCCAGGTGGAAGTGGTATCCAGTTAGCGAAGAAGCTACGCCAGGATGAGTTTACCCGTCACATCCCGGTTATCATGCTGACGGCCCGTGGTGAAGAGGAAGATAAGGTCAAAGGGCTCGAGGTGGGCGCCGATGATTATATCACCAAGCCCTTCTCACCTAAGGAGCTGGTGGCACGTATCAAGGCGGTTATGCGCCGTGCTGCGCCGACGGCTCTGGAAGAGCCAATTGACGTACAAGGATTGGTTCTCGATCCTGTGAGCCACCGCGTGACGGTAGGTGAGCAGGTGCTTGAGATGGGACCGACCGAATTTAGGTTGCTCCATTTCTTCATGACCCATCCCGAGCGCGTCTATAGCCGCGAGCAGCTGTTGGACAACGTTTGGGGCACCAATGTGTATGTCGAAGACAGAACTGTCGATGTGCATATTCGTCGACTGCGTAAGGCGGTAGAACCGTCGAACCATGATCGCCTAATTCAAACCGTTCGTGGGGCGGGGTATCGTTTTTCGACCCGTCTATAGGGCCTGTATATTTGTGGCTTACTTTATGTTCAGGCTAAACACCTTTAAGCGGTAGTAATGAGAAAAGGTGTTTAGATGACCCTTAGGGGCAGCGGCTATTATCTCTTTTTTTCAGTTATCGCATGATGATATCGAGTAAAGATATTACCCATGTTTAGCCTTGAAAAAACATAATAGCGCGCTGCAGACACATACAGCAAAGGTCAACAGACCCTAGCAAATGGATAGGCACAAGAGGCAATATAAGCTATCTTGTGCCCATTCGCTCACTATGGCTTATCTATGTTTGATTCATATTCAGGGTATCAACTACTCACTCGACTAGTGATATATCTACTGCTCTGTCTTGCCGTTGGATTACTCATAAATCAAGTGCTGTGGATCATGTTGCTCGGCAGCCTCGCCTTGCTCGCCTGGCACTATAAACAGATATCTAGACTCAATTATTGGCTATGGCGCGATAAGCGTCTGACACCGCCCAATGGCAGTGGAAGCTGGGAAGGGGTGTTTAATGGTATCTATCGCCTGCAAGGGAAAAACAGAAAGCGCGTTAGTCAGTTAGCCTATCTTCTCGCCCGTTTCAGACAGGGGGCCGAGGCATTGCCCGATGCGGCTGTGGTGCTCGATTCAGAAAACAATATTGCCTGGTGTAATAAGCTGGCGCAGCTGCTACTTGGCCTGGTATGGCCCCAAGATAATGGTCAGCGGATCGACAACCTGATCCGTCATCCTGACTTTGCTAAATACCTAAGGCAAGCCGATTTCGATGAGCCATTCGAGTTGACCGATACCCATAGTGATGGCCGAGTGTTAGAGATCCGCATCATGGACTATGGCTCGGGGCAACGTTTGCTTATTGCCAGGGACATTACCCGTATTCGGCAACTTGAAGGGATGCGCAAGGAGTTTGTGGCCAACGTCTCTCACGAGCTCAAGACGCCGCTGACGGTGTTGCAAGGATACCTTGAGATGATGCAGGGGATGGCTGAGCCGGATTCGCCCAATCTCAAGGCGGTTTCACAGATGCAGCAACAAACCAATCGCATGCGATCTATGGTCGAGCAGCTGCTGGTGTTGTCGCGCATCGAAGATGGCAGCGCCGTTAACCTGGAGACCAAGGTGAATATGGGGCACCTCATCGATACCTTAAAAGAGGAAGCACAGGCCTTGGCCATGGATCAGTATGAGCTGACGATTCAGGCCGAACCCGGGCTGAACCTCTATGGCAGTGAGGTGCAGTTACGAAGTGCCTGCTCTAACTTGGTGTCTAATGCGATTCGTTATACTGAGCCCGGCGGCAAGATCGATATTCGCTGGAAGCGGGTGCCTCTTGGGGCCGAATTTAGCGTGACCGATACGGGAGAGGGGATAGCGCCCCAGCACCTTACCCGACTGACCGAGCGTTTTTATCGGGTCGACAGCGCCCGTTCGCGTCAAAGTGGTGGAACCGGACTTGGCTTGGCCATTACTAAGCACGCCCTTAGCCACCATCAGAGCGATCTCATGATTGAGAGTAAGCTAGGTGTGGGGAGTCGCTTTAGTTTTATTATTCCTAATCACCTGCTCGATATACAGCGTTAGTCAGGGTAAGCTTGCTCACACGCCGTCATTATTGACGGCGTTTTTTATGGCGGCCAACCATGACGCAATCTTGACGATTTCATGTCAAACTCAATATAAAGAGGTGAAAAGCGGCGTTTACGGCAAGTTTATTAGCAGTTGTCATCTAAGTGTCACATCACAGTCATAGACTTGTCACTGTTGCGATTGATACTAGCTGCAACTTAAATGAAACGAGTAAGCAAGTCCGCTTAACACTGGAGCATAGAATGAAACTTAAACAGCTTGTCGGTGCGGTGAGTTTAACAGCCGCTAGTGTATTCTCAGCAGCCTCTGTGGCCGCTCTTGATCCATCACTGCCAACTTATGAGAAGAGCAGCGGTGTATCAGGTAACCTATCTTCTGTAGGTTCAGACACTTTAGCCAACATGATGACCCTATGGGCGGAAGAGTACAAAGAGATGTACCCTAACGTTAACATTCAGATTCAAGCCGCGGGTTCTTCTACTGCGCCACCAGCACTGACTGAAGGTACTTCACAGTTCGGCCCTATGAGCCGTAAGATGAAGCCTAACGAAATCGAAGCTTTTGAAAAGCATTACGGTTACCAGCCAACAGCTATCCGTGTTGCTATCGATGCCCTGGCGGTATTCGTACACAAGGATAACCCAATCAAGGGTCTAAGCATCGAGCAGATCGACGGCATCTTCTCTGCAACACACAAGTGTGGCGGTAGCGATGTTCAACGTTGGGGCGATGTAGGTCTAGACGGTTCTTGGGCGGCTAAAGACGTACAGCTATATGGCCGTAACTCAGTATCTGGTACTTACGGTTACTTCAAGAAGAAGGCTCTTTGTAAGGGCGACTTCAAGGCTAACGTGAACGAGCAGCCTGGTTCTGCATCAGTGGTTCAGTCAGTTTCTCAATCACTTAACGCTATCGGTTACTCAGGTATCGGTTATAAGACAGCAGGTGTGAAAGCGGTTGCTATCTCTAAGAAGGGTGACAACTTTATCGAAGCGACTGCCGCTAACGCCGCTGACGGTAGCTACCCACTATCACGTTACCTGTACGTATACGTGAACAAGCATCCTAACAAAGATTTGGCACCACTTGAGCGTGAATTCCTGCGCTTCGTGCTGTCAAAGCAGGGTCAGCAAATCGTAATGAAAGACGGTTATGTGCCGCTACCACGTAGTGTGACAGCTAAAGACCTGGAAAAAGCGGGTATCCGTCTGTAAGATTACCGCTTGATATAGAAAAGGCCTCCTAGTGAGGCCTTTTTTGTCTTCCAAATAAGACGATATTTTGTTTGCTTGAGTCGTATTTGACTGCAATTTCATTTGTTGAGTGTGGTTGAAGGGCTCACCTTTATGGGAAGCTAACGCCTGCCCGGCGGGGGGGAATGTGGGAATGCTTTCGGGTCGTAGCGTTTGGTTGCTTGGGTATTTGCTATGGACTTGAAGGTCACACCTTCATGGCAAACTAACGCCTGTACGGCGAGGGTTGTGCAGAAGCATCTGCTACACGCCGTGCATCCGTCCGTGGAGGCTCGACGATGGCATCTGACCTACATGGATGTTGGGAATGCCAAAAAATGTTAGGAACATTTTTGGCCCTGCCATCGACGTCCGCAGATGCATCTACACTTGGTATTTAACGTCTCTTCGATTTGGCTTCATCTGTCAGTGCTATGGATTTTGGCTTTGGTTTATTTGGGATCAATGATTGGATTGAAGGTTGTACCTTCATGGCAACCTAACGCCTGCCCGGCGAGGGATGTGCAGATACGCCTGTGACACGCTGTGCGCCATCCCTGCCCGCTCTACGGTTTCATCCCTGAAACCGAAGGTCACCGGCGTATCTACACTCGGTATCCAACGTCTCTTCGATTTAACTTCATCTGTCAGTGCTATGGATTTTGGCTTTGGTCTATTTGGAATCAATGAGTAGATTGAAGATTGCACCTTCATGGCAAGCTAACGCCTGCCCGGCGAGGGAATGTGCAAGCACACTTTTGGCACGCCGAGATTCCGTCCTTGGAGGCTTCACGGCGGTACTGACCTACATGGATGTAGGGAATGCCAAAAAATGTAGGGAACATTTTTGGCCCTGCCATCGACGTCCGCAGATGCATCTACACTTGGTATCTAACGTATCTTCGATTTGGCCGTGTTTGGGGGTGACAAAGGGAATGAAAAAGCTGATTTGGTTTTGCCCCGAAGTGAGTTGTTGGTCAGCCAGTAAATCGCAAAATTACTACTCAACAATTTCTTATCTAAGTCCTGTTTGTGCGATTCAGCACAAGAAGTAGAAACTGGACAGATACACAGTCATATTTAAATTATGTGACTTTTGGGTGATTTTAAGCCTAAATCCGTGCGCGTTTTGCCGTCATTGATAGCGTAAATCCATTTAAAATCAATTTATTGAAACCCTTGTCAAGTAGATGATAGGTTTGAAAAACGGGCATGCGCGTTTTTCCAGATGGATTACTTATATGAAAAGCGGCAAAATGTTGATAAGTTCATTACATACAGATAGTTAACTGTGTGCGTTTTCACTGGTTCAACGAGGTAAACGCGCATGCGCACTAATAAAATGTTAGCTTTAAAGGAGAATCATCAGCATATGGATAATTTAAAAATAATAAGTATTATGGCTGTAATTTCATTATCAGCATGTAATTCAATACCTCAGAGCAATATTTCAAATTACAATGCAAAGGGCAATCTTGAATCACCTAAGCCCTCAGGTTGTGTTGCAGTAAATCAATTATCAAACCAACAAAATCCTGTCGATATTTTTACAGGTTTAAACACTTGTATTACTGATGGGAATTATTCTCAAGCAGCAGAATTGTATTTTGCTGGGATGAGTTACGGTTACTTTGATACAAAACGGGTGTCAGATAAAACGGCTCATCAAGCTATCAGTGTTTTACGCATGAATGTATTTGGTGCACAACCCAAAGAAGTTATGGATAAGTTGCAAGTTGCACTAGAGAAAATATCTTCTGATAATTCCGCTATTTGTAAAAGCCTAGCTGATCTAGGTGCTCCGTCCTATAAACCTACCTATATGATTCAACACGGTATGGGTGCATTTACAGGTCAAAGTACCAAAGATGGTTTGGTTGAAAACTTTGATTCAGGTGTAGCATGGCAAGACACTTTAACAACGATTGCTAAGTGTGTTTAAAGCTAACAAGTTGCTTAAACGGACAAAAAACAGTTGGCTTTTGTTCGTTCCTCACTATTTTAGCCAACTATTTTTAGCCGCTTAGCAAAGCGTTAGCCCTATAACAGAAATGGTAACCGAATGAATGATCTATACACTCAAGTGATAACCGTCTTTTTAGGTTTTTTTGCCATCATGAATCCTATCGCTAATACCGCAGCCTTTGCTGGTCTGGTAGGAGGTAAAAGCAAAGCAGAGCAAATTAAAATTGCATCGAAAGCACTCATTATTACGTTTATTGTAATTCTATCTTTTGCTCTACTTGGAAAGGCAATTTTTCATTTATTTAGCATCACCATCTCCGCATTGAGGATAACAGGGGGCATTTTGGTGTTTCTTGTCGGGTATCACATGCTTAATGGGCATAGTTCCAAGATGCATTCAGCTGAAGGTAGTGAAGAAACGGATATCGCGGTATCGCCCTTGGCAGTCCCTCTTCTTGCTGGGCCTGGAACCATAGCAACGGCAATGAATTATTCTTCCTCAGGAGGAATAACGGGGATATTAGTGACTGTTTCTGTATTTGCAGTTATGTGTCTTATCACTTTCGTCTGCTTTATTTTTAGTTCAAAGATTTTGGCGGTAATAGGTGAAAGTGGTCTTAATATTGTCACTCGACTAATGGGGCTAATTCTTGCTGTCATGGGAACGCAAATGGTGATTACTGGGGTAACCACTGTTGTCACTAGCATCAGCTAGCAAGGCCTTCCCAAATCGCCCTTCAGGCGGGACGTCGCTGACGCTCCGCTTTTATGGTGGCGTTAGCACATAGAAAGCTCACATATATAGATCTAAGGTTCTAACTCGGTGTGAACACAGTTGTGACCTTGTGATCCTCGGCCATTTTTTGACATCTAAATCTAACGCCCTGTTTGGCATCCATGTCTCTCGTTCATAGGTATGAAGATTGGCATCAGTCACAGTGTCATAAATGTGTTTCCACTTAGGCTTGCCGCAGGCAATTCAAAACCATGAAGGTCAGCGCATCTATCAGCGAAGTAAAAATCTATACCGCAAGATGCTAGAAGCCAAGGTGTCCGCCTTTGATTCGAAGGCAAACGCTAGTAAATTCAGGATAAAAAAAAGCGACCTTGATGAGGTCGCTCTAAGTTCCAAATTCGGAATCTAAGGATAGTTGCGCTAGAAACTATCTAAAGGGAATGATGATGAACGGTCAACACACTGATGATTAATTAAGACCTGTCACTGGATTAACTAATCGATGCAAATTCTGTTCATATAATCAGAGTGCTTTCATCGGGTTTAGTTCAGAAAATTTTTTAAATATTTTCATTTTTTTTAAAAACCTTATTAAATCAATTAAAAACTTCATGTTAAGCCTTGCCTAAAGTAGGCTTGGGCATCTGATTCATTCGCGACTTTAGGGACAATCCCCCCATGAAATCTTCTTTCCTAACTGTGTCATTCGCGCTACTGACCATACTCTGCGTGAGTATCACATCCTTCTGCCTAGCCGCTGAGCCGATAAAAGCTGAGCAGATAAATGCCGGGCAGATAGTGGCAGGAGAGAGGGCGGCAGGGGAGAGCGCTTTAAGTGCGATTGAGCTAGGAAAGGTTGAGATCCCCCGCACTTAGGTCTTTGAGCTCACAGACCCCGTGAGTAAGCGGGTGTATCCACTTTGGGTCAAGCTGCCGCGCTCATATCAGCCTGATAGCACGAGGCGTTATCCGGTTATCTATGTGTCCGATGCACCTTACGCCTTTCAGATCGTCTCTGGCATGACCGGTTTTCCCATGAATAGCGGCAAGATGCGTGAGGCCATCATAGTCGGGCTCTCCTATGCCAAAGGAGATAAGGGGCCGCAGAGCCGAGTGCGCGACTATACCCCATTCTCCGATACAGATTGGAAGCTGACCACTGGCGGCGCCAGCCACTACGCAGATTATCTGCAGACTCAGATTTTGCCCTTCATGGCCGAGCACTACCGGGTGGAAGACAAGGAGCGCACCTTTGTGGGCAACTCGCTCGGTGGCCTGCTGGGGGCTTATCTGCTGCTTGAGCGGCCAAATTTGTTTGATAATTATGTGCTGGGTAGTCCGTCGGTGTGGTTTAAAGGCGAGCAGATCTTATCCCTGAAGGCTAAGGAGAGAGCCATGGAGAAACAGCAGCTAAAACGCCGGATCTTTTTGGCGGTCGGCGCGCTGGAGACGCCGGATAAAGGTGACATGCAACACGACATGGTGGCCGGGGCGGATAAACTTAGGGCGCATTTAAAGCATCAGCTAGGCGATCTCATAGAGCTGGAGTCGCTCACCATTGAGGGAGCGCGTCACGAAACCGCCTTTCCCACCACAGCGAGCCAAGGCCTTTACTGGCTCTTGGCGCGTGATGGTCAAAACAGCACTCGGTAAGAGGCTTAGCCTTAAGGCGTTTGATTTGAAGAGGCGCTGGCTGGATTCAGACGCTTAAGCCAGGCCTGAAATTCTGCATCCATGCTGGTGCCCCATTGGGTAACCAGAGCCTGATATCTGGGGTAGTCGCCCTTGCGGGTAAAGCCGAGCATAGTCTCTATTTTGTCTCTGTGGTGCTCCATCATGAAGCGCACCGCCAGATAACCCCAGCGATAGATGCGATCTGTCCCGCCATTTTGCTCATAGCTGGTGTTAAACAGCTCGCTAAGTTCGAACTGCTGTTTGGCGATGATCGCTATGGCTGTCTGGTTGTCATCGCCCTGTGAGATATATTCTCCCAAGCCTTCACTCCACCATACTAAATGAGGCAGCAGCGGCGCAGGTTTAGGGCAATACTCGGGGGCGCTGTGAGAGTCATGTAAAGATGCGCAGAAATCGCCATAGAGATTGAAGTGACCGTCGAGGTAATGCACATACTCGTGGGCCAGATTCCAGATCTGCCCGTTGCGCTCGTAGGCCACAAATTCGGCTTGATTACCTTCCTGATGAGGCAGTCCCTCTAAAAACATGCCGCCGTTGTCGCTGGGCACGTTAAAGTGCGCCGTGACATAACGGGTGTAGTCCTCGCGGCTGTGGTAAACATTAGCGCGCATGCGCTGATTGTTGTCATTGGCTACCGGCTTACCTTGGGTACCAAATAGCTGGTGGAACTTGGCCTCTTGTTTCTGCATCAGTGTGCAGGCCTGGGTGATTTGCTCCTTAGTCAAAGCCTGGGAGCGTATGGTGATCGTGGGGCTGCAGTCGTGGTGTTGACTTAAGACCTGTTGCAAGGGGGCAACGGGAGAGGTTTCACCTGCCTGTAAGGCAAAGCTGGTCAGCAAAGGCAGAGCCATCGCTGTGATACGTGTTAGGGCTGGTTGAGACACTGGGGTTTCCTTATTGTTATTTTTGTATAAAATATCCCAATTGTTCCATTTTCATTCGGTGAAGTCAATTTACACCCGCTTATCAAGATGAGCCCTTTGCTTACGGCGATGACATTCGAGGCCACCGGGACTAAAATGGCACCAGCCCTTCATCATAAAAAAAAAGGATTCCTTGTGGCAGAGCAGTGGGATAATCAACAAGACCATCATTCGTTTGCTAATGTCGATGACCTCAGGGTCACACACCTGAGTCTAGCCTTAAGCGTCGACTTTGCAGCGCAGCAACTGAGTGGCAGCGCCCGTTTAACCTTGGACTATCGCGATGGCGATTGTCGCAGCCTCTATCTCGACACGCGTGAACTGACTATCAAGAGTGTGCATGACCAGGCTGGTAATGCCTTGGCATTTCAGCTCGACCAGCAAGATAGCGTGCGCGGTCAGCGCCTGGTGATCACACTCGTCGAGCCCAGCAGCGAGGTTATCGTCAATTACCATACCTCGCCTCAGGCCCAGGGCTTACAGTGGTTATCGCCAGAGCAGACCAGCGGCAAGCAGCTTCCGTTTCTGTTCAGTCAGTCGCAGCCTATCAATGCGCGTAGCTGGGTGCCACTGCAAGACACCCCAAGGGCCAGAATCACCTTTGATGCCGAGATCAAAGTGCCCAAAGGGATGCGCGCAGTGATGAGTGCCATGAATCATGGTGATGCCCCCTTAGAGGGAATATTCCATTTCGAGATGGAAAAGCCAATTCCTACCCATCTGTTGGCCATTGCCGTCGGGGATCTGCACTTTGGTGCTATCGGTCCTCGCACTGGGGTATATGCCGAACCTCAGATTTTGAGTGCGGCGGTGAAGGAGTTTGAAGATACCGAGAAGATGGTCGAGATCGCCGAATCCCTGCTGGGGCCTTATGCCTGGGGACGATACGACATGTTGGTGTTGCCGCCAAGCTTTCCATTTGGCGGCATGGAAAACCCCAGACTCGCCTTTATGACGCCGACGCTGATCGCAGGAGACAAAAGCCTGGTATCGACCGTTGCCCATGAACTGGCACACTCCTGGACCGGCAATCTGGTCAGCAATGCCACCTGGCGTGATCTCTGGCTAAATGAGGGCTTTACCACCTATTTCACTAACCGTATTGTCGAAGCTGTGTATGGCAAGGAACTGGCTGAACTTGAGGTGGTACTGGAATATGGTCGCCTTAAAGAGGAGCTTATCAGTATGCCTCTCACCTCGCAGACTCTGCCGGCCAATGTGCAGGCGGGTGACCCAAATGATGCCTTTAACCGCTTTACCTATGATAAGGCCTCCATGTTTGTTCATGAGCTGGAGCATCGCCTTGGCCGCGCCGACTTCGACCGTTTTCTGTTTGATTATGTAAATCATTTTGCCTTTCAGGCGATCACCACAGAAACCTTTGTCGAGTACGCCAAGTCAACCCTGCTGACCCAATATGATGATAAGTTAACAGAGGCCGAGTTGCAGGAGTGGGTCTATGGCACTGGGATGCCATCTTGGTTTGTGCCGCCCACTTCCAATAGTCTGGAGAAGGTCGATCATCTGCGTACTGCCTGGCTCGCCGGAGAGCCCCTCAATAAGGCCAATACGGGTGATTGGCGCGTACACCATTGGCAATATTTTTTAAACAGCCTGCCCGAGGTGCTCGACCAGCAGGCGCTGATCGATCTCGATACCTGTTTCGATTTCAGTCGTAGCACCAATGCCGAAATCGCCTGTGATTGGTATCGAGTGGCGATCCGTAATCAATATGATCCAGTACTGCCTTTCGTTGAGGCATATTTGATTAAAATAGGTCGGGGGAAGTTTGTCAGGCCCCTGTATAACGAGCTGTTGCTGGCGGGATATCAGCAGGAGGTGCGTAGCATCTATCAAAAAGCGAGAGGAGGGTACCATCCATCGCTGTCGGTACACCTAGATAAACAGTTGCTGGGCTAGGTAAAAAAAATGGCAACCCAAGGGGTTGCCATAACAATTAATATGGAGAAAGAAACTTGTGCGCTAGCGAAATTTCTTGGCTCCAGAGACCAACAAGGTCTCAAAGGGAGATGATGAACAAACAATGATGAAAAATCTGTTACTCCTTATCAGAGTCACCATCTTTCACTTAGTTCCCCAGTGATTCAAAAAAAATTGATAAATTGTCATTTTCTCGCCTTAGGCGCTTCCTGGCTCAAAAATCCCATCAAAAAGACAAAAAAAATGGCAACCAAAGGTTGCCATAAAGCTAAATAGTGTCGAGTTATTAACCTATTGCGCTAGCGAGGTTAATGCTCTTGGGACCAATCGGTCGCCAAAGGGAAATGATGATGAACAATGAAACATAAACCAGGTATTCGCAGTAAAGCTTACTTTGCAACGAGTTACCCAATCCGCTAATCCGTTCACTTAATCAGAGTCAGCAAGTCCCGATTAGTTCAATAAAGCTTATAAAAATTTCGGATTTTTTTTCTAAGTCCCAGGAAAGTGACCATTTTTATGGGTTTTCAACGGGCCTGTATCTTGAGGCCTTGTATGTCACTGTCCAACTTAGATGTTCACTCGATGACAGACATTTAACAACTAAATTTCAATTAACATTATGATATTTATGGATTAATAAAAAAAGGCAACCAAGAAGGGTTGCCTGTCGATCTATGCAGATCTAGGGGGACTGCGCTAGAAGTCCCAGGGAGAATGATGAACATGAAAAGCAAATCTTCGCGTTCAATATTTGGAGTATTCAAACAGTGATAAGTTCAAAAAATAAACAAAAATGTTTGAAAATATTTCCAACATTCTCTTATCTATTTGGATTGGTTAACTAAAGCTGAAATTTTTTCTGACAATGATTCGGGGGTCGTGGTGGGAGCGAAGCGCTCCAGCACTTTTCCTTCGCCATCTACCAGAAATTTAGTGAAGTTCCATTTAATCGATTCGCTGCCCAACAGGCCTTTAGCCTCACGTTTGAGGTATCGATACAAGGGATGTGCCTGGTTGCCGTTAACCTCTATCTTGGCAAATAGCGGAAAGTTTACGGCAAAGTTTAATTCACAGAACTGACTTATCTCACTTTCGTCTCCCTGCTCCTGCTGACCAAACTGGTTGCAAGGAAAGCCAAGTACGGCAAATTTTTCCGGGCCAAACTGGTCATAGAGTGCTTGTAGGGCCTGATATTGCGGCGTAAAGCCGCACTTACTGGCGGTATTGACGATAAGCAGTACCTTACCTTTGAAATCTGCCATCGACTGGGTGCTGCCGTCGATACGGGTCAGTGAAAAATCATAAATAGACATAGTCGCTTCCTCTCGTTGATGGGGTTAGCCTAGCAGTAAAATAGATTGTGCGCAATTTAAATGAGGTTCATTAGGGAAGACACCGACATTGGAGGTGGACTGTGCGGCTTATCTGTTAGCCATCTTTGTAGGTGGTTTATTTCAGTTGTAATAAGGTATCGTTAACTTATGTGGTGAAATGTTATAAACCCCTTTTAAAACAAGTTGATGAAGTATATTTAATGGTGGCGTCTGCATCAGTTTGATACCCTGCGGCGATAGTAAAAAGACCTATCAAGGGGTGATGATGAAAACAAAATTGGCGCTGATGATTGTCGGCTGCTTCAGCCTGACGGCTCAGGCGACTAACCTGAACGTGGGGATCAATGATGATGTTATATCCACAGATCTGCAGATGGAGCTTAGTCCGTCGGCCAATCTGGTGATGGGGTATCTTTATTCTGATGATGAAGGCCATAGTATCTCGGCGGCGGCCCATATGACTCATGATGCTGGGGCTCATCATTTTGAGGTTGGCCCTAAGTTTTCGCATTATTGGGCGAAAAACAGCAGTAACGGCAGTGTAGTCGCCATTGGTGGCCGCTATTCGTTAGCGCTGGGATCAAACATTGCGCTAAAAGCTTCGGCTTATTATGCGCCTTCGGTACTCAGTTTTGGCAGCGTCGACGGGCAGTATGAGTTAGATGGTAAGGTCCAGTATCAGGTAAATCCTAGCCTGGGGCTATTTGTCGGTTATCGCAACATACGCTTGCAATATGATGATCGTCGTGACAATACCTTTGATACAGGCTTCTACATTGGCGCGAGTGCCAGTTTTTAAGAAGGTTTCCCCCGGTGAACGCCAATTGGCGTTCACGCGCGGCTTGTCAAAGCGCTAAATCTTTGCGCTAAATCTTTGCGCTAAATCTTAACGCCACAGCTTATCGCCACTGCTTATCGCCAAATCCCTTGGTCGAACTCGTCATCATGCTCGTAACGCTTAGGCTGATTAGATTGATGTCGACGCCTCTGCTTGCTGCGCTTGTTACGTAATTTATCCTGGGCATCGAATTCCCACGTCGGGGTTTCTTTAGATGCCATCTCAAACTCATCATAGTGTGACATGATCTCACCAATCTCTTGTGATTGAACCTTAATGCAAGTGGCATGGTAAATAGGCAAGATGACGTTTAGGTGACAGGGAAGAGACGAACTCATGACACGAGCGCCGTGAGGCCACGGCGCTGAAGAAACTAGGGGACGACTAGTCTTGGCGTATCATCTTAGCGACAAACATACCGTCGCTATCTGCCTGATAGGGCAGTACGGTCAGCATTGACGTCGCCTCGCCGGTAAAGGGATGAGTCAAGGTCTGCAGACTAAAATCAGTACGCGTCTTTAAGAAGGCTTCTACCACGGCCTGGTTTTCAGCCGGGCTGATAGAGCAGGTGGCATAAACCAGCGAGCCGCCGGGTTTTACTGCCTCACAGGCGCGACTTAAGATATCCAGTTGCAGGTTGGCCTTGTCCGTGATGGCGCTGGCATCATCTAACCAGCGCATATCTGGGTTGCGACGCCAAGTGCCGGTGCAGCTGCAGGGGGCATCGACCAGTACGCCATCGAAGTGGCGAGCGGGTATCGGTAGGGCATCTGACAGCCAAGGCTGGGTGGTGATCCCTTTGAATTTGGCGCGTTTGGCGCGTTTGGCCAGTTCTTCGAGTGGCTTGCGACGAATATCTGAGGCAATCACCTTGCCACTGGCCTGCTTATCTTGTTGTAGCATCAAGGAGCGCAGTTGCAGACTCTTCCCGCCGGCGCCGCTGCAGGCGTCCCACCAGATCTCATCGGCCTTTGGCGCGCAGATATTGCCTATCACCTGAGAGCCCAAGTCTTGGATCTCTAACTTGCCCTCACTATAGAGAGGTAGGGCATTGAGGTTGAGACTCTTGTGACCCAGGTTGATGGCATCGCTGAAAAAGTCGCTGCCGCTTGCCGTGATGCCTTGCTCGGCGAGTTGGGCTTGAGCCTTTGCTAGGGTGATCCCTTGCAGGCGGCCCCAGATAGGCGGACGGCTACACAGGGATTCAACCAGCTGTTGGCGCATCTCTGGTGAAGCAGGAAAGTGTGCCCAAAACCAGTCGGGGGCCAGGTCGTCAAATGCAAATGCTTGGTCGGGAATAGAAGTTTCAAGCAGGGCCTGTTTTTCTGTCAAACTGCTGTTGGGGTTTAATTGGCCAAGCTCAGCTAAGCCGCTAAAACCGCGCCATGCCTGAATGATCTCCTGCCAGCCGTGGGATTCAAGGGTGGCGGTCAGTGCGAGCTGGGCAAACCAGTGTTGGGTGGCGTCTTGCTGAGGCAAGCCTTTAAGCCAGCCATGCCAGCGAAACAAGCCAAACAGGCTCTCGCGGATCACTCGTCTGTCTTTCGAACCATGTTTCTTATGAGCGCGAAAATAATCGGCCAGAATACGATCTCCTGGCAGTTTGCTGTTCAGCGTTTCACAAAATAGGTGATGTATGGTCAGGCTATAACTTAGGGCGCGTTTTTCGGCGCCGCTTTGGGCGTCCACCGCCTGATGCAGGGCTTCACCCGATAGGCTGGCAATGGCCAGGTGGGTGGCTGGTGGTGTGTTTGTCGAAGATGTGGAGTCGCCCATGAATATACGCCTAAGCTAAGATCTATTACTAAGGGCGCAAGTGTACCAGAAGTCGGCCTATTTGCTATCACCAAGCTGGTTACTGGCTTCTTAAGATAAGGGCTCGGCCCGTCATCTTGCCCAAGCATTTTTTCACCTTATTTGACGCTGTTAATTTCGACTGTCCGTGATCCTTGAGCCCTATTGCCTTCCCAAAGTCTAAGCCAAGGCTGTGGATGATTTATCGCCGTGCTCAGCCTTTGTCATTAGTGCAAAAGCAGAGCAAGTGATAAGCTAGTATTGCTTTTTTTCTAATTGGGGCATGAGTCTGGAAATTTTTTCTGGTATGGTGCGGCTGAAACGAGAGGAGATTATGGAAAAGTACGAACAACTACTGATTTCGCTGCGCCGCGTGATCCGCGCCATCGATATACATTCTCGGCAGCTCAATAAGCAATCAGGTCTTACCGGGCCCCAGCTGATGGTGATGCAGACTATTGCCGCCTATGATCGCCCGCTCGCCAAGGAGATCGCCCAGGAAGTGGCGCTGAGTCCGGCTACGGTTGCCACCATTATCGACCGTCTCGAGGCGCGAAACTTGGTGGTGAGAACCCGCAGCGAGTCAGATAAGCGCAAGTGGCATCTGTCGCTCAGTGAGGCTGGTATCGAGATTTTAAGGGCAGCCCCTAAGCCGCTTCAGGAACATTTTATCAAGCGTTATCAAAATCTTGAAGATTGGGAGCAGAGCCAGTTACTTTCAGCCGTTGAACGTATTGCTTCTATGATGGATGCCCAAGAGCTAGATGCCGCCCCTGTGTTGTTAGTTGGGCAGATCCAGGCGGAAGAGTAAGTGGCTAGCGCAGATTCTCCATCGCTTCATGTGCCTGAGCAGCACAGAACAACGGGTCACAATGGTGATGTGTACGCTAGCGAGCGAAAGATAGATAACTGCGCCTTGGTATTGGAAGGTGGCGGACTGCGCGCCATCTACACCGCAGGTGTGCTCGATGCCTTTTTAAAAGCTGGGCTTCATTTTCAGTACTTGGTGGGCGTGTCGGCTGGTGCTATTTATCCTGCTTCTTATCTTTCACGCCAACAGGGTCGTAACCTGACCATTCAACAAAATTTTCTTGCCGATAAGCGCTATATGGGGCTTAAGCATCTGCTGCGTAACGGCAACTATGTGAACACAGATTTTACCTATCGTCGCATGGCCCATGAGTTAGTGCCCTATGATTTTGACGCCTTTGCTCACAGTGAGGCTGAGTTTAAGGTGGGCGCCTTTAACTGCCTCACTGGCGAAACTGACTTTTTTGGCATGAGTGACTTTAGCGATCATGACACCTTATTAGAGGTGCTTATTGCCTCAAGCAGCCTGCCTTTTATCTCAAGACCGACCTGGCTCAAGGGAACGCCCTATCTCGATGGTGGCATAGGCGCGCCGATCCCCTTGGCACAGGCTCGTAAAGATGGTTTTAAGCGCCAGGTGGTGATCCTGACCCAGGAGCAGGACTATCGAAAATCGGCCTTTAAGGCCAAATGGCTGGCTAAGCGTCTCTATCGTCGCTATCCCAAGGTGGCCAATGCCCTGATTGAACGTCACAATACCTACAATCGGGCGCTCGATGAGTTGGCACAGGCGCAAGCTGACGGCACGGCTTTGGTATTGCAGCCCGCGACGCCCCTTGGGCTGTCTCGCCTTGAGCGGGATGTTACTAAGGTAGAGGCCGTTTATCGCCGCGGCCTTCGAGAGGGTGAAGCCTTTATCCCTCAGCTGATGGCGTTTATCGCTAACACCTAGCACCTAATACCTAGCAACTAGCTACGAGCATCTTGCACGAGTTCCATATTGTCCTGCCACGTAAGGCGCAATCTTTCCTGCAAGTGGCAAGCTCTGTCAATATAGCCGCAATCTATCCCTTAACCTTGGTATTAATCAGCTCTGGTGCTTTAGTCGCATTGGCATTGATTTAGGTTGACCTTTGGCTGTTTTACAAGCAACTTAAACAGCTGTTTTATTAAAGTATCAATTTAATCATGATGTTAAAGGAGTCCCCATGGATAAGGCCAAATACGATCAAGGGTTAGCCATCAGGCGCGAGGTGATGGGCGATAGCTTTGTAGACAAGGCGCTGTCATCGGCCAGCGATTTTACCCAGCCACTACAAGAGTTGGTGACCCGCAACGCCTGGGGAGAAGTGTGGGCCAGAGAGGGGCTAGACAGGCGAACCCGTAGCCTGATCACCATAGCCACCCTTGCGGCGCTCAAGGCATCTACCGAACTCAAGGGGCATGTACGCGGCGCACTGCGTAACGGCTGCACCGTCGAGGAGATCCAAGAGGTGTTGCTGCACTCCACCGTTTACTGCGGCATGCCGGCGGGCGTCGAGGCGTTTCGCGCGGCGAATGAGGTGATAGCCGAGTGGCAGGAAGGGGAGTAGGGATTGGCAATCCCTTGGTTTGCTTTAGTAGCGTTTGGCTGCAACTTTATTTAATTAAAGTGTTTGAAGACCGTACCTTGATGGCAATCTATCGCCTGCCCGGCGGGTGCTGTACATGGATGTACCAATGTCGTGATCACATGGAAGTGAAAGAGCGACCTTATGTGCTGATACTGCTGTGACACGCTGTGCGCCATCTGACCTCCAAGGATGGAGGGAATGCCGAAAAATGTCGGGAACATTTTCGGCCCTGTTTCGGAAGCTCACAGTCGTATCTACACTCGGTATCTACCGTCTCTTCGATTTGGCTTCTTCTGGTGTCTTGGGACTTTCGGTTTGTTCCAAGTTGCGGCATTTACCTGAATGCTTTTTGGTAAGGTGTTTGAAGGTCGCACCTTCACTGTGATTTATCACCTGCCCGGCGCGTGCTGTATATGGATGTACCAATGTCGTGATCACATGGATGTGAAAGAGCGATGGATGTGCTTACACCAGTGTTGGTATCTCTTCGATTTAAGGCTACTCATGCGTGTTGATGCTTTTGCCTGAGTGCCTAATGAATGCAGGTATTTGGAAGGGGACTTCAAACCATAGCTTCATGATTATCTAACGCCTGCCCGGCGTGGGATGTGCAGATACACCTGTGAGACGCCGTGAATAAATCCCTTTAGGCTCTACCGAAACATCCCTGTTTCGGAAGCTCACCGGCGTATCTACACTCGGTATCTACCGTCTCTTCGATTTGGCTTCTTCTGGTGTCTTGGGACTTTCGGTTTGTTCCAAGTTGCGGCATTTACCTGAATGCTTTTTGGTAAGGTGTTTGAAGGTCGAACCTTCACTGTAATCTATCGCCTGCCCGGCGGGTGCTGTACATGGATGTACCAATGTCGCGATCACATGGATGTGAAAGAGCGACCTTATGTGCAGATACTGCTGTGACACGCTGTGCGCCATCCCTGGCCGCTCTGCGGTTTCATCCCTGAAACCGAAGGTCACAGCCGTATCTACACTTGGTATTTAACGCTTCTTCGATTGCCGCTGATCCGGGAAAGTGGGCTCAAGCCACTATTCTTGTTAGTAAAAATCTTTGATTAAATGTGACATGACATGTTGAATGCCAGCCAGAAGATAGTTTAAAGTATCACCAATTAAGGACAGAGCTAGGCCAACTCGAATCAAACATCGACTACGCCATTCAGGGAATGAAAAAGCCAACCACATGCGCCAATCACCTCCTTTAGAAGATGACTCTGCCCCCGCTTATTTACATGCTTGGTCTCCTACCTTACAAGGTAGTTTACCTTGTAAGGTCTCATTAATAAGTTGTTATACGTTTAGAGTAAACCCAAAAATTTTTAGTTCTAAAATTTCAAAGGAAAAATATGAAGGAAAAGGAATTAGATAGCAGCATTAATCCTTTGGGGGTGGATGCTAAAAGAGAAAAGGCAGGAAGTGAAACTTTTAGAAAGTATAATTATCAATATCACTGGGCATTTTGTAGAATGCTCGATGAGCATAGCGATGGCAATGAATACGCAATTTTTGTAGAAGAGCATGAAGATGTAACATTAGCAAATAGCCTCGATAGCCAAAAAGCACTATTCGAGTTCAATCAAATCAAAGAAATATCCAGTAAGTCAACTGTCAATACACTCTCAAAAGATAAAAGTAACACAGCATCACCTCTAAAAAAGCTAGCCGACAGTGTGTGCAACAAAGAATTCTCAGACAAAATATCCAACGTAAATTTTGTCTCCACTGGAGGATTTAGTTTCGATTTACACAAAAAGGGATTATCTTTTGAAGTCATAAAAGTAGGTTTACTGTTAAAGGAAGAGAAAGAAAAAATACTAGCTTGTATTTCTGGTATTGATAAAGAGAATATCTTAGAAGAAAAGCTGGCTTTTATAATTCCTGAGCTGCCAGAAAAAGGCTTTGACTACGTTGTTGAAGGTAAAATTAGTCAACTTATAAACAAGCGGAATCCAGGCTGCACATACAATTCAAGCTCTATTTATAGCTGTATAATAAGAGATCTGCAGAGAAAGGGTGAGAATAGCTTTGACTATTATGATTGGGATGCATCATTAAAAAAGAAAGCTGTCACGAGTCGTCAGGTAGATGAAATTATCACTCAGCATGTTAAAAGAAAGCCTGATGAAAATCTAACTGCAGAATTAATAGATATTCTAAAAAATGAATATAACTTAGGCTCCTTGAGGCGGCGAAAAATAGTAAGTGCATTCGATAGGTACTATACTGCAAAGCTAAGCAGTCGTGATAGTGAGCTTAACAAAGTTTCGGTTGAGATAAAAGAAATAATAAATTCTAATATTGATGGATTTTCTACTGCAGCTGAGCTAGAAGCTTATGTCTTAGCTCAAGGAACGGAGCTTTTAAAAAACTACTTTCCTAGCACAGAGGATTTCTCCGGTGCTTTTTTATATGAGTTGATTGCAAATGATGAATATTGACACTTACACATACAAAAAGCTTATTAGGAATTTAAGGAATAAAACACATGAAAATCTTGAAGTTCAAGAAACTAACAATAATAAGCAACCTAGAAAAGAAAGCCAAACAATTAGAGTTCTCAGACAGATACAATCTGATTCTAGCCGAGGACGAGAATAGCGTTGGAAAATCATCGGTAGTTAAAAACCTTTTCTGGTGTTTCGGATGCGACCCAAGATTCGACGACAAGTGGAAAGGTTTGTCTTGTAAAGGTATTGTTGAATTTGAAATTAATAGCAAGGCATACTGGGTTGCTAGAGATGATAACCGTTTTTTCATTTCTGATGACGGTATAAACTTCAAAAGTTACGTAGGTGTTTCAGGCGAATTCTCTAAAAAGGTTTCTGAGCTTGTCAACTTCAATGCTTTACTGCCTGTGAGAAATAAAGATGAAGTTATAACACCTCCACCTGCATTTTATTTTCTTCCTTTTTACATAGATCAAAAACAAAGCTGGTCAAATGCGTGGTCATCATTTGATAAACTTGGGCAATTTGCTGATTGGAAAAAGCCCATCATCGAATACCATTCAGGAATGATCAAAAAAAGCTATTTTGACCTGACTCAAGATATATATGAGAAAAAAAGAGAAAAAGCTGTCGTTAAAAACAAGATTGAAAATTACGAAACTGCTATATCAATTGTCAGTGATTTCATTCCTAGTATTGAGACTACAGTAAACTTAGAAGAATTTGATGAGATAGAAGAAGAGCTGAGGTATAAAATACTTGAATTACATAACAAACAGGAGTTAGTCTTTGAAGAATTCGCAGAACTTAGAGCAGAAAAAGCACACATACAAAGCCAGCTTGCAATTGCAAATGAAGCTGTTAGCGAATTAGAAAAAGATTATGAGTTTGCAGAAGAAATAGAAGAAGAAATTGAATGTCCTACATGTGGAGTAGTTCACGACAACACTTTAGTAAATAGATTTGCTCTGCTAAAAGATAAAGAGCAAGCCGAACAGGTTGTTAAAAGACTTCAAAGAACACTTAGAAGGTCTGAGAGTACGGTTCAAAATAAAGAGGGTGAGCTGAAAGATATTAGGCGCAAAATAGAAGTACTAAATGAGAAATACTACAAAAAGGAAGATAATGGTAATCCAATAACATTTCAAAACATACTTGATTCTGTTGCAGCTCATTCTGTAACCCACAAAGTCAATAGCAGCAAAAACATCAAACTTGAACATTTTTACTCCTTAGAAGCAGACGAAAAAAACTTAGGTAAGGATAGGAATGATACTGTCAAAGAAAGTCGAAAAGAGGTTAAAGAAAAATTCTTAGAGCTTTTCCCAAATTATATTGCAAAGTTGAGAGCATTTGGTGTTAACACTTCTAGTATTAAATCACCAGAGACTCATGCAAAGGTCGCAAAAAGTGGTGGGGCTGCAGAAAGCTCAAGAGCAATGCTTGCTTATTATGTCAGCTTCTACAATCTTATAAGCATGTACAGTGAGGAGGCTTTAAGTCCACTTGTGATTGACACTCCTAATCAGCATGAGCAAGCCGCAGACCATTACGAAAGCATAGTTTCATTAATAATGAATAATACACCAAAAAATTCACAAATTTTTCTATGTGGAATGGATTCAACAAAGCTTTCAGCAATAAAGTCACAAGGAAAAGTTCACTTTTTAGAGAAAGAACATTCACTACTGGAAGCTGAAAAATATAAAGAGTTGAATGAGACTTATAGTTATATCTTTGAATCATCAGAGAAACGTATAACAAGTGGTTCCAGGTGACGCCTTCGGCGCACCTGTACCAAGCGTTAATAGGGGCGAGCTTGAGCTTTGGCTTGGGCTCGCCTTGTTTGTTTTAGCCCTTCATAGTTAGAAGCTGTGTTAGCCGTTGACGGCGATGATGGAGGGGCGTTGTTCCATCTTGGCGAGCCAGGCGGTGAGGTGGGGCTGGTCGTCGTTTGGGGTGATCTCCAGGTGTTTGATGAAGCTCATCATTACGTAAGCGGTGATGTCGGCGATAGAGAATTGCTGGCCGGCGATAAAAGGCTGCTCGCTGAGCTGTTTCTCAAGCGTGGGTAGAAATTCTATCACGCGCTGGCGGGACTCTTGGCCCCAGGCCTCGACGCAGCGCTCTCTGTCTTCATATATCTTGGTGATGTTTCTAAAGGCCTGAAAGGCGACGAACAGGCCTTGCAACTCACAGATCCGTTGCCACATCTCAACCTGTGCCTTTTCCAGCGCCGTATCGCCAAACAGTGAGTGGCTTGATGTGGTGATCTCGTCGAAGTAACGACAGATAGCAACCGATTCACATAGGCTCTGACCGTCGTCGAGTTCCAGCACCGGAATGCGGCCATTGACGCTAATGGCCTTAAATTCATCATTTAGGTTGTCACCCCCGCGCAGGTTAAGACTCACGCGCTCAAGACCTATCTCTTGCTCGTTGATGCCAAGTTCCTTAAGGAAGATATTGACGCGTCTGGCGCTGGGGGTCATGGCTAATTCGTAGAGTTTCATCTATCCCTCTCTGACTCTTGTGAAAGTTGTTGTGGTGCCCTCAGTTGAAGGTTTTCGCTTTAACTGAACGCTCGTTTAGAATAGAATCTAATTCATATCTGAACGTTCGGTCAAGAAACTTGTTGCGAACGCTTAACTAGGGTCTGTTGAACTTTTGCGTTCATTTTTGCAGTATTCTGTATCGATTTTATACAAGGCAGAGCGATTGCAGTGTAGTGTGCTACATCAATGAGCGATAACGCAGTAGAAAAATGATACAGACGCTGCCCGAAGGGGTCGTCTTGAGTATGTTCAACTTTTTGTTACTCGGCTTTTATATAGAATTACTATACCTCAAGCCTAGTGCCTCAATTTGAACGTACTCAATTAGAACAAAATTTGTTCTCAAAAGATAAACAGACCCTATAAACTCAGAGCAAAATCATCTATGGCGAGAAGTTGTAATTTTGATAGGCAGGAGAAGCTGATAGCGGCCATGGAGCTGTTCTGGCAGAAGGGTTATGCTGATACCTCGGTGGCGGATCTGGTCGAGCACCTTAAGATCAACCGTTTTAGCCTGTATAACAGCTTCGGCGATAAGCTTAGCCTGTACCGTGAGGCGCTGGGCTACTATTTCGATAACCACGCCATGCCTAATCTTTCACCGCTGCTGGCCGAAGAGGCGGGTCTAGACGAGATAGTGACCTACCTTGAAGCCTTTATCGTCAAGCAATCGACCCAGCCTTTTGGCTGCTTCTTGCAAAATGCCGTGCTGGAAAAATACCTCAGCGATGAGGTAGTGCAAGGGATCTGTGCCCGCCTGTTCGATGAGCTGCACCAGACGTTTGAGCGTGTGCTCGGCGCCGCGCAGCAAAGGGGTGAGTTAGTGGCCAGCGCCCAAAGTGCGCAGCTGGCCAGCTTTCTGGTGATGCAGATGCAAGGAATACGCGTGCTGGGCAAGGCCAGGCAACAGCCGCGTATCGCCCAGGCGCGTGAGGTGCTACTGAGCTATCTTCATTCGCTTAAATCGAACACACCTGTCATCTAAGGCCGATTATTTGGCACCTTTAATCAGAGGGATGCCGTTGGTGCCGACCGGAATATAGACAGTGGTATGGTTGGGTGAGTCGGCCATCTTCAATTGGGCATTAATCGCCTCGTGCTGCAGGTAGTTGGGGGTTAGGGTCTCGTTGATGATCTGCTGCGCCTTGGCTATCCCCTTGGCCTCTTCGATACGGATCTCCGCATCCTTCTGGGCGATCTCTTTCTGGGTTTCTTTCTCCGACAACAACTGCTGGGCGGCGAGTTTTTTCTCAACCGCGATAGCGACTATGTCGGGGTAGTTGATGTTACCGACAATCACATTGTTGAGCTGGAAGGGCGACGTCTTGAGGTAGCCGTTGAGTTTGACCGATACTGCCTCGGCGATCTCCGAGCGGTTCTCCTTTAGCGCCACACTGTCATAACGCTGCACCTCGTCACGTACATAGGTACGGAAGGTCTCTCGCACGAAGCGGACATACCAGTTTTCAGCGCCATATTTTTCCACCACCTCTTTTACCGTGCCTGATTTGATGGCGATCACCGCATGAAAGTTAAAGCTGATATTGAGATCGTCCTTGGCGAGGATCTTAAAGTTTTCCGTGTAGGTGTTGGGGCGCATATCTATGTTGATCACCTCGTTGCGCCACAATGATACCCCATAGTTGCTTGGGCCAATCAGGGTGCCGCGATAGCCACCAGCGCCAAAAATACGCGGTTTCTCAAACACATAGCTCTCTTCTCCCGCAGGGGTGTTGGGGTTGGTACAGCCCGTTAGGCCAGTGGCCAGAGGCAGTACGATAATCAGCGGCGCAATAAATTTTAAGCCTTTGGCGTTAAAGCCTTGCGGGGTAAATAGCTTGTTGGGTTTGCGGTTAAACATTAAAAGTCCTTTTTAATAATCAAGATCCAGGGCAAAACAGAGGTAGCCCATCAGTTTATTGACCTGGCTAAATTGCTCGGCGCACCAGGTATCGAAATGGTTGGCAAACAGCTGCTGTGGGTCGAGCGGTTTGATAGCGATAAAGTCTTTGCGTTTAAGCTCGTCTAGCATGGGGTGGTGCTTGTCATAGCCTTTGGGCGGTCGCTGCAGGCTATCCCCCTCCATGACAAAGCCCGCAGCGCTGAGCTGTTTAAGCGCTTGTTTGTAGGCATTAGGGTTGTCATCGATGCAGCTGCGAATTTGGCTTAGCGCCTTGCTGTCGGGGTGCCAGATCCCCGCGCCGAGAAAGCAGCCGTCGTTGGCGATATGCAAATACAGTCCAGGAGCGTGTACATCTTTTCCCTGAAAATGACGAAACTGTATGCCAACGTTAACCTTATAGGGGGTCTTATCCTTGCTAAAACGGGCATCGCGCTGAGGGCGCATCAGGCTGCCGCCGACCTTCTTGGGCACGGCAGTCAGCCGCGGCGAGAGCTGCTTGATATGAGGCGCCATAGCATCGATAAACTTGAGTGCGGGAGTGCGTACCTTAGCCTCATACTCGGCTTGATGGGTCTTGAACCATTCGCGCTCGTTATTGCTTGCCAGCTTGGCGAGAAAATCGAGACAATCCGGGCTAAATAGCGCTTCCTTGGGGGCTGATGTGGTCATAATCTATCTAATAAAAATCAATATCTTGAATAAATTACCATAATAGTTCCCTAGAGTGTTAATACCGCTTGCTGAGGAATAAGGTCACTCGTTATAAAGCGCGATAGCTATGCTATAGTGCTCGCAGCCATGATTGACTGTGATGACAGGAAGAAGAGATGAAGATTTGGGTCGATGCCGATGCCTGCCCCGGCGTGATTAAAGAGATACTGTTTCGCGCCGCCGAGCGCGCCGAGATTGCCGTGACCTTAGTGGCGAACCACGCCATGCGTATTCCGCCGTCGCGCTTTATTCAGCTGGTGACTGTCTCCTCCGGCTTCGATGTGGCCGACAATGAGATAGTGCGCCGCGCCGCCCCTGGCGATCTGGTGATCACCGCCGATATCCCTTTGGCCTCTGAAGTTATCGATAAAGGCGCTCTGGCGCTTAATCCAAGGGGCGAGCTCTATACTGAGCAAAATATTAAGTCCATTCTCAACATGCGTGACTTTATGGACACCATGCGCGCCAGCGGCGTGCAGACCGGCGGCCCGGCGGCTATCGGCCAGAGTGAGAAGCAGGCCTTCGGTAACCAGTTGGATCGCCTGATCACTAAGCACCATAAGCGTTAAGCTGCGCTGCCACTCGATGAATGAGCGCCTGTTTGGCGCTTTTTTTGTGGCTAAAAGTGAGTACTTGCTGACGCCTCAGCGCCTATCAAGATGGAATATCTGCTGCAGGTGAATGAGGCGGGCCTCACATAACTACTTGATTCTGATTTTGTTTCTCTTGCACCCTCTGTTCAAATCGATTACTTTAAAACAAAAGTTTGCCATACAAACATTTGTTTGCTGTGGCGAGCGATACCTATGCTTAGAGAGATCGCCTGAATGACGGAACGTGAATTAGAAATCTTAGCACTACTCAAGCAAGACCCTTTGATCCCACAGCAGGAGCTGGCCGACCGCATTGGCATCAGCCGCTCAGCGGTGGCGGGACATATCATGAATCTGACCCATAAAGGGGTTATTCGTGGCAAGGGCTATATTCTGGCAGAAGCCAGGTATGCCGTGGTAGTTGGCGGTGCCAACATGGACATTCTCGGTCGCCCCGCGTCTAGTCTGCGGGTGGGGGATTCTAATCCGGGCAGCGTAAGCAGCTCGCCTGGCGGAGTGGGGCGTAACATCGCCGAGAACCTGGCTCGCTTGGGGTCTGATACCCGTTTGATGACCGCCGTGGGTAAAGATGCCTATGGTCAGCAGATCGTCGAACATTGCCAGCGGGCCGGTATCGACATGAAACCTAGTCTCCAACTAAGTGATGGCGTGACCTCAACCTATCTTTCCGTGCTCGACGGCGATAGCGACATGCATGTGGCGATCAACGATATGGCGATTCTCGAACGCCTGAGTGTGGATGTGCTCAAGGCTCAGCAAGCCATGCTAAAACGGGCGAGTCTTATCATAGTCGATGCCAATCTCAGTGAGGCGGCCTTAGCCTATCTGCTGAGTAACTTTGCCGATATTCCGCTGTTTGTCGATACGGTTTCCTGCGCCAAGGCGGAGAAGATCAAGCCCTATCTTAGTGCCGTGCATACCCTTAAGCCGAACCTCAAAGAGGCGGAGCAGCTTTCGGGGATCTCAATCGCCAACTACAACGAACTGCCTACGCTGGCCAACTGGTTCCATGACCAAGGCGTTAAGCGCGTTTTCTTGAGCCTGGGAGTTGACGGCGTCTTCTACAGCGATGGTCAGGAGCAGGCCCATATTCCGGCCATTCCAGTTGATATGGTCAATGCCAATGGCGCCGGAGATGCCTTCCTGGCGGGCCTAGCCCACGGCTTTATTCAAGACTGGTCGACTCGCAAGTCGACCGAGTTTGCCATGGCGGCGGCAGTGGTTGCCCTGTCGGATCTGGCAACCATCAATCCCAATATGTCAGAAATATCAGTTAACCGAGTTATCAAGGAGTCTCTATGTTAGCGCAGTACCTAGATATCAACCCAGAAGTGAAAGCGGCACTGGATGCCGGCCGTCCTGTGGTGGCGCTGGAATCGACCATCATCTCTCACGGTATGCCCTATCCGCAAAACGTCGAGACCGCTCTCAAGGTGGAGCAGATTATCCGTGACAACGGCGCGGTGCCAGCCACCATCGCCATCTTAAAGGGGCGGCTCAAGGTGGGCATGACCCATGACGAGATCGAGTATCTGGGTAAGGCGGGCCAAGCGGTGATCAAGACCAGTCGCCGTGACATTCCTTTTATCGTTGCTAAGCAGGCCGATGGCGCGACCACTGTGGCCTCGACCATGATTTTAGCGGCGATGGCTGGCATCAAGGTATTTGCCACTGGCGGCATTGGCGGTGTGCATCGCGGCGCTCAGCAGACTTTTGACATTTCTGCCGACCTGCAGGAGCTGGCTAATACCGATGTGGCCGTGGTGTGCGCCGGCGCCAAATCGATTCTGGATATCGGTTTGACCCTGGAATACCTAGAGACCCAAGGTGTGCCTGTAGTAGGTTATGAAACCGAGACGCTACCTGCTTTCTACACCCGCGAGAGTGATTTTGGTGTCGACTATCGTCTGGATACGCCTAAGCAGGTGGCCGATGCTATGACGGCCAAGTGGCAGATGGGTCTCAAAGGTGGCGTGGTGGTCGCCAACCCTATTCCGGCCGAATATGCCCTGGATAAGGCGATGATCGATCAGGTGATTAAAGATGCCGTGGCAGAGATGGACGCCAAGGGGATTTCAGGTAAGGCCTCGACGCCATTCCTGCTCGCCAAGGTGGCCGAAAAGACAGAGGGCAGCAGCCTGGCGGCCAATATTCAGCTGGTGTTTAACAATGCCAAGTTGGCGGCGCAGATCGCCTGCGAGTACAGCCGTTAATTGCTAGCAATAGGTATAAAAAAGAGCGCTTAGGCGCTCTTTTTTGTGGGGTTACGGGCAGTTTATCTTGAGGTGACTTTCATTAGTGAGTAGCTCATCGCGGATCAGCCTGAGTAGATAGGTCTCGCGCTCGATAGACAGTCCCTTCTTTTCGCTGTGGGCCATAGTGTGCTCGTTATGGGCAATCGCTTGGTGAATATCGATCCAGACCGGGCGCATGCCATTTTGCAGCTCATGGCTCTCAAGTTTGGTATCGCCCAGCTCTTCGCCAATGGTGCAAACAAAGCAGAAAGATTCCATCTGCACAAAATCGAACCCAGGCTTGTACCAGGGACGAAACTCTTGATAGCGGCCGAACTCGCTTAATATCTCAATAGTGTGGGCGCCGGTTTCCTCTTCCAGCTCGCGCATCAGGGCCTGGCGAATATCTTCGCCCTCATCCACGCCGCCACCGGGAATACTGTAATCGTGATAACGCGCGGTGTAGAGCATCAAGATTTCACTGCCCCTAAGCACTATGGCGCGCGCCGCGCGGCGGGTGAAGCCTTGCCCGGCTATCGCATCGGGCGTAGCGGCATTAAGGTCGGGATGGATAGTGGATTTAAGCAGGTGCATAAATGGACTCGGTTGAAGATGATAAAGAGCAAGCCTTAGACGCCAAGTTGATTGAGCTGAGCTTGGTAGTCTTGAATGGCGCGGCTGAGCAATTGGCGTTGCTCGATTGGATTTTCGCCCCTAAGCACCTGGGTGTAGTGGGTTAATAGACGAGTAAGGTAGGTTTGCTGAATCGCCATGGGCGCCGATGACCATAGCCTGTCGCCAATCGCCGTGATGGGATGCTCTGCCTGACGTGCCAGATGCAACAGCTCATAACAGCGCTTATTTTCGCTGATAAGTCGTTCATCGAAGCGCTTTAGCCCGAGTGCATTGAGCCTCTCTCTGAGTTGATAGGTGTGATGCACAGGGCAGAGCAGAAATTCGATCTTTTGTCCTAGGGTATCGGCTTTTTGCTGAATAGCGCTCACCAACTCATAGGTTAGCTCACCACCAACGCCTGCGATGATCACCAGATGGGGCGCATCGGTGACATAGTCATCAAGCGGAAGTTTGGCCACATCCATGCAGTGCACCTGCCATTTGGCGGTATCTGGTCTTGGCGGATAAAAGCGCCTTAGCTTGTCGGTGAGGCCTTGCATGATGTCCGGCACAATATCGACAAAATGTATGGTCGGTGCGGCCTGGCGTTTTAGCAGGGCGGCGCCGAGCAGGCCGTGATCGCAGCAGCAATCCCAGATATGGGGGTAGCGACCATCGACCATGTTTTCTAGCTGAGTGAGGCGTTGACTGAGTTTCAAGCGGTGGACTCGTTATAACCTTAAAGAGGGGCTCTTGGCATGACTGGCGTGAGTTTCCTGCCTTGCGTTACAGCAGGTCGATTTCCAGCAGAATATCGGTGCAGCCTTTTTTGCAAAACACGCCGTAGTGACCGGTTTTTGCCTTTTCGGTGGGCACGACTAACTTTAATGGTTGTTTGCAGGTATCACACTGGGCGCTGTTGCCCTTAAACAGTCGCTTGATCAGATTTTTCTGCTCGTTAAAGGACTTCGCCGTGGTCTTGTTGATGGCGGAGAAATCTAGCTTCTGGGTGTTGCTGCTACTTGGCTCTGTCATGCTCAATATCATCAGTTGATAAATAATGGCACTAGTATACCAGTCTGAGTTTCAGGCAAAAGGGGGTCTATGGCCTATTGTGACCATATTAACTCTGGGAGCTAGTCTATATTAGTTAGCTATACTTTAGAGCAAGCGAAGGTATATGAGGTTGAGTGACTGGTTATATGCGTAAGTTCTCTGTGTCTGTGACGCTGTTGATGTTTTGCTCAGCCTGGGTGAGGGCTGTTCCTCTTGAGGTCGTCGCCATCAACTACCCGCCGTTCACGCAAGAGTCCCAAGCTGATGGTGACCATGGGACGGCGTTCGGTATGCTGGAACAGGCATTAGCCGATTCTCAGGTTACCTTGAAACCACAGTTTTATTCTGCCGCCAGGGCCAATAAGTTGATTCATTCTGGGCAATGGTGCGCCAGTTTCTATCCGCCTAAGCAGGCTTCATCTAACTATGTTCATGTCCCCTTATCTAGCCAACCAGTTGAGTTGGGCTTATATCGTAAGCGTCAAGCAGAGCCTTTTTCCTGGCAAGACTTGTCTGATCTAGCGGGCAGCCGCATCGCCCTTTTAAGAGGGTTTTCTCGTGATGGTCTGGGACTTAAGTTTAATCAGGCGGGGATAACCCTGTTTAATGTGGAAACGATTCGCCAGGGATTACAGCTGTTGCTTAAACAGCGAGTCGACTATGCCTTTGCCGATAATATCTCAGGCCCCATGCTCTTTAGTGAGTTGGGTGTTGATGCCAAAGACTATCAATTTTCCTCGACTTTGCTAGACAGTACACCCGTTGGCATCTGGCTAAATCTTGGCTGTGACGAGGCGGCTAAGGCGCGAAGAGACCTTAATGCCAAGGGGTATTAAGCCTGATTTATCCTGGCTGTAATGCTGGTGTTTGTTTGATAGTTAAACCTTATGTGGAAGAAGAGATGACTAAATCAGTCATAGTCCAGAAGCATTTAAAATGTACCATGGTGCAACATATGTTTATTTTTTGTTAATATCTTGTTGCTATTGAGTTGGTGTGATAGCTTGTTGCTTGTTGTGTGGTAGTAAATGCCAAATTAGGTCGCAATATAAGAGAGATATACCGCGGCATTTGCTATTCAGGGAAGTTTTAATAAAAGACTCTTAACAAAATAAATATAATGGAGAGACCTCTATGAAGTTAACTAAATTGGCAAGTGCCGTAATGGCGTTAAGTGTAGGCCTGTCAACTCAGGCATTTGCCGATGATGATCGTTACATCATCCAGGTAGACAATGGCAGTAAAGGTGTTGTTAAGGCACTGGCAAAACAGTTAGGTGCACAGATCCATGTAGACGGTAACGGCTTTATTGCTGCGACCTTTGCTGGTAAAGATCTTGCCCAGGTCAAAGGACTGTTAAACAATCCACACGTTAAATTAGTAGAGGCGGATCAGCGTCGTCATCTGATGGGCTTTAGCGATGATGCGGGCAATCCTATGACTCAGCAGGTAACGCCTTACGCCGTTTATCAATCGCAGGCAGATCAGGTGGCCTTCAATGCCGCTGCTGGCATGAAGGTATGTGTTATCGACTCAGGTCTGGACGCGTCTAACCCAGATTTTGTGTGGAACAACATCACTGGCGACAACGACTCAGGCACAGGCAGCTGGAACGTTAACGGTGGTCCACATGGTACACACGTTGCGGGTACTATCGGTGCGGCCGACAACAATGTGGGCGTGATCGGTATGGCGCCAGGCGTCGACATGCACATCATTAAGGTATTTAACGCTGAAGGTTGGGGTTACTCATCTGATCTGGCTCACGCCACTAACTTGTGTAGTGCGGCCGGTGCCAACATCATCAGCATGAGCTTAGGTGGCGGCGGCGCTAACTCGACCGAATCTAATGCCTTCCAGGCGTTTGTTGATGCCGGCGGCCTAGTGGTTGCGGCAGCAGGTAACGATGGTAATAGCGTTCGTTCATACCCTGCGGGTTATCCATCTGTGATGATGGTGGGCGCAAACGATGCGAACAACAACATCGCCGATTTTTCTCAGTTCCCATCTTGTACTTCGGGCCGTGGTCCTAAGGCCACTACAGACGAAACTATCTGTGTGGAAGTGACCGCTGGTGGTGTCGATACACTGTCTACATATCCGGCAGGTATGGCAACCGCAGCTAACCTAACCGCTGATGGCGCTTCATTTGCCAGCAGCGCGATGGAAAACTCAGGTTCGGTTTCAGGTAGTACCTATTACATGGGCACCGCCGAGGCGACCGATTCGGGCGCTAACGGTAATATCTGTGTGATCGACCGTGGTGTGATCTCATTCCATGACAAGGTTGCTAACTGTGAGAGCTCTGGTGGTATCGGCGCGATCATTATCAACAATGAGCCAGGCATGTTGTATGGCACCTTAGGTGACACCAACAGCACTTCAATCCCTGCTGTCGGTACAGCGCAGGAAGATCGTGCGGCGCTATTGGCGGCAAGCACGGCAACTGTGGATATCGGTACCTCGGATTATGGTTTCATGAGCGGTACTTCTATGGCGACACCAGCCGTATCAGGCATCGCCGCCCTGGTTTGGTCTAACCATAACCAATGTACTGGTAGCGAGATCCGTGCGGCGCTGAAAGCCACAGCTATGGACAGTGGTGCAGCGGGTAAAGATGTGTACTTCGGTTATGGTATCGTTCAGGCTGCAGCCGCCGATGCTTACCTGACAGCTAACGGCTGTGCTGGTGGTAATAATGGTGGTGACAATGGCGGCGGAACCGGTGGTGATTTCACCCTGTCGGCAAACGGCTACAAGAACAAGGGCGTTAAGACAGTGGATCTGACTTTCTCTGGCGCTGCTGGTGCAAACGTAGATGTTTACCGTGATGGCAGCATGATCGCGACCACTTCGGCAAGCAGCACCTATACCGACACTATCAACACTAAAGGTGGCGGAACTTACACTTATAAAGCTTGTGATGAAGGGACTACGACCTGTACTGCTGAACAGACAGTTGTCTTCTAAGTAAAGCTTTTGAGTCACACTAAAAACGCAGCTTAGGCTGCGTTTTTTTATGGTTAACTCATTACCCAATAAATGGGAGCAATGAATGGGCCGCAAATGAATGCGTGATGCCCTGAGTGTAAGCGGCTAAGTGTTCGCTTTGCCCAGTTTTCTTTGCAGATCTTGCTTGACTATCTCTAATGCCGCCAGTGCCACATCAGGTTCAATCTCATGACTCTCCAGAAGATAAATAAGGTCTACGGCGAGTTTTATGTCGTCACTCGCGTCATCAAGACCTGTCTTAGCTGTGGTCGAGTTATCTGCTGCTTGTGTCATATCCTTCCCTCAAATGTCTGCTGTCGATTCTCACATAGGCCGTCGATGGGAACAAGTTACTTAGGCTGTCCCTTGTACGCATCTATGTGTGGCTAAATAAAAAAACAGGCCATAAATGGCCTGTTTTTAGGGTGAGGAAGCGATACGAGATTAGTAGGTATATTTTGCTTCTAAGAAGACGTAACCACCATTAAAGCCAAATGGCGTATTGGTTAATGGATAGACGAAGATACCATTGAAGTTGTTGCTGTCCGGACGCTTCTCTGGATAGACATCAAACAGATTTTGCGCCCCGGCGGTAAAGCTCAGCGCCTCAGTTGCCGCATATTGCACTGACAAATCCATTACCCATTGGTCGCTATAAGTTACATCGCCAGAGGAATAACCCACGGTGTAATCGCCAAAGTAGCTTAGACGAACGTTGGTTTTGAAGTCGCCGAGCCTGTGGGTGAGTCCCAGGTTGCCTGTGTTGTTTGGCGTGGCCGAGGTCATGCGGGTTTGTTCGATACGATCGAAGAGTTCTTTACCTACGCCGTCTAAGACTTGCGGGAAATGAATATCTTGAATTTCCGTTTTGTTATAGGCATAGGCCAGGTTGGCCTGCAGATCGCCCCAAGCACCGATATCAAAGTCCTGGCTTATCACCAGGTCAACCCCTTGGGTACGGGTATCGACGGCGTTAATGAAGAAGCGTGCCGATTCGGCATTCGTGCCAGCTAAGGCTTGTGCAACGGCTGGTGAATCATCTGGCGTGACTGAGCTCGACAAGATGATACGGTCATCGACCGAGATCTGATAGGCGTCCAAGGTCACTGCCAGGCCCGCGTCATTGCGATAGACCAGACCGAGACTGAAAGATTGTGATAACTCAGGCTCTAGCTCATTGATCCCTAGCCCTTTTGTCACGGGGGATAGCGTGTTGAAGGTACCCGACTCTGTCGGTACTAACTGACCCGTGACAGGATCAGGGTTAAACAGGGTAGAGATATTGCTGAAATACAGCTGCTGTACACTAGGCGCTCTAAATCCTGTGTTAATGGTTCCGCGCAGGGCCAGGTTGTCGGTAAAGTCATAACGACCCGCTAGCTTCCAGCTGGTGTTGTCGCCGAAGTCTGAATAGTTTTCGTAACGCAGCGCCGCCGCCCAGTAAAAGTCATCGGTTAACTGGTTTTCTAGCTCGACATAAACGCCGGTGTTATCTCGAGTCTCGTCGACTTGAGATTCTGGGGTAAAGCCCGAAAAGCCCTGGCTGCCAGCGGCGCGATTATCAAAACCCCCATTGACGTAGGAAGCAGTCTCGCCTGCTTCAATTTGGTAGCCATTTTTACGCCACGACACACCCGCGGCAAAGAGGATCTCTGAGTCATTTGCAAAGGAGAAATAGCGCGACGCATCGATGTTTACGTTGGTTTCACGGGTCGACAAGGTGCCTGCATCAAACTCGGTTGGGCTGTCGGGGCCCAAAGATGCGTTTAATGAGTTAACAATGTTGTAGTTAAATGAGTTTTCGCCATGGCCTGCGGAGGTATCTATGTTCCATTCACCCAGGGTGAACTCATAACCTAGCACTAACGAGGTGTCGATTATTTCAGGGTTGATCTGGGGTAAGAAACCATCGGGGTAAACTTCGGTTAAGTTGCGCTTATCCAGGGCTCTGCGGTAGAAGGCGCCAGATTTAGTTTCGCGTTGGCTCACGCCACCGAAGGCGTATAGCTCGCCGTTGTCCGAAATAGCCTTGGCTGCGTTGATGAACAGCCCTAGGTTGTCGTATTCGGCATCGCCAACTTGGTGACTCTTGCGATTAAAGCTGGCTTCGCGAGGATCCGCCGAACCATCGGCTAGCTGCGGATACTGCTGGCGAGGATCTAGCCCTGCGCGGTTAGTGCTATTTTTATGGTGGGCCTCGAGAGAGACATTAATGAAGCCATCGTCACCCAGGGCTATGCCGTGGTTGGCGCCCACTCGCCACTGTTCACCGTCACCCGCGTAGGTCTGGCCTGCTTGTGCCGATACGCTACCACCTTGTTCACTGTCTTTTAGCACCACGTTGATGACGCCGGCAATGGCATCGGAACCATATTGCGCCGATGCGCCGTCACGTAGGATCTCGATACGCTTGATAGCGGTCATTGGAATGGCGTTTAAATCGACGTTAGATGAGCCTTTACCTACAGTGCCACTTAAATGGACCAATGCCGAACCGTGACGACGTTTACCATTGACCAGGACTAAGGTGTGATCCGGTGACAGGCCGCGCAGGCTTGCCGGGCGCACCGCATCTGAGCCATCGGTTACCGATGAGAATGGAAAGCTGTAACTTGGCGCGGCAAATTGCAGTGCCTTAGCCGTTTCTGTCATCCCTGTCGATTCGAGCTGCTCGGCGGTAATAATGTCGACTGGTGCCACACTATCTGTGGCGGTACGTAGTGCGATACGTGAACCTATGATCTCGATTTTTTCGAAACTGGCTTGTTGATCTAAGCTGGCTTGTTGATCTTCAGCGTGGACGCCAGGAAGGATGAGTGCAGATGACACTGCTAATGCGGAAACAGCTAAGCGCATAAGGCCTCTTAATAATTTGTATGTAAAACAATAATGAGAAGCGCGGGATATTATCACTGTAACAATTGTTACATTTAGAAGGATATGTACTAACTCATTGCAGACGGTTCTATTGGGAGCTCGCAATAGCGTATCGGAGGGCAATCTTATGTCGCCTAACGCCGCTACAGAGCTTGATGACGTTTGTAACGGATCTTTGGAGCGTTTTTGTGTGGCCCTTTGAGTAGCTCTTTATGTATGAGCCTTTCTGTATCGGTCTTTCTGTATGGGCCTCGCTGTATGGATTTAGGTATCGCGTAATCCAGGCTGGAGGATTAACCTCGCGGCCTCCAGATAAAAGCGCACTAAGCATGAAAAACGACGGCTGCTTTGGGTAAGCAGCCGTCGTGTAAAAGACTCATCTGGATAGATTATTCAGCATGGTTTATTCAGGATAGCAGCGAGTCACTGTCAGCGGTGCACTGCGATGCTTCTCGGAATCTGTGACAAAACACTCATCACCGCTTATCCAAAGCTGCACGATTTGTGGCAGCTCAAAGTTGCGGCCCATTAACAGCTGCCCGTTAGGATCCGTATGGGGACTGCGCTCCAGGGCCAATCGACTGTTTTGAGTGAATGCATCGGCGGCTAGGGTCACCTTCTCCATCTGTAACAGTTTGGCAATGGCGTTTTCCAGCTCAGTCAGACTCTCAGCACTCGGTTCGCTGACTATGGCTGGTACTGGGGCAGGCACTGGGGCTGGCAAAGCAGCGTCTTGTGCCTGCAGTGAGCAGCCAAGGAGGGTTAACGGCATGAAGCAGATCATGATACGAACTATGCGTTTCATCATAAATCCTATTCAGGCTGAGTCAGAATCCGGCTATTTAACAGCAGATTTTGCTTGCGCGTATCTTCGAGAATGTAACCTGTGTCGATAAATCCTGGTTTGACTTGGCTACGTGCCGCGCTTGCAACCTGGGCTGGACAGAAGTTGCTATCGCGATAGTAAAGCGCCGCCGATAACAGACCTTCATTTTGGTCACCTAAAGCGTGGTTGAAGTCATCAGCCACATCACAACCAGGTACTTCGCTTGCTAGCGTTGGATTGCTGCTGGGGACAAAGCCGTCAGAGTAATCACCAAAGCCTTTATCGTTCTCACCCTTAAATTGAATGGTGAAATAGGTGGTGCCACAGTTTGGTGTTGGGTAGAAGCCATAGGGCTTACCACAGGTGGTGCCGCCAATTTGGATCACCTCAACATCGATACCACGCAGGCTGTTGATCAGTGCCTCACTGGCTGAGCAGGTGTTGTCGGTCGTGAGGACAAATACTCGTGACAGATTAAGTGTCGGTAAACTCTGACCGCTTGATAGAAGGCCTGGATTAAAGCCAAGAGACTCATCGATGAAAGGCATTGGGGTCAAGGTTTGGCCTGTGACAGGATCTTTGGTTGGGTATTTGTCGTTAAAGGTACTGCGCTCAAAGATACGATTTTGTGTCGCTTCTTTACCGGCAATCATATAGCCCAGCTGGCTGGCCATGGCCAGTAAGCCACCACCGTTGTATCGCAGATCCAGCACTAGGTCGTCAACCTTAGCGGTTGCCAGAGTGTTGATGGCATCGAACAGACCACGCTCAGCGGTGGCGATGTGGGAATTGAACTGTAGATAGCCCACATTACCTGTTGGGGTGCTCACAACTTTAGTATTTTGCACTGGGGTTGAAACCACAGTTTGCGCCGTCAGTATCACATCTCGGGTCTGACTTGCGCCCAGATCTTGTATCGTGAATCGAGTCTCTTGTCCGGCATCGCTAGGGAACAAGCCATTATTTAAGGTATTGATTGACGCCATGTCATTGGCATCTTTTACGCTGACGCCATCTATGCTAACGATGACTGCCCCGCGGGCGATATTGGCATTGCTTGCAGGAGTGTTTGGTTCAGTGTAAGCAACGGTCACTTTTCTGTCTGTGGTGGCAGTGAGCTGCTGAAGATGAACACTCATGCCATAGCCGACCGATGCACCCGACTGATTAAGTTGTTCCCATTCGCTGGTAGGCATAGAGAAATGGAACTGGTCTTTGGGGTTGCCTGATGGCGATAGGTTTTCGGTTTTCAGTAGGCTGAAATATTCCAATACCTGATAAGGCGCCGGATCTCTGTCGATTATCTCGCTGTACCAGAGGTAGGTGTCGTTACTCCACGAACGTAACCAGAGTTTCTCCTTGAGACCCGTATCGCACTGAGCCGCTAACTGTGTATAAGGGGTAAATTCACCCTCGACCCATGTCACCGTGCCGCCCGACCCCGTGCCGATGGAACCGCCGTTGCCAGAGGTATCACTACCGCTGCCTCCTCCACTACAGCCAGTGAGCAAAAGGCCTGAAGCTAGCAGGCTTGTAAACAGAGCATTAGAGATTGACTTCATAAATAATCCTTTATTCTTAGACTCTTGTAACTTGGCACGTTGCGATTGTTATCGGCCCTTGCAAGTGGATACACAGCTGCAACATAATTTTCACTATCTTAGCTAAGATTTGTGAGTAGGTATAGCCTGAGCGCGAGAGTGCGTAGACCTTTGTGGTTTGTTTTTGAGCTAGTTTGTAGACGATCTATAGAAACCAAAGGGGGTGACGCCTAGTGATTCAATATAAACCGTCGATAACACAGTAGAAATGGCTGATAAAAGCGCAGAGAGTACGATTTAATGTTTTATCGGTCACCCTCTACAAAGCAGTATCAATTGCAGCGCTTTATAATCCACTTTCTATCTCCTGTGCTGATACGACCGCGATGTATTGCTCTGGTGGTAGACAATACCCTAGATAACAGAGTCATAGTGGCTTAAGGGTAAATAGAACCTAGGAAATAGAGTTGCAATATCAATAGGCTATGATTAAATGAAATGAGGTCTTCTGGTAGCCGGTTGCCATAGTTAACAAGTTGAATCCATGATGAATAATTATCTGCTCGATCTCATTGCTGTGATCTGTTTCTTTAGTTGTTGGATCGGGTACGCCCGCTTTGCCCGTCAGAAGGCTAAGACAACCAACTGTATTGCCCGTTGTTTGCACCAGCACAGGGTGCATTGGATGTATCAGTTACTTGGGCGCGAGGTGAGGGTGGCCGAGGCCGCATTACTGGCTAACTTAGAGCGTAATATTACCTTCTTTGCCAGTACCACTATGTTGGTGCTCGCCGGTGTGTTAACCCTGTTTGCTCAGGTTGAACGCCTGGAGGCTGTCATTACCTCAATCCCGCTGACGGCGCCCCCTGTGCATCTGCTGATCCAGTTAAAATTGGGTATTTTGACCTTTATCTTTGTAATGGCCTTCTTTCAATTTACTTGGTCTATGCGTCAATATGGGTTTCTCAATGTGATGGTGGGGGCGACCCCGGTTGATAAGAGCGGCAACGACGAACGTCTCAAGGATTACGCCTATCAGATGGCGATAGTACAAGATAGGGCCGCCCATGCTTACAACTATGGCCTGCGTTCCTACTATTTTTCGATGGCTGTGCTGGGGTGGTTTTTCCATCCACTGCTGTTTATCGCCTCTAGCCTAGTGGTGGTCTATACCCTGTATCGCCGCGAATTTAAGTCCAGAGCGGTGCAGGCGATCACTCACGGGATGTTGATCCTCGATGAGCGCGAGCAGACGAAAGCTGCCAGCACTAAAGGCCTTTAATAATTATAGGGATATTGATTTCTGCATCTGGATGGCAAGTTGTAACCTTTGGGTTTCACTTGTTATCTGGCTGTTAATTGTTGTTTTTGATAATGTTTTTTTGCTTAGCTTTTATGAAGTTTTTATTGCGCTATTCCTAAACTATGGCTTATCGTTAGCGCCGCTAGGAGAGCACAGGATATTTATTCTTATAAATACCAGAAAATTACAATGGATTGAGTTCAACACCTTTCTATTTTTTATCTTTTATTCTCCTAGCTTCATAAATATAAGGGAATACATTGATGAAAAAATCAGTAACAGCCGTTGCCATTCTTCTTGGTCTTAGCAGCATGAGCGCACTCGCGGTGCAAGACAACGCCTTTCAACACGAAGTTGGTTTGAACTACCAGTCTAACTCTGAAGAGTTCGGCGATGGTCTGTGGAAAGCAAATTACCGTTACTATGTGACGCCAGTGGATCAGAGCAGCAGCCCATATGCCCTAAATGGCTTCCTGGCGCAAAGCTCTAATCTGGGTGCTTACTACAGCAACTTTGATGATGCCGACCTGGACTCTTACGGTATCGACGGCACCTATGTTTTCGCCTCAAAGTGGTTTGTTGGTGTGAACTATCAGAAGCACGACTATGCTCACTTCGATTTCGACACCTATGGCGCTGAAGTGGGTTACTACTTCAACGACTCTTCAGCTGTTTCTGTCTTCTATGCCGATGGCGATGAGGGTATTGAGGAGCGCTACGGTGTGAAGGTTCGCAGCTATATCGCCCTACAATCTACTGCCGGTGTGGATCTACAGGCTAACTGGACTCACAGTGACAATGACGACATGATCAACCTGGGCGCCGATTGGTATGTGAACAATGCTTGGTCTGTGGGTCTGGGTTATACCGATACAGAGTATGATGATGCATTTGATGTAAGAACCGCTTACTGGCTGCGCATTTCTGATAACGTGTCGGCGAACTTCCAGGTCGCGCGCGTGTTGGATTCTGACTTCGACGGCGTAAACATTGGTCTTGGCCTAGTAGGTCGTTTCTAAGACTAAGCCATGATTTGACTGTAAGGCCTGCTGGCGCCCTGGCTTGGCAGGCCTTTACTTATACTTTGGCGATGCCGAATGTGTCGCAGGGGGTGTTTTACCATCGCCTGTAAACCTTACCCTGCTAACCGACTGCTTTAACCTCAGCATCTTAAAGCCAAGTCTTAACCTATTTCGACTTATGGTATTCAGGCTTACTTCACATGGATTGAGGGCTTTAACTGCCTAAAACTCTGTGGAGTCAAAGGTCTTCTGAATCTTTATCACCTCGGGGAGCGCCTCATTTAGCGCGGCGACACAGCTGGCGTCTAATTTGTCTCCAGACAGTCTATTCAATTCGGCAAAGGCGTCGGCGTTCGTCCAGGCTGATTTATAGGGACGTTCGCTAGTGAGCGCGTCAAATACATCGGCCACCGCCACAATTCTTGCCTCAATGGGGATCGACTCACCGGCCAACCCGGCAGGGTAACCCGAACCGTCTATGGCTTCATGATGATAGAGCACGATATTGCGTAACACCTGAGTGTGATCCAGGTTGCTCAAGTGGTAGTTACAGAGCAGCTTGTCGATCAAGTTTCGCCCCGCCTCACAGTGTTTTTGCATCTCTTTGCGCTCTTGTGAGGTGAGTGGGCCACGTTTAAACAATATCTCGTCGGGCACGGTGATCTTGCCGATATCATGTAGAGGCGCAAACAGGAAGATATGTTCGATAAAGTGGTCGTTTAAATTTCTGTCATCGGCAACGCGTTGAGCGATCAGACGAGAATAGTGCGCCATGCGGCTGAGATGGCCAGCGGTTTCCGGATCGCGAAAATGGGTCACATCGATGGCTGTTTTCATGGTCGAGGCGAGGGTCATGACCTCGCTTAATTCGTTGATCACCATTAGTGCCAGCAAGTTGCCGATAAGATCTAAGTGTTCAAGACAGCGTTTATCGAAAACATCTTTATCTTCGCTATTAAAGAAAATAAAGCCTAGCAGGTTGGTGCCAGACAGCAGCGGTAGGGTATAGCTACTGCGATAGCCTGCCTCATAAATCTTGATGGCGTGTTCGTGTTGGCTGTCCTCATAGATGCTGAGGTCTTGTACTACTCTGGCGGCGCGGGATTTGGCTATCTGTAATAGCGAGTGGCATTGACTGAGATTGGCTTGATAATGATTGAGCGGCGAAGGTTTACCGCTGTAAATAAAGGTGCGTACGAGATCGCTTTCTTCGTCAAACAGAGCGATGGCAATGCGAGTGATTTGTGGCAATTTTTCTTGGGTAGAGGTATGCAAGTGAGCCAGCTTGCTCATGAGTGATGAGTGTTGATTAAGATCCGTAGAGGTGTAGTACATGTGCCGCTCCCTTGCCATGCGGGTCGCTTGTTAAAGCCAAAGGTCGCCAATACTCATTATAGTCAACAGATATGCATAGTTAGCACTATACCAAGGTATTAGCTAAAAAAGGCGTAAAAGCATGACCTTAATCAAGATACCGAGCCAATGGCCCGGTATCTGAGGTCTGTAAAGGAAGTTTATAAAAGGCGCAGGGAGATGGGGTTATAGCGCCTTATCCAGCGCCTGTGAGACATCCTGAATAATGTCATCGATATGCTCAATGCCAACTGAGATACGAATTAGGTCTTCTGATACCCCCGCCTTGGCGAGTTCCTCACCGTTGAGCTGCCTGTGGGTGGTGGTGGCCGGATGGCAGGCTAAGGATTTGGCATCGCCTATGTTCACCAAGCGTAGGATCATCTGTAGCGCATCGATAAAGCGTCCACCGGCGGCTTTCGCTTCTTCGCTGGTTTCGGCCTTGATGCCAAAGCTGATGATGCCAGAGGCCTTGCCAGAAGTGATCTTCTCGCAGTTACTACGATAGGGACTGTTTTGTAGTGCACCATAGTTGACCCAGCTTACTCTTGGGTCTTGCTCGAGAAACTTCGCCAGCGCCAGTGCATTATCGCAGTGACGTTCCATACGCAGGGCTAGGGTTTCTAGTCCTTGCAGCAGCAGGAAGGCACTCTGAGGGGCGAGGGCGGCGCCTGTGTTGCGCAGCGGCACCACGCGGCAGCGACCAATAAAGGCTGCCGGGCCGAAGGCCTGGGTGTAGACCACACCATGATAGGAGGGATCTGGCTCGTTGAGTAAGGCAAAGCGTTTAGGTTGCGATGCCCAGTCAAACTTACCTGAGTCGATGATCACCCCGCCTATGGTGGTGCCGTGGCCGCCAATATATTTAGTGAGCGAATGGATAACGATATCGGCGCCATGCTCGAAGGGGCGACAGAGCACCGGAGTGGCAACGGTATTATCTACGATCAGCGGTACGCCATGCTTATGGGCCAACTCGGCCAAACGGGCGATATCGACAATATTACCCGCCGGATTGCCGATAGACTCGCAAAACAGCGCCTTGGTATTGTCATCGATATGGGCTTCCAGCGCCTCGAAATCGTCGAAGGCCGCCATGCGCACCTCTACCCCTTGCCTCGGCAGGGTGTGGGCAAACAGATTATAGGTGCCGCCATAGAGCTGACTGGTGCTAACAATGTTATCGCCCACTTGGGTTAGGGCTTGAATGGCATAGGTGATGGCTGCCATCCCCGAGGCGAGCGCCAGTGCGCCTATGCCGCCCTCGATAGCGGCGAGACGCTGTTCGAGCACATCTGTGGTGGGGTTCATGATGCGAGTGTAGATATTGCCTGGCACCTTAAGGTCAAACAGGTCGGCCCCATGTTGGGTATCGTCAAAGGTATAGGAGGTGGTTTGGTAAATGGGAACCGCGGCCGCTTTGGTTGTCGCTTCCGATGTATAGCCGTGATGCAGTGCTAAAGATTCGAGTTTCATCTTGTTCATCCTATCCTGAGTAGAAAACCTGTGACCAAAAATGACCATAGCATTTAGACTTCTAGATGTCTAAATCTTTTTTTGTTCGCTGAGATTAGTGCTTAAAGTCCCCGATATCGCAATCAGTTTTGTCTTTATTAGTCTCAAATCTTTGGTTGCACCTGCCTCAATTAAGGGACAAAAAAATAGCAATTTTGTTATGCCTTATAGGGGAATTTTTGTCCCACTTTTAATACTTTAGTTGCAACTAAATAAGGTGTATCTGCTTTATTGGTTTTATCGTTATAAAACTACATTGTTAACAGTTCTCAGGATTGGCTGGCGATCAAGATCACATTTTCAATCTAAAAACTGTTGTTAAGTTACAGCTTGGTGTCGGAATGTGACCTCAATATCGGAATCAAAGTTAACAAACTTTTACCATAAGGCATCCCAGTTTAGTAACGGTTGATGTTTGCGATGGCAGCTTTTCCAGACAAGATTAAGACGATAAAGAAGGGCTTAGATGTGCCTATCGCAGGTGAGCCTCGGCAAGAGATTGATTGCTGCGCTCGACCTGCAAAGGTAGCACTGCTAGGTGAGGAATATGTTGGCCTAAAACCCACACTCTTGGTGGAGGTTGGCGATCGGGTTAAGAAGGGCCAAGCGCTGTTCGAAGACAAGAAGGCACCAGGTGTGCGCTTTACCGCGCCGGCCAGTGGCCTGATTGTCGAGATCAATCGCGGCGAGCGCCGTGTATTGCAATCGGTCGTGATCCAAGTGGAGGGCGAGGAGCAGATCACTTTCCAAGCCTATTCAGACCTTAATCTGCTCAGCCGTGATGCCGTAAAACAAAACCTAGTAGAGAGTGGTCTATGGACCGCGCTACGTACCCGTCCTTTCTCGCGAGTGCCCCTGCTGGACAGCGAGCCTGTGGCAATATTTGTCAACGCCATGGACACCAATCCTTTAGCTGCCGATCCTCGGGTGATCATTAAAGATCAGCAAGAGGCCTTCGCTGCCGGACTCAAGGTGCTTAGCTATCTGACGCCGGGCAAGATTCATCTGTGCCACGATGTCGGTGAAGCCCTGCCTGGTGCAGACTTGCCTCAGGTTGAAAGCCATCAATTTGCCGGCGTGCATCCCGCCGGACTGGTTGGCACCCATATTCACTTTATTTCACCTGCTAGCCTGGAGCGTCCAGTGTGGCATCTGGGTTATCAGGATCTCATCGCCTACGGCAAGTTGTTCTTGACCGGTGAGCTCTATACGGATCGCGTGGTCGCTCTAGGTGGGCCGACGGCACTTAATCCAAGGCTGCTGCGCACTCAGCTCGGCGCTCAGTTAAGCGAGCTGGTAAAAGGCGAGGTTAAGCCTGGCAGCAATCGTATAGTGTCAGGCTCTGTATTGGCTGGCCATACCGCCGAAGGCGTTCATGACTATCTGGGCCGTTTCCATCAGCAGATCTCAGTGCTCGCCGAAGATATTAAGCATCAGCTGATGCCATGGGTACGTGGCGGCCGCGATAAGTTTTCTATTACCCGCGCCGTGACCTCTCGTTTTAAGGCCACTAAACGTTTGTTTGACCTGACCACCAACGCAGGCGGCTCTCATCGCGCCATGATGGCCTTTGGCCAGCTGGATCGCGTCATGCCGCTGGATATCTTACCCACGCTTTTGGTGCGCGATCTCGTGGTGCGTGACACCGATGAGGCTCAGGCCTTAGGGGCCTTAGAGCTGGATGAGGAAGATTTAGCCCTGTGTACTTTTGTCTGTCCCGGTAAGTATGATTTCGGGCAGGAACTGCGCATCTGCCTAGATATTATTGAGAGGGAAGGTTAATGAGTAAGCAAGACAATAAGCCTGATGTGCAAGAGAACTACTATGCCCATGGCTCGTCGATGCGCAGCTTCTTGCGCTCGCTGCTTTATGCCCATGGCCGCAGCACTAAAGGCAAGGTGCATGTGCGTGATGCGATTGATGTCAAACGTACCATGACCTTAGTGGGCCTTTGCCTGCTACCTGCCATATTGTTTGGTATTTATAACATAGGTTTACAGGCGCAGCAGGCATTGGCCTCTGGGCTGACGACACCAGAGAGTTGGCAGTTATGGGTGTTCAATGGCATTTCTGGAGGCCTCAGTGAGCAAACTGGGCTTTTAGGGCTATTTGCCTATGGCCTGAGCTTTTTCCTGCCCATCTATCTTACCGCGCTGGTGGTAAGCCTGTTTTGGGAAGTGGTGTTTGCTAAGGTGCGTCGTCAGGAGCTGCATGAAGGCTTCTTCGTTACTGCCTTGCTATTTACCTTGATTCTGCCGGTATCAACACCGCTTTGGATAGTTGCCCTGGGCATCACCTTTGGTGTGATCATGGCCAAGGAGGTGTTTGGTGGCATGGGGTATAACTTTTTAAACCCTGCGCTGGCCGGTTACGCCTTTATCTATTTCGCTTATCCGACAGAGGTGGCGCAGATTGCTCAGTTTGTGGCGGTCGATGGTTTCTCTGGCGCGACTGTGCTGCACGAAACTGCGGCGGGTAAGATGAGCTTTGAAGGCTACACCTGGTATCAGGCCTTTAGTGACCCGCTTTGGTGGGATGCCTTCTTTGGCTTCACCGTGGGATCGATTGCCGAAACCAGCACGCTGGCCATTCTTTTCGGTGGCCTGCTACTGCTGTTGACCCGTCTGGCCGACTGGCGTGTGGTGACAGGGGTAATGGCTGGCATGCTAGCCACTGCTCTGCTGTTTAATCTCATCGGCTCAGATAAGAACGCCATGTTCGCCATGCCGTGGACCTGGCATCTGGTCACTGGTGGTTTTGCCTTGGGGATGATGTTCATGGCGACCGACCCGGTCACCACAGCGTACACCCGTCAGGGTAAGTTTGCCTATGGTGCTCTTATCGGTTTCATGACTGTGCTGATCCGCGTGCTGAATCTCAAGATGCCAGAGGGGATTATGCTGGCGATACTGTTTGCCAACTTGTGGGCGCCAATTTTCGATTACCTGGTGGCGCGCAGCAACATCAAGCGGAGGCTGAAACGTAATGCCTTATAAATCTGAACATATGTTAAGGATCCAGACCGCCAACTTTTGGTCGTCAATTCTCGCATCCTTTTTGTTTCGTCGTTCCAGCCGCGCCGAGCGCGACACTATGGAGAAGCAACGCTAATGGCATTTAAGAAAGATACTGTTGTGGGGACCATGATCTTCACACTCGTCCTCTGCCTCTCTTGTTCTTTTATGATCACAGGTACGGCCGAGGTACTCAAAGAACGTAAGTTGGCCAAGAAGCGCGATGAGCTTAAGCGTTATGTACTCATTGCCGCCGATATTGATATCGGGGGAGATAAGGACTTTCGCGCCATCTTCGAGAAGTCGGTTACGCCTATGCTGGTGGATCTCGATTCTGGCGAGATAGACACTCAGGCCAATGTACTGGATTTTGACGACCGCATGGCGGCCATCAACCCGCAGACCTCGATCAAGCCTAAGAAGGATATCGCCAAGATTAAGACCCGCGCTAACCAGGCTCGCGTATTCAAGGTGTTTGACGAAAAAGGTGAACTCCATGCCGTAGTGCTACCCATCTATGGCAAGGGGCTCTGGTCGATCATCTATGGTTATGTGGCACTTAAGCCAGACCTGAACACTATCGAAAACGTGGTCTTCTATGAGCATGGTGAAACGCCTGGCATAGGTGATTTTCTCGATGACTCGGCCTGGACCGATAAGTTTAAAGGCAAGCAGCTGTTTGATGATAAAGGAAAAGTCTCTTTCAGTGTGGTTAAGGGTGGCGCTGAGCCGGGTGATCTGCATGGTGTTGATGCGGTCAGTGGCGCAACCATGACGGGACGCGGCGTACAACGTGCCGTGCAGTTCTGGTTCGGTGTTGAAGGTTATCAGACCTTCCTTCACAAGCTAAAAGCGTCGGAGGTTTAAGATGAGTAAGAGTATGACGGCGACGCGGGATATTTTAACCACGCCCATCTTCGCTAATAACCCGATTGCCATGCAGGTACTGGGGGTCTGTTCGGCGCTGGCGGTGAGCAACTCGATGCAAACTGCTTTGGTGATGACGCTGGCGGTGACCTTTGTGTTGGTGTTTTCCAATCTGATCATCTCCACGATCCGTAACTTTATTCCTAACAGTGTGCGCATCATCGCTCAGATGACAGTGATCGCATCCCTGGTGATTATCGTCGACATGGTGCTGCAAGATGTGGCCTATGAGCTATCGCGCCAGTTGTCAGTGTTTGTGGGCTTGATCATTACTAACTGCATCATCATGGGCCGCGCTGAAGCTTACGCCATGAAGATGCCGCCACATCTGGCCGTTGTAGACGCCATGGGTAACGCCATGGGTTATGGCGTTATCTTGCTCAGTGTCGCCTTTGTGCGTGAACTTCTGGGCTCGGGCACCCTGTTTGGCCATGAGATCCTTAAGACTGTAGAGAACGACGGCTGGTATCTGGCGAACGAGATGTTCAAGCTACCGCCGAGTGCATTCTTCCTGATTGGCTTACTGATCTGGGCCATCAATGTTATCCAGCGTAAGCGAGGTTAAGGCTATGGAACACTATATTAATCTCTTTGTTCAGGCGGTCTTTATCGACAACATGGCGCTCTCTTTCTTCATGGGCATGTGTACTTTCCTCGCCGTGTCGAAAAAGGTGTCGACCTCTTTTGGTCTGGGTATCGCCGTAATTGTGGTGATGACACTCGCGGTGCCGCTAAACCAGCTGATCTATGCCAACGTGTTGGCTCCTGGCGCGCTGGCTTGGGCTGGCTATCCTGAGCTTGACTTGAGCTACCTGCAGCTGATCACCTTTATCGGTGTGATCGCCGCACTGGTGCAGATCCTGGAGATGTTTCTGGATAAGTACATTCCTAGCCTCTATCAGAGCCTGGGGATCTTCCTGCCGCTGCTAACGGTTAACTGCGCTATCTTCGCCGGGGTGATCTTCATGGCAAACCGCGACTACAGCCTAGCTGAGTCAGTGGTGTTTGCTACTGGGTCGGGTTTGGGCTGGGCGATGGCGATTGTGCTGCTGGCCGGCCTGCGTGAGCGGATGAAGTTCCACGCCATCCCCGCGGGGCTGCAAGGTGTAGGCATCACCTTTATTACCACAGGCCTGATGGCATTAGGCTTTATGTCTTTCTCCGGCATTTCGCTCTAAGTGGCGTGCTTAAGTCAGTGCATTAAGAAAAGGGTTATTAGATGGAAATGGCAATAGGCATAGGCATGTTCACCATAGTCGTGTGCATGCTGGTAATAGTGATTTTAGTCGCCAAGAGCAAGTTAGTGATCAACGGTGATGTCAGCATTCGCATCAATGATGACGATGAGAAGAGCATTACCACGGCGGCGGGCGACAAGCTGCTGGGCGCGTTGGCAAGCAAGGATATCTTTATTCCTTCCGCTTGCGGCGGTGGCGGTACCTGCGGTCAGTGCCGAGTAAAGGTGAAGTCTGGAGGCGGCGATATTCTGCCTACCGAACGTGACCATATCAACAAGAAAGAGGCCAAAGAGGGTTGTCGCCTGGCCTGTCAGGTGGCGGTGAAGACTGACATGGAACTTGAGCTGGAAGAGGAGATCTTTGGCGTCAAGAAGTGGCAGTGTGAGGTGATCTCGAACGACAACCAGGCCACCTTTATCAAGGAGCTGCTGCTTAAGCTGCCCGAAGGTGAAGATGTTAAGTTTAAGGCCGGTGGTTACATTCAAATTGAAGCGCCGGCTCATCAGGTGAAATACAGCGATTTCGATATCCCGACCGAGTACCGTGACGATTGGGAAAAGTATGGCCTGTTCGATCTGGTTTCGACCGTAGATGAAGATGTGCTGCGTGCCTACTCTATGGCTAACTACCCTGATGAGAAGGGCATTATCATGCTGAATGTGCGTATCGCTACGCCGCCAGCCGATGGTTTGCCGCCGGGCAAGATGTCTTCTTATATCTTTAATCTTAAGGCGGGTGACAAGGTCACTATCTCTGGGCCATTTGGTGAGTTCTTTGTTAAAGAGACAGATGCCGAGATGGTGTTTATCGGTGGTGGTGCCGGTATGGCGCCGATGCGCTCACATATCTTCAACCAGCTTAAGGGTGAAAAGACCAAGCGTAAGATGACTTTCTGGTATGGTGCTCGCTCATGCCGTGAGATCTTCTATCAGGAGGATTTTGACGCACTGGCGGCTGAGAACGATAACTTTGAGTGGCATGTGGCTCTCTCGGATCCGCTCCCCGAGGACAACTGGGACGGTTACACCGGCTTTATCCATAATGTGCTCTATGAGAACTATCTGAAGAATCATAAGGCGCCGGAAGATTGTGAGTTCTACATGTGTGGCCCTCCAATCATGAACTCCTCGGTGATCAACATGCTGGAAAGCCTAGGTGTTGAGCAAGAGAATATCCTGCTGGATGACTTCGGCGATTAACCCTGAGTCTCTTAAGAAATAAAAACGCAGCCATTGGCTGCGTTTTTTGTGGGGAATTTATAACTTTTCTTGCAAATACTTTATTGCTTTTTGATTACCACCATTCGCACTTTTATTCATCCAGGTTTCTCCTGCAGTCGTGGATTCTCTGTCCAGCAAATATTTCCCTAATCTATATTGGGCCTCACTATCGTTATGTTCAGCGGCTTTTCTCAGCCAGGTTAATCCCAATTCTTCATTAACGGGGATGCCTTCACCCTCAAGATAAAGTTCACTGAGATTTAACATGGCTGTTGTTTGCCCATGCCACTCTGCGGCAGAACGATAGAGGCTAACGGCTTGCTCAATGTCTTGCTTAACACCAAGGCCTAGGCGATACATCTCTCCAAGATTATTCGCGGCAGTTGAATCTTGTTGCTTGAGTGCCAATTCGTAAAAATGACGGGCTTGTAGGTAGTCCTGCTTAATCTCATTTCCAAAGAAAAAGAGATTTCCAAGTTTCATGTTTTCGTTATAGTTTCGTAACTTGCAAAAAGTGGTGTAGAGCTCAAGGCCATATTGCATGTTTTGAGGCACGCCTTCTCCGTTCATATAGAGTAGACCTAACCGCATATAAGCATAAGGATGTTCTCCTTCAATGCCTTTCTTATACCAAGCGATAGCTAGGTCTAAATCATGATGGTTGGGGCTACCATATTCGTATAGTTGACCTAAGTTAACGGTCGAGTCAATTTCTCCTTGTGAGTGAGCTTTCTCAAAATATGCAATGGCTTTATCAATATTGTGCTCGACTAAATCGCTTTTGTAGTAGATGACCCCTAGGTAGTGGGTTGCTAGGGAGTTACCTTCAGCTATCTCTAATAAGTAGGGGAGTGCGAGTTGATCATTTTTTTCTGTTCCTAAGCCTAAATGATAGGCTTTACCTACTTCAAAGTAGGCTTGCTCTAAGCCGAGATCTGCTGCTTGTTGAAAAAGAGACAAGGCTTTAGTTCTGTCCCGCTTAACAGAGTTTCCATCTCGATAGATGGTGCCCAAATTATATAAAGCTTGGGGATTATTCATGGTCGCCGCTTTATTGAAAAGCTCTAGCCCTAATGCCGTATTTCGTTCAACATGATTGCCATTGAAGTAGATAGAAGCCATGTTGTTTAGCGCTAGTGCATTATTTTGTTGAGCCGCAAGCTGGTATAACTTTAGAGCCGTATCAATATCTTGAGGAACGTATTGTCCAGATTCAAAATAGGTCGCTAAGTTAACCATAGATCCCGCATCACCTAATTCCGCGGCTCTCTGGTAAATCTGTATAGCTAACTTCTGGTCTTGCTCTACAAACCAACCGAAATCGTACATATTGGCCATATAACCAACAGCAGATTTATGGTTTTGCTCAACGGCCAATAGAAGGTAATGTACACCCTTCTCGGGGTCTACTTTGGTGGCTACGCCATCGAAATATATAGTCGCCAAATTGTACTGAGCAGAAGCATTACCTGCGTCGGCAGCGAGTTTGTACCATTCAAATGATTGCTTAACGTTGTCTTTTTCAAAATGGTAGAGATACGCTAAACCTAGATAACAGGAAGCTAGCTGTTGCTTAGCACCAAGTAAAAAGTTTGCCTCGGCCTTTAGCAAGTCCTTCCTGGCTGGCTCGTCTAAATAGAGAAATCCTAACTCGCATGAAGCCATTGGAGCGTTCAACGAAATTGCTCGCTGATAATAATCTATCGCTTGATCGAGGTTTTGATCGACAAACTCACCATTTCGGTAAAACGCTGCAAGGTTTATTAAGGCTTGGGTATCATGCTGTTTTGCGGCTTTTAGATACCAGTGAAATGCAAGTTCGTTGTCTTCTTTAATACCTAATGCGCCAACATCATAGATTAACCCTAATTCACTCTGAGCTCTGGGTAGTCCCTCGTTTGCAGTCTCTTTATATAGCATGAGTGCTTTTTCGGGCTGACCACTTTCATAGTATTGCTGCGCTAGCGTTAGCTTTTCCTCGCTTGTTAATTTTGAGCTTTCTACCTGTAGATCGATAGACGGATTACTAGCCATCTCGGAGGAAGGGGGGTTAGTGTTAGTTGCAACGCAAGCACTTAGGATTCCTAGGCAAAATAAAGTCGAAATGGTACGGTACATGTCATTCCTTTAACATTTGTTTAATGCTTTTGCATCATATCGTTAGGGCTAGGAAAAAGTAAATGTCTATATTGCGGCTCAGGCAATTTAGGGACTGTCATTATGGTTTGATCTACATCAAGGAGCCTGTAGTAGGGGATCTCTATATTGTTTTGTTATCTAAAGGTTAATAAAGCGAATGATATGAGCGACGAGCTAGCGGGCAGTGAGAGCATAACGCCAAAGAGTACCTATACCGTGTCGGCCAGGGGCAAGGCCGATCACCAATCTGTGATGAAGTTTTTAAGGCAACACTTTGGTGCAGTGCCACTGGCCCAGGTAGAGAGCGTATTTGGTTTTGTGGAGCGCTCTAGCCTATATGGTGGCCGTTTTTATCTGATGCGACAGTTGTCTGAGCGGGATGTAGGCTTGTTGGCTGATAACAATATTGGTATCAGGATCCCTTTTACCAACCACTTTGCCACTAAGGAGGAATTTGACGCCAATCGATCCTTGCTGGCCAAATATCATCACAAACGCAATTCCATTATCTGCACCAATGACGACCTGGCTTATTGGATTAAGCAGGAGTTTCCCGACTATGACATCGAAGCCAGCGTGATTAAAAATTTGACCAAGGCCGAGCAGGTTGAGGAGGCGTTTACACTCTATGATACTGTGGTCTTGCCCATGGTACTCAATGATGACGAGGCGTTCTTGAGCGCGCTGCAACATAAAGATCGCATCCGTCTATTCGCCAACGCAGGTTGTGCTTATACCTGTCCGGCTCGCACCTGCTACAAGTCTATCTCTAAGTTTAATAAGGGCAATGGTGGCGAGTTTAAATGTTCGCAAGACCTCAAGGCCCGTGAGATGCAGGGCATGGTGGATTTTGACCTCACCCGTCTCAGACGTCTGGGATTTCATAAGTTTAAGCTGCTTAGGGCCAGGGCGGGAGAGCAGACGGGCTATTAGCAGCGCGCGTCCGATAACCTATCGATTTAGGTTATCGGTCATTGCGGGTCATCGGCCGATGATTTCGCCTTTAAGCGAGTAGGCGGCGAGCAGTAATTCCTGCTTCTCTTGTTGTCCCACCTGATGTTTATCTAACACCAGCATAATGTCGTCCAATACGGCTAAAAACTCCTTTTCATTGATGTTCATTGTCTTGTGCGTCTCAATCATGCTCTTACCCGTATATTCCTGTGGCCCGCCGGTTGCAGCGCAGAGAAACTCCGTCACCTTTTCTATTACGGCGTGACGATCTGAATTGAGGTAACGGCTGGCGATATCGGGATTGTCTGCATGGGTATCAAAAATATCTGTCGCTATCTTGGCTATCTGAGTCTCACCGCCAAGACGTTCATAAAGCGTGGCATCACTCATAGTCTTGCCTCACTGGTTGCCGACACCTGGAGGTCGGTATCTCCTTACTTAGGTGATCAATTGTAGTTGTCATCAGGAGAGGCGATGCTGCGTTAGCCGCGTCAGTTACCGTGAAGGCGAGTTAATTTGTAAGCGGATGATTCTTTAGGGCTTCTGGCTATTAAAAGCTTGTCTGCAGGATGATATTTGCCTAAGCAGCCGTTTTTTAAGGGCATGAGATGAAGGTGGTGAGAATGCGTTGCACTCCTGTGATTTTTACAATTTGTTCACATTTTTTGATTTACACCTGTTTTTATTTGGGTATATTGTATACAGAATATTTTATCTCATAGGTAATGTTGTTATTCGTCTGGAGGGAAGCTAACACGCCAAGGATATGGCTAATTAACCTAAAACCTAACAATAAGAGTGACTAATAACATGACCCATAAACTTACATTAGCCATTTTGGCCGCCCTGTTAACGAGCTCTGCCAGTGTGAGCGCCAAACAACCTGAATTTGCTGCCGACCATTGTAAGGCTGGCGAGATCAATGCTCAGCATTATCGTAATTTCCCCGCCGCTTTAGATGAGGCTAAGGCGCGCCATGCAAAGTTGTTTGAGCGTAAGCGTGCCATGGCTAAGCCTGGTAGCGACGCTCTTGAAGAGCAGGGGGATACACCCCAAGCGCTGGCGCTGTCGACGACACCAAACTATGTGATTCCTGTGGTGTTTCATGTCTATGGTACAGAGTTCAATGGCAAGCCAGTCAACGATGCGGTGATCATCGATGCGCTTAACAAGACTAATGAAGACTTTCAGGGACGCACAGCGGATTTTGCCGATATCGATCCCGAGTTCCAGGCGGTAAAGCAGGCGCTCAATATCGAGTTTCGCCTAGCCAGTATCGATCCTAATGGTAATCCCACTTCCGGTATCATCTATCATCCGGCGTCTTCTGGGGCGGGCAACTACTCAAGCTCCGACGTGAAACGGGATCATTGGGATAACTACAAGTATATGAATGTCTACATTCAGAACGATCTCTATGCCGATGGTGTCACCAATAACTCTGGTGTGGCCTGGTATCCGGACTCCACCATGTCCAATGAAGGCCTGGCACGTGTGACCTACAACGGCGCCTATTTGGGGAGCAATACCGATGAGAACTTCCGCTCAGTATTGACCCATGAGTTCGGTCACTTCCTGGATCTGATCCATACCTTCGAAGGTGGGTGTAAGCGTGGCATGGAGCGTCGCTGTGATACCACAGGCGATGAGAACTGTGACACGCCGCAGCAAAACAGCTGGCAGATGAACCCAGGTGATGGCGGCATAGTGAACTGCATGGGCCAAACCATCAACTGGCAGAACTTTATGGCTTACTCAGATCAATATGCCAATTTCACCCAAGATCAGGTAGCCCGTATGACCAATGGTCTGGATAGTCAGGCTCGTGTGACCCTCTGGTCGGCACAAAACCTGGCCGCGACTGGTGTGGCTAACTAATACAGACAGCCATTAAAAAACGCAGCCTTGGCTGCGTTTTTTTGTTTGGGCTAGGCTGGTTTGCTTTGGATTAGTCAAATGGCTAGACAAATACCGGGGCGTCATATTCATAGCCCTCGTCGGTATAGGCAGTCACTATGGCATCATCCACCAAGCCCGCGGGGGAGCTTACCTGAGTCTCAAAGAAGTGCGTGATCTGCTGGCGACGACCGTGAGCCGCCCAGCTTTCGCCATCGGCCCAGATCTCGTTGAAGACGATAGGATAGTCGGTGCGGCTGGCACTCGGATGGTCTATCTGACGGGTGAGAATGTACTGAATACACCCCTGTTCCCGCAATGAGTCGGGCTCCAGTGCCTTGAGTACTTCAAAGAGTTCGGCTTCCTTGCCCGCCTTGGGGCGAAACTGGGCTATCACAAAAACACGAGTGGACATGTGTAAGTTCTCCTCAGAATAAAGACCGAGTTTAGCCTAGTTTTTCTATGGGTTGAAGCCGAGGCCTTTTTGCTACCTGTCAAAGCCATTGGTGAAGGAATCACTAGCCTTGTTAGGTCGACAATTTATTAGGAGTCACGTTATCTCACCCGCATTATTTGGGGGCTGTGAGCAGTATTTGGCGAAGCATGTGAGCGACTGGCGAAGCGGAAAGGCTGACTTTGGCAGGTGGGTGAGCAGACAGATGACGGCGAGTCTAGCTCGCCGCCTGAGTTTGTTTTAGTGATCTCGCTGTTTAATACGACCTTGCTGGCTGTGAGACGCTGCGCCGCGGGCCTGTGTGGACTGATGGCTGTTATTTCGCTGATAGCTCTTTGGCTGAGGGCTTCGCTCTCTTTGAAAGTTATTGGGCTGATAGCCGTTGTTGGGCTGAAGGCTCTTGTCACGTTGATAGCCGTTGTCGCGCTGAGGGCTCTTATCACGCTGATAGCCGTTGTTGGGCTGAAGGCTCTTGTCACGCTGAGGGCTCTTATCACGCTGATAGCTGTTGTTGCGCTGAGGGCTCTTATCACGCTGATAGCCGTTGTTGCGCTGAAGGCTCTTATCACGCTGAGGGCTCATATCTCGCTGAAGGCTCTTATCCCTTTGCCCTTGGCTCTGATGTGACCAATCCCTGGCTTTATTGCCCGAAGCTCGGTCGGCCTTTGGCTCGCCTTTTAGGTTGAGCTTGTCCCTTTTTTCATAGTATTTGGTCGGCTGCTGATGTTTATCGGCGCGAGTGACTTTGTGCTGACGAGAATCACTTAGTTTGTGGCTAAAGTTTTGCTCTCGACGTGCTTGGATCTGCGCTGAGCCTTGATGTTTAGCCGGATTCATTTTGTCATGGCGCCCGACATTTTTGTGCTGTTTGACATCATAACGGTTTGGGCGATATTGACCATAGCGAGCCTTGACCTTAGGCGAGCGGTAGGCAACACCGTGTCGATGTGCCGGTTTATGGTTCCAGCGCTGTGCGCCGTGACTAGTCACTATGCGTTTGTGGGGACGATAGTGCGCCGTATGGTGATGGTGAGTTACCACAATGTGACGGTGTCTCCAGCTAAAGGCACTGAAAAAGAAGTTAAAACTGATGCGAATCCCGCTGTTCCAGTAAAAGTGGCTTGAAAAATGCCCAGGGCGATAGTAACCATAGCTCGGTGGATAGGCCCAATAAACGGGTGGGTAGTTATACCAGTGCCAGTGTCCATAGACCACACGGGTGTCATAGTAAGGCACATAGATCACCTCCGGCTGCACCGGCTCTATGATGATCTGACGATTGACCTTAGTGACGCGCATATTTTTCATCTCATCGAAGGCGTCGGCCTCTTCTGCTTGCTGTCTCAGGCCTTGAATGCTATCTAAAACCCGACCCTCGTCTTGCAGGAAGGCATCGCCGAGTTTCTGGGTCCATTCAAGATCGTCGCTCAGGCGTTGCAGCACATCGGGAAAGGCAACCAAAGCGGTGACGCTGGGATCCCAATATTGCTTCTCTGCGCGTTTTACTGCTTCAGCGCTGTCTAAGTTTTGATGCTTGTCACGCCAACGCTTGGCCTGAACGACCTCAAGCGGGTAGGTGGAAGCAATCAAAATATGGGTGAGCAAACTGTCTGGATATAGTGCGATTGGAGCCAGCATCTGTGCTAGCTCGGCATCGCTAAACTGTATCTCCTGAGCAGCACCTTGCGCCCCTTCCAGTGCCGATACTGAAGGACTAAGCAGTGACTGTGAAACGGCAAAGAGCAGGAGCAAAGTCCATTGTCTGATGCTTTTCATAACGTCTCCTAGGCTTATCTGTCATTGGATTTGATCAGATGATAAACCGCCCAAGATGAACATTAGCTGAAGGCTATTTTATTCCTGAGATACCTATTGTTTGACGTAAGACATGTGATGGATAAAAGCGAAGAGCGAAGCACATGAAAAGCAACTATAGTTGTAATCATATCAGCTTATTAGCCGTAATGATTCGGTGTGTTAATAGATATAAAAGCTCAAGGTAAACAGGGGCAAAATAACTAACATCATCCCCCTGCGGGAGAGAATTATGGGGCAGACGGAGAGCGGGTGCTAGGTGAGTATTCAGAAAAAACTATTAGGTTTGCTGACGCTGTTATTCCTATTTGTATTTGCCAATATATTCATGGCTTACTTTTTAGAGCAAAAGAGTGAGCAGAAACTGAGTTGGGTTAATCATACCCATACCTTGCTGTCCTACTCAGATCAGCTTTTATTGGCGCTGGCCAATGCCGAGACGGGGCAGAGGGGGTATCTGCTCACGGGCCAAAGGCATTATCTTCAGCCTTATAACCTTTCGCTTAACACCATCGACGACTTGCTGAATAAGCTCACAATACTCACCCAGGACAACCTGAAACAGCAACAACTGTTAGGGCGCTTGAGCACAGAGGTGGAGTTTAAAATAGCCGAGTTAAAAGAGTCATTAGCGCTTTTCGAGCAAGACCAAGTTGCTGCTATGGCACTGGTGCGCAGTAATTTGGGCCAAGAATATATGGATAATATTCGTCATTATATCGATGATTTTAATCGCGAAGAGCAGCGCTTACTCGACATTCGTGTGGCCGAGCTCAGCGAGGTGAGAAGTGATATTAGGACTGTTTTTATCATTGAAATCATAGTGACTCTGTTTTTGGCATTGGCAATCTTTGTGCTGATCAGAAAAGATTTGTTTGCCCCCTTAACTAAATTAGTCGATGCCACAAAGCGAATGGAGGCGGGGGAGCGTCAACACCTGACCGATTTCTTGCCCAACAACGAGATCGGTTACTTGATGTCCTCATTTTACAAAATGAGCGAAGCCGTGTTTCAAAAGCATCAGCAACTGCATAAACAGGCGCATCTCGATGAACTCACGGGAGTCAGTAATAGGGTCTGTCTGTTTAAAGACATAAGTCATGCGATAGAGCAGGCGCTGCACAAAGAGACTATTTTGGCATTACTGTTTTTGGATATCGACAATTTCAAACAGATAAACGACAAGCATGGTCATCATTGCGGAGATCAGCTTTTGAAAGTGCTGGCAACAAGACTAACCCAGAGTTTGCGGCGCAGCGACGGTATTTATCGCTACGGTGGTGACGAGTTTATTATCTTGCTCAGTGATATGAGCAGTGTAGAAGAAGTTCATAAAACCCTAGCTGGGGTCGTCGCAAAAATGCAAGGTAGCTTTAGTTACCAAGGGGAAGAGCTGCCGCTGCACTTCAGTCTCGGTGCCGCACTGGTGCCTCAGGACTGCCAAGACAGTGAAACCTTGATTCGATATGCCGATATTGCCATGTACGTGTCTAAGCGAGAGGGACTGCAAAAACTGGTCTATTTCGAGCCCAAGATGCTTGAAGACAATAGCCAACAGCATACGGAGTCTTAACCTTGAGTTGTGCCAGCAAACCTTGAGGCTAACCTTAGGCCAGCATTAACTCGCAAATTGTTGTTCAAACATGAGTTCAAACTTGGCGCCACCTAAGCTCTTACTCTCATCTATGGATAGTGAGCCCTGATAGCTGTCCACCAAGTCACGCACTATGGCCAACCCGATACCATGGCCCTTTGCATAGGTGTCGGCGCGTTTTCCCCGTTCTAAGATGGTTTGCCGCTGAGCCGGGCTAATGCCTTGCCCATCATCTTCGACGCTGATAATGAGCTTGCCTGAGCGGCTTTCAACACTGAGTTCGACTCGTGATTGCGCGGCTTTACAAGCGTTATCCAGCAGGTTACCCAACATCTCGGTCAGATCGCTCTGATCGCCATAAAAGATATCTTGGTTATCAGGCACCTTGCCATAGTTCAGTTGCACATCAGGGTGGATCTTGACCAATGTACGCAGCAGTTTATCTGAGACTTGATTGACCTTAATCCCCAGATGCCAGGCGTTACCAGCCGCGCTCTGCGCCCGTTTGAGCTGATGGCCTATGGTGCGGTTAATCTGACTCACCTGTTCCTGTGAGGTCGCACTGAGATCTTTTTGACTTTGAATCACGGCTAAGGGGGTCTTCAGGCTGTGGGCCAAATCAGAAAGTGCATTACGATAGCGGCTGCGCTGGCGCTGCTCGGTACTGAGTAGGGTGTTGAGCTGTTTGGCCACATCCTGCAATTCGTTGGGGTAGTGACCGCTGAGCTGCTGCGCCTCGCCGCGCTGTACTTGTCCAAGCTCCTCTTTAAAGCGGGCCAGGGGTTTTAGTGTCCAGGCCAGCCAGGCAAATTGCGTCGCCAGCAAGACGGCCGTCAAGATAAACAGCCAGGTCCAGAGGTGTTGACTAAAGGCCTGTTGTTGCTGCTCGACACCAGCCAAGTCTTTGATGATGTGGACGGTAATGGGGGCACTTAATGATTGCGGCTCAGTCGGGGCAAAGCGCACGCTAAAGCTGTAGATGAGATGGGGTTTGCCTTCCACCGTTATATTGCCAAATTCGCTGCGTCCCACCTTAGGGTGTGGCAGTGGTGCTGTCAGGCTAAGGCCAAGAAAAGAATTAGATGACCAAAGGGGGGCATTGTCAGTTGCGCCGTCGCCCTGACGGTCGCTATCAGTTAGGTTATTGTTCTGACGAACAATAATGGCATAAAGGCCAGAGCCGATAACATTAAATTGATTTTCCAGCAGCGCCTCTGGCATATAGAGTTTGCCGTCTTCCATCTCAGTCACGGCTAATACCGAATAGAGGTAGGCGCTCAGCTGCTCATTGACGTTATTAAGCACCTGTTGTTTAAAGGCGTTATTAAGAGTAAAGCCGATGGTGGGTAACAGCAGCAGGATTAATAGCAGCGCGCTGATGATCAGGCGAACCCTGAGGGAGTTAAGTTTGCCCTGTGGGGCTCGCTGACTGCTCATGCAATGGCCTCGGCTTAGTTGTCGTTGTCCAGTGGTTTGAGGCGATAACCCTGGCCACGCAGGGTCTCAATCAGACCATACTGACCGTCTGGGTCGAGCTTTTTGCGCAGGCGGCGGATAAAGACCTCGATAACATTGGAGTCGAGATCGAAGTCCTGATCATAGATATGTTCGATAAGTATGCTCTTGGACTTCACTTCACCGATATGCAGCATGAAATACTCAAACAGTTTGTACTCTGAGCCGCTTAGACTCACGTTTTGTTCGCCAAATTTAATCTCATGGCTGCTGGTATTTAGGGAATAGGGGCCATTTTGGATTAAGGGACTGGACTTGCCTGCCGCCCGGCGGATCAGTGCCTTGAGGCGAGCGATCAGCTCTTCGGGGTGAAATGGCTTGGTTAGATAGTCATCGGCGCCAGCGTCTAACCCTTCAACCTTGTCCTGCCAGTTGTCGCGGGCGGTGAGTATCAGTATGGGATAGTCTATGCCCTGTTGCCTAAGTTGTGCGATGAGGGCGATACCGTCTAGTTTAGGCAAACCGACATCGATAATGGCTGCGTCATAGGGATATTCCTGACCCTGAAACAGACCCTCTTCACCATCGCTGGCGATATCTAAGGTGTAGTGGGCATCGAGCAGGTGCTGCTTCAAGTTTTCCTGCAGGGCTAAATCGTCTTCAACCAGTAGTAATCGCATTAGCGTGTCCTTTGTTGTTATTCAGGCTATTGCCTGCGCATCTGCCCGGTAACCGCGTCGATGGCGACATAGAAGACGACACCATCTTGGCTGAGCAATTTAGCGCGGTAGCCGGGATTGCCGTTGACTCGCGTCGATTGTACGCTGAGTACTTTGGCGTTATAGCGTCCCTTTACCATCTGTGTTGCCTGCTGACGATTCTTAACTCTTAGATTTTGATGAGTATTTTTTTGAGCAGCGATTAACATGCTGCTCGTCGACGCCGATATGCCCAAGCCAGAGGCATGCCCTTGCAGTGGCAATATCAGCGAAAGGGTAGCGAGCAAAATTAAGGCTGTTTTCATCAAAATCACCTGTGTTGAATTCTCCGAACAGTGTAAAAGATCCTATAAAAATAAGAAACATATGCCTTCAAACGCGATGTGAGTTAAGAGGTTGCGGGCAAAGGTTAGCAAGCATTATGGCTAGCGCCAGATGAACGCTACCTGAATGCTGTCATTGTCTCCATCTTATTGAATCGGTTAATTTTTAATGTTCAGCTTATGTTCATTTTCAATCCTTTCTAATGGCCTTAAGCAAGGCGAAAGCCATTTGATGGAGATTGATTATGAACAGATTCACGATTGAAAATAGTGCGGCCACGGCGGATAGCTCTCGCGTTGGCCTGGGAAAGCTGGCAAATGCTGTGCAGACAGCGGCCCTACTCGTGATGCTGGGCAGTGGCGCTGTGATGGCGGCGGATGATTGGGTAAGCTCTGCATCGGTCAGTGTGGCACAAGATCAGCAGACGTTGTCACAAGGTTTTAGCCGCGCCGCACAGGTGATGACTGACACCCAAAAGGCAAGCGCCGAACAGCTTAAGTTACAAGCGGTGACACCGGCGCAGCGCAAGACCCGTGATCAGGTGATTGCCGAGCGCCAGGCATCGACACAAGTCGCCGGTAAGACGTTAAAGTCGTCGGCCCAGCGGCTCGAGGCCGGGATTTACCATGAATTTGCTATCTACGAGGCCAGTAGTCGTCTGTTTGAAGATGTTGACTATGACGGCTTCTATCGCACCTTTAGTGTGACCTTCGATGCCGACGTGCATAGTTATTATCTGGGCGAGCATGCCAATGTTTATGCCGATCTCTATCTGAGCCGTAATGGCGGGCCTTGGGAGCTCTACCACACCACTGATGTATTCACTATTGTGGATGATGCCAGTGACGATGACTTTGAAGTGTTAACCACATTACATGCTGGCTATCCAACGGATCATTATGACGTGTTGATCGATCTCTATGAGGTGGGTTACAGCGATATCGTGGCGACCATCAGCAGCGACGATGTGGATGATCTCTATGGTTTGCCGCTAGAAAGCGCCGACCGCGACCAATATTTTGTCGATGAGGAAGTGGTGGTGAGTGGTGGTAGTCTTTCTATGGGATGGCTGGCGAGCTTGCTGGGAGTCGTGGGCATGAGTTATCTCAGACGTCGCCAGCAGGGCTAGTGGTCGCTTTTGTTCATTAGCTCATTTAATCACTGAATCCAATACTCGGCTAAACCAATCGGACAAGGCTAGATAATCATGAAAATATTGTGGTTATTTAGCCTGCGAATGAAGCAAATTTCACAAAATTTTGCCCATGACAGGCGTATATTACCTATCACTAGGTACACGTCTGTGAAATGGGGGAGACGATGACACAAGAGATTAGGGCCGAACAGGTGAAGGTATACAAGGTGTGGGACAAACCCACGCGTATTTTTCACTGGGTTAATCTTGCATTGGTTATGACGATGATTTTTATCGGCTTTGTGATGCTATTTAAGGGGGAAATAGGCATCAGCGGACTCGAGGCTAAGATAGGCTTGAAGACGCTGCATGTCTGGGTTGGTTACTTGTTTGCGGTTAACCTCACCATCAGGCTGATCTGGGGGGTTATTGGCAGCAAGAGTGCTCGGCTGAGTCAATGCTTGCCGGATCTCAAGGGGTTAGCCAAGTATAAGGCCAAGCTGGCTAAAGGGCAGTCACCTCAGTATTTAGGCCATAACCCTATGGGGCGTTTGGCGATATTTGCCATGATGTTATTGTTGGTGACCATAATGCTAACTGGATTGGTGCGCGCCGGAACCGATATCTATTATCCACCATTGGGCGGCGCGATCAGCGAGTATATCGCCCAGCCAGGTGTGGATGGTGCCAGCATTAAACCCTATGACGATACTGGCGTCGATGCGCAAAAAGTCGCGATCTTAAAACCTTTTAAGTCACTGGCTGGTGAGATACATGTGTATAGTGTTTATCTTTTGATCTTGATGATAGCCCTTCATGTGGCAGGGGTGATCGTTGCCGAGCTAAAGCATCAGCCAGGATTGGTTTCTGCAATGATCTCTGGCAATAAGGGTCTTACTAAGCCTGCCGAGGATGAGGAGCTGTAAACCTCTTGCCGGTCCAGCCACTATCCTATGGCTGAGTCCTATTTAAAATTTGCAGCTCAGGCTGCATTTTTTATGACCAGTCACTTGATCAGATTTGGGTGAGTTAACTCCGTGGTGGTATTTTGCACTAGGTGGAATTAAAGACTTAATTTTATGCGATTTTTGGTCTAGTATGTTAGCTACTTGTAAATGTTTCGTTTCCGGGGGAAGCATGAAGCGCGCATCTTTGCTGGCACTGTCTTTGGCAAGCCTTATCGCATCAGGATCTGCGATGGCGGTTGCCGATATCAAGGGATATTACTTAGGAGCCATGGCGGGGTATTCCCAGCTTGAGGCGGGAGATTTTGACGAGTCAGCCGTGAGTTACGGTCTCTATGGCGGTTACTACTTCAGTAAAAACTTCGCCTTGGAGAGCACCTATGTGCTGACCGATAATTTTGTCGATGTGGGTGATGTGAAGGCCAATCAACTATCGCTCGCCGCTAAGTTTCATCACTATTTTGATAATACCTATTCGATGTTTATCAAGGCGGGGATGGCGGCCACTAAGGTCGATGCCGATCTCGACTATGATGGTGATGGCTGGCTCTGGGGAGCAGGATTTAATATGGCGTTTAAAAATGGCGTCAATGTTCGTATCGCCTACGAGATGCTCTATACAGATCTTGATGCCAGCGGGCTTGAACAGCAGGTTGAAAGCGATTGGGGCAATGTCTATCTGGGCGTACACTACCAGTTCTAGTTCGAGAGGATGATGTAAAAAACGCAGCCAAGGGCTGCGTTTTTTGTGTTTGTTCGGCTCAATTGAGTGCGTTATTTACCCGGTAAGTATTTAAATCTGGCCATCTGTTCGCCGTGATGCTCGACGATTTTCGCGACCTGCTCATCACTCAATACCTGACGCCACTGATTCTTACTGCCTTGGCGGAAGAAGGATTTAGCGTTTTCATGTTTTTCGACGAATCCTCGCTTGGTTTCTTGAGCCTTGAGCTGGGCAAATGAGGAGTGCTTAATGGCATTCTTGAGTCGGTTGGGGTCTTTCTTTAGCCCGAGGAAAGACTCTATTTTGCGAAACACCTTCTTGGGGTTATCTAAGATATCTTCATAACGCAGGATCAGCTTGGCGTCTTCGGGATCTTGAGTCCAACTAGAGACATGCATCGACCAGGAGGTGATGACCTGGGGCACGTTTTCGGGTTCGTTGGGTGTGCCTGTCATCTCTTCCGCCATATAGGCGATGGTTTCATCTAGGCTGTAACCAAAGTAGTTAGCCATAGATACCGTCACATCCAAGGGGTTTCGCACGATATAGATGGAACCTGAAGTGACCGTGGAGTTATGCAGCGGGTGATCATTAAAGGTTCCCAGGTAGTTATGGGTCTTTACAAAGGTGGTGCCGTGGGCCTGTCTGGCGATATCGGCCTGCACTGTTGGTCTCAAGGCGCAGATCTCTTCCAGGCTAAGATCGGTTGTCTTGCGACCGTCCTGAAGATGGGCTTGAAAACGGTGTGCTGCTGACTCTGCGGTCGAGATAGTGTGCATTGTGTTGATATCTATCCCTTGCTCGGCATTTTGAATGTAATTCTCAAGAAACGCACGAACCCAAGTGTTGCCTGATTTGGGATAGGAGGCGACCCAAAGTATATTCCCCATCAATAAGTCCTTTCATTATTCTTATGACCAGCTGGACGTAGGTGTGTCCGAGTACAGGGATAAGAAACTACCGATTTGCCAGGCAAATGGCAAGGGAGAGTAAGGTAAGCCTTTCTTTGCTGTGGCGCTTTGCCTGCTAATTCATGGCTAACAGATTGGTTTCATGGCAAAGAGTGGTTATGCTGGATCTCTTTCGGACCATTTTTCGGCAAGGGAGTTAACAATGTTAGGCCAAATCATCCATAAGCCCAGTTTATTGGGCGCCCTGTTTGCTCTGACCGTGAGCCCTAGCCTTTGGGCGCAAGGCAACGAGTTGGCGCTGTCGGTCAAGCAAGCCATGCCGGTGCTCTCCAGTCTCTATCTCGAGCTGCATCAACACCCTGAACTTTCCTATCACGAACAGCAAAGTTCGGCGCGAATAGCCGCCGAATTTGACGCTTTAGGGATGTCGGTTACCCGTGATTTTGGTGGCCATGGCGTAGTAGGCATCTATCGCAACGGCAAGGGGCCGACCGTGATGATCCGCGCCGATACCGATGCCTTACCCATTGTCGAGGAGACGGGTAAAGCCTATGCCTCTAAGGTCACCACTCTAGACGCACAGGGCAATCAAGTTGGTGTGATGCATGCCTGTGGCCATGATGTGCATATGACCAATCTGGTGGGGACGGCTCAGCAGCTGATCAAGGCAAAGGATAAATGGCAGGGGACCTTGATGCTGGTGGCCCAGCCTGCCGAAGAGGTGGGCGGCGGGGCTAAAGCCATGTTGAAACAGGGACTGTTTAGTCAGTTCCCACTCCCTGATCATATTCTGGGGCTACATGTCAGTGCCTCTGTCCCTGCTGGTAAGGTGGCCATCGCCCCGGGTTATGCCCTGGCGAATGTCGATTCTGTGGATATCAGTGTCAAGGGGCGTGGTGGTCACGGTGCCTATCCGCATACAACGGTCGATCCTGTGGTATTAGCGGCGCGCATTGTGCTGGCGCTGCAAACTATCGTCAGCCGCGAGGTGTCTCCCTTGGCACCCAATGTGATCACTGTTGGTTCAATTCACGGTGGCTCGAAACATAACATCATAGGCAACGAGGTAAAGTTACAACTTACGCTACGTTCTTACGATCCTAAGGTGCGTGAGCAGCAGATCGCCGCCATCAAACGCCTTACTCAGGGGATCGCCAGCAGTGCAGGACTGGACGAGGCCGAGTGGCCAGACGTATACGTGCATCAAGAGGAGAGTATTCCCTCGACCTATAATGACCCGAATCAAACCGCCTTGGTGAAGGCGAGTATTGCTAAGCAGCTCGGGGATGACAATGTCTGGGAGGCGTCGCCTGTGATGGCTGGAGAAGATTTTGGCTTGTATGGTCTAACCCCAGAGAAGCGCCCCATTACCCTGTTTTGGCTAGGGGCTGTGCCTGCGGATGACTATGCCGCCAGTCAGGCATCAGGTGCGATTTTGCCCTCGTTGCACTCAAGTAAGTTTGCGCCCGACTATCCGGTGAGCTTGGAGGCGGGAGTACAGGCGATGAGCCGGGCGGCGATCGATCTGTTTAACCACTAGCAGCCAAGGGCTAGAGGCCGGGAGGTGAAATTCCCGGCCAGATTTAAAGAGTTAGGGGAGGGTTGGTGTATCGAAGCCGTAACTGGCCAGAATTTCTTGCCCTTGAGGCGACAGAATAAATAGCGCCAGTTCGGCAGCGTGAGGCTGTGCTTCTCGGATCACCGTCAAGCCATAGTTAGCCCCCACACTCAAATGGTCGGGCAGTTGCACTATGTTAAGAGGTTTTACTTCTTTCTGGGCCAGTACGGCATTGGTGCAGTAAGTCAGAAAAATGTCCGCCCGTTTGTTTTCCATCACCCAGGCATAAGGATTACGCCCCTTGGGAGGCTTGGCGCTGTCAGGGCCGCCCGTTAGCTGCAGCGCCTTTGCCTCAAGCCGTTTCTGGGCGCCGACAGATACCTGCTCCGCCCGTTCAAACACTTTAAAGGCGTAGTCGCCAGCGGGATCTGCCTTGGGGGTTGAGGTGCCCAGGCGTATCTTGTTATCTAGCATCTGGTTAAGCAGGTTATCGCTACTGAGCTCAACCTCAGGCTGGGCTAATGCGCAGAGTTTGTTGCGGGCAAACATCACCACATCGCCGCTCAGTGATGCCTGACTCAGGGTTGTTGGATGTTTCATGTTAGCTGAGGCGAACAGATCGACCTTTTCGCCAGATTCTATCCGCTTTCGCAGCAATCCAGAGGGAGCAAAATCTGCTGTCACCACTGCGTGAGTCTTGCCTTGATAGGCGCTAATTATTTCCGTCATCGCGGCTTTTAGGCTGCCTGCGGCGCGAAATTCGATTGCAGCATCGTGTGCGGCGAGGTGACTGCTAAAACCGGAGCCGGCAATGAAAAGTGTGCCCAGAATCCACTGATACTTCATGAAGAAAATTCCCTATTACTCATTGAATGCCATATCAAATCATCAGATAAGGGCAGCAGCAATTGCCCGAACAGAGATAAGTTAGACTTTGTCGCATGGATCGCTAAATTAAACTGGTGGCGAGACAAAATGTCGCGCACTAGAGGGAGTCTGTCTTGAGCTTCTTGAATTTGGGTTACTCATTCACGTTTGTCTTATGCCAGCAATTTCTTTATTCCCGTGCTTTGATTTTATCTACGAGCTAATTCGAAAGGTTTAGCCTCGAGCTCTCACATTTGAATGTTCGGTTTGCAATGACGCTGTGTCTGAATATACTACGCCCTTTATAAAATCCATTCTTTCCCTTTTTTATCAATTGGTTAAGTTTGTTTTGTGTGTTGGGTTTTCGCGTTAAAAGAGAGTTGTTATGTTTACATTTTCGACAAAAAAAATACTTATGGCCTTTATTGGAGTAACACTTGTTGCCGGGTGCGCAACGGGTAATACGCCTGAGGCGAAGAAAGCTAATGCTCGCAAGGAGACACAAGAGGCTCTAGGCAGCATCTATGCTCAGCATCCTGGTGCAAAAAAGGCGGTAGCTAACTCAATTGCCCATGTGGTTTGCACTGGTAGTAATAGCTACCTGTTTGCCTTGTCGACTGGTGGCGGAGTTTGTGTACTTAATGAGGGGGGTAAAAGCAGTTACTACCGTTTCGCAACTGGGGGCGTTGGCGCGGGTATTGGTTGGAAGCAGGTTGCCTTTGTACAAGCCTTTATGAAGCGAGATGCTCTGCAAAGATTTAAAGAATCAGGCTATGAGGGACAGGCACAGGCTGAAGCCAGTGCGAAATATAAGGAAAATGATGAGCAAGTATCCGCCAATCAATCTGTGGATGTCGATGGCGTAAAAACCTATCAGGTTAACCTGTTGGGGGCAGCAGCTCAGGCAACGGTGCAAGGTTATAAATACTGGCCTACCGATTTCAGTGAAGATTTTATGCAGAACAAAGGATAGTCTGATCTAAGGTCATGAGCGCCAAGGCTGACAGTCTTGGCGCCAGTTAATTTGTCTCAATCAGGTTAGCTTTGGTAAAGCAATAGGCCGATCAGTTGGCCAAAAAAAAATGCCGTCATGCCTAATAATCCGAGTACCGCCAGTGCTAAAAGAGGTTTTAACAGCTCTGGGGTGGCGCTCCATACCTTAATTAGTGAATTCATACTCATCCTTTAGTCACCTTCCCGGGAATGTATTCCCCGAGAGACTGTCCGTTCATCCTGCGTTATATATTAGCCTTAGATCTTGCCATAATAAAGTGGCATTTATGTTAAATCTTTTCTTGGTTTAACTATTTCATCAATGCCTTACCGCCAATGATCTTAAACGCTGGAACACCGCGTATCAGCGTGTCTCTGGCAAAACACTGATCGCATTGGGGGCAGTGACAGGGAGTATGGGTATCGTCCTCGATAATCCGCTCCTTAAAGCATTTTACCAAGGCGCCTTTACCCCCTTTACGATACTTAAACAGCCTGGATTTGCATTTGGCGCAAAAGATCTCGACCGTGCGCTCCGGTGCTTTCTTGTTGGGTCTTGCCATAGGTTTAAAAGATGATGAACTATGAAGCAAGGTTAACAGGTATCGCGGACTAACTCGAATGGCACCTTGGGATGTCGAGGTTTGTTTGCTTGTTAACCTTAACCTAACTTGGCTATAGTAGTGGCCTGGGTTCAAGGATTGACGTTACTTCATGATAAAAATAATAAAACCTCTATTAGTTACATTTCTCTTTTTACTTTTTTTGCTTGCTATCTCGGTTTATGTGGCGCTTCATTTAAGTCTGCCTAAGTTGTCTGGCGAGGTGAGCAGTAGCAAGATAGCGGCTAAGGTGACCATAGACAGAGATCGCCTTGGCACCGCGGTGATCCATGGTGAGAATCGCCAGGATGTCGCCTTTGCACTGGGCTTTGCCCATGGTCAGGACAGGTTCTTTCAGATGGATCTGCTAAGGCGAAATTCAGCCGGTGAGTTGGCCGAGTTATTTGGTGAGCCTGCCTTGGCGCTGGATAAGTCGCGCCGTTTTCATCAACTTCGTCAACGCGCAGAGCGTATCTATGGGCAACTGCCTACGGCTCAGCAGCAGTTGTTGCAGCGCTATGCCGATGGCGTCAATCAGGCGTTGGCCGCGCAGACCCTTAAGTCGTTCGAGTATCTGCTGACCCGCGCCAAGCCAGCGCCTTGGCAACCTGCCGACAGCCTGCTGGTGATCTACAGCATGTATCTGGACTTGCAAGGCAACAGCCTCAAGCGTGACCTGACTCTAGATCATATCGAGCGCCGCTTCGGCAGCGAAATGCGCGCCTTTATTACCCAGACCTCAAATTATCAGGCGGCGCTGGATAACAGTCTGTTTCCCTCTGATCCGCCGCCTGTCCCGAGTATGACCTCTTTGGCTGACACCTCTTTGGCCCAGCGCCTGGCGCTGATGATAGATGAGCCGATTGAGGTGGGCAGTAACAACTGGGCGGTTACCGGTGAGATGACCCACACCGCCAGTGCCATGTTATCCGATGATATGCACCTCTCCTTTGCCGTGCCCATCATCTGGTATCGGGCGCAGCTTAACTATCCTGATGCCAAGGGCAATGCCGTGCAGGTCACCGGAGTGTCGCTGCCTGGCGCGCCAGCTATAGTGGTGGGCAGCAACGGTAGACTGGCCTGGGGCTTTACCAATGCCTATATCGACACCGCCGATTGGGTGGCGCTGGACAGTGACGAGCCGCTTGAGGTGGTCAACGAGACGATCAAGCTACCAAAGGGGGAAGTGGACTTTGCCATCAAGCTGTCGCGCTTTGGCCCTGTGCTGCAAAAAGGCGAGCGAGCCTATGCGCTCGCCTGGGTGGCCCATCAGGATTATGCGGTCAACATGGAGCTGATGGCGCTGGAGCAGGTCGATAACGTGCCTGAGGGACTTGCAATGGCCAGCGGCTTTGGGATTCCGGTGCAGAATTTGATGTTGGCCGACAGTCAAGGTCACGCCGGATGGCAGCTGGCGGGCGCCGTGCCCGCCAGAACCTTGACCAGTGATGTCGCACTAACAAGCGAGCAGATTGAGTGGGCGAAGTGGCAGCAAAGGGATAGCGAGTTACCTTCGCGTCTGGATCCGCCCGGCGGCCGGTTATGGAGTGCCAACGCCAGAGTGATGTCGACCCATGACGCGCAGCGTTTTGGCGATGGTGGTTATGCCCTGGGGGCCAGAAGCGCGCAGATCCGTGACAGATTGCTGGAGCAGGAGAAATTCGATGAGGGCGATTTTTATCGGATTCAGCTCGATAACGAGGCGCGCTTCTATCGTCCCTGGCAGAGCTACCTGTTAGATGCTTTGATGCGTGAGCCCAAGCGCTTCGCCAAGGATATAGTACAGATCAGAGACTGGCAGGGCTGCGCCTGCGCCGAGTCTGTCGGCTTTACTCTGGTAAAAGCGTTTCGCAGTCAGATCCTTAACAGCGCCTTTGCCCCCATCGAAGCCGAGCTGGCCAAGGAGCAACTGAGCCTGGCGGTGCTAAAACGTTATCTTGAGCCTGGTATCTGGCAACTGCTCAAACAAGCGCCCAGCGACTGGCTACCCAAAGAGGTCGCCAGCTGGGATGAGTTAGTGATCGCCAGCTATGTCGCCGCCCGTGATAAGCTGCTTAGCCAGTACAGTGACGATGGCGAGCTGAGCGCGCTCAACTGGGGGCGGGTTAATACCCTGACGATACAGCATCCTTTTAGCCGTCAGATGCCGCTCTTGAGTCGTTTCCTGGATATGCCTCAGGTGGCGGGCTTTGGTGACACCTTTATGCCAGCAGTGCAGCGCAAAAGTTTTGGCGCCTCCCAGCGCTTTATCGTGCAGCCAGGGTATGAAGAGCGCGCCATCATGACGATACCAGGCGGTCAATCTGGTCATCCCTTGTCGAAATATTACCGCGCTGGATTTGGTGAATATGCTCGCGGCGCAGTCACGCCGCTTCTTCCTGCTGAGATAGAGGCGAGTCTGAGCTTAATCCCCAGAGAGCGTACACATTAGTCAGATGTAAAAGTCAGCCATAAAAAAGCCACCGCAAGGGTGGCTTTTTATGGCTGAAGGGAAGCGTTAAGCCAGTGGCTCAAGGGGTTTGTAGCGCAGCAGTTCGGCCGGTAGCTTGACCCCTTGTGCGCTGATGGCGTTGATACGCGCCAGATAGGCGGCGCCATACATCAGGTGTTTGGCCAGATCCACCGCGTGACGCTTGCTGTAGTCGTCCAGGTAGCTGCCCTTGGCCCATTGGTTGAAGGCGCCAAGTGCGGGGCCTGCCCAGATCTGATAGTCCATCTCACGGCCTTGCTCACCTGTGTTTGACCAGCGGCTAGACAGCCCCAGATACCAGCGGAAGATGAGCGCCATCTTACGCTTGGGGTTACCCTCGGCGCGCTCTATCTGCTTAGGATCGCGTTCATTAAAGTGAGCAACCGTACCGGCCCAGATCTCATCTAGGCTCGCGCGAAACACCTGCTTCTCCAGCTTGTCGCGCTCATCAACGGGTATCGCCTCTATCGAGTCGTAGCGGCTGTAAATCTCATACAGCTTATTGGCGCGCATAGGGAACAGGGTGCCACGCTTGACGACCTGTAGCTTAACGCCCATCTCAAACATGTCTGCGGCCGGAGCCATGGTGACATCCGCCATTTCGGTTGTGGCCAGCAGCTTACGGGTGTGGTCGCTGGCGCCAGCCTCGACACAGGCTTGGTTGATTGAGCCCGTGACTATGTAGGCGGCGCCCATGTTAAAGGTGGCTAGGGCCGCATCTGGGGTGCCAATGCCACCGCCACAACCAACGCGCAGGGGCGTCTCATATTGATACTTGGCCTGGATCTCCTCCTTAAGCGCCAGGATGGTGGGCAGCAGAGTCACCAGAGGACGGTTGTCTGTGTGACCACCTGAGTCAGCCTCGGCGGTGATGTCATCTGCCATGGGCACCAGTTGAGCCATCGCCATTTGATCATGGGTGATCAGGCCTTCATCGACCAGCTTTTGCAGCATCTTGACGGGCGCAGGTTGCATAAACTTTTCTGCGACTTCGGTGCGGCTCACCTTGGCAATCACCTTGTTGCCGATAATGACGTGACCGTTGGCGTCGCGGCTCAGGCCTGCGGCGCGGTAGTAAACGATTTGCGGTGTTAGTCCCAGAAAGGCAGAGGCTTCTACTGTGCGTACCTTGTGTTTAAGGAAGAGCTCGACGCTGCCGCGCTCGAGCGCTGGCTCGCTGGGGCTGTGGATCAGGTTAAACATGTAGGGGCCATTAGGTAGCGCGGTCTGGATACGCTCGATAGCCTGCTCGACCCGGCTTGGGATCAAACCTGCCGCGCCAAAGGAGCATAAGATCCCCGCCTTGCCCAGAGCGATCACTAACTCTTCCGATGAGATGCCGTTGGCCATGGCGCCGGCGTAGTAGGCGTATTTGACGCCGTGAACCCGGCGGAAGTTGCTGTCGCCCAGGCTCTCTGTGCCCAGTGCCGGGGTGAAGGCGCTGACAGGATGACCGGTTGCCTGCTCGCCGGTCGCCAGGCTGGCCTCTGTGGCGATACCTACGCCTTGGTCGCCATCGTTGACCACATAGCAGGCGCGGCTGAAATCTTTAAGCTGGCTCGCCATGGTGGCGCTGTCAAAGCTTATCTTGCTGTCGCTTACCTGCCATGGCCAAGGTGAAAGCTGCTCGTTTGCGGTAGTTGGATTCATTTAAACAAGAACCTTATTTTATGATGGCCGACTTAGGCAGTGCCTTGCACCTCTCCTAAGCCAGCCGCTTTTATTATGATTATTGGCTGAGCCGGATATCGGTCCGCTCAGTATCCCCTTAATTACTGCGCTTCTTCGATGCAGATCGCGATGTCGGTGATTTCGTAGATCCGCAGGCCATCCTTGCTCAGGCTGGCGTTACCTGTGATCACTCTCTTACCGGCTTCCTCTTTAATGGAGGTGATGCTGACATCCATCGACATCTGTTTGTTCAGTGGGTTTATCTGACCACGATACTTCCACTTGATATTGGAGAGGATCTGACCAAATTTCGGGTTGGTAAACCCGGTGCCCAAGTCTTTGCTGATGGCATAAGTCTGCATGGTTTCTATGATAGCTTCAACGCCTAATGAACCAGGCATTACAGGATCCTGATGGAAGTGGAACTGGAAGAACCAATCGCTAGGATCTATGGTGCGCTCGGCGTAGAGATAGCCCAGGCCGTGGGTGCCGCCGTTATCGACAATCTCGACGCTGTCGATAAAGTTCAGCTGACCGCCTGCTAGACGATAGTGGGGCTGACCTGTCGGCGCATTGAAGTGACGACTCTGTTTATCCAGCAGGTTGACCTTGATATCTGGTGCTATCCCCTTGGCCTGATGCCAAGGCTGAGTGACCTTACCATTGTCTAATCCCAGCTGATCTTTAAGCGCCTCGGCCTTGAAATAACCAAACACAGCTGTGCCGCGATAGAAGGGTTCACCATCTGTGCTCAGCTCGAAGCTAAAGCTCTGAATGATGTTGGTGCCAGCCATGACAGTGGAAAGTAGGCGTGAATCATTAACGATCGTCTTGCCGCGAAGATCCACCTGACGCAGCAGTTCGCCACTACCGTCTAAGTTACGGAAGAAGAGCTCGAGACCAGGGAAACCGAGTGTGGTGCCCATGTAGCCCGAGATAAAGCCGTTTGGCTGCAGGGCGATCTCCATCATCACAGAGTAGGGCATCAGCGCCTGATGGCTGTTGTTATCGAAATACCATGCATCCTTGGGGACCTCATATTCGGCAATACAGCTGGCAGGGCGCTTGAAGTCGCCGCGCTGGCCGTTAACCTCTATCACACGGGTGGTGAGCTGCAGATCACCACAAGGAGTGCGCGGCGGGATCATGCCGCGGTAGATAGCAAACTCTGGACCGAAGCATTTTTCGATATCGCCGGTGGCAAACTCGAACAGATGATACGGCGTAAAAGGCACAGTGTCGGGCACCCGGTTCGGGTAGTCAGGGATGACAGGCGCCTCCACATGCGTTAGCGGGATCACGCCCTTGTTAGGGGCGGCGTTGAGATCGGGGATCTGAGCCATCAGCGGTGCATTAGTCATCAGCGGAGCATTAGTCATCAGCGGGGCATTGGCTGATGCACCTTGACCGCTTTTGGCCTGTGAAGCGCCTTGCTTCGTCTCGAGAGCTGGGTAGCGGGTGCACTCAGATTCTTCTTTGATCATTACCCCCAGATTCTGGAAGTCCACCACCACCTTGCCATCAAGCAAGATATCGATATTCGCCTTGGCGTAAGGGCGTGGGCTAAAGCCTATCTCGGTCACTTCCATACGGTAGGTGAGACGAGCCGATTGCGGCAGCACCTGACCACGGCAACGTACCTTCTGCGAGGCATTCTCCAGTGGCTGGAAACGACCATTTTGGGTTTGGGTGTGCATGCCAAGGTGCAGCATGTAGAATTGCAGTAACTGGCCACAACCTTCGGCCATCAGTGAGCCGGCCATCACCTGGTCACCCTTGAAGTGACAAGGGAAGTACCAGTGGTTAGGCTCGAGCTGCTTATGGCCTTCGACCAGTCCAAGGCCCCAGGCGCCGCCGTTTCGTTCTACCTTGCTGACCTCTTCGATCATCAAGAACTTCTCGGAGGCGAAGCAGAGTGAGGGTTGCGCCGGGCCTGCGTGGGATGGACCGAAACAGCCTTGAATATCGGCCGACAAGAGTTTGTGGATCGCAGCATAATCAAATTGGCTGCGCGGACAGTCCAGGAGTGGATTAAAGGTCTGCTTAGCGGCGCGGCTGCGAGCCAGCAGCTCCTCTTCGGTGCGGATCACCCCTTTGCCGTCAGCCAGCTCGGCGTCGGTGAAGAAGCCAGCGCAGCCGCCATCCATCTTGAGGATCATGGTATCGCCAACGAAACATTCGTAGGAGAAGAAGAACAGCAGGGTATCGCCATTTCGGGCGAAGTTGTTGATCTTAATCTCATACCTTAGGGTATCGCCGCCGCGGGGTAGGTCCCCTAAGAAGGTGAGGGTACAGTCAAGCAGGCGATAGACTCGCTCGCCCTTGTTCTCGAAGTCTATGCCCAGGTAGCTAATTAGCATGAGGTCACACTGACCCGATTCCACCGCGACCGCCCAAGGGATCTGACCATCGACCAGGTAGGGGGCATCCACTGGAATGTCGTATTCCGTGGTCATGGTGCTGGGCTTATATTCGCCCAGTTTGGCATCAAGCTCTGTAACCCGTGATACCAGCAGATAATCTGTAGTGGGCAGGCGCACACGGCGTGAATAACTGTCGATGACGTCATACTCTGGGCCGAATACTTTGGCAATATCGCCCTCGGCGTATTCAACCAGATCATGGTAGTCCCAGATGCAGGGCTTATGGGCTGGAACTGGCGCGCGGTAGGGCGAGACCAGATCATGCCTTGGCCTGAGTGGCATCTGGGTGACGCTTGAGGCCGCAGCTGACGCCGATGGGCTACCTATGGCTTGGGCCAGTTGCTGCTTAAGCAGCAGGTCGGCCACTTTCAGGCCTGATTCACGGCTCTTGAGGAAAGCGAGATGGGCCTGACGGGCCTTTTGTTGATTGTCATGAAAGGCGCTGAGATCAGGGTTGCTGATCGGTGAGCCTGGTGGCTGAGCTGAATGCTGGGTCATAGTGGGTAAGTTACCTGTTGCATCGCCTGTCATCGACGGCGTGGCAAACTGTGATTCTTGAGTCGTGTTCGAATTAACCTGGCCTAAATAGCTTATAAGCTTGGCCACTTTTTTCGGTTTAGTCTGAACTTGTCCTTTGGCCGCGGCCAACTTATCTTGCAGCGCTGACAGTTGCGTCAGCGGCTGGGTCAGTATGTGGTCTATGATGCCGGGTCCACCCAGGGTGACCCGCTTGATCAGGCTACGCCCCTCATGGGTGGTGAGATCCTGGTCTAGCCTTTGGGTCAGCGCGCTGCGTTGGGCATGAGTTTGAGTAAGGTGCACCAAGGCGCTCTGATCTTCGCTGAAGTTGGCGACCAAGGCATTGTCCGCGTTTTCTTGTGTCATGCGCAGCAGTGTGGCGATAAGGCTGGTCATGCCGGCGGCGGCAAAGCTGTGGCCCAGTTGTTGGTCGCTCTGCACCAGACGAGCCTGCGCCGTAGGCAGCTGCGCTATCAGCTGTTGGGGCTGATGCTGGCTGCAAGGCGCCACACTCATCTCGACCAGTGAGATCTGATCGGCATCTGTGCCATTGAGGGTCAATAGCTCATCGCACAGGCGCGCTAATTGATGCTGAGGACCAAAGTTGAGGCTCTCTATCTTGCCATAGGCGCTTGCGCCACGCTGGCTTTGGTGAGATGAGGTTTCCAGCACCAGGGCGCCGGCGCCTTCCGCCAGTCGCCAGCCGTTTGGATGGCTCTGACTGGCCACGGGGGCGATAGCATTTTTCAGCATCACCTGCTCCAGGCTGCCACAGAGATCGACCGCGGCGATCACCACGGCATCAAGCTGCTCCTGCACCATGATATTTTCCGCCACATCCAGGGCGCGGCCCACAGATTGCTCGCCAGCGGAGATGGTGAAGGCCGGACCGCTGAAGTCCCACAGGGAGGCGATACGCGAGGCCATGATGTTGCCGATAAAGCTGGTGTATTGGTTTAGCTTGGCGGCGTCGAGCACGCTGTCCATGGCTAAGGCCTCAAGCTCACGATACTGGCTGTCACTCAGGCTGGCGCCCATGGCATCCAGACTCTGTTTGAGCTGAGTGTGCAGGTTTACCCGTCCGCGGAACTGGTGCAGTTCCAGCTCTGTCTCCATGGCGACCAAGACGGCCACTTTTTGCCCTGGCTGTAACGCTGCGTCGCGTATCGCTTCGTCGGCGACTTTCATCAGCATCAGCTGTTGGCCGATAAGGCGATCGTCTTCATTGGGAGGCAGTTTAAAGCGCAGAAAATCCAGCTCGAAGCTATCTACATAGGCGCCTTGGGGGGCCGAGTCGAGGCCAAATTGTGCTAGCAGTTCTGGGTGCTGATCTAACCCTTTCCAGCGCGCTGGTGGCAGGGGCACAAAGGCCTCTTGCTCTTGGCGAATACAGGTGTCGAGTGCGTTAATGCTGCCAAGAGGGCCAAGATGCGCCGCAATACCACTGATCACAAATTGCGGTGTCGAGCCGTTGTGACAAGGCGCAGTTAACTGCGGCGATGTCACTGTGGTTGAAGGCTCGCACTCTGTGGGCGTATAGGATTCTAACAACAGATGAGCATTACAGCCGCCGAAGCCAAATACCGACACCCCGGCTAATCGCGCCGCGTTATCGGCCTTAACTGGCCAAGGCGTCACCTGACTGGGCAGGGTATGAGCGCCAAATAGACCATTTGGCGATTCGATGGCCTCACTGAGGTTAATTCCTGGCGGTAACACGCCCTGACGCATGGCGAAGATCATCTTCATGATTCCTGGCATGCCTGCGGCGGTAAGTAAATGCCCGAGGTTGGACTTGGCCGAGCCTATCATGGGCGCGCTTGCACCTTCGAGCCTAGGGGCAAAAAATTGCTCCATAGAGGCCAGCTCTACCTTGTCTCCCAGCGGGGTGCCCGTGGCGTGGCATTCGATCACTTCGATATGTTTGGGATCGACGCCGCCGTCGCGATAGGCACGCTCGAAGGCCTTGACCTGCCCCTTACTGTTGGGGCTGAGCACAAACTGTCCCTTGCCGTCATTAGACAGGCCGATGCCGCTGACAATGGCGTAGATCTTATCATTATCACGCTCGGCGTCTTCGAGGCGTTTGAGTGCCAGTACCCCAGCGCCTTCTCCGGCAAACAGCCCCTTGGTATTACGATCGAAGGGGGCCGAGAAGCCATGCTCTGGGTAGGCGTGGAAGATGGAGAAGCCCATGTTAATAAAGAAAGGGTCGGCGCCGGAGACGGCGCCCGCCAACATAAGATCGGCCTTGCCTGTGTTGAGATAGTCGCAGGCTAGTTTCAGCGAATAAACTGAGCTGGCGCAGGCGGCATCCAGGCTAAGCTGAACGCGCCCAAGGCCAAGGGCATCGGCCACTAGCTTAGAGGTGTTGTGGGCAATAGCACCATTGGCAACGTCTAAGGTGGTGGCAGCCGGACTATGGGCGTTGTAGTCGCTCAGGCTGAAGTCTGGACAGGCCAGCTTCTGCTTAAGGGCTTTTTCTACCGCCTTATGGTAGAGGGGCAGAAACAACTCATTCGATTTTGCCGTAGGGAAAGAGAGGGTGCCCATGATGATGCCGCAGCGTGATAGCTGAGGAGAGTCCAGGGCAATGCCCGCATCGAGCAGGGCATTGCGACTGGTGTCCAGCGCCCACAGCAGGCTATCGTCCATCCCCTGAAGTTGTTCGGGCGGCAGCTTATAGCCATAGGGATTAAAGTGAAAATCTTCAATATACCCGCCCTTATCGCAGTAGAAGCGATCGGCCTCGCCCTGTTCGCCACGATAGTCGGCTAAATGGGCGCCGAGCTTGTCATCGCTGAGTTGGGTACGAGAGTCGCGTTTGTCGAGCAGGTTTTGCCAAAACTGCTTAGGGGTCTTGGCGTCCGGGTAGAGGTTTGCCAGACCCACGATGGCAATCTTGCCATGACCTCGGGTCTTGCTTGGCGCTTGTTTGGCAGAAGGCGCTTCATTTGAAGGCATTAGACTTCCTCTTGAAATAGGGTATTGGCGAGCGGGGGCTCACCTTGAGCGCTGCGCTGTTGCAGCTTAGCCAGTTCACGCTTGAGTCCCAGTTGCAGCACAGTGAGGCTGACGGGAACTCTGTGGCTGATCAGTGTGCCCAAGGCTTTGAGCAGGGTGATCACCTCGTTTGCGCCGCGGGCATTGACCGGCACGCTGACGTGGGGTGTCTCGCTGGCTTTTAGAATTTTATCTATCAGGGTGCAGTTTTGTCTGTCGGCACCGACCTCGACAAATAGCGCTGCGCCCTGATGGGTTGCGCTCTGGATGAGCGACTCAAAATCGAGGCGATGGCAGAAGGTCTTGGCTATCGAGGTCGCGATAGCTTCGGCACTCAGGGCCTGAGTCTCGTTGACGGCGCCATCTTGGCCATCGATGAGGCTGGCGGCGCTGATAAATTTGACCGGATGCTCGGCGGCTTCGGCCATGAGAGCCTGATGATAGAAGGCCTGCACCTGCGACTGCAGGCTTAAGGCCGGTGGCGTATGCATGGCGGTCACTCGATTGGCGGCTATGCCACGCTTACCCAGTTCCTGTAACAGGGCCTGGCAACTGGCCTGACAGCCAGCGATCACGCAGGTATCCCCCTGAGTGATGGCAAGATAGGCTCTGGGGTAACGCTCCAGCAAAGGCTGAATATCATCGCCTTGGCATCGCACCAGAAAATTGTTCCATTCGAGAGGGTCGTTCTCTGACAGTTGCCAGTGACGACGAACCGCCTTGAGCGGACCTGAGATCTCCTCGGTAAACAGGGGATCGCTCAGGGTCTTATCGATCAAGCTATGGGGATCTTGCCACACATCCAGGCTTGCCCACATGGCGGCTTCACCCATGGAGTAACCCAGGGCAAAGTGAGGCTGCACTGCAAATTCATCCACCAAGAGCTTGGTCAGCAGGTAGCTGGCGCCCACACCGGCAATAGCCATCTTGCTTAGAGGCATCTGCTGAGTGCCAGCCTTATCATCTTGATAGATCATATCGGCCTGCAGCATCGCCTTGAGATCTCCTTGCTGCTGCAAGCGGCTAAACAGGGCCGGAAAGTAGCTGTGCAGCTCATGCAGCATATCTGGGTAGATGGTGCCAACGCCGGGATAAACGAAGGCCAGCTTGGCCTGACCCAGCGGCGCGGTGCTGAAATAGCTACCCGATGGCGTACGGTATTCCCCTTTCTCCTTACAGATCTTGGCCAGCGCCTGGCTCATGGCGGTGATCTCCTGCCCAAGCGCCTCGATACTTATGGCCTGTAAACAGATCACAAAACGTGTCGGGCCGCTGGTGACAAAGGCATCGAGATTTTGCTGCATCAGCTCAATGATCGCCATCTCCCGCGCTAAGGGCTCGGTCTGTGATAAGGCGAGCTTATCCAAGGCCGCCGCCAGGGCCCATAGACCTTGGTTGAGCGTGGCTTCACTGCTACCGGGTAGCAGAAAGAACAGCTGGCTGGCCGATAGTAGCGAACGCGCCTTGAGCCGGCCTGTGCCCTGTGTCAGCACCATGGCCAGATGAGTTTGCGCTTTCCCTTGCTGAGGCTGGGTATTCTCCAGGGTAAGCGTCGCCACTCGCCCTTGATAGGGCTCGGTAAACCAATAGTGACGCCGAGTATCTGAACGCCTAATGGTTCGCTGAGCAATATCAGCGATCAGGCGACACAAGGCGTCGAAGCCCTTGTTCATGTCATTGATATGCGCTCTGCACTGAACACTATCCGGTTGGCGTTTGGCCTGTGCCAGCGCGCCTTGCAGTGCACTGCTCTGGCTTTGACCATATTGCAGCGCCGCCAGATGGGCATGAGGGTGCAGCTTGTGCTGCGCCGCCTTGAGCGCTGGCATCAGCAGCAATGTTTGCTGGGCGCCTTGCAGGCAAACCAGATCGCCTGTGGCGACCCAGCTCACTGCCTGCTCTAGTGTCTGAGCCAGCTTATTCTCAGTAAGGTCAGTCTCAGTTTGGTCAACTTGCAGCTCTCGAACTGGCTGATTGGCTAAGGTATCGGGCAAGGCTGCATCTTTTGGCAACAGCAAGAGGGCGACCCGCAGTGGGGTCGCGCCTTCGCTGTTAGCGTTAGCATTGCTTACCTTTTGGCCAAACTCCTGGGTCACTGCGTCGCCTCCTCGTTGGCCGTTTCACCGCGCGCGCCGTGTGGCACGAAAGCGGCATTGAGGGTTGAGCTTATGGTGATCCTGGCCCCTTTCATCAGGGCGCTCAGGCGGCCATCTTGATGGTAAAGCGCCACATCGGCCGTCAGGCTTCTGCGATTGCTCTTGACCACGTTCAGCTCGATATAGCCGGTTTCGCCGCCGTGCATCGGCTGCACACTGATGAACTCGTCGATGGCCGATGGCAAACTGGCCGCCCCATAGCTGAGCCTTGCCCAGACCAACATGGCTTGGAGCAAGAGATCCTCAGCAAAAGGCTGACAGCCTGCGCTGCTTAGGCTAGGTATAAACTCGCCGCAGTCGGCTTCGCGCACCTGGGGCAGGCTAACAGAGGCGATAAGGCCCTGCTCATCGAACTTAAGTACCTTATCTAATCCCTGCAGTCTTGGCCCATGAAACAGGGTGCCGTCACTGTAGAGCGTGCTGGCATCGGTGACCGCCTCGTTATTGTACTGCCCCTCGAAGGCCTTGATTGGCGCCGAGCTGTCCTCGCTATCCATCAAACAAAGGCTCGCCTGGTACTGCGGCCGTCCCTCGCTGCTTATTGAGGCCTGAATGGCCGTCAGGCTATCGCCCTTATATTCTGGGGTTAGCGTAAGCACTAAGGTTTGCGGCGCTTCGGTGTCGAAAATAATGCCTTTGAGCAGCTTATAGCTGCGCACCTTTACCGGGGCGCCAATGTGCGCCCGAGCGGCTTCACGCATCCATTGGATAGCACAAACCGTCGGTAATACCGGGTTACCGCCGATCACATGGTCTGAGACAAAGGCCATGGTCGCGGGCGTTAACTGGCGCGTTAAGGTGACAGGCGGCAGCGGATGCTGTGCGACGTGCACCTCATCCGCATCAGGCTTTTTTACTGAGCTTGCCTCATCGGCTTTAGCTGTGTTGCCTTGCATATCACTGCCTACCAGCAGCTGCGCGCCACTTGGGCTTAGCAACTTGGTGGCAAACAGCTCGGCACCCGCCTGCAGTGGGATCACATAGACGCCGCGCTCGACAAACATCTTCTTCAGCGCAGGATTGACCATGCCGCCATCCCAAGGGCCCCAGTTAAAGCTCATCACCTTGGTCTGCTCGTTTAACTGAGTCAGTTGCAGTGCCGCCTTGTTGAGGATCTCGTTCGCCATGGCGTAGTCACTCTGGCCTGTGTTGCCATAGAAACCCGCCGCCGAAGAGAAGAGGGCAACCAGTTTAAGCTGTGTCATATCAAGTACAGAGAGCAGAGCTTGTAAGCCTCTAACCTTAGTGCCATAAACACGCGCTAGCTCGTCGAGCTGCTTGTCTTGAATATGTTTATCGGCCAATACACCGGCGCCGTGGATAAGGCCTGTGATAGGGCTTATCTGGGTGATGATCCCCAGCGCATGGGTGATAGACTCGCTGTTGGTCACATCCATGGCGAGATATTCGGCCGATGCACCTACCGCCTCGAAGGCTTTCAGGGCGGCGTCAATCTCAAGGCTGCTCTTGATCGGCCAGATTAAGGCATCTATCTGCTTAGGCGTTGGCTTGTCACCGCTAGCCATAATATGGGCGATAGCAGCCTGCTTGAGTTGATCGACAGACTTACCTTGTGCCCAGCTTGGTCTTTCTGCCGCCGAGAGATGTTGGCTGCGACCTGCGAGGATAAAGTGCGACTGACAACGCTTGGCCAGCGCTAAGGCGCATTCGAAGGTCACCCCTTTTGCACCCCCGGTCACCAGTATTTTATCTGTACTGTCTAGGTTGGCGGCTTGGGTGTGTATCGCTGCCTGCCCTGGCTGTAAAGCGTGGCGGGACAATTGTCCGTCGGTATCGACACTGATACCCACCTCGCTAAGCTGGGTCTGTGCATCGAATAACTCAGCCACTATGGCATCGCCCAGCTGAGCGGCGCTCATCGTTGGGGCGAGATCCAGCGCGCGGCAGAACACCTCAGGCCACTCGTGGCTTAGTGTCTTAGTCAGGCCCGACAGTGCAGCCTGATTGAGCTCACTCTTGGCCAGCAGTTCAGGTGACAGGTAGCCGAAACCGCCATCGATACGGCTGACGCTGAAGAAACAGCGGCGTCCAGTTTGTTGACTCAGTTGACCATGCAGGTGCTTAGCCCACAGGAAGGCTGAGCTGAGATGGTTAAACCCTGTCTCGGTTAGCGAAAGCGCTGGCGTGGCCTCACTGTCAGCCATGGGCTGCAGGTGAACAAAGCCTTTGATAGCGCCATGCTCGGCTAGGATCTCAGCCATGCTCTCCTGAATGTCGGCTTCGCTTAACCCTTTTGGCTGCACGCTAGACACGGCGCTGCTTAGCGGTGACTGTGGCATCCCCTGAGGAAGTCGCACCACCACGACATTGAGCCCTTTGTTGCTGAGTTTCTCGGCCAGTACCCCGGCATTGTGACCATCATCTTGGATCACCAGGGTAGCATTGGCGGCGAAACCCTCGGCATCAGGCTTCGCCGCTTCAAGCTTTTTTAGCGCCACCTCGCTGTGAGGCGGTAACTCGACTAAAGGTTCGGCGGAGATGGCTTGCACCTGGTTAATCGTGGCGCTCTCCTCTTGCTTGCCTGTCGTTTCTGCCATAGCGCCCGCGGCGGCTTGTTGGCCATGATCGCCCGCGGCGGGCAGCTTGCTGTTCATGTAAGCGACGATTTCACCCAGAGTGCGGCACTCGGCCAGATCTTCTGGGTTGAGATCCGGTAGTCCCGGTAGCTCATCCTGAACTGTGCCTAAGATCTCGACCCGTTTAATTGAGTCGATGCCTAGGTCGGCTTCCATATCCATCTCAAGGGCCAGCATTTCAGTTGGGTAACCTGTCTTGTCGGCCACCACGCTCAGCATGGTCTGCTGCACCTGTGATGATGATAAGCCAGCTTGAGTTTGTGCTGTCGGCTGTTGGCTGGTCATAGCGCCCGCGGCGGCTTGTTGAACATGAGCGCCTGCAGCTGGCAGCTTGCTGTTCATATAGCTAACAATTTCACCTAGGGTGCGACACTCGGCCAGATCTTCTGGGTTGAGCTCCGGTAGTCCCGGCAGTTCGTCTTGAACTGTGCCTAAGATCTCGACCCGCTTGATAGAGTCGATGCCTAGGTCGGCTTCCATATCCATCTCGAGGGCCAGCATCTCAGTCGGGTAACCTGTTTTATCAGCTACCACGCTCAACATGGTCTGCTGCACCTGTGATGATGACAAGCCAGCTTGAGTTTGTGCTGTCGGTTGTTGGTTGGTCATAGCGCCTGCGGCGGCTTGTTGAACATGAGCGCCTGCAGCGGGCAGCTTGCTGTTCATATAGCTAACAATTTCACCCAGGGTACGGCACTCGGCCAGATCTTCCGGGCTGAGGTCTGGCAATCCTGGCAGCTCATCCTGCACTGTGCCTAAGATCTCCACCCGCTTGATAGAATCGATACCAAGGTCGGCTTCCATGTCCATCTCAAGGGCCAGCATCTCGGTTGGGTAACCTGTCTTATCGGCCACCACGCTCAGCATGGTCTGCTGCACCTGTGATGATGACAAGTCATTAGCAGGCGTAGCGCTTGCTTGTTGAATATGGGTACCTGCAGCTGGCAGCTTGCTGTTCATGTAGGCGACGATCTCACCCAGGGTACGACACTCGGCCAGATCTTCTGGGCTGAGTTCAGGCAGTCCTGGCAGCTCATCTTGTACTGTGCCTAAGATCTCCACCCGCTTGATAGAATCGATGCCAAGGTCGGCTTCCATATCCATCTCAAGGGCCAACATCTCGGTTGGGTAACCAGTCTTATCGGCCACCACGTTCAGCATGGTCTGCTGCACCTGTGAAGATGAAAGGCCGTTGACTGCTGCGGTGCTTGTTTGAGCTTGTACTGATGGCTGCGTGCTAATCGTAGCGCTCGATTGTTGACTATGAGAACCTGCGGCGGTTTGTTGAACAGGAGCGCCTGCGGCGGACAGTTTACTGTTCATATAGTCGACGATTTCACCCAGGGTGCGGCACTCGGCCAGATCCTCTGGGCTGAGTTCGGGTAGGTTTGGCAGCTCATCTTGTACTGTGCCTAAGATCTCCACCCGCTTGATAGAATCGATGCCAAGGTCGGCTTCCATGTCCATCTCAAGGGCCAGCATCTCGGTTGGGTAACCGGTTTTATCGGCTACAACGTTTAGCATGGTCTGCTGCACCTGTTCACTGCCCAGATTAACACTTGGCGCCATGCTCACTGGCTCAATGGCAGGTGATTGCGCAGGTGCCATTGGTTGAGGGGCGATAGGCTGCACAGTTTGCTGCACTTTAGCAGGTGTAGCCACTGGCGGATTAACCGTCGCTTGTACCTGAGGTACTGGCGTAACTGCTGGCGCGGCCGGCGGCACAGTGGCTTTTACTGGGGTTGGCGCCGAAGTCGATGCTGGCGTGAATGCAACCTGGCTAGGCGTGCTCGCCTGCTCAGCCACAGCTCCTTGGCTGAGCAGGCTTAAGGCGCTTTGATGGCTTTGGGCTTGCAGCTCAAGGAACTGGGTATGGCTCTGTAGTGTCTGGGCCTGGTGTTGGTGGAACTGCTCCATTGAACGTTGCAGACTCTCAGGGATCGCCACACCTGCGGCGGCCATTTGAGCTTGCGCCGTCATCAGCTGAGTGAAGGTGTCACCATATTGCTGAGGAATGGCGAGGAACTGCTGATGCAGCTGGGCCGTTTGTTGCTGCGCCGCGAAGAATTGGCTCAGGGCATCGCCATTGCCTGCTTGTAGCTGACTGCTTGCTTGGGTGTGGCTCTCGATGGCTGTTTGAGCCGGAGATACCTGCTGTGCTGGGACTGATTTTTCCACTATCTTCTCTACTTCTACAATTTTTTCAACTTCGACCAGTTTTTCCACTTCCACGATCTTTTCTTCGATCAGGGTATTGGAAGAAATAGTGCCTGCATGGAGTGACTTTTCCATCTTGGCTTTGGTCGCCGGACTAATATAGTTGGTCGCGTTGAGGGTGATGTTCATTGGCGATGCTGGCTCAATCGGCGCCGGCTCGGCGCAATAGGGATCCAGTTGCTCGAGCGCTATGCCGTTGACGGCCAGCTGAATCGCCGCCTGGCGAAGTTGCAGGTCGCTGTCGCCCTTAGGGTTAGGGTTTAGGCTGATGGTACTAATGGAGTCAAGCTGCTCGCTCAAGGTACCCTCGACCAATTTTTGCAGAATATTCTTAGGGCCAAATTCGACAAATATCCGCGCGCCATCGTCATACATCGCCTTTAACTGCTCGCTAAAGCGCACCGATTGCAGCATGTGCTGCTTAAACTCACTCTTGATGGTCTTGGCGATATTGGCATAGCGACCACCGCTGGCATTGGCATACACAGGGCGCTGCGGCTTAGTAAACTTCACCTTATCGATCGCCTTGGCAAAAGGTGCCTGTGCATGGCCCACGAGTGGGGTGTGGAAAGCGCCGGAAACTGGCAGGGCAATTGCTTTAAAGCCGAGTTCGCTCAGGGCGCTGGCAGCTTGTGCCGTGGCCTGGGTTGGACCTGCGATGACCAGTTGAGTCGGTGCGTTGTAGTTGGCGACCTTAACCCCCTCAAAGGCGGTAAGGGTTGATTCCAGTCGAGTCAGATCTTCGGCGGTTTTGGTGATGATGGCATACATGGCACCGCGATCGGCACCCTCGGCACTTTGGCTGGCCATGGCATCGCCACGGGCAAATGTCAGCTGGTAGTAGTCTTCCAGGCTGATCACGCCGCTAGCGCACAGGGCGCTAAGTTCACCAAAGCTATGACCGGCAAGCATATCGGCTTCAAAGCCCGCGGCGCTCAGCAGAGCATATTGCCCCATGGAGATGGCGCCGATGGCGCTCTGGGCATTAGCGGTATTGGTCAGTAGTGCCTCTTGTGCCTTGCGCTCCTCAGTCGTGAAGACTGGCACCGGGTACACCAGTTGCGACAACGGCGTCTTATCCTGGCTGGCAAACACCTTGTCGGCCAGTACAAATTGCTCGCGCATCTCAGGGAAGTGGCAGGCAAGCTCAAGCCCCATATTGAGGTATTGGGCGCCTTGACCGGCAAACAGGGCGGCAACCTTAGCCTCTGTTGGCGCGGCGCGGCGGTAATATACGCCTCCCGGTAGTGACCATTGTGCCTGGTCATCGCCTTGTAATTTGGCCTCGGCCTGACTCAATAGTTTATTGAGTTCATCTCTGTCTCGTGCAACCAGACCCAGTCGCGGCGCATCGGCCGTCAGGGCGCGCAGCGGGTGTTGCTTGGCCAGGATTTCCAGAGACTCACTTGCGTTTGCCGTTAACAACTGGCGCAGGTTTTTGAGCAGGTCAGCCTTATCGGCGCCGCTGATCAGTAAGCTTTGAGGCACGGCGCGCTGGCGGAATTGGGTCAGCTTGCCCTGATCTCGGCTATGTTCGCTCTGGTACTCTTCGAGCACAAAGTGGAAGTTGGTGCCACCAAAACCGAAAGAGCTGATCCCGGCGCGGCGTGGCGTGCCATCGGGACGCGGCAGCCAAGGGCGGGTCTCGGTATTGAGGTAGAAGGGCGACTGCTCAATATTTAGCTTAGGGTTAGGCAGATTCACATTGATAGTGGGCGGTAACACCTTGTGGTGTAGCGCCAGCGCCGCCTTGATAAGGCCAGCGGTACCCGCGGTGGACTTAGTGTGACCTATCTGAGATTTCACCGACCCCAGGGCAATATGTTGTTTGCTGTCGCAGCCTTCGCTAAACACAGAGGTCAGGCCGTTAAATTCGGCCACATCGCCAGCGGCGGTACCAGTGCCGTGAGCCTCGACAAGGCCGAGAGTGTGCGGCGCAAATCCCGCATCATCATAGGCGCGTTTCAGTGCCTTGGCCTGGCCTTCTGGGCGCGGTGCATAGATAGATTTAAACTTGCCGTCCGATGAGGCGCCAACGCCTTTGATCACCGCATAGATGCGATCGCCATCGCGCTCGGCATCTTCCAGACGCTTAAGCGCCACCATGCCAATCCCTTCGCCTATCATCATCCCTTTTGAATCGACATCAAATGGTTGTATCGTTTCGTTGGTGGTAAAGGCTGGGGTCTTGGAGAAACTCATGTACATAGAGGGTGAGTTATCTGTGCAGACGCCGCCGGTGATCATCATCTCAGAGCGGCCTTCTACGAGTTCGCTGAGCGCCATACGCATGGCGGCCAGAGAGCCGGCGCAGGCAGCGTCGACTACGCAGTTCATGCCGCCTAAGTCAAAGCGGTTAGCGATACGTCCGGCGATCACATTACCCAGAGAGCCGGGGAAAGAGTTTTCTTCCCAGTGGATATATTGATCCTGGAACTTCTTGATCAGCATCTCGCTGTCGGCGTCGCTGATGCCGCTGTGTTTAAACACCTTTTTGAGCACAGGATATTGCAATCTGGCATTGAGGCTGTGGCTGATCTTCTGACCACCGCCCACCCCTAAGGTGATACCTATCTTGTTTCTGTCATAGTCGCCAGGCAGATTAGCGTCGGCGAGCACCTCTTTGGCCACAATGAGGGACAACAGCTGCGAGGTGTCGGTGAGCTCCAAAATGTTGGGCGGCAGACCAAACTCCATAGGGTTGAAGTTAACCTCAGGCATGAAACCGCCACGCTTACAGTAGCTCTTATCGGGCGTGGATTTGTCGGCATCATAGTAATCTTCTGCCTGCCAGTGGGTGTCCGGCACCTCGGTAATGGCATCTATCTTGTCGCAGATAATATCCCAAAACTTGTTGAGATAGCGCGAGTTGGCAAAGATGCTGGCCATGCCAACAATGGCAACGGGCATATCTTTTAGACGCTTATTGAGTCGCTTGTCTTCGCTGTGCGTCGAGCTTGTTGTATCGGTTTGGCTCATTATGAGTCTCCGTTAACCACCTGAAGCTCAGGTGTTTGAATGTCAGCGCCGGGTGTTAGCTGTGCCATGGTGGCACCGGGGAAGCGCTGTAAAAATGTGTGGTAGTTGCGCACCAATAACTTACGCAGATGAAAGGGGCCAAAGCGCAGTACATGTTTAATGTAACGCTTGGTGGCCTGGGTATTACCGTCTTGATAGATATCTAAGTAGATCCAGTCACTATCGGGATCTATGCCCAGCAATACAGAATTTGGTTGTGCGTCTGTGAGCTGAGGCGGTAGCGTGAGCGAGGCCACCTGCAACACGCTGTCGCCATCTGCTTGGGGCAGGGCTAAGGTGCGAGCCAGTGTCTCTGGATTTAAGGTATAGGTGACTATGTCGCTGCCCTGAGCGATAGGTAGCTGGTTAAAATAGTGCTCGGGCACCTGAGGGGGTTCGATACTGCCGATGCGCGATACGCCATAACGTTTGAGGCAACGGGCGAGTCCAGAGCGTGACACATTGGGATTGATAAACTCCTGGGTCACCTTCAGTAGTCTGTCCAGGGGCATCTTAAGCTGATAGCGCAGGCCGACCACCACATACTCCTGCATAGGGGTCAGCGTGGTATTGAGGTGATGGGGCGTATTGGGTGTGTCGTTGATCGAGTCACGCCTGCGCCATTTACGCACCGTTGCCTCGCTGATATTGAGCACTTTTGCCAGCTGACTCACAGGTAGATCTGAGTCCTGAATAAAGCGTCTCATCTCGGGCGTGGTGGTGGCATTCTTGTGCCGGTACTCACTGGCGCTCAGTTTACCCCCGCTAGAATGGGTCTCGGCGGGTGGCGTCTTGTGATTGGGCTTTTCGCGCATAGATATTATCGGTTTCCATCAATAATCTATTGGGACAAATCATAAATCGGCCTATGTTACCGAGGACGAATTCCCCTAGGTATTTTCGCCTCTGGCCGTTTGTTCTATCGCTAATAGAGCAGCAGACTACAGTAGCTTGCTGACCAATACAATCACCTGGGACTTAAAAGTCATCAAAGCTACTATTTTGGCTTACACATGTTCACTATTTGTGACGAAAGTTGGCAAAATTCTTCCTGTGAGTTAAAGCGTGATCTCGATCAAAAGTCCTTGCTGTTTACAGGCCTATACTGGTTGTTAATAGACCGATTACAACTCTCTGTTTTTGTTTGCAGCTAACACGATTTTTAGTGGCAGGTAAGGAGGTCGTGGTGCTGTTACCTATTGGAATAACAGATCAAGGAGGCCAATATGGCTGAGTTTACCACCGAGCAGATTCGGAATCTGGCGGTGCTCGGACACACAGGGGCGGGCAAGTCCACTTTGTTAGAGGCACTGCTGTTTCAGGGAAATGCGATCACTCAAAAAGGCAGGGTGGACAAGGGCACAAATCATGCTGATTTCACTGCCCAGGAAAAAGACCACCGACATAGCCTAGAACCTTCCTTCCTCAATCTCGATTTCGACAATCATCACATCAATTTTATCGACACCCCGGGCCTGCCCGATTTCTTCGGCCGAGCGCTCTTACCCCTCAGCGGTGTGGAGTCTGTGCTCTTGGTGGTTAATGCCGCAACTGGCATAGAAACCATCACTCAACGTGCGTTCGAGGCCGCGAGAGCCCAGGGCAAGGTGGTAATGATCGCCATCAACCATATCGACGGCAATGGCGCCAATCTGCCTGGGCTGCTCGATGAGATCCAAACCAAGTTTGGCCATCGCTGCTTGCCGGTCAACCTGCCCAATGTGGCGTTGGATGATGTGATCGACTGTTATCTGCATCCGCAGCCCGAGTTGCAGGGCCAGGCGCTGTTTCACGATGTGGCCAGTGCCCGTGATGAGCTGGTGGATACTGTGCTAGAGGAAGATGATGAGCTGATGGCACTGTATCTGGAGCAGGGGGAAAACCTGACACCCGAGCAGTTACATGAGCCGCTGGAAACCGCTCTGCGGATGGGACACCTTGTGCCAGTTTGCTTTACCAGTGCCGAAGAGCAGGTGGGGATTGGCGCGCTGCTGGAGCTGATTATTAAACTCAGTCCTAATCCGTTAGAGGCCAACCCTCCGCAGTTTATCAAGGGACAGGGTGAGTCGGCATTGCCTGTGGATGTGACGCAATCGAGTGATGATCATGCCCTGGCGCATGTGTTTCGGGTGGCGATCGATCCCTTCTTCGGTCGTATGGGGGTCTTTCGGGTTTACCAGGGCACCATCTCTCTGGGGATGAAGTTGTTTATTGGTGATGGTCGTAAACCGATCAAGGTAAGTAACCTGTTTAAATTGCAGGGAGATAAGCAGATCAGCGTGACCTCAGCCGTGCCGGGCGATATCTGCGCCATCTCTAAGGTGGATGAGCTGACGGTGGGCGCCGTGCTTCACGACAGTCATGATGAAGATGAGTTTCATCTGCCTGAGCTGGTATTGCCCCAGCCGATCTTTGGTTTAGCGGTATCGGCCAAGCGCCGCGGCGATGAGCAGAAGATTGCCGAAGTGCTTAATAAGCTGGTGGTGGAAGACCCGAGTTTGCATATCGCCAAGAATGAGGCCGAAGGGCAAACCATATTACAAGGCCAAGGGGATCTGCATCTGCAAATCGCCCTTGAGAAAGCCCATGACCTGTTTAATGTCGACATGGAAACCGATGTGCCAGCCGTGGCCTATCGTGAAACCATCACCCGCAGCGCGACGGCGCGTTACCGTCATAAGAAGCAGTCTGGCGGCGCGGGCCAGTTTGGCGAGGTGGAATTAACCGTTGAACCTTTACCAAGAGGAACAGGGTTTGAATTTGTCAGCAAGGTGGTGGGCGGTTCGGTGCCCAGCCAATATATCCCAGCGGTCGAGAAAGGGGTCAAGGAGGCGATGAGTGGTGGCGCCTTGGCGGGTTTCCCGATGCAGGATGTACGGGTGTCTCTGCTCGATGGTAAACACCATAGTGTCGATTCGAAGGAGATCGCCTTTGTGATGGCAGGCAAGAAAGCCTTCCTGGAAGCAGTGCAGGCGGCCAATCCTGTGATATTAGAGCCCATTGTTGAGATGCAGGTACAGGTCGCCCAAGAGCACGTGGGCGATATTACCGGCGATATCAGCGCTAACCGCGGCATCATCTGTGGCACTCAGGCTCAGGGCAATGGCAAGGTGGAAGTTGAGGTTGAGGCGCCGCTGGCGACCGTCGACGACTACTCGACCCGACTTAAATCCCTCACCGGTGGTGATGGGCAGTTTGCCATGACCTTCAGTCGTTACGATGTGGTACCGGATCATGTGCAGAAGTCACTGATCTCTGAGGCCAGAAGCCATTAGCGGCTCGATGAGATCAGGAGCCATTAGCGGCTCGATGAGATCAGGAGCCATTAGCGGCTCGATGAGATCAGGAGCCATTAGCGGCTCGATGAGATCAGGAGCCCTTGGCGGATCTCTAAGGTAAAGAGCCCTTAGCGGATCTTTAAAACAAAGAGCCATTAGCCAATAAGGCATAGCCGTAAGGTCGAAGAGGAGGAGCTTGGCTCCTCCTTTTTTATTGCGCTTGCCTGAGCGGCCGATTAGGGTGCTTACTCACGGTAGTCGATGACGAGGAATTGGATGATGGTGATAAGCAAAGCGAGCGCCGAGCATTATCAGTGGGGTGATGAGTGTGATGGTTGGCATCTGGTGAAGCGCCCGGCGCTTAGTGTGATTCAGGAGCGGGTGCCGGTGGGGCGAGGTGAACAGCGCCACTATCACAGCGTGGCCGAGCAGTTTTTCTTTATTCTGTCTGGCTACGCGCTACTTGAGGTGGAGGGCGTTGAATATCGACTCTCGGCCCATCAAGGGCTACATGTCGCGCCGGGTCAAGCTCATTGCCTGCGTAATGGTGGTGAGCAGGTACTGGAATTTCTGGTGACATCGACGCCGCCAAGTCATGGTGACAGGGTAAATGTCTAAATAAAGACCTAAGTAAAGACCTAAGTAGAGGCCTAGAAATAAAGCGGCTCACACTTTCGACGGTTTCCTTTTAGGACAAGTAGTTATAGTCTATTTTTAATAAGCCAGCCTGGCACTTAGGCTATGATGGTTGGCAGTCATCGGGAGGTTTTATCATGGAAGGAGTAAGACCTTGGCGCTTTGGGTTATTGGGCCTTTTGCTAGGGCTCATGCTGTGCCTGGCACCAACAATAGATGCTCTAGCCAGCGATGAAAGTGTCACTGCCGAGCAGGCCCGTGAGATAGTGCGCCGCGCCGATGAACAGATGCGTGGTAATTCCAGTTACGTGGTGGCGACCATGAATATCGTGCGGCCGAACTGGACGCGCTCGATGAGTATGAAGAGCTGGACCAAGGGGCAAGATCTCTCCTTGGTACTGGTGACGGCGCCCGCTAAAGATAAGGGTAGTGTGTCGCTCAAACGCTACCGTGAGATGTGGAACTGGGTTCCCGCCATCGAGCGCATCATCAAGATAGCCCCCTCTATGTTGAGCCAGTCGTGGATGGGCTCTGATTTTACCAATGACGATCTGATCAATCAGTCATCCATTGTGGTCGACTATCGTCATCAGCTAGTGAAGCGCGAGGCGATTGAGGGCGACGATTGTTTCGTTATCGACGCCTTTGCCAAACCCGATGCGCCAGTGGTGTGGAGCCGCATCCGTTTATGGATCTCGACGTCTCATTATCTACAGCGCCGGGTTGAGTTTTTCGATGAGTTTGACGACTTGGTCAATACCCTGACAGCCTCTGATATTCAATCTATGGGCGGACGTATGTTAGCGGCCAAGATGGTGATGATCCCCGCCGATAAGCCGGGGCAGCGCACCGAGCTTATCACCCATGAGGCGGCCTTTGATTTTGAGATTGGGGATGACTTTTTCTCGAAGCAGCAGATGAAGGCGCTGCGAGACTAGCGTTACCCCAGCAACAGGAGACAGCTAAGCATGTTAATCAAGCTGGCATGGCGTAATCTCTGGCGGCAGAAGCGGCGTACCTTGCTGACCGCCTTTGCCCTGTCGTTGGCGCTGTTTTTATCGCTCTTTACGCGCAGTATGCAAGAGGGAAGTTATGAGCATAATATCGATAATAGCGCCCGCTTCTCCACTGGCTTGATCCAGCTGCAATCTCCCGAATTTGCCATTACAGAGAGCATCGAAGACTTGCTGCCCGGTGATGATGCGTTTATCGCGCCGGCAAAAGCCTTACCTCACATCACTTTTACCCTGCCCAGAATCGAATCTTTTTTGTTAGCATCGAGTGACGAGCGCTCTAAAGGGGTAATGGTATATGGCGTGCGCCCCGAAGCTGAAAATGCTTATTCAGGCATAGCGGATAAGTTGGTGGCTGGTGAGTACTTAACCCCGAAAGCGCCACAGGTGTTGTTGGGGCAGGGGTTAGCCGAGTACCTGAAACTTGGTGTGGGTGATGAGCTGGTGCTCTATGGTCAGGGCTACCATGGCCAGACGGCGGCGGGTGTCTACCTTATCGTCGGCATACTGCGTTTTCCCTTGGCCCAGCTGGACAATCAGCTGGTGTATATGCCGCTCAGTGCGGCGCAAGAACTGTTCTCGACCGGCGAACAGGTGACGCAATGGGTATTGCATAGCGATAGGTTGGATCAGGTTGACCAGCTGACGCAGCAGCTGTCGCACCACTATGGTAGCGCGGTGAAGGTGCGCGACTGGCAGTCGTTGGCGCCTGAGATGGCGCAGCAGATCGCCTTAGACAGGGCCGGCGGCCTGTTTATGATCTGTCTGCTATACCTTATCGTCGGCTTTGCCCTGTTTGCGACCTTGCTGATGATGACCTTGGAGCGCCGACGTGAATTTGGTGTCATGTTAGCCACCGGCATGGGGCGGTTAACCTTACTGCGTTTGTTGGTGATTGAGTCGGGCATGATCGCCTTGCTGGGTATGGCTATGGGCCTGCTGGTTAGCCTGGTAGTGATAGGTTACTTCTATTTTCATCCTATTTCTCTGACAGGTGAAACCGCCAAGATGATGCTGGAGATGGGCTGGGAGCCGGTGATCCCCATGAAGGTGTCCCTTAACCTGGTTGGTACACAAGTCTTGATTGTTTTGGCGCTGATGACGCTCTGTCTGCTCTATCCACTGTGGCGGACCCAGCGTCTCGTGGTGGTCGCGGCGCTTAAGGGAGGTGACGATGCCCAATAGAGCACAAACTCGTCTGCAGCCGCCCATGTTGCTCCTGCTGGCCTGGCGCAATTTATGGCGCAATCGCCTGCGTACCAGCATCATGTTGTGCGCCATGGTGGTAGGCTTGGTGGGCGTGGTGGTCATGATAGGCTTTCTGACGGGCATGTACGCCAACATGATCAATAATGCCATCGCCTGGCAGACCAGCCACCTGCAGTTGCACCATAAAGAGTATCTCATCGATCCTGACATCACTTCCCGAGTGACGGCTCCTGCCCCCGTGTTGGCTAAACTGGCTCAGCTTCCTGAGGTGACAGGCGTTTCGCCGCGATTCTTGGTGCAGGGGATGCTGGCCTCGCCTAGAGCGAGCCGCGGCATTCGCATCAATGGCGTGGACCCTGTCGCCGAGGCTCAAGTGACGCCCATCGCTGGCAACATTATTGAGGGCGACTGGCTCAACGCCACGGGACGCCACCCCATAGTGATCTCAGAGAAAACCGCTAAGCGGCTCAAGTTAAGACTTGGCGCCAAGGTGGTGCTTACCTTTAGCAATGCCGATAAGGCAGTGAGCGGTGCGGCCTTTCGGGTGGTTGGGCTGTATCGCTCGCCCTCTAGCAGCTTTGATGACGGCAACGCCTATGTGCGCCGGGAGGAGTTGTCGCAGATAGCGGGTTTGGATGGCGTACATGAAATCGCTATTCGCCTTAATGATGCCAATACCTTATCTAACAGCGCCGCTAAGGCGGTGGCGAAACAGCTGGCAACTGCGGTGGCCCATGAGGATGTCGTGCGCGACTGGCAGCAGATCCAGCCCATGTTGGCGACCATCATCGCTCAGATGGGCACCAGCAACGGTATCATTTTGTTGATCTTCATCTCTGCCTTGGGGTTAGGGATAACCAATATCATGTTGATGGCGGTGTTTGAACGAACCCGGGAGTTTGGCGTCTTGATGGCGATAGGTATGGTGAAGGGCAAGCTGTTTCGACTGATTTTATTGGAGTCTTTACTGCTGGGGCTTAGTGGCGCGCTATTGGGGCTGGCGCTGAGTATAGTGGTGATAAGGATACTGGCCCATACCGGCATCGCCCTGGGCAACATGGCCGAAGGCCTGGGCGCCTTTGGGGTGTCGACGACCCTTTATCCTCAGGTGTCGCCCGGCCAGTACCTGGCGACCCTGCTGATGGTGGTGATCGTCAGTCTGCTAGCGGCCCTCTATCCGGCGCGGCAGATCATAAAGCAGCGACCTGTGGATGCCATGTCGCAAAAGCACTAACACTATGACTACTGACGTTGAATATTGATGATGAATAGTTCTTGGAGTCGAATGAGATAATGACCATAGCAACCAAAGGATTAACCAAGGTTTATAACCCGGAGAGCGATTTTCCCGTCACCGCGGTTAAGCCGCTGGATCTGACCATAGCTCAGGGGGAGTTTGTTGCCATCATGGGGCCGTCTGGTTCGGGAAAAACGACACTGCTGAACATGATAGGTGGCATCGACAGTCCCAGCAGCGGCGCTGTGTTGATTGACGGTGAGAACATCGCTAAGTTGGGTGAGCAGGCATTAATCGCCTTTCGCCGCGATCACGTGGGCTTCATTTTTCAGGACTATAGCCTGTTGCCTGTATTAACGGCGCTGGAGAATGTGGAATTTGTCATGCAGCTGCAAGGGCGCAGCGAAGCCGAATGTCGCAAGCGGGCCACAGAGCTGCTCACTCAGGTAGGGCTTGAGAGTCAGATGCATAAGATACCGGCCAAACTCTCTGGCGGGCAGCAGCAGCGGGTGGCGGTCGCGCGGGCCTTAGCGTCTCGTCCCAGATTTGTAATGGCCGATGAGCCCACCGCCAATTTAGATGCCAAGAGCACCGCCGAATTACTGGATATCATGCAGCGATTAAACGAGCAGGAGGACACGACCTTTATCTTCTCAACCCATGATCCCAGGGTGATTGCCAGGGCGAAACGGGTCATTGTCTTTGAAGATGGTCAGTTGGTGGAGGACAGATGTCAGTGACGCGCAGCGCCTCGGCGCTGTTTGGGCTCTTGACCTTAGGGCTGGCCTTGCCATCGCTGGCATCGCCTATCCCGGGTGTCGCCCCTGAGGAGGCCTGGCAACTTGATGGTTATGTGAGTTACTTAGGCTCTGTCATTGACCCAGATAATGGTGACGCGCTGTGGGATAACCTGATACATCAGCGGCTTAATCTGGAATATCGTTGGGATGCAGGTGTTAGGATGAATCTGGGGCTGCGTAATCGCCTGACGGCGGGTGACTCGGCCCGATTGCCCGGTTATGGCGAGCTCTTGGGCTGGGATCCCGGCTACTGGGATCTGTCACTCAACTGGCTCGACAGGGATGGTTGGGTTGGTAATAGCCAGTTAGATCGCGCCTATCTTAGCTGGCAAGTCAATGCCGATTGGCAGCTAAGTGCGGGCAGGTTCAGAGTCAATTGGGCCATGAGCACCCTGTGGAACCCAAACGATATCTTTAACGCCTATTCGATTTACGATGTCGATTATGCCGAGCGCCGCGGAGTCGATGCCCTTAAGGTCAATCGCCGTTTGGGCGTTGCCAGTCACCTCGAGCTGGTTTATAGCCAGTCAGGGGAGCAGAACCATTACTACGCCGGTCGCTATCTCGGTCATTACTCGGGGTGGGATTGGCAGATTATTGCTGGCAAGGCCGCCGAGGATATCGTCTTGGGCTTTGGGTTTGCTGGCGATATTGCCGGGGCAGGGTTTCGCGGCGAATATAGTCATTTCGAGCCTCAAGAGGAGTTATCGGTTCAGTCAGGCCCTGATGTTGTGCCTTTGGGGAGCGTCACGCACTTCTCGAGTTCGGTGGCGACGTTAGAGCTTGATTACAGCTTTGCGTCTGAGGCCAATTGGCGCGTGTTTGGCGCCGCGCTCTATATCTCTGAACCCTTAGCCATAGATAATGCCTTGCTGTATCTGAATCTGCCGTTAACTGCGCGCACGTTGAGTTTTACGCCGTGGACCTTTTACCTGGAGACAGGTTTGGATCTGTCGCCGCTGAGCCGCCTTAATGGCGCAGTAAGCTATTATGATGACGGCTCCTATTTCTACGGCGTCACCTACCAGTATTCCCTGGCCGATGATTGGCAGTTAAGTGTGATAGGTCAGCGTTTCGATGGTTCGCCCGTTAGCCTCTTTGGTCAATCGGCGTCTACTTTGGGCTATCTGCAGCTCAAATGGAGTTTTTAGGGGAAGTCCTGTTTTTAGTGAAAGTGGTGTTCCACTTGTCCGAATGATACCCTTGAGTCGACGCTATTTTTGATGGATACCCCAGTTTTTGAACACCTCTCTCGCTTCTTCGCTGCCCGTTAACCTATACCTATGTGAGTTGTCACAGCCTATTGGCGAGGACACGAAGCAGGCGCTGCGCCAGTGGTTACCCCAAGATGAGCGCAATAAAGTAGATCGCTATCTGCAGCCTAAGGCTCGAGAGAAAGCGCTGCTGGTGAGGTGTTACCTGCGCGCGCTGCTCTCTGAGGTAGATGCGCGCCAGCAAGCCGATGCCAGTCTGGCAATTAAACCTGATGCATGGCGTTTCGATTATCTGGAGAAGGGTAAGCCTGTGTTAGCCAGTGATTGCGCCGAACGCGCGGGGCTGATATTTAACCTCAGCCATAGTGGCGACTATTTGCTGCTGGCTATCACTCAAGGAACTGATGCCTTGGCGTTGGGAGTGGATATCGAGCGAAAGCGGCAAAACACCAACATCCATGCCATTCTCAATCATTATTTTACCCCCCAAGAAACCCAGGCTTTGTTGGCTTTGCCCGAGCATCAGCAGCGGGATCGTTTTTTCGATCTCTGGGCGCTTAAGGAGTCGTATATCAAGGCGAAAGGAATGGGGTTGGCCTTATCCCTAAAATCTTTTTATTTTGAACTCGCTAGCATGCAATCTCAGACCTTAAGCTTTGTTGGGAGAGAGCCGCAAACGGCCGGTATAGCGCAGTCGGTAAGCCTGTTTTTGCAGGGGGATGAGGGGCGGGGTATTCCAGCAGGTCAATGGCAGAGCTGGCTCGGGCAACTTGAGCGGGAATATCGTTTTGCGCTTAGCATTAAGACGGAGCGTGAAATTACCTGGCATTGCCACAGCGTGGGTATCCAACAACTGCTGTTATCTTGTTAAGTTAAAAAAGCAGGAAAACCTCAGTTTTCCTGCAAAAGGGAGTATTGGCGGCCTGCCACCCCTTAGGGCGACAGGTTAAGGCTTAGTAGTTCGCTTGGAAGGTTAACCAGAGTTTGTCTGTGTCGTTAGAGAAGCCATAACCTTCATCGGCGCCGCTGAAGCTTGCGTATTTCACACCGACACTGTAGTGATTGAGGAAAGGATAGGTCGCCGATACGCCCCATTCCTTACCCATGTCCACGTCACCGTAGTCGGAATCGAATTTGTGGTATTTGGCCAGCAGCTTGAGTCCGGCAACTTTAGCCGTGAGGATAAGGTGGGTATCTATGATACCGTTTTCCCAGTTCCCTTTGCCGCCGAAGAGGAACTTATCTGTCCAACCGTTGAAGGCATGTAGGGTCGCCAGTGGGGTAATGAAGCCCGCCTTGCCATCGTCAGAACCTAGTACCTCGTAACCAATTTTGGCGCCAAAGAGATCCAAGTCCACTCCCGCCCCAAGTTTATAGTAAGCCGCTGAGTAGCTGACAGGGTTATCGCCGCCTTCAGACTGCTGGGCGTATTCAGCTTCATAGTTGAACTTTAGTTTATCGAGTTTGATATCGCCCGAGGCACGCAGACCATAGGTGTCGGTCGAGAAGGCTGCTACATTGACGTTGTCGATCAAGTAGGCGTAGCCACTGAGCTTGATAAACTCTAACCCTTTGTAGTTAACATTAACTAGGTGAGTCTTATTCTTGTGCTCATCTTTGCCAGAATCTTCGGCGAAGATGCGATTTACGTTATTCACATAGGCGTAGTAAGCCGTTAGTCCTGCAACCTCAGTGTTCTTCACCGAGAAAGCATCATAGGTCTGTTCATTTTGGCGGAAGCCAACACCACCGACGAAACGCTGGTTGTCGAGCAGGATGCGCTGACGACCATATTGGGCCAAGGTGTTAGCTGGGCCACGATAACCGATAATGGCCTGATTAATCTGTGTATATTCATAGTCGGCAATCAGAGGTTCGTCGTCGGTAGAACGCACATCGTCCACTTCAGCCAAGGCAAACAGCTTGTAGAAGTCACCAGTTTGATAGGTCAGGCGCGTGCGCAGTGTGGTTTGGTTTTGCTGGTCGACATCGGCTAGATCCACATCTTCATAGCGAAGGCGAAATTTCACTTTCACCTGAGAGTCATCGATAAAAGCCTTTTTTAGTGGGTCAACACTTTCTGCGCTGAGGGCTGAGGTTGAAAGACTGGCAAGTACGGCGAGGCTGAGGGCGTGAAGTTTCATTAATTGTAATCCTTTTGTATGGTCATTGCTCCTGGACTGTTATAGGTCTGCAAAAGGATTGATTTGTTGATCTAAAACAATGTTACATTGTGATTGATTTTTTCTGTTAATAATTGTGATAAAGATCATTAGCTTATACTTAATTAGAGGTATCTCCAAAGTGGTATGTGTGGCGGCAATTAAATAATTCTGCTTGTACTCTAATAGTGCAGTTGGAAGGGGGGCTTGCTTTTCATCTGCAAGAAAAGTGACTGTATGAGGGGAAAAAGGGATGGTGTGGATAAAAAACAGCCCGCTGTTGCGGGCTGCTGATTGCTATTGCCTTGCCAAACGATGGTTTTCCGGCGGATTTTCAAAGTCGCTACGATAAGGATTGATGTCTAAGCCGCCACGCCGCGTATAGCGGGCATAAACAGTCAGTTTAGCGCAGTGACACAGACGCTTGAGATCGACGAAGATCCGCTCGACACATTGTTCGTGAAACTCATTGTGTTGTCTGAAGGAGATCAGATAGCGCAGCAGTTTTTCTCTATCAATCTTGGGCCCTTGGTAGCGAATCATCACGCTGCCCCAGTCAGGTTGCGAAGTAATTAGGCAGTTTGATTTCAAAAGGTTAGAGGTTAGTGTCTCGGCCACTACACTCTTGTCATCAGTGCTATCGATAAGATAATCGCTGCTGAAATCGTAGTCATCGACTTCGATATCCAGATCGTCGATACAGGTTCCTGGTAGCTCGACCACTCGTTGATGAGCAAACTGTTTCGGCTCGATGATCTTAACCACTACTTCACCGCCAGCGCAGGCGGATAAATCTTTAGCCAAGGTCTGTTGCACCGCTTCGATAGACTCAAAACGAGTCTGGTTAAAGCTGTTGAGATAGAGCTTGAAGGATTTAGATTCGATCAAATTGTCGCTGTTAAAGTCGAGGATAAACTCGGCTATGGCGACCATGGGTTTGCCCTTGGCATTCAGCCAGGAGAGTTCATAGCCGGTCCAGATATCGGCGCCATGGAAAGGCAGGGTATCGCCTAAGGCTATGGCGTCACGATTGAGCTTGCGTGGTACACCCTGTAACAGTGAGGCATCGTAATTAGCCTGATAGCCAGTCGATTTGCCTAAGGTTAGTTGGGATAACGCGGGAGCGTCGTGATAAGGGTCATGAACCTGTGTCATCAATCGTTTTTCCATGTCAAAATAGAGGCACATTATACTTAAATTTTGGGTAACTGCTAAGTGTCTTCTTTGTCTGCGTTGGATCAATTTTTTACGCTTTATCATCAAGTCTATAGCGACAAACTGGGTGAGTCTCCTCGATATTATCCCTTGGGCGAAGCTTCTCCCTGTGTGCTTGAGTGTGATCTCGATAGGGTCACTCAATCGCCTGAAAACTCAGTGCAGTGGCAAGCGATAAAACGCGAAGATGAAGGTCAGTTTGACAATATTGAGCATGCATTATCCATGAAGTTGCACCCCAGTATTCAGCCATTTTATGGACGCTATTTTTCGGCTCCTGTGATGTTTGGCTCGGCATTTGGCGAAGGTGAGCTGTTACAGGCCTGGAATCAGCAAGATTTTGAGTATCTGCAGCAGAATTTAATTGGTCACCTTATGATGAAGGCGAAGTTAAAACAGCCGCCGACCTGGTTTATCGGTGTCCTCGGGGAGGGCGATGAGATGTTGGTGGTCGATAATGAAACTGGCGGCGTCTGGATAGAGGTGCCGGGTGAACTGCCCCATAGGCAACTGGCGGAAAGCCTGGATGCCTTCATTGAAGGCCTGACGCCTAGAGTGAGTCCAGCGCAAAAGCCTCTCGAGGAGTCGCTGCCTGAGACCGATCATCCTGGGATCTGGCAGCGATTAAAGATGATGTGGCGTCACCTGCGCCCCAAGAAGTAAGGGGTTAAGCAGGCTAAGTGCAGGCTAACCGTCTAGAGATGATCCCAAGAGATGTTGGAGACGATACGGCAGTTATCGCACTTGAAATGGAACAGATCTAACAGCGGCGATGGTTGAAGCCAGTCCGGATTACCGCAGCGCGGACAGGGTCTTTGTTGCTCAGAAGCCAGACTCTCACCACCCACTCGATACAGATAGTAATAGGTCGGGATTTTGGTGAGGTATTCAATGCGTCCGCGCAGATCCCAGCCGCGGCGAAACAGGTCACTGTCGCAGCGGCTCAGTTCATCGAGGGCGGCGAACTCTGCCTTAGTAGCGGCGGCCATCTGCAGTTCATCACAGGCTTGCCATTCGGTTTGCCATTTGATCACCCGTTTATGGTCGCCATTAAAGGTGGCCGGGATCTGATACAGAGGAATAGGCTGCAGCGTATCGCCGTTGCGAAGGGGTGAGCACATATGCACATAGCTGGTATAAAGCAGTTGCCAGCTAGGGGGCTCAGTGCTGCTAACTTCTGAGTTAATATCCTGGCCAATATACTTCTCTCTGGGGTGCAGCAGCTTAGCTTGAGTGAGTTCATCTAGGGCAACATTCACCCAGGGACTGTTGAAGCGCTTCGCCAGACTGCTCTTTTCTGGTAACAGCAGACGGACTCTAAACTCCCCCTCGTTAAACGCCACGGCAAATTCGCGTCCTAATACCTGACCGTTGGCTCGGTAGGCTTCGAGCAAACCGTTGATTGCACGTTCGGCTGCGGTGATCGTGGTGTTGTCAAAACACTCAAATCTGAGTTCTACCACGTGCATTAAGAAGCGTCCTCATTGTTGAGTCGCGCTTCAAGCTTGGCGATACGGTCCATTAGGGTTTCTTGATTAGCACTTAGGCGGCTGACTTCTTGCTGCAGCGCAGCGAGTGTGGCCTCCTCTTGAGGGGACTGTGTAGGCGCTGCAGGCGTGGCATTATTCAGTATTATGTTGGCGCGATCTTCGCTCGACATAGCCTTAAATCGTTGTAGGCCTTGTACCAGGATGGGCATGGGAAGAGAGTTACCCAAGCTCGCCTTAATCAGTGCCAGGCTGGGAGACTTACCAGCCAGACTTAATTTTTGTGCGGCGGCGAGCACCTGTTCGATAGGACTCATGGTTAAATTCCTTACTTTTTAGCATAGCTGACACACACTTAAGGATGAATTGTTCGTAACTTGTTGATATTTAAGTTTTTACTTTTTTGGCATAAGCTTTGCTTTATCTGTGTCCAGTTATAATAGATAAACAGGACGTGAAAGTGAAAACAAAATTAATAACCGCATTAGTCTTCGGTGCTACTAGTTTAGCGCTATCTGGGTGTGTATTAAACGTGGGTGAAGGCGACAAAGGCTGGAGCAGTGGAAACTCTTGGGAGCGTATTCAAGAGCAAAATCGTGCCAATTTGTCTAAATTGACACTGGGGATGAGTCGAGATCAGGTGATGACCTTAATGGGGACGGCAGACTTCAATGAGGCTTATACCAAGGAAGATAAGGCGATCAATGTGCTTTACTACCGTACTCAACGCACGCGCGGAGACGGCACCACAACCAAGGATGAGTGTACGCCAGTCGTGATTAGTGATGATCGCGTTGTGGGCTGGGGCGAGAAGGCCTACCACAATATGTAATGTAAGCAGCTAATTAAAAGGCAAGCCTTTCGAGCTTGCCTTTTTTGATCGGTCAATATCTTACATCTATATTGGTGTCAGCGTTTTTATCTTAATTGGAAACCTGATTAGGCGCGCAGCTGAGCGTCTAAGTGATCGATCACCTCTGTCCATTGGGCATCTTCGGCCAAGGCTTCGGCTAAGAAGTGACGCTGAGCGGTATTCCAAAAAGGAGCCTGCGCAATATGTACGCCTTGGGCGATCGAGTGTTGTTTGAGGAATTCCTCTATGGCGTCGGGGTCACTCGATAGCCCGAGTTGGTCAAATAGGGCGGCTAGATCCGGTGGTGTAATATCCATTTTTCCCTCACTTAATTAATTGAAGAGGCGCTCTCATAAGTATGCAATAAATTGATAAAGTGTCGAATCGATTAAAGTTTGCACTTTTTTACAAGCTTGTTACATTGAGTGTTGTTGATCTGAATCAAGGAATAACAGCAATGACGCCAACAGACATCCCACCTGTTCAAGAAACCTATAAAGCTGTCTATTTAACTGCTGAAGACCTAAGGGTTGCCGCTTCTATTCTCTACAATGCCTACCATGATGATCCCTTTTTTATCGCCGCTCTGCATAAGGGGGACAAGGCGCAATATGAGCAGAAGTTGCGTGGTGCTATCCGTGAAGAGTTACACACCCTTTGGCAGGAAGAGCAGGCGCTGATAGGTCTGTTTGACGAAGATCGCTTAATCGGCTTGGCCTGTATCGTAACTCAGCAGGTACCGCTGGGAGAGGCCAGATATTGGCATTGGCGACTCAAGATGCTGTTAAGTACGGGGTGGCAGTCGACCCAGGCTTTAATGAGAAAAGAATCATCGATTCTTGAGCATCTTCCTAGCACCCACTGCGGTATCTTGCAGTTTATCGCCGTGACCCCTATTGAGCAGAAAAAGGGGTTAGGAAAGCGCCTTATCCAGGCGGTGATGAGTTGGTGTGATGAGCAGCCTGAGTTAGAGGGAGTAGGTGTTTATGTGACCCATGATGAGCATACACACCTATTTTCAACCATGGGTTTTGCACCCATAGAGCGATTGACCATAGGCAGCGTAGAAGGTGAGCTGCTGTTTTACCGGAGTCCTGAAGTTGAGTAAGCAATATAAGAGTTTTAAGGCGTTTTATCCTTTTTACCTGTCGCAGCATAGTGATGCCAGATGCCGCGGGATGCACTATTTTGGTAGCCTCTTGGTGTTAGCTTTACTGCTGACGGCTCTATTATCATCCAGCTACTGGTTGCTCTGGTTATTGCCTGTTGTGGGTTATGGTGCAGCTTGGATTGGACACTTTGTGTTTGAGCGCAATAGACCGGCGACTTTCGAGTATCCCTTGTATAGCTTTTTAGCCGATTGGGTCATGCTGGTGCAGTGGTTAACCCGCCGTCGAGATCAATAGTTGTTTGAGTAAGCTCACATTTAGCCTGGCCTCTTGTGAGAGATCGCTTACAAATGTGTGAGCTATTTTCCAGATATCCTAGCTGTTTATGACTGAGGATAATGTTTATTCTTTTATTTTCAATAGCTTAAGCATCGAACTTTGATTGGTTAAGAATCAAGCTATTCACAATTGTTTCTTATGGCGTACATTTTTAGATTGGTCTGGTTATACTGAGTCCAAGTTAACCAGCTTGCTTTAATCACGCAGATATTGATGTTCTAGGAGATGAAAGTCATAGCGTGTCAGGGACGAACAAGGATATGGACGGTGGCATGGAATGACACCGCTATGGATGAATAAGCGTCAGGGATACTAAGAGCTAGCTGAAATAAAGGACTATAGTGCAGGATGCGCTGGATCCCATAGGATATGGGAGTGCGGTTAAATGAATTAACCGTCCAGGGATGATAAAGACAGGACGTTTCAGGAGTTTGGGAGACGGCAGGATGTCGATGTGATCAGGATGATGCAGGGAGCACGGCGAAAGCAGGAAGGCTTACACAAGAGTATAGAAAAGGCGCACTTTTATCAGTGCGCCTTTTCTATTTGTGGCCTTTGATCATATGTGATCAGCTCTGTTGTCTTTTGCCTTTAAGTTTTAGCCATTATAAATGCCCGTCATCGTGTGAGACATTTCTTACATTAATGTGCGACATAAAGCTGAAGGCAAGCTGATTATATCTGCATAAAGATATATTTTAAAATTATATCAATGGCTTATTTGATTTTGTTGATATGACAATCATGTGGCAGTGATTATAGTGTTTTGCGAGGTACTTTGTTTTGTTGCGGCCTTCGCTAGAATTAACAGTGTTCAGGGATGAATGGTTAGGGAAAGGTCAGGAAGACCTAAACATCATCAGGAAGATGATGGCAAGGATGGTACCAGGATGGACGCTCAAGGATGAGTGGTAACTAGGGAAGGTCAAACATTCACGGATGATTGAATTCTGCTCAGGATGGCAGATAACACGGAGTGTATGGAATGGAATCCCATGGAAGAAACTGGACATGCTTAAGGATTAAGCATACTTGGTAAATGGATCACCAAGCACAAGGAAGGTACCTTAGCACTGATAATAAGTACTTTAACGAGTATTTAAGTGTTAACAGGTACAAGGAATAAAGGGACCAAGGAAGATGCAAGGAGCATAAATTCGCAAGGATGGAGCAGGGAGCACTTTCATAGCTGGATTGCTTAGCGAAAAGATAGAAGGCGCGACTCATGATTGAGCCGCGCTTTTTCTTTGCCCAGAATAAGGCATTGTACGTGAAGACTTGTCTGGGTTATTTACAGCCGCCTGGCTTACAACCACCGCGACTGCCGCAGCCGCCACCAACCGAGCCTCTTGCCTCTGGGGCCTCAAGCCATTCCGGTTCCGGGAATATAGGCCATTGAATTTTTTCTACTTTCTTACCATGCATCCATATGTGCGCGCGATATTGATTAAGGCCGTCAGTACTAAATTCCAGCAAAAACTTTGCTTTCCAGGTCAAGCCGCTGCTGCCGCCTATGCTAGGACGGGCAGACTCCATGGCTATGGCCAGGAGTTGTACTCGCTGTTTTTTACATTCGCCGTTGGCAAAAAGGCGGCTTAGCTCTGCCATTTGTCTGAGTTGCCAGAAGAAAGCGGCAATGACCACCAAGGCGGCGATCATTAAAAAATCTGTCATCATGCTTTGGTTACCTTAAAGAGTCCGCCGATGGCATTGGCTAGGTTGGGACTACGCTCAGGATCTCTTAATGCCATCAAAAACTGAGTTCGTATTGCTGGAATAGCCACGATATCAGCAAAGATCTGATTAAAGAAGGCCTGTGGTTGTTTTGCTAAAGCTTCGAGATAGATCTTGCGAGTCTGATCGTCTTTTAATGCCGTCCAGTTTCTACCTGCGATGGTAACTAAGGCGACGTCATCTAACGCCTCTTGCTCATCTAAGTATTGAATCGCTTCTTGAGCCAATGCAGGCATAGAGGCTAAGGCGCGCAAATAATAGAGTCGATGTTCGCCGCTAGCCTGATAAAACTCACTAAGCAAGCGCTGAGCGAGGGGCTCGCTTAGCGTCAAATGTTCAAGCTGCTGACAGAGGGCAATTTTCACCTCAATGGCACTGTGATCAAAGGCGCTGAGTAGCTGAGCGTCGTGGTCAAGTTGATTGGCACGCACGCAGATATCAGCCAGGCCCTGTAAACCGACATCTTGCCACCGCTCAGGGGAAACCTGTCTTGACAGATATTGGTAGGCAAATTCATATTGCGCCGAAGCTGGCAGTCCTAACTGCTTACGTACCAAGGCATTGAAGAGCGCCAGCTTTTCTGCATTGGGTTTGAAAGCAAAAGGGTGGTTAGCCAGCTTATCTTGTTGCTCCTGAGAAAGTGTCTGAGTTGGGTCGCTGCCAAGGGCTTCGAGTACCATGCGAATAAATTGGGTTCTTGGTGCCGGTGACAGCAAGCCTCTCTCATCTAAAGGTAATTTGAGAAACCAGATGTAGTGTTGATTGGAGTTATCCCAGAAGACGATGGCAAACTGTGCGTGCCCCTGAATCGGCGACGGATAAGGTGCTGCCAAAGCTTCTATCTGAGAGAAGGCCATCATGTCGATATGCTGCACCCGACGGCCCAGATCATAGACTTGGAATTGAGTATTTGCCGTGCTGAGAAATTGAGTAAGGGTCGTGATTTCAGTCATTAGAATGCCGTTTGCTTACAGGGGACAGAATAAATGGCGCTTATTATAGGGAGAACTTAGGTGAGATGGTACAATTTCCCGAGAATTAGCCTGTGGTCACGCGGGCAAAATGGCGTTAATCATTATAGAGGTGAGTGTGTCTCTCTACAGCGAAAAACAGTTATGGCTTATCGAGTCGGAGTTAAAGCGATTGGAGCTTTGGCAAGAGACGCCACCTTCTCCAGAGGCGATGGCGGATCCGACGCCATTTGCCTGTGAGACGATGGCCTTTGAGCAGTGGCTACAATTTATCTTCTTGCCAAAGATGAGGGCGCTCATTGCAGCGCGAAGTGCACTGCCCACTAAGATTGCACTGGGCCCAATGGCCGAGCATGTATGGCAAGGTAGGGCAGAGATGGCTACGTTAATTAACATTATTATTCAATTAGATGAGCATTTGAGTGGATCCAATTAACCCAGCAGATTCAGCATTAGCGGCGACCGATAGGCCGGCCAGTACAGATGAAACGATAGCAGAGCAGGCTGCACCGAAGATTGAGATCCTCTACGAAGATGAGGACTTGGTGGTTATTCATAAGCCAGCAGGATTGTTGGTGCATCGCAGCTATCTTGCGCGGCGGGAGAAGTATTTTGCAATGCAGATGACCCGAGACATGGTGGGGTGTCATGTGTTTCCCGTCCATAGGCTAGACAGACCCACCTCCGGGGTACTCCTGTTTGCCAAGAGTAGTGAGATGGCGAATCAACTGTGCGAGCAATTCGCCACTAAATCAGTGGAAAAGCATTATCTAGCGCTTGTGAGGGGTAATATGCACACCGCTGGCCTGCTAGACTATCCGCTTAAACAGGAGCTGGATGAGCTTGGCGATAAAGATGTCGACCCAAACAAGGCTGCTCAAGAGGCACAAACCAGTTATCGGCCCCTGCTTAACAGTGAGATTCCTTACCCATCGGGGCGCTATGCTAGCAGTCGTTATGCTTTAGTGCATCTGACGCCGCATACTGGCCGTAAACATCAGCTTAGGCGGCATATGGCGCATTTACGCCATCCTATTATTGGTGACACCACCCATGGCGATGGTAAGCAGAATCGTTTTATGCGCGAGCATAGTGGCATTAATCGACTGTGGCTGATCGCCAAGAAGCTAGCTTTTAACCATCCCAGAACCGGCGAACGTATCAGCGTTGAAACTGAGTTGGAAACCGAGTGGCTTGAATTGTTTGCGCTTTTAGGTTGGGATGAGACGGCGTTAAGCGGCGAACAAGCTCAGTTGATCTGTTAGGCTCGATATTCTTAACGTAAATGGCGCCAGAAGGCGCCATTTTTTGCTATTTGGAGAGCACGCAGGCAGATGTTACCGCCTTAAGGGGCGTGACTCTATCCTCTGATGGATCAGTTTCTGAAGGGGGATGCGGGTTGAGAGAAAGGGATTGAACGGTTCGGAAATAACACATACGTCTGATGTGCGCGCTACGCTGAACATGCTTTAGATGTTTCTGTCGGCTCGAGTGTCGCATCTAATTGATCCTTGAAACTCAATAACCTAGTGTAGCTATCAAGCTTTCAATAAAGTATGTTTAGAGTATAAGTAAATATTGGGCTGAGGGCTAAGTAAAACATGAGAAAAGTGAATCTGGTTTTTGGAACTGTTTATGGTAATGCGCAGTTTGTTGCTGAAACCCTGCAGGAGGAACTGAACGCTGCCGGTGTAGAAGTGACCTTGATGGCGCCAGAAACTCTAAATGGTTTTGTTCCTCCTCAAGAGGAGTTATTGCTGGTGGTGACCTCGACCACAGGCCAAGGCGATCTGCCCGATGATATTAGCCCTTGGTTTGAAACGTTAAGGGGTGAGGCGCCCTACCTGCCAAAGTTGCAATATGGTGTGGTGGCCTTAGGAGATTCGAGCTATGAAACCTTCTGCAATGCCGGAATACGATTCGATGAACTGTTAGCTGAGCTAGGTGCAACCCGCATAGGTAAACTACTCAAAATTGATGCCTGCGAGACGATGGAGCCAGAGGTCGAAGCAAAAGCATGGTTGAAACAATGGACCCAACAAGTCAGCGACAGCAAGGCAGAGTAAGCCGCATAAGTCGTCAATGGTTTAAGTTTGCCCAGCGGCTGAGTCAATCTCTGCTGCTGCCCATTGCTATCTTGCCCGCTGCTGGGGTGATGATTGGCCTGGCGACTAACCCTATCCCTTTTATCTCCGCCGATGTAGCCACCCTAATGTGGACCGTGGGCAATCTAATCTTTTCCATGATGCCCATGTTGTTTGCGGTAACCATCGCCATCGGGTTTTGCCGGGATCAGGGGATAGCCGCCTTTAGTGCCGTGTTTGGCTATGGCGTGTTTTTTTCCAGCCTATCGGCGCTGGCTAAGATCCATCAACTGCCGACAGAGGAGATATTGGGTCAAGCCACCATAGATACTGGCATTGCAGGGGGCATGATTGTCGGTGCCTTTACCTGCCTTGCGGTCAAATACAGTGAGCGACTTCGTCTGCCTGCTGTGTTCTCCTTTTTCGAGGGGCATCGCTCGGCGCCGCTCCTTATGTTGCCTGTGGCAATGTCACTCGCCTACCTGTTTCTCTTGCTTTGGCCGCTTCTATCTCAGTGGATTGAGCAGATCTCTAATTGGACAGTTTATCAAGAGCCTGCTGCGGCATTTGCCGTCTATGGAACGGTTGAGCGTTTATTGATCCCCTTAGGATTACACCATATCTGGAATGCGCCTTTTTACCTGGAAATGGGGCAGTACTTTAATGGCGATGAATGGGTTCGTGGTGAGGTGGCACGGTATCTGGCAGGCGATCCTATGGCGGGTAATCTCGCTGGTGGCTACCTGATTAAGATGTGGGGCTTGCCTGCGGCGGCGCTGGCGATCTGGCGCTGCGCCGACAAGCATGAACGCAATCGGGTGGCCGGCATTATGCTTTCTGCGGCAACGGCCTGCTGGCTAACCGGGGTGACTGAACCAGTCGAGTTTGCCTTTATGTTTGTCGCGCCCCTGCTATTTATTCTACATGCCTTGATGACAGGTATTGCCTACGCTATTACCATCTCATTGGATATCCACCACAGCGTGGTATTTTCCCATGGCTTAGTTGATTTCAGTCTATTGCTGGCTCAGTCAAGAAATGTAGAATGGTTTTTGATACTCGGGCCCCTCACCTCTGTGATCTATTACCTTGTCTTTCGCGCGTCGATATTGGCCTTTAACCTGAAGACCCCAGGACGAATGGAGGCCGATAGCGGTCAGCGAGCAGGGCTTATCTCTATGATATCGGCCCTTGGCGGACAAGATAATATCCTTGAGTTGACAGCTTGCCTTACCCGACTGCGCATCAGTGTTAAACGCGCTGAGCTTGTGGATAAGGCTCAGTTAAACAAGCTAGGTGCTAAAGGCGTAGTCTTGGTTGGTCATGGCGTGCAGTTGGTCTATGGCACTAAAGCAGAGAGTATCAGGCGTTTATTGCAGCGCTATTTAGACAGGCACAAATCGTGAAAAATTGAAGATAGAGGTAGATAAAATGCAGCAGAGAGTGTTAATCACAGATTGTGCCGATGCGCCAGGGCTTATCACTAAGATCACTGGTGTCTGTTATGCTCACGGGCTCAATATCGTTAAGAATAGTGAGTTTGTTGATAATGCCCAGGGGCGTTTTTTTATGCGCACCGAGTTGGAAGGGACCTTCGATGAAGCGCAATTTCTTGCCGATATCGATGAGGTTCTGCCAGAGCAGCGACATCGAACCTTGGTGGCCAAGGGAACTAAACGTGTCGTGGTGATGGTAACCAAGGAAGCCCACTGTTTGGGGGATATCCTGATGAAGGCCTATTATGGTGGCTTAGATGTGGAGATCGCCGCCATCGTAGGTAACTATGACACCTTGAAACCTTTAGCTGATAAGTTTGATGTGCCTTTCTATGACGTGTCCCATGAGGGGTTGACACGTCATGAGCATGAACAGGCGATGTTGACCATTATCAATCAATATCAACCAGATTATCTGGTATTGGCCAAGTTTATGAGGGTGTTAACCCCTGAGTTTGTCGAGCAGTATCCCAATCGCATCATCAATATTCATCACTCTTTCCTGCCCGCCTTTATCGGCGCGTCACCTTATCGTCAAGCGTGGGAGCGCGGAGTGAAGATCATTGGCGCGACGGCCCATTTTGTGAATAACTGCCTCGATGAAGGGCCCATCATCAAGCAAGATGTTATTCCTGTCGATCATAGTTATAGCGCCGAAGAGTTAGCCAAGTGTGGCCGAGATGTCGAAAAAAGCGTGCTTAGCAAGGCCTTACAATTGGTGCTTCAAGAAGATGTGATAGTTTATGGAAACAAAACCGTGGTGTTTTAGTTTCTTAAGCAAGAAAAGAAGCAATAAAAAAGAGCCTTAAGGCTCTTTTTTTACGCTAAATGATAGGCTTAGTAGTTAACCGCTAGAATCTGATCGTCACCATAATTCATAGTGATATCTTTAATGGTTACCGTACCTAAGGTGTAACGTTCAATCTTGGCTGCGGTGCGATCAGCGCCGTTGCTCAGGGCAAACTGGTGGAAGCTCTGATCGTTACAAACCAGGCGAGGGAAGACGCGTTGCTTATTGATACGGTACTCTTTCAGTGTGCCGTTAAATTCAATCATGCTGTTACTTGCGCCAGCTTTGCAGACTGCAACTAAGGTTTTTTCCATCTGAGGCGACATGGCGGCTTGTGTAGAGAAGGCCAGTGGGGCTAAGGCGATGGTGGCAATCGTTAGTAACTTTCTCATTTCGTGCTCCTAGCATATTTTCGTTGGGATCGAGTATGAGTAAAGCGCGTTATTAAATGAAAAGCTGTTATCCATTTGTCGCGAAATGTATCGGTATGTGAGGAGTGGATCGGCATGTGTCTAGGCGTAACAGAATATGTCTGCATACCTCTTTAGGTATAAAAAAGCCAGGTGGATACCTGGCTTTTACGTTTATTGGCTGCGGAGATTAGTCGACAATACGCAGTAGTTCGTTGATACCGACCTTGCCACGTGTCTTAGCATCGACCTTTTTAACGATGATTGCAGCGTATAAGCTGTAAGTTCCGCACTTAGAAGGCAGGTTGCCTGACACGACTACAGAGCCCGCAGGAACACGGCCATAATGCACTTCACCAGTTTCACGGTCGAAGATACGGGTGCTTTGACCAATATAAACACCCATTGAAATAACTGAACCCTCTTCGACGATAACGCCTTCGACGATCTCAGAGCGCGCACCGATAAAACAGTTATCTTCGATGATGGTTGGGCCGGCTTGCAGCGGCTCTAAAACGCCACCGATACCCACGCCACCAGAAAGATGCACGTTTTTACCTATCTGTGCACATGAGCCGACGGTAGCCCAGGTATCGACCATAGTGCCTTCGTCAACATAGGCGCCTAGGTTCACGTAAGAGGGCATAAGGACAGTATTTTTACCGATAAAAGAACCCTTACGCACGGCGGCTGGCGGAACCACGCGAATCGCTTCCTGTTTGAAGCGGGCTTCATCATAGTCGGCAAACTTCATCGGTACTTTATCGAAGTATTTGGTTTCAGCACCATCGATCACTTGGTTGTCGAAGATACGGAAAGAGAGCAGTACCGCTTTTTTGAGCCACTGGTGTACATGCCACTGGCCGTCAATTTTTTCAGCGACGCGCGCTTCACCTGTATCAAGCAGGCTGATGGCTTTTTCAACGTCGGCGCGAACACTTGGTTCAACCGTGCTAGGGGTAATCTCTGCGCGAGCTTCAAAAGCTGCTTCTATACGTTGGCGTAAAGCCTCCATTAACGTCTCCCAATTATCATGAAATAGTTTGTTAATTAAACATGGTTTTGCGTATCGAGCGCCTTGACCAGTGCCTCACTGAGCGCCTCTTGTTGTGTCTCGTTCAGTTGCTGCCCATCGTCCGTTTGCAACATAAAGAAGTCTTCGGCGCGCTCACCTATGGTGGTGATCTTTGCCGCCAGCAAGGTAATCTGACAACGATAGAAAATATCCCCCACCTTAGCCAGTAGGCCAGGGCTGTCTAGGGCGATCAGCTCCATCATGCTGGTGCCTTGCTTGCGTGCGGGTAAGAAGCTGACCTGAGTCGGCACCCTGAAAGGCTTCATCTTACGGGGAAGCTTCTTAAACTTAGGCAGTTTTGCCGTATCACTGCTCAATGCTTTAACCAAGGCCTTTTTCAGTCCGTGGATACGCGAAATCTGCGACACCGGGCTGCCATCTTGCTCTAAAATGACGAAAGAATCCAGTGCATAGCCATCTTTTGAGTTCATAATACTGGCGTCATGAACGTTGATATTCTTGTTATCTAATACCGCCATCACTGTGGCGAACAGCTTGGGTTTATCTGGGCTGTAGATAAAGAGCTCGGTACCGCCCCGTGTGGTGTGTTTCGAGATTAAGACCAAGGCCTCGTCATGTTTATGTTTTAAGATGGCTTCGGCGTGCCAGGCGACCTGATTGGGCTGGTGGCGCAAGAAGTAATCGGCCTTGAATCGCTGCCAAAGTGTATCCAGGCTTTTTTCCTTGATGCCGCGGCGTAGCAGTTCTTTTTTCGCCTTGGCTTGGTGCTCCCGCACGCGGGCGCGAATATCCACCGGCTTCTCTTTACCTCTTGCCAGTACCCTCTGGGTGGAGAAATAGAGATCCCTCAGCAGTGAACCTTTCCAGTTGTTCCAAGTCTTTTCGTTGGTCGCGCAGATATCGGCCACGGTCAGGCAGTAAAGATAACTCAGGTGTACGGCGTCGCGCACGCGATCGGCAAATTCGGCGACCACATCGGGATCGGAAATATCCCGTCGCTGGGCGGTGACCGACATCACCAGATGATTTTCGACCAACCAGCTCACTAGACGGCCGTCGTGTTTGTTCAGTCCATGTAGATCGCAAAAGTCTTGGGCATCGACGGCACCGAGCTTACTGTGATCGCCACCGCGTCCTTTGCCTATGTCGTGGAAAATGGCGGCGAGCACCAGCAGACCCTTTTTAGGCAGTTGGTTGATCAATATCGACCCGAGGGGGAACTCATCTTTTTGCTCGGTTTGTGAGAAGCGCTCGATATTGAGCATCAGCCTGTGGGTATGCTCATCGACGGTATAGGCGTGGAAGAGGTCAAACTGCATCTGGCCTTCGATGTTGCGCCAAGCAGGCAAGTACGCCGATAAGATACCATGACGGTGCATCAGTGAGAGTGAGGCAATGCCTCGTGGATGGCGCAGGATTTCCAGAAACACCTTGCGACAGGCCTCGTTGTCCATCAAGGGCTCGGTCAGTGCACGTCTGGCGCGTCTTAGGCTGCGCAGAGTAGGGGCGTAGATCCCTTTAATATTAGAGTTACGCGCCACATGTAAAAACACCCGCATGATCTCGACAGGATCGCTGAACAGGTCTGTCTGAAGCGACTCGATAAAACCGCCGCGACGTTGGTACTCATCATCGATGGGCTGGATCTTAAGCTCTTTGGTGTGCCCCAAGGTGGCGCGCTTAAACAGCTGCAGCAACATCTGGTTTAGCTCCATCACCCGGCGCACGGTGCGGTAATAGCGCTTCATCATCTGTTCGACGGCTAGCTGGGTTTCATCTTTGTAGCCGAGTAACTCTGCGACCTGGCGCTGCAGATCGAACAGCAAGCGGTTTTCGTCGCGACCCGAAATCAGGTGCAGGGCAAAGCGCAGTTGCCACAGATAACCTTGACACTCTAGCAGCTCTTCAAGCTCGTCTTGCTCCAGAAAACCATGAGCGACCAGCTCTTCGGCGCAGCTGGCGTCAAAATAGCGCATGGCGACCCAGGTGATAGTTTGAATATCTCTTAATCCGCCTGGACAAGATTTGAGATTGGGCTCTAGGTCGAAGGCGCTGGCCTTGGCATGACGGGTCACCTGCTCATCGCGTTTGGCGACAAAAAATTCGCTGGCAGGCCAGAAATCCTGGGCGCGCACCATGTCATACAGGGTATTGAACATGGCTTGAGGGCCACAGAGCAACCTGGCTTCGAGTAGGTTAGTGGCTATGGTGATATCGTCTTTGCCTTGGGCTATGGTCTCATCCAGCGTTCTGACACTATGGCCGACCTCGAGTCCAGCATCCCAGAGGAAGGCGATAAACTGGCTCAGTTTCCCTTCATCAGAGGTGCTAAGGTTTGCTTGGATCAGAAAGAGTAGATCGACGTCTGACTGAGGGTGCAGCTCGCCCCGGCCATAGCCGCCAACGGCAATTAAGGCAACGGGGGAGGTATCGAGTTGATGAGCTTGCCACTGCTCAATTAGCAGTTCATCGACGAAGCGGCAGCGTTGATTCACCAAAGCGGTGACGGATTCGCCAGCACTGAAACGTTCGAGTAGTTCTTGATTTTGTTGTTTTAAGGCGTTTTTTGCTGTTAGCGCTGTGTTCATTGCAGTCCTTAACCTGAGAGCAAGAATAGCAGGCCGAGCAGCCTGCTATTCGAGTAAACCACAATTTAGCCTAGGGTGCGATTAGTGGTTGATGATGCGGGGGAAGTTTTCCTCTTCACGCAGGGTTAGCACCTCGACACCCGTTGGGGTGATCAGTAGCGTGTGTTCCCACTGGGCAGAGTTTTTGCCGTCAGAGGTGGTGACCGTCCAGTTGTCGTCTTTGTCGAGCACGCTGGTGTGGCGACCGGCGTTGATCATCGGCTCGATAGTAAAGCACATGCCAGGACGCAGTACCGTCTTGTCGTTGTTCTTGTAGTGCATTACCTGAGGCTCCTCATGGAAGCCCGCGCCAATACCATGGCCACAGTAGTCAGTGACTATGCTGTACTTCTCTAGGCCCGTCTTCTTGCTCTTCACATATTTTTCGATGATGGTGCCAATCTCGCCGAGCTTCATGCCAGGACGCACCTTTTTGATTGCCTCATAAAGACTCTCTTGAGCCACGCGGCACAGACGCTTGTCTTTGGCGCTGACATCACCGATCAGGAACATCTTAGAGGTATCGCCATGGTAACCATCTTTGATGACCGTGATGTCGATATTGATGATGTCGCCATCTTTAAGGGCGCGGTCGCTGGGAATACCGTGGCAGATGACTTCGTTGATAGAAGTACAGATAGATTTTGGAAAGCCGTGGTAGTCAAGCGGTGCCGAAATTGCGCCTTGCTCTTCCGTGTATTTAGCGCAGATATCATTGAGTTCATTGGTGGTCACCCCGGCTTTGACATAAGGGGCAATCATCTCTAATACCTCGGCGGCAAGTTTACCCGCCGCGCGCATTTTTTCGATCTCTTCGGCTGTTTTTATCACTATACTCATTAAGCTTTCTCTGTTGTGTCTGTCGTCAATTTTGAGACGCCTCGGGGCGCTAAAAATTTGTGTTGGCGTCGATATTATGGTATAAAGCGCGCCGTTATGTTTGACTCTTGTTGATGACATCGCTTGATGCATCATTAAAGAGTGAATGTGGCGGCCATTATACATGGCTATGACTAAATACTAAATCACACACGTATCGACACGTTCTTCGGGGTGCCTATTTAGGTCGGAGATATGGGATGCGTGGAGGTCTAACCCCTAATTTTTAAGGTAAAAAAATGACTACAGTTTCAATGCGCGACATGCTTCAAGCCGGTGTTCACTTCGGTCACCAAACTCGTTACTGGAACCCAAAGATGAAGCCTTTCATCTTCGGCGCTCGTAACGGTGTACACATCATTAACCTAGAGCACACTGTGCCTATGTTCAATGAAGCACTAGCGTTCATCAGCAACGTAGCATCTAAGAAAGGTAAAGTACTTTTCGTGGGTACTAAGCGCGCTGCAAGCGAAGCGATCAAAGAAGCAGCAATTTCTTGTGATCAATTCTACGTTGACAACCGTTGGTTGGGCGGCATGTTGACTAACTGGAAAACAGTTCGTCAATCAATCAAGCGTCTAAAAGACCTTGAAAGCCAGTCTGTAGACGGTACTTTCGACAAGCTTACTAAGAAAGAAGCGCTAATGCGCACTCGTGAGCTTGAGAAGCTAGAAAAGTCTCTTGGTGGTATCAAGAACATGGGCGGCCTACCTGACGTTATCTTCGTTATCGGTGCTGACCATGAGCATATCGCTATTAAAGAAGCTAACAACCTAGGTATTCCAGTTGTTGCTGTTGTTGATACTAACTCTTCTCCAGACGGCATCAACTACATCGTTCCTGGTAACGATGATGCGATGCGCGCTATTCGTCTTTACGTTGAGTCAGTTGCAGCGGCTGCTAAAGCAGGTCGTGGTCAAGACCTAGCTGTACAAGCTGAGCAAGACGGTTTCGTAGAAGCTGAATAATAAAGGCGAGATGAATTTCATCGCCCTTATTAACCAAAGATAGTTTATTGGTGAACAGGGGCCCTTAAGGCCCCTGTTTTTTCACATTTGATTTGTAGAGTTACCTATAGAGGATTTAACAATGGCAATTACTGCTGCCCAAGTTAAAGAACTACGCGAGCGTACTGGCGCTGGCATGATGGATTGTAAAAAAGCGCTAACTGAAACCAATGGTGACATTGAGCTAGCGATTGAAAACATGCGTAAGAGCGGTGCTGCGAAGGCTGCTAAGAAAGCGGGTAACATCGCTGCTGAAGGTACTATCCTGATCAAGCAAGGCGAAGGTTTCTCAGTACTTCTAGAAGTTAACTGTCAAACTGACTTCGTTGCAAAAGACTCTAACTTCCTAGCATTTGCTAACGAAGTACTGGATGTTGCTGCAGCTGGCAAAGTATCTATTGCCGACCTACAAGCTCAGTTCGAAGAAACTCGTGTTGCGCTAGTTGCTAAAATCGGTGAGAACATCAACGTTCGTCGCGTTGAGTACATCGATGGTGCTAGCCAAGCTTCTTACCGTCACGGCGACCGTATCGGTGTTGTTGTAACTGGTGAAGCTGACGAAGAGACTCTGAAGCACGTTGCTATGCACGTTGCGGCTTCTAAGCCTGAATACGTTAACCCAGAAGACGTACCAGCTGAAGTTGTTGAAAAAGAGAAAGCCGTTCAGATCGAAATCGCGATGAACGAAGGCAAGCCTCAAGAGATCGCTGAGAAGATGGTTGCTGGTCGTATGAAGAAGTTCACCGGTGAGGTTTCTCTGACTGGTCAAGCTTTCATCATGGAGCCTAAGAAGACTGTTGGCGAAATCTTAAAAGAGAAAGGCGCAACAGTAACTAACTTCATTCGTTTAGAAGTTGGTGAAGGTATCGAGAAGAAAGAAGAAGATTTTGCTGCTGAAGTTGCAGCGCAAATCGCCGCTTCTAAGGCGTAATCGCCAGTTGTAAGATACCCTAAAAACCGCAGCATTCGCTGCGGTTTTATTATGCCAATTAGATTACTGCACAGCGCACTTTTTTCGATATAATTGGCTCGTTACCCATCGGCATTTATCAGGATAAACAACTATGAGCACAAATCCAAAACCTGCTTTTCGACGTATTCTTCTCAAACTGAGTGGCGAAGCCTTAATGGGCGAAGAGGGCTTTGGCATCGATCCCAAGGTGCTAGATCGTATGGCACAAGAGATTAAAGAGCTGGTTGAGCTTGGTATTCAGGTAGGTGTTGTGATTGGTGGTGGTAACCTCTTCCGTGGTGAAGGCCTGGCAAAAGCGGGCATGAACCGTGTAGTGGGTGACCACATGGGCATGTTGGCTACCGTAATGAATGGCTTGGCGATGCGTGATGCGCTGCACAGAGCCTATGTAAACGCGCGTCTGATGTCAGCAATCCCGCTTAAAGGTGTCTGTGACGACTACAATTGGGCTGAAGCGATCAGCTTGCTCAAGTCTGGTCGAGTGGTGATTTTTGCGGCCGGTACAGGTAATCCTTTCTGCACTACAGATTCTGCGGCATGTTTACGTGGAATCGAGATTGAAGCCGAGGTTGTGCTCAAGGGGACTAAGGTTGATGGTGTTTACTCCGACGATCCAGTCAAAAACCCAGAAGCAGTAAAATATGATGAGATGGGCTATGGCGAAGTGCTCGAAAAAGAATTGAAAGTGATGGATCTTGCTGCATTTACCCTTGCAAGAGATCACGATATGCCTATCTTAGTCTTTAATATGAACAAGCCTGGTGCGCTTCGACGTGTTATTATGGGTGACCATGAAGGTACGCTTATTAGAAGTAGCCGTAAGACTGCCGAATAAATAAACCTGATACGAACGAATTAAAGGATATTAAACGTGATTAACGAAATCAAACAAGATGCCAAGAGCCGTATGGCGAAATGTGTTGAAGCGACTAAGAATCAAATGGCTAAAGTACGTACTGGTCGTGCTCATCCAAGTCTGCTTGATTCAATCAAGGTGCCTTACTATGGCTCGCTGACACCGCTTAAGCAGGTAGGCAACGTTTCTATTGAAGATTCTCGTACTTTGGCGATTACCGTTTTTGATACCACAATGATCGCAGCGGTAGAAAAGGCCATCATGAGTTCAGATCTGGGCCTAAACCCTATGTCTGCCGGTACGACTATCCGTATTCCACTGCCAGCATTGACTGAAGAGCGTCGTAAAGACCTGATCAAAGTGGTTCGCGCTGAGGCCGAAAACGGTCGTATCGCGGTACGTAACGTACGCCGTGACGCTAACTCTGACGTGAAAGCGCTAGAGAAAGAGAAAGAGTGTACTGAAGATGATGTACGTCGCACTGAAGATGAAATTCAGAAGTTTACCGATGCGCACATCAAGCAGATCGATGAGATCTTGGCGGCAAAAGAAGCAGAGTTGATGGAAGTCTAATCTCCCTGTTTCGTTACTAGAGTTCGCACGCCGTGTAGGGGTATACTACACGGCGTTTGCTATTTTTAAGGGTTGTAATAGATGTCAATCGAATCTCAATCTGGCTCTGAGTTATCTAATGAAGCACTCACAGAGTTAGTTAAACAGTCGATTCCCAAGCACGTGGCTATCATCATGGATGGTAATGGACGCTGGGCACAGGCGCAGGGTAAGCCTCGCGTTGTCGGCCATAAGGCTGGTGTGAAGACTGTTCGTCGTGCCGTAAGTATGGCGCGAGAGATGGGGATAGGTTCGTTAACCCTGTTTGCGTTTTCCAGTGAGAACTGGCGCAGACCCGAGAAAGAAGTCAGCCTCTTGATGGAGCTGTTTTTTACCGTGTTGCAGCGGGAAATCAAACTGCTGGATAAAAACGGTGTACGGTTAAACATCATAGGGGATACCAGTCGTTTTTCTGCCCGATTACAGAAGCAGATCGCCTCGGCGATGGAGAAGACAGCGAATAACGATGGCCTGATCCTTAATGTCGCTGCCAACTACGGTGGCCGCTGGGATATCATGCAGGCGGCGCAAACCTTAGCCCAAAAGGTGGAATCTGGTGAAATGAGCAGCAGTCAGTTCACCGAAGAGGCGCTAAGTCAGCATTTAAGCATGCAAAATCAGCCGGAAGTTGATTTAATGATTCGAACCGGTGGAGATTTTCGTATCAGCAACTTCGTGTTATGGCAGGCGGCTTATGCGGAGTTAGTCTTCACTGATGTATTATGGCCAGATTTTGACGAGCAAGCCTTTAAAGATGCGGTAGCCGTATTTGCTACCCGACAGCGCCGTTTTGGATTAACGGGTTCTCAAGTTGAGACTTTACAGGCTGAGTAAATAAGAATAGAGGGAAAGTTTTGCTAAAACTTAGAATAATAACAGCAGCATGGTTAATCCCATTGGTGATGGGGGCCATTTTCTTTTTCCCTGTGGAGTATTTTTCATGGGCCCTGGTTGCGGTGTTTCTGATTGCTGCAAAGGAGTGGGGGCGCATTATCGACAAGCGCTGTAATGTGACACAATGGAGTTTTACGCTAACCATAGGTATTTTGTTGGTGGCACTCAACCTTCTGGTGCCAGCACAAGAAGTCTGGTTTAAAGGTCAAATGCATCCCGTCTACCTGGCGATCACTTTGATTGGCGCCATGTGGTGGGCTATCTCACTGATATTGGTACTCACCTATCCTAAGAGTTCCGCCCTGTGGGCCAAGAGCCACATGCTAAAATCCATGTTTGGCCAATTGACCTTAGTTCCCTGTTTTACCGCGCTGATTGCGCTAAAAGCCCTGAGTTCGGCGAGTATGCCCTATTATGGCGGCGCCTTGGTCTTTTTGGTGATGCTCACCGTATGGGCCGCAGACTCTGGTGCTTACTTTGCCGGTAAGGCGCTCGGTAAACATAAGCTGATGCCGAATGTTAGCCCAGCAAAAACCCTTGAAGGGCTGATTGGTGGATTGGTCACTACTATGATTGTGGTTGCCGGCATCATGATGGTCTCACCCGAGCAAGAATTAGCCTTAGTCATAGGGGTAACCTTGTTTGTGGCATTGGTCTCGGCCCTTGGCGATCTGTCTGAAAGCATGTTTAAGCGTGTGGCCGACATCAAGGACTCGGGGACCATATTACCGGGTCATGGTGGTGTGCTGGATCGTATTGATAGTCTGACCGCGGCGCTGCCTATATTTACCCTTATTTATATCGCATTTTGGATGTAACCATGCAGAATATGGTGATTCTTGGCGCCACAGGTTCTATCGGTGCCAGTACCCTGAGTGTTATCGAGCAAAATCCTGAAGACTATTCGGTGCATACCCTAGTGGCGCACCGCAGTGTCGACAAGATGCTGGAGTTGTGTCTTAAACACAATCCATCGATAGCCCATATGGTCGACCCTCAAGCCGCTGCCGAATTGCAGCGTCGTTTACCGCCGCATATGGCGATAACTGTTTCATCGGGCGAAGATGAACTGGCAAGCATAGTGGCTTTGCCAGAGGTTGATACCGTGATGGCAGCAATTGTCGGCGCAGCAGGTCTACCTTCTACGCTAGCGGCAGTTAAGGCGGGGAAAAGGGTACTGCTGGCTAACAAAGAATCACTGGTGATGTCTGGGCGATTGTTTATCGATGCCATGCAAGCTTCTGGGGCAACCGTGTTGCCAGTCGATAGCGAGCACAACGCCATTTTCCAGTGTCTGCCAGAAATTGTGCAGCAATCTGTTGGTGTGTGCGATCTCACCTCGGCGGGTATTTCTCATATTTTGCTGACGGGATCTGGTGGACCTTTTCTCACCTCGGATCTTAATACCCTTAGCCAGATGACGCCCGATCAGGCGTGCAAACACCCTAACTGGTCTATGGGGCGTAAGATTTCGGTCGATTCCGCCAGCATGATGAACAAGGGGCTTGAGTATATCGAGGCGCGCTGGTTGTTTAATGCCACCAAAGCACAATTAAAGGTTGTGGTGCATCCGCAAAGCGTGATTCACTCAATGGTGCAATATAAAGATGGTAGTGTGCTGGCCCAGATGGGTAACCCGGATATGCGCACCCCTATTGCTCATTGCATGGCCTATCCAGAAAGAATTTTGGCCGGTGTTGAACCTTTAGATTTTTTCAAAGTCGGACAGTTAAGCTTTCTTGAACCCGATTTTACGCGTTTCCCCTGCTTGAAGTTAGCCATAGATGCCTGTGAGCAGGGACAGGAAGCCACCACTGTACTGAATGCGGCCAATGAGATGTCGGTAGCGGCTTTTTTAGCTGGCCAGATACGCTTCACCGATATTGCGCGGGTAAACGAGTATTGCCTGACTCAATTGGCGCAGCAGAGTTTAGACAGCATAGAAGATATATTGGCACTGGATACCCAGGCCCGCCGAGTGGCGAACGAATACCTGAACAGGCTGTAATAACGGCCTGGCTATAAGCAGAGATAAGGAGAGGAATGCTAGACTTTTTGTGGAACTTAGGCTCATTTATTATTGCCTTAGGAATGCTTATCACAGCCCATGAATATGGCCATTTCTGGGTGGCCAGACGATGTGGCGTGAAGGTCGAGCGTTTTTCTATCGGCTTCGGTAAGGCTATTTGGCGCAAAGTGGGCGCCGATGGTACCGAATATGTCGTGGCCATGATCCCCCTTGGCGGTTACGTCAAGATGCTCGATGAGCGGGTCGATACTGTGCCAGATGAATTGAAAGAGCAGGCGTTTAACCGTAAGTCTGTGTGGCAACGCATCGCCATAGTGGGTGCAGGTCCTATGGCCAACTTTGTGTTTGCCATTTTTGCACTCTATATCATGTATCTCATCGGTGTTCCCTCGATTAAGCCCGTCATTGAGTCGACTCAAATTGACTCGCCCGCGGCGGTTATTCAGGTAAACAAACCTTTGCAAGTGATTGCCGTTGGCGATCGCAGCGTGCGTAACTGGGAAGAGGTGACCTATGCCTTAGTAGGTCATATCGGCGATGACGCTATCGATGTGACTCTGGCGCCGCTGTCTGGCGTAATGGGCGAGGAGCGCACCTATAAGCTTGATACTCGCAACTGGAAATTTAATCCAGAGACAGAGTCTCCCATCACCTCTTTAGGGCTCAATGTTTTTAGGCCCGCTATCACACCTAAGTTAGGCCTTGTCGCTGAAGATGGTGCCGCCTACGATGCCGGCATTCGAGTGGGTGACACCTTAGTGGCGGTGGATGGCGAGCGCTACGGTGACTGGGATCAGTTTGTTGCCAAGATAAAAGCCTCTGCCGATAAGCCGTTGACGGTTACCGTCAGACGCGATGGCGAGCAGTTACGATTGAATGTGACCCCTAAAGCCAGAACCATAGAAGGTGGCAAGGTGGAAGGCGTGATAGGGGTTGCGCCCACTCAAGCTCCTTGGCCTGAAGAGATGCGTTTGCAACTCGAATATGGCGTAGGTGAATCCCTATGGGTGGCCGCAGATAAAACGTGGCAACTTGTATCGGTCAGCATTAAGATGATTGGCAAATTATTTACCGGTGATGTATCGGTGAAGAATTTGAGTGGACCTATCTCCATTGCGCAAGGAGCAGGGAATAGCGCTAACTATGGTTTAGTTTACTTTTTGGGATTCCTGGCATTAATCAGCGTGAACTTAGGCATTATTAATTTATTGCCTTTACCCGTGCTTGATGGCGGGCATCTGTTATATTACTTCATCGAAGTGATCACAGGCAGGCCTGTACCGGAAAAGGTGCAGGAAATTGGATTCAGATTTGGGGCAGCCTTGCTGCTAATGTTGATGAGTATCGCCCTTTTCAATGATTTTTCCCGACTCTGAGCAAGGACACACACATAATTAGAAGTGCTCTATGAGATTGAATAAAATTTTTGCCTCGATGTTATTAGTCGGTGCGTCTTTATCAGGGAAGGGTTGGGCCGACACATTCCAGCCTTTTGAAGTGACCGACATTCAGGTTAAGGGACTGCAACGCGTTGCGCTGGGTGCAGCTTTGCTCAATATTCCGATCAAAGTCGGTGATACAGTGGATGAGATGCGCCTGCAGCAGGCGATCAAGAGTCTGTATTCTTCGACTAACTTTGAGCATATCGAAGTCAGTCGCGACGGTAGCGTATTGGTGGTGACGGTCAAAGAAAGACCCACTATCAGCATTGTTACCTTTGAAGGCAACAAAGATATTAAGGACGAGCAGCTTCAAGAGAGTCTCGACGGCAGTGGCGTTAAGACGGGTGAGTCGCTGGATCGTACCATGCTCAGTGGTATTGAGAAGAGCCTGCAGGATTTCTACTATGGTGTGGGTAAGTATGGCGCCAAGGTTGAAGCCCAGGTGATCAACTTGCCACGTAACCGTGTCGAATTGAAGTTTAAGTTTACCGAAGGTTTGGCGGCTGAGATTCGCCAGATCAACGTGGTCGGCAATACAATATTTAGCGATGCTGAGCTGATCGGTATGCTAGAGCTGAAAGACTTTGTGGCGTGGTGGGATCTCTTTGGTGAGCGTCGCTATCAGAAGCAGAAGCTCCAGGCTGACCTTGAAACCATCAAGACCTTCTACCACAACCGGGGTTATATCCGTTTCGATGTGACCTCAACTCAGGTTGCTATGACGCCGGATCGTAAAGGCCTCTATATCACGATTAACGTCAATGAAGGTGAGCAGTATAAGGTTAAGGAAGTTAACCTGACTGGTGATCTCATGGGCCGTGAAGAGGTGATGCAGGCGATTTTGCCAATTAAAGCAGGTGACACCTATAACGGCGCAGACGTTACGTTTACCGAAGAGATGTATGGCAAATATCTGGGCCGTTTCGGCTATGCCTACCCTGAGGTGAAAACCTATCCAGAGATTGACGATGAGACCAAAGAAGTGGCCCTCAACGTTAATATCAAGCCGGGTAAGCGCGTCTACGTGCGTAGCATTAACTTCACTGGTAACCAAGTGACCAAAGATGAAGTGATGCGTCGTGAGCTGCGTCAGATGGAAGGCGCTTGGTTGAACTCGGCGCAGGTCGAGCAGTCCAAAGCCCGTCTTAACCGTCTAGGTTATTTTGAGACCGTTGATACACAAACCGTACAAGTGCCTGGCACGGACGATCTTGTGGATGTTGATTTTACCGTGAAAGAGCAGCCATCAGGCTCGTTTAACGCGGGTGTGGGTTATGGTACCGAATCAGGCTTAAGCCTACAGTTTGGTGTACAACAGAGTAACTTCTTAGGTACGGGTAACCAGGCCGGGATTAACCTCAATACCAACAAGTATTCTAAGAACGTCAATATTAACTATACCGACCCGTACTTTACCAAAGACGGTGTGAGTTTAGGTGGTAGCATCTACTGGAACGAGTTTGATGCGCAGGAAGCGAACCTTGAGCGCTATAAGAACAGCTCTTATGGTGTGGCGCTTAACTCAGGTTTCCCGATCAATGAATACAACCGTCTCAACGGTGGTATCGGTTATCGTCACAACAGTATTTCGGAGATCTCTGCCTACGAGCAGGCGCTGCGTTTCTACAACATCTACCGTGATGCTAACGATCCAAATGCTGATCTGTCGTTCGATAACTTTGAGCTAACCGCAGGTTGGTACCGCAGCACGCTAAACCGTGGTACTTTCCCAACCGATGGCTCATCACAGCGTCTGAGCGGAAAGATGACGATTCCAGGTTCAGATCTGCAGTACTTTAAGGCCGATTTTGATACCAGTTTTTACTGGCCAATCAACCGCAGCCACAGCTTCGTGCTCTTAACTAAGGCGCGTCTGGGTTACGGTAACGGTTATGGTCAGTATAATGATAACGATCAGATCCTACCTTTCTGGGAAAACTACTACTCGGGTGGTTCGAGCTCACTGCGTGGCTTTAAGTCTAACTCAGTGGGTCCGCGTTCATTCTATCTCTATCGTGGCAGCGAGCCTTGTTCGCCAGATCCAGCGGGTGATACTTGTACCTTGCCTGGGGATCCAAACCGTGTCACGGTAAGTGACGGTCGCTCTATTGGTGGTAACGCCATCGCGACGGCAAGCCTCGAGATGATTGTACCAACACCTTTCTTGGATGAGGCGTACACCAACTCGGTACGTACCAGCTTCTTTATTGATGCGGGTAACGTTTGGGATACTGAGTTCAACTATGACGCTTATCGCTTCCTACCTGTGGAGCAATTTGACAAATTAGAGGACTATTCCGATCCAGGGCGTATTCGTGCATCGGCAGGGATGAGCGTCCAGTGGTTGTCGCCTATGGGACCTATGGTATTTAGCCTTGCATGGCCAATCAAAAAATATGAAGATGACGATACAGAGATCTTCTCGTTCAACATTGGTAAAACTTTCTAAAGTAGAACTAATTTAATTTATAAATCATCGGCAAGTTTTGCTGATAATAAGGAGTTTATTTTGAATAAGATGTTTAATCGCGCAATGATGGTTTTGGTTCTTTTAGGTGCTCCTCTGGCGGCACAAGCTGAAAAAATTGCCGTAGTCGATATGCAGGCGGTTTTTGAGCAGCTACCACAGCGCGAAGAAGTGAGCAAAACACTGAAGACTGAGTTTGGCGATCGTGTTGCTGGTGTTCAGAAGATGCAAGAAGAGCTTCGTGGCATGCTTGAAAAGCAACAACGCGATGCAGCGCTGATGAGTGAAACACAAAAAACTGACATGTTGCGTCAAATGGAATCTCTCAAGGCTGAGCTACAGCTAAAGGGTAAGGCCCTTGATGAAGATATGCGTCGTCGTAACGGTGAAGAGCAGAACAAGTTGCTGGTTAAAGTACAAAAGGCGATCAGCGAGATTGCCGAGAAAGAAAAGTATGACGTAGTACTTCAGCGTGGCGCTGTGATCTATGTTAAGCCTGAATCAGATATCAGCAACAAGGTTGTTGAAGTCCTGAGCAAAGGCTAATACTCGATGACAAGTTATACATTAAGAGAGATAGCGACCCATCTTAATGCTGAGGTAAAGGGTGACGACACTTTGGTAGTTCATCGTGTCGCCACGCTGGAAAAGGCTCAGGAAGGAGAGATCTCCTTCCTGGCAAATGCGAAATACCAGAGTCAGCTAGCTGGCACAAGTGCATCGGCGGTATTGCTATCACCAAAGATGGCCGAGCAATTTGATGGCAACGCCGTCATCTTAAATGACCCCTATGTGGGTTTTGCTCGTGTTGCGCAGCTGCTCGATACCACCCCAAAGGCGGCCGAGGCGATTCACGCTACCGCCGTGGTCGATCCCAGTGCTCAACTGGGTGAAGGCGTGGCCATTGGTGCCAATGCAGTCATTGGTGCCAATGTTATCTTGGGTGAGAATGTTCAGATAGGTCCAGGCTGTGTCATCGGCCAGGATGTGATCATTGGTTCTAATACTATCCTCTGGGCCAATGTGACCCTATACCATGACGTACATTTGGGCACGGATTGTATTGTTCATTCGGGCACAGTGATCGGCTCAGATGGTTTTGGTTATGCCAATGAGCGTGGTCAGTGGGTTAAGATCCCGCAGACCGGTGGGGTACGTATCGGCAATCGCGTGGAAATCGGGTCTTCTACCAGTATTGACCGCGGCGCGCTGGATCATACAGAGATCCACGATGGTGTGATTATCGATAATCAGGTGCAGATAGCCCATAACGTGATTATTGGTGAAAACACGGCATTGGCCGGTAGTTCTACCTTTGCAGGTAGTTGTACCATAGGTAAATACTGTATCATAGGCGGCTGCAGTGCAGTGGCCGGGCATCTTTCGATTGCTGACGGTACCCACATCTCAGGTGGCACCAATGTGACGAGTGTTATTCGAGAGCCTGGTGTATACTCTTCTGCTACTATTGCGATGGAGAACAAGTTGTGGCGACGTAATACCGTCAGATTCAGGCAACTTGATGAGTTGTTCCAGCGCGTGAACAAGCTTGAAAAAAACGTTAAATCAGATGATTAACTGCCTGAGGGCAGCTAAGGAAGTTATTGAGTGTCAAATCAATTAAATACAATGGATATCAAAGAGATCCTGAAGTTTTTACCTCACAGGTATCCGTTTTTATTGATCGATAGAGTCCTGGACTTTACGCCAGGTGAAACACTGCATGCGATCAAAAATGTCACCATCAATGAGCCGTTTTTCCAAGGCCATTTCCCTGTAGCGCCCGTTATGCCAGGTGTCTTGATCCTTGAAGCTATGGCCCAAGCAACCGGTCTGTTAGCGTTTAAAACCATGAGCGACGTGCCTTCTAACGATACCTTGTACTATTTCGCCGGTATCGACAACGCTCGTTTTAAGCGTGTGGTCGAGCCAGGTGACCAACTTCATTTCGAAGTTAAAATGATCAAAGAGCGCCGCGGGATTGGCGTATTCACAGGTGAAGCTAAGGTCGATGGTGAACTAGTTTGTTCAGCAGAGATCATGTGTGCCCGCAGAGAGATAGCCAAGTGATTGATAAGTTAGCATTTGTACACCCAGATGCCAAAATCGGTAACAATGTTACCATCGGCCCTTGGACCTACATTGGCCCAGATGTAGAGATCGGTGACGATTGTCATCTGAGTTCCCATGTGGTGGTTAAAGGCCCAACGGTTATCGGTAAGGGTAACCGAATTTTTCAGTTCGCCTCAGTGGGAGAGGATTGTCAGGATAAGAAATATGCTGGCGAACCGACCCGACTCATTATCGGCGACAACAATGTGATCCGTGAGTCTGTTACCATTCACCGTGGTACTGTGCAGGATAACAGCGAGACCCGTATCGGCTCCAACAACCTATTTATGGCCTATGTGCATATCGCTCACGACTGTGTGGTGGGTAATAATGTGATTATGGCCAATAATGCCTCAATCGCCGGCCACGTACACGTGGGTGATTGGGCGATTTTGGGTGGCATGACAGGTGTGCATCAGTTTGTACATATCGGTGCCCATGCCTTTACTGCTGGTTGCTCACTCGTCCTGCAAGATGTGCCGCCTTTCGTGATGGCATCGGGTCAACCTGCTATCCCTCGTGGCCTGAACAGTGAAGGCCTCAAGCGCCGTGGTTTTTCTAAAGAGAGCCAACTGGCCGTGCGCCGTGCATACAAGACCTTGTATCGTAAGGGCTTGACGGTTGAAGAAGCGGTTGCCGCTCTGGGAGAAGATGCCCAGGATGAGCAGGTTCAGTTACTGATGGACTTTGTGGTCAACTCGAACCGAGGCATTATTCGTTAATCGGTCGCGTTAATCGGTATTAGTTATCGAAGAAAAGCTCGTGTTCACGGGCTTTTTTTATTTTCAGTAATAGCAATGACAGTAAGTTAGTGATCAGAAATAGCGCAGGAAAAACGCTTGAGAACAAAGCAGGATTTTTAGATAAGTAGTTATTCTACAATTAAAAATACTAATGCCGTTATCGAGCATTTTAACAAGCAAGAATGATCCATTATTTATTACGATTGGTATAAGCAAGTAACAGAAGATGAATCAGAGCAATCAAAAAGTCTTTGCCATGGTGGCGGGGGAGCTATCAGGCGATATTCTCGGTGCAGGCCTGATTAAGGCGCTGAAACAGCAATACCCGGATGCACGTTTTGTTGGCATTGGTGGCCCGCAAATGGACGCTTTAGGGTTTGAGTCCCTGTTTTCTTTCGAAGAGCTTGCAGTAATGGGGCTGGTTGAGGTGTTGTCACGCCTGCCGCGCCTGCTTAAGGTAAGAAAAACCCTCATTGAAGAGATCACCAGCTTAAAGCCTGACTGCTTTATTGGAATCGATGCGCCTGACTTTAATATCGGTTTGGAGTTGAAACTCAAGGCTCAGGGAATCAAGACGGTTCATTATGTCAGCCCTTCTGTTTGGGCCTGGCGTCCTAAGCGGATCTTCAAGATAGCCAAGGCGACCAACATGGTGTTGTCTCTGCTGCCGTTCGAGAAAGCCTTCTACGATGAACATAATGTGCCCTGTACCTTTGTTGGCCACACTCTGGCTGACGATATTCCGCTACAAAGTGATAAGCTCGCTGCCCGAGAAGTGCTGGGGTTAGATGCTCATGCCGAGTATCTCGCGATTTTACCTGGCTCGCGTGGCGGTGAACTTAAGCAGCTGGCCGAACCTTTTGTGCAGGCGGCGGTAAAATTAAGGCAAAAGTATCCTGACCTTAAGTTTGTGACTCCGCTGGTAAATGCCAAGCGCCGCGCTCAGTTTGAGCAGGCCCTTAAGGCCCACGCACCGGATCTCGACATTCATTTGGTGGAAGGCCAATCACGCACAGTGATGGCGGCTGCTGATGCAATTTTGCTGGCCTCGGGCACGGCGACATTGGAGGCCATGTTAGTCAAACGCCCCATGGTGGTGGCCTACCGCGTATCGCCAATAACCTACCGTATCGCCAAAGGAATGATGCAGATCGAGCATTATTCGCTGCCCAACTTGTTGGCTGGCAAAGAGATCATTCCTGAACTGATTCAGGCTGATTGCACTGCCGATAAGATAGCCGATGCTGTTGCCAAGCAGCTTGATGGCGATCATCAGCCGCTGATAGATACCTTTACCGCGCTGCATCATCAACTCAGATGTGATGCCAGCCAACGGGCCGCTCAGGCGGTTGTTACACTCGTTGAGGCAAAATAGATGGCTATATATAAAGATATTACCCAGGCGCAGATCGACGAGCTGTGCTGCGGATTTTATGCCGGCGTCGATGAGGTGGGCCGTGGTCCCTTAGTCGGTGATGTGGTGACGGCCGCCGTGGTGCTGGACCCCAATAAACCGATAGCCGGGCTTAACGACTCAAAAAAGCTGTCTGAGAAGAAGCGCGATGCCCTCTATGAGGCGATCTTGGCCAATGCGCTGGATGTCAGTGTCGGGCGCTGCTCACCACAGGAAATCGATGAACTCAACATATTACACGCCACCATGTTGGCGATGCAGCGCGCCGTGGCAGGCTTACGTGCCAGGCCCGATAGGGTGCTGATCGACGGTAACCGTGTGCCAGCATTTGAAGATGCGAGCCTTGAGGGACACGCAGTGATCAAGGGTGACGGCTTAATCCCGGCCATCAGCGCCGCCTCGATCGTCGCTAAAGTCGTGCGTGACCGAGAGATGGAAGTCCTGGATAAACGCTATCCAGAGTATGGCTTTGCTCAGCATAAGGGTTATCCCACCAAGGCTCATTTCGAGGCGCTTGAGGCCCATGGGGTATTGCCCGAACACCGTAAGAGTTTCCGCCCCGTCAAGGAGCGTTTAGACGCTTGTTAAATGGCGAAGTGCCCTCGGCCCGCGACTGGTGCCTGGGGCGCGACTCTGTTACTCTTTCAAGGCGATAACCTGCCGATAAAAAAAGAAATTAGCTAACTATGTCAGAACCTCGTTTCGTGCACCTGCGCGTCCACAGTGATTTTTCCATGTCTGATGGCCTTGCCAAGGTCAAGCCTATTCTCGCCAAGGCGACCGAATATGAGATGGCGGCGCTGGCGCTGACCGACAATACCAACCTGTGTGGTTTGGTTAAGTTCTATAGCGGCTGTCATGGTGCGGGGATCAAGCCCATCGTGGGTTGTGATTTCGCTATGCTGGTGCCGGGGTTTGACGATGAGTTTTGCTCGCTGACCGTGCTGGCGATGAACAATCAGGGTTATAAGAATCTCACCTTGTTGATCAGTGATGCCTATCTGCGTGGTCATGTTAAAGATAGGGCGGCGATCGACCAGGCCTGGCTTGAAAAATACAGCGAGGGACTGATCTTACTCTCGGGCGCCAAAGATGGCGATGTGGGTAAGGCGCTGCTTAAGGGAAACCGTGGCCAGGTCGAGTCCCTGGTGGATTTCTATCAAACCCATTTTCCAAATCGATACTACCTTGAGCTGATCCGTACCGGTCGCCCTGATGAAGAGCGTTACCTGCATATGGCGGTCGAGCTGGCGGGGCAGAAAGACTTGCCTGTGGTCGCCACCAACCAGGTGGTGTTTATGCAACCCGAGCAGTTTGAGGCCCATGAGATCCGTGTGGCCATCTCAGACGGCTTTACTCTAGCGGATCCTAGGCGACCTCGGCGTTACAGTGAACAGCAATATTTCCGCAGCCAAGATGAGATGTGTGAGCTGTTTGACGATATTCCCGAGGCGCTGCAAAACAGTGTGGAGATCGCCAAGCGTTGTAACGTCACCGTGAGGCTAGGAGAGTACTTCCTGCCTAATTTCCCCACGGGCGATCTCTCCATCGAAGACTTTCTGGTCGAGGTGTCCAAGAAGGGCCTTGAGGAGCGTTTGGAGTTCCTGTTTCCCGATGAGGCGGAGCGCGCCGAGAAACGCGGCGAATATGACGAGCGTCTTGATGTCGAGCTCACCGTGATTAATAACATGGGCTTCCCCGGCTACTTCCTTATCGTAATGGAGTTCATCCAGTGGGGTAAGGACAACGGTATTCCTATCGGGCCGGGGCGTGGTTCGGGTGCGGGGTCCTTGGTGGCCTATGCGCTGAAGATCACCGACCTGGATCCGTTGGAATTCGATTTGCTGTTCGAACGTTTCCTTAACCCCGAGCGTGTTTCCATGCCCGACTTCGATGTCGACTTCTGCATGGACAGGCGAGACGAGGTGATTGACCACGTAGCCGAACTCTATGGCCGCGACGCCGTATCACAGATCATCACCTTCGGTACCATGGCGGCTAAGGCCGTAGTGCGCGACGTGGGCCGTGTGCTTGGCCATCCTTATGGTTTTGTCGACCGCATCTCTAAGATGATCCCCGCCGAGCCGGGCATGACTCTGGCTAAGGCCTTCGAGGCCGAGCCAGCGCTGCCCGAGGCCTACGATGCCGACGAAGAGGTGAAAGATCTCATCGACATGTGCAGGGTGCTCGAAGGGGTGACCCGTAACGCCGGTAAGCACGCGGGAGGCGTGGTGATCGCGCCGACCGTGATCACCGACTTTGCGCCGCTCTATTGTGATGCCGAGGGGCACAACCCGGTCACCCAGTTCGATAAAAACGATGTGGAAACTGCAGGTCTGGTGAAGTTCGACTTCCTAGGGCTGCGTACCCTGACCATCATTGACTGGGCGCTGCAGATGATCAATCCGTATCTGGCGAAACAAGGTAAAGAGCCAGTGCGCATCGAGGCGATCGCCTTGGATGACCCGGCGTCTTTCCGCCTGTTGCAGCGCTATGAAACCACCGCCGTGTTCCAGTTGGAATCCCGCGGTATGAAAGATCTGATTAAGCGTCTGCAACCAGACTGCTTCGAAGATATGATCGCTCTGGTGGCCCTGTTCCGTCCGGGGCCCTTGCAATCGGGCATGGTAGATAACTTCATCGAACGTAAGCACGGCCGTGAAGAGGTCTCTTACCCCGATATTCAGTGGCAGCACGATAGCCTTAAGCCTATCCTAGAGCCGACCTACGGCATCATTCTCTATCAGGAACAGGTGATGCAGATCGCCCAGGTGCTCTCTGGCTATACGCTGGGCGGCGCGGATATGTTGCGTCGTGCCATGGGTAAGAAGAAACCCGAGGAGATGGCCAAGCAGCGTAGCATCTTCAAAGAGGGGGCGGAAAAGAACGGCATCGACGGCGAGCTGGCGATGAAGATCTTCGACTTGGTGGAAAAATTTGCCGGTTACGGTTTCAACAAGTCGCACTCGGCCGCTTACGCCTTGGTTTCCTATCAGACCCTTTGGCTCAAGACCCATTACCCGGCGCAGTTTATGGCGGCGGTGATGTCTGCCGATATGGATAACACTGACAAGATTGTTACCCTGGTCGATGAGTGTGAGCGCATGGGGCTGCCGCTGCTGCCGCCTGATGTGAATAAGGGCTTGTTCCGTTTTACCGTGGATGACGACCTTAATATCGTCTACGGCATCGGCGCCATCAAGGGCGTGGGTGAAGGGCCGGTAGAGTCGATTCTCAAGGCCCGTGAAGATGGTCCATTTGTGGATCTGTTTGATTTCTGTGCCCGGGTGGATCTGAAAAAGCTTAACCGCCGGGTGATTGAAAAGCTGATCTGCGCCGGCGCGCTGGATAACCTGGGGCCGCATCGCGCGTCCATGATGGCGACCTTGCCTGAGGCGATCCGCGCGGCCGACCAACATGCCAAGGCTGAGGCGATCGGCCAGCACGATATGTTTGGCCTGCTCAACAGCGAGCCAGAAGATAGCAAGCAGCAATTTGTTCAGTGTACCCCTTGGCCCGATAAGATCTGGCTCGAAGGGGAGCGGGAAACCTTAGGTCTATACCTGACAGGTCACCCGATCAATCAGTACCTGAAAGAGCTTAAACATTACACCTCAGGCAGGCTTAAGGATGTCCATCCTACCGAGCGCGGCAAGACCACTAAGGCGGCAGGCCTGGTGGTGGCGACGCGTGTGATGATGACCAAGCGTGGCTCTAAGATGGGGTTAGTGACTCTGGATGATAAGAGTGCGCGCCTCGAGGTGATGCTGTTTACCGAGGCCTTTGAGAAATTTGGCGAGCTGCTGGAGAAGGACAGAATATTAATCGTCGAAGGCGAAGTGAGTTTCGACGATTTCTCCGGCGGCAATCGCATGACGGCGCGTAACATTATCGACATGGGTGAGGCTCGCAGCCATTTTGCCCACGCGGTTGAGGTGGATCTGGACGGCGCCAGTGTGACTCCTGAGTGGCTCAGTCAGTTCCAGGCGGCCGTAGAACCTTGGAAAGCGGGCAGTGTGCCCGTGGTGATTAATTATGCCCAGCCGACGGCGAAGGCGCAGTTCAGGCTTGGGGATGAGTGGCGAGTGAACCCCACGGATGAGCTGATGTTGGCGCTTGAGACGTTGACCGGCTCAGATAAGGTCAGGATCCTCTTCTAAATGGCTATCGACAGCTTCTGCCCGTTTGATGCACTAAGCAAACTGGTTGCCCAGATAGCGCCGCCGGCTGGCACTAAGTTAGTGCTGGCTTACAGTGGCGGCGTCGACTCTGAGGTGCTTGCCTATGGGCTGAGCCAATTGAGCAAGGTAAAGAGCGAGCTCAGTTATCAGCTGGTGCATGTCCACCATGGCCTAAGTGATAATGCTGATGGCTGGCAGTCGCACTGTGAGCGGCGCGCCCGTGAATATGGGCTGCCAATTGCGGTGAAACGTGTCACTGTGGCGAGCGGCGCGCGTATTAGCCTGGAGGCAGCGGCGCGGGACGCCAGATATGCGGCGCTTAGGGAGGAGCTTAGCCCAGGTGATATCCTGCTCACCGCTCATCATCAGGACGATCAGCTCGAAACCTTGCTGCTGGCGCTTAAGCGTGGGCTAGGCCCCAAAGGCTTAGCGGCCATGGGAGAGGTGCAAGCCTTTAGCCCGGATAACCTAATGCTCAGACCCTTGCTTGGGGTTGCTCGCGCACAAATTGAAGCTTTCGCTAAGGCCGCAGGACTGACCCATATTCAAGATGAGAGCAATCTCGACAGTCGATTCGATCGCAACTTCCTGCGCCTTGAGGTGCTGCCGACATTGACCGCTCGCTGGCCCGCCTTTGCCGCGACAGCCAGCCGCAGTGCCCAGCTTTGCGCCGAGCAGCAGGCGTTGATTGACGAGGAGGTAAGCCTTCGCTTACCTGCCATGCTGGTAAGCGTGCCCCATGCTGAGTATCAGGTGTTAGATCTTAAGGCCCTGGCCAATGAGCGAGCGCTATGGCGACCTCATCTGCTGCGAGGTTTTATCGAGTATCGGGGCTTTGCCTTGCCCTCGGCGGCGCAGCTTGGCGAGATCCTTAATCAATTGCTGGCGGCGAAGGCCGATGCCCAGGTGGCGATCCGCATTAAGTCGATGCAGCTGAGACGCTTTCAGCATCATCTTTATCTGGATCCTGTCGTGCTTGAACCTAGAGTCGGGAGAAGGCTTACTGGTGTTGGCCCTCATCCCGATACGCCCGAGTTAAGCTGGCCAATCGATAGCCGATTGCAGCTGCGGGCGAGCTGGGCTGAGACTGGGCCCAGGTTAACCCTTAATGAATCTTTGCCTTTACGGCTGGCGTTTGGCGCACCTGGCGGGCTGCGCTGTCATCCGCATTCGCGGGATAAGGGAAGAGAGCTAAAGAAACTGTGGCAGGAGTTTGCCGTGCCGCCATGGGAGCGTAGTCGCGTGCCGCTGATATTCGCAGGCGATAAGTTGGTGGCCGCCGTGGGTTGTTGGGTCGAAAAGGGTTTTCTGGCCAGTGAAGGCGAAGGGGGCTGGCAGTTCACGCTTGCGTGTTCAACCTGGCCTATTGCTAACCCTTGACTCTGAGCCTCAATCTCAGGCCTCAAGCTCTAGCCTTAAGCAGGGGGCTTACCCTCGAAGCAGAAGCCCTCTAGGCAGGCAGCTTCAGAGCACAATCTTCAGTGCAGCGTCTTTGGCGTATAACCTTCAGTGTATAGTCTTCAGCGCTGAGTGGGCTATCTTTATGAGGCTTGATCGATACGGTAGCAACGACGCCCGGCTGCCTTAGCGTGATAAAGCGCCCTGTCGGCCCGCAAGTAAAGCGCCTCAGCATCCTTGTCTCCATGCCACTGAGCTGCCCCAAGGCTGCACTGTACCTGAAATTTGTTTAGCAGGTTATCCTGAGCCATTAGGGCGAGGATACGTTCACACAAGATTCTTGCCGCGGCGGCATCCCCCTCGACGATAAGCGTAAATTCATCTCCGCCGATGCGAAATGCCTGATCGCTATCTCTGATCGCTTGATTCAGGGTTTTGCCGAATTGACACAGCACCTCATCGCCTACCAGATGGCCATACTTATCATTCAGACTCTTGAAGTTGTCTAAATCCAGCACCACTAGTGTGATCGCATCATCATGGCGCAGTGCGCGGGCCATAACCTGCTTGAGGCTCTGTTCATAGTAGCGACGGTTACCCAGCTGAGTGAGCGAGTCGTGCATCGCCTGTTTCGCCATCTGTTGGTAGGCGATGGCATTGACCAGAGGGCTTAGCAGCAGAGATTGCAGCTGATACAGCAGCTCTGTCTGGGGCTTGACCAGAGGCGCCGACAGACGATAGGCGATCACCGCGTTCAAACCATCATGGCTAAGGTTTTGTTTTATTAGTAGACCTTGCTCAGTGCCCCAGCTTAGCTGATACTCTTTATAGACAAGGCTGACACCTTGAACTGGCAAGTATTGTCCCATGAGTTTGCCGTAGCAGGCAAAAACCGTCCGTGGATCTAGGCTCTCATGCAACTGTTGCATAACAGAAACCAGATTAGGGACACTGGCTGAATTGTGATGGTGATCTGGCTGATAGCGATATTCGTCAAACGAAAATTCTGTCGCTAAGGCAAAGTCCATAATCTTTACTCCACAATGTAACGGACCTGAGATAATGTTTGTAAAGCAAAAAACGTGCCTAATACTAAATGATGACTTTGTCTTTATTAGTCATTAAGTTAGTCTGTAAGAGGTGAGTTCTTTCGTGGTGACAGTATTTTGACTTCGGTGAAAACTTGACGCTTTGAACTCATGCTCTGCGGCGATATAGGGGAATCCGACCTGGTACTTGGTCGGTAGCAGATAATGGAGCGTTAATGGAACACGGCATACTGGTTAAGATCCTCTTGATGTTAATGATGGCTATCGTCGCGATTGCCCTCTTTAGACGTGCTGGGTTGCCGGCGATCTTGGCTTATTTGATCACTGGCGTGATCAGTGGTCCTTCCCTATTCAATTGGTTTACTCAGCAGCAGATCCACTCGGTAGCAGAGCTGGGGGTCGTACTATTGATGTTCTCCCTCGGTCTGGAATTCTCTCTGCCCAGGCTATGGGCCATGCGCCGCACCGTATTTGGATTAGGCTCAGCCCAGATGACGGTTACCGTCGTTTTAACCATGTGTATTAGCATGTTATTCGGGCTTAATCTTAGCGAATCTATCGTGGTCGGTTCGGCCATCGCACTGTCATCCACAGCCATTGTACTGAAACTCCTTAACGAGCGTGGCTGGCTCAGGCGTCGCCATGGTGAGTTGTCAGTTAGTGTGCTCTTGTTTCAGGATCTCGCGGTTGTGCCTTTGCTGATCCTTATGCCATTGCTGGCCTCCGATGGTGAGGTGTTAAGCTGGCAAGAGATCGTACTCGCTATGGGGGAAGGGGTTCTGGCCTTTATCGCCTTGATGGCCGTGGGTAAGTGGGCGCTTCCTAAGGTGTTTGATGAAGTGGCACGTTCGCGCTCCAATGAGCTGTTTGTGCTGTCGACCTTAGTGGTCGCTTTAGTCACCGGGGCATTAACTCAGTGGCTGGGACTTTCTATGGCATTGGGCGCCTTTATTGCCGGTATGCTGCTGGGCGAGAGCCAATACAAGCGTCAGCTAGAGGCTGACATTCGTCCCTTCAGAGATCTCTTGATGGGACTGTTTTTTATCTCTATCGGCATGTTGCTCGACTTTAGCCTGGTATTAGCCTTCTGGTGGCAGGTGCTGCTCTTGGTCGTGGCAGTGATCATCACCAAGGCTCTGATCGTTTTCGGTCTGTTGAGGGCGGCCAAGGAGTCGTTTCGTACCTCGGTGGCGACCGCCATTAGTCTGGCTCAGGTGGGGGAATTTAGCTTTGTCGTGTTGGCACTGGCGGTCAACTACCAGCTGTTGGAGATCACTGTCAGCACTAAGCTGGTGATGGTGGCGGTACTCTCTATGGCGGTGGCACCTTGGCTGGTGCGTCATAGCGTGGAGATCGCCAGACGTCTGCATGGGGCGAGATCGGCGCCGCTGGCCGATGGCGAGACGATACCGCCGATGGAACAGAGCAGCGAGCTGGTGTTGATCTTAGGCTATGGCCGGGTGGGGCAAACCATTGCCCGTTTTATGAAGAGTGAGGCGATCCCCTATCTGGTGCTCGACAGAGACCCGACAAGGGTGACCGAGGCGCGCCGGGCTGGTGAACCTGTCTATTTTGGCGATGTGGCCAAACGGGCGATCCTTAAGCAGGCGCAGATAAAGCAGGCCAAGCTGATTGTGCTCACTTTTACCAGCAGTCATGTGCTCGATGAAGTGTTACCCCTGTGTCGTCAGCTGGCACCAGAGGCCAAGATCTTGGTCAGAACCCGTGACGACGAAGGCATGGAGGCTTTGGAGGAAGCTGGCGCCAGCCAGGTGATACCTGAAACCCTAGAGGGCAGTCTGATGCTGGTCTCTCAGGTACTCTATCAATGTGGCGTCCCCCTGACCCGAATTCTTAAGCGCCTGGAACATGAGCGCCGTAATCACTATCAATATCTGCACGGTTTCTTCTCCGGCGAGGAAACAGATTTTACCCTGGAGCTGCTACATGCTGTCGCGCTACCCAAAGGGGCACAGGTGGTGGGTCAGCCGCTATCGGCTATTCCCTGGGAGCGACTTAGGGTAGAGCTGAGGGCGGTGCGCCGTAATGGTGCCGAGGTGGAAAGCCCTGAGCTGGATTGGCTAATTCGCCCCGGTGATATTCTGATCATTCTGGGTAAACCAAGGCGTATTGAGAAGGCCGAGCACTATCTGTTACAGGGCTAAACAGTTGTTATGCGGATGGTAAGACGTTATAGCTTGCTGATTTTGATCTCGCCCTTGCTGTTAGCACAGGCGCTGTGGGTCAAATGGCGAACACCTAAATTGCCCGAGCCTTCTGGCCCAAGACGCGGTGAACTCGGTGAAGGGCCAAAGTTACGTCTGTTGATTTTGGGAGATTCGGCCGCCGCAGGTGTTGGAGTGATGACTCAGCAGCAGGCGCTGGCGGGACAAGTTGCTACACGTTTGAGCTGTCATTATCGCCTCCATTGGCAGCTTGAAGCCAAATCAGGCATGACCACGGCGCAAACCCTGGCGGTACTTGAGCGCTGTCAGCTAGAGGTCGACTGGGTGTTAATCTCACTTGGGGTGAACGATCTGCTGTCGCCTTTAGGCGTCAAACGCTGGGTATTTAATACAGAGACATTGGTAGAAACCCTGCTGCAAGCCTCTCCCAGCGCCAAGATCTTACTGACTCCCTTGCCTCCACTTGGGCACTTTCCCAGGTTTCGTCAACCGTTAGCCGGCATGCTGCGTCGCCGTGAGGTGCTCTTTAATCAGGCATTAAGGGACTTTTGCCGTCGGCATAGGGCCTGTGAACTGCTCGCCTTGCAGCTGCCATTGACCTCAGATGCCTTGGCCTGCGACGGTTTCCACCCCAGCGCCATGAGTTATCAAGTGTGGGCTGAGGCCGCCAGTGACCAAATCTTAGCGCTACATCCCCGCAGCTAATCGATATTGAAGAAAGCTTTTATCTCATCGATTTGGCACATGGCATCTTGATAACCCAAGTTAATCAGCGCGCTACAGTAGGGCTGCTCAAACAACAGATAGGAGACGATACTCGAGTCCGATTGTTGATTGATGCCGATTAACCTCAGCAGCAGTTTGACCGCCATCGGCATCTCATGATAGTGCTGAGCGGCGATCAGGCTGAGATCTTCGCTGGGTTTTATCACTAAGGTGTTTATGGTCTTGAGCGACGCCTCATGTTTACGCTCCTTGGGGATCAGGTTGAGGGTGCTATTGATCCGCTGCAGGCGTTCCAGATCGCTATTTAGGGTGTCGGAGAAGATGGTATCGAGCAGGTGACCTGCGATAGTAGCCGTCTTAGGATGATGCTCAAACTCTTTGTGGACCTGCTTATGGGGGCTCTCTAAATTGATCACCATGATCTTCTCTGCGCCCAAATGAATAGGGCTGCTTAAGGGAGCCAACTGGTGCACCGAACCATCGCCATAATAGCCGCGATTAAGCTTGATAGAGGGAAACACCAAAGGAATAGCGGCACTGGCCAGCAGATGTTCTGTATTGAGATGCGTGCGCTGGCCACCTCGCCGGGCACGCTTCCACTCATCTATCTCCTTGGCTGCCTGAAAGAAGCTCACCGAACGTGAAGAGTTATAACAGGAGGTATCGACACTCAGGGCATGCAGGGCGCCGCTGGCAATATTGCGATCGATTCGTTCAAAGTTGATCAGGTTATTGAGCAGATCACGTAGCGGGTCGTTGTTGAACAGGCTGCCGGCATCGGTATTAATCTTTGCATCTTGCAGTCCCATCAATGCCATTTGCGCTAAATGAGAAAAGACGCCGCCGAAAGAGGAGCGGTAGACCTTGTGGGTGTTAAAGTGGCGCCAGACCCATTCGAGTTTGCGTACGCCGAGATGGAAACAGGAGGCGTGAGTCGCGATAGAGGTGCCATTGATGGCGCCAGCAGAAGTGCCGCAGATGATTTTGAAAGGGACGCCATGATTGCGGGGATAGAACTGAACTATCGCCTTGAGAACCCCTATCTGGTAAGCGGCGCGTGCGCCGCCGCCCCCTAACACCAATGCTGTTTTATCTGGCAAATGCGTTTCCCCTGTGTCCCAAAACTACCTGAGGCAAGCTCGCTCTATCGGGTTTATGCAACTTTATCTATTCGTACCTGTTTCGTGGGTAGCGTCCAAGACAGTGCTTCTTATTGATTAGAATATGTGAGCCCAGAATCTTGTTCAAGCAGGCCTATATGTCTGAACTTTTGCTCTGCTTTTGTGCGCCATTTTAGTCAAATAAGGTGAAATAGGCGGCGTTAACCTCTTCTCTAGCATAAATAATACGGTGGCAATCTAGATAATAAGTCTATATTGACCTGGGCTCAGATATCGGCTTTTCACCGCGATATATCTCTATCTACTTGTAATGTAAATGTTAACTGACAAAGCTGCACAGATACAATGATTTTGGGTCGGTTTGATAATCTTTAAGGTTCGCGTAGACTGAGGCTGAGTACATATGAGGGATCAAAAATGTTACAGCCACTAAAAATAATAATAGCTGATGATCATCCACTGTTTAGGCAAGCACTCGTTAATACCTTAACCACTCAATTCGATCAGCTGATGCTGTTTGAAGCGGAAACGGTAACGGCCCTGGATGAGATTTTACAGCAGCATCAGGATGCAGACCTGCTTTTATTGGATCTGAATATACCCAATGCTCATGGATTTAATACCTTAGTTAATATTCGCAACACCTATCCCCATATCGGGATTGTGGTGATCTCCGGCCAGGAAGATAAAGTCACCGTGGGCAAGGCGATGTCCTTCGGTGCGGCCGGTTTTATTCCTAAATCCTCCTCGGTCGAGCAGATGGTCAAGGCGATTAATGCTGTCATGGCTGGTCGGCAATGGACACCGCCGGGGTGTGACGATCTCAGCGCCATCACCCTAGACAGCGTGAGCAGTAAGATTGCCAGCCTGTCACCCCGTCAGCACAAGATCTTGATGATGTTTGCCGATGGTCTGCTCAATAAGCAGATCGCCTATGAGTTGGGTTTGTCAGAGGCCACCATCAAGGCCCACGCCAGTGCCATCTTCCTTAAACTTGGTGTTCATACCCGTACGCAGGCGGTGATCGCCATGAGCCAGCTCTATCTGGAAAAGACATCGCTAACCACAGAAGTGGAAGAAGCCTAGCTTTCGAGAGTAATGAAAATGCCCCGCAGTGGTTTAAGTCCGCTGCGGGGCGTTTGCTTTTAATCGCTCAGGGGATCCACCAGGCTATAATGGGGATTAGCTTGGGCCGAGTAGTTGTTATGCAGGCTATTGGCCAGGGTGGCGCTCATCACGGCGCGCAGGGCGATAGGCTTGATGATCTTACGCAGATAACCATAGCCCAGGGCCTTGGTGCGCTGCACCACCTCCTCGTCAATCGTAGCTGTGATCAGAATGGCCGGAATAGGGCGGCTGGATAGGGCTTGCAGCTCTGCCATAAGGTCTAGGCCATTGAGGTTATTATCCAGTTGATAGTCCATCAATACGATATCGATTTTACTGGCGAACTGGTTAACGCAGGCCTTGGCTTGCTGCGCCGAAGAAGCCGTATGCACCTGACACTTCCAGCCTTTTAATAACTCCTCCATGCCAGCCAGCACATTGGGGTCGTCATCGACGCACAGCACCCTGACGCCATTGAGGGTGAGAATATCGGGCTGGGTTGCTTGTTCATCTTGCTGCTGAGGTTTCACTGCAGCCAGGCTCAGGCTAAAGATACTTCCCTGATTGACTTTCGATGACAGGGTGAGTCTGTGTTGCATCAACTCGGCGAGTCCCTGAGCGATATTCAGCCCCAGACCCAGACCATTAACCCCTTCATGTCCCGAGTGCTGTAGGCGGGTAAATTGCTCGAAGATCACCGCCTGCTTGTCATCAGGGATACCTGGGCCATCGTCCACCACTTGAATGGCCACAGTGTCACCGTGACGGCGACACCCCAGCAGAATACGTCCACCACCGGCGTAGCGAAAAGCGTTGCTGATCAGGTTCTGTAAGATACGTCTGAGCAGCACCTTGTCGCTGCGTACCCAGAGTTTGGTCTTGATGCACTTAAAATCGGCCTGTGTGGTGCTGGCCATGGCGCTAAACTCCTCCATCAGCGAATCCAGTACCTCTTGCAGGGCAAACTCGGTGATCTCGGGCACCACAGTGCCTCCTTCGATACGCGACACTTCATTGAGATCCAGCAGCAACTCGTTGGCCACCTGTAGGGCATTATCGATATAGCCTATCTGCTGCTTCTGTTTGTTTGACAGCTGCCCGCCCTGTACGAACGCAGAGGAGAACAATCGCGCGGCCGACAGGGGCTGCAGCAGATCATGGCTACAGGCCTTGAGGTATTGGCTCTTCTTCTGATGCGCCTGCTCTACTTTTTGCAGCGCTTCGGCCAGTTCGGCGTTAGATTTGGCCAGCTGTAGATTCGCCTGTTCTAAGCGCTTGGTGCGCTCAAATACCCTGGCTTCTAAGTCTAAGTTTTTCTCCTTTAGCAACTTTTCCGCTTCGCGGTACATGCTGATGTCGGAGAAGATCATCACAAACCCTCCACCTGGGATAGGGTTACCCTGGATGCGTATTGTCTTGCCATCGGGCTGGATTCGCTCTGTGCTGTGGCGGCTGCCCTGGCGCAGGAAGTTGAGGCGCCGCTCAATCTGCTCATCCAAGTTAGGCACATAGCCCTTGCCAAATTTGAGGTTGTATTCAATCAGCTGCCTCACCGGGCAACCGATATAGACAAGATCATCGGGATAATTAAACAGGCTCAGATACTGCTGGTTCCAGGCCACCAGATTAAGATCTTTATCGATAACTGAGATCCCTTCACTGGCGTTTTCGATGGCGCTGTGCAGCACGCTGCGGCTAAATTCCTTACGGTGACTGGAGGCTTCCTCTACCAGTTGTGCCACATCTTCGATAGCGATATCACGCCCATGCAGGGCGCAAGAAAGCACTAAACGCGCCGACGCCGAGCCCATAACGCTGGCGAGCATATTTTCGGTGAAGAAGATCAGCGCTTGGTTATGGGCATTTTTATCTAAAATGGGCTGGGGCTGACAGGATAAAAAGGAGTAAAACCCCTGAGCCGCCTTGTCTTTGCCTACAAAGCGAGCCACCAGAAGTTCGAGTTCTGTTGGGTTCACATGCTTAGGTACGTCTGGCAGTGCCTTGTCCAGCTCAGGACGTTCGATAAAGTGACCTATCTGCATCTGCTCATGCACGCTCTGGCGGGTAAAGGAGGAGACCAACCAGATGGCCGTGACGTTGACAAACAGCCCCACCAGGGTGGATAGGGTGGTCATCGAATACTCACTACCGGCAAAGGGATGGCCGTAGAGCCCAAGTTGTGGCAGCAGGTTGAGCACCAGCCATAGGGCGAAGCCACTGGTGATCCCCACCAAGACACCGATCAGCGTGACCCGGCGCCACAAAAAGGCGGCAAACAGGGCGGGGCCGATTTGGGCTATGGCGCCAAAAGCCACCTCGCCAAGGGAGGCCAGGGTGTCGGGCGGGGCGATGAGAAACATGCCATAGCTCATAAATATCACTAACAATACCAAGGCTTTACGGATATTTAGCAGGTGCGAGCGAAACTTATGAAAGTCGTTGCTCTGGATATTGTTGATCTTAAAAAGGGTCGGGAAAACAATCTCGTTACTGAGCATTGTGCTTAGGGCGATGGTTGAGATGATCACCATGGAGCTGGCGGCCGAGATGGCGCCAAGAAAGCTAAACAGCCCCAGCCAGATATCGCCGCTGAATACCGGCAGAAACAGCACATAGGCATCGGCTTCCAGCGAGTCACCATAGAGAATGTTGCCCGCTTGCCCCAGTGGGGTAGCGAAGAAGGCAAACACCAGCACATACAGGGGAAAGGTCCAGCGACTCCAGAGCATATGTTTCTGCGATTTTAGCTCGACGATCATCACCTGAAACTGTCTTGGCAGACACAGAAACGCAGACATCACAATGATCAACAGGCCAAACAGCGAGATTAAATTGGGGTAAGTAAACTCATTTTCCATGGGATTGATCGCTGTCGCCTGACGCCAGATATCCATGGGGGAGTCGAAGAGAAAGAAGGAGACAAAGATCCCTATGGTGAGGTAGGCGATAAGTTTCACTAAGGACTCGAAGGCGATGGCCAGCATCATGCCCGGATGGCGCTCGGTTACATCGATAGCCCTTACCCCAAACACTATGGTGAAACCAGCGAGGATCAGGCTCACCACTAAGCCTAATTGCCAGGAGGAGAGCAGGTGGTCTTGGCGCAAGATCTCATAGGAGTTCACTATCGCCTTTTGCTGCAGCGCGATATAGGGCAGGGTGCCAAACAGGGCAACGAAGGTGACGACTACGGCCAAGAGGGGCGACTTACCAAAACGGGCCGCCAGCAGATCGGCGATGGAAGTGATATTGAGCTTAAGGCAGACACGGATCACCCGCTGAATAAAGGGCCAGGCAAAGATAAACAGCAGAATGGGCGCAATATATACGGGCAAATAGGAAAAGGAGTTATGGGCGGCCTGACCGGCGGTGCCGAGAAAGCCCCAGGAGGTACAGTAGACGCCTAGGGAGAGAGAGTAGATGATGGTGTGCTGTCCGGAGAACCACTTGCCACGGTACTTATCACCCAGAAATGCCATGATAAACAGCAGGCCGATATAGCTGATGCTGATGGCAACCAATAGCCAATTTGGGAACATCTATTACTTTTCCTATATTTTCAGGAGTTTATGTAAGCCATCCCGGCTGACTCCTTTTATTTTGTTATTCAAGTCAACATACCACAGTTGGCGCCAAAGTCGGCATTTCCCCACCATCGACTTAAGTATTAGTGCTGACGGCTTAAGCCTCAGGTCTTGCGCCTTTTGGTCTACTACCGCTGCATTACTACCTATTCCCAATTGAGGCCAAGCGGGCATTTCTCCATCTTGGAGGCAACCAAAAAAGGGGATAATCAAGATGATATCAACAATAAAAAAACTCACACTTGCAACTTCACTCGGCCTGATGGCCAGTTCTGCCATGGCCGGCTACGACTTTAATGTTGGTGACGATGGCAAGCTGTCCTTTGGCGGCTACCTTAAGGTGGACGCTCGCTATGTTAACGGCGATGTTGCCTATCGTGACTTCTGGATTGGTACGGGGGTGCCGCGCGAAGAGAGCGCGTCACAGTTCCGTATCTTCGCCAACGAATCCCGCTTCAATACCAAGTATGTTCATGGCGATGTGATGGGCTTCATCGAGATGGATTTTCTCGGTGGCGGTGGCAATCAGGTGGTGTCGAATTCGGCTAATCCGCGTCTGCGTCACGTCTTTATCAAGTACAAAGATCTTACCGTGGGTCAAACCTGGACCACCTTTATGAACACCAGCGCTATCCCTGAAACCGCTGATTTTGCTGGCGCTACCGTAGGTCTGGCTTTCGTGCGTCAGGGACAGATACGTTACGACATTGGCGGCTTCCAGGTCTCTATCGAGAACCCTGAGAGTCACGGCGGCGATACCGACAATGACGATCTGCCAGATGTGGTGGCCCGTTATAACTTCAAGGGTGATTGGGGTAACGTTTCTATCTCGGCCCTTGGCCGCAATCTCAATACCTTGGGTGGCAACAGTGAAACCGCCATCGGTGGTTCGATAGCCGGTCGCATCAACACCTTTGGTAAAGACGATCTGCGCTTCCAGTTCCACCAAGGTGAGGTGGGCCGCTACGTAGGTCTGGGCGTGACCAAAGATCTTATCGGTGAAGAGGTGGAAACCAGCACCTCTTACCTAGCAGCTTACCGCCACTACTGGACAGATACCCTGCGCAGTACCTTCCTCTATGGCCGCATCGAAACTGACGAGTCAGATGCCGACCGCAGCCAGTGGAGCGTCAACCTGTTCCAGAACCTGACCCCAGCATTGGCGGTGGGGATCGAAGTGGGTAACTTCGCCCTGGATGACCAGAACGTCGATTCCAACTACGCACAGTTCTCAATGCGATATGCCTTGTAAGTGCTCTTAGGGGAGGCTCTCTCCCCATTTTTTTTCCGTTTCATTTCGCCAGGGGCCATGCCCTTGGCTGCCACCGCCGAGACACCCAGGCATTGCCGTTTAAAGGAGTAGGGTTGTGAAAGATACCATTTTAAGTGTGGATCAGATCTCGCTGGCATTTGGTGGGGTAAAGGCCCTGACCGATGTGAGTTTCGAGGTCGAACGAGGCGCCGTGTTCTCGATTATCGGTCCCAACGGGGCGGGCAAGACCTCAATGCTTAACAGCATCTCGGGTCGCTACCGGCCTCAGAAGGGAACCATCCATTTCGATAACCAAGATGTGACCCATCTTAGACCCAATGCCCGCGCCGATCTCGGCATAGGGCGTACCTTTCAAAACCTGGCGCTGTTTGGCCACATGTCGGTGCTGGATAACATTATGGTGGGTCGTCATCACTTGATGAAGAACAACTGGCTTACCGGCCCCCTTTACTGGGCCTCGCCGGCACAAAAAGAGGAGTTGGCTCACCGTCGTCAGGTGGAGGAGATCATCGATTTTCTCGACATCTCCCATGTGCGTAAGTCCATTGCCGGCACCCTCTCTTATGGTCTGCGTAAAAGGGTAGAGCTGGCGCGTGCCATGGCGCTTAACCCTAAACTCATCCTGCTCGATGAGCCGATGGCGGGGATGAACCTGGAGGAGAAGGAGGATATGGCCCGCTATATCCTGGATCTCAACGAAGAGTTTGGCATTACCGTGGTGATGATTGAACACGACATGGGGGTGGTGATGGATATCTCCCATGAGGTGATGGTGCTCGATTTTGGTAAGAAATTGATCTCAGGCCTGCCCGAAGCGGTGATGGCTAACGAGCACGTGAGACAGGCCTATCTAGGCCTTGAAGATGACGAGCAATTACAAGAGGTTGGCTAATGACACAGGTAAATAATGCGTCGACGGCGCGGGCCTTCGACATGGGCGATCTCGATACCTTTCCCAAGATCTTACGCCACAATGCGGCCAATTGGGGTAAAGAGGTGGCCATGCGCGAGAAGGAGTTCGGCATCTGGACCGAATTCAGCTGGCAAGATTATCACAACCGGGTGAAGTGGATGGCGCTGGCCTTCGATCATCTGGGCATCAAAGCCGAGAGCACCATAGCCCTGCTCGGCGAGAATCGCCCCGAGTGGGTCTGGGGCGAGGTGGCCGCCCATGCGCTGGCCTGCTTCTCACTGGGGATCTATCAAGATTCGCTTCACGAAGAGGTGGCTTATTTGCTTAACCGCAGTGAGGCTCAGGTGATTGTCGCCGAAGATGAGGAGCAGTGCGATAAGCTGCTGGAGCTGGGCGACAGCATCCCCTCGGTGAAATATATCGTCTACTGCGACCCACGTGGTATGCGCAAGTATGACGACCCACGTCTCATCAGTGTCGAGGAGATCTATCGCCTCGGCCAGGAAGTGGATAACACCCAGCCGCGCCACTACGACAACCTGGTCGATGCGGGCAAGGCGGAGAACATCGCCATCTACTGCACCACTTCGGGCACCACTTCTAAGCCCAAGATTGTCTTGCTGCAGGGCAGCAAGTTTATCGACCACTGCTGCTCTTACCTCAGGGCCGATCCGCGTGCGCCGGGCGACAACTATGTCTCCGTGCTGCCGCTACCCTGGATCATGGAGCAGGTCTACGCCGTTGGCCAGGCGCTTATCGCCCGTCAGATCGTGAATTTCGTTGAAGAGCAGGAAACCATGATGGCGGATCTGCGCGAGATAGGCCCAAGCTTCGTCTTGTTAGCGCCTAGAGTGTGGGAAGGGATCCTCGCCGATGTGAAGGCGCGCATGATGGACTCGACCCCGCTCAAGCAAAAATTGTTCGACTTTGCCATGAAGCGCGCCGAGCAGCGACTTGCCGATGGCGGGCGTTCCAAGCTTGCCGACATCCTGCTGATGAAGGCGCTGCGCGATCGCTTAGGTTTTTCCTTCTTAAAATCGGCGGCCACCGGCGGCGCGGCTATGGGGCCTGATACCTTTAAGTTCTTCCAGGCGATCGGCGTGCCGCTGCGTCAACTTTACGGTCAAACCGAGATGTGCGGCGCCTACACCATACATGAAGAGCATGATGTGGATTACGACACTGTGGGGGTGGCCTTCGATACCGCCGAGCTTAAGGTGATCAACACCGATAGCGAAGGAGTGGGTGAGGTGATTGCCAAGACGGTAGGCATGTTCAACGGCTATCTGGGCGATCAGGCCGCTTATGACGAAGACGTCAAAGATGGCTGGATGCACACGGGGGACGCCGGTTACTTCAAGCCATCGGGCCATCTGGTGGTGATCGATCGTATCAAAGACTTAGCCAAGACCAGCCAGGGTATTCAGTACTCGCCGCAATATATCGAAAACAAGCTGAAGTTCTCCTCCTTTATCGGTGAGGCAGTGATCTTAGGTAAGGATAAGCCGTATTTGTCGGCCATCCTCTGTATCCGATTCAGCATCGTCTCCAAGTGGGCCGAGCAGCAGGGACTGGCCTTTACCAACTACACCAATTTGTCGAGTCTGCCCGAGGTCTATGAGCAGCTACAGGCCGAGGTGGAGCGGGTAAACGAGACCCTGCCTGATGCGCAGAAGATCAACAAGTTTATCTTGCTTTACAAGGAGCTGGACGCCGATGACGGCGAGCTGACCCGTACCCGTAAGGTAAGACGTGGGGTGATTGCCGACAAGTATGGCGAGATCATCGAAGCCATCTATGACGACCAGTCCCATGTGGATATCGACACAGTGATCACCTTCCAGGATGGCACTAAGTCGCGCATCAAAACCCAAGTTAAGGTGGCGACAGTGATCGCGCCAAGCCAGCCCATCGAGGGCGAGGCGAGTCAAAGGAGAGCATCATGAATTTTGAACTCTTAATTCAACTTATCATCAATGGCCTGATCGTCGGCCTCTTGTATGGTGTGGTGGGCATGTGTTTCGTGCTGGTGTACAAGTCGACCCAGATCGTTAACTTTGCCCAGGGGGAGTTTCTGCTGGTGGGAGCCTGGGTCTGCTGGGCGTTTCTGACCTATTTCCAGCTGCCGTTTTTTATCGGCTTTATTCTGACCCTATGCTTTATGGCGGTGTTCGGTATCTTGCTGCAGATGATAGTGCTACGCCCCATGATAGGTGAGCCCATTATCTCGGTGATCATGGTGACAATTGGCTTGTCTATCTTCTTCCAGTCGCTGACCAAGTGGATCTTTGGCGTCTCGCCCCAGAGCTACCCTCAGGTGTTCGATACTCAGTCCATCGCCATCTTCGGTCTGAACATAGAGCTGGCCTATCTGATGAGTACTGTGATCGCGATACTCATCATGGCGGCCTTCTTCATCTTCTTTAAATACTCCAAGCATGGTCTGGCGATGCGTGCCACCGCGTTTGACCAGCAGGTGGCACAAAGCCTGGGGATCTCGGTTAAGCAGGTGTTTGCCATGAGCTGGGGCATCGCCGCCACAGTATCGGCGACGGCCGGTGTGGTGATCGGCATGGTTAATGGCGTGTCAGACTCCCTCTCGACCATAGGCATCAAGGTGTTCCCTGCGGTGATCCTGGGCGGACTGGACTCCATCGTCGGTGCCATCGTTGGTGGTGTGGTAATTGGCGTGCTGGAAAACATCGCCGAGTTCTTCGACAGCCAGTGGCTGCATATCGGCAACATGTACGATATCGCGCCTTTCTATGTCTTGCTGGTGATTCTCTGGTTCAAGCCCTATGGCCTGTTCGGTACCCGTGATATCGAGCGAATTTAAGGAGTACGGCTGATGACACACCTAATTGCGTTCGACCTTATTGCAGCTCAAGGAGTTTTCTATGTCTAGTTTAGCGATGCGCCCGTGCGGGGATTTTCGCACCAGCTATAAAGCTGACAACACGATTTTTGAAACCAAGACCATACGCCTGGTGACCTTTTTGGTGATCGCGCTGGCCTGCGCCGCGCCCTTGGTACTGGATGGTTATTTTCTGACCCTGTTTATTCAGATCTCATATCTTGGCATCGCTGCACTTGGACTGAATATCCTGGTGGGCTTTACCGGGCAGATATCCTTAGGTCACGGCGCCTTCTTTGGCTTTGGCGCCTTCGCCTCGGCCTGGCTTAATACCAGCTTTAATATCCCTGTGGTGTTTTGTATCCCCTTAGCGGGCTTTCTCACCATGGCGGTGGGCATGATGTTTGGTATGCCAGCGGCGCGTATTAAAGGGCTTTACTTAGCCATCGCCACCCTGGCGGCCCAGTTTATCATTCAGGACTTCTTCGGCCGCGCCGAGTGGTTCTCGGGTGGTTCCTCTGGGGCCATGGCGGCGCCGGTCAGCCTGTTTGGTTTCGATTTCGACACAGATAAGAGCTTCTACTTTATCGCTCTGTTTGCCCTGGTGTTTATGTATATCTGGGGTTGTAACCTGATGCGTAGCCGTGACGGCCGCGCCTTCGTGGCGGTGCGTGACCACTATCTGTCGGCCGAGATCATGGGGGTTAAGCTCAACAAGTATCGCCTCTTGTCCTTCGGCATCTCCTCTTTCTATGCCGGTATTGGTGGCGCCCTGTACGGCCACTACCTGGGGTATGTCTCTGCCGAGGGCTTCACCATCTTAATGTCGATTCAGTTCCTGGCCATGGTGATCATCGGCGGTTTGGGCTCTATCAAGGGCACCCTGATGGGGGTGGTCTTTATGGTGCTGCTGCCCGAGGTGTTAGAGGGCATGGTGGGACTAATGAAGTACACCGACTTTGGCAATCTGCCCATGGTGACCGACGGTCTGGCCTATATCAAAGAGATGGCTATCGGCCTAGTGATCATCTTGTTCCTCATCTTCGAACCTGAGGGGCTGGCCCACCGCTGGGGACAGATTAAGAACTACTGGAAGTGTTACCCATTCGCCTATTAAGTCGAGCACTGATAAGGGCGAGGACAAATAAATTTGATGTAAAACCGACACAGTTTGAATAGCAATGAGCGTTGATCCTGGCTGTAGCGCTGCCTTAACCGCATTCAATCTAAATGGATCATGTTGAAGGAAGATAACGATGACTAAAAAAATATTACTTAGCACCACGCTTGCTTGTTTCGCCTTTGCCTCGGGGGCTGCCCAGGCCGAGGATAAGGTTTTTGTTGGCCACCTGGCCGATATGTCTGGCCCTACGGCCTTCGTGGGTAAGCCGTATGCCGACGGTGTGCGTGATGCGCTGGCTTATATCAATGCCAATGGCGGCATCGACGGCACTAAGCTGGAATATGAGACCATAGACTACGCCTACAAGGTGCCTCAGGCGATCGCCTCTTACAAGAAGTGGTTGTCGCGTGAAAACATGGTTGCCATGCAGGGCTGGGGAACGGCCGATACCGAGGCGCTGATCTCTTTTGCCGCCAAGGATAAGACGCCTATCTTCTCTGCCTCTTACTCGGGCCACTTGACCGATCCTCAGGGCAAGAACCCTAAGACGACTAAGCCTGCGCCTTATAACTTCTTCTATGGCGCCTCATACTCAGATGCCTGCCGCGGTCTGGTGCAGTGGGCGGCCGACGACTGGAAGGCCAAGGGCGGCCAGGGCAAGCCTAAGTTTACCCATATCGGCGCCAACCACCCTTTCCCGAACGCGCCTAAAGAGGCCTGCGCCGAATACGCCACCGAGTTGGGTTTCGACGTACAGCCCTCTGTGGTGATCTCCATGAAGCCGGGTGATTTTAAGGCTCAGTGTTTAAGCCTTAAGAGCTCGGGGACCAACTATGGTTATATCGGTAACCTGGGGGGCTCGGTGCAGTCGCTGATCAAGTCATGTGACACGGTCGGTACCGATATCCAGTTTATGTCTAACATCTGGGGCGGCGACAAGCTGGTGTTTAAGGCTGCCGGTGAAGGGGTGAGGAACTATATCTTCCCAACCATGACCCCCTTCTGGACCGATGATGTACCGGGTATGAAGCTGGTTCGCGAGATCTCTAAGATGTCTGACAGCTCGGGTCAAGAGGAGCGTCTGCACCACTATATTCGCGGCGTCTGCTCAACCTATTTCATGAAAGAGTCGATGGAGTGGGCCAAGGCCAACGGTGGCATTACAGGCGAGAACGTGAAGAAGGGCATGTACGTGCACAAAAACTGGGTGCCTAAGGGGCTAGAGGGCGTCTGCCTGGCTGCCACTTGGACACCGGAAGATCACCGTGGTATCAACCAGGTCAACATCTACAAGGGTAACTTTAACGATGGCGACATTAAGGTTGAGAAGGTTAATCAGGTGACCCTTGAGCGTCGCGTTGACTGGTTAGGCTATTAATCTCTTTTCCATCTGCCGGGTAAGCGAGTCTTGCCCGGCCCGCTTCTTGACCTTGGAGTTGTTATGACACAAGCAGTGCAGTTAAAGCCCGAGACACCACTTCTCTCGATCAACAATATCGAAGTGGTCTATGACGATGTGATCCAGGTGCTACGTGGCGTGAGTATCGATGTGCCACAGGGCGAAATCGTGACCTTGCTGGGGCCCAACGGTGCCGGTAAGTCCACTACCCTCAAGGCGATCTCTGGTTTACTTAAAACCGAAAACGGCGAGGTGTCTCGCGGTGACATTCACTTCATGGGCGAGCGTATCGATGTGAAAAACGCCGATGAGGTGGTGCGCTCTGGCCTGTTTCAGGTGATGGAGGGGCGCCGGATTATCGAAGATATGACGGTGATCGAAAACCTCAAGCTGGGGGCCTATACCCGCCGTGATGGTCAGGTGAACCAGGATATCGAGATGGTGTTCAACTACTTCCCGCGCCTCAAGGAGCGCACCGGGCTGGCGGGTTACCTGTCGGGCGGTGAGCAGCAGATGCTGGCCATCGGCCGCGCCCTGATGGCCAGGCCTAAGATGATTTGCCTGGATGAGCCCTCTATGGGGCTGTCGCCTCTGCTGGTGAAAGAGGTGTTTGGCATCATAGAGAAGATCAACCGCGAGCAGGGTATTACCATGCTGCTGGTGGAGCAGAATGCCAACTACGCCCTTAAGGCCGCCAACTATGGTTACATCATGGAGTCAGGCAAAATTGTGCTCGACGGCACTAAGGCGCAGCTGCTTAACAACGAAGATGTGAAGGAGTTCTATCTGGGGGGCGGTAACGAGACCCGTAAGAGCTTCAAAAACTTAAAGTCGTACAAACGCCGCAAGCGTTGGTTGTAGGGAGGCATGATGGCCGAGTATTACAAACCCGAAGAGACGCTCGCCCCAGAGCTGCGCGAGCAGCAGCTGATGGCGGCGCTGGCAGAGCAGCTCAGCCACGCCAAGGCAAACTGTAGCTATTACGCCGAGCTACTGGCAGATATTGAGTTGACCAGCATCGAAAGTCGCGAGGCGCTGGCGACCCTGCCCATTACCCGCAAGGCAGATCTTATCGCCCTGCAGGCCAAGCAGCCGCCCTTTGCCGGCATGACGCCAAACAAGCCGAGTGGGCGTATCTTCCAGTCGCCAGGGCCCATCTATGATCCCGAGTGTGATGGCCATGATTGGTGGCGTATGGGGCAAGCCTTTTTCGCCGCTGGGTTTAGAGCTGGCGATCTGGTGCAGAACTGCCTGTCTTATCACCTGACGCCAGGTGGCTTTATCATGGACTCGGGCGCGAAGGCCTGTGGCTGCACCGTGATCCCGGCGGGCCCAGGTCAGAGTGAGATGCAGCTGGATCTTATCGCCTCGCTTAAGCCGACTGGCTACTGCGGCACTCCTTCGTTTCTTAATATCTTGCTGGAGAAGGGCAAAGCTTTAGGTAAGGACACCAGCTCTATTACCAAGGCCCTAGTATCGGGCGAGGCGTTAACGCCCTCCCTCAAGGCCAGCTTCGAGGCGGCGGATATCAATGTTAGGCAGGCCTATGCCACCGCCGATCTCGGCCTGATCGCCTTCGAGAGCGTCTCGGGTGAAGGCCTGGTGGTCGCCGAAGGCATCATTGTCGAGATAGTGCGACCCGGTACCTTAACCCCTGTGCCTGAGGGCGAGGTGGGTGAGGTGGTGGTGACCAGCTTTAATCGTGACTACCCACTGGTGCGCTTTGCCACTGGAGACTTGTCAGCCATTTTGCCGGGCGCTAGCCCCTGCGGTCGCACTAATGTGCGCATCAAGGGCTGGCTAGGCCGCGCCGATCAGACCACTAAGGTGAAGGGGTTGTTTGTGCATCCCGAGCAGGTGGAGCGGATTCGCAGTCGTCATCCAGGCATTGCTAAGGTGCGCTTGGTGGTGAGCCGTCAGCAAGAGAATGATGTAATGCATCTGCTGTGCGAGGTGGACGAGGCGATGCGACCTCAGGTCGATATTAGCGCGGTGCAGGACTCGATCCGTGCCGAAACCCAGCTGTCGGGGGAGGTGGCCTTGGTGGCACCTGGTGCCTTGGCGGATGATGGGGTGGTGATCGAGGACCAAAGATAATGGTCTAGGCTTCGTCTAGCCTGACTTTGAGGATAATGCCCGGCCTTGGATGAGGTTGGGCATTTTTGTTGTTTAACTATTAACGTCTAACATCTACCGGAGTTTATGTTGGAAGGATATTTGAAGGTCGCACTTTCATGGCAATCTAGCGCCTGTCCGGCGGGGATCGTGCAAACACTATTTTGGCTCGCCACGAGCACTTCCTTGTGGGCTCTGCGAAATCATCCCTGATTTCGAAGGCCAAAATCGTGTTTGAACTGGGTATCTAACGTCTCTTCGATTTGGCGGTGTTGGTGTGTTTAAGGTATAAAAGCTAACTGATTTTTGCCCCAAAGCTTGTTAGGCAAGGGGTCGACGGAGTTGTAACGAATGGACTTTCTGGTCTGGTAATTTTCATCGCTACACCAGCGTAATGTAATTCACTACTCCCCAACCAAAAAAACTGGATAACTATACAGTCATATTAAAATCATAAGGATTTTGAACGATTTTCATCCGGTATTTGTGCGCGTTTTCACATTCTCGTTTAAGTTAACGAGATTAAAATCAACCATTTAATCTATTCGTTAAATAGATAATAGGTTTGGAAAACGCGCATGCGCGTTTTTGTAGATGGTATATTTGGAAAAATGCTGATAAGTTCATTATATACAGATAGTTAACTGTGCGCGTTTTCACTGGTCCAACGAGGTAAACGCGCATGCGCACTAATAAAATGTTATGTGCTCGGAGGGAATATGGAAATTCAGAAGGTCCTAAAATCTGACTTAGAGGCAGTGACAAGGCTTGTTTCAGAGGTCTCAGACAAGGATGTGCTTCCATTGTTTAATGAACAGGGAAAGCAAGAGTATAAGGACAGAGTTTTACCTGACCTAGTGACAACTTTTGACCATGAGAAGTTTTCATCTGTTAAGGCCGTATCAGGTGGGGAAGTCCTTGGTTTTGCTGCTTTACGTGATGGGAATTATCTAACACATTTATTTGTTGCTAATTCACAGCAAGGTTCAGGTTTAGGTCGTGCTTTATTGAATCATCTGCTCAATCAGACAGATGCTCGTGAAGTTAGCCTGCGTTCATCGGTGAATGCTGTTGAGTTCTACAATCGCAATGGTTTCATAGCAACAGGTGAAGAAGCCGAGTTCAACGGAATTAGGTTTGTACCCATGTCTTTAGTACGCACATAACAAGTGACTGTGGTGTTTAGTCAATATATTTATCCATTTTTTGCGCACCACAGTTCCTCGCTTTTAAGCATGGTATTCAAGATCACGATGAGCTTTCGCATGCAAGCTATCAGTGCTACTTTCGGCATTTTGCCAGCGGCTTTGAGACGCTGGTAATAGCGTTTAAAGACAGGATTACATTGTATGGCTGACATCATCGCCATAAACATGACTGTGCGTATTCTGTGGCGACCACCACGGATTCTGCGTTTACCCTTGTAAGAACCACTTTCGCGGTTCATGGGAGCGACACCAACTAGGGCGGCAATTTCTTTTCTGTTTAGTTTTCCTAATTCTGGCATTTCACTAAGCAGGGTGTAGGAAAGCACTTTCCCCACCCCAGGAACACTCGTCAATATTTCCGATTTGACGCGCCACTCTTTGACCTGGGCTACGAGCTTATCGAGCTTTTCCGTAAGTTTATCTATTTGCTGGTTAAGTGATTTAAGCAAAGTATTAATTGATTTATGAAGCTCTTTAGGCATGATTTGGAGACGATTTTTTTCCATCGTTGCCATTTCAAGTAGCTGGGTTCGTCTGATTAATAAGTCTTTGATTATTTGTGACTGTTCATCCGGAAGTTGCTTTATCTCAGGTTTAATGACTGCCGAAAATTGAGCGATGACTGAAGCATCAATTTTATCTGTCTTTGCCATGACACCGATAGCTTGGGCAAAGCGACGAACCTTGATTGGGTTGACGATAACAACAGGTAAATTAGCCTTATCACAGGCAAAGACAAAGGCATGTTCATAACGGCCCGTCGCCTCAGTGACGATACGTTTTACCGGATGCTGCTTAAGTACCTGAATGACTTTCTGGATATGCTCAGGGTCATTTGGGATAGATAAATGTAAGTCGAGTGGATGTAGAACTATATCGAGTTGTGACTTACCGACATCAACGCCGACATTGATTTCAGTTTGGTTTTTATAGTTGTTCATTATAAGCTTACTCTGCCTTGCTATACGGGCTCGAGGCCCCAATGACTGTTCGAGTTATTGCTAGGAGTTATGCAGCGCTACCCACTTGTTACCGGTCTCTCGTAAGAGGAGCCGCCATTCAATCGAGCTACTGCATAAAGACCCTCAACGGCCATTGAGGGTGGGCCTCCAATTTACCCTAAAATGGAACAGGATTAACCATACAAAGCATTTAAGAGTGATTCGCGACGCTTGGCAGTTTTGCTTCGCTCAAGTATAGCCAAGCGCCGCTCACACCTTAATGCGGCGTTAAATGGAAAAAGTAGAATGAAGGCGAATCTAAAACTGTGGGCACTATTGTTAGTTTCTCATTCGGCATTAGCGGTTATCCCTAGTTTTATTGTAGAGAACAAATGGACGGTATTTATCCCATATCATTCTGTATTTACGCCGTTAGAAATATTCAAAATTTTAGGTTTGCCTGTTTATGGTCAGGCTGGTGAAGATATGTTTATGGCACCAATCACTGTTTTAGGTTGGTGTTTGGTGGCCGCTTTGTGGCTAGTTATTCATTATGGTTTTGCTGTAGCTCTAAGCCATTTAACAAGGCGCTCAAGCAAGGACGGGCTAATGCCCGCTGCTTAGCTTGGCGTTACCAATACTTTTCCTAATCCTTCAGTCTACCTTTAGAGTGTTTGCGTTAGCGCATTTCTGTCCAGATACGGGTTAGTCTGGCTGAATCATTTCTGCCCTTCGGTATTGAAGTTGAACATCTAAATATTTTTGGGGATAGACTTTGACTTACCTTGCTCTAATCAATTTTAAACTGAATTTGTCTAGCAAACTTGTTAATGGAGTAAATCTCTGAATTTGTGTTTATGTGGCTGATATTTAGTGATTTTATTGTTTTTGTGCCGTATTCGTCATTTTGTTCTTTTTGGGCTGCCATGATTTTCGATGCAACTGTGTGTGTTGTTGAATAATTGAATATAATTTATTGGTGGTTATATCAGGCTAGGGAAAGGTAACGGGGTCATTTAACGTTACGTCAATTATCTTGTTGTATCTGATTTTCGGAGTATCTTAGTCAAAGACTATTAAGCGTTTATTGGTACTAAATGACACCGTCGATAGCTCTCTTGTTCTCCGCGATGCATGGTACCGGTAGTTCAAACCCAGGAAGGTTAAAAGGAGACATCTAGTATGAAACGATTTTTGGTCAACATAGCTTCACTGACGCTGTTGTTAAGTAGCTCTGCCCTCTTTGCGCAGAATGAAAGCGAGGTGACCCTATTTACTAACGTCAATGTATTCGATGGCATTCATGAAAATCTTATTCAGAACGCCAATGTTGTCGTCACAGGCAACCGAATCACCGAGATATCTACAGAGCCTCTCGCCGTCGCTGGCGGCAAAGTTATTGATGGTGGTGGTCGCACCCTGATGCCTGGGCTTACCGATGCTCACTTTCACATCATGCATGCCCATATTGCGAGTAGGCAAATTCTTGTCAATGACCTAGGTTATCTGACACTGGCGGGGGCAGAAGCCGCTGAAGCAACGCTAATGAGGGGCTTCACAACGGTTCGCGATCTTGGTGGCCCGGTTTTTGGCATCAAGAAAATGATTGATGAGGGCAGATATATAGGGCCTAGAATATACGCTTCTGGCGCTTATATATCTCAAACTTCCGGCCATGGCGATATGCGTTTTCCTACGTCGATACCAAGAAAAGAGGGCAGAGAGCTTCTTGATGCAGAAATTATGGCGTGGACCAGTATCGCTGACGGAGTCCCTCAGGTGCAAAGACGGGTACGTGAGAACCTAATGAGAGGCGCGACTCAGATTAAGGTTATGGCGGGTGGTGGCGTCGCTTCGTTTAGTGACCCACTGGATGTAATGCAATATACCTATGAAGAAATGAAGGCCGCTGTGGATACAGCAGCAACTTGGAATACTTATGTCACCGTGCATGCTTATTCCGATAATGCGGTTCGAGGTGCCTTGGAAGCTGGGGTTCAATGTATCGATCACGGACAGATGATGACCGAAGCCACGGCAAAACTGATTAAGAAAAAAGATGCCTGGCTGAGTTTGCAGCCTCTACTCAATGATGAAGATAGAATTGTCTTCCCAGAGGGCTCTTTCGAACAACAAAAAATGTTAGCTATGACCTCTGGAACAGAGAAGGCTTACGATTTGGCCAAAAAGTATGATCTTAAAGTTGCCTTTGGTACAGATTTGCAAAACGGCCCTGAGATTGCCGCTAAACAGGGTAAAGCACTGACTAAGCTAACAAGATGGTATGAACCATGGGAAGTGTTGAAAATGGCAACCAGTACCAATTATAAGTTGTTCAAAATGTCAGGCCCTAGAGATCCATACCCTGGTGAAAATGGTGTGATCAAGAAAGGCGCTTTGGCTGATATCCTTTTGGTCGATGGTAACCCGCTAAAGGACATCAAGCTGATTGCCGATCCTGAGAAGAACTTTGTCGTCATCATGAAAGACGGGAAAATCTACAAAAATACACTCAACTAATTGGTCTTAACCCTGGTCCTGTCGTAAAACTGCTAGTCATAGGTGGAGTTACGGCAGGTACCACTCTATTTCCGCAATAGACAGAATTCTGAGTTAAGTGATTTTGCCATACTTGTAGTTGTTCATATCTCGATAGTCTAGAAAATATCGCTGGCAACTTGTTGCCTAAATATGATTTGGTTTTTGATTGTTGCGGATACTGAAGTCGCTAAATCGAAGAGACTGATAACCAGATGTAGATACACTGGTGAGCCTGTGAAACAACGCCACTCTTTGACATTTATGTCAACACGGCGTTTATGAGTCCATGTACATCAGATCTTTTGCCAGAGCCTGCAGGATGTACTCAAACAAGATCCTTGTCTAACTGCCTGTGCTGCAGCCATTCCTCTCGTTTGTTAGCATTAAGCTAAGTTTACCCTCTCATAAGCGTATCTGTACGTGAGGTCATTTCTTCACACTGACTCTTTCACATCTGGCCCTTTCATATCTGACCCTTTCATATATGATCTTTAGGGATATGGGAAATGTCGGCGTGATCTAGGGAGCATCACCGACCCTGTACTCACGACATTGGTGAATCCATCCACTGCATCTGTGGCAGGCAATTGATACACAGCGAAGCCATGGTTACGGCTATCTTGCCAATCCGTAATGCGGCTAGATGCTAGAGCGTATTATCTCTCTACGCTTCTACTCTCTTAACTCCAATGTGACTAAATCGCCTTGATTTCGGTGACGATGGGAAGAGGTTTCGAGCGATATCGGCGTTGTCGTCAACGTATCCCCGATAAGTTGGTTTATACCCTGGTGACAATCACTTTCTAACCCATAGTAAGGCAGAGGCCAACCAGGAGATTATCGGCTGGTTTAATCGGTATTTGTAGCGCCTCTGTTTTTAGAGTCTCTGTTTTTAGAGTCTGTTTTTAGAACCTGTGCTTAGAGACCTTGTATTTAGAATAACTATTTTCGAGAGTTTATGTATAAAGAATTTAGTTTTAAAGAACTTTTTGATGACTCATGTGTAGAAATCTGTCGTTGTATTCTTTTCCCTATCAGATGATGATGTAATTTACAAATTTTTATGAAGTATCTTTAAATAATCAGGTGCCCATTAAAGGTGTGGTTGCAATATTGGTTTGGCGTGAATTTTTACTTAAATTAAAGGTTGAGGTTTTATAGGGGCTGTTTTCGCGATAAATCCAGTGTTGATTTTTTATGCCTTCATTTAAGAGGGGGTATTCACATTGACATTGATTTCATTCAATCCTTTTGAGAATGGAATAATCTATAGCGTTAATGCTGTGTCGGTGGGGTGTTAATGTATTTTCTTGGTTAAAATAGCTGATGCTTATTAAGGTGGTAATTAAGTTTGTGCCATCTTAGGTGGTATTCCTTTTGCATTTTAAAATCTTCTTGCTCAACCAGATTTAGTTATCACTAAATCATCTTAAATGTGGCTATTCCTTTTTGTTCCAGTTTCTATATAAATTCATACCCGCTTGCTCTAAGTTCAGGCATGACCTCTATCTCACTGTTTAATTCTCCCTTACTCCATCTTCATGTGGGTTAATCTTTTTAGTGTTTTAAAACAACCGCTTGATGTGTTATGGCGCACTTTGAATATAGTCGTTTAGGAAATTCATGACCCATACAACACTATTTATCTATGCAAGCTGTTAGGGGAGTTGGTTTGTCAAAACGCCAATGGATTTATCAGTAAATCAGCGTTAATTAATTAAGGTTTTGATGTAGTAAAAAAATCTTATGGATTTTTATAAAAACAAGATCCAGCTCATAAAATGACCAATGCCATTAGTGTAAGTTCAACCCGAATAAGTAACAAAGTTGTTAGCCATTATTTAAAGGTCTCATGAATTATGTCTACTTGGATTGTTTTGTTTTAACGGGCGTTAAATAAGCAGGCTGAAATATATATGACGTCGAGCGTAATAGGTCGGCTTACGACTCGATATATAAAGTAAATGCCGACAATCATAGCCGTTAACTGCGGTTTTAATTTTGGAAAAGACAATCGTTGAATTGAGTCTTTCAGATAAGTGCACCCTAAATAAAAGTGACGCTGTGAGTGACTGTTGTAGGCAGTGTTTTTTTAGCAGCCACTTTATTGAGTGTAACTGATGCTGAGGTAATAAAGACTTAAGCCTGTAATTTAGCGAATGAGTTAAATCCATAATTAAAGGTTAATAAAAATAAAATGGAGAAAGATGATGAGTAACACCAAAGTATCAGGATGCATAGGCTTGCTGGCCTTAATCCTAACGCTTCCGGCAAGCGCCGGAAAACCGATAGACAATGATGGAGATGGCTACAACGCCAATTTAGATTGTAACGACAACAACTCACTCGTCTGGGAGGTCAATTCTTGTGGCGTCTGCGAAGTTGAGCCCTTAAATGGCTGTAATGCTTCCAACCCGCACTCGGATTTGAGTTGGACCGACTACCCGACCGCTTGTATAGACTGCCACGATGGTGGGGTAGCGGGTTCACAGTATGAGGAGATGTTTGGCTCTACCCATTACCAATGGACGGGCGATACACCGGATATGGTTAATCAGGGCGGCACACTGCAAGGTAAGTTGACCAATGCGGTTAACAGCTATTGCATCAATATCGAGGGAGATTGGCCTGTTTGTGGTTCATGTCATGCTGGCCGAGGGGTCAAGCCTGGCGAAGGCGATACCAAAGCCAATGTCGACTGTTTGATGTGCCATAACAAGGATTACGCGCTAAACCGCGTCAGAAAGCCAGACGGCAGTATGGGGCCATCGGATGGTACAGCGCAGGCCACGCTTGATACTTATGTGCAAAATATTGCCGCACCGAGTAGAAGTAACTGTTTGAAGTGCCACGCCTATGCCGGTGGTGGTGATGGGGTGAAGCGTGGAGATATCTCCTCTGCATTGGTTGGCAACTCAGATATGCACTTTGATGTTCATATGAATGTCGCTGGGGCAAATTTGGAGTGTCAGGACTGTCATAAGTTTGAAAGCCACAGAGTGATAGGTAAAGGCTCTGATCTACGTCCGACCGATGATGTTGTTCGCGGTTCTGAAGTGACCTGTAGCAGCGGTACTTGTCACCAAGGTATGGATTCAGGTTCAGGACATGCGAGCTCAGGTCGTCGTGGTGAGCCCGATCGTCACGTGGCCAGAGTGGCTTGTCAGTCTTGCCATATTCCAACCTATGCCAAAGATTTAGGTGATCCTTCACACGTGCCAACAGAGATGCACAGAGACTGGCGTTTCCATCATGACGGTACACCAGCGGATGGTGTGTCAGGCTCAGGTCACCCCCATGTCGATAAGCTGGCAAACCAGACCCCAGAATTTAAGTTCTGGAATCGTAAGAGTGATAACTACTTACTGCATGACTTAGGGGTTATCGATCCTGCTACCGGCCGATACCCAACCTCTCGCCCTATGGGGGATGTGAACGATGGTAAGTTAACGCCATTTAAGTACAAGACCGCGACTCAGCCTATGACGGTTGCCGATGAGCGTATGATTGCCTTGGATACTTTCGAGTACATCAAAGGCTCGGGTGATGCGGTTACTGCAATCGAATCTGGTTTGGTCAACATGGGCTACCCTGTTAATGAACCCTACAAGTGGATAGAAACTGATACCTATCAGGTGATTAACCATGGTGTTAACCCAGCCAGTGATGTTGCGGCTTGTAGCCAGTGTCACGAGGAGACGCTGGATTTAACGACAGACTCTAAGCTAGATGCCTTGGGTTATCGCCTCAAGGGGCCGAAAGAGCAGGTATGTGCCCAGTGCCACGACGGTAGTAAAAACTTACCTCGTACTTGGGATCGCATGCACAATCATATTAATAAGGGCACCACTGGCATAGGTTGTAACTTCTGTCACGATATAGAACGTGTCGAGCGTAACCTATGTGATCCATGCGACTCCTCTTGTTCCATTGAATATGTCGATAACATTGCTTATCCGCATCAGTGTAATTAAATTAAGGTCGTTCAATAGAGAGTAATGAGTAAAAGGCTGGCACTGTGTCAGCCTTTTTTCTGCTGAAGATATTGTGAGTATTTAGCCTAGCCTTAATAGATATGCTGGGTAGATAGCCATGCAGGGCTGTGGTTTGCGCCAGCTTAAAGATTGTCGCCACGCCATCTGCATTTATGCTGCGATTTGAATATGTTATTGCTTTATAATGGATGGCTAAGCTAGAGATCGGATAAATATTGCACGGAGGCAATCATGCTAGGCGCTTCAATTAAACCCAAAATACCTCTGCTATTTCTTGTCAGTGTGTCCGTCTGGTGGGCGTTTTACTATCAGAGTGATGGCCCTTTAAATGATTATGGCGAGGCTAACTTTGAATGGCTCTATCTGCTCGATGCCCTAATCGTCGCGCCGCTATTATGTTTCTTCTGTATTAGAAACAAGAAGGATGCGCTCATTAAGGCGCTAGCGTTGCTTTGTCTTGGGGTATTGCTTGGTAGCTATATTGTGCCGGAGCAAAACAAGTTTATCTGGCATCATCTGGAGCAGGGACGTTATTTGGTCGTTGCCGTCATAGTGCTTTTCGAGCTAGTGGCGATAACGAGTGTTATCTTGGCCATAAGTTCGGCTCTTGGTCAGGGCAGAGATCCTGACCTGGCGATTGACGAGCCTATAACTCGAGTCCTTGGTACAGGTGCAATAGCCAATCTGTTACGTTTTGAGACTCGTATGTGGACCTACGCTCTATTTGCCTCTCGTATCGATAGGCATCATTTTAGCGGCACGCAGCATTTTACCTACCATCAAAAAGAGGGGGCGCAGAGTAATCTACTTGGTTTTATCTTAGTGATCGCCTTTGAGGCACTGCTGATGCACCTGTTGCTGCACTACCTCTGGTCGCCCTTGGCTGCCAACATTATCAGTTTACTAACACTGCTGAGCTTAGTGTTTTTTATTGCAGAATATCGTGCCCTGTCCAGACGGCCCATTTCTCGTTGTCGCAATGAACTCATTATTCGCTGCGGCCTCTCTTCGCCCATGGTGATCCCCCTTAGTAATATATTGCACGTCGCGCCCAACCAAGCCTTTGTTAGGCGATCAAAGCAGATTAAACGCTATAACTATGCTGGTACTCCCAATGTTGAAATCAGTTTAATCAGGCCCATGAAACAAGTAGAAAGGGTGTATCTCGGCGTGGATGACCCTGAGGGGTTTATCTTAGCCATGCAGCCTGAATAACCAAAGTATTCAACACTTTTAATCCATGAGTGGAGAGCTTGTTTGCTAAAGACGGGTCATCTTTCCAATCAATAATAAGTAGCAGTATTAATCTATATATGAGTATTTTTCTAAAATCTGCGCCGTGTTCGGGTGACACAGTGATGCTGCAGGGTTTTCCTGCCTATTTCCTCGCGCCACTGCCCGTGATGTCATCTCCTGGTGCTCCCTTGCTTCCCCCCGAGTTGATTCTGCGCCATGACGAGGTGACTCTGGATATAGGTCAGGGAAAGGCCGACAGGGATATTGCCTTTCAGGTGCGATGCGTCATCGGTTTTCTCTACCTGTTTAGCGCGATTTTTATCGCGGCGGGTCTGCAAGACGGTGAGCTCGAGCGACTGGAAACTATTCTTATCCTAATTGCTCTTTCAATCGGTTTATTGGTGTCTGGGTTGCTGTTTAGCTGGCAGGTGATGCGTCGTCGGCAACGCCCTATGATCCGCTTTAATCGGCAGCGGCGTGAGCTTTGTTATTGGAAGCCTGGTTGTGGCACGCCGCGCTTCGTGCCCTGGGAATCCCTCGTGGCTTATGTCTATGCTGGTGAGGCGCTGGGGGCGACGGCCATAGGTAAACCCATAAAGATGGATGCCCACAGTCTGCGTTTGGCAGAATATAGAGAGCAGGATAGATCGCTGCACTGTTTCTATAAGGGGGAGGGCAACATAATCGTTAACTTTGCCTTGGAAAATTGGGAGGCCATTCGGCGATTTATGGATGAGCCCAAAGAGTGCTGGCTAAGCGTGAAGCCCTTACCCGATAGGCAAAGCTTCCTCAATCGGCGCCGTGGCTTATGGCAGCGCTTTGTGGCTAATCCTAACAAGCGTTGGTTGCATATCAATCTGCGGGGTTACAGTGAGTCCTGGTTAGTCATGGGCTGCTACTATTTGATTCATATGATTTTTTGGTGGCAGGTGCCCTATCTGATCTCTGCTTGGTATTTGCGACTTGCGGTGTTCAGGCCCTGGCCGCAAGCCGTGCAGCAGTGGTGTAAGCCATTACCTGAGCACCAATGGGCTAAACCTAGTGAACAGTATCTAAAGGCGAGAGCGGCGTTTTTAGCCCGGAAAGAGCATCAATAAATGGCTCATAGGATTAAGGAAAGCATTACAAACTAAATAAAAACGCCCGGCATTTGCCGGGCGTTTGTGTAAGCGAACTCTTGTTTGAGCGAACTTGCGGGTCTTAGTTAGCAGACTTGATGAAGTCGACGATCTCCTCGAATGGGATCTCCTGCTTCTCGCCGGTGCGACGATTCTTGTATTCGAATACGCCGTTGTCTATGTTGCGATCGCCAATTACGATGACGTGCGGCAGACCAATAAGCTCCATGTCGGCAAACATCACGCCTGGACGCTCTTTACGGTCGTCGAACAGGACTTCGATACCGGCATCGTGAAGATCGCTATAGAGCTTCTCGGCCATATCTTTAACACGATGTGACTTGTGCATGTTCATCGGCAAGATACCCACCTTGAAAGGTGCGATGGCGTCTGGCCAGATGATGCCACGATCGTCGTGGTTCTGCTCAATGGCTGCGGCCACGATACGGCTCACGCCGACACCGTAACAACCCATCAGCAGAGTTTGTGCCTTACCGTTTTCATCCAGTACGCTGGCGCCCATGGCTTGTGAGTAGTTAGTGCCCAGTTGGAAGATGTGACCCACTTCGATACCGCGTAGCAAGCCGATAGTACCTTGACCACATGGGCTAGGCTCACCTTCGATAACGTTACGCAGATCGGCAACCTCTGCTTGTGGCAGGTCACGTTCCCAGTTGATGCCCACATAGTGCTTACCGTCTTGGTTAGCACCGGCTGCAAAGTCGCTCATCACGTTGACGCTGTGATCCACATACACAGGGATGGTCATGCCTACTGGGCCAAGTGAGCCAGGGCCTGCACCTAAGGCGGCGCGGATCTCAGCTTCGTCGGCCATCTCGAACGGTGAAAGTACCGCATCGAGTTTTTCAACTTTGACTTCGTTCAGTTCATGGTCACCGCGAACGATCACTGCAACCAGTGGTGTGTCTTCGCTGGCACCTTTAACGATAATGGTTTTCACCGTCTTCTCGATGGCGATACCGTGCTGCTCAACCAACTCTTCGATGGTCTTGGCGTTTGGCGTATCAATGACGCTCATTTCCATGGTGGCGGCGCCGCGTGGCTCGGTCGGTATTGGTGCCTCCGCCTTTTCGATATTGGCGGCGTAATCGCTCTCGGTTGAGTAGGCGATCAGGTCTTCACCACTGTTCGCCAGCACGTGGAATTCATGTGACATGCTGCCACCGATAGAGCCAGTGTCGGCCAGTACCGGACGGAAAGCCAGACCCATGCGGCCTAAGATGTTGCTGTAGGCGGTGTACATGGCCTGATAGGTATCATCCATGGTTTCCTGATCCAGATGGAAAGAGTAGGCATCTTTCATCAGGAATTCGCGTGAGCGCATCACACCAAAACGGGGACGGACTTCGTCGCGGAATTTGGTCTGGATCTGATATAGGTTCAGCGGCAACTGCTTGTATGAGTTAACCTCTTTACGAATGATATCTGTGATCACCTCTTCGTGAGTCGGGCCCAGTACGAAGTCGCGGTTATGTCTGTCTTGGAAACGTAGCAGCTCAGGGCCAAATTTTTCCCAACGGCCAGTTTCAACCCAAAGATCTGCCGGTTGCACCATGGGCATTAAGATCTCAACAGCACCTGCATTATTCATCTCTTCGCGAACGATCGCTTCGACTTTGCGCAGCACACGTAAGCCTGTCGGCAACCAGCTGTATAGGCCAGAAGCGTTACGACGTATCATACCGGCGCGTAGCATTAATTGATGACTGATCACCTCAGCGTTTGCCGGGGTCTCTTTTTGTGTTGAAAGCAGGTACTTGCTAACTCGCATTCCCAATATCCACTTGTGTTATGAAATAGGCCGACATTTTAGCACCCTGACGTTTGATGTCACCTAGTTTGTTGGCTCGACGCCGCGGGAGATTTGTGTCGGCCTGTCAGGATGGCAGCCCCATGTTGTCTGTTTATGCCGCAAGCTGGAGGTGATTTATACAAGGCCGAGTTTAGTGAGGTGTGATGAGTCGATATAAAGGTGTGATAAGCCGGCAGAGATGGCCTTTAAGAGCCGCCCCAAGGGGGCGTAGAAACGCGCTCGGTTATTATTGTCCCGAATGCGCGTAATCTAGAGCAATCACCGTGCGCTATTGCCTACCTCAGTGCTCACTTCACAGGTCACCTGGCAAGCAAAACCCGCTTAGATTAAACAGAATTTAACCTGAAACATTAACAGCTCCTAGTGATCAACGCGGATAAATGGCGTAAAGTACTGGGCTTTTCGCAAACTGTCTCTGGCCAGTAAAGTGGCCTGTAAAATGGCCTGTAAAAGGTAGACAAAAAATGGAAGTGATCGCGCAAATCTATCCCGATCGTATCGTGCTAAGTAAAGGCTCGCAGCAAACGGCCCTGTCGCCGAGTGCGCCATTTACGACGAGGCGTTTGCTGGTGGGCAATTTTGCCCCAGCCGAGCAGTGTCTCAAACAAGGGCTGACTGAGCTGGGTTGCCTTGGGCTGTTTAAGCGGCCAAAACTTGTCATCCAGCCGATGGCCATGTGTGAGGGCGGGCTGTCTGAGGTCGAGGAGCGCTGCCTGATGGAGCTTGGCCTGAGCGCCGGCGCCCGTGATGTCAGGATACAGGCTGAGTGATTATGCCAAGTTTCCGGCCAATGGACGCCGGAAAGAGCTGGCTGTATTCACCTGCCATTTAGGACAGTTATTTAGGCCGTTATTTTAAGGCAGTTATTTTAAAGGCAATTGTTTTTAAGGACAGATATTTAAGGATAGCCATGAAAGCAAAATATTTTATCGTCATCGCATTGATCTTAGGGGTCTTAGTGCTAGTGCCCAGACTCGAGACCACCTATCAGAAGGTGACTCTGAGCAATGATAAGGGCGAGACGGTGGAGTGCGAGGTCAACTGGACCGGCCTTGGTTTTGGTGACACGCAATCAGATAGCGACTATCAGCAATGTATTGATGATTATGTTGAGCAGGGATATGTGATCAGTCGTAACGAGAAACGGGTTGAGAAGGTCGGCGCCCAGCTGCTGAGTTTTTAATATTGGCCTTTTCAAATTGCCCCTAAGTACCAGACGCCAGACAAAAAAATGCCAGCCTATTCTAGGGAATAGGCTGGCAAAAGGCTAGCTGGGATCGCTAGTTGCAGTTGATCGCCTCATACAGTTCCTGATACATCATCTCGCGCATCTTGAATTTCTGTATTTTACCGGTCACCGTCATGGGATACTGTTCGACGAACTTGATGTATCTCGGCACCTTGAAGTAGGCAAATTTTTCGGTGAGGAAGTGACGTATTTCCTCTTCGGTGACGCTGGCCCCCGGTTGCACCTTGAGCCAGGCACATACCTCTTCACCATATTTCTCACTCTTGACGCCGAAGATGGCCGCATCTTGCACTTGCGGATGGGTGTAGAGCTTCTCTTCGATCTCCCTTGGGTAGATGTTCTCACCGCCGCGGATGATCATATCCTTGATGCGACCGACAATTTTGACATAGCCTTCGCTGTCCATCTCTCCTAAGTCGCCCGAGTGGAGCCAGCCTTCGGTGTCAATGGTAGCCGCTGTTTTCTCGGCGTCGTTCCAGTAGTATTGCATCACGCAGTAGCCACGGCTGCAGACCTCACCAGGCTGACCAACGGGTAGCACTTCGCCAAACTCATCGACTATCTTCACCTGGGTGTGGGCCAGGGCGCGGCCAACCGTAGTGACGCGTTTTTCCAGTGACGAGCCAATCTCTGTCATATTGTTGATAGGGCTGCACTCTGTCTGACCATAACCGATCAACACCTCTTTCATATACATGAGATCTTGCACCCTGCGCATCACCTCCTCTGGGCAGGTGGCGCCCGCCATAACACCTGTGCGTAGCGTGCTGAGATCGAAGCGTTTAAATTCTGGATGCTCAAGCTGGGCGATAAACATGGTCGGTACACCATGCAGCGCAGTGCAGCCCTCGGCTTCAACCACTTCAAGGGTCGTTAGGGGATCGAAGGAGTCGCTCGGATAGATAGCCGAGGCGCCAACAGAGATGCAAGAAAGGTTACCCAACACCATGCCGAAACAGTGGTACAGGGGCACAGGGATACAGAGCTTATCTTCGAGGCCTAAGCGCATCGCCTTGGCGACCAAGAGCCCGTTATTCAAGATATTGTGATGGCTCAAAGTAGCGCCCTTTGGGCTGCCCGTAGTCCCTGAGGTGAACTGAATATTGATGGCATCGAAAGGAGATAGCTGGGCGGCGGTATCTTTGAGCGCCTTGCGGTCGCTCTCGGTCAGCGGGCGCTTGAGATGGCTAAAATTGAGCATGCCGGGAGACGCCTCATCACCCATACGGATCACAAACTCCAGGCTCGGCAGGTTGGCCGATTCCAGTTGACCCGGTAAGCAGATATTCAGTTCAGGGGCTAGCTCGTAGAGCATGGAGAGATAGTGGCTGGACTTAAACTTTTCGGCGCAGATGATGGCGCGGCAACCCACATTGTTGAGGGCGTATTGCAGCTCCTCTGGGCGATAAGCCGGGTTAATACATACCATGATGGCGCCTATCTTGGCGGTAGCAAATTGGGTCAGACACCACTCGATATTGTTGGGTGACCAGATGCCGACGCGATCCCCTGGTTTTATGCCGATGGCCAGCAGACCCGCGGCCAGTTCGTCGATATGAGACTGGTATTCCTGGTAACTCCAGCGGATCCCTTGATGATGCATGACGATGGCGAGTTGGTCGGGGTGCTTTGCTGCCATCTCATCCAGGTAATGACCTATGGTTTGTTCGATTAGCGGCGTGCTGGTGTCGCCGTTAAATTGGCTCAGTTGTAAGGGAAGTTGGTTTTCAATTGCAGATGTCGTTACAGCAGACATAGAGCCTCCGTGCTTAGGGGGTGTCGATTGTGGTTTGATCACACACTACCCAAAGCCTCGGGGGACTCACAAGTGAAGATTGACCGATATAGACTAAAGAACTAAGGTCGGATAAGTCCGCTAAAGGCCCTGTAAATTGGCCTTTTTTATCAATAAAAACAAGATCAAAACAGGAGGCCTGAGCCTCCTGTTTCACCGTGTCATCTTAATGAGGGGACAGCTGCCAATTTAGCGACCATCTTGGGCGCGGCGGGTCTTAAAGTCCGACGCTTCGAGCCATTTTGGCCAGTCATCATTGTTGGCGAGCTTCTCTAGAATATCGCTGATCAGCGCTAGATCTTGCTCGACGCCACCTAGGGTCCAACTGGGATCATAATCGTCGGCGCCCTGGTGGTACTTGTGGGCGATATAGTCTGGATCTGTATCCCCCAGGCTCATAAACATCAGGCCGGGGACACCTTGTTTGGCCAGGGCGAAATGATCCGAGCGGAACATCAAACCGTTTTGCGGCCGTGGATCGGCCTTAACCCAACGGCCTTGGGCCTTGGCAGCGGCATCTAGATAGTTTTCCAGCTCAGAAACGCCTTCGCCATAGCGCAAGATATAATCGACTTTGTTGCCGACATTCATACCGTCTATGTTGAGGAAGGCAACCAGCTGCTTGGTGGCCACAGGTGCGTTTTCGGCAAAATACTGGGCGCCGATGAGGCCGGTTTCCTCGGCGGTAAAGGCGCTAAACAACATGGAGCGCGCAGGCGGCTGTGTCGCACTTAGAGACTTGAAGTGACGTGCCAGTTGCAATACGCCCGCTACGCCTGAGGCGTTGTCCACCGCGCCATTGTAGATACGGGTCTGATCTTCATGCATCGTCTTGCCTAAGTGATCCCAGTGGGCGTGCATCACCAGCCACTCGTCAGGACGGGTTTTGCCCGGCAGCAGACCGGCCACATTGTAGGAAGTAGCCAGCTCAATCTCATTTTTCAGAGTAAGGTCAGCCTTAAGCTTGAGCGATCGCGGTTTGAAGCCTGGTTTGGCGGCGGTGAGCTTAAGCTTGTCGTAATCTAAGCCCGCGGCGGTGAAGATCTTCTGCGCAACTTCATGTTGGATCCAACCCATCACCCCTATGTGAGAGCGATTCTTCTCCTTGTCCACCAAGGTGTACTTGGTGTTGGTGTTGCTGTTTTGCACTACATTCCAGCCGTAGGCGGCAGGGGCGGTTTCATGGACGATAAATACTGCCTTGGCGCCTTGTCTGGCCGCCTCTTCATATTTGTAGGTCCAGCGGCCATAGTAGGTCATGGCGTTGCCCTTGAAGACCTCTGGGTCCTGCGTAGCAAAGCCGGGGTCATTGACCATGAGGATCACGGTTTTGCCTTTGACATCTATGCCCTGGTAGTCGTTCCAGCCATATTCGGGTGCCTTGATACCGTAGCCAACGAAGACTACCTCGCTGTTATCCAGGCTGAGGCTTGGCTGGATCTGCTCGGTGCGGGCGGTAAAGTCGCTGCCATTGGTAAAGCGCAGATCGCCCACTTTGAGTTGCATATTCTGGTCGGCAGTGATCTTGGCCATCGGGACACTCTGACGGTAGCTATCGCCAAATCCTGGCGCTAAGCCCATCTGTTTAAAGGCATTCTCTAGGTATTCCACCGTGAGGGTTTCGCCCTTGGAGAGTGGGCCGCGGCCTTCAAATTGATCGCTGGCGAGTGTTTTGACATCTTGACGATAGCTTTGCTGGTCGAAGATGAAGGGCGCGGCACTGGCGGCCGGTAGCAGCAACAGGCCGAGTAAGCCCAAGAGGCGTGGGGTATTCACAGACGACTTCCTTTTGTGATGATTGCTTTTTATGTTGTAGTCGTTGCCTGGTTAGGGCAATCGATTGATCATCATATGTGTATCAGAAAGGTAGATGCAAGGGCGGCGGCGATGGCGGGGCAAAGATCTGTTAAGTTTGTTTGCTTGTTCAAAAAATCTGCCTTACCTTCTACCTAATGGCTAGTGTCGATTTGCCATCTTTGGGCGAGTCATGTTTAGTGGATATAAAGGGAATGACGATGAAAGCCTCTCGGGTTAAGGAAAAGAACATGAAAGTTACTATGACCTTGCTGATCGCCAGTCTCAGCTTAGGGCTGATGAGCGGTTGCGCCAGCAATAAATCCCTCGATCAGGCCTTTTACGATGGGGTCAAAAAGCGCGCCGAATCTCGGCCCAATAACCCAGATAATCAGGTCGAAGAGAAGGATTTAGCTGGTGGGGTTGTCAATGTGATTTTCCATGGTGCCGGTAAGCTGATCCATGGTAATTAGCTTGGCACTCTCGGTTTAGGTAATTAGCTTGGCGCTTTGGGTTTAGCTAATTAACTTGGCTATCTTGGTTTACTCATTAGCTAACTCGCCAGGCGTTTATTTCTTATCGCGCCTATCACCTATGATACGAGCGGGATTACCGGCGACAATAGCGAAGTCGGGAACATCTTTGGTGACGATACTCCCCATGCCGATCACGGCGCCGTCGCCTATGGTCACGCCATCGATTATGCCCGCCTGGGCGCCAATCCATACATCTTTGCCTATGACGATTCCCTTAGATTGACTGTTTTGTTGATATATCGGCGTGTCGGGGCGCATGCCATGGTTAAAGGCGTAGATGGTGACATTGTTGGCGATGCGGGTCTGATCGCCAATTACTATCTTGCCGCGACCGCCATCTAAGGAGCAGCCATGATTGATGGCCACCTCATTACCCATAACGATAGGCCCGTGCAGAAAGCTGTCGGCGGCGATCATGCAGCGATTACCTATCTGAATATCCCGGCCCGGTTCGGCAAACAGTTTGGCCTGGGGAGCAATAAAGCACTCCGCTCCTATGCTCACCGTCTCAACGGCCATCAATTGGGTTTGTATCTCCTCTTGCCAGGGCTTGGCCCAGGAGAGGTGTTTAGGCTTTAAGGAGAAGTAGAGCCAAGGCATGTAGGCCAGGCGCTGTTTATGTTGCTCGCGGTAATCGATGGGCGTTTCCATGATTAATCTGCCTGCTCCAATGCCTCAGGTTTTACCGGGCGAATGGCATCGACCAGAATGCCTGTCTCATCCACATGCCAGAGGATATCCAGATCATAGAGGGCTATCTGGTAATCTTTTGGGTCTTCCTTGGCCTTCTTATAGGCTGGGCGGGGATCCTGTGCCAGCACGCCTTCGATGATGGCCTTGAGGTTGGGATACTTATCTTTGGGTAACTTGTCCAGCTGGTGTTGCACGGCCTCAGTAAAGCGCACATGGATCAGCACGGGCGCCTCATGGGCGATACCACCTATGGCGCCTTCGATGGCGTCTGAGAAGGGGATATAGGGTTTGATATCCAGAATCGGTGTGCCGTCCAGTAGATCCATGGCGGAGATCTCAAGTTCCACCTTGCCTTTGCGCTGATGGATAGCGTGCAGTTTGACCACAGACTGGCCGATACCGTTGGGGCGGAAGGTGGAGCGGGTGGCAAACACCCCTAGCTTCTCGTTGCCGCCTAAGCGTGGTGGCCTAACTGTGGTTTTCCAGCCTTGGCTGAGGTTTTCATGAAAGGTAAACAGCAGCCAGATGTGAGAGTACTGCGACAGGCCGCGCACCGTATCTATGTGGTTATATGGTGGCTGCAGTTCAACGAAGCCGCGGGCGGCAGTAACCAGTCCTGGCTGTCTGGGAATGCCAAATTTCTGTTTGTAAGGGGTGCGGCAGATGGCCACCGCCTCAACTTCACGTTTGAGTGTCATGGTAAAGACTTCTGTTTACGCTAATGCGCAGGGCGATAAAAAACTACTTCTCTGTGGTGGGCAGCAAGATGGCCTGACCGACACACAGCGCCTGGGTGACACAGGTATTGCCCGGCTGTTCGACTAAGGTGCAGCCCTTGATGATAAGCCCGTTAGCCCCTTTATCTGCGGCGGCGCGGCGTGCTTGAGTTCGCGCGTCACTGATAGAGGCTGGCACATCTTGAGTACGCACCTGACATGACTCGCCTTCGACCATGCCTTTGAGTTCGTATGAGCCCTTAGGTAGCGTCTCTTGATACAACTTGACCTCGCCAACCTTAAAGTAGTCATTGATGGCCTTGCCATCTAAATTGCTGTTGAAGGTGTATTCGCCCGCACAGCCACTCAGTAGCAGGGCAGATAGGATCAGGGCGGTCTTTGTCATGGTATTGGCCTGTGTTATGAGGTGAGCTCAAATCTGGCCGAAATAACCAGCCAGATTTGAGTCGCTTAGAAGCAAAAGTCTAACGCTTTAGGTACTTTTGATAAAGTTGTTGTTGGCGATTATTGAGATCTATTTGGCGACCGTCGATAAACACAGCTTGGATTTTACTGCTGGCGGGGTCGAGAATATCCCCCTTCGACAGCACCAGGTTAGCGCGGTAACCCTCGGCGATGGCACCCATGTCGTCGATGCCTAAGATCTTGGCCGCATTGAGGGTGATGCTCTTGAGCGCCTCCTTTTTACTCAGCCCATAGGCTGCCGCCTGACCCGCCGCAAAGGGCAGGTTACGAGTGTTCCAGTCGCCGCTAAAGCCAAGCGCAAAGGGAATGCCAGCCTGATCCAGCAGTGCAGGGATCTTAAAACTCATCTCCACCGGCTCATCCTTGCGCAGTGGCAGGCTGAGGGTGCGGTTGTAGATCACCGAGGCGCCAATTTCGTTGAGTTGGTCCGCCAGGCGCCAGGCATCATAACCGCCGACAAAGACTAACTTAAAGCCGTAAGGACGCGTCATGGCGATGGCGCGCTCTATCTCCTGGCTGCGATTGGCGTGAATAAACAGACTGGCTTTGCCCTGATATAGGGGGAGCGCCGCCTGCCAGCGGTTATCTATCTTCGCGACAGTGCCGGCTTTTTCCGCCAGGAAATAGCGATAACCCGCTTCGAGTTGCTGACTCAGCTCAGTGATTTGTGCATCCCTTTCTTTAAGCTGTTTAGCGGCGACTTCTTCATCTTTGGAGAGATGACCAATGGTAGGCCAGTAGAGATGAAATTGTGGCGCGGAGGCCACCAGAGCATCTTCTATGGTCCAGCTATCTAGGGAGACCAGTGAGGATTGCCCCGCCAGCGCCTTCCCTTGGGGGACGACCTGGGCGTGGGTAATACCGTTAACTCTGATGGTAGGAATGAGCTCTGAGTCAGGATTAAAAGCACTGACGGCCAGCAGCTGCGGATTGCTATCGCCCACCTCGAAGCTGTCGTTACTGGCGCGCATCATCTCCACTTCGACCAGGCCTATGCTGCTGTCGAGCGCGATAAGGCCTGGGTAGAGTTCTTGCCCTGTGGCATCGATCACCTTGGCCCCTTCTTGAGGCAGTTGCTGGCCGATGGCGACTATCTTGCCTTGGTCAAACAGCACATCTGTGCCATCCAGAACACCGTCGATAGCAGTGTGTACTCTGGCGTTATGGATCAGGATTGGCTGGCTTTGGGCGCTCGCGGGGACCATATCGTGAGCCATCAGCGTGGAAGAAAAGAGGCCCAGGCTAAGGGCGAAGAGTGTTGGCTTCATTAGATGGCCTCCTTGTGTAACTTGCTGTGGGCGCTTGAGTACTGAGCACCCTGTTGGCCCAGGGCTGCTTGGCTGAAGGCTGCTTGCCCCCAAGCTTTGTAATGGGTGTCACAGTGCCATTGAGGCTCAGTGTTATCTGTAGGGGCTTCGCCCGGCACTTCTGGCTTATCACTGTTAAGTACCGCCTGGATCAGTGCGGCGCGTTCCTGTTCAACCTCATGTTGCAGCTGTTTGTCGAGTTTGCGATCGAAATAACGGCGCCCCGCCACCCAGGTGCTCTGCACTTTGGCGTAGACGGAGAGCGGCGAGGTATCCCACAGTACTAGGTCTGCCTGTTTGCCCTCTTCGAGCGAGCCGGTTAACTGATCAATACCTAGCTGTTTAGCCGGGTTGATGGTGACCATGTTCCAGGCGTCAAGCGGTGACATGTCGCAGTACATCATAGATTTGGCCGCTTCCTGGTTGAGACGTCTCTGCATCTCATAGTCGTCGGAGTTGATGCTGGTGAGTACCCCTTTGTTGTGCATCAGACAGGTGTTTTGCGGAATGGCATCATAGACCTCGAACTTATAGGCCCACCAATCAGAGAAGGTGGAGGCGTAGGCGCCATGTTTAGCCATCTCATCGGCAACCTTGTAGCCTTCGAGTATGTGGGTAAAGGTGCCGACCTTAAAGTTATAGGCTTCAGCAAGGCGCAGGAACATTAAGATCTCAGATTGTACGTAGGAATGAATATGCACCTGACGCTCACCGCGTAGCACCTCGGCCACCGCCGCGAGGCGATAGTTAGGCTTAGGGGCTATCTGTTTACGTTGCTGGCTACTGCGCAGGCGCTGGTAATCAGCCTTGGCCTTCTCATAGGCTAAGGCTTCGTTAAAGGCCTCCTCGAACAGCGACTTGACGCCCATTCGGCTTTGAGGGAAGCGACGGTTGAACTTGTCTCCCCAGTTGGCCTGTTTGACGTTTTCCCCTAAGGCAAACTTGATGCTGGCAGGCGCCTCTTTAAGCTTCATCGCCTCGGCGCTTTCGCCCCAACGCATCTGGATCACCTGAGCCTGGCCACCTATGGGGTTGGCGCTGCCGTGAAGGAGTTGCGCCGTGGTCACTCCGCCAGCCAGGGCGCGGTAAATGGCGATATCCTCTGGGTTGACCACATCGCCGATACGCACCTCGGCGGTGACCGCGTCGGTATCCTCATTGGTGCCGCCGTTGAGGGCGATGTGAGAGTGTTCGTCAATGATCCCGGCGGTCAGGTGTTTACCTGTCGCGTCCAAGGTTTGGTAACCCGAAGGGGTACTGAGGGATTGACCTATCTTTTCGATGCGACCATCGCGGATCAGCAGATCATAGCCTATCAGTTGTCCGCGTTCTGTTGAGGTCCACAGGGTTGCGTTTTTGATATGCAGTCGTTCAAGTGTCGGCTGTGTGCTAATGCCAAAGGCGACATTGGGCTTAGTGAGCTTGGAAACCAAAGGCTGGGCTGGACTCTCATCTGAGGTTGCTGCCTTGTCTGAGGATGAACTCCGCTCGGCGGCAATCTCTACACCTGCTATAGGGTGCTGACGATTGCTGCTATCGATCATTCTGCCGTGGATGCCCTCTGAGTCGAACCACAGGGTGAAGCGGCTGATGCCCGGATAACCCGCCTCACTGAGATCGGCGTGAAAGGTAAGCCGCGCTTTAGCATAGTCGAGTGCGCTCAGGGGGATCTCCTGCTCACCACTGGCCAGAATGCCGCTCAGCTTGTCGTCGTCCTCTAGGCTCAAATCCAGAGTGAGTTCACCTAAGGTCAGCTGGTATTCTTTCGCCAGCCACTGTCTGTCTCTGGGGATCTGTTGTGTCTCGCTACCTTGCAGCCAGACGCTGACTATCTTGCCCTGGGTAAATATATCGCCATCGGTCACCACCAGATCGGCCATATAACCGGGCTTTAGCTTGCCGCTAAAGGCCGAAATACCTGCAATTTCGGCAGCCTCAGTGGTCAACGCCGCCAGTGCCGCGTCATGGCTTAGTCCTTGTTTCACGGCCTGTCTTAGCCTTGGCCAGAAGGCATCGGCTTTAATGCCATGCTGGGTAAAGGCAAAGGGAATGCCGGCACTTTCCAGCGCATGAGGATTGCTTGGCGCCCGCTCCCAGTGACGCAGCTGAGCCAGGCTTATCTCTCTTTCTTTATCGCCATCTTTAATATCGGGAGCGGCGGGAAAATTGAGCGGTGCAATAATGCTATAGCCAGTGGCCTTGACCTCATCGATACGCGCATATTCGCGGCCATTGCCGACTAAGCTTGCCGACAGTTCAAATTCGTTTAATAAGTGTGCCGCCCTAAGCTGATTATTTAAGTTCTTGGTTTCGAATATCGTCAGGCTCTTGTCTATATCAGCCAAGTGTTCTAGCGCAATATTAAACTCTATATTCTTCTCTTGTGTGGCAGAGTCAGCTTTGTTGATATTGGCCCGATACCAGTTGGCATCGGCAAGGGTTTGTCGAATAAGTGCGATGCTACCCATTAATGAGTTGGGATAATCTTGAATCGAACTGCCTTTATCGAAGGCGAGCAGATGACTGGATTTCGCTCGGTAAATAATGTCATTAGCTTTTAGCGGCGCTAAAGAAACCGTTGCCGAACGGCCCCTGAATATCCCATCTAACATGCCCGTTTGTACGCTGGTAAAACCATTGTTTATCCATTGTTTGGCTGTCTCTTGGTCGGGGTATATATAGTTAAACCATTCTTTTTCTGCGTGAACAGCACCATTTTCGGCATTGCCACCTATGCGTTTAATTTCGTAAACCGGACTAGCGACCTTCTGCTGCTCATATTTAAAGTCGATACCGTAATTGGTATAGGGATCGATAAATCCGGGATAAATTATTTTGCCACTCATATCGATGACAAAGGCATCTGGCGGGATCTTGTCATTGGCGATAATGGCTTTAATTTTATTATCTTCTATTAACAAGGTGGCATCTTGCTTGGTTTCACCCGGCGCTATCATTAAAGTTGCATGGGACAGCGCCGTTAATTTTGGCGTGTTATCAGTTAATTGAGCGTTCGCTATTGCGGACTGACTCACCAACAAGCAGGTGACTAGGCTCGCACTGACAGAGAGAGAATAGATTTGCATAGGATTTATTATTGTTGGCTGGGATCAAAAAGTGGCTCAAGATTATCCTATTTTATGAACAATTTCCAAGGGCGTAACTGTATCGGTTTATGTCAATCTCGGGGCGGAGATTCTGGGGGAGCTGAAGAGGTAAAATGAGTAAAAATGATGGCTAATAAAAAAGCCAACCTACTGGTTGGCTTTCAAACCTGTCTCCCAAATGGACTGGGATATTATGCATTAGATAAGAAACTCTTCCAAAGAACGGCCTTTATCTAATTCATTTTTAAATACGGTTGGTGTGCGACCTTGACCCGTCCAAGTGATCGTTTCGCCATCCACTTCAATTTTATATTTAGGTGGGCGTGGTGCACGTTTTTTAGGGGCAGGCTTAGCAGCTACGGCACCTAAATCGTCAATTGATAAACCAACAGCTTCCATTTGTTGGCGAATCTCTTCTATCTTTGCATTGCGCTCGGCCATCATCGCGCTTTCTTCTTCAGCTTGCTTCTCTTTCTCGGTGATGATTTTTTCAAGCTTAGTCGCTACATCTTTTAAATCTTCTACCGACAATTCTTTAACAGCAGCCTTAAAGCGACGACCGTGCGTCAATATATCTAGAAATTCGCTCATATTAATTATGTCCTGCTTAAAAAATAAAATAGTAAATAGGATTACAGGGCTAATAATAGGAACTAAAAAAGATTTTATCAAACGAATTAAATGAATATTTAGTCTTTATTGTAAATTTCATTTCGAGATATCTCTTTATTAGCCATTTTGGTGCAGCGACTCAGGTAAAGATAAGGGGTTATTGATGTAGGACAAAGATGCCGACGACTTCCTGTTGACGTTAACGTCAACAGCACGTAAAGTGGCATCAGTTTGTGATAGTTTTGCTATGCACTATTTGTTGTTATCCAGAATAAAGACGTAAGAAGGAAGCCTTATGAAAGTATTGGTGCCAGTTAAACGCGTCGTCGATGCTAATGTGAAGGTCAGGGTCAATGCTGACAATACAAATGTCGATACCGCAAATCTGAAGATGGCCATTAACCCATTTTGTGAGATTGCTGTAGAAGAAGCGGTACGTTTGAAAGAAGCAGGTATTGCGACCGAGATTGTGGTAGCAACCATAGGGCCTAAGGCGTCGCAGGAACAACTCCGTACGGCAATGGCACTAGGGGCTGACCGCGGTATCCATGTGGAAACCGACGAAGAGCTTGCGCCACTGTCTATTGCAAAATTACTTAATGCAATTCAAGCCAAGGAGCAGGCTCAGCTGATCATGCTGGGCAAACAATCAATCGATGGCGACAACAACCAGACGGGTCAGATGCTGGCTGCACTGGCAGGTCTGCCACAGGCTACATTCGCCTCTGAGGTGAAAGTCGAGGGCGAACAGTTAGTCGTGACTCGTGAAATTGATGGGGGTCTGCAGACGCTCAAGATGCCACTGCCGGCGGTAGTTACTACTGACCTGCGTCTGAACGAACCTCGCTATGCCAAATTACCTAACATCATGAAGGCGAAACGTAAGCCGCTCGATACCGTGACGGTTGAAAGCCTGGGTGTGACCCTCAAGCAGCATCAGAAGGTGCTCAAGGTAACACCGCCTGCTGAGCGTCAAGCCGGTATTATGGTGGCTTCTGTCGAGGAGCTAGTGGACAAGCTAAAGAATGAAGCGAAGGTGATCTAAATGGCGATTCTAGTAATAGCAGAACATGATAATGCGACTCTAAAACTCGACACGGCTAAAGTCGTGGCCTGTGCCCAGGCTATCGGTAGTGAAGTCGATGTGATGGTAGCGGGTCACAACTGCGGCGCCGCTGTCGAGAGCGCCAAGCAGCTTACCGGTGTGCGTCAGGTCTTGGTGGCCGATGGTGCCGTTTATGCCAATGCCATCGCCGAAAACTTGTCTCAGCTGATTGTCTCTGTGGCCAGCGAGTATCAACATATTCTGGCTGCGGCATCGAGTATTGGTAAAGATGTGTTGCCCCGTGTGGCCGCACTCTTAGATGTTGCCCAGCTCTCAGAAGTGGTCGAGGTGGTGAGCGAAGATACCTTCGTGCGTCCTATCTATGCCGGTAGTGCCATGGCAACGGTACAGAGCCTAGATGCCATCAAGGTGATGACGGTTCGTGCCAGTGCCTTCGATGCAGTCGCTCAAGAGGGAAGTGCCTCGGTACAGACGCTGGAACATGAATACAGTGGCGATGTGGAGTTTGTATCGCAAACTCTGTCTGAGTCTGAGCGTCCCGATCTGGGCGCGGCTTCAGTCGTGGTCTCTGGCGGTCGTGCCATGGGCAGTGCTGAGAACTTTGCCATTTTGGAACAGTTGGCTGATAAGCTTGGTGGTGCACTGGGCGCGTCTCGCGCGGCAGTGGACGCCGGTTATGTGCCAAACGATCTGCAGGTGGGACAGACAGGCAAGATTGTCGCGCCAGATCTCTATATCGCCGTAGGTATTTCTGGTGCCATCCAGCACCTGGCGGGGATGAAAGACTCTAAGGTGATCGTGGCGATTAACAAAGATCCTGAAGCGCCTATCTTCCAGATAGCCGACTATGGTCTGGAAGCGGATCTGTTCGAGGCAGTGCCTAAGCTACTCGAACTTATTTAATAAAATGTAAATGCATGGTGAATACCTTGGTGTTCATCTAAAGTTTAATGTGATATAGATCACGTGGAGCGGCTTTGAGGTAGCATCCTTAAAGCCGCTTGTGTTTTTATGTGCCTCACGTTTGCCGATAGTGACATTGGCAGGCGTCCTGAGACGTAGAGGTGCATTAAATATCAGTAGTATTCGTTAGGGTGATGCCGTTAAGCGAATATGAAAGGATTTGGTGCCGAAGTGGTGGAGTTGATCAAGGCTCGCCGCTGGGGCTGTCATCGAATAGAGGCAGCACTGCCATAGTGCTTCTTATCCGGACTGATAAGAGGAAATTATACCGATAATGGGTATCACTATGGAGCGCTACTGATAGGACAGGTGTAATATCTATTGCTATATCCCACCAGTTCAGTTGCCCTCCATTCGTATTTTAACGAAGACAATATTTAACAATGACAACTTTGAGTTATGCCGATTCGGCACTTTCTTTGCTGCCACCCTTGGTAGCGATTCTGCTGGCGATCTTCACTCGCCGTGTATTGCTGTCCTTAGGCTTAGGGATCCTCTTAGGGGCACTCTTAATTGCCGATTTTTCGCTGCTGGATATGGGTCAGTATCTGGGCCAACAGGTGGTGGGCCTGGTGTGGGATGATGGTGCCCTGAATAACTGGAACGTCTACCTGCTGGGCTTTTTGATTCTCCTCGGGATGATCACCGCGCTGATCACTGTGAGCGGGGCGGCAAAGGCCTTTGCCGATTGGGCGCGTCAGCATATTCGTAACAAGCGTGATGCCAAGCTACTGACCATGTTCCTGGGTTGCGTGGTGTTTATCGATGACTATTTCAACAGCCTGGTGGTTGGTAGTGTCGCCCGTCCACTCACCGACAGATATTATATCTCTCGCAGTAAGCTGGCTTACCTGCTGGATTCGACCGCCGCGCCTATCTGCGTGATTTCGCCAGTGTCGAGCTGGGGCGCTTATATTATTGCGCTGATCGGCGGCATCTTAACTGCCCATGGTTTTACCGACAGCGGTCATCTGAGTGTGTTTGTGCAGATGATACCAATGAACTTCTACGCCATCTTCGCGCTACTGTTACTCCTGTGTGTTGCCTTTATGGGGCTGGATGTGGGCCCGATGCGCCAGCATGAACTGAACGCCCAAAAAGGCAATCTGTATGATGAGTCTAAGGGCTTACCTCCTGGGGCTAACAGCGACCTGCCTGAGGCGGATTCGGGCAAGATCTTAGGCTTATTTTTACCTATTACGGTACTGGTATTTGCCACCATCTACTTCATGATCAGCAGCGGCGCCGATGCCTTAGCGGCAGAGAGCCTGCCCTTTAGCGTAATTGGTGCCTTCGAGAAGACAGATGTGGCGTCATCACTCTTCTTTGGTGCCGTGATAGGTTTGGTGGCCACCTTAGTGCTAGTGATCAGTCAAGGTCTTGAGAAATCTCTTATTCTGAAAGGCATTATTGCCGGCGCGCGCTCTATGCTGCCTGCCATTTATATTCTACTGTTTGCCTGGACCATTGCCGGCGTGATAGGCCAAATGGAGACGGGTAAATATATGGCCAGTCTGGCATCGGGGAACATTCCTTTTGCCTTGCTACCTGCCGTGTTGTTTGTACTGGCTGGATTAACCGCTTTCTCTACCGGTACCAGCTGGGGCACCTTTGGTATCATGCTGCCTATTGCTGCCGATATGGCTATGGGCACCCACAGCAACATGATGTTGCCTATGCTTGCCTCTGTGCTGGCAGGCGCCGTGTTTGGCGATCACTGCTCGCCTATCTCTGATACCACTATTTTGTCTTCTACCGGGGCGAACTGTCACCATATCGACCATGTGCTGACTCAGCTGCCTTATGCGCTTATTGTGGCGGGGATCAGTTTGGTGGGTTATACGGTGTTGGGTTTTACCGAATCTGTAGGCGCCGGATTAGCGGCCTGTAGCGCGTTATTTGTGGTAAGCGTATTGGTGCTGCGTCACAAGGCTAATCGCCCGGCCTAAGCAAGCTTGAGCAGGCGTAATCACTCGCATTGATTAAAACCTGAGAGATAAAAATGCCGCTCATTGAGCGGCATTTTTTATGGGCGTTCCCTGGTTTAAGGAGGAGTCCTTAGTTCAGACCACGGCGTTTAAGCAAGGCATCAGTGGTTGGCTCCTGACCGCGGAAGGCCTTGTAGGCTTCCATCGGCGGGACGCTGTTACCCACTTCACGTATTGTCTTGCGATACTTCATACCGATCTCGCGGTTTAGACCACCCTGTGTTTGCACATAGGCAAAGGCGTCTGCCGCCAGGATCTCACTCCACATATAAGCGTAGTAACTGGCCGAATAGCCGCCTGGGAAGGCGTGGGCAAAGTAGGTCGACTTATAGCGTGGTGGTACGGCTGCGATATTAATGCCGTGCTTTTCCAGCGCCTTAGCTTCGAACTCAGCCACATCCTGTAGCGGTGTATCGGCGCTCAGTGAGTGCCACTCAAGGTCAACCAGCGCCGCGGCCATATATTCCAAGGTATCGAAGCCCTGGTTGAAGCTACGTGATTTGAGCAGCTTCTGCAGCAGTGCTTCAGGGATCACTTCACCGGTTTGATAATGCTTAGCATAGTTGGCTAGTACTTCAGGGTGCGCAGCCCAGTCCTCTTCGAAGGTCGACGGGAACTCAACAAAGTCACGAGATACAGCGGTACCTGCCAGGCTAGGGTAGGTCACCTTAGAGAACATGCCATGGGTACCGTGACCCATCTCATGGAACATGGTGGTGACTTCATCGTAGCTGACGAAGGTGGGCTCACCCTCAGGGGCCTTCTTGATGTTCATCACGTTGACGACCACTGGCTTTTGGTTCAGCAGTTTAGATTGAGTGACGAAAGAGCTCATCCAGGCGCCGCCACGCTTGCCTTCACGGGCAAAGTAGTCGGCGTAGAAGATCGCCATCGAGCTGCCGTCGGCGTCAAACATCTCGTAGGCCTTCACATCTTCATGGTAGACAGGCAGATCTGGACGTGGCTTGAGCGTGACGCCATAGAGACGCTCTAGGGTAAAGAAGACGCCATCTTTAAGTACGCGCTCAAATTCGAAGTAAGGCTTGATGGCGGCGGCGTCTAGGTCGAACTTCTCTTTACGCACTTTCTCGGCATAAAAAGCCCAGTCCCATGGCGCTAGGGTGAAGTCACCACCGGTTTTGTTGATCATCGCCTGAATATCATCGGCTTCTTTTTGGGTGTTAGCCACAACCGCTGGCACCATAGAACCAAACATCTGATAAACGGCTTCAGGCGTCTTTGCCATCTGCGGCGTTAGACGGTAGTCGGCCCAGCTGTCGTAGCCCAGTAGCTTAGCTCGTTCTGCGCGCAGTTGTGCCAGACGAGAAACCAATGAAGCCGTTTCGTTTTCACCACTCATGCCACGGGTGGCAGAAGCTTGCCATACCTTTTGACGCAGTTCGCGATTTTCCAGTTTGGCCAGTACAGGCTGACGTGTGGTGTTGGTGATGTTGAGCAGGTACTTGCCTTCATGGCCTGCAGCCTTGGCATCGGCCTTGGCGGCGCGAATATCACTGTCTGACAATCCTTTTAGCTCATCGACATTGTCGACTACAACGGCGATCTCTTTGGTGAGTCTCAACAGGCGCTGGCTAAACTCGTTGGTGAGTTTAGATTGCTCTTCGTTTAATACGCGGATCTGTGCTTTTTGCTCTTCGGTCAGCTTGGCGCCAGCCATGACGAAACGCTGGTGGTAGACCTCGATGAGGCGAACCTCTTCGTTAGTCAGTCCCAGGCTATCCCTCTGCTGGTATAGACTGTCGATTCGAGAGAACAGCTTGCCATTGAGGTGGATGTTGTCAGAGTGTGCCGCCATTTTTGGCGCCATTTCGCCTTGGATCTTGCGCAGGGCTGGGTTGCTATTAGAACTCGTTAGGTTGTAGAACACCTGAGAGGCGCGGGTGAGTAACTCGCCGCTGGTTTCCATTGCCACTATGGTGTTAGCAAACGTCGGATCATCCTGGTTATTGGCGATCGCGAGAACCTGTTGGTAGTGCTCTTTGATGCCTTGCTCTAGCGCGCTTTGGAAATGTTCATCCTTGATCTGGCTAAAGTTGGGTGCCTGATACTGTAGCGTGCTGGCCACCAAGAGTGGGTTTTCTGCCATTACGGCTGCTGCTTGGGCATCTTGTGTCTGAGTCGATTGGCAACCACTAAGTAAAAGGGTGGTCGATAAGGCGCCGGCAACGGCAAATGCGATAAGATTGAGTTTCATCTATTTGAACTTCCTTAGATTGCGCTTGTTATTTTTATGTGGAGAGAGTTTGGCTTTAATGTAGCCATTGTAAATTAACTCAGGCTGAAAATGAGAGGTAAGACAATAAAAAAGGAGCCTGGCGAAGGGCTCCTTTGGGTGTTACTTGGGATACTAAGTCATTACCTAGTTATTACCATAAATATTAGCGGGTAAAGTTATGGTACTTTTCGATACCAAAGCTACTACCTTCGGCGTGACAAGTCGCACATGACTCTGTGGTGCTGAGCTTGTACCACTCGGTAGCCGGTACATCTTCAGTGGTAGTACCGCCGTTTTGCATCATATGGTTCAGGGCGCTTTCATCGTTATGGCAAGCATAACAGTTGGCCGTGATTGGGCTGGCCATCTTGTTGCTTACGCCATAGGCACGTGCCTTGATGAACTGATTTGGTACAGCATTCAGATCAACCACACCGCTGTCATGACAAGCCACACAGCCTGTTTGCGGTGCGATCACGCTTGCAGAGTTAGACACTTCCTTACCGTCTTCATCCAAGCTCTTGCTGCCTACACCCCAGTGCATGCTGTGCACCATAGGGCCGAAGCCTGGAGAGGAGTAGCCGGCACGGCGATCTTGACCATTGTTATGACAAGCTACACAGCCCAGGCCACCTTCGGCAAAGTTACCATTCTTGTGGAAGTTGGCTTCGCTGTTGTGACAAGTCGTACAAGACTCACTGCCGACGTTATGACGACGCTCGTAGCTGCTCACCTCTGCTGTAACAGGATTAACAACATCTGTGTAGCCATGGATGGTGACCACGTCGGTTTCATCACCCTGATAGTCTTCAGTGGTGAAGCTGACTCGAAGTGATGCCATTAAGCCTGCATCAGGCACACCGCTTAAGTCCACACCTGTAAAGCACATGGTTTTACTGCCATCGGCTTCATAACTGTAGTCGTAAGAGCGGGTTAAGCGCGCTACGATTGAGTCATTGTATACGGCATGCGGGTAAGAGCCAGCGTAGATGATCGGCTTCTCTGGGTTGTAGGCCACATTTTGCTCTTCATACAGGGCATGCAGATCTACTAAGGTCTCAGTTTCACCTTCCACTTGGTAGAGCGACATAGTGGTACACCAGAGGCCAGCATCGTTAAGTGCTAGTGGTGTGCCTTTCACCTTGTATGATTCTTTAATGACCTGTTTCTTATCAAGTTTAGCCTTAGCTTCATGTAGCTTACGCAGATCTGAGCCGTTACCTGGAACGATATCTCCCGGAATGCCTCCAGTGTCGTGACAGTCGGTACAGCCTGGGCCCGCGATGTTGACATTAACTGTTGGCTCGGCGTGGCAAGAGCTACAGTTCATAGCACTAAAGCCGGTCTCAAACGCTTGGTGGTTGATATGACCTATCTTTGAGAGGGTATTGCTGGCGTAACCGCCGACGGAGAAGCCTTGCTCGTTAACCGCATTGCGGCTTACCGAGCCGTGACAGACCATGCAACCTTCGACGAAGGTGACTTCACCGTCCATGCCTTGGGCCACATAACTTGAGTGGCGATTAGGGCTGGTGGAGTAGTCGACGTGACAAGAGAAACAGGCCTCAGTCGTGGTCGAGAAGGCACCTTCTGGCTTGTTAACCACATATTCACCAGATCCAGCAATGCCTGATTCGCTATGGCCACCGACACGCAGCCAAACAATCCCTTCGGTTCCCGCATTAACGCCTTTCAAAGGTAGAACGAATTCATAGTGACCATCGCTTATTTGAGTAAGCGTTGCTCCTTCGGTGTCGGGTGTTCTGGAAGACTCCATGTTTACCCCACCGTAACCGCCGATATGAACATTGTCTTCGACTTCGTTGATTGGGCTTTCGGTGCGGTTATTGATAAAGCCTTTGTCGGTCAGAGCCGCAACTTTACCTTCGGCTTTTGTTAGGCCGTTAACAAGCTCACCATTTTCATTAGTGACCTCAAACTCGTAACTAATAGTACCTTCACCAAGTGTATAGTTAATTACCTTAACATTTGTTTCTAACGATGTTGTTGCTACCGGTGGAGTCCAAGATTCTCCTGGAGTACCAGGTTGACCATCAACTCCGTCTTTACCATCTTTCCCATCGTCACCACTGCATCCCGCTAACGAACCGGCCAGCACAGCGGCGACCAGATAAGCGAGTTTTTTAGATGTTATAAGTTTCATCATTTTTCTCCATTGATCCAAAGCGCCGAGTTAGCCGCGTTCCTGCTAAATTTTTGCAGGGGGTCATTAGCAGTCAACAGTTTGTATCAGCGTGATTGGACCCAGGTTATTTTTATTGTTTGAACCAACATGCAAACATATGGGTTCGAATATGAATATATTGTTAATCTCGTGTTATTTTCTTTGCCCGGGTCACAGGAATTTATATCTCTTTGGGGGTAGATCTCATTTTTGTTAAATTTATTTAAAATCAAACACTAATTAATATTTGTTAAGGTTGTTTTAAGGTTATTTTAAGGTTGGGTTTGTTTTAACCATCGATGAGATAAACGAAGTTGTTGATGCAGGCAAACCGCACTGGTTAGGGACTGTACCGATTACTCTGCAGGTGGGATTAGCACAATTTAATCTTGTGACAGCTGGGCCAGCTTTGCTTGGTAGCGCAGCTGTAACTCGACCTCATGGGTTTTATCTAAAGCCTGGGTAATAGCGTGGCGAGCCGCTAGCGGTTTACCCATAAGGTATAGGGCTTTAGCCTTGCCAGCATAGGCTTGTGGCATATAAGGGGCAAGCTCAATGGCCTTGGTGTAGTAGCGTAGTGCGCCTGGATAATCGGCGTTTTGGTAGTGCTCGTTAGCAAGCATGATCCAGCGAAACGGACTGGGATCATCGGCTTTGTCTATGCGCTGCTGTAATGCACGCGCTTCTAGGGTACGTCCCTGAGTTACCATTAACACTTTATAGTTAATCAATAAATTCAGATCGTCATTATCGATAGCTAAGCCATATAAGTAGAGAGATTCCGCTTGTTGAGGTGCGTTTAAATGGCGAAAGATCACCGCAAGCAGATTGATGAGTTCGACCCTTTTAGGTGCCAGTGTTAACCCTTCGATGGCGATCCAGGCGGCTCTGGTATACGTTTTTTGCTCTAGCGCATCGGCCGCTTGGTTTTGATAGTACATGGCCATAAACTCATTTTCGCTAATATTCCCCTTAGCTCGGCTGTTACGACTCGGGAAATAGTCGACCACTAAGCCTGGCTCGTAGAAATAGAGGCTACCGGCTTTGGGTTCGAAGTTGGGATCCATGAGCTTGGTTTTGACATGATTGGAGATCAGCTGCAGTTCGGTCGATTGGAAAAACACTGGCGAGGAGGTTTCCTCAATATACTTGAGTTCAATGCCCACCAAGTTAGCGTAGGCCTTGGTCAGTACAGCCAAAGACATACAGTTACCCGCATTTTGGATTAAGGTGTCATTGGCATTGTAGGTTTGGCCATAGTAGTTAAACGAGCCTAAACGTCCCTCGAGATAATCATAGATGCGGTAATGACCCGCTATATCCTGATGGGCGTCGTAATAGCGAAGAAAACGTGATTTTTCTTTTTCATTGATAAACAGTATCTTATCTATACTTTCTATCTCTGGTTTTTGGCCTAATAGACTCGTATCGAGTTGCTTGATGAGATCAAACTTGTCTATTTTTGCCTCTTGCTTTGGCTGAGAGACACAGGCGCTGAGCGAGAGTAGGGCCAGTAAGCTAATGAAGTGGAGCCTAAAGGGTGAAAAAATCATAACTTTCCTTGTATTTGTTGGGACGTGACGACCTTTTCTGATGATTCGCAAGTTGCCAATGCACTTCTACTGGATAATAAATAACCATCCTACAGGTGTCTATCGCCATTTTTTGGCCGAAATGAACGCATGCCTATGCTTCGCCCATTTGCCTAGTCAGGGGAGAAATGTGTGAGATTGTGCAACATCGCCCATTGCCAGCGTGTTTGGCGCTGCTAATTGATATTAGATGGTGATAGAATCGCTCTATAACAATAATCAGGGGAATATTCGATTTGGCACAGCTTTACTTTTACTACTCGGCGATGAATGCGGGTAAATCTACTTCTCTGTTGCAATCTTCCTATAACTATCGTGAGCGTGGCATGAATACCTTGGTCATGACGGCGTCTATCGATGATCGTTATGGTGTGGGTAAGGTCGCCTCGCGTATCGGTATCGAGACCGAAGCTCAGGTGTTTGCCAGCGACGATAATCTGGTGGAGATGGTGAAAGCGGCCGTCAGAGAGCAGACCTTGCACTGTATCTTAATCGATGAGTCGCAGTTTTTGAGTAAGGAGCAAGTACGGCAACTAACCTATGTGGTGGATGTGCTGGATATTCCTGTGCTTTGTTATGGCCTGAAGACTGATTTTCAGGGGGAGTTGTTCAGTGGCAGTCAGTACCTGCTGGCTTGGGCCGATAAGCTGGTGGAACTTAAGACCATCTGCCACTGTGGTCGCAAGGCCAATATGGTGGTGAGACTGGATGGCGAAGGCAAGCCGATGAGAGAGGGCGAGCAGGTCGCTATCGGCGGAAACGAGAGTTACGAGTCCGTGTGCCGTAAACATTTTCGCGAATTCCTTTGGGATTAAGTGTTAAAACAAAAAGCCACCTCAGGGTGGCTTTTTAGTGCAGGCTTGTTTACCAATGGCAAGAGCCGCTAGTGTTGCTTATGACCAAAGTTGACTTCTTGTTCGGGGAACCATTTTTCATAGAGACGCTGTATCTCGCCTTCAGCAATCAAGATCCCCAGTGCAGTGTCGATTTGCGTGAGTAGGGCTTGATTACCTCGCTTAACCGCGAAGGCCACTGGCGAACCGGGATCGGGATTGTCGAGTATCTTCACCTTGATTCCCATCTGCCGCGCCAGATAGAAGCCTACCGCCTTAGGCATAATAGCGGCCTGGATTCGACCTTCCTTTAGCATCTGCATCGACTTCTCCTTACTTTGAGTGCCGATAATGCGAAAATCGTACAGGGTGCCCAACTCCTTCCAGTGTGTCTCGATGTAGGAGTGGCGATCGCCGCTGACAAATTCGTTGTGAAGATCCTCAAGCTTAGTGATCTGTTGGTTGTCTTCGAGAATGAATATCACATCATATCTATGGTAGTAAGGCTGGGTGAACTCAAAGAACTTGGCTCTAAGGGCGTTGACCTCCATGCCTGCAATCACCTCGATATCACCAAACCTAAGCTCATTAAATACCAGATCCCAGGCTTGCTGCCTAAACTGAAATGGCAGGCTGAGACGCTTAAAAATCAATCTGGCCACATCGGCATCGAACCCTGTCGTTTCACCGTTTATGGAAAACTGATAAGGGGGGAATCCGGTGGCTACGCCACATCGTGTCGGTGGCGTTTGCTGCGCCTGAGTCGCAAGACTCAAACAGAGGATTAGGCTGCCAAGAAGCAGCTGTTTGTAGGTAGCAATGTGGGGCATTAGTTGAGGTGGCCTGCTAGTTTCATCTTTTCACTCATAGGGGTTTAGTTTAGTTGGTTTTGTCGTCTTGGAGCGAACGTGCTAAGGGCCACCCTGGCAGGCGCGTCTTCGCTAATGGCCATAATAATATTGTGGATAAGGCCTAAATAGCAAACAAAAGCTGTTACAATGTGTTTTATTGTCGTAAATTCAATTTGATAGGTAAAAATAATCTTTATTATCGCAGCCTTGTTTAGTGTGTCTTAAATTATATCCCCTATGAGACCTGGCTCAAAAAATCAACACTTGTAACCAGTGTTGATACAGAAATATTGCGTTAGATCAATTGTCAATTCGTCGTCAGGCGTCAAAATTCAGGCACTTCTTGGATAACTTATTAAAATGCAATGCGAAATAATCAACCCGTGATAGACAATGAAGTCCCGCTGACCGACGATGACATCTTGCTCTCCACGACAGATCTCAAAGGCAATATAGGTTATGCCAATGAGGATTTTTGTCGTATCTGTGGCTTCTCTGAGGAGGAGCTGCTGACTCAGCCCCATAATATAGTACGTCATCCCGATATGCCCAAGGACGCCTTCGCCATGTTGTGGCAAAGCCTGGCCAAGAAGCAAGCCTGGCTCGGTGTGGTGAAAAACCGCTGTAAAGATGGCTCTTTCTACTGGGTCAACGCCTATGTAGCACCTGTATTAGAAAATGGTCAGGTGAAGGAGTATCAATCGGTACGGCGCCGGGCAAGCCGCGAGCAGGTAGAGCGCGCCAGCGATATCTATCAGAGCCTCAATAAGGCAGAGAGTCGCACTGAAATTACTGATGCGCGCCTGAGTTTTGGCGGCAAGTTAACCCTGTTTGCCTTGAGTTGTCTCTTACTCGGGATTGTCCTCACCATGGTTTCTCCCTGGCTTGGGCTGCTCTGCTTGCCCTTGATATGGTTTGGGATGCACCGGCTGCTTGCGCCGCTAAGGAGACTCAATGACCATGCGCTCGCTATTGTGTCAGATCCTGTGGCTAGACATATCTATGCCGGGCGGCGGGATGAGATAGGTAATATTCACTTTGCTATGGAGTTCACGACGGCAGAGATAGCCGGTGTGGTGGGGCGCATGACTGACGCCTCGAGCGCCATCGCCAAAGACAGCGACGAGCTGCTTGGTTCTATTACCGAGGCGGCCGATCGCGCCGATGGCCAGAATCAACAAACCGCCCAGGCTGCAGCGGCCGTTGAGGAGTTAACGGCCAGCTTTAATGAACTGGGGCAGCAGATAAAACAGGTGTCGGTGGATGTCGAGGCGAGCCAGGCGGCGGTGCAGCAGGGCTATCAGCAGCTCGATGCCGTGGTGGCCAGCATAGATGAGCTACATCGCGAGGTGGGTAACTTTGCCAATGTGGTCAGCGAGATAGAGCATGACAGCGTAGCGATAAACCAGGTGCTTGAGGTGATCACTAAGATTGCCGAGCAGACCAATCTGCTGGCGCTGAATGCGGCCATCGAGGCGGCAAGGGCTGGTGAATCTGGCCGCGGTTTTGCCGTAGTGGCCGATGAGGTTCGCCAGCTATCGGCGCGCACCGCAGATTCTACCAGTCAGATCGATGCCATCATCGCCAAGTTTCAGCAGAGCACAGCCAATGCGGCTCATACCCTGAGCGCCGGTCAGCGTCAGGCGACTCAGGCGGTGCAGCTGGTTAAGCAAGCCGAGGAGGTGTTTGCCGAACTGGTCAATCGTATCGATAAGATCAATCAGATGGCTGAGCTGAGTGCAGATGCCATGCAGGAGCAGGGATTGGCAGCGGTAGATATCAGTGATTCGCTGCAGGCGATCAGCGAGCTGGCCAGCGAAGGCTTCGAACAATCCCAGGCCGATAGGCGCTTGGGTGAGCGCACCTCACTTAAGTCGGTCGAGTCTCGGCAACTGGCACGTCAGTTTTGGCGTCAGGCGGTGCATCGCGCCAATGCCTAGGCGTGTCGCAAGAATGCTTAGCAGTATTGGTTAGATAACAAAAAGCCCAGACAATTCTGGGCTTTTTTAGGTTTAGCGATTGTGATTAGAGCTGCATCTCTGGGACGTGCTCGGGCACAATCAGTTTGCCGGCCGTCTTGGCGACGATCTCCTCGACACTCACCCCTGGGGCTCGTTCCAGCAGGTGGAAGGCACCATCTTTGATCTCCAGGAAAGCAAGGTCAGTTAGCACGCGCTTGATGCAGCCGTAACCGGTCAGCGGCAGCTCACATTTTGGCAGCAGTTTAGAGTTGCCGTGCTTATCGGCGTGCATCATGGTGACGATAATATTATCGGCACCGGCTACCAGATCCATGGCACCGCCCATGCCTTTGATCAGCTTACCAGGGATCATCCAGGACGCGATAGAACCTTCCACATCCACTTCGAAGGCCCCCAGCACGGTGAGATCCACATGACCACCACGGATCATGGCAAAACTCTCGGCCGAGGAGAAGAAGGAGGCGCCAGGTACCGCAGTAACCGTCTGTTTGCCCGCGTTGATGAGATCGGCGTCTATGGTCTCTTCGGTAGGAAACTCGCCCATGCCGAGCAAACCGTTTTCCGACTGCAGCATCACCTGCATGCCTTCGGGAATATAGTTGGCGACCAGAGTTGGGATGCCTATGCCTAAGTTGACATAGTAGCCGTCTTGCAGCTCTTGGCTGACACGCTGTGCCAGTTGTTCTCTCGATAAAGCCATGGTGTCGCCTCCCTATTTACTCTTCACTGTACGCTGCTCGATACGCTTCTCAAACGTACCTTGGATCAGGCGATCCACATAGATGCCTGGGGTATGGATATGGTCGGGATCCAGCTCGCCCGGCTCGACGATATGCTCGGCTTCGACCACAGTGATTTTACCAGCGGTAGCCATCATAGGGTTGAAGTTAGCGGCTGTCTTGCGAAATACCAGGTTACCCATGGTGTCGGCCTTCCAAGCGCGTACCAGAGCGAAGTCGGCGGTCAGCGCAGGTTCGAGCACATAGTGACGACCATCGATCTCACGGGTCTCCTTACCTTCGGCCACTGGCGTGCCGTAACCGGTCGCGGTGAAGAAGGCGGGGATACCGGCACCACCGGCGCGGATCTTCTCGGCCAGGGTGCCCTGAGGGGTGAGGATCACGTTAAGTTCACCCGAGAGCATCTGCTGCTCGAAGGTGGCGTTCTCGCCAACGTATGAGGCGATCATGGTGCTGATCTGACGGCTCTTAAGCAGTAGCCCCAGGCCGAAATCATCGACCCCGGCGTTGTTTGAGATGGCGGTGAGGCCCTTGGCACCACTCTTAACCATCTGGGCAATTAAGCCTTCAGGAATGCCACAGAGGCCGAAACCTCCCACCATCACTGTCATGTTGTCTGTCAGACCTTCCAGTGCTTCTTCATAGCTGCCGACCAGCTTATTGAGTCCTGCCATTATTATTATCTCCTTTGAGAGTAAGCCGGGCCTGAGCCCAGCCCTGTTATTCTGTTAACGCGCGTGCGACCTTGGCACCGCTGACTCTGCCCAGTGCCTGGCTGATACTGTTACCTGCCTTGATCAGCGCATTAAGATCTATCCCTGTGTCTATTCCCATACCGTGGAGCATATAGACCAGATCTTCGGTGGCCAGGTTGCCCGATGCGCCTTTGGCATAAGGGCAGCCGCCAAGCCCTGCCACCGAGCTGTCGATGACACTGACGCCGGTCTCCAGGCAGGCGAGAATATTGGCGAGCGCCTGGCCATAGGTGTCATGAAAGTGTAGTGCCAGTTTCTCCACCGGCACCTTTTGCGCGACCGCTTCCACCATTCTACGGGCATTTAAGGGGGTGCCAACGCCTATGGTGTCACCCAGAGAGATCTCGTAGCAGCCCATTTTGTAAAGGATTTCTGCCACGCGAGCCACTTCCTCTACCTGTATCTCGCCCTCGTAGGGACAGCCCAGCACGCAGGAGACATAGCCGCGCACCGGGATCTGTTTTGCCTGAGCCGCCTCCATTACGGGGATGAAGCGCTCGATCGACGCCTCGATAGAGCAGTTGATGTTGCGCAGGCTGAAGCTCTGTGACGCTGCGCCGAAGATAGCGACCTCGTCAGCCCCGGCGTCAAGCGCAAGTTCCAGTCCCTTAAGGTTAGGAGTCAGGGCGCTGTAGACAACGCCTGGGCGTTTACTGAGCTGGCGGAAGATCTCGCCAGAGTCGGCCATCTGCGGCACCCACTTGGGGGAGACGAAACTGCCAGCTTCGATACGGGTTAGGCCCGCTTCGCCCAGTTGGTCAATTAGAGCTAGCTTGTCGGCTGTGGTCACCGCCTTCTCGTTTTGCAGGCCGTCGCGGGCGCCGACCTCGAAGATGCTGATCTTGCTTGGATAGCTGTACGTCGCGGACATGATTAAGCGTCCTCTTTCGCAGTGACTTCGAGCAGCAGGGCGCCGTCGCTCACCAACTCGCCTGGCTGGAAGAAGAAGGCAGCGACTTTGCCGTCAAACGGTGCCTCTATGGTGTATTCCATCTTCATTGCTTCCATCACCATCAGGCCTTGACCCGCCTCGACCTCATCGCCCACTTCGACCAGGTGAGTGACGATAGTGCCGTTCATCGGCGCCTTGAGCTTGTCTTCGCTGCTGGCTTGATCTTCAATCACCTCGGTTTGCAGGGCGCGGAAGTGGTAGCTGCCGCTCGGCAGGAAGAGGGTGAAATCGTCGCCTTCACGGCTGACGGGGATCTTGCTCTTGTGGCCGTTGATCTCGGCGTGCAGCAGATCTTGCTTGAGTTCGCCGCTCAGTGTCAGCTGCTGATCGTTAAGGTTCAGGTAGTAGCAATCGCCAACCTGACTCAGGGTCAGATGCTGGATCTCATGTTCATCGTCTAGCAGGGATAGCTGATGCATGCCGCTGCGGTTGAGCCTAAAGCCGCTGACCTGACCCCAAGGAGAGTAGGGATCCTGGCTGTTGGTCGCTGTGAGCTTGGCCTGCTCTTTCTGTGCGCACAGGTGATAGAGCGCGGCGAAGGCCAGGGCGCCATTCAGCTCATGGCTGTTGTCACCATCCAAGTTCGCGCCAATCAGGGTGTCGCCATAACGCTCGATGAAGTCTGTGCTGAAATCGCCCTGGCCAAAGGCCTGGTGTTCGGCGATGTTAGCCAAAAATTCTATGTTGTGCTTGAGGCCGCTGATCTGGTACGACTCCAGGGCATGCACCAAGCGCTGCAGGGCGCGGGGGCGCGACTCGTCCCAGACGATCAGCTTGGCGATCATAGGGTCGTAAAAGTTACTGATCACATCGTTTTCGCGGATACCGGAATCGATGCGCACATAGCGGTTCTGCTCGGGTTCACGTAGGAAATTGAGCTTACCGCTGGCGGGCAGGAACTCGTTTTGCGGATCTTCGGCGTAGATACGTACCTCGAAGGAGTGGCCGTGAATGCGCACATCCTCCTGGCTCAGTGGCAGCTCGCTGCCGCTGGCGACCATCAGCTGCCATTTGACCAAGTCCTGACCCGTGACCATCTCGGTCACAGGGTGCTCTACCTGCAGACGGGTGTTCATCTCCATGAAGTAGAAGCTGTTGGTCTCGTCACTGGCATGGGTGTCCAGCAAAAATTCTACCGTTCCCGCGCCCACATAGTCGATCGCCTTGGCAGCGGCCACAGCGGCCTCACCCATGGCGCGGCGCAGGCTGTCAGACAGGCCAGGGGCCGGAGCTTCTTCAACCACCTTTTGGTGACGACGCTGAATCGAGCAGTCGCGATCCGACAGATAGATACAGTTGCCCTGAGTATCGGCAAACACCTGCACCTCGACATGGCGAGGCTGTCTCAGGTAACGCTCGATCAGCAGCTTGTCGTTGCCAAAAGAAGAGGCGGCTTCGCGGCGGGCCGAGTTGATCGCCTCCAGGGCTTCAGATTCCGACTCGACGATACGCATTCCCTTACCACCACCGCCGTAGGCAGCTTTAATTAGCTGAGGGAAACCTATCTCTTTAGAGGCCTTGAGCAGCACCTCGTCGCTTTGGTCGTCGCCGTGATAACCGGGCACCAGAGGTACATTGGCCTTTTCCATGATGATCTTGGCGGCGCTTTTGCTGCCCATGGCATCGATGGCATCGGCACCCGGTCCGACGAAGGCGATACCGGCTTGTTCACACTGGCGGGCAAAGTCGGCGTTTTCCGACAGGAAACCGTAGCCAGGGTGGATAGCCTGGGCGCCGCTGCGCTTGGCGATTTCAAGGATTAATTCGCCCTTGAGGTAAGACTCGCTCGGGGCGCTGCCGCCTAAATAGAAGGACTCATCGGCCATGGCCACATGACGGGCGTCCTTGTCGGCGTCCGAATAGAGGGCCACGGTTTTGATACCCATGGCCTGTGCGGTCTTGATGATTCTGCAGGCGATTTCGCCACGGTTGGCGATCAATAATTTGGTAAACATGTTAGCGTGCTCCCCGAACTGGTAGGGCAATAGGGTCTAAGATGATCTCTGGCTTCATTAGGCGTTCCACCTTGGGCTTCTCTTCTCGAAGAAGGCGTTTAGCCCCTCCTGTCCCTCGTCTGAGACGCGAATGCGGGCGATACGCTCGCTGGTGTAGGCCAGGGTTTGCTGGTCGATAACACCATCTTCCAGGCGTGACAGCAGGGTCTTGACCCAAGCCATGCCTTGAGGGCTATTGCCCTTGAGCGCCGTGACGATGGGCGCACTGGCCGCATCGAGGTCATCGTTAATTTCATGGATCACATTGAGCTTAAGTGCCGTTTGGGCGTCGAAACGCTCGGCGGTCAGCATGTAGCGGCGCGAGGCGCGCTGGCCCATGGCACGTACCACATAGGGGCTGATCACCGCTGGGATAAGCCCGAGTTTTACCTCGCTCAGGCAGAAGCTGGCGCGGCTGTCGGCGATGGCGATATCGCTGGCGCAGATTAGCCCCAGAGCGCCACCAAACGCTGCCCCTTGTACCAAGGCCAGTGTCGGCTTGGGGAACTTGTCCAGCTTGTGCATCAGGGTCGCCAGCTCGTTGGCGTCACTCAAGTTTTGCTCGAAATCCATCTTGGCTTGCTTGCGCATCCAGTTGAGATCGGCGCCGGCGCTAAAGTTACGGCCATTGGCCTTAAGCACCAACAGCTGACAGTTGTCATCTTTGGCGAACAGGTCGAGGGCGGCGATCATCTCGGCAATCATCACCTCATCGAAGGCGTTATGTTTGTCGGCGCGGTCAAGCACCATCTCGCCGACCCCGTCGCTTAGGGCGCAGCTTAAGTATTTAAATTCTTGTGCGATTGTTTGGCTTGTCATGGGTATCCTCCCTTGCCTCTGCGTTATCGATTGCTGACTAAAGCGGCGCATTACATGCGGAATACGCCAAACTTAGTCTCCTCAATTGGCGCATTGAGCGCTGCAGAGAGGGCAAGGCCGACCACGTCACGGGTTTGGGCCGGGTCGATAATGCCATCGTCCCACAGTCGGGCGCTGGCATGATAAGGATGTCCCTCCTTGTCATATTGAGCCACGATAGGGGCGCGGAAGGCGGCCTCATCTTCGGCGGACCATTCCACCCCTTTGCGGGTCAGACCGTCACGGCGTACGGTTGCCAAAACGCCGGCCGCCTGCTCGCCGCCCATCACAGAGATGCGCGCGTTAGGCCACATCCACATCATGGTAGGCTCGAAAGCGCGGCCGCACATGCCGTAGTTACCGGCGCCGTATGAGCCGCCGATGATCACGGTGAACTTAGGCACGGTCGCGCAGGAAACGGCGGTCACCATCTTGGCGCCGTGTTTGGCGATCCCTTCGTGCTCATACTTCTTACCCACCATGAAGCCAGTGATGTTTTGCAAAAACAGTAGTGGGATCTTGCGCTGGCAGCATAGCTCGATGAAGTGGGCGCCTTTTTGCGCCGACTCGGAGAATAGGATGCCGTTGTTGGCGACTATGCCCACGGGATAGCCGTGAATGCGGGCAAAGCCGCACACCAGAGTGGCGCCATAGTTCGCCTTGAATTCGTCGAAATCTGAATCATCCACTATGCGGGCAATCACCTCTTTGACATCGAAAGGCTTCTTCAGATCCGTGCCGACTATGCCGTAAAGTTCATTGATATCGAACTTAGGCGGTTTAGCTGGACTTAGTTGACTGGCGATCTGCTTGTTGTGATTGAGTCGGGTCACTGCCTTGCGCGCCAGTTCGAGGGCGTGGTCATCGTTTTGCGCCATATGGTCGGCTACGCCTGAGATCTTAGTATGCACCTCGGCGCCGCCCAGCTCTTCGGCTGAGACCTCTTCGCCGGTCGCGGCCTTCACTAATGGTGGTCCCGCGAGGAAGATGGTGCCTTGCTCTTTGACGATGATCGATTCATCGGCCATGGCGGGTACATAGGCGCCCCCAGCGGTACACAGGCCCATCACCACGGCGATCTGTGGAATGCCTTTTGAGGACATCTTGGCCTGGTTATAGAAGATGCGGCCGAAATGGTCTCTGTCGGGAAATACCTCGTCTTGGCGGGGCAGGTTTGCTCCGCCTGAGTCCACCAGATAAATGCAGGGCAGGTGACAGCGCTCGGCGATCTCCTGGGCCCTAAGGTGCTTCTTCACCGTCAGTGGATAATAGGTACCGCCTTTTACCGTGGCGTCGTTGGCGATGATCATGCACTCGACGCCGCTGACACGACCGATACCGGCGATGATGCCCGCAGCCGGTACCACGTCTTCATAGACCTGGTAGGCGGCAAATTGGGAGATCTCCAGAAACGGCGAGCCGGGATCCAGTAACTTCTCGACACGTTGACGTGGTGACAGCTTGCCACGGGAGAGATGGCGCTCCATGGCCACGGCGCCACCGCCTTGTTCGATTTCAGACAGTTTTAATTTGAGATCGGCGACCACCTGGCTCATCTGTTGATGCTTGGCCTTAAACTCGTCGCTGCGGGGATTGATTTGACTGCTCAGTTGCGTCACGGCTTGGTTCCTTTTAAGACTGTGGTGAACGGGAAGCGGCGATTGCCCGCCCGAGGCCGGACAGGATCCGGCCTACTTTACGCATTCGATTATTTCGACTCGTTGAACAGCTCGCGGCCGATCAGCATGCGACGGATCTCTGAGGTGCCGGCGCCAATCTCATAGAGCTTGGCATCGCGCAGCAGGCGACCCGTGGCGTATTCGTTAACATAGCCGTTGCCGCCCAGCAGCTGGATAGCATCCAGTGCCATCTTGGTAGCGAGCTCCGCGCTGTAGAGGATGGCACCAGCAGCGTCTTTACGTGTGGTCTCACCGCGATCGCATGATTTGGCGACGTTATAGATGTAAGACTTGGCGGCGTTCATGCCTGTGTACATGTCGGCAAGCTTTCCCTGTACCAGCTGGAACTGACCGATAGACTTGCCGAACTGCTCACGCTCGTGAATGTAAGGCACCACGATATCCATACAGGCGGTCATGATCCCTAACGGGCCGCCTGAAAGCACTACGCGCTCATAGTCCAGACCGCTCATCAGCACCTTAACGCCGTTGTTGAGGCCGCCAAGGATGTTCTCTTCTGGCACTTCGCAATCTTCGAACACCAACTCACAGGTGTTAGAGCCGCGCATGCCCAGCTTGTCGAGTTTTTGCGCTTGACTGAAGCCCTTGAAACCACGCTCAACGATGAAGGCGGTGATGCCGTGTGGGCCCTTGTCCATATCTGTCTTAGCGTAGATCACATAGGTGTCGGCATCTGGGCCATTGGTGATCCACATCTTGTTGCCGTTAAGGATATAACGGTCACCCTCTTTACGGGCGCTCAGCTTCATAGAAACCACATCTGAACCCGCGTTAGGCTCGCTCATCGCCAATGCGCCGATATGCTCACCGCTCACTAGCTTGGGCAGGTACTTGGCCTTCTGCTCGCTATTACCGTTACGATTGATCTGGTTAACACACAGGTTTGAGTGCGCGCCGTAACTCAGGCCAATTGAGGCGGAGGCGCGGGAGATCTCTTCCATGGCCACCACGTGCGCCAGGTAACCCATGTCTGCTCCGCCGTACTCTTCAGGCACAGTGACCCCAAGCAGACCCATTTCGCCCAGTACAGGCCATAGCTCGTTAGGGAAGGCATTTTCCTGATCGACTTTCGCGGCGATAGGGGCGATTTCGTTGGCGGCGAAGCTTTGCACTGCGTCACGCAGCATGTCCACATCTTCACCTAGGCCAAAGTTGAGAGAGGAGTAGAGTTGAGTCATTGTTTTATCCTACAGGTCTAATTTTTATAATTTTTATCAGGCCGGTTTATCCAGCCTTGCTTGTGTTCAATTTGTTGCTGTGTTAACTCGATATGGATTTTTTGGCGCCTTAGGCTTGTTCTTGCTGCTCCAGTGCCGCACGGCACTGTTGCTCGGCAGAGTTGAGCTCCATCAAGACCACCTTGATGTCGTCCATCTGCTGTTGCAGGGCCGATTTTTTCTCTTCCACCAATTCCAGCATGGTATGTAGCTGAGTACTGCTGTTCTTGTCGGCGTCGTATAGTTCAAACAGACGGCGGGTTTCGGCGAGGGAGAATCCCAGACGTTTACCCCTTAAGATCAGCTTGAGACGTACACGATCTTTCAGACCATAGATGCGGGTTTGCCCGCGGCGTTTGGGTTTCAACAACCCCTGATCTTCATAGAAGCGGATACTACGGGTAGTAATGTCGAACTCCTTTGAAAGGTCGCTGATAGAGTAGGTGGTCTGTGGACTGTGTTTGTCGCTCATCGAAAAAATACCATATTGATTAACTTGTCTAGCACGATATATGAAGTTTACGTAAAGGTAAAGATTTTGGTGGTCGGATTGGCCCATTTGGCTGTAAAAATCTTAGTGATAACTGGTGGAATAACCACCAGTCCTGACTTTGGGGCTAGGTTAGGGAGGTTGCGAATAAGTCCTAGTGGCCTTCTCTTTTATAGAGAGTGGCTTACACAGCAATTGGCGTTCAAGGCGTCTGACTGAAGGCATGGCTGGGCCTGGCAAAGTCAGATAACGCAGAGAGCCGGTTACTGTGAAAGCGCCGAAGGGCGTAGTTTACTGGCCAGCCTGCTGTGTTGTGTTTCTTGCAAAGAATTTGGGCCATTTGCCGCGAACCATGCCTTGCATTCAGGCCTGTAAGCCGACGCAGAGCACACAGGGGACTTGGTCTCACCTTCCTTAGGCAAAGGTCTAATGGGAAAAGTGTCACTTGGCTCCATAATGTGATCAATGGCGCATTAGCCAAATCGTATGGAAGGGGAAGTCGATATGTCGGGCGTCAGCCGCGCTCGCATGTCATTCGGAGAAGATCACATGAAGGATTTGCATAATCAGTTACACCAGGAATCTATCGACAATCCCAACGCCTTTTGGGCCGAGGCCGCTGGCGCCTTAGTCTGGGACAAGGCGTTCGAGCGGGTACTCGATGATAGTCAGGCACCTATGTATCGCTGGTTTAGCGGCGGACAACTCAACACCTGTTATAACGCGGTCGACCGTCACGTTGAAGCTGGGCGCGGCGAGCAGGTGGCGATTCAATATGTAAGCCCGATTACGGACACCGAATATGGGATCACCTATAACGAGCTGCAAGCCCAGGTGAGCCGACTGGCCGGTTATATGGCCAGCCAGGGCGTGACCAAAGGCGACAGGGTGATCATCTATATGCCCATGGTGCCAGAGACCGCCTATGCCATGCTGGCCTGTGCGCGGTTAGGGGCGATTCACTCAGTGGTGTTCGGAGGTTTTGCCGCCAACGAGCTGGCGACCCGTATCGACGATGCCAAGCCTAAGATGATCCTTTCCGCTTCCTGCGGCGTGGAGCCATCGGGCGTGGTGGCCTATAAGCCGCTGCTGGATGATGCCCTCGAACAGGCAAGCCATCAGGTGGAGCAATGTGTGATCCTCAACCGCCCTCAGTTACAGGCCGAATTAGTCGATGGCCGCGACATAGATTGGCAGAGCGCAGTGGCCGATGCGCCCAATATCGAGTGCCAGACGGTGGATGCGACCGATCCGCTCTATATTCTGTATACCTCGGGGACCACAGGCCAGCCCAAAGGTGTGGTGCGCGATAATGGCGGTCATGCGGTAGCACTCGCCTGGTCGATGAAGCATATCTATGATATCGACCCGGGTGATGTTTTCTGGGCGGCTTCGGACGTGGGCTGGGTTGTTGGCCACTCCTATATTGTCTACGGCCCCTTATTAGTGGGCGCCACCACAGTATTGTTTGAGGGCAAACCCGTAGGCACGCCAGATCCTGGCATCTTCTGGCGCACCATTGCCAAATATGGGGTAAAGAGCTTCTTTACCGCGCCGACAGCGATCCGCGCCATTAAACGTGATGACCCAGAGGGCAGTTACCTTGAGGGTGTGGATCTTAGTTGTCTCGGTACTTTATTCCTCGCCGGTGAGCGCTGCGACCCGGATACCCTGCATTGGGCCGAGCAGCAGCTCAATAAGCCGGTGATCGATCATTGGTGGCAGACAGAAACCGGTTGGCCGGTCGCGGCTAACCTGATGGGGACCGCGCCTGTGCCGGTTAAGGCGGGTTCTCCGGCTAAGGCAGTGCCAGGTTATGACGTGCAGGTGCTCGATGAGATGGGCGATAGTGTCGCGCCGGATCAGTCGGGTAACGTAGTGATCAAGTTGCCATTGCCACCGGGTACGCTGGCGACCCTGTGGCAAAACGAGGCGCGCTACAAGGAGAGTTACCTCTCTATGTACCCAGGTTACTACCTCACAGGGGATGCCGGTTACATGGATGAAGAGGGTTATCTCTATATCATGAGCCGCATCGATGACATCATTAATGTGGCCGGTCACCGTTTGTCGACCGGGCGCTTCGAAGAGGTGCTGTGTCAGCATGAGGCGGTGGCCGAGGCGGCGGTGATCGGGGTGGACGACAAGCTTAAGGGACAGGTGCCACTGGGGTTAGTGGTGCTCAAGAAAGGCTGCGATCTCAGCGACGAACAGCTTTACAAGGAGCTGATCGCCCTGGTACGTGAGCAGATTGGCCCTGTGGCAGCCTTTAAACTGGTGAGCGCCGTGCCTAAACTGCCCAAGACTCGCTCGGGTAAGATCCTGCGCGGTACCATGCGTAAAATTGCCGACAACCAGGATTTCAAGATGCCGGCGACTATCGAAGACCCCTACACGCTGGAGTTGGTGCGCAACGCCCTGACCCGCATGGGTTATGCCGACGCTCACGTTTAAGGTGTTTGTTTTTCACGATTTAAAAGGGCCCTAGGGCCCTTTTTTAATGTCGGCTTCGTTTTACAACTTAAAGGTATCGATGCGCGTTATCAATTGCAGCCAAATGCTGCTTGTATAAGGCTCGTATACAGGAGTCGTAAAGAGATAGGGGCGCTCAAGTATAAGCCGCAGCAGCAGTAGCGTGAGTTTATCTTAGTAAGGAGAAGCTTTTCGCCTGCGGTTTAAATATCGCCATTGATAAATGGTTTTAAGCTGTCGTATGCTGAGATGGCACTTTAATCCAAAAGGTTGGGGAAAATGAAGAGTAAGTATCTAGGAATAGTGTTGTTGGTCATCGGCGTAGCGTTAGCCTGGTGGGGGTATAACATCTATGACTCAACCAGTTCGCAGATCACCCGAGCGGTCAACGGCGATACGCCCATTGAGGCTTGGGCTGGTATGGTTGGTGGCGCCATCTGTGTGTTGATTGGCCTATTAAAATTAAAATAATCTTTTAGCTCTGACTGGTTAAGCCTGCATTTTTGCGGGCTTTTTGTTTTTAAGGTGAAGGATAGAGTAATAAGCTGGGCTGCTAGATAGCAAAGCTAGGCCTTTGGATAACTTATATACGGGCTAATTGGTGCCGCTTTTCTGTATTTTGGGCTCTGATAGTACAATCCTGACAGTATAAGACAGGGCAATTATCGTAAAAAAAACCGGCATAGAGCCGGTTTATTTGAAGTATCTTCAAGGATGCTAGTTAGGCGAGTTTAACCAGCATCTTACCTCGGTTCTTGCCTTCAAATAGGCCGATAAAGGCCGCCGGAGCATTGTCCAGTCCTTCATATATGGTCTGCTCTGCCTTAACTTGGCCATTTGCCAGCCACTGACTCATTTGCTGGGTAAACTCGCCATAGTGCTGCCAGTGCTCGAACACGATAAAGCCTTCGATTCTCAACTTTTTCATGATGATATAGGCAAGGTTGCTTGGGCCTGGAGTTGGCTCGGTATCATTGTACTGGGCGATCATGCCACACACGGCAATACGACCATGGTCGTTCATGTTATCCAGCGCTGCGGCTAAATGCTCGCCGCCGACGTTTTCAAAGTAGACATCTACCCCTTGAGGGGCCGCCTCTTTGAGTGCCTGACTCAGGTTAGTGGTGCGCTTATAGTTGATCACCTGCTCTATGCCCATCGCCTTGAGCGCTTCGGCTTTCTCGTCTGAGCCCACAGACGCAACGACCTTGGCCCCCATCAAAAGACCCAACTGACAGGCAACACTGCCCACGGCGCCAGAGGCGGCTGAGACAAACAGTGTTTCGCCTTCTTTTAACTGGGCGATGCGATTAAGGCCGGTCCAGGCGGTCATGCCTGGCATACCCAACACCCCAAGGAAGTGGGATTCAGATAAGGGGGTCTCGGGTAACAGAGTGTGATCAGCGCCGTCGGTAATGTAGTGGCTACGCCAGCCTTTCATGCTGCTGACTTTGCTGCCGACTGGGAAATCGGCATGGTTAGATTCGATCACCTCACCAATAGCGCCGCCTTCTAATACTTGGCCCAAGGCAAACGGCGGGATATAGCTCTCTCTGTCTATCATGCGGCCACGCATGTAGGGGTCGACCGACATCCATAGGTTTTTTACCAAAAATTCTCCGGCTTTGAGTGGTGGTAACTCGATCTGTTTTTGGCTGAAATTCGCTTGGGTAGGCATGCCTTGTGGACGGCTGGCCAACAGTATCTCTTGTGCTTGCATAGATTGAACCTCATTTTACTTTGCGCGCTAACTAATTGTGGTAAACTCTACAAACAAATTAAGCGCAATGCAAATACTTTGTGCGCAAAGTAATTCGTTTTATTACCCGAGTATCTTGCATCAATTTTGTTAAGATAGTTGTAGGCTAAGGTGGCTGGCGGCGCTAAAGTGCAGAGCCTTAGTAATAGTTCGAGTCAAAAACGGTAAAAATAATGAGTAAGCAGATGAGTGAAGTACAAGTGACAACTGATGCCGCCGCGGGCGATAGCCTACAACAGGGCGGCGAATGCCTGTCAGATAACGTTTGCTTTGCCCTCTATACCGCCGCCAATGCCTTGGTGCGCGCCTATCGTCCCTTATTGCAAGAGTGCGATCTTACCTATCCCCAGTACCTGGCGATGCAGGCCTTGTGGCTGAAAGATAACGCCAGCCTGACGGATCTCTCCCTAGCGACTCGTTTAGACTTGGGCACCTTAACCCCCATAGTGAAGCGCCTTGAGGTCAAGGGACTCGTGGTGCGCCATGTGGACCGCCGTGATGAGCGAAAGAAGGTGATTCAGGTGACTCAGGCCGGTGAGGCGCTTAAACAGGATGCCCTGGCGCTGAAGCAGCAATTGCTCGCTAAGGTGACAGCATCGGATGAGCAGCTCGAGCAGCTAAGGTTGATCTGTCTGAATCTGACCCAAGATCTCAATGTCGGTTAGTCCAGGTGCTTGATGTGAAAAGCGAAAACACTGTTCTGAAATGCGGCCAGTGAGCGGGGAGTTTTCCTAGTAATTAACTTACCAATTTTTGTATAATCGCGACCAATTTCGTGCCTATCGACTATGTGACTCGCAGTTGTCGTCATAACCTTTTTTAAGCTTATGATTTAACTCAGATAGTCCAGACTATAATAAAAGATAGGTGTAGACAGTCTCTGTTTCCCATGGGAAAAATCTAATGCAAAATCACTCAGACCTCCTCGATATTGGCGTGATTGGCCTAGGCGTCATGGGCAAAAATCTGGCGCTTAATATTGCCGACAACCATTACCGTGTCGCCGCCTTCGATCTTGATAGTGCCAAGATAGATGCCTTGTTGGAGCAGGAGCAAAAAGAACGTCCTGCCGATAAACCTCAACGTATTGAAGGATGTAGCAATCTTTCAGAAATGTTATCTAGTCTCGCAAAACCTCGCATTCTGGTGTTATCGGTTCCGGCCGGTGCGCCTGTCGATGGCGTCTGTCATGCATTGCTTCAAGCAGGTATCGAAGCCGACGATATCGTGGTCGATACCGGCAACAGCCTTTGGACTGATACCGTGGCCCGTGAAGCCCAGTATAAAGATCAATTTATCTTCTTTAGCTGCGCCGTTTCAGGTGGTGAGATGGGGGCACGTTTTGGCCCCTCTTTGATGCCCAGCGGCGATATCAAGGCGTGGGACAGAATTAAGCCGATTTGGGAAGCGATTGCGGCCAAGGTTGACCCGCAAACGGGTTTGCCTATCGAGCGTCAAGAGCCTGGTAACCCTGTGACAGAGGGCGAGCCCTGTACCACTTACATTGGTCCGGCTGGCGCCGGTCACTATGTGAAGATGGTTCACAATGGCATTGAGTATGCCGATATGCAGCTGATCTGTGAGGCTTATCAGCTGCTCAGCGAAGGCTTAGGGTTAAGTGCAGCAGAGGTCGGCGAGATCTTTGCCCGCTGGAATCAGGGCAGCCTGAACAGTTATCTGATGGAGATCAGTGCTGACGTCTTGTCGCAGGTGGATCCCTTAACAGGCAAGCCATTGGTCGAGATGATCTTAGACAAGGCGGGGCAGAAGGGCACTGGCCTGTGGACGGCGGTGAGCAGTTTGCAAATTGGTTGTCCGGCGCCCACTATCGCCGAAGCCGTATACGCCCGGGCGGTGAGCACTCAGAAACAACAGCGCCAGCAGTTGAGCCTGTTGCTGGCCGGTCCTGCGCCGCTGAGCTTAAGCGAAGATGAGCGCGGAGTCTTTATCGACCAGCTGGAAAATGCCCTCTATTGCGCCAAAATCGCCTGTTACGCCCAAGGCTTCCAGCTGATGGCGATGAATGCGCAGGAGCGTGGTTGGCAGTTGGATTTTGCCGAAATTGCTAAGATATGGCGTGCCGGTTGTATTATTCGTGCTACCTTCCTGCAATCGATCACCCAGGCCTATCAACAGGCACAAACCGCAGGTCAGCCTCTCGCTAACCTGCTGATGGCTGAGACCTTTAGTCTGGCGTTATCGGCCAAGCAGCAAGATTGGCGTCATGCCGTGGCCAAGGCGATCATGAGTGGTGTGCCCGTACCCTGTATAGGTTCGGCGCTGGCCTATTACGATAGCTATCGCTGCGAGACCCTGCCGGCTAATCTGCTTCAAGGTCAGCGTGACTTCTTCGGCGCCCATACCTTTGAACGTATCGATAAGCCAGCCGGTGAAAAATATCACCTCAACTGGAGTCATAGCGATCGCACGCTTGAGAAGCTCTAATTGCTGATGAACATAAAAAACCGCTACTGATACCAGTTAGCGGTTTTTTTATATCTAAATTTGGCGCTGGCTGACGTTAGCCCTGACAGCCGCCATTCTCGTAACAACTGGGCTTACGGGGACAGCTGGCACCGCGGGCGCAGATGAGCCTGGCTTCGCTGTCGATACCGCGCTCGACCCAGTTGATGTTGAGGATCTTAGCCACCCGCTTGATATCTGTCTTGATATTGCTGGGGAGGGGCGATGAACCGCCATTGTCGACACAGGCCTCTTTGAGTTGTTGGGCCACTTGATTAGCGTCGCCGCCCTGGGCCTCGATGGCGGGATTGAGGTCGATACCGGCGCACAGCACGTGGGGATTACCGGCAAGATCCTTTACCCGAATCGACTCGCAGCAGTAGATCTTCGGCTCGTTGGCTACATCTAAGATGGAGATTTGCGCCGATGAGCCTTGGGTGGTTGCGTTAATCATTCTAAATACTGCCCAGTGCTGGCAGGGATCTTCCACCTGACGCATATTGCCCCAGGGCAGCGGAATGCCGTTACCTCGATAGACGGCCTTAAGCTTCCCGGGGGAGTAAGCATCGAAATAGTGCCAGTGGCTATAGGGGGAAACCGCCGTCATGCGGCGCATGGCCACCGAGGGGGAAACATCGACCAACCTGGCAACGTCTATCTCGTAACCATGTCTGTCCAATAGCTGCCTGAAGGGCACCTTAGGGCAGAGCAGGGCGCCAGCGAAAAAGCTGGATTCAAAATCGCGCCAGGCGTGCAGTATATCCTGGGCATCGACGGTCGATGATTGAGGCCTAAGATCGGCTTCTTCCACTAAGCTTGTGCCATGGCTGCGACCGGCCACCATGATGCTTTTCAGGCCATCTTTGTTGTGTAGCACGCTATGACCTATGTGCACCGCCAAGTCATACTTGAGTCGGCGGGTATGCTGGTTAAGCAACTTGTTAAGACAGATTTTGTTGGGCAACTCGAAGTAGGAGGTGATGATATGTTGTTGGGTCGCTCCAGCCTCTTCGCGGATTGCCTTGGGCGCGCGGGAAAACCATTTCACCACCAGACCGAGGCGCTGCACGATAGCCAACAGATCCTCCAGGCTTAATGGCATGCGTTTTAGGCCCACCTCTTCGGCGGCGCGCTCTAAATCGGGAAAGTGGTTTTGGTGATGCTCCTGATGGGCGCGAATTAAAAGGTGAGCGAACTGGCGACCGCTGATCCCGGTTTGCGACAGCATTTCAGGGATGGCAATTTGTAAAATTTCATTGGAAAACAGAAAACTGGGTTCCAGCGCCATGCCGCTTATCCCACCGCGGGAGCCTTTGACTGGGGTGATAGCCTGCTCCTCGGGAGCATCATCGAGAAACCAGTCGACCTCTTTTTGAAACACCGCCGCAATCACGGCCAGCATGCCTGCACTGGGCACGCGTTTACCGCGTTCGATCATCGACAGGTAAGAGACTGAAGGGGCTGAGTCGGCATCAACCCTAATACAGCGGGCTGACAGATCTTCCATGGTTAGGTTATTGCGTTTTCTGAGGTTACGTATCTTAGTGCCCAGAAAATGTGACTTTCTCATCAAGCTGCTATTTGTCTTCATTTTGTAAAATTCACACTGTGAAATTTCTATTGTGAAATTGTAATGAAAAAGTGGCTAGACTACAAATTAAGCAATCGGGGAAATCTATTAGCCCTTGAGCGTCACACTAAGCTGTAAGGGAAATATCTCCTCAGCGAGTCACATAGCGATCACGAAATATGAGGGATGAGGCGATGAATATGCATACAGAGCAACTAGACCAGAGTATTTACAACTTCATCAAGCAGGTAATGCCAATGACACTGATAAACGGAAATAACGCTCTGGCCCCACAAGGTCAGGAGCAAGATACCTTGACCTATGCCAAGCAGATCTTAGATCAGTATTTTCCCCTGGATCAGGGTTCGCATCAGGATGTCTGCAGCTATGTGATTTACTACAAGCAACTGCTAGCCTTCTTCGCCGATGGCAGCCAGAGTGGTCTGGCACAGCCAAAACAGTTTGTGGCGCTGTCGGGTCACAAGTGTGAGCCTAGCTCTCTAGTGCTGAAAAATAATGGTTTTCATATTGAGATTGCCATCGATCGTAGAGGTGAGCAGGGACGTCATGATCTGGCAGGCATCAATGATGTACAGGTCGAGGCGGCATTGATGACGATAGTTAATAGCGAGCAGAGCCCTTGTCAGCGCAGCTGGACCAGCCTGGTGACTGGCCAAGCCGATAAGCATTGCAAGGAGTTCACTTCAAAAGATGGCAACGAATACTGCCTGTGATCTTTCCATCGACTCGCTATAAAAAATGCCAGCATTTCGCTGGCATTTTTTATGGCTATTTGTATTCAGCCTGACGTTTACGCCAGGGCCAGTCCTAAGCTGAACAGAGCGCTAAAGATCACCGTGAGCTTGGCGGTGCGTCCTAATAGGGGGTTTAATGCCGCCCCCGAGGTTTGGCTAAATTCGCTGTTTAATTTACGCGCCAATACCAGAGAGAGTCCACCGAGTAAGACAGGCAGACCAGGTAGTAAGCCCAGCAAGAAGCCACCAATGATGAGTGCAAAAGGTAGGTATACCAGTGCCTGATATAGGACTCTGGCTTGCCCTTCGCCAATTTTAACCGCCAGGGTGTGCTTGCCCGCTTTGGTATCTGTGGGAATGTCGCGGGTATTGTTGACCAGCATTACGGCGGCGTTAAACAGGCCGATGGCACTGCCTAAAATCCAGGCGGCAATGCTGGTGTCATTGGCCTGCAGATAGTAGCTGCCTACGACGGCAACCAAGCCGAAGAAGACAAAGGCGGCGACCTCACCAAGGCCATGTGAGGCCAGCGGATAGGGGCCGCCACTATACCCCAGGGCGCCGAGTATTGAGGCCGCGGCTAAGATGGCGATAGGCCAGCCACCGTGGTAAATCAATAGTGAGCCAACTAATAGCGCCAGCACTAAGCAAGCCACCATGGCATTGCGTACCTTGTTGGGGGCAAGCAGGCCACTTTGGGTGACTCGTACCGGGCCTAGTCGCTCTTCGGTATCGATACCACTCTTAAAGTCGAAGTAGTCGTTGGCGAGGTTGACGGCGATCTGCAGCAGCAGGGCGCACAGCATTGAGGTGGCAGCAATCAGCCAGCTAAATTGCGTTAGTGAAAGTGCAAGCGCATTGCCGACCAAAAGGGGGCCAATGGCTGCAGGTAAAGTACGGGGGCGTGTCGCCAAAATCCAGGGATTCATTATGTGAGTTCGTAGTTGTTAGGGTGGGGATGGGAGCGAAGCTCGACAAACTTTGACCAAGCATAGCAAAAAAGGCGAACTCGATGAAGCGCTTGAATTAGCATTATGTGAACAGCTTCGTTTTATTTGTGTGGTTTGCCACTTCTGCTTGCTATCAGTTTTAACAAAGCTTAACGGCACTGTTAAAACTTTGTGTATTTTTGAAGCGGCGCACATCTCCAAGTGATTTTAAGCATAAATTTGCAGCTAGCCTCAAAGACATATCCCTTTTTATATGCTGTGATAGCTGTCTGACAGTAGGAAACTGTGAGCTTTGGTTTAAGCTTATCTAATTAATTTATATAGAATTATGCGTAAACCTCGTCGGCAGTCTCCTCGAAGGGTAAGACAAGGAATAGGGTAATGCGTTTTGATGAACAGGTTGCCATTGTCACAGGGGCTGGATCCGGCCTAGGCCGGGCCTATGGGATTGCTTTAGCCGAGCGCGGCGCACGCGTGGTCCTTATCGATTCAGGTATCGCGGATAGCGGCTGCCAGACATATAGTGGTGCCGGTCTCAACAAGACAGCCAAAACCCTAGCAGGGCTGGGTGCCGATTGTTTGACATTTCAACTCGATGTTCGTAATCCTCAGGCCTTAAAAGAGGCGGTAGATACTGTCATGACCCGTTGGGGACGTATTGATATTTTGATCAATAACGCCGGGGTCCACTCAACCGTGCCTTTCGATACTTTGAGCTTTGAACAGTGGCAGCAGCAATTGGATGTGGATCTCAATGGCAGCTTTCACCTGACTAAATTGGTCTGGCCGTTAATGAAACAGCAAAATTATGGCCGTATCGTTATGACGGGCAGCGCCAGTGGTCTCTATGGGGATATGCACGAAACCCATTTCAGTGCCAGTAAGATGGCGCTAGTAGGTCTGGTCAATAGCCTGGCTAAGGAGGGACGGGAATATAATATTTACGTCAACACCTTAGTGCCTCAGGCGCTCACTCCTATGACAGAACATCACCTTAGCCCTCTGGTGAAACCCTTATTTAGTACCTCGTCGGTTAATGCCGCACTCCTGTATCTTTGTTCTGCCAAGGCCTGCACTGGCCAACATCTGCTGGTTGCCGCCGGCAGTGTTAGTCACGGAATGTTTGTCGAATGTCAGCCGCTGCGCATTATAGAAGATGGCTGTAAGCCTGAGGAGATCGCCCATCGTTGGGACGAACTCTACCGCGCCCAGCCATATTTATATCATGAGAGCGGCGAGGAGCAGGTGACGGCTTGGGCTAAGCGCAGTGCCGCCGAGCATAACGTTGATATAGAGTAGTGCTATATTCGACTTGCTGATCCTGTCCACTATTCTTGCGTTAACTTCTTGAGCTGCAGAGCGGTTTTTGTGCTTTGTTGCCCATAGGCTTTGGCTGGGATGTGATGCTCGGTTTAGCGAGATGACAAGCTTGTTAACTGGGGCCAAACTTTGCTGCAAGGGGCTAAGAGAAGCTCAGGTTAAGCTAGTAAGGTTAGCGTCGTTTAAGGTAAGCTTAACGGTCAAGTTAGATAAAATATCGGTGAGATCGTATGAGTCACGTGTTAGATGATTTGTTATCCCTATTATCGCTAGAGCAGATAGAGGCAGGCCTCTATCGGGGGCAAAGCCAAGATCTGGGTTTTGGTCATGTGTTTGGTGGTCAGGTAATGGGGCAGGCTTTGAGCGCTGCAGCGCAAACGGTTGACGCCGAACGTCATGTTCACTCCTTCCATTCCTATTTTTTGCGCTCCGGTGATGAAAAGCTACCTATTGTCTATGATGTCGAGAATATGCGCGACGGTGGCAGCTTTAGTGCACGCCGGGTAAAGGCGATTCAGAAGGGCAGACCCATCTTTTACATGACCTGCTCTTTTCAGAAGCCAGAAACCGGATTCAATCATCAAAACCAAATGCCTGATGTGCCAGGCCCTGAGGGTTTACTGAATCAGCAAGAGTTGGCGATGACCCTGACAGATAAGGTGCCAACTAAGGTGCTTGAGAGATATATGGCTGACTCGCCTTTGGAGATGCGTTTGGTGAATCCATCGACACCTGTGGCCCCCAAGCAAAGTGATCCCAAGCGCTATGTGTGGATCCGTGCCAATGGCAAGGTGCCAAATGATCTCTCTGTTCATGAGTATCTGCTGGCCTATGCTTCTGACTTTAACTTCTTGGTTACCGCGGCTCAGCCACATGGCGTGTCGTTTTTAACTCCGGGTATGCGTATGGCGACCATAGATCATGCTATGTGGTTCCATCGTCCCGTCGATTTGAGTCAATGGTTGCTTTATAGCATTGAGAGTCCTAATGCCAGTGGCAGTAGGGGGTTTGTTCGCGGCGAGTTTTATACTGAGTCCGGTGAGTTAGTCGCATCGGCTACCCAGGAAGGTTTGATTCGACTAACACAGGGATAAAGGATTTAGGTAGGTTGAAAGAAATGAAGATTAGAATGAAAGTCATTTTAGCCACTTTGCTGCTGATGTTGGCGGGGTGTGTGACCGTAGAGCCAGAGCCACCCATTATTGTCAATGGAGCCGCAGGCTATTTGGAAAGGGTTAACCTGCCTCAGGGATGCAGCGTGACCATAGCTGTGATCGATCTCGATACCCCTGGTGTCATCGTCGCCCAGAAAACCTTTGATATTGCCAGGGCTCCCGTGCCGTTTAAGTTTACCTTTGCCCGAGAGACCATTGAAAGCCACGTCAATTATGGTGTGGTGGCAATGATTCAGTATCAGGGGAAGGTGATCTTCCAAACTTACGATAAGTTTCCGGTGATCAATAACGGTAAATACACCACTGAGGTGGTGATGAAACTGGTTAAATAGCACCAGATAATAACAAGGAGCCCTAGGGCTCCTTTTTTATGCCCCTATGATTTATCTATTCATTCTTAGCGGATTGCTCTATTGCTCAGACATGTTTTACAAAGGATGAATCTTGAGAAAATTTCATTCAGTAGCGCACTATGATCTGTTGATTTGTTATATTTTATCCAATAGGGTGGAAAGATAATAATAATCAAGGAAGAGCAGATGCAATTTGTCGGCAGTCATCATCTTATTGGGAGTTTGCCCGAAGCGGCGCTAACTCAAGAAAACCCTCTCGATAGACACAACAACCCCAAGGCGTTGAGGAGTTCACAACCAGGAATGGTCGCTGAATTTCAGCTGCCCACCCCAACTTCATTTATTGGCGGTTCTCACCGTCAAGACTTAACAGATAAAGCAGGCCCACATCAAGATTTGGCATCTAAGGAAGATACGGCTATAGATTTTGCTGACCTGACAGAAGCGCAGAGCCAAGTGTTGCTGGCCAATCTTGGACTGTTGACTCTCGCCTTATGCTTTCTGCTGTTTGGCAGCAGTGTCTAGTCACTAGCCCGTTAGAGGAAATAGTGTAAACGCTAGCTTTTGGCATGCCGAGGGACTGGTTAAATCGCAGCAGCTGTCTTCTATTTACCTAACCAATTTCTTATCTCCCTCATCAGATGTAGAGCTTAGGATGTACTGGGCTTTTTGACGTCCCCAGGATTGCCCTGAGCCTGCACCTTTGTTTTGCCTAAAAACTCAATTACACAAAGCGATTTCAATGACCGCTATCTCTCCTTTCATCTCTTCCCCCTCTCTTCCCCCTCTCTTTTCATGGTGCCAAAACCTGTGTTAATAGATTGTAAATTGTCATTTCGCTTAGCTTTGCCAATTCGGCGCTTAATAAGTCGGCAAGTCGGATGCTTGTCACAGTAATAAAAGGTGTATTGTCAATATTTGTTTGTTTTGTGTGATATGTATCGTGTCGGGGTATTTAAAAAGAGGTGCAAGTTAGGCTTGTTGATTTAGATCAATAACTCCTCGTTATTTGTCTGGCAGGATACGCGCAAATGTAAGGAATTTGATAATAAAAACAACAGTAACTGTTGTGTTAATGGAGTAGTATGATGAAAAAAACTATCGTTTCAGGTCTGATCGCTGCCACCCTACTGTCTACTGGATTTACAGCCTCTGCACACCAAGCTGGTGATGTTATTATTCGTGCTGGTGCCGCTGTTGTTGCCCCTAACGAATCTAGCCAAGATGTTGCTGGTTTTGGTGAGTTCAATGTTAGTAACAATACCCAATTAGGTCTTAACTTTGGTTACATGCTGAGTGATAACTGGGGTATTGAGCTATTAGCGGCAACGCCATTTAGCCATGATGTTTCTTTAGATGGCGTAGGCAAGATTGCAGAGACTAAGCACCTGCCACCAACTTTAGTGGCTCAGTATTACTTCAGTTCTGCAGAGTCTAGCGTGCGTCCTTATATCGGTGTGGGTGTGAACTTCACTAACTTCTTCGATAACGAATTCACTAATGATCTGGATGGCGCATTGACTGACCTTAGCCTAAGTAACTCTTGGGGATGGGCTGCGCAGGTAGGTTTTGACTATCAATTCAATAAGAATTGGCTGTTTAACGCTTCTGTTTGGTATGCACAAATCAGCACTGATGTTAAATTCAATTTAGGTGATACTCCAGTGAAAATTGAAACCGACATCGACCCATGGGTTTACATGGTGAGCTTTGGTTACACTTTCTAAATCTGAGTTTTCGATAATAAAAAAGGAGCCAAAGGGCTCCTTTTTTGTTGTCTATTTTTAACGTATCAGGTTACTGCGTCTTTTTAGCTGCTTTTGCCGCTTTACGTTCTTCTTTGGTGCGCCAGTGACGGGTGTTGTAGATAAATTCTGGTAGCAGCTTAGTTAGCCAGGCGACGAGTCGCCAGCGCTTGGTGATATAGGCTCTGCGCTTTGCCTTCTGCATCGCCTTGATGGCCTGACGGGCGACCTCTTGGGGCGGTGATAGCCAGAGGCGACTCTTCTGCATGGCGGCTTTGTCCAGCAAGCCTAACTGCAGATCTGTGATAGTGATTGGCAGCTTTAAGCGTTGGGCATGCATACTTAGCCCCTCTAGGTAACTGCTGGCGTAGGCCTTAGAGGCGTGGTAGGCCACGTTAGGGCCGCCACGTAGACCGGCGATAGAGTTGATGGCCGCTAGTTGGCCATAGCCCTGTTCGACAAATAATCGAAATGCCGTATTGCATATGGCGCTGTAGCCCTGCACATTGACGGTAATAATATCTTGGTCAAGTTGCCATGGCAGCGAGGCATCATAGCCGTTGAGGCCAGTATTGACTATCACAAGGTGGGCGCCACCGAGTTGCTGCCATACAGACTCTAGGGTGTTGATAATTGCCTTGGGCTCGGTAATGGCCAATGGATGCAGGCTGACTTTTGTGGGCAGCCCATTGGCAAACTCTTGAAGTGATTCGGTATCTTGTGCCAGGAGTGCCAGTTCGACACCTTGCTCGGCGAGTTGTTTGGCGATTTCGCGACTGACAAGTGAGCTGGCGCCCACAATTATGGCTGTAGCTTGAGACATGAGGCTATTCGACATCAAATGGTTAGCCTATGATATGAAGATATCTGATTGAGAACAAGATTTATAATATAGACATATGGACATCCAGAAGTCTTGATGTATGATTAGGAGCAAGAGTATGAACAGATGGTTAAGCCCGGTAGTGGCAATGGCGATGAGCGCTGGTTTACTGGCAGCTTGTGCGACACCCAATGCCAGTGTGGAGATCCAAGGGGAAGTGTGGTTTAAGGAGCGTATGGCGTTACCGCCTGAGGCTGTGCTATCGGTGCAAATTCAGGATGTGTCTAAGATGGATGCCCCTGCTGTGGTGTTGGCGGCCTTTGACAGAGACGATGTGACAACGCCTGCGCCTTTTAATTTTGTCATTCCTAGGGATCAGTTTGAGGCAGGCCATAGGTACACAGTCGGTGCCAAGATCACTTTAGATGGCAAGCTGATGTTTATTAATACTCAATCGTACCCCATAGATTTAGGCGATAGCTCGCCTATCTCAGTGTTAGTGCAGCGCGTCGGTAGGTAAGATTAAACACCGCGCCGATAGCGATTACTGGCCCTATGTGGTTGTTTGTTAACGAGATCGAAAGAGGCGCGGTATGCCGGTAAAAATTCCCGATAATCTGCCAGCGGCGGAAATACTCGAATCAGAAAATATCTTTGTTATGTCCGAAACCCGGGCGGCAAATCAGGATATCAGACCGATGAAGGTGCTGATCTTGAACCTGATGCCAAACAAGATAGAGACTGAGACTCAGCTGTTGCGATTACTCGGCAACACGCCGCTACAGGTGGATGTGGATCTGCTGCGTATTCACGATAAAGCCTCTAAGCACACCTCTATCGATCATATGGACAACTTCTATCGTGATTTTGAGGCGGTTCGTCACAAAAATTACGATGGCCTGATCATAACCGGTGCGCCTTTAGGGCAAATTGAATTTGAAGAGGTGACTTACTGGGACCATATTCGTGAGATCATCGACTGGTCGCAAGAGCATGTCACCTCTGTGCTCTTTCTGTGTTGGGCAGCTCATGCGGCCCTGTATCATCTCTACGGCTTGCAGCGCAAACTGCTGTCGGCTAAGCGTTCAGGGGTGTTTAACCATCAAAGAACCTGTAAACATTTCCCTTTGCTGCGCGGTTTCGATGATGAGTTTTTTGCGCCTCACTCTCGCTTTGCCGAAATGGATGTGGAGGATCTCAAGGCTCACAAGGATCTGCAGGTGTTGGCCGAGTCCGATGAGGCGGGCGCTTACTTGGTGCTGAGCCGCAACAACCGTAACCTGTTCGTGATGGGGCACCCCGAATATCAAAAATCGACCTTAAGCGATGAGTATCAAAGGGATCTTGCCGAGGGGCTTAGCCCTAAGGTGCCGAAAAACTATTTTCGCAATGACGATCCCAGCCTGCCGCCAGTGGCTCGCTGGCATGGTCATGGCAGTCTCCTGGTCAGCAATTGGCTCAACTATTATGTCTACCAGCTGACGCCTTATGATCTTGATGATATGAACGCTATCACTCCTTGGGAACATGAGTATAAAGATGAGCTGGAGTAACTCTTACGGCGGGCCGATCCTTATCGATACCCCCAGGCTGTGCATGCGCCAGTTTGTGCTGGAGGATGCCGAGGATGTGTATCGTTTTGCCGCGAATCCCGATGTGGTGCGCTATACAGGTGATGCAGATGCGGTCAAGAGCCTGGAAGATGCCAGGCGGATCATAGAAAACTATTGGCTGGCGGGGTACCGAGAACATGGTTTTTGCCCGTTATGCATTGATCAACAAGGCTGATAAACAGCTGATCGGTTTCTGTGGCATAAAGTATGAATCCTTACTTAACCGAGGGCAGGGTGGCATAGATATCGGCTATCGTATGCTGCCCGAATACTGGGGAAAAGGGCTTGCCACCGAAGCCGTCACTGCCTGTTTGCGCTATGCTCGCGAGACCCTAGGTATCGACTGTGTCTATGCCGAGGTGATGCTTGATAACCCAGCTTCTAGCCGGGTACTGGAAAAGGCTGGCATGGTGCAGATAGATAGCTATCAAGACGATGGCGTGAGTCTCCTTCTTTTCCGCACTCCCTAGGAGGCTTGCAGCTAGTTTTGTTATCCTGATAGCTGCGTGGCGGTTGAAGAACAAGGTGTAAGGCGCTATTTTAACGAGACGCAGCGCCCGCTCGCTTACCTTCGAGAATGGATCCTCATGTCAGAGAAAAACCAAGCTGTACTCCTGTTATTGGCCCATCCTTCGCAGCACAGATCCGAAGTCAATCTTCCCCTGTATAACCTTGCCAAGACGATTCCTGGCGTCACCGCAGTGGATCTCTACGGTGAGTATCCCGAATTTGATATCGATATCGAGCGGGAGCAACAACGACTGCTGAGTCATGACGTGGTGATCTTTCAGTTTCCCCTCTACTGGTATTCGACGCCCGCTATCTTGAAGGAGTGGCAGGACTTAGTGCTGGAATATGGCTTTGCCTATGGCACCGATGGTAATGCGCTCAAAGAAAAGACCTTTTTCTGCGCCATCACAGCAGGGGGCAAGGAAGAGGCCTACCAGACTGAGGGTTATAACCATTTTACCCTGAGACAACTATTGGCGCCCCTTGAGCAGACCGCCAGCCTGACAGGGATGCGCTATCTGCCGCCCTTTGCGCTGTTTGGGGCGCGCACCGCCATCGAAGATGGCCTGATGGCTCAGCACCTGAGTGACTGGCGTTCCCTGTTGAGCGCCTTGGTGGCTGGAAAAGTCAATCGCCGAGTGGCCGCTAAGCTGGCCAAGCTAAACGGCCATCTTGATCAGATCATAATGGGGTAAGCGCCATGACGAGCTATTTTCTACAGGCTTTTATTTATCTGGTTGCCGCCGTAATAGCTGTGCCCCTGGCAAAGCGGTTTGGTCTGGGCTCAGTGCTGGGGTATTTGATCGCCGGGGTGGTGATAGGGCCTGTGATCGGCCTGGTGGGCGATGAAACCTGGGTTATTCAACACTTTGCCGAATTTGGCGTGGTGATGATGTTGTTTGTCGTCGGGTTGGAGCTTGAGCCCAAAATGCTCTGGGCTATGCGTCATCGCCTGATGGGGCTTGGTGGCTTGCAGGTGTTCTTAAGCGCCGCAGCCGTGATGGCTATCGCGCTCTATGTTGATATGCAGTGGAGCATAGCTCTCACCATCGGCCTTATTTTCGCGCTTTCTTCCACGGCCATAGTGCTGCAGACCTTTAATGAAAAGGGGCTAAGCCGCACCGATGGCGGACGCAATGCCTTCTCGGTATTGCTGTTTCAAGATATCGCCGTGATCCCTATGTTGGCCTTTATTCCTTTGTTGGCGCTCCCCGAGCTGGTGGATAAGGCGCAGCAGGCGGCTACTCAGGTTGCCGAGCATCATGATGAGATGAGCCTGGTGGCTGGGCTGCCGCCCTGGGCCTATGCCATAGTGATCGTCGCCGCAATAGCCAGTTTGGTGGTGGGCGGGCACTACTTGAGTCGGCCGCTGTTTCGTTTTGTCGCTGCCTCTGGACTGCGGGAAATCTTTACCGCGACCGCGCTCATGCTGGTCATAGGCATTGCGGCGCTGATGAGTTTGGTCGGGCTATCGCCTGCCTTGGGTACCTTTTTAGCTGGTGTGGTACTCGCTAACAGTGAATTTCGCCATGAGTTGGAGTCCAATATTGAGCCCTTTAAAGGTTTGCTGCTGGGGCTTTTCTTTATCACTGTGGGCGCCGGGATAGACTTTGGCATCCTATGGCAAGATTTTGGCCTGATCATTGGCCTGACGCTGGGGATCATCTTGCTCAAAGTGGTGGTACTTTTACTGCTCAGCTTAGTGTTTAAGATCCGTCAGAGCGATCGCTGGTTGTTTGCCCTGAGCCTTGCTCAGGCTGGGGAGTTTGGCTTTGTGCTGCTTAGCTTCACGGTGCAAAACCATGTGTTACCTGTTGAGTTGGCGCAGCAGCTTTCATTGGTGGTGGCCCTGAGTATGATGCTGACCCCTGGTCTGTTTATCTTATTCGAGCGGGTGATTGAGCCTAAATATCGCACCAGCAGCGCCGAGCGGGAAGCCGATCAAATTGATGAGCGCGGCAGTGTGATCATCGCTGGCGTCGGTCGATTCGGCCAAGTAGTTAATCGTCTACTCAGCGCCAATGGCATCAAGACAGTGGTGCTGGATCATCAGATAAGTCAGGTCGACATGCTGCGCAGCATTAACGTAAAAAGCTATTTTGGGGATGCCACCCGACCGGATCTACTGCATACGGCCGGGATAGATGAGGCGGCGCTCTTGGTGGTCGCCATGGACAATCGCGAGGGGGCGGTGGAGCTGGTGAAATATGTTAAACACAGCTACCCGAAAGTGAAGATACTGGCGCGGGCATTTGACCGAGGCCATGCCTATCTACTGCGTGATGCGGGCGCCGATTTTATTCAGAAGGAGACCCTGCTGTCGGCGCTAGAGTTAGGGGCCGATGCCATGAAATGTTTGGGGTTTCATCCTTTTCATGTGGAGCAGCAGAAAAATACCTTCAAGCGTATCGAGAAGCGCAGTTCAGATATGCTCTATCGTGCCTGGAAAGATGACAGCAGCGGTGAGCGTTTCGACAACAACTACCGTAAGCTGTTCATTGAGTTAGAGGAGACGATTAAGGCCGCCATGACAAGGGATCGTACCGATAAGCATGCCATGAGCGATCGAGGCTGGACCCCGCCGCCCAAGGGCTATGATGAGTTGCTTGACGGCGATGAGCCGCTGCCATTAACGCCCCCAGAGGATCAGATCAAGCCTTAAGGGCGGAGAGATTGGGTTGTAGCGCCTCGGGCAGTGCCAGCTGCATTGGCTCATGACTCACAGGACAGGTGAAATTTAGGAAGCAGGCGGTCAACTGCAGGTTGGGATCGCCGGCTGTGGCATCACCATGCTGCCTGTCGCCCACGACTGGGTAGCCAATGCTGGCCATATGGATACGGATCTGGTGTTTACGCCCTGTCTCGATGTTTACCTGTACCAGCGACATATCAAGCTCGGGATCATATTCAATAAGTGAGGCATGGGAGCGCGCGGCCTTGCCATCGACCTCAGTGTCTATGGTGCGAGTCGCCTCGGGAAATTCACCTTTAACTATCACTCGGTACTGCTTATCTAGCTCACGCTGTTCAAATTGAGCCGCCAGCGCCGCCGTGGTTTTCTTACTGTGACCTATGATCACCAGCCCAGTGGCAGCTCTGTCCAGTCGGTGGATGATGAAGGCCGGACGCTGAGGCGTGAGGTGGGTCTCTACAAAGCGATTGATGGTGGTGTGATCGCTCCATTTTGATCCCTGACACAACATGGCGTAGGGTTTGTACCAGATGCTGTAATCGCCCTTATCTAAGATTAACTGTGCATCGTCGACACTTTGGTTAAGCACATCACTATTGTAATAGAGGTGCAACTCATCGTCGATTTGTAGTGGTTTCTTTGCTCGGCGCAGTCGCTGGGTGTATTTCCCTCGGGTGAGCCACACAGCACCTTTGGTCATCGCCTGCTTTATCGCCTGTTTTGAGAGTTGGCTTGCCATAGCCAGTTGGCCACAGGCGTCAGTCTGGGTCTCTTTGATGGTGAGGTGGCATTCACATTTGGTTGGTATAGTCTCTTGGGGCATGGGGCTTAATGACCTTGTATTCAGGCCCGACAGTTTACACCATTTTAGTGAGAGTTTGAGGGGCTTTTTCTGAAGGCGGGCATGGCTTTTGCGCTGCTATACTCAAGCTAGGCGGTAATACCATGGCGTGGACAGTGATCACCAGGGAGGAGTGGATGAGGCGATTGATCGTAAGTGTGCTCGCAGGTTTGCTCATTTGCGCGGGAGGCGGTGTGTTGGCTGAGGAAGCCCCTGTTCTGGTTCGTTATTATTTGTCGACTCACTTTGTCGATAATAAGCAGAGCTACTATATCGACCTGCTGCGCCTGGCCATGGAGAAAAGTCGAGATCGATATGGCGACTATCTGATGCAAGCGGTGCCACTGGATATGTCCCAAAGGCGAACCATCAAACTCGTAGAGCAAGGCAAGTTGGATGTGGTGTGGACCATGACCAGTATGAGTCGCGAGCAGCAGTTGCGCGCGGTCTATTTTCCGCTGCTAAAAGGGCTGATGGGCCATCGAATCGCCATCATTCGCAAGGAGGATGAAGCGCGTTTTGCAAATATTACTCGCCTAGAGCAGTTGCAGGCGATTTCCGTCGGTCAGGGATTTGACTGGCCCGACAGTGATATTTTGCAGCGCCAGGGCTTTACCTTAGTGTACGGTGCCGATCACCATCTGCTGGATATGTTGGAGAAACGTCGTTTCGACTATTTTCTACGCGCCTTACATGAGCCTTGGGGTGAGATAGCCGATAAAGATACGCTGATGGTGGATCCCCACTTTGTTATCGTCTATCCGGCGCCCCTCTATTTCTTTGTCAACCCACAAAATCCGGGGCTGGCGGAGCGGATCGAGCATGGCCTGCGAGCGGCCCTGGTAGATGGCAGTTTCGATGAGTTTTTTTATCATCATGCCATAACAGAAGGTATGTTGAATCGGGCTAAGTTAGCCGAGCGGCGTTTGTTTCGGTTGGACAACCCTTTGTTGTCCCAGGAAAGCAAGAAATTGTTAACTGAGTCTGAACTCTGGCTCGATTAATGATGCTGATTTTACTGGCAATTGTCATTAATTTGGCGTCAAATACCAGTATAAAGACTTCAATATTGGAGCGGTTATGATCGCAAATGAGCAGATGGTGGCTGTACTTGAGGCCCTTCCTGATCCCGCCTTTATACTATCGAGCAGTGGTAAATACGTGGCCGTATTTGGCGGCAGTGACGCCCGCTATTACCACGATGGTCGTGGTTTGATAGGCGTCCGGCTGCAAGATGTGATTAAACCTGCCAAGGCTGCCTGGTTTTTGCAAATCATAGACAGGGCGCTCTCCAGCCGTCGTTTGCTTATTGAAGAGTATGAGCTGAGCAATAAGGATGTAAAAGGGCTGCCCGATGAAGGGCCTACAGAACCTATCTGGTTTGAGGGGCGGATTCAGGCACTTGATTTTCTTGTTGATGGCGAGGAAGTGGTTTTATGGGTCGCCAGCAATATCTCTAAACGTCATGATCTGGAGCTTAAGCTTAGAGAGATGAGCGATACCGATCAGCTGACCGGTTTGTTTAATCGGCGCAGGCTCGAACGCGATATTTCTATTCACTTCGATAATTTTACCCGTCAACAGATGCCCACCACCGTCTTGATGTTGGATATCGATAACCTGAAGCAGATAAATGATGCTAAAGGCCATCACAAGGGGGACGAAAATATCCTGGCGGTTGCCGAGATCTGTCGCCGTGAGTTTCGCAAAACTGATTATGCTTACCGTTTTGGTGGTGACGAGTTTATTGTGATGCTGCCAGGCTTGATGCCGAATCAGGCGATGACTATGGTCGAGGGCTTGCATCAGCATTTCAATCAGGCGCTGGCGGCATTGGCCGAAGATTGCCCGAGTGCCACCATCAGTATGGGGATGACAGGGATCAATGCTAAAGACGCCTCTTACCAAGACACCCTAAAGCGTGCCGATATGGCTCTGTATCAGGCGAAAACCCAAGGTAAAAATCAGCTAATTTTCACACCTTAAAAGACGACCCTTGGGTGCGTTGATTATCCTAAGCGCGCCGCTCAAAGAGGTTGTTTTGATTGGGGCATCCGCACCTTTCTTCTATAGTTTATATAATGAATCTTTAATGCAAATTCACTTGTTAAGCCTTGCTGACAGACATACTGTTAAGAGGAAGCAAGCGCAGCGGAGGCATTATGCACACACAGTTACAGGCAAAGATAAAACATTGGTTGAGTCTCGATAGCGATGCAAGCAGTCGCGCCGAGATCCAGACCTTGGTGGATAGCGGGGCACACGAGGAGCTGGCCGCCAGGTTCGCTGGACGACTTACCTTCGGTACCGCGGGCATTCGCGGCGTGGTGGGAGCCGGTCCCATGCGGATGAACCGTTTAGTGGTGCAACAGACGTCTAAAGGCGTTGCCGAATATCTTAAGGCGCAGGTGGACAATGCCGTCAGTCGCGGGGTGATCGTCGGCTACGATGGTCGCCATGATTCCAAACAGTTTGCCGAAGATACTGCAAGCGTGCTCACCGCCGCTGGTTTTAAGGTGTTTCTCACCAGTGCGGTGGCGCCGACTCCGCTGGTGGCCTTTGGCGTGCTGCACTTGGGCGCTGCGGCCGGCATAGTGGTGACTGCTAGTCATAACCCGCCGCAATATAATGGCTATAAGGTGTATTGGGGCAATGGCGCGCAGATCATTCCGCCCCATGATACTGGTATTGCCGCGCGTATCGAGCTGGCGGCCAATACGCCTGTAGATATGTTGCCGCTGGCAGATGGCCTAGAGAGCGGCAAGCTGGTGATGCTGGAAGCCGATTTCTATCAGGCTTATCGTCAAGGTGTGTTAAACGCCGAGGTGCTGCAAAACCATACCCATCCTGAGATGGTGAGTCTGGCCTATACCGCCATGCATGGGGTCGGCGCCGAGATGGCCGAGAGCCTGCTTAAGGATATCGGGGTCACACAGGTCTATTCTGTGGCGGCCCAGCGTGAGCCAGATGGAGATTTCCCCACGGTCAACTTCCCCAATCCTGAGGAGGCTGGCGCCATGGATTTGGTGATGGCCGAGGCCCATCAACATGGTGCCATGTTGGCCTGTGCCAATGACCCGGACGCCGATCGCTTTGCGGTGGCGGTGCGTAAACCAAGCGCCACGCCAGAGATGCCATCGACTGAGGCTTATCAGATGCTAACTGGGGACCAGGTGGGGGTATTACTGGGTCACTATCTGCTCTCCCATGCCAGAGACGATCAGCGTCTGCTCTGCTGCACTATCGTCTCCTCCAGTCTCTTATCATCCATCTGCCAGTCGATGAAGGCCGATTGTCAGACCACGCTGACAGGTTTTAAATGGCTCACCAATGTGGGCATGAGCAAACAAACCCAGCACAACCGCTTTTTGTTCGCCTACGAAGAGGCGCTGGGGTACACGGTTGGTAGCATGGTGTGGGATAAAGATGGTCTTTCCGCGCTGGTGGCTTTTGTGCAGTTAACCGCCGAGCTTGTCGCCAAAGGCGAAACACTCTGGGACAGACTGGAGAGCATCTATCGCCAATATGGTTACTACCTCAACCGCCAGGTGAGTATAGCGCTGAGCGGCGAGCCCGGTGCGCCTAGCATAGGTGAGCAGTTAAGAGCGCTGAACCCTGTTGAGGTCGCGGGACGTAAACTGGTGTCGGTGGATGATATTAGCCTGGGCGTGCGCCGCTTTGCCGACGGACGAGAAGAAACGATTGACCTGCCTCGCAGTGACGTACTTATCTATCGTTTAGAAGGAGGAGCTAGAGTGATCGTTCGCCCCTCGGGCACAGAGCCTAAGGTGAAGTGCTATTACGAGCTGGTCGAATCTTTTGGCGAGCAGGAGGGGCTAGATGCCGTGCAGCGCCGGGCAGAAGCCGCCATGGACGCGTTTGTCCTTCGTCATCAAGCTGAGCTGCCTAATGCATAGGGAGCAGAAACTCGCGCCTGAAATGATGTGTCATCTATTTATGAAATGTTTGTTCTCTACTGACAATAGGCTGTCAGTAGGGGGGCTTTAAGCTCTTTATAGTGCCGAATGAGGGAGACGCTCAGGGTTGAGCGTCGCATTTGGCCCTTTAAGGAGAGCATGATGCAAGAACAGAAAGTGTTACAGCAGGCCCCTTTGGTCTGGGGCGAGATCGCCGTTGCGGATATGGCGAGAGCCAAAGTCTTCTATCAGAGCCAGTTCAGGGTGAGTTTTCGTGAGCAGCAGATGTTTGGTATGGATATGGCTATCTTAGAGACAGAGGCGCCCCAAGCGGCCAGCATCGCTCTGGTAAAGCATGATATGATGCGCCCAAGTTCAGAGGGTAGCATTCTCTATCTGCATCTTAGCGATCACCTAGCGCCTATGGTTGAAAGGCTGGAGCGTAATGGTGTCGAGATCGCCCTGCCTATCATGGCCATCAACGAAGGTGAGTGTGGCTATAGCTGTGTCATAGTTGACAGCGAAGGCAACCGCGTCGGCCTCTGGGCGCCTAGTCTGAAAGGCTAAATTTGCGCACTTAAGTTAGGCTCTTAACCCTCAGATGCTTTAACTCTAGAGATTGAAATTTTAAAGGATTAACGCAGGCGCTGCGGCGCTTGCAAGCTATGCAATCCAATCCAAGCTATGCAAAGGATATAACAGAAGGAATTGAGATGAAGACGATAAACCTCGCGCCTAAGTCCGTGGTTGGCATGAGCGTTCGCACCAACAATGGCAATGAGTCTGAGGTGGCAACGCAAAGTATTGCGCCTCTCTGGCAGGCTTTCATGGGGCAGTATGGTAAGCAGATCCTCGGTAAGTTGCCTGTGTATGGGGTCTATTACGACTATGCCAATGACATGGATGGCGACTATAGCCTTATGGTGGCGGTAGAGGCTGCAACCATTGAGGCCCGTGATGGCGGGGCGTTAACGCCTCTGACCATAGAGGGAGGTAACTACCTCTGCTTTAGCGCCACGGGAGAGATGCCCCAGGCGGTGATCTCACTCTGGCAGCAGATCTGGGCCTATTTTCAGCGCCTAGAATGCCCCTATCGTCGTCAGTATCTGACCGATTTCGAGTGTTACTCTCACACCGACAGCGTCGATATCTATATCGGCGTTCACGTCGAGGTCTAGATAGGTTGGTCTTATCCGGTCGAGATATCGTCGGTTTCGTCAGTCTTGGTATCGTTATCACTGGCCGCGCCTAGCGGTGATTATTAGGTAAGTTATGCGCCGCGCCGATCGCTTATTTCAAATCGTCCAAATTCTCAGACATAGACGCCTCACCACTGCCAAGCAGCTGGCGGAGCGTCTTGAGGTCTCTAGCCGCACCATCTACCGGGATATTCAGGATCTCTGCCTGTCGGGGATCCCCATCGAAGGTGAAGCAGGCGTTGGTTATCTGCTGCGCCATGAGGTCAATGTGCCGCCCTTGATGTTTAACGAACAGGAACTGGAGGCCATTCAGGTGGGGATGCGTATGGTGCAGGCACAGGGTGGCCATGAGCTGACCAGCGCCGCCAAGCAGGCGATGATCAAAGTCGAAGCCGTGTTGCCTGAGCGCCTCAAGGCTTATCAGTCTTTGATGTTTGCCCCTGATTTTTACAGCGATGGTCAGCTATTCACTTTTCTCGATCTGCTGCGTCAAACCGCTAGAGAACGGCAATACATTCAGCTGAGTTATCAAGATATCAAGCAAAGTAACAGTGAGCGTAGGGTGCGCCCACTGGCGCTCTATTACTGGCAAGGGCTCTGGACCTTATTGGCCTGGTGCGAATTGCGTGGCGATTTTCGTAACTTTAGAGTCGACCGCATCTCAGGCGTGCTGCCGCTGGCCAGCCATTTTGCTCATACGCCGGGCCAAGAGATGGCAGATTATATCGCCCTGATGCAGGCGCAATATGGTGACTGCTAGGTGTATTATCAGCGGTTAGGTTATTCTGGCTGCAATGACTACACAAAGCCGTGTGTCTTGACCCCGATTTGTCTCTATTGCCCCGCTTATTAACAATGGAGTGATACACTCGGGCGATGAGCTTGAGTTAAAGAAAAGCCAACGCGAGGAATTAGCACATTAACGCTCATGATGCCGCCGGGCTGGATAATATCTATCCCTTAGTGATCTTCGATGGCACCTGTAACCTGTGTCATGGCGCGGTGCGTTTTATCGTTAAACGCGACAAACTGCGACGTTTTCGATTTGCCTCGATTCAGAGCGATATTGCCCAGCAGATCTTGGCCGAGCACGGCATAGTCGTGGACCTTGAGGATCTCAGTACATTCTATCTGGTAGATGAGGATGGTGTGCTGGCTCAGAGCGAAGCGGCGCTGGCGGTGGTGAGTCACCTCGATGGCGCCTGGCCCTTATTGAAGCTATTTAGGTGGCTGCCCCGCGCCTTGAGAGACTGGGGTTATCGCCAGATTGCCAGCAGGCGTTATCGCCTCTTTGGTCGCAGAGCCTGCGCCCTGCCAACAGAGGTCGACAGGGCTAGATTTCTTAACTGAATCGAGATTAGTTGAGGATCAGAGTGCCATCAGCTTAGGCAAGAAACGATCGTCCAGTTTGGCAATCTCGCGCTGTTCATCCAGAACCTGCTGCAAAATCTCCTTGCTGGTGAGTGGATTGGCCAGTACCACACGAAACACGACCGAAGTGATGCCATGATTATTGGCCGGGATGATGCGGGTACGGGAGACAAAAGATTTTCCCTGTTCGCGCTGCCGCTTCTGAATAAACTTGGTCAAGCCGTCTAGCAGTGTGTTGATCTCGCTCACCCGCGCTGTGTCACCAGTTTGTACAGCCTTTTCCAGTGTCACTTGTACCTTGGCGGGCACATAGCGATAGGTCAGCAGGCAAAGCTCTGGCTTAGATGCCAGCTGGAAATCATCTTGAGCAGCGATAAGCTCGCCGAAATAGCGCGCCTTTTCCAGGCTGTTGTTGATTAAGATCTCGTAGCCGTCACGTCCAATCACCTGCAAGCAAGCGTGCACTAGCATGGCCATACCTGGGCGGGATCCCTCTAAGGTTTGGCTACCCAAATCCTTTGAGCCCTTGCGCAGAATATATTCGGCGTGGTGTTTGATGGCGTTGGCAAATTCCGGGTCTTTAAATAGCACCATTCCGGCGCCCATGGGCACGTACATCTGCTTATGAGCATCGATAGTCACTGAGTCGGCGCGCTCGATACCGGATAACAGGTGACGATACTTGTTCGACAGTAGGCTGGCACCGCCCCAGGCAGCATCTACATGGAAATGACAGCCAAGGTGCTCGGCCAGATCTGCAAGCTCGTCGAGCGGGTCGATATTGCCGGTTTCCGTGGTGCCCGCCACGCCGACAATCGCCATGACCTTGATATTCTTATCGGACAGTTGTTTGGCCGTCTCGCGCATCTTGGCCACATCCACCTTGTTGTCCGCCGCGCAGGGAATACTGATGATGTTGTCGCGGCCGATGCCGAGCAAATCAGCGGCCTTGCCGAGAGAGTAGTGGCCGCGCGTTGACACTAAGATCGCCAGATCATCATAGCCATAATGGCGCAGCGCGCGCATTAGGCCTGATTGTGCCACACCCTTGAAATCCCCATCGGGTTTTAGCAGACGGTTACGAGCGATCCACAGGGCCGTGATATTGGCGACCGTACCACCAGAGCAGAAGGCGCCAAGGGAGTGACTGGCGCTGTGCATCCAGCTCTGATAAAAAGTCTCGGTCTGACCGTAGACCATATGATGCATCATCCCCAACACCTGACGTTCCAGCGGCGTAAAGGCCTTGGAGGTTTCTATTTTCACCAGGTTTTGGTTCAGCCCTACCATCATCTTCGACAGTGGCAGTACGAAATAGGGCAGTGCCGAGGTCATATGGCCAATAAAGCTGGGCGCCGAAGTATGTACGCTGTGGGCGATCAGCGTTTGCATCATCTGCTCGGCATAGTCGGAGACGAAGCTGGGAGCGGCCGGGATCTGATGGGCCTGAAAGTCTTTTTCGATCTCGCTAAGTGGCTTCTCGACCGCGACGATATTCTCTTTGAGGAATCCCATCAGGTTTTCTGACAGGTTTTTCTCTATCTTGCCAAGGGTCGAATTAGGTGCCTCGGGCAAGGTGAAAATACGCATCAAGGCCTCTTCAGAGGCGGTCGCTTGTCGTGTCTGTTTTGATGTCATCGAGGCGCGTCGCTTAACTTGTGTCTGTTTTGTAATCGAAAACAGGCGGACGAAAAAGGGAGCTAACTTTACTGTAAGCTTTATACCGCATCAAGGGGGAAAAGTGAAATGGCTAGCGGCAGGGGCGTAAAGCCCTGAGAGTGCCCAGGGACTAACCAAAGGGGGTCGTCCCTGGGCACTTTAGTTTAATTGGCTTTGGGACTATCGACCTAGCCGATACAGGCGGGCGATATTCACTGCGCAGTGGTAAAGGTTGTCGCTCGCACTGGCCAGAACCTGTTCTAATGCCATCGCTCTTGGGGTGACTGAAAAAATAGCTTCTATGCCGTGTTCGAGCAGTATATTGGCATCGTCGCTAACACAGCCGGCAATGGCGATCACCGGGATCCCCTGTTTGTTGGCCTCGCGGGTGACCCCCATGGGCGTCTTACCGTGCAGGGTTTGGCTGTCGAGGCGGCCTTCGCCTGTGATCACTAAGTCTGCGCCTTTGAGCTGCTCGCTCAGCTTAACCGTTTGCATCACGATATCGATACCGGGTCTGAGCTTGGCCTTGAGATAGGCCAGCATCGCAAAACCCATACCGCCTGCCGCGCCTGCACCCGGTACCTCGCGGCATTCCGTAAGGCCCGCGAGCTGGGTAATATCGGCAAAGTGAGCCAGTGCCTTATCCAGTCTGGCGACCATGATCTCATCGGCGCCTTTTTGTGGCCCGAAGATGGCGGATGCGCCTTTTTCGCCGCACAGGGGATTATTTACATCGCAGGCAACTTCAATCTGTACCTGACTTAAACGTGGATGCAGGCCGCTGAGATCGATACTGGCCAGTTCGATGAGGGCTGCGCCGCCAGGGGCAAGGGGCGTACCTTGACCATCGAGCAGGTGAACGCCGAGCGCCTGCAACATACCTGCGCCGCCATCGTTGGTGGCGCTACCGCCGAGTCCGAGGATCAGGTGAGTGACGCCGTTGTTGAGCGCGTGGCAGATAAGTTCGCCTGTGCCATAGCTGGTGGTGATTAGGGGATCGCGCAGGGCCGGAGGCACATGGTGCAGCCCCGAGGCCGAGGCCATTTCAATCACTGCGGTGCGCTGGCCAGCGATCTCTTGACCCAGTAAGCCGTAGTGCGCATCGACCTGGTTGCCCAGTGGGCCAGTGACCTTGAGGTTAACCAGTTTACCACCTGTGGCATCGACCATAGATTGCACAGTACCTTCGCCGCCATCGGCCACGGGTAACTTAATATATTCAGCATCGGGTAGCACCGCTTTAAATCCGCGTGCTATCTCTGTGGCGACTTCCATGGCGCTCAAACTTTCTTTATATGAATCGGGCGCGATGACTATTTTCATGCAGGCTTCCTGTGTGAAGGGGGAGTAACGTTTAATTAAATCTGGGGTGTCCGGCGCCAAGGTATTAACCCTTCAGCGCCGGGGAGTTTAGCTTAGAGTAGGACAAGACTCAGCAGATAGACTAGCGTCATGGCGGTAACACCTTGGATTAGGGTCGCCATGGTTTGTGCCTTGTAGGCCTGCTTCACGCTCATGCGGCTAAACTGAGTGACCACCCAGAAGAAGCTGTCGTTGGCGTGTGAGACTGTCATGGCACCGGCGCCAATGGCCATCACTGTGAGCACGCGGCCCATGTCGCTGGCCAGGCCGATATCGCCCAGCATAGGCGCAACCAATGCAGAGGTGGCCACCAGGGCTACGGTCGATGAGCCTTGAGCCGATTTTAGTGCCGCGGCGACGATAAACGGCATGAAGATACCGATACCCAGTGCCGACAGAGAACTGCCAAGGAAATTACCAATCTCTGTGGCTTTGAGCACGGCACCGAAGGCACCACCTGCACCAGTGATTAACAAAATCGGGGCTGCAACCACCAGACCATGGCTGATGCGCTCGCTGAACTCTTTGATCTTATCGTCACTCTTAAGCAGAAGTAGCGAGAGGAACAGGCCAATCATCAAGGCGTTCACAGGTTGACCCAGGAAAGCCAGCGTATCGAATAGCGCGCCATCGCCCAGTGGCATTGAAGGGAACTTGGCAATAGAGCCTAAACAGATCAGTAGGATCGGCACGAAGATAGGGGCAAAGGCCTTGGCTGGGCTAGGTAGCTCGCCATAGGTTGCCTTCAGTTTGTCAAAATCTTCCACATTGTTTTTAAGCTCTTCGGCGCCTTCGCCATCGGGTTCAACATTAGCGAAGCGGTTAGCCCACAACATACCCGCCAGTGCGGCAACGGCGGCAACGAAGATACCGACACCAATCACCAAGCCAAGGTTAGATTCCAGTCCCAGGTTACCTGCTGCGGCGATAGGGCCGGGCGTTGGCGGTACGAAGGTGTGAGTAGCATAGAGACCCGTGGCGAGGGCTACACTCATGGAGACGCTGGAGACCTTCATACGGTTGGCCATCGACTGCTTGAGCGAGTTGAGGATCACATAGCCCGAGTCGCAAAATACCGGGATAGAGACCAGGTAACCGATGATCGACATGGTGAGGGTGGGGAAACGTTTACCTAACAGTTTAATGACCACATCGGCCATGGTAATCGCCGCGCCGCTCTTTTCCAGTATGGTACCGATAATGGTACCCAGCACGATAACTAGGCCGATATAGCCTAAGATACCGCCGAAACCGGAGGTGATGGTTTTTGCCACATCGGCGCTGGGTAAGCCATAGGCAAACGCAGCGATAAATGAGGCGAGAATGAGGGTTAGGAAGGGGTGAAGCTTAAATTTGGATGTCGCGATAACGATAAAGGCTATCACGGCGATCAAGATCAATACTAGGCTCATAGGGTGTCCCTGTCGTGGGTTATATTTATTGGTTTAGCGTTAACCCGCCCCTAGCGCAGGGACAGAGGGTTTTCAGGCTGGCACCATTATCCGTAGATAGAGACAATCTGGCTTCGTGCCAGTTGCCTAACATTTAACTTGAGCGTAACCAATATTTGTGCGCTTGCACAAATATTGGCGAAAACAGAAGATAAAAGTCGGTCTGGATCACAAATCGACGGGCGGGGTTGTTCGATTAGGCGGTTAATTTGTCGTCGTTGGCTGATTGCCAGCTGGCCTCGCCGCGACAGGCACTGCCGAAGGCTTGAAATAGTTTGACCGAGTCAGGATTTTCATTGGCCTGCCACTCAGGGTGCCACTGCACGCCGAGGATAAACTGGCCATAATCTGGGCCGTGGATTGCCTCAATCAATCCATCTTCACCATAAGCCAAGGCTTCGAGCCCCTTGCCTAGGGTGCAGATCCCCTGGCCATGGAGGGAGTTGACCATGGTCTTGTCGCCAATCAACTTGGCCAGCCAGCTGCCGGGTACCGTCTTGATGGCGTGTCTGGGTCCATACTGCACATGATTTGGGGTCTGAGGATCTTCACGGTGATCATCAAAGCCGGGTTCGCTATAGACCTTTTGATACAAGGTGCCACCCAGTGCAATATTAAGCTCCTGCATGCCGCGGCAGATCCCCAGAATAGGTAACTTACGCTTAAGGGCGCCTTTAATCACTGCCAGGTCGACGATGTCACGGTTCAAATCTTGGCTTTTTTCAGGGGTAAGGTTTTCTTGTCCATACAGGCTAGGCTCGATATTTGAGCCAGCGCCCGAGAGATAAACTCCATCGACCATGTCCAGATATCGGTCTACGTCCTCGACGCCGAAACAGGTAGGCATGAGCAGCGGGACAGCATTGGCTATTTCCACAATCGGCTGCATATATTTGTGGGTCATCACTTGGTACGGATGTTGGTTTTTGTCCTGCTGGCCCATGGTCATCAAGATAATAGGTTTGGATTTCTTAGCACTTGTAGTCTGTGTTATTGGCATAGATCACCCGTTTGGTCGCGTTATTTGTCACCCGATGCGTGACATAAGAGTAGCGTTATACGGCCGCTGTGGGCCTTAGCTATTGGCTTTGTTTTAAGGATAGCAAAATGTGCAAAGCCCATTTATCGACCACCAGTCTGCCCTAATGGTGTTCATTATGTCAAACGGTTTGATTTTAATTAATTACGTTTTGGGGCTGGTTGGAGGAGACGTGAAATCCCAGATTTTATCCTGGGAGCATGATTCTTCGATTTGACCTGGTTTGGTTATTGAGGGGGATTCTATATGTTTGATCTATCCGAGGTGTCCATATATGCGATCGAATAACATCCCTGTTTAATTGCCAGTTCGGCATCCATGCCTCTCGCTCGTAAGCGCTAAGCTTTGCTTCACTCACCGAGCCAAAATAGTGATTGTACGAGCCCTGCCGGGCAGGCGCTAATGCCAGATTCCCCCCATTGGGCTGATAACCACAATAACCATTTGTTCCGACCTCGACCTAGATCAAAATAACTTCACCAAATAAACCTTAACATTGGTGCGAACTGTCACCTGACAGAGCATGTTCCCGTTCCCACTGTTGGCTGGAAGACTTGAAAGGCAAGCCTGTTGAGTCCTGCTGAAACGCAATTGCTCAGGGCTGAATTGTTGAGAAACAGGCTCTGCTATCCATGCCGGATAAGATGGCGAACATTGCTAAGAAGATAAAAAACCACCTGATTGAGATTGTTATGATTCATAAAATGAAGCTGGCCGTAAGGGGCATACCCACACCAATGGCGGGCTTGGCGCTGGGCATTGCAAGCTTAGGTTGGTGTTGGGAAAACTTTGCCGAGCTCCATGGCTATGGGCAGTGGACTGGCGCCGCGATTGCCAGCGTGCTGTTAGTCGTCTTGGCCGTTAAGTTTTTCTTTCATCACGCTCTGCTTAGGCAAGATCTCGCTCATCCGGTCGTCGGCAGTGTCGTCCCCACCTTTGCGATGGCGCTCATGGTGGTGTCTAACTCCCTGGCGCAATTTTATCCGCTAGCGGGTGATGCCTTGTGGCTAGTGGCTGTGGTGCTCCACATCATCTTTCTGGTGAGCTTTGTATATCACAGGGCAAAAGACTTTGAACTGCACCATTTGGTGCCCAGTTGGTTTATTCCCCCCGTAGGCATTGTGGTTGCGGATGTCTCTTTCTCAGGCAATCCGGCACTGGCAGGGATAGCGCAGGGCGCGCTGCTCTTTGGCATGTTGGCTTATGCCGTGATGCTGCCCATGATGATCTATCGTTTCATGTTTACCCATGAAGTGCCTGATGCGGCGAAACCCACTATGGCGATTCTGGCGGCGCCAGCCAGTCTCTCGCTGGCAGGCTATTTAACCGTTACGACAACGCCATCGCCGGTGATTATCGCCCTGTTATTTGGCATCGCCGTGCTGATGACAGCTGTTATCTACCTGGCGTTTTATAAGCTCCTGAGATTGCCCTTTAGCCCCGGCTATGCGGCGTTTACTTTCCCTTTAGTGATTGGCAGTACGGCATTGTTTAAGATGGCAAACTGGATGGTACTCGAGGGGATAAAGGCTGATTATGTGCAGCAGGTGAGAGAGTTAGCGGTATTTGAGTTAATGGTGGCGACCCTTGTGGTGTGTTATGTCACGCTGCGCTACATCAATAACCTCTTGATACAACCTCGCCTTGTTTCAAGGACAGCTTAGTGTCACCTCCTGTTTAGAGTCTCGTTTTGTTCAGTATCGACGCGCCCTGCTTGATGGGCGGCAGGTTAACCGTCCTGATAAGGAAGCCTCGCCGGGTGAAAGCCATAGCTGTGGAAAAGCTTTAGCTGTGTAAGCCATAGCGCGAAAGCCAGCACGTCAACGAATCCCCATGCGCTCAGCGCAATAATCAAAACCCTATAGTGTTAACGGTCCGTATGCGCAAAAATAATGACCTTTACGGCATGACTTAGCCGGCGAGAGTGCGTAAAATCCCCGCTTTCAGAAAGGGGTTCTAGCGCCATTGCCCCGGCTTTTTGTCGTATTTACTTAAGATGTCAGACGCCATGTATTGTGCCCAGCAATGTTTCACTCCGTTTCGCGCCTCCGTCGAGGGGATCGCGCTGCCTGAGCGGTTTACCTTTCCCTTCTATTATGAGCCCCACAAGCTGTGTGAGCTGGCGGCAAGTGAGTTGCAGGAATATCTTGAGCATCAAAAGCAGTGGCAGCACAACTTCGGTCTGAGCGGCGAGCGCGAAGGTGCCATTGGCAAGATGTTTGGCGTCTTGGTGGTGCAAAATGAACAGGGTGAGCTTGGTTATCTCAAGGCGTTTTCAGGCAAACTCGCCGAGCAGAATCTGCTGCCGGGATTTGTGCCGCCTGTGTTTGACATGCTGACCCAGGATAGCTTTTTTCTTGGCGAGCAGCTGGCCATCAATCAATTGACGGCAGAGCTTGAGGCCTTACAACAATCCCCCGTTCTCAGCGGGCTACAGAGCGAACTTAAGGCGCTGCGCGAAGCCAAAGAGCAGGCTGTGGGCGAACTTAGGGCGGAGATTATCGACAACCGTAAGTCGCGCAAGGCCAGACGTGTGGCAGGTGAGCAGCTTGATGCCGCGGCCTTTGAGGCATTACAGCAACAGCTTGGTCGCGAGAGCGTGGCCGAGAAGCACAGGCTCAGGCTGTTAAATGAGCAGTGGGACAGTCAGATTGAGCTGCGCGCCACCCAACTTGCCAGCCTTAATGCTGATCTCGACGCCTTGAAACTGCGACGCGCCATGCAGTCCAGTGCCTTGCAGCTAAAGTTGTTTGCCCAGTACCGCTTTTTAAATCAGGCGGGCGAGGTTAAGGATCTTAACAGCCTGTTTAGTCACCTGCCTAATGGGTTACCGCCGGCCGGTGCGGGGGAGTGCGCCGCGCCTAAGCTGCTGCAATTTGCTTTTGAACATCACTTTAAACCTATTGCGATGGCGGAGTTCTGGTGGGGGGCATCGCCCAAGTCCGAGGTGAAGCAACATAGGCATTTCTATGGTGCCTGTCAGGGCAAGTGCGAACCCATTTTAGGTCATATGCTTGCCGGTATCGAGCTGGATGATAATCCGCTGCTGAGCAACCCTGCTGAGGGCAAAGCGCTCCCCATTCTCTATCAGGATGAGGCGATAGCTGTGATCAACAAGCCGGCAGAGTTTCTCTCTGTGCCAGGCAAGAACATCAGTGATAGCGTTTATAGTCGCATGAAGCTGGCCTTTCCGAGGGCCAGTGGACCGCTGATAGTGCACCGCCTGGATATGTCCACCTCAGGTTTGATGGTGATCGCACTGAGCAGCGAGGCCAATAAGGCGTTGGTACAACAGTTCATCGGCCGCACCGTGGAGAAGCGCTATCTTGCCAAGGTGGCTGGAGAAGTAAAGGGCGATGCGGGGGAGATCAAGTTGCCTCTGAGAGTGGACCTTGATGACAGACCGCGCCAGCTGGTCTGTTTTGAACATGGTAAACATGCTCATACCTATTGGCAGGTAAAGGCCAGGGAAGAGGGCACGACCTTGTTGTCACTGTTTCCGAAAACGGGCCGAACCCATCAGCTCAGGGTGCACTGCGCTCATCAAGATGGCTTAGGGCTGCCGATTATCGGTGACGATCTCTATGGTGCTAAGGCCAACCGATTGCATCTACATGCCCAGTATCTGGCCTTTAACCATCCGCTAAGCGGCGAGCGGGTGAGTTTTAGCTGTGAGCCCGATTTCTAGACCTTTTCATTGCTCATCCTGGGTTCGGCTTAGTAACACCTGCCCCAGATAGAGCTGCAACAGGCCGTCGAGCTTATGAATATCTATCTTAGTGATTTGGGCTATCTTATCCAGGCGATACCTTAAGGTGTTACGGTGAATAAACAGCGACTTGGCGCAGGCTTGCTGATCGCCAAAGTGTCCCAAATAACTTGCTAGCGTCTTGCGCAACAGGGCGTTCTTGTCTTTGTCTATCAGGCGCTGAAACGGCGTCAATAACTGTTTGCCGCGCCAGTCATCCTTAAGGCCTGAGAGCATCACCAAGAGGGCATGGTCTTCATAGAGGTATTTGCTCTGCTCAGGTTGTAACTGTTGGCCAAAATTGAGGGTTTCCAGCGCCGTCTGATAGGAGCGGTTGATCTCCATGGTATCGGGGAAGTAGTGGCCAAGGGCGATTTTGAGGCGTGTGTTTAACTCGTTTGGCAGACGTTTAAGCAGGCGGTCGATGCGCAGGCTCTCAGCTTCGGCGCTCCAAGACTTGCCATCGAGAAAGGCGGGTTTGAGGATCACCAACTCTGTCATCGAGGTCATGGCGATTAGGTTGCCCCTTGAAGGCGTTTCCAGCAGGTGCAACACAGTCTTGAGCAGAGAGTTAGCACGCTCGTCGCTGGTATCGTCGTTGATTCGAATGACGGCGGCGACTCTGGGCATCTCAAGATCAATATCGAGTCGTTTGGCCCAGATCCTGAGATGATCGAGATCCCGTCCTTCAGGTTTTATCAGCTGCAGGATAAACTCCTCCTGCTGACGAGCACGCCATTGCGCCACATCCAGCGAGTTAGCCTGCTCGACAATCATCTCGGCGGTCATTTTCAGCAGCTGGCCAAACGCCCTGAGGTGTTCAGGCTCGCCCGTGATACCGATAACACCGATGATCTCGCCCTGATAGTGCAGCGGCAGATTGATGCCCGCCTTGACCCCATGCAGGCTACCTGCGCTGGCGTTGTTGAGCTCAACGGTGCGATTCTGACTGATGGCCAGCAGGGCACCTTCGTGGGTGGAGCCGATTCGGTGTGGGTCGCCAGAGCCCAGGATTACGCCTTGGCTGTTCATCACATTGATATTGTGGCCGATGATCGCCATGGTGCGATCGACTATCTGTTGGGCAAGTTGTGTGTCGAGAAAGAACAAGTCGATGTTAACGGCTTAGGGATTGAACCTTGAGCTTAAGGCAAAAGTTTCCCTGACACTAGACTTGCTGGACGCTTTTGCGAGATGGCAATAAAAAACCCGCGACAGGCGCGGGTTTTTTTGTAGGCTTTAGCCTATTACAGCTTGTAGCTCATGCTAAGCATGATCAGGTGGGCATTGTAGTCGTGGTTGTTGTAACCAAATCCGACGACGTTCCAAATGCCATCTGGCGCTATGCTGTTACCTGGGTCATTGTCCTGGTATTTTTCCATCTTGTAGTCAAGACGAACCGCCATCTTATCGGTGGCCTGGTATTGACCATAGAAATTGACGTTGTGGACACTGGCATAGTAATCGCCATAGTCACCAGTGATACCCTGTTGTACCTGAGTGTTGCTGCTTGAATCTGAGAAGGTGTAGTCTACGCCAAGACGTAGTTTTTTCTCTAACAGATTGTTGTAGCTGAACCCAGCGCCAACCACATCGACCTGATCTTCAACTAAACCAAACCAGTTTGGCGCGCCAAAGTTGGTGCTGCCAGCCTGCTCTGAATCAATGTTCTGACGATTGTAGAAGGCGTTAACCATCATATCGTCGTTGAGCAGGTAGCTGAGGTTGATGTCATAGCTGACATCTTTTGACTCAGTGAGACCGATTTGGGTTTCGTTGTAGTCATCCAGTGCGTAACGACCACCAAAGTCAATGGTCAGCGCATCGATTGGCGTGTGGCTAACACGAGCCTCGACCATGGTGCGCTTGCGGTCGGCAAGGTTGTACTTGCGCAGCAGGCTGTTTGACTCATTCGAGGTCCACTCTGAGGCTTGGTATTGCGAACCATCACGCTCGCCATAGCTACCCTTGATCCACATATCCCACTTGTCGAATGCGCTTAGGTGGTACTTAGCCCACAGCGTGTTCTCATCAGTGGTTTCGCGATCTTGGTAGCTACGCTCGTCGCGGCGGTAGTCGTAACCCACATCAAGCTTCATGCCACGGCTGATACGCAAGTCAACACCTACTTTACCCCTTTGTGTCGTGAAGTCATAAGGGGTGTTGTAGGCCACTTTGCCTGTGGTGGAGTCGATGCTGATCTGAGTCCACTCTTCCACATTGGTCTTGTTATCGCGGTCGCTATAGTCATAGCTGGCGTTAACACGAACCGTGCGGTTGATGCGAGACACTACCTTGAGGTTAGCGCCAGTCATATCGACCTTAGCATCTAGGGCATCTACTGGCGTTTGATAACCATAACCAGAGGTTACCAGCGCCTGATCTTGGCTCATCTGACCGTAATGCACGCGGCCGCTCATGATGGTGCTACCGGCTGTGTATTGGCCCATTAGCGAGACGGTGTGCGCCTCGTTGTCTGGGTCTAACGCCATGGTGCCCTGAGTCTGCGCGCCGAAGGTTGGATTAAAGGCATTGTCAAAGGTCAGCTGGCTGTACTGGTTCTTAAAGCTTGAACCTGAGTAGGCCAGGGCGGTAAACCAGTTATCGCCTTTGAACTTGACGCCTGCCTCCACGGTATCTGTGGTGTAATCCACAGGCTCAGCCAGCATCATAGACTGATTGAAGAAACTACCTGATGCCTGCTTAAGACCCGTTTTATCTTCACGCTCATAGGTGATGTAAGTGCTCCACAGCTCCTCACCCTGATACTCGAAGCCCAGGCCAGCGCGCTTGCGCTTGAGGGAGAGTTCAAGTGGGTTAAGGCTGTTGTATAGCTCACTCATATCCTGGCTTGAGCCCGCAGTCTGCCAGTTGTCTGGCAGAGTGAGGTGGTCGCCGCCTACGCCTTGATAAGGACTCATTGCCTTGTCAGTCTTGTAGGTGGCAATTTGACGGTAGTTGATGTTCAGCTTGTGCTGTCCTACCTTGCCAGTTTCGAGATCAAGAGAACCGTTTTCCATGCCGAGGTTTTGCGCCTCTACGCTGGCACGGTAACCAGATTCGCTGACGTAACTGACATCGGCATCGACCTTACCGGCAAATTCATTTTCGGCGGCAAATGCGTTGGCAGAGCGTATATCATCGCTGTCGTTGTAACCCACGCCAACACCTACAGTGCCGCTGACGCCAGTTTCAATTTTACAACGCTTACAGTCCCACTTATCGAACTTCACTTTCTCGGTATTGGCGTTTTGAATGCCATAGCCATCGGCCAGCGCCATGCCAGGCATGACGATACCGGCATTAGCGATAAGGGCGAGGGTGACTACATTGAGTTTGAATTTCATCTTCTCGTCTCCTTAGCGCTGGAATAGCTTGCCAGATGGATGGTTTGAACCATGGATCTGGTTGTGACAGTTCAGACAGCTACGACCACCGGTAAAGGCGTTACCACCCACGGTACCTTGGTCGGTGTTGCCCATGTAAGCATTGCTGGCATGGCCATCGCTAGCGTGGCACTGCTGACAAAGTTGTGGCGCGCGAGTCTTCAACATGCCCTCGTTAACGCTACCGTGCGGGTTGTGGCAGCTAACACAGTTTTCAGTTACGGGAGCATGTTCCCATAGCTTTGGGCCGCGTTTTTCTGCGTGGCACGAGTAGCAGGTCTCGTTAACGCTGGGCTTAACCAGGTCCGAGTCTGACAGGGTACCGTGTGGGTTGTGACAATCGCTACAAACCATCTGCGCCCACTTCATTGGGTGAGCAGAGCGCTTGTTCATGTCAGCTTTTTGCTTAGTGTGACAGCTGGTACAGATCTCCATCTCGGTGTTCTTAGAGAGCACGGGATCTTTATCTGTGTGAACTGAGTGACAAGAAGCACAGGCAACATCGGCATTATCGTGGTGACCGCCGTTCCAGGCCATACGCTTGTCATCTTTGTGACAGCTCATACAGACGCTGTTTTGCTTCTCAGCAGACAAGCTTGAGTCGGGACCGAAGGCGATCATCGGCTCGTTACCACCGCGGTTATGCTTACCCATAGGGCCGTGGCAGGCTTCACACTGCAGACCGGCCATCGGGCTTTTGCTCGAGTCGGCGGCGCCGTGTACGCCTTTAAACAGATCCATGACCTTTTCTGATTTGCCGTGACACATAAGGCAAGAGTCGGCACCTTTAGGCGAGTATTGGCCTTCGGCAAACTTCTTGTCTAGCGTGGCTTCCACCTCGTCAGGGGGCATCTTAGCGTCCCACTTAGAGGCTACGGCGCCTTGGCTTATGCCAAGCGACAGCACAGCTGCTGCCATCACCGCCGGAATCAGGCTTTTGAATTGATTTATGATTTTCATAATAGGCATCCTAATTTGCACAAAATAGTCGTGAAAAGTGGGGGAGGTGACTCCCCCGGATTTCAATTTGAGATGTGCAAATTACATCTTCACCGCAGTGTGATCTTCGATAACAGGTGCGTGGCAGTAGAAACAAGTTTCAACTGCGTTACTGGCTGTTTCTTTAAAGTCATTGAAGACTGCACCTTGTTTTTCGGCGTGAGCCTTTACGCTATCGCTGGTGTGACATGAGGTACAAGTCGCCGCGATAGGTGAACTATATTGGCCAGCAGCAGTGGCTAGTGCACCCTTAGCTTTGAAAGCGTCCAGGTTGAAGTCGTTGTGACACTGGGCACAATCTTTGATGATACCTTGCTCGCCATGTACCACGTGCAGTTTCATCTCTAGTGCACCTTTGTTAGCGCCACTAGCGTATGTACCGTCAGGAGTGTGACAAGTGACGCATCCGTCTATGCCTACAATCATTTCACCATCAGCATTAGGACGGCCAAGTTGTTCAGACAAAACAAAGCCTGTGTGATACTTAGTGTGGCTATTTAATGGCCACTCGCTTCCATGACAATTTTTGCAAGAAGCAAAGTTTACAGAGTCAGTGTGGCGGTAGCTTGGTGCTTCACCAGACAGGGTGCCATGAGCTAAATCTGCTTTCATGGTTACTGTTGGTACGCCTTCGCCGCAGTTTACGAGTTTTCCATTTTCAGCACACATGGATAAACCGATAAAGCTAAACGCAGTATCTGCATCAGAACCACTCTCACCGAACGGTAATTTTCCAGTGTTAACGGCCAATGAGCCATCAACGACTTGTACGGCACTACTTAACTCATTATTTTTAATGAGATCGATAGCGACTTTATGTTCACCGTTGTCTGGGTTGATGTTATAGCCCATGATTGGGTAATTAGGGCCAACGTTAGTGATGCTTTCTAGGTGATCGATTTGAGGCAGAATCTCATTTACATCTAGTGCATTACCGTTCGCGTCAGTGAATGCGATAGTGAGTGTCGCACTATTATCTTCAGCAACGGCTACAAGTGTTGCATTCATACCAATTTGATCAATCACAGCTTTTTTCTGAGCGAAGCCTTCGGTATGGAGCTCCTCAGTCCAGCTTGCGTTATGACAGGCAATACAGTTGCTGTTGTCATTCTGCTGAGAGTGACCTTTACCCGCTTTGAAGTCGACGTTGACGTGGCAACTAGTACAGGTTTCCATGGTTGGAACGCGTGACCAGTTACCCCACTCGGTTAGCTCTTCTGACTGCACGTGACAGGTTTGGCAGTTGTCTTGCACTATGGCGTGAGCTGTTTCGGCGCTCTTTTCCATGTTACGACCATACATCTTAGCGTCGTTGTGCACGTTGTGGACCAGATGGCCGAAGGCAACTTGTGGCTTGCCTTTGTCATCTGCCATCTCTTGAGTATGACAAGACACACAGCTCTCTACTTCAGTGTAGCTGTGATAGATCTTTTCACCTTCGGCGTGACAGCTGTTACAGCTAGCGGTATCAACCACATTTTTGGTGTAAAGGGCTTCATAGCCTTCACCTGAGAAATCTTCTGCGATCTCAGTACGTGGTACGACAGTTACACCATCAAGCAGTGTCGATGCACTGGCAATAACGTTATAACGCTGAGTTAGCTCTGAGTTGTAACCTTCCACGTCGATAGTAAAGGTGTAGTTACCATCTTTATGATCGGTAAAGGCTTTTTGTGAGCCAATGAATTGCCATTCGGCGGCATTACCGGCACCGGTTGCACCTTGTGGCAGCAGTTGGACGACTTTTTTCACTTCAAGATCTTTTAGACCGATAACAGGAAGATCTTCTTCGTTGGTCGCAAAGACTGTGATAGTTGGAATACCGTTGTCATAGTCCACCTTGGTGACATCAAGGTGAAGCACTTTAATGGCGTCGGCTGCTGGGCCACCTGGGTTGCCCGGATTACCATCTTTACCATCGCTACCACCACAACCGGTAAGAGCCATGGAGACAGCACCTGCTGCGAGAAGCAGCTTAAATTTATTGTGTTGTACGTTCATCATTTTTTCCCTGCATAGGTTTGGCATCGTCTTAAGTGCATGGCCTGTTAATAGCGCCGATTCTCGTTTATAAGTTGTGCGACCTAAGTCAATGCTGGAAATAGAAATCCCCAAGGAAATGCTAACGTAACAGACGGCTAAAATCTGCCTGACTGAGTCTAATGTGTGACCCAGATCTTTCTATTTCTAAAGGGGTAGGTTTGAGGGCTGATAAAGGCGGTATTTGATGAAAAAAATGTTGCAAAATGAAACGGTTTTACGATTTTTGTTTTTATTTTAGCATTAGCTGTTCTTTATTAAAAACAAAGGGAGGCAATGCCTCCCTTTGGGTATCAGAATTTCCCCAGATGAGCCATCAGGGGAAAGGCTAAGTCACTAGTGACTGCTGCCCCAGTTAGCGTGAGCTTCCAGGATCTGACTGTCTTTATGACAAGTAGAGCAAGTTTCAGCCGGGTTGAGGCTATCATAATCGCTAGCAGGTACACCTAAGGTGGTGAGTGGAGCACCGTCTTGCTTTAGCAAGCCACCATTGGTCTGAATGTGTGCAGCAGTGGCTTCACTTAGACCATAAGGCGCTTGGTGACAGCTGACACATGCTGCGGCTTGTGGTGATACCACTAGCTGCTCGTTAGCGTCATTTAAACGGTTACCATCAGTTGTACCAAAGGCAACAGGTGCGGCTTTCGGATCTATCTTAGAAAGTGAGAATCCGTTGTCACCGTGACATGCCTGACACTCAGTCTTCTTGAAGAACAAGTCGCCTTCAGGGGTGTAGACATAGTGCTTGCTGTGAACAATATAAGCTAGGTTAGAAGAACCTGCGCCTTTCTTGTCACGTGTGCCATTGTGGCAGCTTGCACAGCCATCCATGTCGTTACTGAAACGATGCTTGATCGCAGTAGTGTGACACTGCTGACAAGCTGTCATGTCTGCATGTTGTACGCGTGGAGACTGGTCAACCTTGGTACCATCGGCAGCGAAGTAGGCTGTGTCAGAAGGCACATAAGGGCCAGCATTTGTTGCAACGCCTTCTGTGACTGTACAGTCGGCTAATGCGCCTTTGCCGTCAAAGCAGATGTGCAGTTGGCTGCTTAGCGCAACAGTCACTTCAGGGGTTTCCATCACCTGGGCAACCTTGTATGCACCATCAGCGATAGTGACATTGATAGACCCATCTTCGCCAGCAGTGAAGTAGCGGTAACCTATCTTCTGGTAGTTCACGAGGAAGTCATCATCGACTACACCGTTGAATACAATGGCACTGGTGTCGCCACCATATTTGTATGGCGTAGGATCGATTTGTGCCAACGTCACCTTAGTATCACCTAAGCTCACAGTCATGTTAGCCGTTACTGTCTTAGTATCAGCATCATAGCTCATGCTGTTAAAGGTTACTTTTGCAGCTGCTGATTGTGCATTGTCATTTTTCAGGTAGTGGCCCGATTCTGCACCGCGTACACCACCGTTTGGATCGTTATGACAGCTCACACAGTTTTGCTTGCTTTCATCAATCTGGTTGTTGTCACTATCCCAGTGCCAGCTTGGTACTGCGTATGGGCTGTTGTGACAGTTCATACAGGTTGCAGTATCCAAGTCAGCCTTCCAGGCGTCAGCCATCATCAGGCTTTCATCTGCCTGGTGACAGGTTTGGCAGTTACCCGCGCTTTGTGGGTAGATACCGTTGTAGGTCGAGTGGCTATGGATAGCGTGTGCCATACCTTTGATTGAGCCATCAAACTCATAGCTACGTACCACGTTGCCAGCGTCATCTTTTTCGTCTTTCATGTACGTGTTGTAGTCGGTATGACAGAAGGTACAAGACTCAAGTGTGACATGTTTGCCGCCATGCATGGCAAGAGCGCCATCTTGACCAGGACGGTGACAGCTCTGACAAGTATCATTTGCAATCAGCGCTTTAGGCTTACCTTGAACTGTGTCAGAACTTGGTTGCCAATAGAAGAAGCTGTTATCAACCATTGACGAACCGGCAAAATTGCTCGCCTTAACGCCGAGGTAGATGCCGTTAGTGACGTCTGCCTTATAGTCGTACTTGCCTAAGGTGTCGATAGGTTTATCCAACACTAGCGTATAGCTACCGTCACCATTATCGGTTAAGCAAGTTTCACACTCTGAACCTTTGAAGTAGGAAGAGCCAGTGTAGTGGTCATCGCCTTTATCTTTATTAAAGTAGCTTAACCAGATATCACGTGGGTTGCCTTCGAGATCTGTGCTGCCCACTTCATCTTCGTTGCCGACACGACCAAAAGAAACTGCACCAATATCTGCTGGTTTGAGACCGAGTACCGCAACGCCGTTAGCGTCAGATAGATTGAAGTTGATGGTGAGGATACCTGCGTCATCTACGCTGGCCGATTGAATAGTCGATTTTAGGTGTGAAACCTCGCCAATGGGGTTAGCGATAGGACCTGGCTTGCCATCTTCGCCATCTTTACCGTCGCTGCCGCAACCAGATAAAGCGAGAGAGAGAAGTCCGGCACCTAATACAGCTTTTGTCGCTGCATTAACATTGAACTTTTTCATCATGATTATTCCCTGCAATAGTTTTAATCATCACTAATTGATTGTTCTTCAATAAAAACAAGCACTGAAAGAGAGTGCTGTAATTGTTTTCTACGTTGAAAACACCCGCTTAGTGTGTGGAATTAATTTCCACCTCTAAGGCTATCGAAATGGCAGCTTTTTAGCAGGTGTTTCAGTCAGCTTATGTGATTGAGATCTGACTATTTCTTTAGAGGTAGGTAAAAAAATGCATTTTAAGTGAAATTTTCATTTTCACTTAAGAAAGTCAGCCAGTTAAAAGGATGTCTTGTTAAATTTTTGTGGCAATGTGAGCCGGGTTTGTCGCGGCGTGTTAGCCTGTTTAGGTATGTGTGGGAAGTTGTGCGAAAGTCACTCGCTGAAGTTAATGGGATGTGTGGTAAACAAAAAAAGAGTGGAAAGCTTGGCTTTCCACTCTTGTCATGATTTAGAACAGACTTTGCTTTTTAGTCTTGCTTATGCAACTCGGCAACCTTTTCTGCACTATGGCAGGTTAGGCACGACTCGCTGTTGAGCATAGCTTCTTCGTAGCTACCCGCAACGACACCACCCATGCTTTCGATGTGTGATTTAGCCGCCTCTTTTCCTCCGCCGATCTCATAGCTTGATGAGACGTGGCATGAGGCACAAACACCCGCTTGTGGACTAGAGAAACTGGCATCGCCCTTGTTCCAACGCATTGGGGTTGAGCGCGCATTTTCTAGACCGAAGTTCATATCACTATGACAAGCAGAACAGTTGGCACTGCTCACTAGAGACTGAACATCTTCGCGGCCGTGAGCCTTACCAAAGGTACCGTGTACACGAACGATTAGGCTGTTGTAGTCGCCAGCTTCGTGACACTGCGCACAAGTGTGAATGTCTGCATTGCGGTAGTGGGTAGCGCCTTTACGGGCCACCATGTCGTTGTTGTGACAGCTTGCACAGTTATCATAATCAACGGCGCTGGCGCGTTCAGGAGCCTGGTCACCACTTAGCGTCAAAAATGCGGTTTTTGCAGCATTAGTGCTGAGGGCACCTGAACAGTTACCTTCACTATCAAGAGCTGTCAATGTCGAGCTCTTGTTTGCAAAACAGGTGTTAAAGCTTGGAGTGATGGCAATGTTCGCCCCAGCCTTGATAGCATCAGCCAGAGATGGAAGGCCATAACCTGGGTTAGCAGCATTAACCGTTACACCGTAGCTACCATCTATATTCGCGATGACTGAACCACTGGTGCGTCCGGCTAGGAAAGCATCAGGCTTTGTCGCGTCAACGGCGTTTACATAGAGACGCATGCCAGTGGTATAGTCAACAGTTACTATCTCTTCACCCTTAGTTAAGTGCATGGTAAAGCTTAAGGTATTTGAAGCCTCATCCCAGTTGATTTGACTGTAGCTGGCATCAATTAGAGTACCCGCCTGTGATGCTGCTTCGCGGCTGTCTTGCTCATGGCCAGCGAAATGACGGAAGGCGCCGCCACGGGTGTTACCGTCGTGGCTACTATGACAGGCGACACAGCCTACCAGCTGGGTTTCTTCTCCAACAAGCTCAGTGCGGTTACCGTAATGGTAATCGCCGTGGCAAGTTTGACAGGCAACGGCATCCTTATCAGCAAACCATGCCATTGCATGAGGAGTAAGTCCTTCTGGCAGCGTCTCTTCAGTTGTGGTGTAGCTAATGTGACAGCTTTGGCAGTTGGCTGTTGAGGCTGGGAAGTTAAGCTCGGCTTTAGGCTGGCCTTCGCTATCGAGCGCCGCACCATCAAACTTGTATGCAAATGCTGGGTTTTTGCTTGCGTTAGCAATGACAGTATTGAATTTTGCCAGTTCACGGCGATCACCTTCTGTGATACCTGTGTGAACCGCATGCACTAGGCCTTTGATTGAGCCATCAAAGTTAAATTCAACCGTATTACCTTCTCCGTCAACACCAGAGCCGCTGTATTGGGTGTAATCGGTATGACAGAAGCCACAGCCATCGGCGGTGTTACCATAGTTGCCATGACGAATATGGTCCTGGCCTACGTGACAGTTAGTACAGGTTTCCATCTCTAACACCTTCTTAGGCGAGGCGACAGACTGCTCTGTTAATGGATCCCAGTAGTAGGCTTCGACATTCTTAAGCTTGTTCTGACCCACGCCATAGGTGATCAGGTAGATACCATTGATGCGATTGGCGTCATAGCCATAATCCAGACCATTAGTGTCGATGATCTCCGGCGCAGTAACCTGATATCTTCCCTGGCCAAGATAAGCCAGACAGGTCACACCTTCCTGACAGTCACGGGTCGGGCGCCAGTTGTTAGAACCTGTCATAGGTACGCCATTTTTGCTGGCATTACGGTAAGAAAGCCAGATCTCCTCATCGCCATCGCCTCTAGCAGTGACTTCTGTACCGTCTTCTAAGCTGAAGGGAGTGAAGGCTTCGCTGCGTGTGCCCATACGACCAAAGGCGATGCGTAGTGGATCGGTAAGTGTCTCTAATCCAGTAACGGCAACACCGTTAGGATTGGTTAGACTGAATTCGAAGGTTAAGGTTTTTGACGTCTCATCAAAGCTTGCCTTTTCTATTTGGGTCTGTACGGCGGTTGCACTGTTGATATCGATTGCGATTTCACCTGGTTTGCCGTCTTCACCATCTTTACCATCGCTGCCGCCACAACCGGCAAGCGCTAGGGACAAGGCCCCAACACTGAAAGCTGTTTTGACAGCGGTACTGATTGAATACCGTTTCATCATTTTTCCCCTGCATGAGAATGAGAGTGATCTCAATTTTATTTTTGGTATGAACAAGGTGAGCCAGAGTTATTGCTATTGCCTCAATGACTTGGCGACACCTTGGGCGCATATTACTCAAAAGGGGGTAGATGGAGAGCGTGCGTCTGCCCAAACGTGAAGCGGATCTATTAACAGTGTTACAAAATGATAGTTGTGTTAAAGCGCAATAATTACAGTTGGTTATATTTTTAGCTCGGTTTCAAAATTAAGCAATGCTGTGAAAAGTCGGCCGCTATCTTAAGTGAAGCTTAATAAGTGGGCGTTTTATTAGCTTATGTATTGATCTAAGACAAACTCATTGGTGGAGGCTGATGACCGATTGCGCTTCATTTGGTCACAATCTGTATTTGTGGGGTTGTCTGAATGTTGTCTAAAGGTTGGCGGGGTGAAGAAAAGGAGGCTAAAGCCTCCTTTTCTGAGCTGAGGGTTAAGGGTTATGAATACCCAGTAGTTGAGTTGGTGTGTGGCAGGTTGAGCAGCTCTCTGCAGAGCGGCTGCGAACGTCATCAGCACTCATACCATCTAAGATACCGCCGTTGGTCTGGATATGGGCCGCTCCAGAGTCCTTAAGGTATTTCTGGTGACAGCTGAGGCAGGCACCAGCATCGGATGAGACCCAGATATCGACGCCTGTGGTGGTATCGCCATAGCGCCAGACGCGGTCTTTGACTCGGCCAAGTTCAAAGCCACCATCGGTATGACAGGTGAGACAGTCTGTTTTCAGTACAGTGCCCGACTGCACGCCTGCGTATTTCAGGTAATGGCCTTCGGCTTCGTGCGCCTTAAAGGCGAAGCTGGTTGGTTTACGACCGCCTGGGTAACCTTCATCTCCTCGTGTGGTTTTATCAGAGGTGTGACAAGTCTGACAGTTGTAGCCATTATTGTAGTGGTGATTTTCTTGGTTGTGGCAAGTTTGACATTTTGCCGTATCGACAATGGCACGGCGCATGGCGGTTTGCCCATTCTGGTCAACACCAGTACCAGACCAGACGAATTGGTAAGGCGCCTCTTTTACAGCAACCGAACGGGTGTTATCGCTACACGCGGTCATTACCACCTCAGCTACACCATAGCCACCATTGTTGAAGCAGACCTCAATGGCCGACCAGAGTTCAAATGTCTTACCTGTGGCATCTAGTGGCATATCGAAGGTGTTCGCGACAATGGTAAAGGTCTTGCTGGTATCGTCATAGGTGCCTTGAGACAACCTGAAACGGCGGTTGCTGTAGGAAGCGTCGCTATAGGCTGGGTAGTCTTTATCGACATCCCAAGCGACGACCACTCGGGTTCCCAGTTCAATATAGTCTGCGCCGACTGCATTACCTGAGGCATCGGTAACTTGCACATCAAACTTCAGTTTACCATCGGCGTCTAAGCCTATGTTGCTAAAGTTGACGCCCATGGCCTGGGCTAGCGTATAAGCCTTGAGGACATCGCCATGACGCTTCTCGGCGTTACCTGTGCCTGAGTAGGTATCCGTCGCGTTATGACAGGCAACACAGTTGGTGCTGGAGTGATTCTGCGACGGTTTTTCGGTGTGACAGCCAATACAGGCAAGGTTTGACTTATCGGCCTTAAACAGCGCGGCATCGCTAGGGGCACCGTCGCCCTCGACGTGACATGCTGCGCAATTGGCTGCCGGCTTTTGCGGGAACATCACCTTGCCATAGTCGTGCAGGCTGCCACCAAAACCCACTATCTTATAAGGCGCGGGTACATAGCCTTCAGGGGTGCTGGTGACTCTGTTCTGGCCCTTATGGATGGCATGTATCATGAAGGCAAATGCAACGCTGTTGCCACTTTCTGGATCGCCAGAGGTTGTGGTGTGGCAACTGGCGCAGTTTTCCAGATCGATACGACGACCGCCGTGGAGCGCCAGACTCTCCTCTTGGTGGCAGTTCATGCAGGTTTCTTTGCTGACCACATTGCGGGTTTGAATCCCGTCGGTAGCGCCTGTTGATGGTTGCCAGTCATGGTGAGCATTGGCGGTTGCCTGAGGCAGTTTCAGCTCCAGTGTCACCCTGTGAGTGTTGTCGCCGTTATAGGTGATCGCCAGTGGTTCGGCCACATTGGCGATATTTTGCTGAAATTTATAGGTGTAGCTACCGTCAAGATTATCCATGAAACAGTCTTCACAGCTGCTTGCGGCCTCAACGTTTGCTTGGTACTGAGGGGAGGGGTTAAGCCCTGAGGTATCCTCAGGTAAAGAGCCTGGCTGTCTTAGTCTATTGATGTAGGCTTGCCACTGGTAGCCGCGATCAAACTCCTGACCATCTATAGTTTCGACGACATTAGCGAGTTGGGCGACCCCAAAGCGTAAATCATAATCTTTGGTGAGGCCGAGTACGGCGACGCCATTGGCATTTTCCAGCTTAAAGGTCACGCTTACCTGTCCATCTTCGACCGAGGCCTCTGTAAATTCTGCCATTACGGTAGGAGTGTCATCGATATTGACACCGATAGGGCCGTCAGCGCCATCTTCACCATCCTTACCGTCACTGCCACAACCTAGCAGGAGCGCGCTGCAACTTAGGGCAATGAGGCTCCATCTATTCACCTTTCTCTTTATATCCATCATAGTGCGTTCCATTTTAATCTATCTATCAATGCTTGTTAGGATAGGCGCCAGCGATACTGGCGCCTCCACGGGTTATTTGATTGGGTGTACTTTCAGGACATCGGCTTCTGCGCCCAACCTGTGACAGGTCGCGCAGCTTTCAGTACCTGCGGTAGCATCTGACAGGGTGCCCATAAACACGGCGCCTTGCTGGATCATGTGATTCTTGTTGGTCTCGCTGCTATGACAGTCGCTACAGATTGCCGCAGTTGGGCTGGTGTAGCTACCGTCACTAATGGCCAGAGGTTTAACTCCTGGGTCGAGTGGCAGCGCTGGCGAGAGTACACCGTCATTATCGCTATGACACTGGGCACAATTGCCTATGTCACCAGGATAGTTGATGGCTTCATAACCGGCTCGCTGGCCGCTATGAATGGCGTGGATCAGGTGCTTAAAGTCGGCAGTGGTCGTCGAAGGATTTTCGCTGGCTTCGGCTACCATATTAGGGTTATGACACAGCTGACATTGGCCTTCGAGATCATTTCGCGAACCATGGAAGTTCAGTTGTTGATCCCCATGACAACTGCCACAGGTGTCATTAGTCACTACCACGCGACGTCCGCTATCACTGAGCGCCTCGCTGCTAAAGAAGCTGTGGCTGGATTTGATGACGATTTGGCTGTTGGCTTCGTTATCGCAGCTACCCAATACGCCATCGGCCGCGCAGATGCGTCCCTGTATCGCTAAGGTGCCCTTATCCATCTCGCTACCCGCTGGCACGCTAAGCCCAGTGACTTGATAGTCGAAGGCACCATTACTGCCGGCGAGAGGCGTTATTTCATGCAGACGAATCGAGCGTGCCGAACGAGTGGCATAGTCGAAGCTTGTGCCCCAGTTCGCGTAAACTCGGAGGTCTGATATAAAGTCGAGTTGGTCGGCACTGGAGGTATACCGCTCACCACTACTCGGGTTTTCAAGTGCAAGGGTAAAGGAGACGGTATCACCGCTTCGCATCGCCTTAGTGATCACTGGCTTAAATTGTGCCAGTGCCTGCTCGTTACCACCGTCATTGTGTACGCTGGCTGTCCAGTCGGCATTATGGCAGGCGACACAGTTGGCATTGTTAAGTTGAGCGGGGTGGCCTTCCCCAGCCTTAAAGTCGATATAGGTATGACAAGAGCCACAGGTCTCCATCGTTGGCACTCGAGCCCAGTTCATCTGTTCGCTCAGGCTTTCATCTTGGGCGTGACAGGTTTGGCAGTTAGCCAGCGAACCTGGGAAGCCGGTTAAATGTTTGCCGTGGATCATCTGGGGGAAGATGTTATCTGGATTGCTGACACGATCGGCATTATGACAGGTCACACAGGTCTCAATCTGGTTGTAGTTACCTCTGTGGAAGGCGAGATCGTTGTGACAGCTGTTACAGGTGTCTATCTTAATCAGATTGCGGCTGTAAGCGGGTTCGCTACTCGTTCCGTCTGTTTCCGCCTGCCAGTCAAAGTGCTGATTGGTAATGGGCAGGGAAGTCCCATCGGCAAGTGTATCGCCGCCCATCTTCACTACAATACGTTGAGTAGCGCCAGCCTGATAGCTTATGTCGTTCATGCCATCAAAGGCTGCACTGAAGGTGTAGCTGTAGTTACCATTTTTATGGTCGACATAGCTCCCTGGGCAGCTGGCATTGCAGTTCTCAGAGGTAAAATATTGCCATTGTGAGCTGTTACCCGCATTGGTATAGCCTTGAGGTAACAGCTGGGCGGCAATAAAGGTGGCAGTGGGCACCCCCACCACAGGCTCATCGTTTTGGTTGGTGACACGGTAGTTGACCGTGGCGACGCCTCCCTCCATATCAACCTGATCGAAGGTGATATGGAGATCATCTATCACCATGGCTGGTGGGCCGCCGGGTTCACCTGGGTTGCCGGGTTTACCATCATCGCCACCACAGGCTGATAATAGGGTCATTAGCCCGAGGAGGGCTACATAACAAATGGGGTTGTTCATCTTCATCATCGCTTCCTTGGCATACGGGGTGCTACCTGAGTTACAGACGGTAACTCAGGGTCACTCCAAAGTAGTGGGCGCTGTAATCGTGGCTTAAGTCACCGAAACTCAACACGTTGGGGATGCTGTCTGGCATGAGCTGGTCATTGGCCCTGTCAGCATCTTGGTACTGCTCGAAGATCCAATCGAACCTCAGACCTAAGCCATTGCTCAGGCTAAAGTCTGCGAAGGCATTGATGTTATGTTTGGTGGCGTAATAGTCGCCATAGGGATTGTGTAGCCCTTGGCTCACTTCGGTGTCGCTCTGACCATCACTGAAGCTATAGTCAAGTCCTATCCTAAGGCGTTTTTCAAGCAGGTTGCTATAGTCAATGCCTGCCCCTATGAGGGTGGCCTCGTCCTCTGTGTTTGCAAACCAATTGGCTCCGGCGTAGTTATTGCTGCCAGCCTGATCGCTGTCGCGCCAGTCCTGGTTGACAAAGGCGTTGAAGTTTAGGTTTTCACTGATAGCGTATTGCGCTGACAGATCATAGCCTTGGCTGTCTACCTGTGTCAGGCCTATCTGGGTGTCGGTATAATCATCTTGGCGGGTATGCAGATTTAATGTGACATTATAGGCTCCGCCGTTGTAGCTGGCATAAAGTCCATAGCCTTGGTGCTCGCGATCGGCGAGGTAGCTGCGTCTCAGCAGAGGGTTATTGGGCCTGTTGCTGGCGGTCATGCCATGATATTCACTGCCGTTGCGATCGCGATATTCGGCCTTTAACCAAGCTTGCCAATGGGGAGAAAGCCGGTAGTGGAGCTTGGCTTCAATATCGGACTCCTGCAGAGTGTCTCTATCAAGGCCGTTGTAATTGTTGTGTTCATATTGATATTGCAGGTCTAAATATAGGCTGCGGGTGAATCTGTACTTGGCGCCTAGATTGGCCTGCTGGCGTGTGCGGTCGTAGTCTGGATTGAGCCGATCGCCACTGTAGTAGCTGTCGGTGACAATTTGTGGATAGCTGAAGATTGGCGTCTTGTTGTCACGGTCTCGATAATCATACCCCGCTCTGAGGCTAAAGTCTGGTGTCAGCCTGCCGTGATACTTTAGTTTCATCTCTATCAAATCCACTTGGCCTGCTAGGTCCGTCGCTGGTAACGCAGGCGAGGGGCCATTGATGGTGGCAGGTAAGAACGCCTGATCTTGTGTCATACGAGTAAAGCCCAGATGCATAATGACCTGTTGGCCCTCAGCGGAAAATTGGCTATGACCTGCGACGCGATAAGCTTTGTTGTCAGGGGCTACGGCATTTTGGCCAAAATAGGCGGCACCGAAGGTGGGGCTGAAGGCCGATTGCCAGTGCAGAGCACTCAAGTCGTTTTGATATTGGCTGACTTCGGCGTCTATGCCCGTGAGCCAGTGATCGCCACGAAAGTAAAGTTTGGCATTGACGCGATCGTTTTTATCTTCGATACGCTCGGCCAATAAGGTGCTATTGGTAAGCAGATTAACACTGGCGCGGCGATTGCCCTGGCGCTCTTCATGTTGATAGCCAAGAGCAACTTCATAGAAGTCACCAGTATAGTTAGCATCGATACGATAGCGGTCCCGGGTGATCTTAAGCTCTGCAGGGCTGAGGCTGGATGACAGGCTTGTCATCTGATCTGTGGTTGCAGCGCTTTGCCACTCAATAGGCAATTGCCATGTCTGGCCATCGCGGCGGTAAGGGGTTAGGGCGCTATTATTGTCGTAGCGGGCAAAGCCTCGATAGGCTGCTTGTATTTCATACTGGCCTTTGCGCCCCGTGGTTAAAGAGGCTGAGCCGGCATCATAGCCTAAACGATTGGCTTCGAAGTGAGTTTGGTAGCTCGAATCTGTCTTGTGAGCAAGATCCGCTTCAAGGCTTGCTACGGCGCCATCTTGGTCAGTCCCTGTTGTATTGCCGAAACGGCTATCACCGCCATCATTGTAGGCAATTCCTGCCCCTATCATTCCCGTTGTACCCTTAGGGACTTCACAACGTTTACATTCCCAGGCATCAAGTTTGACTTTGTCACGGTTGGCCGAGGCAAGCCCATATCCTTGTGCGCCGGCATAGCTGCTGATCACAGCTAAGGCCAACAGGCTTAAACGCCATGGGAGTCTTTGAGATCCATCTTGTTTAATCATCGCTATGCTCCCTCATTAACGTTGCAGAAGTTTGCCTGACGGGTGGTTAGAACCATGCACCTGGCCATGACAGTTCATGCAGCTTTGTCCCGCATTAAAGGCGTTTGGACTGTTGGCAAATACGGGGTTAGCGGCATGGCCATCGCTGGCATGACACTGTTGACAAAGTTGCGGTGGCTTGGCGATTAACATCGCCTCGTTGACTGTGCCGTGGGGGTTATGACAGTTAGCGCAGTTATCGCTTACCGGTGCGTGCTCCCATAGTTTAGGACCACGTTTTTCGGTGTGGCAGGCATAACAGTTCTCGTTAACGCTCATCTGTTTTAAGCCTGCATCACCCAATCCACCATGGGGATTGTGGCAGTCGCTACAGACCATCTGCTGCCATTTGAGTGGGTGGCTGCTGCGCTTGTGTAAGTCGGCCTTCTGTTGGGTATGACAGCTGGTGCAGACGGCAACTTCCTGGGCCTTATCGCTAATAGGGTCATGACCTGTATGTACCTGATGACAATCACTACAGGCCACATCGGCGTTATCATGATGGTTACCGTTCCAAGCCATACGCTTGTCGTCGTTATGGCAACTCATACAGACGCTATTTTGTTTTGCAGCGGGCACAGGAGATTGGGCACCAAAGGTAATCATGGGCTCTTTGCCGCCACGGTTATGTTTGCCCATAGGGCCGTGACAGGCTTCACATTGGAGATCTGCCATGGGAGAGCCTTTTACTTGAGGATCGCCATGTACGCCATCGAAAAGGGCCATTACCTCTTGGCTTTTTCTGTGGCACATAAGGCAGCTATCGGCGCCTTTGGGAGAGTATTGTCCCTCGGCAAACTTAGTGTCGAGGATTTGCTCAACCTCTTCGGCGGGCATTTTGTCCCAAGGGGTTGCCTGAATCGACACACTGAGGAGTGGGTATAGTACGATTAGAGCCGCTAGCTTGAACGCAAGCAGCCAGTTAGATTCCTTTTTCATCATCATCCATCCAAGCACAGAAAAGTTTTTAGTTGTTATCTTTAAAGATTGCTAATTTACCAATTCTAAATAATAGGTGTGATTTGTGACGAATGTGTAACTTTTGTATCGATAATTGTTCTGTAAAAGTGATGTTTTAGAACGAATTAGCATTATATGTGATCTTGATCACGTTGTTGGGGTGAGGTAGGGACGTAGAATGCCCTTGTTGGTGAAAATGATTCTCATTTAATTATCTCGTTTTCTCATTGAGATATCTGTCACATAATATAAAATACAATTGAAAATTATTATCGTTTCCAATCATAAATATTGATCTAGATAAAGTTATTGGAAGCCTTGCTCCGTTAGAATCTGGTGTAGTTCAGATTTATCGAGACCTGAAAAGGTAGAGTTGCAATATGAAATTAAGCGAATTAAAGCCTGGCGACAGTGCAGTGATCTCCGAGGTTGGCCAAATTAGCCTGCCTGCGGTGGTGAAACGCAAGCTTTTATCTATGGGGATCACCCCCAACACCTCTTTGACATTATTACGACGTGCCCCACTTGGCTCGGGATTAGAGTTGGCCATTCGTGGCAGTAAGTTATGCATGCGTAAGGACTTGGCAGAGGTAATAGAGGTGGAGCTGGCTCATGGCTAAACAATTTCATTGTGTGACTGTTGGCAACCCAAATGCGGGTAAATCAACACTATTTAATGCCCTAACCGGAGCTAACCAACAGGTGGGTAACTGGTCAGGGGTGACGGTTGAGAAAAAGACTGGCCAATTTACGTTAAATGACACTGAGGTGTTGTTGACGGATCTTCCCGGTATTTACGATCTGTTGCCAGCAGGCAGCAGCTGCGATTGCTCTCTCGATGAGCAAATTGCCCAGCAGTATCTGGCTGAGGCGCAGATGGATGGCATCATCAACTTAGTGGATGCGACCAACATTGAGCGTCACCTATACCTGACGGTGCAGCTGCGTGAACTTGGTATCCCTATGGTGGTGGTGATCAACAAGATAGATGCGGCTAAGGCACAGGGGATCGAGGTCGATGTTACCAAGATGACCAAAGAGTTAGGCTGTCCGGTGATCGCCGTCTGTTCTCGTGATGTCAATGATATTAAGCAGGTTCAGGCCCGGGTGGTGGATCTGCTCGACGGTAAGGTCTCAGAGGCGCCATTGGTGCTGGATTACGATGTTGAGATTGAGGCGGGAATTAAAGCGCTGTTTGAGCGAGACAGCCAACTGAGTCGTGGCCGAGCCTTGGCAATGATGGGCAATGGCTTAGGCTGTGGTCAGTGTAAAAATGGCCAGATGCTTTCAGAGGTTTCTCAGTGCTCCGAGAAACTTGCGGCTCAGGGCAAAGATATCGAGATCATGGTAGCGACTACTCGTTTTGATTTCGTGCAGAAAGTATTTAACGAGTCGGTAAAAGCCGCCGATGTTCAAACCATCAGTGATCGCTTAGACAAGCTGGTATTGCATCCTGTCGCCGGGGTCCCAGTATTTCTGTTCGTAATGTATCTGATGTTCATGTTCAGTATTAATGTGGGCAGTGCTTTTATTGATTTTTTCGATATCACGGCCGGTGCCTTGTTTGTTGACCATCTCGGCGCCTTTATGAGTAACGTGGGCGTACCTGCGTGGTTAGTCACTATTGTTGCTGGTGGCGTGGGACAAGGTATTCAAACCGTTGCCACCTTTATTCCGGTGATCGCCGCGCTCTTTTTGGCACTGTCTGTCTTAGAAGGCTCGGGTTATATGGCTCGCGCAGCTTTTGTGGTGGACGGATTGATGCGCCGCATCGGTTTGCCGGGTAAGGCGTTTGTGCCTATGATTGTCGGCTTTGGTTGTTCAGTGCCTGCAATTATGGCGACCCGTACCTTAGGCAGTGAGCGTGAGCGTATCGTGACCGGTATGATGGCGCCCTTTATGTCTTGTGGTGCACGTCTGCCTGTTTACGCCCTGTTTGCAGCGGCCTTCTTCCCTGAATCGGGCCAGAACCTAGTGTTCTTGCTTTATATCATAGGTGTATTCGCGGCTATCGGTACCGGCTTACTGCTAAGGTCGACCTTACTACCCGGCAGCAGCAGCGCCGTAGTGATGGAACTGCCTAACTATGAAAAGCCTAAGTTTAAGGCGGTGATGGCCAGAACCGGTAAGCGCACCAAGAGCTTTATTCTAGGAGCGGGTAAAACCATTGTGATTGTGGTTACTCTGCTTCACTTTGTTAACTCTATCGGTGTCGATGGCAGCTTTGGACATGAAGACAGCTCTGAATCTGTGCTGAGTGTGGCGAGTCAAAAGGTGACTCCTTTCTTCTCACCTATGGGGATAGAGAAAGACAACTGGCCAGCCACTGTCGGTATCATCACAGGTATCTTTGCTAAAGAGGCGGTAGTTGGCACCTTAAACAGTCTCTATTCCACTTCGGGTGGTGACGAGGAGGCTTTAGCACCATTTTCTGAAAGCTTTAGTGAAGCCTTAGCAACGATTCCTGAGAACCTGTTTGGTATCGCCCCAGAAGATCCGCTATCTATGTCAGTAGGGGATATCGAGAGTATTGAAACTGCCTCAAGCGAGCTGGATGTGGATACCTCGACCTTCAGTGCGCTGCAGAGTGGCTTTACAGGTATTACAGCGGCATTTGCGTACTTGCTCTTCATCTTGCTTTATACGCCATGTGTGGCCGCAATGGGGGCGTTAGTGGGCGAATTTGGCTCTCGCTGGGCGACCTTTGCAGCGACTTGGACATTCGCACTTGCCTATGGCACTGCAACCGTCTTCTATCAGGTGATGACCTTTGCGGCTCACCCGTTGCAATCGGGTCTCTGGATAGCCTTCTTTGTGGTGGCCTTGGTGGTCTTTTACCTCTGGCTTAAGCGCAAAGGGCAGCGCGCCCAGACGATTATTCCTGTTATCAATGTAGTAACTGAATAAACAATTGACCCGCGTTAAGTCAGTCGTTAAAAACAGAAAAGCAGCGATTTATCGCTGCTTTTCTGTTTTTGCGCTAAATGATGTCAGTTTTTGCTATTTGGCCGTTGTAACGAAGCGAGATCTGTAGGAATATGCAGGTTTTCCCCAATTAATGTCGAGCGGCGATTGTGCGGCCGATGATTAGAGTTCGCAAAGAGGATTTCCATGAGTCATGTGGACACCGAAGTACGTCCTAGTAACTTCATTCGTAACATCATAGATGAAGATTTAGAAAGCGGTAAGCACACGAGTGTACACACGCGTTTTCCGCCTGAACCAAACGGTTATCTTCATATTGGTCATGCTAAGTCGATCTGCTTGAATTTCGGTTTAGCTAAGGACTATAAGGGGCTATGTAACTTACGTTTTGATGATACCAACCCTGAGAAAGAGGATATCGATTACGTTAACTCTATTCAGGCCGACGTCAAGTGGTTAGGTTTCCAGTGGGATGGTGAAATCCGTTACTCGTCAAACTACTTTGATCAGTTACATCAGTACGCGGTTGAGTTGATCAATAAGGGCTTGGCTTATGTATGCTTCCTTAATGGTGAGCAGACCCGTGAATATCGCGGTACCTTAAAAGAGCCGGGTAAGAACAGCCCTTATCGTGACACCTCGGTGGAAGAAAACCTTGAGCTGTTTGAGAAGATGCGCAAGGGCGAATTTAAAGAGGGTGAGTGCGCCCTGCGAGCCAAAATCGATATGGCATCGCCTTTTATGTGCATGCGCGATCCTGTGATCTATCGTATCCGTTTTGCTCACCATCATCAGACAGGTGACAAGTGGTGTATCTACCCTATGTACGATTTCACTCACTGCATCTCTGACGCGATTGAAAGTATTACCCATTCGCTCTGTACTCTGGAGTTCCAAGATAACCGTCGTCTGTATGACTGGGTATTGGATAACCTGGATGATTTCCAGGCGCCAAACCGCACTCGTCAGTATGAGTTTTCGCGCCTGAATCTGGAATACACCCTGATGTCTAAGCGTAAGCTTAACGATCTTGTGGTTCGCGGTTTAGTGTCAGGTTGGGACGACCCGCGTATGCCGACCATTGCAGGTCTACGCCGCCGTGGTTATACGCCAGCGTCTATTCGCGAGTTTTGTCGTCGTATCGGCGTGACCAAGCAAGACAACATGGTCGAAGTGGGTATGCTAGATGCGTGTATCCGTGAGGAGCTTAACGAGCACGCGCCGCGCGCCATGGCTGTGATCAATCCGGTAAAGGTGATCATCGAAAACTATCCTGAAGGCCAGGTTGAAAAGCTATCGGCACCAGCGCACCCAACCATAGAGACTATGGGGCAACGTGAGCTGGTCTTTGGCCGTGAGCTTTATATCGATGCCGACGATTTCCGTGAAGAGGCCAACAAGAAGTACAAGCGTCTTATTCAGGGCAAGGAAGTGCGTCTGCGTAATGCCTACGTGATTAAGGCTGAGCGTTGCGACAAAGATGAAGCGGGCAATGTGACCACCATCTATTGTACCTATGATGATCAAACCCTAGGTAAGAACCCGGCTGATGGTCGCAAGGTGAAAGGGGTGATCCATTGGGTTGAGGCTTCTAGCTGTGTTCCTGCTGAGTTCCGTCTGTATGACCGACTGTTTAATCAGGCAAATCCAGCTGCGGCCGAGACGGTTGATGAAGTGCTTAACCCTGAATCTCTTGTGGTTAGACACGGCTTTGTAGAGCCTGGTTTGGTGAATGCTGAAGCCGAAAAGGCATACCAGTTCGAGCGAGAAGGCTACTTCTGCGCCGACAATAAAGACTCATCACCTGAGCATCTGGTCTTTAACCTGACCGTTGCGCTGCGAGACTCTTCTAACTAAGTCTTAGGCTCAGTTTTAGTTGGGTGCTAGCTTGATGTTAACTTAGCACCCACTCGATATTAAAAAAGGCTTTAGGATCACCCTAAAGCCTTTTTTGTATTTAGCGTTAGCCTATCGTTGCTATTGATATATAGGACCTAATCCGTAGCTCCAAAGGATCACACTCGAGGCCATTAAGGCAACCAGCAATACTAAACCGGCAGTAACGACCGAGCTGGCGTAGATAAAGCCTTTCTCTTCAGGGATGTTCATGATGATGGGAACGCCCGTGTAGAGCAGATAGACAGAGTAACTTAGGCCAACTAACCCAACAATCATCACAAACCACAGAGCGGGGTAGAGTGCAGCCAGACCCACCATAAATAGCGGAGTAGCTGTATAGGCGGCTAGCTCAATGGCTTGGGTATAGGTTGGGTGTGCATCAAAGGTCTTTGCCATCCAAAAGGCCAGGTAGGCTAAGGCAAATACCCCGGCGATTAGACCGAAATACATACTGACTGACATCATCAAGGCGCTTTGCTTGGTGAGGAAGAGTGGATCGGATACCCCGAGATTCCAGCCTATCATTGTCGATGCAACATAGGTGCAAATCGCTGGTATAAGGGCAATTAACAGGACATGACTGAGACTGCTTTTGAGCGCTTCGTGATTTTGTTCAATTGTGTGCCACTCTTCTTTTGGATGAGTGTATAACCCCATTAAGTGATTCAATATCATTATAGTTATCCTTGTTCAGCTTTCATTACTGTGCTCGCCAAACTTCAGACGAACCCTAAATGCCTGTCGGTCTGCTACCAATAGACCTTAGGCTCCCAAACAGCCGCTTCAATGTGGCTGACATAGTTTATTTATTGAACATAAACTTAGACTAGTCAAGCTAACTTTCATCTGTTAGGCAGATAGGCGTGCCCAAGGATTGATTTTATGAGTAAAATAGGCGCCGTTTGTTTGTTAACCTTCAGAGTGTGTAATGCAAGCTTTATTAGCGCCGATCAAGCAGTTTTTACAATGTGAAACCCCGGATGAGTGGATCGCCGTCGCCAGCCGACCGGAGCAGTTGTCGGCGTTATTAATTGATCACTGTAATTGCGAGCTAAAGGCGGCGCAGACCGCGATGTTTCTTATTCGCAAATATGCGGTAGATAAAGATAGCGGTGAGCAGTTGCTGCAGTGGGCTAAACCCTATGAAGACTTTGTCTATAACAAACAGCGAGATATCGATGTTTTTCTTGCTCGCGACGTTAAGAAGAATGAATTACTTGGTGAGCTTAAGCCAAAGGCCGGTGTCGCCTACGGCGCGGATCTCATTGCCAAGATGGTACGCCTGATTAAAGAGGAGTTTCATCATTTTGAGCAGGTGCTTGAGATCATGCAGGCTAGAGGCATTCCTTATCAAAACCTTACCGCCGGTCGCTATGCTAAAGGTATGATGCGTGCGGTGCGCACCCATGAGCCGGCGACGCTGGTGGATAAGTTGATCGTGGGCGCCTTTATCGAGGCGCGCTCCTGTGAGCGTTTTGCTAAGTTAGCGCCTTATCTTGACGAAGGGCTGCGCAAGTTTTATGTCTCGCTGCTACGCTCTGAAGCCCGTCATTATCAAGATTATCTGGTGTTAGCTCAGGCGATATCACCTGATAATATTGAGCAGCGTGTCGCTGAGTTTGCTGCCCTTGAGGCGGAGCTTATCAGCGCCCCAGACAGCGAGTTTAAGTTTCACTCTGGCAGGCCTTGTTAATCGCTAGCTGTTTAACCGGTTGAGCAACAAAGGTTAGTTGTCAGCGAATGGCAGACGTTGCAGCACCAGCTGCTCGGCACTGACCTTTAGCACACTTCCTTGTTCATACCAGTCACCGACGACTATGCGTTGGCGATTATTGGTGAGCTGGTGGATGTTGGGTCTGTGGGTGTGACCGTGGATCATTCGCTTAGTGTCAGTCTGCTGCATTAACTGCTCGACCGCACTCTGCTCGACATCCATGATGCTGTAGCTTTTTAATTGATTACTCTGCTTACTCTTATGGCGCAGCTTATTGGCAATGGCTGTGCGCTGGGATTTGGGCAGATGATTGTAAATAAACTTGGCCCAGCCGAAATTTCTAAATCGACGAAATCGTTGGTAGGTTTTATCTAAGGTGCATAGGCTGTCACCATGGAGAATAACACTGGGTATGCCGTAAAGGTCTATACAATAGACTTCGGGTAACAGGGTCATTCCAGCGAGCTTTGCATAACGTTTACCGAGCAAGAAATCGCGATTGCCATGGACGAAATAGATAGGCGTGTGCGCCGAGAAGGCTTTTAAACGCTCGGCTAGCTCGAGAGCGAAAGGCTCTGCAATGTCGTCTCCCACCCAGACCTCAAATAGATCGCCCAGAATATAGAGGGCATCACAATGGCTGGCGTCTTGACTGAGAAAACGGTTGAATGCGGCGAGAATATCGGGGCGATCGGTACTAAGATGCAGATCGCCCACAAACAGGGTGTAATTCAAGAATTGTCTGCCCTGTGCTTACTCAGCAACGGTCACGCTTTCGATAACAACAGCTTCTAGCGGCACATCTTGATGCATGCCGCGATTGCCCGTAGCCACTGCCTTGATCTGGTTAACCACATCCATGCCTTCAACCACTTTACCGAACACGCAGTAACCCCAGCCTTGTACCGACTCAGATTTAAAGTCGAGGAAGGTGTTGTCGTTGATGTTGATGAAGAACTGTGCCGTGGCCGAGTGAGGATCTGAAGTACGTGCCATGGCAATGGTGCCTACAACATTAGATAGACCATTGTTGGCTTCGTTTTCAATGGCTTCGTTACAACGCTTTTGCGACATATCTTCGGTAAATCCGCCGCCTTGGATCATGAAACCATCGATTACGCGGTGAAAAATGGTGCCGTCATAGAAACCGTCTTTAGCGTACTTAATGAAGTTAGCTGCGGTTACAGGGGCTTTTTCGGCATCAAGTTCAATTTTGATAACACCGTGGTTGGTTTGCATTGTGATCATATGACTGTATCTCATCATGGTTACTTATTCAGATAGCGCCCGATTCTAGCCTATTAACCATGATGCATAAAGGGATGGCACGACTTTTATCATCTTTCCCTGATCCCAGCGCCTGAATATTTACCTCTTGTTAGCTGTAGAATGTGCGGCGTAACAAAAAACGCTTTAGATTCACGCTATCACGCTGGAAGACCCTGTTTTCAGGTGGTAGACTGAGCGACCCAATTGTAGTCAATAATTTGTAGAGAAAATCGATGTTGAAGCTATACAACAGTCTTACCCGCCAAAAAGAGGAATTTAAGCCATTACAGCCAGGTAAAGTCGGCATGTATGTCTGCGGGGTCACCATATATGATTTGTGTCATATTGGTCATGGACGTACGTTTGTTGCTTTCGACATGATCGTCAGATACCTGAGGTATAAAGGTTACGATGTGAACTTTCAGCGTAACATTACCGATGTCGACGATAAGATCATTAAGCGCGCCGCAGAGAATAACGAGAGCTGCGATGCACTGACTGAGCGATTAACCCAAGAGATGTATCGTGATTTCGATGCGCTCAACATGAAGCGTCCTGACTTTGAGCCGCGTGCGACTCAGCATATGCCTGAGATCATTGAGATGGTTGAACGTCTAATTGAGCGAGATCATGCCTATATTGCCGACAATGGCGACGTGCTGTTCAGTGTGGCTTCATTCCCTGAGTATGGTCGTCTATCAGGGCAGAACCTAGATCAGCTGCAGGCGGGTGCCCGCGTTGAAGTCGATGAAAACAAACGTGATCCTATGGATTTCGTGCTTTGGAAGATGTCTAAACCAGGTGAGCCAACATGGGATTCACCTTGGGGACCGGGTCGCCCTGGTTGGCATATCGAATGTTCAGCAATGAACAGTAAGCATTTGGGTGAGCATTTTGATATCCACGGCGGCGGTTCGGATCTGCAGTTCCCGCACCATGAAAATGAGATAGCACAGTCATGCTGCGCCCATGATACGCCTTATGTGAATTATTGGATGCACACCGGCATGGTGATGGTGGATAAGGAGAAGATGTCGAAGTCACTGAACAACTTCTTCACCATTCGTGATGTGCTTGCGCATTATGATGCCTCGACTGTACGTTACTTTTTGCTGTCGGGTCACTATCGCAGTCAATTGAACTATTCAGAAGATAACCTTAAGCAGGCTAAGGCGGCGCTTGAGCGACTCTATACGGCGTTAAAAGGCTTGGATCTTAGCGTCGAGGCGGCGCCAGCGACCGAATATGTGGCTAAGTTCACTGCGGCCATGGACGATGACTTTAACACTCCTGAGGCTTACTCTGTGCTGTTTGATATGGCGCGCGAGATCAACCGCCTTAAAGTGGACGATTTGGCTGCGGCTTCTGCTCTGGGTGTAAGCCTTAAGCAGCTAGGTGATGTGCTGGGCATTTTAGATCAAGATGTGGATGCCTTCTTTAAAGGTCAGGGTAGTGACGATGAGGTTGCTCAAATTGAAGCCCTAATCGCCGAGCGTAACCGTGCCCGCGCTGAAAAAGATTGGCCTGCGGCAGATGTGGCCCGTGATGGTCTGAATGCTCTTGGGGTGATCTTAGAAGATGGCCCAGAAGGCACTACATGGCGTAAAAAATAAGCTATCGGTTAGCCAGTGAGATTGCTTTAGCTGTCTTGTTGTAAAAACCACTTAATAAAAAAGCCTGCATTAACTGTGCAGGCTTTTTTGTGGGCGTTGATTGCTGGAGGTTTTACCACCCGGACCACAATCAGATTTACTGCGCTTAGTCGTGATAGTTCTCGGCCGCAAACAGGGTATTTTCCAGTAGGCTGGCAATTGTCATAGGACCTACGCCACCAGGTACTGGTGTGATATGACTAGCGTGCTCGGCGGCCACATCATATTGCACGTCGCCAACCAGTTGGCCGTTTTCTAAACGGTTGATCCCGACATCGATAACGATGGCACCGGGTTTAATCCACTCACCTGGAATAAAGTGTGGTTTACCCACAGCAACCACGACCAGATCGGCGCGGCGGACTTTATCTTCAAGGTCACGGGTAAAACGGTGACAGGTCGTCGTGGTGCAGCCGGCCAATAGCAGCTCTAATGTCATTGGGCGACCAACAATATTCGATGCGCCAACGACAACAGCATCCAGGCCGTAGGTGTCTACGCCTGTTGATTTGATTAAGGTCATGATCCCCATAGGTGTGCATGAGCGCAGCACAGGAATGCGCTGCGCCAGACGACCGACATTATAAGGATGGAAACCGTCGACATCTTTATCGGGCTGAATGCGCTCGATCACCTTCGACTCTTCGATATGATCAGGTAGTGGCAGTTGCACCAAGATGCCGTCAATCGCAGGATCTTGGTTGCACTTGTCGATCAGGGCCAATAGATCGGCCTCAGATGTTTCGATTGGCAGGTCAAAAGATTGCGATAGGAAGCCAACTTCTTCACAGGCGCGGCGCTTGCTGCCGACATAAACCTGAGAAGCCGGATCGGCGCCGACTAAAATAACGGCTAGTCCCGGTACACGCTTTCCAGCCTCTTTGCGGGCGGTTACTTTGGCACTTAGTTGCTTTCGAATGGATTGAGCAATCGCTTTGCCATCGATTATTTGTGCTGTCATGGGGGGTGGATTTCCTTAATATGGCGCGATAATAAAAAATCGGCGACATTTTAACAGGGGGGGCGGAAACTGTCATTGACTTAGGACGATAATAGACAGTTCTAATATATGGATAATGCCAGCTAAGGCGCCTATTATCATTACATTGTTAAAAAGGCTAAGCTGAAGTGTGGAAACGGGTTATTAGCGCAGATATTTGCCCGGATTGTTTAATAAAGTTTCGGATAGCTGTTTAAATAGTCATGTGCGTCGTCATTGCAAAAAAATCGTTGACGCTAATCATGTGAGGGGATAATATGCGCTCCGTTCTCAGCGACACCCAGTGAGTGTTGAGAGTGTTAGACTTTCGGTGATTAGCGCAGCCCGGTAGCGCATCTGGTTTGGGACCAGAGGGTCAGAGGTTCGAATCCTCTATCACCGACCAAATTTTTAAATAGTGTGGATACGCTATTTTGCCCTGTTAGGATATGAACCAAGTTCATAACGACGCGCCCGTAGCTCAGTTGGATAGAGCATCCGCCTTCTAAGCGGATGGCCGCAGGTTCGAATCCTGCCGGGCGTACCAAATCAGTGGTGATTGTAGCTCAGTTGGTAGAGCCCCGGATTGTGATTCCGGTTGTCGTGGGTTCAAGTCCCATCAGTCACCCCACTTCTTTTGAAGAAAATAAAAAAAGCGACCTAAGGTCGCTTTTTTTACGTCTGTAATTCGAGCTTTGAGGCTCGACTATGCAGAAAACCGTGGCTATAATGTCGCGTCTTGATAAATTTCAACTATGTGCGACGACTGCCAAACCCAGTTACCAAGGCATTTTAGTCGTTTTTTTAGATCAAGAAACGAATACCTTAATAGTTGATGATTCGGCTATTACAAAAGACGTTTGACATATTTCGAGGTAAAACAATGCAAGTTTCTGTAGAAACAACACAAGGTTTAGAGCGCCGCCTAACTATCTCTGTTCCAGCTGAGCAGATTGAAAAAGCCGTTTCTGATAGTTTGAAAAATGAAGCTAAGCGTGCACGTATTCCTGGTTTCCGTCCAGGCAAGGTACCTGTAAGCGTGATCAACAAGCGTTACGGTAAAGCGATTCGTCAAGAGATCACTGGTGAAGTGATGCAACGTAATTTCGTTGAAGCCATCATCGCAGAAAAATTGAACCCAGCGGGTGCACCAACTTTTGTTCCTGGTGAGACCGATGCCGAAAACTTCCAGTTTGTTGCAACCTTCGAAATCTACCCAGAAGTAGAACTAAAAGGTCTAGATGCAATTGAAGTTGAACAACCAACTGCTGAAGTAACCGATGCTGATGTAGATGCGATGATCGAAACTCTGCGTAAGCAACACGCAATGTTCGAAGTGGTTGAGCGTGAAGCGGCTGAAGGTGATAAAGCGAAGATTGATTTCGTGGGTTCTATCGACGGTGAAGAGTTTGAAGGCGGCAAGGCTGAAGATTTCGAACTACAACTGGGTAGCGGCCGCATGATTCCAGGCTTCGAGTCTGGCGTTGAAGGCCATAAAGCGGGTGAAACATTCGATATCGAAGTGACTTTCCCAGAAGATTACCACGCAGAAAACCTGAAGGGTAAAGTGGCTAAGTTCGCTATCACTTTGAAAGAAGTACAAGCGGCTAACCTGCCTGAAGTTAACGACGAGTTCGCTAAGTTGTTCGGTGTCGCTGAAGGTGGCCTAGAAGCCCTTAAAGTTGAGATCAGCAAGAACATGAGCCGTGAGCTTGAGCAAGCGCTTAAGGCTAACGTTAAAGATCAAGTACTAAACGGTCTGCTAGAGCAAAACGAGATCGATCTGCCTAAGGCACTGATCGACGGTGAAGTTAACGTACTTCGTCAACAAGCAATGCAGCGTTTTGGTAACCAAGCCGCTAACATGCCTGAGCTACCAGCTGATCTGTTCACAGAGCAAGCTGAGCGCCGCGTAAAAGTCGGTCTGCTACTTGGTGAAGTGATCAAAACTAACGAGCTGAAAGCGGATGATGAGCGCGTACAAGCACTGATCGCTTCTATGGCGTCTGCCTACGAAGATCCAAAGGAAGTTATTGAATATTACAATAACAACCAAGAGATGATGCAGAACATGCGCAACGTTGCGCTAGAAGAGCAAGCGGTTGAAGCTCTGCTGAAAACGGCTAAAGTGACAGAGAAAGCAGTTCAATTCGAAGAATTTATGAACAAGGCTACTGGTCGCGCGTAACCTATGCTTGACTTAAATGGCTGTTAGCCATTTATAATGGCTCGTATGAGGCTCCTCATGCGAGCCGTTTTTATTTAGGGAAGTTAATAATGCAAAATGCGCCAGAATCAGTACTGAATGCACTTGTGCCTATGGTTGTTGAACAAACTGCCAAGGGAGAACGTTCATATGATATTTATTCTCGTCTGCTAAAAGAGCGAGTGATCTTCCTCGTCGGTCAGGTCGAGGAGCATATGGCAAACCTAATCGTTGCTCAGCTACTGTTCCTTGAGTCTGAGAGCCCAGATAAAGATATCTATCTTTATATTAATTCTCCGGGTGGTTCGGTGACGGCAGGTATGGCGATTTATGATACGATGCAGTTTATTAAGCCTAACGTCAGCACAGTTTGTATTGGCCAGGCTGCCAGCATGGGCGCGTTTCTGTTAGCCGGTGGTGCTAAGGGTAAGCGTCATTGTCTACCTAACTCGCGTGTGATGATCCATCAGCCTTTGGGCGGTTTCCAAGGCCAAGCCTCTGACATTGCGATTCATGCGCAAGAGATCTTAGGTATCAAGAATAAGTTGAATCAGATGCTTGCCGATCATACTGGCCAGCCGCTGGAGGTTATCGAGCGCGATACCGATCGTGATAACTTTATGAGTGCAACCGAGGCCGAGGCCTATGGTTTAGTGGACTCAGTGCTCGATAAACGAAGCTGATATTTGTCGCTTGCTGAGCTATGATCAGTAAAAGGCTATAGAGATGAATTGTGCAGTGAGTGAAACTGCAAAAGAGGTAAACTAATGGGCGACAACAAAAGCAACGGTGATAGCGGGAAACTGCTGTACTGCTCTTTTTGTGGAAAGAGTCAGCATGAGGTTCGTAAGCTCATCGCCGGCCCTTCTGTGTATGTATGTGACGAGTGTGTAGAGCTTTGTAATGATATCATCCGTGAAGAGATTCGTGAGATATCGCCTAAGCAAGATCAAGACAGATTACCTACGCCACATGAGCTCAGAGCACATCTTGACGACTATGTGATTGGTCAGGAGAAGGCTAAGAAAGTCTTATCTGTTGCTGTATATAATCACTATAAGCGTTTAAAGAATTCCACGCCTAAAGATGGTGTCGAGTTGGGTAAGAGTAATATCTTGCTGATCGGCCCAACAGGTAGTGGTAAAACATTGCTTGCCGAGACTTTGGCTCGCTTCTTAAACGTGCCTTTTACTATGGCTGATGCCACCACTTTAACCGAAGCCGGTTACGTGGGTGAAGATGTTGAGAACATCATTCAGAAGCTATTACAAAAGTGTGATTACGATGTCGAGAAGGCACAGCGCGGTATCGTCTATATCGATGAGATCGATAAGATCAGTCGTAAGTCAGATAATCCGTCTATCACCCGTGACGTGTCCGGTGAAGGTGTACAGCAGGCATTGCTTAAACTGATTGAAGGTACTGTAGCAGCTGTGCCACCTCAAGGCGGACGTAAGCATCCTCAGCAGGAGTTCTTGCAGGTTGATACCTCTAAGATTCTGTTCATCTGTGGCGGTGCGTTCGCAGGGCTGGAGAAGGTGATTGAGCAGCGTTCTCATGTGGGAACCGGTATTGGCTTTGGCGCCGAGGTGAAGGGGGAGGCCGATAAGGCAACCATTTCCGATGTACTGATGCAGGTTGAGCCGGAAGATCTGGTCAAATACGGTCTGATCCCTGAGTTTATCGGTCGTCTGCCTGTTTTGGCGACACTGGCAGAGTTAGATGATGCGGCCCTAATTCAGATTCTGTCTGAGCCGAAGAACGCGTTGACTAAGCAGTTTGCAGCCTTGTTCGAAATGGAAGGGGTAGAGCTCGAGTTTAGAGAAGATGCCCTTAAGGCGATCGCTTTGAAGGCGATGGACCGCAAAACCGGTGCTCGTGGCCTGCGTTCAATCGTTGAAGGCATACTGCTTGATATCATGTATGACTTACCTTCGTCAGAAAATGTGGCAAAGGTGGTTATCGATGAATCCGTGGTCAAGGGGGAGTCAGATCCTATCTTGATTTACGAAACCAACGAGTCGCAAGCTGCCGTTGCTGAACAATAATTCGGCTAACACTCAGCTAAGCTATCATTAAGGAGTCCACTGGACTCCTTTTTTTATTTTTGCCATTGAAACCCACTAAAACACCCCAATATACTGATTAATATTGTTACCAAACGGAATCGAGCTATGACCTTAGAGCGTGAAGCGCGAATCGAACTCCCGGTACTGCCATTGAGAGATGTGGTGGTCTACCCGCACATGGTTATCCCCCTGTTTGTTGGGCGGGAAAAATCTATCCGCTGCCTGGAAGCGGCGATGGAGCAAGACAAGCAGATTATATTAGTGGCTCAGCGCGATGCTGAATTAGATGAACCGACCAGCGATGATATTTTTGACGTCGGTACCGTCGCCTCTATCCTGCAACTGCTGAAACTGCCTGATGGCACGGTGAAGGTGCTGGTAGAAGGCGGCCAACGTGCGCGCATCGACAAGTACACTCAAGAAACCGAGTATTTTATTGCCACGGCGCAATATCTTGAATCGGAAGAGCTTGCCGACAAGGAAGAGGAAGTACTGGTGCGCTCGGCCATCGGCCAGTTCGAAGGTTATATTAAGCTGAACAAGAAGATCCCGCCTGAGGTATTGACCTCGCTGTCGGGTATCGATGAAGCTGCACGTTTAGCTGATACCATGGCGGCACATATGCCGCTCAAGCTGGAAGATAAACAGGCTGTGCTTGAGATGGTCAACGTCTCTGAGCGCCTCGAATATCTGATGGCCATGATGGAATCTGAAATCGATCTGCTGCAGGTGGAGAAGCGCATTCGCTCTCGCGTCAAGAAGCAGATGGAGAAGAGCCAGCGCGAGTACTATCTGAATGAGCAGATGAAGGCGATTCAGAAAGAGCTTGGTGATATCGACGAGTCTCATGACGAGTTCGAGACCTTGACACGTAAGATTGAAGAAGCGGGTATGCCGAGCGAGGCCAAAGAGAAGGCCACCGCTGAGCTGAATAAGCTGAAGATGATGTCACCCATGTCAGCTGAAGCTACCGTGGTTCGCAGTTATGTGGACTGGATGATCTCTGTGCCTTGGAAGCAGCGCTCTAAGATCAAGCGTGATCTGGCAAAAGCTCAAGATGTTCTGGATACAGACCATTATGGTCTGGAGAAAGTCAAAGAGCGCATCTTAGAATATCTTGCAGTGCAGAGCCGTGTTAAGCAGCTTAAAGGGCCTATCTTATGCCTTGTGGGTCCACCAGGCGTAGGTAAAACCTCTCTGGGTCAATCTATCGCTAAGGCAACGGGCCGTAAGTACGTCCGTGTTGCGCTCGGCGGCGTGCGTGATGAAGCGGAGATCCGTGGTCACCGTCGTACCTATATCGGCTCAATGCCAGGTAAGGTGATTCAGAAGATGTCTAAGGTGGGTGTCAAGAACCCGCTGTTCCTGCTCGATGAGATAGACAAGATGAGCAGTGATATGCGTGGTGATCCAGCGTCAGCGCTGCTTGAGGTGTTAGATCCTGAGCAGAACGCGACCTTTAGCGATCACTACCTTGAGGTGGACTACGATCTCTCTGATGTGATGTTTGTCGCCACTTCTAACTCGATGAATATTCCTGGTCCATTGCTTGACCGTATGGAAGTGATTCGTCTGTCGGGTTACACCGAAGATGAGAAGCTTAACATTGCCAAACAACACCTGCTGCCAAAGCAGATTGAGCGCAATGGCCTGAAAGCCAATGAGGTGACTGTTGATGAGAGTGCCATCATAGGTATTATTCGTTATTACACCCGTGAAGCCGGTGTGCGTGCACTTGAGCGTGAGCTGTCTAAGATCTGCCGCAAGGTGGTGAAGCAAATCCTGCTCGATAAGTCGGTTAAGCATGTGGACGTCAATCAAGACAATCTCAAGTCTTACCTGGGTGTTCAGCGCTATGACTATGGCAAGGCGGAATCGAACAACCAGATTGGCCAAGTCACAGGTCTTGCCTGGACTGAAGTGGGTGGCGACCTGCTCACCATCGAAGCCACCTCTGTGCCGGGTAAGGGCAAGCTGACTTATACCGGTTCTCTGGGTGATGTGATGCAGGAATCGATTCAGGCGGCGATGACAGTGGTGCGAGCCCGTGCAGAGCAGCTTGGCATTAACCCAGACTTCTACGAGAAGCGTGATATCCATGTGCACGTGCCAGAAGGGGCGACGCCTAAGGATGGCCCATCAGCCGGCGCGGCAATGTGTACGGCTTTAGTTTCAAGCCTCACGGGTAACCCGGTACGTGCCGATGTCGCCATGACCGGCGAGATCACTTTGCGCGGCGAAGTATTGCCCATTGGTGGCCTAAAAGAGAAACTGCTCGCGGCCCACCGCGGCGGTACTAAGCTGGTGTTAATCCCTAAAGAAAACGAGCGAGATCTTGAGGAAATTCCGGCTAATGTGGTGGCCGATCTTGAGATTAGACCGGTACGTTGGGTCGATGAAGTTCTTAAGTTGGCGTTAGAACGACCAATCGAAGGCTTTGAAGTTGTTAAAAATTTGGTCTAACGCAAGAAAATGCCTATTTGCATTAAAAAAAATGCAAAAAGGGGCTTTTTAAAATCTAAACCTGTGGTAGCCTAGGTCTGTGGATAGCTTTCTAGCTGCAGCCCTTGGCGCTGCTGGTTTTTAGGCTTATTCCGATTTTATTTCTTAGGTTTTCCTATTTGGCTTGAACTTTAGTTTCAAGCTTGTTATAAAAAGCCTCCGCAGACCGCTCTAGAGAAGGATTTGGTTGCGGCGCAAAAATTAAATTCAAGGGGATGACATGAACAAATCTGAACTAATCGAGAAAATCGCTTCTGGTGCTGATATCTCTAAAGCGGCCGCTGGTCGTGCTCTAGATTCTTTTATTTCTGCTGTGACTGATGGCTTAAAAGATGGCGATAAAATCTCTCTAGTTGGTTTTGGTACTTTTGAAGTGCGTCAGCGTGCAGAGCGTACTGGTCGCAACCCACAGACGGGTAAAGAGATCAAGATTGCAGCAGCAAACATTCCAGCATTCAAGGCCGGTAAAGCACTTAAAGACGCTGTAAACTAAGAAGCTCTTAGTTAAGGTGGCCTTTGTAAACCTTACGAGTAGTTTGATAAGCACTGTTTAGACAGTGCTTTTTACGAGTAAGGGTTTTGATAATGTCAATTCACATTATCAAGCCGTTGGCCTAACATTACGCACTGTGTAAACTAGGTCTACAAATTACAAAAATGGCGCATCCTCCATATAGGTGATGCGCCATTTTATTTTCAATGCAACGAGCGAGAAATCTGATGTTAGAAAAGATTCGCGAAGGCTCACAAGGCGTGATTGCTAAAGGCATTCTCGTTCTTGTGATATTGTCCTTTGCATTTACTGGTGTAAGTAGTTACCTCGGGTCATCCTCGGAGCCGTCAGCGGCTACGGTTAATGGTGAAGAGATCAGTAAATCTGCACTGGAGCAAGCCTATCAAAGCGAGCGTGCTCGATTAGAGCAGCAACTGGGTGAGATGTACGATGCATTGGCCAGTAACGAGAGTTACCTGGCTAGCGTGAAGCAGAGTGTTTTAGATCGTTTGATCGCCGATAAACTGGTTGATCAAGCTGCTGCCGAACTGGGACTGACGGTGTCAGATCAGCAGATCAAGACAGCCATCATGAACGAACCTGCGTTTCAAACCGATGGTCAATTCGACAACGATCGTTACCTGGCACTTATTCGTCAACTGGGTTATCAAGCCAACAGTTTTCGCGACATGATGCGCGCCGACATGACTCGCCGTCAGTTGGTGGTTTCTGTGGTAGGGTCTGAGTTTGTGTTACCTGGCGAGGCCGAGTATCTGGCTAAGCTGCAAGGGCAGACTCGCGATATCCGTTATCAGGTTGTCGATGCTGAGCCCCTGTTAGCGGGCGTGACGGTTAGCGATGAAGAAGCTAATACCTACTATCAGCAAAATCAGATGCAATTTGTGCGTCCTGAGACGATTTCGTTAGATTATATCGAGCTAAGTGCCGATATGTTGGAATCGTCTTTTCAGGTCACGGATGAAGAAGCTAAGACTTACTACGATGAAAACAAGGCGCAGTATCTGCAGCCAGAGAAGCGTTTAGCTGGTCATATTTTAATTAGCCTTGGCGATGATGATGACGCGGCCGAAGCGAAGGCTGAGGCGGTATTAGCCAAACTTAAGGCTGGTGAAGACTTTGCAGAACTGGCTAAGAGCGATTCAGACGACAGCTTTAGCGGTGAGCAAGGTGGACAGCTGGATTGGTTCGAGCAGGGTGTGATGGAAGCACCATTTGATGAGACGCTGTTTGGTCTAGAAAAAGGTCAGTATTCAGATGTGGTTAAAACCAGCTTTGGTTACCATATCATTAAGCTGTTAGACCTACAGCCAGCATCGACCTCTGCTTATGAGGATGTGAAAGATAAGATCATCGCTCAACTTCAGCAAGATAAAGCGGTTAACGAGTACTATTCGCTGCAGCAGCGCTTGTCTGATGTGAGCTATGAAGTGCCTGATACCCTATCTGAGGCGGCTAAAGAAGTTGGCGTTGCGGTGAAGACAAGCCCTGTGTTCACTCGTGACAATGCACCAGAGCCTCTTAACTCCCCTGATGTGCTCAAAGCGGCGTTCTCTAACACCGTATTGCTAGATGGCATGAACAGTGACGTAATTGAGCTGGGTAATAACCATGTGGTTGTGGTACGTGTTAAAACACATACCGAGGCCGGTACCATGGAGTTTGCCGATGTTAAAGCAAACATCCTTGAGCGTCTGAAACAGGATAAGGCGAACGATCTTGCTCGTGATAAAGCTCAAGAGATCATGGCGGCCATTAAAGGCGGCGATATCTCAGAAGAGATGATCACTCGTACCCAGTTAAGTCGTGGTGAGCAAGGTATAGATACTTCGATTGTCAGTAAGGCATTTGAAATGGCTCAACCTTCAGGTGACCTAGTGGTTGATACTGCTGCACTGGCTGATGGTTATGCCGTGGTGATTTTAGACAAGGTTAATCAGCCTGAGCAAGTCGATGCAAATCTGGTGACAGCGTTGAAACAAAGATTGAATTCGCAGTACAGTGAAAACGATTACCGCTCGCTTATTGCCGCACTGAAGTCAGAAGCTGAAGTGGTTTACTCGCCAGCTGAATAAAGCTATCGGGTATCCTTAAAAAGCCAGTCCAAGTGACTGGCTTTTTTATTATCTGTCATTTAACGAGCTAAGTTGGCTTGTTGGCTATGGGTTTTAAGACCACAGTGTGAGGGTGCAATCAGAGTGTCAGAGTGCCAGAGTTCAGCTAAGAGTGGATAACTCATTAAACCAGTGCATTGGGTAGTCGATAAGGAGATTAGGTTATTGAGGCGAGCAGAGGCGTTTTGATGAACATTATCAGGCGAGACAAATATAAAAAAGCCACGGATAGACCCGTGGCTTTCTTCATGACACACAGCTAGGTAAAGTTTAGAGCTGCTCTACGTCAAAATTCACTTCAGGGTTAACATCGGCTTCATAGTCAACTGAGGCGATGCCGAAACCAAACAGCTTAAGGAACTCCTCTTTGTACTCTCGGTAATCGGTGAGTTCACTGAGGTTTTCGGTGGTGACGCTAGGCCACAGATCGCGGCAATGTTGCTGAATATCTTCACGTAGCTCCCAATCATCTAGGCGCAGACGGTTGGCCTCATCGACCTCTGGTGCTGCACCATCGGCGCGGTAGAGGCGCTCGTGGAACATACGGTTGATCTGCTCCTGACAGCCTTCGTGAAGGCCCTCTTCGCGCATCTTCTTAAACACCATTGCAATGTAGAGAGGCATAACAGGGATCGCCGAGCTGGCCTGAGTTACCACGCTTTTTAGTACAGCGACATTCGCGCTACCGCCAGTGGCTGACAGCTTATCGTTCAGTGCGTGTGCCGCGCGGTCTAGATCCATCTTGGCTTTGCCCAGCGCACCGTGCCAGTAGATAGGCCAGGTCAACTCTGTACCTATGTAGCTGTAGGCAACGGTTTTGCATTGTGGGGCTAAGACACCGGCTTCAGAGAGGGCGTTCATCCACAATTCCCAATCTTGGCCGCCCATGACGGTAATAGTGTCTTGGATCTCCTGCTCAGTAGCCGGCTCGACACTTGTCTCTATGATAAGGTCTTTGTTGGTGTCCACAGCCGTTGCCGTGTACGTTTCACCAATGGGCTTGAGTGATGAACGTACCAGCTCTCCGGAGTCTGGCAGCTTTCTTACCGGTGAGGCCAGAGAATAAACCACCATGTCTACTTGACCCAGATCTTGTTTGATCAGCTCGATTGCCTTTTGCTTAGCTTCATGGCTGAAGGCATCGCAGTTTAGGCTTTTCGAGTATAGGCCATCTTGCTTTGCAAACTTGTCGAAGGCGGCAGAGTTATACCAGCCAGCCGTACCAGGTTTAGTTTCGGTACCTGGTTTTTCAAAAAAGACGCCGAGGGTTGCTGCGCCGCTGCCGAAGGCCGCTGCGATGCGTGAAGATAGACCATAGCCACTTGAAGAGCCGATCACCAATACTTTTTTGGGGCCGTTTGCGACCGGACCTTTTGCCTTAGTGATGTTAATTTGCTCTAGTACATTTGCTTCACAGCCAACCGGATGAGTGGTGGTACAAATAAAGCCACGTGTTTTTGGTTTGATTATCATGTTTCTGCTTCTCTTGAAAAAGTGCCATAAGGATAAATAAACCAAGAAGAAATGGCACATGTTTTTTAGTAATAAGACGTTAATGCTCCAGTGGTTGGAGCAGTTTAACGCTTGTAGGAAAACATCGTCTGTTCTTGGATCAGTCGCTGGGTGTATTCGTGTTGTGGCGCACTAAACAGTTTTTCAGTCGTGGCCTTTTCCACCATTTTGCCCTGATGCAATACCATGATCTTGTCGCTAAAGTGGCGGATGATATTCATGTTGTGGGAGACGAAAATATAGGAGAGCCCCATCTCCTGCTGCAGCTTGAGTAGCAGGTTAAGGATCTGTGAGCGTACCGAGAGATCCAATGCCGTTAATGCCTCATCGGCTATGATGATTTTGGGGTTTAGCATTAAGGCTCTGGCCACGGCTACCCGTTGTTTCATCCCCTCTGAGATCATATGGGGGTAAAAGTCGGCATGCTCGGGCAGTAAACCGACCTTTCTTAAGGTGTCGACCACTTGGGCAAAACGCGCTTGTTTGTCCAGATCCGTATTAAACCTGAGAGGTTCATCCAAGAGCTCACCTACAGTAAGACGCGGGTTGAGTGAGGTGTTTGGGTCTTGGAAGATCATGCGGATTAGGCGGCAGCGTTGTTTGAGGTTACGGCTTTCTAATGCTTCGCCCTCAAATAAAATTTCACCATCTGTGCGTTGCTCCGCGCCGACCAAAATGCGCGCCAAGGTACTCTTGCCTGAGCCGGTTTCACCAACAATCGCCAGGGTCTCGCCACGATTGAGCTCGAAAGAGATAGGTTCGAGCGCGTGATGATACTGACGCTTAAAGCCTTTATAGCCGGCGAAAAAGGTTTTACTCAGTCGATCAACTTTTAGTAAGGGGCTCTTCATGGCATGGCTCATTGTGATAAGGAAAATGACAGGCAAAATAACGGTCTTTCTGATGACACAGGCTAGGCTGATTGACACATAGTTTCTGTGCCTGGGGACAACGCGGACCGAGTCGGCAACCTATTGGAAGATGTTGCAGCGCAGGCGCGGAGCCAGGTAGTGTCTGCATCATGGTCTTGTGATGTTCAGGATTTGAATAGTCAGGAATATTGTCCAATAGCGCCTTAGTGTAGGGGTGATAGGGATTGGCGATCACATCGCTTGTCGCTCCCGACTCCATCACCTGACCGCTATACATTACAGTTAGGCGGTCGCTCCATTGGGATAAGGTTTCTAACTCGTGACTAATTAATAGGATAGAGACGTTTTGCAGCTGGTTTAGCTTACTCAACAGACGAAATATTTGCGCCTGGGTGCGCACTTCCATCGAGTTGGTTGGCTCATCGGCGATCAACAATCTGGGTTGGTTGGCCACGGCGATGGCAATCATCACCTTCTGGCATTCGCCGTCTGATAACTCCCAGGCATAGCTGGACATGATCTTCTGTGTCTCTTTGATGCCTACCTTGTGTAACCATTGCTGTGCTTTTTTACGTTTGTCACTGCCACGTTTCCACCAAGGGAGATCTTTGTTTTCCGGCATCGCCTCAATGATCTGAGTGCCGACTGCGATGGCCGGATCCAGGCTACTGATAGGGTCTTGAAAGATCATTGCCATTTCGCTGCCCATGAGCGCGCGGCGCTCGCTGGGTGACATATCCATCAGGTTTTGGCCATCCCACATCATGCGGTCGGCTTGTATGGTCCAGTTGTGACCTGGAATGCCCAAGATGGCTTTGGCAAGCAGTGTACGGCCCGAGCCTGATTCTCCCACCAAGCCATGCACTTCTCCTGGATTAAGGGTCAGACTCACCCGCTCCAGCGCCTTTACTCGGCCATGGGGCGTATCCAGTTCTATGGTGAGGTTTCTAATGTCCAGTAGTGGCATAGGTTTGTCTCATTAGGAGCGAATAGGGGAGAGGGCAGATCGCAGCCCGTCGCCCACAAGGTTAATGGCCAGTACGCTGCACAAGATAGCCACGCCGGGGATAGTCACAGTCCAAGGGGCGGTGAGTAGGTTGTCCATGCCTTGAGATACCATGGCGCCCCATTCCGGGCTAGGTGCCTGCGCCCCGAGATTGAGAAAACCCAGTGCGGCAATATCCAAGATGGCCGCGGAGATCCCCAGAGTGGTCTGAATAATCATGGTATCCATCACGTTTGGCAAAATCACATACCAGAAGATCTGTAGGCTATTGGCACCATCGAGTCTGGCGGCGGTAACATATTCTTTTTGCAGTTCTTCATGTACCGCCTGGTGAATGGCGCGCACAAATTGTGGCGTTAAGGCGATGCCCACCGCCCAGAATACGTTACCAAGTCCAGGGCCTGTCACGGCAACCACTAAGATCGCCATTAAGAGCGAAGGAATAGAGAGCAGGGCATCTAATAGATGGCTGAGAATGCTGGATTTAAGCCCTGTCATCATGCCTGAGATAGAGCCGATAACAAAGCCTACCAAGAGGGCGGTAATTACGATGGCAAGGGCCATGCCAAAGGTCAGGTGAGCGCCATGAAGTAATCGACTGAAGATATCCCGGCCCAGATCGTCAGTACCGAGAAAATGTTCTACTGTGCCAGAGGGTTCCCATGAAGGCGCTAGCAAGAGTGCCAGGGGATCTTGATGCTCCGGGCTATAAGGTGCGATCAGCGGACCAAATAGTGCCAAGAGCAACAGACAACAGACGGCCCAGAGTCCCGCGAAGGCAAAGGGGTTGTCGGTAAAGGCTGACCAGATCCGGCTCAGGGGAGAGGGAATATGATCTTCCTGATAGATTTTAATTTGCGGCATAAAGCTCTTTCCTGCTGAGGGGATTCATTGCCGTATGGATCACTTCGATAAGAATGCTCAAGAAGATGATAATTAGGGCAACGGCTAAGATCCCACCCTGAATCACAGTATAATCACGTTGATAAATCCCCGAGACTAACCAAGCGCCTACGCCCGGCCAGCTAAAGATCACTTCTACCACCATAGCATAGCTGGCAAAGGCGCCTAACATCAGGCCAAGGTTTTTCAATACAGGGACAAAGGCGTTCGGTAGGGCATGGCGCAGCACTATGGTACTGGTGCGCAATCCGCGTGCCTCGGCCGCCTTGATATAGGTCTGATCCATGATGGTTATCATGGCTGAGCGTGTGATACGCACCACTACGGTAAACGGCAGTACCGCAAGTGTTACTGCTGGTAAGATGATATGCAGCAGGGCGTCAATAAAGGCCGATGTCGCGTATTGTGAATCGGACAACAGGGTATCGATAAGCAAAAAGCCGCTGACAGGTTTGATGTCGTACAGCAGGTTGATCTGGCCCGAAATGGGCAGCCACCCCAGTTGCACGCCAAACCAGAGCGAGAGTGACAGGCCTAACCAGAATACTGGGATAGAGTAGCCTGTCAGGGTGATCGCCATAATGGTGTGCTGTGTGATCTTGTGTTTGCTCAAAGAAGCCAAGACGCCTAAGGGAAGACCGAGGATAAGGGCGATAAGCCCTGCAACTATACCTAACTCGAAACTGGCGGGTAACACGGCCGAAAGTTCATCGATAACCGGGTTTTGAGAGGTCGCGGAAATGCCTAAATTACCTGTCAGTCGCTGGTGCAGATAGGCGATAAACTGATACACTTGAGAACTGTCGAGTTGATAGTCTTGCTCTATCTGCATCAGCTGTTCACTGGTTGGTGATTGTAAGCCAGTTAGCGCGAAGGTATGTTCTACCGGAAATTTTCCCGTGGCGATAAACATCACCAAAAAGAGCACAAAGGAGGTTGCCAGGAACAGATTGAGTCTGCGGATCAGGTATCTGGCCATTAGTTACTCTCCTTTGCAGCAGGCTGGGACGCCGAGGTGTTGGTAAAGGAGATACCGCCAAAAGGCGTTAACTTAGATTCGGTGACCGATTTTTGTTTGACCACCAGGCGGGTGGCGTGAGCAAAAGGCAACAATGGCATCTGCTGGGCAATATAGTGTTCCGCCTCTTGATAGAGTTTGGCGCGTTTTCCTCTGTCAGTGGTCGATTTCGCCGCATTGAGAATCTGATCAAATGCTGGGTCGCACCAACGAGAGCGGTTGCTGTTAGAAGCCACCGAGGCGCAGCTTAAGATCGGCGTAAAAAAGTTATCCGGGTCGCTGTTGTCCGCGTTCCAGCCAATAAGCACTGAGTCATAGCCGTGCTGGCTCAGTTTCTGATTGAATACACTCCAGTCGTAGTTAACGATATTGACCTTGACGCCAATGTTGGCCATATCTGCCTGAATCAGCTCTGCTGTTTTATGGGCGTTAGGGTTATAGATGCGCGCAACAGGCATGGCCCAAATATCAATGGTGAGATCGTGAACGCCAGCTTCGCTAAGCAATTGACGGGCTTTCTCGGGGTTATAATCGATCAGACTTTCGTTGGCGGAGTAGGCCCAAGAGAGGGGCGGCAACAGGCCGACAGCCTCTTCTGCGGTCTTATGGTAAACGGCTCTGAGAATGTTTTCTTTGTCTACAGCGTGAGCCAGCGCGCGCCGAACCCTGACATCATTGAGGGGAATACGCTCTGTGTTGAAGGCCCAGAAGGCGACATTAAATCCTGGCAGTGAATCGACCTCAAGATCCTCTTTATCGATGACAACTGGCAGTTCGCCCGCTTTTGGTAAGGCTGAGATGTTACAGTCACCCGTGATGAGCTTTGCTAAGCGAGTGGTGCTTTTTGGCGTTATATCAAACACAAGCTGGTCGACTTCAGGGGTGAGACGCCAGTAGTCAGGGTTACGGTAGTAACGGATAAAGTCATTTTTTACATAGTCGATTAGACGAAACGGTCCAGTGCCTATGGCTTGTTTATCCAGTAACTCAGCTTGGCCAGATTGCAATAGCTGATCGGCGTACTCTTTGGAGAGAATAATTGCAAACCCGGTCGCCAGATTCGACAAGAAAGAAGCATCTTTATGCTTGAGATGGAAGGCGACATGGTAGTCATCAATCTTCTCAATAGCGTCGATCAGTTCGGCAAAGCCAATACTCTGGAAAAAGGGGTAACCTGTCTTGGAGACAAAGTGGTAAGGATGGTTAGTGTCGATAATGCGATTGAAAGAGAAGAGCACATCGTCGGCATTAAAATTACGGCTCGGGGTAAAACTGTCTGACTGATGAAATTGTACGCCCTGGCGTAACTCAAAGGTGTAGACCTTCTCATCCTCGCTTAAGTGCCAAGAGGTGGCCAGTGATGGGGTCATCTCTCCCGATTTGGCGTCATAATCGACCAATCCATCATAGAGCTGCTGTGAGGTAGCATCGACCGTAGTGCCTGAGGTAACCAACTGGGGATTAAAAGATTCTGGATTGCCTTCAGAGCAGTAGACCAAGCCTGAGGGCACGCGTGTTGGCCCACAGGCTGACAACAGTGGCACAATACAACAAAACGCCGAACCTAACGTGAGACGTTTGAGCAGCTCTTTCATCAGTAGATGTAATAGTTGTTTGAATGAAGAGGTTTATTTTAACAGTGGGATGGAGTTAGGGGCAAACATCATCTGCCCCTGAATGCGTTATTTATCCAGTAAGTTGTACTTTTTCAAGATACCTCTGAGCTGGTGATAGCTGAGCCCGAGCAGTTCGGCGGTTTTCTTCTGATTATATTGACCTGTCTCTAAGGCTTTTTTGAGCAGTGAGATCTCTTGATGTTCGCAGTGCTCTTTAAAGTCGATGGGGAAACAGATTTCATCGCCAGTCGAGACAGTGCTTTGCGCCTTAGGCTCTGGCTTGTCCGTGTCGCTCTCGCTCTGGCGCGGCGTATCGACCTGGGCTTGACGAGATTTGGTCTTGACACGATTCGTTGGGCGATAGGGAGAGGCGAAGGGATCGATCACTATGCTGTCTATGGCTTCATCTTGCTCGGTATTGCGATAGACGGAGCGCTCAACTACGTTCTTTAACTCACGAATATTGCCTGGCCAGCTGTATTCCATTAACTGTTCTATTGCATTTGGGCTAAAGCCATCAAATTGTAGCTGCTTTAATTGGCGCGCCATGCCGATGGCAAAGTATTCTGCTAGCGGCATGATATCTTCCTTACGATGACGCAGTGGTGGCAGCGTGATCACATCGAAAGCCAGGCGGTCGAGCAGGTCGGCCCGAAATTCGCCTGCTTCGGCGAGTGAGGGCAGATCTTCGTTGGCGGCGCACACTAATCGCACATCGGTCTGCACGGTTTTACTACCGCCCACGCGTTCAAACTCACCATATTCGATGACCCGCAGTAACTTCTCTTGTATGAGTCCAGAGGTGTTGGCCAACTCATCTAAAAACAGTGTGCCGCCATCGGCACGCTCGAAACGCCCCTCATGTTTCTTATTCGCGCCGGTAAAGGCGCCTGCATCATGGCCAAAGAGTTCACTTTCAAGCAGATTTTCACTGAGTGATGAACAGTTTAGCTTGATAAAGCTTTGATCCCAGCGTTTAGAGAGATAATGTAAGCGCTCGGCGATCAGTTCTTTACCTGTGCCGCGCTCGCCAATAATTAAGACAGGCTTTGATAGCGGAGCAATTTTTGATACATGCTCTAGGACTTCCAAGAGGGCGTTTGACTGACCTATAAGGTTGTCTTGTTGAAATTGATTGGCCACTTTATTTTTTAGTCTTTCACGCTAATTATTGGTGAAAATAATAATATGTGTCTCGTGAATTAAAATAAAGAAAAAGTTATAAATATGTTTAACCAATTGTTTTTTATGGGTATAGTTAAGTTGGCACACTTAATGTATTAATCTAAGCGAAACCAACATAAATTTGAGGACAGTATTATGGGAATTTTCTCTCGCTTTGCAGATATTATTAACTCTAATATCAGTGCATTACTCGATAAAGCAGAAGATCCAGAAAAAATGGTTCGCCTGATCATCCAAGAGATGGAAGATACATTAGTTGAAGTGCGTTCGACCTCTGCCAAAGTCTTGGCTGAGAAGAAAGAGATCATTCGTCGCATAGCTAAAGTACAAGAGCAGGTGCAGGATTGGCAGGACAAAGCAGAATTGGCCTTGTCGAAAGACCGTGAAGATCTCGCCAAAGCCGCTTTGCTTGAAAAGCAAAAGGCCAGTGAGTTGGCGGCCACTTTGGAGCAGGAACTGGTTGTTGTTGAAGAGCAGATCAGCCGTTTGAAAGAGGAAGTGAACCTGCTGCAAGAGAAGTTGGCCGATGCCAAGGCGCGTCAGAAGACTATCATTATGCGTAAGCAGACTGCGTCTTCTCGCTTAGAAGTGAAGCGTCAGCTGGATTCGAGCAAGATTGATAATGCCATGAGCCGTTTCGAGCAGTATGAGCGTCGTGTTGAAGGTCTTGAGTCTCAGGTGGAAGCCTATGATCTGGGTAACCAGAAGACACTTAACGACGAGTTTGCTGCGCTGGAAGCTGATGATGCCGTGAACGCGGAACTAGAAGCCCTTAAGGCTAAGGTCAAATCAGCTAAAGCTAAGAAACAGACTAAATAACAACAATTCTGAGGTGAGTTATGGATTTGGATTTATTAATAGCCCCCATTATTATCTTTATGGTTGTGGTGGCGCCCATCTGGCTAATTCTGCATTATCGTAGTAAACGCCAAGTGAGCCAGGGACTCACTGAAGAAGAGTATGCTCAGCTTAATGAGTTGATTGGTAAAGCAGACAAGATGGCCCAACGCATCGAAACATTGGAAGCAATTTTAGATAGCGAGGCCCCGCAGTGGAGGAATCGAGATGAGCGAATCTAGTGGACGCCCCTTATATCGAATTCCCGAGTCAGGCAAGATAGCTGGAGTATGCGCAGGGATTGCGGATTACTTTAACTTCGAAACCTGGTTGGTGAGGGTAGTAGCAGCATCGATATTTTTGCTTGGGGGATCGGGAGTTGTCATTATCATCTACGTATTACTCTGGATGATCTTGGATATCAAACCCGGCAGCGCAAAGAACAAGCAACAACATAAAGAGATCGAGGTGAAGAAAAAGGTTTGGCAGGCAGGGGAGCCAGCCAAGGCAGCCTTAAGAGACGTCAACAACCAGTTTCGTGATTTAGAACTCAGGTTGCAGAATCTCGAAAGACATGTCACCTCAGATAGCTTCGAGCTAAAACAACAGATCAATAATCTTTAAATTCTTTCAATGGGCGGTGTATACCGCCCTTAGCCGTATTAAGATTAGGTGATGAACTCAATTAATCGCTCACTTCGTAAACTTACTCACCATTCTAAGTCTTTGGTTAAACGGACGACGGATAACCATGTCAGATTGGCTGTCACGGGTCTGTCTGGGGCGGGAAAAACCGCATTTATCACCGGGTTGGTTAACCAGTTGCTGCATGCGGGCATCGGCGAGCGTCACAATGCTCTGTCTTTGCTTGAAGTGTCGCGAGAAGAGCGGCTTTATGGGGTTAAACGTACGTTACAGCCTGATCTTACTATTGCCAGTTTCGACTATGAAGGTGCGATGGCTGCATTATGTGGCGAACCCGCCGCCTGGCCGCAATCGACGCGTACTATTAGCGAGTTACGCCTGGCCATCCGTTATCAGCCTGCTGCTGGCCTTAGGGCGAGATTTACCGATAGTGCGACGCTTTTCTTAGATATCGTTGATTACCCGGGCGAGTGGTTGCTCGACCTGCCCATGCTAAGACTCAGCTTTATGCAGTGGTGTCAGGCGCAGTCTCGGCGTAAAGCAGTACTGTCGCTTAGCCCTCTCTATGAGAGCCTGATGTCTCTCTGTTGCGAACTGGATCTAAACGCACCAGCCGATGAGCTCAAGCTCAAAGAGATTGCCAATGCTTATCAAGCGCTCTTGGTTGATCTCGTTCAGCAGCAGGGGTTTTATTATGCACAGCCTGGACGCATGTTGCTGCCTGGAGAATTGGCCGATACGCCGATTCTGGCGTTTTTCCCGCTATTGCATCTGCGAGAGAGTGAGTTGCTGGAGCATGAAAAAAGCGCTAAAGGTTCATACTATCAGGTGCTTAAGCAAAGGTATCAGAGCTATGTTAGCCAGGTGGTGAAGCCTTTCTACCGAGACTATTTCGCTAAATTTGATCGCCAGCTTGTGTTGGTCGATTGTTTAACCCCCCTTAATCGTGGCAAGGCGCAGTTTGATGATATGGCCAGTGCAATCGACGGCATCATGGAGAGCTTCCATTTTGGTCAGTCTAATCTGCTCAGACGCCTGTTTGCGCCCCGTATCGATAAGTTATTGTTTGCTGCCAGTAAAGTGGACCATATGAGTCGTGATCAGCAGGGCAATGTACTGTCTCTCCTATCACATCTGGTTAAGCGTAGTCAGCAGCATGCCCAGTTCGAGGGCTGTGAGGTCGAGACCATGGCGATCAGTGCTATCAAGGCTACCCAGCACGGTATGGTCCAGAGCCAAGGTAAAGAGGTTGAGGTGGTTCAGGGCCGAGAGCTAAGCTCTGGTGACCTGGTTACCTTGTACCCAGGCGAAGTCCCTACTCACTTACCTAGCGCCGATTTCTGGGCCCGTCAGGGATTCGATTTTGTTAATTTTGCCCCGCCAAAGGCTGAGCAATCCGGTCATGAGGTGCATTTTGAGCATATACGCCTGGACCATCTTTTGCAGTTCTTACTCGGAGATAAATTGCGCTAACAGGTCGCAGATAAACATCATGTTGAAGGTGTTATGAATAAACCCGATTTACAGATAGAGAAGAAGCAGGTCTTCGATGAGCCTCAGCTTACCGGGGAGACAGAACTTAAGGCTGCGCGGCGTTTTGATGGTGAGGTGACTCTTGACGATCAAGAGTCCGAGCAGACCTTGAATGCACTGGTTCCTGAGCTCGATGGGATAGCGCCTCAGGCACGCTCACGCAAAAAGTCCTGGTCTTGGTTAGCCAAGGGGTCAATCTTGGGGATTGGCCTTGTCTTTGTCGTTGAGCTTTTGCTGACACTGCGACAGGCCTGGTTTGAGAGCCCTTGGCTATTTGCCCTCTACGGCGCGGTGACCTCGGTTGTGGGATTATGGGCCTGTGTGATTGCTATCAAAGAGTGGCGTCAGCTTAAGCGACTGCGCTCGGTGGAAGAGGCTCAGGCGGTAAGTGAGCGCTTATCTGTTAGCATGCAAAGAGGTGAAGCTGATAAGTTTATTGATAAGATCATCTCGGCGTTACCTGGAGAGATAGATACTCAAAGGTACTATCGATTGGTACGAGAGGAGCACAACGATGCCGAGCGGTTACTCCTGTTCGAAACAAGTGTCTTGCCACAGCTCGATGCCAAGGCCAAGAAACTGGTGCATCGTTATGCCAGCGAATCAGCGCTACTGCTCGCGGCGAGTCCTCTTGCCGTGCTCGATATGGCGATCATATTGTGGCGCAATCAGAAGATGATCGCACAGCTTGCCAGTTGTTATGGCATAGAGTTAGGTTATTGGAGCCGCATCAAGCTTATCAGGTCGGTGATCACTAACATTATCTACGCAGGTACCAGCGAAGTGGTCACTGACATTGGGACTCAGCTGTTTTCACTCGAGGTATCGGGGAAAGTATCGGCCCGGTTAGCGCAGGGACTAGGCGGTGGTTTACTCACTGCGCGTTTGGGATATCAAACTATGCGCCTGTGTCGTCCGGTTGTCTTTACGCCGGAGACTAAACCAAAACTCAGCAAGATCCATACGGCTTTGCTGGGTGAGTTGAAAGACTTCTCACTTTCGGTTCTGGGTAAAACAACCGTTCGTAACAAAGATTTTACATCGAAGTAGGGCTTAATTTTTCGCTGCAGGTTTACTCCTAGCCCCTAAACTGGGCAAGTTAGTGCATCGCTCTCATCCAAACCTAACAATAATAGTGAGCGAGTATTATGGAGAAAGTGTATGCAAGAGAAATGGAAGCTTGCCACTCAGGTTATTCATGCTGGGCACGAGTCAAACCAGCATGGCGCCTTGGTGTCCCCCCTGGTGCAGAGCGCGACCTTTACCTTTGATAGTGTCGAGCAAGGTGGCGATTGTTTTGCCGGTGAGCAACAAGGCTATATCTATACCCGTTTGGGAAACCCCACCACCGCAGAACTGGAACGCAAGATGGCAGCCCTTGAGGGAAGCCAATCGGCTGCGGCTACGGCTTCAGGAATGGCCGCAGTCTCTGCAGCCCTGCTGACCCATTTAAGCCAGGGCGATCACTTGGTCGCTTCACGGGCCGTCTATGGTTGTACTTTTTCCCTAATGACCGAGCAGTTTAAGCGCTTCGGTATTGAGGTGACCTTGGTCGATTTTGCCGAGCTTGCCAACATCGAACAAGCTATCAGGCCTAACACTAAGGCGCTCTTTTGCGAAACTCCCGTGAATCCTCATCTTGATGTTTATGATTTACAAGCGATAGCCGCCATCGCGAAGCGCCACAATCTAGTCAGCATAGTGGATAACACCTTCATGACGCCCCTATTGCAACGTCCATTGGCGTTGGGGATAGATGTTGTGATCCACAGTGCCACTAAATACCTCAACGGCCATGGCGATGTGATTGCCGGTATTGTATGTGGCACCGAGGAGATGATCACTAAGCTGAAACTCGAGGTACTAAAGGATATTGGTGGGGTGATCTCTCCCCATGATGCCTGGTTGATCCTTCGAGGGCTAAAAACCTTAGATGTACGTCTGGGGAGGCATTGTGACAACGCTGAGCGGGTGGCGACCTACCTTGAGCAACATTCGCAAGTCGCCAGAGTCTACTATCCGGGGTTAAAGGGGCATTCTGGCTATGGATTACTCGGACAGCAGATGCGCCGCGCTGGTGGTGTCGTTGCCTTTGAACTTAAGGGGAGCTTTGAGACCGCTAAGGCATTTGTGAACAGACTGAAGCTATTTAAGATCGCGGTGAGCCTGGGGGATGCGGAATCGCTTATCCAACATCCTGCTTCTATGACTCACTCTCCCTATTCGCCAGAGGCGAGGATGGAAGCGGGGATAGGTGATACGCTGCTAAGGATCTCTTTGGGTCTCGAGGACAGCGATGACATCATTGCCGATTTGGCGCAGGCCTTCGAATCATGATCGTTAACTGAAATAGGTTAAGTGAAGTACTTTTAGTGAAATTTACAGGTGATAAAAAAGGCCAGCATCAGCAGGCCTTTTTTGTTACTGGTGTTAGATAGTCCAGAATAGGTGGGCTATCACATAGAGCGCCAGCATACTGATGAAGTTGATAATCACCCCGGCGCGCATCATTTCAGATTGTTTAATGTAACCTGAGCCGTAGACGATAGCGTTAGGCGGTGTGGCGACGGGCAGCATAAAGGCGCAAGAGGCCGCAATACCGATAAGCACCGACAACATGACTGGAGACAGGCCAAGTGCCTCGGCGATGGCGGCAAATACAGGCACCAAGAGTGCTGCACTGGCCGTGTTACTGGCAAACTCGGTCAGCATTACCACGAAGAAGATCACCGCAAAGGTAAATAGGGCCATGTGAGTGTTGCCAAAGATATCGGTTACCCAGTGAGCGAGGAAAACGCTGGTGCCTGTGGCCTTGAGAATGGCGCTGAGAGTGAGGCCGCCACCAAAGAGGATCAGTACGCCCCAATCTGTGGTTTTCTCAATCTTCTTCCAATCGACTAAGCCTAAGCCTGCCAACATAACCACTGCGCCGAGTGCCACTATAGTATCGAACTGAGGGATCCCTCCTAGGGCTGCCGAGATAGGCTTACTGAAGATCCAGCAGCAGACGGTAGTGAGGAAGATCAGTAAGGTAAGTTTGCCGGGTAAAGCAAGTTGCTCGTTGCTCTTGGGAAGCTCACATACCACATTGAGGTTGGGTTTCAGATAGAGATAGAGAGCGATCAGCATACTAGGCAGCATGAGAGCCACGGTAATAAGGCCAAATTCTAGCCAGTCGGCAAAACTTAAACCGACCTGAGCCGCTGCAATCGCATTGGGAGGGCTGCCAACTAAAGTGCCTATGCCGCCAATGTTTGCCGAATAGGCGATACCCAGAAGCATAAACAGATAGGTGCTTTTGTGCTCCTTAAAGTCCAATTGTCTTAATATTCCCAAGGCTAGCGGCAACATCATGGCCGCGGTGGCAGTGTTGCTTATCCACATCGACAGTAATGCAGTAATACCGAAGAGGAGCATACAGGCAATGCTGAGTTTACCTTTCGATGCCGTTAGCACCTGATATGCAATGCGCCTATCAATGCCCTGATGGTTTAGCGCTGCTGCCAGCACAAAACCACCAAAAAACAGATAGATGATTGGGTTGGCGAAGTTGCTCATGGCGGCCTTGGTTTCAAATACCCCAAGTAATACCCCCATGATAGGGATTAAGATGGCTGTGACACTAATATGTATCGCTTCTGTTAGCCATAGAATGGCGGCGAAGATCAATATGGAGATCCCCGTATTGACGCCTTGTTCAAAGGGCAAGAAATTGTAGAGCAGTGCAAAAAGCACGATATCGGCAAATAGGATCACCAGCTTGCTTTGCGAAGCCGATTTTGGCGGGGCAGCGAGTGCCTCTTGTGTTGTGTCGAGGGACATTGAGCTTCCTGATTTATTATTGTTTGGCGCTACACACTAGCCTAGCGGCGGCGGTACGCAACTGAAATTTTTTTGTGGCAAAACTACAGAGTGGCGACGGCCCGATGTGATCCGCATCTCTGAAGTGGGTGCAATTGTGCTTTATATCACTCAGGCATGATAGGGGACGATCAAATTTTTTTTCAGTCGCTAGTTAAAGGCTCAGTAATTAATAAGGCGCTGAAATAAATTAATATAATTTATTTTGTGATCTGTATCGCATTGGGTGTGCTGCTGCAGCTTTGCTGGTCACGAATTGGCAAAATTTTTGAACCTGTTCTATGTTTTCGAGGTGGCCGAGGAAAAAGGATTGTTGGCCATGTATACCACAAGGACACAAGGAGACACCCTATGAAACATCTGCTTTTTGCGGCGCTCGTTGCAGCGTCATTTTCCCTTCTACCCGTCATGGCCGCCGATCAGGTGGTTGTTCCTGTTGAGACCGCTCAGGCGAGTCTGACGCAGGTTAATATTAATACTGCCAGTGTGCAGGAACTGACTCAGCTCAAAGGTATTGGCGAAGCCAAAGCCATGGCAATAGTCGAATATCGCGATACACATGGTCAATTTTCGAGTGTTGAGGAGTTGACCAAGGTAAAAGGTATTGGGCCTAAGGTGTTGGAGCAAAATAAAGCGATGTTATCGCTTTAACCTAATGGTTAGTATTGTTGTTTTAGCCCGCAGTCGCGGGCTTTTGTTTATAGATTCGTCAGTTAGGGCTATTCTGGCGATAACTCTTGGTTATTCACTTGATTGCTGGGCTGCCTTAGTGGATAATGCAGGCCGTCTTAGAGCATTCTAGCTCAAGAAACTATGGTGACCCTAGGGTCCCCCCGCAATGATAACTTGTGAACTCGGCCAGGCCCGGAAGGGAGCAACCGCAGCAGGCGACTCATGTGCCGGGGTGTGGCTCTAGGGGAACCTCCAATTCTCACTATTATCAACGAGTTAACTCAGAAATACCTCAGGTGATACACTTGGTGGTACACTCGATGATAAATAGGTTATCCCCATTACTAAACCTAAGCTAATCAGTTTAGCGATCACTCTGACTTGTCAGATATCTTCTTGTTGCTCTTCTGTGAGCTTTGATTTTAAGAAGGCCCTGGATTTCTCAAGTGCGGCTTGTATCTCTTCTTTCATCTGTTTGAGTTCGTTATAGTCTTCGAAGAAATAGGTATCGACCAGATGGCGGATATAGCGCACTGGTAGTTGATTTAAGGTGACGCAGCAGAGATCGGCAAGATAGTCTTCGGGGAGTTCGTCGAATAACCCTTCGTCAGACAGTAACTCCATCAAGAGTACTTCGTAATAATTGCGAATTTCCAGTTGCATAGGTTTTTCCCTCAAGTTCCATTGCGGTTTATCTAAGCATAATCTAGTTTGCTACCATATGGCATGAGCGGCAATAAAAACTTGTGCATGGCGCTCACTAAGCTCTTGTATGTCATGACTATAGCCTCCACCGACCACGCATGCTATGGGGATTCCGGCCTTTTTTGCCGTCTCGAGTACCAGATGATCTCGCTGGTAGATCCCTAGAGTCGAGATGTTCAGGTGTCCTAACCTATCATCTTGATGCACATCAACGCCGGCATCATACAAGATGAGATCTGGCCGATAGAGACGAATTGCAAGTGCTAAGGTTTGCGTCACTGTTTCAAGGTAGTCAGCGTCCAGAGTTCCGCGCGCTAACTCAATATCGAGATCTGAATGCTGCTTTCGGGCCGGAAAATTCTCTTGGCAATGGATAGAGCAGGTGTAGATATTGTCATATTTTTGCCCCATGGCGGCGGTGCCATCTCCTTGATGCACGTCACAATCGAAGATCAATACAGTATCGACGCCATCGAGGCGTTGGGCGTGCAAGGCTGCGGAGATCAGGTCATTAAACACACAGTAGCCACTTCCAAAGTCATAATGGGCATGGTGATAGCCGCCGCTAAGTTGTAGCGCGACGCCATGGGTTAATGCCAATTCGCAGGCCAGATGGGTGCCGCCGATGGAGTAAAGCGTGCGTTGTGTCAGCCTGTCGCTTAAGGGAAATCCCAGGCGGCGAATGGCCTTGACGGTGAGACTTTGCTGGATAAATTGGGTCACATAATCCGGGCAGTGGATCTGGCTTAGCCATTGAGGCGTGACGGCTTGGGGGAGGTGAAAGGCCTCTGGCGGCGCTATCTTGTTGTCTCTTAGATATTGGTATAAAGCCTGATATTTGGTGATGGGAAATCTATGGTGTTGGGGTAACGCCAGCTGAGAATAGCTGGCGTGATAGACGAGTGGAACCATGTAAGTTGTTTATAGCTGTTGAATTGCCCAGCTCATAAACTCTTTACGTGTTTTCTCATCGGCATGTAGCCACCAATATTGCAGCATCTGCTGAGCATGGTCAGCATCGCTTGGGTTGGCAGGGAGTTTGGCTGGCAGAGTGACAGCTTCTACGGTAGTGGCTTGCTGGGCAGGCGCAGTACTACGGGCAACGGCGGCGCCACCTGTGGCGGCGGCTGTAGCGGCTTCAATATCCTGGCCAGAGTCGCCATTAAAGAGTTTACTGACAAAGCTGCTTTCGGTGATATCGGTTTGAGTGACCTTATAGTTGACGTTGCCTCCGTCGACACGGCTGATCACAACGGCTGGCGACTTAGCAAAACTCTTAGGTTTCTTGATGATCTCGCCTTCTGCTGGTTGAAGCTGGTATTCATAATCACCATCAACGGCCAGGGTCACAATAAATGGTGAGGATTTAACGAAACTTTCACTGTCGCTGAAATCGTCTTGTACCATGTCATGGTAACGGATAGCGATTTTGTGGGTACCTTCGCTTAGTTCCAGATCCGACTTATGGTTAAACAGGCTGCCTTCAACTTTTTTGCCGTCCAAGGCAAGGTATTCGAACGACATGGGAATCTTGAGATTTGCAGCCATTGCCGATGAGGCACCAAGCAGAGCGATTAAAGCGGTGATTGGCTTGATTGATTTCATTGTTGCTCCTTAACGATTTTGATGCTTATACGGGCGTTCAAACGCCTGAATACGATCTTCTATATAGCTAATAGCTTGTCGGCACTTGCCTAAGCGGCGATGGACCAAAAGTATTTCATTTTGCAGTGCAATTTTGTCAGCACTATGACAGTTTTCAAGCTTAGATTGCAAATGCGCAATTTTTTGTTCAAAGGTGTGAACCCAGTTCATATGTTTGTTCAATTCTTCATAGAGCTGGTGGCTATTATTCATCACCCCAGCCGCGATCCAGCTAAAGCCACTTTGTGCATGGCTGTTTTGGCGGCGTTTTCTTGCATGGGCAATACGCGATGTCTTCTGTTGCTGTGCTGACTTAACCCCGAGTCCCGTAGTGTTGAGTGCACGTTTTAAAGCGGTAAACCTGTCTTGTATCCCTTCACAACTCAGTGCGATAGTGTCTGCCGAGATATTGCCTTGAAGCAGTTTCTCTAATTGGGCGATCTTCTTACTGAGTTGATCTATGCAGGGACCGAGTTGGGCGCCCGCCTGATTGAACAGTTTGTCATTAAATCGCTCAGTGTCTTGCAGCAGTTTTCGTTCCCCTTTGGGGAGCTGGCTGTCGTGTTGTAACACCTCTTGCTCTAACTGTTTCAGTTGGACTCGTAAGCGGTGGATAAGTTCATTGGTCTTCATGACCAGGCCCCCCAGGCCAAATTAATGGCGATGAGTATGACTATGGCTATAAAGAGGGGACGAATAAAGGGAACCCCAAACTTTATCGCTGTTCTGGCACCGATGAAGGAGCCTAACATCATGCAAAGCCCCATTGATAAACCAATGATCAGGTTCACCTGGCCTAAGGCAAGAAAAACCGCTAAAGAGGTCAGGTTACTAATAAGCGTCATTGCTCTGGCGAGGCCGCAACTGTTCAGTACTGGCAACTTATATTGCGAGACGCTGCTAATTGTCCAAAAGGCGCCTGTGGCGGGTCCGGCAAATCCATCATAGAACCCTAGCGGCAAACCTTGGCGCCACTGTTTGAACTTGGAGGGCGCTTTCTGCGGTGGCTCATAGCTGGGGCAACCCATGGCATTGGGTTTGAGTAAGGTGTAAAGGGCTACGGCTATGATAAATAGCGGTAGCCACTTTTCTAGCCATTGGTTGTCGATAAGGTAAACCACAAAGGTGCCCATCACGGCGCCAATAAATGTGGCAATGGCAGCGTGATACCAAAACTTGGGGGTAAAGAACTGTTTTCGATAATAGGTAAAGGCTGCCATGGACGAACCAAAGCTGGCAGCTAACTTATTGGTGCCCAGTGCCGTATGGGGGGGAATGCCTATCGTCAGCAAGGCGGGGATGGAGAGTAGCCCGCCGCCGCCGGCTACGGCATCAATAAAACCTGCGATGAAGCCCGTAGCAGCAAGAATGGCCCAGCTGCTGGGTTCGAGTAATAGATCCAAAGAGTTTCCTATTCTATAACTTGGCGGAAGGGTGGCAGGGCATCGAGCAACGATTTGCCGTAGCGTTTCGTCACTAAACGGCGATCCAATATAGTGATTCTGCCATAATCCTCTTCTTTACGCAGTAATCTACCACAACTTTGAATGAGTTTACGTGAAGCATCGGGAATCGTCAGTTGTAAAAAAGGATTTCCCCCTTTGACTTTGATGTATTCCGCGTGGGCTTGTTCCACCGGTGAGGTGGGGACAGCAAAGGGGAGCTTGGTAATGATCAGGTTAGTCAGGTAGTCGCCTGGAAGGTCCAAACCTTCTGAAAAGCTGCCGGTGCCAAAGATGATACTGACCTCGCCGTTATCACAACGCGCCTTATGATCTTGTAGTAGCTGTTGACGCGACGCTTCTCCCTGTATCAGTAGCGGGCTTTTAAGCTTGGGCCGAACCAGATCGGCCACTTTCTCCATCTGCCAGTAGGAGGCAAATAGCACTAGGGTCGCCATTTCACCATCGATCAGGGTCAGGATCTGCTCGGCCAACTCATCTGTGTAGCGATCGTCTGTGGGTTCAGTGCGCATCTTAGGCAGATAGAGGGTGGCGTTCTGTTGGAAGTCGAACGGGCTGTCCATGGCCAGGTATCGACTGCCATCATTGACGGACAAGCCAACCTGATGGGTAAAGTGATTAAAGTTGTTCAATGCCCTTAATGTCGCGCTGCAAAGCACGACACCGGCAGCCTTTTCCCACAGCAGGGATTCCAGCATGAAGCCGACTTCGATAGGGGATACATTGAACAGGTAGTCGCTCTGCTTGCCGACAATATGTTCTACCCAACGCGCCATAGGGGCGCCTTTGCTATTGTCCTCCTTGGCCATCATCTTCCAGAGCTTTTGCAGGTTTTCCAGACGTTGAAGCATAAATCCGGTTTCGCTCAGCAGCTGCTCAGCCTGATGCTTGGGTAGCTCGCCATCTTTAATGGCTTCGCTAAGCAGTGCCAACATCTTGTTAAATTGCTTAAGCGCCCCATTTGAGGCAGTAGCCAGGTTTTCCGCCTGTATGGTTAAAGCCTGAGGCAATTTGCCGTGCTCAAACCGAATACGACGTTCGGGGTTATCAAACCCGGCCGTTTGACCATCACAATATTGGGCGACGCTGGAGAGTAGGCTGGTGAGCTCATTGATGTGATCAAGCATTGCCTGAGCTGGCGCTATGATATGGTTGCTCTTGAGCTGATTTTGCAGTTTAGCGCTAGTTTTACCGACCTTTTCAAGCCAATCGATAGCGCCTCTCAAGGTTGCTTGGGCGCTAGAAAAGTCCCTGGCGACCACTGGTAAGTGATGCGCCTCGTCAATGACATAGTAGAGATCTTCTGGGTCAGGCAGTATCACGCCGCCCCCCAGTTCAAGATCGGCAAACAGCAAACTGTGGTTGGCGATCAATACATCCCAGGTGTCGATATCTTCTCGGGCCTTATGAAAAGGACACTGTCTGTGGCTAGCCAGTTGTCGGTGGCAGCTGTGCTTGTCACAGGCTATCTGTTGCCACAGGTGATCTGGCAATGCTTGGGTGAGGGTGTCTCGCTCGCCATTCCAGCGACCCTCATGGAAATCTTTCAGCAAGCTTTGCAATAGTTCTACTTGACTGTGATCCGGTTTGGTTTGCCACATCGCCATCTGAGTGCCGTCATCGCCGCCGATCAGCATCTCCAATTTGGCCAGACAAACATAACGCTGTCGTCCCTTGACGAGACCAAAACTAAAATTGAGCCCAGATTGCTGTAAAAAGAAGGGCAGATCCTTGTTAAGCAGCTGTTCTTGCAGGGCAACCGTGGCGGTAGCGATACAGACTTTCTTTTTACTGGCAAGCGCCAGGGGGATGGTTCCCAGAATATAGGCTAAGGATTTACCTATACCTGTGCCAGCCTCCACGACTATGATCCGTCTGTGCTTGTCATATTCTCCTGCAAGCGTCTTTGAGATCTCGGCAACGATATAGTTTTGTTCCCGGCGTGACCTAAAGTTAGGTAAGGCCGCGGCGATATCTTTGTAAATGGTACGGATCTGGGTTTTAACGTCTGCAGATAACATGAAGGCATAGTGCTGGACAAATAATGCTGTACATAATAACAGTGATTACATAGCCTAAGAAGCATTGATGTGATGATTTGGCGACTTATTTACAGTTACCTAATCTAAAGATATGAAATAAATGGAAATAGTTTAATTTGCGCGACGCTAATTCGCTGCTTGTCAGCATAAAAGGACGAATACTCACTCGTCATCATTTTGCTAACGAGCTGCATTATTATCTTAGAACTCCTCAAGGTCCTGTGCGGGTCATCGTTCCCCATGGTGAGCGTATCTGCTTTTGCCGCACACAAGATCTCGCAGCGCTTGGTACAGCACTGCAAGATACTGGGGTAAGGCAAGAATCGCTGGTATTGAAAACTTTCGATGATGAGCCAGTAAGTGCGCTTTATTTTTCCTCTAACCAAAGTTTCCGACACCTTAGCCGCACCGCGACGGATAAAGGTGTGGCGTTGTTCGAATCGGAACTGCGCGCCGAGCAGCGTTATTTGATTGAACGTTATATCGCCCTCGATGTGGAATTTGTGGGGCAATGGCAAGCAACAGAGCAGGGGATACCGACACTGTTGGCTGACAGGGGGCGGAGAAGTGATGCCAAGGTTTCCATGTCAGTCGTCTCCTTAGATTTTGAATGCTCTGTGGAGGGGCAACTATATAGCGTCGGCTTATTTGGTCAGTCGGCCAGTGGAGAGCGTTTTCAACAAGTCATCATGGTGGGCGAGGCGGGACAAGCCGGAGCTGACTATCTCGAGATGGTTGAGGATGAGCGCGCGCTAATTTTGCTTCTGCTGCAATGGTTTAAAGAGCAGGATCCCGACATCATCATTGGCTGGGCGGTAGTGACCTTTGACCTTGCACTTCTCTATCGCCGGGCAAAATTGCTTGGGATAGATCTCACCCTGGGACGTTGCGGCGCGCGCTTATCCTGGCGAGTCGAAAATAAATTTAGGCCGGAAACCTTGGTGCTGCCAGGGCGTGTGGTGCTCGATGGTATCGATTGGTTAAAAGCCGCATTTTATCAATTTGATAGCTTTAGCCTGGAGAACGTAGCACGTGAGCTGCTGGGGGAAGGTAAAGCGATTCACAACGTCAGTCAGCGCGCCCAGGAGATCACCAGTCTGTTCCTTCACGATAAAGTGGCGCTGGCACATTACAATATTACCGATTGTCGCCTTGTGTGGGAGATCTTTGAAAAAACCTCTCTGTTAGCCTTTGCGTTAGAGCGCTCACGCCTGACCGGACTGGAGCTTGGGCGGGTGGGTGCATCGGTTGCAGCCTTTAATAACCTTTATTTACCCCATCTCCATCGAGCCGGTTATGTGGCGCCAAGCGCGCCGGTAAGTGATGGCATTGAGAGTCCGGGTGGCTATGTGATGGACTCAAAACCCGGCCTTTACCAACACATATTGGTATTGGACTTTAAGAGCCTTTACCCATCAATTATTAGAACCTTTTTAATCGACCCCAAAGGCTTGATTGAAGGGCTTAAACAAGGTCAAGACACAGTTCCTGGCTTTCTGGGGGCCGAGTTTAGTCGTCGGGAGCCGATCTTACCTGAGCTGATCGCCAGCTTGTCGGCGAAACGGGAGTTAGCCAAACAAGAGGCGAATGGTCCCTTGTCTCAAGCGATTAAGATCATCATGAACTCTCTTTACGGGGTGCTTGGGTCTCGCGGATGTGTGTTTCATGATGCCAGACTGGCAAGCTCGATCACCTTGCGTGGTCACGAGATCATGAAACAGACAAAGCAATGGATTGAAGAGCAAGGGTTAACGGTTATCTATGGCGATACGGATTCAACTTTTGTACATCTGGCTGAGCCTGAACGAGTGGGCGATATTGACGTCTTTGCTCGCAAGCTGGTTGACAGCATTAACCAGAAGTGGCGAGCCAAGTTAAAGCAAGAATATCAATTAGAATGTTATTTAGAACTCGAATATGAGCGCCATTTTGAGCAGTTTTTCATGCCAACGTTGCGGGGCTCAACCTTAGGGTCTAAGAAGCGTTATGTGGGCGCCTATCGAACATCGGAGCAAGAGCTTAAGTTAGTCTTTAAGGGTATGGAGCAGGTCAGGAGTGACTGGAGTCCATTAGCGCGAGAAATTCAGGCCGAGATTTACTATCGACTGTTTGCCAAACTGGATGTGGTGGCGTATCTCAAACGGATCATTAGCGAGTTACAGCAAGGGATGTTGGATGACAAACTCATTTTCTCAAAACGTTTGCGTAGGGATATTGTCGACTATACTGCTAAATCATCACCTCATGTGAAGGCCGCGACAATATGGTGCGAGCGTAGTGGGGAAAAGGAGCACGGCAAGCGTGGCGCTAAGATCAGTTATCTGATGACACAAAATGGCGCTGAACCCGTGCAGTATCGTGTCGGAAAAATCGATTATCAGTACTATTTGGATAAACAAATAGCACCTATTTCTGATCCTATACTTTCAATTTTAAACACTAGTTTCAATAATCTTGTGGACAAGCAAATGACGTTAATTTAGTTGTTTTCACGTTGAGTAGATAGTGTGTACTTGTTAACAATTAGTATGAAGTCTGAGTTTTCTGAATTTTTTTAGTTAATTTGGTGAAAAAAGGCACGGTTATTGTGATTTTCATCTTTGAGGGGGTGCTGATCTTTTGCTAATCTTGAACTGAAATTGGAACGAAATAAAACAACGGAATGTAGCAAAAAATAAAGCAAACTGAACATAACAAACAAGGTTAGATTAACAAGATGAAGAAGAGTGTAATAGCAACAGCGCTAGCGGCAGTCATTTTTGTTCCCGCTGCATCCGCTATCGAGATCTATAAAGACGATAAAAATGCTGTAGAAATTGGTGGTTTTGTTGATGCCCGTGTTATTAACACTCATGGTTCAACCGAAGTGGTAAACGGTGCATCACGGATTAATTTCGGCTTTACGCGTGAGATGAGCGATGGCTGGAAAGCATTTACTAAGTTGGAGTGGGGTGTTAACCCATTCGGTAACAGTGAAATCGTTTACAGTAGTGAAAGTAACTTCGAATCAAAGAGCGGTGACTTTCTTAATAACCGCCTAGGCTATGTTGGTATTGCCCATGACCTATATGGTAGTTTGACTATCGGTAAGCAATGGGGTGCATGGTATGACGTGGTCTACAACACAAACTATGGTTTTGTGTGGGATGGTAACGCTGCTGGTGTATACACCTACAACAAGGCTGATGGTGCGATAAACGGCGTAGGTCGTGGTGATAAAACGGTTCAATACCGTAACGCTTTTGGCGACTTCAGCTTTGCGGTACAAGCTCAGCTAAAACACGATACCTTCTACACCTGTGAGGCAAATCCAGCGTTGTCGACTGATTGTAAAGAGCGTTGGGATGACCCTGCTGTTTTGGATTCAGAAGAAGTTAAGTACAACTATACCTATGGTGCATCGGCGACTTACCAAGTTACCGACAAGTTTGCTGTTACAGCGGGTCTTAACCGTGGTGAATTTGATGTGACCTTCAGAAAGACAGCCGAGCAGATCACCGCTATAGACGTGATCTACGGTTTAGGTCTGACCTGGGGTAATTGGGATGGCGATGGTTTTTACGGCGCCGCTAACTTTAACAAAAACGAAAACCATGACACTGATAACCTTGGTCGTTTGATTAAAGATTCTTACGGTGTGGAAACCCTGTTTTCTTACAAGTTTGACAATGGCCTACGTCCCTTTGTTTCTTACAACATATTAGATGCGGGTAAAGACTACATCATTCAACCGAATAACGTTGATCCTAACTCATCTTTCAAGCGTCAGTTCGTGGTAGCGGGTTTGCATTATGTGTGGGATGCCAACACAGTACTTTACATCGAAGGCCGTAAGGACTTCAGTGAATTTGAAGGTGCTGATGCCGAAGCGCAAGCTAAGTTTGAAGAAGATGGCGTAGCCATTGGTATTCGTTACACCTTATAATCAACAAATAGATCTTTTTCTGTTTAAAGAAGCGCCCTTTGAGGCGCTTTTTTGTGTCTGTAAAACAGTGGCGTATTAATTGAGTCGATTAAGCCGACCCTATGTTCTCTGTCTGTTCTCTCGATGTTTGTAACATCTTGTTCTATTTCAATATGCTTTTGCCGAATTCAACAGGCGAAAGGCTTAGATTTCTACCCTTGCATCGCTTATTTTGTAATCAATTCTTTACGAGTCCACCAGAGTCTAGCTTGATATTGCTACTTACCTATAGGTTTTTATCAAGTTGTTACCATCTTCGTTTTGTTACATTTGCATATAGATAAATTATCTTAATCGCTAATTAAGCGCCCCATTAAATTAGCTTGGATAGATTAAAGCTAATGAAGTGAGATATGGTTAATGCATTGTTTCGTATTGATTTTTTAGGCGATCCGCATTGCTCTGCTAATTAAGGGATAACGAAACCAAGCAAAGGGATCTGGCTAACAAAGATCATCCCAATTGTGATAAGCGTCTACAAAATGAGCGAACGCAAATTAATTCTGTGAAAATAGTGATGCGATTGTTGATTAAATGTTTCACATGTGGTTCTATTTGTTGGCGAATGTGCACAAGTGTAACGATTGGTGTTTATTTGTGTTTACTTTCACAAAAAAATAAAAAATAAAGTCCAGGGAGAAACAACATGTATAAGAACAGCTTATTAGCTAATTCGGTGCGTTTTGCGCTAGTTAGCGGTGCAGCTATGACTGCTTTTACTGCTCCAGCAGTATTCGCGGCAGACGAGGAAGCTGCGGATAAAGTTGAACGTATTGAAGTTACTGGTTCACGCATTAAGCGTAGTGATCTTGAGGGTGCTTCACCTGTAACAACGATCACTGCAGAAGATATGAAAGTTGAAGGTAACTTTACGGTAGCAGATGCGCTACGTAACAGTAACTTAAACTCTTTTGGTTCATTCTCTGAGCGTTCAGGTAGTTCTGCTCAGTCTCAAGCAACTATCGATCTTCGTGGTGCCGGTTCAAGCCGTACACTGGTTCTGATCGACGGTAAGCGTTTCCCAGGTTCACCAACACTGGGTGGTGCATCAGCTAACTTGAACGCCATTCCTATGGCGGCAGTTGAGCGTATCGAAATTCTGACCGATGGTGCTTCTTCTACTTACGGTTCTGACGCGATTGCTGGTGTTGTTAACATCATCATGAAGAAGAACTTCCAAGGTATTGAGTTCAATGTAGGTGGCGGTTCACGTGAGCGTGATGGCGGCCTGACAAGTAAAGAATTCTCTGTGGTCGCTGGTTATGAAATGGATAAGGGTAACATTACCTTTGCATTCGACCACCAAGACCGTAAAGGTATCTCTGATGCAGACCGTGAGTTCACTGCACCATGGATGAAAGACCTAGATGGCGACGGTGTTATTCAGGCATACAACGAGACTGACGGCTGGTCATACTACGGTGCTACAGTACTTGCTCCTGATTTTTCTGAAGCACAAGCTTCTTTATTGTGTGATGACCTTATTGCCCAGTATGGCGAAAATGTATTCAAGCGTGTTGCTGCTGATGCGGATTGGAGCGAAGGTTCTGAGTACTGTATGTATGCATACGGTAACGTTTCATACAACAAGGCTTCTGTAGACCGTAACACTGTTTATGTAGATGCTAACTATGAGTTGGGTGAAGATGTTGAGTGGTTCGGCCGCATCATGTTTACTCAAAACAACTCATTTGGCCGTTATGCGCCGCCAGCAGCACCTTGGACTAACATGACTGCTGATAACCCACATAACCCATATGGTGAAGACGGTGCATACGGTCTATACCGCTGGGTTGGTATCGGTACCCGTGATGGTCGAGTAGATGACTACAACCAAGATTACCTAACAGGTCTTCGTGGTTCTATCAGCTCATGGAATGATGCAACGTGGGAATTCTACTACCACTACAACAAGGCCGATAACAAGTCTATCGGTGAATACTACTTAAGCTATTCAGGTCTTGCTTACAACGAAGCTAACGGAATCGATCTAGGTTCTGAACAGGGCGTTGCTAATATGAAAGCGACTACCCTGACTCAGGATAAGGCGACTTTCCATCAGTATAATGCTGGTATCGGATTTGACGCTGGTGAACTGCCAGGTGGTGCTGCAGCTCATTACTTCGGTCTTGAGTACTTCGAACAAGATTACGCTTCTATCTATGACGCTCAGTCAGAAGCTGGTCTAATCGGTGGTAGTGCTGGTAACTCAGCTGGCGGTGACCGTCAAGTATGGGCAGCTTTCTATGAAGCAGCTCTGCCGCTAATCGATTCTGTCGAGTTGAACCTTGCTGCTCGATACGATGACTACAGTGACTTTGGTGACAACCTTGCACCTAAGGCGTCTATTCGCTGGCAAGCTCTGGACAACTTAGTTGTTCGTGCTTCTTACTCTGAAGCTTTCCGCGCACCCGCTCTTGATCAGCTTTATGCTGCGACAACCTTCAGTGCTGATACTGGTACCGATTACCCATTCTGTGAATCGAATGGCATCTCTGAGGCAGACTGTTCTAGCCGTCAGTACGACACTTATATTCGTGCTAACAAGGACCTAGGTCCTGAGACTTCTGAATACCTCAACTTTGGTGTTGCGTGGGACGTCGTTGATAACTTCGGTATCAAGGTTGACTACTTCGACCTGAACATCGATAACGTGATCAGCCGTCGTTCAATCACTAACGTGATGGAAGGTATTGCTGACGGTACGCTTAACCCAACTGAAACCTTCTACGTGGTGCGTGCGCCAGGTCAGGGTGGCAAGCTTGGTGCGGCTCGCGAAATCGGTACTGGTTATGGTAACGGCGACAAGCTACAGATCAAAGGTTTGGACGTAGCGTTCAATGGTAACTTTGAAACTAGCTTCGGTGACTGGGGTATCAACTGGAACAACAGCTTTGTATTCGATTACATTGTTGAAGTTCAAGGTGGTGAATCAGCTGAAGATACAGCTGGCTGGAACGGTCAACCTGATTACAAGTCAGTATTCACAACTTCATACACCAATGGCGATCACCGTGTATCATGGAACATGAACTACACTGCATCTACCTATGAAGATAAAGATTCTGGTAAGTTAGATTCTTGGTTAATCCATAACCTAAGCTACACTTACAACGCAGGTGCTTACGGTGCAATTATGCTGACTGTTAATAACCTGACTGATGAAGATCCAGTACTGTCTTCTGCTGGTAAGTATGAGAACCCTGATCTTTACAACAACTACGGTCGTGAATACCGTGCTAGCTACACTCTTAAGTTCTAAGAGTTAGTTAATAGTTGTAATATAAATACTTGATAAAAAGGCCCTTAATAGGGCCTTTTTTTATGGTATTAATAAAGCCAATAAAGATAACAATATGAAAAGGGCAAGCATTATGAGCCAACATTGGGATGAATACTGGCAACAGGGGCACTTAACCTCATTCGGCGCCAGCTTTAGCGGAAACTATTCAGGCGTGCTTGAAACTATATGGCATCAGGATTTTAAATGTTTGCCTGATGATTTTAAGGTACTGGATCTCGCGACGGGCAATGGGGCACTGCCGCTTTTACTCAATCAGTTTTTTGCTGATACCCAGAAACCTGGAGAGGTAATAGGTGTTGATCTTGCCAAAATTAATACTGATCTTGCCAAGCTAGATCTCAATAACAATATCGATGTTTCCTTGGTTTCTCATGTTGATTGTGCTTCATTGCCCTATGCTAATAATCATTTTGACCAAGTGATCTCTCAGTTTGGCTTGGAATATTCAGACTTAACACTCTCTATACCGGAAGCAATTCGTGTTTTGAAACCAGAGGGAGCTTTGAGCCTGGTTACCCATCATAGCCGCTCTTTGGTGATAAATCGTAACCGACGAATTCTAACTTTAATCAGTCGCGATGAAACCCAGAGTGTATTTGCCACAATGGAGGCCTTAGTTGCACAAATGGGCACTTTAATCGATGCGGAGGATTTGAGAAAAGTTAAGCAAGACCCTGAATGTGAGCGTCTACGGCATGAGCTAAATCAACACATATCGGCTCTTGTTCAGTTTGATGAAGACGCATTGAAAGATAGTGAACTGTTAGCCTATGTTGCGACACTTTTTCAGCGGGGGCTTTTTTGGTCTCTGGAGCAAAAGACGACATACCTTAATTTCGCCAAAACCCAAATTGTAACGTTAAAGGAGAGGTTGTCAGAATTGATAGCCGCTTCACTCGACGAATCCGCCTTGGCGAGTCTATTGGCTAGGCTCAATGAATATGGCGCTGTGCTCTATAGCCTAAGTCAAATAGCGAATGAGGACGGGCAGATTTTAGGATGGAAGATTGTTATAAACAAAACTGTCTAGCAGGGGAGGGGGCTAAACCGATCATATGTGTACATCATGTTTCGAATGTCTCCCACGGCAACGCCGGAGCAACATAATTGCATTTGCATGCTTTTCCCTAGGTAAGTTGGTTATCACTTTGTTAATTAATCTTTTGTTTATTGTTAATTAGGATAACCCTTTAAATTCATGTGTTTAGTGCCTTGCGCATGTTTAAACTCCTGGGGGCTTGTTTAATTTGTAAATATTGACTTGTTTGAAAAAACACCTCTTGTAGCAATTTCGCCTCGTAAGAGCTTTTTCTGCTAGTTTTAGCCGTTTCCAAATGTTGACACAGGTCAACATTTTGTGAAATGATGCCTGCGGGTCTACACCTCACCCGGTGTAGAAAAGGGAAGATAATAACTAACAATCACAAGAGAAATGCACACTTATGGTGGCGGAATTCATGCAAATATAAGCAGAAAACCCGTGTTACCAATAAGTTAAACCTTTTATTTTTCACTTCAAATTGGTTGGGAACTATGTCCAAGGTAAGCAATAGAACTAAAATCGCTACAGCGCTCATTGGCGCGCTGGCCTTAGCAGGCAGTAACTTAGTGGTTGCCGATCCACTTTCTGACGTTCAGAAAGCGGATTCTAAAATTCATACAGATGCAGCAGCATCTCAGAAGAAAGTCGATAAGTATTACGATCAAGCGCAAGATATGGCGTTTGAATATGGCCAAGTTGCAGACACTCGTGAGTCAACTAAGTCATACAATGATTACGTGGCTGGTTTGGTTGCAGACCAAGAAGCCACAATGAAACTGATTCAAGAAGATATCAACGGTGTTGATAAGCTACGTCAAGGTGTTGTGCCTTTGATGTTCAAGATGGTTGATGCCCTTGAGCAGTTCGTTGCACTGGATCTGCCATTTAATAAGGAAGCTCGTGAAGCACGTATTCAGCGTCTTCGTGAGACCCTTGATACCGCTAACGTCACTTTGGCTGAAAAGTACCGTTTGATTCTTGATGCTTATAACATCGAGCGCGAATACGGTTCTAAGCTGAACGTTGAAACCGGTAAGCTACAACTAGACGGTAAAGAGATCTTGGTTGATTTCATCAACTTTGGTCGCGTTGCCTACTACGCACAAAGCCTAGATCAAAAGTCTGCTTGGATGTTCAATCCAGAGACGAAAGCATGGGACAAGCTAGAAGATAGCTACCTACGTAACATTACTAAAGCAATTCGCCAGGCTCGTGGCCAGGGTGCTCCAGATATGTTCGCGTTACCAATCCCAGCTGCGGAGGCTGCACAATAATGAAAAAGTTAATCTCTACAGCAATCGTTGCTGCAAGTCTATCTTTAACAGCTGGTATGGTGAGCGCTGCTGACGCGCCAAAGAGCATCGATCAGCTACTTAAGCAAGTTCAAACTGAGCGCGCTAACGCTGCTCAAGTTAACAAGAAGCGTGAAGCTGAGTTCCAGGCAGAGCGTGGCGACAAAGCTGCACTACTTAAGCGTGAAAAGGCTGCACTAGCCGCTGAAGAACAGCGCGGTAAAGATCTGTCACAAGCATTTGCCGATAACGAGCGTAAAATTGCTCAGTTAGAAGAAGACCGTAAGATTGCTCAAGGTGACTTGGGTGAAATGTTCGGTGTGGTTAAAGGTGAAGCCGGTGATTTCGCTGGTAAGCTTGTTGCGTCAAACGTTAGTGCACAGTACCCAGGTCGTGATGCGTTCATCGCTGAGCTTGGTGCGCGTAAAGAACTGCCAAAAATCGAAGAACTCGAAAAGTTCTGGGAAGAGCAGCTATTTGAAATGGCTGAATCTGGTAAGGTTGTTACCTTTGATGCTGCGGTAACGGGTATCGATGGTAACGTTCACACCACTAAGGTAACTCGTGTTGGTGCTTATAACCTACTAGCCGATGGTCAGTATGTTGTTTACAACGCCGACCTAGGTCTTATCCAGCAGCTTTCACAGCAGCCTGGTAGCGAGCAAGTAGCAAGCGTTAAGGCTTTCGAAGGCCAAACTTCTGGCGTTCACAAACTGTTCGTTGATCCTGCACGTGGTGTACTGCTAAACGTATTCACTCAGAAAGCAACTATCGAAGAGCGTATTGAAGCCGGTGGTACTATCGGTTACATCATTATCGGTCTACTGGTACTAGGTGCCCTGATCTCTATCGAACGTCTGGTGACTCTGTATGTTGTTGGCGCTAAAGTTAACGCTCAGCGTAAGAACATCGATAACCCAGGTAATAACCCTCTTGGTCGCGTGTTGAAAGCTTACCACGACAACAAAGATGTTGACGTTGAAACGCTTGAACTGAAACTTGACGAAGCGATTCTAAAAGAAACGCCTGCACTTGAGACTCGTATCTCAATCATCAAGGTTCTGGCTGCTATCGCACCTATGATGGGTCTACTGGGTACTGTAACCGGTATGATTGCAACCTTCCAAAGCATCCAGCTATTCGGTACTGGTGATCCTAAGCTAATGGCTGGTGGTATCTCTATGGCACTGATGACAACCGTACAAGGTCTGGTTGCTGCACTTCCACTAATGCTAATGCACGCTATCGTAATTGCACGTAGTAAGTCAGTTGTTCAAGTACTTGAAGAGCAAAGTGCGGGTATCGTTGCCGAGCACGCTGAGAAGAGGAACGCCTAATGATGCTATACCTGATGGACATCTGGGATTCCGTCAGGGGCTTCATGGCCTCCGGAGGCGACGTCCTCTGGTTGGTTGCGGCAGTGCTATTTCTAATGTGGGTGTTAATGCTTGAGCGCTATTGGTATCTCAATTTGATTGCGCCAAAAGAGCACAAGAACATTATCACCGCATGGGACAATCGAGAGGATTCTACCTCTTGGCATGCACACCGTATCCGTGAAGCTTGGGTATCCCAAGCGAAACAAGATATGAATGCTCGTATGCTGATTATCAAAACCTTAGTAGCCATCTGTCCAATGATCGGTCTACTAGGTACCGTAACCGGTATGATACAGGTATTCGATGTGATGGCAGTTCATGGTACGAGTAACGCTCGTATGATGGCAGCTGGTATTTCAATGGCGACAATGCCCACAATGGCAGGAATGGTCGCAGCACTATCGGGTGTATTCTTTAGCACACGTTTAGATGCAAAAATGAAAATCAGTTTAGAAAAGCTCAAAGATAGCTTGCCACACCACTAGAGAGAGTATTGAACATGGCACGTAAAAAGCATTCAAGTATAGAAGAAGAAGCGCAAATTGATATGACGCCGATGCTCGACATCGTGTTTATCATGTTGATCTTCTTTATCGTAACGACGTCGTTCATTAAGCCATCTGGTCTTGACTACAACAAGCCAGAAGCTTCTCAAGCGACAACTAAGAAGTCTGCAAACATCTTTATTGGTGTCAGCAAGACAGGCGTGATTAAGATGGAAAACCGTCAGGTTGACATCGAGCGTGTGACAGCAAACGTTGAGCGTATGCTGGCTGAAGCACCAGAAGCGGCTGTACTGATCGAAGCAGATAAAGAAGCTGAACACGGCATTGTTGTAAAGGTTATGGACAATGTGAAGAAAGCGGGTATCGATAAAATATCGGTTTCAGCGGGGAAAGACTAATATGCTGAGAGGAATAGTATCATTATTAGTTGGTGGTGCTGTTACTTTTGCCCTGTTTGTTTTCATGGCCTTCTTGGTCGGTGGCGGCGCTAAACGCGCCGACACCAAAACTGATTCTCCAGTTATCGAGATCAGTATGGATAAACAGGATACGAAAGTGCAGGACAAGCCTAGGGTAAAACCTAAGCCACCTACACCGCCTGAGCAGCCACCTTTACCAGATACGCCACCGCCAGATAGCTCATCTGACATTGATACCAACATGGCTTTCAACATGTCTGGTGTAGTTGCTGGCTCAGCGAGTACCGGCTTTAAGCTGGGCAACATGATGACCCGTGACGGTGATGCAACGCCTATCGTACGTATCGAACCACAGTATCCAATTGCTGCGGCACGTGACGGTAAGGAAGGCTGGGTACAACTTAGCTTTACCATCAACGAACTTGGTGGTGTAGAAGATGTGCAGGTGATCGACGCCGATCCAAAGCGTATTTTCGATAGAGAAGCTAAGCGCGCACTGAAAAAGTGGAAATACAAGCCTAAGATTGTTGACGGTAAAGCCCTTAAGCAACCTGGCATGACTGTTCAATTGGACTTTAAACTAGATGGAGGCAAATAGAGATGCAAAAAGTTAATACGCTTGCAGCAGCACTATTGTTTGCTATCGGTGGAAGTCTAACAATGGCGCCAGTCGCAAACGCCGCTGAAAAGTGTCCGATTGAGAAGCGCCAGTCTAAGGCCGTAGGCCAAAGCTCGGCAAAGAAAGTCCAAAAGTCTTTCGAAGCTTATCAAGAAGGTAACATTGACGAAGCGATTGCTGTTCTGCTTGAAGCCAGTCCTCGTGATGATTTTGATAAGGCCTATATTGCCCGTATGTTGGGTAACTTCTATGCCGAAAAAAATCAGATGGGTACAGCGATCAAGTATTTGAAGCAAGCTGTAGACGCTGACATTCTTGGTGGTACAGACCATGGTGCTACCCTGCGTTTGTACGCTGACCTGTTGATTCAGGAAAAGAAGTTTAAAGAATCTATCCCTTACTACTATGAGTGGATGAAGTTTACCTGTAAGGAAGATGCACAAGTGTATCGCCGTATTGGTATCGCTTACTCTGAGCTCAAAGAGTGGGACAAGGTTCTTGGCGTTGTTGATAAAGGTCTGGCCATCAGTACTAAGCCCGATAAAGGCTTGTACCAGATGAAGTTGACCGCTTACTTCAACAAGAAAGATTATAAAAATGCGATTAAAGTACTCGAAACCATGGTTCCCTTGTTCCAACAAGATGGCCGTCTTTGGGTACAGTTAGCGCAGTTTTATTTGATGACTGAAGATTATGAAAAGTCACTAGCAACTTATGACTTAGCTTATATGAATGGGTTTTTAGAGACTGCGGCTAATATTACACGTCTGTCTCAACTGCTGGCACAAAACGGTTCACCGTATCGTGCAGCGAAAATCTATGAAAAGCATATGAAGAGTGGCCTGATCAAGGAAGATGAGAAAACCTTGTCTATCCTGGGTGGCTTCTATCACAATGCGAAAGAGCTAAAAGAAGCGGCTGAATACTATGGTAAAGCTGCTGACGTTAATAACGACGGTAAACTTTATCTTAAGCAAGCAAGACTTTTGACGCTTCGCGAACAACATAAGGCTGCTATTCCAGTGCTGAAGAAAGCACTTGCAGCAGGTGGCGTGAGCGAGGGTGAAGTTGAGTTTGAATTGGCGCTGGCTTATCTCGGCACTAAGCAGTACAAGGCAGCGTATAACGCTTGCTTAAAGGCTGCTAAGGATGAGAAGACTAAGCGCACAGCTAATAGCTATCTTGCTTATATCAAGGAAAAAGCACGTATCTATAACGTTGCACTTTAATCCTGGTTGTTATGACATAAAAAGCCCCGCGAGGGGCTTTTTTTATGTCATTTAATCTAGTTAGTTGAGACAGCGCATCGCCGTATGATGCTCCTTCTGCCCCTCAAGGGTATGAGTCAACGAGCGCACATCTTCAAACAAATTTTCGATGTTGAGACCGTCCTCTGGCTGGCAAAGGCAGGCAGCCAACTCATAGTCGATACGGTAGTTGTGTTTACGTTGAAAATCCTGGTTAAAGGCCATGATTTTCTGCTCGATGCGGCCGATAACGATTTCGGTTCCTTCTCTGTCTATGTTGAACAACCCCAAGGCAAAGTTATCCTGATTTAGCCTTGCAACCAGATCCGTGGTCCTTAATATCGCTTCTTGAACCTGTTTCATGAATAATTCAAGCAAATGAGGTTGCTTTACTGTTTCATGAATGTGTGGGCAAAGATACAATAGTGCCAGCGTCTGGCGTTCTCGCATATGGCGGTGCCACTCACGATTGAACACCTCCATAAAGTAGGTTTGATTGTAGACGCCAGTTTCAGGATCTCTGAATCCAGAATTACTAAATGAGTAAATCATTAACTCGCTCCTCAGATACACCTAAGGTAAGTATAGAAAACAACGTACACTTGCACAGATTATGAAGGATATAACTCGAATGAATAAAACGCTTCTCGCATTGACGATATCAGCTTTAGTAGCCATGGCTGGCTGCTCAGACAAGGACACTAGTGCAAGTCAAACGACAAAGGGCTCGCCGGCAGCAGAGAAAGTCTCTGCCACACAGACTCAGAGCGCTGAGCAGGTTTACCTTGAATTAGTCGATCGTTATTTTGACGATCTACTCAAGCTCGAACCTATGTACGCTACCTTTGTCGGTGTTAATGATTATAACGATCAGTTTGGTGGTAGTCTGACTGAAGAGTATTTAAAGGCACGTCATGATTTCAACAGTCGCTATTTGAAGGAAGTTAAGGCGATAGATCGTAATGCCTTACCTGAGGCGCTGCAGCTTAGCTATGACATGTTTGCCTATGATAGAAACATGGCTCTAGTGTCTGAAACTTTCCCGGCTTATTTTATGCCGATGAACCAATTCTATAGCACAGTGATCACCATGGTGCAGTTGGGTAGTGGTGAGAGTGCCCAACCTTTCAACACGGTTAAAGATTACGAAAACTGGTTGTCGCGCTTGAGCGGCTTCATTCAATGGACCAAGTTGGCACAGTCGCGCATGGATGAGGGGATCGCCAGTAAGGTAGTGCTGCCAAGGGTTTTGGTTGAGCGCATTATTCCTCAGCTGGAAGCCCAGCTGGTCGAAAAGCCAAGTGAAAGTCTCTTCTATGCACCAATTACCAAGTTGCCGGAAAGTTTTAGTGAGCAAGAAAAAGCGCAGCTCACCCAGCAATATACCGACTTAATCAGTAAAGAGCTGCTCCCAGCACTTACGTCACTTAAACAATATTTCCAAGACACTTACCTACCAGTTGCCAGAGCCAGTGACGGTTGGTGGGGATTGCCAAACGGTAAGGTTTGGTATCAGCATCTCGCCAATTCTCATACTACCACAAGTATGTCGGTGGATGAGATACATCAGATTGGCCTCGATGAGGTGGCGCGCATCTTGAGTGAGATGGACAAGGTGAGAGCTCAGGTAGGTTTTGAAGGCGATCTCACGGCATTCTTTGACTCGCTATCATCAGAGCCTCAGTATTTCTTTAGCGACCGTCAGGGGTTGATTGACGGATATGGTGTGCTGAAAGATAAGATTAACGCCGAATTGCCACAGTATTTTAATGTCATGCCAAAAGCCGACTATGTGGTTAAGCCAGTGGAGAGTTTCCGTGAGCAGTCTGCGGCAGGTGCTTCTTATCAAGCGCCTGCGGTAGATGGCTCTCGTCCTGGTGTATTCTACATCAACACCTTTAACCTTAAGGCGCAACCCAAGTGGGGCATGACGACCCTGTCTTTACACGAGGCGGCGCCAGGACACCATTTCCAGATCGCCATCAAGCAGGAGTTGACCGGCGTTCCTCAGTTCCAACGCTTTAGTGGATATACTGCCTTCGAAGAGGGATGGGCCCTTTACGCCGAGTATCTGGGGATTGAGATGGGATTGTTTGAAGACCCGTACCAATATTTCGGCAAGCTGTCCGATGAGATGCTGCGCGCTATGCGTCTTGTGGTTGATACCGGACTACATGCTAAAGGCTGGAGCCGCGAGCAGGCAATCCAGTATATGAAGGATAACTCGCCGATGGCCGAGAGCGACATTATCGCCGAAGTGGAGCGCTATATGGCGATCCCCGGACAAGCCTTGTCATACAAGGTGGGTCAGCTGAAGATATTGGCACTGCGCGCCGAAGCGGAAAAAGCTTTGGGGAATAAGTTCGATCTTAAAGGTTTCCATGACCAGATCTTGACCTCAGGCTCGCTGCCGATGGCGGTAATGGAGCAAAAAATCCACCGTTGGATCAAAGCCCAAGGCGCTAAGGCATAATCTGAGAGGAATGCCTTTTTAAACCCAGCAAATGTTTTATACTTGCTGGGTTTTATTTTATTCATTTTTAGGGAAATTAGAGGAGTGCCACATGGTACAAGCAACAGCACGTCATTTATTAGTCAGCAGTGAAGAAGAGTGTGTACAGATCAAACAGCAGATCTTAGATGGCGCCGATTTCGGCGAAATGGCTAAGGCACATTCATCATGTCCATCAGGCGCTCAGGGCGGCGATCTGGGCTCATTCGGTCCAGGTATGATGGTACGTGAGTTCGACGAAGTGGTCTTCAGCGCACCATTAAATGAAGTGCAAGGCCCGGTTAAGACTCAGTTTGGTTATCATCTGCTCGAAGTGACCAGTCGCGGTTAATTAAGGCGAGTTGATGCTTGAGTTATATACAGACAACTTAAGGATCCGCTCGCTCACACCTGATGACTGGCAAGACTTCTTGTCGGTTCATCAGGATGAGCAGCAAAATCGCCATGTCAGAGCGCCGCAAAGCGAGCCCGTTATACGGGATAAGTTTGCCGAGCGGCTTATGCCATGGCGATACGAGTCTGGTGCCTGGCTAACCTTAGTGATCGAAGAGATTGCCACAGGCGAGTTCATCGGCTTTACCGGCTTTTATACTGTTGATGTTAGCCTTGGGCAGGTCGAAGTGGGCTATATGTTAAGCCGCAATGGTCAAGGACGGGGTTACGCAACCGAAAGCCTTAAGGCCGTGATCGATTGGGCTTGCCTGCAATATGAAGTGCATAAGTTCATTGCCTTATGTTCTAACGATAATCTCGCCTCGGTGCGGGTGCTGGAAAAGTGTGGTTTTGTGCATGAAGGCACCCTAAGACATAATTTTCGCCTTAACCATGTCTGGGTAGATGATTGCTACTTTGGGCTATTGGCCAGTGAGCGTGGTGATAGCCCGCACTAGCCCCGAGGTGGTATACTCGCCCGGTTCAAATTAAACAAAGGTAGTTAGTGTGACCACAGAATCTCAAACCCTGGCGTTGTTGCCAGGAGAAACCTTTATCGAACTTTATAAAGTGTTAAAGGTTCAGTCTATGACCTCTGGTGGCGGCGAAGCCAAGGTGGTGATCAGCGAAGGCTTAGTCACTGTTGACGGTGAGGTTGAAACCCGTAAACGTAAGAAGGTGATTGCCGGACAGGTGGTCAGCTATAACGGCGAAAGTGTCACCATAGTCGCTGAGTAATCAAAGAGGGAGTCATATTATGCAGTATCCAGATGATGACAACGGCAAGATGTTAGCGGCTATGGCCGATGCTGGCATAGATTTAACCAAAGCCTTGGACGTAGACTTTTTCTTGGTCTTCGAAGATCAGCGTGATGCGGAATCTGCCGTTGAAGAGTTGGCAAAGTCAGATCTTGAGGGCGAGTTAGAGTTGCACCTTAACGATGAGCTGGGTAAGTGGGAGCTGATCGTATGCATTAACATGGTGCCAGAGTATCAGGCGATCGTTGATCAAGAGTTTGAACTCAATGAGTTTGCTGCCGAATTTGGCGGCGCGACCGACGGTTGGGGCGTGATGCAGCACCAAGAAGGTGATGATGAGTTTGCCGATCATGACCATGAATGCGGTGATGACTGTCAGCACTAATGACCAAAAATTCGAGAAGCCACTATTTTTAGTGGCTTTTTTATGCTTTAAATTTGTCTCATAAAACAAAAATGCCTAAGTAGGGAGAGCCCATGGCAAAACAGATCAGTTTCGGTACGCCGGTTAATGACGCCGAGCGCTGGGCATTTGGCATGTTGGCAGATGAGTTGCCAGAAAATTATATCTTGCTTACCAACGTAGAGATCCCCACTAAGTCAGGCCAGGCAATGGAGGTCGATGCCCTGGTGATTGGCGAATGGGGCGTATATGTCGTCGACGTCAAAGGTTATATTGGTAGGCTGGATGCTGGGCTGCACGCCTGGTCTCTCGATGGTCGACAGGTAGACAACAGCCTTGCCAAGGCCAACTATGTGGCGCGGGTGCTGGCGGGTAACGTCAAGCATAAGATCCCGGTTGGTGTTTATGCCCCTTGGTGTCAGGGAATGGTCTTTGTGACTGGGCGAAAGGGCGAAGAGATAGAACTGGAGAAGCAACAGGGCTCCCTGAGCATCTATACACCGAGTCAGATAGTGGCTGCGTTAACCAAGGAATGGGGACTCACGGCGCCGCGTAAACATCAGGTGACCGACGAGCAAAAGCAGATGGTGTTAGAGACCATAGGTCAGGTGGCCTTGGTGGAGCAGCGCAACAATAAGATCCAAGATTTCATTAAGCTTAAGTGCCTGTTCATTCAAAGTGGTCTCGAGGTATGGCAGGCCGAATACAATCCAGGGGGCTGGACCGCGCCATGGCTTCTCAAGGTGTTGGTACCGACACAGTTTGACAATAGCGATGAATCGCTTAGCTATGAGATGCGGCTACGTCATGAGTTTAAGCGCTTACAAACCTTGGCCGGTTGTAGTGGTGTGCCTCAGTGTGCGCCGCTGATTCAAGATGGCGAGCAATTAGTCCTGCCCATCAGAATGCCACGCGGTGTTCCCCTTGACGTACTTGAACATGAGCAGCTGACTACTTATCAGCTCTTGGAGATTTTGCGACGTGCCGTGTCAGGGCTGCAACAGATCCATCGCCGTGGTATCACGGTTGGCGGTTGGAGCAGCAACTGTATCTTTATATCGGATCAGGGGGATGTGGAGTTTATCGACATCAAGGATAACCTGAATACCAGTGAAGATATTTATGCTTTTGCTAAGTGTTTCCTGACGCTAGCCGAGCAAACACGTCAGCCGAGGGTCTACCAGTGGTTCAGGCTGGCGGCGAGCGGCGCGATGACAGATCTGGATATGATACGCTGCGATATTGCGGCGCTGATCGACAATGGGGTGTGTGACACCTTACCCCAGCGGATCACCATCGCCAGTGGCGCCATCATAGATCACCACTACCAGTTAGAGCAGTTTATAGCGGCCACTGAACACAGCCAGTTCTGGCGCGCACGGCATCTGCAGGGCAGTTATCCGTGTGGCATCTCTATCTATGCCAAGGTGGAGACTAATTGGTCTATGCTCAGCAGCCTCTACCGCAGTTTATCTAAGCTTTATCATCCTCATGTGGAGAAGGTGCTTAATTTCGGCCAGTTACCTCAGAGTGATGAGCTGTTTATCAGCCGCGCCTGGGAACAGGGGGCATCCCTCGACGAACTGACCGAGATTCAACTGGGCCAGCCATCGACCTGGTTTACTCAGCTGTTGTCGGCGCTGCAATATCTGCATCAGATGGATATTTATCATGGGGCGATCTGCCCGAAAAATATCATCTGCAATGATGATCGGGCCGTGTTGGTGAATTTCGGTATCGGGCTGGATATTGCCACCAGTCATTATGCGAGTCGATATGCCGATCCTCAGTTGTGGGCGGCAGAAGGAGACGCCGAGAAAGATCTCTATGGGCTTGTGGCGAGTTTTATCGCCACCCTGACGCCCGAGACGTTGCAGGGAGACGGTGGTCAGGCGGGTATTATCAAGGCACTGCACGCGTTCGACAGAGAGTGGTTTGGCGAGAAAACCTTCGATACCTGCCTTAAGGTGTTAAATTTTGAGTTGGATATCACCCCGGGTTGTAACTATCTAGAAGCGTTCGATGTGACTGACCTCCTGAAGAACTAAGCCTTTGTTTAGGCGCAAGTTGATGCCTTGCGTCTAACTGCTCCCATGGCGATAGGGAGCAAAGATCTCCAATAGCCAGTCGATAAAGGCTTGCGCCTTAAGCGGGCGCTCGTTGGCCTTGGGCGTCAGCACATAATAGGCATAGGGGCTGATAAATGATGTCGATAAGGGGATCACCAGGCTGCCTTCGGCCAACTCCTTTTCGATAAAGAAGCGCGGGATCAAGGCCAGTCCCATTCCGCTCACCGCGGCCTGGCTCAGCATATAGAAGTGCTCCATGCCGAGCATCTTGTCTGTGGTCAGGTTCAAGCCCACCTCGTCGGCCCATAAGGCCCATAGCCCTGGTCGCGTAGTGTGCTTGAGCAGTGTCATCTGGTTAATATCTTCAAGGCTGTGTATCTGTTTGGCCAGCTGTGGGGAGCACACCAGACAAAGATCTTCATCCATGAGTTTTAGTACATGACAATGGCGTGGCCGCGCAGTGGCGCTGCGGATCGCTACATCATATTTATCTTGAGTAAAGTCGACCTGGAAGTCACCGATGGAGAGATCCACATAGAGGTGAGGGTGGCGGGCCTTAAACTCCTCTAGCCTTGGGATCAACCAGTTAATAGTGAGGCTGGGTAACACATTGATTGAAAGGGCCTGCGCCAGGACAGGTTGTGAGATCAATTCCTGAGTGGATTGACTGATACTCTGCAGGGCACTGCTAATGTGCCGTAGGTAGCGCTCTCCTTCAGGGGTGAGACACAATTGTTTGTGCTGGCGTTGAAACAGGCTGACATTAAGGTAAGTTTCTAAGCTTTTTATCTGTTTACTGATAGCGCCATGGGTGACGAAGAGTTCCTCACCGGCACGGGTAAAGCTTAAATGTCTGGCTGCCGCTTCGAAAGCCCGTAGTGCATTGAGGGGAGGTAGCGTTAATGGTGTCATTGTTTATCTGTGAGTTTATTTCACGCACTGTTGAGGATAACTCCTTTGCCAAACGCTTGCAAAGGGCGTTTAATAGCCGCCAATTCATTTTACATTTGACCCAGAATTGTTATGTCTCTCGAGCTCAGTTACGAAATCTTAGCCCTGCTGTTTGCCGTGGCGGCCCTTGCGGGTTTTATCGATGCCATTGCCGGTGGCGGCGGATTGATCACTATCCCCGCACTCATGTGGGCTGGTTTGCCGCCCACGGCGGCGTTGGCGACCAATAAACTGCAGGCCTGTGGCGGCAGCTTTTTTGCCAGTTTTTATTTTGTGCGCAAGGGGATGGTGAATCTCGGGCAGATGAAGCTGGCGATTGCCTGCGCCTTTGTGGGCTCAGCGTTAGGCACCATAGCAGTGCAGTTGATTGATACCAGTGTGCTCAAGCTGTTGCTGCCTTTCTTGATTCTAGCTATTGGCAGTTACTTTCTTTTTTCTAAGAAAATCAGCGAAGAGGATAAGCAGCAAGTACTGACGCCTACGGTATTTGGATTTACGGCAGCGCTTGGGGTGGGGTTTTATGATGGTTTCTTCGGGCCGGGGACGGGCAGTTTCTTTGCCTTGGCCTTTGTGTCGCTGGCGGGATACGGGTTGGCAAAGGCTACGGCTCATGCCAAGGTGCTGAACTTCTCAACCAATATAGCCTCATTGATCTTCTTTGCCTTGGGCGGCAAGGTGCTCTGGTTGCTGGGTGGCATCATGTTGCTAGGGCAGGCCATAGGGGCGACCTTAGGCTCGCGTATGGTGCTGACTAAGGGCAGTAAGATCATTCGTCCTTTGGTGGTGACCATGTCGATAGCCATGAGTGCCAAGCTGCTGATGGAGCAATATTTCTGATCCACTGTTAGATTGGACTGTCATTAACCCTATCAAGATCCCTTTAGCTTGCCTGGCTCTGTATTTCGTCTGACTTTTGTGTAGAATGGCTGAGGATTTGATTTAATCATATTACATTTCAGTAATATGCATAGCCAGGGATGTCAGGATGGCCGGTCGTCTAAACAGGGTTGTTTATGTCGCGCTCACACTTTGTTTGAGCCTGCTCAGCGCACTTCAGGGCGCTTATTGCAAGGAAGCTGAGCGCAAGCTTGGTCAATACCAGATCACCATGAGCACAGTTTTTGCCCATGGTGATAACCAACAAGTCGTCAATCGCGCAAGGGCCTTGCTTGATTATCGCGATGGCGCTAACGCCGCCGACCTCTCTATCACTCCTCAAATGTTGCAGTATCAAGATCATCGTTATCGATTCAGGGTCAACAGTTTCGATGACGCAGGTTCTGCAGCAAAACTTGGCGGGATAATTCGACAAGGGATGCTCCTCAGCCGTGAAGGCCAACAGCCGCCAGCGCTGACATTTAAGGCGCAACAAGCCTGGCAAGCCTATAACGACAGACAAGGCGATAAGGCAAGGGCGGCATTAGCGCCTCTGTTATCACTGTTTCACTTAAGCCCTGTTATCGCTCACGCTAATACGCCCGAGTCGGGCGGGGTTATTGCGCCTGTGTTAGGTGAATTTACCGATTGGCAGGTGGAGGAGAGAGAGGGAGAGTTGACGACGGCTAGCCTGCTCAATGCCTATCAGCAAGAGGGAGTGGCATACCGGCATTTCGGCCGCTTAACCTATCATCATCAAACCGGCCTGCTCGATAAGCTCTTGCTCGTTGAGCAAAAACGCCTTGGCGAAAAGCTAGAGACACGTCGCTGGGTGATGGCTCCCAAGGACAGTCGCTATGTCAGCAGCATGCTGTGGCAGGACGAAGGCGAGATTGATTATGATGAACCGGATGACAGCCTCTATGAGATCACTCCTTTAGCCAAGACCCCTGATGACCCAGATGGCGCGGCGTCTATGATGGCGCAGGCTCAGGGGATCATGTCTGCCGGCTGGGGAGGTGATGATATTGAGCTGCGTTATATTCACGGTTTAGTGCCGGGCGACTACGCCACCTCGGTAGTATACAGCAACATTGAGTTGATCGACTGGCAAGAGCGGGTCATCGATTTGCCGCTTTGGGTTCATAGCAGTAGCGGTGCCCGGGCATTTGGCGGCGTGGTGAGCTCGCAGCTCAACTTATTACCGCTAGGCTGGGGCGAGAGCAAAACCAAACTCGACGAGCTTGAGCATATTCGCGCCGAACTGCGCCTGACACCGGTAAAACGTGTGAGTAAATCGCTCCCCTGGCAGCAGTTACTGAGCGCTCCCTACCGCTATGGTGACTCGACTCTTACCCTGGAAGCGATGAACACCACAGGGCGCTATCGTCTGTCGGTGACGAGTCGCGGTAACTATGCCCTCTCTCCAAATTTCAATGGTCTTATTGGTCAGTTGCGCTTGGAAAACATGGTCTATCATGGGCCTGAATGGCTCTCTATGACCGAGCAGATGTTGCTTGATGAGCTATTTACCCTTGAGCCGCCGCCAACCGTCTATATTTTGCAGCTGGCGCAGACGCCAAAAAGCCTTGAGCTGTTACATCTTGAGTCGCTGGTCGACGCCCAGATCAGCCGCAGCGTCAAGTTTGTGCGTCAGTCTGAGTATGACGCCAACCTCGAAAATCCCCCGATGCAACTTTCAGAGCAAACTGCATCTAAGCCCAAGCCATCTGGCAAGTTGACACCAAGGGATGGATTAAGCCAACTGACAACGGTATCGCTCAGCGGACACGATCTCTTTATCCCCCTGCCCACGGCGCTGGCCAACTGGTGTCAGCCTGAAATTACTCAAGGTTTCAATGAGGGGGAGATGCCCGTGGTATGGCGTCTTGTCAGCGATGGCCAGGGGCAGAGCGCCTATCTACTGACCACAGAGGATGATACCCGGCACTACTTTTACGACCAACAAGTGGCGGGCACCATTCGCTGTCAAGGAGAACCTAAGTGGCATGAGATTTTGATAAAACCTGGCGAGCGTCCCTGGTTGGTGGATTTCTCGGCGCTTGTTTCACACACGGGCGGGGACTCTCAGGAGCCGATGAGCTTGAGATCTTTGCTGATCACTGATGCCAGTGGTAGGCGTCTTAACCCGCGTCTGCCCAAGGGGAGTCAGGGAGATACACTGGACAGTGCCCTGATTGATGGGAGTTGGTTGAGTGTCGATGGCGCCGCGCGCCGCGCCGCTTACCTTGAGGTGAGTCATACGCCGCTGACGATTCCTTACAAATTTCATTTTAAGCCGTTGCCCTAGGAGATGAAGATGAGACCTGCTCTCCTGTTTGCGATTGGTTGTTTTACCCTAACCCTTGGCGACGTCCAGGCCAATATCTGGTTGGATGATGATTGGCAGCCTACCCAAGATAAGCAACAAGCCAGTTTCTATTTGAAAAACGCAATTGAGCCTAAAGCGGGGCGCTTTCGTTTCGAGCCCTACTATCTAGGTAGCGATATCATGCAATTTAGCGGCACCCTGAGCGGTGAGTCGCTAAGTGATAACGCCCATCCCGTGGGGGCTTATCGATTCTTTGCCAAAGATGGCACCTTGGTGGAGCAAGGTGAGTTTAATTCCCAGGGGCAGCGTCAGGGGTTGGTAAAGATCTATGATGGCGCCGGCAAACTCAATTGTGATTGCCTGTTTGATAAGGGAGTACGTCAGGGATTGCAACGGGAATACTATGGTGATGGTCGCCTTAAACGTGAGCTGGTATTACATCAAGGTGAGCCCATTGAGCAAGAGAAGGTCTATTCACCTATGGGCCACTTAGTGCGTGAGCTCTGTCATACCGGGCTGTGCAGTGACCGTTTTTATGACAAGCAAGGTCGGCTTACCATGGAAAGCCAAAAACGAGATGGGCTTAAGCATGGGGTCGAAACCTTTTGGCGAGATGGTCAGGTGGAGGTCACTCAGGCTTATCTTGATGGCAAACAAGATGGTGACTATTTTGCCTATTTCCCAAATGGTCAGATTAAACAGCACCATAGGTGGCAAAACGACTTCAAGGTAGGCGAGCAGCTGAACTACTTCGAAGACGGCCGCCTGGCGAAACGAGAAATCCTCGATGGCCGTGGGCGAACCCTGAGCTTGGTCGAGTATCGAGAAAACGGCGAACGATATCGGGAGACCGAATACGATTACAGCGCCGATGGCGATGTTCAGGAGGTCAGACGTTTTTATCATAGAGGCTCGCTGAGCAAGCAAATAGAGAAGCATAAGCTGAGTCAGTGGCGCCTAGTGACCCAATATCATGACGGAAAAGTGATTGGTCGGGAGGAGACCCAGGCCGGCAAGCTGACAGGGTTAAAAATCGCCGCCAAGTTGGATCGTAAAGAGAAGCTTGCCTGGCTAGAGAAGATCCACTATCGAGACGGGCTGCGTCATGGGCCAGCCGAGAAGCGCGGCGGCGATAATAGTTTGTTCTATCAAGGCGAGTATGCCTTAGATAAGCCGGTTGGCGATTGGCAGATGCAGACTCGCGAGATGCGCACTTGGTGTCACTATAACGGCCAAGGCCAGCTTGATGGCGAATATCTGTCATTGGGTGAGTCAGATCAGGTGCTGGAACGGATCAATTATCAAGATGGAGAGCCTGCAGGAAGGTTTGAGCGTTTCTATGCCGATGGCGAGGTCTACCAGCAGGGGCAGTATGTCAATGGTCAGCGCGAAGGCAAATGGATAGTGGTTCAAGAAGGCGATTATTCGCCTCAGCCTAAGCCTCTTCGAACCTATTGGCAGGGGGAGTACCGCGCGGGTAAACAGGTTGGCCGCTGGGAACGACGCTCAAGCAAAGGGTATGGATTGGCCATCGCTCAGTATGATAGTGAGGGGCGAAGGCATGGCGTTCAATATGATTTTTACGCCGACGGCGCCCTGCGCCAGCGTAGTGAATATCGTCATGATCAGCTGATTAGTGAAACGCAGCCCGCAAGGCCCTATCGCTCGCTACAAGCACACATCTTCGCTCTTTATCGTTAAACCGTCAGACAGATACTCGATGACAGCGCAGCGCTATGGCTGCGCCGTCAAGGAAATGATTTTTATAGGTACAAGGAAGCTTGAATGAACCTTTCCCGCCCGATCCACTCTGCGTTGTTGGCAGGCGTCAGCCTTAGTGCAACAGTCTTTATCACATGCCCGGTTGAAGCCAGTCAGAAGCTGTCGACCCTGATGGTGGAGATTCGCCAGCAGGAGGGCATTGCCACTTATTACAATTTGGCCACAGGTATGGCGCTCAATGGCCAGGTGACCCTGGTGCGTGACAATCAGGGGTATACCTTAGGGGAGTTTTCCCAAGGCGTGCCTAATGGGCGCTGGCTGGTCTATTTGCCCAACAATCAGAAGCTTGTCGAGGGTGAATACCACAACGGTTTGCAAACAGGGCGTTGGCAACTGTTTTCCAACACCGGTGAGTTAAGTGAAGAGCAGTTTTACATCAAGGGCGTGCCGAGCGGCGATTGGAGCCAATATGATGATCTGGGCAACCTCTATCAGAAGAGTGTCTATGAGGCCGGGGCTAAGACTCAGGTGCTGCGTTACTTTGCCAGTGGTAAATTGCAGGCCAAAGAAACCTATGTGGACCATTTGCGTCACGGGATCTGGGAAACCTATCATGGCAATGGCGTCTTGGCTCAGCGCCAGCAATACGCCAACAATCAGATCTCAGGCCCTTATCTTACGCAAAACAGTCAAGGTCAGGTGCTAGAGGAGGGCCGTTTCGATGCCAACGGTGAGCGCCAGGGGCGTTGGCAGACTTTTTATGATGATGGCACACCAGAGCGAGATGAACATTATGAGGCCGGTCGCCGCGAGGGTGAGAGCCTGAGCTACTATCCTAACGGCCAGCTGTCGCTTAAGGGACAATATGCCAACGATATGCGCCAGGGACGATTACTGCATTACAGCGATACCGGAGTGAAGCTTGAAGAGGAACATTATCTCGATGGCGATCATCATGGTGTGCAGCGCTACTTTAACCGCGCAGGCGTATTGGTCAGTGAGCTCAATTACAAGGCGGGTCTGCAGGCGGGTGTTCAAAAGACCTATTACGATAACGGTAAGCCCAAGAAGGTGATTCGCTATCATGATGAACTGCTTGCCGATAATGGCCTGTATCCCCTGCACGGAATGCAGCAGCGTTTTGACGAGGCAGGGCAGCTTATCGCGACTGAGCACTATCAGATGGGGCTGAAAGAGGGCGAGTTTACCACCTATCGTCAAGGGCGTTTACAGCATCTGCAGCAGTGGCAGCAGGGAGAGCGTCATGGGGACTTCATCAGCTACTATGACAATGGCAACCTGCGTAGTCTGGATCAATATCAGGCCAACCAGCAAACTGGCAAGGCTGAGCGATATTATGAAGATGGGACACCCAAGGAGCGCGGCACACGTATCCAGGGGCAATGGGTAGGCCTATATGAGTCCTTCTATGAAACGGGGAAACCACGGGAGAGACTTCACTATAGCGACGAGAAAAGTGCCAGCAGCGAGCGTTTCCCGCTAGATGGTCAATTTTCCCGTTGGTATGCCAATGGCGATCTAAATGAAGAGGGGGGGTACCATAAAGGCGAAAAACAGGGGCTATGGCGTCAGTACCGCCAGGGACTCGTCAGTCGGGAGATGACGTTCGCGGCCGGCAAACTCAATGGCCCTTACAGCGAGTATGATAATGGTCATCGCAGGGTCACGGGCCATTATCAAGATAATCGCAAACAGGGGTTGTGGACCGAGTATCGCTTTCAGGAGAAAGATCCCAGCTTTGGAGCGATCCCCGAGGGCAACATCTACCGCACCAGTCATTATCACCTGGATAAACTCGAGGGCGAGCGGCGCTACTTCAGTTTCAAGCAGGTTTGTTACCGCAGCGAGCAGTATGTGGCGGGCGAGTTGACAGGCCCCTACAGCGAGTATTACCCAGGCAATGGCCAACTCAAGCGCCAAGGCACTATGGTGCAGGGGCGTCAGACCGGACTGTGGCAGAGCTGGTTTGAAGATGGAGTCTTGTCTGAAAGTGCCGAGTATCTGGATGGCAAGCTACAGGGAGAAGTTGCCAAGTACTACGCCAACGGTCAACTTAAGCAGAAGTCTCAGTACCAAAAGGATAAGTTAAGCGGCGAGCAGTATAGCTACTTCCAGACGGGTAAGCCCAAGACCAAGGAGATGTGGTTGGATGGTCAGCGTGAAGGCGAGGCCAGCTATTTTCATGCTAATGGTAAGCAGGCCGAGCAAGGCACTTTTCTGCGCTCACGCAAAGAGGGGTTATGGCGCACCTACTGGCCCACTGGCGAGCTGCGCAGCGAGGGCAGCTATATCGCCGATAGGCAGGCCGGTGACTGGGCCTTCTATGATCAATTCGGCAAGCTGATTAAGACGGAGCATCACTAGGTGAGGGGGAATTACGTGCCACATATCCAAAGGACGCTGGAACAGAACAATTCGAGTAAAGCTGGAACAAGAATTCTAGCTTTGCTCGAAAAAATTGGAGCCGGGATAAGATGAAGTCAGGCGTTAAGCTTATCTCCCCGGCGTTCTTGGCCTTGCTGTTATCCGGCTGTCATCAGGCGCCTCAACTGCCCATAGAAGAGCAGCTACTTACGTTTATCGAGTGCAGCAAGCAGCAGATTTACGGGATCTGGGTCGAGACTGACTGCCTTACAGGCTATCGCGGCAAGCCCTTTAGCGGCATTCACCGATAGGCAGGCCGGTGACTGGGCCTTCTATGATCAATTGGGCAAGCTGATTAAGACGGAGCATCACTAGGTGAGGGGGAATTACGTGCCACTTATCCAAAGGACGCTGGAACAGAACAATTCGAGCAAAGCTGGAATAAGAATTCGAGCTTTGCTCGAAAAAATTGGAGCCGGGATAAGATGAAGTCAGGCGTTAAGCTTATCTCCCCGGCGATCTTGGCCTTGCTGTTATCCGGCTGTCATCAGGCGCCTCAACTGCCCATAGATGAGCAGCTACTTACGTCTATCGAGTGCAGCAAGCAGCAGATTTACGGGATCTGGGTCGAGACTGACTGCCTTACAGGCTATCGCGGCAAGCCCTTTAGCGGCATAGCGACTCGGGGCGAGTTGGCGACTTACTTTGGCGCTACTCAGTATCTTGAGGGTAAACGTCACGGATTTAGCTTCTCGGCCAATGGGCGTCGTATCCTGTCCCAGGGTTGGTATCGTCAAGGAATAAGAGAGGGTGAACACTTAGACTATTATGAGCAAAGCCAGCGAGCGAAACGTCAGGCCATCTACAAGAATGGTGAGGAACAGGCGATCGCCCTGTTCGATGAGGCTGGCATTATAGAAAGTTATCGCCGCCTAGAGGGTGATAAGACAGTCGAGTCCATCATCTATGAGCAGGGACGCCCCTGGACGCACATCTTCTTTCAGGATGGCGAGCAGCGTGAGCGCCTGCGTCACTATTTTCCAGATGGCAGCTTGGCTAGCGACGCCCTGTTTCGTAAACAGGATCTTAAGCTGCTCAGCGAGATCACCTTCTATGCCAGCGGCAGAGTAAAGACGCGCTATGCCTATGATAGGAAGAGCGATCTGGCCACGCAGCAGACCTACTGGCCAAACGGTCGCCTACAATCGCAGCAGCAATATGGCTTCGATCCGCTTATCGTACGCCACGGTGAGCAGCGCAGTTTCTGTCAGTCTAGCGGTGCGCTGGAGGAGCTCGCCCACTATGAGATGGGGGTCGAGCATGGGCGATTCGAATGGTATCACTGCAGTGGTCAGCTGATGAATGCCAAGGCGTTTCGACAGGGGGTCATGGTGGATACTCAGGTGAAGACCTTCGATGATTCGGGCAACTTGATTAAGCGTGAGCGGTTCGACGGCAAGGGGAAATTACTCGAGGCGTTTTATTTTAACGCTGCCGGTCAGCAGATCTATTATGAGCGTCCTTGATCAAGGTCCTGTTTTGTTATCTAAGGGAAAGTTAATATAGCGGTCTTATTTTTCGTCAGATTCGATGCGAGACATTAACGCCCGTGACGCGCAAGCCAGATAGCACCATCGCCATGTTGCAGTTAATCGAACAGGTAAAACAGACCATGCCGCTCGATGATCCTGAGACCTTTGCCTGTGGCCCAAAGGGGGACTGCATAGGTTGTCCTAAGAAGTTGCTTGAGCTGGTGGACAGTGAAATGCGCTATTGGGAAAGCGCCATTGAGCGGGGAGAAAGACCATTGCTTGGCGAGCTTAGCCGTTTTGCCAAGTTATGCCGCAATGTTCATCGAGGCCTGGCGCGTAGTGGCACTCTGGAGCGATACCAAGCTACGCAGACAAAGCGGTCTGACGAATCCCATAATTAACTTGCTATGGGTCATCTTTACTTTTCAATAGCCTATGGCTACTTTTGATTTTCTTTCATGCCAATTCCATCAAGGGTATAGCCAAAGGTTATAACTAAATGGCAGCCTCAGGGTTTAAATTATTAGCAGGCGACCCGAGATTATAGGCATAGGGTTAAACCCATGTCGGGCCTAACCTCATTTATTCGATAAGGAAGCAGTATGGCAAACCAATATATTCCCCCGAAAGTTTGGGTTATGGACAGCGAAAATGGTGGTACCTGGGCCAGTATCAATCGGCCCGAAGCCGGGGCCAGGCACGAGCAGGCATTGCCGGTTGGCAAACATGACTTGCAGCTCTACTCGTTGGCGACGCCCAATGGTCAGAAGGTCACTATCATGCTCGAAGAGCTGTTGGCGCTGGGAGTCGAAGGCGCCGAATATGATGCCCATCTCATTCAGATTGGTGAGGGGGATCAGTTTTCATCAGGTTTTGTGGCGGTTAATCCTAACTCTAAGATCCCAGCATTAGTAGATACGAGCGGGGAGACGCCAGTTAATGTGTTTGAGTCCGGGGCCATCTTGCTCTACTTGGCAGAGAAGTTTGGCCATTTCCTCCCAAGTGAACATGTTGCGCGAACTCAGGTGCTCAACTGGCTGTTCTGGCTTCAGGGTTCGGCTCCCTATTTGGGCGGTGGTTTCGGTCATTTCTATGCTTACGCGCCGGAAAAGTTTGAATACCCGATCAACAGATTCACTATGGAGGTTAAACGTCAGCTAGACCTGCTTGATAAACAGCTGGCCAAGCAGGCTTATATTGCTGGCGATGAATACTCGATTGCGGATATGGCTATCTGGCCATGGTACGGTAACCTGGTGTTGGGCCAAGCCTATGACGCTGCCGAGTTTCTCGATGTCGATGCCTATAAGCATGTAAAACGCTGGGCGCAGCAGATCGCGGCAAGACCTGCGGTGCAGCGTGGCCGTATCGTTAATCGCAACTGGGGCGAGCCTTGGGAGCTGTTGGCTGAGCGTCATCAAGCTGAAGATATCGATGCCGTGCTGGCGTTAAAGCCTGAATAGGTTTAACGGACTAACTCAATTCCTGTTTCAGCACTGATTAAGTATTTTAAGCATGACCCGCCCTGTTGGCGGGTCTTTTTGTACTTAGTCTTGACGCTAAGTACTACTTTACACACAAGCGGCCAGAGGAAGGGAGATGCGCATTGCCTATCTAAGTGACATTTCTTACTATAGCTAACATCAGATACTTAGCTATCCTCCTCATTTCTAAACGAGAAAAGATGAAATTTATCCATACCTCAGACTGGCATATCGGTCGTCAGCTGCATAATCAGAGCCTGCTTGATGATCAGCGTCATGTGCTTTCTCAAATCGTCTCACTCGCTAAGACCCATGAGGTCGATGCCCTGATTGTCGCCGGCGATATCTATGACCGCTCCGTGCCGCCCGCCAATGCGGTAGCCCTGCTCGATGAGGTGCTCAACGAGCTGATTGCCTTGGGAATCAAAGTGATCATGATTGCGGGTAACCATGATGGCCATGAGCGTCTGGGCTTTGCGGCGCGGCAGATGCAGAGTAGCGGTCTCCATATCGTCGGCCCGCTGACAGCTGAGATCAGCCCAATCCATTTAGGCTCAGTCAGCGGTGATGCCGTGTTCTATCCTCTGCCTTACGCCGAACCCGCGACCGTCAGGCTGCAGTTGGATTGTCAGGTCAGTACTCATGAAGAGGCGATGGCCGAGCTGCTGGCTCAGGTGCATCAAGATGACAGTCAGGGACTGCCCAAGGTGGTGATTGCTCACTGTTTTCTCGATGGTGGTAGCGAATCTGAATCTGAGCGTCCCCTGAGCATAGGGGGGGCGGATAAGATCTCTCCCAAACTCTTCGAGGGATTTGACTATACCGCCCTGGGGCATCTGCACGGCCCACAATATAAGGGCGCTGAGCAGATACGTTATTCAGGCTCCATCCTCAAATACTCCTTCAGCGAGCAGCATCAAAATAAGTCGGTGACTTTAGTTGAGCTTGCTCAAGGTGAGACCAGTATCAGTTTGTTACCCCTTGAGCCACTGCGGGATGTGCGCATTCTCGAAGGGGCGTTGGATGAGTTGTTGGCCCAAGGCGTCAAGGATCCCGGTCGCGAGGATTATCTGATGGTGAGGCTACTGGACAAGCACGCCATCTTAGATGCCATGGGCAAGTTGAGAAATGTCTATCCTAACGTGCTGCATCTCGAGCGTACCGGACTGATGGCAGCTAACGAGCAACTGGCCATTGCCTCAGATCATATCAAGAAGGGTGAGCTTGAGATGTTTAAAGATTTCTTTACTCAGGTATCGGGCGAGCCGATGAGTGAGGCGCAGCTTGAGTTAATCACCCAAACCTTGGATGAGCTGCACAAAGGGGAGGAAGGCAGATGAGACCACTGCGACTGACCATGACCGCCTTTGGCCCCTTCGCCGATGAGCAGACCATTGATTTTAATGCCCTGGGCAGCAATCCGCTATTTTTGATCAACGGCCCGACCGGCGCCGGTAAAACGACGATTCTTGATGCCATCTGTTTCGCGCTTTACGGCAAGACGACGGGAGATGAGCGTGAAGGCACCCAGATGCGCTGCGACATGGCCGATAGCCAGCGTCTGACTCAGGTAAGCTTCGAGTTTGAGCTTGGCACTAACCGTTATCTGATCCGCCGTGTTCCTGAACAGTCCAGAGCCAAGAAGAGTGGCGATGGGGTGACGCAGCAAAAGAGCGAGGCGCAGCTGAGTCAATTCGATGCCGATGGCAAGGAGACCCTGCTGGTGGCGGCTAAGGTGTCCGATGCTACTGCGCAGATAGAGCAACTCACGGGGCTGGATGTGGATCAGTTTCGTCAGGTGATGGTGCTGCCCCAAGGTAAATTTCGTGAGCTGCTGATGGCCGACTCTAAGGCCAGAGAGAAAATTTTTAGCCAGCTGTTTCAGACTCACATCTACCGCAGAATCGAAGATAAGCTTAAGCAGCAGGCGGCGGGGATCCGCAAAGAGGTGGAGGCGATGCGCAATCGCCGCTCGGGCATATTGGAAGGCGCCGAGCTTGAGTCTGATCAGGCACTGCTTGACGAACAAACGCGCCTCGCCCCCGAGTTGCAAAAGGCCGAGTCGGATAAACTTGCCCGAGAAAAGGCGCTGCTTGAGGCCAATCAACAACTGGATAAGGGGATGAAACTCCAGGCTGATTTTAATCGCTTGCAGGCCTTGCAACAGGAGGGCGAAGAGCTTAAAACCCGCCAGGCTGAGGCCACTTTGTGGCAACAGCGTCTGCAAGCGGCGCAGCGGGCAAATAACTTAAGCCCTCTATATCAGGCGATGCAATCACGTTTGGGTGAGCAACAGGCGGCGACTAAGCTGCGTGACGAGCGCCAGCAGACGCTGCAGACTGCCCTGCAGGCATTGGCGCAGAGTCAGCAAGCCTTCGAACAGCTCGGTGAGCTTGAAGCGCAACAGTTGAGTCAACAGCAGAGGCTGACTCAACTCGAGGCGCTAGCGCCGCAGCTGGAGCAGCTAACTCAGTTGAGTCAGCGTCTGACCGAGCTTCAGGGCAAAATGCTGGCGGCCGAAACCAGTGGTAAGCAGAGCGCACAGCAACTTGAAGCGCTCAAGCAGGCGCGCCAGGAGATGCTTGGGCGGCGCGAGTTGCTTAAACGAGAGGCCGAGCCGCAGCTCAGTCTGCAACAATCTCTCAATGATGCCCGAATCCAGCTTAAGGTATTTGAGCGCTGGCAACAGCAGCAACATGAGGTAGCGGCCATTGGACATAAGCTGGAGGCGGCAAAGGCCGCAGGCAGTGAACTGGCCGGCAAGCATAAGCAGGCTGAAGATGCCCATAAACGCCTGGAGCTTAGCTGGCATCGCGGTCAGGCGGCGCGTCTCGCCGCCGAGTTATCGCCAGGTGAACCTTGCCCGGTTTGCGGCAGTGTTGAGCATCCTGAGCCCGCTCAGGGCGAGTTTGATTTACCATCGGATGATGCGCTGGCCGAGGCCAAACAACAGGAGTTGGACGCGCTGAATCAGCTGCATCAGGCGCGCAGTGACTTTAAACTGCTCAAGCAGTCGCTACAGACCCAGCAGCAGAGCGCGGAGCAATTGCAGCAGGAGCTTGGGCAGGCGGCCGATTTGTCCCTTGAGCAACTGCAAACGCGGCTTATCGAACTCAATGAGGCCTTCGAGAAGGCCAAGGCGGCGCAAGCATCGCTTGTTCAGTTAGAGACTCAGCTTGAGATCAGCGAGCAGCAGGGACGAGAGTTACAGACAGGCCTGGATGAGGCGCGCGCTCATTATGGCAAGCTGGCCGAGCAACAGGCCAGTGACAAGGGACAATATCAGCAGATTAGCGCGGCCATTCCGAAAGAATTTAGCGACGCGGCGGCAGTAAGTCAGGCCATTGCAGAGCTGGGCGCTAGCCTCACCGGGCTTAAATCGCGCCAGCAGTCGATAAGGGCGAATCACGCCAAGGCTGAACAGGACAAGGCCGCCGCGCAGGCCTCACTCGATGCCGCCAGTGCTCGTGTTGTGGAGGTTAGTGCTGCTGCCGAGCAGGAGCGCCAGCGTTTCGAACAGGCGCTTGAGGCTTCCGAATTTGATAGCGTTGCTGCATTTGAACAGGCCAGTTTGAGTGAGTCTGAGCAGGCCGAACTGGCGCAGCAGATCAAGGCTTTCGAGCAGGCACAGATCACCCATCAGGCTAACCTGGCGCAGTTAACTCAGGTGCTCGCAGATTGCGAGATGCCAAATATTGCTCAGCTAGAGCAGCATAAGGTGGACGCCGAGCAGGCGATGCAAACCGCCTTGGGGCTTTGGCAGACGATAAGTGGCAGAGCGCGCCAATTGGCCCAGACTCAAGAGCAGCTCAAGGCGCTTGATACCAAGGCCCAGGCGCTCGAGCAGCAATATGCCGTAGTGGGTACATTGGCCGATGTGGCCAACGGCAATACGGGCAACAAGCTCAGCCTGCAACGTTTCGTGCTCAGTGTGCTGCTCGACGATGTCTTGCTGGAGGCCAGCCATAGATTGCAGCTAATGAGTAAGGGGCGTTATCGACTGCTACGTAAGGAGGAGCGTGCCAAGGGCAACAAGGCTTCTGGGCTGGAGTTAGAAGTAGAGGATGCCTACACGGCCAAGGTACGCGCCGTGGCGACCCTAAGCGGTGGTGAGAGCTTTATGGCGGCCTTGTCGATGGCGCTGGGATTGTCGGATGTGGTTCAGGCCTACGCGGGTGGGATTAAACTCGATACCCTGTTTATCGACGAAGGTTTTGGCAGCCTGGATCAGGACTCGCTGGAGCTGGCTATCAGAACCTTGATGGATTTGCAGTCGGCGGGGCGTATGGTTGGGGTGATCTCCCATGTGACCGAGATGAAGGAGCAGATCGCCAGTCGCATCGATATTCATAAAAGTGCCAATGGTAGCGAGATTAAATTAGTTTTACCTTAAGATTAAAAGGTGCTGATCTTGATTGGGATTTCAGCACCTTTTTAGTATTTTTGCCTATTTGTACGCCTAAAACCTCAGTTTATTCCATTAAATTGTGTTGTTGATCAGTTTGTAATTGCCGTTATTTTTGATATAACTTGGCATCGGCCCCATTGTTTATGGGGTTTTTGGGCTCTAATGATAAGCATAATAATGAAAGATGAGGCACAGGTTGCGCGCAGGTAAAATTTCTTTTTTGAGCATGTCTCAATCTCGTATCATGGCGTTACCTTCGCCACATAAAAAAATCTTGCTTGCAGCAGGCTTGGTATTGGGCGCCGCCTTGTTATGGCCTACGCAGCAGCAGACCCTTCCGCAACGCATTCCGGTTGCCCTGGATATTGAATCTTTGGTGACTAATCTGCAAAAGAGTGATGAAGTGGTTGAAATTGCCACTCATCCCGATTTTGTCAAAACTATCGTAACTGGTGATACCTTAAGCGGCTTGTTTGTTGAGGCCAATGTCGATCAGCAGACCATGTATAAGGTGCTTGAGGCCGACCTGAATATTTTGGCGCTGGATACCTTAAAGCCCGGTAATATTATCCGTTTCTGGCTCGATGACTCAGGCGAGCTCGAGAAGCTTGAACTCTATTTTAGCGCTGCGCGCCAAGTGGTGTTTAGTCGTTACGAGGAGGGGGGCTTTAGTGTCGAAGAGATCAATGTTGAAGGGATATGGCAAAACCGGGCCTTGAGCGGTGAGATCCACGGCTCTTTCTACCTGTCGGCGCAACGTATCGGCCTCAATGCCGGTGAGATCCAGCGGATCGAATCTCTGCTCAAAGAGAAGCTCAATTTTGCCCGGGATCTGCGCGCCGGCGATAAGTTTGCTGTGCTCAAGAGCGATCAATATATCGACGGTGAAGCGACGGGAAATAGTGATATTCTTGGCGTCCATATTCAGCGTGGCCGCAGTGATATCAACGCCTATCAAAACAGTGACGGCAACTTCTATGACGAACAGGGACGCAGCCTGGCCAGGGCTTTCCAGCGTGTGCCTTTACTCAAGAACTACCGCATCAGTTCACGCTATAACCGCCATCGCCACCATCCGGTGACCGGGCGCACCGCGCCGCATAATGGCACAGATTTCGCCACGCCCATCGGCACTAAGGTGGTCGCGCCAGGTGATGGTATCGTGTCTTTGGTGACCGACCATAGATATGCAGGTAAATATGTGGTGATCGATCATGGTAATAAGTATCGCACCCGCTATCTGCATCTATCTAAGGCGTTAGTACATAAGGGGCAGCGTGTGTCTCGCGGTCAGGTGATTGCCCTGTCGGGCAAGACGGGCCGTATTACGGGGCCGCATCTGCACTATGAGTTCCATGTCAACGGCCGCCCGGTCGATCCAATGAAGGCCAATATTCCGATGGCGAGCAAGTTGTCGACCAAGCAGATGAATGAGTTTGCTCAGCTGGTTAAGGTGCGTCAGATGATGATGGGCCAGAGCTAGTTGCCAAGAGCTATTCGCTAGAGTTAGCTACCAGTAATAAAAAACGCCACATGATGTGGCGTTTTTTACGGGTTTTCGGCGGCTTCCAGATCTAACATGGTGAGCCAGAGCCTGAGATCAAACTCCAGCTGATGATAATCGCCTTCCATATGACAACAGAGCTGATAGAAAGCTTTGTTGTGATCTTTCTCTTTTAGGTGTGCCAGTTCGTGTACCACTACCATGCGCAGCAAAGGTTCTGGCAATTGCTTGAGCCTGGCCGCTATGCGGATCTCATTTTTCGACTTGGTCTTGCCGCCATGGTTTTTGGCTATATAGGAATGTAAGCCCAACGCCTGTTTCTTGAGGGTGAGCTTGTCATCAAAAACCACCTTGCTCAGCGGTGACGATTTCTTGAGATAGCGATTTTTGAAGGCCATGGTGTAATCATACAGGGCCTTGTCGCTGCGGATATCGTGTCCATCGGGGTAACGCCGCTCAAGTACAGCTCTTAAGCGTTTATTCTCAATAAGCTCATAGACCTGGCTAAGCAGCTCGGCGCGATAGCCTTGAAGGTAGGGGAGAGAAACCATAATAGCAAACCGGGCGCCTGGCACCCGGTGAGTCTTAGCTCTGTCTTAATCGTTCTTGGCAAAGATGCACTTGTTTTGGTAGCAATAGGCCACCTCAAAGGCACTTTTTTGAAAGCGTTTCAGATCCAGGCCGTCGAAATCGACCATAGGTGGATTGCGCTTAAGCTGCTCTTTGATGTTGACCGGCGAGATCAGGTGTACCGGCAGACCGCATAGCTGAATGGCCGCTTCCATCTTAAAGCTGGTGGCACTACCGGCCAGTTTGCCTTTCTGCTCGCGTTCGATGATGACCACTTCGTCGACCTTGTAATCTTCCATCAGCTTGCTAAAGGCAAAGTGAAACTCTTTAATCGACTCAGTCTTAGCCGAATTGGAGATAGTCAGCGAGCGAGAACGGCAATCAGGGACGTTAAAGGTCTCACCTTCATAGCTCAACAAACAGATGATGGCTTCGCCACCTTTTAACTCAACGCCACAAACTCTCATGATAACCCTAATATAAAAAACCAATGGCGGCTATTGTAACCTTAATTGACCGGATTGAGCACTAGTTGTTGCGGGAAAATCGCCACGGGGGATGCTTTGCTGGCCTCACGGAAGCTTAGAGGAGAGTCGGATAAAAAGGCAGAGATAAAAAAAGCGGCCATTGAGACCGCTTGATGTTAAAGAGATACTAGCTTACAAGGTATTAGCCAAGCTTAATCTTCAGGCGTATCTTGCAGTTTTGATTTAGGTTTACGCAGCATAGGCGCGTCACCAATATCGACACCTGTGATAAAGCGTCTATCGCGCTGGGCTTTCGATTTGCCGGCGCTGGCACCTTTATCCGCTTTTGTCTTAGGTTTATGCTGAGATTTCGCCTTTTGCTTGGCTTGCTTGGGCGCGTCTTTTAGCCCTTTAAATTTAGGTTCGAGTCCTTCCAGCTCACTCAGCTCAAAGTTCCTTCGCAGGAACAATTGAACCTGTTTGAAGTTGGCCCAGTCTTTAGGCCCCACTAATGAGATGGCATCGCCCTTGGCGCCAGCGCGGCCGGTGCGGCCAATACGGTGAATATACTCTTCGGCAAATTTAGGCATGTCGAAGTTAATCACCAAAGAGACGTTCAGTAGATCTAAGCCCCGTGAGGCCACATCTGTGGTCACCAGAATTTGCTGCTGGCCACGGCTGAACTGATCCATGATCTGGTTACGGGCCGCTTGCTTAAGCTCGCCGCTAAGGGAAGCCGTGCTAAGTCCCTGCTCGGCCAGTACCGCCGCCAATCTGTCGGTGTCGCCGCGGGTCGCGGTAAAGATAATGACCTGCTTATGTTGCTCTTGTTTGAGCAGTTGAAACAGTAACTTCTCTTTATGGCTCAGGTTGTCACACAGGTAAATCTTCTGGGTAATGTCCTGATTCTCGACATGGGATTCACCTATGGCGACATGCTCGGGTTCTTTAAGCAGCTCGGCGGCGATTTCGTTGATTTGGCCATGATCTAAGGTGGCTGAAAACATCAGTGTCTGACGACGCTTGTGGTCAGCAGCCTGATTGATCGCTCTGAGTTGGTCGGCAAAGCCGAGATCCAGCATACGGTCTGCCTCATCTAAGATGAGTAGCTCGAGGCCGTTAAGAAACAGATGGTTTTGCGCCAAGTGATCGGCCAGACGGCCTGGCGTGGCGACGACGAAATGAGGATCTTTAGCCAGTGCCTTGGCCTGGTCGTTAAAGTTTTCGCCGCCTAAGATCTTGAGTGCCTTATATTGAGTGTTAGCCACCAATAGGCGTAGCTGACTGTAGACCTGGGTGGCCAGTTCGCGCGTCGGTAACAGGATCAGTACCCTGGGATCGCGCTTAGTTAACGCCTTGGTGGAGATGACTCGTTGCATTGCCGGCAACAAGAAGGCGAGGGTCTTGCCAGAGCCTGTCTTTGAGGATGCCATGAGATCTCTTCCCGATAAGCCGACGGGAATCGATTGCGTTTGGATCTCGGTCGGCGTGTCGATGCCCATATGTTCAAGGCTGGTCAATAGACGTTTATCGAGTGAAAAATCTGAAAATTGCAATGCTGTGCTCCAAAATAACCATAGGGGCGCATTATACATCGCCGTGAACGATTCAGCCATCGACTTGAGGCGCCAGGATTGTGTTGTCGGGTCGATGACAAATATTTGTGCCGATCAGGCTGCTTGGTGGCTGACTTTGGCTTATGATGAAAAATGAACTCAGTTAAGGTCGGCAAACAGAGATTTGCCAACTATCCCAGGGAGTATTAAAGAGAGTATGGCGAATATCGGCATAGCGCTGGGCAGCGGTGCGGCGAAAGGGTGGGCACATATTGGTGTGCTTAAAGAGCTAGCAAGTATGGGAGTGTTACCCAACAAGGTCGCGGGCTGTTCTATTGGCGCGGTGGTGGGGGCGGCCTATGCGCAAGATAATCTGGATGATCTTGAGGCCTGGGTCAGCAGCTTTTCCAGCTGGGATGTGTTGGGTCTGATGGATCTGAGTTGGCGCAAAGGCGGCTTAATCGGTGGCGAGAAGGTGTTTGATGTGATGCAGCAGCATATCGGCAACCTGGATATCGAGCAGATGCAGATGCCGTTTGCGGCGGTGGCGACCGATCTTTATACCGGTCAGGAGATCTGGTTTAAACAAGGGAACTTGCGCCACGCGGTCAGGGCCTCCTGTTCTATGCCGGGAATTTTGCCACCGGCCAGGGTCGGCGATCGTTGGTTGGTCGATGGCGCAGTGGTTAACCCAGTGCCAGTGTCGGTCAGTCGGGCCATGGGGGTCGATCTTGTGATTGCGGTGGATCTTAATGCCCACCGAAAGGCACGTGTTCAGCAACTGCCGGTGGCTATCTCCTCAGATGTTAAACCTAGCCCAGCCGAGCAGATCAAAGCAGACAAAGAGTTGGAGAGCGGCTTTATGGATCTGTTGGCAAGGGGCCGAGAGTATGTCACTGGCCTAACCGATAAATTTTCGTTGGGTAATCGCAGTGAGCCTGGGATGTTAGCCGTGATGTCTCAGTCGATGGATATTTTAGAACAGCGCCACAAGCGGGTGCGCCTGATGGGCGATCCGCCTGATATTCTCATTACCCCCAATGTGATGGAGATTGGCACCATGGAGTTTCACCGCGCCAGAGAAGCGATAGAAGCGGGTCAGGAGGCGGTGAAGCTGGTGGCACATATCATTCGCGCTCGTATCGATGAGCTTGAGGGCTCATAACCGCTTAATAGCCAGATAATCTAAACCATGGCCTGGTTTTTGCTGATTGCTTAGATAATTCTTAGCAGCAGTCGGAAAATTGACAATGAATTCAATTAGCCGGGCCATTAGCGGTTCACAAGCGAGTCTTATTGCCAACACCTATGGTCAGACGGACAAGGGTGTCGATGGTCATCTGTCGGGTGAAAAGGTGACCCTGTCGCACCAGGCGGCGCAGACCCCTGAGCAGACGACTGGACCTGAGATTAAACAGGAAGAGGTTCATTTTTCTGCCAGAGCGGCCAGGGCGCAAAAGATTGATGCCATGGCGAAAGATTTCTTTGCCTCTGGTCAGTTTGGCCTGGGGGACATTCCTAAGTTGATCCAACGCCTGCATCAAGATGGCATCTTATCCGAAAGTCAGCTCTCCCGCCTCGGTCAGGCAGGGTTTGAGATCCCCAAGGCCGACGAAGCTCAGCCTAACTTACTTGAGTTTATTAACGCCCAGCGCAGTCAATTACAGGCGACTAAGCCAGACAGTGTTATGGTGTCTATTCTCGATGACGCTGAGTCCGTGCTTAAGCAGATGGATAGCTTAGATAGCCAGGGATTGAATCAAAAGGCCGCCAGGGTCTCGGCGCAGCTATCGGTATTTGTGAATGGCGATCAGGCTATGACAGATGCCGACAGGTCTATGTGGCAGGGACTGAAATCGACCATGCAATTGGCCGCCTCTTCGGGAAGTTCGCAACAAGCTTCGGGGCAATTACAGCGTTATTTGGCGCTATCTAAACGAATTACGTAATTTATTCACAGCTTGTCCCATTTTTATCCCGTATCTAGCTTTGTTTGAGTGAGAGGTCAAGGCTAGTTTTGGCGATCAGTGGCCTGGTTGGCAGTAATCTTTTGTCGCAAAATTCCATCGGTAAATTCATGATCTGGATCAAGGTACTTGTTCGCAACTTGTAGCTTAATGCGCTACATATTGTGTTCATCGACTATATTGACACTATATATGGTGTTAGTTTGGCCGTTACTTGAGGAGATATTGAACAATGCCAGTGGTTATTAAGCGGGATGGTTACCGCACGCCTTTTGACGAAACAAGGATTCGAGATGCTGTGATCGCAGCAGCTAATTCGGCAGGTATTGATGATGTTGCCTATGCCACGGCCGTGGCCCAACAAGTACGTCAGTCGGTGGCGGAATTTGACAAAGTTGATATTCACGATCTGCAAGATGCGGTCGAAAATCAGCTGATGGAAGGTCCCTATAAGCAACTTGCCAGGGTCTATATCGAGTATCGTCACGACAGAGATGTTCACCGTGAGCTGAGCAGCCGCCTTAATCGTGATATTCGTGGCCTAGTGGAGCAGAGTAATGCCAGTCTGCTCAACGAAAATGCCAACAAAGACTCTAAGGTGATCCCAACCCAGCGTGATCTATTGGCGGGCATTGTGGCTAAACACTATGCCACCCGTCATATTCTGCCAAGGGATGTGGTATCTGCCCATGAAGCGGGTGAGATCCATTACCACGATCTCGACTACGCACCATTTTTCCCCATGTTTAACTGCATGTTGATCGATCTGGCCGGTATGCTGACCCATGGATTTAAAATGGGCAACGCCGAGATTGAAACCCCTAAGTCTATCTCTACCGCCACGGCGGTGACGGCGCAGATCATCGCCCAGGTGGCCAGTCATATCTATGGCGGCACCACCATCAACCGTATTGATGAGGTGCTGGCGCCTTTCGTGGCCAAGAGTTACGACAAGCATTACCAGGTGGCACTGACCTGGGGTATCACTGATGCCAAAGCGTTTGCCACGGCGCAGACAGAAAAAGAGTGTCACGATGCCTTCCAGTCGCTGGAATATGAGGTCAACACCCTGCATACCGCCAACGGCCAGACACCTTTTGTCACCTTTGGTTTTGGCCTAGGGACTTCATGGGAGTCGCGCCTGATCCAATCTTCTATGATGAAGGTGCGTATGACGGGTCTGGGTAAGAATCGTAAAACCGCAGTTTTCCCTAAGTTGGTGTTTGCTATTCGAGACGGCATCAATCATAAGGCGGGCGACTGTAACTATGACATCAAGCAGATGGCGCTTAAGTGTGCGTCTATGCGCATGTATCCAGATATTCTCAACTACGAGCAGGTTGAGAAGGTCACAGGCTCCTTTAAGACGCCTATGGGTTGTCGCAGCTTCTTGGGTACCTATGAAGAAGAGGGTGAGTTGGTACACGAAGGACGCAATAACTTAGGGGTGGTCAGCCTGAACCTGCCTCGAATCGCAATCGAGGCGCAAGGAGATGAGGCGCGCTTCTATCAGTTACTCGATCAGCGTTTAATCGTTGCTCGCCGCGCCTTGGATACCCGAATCGAACGTCTGCAAGGCGTTAAGGCTCGCGTTGCACCTATTTTGTATATGGAAGGGGCCTGTGGCGTGCGTCTGCGCGCCGATGATGAGATCAGCCAGATCTTTAAAAATGGCCGTGCATCTATCTCTCTGGGCTATATCGGCCTCCATGAGAGCATCAATGCCCTTTATGGCAATGATACCCATGTGTATGACAGCGAAGAGCTCAGGGCGAAGGCGATTGCCATCATCGAGTATCTTAAGGCGGCGACCGTGCGCTGGCGTGAAGAGTCAGGTTATGGCTTTAGCCTCTACAGCACACCGAGTGAAAACCTGTGTAGTCGTTTCTGTAAGCTAGATACTAAGGCCTTTGGCGTGATCGATGGCGTGACAGATCGCGGCTATTACACCAACAGTTTCCACCTGGATGTAGAGAAGAAGGTTAATCCTTACGATAAGCTGGATTTCGAGCAGCCCTATCCAGCGCTCACCAGTGGTGGTTTCATCTGCTATGGCGAGTACCCCAATATGCAAAATAATATTGAGGCGCTGGAAGATGTCTGGGACTACAGCTATAGCCGCGTGCCTTACTATGGGACCAATACACCTATCGATGAGTGCTACGACTGTGGCTTCACCGGCGAGTTTAGCTGTACCAGTAAGGGCTTTACCTGTCCTAAATGCGGTAACCATGAGCCGAGCAGGGTTTCAGTGACCCGCCGGGTATGCGGCTATCTCGGTAGCCCTGATGCCAGACCCTTCAACTATGGTAAGCAGGAAGAGGTGAAGCGCAGGGTGAAGCACCTCTAATGAGGTGACTGCACCTTAGTTAAAGGTGCTGTGGCTAGGTGAAACTCAAGATAGCAAGGTGCCTATAGGCTCTTGCTATCTTTGTGTGAGGCATACATGAATTATCATCAATATTTTCCCATCGATGTGGTGAACGGCCCCGGCACCAGGGTGACCCTGTTTGTGTCTGGCTGTGAGCATCAATGCCGCGGCTGTTACAACCAATCGACCTGGAATCCCTGCTCGGGTCACCTCTTTGATCAGGCGATGATTGAGCAGGTGATTAAGGATTTGAACGATACCCGTATCAAGCGCCGTGGGTTGTCGCTCTCTGGAGGGGATCCTTTATACCCTCAGAACTTGGACGATATCCTGGCCTTGGTGCAAAGGGTAAAAAATGAGTGTCCTGGCAAAGATATCTGGCTATGGACGGGTTATACCTTAGATGAGCTCACGCCAGCTCAGCGGGCGGTGATCGCCTACGTGGATGTGTTGGTGGACGGTAAGTTTGAGCAATCGCTGGCCGATCCCAGTTTGGTTTTTCGTGGCAGCAGTAATCAGGTGATCCACTATCTTAGCGATAATCATGAGTTTAAGGCTTAAGTCATTTAATGGCACAGTCTGTCTTTGGGCATGATGACTTGTCCGCTTCTTCCCCATTAGTGGTATAATGTTCGCCAATTTTGCAGATGCAGCCTATTTTTAGCTAAGGGCTGCATTTGTATTTTAGCTAGATTTTAAGGCAAGTTAATGAATTTAAAGCAAGAGTTACAGCAATTGAACGATCGTCTCGACAAGTATCGCCGCAAGTTAGATGCGGCTGAAAAACGTGGCGATCAGGCGGTGATTTTGCAGTTTAAGCAAGAGATCAATGCGGTAACTAAGCAAATTACCCACGTCAAGCAGCAGCAAAGCCGCCAACTGAACAAAAAAGGCTCAGAGGTGAGTGAGCTGGCTTTTAGTCGCGCGCTCACTAAGGCGGAGCAGGCCGATATGGGTAAGCTTAAGCGTTCGGTGAAAGGCTTGGTGGTGGTTCATCCTATGACGGCGTTAGGGCGTCAGATGGGACTCACTCAGGTAACGGGCTACGCACCTAAGGCTTTTTAAGCTAAAGCAATGATAAATTTGATGCTGGCGTGAGCGACTTCATAGCCTTGACGCCAGTCAAAGCGTATCCTAATGAGCCAAAGTGGTTGCGGTGAAGCAATAACCGATTTCAACACTCGGGTATTTCACTGTTAGGCAAAAACACATAGAATGCTCGGTCTGAGAAAGGGGAGAATCCCTCCACCTTATTATTCTTCTTTATTCGTGTCTCAGACTAGAGCGAGTTGTAAAGGTTATTTCATGTCGATTAAGTATGTCGCCACCTCTAAGCTTCCCACCCCTTGGGGAGTATTTGCCATGCACGGTTTCGAAGATACAGAGACGGGCAAAGAACATGTGGCGCTCACCTTTGGCGAGTTAGACGCAAACCAGCCTATGCTTGGACGTATTCATTCCGAATGTCTTACTGGCGATGCGCTGTTTAGCTTGCGCTGTGACTGCGGCTTTCAGCTGCAAACCGCCATGCAAAATATTGCCGAGGCAGGCCAAGGCTTTATTCTTTATCTGCGACAGGAAGGTCGTGGCATAGGCCTGCTTAATAAGATCCGTGCCTATGAGTTGCAAGATCAAGGCGCCAATACGGTAGAAGCTAATGAACGTCTGGGCTTTGCTGCCGATATGCGCAAGTATGACATGATCAAACCTATGCTGGAGAAGATTGGTGTGCAGCAAGTGAAGCTGATGACCAATAATCCGCGTAAGGTAAAGGCGATGAAGGAGTTAGGTATTGCCGTTATAGAGCGAGTTCCGCTGCAGGTGGGTAAGAATCGTTATAACGAGGCCTATCTTAAGACTAAATCGACCGAGCTGGGTCATATGATGTCTGAATATCACTTTACCGAAGGTCATCAAGACTAGCCTAATTCTCTGGTCAGCGCCGTGACACTCTCGCGGCGTGATGAGATGTGTCTTTATGCTCTTAACTGAGCTTTCGTTTTACGCCGTGACATCAGCTGCCTAGCGATGACTACCTGCTCTTGAAACGGTTTACCTTGCAGCTCGGCGCTCAGGCAATCATTCCCTTGCAATGCCATGAGCTCTTGGTGTAGCGATTTTCTCTTAATGTCTGAATCTTCTTGTTTATCTCAGATCTTCTTATTTATCTCAGGCCTTCTATCTATGTTATGATAAACCCTGAAAGATCACTCTTTGCTGCCCCAGATATGCTGATTAACATCCTTTTGCCCCTGACTGTCTGGTGTATCAACGCGTGGTGTCGCAGCAGGCGCTTGAGCGTCACGACCGGTTTCGCCTTTTAGGTGTGGCGGGATAGGCTCGCCTATCATCTTGAGGTAAAGGCGCTCGACTTTCTCTCTAGCCCATTGGGTCTTACGTAAAAATTTAAGACTGGATTTGATAGAAGGGTCGTGATTAAAACAGCGGATATCTATGCGTCTGCCCAGCTCTTCCCAGCCGTAGTGATCGACAAGATCTGTGAGTAGGGTTTCTAGTTTGATGCCGTGTAGCGGATTGTTCGCCTGAGTCATGGTAAAGATTTCTAAAAAATTTTGGCCATTATATCAGTTTATTTTGGATGTTTTCGATAAAAAAGGGGACCCTGAGGTCCCCTTATATTGGCATTCGCTTACTGGAAGCTAAGTTCCCAAGCATCGATAGTGCCTGTATCACGACGGGCGCTGTCGACAGCCTTCAGTGTCCAGGTTCCGGCAGATTCAACGCCAGACATGTCCACTGTGTAGCTCTTAATAATGTTGTCAGCACTGCCGCCGCTGTTGTCGTGTAGTACGGCAACTTGACCGCTTGGGCTATGCAGCTCAACCTGCAGGTCACCGATATAGGTATGGGTAATGTTAACCTTTACTGTGACAGTGCCAGAGTCGCCGCTACGAGTGACAGCAATTGGGCTGCTGATGCCAGCCGTGTTGTTGTCAGGGATAGCGTAGCTAGTGTTGTTGGTGTAGGTAGCGGCGCCGCCTGTGTTACCGCCTGAGCTTTGCTCAGTGTAGCTGGCCGTGAGGCTTACACCGCTAAAGTCGCTATAGCCTTGAACCATCACATAGTAAGTCCCCGCCTGTGGTGTGCTCACTGGGCAAGACTCGCTGTTGCCGCCTTTCCATGGACGACAGTCGTAGCTGCTTAGAGTAGGCGCCGCACCATACTGAACGTAAAGGTCAGCATCGCCTGTACCACCGCTCATGGCGAAGTTCAGATCGCTGGCACCGGCTGGCACATCGATTGAGAAGTGTAGCTCGTCGCCTTTCACGCCAGTCAGGTTGGTCTTAGCCACGCCATTTTCTAGTACGTTGCTACCGCTGCCTGTACCTGGATCGGTTGGGCCGTTGCAAGAGGCATCGAGATACGCTTTGGCGGCAACTGCGTCGACTAGACCGTAACCTGTCTTGTCATCGCGACCAGCTACATCAAGATCTTCTGCCGTTGCGTTAAGCGCTGCACGAACCTGGGCGGCGCTACACTCAGGGTGATAGCTCCACACCAGCGTTGCTACGCCAGAGACGTGAGGCGTCGCCATAGAAGTACCGTTGTAGTACTCGTAATCTTCAGCATCTGTGTTGGCAACGGTAACATTGGTGCCCAGATGAGCGCGCAGTGCCTGACCGGTTGCGCGATCGACAGAAACAGAAACCATAGGGGCTTCGTTGTTCGTGTCAACCAGGAAGGGGTTTTGCAAACCTGGTAGCGTGGTGTTACTAAAGACGATTGCAGCCTGTGCGCCGGCATTGTTACACGCTTTCACTGCATCGATCTCTGGATAACTAGCGCCTTGATTGCCGACACGCTCAACCAGACAAACCTTGCCAGTCATGTCGCCACAGTTAAAGACGCCACCAGAAACACTACATTCGGCCAGCTCAGCGGTGACAGAACCTATTATCGGTGTGCCAACATAGTTGCCGCTGCTGTCTTTCACATAGCGGTTATGGGGCACGACGCCATTGTCAAAATAGGACACGCCACCGGCTGTGATGTTGGCCAAACGACCTTCACCACGTGTGACGGTTGACAGAATTGCTTCACCTGGGCCCGAGATCTCTACCTGGTTGGTGTATTGAGAGAAGGCGGCGTGATCTTTGTTGTTATCTACCGCAGCCACAGACATTACAGCGTCGTATGACGCAGGGTAGCTATGAGTGTTGTTACCGGCGTTACCGGCAGCGGCAATCAGTAGCACGCCGTTGTTGGCGTGGGCTGCAAGCGCGTTACGCTCTGTGGTGGTTGATTGCGAACCACCCAGGCTCATGGTTACCACGTTTGCACCATTGTTTACACAAGTGTCAACCGCTGACACTAATGAAGAGGAGTAACCCCAACCTTCGGCGTTAAATACTTTGACCACGTGGATGTTGGCGTTTTGGTTTGGCATAACACCTACTACACCGTCGTTGTTGGCAATAGCCGCGATGGTGCCGGCAACGTGAGTACCGTGGGCATTGTTCGCACCTGGCTCATACCAGTTGCCTGTGCCTGAGTTATTGGTACCAGTTACATTGTTGCCGCTTAGCTCGCTGTGGCTACGGTCGTAACCCGAGTCGATGATACAGATAGTGCGGTTGCCAGCCATGCTGTCGCTCAGGCTGGTGGCGCCCACAAAGGTTTGGCCCCAAGGTGTGGTTTCGCTGAGTAAACGGCGCGGCATATCTTCTTCGACATAATCCACGTCGGCGCGAAGTTTCAGCGCCTTGATACCGTTTGCATCTAACTGAGCTGAGTAGGCGTTTGAGCGACCGATGCGCTTCATCTGCTTGGCCTTCACGCTGTTAAGTGCTCTGTGTTGTGAGAAAACTTCGTTAGCTCTTGGCTGATACTCACTGAGCGCGTTATCACTGGCCTGGGCTGCAGCTTCGGCATTCTTAAATTTGACTATGTAACGCTTAGGCAGTGGTGAGGCTTGATTGATGCGGGCATTGTCTGCCTGCAGGTGGAGTCCTTTCGAAGGGGCTGCATTGACGTTTGCTGCAATTGCCAGGGCAAGCGCAGACAAAGACATAGCGACCGCAGTTGTCTTTTTAACTGTCATTTTGTATTCCATTTTAAAAGTTAGAATTAATAATTATTATTAGAGTGCATTGCAGCATGACTGCCACAATAACCGTCACTCGGCAGTGAATTTATCTGCTGATGAAACATTTGTAAACAAGGTGTTAAGTTTGGCTGGCGAAAGATTTGGGATGGTTTTTAATACATTTTTATGCACTTGCTAATCAATGAATACGATTGCAACCTAGGTGATTTATTATATTTTTGAGTATTTATTCGAATTTGTAGCGTGTTTATACAGGGTTGGTTTGGCGGGAGAGATAGCGACGAGAAATTGACTGTTAATTTTAAATCTTTGTATTAAATAGAAATTAGATATTCCATACTTGAAATATCTTATATCAAATAGTTATATGCTGTTTGACTTGTTACAGTTTAGGTGGGCAATCGACAGGAAGGCTGATAGCTAAAAACCAAGGTGGTAGCTATTTTGTATTGTTAAAGACATCCAAGCCACTGAAATAAAAAAGGCACCTTAAGGTGCCTTTTTAAATGCTGTATTCGTTACTCTTTTACCAGGCTTTGATAGCCACCACCGTTATAGGTGTTGCTGTAACCCAATTTGATCAGGCTTTCCTGTGCTATACCGCTACGCCGACCGCTGCGACAATAGAGCACAACGGATTGATCTTTATCGATATTACGCTTGGTAAACTCCTCGGCAATCTGCTCAAAGGGGATATTTATTGCGTTTGCTAAATGTCCCTCAGCGAACTCCTCCGGGGTTCTGACATCGACAATCATGGCCCCTTGCTCAATATGTTCCCAAGCGATTTTAGGGTTTTTCTCTTCGCCGTAACTCGGCGCAGAGATACCCATGATGACGATGAAGAACAGCGTCATCAGACTCATTACAGGGGTTGCTAGCATTTTTTTGGCTTGTCTCACCTTGACTCCTTGTGATCTGTGAGTTTTACCAATCTTAGTCAATAACTGCTCATCCTAGCTTGTTAAAACGCTATTTCTGATCACTTACTTACAGTGATTGGTATTATTTCATGCGAGCCAATTCCGCTTCCGTTTTGATCCCCATCTTCTTCATTAACATGGCTGCGGGGCAGAAGCCGGTAAAGGCGCTTTGAAATAGATTAGCGCCAACAAAGGCGGTTAGCCAGATAAAGTTGGGATGTACAAAGGCGGTGAGCAGCAATGACAACATGACCATAAAGCCAGCAAAGGCAAAAATACTACGTTCGACAGACATACTGTATCTCCTTAAGATTGCGGATTGACCGCGGCAAAATATTCGGGGCGATGGCGCATCACGGCGTAATAGAGCACGGGAATCACCACCAGGGTTAATAGCGTTGAAACCAAGATGCCGAAGATCAGGCTAATGGCTAGCCCGTTGAAGATCGGATCATCAAGAATAAACAGTGCACCTATCATGGCGGCCAGACCCGTTAGCATGATGGGCTTGGCCCTGACGGCACCGGAATGGATCACCGCCTGTTCGAAGGGCACGCCAGCTGCGGTTTCCTGATTAATAAAGTCCACCAAGAGGATAGAGTTACGCACGATAATACCGGCCAGGGCGATCATGCCTATCATTGAGGTGGCGGTAAATTGAGCGCCAAGCAGAGCGTGACCCGGCATCACCCCAATAATGGTGAGCGGGATCGGCGCCATGATGATCAACGGGACGCTGTAGGAGCGGAACTGACCGACGACCAGCAGATAGATAGCTATCATGCCCACAGCATAGGCTATCCCCATGTCTCTAAAGGTCTCATAGGTGATCTTCCACTCGCCATCCCAAAGCACGGCAATGCTGTCCAGGCCTGAGGGTTGATTGACATAATGCTGGTCAAAGCCCAGACCGCCTTCTTGGTTGATACTGCCTGCGATGTCGAACATGCCATAGAGTGGGCTATCCAGTGGACCAGACATATCGGCTACCACCATGATCATTGGGATCATATTCTTGCGTATGATAGGGGCATCTATGACGCGCTTATGTATGGTGATCAGCTCAGAGACAGGCACAGAGGTCCCCGACATTGTTGTGAGCCTGAGGTTAAGCACCTGCTCCAGATCTACCTTGGCGCCTTCTTCTAGCTGAAGCTTGATAGGTACAGGGGTCTTTTGATTCGGCTTGTGCAAATAGCTCACCGCCTTGCCACCGACAGAGGTCGCCACCAGATCGACGATGTTGCTATAAGGCACGCCCAGCAGGCTGGCCTTAGAGCGGTCGATATTGACCTGCCACTTTTGCTGCGCGGCTGGCAGGTAGATGTCGATATCGACTACGTCCTGCGTGTCGTGGAATAGCTGTTGCAACGCTTTGGCAGCGGTTTCGCGCATCTCGGCGTTGGGGCCATAGACCTCGGCTAAGATAGGTGACCATACCGGCGGCCCAGGAGGCACTTCGACGACCTTGACGTTGGCATTGTATTGCTTGGCTGTGGCCTGAAGTGCCATACGTACCTCAGAGGCAATGCTGTGGCTGTCTCTGTCGCGATCACCCTTGTCGACCAAGTTGACCTGAATGTCGCCCAGTTCCTGGCTTTGTCTGAGGAAATAGTGGCGAACCAAGCCATTAAAGTTCATCGGCGCATTGGTACCCGCATAGAGCTGATAGTTATCCACCTCTTTCACTTTATCCAGCTCTAAGGCCAGCGCCTTGAGGACGCGCTGAGTTTGCTCAACCGGTGTGCCCTCTGGCATGTCTACCATCACCTGAAACTCAGACTTATTGTCAAATGGCAGCATCTTAAGCACTACCAGCTGTCCCACCGGCAGCGAGACGGCAATCATGATCAGTAAGGCAATTGCGGCGCCTAGACCAATTCTTGCCTTACCGGCCTGTTTGCCTCGAACAAAGGGCGAGATCAAGCGAGTAAAGAGTCTGAGCATGCGATCGTCTACGTCATGTTCGCTATCGCTGCTCTGATGGCTATGGCCTTTGAGTAGCTTAGTCGCCAGCCAAGGGGTCACGATAAAGGCGATGGCCAGGGAGATCAGCATCCCCATGCTGGCATTGATGGGGATAGGGCTCATGTAGGGGCCCATGAGGCCAGATACAAAGGCCATCGGCATTAATGCGGCGATCACGGTAAAGGTCGCCAAAATGGTCGGTCCGCCCACTTCGTCGACGGCGACGGGGATAAGCTCCACAAAGGATCGTTTTCCAAGGGCCATGTGCCGGTGAATGTTCTCCACCACCACGATGGCATCATCGACTAAGATACCGATGGAGAATATCAAGGCAAACAATGAGATACGGTTTAAGGTGAAGCCATAAGCCCAGGAGGCAAACAGGGTGATCGCCAAGGTGATAATGATGGCGATACCCACCACCACAGACTCACGCAGGCCCATGGTGAGAAACACTAAGATCACCACGGCAGAGGTAGCAAATACCAGCTTAAGGATCAGGGTGTTGGCCTTATCACCTGCTGTTTTACCATAGTTACGCGATACCTCTATGTTGACATCGTCCGGGACTAAGATGTTGTCTATCTTATCCAGTCTTTCCAGGATCACATTGGCGATATCCACGGCATTTTCGCCAGGCTGCTTGCCGATAGCTATGGTAACGGCTGGGTAGATTGCCGACTTGTCGCCATGCCAGGCGTGCTGGGTTGGGATGTCACTATTGAGGCTAATCTTGGCGATATCGCCCAGATACACGGGGGCGCTTTGGCCAGATTCGTCCTGATAGACGGCAACAACCAGCTGTTCAACTTCTTGTTTCGATTTTAAAAACTGCCCAGTTTGTACCTTGATCTCCTGATTATCTTGCACCAGGGATACCGGCATGGAGACATGGTTGTTGCTCGACAAGCTGCGGTTAATATCGTCATAGGTAAGGCCATAGAAGCTCATCTTCGCCGGGTCGATGCGGACGTTCAGGCTGATCTCATGGCTACCAACGCTATAGATCTCTCGGGTGCCCGGAATGCGCTTAAGCTCACTTTCCAGTCCCTTGGCGATATGGGTGAGTTGCTCGGCAGATTGCGCGCTATTTTTCGACCAGAGGGTCAGGCTGACGATAGGCACATCGTCGATGCCACGGGGTTTAATCTGTGGCTCGCCCACGCCGGCATGGCTGGCAACCTTGTCTTTATTGGAATAGACCTGGTTGTAGAGTTTGACTATCGCCTCATTGCGGGGAATGCCCACCTCAAAGATAGCAATGATCAATGCGCCGTCTGGTTGAGAGAAGGAGTAAAGAGTGTCTATGCCCTTGATCTGCGAGATCACCTCTTCCATAGGCTGAGTCACCAACTGCTCGACTTCACTCGGGGTCGCGCCAGGGAAGGGGATATAGATATCGGCAAAGGTGACATCAATTTGAGGTTCTTCCTCTTTTGGAGTAACCATGACGGCAAATAGACCAAGCAAAAGCCCAAGCAATGCCAGCAGCGGAGTAATGGCACTGAGCTGAAACATCGCCGCGAGGCGCCCAGAGAACCCAAGGCGTTTAGTATTGTGCGGTCCATCTGTGTGTCGATCTTGCTGATTCATCGTAATACGGCTCCTATGAGATCAACGGCATTATTGCTTTAACTGCAGCAGTACTTGATAGGCATCGAGAGCGATGGTGTCACCGTCGCTTAGGCCAGAGAGCACCTCGAAACGATCCCCTTGTTTATTTCCCAAACGTACCTGATTGAGAACGAAATGATCCTTGTGCTTGAGGTAAACCGCACTGAGTTCGCTGTTATAGATCACCGCCGATTCGGGAATGGTGAGCGTATTGCGATCGCCGGCATTAAAACTGGCTTTGACCCACATGCCTGGCATCAGGTTGGGTTCTTGAGGCGGCAAGTCAATTCGCGTCTTGTAGCTGTGACTATTGGCGTCGGCAAAAGAGAAGATGGTCAGGGCATCAGACTCTATCTCTTTTCCATTGGCCAGGGCGAGTTTCATCTTAGGGTTGGCTCTTAGCGCGTCGATGTAACGCAGCGGCACATGAGTGACTGCGCGCATATGTTCGGTGGCAAAGCCGCTGAGCAGTGGCTGGCCAGGAGACACGGTTTCACCCACTTCCACATGGCGTGCAGTGACTACACCGGCAAAGGGTGCACTAACGATAGTATATTGCAGGGATTCATTGGCTTGAATAATCCGCGCTCTGGCCGCGCTTACGGCTTGTGCTGCGGCTCTGGCATTGGCGATGGCCTGGTCCATATCTCCTTGAGAGATAGCGCCTTGTGGGAACAACTGCTCAAAACGTTTACGCTGTTTTTGTGCCTCTTCATTTTGAGCCTGCGCACGGGCAAGCTCGGCTTCGGCCGCCGCCAGTTCGGCGCCTTGGGCCTTGCTGGTGATCTCAAGCAGTGATGCGCCCTGAGGAACAATATCATTAACGTCATAGTTAATCTTGATGATACGGCCGGAGGTTTGCGCCGATACCGTGGCCGACTTTACGGCTTCAAGCTGTGCATCTAAGGTGATCCACTGGGGCTGAGACTCTGTAGTTAGGGTTATTGTCGGCTGCTCACTGGCACTCGAAAATAGGCTGACAAGTGACAGCATAATGCCGATAGAAAACGCGTGTTGTACTTGCATGGAAGATCACCTCTTAAAACTTCATAAGAAAATTCTAATGGACTTTTTAAGCTTGTGCAATCTTTTATTAGAAAAATACGATTGATAGGGGCGAAATTATTAGCCCCTTTAAAACTAATCGTTTAAGTAATAGGTCAGAGTAGAAACTACCCTGACTTTTTTAATACTCGGTGTATTACTGTCTCGGTTGCTGATGGTAAATTGTCCCTGAGAGGCGTTTTTGATCTTACCCAGTTGAGAGTCCGAGTCTTTCGCAAACTTCTCAGCGGTTTGACGGGCGTTTTCTGTGGCTGTCTGTACCATTTGTGGTTTTAACTCGTTGAGCCCAGTGAACAGAAATTCAGTGCGTCCGTTGTAGTCTTGATTGGAGATGGCTATTCCTTCTTTGGTCAGCTCAAGAAGATTACCTTGAGTGGCCAGAAGCAACTCGACCCGTTTGGTATAGAGTGAAACAGTGACCTGAGCGGCGTAGCGGTATTTGACGTTAGGGTCGACATAGCCCTGGGCCTGCCTGTCTTCGATAGAGGGGAGCGAGCTTGAGATCTCTTCCTGTGTAAAGCCTTGTTTAATCAGGAAGGCAATAACTTTATCGGTTTTGGTTTGGACCTCTTGATAGAGGTTATTGAGATCATTATCCACTTGGGTAAAGCGGATGGGCCAGATAGCGGTATCGGCTTTCACTTCTGCCTCAGCGAGGCCTTTTACCGTGACAGTTCGTTCCATGGCGCGCATCTTTATGATGCTGTCACCTAAACTTGTGCCTAACAGATAGAGACCGGCGCAGATAAAGCCGCCTAAGAGAATACTTGCCAGTGATTTTTGCATGAGAAGCGTCCGAGTTGCTTGTCGTTAGCGCCAGCATATGCCTGTTTGGTCGGGTTTTCCAGCACTATGCTTGGTTACTGGGCTGCCAGAGCTCTACCTTGTTGCCATCGGGGTCGATAAACCAACCGAAACGACCAAATTCAGAGTCCTCGGTTTCCGCTATTAACTCGGCGCCGCCTTCGGCCACCTGGGCCAGCGCTTCATTGAGATCATCGACGATCAGATTAAACATAAACTCTTTGCTAGAAGGGTGAAGGTAATCTGTGTCTTTGGCCATGGGGGTCCACACACTATAGCCTGTGGCAGCCATTGGCATCAGATTATTGAGGTAGAAGGCTGCGCCGCCCCAGTTTTCTACTGGCACCTCAAGGTAGGTTTTGTACCAGTTGGCGAGTTTTTGAGGATCCTCGCTCTTAAAAAATATTCCACCTAAACCTATTACTTTAGCCATTGTCCATCTGTCGTTATAGGAGTTTGTATTAACTGTAGGAAACTTTTCCAATAACTACAAAAAAGCCGCAGTAGTCTGCGGCTTTTTAAGGACAGTAGAACAAGTTAGAACTTGTAGTTGTACTGCATAGAGTAATAGGTCGCGTTAGAGCGAGTAGTGGCGTGTACTTCGCTTGATTGAGGGTTGCCAATAATTGGTAGGCCGCCAGTGATAGCACTGTGCTCAATTAACTGTACATCTTCACCGCGAACAAAGGCGACACCGAAATCCAGGCTGGCGTGCTTGCTGAGATTAAAGGTTGCACCTGCGGTAAACCACTGACGATCAGAGTCAGGGATTGAGATAGAGCTGACTTCGCCAACGACCCCTTGGTCAAACATATAACCGGCACGTATTGTCCAGTCTTGGTTAAGGGTATAGGTACCACCTATGCTGAACAACCAAGAGTCATCCCAAGCATAGGTTTTTAGGCTGGCTTCAGGAGCCACTGGTACACCACCTACACCACCTACAACACCGTCGGTCACTGTGATCTCATGGAAATCGCCCCAAGTGGTCAACTGCGCTGTGTAGTGCAGAGCAAACTTTTCGGTGAGTTGGTGGAAACCTGCTACCTGGAAGATATCCGGCATAGGGATATTGATCTCATCGAATGCGACAGTGGCACCGGCAATCGGGTTATACATGTCGATATCGCCAGTTGCCTTAAAATCTGGGCTAAAGCGGTAGCTCATACCGAATCTGTGATCGGCGTTGATCTCGTAGACGGCACCTATGATACCACCGAAGGCGACGCCATCGGCTTCAACATCGACCAGGTCCAATTGTCCTGGGCCTTCAGCGGTCGGAACCTGTCCACCACGGGTAAGGGTGCCTGTACCATAAATTACATCGACACCAGCACCTATGCTGAAGTGGTCGTTAAAACGGTACGAGCCACTTAGGTTAAGGTTAAAGGTGGCGACTTCAGTTTTACCCAGCAAGTCTAGAGGTCCGGGCAGGCCGTTAACCAACTGCTCTGATAGAGGTGTGGTGTCTGTACCAGTTCCGAAGTTGCTGAACATGGCAACGCCATAGGCGAACTTGTCGTTGACTGGGCTGACGTAGTAGAAGTTAGGGATTATTTTAGCTTCTGCTGCATCGTCCACATGGCCGTAGTGAATTTGACCGAGTACAGTGTCGACGTAAACATCTTTTACGCTGACTTCAACGTCGGCATAGGTCAGGCCAACTGACAGTTGTTTTTCATCGAATAAGGCCATAGCTGCTGGGTTACGAGATAACACTGAAGCGTTATCTGCAATGACGGCGTCACCGGCAAAGGCGCGGCCGATACCGGTCGCTGACTGGCTGTTAAGTTGGAAACCGGCAGCCATTGCTTGTGAGCTGGCGAGTGTTACGGCTACCGCTAATATTGTCTTGTTGAAACGCTTCATAGTTTATTCTCATTATGGTGGCTTGGCGGCAATTTCATGTAGCCATGAATAGGCCAAGTCCTTTTTATAAATCCCGTGCATAGTAGGGATGTGCTGCAGCCCCAACAACTCCGACCAGATCGGTTTTTTTGTTGAGTTTCTGTTAACGTTTTTCCGAAAAAATCTCTTGGTGTGTCGTTCTTAACAGGAGAGCTTGTGGTCGCCGCTATCCCACGCATTATATGGGTTTGGTTTAGGTTTTTCTAAAGGTTAATGGAATGTGAAAGTGCAAATTATCGGTAAAATTTTCGAGGTATAAAAAAAGCGTACACGTGTACGCTTTTTTGATCTAACGCTCATTTTTAATACAAATGAGCGTTAACTGATATGTTTACAATTTTTGACTAAATTGCTCGAACTGTTCGCGGGTGCTGCTCTCTGGTTTAGAGATCAGGCTGACCAAGATGCCCGACAGCATGGCGAACACAAAACCGGGTAATATCTCGTAGAGATCGAAGATGCCGCCGCTGCTCTGTTTCCAAAGTACTACAGTAATGGCACCAACGATAATGGTGGCCACAGCGCCATTACGGCTGTAATCGCGCCAGAAGAGTGACAGGATGACGACAGGGCCGAATGCCGCGCCGAAACCAGCCCAGGCATAGCTGACCAGGCTGAGCACACTGCTTTCTGGATTTAATGCGATAATGCCCGAGATGATGGCGATGGCCAGTACGCCGATACGGCCAATCATCATCAACTCTTTACTGTTGGCTTGGGGTCTTAGCCACTTCTTGTAGAAGTCTTCAGTGATCACACTGGAGCAAACCAGTAGCTGAGAGTCTATGGTACTCATGATGGCGGAAAGAATCGCCGCGATCAGCAAGCCACCAATCCAAGGATTAAAGGCTGCATGGGCCAGATGAATAAATACCGTTTCTGGGTTATCGATTGGCTGGTCGGCAAAATAGAGGGTGCCAGCAAGGCCTGTAGCCAAGGCGCCGATGAGAGCGACAATCATCCAGCTCATGGCGATACGGCGAGACACCTTGAGATCATCGGCACTGCCAATGGCCATGAAACGCGACAGTATGTGCGGCTGACCAAAGTAGCCTAGTCCCCAAGCCAGCAGAGATGCCAGACCTATAAGTGTGGTGTTGTCGCTAATCAGGGTCAACATGGCAGGATCCAGACTATGGATGCCGTTTTGAGTCTCTGGTTGGCTGAAAATTGCCACGGGTACGATCAGCAGGGCGATCAGCATTAGACAGCCCTGGAAGAAATCTGTCCAGCTCACGGCAAAGAAACCGCCAACGAAGGTGTAGGCGACTATGATCCCCGAGCCGATAAGCAGAGCCAGGTTGTAATCTAGGCCAAACACCTTTTCAAATAAGATGGCGCCGCCCACCATGCCTGATGAGGTATAGAAGGTGAAAAACACTAAGATGGTGACCGCCGACACTAACTTGAGCACAGATTGCTTGTCTTCGAAACGCTTCTCGAAGAAGTCTGGTAGGGTGAGGGCGTTGTCGGTGAATTGGGTGTAGATCCGCAAACGTTTGGCGACAAACAACCAGTTTAACCAGGCGCCAAAGACCAGACCTATGCCGATCCAGGCTTCACCCAGCCCACCCAGATAGACGGCTCCGGGTAAGCCGAGCAGCAGCCAGCCTGACATGTCTGAGGCGCCCACGCTAAGAGCGGTTACGGCTGGCCCCATAGAGCGGCCACCCAAAATATAATCGTCGACTGAGTCGGTTGCTTTATATGCCCAAAGGCCAATGCCCATCATGAGGACGAGGTAGCCGAAAAAGGTAATTAAAATGGGTAATTCAATATTCATGCTTACGCCGTATTATTGTCATGCCAGTTAGCACCCTATTTAAGGCCGCAGCCCGCGACAGCAGTGAGTTGGCATTTTTGTTTTAAGTTGGCCTGCTATGCTAGCAGATGTTTGAGCGTGAGCCCAAATATGTCGTGAAATGTGATCATGATCCTGGCGAGATCGGTCGATAAATTGTCAGATATAGGCGAGTTGTTTTGGGTTTGTTGTGCATCATGAGGGCTTGTTGTGCTTTTGTGTGGCACTTTGTTTGTGGGGGCTCAAAGCGTGCCCCCAGCTTAATCGCTTAACCTTGGTAAAATCAGGCCTAGATAAACGACTCTTTTACTTCATCTCTGACATAGTCCAGATCTTTGGCATGCTCTGCGACCAGCAACACATAGGCATTTTCAGACTTGAAGCCCATGCCCTGATAACGCTTGTCGGCGAAGGCCTCCTCGAGCACCATGCGATCGTCGAGTGGTACAATAAACAGAGTGACTTTGCCTTGCTTGCCCTGCATCACCAGGTGGATGCTCTTCACGCCTTGGAAGTCGCAGTAAGTGCTAAAGAGCACTCGTCCCGGTTGTTCGGTAAACTGCGCCTGGTTGAGGCTGCTTAGCGAGGCCAGTTGAGTATTGATTTCGTCGACACTGATATTTTGCTCGCTCTGCATCGCTACCTTTTCGTGGTAGACATGGGTCAGCGCATGCTGACCTAGGTCCACAGGTGCCAGTCGCATCAGGGTGAAACTGATGCCGGCGATAAAGGCAATAGACGCCACCAGAGCCAGAGTAAAGCCAGTCTTGCGGCGATCGACCTGATGCTGATGTAGCTGCTGATTCAGTAGTAGCTTGGCCTCAAGATCTTCGGGAATATCGATTTTTAACGCAGCTTCGAGTTTGTTATCTAATAGCTTGAGATCGTTTACAAAGGCAGTGCGCTCGCTCGATTCATGCATCGACGCAAGAAACTCGTCATCTTGACGATGTGGATTTTCATAGGCCTCGCGGCGGAATTTTAGCTCATCCATTGGAGCGCCCCCTGGTGTGCGTGTCATCGAGTATCTCTTTTAGCTGATTTCTAGCGCGAAATAAGCGGGTCATTACGGTATTACGATTTAGATCTAGGATGCCGGCAATCTCTTCGCCGCTGAAACCACCAATCACCTGTAATACCAGTGGTTCGCGGTATTCGGCTTCGAGCTTTGCGATCTGGCGTCTTAGCATATGTTGCTCCATGTTCTCCTCACTGGACGAGGAGATATGGTCGGCAATATCGGCTTGATCTATGTCCGAGTAATCAAACTGCTTACGTTCGAAACGGCGCGCATTTTCCCTGCGTAAAATCGTGATCAACCAAGCCTTGGCGGCTTTATCATCTTTTAAAGACTCAAGAGAGCGCCAAGCACGTAAAAAGGTTTCTTGAGTGATATCTTCAGCGATATGTTTATCGCCGCACAGCCAATAGGCGTAGCGGAACAGATCGCCATGAAGTGCCCTGACAAGGCTATCGTATCGTCGTTGTTTATTCAGCATGTCACTATTGACCGACTTTTTCGGTTTTATATTTCGTATCACGCTAAACATTTTTTACTCGCAGCATAGGAAGGGGTTGGTGCGCCAATTGTTTCGACTACGTTAACGCTATTGGCGCACCAGAGGCAAGTTGTTAGAGCGGATTTAACGGACTCAAGGCAGATTGTGTGCTTGTTTGGGTTGCTGCAGGTACATTCCTCACCTGTTTGATCACGTTTTCGGCGTCAAACTCAGTACCGGCAGGACTATAACCTTGACGCTGAATAGCCGCTATAGCCTCGGCAAGTTGAGGATATTGCGCCGCGATGTCAGACAGACTCAGTGGTTTACCAGCAAGTTGGCTCATATATTGTTGCAGGGCAACCAAGGCCTCACCGCTGCGACCTGCGCGGCAGGCATTTTCAAATTGGTTTAATGCTGACGATGGTTTGGAAGCTGCAGCTGCTGCTGGCTCAATCGCTCCCTTGCCTTGACGGTAACTTTGGTAGTGGCGATACCAAAGCAGTAGGCTGGCTAACCACGCCAGTGCCAGCGCCGCGCTCACATAGGGCCAGAAGCTGGCCGAATCGGCGCTTTGGTTGACTAAGCTCACCTGGCTTGGCGCCGGTGCGTTATTGGCAGGGGCGACGAGGAGTGTGCGAGCCGGCAGGGTGGCATACTCCTGTTTACGAGTGTGGGTATTCCACCAAGGGATGCGGATCTCAGGCAGGGTATAACTACCGGGTTGTGTCGGCACAATCGCCGTAGTCTGGTTGAGCTGCGCCACCACCTGTTTTTCGCGCACATAGGTTTTGCGCTGTGGCTTCTCAGGATAGCTTTTAAAGGTATCGGGCAGTGCCAGTGCTATCTCGGGTAAGCTAGTGTCGTCGGCGTTGGATGCTAATAGGCTGATGTTGCGGGTAATAGGTACGCCAACTTGAAACTCTTGATCTTGCGGCCAATCTTCTTTTAGCACTACAAGATCGCTTGCCAGCCAGTCGCCCTGATAGCTATCGGGGATAGGTAATACGGTTATTTCGCTCGGGGCGGCTTTGGCCTGCATGGGGCGACTTTCGTTAAAAGAGAACATGCCGCCGCGACGGGAGGACTCCACTAACACATCACCTGAAAAGCTCGCGCCCGAGAGTGACAGGTTGCCGGGCTTGTCGGCGATCAGGCTATAGGTTCGTTCGATCACTCGGTAGCGTCTGCCATCGATGATCTCATGGCCATCGACATCATCGCCTAGCTGCTTGAGCTGGGCCCCCTCGACATTGGGCGCGCTGAGTACACCTCGCTGCAACTCGACGCCCAGGTAGAGCTTAACCTTATAGGTGATCAACTGACCCACATAGGCAGTTTCGGTGGAGACGTTGCTGCGAATAAAGAGGTTTTTCATCTGCTCGGGTTGGCTACCCGGCGCCACCACCTTGAGATTGATAGGGTCTGAGCTGATGTTGTCTATGGTCATCGCCGGGATCACTATTGTGCCGGTCTTTTTAGGCGCCAGGAGGATCTGCCAGCGAGTTTCTTTACTGGCATCGAAGTTCATGATCTGGGTACTGCGACTGACGCTGGTGCGTCCGACAATAAAGTCTTTCAACAGGGCGCTGGTATCCAGACTGGCATTGTCCACATCGTCATCGGCCTTGATGCTGAGCACCAGGTATTCGCCCTGAATCGCCGGGTTTCTGTCTACCGAGGTTTCTACCTTGGTCAATGCATAGGCTGGGGTCGATAAACAAAGTGCCACACAGGCTAAGGTCAAAAGGTGTCGTATTACCACTGTTGATTGTCCTTTATGGTCGCGCCTTGACGGCGGCGTTTTTGATATTCCAGTTGCATCTTGTTGCGCAGCAGCACCTGAGGATCGTCAATCACCCCGGTGAGGGCGCGTTGCATCTCAGGTGGCAGCTCCTCGGGGGCGATGACATTGCTCATGGCGGCGTTGGTTTGAGCGTCTGTCTCACCTTGTTCATCTGACTCGCTGGGGTTGCCCTGTGCCATATCGGCTTGAGCATTCGACCGCTCGCTTTCAGCTTGATGCTCTTGAGCGGCTAGCCCTGACTTGTCCGCTTGCTCGGGATCGGCACTCATTTGCGCATCATTATTTGGCGATGACGATGACTGCTGCTCGCCAGACTGATTTTCATTGTCTTGAGATGAGCTTTCCTGATTCTTCTTAGCTGATTTATCTTGCTCAGAGTCGGCCTGCTCGGATGAATTGCCGTCACTAGATTGAGATGGCTCACTATTTTGGTTTGCCTGCTGCTCGCTCTCTTGTCCTTGGCTGTCTTGTCCTTGACTGTCTTGGCCTGCGTTGTCTTGACCAGCGCCGTCTTGGCTAGCATTGCCTTGCTCACCATTATCTTGATCAGCATTTTGCTCAGATTGCTCTTGCTGAGACTTTTCCTGTTGAGCGTCCTGTTGACTCTCATCCTGATCAGATTGCTCTTGACCGTCTCCATCTTGTGTGTGTTGCTCTTTGAGCTGCTTAGCCAGCTCAAGGTTTTGCTTGGCCTGGGTCAGCTGAGGATCTTTATCCAGTGCCTGCTGATAACGCTCAATCGCCTTGTCGAGGTCATTGAGCTGCATCAGGCTATTGCCCTGATTGTATAAGCCATTGGCGGAATCATCTTGCTCGAATAGCGCCAGCGCCTGCTGATAGTCACCACTTTTATAGAGCGCTGAGGCTTTCCATTGGGGCGAGTTAAACAGCTCAGCAGCCTGCTGATGCTGGTCTGCCTGATAGGCCTGCATGGCGCGTTGATCGTCCGTGCTGAAAGGGTGTTGCCAGCTGATGGCCTGTGCCTGAGGGCTCGGCGCTAATACCAGAAAACAGGCAATCGCCGCGAACGCCTGCCTGAAACTCAGCAGGACAGGGAGCAGCAAAAGCAAGGTGAGATAAGGGCCAAGATCTTGCCAGGTTTCTCCTTCGAGCTCAGAGGCCTTAGCATCTGTCTCCTGGCTTAGGCTATCAATGAGGGATTCGAGGTCTTGGCCATCGGCGCGATAGCTAAATAGCTCACCACCACTGTGGTTGGCCAAGGTGCCAAGCTGATTGAGATTCGTTTTGCTTACCACCACCTGATCGCTATTATCCCGCATTAATTGCCCATCGGGCAAGCGGATGGCTGCGCCCTGAGTTGTGCCCATTGCCATTATCGACAGGCGATACTGGCTGTCTGCCAATAGCGATTTAGTGTCACTAATCTGCTCAGGGTTGATCCCGTCAGTCACTAAGATAATCTCGCCTTTGAGATGACCGCCCTGCAGTAGTAATTGCTTGGCCTGACTTATCGCAGCGGGCAGATTAGAACCCAATACCGGCATGATCTCAGGTGAGAGGGTGGGTAGCAGGTTAAGTAAGGTGGCCTTATCCCGCGTGAGTGGGCTGATGGTAAAGGCGTCCCCGGCATAGGCGACCAGGCCGGTTTCGCCCTCTTTAAGGCTCTTGATCAGATCCGTCGCCTTAAATTTTGCCTGTGTTAGACGGTTGGGCGCCAGATCGGTCGCATACATGGAAAGTGACATATCCATCACTATCACCCTGCCAAGGTTTGACTCAAAAACCGGCAGGTTTTGCTTGGTCAGCGCCGGGCCGGACAGCGCCAGGATCCCGACCAGCCAGATGAAGCTGATGAGACCTAATTGACCTTTTTTTGTGGTCGCCTGACCGCTGACCAATACTTTGGCCAGATGAGGCGCGATATAACGATTCCAGCTTGAGGCCTGATATTGCTGGCGTTTAAGTTGCCAGAGCAATAGCGCGAGTGGAATAAGGGCTAAAAGCCATTCGGGGCGGAGAAAATGGATCATGAGCCTCTCCGGGGGAAGCGTTGAACTAAAGCCTGCACGGCAGCAAGGCGGGTTAACATTATCAATACACTGATCAGCATAGCCAAGGCTAAGGGGTAAAAGAAGAGCTCGGCTTGGGGGCGATAACTGAGCTGATCGCTGTCGGTAGGTTCGAGCTTATCTATCTCTTGGTAGATCCCCTGCAACTCGTCTGAATTGCGTGCCCTGAAATAGCGGCCATTGGTTTTTTGCGCCAGCAGGGTGAGCTGGTCTTCGTCAAGATCCATCGACGGATTGACCCGCTCTTTACCGAATAGGGTTCGACGTTCCAACACCTCGGCGCCCACGCCAATAGTGTAGATAGTGATGCCGCGCTTAGCGGCGATATCGGCGGCTTGCTCTGGAGTGATACTGCCAGAGTTATTGGAACCATCGGTCAGCAGAATCAATACGCGATTACTCTGCTGCGCCTTGTCGAAGCGTTTAACTGCCAGAGCGATGGCTTCACCAATGGCCGTCTGTTTACCTACTAGGCCAATCTGGGCCTCGGTGAGAAACTGAGCAACCGAGCGTCTGTCTTGTGTGAGGGGCGCTTGTAGGTAGGCGTGATCGGCAAACAGGATCAGCCCAAGCTTATCGCCCTTACGGCGCTCGATAAACTCGCTCATCACCTCTTGCACCATGGTAAATCTGTCGACCGTCTTGCCCTCAAGCACCATATCTTCAATCTGCATACTGCCTGACAGATCCACCGCCAGCATAAGATCCCGGCCTTTACTGGGCAGCTCTATGGCATCACCAACCCAGAGCGGGCGGGCAACGGCGATAACCAGCAGCGACCAGAGTAGCCAGTAGGGCCAGCGGGCGCTGGGATTGGCGCTGTGTTGACCTATGGCGCGGGTGTCTGCGACGCCTGGCAGTTGCAGTTGGCCACCCTTGACCTGAGCGGTTTGTTTGCTGCGGGCAAAGATCAGCGGCAAAGGGAGCAGGAGTATTAACCAGGGCCAGGCTAGCGTGAACATGGCGCCTCCTTGCTCTGTTTTAGGGGGAGGGCCTGTTGCAGCCAGGCTTGAGCGCCCGCGAGTAATTGCGATGCCTCATCAGCGGATAGCTCTGCTGACTGGAAGCGTTTTTCTAGCAAGGTAGCCAAGTGAGGGTCTATGCCGGGTACCTGCTTTTTAAGCCAGTCATACCAAGCTGCTCCTTGCAAAGAGGCGACCTGCTCCCGCGGCAAGTAACTCATGGCGCTGCGTTTAAGCAAGGCGTTAACGCTATGGGGCAGCTGGGGATCGCTTGCCTCAAGTTGACTGAGCAGCTTTAAGGCCTCACGTTTGGCGGCTAGGTGTTTACGTCTGCGCTTAAGATAGATAACAAGGCCACAAACGACTAACAGTAGCAAAAGTGCCAGCAAGTAGTAGCCGTAGGCGAGGGGCCATAGCCCGATAGGATCTGGGGTAATAATATCCTGCATTGCAGCCAGGCCGGATTGCGGAGCCACTTGCATCTACCTCAAGGCTCCCATCTGCTGATTTAAGGGCTGCGCCGCACTTATGGTTCTCGGGCGTGCGTTGATCTGATTCATCATGGTGATAAATCCTTGTTGCTGTGTCTGTTGCTGAGCGAGCCAGGCGTTGTAGCTGCGTCTATCTAGCATCAGCTCCTTACCGCCATCTCTGACAGGAAACTGAAACTGAGATGGCAGTTTCAGTGTGCCTTGTCTGAGTGGGTCAGTGATTAAAAACGCCCCAATGTCGCAATGGCGTTTTAGCTCACTCAAAGGCCCTAAGCATTGCGGATTAAAATGACTGCCATCACTGATGATCCAGATGAGTGAGCCAGGTTTGGCAATGCGTCTGAGTCGCTGGCAGGCACTGAATATATGGTCTGGCTGTTTGGCCGGGTTGGCCATCTGGGCCAACTGGTGTTGATGTACCTTTTCTACGGCCGAGATTAACGCCAACATGCCGGTTTGTCTGCTGCGGGGCTTAAGCTCTAGGTGTTCTGCCTCGCTGGCAATCAGCGCGCCTAAGCGATCGCCATGGCCTACCGCGGCCCAGCCAAGGGTGGCGGCCAGATGGGCGGCCTGAACCGACTGCAGCATTAAGCTTGAGCCGAAATAGAGGCTGTGGCTGAGATCCAGCAGTAACAGCACCGGACGTTCACGCTCCTCGACAAACAACTTGGTATGGGCCTTGCCGGTTCTGGCAGTGACCCGCCAGTCTATAGTGCGCACATCATCACCGCTCTGGTAATGGCGCACCTCGGCAAACTCCATCCCGCGTCCCTTGATGCTGCTGGCTCTGTGTCCGGCCAATGCGGCTCGCGCCTTGGTTCTGCGTTCGGGCAGGGCTCTGGCCAGATTTTGGCAGGCTAGCAGCTCTTTTTGATTGAGCGACACACCATCGGCAAACAGGGGTAAAGCATTCTGTTCCATTAAGGCACCGCAACCTGACTAAGGATATGGTCGATCACCTGATCGGCACTTACGCCTTCTGCCTGCGCCTGATAGCTCAGCAGCAGACGGTGGCGTAGCACATTAGGGACTACGGCTTGAATATCTTCAGGCGAGACAAAGTCGCGCTCCATCAACCAAGCGCGGGCACGGGCACAGCGCTCGATGGAAATCGTTGCCCTGGGGCTGACGCCATACTCCAGCCAGTTGGCGAGCTGATCGCTATATTGCTGTGGTTGTCGGGTGGCCATCACGATATTGACGATATATTGCTCCAGCGGCTCGGCCAGATAGATATCCAATGCCGCTTTTCGGGCGGCGAAGACTTCGTCCTGGGCGATAGGCGCTACCTTAGGAAGCTGCTGAGTAATGGCTTCACTACGTGATAAGCGCATGATCTCAAATTCGGTTTCAGCACTCGGATAATCCAAATTCAGGTGCATTAAGAAGCGGTCCAGCTGGGCTTCTGGTAGGGGATAGGTACCCTCGTTTTCCAGTGGGTTTTGGGTTGCCATCACCAGAAACAGCTTAGGCAGTTTATAGCTTTGTTTACCCACAGTGACCTGGCCTTCGGCCATGGCTTCAAGTAAAGCTGATTGCACCTTTGCCGGGGCGCGGTTGATCTCATCAGCCAAAATCAAGTTGTGAAAGATAGGGCCGGCTTCAAATTCGAAAGTAGCCGTTTGGGCGCGATAGATATCGGTGCCGGTCAGATCGGCCGGCAGCAGATCCGGGGTAAATTGAATACGGTGGAAGTCACCCTCAACGCCATCGCTTAACGCTTTAACCGCTCGGGTTTTGGCTAGGCCTGGTGGGCCTTCAACCAATAAGTGACCATCGGCAATCAGTGCGATCAGTAAGTTTTCGGTAAGAGTGGGTTGACCCAGGATCACTTTATCCAGGTATTCACGTAATGCATGAAATCGACTTAACGGCATGATGCTACTCGGTATTATTTAATTGTGTGAGCTGTAGACAGCGTGTTGAGTAAAAAATTCAGTGGTAAATGGTTTATCGCACTCCATGACTTAAGCAGAGGGCCTGCTAGGATTGGGCTGTGCCAATTTCCATTCAGCAAATTAAGTTAACATGCTTAAACGGGGATTTAAACCAGAGTTAGCCGCAAAATTCGCATTTATTAAACATTGTTAATCAACATCTTTTTCGATATTTGTTGTTTAAAAACCAAACGGGTGTTTAAAACCTTGAAATAAGAAGTTAGAATCAGATCACACTTTGATGGTCTGACCTGTTGTGAAGCTGTTACAAAAAGAGAACAACGGGGTAGGGAAGAATAATAACGGCGTTAATAGAAGCGTTTCTATCAGACGCGTCACGAGGGCAAAAGATGAGTGAATTACAGCAAGTAAGGAATGCGAAGGGTGATCGCATCGCGATAGTGATGGGGCTAAGAACCCCTTTCGCTAAGCAGGCGACCGCTTTTCATGGGGTGTCGGCGCTGGATATGGGCAAGATGGTGGTTAATGAACTCTTGTCTCGCAGTGAATTAGACCCGAAAGAAATTGAGCAGCTTGTTTATGGTCAGGTGGTGCAGATGCCTGCAGCGCCTAACATCGCCCGCGAGATAGTGTTAGGGACTGGCATGGACGTCTCTACCGACGCTTACAGCGTAACACGCGCCTGTGCTACCAGTTTTCAGTCAACGGTCAATGTGGCCGAATCCATCATGACGGGCAACATCGAGATAGGCATTGCCGGCGGTGCGGACTCTTCGTCTGTACTGCCCATTGGTGTATCAAAGAAGTTAGCCCACGCCCTGGTGGATCTGAATAAGGCCCGCAGTTTAGGGCAGAAATGGTCAATTATCCGCCGTCTAGGGCTCAAAGATCTTTTACCCGTTCCCCCTGCGGTTGCCGAATACTCGACCGGATTGTCTATGGGACAGACTGCCGAGCAGATGGCAAAGACCTACAATATTAGCCGCGCCGATCAGGATGCGCTGGCGCACCGCTCTCATACCCTAGCGACAGAGACCTGGGATTCAGGCCATCTACGTGATGAAGTGATGGTGGCTCATGTGCCGCCTTATAAGTCCTTTATCGATAGAGACAATAACATTCGTGAGAACTCTTCTCTGGATTCCTACGCTAAGTTGCGCCCGGCATTCGATCGCAAGCACGGTTCGGTAACTGCAGCTAACAGTACGCCGCTAACCGATGGTGCTTCGGCGGTACTACTGATGAGCGAGAGCCGCGCAAAGGCGCTCGGCTATGAGCCTATCGGCTATATCAAGAGCTATGCCTTTAGCGCCATCGATGTGTGGCAGGATATGTTGATGGGGCCTTCCTATGCAACGCCACTGGCACTGAAACGTGCCGGTATGGAGCTTGAAGATCTGACTTTAATCGAGATGCATGAGGCCTTTGCGGCGCAGACGCTCGCCAACATGCAGATGTTTGCCTCGAAGAAGTTTGCCAAAGAGAAGCTTGGCCGCGACCGCGCCATTGGCGACATCGATATGACTAAGTTTAACGTTTTAGGCGGCTCATTGGCCTATGGCCATCCCTTTGCGGCAACGGGAACCCGTTTGATCACTCAGGTATGTCGTGAGCTAAAACGACGTGGCGGCGGTACTGGCCTGGCAACGGCTTGTGCGGCAGGTGGTTTAGGTGCAGCAATGATAGTAGAAGTGGAGTGATCTCATGGAAAAGAGTTTTACATTAAGTCGTCTCGATAGCGGCATCGCTGTGCTGACCATGGATGTGCCGGGTGAGACCATGAATACCTTGAGGGCCGAGTTTGGTCCTGAGATCTGTGAGATGTTGGCCGAGATTAAGAGCGATGCCAGTATCCGCGGTGTGGTGATTATCTCGGGTAAGAAAGACTCATTTGTTGCAGGTGCCGATATTTCCATGCTTGATGCCTGCAGCACAGCAGGCGATGCACGCGAGTTATCCAAGCAGGGCCATGAGGTGTTTTTCGCGCTTGAGTCGTTAACCATTCCTGTGGTTGCGGCCATAAATGGTGCCTGCCTCGGCGGTGGTCTTGAGCTGGCGCTTGCCTGTCATCAACGTGTCTGCAGTGATAGCAACAAGACCATGTTAGGTCTGCCTGAAGTTCAGCTTGGCTTGTTGCCAGGTGGCGGTGGAACCCAGCGTCTGCCGCGTTTGGTAGGCATTGCCAAGGCGTTAGATATGATGCTGACCGGCAAACAGCTAAGACCCAAGCAGGCCCTGAAATTAGGCTTGGTAGATGATGTGGTGCCCGAGTCTATTTTACTGCAAACGGCAGTCGAGATGGCACTGGCTGGAGCACGTCCGGCTAAGAAGCGTAAGGTCTCTTTGGTTGAGAAGCTGTTAGAGGGCACGCCTGTGGGGCGTAACATCATCTTCGATCAGGCACTTAAGCAGGTTAACAAGAAGACCCAGGGTAACTATCCTGCGCCAGAGAAGATCATCGACTGTGTACGCCAAGGCATGACCAAAGATATGGTGAAAGGCCTTGAGGTGGAAGCTCAGCATTTTGGCGATCTGGTGGTTTCTAGCGAGTCTGAAGCCTTGAGAAGCATCTTCTTTGCGACCACAGAGATGAAGAAAGAATCTGGCGCCGGTGATGTATCGCCTAAGGCCGTCAAGAAGGTGATGGTATTGGGCGGTGGTTTGATGGGCGGCGGAATCGCTTCTGTCACTACCACTAAGGCCAAGATCCCTGTGCGGGTGAAAGATATCAGCGAAACGGGTTTGAGCAATGCGCTCGCTTATGCCTATAAGTTGCTGGCCAAAGGGGTTAAGCGTCGCCATATGACACCGGCTGTACGGGATAACCTGATGGCGCTGATGACCACGACCACCGAATATAAAGGCATCAAAGATGCGGATATGGTGGTGGAAGCGGTATTTGAAGATCTCAATCTAAAACATCAGATGGTGAAGGATGTTGAGCGTGAATGTGGCGAACATACTATTTTCGCCTCGAATACCTCCTCACTGCCGATCAAACAGATCGCCGAGGCTGCTGAGCGTCCTGAAAATGTGATTGGTTTGCACTATTTCTCACCAGTAGAAAAGATGCCACTGGTTGAGGTCATTGCCCATGAGAAAACTTCGCCTCGGACCATTGCAACTACTGTGGCCTTTGCCCGTAAACAGGGTAAGACGCCAATCGTGGTGAAAGATGGTGCTGGCTTCTACGTTAATCGTATTTTGGCGCTCTACATGAATGAGGCGGCGAATCTGTTGTTAGAGGGGCAGAGTGTCGAACATCTCGATAAAGCGCTGGTGAAGTTTGGTTTCCCTGTAGGCCCCATGACCTTGCTTGACGAAGTGGGTATCGATGTGGGAGCTAAGATCTCGCCCATTCTTGAAAAAGAGCTTGGTGAGCGCTTTAAGGCGCCAGCTGCCTTTGACAAGCTACTCGCTGACGATCGTAAGGGGCGTAAGAATGGCAAGGGCTTCTACCAATATGGTAACAAAGCGAAGAAGAAACTGGTCGATGAAAGTGTCTATGGTGTGCTTGGACTAACTCCTGGTACAGATAAAGAACCAAGAGCAGTTGCCGAGCGTTGTGTCATGCAGATGCTTAACGAGGCGGTTCGTTGTCTGGAAGAGGGGATCATTGCCTCGCCAAGAGACGGTGATATCGGTGCGATTTTTGGTATCGGATTCCCACCATTCTTAGGTGGCCCTTTCCGTTACATGGACTCGTTAGGTGCGAAACACTTGGTTGAGACATTAAAGCGTTACCAAAGTGAGTTTGGTGATCGTTTTACGCCTTGTGACCGATTAGTCGAGATGGCCGAATCTGGTGCTAAGTTTTACGATTAATTAATTTTGAATTTAACAATGCGGCAACATGATGCCGCATTTTTTTTGCCCTAGGATATTTTTTGCCTGTTTTTTGTTCAGATATTGGTTGGGTTCAGGTATGATGCTCAGCTCATTTTTGCGATTTTCAGTTTCTTTAGCGCGGTTGTTTTGAGGTATTTTCTGTGATGGTACTTATTCTTAGTGTGTTGACTGTGAGCAGTCTGGCGATGGGAAACCTGGCATTTCGAGCTGGTCTAGGGGTAAAGCGTTGGGCCGTCTTAGGGCTTGTGTTAGGGCCTGTTGCTTATCCGCTACTGAGTACCCACAAGCGTTTCGCGCTAAAGCGAGTGCAGGGTAGGCATAGCGTCGCGATTAAAGTGTGATGGCTTCGCTATTCTGCTTTATAGCCCAACCGGTTTTACCAAGTGCGGATAAAGTCCATTGAGATTATCGCTAGTGGAATATCGCAGGATCAAAAAAGGAGCTCTTGATAGCTCCTTTTTTATGTGTCTGGTTTTACTAAGAGGGTGAAATTCAATTAATTCCACCAACCTTTAGCAGGGATCACTTCTAGGTGATTTAGGCCTTCAGGTAGCTGTACCTTCTTTCGCTCTGGTTTGTGAGTAAGTCCAAGAGCTTTTTTCAATGAATCTAACATAATCATTCTCCTTAAGACTTAAGCAACGGCTGAGTTGATGAATTTGATGTTTGGTGAACCAGCGAGTTCAACAGGCTTAAACTTGATGTTTGGTGAACCAGCGAGTTCAACAGGCTTAAACTTGATGTTTGGTGAACCAGCGAGTTCAACAGGCTTAAACTTGATGTTTGGTGAACCAGCGAGTTCAACAGGCTTAAACTTGATGTTTGGTGAACCAGCGAGTTCAACGGGCTTAAACTTGATGTTTGGTGAACCAGCGAGTTCAACAGGCTTAAACTTGATGTTTGGTGAACCAGCGAGTTCAACAGGCTTAAACTTGATGTTTGGTGAACCAGCGAGTTCAACAGGCTTAAACTTGATGTTTGGTGAACCAGCGAGTTCAACAGGCTTAAACTTGATGTTTGGTGAACCAGCGAGTTCAACGGGCTTAAACTTGATGTTTGGTGAACCAGCGAGTTCAACAGGCTTAAACTTGATGTTTGGTGAACCAGCGAGTTCAACAGGCTTGAACTTGATGTTTGGTGATCCCTGAAGAGTTTCGTGTAGGTTACAATTCTCTAAAGAAGTATTTATATTAGCTGTAGAACAACTAAATGCTAAAGCGATGGCAGTAACTAGTCCGTTAATCATTGTCTTAATCTCTCAGGGTTGTTGAAGTTCAGTGTCAAATATTTGTTCACTGTTGGTTTCTGAGAGATATGTTGCAGATGTTATGCCAACTTTTAAATATTCTCCTTTTTAGTTAAATTTTATCCTTGATTGGCTAAATTTTTGCATTTTAAACATTAGGCTTTTTTGTGGCTGGATACTGGCTTATAGCTAAAAATTTCTTGCTTTAGCAGCTCAGTAAAGCAGGTTTCATCGACAGCCTTGCTATAGATAAAGCCCTGAATTTCTTCACACTTTAAAGCTTTGAGTATATTTAGTTGAGATGCTTCTTCGACCCCTTCACCGACAACTGAGAGTCCCATGTTGTGGGCTATGGTAATGATAGAGTCGACCATTTTCAGATCTCTGTCAGATTTATCTATGTCGTCAACAAAGGCCTTATCGATTTTAAGGGTGTCGATAGGGAAGCGCTTTAAATATGACAGTGATGAATATCCGGTGCCGAAATCGTCTAACGCCAGGCTGACGCCCATTTTAGAGAGTTGCATCATAACTTTTATCGCCTTTTCTGGCTGTTTTATGACGGTTCCTTCGGTAATTTCCAGCTCAAGGTTGGCAGCTGGGAGTTGAGTTAGACGTAAAATTGACTCTATTCGCTGCTGTAGGTCCGGAAGTGCGAATTGTTGTGATGATAAATTGACAGCAACCCGGCCGTTGAACAACTTTTGACGGCGCCAATTTTGCGCAGCAAAGCAGGCTTTACGTAATACTACTTCGCCGATTTCGACGATAAGCCCGTTTTCCTCTGCCAGAGGAATAAATTCGCCAGGGGAGATCAGGCCGTGCTTGGGGTGATTTAGTCTGACAAGAGCTTCCATCCCAGCCATCTTACTACTTTTGAGGTCAATCTTAGGTTGGTAGTAGACTTCGAAGAGATCGTCTCTTAAACCTTCACGGATCAGGTTCTCTACTTCAAGTTGACGTATTGCATTGCGGTTCAGAGATTCTGAATAAAATTGGTAGCGATTGCCGCCAGCCGATTTTGCATGATACATGGCTATGTCAGCTTTACGTAGCAGCGCCTGTTCATTCTGATCGTCTTCTGGGTAGAGAACGATACCTATACTTACTCCAACAACGACTCTATCTTTTGTCAGTTCAAATGGGCTAGAGAAGGCGTCAACCACATGATTAGCGATAACGGCGCTGGAACCAATATCAGGGTTATTGTCAACGAGTATGGCAAACTCATCGCCGCCCAGACGATAGATGCTGGTGTGGTAGGGGACTGTTGACTCGATGCGCCTTGCTACTTTAATTAGGAGTTCATCACCGACCTGATGACCTAAGGAGTCGTTAATCTTCTTGAAATTATCTAAGTCCAAGACCATTAGGGTGTGGTGAGTATCTTTTTTAACTAAGTTCCCTAGGGTGACCATTAAGCTTGAACGGTTAGGTAAACTGGTCAGCAGGTCATTGTTGGTGAGCTTTCTTAGCTCTTCTTCTTGCTGTTTACGACGAGAGATATCGGAGAACACGCCTACATAATGGGAGAGTACTCCCTGTTCATCGTAGATAGCGTCGACCGTTAGTTCCATTAGGAAGCTGCTTCCATCCCCCCTGGAGGATTCAACCTCGTTACTCCAACTACCTTGCTGTTGCAGAATATGTCGAATCTGTTCTGAGTAGCTCTCGGGGTATAGGTCAAACTGAAAGAGTTCGCCGATAAAGTCATTGCGACTTTTTTCACAGAGATCACAACAGGCTTCGTTGACCTCAACAAACTTAAATTTATTGTCTAAGATGAACATGCCTTCAGAAATATTTTCGATGGCGCGTTCAAACAGCCTTAGTTGCTCTTCTGCCTGTTTAAAATTACTGATGTTTTTGATGGTACCTGTCATACGCAGGGCTTTATCATTTTCATCACGCTCAACGATTTTTGCCCTATCCAAGATCCAGATCCATTGGTCATCTTTGCCTTTGACGCGATAGGCGGCTTCAAAATGATCGGTTTCGCCATAGAAATGTTTGTTGAGCGCGGTATTGACTCGCTCTTGGTCCATGGGATGGATGTTACTCTCTTCACCTGCTTCACCAGAGCGTTGACCATCTCGCGGAAATTCGAGAGAGCCCCAGATATTAGAGCGATAAATTTGACCTGTTTCGATATCCCAGTCCCACATTTCATCGCCGCTACCCCACAATGATAGCTTTAAACGCTCTTCAGACTTGGCGATTTGTCGCTGTACCTCTCGTCTTCTCAGCGCTGCTTTGACAATCGCACCTGTAATCAACAGTGTAATCATTAGATACACAAGCTTAGCTTGAATAGATAGCCACCAAGGAGGGGTGATATCTATATTAATTGAAGTCGTTTCACCTTTGCTTTTTGTTATGGGGTTAACAGCATAAACATTAAAATTATAATTGCCGGGTGAAAGGTTAGTATAAGTGGAAGAGTTGTTTCCTTTAGACTCTATCCAATCTTCGGAAAGCCCTTCCATTTGATAGAAGTACTCTAAATTGTCAATAGGGGCATTGGGTGTAATGAATTTGAATGTAAATGGGTAGTCTGAATACTTTAGGGTTATTTTTTTAGTGTGTGATATTGATTTGCTTAAGTAGCTGGAGCCAATTTCTATTGGAGTGTTAAATATAAGTAGGTCTTTGACTATTGTGCTAGGTTTGATGTCTTTTCTTATGTAGTTGTTTATTTTATTTAAATCGACCAAGCTTGCGCCATCAATACCGCCAAATAAAACATGTTCATTGCCATATTTTATGCTGCTTGGAGTATTGTACTCATGCTGGCTGCCATAGTTTGTGGGAAAAGACCAATGGGAGTTTTCTGAAAGTAGAATTATTTCTCCTATTGATGCAGCGACTATGTAATCATTGATGAATTTTATAGAGTAGATATCTTTGTTGTTTGAAAATAACGTCTTTAAAGTGGAATCATTGGGGGAGTATGATTTTATAGATGTAGAGGTTCCTAATATTACGTTATCATTTGAAATCTCTAAACTGAATGTTATCTGGTCGTCAATTTTTACTAATGACTTGTTTTTGTATTGATAGAAGCCACTTTGTGACGCAATATACAGTTCATTGTCTTTAAAGTTTAAGACTCCTAATATAGGGGCGTTATCTTGCGTCTCAATGGTAAGTAGTTCATTGTTGTTATCAAAAATGTGGAGCTTACCATTAGATGTCCCTGCATACAGTATTTTTTCATTGCTGGTTAATACTGTAATCGTGTCATTTAGGATTTGGATTATCTTGTCATTTCTCAGGGAAAACAAACCTTTGTGGCTTCCAATGTATATATCGTCTCCTATCGAAATTGTATTTTTATATCCTTGGATTCCAGTGTTGATTTTTTTTATAAGGTTCAGTTTTTTATCATAGAGTTTTACATACTCATCATCTGATGAAACAAGGATGTTTTTAAATTTGTCTGTACTAAAATGCCATATGTTCTTATCGAAATTACTAAGATTAGATATTAAATTTTTAGAATCCTTTACCTCCAGTAGTCCTTCGTTTATTAGACCTATATACTTTGAGTTTTCTGTGGTGTAAAAGTAGGAAACGCTGCCAAATTCAGCTTTTTTATCTATGGTTCCAATTTTTATGATTGATTTTTCTTTAATTTCAAAAATTGAGTTTTCATTAGTGGCAAATATGATGTTTTTGGAGGCATGTATATTTGTTAGTTTATTGCTATTTGATATTTTAAAGTCAATTTTGTTAAAGTTTATTGAACTGTTATCGATATAGATGAATTCATTTTCTGTAGATGTGACATCTAGGATGTTACTACCTATTAGTTCAGGGAGATCTAGACTCTTATTGATTCTATAAAGTTCACCGTTATATGTTTTTATTATGTACTCATCATTTGTGGAAACTATTTTTTTTGCTTCTTTTATTTCCGGGTATTTTTTTACAACTATTCCTTCATTGAATATGATGAGTTCGTTGTCTGTTCCTAAAATAAGGATGTTTTTGTCACTGTAAATACTCCAGATAGCAATGTTATTGTTGTCGAGGCTAATTTTCTTTTCTATAAATTTATCTAATTCTGGTTCAAAGTAAACAATGCCGCTATCAGTGCCAACTAGTAATTCTGAGTTTTTTGTAAAGCTTAAGCTACGAATAAACGAGCTAGGTAATCCACTTTTATTATCTGCTAAATAATGCTTAAATTCATGCCCGTCAAACCTATTTAAACCATTTAACGTTCCGACCCATACATAGCCATTATCATCTTCGACGATAGATGTCACAGTACTTTGGGATAATCCTTCAGGGACACTGTATATATGCCCATTAAGTTTAATGGATGGGTTTTCACTGCCTGCAAAAACATAGCCGGAGACGGTCAGGGCCATTAGCAGTGAAAGTAGAAATCGAGATAAGAATGTAGGCATAATTATTAGTCTGATTATTAGCCATTAATGCATAGGCAACAGTTATTTAACCTACTTTATTCAGAAACAGGGGGATTTGTCAAAAGAACACTGAATTTTCTTGTTTGTAAATTACTCTCATTTTCATTGTTGCTTAGTGTTTTATGCTGTGCGCTTGGTAGTTGGCCATCTTATTTGTTTGTAAAGTGGTCTAGGTCAGTGGTTTGCTCGGTATCTCGTTGGTAAGTTATTTCTGTCAATGTCAGGCAAAAGGCCCTTCCTCGGGCCTCAGAAGAGAGTTAGTAGTTAAACTTTGCCGCGCGTTGCTTAAAGCTTCTTAGATCGGTGATCATATTGTCAGACGTTAACTGCTCTTGGTTTCTGTGTTGCTCTCCTGTTGTAAACAGGATCAAGCGGTCACCATGTTTGGTTCGCATCTTCTGCATCATAAATTTGATCAGATCGGAGCGGGTCAGCTTGGTAATCTGCTCAGCAACCAATTCTCTTTGATTAAATTCATAATCTTTATTACCTATGCTCGACCAGTACCTCTGACCTCGGGTCTTTAGATTGGAGTCATGCTCCATTATCTGATTGATAAGGCCCTGTTTTGTGAGCTCCCACTGATCGTTGGTTATTTGCATTACGGCGTAATTAAAGTCGGCAATGAACTCATCTATCGCCTCAAGTAACTTAAGAGGGCCTGCGGTGGGCGATTGTATATAGAAGATCATGCCCGGATAACGATTTAGTGGCAGGTAACCTGTGCCCACCATGTAGCCTAATTGGCGTTTGGTTCTCAGCTCATGGAAGAAGGTCGACGACATGGTGTGATTTAATAGACTAAACAGAGCCATTTTTAATGGAGTAGTCTGCGAAGATTGGTAATACACTATGATACTGCTGTCTTGATGGTTAACATTCACTTCGCGCATCAAGGTGCCGACATTCTCGAGTTTGATCAACTCACGCTCTGATTCGCCGCTAGGGGTCGATACTAACGAGAGTACATGATCCAGTCGTTTACCCAGTGCCTGGGCCTCTTCGGTTAGCCAGTCACCGTAGACGAGTCCTTCGAGATGAATCTTCTCGTAAAATGCGCGCACATGATTATGCAGATCATCTAAGGTGATATCTTCAAGCTCTTCGGCCATACGCTGCGGTTCATAACTGCGTTTTTGCAGGGTAACCGTCAAGCTGGTAAAGAGCTGCGAGATGGGTTTGGCTCGGCTTTGGTTAATCCAGTTGCGTAAGATCTGTTTCTTGATCTGCTTAAATCTTTCTTGGGTAAAGTTACGCTCTCTGGCCTTGTTGATGAGTAGAGATAACAGAGCCTCCTGTTTGCCCGTTAAGCCGGTAAGATGCAGTGTGATGCCCCCTTGGTGAGGGTAGATGTTGTAACTCAGCCCTGCGACCTCGGCGGGATAGGTAAACTCGGTAAGGTAGTCGAGCAGCATTTCAACATACAGCCGGGTTAGGGCGGCATGCTTTGGCGTGGCGGCAGCTTGGTGGGAGTCTAACGACAGATACATATGCCCCTTAGGCACATTAAACTCATCATCTTTTCTGTGCCAGATGCGGTAACCCGCTTCCTGACAGACGATAACTGGTACTGGGTGATCGCTCTTGTCTTCTCTGGCAATCGAGTCTTCGATAATGAAGGGATTCGCCTCTGGTAACTTAAGGGATTCTCTGATCTCTGGGTCACGCCAGGATACTAACCTTTCGCTGGCGATCGGCTTCATCTGATAGGGGGAGTGATACCAGGCCGCCTGTTTCTCTGTGTCCAGATCTGGCGAGATGAGCTGTATACGTAGGTTGTCAGGACTCATTAAATCCAGCAGCTCTTTCACCTGGCTCACATCTAATCCATCCATGCGGTAGTCGCCGTAGATTAGATCGACCACCTGATAGTGATGCATATTGATGCTGAGGTGACTGGCCAGATCAAGAGGTTTTATCTGCTCCTGATATTTAAAGGCGAGCTTAAGTAAATTAGCTCTCTCCTGATAACGCCACGCCTCCATGCCTTGGGTTTTAATTAATTTCAGATATTCAAAGCTTGCCTGTATCACATCATCGAGCTGTTGCAGCCCTTTTTCGGTGAGCTGAATGCTGATGTTATAGTCTTTAAAGTTGTAGCCGTTGACGCCGCCGCCGGCCGAGAGATTGATGGCCAGTCCCTGTTCTTTCAGGTGACTCAGTAAACTTCCTTTACCTTCATAGCCCAATAGGTGGCTGATAAAGGTCAGCGGCTTTCGCTGATAAAAGCGGTCGATGGCGGGTAGGGGAAAGGTAATGGCAACGCGCCTTTGCTCTTTGAGTGGAACAATATTGATCTGCTGCTGTAGCTGAGCTGGCTCATAAATCGCCACGTCAGGATACTGCTTAATCAAGTGACGATTCTTTATCGGTGCAAAATAGGTGTCGGCCAGTTGGTTCAATTCATCAAGTGATAGCGGCGCTACCAGACAGAGGGTCATCAGATTAGCGCTGTAATGAGATTGATAGAAATCCAGTAATTCCTGGCGTAGTGTCGCTTCACTGCCCGCCAAGGTTTTGAGATTGCCAACTGAAAACTTTGAGAAAGGGTGAGCCGGATTAACTGTCTCCTTTTGAACCTGATAGGTACGGCGAATATCGTCTTTCAGCTTGAGGCTAAATTCAGATTCAATGGCATGGCGCTCTCTGTCGACCAGCTCTAGGTCAAAGCAGGGGGCAATAAAAAATTGGCTAAAACGATCCAGTGACTCTTCAAACACCTCGGCATCGATAGAGAAGAAAAAGTTGGTTTGCTCAGTACCCGTCCAGGCATTATTGCTGCCGCCATGTTGATTAATAAAGGCGTGATACTCACCTGAGTTAGGGTATTTTTCTGTGCCTAAAAACAACATATGCTCAAGAAAGTGTGCCATGCCAGGACGTGAAGCCGGATCATCGAAATGGCCGACGTTGACCGCCATCGATGCGGCGGCTTGTTGTGCCTGTAAGTCTTCCACTAAAAGTACCCGCAGCCCGTTAGCTAGTTGCACATATTGGTACTGGCGATGATCGTTGGGGCTCTTAGTGATTGGCGTCGAAGTGGGCAATGGCTGACTCCATCCTTTTACTGGACAAATGTATGATATTCATCGGGGTTTAGGTCGTTAAAGCAGTAGCCTACATATTGGGCTTCAAAAATGACTTTGGCAAATATCTTATCCGTTATTCGACTAATTAATAACAGACTTAAGGTTTGTTGCGCAGCACTTTAACGCTACAATTCATAGTAGAACAAGAATAATCATAGCGAGAGTAGTATGAAGCTATATTTGATGCGACATGGCGAGGCGGGTTATCACGCACACTCAGATAGAGAGCGTGTGCTGACTGAGATCGGCCGCTATCAAACCGAATTGATGAGTAACTGGCTGGTCCGTGATGTAACCGAGTTCGATCTCGTGCTGGTGAGTCCCTATCTGCGTGCGCAGCAAACATGGCAGGAAGTGAGTAAGCACTTCCCCGAGCCCCGAAAGTGGTTGGTGCTGGATGAATTAACGCCTTCGGCCGAGCCGACCATGGCAGCCGATCTGACCTTGGCTTATGCCGAACAATACAAGGCTGACAATGTGTTAGTGATTGCCCACATGCCGCTGTTGGGCTATATGGTCAGCGAGTTGGTGCCAGGAATCGAACCGCCTTTGTTTGCCACTTCAGGGGTGACTTTAATCGACAGACATGGCGAGCGAGGTTCGCTAAGCTGGCAGCATACCCCCCATACGGTGAGCTAGCCGGATAGCTATATAAATACAAAAAGGACGCCTTCGCGTCCTTTTTGTTGTCCTAATTAAAGAGGGTTAATTACTCCCAAGAGGGAAACTCGCCGACCTCGACCAAGACCAACAAGGCGGCATCGCCACCCCATTCTTTTGGCGCCTTATGGAAGGCTTTAACTTGAGGGTGTTGCGCCAGCCACATAGGAATATTCTGTTTTAATATGCCGGTGCCATGACCATGCATCACGCAGCAACATTGGCTGTGCTGTTTGACGCAGGCTTGAATCAAGGCCGCAAGCTCTAGCTTGGCTTCAGTTTGACGCATGCCGTGCAGATCCAGTAGCAGATCGGGTTGATAGTCACCGCGTCTGAGCCGCTTAAGCTCATGGCTGTCGACATTTTCTCTTGACCAGCGCATCGCGCCTTCTAAGGGGAGCAGGGGCTGATAGGTATCGGAGAAGTAGCTGTCGGCATGCAGCTGAGTGGTGGCGATCTCCAGCTCTCGCTTGGGTTTTTGCGGCGCCGCAAAATGCCGCTTATCTTGTTTAAGCGGTTTTATTCCTTGAGTTAGCGCCGAAAAAAGCGCCAACTCATCATCTTTTTCTCTATTCATGGGGCTATTTTATTGAATCCGATGCCATATGAATAGAGTTCAGTTACAATGAGTCGGAACTATCTAGCGGGAGCAAGTTTTGGATAAGATTTTTGTTGATGAAGCCGTGACGGAATTACGTACAATCGGCGATATGTTGCGTTGGGCGGTTAGCCGTTTTAACGATGCTAATATCTATTATGGTCACGGTACCGATAATGCGTGGGATGAGGCGATAGCCCTAGTGTTCCATGCTTTGCACCTGCCAGAGGAGATTGGCCAGCAGGTGATCCACAGTAATCTGACCAGCAGCGAAAAGCATAAGATTGTTGAGCTCATCATTCGCCGTGTACGCGAGCGTTTACCTGTGCCATATCTGACAAATCGTGCTTTTTTCGCCGGTTTGGAATTTTATGTCGATGACAGAGTGCTGGTGCCGCGTTCACCCATTGCCGAGATGATCGCTAACCGCTTTAGTCCTTGGCTCTATAATAAGCCGGTGAATCGTATCTTAGATCTCTGTACCGGCAGTGCCTGTATCGCTATCGCCTGCGCCTATGAGTTTGAAGATGCCGAAGTTGATGCTATCGACATCAGCAGCGATGCACTGGAAGTGGCGCAGATTAACATCGAATCTCTCGGCGTGATGGACAGGGTATTCCCTATCGAGTCTGATATGTTTGCCGCTATCCCTAGAGCTCCTCAGTATGATCTGATTGTCTCCAACCCTCCTTATGTGGACGCCGAAGATATTGGTGATATGCCTGATGAATATCATCATGAGCCTGAGTTGGGGTTAGCCTCTGGACGTGATGGTCTGGATCTCACTAAGCGCATTCTTGCTAATGCCGCCGACTACCTGACCCAAGAGGGCTTGTTGGTCGTTGAGGTGGGCAACTCTATGGTGCATCTCATCGAGCAGTTCCCTGAAGTGCCCTTCACCTGGGTGAATTTCGAACATGGCGGTGACGGTGTGTTTGTGCTCACACGAGATCAGCTTGTTGAAAATGAATCACTTTTCGCCATCTACAAAGATAGTGAATAATAGTGGGAAGGGCTTAGTCGCATATGACTAAGCCGATTTAATACCAATCACGGTAAGTAAGAGAACAGAAATAGCGCAGGAATAACGTTCGAGAACAAGGCAGGATTTTTCGATAAGTAGTTATTCTACAATCAAAAATAGTAACGCCGTAATCGGACGTTATAACAAGCTAGAATGATCCGCTATTTACTACGATTGGTATAAGAATATAGCCAGTGGCAAGTTTAGGTTATGCTGGAGTCAACTAATCAAGTAGAGGTGAAGTAAGCACATGTCGGGTAACAGTATCGGTCAAAATTTTGTGGTAACGACTTTTGGCGAGAGCCATGGTAAAGCCTTAGGTTGTATTATTGATGGCTGCCCTCCGGGTCTGGCGATCGATGAAGCCGATATGCAGCACGATCTCGACAGACGCCGTCCAGGGACCTCGCGTTATACCACAGCTAGACGCGAGCCGGATCAGGTTAAAATCCTCTCTGGCGTGTTTGAAGGGCAAACGACTGGCACCTCTATTGGGTTAGTTATTGAGAATACCGATCAACGCAGCCAGGATTACTCCAACATTAAAGATCAGTTCCGTCCGGGACATGCCGATTACACCTACCAGCAAAAATATGGCCTAAGGGATTATCGTGGTGGTGGACGCTCATCGGCGCGGGAAACCGCCATGCGAGTGGCTGCCGGTGCGGTGGCAAAGAAGTACCTTAAGCAGGTACACGGTATCGAGATTAGAGGCTATCTGTCTCAGCTCGGTCCTATTTGTGCCGAGACCCTGGATTTTGAACAGATCGAACAAAATGCCTTTTTCTTCCCCGATGCCAGTAAGCTAGAGCAACTCGACGAGTATATGCGTGAGCTGAAAAAGAGCGGTGACTCGATTGGTGCCAAGGTGTCTGTGGTGGCGACCAATGTCCCAGTGGGATTGGGGGAGCCGGTATTTGATCGTCTCGATGCCGATATCGCTCATGCTCTGATGGGGATCAATGCAGTAAAAGGCGTAGAGATTGGCGATGGTTTTGCCGTGGTGAACCAAAAAGGTTCTGAGCATAGGGATCTGATGTCGCCTGAAGGCTTTGCCTCTAATCATGCTGGCGGCATCCTTGGCGGCATCTCCTCTGGGCAGCCGATAGTGGCACATATCGCCATGAAGCCGACTTCTAGCATCAGCGTGCCAGGCGAGAGTATGACAGTGCAGGGTGAACCTGCCGAGGTAGTTACCAAGGGGCGCCACGACCCCTGTGTAGGGATCCGCGCCGTGCCGATTGCCGAGGCGATGTTGGCCATAGTCCTAATGGATCACCTGTTAAGACACAGGGCGCAGAACCAAGATGTGCATAGCATTACACCCATATTGGGCATGAAGTAGCCCACAGTAATAGTGAAAGTCAGAAGGCACATTAATGTGCCTTCTTTTGTTCGAGACTTACCGACCGGTGAGCTCGCGTAGTAGCAACATCAACCCCAGAAGGTCTGTGGGGAGAAACACTCTAGGAATAGCCTTACACCATGTCGCAGGCAGAATCACAGCAACAACTTCATTGGATCAGCGCGTGTTACTTTTTCTTTTTCGCTATTCTTGGTGTCTTGGTGCCTTATCTCGGTGTCTTTTTCGAGCATAGGGGCTTTGAGCCGCAGCAGATAGGTTTTTTGCTGGCGATTTTAATGGCAACGCGCATCATAGCGCCTAATATATGGGCCGTGGTCGCCGACAAGACGGGAATGCGCGGTCAACTGGTGAAGATGGGCGCGGCTTGCTCTGCGGTGACCTTTTTAAGCTTCTTCTATCAGGGGGGCTTTCTCTATCTGGCCATCAGCCTCAGTATCTATACCTTTTTCTGGAATGCCATATTGGCGCAGCTTGAGGTGATCACCTTAGAAACCTTAGGTGAAAATACCGGTGGCTATGGCAAAATCCGCAGTTTCGGTAGTCTGGGTTATCTGGTTTTTGTGGTGAGCGTGGGCTTTGCCATTAGCCATTTTGGTACCGAGATTTTGCCCTTTGTGGGATTAGGCTTGTTCCTGGGCCTACTTGGTTGCTCACTGTCTTTGCCCAGTACTCGAGTGCGGGTCGATAAAACGCTGACAGCGACGCCGCTGAAAATTGATGCCGGGATCTTCTGGTTTCTGGTGTCAGCCTTACTGTTACAGATGAGCGCTGGGCCATTTTATGGTTTCTTCGTGCTCTATTTGAAACAGGTCGGTTATAGCGAATCGACAGCAGGGATCTACGTCGCCCTTGGGGTACTGGCCGAAATTGTGATGTTTATGTTTGCCCCAAGACTGCTTGGCCGCTACGGGGTCAGTGCTTTGCTTGTGGTCTCTATCGGTCTGACCGCCGTTCGCTGGTTGCTGATGGCCTTCTGTGCCAGTAGCATGGTGTGGCTCGGCGTTAGCCAGTTGCTTCATGCTTTTACTTTTGGCCTGGTGCACGCGGCGTCGATTCAATTTGTGCATCAAAGATTTGATGTCAGGCACCGTAGTAAGGGGCAGGCGTTATACGCCAGCTTGAGTTTCGGTGTCGGCGGTGCGCTGGGCACCTGGCTGTGTGGCTTCATCTGGGGAGATGGTTCACAGGCTTGGTTGAGCTGGTTAGTGGCTGCGGTGTGCGCGGTGCTGGCGATGCTCGCCGTATTTCTCATCCCAGCACAAGCTAGTAGTAGCCAAAAACAATAATAAATAACAAGGATATAGCCATGAAACAGACATTTCGCCTCGGTGTGATCATTAACCCTCTAGCGGGCTTGGGAGGCAGTGTGGCGCTAAAGGGGAGTGATGGTGTTGCCCAGGAGGCGCTGGCTCGCGGCGCCGAGCCCAAGGCACACCTGAGAATGGCACAGGCACTGAAGGTGATCTTACCCTACCAAGACAAGATTACTGTCGTGACGGCCTCTGGCGCCATGGGCGCCGATCTTGTCAGTCAAATGGGGTTTGCTCATCAGGTGGTTTATCAGGTGGGGGAGACAACGGCAGCGGGCGATACCCAAGCTGCAGCTAAAGCACTGCAGGCCGCGGGAGTCGATCTCTTGCTGTTTGCTGGTGGCGATGGCACGGCGCGGGATCTGTTTGAGGTGATTATTGATACCCAACCTGTGCTTGGCGTGCCGGCTGGGGTGAAAATTCATTCTGGCGTTTATGGGATCACCCCCCATGCATCGGGCATGGTGGTCAAACAGCTACTGGACGGCGCATTAGTGAGTTTGATGACTGCCGATGTTATGGATATTGATGAGGCCGCCTTTCGTCAAGGCGTGGTTAAGGCGCGCCGATTTGGCGAGATGCAGGTTCCTGCCGAGCCGCGTTACATTCAGGCGGTTAAGATGGGCGGCAAAGAGGTCGACGAGTTGGTGTTGGCCGATATTGCTGCCGAGGCCGTTAAGCAGATAGAAGAGGGGCTTGCCATCATGGGCTCTGGTAGTACTGTCGCCGCCGTGATGGAAGAACTCGGGTTAGACAACACCCTGCTAGGGGTGGATCTGGTTGAGAATGGCGAGCTGATTGCCAGCGATCTAAGTGCTCAGGCGCTAGTTGAACTGACGGCGAATCGTCCATGCAAGCTGGTGATCACCTTGATTGGCGGTCAGGGTCATATTCTCGGGCGTGGCAATCAACAATTGTCGCCAGCCTTGATCCGTCAGGTCGGCAGAGAAAATATTATCATTCTGGCGACAAAAACTAAGCTAAAAGCACTTGAAGGGCGCCCCTTAATTGTGGATAGTGGCGACCCAGAGTTAGACAGTGAATTATGTGGTTATTATAAAGTCGTGACCGGCTACCACGATTATGTGATGTATCAGGTGGCCAACCCAGATCTGGTGAGTGCTACTTGATTAACCGATACAAGCAGATTTCGATTGGAGAAGTAATGTTAGAGCAGTATGAGCAAGCATTAGATGAGTGGATCGCGACCAAGGTGGCAGGCGGCGATGATGATCAACTCTTTGCCAGCGGTTATCTACAAGGCCATGTTGCCGTAGTCTTATCTGAGCTTGAGCAGGAGTCTGTGCAAGACCTTCAGGCACTGGAAACTAAAATGCAGGTTTGTCTTGAGACCGCCAAGTCAGAGCTTGAACCTGCCGATCACGCCTTAGTGGTGAATGCCTGGACTGAGCTGCACGAGCAGATCTCTCAAGGCCTAACGGCCTAAAGATGACTGACATGAGCCAGGTGATCATTGGGCTGCAAAATCCCAAGAGCCCGACCAACGTGGGCGGAGTGATGCGCGCCGCCGGTTGTTATCGTGCCGATGAGGTGCGCTATACGGGTAAACGTTACGCTTTAGCGGCGCACCACAGAGGCGAGCAGTACAATACCGACACCAAGCGGGTGAGCCAGCATATTCCTCTTATGGGGGTTGAATCTTTGCTTGACGGGCTCGATGATGATACTCAGGTGATCTGTGTTGACCTGGTTGAGGGGGCGACGCCGCTACCGGCATTTCAGCATCCCGCTAAGGCCATCTACCTGTTTGGTCCCGAGGACGGCACGTTAGATCAAGCGCTTATCGATCGAGCCGATAGCGTGGTCTATGTGCCTACGGTTGGCTGTATGAATTTGGCCTCATCGGTCAATGTGCTGCTCTATGACAGATTGGCGAAGGCCGAGCATGTCACGGGTGATGAGTTGATCCGTAGCAGCCGGGATACTAATAATCGGGTTAAAGTCAAAGCTTAATAGTAAAGCAGAAGCGCAAAGGTGAATTAGCCTAGGTAAGAGTTATCTACCGCAGTTTACAGCTTGCTTATAGATGGTTTACCAAGAAGAAACGCCGACTCAACGAGTCGGCGTTTTGACAAGTTCGCTATAGTACTACCTTCAATTCGAGCTGTAGCAGAACGCCCTATAGCGCCTTGCCTTTCAGTAATTTTCTCATCCACATACGGTTGGGGTTGAGCATGGTAAGAACATCGATATTGGCGGGTAGCAGTTCGCCACACAGCTGAGCTGCTAAAATTTCTGCTGCCAGTGGACCAGAAGTTAAGCCGCGAGAACCCAGTCCTCCGAGCACAAACAGGCCTTGATATACGGGCGCGGGATTACTGCGCCAATATTTGATGCTTTCTTTGGTGTGCTGATGCTGTCGATAAGCGCTGGCTATCGCGTCAAAGTCTGGCGCGCAGCCCATCATGGGAGCGTGATCTCGGGTGACCATGCGTACACCAATGCGGGCGCTATGGCCTGAGATATCAACATCTTGAGTCCAGTTAGCCCTATAGCTAGTGCGGATCTTATCCAGATTCTCCAGCTGCTCCGTTGGGCTGTAGGCCAGATTATCGGGATCTTTGACATAGCTCGCCCCTGTGCAGTGCAGTTTGTCATGGGCCGGAGTGAGGTAGCCATGAGAGCAGAGTACCGTCTTGAGGGCTGTCAGTTCTCCTCTGGATGGGATGTGGCTGACCTGGCCGCGAAAACCGCTAATTGGTAGCTGGGTCGTTTGGGAAAAGTCGGTCAGGTGGCGGCCATTAGCCAGCACTAAGTTAGCAAAGGGACCATATTCGGCCTGCTTTCCTGCATGCTCAGTACTTAGATACCAATGCCCCTGGTCATATCGTATGTCGGTCACCTTGCATTGATAATGACAGGTTTGTTTACCGAGTTTTTCCGCCTGGGCTAAGGCCGCGCGGGTCAGGGCTTGAGGGGATACCCAGCCTCCTAAGGGATAGTAGATCCCCTGATGGTTGATTGCTATCCCGGCGAGTGACTTGGCTTTTTCGGCATCGACGGCTTGTGCGATTGACTCGGCCCAAGGCTGGGCCCTGATGATTTTTTCAAGCCTTTGCTGGCTACGTTGATCATGGCCGGTTTGCAAGACGCCGCAAAAATCATGGGGGATATCATGCCCCGCCTCGATCAGCTGCAAGATACGCTGACGGCTAAAGAGGTAGCCTTGTAAAAAATAGTGGCTCAGGCTGCCATGCTCCGGCGTGAGCAGTGGATAGATGGCCCCTTGTTTGTTACCTGAGGCCTGTTGTCCCGGCGCCTCATCCATACAAAAGAAAGTCAGGCTTTTGCCGCGTTCCGCGAGCGACAGAGCAAGACTGGCTCCGGCAACACCGCCCCCGATAATCGCCGTTTCGCCTTCGCCCCCGGCATAAAGCGGATTATAGTGAAGGCTGTCGCTTAGCTGACGACGTAGTGCACGGCGTTCCTGCTGAGCAATATCCAGCGCTGGGTTGCTGGGGACAGATTTAATCGTCACACACTGGTCATCTTTGGTTGCTAAATTGAGTTCACAGAGCTGAAATCCAGCCTTGTTAGCCGCCTGTGACAGTGGTCCAATCCTTGAGGCGGACTCTTTTTCCCTCGTATCACTGAAGGTAAAAAGCGGGGCTGATGGGCAGCTTAAGCGTGCGAGTTGCCAGATAAGCGGCTCAGGGGCTTGGCATATCGCCTCATCGGTATCGAACAACCAGGCATGCACGGCTTTATCGGGATCTTTGGCGCTGATCTGCGCCTTGAGCTGCTCAAGTGCGGTGCCCAGATGAAGATCGATAATCAGTTTACCGTCAGCAAGCGTGAGACGGTGACATCCTGATATGTGGGCAGAGGCGATATCCTTAAGCTGTTGGTTTGTCGCGCCGGGCAGTTGTGAATTTGCTGCTATCTGAGCTAATGTTTGAGCATCAGTTTTGGTATATAGCTGCAGTTGGTAGCGCTTATCCTGAGACGTTACCTTAAAATACAAGAGCGACAGTAAAGTGGACAGCCATTGGCCACCTTTAGTGGTGACAACACCGATCACTTGCTGCGGGGCATCCAGTGTAATTGTCGATAAATGGCTTAAAAATGAGTTCAATGTACGCTTGTCGTCAATAATTTGTGCGTTATCCGGGTGTTCGGTAGTCAATGAATTTACTCTCAACGGGATATTAGGCATTATTTTACCTACCTTTATGGAAAGCTGACCACTTAAATGCAGTAAAAGCGATACTATTGGCGCAGCAAAATTGGTACTAAACGTACGGAATGGATAGTTAATAATGAAAAGAGTCGTGATCACCGGCCTTGGCATAGTGTCAAGTATCGGTAATAACAAGCAAGAAGTCACCGAGTCACTTAAAGCGGGTCGCAGTGGTATTACCCACTCAGATCAGTTTGAAGAAATGAAGCTTCGTAGCCATGTTTGGGGCGACATTAAGTTAGACCCTAAAGAACATATCGACCGTAAAGCACTGCGCTTTATGGGTGATGCTGCTGCATATGCTTACATTGCCATGGAGCAAGCGATAGCTGACGCAGGACTCACTGAAGAACAGTATTCAAATCACCGTGTAGGTATCATTGCTGGTACTGGTGGCGCCTCATCGCAGAACCAGGTGCAAGCTGCCGATACCCTGCGTGAAAAAGGCGTGAAGCGCGTTGGTCCTTATATTGTGCCTCGTATCATGTCGAGCACAGCCAGTGCCTGTTTGGCGACGCCATTCAAAATTAAAGGCATGAACTATTCTATCAGCTCTGCTTGTGCTACCAGTGCCCACTGTATTGGCCACGCGGTTGAGTTGATTCAAATGGGTAAGCAAGACATGGTCTTCGCCGGTGGTGCGGAAGAGGTGGATTGGACCCTGACTATGGGCTTCGATGCCATGGGCGCCCTGTCAACTAAATACAACGATTGTCCTGAGAAGGCTTCTCGTACCTATGATGCGGACCGTGATGGTTTCGTTATCTCTGGTGGTGGCGGTATCGTGGTTGTCGAAGAGCTTGAGCATGCACTTGCTCGCGGCGCTAAGATCTATGCCGAAGTCATTGGTTATGGCGCGTCTTCAGACGGCTATGACATGGTTGCACCATCGGGCGAAGGTGCGGTGCGTTGTATGAAGATGGCGCTTGCCGATGTTGATACGCCAATCGATTACATCAACACTCACGGTACTTCTACACCTGTTGGCGATATGCGTGAGCTAGAAGCCTTGGCCGAAACCTTTGGTGACAATCTGCCAGCTATCGCGTCAACCAAGTCTCTGACTGGCCACGCGTTAGGCGCGGCGGGTGTGCATGAGGCTATCTACAGCCTGATCATGATGGAGAATAGCTTCATCGCGCCAAGTATCAATATCGATAATCTCGATGAGAAGGCCGCAGGTATGCCTATCGTCACTGAATATCGTGATGCCGAGCTCAACACTATCATGAGCAACAGCTTCGGTTTTGGTGGCACAAACGCGACCTTGGTTATGCGAAAATACAAGTAATTGCTTAGAAGCTATTAAAGTGATTATTAAAAAGGGAAGCTGATGCTTCCCTTTTTTTGTGCCTGGCGTTTTAGTTCGCTAACGCCAAGATCTCTATGCCATCAAGGTTAGCGACTCTACGTTTACTGTGCGTTGAACTGCTGGCCTGTGACGCTTGTAGCATCATCACCCATAAGGTAGAGATAAGTGGCCATTATCTCTTCTGGGGTCTTTAAATCTTGTGGATTTTCGGCTGGGTAGGCATTGGCGCGCATCTTAGTGCGGGTGGCACCAGGATTGATGGTGTTGGCGCGCAGGTTGCTGCCCTCATATTCATGGGCAATACACTGCATCATGCCTTCGGTGGCAAATTTAGAGATGGCATACTCACCCCAGAAGGCACGGCCCTGACGGCCGACACTGCTAGAGGTAAAGATGATTGATGCCGAAGGGGCCTTTTTCAGAACAGGTAACAGGGCTTTGGTCATCATGATCTCGGCAACCAGATTGACCTGAAGCACCTCGTTTACCGAATCCATTGAGATATGTTCGAAGGGGCCAAGGACGCCCAGTAAACTGGCGTTATGTAATAGACCGTCTAGGTGACCAAACTGCTGTTCGATCGTCTCCGCCATATCTTGGTAATTTTGCTCAGTAGCACCTTTGAGATCTAACGGTACGATAGCCGGGGTCGGGTAGCCCGCCTGTTCTATCTCGTCATAGACGGCTTCGAGCTTCTTGACTGTTTTGCCCAGTAAGATCACTGTGGCACCATGTTCTGCATAGGCCAGTGCAGCGGCGCGGCCAATACCATCTCCAGCACCCGTGACCAGAATCGTTTTATCTTTTAGTAAATCTTTTGCTGCCTGATATTCCAACATGAGTCGATTTTTCCTGTAAGCGGAATTCCCCGCCATTTCTATGATTTATTCGAGCCTGAAACGTATGTTTTAAACAAATGATTAATTAACTAGCACTAATCTGTTGTTTGTGTGTGACAAAATTGTAGCTAACTCAATAATTTTACGTTAACTTGGCTAGCGTTAGGGACTGAAAAAGTCTCATTGGTCACTCAAGGAAGACTATTGTGACCAATTTTTGGGGAAAACAAAATTATTACAACAAGATTTGGGGAAAAAAGATGAAAAGACTCTTTTTGGGTGTCGCAATTGCATCCGCATTGGGAATGGCTGGTTGTAGCGAAGACAGTGTTGATCAGCTCAAAGATAAGACCGAGCCACTGATCCCTCTGTCGCATATGGTATTCGATCCCGCGAACAGCAAGGTACCATTACCCAACGATCTACTTTTTAGCGGTACGACCGACGGAACACTGACCATGCCGGGTGAAAAAGCCGATGGTAGCAGTGACTATACCGACCCTCAGATGGCCCTAGGCGCGCTCGATGGTTGGTCGACCACCTCTCCGATCTCTATTTCTGTCGCACCAGCGATGGACCATGATGGAACTCAGCTGACTCTTGCCGCTGCATCTGTCGCGCAACCTGGTGCTGTGCGCATGTTCGAAGCCACTGTCGGCGGCCCTCTGTCAACGGATCCCGAATGTCAGGCTGCAATGTCTGTTTCTGCGTGTAAGATTGGTGACGAGCTACAATTTGGTGTCGACTTTGTGGCAACGGCCTCGGGTAATACTATTGCCATAGTGCCACTTAAGCCGCTTAAGGCTGGACAGTCTTATGTGTATGCCACCACAGATCTTATCCAAGACTCGGCCGGACGTCCTATTGCGCCTTCGACCACCTATGGTCTATTAAAAATGGATATTGAGACTAAGCCTCTGGAAACTCCAGAGCAGCTGATGCTGCAAGGCCTAGTCAATAGCTATGAAAAGGGCATGGCTGCGGCGCACGGCGTCGATAGCTCAACCATCAGCTATTCAGGCCTGTTTACGACGCAGGCGATCAGCGATGTCTATGAGACAACCAAACTGCTGATGTTGCAAGAGGGGACGCCATTTGCACCGTCAATGACAGTGCCTCAGCCGCATCCGCTGGGGATCACCGTTGCCCAAGCCGCAGGCTTAACGCCTACGGACGGCGTGGCGTATGTGGTTTCTAGCCTGGCCGATGTCTATGTTGCCCAGCTGACACTGCCAACTTATGGGCAGTGTAACTCTGTAAAGTGTGCTGGCAGTATCGATGATAAATGGAGCGCTGGCAGGAATGGCTATTGGAAAGCATTAGGCGATAGCCCGGTAGCCGTGCTGTTAGCCCTGCAATCTGGTGCCTTAAGCCAAGAAAATTTCGGTGCACAAGCGGTCGCTAATGGTATTGGCCCTTCTGCGGCTCTGGCTAATCCTGCATTGTTAGCGGGTAAGAGTTGGTTACTTGACGATGGTACGCCAGTGGACAAGGCCAAGCATCTGACTAAGTTCAATCCAATTCCTGCGCCAACGGGCAGTGAGACTGTGCCAGTCTTGATCTCTATGCCAAATGCTGAGCGTTTAGCCCAGTTTTATGCCTCTCAAGGGCTTCCCTTCACGCCGCCAACAGCTGGCTGGCCGACCACTATGGCCATGCATGGTCTAGGTGGCGGTAAAGAGATGTCGCTAGCCTATGCCGGTAGCTATGCGGCAATGGGGGTTGCGACGATTGCTATCGATATGCCACTGCACGGGGCTCGCTCTTTCGATGCCAACGGTGATGGTGTCTACGAGGTGTCGGCAACCGATCCTGCATTTGGCGCCTTTGTGGGTAACCCTGAAGCCTTTAAGAATGGTAATCCGTTAGTCTTTATAAACCTTGAAAGCACCTTGTCTGTGCGTGATAACTTCAGACAGGCGACAGTGGATCATTTAGGCCTACGTGCTGCATTGACCGGTCTTGCCGGTGGTCTTGCAGCAGCCCAGATGCCACAGATGTTCGATATTACCAAGATAAGCGCTCAAGGACTTAGCTTGGGTGCTATCGTAGGAACTGACTTTGCAGCCTATGCAAACTCAGGTTTGACGCATCCTGCCAATGGCGCCGATTTAAGCTATGTGCATAAGTTAAATGCCGTATCTCTGGTTGCCCCGACGGGCGGCTTCGCGGGGACTTTCATTGGTTCTGAGACCTTTGGACCACTGTTGTTTAGTAACGTTGCAGCAAGCGATACATTCCAAGCATTGGTCGAAGAGGCTAACAAGGAAACAAAATATGAGCCAGGTACACCGGAATATATGGCGCTGGTAGAGGCTGTGTATGCTCAGTTCTTGCCAACATTTGCCTTCGCAGTACAGACGGCAGTTGATGGTGCAGATCCAATTAACCATGCAGCGGGGTTAAAAGCGACAGGCTTACCGGTTCATTTAATTGAAGTGGTGGGTGATGGTAGTAACTTACCTGATCAAGTCTTGCCAAACTATGTTGAAAAGTTCCCTGTATCGGGTACCGAGCCGCTTATCGCAAACTTAGGCCTTGAGTGTATCGATACCACAACAGTGGGGGCTGGTGCCGTGCGCTTTAGCAAAGGTCATCATAGCTCGCTGATAAGCCCAAGCGAAGTGCCTGGTGTGACCGATGGTAGCGCCGCGGCTGCGACGGTTGAGATGCAGCAGCAGGTCGCCGCCTTTGCGTTGACGGCTGGTAAGGGTGACGCCACTGTTTTGGTTCAGGATGATTCAGTCATTCAACCTTGCGGCGCAAACTAAGCGTATTATTCAATAAGTGAAAAACCCAGCTATTGCTGGGTTTTTTTATGGCTGGATTTGTTATTGCACTCAGTGCTGTTAGAATAGCGCCCAGATTTTTTAAGGCCTTATCACGGAGCTTAATTTTGGAATTTTTGTATGAGTATGGACTCTTTCTAGCGAAAGCTGTCACCATAGTGGTAGCGATAGTCGCGGTTGTTGTTCTGGTGTTGGCGTCGGCAGTGAAGCAGAAGGCCGATAAGGGTGAGCTTAAGCTGACTAATGTGACCGATGAGCTTAAGTCGCTAAAGCACGACTTGAAAGAGGAGTTGCTGAGTAAGAAGCAGTTCAAGGCTTACGAAAAAGCCCTTAAGGCGGAAGAGAAAGCTAAAGAAAAAGCCGAGAAGAGCGATGCACCCAGCTCGCCACGGGTCTTTGTGCTGGATTTCAAAGGCAGTATCGATGCCGGTGAAGTTGCCTCATTGCGTGAAGAGATTAGCGCCGTGCTGGCGGTGGCCGAGAAAGGTGATGAAGTCGTGGTGAACGTCGAAAGCGGCGGTGGTATGGTCCATGGCTATGGCTTGGCAGCAAGTCAGCTTGACAGGCTACGTAACGCTGAAATTCCACTGACTATCTGCGTTGATAAAGTGGCGGCAAGCGGTGGTTATATGATGGCCTGTGTTGCGAACAAAATTTACGCAGCACCTTTTGCGATTGTTGGTTCAATTGGTGTGGTCGCACAGATCCCAAACTTCAATCGTCTGCTTAAAAAACATGATATCGATTATGAGCAGCATACGGCCGGTGACTTTAAACGCACTCTGACCCTGTTTGGTGAAAACACAGATGAGGGACGTGAGAAGTTTCAGCAGGAACTTGAAGAGACCCATGTACTGTTTAAGGCCTTTATTAGCAAGTATCGTCCCGAGTTGGATATTGCCAAGGTGGCAACCGGCGAACATTGGTATGGTCAACAGGCGCTGGATTTAGGCCTAATTGATGCGCTCTCCACCAGTGACGATGTGGTGATGAAGCTGGCTCAAGAAAAAACTGTGATTAAGGTGCGTTATCAGATAAAGAAAAAGATCGCCGACAAGATAGCTCATAGCGCCTCTTTGGCGGTCAATGCGGTGTTTGATCGCTTGGCGGAAAAGAATCAACCTCTGAGCTAAGAGAACGCATTTTCACCAGATAAAAACCCGTCCTTGGCGGGTTTTTACATATTTGTAACTTTTTATCCTTGCCAGGCTTTTACTCTTAGGCAAAATCTTATACAAAGCATTATTACCCTAGATTTTGTAAGGTTGAGATGACGAGTATTACCCGCTACCAGGCAACACTAAAGGTTGGCGATCAATCTTATCCCGCATATGAATTGAGAAGCTTACTACGGTTTGTTGCGCAGCGTTTTGGCCCAGAATGCGCCGATCGTCTATGTGCCGACATCGGCCTTGGTATGAACGAGTTGGCTGAGATGAGCTTCGTTTATGTGTGGCAGGTCGATTATGCCATGGCGTATCTTGCAGGGCTGGATAATGACCCTCAGATCGGCGCTAAGTTAGGCGAGACCTATTGCCTGGAAGCGCTAGAGTTGATCTGGCCTTATTTGGCAAAGTGCAAGACACTCGGTGATTGTTTAGAGTTTGTCATTGCCCATCCCGAGTTAGTGGGAAGTGTGTCAGATACCCTAGTGACTCACAAAGCGCAGCAACTTTATTTTCGCTGGTTAAACACGGGCAAGATATCAGCGCCGCATTTTGCCTTACAGTTTCAAAATAGTGTCTGCTCCATGCTGGCGTTGGCGCGGCAGTTGACGGGGCAACACGTCAAACTTGAGCGTGTATTACTGGCGACTCCTGAGCATGAGTGCCAATTTTTGACGCAGTTTTGCCAGGCTGAAGTCAGCTTCAATCACGAGTTCTTCGAGTGGGCGATTGCGCATCAGGCGCTCGACCTGCCCATAATCTATGATTTTTCGCGCATATCGTCAGACGAACAGGCCTTGCATGAGACGTCATTGATTGAAAAGGTGCTGGCCATCTTAAACGAAGGCTTTCCACAAACTCCTAAGCTTGAGCTGATGGCGCTGAGATTGAATATGAGCGATCGCACCCTGAGGCGTCATCTGGCTAACGCCGGGACCAGCTATCAGAAACTGGTGGATCAGGTGCGCTGCCAGACGGCGATAGGGTTAATTGTGCAGGGCAATAAGAGCATAGTCGATATCGCCGATATCATGGGGTTTAGCGACGTGAGTCACTTCAGGCAGAGTTTTAAGCACTGGCTTGGCCTGCCGCCAGGCCAGTTTATTCGTAAGATTTAAGACGAGTGCTGGCAGTTGCCTAAACTGGGCGCTAGTCCATCTATCCAGGTTTCCAATACTTTCAACGCTTCGACATGACTCAGGCTGCGGCCAATGGGGGGCATGCGATCTTTCGGTGCGTCTAACATCTGCCTGTAGAGCAAGATAGAGTGCTCTGCATCGCCGGGTATGATGTCGTAAGACAGCCCCTTCTCACCGCCATCCCAGCCTGGGGGTTGCTTGCAGATCCCATATTGAAAGCTGGTGTGATCCACATAAAAGCCTAAGCGCAGCCCAGAAATACTGGCAAATCCCTCAGCTCTGTGACAATGAGCGCAGTTGATATCTAGGTATCCTTTCGCCCTAGCGGTCAAATCGGCATGAGTATCATTGATGTCGGGTGCCGTATCGGGGGCGCCAGTGGCGGGCAGCCCTGTGAGTTTGCCTTGCTGCTGCCAGTAGTTAAGTTGGTTTTGGGGGTTACCTGCGATAGGCAGTTCATGATTAAGCAGGTAGGGCTTTAGCCCGATAGGATAGATCTTTACGCCACTGTCGCTTGCACGCTGATGACACAGCTTACATTCAGCTCTGCTGGGCACATGATAGTTAAAACTCAGTGTTTCTCCCTGACGATTCAGGCTATGGTCAAGATTGGCGCCAGTAAGGGCAAGTCGTGCCTCACCGTCTTGCCACAGATAGGGCAACGCGGTCCAGCCGCTAGGACGGTGGATGAGTAGACGGGTCTCCACAAGCTTCTCATGTGCCTCTCCCTGAAGCTGGGTATCAGTCGGTAGGGCAAAGCTTTTTACCAGTACTGCGCCGACCGGGAGGTCGAAGGTGTCTGTGCCATGATAGGTGATCGTTTTGCCATCAGGCAGGAAGATGAAACGGTACTTGTGAGCATAATTGGTAAACAGCTGGCTAGACAGTTCATATTTGAAGCCGGGCGCGCGCGGTTCTCGGGTCGGCTTATCTGGCTGCTGAAATAGTCTGTAGTGGGACAGGCTTGGGCAATCTTGCTCCATCAATGCCTGCCAATTAATGTCGTTGCCTTGACTGTCACACAGGCCTGGCTCAGGGTTGGTGCCACCTGTCGGCGGTGTCATTGGTGTTTCTGGTGTGGCTGTCGTGCTGTCATCGCTGCCGCCGCAGGCCGTGAGGCAGAGCAGCAAGAGGGCGGTCAAATAATTAAGGGATGAAGTTCGCATAGGATTCGGCTCGCTATAAAAAGGGCCGCCAGTTGGCGGCCCTTGAGGCTAGATTATTGTGAGCAGGTGGCCAGAGGGAGTCGCTTGATCCACTCGGCGATAAGTGCCGTTCCTTCGGTGTGAGACAGGCTGCGACCGATCTCTGGCATGCGATCGCCAGGTGCCGTGCTGTCCATACGGAAGTGAAGGATAGAGGTCTCGCTTGAGCCTGGTACAACGTCGTAACTCAATGAGCCGCCACCATAGGCGATCGGTGACTTACAAGTACCGTGTGAGTAACCACTGTCTTCCTCATAGCTACGCCAGTATTCCAATTTAAGCCCTGTGTTGGACGCGTTACCTTCAGGACGGTGACAGTGAGCGCAGTTGATATCCAGATAGCCCTTAGCGGTCTGCATCAGTTCGGTATCTGTCATCGTTGCAGCCTTAGCTTCGTCGCCATCATTGAAAGCGGGTACAGTGCTGATGGTTGCCGTGTCGGGTACACCTTGCAAGATACCGGCAGCTTGCCACTTCATCAGCTGGTTCATGGTACCGTCGCTGTAGGCATAGTCTTTGTTCAAGTGACGTGCCTTTGGACCTATGGGGACAAATACCGCAGGGCTGGCATCGTCAACCTTAAATTGGTGACATTGCTTACATTGATTCATGCTGGGGACGACATAGTCAAAGTCTAGCGTCTTGCCATTATGAACCACCTGCTTGCCCTGAATAGCACCGGCCTTGGCCAGTACGGCATCAGTCTGTTCGGCGTTAAACACATAAGGTAGTGCCGACCAACCGGTGGCGCGCTTTATCAGTAGGCGCGTTTCCACTAAGGTTTCGTTTTCCACGCCGCGCTTACTGGTGTCAGCGGGCAGGGCGAAGGTCTTGGTGATCACTGTGCCGACTGGGAAGTCCATGCTTTCGTTGGCCGAGTAGTTTGCGACTTTACCTTCTGGCACGAAGACGAAGCGGTATTTGCTGGCATAGTCGGTAAACAACTGGGTGTTGAGATCATAGGGAATACCACCTGAGTTTGCCCCTGTGCTCGGATCGCTGGTATCGGCAAATAGCTGATAATCAGAGAGGTTTGGACAGTTTGCACCCAGTAGTGCATCCCAGTTAACCCCAGCAGCAGTGGTGGTACACAGATTTAGATCGCCATCGCCGATCAAACCGCCTTCACCTTCGCCGATAGAGCCGCCGCCACCGACCAGGTTACCGCCATCACAGCCTTCAACGTCATCATCGACGCCACAGCCGAAGATTTGATCGCCAAAGGTGACAGTGTGAACCGGTAGGCTCAGCTGGGCACAGTTCATAATTTTATCTTGGGTTTTCTCATACAGGACATCGGCGATGCTGATGTCGGTATTGTTGTTGGCATACAGGCGGCCAAAAGAGACGTCGCCGTTATTCTGGGCACAGATGTTATCGCTACCATCTTGTGCGAAAGGTTGCTCTTTTAGGCCTAAGTAGGCTGCTGTACCGTTGTTAGAGAGCATCTCGCCCAGTCCATCATAGAGGATACCCGGGAAGGCGCCATGGCTGAGCAGGTAAGCCTTGATGATATCTTCGATGAGATAGCCATTGGGCTTCTTACCATAATCCTTGATGATGTTGTCGTGAAGATAGATGTTGCGCGGCGTTGGGCGCCAGCCATCTTCAATCGGCTGCCCTGGCTGACCATAGTTGCCCACAAAGGTACTGATATCCGGCTCAGCAATGAAGAAACTTGAGACTGTGACCCCTAGGGTGTCGTGGCCGGTGATTTCGTTATTAAATATCTCCACATCATTGGTAGAGAGGATGATCACCCCAGTGCCTGGCGGCACAATATGTACCCCCGCAGGATTGGAGGAGGCGTTAGCAAAGTTGGGGGTGTTATTGTTGTACACCTTGTTATTAAAGATGCGCACGCTTGAGCCATATCTATGGTTGTTGATCGGCAGGTCGAAGACCAAGATACCGCCAGTGTTACCCATGGCTTCGTTGTCGTAGACGTCGGCATATTTAGAGTTTTCGATTTCGATACCGGCGACGTTTTCTTTGGCGATATTTCGGCGTACGACGATATATTCAGATTGCCCCACATAGATACCGGCATCGGCGCTACCGCGTACATAGGTGTCTTCAATAAGAATGTTTTCACACTCTACCGGATAGAGACCGTAGGCACCGTTGTCTTCGTCAAGCTCACCTTCCCAAACTGTGGCCAGACGTCTCAGGATGATGCCATTGGTATTTTTAAGCTTGATACCGTTGTTCTTAGCTTCGTTGACTGAGAGATCCTGAATGGTGATATTTACGGCGTTTTGCACAAAAATACCGTCACCTGTGATCGACTCGGAGAAGTCCAGCACAGTCTCTTCCATGCCGTGACCCATGATGGTGATGTTTTTAGCGTAGGCGCCATCACCGTCGACATCGCCGTCAAACAGCAAGGTCGATTCGATCTTGAAGTGTCCCTTAGGTAGCACTATCACATCGTTGCTTTGGGCATTGATTAAGGCTTCTTGAATACGGGTGGTGAGGTTTTCACCATCTTCGATGATGATTGCTCCCACTGGAAAGCTTGGGCCCGGATCTGTGGGGGTAGTGGTCACAGGTGGAGTTTCGACCGCAGGTGTGTCTTCATCGTCTGAGGAACAGCCGGTGAACGAGAGTGCCACTGCACTGGCGACTAACGTTGGGATCAGCCACGAGGGCGTCTTGTTGAACATAGTATCTCCTACTTATTGTTATTATTCCTTGGTTAGATTGCACTGCCGTACCAGATATGCAATGTGAAATCTGGCCAACAAATTATTAACATCTGTATTAATCAGTAGCTTAGTTTAGTTTTTAAACAGTTGTTTGAGATAAAAACTAAAGAAAACAAGCTGGTGCGCAAATTATTAAAACGCTGGAAATCTGGCTGGTTAACTGGTAGGAGCTGTTGAGTGAGTTGCATTAATTAGCGGGGGGCTGGTTGGCATAAGGTTTGATGTGGCCGAAGGCGCTGTTAGCATCGCCTCGGCCCAAGTGATCCTATTGGCTATCTGTCTGCGTATTGATCAGCCAAGGGTGGAGAAAGTCGGCGATTTGCGGCTGCGCCTGTTCATTTGGATGTATGCCATCGGCCTGCATCAATTCTGGGTGAATAGCGATCTGTGTCATGAAGAAGGGCACCAGCGTAATGCCATGCTCGCTGGCAAGCTCTTCGTAGACCTGGGTAAATTGTTTTGCGTAGCGTGGGCCATAGTTAGGCGGCACCATCACCTCGCTCAGCAATACTTTGGCTCCAGAAGCCTTTGCCAATTGGATCATTTTTGTAAGATTATTTTTCAATTGCTTAGGTGCGAAGCCGCGCAGGCCATCGTTTCCGCCCAGTTCGATAAAGACCAGCTTGGCCTGGGTAGATTCCAGCAGGGCAGGGAGTCGGCGCAGTCCTCCGGCCGAGGTTTCACCACTAACAGAACCATTGATGATGGTGATATCCGGTGTTTGTTGCTGCAACAAATAGACCCAGGACTTCTCTTGCTCCATGCCGTAGCCTGCGCTTAGGCTATCACCTAAGATCAATATCGGGTTAGCATGGGCTTGGGGGAGCAAGAATAAAACGAGCAGGCCAGAGATGCGGATAAGCTGGCTTAAGCGACGAAGCGAGAAGGAATATATGTTAAAAAATAGTGCTATCAAGGTCAGTGATCTCTATAAATCGGTAACTACCCAAGAGGGAGAGCTTACTATCCTCAATGGCATCAACATGGATGTCAAGTCGGGAGACAGTGTGGCCATATTGGGGCCATCGGGTTCCGGTAAGTCCACTTTACTTGGATTGTTAGCGGCGCTTGATTCGCCCACCTCGGGTGAGATCATGCTCGATGGTGTCGCCCTGAAAGGACTGGATGAAGAAGGCAAGGCGGCGCTGCGTAAACAGAAAGTCAGCTTTATTTTTCAATCTTTTATGTTAGTCGATACCCTTAATGCTCTTGAGAATGTGATGCTACCGGCTGAGCTCTCGGGTGTTGCCAATGCAAAACAGAAGGCGCAGCAGATGCTGCAGCGCGTAGGATTAAGTCACAGGCTCAATCACTTTCCTAACCAACTCTCAGGTGGTGAACAGCAGCGCGTGGCCATCGCCAGAGCCTTTATCAGTGAACCTAAGGTGCTGTTTGCCGATGAGCCCACAGGCAATTTAGATGGCGCCAATAGCGATAAGGTGGCCGATATGTTGTTTGATCTTAATCGTGAGAGCGACACCACCTTAGTACTGGTGACTCATGATCTGCAGCTGGCTAATCGTTGTCAGCGACGTTTTAACATGCAAGCAGGAAAACTAAGCGAGGCGCATGACAGTCGAGAGCCTCAGAGCGCAGCGGAGGCGAGTTAATGGAATCTCGCATCGCATGGAAGTTATTTAAGCGCGAGCTGCTTCAGGGGCAGTTGTTACTCATCATCTTGGCTATTACCCTGGCTGTTCTGTCGGTAACTGGCCTGGCGCGGGTCAGTGAGCGCTTGCAGCTGGCCATCAATGGTCAGGCATCAAAATTTATCGCCGCCGATCGCATTATTAATTCCCCGGTTCCTTTGGATAAACAGATCCTAACGCAGGCCGAGTCCTTGGGGTTAAGGCACGCGGCCAGCATGCAGTTTAACTCCATGGCCTACGCCGGTGATGCCTTTCAGCTGATAACCGTCAGGGCCGTAGACGACAATTACCCCTTAAAAGGGGTGATAGAGCTGGGTGATGGGCCAACCGATAGGTTACCTGAGGCCGATGCTATTTGGTATGAGACGCGCCTTGGGGGCATCCTGGGTTATCCTGAGCGCCTTGAGGTGGGCAATGCCGAGTTTAGCCTGAGCGCCGAGATCGCCAGATTACCCGATGCAGGCTTTAACCCCTTTGCTTCTTCGCCCGTGGTGTTAATGCGCCTCGCAGATGTCGAAAAAACAGGGGTGATCCAACCGGGAAGCCGGGTAAGTTATATCCATCAATTTACCGGAGACAGTGGCCAGCTTAAGGCGTTTGAAGATGCGGTCAAGCCGCTGCTCAACAACAGTCAGAGTTGGGTCGATGTTCAATCGGGAGATTCACCAATTGCGGGGGCCGTTAAACGGGCTGAGCGCTTCTTGTTGCTGGCGAGTCTATTGGGTATTGCACTGGCCTGCGCCGCAATAGGCATTGCCGCACAGCGTTACTGTCAGCGTCACTTTGACGTGGTGGCCATGCTAAAAACCTTTGGTGCATCGAGCAGACAAATCCGCATTCTCTTTGGCTTGCATCTGCTGTTTGTCACTCTGATGGGGATAGCCTTGGGTCTGTTTGGCGGCTTCTTATTGGACTCCCTGATCACTGCGTATCTGCCGGCTTCTATCTCTGCTTATTCGCCGCCGTTATTTCGCCCTATTGCGCTAGGTATCGCCACCGGCCTTATTTCGGCCTTTATGTTTTCGGCTTATCCGTTAATGCGTCTGCTGGCCATTCCCCCTTTGCGGGTGTTACAGCGTCAGCTCGAGGGGATTCAGCTTGGCATGTGGCTGCACTTGGTGCTTAGTCTGTCGGCGATGGCGCTACTGGGTTATCTTTACTCACAAAGCCTGGTGTTGACCCTGACCGTGGTTGCCGCCGTGATGTTGCTCGGTGTCTTGCTAAGCCTGTTTGGTTTCCTGTTGATCCGCGCCGGTCAGAGTGTAGGTATGAAGACCACAAATCCGATGCAATTGGCATTGGCTGGTTTAAGACGACGGGCCAGGCAAAATGCGGTGCAGCTGGTAGGTTTTAGCAGCGCATTGGTATTGCTGCTCACCATTATCGCCCTCAGACAAGATCTGCTTGATGAGTGGCATAAACAGTTGCCAGAGCAGTCACCGAACTATTTTCTGGTGAATATTGCTCCAGAGGAGCAGGAACCGATAGAAGCGTACTTCAGGGCAAATCAGGTTAAAGCGACTGATATCTATCCGGTGATACGTGGCCGCTTGGTGGAGATTAATGGCGAGACCTTGATCTCGGCCGCTCAGGCAGAGGAAGGCGTCGAGGGCCGAGTCGGTATTTCTCGTGAACTCAATCTGACCTGGCGAACCTCGCTACCACCCAATAATGAACTGATATCAGGACATTTTAATCAGTCGGCCGATGAGGTCTCGGTAGAGTCTGGGGTGGCCGAACGTTTGGGGGTTGGGCTTGGAGACGAGCTGACCTATGTTATCGACAATCAGCCTCTTACGGTAAAGATTGCCAGTATTCGTACCGTCCACTGGGAGACGATGCAGCCTAACTTCTTTATGATTTTCCATCCTGAGGCCTTGGCACCTTTTGCCTATACCTCTATGGCTAGCTTCTATCTGGATGAGAGTCAGAAATCTTTGGTGCTTGGTTTGATCAAAGGTTTTCCGACCGTGTCCATCATAGATGTGGGCGCTATGGTGAAGCAGTTAAGGCAGATAATCGATCAGGTCTCTCTGTCCCTAACCTTGGTATTAGTCTTGGTGTTACTGGCCAGCAGCTTAGTGATGATTGCCCAGACCGAAGCGGGAATGGCGACTCGTCAGCGTGAATTGGCGGTGCTGAGAACCTTTGGCGCCTCGGGTTGGCTGCTGAGAATGGCCACGGCACTCGAGTTTGCATTGCTTGGCCTGATTGCCGGGCTGCTGGCGGCCATCGTCGCGGAATTTACCATCTATCTGTTAAAGACTCAGGTATTTGAGCTGGTGGTCTATATGCACTGGGATTGGTGGCTATTAGCGCCCCTGTCTGGGGCGGCTATCGTGGCGCTGCTGGGGACCTGGCGATGTCGTCAGTTATTACAGAAATCTTGCCGACAACTCTTGCAAGGCTAAGCACTCATATCTTGCAAAGCTGAGTATTAAGAATCAAACAGGTTGCTCAGGGCTTCATTCAGGTGGGTAAAACGGAAACTAAAACCCGCCTGGGTGAGCCGATCAGGGTAGACATATTGCCCCTCTAATAGCAGCTGTGACATCTCGCCTAACGCAAAATTGAGCACTACTCCCGGCATGGGGATTAGAGTGGGCCGGCTCAATGCTGTTCCTAATGCGTTGGTAAATTCACGGTTGCTAACAGGGTTAGGGGCGGTGGCATTATAGATACCCTCGCACTCTGAGTGGCTAAGCAAAAATAGTATGAGGGCGACAAGATCATCCCTGTGGATCCAGCTCATGCCTTGCTGGCCAGAGCCTACTACGCCGCCAGCCCCTAATTTGAAGGGCAGTAACATCTTTTTCAGTGCGCCACCATTTAGGCCAAGTACCAAGCCGATGCGAATGACGCAGACACGGGTGATTCCTTGGCATTCCAGCGCCAACTCTTCCCATTTAGCGCAGACGCTGTGGGGGAATTTTTCGTCATTCCCTGTGTCTTTAAAATGGGCGAGATCGAAAGACTCGTTTAAGTGAACCTGTTTGTCGTGATCGCCATAGATGCCAATGGCCGAGCCGCTGATGAATACCTTAGGTGGCGTCTTACTCGCCTCGAAGAGTTTGGCTAAGCGGGAGGTAATATCCCAGCGACTGTCACAGATTTTTTGCTTTTGCTCTAGGCTCCAGCGTTTATCGGCAATGGGTTCTCCGGCTAGGTTAATCACGGCATCGAAGCCGTCGAGATTACTCAGGGCGCCTAAATTTCCCAGTAACTTATGCTGATTACCGAGTGCCAGGTGGGCTTTTCCGGCTGACCGCGTCAGTAAGGTGAGTTCGTGCTCGGTTTCTAAGGCCTTGACTAAGGCCTTTCCGATAAATCCTGTGCCACCCGTGATCAAAATCCGCATGCCGACTCCATTTTTTTAGGGGATATCAAAAATATACACTATAGATGGCAATTAGGATCATTTTTGGCGCTAAAATTCAGCCGCTTAACTCGTCTCTGTGCTTACTTATCTGAGAGCCTTTTATGACTTCTGGTAACACAGCTGCATTGAGACAGAGTCGGCAAACCTCAAGGCATGGGGTTTGTCTATCTCTACTGAGGCAAAATCGACCCATTCATGATCGCTGGCGATACTTAACACCTGATCGGTAAGGTGTTCGAGCAATGAGAAGCGATTGTTTTCAACTAAAGCAATGATTTTTTTCGTTATCGTGCGATAATTCAAGGCGTCTTGCATATTATCACTGTTGCGTGCCTTAGTGGCGCAATAGTGGATTTCGGCGTTAATGGTGACGTCCTGTTTGTTATTGATCTCATCTTCCTTAATTCCTATGTAGGTGCGAAGACGTAGGTTTTTAATTCGAATGATGGCGATTTCGGGTTTCATAGGCGTTATTTTAGTTGTGAATTATTTAAGTTAAGCCTATCAATATAATGGGTAATTCAGAAGGACTTTATTTAAATGACTCGATTTGAAAATCAAGGGGTCGCGTTTAAAGGCTTTGCCATCATGGCGTTTATCGTCGTGATATTGGCAGGGATAAAAGCCGCAAGCCCAATTGTTGTTCCCTTTGTACTGTCGGCATTTATCGCTGTGATCTGTAATCCGGCGATCAATGGTATGACACGGCTTAAGCTACCACGAGCATTGGCTGTGGCCATTATGATGGTTTTTATCGTCTTGATGGGGCTCTGGTTGGCCTCTCTCGTGGGCAGCTCTATCAATGAGTTTTCTCGTCAGCTGCCTCAGTATCGAGATCAGTTGGTGGAGCAGTTTGCCTGGGTCTTAACCAAGCTACAGGCGCTAAATATCGAAGTCTCTAAAGAGCAGGTTTTGGCCTATTTCGATCCAGGTATCGCCTTGTCGATGACCACTAATATGCTGTCGAGTGTCGGCGGTGTGATGGCCAATCTGTTTTTAATCATATTGACCGTAGTGTTTATGTTGTTTGAAGCTCAGGATCTGCCAAAGAAGTTACACTATGCCTTGGACGATCCCGACATGCGCATCAAGCAGATAGATAAGTTTTTGCATTCGGTTAACCAGTACATGGTGATCAAAACCTTAGTCAGTCTGGGAACCGGCGTTGTCGTAGGGATTGCGCTGACACTTATCGGAGTTGATTACGCCTTGCTCTGGGCTGTGGTGGCTTTTCTGTTTAACTATATTCCCAATATAGGTTCGATTATCGCGGCAATTCCCCCTGTGCTGCTGGCTTTTATTCAACTTGGTCCTGCAGCCGCGGGCGGCACAGCGCTACTCTATTTGGCGACCAATACCGTGATGGGCAATATTGTTGAGCCTAAGTATATGGGACGTGGCCTAGGGCTCTCGACCTTAGTGGTGTTTCTCTCGTTGATTTTTTGGGGATGGTTGCTGGGTTCTGTGGGTATGCTGCTATCTGTTCCCTTAACCATGATCGTCAAGATAGCGCTAGAGTCGAGCCAGAGCGGTGGTTGGCTGGCCATTTTGCTTGCCGATCGCGTCGACGAGTCGCTGTTGAGTTCTGACCAAAATACTGCATCAAATGCAGATAATTAATCTTTTTATACAGGTATATAGTGTTACATGGAGTCATTTAAGCAAGCATTACAGCACATAGGGTTTTCCGGTGAGGCCGAGCGACTGTTTCATGGTCGCGGCGGTCGATATGAGGGGGCCGAACATCTGTGTCTCGACTGGTTTCCGCCTGTGTTGTTGCTTACCAGTTTCAAAGAGATCGACCAAGGGGCCTTGGATTCGCTGACCGAGGCTATTCATGAGCGCTGGGTGGCACTCATGGGCGAGCAGGCTTTTAACTTAGTGTTTCAGCACAGATGTGCCGGGCAAACTCAAACTCATATGTTAAAGGGGGCGGTGCCTGAGCCTCATCTGGTCGTTGAGAACGGCGCACGCTTTCAGGTCCATCTGCTGCGTGGGCAAAATCATGGCCTGTTTTTAGATATGCGCGCCGGTCGTGCCTGGGTCAAAAAACATGCGGCCCAGGCCAATGTATTAAATCTGTTTGCTTATACCTGTGGATTTTCCGTGATGGCGCTGCAAGGTGGTGCCGATCAAGTGGTTAATATCGATATGAGTAAAGGGGCGCTGGCCATAGGTAAGCAGAATCATCTGCTCAATGAACTGCCACACGGCGCTCGTTTTTTAGGGCATGATATTTTTAAATCTTGGGGCAAGTTAACTAAGATGGGGCCTTATGATTTGATCATTGCCGATCCGCCGAGTAATCAGCGAGGTAGCTTTGTTGCCACTAAGGATTATGCCCGCCTGCTGCGTCGACTGCCTCAGCTTTTATCTCCGACAGGAGAGGTGTTGCTGTGTCTTAATGCCCCTGAGTTGGGGATCGACTTTCTAAAAGACCAGGTGGCGGAGCAGAGTCCGACTTTAGAGTTTATTGAGCAATTGGCGAACCCCGAAGTGTTTCTGGATAAGGATCCGGATAAGGCGTTAAAGGTACTGCGCTATCGTCAGAGGCAGTAGATGTGAATATGTGGGGCTCATGGGCCAGCCATGAGCAATAAGGTTAGTAGCGGTTAAGCTCCTGAATAAGGGAGTGTCCGTGGGATTCGATAACCTGGGCTATCTGTTGCTGGTCCAGGTTTTTTAATGCCGAAATTTCGTTAAATAGTTTTTCTTGCACATCAAAGGGCATGGACATCGAGTCCATGAACATATGGATAGATAGGGCATCACCCTGAGTAAACAGGTCGACTAGCCTTTGGGCCTCAAACTCGATCAGCGTGTTCATTTAAATACCTCACTCCTGCTAGCGCAAACAATTCGCTATTAATTAATTGATAGCAGTTCTCATTTCAGGCATTAGATCATTTTATTGTAAACAGAATGTTTTTTAGTTTGTAATGCAGTAAAAAAATGAAAGACTTTCACGCTTACCATTGATAATTGACACTTTTAGCCCTGAATCGGCCGATCTGGCTAACAATTCTGAAAGTTTTCTGTAAGTCTTGTTTTTTTAGTGGTACACTTGCAGGCATGAGTTAGCAGATAGTTGCAGCTTATACCCAAGGCAAAATGCACCAAATAAAAGCATGCCTGTACCTTACACAAAAATCTGGAGTCGTTATGGAAGCCCGTGAATACGAGAACGCCTATTATCAAGTACAAGATGACGTAATTGAGTCATTGCCTGTCGAGATGGATGAAGAAGCGTTTTTGGATTAAGGATATATCCAAACTGAGTTTTCACTAGCGTGTCGAGTCTGACTGGGCGCGTATAAGTTGAGAGTCTTCAGACAAAAAGAGCAGCCACTGGCTGCTTTTTTTTGTGCTCGATAAACATGATTTATCTGGCATCTAAGTCAGTTTTAAAGCCCGCGAGCCTAGCGAGACAGGCCATGTTGCTCGTAAACCTGAGCTCGTAAACTTGAGCTCGTTAATCTGAGTTCGTTAGCCTAAGCTGTTTAACTCGGCTCTGCGCTTTCGCGATAGGTAGGGCGAGGACGGTTTAAAAGCACTAGTTGAGATTCCCCTTTTCAGGCAGAATTTCGACGATCAGCCAGCGATTGTTGACTTTATGCAGGCGTATGGTGCGGTCGTCTATCCAAGGTTGGCCACCCTTGAGTCCCGTCATCTTCACGATAACCGTGACATCTTTGGTGAATTTGCGAAAGAAATCGATATCAATCTCTTCAATTTCCAATGTCACGTCCCGCATGGATAGGTTAAGTACGTGGCGCTGCACCGAGGCGGCAATGTAATAGTGCGACAGCACCTTCTGCATGGGTTCATCGACAAATTGCTTGGCTTTATCAACGTCCCGCTCAACGTAGATAGCCCTAAAGAATCCTAGCGATACCTGTTCAGGGGTCATGACACCTGAGACGGTTTCAGAGTCTGGACTACAGGCAGATAAGAGAAGAATAAAGATAAAAAGTAATTTTTTCATAGGGTTTAATCGATAGGCTTTGGTCTAGTATCGCGATTCTCTAAAGCCTTGGCAAGCGCAGAGCGTCAGTCGAAAGTACTTGACTCTTTAGCGTTAGGCTGGCATATCTGAATGAATAATTTGTTACGGTTATCCACAGAATCTGTGGACAAGTATGTTGAAGAGTCGATGCATAACTCTTAAGTGACTGAACTTAATTGGTAAATTGGTGTGGTCATTTTTTGACGCATTGTGAGCAAGCGTACAGATTTTAACCTTTTCCGTAGACTTTGCATAAAAAAAGCCTGTCATAAGACAGGCTTTTTTGATCTTTGCTTTGGCTTAGCCCTGTGAGGCTTGAATCGCAGTCAGGGCGATGGTGTAGACGATATCGTCAACCAAGGCACCACGAGATAGATCGTTCACTGGCTTACGCATCCCTTGAAGCATAGGGCCAATGCTGATCAGATCCGCACTACGCTGTACTGCCTTGTAGGTGGTGTTACCTGTGTTGAGGTCTGGGAAGACAAACACAGTTGCCTGACCCGCTACCGGGCTGTTTGGCGCCTTAGATTGGGCGACATTAGGCATTACCGCAGCGTCATATTGTAGCGGACCATCGATAATTAACTCTGGACGCTTCTCTTTGGCGATACGCGTTGCTTCACGCACTTTATCAACATCTGAACCTGTGCCTGAACTACCGGTTGAGTAGCTGATCATGGCGACTTTAGGTTCGATACCAAAGGCAGCGGCACTGTCGGCAGACTGAATAGCAATATCAGCCAGTTGTTCAGCATTTGGATCCGGGTTAATGGCGCAGTCACCATAAACCAGTACCTGATCTGGCATCAGCATGAAGAAGATAGAGGACACCAGGCTAGAACCTGGGGCTGTCTTGATCAGCTGTAGCGGCGGACGTATGGTGTTGGCGGTCGTGTTAACTGCGCCTGAAACGATACCGTCTACTTCACCTTGAGCCAGCATCATGGTACCCAGTACCATGTTGTCTTCGAGTTGCTCGCGAGCTACCACTTCGGTCATGCCTTTGTGACGGCGTAGGTCTACCATAGGGGCGACATAACGTTCACGAGCGGTTTCTGGCTCGACGATCTCTACGCCTTCACCTAAGGTCACACCTTGCTGGCTAGCGATACGCTGGATCTCTTCACGGTTACCGATCAGTACACAGCGAGCGATACCACGTTCGGCACAGATTGCAGCGGCTTCGATGGTTCTTGGCTCATCACCTTCTGGCAGCACCACAGTCTTCTTGGCGGCGCGAGCAAGCTCGGTAAGCTTGTAGCGGAACGCCGGTGGTGAGAGTCTGTGCTCACGTGGTGAGTTCTTGGTGACGCTCTCAACCCAGTTCTGATCGATATGGCTGGCTACATACTCTTGCACTTCTTCGATACGCACTGCATCGTCTACAGGTACTTCATGGTCGAAGCGCTGAATATTGAGTGAGGTCTGCCAGGTGTTGGTGTCGATTAAGAACACGGGTAAACCAGTCTCGAAGGCTTGTTCACACAGCTCCATGATCTCAGCCTCTGGCACATAGCTACCGGTTAGTAGCAGTGCTCCCACCTTGACGCCATTCATGGCAGCCAAACAGGCTGAAACAATGACATCAGAGCGATCGCCTGAGGTCACCAGCAGCGAGTCAGTCTTGATATGGGTAACCATGTTAGGAATACTGCGGGCGCAGAAGGTCACTTTACGCAGACGACGGGTATTCATTTCACCGGCATTGATAATGCGGGCGCTAAGGTGCTTGGCTAAGTCTGAGGCGCGTGGGGCGACCAGGTTCAGGTTGTATGGCACACTGCCTAGAATACGCAGTTTGCTCTTACCTGGTAGCTGGAACATGCTGGCGGCATCAGGACGCTGTACATCTTGATGGTCGAACACCTCAGAAAGATCGGGACGGGCACGACCTTCATCATCGACTGGTGCACCAATTTTGTTGATGATAGCGCCGATAAGGCGTTTGTTCTTGCTGCCACCCCAAGCGTTGTGGGCGATCTCAAGGCGATTCATCAAGGCGGTAGGCGTTTCGTTACCGGGCGCTGCGACGAAGATGATGTCTGCATCCAATGCCTTGGCGATCTCATAGTTAATATCGTCAGAGAAAGGATGGTTACGAGTCTGTACCAGGCCCTCAACAATCAGGGTTTCGCTAGCGTCGGCACACTCAGTGGCGCGGGCGATGATCTGTTCCATCAAGACATCAGTCTGATCGGTACGGATTAAATTTTCGGCATGCGCCATGTCGAAAGGCTCGAGCGGATTAACGGTCGGCGACTTACTTAAGATAGTGGTCGATCGCTCTGGCCCTTTGTCTGTTGGACGTTGCTGGGCGATCGGTTTGAAGAACCTCACCTTGACACCATGGCGTTCTAACGCGCGCACCATACCTAGGCTGATAGATGTGAGGCCAACTCCGGTACCGTTCGGAATGAGCATAATATTGCGAGACATAGTTACCTCTTATTACCCGGCCAAAGTATCGGCCGGGTCTTGGTCTAGATTCGTTGCGGGTATTCCCGCCTCTATAGCAGTTACTTTAGCAGTGAAACGGCGTCTTCGGCGATAACCCACTCTTCGTTGGTTGGGATCACCATGGCAACTGGGCCATTGTCTGTGGTGATCTGCCCCTGCTTACCAAAGCGAGCCGCTTTGTTGCGTTCTGCGTCCACTTCAAAGTTGAAGATAGATAACAGGTTTAGCACTTTTTCACGGATAAGCTCCGAGTTTTCACCGATACCACCGGTAAATACCAGTGCATCCAGGCGACCCAGCGGCACAGTGTAAGAGGCGATATATTTGGCTAAGCGGTAGCAGAAGATCTCCAGCGCCAGGGTCGCACCTTTGTGGCCTTCGCTGTAACCTTCTTCGATGCCGCGGCAGTCGTTGGTCAGTTCAGAAATACCCAGTAGGCCGCTCTGTTTGTTCATCAGGTTGTTCACTTCGTCAATGGTGTATCCCAGACGGTCAACCAGGTGGAAGATGATAGACGGATCTAAGTCGCCACAGCGGGTACCCATTACCAGACCTTCAAGCGGTGTCAGACCCATAGAGGTGTCGACACTCTTGCCGCCTCTAACTGCCGTGACAGAGGCGCCGTTACCCAGGTGAGCACAGATAACATTGGTGTCAGCCACTTCTTTGCCGAGTGCCTTGGCGGCTTCACGGCTAACAAATAGATGGCTGGTACCGTGCATACCGTAGCGACGAATACCGTGTTCACGGTAGAACTTGTAAGGCAGGGCATAGACAAACGCATGCTCTGGCATGGTCTGATGGAAAGCGGTATCAAATACGGCGACTTGTGGCAGTTTCGGGAAAGAGGCCTGGGCAGCACGGATACCGATTAGGTGTGCAGGGTTGTGCAGTGGCGCAAGGGCGGCGCAATCTTCGATACCGGCGATAACATTGTCATCGATCACCACTGAATGGGTGAACTTCTCGCCACCGTGTACGACGCGATGACCAATCGCCTGGATCTGCTCGGCAATTTCTGGGTACTGGCCCAAGATGTTGTCGACGATAAATTCAATCGCTTCACGGTGTGCAGTAAATGCGCCGAGTTTAGATTCGAATTTGTTACCATCGACCTTCCACTTGATGCGTGAGTCTTCAAGACCAAAGCACTCTGCTAGACCTGAGATCTGGTCGTCACCTGTAAGCGCGTCGATTATGGCAAACTTCAACGAAGAGCTGCCGCAGTTTAGTACCAAAACCAGTTTGTTTGACATGTTTAAAACCTTCTGCAAAGTGAGTGGATGTTTGGCATCCACTAAAATTGAATGACTTCAAAGCCTAGGGCCGATGTCGCGATAAATTCTCATTCCTGAGATTAAGATTCGGTCTTCATTAGCGCCTTGCCGCTTGGGGCTGGCGCTCGCATTGTGCTATTGTAAAGACAGTATCTTAAGTGTTAGGTGTCATCATTGACTGTTCAAGTGTTAAAAACCTTAGGGGTCGGTCGTCGCTATATGAAGACTTGGCCTATGGTCCGACAACTTAGTTTTTACTTTCCAGAGTATCGCGTGATCCGCGCAACATCTCTGGCGATTCGCTTGATGCCACTTTTGGCCTTGCTGGCCGGTGGCAGTCAACTCTATCTCTACGGATGGACTTGGTTACCTCAGGCCATCACGATTGCATTGTTCTTTATCAGTTTGCCTATTCAAGGCTTACTCTGGCTCGGCTGGCGAGCTAAACATCCTTTACCACTTTCCCTGCTGGATTGGGGCAATAACTTATCTGCCAAGCTCCAGGGTATGGGGGTGGCTTGTGCCCCGTTAGGTGCTAAAGCCTGTTATCTCGATATGGCTGTCATCTTAAAGAAGGCCTTTGAACGTTTAGATAACAGTTATTGGGAAGCGCTGTAGTTAGTAAACAGCGGTGATCCCTGCATCCAAAAACACCTGTTTAATCTGTTCCATGGTTTCGCGCGATGGGGGAGAGATATCATTTAAGCTATATTCTTCACCCATGGCTTCCCATTTGTGTTTTCCTAATTCATGGTAGGGCAATAGTTCTACCTTCTCCACGTTGGTCATAGGTTTAATAAACTCTGCCAACCCTTTTGCCGAGACAATATCATCGGTGTAACCGCCGACCACTACATAGCGTATCCAAGTTTTTTGTTGGCGTTTTTGCAGATACTGGGCAAATTGCAGTGTGCGGTGGTTGCTAACATGGGTTAAGGCGATATGTTTGTCATCGTCGATATGTTTGATATCAAGGAGTACCAGATCGGTATTATCGAGGAGTTCATCGATAATTGGAGTGTACTTACGGACAAATCCGTTGGTGTCTAAGCAGGTGTGAATACCTTGCTCTTTACAGGCCTTAAATAGGGCTGTGACAAATTCGGCTTGTAGTACAGCTTCGCCGCCACTGGCGGTGACGCCGCCACCACTGGACTCAAGAAAAGGGCGATAGCTGATGATCTGTTCCATCAGCTCATCGACCTCGATCTCACGTCCACCTTGAAGATCCCAGGTATCACGATTGTGGCAGTATTGGCAGCGCATCAAACAACCTTGCATAAAGGTGATAAACCGAATGCCTGGCCCATCAACTGTGCCAAAGGACTCCAGTGAATGAATTCGCCCTTTTACTGTCATTGTGACTCCGAAAACTTCAATTAAAGTAGGCTGTGCTAAATTAGTGCACAGCCTAGCTTATATTCACCAAAAATCTAGCGTTTGACCGCTCGATTGACGGAATTTACATCCCTTTGGTGAAAGTACGTGTAATGACGTCCTGCTGCTGTTCTGGTGTTAGCGCGTTAAAGCGTACGGCGTAACCAGAAACACGGATGGTCAGCTGAGGATACTTGTCAGGATTCACGACTGCATCTTCAAGCATTTCACGGTTCATCACGTTGACGTTCAGGTGCTGACCACCTTCGCGGGTTTCGTTATGAGCGAAATAACCATCCATCAGGGCTGCCAAGTTCGCGCGGCGACCATCTTCGTCTTTACCAAGGGCGTTCGGCACGATAGAGAAGGTATAAGAGATACCGTCTTGTGCGTGTGCAAATGGCAGTTTGGCAACAGAGGTCAGTGACGCGATAGCGCCTTTTTCGTCGCGGCCGTGCATTGGGTTTGCACCCGGTGCAAATGGCGCGCCTGCTGGGCGACCGTCTGGTGTAGTACCTGTTTTCTTACCATAAACCACGTTAGAGGTGATGGTGAGAATAGACTGTGTTGGGATCGCGTTACGGTACATCTTCTTGTGACGGATCTTAGCCATGAAGCGCTCAACCAGCTCGGTAGCCAGGTCATCGACGCGAGCATCGTTGTTACCAAACTTAGGATATTCACCTTCGATGTCGAAATCGACGGCAATGCCGTTCTCGTCACGAATAGGCTTAACCTTGGCGTACTTAATTGCTGACAGTGAGTCGGCAGCAATTGATAGACCCGCAATACCACATGCCATGGTACGACGCACGTCTCTGTCATGTAGCGCCATCAGGGCGGCTTCATAAGAGTACTTGTCGTGCATGAAGTGAATCGCGTTTAGCGCAGACACATATTGAGTCGCTAGCCAGTCCATCATGGTATCCAGACGACCTAATACATCGTCAAAGTCCAGGACTTCATCTTTGATAGGCTCGAACTTAGGACCGATTTGTGTCTTAAGCTTCTCGTCCACACCACCGTTGATGGCGTAAAGCATAGTCTTAGCCAAGTTAGCACGTGCACCGAAGAACTGCATGTGCTTACCAACAACCATTGGGCTTACGCAACATGCTATAGCATAGTCGTCAGATTCGAAATCTGGACGCATCAGGTCATCGTTTTCGTATTGGATAGAGCTAGTGTCGATAGACACCTTAGCGCAGTACTTCTTGAAGCTTAGTGGTAACTTCTCTGACCAAAGCACAGTAATATTTGGCTCTGGGCTTGGACCCATGTTGTATAGGGTGTGCAAGAAACGGAAGCTTGACTTAGTAACCAAGGTGCGACCGTCTAAGCCCATACCAGCGATAGATTCAGTTGCCCAGATTGGGTCACCAGAGAATAGCTCATCGTATTCAGGTGTACGTAGGAAACGTACCATACGCAGCTTCATCACGAAGTGGTCAACCATCTCTTGAGCTTGTTGCTCGGTCAGGACGCCATTTTTGATGTCACGCTCGATGTAGATATCAAGGAAGCTAGAGGTACGGCCCAGAGACATGGCAGCGCCGTTTTGGCTCTTCACTGCAGCTAGGTAGCCGAAGTAGGTCCACTGAATCGCTTCTTTAGCATTGGTCGCAGGGCCAGAGATATCACAGCCGTAGCTGGCAGCCATCTGCTTCATTTGGCCCAGCGCTCTGTGTTGCTCGGCGATCTCTTCGCGCAGCTGCATAGTGGCTGTTAGATCTTCACCCTCTTCGAAGCGGGCTTGTAGTGAGCTGAATTGCTCAAATTTTTCCTGTATCAGGTAGTCAATACCGTACAGGGCGATACGACGGTAGTCACCGATGATACGGCCACGGCCATAAGCATCAGGTAGACCTGTCAGCACGCCAGACTTACGGCAGCGCATGATCTCAGGCGTATAGATGTCAAATACACCTTGGTTGTGGGTTTTGCGCAGCTCTGAATAGACATACTTGATGTTGGGGTCTAGCTCGCGGCCATAAGCAGCGCAAGAGCCTTCGACCATACGGATACCGCCGTTTGGTAACATGGCGCGCTTAAGGGGTGCGTCTGTTTGTAAGCCAACGATAGTTTCAAGGTTTTGGTCAATGTAACCAGCTTCGTGAGAGGTAATGGTAGAGACTTTGTCAGTATCGAAATCAACCGGCGCATGGGTGCGGTTTTCCTGTTTGATACCTTCCATCACTTTATCCCAAAGCGTGTTGGTCGCTTCGGTAGCGCCTGCTAGGAAAGATTCGTCTCCTTCATAGGGCGTGTAGTTCTTTTGAATAAAGTCGCGTACATTTACTTCAGACTTCCAATCACCAGGAGTAAAACCTTCCCACGCTTTGGTGAACAGCTCAGTTTTTTCGGTCATCGTACTAATACCTTCTGTTTGAGATAAAGGTTATTGGCTATCGGGCTGGCTTTAATTGCCTGAGTTGCGATACACCAATAGCTATTCTTCACAGCTCCCTTCAATGTATTACCCTGATGATGGGAACTGATAATCGAACCGGTTAACCGTGTCGATTTAAATCCGTTTTACGCGATATCCGAGCTAGCATCCTCTTTGTGGCGATACTTTTTCGGTTATCATAAAATTGGTAAGACCAATTAACCACTTGAATATTACCATATCTACCTAGGTGCTGCACCAGAAACAGGTCGCTTTTCCCTAGTTAATGCCAAAACTGTTATCGAAGTACCATTTTTGGTGTAGATTTTCGTTTGCATCTCCATAAGGACTCGGTTATTTGCGCGAGAAAAGTTGCAGCGCCTCTTGAGTCCAATGCAAGCTATGGTTTTATTGCTCTCCCCTGACTGTTTAGCAGACTAGTCAAATCTCATATTGATGCTGCTCATCAATAAGTTTGATGTAAGTATAGGGGAGAAAAAATGAAAGAGAGCCTAAGCTCTCTTTCATCAATGTTACTGAATTATAGTAGCGCTGGTATCCCTTGGATCATGCCGACGGCGAGCATGGCCACCAAACAGATCACAAAGGCTAGCCCTGGAATAATAAGGCGATCCACTAGGCTTAAACTGGCGGCACGTTCTTTGTCGCCAATCAGACCATTATTGTCGAGCAACATGGTCAATGCCCAAGCTAGCACGGGGTTTGCTACGAATGAGGCAAAGATACAGATGCCTGCAGCCTGGCTGCTTTGGGTATCTTTTACCATCTGCATACCGGCTTCAAGTAGTGGTAAGAATACACCTACCAGTAGCGCGATAGACATTACTGGGCGCCATACGGTAACGTCCATTGGGTAACCAAGAACGGCCACTATGATACACAAGCTACCTAGCAAGATGGCACCTGCTGGAATAGGGCGTTTGGCAATCGCCGCAGGGATCATATAAGTGCCCCAAGACGAAGTGATGTTACCACCACCCACAGCCGTACCAACGATTTGACGCAGTGAACAAGTGGTCATGGTGTCATCGACATCCATTAATACTTTCTCAGTTCCCTTAGGATAGTTCAGCTCCTGGAAGATACGGTGTCCCAAGAAGTCGGGTGACCACATAGCAACAGCCAAGATGGCAAATGGCAGAGACGCGATGAAATGTTCGAAGTTAGGTAAGCCTAGCTGCCAGCCGTATTCGGTTGAGCCCCACCAGTACATAGGGTTCAGATTCGGAATGCCGGGTTCGGTGACAAATTGCAGATCCAGACCTGCCCCCAGAGCGAATGCCAGAGCGATAGCGGCTATCGAACATAATGGGATCGCCAGCCAGCGCTTACCCACTTTAGCCAGGTAGGCGTAGAGGACGACGTTCACCAGTAAGATGAAGAAGGCCACATAACCCAGGCTGTAATCTAAGGTATGTTTGGCCTGTAGGCCGCCGGCCCAATCAAAGAGTGATGTGATTTGGCTCTTGGCGCCCATAAAGCCAAGGAATACCAAGAGGCCACCGGCCACCCCGCTGGAGGTGAGATTGACGAGTCGCGAGCCCCCTTTAAAGTAGCTGAGTAAGAGACCGAAAATACCCAGTAATATCGCTAGTGCTAAGGGGTGGGCACCCGCCAAGGCGATAGCGCCGATAAGGGGGATCATGGGACCGTGGTTGCCGCCCAAGTTAGCGCGAGGGTTGATAAATCCGGAGCTGATAATACAGAAGAGCAGGGCGGGGATAAGCATTTCGACGCGAACAACCTGAATGGCAAATTCGGCGCCTAAGTTAACGTGTTCCCAGCGTTCGCTGAGGCCTGAAGCCCAAGCGGCCATAACCGCTGAGTACATCACGGTAATGCCTATGGTTCCGGCAATAGCAGGGACTAAGTCTTCCCATTCGAAGCGAAAATCTCTTCCCGGTAGATTGAGGCTCCAACGTCTGGGCTTCATGATCTGTAATTCGTGGTCTAAATACGCTTCGCGAGTGGCAAACTCGCTGGCAGGACGGTGAAGCTCTTTGTACGTCAGCTCAGAGGCTTCCATCTCTTCTTTTTTGACAGTTTCTGACATAATTTCTCATTCTCCGAAAAGAACTTATTGACTCATCTATTCGATGATGACTTTGAGGTAATCCCTGCAAGTCTGCGAGTGTCGAAAGACCCCAGGTGTCACTCGTATAACTTGTCCGCCCTCCTAGATGGATTAACACCCCAAATCCGGTGAGCAGTTGCATCCCTAACATCGCTTAAAATTGGTCTGACCAATTTACCTCATAAATCTTAACATAGTGGATTTCACCTGGCATTAACTATCAATAAACTTGAAACTGGTGATTAGATGATTTGGGAGCTAGTTAACATCTTGTGTCGCCATTTCAGATCAATTTCAACATTGGGCATGACTATTGCGTTTAGATATAGATCTCGCCTTTTGTCTCTTTTGGGAGCCCTTTCCCTCTATGAAGAGCAAATTAGATGCATCTCTCACGCCTCACTTTTTAATGGGCGTCTAGCTCGCAAAACAAATAGCAAGTGCGTTGTGCGTCGCATAATTCTATGCCTTGCCACAGGCCTATGTGGTTTAAGGTTTGTCGAGCTAGGGCACTTACTTCAGTTAATCAAGTTGTCTTATAGCTTAGGCAATAAGGTGTTAGTTGCCAGTATGTTGATAGAAAAGTGCTGCTTGGTTTTATGAGCTGAAGATTGCCGCTTCTAACCTTAACATTCCGCCCGCCAAATTAAGTGCTTGTAATAAATGTAATTTATTTGAATTTTTGATGTTTTAACATGGGGTTAACTTATTGGTTGGTGTATCAGAATTGCTGATACTGTCATTCATTAATATCAAATTTTATTTGGTGGTTAGGGGCGCTAATCTCGCCATTAAAGAGCTAGGCGTTGGGCTAACTCTTTGTAAAAACATTTATTAATCACTAGCCGTCTGAAGAGACTTGGCGATAAGGAGATGATGTTAATGAAGTTTAATTGCTGTTTTTATCCTCATAGGGGAGCGGGGCGCCATGACGATACCTAATGTTGTGCCTGTGTTAGCGCGGCCAGCTCAAGTTCAGGCGCAGTCGTCAGAGGTATTGAGCCTATGCCAGCGCGCAGCTCACTATGGGCAGGAGAAGGCCACTAAAGGGGCGACGCAGACGCTAGGTCAAGCCATGTTTGCCGGTGCCTTTATTGCGCTAGCCTTTGTGTTTTATATCACTGTGACCACTGGTGCATCAGGCGATTGGGGGATGGTGCGTTTAGTTGGTGGACTGGCCTTTAGTCTGGGGTTGATGTTGGTGGTGATCTGCGGCGGTGAGCTGTTTACCAGCAGCGTATTGACCAGCGTTGCATGGGCGCAAAAGCGTATTAGTACTAAGGCCTTGCTGACGTGTTGGGGGCGGGTCTATCTGGGAAACCTCTGCGGCGCCCTAGTGATGCTGATGCTGATCTTAAGTGCCAAGATGTACTTGCTCGATGATGGCCGCTGGGGGCTCAATGCGCTACAGATTGCTCAGCACAAATTGCATCACAGCTGGAGTCAGGCATTTGCATTAGGGATCTTATGTAACATGCTGGTTTGCTTGGGTGTGTGGATGACTTTTGCCAGTAAAGAAGCACTGACTAAGGCGATTCTGTTGATGCTGCCTGTGGCAATGTTTGTCAGCAGTGGCTTTGAACATAGCATTGCCAATCTCTTTATGGTGCCCTTGGGGGTTGCCATTAAGCAATTTGCTATCTGGGGCTGGTACTCGCCCACAGGAGTATCTGTCGAGCAATTTGCCGATCTGACCCTGAGCCATTTTGTACTCAATAACCTTATTCCAGTGACGGCGGGCAATATTGTCGGCGGTGGGATCTTGGTTGGCCTTGGGTACTGGTGGATTGAAGCTAAGCAGAAAGCTTCACCTGTTCAGCATGGTGCGCAGGTCACTCAGCATGAACCTGTGTTGCATTCGCATCCACGCGCTGCGCAAGCCGATGTTTGTCATCTTAATCTAGTTCAAGACATTGCAACCACTTCTATCAATTTATTATCTAATGCCTCTACAAGGGGAGCCAGTGTTATGCCTAAATCAATTCAAAAATTAAATGTTAGTGCGCTGATGAATAGCGTGCCCTTTACCTTAAGCCCTGAATTATCTGTGTATGATGGACTTAAAGGCCTGAACCAGGCGCAACTGCGCGGTGCCCCCGTCATCGATAGTAAGGGGAGCTTGTTGGGGTTTGTCTCTCAGCAGGATCTGCTGCGTAGTTTGTGGTCAGAAGAGTTTGTCCGCGGAATTCGTTATAAGGTTGCCGACTTGATGCAGACGCGTGTGTTAACTGTCGCCCCGGATGATGCCGTGGCCGATCTGATCGAGGTGATGGTGGTTGACCGCGATAAGCTGTTTCCTGTCAGTGATATGGGGGTTTTAACCGGAAATGCCTACGCCAGTTATGAAGAGCGATTGCGTCATGCCAGTGCCAGCAAGCCTAGTAGTTTCCCTGTGGTGAGCGAGGGTAAGCTGGTTGGGGTGATCACCCGCGAGGCTGTAGTTGCCAAAGTCTGCGCAATTTATGCCTAGTGTGCAGACGCAAGAAATATAAGTATCAAGGACGTGGCGCTCAGTGCGCCTCGTCCTTGTTATCTTGATTGCCTAGTGATTTCGATTTGATAAGCGCTTTCGTTTAGCAGGATTTGAAAGCCCTTTTTGCGAATGTGATTAACTTTTCATTGGTTTAGTGTGCTGGCGATGTTTGCTCAGGCGCCGTGCTTCGGTTATCACACAATCACGCAGCGGGTTCTCCCCCGAGTCGCAGCGCCACACAAACGACAGGTGTCTTTGCATATTCAGTTGGGGTGTTGGCAGAATCACCAGTTCACCGGCCGCGACCTCTTTCTCCACATCTAAGAAGGGCAGGCTGCTGAGGTAGGGGCCATTTTTCACCAGCGCCTTGAGTAGTGAGACATGTTCATACTCCTTCCAGACATTCAGCTTCTCGATGACTCCGTGGATGGCACCTTCAAATATGCGCCGCGTTCCCGCCCCTTGTTCACGCAGTACCCATCTTGCCTGTTCTAGCTGGGCTAAGCTGGTGGTGGTTTGTTTGGCGTAGGGATGATGCGGTGAGGCGACGACCACGAGATGATCGTCTAGCCACTGTTCTTGGTAGAGGCGACTGTCGTCGTTACGGCCTTCTATGATGCCAAAGTCATATTCATAGTTAAGTAAGCCCTCGACCACATTCTCGGTATTTTCAACTGTGAGATCGATCCTAAGTTCCGGAAAATCAGTATCGATTTTGCTGATAAGTTCGGGAAGTAGATGCTCGGCGGCAGTTTGACTCGAGCACAAACGAAAACGACCGCTGATAAGGTGTTGTTCGTGAAGGCCTAATTCAATTTGTTGCGCATCTTGGAGTAGGCGTCTTGCTCTTGGGCGTAACCAATTACCCCAGTGACTCAGGGTTAACCTGTTGCCTTGTCTAATAAAGAGTGGACGGCCAAGCAGATTCTCCAACTGCCCTAGAGACATGCTGACTGCAGATTGGGTCATGGACAATTTTCGCGCCGCCGCACTCACACTTTCCAGGCTGGCAACGGCATCGAATACCATAATTTGTTTCAGTGAGTATTTCATCGACCTTGAAGCGTCCTAGCTGATTTGAGCGATAATGAAAACTATCAATAAAATTGATACTTGTGCGATATTGATTGTATGAGTGGCGGCATCTTTTCACAAGTAACGGATTGATTTTATCTAAGTTACTAGACTTATCTCACTGTTTGATTCGTCTTGTGCGGCTGTTGTCATTATTTGCGATTACGTGAATGTCATCAAGGATACACAAGCCTGTTATTTGTGCCTGTTTTATTCAGTGTTGCGAAGAGTATCCAGGGTCAGCCAAAGCCTGTGCAGGGGAGATGAATTGGTTTATATTGGCGGGCAATAATAACAATATATGGCGTTACAATGGCTAAACAAGCTCCCCCATCTACAGTTAATCCCGCTAAAAACATAGTATTACCCGATACCTTAGTGATCATCTTTTTTGTCGCGCTGGCTGCTATGGTGCTGACTTATCTGGTGCCTGTCGGTTCATTCGATACCCAAGAGATACACTACCTTGCCGACGGAGTCGAAAAGCATCGTAATGTGGTTGATCCCAGTTCGTTTCGATATAGCCTAGATGAGGCTGGAGAGCACCTTAAACAGCCTGTCGCCCTGTTTGAAGGCGGCGGTGGCATCGGCTTTTTCAACTTTGCCTTCGAAGGCTTAACCTCTGGCTCAAAATGGGGCACAGCGATTGGCGTGATCATGTTTATGCTCGTCATTGGCGGTGCCTTTGGCATAGTGATGGAAACGGGCACCATAGATAACGGCATTTTGCGCTTAATTGATAAGACTCAGGGGAACGAGAGGCTCTTTATTCCTGCGCTGTTTATCTTGTTTTCGCTTGGCGGCGCCGTTTTTGGGATGGGAGAAGAGGCAATAGCCTTTGCCATTATCATCTGCCCATTGATGATTCGCTTAGGTTTTGATGGCATAACCACTGTTATGGTGACCTATGTGGCGACTCAAGTGGGGTTTGCCAGCTCTTGGATGAATCCCTTTAGCGTGGCGATTGCCCAGGGGATAGCGGGGATTCCAGTATTATCTGGCGCAGGTGTGCGCGGCATCATGTGGGCGGGCTTTACCTTGATGGGAGTGATTTTTACGATGCGCTATGGCGCAAAGATACAGGCCAATCCGCAAAGTTCCCTCTGTTATGAATCCGATAGCTATTTTCGCCACCATCAAGCGTCCAGCAACTTAGAGAGTCGGTTTAATTTAGGCGATATTCTCGTCTTGCTCACTATCTTGGTAACCGTTGTCTGGGTGATCTGGGGGGTCGTCACGCAGGCGTGGTTTATTCCCGAGATCGCAAGTCAGTTCTTCACCATGGGAATTGTGGTAGGGGTCATTGCCTTTATCTTCGGGCTCAATGGCATGACGCTTAACCGAATGGCGACCAGCTTCAAGCAAGGTGCGGGCACCATGTTAGAACCAGCCTTGTTGGTGGGATGTGCGTCTGGGATCTTATTGCTCCTTGGTGGTGGTAAGCCCGATGAACCAAGTGTGCTAAACACCTTATTAAATGGCGCCGGTAGCCTGATTGGGCAATTGCCAGCCGTGGTATCGGCTTGGTTCATGCTGCTGTTTCAGTCGGTGTTTAACTTCTTCGTGACCTCAGGTTCTGGCCAGGCAGCATTAACCATGCCCTTGATGGCGCCTCTTGCCGATATCGTGGGGGTATCACGTCAGGTGGCGGTGTTGGCATTTCAGTTGGGAGATGGCTTTACCAATGTCTTGGTGCCGACATCGGCGTCACTGATGGCGACTTTAGGTGTATGCCGCGTCGATTGGGGCGTGTGGGTGAAGTTTATCTGGCGTTTTATATTGGCTCTGTTTTTGGTGTCTAGCATTATTGTGGTAACAGCCCATTACCTGGGTTTTGCCTAATAGTCACTCACTAAAAAGGTCAATAAAAAAACGGCATCCTAGGATGCCGTTTTGTCGTTAAAGATCTAATGGTTTAGAACTTCACTTCACCTTCGATGAACCACTCACGACCGCGAGCGTTGTACACTGAACGTGGGTAGTGTGGCCAAGAAGTATCAGTTGGGTCGAAGTTAGGACCTGCATCGAACAGGTTAACCACGCCAGCTTTCAGCTTGAATGTATCATTGAAAGTGTAACCTGCAGTCAGGTTCCACTTAGTCTGTGATGCCACTTCATGTGCGCTTTCATCAAAGTCTTCGCCACCTGATGCTTTAAACGACTTGTATTGAATACCGTGCATACGTGCAGTGTGGTAAGCACCCAGAGTCGCTTCGAAGTCTTCGATGAAGTAGCCCAGTACTAGGTTAGCGCGGTACTGTGGCAGACCACCGTTATCAATGTCATCTTCAACTGGATCAGTTGGTGACAGTTGGAACTCAGACAACAGGATGTAAGTACCGTTGAAGTTAAGTTTCAGCTCACCATAGCTATCCATATCCCAGCCATAGCCAGCAGTGATATCTAGACCACGTACCTTTTGGAAAGCCAGGTTTTGAGCAACGGCGTTCACGTGAGTGATGGTACCGTCTGCATCGCGAGTCAGCATGTTTTCATACTGCTCATATTCACGAGCAGCTTTGCTAGCGCTGATGTCGCTAACCATGTCATCCAGTTTCCACTCCCAAAGGTCGAATGATGCGTTAAGTGAATCTCCACCCCATACCGCGCCAATGTTAGCTGTGTAACCAGTCTCTGCTTCCAGATCTTTGTTTGCACCCGTTGTTGTATCAATATGCAGTTCATTACAGATCTCGTTGATACGTGGATCCGGATTTGGCTGACTTGGTGTGCCGCCTAACGCCTGACACTGCTTGAAGTCGATAACGGTAGAGAAGCCCTTAGTCGCATCGCCATATACACGGTGCATATCTGGAGCGCGGAAGACAGAGCTGACAGAACCACGAACCAATAGTTCGTCTAGTGGACGGTATTCTAAAGTCAACTGTGGCGACAGGTTGCCACCGAAATCGTCATAGCGGTCATAACGTAGCGCCGCATCGATAGTCAGCACGTCCAATACAGGTAGGCTTAATTCGGCATAAGTTGCCCAGTAAGAGCGCTCGCCTGCACCTGAAGAACCACCAGTGGTGAGGATGTTACCTTTCTTAGATTCTGAGTCTGAGTTCGTCTCATAATCTTGCTCAGTGTATTCTGCACCAAATGCAAATTGGGCATCGCCTGCTGGCATTTCGAACGCTAAGCCAGAGATGTTGGCCTGGACGTTCTTTTGAGTAGATTGTGCGCGCTCAAATGGAGAGTAAGAAGCTTGCTCTACATCTTCTGCACTCATGTTGTTCAGCAGTGAGTTACCGTTCTCACCGGCGGTAATGTAATCGAACATGCCTGCAACAGTCGCAAAACCACTGCGGAACACGTCGACATTGGTACGGCCGTAGTTAACCGATGCATCCCAGCTGTACTCGTCAGCCAGTGTGCCTTCGAAGCCTGCGGTGAAGAAGTAGTTACGTGTCTTGGTTTCGCCAGCGCGGTTACCAAACTCGTGTAGACGACGCACGTAGTAGTAGTCGCCATCTTCGGCGTTGGCAAAATCACCACCTAGGGCTGTGCCTTTATTCGTGAAGGTTTTGCTCAGATCGCCTGAAGATACAGTGACATTGTTGCCGTCAACGTTAACATCGTAGTTATCGATTGCCATTGGCTCGATGTTGGTGGTTGATTTCGCTTCGGCGAAGTCTAGGCGACCTACGAAGCTAACGTCATCAGCCAGCTCATAGTTGAAGTTAGTAGAGCTGATGAAGCGTGAGCTCTTTGGCTGAAGATCACGCCACTCTGAACGGTCGAAACCACAGATGCTGCGAGCGGCATCCCACAAGAAACCGCCTGCGGTACACTCTTCAGGGGTTAGTTGGCGTTGACCAACTGGCATGGTTTTATCTTCCCTAGCAATCGCAGCGATTCGAGCACCATATGAGCTGTATTGTGAATATTTGCTATAAGGCACTTTGTCTGTGTGCAGACCGAAGTTTTCGCGATCGGTTGCTTTTAGTTGTTCATTCTCAGTAAATTCGATGAAGGTCGATACGTTACCGCGATCAGAAGAAGCACCTAGAGAGAGTGCGATACGGTCGCTTCCGCCGCCACCGTGAGTGGTATCAGCGTGACGGTATTTAAGTGCAACACCTTCAAAGTCTTTTTTCAGGATGATGTTGATCACACCACCAACGGCGTCGGCACCATAGATAGCACTACCACCAGATTGAAGAATCTCAATACGCTGTACAGCTTCCATCGGTAGGTTGGCAGTATCGACGAAGTTATCCGTACCACCTGATGGCTTTGGATATTGGTTTAGACGCTTACCATTGATCAGCGTTAATGTACGGTTAGCCCCCGCACCACGTAAGCTGATTGAAGAGGCGGCAGGCGTAAAGCCGTGAACAGACTGGGTAGTCATTGCACTGGTTGTAGAAGTGAGGCTTTCCAACGCATCTTGAACGTTAGTGAAACCCTGTTTAGCCATGTCTTCTGCGCTCATGACGGTAACAGGTGTAGCCGTTTCCATATCGGTACGTTTAATACGTGAACCTGTTACTTGAATTCGTTCAACGCTGTCTTCATCCGCTGCATAAACGGCTGGCGCACTCATTGCTGCTGTGGCGGCACCACTAATTAATGCGAAACGCACAGCTTTAGCCAATATAGAATTAGGCTGCATTTTGTTTCTCCCTGAGACTTATTTTATTTTTGAATTGAACACTGTTGAATTGCTCTTTTTTGAGCCGTTCTATGTGTTGAACTTTATTTAGTAAAAACTTTTCAAATATTTACTTATATTGACGAGTGTTTACTTCGCTCTCGATATAATCATAGAGAGATAACAACTGCAACAAGGTGGCTACAGATGGTGCAGGGTTTTAAGTCTCGCTTGAATTATCTTTTTTGTAACAATAAATACACATTAAGTTTATTGGCTTAGTATTTATTTTCGATGTACGCGTTAATGTAATTGTTGGTGTTACATTTTGCAGCCGTTAGTTAACAGGTTGTTGTTTTTGTGATTTGCTTTGGTTTTTTATTTGTTCTTTTTATTGTTTTTATTTGTTTTATTGGTGTGTCATTTGTTATTTAAAAAAAATGCAAAAATTATGAAAAATATTGTGGAAATGATTTGTTTGTGACCAAAGTCCTGTCGATTTTCCCTGTTGTTTTTGTTGCTTTATTGTTAACTCTGTTTTTTTACTCCTTTTTAATTAATACTAATGTTATAGGTTTTGATTAATTTTTGGGTTATTAGTGCCAACTAATCAGCAGTTATTATGAAGTGCTAGATTGTATTTGTTATGGGTATGTTGTTGTGAGTGGTTTTCTGGTGGGGGTTGTATTCAGAAGAGGTAAAAAAGGCTAAGGGTATTGACCAACGACGGTTCGTTGACACGTTAATATGGTTGAGCTTGTGGTCAATAGAGGCCAGCGTTTGCTTGGCCTCGTTTATTCTGTGTTGCTGTAGAGTATGTTGAGTTAGATGTTGATAGCAGAATAGGTGTCTATAGAACGAGTTATGGTTTTCTTCGGCAACGCAGTAGTGTATGCCCCAAGCCAATCTCGTCTATATCTTCATCGACATAGAGACCCGCCAATGAGATCAGTTTGAGGAGATCTTTGGAGTGATACATACGGCTGTTGCCGTTGGCCATCGCCGTAAAGTAGAGCGAGGTGGCATTGACACAATAGGCACCGGCCTCACAGGGTTGTCTGTCCCAGAAGGTCTCTAAGATACAGAGTTCGCTATGGGGCGCCATGTGTTCTCTCGCTAATGTTAAAATAGCGAGTATTTGCTCTTGTGAAAAGCAATCCAAGAATTGACTCATCCAGTAGAGATCGCCACCAGAGTAGAAGGGGCTATCTGCGTTTAACAGATCGCACTCAAAGCCATGGACACGATCGTCAACGCCTTGTGCCTTGGCATTTTCCATCGCGACCTTAAGCTGTCCTGGCAGATCCATGATGGTCACTGTGACATCAGCATCATATTGGGTACAGGCCAATGCCCATTTTCCTGTGTTGCCCCCAATGTCAACAATGGTCTTAGGCTGACTCTGAAAGATCATAGGTAAAATGGCACTAAAGGCATGATCTGAATAGAAGTGATCAAACTCAAACCAACTTTTCTTGGCATTGTCTGGCAACTGGCTTAATCCTGGATAGATGGTTTGCCAGTCACCAAATACCTTAAGGCCAGTTGCTTGCCCTGTCTCTAATGCCTGGTCTAGTTCAAACATACCTTGGTAACAGACATCATGACTGAAGTTGAGATTGACCCTCGACATCTCATCGTGCAATAGAAAATGACCTATTTTATCCAGGTGATAACCCTTAATGTCTTGCCAAATCAGGCCCATGCTGAGCGCCATATCAAGTAAAACGCCGATGGCGTATTCAGATAATGAACAATGAGTGGCAATCATCTGACGATCATTTTCAGCATGTTGGTCAATATAAGCCAATACCTCATATTTAAGCAGGCAGCGGGCAACTTGAAAGGTGATGGGGGCGAAGGCAATTTTCTGTGCTTCAAACTTGGCGTTAAATGCTGAGATCTGTTTTGGCGAGCGGTAGAAATCCATCCGAGTCCTGACTCTGGTTTGAGTGAAATGTTGTTCACTCTAGCCTGATATCAAAGTGACGACATCAAGTCAGTGTTAAATTGGCGACCTGGCTCGCGAAATGTGCGTTTAACAAGATGAAAGTGCTGGCTTTTCAATCGTCTTGTACAACGGGTAGGGTGAGGCTAGGTGAATCGTCGATACAAATGCTAACATAGTTTATCGCTTAGCCAGGGGATGGACCCTAAAGGATAGTTCAATGCAACAACCGCTCAGCTATGTTGGCCGCACAACTCATAGAGTCGATGGTGAGGCCAGACGTATTGCGATTTTAGAGGCGACTTTAAGGTTGATCGTGAGGGAAGGCATTCGAGGCGTTCGTCACCGCGCCGTGGCTGCTGAGGCCGAGGTGCCATTGGCATCTACGACTTATTACTTTAAAGATATTAAAGATCTGATCAGCGATGCATTAACCTATTTTGCCGAAAAGACGCTTTGGATGAACAATACGCTTGAGCAAAAGAGTTTTGAGTTGCTTGAGACGGTTGAAGCGGGCAGTCAGGAGATGTGCGTTTCACAGCTTTCGGTATATCTGACAGATTTTCTCTGCGCGCATATTCAAGAGCAGGTGATCCATAGGGAAGATCGTATCCTTGAAGTGGCGTTTCATGAAGAGGCGCTGCGTAACCCTGTGCTCGCCGAGGCGATTCAACTGCTGGACAATGGCTTTATTCAGACCATAGAGCGTTTTTTTGCGGCATTGGGTTCGCAAACGCCGAACGCCGATGCCCATCAACTCTTGGGATTGATTCGTTGGGTGGAGTATCAGAGCGTGATAAGCCGTCGACTGGAGCAAGATTTTCTGCGTAACACTGTTGGTGCCTGTATCGATAAGATATTGAGCGCCATAAAATAAAAGACCCCGATCGTTATCGGGGTCTCAGTGGTATAACCATCATTTACTGAAAGTGATTACTGCACGTTTTCCGCATCGCCAAATTGGCCCTGGAAGAGTACTGATGAAAGGTAACGCTCAGCTGCCGATGGCAGGATCACTACGATATTCTTCCCTTCAAATTCAGGTAGCTCGGCGATACGGTTTGCAGCAACAACCGCTGCACCTGAAGAGATACCGACCAGGATACCTTCCTCTTTCATTAGGCGCTGAGCCATCTCAATGGCTTCCTCGTTGGTTACCGCTTCGACGCGATCAACCATTTCGAGATCCAGGTTACCTGGAATGAAGCCGGCACCAATCCCCTGGATTTTATGTGGACCAGGTTGTATCGCTTGTCCTGCTAGGGTTTGGCCGATTACTGGAGAGTCGGCAGGTTCAACTGCGACAGAGGTGATCGCCTTGCCTTGAGTCTGCTTGATGTAACGACTAATACCTGTAATGGTACCGCCTGTACCAACACCAGCAACTACGACATCGACTTCGCCATCGGTATCGTTCCAGATCTCTGGACCTGTGGTCTTCTCGTGGATCTCTGGGTTTGCTGGGTTATCGAATTGACCTAGGATCAGGTATTTCTCAGGAGCAGATTGACGCAGCTCTTCGGCCTTGTCGATGGCGCCTTTCATGCCTTTTGCGCCTTCAGTCAACACTAGGTTTGCGCCAAGCGCCTTAAGCAGCTTGCGACGCTCAAGGCTCATGGTGTTAGGCATGGTCAGGGTCAGCTTGTAGCCACGGGCCGCCGCGACATAAGCCAGTGCGATGCCGGTGTTACCCGATGTTGGCTCGATCAATTCTTTATCTTTAGTGAGCAAGCCTTTCTTTTCGGCGTCCCAAATCATATTTGCGCCGATACGACACTTAACGCTGAAGCTTGGGTTACGCGCTTCAACTTTGGCGAGCACTTTGCCTTTGCTGACGCGATTTAGGCGAACAAGAGGTGTATTACCTATGGTATATGAATTGTCTTCGAAAATTTTACTCATGGATTACTTGCTCCTTAATGTATACAGCTAAATCATAGTGCGCTTTGGGCGCATTAGAAATGATAGTTTCATCTTCGTTATTCCTTTCTGTTATAAAAGCTGTCACTTATATCATAATTACATCGCTGAAGGGGCTAGCCTAATGGGGATCCTATTGATAATTTAACAAAATGTATCAAGTCAGCTAGCTAAAATAATTAGCATAAATTGCAGGGAGCGGATGAGTGAGCAGCATTAACGACAGGATTGGTGGGACGAATGTGCCGAGCCCCGAGGATCGCTCTGCGAACTCCCAAACGCCTAAATTGAAAGGGCCTAAAAACAAAGATCCTAAAACGATTGTCACCCCTTTTGCCTTTCATGTCGCACCTGAGGTGCTCTATACACCTTTGGCTTCACCGTTAAAGCGCGGTCTTGCCATGTTAATCGATGCGTTATTAGTCAGTGTATTGGCGGAGCAGGCTGGGGCGTTGTTTATCTTGCTGGTTGGCTTAACCTTAGTGATTGAGCGTCGTAGTCACCAATTGGGTAAAGCACTTAAATGGGCGCTTTATTTCTCTATGCTCGTGATGACCATCTGGGTGACCAGTGACAATATCATCTCTTACGGCGAAGGGAATGGTGAGCAGAAAACGGCTCAGCCGAACGTTCTTCAGGTGGACTCTGTGAGTACATTGAAGCTGATGCCACAGATCTTGGCGCTCAGTTTGTGTGAAGAGGCCAGCTGCGCCGATGAGAAGCTGACGCAGCTCTTGGCCAAACTCGACCCGTTACAAGCAAGCGATAGCGAAAAAAAGGCGCTTTTATCTCAGCTGATCAAGGAGCTGTCCATACCCGCTCAGGACAAAGATGTGTTGATGCGGCGTGTGGAGCAGGCGTACCCCAACAGCCAAGCTGATGCCAAAGCGACAGTTGTCACAGATGGAAATCTTGACGGCAGCGGCCAAGAAGTCTCCCAGGATGTTAGGTCAGACGCCGAGTCTCACCGTCAAGAGGCTAGCGATAAACTTAACCCTCTGGTTATCGACCCAGCTCAGTTAGAAAATGAGGATGACAAGCCATCTCCCTATAGTCTGCTTGAGTGGGCAAAAGGCATTTTAAATGATCTGGGTTTAGGCTTTGGCTGGGCCGCCTTCTACTTTACTGTATTCACCGCCTGGTTTGACGGTCAGACCTTGGGTAAGAAGCTATTGAATATCCGCGTGATACCGCTGGACGCCTCGGCCATCTCACTGTGGGATGCCTTTGGGCGTTATGGTGGCTATGGCGCCGGTTTTGCTACCGGCCTCTTGGGGTTCTTGCAGATCTACTGGGACGCCAACCGTCAGGCGATTCAAGATAAGATCTCCGAGACTGTGGTGATTGACCTCTCTAAACCCAAAGCCGCGCCTGAACAGGCGATACCCTCATAGGGCGCAGTGCCTTCGACACCTGTGTGAGCTCATAAAAAAGGCCTGCAATTGCAGGCCTTTTTTTACTCAGCTGAGTCTATTCGGGTGCTATCTGCACGTTGCGATAGGCATCGCGATACTTATCGACCCACATGGATGTTGCGCCACAAATCGCTACCGGCATCACGATAAAGTTAATGATGGGGATCATCGAAAACAGGGTGACGGCGGCGCCGAAGCTAAAGCTGCTGCCTTTGGTCTGATTGAGGGCAAACTTCATATCATCAAAAGGCACCTTGTGGTTATCGAAGGGATAATCACAGTACTGAATGGCCATCATCCAGGCGCTGAAGAGAAACCAGAGCACGGGCGCGGCCGTTTGACCGATAAAGGGCACCCAGAACAGGATAAGAAATAGTATGGCTCTGGGAAGGTAGTATTTAAGCTTGATCCATTCTCGTCCCAGTATACGGGGCAGATCTTTAATCAGGTCGATAGTGCCGCCGGTATTGAGATCTTTGCCCGTCAGATATTGCTCTACTTTTTCCGCTAACAAACCATTGAAAGGCGCAGCAATCCAGTTCATCACAGAGCTAAAGACAAAGGAGAGCACCACCAACAGGGTCAGCACGGCCAAGGGCCAAAGCAGAAAGTTGAGCCAGCTCAGGTATTCTGGCAGTTGACCATTGATCCACTGAAATACCTGCTCCAGCTGACCGATGGCAAAGTAGATCACCGTGGAGAACAATACCAGGTTAACGCTGAGGGGAATGAAGACAAAGCGTCTTAGCCCTGGCTGTTTGATCAGCCGAAAGCCGTCCAGAAAATAGTTAACGCCGCTTTTACCGGGCTTGCTTGCTTTTTGATTCATAGTCTTATCTGAATATCCTTAGATCTTGCTTAACAGGGATTGTGTGTCAGCCCCATTTTAAAAACAAGGCCGAAATCACGTCGGCTGGGATAAAAAACGTTACAAAATGCGGCATGCTTTGATAAAGTGACAGCCAATAATAACAGTGGCGCCGCAAGCGCGCACATAAGACGACCTAACTGGCACAATGAGACTCACACAGATAAAACTTGCTGGATTTAAGTCGTTTGTTGATGTAACTAAAATCCCCTTTAACCAACCGCTTACGGCCATCATAGGCCCCAATGGCTGCGGAAAGTCAAATGTTATCGATGCGGTGCGCTGGGTGCTCGGAGAGAGTTCGGCCAAGCATCTGCGCGGCGACTCCATGGCCGATGTCATTTTCAACGGTTCCACGGCAAGACGTCCTATCTCTGTGGCCAGCGTCGAGCTTTACTTCGATAATCAACAGGGGCGACTGGGCGGGCAATACGCCAGCTATCAGGCGATCGCAGTTAAGCGTCAAGTCAGCCGTGATGGGGATTCCAGCTATTTTCTTAACGGGCAGAAGTGCCGCCGTAAGGATATCACCGATCTCTTTATGGGCACTGGCCTTGGGCCTCGCAGTTACGCCATTATTGAGCAGGGCACTATCTCTCGCCTAATCGAGTCCAAACCTCAAGAACTTAGGGTGTTTATCGAAGAGGCTGCTGGCATCTCCCGTTATAAAGAGCGGCGCAGAGAAACCGAAAACCGCATTCGCCATACCCGTGAAAATTTAGAGCGTCTGGGGGATATTCGTCAGGAGCTGGGCCGTCAAATTGATAAGTTGGCGGAGCAGGCCGAGTCCGCCAGGCAGTACCGGGCGCTAAAACAGACAGAGCGACAGCAGCAGGCTGAGCTTGAGGTCAGCAAGTATCTTGAGCTGAGCACTCAGGCCGAAAAATTATCCAAAGAGATTGATGCAAAACTCCTGACCCAGAGTGAAGCCGACGCCAGTGGTCAGTCGCTGGCCCGAAGCCTAACCGAACTTCAGTTGCAACTCGATGACCTCGAGCGCCAGGAACAGCATCAGGTCGAGACGTTTTATCTTAATGCTAATCAGATCACTAAGCTCGAGCAGGAGATCAAGCATCGTCAGCAACAAGATGCCCATCTTAAGCAGCGTATCGAGCAGGAAACCAATAAGCTCTCATTGCTGCAGGCGCAGTCTCAAGCGCTCGCCTATGCCAAAGAGAGTCTCGCCGAGCGTCAGTTAAGCGCGCAGCAGGATCATAGCCAAATACAGCAGCAACTTGAGTTGCTCGATGAGCAGATCCTTGAGGCTGAGCACGCCCTTGAGCAGCTTATCGACGATGACACCCAAAGTAAGCAAAGGGTTAACCAGTGTCAGTTACGTCTTGAACTGAGCAAAGGGGAACTTAAGCATCAGCAGAGCGCGCTCGATCTGCTGGCCAGTCAGCGTCAGAACTGCTCGGCGCAGCTGAGCCAATTGACCCAGATCGATGAAGCCGCCAACCTGGCGCTGCAAACCTCCCAATGTCAGCTGTTATCGGATAAGGCCGATGAACACAGCGCTGAGCTAGAGCAGATCCTCGCCACCCAAGCGGAACAGGTAGAGCTGCAGCGGCAAATTCAGACACAAATTGATGCGCTGTCCCAGTCGTTGGCAGAAGAGCGAGGGCGCCTGAATGTGGTGCAGCGCATGTTGCCCAAGGAGGACGCAGTGACTGGTCGAGCCTTGTGGCAGGCCATTGAGGTGACGCCAGGTTGGGAGAAGGCGGTTGATTTGGTGCTCGATGGTTTATTGACTCAGAGTATTGATGTCGCGCCAACAGAGAATGGCTTTCAACGTGCCAAGCCGCAGTCATGGACCGGCTTGTCCAGCCAGATCAACCTGTCACCTTGGCTAAGCAGACTTAAGTGGGCTGACAGCCTTGCCCAAGCTCGCGACATGGTGGCGACGCTTGCCGATGATGAGCGTATTGTCACCGCCGAGGGCTATCTGCTTGGTCGTGGCTTTGTGCTGCAAAAAGCTGCGCAAAGTAGCAACTTAGTACAGCTTAAAGCCGAGCAGCAGGCATTGAGTGACAGCATTACCGCCAGCATCGAGGCGATTGAAGAGCGAAAAGCCGTGCTTGAGCAGGTGGGCCAGGCTTTGGCTGATACGCGAGAGCGTCACGCTCAGCTGAATACGGCATTGCAAGGGGTGCAGATAGAGAAAGAGCGCCTTGCGGCGCAGGTGCAAGCGACCCAGGTGCGTATCTCGCAGCAAGAAGAGCGCCAGGCGCAACTTGCTGAGCAGCTAAGCGAACAAGAAGGGCGCGAGCAGGTTTTAGTGCAGGCTATTGAGCGACTTGCGCAGACCATTGAAGAGGATGAGCGCAGTTTACAGCTGCTTAAGCAAAATGCCGAACAGGCGTTGAAGTGTCTGCTTGATGGCCGCACTCAACATAAAACCCTGGGGCAGGAACGTCAGAGTCTGGCTCAGCAATTGGCCCAGCATCAAAAGCAGCTGCAAGCCATCAACACCGAAATAGCCCTTAATCGCCAGCAGGGCGAGCAGCAGCAACAGCAGATCGTCGAGTTAACGGCGAGTCTTGCGCAGTTACAGGCTCAGCTAGCGGGCAAAGAGAGTGGTGAGGGCCAAGGTGTTGCCGATGATAAGGCGGCGCAATTGGCCCAAGCCCTGGCACAGCAAGAGCGTAATCAGCTGGGGCTTGATGAGCTGCGGCGTCGTCAGGCAGAGCTGCAAACTCGAGCAGATGAGCTAGGAGCCAAGCAAAAACAACAGCTTGGCAAGCTAGAGCACTTGACTCAAGCCATCAGCGCGTTAAAGTTACGTCGCGAGGGAATAAAAGGTCAGCTTGACAGTCAGTTAGCCCTGCTCAAGGAGCAAGAGGTCGATGTTAGCGAGGTTGAAGCCGGGCTGGATCTGAGCCTGAGTCTGTCGACGCGTCAAAAGGTGCTTGAGCGCACGCGGGCGCAGATTGACCATCTTGGCGCCATTAACCTGGCCGCCATCGAAGAGTATGAGCAGCAGAGCCAACGTAAGGCTTATCTGGATAGTCAGGATGCCGACTTGAGTAAGGCACTGGGGAGTTTGGAAGAGGCGATACGTAAGATTGACCGGGAAACCAAGACTCGCTTTAAAGAGACTTTCGATAAGGTTAACCAAGATCTCGGTATGCTGTTTCCTAAGGTCTTTGGCGGTGGCAGTGCCTACCTGGCCCTGACCGACGATGATCTGTTGGAAACCGGGGTGACCATCATGGCCAGACCGCCGGGTAAAAAGAATAGTACAATTCACCTGCTTTCGGGTGGAGAAAAAGCATTAACCGCTTTATCATTGGTATTTGCGATTTTTAGGCTAAATCCAGCGCCATTTTGTATGTTGGATGAGGTAGATGCACCGCTTGATGACGCCAATGTCGACAGATTCTGTCGACTGGTAAAAGAGATGTCTCAAAGCGTGCAATTTGTTTATATTAGTCACAATAAGATCACCATGGAATTGGCCGATCAACTAATAGGTGTCACTATGCATGAGCCTGGCGTTTCACGCATAGTTGCCGTTGATATCGATGAAGCGGTCGCATTAGCCGACGCAGTATAATTTTGGGAAAAACAGGGTAATCAATGGAAAATTTGCAACTGGTATTATTCGTGTTAGGCGCGGTAGCCATTATCGCGGTACTTGTGCATGGTTTTTGGTCCATTAGACGGCAACAGCCTAAATCATTAAAAGAATCGCCCATGACAGGGCTTTACACAGAAAAAACACGTGACAGTGAAGGTTTTGACGCCGATGGAATAGGCCCTGTTAGAGTCGTTAAGGCAAACAGTGAAGAGCGCGCGATCCCTAAGGCAAGCGCGACCAGCCGGGCAACACCCGCAGGGGCACGGACAAAACAGGAAGAGGAAGACAATAGAACCAGCGATTTCTCTCTTTCTGATGCGCCTAAGCAGAAGGCGCCACGTCAACGCCAGGAGCCTGTGTTATCAAGTGGACTTGCTGCTGATGAAGAAGTTGATGCCAAACTTGAGCAGATGGAGCTGGGGTTAGGCCAAGGGCCCGCGCAACCCTCACTGTTTGAAGATCCCGTTACCGAGCATAAGCGGGAACCGCAGCGCCAAGCGCCGCAGCCTGCTCCTGTCGAACCCGCTGAAGCAAGTGTCGCTCAAGCGCCTCAAGCAGAAGTCGAGCCACAAGCAGATGCCCCATTGGGTGAACCCCAAGATGTGCTAGTGCTACATGTGGTCGCCAAAGAGGGCGAAGCGCTTAATGGCGCAGAGCTATTGCCTAGCCTGCTGACTCTTAACTTTAAGTTTGGCGAAATGGATATCTTTCATCGTCATGAAGATAATGCGGGAACAGGCAAGGTGCTGTTTTCATTGGCTAACATGGTTAAGCCTGGGGTGTTTAACCCAGATGAGATGGAGCAGTTTACCACTCAGGGTATCGTGTTGTTTATGACGCTGCCATGTTATGGCGACCCTTTGATGAACTTCTCTATCATGCTTAACTCGGCCCATCAGCTCGCTGACGATTTAGGTGGCGAGGTACTCGACGGTGGCCGTAGCGAGTGGACAGAGCAGACCAAACAGTCTTACCTGCAACGCATTCGCGCGCAGATGTGATCCCCGAACTGAAATTGAATATAGAGGCCGCATCAGCGGCCTCTTTGCTTAAACCGGATAAGAAACCATGCAAGCTATACAAGACGAGATTAAACAGTTAACCGACGAGCTTAATCAGCACAACTACCGCTACTATGTCGATGATGCGCCGTCTATCCCTGACGTCGAGTACGATCGTCTCATGCGTCGCCTGCAAACTCTAGAGGCGGAGCATCCTGAGTTCGCCCTTGCCGACTCCCCAACCCAAAGGGTTGGCGGTGAGGCCTTAAGTAAATTTAATCAGGTGACTCACCTTAAACCTATGCTGAGTCTGGATAACGTCTTTAGTGAGGAGGAGTTTAGCGCCTTCTATAAGCGGATTAACGATAAGCTGCCACAGACGCCTGCATTTTGTTGTGAGCCTAAACTCGACGGCCTAGCGGTCAGTATCTTGTACCGTGATGGGGTGTTTGAACGCGCCGCAACCCGAGGTGATGGCAATGTGGGCGAGGATATTACCGAGAATGTTCGCACCATTAAATCTGTGCCGTTGAGATTAAGAGGGACAGATTTTCCGCCACTGCTTGAGGTGCGCGGTGAAGTCTTTATGCCCAAGGCCGCCTTTGAGGCGGTTAACAACAAGGCGCGCGAGCGCGGAGAGAAGTTGTTTGTGAATCCGCGCAATGCCGCGGCAGGCAGCCTGCGTCAGCTCGACAGTAAGATCACTGCCAGTCGAGCCTTAGCTTTCTATGCCTATGCCCTTGGAGTCGTAGAGCCTGAGACTTGGTCTTTGGAGACTAGCCATTATGGACAGCTGATGCAGCTCAAACTGTGGGGTTTCCCGGTCAGCGCCGAAGTGAAGGTCTGCGAAGATATCCCAAGTATGCTGGCTTACTATCAGGATATCCTGACGCGCCGCAGCGAACTCGCTTACGAGATAGATGGTGTGGTGCTCAAGGTGAATGATATCGCGCAGCAACAAAGTTTAGGTTTTGTGGCTAAGGCACCGCGTTGGGCCACCGCCTTTAAGTTCCCGGCCCAGGAGGAGATCACTCTGCTTGAAGGAGTCGATTTCCAGGTGGGACGCACTGGCGCCGTGACCCCGGTGGCCCGCTTAAAACCTGTGTTTGTCGGCGGTGTCACTGTGTCGAACGCTACCCTACATAATGCCGATGAAATCGCCCGCCTTGGGGTGATGATAGGGGATAGTGTGATCATTCGCCGCGCCGGTGACGTGATCCCGCAAATTGTGGCTGTGATCGCTGAAAAGCGCCCGAGTGACGCCCAGGATATTCAGTTTCCGTCTCAGTGCCCTGTGTGCGGCAGTGATGTGGAGCGCATCGAAGGGGAGGCCGTGGCTCGTTGCAGCGGTGGTCTCTACTGTGAGGCACAGCGTAAAGAAGCGATCAAACATTTTGCCTCGCGTAAGGCGTTAGATATCGATGGCATGGGCGATAAGGTGGTCGAGCAGTTGATCGATAAGGAGCTGGTGGCTAGCCCGGCTGATCTGTTTAAACTTACGGCTTCGGCGATCACCATGCTAGATCGTATGGGCATGAAATCGGCTACCAATTTAGTCAATGCGCTGGAAGCGGCCAAAAGTACCACTTTTGCGCGTTTTCTCTATTCCTTGGGGATACGAGAGGTGGGTGAGGCGACCGCGGCAAACTTGGCCAACTATTTTAAAACCTTGGAAAAACTGAAGCAGGCCGATGCGGAAACTTTCATGAAGGTGGACGATGTCGGTGTGATTGTTGCTCAGCATCTGGTGCACTTTTTCGAGCAACCCCATAATCTAGAGGTGATTGACAGATTAATCGAGGCCGGCGTGCATTGGCCTGCCATTGAGGAAGTTGCCGAAGAGTCGCTGTCACTTAAGGGCCAGACCTGGGTATTAACCGGAACGCTAACCCAACTCAATCGCAACGATGCCAAAGCTAAGTTGCAGGCACTAGGTGCCAAGGTGGCTGGCAGTGTGTCTAAGAATACCGATTGTTTGGTGGCTGGTGAGGCGGCGGGATCTAAGTTAACTAAGGCGCAGGAGCTGGGCGTTAAGGTGATCGATGAAGCCGAGCTGTTAACTATCTTGGGCGAGTAAGCCCTCACTGAAAACGCCATCTTTTGATGGCGTTTTTTTCACTAATTATTCCTTTGCTGTTGAAATTGGCGGCTTCATCGCCATATAGAGATAAACAGACGAGGGAGATAGAGTTGAATTTTGGGCATATAAACTGGTTAGACGACAACGGACACTTTAAGCCACCACTGATGTTGTATCTAATGCTGGCCTTTATTGCGCGGGGATGGTGTGTGTTTATCGCCTCCCTCACTCAAGCCAGTGATCGCGCTGGACTCGTGGCACTTATCTATCCGCAAAAGTCTGATTTTTTGATGGCCCTGACAGCGGGGGCTGGTGCGCTGCTGCTCTATGGTTTGGTCATCGCCGAACGTAAGCGTTCGCCTGGCTGGCTAAGGCCTGCCTTTAACCAGCTAAAGCCTCTATTGTTGTTACTTTTGTTTGTAGACGGTGGATTACTCATGCAGCGTCTTATTCATAATCACTTTCTCTATAGCTGGAGTTTTGGCCTAGATGCGTTGTTTCTCTTCTGGAGCCTACTCTATATCGCTAAGTCGAAACACCTTAAATACTACCTGCAAGACTGGCGAAACCAGGTGGATTAACGGTAAACCGTTGAAAAAAAAGGCGCTGCAAATTGCAGCGCCAAACATATCTTATCGAAAGAAAATCCAGTCTCCAAGATACAGGAATGTTACAAAATACCTTATAAATCAAGATGAAAAACAACAAATTCACAAGATTTATATTAAGGACAATTGACAGCAACACTCTTTAAAGAGACATAATCCGGGGTTGCTATGTATCTCTAAAGAACAATGTCATACTAACATTTTTTGAATATTGTATGCAATATTTGGGTGGTCTTTTTATCTTAATTTTTGTGTATATCTTATAACCAAGGACTCGTTATGCAGTATCAGTCCCAAGTGTCAATTTGTGCGTAAGTGGTCAATTTAATGACAGATTGTACAAATTGAGTTGCTATTGACTATAGTTATGTTATTAAAGTTAGGCTGCTTTTCATGTTCTTAGGGGATCTTACCGTACCTGATGTCGGATGAAGGTGCCCTGGGTGATGTGGGTCAAATACAACGGAGTTGCTGCGAGTGGCTAGAGCTGAGCCCATACAATTACCCCTTTCAAAATTACAAACAGGTATCACTGTTAAATTACCCTTGTCTTGGAAAAACCATCCTTTCCTGTTTAATCGTATCAAGATTGAGGAAGAGGCCCAGATTGAGTTGATTAAAAGTCTGGGGGTGCCCTATGTGATCTTGTTGTCGGGCGAGGAGCTGCTGGAAGAGAGTGAAGCGGACGCCGATGAGCAGCGACCAGTCGCAGAAGAGGTGATAGATCCTATTCTTGAAGCCAAACGCAATGTGCGTAAATCGATGCGTTTAAGCCAGAAGCGCTTTATTGATTGTGTGAATGAGTGTCGCTCCACCTTTGGTAAGATCGCTAGCGATCCCGAAGGTGCCTATCGAGAGGCCGCCGCCTTAGTCGAAAACTTGCTCGATCATATGCTGGAATTTAAAGAAGTTAATCTGGCGCTGGTCAGTGCTGGCGAAAGCGATAACAGCGTGACTCAACATGGCATCTCAGTGGCGGTGCTGGCATTGATGATTGCCAGGGCCATGGACCTGCCTAAGTCTGATATGCGTGATATTGCGCTGGGTTGTCTGTTCCATGATATCGGCAAGCTAAAGGTGCCTGAGTCTATTCGGCGTAAAAGGACGCCATTAACGACGTCTGAAGCTAATTTCCTTAAGATGCACCCCAACTTTGGCTATGAGATGCTCAACAAGACGGGTCTTTTTAATAAAACCGTCTTGAATATTGTTTTGCATCATCATGAGTTTATCGACGGTTCAGGTTTTCCTGAAGGCTTGACCGAGAAGAAGATCCCTATCACGACTCAGTTAGTAAGCTTGGCAAACGACTATGATGGTCAGCTGTGGGCCGATGATAGTCGCTCGCCGCAGGTCGCCTTGGGTTATCTGTTCAAAAACCATGCGGGTAAGCATTCAGAAACCTTGATTGCCGTTTTGGTTAAACTGCTGGGGATCTATCCTCCCGGTACCTTAGTGCGCTTAAGTGATGGCGATGTGGGTAAGGTGATGGTGACCACCCAATCAGTCAAACAGCCTCAAGTTTGGGCTTGTCATCCAGACGGCAGCGAACCTGGCCTGCGCTTTTTAAGCCAGGAAGAGGTGTTTGTCGAGAACGTTCTTAAGCGCGAAGAGCTCAGCGAAGGAGCGCTTAGGGTGCTGCAAGCAGACAGTGGCATTAGTTTTTATTTTGCTGGCACCCCATAGTCAGATTGCGCTATTTTATACTCTTGGTTTCACTGTAAAGAATTCAAGATGATAGCATCTGTTGCCGTAGTCGGCTGTGGCTGGTTTGGATTGCCTCTAGCCAAGGCGCTAGTTAAACATGGGTACAAGGTTTCGGGTTCAAAACGCAGTGAACAAGATGCCGAGGCCCTTAACAATGAAGGGATCGCCGGGTTTGCCCTGGATCTCGACTGTGATGAGCATCCCTTGGTAAGCCAAGAAGCCATTGCTTCAGGTTTAGCGACCGATGCCATAGTGATCAATGTCCCTCCAGGGCTGCGCCGGGGAGATGACGCCTATCTTACCCGGCTTGCACGCCTCAAGGCCCTGATGGGCAAACACACTTATCAACGTATTATCTTTATCAGTACCACAGGGGTATATGCGCCAGGTTCCGTCTGTACAGAGCATGATGCAGCGGCCTTTAACGCTGTCAGTGAAACCTTGTTGGCGGCTGAAGGAATGTTCAGCGGTGACAACTGCACTGTCCTGCGCTTTGCCGGGCTTATCGGTCCGAAACGACACCCAGGGCGCTTTTTAGCGGGGCGCCAAAATGTATCTGGTGGCAACCTTGCCGTTAATCTTGTTCATTTGGATGATTGCGTCGGCGCCGTGTTGGCGCTGCTTGAGCATAGCGGATCGCTGTCGCCTGCATATAACTTGTCTGCGAGCAAACATCCCACCAAGGCCGAGTTTTATACGCTGGCGGCCACTCAATTGGGATTAGAGAGTCCGAGTTTTGTCGATGCAATGCAAAGCGATGACAAGATTGTCGATGGTGGTCTTATTACGAGGGAACTAAACTACCTGTATCGTCATGATGATCCGCTAAAGATGCTAGCCCATTGTGATTAATGCAGGCGTTTAGATTTCGCTGAGTGTCATTGTGTGATTGGACTTAGGTTTTAAATTAATGGCCTTGGTACGCCAAGGAAGAGACGTTTTTTGATAATAAAAGAGTTGGTTATGAAAAAAGTCATTAAGCTATTTCGTCATTTGAGTCTCATGTTGCTTACGTTTGCAACCTTGCAGGTTAGCGCCGCTCAATATGTGGAAGGGGTCGATTATGTGAAGGTTGCCGGGATTCCTGAGGTCAATCAACCTATAGTGCGTGAGTTCTTCTCCTATAATTGCCCTCATTGTTATCGTCAGGATGGCCTGATCACCTCAGCCGTGGCTAAATTGAATGCGCAGCTGGATAACCAAGTTGTCTTTGAGCGCACACCGGTGGCTGGTGGGCGTGCGAGTTGGCAATTGAGTCAAAAAGCCTATTATCTGGCGAAGAAGTTTCATGTCACCGAGCAGGCTCACGGCAATCTGTTTAAGCGGATCCATGAGGGAGATGGCGCCTTCAGGCGTCAGGAGGAGTTGATTCAGTTCTTTGTGGCGCAAGGGTTACCTAAGGCTGATATCGATAATGCGCTGGCCTCTGTCGATAACAAGCTTGCCATAGCTGACTATGATACCCAGGCGCAACTGTCGGGCATTCGTGGTGTCCCCTCATTATTGGTAAACGGCAAATATCTGGTGACCAATAAGCAGCGTTCACCAGAAGAGTTGGCCGAGCTACTGGCGTATCTGGCGACCCTTCAATAGGGTATTAGTCCTGATTGCCATGTTGAATGTTGACCCCTAAAGCCGCCTCTGAGCGGCTTTTTTTGTACAATTCGTTAACATTTTTCTTCGACCTTAGTCTAGTTTGTAAGCCTATGAAAAACATGGGTTTACGCGCGCGTCAACTTTAATGTTTTTGTTTTTAAAAGAAAAAGCCTCGCTGAGCCTTAAAGTTTACGCTGGCGTTAGACCAAAGTCGCGATTGTCCTAAGCCCTGTGCTTGCTAGATTAATTGATGACTTAATAATAATCAGCACAGGGGAGTCGCAATGGCTTTTGAAAATAACGAAAAGGCAGAAGGTTACTGGCGTGAAAATTTACGTCTAGTACTTGGACTGCTAGCAATTTGGGCTGCAGTGTCATTTGGCTGCGGTATTTTATTGGTTGATGTACTCAATGAGATCCATTTCATGGGCTTCAAACTGGGCTTCTGGTTTGCTCAGCAAGGGGCGATGTATGTATTCGTTGCACTGATTTTTGTCTACGTGGCGAAAGCCAATGCGTTGGACAAAAAATATAATGTTCATGAAGACTAAGGAGCAATGAGATGGATGTTCAAACTTTAACCTATTTGATAGTGGGCTTCACTTTTGCCCTCTACATCGGTATTGCGATCTGGTCTCGTGCCGGTTCAACTAAAGAATTTTATGTTGCCGGCGGTGGTGTACCTCCTGTTATGAATGGTATGGCGACGGCTGCGGACTGGATGTCGGCGGCGTCCTTTATTTCGTTGGCGGGTATTGTGTCGTTTGTTGGTTATGACGGTTCAGTGTACCTGATGGGCTGGACAGGTGGCTATGTGCTGTTGGCCCTCTGTATGGCACCTTACCTACGTAAATTTGGTAAGTTCACTGTGCCTGATTTTATTGGTGATCGTTACTATTCTCAGGCGGCGCGTACCGTAGCGGTTATCTGTGCCATATTTATCTGTTTCACCTATATTGCTGGTCAGATGCGCGGCGTCGGCGTGGTCTTCTCTCGCTTCTTGGAAGTGGAAGTGGATACCGGTGTATACATAGGTATGGCCGTGGTCTTCTTCTACGCTGTGTTAGGTGGTATGAAAGGTATTACCTACACCCAGGTGGCCCAATACTGCGTACTGATCTTCGCTTTCATGGTACCGGCTATCTTCATCTCTGTGATGATGACAGGTCACATTCTGCCTCAGCTTGGTTTTGGCGCCGAATTGGTGGATGCCGCGGGCAATGGCACGGGTGTCTACTTGCTTGAAAAGCTCGATGGCTTATCGGCTCAGCTCGGTTTCTCTCAGTACACTGAGGGTTCTAAGGGAATGATAGATGTCTTCTTTATTACCGGTGCGTTGATGTTTGGTACAGCGGGTCTGCCACACGTCATTGTACGTTTCTTCACTGTACCTAAGGTGAAAGATGCACGCGTATCAGCCGGTTGGGCATTGGTGTTCATCGCTATTATGTACACTACGATTCCTGCGCTGTCTGCTTTCTCTCGCGTTAACATGATTGAGACTATCAATGGTCCTGAATCAACGGGTGTTGCTTATGAAACCGCACCAGACTGGATCAAAAACTGGGAAAAGACAGGTCTGATTAAGTGGGATGATAAGAATGCCGATGGCAAGATCTACTATGCCAATGGCGAGACCAATGAGATGAAGATTGACCGTGACATCATGGTACTGGCTACCCCAGAAATCGCTAACCTTCCTGCCTGGGTTATCGCTTTGGTCGCAGCTGGTGGTTTGGCGGCGGCACTATCAACCTCTGCGGGTCTGCTACTGGTGATCTCAACCTCGGTTTCACACGACTTGTTGAAGAAGAACTTCATGCCGGATATTTCCGATAAACAGGAATTGCTCTATGCCCGTGTAGCTGCGGCTCTGGGTATCGTGATGGCGGGTTACTTTGGTATCAATCCTCCTGGCTTTGTGGCCGCGGTAGTGGCGATAGCCTTCGGTTTAGCAGCATCGTCGCTCTTCCCGGCTATCATCATGGGTATCTTCTCTCGTACCATGAATAAAGAGGGTGCCATTGCTGGTATGGTGATTGGTCTGCTGTTCTCGGCGAGCTACATTGTCTACTTCAAGTTTGTGAACCCTGGCGATAACAATGCAGCAAACTGGTTGTTTGGTATCTCTCCTGAAGGCATAGGTATGCTGGGTATGATAGTGAACTTTGCTGTGGCCTTTATTGTAAGCAAAGTCACTGCTGCAGTACCGCAGAATGTGGTGGATATGGTTGAATCGATTCGTTTCCCTAAGGGAGCCGGTGAGGCTCACGACCACTAGTTGCCCATCTGAATGATTTGGGGGAGCGCAATGCGCTCCCTTTTTTTATTTCATATCTTATTGATTTAATAGCTGCTTATCTGGCAGTCTCAGAGATTCGGCAAAAAGACTAGCCACAAAGGTTCGTAGTCAATATTTATAGGGGGAGACGTGAGCCATTATCAATTATCGGTAGCGACCTTTAATAAGCTGGCTCGCCAGTATCAGGATAAGTATATGCAGATGCCGCTTTACGAACCCACCTATGAGCGGTTGAGTGAGATGCTGGGGGCGCGAGATAAAGTGCTTGAGATTGCCTGTGGTCCAGGGAACATTGCTCGCTATCTGTTAGCGCGTCGTCCACAGCTTGACTATTTGGGAACCGACCTGGCGCCGCAGATGGTCAGTCTGGCAAGGGAGAATAATCCCACCGCTCAGTTTGAAGTGATGGATTGTCTGGCGATCGATAAGTTAACCCAGATGTTTGATGCCATAGTGTGTGGATTTTGCTTGCCTTACCTTAATCAGCAGGAGGCAAAAACCTTAATTGAATCGATGGCTAGCAGACTCAAGCAAGGTGGCCTTCTCTATTTGAGTACCATGGAGGGAGACTATAGCGCCTCTAATCTGCAAACTTCCAGCAGTGGCGATCAGGCGTTCATCTACTATCATGGCGGCGCGTGGCTCATTGAGCAGCTAAACTTTGCTGGATTCGAATTAGTCAGCTGCCATCGTCAGGACTACCCCGAGCGAGGTGATGTGGATCTTTTTATCATGGCTCGGCGCCGTTAAGCCATTCGCTGGCCTTTAGTCGAATAGCAAGAGTCTGTTTGTTAAGGCTATAGTGAATAAAACGGCGATAGCCTAAAGAGGTTGGCGGGCGAGAGGCCGACGTTAACTGTGATTGCTAGAGAGGGAATATGGATCAGAGTGAACTGCAACCTATCACCCAGTTTCTGGGGCAGCTGACGCCGTTTGACAGTTTGTCTGCCGATACCTTAGAACGCTGCTGTCGTGCGCTGAGAGTGGGGTATTACAGCCGCTCCTCTGTCTATGTGCCCCTCGATGAGGAGCATCCTCAACTTTATATCGTGCGCAGTGGTGCCTTCGAGGTGCGCGGCGAAGACGGTGATCTTATTGACCGCCTCGGCGACGGCGACTTCTTCGGTTTTCCTTCGCTGCTCTCGGGCGAGACGGTGAGTAACCGTGTACAAATTCTCGAAGATGGTCTGGTGTATCACTTAGATCCCGAAACCTTTAATCAGCTCAGAAGCGAGAGTCGCGAGTTTGATCGTTTCTTTAACCGTGCGTTCGCCAAGCGTTTGCGTCATCAGGGACGCTTTAAGGCCAAGGAGCTGGGCTCAACGAACAGAGTGAGCAGTTTGATGTCTAAGCAGCCGCTGTGCCTGGATATCAATGCCAGTGTCAGCGATGCTGCCCGCCTAATGCGAGACAATCGGGTCTCCTCTGTATTGATCATCGATAACCAAAAGCTCGCGGGGATTTTGACCGACCGAGATCTGCGCAATCGGGTGTTGGCGGAATCGTTAGATGGCAGTTTGCCTGTGCATCAGGCGATGACAGTGTCGCCAACTACCTTGAGTGCCAATGCTTTGGTGTTCGAGGCCATGTTATTGATGAGTCAGCACAATATTCACCATCTTCCCATTATGGACGAGGGACAGGCCGTCGGGGTGATCACCAGCACAGATATACTCAGAGGGCAGAGCTCCCAACCCTTGTTATTGATCGGTGAGATAGAGCGTCAGCACGATCTCGAGAGTCTGATACATGTTTCCAAACAGATCCCTTTGCTACTGCAAAACCTCATTAGTGCCGATGCCAGAGCCGAGGAGATAGGCCGGGTACTGACCTCAGTTACCGACGCCTTGACGCGCCGCCTTATCGTGCTCAATCAGCAGATCTTAGGCCAGGCACCCATGCCATTTTGCTGGTTGGCTTTTGGCTCTCAAGGACGCCAGGATCAGGCCGCTTGCTCGGATCAAGACAATGGTCTGTTGCTGGCTCACGAAATGGATGAACATGCCCAGGGGTATTTTGATGCCCTGACCAAGGCGGTTTGTGCTGGGCTTGATCGCTGCGGCTATGTCTACTGCCCTGGGGATATCATGGCGCAAAACCCAGAGTGGCGGCTCACCTTGACTCAGTGGCAGCAAAAGTTTGCTAACTGGGTAGAGCGTCCAGAGCCCAAGGCCTTGATGCATGCCAGCATCTTCTTTGACATGCGCTGCGTCTATGGCCCATCTAGCCTGTTTGATGGCTTACAATCTAAGGTGCTGGCGTCCACCAAGGATAACGATATCTTTTTGGCGGGCATGGCAACTAATGCTTTGCAGGTCTCGCCACCACTGGGCTTCTTTAAGAAGTTTGTCTTGGAGCGTGATGGACAAGAGGTGAAGGGGATCGATCTAAAACACAAGGGCAGTGCGCTTATCAACGACATTGCCAGAGTATATGCTCTGTCAGCAGGGATCAGTGAGGTGAATACCGCCAAGCGCATTCGGTTATTAATGGAGCAAAATATCATTAATCGCAAAGATGCCCTCAATCTTGCCGATGCGCATGAGTTTATTGCTCATATGCGCCTGTCGAATCAGGGGTATCAATATACCCATAATCAACCGCTGACCAATTATCTGATGCCCCAGCAGCTTTCCTCCTTGGTGCGTCATCAGCTGCGTGATGCATTCAAGGTGGTGCATGACGCTCAGTCGGGACTAAAGCTTAAGTTTACTCGGAGCTTTTAGGTGTTTGCAGGGCTTAAAATAAAATCTCAGCTTTGCTGGCGAGCCTTGTTGGCTAAAGATGCCACGCTGAAGGCGTATCAACAGGCGCTGCTCGATACCATGGATAAGCCGCTCAATGAGGCCGAGTTGTTGGCTATCGATCTTGAGATGACGGGCTTGAATGCACATTTTGATCAGATCTTAAGTATTGGCCTGGTGCCTATACGTCAGGGGCAACTGGTGCTTAAGGAGGCTCAGCATAAGCTGGTGCAGATTGAGGGCAGTGTCGGTCAAAGTGCAACCATACATGGCATCTTAGATAATCATTTAGATGCAGCATTATCGCCAGAGCAAGCCATGGCCTGGTTTTTAGCTGAAACTCAGGGCAAGGTGTTGGTGGCTCACCATGCACCGTTAGATCTCGCCTTTTTACAAACCGGTATACAGGCTTATCTAGGTGAGAAGACTCAGCTGCTTGCAATAGATACCCTGTTGCTGGAAAAAAGGCGTCTGCTGAGACAGCATGAGCACCTGCAAGAAGGCAGTTTGCGTTTAGGTAAAAGCCGTGCTCGCTATGGATTGCCTGTGTATGCGGCACACAATGCGCTTATCGATGCCTTAGCCTGCGGCGAGCTGCTCTTGGCGCAAATAGCAGCCATGGGGGGCATGGACAGCGTTAAACTCACCGAGCTACTTGGCTAAGTGTTAGTGACTTAAGATTATACTTGGTTACATTTTGTCCCTTTATCTTTGCGTGCTTTTCGCCATTATCTTTTTAAGACACAAAGCGTTGAGAGACAGACGATGGCACTACCTTTACTCTGGCTGGGTGGCGCAGCCCTCGGGGCCGCCCTTATCGCCGATGCTAAGCACAAACAGAAGCAACTCACCTTAGACAGACGGCTGGGCAGGGCGCCTAAGGCGCCTATTGGTGAGCGGGTAAGCCCCTTATCCCCCAGTGTGTTACATCTGGGGGAGGTGAAAGTCGCGCCCAAGCCCGGTGCCCTGGTGTGTTGCTTTGTCTTTGGCGTGATTGAACATACTGGGATCTGGCTTGGAGACGACACCTTGGTGGAGCTGCATGGTAGTGGTCTTATCAGGCCGGTTTCTGCAACGCGTTTCCTGGCCGGACGCACGGGGAGCCGTATCTTTGTGGCCTGCGATCATCAGCATCAGCCTTTGATTGGTGAGTCAGTCCTTGAACGAGCTGAGCAGGCAATTTATCAGTATCGCGAATACGATCTGTTTGATAATAACTGTCATCGCTTCGTCTGGTCCTGTCTGACCGGTGAAGAGAAGAGTATCTCAAGTTTCGACAAGCTTAACCGTTTGCTGGCAGCTCATTTCGCGCAGGCCATCTATTGGGATGAGGCTATTTGGGCTAGGCCAGAATGATGGGGAAGGCGTTTGAGAGAAACAAGCCGCTAGTTGAAGGTTAGCCGTAAAAGAAAATGCCGACATGATGTCGGCATTTTTTTATCTGTTACTTATGGATCACTCGCCGCAGAAGTGTTTCACTGCGCGCTGAACCAGCTCGATACCGGTTTTATCGCAAGGTGGCAGCTCGGCATCACTATGGGCGATTGGAGTCACACGATCGCCCCACTTAAATAGCACGGCTGCTGAGGTTAGGCCAGCTCCAAAGGCACAAGACAAGATGGTTTGATTTGGCTTGATCACTCCCTTTTCCAGAGCATCACAGATGGCGATAGGGATAGTGGCCGCCGACGTGTTGCCATAGTTGGCAATGTTGACCACAGCCTTCTCTTTAGGGATCTTCATGCGGTTGATCAGGGTATCGATAATGCGCTCGTTTGCCTGATGTGGGATCACTAGATCCACGTCATCTTTATCGACACCGCATTTTTCAAGTACAGTGTTGGAAAGCTTGCCCATACCAGCAATGGCACGCTTAAAGATCTCTTGGCCATTGAATTCAATATAGAACTCAAGTGAGGCAGCATCGAATCTGTCCATAGCCGTACCGAAACCGGCTTTAAGGATGTCGCGGCCGGCGGGATCGTTGTTGAGTTCATAGCCAAGTACGCCGCCAGGCTGATCTGTAGCTTCGACAACTACGGCGCCAGCGCCATCGCCAAAGAGTACCGCTGTTTCGCGGCGCGACCAGTCAAGATAGAATGAAAGACGCTCGGCGCCAATCACCAATACCTTCTTCGATTGTCCACTCTTGATCTGCGAACTGGCAAGACCTAAGCCATAGAGAAAACCACTGCAGGCTGCATTGATATCAAATGCGCCGCAATTGGCGCCAATATCGGCCTGTACAGTTGAGGCAATATTAGGAATAAGTGTATCTGGGCTAGCAGTAGCCAAGATAATCAGATCTATCTCTTCACCTTTAATACCCGCGGCGGCTAGGGCGCGCTTGGCGGCCACTGAGGCTAATGCTGAGGTGTTAACATGACTGATGTGTCGCTGACTGATCCCTGTACGCGGCTTAATCCATTCATCCGAAGTATCGATAAAAGTGGCAAGGTCATGGTTGGTAAGCGTTGCGGGGGGAACACATTTTCCCCAGCCGGTAATAGTGGCGTACTGCATCTGGATACTCTCTCAAAAATAAAAAGGCAGAGAACAATAGCTCTGCCTTATCAAACTAATCTAATAAGCCTAGCAAGAAGACAAGCAAGCAACAGTGATTTAGCTCACCTGTTGTGCAACCAACTCACGAATGGCGTTGGCTGCATGTAATATATGGTCTTTCAGTAGCGTCACTGCTTTATCAATGTCTTGGTTACGACAGTGGGTGAGCAAGTCTCTATGGTCTTGCGCCGCTCTGGGTATGCCGCCTGCGAGTAGGAGTTGCAGGCGAATATAACGATCACAGTTGGTATTTAGGCCATGTACCACTTCCATGGTGTGGGGACGATTGGCCGCCTGGTATAAACAGGAGTGGAACTTAGTATTGAGCTCGCTCCAACTGCTCACCGCATCTTCCTGTTGGAAAGCCGCCTCAAGTTCATCTAGGTATCCTTGCGCCTCGGCAAACATCTCTTCGCTGATGTTTGGAATGGCCTTGGCAAGCAAGTCAGTTTCGATAAGGGCTCTTAGCTCAAACAGCTCAGTGACCTGGTCGACCGACAGTTCGGTAGCAGTGGCGCCCTTATGGGCTTCAAACTTTACGAGTCCTTCGGCTTCGAGCTGTAATAAGGCTTCTCTGACCGGAATACGACTGACATTTAGCGCTTCGGCTAATGCACTTTGACGTAAAGGCTCACCTGCGGCGATTTCGCCTGAGAGGATCTTCTCTCTTAAGACTTCCACCACGACCTGAGTGCGCGTTTTATGAACGATTGGAGTTGTTCGGCTCATAGTTCCCGTAATGTCTTTTCGTTATTATATGTGATCCGCATAAGATTACCGCTTATAACACTATAAATAAAGGGAAACCGTGGTTTCCCTTTATTAAAAGTGCGGCTTAAAAGCGCTGTAGATGAGTTTGCCCGTCTCTTAATGCCTCGGGCAACAGTTCGCTTGGCATGTTTTGATAACAGATCGGCCGCAAGAATCTATGGATCGCCATACTGCCCACAGAGGTGCTGCGGCTATCGGTACTGGCGGGATAGGGGCCGCCGTGATTCATCGAGTGGCAGACTTCAACACCGGTGGGCATCTGATTAAAAATAAGGCGACCAACGCGCTGGCTAATGGCATCGACCAAACTGTGGGCATGGGCCCAGTCGCTTGCTTGACCATGAATGGTGGCGGTGAGTTGCCCTTCAAGCTGGTCTGCAACGGTCTGCATCTGCTCTGCATCGTCACATACAACTAAGAGAGCAAACGGGCCAAAGACCTCCTGTTGCAGTGCCTGGTCAGCCAGATAGTGAGCGGCATTTACCTTTAGCGCCGTCGGGCGGGTATGATGACTTGCCTCGGCCGCCTTGCCCTGCGCCAGTAGAGTGATCTCCCCATGTCCTAACAGAGTTTCGACCTGCTGTTGGTAGGTCGCTGCTATGCCAGGAGTGAGCATGGCGCCGGCAGCCTGTTCGGCCAAGGTCTGGCTGAGCCTATCGCAGTAGCGGCCCAATGCCTCACCTTTGATGGCGACAATCACACCAGGGCTGGTACAAAACTGACCATGGCCCATCATCATGGATTGCACCTGAGTCTCGGCAAGTGTCTCGGCTTTATCCGCAAGTATGCCGGGAAGCAAGAATTGTGGATTAGTGGAGCCAAGCTCACCATAGAAGGGGATCGGCTCGGCGCGCGCGGCGCAGCGATCCGCCAGTATACGACCCACCTTTAACGAGCCCGTAAAGCCAACTGCCTTGATCTCAGCTGCATCAATGAGTCCCGTCGAAACCTCTGGTGTATGGCCTTGCAGCAGATTAAAGACGCCTGCTGGCATATCACAAGCCTTAATCGCCTTGTCGATGGCTTGGGTTACCAGTTCGCTGGTAGCTGGATGAGCTGGGTGTCCTTTAACGATAACTGGGCAACCGGCTGCCAAGGCCGAGGCGGTATCGCCACCTGCAGTAGAAAAGGCTAAAGGGAAGTTAGAGGCGCCAAAGACTGCAACAGGGCCAAGGGCAACCTTGCCCAAACGTGTGTCAGGCTTAGGTAGTGGCTGACGTTCCGGTTGAGCCATGTCGGCAATATATTGTTCTATAGGGGTTAACAGGTTTTGCGCAAACAAGCGTAATTGACCGCAGGTGCGGCCGGTTTCGCCTTCTAATCTGGCTAATGGCAATCCGGTTTCTTGTTGTGCTGCGGCGACTATCGCCTCTCGATCGGCTTCAATATTGTCGGCAATCTGGCGTAAGAAGGCGGCGCGTTCGCTGTCGCTTTTATTGCGATAGCTGCTAAAGGCCTGCTGAGCGGCCTTGGTCGCCTGGGCAATTTGCGCTGGGCTTGCGCTGGCAAAGGGCCACTCAATCTGGCTATTACTGACAGGGTTAAAGCTGTTAAAGCCATTAGGCTCGCCTTGCCATTGGCCATTAATGTAGTGCTGACCCTTGAGTCTGCTGGTGATACTTATTGTCATTGCTATTATCCTTTTGGGGTGGCCAGTTAGACCACCTGAAATCCGAAGGCATAGGGGTCGTCATCGTCGACTGTGATGGCATTGTGACCAGTAATTCGTGCCCATCCCTTGATGCTGGGCATGATGGCGTCAAACTCGCCCACTTTGGTGGCGGCTTCGATGCGGCCGACAAACTGGCTGCCTATGATGCTCTCGTGGGTGTACTCATCGCCGACCTTGAGCTCGCCGCGGCTATAGAGCTGTGCCAAACGAGCACTGGTACCTGTGCCGCAGGGGGAGCGGTCGATCGCCTTGTCGCCATAAAAGACAGCGTTAGCACCGTTAGAGCCTTGGCTTATGGTGTCGCCGGTCCAGAGAACATGGGAGACGCCGTTGACCGTAGGATCGTCAGGGTGTACGCAGCTAAGTTCCTTGTGGGCGATTTCGCGAACGATAGGGCTCCAGCGCAAAATATCGCCGGCGCTCCAGTGGCGCAGGCCGGGGAAGTTAGCTTGTGGATCGACGATGGCGTAATAGTTACCGCCGTAGGAGACATTTATTTTAAGCGGCCCGAGGCCAGGAATATCCAACACTACATCTTTGTGGGCCAGATAGGCGGGCACGTTAAATATCTTGACCCAGTCCACCTTGGCACCTGTTTGTTGGTACTGCACCTTAATCTTACCCGCAGGCACATCTATGGTAAGGCGACCTGGTGTCTTGGGGGTTAACAGGCCCGATTCCAAGGCGGCGGTAATAGTGCCTATGGTGCCGTGACCACACATGGGTAGGCAGCCACTGGTTTCGATAAACAGGATGGCGGCGTCGGCGTCATCACTGCAAGGAGGATAGAGAAAGGCGCCGGACATCATGTCGTGGCCCCTGGGTTCAAACATCAGCGCCTTGCGGATCCAGTCATATTGCTGGAGAAAATGCTGACGTTTTTCGCTCATAGTGCGACCCTGCAAGTCCGGATGGCCACTGGTGACCAAACGGACCGGGTTACCGCAGGTATGAGCATCGACGCAAAAGAAGGTTCCTTTTAACATCTATGCCATACTCCTAGGTGTTTAGTTGACGTTGTACTTGTCGAGATCCAGACGGTTCGCCAAGGCCTCAGACATGACTTTTTCCACATAGGCGCGTTCTTCACCAATTAAGGTCATGCGTGGCAGGCGTACGTTTTCACTGCCGCGACCGACGATCTGTTCGGCAAACTTGATGCACTGTACCAAGGTCGGAATCGTATCCAGGCGCAGCAGTGGCATAAACCAGCGGTAGATCTCGCGTGCTTCTTCGATACGACCGGCGCGGGCCAATTTAAACAGCGTAACAGATTCTCTTGGGAATACGTTGGTTAAACCTGAGATCCAGCCGGTAGCCCCCAAAAGAATGCTCTCCAGCGCAATGTCATCCACGCCACAAAGAATATTAAAACGGTCGCCGAAACGGCTTTGCAGTTCGGTGAGGCGGCGGGTATCTGTGGTCGATTCCTTGATAGCGACTATATTTGGCTCTTGGGCCAATATGGCAGTCATTTCAAGGTTGATGTCGACGCCATAACTCACAGGGTTGTTGTAGATCATGATAGGTAGCTTGGTTGAGCGTGCCACGTGTTGGTAATGGGCAATTACCTCACGGTCAGTGCCGCGGTAAACCATGGCAGGTAAGAGCATCAGGCCATCAACGCCAAGCGCTTCAACATCTTGAGCATATTTAGCCGCTTGTTGTGCCGTGTTCTCGGTGCAGCCTGATAATACCAGGATGCGGCCATTAACTGTCTCGACCGTGTGCTTGATGAATTCACGCTTCTCTTCTGGGGTCAGGGAGGCATTTTCACCTATGGTTCCCAGAGCGATAATGCCATCGATCCCATCACGAATGAGGTCTTCCAGCATTCTCGCGTTCGACTCAAAGTTGATCGAACCGTCATCATTAAATTGGGTAGAAATTGCTGGGAATACACCTTGCCAGTTTACTTTCATGTTCAGACCTCTATAGATATTGCTGCGCAAATTACGCGGCGAAAAAGTGATATCAAGTTTTGGTGTTCACCAAAATCTATAGTATATTGTATACAATTTTGAAGGGAAGAAAAGCCCCAAGGTGAGAATGATGTTATTTATCTTTTTATCCCTCACCGTCAAATACTATATATTGCATACAAACAATAACAAAGGAAGTGCCAATGCGCCTATTAGATTTAAGTTCTAGCTTTCTCGAACGCTGCACGCGTTTTAAGACGCTTGATGCCCATACAGAAGGTGAGCCATTAAGGATCTTGCTTGAGGGATACCCAGAGATCCCTGGAGATACTATCTTGGCTAAACGGCGTTATCTGACGGCGCATTTGGATCACTATCGTCAACTCTTAATGCATGAACCCAGAGGGCATGCCGACATGTATGGCGCCATCATCACGGCGCCAGTGACCCCGAGTGCGGATTTCGGGGTGCTGTTTTTACATAACGAAGGTTATAGCAGCATGTGTGGTCATGGCATCTTAGCTTTAGTGACCGCTGCGGTAGAGACGGGCACCATAGTGCTTGGCGATGAGCCCAAAGGGATTAATATTGACTCGCCAGCTGGACTTATCCAAGCCAAGGCTTATCGTGACGAGGTGGGCGAGCTCGAGGTGAGCTTTGTGAATGTGCCTTCCTGGGCCGAGGCGCTCAGTTGCTGCGTTGCTGTCGAGGGAATTGGTGAGGTGGCGTATGACATAGGTTTTGGTGGCGCTTATTACGCCTATGTCGACGCCGATGCCTTAGGACTCAGCCTGGCTCAGAATAATGTGGCGCAAATCATTGATTGGGGTCGGCGAATTAAGCTGGCGGTGATGGCCAAGCATCCACTTGATCATCCACTGGAGGCCGATTTAGGTTTTCTTTATGGCACAATCTTTACCTCGGCTAAGACCAGCTCGAAAGATGCTCATTCGCGCCACGTTTGTGTATTTGCCGACGGTGAGGTGGATCGTTCGCCCACTGGCACTGGGGTTGCCGGTCGTATCGCACTGCTACACGCCAAGGGGGAGGCGCAACTCGGTGAGCGATTGAAAATTGAGAGTATTGTCGATGGCGCCATGCAGGTTTGCGCGCTTGATAACGTCGACTTTTATGGTAAGTCGGCGGTGATCCCTGAGGTGAGCGGCCGCGCCTTTATAACCGGGCGTCATGAGTTTATCTTAGATCCTAAGGATCCTTTCCAGCAGGGGTTTATGCTCAGATGACCAATTATTCGTCAGTTTCCAGTGTGGCTGAAGAGCCTTTGGCTTCAAGCGCAAAGCCAGCTTGCCCAGCGAAGAAGCCTGCTGAGGTCACTATCATCGGCGCCGGGATAGTAGGGCTTGCCAACGCTATTGCGCTGCAGCAGTCAGGCTTTAGTGTGCGCATTATTGATAAACAAGGGGTGGCCGCAGGTGCTTCATTTGGCAATGCGGGTCACTTTGCGACCGAGCAGGTGTTTCCGCTGGCAGATCCGGCCATGTTGCCTAAGTTACCCGGTATGTTGCTTGATCCCTTAGGACCATTCCGTATTCAGCCGCGCTATTTCCTCAAGGCGCTGCCTTGGTTTATGCGCTTTTTAGTCAATATGTTGCCCGCAAGACGCGCCCATAACTCAATGGCGATTAAGGCGCTCAATCAAAAGAGTATCGATGCCTGGCTGCAGTTAGTGAGTGACTGTGATTGCCAAGAGCTGCTTATATTAGCTGGCAGTCTACTGGTGTTTGAGCAGACATCACTGAGTGAAATCGAGCGAGTATATAAAAGCTATCGCGATGCCGGAGTGTCGGTTGAGCTACTTAGCGGCGATAAGGTGAGAGCGCTTGAGCCAGATCTAAGCCCTGAGATCACCCATGGGTTGTGGTTTACCGACGTGGGTCACACGCCTGATCCTGCCGAGCTATGCCAACGTCTGGCAAGGCAGTTTGAAAAGCTGGGAGGCGAATTTATCATAGGTGAAGTGACTCAGTTCGCTGCTGGAGGTGAGTGCGACCACCAGGACGAAAAAGGTGTTAGCGTCAGTGTGGCTGGCGGAGCAACTTATCAAAGCGATAAATTACTGCTTAGTGCCGGCGCCTGGTCTAAACCTTTGGCTAGGCAGTTGGGTTTCAAGGTGCCGCTTGAAACCGAGCGCGGCTATCATCTGATGATGCCACAGTTGAGTCGGCTGCAAAGGCCGGTGGCCTCTTTTGAGCGCAAGTTCATCATCACACCGATGAAGCGAGGAACCTGTTTGGCTGGTACGGTAGAGTTTGGCGGTCTTAAGGCGCCGCTGGTCGAAGCCAGGGCCGACTGTTTGCTGCCCCATTCCAAGGCGTTGTTACCTAATGTGTTGAATGGGGCGGTGGTTTCACAGGGAGAGCGTTGGATGGGGTTTAGGCCATCTTTGCCTGACTCCTTGCCGGTATTGGGCGCCTCGCCTAAGAGCGATAAGATCTTCTTCGCCTTCGGACATCAACATCTGGGGCTAACATGGGCTGCGTTTAGCGCTGCGCTGGTGGCGCAGACAATAAAAGGGGAAAAGCCACAGCTTGACATGAGCCCTTATCGTATCGACAGGTTTTAGCATTAAATCTTGAGATGATATGTTGGCCGGCGAAATTAAAGCGATGAAATGTGCTAAATCATAGTGCTGCATAGTGTTGCATAGTACCGATAGGCACTCTATATAGACAGAGATTCGCTTGCGTTTTAGGTTCGACATTATACTAGGCCAATAACCCCTTGTCGGAGCCAGAATGGAAACCTTAGATCAGCTGCTTAGACGTATTCGCCGTTGTCAACTCTGCCAGCCCCATCTTAGTCATAAGGTGAGGCCTGTGTTACAGGCGGCATCGACCGCCAAGGTGCTCATTGTGGGTCAAGCGCCAGGCACCAAAGCTGCTGCCAGTGGGCTTCCTTTTGATGACCCCAGTGGTGACAGGTTAAGAGACTGGCTTGGCGTCGATCGCGAGCAGTTTTACGATCCCGCTCTGTTTGCCATCGTCCCTATGGGATTTTGCTACCCGGGTAAGGGGCGAGCAGGGGATCTGCCGCCAAGGGCTGAATGCGCGCCCGCCTGGCGTGAGGATTTATTGGCGCATCTGACCGATATCCAGCTTACTCTGGTGATCGGTCAGTACGCTCAGGCTTATCATTTCAGCAAAAGCTGCGGTGGCGTGACCCAGTGTGTACAAGATTGGCAGGCTTATGGCGCTAGTGTCATGCCGCTGCCTCATCCCAGCCCGCGCAACAATCTGTGGCTTAGACGCAACTCCTGGTTTGAAACTGAATTATTGCCCGTGCTAAAGGCCCGGGTCGCGAGCGCCATTATGCCTTAGTGTTAATGCTCATAAGCATATCTTAAGCATAAGAGCAGTAACCTTTATCACGGCCTTTAGTAGACGAGACACTTTTTATATATGGGCATTAACCGTTTTTCATAAAGGCCTCTATCTCAGCTATGGTGCGCGGCACCAGTTTCGATAGGTTGTCATGGCCGGTTGGGGTGACCAAGATATCATCCTCAATGCGGATCCCCATGCCTCGATAGGCGGCGGGCACGTCTAGCGCCGATTCTGGAATATAGATCCCAGGCTCTATGGTAAAGACCATGCCAGGCTCAAGCAGGCGCCACTTACCTTCTGCATCGTGGTAGGGGCCAACATCATGAACGTCCATCCCTAGCCAATGCCCGGTTTTATGGACGGTAAAGCGTTTATAACTTTCGTTTGTCATTACCGCTTCTAGACTGCCTTCGAGTAGCCCCAGGTCAATCAGACCGCTCGCCATTACTTCCATACAGGTTTGGTAGAGGTGATTCCAAGGAGTGCCCGGTTTTACCTTAGCAATCGCAGCATCGAGTGCATCGAGTACTATCTGGTAGATTGCCGCTTGAGCCCTGGTAAACTGACCGTTAACGGGATAACTGCGGGTGATATCGGCGGCATAGTGATTGAGCTCGGCGCCAGCATCGATCAGCAACATTTGCCCTGTCTGAGTTTGGCAAGCGTTCTCCTCATAATGCAGGCAGCAGGCGTTGTTACCTGCCGCAACAATGTTAGGGTAGGCGACATCGCTTGCACCATGTTTGGCGATGGCAAAATTAAAGGTGGCGGCCAGCTCTGCCTCATTAATACCTTCTCGGCAGGCACTCATTACTGCTTTATGACCGTCGATAGAGGCATTTACGGCGGCGCGTATCGCTTGTTGCTCGGCTTCATCTTTGATCACCCGAAACGGGTGCAGATACTTAGCCAGTGGGGTAATGCTGCGGTAACATTTTGGAGTATCGAAAGCACTGCTGTGGCGCTGAGCGTTACTCCACTCGAGTAACCTGTGATTAAAGCGGCCTAATTCGTCGCTGATAAAAAGCTGGCGCTGATCGGTGAGCTTCAGGCTTATGATCTTGTCTAACTCAGCAATGTCATAGGCCTGAGTTGCTCCATATTGCTCGATAGCCCCAGTGACGCCAGCCCGGGCGCCGAAGCTGATCTCTTGCTGTGGGTCCTTTGGTCTACAAAGCAGGATGTACTCTAGCTCATGCTCTTTGTCACGATATAGCAGCGCGACGGCATCGGGCTCATTGAAACCCGTGAGATAAAGAAAGTCGTTGTCTTGACGAAAATGGTACTTAATATTCTTGCTGCGTACTTTTTGCTGATAACCCACAAGCATGACAAAACTGTCAGCGGGGAGGCTATCCATGAGGCGTAGGCGTCTGGCCTGATAGATGGCACTGGATGACATACTGATACTCTGTTTTATGTTGGTTATTGTTAATCCGTTAACTATATTTGCATATTGTATTCATTTCTAGCCTTGATTGATTTTATTCATCAATGTGCGGTGCATTTTGTTGATTCAAGTGTGATAATAATGCGTTATTAATTATTGGTTCTGCCGAATTGGGGAAGTTTTCGTGAATCGTGCCGTATTCCTAGATAGAGATGGGGTTATTAATATCGACCATGGTTATGTCCATCAGGTTGATGATTTCGAATATGTTGAAGGTGTGTTCGATGCTTGCGCCGCCTTAAAGCAGCAAGGGTTTAAACTTGTGGTGGTTACCAATCAATCTGGCATTGCACGTGGGCTTTACTCTGAAGATCAATTCCATACCCTGACCGAGTGGATGGATTGGAACTTTGCTGACAAAGGTGTTGAGCTCGATGGGATCTACTATTGCCCCCATCACAGTGAGAAAGGCATAGGTGAATATAAGCAAGACTGTGATTGTCGTAAGCCAAAGCCCGGTATGCTGAAAAGTGCGGCTCAGTTTTTAAAGATAGATTTGAGCCGTTCTGTCATGGTGGGCGATAAGCGTGATGACATGCTGGCGGCAGAGGCGGCGGGTGTACCTACGCGTATCCTAGTGCGTACAGGTAAAGACGTGACCGAAGCAGCGGTGGCGGCAGCGACCGTGGTGTTAGACTCCATTGCCGATGTGCCTGGGTATTTAGCTTCGTTAAAATAGGCCCAATAATTAGTTTTATGACCCTTAATCGGTGGGGAAATCACCGCACTGTTTGAACTTTGAGCAGTTGGGCTTTATTTATAAAACAATCTGCAAAAAGCCCTTGACGGGATGACCGCGCTGAGTAGAATACGCAGCCCTAGCCACTTGGAACGGTTCGTAGAGAACACCAAGTCGGCACGCTCTTTAACAATTTATCAAGTAATCTGTGTGGACATTCACAGGTGTTGAGTTAGTCGAAAACGATTTATATCTCAATGCAATCTTTTACTAGAGATAGTGAATGTTCATAGCAATATGTCTTACGCTCCTGTTTTTACAAGAGTGTAAGTATCGAGTTTGCTGCTTCTTTATGAACGCAGTGAATGAGAAACAGTAGAATTCATTGAGCCGAAGCTTTTAGCTTCACCAAAACTTTAATTGAAGAGTTTGATCATGGCTCAGATTGAACGCTGGCGGCAGGCCTAACACATGCAAGTCGAGCGGTAACAGGAAGAAAGCTTGCTTTCTTTGCTGACGAGCGGCGGACGGGTGAGTAATGCCTAGGGAACTGCCCAGTCGAGGGGGATAACAGTTGGAAACGACTGCTAATACCGCATACGCCCTACGGGGGAAAAGAGGGGACCTTCGGGCCTTCTGCGATTGGATGTACCTAGGTGGGATTAGCTAGTAGGTGAGGTAATGGCTCACCTAGGCGACGATCCCTAGCTGTTCTGAGAGGATGATCAGCCACACTGGGACTGAGACACGGCCCAGACTCCTACGGGAGGCAGCAGTGGGGAATATTGCACAATGGGCGCAAGCCTGATGCAGCCATGCCGCGTGTGTGAAGAAGGCCTTCGGGTTGTAAAGCACTTTCAGCGAGGAGGAAAGGTTAAGTGTTAATAGCACTTAGCTGTGACGTTACTCGCAGAAGAAGCACCGGCTAACTTCGTGCCAGCAGCCGCGGTAATACGAGGGGTGCAAGCGTTAATCGGAATTACTGGGCGTAAAGCGTACGCAGGCGGTTTGTTAAGCGAGATGTGAAAGCCCCGGGCTCAACCTGGGAACTGCATTTCGAACTGGCAAACTAGAGTCTTGTAGAGGGGGGTAGAATTTCAGGTGTAGCGGTGAAATGCGTAGAGATCTGAAGGAATACCGGTGGCGAAGGCGGCCCCCTGGACAAAGACTGACGCTCAGGTACGAAAGCGTGGGGAGCAAACAGGATTAGATACCCTGGTAGTCCACGCCGTAAACGATGTCTACTCGGAATTTGGTGTCTTGAACACTGGGTTCTCAAGCTAACGCATTAAGTAGACCGCCTGGGGAGTACGGCCGCAAGGTTAAAACTCAAATGAATTGACGGGGGCCCGCACAAGCGGTGGAGCATGTGGTTTAATTCGATGCAACGCGAAGAACCTTACCTACTCTTGACATCCAGAGAATTCGCTAGAGATAGCTTAGTGCCTTCGGGAACTCTGAGACAGGTGCTGCATGGCTGTCGTCAGCTCGTGTTGTGAAATGTTGGGTTAAGTCCCGCAACGAGCGCAACCCTTATCCTTACTTGCCAGCGGGTCATGCCGGGAACTTTAGGGAGACTGCCGGTGATAAACCGGAGGAAGGTGGGGACGACGTCAAGTCATCATGGCCCTTACGAGTAGGGCTACACACGTGCTACAATGGCGAGTACAGAGGGTTGCGAAGCCGCGAGGTGGAGCTAATCTCAGAAAGCTCGTCGTAGTCCGGATTGGAGTCTGCAACTCGACTCCATGAAGTCGGAATCGCTAGTAATCGTGGATCAGAATGCCACGGTGAATACGTTCCCGGGCCTTGTACACACCGCCCGTCACACCATGGGAGTGGGCTGCACCAGAAGTAGATAGCTTAACCTTCGGGAGGGCGTTTACCACGGTGTGGTTCATGACTGGGGTGAAGTCGTAACAAGGTAGCCCTAGGGGAACCTGGGGCTGGATCACCTCCTTACCTATACGATAATTCAATGCTTGGTTGGCAATAAACAGCATCCGTGCGTTTATTGCACACAGCACATCCATGTGCTTGAGTGTTCACACAGATTACTTGATAGAAGATAGAGCAAAATATCGAAAGATAATTTTTGTGGAATTTAATGCTTAATCAAGGCGCTTGAAGAGTCTCGCAAGAAGTGTGCAACTGCACATGACTGAGAAACGATGAAGGTAACGCAGAGTAAGTATTAAATAACCAAAAAGAATGGGTCTGTAGCTCAGCTGGTTAGAGCGCACCCCTGATAAGGGTGAGGTCGGTGGTTCAAGTCCACTCTGACCCACCAATTCTTTTCTACTCTTTGTTAGTTTAATACTCGTTTAGCAGGCTAAACGTCGCATTAAACTGCCTTGATTAGAATGCGAATTGGCTTCGCCAAATCTTATAAATCTTGGTTTACTTGATTTGGTATTCGATATATTTTGTTCGCTGCATGTAAATGGGGCTATAGCTCAGCTGGGAGAGCGCCTGCCTTGCACGCAGGAGGTCTGCGGTTCGATCCCGCATAGCTCCACCATTTGCTCTTTGATGAGAGCATGCAGTTTAGGTTAGAGATGCCAAAGATAAATGCAGAATTTATCTTTGGCTTTTTTAAGCCCGGTCGAAATCGTGCCATACGATTTTCGACACTTCCACCATCCGTGGAGGTCGCTCTTTAAAAATTTGGAAAGCTGATAGTAATAACCGAGAGGTTATTGCGAAAAATAATTGAGTTCTCAAAACACACTTTAATCAAGTGCATTGAGTATTCTTTTGGCGAAAGTTGAAACCATTAGTTGCGATACAACCTGTTGATACTACCCGTATTAACAATTGGTAAAGTAAGCGCAGTTAATCATGTTGTTGTCGAAGCCGTGGCTTGAGTGAGGAAGACGTGTAGCAGCGCTACATAACTGACAAACGATAGGCACAATAAAGACAACGGCTTGAGTAACAAGCGATATGAAACTCATTTGGGTTGTATGGTTAAGTGACTAAGCGTATACGGTGGATGCCTTGGCAGTCAGAGGCGATGAAGGACGTAGTAACTTGCGAAAAGCGTTGGCGAGCTAGTAACAAGCATTTGAGCTAACGATGTCCGAATGGGGAAACCCGGCAGCATAAGCTGTCATCATTAAGTGAATACATAGCTTAATGAGGCGAACGAGGGGAACTGAAACATCTAAGTACCCTTAGGAAAAGAAATCAACCGAGATTCCCCTAGTAGCGGCGAGCGAACGGGGATTAGCCCTTAAGCCTAGAGGGTGTTAGTGGAATGTGTTGGAAAGCACAGCGATACAGGGTGATAGCCCCGTACATGAAAACTAACTTTAGGTGAAAACGAGTAGGACGGGACACGTGATATCTTGTTCGAATATGGGGGGACCATCCTCCAAGGCTAAATACTCCTGACTGACCGATAGTGAACCAGTACCGTGAGGGAAAGGCGAAAAGAACCCCTGTGAGGGGAGTGAAATAGAACCTGAAACCGTATACGTACAAGCAGTGGGAGCGGTTCTTGAGACCGTGACTGCGTACCTTTTGTATAATGGGTCAGCGACTTACATTTTGTAGCGAGGTTAAGCGAATAGCGGAGCCGTAGGGAAACCGAGTGTTAACTGCGCGTTTAGTTGCAAGGTGTAGACCCGAAACCCGGTGATCTAGCCATGGGCAGGTTGAAGGTTGAGTAACATCAACTGGAGGACCGAACACACGTATGTTGAAAAATGCGGTGATGACTTGTGGCTGGGGGTGAAAGGCCAATCAAACCGGGAGATATCTGGTTCTCCTCGAAAGCTATTTAGGTAGCGCCTCGAGCGAATACCATTGGGGGTAGAGCACTGTTAAGGCTAGGGGGTCATCCCGACTTACCAACCCTTTGCAAACTCCGAATACCAATGAGTACTACTCGGGAGACACACGGCGGGTGCTAACGTCCGTCGTGAAAAGGGAAACAACCCAGACCATCAGCTAAGGTCCCAAAGTTATTGCTAAGTGGGAAACGATGTGGGAAGGCTTAGACAGCTAGGATGTTGGCTTAGAAGCAGCCATCATTTAAAGAAAGCGTAATAGCTCACTAGTCGAGTCGGCCTGCGCGGAAGATTTAACGGGGCTAAGCAATACACCGAAGCTATGGGTACTAGCGCTTGCGCTAGTGCGGTAGAGGAGCGTTCTGTAAGCCGTTGAAGGTGAAGGGGTAACCCACGCTGGAGGTATCAGAAGTGCGAATGCTGACATGAGTAACGATAATGGGGGTGAAAAACCTCCACGCCGAAAGACCAAGGGTTCCTGTCCAACGTTAATCGGGGCAGGGTAAGTCGACCCCTAAGGCGAGGCCGAAAGGCGTAGTCGATGGGAAACGGGTTAATATTCCCGTACTTCTGCTAACTGCGATGGAGAGACGGAGAAGGCTAGGCTAGCGCGGCGTTGGTTGTCCGCGTTTAAGACTGTAGGTAGGGTACTTAGGCAAATCCGGGTACCTAATACTGAGAGTTGACGACGAGGTTCTACGGAACTGAAGTAGTTGATGCCATGCTTCCAGGAAAATCTTCTAAGCTTCAGGTTAGCAGGAATCGTACCCCAAACCGACACAGGTGGTCGGGTAGAGAATACCAAGGCGCTTGAGAGAACTCGGCTGAAGGAACTAGGCAAAATGGTACCGTAACTTCGGGAGAAGGTACGCTGCTGTTGGTGATGGGACTTGCTCCCTAAGCTGACGGCAGTCGCAGATACCAGGTGGCTGCAACTGTTTATCAAAAACACAGCACTGTGCAAAATCGCAAGATGACGTATACGGTGTGACGCCTGCCCGGTGCCGGAAGGTTAATTGATTGGGTTATCTTCGGAGAAGCTCATGATCGAAGCCCCGGTAAACGGCGGCCGTAACTATAACGGTCCTAAGGTAGCGAAATTCCTTGTCGGGTAAGTTCCGACCTGCACGAATGGCGTAATGATGGCCACGCTGTCTCCAGCCGAGACTCAGTGAAGTTGAAATTGCGGTGAAGATGCCGTATACCCGCGGCTAGACGGAAAGACCCCGTGAACCTTTACTATAGCTTGGCACTGAACATTGACCCTACATGTGTAGGATAGGTGGGAGACTTTGAAGCGGGAACGCCAGTTCTCGTGGAGTCAACCTTGAAATACCACCCTTGTAGTGTTGATGTTCTAACTCTGGCCCCTGAATCGGGGTTGAGGACAGTGCCTGGTGGGTAGTTTGACTGGGGCGGTCTCCTCCCAAAGAGTAACGGAGGAGCACGAAGGTTGGCTAAGTACGGTCGGACATCGTACGGTTAGTGCAATGGCATAAGCCAGCTTAACTGCGAGACATACACGTCGAGCAGGTGCGAAAGCAGGTCATAGTGATCCGGTGGTTCTGAATGGAAGGGCCATCGCTCAACGGATAAAAGGTACTCCGGGGATAACAGGCTGATACCGCCCAAGAGTTCATATCGACGGCGGTGTTTGGCACCTCGATGTCGGCTCATCACATCCTGGGGCTGAAGTCGGTCCCAAGGGTATGGCTGTTCGCCATTTAAAGTGGTACGCGAGCTGGGTTCAGAACGTCGTGAGACAGTTCGGTCCCTATCTGCCGTGGGCGTTGGATGATTGAAGGGAGCTGCTCCTAGTACGAGAGGACCGGAGTGGACGAACCGCTGGTGTTCGGGTTGTCATGCCAATGGCATTGCCCGGTAGCTACGTTCGGAATCGATAACCGCTGAAAGCATCTAAGCGGGAAGCGAGCCCTAAGATGAGTCATCCCTAGACCTTTAAGGTCTCTAAAGAGCCGTCCGAGACTAGGACGTTGATAGGCAGGGTGTGTAAGCGTTGTGAGGCGTTGAGCTAACCTGTACTAATGACTCGTGAGGCTTAACCATACAACCCAAAAGGGTTTTTACTGCAAAGTACCGGAAATGAGTCCAATCATTTCTTGGCACTTCCTCCATCCATGGAGGTCGTAATAATGGTTACTGAATCAGAAGAATACAAAGTACTTGATTGAAGTGCGGACTCAAATTAGCTCTTGAATAAAGAGTACAGCTTTTCAAATTTATTATTTCGGTTAATTACGCAGGTAATTGTTTGGCTGACAAAGCCGTAACGAAGCGAAGCGCGGAGTGTACTAGAGTACATGAGCACTGTAGCGAGGAAACAATGCCGTCAGACGAAGAATTAACCAGTAAGAATTTGTCTGGAAACCATAGCATTGTGGTCCCACCTGATCCCATCCCGAACTCAGAAGTGAAACGCAATCGCGCCGATGGTAGTGTGGGGTCTCCCCATGTGAGAGTAGGTCATTTCCAGACGCCTAATTATTCTCGAAAGAGAGTCGAAGAATCCCCAGCACACTGTGTTGGGGATTTTTTCGTTTATACGCTTCGCGAAAGCACCTCCTTCACATGCAGCCCAAAGCTGCTTACGCAGTGTGCGCCCCTCAGCTTGCAGCCTAGCTGCTTCGCGCTCCAGCCATCCATCAAGCTTCGCTTGATTAGCGGATGCCTTTCGCCCCCATGTGAGCGTATGTTTGTACAAATATCTAAATATGGCTGAAGCTGGCCATAACAGTCGCTTATTTTCGTCGTCCCGCCGCTGAGCTTGGTCATAAACAGCATCCTGCGTTTATGACATTCGGCACATCCATGTGCCTTGCCCCCAGCTCGCAGCCCAGCTGCTTCGCGCTACAAAGCCCTTAGATGCTATGCATCTATAGTAGGGCTTCTCCGCCCCCATGTGAGACGCGTGAATATTCGATAAGGCTAGAAGCTGGCGCCAGCTCCAGAGGTCGATCAATGGGTTTTTCTATATCGACATTTCTCTATCGACTATGGCTGTTCGACGCTGGCCGCCGAAGAGACCGAGTGTCATTATGATTAGTCATTTACTCGGCTTGTTATTTAGTCTCCAACCCTATGCGTTTTTTAAAGGCTTCACGGGTGGCTTCATCGGCTTGTTCATACCAAAAGTCGAGCATTTGGCCGACATTGATTTGATCTTTTCGCTGAGTTCCTTGGAAATTTTTCACTTGCTCGACGCTTGGCTCTGCACTCGTGTGACTTGTTTCTGGGATTGTATGACTTGTTTCAGTGACAGTCTCAGTTGCTTGTGCCGCTGAGCTTGCTTGCTGAACCGTCGCAGCAGTAGATACTTGCCAAAGGCTTACGGCTGCGATGCCCTGGCCAGTGTTATATGTTTTTATCTCCTCGCTGTAATTTCTGCCAACTTGAATCCCTTCTTTTACCAGCGTATCTATCTTATAAGGAATGTTATTGCCTTTAGTATCTTTCACTATCACCTGGGGAGATTGGTTAAACGTCTCCGCAGCTTTTGGTGTTGATATCTTAGGTAAGCTCAAGGTGTAATGATTATTTTCTCCTGAGAAGGTGACTATGATGGCTTCTGACACAAAACGCTTTTGCTGACCAAATTCACGATAATTGGCATTGGCGTTCAGTAAGATTTGCTGAGTGCCATTGGCTGAGATTAACTGTCGAGTATCAATATCTTTACCATTGAGTAAGAGTGGCGTGCTGTTGTTCGGCAGAGTGATGGTGACTTCTGCATGGACCTGAGTAAACAACATTAGAAACAGAGAGATGCAACTGATTAGCGTTTTCATGGCAAACCGGAAAAAAGGAATTTATTGTGTTATAGCACCATGGAGGCGAGTTGGACAACTTTAGTTGGTTGATTGAACATTTTTAGTTGTCCTGGGGGATAGGTTGCAGTAATTGCATTGCTAAGACTCTATAATGACGGAGATTAATCCTAGGAGACGCGCGTGTTAACTAAAATTTTAGTCACTCTACTCGTGATCGCAGCGGCGATTGCCTACCTTCGTCGTTCAAAGGTGGAGGCTCGTCAGCCAACTGCCAGTCAGCTGGGTCAGCGAATTTTATTTAAGTATATCGCGATTGGGTTTGCGGCCTTGGCATTGCTTGGTAGTGGCGGGTATTGGTATTGGAGCTGGCAAGAGGGGAATCAAGTGGTTTACGTCACGATTGTTTCGCCGTTACAGGAGGTGGAAGAAGTTTATCAGGTACGTAAGCGCGATCTGCAGGGTGAGTCCTTTACCACTATTGATGGGCTGAAGGTACGTTTGTCCACTCAAGAGCGCATTGTGATTGCCAATACACCGCCAAATATTCGATAAGAGCTGCTTTTTACACTCAATTTTTGCTTTTTGTTTATATTCACTTCGTTAGCAGCCGATTAAGCTGTTCAACGGCGTGTTATTCGGTAGAATAACGCCAAATTATACCCTGCGCTGAGATGTGGTGAGTTTTCATCTGAGTGTTTTTTTCAGGAGGCCTTATGATCACAGCTTATGTTTTTCAAGCGAATAAGTTATCCATTGTCGAGCTGAATATTCAAGACAGTGTGCCCGACGGAACCTTGTGGCTGGACCTCTATAAACCTGAAGATGAAGAACGTGAGTGGCTCAGAGGTTATTCGGTAGAAGAGTTGCCGGAAGAGGAAGATATCAACGAGATTGAAGCCTCGGCACGTTTTTATCAAAACAAAGATGGCTTGCACATCAACTCGCTGTTTCCTCAACGTGTGGGGCAGGATGTGAAAGGCGTCAACGTCTCTTTCAACCTGCGACCGCAGTTTTTGGTTACCCTGAGGGAAGATGATGTGGGGCTGATCCGTTTGTTGCGTAACTACCTAAGACTCGGCCGACTCGAGGTGCAAACACCTCAGGCGCTCTTCTTGGAGTTGTTCAACCTTAAGGTCGACTATCTTTCGGATCTGATCGAAGATGTTTATTCTGTGCTCGACAGCGTCGGCGAGCAGGTCTTTGAGAGCGATGAGCTTGATGATGTTTTTAAGCTGATCACCCTACAGGAAGACTCAAACGGTAAAATTCGTTTGAGTTTGCTCGATACTCAACGCTCTTTGCGTTATATGCAGCGCTACTATCGCGGTAAACTGACCGATGATGATCTGAAAGATCTGCGTGAGATGTTATCGGATATTGAATCTTTGATGCCCCACAGTCAGTTTATCTTCGATAAATTGAATTTCTTACTCGATGCGGCCATGGGCTTTAGTGGTTTACAGCAAAATAAGATCATCAAGATCTTTTCGGTTGCCGCAGTGATCTTCCTGCCACCGACTGTAATCGCCAGCGCCTATGGTATGAACTTCGCGAATATGCCCGAGCTTGAATGGCAGTGGGGTTACCCGATGGCGATCTTAATGATGTTTGGTAGCGCCGCTTCTACTTATTTCTTCTTTAAGCGTAAAGGCTGGCTTTAAATAAAAGTCTGGCAAGACCTAAAGGTGCTGAGTTATTTACCTGGATAGCAAAGCACTTTGGCTCTTTTGTCTGTATAGAGATCGGGTTGATTGATAACCTGATTTAGGGTGATGAATTTATCATTCATTAGCTGTAGGGCAAGATAGCAACGTGAGTAGGGATTGGTGCAGCGAGACAGCTTTAATTCCAAATGATAGCGGATGGTCTCCAGTTGAGCGCGATTGCTGGCGTGAGCTTCGCTAATTAACGCCTTATTGAGGTTTTTCTGCAGCGTCGCTAATTGCTGCGGTGCATGCTGTGCCAACCACTGTAAACTGTCGAAGTCGGGTAGTTCTACCATTATCTTTTCCTTAGCGCATATACGCCATAACGCAAGGCCATACTCTAATTTTAGTCTGGCTAGCGCAGAAAGACAGTAAAGCCGCATCAAGCGGCTTTGGGGCGACTATCCTTTCTTATCACCACCGAAGAAATAACTGACTCTTTCTCGGGGACTGAGGTACTTAAATATCTTCTCCGGCAGGGCCGATGGAGCGATACATCGGACTATGGTTAAGCCCTCGCTTTCCAGATCGACAATAGGTGCTTGTTCTTTGGGAACCAAGGCATCGTAGACCAAGATTCTGGGGAAGAGAATCTTCTCAAGGTTCACGGCCATCACCATGGCAAATTGTCCGCTGGAGAGTTCGACCACACTCCCGGGCGGGTAGACACCCAGCATCTTAATCAGTTTTCCGACGGCTTCTTGATTTAATCGTTCTCTATAGTTCTTATATAGATATCCAAGCGCCGCATAAGGGGTTCTTGCTTTGGTCTGCCCCTCGGGATGGCAGAGTTGGTCGTAAAGGTTCACTGCCGCAACTAACTGTGTTGGCAGGCTGATCTGCTCCGCCTTTAACCCTCTGGGGTAACCGCTGCCGTCGAGAAACTCGTGATGGTCTCTGACTATTGGCGTAGAATCTTCAGGAAAGTTATTGGCGAGCTTTAACAGTTCTACACCCATAGCCGGATGTTGCTTGATGAAGTTGATTTCGGGCTGAGTGAGGGGTGTTTTTTTGCGTAACAGTTGAGATGGGATCTTAAGTTTGCCCGTGTCGTGGAACAGGGCGCCCATGCCGACCGCTTCAATATCTTCCCGTGGCCAATCCAGCTCTTTGGCGATCATCATTGAGAGAACGGCGACGTTGAGCGAATGATAGTAGATCCCTTCACTGTCTTTAGCATCGCTCATCAAATGCAGCACCAAGTTATCTGAGTTCAGTAGCTCTTCGGTAATGCTGTGGATCAGTTCCTTAGCATCGGAAATGGCATTGAGTGGGCGGTTTCTGAGTTTGGCAACCAAATTGCGCATGATGGCAACGGAGCGATCAAACTCCTGTTCGGTTTTTTTCAGATCTCGCTTGAGCTTCTTAAGGTGTTCGATGCGCTCTTGCTTGTTCTGACTCATCTGCTGACTCAGCTGCTGCAAATCACTTTCATCTTTGAAACTGGGTGTATCGTAGGCATCTTTTTTTGCCAGTGGTGGCGTGCTGCTTTTGTCGAGATCGACAAACACATAGTCGATATCGAGTTTTTTAATCAGTTCTATTTGCGCTTCTTGTTTGAGTGTAAAAGAGTTAAAAAGAAAGGGATGATCTTTCCAAGAGACAGGTAATCTAACAAAATTGCCGACTTGTAATTGGTTTGTGCTTACCTTACAGCTTTTGCTCATGTGACTTTACGCTTGCCTTATTTTTCAGGCTATTTTATCTCAACCAGCTGGCTTTACAATTACTTAAGCAGTGTGTCAGCATAGTTGCATCACAAAATAGTCTAATTTAGCGAGTTATACATGGATTTCATTGAAGTTTACCCCAATGCCATACCCGATGAGTTGTGTGATCGTCTCATGGAGACCGTCAACACACATCCAGGTGTCATTGATGGTATAACCGGTCATGGTGTCGACCTTGAAAAGAAAATTAGCCGTGACATCACCATGGATAACTTTCAGGAGTTACTGCCACTGAGAAACGAACTCCTTAATTATACGCTAAAACACAGCGCGCAATATTTTGAAAAATATGCCTTGGGATTAATGGGGGCCGTGGCGGTGACATTAGCCGATGAGCAGGGCAAGCCGCAGACCTTAACTCCGGATAACTTTGATACCTTGGGACGTCACAGGGTTCAGCCTTTAGTGCAGTACCTGTATCGTAGTGGCAGCATCAATATCCAGCGTTATCAACAGGGTAAGGGAGGCTATCCGCACTGGCATTCGGAGCAGTTCCCACAGATGGGGCATAACGAAGCGCTGCACAGGGTAGTGCTTTATATGTATTACCTCAATGATGTGGAAGAGGGCGGTGAAACCGAGTTTTTCTATCAGCAGCGTAAGATCCAGCCGAAGAAGGGCACCATGGTGATAGCGCCTGCTGGTTTTACCCATAGTCATAGAGGCAACATGCCCATCAGTGGCGATAAATATATCGCCACCTCCTGGGTGATGTTTAACCGTGCCGAAAAGCTATATGCTCCGCTAGGTTAGAGCGGGATCTTGATGGTGAACCTCGCCCCTTCGAGGGATGAGGTATCTATATTGAGGCTGCCGTTGTAGCTTGAGACAATCTCGTTACAGACGGCAAGCCCTATTCCTTGCCCAGCCTTTTGGGTGTCAGCACGCACGCCACGCTCTATGATGCGTTTACGTATGGCTTCGGGCACGCCCGGGCCATCATCTTCAACGATCAAAACGAACTCACTGTTATCGCTATAACAGGCGGTGACGCTCACCTTGCTGATGCAGAGCTTGAAGGCGTTTTCCATCAGGTTGCCGCAAAGCTCCATCAAGTCGCCTTTGTCCCCGGGGAACACTTGCTCGGCTGGAATATCGGCATGAAACAGGATCTGTTTGTCGCGGTAAACCTTAAACAGCATTTGTGATAGCTGCTCAACTAAAGGGGCGACTAAAGTCTGTTCCTGTTTCAGGCCTTTGCGTCCCAACATGGCTCTTTTTAGCTGATATTTCACCAACTGATCCATTTGGCTCACCTGCTCCATAATCTTCTCGCTGGCGCTTGACTTGCTCAAGGTTTGATCGTCAGTGATCGCGTGTACCGCTGCTAACCTAGTTTTGAGACTATGGGCCAGGTCGTTCATGGCATTTTGGTATCTTTCCTGTTGCGCGCTCGATTGCACCAGCAGCTTGTTTAATGCCTGTGTAACGCCTTCAAGCTCGACCGGGTAGTCTTCAGACAGTGCTTTGGTTTTGCCACTGCTGACCTGTTGTAACTCGTTGCGCATACGCACTAAGGGTCGCATACCCCAGTAGCCCGCACTGATCAGTAATACCAAGGCTAGCGCCATGATCATGCCTAAGCGCCAGTAGGTACGGCGACTGAATTTATCGAACTCCTGTTCTAGCTTTTGTGCATCTTTCATCACCAGCAGGTTGTATTTATGCTGAGCGATTTCTACCGACAATAGGTAGACAAAGTAGCTTTTGCTATCGGCCAGAGTCAGATAATAGGGCGGTGCATCCAAACGGATCTCATTGAAGCGTTCACAGGTATCGAATAGGCCGCGGTCGACGGCCAAGGATGAGGTCCACACCTGTTTGAAGTGTTCATCACAGCTGGCGATGATATAGCGTTTGGGGGTGTTGTTCTCTTCGAGCCATTCTGAGGTCTCAGGGATGAGATTATGTTCTCTAAGTTCTGCGGCGACCTTGGGGATCTCGGCGATTAGCTTAGCAGTCTCTTCGTTATAGGTGTTTTGTGCGTATAACAGGTTAACCAGCCAAGCGAGACCAAATCCCACTAGGGCGATAATCGACAGCGAAGTGACAAACATCCGCGTAAGCAGACGTTGTTTAGGTTTAAATTTTATTTGCATGGCAGATTAAATTTGTAGCCTTGGCCGCGTATGGTAGCGATAGGGTTTTCAAGTCCACCTTTGGTGAGTTTCTTACGCAGGCGGCTAACCATTACCTCTATGGTATTAGGATCCCCTTCCTTGTCACCGTAGATCACGTCCAATAGTCGCTGCTTGGCTACTACTTCATGGCAGTGACGCATCAAGTATTCCAAGATCTGATATTCAAAGGCCGTCACTTCCATAGGAACTTCATCGAGACTGACCTGCTTAGCGGCAAGGTCTAACTCCAGCGGGCCGCTAGTTATCTGCGGTTTTACGAAGCCGGCGCTGCGACGAATCAGGGCGTCGAGACGTGCTACCAACTCCTCCTTTTGAAAGGGCTTGACCAGGTAGTCATCTGCGCCGGCGTTTAACCCCTCTACCTTATCTTGCCAGTTAACCCGGGCAGTGAGGATTAAAATAGGGGCTTTGAGTTCCGCCTTGCGCAGAGATTGAATCAGGTCTATGCCATCTTGATCCGGCAGGCCAAGGTCGATGATGGCGATATCTATCGGGTAGTTAGTTGCCTGGTAAAAGCCCTCTTTGGCCGTTTGAGCCACCTGAACCTGATTGCCCAACTCACTTAGCTGTACCTTGAGGTGGTGGGACAGGAGAGGATCATCTTCAACAACTAAAATTCTCATATACTTTGCCTATTTCATCTTTAACCTGCTCGCTTGGTAACCCTGGGAGGCGATATTTCAGCCAAGCTGAGGACGTTTCATAAAACATTAATTTATAATAGGTTAGCTTAACAGGGACTGACTCATCTTAAAACATGGTTTGAGTGAAGGTTTTTTGTGAGCTAACCGCTATGGTTTCGCCTGTTAATTTGCCGGCTAAATGGTTAGAATTCCGTAAATTTCATACTCGTTTAGGCCCATTATGCCCCTAGTTAAAATATTACCCCTTGTTTTTACATGTCTGTTCGTGCCAGCAACCTTAGCAGAGACCTTCATTTTCACGGCGATCCCTGATGAAAACGAGAGTCAGCTTAAGACACGTTTTGATAAGGTGGCCAAGTATCTAGAGACTCAGCTGGGTGTGGATGTTCAGTATGTACCGGTAAAGTCTTACGCTGCAGCGGTGACCGCATTTCGTAACAATCAGGTGCAGCTGGCCTGGTTTGGCGGCCTTTCTGGTGTGCAGGCGAGACGTTTAGTGCCTGGCTCACGAGCGATCGCACAAGGGTATGAAGATCAATATTTTAAGAGCTTCTTTATCGCGAATGCTTCGACGCCACTTGAGGAGTCGAGCAATTTCCCTAACCTTAACGGCTATACCTTTACCTTTGGTTCGAAAGGCTCGACTTCGGGTCGCCTGATGCCACAATTTTATATCGAGCGCAACATGGGTAAGCAGGTCGATGAGATCTTTACTCGTGTCGGCTTCTCGGGTGACCATAGCCGCACTATAGCTCAGGTTGAAGCTGGGGCTTACCAAGTCGGCGCCGTTAATTACAAGGTTTGGGAAACCGCAGTGGCTAATGGCAGTGTCGATACCAATAAGGTAAAAGTTATTTGGGAAACCCCTGCTTACCCAGACTATCAGTGGACAGTGCGTGCCGATGCAGACGCGCGTTTTGGAGAAGCCTTTACCGAGAAGTTAACCAAGGCGCTGCTGGATATGAAGGATCCCGACCTTTTGGCCAGCTTCCCTCGTCAGTCGTTTGTTGAGGCGGATAACGCAGATTACGAGCCTATCGAGTCTGTGGCAACGGCTATCGGCTTACTAGATTAACACTGTGCTCAATATTGAATCTCTTAGCCTGAGTTATCAAGATACTCAGGTGATTCGCGATCTTGATTTGTCCGTCAAGCGAGGAGAGGCCTTAGCCATTGTCGGTCCTTCCGGCGCGGGCAAGTCGACTCTGCTGACCTACCTTTATCAGCAGCTCAAACAAGATGCTGCGCTGTGCAGTCAATCCCAGGGACTGGTGGATGCCTTGAGTGTGTTCCATAACGTCTACATGGGCGCTTTGGCGAGGCATTGGTTTGGTTATAATCTACTCAACTTGGTTTGGCCGATGGCCACGCCTTGCCAAGAGGTGCAGCAGCTGTGCCGCGACCTCTATCTTGAGGTGCCTATAGAGACCGCAGTGTCATCTCTCTCAGGTGGACAGCGCCAGCGCGTTGCCCTAGCCAGAGCCCTTTATCAGCAGCAAGCCGTGTTTATCGGTGATGAGTCATTTTCGGCATTGGATCCTATGATGGCCCAGCGATTGCTCAATTTGGTCAAGGCGCGTCATGAGACAGTGATCATGGTGCTGCATGACAGCGATCTGGCGCTGCAAAATTTTGACAGAATCATCGGCTTGAGCGAGGGCAAACTCGTGCTCGATCAGCCGACGAGCCAACTCGATAGCCAGCAGTTGGCGCGCTTTTTCGATACCCAGATGGCATCGACGCCACATGGGTAGATTTGTTGGTCCCTGGCAGCGATTGAGCCTAGGGCTCTGGTTGCTTATTGCCATCAGCCTCTGTTTTGTCGATATAGCCATCATTAACCTGGATCCCTGGGGAGAGCTGCTGCGTATGGGGCAGGGGCTGCTCACGCCCGATTTCTTTGCAACTGAGTCATTATTGAGCGCCCTGTGGCAGACGGTGGGTTTTGCGCTGCTTGGGGTGACCTTTGGCCTGCTGCTGGGTTCACCCTTGGCGCTGATTTATCGCTCCCCTTGGGTGGCGGCCTGCTGCGCCATGGTGCGGGGCATTCACGAGATCTTCTGGGCGCTGCTCTTCCTGCAAGTCTTTGGTTTATCACCTGTGACAGGGATACTGGCGATCGCCTTGCCTTACGGTGCGACCTTCGCCCGGGTGTTCCACGATATTTTGCAGCAGTCACCGCGTACAACCAGCGACACCTTACCCTTTGGCTGCGATCGCCTGAGTCGCTATTTTTACGGTAAATTAGGTCATGTATTGCCCTTGATGCTGGCCTATGTGCGTTACAGGTTTGAGTGTGCTCTGCGTAGTAGCGCGGTTTTGGGTTTTATCGGTATGCCAACCCTGGGCTTTTATCTGGAAACCGCTTTTCGCCAGGGCAAGTATAGTGAGGGGGCGGCGCTGTTGATCCTCTTCGTGGTCTTGATTGGCAGCATTCCCCTTTGGGCTCGTCGCCGTCTGCTTCCTGTCTATCTGCTGGCCTCGCTTATCACTTTACCAGCCATAGTGGGTGTCGATATGCGCTTAGTGTGGCAGTTTATTAGCGTGGATATTTTACCGCCCGGTCTTGGCGAGGTGCTGCACGGCCAGCAAGCCTTTGGGGAGGGGATGTCGCGTTTGTTTAACTGGTGGCAGAGGCTGACCCTGGAACAGGCCCTACCCGGTGCGGCGGCGACCCTGGTCTTGGCGGTTAGTGCCCTTGGTCTGACTCATCTGCTGGCCTTGGTGGGTCACAGATGGGTGAGCATTCATAGCCGAGGTAAGTTGACTGCGGCACTTGGGCAGCTGGGCCTACTTATCATGCGCTCTATGCCTGAGTATATTCTGGCCTTTATCTTTATGATGCTGTGCGGCCCTTCAATGCTACCGGCCATTTTGGCCCTGGGACTGCATAACGGTGCCTTGATCGCTTATCTGCTGACGCGGCAAGATAAAGTGGTTCAGCCTAGCGCCCTGTATCAAGCTCGAAGCGATCACTATGCCTATGAAATATTACCTCGTATCTACCCAAATTTGATGTCGTTACTCTTCTATCGTTTTGAGGTGATATTGCGGGAAACGGCTATTTTCGGGGTACTTGGCGTAATGACTCTGGGGTTCTATATCGACAGCGCTTTTAGCGAGATACGTTTTAACAACGCCTTCTACCTGTTGATAGTTACCGCCTTGCTTAACGTGCTAGTCGATGCATTGGCAAGGCGGTTACTGGCAAAACGTCTGTCACAGAGTACCTCGGTTGGTCAGGTGTCCTGCGTGGTTTAACTTTGGCGCTTGGCTTGTCTGAGGCGCTGAACACCCTGGCAGCAAAAAGAGGCCAGTAGGGTAAAAAGCGTTACCGCCGACATGATAATAGCCAGTCTTAACCAAGGGGCATCCATGGAGATGCGCATCTGCACATAGTCAAGGCCACTCAGCCCCCATACCAAGATGCTACTGGCGATCAGTACCAATTGTAATGTGCGGGTGATCGCCGCATGGCGAATGAAAAGCAGTAGTGGCGCCAGGATAAACGCTGCGCTAATGAAGGTTTGCCCGAAACGCATAAAGTGGGCGCCCAGTAGGGCAAATGCAAGAAAGATGATGAGAATGCGCCACCACATGGTAATTACCTAAATCTGAAGAGTTAGAGTCTAGAGCCTGTTGGCAGGTTACCTTGGGGCGAGGGCGCATTCTATCGCGTTGTTCACATTTTCATTTATTTGCGCTCATCTTTATTTAGCGCCTGTTGAAGTTTGCGCCTTTGGTCATCATTCAACTTGCCGGTTTCGATGAGATGGAGTAGTTGTTCGACGTCAGCCTTGTCGCTGTCGCTTCTTATCACCACAAACTCTCGTTCGCCGTCCCCACGATATTTCATCTCAATATCCGCGATTTCGGTGGCGATCTCGGCGATGTCGTCCGATAGCAGCTCGATATTACGATTGAATTCGCCATCATGGGTGTCGATGATCACTTCAAATTCTCGGGCTTTGGCTTCAAGCTCAGCAGCTTTGCGCTCCATTTCGGCTCTTTTAGCCTCCATTTCAGCACTTTTGGCTGCCACTTTAACTTCTATCTTGGCGATATGTTTGGCGAGTTCGGCCTCTTTCTTGGCCATCTTCTTGGTAAGCGATACTATCCTGGCTTGATCTGCCTCTGACAACTCGCTATGACGCAGGTAATGGTAGTGAGACTCGTCACCGTTGATCTGTTTCAGTAGACGAACCACCTTATTTTGCGTCTCTTCAGAGAGCTTGGCTAGTTTCTCTCGAATGAGCTTCTCGTCTTGTATCTCAGCTTCAGTGAAACGGTAACTGTGCTGTTTACCCTCTGTGTCCAGGGTCAGTTTAGTGACCTTATCGCCATCTTGAATCAACTTGGCGTTGATTTGGCTATCGTTAAAATCAATTTGTCGTAGATCCGTTGGCACGGCGGCTAGGGTAAATGACAGCAGCGCCGAGCAGGCGAACAGTGAGGTCAGTTTATTTAGTTTCATGGTATTTCCTTCCATAGTGGTTAATGCGTTTGCTAAGGGAGTAGCGAGGAGCGTGCCAAGTTGGTTAAGGCCACTATTTATGGGCAATACCGGCTATTCTCGGTCTGTAAACGTTAGATTGATGACAGAGGCGATACCTCATATGGGCTAAGAGATTCCTGATATGGGGAATTTATCGGTTGTATGGCCAGCTAAGATGGCGACTTATAAGGGCTTTTATCTTGGTATTGTTTTTGTATAACCTGCTATGCTGGCAGTTATCGCCAGGTGAGTCCTGTTATACAAGTGTCTATGCCAAAAAGGTGCTAGCGATAGCGCACACTCGCAACCTTAAGGCCATTGATTTGAGGAAGATATGTCGATTAAAGGTTATCTGTTCGTGCTGTTTGGCGCACTTATTCTGTTTCTTGGCGGCAGTCAGCTGCTGGTTTCTCATTTCTATAAGGCGCAGCTGCAAAGTGAGCTGAGCGAGCGCTCTCGTGACCTGTCGCAAAACCTGGTGAAGGTGCTGATTGATAATGTCGGGGCTGAGCAGGAGTTTGTGGTGCAGTTCGACAAAGAGGCGATGCAAGAGTCAATAGCCGATGCCGAGGAGTTGCAACGGGAGTTTGAGCGAGATATTGAAGCTGTATCCGAGGCGATTGCCCAGCTGAGTGAAGAGGTGGTGCGCATGGAGATGGAGACAGATAATGCCACGGCGCAGCAGAAGGCATTTTTTCGCGCCGCGTTAGCCGCCAAGCAACAAGAGCTGCGCGATCATCTCAATGCCATGATGGTCTACGAAAAGGAGCTTAAACAGCGTCAGAAGCAAAATATTGCCGAGGCGAAAAGACAGGCGGCCGATGAGTATCGCCAGCGCCTGCATGCTGCCGTGAGTCAAATTGAGATAGATGCCAAGAGTTGGCTCGACAAGGGAAATGTCGCCATTATAGAGGCGCCCACCTCTCCTACTGCAGCGGGTAAAAGCAAGGTCTCCGTGGCCTATACCCAGGATATCGCCATCCCAAATCAAGAGACCAACGAGCAGCTAGAACGCTTCAGCGAATCTATGATTGGCGCCATCATGATGAGCTCGCTGGCCGGCTTGTTGCTGGTCTATATGCTCAGTCACGTGATCAGTGCGCCGCTGTCTAACTTGGCCTTAGGGCATAAGAAGTTGGGAGAGGGGAAGCTTGGTTATCAAGTGGATGAGCGCGGGGTGAAGGAGCTTAAAAGTATTCTCCAGGGATTTAATAAGATGAGTAGTCAGCTTGCATCCTTAAGCGAGCAGAAGAAACAGATGGCGCAGCAGAAGCAGTTGGCAGAGCTTGGGGAAGTGACACGGGGTATCGCCCATAGTCTACGCAATCCACTGCATACCTTAGGCTTGTTATCGGAATCGGTCGCCCAATCCGAGTCGCCGGAGGCGGCGAGTGTACAACTGGCACAGATGCAACAAAAGATCGCCATGATGGATAAAAGCATTCAATCTCTGCTGACGTTGTCGAGCACTCAGGTGAATCGGCAAACTCCGGTGCCGCTGGCGGCGACGGTGCAGGATATCTTGCTGGAACTGTCGATTAACGGCAGCAAACCTGCCATCGCCTTTCATTGCAGTGATCCCGATATTAAGGTGGCAGGCGCCGAATCTGAAATTCGCAGTATCTTACATGCTGTGCTGATCAATGCCGTCGAAGCAACACCCGATGATGGTCATATCGATCTGACCCTGGCGCAGGATGGTGATTGTTATACGTTAAAGGTGGCTGATACCGGCAAGGGGATCCCTCCTGAGATCCGTGACAAGCTGACTCAACCCCATGTGACCACTAAGGCAGAGGGAACGGGAATGGGGATCTATATCGCAGAGCGCTTGATTCAGGGCCACTATGGCGGACGAATAGCATTTGAGGATAATCCTGGCGGGGGCACTATAGTGACGCTCTTTTTTGCTATCGATAGGCCCAGGACAGAGGAAGTGTAATGGAACAGGCTAAGTTACATATTTTAGTGGTGGAAGATGAGCCCGATCAGCGTGAGCTGATTGTGCAGATGTTGACGGCTAACCAATATCAGGTGGAGAGTGCCGACAGCGTAGAGCAGGCGATTGTGATGATAAAAGCCGCTGCGCCTGACTTAGTCTTTTCCGATTGGAAACTCGGGCAGTTGACCGGTATGGATCTGCTTAACTATGTGCGCCGTGAGCATCCGGACATGGGCTTTATCATAGCAACAGCCTACGGCACTATTACCCATGCGGTGGATGCGATGCAGGCGGGCGCCGATGATTATCTGGCTAAGCCCTATCAGCGTCAGAGCCTTCTGTTGGCGATCGAGAAGGTCGCTAAGTCGATTGCCCTGAAGCGGCAAAATCGTCGTCTCTCCTCCGAGCTATCACAGCAGCAGGAATTGGTTGGCTTGGTGGGGCGTTCAGCCTTGATGCAGAAGGTCTACCAGCGGGTACAGCGAGTCAGCGCCACAGATGCCACAGTGTTGATTGGTGGTGAGAGTGGTACAGGTAAAGAGTTAGCGGCGCGTGCATTGTATCAGCTGTCGGGACGCAGTCATAAACCCTTTGTTGCCATTAACTGCGGCGCCATTCCTGAATCTTTGGCAGAGGCCGAGTTGTTTGGTGCCGAGAAGGGCGCTTATACCGGCGCCACAACACAAAAGATAGGTAAGCTGGAGGCGGCAGACGGCGGCACTGTGTTTCTCGATGAGATAGGCGAGTTGCCTCTACTACAGCAGACCAAGCTGCTGCGTTTTCTGCAAGAAGGGGTGATCTCTCGCTTGGGGCAGAACAGCGAGATTAAATTGGATGTCAGAGTCATTGCGGCGACTCACAGGGATCTGCAGCAGGAAGTGGCCGAGGGGCGTTTTCGCGAAGATCTCTACTATCGTCTGAATGTGGTGCCCATACATATGCCTGCGCTGCGAGAACGCACCGAGGATATCGGCCGCTTGGTAGAGCATTTTCTTAAACTGCATGCCAGTCAATATGGTGTGGAAGTACCAAAGCTTAGCCGAGATACCTTAAAGGCATTGCTGGACTACAGCTGGCCCGGCAACGTACGTGAGCTGGCTAATCGTATCGAACGTTTTGTCTTGCTCGGCGATGAACAGGAGATGGTGCAGGAGCTGATTACCGCGCCTCAACCTCTGGATACCAGCCGTTTTGTACTGCCCGAAAATGGGATCCAATGGGAAAGTTTCGAGAAGGATTGTCTGCGCCAGGCAATGAACCGTTTCGAGGGGAATCGCACCAAAGCGGCGCAATGTTTAGGTTTGAGTTATAAGGCGTTTCTTTATCGCTTAGAGAAGTATCAGCTGGTGTGATGTGTCGCTTACCAGTTGGCCAAATAGAGCCTAAGTTTCATGCCCCAACTGCTGGTGGCACCTGAGGTTTTAAAGCGAATTTGGCCCTGGGCATCGACAATGTAGATAGCGGGAAACACGGTTGCTCCCCAGGTAGGGTGTAGCTTATCGCTATCGCTAACCACATCAAATTGATAGTCATTTTCAGCCATAAACTGATTAATCTCGGCGTCACTGCCCGAGGCAACGGCAATGCTAATCACCTTGGCATGTTTAGCGACCTCATTCACCATAGGTGAGGTGACGCGACATACCGGGCACCAGGTCCCCCAGAAATAGATGAGGGTCACTTCGCCGTTATTCAGCTGCACGTTTTTTCCGCTCGTGGTGACGCCGCTTAAGGCTGGCGCCTCGCCTGTTATCATGTTGCGCTGCTGATAACTTAATACAGCAAAGGCAACGAGTAACATAAGGACTGCATCCCTCAGGTAACGGTATCTTTTTCGCTGAGGTTTTAGGTATGGCGTTAGACAAGATGCAAGTTTATTTAAGGCTGAAGACACTGAAAATGACCTTTTAATTTGTCACATCTGGGCTAAAGAAATTCAGGCGGAGTCTGGCGAGTCCAGATGCGGCTGTAGGCCATCAACTGTGGATAGAAGGTGCGAAATGCAATTTCGATCTCCACATCCATGCGTTTAACCGTCTCTACCGCACCATCAAAAATCTCAGGCTTAGAGACTCGTTTGGCCACAGACTTAATGGTTTGGTTTAATCCATTGCGTTGCTCATAGGCAATGAGCCAGTTTTCCTGCTGCATCCTGGCGACAAGCTCATTGAGTCGTATGGGGAGATCAGGCGTGTTGGCCATCGCCTGGTAAGCTTGTTTGGCAAAGGCATCCAGTGAGAGGTGATGATACTCTTCCCAATATCTTGCCAGCATATGGTCGAAAGCCAGATCAATCAGGATAGGCGCGGCGCGCTGAAGATTTTTCGGAAAAGCGGCCCTAAGTTCCTTAGTTAACTCGTGATTATCGGTTAGCGAATCTATCTGTCGATGTAGCCAGATCCCCTGCTGCAAACTCTTAGGGTGGTCACTAATATTGCCTTTCGCGAAATCACCGGCGAGATTGGCTGCAAGGCCGGTTTTACTGTTATCTGCCAGATGCAGATGTGCCAAAAAGTTCATTGAGATAAAGTTTAATTGCTTTGTTAAATCACGGTTTTCACGTTATCATGTCAAGAGGTGCGATGAAACCTTTATCTGATTTAATGGCGTTAGCCGACGATAAAGGGATCAACAGGATGTGCACCAAAGCACCCTTCATATTTTTATCGGTTTAAAGGATCAGGGATGATGTGGAACTGGTTAATCAAACGCTTTAGCAGAAATACTCAGTCCCGTCGGCGCCGCGTCGAGGTGGACATTCCTTTCGAGCAACACAGCTACCGTAAAACCAGCGCAGATCTGCAACCCAATATGGCGGTTGTCGACAAAAGGAAGAAGGCTAGCTAAGCCCTGTGTCTTGATCTTATCATCATCTGCCAATAGACTAGCGGCCGATTTATGCTAAGCAGAGACAGACTATGCGCGTTGCCGATTTTTCTTTCGATCTTCCCGATGAGTTGATCGCCAGATACCCTATGCCGAATCGCACGGCTTCTAGATTGTTGACCCTTGACGGCAACACTGGTGCGGTAGAGGACAAGCAATTTACCGATATACTGGAGATGGTCAATCCCGGTGATCTTATGGTGTTTAACAATACCCGAGTGATCCCTGCCCGTGTTTTTGGCCAAAAACAAACCGGTGGTAAGTTGGAAATCCTGGTAGAACGTATGCTTGATGACAAGCGTATTCTTGCCCATGTGCGTAGCTCTAAATCGCCCAAGCCCGGCACCATCATCTGTCTCGACGGTGGTTATGAGATGACCATGTTGGCGCGCCATGACGCCCTGTTTGAGCTTGAGCTGAACAGTGACTCGACCATACTCGAGGTGCTTGAAGAGGTGGGGCATATGCCATTACCTCCTTATATCGATCGTCCCGATGAGGATGCAGATAAAGAGCGCTACCAGACCGTCTATAACCAAAACCCTGGCGCGGTGGCCGCACCCACGGCGGGGTTGCATTTCGACGATGCCTTGCTTGCGGCGCTTAAAGCTAAAGGTGTGAATACCGCATTCGTGACTCTGCATGTGGGCGCGGGGACTTTCCAACCGGTACGCGTCGACAATATCTTAGATCACCAGATGCACTCTGAGTGGGCCGAGGTTCCTCAGGATGTGGTGGATAGCATAAAAGCAACCAAGGCAGCTGGTCATAGGGTCATTGCCGTGGGAACGACTTCTGTACGTTCTCTGGAAAGTGCAGCCAAGGCCAGCGAAGGTGAACTGCAGGCCTATAGCAATGATACTGATATCTTTATCTACCCAGGTTATGAGTTTCAAATTGTCGATGCCATGGTGACTAACTTTCACCTGCCGGAGTCGACACTTATCATGTTGATCAGTGCCTTTGCCGGTTTTGATGAGGTGAAAAACGCCTATCAGCATGCGATTGCGCAAAAATACCGCTTTTTCAGCTACGGCGATGCCATGTTTGTGACTAAAAAAGCGAACTAGACGGTAATTTTGTTTTAAAATACCCACCCACACATGAGGTGGGTATTTTTTTAGAGATTTTTGGTGATAAGGGTTGATACTGAGTTGTTTGCCCTTATCTCTATTGTTCAGCTGTGCCGATTTTAGCGGCACGAAAAGAGTCAGACTGTTTCTCTGGCGAGGTTAAAAATGAAATTTGAATTAGATACAACCGATGGTCGCGCACGTCGCGGTCGCCTAGTGTTTGAACGCGGTACCGTTGAAACCCCGGCATTTATGCCTGTGGGCACCTACGGTACGGTGAAAGGCATGACGCCAGAAGAAGTTCGCGCCACGGGTGCAGACATTCTGCTGGGTAACACCTTTCACCTTTGGCTACGTCCAGGTGAAGAGATCATGCGCAAGCATGGCGATCTGCATGATTTTATGAATTGGCAGCGTCCTATTTTGACCGATTCGGGTGGATTCCAAGTCTTCAGTCTCGGCGATATTCGTAAGATCACCGAAGAGGGGGTGCATTTCCGCTCGCCAATCAACGGTGAAAAAATCTTCATGGACGCGGAAAAATCTATGCAGATCCAAGACTCACTCGGCTCTGACGTAGTAATGATCTTCGATGAGTGTACGCCTTACCCGGCGACTCACGATGAAGCGCGTAAGTCGATGCAGATGTCACTGCGTTGGGCGCAGCGTTCACGGGATGAGTTTGACCGCTTAGAGAATCCGAATTCGCTGTTTGGCATCATTCAGGGCAGCGTTTACGAAGACTTGCGTGACGAAAGCCTTAAGGGCTTGCTAGAAATTGGTTTTGACGGCTATGCCGTTGGTGGCTTAGCAGTTGGGGAGCCAAAGGAAGATATGCATCGTGTACTCGAGCATGTTTGCCCGCAGATCCCAGCTGATAAGCCGCGTTACTTGATGGGGGTAGGTAAACCGGAAGATCTTGTTGAAGGTGTACGTAGAGGGGTTGATATGTTCGATTGTGTCATGCCTACTCGTAATGCTCGAAATGGTCATCTGTTTACCAGTGAAGGTGTTATCAAGATCCGCAATGCGCGTCATCGCGATGATACTTCACCACTCGATGCTAAGTGTGATTGCTACACCTGTAAGAACTATTCTCGGGCGTATCTATACCATTTAGATCGTTGTAATGAAATTTTAGGTGCACGTTTAAACACCATCCACAACCTGCGTTACTACCAAATGTTGATGGAAGGTTTGCGTGGTGCAATCGAGACAGGTACATTAGACGCCTTTGTTGAGGAGTTCTATACCAGTCAAGGTCGCGAAGTCCCTAAGTTATCCGATTAATTTACTGCTAATAAGAAGAGAGAAATATGTTCATTTCAAATGCATACGCTGCCGATGCGCCAGTTAATGGCGCGGGTGGTACCATGGAATTGGTTTTCATGTTGGTCATCTTTGGCCTGATCTTTTACTTCATGATTTTCCGTCCGCAATCTAAGCGTGTAAAAGAACATAAGAACCTAATGAGCTCATTGAGCAAAGGTGATGAAGTGCTCACCAGTGGTGGGATCTTGGGTAAGATCGCCAAGATCAGCGATGACAACGATTATGTGTTACTGACGATCAACGAAACTTCAGAAATCACTATTAAGAAGGATTACATAGCGGCTGTTTTGCCTAAAGGGTCTATTAAGTCACTTTAAGTTAAAAAATTAAGTCACTTTAAGCCAAGAGGGCGATGGTGTGTTAAATAAATACCCAATGTGGAAGAACCTGATGGTGATAATTATTATCGCCGTCGGGGCCTTCTACGCAATACCAAATTTATTTGGTGAAGATCACGCAGTGCAGGTCGTGGCGACCCGTGGTGCGGAAGTTACTGCATCGACTCAGACTCAAGTCATCGATACCCTGTCTGAAAAAGGGATTGCTGTTAAGCGTTCTGAGTTGGAAAATGGTCAGCTATTGGTGCGTGTTGCCGATGCGGATCAACAGTTACTGGCGAAAGAAGCGATTGCCGAGTCTCTCGGTGAAAAATATACCGTGGCGTTAAACCTGGCGCCGGCCACGCCTCAGTGGTTGGAGTCTATGGGCGGCAGCCCGATGAAGCTAGGTCTCGACCTTCGTGGTGGTGTACATTTCTTGATGGAAGTGGACATGAGCGAAGCGATTCGTAAGATGACCGAAGCCAAAATTGCCGATTTCAGAACCGATCTTCGTGGTGAAAAAATTCGTTATGCGGGCATTCGCAATACCCCTAAAGGGATTGAGATTAAGTTCCGAGATGCCGAGAATCTTGCTAAGGCAGAACGGTTCCTAAAGACGCGTACTAACGAAATGGTGTTCCTCGATGCCACCTCTGGTAGCAATTACGTGCTGCTGGCGAACATGAGTGATATTTACCTCAAGCAGGTAAAAGAGGAAGCGCTACAGCAAAACATCACTACTTTGCGTAATCGTGTAAACGAGTTGGGTGTTGCCGAGCCAGTGGTTCAGCGCCAAGGTGCAGAGCGCATCATCGTCGAGCTACCAGGTGTACAAGATACGGCGCGAGCTAAAGATATTTTGGGCGCTACAGCTTCGATTGAGTTCCATATGGTCGATGAGAAGGCTGACGCAGCAGCAATTGCTTCTGGTCGTGTGTCGCCAGGTTCAGAGATCTATGAGCGTCGCCAGGGCGGCAAAGTGGCTCTGTATAAAGAAGTGATGCTCACAGGCGATCATATCCAAGGTGCGCAGCCAACCTTCGATGAATATAGCCGTCCTCAAGTTGCTATTAACTTGGATGCTAAAGGTGGTTCTATCTTCTCGAACGTGACCAAAGACAATATCGGTAAGCCGATGGCGACTCTGTTCATCGAGTACAAGGATAATGGTGCCAAGAACCCTGATGGCAGCGTGAAAATGGATAAGATCGAAGAGGTGATCTCGGTCGCAACCATTCAGGCTCGCTTAGGGCGAAACTTTGTCATCACAGGCCTTGATCATTCAGAAGCGCAAAACCTAGCTCTACTGCTTCGTGCCGGCGCCCTGATTGCGCCAGTTTCTATCGTCGAAGAACGTACCATTGGTCCGAGCTTAGGTGCCGAAAACATTGAAAACGGTATGCAGGCGATGATCTGGGGGATGGCAGTTGTCCTTATCTTCATGTTGGTTTACTACCGTGGTTTTGGTCTTATCGCTAACCTGGCGCTGACCGCTAACTTGGTGATGGTGGTAGGGGTGATGTCTATGATCCCTGGCGCCGTACTAACGCTACCGGGTATCGCAGGTATGGTATTAACTGTCGGTATGGCGGTTGATGGTAACGTACTGATTTATGAGCGTATTCGTGAAGAGCTTCGTGCTGGGCGTAGTGTTCAGCAGGCGATTCATGAAGGCTATGGTAATGCGTTTTCGACCATCGCCGATGCTAACATCACGACCTTTATGACAGCCTTGATTCTATTTGCCGTGGGCACTGGCGCCGTAAAAGGCTTCGCCGTGACACTCATGATAGGTATCGCCACCTCAATGTTTACCTCCATCGTGGGTACTCGCTCGATAGTGAATGCTATCTGGGGCGGTAAGCGCGTGAAGAAACTGTCTATTTAAGGGGAAGTTGACCATGTACCAGATTTTATCAATTAAAGGCACGATCAACTTCCTGCGTCACGCTGTAGCCATAAGCGGCTTATCACTGTTTTTGGTGCTCGCTTCGCTAGGTTCTTTGGCGGTGAAAGGAATTAACTGGGGACTCGATTTCACTGGCGGTACCGTCGTTGAGATGGAGTTTACCAATCCTGTCGATCTTAACCTGCTCCGTTCAGCCTTAACCACTGATGAGACAGATGGCGCCGTGGTGCAGAACTTTGGTTCGAGCCGCGACGTGTTGATTCGACTACCGGTTAAAGAGGGTGTGAAGAGCGACCTACAGGTTGAACATGTGATGGAAGCGGCTTCTGAGGTCGATCCTAGTGTTATGCAAAAGCGTGTTGAATTTGTTGGACCTCAAGTGGGTAAGGAGTTGGCAGAGCAGGGTGGCCTAGCGGTATTGGTTGCGCTTATCTGTATTCTTATCTATGTCTCTTTCCGTTTCGAGTGGCGTTTGGCGTTGGGCTCTGTGGCGGCATTGGCGCACGACGTGATCATCACTCTTGGTGTTTTCTCTCTGTTCCAACTTGAGTTTGACCTGACGGTATTGGCAGGGGTGTTGACGGTTGTGGGTTACTCGCTCAACGATACTATCGTTGTGTTTGACCGTATCCGTGAAAACTTCCTCAAGATGCGTAAGGGGACGCCAGAAGAGATTGTGAATACCTCAATCACCCAGACCATGAGTCGTACCATTATCACAACAGGTACAACCCTGGTTGTGGTGGTGGCGCTGTTCCTTAAGGGTGGTACCATGATCCATGGTTTTGCAACGGCATTGTTGATGGGTATCTTTGTGGGTACTTTCTCTTCTATCTATGTGGCGAGTTTCCTAGCGATTAAACTGGGTATCAATCGTGAACATATGATGCCAGTTGAGATTGAAAAAGAAGGCGCCGATCAAGATGCGCTGATGCCGTAGTCCTAAGTGCACTTGTTGTCTTGCTAAAAAAGCCACGTTATCGTGGCTTTTTTATTGCCAATTTGGCCGGATTCCGCCTCGACAATCAATAAGCTTTAAGGCTAGGATGTTGAGCGATTGATCAAAACACCTGATAATTTGCCAGTAGAGCAAGAGCAGTAGGGGATAATACATGGAAGAGCGCAGTAAGATGGTGGCCGGCGGAAACCTGTTACAGGCCCATGCCTGGAAAGGAATGTTAGAGGCCTGTGGTATTGGCGTCGAGCTTAAGGGCGAAGCCCTCCTCGGGGGGATTGGCGAGCTGCCGGTTGATCTACAAGATGTCGAGCTCTGGGTGGCCGAGTCACAATATGAGGCGGCCAGGGCTCAACTAGAGACGCTTAATAGCGAGAGTCCTAAGTGGCAATGTGTTAAATGCCATGAGATGAATGAAGGAAATTTCGAGCTATGTTGGCATTGCAGCGCCGAGCGAAGCGAGCAGCTTAGCTAGTAGTGCTTGCCGCTCGATAAGCCTTACTTTACTCTTGTCCTATTCTTATTCGAGACAAGTCACTTAGACTATGCAATATTTCCCTATTTTCGCCCAAGCCGATGGGTTGAAAATCCTGATGATTGGTGCTGGCGAAGTGGCCAGTCGTAAACTTGAGCTGCTAACGCGTACCCAGGCCCATATTCATGTGATTGCCCCAGATGTCTGTGATGTCGTGATGTCGATGGCGAATCAGGGACAGATAGCCTTGGAGCAGCGATTTGCTGAACTCGATGACCTTCAAGGCATAGATCTTCTCTATATGGCCACGGCAGATGATGAGTTAAATCGTCAGTTTGCCCTGCAAGCCAAGACACTTGGACTCTGGGTCAATGTCGTCGATGCTCCCAAGCTATGTAATTTCATCACACCTGCTATTGTCGATAGAGGGCGGTTACAGGTTGCCATTAGCACCAGTGGCGCGGCGCCAGTCTTTGCCCGCGAACTAAGAGCCCGTCTGGAAACCTGGCTGCCAGAGTCATTAAGTGACCTATTTGACTTTATTGCTGCTAAGCGTGGTGAGGTGCAACAGCGTCTGCCTGTGTTCAGTCAGCGTAAGGTTTTTTGGGAGCAATTTTTCCGCTTAAACGGTGACAGGTACGACGGCTATACCCCTAAGTATTTCGAACAGGCCTTCGAGAGTCTTGAGGCCAGCGGTGAATTGCTACTCGTTGAAGAACATACTCCTATCGATCTACTGCCTTTAGCGGCGGTGCCTATGATGCAGCGCCTTGATTGGATCTGTAGCGATCTCAGCTTGCCAGAGCGTCTATCAGAGCTGGTAAGACGCGATGCGGGTCGTATGCCTTTAGTCGCGATGAGCGAGTTAGCTCTGAAATTAGATAAGGGGGAGCGCTTGCTTGTTTACGGCAGCAGCTCATTTGTAGCGCAGCTTAAGGCGCACTTTCCTATGGCGAAGCATCTGCGACCTGGCGCACTTTAACGCCTTTTGCTCACAAGTCGCCTAAATAGGGTAAACTAGGCGCTTTATTCATAACGACTGAGTATTATGGCGCCCAAAGCAACCGTTTATAAAGTGCAACTGCAGATTGCTGACATGGATCGTGGCTACTATCAAGATCACTCTTTAACTCTTTCTCAACACCCGTCGGAAACTGATGCCCGCATGATGGTCAGGCTGCTGGCCTTTGCACTGAATGCTAGCGATACCTTGGCTTTTAGCAAGGGGTTGTGTGTCGAAGGGGAACCCGAGCTATGGCAGAAATCCTTAAGCGATGAGATAGAGCTGTGGATCGAGTTTGGCCAAAGTGATGAGAAGTGGCTGCGTAAGGCGAGTAGTCGGGCCGATAAGGTGCTGCTTTACACCTATGGTGGTCGCGCAGTGCCTATCTGGTGGCAGCAGAATGAGCAAGCCTTAAGTCGTTATCAAAATCTTGAGGTGTGGAATCTTGCCGAAGAGTCAGTCAAGGCGATGGGTGAGATGGTAACGCGTAACATGAGTCTGCAGGTTAATATCAGCGAAGGTGAAGTCTGGCTTTCAAATGACAGTGCCAGTGTTCATATTTGCCCCGAGTGTCTCAAGGGCTAAGCTTGTGTGAGTTGATTTGACCAACAAAAAAACCAGTCTTGCGACTGGTTTTTTTGTTGATATAGCCTATTGAACTAAGCTTCTTCTACAAGCTCTTCTTCACCGCGGCCCTTGGTTTTAATGATGATAAGAGCAGCGATCACCAGAGTGCCAACAATGCCAGCAACGGTCGATACAGTCATAGGCAGACCTGCACCCAAGGTGGCTGAGTTAAGCAGGAAGCTGATCACCACTGTCGTCATGAACATGGCCGGTATAGTACAGATCCAGTGTAGTTTGTTATGACGCAGTAGGTAAGCCGAGGCGGTCCAAAGCATCATTACCGCTGTGGTTTGGTTGGCAACACCGAAGTAGCGCCAGATAACACCGAAGTCCACCTGTGTCAGAATCGCACCGATAATAAACAGTGGGATAGCCAGTATCAGACGCTTAGGCAGTGCAGTCTGTGGCATCTTAAAGAACTCAGATAGGATAAGACGCGCTGAGCGGAAAGCAGTATCACCAGAGGTAATAGGGAGTACAATCACACCCAGAATCGCCATGAATCCGCCAACTGCGCCCAGTAGACCCGTTGATGCTTCATACACTACGTTTGCAGGGTTACCCGCCATGCCTGCGTTCAGACCTTCAACACCACCGAAGAATGACAGTGCGATAGCACACCAGATAAGTGCAATCACGCCTTCACCTATCATTGCGCCGTAGAATACGAAGCGACCGTTAGATTCATTTTCAACACAGCGTGCCATCAGTGGTGACTGAGTCGCGTGGAAGCCAGATACAGCGCCACAAGCGATGGTGATGAACAGGGCAGGCCAGAGTGGCATGTCGTTCGGGTTCAGGTTAGACAGGAAGTCACCGGCAGTGAAGCCTGGTAGCAGCGTATGCTCGCTCGATACGATCAGCGCTATGGTAAGACCTACAGACATGAACAGCAGCAGAGCGCCAAAGAATGGATAGAGGCGACCGATGATCTTATCGACAGGTACGATAGTAGCGATAAGGTAGTAGGCAAAGATAACGCCCAGGAAGATGCTAACATCCCAACCTGTAAGCTTGCCTAATAGGCCAGCAGGTGCCGAGATGAAGACAACACCCACAAGCAACAGGAGTATGATGGCAAACACGTTCATGAAGTGTTTTGCACTTTTACCCAGATACTTGCCGGCAAGATTAGGCACAGATTGACCATTGTTGCGCACCGACAGCATGCCCGAGAAATAGTCGTGCACTGCACCGGCGAAGATACAACCGATAACAATCCATAACATGGCTGCTGGGCCATATAGCGCACCTAAGATAGGGCCGAAGATAGGACCTACACCAGCAATGTTAAGCAGTTGGATAAGATAGACCTTGCCTTTAGACATAGGCACATAGTCAACGCCGTCAGTCTTTGTAAAAGCCGGGGTTTGGCGAGCGGTATTGATACCGAACACCTTTTCAACAAACTTGCCATAGATGAAGTATCCACCGAGTAGCAGGCCGACACACATTAGAAACCACATCATAATAAGTACTCCCATTTAAAGTTAACAAGAGTGTAACCTGTCGGTAATTTAAGGAAACCGACATTTAGGTGAGTGGTCGAATAAACAGATTAAGCGGTTATTTCAGGGCCGTAACGGTATTAGTGAAAGCCGAAGAGTTGTTTGAGTGGTTTAAGAAAGCGTCTGGATACTGGCACTGTCTTACCTGAGTGGGTGAGCACTTCGGCACCATTTTCTAAGATGACGATCTCGCTGATGGCTTGGGGGGAAACCAGGTATTGCTTGTGGCAGCGTACCAGATCCGTTTTCTCCTCTAATACCTTGAGGGTCAGATGGGTATGAACCTGCTCGTGGCCTGTATTGACATGAATACCGCTAAGATCGCTAAAGGCGAACTCCACCTCTTCGACATTGATCACCTTGAGGCGATTGCCGCAGTAGCAGGGAACATGTTCAAGCTGTGTGGGTAACACCGCATCGAGGGGTTGTTGGTGAAGATCACGGCGAACCCGGGCGATGGTGGTGGCAAGACGGGTCTCATCGACGGGTTTTAGCAGGTAATCGAAGGCGTGGTTGTCGAAGGCTTTGATTGCATACTCATCGAAGGCTGTGACAAATACCACCCTGGGCATGCTGTCGGGGTCGAGCATGGCCACCATTTCCAAGCCTGAGATTTTAGGCATCTGTATATCGACGAAGATCAGTTGAGGCTTGAGTTTGCCTATGGCCTGCATGCCCTCGATGGCGTTGCTGCACTGCCCAATCACCTGTATATCGGGATAGGCAGAGAGTTGATCATCTAAAGCATCTCGAGCAAAGGGTTCGTCGTCAATTATTAAACAAGTGATCACGCTGTGGGTTCCGTTTGTGCCGCATGGTTAAGCGGCAGAGTAATTATAACCTGAGTAAAACGGTCCTTCTCGCAGTTGATCTTAACGCCATATTGGGGGCCAAATAGGCTCTGGATCCGCTTATGGACGATGGACATACCTAATCCTGAGGTGTCTGTATTGCGTTCCGGCTGATACAGACCTGCATTGTCTTTTACTTCCAATACTAATAAATCTTGCTCTACTCTGCCACTGACCCAGATCTCACCGGGCTCCAATAGGTGAGAGGTACCGTGTTTTACCGCATTTTCTATAATGGGCTGCAAGGTAAATGCCGGTAGTCGATAGAGGTTTAGGCTCTCTGGAATATCTATATGTACAGTGAGTCTGTCGATAAACCTCGCCTTTTCAATGGTAAGGTAAGCATCGATATGCTCCCGTTCGTCGCTTAAGGTGACCAGACCCGTGGTGCGCTTAAGGTTGATACGCAGAAACTGTGACAGGTGTTGGATAAGCTGTCTTGCCATCAGCGGGTCTTTACCTATGATGGCGGCAATGGTGTTGAGCGCATTAAATAGAAAATGGGGATTAACCTGGGCCTGCAGCAGTTTAAGTTCAGCCTGGGTTAGCAGGCTCTGTTGCAGTTCATAGCGGCCGTAGAGAATTTGATTGCTCATTAACCTGGCAATCCCTTCACCCAGAGTGCGATTGATATTGAGAAATAGCTTATTTTTTGGCTCATAGAGCTTGATGGTGCCAATCACCTCAGATTCACAGCGTAAAGGGATCACTAGGCTGGAGCCCAGCCGACATTGAGGTGAAATCGAGCAGGCATAAGGGGTCTCGACGCCATCGGCAAACATTACGCAGTTTTGCTCTATTGCATCTTGGGTGATCTTAGATGAAATAGGGGTACCAGGTATATGGTGGTCGTCGCCGATGCCGATAAATGCCAGCAGTTTCTTTCTGTCGGTAATGGCGACTGCGCCGACGTTGGTCTCCTCTAGAATGATCTGGGCAACCTTAGTGCTACTCTCCTGATCGAAGCCTTTAGAGAGAACTCCGACACTTCGCTCGGCAATTTTTAGCGCCTTGGTGGAGAAGGCCGATGAGAGCTTGTCGAACATGGTTTTCTGATCCCGCACCATGCTCATGAATAGGGCGGCACCGATAGAGTTCACCAGTAACATAGGTAAAGCGATCTGCTTCACCAGGGCAACGGCATCGACATAGGGCTTAGCGATGGCGAGGATCAGCGCCATCTGTAACAACTCGGCGGAGAAGGTGACTAGGGCAACAACTAGCGGGGCGTAAACCATTTCACTGCGGTTTTGTTTGCGCAGATAGTAGCCAACGATGCCCGCGGACAGGCCTTCGAGTGTGGTGGAGATGGCGCAGGCCAGATCGGTAAAACCGCCCATACTGTATCTGTGTAATCCGCCGGTGAGCCCCACCAGAAAACCGGTAACCGGCCCGCCAAGTAGCCCACCTAATACGGCACCCATGGCACGGGTGTTGGCGATGGCATCGTTGGTTTGCTCACCAAAATAGGTGGCCATGATACAAAAACCTGAAAATATCAGATAGATATATATCTTATGGGGCAGGCGAGTTGCAGTTTCGGCAAACAACTTAAAGAGTGGGGTTTTACTCAATAGGTAGACAATGACCAGATAGAAGCACATCTGTTGGGTGAGTAATAGGATAAGGGGCATAGGGACAATAATACTCGTTTAGATGAGAGGCCATAGTGAGATCAGCATAGCATCCACGCTCGATTCAGAACAAGTGGCGGGCTTTGCCAAGCGGATCAAAGTTTTCATATTCCAGATAGGCTATAAAAGGTATATCTATTTTATGTCTTTTAGGAAGATCATGTCAGATTCAATACACGGCCATCAGGTGATGGAACTTATGCTCTCTTTGGGACGCGCGGTATCTAAAGGGGAACTGACTCAGCTGATGTCTCAAACCTTTGGTGAAAATGCCCGTTATCACACCTGTTCGGCCAGTGAAATGGACGCTCAGGAGTTAATTGCTTTTCTTGAGCAAAAGGGCAAATTTACTGAATCGGAAGCGGGAATTGAAACCGCCGCCGATCGCATCTGCCATCACTAATCTTCGCTAACCTCAATTAAGGCTTGCAGCTGCTGCTTCGATTTACTGGCGAACTCGGTGATCATCATTCGGATCAGACGAGACTTGGCGATCTTACTCTCCTTCGCCAGTTCATTGAGTTGAGCGATACTGGTTTCTGTTAGGGTAAAGGTCGCATGGCGAAAGATGCGGCTGGCCTGCTTTTTTTGGTTGACCGTGGTATTGGTTTTGCGTTTCTTTTTGATCCGCTTCGCCAGGCTGGGTTGGCCAAAAGCATAGTTGTTAGCATCTTCGATAAACTCTTCAACCGATAGTTTTTTTCGTGGTTTAGGTTTACGACGTTTAAGATCAGTTAAGCTCATAAGAATTTTCTGGTGGTATTGCAAACAGCTCATCTGCAATAGCACGTATTTCGGCGGCGGCTTTTCCATCCGGTTCAATTTCGATGACCGACGATCCTTGTTCTTCACTATCATCGTAGATGTTACGGCTAAAGGTCACCGAATCCAGCACTCTGAGTCCAAACGACTCCACCACCTCTTTGGCTTCGAGAATGCGCTTGTATTGGCTGGGAAGGGCTGGACACTGGGTCATGACCACAGTGGCAACCATCTTAGGGTTCACCATCTTACAGGTGCTGAGCATATCTTCCATGTGAGGCAAGGTTTTGAGATCCCGCCGTTTTGGACGCAGTGGCAATACCACATAGGTGGCCACCGACATGGCGGCGCGCATTGCAAGGTTATCTTGTCCACCACAATCGACGATAACATAGTCGAATCTCTGGTCTAACCCTAAGAGATCATTACGGATTTTACCATAAAGCTGAATGCAGTTAATGGCGGGGAGGCTGGCATCTTCGTTACGGGCCTGGATCCAATCCGAGGTGGTGCGCTGGGGATCACAGTCGACCATTAATACATTGGCCTGGTATTTTTGAGTGATATGTACGGCGATATTTTGGGCGAGGCAACTTTTACCCGCACCTCCTTTTTCACCCCCAACAAGCAAAATCATAGCGTGTCTCCCTCGAACTGTAGCACAGGTTCATCTCACGGAACTGATGCTGTTTAGTATAGAACAGAGTTATAGATACTGCCTGAACTCTCGTTTTTAGTTGACTGAAAAGGCTAAACAATTTGCATTGCGACCTGGTAACGTAAAGGGCCACATTCGGAGCAACGACACACCTGAGCTTTAATGCTGTTCTGCTTGTCGGTCTTGGGGTTAAAGGTTATTTCTATCAGTTCGCCAAGGGTAAAGGGCTTCTTATATTCGATGAGTACGCCGCGGCGGGCCAGATCAATACAGATCCCATCATCTGTGTGTGCTACGCCCAGGCCGTCGGTCCAAGAGATGAGGACCCGCTCAGCTTCCATGTCGACTCGTAGCGATTTGCGGCGTTCTTCAAAATCTTCGTTTTGATCCATCAGAGTAGTCCTTGCTGTAATAGGTAGTAATTTAGCCTTTTAAACGTAGCACAGTTTTAACGGGAAATAATAGTTATAACAACATGAATAACGGTTAGTTATTCATGTTACTGCATCGATGGGACTTGGTTGTCGATTTACAAAAGAAAAGCAGTTGGCTAGTGGGGCATGCTGTGGTCGGTGGTCGCCAGCGATTCAGGTTGAAATAAGGGGGAGTCTAAGTGGACTCCCCTCAAGGTGCTAGTGATCATCCTCTTTACGTGGATAGGGCAGTTTAAGTTGTCCCCAACGGATCACGATAACCGTACTGGCTAGCACTAAGGTAGAGACTGAAATTGCCAATATCCGCCAATCTTCCATAGCTTTCATATCAAGGATCAGATAACGGGCCAGCGCGACAATGGCGATATACAGAGGCATACGCACCGGTAGCTTACCGGATTCTGCGTAGTTGGCCACCATGGCCAACACTTCCAAATAGATGAAGAGCAACAGAAGATCGGCCAGTGCGACTTCGCCCATCTTGATGATATGCACTACCTCTTGACCGATAGCGATAATGGTGGCGATGGCGATGATAATTAAAACAAAATGTTCTATTGCTTTGAGGCTTTTAGAGCCGTATTGCGAGTAGAGTTTTCCCATAAATAGCGCTCAATAGTGTTTTTATAGATGGTAACAACTATTGGGCGCTATGCTAGGGGCTGTTTGTGACGCTTTTCACACTCTGAATGTTTACCGTCGATTTAACCACGCTTAGCCGGGTCGACCATCGACTCTTGGGCGCAGTAAAATGGGGGCATAACAGAGCACGAATGCCCCAAACGCTATGATCCATGCGAGCAAGGCTAGCGTCAGCCAGAAGATAAATTGTTCAGGGTATAGATTAGCCAATACCCGAGTTATCGTTGAGAGTAAGATTAAGCCGAAGGCAATGGGCATCACTTTGGGCGGTAGCAGGTTACGCCCCGTATGACCCAGAGATACCCTGGCCATCATAGCTAAGATCATCCCGCCCAGTCCTCCGACTGTCATGGCATGTAGACCCGCTGAGACGCTGGCCCCGCTGGCAATCAACAAAAGCCCTGCTGGAATGCAGAGGTAACTAAGGTGTAGTGACCAAAGTAGCGGCACTTTAAGGGTCGATTGGACGCCCCAACGAGACCAGCGTACCAAAAGGGCAATGCCGGCGATGGCGGCGCAGCTCATCACCGGCAGTGGTTGGCCGATAAGCATGGCAATAAACAAGGCAATTAAGCTGACAAAGGTGAGCTTTTCGAGCCAAGAGATGTTATCTAGTCTCGGCCACTGGGTAGCTCGGTCGGTAAAAAATGGGATCACTCGACCACCGATTAACGCCACTATGGTGACCATCAAGATGGTCGCGCCGTGAAAGGCATGGGATACCAGTAAGCTGTTTTGACTGCTGACGCCATAGTAGCTCTGGGCGTTAGCAAGGGTGAGCAGCAGCAAGATAGGAATAAAGGCAAAGTTGCGCCACTGTTTAACGGCGATTACTTGTTTGGCGAGCACCAGTGCAGTTACAGGCGCGAAAAGGAGATCCAGCAAGGCGATCACCTCAAAAGATCCCCATTGATTGTTGGTCAGTAAAATGCGTGGGCTTAGCCATAGTAGGAAGAGAGCACCCAGCGGCCAGCCCTTGATGCTCTTTTGCCCCGTCCAGGTTTGTGATGCAGTGAGCAAGAAGCCGGCAACGATGGCCATCACGAAACCGAACAGCATCTCATGCCCATGCCACCAGATTGGATTGCCGTGAGGGGCAAAGCCGAGACGGCCGGTAAGAAAACTGCCCCAAAGTGCCAGGGCAATGAGGCTAAACAGAGCGCCAAATAGGAAGAAGGGACGAAAACCTAATCTCAGTAAGGCCAGCTTGGGTTGTCGATGGGCGGGTTCATCTATGTTAAGCATATGCGTCTCAATATATCCGAGTAATTATGTCGGGTATTATAAGGTGTATTATATATACATGTAAATAAGCGGGTGTGGCTTTTATATTTGCCAAGGATAAAAAGTTGAAGGCATAAAAAAACCGCCACAGAGGTGGCGGCTTTTAGCATAAATTAGGATTAGCGGCTGTGATTAGCGCTTTAGGGCGTCGCTCAGTAGAGGGCGGAAGCTCTTGACCATGGCAACAGTTGCCTTAGGGCTACCGGCGATGATGTTGCCTGAGCTCATGTAACCGTGATTACCGGTAAAGTCAGTGACTGTGCCGCCTGCTTCGCGGACAATCAGTTCGCCGGCAGCGATATCCCAAGGCTTAAGACCAATTTCAAAGAAGGCATCCATACGGCCCGCTGCGACGTAGGCGAGATCGAGTGCAGCAGAGCCTGCACGGCGAAGATCGGCGCACTGGCTGAAAGTTGAGGTGAGCAACTTCATGTAAGTTTCAGAATGCTGCTTCGCCTTGAAAGGGAAACCAGTACCAACGATGGCATCGCTTAAGTCATTGATCTTGCTGACACGAAGACGGAAATCGTTCAGTTTGGCACCTTTACCGCGCACGGCAGTATACAGCTCGTCACGAACGGGATCGTAAACGACGGCGACTTCAGTCTTACCTTTGTGTTGTACGGCGATAGATACCGCGAAATGGGGGATGCCTCTAACAAAGTTGTTAGTGCCATCCAAGGGATCAACAATCCATATATAGTCGCTATTGCTTCCCTTATTCTCACCATTTTCTTCACCAACTATGGTGTGGTCTGGGTACGACTTACGAATTTGATATGTAATGGCAGCTTCTGCTTCTTTATCTACGTTAGTCACGTAGTCATTGATACCTTTTGCGCTAACTTCGATACGATCGAGTTCAGTATAAGCGCGCATAATTGTTTGGCCGGCAGCGCGAGCGGCGCGCACAGCAATGGTCTGCATCGGATGCATTACAATCCCCTGGATGTTAAAGAACAGATATAAATAATCGGCGCACATTATACGTCGTTTTACTGTTATATCAAATATAGATTTTTGTATTAAGGGATCTTAGCGCCCTGTGATACCATCAATCCACTGTTCTATAGAAAGAAATCAAATTGTTTCATGCTTAGCAATATTCGTGTCGTTCTCGTAGGAACCACCCATCCTGGAAATATAGGTTCAACCGCCCGTGCCATGAAAACCATGGGACTTTCCACCCTTTATCTTGCCGAACCTAAGGTCGCACCTGACGGTCAGTCGGTGGCGCTGGCTGCCGGTGCTTCTGATATTCTCAAACATGCGGTGACAGTGGATTGTCTGGCCGATGCAATCGCCGATTGTAGTCTGGTTATCGCCACCAGTGCCCGTAGCCGCACCTTAGATTGGCCTATGCTGGATCCACGTCAAGCCGGTGAGAAATTGGCGAATGCTGCCGTAAACGGACCCGTTGCCATTGTATTTGGCCGTGAGAGTAATGGCCTTAGCAACGATGAACTGCAAAAGTGCAACTATCATGTGACTATTCCGGCAAACCCTGAATATACTTCGCTGAATCTGGCGCAAGCGGTGCAGCTCATCTGTTATGAGGCTCGTGTTGCTCACCTGAATATGACCCCTGAAGTGGTTGAGGAACAAGATTATCCGCTGGCCAAAGAGCAGGAGAATTTCTTTATCCACCTGGAGAACACCTTGCTGGGTACCGGATTTATCATCAAGCAGCATCCAGGTCAGGTAATGACTAAACTCAGACGTTTATTCAGCCGGGCGAGGATTGAAAGCCAGGAGATGAATATTCTTCGTGGCATCTTGACCTCGGTAGATAAGAAAGTCGAATTGGCACAACAAGTGGTTGAACAAGATAAGCGGTCAACGAAGGAAGAATAGAGCCATGGGCGTGATTTCCAGAATTAAAGATGACATAGCCTCCATTTATCATAGAGATCCGGCGGCTAACGGTACGTTAGAGATCTTGCTGAACTATCCGGGGATGCAGGCTATCTGGATCCATCGCATCAGCCACAAACTTTGGAAGCGCAAATGGTGCCTGACGGCGCGTATGATTTCGACCTTCTCTCGCTGGTTGACCGGGGTGGAGATTCATCCTGGCGCCACCATAGGCGACCGATTCTTCATCGACCATGGCATGGGCGTTGTGATCGGTGAGACCGCCGAAATTGGTAACGATTGTACCCTGTATCACGGTGTCACCTTGGGGGGCACTACCTGGCAGGCGGGCAAACGCCACCCAACCCTGGGAAACAATGTGGTGATCGGCGCTGGTGCTAAGATCCTTGGGCCTATTACTATGCATGATGGCGCCCGTGTTGGCTCCAATTCTGTCGTGGTGAAAGAGGTGCCTAAAGACACAACTGTGGTGGGTATACCGGCCCGTGTGGTGGCGAAACCCAGTGATGAGTCTAAAGAGCATGCTCAGCGCCGCACCGAGATGGCCAAGAAATATGGCTTTGATGCGTACGCTGTCTCCCCTGATAATCCCGATCCAGTGGCAAATGCCATCGGGCAGATGTTAGATCATATGCATCTGATGGACTCTAAGGTACAAGAGGTGTGTCAGGCAGTTCAGAGTATGGGTGGAAGTGTTTGTACCGAGAGACTACCAGAGCTCGAAGTGGGCGAATTTAGTGATGCTGAACAAGCCGCGGCCGAGAAGCGTCAGCAAGCGATAGATGAGTTTGATCCCATTATTTGATAAAGAGTGAGATTTATTGCCCCTCAGCGTTGAATCTTTGCGTTGAAACAGGTTAAATACCCCAGCAACGAAGCAGGGTATTTCCTGTTTCCGATAACGTCCTTAATACCTGACTAACTTGCTAGGTTTTATACTTGACTAAAACAGTCAGGTATGGTTGAATTGACTTAAGCATTTTAGAGAGCAGTGGTAGCTATGAAACTAACTTCAAAAGGTCGGTATGCGGTAACGGCAATGTTAGACGTTGCAATGCATTCTACATCTGGCCCAGTCCCATTAGCTGACATCTCCGAGCGTCAGGGAATCTCCCTTTCCTATCTTGAACAACTCTTCGCCAAATTACGTAAACATGGATTGGTCTCTAGCGTAAGAGGACCTGGTGGCGGTTATCGCCTCGGGTATGACGCCAGCGATATCTCTGTGGGCATGGTCGTCAGGGCGGTGGATGAGTCAGTTGACGCCACGCGTTGTCAAGGACTGGGAAATTGCCAGAGCGGCAGTCGGTGTTTAACCCATTCGCTCTGGGGTGATTTGAGTAAACAGATTTCAGATTTTTTAAATGGCATTAGCCTTGCGGGTCTGATGAATAAAAGAGATGTGCAATTTATCTCAATAAAGCAAGACAAGATGCAACAGGAACAAAGAGTAACCGTATAAGTTAACTTTGTTATTTAATTATTACTATATGTACGTGGTAAGTGGTCGAGCGAAGACTACTAAGTACGGAGTGTGAGATGAAGCTTCCTATTTATTTAGATTATGCTGCAACGACGCCAGTCGATCCTCGAGTTGCAGAAAAAATGATGCAATACATGACGATGGACGGGATTTTTGGTAACCCCGCTTCACGTTCTCACCGTTACGGTTGGCAAGCTGAAGAGGCGGTTGATATCGCCCGTAATCAAGTTGCTGAGCTGATTAACGCCGATCCTCGTGAGATTGTTTTCACTTCTGGTGCCACCGAGTCTGATAACTTGGCCATTAAGGGTGTTGCGCATTTTTACCATAAGAAAGGCAAGCACATCATCACCAGTAAGACAGAACACAAAGCCGTGTTGGATACCTGTCGTCAGCTTGAGCGTGAAGGCTTCGAAGTGACTTACCTTGAGCCAGAATCAAACGGCATCATTCCGATTGAGAAAATCGAAGCGGCGATGCGCGAAGACACCATTTTGTTGAGTTTGATGCATGTCAACAACGAGATTGGCGTGATCCATGACATCGACGCCATCGGCGAACTGTGCCGCGCCAAGAAGGTGATATTCCATGTGGATGCCGCTCAAAGCGTAGGTAAGCTGCCAGTCGATCTGCAAAAGAGCAAGGTCGATCTGATGTCTATTTCAGCGCACAAGATGTACGGTCCTAAAGGTATTGGAGCCTTGTACGTACGCCGTAAGCCACGTATCCGTTTGGAAGCGACCATGCACGGTGGTGGACATGAGCGTGGTATGCGCAGTGGTACCCTGGCGACTCACCAGATTGTGGGCATGGGTGAAGCTGCGGCGATTGCCAAAGCCGATATGGAAAGTGATAACGCTCGTATCCGTCGTCTACGCGACAGACTGTGGGACGGTATCAAGCATATCGAAGAAACTTATATCAATGGTGATGCAGAGCAAAGATACTGCGGCAGCCTGAACGTCAGCTTTAACTTCGTCGAAGGTGAATCTTTGATGATGGCCCTTAAAGATCTGGCGGTCTCTTCAGGGTCGGCCTGTACCTCGGCAAGCTTAGAGCCTAGCTATGTGCTTCGTGCATTAGGGTTAAACGATGAAATGGCGCACAGTTCAATCCGTTTCTCTATCGGTCGTTTCACGACTGAAGAGGAGATTGACCATGCGATCGAGACCATTACCAAGTCTATCGGCCAATTGAGAGAGATGTCTCCACTGTGGGAGATGTTCAAAGATGGTGTCGACCTATCAACAGTGCAATGGGCACATCATTAATCCGGCTGATAAACGAATAAAGAGTGGAGCAGAATCATGGCTTACAGTGAAAAAGTAATAGATCATTATGAGAACCCGCGTAACGTAGGTTCATTCGACAAGAACGATCCTTCAGTGGTTACCGGTATGGTAGGTGCGCCTGCCTGTGGTGACGTCATGAAGCTACAGCTGAAGATCGATGACAATGGCATTATCGAAGATGCCAAGTTCAAGACTTATGGTTGTGGTAGCGCTATCGCGTCTAGCTCTTTGGTCACCGAGTGGGTGAAAGGCAAGACGATTGAAGAAGCGCAAGCCATTAAAAATACGGATATTGCTGAAGAGCTTGCCCTACCACCTGTGAAGATCCACTGCTCAATTTTGGCAGAAGATGCGATTAAAGCAGCGTTAGACGAATATAAGGCCAAGCACGAAAAGTAATAGTCGGAGTAACAATGGCAATAACGATGACACCGGCGGCGGCCGAGCGAGTAAGAAGCTTCTTGGCCAACCGTGGTAAAGGTATCGGATTACGTTTGGGGCTGAAAACCTCTGGATGTTCCGGCATGGCTTACGTGCTGGAATTTGTCGATGACCTTAATGATGACGATGAAGTTTATGAGATCGATGGTGTGAAAATCATCATTGATGCTAAGAGTTTCATCTACCTGCAAGGTATTGAGTTGGACTTCGTCAAAGAAGGGCTCAACGAAGGTTTTCAGTTTAATAACCCAAATGCTAAAGGGGAGTGCGGCTGCGGCGAAAGCTTTACCGTTTAGCGACCGAATCTAGATTCATGAACTATTTTGAGCTGTTTAGTTTATCGCCAGAGTTTGACCTGGATACCGCCATATTGTCAGAACGCTATCGCGAGCTGCAAAGGGCGGTCCATCCAGATAAGTTTGCCAATGCCAGCGAGCAAGATAAGCGCCTGGCCGTGCAACGTACCGCACAGGTAAACGATGGTTATAACACCTTAAAACATCCTATCTCGCGCGCCGAGCATATGCTGAGCCTCAAAGGAATAGACTTAAGTCACGAGTCGACCACAGTGAAAGATACTGGGTTTTTGATGCAGCAGATGGAGTGGCGTGAGGCCTTAGAGGAGATTGCCGACAGTGACGATCCCGATGAGGTAATCGAGCACCTGCACCAATCCTTTAGTGAGTATCGCAGTGCCATCACGGCACAACTTGCCCAGTTTATAGAGTCTTCCGATCAGCCGATTCTGGAACAGGCCGCCGATCTGGTGCGTAAGCTCAAGTTTATGGCGAAGTTGCAGGCGGAACTCGAGCGAGCGGAAGACGCTCTCTTTTAAGCGTGATTCATGTTTAGTTGGCTCAATATTGCTTGAGCCTTTATTTTTTTAAGTTGGAAAGATATGGCACTTTTGCAGATCGCTGAACCCGGACAGAGCGCCGCACCGCACCAGCATAGGCTGGCGGTAGGCATTGACTTAGGTACAACCAACTCTCTGGTGGCGGCAGTACGCAGCGGCGTCGCCGACACCTTGGCAGACGAATCTGGCCGTCATGCATTAGCATCAGTGGTGCGTTACAGTGAAGATGGAGTCCAGGTAGGAGTCGATGCCGAACGTTTTTCGGCCCAAGACCCGCTTAATACTGTGGTCTCGGTGAAACGTTTCATGGGACGCAGCCTGAGTGATATTCAGGCCAAGGATGCCTCACTTCCTTATCAGTTCTCCGCCAGTGAAAACGGCCTGCCGCTGTTTAATACCCAGGCGGGCCAGTTTAACCCTATTCAAATTTCGGCTGACATTCTAAGACCCTTGGTCGAACGCGCCGAAAAGACCCTAGGCGGTTCGTTAGAAGGTGTGGTGATCACAGTCCCCGCCTATTTTGATGATGCCCAGCGTCAGGGCACCAAGGAAGCGGCAAGCTTGCTTGGGGTCAAGGTGCTGCGTCTGCTTAATGAACCTACTGCCGCGGCTATCGCCTACGGGCTCGATTCGGGTCAAGAAGGGGTGATAGCCATCTATGATTTGGGTGGTGGTACCTTCGATATTTCTATTTTACGCCTCAACAAAGGGGTGTTTGAAGTGATGGCCACCGGCGGCGATTCGGCCCTGGGCGGCGATGATTTCGATCATGCCTTAGCCGAGCATCTGCAGCAGAGCTGGCAACTTTCAAGCCTCACGGCCAGTGAGCGTCGTGCACTGCTTATTGAGAGTCGTCGCGTGAAAGAAGCGCTAACCGAGCAGGAAAGCGTAACTGCTCGCCTGACGATGGCTGCGGGCGAGGTATTTGAGCAAGTGGTTGACAAGGCACAGTTTGATGCCCTGATTGAACCACTGGTTAAGAAGACAATTGCCAGCTGTCGCCGCGCTTTGCGTGATGCCGGTATCAGTGCCGACGAGGTGCTTGAAACCGTCATGGTGGGTGGCTCGACCCGTGTGCCTCTGGTGCGTGAACGTGTCGAAGGTTTCTTCGGTAAGGCGCCTTTGACCTCTATCGATCCCGATCGCGTGGTCGCTATCGGCGCAGCGATTCAGGCCGATATTCTGGTGGGCAACAAGCCTGAATCTGATCTCTTGCTATTGGATGTGATCCCTCTTTCTTTAGGGATCGAGACCATGGGCGGATTGGTGGAAAAAGTGGTTTCCCGCAATACGACTATTCCAGTTGCCCGTGCCCAGGAGTTTACTACCTTTAAAGATGGTCAAACTGCCATGGCATTCCATGTGGTGCAGGGCGAGCGTGAGCTGGTGGCAGATTGTCGCTCTCTGGCGCGTTTTACCCTCAAAGGTATACCGCCAATGGCAGCAGGTGCGGCGCATATTCGCGTTACCTTCCAGGTTGATGCCGATGGTTTGCTCAGTGTCACCGCCATGGAGAAATCGTCTGGCGTTCAGGCAACCATTCAGGTTAAACCTTCATTCGGTCTTACCGATGAAGAGATTGGCACTATGCTCAAAGATTCGATGGCCCATGCTAAAGATGACATCGAGCGTCGTATGTTGGCTGAGCAGCAAGTAGAAGCCGCTCGGGTGCTTGAGTCTTTATCGGCCGCATTGGCCAAAGATGGTGCCCTGCTTGATGCCGAAGAGTCTGCGGCGATCGCCAAGGGAATGACTCACCTGGCTGAAGTGGCCAGTCAAGAAGATACGGATGCTATCGAGAAGGCTATAGCGTCGCTTGACGATGCCAGCCAAAGCTTTGCAGCAAAACGTATGGATAATTCCATTCGATTGGCGCTTAAAGGCCAGTCGGTTGACAAACTATAGGTAACAATATGCCTCAAATCGTTTTTTTACCCCATGAAGAGTTATGTCCAGATGGTGCGGTTGTCGAAGCACAGGTGGGCGAAACCGTATTAGATGTCGCACTGCGTAACGGCATCACCATTGAACATGCCTGTGAGAAATCTTGTGCCTGTACCACTTGCCACGTGATCATTCGTGAAGGCTTTGATGAACTCGAAGAGAGCGATGAGCTCGAAGATGACATGCTCGATAAGGCATGGGGTCTGGAGCCTGAGAGTCGTCTATCGTGCCAGTCTAAGGTGCCAGATAGCGATCTTGTGGTAGAGATCCCTAAATACACGATTAACATGGTTAGCGAAGGATAGACTGGGTTAACGTGTGTATAGAAGAGAAAGGCCGGTCATGATGACTGGCTTTTTTGTCTCTGAAATAGGCAAAAGGGCTAGACTTAAGGTACCGCATTTAAGACTAAGAGGCGTTACTATGAAATGGATAGATTCTCTCGATGTTGCTCTGGCGCTACTTGAAGCGCACCCAGAAGTTGACCCTAGCCAAATCCGCTTTACCGATCTGCGCGATTGGGTGCTGGCGCTCGATGAGTTTGATGATGATCCCGAACACTGTAATGAGCGGGTGTTAGAAGCGATTCAAGCCTGCTGGATCAATGAGTATTAACCCTGACCCGAGCGGCTAAAGCCTCGCGGCCGCTCGATTATGCGACTTGCTGTGCTAACTGGATCCCATTGGCCTTGATGACAGTTTGATGAATGTCTCATTCATCTGGTTATAAAGGTAGGTTTTTCGGATTTTATTTCGTATAATCCGCGCGAATTTTTAAAAACCTGTTTAATGAAGGAAGCTAGACATGGCTATCGAACGTACTTTTTCTATCATCAAGCCTGATGCAGTTGCTAAAAACCACATTGGTGCTATCTATAACCGTTTTGAAACAGCTGGCCTGAAAATCATTGCTTCTAAAATGGTTCACCTAAGCAAAGAGCAAGCTGAAGGTTTCTACGCTGAGCACAGCGAGCGTCCTTTCTTCGGTGCATTGGTTGAGTTCATGACTTCTGGTCCTATCATGGTTCAAGTGCTAGAAGGCGAAAACGCTGTTTTGGCTAACCGTGAAATCATGGGTGCCACTAACCCAGCTGAAGCTGCTCGCGGTACTCTGCGTGCTGATTTCGCTGACAGCATTGACGAGAATGCCGTTCACGGTTCAGACGCTGTTGCTTCTGCTGAGCGTGAAATCGCTTATTTCTTCAGCGCTGAAGAGCTTTGCCCACGTACTCGTTAATTCGAGCGTGATGCAAACATTAACGAGAAGGAGCCCTAGGGCTCCTTTTTTGTATCTGGGATTTGGGGCAAAATAGCCTGAAAGTAAATCATGATGAGAAGTCGATGAAAATTTTAGCCGATGAAAACATGCCCTATGTCGAGGCCCTGTTTGCCGAACTAGGGGAGGTGGAGCGTGTCGATGGCCGCACCCTGAACGCCGAGCAGGTAAAAGAGGCTGATGTCCTGCTGGTACGCTCGGTCACCAAGGTGAATAAGTCATTGCTACAGGACTGCGAGCGATTGACCTTTGTCGGCAGCGCCACCATTGGCATGGATCATCTGGACTTAGACTATCTCAAACAGCGCGGCATCTTCTGTACCAATGCGCCGGGCTGCAACGCTGTGGCTGTTGGCGAGTACGCCTTCAATGCCATGCTCGAATTGGCCAGACGCTTTAATACCCAGCTCAAGGGGAAAACCGTCGGCATCGTTGGCGCGGGTAACACGGGTACGGCGCTGCAAAAGTGCCTTGAGGCCTATGGGGTCAAAACCTTGCTCAACGATCCCCTGCTTGAAGAAGCGGGCGATGGGCGCGAGTTTGTCTCTTTAGATGAACTCGTTGAGCGCTGTGATGTGATCTCTTTGCATGTGCCTCTGACCCGTGATGGCTATCATCCGACATATTATCTTTTCGATGAGGTGCGCCTTAAGTCGCTCGCAGATGGCTGCTGGCTGCTGAACTGCTGCCGCGGCGAGGTGATCGACAACCGAGCTCTTATCGAGGTGAAAAAGCTGCGGGATGATCTCAAGTTGGTGCTGGATGTGTGGGAAGGTGAGCCCCATCCCATGGCCGAACTCGTGCCATTAGTTGAGATCGCCACACCGCACATTGCGGGCTATAGCCTAGAAGGTAAGGCCCGCGGTACCTTTATGTTGTATCAGGCCTTAATGGCACGCCTTGGCAGAGAGGCCGACAAGTCCCTCACCAGTCTGTTGCCGCCATTGTGGAGCCATCAATTGTCGCCCCTGTCTGTGCCCGATGAAAAGGCGCTGCTTAGCCTAGTGCGTCTGGTTTACGACCTGCGTGATGACGATGAACTGTTTCGTCAGCGATTCCAAAACGACAAGGGCTTCGACCAGATGAGAAAAAATCACAAACATCGGCGTGAATTTAGTGCGTTAATGCTAGCCAATAACGCGGGTTCTGATGTAGATTGGTTGCTCGAATTAGGTTTTTCAGGAGTCGGTCTGTAATTATGTCGCAGGAATTTAACGTAGTCGTTTTAGGTGCATCGGGAGCCGTGGGTCAAACAATGATTGAGATCCTCGAAGAACGCAACTTTCCCGTTGCGAATTTGTACCCTTTAGCCAGTAGTCGTAGTGCGGGCGATACGGTAACTTTCCATGGTAAACAGGTCGAGATTTTAGACGTGGAAAGCTTCGATTGGTCTCAGGCGCAGTTGGGATTCTTCTCTGCTGGCGGTGACGTATCGGCCAAGTGGGCACCCATTGCAGCAGAGCATGGTTGTGTTGTGATCGACAACACATCACATTTCCGTTACGACATCGATATTCCTCTAGTGGTCCCCGAGGTTAACCCTCAGGCGATTGCCGATTTCCGTAACCGCAATATTATTGCCAACCCTAACTGTTCAACCATTCAGATGCTGGTGGCCCTAAAGCCTATCTATGATGCCTTTGGGATCTCTCGCATCAATGTGGCGACCTATCAGTCGGTATCGGGTTCAGGCAAGCAGGCGATCGAAGAGCTGGCCAATCAGTGCGCTAAGCTGCTACAAGGTCTGCCAGTTGAGCCAAAGGCTTACCCTAAGCAGATCGCCTTCAATGTGCTGCCGCAGATCGACAAGTTTATGGATAACGGCTACACCAAAGAAGAGATGAAGATGGTGTGGGAAACCCAGAAGATCTTTGGCGACGATCAGATAGTCGTTAACCCAACGGCGGTGCGTGTGCCTGTGTTCTACGGTCACTCGGAAGCCGTACATATCGAAACGGTGCAGCCGGCGAGTGCAGATGATGTTAAAGCTGTGTTGCATAACGCTCCGGGTGTAGAGCTGTTTGAGTCTAACGAAGAGTACCCAACTGCAGTGACCGAGGCGGCAGGTACCGATCCGGTTTATGTGGGGCGTGTGCGTGAAGATATCTCTCACCCTAACGGTATAAACCTTTGGGTAGTCTCTGATAATATTAGAAAAGGCGCGGCGTTAAACAGCGTGCAGATCGCTGAAGTTTTGATTAGAGATTATTACTGATCCCATTAATAGGATGAGTAACTGTAGAAAAAGCCTGCATCATGCAGGCTTTTTTTGTGTTATCACTTGTTTTTGAAATGTGAACAGTAGCAGGCCACCTAAATCTGGTTTATAGTAATCTCAATAAATACAATTGCCTAAAGCATGCTGCCAAATGGCAGTTAATCATCGCTTGAAAGGGAAGAATTGATGAACTTTCGCACATCGCATCTTGCTGGTCTGCTAGCCAGCGCACTGCTTGTTCTCTCGTCGACATCGGGTTTTTTATCTGCTGCTGAACCCCTTAATATCACAGGTCCTGATGGCGAAACCCGCCAGACCCTGCGCCAATACGGACCGACGACCGCGTCTGATACCTTTTGGAGCATTGCTCAGAAGACTCGTCCCGATTCCAGTGTGACCGTGTATCAGGTGATGGCGGCTATCTATGAAGCCAACCCTCACGCCTTTTCCAGTGATAACTACAACAGCCTAGAGAAAGGCATGATTCTGCTTATCCCCTCTAAAGAGGTGATGCAGGCGATTCCTAAGAGTCTGGCGAAACAGCAGGCACAAAATAACGACAAAGGCTGGCGCCAGAAACCACAAACGGTTGCAGCTAAACCGGTTCCCGCGCCGCAAACCGAGGCAAAGGTGGAGCCTCAGCCAGAATCACCATCAGAGCCACAGCCAAGCAGCCAACCTGTGTTGAAGGTCAGTGTCGAGCAGCAAAAACAGATTGAAGAGCTCACAGCCAAGCTGGAAAGCGAGCAGGCCAAGAATCTGTCGCTGACCGATGAGCTGGCAAGGGCTCAGGATCAGCTGAATCTGGGTAATAACGATACCGAGATGCTGCAAAGCAAGATAGATGAACAGAGCGCGCGTATCGCCGAGTTAGAAGAGGCGCTGCTGATCCAAAAAGAGCAGAAAGCGCAGCTTAATAGCGAAGTCGAACAGCTACGTCAGCAGCTGGCCGCCGCCACTCAGCCTGTCACGCCGAAAGAACCTGATGACAGCTGGCGCACCATAATGAGCAACCCACTCTATATCGGGCTGGCCGCTGCCATTCCGGCGTTGCTGCTGCTCGTGTTGGTTTGGTTAGGGCTCAAGCGCCGCAATAGTAAAAATGAAGCGGTAGAGCAAGAGCAAGCTGCGCCGATCACGCCGCCAATCGATGATGCACCAAAAGCGCCTGCGCCAGAAGCTAGCGAAGAGCTGATGGCGATACGTCTTGATAATGACGATGAGGCTGACTCCCTCGATTCATTGATGAAGGTCGATGACAATGCACTTAAGCCTGAGGCTGACCTAAGTGACGAGGCTGCTCCGCTCGATAGCGCTGCCGATATGGTGGTGGATGCCGGCGATGAGCAGGTGATGTCACCTATCGAAGATGAAGGTCAATCTCTGGACGATCTTTGGGCCGAGGCGATGGGAGAGCAGGAGCAAGAAGAGACTCAGGCTCCTCAAGAAGATGATTTGGACAGCTTGCTTGCCGAGCTTGATGCACCCGCAGAGGAACCGGTTGAAGCGCCGAAGGCTGCGGCTGATGAATCGGCACAGACCGAAACCGATCTTGATGACTTGTTAGCTGAGTTCGAACAGGCAGAGACAAGCGCCGATGAACCTAAAGAGGAAGATCTTGATGCGCTGCTGGCTGAGTTTGATCTGCCTGCCGACGAGCCAAAGGTCATGCCACAGGAGGAGCCAGAGGCGCTAGCCGAAGAAGCGCCGTCACTTGAGGTTCCAACAGAAGACGAGACGCTTGCCGATGAAATAGCCCAAGAGCTTGAGAGCGCTATCGAAGATAAAGGTGATGAGCAGCTTGTTGATGATACCGATCTCGATGCCTTGTTAGCTGGGTTTGATACCGAAGAAGCGTCAGAATCCGCTAAAGAAGAGCAAGAAGCGACTGCTCAAGATGAGGACGCCGAAGAGAAAGCGCGTCAGCTGGCTGCAGAGCTCGATGAAGGCGGTGATGAAACAGCAGGGGCGGATCTGGACGCGCTACTTGCCGAATTTGAACCACAAGCAACAGCGGTCGAGGATGACTCGTCCGAAGAACAGGCTGCTCAAGAAGAAACGCCTCAAGATGACGCGCCCTCGTTAGAGGCCGCAGAGGAAGCCGTTGAGCCTAGTGAGGTTGCCCTCGAGGAGCCAGAGCAGGAAGAGGTCAAAACATCGACTCTTGAACCTTTAGCCTTTGAGCTTGATGAAGCGCCTGCCGATAAGGGCGATGCAGATAAAGACGATGAAGCGGTGGATCTCGATGCCTTGCTGGCCGATCTCGAGTCGGCAGAAGAGAGCGAGGATACGCCCAAGTCCGATAAGGGCGAGTCAGGTTTCTTCGATGATTTGAAAGGCAACAAGCGTAGCAATGACAATATGCTTGAGTGGGATGCGTCTGCTTTAACCGATGCGGAACCGAGTGCAGATGAGCCTCTCGATGATGACGATGATAGTATCGCTTTGCAGCTTGATGATGACGATAGCCTAACGGTTGATCAGGCGCTGGCGGCCCTCGATGCGGCCGAGAAGAAGCACCCGGCTAGAGCCGTTCCTGAGCACGATCTTACCGCATTCCAACAGGATAATGGTTTTATCGATATCGATAGGCTGCTCAATGAGGCCGATGAAGAGCAACTCGATGTCGACCAGTATAAAGAGCTGGATGTGGATATGGGCGAGCTGGATAATCTGATGGGCAACGCCACTATGGTGGATGTTGACGATGAAGAGAACGCCGTCAATGCCAAATTGGATCTGGCGCGTGCCTATATCGAAATCGATGATATGGACAGTGCCAAGGCCCTACTGAAAGAGGTCGAGCTAGACGGAAACGATCGCCAGCAGGCGGAAGCCAAGAAACTGCTCGATGATCTTTAAGGTCTAGCGTTCGGTATAAAAACGGTGCTCAGGCACCGTTTTTTTATGTCGCAGCTTGATACAGTTAGCTATCCAGTTCGGCGTGACACTATGCTAGAATCCGCCGCCTAGTGAAATTTTAATAAACCATGAGGACAGGTATTTCATGCGCGTAGCATTAGGTATCGAATATGATGGCAGCCGTTATTTTGGCTGGCAACGTCAGGCCGAAGTCGATTCGGTACAAGCCCAGCTCGAGAGAGCGCTCTCTTTTGTTGCCAACGAACCCATTTCGATTCAATGCGCCGGACGCACAGATGCCGGTGTGCACGCCACGGGGCAGGTGATCCATTTTGAGACCAGCGCCGTGCGTAAAGAGAGTGCCTGGACCTTAGGTGTTAACGTTAACTTGCCCGATGATATTGCCGTGCGTTGGGCCAAGGAGGTGGACGATGAGTTTCATGCCCGTTTCACCGCCACCGCCCGTCGTTACCGTTACATGATCTATAACCATCAGTTCCGTCCGGGGATCCTCCGCTCTGGGGTGAGTCATTATCCGGGGCTGATTGATGAAACCAAGATGCATGAGGCGGCTCAGTACCTGCTGGGCGAGCAGGATTTTACCAGCTTTCGTGCCATTCAATGTCAGTCCAACACCCCGTTTCGCTGTGTTCACGAGGTCAATGTGACGCGTCAGGGGATGTATATCTGCGTCGATATCAAAGCCAATGCCTTCTTGCATCACATGGTACGTAACATTGTCGGCTCCCTGCTTGAGGTGGGCTATGGCCGTCAACCTGTGAGCTGGATTGAAGAGCTGCTGGCATTAAAAGATCGCACTAAGGCGGCGGCAACGGCTAAGCCTAATGGCCTGTATCTGGTGGATGTGACCTATCCTGAGCAGTATGCCTTACCTAAGCTGGCCCTGGGCCCGCTGTTTATGCTCGATTAACCCTGAATTGAAACCTAAGAATTAGACCAATATCGCTATGACGCCTGTACCCAATGCACAATCAAGCCTAGATACTTGGCTGGCACACCTGCTGGCTATTCATCCTACCGAAATTGATATGGGCCTTAGCCGTGTCTCGGCGGTGGCAAAAATCATGGGACTGCAGAGCCTAGGCAGTACCAAGGTGGTCACCGTTGCCGGCACTAACGGCAAGGGAACCACTTGCGCCATGATAGAAGCCATCATGACGCAGGCGGGTCAACGAGTGGGGGTATACAGCTCTCCCCACATGCTTAAATACAATGAGCGTGTGCGTATCAATGGGGTTGATGCCAGCGACGAGGCGCTTATTGAGGCGTTTTGCGCCATCGACGCGGCGCGCGGCGCCACCTCTCTGACCTTTTTTGAATATGCCACCTTAGCGGGCCTCTACCTGTTTAAACAGGCAAAGCTGGATCTTGTGCTGCTTGAAGTGGGTCTGGGTGGACGACTCGATGCCACTAACATCATAGATGCCGATATCGCGGTGATCACAGCTATCGATCTTGACCATCAGGAATATCTTGGTGACACCCGGGAGCTGGTGGGGCGTGAAAAGGCTGGGATCATGCGTACTGCGCGCCCTGTGGTGATAGGGGAGCCGGACCTTCCCGAGACAGTGGTTGAATACGCCCATGCTATTGGTGCCCAAATGGTGCGGGTGGACCATGAGTTCAGCTACCAGGTCACTGAGTCCGACTGGTGCTTTAGCGCCAACGGAGCAGTGCTGGGCAACTTATCACTCCCCGATCTGCCACTGCCTACGCTACCACTTGCTAACGCGGCGACGGCGGTTGCCGTGGTGAGCCTATTAGAGACCGAGTTGCCCCGCGGCGCAATCAATTCAGGGTTGAACAGTGCCAGATTGAGCGGGCGGTTCGAAGTGGTCAGTGAGCAGCCTAAGATCATCTTAGATGTTGCCCATAATCCCCATGCGGCGCGCTATCTCTCGCAGCTGCTTAAGGCCTATGATGGCCAGCGGATCTTCGCTCTGTGCGGCATGTTAAAGGATAAGGATTGCCGCGCCGTGCTCGGTCTGCTCGATGAACAGGTGCATGCCTGGTATCTGACGGATCTTGACTGCGAACGCAGCGCCAAGGCAGAAGATCTTCTGAGTTACCTGGGAGAGGGCAAGCAAGCCATGGCTTTTTCATCGGTTCGCCATGCTTATCAGGCGTTAAAACAGGAGATTAACCAATCCGATGTGGTAATTGTGTTTGGCTCCTTTTACACTGTGGCTGAGTTTAAGCAATTGGACCTTGGGTGAATGCAGGTGGATGAAGTAGAAGTCAAACAAGAGAAAATATCGAGCCAGTTTCAAAACCGTTTAGTCGGCATCATAGTATTGGTGGCTCTGGGGGTCATTTTTCTGCCCGATATCTTAGACGGTAAGAAACAGCATCAGGAAGAGCAGTTTGCCGAGATCCCTTTGCGTCCTCAGTTTGAATCTGACAGCAATGCCCTGCAGTCATTCGAGCCTATCGATCTCAGTGAGCAGGAAGAGCAATTTAATCAGAACTTGCCAGCATCAGAGACTGATAGCACTGCGGCAAACGGCAGCACCTCTTCGGCCAAGCCTGGTGATTCTGGCTCAAGTAACGCTGAGGCCAGCAATTCAGCTTTAAGCAAAAATGAGTCAAGTAAGACTGAAACGGCAAAGCAGGATAGCAAAGCGACCAGTGAGCCAGCAGTCGCTAGCTCAGCCTACACGCTTCAGCTGGGCAGTTTCAAGAATGCCGCTAACGTTAATGCCCTAGTGAAACGTTTGCGAGACCAAGGTTACCGAGCCTATACAGTGCCGAAAAAACCTGTTGATGGTCAGTTGACCAAGGTGTTTGTGGGGCCGGATATCTCTAAGGCGAAATTGCAGAAACTGCAGACCAAGCTGGATAAGTTTACCGGTCTTAAATCGGCTGTGGTCGACTATAACCCGCTGCTATAGTCCGCTGCTATAATGGTCCCGATATGAGATACGAAGCCCAGGCAATTGCCTGGGCTTTTTTATTCTAAGGTTAAGGAGAGGTGGATTGAGTTCAGAATTCAGTGTCCGTAATTGCGGATAAACTAAATCAATTTTAAATCAGGCTAGGGGGTGAGAATGTCTTCAGTCTCTGGTAAAATCCCGCCGTCTTAATGCTAATGCTGGATCACCTTATTCAATGGTTTGGATCGATTATGCCATTATTGCGGTTATCGCAATCTCGACTTTAATTAGTCTACTTCGTGGTTTCGTTAAAGAGGCTATGTCACTCGTGGTCTGGTTTGCCGCCTTCTTTGTTGCAAGTCAGTTTTATGAAGACCTCGCCGTCTACCTGACCCAGATGAAAGATGAGTTTGTGCGCAATGGCATTGCCATCGCTATCCTCTTTGTCTCAACTCTTATCCTCGGCGCTTTGGTTAATTATCTTATCGGCCAGTTGGTGGCCAAGACCGGCCTGTCGGGCACAGACAGAGTGCTGGGCCTTTGTTTCGGTGCCTTGCGCGGCGCCTTGATCGTCAGCGCGATACTCTTTTTCTTGGATGCGTTTACCGGCGCGCCCAAAACAGATTGGTGGGCCAGCTCGCAGCTGGTTCCCGAATTCGGAGTGGTTATCCAATGGTTTTTTGACTATGTGGAAAACACCTCAAGCTTTGTACCCAAAATATAACAATCTTAAGCGGATTAACGCCTCTGCCCAGAGCAAAGGCGAACATAATAATTATCAGAACATCTTAAAATGAGGAAACCTACCCATGTGTGGTATCGTCGGAATAGTTGGCCGATCATCGGTTAATCAGACAATCTATGATGCACTTACTGTGCTACAGCATCGTGGCCAGGACGCTGCGGGTATTGTCACCGTAGATGGTAATGCGTTTAGATTGCGTAAGGCCAATGGTCTGGTAAGAGACGTTTTTGAACCTAAGCATATGCAGCGTCTGCAAGGCTCTGCGGGCATAGGTCACGTACGTTACCCAACTGCGGGTAGCTCAAGTGCTTCAGAGGCGCAGCCTTTTTATGTTAACTCGCCATTTGGTATCTCTTTGGCTCATAACGGTAACCTGACCAATACGGTTGAGTTGCACGAACGCCTGCTGAAGCAGCGCCGTCACGTTAATACGACCTCTGATTCTGAGGTACTGCTCAACCTGTTAGCAGATGAATTGCAACACACCAATAGTCAGTTCCTGACTGCCGATGAGGTATTTGAGGCGGTCACTAAGGTACACGATGTGACTCGTGGTGCTTATGCTGTGGCGGCAATGATTATCGGTCAAGGCCTGGTAGCGTTTCGCGATCCTTACGGTATTCGTCCTCTGGTACTGGGTAAGCATGAGACAGAGCAGGGCACCGAATATATGGTGGCCTCTGAGAGTGTCGCACTCGATGCCGTCGGCTTTGAGACAATGCGTGATGTCGCGCCGGGTGAAGCTATCTATATCTCACTTGATGGCCAACTCTATACCCGCCAGTGCGCCAAGTCGCCTAGCTATTCACCTTGTATCTTCGAATACGTTTACTTTGCCCGCCCTGACTCGACTATCGATAAGGTGTCAGTCTATGGTAGCCGTGTGAACATGGGTACCATGCTGGGTGAAAAGATTAAGAAAGAGTGGGAAGATCACGATATTGACGTGGTGATCCCTATTCCTGAAACTTCTTGCGATATCGCCCTTGAGATCGCCCGTAATCTTGACTTGCCATACCGTCAGGGCTTCGTGAAGAACCGTTATATCGGGCGTACCTTCATTATGCCTGGTCAGCAGGAGCGTAAGAAGTCAGTGCGCCGTAAGCTTAACGCCATTAACGCCGAATTTAAGGGGAAGAATGTGCTGCTGGTGGATGACTCTATTGTGCGCGGTACTACTTCTGAGCAGATCATCGAGATGGCACGTGAAGCCGGTGCCAAGAAGGTGTATTTCGCCTCTGCAGCCCCTGAGATCCGCTTCCCTAACGTCTATGGTATCGACATGCCGACTTCGAGCGAACTGATCGCCCATGGTCGCGACGCCGATGAGATCAATAAGCTGATTGGTGCCGATGGTATTATCTTCCAAGATCTAGAAGATCTGATCGAAGCCGTCCGTCAGCAAAACCCAGATATTAAGCGTTTTGAAACTTCGGTGTTTGATGGCAACTACATCACCAATGATGTTGACCAAGCCTATCTGGATCATTTAACCCAGCTACGTAACGATGATGCCAAGGCCAACCGCATCAAGGATATCGGTACCAACCTGGAATTGCACAACGTCTGTCACCCATAGGGGATAGCACTGGTATGAGCAAAAAAACCGATCCTAAGGGTCGGTTTTTTTTATGGTACATTTTGCTAAGTCACTCCCTCTGTAGCCCTAATTAAATGCCTGATAGCATGGTGTTTTAATGCTTTAGTGCTATTTTTAATAATTGAACATGCATCGCCTCATGCCTGTAGCCACCCTTAGGAGTGATAAATGAAACAATTGTCCATCAGTACTAAGTTGCTTTGGATCACCTCTGCACTGTTTTTGATCATCGTTGCCATTCTCTCTTTTAGCCTCTGGTGGTCCTTAAGTGATAAGAATGCGCAGCTGGCGCAGCAGGTGCAAACCACCCTACATAACGAGACGCGGCAGCGTCTAAGTGCCAGAGCCAGTGAGTACGGTGAACGAGTGGCGGGTTTTATCAACGAGGCTTATCGGATCCCCTATTCTTTTGCCGGCATGATGGAGCAGAGCGCTAGCTCTCAGCCCCTCTCTCGTAATGGAGTTGAAGAGGCGGTGACTGGTGTGCTGAAAAAGAATAGCCAGCTCTCCTCCATGTACGCCCAGTTCGATCGCAATGGTTATGATGGCCGTGATGATGAATATACCGGCAATGTCAGCCACAGCGTACCCGAGACGGGTTCGCTGGAGATCTATTACACCCGTAATAGCGATGGCAGCGTCGAGCACCAGCAGGTGGATGATGCACAAGAAAAATATGTCGATACCCTTAACGAGTTTGGTGTGCGCGAAGCCGAGTGGTATCTGTGTGCCAGAGATAAAAAACGCCCCTGCTTAATGGAGCCCTACCTGTACGAAATTAGCCCTGGCAATAATGCTCTGATGACCTCGCTCACTGTGCCTGTGGTGGTAGACGGGAGTTTTCGTGGTGTGATTGGTGTGGATGTTAACCTGCCAGTGTTTCAGAAACTGATCGATGAGTTATCGGCCAGTCTCTATCAAGGCAAGGCCAAAGTGACGCTGCTTAGTCAGCAGGGCTTGGTCGTCGCGGCTAGTCATTATGATAAGAAGGCGCGGCCCTTGTCTGAGTCTATCTCGTCTCAGTTAGCCTCACAGTTGACTGGGCTGCACCGTCAGGGAGGCTATCTTGAGCAGGAAAAAAGTATTGTTGTGGCGTTTCCTATCGACATTCCACTTGCTGAGGCGCAGTGGTCTCTGGTGATTGAAGTGGATAAGGAAGATGCCTACCAGGCCGCTAATGCCATGGACGCATCTATGTCTGCTATGGCAAGTTCTCTGGGAAGCCTGTTGCTGATGGTCGGCGCCGTAGTATCTGTGATCGCCATAGTGACCATTAGTGTGGTGATTCGCTCGATAATCGCACCTCTTAAAGTGATTCAGAGCCGGGTTGAGAACCTCGCCAGTGCCGAGGGGGATTTGACTCAGCAGGTGACGGTTGAATCTCACGCCGAGCTTATCGCCTTAGGCGGCGGCATTAATGGTTTTATTACTAAGCTCAGGTTATTGATCAGTGAGCTGAAAGATTTGGCATCGCGCTCACAGGCCGAAAGTCAGGTGGCGGCAGATATTGCTCAGCAGACCCATGACAGTGTTAATCGTCAATACAGTGATATCGAGAGCGTGGTAACCGCAGTGAATCAGATGAGTGCCACGGCGCTTGAGGTGGCTAAGGCATCTGAGCAGACGGCCTCGGAAACAGAGGCGATGAGCCTTAATGTCAAAGCCGGCGAAGACAGCCTGAGTCAGGCCATGGGGTATGTGACCCAAATGTCCCAAGAATCGCTGTTGGCCAAGGAGGCCGTAGGTAAGGTGGCGGAAAGCAGCACCAATATCAGCAAGATCCTTGAGGTGATTAGCGCCATTGCCGAGCAGACTAACCTGCTGGCCCTCAATGCCGCCATCGAGGCGGCCCGCGCCGGAGAGCAAGGACGGGGTTTTGCCGTGGTGGCCGATGAGGTGCGGGCGCTAGCGTCTAAGACGCAGAGTTCGACCGATGAGATTAGTAAGTTAATCGAGTCATTGCAGCGAGAGGTCACCAGTGCCTCACAAATCATCGACCAAGGGGTAGATGGCGCACAGCGCGCGGTGGCGCAAACCGAGTCGGCCTTAAGTTCACTCAACACTATTGTGAGTCAAATTCAGGAGGTCTCAGGTCAGGTGACGCATATTGCGACGGCTGCAGAGGAGCAGAGCGCGGTGACTGAGGAGGTTAACCGTAATATCACGGGTATTTCCGATTCCGCTTCTGAGCTGGCACGTTTGGCCGATGAGGCGCAGCAAAGCAGTGCCAGTCTGGCGGCTTTAGTTGAGCAGCAGCATCAGCAGCTGGGCAAGTTAAAAACCTAAGTTAATCCTCTAAGCTTTTAGGCTAGCTAGGCGTCTCTGATGAGGCGCCTTTTTAATTTGTATCGTTAGAATCTTATCTCGTGAGTCGAAGAGTGCATTGGCTAGCCACTGCGAAATGATAAGGGAAGCAGCAGTCCCTGGCTGAACCATACCAGTAACCAAATACTAAAGAGCAGGGTAAGCGCTGTACGATGCACTCTGCTACGCCGAGCGATTGCCAGCAAGGTTACGGCGCAGCTTAGCAGAAGCAGCAGGCTAAATAGTGGCAGGGGAGCGGCATGCCAAGTCACTTGCGAGTATGGCATCAAAAGCAGGACCAATGCCGTCGCCATTAGCATAGCGTAAATCAGCAAGCGGTCGGGTCGGTAGGGGGTCTTGAGTCGTGTGTGCATATTAGCCTCCGTGAATTAACCTTAGGCTACTCTTTAATGAGAATAGTTCTCAACTAAATTTACACGTAAGCATCAGATTGGCTTCTTACATTTGCGCCGACGGCGCGAGTGGTTTAAAGTTACTGTTAATTTATACAGTAATTGATGCCAACATGATCCTTTACATAGCAGAGAAACCCAGCTTAGGTCGGGCGATCGCCGACGTGTTACCTAAGCCCCTCAAGAAGGGGGAGGGATATATCACCGCGGCCAATGGCGACACTGTTTCCTGGTGCATAGGTCACCTGTTAGAGCAGGCCGAGCCCGATAGTTATGATCCTGCCTTTAAGTCCTGGTCGTTCGAGCACCTGCCTATTGTGCCACAGCAGTGGAAGATGACTCCCAAGAGCAAGACCCGGGGCCAGCTCAGTGTACTGCGAAAGCTTGTTAAGCAGGCGAGCCAACTGGTCAATGCCGGTGATCCCGATCGAGAAGGTCAATTGCTGGTGGATGAGGTGATCGCTTATCTGGGCGTAAAAGGGGATAAGCTCAATCAGACCCAGCGTCTGCTGGTGAGCGATCTTAACCCCCAGGCGGTGAAACGTGCCTTGGGGCAGCTTCGCAGCAACCGCGAGTTTATCCCTCTGTCGACCTCGGCCCTGGCGCGTTCCCGTGCCGATTGGCTCTATGGCATGAATATGACCCGCGCTTATACGTTACAGGGGCGAAAGGTGGGCTATCAGGGCGTGCTCTCTGTCGGCCGGGTGCAGACGCCGCTGCTCGGTTTAGTCGTGCGTCGTGATGAGGCGATTGAAAACTTTGTCAGTAAGCCTTTCTATGAGGTGCTCGCCAATCTCTATACTCAAGAGCAGGCTCACTTTAAGGCCAAGTGGCAACCCAGTGAGGCCTGCCAGCCCTATATGGACGAAGAGGGACGGGTGTTGTCGCGGCGTCTTGCAGAAAATGTGGTGGGGCGTATAACCGAGCAGGCGGCAGTGGTGAGCGACCTAAAGGCAAAAGATAAGCAGCAGGGGCAGCCGCTGCCCTATAACCTGTCGTCGCTGCAGATTGATGCGGCCAAGCGTTTTGGTATGAGTGCCAAGGCGGTGCTCGATACCTGTCAGTCTCTGTATGAGAAACATAAGCTGATCACCTATCCGCGCTCCGACAGCCGCTATCTGCCCAAGGAGCAATTGGCCTTAGCCCCTAGCGTGATAGGCGCCGTGCTCAAGGGCGCGGGCGAGCTTACGGCCCAGTGTGATGCGCCAGATCCTAAGATAGTCTCCAAGGCCTGGAATGATGCCAAGGTGGACGCTCACCACGCCATAGTACCGACCGAGAAGGTGGCTAACCTGAGCACCATAAGCCAGGCCGAGCGGCAAATCTATCTGCAACTGGCCCGCCAATATCTGGCGCAGTTTTACCCTGTCTACCGTTATCATGAGACCCAGGTCGAGGTGGAGATCGCCGGGGGGCATTTTCATACCAAGGCAAAACAAGAGATCGCCCTTGGCTGGAAGCAGCTGTTTCCCAAGCGTAGCGATGACAAAGCAGAGAGTGCAGGGGAAGAGGGGCTGGCCCAGTTACCACCGCTGCATAAGGGACAGGCGTTGCATTCGGGGCAGGGAGAGCTTATCGAGAAGCAGACCCAGCCACCTAAGGCTTTCACCGATGCGACTCTGCTCAGCGCCATGACGGGGATCAGCCGCTATGTCACTAATGCTGAGATCCGCAAGATCCTAAAAGAAACAGATGGCCTGGGTACAGAGGCGACTCGCGCTGGGATCATCGAGCTTCTGTTTAAGCGCGGCTTCTTGGCGCGTCAGGGGAAATCTATTGTCTCCACCGCGGTCGGTCGTGGACTCATCAATAGTCTGCCAGAGTCGGCAACTACGCCAGATATGACGGCGCTGTGGGAGAGTCACCTAGATGCCATCAGCCGTAAAGAGGCGAAATATTTAAGCTTTATGGCGCCGCTTATCGAGTCGCTTAATGGACTTATCATGCAGGCGGGGGCCCAGCTGCCCAAGGCATTACAAGGGGTCGAGGCGCCTAAGAGCCAGTTTAAGAAGCGCGGCTATGGAAATCGACGTAGCAGCACTGCAGGTGGCAAAGGCAATACGAGCGGCAAGAATAGCGGCGCGGCTAAGGGAAGCGCTAAAACAGCCTCCAAGGGGAATGCTAGAGGAATGGCTAAACCGCGCTCATCTAAAGCAAGGGCCTAAACAAGAACTTAAGCAAGAGCTTAAGCATAGGCCTAAGCAAAAGCCTGAGTGCATACCCATTAATGCAACTTTGCATCTCAGTACGGCCAAACTTAATGCTTGCTCTGTTGCAGGGCACAAGCGCAGTCGGGGAGTTGCTTCATTGAGAGCAGGGGCTCAGAGGCCCCAAGAGTTGCTATCGTGGCAGATAATTGCTGTGAAAGCTTTTATCTGCAGGCTCGGTATTGGTTGCTGATGGGGTCATATTCAAAGCCTGATGCGGCCAACTTCTGCTCCAGTTGCTCTTTGGGAATATCTAACTGGTAAAAGAGTTCCTGTTTATCCTGGCAGTTCAGTCTGAGCTGCTCGTTAACTATTCCCACAAGTATATCGCCGCTTAGCTGAGTTAAGTGGTAATCCATCTTTGTCTCCTGCTTATCTTGATATGCATCTGTTATAGGTTTAGCCCAGTTTTTATGGGCTGACAACGGCGTGCACAGCTTATACTGATTGTTTTACTGATTTTAAATTACCTTCTTTTATTTTGGTAAATGGGCTATTTTGTCTCTGATTATCAACATAAGCTGACTAATTGAGGAGCGGGCGGTGGATAGAATCGATACCATGAAGGCCTTTACGGCCGTGGTGCAGGAGGGTTCCTTTACCAAGGCGGCCGACAGGCTTGGGCTCTCCTCTCAGCTGGTCAGCAAATATGTCTCTCAGCTTGAGGAGCATCTCAAGGTGCGCCTGCTTAATCGCACCACGAGACGGGTCAATGTGACCGAGGCGGGTAGGGCCTATTTCGAGCGCTGCCAGCAGGTGCTTATCGATATCGAAGAGATGGACAATGCCTTGACCAACCTTAGCGAGACCGCCTCGGGTTTGCTAAAGGTCAGCGCGCCCATGTCCTTTGGCATTCATCACCTGCCAAGCGCACTCGTGAAATTTCAGCAGCAACATCCTGATGTTAAGTTAGATATCACCCTGACCGACAAAAAGGTGGATCTGTTGGAAGATGGCGTCGATGTGGCGCTGCGGATAGGTCAGCTCTCAAGCTCCTCGCTGATCGCCAAGAAGCTCACCCCGATCAAGCTAGTTGTCTGCGCCTCGCCAGCATATCTGGCCGAGCGCGGTGAACCCAAGACCCCGGCGGATCTTGTCCATCACAACTATCTGCATTTTAGCTACTCAGATCTGGGCGCGGCTTTCGGTCGGTTTGGCGAGCATTTCTCTGCGCTCAAGATCCCAAGCGATTTTGCCTGTAATAATGGTGACATGCTGGTAGAGGCGGCTATTGCGGGCCGCGGCATAGTGGTGCAGCCCACTTTTCTCGTGAGTAAGGCATTGCGGCGCGGTCAACTCAAGGCAATTTTGACCGACTATGCCCCTGAGCCCTTTGGCCTATACGCCGTCTATGTGCACCGTAAGTTTCTCGCCAGCAAGGTGCGCTGTTTTGTCGACGCCCTGAGCCAATACTATGGCAAGACCCCATACTGGGATGCGATAGACGACTAGCTGGCGCTAATCAGCTTTCTCGCTCTGGCCAGCTTTCTCGCTTTAGCCAGCTCTCTTGTGCTCAAGCCCTAAGCCCTAAGCCCTAAATCCAGTTTTTTTAAGCCCCAGCTCCCCCGGCCTTAGTCTCTGAGCCTTAATCTCTAGGCCTTAATCTCTAGGCCTTAATCTCTAGGCCTTAATCTCTAGGCCGTAATCTCTAAGCTTTAGTCTCTAAGCCTTATCTGGCATCTCTATTTATTATCGCTATTTTGTTGCTAATTATTAAATGATGGCGATGTTTATCAATTTAACGTTGAGAGCTACATTTACCTCATCGGCAGCGAATGGCCAATGGCTTATACCTAATCCAAGCGAAAGGCTGCAAACCAAACATCTTTGAGGAGATCATTATGAACAAGCAAACGTTAATCAAACTACTTAACAGCGATGCAGGACTGGCCCCTTTGGTACTGCGCCTGCCCCTAGGGCTTATCTTGGCCGCCCATGGCGCCCAGAAACTTTTCGGTTGGTTTGGTGGTTACGGCCTGGAAGGTACAGGGCAGTGGATGGCAAGCGTGGGCTTTGAACCAGGTTATCTCATGGCTCTATTGGCGGGTAGCGCCGAGTTCTTTGGTGGTCTGGCGTTGGTACTGGGATTACTCACTCGACCCGCTGCTGCGCTGACGGCATTCACTATGGCGGTCGCCATGACGGTGCATCTGGGTAACGGCCTGTTTGTCTCTAACAACGGCTATGAGTTTGCCTTGATTCTACTGGCGGCTTCTTTATCACTGGCGCTGCAGGGCGGCGGACGCTACTCGGTCGATGCCATACTGACAGCGCGTCTTAAAAGCTAAGCATCACAGACTAAGCATCGTAGACTAAGTAACACATATTAGGCATCAGGAACCAAGCATAGATTTTGATGCCTTTTACCTAATAGATTCTACTCAACCTTGTCGAATAAGAGCTAAGGAGCCATCCATGTTAGTTAATGGTCAATGGGCTGAGGCCTGGCAACCTGTGCAGGCGCAAGATAAGCAGGGACGATTTGTACGCCAGAGCAGTAGTTTTCGCAACTGGATCACCCCGGATGGCAAGGCTGGCCCTACGGGTGAGGGCGGTTTCAAGGCGGAGGCGGGTCGCTATCATCTCTATGTCGCCTATATCTGCCCCTGGGCCTCACGTACCCTGATGGTGAGAGCGCTCAAGGGATTAACTGACTTTATCAGCGTCAGCGTGGTCAACCCCGTGCTTTCGGATCAGGGCTGGCAGTTTGGCGGCGCGCCAGACAGTAAGATCTATGCTGACCAAGACAGCCTCAATGGCCACAAGTATCTGCATCAGCTCTATACCCAGGTGGACCAACAATTTACCGGTAGGGCGACCGTGCCCGTACTCTGGGATAAGCAGCGCCAGGTCATAGTGAATAATGAGTCGGCAGACATCATACGTATGTTGAACTGCGCATTCGATCACCTGACCGGCTCGGCATTAAATCCGGCGTTGGACCTCTATCCACAGGACCTACATCAAGATATCGATAGTCTGAATGAGCGTCTCTATCATCAGCTCAACAATGGTGTCTACAAGGCGGGCTTTGCCACCAGTCAGTTTGCCTACGAAGAAGCTTACCAAGGCGTCTTTAGCCTGCTCGATGAGTTGGAGCAGACCCTGAGCGATGGCCGCCCCTACTTGCTCGGCGAGCAGCTGACCGAGTCGGATATTCGCGTCTTCGTGACCCTGGTGCGCTTCGATGTCGCCTACTATGGCCTGTTCAAGTGTAACCGTGAGCTGATCGCCCAGAAGCCGCAGCTACAGGCCTATCTGCAGCGCATCTATGCCATTGATGGCATTGCAGCCACGGTCAATTTCGAGCATATCAAGCAGGGTTATTATTCAATCAAGGCCCTGAATCCAACGGGCATAGTGCCTGTCGGCCCCCAGGTTAGCTTATGAGTTCAGAAAAGAGTTTAAAAGTGAGACCAAGCATGAGTGCAAACATGAGTACAAATATGAGCGCAAGTAAGAGCTTAAGACAGATCTCCCCTGAGGTGAGTGAGCAACTAAATGCTGCAACCATAGAGACTGCAACCACTGCCGGGCTCATGCCGAGCCTGTTTGTCTCTCACGGCTCGCCCATGTTGGCCTTAGATGATAGCGATAATGCCGCGTTTCTCGCCGAGTTGGGCCAGGTACTGCCAAGGCCCAAGGCGATACTGGTGTTCTCGGCCCACACGGATATTGGCGGTAAGGTGCGTATCGCATCGGGCGATGGCCCACGTACAGTGCATGACTTCTACGGCTTTCCCGACGCCCTCTACCGCGTCAATTATCCCGCTCCAGGCGCGCCCAAGCTGGCCGCCGAGGTCGCGGAGATTCTGCAAACTGCCGGGTTTGAGGCCGAACTGGATGAGCAGCTTGGCTGGGACCACGGACTCTGGACGCCGCTCTGCCGTCTCTATCCCGAGGCGGACATCCCTTTGGTGCTGGTCTCAATCGATAGCAGGCAAGGCGTGAGCTATCACTACCGGTTAGGACAGGCTGTAAAATCCCTGCGCACTGACGGCGTATTGGTACTGGGTTCGGGCGGCATCAGCCACAACCTGGGCGAGCTGTTTCGCCGCCCCGGCGACCCGCAAAAGGTAGAGAAGATGCAAAGCTTCGTGAATTGGATCGCCGATAAGCTTTCCCAAGGAGATCTGCCCGCACTGTTGGATGTCGAGCGCCAGGCGCCAAACGCCAGGTTCAACCACCCCAGCATAGAACACCTGATGCCCTTCTACGTCGCCCTAGGCGCAGGACACACAGATGCCGCTGACATCAGTACAGGCAAAAAGGCCACTAAGCCCCCACTGCGACTCCACCAAAGCATCGAACTACAAATCCTCGCCCTAGATACCTACGCCTGGCTCGATTGACTCTTGAAGCGGTAGAGGGGTCTTACATTACATAACTCATTTTTGGACATTTTTGAGTTAAAGCCTTAATTCTAACTCGTCAGTTTCGGATAAAAATTTCTATGAGATAACGCCCGCATAACGGGCAAAAATACGTAGGCTATAATAACGAGCGAAGCGAGGGAGCCTGGGTGTTTTTGTCCCAAGCGAGCGCAGCGAGTGGTTAATGCGTTTGTTAGGTATTTTTTGCCAAAAATTTCAACAAAACGTCTTGAGTGTAAGTGAGCATCTCCAAGCGTTGGGCACTGGTTGTACTTTGTGCTTCTGCCCAGCGACCATGCCTAATCGGGCTTGCAAACCTTGTAATTTTATTATCTACATCTTCTCGATTTGTATCGAGGTCTTTATGAAGATCTAGCCAACCCTGTGAACCTTGTCCTATGCTATATGACTTAGTTATAGCTTCGAGAGCTCTATAGCAATAAAAAGCGCAATCCATGCTGTCATTTATTGCCCGCATATAGTCTCTAAGCGCCATTCTAAAATAGACGTTTTTCGTAGAGAAAAATAATGCTGCATTAAATACTTTGTTCTGATCAAAATCATTTTCAGTATCAGCTTTTACACCAAAAACTGTAGATCTGTCTGTTTCCTCTGAGCTAAACACATTTATTACTTCAACAGAGTAACCACAGTTAAGAGAAAATCCTAAAGCACTAACGATCAATTGAGCGTTATGCTCCACAGTTAATTTTGCGCTAACAATATCGTTGTTAGGAGTGTCAAAGATTGCATTTAATTGACCAGCATCGCATGAAATTCGCATACATCCATGTTTCTGCATGTCCATTTTTATTTCAGAAAAATAAACTGCGGCTCTTTCTGGTAGAACCTTACCGGAAATATAAAACTTCATCCTGAATACCTTACAGCTTATTAGTGAGACCTTGCAAGGTACGCTACCTTGTAAGGTTGGAGACCAAGCATGTAAATAAATGGGGTCAGAGTTAACTTTATAAGGGAGTTGATTGGCGTGTGGAGATTGGCTTTTTCATTCCCTGAATGGCGTGGTCAATGTTTGATTCGAGTAGGCCTAGCTCTGTCCTTAAGTGGTGATATTTTAATCTATTTTGTAGTTGGTATTCAATATGCTACATCACATTTTAATGCGCTTTTTTCATTAAAAATAATAGCTTGTATCAACAACAAACAGATGAAGCCAAATCGAAGAGACGTTAGATACCTAGTGCAGATACGCCGGTGAGCTTCCGAAACAGGGATGTTTCGGTAGAGCCTAAAGGGATTTATTCACGGCGTCTCACAGGTGTATCTGCACATAAGCCTGCCGCAGGCAATTAACAGCGATGAAGGTACGACCTTCAAATGACCTTAACAAATCACAAGGTAGCCAAACGATACATGGGTAAATTAAGCAAGGGCTAAAGTTTATGTAGGGATAAGATCATCAATAAAAAAAGTGAGCCGATACAGAAGTACCGACTCACTTTCAAACCAACCAAATCAAAACCTAGGTAAAGACCATCAAGGTAAATGGTCAGATTTACCTCAACCTCTCCCCTCGATTAATCCCAATCAACCTATCCAAAATATGCTCCCCATCCATACGGATGCCATTATGCTCATATTCAGAGGTGAGCCAGTACTTCAGGTTGCCGACCTGAGCCGCTGTCTCCAGGCTGTAATTCATCTCCACGAACATATCTTCGCTGTAGATGGCTGCGGCCACAGGCACCTGGTTGGCGACCAGCTTGGCGGGATCGTACAGCATGGGCCAATCGGTTTTGTCTGCCAGCAGGTGCGCCGCGTGTTTTAGCGGCTTGAGGTTGGTGAACTGGTCGAAGAACCAGGGATAGACCATCTCGCCAGTAAATAGAAAGGGCTTGTCCGCCTGGTAGTTAAACTCATCATAGGTTTGTCTGACCCTATGGGCCGCCCAGCTTGAGGCGCCTTGTTGGCAGTAGATGCTCTCGTGCAGTAGGGCGAAGATGGGGTTGGTGTTGTAATCCAGCAGCTGGCAGAAGTGAGCCAAAAACAGTGGGTTGACTTGAGTGCCCTGGGCCGTCTCTATCAGGGCCTGTTCCAGCAGGTAATATACTGGCTCGCCGCCTTGCTCCATGCCGATGTTGATCCCAAGTAGTTGCAACATCTCTACTGTGAGTCGCTCGCCGGTAGCGATGCGTACTTCATTTTCTTGCAGGTAGGCCGCCAGGCGTTTAACTAAGTCTTGAGCGTCCGGGAAACGGGCGAAGAAGTCCTGGTTTTTGGCCAGCACTCGCTTGTAGGTGGCCTGATAGACCTCATCGGCGCTGCGGGTGAGCGAGGGGATGCCGCCCGTGATATAGGCCTCAATCAGACCTTGAGGCGCATCGTTTAAGTATTTCAATACGCAGAAGCCGCCAAAGCTCTGGCCGAGTATGCTCCATTTTTCATCGCCTATCAGCTGCGTGCGGATAAGCTCGGCATCCTTGATAATGCTGTCGGCGCGAAAATGGCTTAGATAATCGGTCTGGGCCTGCGAGTCCAGATGGGCTAATGATGCATAGTTGATGGGGCTTGAGAGGCCTGTGCCGCGCTGATCCAGTAATAACACTCGGTATTCCTGTAGGGCGCGCTTTATCCAGCCGCCGTTTGCTGCGGGTCTGATGGCGCCAAAACCTGGCCCGCCTTGGAAATAAACCAGATAGGGGAGTTTGCGCTCTCTGTGCTCAGGTGCCACCAGTTCGCGGGCGAAGATGGTTAGCTTTTCACCGTCGCTGGCGCTGTGATCTAAGGGCAGGCTAAAATAATGCTTGATACAATGGATGCCAGCAAGGCGTTGTGAGTCGGACATGGTGAACCTTATTATGAAATGTTGCCTGTAAGCGCAGACTTGTAGGGTACTAAATGACGCCGATAGGTTATCCTAGATCAATCTTTTTGTCAGTGTCATTAGAGAATCCTACCTTGATATCGTAACCTATGCCGAGGTGGATGAAAGTGGAAGAATAAGATGAAGTATCAAATTGTGCCCGTGACACCGTTTCAGCAAAATTGCAGCATTATCTGGTGTGAAAAGAGCAAGCGGGCGGCAGTGGTCGACCCGGGTGGTGATATAGAGCGCATCGAGCAGCAACTGGCCCATAATGGCTTAACCTTAGAGAAGATTTTACTGACCCATGGGCATATCGATCATGTGGGCGGCGCCAAGGCCTTGGCCGAGGCTACGGGCGTACCTATTGTCGGCCCACATAAGGACGATGCCTTCTGGTTGGAGACATTGCCACAGCAGAGTAAGCATTTTGGTTTTCTGCCCGTTGCGTCCTTTGAGCCAGCGCAATATTTGGCGGCAGGCGATAAAGTCAGCGTAGGCGAGCAGAGCCTTGAAGTGTTGCACTGCCCCGGGCATACGCCGGGTCATATAGTATTCTACAGTGAGTCAGATCGCTTGGCCTGGGTGGGTGACGTGCTCTTTAAAGGCTCTATCGGTCGTACCGATTTTCCGCAGTCCAGTCATCAGGCGTTGATCCAGTCGATTACTCAGGTGCTTTGGCCGTTAGGCCGCGATGTGAGTTTTATTCCCGGTCACGGCCCCATCTCTACCTTCGGCGCCGAGCGGCAGCAAAATCCCTTTGTTGCCGACCAGCTGCTGAGTTAATCTGATAACGGCGACCTTAGGTCGCCGTTTTGCTCTTCATGATGCAATGAAATCTTTTGCAACGTATTGAACCTGTTTTCTTATTCCCGTCTCTGCTAGGTTAAAAGATCACGAATATCTTTTGCGGCAAACAGAGACACAGGGATATGTCACATCACATCGAAGATCTTGTTAGCGCCTGGGCGTCGGCACCCCAAGATGATTGGGTATTGGCGGTGGTGACCCGTGTAGAGGGGTCGGCCTATCGTAAGGTGGGCGCCATGATGCTGATCCATGGTATGGGCAAGAGTGTGGGCCTGGTGAGCGGTGGCTGCCTAGAGGCGGACTTGCGGCGACGGGCCCAGCAGGTCATCCAGACAGGGCAGGCGGTTAACGTCTGCTACGATGCGTCCGACGAGACAGACGCCAGTTATCAGCTGGGCTGCGGCGGCATAGTGCACTTAATGCTGGTGCCCCTCTGCGCAGATAATCATTATTTACACTTTAAGCGCTTAAAAGAGACCTTAGCCAATCAGGGACAGTGTCATTATGAGTTGCAGCTGACCGACCCTATGACGCCATTACCTCGCGCCATGGTGTGGGGCGATCAGCAGGCGCTGGATGATGCCAAGGCCAACTGGTGTCTCAGAGACTTTCCCCGCGCCGGGATACTGACAGGAGAGCAAAAATCCTTAATCATTCCCCTGCGCGCCCGTTACCGTATCGCTATTTTTGGCGGCGGGTTGGATGCCCAGCCCGTGAGCATGATAGCGCAGCAGCTTGGCTGGCAGGTCGATGTGATCGATAGGCGCACCAGTTACGCCAGAGAGTATGATTTTCCCGGAGCCAAAGTGATTAAGCTGCCGGTCGATGCGCTTGATGAGGCATTTTGGGCGCGAATTGACGGCGCCATCGTGATGCAACACAACTTACAGCTCGATGCCGAGGCCTTAGGGCAGATCGCTGAGCGCGCAACCCAGCTACAATATCTGGCGCTGCTCGGGCCTGGTCATCGGCGAGACAGGGTGCTTGCACTCGCCAACCTGAAGCAAGATGCCTTTAAAGCCTTCTTTTCTGCGCCCGCCGGGCTCGCCTTAGGCGGTGAGCTGCCAGCCTCTATCGCCTTAAGTATCTTGTCTGAATGTCATGGTGTGTTTCATCAGGGCAAACGGGTGGCGCTTAAAGAGGTGATGGCATGACAGGGCTTAAGCCTAAGGTGATGATCGCGCTGCTGGCTGCCGGTGAGAGCCGTCGATTTGGTGGCGCTAAACTGGCTGAACCGCTTTCTCAATCAGGGGCTGGTCGCGAAGATCAACAAGCCCTCGATGAGCCGCTCATTCTGGCGCAGTATCGCACCCTTGAGCTGGTGGCAGAAGCGCTTGATGCTAGCCTGGTCGTGATCACCGGAGGTCATCAACAGAGAATAGAAGCCTGCCTGCCGACCTCGGCGCTAAAGGTGCATAACCCAGACTGGCCGTTAGGGCTGGCGCACTCGATTGCCACAGCCGCCCAATATGCCAAGGCGCAGGGGGCTGAGAGCCTGCTTATTGCGTTGGGCGATCAGCCGGCTTTAGCCTCCCAGGACTATCTGGCGCTGTTTTCGGCGCGTCGCCGGGAAAATACCCGGGTTTGTGCCTATTATGAGTTAACTTTGGGGGCACCAGCCCTCTTTTGCCATGATGACTTTGAGTCGCTCATGGCTTTATCGGGGGATCGCGGCGCCAAAGCGTTGTTAACCAGGCTATATCGAGAGGGGCAGCTTATCGCCCTGGCGATGCCTGAGGCGGCGGTCGATATCGATACCCGGTTACAGCTTGAGGCCTACCGAGCGCGTTGTTAAGCCTATCTGGCCAAACTAAGTTTAATCGTCACCCTATCTATTTGCGGGGTCAACAAGGAGAAAGTGATGTCCAATCCTCAACTCGGACTGAAGATTAACGGCAAAGATTACACCTTAGATGCGGATCCCAATATGCCAGTACTCTGGGCGATCAGAGATATATTGGGCCTCACGGGCACTAAGTACGGCTGCGGGGCTGGCCTGTGCGGCGCCTGTACCATACATGTCGATGGTGAGCCTGTCAGGGCCTGTCTGACTAGCTTGAAGCAGGTGCAAGGCAAACAGGTGACCACCATAGAGGGCTTGGCTGCCGACAAGCTGCAAACGGCGTGGCGCAAGCATAATGTGCCTCAGTGTGGTTATTGTCAGGCGGGGCAGTTGATGTCGGCCGCCGCCTTGCTTGCCCAATATCCAGAGCCCAATGATGCTCAGATAGAAGAAGCCATGGTGGGTAATCTTTGTCGCTGCGGCACCTATACCCGCATCAAGGCCGCAATCAAGGAAGCCGCCGCCGGGCCATCCGCCCTGGTAGACGGCCAGACGAGGGAGGTGGAAGCATGAGCCAGTTCAGCGCTGTACAAAATTTTAGTCGCCGGGACGTATTAAAGCTGTTTGGCGCCGCCGGTGGTGGATTGGCCTTAGGAGCCAGCGGGATCAGTTGGAGCCCCATGGCGCTGGCTCAAGGCGGTGAGGCACGCCTTAATCTATTTATCGCTATCGGTGAGGATGACAAGGTCTATCTCACCTGTCATCGCTCCGAAATGGGCCAGGGGATACGCACCGGTATTCCTCAGGTGTTGGCCGACGAGCTAGGCGCCGACTGGGACAAGGTGGTCGTGGTGCAGGGCTTGGCCGACAAGCGTTACGGCAGCCAAAACACCGATGGTTCGCGCAGTATACGTAAAGGCTTTGACAAGATGCGAGAGATGGGCGCCATGGCCCGTACCATGTTAGAGCAGGCCGCCGCCGAGCAGCTAAAGGTGCCAGTGAGTGAGTTAGAGACGGTCAATAATCAGGTGCGGCATCGCGCCTCTGGTCGCAGCTTACGTTTTGGCGATCTCGCATTGGCGGCCTCGAAATTGCCGCTTCCCGAGGTGGCTGAACTTAAGCTCAAGTCAGCCGATGCCTATACCCATATCGGTAAAGGGCACACCATAGTGGATATGGAGGCGATACTCGATGGCACCGCCCAGTACGGCTTCGATGTGCGTCTGGATAATATGCTCTATGCCAGCATAGTGCGCCCACCGGTGTTGGGTAGCCAAGTAGCCAAGCTAGATGATAAGGCGGCCAGAGCCGTTGCCGGCGTGGTGGATGTGATCAAACTGCCGACACCTCAAGGCGTCCCCAGTTTTCAGCCGCTAGGCGGCGTTGCCGTACTGGCAACAAATTCGTGGAGTGCTGCCCAGGGGCGCGCCGCGCTGGCAATCGAGTGGACCAGTTCGGCCAACGATAGTCATGATTCGAGCGCCTACCTGACAGCTTTGAAGCAGGCGGTGCAAGAGAGCGGTAAGCCAGTGCGGCAAATGGGCGAGCAGCAACAGAGCTGGCCAGCAGACAAGACCATAGAAGCTGTCTATAGCGTACCTTATCTGGCTCACGCCATGATGGAGCCGCCGACGGCAACGGCGAATGTCACCGAGAGTGGTGTTGAGATCTGGGCATCGACTCAGACGCCACAAAGCGCCCAGGGGACAGTCGCTGGTGCGTTAGGGCTAGAGGCTGAAAAGGTAATTGTGCATGTGACTCTGCTCGGTGGTGGTTTTGGCCGTAAGTCCAAGCCAGATTACTGCGTCGAGGCGGCGCTGTTATCCCGTGAGGTTAAGCGGCCGGTTAAGGTGTGTTGGAGCCGCGAAGATGAGTTGCAAAACGGTTACCTGCACGCCATCAGTGCCCAGTACTTTAAGGCTAGAGTGGGGGATAATGGGGTCGAGGCCATGCTGCAACGTACCGGCTTCCCAAGTATTAGCTCTACCTTCGCCGAAGGGGTCGATGAGCCAAGTGCCTCTGAGTTGGATCTCGGCTTTGTGGATGTGCCTTTGGCCATCGACAGCCTGCGCTGTGAGACAGTAAAAGCGGCCGCTCATACCCGTATCGGTTGGATGCGCTCGGTTTGCAACATACAGCACGGCTTCGGCATCGGTGTCTTTGTTGATGAACTGGCCCATAAGCGCGGGCTGGATACCATCAGTATGTGGCGCGAACTATTGGGACCCGATAGACAAGAGACCTTTGCCGATCAAGGCTTTAACTACGGCAATTATGGTGAAACCTTGGCCCGTCATCCGGTGGATACCGCCCGCTATAAGGGGGTGATCGCCGCGGTAGAGCAGAAGTTGGCGACTCAGCCTAAGGCGAAGGCAAACCAAGGCTGGGGCTTTGCGGTGCATCGCAGCTTTACCGCCTTTGTGGCGACCGCCAGTTTGGTTGAAGTCAGCAAGGATAAGCAACTTAAGGTGCTTAAGACGATAATCGCCATCGATGCGGGTACTTTAGTTAACCCAGATAGGGTGGCGTCTCAGCTAGAAGGGGCTGTGATGTTTGGCTTAAGTATCGCCTTGATGGGCAGGATAAGCTTTAAAGATGGGCGGGTAGAGCAGTCTAATTTTCATGATTATCCTCTGCTGCGCTTGTCACAATGTCCTGAAATCGAAACGATTTTAGTGCCTTCCGATGCGCCTCCTGCCGGGGTTGGCGAGCCGGGTGTACCGCCTGTTGCACCCAGCATAGTGAATGCCATCTTTGCCGCCAGCGGTGTTCGTGTGCGTGATCTGCCGTTAAGTGATCATTTCAGCGTCTAGTTGTTACGGGTCGGTCAGCGTTGTCTGACTGGCCCAGCTTCCCTTTATCTTCTTTGGCTCCATGCTCGGTGGTTTCTCACTTCACAAGTTACGTTCTTTTACTACACAGGTTGGTTGTTTTTTAATCTATTTAGATTAATTCCTGTTTATTTGGCCTGGATCCTATTTTTGTAACTCAAATTGAAGTAATTTAACCAAAAATAATATTCCAATGTAATGAGGGGTCATACATGGAAAATCGTATGCAGGTTGCATTATCTGCAGGGCTGCTTGCTGCCATCTGGGCAGGGGTTGCCGATGCATTTCACTTAGTCACTTGGGTTGGCTTTCTTGCGTGCAGTACCTTTTTTGCTCAGCCAAAGGCAGGGTTTCAAGGGGTACTCATGAGCTGGTTCACCAACCTGTCCGGTGTCTTCTGGGCTTGGGTGGTCATTGCTGGCGGGAGTCATTTTGAGACGCCGCTGGTGGGATACCTGCTTACCGGCATAGTCACCAGCCTCATGTGTTTACAAGCCAGTTACCAGCGACTCGCCTTTATTCCTGGCGCCTTTATCGGTTGCTGTATCACTTTTGCCTTAGGCGGCGATATCGCCAGCATCATACCACCACTCCTTCTTGGTGCACTGCTTGGCTATGCCATGACCTTATTGACCGGGCAGCTGGTTGCCTTTACCGGTAGAACTTTGCCAGCCATTAAGTTACGTCTAATCAAGGCTCAAGATTAGAAAATGTGCTTAACTTGATCTGGTAGATCGAAAGTCGTTGTCAATTTAGCCTGATAAGAAGTGGGTTTCCATGAAAGCTATCCAGTTTAGAAAGATAGATGCCTTGCTGATCAAACTCAGCCTCAACGGTAAATTTTGGGTGGTCTGTACCATGGTGACGGCCATCACCTTGACCATCGCCATCCTAAACCTCAATGCGGCAGTGACGCATCTACATGACGCTTCGGCCGCCAGGGTGCAAGCCAGTGTCGACGCTTACGCCAAGGTGGCTAGCGGTCAGGGCTTAAGCAGTGCTGAGTTGGCGACATTTGCCGCCAACAATGGTCTGACACTATCTAGTCGACCTGAGCAATCGCGTCGGGGTGACAAGGTGACCGCCAGTGCGCCGATCAACGGCCAATATCTGCAGCTCAGCCAAGAGGTGTCTGCGTGGGAAGCTCAGGGTAAGAGTGATGCCTGGTGGATGCTGTGGATTGCCCTTATCGCTCTCTATCCTTTGTATCAGCTCAGTTACTGGATCTCCACCTCTTTGGGGGGCGGACTTTGGGATATGTATATTGCTATTAAGCGTTTGGCCGATGGCGATCTCTCCTTCAGGCTCAATTTCTTTGGCAAAGATGATTTCAGCCTCATTGCCCGGGAGATCGATCGCAGCGCCGATAACATGTCCGAGATGGTCAAGGCGATCGGCAATAATGCCCAGACCCTGGCTAGGGCTTCACAAGAGTTTAATCAGCAGGCCAAGCAGAATGATGAGCTGGCGCAATTCCAGCACCAATTTCTCGATACTGTGGCTGTGGCCATGGATCAGATGACAGCGGCTATCGAAGAGGTCTCTCATAACGCTGCCAATACCTCAGATCATACCAAGCAAAATGCTGCGGCCGCCGCAGACAGTAAGCAGCGGATCGCCGAGGCGGTGCGCCGTATTAGCCAGTTAACCGGCCAGATAGATGCGGCATCGAGTGCGGTGGACCAACTGTCGGGCAATGCCACCGAGATTGGCGCTGTAGTCACTACGATTAATGGCATCTCAGAGCAGACCAATCTGCTGGCGTTAAACGCGGCTATCGAGGCGGCTCGGGCCGGCGAGCAGGGTAGAGGTTTTGCCGTGGTCGCCGATGAAGTGCGCACCCTGGCAGGCAGAACGCAGCAGGCAACGGTTGAGATCCAATCTATGATTGAGGGATTGCAGTCGGGATCGGGTCAGCTGGCGGATATCACCCATGAGATTGTGAAGCAGGCCGAGCTTGGTCGTACGGCGATTGAGTCTGTGGGCGGTGATGTGGATACCATGGCCGATTCTATCGATCATGTGTTTGATATGAGCTCGCAGATCGCCGCATCTGCCGAAGAGCAGAGCGTATCGGCGCGGGATATTGCCTCGCAGCTCAATGAGATCCGTGATCAGTCGCAAACCATTAAAGATACCGCCGAGCGTTCGGTCACTTTGGCTAGCGAACTGCAGCAGTCTTCGGCAGAGCTGGATGGGATCTTGTCTCAATATCGTTTGCAGTAGCAGCTGGTTAAATGCTATCGAACAGAAAAAAGGCGCCATTGGCGCCTTTTTTAATGCTTAGTTGTGCCGAAACACTAATCTTTGAAACTGCTCCAGATTGGGGCGTGATCCGACGGTTTATCGATACCGCGCAGATCATAGTCCACATCTGATTCAGTAAGACGCTCGGCCAACGACGGGGTGGCTAAGATCACATCGATACGCAGTCCGCGGTTGTCGTCGAAGCCTTTGCTGCGATAGTCGAACCAGGAGTAACGCTCGCCACGTGCCGGATGCAACTGACGGAAGGTGTCGATCAATCCCCAATCCAGTAGGGTTTGCAGCCATTGGCGCTCTTCAGGTTGAAAGCTGCACTTGCCTGTCTTTAACCAGCGCTTGGCGTTGACTTCCCCAATGCCAATATCCAGATCCACAGGAGAGATATTGATGTCGCCTATGATGGCAATGTCTTCATCTGGACTATGGTGGTCGTTGAGGTAGCTCATCAGATCCTGATAGAACTTACGCTTAGCCGGATACTTGGTTTCATGGCTGATATTTTCCCCTTGGGGGAAATAACCATTCAGTACTGTCAGTGGGCGACCATTGGCTTGAGTAAAAGTGCCCATGATCATGCGTCGCTGGGCATCTTCCTCATCTGTGGGGAAGCCTTTTTGTACCTTGACCGGCGGCAACTTGGAGAGCATGGCGACACCATAGTGAGCCTTGCCACCATGATAGTGGACCTGATAGCCCATGGCTTCGACGTCGGCCAACGGAAAGGCCTCATCGTGAACCTTGGTCTCTTGTAGGCCAATGATGTCTGGGTGGTGGCTGTCGATCAGCGCCTGCAGTTGGTGCAGCCTAGCCCTTAACCCATTGATATTGAATGAAACAATTTTCAAAAGCTTGCTTCCTGGATTAAAAACTACGGGAGAACGCGCTTGAACGGCTTCACAATAACGCTTTGATAAACACCAGCGGCGATGTAAGGGTCTTGATCGGCCCAGGCCTGTGCCGCTTCCAGTGAATCAAACTCGGCAACGACTAAAGAGCCAGTGAAGCCCGCTTCGCCTGGGTTGTCGCTGTCGATTGCTGGGTGCGGACCGGCGATCATCAGGCGGCCTTCATCTGACAGCGCTTGCAGGCGAGCCAGGTGATCTGGGCGGGCTTGCAGGCGTTGTTCTAAACTGTTTTCAACATCTTGAGATGAGATCATGTACCACATTATTTGAGTTCCTTTTTATGTTCTTCAGGCATATGTTTATAGAGGTAAACGACAGTGATTACGGTATTGATCAGGGTCAGTGCCGTGAGGCCAAAGACCTTGAAATTCACCCAGGTTTCCTGGGAGAGGTTAAAAGCAACATAGATGTTAACCAGGCCACAGGCGACAAAGAAAGAGACCCAGTACCAGGTGACATGAGACCAGATCTTGTCGGCCACAATCAGTTCTTTACCCAACATCCCTTTGAGGATCGGCTTATTCAGATATTGGCTCAAGGCCAACGCCAGGGCAAACAGGGCATAAACGACAGTGACTTTCCACTTGATAAAGGCATCATCGTGAAAGACTAAGGTTAGGGTGCCAAAGAAGCTCACCATAGCAAAGGTGATTAGGTGCATCTTCTCGATTTTTTTATAAAGCAGATAGGTGACGATTAACTGCAAGGCTGTGGCCGCTATCAGGGCGCCGCTGGCGATATAGATGTCGAAAAATTTATAGACGGCGAAAAAGATCACCAAGGGTAAAAAGTCGAGCAGTTGTTTCATGTAGGCTACTTTACTAAACAATGAAGAGATATGAGTGGCAGTGTAACACGCCTCTTCAATGGGGCAAAAGATGATAGACGGCAGAAGCGCCGCATTTGTGATGAATTAAGTTTAATCTGCGCTGGTGCACATTTTAGCGAGTCACTTATGTTGCCTCACTTGCTGGGAAATCCACTAAAATGTTGTAAAGCACCTTGCTATGTTAATGATTAGATGTGGATTTTTTGACCTTCTTCAAAGCTTGAGCAAATTTGTTTACACTGATTCGCCCAAGGCTGTGATACATTCTGGCATACAAAGCTCATCAGACGATTATCGCCACACATTGACAAAGTGATCAATTGGCGAGGCGCAGGGCAGTAACAACAAATTTCCTCCTGGGGGAGGCGTAAAACGAATGATAGTGGAACTGGATGTTTCTGAATTGGCTGTTGGCATGTATGTGGTTGAGATCTCTCTGCCCAAGAATAAATTCCATCTGGCCGAGCAGGGATGGATCGCTAAGCAGCAGGTCATAGACGGATTTAAGCGTAAAGGGGTCGAGAAGCTGTTGGTGGATACCAGCAAAAGACGCCTGGCTGCCACTGAGGTGGCTAAATCTGCTGCCCCTAAGCCCCCACAACGCTCATCAGGTTTTAAGCAGCAATTAACCCAGGCTAAGCAACTGTTTGAAGAGTCAAAGGCGATACAGGCTAGGCTGTTTGATGATGCTAAAAATGGTGTGCCGCTGTCGCTGGAGCCAGTAAAGAGTGTCACCGAGCAGTCGATATCAGCCATCTTTGAAAATCCCGATGCGCTGGCCTGCGTGATCAATATACGCCACAAAGATCAGTATCTATTAGAGCACTCTGTGGCTGTGTCAGTATTGATGACCATTTTTGCCTGCTATCTCAAGATAGATAAAGCGATTGTGCATGAGCTGGCCATTGGCGCCTTCTTGCATGATGTGGGTAAGATCATGATCCCACCCGCCATTCTCGATAAGCCGGGCAAGCTGACAGCCGACGAGTTTGAGGTGATGAAAACCCACGCCAATCATTCGATTCGTATCATTGAAGCCACGCCAAATATTACCCCGCTCAGTTTGGAGGTGGCCAAACTGCATCACGAAAAGCTCAACGGTAAGGGATATCCCTATGGCGTGCGCGCTGAGCATATCTCGTTATATGGCAGAATGATTTCCATCTGTGATATTTTCGATGCCTTAACGGCAAATCGTTGCTATAAGGCGGGTTATCCCCAGGTGAAGGCCTTTAGTATTCTCAGGGCCTTAGGGGAGAACAAGGAGCTGGATGCCGAGTTGGTGGATCATTTCATCAAATGTATGGGGGTTTATCCCGTGGGCTCTTTGGTGCAGCTGGAGTCGAATCGTCTGGCCATTGTGGAGAGTCATAATCGTCAAGATCCTATTCGACCTAAGGTGAAGCCCTTCTACAGCCTGAATCCGAATCATTTTGAGGTGTCTGCCAACATCGATCTGGCGGCGATGCGTGACGATCTTATCGTAAAAAATGTGCGCGCCGATGATTTTGACCTCAATATGGATGAGATCATCGAGTTCCTCTCGCACCAGGGCTAGTGAGTTTAGCGTTTATTCTTGAATGCCGATCTCTCTTAGTTGCAGCTCGAAGTCGCCCTCTTGGCCATCACCAATGAGCAGGCCAACGGCGATGATCTGTGTAAAGTCAGGAGAGGCACGTTCTGGATAATCGTTACCGCGAAAGGTCTCAATAAAATCACTTGGCTCAAATGACCACTGCCCATCGGTGGCAGCTTGAGTGGTAAATCCCGCTTTATAGCCTACTAGTTGCCCCTGTTTGAGGACTTTGAGTCTTAGCTGATAGCGCTTGCCATCACCTAAGGCCTCGACACTGATGCGTCTTGGATTGCTTTGCTTCAGCGTGTGTTGCTCTTCGTGGTTCAGCGAACGGGATACAGAGGCAAAACCGCCATTGTTTTCAAGAGATACCTGACCGCTAAAGCGCAGTATATATTCTTGCTGCTTGGTCAAGGCCTCACTGAGCCGACTCTGGGAGCGTCCGCCCATTACCCCATCGTTAACTATCTCCCAGTGACCAGGGTGGGCGAGTAGTTCTAATCCTTGCATTTTGGCATTGGCTCCTTGAGTCATTAGCAGGTATGGCATGAGCAGTAATGACGTCAGCAATAGGCGGCTGCTCATGGGGATTAAGCGCATAGCGAGATAGAGGGCAAGGCCCTATGGAGTTCAACAAGATCCTTAAAGATAAAGCTGGCACCATGTTGCTCACCATAGGATCGCTGCTTGCTAAGTAACACAGATTGCATACCAGCGCGCTTAGCAGCTTGGACATCATAGTGATGGTCGCCTACATAGGCGATATGCTGGGGGGCGATTTGCCATGACTTAACCAACATCAGCAAGCAGCTGGGATCGGGTTTGGCAGGGCCATCGTCTCGGCTGTAAAGCTGGTCTATCGGCAGTGCACCGCGCTCTATTTTTAACTCGGCGGCCCGGCGACTGTTGCGGGTCACTATTGCCATGGGGATCTGTTGCAGTAGCAAAAAGTCCAATAGGGCTAAGGCGCCATCGAGCGGCTTGGCGCTGAGCGCATCTGAGTGTTCGGCTTGGGTGATGATGGCTAACGCTTGTTCTGATCGCGTCTTCGGCAGCTGTTTTACAAAGGTGAGAATATCTTGCTGTGATGGGCAACCAATCGCCTGCTTGAGGGCCTTAAAGTCGAGAGAACTGCTCACTAAGGTGCTGTCGAGATCGAAAATCACCCCTTTGAATGTGTTGTCAAACCTTTGCATGACGTGTCCTTTTGTTAATTGAAGACTAAGGGCAAAGCCTTTAGGTCGAAAAGCCATTAGTGCACCAAGAGCCCTGAATATAAGCGCCGTCAGTAAAAAGTATCACTGCTAGAGCAATTATAGTCCTAACGGGTTCAGGCGCTGGGTGTTATCGATTTTCAGGCCCAAATTAATCAGTTTTAACTGTTAGCGCTGCTTAACGCTGAGCTCAGCACAGCCCAGTTAAGCAAACTCCAGTTAAGCAACCCCCAGTTAAGTAAACCCAAGTTAAGAAAACCTTGGGTAAGCGATACGGGTTAATCAACAGGTACGCGACTCAAGAATAAAAGGATCAGTTAAGAGGAAAGGTTGAATAAAAAATCCCCGCAGCAGGCAGGGATTTTTAGGTGGTCTTGGAGAGCGCTTGGTTGTTAGTCTTTGGCGCTCGCTTTAAGCTTCAGGCGCTGGGGACTTAGGTTGCCGCTTTCATCTCGCGGGTGAACTTGGCTAAGGCGGCGAGCAGCGCAGGCTCATCATCTTGATGGGTCTCGATAATTTTCACCACAGCAGAGCCTGAGATGGCACCAAAGGCACCCGATGCGATGGCCGCCTTAACTTGTGCCGGCTCGGCAATGCCAAAGCCCAGCAGTGGCGGAGGCGCATCGAAGGTCTTAAGCTGCGCGAGAATATCGTCAAGGGGCATGCCCGCCTTTGATTCAGTGCCAGTCACGCCTGCACGGGATAGCAGATAGGTGTAGCCTTCGCCAGCCTCTGAAACTTGGCGCAGTGTCTCAGCATCGCCATTAGGCGGCGCGATAAAGATCGGCGCGATGTGGTGGGCTTTGGCGGCGCTGATAAAGGGCGTAGCTTCTTCTACCGGCACATCGGCGATAAGCACAGAATCGACCCCGGCGGCCTTGGCCTTGGCGTAGAAGTTATCGACACCGTTGGCGAAAACTAGGTTGGCGTACAGCAGCAGACCTATGGGTAACTCTGGGTACTGACTGCGCACCGCTTTGATAATGTCAAAACAGTCGCTTGGCGTGGTGCCTGCTGCCAGAGATCTTAAGTTGGCACCTTGGATCACCGGGCCGTCGGCAAGCGGATCGGAGAAGGGAAAGCCCAACTCGAGGGCGTCTGCACCGTTGTCGACTAAGGTGTTAATGATCTTGAGTGACAGCTCTTTATTGGGATCGCCTATGGTCACGAAAGGCACAAAGGCGCCACGATTATTCTGCTTTAGCGCGGCAAAGGCTGCCTGATAACGGTTACTCATTGCCGCTCTCCTTATCTGTGGCTGCTTGATTGTCTTTTTGCTCTAAAATATCGGCGACGGTAAAGATATCTTTGTCACCGCGACCAGACAGGTTAACCACTAGCAGGGTTTCTTCAGTGGCGGTCTCGGCTAGCTTAATGGCATAGGCCAGGGCATGAGCCGATTCCAGCGCCGGGATGATCCCTTCACTGCGAGCCAGCAGCTGGAAGGCCTCGAGTGCCTCGTCATCTGTGGCCGACTCATAGGTGGCGCGCCCGATGGCAGCCAGATGGGCGTGCTGTGGTCCCACTGATGGGAAATCCAGGCCTGCCGAGATAGAGTAAGACTCTTCAATCTGGCCCTCTCTATCTTGCATTAGAGGCGCCTTCATGCCGAAGAAGATCCCTGTCTTACCGTGTTTAAGCGGCGCGCCATGCTTCGGGGTGTCTATGCCTAAGCCCGCTGGCTCGACACCGATCAATTTGACTGAGGGTTCATTGATAAAGTCGGCGAACATGCCGATGGCGTTTGATCCGCCGCCGACACAGGCGATCACCGCGTCGGGTAGGCGGCCCTCACGTTCGAGGATCTGCGCCTTAGTCTCTTCGCCTATCATGCGCTGAAATTCGCGCACTATGGTGGGGAAGGGATGTGGTCCGGCCGCGGTGCCCAATAGGTAATGGGCCTTGTCATAGCTACCGGACCAGTCGCGCATCGCCTCGTTGCAGGCATCTTTTAAGGTGGCAGAGCCAGAGGTGACAGGGATCACCTCGGCGCCCATTAGACGCATACGAAACACATTGGGTGATTGACGCTCAACATCTTTGGCGCCCATGTAAACCTTACATTTTAGACCCAAAAGGGCACAGGCCAGCGCCGTAGCAACCCCGTGCTGACCCGCGCCAGTTTCGGCGATGATCTCTTTTTTACCCATACGCTTGGCTAACAGGGCTTGGCCCAATACCTGGTTGGTCTTGTGGGCGCCGCCATGGAGCAGATCTTCACGTTTTAGGTAGATCTTCACCAGTGGGTTAGGGCTGAGATTACGGGTTAGAGTTAGGGCGGTTGGGCGACCGGCATAGTTTTTCAGCAGATCGCTGAATTCCGCCTTGAAGCTCTCATCGTTTTGAGCGTCGACGAAGGCGCTTTCCAGCTGCTTAAGGGCTGGCATCAGGATCTGGGGGACAAACATGCCGCCATATTCACCAAAATAGGGGGCCAACTTAGTCATCATTTGTGTCTCTCGTTGCTTGGCGGCGCTGAGTGGGCGCCGCAAAATTAAAATCTAGTATTGTCGTAAGGCGGCAAAGGTGCGGGCGATCAACTCATGATCTTTAATACCTGGCGCCGACTCGAGGCCTGAGTTGAAATCCAGCCCGAAGAAGCCCTGTTTGGCAGCGTCGAAGGCGTTATCTGCACTCAGACCGCCGGCTAACATGGCACCTGCCTTATTGGGCAACTGCTGCTGCCAGTTAAAGGATTGCCCTGTACCGCCAAACTGTACGCCGTTTGTCGCGCTTGTTTTGCTGTCGTAAAGCAGGCGATCGGCGTTGGCCGGAATGGTTAATGCTTGTGAGTCACCACTGTCGACATTAACACCGGCATCGACATTGACGGCAACCGCTTTCCAAATTTGGGTTTGGCTTCCTTGTGCGTCTAGGGCAAGTCTGAGTTGGTCGATATCGTATTCGCTCTCACTGCCATGAAGCTGCACCGCAAACAGCTCAAGGCGTTTTGCAAGTGCGGCGATGGTGGCGATATCTTCATTGACGAACACACCAACAAAATGCAGTGCTTTACCGCTGCTTCGCTGCTGCTCGACCATCTCTTGCGCCTGCTCGGGCGTCACACAGCGAGGTGACTTGCTGGCGAAGATCAGGCCGCCATAGAGGGCGCCAGCATTGGCGACGGCGTTTACGTCTTCGACGCGGGTCAGACCGCAGACTTTATTGTGGCCAAGGGTGAGTGCGCGGCAGGCAAGGTCCAGATCGGCCTCTGCCATCAGCGAGCTGCCTACCAAGAAGCCATCCACCAGAGGACTCAATCTTCTGACCTGCTGCTGGTTGTAGATGCCAGATTCGCTGACGACTACTCGGTCTGCCGGGATATGTGGCGCGAGCGCCTCAGTGGTCGCCAGATCTGTGGTGAGATCTCTCAGGTTGCGATTGTTAATCCCTATGATGGCGGCATCCAAGGCGATGGCGCGTTTAAGCTCCTCTTCATTACTGACCTCGGTCAGCACATCCAACTGGTACTGGGCAGCCATAGTGGCGAGCGTTTTATACTGCTCATCGTCCAACACAGAGAGCATCAGCAAGATGGCATCAGCCCCCTGATGGGCCGCTAGCTTGACCTGATAGGGATCGACGAAAAAGTCTTTACACAAGATGGGCTGAGTGACCCGGGCGCGAACCTTAGGTAGATAGTCCATGTCGCCTTGAAAAAATTGCTCATCGGTCAGCACTGAGATAGCCGCAGCATAATGCTTATAAACATCGGCGATGGCTTCAACGTCGAAGTCTTTACGAATCAAACCCTTAGATGGGCTGGCTTTCTTACACTCGAAGATGAAACCGGCGTTAGGGGCTTTAAGCGCCGCAAACAGGCTGCGATCTGACAGCTTAGGTTGCAGTGAGTCTTCAGGAAATCTGAGTTTTAGGGCGGCAATGTGCTTTGCCTTGGTATCGACGATTCGCGTCAGCACATTGCTGGCGGCCTGTGGGGTGTCGTTCGAACTATTCACGCTGGCTCCCATTTAGTTGTTCCCCTGACTCGCGCTAGCGAGCTGTTCAAGTAGGCTGTAGGCCTTGCCATGTTTTAGGATTTCAAGTGCCAAAGCGACGCCTTGCGCCAGTGTATCGCTCAGGCCGGCCACATAGAGGGCGCAGCCTGCGTTGGCGGCAACCGCTTCAGTGTGCGCTAATTTTCCATTGCCTTGCAATATGGCGCGGGTAATTTCGGCATTTTCTTGAGGATCGCCGCCGCATAAGGCCTCGATGCTGGTTCGATGCAGCCCGAGCTGCTCAGGTGTCAGGCGATATTCGCGGATGGTGCCCTGTTGTAATTCACATACTAAGGTGTCGCCGTGAATGGCGACCTCATCCAGGCCACTGCCATGAACCACCATGGCGCGTTTGACATCCAGCGCCTTGAGCACGTCGCAAATTGGACGTACCAGCTTTTCATCATAGACGCCCAGTAGCATGTAGTCGGGCCGTGCCGGATTGATCAGTGGGCCTAAGACGTTAAACAGGGTGCGGGTTTTTAATGCCTGACGAACGGGCACCGCGTGGCGCACGCCGCCATGGTAGTGAGGCGCAAACAAAAAGCAGAGCCCGAGGTCGTCGAGACAGTCACGCGCTATCTCAGGTGCCATGGTCAGATCGATACCAAACTGCGCCAGCAGATCCGATGACCCTGACTTGCTCGATACGCTGCGATTGCCGTGTTTGGCGACCTTAGCCCCCGCGGCCGCTGCAACAAAGGCTGAGGTGGTTGAGATATTGATGGTGTTGTGACCATCACCGCCAGTGCCAACGATATCGACAACGCCCTGGGCGCGCGTGGTATCACTTGGTGTGGGGAATGGTTTGGCGGCCTGGAGCAGGGCATCGGCGGCGCCGGATATTTCATCTATGGTCTCGCCGCGCATCTTCATGGCGACCAGCATGCCGGCCATAGTTACAGGATCCATCTCACCCTGCACTATGTCGCCAAATAGGACTTTGGTGTCTTCGCGGCTGATGGCGTGGCCCTGGTACAGTCTGTCTAAAATGGGCTGTCGTTCATTCATTACTCTACTCCTTGGCCGTCAGCGTGTTGGGTTTCTTGGGTCAGATAGGTCAATGTTTGCGTAAGCAGTTGGCTACCTAAGGTGGTTAAAATCGACTCTGGGTGAAATTGAAAGCCCACGGCTTTTATCTGCTTGTGAGAGATGGCCATCGGCATCTCCTCTGTGGTGGCGATCACCTCTAGACATTCGGGTACCTCGGTGGCGACTAGGCTGTGGTAGCGTGCGACCGGCAGCGGAGAAGGCAGCCCTTGAAACAGTCCTTGCCCATTGTGGCTGGTTGGACTGGCTTTGCCATGCACTACCTGTTTGGCTCGCTCGACCTTGCCACCGAAATGTTCGACCATCGCCTGATGTCCTAGGCAGATCCCTAGCATGGGCACCTTACCCGCCAAGAGGCCGATAAGTGGCATTAAGCAACCGGCTTCATGGGGGGCGCCAGGGCCGGGGGATAGTACCAGGGCGGCCTTACCTTGTTCTTGCAGCAGTTTGTCGGCAATAAATTGGGCATCGAGATCGTTGCGGTAGATCACCACCTCAAAGCCTAAGCTGCGGAACTGGTCTACCAGGTTGTAGGTAAAAGAGTCGAAATTATCCAGTAGGTAGAGCTTCATAGTCCGCCTCCCATCTTAATGGCTGAAATAACGGCTTGGGCTTTTTGGCGGGTTTCATCGGCTTCGGCCTGGGGATCTGAGTCATAGACTACGCCAGCACCGGCCTGAATATGGGCTATGCCCTCTTTGACAAAGGCTGAGCGGATGACGATGCAGGTGTCCATATCACCCAGGCCATTGAGATAGCCGACCGCGCCGCCGTAGCTGCCGCGGCGTGTTTTTTCGGCGGTGCGGATAAGCTGCGCCGCGCTGACTTTGGGAGCACCCGTTAAGGTGCCCATATTCATACAAGCCTGATAGGCGTGCAGGGCGTCGAGGTCGGATCTAAGCTGCCCCGTTACCCGGCTGACCAGATGCATCACGTGGGAGTAACGGTCGACCTTGAGAAGTTCGGCTACCTTGCGCGTACCACTTTGACTGATGCGTGCCACGTCGTTGCGGGCTAGATCCACTAACATCAGGTGCTCTGACAGCTCTTTCTTATCCAGACGCAGTTCAAGTTCGATGCGGCTATCGAGATCGAAATCTATCTCGCCTGTGGCCGTCTTACCGCGTTTGCGGGTGCCAGCGATAGGATAGATCTCTACCTGATTAGTGCTTGCCTCATATTTGAGTGCACTCTCTGGCGAGGCGCCAAACAAGGTAAAGTCATAACCGCGAAAATAGAACATATAGGGGCTAGGGTTGGTTTGCCTTAGTGCGCGATAGGCGCCTAGCGTGCTGGGGCAGGGAAGGCTGAAACTGCGTGAAGGCACGACCTGAAAAATGTCTCCGGCGACGATATGCTCTTTCAGATCTGTCACTATCGTCTTGAAGGTATCATCTGAGATGTTGACCTCGGCTTCATGGAGCACAGGCTTTAAGGGGGCCACGGGCGAAAGTGTCTGGCAGCTTTGACTCAGTTGTCGTAGGCGCTCGGCGAGCATGGCTTGAGTGCTGGCTTGCTGAGTGAAGTCATGGGTGATGATATCGGCGCTGCGCTGCTGATGGTCAACCAAGATAAGGGTTTCGGCTAGATAAAAGAGGTAATCGGGGCAGCTGTTGGCACTGGGGGCGACTTGGGGCAGTGGCTCTATGGTATCGATAAGGTCGAAGGCTAATACGCCACCGAGAAACAGGGTTTCAAAATCGGTCTGCTTCCCGGTATCAATATGGTTAAGCAGGCTGCGTAACCCATCTAGCGGCGAAGTTGACTTAAGTCTGGCATCTTCATCTAACTGCCCGGCATCTTTTTGCAGGCGAAGGGTCAGATGATCACCCTTGAGTTGGCTATTGGCGACGTTAAAGAAGTTGGCGATGGGGGCAAGCAAAGCTCGACCATTGTCGCTCAATGCGCTGAAGGTCAGCTGGTATCCTTCACAACGAATCGCCAAGGCGGCGTGGGTCATGATGATACTTTTTAGGTGATCCTTACTGTCTATTTCTGCCGACTCCAGCAACATGGTATGTGCTGCGTCTTGCGTCAATTGCTGATAGAGGTTGAGGGGATCATCATGATAGGTGATCCGCTCCTTTATCGTGTTGACGCTGGCCAGAATCTCTTGCCCCATATTTGCGCTCCTACTGCCGGTAGTGGACTAACTTCGTTTAGTTATTGAGTTAGTGCTTGTTAAATCTATTAATAAAATTAGGTGATTAAATGCAAAAAGCCCGCATCGAGTGCGGGCTTTTTGTTTGAATCTTGTCTCTTTTACATGAGCACAGATATTCACACCACCCGCTATGTTGGGAAGTGCCACCACCAGTTAATGATGTTGAATAGCTGATTAGTCATTGAATGTTTGTCTCACGTAAAAGTTGAATCTTTGTCTTGGCTATATAAAAACATCCCATCTGTTGCCTTGTCAATTGAATATTTCTCTATTTGTGCCCTATTAACCTGGTTTTGATCTTAAGCTGTACAGATTGACAAGGATATTTAACGATTCTCATCCAATTTCATCCAATTAGATGTTTCTAATAACAAAGTCGAGTAGAATAAAGGGATGACAAATGAAACGCGTTTAATCGATCTTCACAGCCACACTACGGCTTCCGATGGCCAGTTAACCCCCTCCGAATTAGTGGCCAGAGCCCTAAGTAATGGGGTGCAGATGCTGGCGATTACCGATCACGATACCTTAGCCGGTTTAAAAGAGGCACACGAGTTCAACCAGAGCCAAGATGTGCCGTTGACCCTGATTAATGGATGTGAAGTGTCTACCCGTTGGAACAACTTTGATATTCATATCGTTGCGCTCAATATCGACACCGAGCATCAGGGATTCAATGATTTTCTTATTGAGCAGCGGGCGCTGCGAGAGACGAGGGCTGAGGAGATAGGTACGCGTCTGGCTAAGGCTGGCATTGACGGTGCCTATGAAGGCGCTAAGGCAATAGCCGACGGCGCCGCGCTGAGTCGTGGCCACTATGCTCGTTGGTTAGCCGACAACGGGTACGCCACCAATGCCGCCGCCGTGTTTAAGAAGTATTTGGCGCGGGGCAAGACTGGCTATGTGCCTAACAATTGGTCTGATATGGCAACGGCCATTGAACTCATTCACCAATGCGGTGGTATTGCGGTACTTGCCCACCCCAGTGGTTACAAGCTATCGGCAAAATGGTTGAAACGCTTGGTACGGGAGTTCAAGGAGGCTGGCGGCGATGCCATGGAGGTGGTGCTGGGTCAGCAAACCTTGGACGATCGTAATAATTTAATAGCCTTGAGTCGGCTCAATGGTCTGTATGCCTCGCTGGGAAGTGATTTCCACTTTCCAGGTAGTTGGCTAGAGCTGGGCAAAAATATGTTCCAACCCCAAGGAGTCGATTGGGTTTGGCAAATGGATAATTGGATGGAAACCCCATGAGTCAGTTTTTTTATGTACATGAGGAAAACCCTCAAACCCGCCTGATTAATCAGGCGGTCAATGTGATCAAGCAAGGTGGTGTCGTGGTTTATCCCACAGACTCGGGTTATGCCCTGGGCTGCCTGCTTGGTGAAAAGGACGCGATGACCCGCATAGTGCGCATCCGTCAAATTGAGAATGATCATAACTTCTCTTTGATGGTACGTGACCAGTCGGAATTGGCGACCTATGCCAGGGTCGATAATCAGGCTTATCGCGTGCTGAAGCACAATACACCAGGGCCTTATACCTTTATCTTCAAGGCGACCAAAGAGGTGCCTAAGCGCCTGCAAAACCCTAAGAAGAAGACCATAGGTATTCGCGTACCTGACAATGTGATTGCACTGGCGCTGCTTGAAGCACTCGATGCCCCGCTGATGTCTACCAGTTTGATTTTACCTGGCGCTGAGTTTGCGGAGTCAGATCCCGAACATATTCGTGACATCTTAGAGCACCAGGTTGATGTGATCATTCATGGCGGATACCTTGGCGAGAAACCTACTACGGTAATCGATCTCTCCGAGGGCGATATCGAGATCTTACGTGAAGGCGCTGGTGACGTGAGTCAGTTTGGTTAAAGCCCTGTCTATTGGCAGATTTAGCAGGTATAATCGCGCGTTTGGTGTCGTTTAGCACACTATTTTTAGCGCTAAGATTCAAGCCCTAAGATTCAAGGATTCATGCCCTAAGGTCTGAGTCATAACGCTTTTGGGGCTTGGTAATTGGGAGAGCGGATGCAGGGGACTCAACAAAGTTTACCTTTAGCCGTGGTCAGAGGCGAACCGGTTAAGCAACTACCGGCGGATCTTTTTATTCCTCCCGAGGCGCTAGAGGTGTTCCTTGAGTCGTTTGAAGGACCGCTTGATCTCTTACTCTATCTAATCCGCAAACAGAAATTGGATGTGGTAGAGCTGGCGATTTCGCCAGTAACGGATCAATATCTTGAATATATTGAGCTGTTACAGGGGGCGAGGGTAGAGCTGGCTGCCGACTATCTGGTGATGGCGGCGACCTTAGCCGAGATCAAGTCTAGGCTGCTACTGCCTAAGCCAGAGTTAGCGCAAGAGGAAGAGGACGACCCGCGGGCGCAGCTGATCAGGCAACTGAGAGCCTATGAGGTGATTAAAGATGCCCAGCAAAGGCTCGATGCCTTACCTAGGTTAGAGCGTGATGTGTTTCAGGCTAAAGTGCAACCGGCGCCAGATATTAAACCTGTGTTGCTGCCGCCATCTGTGTCGCTTGTAGAGTTAGCTGGCGCCTTTGCCGCCGTATTAAAGCGTGTGGAAGCGACTGAGCATCACCATGTCAGGCGTGAACACCTGTCGACACGGGAACGCATGACACAAATTTTGGCTATGCTAGAAGGCAAGTCTTATGTGCCTTTCGAGCAGCTGTTTGATGTTTCCGAAGGGCGAGCGGGCGTGGTCGTAAGCTTTCTTGCACTGATGGAGCTGGTAAAGGAGCTATTGGTCGACCTTATTCAGGCGCAGCCACTGTCGACCATACATGTTAGGGCCTATTGATTGTCGAGTAAGAAACTGCAAATAAACCCTGATCAACTTAAGCAATTGATCGAAGCTAGCTTGTTTGTGATGGCGAAAACTGTCTCTATCAAGCAGTTAAACGAGAGTGTGCTGGCAAATTTTAGCGTTTCCCGCGCTAAAGTGAAGGCCGCTATCGAGGAGTTGCAGCAGGACTATCAAGGGCGCGGTATCGAGTTAGTCAAGGTTGCCGGGGGATATCGTTTTCAGTCTATCGAAACCCTGAGCCCCTACTTACAGCCCTTGTGGCAAGAGAAGGCGCCGCGTTATTCACGAGCGACCTTGGAAACCCTGGCGGTGATCGCTTATCGCCAGCCGGTGACCCGTGCAGACATAGAGTTTGTGCGCGGTGTGGCAGTAGGAAGCCACATTATCAAGAGTTTATCCGATAGACATTGGATTAAGATTGTTGGTCATAAAGAGGTGCCGGGCAGGCCCGGGCTCTATGCGACCACAAATGAATTTTTAGCCTATTTTGGCTTGGACACGATAGCGGACCTTCCTCCCTTATCCGATGCCGAGTCATTAGCGGCGCTGTTTGGTCAGAGTCAGGCGATTCCTGATTCTGCTTCGGCGCCTAAAACCGATGAAGAGTCTACTAATGAGTGAAAAATTGCAGAAAGTCTTGGCCCGTGCAGGCCATGGCTCCCGTCGTGAGATGGAGGCATGGATTGCTGCAGGTCGAGTTAGTATAGACGGTGAAATTGCCAAGCTTGGCGATCGTATCGAGGCCGATGCCAAGGTGCGTATCGACGGCCGTGCGGTATCGATTAAGTCTGAGGATGATTTGGTTTGCCGTGTGATCGCCTACCATAAGCCCGAAGGGGAGATCTGTAGTCGTAAAGATCCAGAAGGGCGTCCAACAGTGTTCGATCGCTTACCTAAGACCCGTGATTCGCGCTGGGTGGCGGTTGGTCGATTGGATATCAACACCTCAGGCTTGTTGCTGTTCACCTCTGATGGTGAGCTGGCGAACCGTTTGATGCACCCTTCCCATGAGGTTGAGCGTGAATATGCGGTGCGTACCTTTGGTGAGGTGACCGACGCCTGTATTCAGCGTTTACGTACCGGCGTGACCTTAGAAGATGGCCCAGCCCATTTTGATAAGGTGAAGCCTGCCGGCGGCGAGGGCATGAACAAGTGGTGGCATGTGTCGCTAGCCGAGGGGCGTAATCGTGAGGTTCGCCGCTTGTGGGAATCCCAGGAAGTGCAGGTGAGTCGTCTTATTCGTATTCGCTACGGCATGATCGATCTGCCTAAGTCACTGCCTCGTGGCGGTTGGGTAGAGCTGCCAATTGAGCAGGTGAACTATCTGCGTAAATTGGCTGGTCTAGAAGAAGAAACCCGTACTTTGCTAGGTACCGACAAGCACAGTGTGGCCCGTGCCAAGGTGAAGAGCGCTAAGATCCGCCGCGCCGTTCGTAAGCACAAGACCACGGCGGGCAAAACGCCCCGTCAGCGTAGCTAAAACACTATTTAGTTCTAAAAGCCGCCTTGTGCGGCTTTTTTTATGCTTTGTTCTTGGTGTTGTTAGGCCACAAGCTTGAGTCATCTGTCACAGTCAGCCATGATGAAGCTTATTACCTAAAGGGAGAGCAAGATGAAATTAAGCTCAGTCACCAAGATATGGGATAAGTCGGCTCACAATGCCTTTACCGATCTTGTGCTCTATCGCGATAAGCTCTATTGCGTATTCAGGGAAGCCAGTGCCCACGTTTCGCCTGATGGCGCATTACGTATTCTCTGTTCTGAGGATGGTGGGACACAATGGCACAGTGTGGCGCTCATTCAATTAGATTTTGCCGATCTCAGGGATGGTAAATTACTCGCTGCGCCGGACGGCCTATATCTGTTTAGTGGCGCAGCGCTCCATCCAGAGCAAGGTTCAGGTATGCGCTCATATTGTTGGCAATCACTCGACGGCGTAGATTGGTCTGCACCTACCATGGTGGCTAAAGAGAAAGAATGGTTATGGCGGGTAACCTCTCATGAGGGAAAATTTTATGGCATTTGCTACTATCCCCACGAACATGATGGTTATGTAGCCTTGTACACGAGCCAAGGCGATACCGAGTTTCGTCCTCTCGTGCCTCGTTTGAACCAAGCTGGCTATGTGAATGAGTCTGGATTGGTTTTTGATGACCAAAACAGAGCAATTTGCCTGCTGAGACGAGACCCATTCTGTGTAGTGGCATAGTGAATTTGGCCACCTGAATAGACGAAGTGATAGACTAACTTCTGGAAAAAAGGTGGTAGAAATGAAGAACACAAGACCGACATTCAGTGCAGAGTTCAAATTAGAAGCTGCGCAGCTGGTAACGAAACAGGGATACAGCATAGCTGAGGCTGCAAGCGCGATGGGCGTGAGTAATTCAGCCATGCGTAAATGGGTAAACCAGCTTCGACAAGAGCAGCAAGGCATATCCCCCAAAGGCGCACCGCTCACCCCCGAACAACAGCGGATCCGTGAGCTGGAGAAGAAAATCCGCCGCATTGAAGAAGAGAACACCATTTTGAAAAAGGCTACGGCTCTCTTGATGTCAGACTCACTGAACAGTTCTCGTTAGTCGAGAAACTCAAGAAGAGCCATAGCGTAAAACGGATTTGTTCAGTATTTGGTATTCACCGCAGCAGTTACAAGTATTGGCGAGGCAGACCTACCACCATTGACTCGCAGCGGGTAAAACTGCACAGCTTGGTGCGGGAGGCTTATGAAGCCAGCAATGGGTCAGCGGGTGCCAGAACCCTGGCTGATATGGTGACGACTGCTGGCGTTAGGTTGACGCGCTATCGTGCCACAGGACTGATGAAGAAGCTGGGGCTAGTGAGCTGCCAGGTGCCGCAACATCGCTACAAAAAGGCAGACAAGGAGCATGTCGCCATCCCTAACCTCCTTGACCGCCAGTTTGCAGTGACGGCTCCCAATCAAGTGTGGTGTGGCGATGTGACCTATGTGTGGACAGGCAAACGATGGGCTTACCTTGCCGTTGTTCTGGACTTGTTTGCACGGAAACCGGTGGGGTGGGCGATGTCATTTTCGCCCGATAGTGCGCTAACAAGCAAGGCACTAACCATGGCCTTTGAGGCGCGAGGAAGGCCGAAAGACCTAATGTTCCATAGTGACCAAGGAAGCCACTATACCAGCCGCCGCTTCCGCCAACAGCTCTGGCGTTATCAGATTAAGCAGAGCATGAGTCGACGAGGAAACTGCTGGGACAACAGCCCGATGGAGCGCTTCTTTAGAAGCTTAAAAACAGAATGGATACCGATGACAGGCTATCGGGATATCGGTGAGGCTAAGAGTGAGATTTCGCGATATGTGACGGGGTATTACAGTCAGCTGAGACCACATCAATATAACGGTGGGCTGACACCCAATGAGTCAGAGCGAAGATACTGGCTTGAATACAAAACCGTGGCCAATTTTAGTTGACCACTACAATGGCAGACCGATGAGCGGGCTTTGCTGGGTATCTCGTATCCTCCCTATACTCAATGGCAGTGGCAAGTTACCAATTGCCGCATCGGTGGGCCGGTAAGCTTTATCTATCAGGGTCAGCATTATGCGGTCGTTCGGCTATACGATGGACGGGTACGTACTTCTGTAGTGAGTATTGATCTACAGACTGGACAGATCACTGAAAAGTTACTCTTGCCGTCTGGCGGAGACACGAGTTATGCCGGTATCGTCTTAGTACAGGAACAACTCTGGCTCAGTTATTATTCTTCCCACGAGGGAAAATGTGCCATCTATTTTGCTAAAGTAACTCTGGATAAGTAGCTCTGTAAAAATAGCTCTGGAAAAGTGACTCTGCAAAAGTAAAACTGGAAAACTAGCCGTAGAAATTAGCCCTGTAATAAACATAAATCTTTAGCCAAGTTAAACGAAACTTGGCCAAAGATTATTCACATGACCTTCTTGTTTTTCCCTTTTTTAATCGTTCATCAGTCTATTAATTCGTCTTTTTTTGGAATTTTTCTGGCTACTGAAAGACGATCTTTAATGCGTTTTGATAAATCAGGTTGTTAAAGATGTTATCGCTTACGACTTTGTTATTCATTGCATAGATTTACATTGTTGCATTTGTGTTTTGTTTTTATATTTAATTGATCTCTTGTTAATATTTAAAACGTTTAACAAACAGGCGTATTAACTTGTAACATGCATATCAGTTTGATGGTTTATATTTTTTTACATAGGTGTCATTTGTGAAAATTCCAATAAATACATGGATTTATATTTTAATTTTACTGGTTTTTGTTTGCGGTAAAACCTGTGTTTTGTATCAATTATTATCATTGTCGTTGTTTTAATGTTAATGCCGTTGACTTGTTTTATGTTTTTTCACAATATCTTTACCGAAGGACGTACTTCTTATTTTAAAAATAAAAAATGATTCGATAATTGGGATTTAATTTCTAAGTTTCATTATTGCGAGGGAAACATATGAACTCTTTGACCTTAACAGCAAAAGCGGTTCGCGTAGGCTTATTAGCCGCCGCGACATCGAGCATTGCTTTTACCGGCGTTACTATTGCTGAAGAGCAAAGCGATAAAGTTGAACGCATCGAAGTAACTGGCTCACGTATTAAAAGAACCGACATGGAAGGTTCTTCTCCAGTTACAACAATTAGCGCGGCAGATATTGAGAAAACTGGCGAAATGTCAGTTGCTGACGTATTGCGTCGTAGTAACCTAAACACTTTTGGTTCTTTCTCTGAGTCATCAGGAAGTACTTGGCAGAGTCAGGCTAATATCTCACTTCGTGGTGCTGGTGCCGACCGTACCCTAGTGTTGCTAAACGGTAAGCGTATGCCTGGTTCACCTACCATGGGTGGTACCGCAGTAAACCTGAATACTATTCCTACTGCAGCAATTGAGCGTATCGAAGTACTTACAGATGGTGCTTCTGCCGTTTACGGTTCAGACGCTGTTGCTGGTGTGGTAAACATCATCTTGAAAAAAGGTTTTGAAGGATTAGAAGTTTCTGCCACAGGCACGAATCCTTCACAGCAGGGTGGTGATGAATGGAAAGCTCATGTTGTTGGTGGTACTACGAGCGACAAAGGTAGTTTGACATTCTCATTTGAACACCAAAATCGTGAGATTATTTATCAACGTGATCGTTGGTTCTCAAGCTCTACTAACGTGTTAGCCGATAAGTATTCGGACACCACAGGTGTTTCTGCTTATGCACGTAACTTCCTGGATATGACCACATTCCAGTTTAAGCCTATGGCTGCTTGTGATAACGAAAAGATGGTTGGTGGCGGTCATGTTTATGACTATGGTGATGGTGACTTTATCTGTGGTTATGACTATACGTCTGAAGCTGCTGACCACGCTGCTCGTAAATATACAGCCGGTTATGTTACTGCTGACTATGAGATTTCTGATGAGATTCGCTTCGAAGGTCAAGGTCTCTTCAGCCGTAACGAAACCTTTGGTCGTTACGCGCCAGCTGCAGGTTGGTTCAACGTTGATGCTGGTCAGTTAGACGTTCAGAACTATGATGCAGATGGTAACTATATCGATACCACTAAGAATGAAAACGCGGGCCGTGTCTACTACCGTTTCACCGATGTGGGTACTCGTGACTCTACCACAATCGATTACAGCACTGACATTCAAGTCGGCCTAGTGGGTGAGCATGATCAATTTGGTTGGGATTTCACTTATCACTATAACCTAGCTGAAAACAGCAACTATGGTACTGGCTATGTTCACCGTCCAACGGTAGAAGCCTTAGTGAAGAGCGGTGAGTTTAACTTCGGTCCTGAAGGTAACAGCGCTGATGTTGTAGCCTCTATTTCGCACGACACGCTAGCTCAAGATATCATGGAGTTCCATAGCGTTAACGCTGGTGTTAACTTCGAAGCCTTAGAGTTATCAGGTGGACTGATTGGTTGGTACTTTGGTACTGAATTTATGCAGTACAAGTACAACTCAAAGGTTGATGCTGAGTCTGCTGCTGGTGAAGTGATTGGTTCTTCAGGAAATGGTTCAGGCGGCGAGCGTGATGTGTTCGCGGTATTTGGTGAGTCTATTTTGCCAGTTACCGATGATTTAGAGCTGAATCTTGCTTTCCGTTACGATGACTATTCTGACTTTGGTACAGCGACAACGCCTAAAGTTGCGTTACGTTACCAAGCATTAGATAACCTGGTTGTTCGTGCTTCTTGGGGCCAGGGTTTCAGAGCACCTGCACTATCGGATCTGTACGCGGCAGACTCATTCAGTGCTGATTACGCCACAGATTACCGTTACTGTGAACTGCAAGGCACTGCGCCATCAGATTGTCGTTCGACCCAGTATGACGTGACTCGTACTGCAAACGATGATCTTGGTGCTGAGACTTCAGATTTCTACAACGTAGGTCTTATCTGGAATATCACAGACAGCTTAAGTACTAAAGTTGAGTATTACAGCTTGTCAATTGACGATGTCATCACCTTCGTATCCTTGGATTCATTGCTAAGAGAAGAAGCTAAAGTGGGTTATGGTAATCTGTCTCGAGGTGAAATCATCCGTGCAGGTGATAGCCCAGACGGTAAGATCCTTGAGGCAACGACACCACTTGTGAATGGTAACGGTTTCGATACTTCAGGTATTGATTTCAACTTGACCTTAGCGCCAATGGAAACTGCAGTCGGTGATTTTGGTACAAGCTTCGACCTTACTTATGTACTGGCTTATGAAGATGAAGAGTACTTTGACGGTCCTGTGAACAACATGGTGGGTCGCAACGGTTTACCTGATTATCGTTTCACTTGGGTGATCGATTGGAGCTATGGCGATCATGGTGTATCACTGCTGACTCAGCATATTGCGGGTCAAGCTGAAACCACAGATCCTACTACATTCGAAGAGATTGGTAGCCTACCTTCTCAAACGACCTTTGACCTGAGCTATAACTATTCTGCGCCGTGGAATGGTAAGTTCGCAGTAGGTGTTCGTAACTTAACTGACGAAGATCCAGTACTGGATTCTAACTTAGCTTATGATTCTGCGCTGTATAACCTCTACGGTCGTACTTACACAGCATCTTACACTCAGAAGTTCTAATCGTTAATCATCTCTCCCTGTGACTTAACGACAAAAGCCTCCTGAATCAGGAGGCTTTTTTTATGTCTATGAAGTTAAAAAAAACCGAAGTTTGCGGCTGCTGATGAGTTAAGTGACTAGTGGGTCAGTCTTAGCTCGTGCCTGTGCTCGTGGGCGTAATCGGCGGCGCACTGGGTACAGCGCTGCTCGAGTGGATTCGCGTTGAGTCTATCGCTTTCGATATCTGCCTCACAGTCGGCGCATAGACCGTACAGGCCAAGATCCAGCTGGCACAAGGCCGCATCGAGTTGGGTAAGTTTGATAAATAACGGTTCATCGGCCAATTTGGACGCCGTCATCTCATCGATTAGCGCGGTCAGCGAAAGATGCTGGGTGTCGACTGTTATTTGATGTAATGCCAGCAGTGCACCTAACTCTTTCCTGAGACTCGCTTCAAGCATCGACAGTTCATGTCTGATATGGGATCTGCTCACAAATCATTGCCTAGTTGATATTCTTAGTAATCAGTCTAAACCGCTTGGGCGTCTTGGCTATGACTGAGATCAAAAGTCAGTGATATTTATGCTGATTCCGATCCGGCACTTAAATGATCAGACCAGTCTCTATGCAATTTATGACAGCAATTGGCTCAGCGTTATGCTAGGTGACTAAGCCTGCTTGAGTAACGACAGTATACTGGCGGTGTCTTTAAGCACCCTAAGTTCACGAAATAGGGTTTCGCCCTCTGGGTAATGGCGGGCAATAAACCTAAGCCATTGCTTGATACGAGCGGGATAATATTTCTCTTTCTCGCTGACGATTTCAAAATCCGAGTATTGCAACAGCAGGGTTTTAACCTCTGACCAGGCCATGGGGGCTTGATTGCCTTTTACCACATGGGCCAAGTTGGGCACGGTGAGGGCACCACGTCCCAGCATTACATCATCACAGCCACTGGCGCTTTGACAGTTGAGGTAATCTTCCCGTCCCCAGATCTCGCCATTGGCGATGATAGGGAGCTTAGTTGCCGCTTTGATCTGGGCGATATACTCCCAGTGGGCAGGAGGCCGGTAAGCTTCCTCTTTAGTGCGGGCATGCACCGTGAGCTCTGTGGCGCCGGCGGCTTCGATGGCCTGGGCAATCTCTGTGCAGCGGCTCTTATCGGCCCAACCAAGGCGGATCTTGGCTGAAACCGGCTTATCACTGGGTACTGCTTGTCTGACGGCTTGGGTGACACGGTAGATGGTTTCAGGCTCCTTCAGCAGGGCGGCGCCGCCTTTACTGCGATTAACCATAGGTGCCGGGCAGCCATAGTTAAGATCGACGCCGCGAGAGCCAAGCTCGACGGCGCGAACTGCATTCTCTGCCATCCAGTTGGGTTCTTGTCCAAGTAGTTGCAATCTGACCGGGGTGCCTGAGGCCGTTTGGCATTGATTTTTCAACTCGGCGCAGAGTCGGTAAAAGACCTTCTCGGGTAGCAATTGATCGACGACCCGGATAAATTCGCTGATCACCATATCATAGCCGCCAACGCTGGTTAGCAGGGCTCGCATAGGCGCGTCGGCAACGCCTTCCATTGGGGCTAGTATGACACGCATGGTTATCGGCTTCTCATCAAAAAGGGGCTAGTGCCCGTGGGTTAGGGCGGTAGGAAAGTCCAGGCCCCAAGTAAAAGGGCGCTTATTCTACGTCATGGCCTGACGAGTTACAAAATTTGTGTATGAGCGCCACTCTATAAGCCCCTGATCACGCGATGATCACTTTCTAGATGCTTGCGCTATCATATATTTTGAGTCATAAATGTGATGCCTGATAAGTTTTTTGAAATAAAAGTTCAAGGTGACGGGTCATATTATCCGAGCCAGCAGCAGATAGGTGTTGGCAAACCATTGCATATAAATAGATCAACAAAGGAAGAGATTATGAAATTAGTTAAGAATACTGCTGTTGCTGTAGCGTTAGGAACGGTTTTCGTTGGCAGCGCCTTTGCAGCGCAGGCTCAGGCTAATCCGTTTGGCTATAGTGAAATGCAAGCTGGTTACCAGATCGTCGACGGTGAAGGTAAATGCGGTGAAGGCAAGTGTGGCGAGAACATGAAGAAGAGCGCTAAAGAGGGTAAATGTGGTGCTCAGAAAAAGGCGATGAAAGAGGGCAAATGTGGCGAAGGTAAGTGTGGTGAAGGCAAATGCGGCGAAGCCATGAAGAAAGGCGCCAAAGAAGGTAAATGTGGTGAAGGTAAGTGTGGCGCGCAGATGAAAGCCCAAAAAGAGGGTAAGTGTGGCGAAGAGATGAAAGCCAGAGAAGGTAAGTGTGGCGAGAACATGAAGGCTGCTGAAGGCAAGCGTGATGAAGCCATGAAGAAGGCCAAAGAAGGCAAATGTGGTGGTAACAAGTAATAGGTCTTGAGGCTATTATCACCAAATCAGATTAGGCCAGTGCAGACTGGCCTAATTAGTTTATCCCCCCGGGAAACGTGCGAATTTAATCACTAGAGGTGAAGTGATGATGACACAAGCTAAAGTAGGTCTTGGCCTGCGCCGCGAGATGCTAACTGAGTTTTGCCACAAGGTACCGAGTGAGATTGATTTTTTTGAGGTAGCGCCAGAAAACTGGATGACACTTGGGGGAAAGTTTGGCCGTCAGTTTAGGCAGCTAACCGAAAGGCACAATTTTTTCTGTCACGGGCTCTCTTTATCTATAGGCGGTCCTGAGCCGCTGGACATCAGTTTCGTCAAGCAAGTGAAGGCGTTTCTCGATCTTCACGGTATTGATATCTATTCGGAGCATTTAAGTTACTGTTCGGGTAAGGGTCACCTTTACGACTTGATGCCAATTCCTTTTACTTATGAGGCGGCCCTTCATGTGGCCAGGCGAGTTAAACAGGTCGAGGCGATCCTTGAGCGTCCCCTTATTCTTGAAAATGTCTCCTTTTATGCGGCGCCAGGCAGTGAGATGAGCGAGTGTGAGTTTGTTAATGCCGTGCTCGAAGAGGCCGACTGTAAGTTGCTGCTGGATGTGAATAACATCTATGTGAATTCGATTAACCATAGCTATGATGCCGAAGCTTTCTTAAAAGCCATGCCCACAGAGCGTATCGCTTATCTGCATATTGCCGGTCATTTCGATGAGGCGGAAGATCTGAAAGTGGATACCCATGGTAGTGAGGTGATCGATCCTGTGTGGCACCTATTGCAGCTCTGCTATCAGACTCATGGTGTGTTTCCGACTTTGCTTGAGCGAGATTTTAATATTCCTCCCATCTCTGAGTTGCTCGAAGAGATCAACAAGATACATGAGTATCAGACCGAGATTTTGCAGCCCAGCCATCGGAGTGCCTAGATGAGTTTTACCCGTATACAAGAGTCGTTTATCGACTATATCAAGCAGCCGACCTCATCTTTGCCACCCGGGACAGACGCGAGACGCATGGGGATCTATCGAGAGCTGTTTTTTAATAATATTAAAGGCTTTGTGACCAATGGTTTTCCCGTGCTGAGCTCCTTGTATGATGAGGAGGATTGGCGAGAGCTGGTGCAGCAGTTTTTTGTTCGTCATGATTGCCAGACACCGATTTTTATCGAGATAGCCCAGGAGTTTCTGCTGTTTCTACAAGATGAATATCAGCCGGGTGATCAAGATCCGCCATTTATGTTGGAGTTGGCCCATTATGAATGGCTGGAGCTGGTGGTCGCGACGGCGCCCGATGATTTAACCCGTCAAAGTCTCAGCGCTGAACAGCTGTCAACCTCGCCTCTGGGACTAAGTCTTTCTGCCAGAGTGGCTCAATATCATTTCGAGGTGCAGCGCATTAGCCCTGAGTATCAACCCACAGCGCCTAGCGAGCAGCCTAACTTTTTTTGCCTCTATCGTGATAAACAAGATGAGGTGAGTTTTCTGCAGCTTAATCCGTTGACGGCTCAGGTACTTGCTTATATCGATCAACAGGATGGGATAAAGTTTGATGCCTTGAGTGACTGGTTGTCACAGCTTTATGCTCAAATGCCAAAGGCACAGATCATCGAAGGTTGCAGTCAACTGCTTGTCGATATGGCGCAGCGGGGCATAGTGGTTGCTGCTAGGTAAATTTTGTGCAATTAGGGCTTTCTATCATACAGGCTTGTCACTATAATGGCCGCGAAAATTGATCTAGATCAATAAAAGTTGTCAATCATGAGTGAGGAAAGTATGAGTCAGCCGTTTAAAGACCCGTTTAATTTTGTTTATTTTCTTGGTTTCTTGCTGGTACTGATGTTGCCTACGCTGCCAGCCACCCTATCATGGTTGAAGCACCTGAACCTGCTATAGCCTAAAACGCTAACTCAGGTATACTAACCACTCATTTTTGAGTGGTTTTTTTATGCGAGGAATTAATGGTTATCAAACGGGGCTTTTACTTAATCGTCGGTCTTAGCAGCCTGTTACTCGGTCTGCTGGGTATCGCCGTTCCCCTGTTACCAACGGTTCCCTTTATCTTGTTGGCGGCCTTTTGTTTTGCCCGTTCCAGCGAACGTCTACATAATTGGTTGATGACCCATCCCTGGTTTGCCGATGCGCTGCAAAATTGGCATACAGAGCGCGCCATTCGCCGAGGGTTAAAACGTAAGGCCTATATTGCCACCTGTTTGAGTTTTAGTCTGAGTATATTTCTGGTGCCGCTGCTATGGGTAAAGGTGATGCTGCTGGCGATGTTGAGTGGCCTGTTACTTTACCTTCGTCAAATCCCTGAATTAGATGATTGATCCGGTTCGTGCTTGGTGAGTTTGGTTAAGCTTTGTGACATTCGCTGTTGCAACCCATACCAAAGGAGCTTAAGCTTTAGCCGAAAATTCTAGTCAAAACTGGCCTTATGGCCAGTTTGTCCTTTTATAAGGGCTTAATCGAAAAAGATGGTAGTAATGAATACAGACAAGTTAGCCTTGATCAAGCAGAGCATTAAGACAATTCCAGATTATCCGAAGCCAGGGATCATGTTTCGCGATGTGACCAGTTTAATGGAAAACCCTGAAGCCTATCAGGCGACAATTGCCCTGTTTGTTGAGCGATACAAGGATCTTGGCTTTACTAAGGTAGTGGGTACCGAAGCTCGAGGCTTCCTCTTTGGTGCGCCTTTGGCGTTAGAGCTTGGGGTTGGATTTGTGCCGGTACGTAAGCCGGGCAAGTTACCGCGCGAGACTATCTCTGAAAGCTATGAGCTTGAATATGGTCATGACATGCTCGAGATCCATATCGACGCGATTAAGCCGGGTGATAAGGTGCTGGTGGTCGATGATCTGCTGGCAACGGGTGGTACCATTGAGGCGACCGTTAAACTGATTCGTCAGTTAGGTGGCGAGGTAAACCATGCAGCGTTTGTGATCTCTTTGCCAGAACTTGGCGGTGAGCAGCGCTTAGCCGAGATGGATCTTGCCCTAATGACATTGTGCGAGTTTGAAGGCGAGTAACGCGCTTATCTTACCTTTGCCTAATAATGCCGTGGCTTAGCCGCGGCATTTTGCTATCTGGGCCACGCCTATGAGCCGCGCACAAACCAATTTTTGCCTTGGTATTAAATACCTGTGAAGATGGTAAACGATGACAAGGTTAGCCGATTTTTTAACGAAAATGACGGGTGAAAAGCCAGGATAGGTTAAAGATGCTGCAAGCTAGCATCACAAAGATAAATTTAGTCCCGCTAAGCGCTTAGCTTGCTAGCGAGATGGTCTGCACCGTGTTATTGTTTGCTGATTAATGAAGCGCGCTTCGTCATTGTTAGATGCCAACCTTGGGGAGTTCCATGTCATATCAGGTGTTAGCCAGAAAGTGGCGCCCTGCAACATTTGAGCAAGTCGTCGGCCAGTCACATGTGCTGCATGCCTTGACCAATGCCTTAACTCAAAACCGTTTACATCATGCCTATCTGTTTACCGGTACCCGAGGGGTAGGTAAAACCAGTTTGGCCAGGTTGTTTGCCAAGGGACTCAATTGTGAGCAAGGGATCACCGCATCCCCTTGTGGTCAATGCGCCAGTTGCGTTGAGATCACTCAGGGACGTTTTGTGGATCTTATCGAGGTGGACGCGGCGTCGCGCACTAAAGTTGATGATACCCGCGAGTTACTGGACAACGTGCAGTATCGCCCCAGTCGTGGCCGCTTTAAGGTCTATCTGATCGACGAAGTGCATATGCTGTCTCGCAGCAGTTTCAATGCCCTGTTAAAGACGCTCGAAGAGCCGCCAGAGCATGTGAAATTCTTACTGGCGACTACTGATCCCCAGCGTCTGCCTGTAACGGTTCTCTCCCGCTGCCTGCAGTTTAACCTTAAGAGTCTGACGCTAGATGAGATCTGTCTGCAACTTGGTCACATCTTGGGCCAGGAGCAGGTCGCCTATGACGATGGCGCGGTGAAATTGCTGGCCAAGGCAGCAAACGGCAGTATGCGTGATGCCTTGAGTTTGACGGATCAGGCGATAGCCTTTGGCGCAGGCCAGGTGCAGCTAGGGCAGGTGCAAACCATGCTTGGCACCATAGATGAGCATCATGTGATCGTTCTGCTTAAGGCCCTTTGTGATGGCGATGTCGATAATTTGCTTAATGTGACCGCAGAAGTACTGTCTTATGGCGCCGACCCTTTCGAGGTGCTGCGTAGCCTGCTTGAGCTGCTACATCAGATCACCTTGACCCAGTTCGCCCCAAGTGCCGCTCAGTTGTCTCAATATGCCGAGCAGATCAAGGCCTTTGCCAAGCAGATAAGACCGGAGCAGGTGCAGCTCTACTATCAGTTGCTACTCAGTGGGCGTAAAGATCTGCCCCATGCGCCGGATCCAAAATCTGGTCTTGAGATGGCGCTGCTACGTGCCGTGGCCTTTGTGCCCGAGGCCCCGGTGCAGCGTTGGCAAAATGATGCGGGTAGCGAGATCCTGCTGCCAGAAGTAAATACTAAGGCGGCGGAAAAGCCTAATCAGGCTGCACCCGCAGCGTCTGTGCCAAAACAGGCGGCTGTTGGTGGCATTGATAGTGAAAAAAAAACCGATGCAGAGAGCCTAAGCCCGGCAACTGTGTCGCCCGCGACGTCAGCTCCCAACACCACACTTGAACCAACGCCTGAAGTCACACCTGAACTAACGCCAGAACAAGCGCCAGAACAAGCGTCTGAACCAGCACCTGAATCAGATGTGATTCGGGCCCCTGATGTCATGCCAGTTACTGATGCCGAATCAGCGAATGAGAGTATTGATGATGAAGAGCAGGCTCAGGCCTTATTTGCTGAGCAAAATCTGATTTTAAGCCAGGCTCAGAGTCAGGGAATGGCGCTAGAGCGCGAAGCTAAGAGTAAAGCGCAGACTGAGGAACAGGCCGCTATTAAGCCTGAAGTCAGCGATGTCGATCCTGTTTCATCTCCGAGCTCCCCGGTTGCAAGCGATGTTAACGCAAGCGCTATGCCCGAAGAGATGGCCGCAAGTTTCGAACCAGACTTCTTTATCGACAGCGATGATGAAGATGCGAGCGACCCTAGCGATTATGAAGCTTACCTTGCCTATCAACAGGGGGAGGTGAGTGCGCCCAAGACGCCTGCTGAACATCAAGTACAAAGCCAAACTGGCGCACACAGCCCAGAAAGCGGCCAAAGCCAAGGCGAGCGTCAGCAGCCTCAAGCAGAAAAGGCGGCGTCTTCTGAGCCAAGTGTGCTTGAAGATGATCTGCTCGATGCGGTCTTAAATGCGCGTCAGCATCTGCTAAGTGACTTAGAAGCAGAAGCGGAGGCAGATTTGGCCAAGGAGAGTGCCTCAAAAAAGCCGCTACTAGGTTCTAAAAGCCAAGCTGGTGCTCAGTCTTATGTGCCGCCAAAACGGCCTAGCCAGGCTGATGCAAGCACTGATAATTCAAGCACTGATAATTCAAGCGCTGAGAATGTCAGCGATGATAATGCACAGGGTGATGATCACTTGCCTGGTGATATCGAGGGCCAAGTTGATGCGCAAACGAGGAATAACGCCCTGGCGCAGAGCGAGGTAAACGCTCAGAACTCTGCTTCAAACGCTGCGGATATGGTGCAGGCGCGAGCGCAGGGCAGTGACGCTTCAGTTCAAGATGCGCAGGTGCCAGATGAAGACAGGCCTCCTTGGGAATCACCTGCCCAGCCAAGTCACACTGCTAATGAGCTGAGTGACTCTCATACTGGCCCTCATAGTGACTCTCATACTGGCCTTCATAGTGATAAGAATGCGCCAAGCACAAAGCCGAGTCCTGAACTTAGTGCTGAGGCGCCGACTGTCGTTGAGAATGAAACCGCCGCTGAGTCGCTCAATACAGCGACAAACGTGACAGCTTCTTCGTCTTTGAGCGTAACAGCCTCACCGCATTTGAGCGCCACTGTGCAGGGGGAGATCCAAGGGCATGACACGGATCTTAAATGGTATCGTTTGATGTCGGCGCTGGATATCGGTGGCAGGGTCAGGCAATTGGCAGTCAATGCCGTGTGTTTGCAATTTAGTGAACCACTGCCGCTGGTACTTAAACCTAACCAGAAACATCTGGCCGCCCCTGGTGCCATCGCGCAACTGGAAGAGGCGCTGGCTAAAGCGCTGGGTGACAGTTGTCAGATTGAGTTTAGTGTTGGGGTAGAGGCAAATCGTGAGACGCCGCTTGAGATCCGTCAGCGTTTTCATCAGGAACTGTTGCAACAGGCCCAGCAGGGGTTATTGCAGGATGAAAATATTCAGTGGCTGACTCAGATGATGCAAGCGGAACTCGATCCCGATAGCCTGAGCTATCTGCCAGAGCTTTTGGGTAAAAGGGGCCAGACGATAGCCCTTATCAATAAATCGAACTTTGTGTCGTCAGATGAGTCATAACACTGAGTCGTATGGGCTGACAGGGCTAGCTAAGTCATAAGTTTTGAGATTGGTGATCAGCTTTGATTGCTTATTGGTGCTAATTCAGTAAGATTAGCCAGTTTTTTTAATATTGAAGAGAACTCGATATGTTTGGAAAAGGCGGTATGGGCAACCTGATGAAACAGGCCCAGATGATGCAAGACAAGATGGCCAAGGTGCAAGAAGAGATTGCGCGCATGGAAGTGACTGGTGAAGCCGGTGCTGGTCTTGTTAAAGTCACTATGACAGGCTCTCACAGCGTACGTAAGGTCGATATTGACCCAAGCCTGCTCGAAGATGATAAAGAGATGCTGGAAGATTTGATCGCAGCGGCCTGTAACGATGCGGCGAGACGTGTCGAAGAGAGTCAGAAAGAGAAAATGGCAGAAGTGACTGGCGGCATGCAACTGCCACCAGGCATGAAGATGCCTTTCTAACGATGAAATTCAGTCCCCTGGTTGATGAGTTGATTCAGTCGCTGCGCTGTCTGCCTGGGGTTGGCCCCAAGTCGGCACAGCGCATGGCGTTTCAGCTGTTAGAACGTGATCGTAAGGCGGGGCACAAGCTTGCCCAGTCGCTGTCGAGTGCCATGAGTGATGTGGGACACTGCAGCAGCTGCCGTACTTTCACCGAAGAGACTCTTTGTCCCATCTGCGCCAGCAGTCGTCGTGGCAATTCAGATCTTATCTGTGTGGTGGAGACGCCTGCGGACGTACTGGCTATCGAAGCCGGTGGCCATTTTTCTGGCCGTTATTTTGTGTTGCTTGGGCATCTGTCGCCACTCGATGGTGTGGGGCCTGATGAGCTGGGGCTGAGTCTGCTTGAAACTCATTTGGCCGCAGGTGAGGTAAGTGAGCTTATTTTGGCCACTAACCCAACGGTCGAAGGGGATGCCACGGCGCACTTTATCGCCGATATGGCGAAACAACATGAGATTAAAGTGAGCCGTATTGCGCATGGCGTACCGGTTGGCGGCGAGCTGGAATATGTCGACAGCACCACGCTGGCGCTTTCCTTTAATGGCCGCATTCCGTTATAAGGGCCGTTAAGCTCAGTAATAGAAATCCAGTTCCTTATGAACTGGATTTTTTTTGAGCAAATAAACCTGATTGTCGATTTTTGGCTTGAAAAGCAAAAATACAGCCCCATCTCTTAAGCCATAAGCGTTTTTGTGAAATAGAGAAGGAAACATCCATGTCACACCAAGAAACCCATGGCTTTCAAACAGAAGTCAAACAACTACTAAATTTGATGATCCACTCTTTATACTCCAATAAAGAGATTTTCTTGCGTGAATTGGTCTCTAACGCCGCCGATGCGGCCGATAAACTTCGCTATGAGGCTCTTACCAAAGATGAGCTTTATGAAGGCGACGGCGAGCTGAGAGTCCGTGTCAGTGCCGACAGTGAAAAAGGCACTGTGACCATTGAAGATAATGGTATCGGTATGACCCGTGATGGCGTGATCGAGCATCTGGGTACCATCGCTAAGTCGGGTACGGCGGAATTTTTCAAGAACCTCTCTGGCGATGAGTCTAAAGACTCACAGCTGATTGGTCAGTTTGGTGTGGGCTTCTACTCGGCCTTCATCGTGGCTGATAAGGTTACCGTACGCACTCGCGCCGCCGGACATGCTGCCGATGAGGCTGTGCAGTGGGAATCGGCGGGTGAAGGCGAATTCACTGTCGAAAACATTGTTAAAGAGAGCCGCGGCACAGAGATCATCTTGCATCTTCGTGAAGAAGAGAAAGAGTTTGCCAACGATTACCGTCTGCGCTCTATCATCACTAAATACTCAGATCATATCTCGGTACCGGTAGAGATGTGGCAAGAAGGTACACCTGCCCAGGAAGCGACAGAGGAGGGCGGTGAAGCCATTCCTGCTACCGAAGGTCACTGGCAGGCGATGAACAAAGCTACCGCCCTGTGGACTCGCAACAAGAGCGACATTACAGACGAAGAGTATCAGGAGTTTTATAAGCATATCTCCCATGATTTTGCCGATCCTCTGCTGTGGAGTCACAACCGCGTCGAGGGTAAGCAGGAATACACTAGCCTGTTATACATTCCTTCAAAGGCGCCTTGGGATCTGTGGAACCGTGACCGTAAACATGGGTTGAAGTTGTTCGTGCAGCGCGTATTCGTGATGGATGATGCTGAGCAGTTCATGCCGAGTTACCTGCGTTTCGTGCAGGGTCTTATCGACTCAAACGATCTGCCACTTAACGTGTCACGTGAGATCTTACAAGATAACAAGATCACTACTGCGCTGCGCACCGCTGTCACTAAGCGTGTACTGGGCATGCTGGAAAAACTGGCCAAGAACGACCCTGAGAAGTATCAAAGCTTCTGGGCAGAGTTTGGTCAGGTATTAAAAGAAGGCCCGGCAGAAGATTTTGCCAACAAGGAGAAGATTGCCGGCCTGCTGCGCTTCGCCTCGACTCACACCAATGAGGCGGCTCATACAGTGTCACTAAGTGACTATGTTGAGCGCATGAAGGAAGGGCAGAGCAAGATCTACTATATCGTAGCCGACAGCCATGAGGCGGCGGTGAACAGCCCTCACCTTGAACTGCTGCGTAAGAAAGGCATCGAAGTGCTCTTAATGTCTGAGCGTATCGACGAGTGGTTGATTAACCACCTCACCGAATTCGATGGCAAGCAGTTGCACTCAGTGACCCGTGGTGACCTTGAACTTGGCGACCTCGAAGATGCTGCCGAGAAAGAGGCACAAGAGAAGCTGGAAAGCGAGTCTGAAGGCTTAGTGAAGCGCGTCAAAGAGGTGCTGGGTGATAAGGTAGCCGAGGTTAAGGTGACCAGTCGTTTGACCGATACACCAGCCTGTGTGGTTGCCGGCGCCGGTGAAATGTCATCTCAGATGATCAAGCTGATGCAGGCCGCAGGGCAAGCCGTGCCAGAAAGTAAGCCAGTGTTCGAACTTAACCCTGAGCATCCTCTGGTGAAGCGTTTAGACAGTGAGCAGGATGAAGAGGTGTTTGGTCAGTGGGCCGAGTTGCTTCTACAGCAGGCGCAATTGTCAGAAAAGGGTAGCCTGGCCGATCCGTCAGCCTTCATTAAATTGATGAACAAGATGTTGTTAGCGGGTGTAAAATAATCCTAAGCTAGAGTGTGTAAGAGGCAGTTTGACTGCCTCTTATGCTATCTACTTATCTATATTTACCAACAGAGACACTGTTCTCTGAGATAAAGAGTCTCTCAGATAAAGAGTCTCTTTCGGATAAAGAGATGCTCTCACATAGAGAGGCACTCTCAAAAAAGAGACATTATGGATTCAGTATTGGATTTAACCAAAGAAAATATTCAGCAAGTGGTCGATGCGTCGATGCAGCAAGTCGTTGTATTGACTTTCTGGAGTCAGCAGAGTCCTGAAAGTCAGCAACTTGTGCAAATGCTAACTCAAATCGCTGCGCAGGGGCGTTTCGTATTAGCTAAGGTGAATTGCGACCAGGAGATGGAGATTGCTAACTATTTCCAGATCCAGAGCCTACCGACAACCCTGGTGTTAAAAGAGGGGAAACCTGTAGATGGATTTGCCGGCATGCAAGAGGCGCCGCAAGTTGAGGCACTGCTTGACCAGCATCTACCAAAAGCCTGGCAAATCGCTTTAAATCAGGCCAAGGTGCAACTGGCCGAGGGCGATGCTGAAGGAGCCTTGCCGCTAATAAAACAAGCTTATCAGGAGTGCCAGACGGCTGAGGTATCGCTGGTGTATGCCGATGCATTACTGTCGACCTCTGAGATTAACCAGGCTAAGGTGCTGCTCGATGGTATAGGCCTTGCCGATCAAGACGCCTACTATCAGAGCCTTAAGGCGAAACTCTCTTTGGCGCTGGACGCTGCCGATACCCCAGAGATCAGAAACCTGTTGGAAGACGTTGAGCAAAACCCTGCCGATTATACCAAGCTCTTGTTACTTGCTAAGGCACTGCATGGGGCGAAACGGGACGAGGAGGCGCTCGAGAGGCTCTATCAGGTATTGAAAACCGATCTGCAGGCGGAGCAAGGCGAGATCAAGCAACTTTATATGGAGATCCTTACCGCTTTAGGTCAAGGACATACGCTGGCTAATCAATATCGTCGCAAATTATACACCTTGCTCTATTAAGCAGGAATGTCATTAGGCTGATGGCGCAGTTGTTCATGCTGGCATTTAAATTTGCTGTAGTGGATTGTGTGGTATCAGCCTAAAGTCGAATTAAAACTGGCGCTACAGCCCTTCAAATGGGCGGTCTTTTATGCGAAGATCGCCGCCCAATGATAAAACTAATAATCAAATCTATGCGAAATAAGAGGACTCTCAGATGCGCATTATGCTATTAGGTGCCCCTGGTGCCGGTAAAGGTACTCAAGCCCAATTCATCATGGAAAAATACGGTGTGCCACAAATTTCTACGGGCGATATGCTCCGTGCAGCCGTTAAAGCGGGTACGCCTCTTGGATTAGAAGCAAAGAAAGTGATGGATGCAGGACAGCTGGTTTCTGATGAGCTGATTATTGGCTTGGTCAAAGAGCGCGTCGCACAAGATGATTGTGCTAAAGGTTTCCTACTTGATGGTTTCCCCCGTACTATTCCACAGGCCGATGCGATGGCGGCTAGCGGCATCGAGATCGATCATGTAATTGAAATCGATGTGCCTGACGAAGAGATCGTTAAGCGCATGAGCGGACGTCGTGTACACCCTGGTTCAGGTCGTGTTTATCATATCGTTTACAACCCACCAAAAGTGGAAGGTAAAGATGATGTGACGGGTGAAGATCTGGCTATTCGTCCTGATGACGAAGAGAGCACAGTGCGTAAGCGTCTGGGGATCTACCATGAGCAGACTAAGCCGCTGGTTGAGTATTACGGTAAAGTGGCTGCCCAGGGCAAGCTTACCTACAACAAGTTCGACGGTACTCAAAGTGTTGGTGATGTAAGTGCAGCAATCGTTAAGACGATTGGGTAATTTAAGCGCTTTAAACTTAAGCACTTTATGAACTGCTTCTCATATTTAAAAAAGCCCACCTAGGTGGGCTTTTTTTATGGTAGGGCCGATGCTAGCCTATCGCTATCCTTGCCAGACGAATATGAGCAGAGTCACTCTTGAACAACGTCGACAACTTATCTCCCGCTAAGCTTGGTGTCTTGTTGGTTAACCTCGGCACGCCCGATACACCAACCCCTAAAGACGTTAAGCAGTTCTTAAAACAGTTTCTTAGCGACCCTCGTGTGGTCGATCTGAATCCCTGGATTTGGAAACCGATACTCAATGGCATCATTCTCAATACCCGTCCCAAGGCGGTAGCCAAGCTATATGAGTCTATCTGGTGGCCTGAAGGCTCACCCTTGATGGTGATCAGCGAGCGTCAGCGTAGCGCCTTGAGTGAGCTGCTAAGCGTAAGACACGGGGTTGATATCCCAGTTGAGTTGGGCATGAGTTATGGCAATCCTTCACTGTCAGCAGGTATTGATAACTTGCTGGCCAAGGGGGTTGAACGCCTTGTGGTATTACCCCTGTATCCCCAATATTCCTGCTCGACGGTAGCGCCCGTGTTTGATGCGATTGCCAGCGACTACAAGGGTAGACGTAACTATCCAGAAACCCGTTTTAGTAAAGAATACTATCAACATCCCGCTTATATAGCGGCGCTGGCCGATTCGGTGCGTCGTCATTGGCAAGCTAACGGGCAGGGTGATTGTCTGTTAATGTCCTTTCATGGGGTTCCGCTGCGCTACGTGACTGAGGGCGATCCTTATCAGGCGCAATGCCAGCAAACCGCCGAACTGCTAGCCGAGGCATTAGGCCTGTCTGCATCCCAGTGGCGCCTCTGTTTTCAGTCTAAGTTTGGCAAGGAGGAGTGGTTGACGCCTGCCACCGATACACTGCTGGAAAGCTTGCCTGAGCAAGGTGTGAAGCGGATTGATATTCTCTGCCCTGCGTTTGCGGTGGATTGTCTCGAAACCCTGGAAGAGATATCGATAGGGGGGAAAGAGAGCTTTATGGAGGCAGGCGGCGAGGCTTATCATTTTATTCCCTGTTTGAACGATGATAAGGCTCATATTCACCTGCTTGCGGAGTTGGTTGCCGAACAGGCGGCTGGTTGGCTTAAATCTTAAGCAGTGATGCGCAATAGAAAGGCATAAATCACTGCCCAATGCTATTTTATATGGTACGATCTGCCGCCGATTTTTGAAGGCGATGGTGCCCGCGTCAATTTGTTCAATTAACGCGGCATGGTAAGCAGTGCGCTAAGGGGGTCTAGCGTGCTGTTTATGCGAATTTGATTTTGCATGGATGCGATAAGAGTGAGTTCTGTATGAAATTTCCTGGTCAGCGTAAGTCGAAACATTACTTTCCAGTTAAGAATCGTGATCCATTAATGGCTCAGTTAACGCTGCAGCCACAGCATGTTTCCACTCACATCAGTGGGATAGACCAGACGTTGGTCGATATAGAGGCGAAAGTTGGCGATGAACTACTAAGCCGTTATGCCTTGCCTAAGGGCAATTCCACACTGATAGATGACGAGAAAGCACATCAGCTCTACAACGAGCTTAAAGCCTCTGATCTGATCAGCGATGAGTTTGCTGGCGGCACCATAGGTAATACAGTGCACAACTACTCGATATTAGCAGATGACCGCTCAGTGCTGTTTGGCGTGATGAGCAATCATATAGAAGTCGGCAGCTATGCCTATCGTTATCTGTGCAACACCTCTTCTAAGGTGGATCTCAACTATCTACAACCGGTTGATGGGCCTATTGGCCGTTGTTTTACGCTGATTTCAGAGTGCGGCGAGCGCACTTTCGCTATCAGTAAGGGCTCGATGGATAAGCTCACGCCTGAATATATCGATCAAGAGATTGTGCAGTCATCGTCTGCATTGGTTTTAACCGCGTACCTGATGCGCGCCAGCGGTGGCGATAAGATCACCGATGCGGCGATGAAAGCAATTGAGTATGCCAAGGCGGCGGATGTTCCTGTGGTGTTGACCTTAGGCACACGCTTTTTGATCGAGGAAGACCCTAAGTGGTGGATAGAGTTTATCAAAGAAAATGTCACCATATTGGCGATGAACGAAGATGAAGGCGAAGCCCTGACAGGTTTTAGAGACCCGCTAAGTGCTAGCAATGCCGCACTTGAGTGGTGTGATATGGTGCTAAGTACTGCCGGACCACTGGGACTTTATACTGCAGGTTATACCGAAGATTCAGAAAAGCGTGAAACCAGCCATACACTGCTACCAGGTGCGATACCTGAATTCAATCGTTATGAGTTTTCACGGCCTAAGTTAAAGAGTGATTGTCAGACGCCAATCAAGGTGTTTGCACATATCTCTCCTTATATGGGCGGGCCAGAGATCATTCGCAACACTAATGGCGCTGGCGATGGTGCCTTGGCTGCCTTATTGCACGATCTTGCCTCTAATACATATCACAAGGCGAATGTACCCGGTTCGAGCAAACATAAGCGTGATGGCTTGTGTTACTCCTCTTTCTCGCAAATTTGTAAGTACGCGAATCGCGTGGCTTATGAGGTGTTGGCTCAGCATAGCCCAAGGTTATCTCGCGGTCTGCCTGAGCGTGAAGATAGCCTAGAAGAAGCTTACTGGGAAAGATAAGTTAGCGTTTTAATCAGTGCTGATTAAATACAAAAAAGGCGTCCAATGGACGCCTTTTTAATGGGAAATATTCGGCCTTACTCTTTAAGTTCGGCGTTAACCTGATCGATGAAGCTACCGGCAGTTTTACCTGCTTGAGGGTCATCAAAGGTCTCTTGATTAAAGGCATTTTCCGATTTGGCAATGATAAGCGTTGCAACCGAGTCACCGGTGACGTTGACTGCGGTGCGAACCATATCCAGCAGTCGGTCAACACCCATGATAAGCGCGATACCTTCGACCGGAAGTCCAACTTGGTTAAGTACCATAGCTAGCATGATAAGGCCTACTCCAGGGACACCCGCGGTGCCGATAGAGGCGAGGGTAGCTGTTACCACGACCATAGCATAATCGGTAATAGTCAGATCGATACCAAATACCTGGGCGATAAAGACAGTCGCGACACCTTGCATAATGGCGGTACCGTCCATATTAATGGTGGCGCCCAGAGGCAAGGTGAATGAAGCCACCTTATTGTCGACCCCCAGACGATGCTCAGACGTTTCTAAGGTGACCGGTAGGGTAGCGTTAGAGCTGGCGGTGCTAAAAGCAAACAGCTGCACATCACGCATCTTGCGAATAAAGGTAAATGGGCTTAACCCTGAGAAGAGTTTTAATAGCACTGGATAGCTGACAAAGGCGTGTACTAATAAAACCGCTAGCACCACCATGAAATATTTCACTACGCTTTCAAAAGTCTCAAGACCTAAGGTTAAGGCCAGTTTACCCATAAGGGCAAATATACCGTAAGGTGCCAGTTGCATGATTAGGGTGACCACGCGCATGATCACTTCATTTAAATCGTTAAATAGTGCCGCAACGCGTTTACCGCGCTCACCAATATGGGAGATAGCGAAACCGAAAATCACCGCAAAAATGATGATCTGCAGCATATTCCCTTCTGTCATCGCCTGTATTGGGTTACGGGGAACGAGATTGATCAATACATTCGATAGGCTAGGGGCTTCTTTGACGCTGTATTGCATGTTTTCGGCGGCCAGAGAGGCATTGCCTGGATGAACTAAGAGGGCGACCAAAATGGCCATAGAGAGAGCAATCGCTGTGGTAAATAGATAAAAAGCGATGGTTTTTCCGCCTAGTCTACCTAAGGATGAGGGGTCACTGAGTGAACAGGTACCACATACCAAGGAGATAAAGACCAGAGGGACGACCAACATCTGTAAACTGGAGATAAAAATACTGCCGACCACGTTTAACAGGCCGTTAGTAATATACTCTTCGATAAACTCGCTACCGGGAAAGAAACTGCGAAGAAGCAGCCCGGTTAAAATGCCTCCACCCATACCAATGAGTATTTTTCCGGTGAGGCCAATCTTCTTGTTTTGCGTGCCAGACATAGTGCTTCCTGTATTATTTTTATGCTTTTCAATTTGCCCCTAAAGCCTAGCAAGAAACCTAAGGTGATGAAATGGGAAAATAGTTAAAGTTTTTACCGCTTTTACGTCTTTAATCGCGATTAGTGATGGAAAAGTTATGGGAAAATTGTGTAATGTTAGCCTATAAGTAATAAGCAGATGCTTTTAATGATAATCTGAGTAACAGGGAGTCTGACAATGAAGTCAGCGTTTAAAGTTTTTACCTCATATTTATTTTTACTTTTTATTGTTGCCTGTAGTGGCGGGGGAAGTGTCACAGATGATGGTTCTGGAGGATCTCCGACACCAGGCGAGGATGTTTATACTCTAACGCTTGCATTGGTGAATGGAAGTGGTGAGCCCACTACAGACATATCTAATGCTCAACCGGGAAAATTGCATGCAACACTCACCAAAAACAGTTCTCCTTTACCAGGAGCTCGTATTGTGTTTGCTCTGGAAGGTGAAGGGGGACTGACCCCTGACAGTGGTGTTACTGATTCAGCGGGTAAGGTGGTTATTGATGTTCTGCCTGGTGATAAGCTAGGATCGGGAAAGATAACCGCCTCTGTTGAAATTGAAAGTGGTAAGTCGGTAGAAGCATCAATTTCTTTCAATACTCAGGGAGATGGTGGAGCGCCTACAGGTGGTGCGCAAGTTGCTCTGATTTTGGTTGATGATTTAACTTCAATGACGCCAATCAGTACTATTTCGTCTTTATCTCCGGGTTATTTGGTCGCTACAGTTTCTGGTATTACAAAAGCGACTATCGTAAAGTTTTCGAGTGACATTGGCGAATTGCCGATTGAGACTGCCGCTACTGAAGATGGTAAAGCTTATGTGCAAATATTAGCAGGAACTCAGCCAGGAGCTGGTATTGCAACAGCGACACTAGTGACAGGCGAAAAGGCAGAATTAGTCTTTAAAGTGGGTGCCACGAATGTATTGATGGGGAGTGGCGATCCTTTCCAATCAGAAATCGCCGCTGTTTCGCCATCAGTAGTTTCCGCAGGTGGTACAGCTAGCATATCTGTTACACTTCAAGATGATGCTGGTAATTCTTTTACCGAGCCCGTCGAAGTCAAGTTTTCGTCTGTTTGTGCCAACAAAACACCTGCTGAAGCTGAGATAAGTACGCCGGTCGTTGCTGTTAATGGTGTTGCAACCACGACTTACCTTGCTAAAGGTTGTGTGGGTGATGACGCTATAAATGTCAATGCAGTCGTTGGCAGTAAATCATTATCAGCTAAGGCAACAGTCAATGTTTTGCCTGCAAGTGTTGGCAGTATCAAGTTTGTTGAAGCTGTACCTGAACTTATTCGTTTGAAAGGAACCGGCGGTGCGGAATCATCAACCGTTAAGTTCCAGGTGATGGACAACAATGGTAATCCCGTAAGTAACCAAAGGGTTAACTTTTCGCTAAACTCTGATACGGGAGATATTGTCTTAGATCCTCTGACTGCAACGACTAACAGCCAAGGTATAGTACAAACTGTTGTTAACTCTGGCACTGTTGCGACTTCTGTTCGAGTGACAGCGGTTGTTGACGGCAGTTCTCCAGAAATTTCCAGTCAATCAAATTTGCTGGTTATTTCGACCGGCTTACCTGATCAGGATAGTTTTTCTCTTTCTGCAAATATTCTTAACCCTGAAGGTTGGGATTATGATGGCGTAGCAGTGAGCATTACGGCACGTTTGGCTGATGCATTTAATAACCCTGTACCGGATGGCACGGCAGTTTCCTTTACAACAGAAGGTGGCGTTATCGATTCATCTTGTACAACGCAAGGAGGCGTCTGTTCGGTGACGTGGTCAAGTCAGAACCCAAGGCCTACCGGTAAGACATTGTTTGATCTTGGCCAAGAACCCTCGTTAGGAGCCGATATCGGGCAGCCATATGGTGGACGAGTGACTATTCTGGCAAGGGCTATCGGTGAAGAGTCTTTTCCTGATCTCAATGGTAATGGACGTTTCGATTTAGCAGAGTTTGAAGATTTTAAAACTAAGCAAGATGTATCGGGAAACCCTTATGATTTAGACGAAGCCTTTGTAGATCACAATGAAGATGGATTATTTAATCCAAAGGACGATGGTGAAGCAGGTGGTGATGCCGAAACCTTTGTAGATTTTAACAATAATAAGGAATTTGATGTCGCTGATGGTGTATATAATGGCAGTCTTTGCTCTTTAGACGCTAATAACACGCCACATGCAGGTTGTTCAGCAGCGAATAAATCATTGGATGTAAGAGCCTCTTTGGTACTTGTTATGTCAGGAAGCAGTGCGGTTGCTTCGACGCCAGTCATTGTTGATAGTTGTATTGAAGATGGCACAGATACGGATCCATGTAAGGGACTTAATGGTAATCAAACACTTGATATTCTAGGAAAGTCTACTGGTGGCGTATCAATTATAATCGGAGACTTGCATAATCAACCATTGCCTGCGGGAACTGTGATCACATTTACTCCATCGGCAGGTAGTTTAGCGAGTAAGGGAAGCTACACTGTTGAGTCGACTAACGTTAACAGCTCTATTCCCTATAGTGTTACTATTAAAGGTGCAGAACAACCAGATGCAGGAACACTCATTATCGAAGCGACAACTCCTAAAGGTGATGTTACCGAGTTAGCTAAGATACCTATTGTTATTCAATAGGTTGATGTTGGAATGTATAGAAAGCGCACTGAAAACAGTGCGCTTTTTTTGGGGTGAAAGAAATGGCTATGATAGGGGACTCCTGAATTTATCTACTATTAATTCACTGAGTAATAATAGTAATCCTTCCGTATTAGAGGTGATCACGTAGAGTAAAGATCGTTACTAGTTTAATGAAACTAGCGAAAGATGATGACTTTAAGTTGACAGTTGTTAAGTACAAAAAAGCCATCTTAAAGATGGCTTTTGCTTTTGTAACTCGTATACCGTTTATTTCTGGAACTGATAGACGCTGCCTAGCTTCATGATCTGCGTCAGCTCATCGAGTGCCGTGCGTGACTCAATGATGAGCTGTGGATCGGCGAGGTCATTGATGGCGAGCTCATCACGGTAATGCTTGTCCACCCAAAGGTTGAGCCTGTTAAACAATTCATCATTCATCAGCGTATTAGGGTTAACCGCTGCGAGTTCTGTTTCATTCATGGCGACACGTAGGCGCAGACAGGCTGGTCCGCCACCGTTTTGCATACTCTGCTTCACATCGAAATAGTGTACCTGCTTAATTGGCGTACCAAAGGTCACTAACTCGTTAAGGTAGGCATAGACGGCTTCATTTTCCTGACAGTTAGTTGGTGCAATAATTGCCATCTCACCGTTTGGTAGGGTGACGATCTGGGTGTTGAACAGATAGCTCTTCACCGCATCTTGGATGCCCACTTTCGCGGTCGGCACTTCAATGAAATGCAGCGCTTTACCGTTAAATTTATCTTGGATCTCGGCCAGCTTCTTTTGGGTGTCAACAAATGCTTGCTCATGATAGAAAAGCACATTCTGGTTACCCACGGCGATCACATCGTTATGGAACACGCCTTGGTCGATGACATCGGGATTTTGCTGGATAAAGACACTGCTCTCGTCATCGAGCTGATGAAGACGAGCGATAGCTTGTGAGGCTTCTAGCGTCTGTCTTGCCGGATATTTCTTTGGTTTGGGCGCACTTGGATTGGTTGCTTCCTGGCCATAGACAAATAGCTCGATACCGGCATGGCCATATTCACTGCATAGACGAGTGTGGTTGGCCGCGCCTTCATCGCCGAAGCTCACGTGCTCTGGCAGGTGCTGATGATGGTGGAAGTAGCGAGAGTTGTTAAAGGTGGCCGCTAAAATATTGCCAGTGGTAACAGGTTCGATACTGCGATGGAGCTTGTCTACTAGGTTTGCCGGCGTGAAATGAATTTTACCGTCATGGGTATCGGCGCTTGGAGATACCGTTGCGGCATTGGCGGTCCACATGCTCGATGCGCTACAACAGGCTCTAAGGAGCGCAGGCGCCTGCTTAGCGGCTTTATTGAGTACTTCGGCATCTGTGCCTGAAAAACCAATTCGACGCAAGGTGTGGAGGTCTGGGCGCTCCTGAGGCGCAAGCATCCCTTGGGCTAAGCCTAAGTCAGCTAATGCTTTAGCTTTTTTAAGTCCTTGCTTCGCGGCTGCCTTAGGGCTGGAGACAGCGGCAGCATTATTTAAAGAAGCCACATTGCCATAAGACAGTCCCGCATAATTATGTGTCGGTCCGACGAGTCCATCAAAATTTGCTTCGTAATGCTTCATTGCACATCCTTCAAGTTATTATTGCTTTAATTTTCCATCTCAACACAGCTGGAGATGGCGGAGTAATTCGTTGAATTTGTGGACCAGTATACTTGAGCTTTAGGGCTTAACAAGCTAGGGGAAATCGGCCTTATCTGTGATATCGGCTCAGAAATGCATAAGTATTGCTTGCTAGATAGGGAATAATGAAATATTAGTTTTTAATTACGCAATATTATTTTTCACATTTTTTTCAAAAACGGTTAAAAATTGGCTCGCCGTAACAAATAAAGTAGGGATTAGCTTGAAACTATTGATACAACCCTCTATATATGGAGCCAATTTACAGAATTTTGAGACTTTTTGGCGCAGATCATTCTATGGGTAAATCGCTAGTTATTGTCGAATCACCGGCCAAAGCCAAGACTATTAATAAATATCTCGGCAAAGATTACATCGTAAAATCGAGTGTAGGTCACATCCGTGATCTCCCTACATCTTCGAGCAGTGACGCGAGTTCGGCAACGAAAACGCCCGCTGAAGTGCGCAAGATGTCCCCCGAAGAAAAGGCAAAATATAAGGCAGACAAAGCGAAAAAAGCACTGGTCGCGCGTATGGGTGTCGACCCAGAGCGAGGTTGGAAGGCAAAGTATCAAACCTTGCCGGGTAAAGAAAAAGTCGTTAAAGAATTACAGTCACTTGCTGAAAATGCAGATCATATCTTTCTCGCAACCGATTTGGATAGAGAGGGGGAGGCAATTGCATGGCATCTTCAAGAAGTGATTGGTGGGGATCCAGAGCGCTATCAGCGCGTGGTCTTTAACGAGATCACTAAGAGTGCGATTCAAGAAGCCTTTAGTCATCCGTCGCAGCTTAATACCAATATGGTCAATGCGCAGCAGGCGAGGCGTTTTCTCGATCGTGTGGTGGGCTTCATGGTATCACCGCTGCTGTGGAAAAAGGTGGCACGCGGCCTTTCAGCGGGTCGTGTGCAGTCGGTGGCGACTCGTCTGGTGGTTGAGCGTGAAGGTGAAATTAAGGCCTTTGTGCCCGAAGAGTTTTGGGATATTCATGCCCAGCTAACCACCTTAGGTAATGAACCGCTTAAGATGCAGGTGGCTAAGTTCCAAGGTGAGAGCTTTAATCCGGTTAACCAAGCCCAGGCTATGGTGGCCGTCGAGGCGTTAACTGATAGCCAGTATCAGGTGACCAGTCGTGAGGTCAAAGGGACCTCAAGCAAGCCTTCGGCACCTTTTATTACGTCGACGCTTCAGCAGGCGGCCAGTACGCGTCTTGGTTTTGGTGTGAAGAAAACCATGATGATGGCGCAGCGGCTGTATGAAGCGGGTCACATCACCTATATGCGTACCGACTCGACCAACTTAAGTCAGGAAGCGCTCGATAGTGTGCGTGAGATGATAGGCAAAGAGTTTGGTGATAAGTATCTACCCGATGCGCCAATTCGATATGGTAGCAAAGAGGGCGCTCAAGAGGCTCACGAAGCGATTCGTCCTTCTAATGTGAGTGTGACCGCCAGCAGTCTGACCGATATGGAGCGTGATGCTCAGCGCCTTTATGAGCTGATTTGGCGTCAATTCGTGGCCTGTCAGATGACGCCTGCGAAATATGATGCAACACGCCTTACGGTGACGGCTGGAGATTATGAGCTTAAAGCCAGCGGACGAACGCTTAAGTTTGACGGTTGGACGCGCGTACAGACCGCGATTAAGAAGAAAAACGAAGAAGATAGCACTTTACCTCTAGTCGCAGAAGGTGATGTGTTGGCTTTGAACGAGCTTCTGCCTAAACAGCACTTTACTAAGCCGCCAGCACGTTATAGTGAAGCGTCTTTGGTCAAAGAGCTTGAAAAGCGAGGAATTGGGCGACCTTCGACCTATGCCACCATCATCTCAACGATTCAAGATCGCGGTTATGTGAAAGTGGAGAATCGTCGCTTCTATGCCGAGAAGATGGGCGAAATCGTCAGTGAAAGTCTCATTGGTAGCTTTGAAGATCTGATGAGCTACGACTTTACCGCTGGCATGGAGCAAACACTGGATAACGTTGCCCAGGGCCAGCTCGAATGGAAGAAGGTACTCGACAACTTCTATAAAGATCTCACCGCTCAGCTTGAGAAAGCCGAATTGCCGCCGGAAGAAGGTGGCATGCGTCCTAACGAGATGGTGCTGACGGATATTGCTTGCCCGACTTGCGGACGTCCTATGGGGATTCGTACCGGTACCACAGGCGTATTCCTTGGGTGTTCGGGTTATGCTTTGCCGCCGAAAGAGCGTTGTAAGACAACCATGAACCTGACGCCGGGTGAAGAAGCGGTCAGTGAAAACAGCGAAGATGCCGAAACCGATGCGCTGCGTGCAAAACACAGATGTGGCGTGTGTGGCACGGCTATGGACAGTTATCTCATCGATGAAAAGCGTAAGCTGCACGTTTGTGGTAACAACCCTATGTGTGGTGGCTATGAGGTTGAGCAGGGTCAGTTTAAGATCAAAGGCTATGAAGGCCCAATCATTGAATGTGATCGCTGCGGCAATGATATGGAGCTGAAGAACGGTCGCTTTGGTAAGTATTTCGGTTGTACCAATAGTGAGTGTAAAAATACTCGCAAGCTGTTAAAAAATGGCGAAGTTGCACCACCGAAGGAAGATCCTATCCATCTACCTGAGCTCAACTGCACCAAGTCAGACGGTTATTTCGTCTTACGTGATGGGGCGGCTGGCATCTTTATGGCGGCCAGTACTTTCCCTAAATCTCGTGAAACCCGAGCACCTCTGGTACAGGAGTTGGTCAAATACCGAGATCTGCTTTGGCCGAAATACCAGTATTTAGCCGATGCACCAGTGACCGATGATGAAGGTAACAAGGCCTTTGTGCGCTTTAGCCGCAAGACCAAGGAGCAGTATGTTGCCACTGAGGTCGATGGCAAGGCGACAGGTTGGATAGCCAAATATATTGATGGAAAGTGGGTCAGCGAGACGAAAACCAAGGCCAAGCCTAAGGCGAAGAAGAAAGCCTAATCCACAAATAAATAAAAGCCCTAACATTGTTAGGGCTTTTTAGTTGCGACTAATTTAGTGATTCATAATCTGTTGTATTAGGCTAATATAGTTAAGATCATCTTGTTAATCATTAAACTAGGTGATTTTTTATTCACGCGAGTTTCAATGGACACTTGTCAATCAGATGGAGAGAAAAATGAAGACATTAATCATGGCAGTCGGTTTGGGGATGTTAAGCTTAAATGCCTATTCGGCTAGTTGGCAGGTGAGTAATGAGGGATCACGGGTTAATTTCATTTCGATAAAGAAAGGTGATATTGCTGAAGTGCATCATTTTTCCGAAGTCTCGGGTGAGCTAAGTGATGCGGGGGCTTTCTCTTTGTCTATTCCGCTGAGCAGTGTAGTGACCAATGTCGATATCCGCGACCAACGTATGAAAGAGATCTTATTTGAGACGGCGCAGTATCCGGCATTGAAATTGAGTGCAAAAGTTGATGGCAGCCAGATAGAGCAGGCCAGCGTGGGAAGCATAATGTCGATGACCATTGAGGCAAGCATTAGTCTGCATGGAGAAAGCCAGACAATACCTGTGATGGTTAGCGTTGCCAAGTTGGCTAAGGATAAGCTGATGGTGGCCAGTGAAGCCCCTCTGGTGGTGAATGCCGCCGACTTTGGTTTTACATCCGGGGTTGAAAAGCTGAGAGAACTGGCAGGCTTATCTTCTATTAGTCTGGCCGTGCCTGTTTCATTTGTATTAACACTAAAGCGTTAAAAACGTGCACTGACAACAAGATTAGCAACAGGATTTATACCATAATGGCGGTATAAACTGGATATTGAGCATGGGCTATACCATGCTCTTAGTTAAGTCGTGTGTTTAGGGCTAAAAATGGTTACTGATAAAGACGGGTACATACATTTAATACAATATCTTACTGAGCATTTAGGACTTTTCGAAGCCTCTGAAGCCGGCGAGATGGGTGGTGAGACTGTGATGGAGTTGTTTGAAGAACAACTTGCGGCGCAGATCATCATGGTGTGTGGTCAAAATCCCTCTTTAACGTTTGCTGAACGTAATATGGTGATCAGAGAGGTCGATGCTATCGTCTATGATTTAGAAGAGATTTTAGCTAAGGTCGCTAACCATAACGCCACGACAGACCAAACTCTGTTTATCACAGAATTTTCTGGCTTGATCAAAAACTTATTCGATCAGGAAATCGCCAAGATGCAGCAAGCGTAAATTTGTAATCAGTAACAGGTGTTTACAACTCATCGCTTGAGAAGATCTCGCTTTATACCTACTGTTAGATTAAATGCCGGGTTCGGAAAATTTTGTTGATGTCAGCAGCCTCAATCAGTAAACAACATTTTATTATTTACGCTATTCTCGTGCTGTTTTGGTTCGCGTTTCAACTTTTCAGTGCCAATGCGTTAGCCTTTGGCTGGGGCTTTATTCCTTTTGTTGTCTCTTTGCCTTTTGTGCCCTTTATCTTGGTTTGGCTTGGGGTACAATTTATGCGTCATTACAGATATGTCAGAGTAGGCCCTAATATCAGCGAGCACCTGACCCATTGCATCTGTACCAGTACTCTATTTTGTCTGTTTGTTTATCATTTTGTCTATTAGCGGCATTGAGTGGGGAGAGGACGATGATCCAATTATTATCAGGATTTAATGACGATATCGTTGCGGTTAAAGCACAAGGAGTGCTGACCCGAGCCGATTATCAAGATAAATTGGTGCCAGCTATTGAGACTAAGTTACAAGATCACTCAAGCATTAAGCTCTGGTATGAATTTAGTGAAGCATTTGAAGGCTTTTCTGTTGAGACGCTGTGGGATGACGCCAAATTAGGATTCTTTCATTTGACGGATTTTACTCGAGTCGCCATCATCACAGACAAAGAATGGGTTGCTAATACCGCCAAAGTCATGGCCTATATGGCGCCTTGTCCTGTAAAGGTTTTTGCCCGCCAAGATGTCACAGAGGCAATGCAGTGGATAACGGCTTGATTTTCAAGCTTTAGGATTACCAATTAAGCCGACGCAGAGTCGGCTTTTGTTTCATCGAATTTAGGAACTTGTATATGTTGAGAATGTTGACCTTAATTGCGCTACTCATGTTGGCGCCGGCTCATGCAGAGCAAAAAGCTGTGATTGGACAAACAGCCAAGATGACGGTTAATGAAGCCGGGCTTGTTTATCAAGCGCGGATCGACACTGGTGCAGGTAACACCTCTTTGCATGCCTATGATCTTGAGATCCAAGGCGGTAGCGCTAAGAAGATGAAAGATAATGTCGGCAAACTGATCTGGTTTACGACTGAAAATGCTGCCGGAGAGCGTAAACGCCTGAGCGCCAAGATAGTGAAAACCTCGACGGTCAGTAATTCGCAAGGCACTGAAACCCGCTATATGGTGGAGATGCATATTGGCTTTGGCGGCGATATTCGCAAGGTTAAGGTTAACCTTAGAGATCGCGGCCACATGGATTATAAACTGCTGATCGGCCGGAACTGGTTAAAAGGTAAATATGTGGTTGATGTGGCTGAGAAGCGCGTAATTGGCGCCATGGCTCCCATTAGTATTCTAGAGACGGGCTTAATCTTTGATACGCGAATCGATACCGGCGCCGTTGAAAACTCACTCCATGCGGTCGACCTTAAGGTAGAGAATGGCGTTGAGGATATGGAGCAGAATGTTGGTAAGATGCTCTATTTTACGACTGCGAATGAGAAAGGCGAGTCTAAACGACTTCATGCTCGCATCGTTGAAACCTCGCTTATTCGTAATGCCCAAGGTAGCGAGGTGCGTTACATGGTCGAATTAAATGTGGGTGAGCCGGGCCGAGAGTATAAGGTTAAAGTTAACCTCAGGGATCGCTCTAAGATGACGAATAAGCTACTCATTGGCCGTAACTGGTTGCAGGGCCACTACCTGGTTGATGTCGCCTTGTAGGGCAATTTAATTAAGCGAAAATTCCCGATGAGTTTTATTGTCTCATCGGGGATTTTTTATTTTCCTAAAGGCGTAAGCGGCAGGTGATCTCTGTGAACTGCTCAGCCTGAGCCTGTATCGTGAGGTCGCCGGAAAAGTGAGCCTTCAGCCAGCGATTGATATTCTCTAAGGTGCCATGCCCTTGGCCTTGATTGGTAAGGGCATGGGTTAATTTTTCAAGTTCAATGGGGCTGATACCCACACCATTGTCCCTCAAAATGAGAGTGAGCCTTCCTTCTTGGTAGCAGACACGAATAGATAACTGCTTAGGTCTTTGTATCGATTGATGCTCGGGAAAAGCATGCTGAAGGCTGTTATTGATTAATTGATGGCAAAGCACCAAAAAATGCCAGGGTGAAATGGGCACTGTCAGATGATGGGGGCAATCAATAAGTACCTCTACCTCCAGAGACTGTAGCTGAGGCTGCAGCATGGCGATGAGATCGTGTAAGAAGAGATCGGCCACCGTTGAGCGGATATCGGTAATATCGGCGCTAATCAAAGATTGCCCGTGACGTATGATATCTATTTGGGTTGTTAACACTTCGGCAAATTGTGCTAGGTGAGCTTCATCAGCGGCATTGCTATCTAATTGGCGCAGCATGATGAAGATTTGCTCGAGTGCCTGTAGCTCCTGACGCAGTAGTTGATGCAATACTCGAGGTAAGATCTTCTGCTGGGCCAACTCGATCTGTTTTAGCTGCGCTAAGTCTTGGCGCTCCAATCCTTCCGGCACTGCTGTGTGCAGTTTTGCATCTAGCGCCTGTTTCAATTGGGCATTTTGGGATGCTTGCGCCTTAATGGTATCTTCCATCTCCTGTTGTTTGGCTTTTAGGCTGCTGATGTCGACCGCCATGGCGCCCAGCGCAATGACATTACTGTCTTGATCTTTTATCGGATATTTGGTGAGTAGGAAGATGCGCTCACCCTGTACCGTTGGCATAGGTTGTTCAAAGCATTGGGCCTGATCGCTTTCTAAAATAATACGGTCATGGTTGCCGATGATGGCTGCAATATCCTGGGGGTAAAGATCGCTATCGCGGGCACCAATGACCCGGCTGCGCTCTATGCCCATCACTTCACAAAACTTATCATTGACCAGTGAGTAACAGCCGTTGGTGTCCTTGATGCAGATGAGATTTTGCGAGGCGTTGAGCAGGGAGTTGATCAACTCCTTCTTGTTTTCCAGCTCTTGCTGCGCCAGTTGTTGCATGGCTAGTTGTTGCTCAAGTGCGAGATTACTGGCATCGAGACTAGCGTATGCGATCTCCAGCTGATTGCTGCGGGCAATGAAGGCTTTTGCCAGTTGACTGAGCTCATCCCGACGTTTGTTGGCGTCTAGCTCCAGGCGTCCCAAATCGCCGCTTTTCAGCGCCGAAACGATCTGAAAGATGGGACGGATGAAGAGTTTGTGTTGGAAAATGAAGAGGATTAATAGCGCAAGTAGCTGCGACAGTAACAAAAATGCACCTATCTTAAGCGCGATGGCATTGGCTTGAGAAGAGAGACTTGATAGTGGGGTGACCAAGATGATCTTCCACTGAGTTTGAGCCATGGTCAGAATTGACACCAGCACAGGCTCGTTAAACAGGGGATCGCTGTCAAGCTCCAAGGTGACGATTGGCTCCTTATTGTGATTAGCCTGTATCGCGCCATTGATCAGGGTGCTCAGGCGTGTTCTTTCCTCCCTTGGGGTAAGGGCCAGTAATTTTTCCAGCTGATCGGGTCGGTAGGCCGGATTGTCCTTCATCTGCGTGGCAAAGGCTTGATCCATCTGTTCAATGCTTGTCTGTACAGCCTTTAGCTGAGGATATCGCTGCACGAGTTTGCTGAGGGGCTGTCCCAGCATGTCTCCTTGATTATCCGCACTGTCATCGAATGGATCGGCCAGGAGATTGTTATAACTGTCTAAAGCGAGAATGTAGCCCTTAGAGAGGGGATTCTGATCAGAAAAATGAAAACGTTTGTCTAAACCGCTCAAGGCGATATCCACAGTGGCGACACCGATAAAGCTATGAGCTGCTCGCATTGGCACGGAAGCTGTGAGCATGACTTCTTGGGTATAGGGGTCTACATAGGATTTTGACCAGTGGATATGTTCATCTTGAAAATATTTGGCAGGTAAGTACCAGAAGGCTTGATGGTAACCAGGATCCTCGTCATTGTTGTAACTGTCCAGAAATTGAAATTCATTGTGTTCATTTCTCGCCCAGAAGAAGCTATTGCGCGCTTGCTCTTTGCCAAACATACCTGGCTCTGGCCAGATCCCTCCACCGGCGATCAGTTGATGACGCTGGCCAATATCCAGCAGTGAGGGAACAATCTGCCTGATGATCTCATCTTGTCCACGGTAGGTTTCGCCGACAATGGCAATAGAGTTGGCCAGGGTCTCAATTTTCGAGGTAACTTGCTGCAGCTGTTCTATGACTGCCAGGCCATAGTTTTGACTTAAGGAGAGTTGAGTATCCATATGGTGTTTCTTCTCAGTAGAGAAGATTAACCAGATGCTGGATATGATGATCAGCGCTGCGACCACAAATTGGATGATGGTGAATTTAAAGGTAAGGCTATTTTTCCATTGGGTATTTAATGAGCTGGCCTTGTCTTTGTTATTGTCGACCATATGGTGGCGCGATCCGTTCATTAACGAGTGATAGCTCAAGATTAAATCAAAACAAGGCAGGTTTAAACTCTTGTGAGTGCTGCTTAGGGCAGATAACTACTACCCTAAGCAGTTAAGACGACTAGATTTTTAATCCAACGAGCAGTTGGTCGAGCTGTTCCGCCGTGGCGTGCAGTTCATCACAGCCAGAGACTGACTGATTCGCTGACTGCTCGACGTCGTGAGACTGGTTGCGGATCTCCATCAGATTTGTCGCTATCTCGTTGGCGACCGCCGATTGCTCTTCGGCTGAGGTGGCGATGAGTACGCTCATCTCGTAGACCCGTTCGCTGTGATGGGCGATGGCTTTAAGATCTTCTCCTGTCTCAAGTACGTGTTGTTTACCATCTTGCGCCTTTTCAACCGTGCGCTTCATCACTTGGGTAAGGGCTTGAGAACCGCTTTGCAGCGCTTCAATCATGGCTTTAATCTCGACGGTAGCGGCCTGGGTACGACCCGCTAAGGTTCTCACTTCATCTGCGACTACGGCAAAGCCACGGCCTTGCTCGCCCGCGCGGGCTGCCTCGATAGCGGCGTTGAGGGCCAAAAGGTTAGTTTGCTCAGAGATGGCATTGATGGTGGTCACCACCTCATCGATCTTGGCGGCGTTGTCGTTAAGGGTGTTGACCGCTGATGATGCCTCACCAATCTCGTGGGTGAGATCGCCAATCGCTTCTACCGTGGTGGCGATATCTTTCGAGCCTGCCTCGACCTGTTGATTGGCTTCTAGGGTCTCGCTAGAAGATTGCTCGGCGTTGCGGGCCACCTCTTTCACCGCGGCGGTCATCTCTTCCATAGCCGTGGCTAAGGAGTCCAGATGTTGACGTTGCTCGGCTGCCAGACTCTGTCCCTCTTGGGCTGTTTGCCTAAATGCCTGTACAACGGTGCGTATTTGACTGCTGGCCTGAGTCATGCGGGTCACCAGCTGATGTTGGCGCTCGACTAAGGTATCTATGCTTACCGCCAAAATACTGAACTCGTCTTTAACCTCGAAGAAATTTAGCCGACCGGTGAGATCGCCATCGGCAGCGCGCTTTAATGCCATCACATTGGTATACAGGGCGCCACCAACAAACGTAGAGATATAATAGCTGCTGATGAGGATAACCAAGATCAGGGTCACCAGGCTGATGATCACTATGTTTTGTGCCGAGCTCAGCACCTTGTCGAGCTCGTTGACTTGAGTCTTGGCGACCAAGCCAGTGTTTGACGCTTGGCTAAAAGCTTGTATCGCCTCGCCATTTACCATGGTGCCGCCACCATTATCAACTAGGCGGGCAGCGTCTTGGCGCAGTGATTGTTTGGATTCGGCAAAACCGGCATTTATGAGTGCCTGTTGGTAGCTGTCAGCCTGGGTTTTGGGGACATACTGCTGACTGAGGTCAATTAATGCCACCATCTTTTGGGCGTCGGCCAGGGCGCTTTGTTGATGGCTCTGTTTAAGCTGGTTGTTGAATTGGCCGTAAAGGATATAGGAAAGCCCCATGAGGGTGATGATGGGGATAATGGCAAGTATGGTGAACTTGGTTTTCAGGGTCATATGGATAAGATATTGATCTATCCATCGAAATTTCACTTCTCTCATAGCTATTCTCTGTCGCCTTAGGGATATGATCACCTTATCGGATGCTGGACAGCATTTCTGAATGACAAAATGTCGTTAAGGCGCTTGTTTGTTGTTTATTTGTACTGAGGTGTTGTCGTTATTGCTAAATAAGTTACCGCTCAAGTTTACATCCTCAACCCTGTGGCGGCGAATCAAAATTACATTTTGGGCTGGCTTTTTAATCGATATTAGATTGCCTAGCCGATGGGTGAGTCTTTTCTCACGGATTTCGTTAGAAAAATACCAAATAAGCCCTAGTCAAATCCCTTGTGGTCACGTAAAATTTGTCTCTTTTTCTATTTTCGTAAAGATAAATAGTCAGCATATAGAAAGTCTTGGCTTCCACCTTGGGAGCAGGCGTACTGGAAGAGATGATGTCAGAGTTAACAGAAATCGTAGAACAGGCCTTGCAGGCGATCGAAGGGACAGATGATCTGAAAACCCTCGATGAGCTTCGTGTCGATTACCTGGGTAAGAAGGGTAAGATCACCGACATGATGAAGATGATGGGTAAGCTTAGCGCAGAAGAGAAGCCTGCTTTTGGCCAGGCGGTTAACCAGGCTAAGCAAGCGGTACAACAAAAGCTGTCAGAGCGTATTGAGGGACTCAAAGCCCTCGAGCTGGAAGCGAAATTGAGCGCGGAAAGCATAGACGTTACTCTGCCGGGACGTCGTATCGACAATGGTGGCCTGCACCCGGTGACCCGCACCATCGAACGTATTGAAACCTTCTTTGGTGAGCTCGGATTTAGCGTAAAGCAGGGGCCAGAGATCGAGGACGATTTCCATAATTTCGATGCGCTGAATATTTCTGAGCATCACCCAGCTCGTGCCGATCACGATACTTTTTATTTTAATCCTAAGTTGATGCTGCGTACCCAGACCTCGGGCGTGCAGATCCGCACCATGGAAACGGAAAAGCCGCCGCTGCGTATCATCTCTCCGGGCCGCGTTTACCGTAATGATTATGATCAGACTCATACCCCTATGTTCCACCAGGTGGAAGGGTTGTTTGTCGATGAAAATGTTAACTTCGCCGAGTTAAAAGGGATCTTGCACGATTTCCTGCGTAACTTCTTCGAAGAAGATCTAGAAGTTCGCTTCCGTCCCTCTTATTTCCCGTTCACTGAGCCTTCAGCGGAAGTGGATGTGATGGGTAAAAACGGCAAGTGGTTAGAAGTCTTGGGTTGCGGCATGGTTCATCCTAATGTGCTGCGCAGCGTCGGTATCGATCCTGAAAAGTATCAAGGCTTTGCCTTCGGTATGGGGGTTGAGCGTCTCTCAATGCTGCGTTATGGGGTGAATGACTTGCGTTCATTCTTCGAAAACGACCTACGTTTTCTTAAGCAATTCAAATAACGGAGCGAGTAAAAATGAAATTTAGTGAATCTTGGCTTCGTGAGTGGGTCAATCCAAGTATTAGCCGTGATGAGTTATCGCATCAGATCACCATGGCGGGTTTAGAAGTCGATGGTGTTGATGCTGTCGCAGGTGAATTTTCCGGCGTCATCGTCGGTGAAGTGGTCGAGTGTGGTCAGCACCCAGATGCTGACAAATTACGAGTGACCAAAATCAATGTGGGTCAAGATGAGTTGATCGATATTGTCTGCGGTGCACCAAATTGCCGTCAAGGCCTGAAAGTGGCTGTGGCCATGGTAGGCGCCGTGTTACCGGGCGACTTTAAGATTAAGAAAGCCAAGTTACGTGGTCAGCCCTCATTTGGTATGTTGTGTTCATATGGTGAGCTGGGAATCGATATCGAGAGCGATGGCATCATTGAGCTGCCACTCGATGCACCTATTGGTCAGGATGTGCGTGAATATCTGGATCTTGATGATGCGGTGATTGACGTCGACCTGACGGCCAACCGCGCCGATTGTCTCGGCATGGTGGGCCTGGCCCGTGAAGTGGGTGTACTTAACCGTCAAACGGTTGTTGCGCCGACTTGGGATGCGGTAACGCCTAGCATTGATGCTGCTATCGAGATTGATAACCAGGCGCCAAGTGCTTGTCCACGCTACCTGGGCCGAGTCGTTAAGAATGTTAACGTCAAGGCGCAGTCACCACTTTGGATGCAGGAAAAACTGCGTCGCAGCGGTATTCGCTCAATCGATCCTATTGTCGATATTACTAACTATGTGTTGATCGAGTTTGGCCAGCCGATGCACGCCTTCGACTTGGCTAAAATTGACGGTCAAATCAAGATTCGTCTGGGTGATGGTGAGGAGAAGCTGACACTGCTTGACGGCAATGAAGTAACAGTGCCAGCAGATACCCTAGTGATTGCCGATAACAGCCAGCCATTGGCCTTAGCGGGCGTATTTGGCGGTGAATACTCAGGCGTCACCAGCGAGACACAAGATATCCTGCTTGAGTGTGCTTTCTTTGCACCTTTGGCCATTATGGGTAAATCTCGCCGTTTAGGTCTGCACACAGACTCATCACACCGTTTTGAGCGCGGCGTCGATCCTGAACTACAGCATAAGGTGATGGACAGAGCCACACGTCTTGTGCTGCAGATCTGCGGTGGTGAAGCAGGCCCCGTTGTTGAGTCTAAGTCTGATGAGCATCTGCCAAAGCCTGCTAATATTCTGCTGCGTCGCAGCAAGCTGGATCGCGTACTCGGTCATCATATTGCTGATGCCGATGTTACCGAGATCCTGGAACGCCTGGGCTTTAGCGTATCTCGCGTCGACGATAACTGGCAGGTGACGACCGCGACTTATCGTTTCGATATGGCGATCGAAGAAGATCTAATCGAAGAAGTTGCCCGCATCTATGGTTACAACAATATTCCTAATGTAGCGCCAGTAGCAGCTCTTAGCATGCCGCTGCACAACGAGGCCGATATCGACCTTAAGCGTGTGCGCGCCATGATGGTCGCTCGTGGTTTCCAAGAGGCTGTTACTTATAGCTTTGTCGATCCTAAGCTGCAACAACTGGTTCATCCGGGCGTTGATGCCATGATATTGCCAAATCCTATCTCGGTTGAGATGTCGGCAATGCGCTTGTCTATGTTCACAGGTCTGTTGACTGCAGTAGGTTACAACCAGAGTCGTCAGCAGGGGCGTGTGCGTCTGTTTGAAACGGGTCTGCGTTTTGTACCTGATGAGAAAGCAGAATCTGGTGTGCGTCAACAAGCCATGCTAGGTGCGGTCATTTCGGGTAACCAAAATGACGAACATTGGTCGATGGAATCAAAAACGGTTGACTTTTTTGACCTTAAGGGCGATCTGGAAGCCATTATCGGCTTGACAGTTTCTGAGGATGAATTTACTTTTAAAAAAGCATCTCATCCGGCGCTTCATCCGGGGCAATGTGCTGAAATCTTAAGAAATGATCGTGTAATTGGTGTCATTGGTGCCGTTCATCCGAGCCTTGAAAAGCCCTTTGGCTTAAATGGTAAAACGATTGTGTTTGAGCTCGAATTAGACGCCTTATTGCACGCAAGTTTGCCGCAAGCCCAGACTGTGTCTAAGTTTCCAGCAAACCGACGTGACATAGCCATCTTAGTTGATGAAGATGTCTCGGCAGGAAAAGTTGTAAATTTGATAAGAAAAGTTGGCGAAAATCAGTTGGTTGGCTTAAACTTGTTCGATGTATACCAAGGTAAAGGTGTTGAACCAGGTAAAAAGAGTCTGGCGATAGCACTTACACTACAAGACAACACTCGTACACTTGAAGAGAAAGAAATTGCTGAGATGGTTGAAAAGGTAGTTTCTGAACTCAAGACCGAGTTCAACGCATTGTTGAGGGATTAAAAGTATGGCACTTACCAAAGCCGAAATGGCAGAACATCTTTTTGAAACGCTTGGTATTAACAAGCGAGTTGCTAAAGAGATGGTTGAGGCGTTTTTCGAAGAAATTCGTCAAGCTCTCGAGAACGGTGAGCAGGTCAAGTTATCTGGCTTTGGCAACTTTGACCTAAGGGACAAAAATCAAAGACCGGGTCGTAACCCTAAAACAGGCGAGGATATCCCAATTTCGGCTCGCCGCGTGGTGACTTTCCGCCCGGGACAAAAGCTAAAGAGTCGTGTTGAAGAGGCTAACGCCGGTAAGTAATCCGACTCGATAAGATTGAGAAGGCCACTCCTTGAGTGGCTTTTTCTGTTTCTTTTGAATTGATTATTTGTTGTTAAGGCCTATGTGCCGTCACAGGCACTGGATGAGTAAGAGGTTGTACTCTTGTCTAGAGAATCCATATCTAAAAAAACCATGTCTAAAAAGCCGAAGTATTTCGATCGCCGCTTTCGCGCGGAACTATTGCACCCCAAGTATTGGCTAACCTGGTTTGCCATCGGCATTTTAGTGGTGTTTGGCTTAATGCCGGCTTGGCTTAGAGATCCCATTGCACGTTTGTTGGCGCGTTTAGTTAAAAAGATAGCCAAGAAGCCGCTAAAGGTGGCCAGGGCCAATCTTAACGCCTGTTTTCCGAAGATGTCTGAGGTTGAGGTTAATAAACTGCTCGATGAAAATATCGAGAATTTTGTGATGATCTTGCTCGCTCAGTCGGAACTCCTGCTGCGATCTAACGCCCATCTGCGCCGCCGCGTAGAGCTTGAGGGGTTTGAGCATGTGCAGCGCGCCCGAGATGCGGGGCAACCGGTGATTTTTATTATGCCTCACGTGTGGGGCATAGAGTATGCTGGGCTGCGTTTAAATATTGAACTGCCTATGGTTTCAATGGCCAAGGCGCATCGCAATAAGTTGTTCGATTGGTTTAACAACCGCATGCGCAGCTCTAAGGGTGGCAACATCTACATGCGAGAGGCGGGCATTCGTGCGCTGCTGTCTGAGTTGAAAAACGATAACAGCTTCTTCTACCTACCCGATGAAGACTTAGGGCCAGAAAAAAGCGTCTTCGCGCCGTTTCTCGGAACGGTTAAGGCCACTTTACCTGTCGTGGGGCGTCTAGCCTCGGCGGGAAATGCCCAAGTGATGCCGGTGAAGATTGGCTATGATCAGAATAAACGCAAGTATCTGTTAACCGTATTGCCGCCTATTTCACCCGATGAGATGCAGGGTAAGGAGAATGAGGCGTTAGCTCTTAATCGCGCCGTTGAGCAAGTGATCAACGCCTATCCAGAGCAGTACATGTGGTTCCTGAAACTGCTGCGGACCCGCCCTCCGGGTGAGCCATCTATCTATTGATGCTATAAAGAAAGGCCACATCCTTTAGGGGATGTGGCCTTTTAATCTTTCTGGTAAGCGCTAATCCAACAAGTCGATTGACCAGCGCTCGTCACTAAATTTTATCAGTCTTGGATCAGCTGATATTCATTGCGCAGAATATCGATGATCTCCTGGCGAGGATTGTCGCTTAAGTTTAGCTTCTTACCAATAATGGTCTCGGCGATACCCACATAGGTGTTAGAGATATCCATCATCACTTCGGTCGGCAGCTTGTTATCTTTGGCCAGGGCAATACGCTCAGGCATACGCTCTTTGTTCAGCAGGATATCGGGATCCGGGAAGTGGTTTAGCAGCCACTGTCTGAAACCTTCTTTCGATTTTTCGATGATCTTGCCGTTACGACGAGCTTCGCCGTCCCAGATGCGTGATGAGTCAGGGGTACCCACTTCATCCATGTAGATCAGTTTTTCATTGCCATCGGCGCCTTTGACATAACCAAATTCAAACTTGGTGTCGACAAAGATCTGATCTTGCTCGGCCAGAGCCTCGCTAATCACGGCAAAGCCTTCTTTTAACAGCTTTTCGTACAGGTCGATATCGTCTTTGCTGTGGAAGTTAAAGCCTTCGAGGTGACGTTCAAGATCGGCGCGAGAGACGTTCACATCATCGGCTTCGGGTACGCCTTCAAGACCTGTCAGTACGCCCTTAGTGGATGGGGTGATCAGCACTTCTTCAAGCTTCTGATCTTTCTCTAAGCCTTCAGGTAGTGTGATACCGCAAAAATCGCGCTCGCCTTTGCTGTAGGCGCGCCACATAGAGCCAGTAATATATTGTCTGGCGATCGCTTCAACCATTACAGGCTGCGCTTTTTGAACAATCCACACAAATGGATGTGGCACATCCAGAATATGGCTGTCAGCGAGACCTTTTTCCTTAAATAACTTGAACCAATGGTTTGAAATGGCATTAAGCGCCGCGCCTTTGCCTGGCACGCCATTGAGGCCATTTTCACCTTGCCAGATGCAGTCAAAGGCTGAGATACGGTCACTGATCACCATGATGGCCAGTGGTGTATCGGCAGGAACATCATAACCCTTCTGCTGGATAAGACGTGCACTGTCTTCTGCGGTTAACCAATATACGCTGCGGACTTTACCTGAATGTACCGGCTTATCGGTACGGATAGGCAGGTCGTCATTAACGGCTAAAACTTTGTTTGATTGATTCATAGGGTATTATTTTTTATGTGTAATGTTAGAGGAAGAAATTACCGCGAAATTGTAGCAGAACTGCCAATGGACAACAGCTATTTCCGTTTAATTCTTTTCGTGAAAACAGAGTGTTCTTATGAGCAGATGATTAGTGGCGTAGTAGGGGCGAGACTGCCTACTTAGGCATGTTAAGTAAGGTATCTGGTTTAGCGTTTGCTTGCTCTGAGGCCGAGGGGGAGTAGCTATCTATCTTAAGATGCCAACCCTGCAAGGTGCCTGTATCGCCAGCAGCCAGATCCACGATCGTCAAGGTCCAGTTACCTTGAGTCGGTTCATGACTAAAAGCTTCTGTGTAGTTGTTTTGATATTGCTGGCTGACAAAGGCGTCGCCATTATTTACTAACTTGTGCACTGTGCCTGAAGGTGAGGTCAATGTGAGTTGCAGATCGGCTCGCCAGGGATGGGCTATCTTAGCCAATACCTTTACGCCAAAGGCAAGACGCTGCTCAGAAATATAGATAATGCTCTGTACCCCGTCCGGTGAGTTATCGGTAATCGGCAGCCAATTGCCGTTTGAGCCTCTGAGATACTGTAAGTCACTAGGTAGCAGCTCAAGATTAGCACTTTGCTGTTCAACCATAGCGCCATTGTCGGCACTTGCCGTCACGGTAAAGATATATTTACCCCATTGCATTCCCTTATGGGTAGGTACAGTAAGGCTGAAGGGCTCGCCTGGTAATATCGAGGTTTTCGATAGGGTAGCGCCGGGAAGAGAGGAGGCTAAGCTAAGGCAGATATTACCTTGCCAACCCTTTGTGGCCTTTGTGCTGAAGCGATAGATTGCCGACTCTCCAGCGGGGCGGCGCTGAGTGTTGGTTGAAGTCGGGATAAGAAAAGTAGGCTGATCAGTGCCGAATCGGGTTTGCTCCTTTGTGAAGCGAGTTGTTGCTTGGCTATTGGATGGCGTGGCTGGCTCGATATCTGGATGGGTTAAGCTAGGTTTGAGGTCCTCTAAGGCGATGGATGAGCTGCGCTCTGCGTTAAAGTGGTCAAGGAGAGCACTGTCTTCCTCTATCATATTGACCAAAGGATCAGCGAATCTCTCTTGGTAGTTTTGAAACTCATTGCCGCCCTGTGTAGGGGGAGTTTGTAGGGTAAGCAAGAGTAAGGATACCAGGTATTTTTTCACCTCTTTAGCCTCGAATTGTCGTTTAGCCTGGGTCAAGTCGACCTCACTGCGGCGTATATTTATCTTGGTTTAGGTTGTAGAGGAGGGCGCTATGAAGCGCCCTCCGAGTCGGTCTTAGTTTTTCTTACCTTTGACCTTAATTGTTGGCTCTACGTTTAGTTCGTATGAACAATTGCTGGTGCCAGTTTCACATACCTGGTAAGTGAAACTAGTCGCGGTAGAGTTAAAGCGATCTGTGTAGCTGGCTTTTCTTACACCTGAGCTAACTAGAGTGCCATCGCGGTATACGTCAACGGTCACTTTGGTTACTGAAGTCCAAGCTAAGCTGGTCACTACGCGGTTGCCGTCAGTTACTGCAGAACCCTCTAGAGAGATAGTTGGCTCTACTACAGGCTCAGTCACTGTGATCTCTTTAGTGACTGAGTGCAGGGCACCGTCGTCATCGCTTACCGTTAGGGTAACTGTGTAAGTTCCTGCAGCGCCATAGCTGTGACCTGGATTCGCTAGCGCAGAGCTTGCACCATCACCGAACTCCCAAGACCAAGTCGTTACTGCGCCGTCGCTGTCGCCAGAAAGGTCGCTGAATTGCACGTCAAGGTCTGTAGCGGTGAAGCTGAAATCGGCTACAGGTGCCAGGTTTGCTGGTGCATCGACAATAGAGAAGCTTACCTGAGCCTGGTCGAACGCGTCTTGCGAGTCAGTCGCTACAGCTGTCACTATGTGGTCACCAGCACTTAGCGAGTTAGTGCTGAACAGGGCACCTTCACCGATTAGGCCGTTGAAGTTATCGTACCACTTGATGCCAGCGCTTAGGTTACCGTCTTCGGCGTCAGTTGCCGTGCCGTCGAAGGTGATGCTGTCGCCTAGGTTGAAGCTAGAACCACCCATAGGTGCATTGATTGTCATCACTGGGGCTTGGTTTTCAGCCGGAGGCGGAAGTACCGCGTCGCCGTTTGATACCGAGATGCTCCAGTTGTTCAGTACGCCGTTCATGGTATAGCTTGACGTATCTTCAACAAACAGACGCCATGTACCCATGCTCGACTCACCTGCGAACTCAACTGGGTTAAAGGTCTTAACCAGATCTTTGTTCCAGAATTGACGCCAGGTGACCAGTTTAACCATGGTCCCAGTTGGAGACTGCAGCCATACGTTCAGGTATTGAACCGATTCGAACGAGATATCAACATTGACTTCAATCGCATCGATAGCAACGCCGGTAGGCAGGTCGATTTCAGTGAATACCTTACCGCCCATCTCAGGCATAGCGATTGCCGTGTTGTTTGCACCGCTTACCGTAGTGTTAGCATCAGCAACAGACAGTTCAACAGTTTCTGTGCTTGCCTGGCCTGCTGAATCAGTCGACGTCACCGTGATGACGTGGTCGCCTACAGACAGGTTAGACTTAGTGAAGGTCGCGCCGTTACCGATCACGCCGTCGATGCTAGATGTCCAAACGATGTTAGAAGTCAGGTCGCCGTCTTCTGTGTCGTTTGCGCTTGCGCTGAAGCTGACAGTTTCACCGCTTAGGTAGGCGCCCTGGTTAGCAGGTGTCACTATCTGTACGTTTGGTGCGAAATCTGTACCGGCAGAAGGTGCGCCAGTCAGTTTCAGTGACCAGTTGTTGATAGCGCCTGTATCGCCTGCAACTTCGTCAATGACTTTCAGTTTCCACTCACCAAAAGCGTTGTCCAACTCGTATTCGGTAGGAACAAAGTTACCAGTAAGGCCTGTGCCGTTGCCGCCCGCGCGGTCATGCAGAATGACCTCTTCGCCAGCTGGCGAAATGACAGACACAAGCATGTCAGATGCCCAAGCGTGAGTGATGTCAACAAACACTTCTACCTGAGTCAGCGTCATGTCGTAAGGAACATTGATGCTGCTTGTTGCAGGGTTTGAAGGATCATCATCGCTGATAGGTACGATTTCGTTGCTGGTCAGCACAGTAGAAACAGTCCCTTGAGGCCATACTTTCAGCTCCAGGTTGATGTTCTTAGAAACGCTGCCGTCGGTGGCGTTGACTGTCATGTTGTACGTACCAGGCGCAGTTTGCTCGGTCGTATTGATAGTCATGGTGTTAGTGGTGTCGCCCGCAACCGGGTTTTGTGCGAACAGGACTTCTGCGTTGAGCTCAGGAACGCTGGTTAGGCTCATCGTCGCTGTGCCGCTGAAACCGCCTGCAGCAACCAGATCGATAGCATAAGCTTGGCTGTTGCCTTGGTTGATGGTTGACTTAGTTGGCGTTGCTTCCATGAAGAAAGAAGGGCCCGCGCCGCCAGAATCGATCAGGGCGTTGGCAAGGTTTAGACGCTTACCAGAGATGGTTTTACCTTCCAAAGCCGCAAGCGTATCACCTGTATTCATAAGCACACTTTTTAGCTGTGACGTGGTCAGGTTGGGGTTACCCGCCAGGATCAGCGCTGCGGCGCCGGCTACGTGAGGTGTCGCCATTGAGGTGCCGCTGAAAGTGTCATAGCTGTTGTTAGGCGTCGTTGACAGGATGAATGAACCCGGCGCAGCCAGGTGAACCAGTTGGTCGCCGTAGTTAGAGAAACCAGACAGGTTGTCGCTACTGTCGGTAGAGGCTACTGCTACGACGTTAGGCACATCGTAACCTGCTGGATAGAAACCGCCGTTGTCGATGTCGGCCGAGTCATTACCCGCAGCCGCCACGAATAGCATATCGGCATTGTTTGCCGCAGTGATGGCGTCTTTTAGCGTCTGAGTGAAACCACCGCCGCCCCAGCTGTTGTTAAGTACGCGGATGTTGTTGCCAGCATTTTTAAGACCGATCATATAGTCGATACACTGCACACCATCGGCAAGGGTACCGCCGCCTGAACCCAGGAAGCTACAACCGACCATGTTGGTTTGCCAGTTAACGCCGGCAACACCCATGGCGTTGTTACCTTTGGCACCGATAGTGCCGGAAACGTGAGTACCGTGAGCACCAGTGTCAGACGGGTTACCGTTATCTAGGATGGCTGAGATGCCGTGGATATCATCGATATAGCCGTTACCGTCGTCATCGATACCGTTACCCGCGATCTCATTTGGGTTGGTCCAGATGTTGTCAGCCAGATCTGGGTGGTTGAAGTCGAAACCCGTATCGATAACACCTACAACGACAGAAGAATCACCGATCACATAGTCCCAAGCCGTTTCAGCTTGGATCTTCTGCATGCCGTACAGGCTTGGGTATGAAGTATCGTTAGGCACCGCAGTCGTATGTACTAGGTAGTTTGGCTCTGCATATTCGATTAGCGGGTGGTTTTTAAGGCTTGCTAATACCGCATCAACTTTACGGCCTTGGCCCAGTTCTAGTACCGCCAGACGACCGTTAGCTATGTTGCGTAGGCGGTCATCCACGCCGTCGTTATTCTTATCTTTGAAAGAGACGCCCAGGTTACGGGTAAGTTCTTTACGATCTTTTTTAGCTACTTTTTGTTTGAACTTAACGATAACTGATTGTTGATCGTATTCAGGCATAGCTTTGAGCGGCGCTTTTGATACGGCCAGCGCTACAGGGCTTAGTCCGGTTAAAAGCGAGGCACCTAATAGTGTTGTGAGCAGCTTGGAAGATGATTTCTTGGGTGTAGTCATCAACTGTTCTCCTGTTGTTATAAAATTTATAAGTACTCAGTGTTGTCGCACCCAGTTACTTGATGAGGTCTTCAATAGGGCTATATCGCATATGAATGTATGTGATATGTATGCATTTATATACCTTGACGTGAGATTGATCAACAAATGTTTATCAAAAAATTCACATAAATATACATTTGCTGTCTTATGTATCTGTTTTGAATGGGATCCAGGTGCTCATTCCTGGTCAAAATACTTGCTGTCCAAAGGCGCCGTGAGCGGAAAAGGCGGACGAAAGAATCAGAAAAGGAACCTGAAAATGGCTGGGGAGGAAAATCGCGTGGCGCCGTTGGAGCCTAATTCTGTTGCTAGAGTCTAAGGGAGAGAAGGGGCCGAAAGCTTAAGGTAAAGCTGGCAGAGGAAGGGGACCTCTGCCATATAGGTAGGAGTTATATAGACAAAAGCGATGCCTTTAGAAACTAATCGTCTGTGTCTGAGTGCAGATCTGAGATCCCTCCTCACAGGCCTTATAGACGAAGCTGCCACTACTCTTACGTCCGAAACTATCTATGTAGTGGGTGTCAGCCGCTACGGTGGCAATTTTTTGTTCATTGCGATAGAGATCAACTTTGGCAGTTGAGGCCGCCGTCGTTGTTAAGGTCACAGTGTGCTTGCCACGTGCAAATTGATACTCTGCCGCCAGGCTAAAGGTTCCTGGCGAGCTGTCGCCACCCTGACAGCCATGAAGTTGCAGATAATCATAGGCCGCCTTGGCATTGACGATACCGTAACCAAAGTAATCATCATGGCCTGGAGCTCCCTGGTCTTGGGCACTCGCTTTTAGCGCATCACGGATCTCGCTACCAGTACATTCAGGGTAGTTTGACCAAACCAGCGCCGCCACGCCCGATACTGCAGGAGTCGCCATCGACGTGCCACTCATATAGCCATAGTCGGATTGATCGATGGCAATAGTCGCGTTTGTGGCGCCTATGATAGCGGCTCGATCCGCTAAGTCCGCACCCACCGCGGGGATCTGAGTCGTATTGGCATCTCCCAGAGTACCGTAGAGCATACCGTCGACATTATTGATGATGATGGCGCCTAAACCCCCTGAGGCCTCACAGTTCGCTACCTTGTCATGAAAGGAGATGTTACCGCGGTCGATAACGCATACACGACCTTGGGCGCCAGTATCTATGGCTTCGGCAGTGCCCATGAAATAGGTATTGCCAGAAGCCGAACCGGCATTCTCCATTGCGGCAGATTCGTAATAAGTGCCATCGGCACTCATCGATGCCATGGTCGACATGCTAGCCGGATAGGTCGACAGCGTCTGAACGCCACCAGCGGTGACTTCGACGCAGATGTTTTCATCGAGTGTTGCACGCTTGCCTCGGCCACTGCTGCAACTTGGGAACTGCGAAAAGCTGGCAATCTTGTTGTCGGCATCATTGGCACCCACCATCATCACAGAGGGGTATCCCGCAGGGTAAGAACGTACATTGTTGCCATCGTTACCAGCCGCCGCAACTACCAAGCCGCCAGCCTGAGTAAAGGCCTCAAATGCATTAGATTCAATGCTGTTAGCACCACCGCCACCCAGGCTCATACTGATGATGTTGGCACCAGCTTGGCTACACAGATCCGTAGCATGGGCTAGATCCGATGAGTAGGCCCAGCCGCTTGCGGTGAAGACTTTTATGATGTGCATTTCAACACCGGGTGCCATGCCCACGACGCCTATCTCATTGTCTGCTGCGCCTATCGTACCGGCAACATGGGTGCCGTGTGGCCCGCCATTGACGTCCCATGCGCCGGTGCCGGGATCGTAGTCGCCAGTGATCGCTCCCCAATTAAAGTCTGGGTTTGTTCTGTCTAGTCCCGAGTCGATAACACAGACTTTCATGCCTGCACCAGCTACGAAGTTCACTTGGTCGGCTTGAGATTGGTAAACAGCATAAGGGGTGAGCTGAGTGACCATAGGATCGCCGGCGTCATCTTGATAGAGGGCTTGGAGTGTGCGGCGCAGATCTTCCTCGACCAGCTTCACATGGGGGTTGTTTAACAGGCCTTTGACCTGTGCCAGGTCTTGCTCGGGAAAGCTGGCGGCGAAGAAACCATTGCCGTCGAGGTTAATTTCGGCGCCGGATTTGATAGCCAAGGCTTTCACAAGCCCTTTGTGTTGATTGTCGACTTGGATAACATAGCGTTGATCTTCTGCCTGGCTAGCGCTGGTAACACCCAGGGTGAGCATGGCTATTGCACTGGCTAATTTACTGATTTTCATATTATATACTCCACTTGAACCCCTGGTGTTGACTTAGCGTCGGGCCGTAATAGCTTGCCTTTGGCCGCGTGCTCGCCGAGATAAACATCAGCGTATTTCCAGTTGTCCCGTTGCTGGTTGAGAGATGTAGGGTTGAGCTAAACGCATCCATTAGCTGCTTAGTGCGATCTATCTCGCTACACCACAGTCAACAGATTGGTGTATACACTTATATACAATAATATTCATTTGATCAAACAAATTTAACAATTAAAGAACAATTGGGGCAATTGTGCTTGCTTGGGGCTTTTGGTTCAGCTTGGACAAGGGAGTGACTTTAGGGATAGTTTTTAGGGATAGTTTTTAGTGATAGTTTTTAGGGATAGTTTTTAGCGGCAGGGAGCTGGTATCTAATTTGTGTACATGTCTTGAGTATCAATCTTGTGAGAGGATGCTTTGCGTGAGATTACTTTGCATGAGAGTGTTTTACGTGAGGGTGCTTTACCTGAAAGTGCTCTGTGAGAGAAAACTTGGTAAGAGATCATTACGGCGAAATTGGCGTTCAATAATAGCGCGGTGTGTTTGGAGAGAAAGGTTAAGAGGCGTCTTGTTGGGGGGAGGATTTAGCCGCACTCGGGCAGTGCAGAGATAATTTAGCGCCGCCCAGATGAGAAGATGAAACAGTCAGGGTGCCGCCATGGGCTTCACAGATCTTTTTTGCCAGCGCCAAACCAAGTCCTATGCCGCCTGAATCACGACAGCGGCTCTGATCCAGTCTGACGAAGGGCTCGAACACCCGCTCTCTCTGCTCGCTGGGGATCCCTGGGCCATCATCTTCGATACTCACAGTGATGGCGGTTTTATCTTGATGTAGGCTTATTACTACCTGTGACGCCGCAAAACGTGCTGCATTACGAATGATATTGGAAAACGCCCGCGTTATCTGGGTACTATCGGCGCTAACGATACAGGTGTTATTTGGGCGAGTCACCAGCTTAAAGCCTTTGTCAGGATAGAGGGCGTTGTTGGCGTCTATGACCTCCTCGAGTACCTTATTCAGATTTACCTGAGACAGGTGTAAGGGCCGCGAGTGATTTTCTAGCTGGATAAAATCGAGCGCCTCTTTAATCAAGTTTTCAAGTTCAGCCAACCCCTTATTGATGGTGCCGATTAATCGGGTTTCCTTATCTTGACTCAGTTGTTCTTCAAGCATGTCAAAGGCCAGCTGGACTCGGGCAAGAGGCGATCTGAATTCGTGGGCAACCGCCTGAATCAACTCACGTTGAGATTGAATATTTTGATTCAGTGACGCATTGATTTTCCGTTGATGATGGCGGTTAACAAGCAAGAGTATAATGACAAACAGTACGCTAAGGCCGCCAAGCCATACATTTCGCTGATAAGTATGTTGCGCCAGTTGTGTCTTCTGTAGTGCCTGATCGGCTTGCAATAATTTTATCTGTTGCTCCTGCTGTTCGGTCTCAAAGTGGCTAAGGAGAAACGCTAATCTTTGGTCGCTTTCTGAGTTAAACATCTCATCATTGACCCGCTTGAACTCTTCTAAATTCGCTAACGCCTGGTCTGTCTCTCCTAAGGATTTAAAGAGCAGATAGCGAAACTCGTAGGCGTCGCGAACGATATGTTTATCCTGAACTTGTTGTGAGGTGTTTAAGGCTGCCTCGCTAAGGGTTAGCGCGCGTTGATGATTGCCGCGCATCTTCTCCACTTTGGCGAGTGTTAGCAGACCGTAAGCACTGACTGAAAGGATGCCGAGCCTGTTTGCCTGGTCTAGCCCAGTTGTGATCTGTTGGTAGGCCTGTTCTGGGTTGTCGAGTGCGATATAGGCATTGGCTAATTCTATGTATATTCGAGCTTCCAGCGCCGTATCAGAGATCTGCTGCGCCAGGGCTAAGGCCTGCTGATACTGATGTAATGCCGAGTCGAGTTGCTGCTTCTGAAGATGAACCATGCCAAGGTTGCTGTGGATCTCGGCAATGCCTTGCTGATCTTTGAGTGACTCGTAGTAGCCCAGCGAGCGCTGCAGATAGGAGAGTGCCTGCTCATAATCTTTCAGATAAAAATAGGTGAGGCCGATATTACCCAATATTTGGGCTAAACCTGGGAGATCGTTGAGTTTTTCTCTAATTTTCCTCGATTGCAATTGATAGTCTAACGCCAGGCTGTAGTTGCCGCTGGTGCCGTACATGTTGGCGATGTTATTGAGCGAAACGGCAATGCTCTTCTCGTCGCCTAACTGCTTTTGTATGTTAAAGGCCCGAATGAAAAAGTTTAGCGCCTTTTCTGGTTGGCCTATGGTTTGATAGATGATCGCCATGTAGTTTGTCGTATTGGCGATGCCCCTGAGGTCTTGCTCCTGCTTGGCTATCTCCTGGGCCTGCTCGAAGGTCTTGAGTGCGGTCTGATAATCGGCTTTACGCCAGTAGATGATACCTTGCATGGTTTGCGCCGCATAAAGGCCGCGCAGATCTTGATTGGCTTTTGCTAACAGCTTACTTTCATCGGTCCGTTGTTGGGCCTTTGCATATTGACTGAGCGAGACATGTACCCAGGCCATGTTGTTGAGCACTGTGACTTTGCGATTATCGTCTGGCCAGCGTGAGAAGACTTCAAGTGCCTGCTCCCCATATGCCAGACTTTTCAGGGGATCATTGTCGCGATAATGTTTAACCAGTGCCGTAAGGAGTTCGCCCTTTTGCTCTTGAGGTAGGTTTGCCAGCTGCTCTTCACGTTGAAGTAGATCTGCCGATGCCTCGGGGGAATCGATACTCGCCGCAATACCTGCCAGCGTGAGCATGATCAGGATTGCGAGTATCAATAGAGCAATTGGCTTTAGTCGCATTCGGTCTTAATCTCCGACAAACAGATAACCTTTGCCGTGTATTGTCTTAATGCGTGTTGCATGACTGGGGTCATCCCCTAGCTTGCGGCGAATACGCGATACGCGTAAATCTATGGTTCTGTGTGAGCTCTCGTATCCTAAGTCACTGAAGTAATCAGAGATAGAGTCTCTATCGCAAATCTCGCCGGGTCTACTGGCTAGGAGCCAAAGCAGCTCAAATTCGGCAGTGGTGAGCTCAATATCTTGTCCATGCTGTTGGATACGTTGATATTTCTTATCTATGCTGAGCCCATCAAACTCGATAAGGCTATCATTATGACTGTGCAGTTTGCTGAGTTTCGCTTCAACAATAGGCTCGGGTTTACGTCTTAGTAGTGCTCTGACTCTGGCGAGTAACACCCGCGAACGGACGGGTTTGGCTAAGTAATCGTCGGCGCCAGTCTCTAGTCCAGCCACTTCATCAATATCATTGTTGAGTGCGGTCAACATCAGGATAGGCCCGTTATAGCTGCCCTCGATACCAGGGTGACCATGGCGTACGGCGCGGCAGATGGATAAGCCATCCATATCCGGTAGCATCACATCTAAGATCACTAACATGGGTTGCTCGTTAATGATACATTCAACAGCTTTAGCGCCGTTGTGCTCAATTTGAGTTTTGTAACCGTTCATCTCGAGAAAATCGGCGACTAGATGTGCCAGGTCAGCATCGTCATCGACGATCAGTATCCAGTTATTGTCCTTCACGATAGCCCTCTATGTGTTGCAATACTGTAAAAGATATATTGCGGGTTATTATATATCACTTTTGTATTCTAATGTATGTTTATGTATCTAAAAGATCATACATGAGTGGGGTTTAGCGCAAAAAATTAAACAAGAAAGGGAAAAATGCAGGCTCAATCAGATGTGTTGTTTGGTAATAAAAAAGGCGTCCCTGCCGAAAATGGTAAAGCGGTATAGGTCAGTTAGGCTATGTGACGGCAGAGGGGCTTGCTCGAAACATCTGCCAGCTGATGGATAGTATCTTGATCAAGTTGCCAATTATCGGGCAGGGTCTGTGAATCTTTCCCCATATAGCTAAACCAGGTGTTACGAGAGGTGGTTTTAGCCGCGTACAGGGCCATGTCGGCTAAGTGAACGACCTGTTGCCAACCAATCTTGTCTGGTTGATTGGCCGAAAAGGGGTAGGGCGCAGCACCAACGGACGCTGTGATTTTGAAAGGCGCTTGGTTATCCAGCCGGAACTCCATGGCTTCTATCCCTTGGCGAACCTTTTCAGCCAACTTATCGATCTGATGGCGATCCACAAAACGCGCAACCACGAGAAACTCTTCGCCGCCCCATCGCACTACATAATCATAATTCCGAAACAGGCTATTTAAGCGCTGAGCCACCTGGGTAAGCACTTGATCGCCAATCAGATGCCCATAGGTATCATTAATGGGTTTGAAATGGTCGATGTCGATGATGAAAGCTAGCATATCTGCTTTAGTCGGTAGGTCGCCATTTTGCTTTGCCGCTTGATAGCTGCGATCGACTCGATTTAAATCCTGGGCGATCATCTCCTCGATGAAATGGCGATTTTTTACGCCAGTCAATGGATCGGTATGGCTCATCTCTTGTAGGCGTCTGTTTTCCTGTTTTAACGCTAGAGTGCGCTCATCTATCTTCTGCTCCAGCCGAGCACTGGAAAATAGAATGACTTGTTTATAAAGACGTTGCATGACCAGAGCGATAGCAACTAGTGGTACCAGGTAGTGCAGCAGCCCGCCAGGAGTGACCTCTTGGATGCGGCTTAGCCAAGAGCCTGAGGATATCCTGACTTGTGGCTCTGGCGTGATCAGCTTAGGGGGAGATGCTAACTGGTCAGTGGACGATGCTTTGCTGTTGCCATAAAGTGAACCCGAGTCAGGAGGGGAAAAATATTGGGACATTTGCGGCTTCAATCCGTAGGGCGCGGCTATGCTATAGGGCATTAGTGCTTCTTGAAGCGGATTTAAACTGCTTCTCGCCGCTAACTCGCCAGATGGCAAGATAAGTATGCTGCAGGCCAAATATAAACTTTGCCTGAAATGATTTTGTCGTGAGCGCCTAGTCATAACCGGATACCTCTTGTTTAAACGCTTATACCTGTGGGCATTTAATCGGCGTAGTTGTTACGAGCTTGTTGGTTTATCAGTCCCTTGTTACATTGTGTATTCTTATGTATACAAATGTATATTATGTTGTAGATTTAGATTTTGCAATAGTGATCTTGCTGAATAGCCGTTAATTGTGGGTAAAAGCATCACTCTCCATCTGGATTAACACGCTGAACTTAGCTTTTTAAAATTAGCTCTTTGGTTTAGCGAGCTGTATGAGCGGTATGAACAGATGACCTAGCTTAGTGGCTGACCTTATTGGCTGAGATTAGTGGCTGAGATTAGTGGCTGAGATTAGCGAAATAAATAAGTGGAATAGATTAGCAGCGTGCCTGAGATGGCACTGAGCTAATGTAAGCAAGGACACTGCACCATTGAATGAGCCGTTTGGAGAAAGGGCGCCCTTTATTCCGGCGCCCTTTTGAGTGACTCGTTTTGCATGCACCTATTGGCTCATTTACCCGCTGCGCTGTGGCGCTCTTGTAAATTGGCGGTGATCGCTTCAAGGCTGAGGTCTTGATCTTCCAGCAGTACCAAGAGGTGATAGAGGAGATCTGATGCCTCGTTAACCAATTCCTCTTTGTCATGGGTGGCTGCGGCCAGAGCTGTTTCCAGCCCCTCTTCGCCAACTTTTTGGGCGATGCGTTTTGTGCCGCGCTCGAATAGGTGAGCCGTGTAGCTGCTCTTGGCATCTTGCCCCTTGCGGGATTTGATGAGTTTCGCCAAGTTGTCGATAAAGGGGTGGGCTTCGCCATCTGGCCAGCAGCTTTCCCGTTCGAGGTGACAAGTGGGACCATTGGGGATCACCTGTACCAGCAGGCTGTCGTTGTCGCAGTCGCTGTCGATGGCGACCAAGTCTAAGGTGTTGCCTGAAGTCTCGCCCTTAGTCCACAGGCGCTGTTTGCTGCGGCTGAAAAAGGTAACTTTGCCGCTTGCCAGGGTGTGAGCCAGTGCGGCCTTGTCCATATAACCCAGCATCAAGACTTTTCCGCTGAGGTGGTTCTGCACCACGGCGGGCACTAATCCCTGTTGCTTTTCCCAATCTAAACTGTCGAAATCTTCTAAGTTTTTCATCTTTAATCCTTGAGCACGATGGCACCCCTACAGGCGCATCTGAATACCCTTATCTTGTAGATAACGCTTAAGCGCCTGAATGTCTATGATGCCTTTATGAAACACGCTTGCCGCCAGGGCCGCATCGACCTTTGCCGCCGCAAACACCTCATAAAAGTGTTCCATGGTACCGGCACCGCCCGAAGCGATAAGCGGTACGTCGCAGATGGCGCGCACCATGCTGAGCTGCTTGATGTCGTAGCCTTGTCTCACACCATCTTGGTTCATCACATTGAGCACGATTTCGCCGCAGCCGCGTTTTTGTACCTCTTCCACCCAGTCCTGGGTGTACCATTGGGTATCTTTAGTGGCGGCTTCGTCACCGGTAAACTGTTTGACCTTGTAGCTGTTGGTGTCAGCATCATAGTAAGAGTCTATGCCTATCACGATACATTGGCGGCCAAACTCATCTTGTAGGCGGTCGATCAGGCTGGGATCGCTGAGCGCCGGTGAGTTGATGGAGATCTTATCGGCGCCAAAGGCCAGCTTCTCCCGCGCCTGCTCAATACTCTTGATGCCACCGGCGACGCAGAAAGGGATATCTATCTGCTCGGCGACGCGGCTGACCCAGCTTTTATCGACAACTCTGTCGTGGGCACTGGCAGTGATGTCGTAAAACACCAGCTCATCGGCGCCCTCTAAGGCGTATCTGGCGGCAAGTGGCACGATATCACCGACGACCTCATGGTTACGAAACTGCACGCCCTTAACGACCTTGCCGTCGCGAACATCCAGACAGGGGACTATGCGTTTGGCCAGCATGCGATCGCCTCCTTCACGTTAAAGTTATTGATCAGTAGCGCTTTGCCTATGATGATGCCACTGGCGCCGCTATCGCGCACCGCGGCCACATCTTCTAAGGTGGCAATGCCGCCCGAGGCCTGCCAGGCGATATCGGGGTAACGCTGGGCAATCTCTTGATATAAATCGGTATTGCTGCCCTGAAGTGTGCCGTCACGGCTAATGTCGGTCACCAGAGCATGCTTAAGACCATAGGGGGCAAAGGCGGCCACCAGAGATTCCAGCGTCTTACCGCCGCCGCTTTGCCAACCCGATACGGCCACTATCTTCTCACCCGCCTCGTTGATGTTGACATCCAGCGCCAGACAGATGGCGTCGCTGCCGTAGGTCTTGAGCCAGCCCTGTACTAACTCGGGCTGTTTCACGGCCAGAGATCCAATCACCACCCGCTTGACACCGAGCTCTAACAGCTCTTTGACCTGGGCTTCGCTGCGAATACCGCCGCCAACCTGAATGTTGGCCTCCAATCCGTTCACCAGATCACCAATCAGCTGAGTCTGACGCTTATCGGGATCTTTGGCGCCGGTCAGATCGACAATGTGTAGCCAGGTCGCACCCTGTGCTTGATAGGATTGCAGCTGCGCCAGGGGACTGTGGTCGAAGGTGGTCTGCTGGGCATAATCGCCCTGATAGAGACGCACCACCTGGCCGTCAATAAGATCGATTGCTGGGATGATCATTGGGCCTTCTCCTTAGCAAAGGTGTTTTTGTCCATCTTCATAAAGTTCTTCAAGATAGTGGCGCCAACGGCAGCACTCTTTTCAGGGTGGAACTGCACCCCCATAAAGTTGTCTTGGGCGATGGCGGCGCTAAAAGACTCACCATAGTCACAGCTGGCGATGGTGAAGTCGCCAAGGGGCGCGCGGTAGCTGTGGACAAAATAGACATAACTACCAGCTGCAACACCCTCAAAAAGCGGGTGCTCGCTCGGGGTTATCTGATTCCAGCCCATATGGGGCAGGGGCAGTCCTTTAGCATCGAGTTGTTCGATATGGGTGTCGATCAGGCCAAGGCATCGGCAGTCTTGACGCTTATTCTCGTTATTCTTGTTGTTTCCATCTTCGGCAATATAGCCGCCGCGCTCCTGTGAGCTTAGCGTCAGCATCTGCATGCCAAGACAGACGCCCAATACAGGTTGAGTGAGCGACACTAAGGTGTCGATCAGCTGTTTGTCGCTCAGTGCCGCCATCGCCGCCTTGGCGGTGCCGACGCCGGGCAGTACCACTCGAGTCGCCGCCTTGATCTTGTCGATATCGTCACTGACTTCCACCTCGGCGCCAATCCGCTCGAAGGCGTAGCGCACCGAGCTTAAGTTAGCGCAGCCGGTATCGACTATGATGGTCGTATCTTGTGCCATGGTTATAACACCCCTTTACTGGATGGCAGGGCATCGCCCTCAATCTTCACCGCTTGGCGCAATGTACGGCCCAGGACCTTAAACAGGCTTTCCACCTTGTGATGATCATTGTCTCCCTGCGTCGAGAGGTGCAGGGTGCAGCGTAGCCCATCGGCGAAGGAGCGGAAGAAGTGTGGCACCATTTCGGTGGCCATCTCGCCGACCATCTCGCGCTCAAATTGGCCTTCAAATTTAATGAAGGGGCGACCTGATAGGTCCAGTAAACAACTGGCGCTGGCTTCATCCATAGGGATGTTAAAGCCAAAGCGGGCGATGCCGCGCTTGTCGCCCAGCGCCTGTCTGAGAGCGTCACCTATGGCCAGCGCCGTATCTTCGACGCTGTGATGATCGTCTATCTCAAGATCGCCATCGACCTTCACATCCATCTTGAAATTACCGTGGGTAGCAATTTGATCTAACATGTGGTCGAAGAAACCTATGCCGGTATTGATGGCGCTTTTCTGCTGACTGTCGAGATCCACTGTCACCTTAATATCGGTTTCCTTGGTGGTGCGCACGACGGTCGCGATGCGGTTGCCCCCAAGCAGTTGTTCGGCAATGGCATCCCAATTCAAGGATTCGCGATTGTACTGTATACCCGTTATGCCCATGGCTTCGGCGAGGCCAAGATCTGTCTCTCTGTCACCAATGACTGCCGATTGAGTAAAGTCGACCCGTCCCTCGGTGAGGTAGGATTTGACCAGGCCAAGTTTGGGCTTGCGGCAGCTGCAGTTTTCGTCGTCGAAGTGCGGGCAGATGAGCACCTCATCAAACTTTACGCCCTGACTGTTGAAGATCTGCATCATCATATCTTGCGGCGCATCGAAATCATCCTTGGGAAATGAGGGGGTGCCCAGGCCATCTTGATTACTGACCATCACCAGTCGATAGCCTGCAGCTTGCAACTTGAGTAGCGCCGGGATCACCTGAGGTTCAAACACCAACTTGGCCAGGCTGTCTACTTGCTTGTCGGTAACCGGCTCTTCGATCAGTGTGCCATCGCGGTCGATAAAGAGGATTTTCTGTTTCATCGTTGTTCTACCTTAAATGCTATTTATTCTTTTCTGGTTACACTGCAGGCGCGAGTAGGGCGATTAGCGTGTCGGTTTGGGCGTCGCTGGTAAAGCTAAAGCGGATCGCATCGGCCAGGGCCGGGTCTTTGTAAGCGCGGGCTACCACGCCAGCCTGTTTAAGCCGCGCTTGTACCTCACTGACCTGAGTCTCGTTTCCTTGACAGCTGCCTTGGTCACCAAAGTAGGCCAGCACAAAGTTGCCATAGGCGGGCAGGACGCGCGCGCCGGCGGCGGTTAAGGCATTAGCGAGTCGTTGACCATTGGCTTTGAGCTGCGCCACCTGGGTTTGCATCTTTGCGATCCCTTGCTCGCTTAGTGCGTCAATGGCGAGTTTGGCGACCGGCAGCGGCACTGGGTAGGGGGCAATTACCCGCATCACCATCTCAATGACCTTAGGGTTTGCCAGCATAAAGCCGCAGCGGGCGCCAGCCAGAGCAAAGGCTTTTGACAGGGTGCGCAGCACCACCAGGTTGTCATACTTATCGAGCAGACTTGCCATGCTGTAGTTGGGACAAAACTCGATATAGGCCTCATCGACGACCACCAGAGTTTCGGGCAGCGCCGCTACAACAGTCTCTATTATTTGCGGGGCTATGACTGTGCCGGTTGGGTTATTGGGATTGCAGATAAACACCAGCTTGGCGTCGCCGACCTGACTGCCAAGCTCTGTTGGCAGCTGATATTCACTGTTTAAGCGCAGCGCCTTGACGCCGACGTTAAAGGTCTGGGCACTGATGGCATACATGCCATAGGTGGGGCCAAAGCAGGCGATACTGTCGCGCCCAGGGATACAAAAGGTGCGGATCAGCAACTCTATCGCTTCATCGGCGCCGCGACTGCTGAGCACCTGTTGATTACTTACGCCCGCATACTCTGCGTAGCGCTGAATAAGCTCAGGTGGCTGGCACTCTGGGTAACGATTCAAGCCCTCTATGTCGCTGTTATTAAAAGGCGACTCGTTGGCATTGATCCAAATTTGTCCCTCTCCGCCGATGCGGCGGGCCGATTGGTAGGGCTCGAGGGTCAACAGCTCGGGTCTCGCGAGGCGCTCGGCAAGAGACAGATTTTTTATACTCATCTTATTTCTCCTCGCTAGCCAGCGACGCAAGGCGCACGGCAATGGCATTTCTGTGGGCGTCGAGCTGCTCAGCACTGGCCAGTGTCATCACACATTGGCCTAAGCCCAGTAAGCCTTCGGCGCTGAGTTCCTGCACCGTGAAGCGGCGACAAAAATCAGCTAATGACAAACTTGAGACGGCGCGGCTGTAGCCATAGGTCGGCAGCACATGGTTGGTACCGCTGGCGTAATCGCCAACAGACTCTGGCGTGTAGGCGCCGAGAAACACAGAGCCGGCGGCGCGAATATTGTTAAGTATCTGCCGTGGGGCGTGGGTTTGAATGATCAAGTGTTCAGGGCCATAGAGGTTGGAAACCTCGGCGGCCTGGGCCATATCCTTAACCAGCAGAGTGCGACTGGCGCTGAGGGCCTGGGTGGCAATATCAACCCTTGGTAACTTGGCCAGCTGCTCAACAAGGCTTAGGTTGACGGCGTCTGCCAATGCTTGGCTGTCGGTCACCAGCATCACCTGAGAATCTGGGCCGTGCTCGGCCTGGGAGAGCAGATCGGCGGCGATAAAGTCGGGGTTCGCGGCGCTGTCTGCGATCACCAACACCTCTGAGGGGCCGGCGGGCATGTCGATGCTGACCACGGTGCGACTGTCCTGGGCCACCAGGCGTTTAGCTTCGGTAACATAACGATTACCGGGACCGAAGATCTTATCTACGGCAGGCACTGACTCTGTGCCAAGCGCCAGAGCAGCGATCGCCTGTGCACCACCAATTTGATAGATGTCAGTAATGCCACAGGTTTTGGCGGCGTAGACGATGGCATCATCGATTGGCGGTGGGCTGACCAATACCCGCTGCTGACAACCGGCTATCTTGGCGGGTAGGGCCAGCATTAGCACGGTAGAGATCAGCGGCGCGCTGCCACCAGGGATATAGAGGCCGACCTTTTCAATAGGCTCGCTTCGCAGCTCACAGCGCACCCCGCCTTGGGTCTCAAGATCGATGGCTTTAAACGCCTGGGCTTGGTGAAAGGTTTCTATGTTCGCCTTGGCCTGTTCGATGGCAGCCTTTATCTGCTCATCGACTTTAGCGGCAGCGGCTTCAATCGCCTCATCGCTAAGGCGCAGGGTGTCGAGGGTCACCTTATCGAACTGCTCAGAGAAAGCTTTTAGCGCAGTGTCGCCCTGACTTGCCACCTGATCGATGATCCCCTTGACCTGCAGCTCAAGATTGGTATCGCCAATCAGGGGCGAGCGGGACAGGGCTTGGCGTTTGGCGTCGTTATCGAGTGCCTGCCAGTCGAGGCACTGCATTACGGTTTGTGTCGTCATAAGATCAACCCATCATCTTTTCGATTGGCATCACCAGAATCGAGCTGGCACCCAGTTGTGTTAAGGCCTCCATGGTATCCCAGAAGAGGTCTTCACTGCTGACGGCGTGAATCGCTACGCGGTTGGTGTCATCGTTCAGTGGCAGTACGGTCGGGTTCTCGGCGCCGGGCAGTAGGGCGACTATTTGATCCAGTGTTTCGGTTGGGGCGTGTAGCAGGATATATTTGCTCTCCTTGGCACGTACCACACCGTTGATGCGAGAGAGAATTTTATCGATGAGCGCCTGTTTGGCCTCGCTCTGCTCCTGAGTCGATTGGATGATGCAGGCCATGGAGCGATAGATCACTTCGGTTTCATACAGACCATTGGCTTCCAGTGTCGCGCCGGTGGAGACCAGATCGCAGATGCCGTCAGCCAGACCCGCACGAGGAGCGACTTCGACCGATCCTTTGAGCATACAGTCACGATAGCTGATCCCTTTCTCCTGCATGTAACGGCGCAGCAGGTTAGGGTAGGAGGTGGCGATGCGCAGTCCCTCGAGTGAACCTGCGTCCTGGTAAGCAAATTCGGTCGGTACGGCCAGTGACAGACGGCAGGCACCGAAGTCCAGCTGGCGTAGCTTGAGGCACTCGCTGGGTTTGTTCAGGGTTTGACGCTCGATCTGTTCCTCTTCGAGCACGTTCTCGCCTATGATGCCAAGGTCAACTACGCCATCCATCACCAGGCCAGGAATGTCGTCGTCACGGACCCTTAAAAGGTCGATAGGCATGTTGTCAGAGTGGGCGATGAGGCGCTGTTCGTTGACGTTAAACTTGATACCGCAGCTCTTGAGTAGTTTCTGCGATTCTTTTGACAGGCGGCCGGATTTTTGAATGGCGATGCGTAATCGGTTTGACTCTGACATTGGATGATTCCTCATTTGTTGATTCAGTAAAATTGTTTAAATCTTTTTAAAACAAAATCTTAAGCTAGAAACTAAAAACCCCCGGAATTCCTTCCAGGGGTTTTAGATCGCTATTGAATCAACCGCCAGAAGGAAATAGTCCTCCGGCAGTAAGCATCCGAAGGCTACCGCATATGATGGTGATGATGGATAGTATTCAAACGCTGTGTCATGTTCTGTCTTCTCTCGCTGTGTGCGTATCTGCTTGGCAGCTTGTCTGCCCTAAGTTGTATTTAAACTAATCAAGTTTGCCTGGGTATGCAAGCGCTAATTTGTGTGGGTTGAAAATTATTCAACTAAGCCTATGCCGTCGCACTGAGAATCTCTGCTAATGCCTAAACATTTTGTGGCTTGTGCTGGTTACGAAAATACGCATAATGCCTGAATGAATTTACAAAGCGTATCCCTTCGTTGAACAAGCAACTGACTCAGGACGTACAGCAGGTATTTGCCCAAGATGGTAGCCTAAGCCGTCATATCGGCGGCTACAGTTGTCGTGTCCAACAGCAAACGATGGCCACTCAGGTCAGCGAGGCGCTGTTAAAGGGAGAGAACCTGGTGGTCGAGGCTGGCACAGGGGTGGGTAAGACCTATGCCTATCTGGTGCCGGCGCTGCTCAGTGGCAAGCAGATCATCGTCAGTACCGGCAGTAAAAACCTGCAGGAGCAGCTGTTTTTTAAAGATCTGCCCGCATTGCTGAATATCCTGGGGATCCGTCCTAAGGTGGCGCTGCTTAAGGGGCGCAGTAACTATCTTTGTCAGCACTTGATGGAGAAGCAGCTGGGTGGTGTCGAGGTCAACGACGGTAAGATCCTCGACGATCTGCTGCGTATCAATCAGTGGGCCGGGCAAACCGTCGATGGTGATATCGGCAGTCTCTATTCGGTGACCGAAAATTCCCCCGCCATTCCTTTGGTGGTGAGCAGTAAAGAATCCTGTATTGGCAAGGCCTGCGGCCATTATGAGGCCTGCTTTACCCGCAAGGCCCGCGCCAAGGCGTTGGATGCCAAGATCATAGTAGTAAACCATCACCTGTTTTTTGCCGACCGTATCTTAAAAGAGACAGGCTTTGCCGAGCTGTTGCCAGACAGCGATGTCGTTGTCTTCGATGAGGCGCATCTCTTACCCGATATTGCGGTGACCTACTTTGGTCAGCAGCTGAGCTGCAAGAGCCTGATGAAGTTGCTGGAGCGCTTTGGCGACTTGTATCGCACCGAGATGGCCGACTCGCCGCAGATCGGCGTCATGAGCAGTCGTTGCCAGGTGATGCTATCGAGTTGGCAGCAGCAGATGTTTGCCAGCGAGCAGAGCGACTGGCGCATGCTACTCGGTGACAAAGCTTTGATGCAGTCCTCCTGGGCCTTAGTGGCTGAGCTAAGCGCCTATCGCACTTTGCTGCTGGGCTATCTTGGCCGTAACGAGGCCTTTGACGATGGCGTCGAAAAATTCGATGCGCTGCTCAGCAAGTTAACCGTGTTTATTCAATGCGATAACCCTAATAGTGCCTATAGCGTCGATTATGGCTATCAGCACCTGACGCTGCGGATCTCGCCCATTAAGGTCGCCAAAGAGTGCCAGTCACTGTTCAGCCCTGATGTCAGCTGGATCTTTACCTCGGCCACCTTGCAGATCAACCGTGATCTATCACTGTTTACAAACTCCCTGGGACTGGGGTCGGCTAAGACCGCGATCCTCGACAGTCCGTTCGATTATGCCCATCAGTCGCTGTTTTGTGTGCCGCGCCATCTGGCGGCGGTGGCCAGCCAGGAGCGGGCGGCTAAGCAGCTGGTAGAGGTAGCCGTTAAGGCGATTAACGCGGCCAAGGGTCGCACCTTTATGCTGTTTACCAGCCACCGTATGCTTAATCTGGTGGCAAGCATGTTAAGTACCAGAGTCGACTATCCCTTGTTGGTGCAGGGGCAGGCGGGCAAGCAAACCCTGCTGAAAAAATACCGCCAACTGGGCAATGCCGTGCTACTCGGCACTGGTGCCTTCTGGGAGGGCGTGGATGTGCGCGGTAAGCTATTGAGCTGCGTTATCATAGACAAGCTGCCCTTCGTGTCGCCGGACGACAACCTCTATAAGGCCAGAGCCGATGGGGTGCAGCGTGAGGGCAAAGATCCCTTTATGGCCTTGGCGCTGCCCCAGGCGGTGATTTCGCTCAATCAGGGCGTTGGCCGCCTCATTCGCGATGAGAAAGACAGGGGCGTATTGATTTTGTGCGACAACCGCATCGTCAATCGCCCCTATGGTCAGGCCTTTATCAACTCCTTGCCGCCCATGCATCGCACCCGGGATCTCGACCGGGCGGTGAACTTTCTTCAAACGATTGACTAGCCAAAGACTAGCCATAGATTAGCGCCAGGCACTGTTTAGTGCAGCTTCATGCGTGGGCGCACCACCCGCATCATCTTCTCTACCAACCAGAGCGCCATGGTTTTAGGCAGGCCGTGAATGGCTTTCTGATGCATGCGATAGAGGGAGATATACATAAAGCGGGCAATTTTACCCTCGACAAACATGCTGTCTTTGGTGAGGTTGCCCATCAGGCTGCCGACGGTACTAAAACGTGACAGATTGACCAGGGAGCCGTGGTCGACATACTCGTAATCGCTAAGGGGGAGCCCTTTGAACCGATTGAGAATATTGCGCTCGACACACTGGGCCATCTGATGGGCCGACTGTGCCCTGGGCGGCACGAAGCTGCCATCGGCCTGCTCACAGGCGCAGCAATCACCGATAACAAAGAGATCCTCATGCCCTTGGGCCTGCAAGGTCGGGCGGACCTGCACCTGATTGGCGCGGTTGAGGTTAAGTCCATCTATTTGCTTGATAAAATCAGGCGCCTTCACACCAGCGGCCCACAGCATCAAGTTAGCCTCGATAAGCTCACCCTCTGAGGTGACAAATCCCTTTGCATTGGCCTGTTCGATACGGGTATTTTGCCGCACAGACACGCCAAGTTTAGTCAGTTCCCGTGTCGCCGAGGCGGCGATACGCTCCGGCAGGGCTGGCAAGATCCGCGGGCCAGCCTCAATCAAGGTGATGGCCAGCCTATCGGCGGTCATCTTATTCAGACCATAGGTTTTAAGCAGATCCGTGACATGGTAGAGCTCCGCCGAGAGTTCCACGCCGGTTGCGCCGCCGCCAACGATGGCGATATTGAGCTTTTGCTGCTCCTCGGATTGATGCATGCGGGTGAAGCTGTCGAGCAGGGCATTATGAAAACGATTTGCCTGATTGTGGGAGTCGAGAAAGAAGCAGTGCTCTTTGACGCCCGGTGTACCAAAGTCGTTGCTGACGCTGCCCACGGCCAAGACCAGGGTGTCATAACGGAGCTGGCGCGCCGGTAGCAAGGCTTCTCCCTTATCATTAGTGATGGCGCTGAGCATCAACTGTTTGTTGTCGAGATCCAAATCTGTCAGTTCGCCCAGTTGAAACTGGTAACCATGTTTTACCGCATGGGCAGAGTAGACCACACCGTCAAGATCGGCATCGAGTGAACCTGTAGCGACTTCATGGAGCAGCGGCTTCCAGATATGAGTGCGGTTTTTATCGATCAGCAGGATCTCGGCTTTCTGCTTCTTGCCCAGCTTTTGCCCTAGTTGGGTGGCCAGACCGAGTCCGCCGGCGCCACCGCCGACTATCACTATCCTAGGTATTGGGGTACTCATTTTGCTGTCCTTTTAAATGAAGTGAGTTGGGTTGGCCTCTGCCGAGTCTGGAGCAGACCTGCGATGATGATGAGGCCGCAACCGATTAATTGGCTCATTGATAGATGCTCGGCAAACAGGCTCCAGCCTAATATGACCACAGTGACGGGCTCGATATAGGCCAAGGTGCCAAAAGTGGCTGCCGGCAGAAGTCTGAGGGCTTTTACGGCGAATAAGATGGCGAGAAATCCGGGGAAGATACCGATAAGCGCGAGCCAAAACCACTGGTTAGCCGTCGGCACTACAGCCTGATGCAGGGCGAAGGGCAGTAGACAGAGGGCACCAAAGATCAATTGAATCAGCGTGCTCTGGTAAGGGCTTGCGCTGGCAGGGCGGCGGTTAATCAGCATAAAACCGCTGTAACTCAGCAGGGCCAGCAGGGCAAAACCATAGCCCTTGAGCTCTTCTGGCTGACCTGAAAGACTGTCGATACTTGGCAAGATCGCCATCACGCCGATAAGAGCCAGGCCAATAGCCAACAAAGCTTGCTGATGCAGGCGTTCGTGAAAGTAAAAGTGGGCGCCGATGGCGCTGACTAAGGGGGCGAGGTAGATCACCATCACCGCATTGGCCATATTGATATAGCCGATTGATTGGACATAGAACACCATGAAACCGGCCAATAGGGCGCCGTTTAAAAGATGTCGCTTGCTTGGTTTGTGCCATATTTGCCCGCCTTTACCTGTAACAAGCATATAAAGCAGCAGGCAGAGGGCGCCAATTAAGAGGCGATAAAAGGTGATGACGCTGGCATCGAGGGCCGTCTGTCTCGCTAGCGCGCCAATGGTGCCCATTAAGATGGCCGAGCCAAGGGCCATCATAATCGCTTGAGATGGTAACTGGCTCGCGGGCTGGCTTGTCGAATGTGTCCGTGCCTGAGTGTGCAATTCAAAGATCCTTGGTTTAGGTGCCATCGCCTGTAGGTTATTAGGTAAAGCGCCCTTAAGCACTAGCACTCCTTAAGCACTAGAACCCTTAAGCACTAGCACCCGTGAAACATTGCCATCTGTTTGAAAGACGGCCTAAAAATTGCCTCGAAATTAGGCTCGGCAACTGGCTCAGAATGAGCCCTATGGTATAGGGTTTAGTTAAAAGAGAAAACGGCTTTTTCAGTTAATGGCCGATTGACTGATTGAGGTGTAAGTCGCCGGTTTAGTGGCTGGCTTAGTGGCAGGCTTAGTGGCTTGCTTAGTGGTTTGAGGCGCCGAGTCACCCCTGGCAAAATTCGCTGGAATATCCGCTCATTGGCCGGGAATTAAGGCTATACCTTAGTGGGTTTTACGCTATAATCGGCGCCATTCATCTTATATATTTGTTGGCTTAGCCCGTGATCTTGTTTTTTAACGATCATGCTGGTCTCCAGCCACTATTGATTTGGTTAGATTTGCATGCCTGAAATTAACGATATTTCCGCCCCCATGAGCATACTTGCCCTGGATACCTGCACCGAGTCTTGTTCGGTTGCGCTTGCGTATCAGGGAAGCATCTTTGCCCGTCAGGCCGACGCGCCCCGGGAGCATAGCCAGCGTTTGCTGCCTATGGTGCAAGAGGTGCTGGAAGAAGCGGGTATAGGTTTGAGTGAGGTGGATGTGATCGCCTATGGTCGTGGTCCAGGCAGCTTTACCGGTATTCGTATCTGTACCTCCATGACCCAAGGTTTGGCCCTGGGACAAGACCTGCCGGTGGTGGGGATCTCGACCTTGGCAGCCATGGCCCAAGCTGCTATTGAAGTGAAAGGGGCTACGCAAGTCGCCACCGCTATCGATGCGCGCATGGGGGAGATCTATTGGGGCGAATATCAGGCGGTAGATGGTCTGGCATGCTTGGTGGGTGAAGAGCGCGTTTGCCCGCCAACTGAGCTTGAGAGTCAGTTAGATCTGAGCTTGTCGGTGTCGGCCTGCGGCACAGGTTTTGATGCGTATCCTGAACTGCTTAAGCAAGAGATGACCTTGGTTGAGGAAGCTAAGTTTCCAATCGCGCGCTATATGTTGCCACTGGCTGAAGCCGCGGTGAAAGCCGGACAGGCGACAGATGTCGATCAGCTGCAACCTGTTTATCTGCGCGATACCGTAACCTGGAAAAAACTTCCCGGCCGCGAGTGATCTGGTATAGGCTAAATAAGAAGATGTGTGCGCTGATCCTATGAGGCTAAAGGGAGATAATTGATGCAACTGCCGCCAGCTAGTCTGTTACCTGGGCTCTCTTCGAGCGCGTCAGCCATTAGCGATGCCATCGCGGTGCAAACTCGTGTGGGCTCAACCCGACCCAGCGCAGATGTCATCGACGTTACACCTGTTCAATCAAGTCAGTCATCAGCCTCACAAGCAGGCCCGCGGGCAAACCTTGTCGATGATGCAACAGAGCGAAGCAGTAGCGCTCTGATGGCCAACGAGTTAAGCGACCGGCTCAGCGCCAAGCTTGAATATGATCAAAACACCCAGACCAGCCGCGGCGCCATAGGTCAATATCTTATGCACCAGCACGCCGCGCAGCGTGACGCCATCTCTCAGATGGTGGGTATCGATACCTACGTATGATCTGTGAGCTTGGCGGAGATCGCCAGGCGCTGTTTCTCGCCACGTTGCAGAGTGACGTGACACGCGACCAACCAAAAGGACGGGTTATCCACTATGGGTTTTTCTATTAGCTCCCCAGCATCCAAGGCCGGAGTGCCCAGCCGTAGTCTGTTTATGATTGAGCTGTTGCTCGCATTGGCGTTGACGCGAATTCCCTATTTGAGTGTGCCTTTTAAATGGCTCGAGAGCTATTTTCATGAGGCGTCCCATGCACTGGCTACGCTTTTGTCTGGCGGCTTGGTGAGTCATATTGAGCTCTATCCCAATGGCGCGGGCTTATGTGTCAGCCAAGGGGGTTGGCCTGTGCTGATCGGCTTTGCCGGTTATTTCGGCGCCTCGCTTTGGGGCTTGCTTATCTTTCATCTGGCGACCTGGGCCCGTGGCATACGTCTCAGCTTTAGTTTTCTCGGTTTAATGGTGGCGCTCAGCATACTCTTTTGGGGGCGAGATCTGTTAACCATCTTTATATTGTTTGTGCTGTCGCTACTGTTTTTCTTGCCACTCAAACTGAGCCAAAGTCCGATTCTCACCTTTAGCTTACGTGTGATGGCCTTGATGATCATGCTCAATGCATTGGCCAGCCCCACCGTCTTGCTGGGTATGCCGGGTCGCGGCGATGCGGCCATGTTGGCCCAGCAAACCTGGATCCCCGCTTGGATCTGGGTGGGGATCTGGTTGTTATCGAGTTTGGCTATGTTGTGGATCTGTTGGCGCCGAGTCGAACAGGCTAATGCTAAGCGCGAACAAAAAGTGTAACTGACTGTATATTAGGTTTTATTTTAGTGGCTTGGCTGATAGCTTAGGTGCTTTAGCCTTACCTTATTCAGGAAGAGAGAAGATGAAAACCTTTACCTTAGCCGTATCTATCGCCTTAGCCATAGGCCTGCCTGCAACCAGCCTGGCGCACACAGAACAGCCTCAGCAATCACAGCCTACTCAGTCTCATCTGGTGAATCAGCAGATCACCGATGCCTTGAGTAATCCGCTACGAGAGCCCGCAAATCTTGAGCGTGACAAGTATCGTCACCCAGCAGAGACCTTAAGTTTCTTTGGCATTAAGCCGACTGATACTGTGGTTGAACTTTGGCCCGGCGGACGTTGGTATGCCGAGATCTTGGCACCTTATCTTGCCAAAGAGGGGCATTATGTTGCCGCCAATTTTGATGCGAACCCGCCTGCCGAGGTTGAAAGCCCCGCCTATCGTATTCGTCTTGGCAAAGCCCTGGATGCCTGGCTGCAAACTCACAGTGACACTTTGGGCAAGGCGTCAAGCTTGAGCTTTGAACCGCCGCGTTTAAGCGAGTTGGGTGCTGCTAATAGCGCCGATGCCGTGTTGACCTTCAGAAACCTGCATAACTGGGCCAAGGCTGGCGTGCTGGAACAGGTGTTCGATTCGGCTTACCAGGTCTTGAAGCCAGGTGGTACCTTTGGCGTGGTGGAGCACAGAGCAAACCCTGGTATGGATTTAAGTTCTGGGTACATGGTGCAGGATGAGGTGATCGCACTCGCCGAAAAGGCAGGCTTTACCCTGGTGGCCGCGAGTGAAATCAATGCCAATGCCAAGGACACCAAAGATCATCCTAAGGGCGTCTGGACCCTGCCGCCGAGTCTACGTCTGGGCGAGCAGGATAAAGATAAATATCTGGCGATGGGCGAGAGCGATCGCATGACGCTGAAATTTATTAAAAAGCCAAAATAATGAATGATAGCTTAGCCGCGTTATGCAGACCCTGTGGTCAGGGCAATGAGGTGAGTCTTCAGCTGCCCCATATTCGCCTGGGTGGGCGATTATGGGGCGAGCCAGACAAGCCCTTGTTGTTGGCCCTTCATGGCTGGCTTGATAACGCCAACAGCTTCGTGCCCTTAGCCGAGAAGCTGAGCGAGTATCGCTTGCTGGCAATCGATTGGCCCGGGCATGGAACCTCGCAGCACAGACCCGGCGGCTATCCGCTGCACTGGATAGATTACCTTTATGATCTCGAGCAGCTTATCGACGCTATTAGTCGTCATCAGCCTCTGCATGGGGTGATAGGGCACTCCTTGGGGGGCATAGTGGCGTCGGCCTATAGCGCTGCTTTCGGTGAGAAGGCGGCACATTGGGTATTTATTGAGGCCCTGGCACCCCTTTATGAAAGTTCAGATAAAAGCCGTTTACGCTTAAGGCGCAGCTTTGCGGCCCATCAAAGAGCATCGACCATAGCCTCTGCGCCTAAACCCGTTATTTTTGAGGCGGCCGTTAGGGCCAGAGAGAAATTAACCGGGCTTGATTCGTCTTGGTGCCAGCTGATCCTTGAGCGCAACTTACAAAGCCTAGGGGGCAAGTATTTTTGGCGTAGCGATCCCAGGTTAAAACTTGATTCCCCCATGCGGCTCAATTTCGATCATGTCAGCGGTTTGATGCAAGGGCATAACGCTAAGGCACTGGCGATACGCGCCAGTAAAGGCTATCCCCTGGGGGATGGCGTGGCTGAAGCGGCTCATTCTTGGTATCAAAATCTCACTCTGGTGGAACTCGAAGGTGACCACCATCTCCATATGGGCAACAGCACAGAGGTTGCAGCCGAAATTAAGGCATTTTTAGGGTGACAGCCCCTTAGCAATAGATGGTAAAATTACACTAGGATTTTTACTCTAATTGTGTGATGATGTTCAAAATTAAAACGCCCGTATGATTTTTTGGGCGTACCAACAATATTTATAAGTCAGTGTTTAGTTTCTATATTTGAAACCTTAGGTGAATGAATTCATTCACCCTAACTCTGCCTGGGGATTTAGGAGAGACTCGTGGAACAGCTTTGGACGAAAAATTTACCCGATGATGTGCCCGCCATTATAGATGCGCAGCAATATAGCTCGCTTATCGACCTGTTTGAGCGCTCGGTCGCTCAGTATGCCGATCAGCCCGCCTTTGTGAACATGGGAGCAACGCTGACCTATCGTAAACTTGAAGAACGTAGTCGCGCCTTTGCCGCCTATCTGCAAAATGAACTTAAGCTGGAGAAGGGCGATCGCGTGGCGATCATGATGCCTAATCTGCTGCAGTATCCTATCGCACTGTTTGGTGTGTTGCGTGCAGGCTTGGTGGTGGTTAACGTAAACCCTCTTTATACCCCGCGTGAGCTAAAGCATCAGTTGAATGACTCGGGTGCAAAGGCCATCGTTGTGGTCTCTAATTTTGCCAATACCCTTGAGCAGGTGGTAGACCAAACGCCGGTTAAGAGTGTTATTTTGACCGGTCTTGGGGATCTCTTGAGCGCGCCAAAACGCACCTTGGTGAACTTTGTGGTGAAGTACATCAAGAAGATGGTACCTAAATATCATCTGCCCCATGCTATCTCTATGCGCCAATCACTCTCTAAAGGACGCCGTTTGCAGTATGTCAAACCGACCACTAAGAGTGATGATATTGCATTTTTACAATACACAGGCGGTACCACAGGAGTCTCTAAGGGCGCTATGTTGACCCACGGCAATATTGTCAGCAACCTGCTTCAGGCCGATGCGTCCTATTCACCTTTGCTGGAAAACGGCAAAGAGTTTGTGGTGACTGCGCTGCCGCTCTATCACATCTTCGCGTTGACGGTGAACTGTTTGCTCTTCCTTCATAAAGGTGCCAACAACCTGCTGATCACTAACCCTAGGGATATCCCTGCGTTTGTGTCTGAGCTGAAGAAACATCCTTTTACTGCACTGACAGGGGTTAATACCCTGTTTAACGCCTTGGTGAGTTCGGAAGAGTTTAAGACTCTGGATTTCTCCAATCTGAAATTGTCTATCGGTGGTGGCATGGCGGTGCAGCGCGCCGTAGCCGATAAGTGGCAAGGGATCACTAAGACGCGTCTGCTGGAAGGTTATGGCCTGACTGAGGCGTCGCCGCTGCTGACCTGCTGCCCTTATAACTTGGAAGGCTATAACGGTTCAATCGGCTTCCCGGTAGCCAACACAGATATGCAGGTTCGCGACGAGGAGGGCAATGTGCTGCCTCAAGGTGAGACTGGCGAGCTCTTTGCCAAGGGGCCGCAGGTGATGAAAGGTTACTGGCAGCGCCCTGAAGAGACCGCCAAGGTGATCGACAAGGATGGCTACCTGGCTACTGGCGATATTGGCTATATGGATGAGCAGGGCTTTTTCTATATTGTCGATCGCAAGAAAGATATGATCTTGGTATCGGGCTTTAATGTCTTCCCTAATGAGGTTGAAGAGGTTGTCGCCCTGCATCCCAAGGTGGTCGAAGTGGCTGCTGTGGGTGTGCCTCACGAGGTCAGCGGTGAGTTGGTGAAGGTATTTGTGGTTGCTAACGATAAATCTTTGACCGAAGAGCAGGTGATCAAGCACTGTCGTCATCATTTGACGGGATATAAAATTCCTAAGCTGGTAGAATTTAGGGATGAGCTACCTAAGAGTAATGTGGGTAAGATCTTGCGTCGCGAGTTACGCGACGAAGCAAAATCCGCGTAAGTTATTAGGTAATACCCCGCGTAGGGTGACTCAAAGCCGGCATTATGCCGGCTTTTGTGTTCACCGAGACACCGCATTGGAGATGAGATTTGACGTTTCAATATGTAGAGGATGATGCCAGCCTAAGTGAGCTGGTGGCCAAGTATCGTCAGGCCAAGGTCCTGATGCTAGATACCGAATTTGTACGAACCCGTACCTATTATGCCAAGCTCGGGCTGATCCAAGTATATGATGGGCAAACCCTGGCCTTGATCGATCCGGTAGCAGTTAGCGATCTCTCTGCATTTTGGGCCCTGCTTGAGCGAGACGATATGGTGACCGTATTGCACTCATGCAGCGAAGATCTCGAGGTGCTGGCCCGTTACGGGCGTTGTCAGCCTAAGCGCTTATTTGATAGTCAGATTGCTGCGGCGCTGTGCGGCTTTGGCCATGGCATGGGCTATGCCAAATTGGTGGAGCACTGCCTGGGTGTACAGCTGGATAAGGGCGAGTCGCGCACCGATTGGATGAAGCGTCCGCTGAGTGATGCCCAGCTACATTATGCGGCCAATGATGTGGATTACCTGTATCAGCTCTATCCTCAGCTGTTAGAAAAACTCGAGCAGAGCGGCCGTCTCGAATGGCTATTTGAGGAGGGCGAGCGCATGACCCAGGGGCGTTTGGATAGCCCAGATGGTGACAGCGCCTACCTTAAGGTGAAAAATGCCTTCCAGTTAACGCCAAAGCAACTGGCTTACCTTAAGGTACTTGCCAAGTGGCGCCTGCAAAAGGCCCTCGACAGAGACTTAGCTCTGGGCTTTGTGATTAAAGATCATGCCTTGCTGGCACTGGCAAAGAAACAGCCAAAGAGTAGCGGCGAGATCTTCAGAATGACCGAACTGACCGAGCAGGAAAAGCGTATGCACGCTAAGGCGATAGTTGCCGAGTTGGCAAAAGCGGATCTGGATAACCTGCCCGAAGCGATAGATGTGATCGCCCTTAAGCCTGGTTATAAATCGGCATTTAAGGCGATTAAGAATGCGTTGACGCAAGTGGCAGAAAGCAATGAAGTACCAATGGAGCTGGTGGGATCGAAGCGACACATTCATGAATATCTGCAATGGCGCTGGAATGACGGCCAGGGTGACCTACCGCTGGTGCTTCAGGGATGGCGCGGCGCATTGACACAAGACGTGCTTAGCCAAGTAGATTGCTAAACCAGCTAAGCTAAACCGTCTAAGCTAAACCAGTTAAGCTAAACAAAAAGCCCTCATTAAGAGGGCTTTTTACTGTGCGCTTAAGCGTGTAAGACCTACTTTTCTGGCAGGGTGACGTTTAACTCAAGCACCGACAGATTGTCATCGTTCTGATCTATCTGTACCGATACCTGATCGCTGTCTATCTGCACATACTTGCGGATCACCTCGATGATCTCCTGCTTCATTGCAGGAAAATAATCAGGCGCATCGCGCTCGCCACGCTGGTGGGCGACGATGATCTGCAATCTTTCCTTGGCGGTCACCGCAGTTGTTGGCTCTTTTTTCGCTCTGAAGTAATCGAGTAAAGACATAATTAGCTACCAAATATCCTTTTTAAGAATCCTTTTTTCTCTTCGGTGACAAAACGCATCTCAACGTCTTCACCCGTTAAACGTGCTACGGCATCACTGTAGGCCTTACCGGCGTCGCTTTCTTGGTCGATGATCACAGGTACACCAGAGTTAGAGGCTTTTAGCACGGCTTGAGACTCAGGGATCACCCCAAGTAACGGAATGGCCAGGATCTCTTCTACGTCGGCAACGCTAAGCATCTCACCAGTAGCGACACGGGTAGGGGAGTAGCGCGTCAGCAGTAGTAACTCCTTGACCGGCTCAAGTCCCTCTTCGGCGCGCTTAGACTTGCTCTGCAACATGCCTAAGATACGGTCAGAGTCGCGTACCGAGCTGACCTCTGGGTTGGTGGTGACAATTGCGGTATCGGCAAAGTAGAGCGCCATCATGGCGCCAGTTTCAATACCTGCCGGTGAGTCGCAGATGATATATTCGAAGTCCTGCTTAAGATCCTCGAGTACCCGTCCAACGCCCTCTTTGGTCAGCGCGTCTTTGTCTCGGGTTTGGGAAGCGGGTAGCACAAAGAGGTTGCTGGTACGCTTATCTTTGATCAAAGCCTGATTCAGATTGGCTTCGCCGTTAATCACGTTAACAAAATCGTAGACGACGCGGCGCTCGCATCCCATGATGAGATCCAAGTTACGCAGACCGATATCGAAATCGACCACGACTGTCTTATGTCCCTTCAGCGCCAAACCTGTGGCGATGGCCGCACTCGAAGTGGTTTTGCCCACTCCACCTTTTCCTGAGGTGACAACAATAATTTGTGCCATGTTTGTTTCTGTCCTTTTCAATTTTTATAGCGATAGGGCTTCGACGGTAAGGCTGTCACCGTCTAACCGAATACAACCGCTTTTAATCGAGGCATGTGCCTGAAGATTCTCGGTTAACCAATATTGCCCTGCAATGGAGACAAGCTCTGCATCTAAGGTTTGGGCAATGATCACGGCATTCTTATCACCACTGGCACCCGCCATGGCCTTGCCTCTAAGACTACCGTATATGTGTATGCTGCCATCTGCAATCACTTCTGCGCCATTGCCCACAGCGCCGATGATGATGAGATCGCCATTTTTTGCGTAAACCTGCTGACCCGAGCGAATATTTTGCTTCACAATTTTGGTGGTTTTAGGCAATTGCGGCTGAGTCTGGCTCTGCTTGCCCGATTTGATCAGGGCTAAACCAAGGGCTTTGGCTTGGTTGGCAATGGCCGTAGGCGCGCCCGTAATGCCAACAATCACCAGTTGCCTGGAGATCAGCAGATCTTTAAGGCCCGCTAGGTTGTACTCGGGATTGGAAATGGCGCTGAGGTTGACCACCAAAGGAGCACCGATAAAAAACTGCGGTGCAATGGCCAGTTTGCCGTCGAGTTCGCTGGCGACTCGGTCGAGATCTGCATCATTAATATGCAGTACCGATAGCGTAAATGAAGAGCCTTTTAATTCGAGGCTAGGTTTCTGCATTCCTAAACTTGCTCTTGATAAAATTAACCGGCATACGCCGGTTAGATATTATTATAATCCTTGCGCACCATGTTATAGTGTGCGCAATTTGCTGGCAAGTTGAATAGACTGGAAATTTCACCCTATATGATCTGTGCTGTATATAAGAGTCGCATAAAAGCTGATTGCTATCTTTTTGTGGAAAAACGCAACGATTTCGAGCGCGTCCCTGAGCCGTTAATGAAAATGTTCGGCACCCCAGAATTGGTTATGATACTGCCTTTGAACAAGCGTTCGCAGTTGGCCCTTGCCGACATTGAGAAAGTAAAAGTTGAACTCGCCGACAAGGGGTATTATCTTCAATTACCACCACCGCCGGTTAACCTACTCGAAGAGTACAAAAAAGAGATAGGTTATAGCAGAGATTAGTCGCCTATAGGAAAGTGCATGTTTTTAAAGAATGTTTTGCTAAGTTCTATACTTGCAAGTGGCCTGATATTGTTCAGTCCTTTGCAGGCAGAAGAAGCGCCGCTCAGTTATGATGCCTATCTTTCTGAGTTAAAGCAGCAAGCAGTCGAGCAGGGTATATCCCAAAGCACCATAGACAAGGTCTTCGAGCAGATTAAGCTGTTTAAGAAGGCCGTTGTTAATCAGAGCGCGGACACGCCACCACAGAATTTAGATACCTATCTGCCAAGCCGGGTAAGCGAAACGCTGGTCGAGCAGGCAAGAGGCCTGTATCGCGACAACAAAGCCTTATTCGATCGACTCGGTAAAGAGTTTGAAGTTCAGCCTAGATTTGTGCTGGCCTATTGGGGCATCACGTCGGCGTTCGATGCCAGCGATTATCCGGCGCTGACGGTGATCGCGTCGAACACTTATCATCAGGAGATGAGTGACGGCGATCAGGTCTTTATTGCCGCACTTAAACTGATGGAGCGTGACGGTCTGAATTTTGACGACCTCAAGAGCGACGCCTCAGGTTTGATGGGGTACCCCCATTTTACGCCAGCGCAGCTCAAGCAATATGGTCGTGATGGCAATGGTGATGGCAAGGTGGATATCTGGCACGATCTTGCCGACGCCTTTGCTACCACTGCAAACTACCTTAAACAGTTGGGTTGGGATTATGATGGCACCTGGGGCCGTCAGGTCAGGGCGCCAGAAGCCTTACCGCAAGATCTGGTCGGGTTCGAGGTACACAAGGGCTTTGCCCAATGGCAAGCGCTCGGGGTAAGACGATTTGATGGCTCAGATTTGCCATCGAGAAAGGATATGCAAGTGTCGCTGATTATGCCCGACGGTGTGGGTGGACGCAGTTATCTGGTCTATGACAACTACCGAGTGCTCAGAAAGACTCAGGCATCCGATCGTCTCACGCTAGCTGTGACCTATCTGTCAGAAAGAATTAAATACCCTGAGATAAAATAGTCTCTCAGCGGCGCCTCAGTATCGTGGCGCCGAGCACCTTTGCCAAGCAATTGGCCATTGAAAGAATTGTTATCATGTCATTTTGGAAAGAGAAAACCCTCGCACAGATGGATGCCCGGGAGTGGGAATCGCTGTGCGATGGCTGCGGTAAGTGTTGCCTCAATAAGATCATCGATGATGAAACCGATGAGCTCTATTACACCAACGCCGCTTGTAAGCTGCTCGATGATAAAGAGTGCCATTGCATGCACTACGAGCAGCGATTTAATTTTGTCCCCAGCTGCACTAAGGTCACCCTGGAAAATATTGCCGAGCTTACCTGGCTACCCGACAGCTGCGCCTATCGCCGCCTGTATCAGGGCCGGGATCTCCCCAGCTGGCACCCGCTGGTCACAGGTGACAAGCAGCAGATGCACGAGCTGGGGATGTCGACCCGCGACAAAGTAGTGAATGAGAACAAGGTCAGGTACCTTGAGGACCATATTGTGTTATGGCCGCTCAAAGATTGCGACTAGTTCTTCACTCAACTAGTGAAAAGTGGTTTTAGTCTTCTTTGACTGCAATCACTTTGCTGTAGCGTTAGCTATTAATGTTACTTATTGCCTGCGGCAGGCTCTTCGTGCAGATACGCTTGTGAGATAGCTCTGCTACTGTGCCTGTTGGGCTTGATTGTTTGCTAAAGTATCTAACACCATAACTTCATGGTTATCTAACGCCTGCCGGCGGGGGATGTGCAAGCACTCTTTTGGCACGCCGAGGTTCCATATATGGACACCTCGATAGATTCAATAGCTAATTTGTTAGTAACAAAAGATATTACTGCGTCCGTATATCCGACCTGTTTATGAGCAATTAGAGGCTCTGGCCTTAATGAGAACCGCGCCTCTACGCCTTAACCGTCCCTCCGAACTCTTAGGTTCATGGACTCTCTCAGGTGTTGTAGAGGCCGGTATTACCTGTTGTTACATTACTTTTTAGCAGTACATGGTTTGTTTTACTTACAGGTCAAACCGCTCTGAACTCCGTTTTCTTAAATAGAATAGCCCAAACAATTCTTGCTAACTTGTTAGCCAGTGCGACTGCAGACTTGTGACTGCCTCGCCGTTCGATAAGCGTTTTAACCCAAACAGACAGCCTGTCTTGCGCTGTTTTACAGTGTCTTATAATCGACCAAGCACATTGAATAAGTAGCTTCCTGAGGTAACGGTTACCTCGCTTCGTTATCCCGCCAAGACTCTGCTTTCCACCGCTTGAATGCTCTTTTGGCACTAAGCCAATGTTTGCTGAAAAATGTCTACCGTTTTTGTAGGACGAACCATTACCTGCAAACGAGACTACGGCTGTTGCCGTAATTTCTCCTATTCCCTTTATTTGCATTAGTAGTTTAGCTCCTTCGGAAGCCTGGGCCTGCTGTTTGATATCCTTTTCTGATGACTTTATGGCTTCATCAATCGTGCTCCACTCTTGGTGTAGCAGAGTAAAGTGGACTCGAGCTCTTTCGGTTAATTCATTTTCTGCATCTTCAATTAAGTCAGGTAATGCTGCTTTAAGGCTTTCTTTGCCTTGAGCAATAACGATACCATACTCATTTAGCAGGCCTCTGATTTGATTAATCAATGTTGTTCTGGCATCGACCTGCCTTTCTCTGATTCGATGCGCCAACATCATATCAACCTGCTCTAACGTTCTAGGCTCTACAAATTGAATATTAGGTCTATACGCTGCTTCACAAATAGCGAAGGCATCATTACGGTCGTTTTTATTACCTTTGACAAAAGGCTTCACATGCTGAGGGGGAATTAACCTTACTTGATAACCTTGAGCTTTTAAGCTTCTTCCCCAGTAATTTGACCCGCTACAAGCCTCCATAGCTATGATTGCATCAGGGTATTGGGCTAAAAACGCCATAAGTTGATGTCGACGAAGTGCACGATTAAATACAGATTTACAAGCCTGATTCACACCACAAACTTGGAAGACATTTTTTGCCAAATCGATACCAATTAGAGTAACTTTCATAGTGGACACCTTTTGTTGATATTGAACTCGCAAATTCAATATGGCGCTTTTGACGCCGACTTTACAAGAGGTGTCCATCTCATCATCCCTGGAGGCTTCACGGCGGCGTCCATGCCGCCGAGAGCCAAAAGCGTGCTTACACCCGTATCTATCATCTCTTCGATTTAACTTTGCTGGTATCGGGTGATGTTTTGGTAGGAGAGTCTCGCTAAGTTTGGTATTTGGCGGGGGACATACAAGCATAACTTCATGGTTATCTAACGCCTGCCCGGCGGGTGCTGTACATGGAAGTACCAATGTCATGATCACATGGATGTGAAGGAACGACGTAGGTACAAGCACTCTTTTGGCACGCCGCAAGCACGTCCGTGTGGGCTCTGCGAAATCATCCCTGATTTCGAAGGCCAAAAGCGTGCTTACACTCGTATCTATCATCTCTTCGATTTAACTTCGTCTGTTGCTCATTGATACAAGCTATTATTCCTAAAGAAAAATTTCACAAAATTGTGAAATGAGATGTTGAATCTCAGCAACAAAACAGATTAAAGTATCACCAATCAAGGACAGAGCTAGGCCAAATCGAATCAAACATCGACCACGCCATTCAGGGAAAGGAAAAGCCAACCACCATGCGTCAATCAAATCCCTTAAAAGTTAACTCTGATTCCATTTATTTACATGCTTGGTCTCCTACCTTACAAGGTAGTTTACCTTGCAAGATCTCACTAATAAGTTGTTAGTTTTTATTAATCAGCGGGATAAAATGAAATATTTACTAGATCTTGAAAAACTAGAACTGTAGTGGCATAGTGAATTTGGCCACCTGAATAGACGAAGTGATAGACTAACTTCTGGAAAAAAGGTGGTAGAAATGAAGAACACAAGACCGACATTCAGTGCAGAGTTCAAATTAGAAGCTGCGCAGCTGGTAACGAAACAGGGATACAGCATAGCTGAGGCTGCAAGCGCGATGGGCGTGAGTAATTCAGCCATGCGTAAATGGGTAAACCAGCTTCGACAAGAGCAGCAAGGCATATCCCCCAAAGGCGCACCGCTCACCCCCGAACAACAGCGGATCCGTGAGCTGGAGAAGAAAATCCGCCGCATTGAAGAAGAGAACACCATTTTGAAAAAGGCTACGGCTCTCTTGATGTCAGACTCACTGAACAGTTCTCGTTAGTCGAGAAACTCAAGAAGAGCCATAGCGTAAAACGGATTTGTTCAGTATTTGGTATTCACCGCAGCAGTTACAAGTATTGGCGAGGCAGACCTACCACCATTGACTCGCAGCGGGTAAAACTGCACAGCTTGGTGCGGGAGGCTTATGAAGCCAGCAATGGGTCAGCGGGTGCCAGAACCCTGGCTGATATGGTGACGACTGCTGGCGTTAGGTTGACGCGCTATCGTGCCACAGGACTGATGAAGAAGCTGGGGCTAGTGAGCTGCCAGGTGCCGCAACATCGCTACAAAAAGGCAGACAAGGAGCATGTCGCCATCCCTAACCTCCTTGACCGCCAGTTTGCAGTGACGGCTCCCAATCAAGTGTGGTGTGGCGATGTGACCTATGTGTGGACAGGCAAACGATGGGCTTACCTTGCCGTTGTTCTGGACTTGTTTGCACGGAAACCGGTGGGGTGGGCGATGTCATTTTCGCCCGATAGTGCGCTAACAAGCAAGGCACTAACCATGGCCTTTGAGGCGCGAGGAAGGCCGAAAGACCTAATGTTCCATAGTGACCAAGGAAGCCACTATACCAGCCGCCGCTTCCGCCAACAGCTCTGGCGTTATCAGATTAAGCAGAGCATGAGTCGACGAGGAAACTGCTGGGACAACAGCCCGATGGAGCGCTTCTTTAGAAGCTTAAAAACAGAATGGATACCGATGACAGGCTATCGGGATATCGGTGAGGCTAAGAGTGAGATTTCGCGATATGTGACGGGGTATTACAGTCAGCTGAGACCACATCAATATAACGGTGGGCTGACACCCAATGAGTCAGAGCGAAGATACTGGCTTGAATACAAAACCGTGGCCAATTTTAGTTGACCACTACAAACATGCAGATATTGTTTTAGAGTCAGGGAACACTAAATGGGTTAGTGACTTGATAAAGGCAGCTACAAATAGTCGCTATTCTCATGCAATGCTTTATGTCGGGCATTCTTTAAATCATGCAACATCAGATGGTGGTGTTTTCTCTAAGAATCCACAAAGGATTTTGGTTGATGATGTAAAAGACCTAAAAGTATTGCGCCTAAAAGATGCTATTTCAGATGACGTTAAACTGGCTATATGCAAGGAATCAAGTTACCTCGTTGGCACACTATATGGGAAAAGAGAAGCAACAAAATCTATAACTAGAACTGAGAAAGCATCAAAAAGTAGAAAGCAGTTTTGTTCGAGGCTCGTAGCTCAGTGTTATGCTAAGTCGGGTATTAATTTAGTAAGTAATCCAGACTATTGTACTCCTGAAGACTTGAATCGCTCTGAACTGTTGGTTGAAGTCGCTGATTGTGTGCGGCTAGCAACAGAAGATGATTTAGAAATCTACAATAGAAAAGATCCGAATATTGAAAATCTGCAGGAAACATATAAGTGGTTAAATAACGCTCGAGATCTTTACAAAAAAGAGGGAGTGGAAATACAAACTATCAATGATGTCACACAAGCTCTCATGCAAGACCGCAAATTTGACAATCGTTTATGTAAGCTGGCAAAAGCTACGAAATACTTTGACCTTTATAACGTAGATCGGCAAGTCAATAAAATGAGGTATTGCCCAGATGGCTTCTACGCAGTTTTAAGTAACTCTAATGACATGAACAAAATTGTTCGAGAAGAGATAGCTTTAAACGACAGAGAAGTAAAAAGACATACTGAAAACTTGATAGCTGCGAGGCATAACTTTAAACAAGCGCGTTTGAAGTTTTCGAAGTTACATATCAAACTGTATGAAAATCTCCTCAGCGAAACGCTGCATCGTTTCATTGTTATTGAACAAGCTTTAACTCGATGTGGCTGTAATACTCATCATGTTCAGCAAAAAATTACATCATTGGAAAGCCTGCTCAAAAATAAAAACTAACAAACTGTTCAAGAGTGATTCGCAACGCGTGGCACTTTTACTATGCGTTGGTTTTAGTGTTTAGGGTGGTATGCGGGAGCTTCGGCATTGCGTTGCTCACACCTTAACAGGGCGTTAGGCAACCAATCGAAAATCAACCATAGACTACAACGGAGAGTAAAATGGCAACTAAAAAAACAATATTTGTAGCGTTTGCAATTGAAGATGAAAGGCAAAGGGACTTTCTTAAGGGGCAATCACTCAATACAAATTCCCCTTTTGAATATATAGATATGTCAGTAAAAGAAGCATATGACACCGACTGGAAAAATAAAGTTAGAACGCGCATTCGCCGGTCTGACGGAGTGATTGCTTTGATTAGTAGCAACTCTCTAACCTCAAGTGGTCAGAAGTGGGAAATTGCTTGTGCTAAGGAAGAGGGAAAGAAAGTTTTAGGAATATGGGCCTATACGGATGATAGAACTAATGTCCAAGGCGTGAAGACGGTTGTATGGACTTGGAAAGCAATCGAAGATTTTATCGACAGCTTATAAGGAGTGATTCAAATGCGTATCGCTCTTATTGTTGGGATAAATTACTACGAGCATGGTGGCTCATTGCATGGTTGCGTGAATGATGCCCATGAAGTGAAAGCTGTGCTAGAACGTCACGATGGTGGAGCAGTAAACTTTGATTGTCGTCTACTGACAGGTACAGGCCCGACCGATCGAGTCAATAGAGGTGAATTAAAAGATCAAATTGATCAGCTATTTAAAACAGATGCTGATATTGCTTTGTTTTACTTTGCTGGGCATGGTCATATTGAAGCCACAGGGGGTTATTTGTTGGCTACGGATTCTAGTCGAGGGGATGAAGGTGTATCTTTGTCTGAAATACTCACTTTCGCGAATAATTCACCGGCAAAGAATAAAATAATTATCCTTGACAGTTGTCACTCGGGAATTGCTGGTACGCCACCAAATGCCGGTCAACTTGCATCCTTATCTGAGGGGCTTACTGTATTAACGGCATCAACTAAAGATCAGTACGCAACGGAAGAAAATGGACGAGGGGTTTTTACTACCTTGCTCGTAGACGCTCTGAATGGTAGTGCCGCTAATCTTACGGGCGATATTACTCCAGGTAGTGTCTATGCTCACATTGACCAGTCTTTGGGGGCGTGGGAACAACGTCCAGTATTTAAAACAAATGTTAGGCAATTTGTTTCCTTGAGAAAATCAACACCTGCTATAGCGATAGATGAGTTACGAAGAATTACCGAGTTCTTCCCAACTCCCGGATATTTTTTCCAACTCGACCCCACCTTTGAGCCAGAAATGAAAGGCCGAGATTCTGGAATGCCACCACCAGATCCTGAAAATAATCGTGTTTTTGCAATTCTTCAGCGATTTAATCGCCTAAATTTGCTAATTCCCGTCGATGTTCCTCACATGTGGAATGCGGCTATGGAAAGTAAGTCGTGCAGACTTACAGCATTGGGAGAACACTACAGGAGGTTGGTTGAAAAAAATCGGATATAGAGTGAAATTGCCTAACACATATGAGCCTCCCGCCAGTCAATAGGCGAACGTAACTATTTGGCTGTTTTTGCAGCCAAATAAAAAATCAATCAACAAATCCACCTACTTCGTCTGTCAGTTAGCTGTTAAATCATCGTTTACAGCAAACACATATAGAGGCTCTCTTAATGCGATCTTATCGCTGCCTGACGTTTTTCAATCCTTTAAAATATCAGGGGCACTACGACTAAATGGATTTAGGAGGTAGAGCGACGCAGGAAGCTAAAGCAGAGACATTTATCGGTTAACCCTAAGATGGCGCTATTCAAGTCTGAGGTGCTCTGTGTACAGTTAGTATCAGGCTCATTTAAGGTGTAAACGACATTGTTAATTGTATTTGTTAATGCGCGCCAACAAGGTGTCACTCTTTGTGAAATCAAGAGCAGGCGATGTAGCTTAAATAGCATTTGGCATAGTGATGATGCTGAGAAGTCATTGCTTCATTAGCCACACCATTCACAGTCTGGTAAGCTCATAATTCCTTATCTTTCTTCTTTTCATCGCCAATGCTGCTAAATCGAAGAGATGATAGATACGAGTGTAAGCACGCTTTTGGCCTTCGAAATCAAGGATGATTTCGCAGAGCCCACACGGATGTGCTTGCGGCGTGCCAAAAGAGTGCTTGCACATACGTCGTTCCTTCACATCCATGTGATCACGACATTGGTACTTCCATGTACAGCACCCGCCGGGCAGGCGTTAGGTTGCTGTGAAGGTACGCTTCAAGACCCCCTTAATAAATGACTTTGTTGGTTGTCGTTACTTAAGCAAATTAGAGGGCCCATTGCAGGGCCACAAAAAAAACGCCCGCTAGGGGCGTTTTTCAAAAAGCGATACCTTGAGCGCACATCAAGCCTTCTTCGTTGGCATCAATGCCGGAATAATAAACACCACCAAGGCTATCAGGTAAGTGCTGAAGGCGACCACCATCCATTGAGACATGGTGATGCCAAACATCTCCCACGGAATGTCGGTACACATGCCGGTTGGCAGGAAGACTGAAGGTAACCATTCGTGTAGCGGCATCCAGGTCGGGAACTCGGGAAGGAATGAGCAGGTCGAGAAGGGCGACGGGTTAGTCTGCATCTCCACTAACTCAAGCGCCAGTTTTAATCCCCATGCACTGCTAATGCCCCAAATTAGCACCCCGATAAAGCGAATTAAACGGTATTGATGGCCGATAACCCCAAGCAGTCCGGCAAGCAGTAATCCCAGGACGGCAACGCGTTGGTAGATACACATGACACAGGGGTCAAGTTTCATCACATATTGGAAAAAGAGGGCACAGCATTCAAGAATAAGTGCCGTAACAAGCAAGGTGCTCCATGCTAATAGTGATTGTGCAAAACGGGTCAGGGCGCTCAACGAAATTCTCCTATAAAAAAACGCCCCTAACTGCTAGAGGCGTTTTTAAGACTTTACGAAACTAAATAAGTTCAGTCAATCAACAAATTAGTGCCCTGAGACGGCGCCTTTAACCGCTTCGGCTGCCGAATGATGGATCAACATATGAGAATCGTAGAAGTATTGGGTCATCTCCGTGAGGAACCCTGTCTCAATGGTAAGAATCCCTACGATTGACAGTACGATGGTGTAAGGCAGCGCCATCATAACCATGCGGCCATAGGAGAGTCTAATCAAAGGTGCGATGGCCGATGTCAGTAGGAAGAGGAATGCCGCCTGACCATTAGGTGTCGCAACCGATGGTAGGTTGGTACCCGTGTTGATCGCCACCGCCAGCAGATCGAACTGATCGCGGGTGATCTGACCATCCAGTAGCGCCGCCTTGACCTCGTTGATATAGACAGTGCCCACAAATACGTTGTCACTCACCATAGAGAGCAGACCGTTGGCGATGTAGAAGATCACCAGCTGAGTGTTACCTTCGTAACTTAGTGCCCACTGGATCACTGGGGCGAACAGTTGTTGATCGATAATTACGCCAACGATAGCAAAGAATACCGCCAGTAGCGCGGTGAAGGGCAGGGCCTCTTCGAAGGCTTTACCCAGAGCATGTTCGTTGGTGACGCCGTTAAAGGCAGTGGTTAAGATGATCACTGACAGACCAATTAGGCCAACTGACGCCAGGTGGAACGCCAGGCCAACGATGAGCCAAACACCAACAAAGGCCTGGACCACAAGCTTAATTTTGTCATGCTTTGTGCGGCGGGCATCTTCATATGAGGCATAGTCAGAGAGTATCTTATGTACGGCTTCTGGCAGTTGCTGGCCATAACCAAACCACTTAAATTTCTCCACCAGGAAACAGGTGGCGATACCGGCAAAAAATACTGGAATTGTTACAGGGCCCATACGCAGGGCAAATTCACCAAACTGCCAGTTGGCCTGTGCGGCAATGATCAGGTTTTGTGGTTCGCCGACCATGGTACAAACGCCACCCAGTGCAGTACCGACACCAGCATGCATCAGCAGGTTACGCAAGAACCCACGAAACGCCTCGAGTTCATTTTCACACAGTGAATGGCCTTCACCGTGCTGATCTGAGGTGTGATCGTGATCGTCGGAAAAGTTCTTACCTGAAGCGACCTTGTGATAAATCGAGTAGAAGCCCACTGCGACGGCGATGATAACCGCGATCACGGTTAAGGCGTCGAGGAAGGCCGACAGGAAGGCCGAGGCGATACAGAACATCAAGGAGACCACTATCTTAGAGCGGATCTTGGTGATCATCTTGGTAAACACGAACAGCAGCAGCTGTTTCATGAAGTAGATGCCTGCCACCATAAAGATCAGCAGTAACAAGACTTCAAGGTTGGCCTCAATTTCATGAAGCACCTGGCTAGGTGAGGTCATGCCAATGATCACCGCCTCGATAGCCAGCAAACCACCTGGTTGTAGGGGGTAGCATTTGAGCGCCATCGCTAGGGTGAAAATAAACTCTATTACCAATAACCATCCGGCAACGAATGGATTGAGATAGAAGATTATCGGGTTGATCACTAAAAACGATAAAATTGCGATTTTGAACCACTTAGGAGAATTTCCTAAGAAATTGTCAATAAACGCCTGACTCATGGTCACAGGCATGGCATCCTCTCATCTATATAATTATTTTTTGACAGAAACTTTACATACAGTCTGCTTTTCACATCAGTGTAGCCTAATGATATGTAGAATTTAATACTTTTATGACCGCCATGGGCTAAAAACAGACATTAACTGCAATCTACATCACAAGCTTGTTGATATAGTGTGTATTTTACTCAGTAATGAGATCTCTGTCCTTGATCTTATCCAGTATTGTTACGGATTAGGTTTCCATTTTTCCTCGCTCTGGTATGATCAGTTACCAAAATAACTTTCATTGAATTGGAATAGCGGCCTGATGACAACTGTCCCCAAAGCACCTGTAACGCCCAAAGACAAAGATATTATTGAAGCGAAAGGTCCTGCCAGCTTTGCCGAAAAGTATATTGTTCGTTCTATTTGGGAGGGAAAGTTTCCACCCGGCTCCATCTTACCTGCAGAACGTGAATTATCCGAGCTAATTGGTGTGACTCGCACCACATTGCGTGAAGTGCTACAGCGTCTGGCACGCGATGGCTGGTTAACGATTCAACACGGTAAACCGACACGTGTAAATGATATCTGGGAAACCTCAGGTCTGAATGTGTTGGAAACCATTGCCGACTTGAATCCTGCCGGTGAACCTGTACTGCTGGAGCAACTCTTGTCTGCCCGTACTAACATCAGTGCCATCTACTTCAAGGGCGCTGTGCGTTATAACCCTGATAAGGTGCTTGAAGCGTTAGCGCCGCTAGCGACCCTGAAGGATGAGGCCAAGGCATTTATTGAGTTTGATTATAATCTGCATCATACCCTGGCCTATCACTCTGGTAACCCGCTCTACGTTCTGATTCTTAATGGCTTTAAAGGTCTCTATAGCCGAGTGGGTGAAGAGTATTTTGCTATTGAGAAGGCGAGGGAGTTGGCACTCGATTTCTATCAGGCACTCGAAGCCTTAGCGAAAGAGCATAACCACCATGATGTACCTGTGCTGATGCGCAGTTACGGTATCAATAGCGGTAAGGTTTGGCAGCGACACAAGAGTAGCCTGCTGCAATCTGCCGAGGCAAACGTCTAATCGTCTGTCGTCTGGTTATGCCGTGTAGTGCTGACATCGAGTTTCCATAGGTGATGAACTAAGGAAAAGCCGCTGAAAACAGCGGCTTTTTTGTGTCAGGCCATTAGCGTTAATCGATATCGAAGCTGTAGTAGATATCTAAAGTCTTAGAGATGGTGCCTGAGACGCTTTCCAGATAGAGCTGAGACATCAGGTAGTAGCGCACAGTCATCTCATAACCTGGGTTGAATACGCCCACGCCGTATTTGACCATAAGGTCATCGCCGATATAGCCGCTTATGGCAACTTTACCGTCATCGTTGGCATCGAGTTGAACGTTAGAGATCCCCAGCTTTTCTATCACCCCACTTGCAGAGCTACCCACATTGGAAAAGGCATTATCGCCGAGCTGATTGCCCAGGGTCAGGGCGGCGCCCATCATCAAGGCATTGTTTTGATCTGAATCTGAGTTATTCAGCCCAGTTCCCTTGATGATGTAAGAGAGGATCTCAGCTTGCTCTTTGGCTGGGTTTGAAAAGAGGGTGACCACAGGTTTCGCCGGTGTGCCGGTGATGCGCACGCCCGCGATAACATCATCTTCTTTGATCTCCCGTGTCGCTTCAATATTCAGGTTCGGCACGGCCATAGGGCCAATAAACTGAACCTCACCAGCATTGATCGACAGGGTCTGGCCCATGAATTTATAGGTGCCATTGACCACTCTGATGTCACCGTAGAGCAGAGGAGGTTTAAAGGCCGCCTGGCGCAGTTCCAGAGTACCCTGTAGCATGCCCCGCAGCCCCATGCCGTCGATGTTGAGCTTGTCACCGACATTGACCATGATTTGACTGGTAATGGCGATAGGATTTTTTTCCTGCACCTGTGTCGACAGACTGTCGTTAAAGATCACATCATCCGATTGCGCCACACCACCTTCGGGCAACTGTACTATCTTGATATGGCCTGAAGGGATATCTACATTCCCTTGGATATCTAAGTGCTTGTTGCTAAAGCCTATGGTGAGGTCAGGTGAGACATCTAAGATAGCCAGCGGCGGTTGAATAATCGCAAGTTTATCGCCTTTGAACTGAAAATCTCCTTGTAGACCCTCTTGCCAGTTCAGATCCCCTTCGAGTTCTGCCTTGCCTTCGCCCATGGTCCACTGGCTCGTCAGTTTAGCCCCTTGGCCCACAAGTGAGAGTGTTAGCGCTATGTTGTCCAGCAGTGTCGGGTTGGCCGCCGCGGCTAATTGCCCGTCGATGAGGTCAACTGAGCCGGTCAGCTGCGGGCTCTCTAGGGTGCCGCCAAGTGTAATGGCACTGCTCACCCGGCCGTCGAGTACCTCAAGCTGTGGAGTAAAGTCTGCCAGCGCATGGAGGTTGATATCTTTTAGGTCGATTTGGCCGCTGAGACGTTGCTCGGGATCTGTGCTGATTTCTACCCCGGCGTTCAGCTTAGCGAAACGTTCAGACTCGAACTTGGCATCGGCGGTAAAACGCTCAGGGGAGAGCTGTGCGCTCAGCTGCAGATACTTATATTGCGCGTTAATCTGGCGTCTGTTGGTGGTTAAGTCAAACTGGCCGGGTGCCATCGCCAGTTCAATCTCGCCTGTAGGTTTCTCTCCTTTGGCCCAATGAAATAGAGCGTCGAGCTGGGTCGGTCCCCGCCAGGTCAGACGATCGGGTAAGATGGGCGAAAGCAGCGCGCCAAGATCACCGCTAAACTGCAGCTGGGTATCGCCCTTGTCGCCAAGTTCTGCAATGTCGGTCAGGCAAAGGCTGGCGGCTTCATGTTGCCAACAGAAAGGCGCGACCTCACCATAGCCTTGTTGCTGATCCCAATAGAGTGCTATGGGCTTGTCCAGTGCCATGGCGCCTAGGCGAGATTTAAGGTTAATACGATTGACGCTGGCATCGAACCTTTGGGCTTTATCATCAAAGCTGGATGCGATGGAGGTTTGCAGCTGAATATCGCCATAGGTCTGCAGCCCCAATTTTTGTTTATTGAGATCGCCTTTGATCCCTAAGGTGAGGGTACTCAAGCTAACGTTTTGCCGTTTGATATCGGATGATTTTAACGACAGGGCAAATTGATGCTCATCCTGGGGACGATAGAAGGCGATCAGTTTTGCCTTCTCGACTTGTATATCGGCGTATTGCAGCTCCACACTATCGGCATTGATGGCAATTTCCGGGTGCTCGTCGTCACCTGAGACATTGATAACCGCCTCGATAGCGCCACTGGCCTTGGGGTCCCAAAGGCTAAGCGCCGGTACACTCAGCTGACCATCGAGAGACCAGTTGTCATCGACACGTCCCGACAAGGTAAGCTCGGACTCTAAGGCATTGAGCTGTAGCTGCTTGGCATTAAGCTGGAATTTGTCATTGATGGCAATATCGCCTTGAAGCCGCAGCGGATAGTTTGCAACGTGACCTTGAAGATCGGCATTGCTGACGCCAATCGCCCACTGCTTGTCACTATAGTCGCCTTGGCTGTGCAAGCTGCCGTTAATTTCTGTCTCGGGCAGGGGCTGCTCAGTGGTGATATTGAGCTGGCTCAGATCCAGTGTCTGGGTGTCGAGCTGTAGATCCCAGTGGAGTTTGTCGCCATAAGCCAGTTGTCCTGTGAGTTTGGCCTTGCCCATCTCACTGTCGACATCCAGCTTAGCGAACGAGAGTTGCTTAGTTTGGTGTTCAAACTCGGCATCGAGCGTAAGCCAAGGATGATAAGGGGTCTTCAGGTCGCCGCTTAGGGTGACACTTTGTTTCTGAATGCTACCTTGACTATTGAGTGTAAGGATTTTGGTTTCATATTCAGGCTCGGCAAGCGGCCACATCAGATGCGGGCTGGTTAGCGCCACACGATAGGGCAGTTGTGGGCTGTCTAGGTTGATTTCGCCATCCAGGTTAAGATCTAAATGGCCTTTGCCTCTTAGTGTTACCGCGAGCGCGGCAAAGCCACCGTTTATTTCCGCTTCTAGCTGCTGGCGTTTCAACTGTGGCAGCTCGGTGAGCTGCTGACTGGCGAGATCGGCCTGCAGGTTCAGCGCCATAGGGTAATCTTGCTCTAGGCTCATGTGGCCATCTAGGTGGGCCTTACCATAGTCATGCTGCACATCTAGGCTGTCCAAGGTGATCTTGTAGCCCACATAACTGCCTTGCAGGGCGAAGGCTTGGAAATGATCGATTCGTTGCCCCAGCCTTAGCTCGCTGTTGGTGAGTTCGGCGGTATCGACAAAGATAGGCATGGGAATGGCTACCTCTGGCAACTGGGTGAGTGGCCAGCTATCGGCATCAGCTTGGTCGGCGTCAGCAGCCTGGTCAGTTTCTGCAGACAGTGGAATATCGATATAGAGACCTTGGCTGGCCAGTTGGTTTACCCTGAGCCCTGTTTCTAACCAGCTGGCCTTGGCTGTGAGGGCGTCGGCATTAAACTGCATCTGGTTGACCCGAACCTTGACTTGTTTGAGGTCGCCTTGATTGAGCACTATGCCAAAGGGAAGTACCAGCCGCTGATCATCGGCCTCTGCTACCTCCTCTTTGATGGGCTCTGATCCTTCAGTGGTAAGTGACTCTGTCGTTAGGTCTGGGTTGTCATCCTTACCCTTAAGCTCGTCTGTATCTATGTCGACTTGTACCGCCGAGGCGCTTAAGGTGTCGACACAAAGTTGGCGCTGCAGCAGACATAGCGGACGCCAGTTGAGGGTCAGATCTTGAGTATCAACCACTATGCCCGCCATCTGCCAGTGGGCATGATCTAGGGTTAATTGGCCATTGAGCCGGCCAGCACTGTAGCTGAGCGATAAATTGGGCACTAAGGCATCGGCCAAGATGACTGACAGGCGCGTACCCAGAGGGGTGCCGATCATTAAGGCCAGCATGATCAGCAGAGCTAAGGGTAGATAGAAAACCAGGCGGATCAGGTTGCGCAGCCAGCGAAGCAGTCGCTTAAAGGGGCTTAGGGGCTTGACCGGCGCCGCGCCCTGATTATCGGTTTGGGCCAGATCTAGCTCATTGGGCTGGTCAATCATATCTCAGCCCCCATGGTGAAGTGGATACGCCAGCTACGGTCTACGGTTTCGGTTTCGTTAAGGCCGACACCGAGATCCAATTTTATCGGCCCTATGGGCGATATCCAGTGTACGCCGCCACCGACTGAGACAATAGGGTCAAACTGGGTGTCATCAAAGGCATTACCGGCATCGATGAAGGTCCCCAGACGCCAGGTCGGTGTCAGATAGTATTGGTATTCCAGGCTGCCCACTAAAAGATACTGGCCACCAACAACCATACGGGCCAGTTGCTCTTCAGTATCGATATAGTCGATATAGGGCCCCAATTCCTGATAGCTGTAACCGCGTATGCTTTGATCGCCGCCGGCAAAATAGCGCAGCGAAGGCGGTACGAGCGGCAGATCTTCCTTTTTAACTAGGTTGGCACCGAGATCCAAACGTGACACAAATCTGTGTTTACCAAAGAAGGTATCTATCCATTTAAACTTGGCCTGAATTCGGCCCAGGCGCAGATCAGAGCCAAGTTCAGGTTCCGCGTATTCCATGCTGTAAGACTGATAATAGCCAGACTTAGGATCTAGGCTATTATCTCCTCTGATGGTTTGTGACAGGCTGGTACCAAACAGAAAGAGATCGGGTTTGTAGTCGATATCCGACTGAGTATATCGTTCGTTGATGGCATCGAGAGAGTAAGTAAAGATCCATTGATTGCCGAACTGTTTCTGTCTGACAACACCAATGAGCTTTTTCACTGACTCGAGTTCGCCCGTGTTGCGATAGTCTCGCTTGTCGGGGTCATAGACTTGAGTGACACCATATTTGTCCCTAAGCAGTCCAATTCTTAGCTTGAGTTGGTCGTCCAGCGGATGACTCATGGGAATGGTGTAGGTCGTCAGAAACTTTGGCGTGTCGGGTGACCATTCGATACTGGTTTCCTGAGAATGCCCATAGCGGTTAATCTGCGGCATGCGCCAGGTGGCCCTTATTCTGGGATCTACCTTGTTATCAATAGAATTACCTATGTCGGCACCGACACCCAGCTCGATAGAGTGGGTGGGTCTGGGACTTAGCTCGACGCGGATGGGGACTCTGTCATCTGCTATCTTGTCGAGTTGTGGTAACACCTTAATATTGTTGAAGTAACCCGTATCCACTAGCTCTCGGTTGAGGGCGCCCAATTTGCCAGTACTGTACCGCGAGTTCGCTTCGAAAGGGATTAACTGGTCCAGAAAACCTGGCACCAGATCATGGCCGTTAAAGTGAACTTCGCCGATACGATAGCGCGGCCCGGAGTCGTAATGCAGGCTGATCTGTGCACTATTGAGATCTCGGTTGACCACTATCTGGTTGGTGACATATTTCCCTTCAAAATAGCCGCGGGCAAGGGCATAGGTCAGTAGCTGAGATTTTATCGACTCATAGTCGCCATGGTTGAGCTGATCACCGGGCTTAATGGTGATCTGTTTCAGCCATCGGTCGATCACTTCGTCATCGAGGATCTCGCCCGAGAGGCGAATATCTATCCACTGAATCAGCGTTGGCTCGCCGGGCGTGATGGCCAGGCGTAAGGTCCAGGGCGCATTTTCCGGACTATCGAGCTGAGGTTCAATCTTTGCCTTATAGTAGCCCATCGAATGCAGCGCGGCTTCTATGTTCTCTTCGGCATTGAAGATGAAGGCGCGGCGTTGTACCTCTGAGTTGGGGATAGTGCCCAGGTGGGCCGTGATATTACGCGTTAGCGCCTCATCGGCGCCGCTAATCTCTACCTTAAGCCATTTATCGGCCCAGGCAGTAGAGGTACCCAAACTCAAACTGAGTAGGGTTAGGAGTAGTAGCCGGGATAAAGAAGAAGAGATCCGCAAGAAAAAGGCTCTATCTAGTTGAGAATTTTATTGTTGTTTATTGTCGCAGATTATAGAGGGCAAGCAAGATGGTGATTGTAATTAATGATTAAAATCGGTACAAAGAAGGCAAACAATAACGAGGAAGCCTAACGTGAGAAGCACTATTACCCCCCTAATGTTATCTGGCCTGATGGGTCTATTGATGAGCGCCAATGTGATGGCGCAGACACCGCCTTTTTCTATCGCTATTCATGGCGGCGCGGGAACCATCTCTAAAGCCAATCTGACAGATGAACAGCAACAAGCCTATCGCGACAAGCTTAAACAGGCGGTGGATGCCGGGTATAAGGTGTTGGAGCATGGCGGTGACAGTCTCACTGCTGTCACTACGGCAATCAATATTCTTGAAGACAGCCCCCTCTTTAATGCCGGTAAGGGGGCTGTGTATACCTATGATGGTGGCCACGAGATGGACGCTTCGATTATGGATGGCCGCACCCTGAATGCGGGCGCCGTGGCTGGGGTTAAACATATTAAAAACCCTATCGATCTGGCTCGGGCCGTGATGGACAAATCGCCCCATGTCATGCTGTCAGGTGAAGGGGCTGAAGAGTTTGCCTTAACCCAGGGCTTTGACTTTGTGCCCGTCACCTATTTTGATAGCGATGCTCGCTATCAGCAGTTACTCGATGCCAAGGCCAAATTAAAACAGGCTGAGAGCAATCAAGAGGGCAAGGCTGATTATCAGGCGTCGCTTAACTATTTAGATCTCGATTATAAGTTCGGTACTGTGGGCGCTGTAGCACTGGATAAGCAGGGCAATCTTGCGGCGGGTACCTCAACCGGCGGTATGACGGTAAAACGTTTCGGCCGTATCGGTGACTCGCCTGTGATTGGCGCGGGCACCTACGCGGAAAACCAGGTTTGCGCCGTATCGGCCACCGGCCATGGTGAGTATTTTATTCGCTATCATGTTGCGGGGGACATCTGCGCCAAGGTCAAATATCAGCAAAAATCGATACTGCAGGCCGCCGATGAAGTGATCAATCAACGCCTGATCACCGCAGGCGGCACCGGTGGGGTGATCGCTATCGATCAGCGCGGTAATATCGCGACTCCATTTAATACCGAAGGCATGTACCGTGCGACCCGCAAGCAAGGTGAGCAGGCCAAGGTGATGATCTGGCAGGACAACTAATCACCTAGGTCTGCACAGATTGTTTCAGTGCAGGCCGCCCAGAGCATCAGATCCGCAATCACGGGCGATTAAGATAAGCCTTAGCCCGTGATTGCTTGATTAACTCTTTGGCAATAACCCGCGTTGTTCTTGCTTGTTAAAGCCTGGCTCGTCAAATAAATCCCTGTTCTTTTTCTATCGATTTCACTGCCAAGCGACAATTCTGCTTGTGAGTCGCGTTTGTAACCTCTTTGTCAACAAGCTGATCTATAGTCTGGCCTGTTCTAAGGATCAGCACTGCAGCAATTTGGGCGATAAGACTCAAATGCTGCCGACTCAAACACTAGCCGAACACTAGCCGAACACTAGGTTAATGGATAAATTTAGGGGTTAATATGTTTACCAAAGCAAGTGCGCTTGCCTTGGCCATTGGTGGTGCCTCCACCTTTGCTCAGGCCGCAGACGATTTGATTATTTCAGAATATGTAGAAGGCAGCAGTAACAACAAAGCGGTCGAACTCTACAATCCTACCGATACCAGCATAGAGTTAAGTCAATACCAGCTCGAGTTTTACTTCAACGGCAGCAGCAGTGCCGGGTCTAACATCGCACTGAGCGGTAGTCTGGGGGCAGGTGAAACCTATGTTATTGCCGATAATGATGCCGGTGGTGAGATCTTAGCGGTTGCGGATCAGCTTAGCAGCGCGAGCTTTTTCAATGGCGATGACACCTTGGTGCTGCGCAAACAGGGCGAGGTGATCGATAGCTTAGGTCAGTTGGGGACAGATCCTGGCTCAGAGTGGGGCAGCGGCGAACGCTCTACCCAAAATAACACCTTAAGACGCAACCCTGAGCAGTTGATTGCCGATACTGTGCTCGATGATGCCGTTACCCTGGCGACTTGGACCGGGCATGCTCAGGATGATGTTAGCGATCTAGGTCAGTTTGCCTATCAGGGACCAACAGATCCAACTGATCCAGTTGAGCCGCCGCAATTTCTGGTGTGCCATGATCCGGCGACCTCAATCTCCGCCATTCAGGGCAGCGGTGATATCAGTCCTTTCAACGGTCAGAGCGTGACGGTAGAGGCGATAGTGACCAGCAATCAGGAAGCGGGCCTGAAGGGACTCTTCCTGCAGATGGCCGATAGTGAAACTGATACTGATGCGACCACCTCTGAAGGGGTGTTTGTCTATTCAGGCGGTCAGCTGGGTTATCAGGCGGGCGATCGTATTCGACTGACCGCTTTGGTTAAGGAGTATAACGGTCTGACTGAGCTGACTAATGTCACTGAGCATACCTTGTGTGAAACCGCACAGCCGTTGCCGACAGCCGCCTCGATAACTCTGCCTCTCACGCAAAGCGGTGATTTAGAAGCCGTTGAGGGGATGCGGGTGAGTTTCTCACAAAATCTGGTGGTCAATGAGGTCTATAATCTGGGCCGTTATGGTGAGATCTTATTGGGAAGTCGCCGTCATTTCATCGGCACTCAAGTGGCCGAGCCCGGCAGTGACGCGCTGGCGGTCAGTCAGGCCAATGCACTGGACTCTGTGCTGCTTGACGACGGATTGACCGCGCAAAACCCAGATCCTGTTCGCTATCCCGCCCCAGGGCTGAGCAGCGATAACACTGTACGGGTGGGCGATGCTGTTAGCCATTTGAGCGGTGTGATGCACTATGGCTTTGGTAAATATCGCCTGATGCCAACCGATACGGTGAACTTTGTGGCCACCAACCCAAGAACCGTTGAACCTGAGCTCGCGGCGGGGGGTAACCTTAAGGTGGCCAGCTTTAATGTACTGAACTACTTTAACGGCGACGGACTCGGCGGTGGTTTCCCAACGGCTCGCGGCGCCGATACGCCAAGCGAGTTTGCCCGTCAGCGCGCAAAGATCATCAGCGCCATGACAGCTATCGATGCCGATATTTTCGGCCTGATGGAGATAGAAAATGATGGCTTTGGCAGTGAGTCTGCCATTAGTGATCTGGTAAGCGGCCTGAATCAGGCAGTAGGCGAGAGCAGATATCAATTTGTTTCTGTCTCAACGCCGACTATAGGCACAGATGCTATCACAGTGGGCATGCTGTATCGCAGCGATCGTGTTATGCCTGTGGGTGAGGCTAAGGTGCTCTCCAGTGCCAATTCGCCGCTCGATGAGCAAGGAGACACGCTATTTAACGACGCCAAAAACCGCCCGACCTTAACCCAGACATTTGAGGTCCTTGGTGAGGCTAAGCAGCTTGTGGTGGCGGTCAATCACCTTAAGTCTAAGGGCAGTGATTGTGTTAGCCTGGGAGATCCGGATCAAAACGATGGTCAAGGAAACTGCAATTTGACGCGCACCCGCGCCGCAACCGCCCTAGCTGCTTGGCTAGCCAGTGAGTATGGCGAGCTGCCGACCCTGGTGATCGGTGACATGAATGCCTATGCCAAGGAAGATCCTATCTATGCCCTGCAAAGCGCCGGTTATGTCGAGCTGTTCGATCACTTAGGTAAGTCAGACGCATACTCGTATGTATTCTCCGGTGAAAGCGGCCAGTTGGATCACGCTCTGGCCAATGCTCTGCTGGCGGATCAGGTGGTGGATGTGACCGAGTGGCATATCAACACAGATGAGCCTAGATTGCTTGACTACAACGAGGAGTTTAAGTCGTCAGCTCAGATTGAGTCGCTTTACAGCTCAGATGCCTATCGCTCGTCGGATCACGACCCGGTCGTGATCTCTCTATTGCTTGAGCGTGACACTCTAGCCCCGGTGGCGAGTTTTAGCCAAACGCTGAAAGGGCGCAGCGTGAGCCTAATTAGCACGTCACAGGATGAGGATGGCGAGATAGTCTCTTATCAGTGGGATTTTGGCAACGGTGACAGTGCCACAGGAGAGCAGGTGAGTTATCAGTTTGCCAAGGCGGGTGAATATCCCATAACCCTGACAGTGACAGATAATGATGGCCTGAGCCATAGCGTCACCCAAGTGGTCAAGGTACAGGTCAAGCGTAAAAAGCCTGTGGCCGTGATAGAGCATCTTGATCTTTGGTTTATGGATCTCTTTATCTCTCTAAGTTACGACACTGACGGTGAGCTGGTGTCGCAATCTTGGAAATTTAACGATGGTAATAAGCAAAAGGGGCCTGTGGCCGTCAGTTTTGGCCATAGCGCCAGTAAGGTCAAATTAACGGTTAAGGATAACCATGGCTTAAAAGGTCAGGCAAAGTTGGCTTTCTAATAGCAGCTGTTTTAAACGGCCACCCTAGGGTGGCCTTTTTTTTGGCGTAAAATTTTATAATAAACTGATTTTATTCGATATCTAATTCACTTGCTGATTGCTAATAGCTAAAGGTTTCCATAGGCCCTGTGTTAGGTAAAAATGTTCTTAACAATAATCATTTCTATTATCATAAGCTTGGCGGTAAGCCTCGTCATTACTGGGCTGGCGCCACTTTTCTGGCCAACGGGTGGGCTAAACTTAATGTCGAATCCGAGGAGAGTAAGCTTATGGATAGCTATCAGAGATTATTAGTGGTTGTAGATGAACACGATTTTAGCCTAAAGGCCGTATCCCGGGCCGTATACCTGGCCAGTAAAACCCATGCGGTCATCATTGTCATGATGTTAGAGCACAGCCATTTTGTTAACCGACTGGTGGATACCTTCGAGTCTGAAAATAATGGTGAGCAGTTTCAGCCACAAACCAAGGAGCGTAAACAGAGTTGTCTCACAGCCTTTATTCGCCAGGCGGCGCAATCGGGCCTGAATATTTCTAAAGCATCGATCGCCTGTCATTCCAGCGATGATGTGCTGCAGTTTTGCGAAGACTACAGGGTGGATGCGGTGATCTTGGCGGCGTCACGGCATAAGCTGTGGAACTGGCTCACCATCAAACCTTTGGATGTGCGTTTGATCCGCGAATCTTCACGTCCTGTGGTTGTGGTTAAAGATCACATCTGGCATCCGGGAGGCCATATCCTGTCATTGGTGGAGCCCTGTGCCGATGATCTGATGCACAAAGAGTTAAATGAAGCCGTGCTGCAGACCTCTGAGCATTTCTCTGAGTTACTATGTGGCGATTGCCACCTCATTGATTGCTACTATGGTGATACACCCAGTATCTCATTTCATCAGACGGTATCGCCTGCTAACGATGAGCACTTCCATCTGCAGCAGATGTCTCAATATTCGAGCCGTTATCATCTCCAGCCTGAAAATACGCCCAGTAACAAGCATATTCACCTGACTAAATCTTTGCCGGAAGATGCTATTGAGTCGTTGGCGAAAGAGGTGGATTCTGAGTTGGTGATCGTTGGCGATACGGGTAAAACTGACCTGTTTTCAAGCCTCTGTGGTAACGTGGGGGAGCAGGTGATTGATAGGATCCAGTGCGATCTTCTCGTGGTGAAGGCAAGAGGTATCGGCGCCATGCAGTGAGTTAGGCCAGCGACAGCGTGTCGCTGGCTAACCTATTACTTTTTAATCCATTTGCCTTGCGGTGTTTGGATGTAGTGTCCCTTATCGGCAGCCGCTATCGCTTTTTCTGCGGCGAGTTTGGCAACATCATTGACGCTTATCTGGTTCTTAAGAGCGATCTTTTCATAGTGGGCCTTGCGTTTGGCATTGACCGACTTGGCCAGCGCACTGGCTTCGCCGCTATTAACCACCACACCTAAGTAGCCATTTATCTGTTCACCCACTAGCCCCTGCGCCTTAGCGTCTTGTAGTGAGATGGCAAAGGCATTGAGGCTAAGAAGAAGTCCGGCCATCAAGACAAGTATTTTGCTTTTCATTTGAATCACCTTATACCTTGATTAGAAGAGTTCATCGTTGTTAATCAGCTCATCGAGCTCTTTATCAACCTTAATCTTGATCTCATGTTCAATCTTAACGTTAAGGTTGATGACGATAGGCTTCTCTGGTGGCTCTATCTTCACCGTTGGCGTGCAGCCACCAAGAAGCAGCAGGCCGGTTAGCCCTAGGGTCATGGTTGGCAAGGTTAGCAATTTTTTCACTGTGCTTCCTTAATCTGGTTGATGGTGAGCTTAGGCTTATGAACTTAGAATACGCTGGGCAATATGACCATAAGCTGAACGTTTACTTGAGGTTAGTTTGCCATCGCGCGCTCAATTTCAGTCTGCAGTCTATCACCTATTTGTAAACTCTTGAGTAACTGCAACATATTTTCTTCCTGAGCGTAGTTCAAATGTATGGGGCGTTCAATATCCTTGGCCCGACCTTTGACCTGTACTTTTAGTTGGGCATCGCCGTTGGCTGCCATGTCGAAGCTACTCGACAGCTGGGTATAGTGCAGCTCCTCCAGTGCCGAGAAGGCGAAATCCAGGTAGGGCTGCGACACTCGCATCTGTACTACGGCGGGATTATCGTCAACCTTGATCAAGCCGCCGGGCGCTCGAGCCGCCAACTGGCCATTGTTAACGCTAACCTTGCCCTGTTCGAGACTGACTGGCAGTACGCCATCGAAGATGCCGTCGGCGTAAATCCCGGTTTGCGGCTGCGCGGCGAGCAGCTGCGCAAGATCCATCCCCTGCAATACCAGATAGGCTGAGGAGGAGGCGCCCAGATTTAGGTTGAAGATGGGTAGCAAGATCTCACCGCCTAGCGTTTTGGCGGTGCCGTTAAGTTTCACATCCGCGCCGTTAAGGCCTATGGTGGCGTCCAGCCCTTTGCCGATATCGAGTTTAAAATTGGCATTAGCATTAAGATCCGTGAGTAACACTCCGGGATTAAAAGCGGCGACCTTAAGGTTTATCTGCTGACAGTTTATCGCCACATTGAGCCCATTTACCTTGTTATCATTGCCTGTGAGCTTACACAGGGCTGTGAATTGGGCTTGCTCAAATGGCAGTGCCTGAAAGCTGCCCTCGCTTATCTGCATGCTTGGTGTTAACGCCATAGTGAAATCCAGGCTATCCCGTTGCCAGGTTAGACTATGAGTGCCTTCTAGCTGGGCATCTCCAATCAAGAGGAGCTTGGATGGCATCCCCCTGAGGCGAGAGAGGCGCGCGACGATAGCGTTGGCGTCATTGATCATATTGAGCTGCCCGGTGAGCTGCTGTGGCTGTAGCGCCTGAGAGAACAGCATCTGGTGCTGACTCTCAAAAGGGAGCTTGTCTAACAGCCAGGATTCTTTGGTCTCTAGTCGGTAACTTGGCTGCTTATTTTGATTTGCGATCAAATTATTTGATTGCTCAGAGGTCAGCCCCCGCCATTGAATCGCTTGATTGAGACTCGCTTCAGGCAGGGAATATAAGGTCTTGCTGCGCAATTTATTGAGGCGCATGCCCTGCTGCTTGAGGGTTAATTGGGTCAGCTTATAATCAAGCTCACTCTGCCAGGGCGTATTAAGTAATGTCTCTAACGTCAACAGACGGATTAGGTTTTCGCCTTGCTCGTCTGCCGATCTGTTGTCTCCTGCCTTGAGGTCAATCGCTTTTGTCTCAAGGGTCAGATGCTCAAGCTGCAGTTGATTACTCAGTGCTTGGCCCTTGGCATCTTGCGTTTCCTGACTGGCTCCCAGGGAATTAATGGCAAGTGTTAGGGGAGCAATATGCACGTGTTTTTGGCTCAGGGTTAATCCCTGCTGGGCGCTAAAACTCAGGTTGTCGGCATTTAGCTTTGCAGCTTGCCCTGGCTCGTTAAGTTGTGGTGATAGGGTGAGAATATCCAGCTTTGATAACTCAGCGGTTTGCAGCGCGCCATGACGCAACTTGATGTGGCCAGCGCCAAGGGTCGTGCTTGTCTGCGAGCTGATCAGGCTCGCCATGGCGGCGGGCTCAATGGGCGCTGCGCCCTGGCGGGATGAGTGCGTTGACGGCCAGCGAAGCCGATGCTTAGCCGTTTTGATATTCACCGCTTGCCAAGTCAGCTCAAGTTCTGGGTCTGCACCGGTTTGAAATTCGAGCTCAAGGGGCGAGGGGAGCTCTGCGTCGATACCGCTTGCCCCTACCTCTAGCTGTCGATGATTAAAGCCGGGCTCGGATAGACTCGCACTGCCACTTACACTCAAGACGATATGTTGATTTTGGTGAGCTGTGTCTTGCTCACCACTAATACTGCCCGCCAAGGAGATTTGAGCCTTTGCTAGCGATAGACGGTTCATGCTGGCGCCTGCGCAGTGGCCATCGACTGGATTGTCGGGGGGCAGTGCGATACAAAGCGCTTGGTTAACTTCGCCTGATACTTGCCAATCTGCCCCTAAGCGCCAGTGAGTGGCAGGCGCAGATGTTGGCGCTGCGCCTGTCGCTGTTTGCATCAGTTTGCTCAACTCAAGGTCGCTCAGCTTGGCCGTGAGCTTATTTTCACCAAGGGTTAGGCTTGCCGTCATTGCGGTAAGATTCAGGCGCTGGTGGGCAAGGTTGTAGTCGAATGCTACTTTTCCAGTCTCTGTCTCTGCTTGGCCCAAGTTGAGTGTTAGTCTTATCTGAGGCTCTGTTGGTTGAGAGCCATTCCCTACAAAATCAGCGCCTTGTGGCGTCAGCTGAGTTAATAGACCATTGAGCATAGGGGAGTGACTGCTGACGAGGGGCTGAAATTGTTCCGGGCTCAGCGCCAGCTCTAATTGCGTCGGTGCAAGCGATAGCTGCAGATCGGTTAAGGGGCCTTTCAGATCAAGCGTTATCCCCCTGCGCATGTTAGTCACATCTGTGATTTCCAGCTTGAGCGGATGCTTAAGCGGCTGACCGCCAAGGCTGGCAAGCGCTAGCTCAAGGTCGCTGAGTTGGTGGCTAGAGGTCAAGCTCCCCTGGGCAAGATCAAGCTGCATCTCTGAGTCGAACTTGCCCTTTAGGAAGATCTCCTCGGTCAATATTCTTTTCAGCTGGTGCAGGGCGATAACTGACGCGCTGCTTTGGGTGTTGAGGGGCGATAAACTGGAAAGCTCTGTAACAAATTTAGAGAGGTTATCAAGAACCATTTGGCTGGAGAGCTGCCAACGGGTCTTTTCAAGCGTCGCATTGAGGGTGAGTAGCGGCGATTGATAGAAACTCAGCGCGCTTGTTAACCGTCCCTTGTCATCAAGATTGAGGTAATCAAGGCTCAGCCCCAAAGGCCTTGCTATTGCCGCACTGCTTAGCACCTGTGTCTTGAACGTGACTCGGCCTATGGCTATCTGAGGCAGCTTGCTGAGTTCCAGTGCGCCGGTAGCCGAGTCATCTTGTTGCGCGCCCAAGCGTTCAAAAAAGTCTGTGGCAAGGTCTACCTCGATTTGACGTATCGCCAGTGAGTCGAGACCTTGTAGCCCCATAGGACCATCTAACCAGTTTGGCGTCAGTTGAAGCTGCAGATCATGCAGTGTGACCAGGCTGTTGTGGACCCTAAGTTGCAGCAGGGGGAGGCGAAGGTGAACCAAATCACTGGGGGTGAGGTGCAGAGAGACAATCTGCACGCCAGCATCTTTCAGATATGGGTTGAGCAGGCGCTGAGTGAGGCTGGCCAGTTGTGATGCCACTATGCCCAACAGGAGTACGAGCATCAAGGCGATACCAAGAAGCAAGGTTTTGCTGGGTCTAAAAAGGCGTCGCCACATCAGTCCTTGTCTCGTGGGTGGTTAGTTACTGCTTGAGTTTATCATTGATTAGCGCCGCGAGGACAGAGACTGCGGCGCTTCTTAAGCGTAATCCTAAGGCGTTATTCTTAGGCGCTTGGTTGCCAGCGGATATGGGTAGCCAGGGTGTGAGACTCACCAGGGGCCAGCGTGACTTTGTCGTCCAACACATTTGCGGCCTCAAGGCAGACCATGGTCAGGTAGTCCTTGTCATTAAAACGAGATAATCGTTTCGACTTATCTATCCAGGGATTCCACAAGATGGCCGAGTGACTGTTTTCACGGCGTACTTCTATGGTGCCGTTTGGCGTATGCAGCAGTTGGCAATCCCCCAGTTGGCTGTAGACTCTGTCCGTTTCCCGGTCAAAGCGTACCTCATCGCCATCCTGAGTGTAGGGGCCTTCACCAAATTCGATATAGTTCGCGCCACTAAAGCCACTGGCTTTGAGCTGATGAATATTCTCGATGGGAAAGTAAGTGTGCAGTGCTTGCGTCAAACTAAAAGGAGTCTCGCCAAGGTTGGTGTTAACCAGTTTAACGCTCAAGCTGTCGCTTAAGTTGAAGATGAGTTCAACGCGGTTCTGGTGAGGCCAATACTGCTTATCTGCATCATCGACGGTGAGACTGAATTTAAGTTCTACCGTTTGGTCTTGCATCTGTACGGCATCGAGTTGCCATAAGCGAGTGCGGGCAAATCCATGTTGTGGCCATTGGGGATTTTCATGCATGCCGAACCAGGGCCAACAGACGGGGATACCGCCACGAATGCCACTGCCGGGCTGGAAATCGTCGGCGCTGGAGACCCAGAGTAAAGGTGCTTGGCCTTTTGGCTGAAAGCGCTCTATCTGTGCGCCCTGCATAAAGATACGTGCTTGACAGAGATCGGTATCGACCTCGACATATTCGAGTCCTTGGGGATGTTTTTTAATGGTCACTGAACCCATATTGGCTCCTCATGGTTTAAGGCTTGGGCAGGAAAAGTCTATAACGACTTAGCTTACAGAGTTTTGTGCTTCAGGATAAGTATGACCTTGATTGTTTTTTACGGTTTTGCTGTTTTGTAGTGAAAACAGCGTGCCGATAGGGCTGTTTTTTTAAGCCGATTTGGGTAAAGTGGTCGGAGCACTATTGTTGAGTGAGCGCTAAACTGCTCAACTGTACCTGTTCGTTTTGGAATTCGACAAATAGAAGGAAAATGGAATGCCAATCTATCAAGCTCCACTGCGTGACTATCAGTTTATTCTCTCTGAACTCCTTAATGTGTATCAGCGTGATGATCTTCAGGGATTTGACGACATCGATGCCGAACTTGGCGACGCCATCTTACAAGGCGTCGCCGACTTTACCACAGAGATCATGCTGCCCCTAAACAGTGTGGGCGACCTTGAAGGCTGCCAACTGGTCGACGGCGAGGTAAAAACCCCAGCAGGGTTTAAAGATGCCTATCGTCAATATATCGATAATGGCTGGGCGACGCTGACTAGTGACCCTGAGTATGGCGGTCAAGGGCTGCCTGAATGTATCGGGGTGTTTGCCACCGAGATGAAGACGGCGACCAATATGGCCTTTGCCATGTATCCGGGGTTGACCCATGGGGCCTACGCCGCGATCCATGCTCATGGCAGCGAAGCGTTAAAGGCTAAATACCTTGAGAAGCTAGTGTCGGGTGAGTGGACCGGCACAATGAACCTTACCGAGGCTCACGCCGGCACTGATCTGGCGCTACTGCGCACTAAGGCCAAGCCTGTTGGGGAAGATACCTACGCGATTACGGGGGAGAAGATCTTTATCTCTTCGGGCGATCATGATCTGGCCGATAACATAGTTCACCTGGTGCTGGCGCGCTTACCCGATGCGCCCGCGGGGGTGAAGGGGATCTCCCTGTTTGCCGTGCCTAAGTATCTGATTAATGACGATGGCACCTTAGGTTGCCGCAATGGCGTCGAGGTGAGTGGCCTAGAGCATAAGATGGGGATCCACGGCAACTCTACCTGCGTCATGGTGTTTGACGGGGCAATCGGTGAGCTGGTGGGCGAGCCACATCAAGGCCTAAGAGCCATGTTCACCATGATGAATGAGGCCAGACTCGGGGTGGGGGTGCAAGGCTTGGGTGTGTCTGAGATCGCCTATCAAAATGCCTTAAGCTACGCAAGGGATCGCCTGCAAGGCCGTGCATTAAGTGGCGTGAAGGCTAGCGAGTCTCCCGCGGACCCGATTTTGGTACATGGCGATGTCAGGCGCATGTTGATGGCGCAAAAGGCCTTTAATCAGGGGGCTAGGGCACTCATGGGCCAGCAGGCGCTTTGGCTCGATGAGTCTCATCGCCACCAGGATAAGACCCAGGCGGCCAAGGCGGCGAAACTGGCAGCGCTGTTTACTCCAGTGGTGAAAGGCTTCGTTACCGACCAAGGCTTTAAAGCCTGTGTCGATGCCCAGCAGGTTTACGGCGGTCATGGCTATATTCATGAGTGGGGCATGGAGCAGTTTGTGCGCGATAGCCGCATCGCCATGATCTACGAGGGGACCAATGGGGTTCAGGCCTTGGATCTGGTGGGGCGTAAGTTATTGGGTGATAGAGGGGAAGCGCTCGGCATTTGGTCTGAGATGGTGAAGCCATTTGTGGCCGAGCATCTCTCAGATGAGGCGTTGAAACCCTACCTGCTGCCGTTGATGGAGGCCAGCACAGATCTTGAAAAGGCGACCCACTTTATCGTCGAAAACGGCGCCAAACAGCCCGACATTATCGGTGCAGCGTCCATGCCCTATATGCAGATCTTAGGGATTGTTGCCCTGGGCTGGATGTGGGCCCGCATGGCGGTAATGGCTCAGCAGGCACTTGAGCGTGGTGAGGATCAAGCCTTTTATGCCAATAAGCTGGTGACGGCGACATTCTACATGAACTACTGGGCACCTCAGACCTTGAGTCTGCGCCGCCAGATAGAGCGCAGTAGCCTGCAGTTATCTGAGTTGGTCGATAGCGACTTTGATTAACAGTAAAAAGGGCCGAGAGGCCCTTTTTTTATGGCTAGCGTTTTGTTCAAAGCTTAAGGTCAAAGCTTAACTTGCCTGGCACTAGCGGCTAAAACATTAGCGGTTAAAACGTTATCCTCTGAAACCTTAACCTTTGAAGCCTTAACCTTTTAAGCCATAGCCGCTCAAACCTTAGCGGCGGAAATGGAGCAGGCGATTGTTGGCCGGCATTGGATGATCGGCGATCAGGCTTAGACCTGCCTCATTGGCCAGTGTGGTGATCCATTCTATGTCGCGAATACCGCTGTGAATATTGCGATGTTTTAGCCAGATATCGAATTGGCGATTACTCTCGCTGGTATATTGATTGTCATAGTTAAAAGGCCCATAGACACAGAGTGAGCCCTTATCACTTAAGTGACGATCGACGCCTTTAAAGAAGTCGACAACCATGGCCTGACTCATGATGTGCAGGGTGTTGGCGCTGAAGATGCCGTCGATCTCTGCCTGTTCTAGTGGCCAGGGGGCGGTAACATCCAGTGCCATCGGAGGATGGATATTCTTACCGCCTTGCAAGGCGATGCGCTCGCTTAAGGGACCTAGATACTCTGCTTGATCACTGGGATACCAGGTAAGATGCGGCAGGTGCTGGGCAAAAAATACCGCGTGCTGACCTGTACCACTGCCTATTTCAAGTACCTGACGGGTTTGGCTAAAGCTCTGTTTGAGCACGGCCAGGATAGGGTCTTTGTTGTTTTCGCAAGATTGGGAGTAGGGAAGTTGACTGAGCGACATGATGCAAATGATTGGTGAACTGTGATTGCCAATCTACGCTATTTTGCGTTCTGTTCGCAAGCCAATAAAAAAGCGCCCAAAGGCGCTTTTTTTAGGTAGGAACCGTTACTTGGCAACAGGCTCTGTGGTCAAGTCGATACGATAGACGGCAAAGCCTAGCGAATCAGGCTCAGCAAGTTTTTCCATCTTACGTAGTTGGTTTTCACTGATGAACTTGTCGGCTTTGTCGCTGTTTTGCGTTTCGAAACGAATGTCCAGCGCAACCTGGGTGTTGATGGTCTTAAAGTCCCAGTTGTAGTCGGCACGTGGGTCAACCATGTCATCATAGCCGCCCTGATCGTTTGGCTTAGACTGCGCCGTGATATAAGCCGCTAATGCCTCGCGGTTGGTGTCAGGCAGTTCCATCACAACATAATCAGAACCCGTACCGGCAAATTTACCGCCGAAGGCGCGGTAGTTATTAGATGCCACGATAAATTCCTGACTGTTTAGCGCTTCACCTGTGATCACCTCACCGTCAGGTGTGGTGTAGGCAAGATCGACGATGCGATTCGCATTTTCGTTGCCAGCAACGATTGCGCAGTCGCGGTCAAACTTACTCGGCTGGGTGACATCAATCTTATAGGTTACGCCATCGATCACATCGAAGTTGTATGTTGGATGGCCATTCCAGTTGATCAATGACTGTGGTGCACTCGATGTTGGGTCAATCTGGTTGAACTGGTTGGCACTACATTCTAGCCAGTCTTTCAGTTCGACACCTGTGAGCTTCACCGCCACCATAGTATTAGGGTAGAGGTAGAGATCGGCAGCGTTCTTAAAGGTTAGATCGCCAGCATCAACCTGAACAAATTGCGAAGCATCGGCCTCGGTGGCATGGCGACCACCCGCTTTAAAGGGGGCTGCGGCAGACAGTACAGGGATCTCTTTTAAGGATGTTGGTAGCTTGGCCGTGACCTGGGCAATTTGCGCGTCGGACACTATCTGCACCGTTGGATCATCCTGCACTAAGGTAAGGAAGCTGTACATCTCGGCGGCGGCGACACCAATAGGTTCATCGACAAAGGCCAAGGTGCCCTGGTGTTCCAGCTCAACCGCATCGTGAATGTCTTTATCTGCCTGAACTAACTCGACTTTGTTGGCACCGTCATAGATAGGGCGTGCTTCGGTTTGTGCATCGGTTACCGACCAAGCGCCATCTTTGAGGGTGAGTTTAAGGTCAACCACCCCTAAGTTATCGCCCCAACGGCCAGGCATGACGGCTGCTACGCCGTTGAGCAAACCTTTTTCCACGTCGGTATTAGGTAGATCGGCATAGTTGGCATGAGGGAAGATCGAGTGGCTGTGACCAAACATGATGGCATCGATGCCTTCAACATTGGTGAGTGCGAACGTGGCATTCTCGGCCATAGGATCGCCAGGGTTTTCTGATGAACCTATACCAGAGTGAGGAATGGCGATGATCACATCGGCGCCTTCAGCCTTCATTTTTGGCACGAAAAGCTTGGCGGTTTCGATGATATCTTTGGCTTCAACCCTGTCCGTCAGGTGCTGCTTATCCCACAGCATGATTTGTGGCGGTACAAAGCCGATATAGCCAATCTTGATTGTGTGTTCGCGGCCTTCGGTATCAATAACCACTTTTTCTTTGATCAAATAAGGCTTAAACAGGTTTTCGCCGTTTTTGACATCGTTCCAGCAATCATCTGCCGCGCAGTAGACGTTAGCGTTGATATAAGGAAATTCTGCACCACTTATCGCCTTTTCAAGGAAATCCAGGCCATAGTTAAACTCGTGGTTACCAATATTGCCAACATCATAGTCTAAGGTATTCATTGCCTTATAGGCAGGATGCACGTCACCCTCTTGTAGACCGACTTTGGCCATGTAGTCGCCCATTGGACTGCCTTGTAAAAGGTCGCCATTGTCGACTAATACAAAGTTGGGGACTTCTTTACGGGCTTCATGGATCAGGCTGGCGGTGCGAGCCAGACCAATAGTAGGATCCACTTTTGATTGATAGTAATCAAAATCCATGATGTTGGTATGCAGATCTGTGGTTTCCAGAATTCTCAGATCGACACTTGCCGTGGTGATTTTGTCATCATCGTCATCATTCCAGCTACAGGCGCCAAGTCCGACTGTCGATGCGATAACAACTGCTAATAGTTTTTTATTAAACATAACCATCAATCTCTATTATTATTTTTGACCCCGAAGCCAACCTAGTTAGCTTCATGTGTGAACTTAATCACATCAGCTCTTTATGATTAGAGCTTTTGCTTCAAGTTCGGGCTCAATTATAGATAGATGATATGTAAAAACTATGACATCTAACGTCCTTTAGGTATCAATTTGTATCGAACTGCTGCTTGTTTGTTCGGTTAGCTTGCGATGTGTTATTCCATTGTTAATTAAAGGTATTTTGTAGGTGTTTTATTCGGTTTGTAAGTTAATGCTAAAAAAGCTGCATCAGTGGTAGGTAATGTCGCTATACATAGGAGCCAACTTTGCGAGTAGGGCATTTCTTGTTGAGATCGGAATATTTTGCTGCTTCATTGCAGCGATCAGATGGCCAACAATAGCATCGAAGTCAGCTTGGGTAATATTGAGTCCTTGGTGGGAATTAAACATTGTTTCACCTTGATAGTTGCAGTCCCCACCGGTAATGACACATAGGTGCTCAATAAATCGCTGCCTAAAAATCGCAATGTCAGTTTGTTCAAAGTGGTGACGAATGAGTTTATCGTTGGCAATATTCGTTAAAAAGTCATCGGCGATAAGGGTGATCCCTTCTGTTTTTCCCAATTGCTCGTACACAGTGGTGTTACTGCTAGCACAACCTGTGAATATCAATACTAAGCCAACTAGCATGACCATAAAGGGAAAGCGGTGTGGTTTACTTTGCTGGTTTATATGTCTAATTAGGTTCATCACAAGGCTCCTTCAATCGAGATATACCAGCCTTGCTGATTTTCATAGCCAGCAATGCTACCAAGGTCCGTATAGGCCGTGACGACCGAAAGGTGCTTATTCACAAACCAAGCGAGAAAGATATCCTGCCAGTCGTTTTCGGTAGCGAAGCTGAGTTGATCTGGCTTTTGCCGATACTCGTAACCGATAGCCAAGTTATCGGTGAGCAAGAGTGCGGCTGAACCTTCAAATACCCACTGATAACTGTCGTCTTTAGTGTTGCCAAAGCCCAAGAGGCCTATTTGGTTGGCTTTTGTGGCTCTAACGGTCGCGTTGAGTAACAGGTTTCTTCCTGCGATGGCATCGAAAAAAAGTTTGCTGGCCGCTACATAGGCATCTAATCCCGAATCATCTAGGGCGCCTACAGCCTGTGGGATGGTAAAATCATCGACCCGTTTATATTGCAGCCCAAGGGTCAGTTGAGGTATTGCGCTATATAATAACTCGCCAGCCAATTTGTATTTTACGCCAACAATATCTTGTCCTAGTTCACCACCTAAACTGTCTAAATCGAAGGTTTGTTTGGCAATACTGAATTCAAATCGATTATCGATAGCTAAAGATGCACCCACCACGCGTAAACTAAAATCATCGACCGATACCGAGGTCAGCATTGCGGTCGCGGACCATTCGCCGCTACTGGCATAACCATTAATCACCGCCCAAGGAACGATACCGCCCCCCGCGCTGCCCTCTATGGTACTCGCGCCCCCTGTTGCGATGACTTTACTTGTATTTGCCAGTGCGCCGCCACTTAATAGGGTGAGCAGTATTAACGAGGAGACAGTTTTTAATTTCCACATAGAGGCACCCTATTCATGTTCGGCTGGCTTAGTCTTTGATTCGACTGGCTTAGTCTCTGATTTGGCTGGTTTAGTCACTGAGTTGAATTTCTGCACCCATTGTCTGAAATCAGGGGCTTTTAGCGGTTTGGCGTATACATATCCTTGTATGCTGTCGCATTGGAGCTTGCGTAAAATATCGATACCCGCGATGGACTCAACCCCTTCGGCGACAACTGACAGATTGAGCCCTTTAATGAGTTGAATACTTGTTTGCACTATCATCAGATCCGTGTCATTGAGGTGGATATCTTTGATGAAGCTGCGATCGATCTTAACTTCATCTACTGGCAACATTTTTAGGTAGGCGAGTGATGAATGCCCCGTTCCAAAGTCATCAATTGAGACGTGGATCCCGAGGTCCCTAAATTGCGTCAATACATCAATGGCGGCTTGAGTGTCAGTCATGACTGCACCTTCAGTCACTTCAATGGCCAATGAAGAGCGGGGGAGTCCATGGGCCGTTAATTGCGCGCAAATCCTCGCTGGCAAACTTTCATCGATTAAATCGTGTGCCGACAGATTGATTGCCACGGATAAATCCAGCCCTTCAGCGCGCCATTTTACCAGCTGAGACACAGCTTCTGATATTACCCATTCACTCACAATCGAGATGTTACCCGAGTTTTCAGCGAGTTGAATAAACTCATCTGGTGGAATAAAACCAAGAGTCGGGTGTTGCCAACGGATTAAGGCTTCGGCGCCATAACAAATACCCTGTTGAATATTGATTTTAGGCTGATAAACCAGATGCAGTTGTCTATCTGACAAGGCTTCGGGTAGCTCTCTGACAAGTGCAAGTTCACGCTGATATTTTTCATCGGTTCCCACCTGATATTCAGCAACGCTGAGGTTCGACAAGCAAGCATGGTTGAGTGCGATTTCACCATGGCGTAGCAAGGTGTCGATATTATGGTATTGATTAACCAAATTAATCATTCCCGCTCTTACCGTTAGGCTGATTTTCGAACCTTCAATTGTAAAGGGAACTGCCAATTTTAGTAGGAATTGTTCGATCGTTTTTTCGGTTAATGGCTCATCGAAAAGCAGTAAAAATGAGTCACCATCTAAGCGTGCTACAAGCTTGATATCGTCGCTGAGCGTCGCTAAGCGCTGAGAGAACAACAACAATAACTTGTCGGCATTGGCAAAGCCGATAATGTCATTGATATGCCGAAAATGCTTAATATCGAGTAGGACTAGGCAGCCATTAAGCATACCTATTTTTTCCGTTAACAATTGTTTTGCCGCGAAGCGATTATAAAGTCCTGTGAGCGCGTCATGTTGTGATTGGTAAAGCAGCGCATTTTCACGAGTTTCAATGTTGCCTCGCATGATTGAAAGGGTATCGGCCAGTACTTGCAACTCGGCCGGTGCGCCATCAATTTTGTCGGGGTTTTCACCCTGACCAACCCGCCGAGCGAAGTTGACTAGCGAATATATTGGCCGCGTTAACCCACGAGCAAACCAAGTGGCGATCGCAAATGCAAGCAGGGATGTAATGGCAAAAATCAACAGCATATTATTGCGAAGTGACAGGTAGTTTTGCTGCCATTTATCCACGGATTGATGCAATATCGCCCACTGATTCAACCCGTGTTTATCGAGTTGTTGTACCACGGAAAGATAATCAAGGGGTAAGTTGTCTTGTACTGTGCTGTCGACATTTTCAACGGCTTGCAGTTGTTTCAGCACACTTTGTTGTTGTGCGGGCGGCAAGGTTGATACCATCTCTATGCGGTCACCCGATTGGTTGACAAAGCTGATATCGATCCCCGTGATCCGTTTGGCCTGGTTTGCGACTGACGCATCGAGCAGAAACCCCATTCCGACCCATGCGATCAGCGTCGGGGCTTTTACGGGTTGCAGTACAAATTGATAGCTAGCATGGTCGAAATTGAGAACAGCAAAGTCACTATTGGCACTTTGAGTCAACTTAAACAGTGAGTCTATGTCACGCTGCTGGAGCTGTGCGAGACTTGATGAAAGGAGTCTTCCATCAGGAGAGAGTAAAATAGCTGCCGCAGCACCAATACGCATGCCATGGTTACTCAATACTGATTCGATCGTATCTTGTTCTTTGGTCGCAACGGCTCGCTTAAAGCCAAAATCAGCGCTGAGCACTGATAAGCTTTGATTAAGCTGTATGCTTCGATTCAATAACATTTCAGCAAATACGTTGGTACCGATCACTAAACTCTGTTTTTGCTGTTGCCGATTATCCTTTAGGGTCGCGCTTAAGACGAAGGCGGCGGTAGCGAGCTGCACTAATGTCAGCAAAAACAGAAAAACGATGATAAGTCGATTACGGAAGCTATTTTGTATCATCACTGACTTTTTCGGTTACGAGCTGGCTAAAACCAGCTGGGGGCGAAGAGGGTTTTGGTTGGTGCTTGATTTGTAACTCTAGCGAAAGTGACTGAGGCTGATCAAATACCGTCAGCGGGAGCCGTTCTGAAACGCTTAGTTGCCACGGGTGCCAGAGTTTAACCTGGTAATTGCCTTTGGGAATATCGTTTAACACTAAATGGCCACTGTCGTCAGTAACGCCGACATAAGGGCCTTTAGCCACATAGATAAAGGCTTGCATATAGTCATGAATATTACAGCCGATGGCAACTAACCCCGGCTTTTCGAATAACACAGGTGCTTCCGCTTTACCCACATATAGCTTTAATTCAAAAGGCTTAGCCTCTGAAAATGAATACACGTGATGGCGTGTTTTATCTAGATTCGGAAAATCGACTTTAGCGCCCTGGGGAATAGCCAGTACAAATGGATTGAAGGTTCGATTCTGCTGCTTTATCTCATAATGCTCCGTCTCTAGTGGGTTTGGCACTGCTAGCGTCTCTTGCGCCGGGATCAGTTCAACTACTGCGTCGGCAATGGGGCGGGCCTGACTATCTGAAATATCGATCTTAATGCTTGCGCTGTGGATCTGAGCGGAAAACATCAATCCGAAAAGTGTGGGTAAAATTAATTGTTTTAGCATCAATTTTTCTCAGTTCATCAGTCAAAACCGAACATGGGTCAGTGTCTGTTAAACAATTGTTAATATCAATGTTTTACCATAATAATAAGAGTCTGTTAAACCTTGCTGCTTAATATTCATCTTTAATAACGCGGTAGCGCATTATAAGCTTAGCGCTATTTTGCCTGTGGTGGGCGTTCAGCCATTTTATTAGGGTCGCCGATAGGGTTATCTATTAGGTTTTAGTGTTAAAGGTAGGTTGTAGAACAAAAATGATGCTCAGAAATATGAGCATCAATACAGATAAGAAAGTGACCGACTCAGCGAGGTTTTTTGCGCTTTCGAAATGGTATAAATCAAGGTAAAGCAAGAATAATCACATTCTTGCTTTACCAGCGTTAACGCTCGTTGAGCGATCATCTTTATATTGATAACAGATTATTTTGACAACAGTCCTCGGCTGCGAAGCAGGGGTTCTATACCTGCTTCTTTACCACGGAACTGCTTGTAAAGCTGCATAGGATCTTCACTGCCACCTTGAGACAAGACGTTGTTTCTGAACGCGTCAGCGGTGGCTTTATCGAAGATGCCATTCTCTTTAAAGGCCTCGAAGGCATCGGCGCCTAATATGTCAGACCAGAGATAGCTGTAATAGCCGGCTGAGTAGCCACCGGAGAAGATGTGCGAGAAGTAGGTGCTGCGATAGCGCGGCGCGATCTCCTCAATCAGTCCCATCTTACTCAGTGAATCGGCTTCAAATTTGGCCGCATCTTTGGGCTCGAAGTCGCTGAGAGTGTGCCAGTCGAGATCCAGCTTAGTCGCTGCCATATACTCGACAGTCGCAAAGCCTTGGTTAAACTTGCTGGCTGCGCGGATCTTCTCAACTAACGACTGAGGGATCACTTTACCTGTCTTGTAGTGTTTGGCAAATTGCGCCAAGACTTCAGGCTGGGTCATCCAGTTTTCCATCACTTGAGACGGAAATTCCACATAGTCGCGCGGCACAGAGGTGCCTGACTGTGAGCGATACTCGACATCTGACAGCATGCCATGCAGCGCGTGACCAAATTCATGGAACAGTGTGCTGGCTTCATCAAAGGTTAGTAGCGCAGGTTCGTCTCCCACAGGGCGTGGATAGTTGAGGACATTGACTATGATAGGCTTAGACTCCACATCGTGCATCTTATACTGCTTGCGATAAGAGTTAGCCCATGCGCCGCCACGTTTGCTGTCGCGCACATAATAGTCACCCATAAAGATCGCCATTAGCGAACCGTCTTTGTCATACACTTCCCAGGTGCGCACCTCGTCATTGTACTTGGGCAGATCTGTGCGCTCCTTGACCGTAATACCAAAGAGGCGATTAGCTGTGTAGAACACGCCTTTAAGGGTGTTTTCCAGCGAGAAGTAAGGGCGGGTTTCCTGTTCGTTAAAGCTGTATTTGGCGACACGGATCTTGTCGGCATAGTACCACCAGTCCCAGGCTGCCAGCTTGAAGTTGCCACCCTCGGCGTCGATTAGCTTTTGCATCTCTGCCACTTCAGCCTTGGCTTGAGCCAGTGCTGCTGGCCAGACTTTGTCGAGCAGGCCATAGACGTTTTCAGGAGTCTTAGCGGTGCGCTCTTCGAGCACGAAGTGGGCGTGGCTCTTATAACCCATCAGCTGGGCGCGCTCGGCACGCAGGGCCGCCATTTCTGCCAAGATTTTCTTGTTGTCATGGGCGTTGTTATTGTTACCGCGCTCTACATAACCCTTGTAGATCTTCTCACGCAACTCGCGATTGTCGGCGTAGGTGAGGAAAGGGGTGATAGAAGGACGTTGAGTAGTGAATACCCATTTGCCAGGGTGACCTTTCTTTTCGGCGGTTTGCGCCGCAGTGTTGACTGCATCCTGTGGCAGACCGGCCAGATCGGCTGGATTGTCGATCACCAGCTCGAAGGCGTTGGTTTCTGCCAGCAGATTGTCACCAAACTCCAGGCTAAGTTTACCTATCTTCTCATTCAAGGCTCTGAGCTTAACCTTGTCTGCTTCGCTTAAGTTGGCACCGCCACGGGTAAATGCCTTATAGGTATCTTCCAGCAGTTTTTGCTGAGCCGTGTTTAGAGATAAGCTATCGCGTTGTTGATAAACGGCTTTTACACGCTGAAACAGCTTGTCGTTTAGTAAAATATCGTCACCGGCCGCCGACAGCATAGGTGAGACCTCTTTGGAGATTGCCTGTAACTGGGCATTAGTGTCTGCGCTGGTCAGGTTATAGAAGACGCTTGCCACCTTAGTGGTTAGCTTGCCTGAATACTCCATGGCTTCGATGGTGTTGGCGAAGGTTGGCGCGTTTGGATTATCGATAATCGCCTGGATCTCAGCCTTCTGCTGGGCGACACCCGCCTTGAAGGCTGGTAGATAATGCTCTGGTTTGATCTTGTCGAAATCAGGAATGCCCATAAAGGTGTCATAGGGCTTAAAGAAGGGGTTGCTGGCATTGTTATCTATGATGCGCTGAGCGACCACATTGGGTGCAACTTCGGCTTCCTGACTAGCACCTTGCTGAGCACTACAACCACCTAGTGCTATGGCAAGAGCCATAGCTGATACGATTGGCTTGAGGGTTAATCCCTTCATATTTTTATTCCCCGATAATTGGCTTGTTTGATGGCCGTGATCTAGCGTCACGACTCTTGGCGTAGCCGATTAGGCCGTTAAATTTGCCAACTAAAAATGTAATGTTAGCTGGCACGAAACTGTTCATTATCATGGTTCTGAAAGGTAAATCTATTGCTTTTGTGTTTTGTTTGTAACAAATGTTTTGAATTGGCTGTTTCTGCATCCTAAATGCACACAAATGTGGCAAAATGCTTCATCTTTAAATTAACAATCATAAGAATAAGATGAAGTCTATTGCCCCTTTAGCAACAGGTTTGACCGCCTTAGCCCTACTGCTGACAACTTCTATGCCTCAGGCTCATGCCCCAAATGATGCGGTAAAGATCTCGCCTTTGGCCGATGAGGTCGCGAACTATGCCATGCACACCTACGGTGAGCAGACGGTTAGCGCACTATCGAGTCTTATTCCTTTTAAGACGGTGGCCACTGAGGGGCACACGCCCTTGACTCACCCAGAGTTCATAGGCTTCAAGGCGCAGTTAAAACAGCTGAGTGAAGGTCTGGGGCTGGACTATAGTGACCGGGGCTATGTAGTGCTCATCGGGCTTGGGCAGCAGTCTGATAAGTTAGGGGTGATCACCCATGGTGATGTTCAGCCGGCAGATCCCCGCTTTTGGCAACAAGATCCTTTTACGCTCGACACACAGTCTCAGCCAGGTTATCTGATTGGCCGTGGCACTGAGGATGACAAGGGACCGATAGTCACCGCCATGTACGCCATGAAGGCCATAAAAGATAAGGGATTAGCACTCAATCGACGCATCGAATTGATGGTCTATCTGGCTGAAGAGTCAGACTGGGAACCTTTGAGGACGTTTCTCACCGAATTTACGCCGGCTGAGATCAACATCACCATAGATGCCGAATATCCAGTGGTCACTGCCGAGAAGGGCTGGTCCGAGATCCGTTTTACTATTCCTAAGATGGAAACAGCAATCGAAACGTCAGAGATTGTGCCAAGAATGACTGAGTTTAGCGGCGGCGCCTTTGCCAGTCAGGTGCCCCAGCAGGCTAAGGCGCAGCTGGATAATATCAGCGATGTTATCTTTGCCAGTCTTAAGCGCAAAGCGACAGAGCAGTCAGGTATGCATTATGATTTTAGTCGCCAAGGGAACAGGCTAACCATAACGGCTGAGGGTAAATCTACCCACTCCTCAACCCCTGAAGATGGGGTGAATGCCGTGACACATCTGGCGGCCTTGCTCAGTGATATCGACTTTTCTGTCAGTGAACCGGCGTTGACGGTTAAATTTATCAACCAGATGGTGGGGCTTGGCCTCTATGGCGAGCAGTTTGGCGATATCGCCTATCGCGATGAGTTTATGGGGCCCATGACCCTAGCCGCGACCTTAGTAAAGCCTGGCGAGTCCGGCACTGAGATCGTACTGAATTTACGTCGGCCCTTAGGCAAATCTCCAAAGCAACTTGACGCCGAGACCCAACAGGCCTTAGCTCAGTGGCAGCGAGAGCAAGGCGTTCAGCTACAAGCCATCCAGACCTACTGGGGCGAACCTAAATTAATGGACAAGGCGCCTCATCTGCAGACCTTGCTGTCTGTATTTGGGCACTTTACCGATACACCATCACCCAAGCCTGTGGCCATTGGGGGCTCAACCAATAGTAAGCTCTTTCCTAATGCTTTGAGTTTTGGCCCTGCTATGCCAGGCGTGGAATATACCGGCCACAGTGAACATGAATTTATCACCAAGGCGCAGTTTATGCTGAATCTACAGATGTATACCGCCGCCTTTGTAGAGCTGGCTGTGGCGGGCGAGCAGGCCAAGCCACTTGAGTCGGCTACGGCCGATTAAGCCTGGATAACGGCTCAATTGTTTTTAGGTGAGCTGTAGCTTTTATTGATAATTATCAATGACTTTATCTTGACGTTGACACAGTATGGTTAACGTCTTTGTACCCAGAAGAACAAGAATATGAAAAATAACCAACCTGTCACACAAAAAGAGAAGGTGTTTGCCGACGACACTATCTTGTTGTCGACCACAGATCTTAAGGGCAAGATCAAATATACCAACCCCGGATTTAACCAAGTTTCTGAATTTACCCAAGAGGAGCTGTATCGTCAGCCCCACAACATAGTGCGTCACCCGGATATGCCTGCCGCGGCGTTTGAGTCTATGTGGTCGCGACTCAAGCAGGGTAAGCCTTGGGTCGGGATAGTCAAAAATCGTACTAAGTCAGGCGATCATTATTGGGTGAATGCTTATGTGGCACCGGTATTTGAAGCGGGTCATGTGCATGAGTATCAATCGGTACGCAGAAAAGCGACCCGGGCGCAGATTGATAACGCTCAGGCCATCTATGGGGTGCTTAACGCGGGCAAACAGCCCAAGGCGATGAAGACGGCCCGGTTAGGGTTTGCCCAGCGTCTCGCTCTGCTGTTGCTGATCAGCTTGATAATAGGTGTCGTGCTGACGAGCTATTCGCCGATACTGGCGTTACTTGTTGCCGCATCTTTCGGGCTGGCGGGGCTCTATGTCGCCCTTAAGCCGTTCAATGCCCTGGTCGAGCAGGCAAAAGGCATTGTCGACGACCCCCTTGCGACGGCGGTGTACAGTGGGCGCCAGGATGAGCTGGGTAAGCTGAGCTTTGCTTTGCAGTATCTGCTCACTGAAACCGGCGGCGCAGTTGGACGCATGGCAGATTCTGCCGAGTCGATTCAGCATTTGAGCACTAGTTTGAATGAGACCATCAACCACACCCGGGAACGTGCCGACAGTCAGAGCCAGCAAACCAGTCAGGCGGCCACTGCGGTGGAGGAGATGAGTGCCAGCTTTAACGAGGTCAGTCAGAATATTCAGCAGGCAGCCCAGGAGATGTCGATGAGCCATCAGGCCGCCGAAAAGGGACATGAGCTGCTCGAAGAGGTGATTGTGGCCATTAAAGGCCTGCATCAGGAAGTGAGTAATTTCTCCGCCGTCGTTGCCTCTATCGAGCAAGATAGCCAGGAGATCAACGGGGTGCTTGAGGTGATCCGTGGTATTGCTGAGCAGACAAACCTACTGGCTCTTAATGCGGCTATTGAAGCGGCCAGAGCCGGTGAGTCTGGCCGTGGCTTTGCAGTGGTGGCCGATGAGGTGCGCCAGTTATCGAGTCGTACCAGCGAATCCACCAGTCATATTGAGGCGATTGTCAGTAAGTTCAGGGACAGTACCCTAAAGGCGAGTCAAACCATGCAAGCGGGACAAAGTCAGGCTGAGCGTTCTGTCGGTCTGGCGCAGCAGGTCGACGCCTCATTTGAAGATCTTCGTGCCGCGATCACCAATATCAACCAGATGAGTGATGCTAATGCGGCCGCAATGAGCCAGCAGACAGCGGTGGCTAACGAGATCAGCCAATCGATTCAGTTGATCAATGAGTTGGCGCTGGCGAGTCTGAGTCAGACTCAGGATGCGGCCGAGCGGGGTGAACAGGTCGCCAGGCTATCGGCCAAGACCCAACACCTGTCGCAGCAGTTCTGGCGACAAAGCCTTGCCAAGGCCAAATGAGTCTTACTTGAAATCCAGTAAAACAAAAGGGAAGCTTAGCTTCCCTTTTTTTATGTGAGAATCTGGCTTAGTAGCCTGACGTTGCACTACCCGCACGGCGGGGATCTGAGGCGCCAAATAAGCCATGGTCAGTGACCATTATCGATTGGGTGGAGCCAATCGCATTTTTCACATTGACCTTGTGGCCTTTGGCTTCCAGCAGTGAGATGGTGTCACGATTCAGGCTCTTTTCTACTCGCAGTTCATCGGGCAGCCATTGGTGATGCACCCGGCTGGCGTAGGTGGCTTCGGCAATATTGTGGCCGTGATCGATCACATTCATGATGATCTGCAAGGTGGTGTTTATGATGCGTGAGCCACCTGGGCTGCCTGTGACAATAAAGGGCTTACCTTCTTTCATCACTATGGTTGGGCTCATTGAGCTGAGGGGGCGCTTACGGCCCTCGACGGCATTGGCATCACCACCAATCAGGCCATAGCCATTGGGCACACCAGGTTTGGCCGAGAAGTCATCCATTTCGTTGTTCAGCAAAATGCCTGTGCCTTCGGCCACCAATCCTGAGCCATAGCTGAAGTTGAGGGTATAGGTGTTAGCCACCGCGTTGCCCCACTTATCGACCACTGAGTAGTGAGTGGTTTGTGGACTCTCATAGCCCGTGACTTTGCCGGGAGTGATCTCGCTACTTGGTGTGTAGCGATTAATGGCAATCCCTTTGGCACGCTCTTTTGCATAGGCCTTGCTGGTAAGCGTCTCTACCGGCACCTCAACAAAATCTGGGTCTCCCAGGTATTCACTGCGGTCGGCATAGGCGCGTTTCATCACTTCGGCCATCAGGTGTAGCGTATCTGCTGTGTTGTGACCCAGCTTGGCGATGGGATAAGGCTCAAGCATGTTGAGCATCTCGATAATATGGATGCCGCCAGAAGAGGGAGGCGGCATTGAAACCACCTTGTAGCCACGGTATTCGCCCTCGACAGGTTGGCGCTCAATGACCTGGTACTGTTTGAGATCCTCAAGGGTCATGATACCGCCGGCTTGAGTGACGCTGGCAACGATCTGTTTTGCGGTTTCGCCCTCATAGAAGCCCTTGCTGCCATGGTGTTTGATGAGTGTTAGCGAATGGGCCAGTTCTTTCTGGGTGAGGGTGTCGCCTATCTCGAAATTACTGCCATCGGGCCGATAAAAGATCGCCTTAGAGCTTGGCCACTGGGCGATGCGGCGCTTGAGTCCGGCAAGGGAGCTGGCCAGATCCGGAGTAACCTTAATGCCTTGCTGAGCCAGTTTAATCGCCGGGTCAATCACCTGCGCCATGGTCATGGTGCCATATTTGTTCAGCGCGAGCTCCATCCCCATTACCGTGCCAGGTACACCAACGGCAAGGCCATGTTCGCGGCTCAGCTTGGCGACGGCATCGCCTTGTTCATTGAGAAAGATATCCTTATGGGCGCGCTCGGGGGCGACTTCACGGTAGTCGATTGCAATTGTCTTGTTGTCTTTTGCAAGATGCACCAACATAAAGCCCCCGCCGCCTATGTTGCCGGCTCTTGGCAGGGTAACGGCTAGGGCAAAGCCGACCGCTACTGCCGCATCGACCGCATTGCCGCCTTGTTTAAGAATGTCGACGCCGACTTGAGTGGCGACAGCCTCTTGGCTAGCGACCATGCCGTGTTTGGCCCAAACTGGTTGCACAGTGGCGCTGTGGCTATAGATAGAGGTTTCGGTAGCATGGGCAAATTGCCCGGCAACGAGCGGTAGGCTGAGGCTAATAGCAAAGAGTAAGGTTTTTATTGGACGCACACGGGTTCCTTAATGTTTAAAATAATATGAGTGTTTCAAGTAATAAGAGTGTTCAACTAATACGCGCGTTAAGAGTAAGAAGAGTGATAAGAAGATTCAGCGTGTTAAGCTACTGAGTCAGTTATCTTGGTTTCAATGTGCCGATTATCACAGCTGAAATCAAGCCATCTTTTTAAGGAGCACGCCTTGGCGGCATCATATTCGATTCAGTGTGTTAGTCAAATCGCCACCCTGGGGGCGCCTCTATGGAATGCGCTGATGGGAGGCGCCAACATGGGCGAGGCTAACCCTTTTTGTCGTTATGAGTATCTAAATGCCCTTGAGCAGAGTGGCTGTGTGGGAGAGCAGACAGGTTGGCGCCCCATGCACCTGGTGGTCAGCGAGGCCGTGCAAGAGAAGGCTAGTCATCAGGCTAGTGTTAAAGGCGATGACCAACAGATTAACCCCACTAAGGTGCTCGCCGTGATGCCCCTCTATCTTAAGGGGCACTCCTATGGCGAGTATGTGTTCGACTGGGCCTGGGCCCAGGCCTATGAGCGACATGGTTTGGACTATTACCCTAAGATGGTCAATGCCATCCCCTTTACTCCGGTGACCGGCCCGCGTATCGGTCTAAAGAAGAATCTGTCCGAGGTTGAAACAGAGCAGGTGATCACCGCGATAGGTGAGTTTCTCGATGAGCTGTTGCAGGCTGGTGCGGCGTCGGGTTGGCATAGCCTGTTTTTGCAGGAGCCCCAGCGAGTCAGTTTGATGAAACAGGGGCATTTGCAGCGCCTCGGCACTCAGTTTCACTGGTTTAACAGGGGCTATCGCCAGTTTGAAGATTTTCTTTCTGCCTTGACCAGTCGCAAACGTAAATCGATCGTCAAGGAGCGCCGCCAAGTTGCACAGGCCGGGCTGAGCTTTCGTTTTGTCAACGGCTCGGAGATATCAGCGGATGAGCTCAGTCACTTTGTGCGCTGTTATCAGCGCACCTATTACAAACGCTCTGGCCATCAGGGATATCTGAATCAGGCTTTCTTTAAGCAGCTTGTTGACTCCATGAGCGATAGCCTTCGGCTGCTGATCGTCGAGCGCTCAGGTGATGATAATCCCTGTCAGCCTATTGCTGCCGCCCTCTATTTTTTAGGTGCTGACTGCCTCTACGGGCGCTATTGGGGCACGCTACAGGAGATAGAAGGGCTGCATTTTGAGGCCTGTTATTATCAGGGGATAGAGTATGCCATTGCCAAAGGTTTGCAAAAATTTGATGCGGGCGCGCAGGGGGAACACAAGGTGCTGCGCGGCTTTGAGCCGATAGCCACCTATTCGGTGCATGAGATAGGGCGTAGTGAGTTTCGCCGCGCCATCGCCGATTTTCTTATCGAAGAGGAAACGGCGGTAAAGACCTATATGGGTGAGTTAATGGGGATATTGCCCTATAAGAAAAAGACCTAGTTCAGCGCTACCGCTAAGCTTAAACAAGCGTGCTTGGCCATTAAGCTCAAATCATCGAGCCTTAACCCAGGGCTAACCAGATCCCTACGCCTATCATGAGCGAGCCGGCAATGCGGTTGAGCCATTTAATGTTATCGCCCTTAGCCAGAAACAACTTGAGTGACTTGCCGCCACTGGCGTAGACCAGCATGCTGACAAATTCTGTCATCATGATGATAGCCAATAACAGACTCAGCTGGGGGGCCACAGCGCGCTCAACATCGATAAAAGGGGGCAGCAGGGAGATCATAAAGGCCCAGCCCTTAGGATTAGCAATTGCCGTAACAAAGCCTTGGGAGATCAGCGCTTGTTTGCTTATCTCCATCTGTTGGGTGTCCAGGCTGGCCATCTTGCCCTTGGCACGCCACATCTGAATGCCGATATAGCCAAGATAGGCGCCACCGAGCCACTTAAGCACCTCGAAGATCTGTGGATAGTTGAGCATCATGGTGGCAACGCCCATCACAGCGGCAATCGCTACCAGGGCGACCCCTACCAGTTCACCTATCATCATCCACAGGGTGCGACGCACGCCTATGCTCATGCCCAGCGTCATTGCCAATGTCATACACATACCAGGGGTGATAGAGACAAAGAAGAAGGTGGGCAGAAAAACGGCAATAAGAATATGTTCTGACATCTCAGGCGCTGTATTGGGAGTGACTAGGCAGACTAGTGTAGTGATTTCTGACGCCGCTGCAAACAAAAAAACCAGCCTGGATGGCTGGTTTTTCAATTGTAATTTACCTTACTTAAATCAGCAGGGCTTAGAGCACGCCGCGGCGCACCTGATCGCGTTCAATTGATTCAAACAGTGCCTTGAAGTTACCTTCACCGAAACCTAAGTTATTCTTGCGCTGGATGATCTCGATAAAAATGGGACCAAACAGGTTTTTGGTGAAGATTTGCAGCAGGTAGCCATTCTCATCGCCATCCACCAGGATCTGGTGATGCTTGATACGTTCTCTGTCTTCGGTTACCTGTGGCAACTTGTCGAAGATGGTGTCGTAATATTCAGGGATGATATCCAGGGTCTGAATCGAGCTGCCTTCCATTGCATCCAGTGAAGCAACGATGTCGCGGCTGCGGAACGCCAGATGCTGCACGCCTGGGCCGTCGTATTCTCTCAAATACTCATCGATCTGGTTTCTGTCGTCGCCTTTACCTTCGTTAATTGGGATACAGAAACTGCCATCGGGTGAGCGTAGGGCATAAGAGATCAATGCCGTCTGTGAGCCCTTAATGTCGAAGTAACGTACCTCGGTAAAGCCGAAGATATCTTTATAGAAGTTTGACCAATGCTCCATGGTGCCCTTGTAGACGTTGTTGGTCAGGTGGTCGACTTCGATAAAGCCCTTTTCCTGTACGATCTCAGGGTTCTCCAGATCGACAAAATCTGTGTTGTAGATGTTGTTGTCGGCGCCGAAGGTATCGATAAAGTAGATCAGGCTGTCACCAATACCGTAGATGGCTGGATAGGGCAGATCTTTTACTTCGTCAGCAGCAGGCTTGGCGCCACGTGCAACGGCACCTTCGAAGGCGAAGTTAGCGTCTTCTACGCGCCAGCCCATAGAGCTGATGGCTGCGCCATGCTTCTTGGCAAATTCGGCCGAAAATCCGCTTTTCTCGTTATTCAACAGGAAGTTGATGTCGTTTTGTTTGTAGTAAACGATATCTTTTTGCTTATGCTTTTTCAGCTTAGAGAAACCAAAGTCGATAAAGACCTTGTGCATAAAGTCGAGATCTGGGGTGCAAAACTCGGTAAATTCGATGCCCAGTAATCCCAGTGGATTTTGTTCGCTTGCCATGTGAGTATCCTCGTTCAATTTGTTACAACCACAGTCACTCTGTGATGACTTGTTTGGTTATTATTTGGAGTTCGGGTGACCGAACGGTTCTAGTCTTCTAACCAAGAGCGGTTGTAGTCCTTACTCATGCAACCTTGTACATGTTGGGTTAGCTGCAGTGGGGCGAAGGTATCGACCATCACTGCGTATTCATAGGTTTCTTTCTTGCCCACAGAGGCTTCTGTGCGACCGGGTTGTGGTCCGTGTGGCACGCCTTTTTGATGCAATGTCATGTAACCTGCTTCGATGCCGGTACGACTCATGAAGTCACCATCGACGTAATAAAGCACTTCATCGCTGTCGATATTGTTGTGGTAATAGGGCGCCGGGATCGACTGTGGATGGAAGTCGTAGGGACGCGGCACAAAGTTACAGATAACAAAGTTGTGGGCGGTAAAGACTAAGTGATCCGATGGTGGCAGATGGATCTGACCTACCTTAGGGGCATAGTCTTGAATATTGAATGCCCAGGGGTAAACACAGCCGTCCCAGCCCACGAGGTCGAAGGGATGCCATTCGAGCTGGGTCAGCTGATACTTGTCGCCAAATTTACAGACTAAGGGGAAGGCGCCTTTCTCTACCACGGCTTCTTGCAGGCTAGGCACTCGGATATCGCGCTCACAATAGGGGGCGGATTCGAGCAACTGGCCATATTCGTTTCTAAAATGTTTGGGCACTTCCACCATAGAAAATGATTCGATCACAAACAGGCGAACCAGATTGTAATCATCAAATTTAAGCTGATAGGTGGTGCCGCGGGGGATCACAAGATAGTCCCACTTCTTCACTTCCAGCACACCATATTCGCTATAGAGTTTGCCTTGCCCCTCATGGACGAAGATCACCTCGTCGGCATAGGCGTTACGGTAAAACTCTTCGGTGGCTTCAGTTACCTTGGCGCTGTACATGGCGACATCATTATTAAAGAAGATCTTATTACGCGCCGAGTAGAAGTTACCCTCACGATCAGCCTGCTTGGCGTCCAATTTATAATTTTGGATCAAGGTATCCTGCCAGGCTTGGCCATGATCAACCTCATAGGGCGTAACCTCTAAGGCCTTGGTCGGCATGTTGTGGTGATACTTGTTGGAATAGATATTAGAAAAGCCATGGGTGGAAAACAGTTCTTCCCGATAGAGTTCACCATTCTCTTTCTTGAAGGTGATATGACGTTTATGAGGGATTTCACCCTGTTTTACATAAAATGGCATGACATCTTTCCTTGGGTGCTTTTGCGGGCACACTTATGTTTATGTGATCTAAGTAACAATTTAGTTGCTGGCATGAACAAAAAAAAGAATAATAAATAGCTTAACATCATCTAATTTTTAGATTGTTGTCTTTTGTTTACGCCGGGGTAGTGAGATGAAGATTGATGTGGAAGCCTTTAGGGTGTTGTCGATTCTGGTGGAGGAGGGCAGCTTTTCCAAGGCCGCGGAGCGATTGCATAAGGCGCAGTCGGCCGTGAGTTATCAGGTGAAGAAGCTTGAGCAACACTTGGGTGTAAAGCTTTTTTGTCGGGATCAGTACCGCGCCGAATTGACGCCCGAGGGTAAGGTGATTCTTGCCGAAGGCAAACGATTACTGCAATACCTTGGCAATATTGAACATTTAGCCAGCCGTTTCAGTGAGGGTTGGGAGCCTAAGCTGGAGTTAGTGGTTGATGGTTCGTTGCCAATGGAGCCCATTATGCGGGCGTTAAAACGCGTCTCAGAGTATAAGATCCCCACTAAGATCCAGCTCAATATGGAGTTTCTCGGCGGGGTGCAACATAGATTTGAGCGTGATAATGCCGATCTCATGTTGGTGAAAGACTATCGCACCGGGCCTAATTACCGTCCACAACCCTTACCCGACATCAACAGCATCTTAGTGGTGAGTCGCACTCATCCACTGGCAACCGCCAAAGAGCTGAGCCTATTTGAACTGCTCCAGCATGTGGAGCTGACGATAGAAGACTCATCGCCGGGTAAGATCCACAGCGATGAGCTGCAATTTGGCGGCGACAAGGTATTTTACCTATCGGGCTTTATCATGAAAAAGAATGCTTTGCTAATGGGGCTGGGTTTTGGCTGGATGCCTGATTTTCTGATTAAAGAGGAGCTGGCCAGTGGTGAACTGCGGGAGCTGGATTTTCTGGGTGGCAGTCGTTACAGCTTTACACCTCAGTTAGTGTCGACCATGGAGCGCCCCTTGGGACGCGCCGGTCGTCTATTTACCAGCCTGATTTTGGAGGAATTTAATCTTTACCAAGAGCAGGCCAGTCTTTAATGTTTGCTGTTAAAGCTCAGCGAAACGGGTATTAGTCCTTGCAGATAACTAGTCGTTAATAATATCTAGGATACGACGTGTCTTGTCGTGCAATTTAATAAAGGTGCCGTCGACATCTAGGGTGATGTTGCCATCGCGATCGATAGGAACACGAACCTTACCGCGATCATAGTAATCATCGGCGAGGTAATCCCCCCTATGGAGCTTCTTCTGCCAGCCCGGAGGCAGTGGCTCGCCGCGGGCGGCTTTCTTTTGTAAGCCGGGTGGCAGACTCTTTTCGCTCTTGTTCTTGGCGCCATGCTCATGTTTATCATTCTTGGCCAGACTTTGCGGTGCAAAGCCGATAGACAGTCCAATTAGGATAAGGCCAAGACGTGTAGTGTATTTTCTCATCTGTGCTCTCCAGCGCCCTGATTACGTTTTTTGTAGCATATGGTCTTCAGACGTCTATGTCTAGCTAGCCTGAGGTTCATTCAATGTTCAGCTTCTATTCAGCCCCCAGTGGTTAGGGTGTTAAAAAGTCACTATTTATCTCTGTGGTACGGATTAAGCGAAGCTTCAATGGAAAGGCAGAGGAATGGGTCCAGAGGGGGCGATTTGACCTGAGGACTAAGGAGTGCGACATGAAACGTGTAATATCTTTGCAGATAGCCAATCTCTATTCTCAATATGCTACGCAGTTTGCCCGTGGCGAACAGACCATTAATCATATCAGCATGAAGGCTTTCGTTGAGCAGTTGGCCAATCAGGGCTTATTACTCGAACGTCTAAATTGGCATGAGTGGTATCAAAATGCCCACCTAGTTGATAAACCCGATTACATTAAAGAGGCCAGTTTCTATCAGTGTCGCTTGCTCTTGACCGCCATGAGTCGCCTAGAAGGCTTTAGTCGTGGCGTGCTGGAAAACATGCGCCGTCAAGGTGTGCTGTTAGCCATCTTAGAAAGGTTAAATGCATTGACTCAAAGAAGCCATAACAGCGACCACTTTGCTCAGGCTTAGCTTTGTCTAAGCTAAGTTTTTCCATGGCTTAGTTTTTCATGGCTAAGTGTTTCCTTGGCTTAGTTTTGCCCTGGCTTAGGGCAGGCTAAGTCAATAGTGAAAAGCCGGTCGCGGCCAGTTACCGGCTATAGCGCCAGTCGCGAATCTTGCCATCGAGCCAGCTTGCACTTCGCGTCATCTGTTGTTGACTCTTCTTTAGCCAGACCTTGGCCCAGGGGTATTCCAGACTCAAGATGGCCAGACCGATAGGCAGGAGTAACCAGTCAGGACCAGGCAGTATCACCAAGGCGAGTCCTAATAGGCATAATCCTCCGCCGAAAACAGTAATTAAGGTTTTTCTTAGCATAAGCACCTCATGAGTGTGGCCTCTCTTCTATACTTGTTTTGCATGATGTTGCGCATCTATGCCAGTGAAAATATGTAACAAAAGGATTTTAAACGGTTAAGGAAAGTTATCAGGCGGGCAATTGGGGAAACGCGTAGTGATAGGGAGTGATAAGAAAATTCTGCTTTCACATGAGATCCTAAGACACATGGCCTGCTTACTTTTGGGCGGGCTGCTGGCTTGCTTAATGCTGAGTATTAGCAGCGTGCGAGCCGATACCCTAAAACTGTCATCTCTGAACTGGCCACCTTATTCTGGTCCCACATTGCCAGAGGGAGGGGCATGTGTGGTTATTGCCCGCGCGGCACTGGCAGCCATGGGCCACGATCTGGTTGTGGATTATTTTCCCTGGAGCCGCACAGTGAGGGTGGTTTCCCGCGATGACTCAGGCTATCAGGGTTATTTCCCCGAATATTATCATCCTACCGATAAGTTTATCTTTTCAGAAGCCATGGGGGAGAGCCCGCTTGGGATTCTAGAGCAGAGCCATCATCCCATTACCTGGTCACGTCTGCAGGATTTAAATGCTTACACTTTAGGTGTGGTGAGAGACTATGTGAATACTCAAGCCTTAGATGAGATGATAGCCATTGGGATCCAACCCGTTGAGCTAGTGAGCTCTGATGAGCACAATATCCGCAAGGTAGCTACAGGGCGGGTGCAAGGCGCGGTAATGGATCGTTATGTCTATCAGTATCTTATCCAGCAACCTCATCTCTCTGAACTCAAAACCAGATTACAATTTAATAAGCAACTGCTGGAGTCAAAGGCGCTCTATATTGCTTTTCGTAATACGCCTGAAGGGCGTCGTTGGCGGGCGCTTTATAATGAGGGACTGGCGCGTATCGAAGTGGAGCAGTTATTGGCGGCCTACCTAGAGAACACAGTTAAGAGTGACTAGGTAGGCCTAAGCGCTTAGGCCTTGGCCGTGATGGTTTGGCCTATGGGGGTCAGGCTTAGCAAGGCCAATTTCAGGTGTTGAATACCGAATGGGATCCCTATGATGGTGATAAAACAAGCCAGTGCATGGGCGATATGTCCGATGGCCAACCAGATCCCAAACAGTAGGAACCAGACGATATTACCTATCATGCCTAGCGGGCCTGTACCTAAGTCATCAACGCCTTGCAGCGCACGACGGTTGACATTTTGTTGTCCAAAAGGCCAGAAGGCCATCTCACCAATCACAAAGCAGGCACGGCCAAAGGGGATACCTATGATGCTGATAAAGCAAAGTAATCCCGCTAACCACCAGGCTAGCCCCATCACGAAGCCTCCTAAAATAAACCATGCAATATTAAAGATTAAGCGCAGTAGTGCCATTGAGTACTCCTTATCTCTGTCGCTAATTATATTTCTCGGGCAAACAAGCCCTTATAGATGAGCTGAACAATACAAAGCGAAATTCATGCCACTTTTTAAAATTTTGTTTTTATTAGCTATTAGGTGTGTTTGTTCTTGGCTGGTTGACATATTATGCCAATAAACGGTCAAATTACGCATTCACGGTTAATGGGTGTACACTCAGCGCCAGGTTTACCAGAAATGCTTAACGTAATGAAATTAACCCAGACCCCGGTTGAGGCTATCAACATCTGGCAGCATAAGGTGTATGTCAAACGTGACGACTTGCTGCATCCCGAGTTTTCCGGCAATAAGGCCCGTAAGTTTGCCTATTTTCTTAACCATGATTTCCCTGCCGTAAAGCGTCTCATTGGTTATGGGTCACCCCAGGCGAACTCTCTCTATTCCTTATCGGCGCTCGCCAAAATAAAGGGCTGGCAATTAGATTTTTATGTCGATCATCTGCCCACTTATCTGTCTCAGCATCCGTGTGGTAACTACCAAGCGGCGCTCAACAATGGCGCGCAGATCATCGACCTTAGCCAGTGTGAAGACAGGCAAGGGCGAGATACCGACACTTACATTCGTGAGCAGATATTGACCGGCAGTGAGGAGCAGTTGTTTGTGCCTGAAGGAGGACGTTGCAGCTTTGCCGAACCGGGTGTTGCCCAGCTTGGCCAAGAGATCCTGGCGTGGAAGCGCGAACAGGGCTTAAGTGGTCTCTTGGTATTTCTTCCCTCTGGTACAGGCACCACGGCGCTCTATTTACAGAAATACTTTCTTGCCCATGATGCTAGCGTTCGGGTGAACACCTGTGCCGTAGTGGGGGGCGATGCCTATCTTCGTCAGCAATTTACCCAGTTAGCACCAGATGAATCGCAGCATCCTCAAATTATTGCCATGGATAAGCGTTATCATTTTGGCAAACTCTACTTGGCCTTTTATCAGATGTGGCATGAGGTAAGTGCTACAGGTATCGAATTTGAGCTCTTGTATGATCCCCTAGGTTGGATCTGCCTTAAACAGCAGTTGCAGCAAGGGTTAGATGAGCCTGTGCTTTATCTGCATCAAGGTGGGCTTTTGGGGAATCAATCTATGTTGCCGCGATACAAGCGCAAGTATGGTGAGTTGTAGCTGGGGTGATTAAAAACCATTTGGCCAGGTCAGTACCTGTGAAAGGGGTACAACCTGAGCCAAATGTTATCTGCTGAGTCGTTGACGAATGAAGTCAATCCTACTTGTTGCCTGGGCAACCTTCGATACGGGTGAGAGGAGGTGTATCGAATAGCGGTGAGGTTATTTGTTGCTTGAGAGCAACCATTTCATAAATTGCAGTGCGTCGGTGCGCTTTGCAAAAGTTTGTCTGTTTTTTCCTACGCTATCGGTGAAAGCAATAGAAGATTTATTGACTGAGATTGAGTCCACTGGAAAGTTTACTGTGATCTCATGACCGTTAACTTTGTACGACATAGGCCATACTCCTTTTATCTAAGACTGCGTGTTTGCAGTTGAAATTTAACAAATAATATATCCTTAGCTGTTGCGAAAGATGAATGTGATCCTTTCTGAGACTACCCAGCTTAATTCAAATAATCAAGTGATTGACTTCAACTACGCCGAGATTAAATCGGCGGGATCAATGAGTTACCACTAGACTAGCCACAGTAAATCATCAATAAATGACAATAGTGTGACGAGATGACTGCAATTTGTTGGATGCGATGACTAGAGGTCTAACGATGCAATAAGGCAGAGCTGGGAGCTACAGAACGAGCCATTATAGAGTAGCTGGCTCACTTGTCAATCTTTAATCAGTTAGGGGCTGTTTTCTGCAGATATCGTTGGCATTTTGCTGAAACAAGGCGTAGGTTTCTGCTGTTGAGATAAAGTATAAATGCTAGTATTTATAAGCGCTTGTTGACAATTTAGGGGGCTAGGATGCGCTTGGTTGTTTGGCTGTTAATTTCTGTTTTGAGCTTCACCGTCGGCTCCGCATGGTGCGCGGCGTCTGATAGTCTGATTGGAGCATTAAATGAGGTGGCTGTGGCCGATAGTCGCCAGAGCAATGATGTCGCTACGATAGACCATTATGCCTATAAAGATAGTTTACAACGGGACACTCCCAGGGGCACGCTCGAAGGTTTTATGGAGGCGGCGTATGAGCAAGATTATGAAAAGGCTGCTGAGTATTTAGATCTACGCTATCTACCAGAAGGCATGTCGGCAAAGAAAGGCCCCGATTATGCTAAGCAGTTACAGGTGATCATTGAGCGAAATATTTGGTTGGATCTTAGCCAGATAAGTGACGCGCCCCAAGGACAGGATAATGATCAACTGCCTTCCTATCGTGATCTCTTTGGCCGAGTAGAACTACAAAGCGACAAGGTCTCACTCTACCTGCAGCGGGTACCAGGCGATGACGGTTCTATCTGGAAAGTCTCCAACGCGACCGTGGCAAAGGTACCTGAACTCTACCAAAACCTGGGTTATGGTCCTGTGGCTGAATGGTTCGTGAATCATATTCCTGAAGGGCGATGGTTTAACGTGCATCTATGGGAGTGGTGCCTGTTAACAAGCTATCTTATCGCTGCATTTATGGTCACCATTCCAGTGACTTGGTTGGTGAAAAAAGTCATTTTGATGACCAAATATGAGCTTAAAGAGGAGTTTGCCTACATTGTTGCCGGCCCATTACGCTTGTTGCTGGCGGTGATATTGGTGAGAATTTGGGGCGCCCACAGTAGTATTTCCCCTGCAGCGGTGGAGTTGTTAGATACTGGGTTTTTGTTGGTGTCATCTATCATCTGGCTTGGATGGAGTGGTATGGGGATTTTGCACCAGGGCTTAAAGAAGCGCTGGAAAGCCCAAGGCAAAGATCAGGCGGCGTCACTCCTACGCCCGCTAACTAATTTTATCAGAGTGATATTTTCCGTGATGGCGGTGCTCTTATGGTTAGAGCATTTAGGTTTTAATGCCAGTGCCATCATAGCGGGCATGGGAATAGGCGGTATTGCTATCGCGCTGGCCTCTAAGCAGTCGATTGAGAACTTTATCGGCACCATAACCCTCTATTCGGCGGCGCCCATTAAGGTGGGTAACCTGTGTAAGTTCGGTAAGATAAGTGGCACAGTCGAAGAGATTGGTCTGCGTTGCACTCAGATAAGAACCTTAGACAGAACCTTGATCCATGTGCCCAATGCCAAACTGGTGGAAATGGAGATTGAAAACATCTCCCAGCGCGAGAAGATACGCTTCAAGGCAGATGTGCGCCTGGATTATGCCATGACCACATCGGCGCAGCTAAAGGCGATTGTTGCTGAGATCAAAGAGATGCTCGAAGCCCATGAGCTGGTGATGAAAGAGCCCCTTAGGGTGACTTTTAAGGGCTTTGGGTTGCACGGTTTGCAGGTGAATGTACTGGCCTATATCGGCACTAAGAGCTTTCCCACCTTTCAGTTGGCATCAGAAGAGTTACATTTAAAAATCATGGATATAGTCGTGAAAAATGGCTCTCGTATTGTTCCGGTTGCCCCGGTTGCCTTGAATAATCAATAAACTTGTTAAAGCTGTGATCTGGCGGCTTGATGTCGCCACTAAATATGGTGATTATGGCTATAATTATGTGGCGTTTCACGTCATTTGGATTAAAGGTGTAGTGAGAGTGTTATGGCTAAAGTGCTAGAGAGTGTCGACCAGCGGACCCAATTAGTTGGCGAGAATCGTCTCGAGCTGCTTCTGTTTCGGATCAATGCGACCCAGTTGTTTGCAATTAACGTGTTTAAGGTCAAAGAAGTGGTCAAGCTGCCTAAGCTGAGCGCTTTGCCGGGCAGTCATTCTAGCATTAAAGGGGTGGCCAATATTCGCGGTACCTCCATTCCCGTTATCGATCTTCGCAGTGCCATCGGCTTTCAACCCATGGGTGATGATCAGGAAGCCAATCTTATTATTACCGAATACAACCGAAGCGTGCAGGGCTTTATGGTGGGTAAGGTGGATCATATTATTAATATGACCTGGAGCGACATCATGCCGCCGCCAAGAAGCACAGGTAGTCACAATTATCTCACTGCAATCACTAAGGTAGAGCAGGATGGTATGACACGCTTGGTCTCTATCATAGATGTGGAAAAGGTACTGGCGGAGATAGTGCATTACGATATCGCCATCTCAGAAGGTGTGCTAGATGAATCCCTTGTCGATAAGATGATGGGCCGCAAGATACTGATCGCCGATGATTCATCCACGGCGCGTCGCCAGGTCAAGGATACACTGGCGCCACTCGGCATCGAAGTGATCGAAACGTCAGACGGTTTGCAGGCTCTTAACCTACTTAAACGTTGGTGTGATGAGGGCCGTGATATCAATCAAGAGATCTTAATGTTGATCACCGACGCCGAAATGCCAGAGATGGACGGTTACCGCCTTACCTATGAGGTGCGCAGCGATAAGCGTATGGCAAACCTTTTTATTACCCTCAACACATCTCTTAGTGGCAGTTTTAACAATGCCATGGTGGAAAAAGTGGGTTGCAATCGCTTTATCTCTAAGTTCCAGCCAGATCTCTTAGTCGGCGTAGTGCAAGAGCGACTTAGGAGTCAGTTGTCTTAATCGGCGGCTTGTTCGGCCAGGATATCGTTTATCACCAGACGTTTTACAGCCTGAGTGGCGACGATATTGATTCTGGCGACGCGCACCGCATAGCCAAATCGCTGTCGACCAACGGCAGCTACCAACTCGGTCAGAAAAGCCTTATCTAAGCCTAACATCTTGGCGTAGTGGGCTATTGCCTTGGAGAGCGAGCTATAGTGCATACCATCGAATTCGAAGTCAGCGCTATACTTGCTATCTTCTAGCAGAACTCCGTTTAGGCTAATGGGCCAGGGCACATAACTCACCCGCGTTTTGGCGACCTCATACATAAACCAAGCACTTTTCTTAAAGCCTTCAAATACCTTACAGGTAAAGTCTGCCTCCTCTAGCTCCTCTTTGGTCCAGTTTTCGCCTATGGCCAGATGTTTGGCGTAGCGTTGCATCAACTCATCTTTGACGGCGCTATGGCAATCCCAGATAGAGGTCAGTGGATTCTTGTTGGCGATCAGTTGGCACTCTTTACAGGCGGGTACAGCCAGCGAAGGGTGGGGGCAGTGTGTCAGGGCTTGATAATGAAACTGACGATCGCAGGGCTCGGCGCAAAACCAGCAGGTATGGCGCTTGTCAAACGGGATGTCGATCAGGGGATAGCCGGCAGACAAGGGTTATGCCTTATCTGCCGCTGGGATAACCAGAGACGTCAAGATTTACTCTTGCTCTATGTCTACCAGGCATTTAGCCAGGGTAATAGGGTCCAGTTCCAGACACTCTTGTTCGGCTACCCAGTCAACGCCCACTAAAACGCCATCGTCGTGAAGATCTTGGATCCAGTATTCTAGCAACTCTTCCAGTACGATAGGAGCAGGCTGATAATCTTGCCATTCTTCGGTGCAGTGCACTTTGGCTTGTGCTTCGCTTGACCACAGCGGCATCACATCAGTTTCTTCATACTCTGATGAGTCACACACGACCCAACCTTCGCCAGTCTCATCCTGAAGGCCCCAAACGGCTTGCTGCTCTTTTACGTTTTCAATAAAGCTTGCTAAAACGGGATTGTTGTCAGTCATGCTAGATCTCTTAGAAAGGATAAAAAACGAGCCCATTATACGCGATGTGCATCTTGAGCCAAGCGATACCTGAGCCGGGCTGGCCACTATTTGCCCGCTTACTCGTTGAACTGGTCTAAGTTCGAATAATTAATCATAAATCATTTAGCATAAGTGACTCGAGTCGTTATTATGTCTGGCAATGGTTCTGATTTTTTGCTGGCTGCAGATCATTAAGTTTCTTATTCTTTTAGCCGTTTTTCGTGGAGTCTCTATTTTGAAAAAATTACTCACCTATGCCTCTCTCCTATTCGCGACCGGCTTACACAGTGCTACTGCGCTTGCCCAAGATTTTGATACCTGTGTGGTGGCGCTTAAAGAGAAAGCCTTAGCCGCAGGTGTGTCTCAGGCAACGGTGGAGAGTTCGCTGGGCAAGGTGAAGTATGTTGCCAGGGTGATTGAACTGGATAAGAAGCAGCCTGAGTTTAGCCAGACTTTTGATAACTACTTTTCAAAAAGGGTCACGGATTGGCGAGTGAAAGAGGGACGACGTCTGCTTAAGGAGCACGGAACCCTGCTCAATAAACTCAAGCAGGAATATGGCATCCCTCCACAGTATCTGGTGGCCTTCTGGGGCTTGGAAACCAACTTTGGTTCATACAAGGGTAAGATGCCGGTGATCGATTCTCTCACCACCTTAGCCTGCGATCCCAGACGGAGTGATTATTTTACTGGTGAGTTGATTCAGGCGTTAAAGCTTAAAGAAGCTTATCAGTTTGACAATGAGCAGATGCAAGGCTCATGGGCGGGCGCCATGGGTCACACCCAGTTTATGCCCTCGGCTTATGCTAAATATGCAGTCGATGCCGATGGCGACGGCAAGGCGGATCTGTTTAACAGCACTCAAGATGCATTATCCTCGGCGGCGAACTTCTTAAATCAGCTGGGCTGGGCGCGCAACGAACGTTGGGGCCGGGAGGTGTTGCTGCCTAAAGGGTATGATTTTCGCCACCTTGGACGAAACGATAAACAGAGTCTAACCACCTGGGCCGAGTTAGGCCTGACTCAGGTGAGCGGTAAGGCATTGTCGACGCCCGATATGCAGGCGGCGCTCTATTTGCCCGCAGGTCATAGCGGACCGGCATTCTTAGGTTATGATAACTTCGATGTGATCATGCGCTGGAACCGCTCTGAGTTTTACGCCATCGCCGTGGGTCATCTCGCCGATCGCATCAATGGGGCCGCGCCTTTGCATATCACGCCGCCAAAACATGACAATATCAGCCGCGCTAAGCTTAAGCTATTGCAGGAAAAACTGAACGAGAAGGGCTTCGATGTCGGTAAGCCTGATGGAGTGCTCGGCGTTAACTCGCGCGCTGGTTTGCAGGCTTTTCAGCGAAGTGTCGGTCTGGTGGCCGATGGTTTTCCGAGCGACGATACCTTCAGCGCCTTGGGGATAAAGTAGGACTAACCATAATGATTGCATCTGTTTGGCTTTTGCACTAGCTTAAGTGCTTTTGAGGGGCGCTATCGATTAAATACTTAGGCGCTCAGATTAAGCATTAAAGGTAGTGACATGGATGCAATGGAGAGTTTGTCGTTTGCCCAAAGGCAACGGTTGGCGTTTATCGATTTTAGTTTGCAATATTTCGGTCAGGTCTCGCGCCAGGATCTGATCGCCAAATTTGCGACCGGCCTCGCAGCGGCTACGCGTGATTTTGCTAGCTACCGTGAGCTGGCGCCAAACAACATGGAGCTGGTCCATCAGACTAAGCGCTATCATAGACGCAACGAGTTTACGCCGCTGTTCGACCATGATCCTGAGGCCATTCTTCATGGCCTGGCTAATGGCTTTGGTGACGGTCTGTCCCATCCGGTGACGCCCAGCAGCGTTTGTTTAGATGCGGTGCAGTTGATTCACCCCGATACCAATATCATTGCTGCCGTGATGCGGGCGATTGCCCATAAGCAGGCGGTTGCCGTGACTTATGTGTCAGTTTCGTCAGGTGAAACCCAGCGCGAGTTAGTCCCCCATACCTTAGTCAACAATGGCCAGCGCTGGCATGTGCGCTGTTTTGACCGCACCCACCAAGTGTTTACTGATTTTGTCGTTACCCGCTTCAAGGCGGTGAGTGAAAGCCAGACAGAACCTTTTGATCATGAGCTGCAAGACAAGGATGCCTATTGGCAGAAGCTGGTGAGTTTGGTGTTGATCCCCCATCCTAGCCTGAGCCACCCTGAGGCGATAGCGCTCGATTATCAGATGAGTGACGGCGAACTTGTGCTTAGCTGCCGCGCGGCGCTTGCCGGTTATTTGCTGCGTCAATGGAGCGTAGATTGCTCTGCCCAGCATCAAATCCGCGGCGGTGTGTGTCAACTGGCGCTGAAAAATCACCAGATATTGAGGGAAATTGAACATCTGGCCATAGTGCCGGGTGGTAAAAGCTAACAGGCATAGCGCCTGAGAGTAAGTTTTGCTAAGCTCTCGCCCACATCAGAAAAGAGACTAACTAAGGACGCTTGATGAGCATTAAAGACGATATGGTTGTGCAGTTTAACTACACCTTACGCGATGAAGCAGGTGAAGTACTGGAAACCAATGAAGGACTGGATCCCATTGCCTACCTGCATGGACATGACAACATGATGCCTGGCGTCGAGAAGGCGATCGAAGGCAAAGCCATCGGTGAGAAGTTTTCTGTTACCCTGCCGCCGGAAGAGACCTATGGCGTTCGTAATGAAGACGGCGAGCAACGTGTATCGATTAAGCATCTGCAAGGGGCGAAAACCTGGAAGCCGGGTATGCGCGCCATTATCAGCACAGATCAGGGGCAGCGTCAGGTAACTGTACTTAAGGTGGGTAAGTTTATGGCGACAGTGGATATCAATCATCCACTGGCGGGCCGCGAGTTGACTTTTGATCTTGAGATCCTTGATGCGCGTGAAGCAACAGCGGAAGAGATCGCCCATGGCCACGCTCACGGCGTAGGCGGCCATCACCACTAAGGTGATCCCAAGATAGTCAGTATAAGGCCCGGGTCACCCTGGGTCTTTTTGTATCTCAAAGGAGGCCTAAGTGGTCATCGAATTTTCCGGCGGCCGACTTATTGTGTCGCCCCAAGAGGTGTTGGTTAAGTTGAATGCATCAGGCGCCAGCCTTTATGCCATGGCCGACGATGTACGCTTACTGAGTGCGGGTCATATAATGGTTGCCGATGCGGGTGCAGTGCAATGGCACCTCACTCTGGATGGGCCAGAGCAGCTGGCCGAGGTGGCCGATTGCCTCGGTGTGGCGATAAGCTGAGCACCGAGACAAAGATTGGCACAGCGCAGGTTTAGCTCGCGCTATCACCTCTGCTATGGGGCGTGTCCAGAGCGAGCTCTGGGCCAACAGGGACGATACGGGTTGGATTTATCTGCCCATGGCTGTAGTAGTAATGCTGCTTGATATGTTCGAAATTAACCGTTTTGGCGACCCCTTCATGCTGGTATAAGGCCTTGAGATAATCCTGCAGCGCGGGCATATCGCTGATACGGTTGCGATTGGTCTTAAAGTGGCCAACATAGACGGCGTCGAATCGCACCAGGGTGGTAAACAGGCGCCAGTCGGCTTCGGTCAGTCTTTCGCCCGTGAGATAGCGCTGCGTACTCAGGCGAGTTTCTAGTTTATCTAATGCTTTAAAGAGTTCATCAAACGCCTGCTGGTAAGCCGCTTGAGTCGTAGCGAAGCCGGCACGGTATACACCATTGTTGATTTTGTCGTAGATCCAGTCATTTAACTCATCAATTTCCTGCCTGAGCGGCTCTGGATAGAAATCCAGGTGATTGCCTGTGATCTCGTTAAAGGCGCTGTTAAACATACGGATGATCTCCGCCGATTCGTTACTGACGATGGTTTGACGCTGCTTATCCCACAATACGGGCACAGTGACTCGGCCGCTATAGTCTGGCTTTGCCAGCTGGTAGATCTGGTATAGATAGTCTTTGCCATTGAGTCTGTCGATCTCACTACCTTCTATATGATGGGCTTGCTCGCTTTGGTTAGGGCCACTAAATTCCCAGCCATTTTGTAACATATGGGGCTCGACAACCGTGACGCCGATATGGGCTTGCAAGGATTTGAGCTCGCGAAAGATAAGGGTTCTGTGGGCCCAAGGGCAGGCGAGCGACACATAGAGATGATAGCGTCCAGACTCGGCTTTAAATTCTGGCTCAGGATCTTGTGGCGTTGGCGCCTTTACCCAGCGGCGAAAGGCGGAATCCTCTCTGACAAACTCGCCCTTTGTTTTGTCTGTGTCATACCATTTGTCGACCCATTGGCCTTCTTGTAGTAAACCCATCTCCTAATGCCTCTTCTCTTGTTAGCTTAACCATCAGTCTAGCAGTCAATATATGAGATAAAAAACACAGAAATCTCAGGTTTATCTTCGACTTTATCGAATAGTTGGGTGGTCAGAGGCTTCCTGTTATGATCGGCGACAATTTTGAGTGACCAATAAAGGAAACCCTATGTCTCAACAGCCGTTAGAGCGGATCACTATCGAACCTCAAGAGCAATGCCGTGCTTGCGTTATCTGGTTACATGGCCTCGGCGATTCTGGCGCGGGCTTTGCGCCGGTAGTGCCTTTGCTCGGCCTGCCTGATGAACTCGGTGTGCGCTTTATCTTTCCCCATGCCCCCAGCATGCCTGTCACGATCAATCAAGGCTATGTGATGCCTGCTTGGTATGACATCAAGGGGATGGATATGGACAACCGCGCCGATATGCTGGGTGTACTAACCTCTGAAGCCTCGATTGCCGCCTTGATTGATGAGCAGATTGCAACCGGCATTCCTGCCGATAAGATTGTGCTTGCTGGTTTTAGCCAGGGCGGGGTGATGAGCCTGTTTACCGGCCTGAGGTATCCGCAGCGCCTGGCCGGGATCATGGCGCTTTCCTGCTATCTGCCCACAGGTAATGCCATGCCGGACAACTTAAGTGAAGCTAATCGCCAGACACCGCTGTTACACCAACATGGTGAGCAAGATGAGGTGGTGCCTGTGGCTGCCGGGCGTGCGGCCTTTGAGTTGATTTCAAAGACGGGTTATCAGAGTCAGTGGCAGACCTACGCTATGGGTCATAGTGTACTGCCGAATCAATTACAGGATATTGGTCAGTGGCTTACGGCGCGTTTGGCTGAATAGTCTCAGTAGTTCAAACCTAGTAGGCGCCTATGGCGCCTTTTTAATGTGAGCTATATCACGTCAGAGTTGAGGCTGACTTTTTAACCCATTCCCGTGTAACGCTGGGTTAACATTTGGGCGTCATTTAGCGATTTTTGGTCGCAAAAGTGACCAAAACTGTCTGTATTATCTTTATCTGCTTTAGGTAACGTTGATCTAGTGTGAGGTTTTTAGTGGTTTTGTGATCTAGATTCGGTCTGGCTTGTTCTTATTGCGGGAGTATGGCGACTTTTTTTAATTTAATGGCAAGTTAATAAAATAGATAATAAATACTTTATTGTGTGCGTTTTAATGAGTGACAGAAGTCTGTAGTTAATATCTATGCTGTTCTAAATGCGAAACAATAAGCGGTGTAAAATGCTTTTAAAATAAACATATACCCTATGTTTGTTCATAAAAATGCCACAATCCCTAGATATTGTTTGATATTATATTTCGCGGCGAGATTATGACGTTCGCTATCAAAAAATATGATGGTTAATAAAAAAGATAATCTAGGGGTTGATGTAATGACAAATAAGCTTTTAAAAGGATTAGTCGCGACGGCTGTATTAGCAGCACTTGCTGGTTGTAATAGCAGCGATGACGACAAGGCGCCAACAACATGTGCTGAAGCCGGTAGTGCCTGCACTAAATTTACCGTACTGCATACCAATGATAACCACGGTCGTTTCTGGGAAAACAGAGACGGTGAATATGGTATGGCAGCACGTAAGACGTTGATCGATCAGATCCGCGCCGAAGTAGAAGCCAACGGCGGCGAAACACTGCTACTTTCTGGTGGTGATATTAACACTGGTGTGCCTGAGTCAGATCTGCAAGACGCATTGCCAGATTTCCTCGGCATGAACGACATCGGTTATGACGCCATGGCAGTTGGTAACCACGAATTCGATAACCCACTGGCGGTACTGGATTCACAGCGTTCTATCGCTAACTTCCCAATGCTCGCTGCTAACATCTACAAAGAAGATGGCACTCGCTATTTTGAGCCTTATAAAGTATTCGACGTTAATGGCGTAAAGATTGCCGTTATCGGTTTAACCACAGAAGACACGGCTAAGCTGGGTAACCCAGAATTTATCTCAGGTCTTACATTCACGGATCCAAAAGAAGAGATCGCGAAAGTGATCAAAGAGATCAAAGACGCTAAGGCTGCTGATCTAATCTTCGCAACCACTCATATGGGTCACTATGCCAACGGCGAACACGGCAGCAATGCCCCTGGCGATGTGGCTCTGGCTAAGGCGCTTGAGCAAGGCCAGCTTCAGGCGGTGATCGGTGGTCACTCTCAAAACCCAGTTTGTATGGAAGGCAGCGAATATGCTGACTTTACACCAGGTGATGAGTGTGCTCCTGATCAGCAAAACGGTACCTACATCATGCAGGCTCACGAGTGGGGTAAGTATGTTGGCCGTGCCGATTTTGAATACTTCAACGGTGAACTGCACCTGGCTAACTACAAGCTGGTACCTGTTAACCTTGTGAAGAAAGTAAAAGATGATCAAGGTAACGAGATTAAAGTACTGGTAGGTGAAGCCATTGAGCCAGATGCGGCGCTGAAAGAGATGCTTTCTTACTATCAGGAGCGTGGTCAAGGCCAACTGGATGAAGTGATTGCTTCGACCGATGGTTTGCTCGATGGTGAGCGTGCAAACGTTCGTTTCATGCAGACTAACCTGGGTCGTCTAATCGCCGATGCACAGCGTACTAAGGTTGCCGCCGATGTGGGCGTGATGAACTCAGGTGGTGTACGTGCATCAATTGAAGCGGGTGATATCTCTTACCGTGACGTACTGACAGTACAGCCTTTCGGTAACATGGTGACCCTAAGCACTATGACAGGTGAAGAGCTCAGCGCTTACCTAGGTGAAGTGGCTAGCTTACAGATTGGCGCGGGTGCTTACGCTCAGATCACAGGCGTTAAGATGACAGTTGACTGTGCGGCTAAGACAGTGGCTATCAGTGAGGTTAACGGTAAAGAGTACAGCGCAACGGGCTCTTACACTATGACAGTGCCTAGCTATAACGCAGCAGGCGGTGATGGCTATCCTAAGCTAAACCCAGTTCAAACCGGTTATGTTGATGCCGAAGTACTGTATACCTTCTTTAAGGATGCAGGCACTATCGTCGCAGCCGACTTCAACCCAGTAGGCGATATCGTTTACGAAAACTCTGAAAGTGTTGAAGGTTGTCAGATCACTGCACAATAAGCAGGGTTAAGACACATAAAGGGGCAGCCTCAGGGCTGCCTTTTTTTTATGCCTATGATTTGTTTGGCTAGGAGTTATTTATTGTGCTTTGTCTCCCATCTGATTTATTCATCTTGCCTGCTTTACAAGGCTATTTATTTAATCCATTAGCCTAGTTCAACTCGTCATGTTATTTCGCGCGACAAACTTTTTTAAATTTCTTACTTGAAAACAAAATCACCTGTCCACATATAGTGAGTATGGGACGCTCGATGAGGTTCCTGACTGACCCCAGGATGTGAGTTTCATCCGTTAATGGCAGTGCCTTAGGGCTGCCGGGGGAGGTTACTTACGGCGCGACAGAATCAAGAGATTCATGGTTGGCCACAAACCACTATATTGCTTAATACAAGGATATACTTATGCGTAATTATGATTTAACCCCTTTATACCGTAGTGCCATTGGATTCGATCGTTTAGCCCAGCTTGCCGAGCATGCTGCATCGAACAAGGGTAATTCCGGTTATCCCCCATACAACATCGAGTTGCTGAGCGAGAATCGCTATCGTATTACCATGGCGGTAGCCGGCTTTGCGATGGAAGAATTAGACATTACCAGCGAAGGCGACAAGCTGGTGGTCAAAGGCACCAAGGCCGAGCAGGAGGGCGAGCGCAAATACCTGTACCAGGGCATTGCCGAGCGCGGTTTCGAGCGCACCTTCCAGTTGGCCGACTATGTGACCGTGATTGGCGCGGATCTCGAAAATGGTTTGCTCAATATCGACCTGCAGCGCGAGATCCCAGAGGCGCTTAAGCCGCGTAAGATTGAGATCTCAAGTTCGAGACTATTAGACGCCTAATAAGCCAAGTCATCATCGCACATAAAGAAGGGAGCTAAGGCTCCCTTTTTTAATGACTAACTCTTTCTTTTTTCGGGTCTTATCGACCGAGTCCGGTCGAAATCGCCTCGTTTAAGTATTCGCTAAAATCATCACCGTGATTGGCTAACATCTTGGGGAACATGGAGATGGGAGTTAGGCCTGGGAAGGTGTTGATCTCATTGAGTAATATCTCGCCTTCTGGGGTGAGGAAGAAGTCGATACGTGATAGGTGTCTGAGCTTCATACCATCGAATACCTTCACCGCGTAGGCGCGGATCTGCTGGGCTATCTCATCACTTACCTCGGCAACTACCCGAGTGGTGGCTTTGCTGTCGGTGGCGTACTTCTCTTCATAGGTATAGAAGGTGCCGCCGGCGCAGATCACCTCGCCTGGCAGTGTGGCAACGGTCTCGCCGCGATATTGATAGACGGCCACTTCCAGCTCACGGGCCTGAATGGTTTTTTCGACCACGACATAGGGCGAATAACGAAAGGCATCGGCCAGGGTGCTGGCAATTTGCTCTGCATCATCGACCCGATAACAGCCCACAGAGGAGCCTTGGGAGGCCGCCTTAATAAAGACAGAGCCCCACTTAGCCAGGGCATCAGTGGTTTGGGCAATTGCTTGCTCATCCAGTTGATTCAGAAAGAGGTAAGGGGTGTTAGGGATCCCCAGCGCGCTAAACCACATCTTGGCGGTGATCTTGTTGAAGCAGTTGCGTGATCCTTCGGCGTCACAGCCGAAATAGGGCAGATTGATCAGCTCGAAGTATGATTGAATATCGCCCGTCTCACCGGGATAACCATGAATGCAGGGGATCACATAGTCGACGGGCCAGGGGGCTTGGCTCTCATCTTCAAAGCGGATCTCACGGCGGTTAGTGAGTTCACAGCGCTGGCCGGACTTGGTCTGGTATTGTCCCTTGTCATCGAGTTCGACGCGCAGCACATTAAGATGAGACAGTTTTGCCAGAGAGGTCTCGAAGTAGTCTGCCGATAGCAGTGAGATCGCGTGTTCGTCGCCGCCACCGCCACATAAAAGCAAAAGATTAATCGGATTCATCGGGTCTCCGTATTCGACTCAGTATCGTTTTCCATGCTCACTATGACGCGCTGATTTTTTTATGCAAGCCTTGGATGCTCCTTAAAGAAAGCTTAATGTCTGACCGGGCATTTTATGGCCGAAATCAGGGCTTTCGCCACCTTAAAGAATGTGCCATGGCGCCTCGTAGAGGGCGTCATAATCCGCCTGCTGCAGCACAGTCACACCGACAGCCTCAAGAAACAACTGCTGACCTTGAGAGATAGGCTCACCAGCATAGACAAAATAGGCGTTACACCGCCGCTCGGGATAGGCTTTATACAGCTTGGCGCGCTCAATGAGCAGCCAACGTAGAAAGATCTCATCGCTCTCTAGTCCCAAACCGATAAAGATTAACTCATTATGCAGCAGTATGTTGAGCCAGGTGGTATTGCCGCGCCAGTTATCCTGCAGCGTCTTTTTAAAGCCGCCACCGAGATGCCCTTGGTGCAAAATATCCCGGGCCCGGTCGACCGACCCCATGTAATGGCTTAGCCCCAGGCGGACACTACGGGCATATCTTTGCATGCCGTTGATATGCCAAATGGCAAATTGCTTTGTGGGTGAGTCTATTGGCTCATGGGCAAAATAGCTGCTCCAGGGATAGAAATCGGTAAAGCCCTTAGCGCTCTGATGATGCAGCTTAAGGTGGTGGGAGCGGGCAAGGGTGTCTTCAAAGTTGGTGGTCAACAGCGGCGTCTCCTTGGCTTTTGCCCACGCGACTATCTGCTGGTGTTGGCGCTGAGGTTGCCAGCTTGCCATCAGATCGCAGAACTCCTTTTGCAGATGTTTGCTTGTGCGTTTGCTGATGAGATCCAGCGCATCATAAAACTCGGTTAGCGCGATCCCTTTGGGGACACGCGCCACCTCATCGCCCTGGTGGGCACGCCACAGGCTTACTAGCATCTCGTCCCAAGCGTTGCTTTTAGGTTGATTTGAGGTATCGGCGTCTTGGTGTTTGGCGCGATAACGGTTGATGCCGTTTCCCAGGACTAACGCCCTGGGCTGTGAACTTGTTTGTTGATTGAGCAGGTTAGACAGGGTTTGGCTCATGCCTGCCATAACCTCTTCGCTAGCCCTGATGCCCTTAAAGTTGCCTGGCGGCACGCTTGCTCAAACACCACTTGAGTGCCAAGACAGGTGAAATGACCTTTGGCGCGGGTGATGGCGGTATAGACCAACTCCTTGGTGAGTAGCTGGCGCTGAGCAACACTGGGTTTGGGCGGCAGCACAAAGGCTACCTGCTGAAACTCACTGCCCTGACTCTTATGTACCGTCATGGCGTAGCAGGTTTCATGGCTTGGGAGCCGGGCGGGCAACACCTTCAGCAGACTGCCGTCGGCCTGAACAAAGTGTGCCATCAGCCGCCCTGGTTGTCTGGCATCGGGTAGGATCACCCCAATGTCACCATTAAATAATCCCAGGTTATAGTCGTTGCTCTGAATGATAACGGGCCGGCCGGCATAAAATTCGCTTTGGGGATGAATAAGGCCTGCATCGGCAAGGGCCTGGGTGACAGCGCCATTGATGCCGTCGACACCATACTCGCTAGCGCGCATGGCGCACAGGATACGGTAATCGTTAAAGCGGGTGATGATCTCAACGGCCTGACCGTCATCTTCTGTTGTCTCAGCACTTAGTCGATTGAGCAGAGTGAGATACTGACCGTACAGCGTAACACTTTGCTGCATCAGCGCCTTGAGACCGGCATTACCCTGTGGTGATACCTGATGCTCCAGCCAGCTTAACTCCTGATAGCCCGCCTGCCACACCTTGAGTACGCCCTGAAGATCCTGGCGATTGACGGCGCCTGCAAGCTGGCCTATACCTGCATCACCTTTGAATCTGTGGCTGTGCTGCAGCATGGCCAGGCTGTCGCCAAGGGCGGGCTCTTCATCGATATAATCGCTGAGATCCTCGCCGCTAAGTTGGCTGAGTAGCTGGGCCTTAGTGCGCGAGTATCGCATGCGCCAGGCGCTGGCTTGGCCATTGATCTGTTTGAGTCCGGCGCAGATATCGGCCAGCACGGCGCCCGCTTCGACCGAGGCTAACTGGTCTTGATCGCCTAGCAGGATCAATCTGGCGTGTGGAGGCAGGGCATCGAGCAGTTTGTGCATCATAGGCAGATCCACCATGGAGGCTTCATCGAGGATCAAGAGATCCAGCCGCAGCGGGTTTTCCTTATGATGTCTAAACTGGTGCGAGCCTGGGATCACCCCCAGCAATCTGTGTAGTGTCGAGGCTTCTTCCGGCACCTGAGTGAGCTGAGCCAGATCCAGTTGCTCACCATAGGGGGCTAACTCCTGGGCCAACCTTGCTTTAGAGGCCTTTATCGATTCACTTAAACGCGCGGCAGCTTTACCCGTTGGTGCCACCAGTTTGATGGTGAGGCGCTGACTCAGGCAGAGCAGCAACAGGAGTTTGGTGACTGTGGTGGTTTTGCCGGTACCGGGGCCGCCGGTGATCACCGCAAGTTTCTGGCTAAAGGCGGTGGCAGTGGCTATCTTCTGCCAATCGGGCTGTTGAGCCTGTCCTTGAAATAGGATATTGAGAATCGCGGTAACCTGCTCGGGATTATCCACCTCAATGGCCTGACTTAGCGCCTTTAGCCGCTCGGCGACTTGGATCTCAAAGGTAAAGTAGCGCTGCAGATAGAGGCGATCGCCATCTAAGATCAAAGGCTTATCCTGCTCATCACTGGCAAGACCTATAGCTTGATACCGCGCAAGAGCCTCAGCCAACTCTTTCGAAGACAAGTGCAGGCGGCATTGCGCTGTCTGTTCATGCAACGGATTGTCTCTGTCTATCTGCGACAGAGGCAGACAGGTGTGCTGCTGGGACAATTGGCGACTCAGCAGGGCGCAGATAAGGGTAAAGAGATCGTCACTGTCTTGATGCAGAGCCCGCATCTCAAGTGCAAAATGGCGGTCGAGCGGTGTGAGCAGTCCCTGTTGTTGCCACGCTTTAAGCAGCTGCTCAAGAGGTTGAGATAGCTGGATCATAGATCTAACTCCGTTTGCATTGGCGCTGTGGCTGTGTCGGCAAGCGTCGTGTGGGCCGCGCCGCTGAGCAGGGTGTCAAGCGCCTGGATAAGCGCTAGCGGCGGCTTATCGTAAAACACGCCACTGCCCGGCGATTGCGTCGACATCCCTCGCAGGAAGAAATAGTAACAGCCGCCAACATCGCGATCGTATTGATATTCTGGCAAACGCAGCTTCAGGTAGCGGTGTAGCGCCAGGCTATAGATGATGTACTGCAGATCATAGTGATGCGCGGCGATAGCCCTTTGCATGGCGACTTGATCATAGGCAAGCAAGTGATCCCCTAAGTGGTTAGATTTGTAGTCGGCGATAAAGAAGCGGCCTTGATATTCAAAGGTCAAGTCGATAAAGCCCTTAAGCATGCCTTGTAGCGTGTCAAAATTGAGCGCAGCGCTATAACCATATTGCTTGAGCAATGAGTTTAAGGCCTGGGCCTGTAACTCACCTATGGGCATGTAAAATTCCATCTCGACCAGTTTTTGCTGTGGAGCAAGCTTGGCAAGGCAAAGCCCCTCATTATCCAGCGGCGCGCCGAGCAGATCGAGATACCAGTGCTCGAGCACCGGCAGATACTGCTCATCGATGCCATAGCGCTCTATCGCCTTAGGCAGCTCTGTGCCAAGGTCGGCTTCAGCCTGGGTGAAATCTATCTGCTCCAGTACCCAGTGCAGAAAACTACCGGCATTGGCGCCGCGCTCGAAGTTGAAGCGCGTTAACTCGCCTGGCTCATCGGTGCTGATCTGCTCAAGCTCGGGAAAGGCTTCATCCCCCATGCCGGGATGCACTTGCTCATGAGCGGCATGTTTTACCAGGCCTGAGTAGCTGCCGACTCGCCAGGGGATCTCGCTGGGTCGAGTCAAGGTTCTCGCCATCAACGGGCCGGCCTGCGTCTTCTGGCTGGGGATAAAACTTAGCAAGGCTTGCTCTGTGTCCACCGAACACACGGATATCGCGTCACTTGCCAAATTGGTAGCTGCCGCTTGAATATCGGCAAACTCACAGGCTTTGTTTTCTATGCCGAGCAGGTAACCTACGGCAGTTTCACACAGCTGGCTGGTGATCCCGTCGCGCTTAGTGAAACGCGAATGGTTAGCGATGTAGAGGTAACAGGCCAGCACTGGACGCGTGAGCGCCACATAAAGAAGGCGTAGATCTTCGGCGAGATTTTCCGCCTTATATTTTTCCCAGCCCTCATCGCTCTGGGTGATATCCCAGATAAGCTCCTCCTGCTCGTGGTAGAGCATAGGCGCTGGCCGGCGGCGGTTGTCGCGCGCCAGGCTGATGAAAGGCAGAAAACATACCGGATATTCGAGCCCCTTGCTCTTATGGATAGTGACTATCTGAACCAGATTCTGTTCACTCTCCAGTCTCAACTGCGCCTCTTCGGTGCTGTTGATCTCAATAAGTGTCTGCTGATACCAGTTGAGCAGGGCGCTGATGCCATCGAGCTCGCTGGCTTTCTGCTGTAGCAGTTCACCAAGGTGCCTGAAGTCAGTTAGGCGCCGCTGTCCATCTTGATCCGCCAGTAGGCGCTCTATTAGGCGAGTATCGGCGGCGAGCGCCATCAAGCAGGGCATGACGCCGCGCTTAAGCCAGGTGTGATGCAGGTTGTCGAAGGCTTCCAGCAGTTGCTGGCGCGTATCCTCATCTTGGTTAAAGGCATGGATCGCCTGGGCATCATAGCCCAGCAGACGAGTCGCCATGGCGCTGCGCAGCGCTCGCTCATCCTTGGGATTCGCCACGGCCAAGAGTACCAAAGCAAGCTCTTTGGCCTCTAGGGTATCAAATACGCTATCACGGCTGAGGAACACTGCGCCTATGCCCCGCTCACTCAAGGCCGATTTGATATAGGCCGCTTCGTTGCGATCGCGCACCAGAACAGCAATATCTTTTGCTTTAAGGGGCTTATCTTGCTTGAGACACTCACCGCGCTGGGCCTCATTTAACAGCCTGGCGATCTCATTGGCCGCATCTGCGGCAAGTTGACTGCGAGCCGTGGCCTTATTGAGTCCGCTCTCTGGATGTTCGCTCAACAGCTTTAGCCGCAAGGCCGCACTTTGAGGGGCGGCTTCAATCAGGCGTTTGTCTGCGGCCATGGGAGAGGGCTTGATGATCTCAAAGGGGATCGCCTGGCTGATAAAGGGATCTTGATGCCGGGAAAACAGCTGATTGACCGCCGCTATCATATTGCTGCTTGAGCGGTAGTTGGTGTCCAGGCTGTAATGGTGAGGCGTCTGTCCCCGGGCATGAATATAGGTGTGAATATCGGCGCCGCGAAAGGCGTAGATCGCCTGCTTGGGATCGCCAATCATTAACAGGCCTAGTTCGCTATTGTCTGGCTGCTTACCCTGATAGATGCGACTAAAAATCTGATATTGGAGAGGGTCGGTATCTTGAAACTCGTCTATAAGCGCAATCGGGAAACGCTTGGCAATCGCCTGTGCTAGCAGCTGCTCCGGATCCCGCGGCTCACTTAAGGCATCGGCCAAGGCGATCAGCAGATCGTCTGGGGTGCGCAGATTTTTACGCTGTTTCTGGGCGGCAAACCTTGCCTGAATACCGTCTCTGGCGCCATAGAGAAAACTGGGCACCAGATCCTCGACCCGTTCACTGAGCCTTGCGATGTGGTCAAGTAGTGGTGCCTCCTGAGCCGATGGGATCTCGCCGCCCTTATTCAGTTTTAATCCGTCTAGCGCCAGGTTGCCGAGTAACTTAGAGTCTGGCAGGCTCAGGGGCTGAGCCGCCCAGTTATCCATTTGGGTAAACATCGCCTCGAGCTTAGGGTAACCCTGGTCTTTCTTACCAAAGCGGGTGCCATTGAGCGGCAAGGCCTTAAGTAACGCCAATGTGGCGTCACGCTCTCTTGGCCAAATAAGGCGCAGCCGAGCAAGACTTTGACTCAAGCTCTCGGCCACCTGACCGAAGGCACTTGGCGGCGCTTTAACGCTGGCCTGGTTGGCACCCAGCAATGGCCTGAGCTGTTTGGTCAGTCCGTCGGGATCGCCAAACTTGTTGGCGATGATCTGCGCCAGATAGCTTGGCAGGGGATAGCAGGCTTCACGCCAGAAATCACGCACCGCATGGTGCAGGTACTCGCTGTCATCTAAGGTAAATTCAGATTCAAACAACAATGACGATTCAAAGGCCATATCGGCCAGGATCCGCTGACAGAAACCATGGATAGTAAAGATGGCGGCTTCATCCAGGGATTTTAGCGCCAGATCCAGTCGTTTGAGTGCCTGACTACGCGCCTCGGGCTCGGCGTCTCGATAGAGTGTGTTGATCAGTGGATCATCCACCTCCATGCCGAGAAACGCACGGTAGGCCAGTTGGATCTTCTTGCGTATGCGATCCCTGAGTTCCTGGGTGGCGGCGTTGGTAAAGGTCACCACCAAGATCTGCTCGCAGCTCAGGGGCGCTCGTTGGCTATCGCCCAATAATAAACGTACATAGAGCCCGGCGATGGTATAGGTCTTCCCCGTACCGGCGCTGGCCTCAATCAGGCGGACCTCCTTCAGAGGCAGTGTCAGGGTATCGAGTGTCTGGGTCGCCATCTTATTGGCCCTCCACAAAATCGGCCAGTTCGCTCAGCGGCGCCTTGTGATAAAGACTCTGCAAGGGGGAGAGCAAACCATGGGCTAAGGCGCCGAACTCGGCTTCGCTAAAGTCATCGGGAAAGCTAAACAGGCGCTGATAATGGGGCTCAAGCCCTTCTCCCAAGCTTGCCTGTTCATCAAGCCATTGGGACTGGGCGGCGCTAAGCTTATCGCTGTGCTCGCCCTCGGCTTCCACATAGGCAAAAGCGGTTCGTGGCAGAAAACACAAGGGGTTATTCAGGCCCTGGTGATAGTAGTCAACCCAGAGGGAAAGTTGATTTAATGCCTGCTCTGGGGTAATTGGTGCAAAGGCATGGAAGTGACCTATGTCTAACAGATAGCTGTGACGCTGCCACGGCGTGGTGTGCGCGCCAGGTTCATTGGCGTTAAGGCACAGATGACGCAGATAGACGCGGATAAGATCCCGCGCGTTGGCCGTACCCGGGCGATAGTTCACCAGCCCCTTGGCCGACAGACCATCGATTCGACCAACCAGTTGCGTGCTCGCCTGATCCCTTAGGTTGAGGTCGATGTCTTGAGTATGGGTCTGCTCACCTTGTAGGTAGAGGGTGCGACCGACCACGGCGCGAATATCGTGCTGATACTGGGCCAGCAGGAGATCGTCAAAAGGTGCCAGGGGCAGCTGTCCCGTTAGTCTGAGGCGGCTGAGCAATTCAGGCGATGGTCTTTCTTGTCCCGTCTTGATGGCATCGTCGATTAAATGAGACTGCAACTGATAGCGTGACAGGGCGTTGAGGGAAAAGGGCTCATCGTTCTCATCGGCTTGTATGTTGAGGTTGAGATCGAGCTTAAGGGTGCGATTGAAAAAATATTGCGCCGGATTGCGATAAAAGCGAATAAGGGCCGACAGCTCCAGCGCCTCATTTTTGTCCTCAGTCAGCGCCAGTGGCTGGCTAATGAACTTGGCAGGTGCCGTTGCCTTGGCATCATCCTCTTTGGGCAGCGTGCTTTGTGGGCACCACTGCTGGCTAAAGCTCTGGCTGAGCCTGTTGGCGTCACCCTGTGGCTCGCTGCTATAGAGGCGCTCATCGAAGGGCTGCAGGGGCTGCTGTATGATGAGCTGCTCTGCAATAGCCTTCTCTATGCGCTCGATATCGGGGCTCGGCTCATCTTGCATGGAAGTCATGGCACTCGGCAGATAACAAAGCTGGCAATATTCGACCAACTCGGAGACCAACATAGAGGGGATGCGCTCGCTATTGTCGCGCTCGCTATGGCCGATATAGCTGATGTAGAGTTGCTGTCTTGCCGAAAGCAGTGCCTCCAGGAAGAGGTATCTGTCATCGAGGCGGCGAGATCTGTCCCCCTTGCGTGGCCCCTGCTGCGCCACTAAGTCGAAGCCGACCGGATGCTGCACCCTGGGATAGACGCCATCATTCATTCCGAGGAGACACACCACCTTGAAGGGGATTGAGCGCATCGGCATCAGGGTGCAGAAATTGACGCTACCGGCCAGGTAGCGCTGGCCCACGCGCGACTCGGTCAGCTGGCGAGTAAACCAGTTTTGCATCACCTCCAGTGCCAGTTCGCTCTGGTAATGGGTCGATTGCAACTCCTCTTTTAGACGGCTTATCGCCTGTAACAGCTCCTGCTGTTGATTGAGCTCATCATCGACGCACTCATAGAAGGTTTCCACCAGCTGTTGTAGCTGACTAATCCGCTTCTCGAGCGGGCAGTGTGCTGACAACGCCTGGTTAAATTCGTCGATCGCTTCGATAAAGTTAAGCAGCTTGCCCAAGGCCTGGGCCGCTTGTCCTTCTACGCCTGGCAAGGCCAGGCTGCCGTGATAGATTGGCGCATCATCGCTAAAGCTATAGCCTAAGATCAGGCGTTTAATGCCAAATGCCCAGGAGTTTTGCTCAAAGGGCGGCAGTTGCTGGGCGGTTCGCGATTGCTTATCTCGGCCCCAGCGAACGCCCGCTTGCTCTAGCCAGCGGCGAATAAGCAGCAACTCATCGTCATCCAACTGGAAGCGACGCATCACCGCGGGCACTTCGAGAATTCCTAAGATATCGGTGAGGGCGAAGCGACTCTGATTGAGCCCCAGCAGGTGCAAGAAGCTATTGATCAGTGGTGATTCTTGCGCTGCGCCGCGATCGGCAATGGCGTAGGGGATATAGTGATCACCCCGTTTCGAGGCAAATACTGCGTCGATATAGGGGGCGTAGGCCGCAACGTCAGGCATCATGATCACGATATCTTTGGGCGAGAGGCCTTCCGATTGAGACAGGAGGTCCAGCAGATGATCGTGTAAGGTCTCAAGCTCTCGTAGCGGACTGTGACAGCTTCGCAGTGTCAGCGACCTGTCTGCCGGGCTCAGCAGGCGTCTGCCGCTGGTGGTCAGATACAAGTCGGCATCTGGCCCCATCACTTCACCGCGAGTGGTTAATTCGAGGATATCGCGTTGAATGCCGTGCAGCAGGGTATCGCTGCCGGGATCTTGATAGCAGTCGAAGTTAAAGTTTGTGTCGTTTTCCGGTAACTCTAAAATGAGATCCAGCAGTTCACGGCCCATCTTACCGTTGTTGGCCAGCAGTGGGTTACCTACCTCTAGCTTGCTTTCCCAGTCGATGGCGAGTTGTTGTTTATCACCATATTGCAGCGCCATACGTGCGCGCAATTTAGGATCGACGATATCGCCCCAATAGTGTTGGCAAGGGCTGAGACTTAGCATGATCACATCGATACGTTTTGCCAGAAAATAGAGAACTTCCAGCGTCTGTGGCGCCATCGAGGAGATCCCAAAGACAAACAGACGCCTTGGCAGTTTACTGAGGTCGCACAGGGGATCGTCAAGAGCGTCGAACAGCGCCTGATGCAGGTTAGCCCTGTGGTAGCGACTCAATCCCAGGCTGTGGTGGTTATGTTCGATTAAGGCCCGCCACAACACACTTTGCCAGCGCTGAGCGGGATCAAGCGCACGCTCCGATGGTGGCAGTGTGTCTAGCCCCTGTTCCCAGGCCAAGATCCAGTCTGGGCGGTAGACCAGATATTGGTCAAAGATATCGGCTATCTGGCCGCAGAGCTGATATAACTTAAGTGAATGGGGCGCTTGTTTGTCCTGCAAAATGGCATCATCTTGTAGGTAATGGGCTAAGGGGGCAAACACCTCTTGATGTAATAGCCCTGGCAGTAGCTCCATCAATTTCCAGGTCATGGCGGGCTTGGTAAAGGCGTTTTCTTTGGGCACATCGTCCAGCAGTTGATGACACAGTTGCCAGATAAAGCTCGAAGGCAGCGGAAACTCCAGCGCCGCGGCAATCTGATTGTGTTCGGCGACCGCTAATCTAAGCCAGGTGGACATGCCGGGACTCTGGACTAAGATCTGCTCATTGCTCAGCGGCGACTGACCTGCGGGGGGAGTTTGCAGCTCAGATGCCAGCAGTTTGGCCAAAGACTCCATTCGATTTGATTGAACCAAATACAGCATGAGGTAACTTATCCATTTCGTTGCGATGCCGCCATTCTAGGGCATCTGTTGATGAACGCCAATCCTGGTGACTCTCTAGGGGATTAAATTTGAACAAGTGCCCATTCTACGATTGTTTTTTACACTAATTCAATGACTTTGGCTTAGTTTGTCAGCATCTGCAGTAGGGGCGATATCGTCTGGATTTGCCTTCAGCCTGACGATGGCAAGCTTTAGCTTGCGCAGATCTTTTTTCAATTGACGTTTAAGCTGCTTGCTTGCCTTAGGGGAAGGGGCACGGTACTTGAGGGTCATATAGCCTTGGGTATAGCGTGTCATCGGCTCTGTGAGTTGCGGCAGGGTTTCAAGCACCCGGGCCTGGTAGGCATCGACCGACTCGCCTGTCTGTTTGGCTAATCCGCGCTTGGCCAGCATACGACTTATCTGTTCAAAACCGGCCACCAGTGGATCGCGGTGGCGGCTAAAATCCAGTAATCCGACGCTATAGGCGATAAACAGGGCGATCACCCCAAAGGCGGCAATTACAAATATTGCCAGTTTAGTCGCGCTGATCTCGCCCAAAAGATCCTTGAGCAGCTGGTTTTGTCGCTCTTCATCGAAGCCCAATACCCATTTGCTCCAGTAATAATCTATGCTGGCGAGCGACATTCTGAGATTGTTGAGCAGCGGGTATTGGCGCAGTCGCAAACTACTAAATGGATTATTGATAAGATAGCTTTGTTCGCCATTAAAGAAGGCGTCAAACCCGTCATCTACACGTTCTGGGGCGATCATCGCCGTGGGATCGTATCGCTGCCAGCCTTTGCCATCGAGCCATACTTCAACCCAGGCATGGGCCATATATTGATAGACGCTGAGGTAGCCTGCTGCCTGATTCCATTCGCCGCCTTGATAGCCTGTGACCATGCGGGCGGGCAGCCCGGATTGGCGCGCCAGGAACACCATTGCGCTGGCGTAATGGACGCAGAAGCCGGCGCGATTCTCAAACAGAAAATCATCTATCTGCTGGGGGCCGACTTGTGGCGGCTCTAAGGTGTAGAAAAATGGTGACCGATTAAACAGGGTCATGATGGCGTTGAGTCGCTGCTCAGGATTCGGGTAATCCTTTGCAAGCTGACGACTCAGGTCTGAGGCTCTTGGGTTACTGTTAGGCGGTAACTCAAGGTTTCGCGCTCTAAGCCTTGGCGTGAGCTCATTATCCAGCGTGGCTTCAGGATAGGAGGCGACCCGGTATTGATACTTCTGGCTTAGGGGCGACTTGGCGTAGAGTCGTCCATCGGGCAGCTCGAGAATATCATTGTCCTTGCTGTAGGCCAGATCCAAGCCAAAGAGCCAGTTTTGATAGCTAGGCTCGGCAATCACCTCATAGTGGATCGGTTCGCCAGCGGGTTGAGGGCGAAAACTGGATACTCTGCGTAAGCGTTGCAGGGCTTTGATCTCGGGATCCTGGGTCCAGGTTTTACCGTCGTATTGATCCAGCACCAAGGCGCGCCAATAGAGCTGATTGTTTGCCGGGCGGCTGCCATCGAAACTGACACGATAGGCCAGTGCGCTCGAGCGTGTCAGTTTGCTTATATCGCCAAAGGAGAGCTCGTCAGACAGGCCGGTCGTCGCGTTTTTGGGATTGGGCACTAACCAGAGTGGTGGCAATCTTGGCAGCACCATAAACAAGATGATCGCTAGCGGTAGGCTTTGTAGCATTATCTTAGCGCCTAAGCTTGCTGTGCGTTTGATCGAGGTGCTGTCCAGATAGAGACTCACCAGGACACAGATATTGATGGTAGCGACTAACGTCAGTTGTAGGGTGAACCAGAGGCTTTGTTTTTCGATCAAGGTCACGGCAATCAGGAAGAAGCCGACCAGCACTACGGCGCGCACGTCGCGTCGATCGCGCATCTCAATATATTTAAGGGCATAGCCTAAGATAAGCAGATTGATCAAACCGTTTAATATGCCTATCTGAGCCGTGACCAAGGCCAAGGTGACTGCGGAGGCAATCGCCAGTCCGGTCACCAGATAGCGGGGCGGTTTTGCCACCTTGCCGGTAAAGATCCCCACTCGCCAGACGAGGCAGATAGCGCAGATCGCCATGCTCCAAGGGGTCATCTTGTCATAGAGGGGCGCCAATACACTGAGATTGACGAGTAGCAGCCAGAGCAGGCTTTGACGACCTATGATCTCTCCCTGTTTATCTGTCATGGGAGTGCTCCAACACCTGTGGGTAGACCGCCAAAGTACTGAGTACCAAGCGTCTGTGCTGCTCACCACCTGCCGGCGCTATGGTTTTACCGGGCAATTTGAGACCGTATATTTGCCCTTTTGCAAATAAACGGTCCACCGTCCAGGTTAGTTGGCTAAGTTGTTCCTCCAGTGTTGCTGTGTCATCCAGTACCAGCCATTGCGGCGCGCTTTGGGGCTGTTCAAACTCCTTGGTCAGCATGCCGCGCCCCTGAGCCAGCTGTTTCCAGGCGATTTGATTGAGCGACTCACCGGTGACGAAGGGTTTCAGGCCGCGAAACTCATCGACTCCCACCACGTATTTGCCCTGATCCTTGTGCTCGTCATTGTCTCCGGCTTGCTCGGCGCTGAGCGCAATCTTGCCCGGCTTTGGATGGGCAAAGGCGATCTGGGCATTGGCAAGATCCACATAGGACCAGGCGCGGCATAACCCCAAGGGATAACGACTCTCGACTTTAAGCCTGCCTGGGTCGACCCAACCTCTGCGATCATTGGCTAAGGGGATTAGGGCTTCTTGGGTTTTGCCGTTGACGCGCGTGATGATTTGCGGCGATTGCTCCTCATAACTGAGAATCACCTGATGTTGCACCTGTTTCGCACTGAGTAATACAGGGTAGAGTAACCTCTCACCTGCGTAGGCTTCCGGTCCCACTTTGGCTTCCAGTGTCATGCCGGCAAGGTTGCGATAGCTGTAGATGATGCAGGTATTGAATAGGCTGAGCAGCAAGATAGAGAGGCCGATCACCAAGTTATTTTGATAGTTGGTGCCAAACAGAAACAGCAATATCACAAACAGTAGCCAGAAGAGGCCGAAGCCCGTCGGCAAGATAAAGATACTTCTATGGGCCAAGGTGACGCGCCGACTGGCTGGTAAACGCCTGTCTATCCAGGCTTGCCACCATTGTCTCCATCGTCCGTGACCCGTCGCTAAGCTTGTCATGGGATCACAAAATAGGGTTAGTACTGGCCAGCAGGCGCTGGGAGAGCGCCTCGCCCTGTTGTTGACTGGTGTGCCTGAGTCTGTGCTCGGCAACGGCGGCGAACACCGCCTGGACATCGTCAGGCACCAGATAATTTCGTCCATGGATAAAGGCCCAGGCCTTAGCGGCACTCAGCAGTGCTTTGCTGGCCCTTGGCGAAAGTCCACAGCCTTCGTTTAGCTGGCGAGAGCCTTTTACCAGCGCCAGAATGTAATTGAGCAGGGCGTCAGATGCCTTGACCTCAGCCACTTGTGCCTGGAGATCCATCAAGATCAGGGGGTCGATGCAGGCGGGAAGCTTGTGGAACTGGGGAGAGATATCCTCGCCCTTCAACATCGCCTTTTCGGCTGTCTCATCGGGATAACCGATGGAGATCCGCATCATAAAGCGATCCAGTTGCGACTCAGGCAGGGGAAAGGTACCTGATTGCTCGCTGGGGTTCTGCGTGGCGATAACGAAAAAGGGACTGGGTAGCGGATGGGTGACACCATCTACCGAGATCTGATGCTCTGCCATCGCCTCTAGTAAGGCACTCTGAGTCTTTGGACTGGCGCGGTTGATCTCATCGGCCAGGATCATCTGTTTAAAGATAGGACCGGGGTGAAATACAAACTGAGATTGCTCTTTGTCGAAGATAGAGACCCCAAGAATATCGGCAGGCAACATATCGCTGGTGAACTGGATACGCTGATGGCTCAGTCCCAAACTTTGCGCCATGCCTTGGGATAGACTGGTCTTACCCATGCCGGGAAGATCTTCAATAAGCAGGTGCCCTTTGGCCAAAATGCAGGTGAGGGCAAGTTTAAGCTGATGGGGCTTACCCAGCAGCACTCGCTGCAGTTGGGCCAAGATTGAGTTGATGCTTGAATGGGACATGAAACTCCTTAAGGTGATCACTCAATGGTCAGAAACAATCGTCAAGTCGGCCTTTAACTATGAGGCAGAAGTCTATGATTGGCTAGCTTTTTTGGTCAGAGCACTGTGAATGAACAAGTCACTGATTTCTATTACTAGCCTATAGGGGGCGGGTGCAGTCAATATTTAAAGGCCAACTCCTGCGGCGAAAAAAGTGCGACCGGCTTTTGCTGCTTAGCTTGATAAATTGCGCGGTAGCTAAGCACCGCCTGGACATATTCTCTTGTCTCGGTAAAGGGGATCGACTCGATAAAGGCGATGGCATCCAGCTTGCCTTGGCTTTTTTCCAGCCAGCGTTTGACCCTGTGGGGCCCGGCGTTATAGGCCGCCGTAGCCAGAATGCGATTACCGTCGAATCGTTCGAGCAGTGACTTATAGTAGCGACTGCCGAGCGTAGTGTTGAGCGACACATCGTAAAGACTCTTACTGCCGCGATAGCTGAGGCCATGTTTGCGAGCGGTTTCTTTGGCTGTACCAGGCATGAGCTGCATCAGGCCCCGTGCGCCAACGCCTGAGGTGGCAAAGGGGTAAAAGGCGGACTCGCGGCGGGCAATGGCGCGGATCTCGTCAATATCGACTTTGGCCTCTTTGCTGGCGCGCTTAAAGGCTTCATCGGCGGCAAAGGGAAAGCGCAGCTGCATATCATTCCACAGCTGTCCCTGTATGCTGGCCTGAACGCCTAGGTCGTGCCACTGATTGCGTTTTGCCAGCAAGGCGTACTGGGCCTGCAGAGATTTGGGGTGCCGCCCCAAAAGTAGTACCCATTCGGCGCGGGCATCTATGGTCTTATCTAAGGCCAAAAGCTCTTGCACCCGGGCAAGGCCGGGATCGATTGACAGCTGAGGTGTCAGGCTCTCATCCAATAGGGTGTCAACCTGGGCGAGATTGATCGGCTTATCGATCAGGTGCGCGGCCGTAAAACCGTAAAAGTTGCGCTCTTGACTGAGGGACTGCAGCGTTGAGTTGGCTCCATCTGCCTGGGTGTCCATGAGACGTCTGGCTAACCAATATTGCCAGCGCGCCTTATTGCGAGTGCCTTCGCTCAGCAGTGGCAGGTACTTGTCTATATTGGTTTCATCGGCTTCTCTGATGGCCCAGCGCAGGCGCAGGATTTTAAGATCGTCGCTGTCTATCTTGGGCAGGTGGCTATCGACAAAGTCCTTGAGCTCAGGCTCCTGGGAAATCAAGGCGCGTCTGATCAGGTAGCGCCCGAGTTTGCTGTCTTGATAGTCGCTAAAACGTTTTGATTTTTCGTAGCTTAAGTAGAGTTTGACCGCCTTTATGAGATCCTTTCGCGCCAGGAGCCTAAGGCCTGCATCGACGATGTCGCCATAGATGACCGACTTAGTGCGAAAACGTTTGCTGTGCCTTAGGCTGCGGGGATCTTGGTAGACGGTCAGCAACAGCTTGGCCTCTTTTTGGTGGGTGGTGACCTTAGAGGCCAGGTATTTTAACAGGCTATACTCGCCACTATTAAAGGCCAGAAACATGCGTGACCAGAGCAAGGTTTGGCTGCGATGGCCCGCCTTTTCCCAGGCATTGAACAGGGGATCGCACTCTTTTGGGCGTGATTGGCCATGGAGCCAGAGCTTTTTAGCGCCTTGATAGGCGCTGTCTGTTTCACCTTGATTGAGCATGGCACGGTAGTAATAACATTGCAGCGAGATGTTACGCGGCGCCTCTGGGCTGAGGGCGAGAAAATGACGCCACTGCTTTCGTTGGCCGGCATTTTCCAGATAGCGATGGCGGGCACTGTTATAGAGCGGAGTCCCTTCGAATGCTTTGATAGCCTGCAGAGCCTGGTTGCCGGGTAAATCGACTATCTTGTCCATGTTGGCGTGATAGTCGAGATAAGGGGTGAGGGGATAACCTTCGAGCTGCTGCCTGAGTTGCTGATAGCTTGCTTGATTATTTTGGCTCAGCGCCTCTCTGGCATCAAGATATTGCTGCTGCGCCTTGGTCAGGGGGGCGGCTGAGAGTGTTAATGGCAGTAAGCTGCCCAGCCACAGGAGGAGATAGAAATTGGCATAATAAAGTGTGCCTAACCGCTTTGGCATTGTCGTCCAGTCCTTTTCCCTGTTTACCTAAGACCCTATAGTATCGCGTCGCTTTAATTCAGTTTTATGTCATTGTCCAGGTGTTCACTCAGCGCCTTATCTAACAGCTGAGCATCTAACTGTTTGTTAGTTGATACCCCCAGTTGCTGCATCTGGTGAGCCTGCCGAATAAGGTTACCCTTACCTGAGGTCAATTTACCCATGGCGGCCTGGTAATGCTTGTCCAGGGACTCCACGGCACGGCCAACTTTTTCCATGTCTTCAAGGTAGCCGCATAACTTGTCGTAAATTTTACCCGCTTGCTTGGCAATGCGTTGGGCATTTTGATTCTGATATTCATAGCGCCAAATATTGTTGATCGTGCGTAGTGCCACCAACAAGTTGGTGGGGCTGACCAGCATGATATTGTTTTCTAGTGCATAGTTTATCAGCCCAGGCTCATGCTCTAATGCCAGCAAGAAGGCAGGCTCCAATGGAATAAACATTAGCACATAATCCAGGCTTGTTAAGCCGTGCAGTGCTTGATAATCCTTTTGACTGAGTCCTTTGATGTGGTTGCGAATAGACAGGCAGTGTTCCTTGATGGCTGCAGCCTTAGTTGCCTCATCTTCGCTGTTGAAATAGCGTTCGTAGGCGAGTAAGGACATCTTGGCGTCGATCACCACATCTTTGTTTTCGGGTAGATGGACGATGACATCAGGCTTAAAGCGTTTGCCATTGTCGTGTTTTAAATCTTGTTGGGTCTCATATTCGTGCCCTTCGCGCAGGCCGCTCTCTTGCAGCACGCGCTCTAAAATCACTTCGCCCCAGTTGCCTTGCTGCTTGTTGTCACCTTTAAGCGCCTTGGTAAGGTTGATGGCGTCCTGACTCATCTGCAGGTTGAGTGCCTTGAGGGATTCCAGCTGGTGCTTCAGTGCACTGCGTTCACTCTGCTCAACTGTGTAGGATTCTTGAACCTGCTTTCTAAATCCTTCAAGCTGCTGTTTAAAGGGAGAAAGCACGTTTGATAGCTGCTGTTCATTCTCATGCTGTAATCGCTGGGTCTTTGCATCAAAAATTTTGTTGGCTAAATTTTCAAATTGTTGGGTTAGACGGGTCTCAGACTCATGCAGGTGCTGAATTTTATCTTCCAGCGCCCGTTGCTCGGTTTCAAATTTCACCGTCAGGGTCTGTTGTAGAGCATTGGATTTTGACAGTGCCAGTTGAGTCTCCATCTGTTTACGCTGGCTTTGCTGTAGTTGTTGTTCTAACTCCTCGGCGCGTTTAGCCTGGGCCTGACTCATGCCCAGCAGATTGATCTGCTGCTCGAGTTTCTGCGTAAGAACTCCTACTTCGCTGCGTTTTTCTTCCAGTGTCGCCTCGAGTAGCAGCATGGCGTTGGTGTGCTGCTGGATAAGCTCTTCTCTGACCGTTTGCCATTTAGCCCTGGTTAGACGCTGGTTGAGCAGGGCGCCAATAAGCAGTGCGAGCAAGGAGACGGCTCCTAAGACAATGATTTGTGGTAGAGATAAAGGAAGTTCGGTCAGCATAGTCAATATCCGTTTTAGGCTAGGCGGTTAGCGTCTCATGTGGCACAAATGGGTTCAAGTAGCGATCGAGTAAATGACGAACACTTGTTCGTTAAATATTATTTAGGTGAAATTTTTTAAGGCATTAGACTATCTAATTCAGCATAGGTTGAAACGATTAATGACAATGAAGTGGTGAAGCATATGGCAAAAGGTTCCCAAGGCAGAGCAAGCTGGAATGAGAAAGCATCGCAGGTAACGCCTGAAGCTGTGTTTAATGATAGGCGCACTATTGTTAAGGCGTTAGGCCTAGGCGCGCTGGGGGCCAGTATTCCCGGTCAGGTGCAGGCGGGCTTGTTTGATCTGTTTGGCAAGTCTGAGCCGCAATCGCCCTTTGTGACCCACCCCTTAGCCTTTTCGCACAACAAGGGGTTTGGTCAGCAGGAGATATTGACGCCCGAACAGAAGGTGACCACCCACAATAACTTTTATGAATTTGGCACCAGTAAGACGGATCCTTATGAAAATGCTCAGGGGTTTAAGGTCGATCCCTGGACGTTGCGTATTGATGGCATGGTGGATAAGCCGCTGACATTAGATCTTGATGATTTGCACAAGTTGTTTCCCCTAGAAGAGCGCATCTATCGTTTGCGTTGCGTCGAGGCCTGGTCAATGGTGATCCCTTGGGTGGGGTTTTCTCTGAAACAGTTACTCGATAAGGCGGGGGTAAAATCAGGTGCGACCCATGTGGCGTTTGAAACCCTGTTCGATCCCGATCAGATGCCAGGGCAGAAAAGCCGTTTAATGGGAGGGGGTATTCATTATCCCTACGTGGAAGGCCTGCGCCTTGATGAGGCCACCAATGAATTGGCCTTTATGGCCGTAGGTCTCTATGGCAAGACATTACCCCCGCAAAATGGCGCGCCGGTACGTTTGGTGGTGCCTTGGAAATATGGCTTTAAGAGCATCAAATCTGTGGTGCGGATCCATGTCATGGATAAACAGCCGCCCACCAGCTGGAATCAGCTGGCGCCACATGAGTATGGTTTCTACGCCAATGTGAACCCTAAAGTGGATCACCCAAGGTGGTCACAGGCAACCGAGCGACGTATCGGTGAAGGGGGGATCTTCTCCGCCCAGCGGATCCCCACCTTGCCCTTTAATGGCTATGGCGAGCAGGTAGCCCATCTCTACAAGGGGATGGATTTGAGTCAGTACTACTAAAACGCTTGGGGAGTCACTTTGTTTAGATTACAGGCTCGGCATCTGCTGCCTTTGAAAATCCTGTTTCACCTGATAGGTCTTGTGCCTATTGCGCTGTTGGTGTGGCAGGTACTGACGGATCGCGCTGGCGGCGATCCGGTTCAGTATATTATTCACTATACGGGAATGGGCACCATCAACGCCCTGGTCGCCGTGTTACTCATCTCGCCCTTGGCCAAGCGGTTTAAGTTGGGACTCTTGATGCAGACACGTCGTCTTGTGGGCCTCTATGTCTTTGCCTATGCATCGCTACATATTTTTGCCTTTTTGAGTCTGGATCTACTGTTTGCCTGGCAACTGCTGTTCAGTGAGATCGTCAAGCGTCCTTACATCTTGGTGGGTGCATGCGGCTACATCATCTTGTTATTGCTGGCGCTGACCTCTTTTAACAGGGTGAGGCGAGCCATGGGCAGGCGCTGGCAGCAGCTTCACAATGGTATCTATCTGCTGGCCTTGCTGGCGCCGATTCACTTCTATTGGTCGGTTAAGTCTGAGGTCATAGAACCGAGTTTCTATCTGGCTGGTTTGATAGCGCTGCTATTAGTGAGAGTGGATATAAAGCAGCTGAGAAACCGCTTGTCTGTACTCACAGGCTAGGTTTACAGACTAGGCGAGCTGGCTACCGATTTTTTCTGCCATCTGGGGCGAAAAATGGTGGCTATTACCACTTATTTTTTTCGCCTGATACATGTTGTCGTCGGCGATTTTAATAAGGGCTAGTCGGGTGAGGTCATCTTCGGGGTACATGGCAACACCAATACTGACGTTTAATGAGACGCTAGTGCGGCCACAAACGATAGGTGGGGATAGTTGTTGAATGATCTTATCGATCACCAGAGAGACCTCTGTAATGTCGTTGATGGGCTCCAGCCAGACGACAAATTCATCGCCTCCTAGTCGACCACAGATATCAGAGCTACGCACGGCGTTTTGGATCCGTCTGGCGGCGGTCAATAACACCTTATCGCCATTGTCATGTCCCAGACTGTCATTGACCTGCTTAAACTTATCTAGATCGATAAATAACATGGCGGCGTGCATCTTGGTGCGTTGACAGCGGGCGATAGCCGTATCGATCTGGCGCTCAAAGGCGCTGCGAGAATAGAGCCCGGTAAGATCGTCGTGCTCTGCTACATACTTAAGCTTTTGTGTTTGGCGTTTAAGTTGTTTGGTTTGTGCCGCCACTTCGCCCTGTAATGCCTCTTTCTTAATGGTGGTTTCTTTGAGTTTCTGGGTCATAGCATTGAATTTCTGCGCCAATATTGCCAGTTCGTTTTTATGAACAATTTCGATATGGTTATCGAGATCACCTTGGCTTAACTTGCTGATCCCTTGGGTTATCCTATGAAGGCTCTCCCTGAACACCTTGAGGGTTGAGGTGGTTACCAGCAGCAAAATTACTGAGCCAGCCAGTAGAAAGAAGATGGTAGTAGTGAGAATTTTTGATTGCTGCTCTGCAAGACTGTCAATGACGAGTCGTTGCAGGCTGGTCAGATCTTCGCTCATGGACTGAATGGTGATATTAAACCTGGTGGTTAACATGCCGCGGACCGAGATGATCCCCCGCTGCGGTTGAGAACTCATTTGTTGGCCAGTTAAGATGAGCAGGGCGGAGAGACTGTCGGTCATACGGTTGAGGTTTGAGGTCAAAACCTTAGCCTCGGGCACCAAAAAGTGGGCGTTAGCCAGTTTAATCTTAAGCTGCTCGTGAGCGTCCAGGGTTTGATTCAATACCTCTTCATCTTGGAACTCTTGTAGCGCCCAGAGTCGACTTCTCAGCACATCTATGGACGTTTCCAGCTCCATGATGTGAGACATCTGCTGTAGGTTTTCTTGTTGAATATTTTTGAGGCCAGCGAAAGTCAGCAAGATGGTTGTTGTCAGAAACAGGCTGACAAATAGCAGCAATTTCAACCTGGTATTGATCATCATAGGTCTAATAACGTCCTAGTTGTCGAGCGCCTGCATAAGGGCTGAGTCGTCCAGAAGCAGCCTGTAATCTGGTGTGTTCTCTGTTTCTACCGCACCACTGGCAATTGCCCAACGTGCTTGCGCATGTAAGTTGGAAAGCAGCGAGTTATTTAAAGATAGCCGAAAAATATAATCGTTCCATGCCCACTCCAACTCTGGCAGGGGCATATCCAGATAGTCACTGATAATTTGTTTTGCGCGTTGAGGATGCTGATTAATGAAGTGCTGTGCGCTTTTTAACGCCTTTAAGATATTGGCGTGGTGATTTTGATTTAACTTGGCATTGTTCTCTGTTGCGACCAAATTAAAGGAGAGGTTATAGATCCCTTTGCCAGGATATTGATATATCTTGTCATCGTGTTCTTTTATCAGTTGATAGCCAAAGGGCTCCCACACCGAAATGGCATCAACCTCTCCCGACAGCAGGGCGGGCCCAAGTGCTTGGGGTGACATAAATACCTTCTCAAACTCCTGCTGTTGATGACCACTGATGATAAGAAATGCATCGGCAAAGAACTCACTGGCGCTGGCTTTAACCATACCTATTTTTTTTTGTTGGAATTGAGTCATGCTCATTGGATGACCATCATTAAGCGTCAGCAATTTGAGATCGTTATCTGATTCGACAAAACTCGCCAGGAGGCGAAAATCACTGCGCTCAAAGCCATTAAACATGATGACGGTTTCTGAGCTGGTGGCCAGATCGGCAACCCCTTGTATCATGGCTTGAAAACAGAGGTGGCCACCGCGCAGCGGGATCAACTCGATGTCGAGATTGTAGGGCTTAAAAAGTTCCAGTTCTCTGGCAATAATAAGTGGTGCGCTGAGGGGAGTCGTTGAGGTGGCGATTTTAAATTTGGTGGGCGGTTCTGTGGCGGGGGCTTTTGCGCCCCACCAGTTAATCGATAACAGTCCCATGGTGATAATCACCAAGAATACTATTCCCTTAGTCTTCATTGCTTAAGATTACCCTTATAAAAAGTGTTGACACTTTAGTGTAGTTGTAAATAGCCAAATCAGACGGATTATTCCTTCATCTGCATTATATCTTCTCTAAGCCGTTATTTTATTCTACAAAAGTATACATTTATAGGTATTTCCAGTTTTGACAAACCTCTGATGATAGACGAAATTTAAAGGGTCCGTGGACTAATCCGGTTACTTTTCGAGGTGTCGCCTATGAACGCCATCTATACGCTATTTCGTAAATTTAAAATTGCCCATCGATTGCTGTTAATGCTGCTGCTCGCCATAGTGGTGACCGGCATCATGTTTATTTTTGCCTTGATGAATATCGAAGAGGTGTTGATCAAGGAGAAAGAGGCTAAATTATCGGCGCTCTCCGATGTGGGTGAGAAGGTGATTAGTCAGTTCTATGAGGCGTCTCAATCGGGCGATATGTCGACCGAGGAGGCAAAGCGTGCTGCCATTGAGGCGTTAGATGCGTTGCGGTATGAGGGCAACGAATATTTTTGGACCATAGATCGCCAGGGAATAATGGTACAACACGCTTTTGCTAAGAAATTGGTGGGCACTAATGTGTTGGGGATGAAAGATCCTAACGGTGTACAGCTATTTAAGAAGATGGTAACAGGTACGGCGAATAACGAGTACGCTTTGGTTGAGTATATGTGGAACCGACCAAATGCCACGGAACCCAGTCCTAAGATGAGTGTGGTTAAGCGGTTTCAGCCCTGGGGCTGGATTGTGGGCACCGGAATCTACGTCGATGATATTCAAGATGAAATGCAAGCTTTTAGCGGTAAATACCTGCTGATCTGTATTGCGGTGTGGTTACCCGTTATTCTAATCCTTGGTGCCATATCCCGCAGTATTTCTGCGCCTATGGCCGATACCATAGCCGCCTTTGAAAACATTGCCAGAGGCGAAGGGGATCTCACCTTAAGATTAGAGGAATCGGGTCGGGATGAACTGAAGCAGGTTGCCGCTAGCTTTAATGTTTTTGTGGCGAAGATCCAAGCCTTGGTTAATTCGGTTGCGGCTTCCGTTTCCCATAGTCGTGAGCTGGCCGAAGGCCTGGCCGATATCTCGTCCCAGGCCAGTGCAGTAACGGCTAACATGCAGGCAGAAACCCAGAGTGTGGCGACGGCGATTAATGAGATGTCGATGGCCTCATCTGAGGTCGCATCTAATGCACAGTTGGCTGCCGATAGTGCGGGTAGCGCCGATGTTGAAGCCGATAATACCGTCATAGTGGTCGATGGTGCCGTGGCTAAGATTCAGAGCCTGTCAAACGAGTTGGAAGTGACCGCTAGTGAGGCGCAGGCATTGCAGGTTAGCTCGGGGCAGATAGGGCAGATCCTCGATGTGATTGTGGGAATAGCCGAGCAGACCAACCTGCTTGCGCTGAATGCGGCAATTGAGGCAGCACGGGCTGGCGAAGCGGGCCGCGGCTTTGCCGTGGTGGCCGATGAGGTTCGAACCCTGGCCAGTCGCACGCAAGAGTCGACCCAAGAGATCAATGGGATCATAGAGGCGATTCGCGCGTCCGTTGAAAGTGTTAATGCCTCGGTGGCTCGTGCCAAGGCACAATCTGAGCAAACTGTGGGTGAGACGACTCAAGTTGTCGATGCCTTGCAGATGATTAAGTCTTCAATAAAACAGATCTCTGACATGAATATTCAAATTGCCACCGCAACAGAAGAGCAAAGTGCAGTGATCGCCGAGTTGAACATGAATGTCACCCGAATTAACGACATCTCGCTGGAGAATCAACAAAAGAGTGAAGAGATTGGCAGTACCAGTGAACAAGTTAAAGTGGGTTCTGCCGAGCTTGAATCGCTTATTTCAACGTTTAAACTGTAAGTAAAATAAGTGGCCTGCCAAGAGCAGGCCTTTATTTTTCCTGCTGGCTCATAATATTCAACACTTGGTCGTAAGGCAGGCCATATTCTCGTGACAGGTTAATGACCTTAGTTTTAAAAGTTTGAATATTTTCCTGACGAGCCTGGTTGGCTTTCTCTTCTTCGACTAATTTATTGACGACCTCTTGTAAAATAAGCAGCCTGCGTAGATTAAAGTCTAATGATTTTAGATACTTCTCCATTTGTGCTTGAGTGCGTGCCTGACCCAGTTCAATGCTGTGTTTCTGGTCATAACCAAATTTATCGAGGGCCGCCATTGCATCTTGTAAATCGAGTTTATCTGTCATTTTATTCCAATGTGTCTTTGCCGATCACACACAATTATGTATCGGTTCATTGAGGAGCATAGTGACAAAATGTCACCTGGGTAAATTAGGGAAAGCACATTTTAAAACCGATCGAATTTAAATTCATCTAATTTTCATTTTATTCCTGCCTTGTTATAGTAACTTCATCATTGGTTTAGTTGCAGGGAGGCTGCAATGCTGGATCTTTTGCCCGATCTTTTCGATCGTTATGATGCTCAATTATCGCTGTTAGCGCCCCATTACCGTCAGTTTGGCCAGAAACACATTTTCTGGGGGGAGGTGGTGACGGTGAAATGTCATGAAGACAACTCCAAAGTCAAGCAGCTGTTGTCACAACCCGGGCAAGGTAAGGTGTTGGTCGTCGATGGTGGCGGCTCAAACCGACGGGCCTTGCTTGGCGATATGATCGCCCAGAGCGCCGTGGACAATGGCTGGAGTGGCATAGTGATCAATGGTTATGTGCGAGATGTGGCAGCATTGAAGCAGATGCCTATTGGTATTCAAGCACTTGGAGCCAATCCGATTAAGACGGATAAGCGTGATTTGGGTGATGTTAATATTACGCTGGAGATAGATCGCGTTATAATTAAACCAGGTATGATGCTTTATGCAGATGATAATGGCATTGCCGTGTCATCAATGCCGTTGGATCTCTCGTAATTGGTCGAAAGCCAGTTGAACACTCCTACCAGATGGAACCTGTTATGAAATTTTTAAAATGGCTACTTATCGTATTCGCCTCTCTTTTCCTGTTATTGGCCGCTTACCTGACGCTTATTTTTGACCCTAACGATTTTAAACCGCAAATTGTCGAGGCGGTGAAAAAACAAACGGGCAGAACTCTCACCATTAACCAAGATCTGAGTTGGACCTTCTTTCCAAGTATCGGTATTGCGCTGGGTGACATTAGTCTCTCTAATCCTAAGGGCTTTAAAAACGACACCATGCTCAAGGTTGATGGCATAGTCGCCGAAGTCGCTTTGTTGCCTTTATTGAGCAAAGAAGTTGAAATTGCACAGCTCAACCTCGACGGTCTAACGCTTAACTATGATAGTTACAAGAATGGCCGTACTAGCCTAGATGGATTAACGTCCGGCGGTGATAAGGCTGGCGCTGAACAAGCTGCAAGTGACAGCAAGCCTGCAGAAGGTAGTGTGCAGCTCAGTAGCCTCAATATCGGCGGAATTGCCATTACCAATACTCAGGTAAATCTTTTCGATGAGGCGACGGGTAAGGTACAAGCGCTGAAGTTAGAGGCACTGACCTTAGGGGCATTTAGCCTAGATAAGTTCGCCGATATTAGCTTTAAGTTTTCTATGGTTCAGCCCGAGATGACGCTAACCAGCGAAGGTAATGGCGAGATTAAGGTCGACAGCAGCCTGGCCAAGATCACCATTAAGGATTTTGTGGTTGAAAACATCGTTGAGGGCGACGCAATTCCTAACAAGCGGATGCAGATGGATCTGACCAGTCAAATTGAACTAGACAATCAGGCGAAGACGCTGGCGGTAGTCCTCTCTAGTCTGAGTCTTGAGCAAATTAAGGCCCAGGGTAAGTTGGCCGTTAATTACGGTGCTAAAGTGCCGGATGTGGTGGCCTCTATGAGTTTTGGCGACATAGATCTGACTCCCTATATGGCGAAAGGAGAGGCAGCTAAAGCCGATGAGAAAGGCGGCGCAGCCAGTGCGAGTGCCCAAGAGCCTGATTTGACCGGTATGAAGGCGGTCAACCTAAAGCTGGATCTTGATATTAAATCCGTGGTTGCCGATAAGATCAAGACAGAGAATTGGTTGATGAAGCTAATGCTTAAAAACGGCGTGTTAGATGTCAATCAACTTAGCGCCGATCTTTATCAAGGCAAACTGCTTGCCAGTGCGCAGCTTGACGGACGTAAGAAGGTGGCCAGCTATCGCTTTGATAAGAAGATCTCGGGGATTCAGGTGCGCCCACTGCTTACCGATGCTGCCGAGGTCGATATGCTTGCCGGTACCACAAATTTTGAGGTGGCAGGCAGTGGCTTTAGTCTTATCCCTGATAACATTAAGCGTAACCTCAATGCTAAGGGACAGTTTGAGATTGCCGATGGTTCACTCTATGGTGTGAATATCCCGCAGATGCTGCGTGATGCTAAGGCTAAGTTGGCAGGGGATTTAAATGCCACCTCAGCTGGTGAAAAGAAAACAGACTTTACCAGCCTCACGGGCAGTTTCACTATGGCTAAGGGTCAGGTTACCAATCCCGATCTGAATATGGCATCGCCTCTGATCCGCCTGCAGGGTAAGGGCAATGTTAACCTCTTATCTGAGGCGATCGATTATGCCCTTAAAACCTCTGTTGTGGGCTCATTAGAGGGCCAGGGTAGTGCCGAGAAGGATGAGCTTTATGGTTTGGAGATCCCCTTCGCTATCAGTGGCACCATCAGTGAGCCTAAGTTCGCTTTAGATACGGCGGCATTGTTTGATGCAAAACTGAAGAAAGAAGCCGAAAAAGCCACTGATGATCTAAAAGATAAGCTGTTTAAGAAGTTAGGTGGGTTTTAGTGGCAACTCATTTAATGGTGTAACACGCGATAAATAGCAGTCACAAAAAAAGCGATGCCTTGGCATCGCTTTTTTATCTTTATTAACCCGGTGATTTATCGTTACCAGTCGAGGTGATTAAACTCGTGATTTAGTCACATCAACATACAGGGTCAGCTTCTGTCCTGGTTGTAGATATTTTTTGGTCGACAGGCTGTTCCATTTAACCAGTTGGTTTACGCTGACATTGAATTTACTGGCTATTTTAGCCAGTGAATCGCCAGAGCGTACTGTGTAATTGACTGTGCGGGTGACCGCCTTATCCTTGCCTTGTTGCCAGATCACCAACTTTTGCCCCACAGAGAGAGTATCTTTTGGGGCCATACCATTCCATTTAGCCAGTTTAGACACACTTACCTTGTGCTGTTTGGCGATAAGCCAGAGTGAGTCCCCTGATTTAACCTGGTAGCTGAGTTTATAGCCGTTACCACCAGATTGACGTTTTTGTAATCTTTGGTCCGCAGACAAGAGATACTTGGCGGGATCTTTGGCAGAGATAGGGATCAGTAGATGCTTGCCGGCAATAATACGGTTGTTTTTAATATCGTTAACCGCACGGAGCGCCGATGGTGTGGTGTTAAAGCGCTTGGCGATTAGCCCTAGGCTATCACCCGACTTTATCTTATAACGCTGCCATTTTAGGCGCTGATCTTGGCTGCTGGCCGCTAAATTAGTTTCAAACACGTCAGCGCGATCAAGCGGCACCACTATCTGGTGAGGGCCTTCAGGCGCAGTCGCCCACTGGTTAAAGCCAGGATTTAAGGCGTGCAGTTCGTTAAGCTTCATACCTGCCATCTCGGCGGCGAGTGCCAGATCGATTTGGCTGCCTACATCAACAACTTTCAGTTGCGGCTGGTTAGGAATGGGGTGGAGCGAGATCCCATATTTTTCGGCATTGGCTACGACATCGGCGAGTGCTAATAGTTGCGGGACATAGCGCTCAGTTTCCCTTGGTAGGCTCAGTGCCCAGAAATCGGTCGCTAGCCCTTTAGACTGGTTGCGTTTCACCGCATTGAGTACACGCCCTTCGCCCGTGTTATAGGCGGCAATAGCATAGAGCCAATTGTTGTGGGTTTTTTGATAGAGGTATTCCATCATATCCAGTGCTGCCGTGGTTGCAGCAGGCACATCGCGGCGACCGTCATACCACCAGTTCATCTCCAGGCCAAAGTGTTTAGCCATGGGGGCAGTAAATTGCCATAAGCCAGATGCAGCGCCATGGGAATAAGCGAAGGGATCGAATGCGCTCTCGACGATAGGCAGTAGTGCCAACTCGATAGGTAAGTTGCGCTGCTCTATCTCTTCGACAATGAGATACATAAAGGGCTCAGCACGCTCAGAAACGCGGGCCAGGTGCTGGGGATGCTTCAGATACCAGTCGCGATACTGATTCACCAGTTTCTGATCGGGTACAGGCATAGAAAGCCCCAGACGAATACGCTGCCACACATCGGTGATCTGAATGGGCTCAGGTTCGATAGGAGCCGTCACTTGGGGTTCAACCACTATGGGGGTTGTGGTGGCTATGGTCGGTTCAGGTTCCGGCTGAGTAAAGGTTTGGCAACCTGCGAGCAGGGAGAGTCCCCCTGCGATCAGGAAAATGGGTAAGCGCATCGACAATAATTCCTTACTTTGGGTCCCTCTAACAAAGCATCTGCCAAGGCGTTTTCCTTGGCTTAGCTGGGCGGGGACTTAATTAGCGCGACATTGTATAGGAATTATTAGAAATTGTCCTTCCATTGACGTAGAAGCGTGAAACTGGTGTCAATATCCGTCACATCCTGGCTGAAATGTTGACCTAATACCGCTTTAATTGTGGCTTGATCGGCGCGCAGGAAAGGGTTGATCTGCTTCTCTAGCCCAATGCTAGAGGGCAGGCTGGGCTGTTGCTGTTCGCGCCGTTGCTTAACGTGAGCGGCGTAGTCAGCCAGCGCCTGGTTGTCATGCTCGACCGTTTGGGCAAAGGCCAAATTAGCTTGTGTGTATTCGTGGGCCGGATAGACCTTGACCTTGTCATCGAGTGCGGCCAAAGCGTCGAGGGAGTGTCTCATCTGCGTTGGAGTGCCCTCAAACAGGCGTCCACAGCCGCCACTAAATAGGGTATCGCCGCAGAAAAGGTGATCGTCAATCAGATAGGCAATATGACCTAAGGTGTGGCCGGGGAGGTGAAATATCTGGGCATTGCTGTCCAGTCTATCGGGGCTGATACTTTCTGTCTTCCCCGAGATGGGATGATTGATCCCCTTAATATTTTCACTGTCTGGACCATACACAGTGAGGTTATGGTCGTGATAGGCTTGCAGGGCTGCTATGCCGCCGGTGTGATCGCTATGGTGATGAGTAATTAAGATCCCATCGAGTTTGATCTCATGTTGCTTTAAATAGTCGATAACCACATTGGCATCACCTGGGTCGACCACATAATAACTCTTGGTGTCATGGGCATGGATCAGCCAGATATAGTTGTCATTAAAGGCGGGAATTGGGGTAACACTGTGCATAGCGATTCTCACTGGGATTGGGTGACACGCATTTAGTTTACTGAGCAAAGCTATTGCGTGTATAGCGCTTTAGGGATTTAATACTAAAATAGTCACATCATTAGGGACTGTTTGTTTTTGTTGTTTGTTTCTGAAGTAGTTTTTAGGCGATTTATAGGATGAAAAAGCTGTGTCACGCCTTGGTTACTCACATGGCGAGTAAAACGCGTTATGATGGCAACAGAAGATCAACTTGAAAAGGCAAACCGCCCCTTGGGAAACCAGAATAATGAGTCTTGGAGTGACCTGTGTCCTTTGATCTGATCAAACCCCAGACTTGGCAGGATTTGCCCAACGGGCTTTGGCTGCAAGAGGCTGTCGAAGATAAGTTGATGCCTTGGTGGCCAAAGGTGTTTGGCTATCACATGCTTAACATAGGCCCGCTAAGTTATGCGTTGGAAAAACCCTGTCTACCGATAGGGCGAGAGTTCTCTCTTTGCGAATCAGCGCTTTGCTCCTTGCAAGGCGAGCACGCACAGCTGCCCATTCAAAATGGGGTGATAGATGCTGTGGTCTGTTCCATGGTGCTCGATTTTGAAGCCAACCCTTATAGCGTATTACGAGAGACCGACAGGGTGCTTATCTCTGGCGGATATCTGTTTATCATAGGTTTTAACCCCTTAAGTCCGGCCTTTTTGGGTAAGATGTTGCCCAGTCGTCAGGAGCTGTTGCCTTGGTGTGGGCGTTTCTTTACCCCCTCTAGGGTAAAAGATTGGCTTGGGTTACTCGGCTATCAAGTGGTGGGCGATGAGCGTCTTGTTTATCATCATCTGCTGAGTGAGATCCATGGCGATTCCATCTGGCAACATGCATTGCAGGCTTGGTTGCCGGGCAGTGGCAGCGTCTATATATTGGTTGCCCGCAAGTTAGACTCTCCCATGACGCCGATAATGGACAAGCAAAAGGTTCGTCAGCCCAAATGGTCGACCGCGCCAACCGCAGGCAGGGTAAAGCAGCTGCGCCTAAAATGATCTTTTCGTTAAGCAGGTAAAATGAGAATTACCTTAAAGCAATTAGCTATTTTTGAAGCTGTCGCTCGCAGCGGTCAGGTGGCGAAGGCGGCTCAGCGTCTGAACCTCTCGGCGCCAGCGACCTCCATGGCCCTTGGTGAGTTAGAGAAGCAACTCGATACCCGTTTATTTGAACGTGTGGGGAATCGGCTGAGACTCAATGCCCAAGGAAGTCTGCTATTACCGCTGGCCACGCAGACCCTGCAGCAAGTGGAGCAGATAGAACATCTGTTTTCCTCCCCAGAGGCGCAAATGAGCGGCACCTTGAGTGTGGCGGCCAGCTCAACCATAGGCAACTATCTGCTTGCCAAGAGCGCGGTGGCTTTTAGTCAACAATTTACTAACTCTATGGTGGATTTGAACATCGCTAATACTCAGGCGGTGATCGATGCCGTGGTAGAGTTTCGCGCCGAGGTAGGTTTTATCGAGGGCCAATGTCTCGATAGCCGGGTAAGTGTCGAGCCTTGGCATAAAGATAGACTGCTTATCTTCTGTCATCCGGGTCATCCTTTGGCGGGAAAAGTGGTGACACCTGATATGTTGGCCGGACATGCCTGGGTAATGCGGGAGCCGGGATCGGGCACTCGAGATTATTTTATCAATGCTGCCAATGCGCTGGCGATGCGGCCAGTGGAGAAATTTAATTTTTCTACGCCAGATGCCATAAAACAAGCGGTCAGACAAGGTGCCGGACTGGCTGTCTTGTCTGAACTTACCCTTGAAAAGGAGCTTCAGCGAAGGGAACTGGCGTTGATCTCTGTGCCAGAGCTCACCCTGGCGCGCCAGTTTTATAAAATTCGTCATAAGAGCCGTAAGCCGACGGCCCTTTGCAGCGCCTTTGAACTTTTCTGTCAGCGTTTTTTGGCACTGTCGCCGACAAGTTAGGCCTGCTCAACGGGGTTAACCTTATGAGGGGTAGCCGGTATCTATTTCGCTGGGTTTTGCCTCTGCGGCTTCTCGCGCCAGGGTATCACAGCGCTCGTTTTCGATATGACCGGCATGGCCTTTTACCCAGCGCCAATCGATCTGATGTGGCGTGGTTGCCGCATCCAGGCGTTGCCAAAGGTCGACATTTTTAACAGGCTCTTTAGCCGCTGTTAGCCAGCCTCGTTTCTTCCAGCCATGGATCCACTGAGTGATCCCTTGGCGCATATACTGGCTGTCGCTGGTGAGGATGATCCGGCAGGGCTCTTTAAGCGCCTCTAGGGCGACAATAGGGGCTAGCAGCTCCATACGATTGTTGGTGGTTAAGGCAAAACCGCCGCTGAGTTCTTTTACGTGGGCCTTATATTTCATCACCACCCCGTAGCCGCCGGGACCGGGATTGCCCAGGCAAGAACCGTCGGTATAGATTAAGAGTTGTTTCAGTCCGTGCATCAAGTTGCTACCATAGCCAAATATGGACAGCAGTATACCCAAATTTTTTTTATAAAAGCGTGTAATTATATGAATATCATCTCCAATGCTAAGCGCCAAGTGATCCTCGATACCGAAACTACTGGTATGAACCAAGGGGCAGGTGCCGTCTATTTTGGTCATCGTATTATCGAAATAGGCTGTGTCGAGGTGGTGAATCGTAAGCTGACCGGCCGCCATTTTCACGAATACATCAATCCTATGCAGCAGATTGATGAAGAGGCGATCACGGTTCACGGTATAACCAACGAGTTTGTCGCCGATAAGCCGGTATTTGCTCAGATAGCTCCCGCCTTTATCGAATTTATCGACGGCGCCGAGATTGTGGCACATAACGCGAACTTCGACGTGAGCTTCATGGATCATGAATTCTCACTGCTGACGCCGAGAGGGCCAAAGACTTCAGATATCTGTCAGGTACTCGATTCGCTGGAGATCGCCAAATACCTTCATCCAGGGCAAAAGAATAACCTGGATGCTTTGTGTAAGCGTTATGGCATAGATAACTCACGCCGTGAGCTTCACGGCGCACTATTGGATGCCGAGATCCTCGCCGATGTTTACCTGATCATGACCGGTGGCCAGACCAAGTTTGAGTTATCTAATGAAAAGCCGGGTCAAGAGAGCGGTGGGATCATGCGTCTGGATGCCAATCGCGCAAATCTTAAAGTGATCGGCGCAACGGCCGATGAACTGAGTATGCATGAACAAAGATTAGATTTAGTTGCGAAATCAGGACAATGTATCTGGCGAGGATAAACGTCATCCTATGAAAAATTGGCTAGTGTGCGCGATTTTGGCCTCTGGGCTACTGCTGCTTTCCGTCGGCGCTGCCGCTCAGGTAGTTCCTTCGTCTGAGGCCAGTGAGCTAAAAAACCGTTTTCGCATCGATCATATGGTCGATGAGTTGACCCTATTCGTTCAACGCGAATATGGCAGTGCCCCAGTCATAATCGTGCTACCTGATGGTAGTAAGTGGTATGCAACGCGCCATCCAGAATCTGTGCAGTGGGTCGATGGCCTAAGTGGCGATATTATTACCATCAAATCTCCCATGCCGGGTCCTTGGCAACTTTTAGGTAAGGTGGTTAAAGGGTCTAAGATAGACAAGATCTCTAAGTTAGCGATAGAGGTCGAGCCCTTACCTCGGCCGCTCTATCAAGGTGAACGGCTTAAAATTACCGCAAAGCTATTGGGTGATGCGCAGCGTATACGTATGCCTGGGCTCGACTACTTAGTGGATTGGACCGCGAAATTTATCAGCGAGCATAGGCCCGGGGATGAGAACTTTGCTGCCGGCACTCTGATCGTCGGTAGCTACAAGGATAACGGCGAAGGGCTGGATGGTACGCCCGATGACGGCGTTTTTACTGCCAATATCAACCTCAATCAGCCCTGGGGACATTACCGTTATCTGGTGAGTGCCAAGAACAATATTTTCAGTCGAGAGGTTGGCGGGGATATTGAGCTGCTGCCTATGCCTGTGTCTCTCTCTGTGATTACGCCCGACGATCCGCTCACAGGGCGTTGGCAGGTGGAGGTGGCTGTCGATGATGAGCAGTTGGTTTTGGCTAATACCCATTTCGAGTTTGAGTTGGTGGGGCCTGCAGGGCTGCAAATGACGCTGCCAGTACAGACCATTAACAAGAAACGTATGCAGCTGACATTGCCTCAGGTGTCAGAATTTGGCAGCTATCGCATCAAGGGCGTGGTCGCGGCAACATCCGTCTCGGGACGGGAAGTGTTGATCACCTTGCCCGAGCAGTTCTTTAATCTGGTGCCGCCGCCAGAGCCGCCACCGACGGCGGAGGAGTTGGCTGCATTGGCCGCGAAGAAGGCGGCGATCGCCGAAGCCAAGGCGAAAGAGGATGCCATGTTCTGGATCATTACCATCAATATCAGTTTGTTGATCTTAGGTACCATGGCCTTACTGGTATGGCGTAAAAGGCAAAATCTAAAACAAGCATTGGCGGTAACAGCGGCAAGGCTTGAGCAGGAGCGGGCTAAGGAAATTGGGCCAACTCTTGATGAGATTGATTTGACCATGCCGGATGAGACAGATCGCAAAGGCGCAGAGCCGGACAAAAGCTAGTCAAGTTTGCTGATGAAACACTCTGGTTTGGCGAAATTTTAACTGATTAGTTTGTTTCAGAAAAAAAGTTATTGACGGGACTAGGTGGCCTAAGTATTATCCTTCGCAACTTGATGTGGAGCGGTAGTTCAGTTGGTTAGAATACCGGCCTGTCACGCCGGGGGTCGCGGGTTCGAGTCCCGTCCGCTCCGCCAATCAAGTACCTAATTTTGATGAAATGCCAAAGCGTTTTATCCGAGTTTAGGAGCGGTAGTTCAGTTGGTTAGAATACCGGCCTGTCACGCCGGGGGTCGCGGGTTCGAGTCCCGTCCGCTCCGCCAACTACAGCTGAGCCTCGTCAGTAATGACGGTGCTTTTTTGTGTCTGATGTCTTTAACATTGAACGGATTATTTTTCGGGGTGACAGTAGGGTCGTTCAGTTGGTTAGACTCTTTTTGAAAGCATGGCGGCCTGTCACGCCGGGGGTCTCGGGTTCGAGTCCCGTCCGCTGTGCCAACTGCAGCTAAGCCTCGTTAGTAATGACGGGGCTTTTTGTGTCTGATGGCTTTAGCATTGAATGGATTATTTTCCGGGGTGACAGTAGGGTCGTTCAGTTGGTTAGACTCTTGTTGAAAGCATGGCGGCCTGTCACGCCGGGGGTCGCGGGTTCGAGTCCCGTCCGCTGTGCCAACGACAACTAAGCCTCGTCAGTAATGACGGGGCTTTTTTGTATCTCAATATCTCTTCATTTGAATTTGCACAGACTGATAGGTGCTTAGGTTTAGCCTTTTAAGTTGCGCTATACATTTGAGCTAGCAGTGTTATCTTGCAGAAAATGGAATGAGCACACGTCTATCTAATGGCGTGTCTTGACTATACTCATGCTAATTACTGGGCTAGCTTGCCTTGGGCTGTTTAAGGATGAAGATGATGGTAGAGCAGATCACAGGCATGTTGGGCCTAGTGGGGATCTTGTCGATTGTGTGTCAGTGGCTTGGCTGGCGCTTGCGCTTACCGGCGATATTGCCCTTGCTGCTTTGTGGCCTCTTGGTTGGGCCTGTTTTTAATCTGTTGGATCCCGACGCCATATTTGGCGATCTGTTATTTCCTATCATCTCTTTAGGGGTGGCGGTTATCTTGTTTGAAGGGGCCTTAACGCTCAATTTTTCCGAGATCCGCGATCACGGCCGCATGGTCACCCACTTAGTTTCTATTGGCACCTTGGTGACTTGGCTGTGTATCGGTGTGGCGACCCATTTTATTATGGATTTCTCCTGGCAGATGGCCATGCTCTTTGGCGCCTTAGTGGTGGTGACAGGCCCGACCGTGATAGTGCCTATGCTGCGCAGTATCAAGCCCAAATCGCAACTGGCGAGTATTTTACGTTGGGAAGGGATAGTTATCGATCCTATAGGTGCTTTGCTTGCGGTGTTGGTGTTTGAATACCTGGCGGTTGCCGCCGAGCCAGCCAGTCATGTCCTGTTATCTTTAATGTCTATGCTCGCGGTCGGGCTGGGGTTAGGGGCGCTGTTTGGTTACGGTATAGGGGTGATGCTGCGCCGCGCCTGGGTACCCCATTACCTTAAAAATACCGCTGTACTCACTATCATGTTAGGGGCCTTTGTTGGGTCCAATTTGTTGCAGGAAGAATCAGGCTTGCTGACGGTTACTGTCATGGGGATCTGGTTAGCCAATATGCGCGGGGTCGACATCGCAGAGATCATCGAGTTTAAAGAAACACTGACCGTGCTGTTTATTTCGGGCCTGTTTATTTTGCTAGCGGCCAGGCTAGATTCTAACGCCCTGATGCAGTTGGGGTGGCAAGGGCTGGCACTATTGCTAGTGGTGATGTTTATCGCGCGGCCACTAAGCGTTTGGTGCTGCGCTATTGGCACTTCACTGCCTAGGGCCGATAAGTGGTTTTTAAGTTGGGTGGCACCTAGGGGGATAGTCGCCGCGGCGGTATCGTCACTGTTTGCCATAAAACTTGAGCGCCTTGGCGTGGCGGGCGCCGATAAGATAGTGCCGCTGGTATTTTTGATCATCATAGGTACTGTGGTGGCTCAAAGCCTGACGGCCGGAGCATGGGCGCGGTTTTTGGGGGTACAGGCGGGCTCGGCTCAGGGGCTGCTGATTTTTGGTGCGTCCAAGTTTGCCAGGGCTCTGGCCAAAGTCTTGATCCAAAAGAATGTGCAGGTGGTACTCGCCGACAATAACTGGGACAACATACGTCTGTCACGCATGGACAATATTCCTGTCTATTTTGGGAATCCCACTTCTGAGCATGCCGACAACGCGTTAGATCTGGGCGGCGTTGGGCGCCTTTTGGTTTTGTCTCCCTATCGTCAGCTCAATCCCTTAGTGACTTTTCATTTTCAGGATATTCTTGGGAAGAATAAAGTATTTGGCTTAAGCAGTGGTGAAGGCAACAGCGCTCGTCATCAGCTTTCTGAGGCTTATCTTAAACGCTTGTGTCTGTTTGGTGATAACGTGACCTATGCAAGGCTCGCCAGCATCATGGCCAAGGGGGGCAAGATAAAGAGTACCAGCTTAACCGAGAACTTTACCTTCGCCGACTTTAAGCAGCGTTACGGTGAAGGTGCCTTACCTTTAATTTATTTGCAGGAGGGCAAGGTTAAGCTGATCACCGAGGCGGTTGATACCTTGCCTGTGGGCATAGAGTTGATCAGTCTATTGCCTGAAGAGGCTCTGATGGAGGCTCAGTTAGCCGATGAGAAGAAAGAGCAAGAACAGAGCCCAAACCTTGATGAGCCACAGCCGTTAGTGACCAAAGAGGAAGCGGCCGGTTAAGTGGTGAGATAGGGCCGCAGCGAGGCGCCCTTAGGTTCTCATTGACATTGCGGGCAACAAAAAAGGAGGCTATGGCCTCCTTTTTTCATCTTAAGCCATCTGGTTTTCAGGCGGCTTGGTGCTGGGTCTCATCACTTAAGGTTTGTGCCCTAAGCTCAGCAGGATCGAAGTCGTCGACATTGATTGACTTCATGCGGCCTATCTCGGCTCGCTCAAGCAGAGCCACTTCCTCATCACTCAAAATCCCCAGCGCTTTGCCTTCGGCGGCTAACTTATCCAGCCACATGAAGGGGTGACGCTTGCCCGTTGCCTTGCAGATCTTATCGTGTAGCGGCTCACAAGCGAGGATATCTTTAAAGGTTTGTTCTTGGATACCCACTGCGTTGAACTGCGATGGGGTCCAGAACTGGCCCTTGCCCAAGCGCTCACGGCTAGCACATGGGGTTTGCATGATCTTAGCCACTTTATGATCCAGAACATCGCTTGGGCGCTTCAGCGGACGACCAAATGGGAACAGGATAACCCTTAACACGCGGCCCAGGCCCATAGGGAAGTTGTTAAGCAGATCGTCCAGCGAGTCTTGCAGCTTGTACAAGGCATCTTCCACGGCCCACTGTACCAAAGGTAGATCTTCAGTTTGGCGTCCTTCATCTTGATAGCGTTTCAAGGTGGCTGAGGCTAAGTAGAGCTGACTTAAGAGATCGCCCAGACGGGCAGAGACACGCTCTTTACGCTTGAGACCGCCGCCAAGAGTTGCCATGGCGAGATCCGATAGCAATGCCAGGTTAGCGCTGAAACGGTTCATGTGCTGGTAGTAACGCTTGGTTTTATCCCCGTATGGGCTGCTTGAGAAGTAGCTCGAGGTCAGACCCAACCAGAAACTGCGTACCAGGTTGCTGGTAGTAAAGCCGATGTGGCCAAATAGCGCCGAGTCAAAATCGTTCAATGCTTTGTTTGGATCTGGATCGAAGGCCGACTCCATCTCTGCCAGTACGTAAGGATGGCAACGAATTGCTCCTTGACCATAGATAATCATAGAGCGGGTTAAAATGTTGGCCCCTTCTACGGTAATGGCGATAGGTGCCGCCTGGTAGCCACGGCCCAGGTAGTTGTTTTCACCCAGACAGACCCCTTTACCGCCGTGAATGTCCATGGCGTCGATGACGCACTTTTGCATTCTGTCGGTCAGGTGATACTTAACGATGGCAGAGATAACCGAAGGTTTCTCGCCAAGATCGATCCCCGTGGTGGTGAGCGTGGTGACGGCATCCATCAGGTAGGCATTACCGCCGATGCGCGCCATAGGCTCTTCGATCCCCTCAAGCTTACCGATAGGCAGCTTGAACTGGCGACGAATTCGGGCATAAGCACCGGTTGCAACGGCAGCTGTCTTTACACCACCTGCTGAGTTAGAGGGTAGGGTGATACCACGACCCACTGACAGACACTCAACCAGCATGCGCCAGCCCTGACCCGCCATCTCTGGGCCGCCTATGATGAAGTCGAGCGGTACAAATACCTCTTTGCCTCGTGTCGGTCCGTTTTGGAACATACAGTTAAGCGGGAAGTGACGACGACCGGTTTCAACGCCGGGGATATCTGTTGGGATCAAGGCGCAGGTGATACCCAGCTCTTCCTTGTCGCCAAGCAACTTGTCGGGATCTTGCAGCTTAAAGGCCAGTCCCAGTACGGTCGCGATCGGAGCCAGGGTGATGTAACGCTTGTTCCAGGTCAGTTTCATCCCCAGTACTTCTTCACCTTGCCACTGGCCCTTACAGACGATACCAAAATCTGGGATCGCGCCGGCATCTGAACCTGCTTCGGGACTGGTAAGGGCAAAACAAGGTACTTCCAATCCTTTGGCCAGACGTGGCAAGTAATGGTCTTGCTGCGCGGGTGTGCCGTAGTGTTGTAGGAGTTCACCAGGGCCTAATGAGTTAGGTACACCAACGGTGGAAGCCAGTTCGCTGCTAACGCCGGCTAATTTTTGCAGTACGCGGGATTGAGCATAGGCAGAGAATTCCAGACCACCGTATTTTTTCTTGATGATCATGGCAAAGAAGCCGTTGTCCTTCAGGTATTGCCAGATAGATTCAGGCAGATCGCCCAATTGATGTGACACTTGATGCTGGTTCAGCATCTTACAGACTTCTTCTACAGGGCCGTCAATAAAGGCTTGCTCTGCCGCGGTAAGGCGCGCCATTGGATAGTTGTGTAGCTTTTTCCAGTTAGGTTTACCGGCGAAAAGATCGGCTTCCCACCAAGTGGTGCCGGCCTCAATGGCTTCTTTTTCGGTCGATGACATTTCAGGCATGATCCCCTTATAAAGCTTTAGTAGCGGGCGAGTGATCACGCTTTTTCTGAAGGCGCCAATGTTAAGGGGCAGGGCGATGGCGAGAAACACCAGCCAAGCTAAGGGGGAAATGCTCGCTGTTGCCGTCCCCACCACCATCACAACAGCCGCAATGATAGTCGAGGTAAGCAGGGACACTCTTAGATAGGCTAAAGCACCTAATGCAAAGAGCATCACAAAAATCCAAAGTAAGCTAGTCACGGTTAATCTCCTTCAATAGCGACCGAAAGCTGCTCTATGTCAGCATTTTTTATATGACCGTCATCACAATTATAGATGGTGGTCAGACCTGTGTCGCATAAAATCTAACCCCTTGGCGGGTTTTATACAAGCATTTTTCAAACAATCGTTTAACTTTTTTTGTTTTAGCGAGCATTCCACAATGGGGGCCAACTAGTTAGAATAAATTGAGATACGTAATAGTGACCTAAGGTGTGTTTTTTTATGTGTGAGTTGCTGGCCATGAGTGCCAATGTGCCAACCGATATAGTGTTCAGTTTTACTGGATTGGCCGAGCGTGGTGGTGTCACAGGTCCTCATGTTGATGGTTGGGGGATCACCTTCTACGAGGGTAAGGGAAGCCGCACCTTTAAAGATGCATCACCAAGCAGTCAGTCCCATGTGGCGCAGTTGATCAAATCTTACCCGATAAAGAGTGAGGTCGTGGTGAGCCATATCCGTCAGGCTAATCGTGGCTGTGTATCGCTGGAAAACACTCATCCTTTTACCCGTGAGCTGTGGGGACGTTACTGGACCTATGCCCACAATGGTCAGCTGAGTGATTATCTTGAAAAGTTTGTGGTTAGTCGTTATCAGCCGGTCGGCGACACCGACAGTGAGTTGGCATTTTGCTGGATCTTAGAAAAGGTGGTTGAACGTTTTGGCGAGCAGGCCCCCGAAGATCTCTTGCCCGTCTATCAGTTTATTGCCGAACTTGCCGATGAGATCCGCGCCTTAGGGGTGTTTAACATGATCTTAAGTGACGGCGAGCATTTGATGAGCTATTGCAGCAATAATCTTTGCCATATTACCCGGCGTGCGCCCTTTGGTAAGGCGAAGCTTATCGATACCGATGTGGTGATCGATTTCGATAAAGAAACGACTCCCAATGATATCGTGACCGTTATTGCGACGCGACCACTAACCGACAATGAAAACTGGCAGATATTACAACCGGGTGAGTGGAAGCTCTTTTCTCGGGGGGAGCTCCTATTGAGTCAAGCGGTAAACGACTAGTCGTTATAGAGAAAGGGGCCGTTGGCCCCTTTTTGATAAGGTTATGGCTGGGCCTGTTTGTCACTTTGCACCTTGGCCTGTTCCTTGGTTTGTTCATCAGTCTGCACCATGGTGGGCGCACTGTATTGATAATTGAGAAGCGTGATGTCCAGCTGCTTGTCTCCCTTTTCAAAATGGGTGAGCCTGATTGGCAGGTAGCCTAGCTTGGGTGACATCCAGAAGAAGGTCTGGCGTTTGTCGTTGTCGCGCACGACTTCTATTTTGACTGTCTCATAGGTACCGCTGGGGAGCACCATACGCTCTTTACCGATCACCTTAAAATCATATTCGTCAATTTCACCGCTCTTGAGCATCTTATAATGCAATTTGTCGGTGCCCTGCATGATGTCGAGCCTAAACTGTAGTTGTGCCATGAGAGGATCGTAGAGATCTGGCGTGTAGGGGAATTTGGCCCGCTCATCCTTGTAGTGACTGTGTACCAACTGCTGATCCAGTACATAGGCTGCTTGCTCCTGATAGTCAGAGCCTGTGCCACTGCGACTGTGGGTGTAGCGCATTGGCATCAGTTGCTCACCCTGCTTTTTGAAGGTGCTGATCACTGTGCGCTTATCCCATAACACCAAGAGGCTGATATCGCTGTCGAAGCGGTACTGATACAGGTTATCCTCAGGAGCGGGTAATTGATAGCGCGCCTTACCCAGCTCTATGCTGCCATAGTTTACCTGGTATTCAGCCGTGTGTGGTGTCAACGGGTGCTCGTTGGCATTGGCATTGGCATTGGCATTGGCGTGGGCGTTGAGCGCGACGCTGAAGAAACCTGAAATGATCAATGCAGACTTAAATATCGACAAGGCTTTCTCCCGCTTTAGGTAAGTTAAAAGGGTAATGCAAACATTAAGGTAGCAAGATCTGGCTGCCACTCATATTTTGACAGTTTAACCTTACCACGGTTCACTTCTATCGCTTCACTTCTTAATTTTTGCAGCTGCTCGATAAAATGGGGACTGGTTTCGGGAAAGGCGATCTTGCCTTGGCTATTGATCACCCTGTGCCAAGGTAGTTGCAGGGTCTCGGGCGCCATCTTAAGGGCGCGGGACACATAACGGGCTCGCCCTGGCAGGCCCGCCAGATCGGCGATTTTGCCATAGGAGCTGACGTGACCTTCGGGGATCAGGGCAACTACGTGCCATATTTTCGCCATCGGCGATAGTGCGCTCTGGTTCAATCTTACTCCGTCAAGCCATGAAGCAGGCAAATTCAGTAGTTATCTACTGAGAGTAAACCAGTTTTTTAAGAATTTCTAAGATAAAAGCATGGATATCGTCTGGCGCTGCACCTGATAAGCCAGATGCAGCGCCATTTACGAAGGGGTTAGCTTACTTCTACGGCAGATTCTGTTGGAAGGCTGTTTGAGAGCGTTTGCTGTTTGGCACCAAAGCGGTGGAACATGACTAGGCCGATGGCGGCAAGTAGGCCGAATCCTCCTATGATGTACCACATCAGCGCCGGTTGTTCCGCGCCTTTAGCGACCTCGGCATAGAGGTAACCAGACAGCGGGCCTGCCAGCAAAAAGCCAATGGCTGAGGAGACAAAATAGTAGCCCATAAACATGGCTTTTTTATCTTCAGGGGCAAAGCTGGCGACATACTCTTGACTCTTGGGAGAGGCGACCATCTCACCGACAGAGAAGACTAAGATAGAGGTCAGTACCATAGCGCCGCCCATAAGCAGGCCGTGGGCTAGGCCCCCAAGGGCGGTCCCCAGTGCCAGGATCAGCGTGCCGGCAACCAATACCGGCAGTGGACTGAACTTCTCGGCGATACGGCTGACCATTACCTGCATCAGCACGATGGAGAGAAAGTTGAGCCCGATAAGGTATTCTGGATTCACCTGACGATATTGCTGGGCAAACTGTTGGCTATATTGGCTCGCGAGCTCAGGGTGCTCGGCGATGGCGCGCAGGGCGTCACCCAATGCCTCCTTTGGGATCATCACCTTGGCATGCACCAGGTCAAAATAGGCCTGTGACAGGCTCAGGCTACCCAAAGCGTAGCCCTTGGCGGCGCCTAGAAGCTCGTCGCTCAGTAGGCTGAGATCTACCGGGGCGAAGAAGTCGAGCAGAGACGGCCAAGCGGCGAGCATTGAGACCAGATCTGAGGTATCAACAAAGTCACGAATATAAATAGGCAGGGTGATAAAGATCTGCTGATAGACCATCCAGAAACCAGACAGAATAAGCAGATAGATCACAAAGGATTTATTCCCCAAGGCAATTTTTTGTTTATACCAGGGAGCCTTGCTGTCGGCCTTGGCCAGTGTATTCCAAATAAAGTGCAGGCTAAACCAGATAATATAGATAAGCAGGCATTGCTCACCGTCGATCCATTTGGCGCCGTAGGACATCAAGATCACTAAGGTGCCGAAAAACAGCAGGGCGAAACGGGCATTGCCCAGTACCTGTTGAATGTCCATCAGTACCTGAGAAAGTGACTTACCGCGTTGCTGGTGGGGATCGGTTGGCTCCTTGTAGACAAAGAGCGCCGGAATAAAGTTAATACCAATCCAAATGGCCGACATGATGAAGACCCAGTCCCAGCTAATTGCGCGCACATAGCCGGCAATAAAGGGGCCGAGGAAACCTCCGACATTGACCATCATATAAAAGATGCCAAAACCCAAGCCTCGATTGGTGTGGTCTGTGGTGCGTGCCACTGTGCCTGTCACCACGGGCTTAAAGCAGGCGGCGCCGATGGCGACGCCCATGAAGGCGATAAAGAAGCCGCTGAAACTGCTCACCTGACCTAGTAAGAAGTAGCTGGGACACATGATGGCATAGGCCAGTAGAAACATCTTGCGGTAGCCATAGCGATCGGCCAGGGCACCAGTAAGTACAGGAAAGAGGTAGAGAAAGAAGGGGATCATCCCCTGCAGTAGGCCGCGCTCTTGCTCACTAAAGCCTAAGCCTCCCTGGTGAGCAGGAGAGGTCATATAGAGAGAGGAGAGCGTAAAGAAGCCATACCAGGCGAGTCGCTCGAAGATCTCCATGGTGTTGGCCACATAAAAGGTACTTGGCAAAGGGGTACGTTTCAGGTTTGACATTCTTATTCTCGTATATTGTATACAGTTTATGGTTTCATGCTATCGGCTACGCTGATGAATTACAAGTCAATCGGGGGCACGGTTTGGCTTTGCAGGGATGAAAACCATGGGTTTGCAGTTGCCTTTAATGTGATTTAGGTCATAATGGCGCCACTTTTTAGCCATTTTTAAGAGCCAGAACCGCACACTATGCCTGTACTCGATATATTGACCATTCCCGATGAGCGCCTGAAACGTAAGGCAAAGCCTGTAGAAGATGTCACCGCCGTGCAAGGTTTTATCGATGATCTGATCGAAACCATGTATCACACGGATGACGGTATTGGGCTGGCAGCTACCCAGGTGGGCAGTGAGCATGCCATCTTGGTTATTGACCTCTCTGAAGATCGCGATCAACCCCTAGTGCTGATCAACCCAGAGTTTGTTGAGCGCTCAGGCGAGATAGTGGGTGAGGAAGCTTGCCTGTCAATTCCGGGTTATCGCGCCAAGGTGAGCCGTTTCGAGCAGGTTAAGGTTAAGGCGCTTGATCGTCAGGGAGAGGCCTTTGAGATAGAGAGCGATGATTTCCTGGCTATCGTATTGCAACATGAGATGGATCATCTCGACGGTAAAGTTTTCATCGAACATCTGTCGCCGCTCAAGCAGCAGATCGCGTTGAAGAAGGTTAAGAAGTACCGTTAACCCAAGGCTCAGCCGATAAAACCACCTTAGGGTGGTTTTTTTGTGCCTGTCCGCCGCTGGCGCCTAAAAAATGAGCCGTCAGTGTGACTGATCTTAGTGTTTCTCTCTTGCGATCTGGCCAATTATAAATATACTGTGTTTATATACAGTATTATTGTTTTTGGCTTAGCTTAACTTGTAGGTAAGCCGACTAAGAGTGGGTGTATTATGGCCTTGGCAGATCCTCAACTTGAACGTTTGCTCGAACGTGCCGATCTCTGGCGCGGTGATGCCTATTATCCCGGACCGTTGGGTCAAGATAGCGGTTATCCCGAGCTTAATCGTTATCTGGGGCATGGGGGCTGGCCGGCCCATGGACTGTGCGAGATCTTCTATAGCTGTGAGGGTATAGGCGAGCTAAGCCTTGTGCTCCCCCTTATGCGCCGATTAATTCCCAGCCGTTCGCGGCAAAGCGGTGCTGCAAGTCTGGTGAGTCTGGTGGCGCCGCCACATGTGCCTTACCCTCAGCAGCTGCTTATGCAGGGTATAGATGTCAGCCGTCTGTTGTGGGTGGATACCCAGGTGCCTAAAGAGCAGCTGTGGGCGCTCGAACAGATCTTAACCAGCGGCGTATCTCCCTTGGTGTTATGTTGGCTCGATCAGCTCAGCACGAGTCAGGCCAGACGTTTGCAACTTGCCTGTGAGAAGGGAGAGAGCCTGTGTGTCTGTTATCTACCGAGTAAGCTCAAGGTGCAGCCACATCCTGTGCCGCTACGGCTAGCCCTGCAGCCAGAGCTGGCGGGGAAGTCCTCTGCTTTCGCCACTCAGGTGGATATTCTTAAGCGCCGTGGTGGCTGGCCTGCGCCTAAGTTTAGCTTGTCTTTGCTACCTGAACTGCTGGCGCAGAGTCTGAAGGGCGATACGCCTTCGTCTCTGGCGGGAGGACAGGTTGTGCAAGGGCCCTGGAGCACTTAGATGTTGTGGCTGGCGGTATATTTTCCCCATTGGCTACTTCAATATCAAAGCTACCATCAGGGGATAGAGCCTGGCGCGGCATTGGCTCTTTATGAGCGTCAATCGAGCCAAATATTGCTCAGTTCTCAGGCAGCAGCCAACCAAGGGGTAGAGGTGGGCCAGAGCATCGCCACGGCGCAGACCCTCTGCCCATCACTGCAGCTATTGACCTATGATAATAGCCTCAGTCAGAGCGCCAGCGATTGGCTGTGTCAATGGAGTTATGCTTATAGCGCCAGAGTGGTGCCCATGGTGTGTCCCTTCGATGGGAGCAAGCGAGATGATCAGCTACAGGTGACAGATACTTTGTTGTTTGAGGTGGGCTCCATGGTGAAAGTCTTTGGCAGTTTAAATCAGCTGTTAAGGCAATATCATAGCGCCGCAGTCGCTTATGGTCTCGAATGTCAGTTTGCCTTAGCTCAGAATCCCTTGCTGGCACAGTTGGGGGCCAGATATCAGCCCATGTCGTGGCCGGAGCGGCTCATATTCACTCAAAAAGATGTGACCCTTGAGGCTAAAGCGGGGGAGGAAGTCGCCCAAGCAGCTGACGCACAGGCCCGTGTTGGCGAGGAGGAAAACACACAGCAGGTCTTGCCTCAAGTGACTCTAATGCAGCTGGCGCCTCTGGCTATCTCAGCCTTACCCTTACCGCTCTCGGTGCAGCGCGCCTGTGAAAACATGGGGCTAACACAGACGCAGGAGTTACTCGCCTTGCCCCTGAGTGAGTTGGGTGAACGCTTTGGAGAGGCGATGCTGACCCTACTTGCCCAGCTTAAAGGTCAGTTACCTCAGGTGCACAGATTCTATCAACCGCCCGAGAGCTATCAGCATAAGCTTGCCTTGCTCTATGAGGTGAGTCATCTCGAAGGACTGGCGTTTCCACTGAGTCGCATGCTCGCAACCTTATCGAGCTATCTTATGCAGCGTCAGCAGGCAGTATTGGCTTTACGTTTGACCTTAGTGTTTCGCGACCTGACGATGACGCCGCTGCGCTGCGATATCCGCTATCCTTTTGCCGAGCACAGGGCCGATGCCTTGCTCAAGCTGTGCCGCGTGCAGCTCGACAGCTTGTCCTTAGCGGCGCCCGTGATCAGCCTGGAGGTCGAAGCCGATACCTTAGTCGCGCTGGCGGTACAAACCCCTAACTGGTACCAGAGTCAGGGCAAGTCAGATGTGAGTATGCGGCTGTTATCTCTGCTTGAGGCTCGCTTGGGCGCCGAGAAGGTGAAGGGCGTTAGCAATTGCAGCCATCATCTTCCTGAACACAGTTGGCAGAGCCGCTCCTTTTCACAATGGCGCCAGACGCCCCAAGGTGCAGCTTGGCAAAGCAGTCATGAGTGCGCCGAGCCCAAGGCCAGTTATCAGGGAAAGACACGTGCTCTGAGTGAGAGTGCGGGGTTGCAAGTTGATCTGGCCCAGGGGAGCTGTGATGGGCGAATCCGCCCCAGCTGGTTGCTGCGTCAGCCAGAACCTATCTTGCCAGAACAAGTGACTCTGCTAAAGGGACCCGAGCGCCTGCTCTCTCCCTGGGGGAATGAGGCGCCGCGAGATTATTACCTGGCTCAAATGGAGCAAGGTGGACTGTGCTGGGTGTTTCGCACGCCTCAGGGGTTATTTTTACAGGGATGGTTTGCTTAATGTACGCCGAGCTGCATGCACTCTCTAATTACAGCTTCCTGCGCGGCGCCTCCCATCCCCATGAGCTGGTGGAGCAGGCCAGCCTGCTGGGCTATCAGGCGCTGGCATTGACCGATGAATGTTCCTTTGCCGGGGTGGTGAAGGCTCACGAAGCGGCCAAGCGCTGCGATCTTAAATTGATCTTAGGTGCCGAGTTTCATCTCGATGAGGGCCTGTTCGTCCTGCTGGCACCCAGCCGCGTAGCCTATGGGGAGATCAGCGCACTGATCACCCAGGCAAGACGCAGTCAGGGAAAGGGGGAGTACAAGGTGAGTCTCAATAGCCTCTTGAAACAGCAAGAGAGCCTAGTGTTATGGCGGCCTCCTTCCTTGGCCCAATTTCAGCTAACGCTTAGCACTGCGTTGGATGAGGGAGAACTGCTGGTGGTATATCAGGAACATCTGCGACAGATTGGCGCAGAGCTAAAGCGGGCGTTTTCAACCCGGTTGCACCTCTTGATGGAGCGGCTCTTGTTGCCGGGCGAAGCGCTTCACTTGCAATTGTGGCAAAGACTGGGCGAGGTGCTGACCATTCCCTGTGTTGCCACAGGTGGCGTACGGATGCATGACGCTTCTCGTCAGCCACTGCTTGATGTACTCACCTGCATTGCTCATGGGCGGGATCTCGACAGTGGGGCGGCCCTATGTTCTATCAATGCCGAGGCGAGCCTTAAACCCATTGCGGCGCAATATAAGCGTTATCCTCAGGCCTGGATAGACAAGGGGCTTGCACTGGCGCGCCAGTGTCACTTCTCTTTAGATGAGCTTAAGTATGAATACCCCGCGGAGGTGGTACCGGCTGGCATGCAGGCCTGTGAGTACCTGGCCCAAGCCGTGAGAGAGGGGGCCAAGCGGCGCTTTCCCGAGGGGGTGCCTGACAAGGTCAGGTTGCAGTATGAAAAGGAGTTAACGCTTATCAAGGCGATGGGTTATGAATATTTCTTCTTGACCATCTATGACATCGTTTGCTTTGCCAAGTCACAGCAGATTCTGCATCAGGGGCGGGGCTCGGCAGCCAACTCTGTGGTGTGCTACTGCTTGGGGATCACTGAGGTTGACCCCACCAAGATTAACATGTTGTTCGAGCGTTTCATCTCTAAAGAGCGTAATGAGCCGCCGGATATCGATGTGGATTTTGAGCATGAACGGCGCGAGGAGGTGATTCAATATATTTATCGCAAGTATGGCCGGGAGCGGACTGCCCTGGCAGCGGCGGTGATCTGCTATCGCTTTAAGAGTGCCATGGGTGATGTGGGCAAGGTGTTGGGGATAGATGCCGAGCAGATCGCCATTATGATAAAAAAGATCGATCGCCGCGATCCCAAGCAGCATTGGACTGCTCAACTCGCCGCCATGCTACCAGAGTCGGGGCGAGGGCGTATGCTACTGCCGCTGGTGCAGAGCCTTATCGGATTTCCTCGTCATCTGTCGCAGCATGTGGGTGGCTTTATTATCTCAGCCGGCCCCTTGTCTGAGTTGGTGCCGATTGAGAATGCGGCCATGGTCGATCGCACTGTGATCCAGTGGGATAAGGATGATCTTGAGAGCCTTGGCTTGCTAAAGGTTGATATTCTGGCGCTGGGCATGTTGACGGCGATCCGTAAAACCTTCGCCCTGTTAAGTACACCTGAGCGTCCCTTTACCATGGCCGATCTGGAGTGGGAACAAGCCGAGGTTTATGCCATGTTGCAGGCTGGCGATAGCATAGGGGTGTTTCAGATCGAATCTCGGGCACAGAGTGCCATGTTGCCCAGATTAAAACCCGCTTGTTATTACGATCTTGTGGTGCAGATTGCCATCGTCAGGCCGGGTCCTATTCAAGGTGATATGGTGCATCCCTATCTGCGTCGCCGCGATGGACTGGAGACTGTGGAATATCCCAGCCCTGAGGTGCAGTCAGTGCTGTCGCGCACCATGGGGGTGCCTATCTTTCAGGAGCAGGTGATCCAACTGGCCATGGTGGCGGCCGGATTTAGCGGTGGTGAGGCCGATCAGCTGCGCCGGGCGATGGCGAGCTGGAAGCGGACCGGTGAACTGGCACAGTTTGAAACCAAGCTCCTTAACGGCATGGCGAAACGGGGTTATAGCAAGAGCTTTGCCGAGCAGATTTATCGGCAGATTAAAGGGTTTGGCGAGTATGGTTTTCCCGAATCTCATTCTGCCAGTTTTGCCTTGCTGGCCTATGCGTCGGCCTACCTTAAGTATCATTACCCGGCGGCGTTTTGCTGCGCCTTACTCAACAGCCAGCCAATGGGTTTTTATAGCCCGTCGCAGTTAATTCAGGATGTACAGCGCCATGGGGTGATGGTGTTGCCTGTGTGTGTGAATCACAGTGATTGGGACAATCGTTTGGTGGAGATTGAAGCGGAGCAGGGGGCGGCGATTCGTCTAGGATTTCGCCAGGTGAAGGGGCTGCAACAGGCCGATATTGACCGATTGCTTAAGGCGCGTCCCGAGACAGGTTTTACCCGGGTCGAGCAGTTGTATGAGATCGGACTCTCTTCTGCCTGCCTGACGCTGCTTGCCAGTGCCGATGCTCTGCTTACTGTGGCTGGGCACAGGTATCAGGCGCGTTGGCAGTTGAGTGCGTACCAGCCGAGTCTGCCGCTGTTTGATGATTTACCCCCTGTGAGCAGTCAGGTAGTGTTGGCTGCGCCGAGTGAGATGGCTGCCATGCAGAGCGACTATCGCCACCTTGGTTTGAGTCTGGGCCGTCATGTGATAGCGCAGCTCAGAGAGCGGGGAGAGCTAAAGGAGTGTTTAAGCGCGGCCCAATTGGTGGATTGCCGTCATGGTCAGTTGGTACATGTCGCCGGCGTGGTAGTGGGGCGTCAGCGTCCGGGTACCGCCTCGGGGGTGACCTTTGTGACCCTAGAGGATGAGACGGGTAACATCAATGTGATCGTATGGAGTGCAACGGCCAGGGCGCAGCGTCAGCCTTTTTTGACATCAAAAATATTAAAGGTAGTGGGCATACTTGAGACCCAATCTGGGGTGAGTCATATCATTGCGGGCAGATTAATAGATGTTTCTACTATGGTGAATAATTTTGAGCCAAAAGCGAGAGACTTTCGCTAGCTTGCTTAACATGTCGTAAATACTCGTTAATTTATGTCGACGCCAGGCTAACCTCACTCGCCTGGCTAGGGTATACTGGCGCCTTTATCGAGCCTGCAAACCGCAAAGAAGTTAGTTAAATGAAATTTATACTGCTCACACATGCGCGGGAATATGAGCGTCCCTCCAATACGGGCACGCTGGCGTTGCAGCATTTTCCTGAGTTATGCCGCCGTGTGCCTTGGTCACGGGTTGAGCCCGATGCTTGGCTTAAGCAGGCCTGCGAGTCGGGTGAGGCGCTGTTACTCTTTCCGCCAAGTGATGAAAGCCCGCCAGCGTTTACCCTTGAAGCCTTAGTAGAGGAGGCTCAGACGCCGTTACCACAGCAGATCATTATTTTGGATGCCACCTGGCAGGAAGCCAGAAAGATGGTCCGTCAGAGCCCCTATCTGCAACAGGCGCGGCGCTTAAGCCTGTCAGAGGCATCCACTTCTCGTTATCGTTTAAGGCGCAATCAGGTGGATCAGGGCTTGTGCACCATAGAGTGCATCATCAGCCTGCTAAGAGGTATGGAGATGTCAGATGAAGCGCAAGTTCTGGATGCGGCGTTTGACGCCTTTATGTCAGAGCATAGTCAAGTCAAAGCACCGTCAGATAGACACATAGAAAATGACTGAGCGCTCCTGCCAGCACAAACAGATGCCAGATGGCATGATTATAGGGGATGCGTTTACCCACATAGAAGATCACCCCAACACTATAAAAAATCCCGCCGGCCATTAATAGCTGAAAACCTAGGGTGCTCATGGCCTCAAGCAGTTGTTTCATGACGATAACGCACAACCAACCCATTACCAGATAGAGCACCAGACTAAAGATCTTAAATCTGTGGATAAAGAGTGTCTTAAACAAGATCCCGCCGAGTGCCAGACACCAGATGGCGAGCAATATTCCATCGGCTTCGGCGCTGCCTAATTGGATCAGCATGAGTGGGGTATAGGTGCCGGCGATGAGCAGATAGATGGCGCAGTGATCGGCAATCTTCAGCTTATGTTTTAGCTTGGGATCAGACACGCTGTGGTACAAGGTTGAGCAGAGAAACAGGAGTATGATACTCAGGCAGTAGATCAACATACCACCCAGTTGCAGATCGCTGAGACTATCCCAACCTTTCATCATTGAAAAAATCAATGCCAGAATACCGGCAAGCACCCCGAGTCCATGGCTCATCGCATTGGCCAGCTCTTCAGAGCGGCTATAGGGCGCGGCGATTGACACTAGGGGATCAGCTTGGTTTAAGGGGAGTTCTTGGGACGGCATCATGCTCTCTATTGACTGGTTAGACCTCAAGCTGAGTCTAACAGTATGCTATCGCAAATGAAATACTTTAGCGTACATATGTAAGCTTAAAAGTTTAAGGTGACTCTTAATGTTTGATTTTAAATTACTTTAATATATATAGTGTCCACCTATAACAGGACGTGGAACTTATGGGTCAAGCTTAGCCTCTAAAGCGCTAAGTTACCTAAGGAAAGGATCTGTCCCTCTTGCAAGTGACGCCACAGGAGCTGCATAAACCAAGGCAACCAGAACAAGAGTATCATTGGTCGGCGATTAAGCTTAACGCCGTATGTCCTGAGCCACTTGCGCTAACCTGCCTCGATTTGCTTGAGGAGAGTGCTGAGCACCAGCGGCGCCAGCATAAGTTCCTAGGGATAAGCTTAACAGATCTTATGCTTGTGCTCGGTGTCTTGCTGCTACATCTGTTTCTACTGTCCATGCTTAATTGGCGTTATCCGTTATACCATGGCCCCGTCTCTCGCGCTGAGCCGTCTACCAAGGCGATAAGTGCCTATATGCTGAGCGCTGCCCAACTTGAGGCCATGACCACGCGTGAATTAGCCAATCAAGCAGGGCCGCTAAAAACATCATCTGAGTCTCAATTAGTTGAGCCTGTTACCGAGGAGCAGAGTCTCACCTCGCTATCCCAACTGAAATCACCTGGCGCCTCGCCCCCGCAGAAGCAACTGATCCAGAAGCACAGTCCTGATCGGGGTAATGAGCAAACTCAGACGGCCGGCGCCGAGAAGAGTCAGGCAAAAAGCCATGATATCGACCCAGAGCTGCCAAGGAGAGTGGCAGAACAAGGGTTCACCTTTGAGGCGCCAGATCTAACAGAATATAACGCGCCGCCTCAACAGCGGCCTTTTGCTGGGGAGCTCGGCGTCATCACCGGAGACTATCTGGCCAGGCATCGTCAAGCCTTGATCGATAAGCTGGTACAGCGCGCGGCCGATGCGGCGACAATGCCCAAATCGATAAGCGAGATGGATGGGCAGATGGCGCAGTTAGCCCTGCCAAAAATCGATGAATATAACACGGCAATTACCCTGGACAGTAAATTGGACCCGAATCGTATCGTTAAGCTTGGTGATACCTGTTACCGGGTGGTTAACGTCGCGACTCCTATCAATCCTCACGCACAGAACCTGGGGTTTCCTTTTAAGTGTGGTGAAGACAAGGTGAAGCAGGCGATTAAGGCCTCGTTAGACAGGCACCTTGAGCTGATGGGCGTTAGCCAGAAAAGCAATAACTAAGATGATTTTTTTTCACCACAAAATCAATTTTAGCGAGCATTTATATTTTATATTGCTGTTTATATTGATTTATTTCGTTTGATTTATTTGCTTCTAACCTCGTGAGTTAAGGGCTTGTTTATCGCTAAGGCTTAGGTCTATACTGGGCACCTCTTGTCGGAGTGCCATTAGGCTGAGACCGTTAATTCGGGATCCGTTGAACCTGATCAGGTTAGTCCCTGCGAAGGAAACAAGCATAATATGACCTTGGTAAAGGCTAATTTGTAGGCGATAATTTGCCCTTGAACTTGCCTATCAAACCATATTTTTGACCTGGTGCGATCATCTTATATCGTCCGTGGTTAATGCCCTCAACGCCAACTTCTCCAGACAAGCAACTTCATTTAACTCAATAGTGAGATTGCTTATGTCAACACGTCGTGAAACTCGAGCCCGGGCCCAGGCCTTTATCGATAATCTAAAACCGCTACAACATGCCAATTCAGAGAAGATCTACTTGCAGGGGAGTCGAGCCGACCTCAAGGTTGCCATGCGCCAGATCCATCAGTCCGATACCCTGATTGGTGGTACCCAATCGGCGCCCATTGTTGCAAAGAATCCGCCAATCAAGGTTTATGACTGTGCCGGTCCCTATTCAGACCCTAAGGCAGATATCAATGTGCGTCGCGGTCTGGATAAGCTGCGCAGTACTTGGATCGCAGAGCGGGACGATACCCAGACGCTAAGTCAGGCAAGCTCGGGTTTTACCCAGCAACGTTTGGCCGATGAGGGACTGGATCACTTAAGGTTTGAACATCTGCCAAGACCGAGACGCGCTAAAGATGGCAAGGTGGTAACCCAGATGCACTACGCCAGACGCGGCATTATCACCCCTGAGATGGAATATGTGGCCCTGCGGGAAAATATGGCTCGCGATACTGTGATCGATGAGGTGTTGACCCAGCGCGCAGCAGGGGAAAGCTTTGGCGCCAAGGTGGGCCAGGCGATAACCCCAGAGTTTGTCCGTCAGGAACTGGCCGCTGGCCGGGCGATCATTCCTTTAAATATCAATCACCCAGAAGCCGAGCCGATGATCATTGGTCGCAATTTTCTGGTCAAGGTCAACGCCAATATAGGGAATTCCGCGGTGACTTCCTCTATCGAAGAGGAGGTGGAGAAGTTGGTGTGGGCGACGCGTTGGGGCGCCGATACTGTAATGGATCTTTCAACCGGTCGCTATATCCACGAGACTCGCGAGTGGATCATTCGTAACTCGCCTGTGCCCATAGGCACGGTTCCCATCTATCAGGCGCTGGAGAAGGTCAACGGCATTGCCGAAGATCTCACCTGGGAGATCTTCAGGGATACCCTGATTGAGCAGGCGGAGCAGGGGGTGGACTATTTTACTATTCACGCCGGTGTCTTACTGCGTTATGTGCCCATGACGGCGAAACGTTTGACCGGTATTGTATCCCGCGGCGGTTCTATCATGGCCAAGTGGTGTCTCTCTCATCATAAAGAGAACTTCCTCTATGAGCACTTTGATGAGATCTGTAAGTTGTGCGCGGCCTACGATGTCTCTTTGTCTCTTGGGGATGGTATGCGCCCAGGTTCCATTGCCGATGCGAACGATGAAGCGCAGTTTGCTGAGCTTGAAACCTTAGGGGAGCTGGTTAAGCGCGCCTGGCAACACGATGTGCAAACTATCATAGAAGGCCCGGGGCATATCCCGATGCAGCTGATCAAAGAGAACATGGATAAGCAGCTCGAGCTGTGTGATGAGGCACCTTTTTATACCTTAGGCCCGCAAACCACAGATATCGCGCCAGGTTATGATCATTTCACCTCGGGGATCGGCGCGGCTATGATTGCTTGGTATGGCTGTGCGATGCTCTGTTACGTCACCCCTAAGGAGCATCTGGGACTGCCCAATAAGGAAGATGTGAAACAGGGACTGATCGCCTACAAGATAGCGGCCCACGCCGGGGATGTGGCCAAGGGGCATCCTGGCGCTCAGATCCGCGACAATGCCTTGTCGAAGGCAAGGTTCGAGTTTCGCTGGGAGGATCAGTACAACCTGGGATTAGATCCCGATACCGCCAGGGCTTATCACGATGAGTCCTTACCTCAAGAATCGGCCAAAGTTGCCCATTTCTGCTCCATGTGTGGCCCTAAGTTTTGCTCAATGAAAATCACCCAGGAAGTACGTGAGTACGCCGCGGCGCAAGAGAGTCAGGCGCAGGCGATTGAGGTACAGCACAGCCAGGCTTATGAGGCAGCGCCTCAGACACAGATCCAGCAAGGGATGGAGAAGATGTCGGCGCAGTTTAAGCAGACCGGTGGCGCCCTTTATCACAGTGCCACAATGGCCGACGTTGAAGAGGTATAGCCATGGGCAGTGCTAAACCTATCGTCTGGACCATAGCCGGTTCAGACAGTGGTGGCGGCGCCGGGATTCAAGCGGATCTGGCAACCATAGCGGATCTCGGCGGTCATGGCTGCAGCGTGATCACCTGTGTGACCGCGCAAAATTCGGTAGCGGTCAATGGTGTTGAGCCGGTCAGCGACGCCTTGCTGCTCAATCAACTCAACACCTTGCTGGTTGACCTGCCGCCAAAGGCGATAAAAATTGGCTTGCTGGCGAATCAGCGTCAGATTGATCTGCTTGCCGATTGGCTGGCGACGCATTTTACATCACACGCCAAGGTCACTGGTTATCAGGTCCCTATCATACTAGATCCTGTGATGGTGGCTTCCTGTGGAGACACGCTTGTCAGTGCTGAGGCTGATAAGGGGCTGGATTTTTCCCCGTTCGGGCAGCTACTTACCCTGATCACTCCCAATGGCCAGGAATTTGAGGCACTGTCGGCGTTAGTGGGTGATGATAGTGGCGGGATCTCTGCTAAGGCGCAGAATTTAGCCCATTATCTGGGCTGTAACCTCTTGATAACCGGCGGCGATAAGGGGGCCTTTTGGCAAGCGCAGTACGCCGAGGATCATTTTGTCTGCCATAAGGTACCTCATACCTCAGCTTTGCATCAGCATAGGGGATTTCGCCTTAGTAGCGAGCGAAGTGATAACCCAAACCACCACGGTAGCGGCTGCACGCTCTCATCGGCAATTGCGAGCTTTCTCGCTCATGGCTTGGTGTTGCATGATGCGGTCTTACTGGCTAAAGCCTATGTTGGTCAAGGGATCGCGGCGGCCAGCCCGGTAGGCGCAGGCTCGGGGCCACTAGAGCGTTGTGGCTGGCCTAAGAGGTTGAAAAGCCTCGCTAAGATAAGCTTAATCGATGCAGAAAACTGCAAGGGCCCCGATTTTCTAAGGCATATTTCACACCATACTCCTCATGGCCTTGCGCTTAGCTTTCCTGCGTTAACCCAGCCGATCGGTATCTATCCCGTGGTAGGTGATGTCAAGACCCTATCACAGGTGCTGGCAGCAGGAGCCAGCACGGTGCAGCTTAGGATAAAACAGCTAAGCACCACAGATGAGCTAGAGCGTCAGATAATTGATGCCATTGCTCTTGGGAGAGAGTATGGCGCTCAGCTCTTTATCAATGACCATTGGCAATTGGCGGTAAAACACGGCGCATTTGGTGTCCATCTGGGTCAGGAAGATCTGTTTGATGCCGATCTTGAGGCAATTGCCAACGCAGGGATGGCGCTTGGGCTCTCGAGTCACGGAGTATTTGAGATGGCGCTGGCGTGCCAACTCAAGCCATCTTATATCGCTCTAGGGCATATCTTCCCAACTCCTACCAAGTCAATGCCGTCAAAGGCGCAGGGGCTAGAGAACCTCAAGCATCTGGTGGCTCTTTTTGACCCCGGATGTCCGCGGGTGGCGATTGGCGGCATAGATAAATCGCGACTCGAAGCCGTTAAAGCGACAGGTGTCGACGCCGTGGCGCTTGTCAGGGCGGTAACCCAGGCTGCTTCGCCTGGCGATGCCTATCTTGAGTTACTCAGGCTTTGGGAGAATGGCGATGCCGCTAGCTGATCAACAATTTATCCAGTTTTCTCGGCAGATCTTATTGCCGGAAGTGGGCGAAGACGGCCAGCAATGCCTGATGGCGGCTCGCGTAGCGATAGTCGGGATAGGTGGTTTAGGTCAGCTTTGCGCCCAGTATCTGAGCGCGGCCGGCATTGGTGGGCTGACGCTCATCGATGACGACAAGGTTGAGCTGAGTAACTTGCCGCGCCAGTTACTGTTCTCCCTTGATGATTGCGGCAAGTACAAAGCCTTGGTGGCTCAGCAAAAACTAGGTTCAGGTCATTACAATGCTGATATTTGCCAGATAACAGCCAAGACTGAGCGCCTTAATCGGCAAAATGCCAGGACGCTCTTCGGTGATGTGGATCTGGTACTGGATTGCAGTGATAACTTTGCCACCCGCCACTGTGTGAATGCTGCGTGCGTAGCAGCCAATCTGCCCAATGTCGTGGGCTCTGCTGCGCATTTCAGTGGTCAGTTGATGGCCTTCGATTTATCAAGGGCGCCTGAGGCGGGCTGCTATCACTGTGTTTTTCCCGCCGAACTAAGAGTCAGTGAAAACTGCTCAACCCTTGGTGTGCTGGGGCCTATGGTCGGCACTATGGCATCGATGCAGGCGCTACTGGCCCTTAAGCTGATCATGGAACTGGGTGGGCTAGGGGAAATGCAGCGATATAACGGCCTAATGGCAGAGATGCACAAGGTGAGATTACGGCGCGATCCTCACTGCCCTGTGTGCGCCGACATGGCAAAGGAGAGATAGATGAGTGAGATCAGAATAAGTGTCAACGGCCTGCCGGTAACGCTGCCAACAGGGACCAGCTTGCTGGCAATGTTAATGGCGCAATCGATCAATTTGGACAGCGTGGCATTAGTGCGCGGCGGTGAGCTAGTACCTAAGTCACAGTGGGCTGTGACTGAGTGTGAAGCAGATGATGTGGTTGAAATTTTTGGTGTAGTGGCAGGAGGATAATATGTTAACCCTAGGCGATACTCAGTTCTCATCGCGTTTATTCACTGGCACGGGCAAGTTTTCCTCTGCTAATCAGATGCTCGCGGCCTTGGCTGCCAGTAGCTCGCAACTGGTGACCTTGGCAATGAAACGTGTCGATATTAAAGGTGGCTTTGACGATATTCTTGCTCCCCTGCGGCAAAGTGGTGTTAAGTTGCTACCCAATACTTCTGGTGCCCGCAATGCCAAGGAGGCAATTTTTGCCGCCGAGTTGGCGCGGGAAGTGCTGGGGACCTCTTGGGTGAAACTTGAGATCCATCCGGATCCCAAATACCTGATGCCCGATCCTATTGAAACCTTTAATGCCGCTAAGGTGTTGTGTGAACGCGGTTTTACGGTTTTACCCTATGTGCATGCCGATCCCGTGTTGTGCCGAGCATTGGAAGAGGTGGGCTGCGCCGCTGTGATGCCTTTAGGCAGCCCCATTGGTTCTAATCAGGGACTCGCAACCGCTACTTTTTTGAAGATCATCATAGAGCAGGCCAATGTCCCCGTAGTGGTGGATGCGGGAATAGGAACCCCTTCACAGGCCATGGCTGCGATGGAGATGGGGGCGAGCGCCGTACTGGTCAATACAGCGATTGCTGCCAGTCGGGATCCGGTAAAAATGGCGCTTTGTTTTGCCGAGGCGGTTGCGACTGGGCGTAAGGCTTATGAAGCAGGATTGGCCGAGGTACACGCCAGGGCGATAGGCACCAGCCCACAGCAGTCGCTGACTGGATTTTTAGCGGAGTCTGATTGATGAGTTTTATTCAGCAGCTAGCTAAGCTTTCCAGAGAGACCTTGAAGTTAAGGCTGTATTCGACCACACCAGCCCAGGTTGAAGCGGCAATTGCGGGGGAGCAGGGCAATCTTGATCATCTGTTAGCGCTACTTTCTCCGGCTGCCGAAGCTTATATTGAGCTGATGGCTCAGCGAGCTGCGGCTTTGACTCGGCGGCGTTTTGGTCACAACATAGGTCTCTATCTGCCCCTGTATCTGTCTAATCTCTGTGCCAATGAGTGCGATTATTGTGGTTTTACCATGAGTAACAAGCTTAAGCGCAAGGTATTGAGCGCTGAGGAACTAGCCGCCGAAATGGCGGTGATCAAGCCTCAGGGATTCGACTCGATTCTCTTAGTCTCCGGCGAGCATGAGACTAAGGTGGGGCTGGACTATTTTTCGTCCGTGCTGCCACAGGTAAAGGCGCAGTTTAGTCATGTGGCCATGGAGGTGCAGCCCTTGAGCACAAAGGCTTACGACGCACTGGTGGCAAGAGGGTTGGATGCCGTTATGTTGTATCAGGAGACCTATGACCCCACCACCTACCAGAAACATCACCTGAGGGGCAACAAGCAAGACTATGGCTATCGTCTAGAATCGCCTGAGCGTATCGCCCAGGCCGGCGTGGATAAGATAGGGCTTGGGGTCCTCTTAGGCTTGGATGATTGGCGTATGGACGCGCTGTTGATGGGGCACCATCTCGATTATCTCGAGCGGCGGTTCTGGCGCAGTCGCTACAGTATTTCACTGCCGAGGTTAAGGCCCTGTGTCGGGGGCATTACGCCTAAGGTGCAACTGTCTGATCGGGGATTAGTACAGCTAATTTGCGCCTTCAGACTGTTTAATGAGCAGTTGGAGATCAGCCTCTCCACCCGAGAGACACCTAAGTTACGCGATAATCTGCTTGGCCTTGGGATCACTCAGATGAGCGCCGGAAGCCGTACAGAGCCTGGCGGTTATGTAAATCCTGATGCTCAATTGGATCAGTTTGAGATCAGTGATGAGCGCAGTGCAGCCGAGGTGGTCAAGGTCCTTAGGCAGCGGGGCTTTACTCCGGTATGGAAAGATTGGGAAGCCAACTGGATAGGGGCAAGCTAATCAATTCAAACAGATAACTACCCTGGCGTGAAAGCCTGTACATTCGTTGGCTTTTGGTTAATAATTAGCCATAACTGTGACTTGCCTAAAGAGGCGTTAGATTATGGAAATACCATCAAGTTTTTCATCCGGGTTAGCGGGCTTAAAAGGTGCGCAATCAGGCCTGACGCAGGCAACGGTTGATGTGGCAAAACCCAGTCAGCCTCAAACGAGTGAGGCGGGTTCGACAGAAACAACCAATCCCGTTAGTGCGACCGATAAAACCGGGGCTTTAGTGTCAGCCATCGAGTCGAAAAACCAAGGGGAAGCTGCGGTAGAAGTGCTCGAAACAGCAAATGAAACCCTAGGTACAGTGATAGACATTAAGGTGTAACCCCATGACCGGCGTCATGACTGCGCCATCTCTAACGGCGATGCGATTAAATGCTTCGCCGTCTTCACTTGGTCAGCGCTTCAGTTCAAATCCTTCAGTCAGTGCTTCAGTAACGCCAGTTTCTTCGGCGCAAACACTGACTGCGCAACATTTAGCTCCACAAACGCTAGCCCCGCAAACACAAGGCTCACAAACACATGGCTCACAAACACATGGCTCACAAACATTAGCCACGCAATCTCCTGTGACGTCTGCATCTTCCCCTATCACGGCGAGTATTGGCAGTGCGGGGTTATCAGGTCAAACCGCGACTCTTAAGGCAGATCTATCGCCCACTAATAGCTTGGTTAATATCAACGACAGCAATAGTTCTGTAAGCAAGCAAAGCCGCGGTGGCTATAGCCTGTCTCAAGGGGCGCTAGGGGTAAATGGACTGATTAATCGCGCGCCTGGCCAAGTCGCCGCTAATCCAGCTGCTAGCCAAGGGCGAATAAACACTGGCTCAGGTGCGAGTGAAACGAGCGCTGCAGACACAGGTGAAGCCAATGGGATTGGTAATATCTTTGCTAAAGATCAGGTGGAAACGATCTTTAATCCAGCACAAGAGGATGCGGGCGAATCCGCCGGTGATCCCGCCGCGCAAGAAGGTTCAGGAGCTAATGTCTTTAGTCAGACAGATGCGCGGGAGCAGCAAGGCTATGATCCCTTTAAGGACAAAGAGGTTGATGCTGAGCAGTTAGATAGGGCACAGGAGGCCGAGTTGCAGGCGCTGGCAAAACGTGACGCTGAGGTGAGAGCCCATGAGCAGGCTCATGCCAGTGTTGGCGGTACTTTTGCACGCAGCCCGAGTTTCAAATATGAGCAGGGAAGCGATGGTCGTCGTTACGCCGTCGATGGTGAGGTGGCAATCGATATCTCCTCGGTGCCAGGTGATCCGCTAGCGACCTTGAATAAGATGAAGCAGGTTTACGCCGCTGCAATGGCGCCTATGACGCCCTCTATGGCGGATATTCGTGTAGCCAGCGAGGCGCTGCGCAAGATGAATGCGGCAAAAGCTGAACTGGCTCAAGAGCGTCAGCAGAGCGTGATGACACCCAAAGAGATGCAGCCATTAATTGATGCGGGTAAGAGTGAGCAGCAGCGTCAGTTGCCTGACCCTGTAACGCCCAAGGTGGCTGGGGAGGTGGATGAAAAAGGCCAAATATCAGCCAGCAGAGTCGATTCCCCCTCAGCCCTGGATAATGATAGAGCGCCCTCACAAACTATTGAGCGTATCAGTCGTCAAATCTTAGAAAATAAGGCTGAAGTCTATAGCCAATCGGCCCTCAATGCTCGTTATCAGGGGGCTCAGCCTAGTCCATCTTCGTTTGCTTTCTCCCTTTAAATCGCGTGATTTTTCAAGATAAGCTGCTCAAGTAGTTGGGACGCTGGTCCCTGTTTATCGCGGTTGGGGATAACCAGACTTAAGGGGACTTGTCTGTGGGTCGAGCCTTTAAGTTCCAGTCGTGTCAGTTTACCTTGCTCGATGGCGCCACAGACCAGATGACTCGGGATCCAGCAGAATCCCAGGCCTTTTGCCAGTACCACCAAGGCTTCATGAAAGTTAGCAACCGTCCAGCGGCGCTCAGCTTTGAGCCACCCCATTTCGCCGCGGCTGATCTGACCGGTATCTTTAATCACTATCTGTAACTGTTCTGCCAGGGTCTGATCATCCAGGGGCATATCCATACTCGCCAACGGGTGAGAGGGATGGCAGACCAGAAAGAAGTCCACATGGCATAAAGGCTGTGCAAGGTACCCTTTAGGCGCTGCGCCGCCTATGATGGCTATGTCGACCTTTTCCGATTCCACTAACTCGGCGCTGCCACTGATCACAGAGTCCAATATAGTGATCCTTGTGCCCCGGCCCTGGGGTTCAAATTCTGCCAGGGCATCGATAAGGTGCTCCATTGGGTAGATCAACTCTCTGGAGAGCATTAGGCTGGGTTCCCAGCCTTTTTCCAGATTGTTGGCTAGTTGCTCTAACTCAGTCACAGATCGGGTAATGTGCCGTGAGCGCCTAAGCAGAACCTCACCACTTTCGGTTAAATAAGCCTTGCGCCCTCTGACTTCCAATAGTGCAACACCCAGCTGTGCTTGCAATTTTGCCACGGCGTGATTGAGCGACGACTGACTCTTGTTTAACTTTTCTGCTGCCTGGGCGTAACCGCCGTAATCGACTACAGCCTGGAGAATGCGCCACTGTTCAAAGGTGGATTTGGCTTGACTCATGCTCGCTACCCTTTGCTATTTTTGCGGCTGTTTAGGTTTTATGGTTACTAACTTAGGCATATATTTCTTGGTCGCTTTAAGTTGGTGCAAATAAGGGCCTTGGTACAGGGTTTCAGGCCAGTCTAACAGCATCATGGCTAAGACATTACGATGCTCACCCAAGGCAAGATCGGGATTGCCGCGCGGTGAGGGGATGGTCTGCACCTTGGGATCGAAGGCCGATATGATGTGCGCCTGAGTCTTTTTCACAACAGGATTGTCGGACATGCCCGCCAGATGGAAGCTAATTCCCACTTCGGCGATGATATCGTCGGTGGCATCGGCGAGGATCCTGTCGATATTGGCTTCGAAGTAATCCAAGATCCAGGCAAAGGTCTTACTATCTACCGGCTGCTGGTAGTATTCACTGGCGGCAAAGATAAAGTGGGTCATGCCGTAGATCTTGTTGCGGAACTGCTTCTTAGTGAGTTTGGCATCTCGACTTTGAGGGTAAACACGGTTAAAGGCAGCCTTGTAGTCTTGCACATAATCGCCCACGCCCAGCTGCTTGGCCCAGTAGACATAGTTGACTAATTGCGCTGCCCAAGCCTCAATCATGGCTTTATCGGTCAAACCGCGCTTCAGATCTGTTGACTTAAGGGCTTTGACTAGCTTGTCATGACAAGGACCCTGCAAGCCAAATTCATCGATACGACTCGAGAATCTCAGTAATACATCTGTATAGAATAGAAATTCGGGGAAGGGTTGTAACGCCTTCTTACGTGCTTTGGCTCTGGGGCCATTACCCAGCACATCAATCGCTGACTGCGCTTCATTCGCAATAAATCCAGGCTTATCCAGTTGGCAGGCGTAAAAGGCTTGTGATTCTGTCACTGCGTAAAGGTCCACCAAGGCAGCGTTGGCGTATTGTTCATCACCCGTCATGCGATAGAGCCTGATGCCGTAATGGCCCTGTACTCTGGGGGGCAGTTGGTAAAGGTGATCTTCTAGGTTCGTCTGAATGGCTTGTTTTACGCCCATCGCATCTAATGCGGCGGTTGTTTTTGCAACGGCAGATTGAGTCGACAGCAAGAGGACTGAAGAGAGCGCGAATGTGCCTAAGAGTTTAGTGTATGGCGCTATGTTGAACATGTTGCCTCCTTTCAAGTAGGTTTACGACAGGTGTTGTGTCGCCAAATATAAGGGTGAGTTGATCATCAAGGCTGAGCTGTTGTTCGTTTACGAGTAAGAGATCAAATAAGGCTTGTGTATCGAGTCGCGACTGGGCTTGGATCTGCTTAGCGAGACTCTTTTTCCACAGCGCCAGATAATAGAGCGGACCTTGGTTAACGGCGCCGGTAAAGCTGTACAGTGCATCATAGGCCTGTGGCCAAGGCTCACCAAAACTCAAGGCAAATTCCTGGCTAAGATCCTGGTAGCTGCGATCGGCCTTTGTTTGATAGGCGACCAGGGCCAGTTTGCTTCGAAAGACCTTAAGCTGAGTCGAAAAGGCTTCGAGTTGAGCCTCGCGGCTATCTATGGGCAGAGTCGGTAGTAGTTGCCTTGTAAGGTAGAGTGCTAACCATTGGCTCGCTAATGCTTGGGTGTCTTGGGTGTCGCCCAGAGTGTTGTTCAAATAGTAATGCCCACCTGGCAGCATACGCGCCACGAGTTCGGCAATGCTAGTGATAAACTGCTCCTGGGCGCGATAGTCTTCCAGTTGTTCGGGAGATGAAAGCGTCAACTGACCAAATTGCTGGCCAATTACCGCTTGTCTTAAGGGGCTGACCCTTATATCTGGCGTCGTCGCCAGAAATATATCGCCTAACAGGCGTCCATGATGCCAAAGTCGGCTCATCTTGTGGTTGACGGGCTCAATGAGCAGACCGAAAGGACTGAGCTTTTCCTCTATCTGTTCTAACATGTTAGCCGCCGACACCGGGGCTATGTCGGCCTTGGGGAGGCCGGCTAACTGGGTACCGAGCATCCAGGGGGCAATCGTGGTTTGCGTCATGGCATCAAGATAGCGCTTAACCTGGGCTGGTGATTTAAGCAGCTGATTGCTCAGCACCCAATGTGCATAGTCAGGCGCTTGATGCTGCTGGGCTATCTCCTGTTTGGTGGACAATATTTGCGAAACGGCCGCTTGATTTCGCTCTTTTGCCCTTGTCTGATACGCCTGCCATACCTGGCGCTTACAACTGATATCTTGTTGGGCAATCAGATAACTGGCGATTGAGCGATCAAAGGATTTAGTATCGTTCTCAAATGCGCTGTGATGTTCTGTTTGATGTTGAAGCTCACAGTGTGAGTCGCCAAGAGCCAGGGAAAGGTTCTTTTGCCTTAGGCCGTGGGCAATGCTTGCTTGTGCCGTGTGGATTCTTGATTTCTGCTCTGGGCTTATTTGCTCTTTGAGTTGCCTGATTAGGTGATGGCCGAAACGGCGCAGCCCGGGTTGCTCATTTTGCGTCCAAAGCTGACTTTGCTCTATTATCCACGGGGATTGTGTTAAGCGGGCAAACTCATCTGCCAGATGCAACTGACATTGTAGCAGAGCCTCTTTGTCATCAGCGCTGAGAGGATATTGACGATAGAAGCGTACACTGTCTTTTAAATTAAACAGGCCGATAAGCTGCCGCTCCAGCTCGATACTGGCTTGCATAGGTGTAATGCTGACCTGAGCTTGAGACAAAGAGACCTGATAGTCGATACATTGCTGACTGAGCATGGTGATGGGAGAGGCGGCCTCAGCCGCCAAACTAAAGTTAAGCGCTAGTGAGACTGCTAAAATGCGTTTTAGCATAAGCGACGCGCTCTTCGACTGACATAGACTTGTTTTTCATCTGCTCGACGTGCTTTAGGCGCGGCAATATCCCTTGAGCATTGGCGATCTGAATTGCCAATCCCGGACGGGCGTTGAGCTCTAGGAGCAGTGGACCGAGTTTTTGATCCAGTACCATGTCAGTCCCCAAATACCCAAGCTCACTCATCTCATAGGCTTTTGATGCCGTATGGAGCAGAGTGTCCCAGTGGGGGACTTCAATATCGGTGAGTTTTTTGTCTGTGTCTGGGTGCAGCTCTATTGGACAGTCAAACTGCACTGCGTGCAGGCCGCGTCCCGTGGCGATATCAAGTCCTACGCCTACAGCTCCTTGGTGCAAGTTTGCTTTGCCATCAGATGCCGCTGTCGAGAGTCTGAGCATTCCCATCACAGGGAAGCCCTTAAAGACGATGAGTCGAATATCGGGCACCCCTTCGAAGGAGTAGCCGTCAAAGACAGGGTCGAATTCGATCAAGCCTTCAACGATCGCCACATCGGGTTTGCCCCCTAAGGAGAAAAGCCCACTGAGAATATTTGAGATATGGCGGTCGATCTCGCTAGGGGTCACCTCATGGCCGCTAGGCTTGAAATAATGACCATTCTCCACCTTAGTGATCACCAAAATCCCTTTACCACCGGACCCTTGGGAGGGTTTGATAACAAAACCATCGCGGTTATTGACCATCTCGGGAATATGTATGATCTCGTGTTGTTGGCATACGGTACCGATAAGCGCGGGCACGGCGATATCGTTGGCCAGCGCCAGCTGTTTTGTCGTGAGCTTGTCATCTACGCGTTTGTAGAACTTACGTGGGTTATAGCGACCTATATAGTCGATATTACGTTTGTTCATGCCAAGGACGCCATTTTCCTTAAGCTTGTGTGGTCGGGCAAATAGCATGTTTATTCTCCCGCCAGTGGCCTAAAGCGTCTAAGTTCTAATAACTTGTAGCCTGTGTACTGACCCATTAAGAGTACGGTCGCCAGGATAACTAAGTGAATACCCAGGAAGTTAAACACCCAGTGTTGAACCCAGCTAGCGCTCATGGCGAGATAGGCTAAAGTGGCCACAAACAAGCTGCCGCCGCCTTGTACCATGACCTCTTTTGCGCCTTCCTCTTCCCAGAGGATAGACATACGCTCGATGGTCCATGCCAGGATGATCATCGGGAAGAAGGTAATGGTTAAGCCTTCACTGAGGCCAAACTTGTAGGAGAGCAGGGTGAACAGGCCTATGATGCCGATCACTACTATGATGACCGCCGAGATCCGTGAGATCAGCAAGAGGTTGAGATCCGACAGGTAGGAGCGGATCATCAAGCCGAAGGCAACAATCAAGAGGAAGCCGATAAGTCCCGTCAGCAGCGTGGTTTGAATAAAGGCCAGGGCGATCAACACAGGCATAAAGGTACCAGATGTCTTGATGCCTATGATCACGCGTAAAAAGACCACCATGAGCACGCCGATAGGGATCAGCAAAATACCTTTAAACAGACTCTGCTCTTCAAGCGGCAGCTGGTAGAGGGAGAAGTCGAGGGCATCTTTATTCTTCAGCATGTCGATAGAGGTCGCCAGTGCGGAACGCGTGTCCTGCAGCATGGAGAAGTTCACCTGAGAGTTAACACCACCAACCACATCTAAAGTGGATTTAGCGGTTCTGTCCCAGATAAGCAGATTGTCTGGACGTCCTTGGCTACCATCGGCTGGGTTAAAGATGATCCACTGGCCCTGATGGTACACTTCGACAAAAGTGGTCAGTTGCTGGCGACGGCGTTGATCTTCCAAAAACAGCCCGCTGACTTTCTTGGCTGGTATCCCTTTGCTGTTGAGCATTCTGATAAAGAGATCGGCGCGGGAGTTGGTGGTCAGCAACAGCTCCAGGTTCTGGCTACGCTCGGTGGCATTAAAGCTTTTGTTGAGCTGCTGAGCGAACGAAAGGTTGGTGGCACTGCGTGACCAAATTTCATTCATTACCTGTTCCGCTGCCGCCTGTTCAGTAGCAGACCAGTTGTAGGCTTGCGGTGTAGCAGGTTCCTGTTCGGCCAGGACTTCATTCTTACCGGTTGGCACTAAGGTGACTTTATAGTAAAGATCTTGCTGACCGATTGCTTCACGGGTAGACCAAGTGACCTGGCGGCCATTGTTATCTTCGGTAGCCGAGAGGCCATAACCCGGTGAAGTAGCGTTTTCTGCCAAGATCTCAAACGCGGGATCTTTGGGGACTGAGAAGGTGACTTCAGCAGGCTGTCCTGTGCCCTGAAAACTGACCTTAGCGTCGACTGCCCAGCTCTGAACCTGCTCGCCCGGCAGGAAGGGTACATTATGCTCGATACCACGATAAACGCTTGCCGCAATACCAGCAATAAACAGTAGTGCGACTAAGATATAAAAAGGCTTTTTAGAGTGCATCAGGTTAATATCCTATTCTTATTTTACTGTATTTGATGGATTTTTCTTACCGTGCACAAAAGTCTGCCCCACATCTACCACGGCAATATCTTGCATAAACTTACGACCCAGCAGGAGTTGGTAATCCAGGTGACTGCGATCGACTAAGTTGAGATCGGTTTCGGCTTTGTAGTTTCCAATCTGTAGATGAGCATGGATCACCGGACGTCTGTCATTCTCATCACCATCTTGCTTGATGCGCACAAAACGCTCGACTTTTGATTCGAAGGTTTCTGCAGGCTTGTCTGCGCCTTGGGTAAACACATCAAAACGTACCCACTGCTTGCCGTTACGTTCAAACAGTATGATGTTATGGGCATCAAGTGAGGAAGATTCGGCGCCAGTGTCAATACGGGTTTCAAATCCAGCTTTGATCTCATCAATATAGACGTGCTCTACCGCCCCTAAGATAAACTTATCCCCAATAGGCGAAGGGTCACACTCCACTGGCACTTGAACCACTTGCTTTTCAGGTTGGCGCTTAACCTCCTCCAGCTGTTGGCTGAGGCCATCGAGTTGAGTTGAAAGTGAAGAGAGCACCACTTGTTGTTCGGTTTGATTAGCGTTGATTAAGGCCACTAGCTCGCTTTTTTGCTCGCTAAGGCTGGCATTGAAGGTGTCAATATCGACAGGCGCAGGTTGTTCTGGCGCTTGTGTTGCCGCGCATCCAACAAGACTTGTCACTAAAGCGAGGGTAGTTATCTGTTTTAACATAGTGTTTTCCATTTACTATTCTTTTAAATCAAATCTTTATTAGGCTGATTCTTGACGGCGATAAACGTAGCCCGCTTAGGCGCAGGATATCCCTCGACGGTCAGGCTGATGTCATTGGGGTCCAAATAATCGACTAATGATTCGTTTGGCATCCATTCTGTGGTTCGCTGCTCTGCTAATGAGGTTACATCAATATCGACACAACGAACATCGACAAAGTCGGCTTTTTTGAGCCAGGCTTCTAATGCTTTGGCCGAAGGCAGGAACCAGACATTATTCATCTTGCCATAACGTTCACCAGGCACAAGTACGGTGTTTTCATCGCCATCCACGACTAGCGTTTCCAGCACGAGCTCGCCGCCGGTTCTTAACTGATCCCTTAATTGAAACAGGTGATCTATAGGAGAGCGTCTATGATAAAGCACACCCATAGAAAACACGGTATCAAAGGCATCGAGCGGCGGTAACTGCTCAATGCCAAGGGGCAAGAGGTGCACGGGATGTTCAGTGCCGGCTAGACGCTTTACTGCTTCAAATTGACACAAAAACAGCGGGGATGGGTCTATGCCGACCACACGCTTAGCGCCTTCTCCTAGCATGCGCCACATGTGGTAACCACTACCACAGCCGACATCGAGCACGGTTCTATTCTTTAAAGGTGAGATGTGAGGCTGTACGCGCTCCCATTTCCAATCTGAACGCCATTCGGTATCGATATGAATGCCATGAAGATCGAACGGGCCTTTACGCCATGGTGAAAAGAGCTTCAGCAGGTTTTTCAGTTTTTCCTGTTGCCCCTGGCTGAGTTGTTCGCCGCTGCCAACAGCCACCTTGGTGCTGAAATCGAGTTGATCTGGCGCAGGGTAGTGCAATTTGTTGAGCACTTTTTCCCATTTGGGCAGGTTGCCATGTTTATGCTCTCGCTGCCATTGGCCTAGGATCGCCGGAAGTTCCTCTAGCCAATGCTGGAGGTTTGAATCGGCGATTTGTTGATAAAAAGAGCTAAAGCTGATCACTTGATGGCCACCATAGAAGCAAAGTTAAAACATTGAAACCAGACACTGAAATGACTAAAACCCTGATCTGTCAGGCGCTGTTGGTGCTGCTCCAGCGTATCAGGTTTCATGACATGCTCAAGCGAGCTGCGTTTTTGACTGATCTCTAATTCGCTGTAGCCGTTAGCCCGTTTAAAATCCAGATGCAATTCGTCCAACAGATGCTGTACGGGCGCATCGTCGAACACTAGCTTTTCTGACAATACTAATATGCCACCGGGTTTGAGGCCGCGATAGATGTTTGCAATTAACGTCTGTCTGTCTTCTGGGGCGAGAAACTGCATGGTGAAGTTCAAAATCACCATAGAAGCGTTCTGGATATCGATGTCGCGAATGTCGGCGCAGACCAGGTCTACCGGGGTTTCGCTAACATAGGCGTTAAGGTGCTGCCTGCAGCGCTCGACCATAGATTCACTATTGTCCACGGCAATGATATGGCATCCTCGTCCTTCAATACGGCGGCGTACGCTAAGGGTGGCGGCGCCTAAAGAGCAGCCTAAATCATAGATATTTGAATCGGGAGAGACGCACTTATCGGCAAAATCACCTAGGGTATTTATGATCTGTCCATATCCGGGAACTGAGCGGCGGATCATGTCGCTAAAGACACCAGCAACTCGATCATCGAATTGAAAGTCACTGATATGTTCACAGGCTTGTGCGTAAATAGTATCTTGTGTTGAGTTCATCAGAGTTTTTTGAGTAAATTCAATATTTCATTCTAGCTAATGATAACAGTTCGCAGCAAGTCTAGTACTGGAAATTAGGAATAAAATTCTGTCTAATATCCTAATAACAACATATATTTTACAGCGCCGTGACTTTGTCTTTCGCAACCAAGGAAAGAGGCCATTTTTTTAAACCCGAGTTGAGGTCTTTGTACCGGGTTAACTTTATTTTGAGTCAGGCACTGCTTAGTCGGTCAAGGCTTAAGCGCTTTTTTAAACGATACTGGGAATATTCTTTGACACTACTAATTCGCTTGATGTTTGCCGTCTCCCTGCTCCTCGGGTTTAATTCCATGGCCGAAGAGCGCCAAAAGCCGTTGATCTTGGTGTTTGGGGAGGACAGTTATCCCTATCAGTTTATTGATGAAAATGGTGATGCCAAAGGGGTCTTGGTGGATCTATGGCGGGAGTGGTCATCCCAGACTCAGGTGCCTGTTGTATTTGTCGCACGTCATTGGCAGGACTCGCTTACCCAGGTGGCTCAGGGAGATGCCGATATCCATATTGGCTTGGGGATCACTCAAGATCGTGAGCAGTATTTTGATTTCGCAGCGCCCATTGCTTATGTCAGCACCTATCTTTATGTGCGCAATAGTTTGAAAAACAAAAAGAGTTACGAAGACCTGTTACCTTACCGCATTGGTATCGTGAAGGGCTCTTCTCATGAGTCAATTTTGAGTCAACAGGTCAATGGACTCAGTTATCGCTACTATAATAGCCGGGCCGATCTCATGCGCGGTGTAGTAGAGGGTGAGGTAGATGTGTTTGCGGGCATGGAAGGCTACCTTAAAGATAATGCGGTCAGCCGAGCAGTGCTCGAGGAGTTTCCCCTAGACAATCGCTTGTTAATAAAAAAAACCGCTTTGGTGCCTGCCGTAAGGAAAGGGCGTACGGAGTTGATCAGTCTGATAAATCGCGGCTTTGAGCGCTTAACTCAGGCCAGCCGCACAGAGATAGACAAACGTTGGTTAGGCTTTAGCCAAGATAGCAATACTTTAGTGATTGCCACCACAACAGGCATTCAACCTTTTGCCGATACAGGTGGGGATGGCGAGCCCCATGGACTCTATATCGACATCTGGAAACTCTGGTCGAAAAAAACAGGGATTGCGGTAGAGTTTCGCCCGGCATCCATGGAGGACAGCCTGGATGAGCTCAAATATCTCAGGGCCGATATTCATGTGGGCTATCCTGAAAGCGATACTATGAAGACTAATCTTACCCGCGCCTGGAAAACCTATCAGGTCAAGAGTCGCATCTTTAGTCATGGGCGTCCGCTGACGAGTCTGGATGAGCTAAAGGGGAAACGGGTTGGCGCCGTGCCTACCGCCCCCTATCTGGATAAGCTCAAGCAGGCGTTACCAGAATCTGAACTAAAGCTTTATATGAATGTGACCCAGATGATTGAGGCGGCGCAGCAGGGTCACATCGCGGCTTTCGTAGCGGCATCAGCCTGGACCCAGCACTACCTGCTACGAACCGATTCCTGGCCTGACTTTCATCAGTATCGCCAGCTTGACTTTACCACAGACATTTATGCGTTAACGCGAAACGAAGATAAAGGCCTCGCCCAGCGCATCGCTGCGGGATTTAAGCTTATTAATCCAGCCGAATTGGCCGCGATTGAGAGTAAATGGATATTGGATAAAGAAGATCGCAGCTTTCACACTCTCCTCAGTTCAGTGACGATAACGCCGGCCCAGCGTCAATATTTACAAGGCTTGGGCACGCTTAAAGTGGGTTACCTTAGTGCCTGGGCACCGATGGAATACGCTAACGGGCGTGGTGAGTTTATGGGCATCAACAGTGAGATCACGACCTGGATTGCCGAGCAGCTTGGCATTGAGGTACAACCGGTTGCTTATGAACGCTGGAATAGTCTGGTCGATGCGCTAAAAAATGGCGAGGTAGATGTTGTTGGTAGCGTCGCCTACACGCCGGAGCGCGAGCGGGAATTGGCCTTTAGTAGTGCCTATTGGCCGTCACCCTGGGGCTTGGTGACTAATTTAAATCAGGTGACGGTATTCAATCTCAGTCAGATGAGTGGCAAACGCTTAGCGGTCGTCGAAGGCTATCAGCTTATCGCCAACCTGATGAATAAAGATCTCGGCATAGAGCTAGTGATCGTTCCCAATAGTCGCGCCGGGGTAGATGCGGTGGCACAAGGTAAGGCCGATGCCTTTATCGAGAAAGTGATCAACATGGCCATGGTGTTAAAGCAGGGCGACTACAAGGCATTAAAGATGTCTGTGTTGGCCGATTTTTCGCAGCAGCAAAGCCATTTTGCCTTTAATAAAAAATATAAAGAGTTGGTTCCTATGTGGGACCAGGCGATCGCCCAGTTAACCCCTGATCGACAACAGGCCATTTATCAGCATTGGGTAAAAGAGGATACAAGTCGCTGGCAGACGATGTTGAACTACCAAAATGGTTTCTATGCGTTGGCATTAGTGAGCTTTATTTTAATTGCTTATTTGCTATGGCGAGGACACCACAGCCGCCAGATTCTCGCAAGAGAGCTGGCCTTTGAGATCTCGCAGGCGGGTCAGTTTGATGCCTTAACAGGCCTACCAAACCGTAGCTTGCTTGATGACAGATTGCAGCAATCAGTGTTGATGCACAGACGAGATATGACGCCTTTTGCCGTGCTGTTTATCAGTTTTGACAATATGCCTGATATCAACCAGACCTACGGTCATAAGGTGGGTGATAGCGTTTTGGCGAAGGGGGCTCAGCAACTTAAAGCGGCGGTGCGTAAATCTGATACCTTGGCACGTTTTGGTGGCAATGAATTTGTGATGGTGTTAAATCGCAGCAAAGACCTCGATACCGTGTGTCAGGTGGCCGATGGCATTATCGGTAGTTTTAGCGCGCCCTTTGCGATCAATGGTGTGAATGTGGCACTATCGGTCAGCATAGGCGTTGCTATGTTTCCAAACGATGGCGATACAGTGGTTGAGCTGCTTAAGACAGCCGATAAACTCATGTCCCGGGCGATGAAACAGGGGGGTCGCTGCTACCATAGCGCTTGATTTTGTTAAGCGTGCTTTGGTATTGATGGATATTTATCCAACCCAAAGGTTTACTTCATTTTAAGAAGATGAAGTTGTTTTGAAATCGGCAATATTTCACTATAATGCCGCTTTTGTCATGTATTGAATATCCTCAAGCAAGGCCTTGTGGATGAAAGGAAAGGGTTAGATGCGCAGTCATTATTGTGGAGACGTTAATCGGTCTCATGTTGGGGAAGAAGTTACTCTCGTAGGTTGGGTCAATCGTAGTCGCGATCTTGGCGGCGTTGTGTTTCTTGATCTACGTGACCGAGAAGGCGTGATTCAGGTTGTTTATGACCCTGACTTGCCAGAGGTATTCGATGTCGCCAGCACACTGCGCAGCGAGTTCTGTGTTCAGGTTAAGGGCCTGGTTCGTGCTCGCCCTGACAGCCAGATCAACGATCAGATGCGCACCGGTGAAATCGAGGTATTAGGTAAGGCGTTGACCATACTTAATAGCGCGCCAGCTTTGCCGATCAACATGGACAAAAATCAACACAATACAGAAGAGCAGCGCCTTAAATATCGCTATCTGGACCTGCGTCGCCCTGAGATGGCCGAGCGCATCATCTTCCGTTCTAAGGTCACCAGCGCCGTGCGTCGTTTCCTCGATGGCAATGGTTTCCTCGATATCGAAACGCCTATTTTGACAAAGGCGACGCCAGAAGGAGCAAGGGATTACCTGGTACCTAGCCGTACCTATAAGGGACAGTTCTTCGCCTTACCACAATCGCCACAGTTGTTTAAGCAGCTGCTGATGATGTCAGGTTTTGATCGCTACTATCAGATCGTCAAATGTTTCCGTGATGAAGATTTGCGTGCCGACCGCCAGCCTGAATTTACTCAGATCGATATCGAAACCTCCTTTATGACCTCTGCTGAGGTGATGGATAAAACAGAAGAGATGGTTCGTGGTCTGTTTAAAGAGTTACTTAATGTCGAACTGGGTGAGTTTCCTAAGATGACCTTCGCCGAGGCGATGCGTCGTTACGGCTCTGACAAGCCTGATCTACGTAACCCGCTTGAACTTATCGATGTGGCTGATTTGGTCAAAGACGTTGACTTTAAAGTGTTCCAAGAGCCAGCAAATGACAGTGAAGGCCGTGTGGCCGTGCTGTGTGTGCCAGGTGGGGCCAGCCTGTCTCGTAAGCAGCTCGACGAATATGGCAAGTATGTCAACATTTATGGCGCCAAAGGGCTGGCATGGATGAAGGTCAACGAGCTGGAGAAAGGCCTGGAAGGCATTCAGTCGCCAGTGCTTAAGTTCCTGAGTGAAGAGGTGGTTAATGGTATCCTAGCGCGCACTGGTGCGGCTAATGGTGACCTTATCCTCTTTGGTGCGGACAAGGCAAACATAGTGGCAGAAGCCATGGGCGCACTGCGTCTGAAAGTAGGTGAAGATTTCAACCTGCTGCAAGGTGACTGGAAACCACTATGGGTGGTTGACTTCCCAATGTTCGAGCGCACCTCTGACGGCGGTCTGCACGCCATGCACCATCCGTTCACCGCGCCAAGTGGTATCTCACCTGCTGAGCTGGAAGCCAACCCAACGGCAGCAATTTCGGACGCCTATGACATGGTGCTTAACGGTTGCGAACTGGGTGGTGGTTCGGTGCGTATTCACAATAGTGAAATGCAATCTGCCGTGTTCAGAATTCTGGGGATCAACGACGAGGAAGCTCAAGAGAAGTTTGGCTTCCTGCTTGAAGCGCTCAAGTATGGTACCCCACCACATGCTGGTTTGGCCTTTGGTCTGGATCGTATTGTGATGCTGATGACGGGCGCAAGCTCTATTCGTGACGTGATGGCCTTCCCTAAGACAACCACCGCGGCATGTCCTCTGACCAACGCGCCTGGATTTGCTAACCCAGTCCAGCTCGAGGAACTCGGCGTTAGCGTAGTCGAAGCGAAAAAAGAACAGGAATAACGCAATATTGAATCATTAAGCCGAGCACCTAGCTCGGCTTTTTCGAGGCATACTCGAATAAGGAGTCTTCTATGGCCGGTCACAGTAAATGGGCCAACATCAAACACCGCAAAGCAGCACAAGATGCCAAACGCGGTAAACTCTTCACCAAATTTATTCGCGAACTCACCGTCGCAGCGCGGGAAGGTGGTTCAGATCCCGATTCAAACCCCAGACTCAGAGCCGCTATCGATAAGGCGCTGTCAAACAATATGACCCGTGATACGGTCGAGCGCGCCATTAAGCGCGGCGCCGGTGAGTTAGACGGTCAGGTGCTGGAAACCATCATGTATGAAGGTTATGGTCCAGGTGGCACAGCCGTTATGGTGGAAACCATGACAGACAACCGTAACCGCACCGTATCTGGTGTGCGTAATGCTTTCAGCAAGTCTGGTGGTAACCTGGGCACCGACGGTTCGGTTGCCTATCTGTTCGAGAAGCGCGGTGTGATCTCTTATGCTGAAGGCAGCGATGAAGACACCATCATGGATGCGGCGCTCGATGCTGGCGCAGAAGATGTCGTAACCAATGATGATACCTCTATCGATGTCTACACAACACCAGACGCTTTCGGGGCGGTAAAAGATGCACTGGATGCGACAGGCTTAGCATCGGTCAACGCTGAAGTGACCATGGTGCCTTCGACTAAGGCGGAGCTCGACGCGGCGACGGCGCCAAAGTTTCTACGCCTTATCGATAACCTTGAAGATCATGATGATGTCCAAGAGGTCTATCATAATGCCGAGATCTCTGATGAGATCTTAGCCACCCTGGAATAGGCTATCTATGCCGATCATTTTGGGGGTAGATCCTGGTTCGCGGATCACTGGGTATGGGGTGATCCAGTGCCAGGGTAGGCAGCAAGTTTATCTTGGCAGTGGCTGTATTCGCACCCAATCGGATGATCTGCCATCGCGTCTTAAGATTATTTTTGATGGCATTAGCGAGATCATCCGCCAATACCAGCCCGATGAGTTTGCTATCGAGCGGGTATTTCTGGCCAAAAACGCCGATTCGGCGCTCAAGCTGGGTCAGGCCCGAGGTGCGGCTATCGTTGCCGCCACCAATGCAGACCTACCAGTTGCCGAATATTCGGCGACTCAGATTAAAAATGCCGTAGTCGGCACTGGCCGGGCGCAGAAGAGTCAGGTACAGCACATGGTGCAGCAGATCCTCAAGTTGCCCGCAGCGCCTCAGGCTGATGCGGCCGATGCTCTGGGCGTTGCTCTGTGCCATTTCCATACATATCAGAGTCTTATTGCCCTGGGCGGTAAGGCCAGCGCGAGAACATACGGAAGATATAGATGATAGGTCGTTTACGGGGATTATTAGTCGAAAAGCAGGCACCAGAAGTGCTTATCGAAGTATCTGGTGTGGGGTACGAGGTGCAGATGCCCTTAACCTGCTTCTACGAACTGCCTGAGTTAAATCAGGAGGCGGTGATCTACACCCACTTTGTGGTGCGTGAAGACGCCCAGCTGCTTTACGGCTTCATGAGCAAGCAGGAAAGAGCCCTGTTTAGGTTATTGATCAAGACCAATGGCGTCGGCCCTAAACTGGCCCTGACGATTTTGTCTGGCATGAACGCCGCCGAGTTTGTTAAGTGTGTCGAGCACGATGATATCGCCACCTTGGTGAAATTACCTGGTGTGGGTAAGAAAACTGCTGAGCGCTTATTGGTAGAGATGCGCGATAAGTTAAAGAGTCTGATGGAAGCGTCCCACGGATCCGAGCGTGAGTTTGTGCTCCAATCCAATTACACGCCAGCGCCAGTGGTTAACAGTGCAGAAGAAGATGCCATCTCGGCGCTATTGGCGTTAGGATATAAGCCAGCACAAGCCAGTAAGGCGGTCTCCAGTGTCTTCAAGGAAGGCATGGACTCGGAAACACTGATCAAGGCGTCGCTCAAGTCGATGCTTTAGCGCCAAAGTGAGAATTAAATGATAGAAGCCGATAGGTTAGTTCATGCTCAGCCCCAGGGGATAGAGGAGCGTGATGAGCAGATAGACAGGGCGATGCGCCCTAAGTTGCTCGATGAATACACGGGACAAGACGATACTCGTGCTCAGCTCAAGGTATTTATTGAGGCGGCGCAGAAACGGGGTGAAGCCTTAGATCATATGTTGATCTATGGTCCACCAGGTTTAGGGAAGACCACGCTGGCGATGATTGTCGCTAACGAGATGGGGGTCAACATCAAGTCGACCTCTGGTCCTGTGCTTGAAAAAGCTGGAGATCTCGCGGCGCTGCTGACTAATCTTGAGGCGGGCGATGTACTCTTTATTGATGAGATCCACAGATTAAGCCCTGTAGTGGAAGAGATCCTCTATCCGGCGATGGAAGATTATCAGCTGGATATCATGATAGGTGAGGGACCGGCTGCCCGCTCTATTAAGCTCGAATTACCTCCCTTTACTCTAATTGGTGCTACTACCAGGGCCGGGGCCTTAACCTCGCCGCTTAGAGCCAGATTTGGCATACCGCTAAGACTCGAATTTTATAACGTTAAAGATCTCAGCAGTATCGTGACGCGCTCAGCGAGGGTTCTTGAACTGCCAATCGACCAAGAAGGGGCTGTGGAAGTGGCTCGCCGCTCGCGGGGAACTCCCCGTATTGCCAACCGTCTGCTTAGACGGGTGCGTGACTACGCCGAGGTGAAGCATGATGGTGAGGTTAATAAGGCGGTTGCCGAGAGTGCTTTGGACATGCTGGATGTGGATGTTGAGGGCTTTGACTATATGGACCGTAAATTACTGCTGGCCATTATCGATAAGTTTATGGGGGGCCCCGTCGGTTTAGATAACCTGGCGGCGGCGATTGGCGAGGAGCGTGAGACCATCGAAGACGTACTCGAACCCTTCCTGATCCAGCAGGGCTTCATTCAACGAACGCCAAGGGGACGTATCGCTACGGCTAGAGCCTATCAGCATTTTAATCTGATTAAGCCTGAATAAGCGTTCTTACCTTTAAGAGAAACGGCGCGGCATTTGTCCGCGCTTTTTTCTGGGAAAAAGGTAGACACACCTTACCTTTGGGTTCTTCACTATTTTCTTAGTTTGTATAGAACACTTGCTAGGCCAATTTGTATCACGCGTTAAGCATTCGTTTTCTTAAATTTCGTTTTTTTCATTTGCATAAGGTTACTAGGGCGATAGCTTAGTAACTTATTGATACGTTATTTGTCTTAATTTAAATTTATTGTAAATGTAATGTCTGGTGTTAATAAATTTAAACTTTACTTAAAGACTTAATCATAATGAAACGCGTTTTATCATTGTGAATTTTCTATATACCTAAGTCACTTTAAATGAATTTAACTCAGTGTTTTAGATGTACTTAAAATACACAGTTGAATCTAATCATCTGACATTTTTACCCTCAATGTAAAATATTGTTACTAAGCCTGGTTAGTGACCTTTTCAGCATGTTTATTCATCAGGCTAGCTTATCGAATGAAATGTTAACAGCGGTGCTTTCATGTGCCAATAGCGTGACTCACCTAAATTTAAACAGCTGTTTAGATGCTGTTTGTGTGACGGTGATCACACTTATGGTATTTGTGTGCGTTGTATTTGTGTTGCACCTGTCGCGGTTTAAATCACTGGCTAATGAGCGTAAATCTAGTTAATTACGCTAGGTGAATGCTTATTCACTCGGGTTGAGAAAAATCGGAATGTCCTTTGTTACTTAATAAACACCATAAATTAACGTTTATTTTTCATTGGTTAAATATTTGGTGGATTGACGCTTTTATGGCGACAAGACAGTATCGAATCGAGCGTTGAATAAATAAAAGAACGGCGCCGAATAAAAATATTGAATCAGGGAGAATATTTACATGATAAAAACAAGCAGATTAGCTGCAGCAGTTAAATATAGTTTAATTGCTTCAGTATCAACCAGTGGATTTATTGTTAGCAATAATGTGGTTGCTGCCGAAGAAAGCGCCTCTTTCGAACGTATTGCCGTGACAGGTTCGCGCATTCAACGTCAGGATATGGAAACAGCCTCACCCGTTACCGTTATTGATGCCAGTGCGATTCGCGCCGAAGGCTACAACTCGGTTGACGAGATCCTGCAAGCTCAACCAGCCATGGCGGGTATGGCTGCAGGCTCTACGACCAACAATGGTGCCGATGGTGTTGCCCAGGTAGACCTGCGTGGTATGGGCGCTAGCCGTACCTTGGTACTGTTAAATGGTCGCCGTATGGTTAACTCTGGTTCGGGTGCTGATAGCGCTGTAGACTTAAACACCATTCCAGTTGCCATGATTGCCCGTGTTGAGATCTTAAAAGATGGTGCCTCGGCGGTTTATGGTTCTGATGCCATTGCTGGTGTAGTGAACATCATCACCAAGAAAGACTTCGAAGGTTTCCAGCTCGATATTAACGGCGGCGCAACCGATAAGGGTGATGGTGAAAATGCTGAGATCAGTGCGCTATACGGTTTTAATACCGATGGTGGTAACTATACCTTTGGTGTGGCTTACTCAGATCGTGGTGGCGTCATGCAAAGAGATCGCGATTGGGTAGAGAAGGGGTCTAGTAGCTATATTCCTACAGGTACTTTAGGCGGTAAGGTACAAGATGAAAACGGTAACTGGGTCGATCGCACCGAAGGTTACGACTATACCCAGGACAGCTGGCTACAGACACCCAACGAGCGTTACAGCTTCTTTGCTAATGCCACTCAAGAGTTTGCAAATGACATCGTCTTTACCGGTGACATTCTTTATACCAAGCGTAAATCTGAGCAGATGATGGCGGCCCAGCCCGCTTCTGTAATGTTAGATGTATGTACACCTAGCTCAACAGGTAACTGCATTACCTTAACTGATGCCATGCTTGCTGGCGGAATTACGCCAGACGATCAGGACCGCGTTGAGTACCGTAGAAGAACCAATGATGCGGGTAATCGTATCTATGAGCAAGACACTGATACTCTGCGTGTCTCAGCAGGCTTAGCCGGCGAGTTGGATGTTCACACGGGTATTCAGTGGGATGTGGCTTACACCTATGGTAAGAACAAGGCGAAAACTTGGGTACACAACTCAATCAACGCTAAAAACATGGCACAGTCTGTTTATGATAACCAGGATGCTTGGTTTAGCGGTGACCCACTGTCGCAAGATGTCATCAATGACATTAGCTACTTAGAAAATACAACCGGCGGTAACGAGCAACACATCGTTTCAGGTGTGATCAGTGGTGAAGCGTTTGATTTGGACGCGGGCCCAGTGGCTTATGCGATCGGCGCAGAATATCGTCACGACAGCGGTTACTACAATCCAGATGCAGTGATTGTTGCTGGTGAAGGTACCGCTGCCCAGCAAGATCCAACCGACGGTAGCTACAGCGTCTTCTCTGTTTACCAAGAGGTAAGTGTACCGTTTACCGACAAACTAACAGGTGAATTTGCGCTGCGTTTCGATGATTATTCAACCTTTGGTAATGCGTCGACTTGGAAGATAGGTCTAACCTATGAAGCAACCAACGATCTGATGCTACGGGCTGTTGCTGCTACTGGCTTCCGAGCACCTAACGTCAGTGAATTGTTTGGCGGTAACGTAGGATCTTTCGATTACCTAGATGATCCATGGGGTAACGAGCAAGATCCACAGATTTTAGTGAACTACACCTCAGATGCAGACCTGAAGGCCGAATCATCAGAGTCTTACACAGCAGGTCTGGTTTACTCTCCTAGCTATATCGATGGTATGTCACTAACGTTGGACTACTGGCGTTTCAAGATCACTGATGCTATCTCGCGTCTGGACGTTCAGGCGGGCCTTAACGCCTGTCATGGTGGCGATACCTCAGCTTGTGAGACCTTTGGCATCACGCCAGATGGAAATCTTGAGAACCTGACCAACCCGCTGACTAACGTGGGTTATCAAGACACCAGCGGCGTCGACTTTAACCTGGCTTATCGTTTCGAAGGCTTAGGTTTAGATTGGAGCATTAGCAACGACTTGACCTACCTAGTTAAATTTGAACAGGATGGTATCGATTACACAGGCACTATCGGCGGCATGTTTGGTGGTTACGCTAAGGTAAAGAATAACTTCAGCGTGAAAGCCGGACAGGGTGACTGGAGCCTAATGTACTCTAACCGTTATATCGGTGAGATGGATGATATCAACTATGGTGATACCATTGATTCAATCTTGTACCACAATATCTCGGGTATGTACCACATCAACGATAGCATTACGGCGAGCCTAGGTCTGAAGAACTTCACCGATGAGAAGCCTATGATGGTTGCAAGTGGTAACGAAGCAGGTACCGTACCAGAGGTTTACGACACAATCGGTCGTCAAATCTATGGTGGAATTACTGTTAAGTTCTAATCGATAGACTGAATGTAAAAAGCGCCCTAGGGCGCTTTTTTTATGCTTAGCTTATCGTGTTAGCCTAAGCCTTGTTGGGCTGATTTCATCTGAATGAATTCAATCTTATAACCGTCAGGATCTTCGACAAAGGCGATCTCTGTGGTACCACCGGCAACAGGTCCAGGTTGGCGTGTCACCTTGCCGCCAGCGGCTTCGATGGCGGCGCAGCGGCTATAGATATCGGCTTCGCCAATGGCCAGGTGGCCAAAGCCTGTACCGAGATCATACTTGTCTGTATCCCAGTTGTAGGTTAGCTCGACCACGGCTGCACCACTAGACTCTTCATCGAAACCAACAAAGGCCAAGGTGTAACGGTATTCAGGGTTTTCCGACTTGCGCAGCAGCTTCATGCCTAAAACTTCGGTGTAAAAATGTATGCTACGATCAAGATCACCGACTCTTAGCATAGTGTGTAAAAGTTGTGCCATAACGTCCTCGGTTTAGGATTAGTGTCGGTGACAAGTATACCTTTTTTACCTGTTATTGAAATGCAATAAGGGCAGAGAGTTGCCTTAGCTTAAACGGTTAAATTTACACTATTAGCTTGATGGGTTTGTACGGTTTTTAGGGTGATACATGGGTTGATCAGGGTCACATAATTCAGGGATATGGCTGGTGTTCACCCCTGTGCCTGAGATAATGCAGTCCCCGTCATTAAAGGAGTTGTCGATGCCAAGCGAATTGAAAATGGCCTTAGGTCTAACGGTTACCATAGCCATCTTTTTATCTATTTTCTTTGTTTGTATGTTTTAAGTGTAAAAAAGCCGCGAAAGCGGCTTTTTTGTGGCTTACTCGTCAGCATAGACTTTCTGTTTAAATTGCCATTATATTTACCAAAAACCATTGAACTGCATCGACTTTAAAATCTTTCTGGACCATCTTTAAACATCTGCTGCTCTAGCTGAACCCCATTTTTGCCCAGGGCAAACTTAGTGCGGTTGGTGATTATAGGAGTCGATTTTACCACGGGATTTTTTAGGTCACTTTGCGTCATTAGGTAAGGTTGAAATGTGCAGTGAGAGGTGAGTGATCCATTTCGACATTGAGTTGACCTCATATTTAATGTAACGATTACTCTTTAACTCATCGCCTTTCGTTACTGATTAAGGGACTGATAGATGGAACAGACTTTTTTGACAAAAACTCTAGGTTGCATCACGCCATTCATAGCAGCTTTGATGATGGTAAGTTGCACTCATTCCGTTTTAGACAATACCGATGAGTTACCCGTCGCTTACAATGGATACACAGGGCAGTACAAAGGCTATTCACTTGTTTTAGATGAACGATTCGATAAATTTAACTCAGAGATATGGTCAAAGGGCGATGGCGCCGTCGGCAGTGAGTCAGTGTGTCGATTTCAGCCTCAAGGTGTGGACGTCTCTAATGGACAATTAAATCTGATTATTGAGAAAGAATATGTCGCCAGTAGTTGGTCTGAAGACCATCAGATGATGAAGCCTGCTTATGATTACAGTTGTGGTGAGCTAAGAACGCGTTCTAATAAACAGATCAAATATGGACGCTTCGAAACCAGAATGAAAGCACCTAATCGAGCATTGGCTTCGGGCTATATTTCTTCTTTTTTCACCTATACCCATGAGGGTGAGCCTAAAGAGTGGGAAGAAATAGATGTTGAGTTAGAAGGTGGGCGTCCTGATAAGTTTCAAGCTAATTTAATTTATGGCCTTGACGCCGCTAACTGGTTGGAAACCCGGCAGTGGGGCGCATGGGAAGATAAAATTAACATCGCCCCCGCAGATGAATGGCGAGTGTATGCTATCGAGTGGACGCCCTCAGCGATCAAATGGTTTGTTGACGGAAAAATTTATAAGACACTGTCATTAAAGGATTTAGCATGTAAACCTGTATGCCAGAATGAACAAAAGTTTCCGACACCAATACCCGATAATCTAACACAATTAATGATGAATTTTTGGATCCCAAATGACGATATTCAAGCAGTGTTCGGTGGTAATAAAAAGCGCAATATTTACCCAATGAGAGCCAGTTATGACTGGGTGAGAATTTACCAGTTAGACGAGTATCCGCTAGCGCACTGGAAAATCTCCCCATCAAAATGACGCTAGTATAGGCGTTCACCAATTGACATAAGGTTCATTGATGATTTGTTTAAGCGTGTGAATAAAGCCTGTCTCACGCTAAAAAGTAATATATAAAATCAAGTTGTTAAAGCTGGCTAGTTAGTCAGCTTTATCTTTAAATTCGCATAAATCTTCAATAATACAGGCGCCGCACCTAGGTTTACGAGCGGTGCATATATAGCGGCCATGCAGGATAAACCAGTGGTGCACATCTACCTTAAATTCGGCTGGGACCACCTTTAACATCTTTTGCTCAACCTGATCCACATTTTTGCCCATGGCAAATTTGGTGCGGTTGGCGACACGAAAAATATGGGTGTCGACGGCGATAGTCGGCCAACCAAAAGCTGTGTTTAATACCACGTTGGCAGTTTTTCGGCCCACACCCGGTAATGCCTCGAGCGCCTCTCTGTTTTCAGGTACTTCACCGTTATACTTTTCAATCAAGATCTCGCACGCCTTGATGACGTTAATCGCCTTGTTGTTGTACAGGCCTATGGTCTTAATATATTGCTTTAGACCTTCGACACCGAGATCATAGATAGCCTGGGCCGTATTAGCCACCGGAAACAGTTTATCGGTAGCTTTGTTGACGCTAACATCCGTGGCCTGTGCCGACAGGGTGACGGCAACCAAGAGCTCAAAAGGGGATGAGAAGTTAAGTTCTGTTTCTGGTTTTGGATTATTGTCGCGAAGAATCTCCAGTATTTTTATTCGCTTCTCTTTATTCATGACTTAACTCACCTTAGTGATACGGGCACGGGTGACGGCAGGTGCGGCTTCGGCTGCGGGTTTGCGTGCCTCGAGCTGCTTGTCGATCAGGTTTTTGATGGCGATCAGAAACCCCATGGCGATGAAGGCGCCTGGCGGCAGCATGGCCAATAGGAAGTTGGTATCCACCTGCCAAAGATGTATTGTGAGCCCTTTTGCCCAATCGCCTAATAAGAGATCGGCACCGTCAAACAGAGTGCCTTGGCCCAAGATTTCACGACAAGCGCCAAGCGCCATTAACACTAAGGTAAAGCCGACCCCCATCATTAACCCGTCAAACGCAGCCTTAACAACGTTATTACGCGACGCAAAGGCCTCGGCGCGGCCGATAATCACGCAGTTGGTGACGATAAGTGGTAAGAAGATCCCTAGTGATAGGTAAAGGCCATAGGCATAGGCGTTGATCAACAACTGCACACAGGTCACCAGCGCGGCAATGATCATGACAAATACCGGGATACGGATCTCTTTCGGGACAAACTCTCTCACCAGAGAGACAAGCACGTTTGAGCCAACCAGCACCACTAAGGTTGCCAAACCAAGGCCAATGGCGTTAGTTAAGGTAGCGGTAACCGCCAGCAGAGGGCAAAGCCCCAAGAGTTGTACTAAGCCAGGATTGTTTTTCCACAGTCCTTGCCAAGCGATATCGCGATAGTTACTCATAGTTGACCTCACAATTGGCTGGACGACTCAACAGGGTCTGTTTATTAGTGTTGAAGTAGAGCAGGGTACGTCGCACCGCGCCAACATAGGCTCTGGGGGTAATGGTGGCACCGGTAAATTGATCAAACTGACCACCATCCTTTTTCACTGCCCAGCGTTTGTCCTGATCATCTTGAAGGCTTTGACCGTTAAAGCCAAATACCCAAGGGGACTTTCGCAGCTCGATCTTATCGCCAAGACCCGGCGTCTCGTTGTGATTAAGGGTACGCACCCCTAGCACTTCACCTTTTGCATCGATGGCGACGATCAGCTTGATCTGGCCATTATAGCCATCGGGCGCGACCGTTTCGATGGCGATGGCCACTGGCTCACCTTGGTTACTGGCGATATAGGCTGGCAGTGGTTCCTCGACGCCTAAAGCCGCTGCGTCCTGAATAAGAATGCAGTGCTCGATCAACGCATTGTCATGCATATCATCTGGGATGATCTGATGCAGGGTGCGCATCAACTCAAGATCTTCCTGCTGCTTAATACGCTCAAAGGTAAACTGGTTGACTAAGGCCACCAGTGCGGTGCACAGCAGGGCAAACAGACCGAGCAGAGTAGCATTTTTGACTATAGAACGTTTCACTTCATACTCCTGCCGTGGGCTTAGTGGCTAGCTCTGTGGCCATAGGCACGGGGTTTGACATAGTAATCGATAAAGGGCGCGCACAGGTTTGCCAGCAGCACAGCAAAGGCAAAGGCATCCGGGTAACCGCCAAAGCTACGTATCACGTAGACCAAAAGACCGATGAGCGCGCCGAATATTAAGCGTCCACGGGTGCTGGTTGCGGCTGTAACGGGATCTGTGGCAATGAAGAAAGCCGCTAGCATAGTGGCGCCGGAGAACAAGTGTAATAAGGGGCCCATATGGGTATCAGGGCTTAACAGATAACCTATGCTTGCACAGATAAACAGGCTGGCAAGAATTGCCGTACTGATCTGCCAACGGATCAATTTGAGTTTCAGCATTACCAGGCCGCCAGCAAGGTAAGCCAGGTTAATGATTGCCCAGCCGATGCCGAAGCCATCGCTAAAATTGGGTTTGAGCAGGATCTCGTTGATGGTTAAGCCAGTTGATAGACCCGTTTTCACAGCATCCAGTGGGGTCGCCATGGTCATGCCATCGAACCCAGCGCGATAGGCGAGGATCTGCTCAGCATCGGCGCCTTGGAAGATAATACTTAGGCTTAGTAATAGATCCGTGCCGTGCAATGCGGCGCCGCTAGGGGCCACCCAGGTAGTCATCTGTACCGGGAAGGAGATAAGCAGCATGACATAGGCGGCCATGGCTGGGTTAAAGATATTATTACCTAGGCCGCCATAAAGTTGCTTTACCACTAAGATGGCAAAGATCACCCCAATGGCTGCAATCCACCATGGTGCAAGCGCAGGAATCGCAACACCAATCAGTAGGCCGGTTAACGCGGCGCTATTATCACTGAGGGTTTTTCCTACAGGGCGACCGCGCAGCTTTAACACCGCAGCCTCTGTGGCCAGCGCTACGCCGATGGCGAAGACGATTTGGATCAGGGTGCCCCAACCGAAAAAGTAGCACTGGGCCAGTACGCCCGGTAGGGCACACAGCATGACCTTAAACATTAACCCGCGGGTTTGTGCTTTGGTTGAAAGGTGTGGCGATGAGGCCAACTTAAATGCCATGGTTAATCCTTGTGCTCATTGGTTGAGTTATCAGCTTGGGCCTTTGCCAGTTTCTTTGCCTTAGCTTTAGCGACCGCAGCGGCGATTTTGGCTTTCTTGAGCGCCTCGGCATCGTCAACAGGTGCTACAGAAGCAACTGGCTTATCAGCCATGACAGGCGCTTCGTCAGAGGCTTGTTCTGCGCTAGCGACTGTTTGCTCTTGGTTTAAACCCGCTTGTTGGGCTTTTTTCGCCTTGGCTTTAGCGACCGCTGCGGCGATTTTAGCCTTCTTAATCGCCTCGGCATCGTCAACGGGGGCTACAGAAGCAACTGGCTTTTCAGCGATGACAGGGGCTTCGTCAGAGGTTTGTTCTGCGCTAGCGACTGTTTGCTCTTGGTTTAAACCCGCTTGTTGGGCCTTCTTCGCCTTGGCCTTAGCGACCGCGGCGGCGATTTTAGCCTTCTTGAGCGCCTCGGCATCGTCAACGGGGGCTACAGAAGCAACTGCCTTATTAGCCATGACAGGCGCTTCGTCAGAGGCTTGTTCTGCGCTAGCGACTGTTTGCTCTTGGTTTAAACCCGCCTGTTGGGCTTTTTTCGCCTTGGCTTTAGCGACCGCGGCAGCGATTTTGGCCTTCTTAATCGCCTCGGCATCATCGATAGGTGCAGCCGTATCAGTTGGCGCTTCCCTTAACTGCTCTGTTAAGCCTGCCTGCTGCGCCTTCTTGGCCTTGGCACGGGCGATGGCTGCGGCGACTTTCTCCTGTTGGCTTAAAGGGGCTGTCTGCTTGTCTGTCTGAGCCGGCTCTTGGTCAATTTCAGCTGCTGGCGACTGTTGCTGCGCGGCCTTTTTCGCTTTGGCACGGGCGATGGCTGCGGCGACTTTCTCTTTCTGACTCGGAGCGGCCGTGCTGCTATCACCACTTGCTAGCGTTACGCTAGACTCCGTTGTTGCTGCAGGTTCAGCTTCTGCTTTTTGCGCGGCCTTTTTCGCCTTGGCTCTAGCGATGGCTGCGGCGACCTTATCTTGTGGTTTCACTTCTTGTGGATTCACAGGGCTATCAGCGGCTGTAGCCTCAGTTTGTGTTGGCTCAGGTGTCTGAGTTTGCTCTTGATCGGCCTTTTTCGCCTTAATCCTTGCCATGGCGGCAGCGACAGCATCTTTATCAGAGCCTGTCATCTGGGTCTTGCGCCGCTCTGCCGCTTGTTTTGCTTTCTCTTCCCGCGCCTGCTTTTCCTGCTCGAGTCTTAGTGTGCGGGAATCGAAGCGCTGTTTGGCGAGTTCGGCCTGTTTCTTCTCTTCGGCTTCCTGTTTTAGCGCCGATTTCGCTACGCGGTAATATTCAACCAAGGGGATATCGCTTGGGCAGACATAACTGCAACAGCCACATTCGATACAGTCTCTTAGGTTGTAACTCGCCGCCTTGTCATATTCTTGCGCTTTAGCGTGCCAAAAGAGCTGCTGTGGTAGTAGTTGAGCTGGGCAGGCTACCGCACACTCACCGCAGCGGATACAAGGCTGCTCTGGGCTCTGTGGCGCTATTTCTTGCGTACTCGGCATCAAGAGGCAGTTAGTACCTTTGGTGATAGGTGCATCCCAATTGGGTAGCATATAGCCCATCATGGGACCACCGACTATCACAGGTGCATCTAAATTGCCTTTAAATTGGCAGACCTTTAGCAAGTGTGCCACAGGCGTTCCTATGGGTACCCAATAGTTACCAGGCTTGCTGACATTTTGCCCTGTGAGGGTAACAACACGCTCTAGCAGTGGCATGTTGCGATAAACCGCTTGAGCGATACTATAGGCGGTGCCAACGTTTTGAACCAAGATCCCCAGATTAGCGGGTATAGCGCCTGATGGTACTTCCTGACCCGTAAGGATCTGGATCAGTTGTTTTTCCCCACCCGAAGGGTAGAGGGTCGGGATCTTTGCGACTCTGGCACAATTACTTGGCAGTTTGCTGCGGTTGAGACTGTGTCCTATCTGTTCAATCGCTTCGGGCTTGTTGTCCTCTATTGCAATAATAATGCGTTTTGGCCCAAGTAGCTGATGGATGATCTCTATGCCGCGAATGATTTCATCGCACTCTTCCTGCATCAGCTTGTCATCTGAGGTGATATAGGGTTCACATTCCACCCCATTGATGATCAGCAGTTCGATATCACTGACAGGGGTCAGTTTGATATGAGTAGGGAAGGCCGCGCCTCCCAGACCGGCAATACCCGCAGCCTGAATGCGACTCAAGATAGCTTGATTGTCCATTTCGGCGACGTCATCGAGGCTCAAAGGGGCGTGAACCGTGTCTATCCACCGCTCTTGGTGGTCATTTTCAATCACACAGCTTAATACAGGCAGCGCAGAGGCGTGATTACTAGGGCGAGCCTCAATGGCGGTCACCTTACCGGAGACTGGCGCATGTACTGGCAGATGACGGAAATCTTCACCTTGTGTCAGCACCTGGCCCTTGGCCACAGTATCACCCACTTTAACGGCTAAGGTGCAAGTTTCGCCAACGCCGGGTACAGGCACTACGTAGTGCGCTGCAAGGGGCAGTTTGGCTATCTTATTTTGATTCGATAGGGATTTATGCTCTGGAGGATGAATACCGCCGGGGATACGCCACAGTGTGCCTTTATCTATCTGTTCTAACAAGGTTAACACTTAGATTCCTCGCTAATATTGACCACAGGTATGGCATTGAGTTGCCAGCTCCAGTTTTGTAGGGTTTCGGCTACAGGGATCATATCGATGCAATCGACCGGGCAGGGCTCGACGCAGAGATCACAGCCGGTACAGTAATCAGTAATGACAGTATGCATCTGTTTACCTGTGCCCAAAATCGCATCCACAGGGCAAGCCTGAATGCACTTGGTGCAACCGATACACTCCTCTTCGCGAATGAAAGCGACCTTCTTTACTTGAGTTTCTGCCGAGGCGGTTAACGGCTCAGGGTCGACGCCCATAAGCTCGGCCAGTTTTTCCATTGTGGCTGTGCCGCCCGGAGGACACTTATTGATCTTTTCACCGTTAGCTATCGCTTCGGCATAGGGGCGACAGCCTGGGTAACCGCATTGGCCACATTGAGTCTGGGGCAACAAAGCCTCAGCCTGATCGATAATGGGATCGCCTTCGACCTTAAATTTTTCTGCGGCGTAACCTAGTAGCGCACCAAAGGCGAGAGCGAGTAATCCTAAAAGGATAATGGCAATAATAACTTGGCTCATGCTTAATTAACCAAACCTGTGAAGCCCATGAAGGCCAGTGACATGAGTCCCGCGGTGATCATAGCGATGGCACCGCCTTTAAAAGGCATAGGCACATCGGCGGCGGCAAGTCGCTCGCGCATGGCTGAGAAGAGGATCAATACAATCGAGAAACCTGCTGCGGCGCCAAAACCATAGATAGCCGACTCGATAAAATCGTGCTTCTCGTTGACGTTGAGCAGAGCTACGCCTAAAACGGCGCAGTTGGTGGTGATCAGGGGCAGATAGATACCGAGCGCTCTGTGGAGTGAGGCACTGGTTTTTTGCACCAGCATTTCGGTAAATTGCACTACAACAGCGATCACCAGAATAAAGGCCATGGTGCGCAGATAGTTTAAATCAAATGGTGTCAGCAGATAGTTATCAACTAGATAACTCAAAATGGAGGCAAGCGTCAGCACAAAGGTTGTCGCCATCGACATCCCTATAGCTGATTCCAGCTTGCTCGAGACGCCCATAAATGGGCAGAGACCGAGAAATTTAACTAATACAAAATTATTGACCAGCACTGTGCCGACCAATAGGAGGAGATATTCGCTCATCTCAATGGGTTATCTATATCTAATTTATCGCTTATTATCAGCCTTTCGGCCGGGATAAACAACACAAAGAATGCAGGGATTAATTATCCAGCGGTCTGATTGCGCGCTGTTTGCTCATCCTTTGGTGATAAGGGCTTAGGCTTAGCGATGTAATAGCCTTGTAGGCCATCGACCAAAAGTTGTTCTAAGGCAAACTTTTCTTCCTGCTGTTCTATGCTGGACGCTATCACCTTGATTGACTGTTTTCGGGCAACATCGACAATCATCTTAACGAAGAAACGGTTGTTAGCGTCGCTGTCGATAGATTGGGAATAACTACCGTCGAGTTTGATAAAATCTGGCCGAACTTCTTTAAAGAATTTAAACGAGGTGAAGCCCATCCCAAAGTGCTCAACCGCGACCCGTGCACCAACACCATGCATATCGCGAACGAATTTGTGCGCCTGACTGATATTCGCTTGCATGCCGGCCTCGTTGACCTCAAGCACTATGCGTGAGGCGATTTGGCGCTGACGCACTAAGAGATCTCTGAGCCAAGCGGTAAAGTCTGGCTGATTCATCGAGGCGGTGCTGATATTGATCCCTAAGGCGCCGGTGAGCGTGGGTGTGTCAATCAGTAAACGTAGTGTACTTAAGATAATGATCTTATCGAGTTCGACACTCAGGCCATGACGTTCTGCCATAGCAATCACTGTACCTGTGGGCAGGAATTTACCTTCGGCACTGTAAAAGCGAGACAGCAGTTCGCTATAGATATTGTCGGCGCCACGGCAGGGTTGAATGTCCTGTGCTTGAAACTTAATCGCTCGGCGTTTAATGATATCTTCGATTGCCAGTTTCCAATGAGAATCGCCAATCAGTTCCTCATCGGTCAGTTTCTCCTGAATATGATAGCTGTTGGGACCTAGGGTCTGGGCTATGCTGACGGCTGCATCGGCGATATAGACGAGCGATAGGGCATCCCCCCCTTGCTGGTAGGGAACCAAGCCGATATAGGCGGTGGCGTCGAGATCGCTAGTTTGCTGGAATTCATCAAATTCCGCCTTTAACTTTTCTAAAGGCCCATGGGCATCTTTAAGGACTAGGTCGGGAATAAACACGGCAAAGTCGGCGCTTGAGAGTCGAAATGCTTCAATATTGGGGATCCCTTGTAGCGCCTTACGAATACAGTTAGCAACACCCGAAAGGTAATCGTCACCGGCGGCGCGCCCCATACTCTGGTTGACATGTCCCAGTTCGGTTGCCTTGATCATCGCCATCAACCCAATTCTGTCTTTACCTGGTTTGGCGATTGCATCAAGCTTTTCGGTAAATTTAGGGCGCGTGCCAAAAAGGGTTATGGGATCTTGGTAAGCTTCTCGATTGAGCTGCTCATTATCCTTTTTTATCTTATCGAATTTCTCATGTAATGCGCTGCGACAATGCTCTATGGCCTTGCCTAAGGGTTTCAGCTCTCCTTTAAAACGCGAGTGTGCTATGGCGTCAAACTTAAGTTCAGCTAAGGTATCGAGTGCTTCAACGGCGTAACGAACACTGCGCTTTTGGCGATGTATGATGAGTGAGACCAATAGGGCAAGAACCAAATAGGTACCACCAATCCAATATAGGCTTTGTATAAATTGATTGACGGCGTCATTTGCGATGCCGCGGCTAGCGAGTTTAACCTGCAATCTACCCTGGGCGAGGGCCCGTGTGTCATCTCTTAGTTGGCTAAACAGCAATGTGGCAAGATCATGACTGGTTGGAATGAGCTGGCCATGGGTGTAATTCAGATTGCCATCTAGCTGATGCACATATTGAAAAAACTGAAAGTCATACTCTTTACTTAACAGCGCAAAGAGGGCTTTGCCATCTTCTGGGAGGGCTTGCTGCCAAAGAGGATTGGCTTGATATTCTTTAAGCTGGGTGTCGGCGAGCCTAACTATCTGCTGTTTTTGGCCTTGATAACCTATTGCTATCAGGGTCAGGCAAACTGCAATAAGAAGTAGATGAATTGATTTTCCAACGCCCATAAATAGTAACCTAAGACAATCGATTACTCATTCTAGCTAAATTTGAAACGGATAGTCTAACGCTTTATGGCAGATGAGATTTTTTAGACGAAGCGTGAGAGGATAACGAAGAAGATGGCTCCCCAGACTGGACTTGAACCAGTGACATACGGATTAACAGTCCGCCGTTCTACCGACTGAACTACTGGGGAATCTTTAGTGGAATAGGATAGTGAAGTGGCTCCCCAGACTGGACTTGAACCAGTGACATACGGATTAACAGTCCGCCGTTCTACCGACTGAACTACAGGGGAGTAGAAACTTCGCTATCTATATAAGTATAAGTATAAGTGGCTCCCCAGACTGGACTTGAACCAGTGACATACGGATTAACAGTCCGCCGTTCTACCGACTGAACTACTGGGGAACAGATACTTATATGGTTAAACATTTGGCTCCCCAGACTGGACTTGAACCAGTGACATACGGATTAACAGTCCGCCGTTCTACCGACTGAACTACTGGGGAACTACATAATGCTTAACTATCTTCTTCAATGACCGCTTTGGCTCCCCAGACTGGACTTGAACCAGTGACATACGGATTAACAGTCCGCCGTTCTACCGACTGAACTACTGGGGAATCGTATAAGCGACTCGTCGTTGAAGACGGAGCGCATATTAAATCGCTCTTACACACGAGTCAACTCGACTTGGCAAAAAAAGTGTAATTATGCTGTTAAGTGCTCATCTAATGCGCATAGTGATCGCTAAGTGGGCATTTTGGCTATTTCGCGGCCATATCTGGCTGAAAATTATCACCTATTAACGATTTTTCGACGGAGATTATGGCATGGCAAGCATTTTTGTCGGACAGTCGTATTTTCAAATGTAGTAAAATTTCATCTCATCAATGAAATCTCACCATTCGCTTAAATAGCCCTAAAGCCGCGATTCTCCTGAGGTTGCGCGACTTATCCACTAAATCTGTGGATAAACCTGTGGGTTAGGACGAAAACCTACGGTCAAAGCCCGATGGATTGGGACTTGTACTTAAAATGACGAGATTTAGCTACTCTTAATATTGTCACTGTTTATCAATAACTTATAAAAATCAAGCCCCGTAGAGCAATAAAAGTGGCGGCGTTACAAATATGTAATCAGATTTAGGCGATAACTTGTGTATTAATCTGGCTCTAGCCTTAGGTTTTTGGCTGTTTTTTAATCTAAAGGAGGAGGTTTCTACCTTGTACTAAAGTTACATGACAACTTGATGATGTTTAGGTGCTATTTTGGTTAAATCTGCTCGCGAATAAAAACAGGGTTCGCAATTGGCTAATGAGTTTGGGTCAATTAAGATAGGTGCACTGTTATAAAGGAGTGCACCATTGAGTGAATCAGCGTTCGACCTCGTATCTCAATATCAGCCGGCTGGCGATCAGCCTACAGCCATCAAGCAGCTCGTAGAGGGACTCGAATCCGGCCTGGCTAGTCAGACGCTGCTGGGGGTGACGGGCTCAGGCAAGACCTTTACCATTGCCAACGTCATTAAGCAGATGCAGCGCCCCACCATTATTATGGCGCCCAACAAGACCCTGGCGGCTCAGCTTTATGGCGAGATGAAGGAGTTCTTCCCTCATAATGCCGTTGAGTATTTTGTTTCCTATTACGACTATTATCAGCCCGAAGCCTATGTGCCTTCGACCAATACCTTCATCGAAAAGGACGCATCGGTTAACGCCCATATTGAGCAGATGCGCCTGTCGGCGACTAAGGCGTTGCTGGAACGCAAAGATGTGGTGCTGATCGCATCTGTCTCAGCCATTTATGGTTTGGGTGACCCTGAATCCTATATGAAGATGTTGCTTCATCTGCGCCAGGGCGATTTTATGGGCCAGCGCGAGATCCTTCAGCGCCTGAGTGAGTTGCAATATACCCGTAATGATATCGAGTTAGATCGCGGCACATTCAGGGTGCGTGGTGAGGTGATCGATATCTTCCCGGCGGAATCCGATAAGCAGGCGATCCGTGTTGAGTTGTTTGACGATGAGATCGACCGCCTCAGTCTCTTTGACCCACTGACTGGTCATATCTTACAGCGGATCGCACGTACCACGGTTTACCCCAAGACCCACTATGTGACGCCAAGAGAGAAGATCCTCGCAGCCACCGAGGAGATAAAGCAGGAACTGAGAGAGCGTAAACAGTATCTGCTGGACAATAATAAGTTGATCGAAGCTCAGCGTATCTCGGAGCGGGTGCAATATGATATCGAGATGATGACAGAGCTAGGCTACTGCTCCGGCATCGAAAACTACTCACGTTACCTGTCGGGTCGACGTCCAGGCGAGGGGCCACCAACCCTGCTTGATTATCTGCCGGCAGATGGTTTGCTGATCCTGGATGAGTCTCATGTGACTGTGCCTCAGATTGGCGCCATGTATAAAGGCGACAGGTCGCGCAAGATGAACCTGGTGGAATATGGTTTTCGTTTACCCTCGGCATTAGACAATCGCCCACTTAAGTTTGAAGAGTTCGAGTCGTTAATGCCCCAGACTATTTTTGTGTCGGCGACGCCTGCGCAATATGAACTCGATAAGAGTGAAGGGGAGATCGCCGAGCAGGTGGTCCGTCCTACTGGGCTGTTGGATCCAGAGATTGAAGTGAGGCCTGTGGCGATTCAGGTTGACGATCTCTTGTCTGAGGCGAATAAACGTGTGGCCGTTAACGAGAGGGTGTTGGTGACGACTTTGACCAAACGTATGGCTGAGGATCTCACCGAGTACCTGGACGAACATGGGGTTAAGGTACGCTATCTGCATTCAGATATAGATACTGTAGAGCGGGTCGAGATCATTCGCGATCTGCGTCTTGGGGTATTTGATGTGCTTGTGGGGATTAACCTACTCAGGGAAGGTTTGGATATGCCAGAAGTGTCGTTGGTGTGCATATTGGACGCCGACAAAGAGGGCTTCTTGCGCTCTGAACGTTCATTGATTCAGACCATTGGCCGAGCGGCGCGTAACGTTAACGGTAAGGTTATCCTCTACGGTGATAAGGTGACTAAGTCGATGGCCAAGGCGATAGGGGAAACCGAGCGGCGTAGAGAGAAGCAGCATAAATTCAATCAGGCCAATGGTATAACGCCTAAAGGGGTATCGAAAAAGATCGCCGATGTGATGGATCTTGGTGGTCATAACGAGCATACGGCTAAGGTGCTGCCGAAATATCATAAAGTGGCCGAGTCACGCACGACCTATGCTAAGCAAGATGCCGCGAGCCTCAGTCACCAGATCGATGAGCTGGAAAAACGTATGCATCAGCACGCCAGAGATCTTGAGTTTGAGCAGGCGGCGGCGCTGCGAGACGAAGTGTTGGCGTTGCGCGAAGCTCTGATTAAGGCTTAAGCGGTTAAGGTTTAGGCCTCCAAGGTTTGAGTCTTTAAGGTTTACGGGCTTAAAGCACGTCGGAGATGAAAAAGGCTAACCTGAGGTTAGCCTTTTTCATCGCCCCTATTGAGGCCATGTCCAGCGAGATCTGTCCGTAGGATTAACGGGCGAAACGCTTTAATTGGCGCAATAGCAGGAATAGTAAGATCCCGCTGACCACGCCTACCAGGTGCGCCTCGGTGGCGACCCTAGCGTCGATCAATTTGGTGATCTGATCGGTCGCGCCATAGTACTGTTCATAGGCTACCTTGGCACAGACCCCGGCAAATAATAGATAACCAGAGCGGATCTTCATCTGGATATCTTTCAGTGCGCCATAAGCAAACAGACCGTGCAACATGCCACTTAGCCCCACATAGCCGCTAAGGGTTGGGTAAAACCAATAGAGTCCCAGCCCCTGTAACAGGCAGAGCAGGAAAAATAATAAAGTGAAGTTACCGGCGCGGTAATGATTTTCGTGCAGGAAACTGATCACCCAGAGGCCGCCAAGATTCATCAGCAGGTGCCAATGATTGGTGTGTAGCAGGTTGCCCGTAAACAGGCGCCACCACTCGCCATGGGCGATAGCGGCGCGGCGAAAGGCCAGTGTGGCGTCCAGTTGCAGAAAATAGAGCAGGGCACACAGTATGCTTATGGCCAGCACCACACCATAGGGCGTGGCGCGTGACGTCAGGCGAGCTAACATGATGCGTCCAACTGCGCCATGACAGTCTCTTTATCGTCGAGATAATCTTGCAGCCCTTTGGCTCTCAAGAGGCAGGCTGGGCAGGTACCGCAACCGCTGCCCAGAATACCGTTATAGCAGGTCAGCGTCTGGTCGCGCACCAGCTCAAGCTGATGATACTTGTCGGCCAGTGCCCATGTTTGGGCCTTATTGAGCCACATCAAGGGGGTGACCAGCTTAAGTTCTCTATCCATGCCCAGTTCAAGCGCCGATTGCATCGCCTTGATAAATTGATCGCGGCAGTCTGGATAACCAGAGAAATCGGTTTCGCAAACACCAGTAATGACACTCTCGGCACCAAGCTGATAGGCGTAGATCCCGGCGAGCGTTAGAAACAGGATATTACGACCCGGCACGAAAGTGTTGGGTAAACCATTATCCATCAGCTCATTAGATACCGGAATCGCATCTCGTGTCAGGGCCGAGATAGCCAATTCATTCAGTACAGTGACATCCAGTATCTTGTGACTGGCGACATTAAGCTGCTGCCCCAATTGTTTGGCGGTTTCTATCTCTTGACTGTGCCGCTGGCCATAATCGAAGGTCACGGCATGCACCTCATCATATTGGCTGAGTGCTTGGATCAAACAGGTGGTGGAATCTTGCCCGCCACTAAATACAACAACGGCTTTAGACATTTTATGGGTCCGATAAAAAATTTTCCGATAGTTTAACTGACCCGCAAGGTCATGCAAATCTTCTTGGCCGGTTCGTTGGTATTTAGCGGTAAATTCAGGAATCCTCGATGAATTAATGGGGTTATACTTGCTTGTAGGGGCAAAATCTTCTATAAAAGCCGCCCCAAAGCGATGAGGTTAAAGATGAAGTATCCGGTCAATGAAGTTTTCGAAACCATACAAGGTGAAGGGGTTTACACCGGGGTGCCGGCGATATTTGTGCGCCTGCAAGGTTGCCCTGTGGGGTGCTCCTGGTGTGATACCAAACATACCTGGGAAACCTTGGCTGAAAATCGAGTCTCTTCTGAACAGGTGATCCAGGTAGACGGTACCATAGGCCGCTGGGCCGAACTGGATGCCAGAGAGTTACTGATGCACTTTAAGGTGCAGGGCTTTAGTGCAAAGCATGTGGTGATCACCGGCGGCGAGCCTTGTATCTATGATCTCACCGCTCTCACGCAATCTTTGGCCGATGCGGGGCTACAATGTCAAATCGAGACCAGTGGCACTTTCGATGTGCTGGTTGATCCCAGAGCCTGGGTGACGGTTTCTCCTAAGGTCAATATGAAAGGGGGCTTCAAGGTCCTTGAGCAGGCGTTAGAGCGTGCCGATGAGATCAAACACCCTGTGGCTAAGGCATCGCATATTGAAGAGCTTGATGAGCTATTAAAGGGGGTCGATACCTTGGGTAAGACTATCTGCCTGCAGCCCATTAGCCAGAAGCCGCGCGCCACTGAGTTGGCGATGAAAGTGTGTATCGAGCGAAATTGGCGTTTATCGATACAGACCCATAAGTATCTCAATATCGATTAACCTCATCAAGATTGACGGTGGTGTGCACCGTCAATCTCTTACCCGCCAACTTTTCTATTCAAATCATTGTCTAGCGACAGCCGATTAATCAAGTCGACCCGTGTGGTTAAACTCGGCGAGCTTATCCTCATAGTATTTGATATCGCCTATGTGGCTTGAGACCCACTCGCTGTCGTAGTAAGTGTCCAGGTAGCGCTCGCCCGCATCACACAACAGGGTCACTATAGACCCGCTTTGAGTTTGGCTATGCATCTCACTGGCAAGTTGCAAGGCGCCATAAAGATTAGTCCCTGTAGAGGGGCCAGCTTTGCGACCAATCAAGCGTTCTAGCCAATAGATGGTGGCGATCGAGGCACTATCATCTATCTTGACCATGTGATCGACCACCCCCGGAATGAATGAGGGTTCGGCTCTGGGGCGGCCTATGCCTTCGATGCGGCTGGCGTTGGCGCAGCTAATGCTGGCGTCGCCGCTATGGAAATAGTCATAGAATACCGAGTTTTCTGGATCGACGACACAGAGTTTAGTGTCGGCGCGCTGATAACGAATGTAGCGGCCTATCGTCGCCGACGTGCCGCCAGTGCCTGGGCTCATTACGATCCAATTGGGTACCGGGTGGGGCTCCCTTTGCATCTGCTCGAAGATAGAGTTAGCAATATTATTGTTGCCGCGCCAATCGGTAGCACGCTCGGCGTAGGTGAATTGGTCCATATAGTGACCAGATAGCTCGTCTGCCAGACGCTGGGATTCGGCATAAATTTGACTGGAATGTCCGACAAAATGACACCGGCCGCCGTAAAACTCGATCTGCTGGATCTTTTTCTTGGCCGTGGAGGCGGGCATCACGGCGATAAATGGTAGTCCCAGCAGGCGAGCAAAATATGCTTCTGAGACAGCAGTGCTTCCCGATGAAGACTCTATGATGGGGGTATCTTTGGTGATCCAACCGTTACATAGGGCGTAGAGAAACAGAGATCTGGCCAGACGATGCTTTAAGCTGCCTGTCGGGTGCGTACTTTCATCTTTTAGGTAGATGTCGATGCCCGGCAACATAGGCAGATCTAACTTGATGAGATGAGTGTCTGCGCTGCGCTGGTAGTCGGCCTCGATTTTAGCGATGGCCTGATTGACCCAATTTTGTTCCATTCTTGCTCCAGAGGTTTTTGAGCGGTTAGTCGTTATAGCTTAACGAAATAAATTATAACGAAAAGGGGAATCGAATAGAAATGCGACCAGGTACATCAGATCTATTATGGCTTACTGTAATCGATGCAATTAGCTTTGGAATTTGATAGAAATTTGATTTTTGAATCAACAGGAAAGGAGAAAATGGTGGAGGGAGAAGGATTCGAACCTTCGAAGGCTGAGCCGTCAGATTTACAGTCTGATCCCTTTGGCCACTCGGGAACCCCTCCACAGATAACGCAGAATCACAATTTAATAAGAAGATAAAGATGGTGGAGGGAGAAGGATTCGAACCTTCGAAGGCTGAGCCGTCAGATTTACAGTCTGATCCCTTTGGCCACTCGGGAACCCCTCCACGAATATCTCTTTATTACATTGTAGGCAAATGGTGGAGGGAGAAGGATTCGAACCTTCGAAGGCTGAGCCGTCAGATTTACAGTCTGATCCCTTTGGCCACTCGGGAACCCCTCCTCAATTGCGGCGGCAATAGTAGTCAGAAACGCCGCCGCTGTAAAGTCCCTATTTGAAATAATTGCTAAAGTTATGTCGCAAGCGGTCGATTAAATAGCAACGAGCTGTTTTATTGATGTTTTTTTATGCGAACTAGTCAGTTGTTAATCAACGAAAATCATTTAGGGTCACGTCTTAACCAGGCGGTGACCGAGCATCGCCGTGGTGAGTTTGGCCTGCTTCTGGCGATGTTGTCGAGCGACGCTAGAGATCTGGCACAGTTTCATCTTGATGGGATGAACTTAGACAGCGAGGCAAAGTTAAAACGTCAATTTGATCTTCCAGAGCCACAAGCGTTAACGAGTGAGCTGCATAAAGGAATTGATTGCGACAATAGCGGCGCATTTCATCAGGCTGGTTTAAGCGGTTTTCATCTGCAGCAATATTTATCTCCTGAACCTTTAGTACACCGTGGTCGTGATCCGCTGGCGATGCAAGAGGCGTTGGCCAACTGTGATCCTATTACGGCTGCGCGTTTTCATGGCGAACTAACGGTTGATGCGCATCTGCTTGAGTTACCGCATTTTACTGAGCAGATTGTGAAGCAACGTGCGTTAGGTGACATTTTGGCATAGTCTTAAGTGCAGACGACTTGCTTTTGCTATATCGTGCGTTGTCGTGTTTAGCATTAAGCATTTTTCCATAATTTAATAGGTAGAAGTCAGCATGAAAAAGATTCAAGAAGGACAATCGGAATTGGTGAACGATACATGTACCGATTGCGGCAGTTACGCCGACATCGGCGCGGTGATCGATGAGTTTGACACTGTACTGACATTAGACCGTCAAGGAGAGAATGCCCAGGCAGAATTACAGAAGCTTGCCGACGCTGCTAAGGCTCGTTTTGATGGTGTGGTAAGTGAAATGACGACACTAGATGATGGTCAGCAACTGACGCTTACGTTCGGCTACAGCGCAGAGAAAATGATTTTTCAGCTAGAACATGGGTTGTAAGAGAATTTGCTGATTTTGGCTTGCTAGTGAGTAACTTGTTCGTGTAATGTTCACAGAATATTCTTATTAAAAATAACAACAATGTTTGTATTTGTGCTGCTCAGGGCAGTTTTTTTACCTCGATAACCTTGTTATCGGCTGTAGGATGTTATGATCAAACGCCAATTTCAGCATTTGCTCGAAATCATAGTCAATTCGACCGAAAAGCAAGAAGGTCAGTTTAAAGAGACGGCCGAGTTAGCTTGTCGTCTCTTAAGTCAATCGCTAGCGGTTGAACGTGTTGGCGTATGTTTATTTGATGTCGATAACGACACCACACAACTCATCGCGCAAGGCGATCAAAGTCTATCTTCCCTACGTCCTGTCCCCAGTCACTGCACTGCTTATCTCAATGAATTAAAGCTGCGTCGCATCATAGATGTCGTCGATGTCAATCGCGACAGCCGCGTCGATGAACTTAACCGCTATTTTTTCGATAATGAATTGGTTTCTCATCTTGATGTGGCTATTCGTATTAATGGCCATTTAGAGGGCGTTCTGTTTCTTGAGTCTAGTACTGCTCACCAATGGCAAGACAGTCAAATTCATGTCGCTTCACAAGTGGCCGATCAAGTCGCCTTGACCCTAGCGACTCAAAGAGCCTACGAGACAGATGAGCGCCTCAGTCTTTTTGTTAAAGCGATTGAACAGTCTGAACAGATCAGCATGGTGGTTAATCTTGCCACTAATAAAATTGAATTTGTTAATGAAGCCTATCAATCTATTTCGGGTGAGCTGAAACAACAGATATTGGGCAAGCCAATATCCTCGCTGGACTTCTTTAAGCAATCACCGACTCAAGCTGAGACGGTATTAGCCCAAGTAAAACAGGGGAAGATCACTAAAGGTAACACTCAGTTGGTTCGTCGTGATGGTGAAAGCTATTGGTTGCGTTATCGGGTACGCCCCTTTACCACGCCCAGAGGCAATCACTATGCCTTGGTAACTGCTGCAGATTGTACAGAAGAGCTACAACAACAAAATGAACTCGAACGCTTGGCCTGGCGATGTGCTTTAACCGGTCTTTATAATCGTAGTTATTTCAATAGAGCACTGGAAAGAGTCCAACACGGCCATCTGATGCTGATCGATCTTAGGGGATTTAAGCGGTTTAACGATACCTATGGTCACAAAAAAGGCGACAGTTTGCTGATAGAGATCGGTAGACGAATCAAACACTTCGGTAGTGTGAAAAAGGCTGAACTCATGGCAAGGGTAGGCAGCGATGAGTTTGCTTTGGTGGTCGAGGGCATTGAAGACGAGCAGAGTCTTGATTACGCCATCAAGCGCCTTTATCACCAACTTAGCTTACCGGTACAGGTTGGGGTAGAGTCTTTTGAGGCTAAACCTGCGTTGTCCGTGGTTGACATAGATGCCTTAGAGGCGGGTTTCTCGGCGCTTACTTGCGCCGATATTGCCGTACAGTACGCGAAGAAGAAACAGGGCAACGCAGTACAGATCTTTAATCACGCCTTGCTCAACACCTTCAAAGAAGACGCCCAAATTGAGCGAGAACTTCAAGCAGCTCTTAAAAATAGAGAGTTTGAACTTTATTATCAACCTCTTAAAGATCTTGGCCGTCAAGCTTATATAGGTGCAGAGGCCTTGATCCGCTGGCATCATCCCAAGAAAGGGGTGTTGTATCCTGGTGCTTTTATCGATATTGCCGAGCAAACGGGAATGATCGCTGCGATAGGCGAATGGGTGCTCGAAGCCGCCTGCCGTCAACTTAACCTATGGCAGCATCACAACATTAATATTTCAATGCACGTTAATGTTTCCGCTCGACAGTTTTTCAGCACTCAACTCTATGATCAGGTGTGGGAGTTGGTGACACGTTATCGGATTCGACCCAACAGCTTGATCCTGGAGATCACCGAAACAGAATTAATGGACGATGTCGTGTACGCCACTCATCTGTGCAAAGAATTGGCAGAGCTTGGGGTTGGCTTGGCTATCGATGATTTTGGGACGGGTTATAGCTCTATGCGCTACCTTAAACAGTTCCCGATCTCTAAGTTGAAGATAGATAGATCTTTTATTTCAGATTTGAGTGTGAGCCGCGAAAGTCGTGAAATCGTTAGTGCCATCATAGCCATGGCTAAAGCATTAAATATTTCACTAACCGCTGAAGGGGTTGAGACGGCGGAGCAGGAAACCTTCTTGTCGGCGTTAAGTTGTCATCAAGCCCAAGGATTCCTCTATAGTCCGGCGCTAAGAGAAGCTGAGTTCAGTCAATTTTTGAAACGTAACGCTGCGACTGAGTACCACTAAGGTTTAATAGATACCAAAGCGTTTTTAGCCTCGGCAACACTGCTTAAATTTTTTGCCACTATTGCAGATACAAGGGTCATTACGTCCCGGGTATATGGGGGCGAATTGCTGTCCTTGGGTGTACCACCAACGTCCCGACTGTTTGACAAAAGAGGAGCGTTCGTGAATGGCATCTATACCTTCCTCGGTTTGATACCAGGCTTGAAACTCTACTAGTCCACAGTCTTGTTCAACACGACTTTTAGCGACGCTCAACCCCAACCATTTTGTATGATTATCCTCATCTAAGATCTGCACACTTAAACCGTTAAGGTGATCGGGATGGTGAGTGTCGATCAGGTACTGATGCTGTTTTAACACAAAGGCGCTATAGCGACTGCGCATCAGGCTTTCTGGATCGGATGCTAATTGACCTTGGTGGTATGGCAAACAGCATTCTTGATAGCTTAAAAGGCGTTCAGTCAGTTTCCTGCCGCAAGGACAAGGGAGTGAAGGATCAATCATGTTTGCTGTCTTGCTCGGTTAAAGTCGAAAATTGGCGGCCATAGTAGAGGTTTGGCAAAGGCTTGGCACTGTAATAGAAAGAGGGCTCTGAACGATTGTTGGTATCAACGGTAAGATACCATTTGCCATCTTCTTTTTTCTTAGAAACGATCACGAACTTACCGGCAAACTCGCTGACTGGCTCTTCGGTCTCTTTGGGCGGGTAGAAACGGATCAGATAATAGCCGACATCCGTGGCCTGCTCTTGTGCTAGCTGACGTTCGATAACGCGAAAATCCACCTCGATATGAGCGTTTTTGTGCTTAATTTTACCGAAGAATCGCTTGTACAGGGCTATGATGTTGTCACGCCCCATGGTGATCTCTTTATTTTGTTGTTCAGGAATATAGCAAGCATTCTCGGCGTAGATATCTTGGATCACCTCGACATCGAGCTGTTCAAAAGCCATGCTGAACTGCTTATAAAAATGATTTAACGCGTCGTTGTCGTTATTTTGGGCGAGAGTGTTGAAATTGATAACACACAGACCAACGACAAGGACAAATTTGAGGAGTTTCATTTAGCTACACGCTTCTGCTAATACTAGGCTCACTATAATCTAAGCCCTAATGATGCGAAAGTTTTAGTTCTTAACAAATTGTGTATCTACTACTCAATGCTTTTTTTTCAACATAAAGCGTCAGTTAGCTGCTTTAAATGTGTATTGGTCTTGATGTAAAAGATCTTGTAGCCGCGAGTTTTCAGCATAAACAGAGGCTAAATTTGAAGCATTCAGAATCTGTAAGTGCTGTCTGGCTTGAGTTTTGGAATCAGTATACGGATACTTTCTGTTGTAATAGCGTATGTGAGAGTCAACTGGGCACTGGTCACATAGATGAAGTGGGGGAATAGGGTATGAGTGAAGATGATAGCGTACTTTTTCTCGCTTCGATGCAAGGGGTTAAGCCATTAAAGTCGAGCCAAGTAGCGACGCTGCATGGTGCAAATAATCAGCACAGCGATCAACTACGCCATCAGGCGGCACAGCGCCGTTTGGCCTTAGATAAGTTGTCGCTCGATCTGGCTGAGATCACGCCCATCGCGCCGGATGCCGTAGTAAGCGTTAAAAAGGAAGGCGTCCAGGGCCAGGTGTTTAAGTTATTTCGCCAGGGTAAATATGAAGTTCAGGCCGACCTAGACCTTAAAGGGATAGCTCTGCCTAGAGCACGCGAACTCTTGTATGATTTTGTGGTGAATAGCCAACAGGCAGGGTTTCGTAACCTCATAGTGATCCATGGTACTGGTGTGAATAACCAGCCATTTCCGGCGAAACTCAAGTCTTGTGTTACTGCCTGGCTTGAAGAGATCCAAGGGGTGCAGGCTTTTCATTCAGCGCCTAAAATCTGGGGCGGTGCTGGGGCCATGATGGTGATGTTGGCCAAATCTAGTCAAGATAAGCTAGAAACGGCCGAGCAGCATCAAAAAGGTCAACATAGATGGGCTTGATGGCATAAAAAAATCACCTTAAAAAAGGTGACTTTTTTATTGTACAGGGCCTAATTAAGCCCCTTGCGGGGCTATTCTTTTTGAGGCTAGCAGGAGTGGCTTACCAACCACACTGACGATTCGCCTGTTTATTCTGCTCATCTAGCCAAACTTTCAGTGGCGCAAAGTAGTCCAGCACCGCCGAGGCATCCATCTCCTGTTTGCCGGTGACCACTTCAAGCGCTTCTGGCCAAGGCTTACTTTGACCCATCTCTAACATGGCATTAAGTTTCGCGCCGGCTTCCTTGTTCCCATAGATGCTGCAACGATGCACTGGCCCCTTATCGCCCGCGATATCACACAGCGCCTTATGGAACTGGAACTGTAGTATGTGAGCCAGGAAGTAGCGAGTATAAGGTACGTTACCGGGAACATGGTATTTGGCGCCGGGATCGAAGTCCGCTTCGCTGCGCACCACTGGCGCTTTCACACCTTGATACTTTTCTCTTAATTGCCACCAGGCCTGGTTATATTGAGCCGGGGTGATCTCACCACTGAACACCTTCCAGCGCCATTGGTCGATCATCAGGCCAAAGGGTAAGAAGGCAACCTTGTCTAGTGCCTGCTTTAGCAATAGACCAATATCTTTAGACGCATCGGGTACCTCATCGAGCAGGCCGATTTGCTTGAGATAATTTGGTGTGATCGACAGCGCGACCGTGTCACCAATGGCTTCATGGAAGCCGTCGTTAGCGCTGTTTTTAAAGATGAAAGGTTGGTCTTTATAAGCACGTTGGTAGAAGTTATGCCCCAGCTCATGATGGATCACGGTGAAGTCTTCAGCGGTTTTCTGAATACACATCTTAATGCGGATATCATCCAGGTTATCCAGATCCCACGCCGAGGCATGACAAACAACATCACGATCTTTAGGTTGTACGAAGAGTGAACGGCTCCAGAAAGTGTCTGGTAGCGGCTCGAAACCTAAGGATGTGAAAAAGCCTTCAGCCTGTTTAACCATCTTATGTTCATCATAACCCTGCTTAGCAAGCAGCTCGGTGACATCATAACCAGGATCGGCATTTTCAGGCGCGACAAGATCATAAATGTTACCCCATTGCTGGGCCCACATATTACCTAAGAGGTGGGCAGGGATTGGACCTTGCTCCGGCGCAACTTCGTCACCATACTGCTCGTTGAGCTCGCCTCTGACATAGCAGTGCAGGGATTCATATAATGGTGATACCTGACCCCAGAGTCGGTCGAGTTCGTCTGAGAAGGCATCTGGCTGCATGTCATACTGGCTGCGCCAAAGTTCAGATAGGTTGGCGTAGCCAAGATCTTTTGCGCCCTCGTTAGCCAGTTCAACTTCACGTTCAAACAGCGGGCGCATAGGTTTGGCGATAGCTCGCCACCCTTGCCATATCGCCTCGAGTTCTTGGGGATTGCGTGAACTGGCCATAATGCCTGAGAGCTCTGGTTGCGTTAGGCAGCGACCGTCTTCCAGGCAATATTTGCCCTTACCGTAAAGGCCATTCAGCTCGGCGCTGATGTTTGCCAGTTCCGCATTCTTTTTCGGGTCTAATGGTGCGGGTAAAACTAACGCGCTACGTAAGATGTTGAGTTTACGTTTATCGGTATCATTGAGTGGCAGTTGAGTGTAGTTAGCCGCTTGAGTGGCTAGTTGTACCGACAGCGCGGTTTGGCGCTCACCCACAGAGGCCGCGAGGGCTGCCGTGTCTTCGGTGATAAAATTACTGTAGATCCACTCGGCGCGATTTTGTTCAATGGAGAGCGAGGCGAGTTCTGACTCGGCTTTAGCGATAAATGTTTTAGCGTCTTCGATGCTGGCCACGGGGTTGGTGGCATTATCTGTGCTGGCTTGCTGTGGGTTAGTTTGTTTCGTATTAGCATCACTTTCACAGCCGCTTGCGCCGAGAGTTAACGCAATGACCATGGCAAGTGGGGTCAATTGTGCACGAATGGGGATCATAAGAGCTTCCTTTGTTATTTTTGTGTGGCATAGTTTACTCAATCTCGCCAAAGTTTACAGTCTATTAACTGCTGTCACTTCGTTTTACCCAATTAAGTACCTGGTTTACTTCACCTGCAGGAGAATTACATTTGACAATAACCGTACCAGTGTTTAATTTAAACAAACGTTTAAATCAGAGTTTGTAGGTCACGGAATGGCAAATCGATCCGACACAAAAACAAGAATACTGGATGCAGCAGAAAAGTTATTTGCCGAGCGCGGCTTTTCAGAAACCTCTTTGCGTCTTATCACTAGTAAGGCAGAGGTAAACCTTGCATCGGTTAACTATCATTTTGGCTCTAAAAAAGAGCTGATCCGCGCAGTATTGGCCCGCTATTTAGATAGGTTCATGCCTGACGCGTCAAAAGAGTTAGTGCAATTAAAACAAGACAGAGAACCTAGCCTTAATGAGATCTTCTCATCTCTTGTTAAGCCGCTTCTTGAGCTCAACAAGTTTAAAAGTGATGGTACGCGTACTTTCTTACAACTCTTGGGGCGCGGCTATATTGAAAGCCAGGGGCACCTGAGATGGTTCATCACCACACATTATGGTGAACATCTCAGTGAATTTGTTAAAGCCGTTGCTGAGAGCGCGCCACATATTCCCCCCGCCGAGATGTTTTGGCGATTACACTTTACCTTAGGCACAGTGGTATTCACCATGGCCTCAGCCGATGCGCTGACCGAAATCGCCGAAGCCGATTTTAATGAGCATAATGATATTGAAGCTGTGATCCGTAAGGTGATCCCATATTTGGCTGCCGGTGTGGCAGTGCCTGTAACCACCGACTAGGGGGCTGTATGACACTCTTTATCTTGGCACTATTGGTGATAATAGTGCTTTTCGGCGTTAAAAATATACGCATGCAGTTTATTACGCGGCCTGTGTTTGCTTTCTTTAAGAAGGTGTTGCCTCCTTTGTCTGACACAGAGAAAGAGGCGATGGAAGCTGGCGATGTGTGGTGGGAAGCTGAGCTCTTCAGGGGCAAGCCAAACTGGGATACCTTGCATAGCTACGGGCGTCCTCAATTGACTGAAGAGGAAAAGGCGTTTATCGATGAGCAGGTGATGACTGCCCTGACGATGATCGACGACTTTAACATAGTTCAGGAACGTAAAGATCTACCGCCTGAACTCTGGGACTACTTCAAGAAAGAGGGCTTTTTCGCCCTGATCATTCCTAAAGAATATGGTGGTAAGGCTTTCTCTGCTTACGCCAACTCAACCATTGTCAGTAAGCTGGCCAGTCGTAGTGTTAGCGCTGCGGTGAGCGTCATGGTGCCAAACTCTCTTGGTCCTGGCGAGTTACTGACCCATTACGGCACCAAAGAGCAGCGTGATCATTGGTTGCCACGCTTGGCGAGCGGAGAAGCTGTGCCTTGTTTTGCACTGACAGGTCCTGAGGCGGGCTCTGATGCCGGCGCCATACCTGATGAAGGTATAGTGTGCCGTGAAAAGTTCCAAGGTGAAGAGGTGTTAGGCCTCAAGTTAACCTGGGATAAGCGCTATATTACTCTGGCGCCTGTTGCCACAGTACTGGGGTTAGCATTTCAGATGCGAGATCCCGAAGGCCTGTTAGGTGACAAGGTCGACCTTGGCATTACCTGCGCGTTAATTCCAACGGATCATCCAGGTGTCGAAATCGGTAGTCGTCATAATCCGCTCAATATGGGCTTTATGAATGGGACGACCCGTGGCCAAGACGTGTTTATTCCGCTCGATTGGATCATTGGTGGCCCTCAATATGCGGGGCGCGGCTGGCGTATGCTGGTTGAGTGCCTGTCTGCCGGTCGTGGGATATCACTGCCTGCATTGGCGACGGCTTCTGGCCATGTGGCGACTAAGACAACCACTGCTTATAGCGCTGTACGTCATCAGTTTGGTTTGGCCATCGGCCAATTTGAAGGGGTGCAAGAAGCGCTTGCGCGTATCATTGCGAACACCTACCAACTAGAGGCTGCGCGGAGATTAACAACAACGGGTATCGATCTTAAGGTGAAGCCCTCTGTCGTGACCGCTATTGCCAAATATCATATGACTGAGATGGGCCGTGATGTACTTAACGATGCCATGGATATTCAATCAGGCAAGGGGATCCAACTGGGGCCGAAGAACTACCTGGGCCATGGATATATGGCTACACCTATCTCAATTACTGTTGAAGGGGCCAATATTCTCACCCGTAGCCTGATGATATTTGGTCAGGGCGCCACCCGCTGTCATCCTTATGTGTTGGCGGAGATGGAAGCGGCGGCGATGGAAGATATGGGTGATGCTTTAGAGCGTTTCGATAACCTGCTGTTGGGTCATATCGGCTACGCCAGTCGAAATGCCTTAAGTTCACTATGGAGCGCCTTAACCGCCAGTCGCTTCAATAGCGCGCCAGTCTCTGGTGAGACTACACAATACTATAAAGATATGACTCGCCTGTCTGCTGCGCTGGCCTTTGTGACTGACTTGTCTATGTTGGTCATGGGCGGCGATCTCAAACGCAAAGAGATGCTTTCAGCAAGGCTAGGGGATGTGTTGAGTGAGCTTTATCTTGGCTCAGCCACCCTTAAGTTGTTTGAGGATAATGGCCGCCAGCAAGACGATCTGCCTACAGTGCATTATGTGATGCAGTTGAGGTTGCACAGAGCTGCCAAGGCACTCTATGGCGCATTACGTAATTTCCCTAATCGACCGCTGGCCTACATTATGCGCGCCTTGGTGTTCCCTCTGGGTAATCATTTTAATGGGCCAGACGACAAGCTAACCGTAGATGTCTGCCAAAGCATGCTCAGACCCGGCCCTGGTCGTGACAGACTGACTCATCTGTGTCCCGATTTTGAAGGAGACAAGGGCGGAATTGCTGAGGTAGAGCAGGCGTTTATGGCTCAGTACAAGGTTAAGCCTCTGTTGAAGAAACTGCGCTTAGCGCAAAAAGAGGGTAAGCTGGATCGTCAACTAGTACCTGAGCGTCTCTATGCCCAGGCACTTGAGTTGAAGATCATCTCAAGTGACGAGCATGAGGCCTTACTTAACGCCGATAAACTACGTCAAATTGCTATCGCCGTAGATGAGTTTGAAAGTCTCTAAGGGTGATCAAATATTTGAGGCATAAAAAAAGGTACGCAATGCGTACCTTTTTTATTCGTCACAAGTTATGCGACGATCAGTATCTTACAGGTATTGGTGCCGCCGATGGTTTCCATGGCATCGCCTTTGGTCATCAGTACCAAATCACCCGATGTCAGATAACCCGCTTCGGTTAGGGATTCTAATGCTTTCTTAGCGAGTTCATCAGCGCCATAAGCAGTAGAGTCAAAATATACAGGTTGAACACCACGGTACAATGCCATTTTAGCCAGGGTGACTTCATGACGTGACAGCGCCAAGATAGGCAGTGCTGAGCTGATACGAGACATTAGCTGTGGCGTTGCACCAGACTCTGTCAGGGCAACGATTGCCTTAACGCCTTCCATGTGGTTCGCGGCATACATAGTTGATAGCGCGATAGTCTCTTCAACAGAGGTAAAGCGCTCGTCCATACGGTGCTTAGACACCTGCACACTTGGATGAGCCTCGGCGCCTAAACAGACGTTAGCCATCGCCTTAACGGTTTCCTCAGGGAAATCGCCAGCAGCGGTTTCTGCCGATAGCATGACCGCATCTGTGCCATCAAGCACGGCATTGGCGACGTCCATCACCTCTGCACGAGTCGGCATAGGGCTAGAGATCATCGACTCCATCATTTGAGTAGCGGTGATCACGCTCTTGTTAAGCTGACGAGAACGGCTGATAAGCTTCTTCTGTACAGCGACGAGTGCCGCATCACCGATCTCTACACCTAAGTCACCACGAGCAACCATGACGGCGTCCGAAGCCAAGATCACATCGTCCATCGCTTCATCGGAGACGACTGCTTCAGCGCGTTCGACTTTAGAAACGATCAATGCATTACTACCAGCCTTTTGAGCCAGTTCTCGTGCATAGTTAAGATCGGCACCGCTACGAGGGAAAGAGACAGCCAAGTAATCCACTTTAATGGCTGCTGCCGTGACGATATCTCGCTTATCTTTTTCAGTCAGTGCCGCCGCAGACAGGCCGCCACCTTTCTTATTGATCCCTTTATTATTAGATAGGGGACCAGCCACAGTCACTGTGGTGTGAACCTTATTACCTTCGACCTTTTCAACTTTAAGCTGAACACGGCCATCATCGAGCATTAGAATGTCGCCAATGCTGACATCTTGTGGCAACTCTTTGTAGTCGATCCCCACTTGGTTTTCGTCTCCTTGGCCTTTTTCTAAGTCGGCATCCAGAACAAATGCCTGACCTAAATTCAGTTGCACCTTCTTATTATCTTTGAAGGTAGACACGCGGATTTTAGGGCCTTGTAGATCACCAAGAATCGCGACATGAACACCCAGTTCTTTAGCGATATTGCGCACATCGGTCGCGCGCTTAAGGTGATCTTCTGGTGAACCATGTGAGAAGTTTAGACGAACAACATTTGCACCAGCTTTGATGATACGACGTAGATTGTCGTCACGATCGGTTGCTGGACCCAGAGTCGTTACAATTTTGGTTCTGCGGAACATGAGATACTCCGTTAAGTTTTAAATAATCTTACTCTATATTAACAGACAAAATGGAGTTTTGTAGGAAAATTACAGACAAAATGATCTATCTCAAATTATTAATTTTGTGAACTGCTCCGATTAAAAGTGAAAAAAAAGGCGGCTCTTGAGTTATTGGCCGCCTAATATCCTTTCAAAACTGGACTATAGTGTCGATTCTTTATCGATACGAGACTCTTTTAGCACCTCTTTGACTCGCTTCAAACTCTCTCTGAATCGAGGGCCGCGGCGTAGGGTAAAGCCGGTCGCCAATACGTCTACAATAACCAATTGCGCCAAACGTGAAGCCATAGGCAGATACATGTCGGTATCTTCAGGCACTTCCATGGTCACAGGCAGGGTAACCTCGCTGCTCAGGGGAGAGTTACGCGAGGTGATAGCAATAACGGCAGCGCCGTTCTCACGGGCCAATCGGGCGATATCGATAAGTGATTTGGTTCGGCCGGTATGGCTTATTAAGACGACTACATCACCCTCACTGCTGTTGATACAACTCATGCGCTGCATTAAGACATCATCGAAACAGATAACTGGCACATTGAAACGGAAAAACTTGTTTTGAGCATCATGGGCTACCGATGCTGACGCGCCAAGACCGAAGAAGGAGATTTTTTTCGCTTGTGTCAGGATATCAACCGCTTTATTGATGGCCGCTGTGTCCATGCTTTGTCGAGCGGTATCCAGCGCCGCCATTGAAGATTCAAAGATCTTGGTGGTATAGGAATCTGGGCTGTCATCTTCTTCTACGTGACGGCTAACATAAGGTGTACCGTTGGCGAGGCTCTGTGCTAGGTGCAGCTTGAAATCGGGAAAACCTTTAGTATCTAGCCGGCGGCAGAAACGGTTAACGGTTGGTTCACTCACGTCGGCCATTTTTGCCAAGGTAGCGATACTGGAATGAATTGCGGTTTGTGGCGACGCCAAGATCACCTCAGCCACTTTACGTTCTGACTTACTGAAATGGGTTAGGTTTTTCTGAACCTTTTCTAGGGTATTCATATGCGTACATCCACTGGATTGTAATGTAATTATATTTATTCTTTTATGTCATTATAGAAACAAACAAAAAGTGCTAAAGTTTGGATTATGTGACGAATTATGATCTAACTACAGAGCAAACTTTCTACTATATATAGTAATTTAATCACGAAAAGCATATCAGATTTTGATGTCTTGTTGCTAGTTTACTGATAGGTCATTTTTTGCAAAATTTAGATGCAATTAACAAATTCTGTTGTTATATTACAACAAACATGTGAGCTTCTCATCGAAACGATGGGACACAGTGACATAGGAGATTTTTAAGCTATGGGCATGACATCACCGGAAGCCAAAGCTTGTGATTTTGTATTGTTCGGCACTAAAGGCGACCTTGCCAGACGTAAGCTACTGCCTTCGCTCTACCAATTGGATAAAGCCGGTCTGCTTAATGAAGAGACTAAGATAGTTGGGGTAGCTAAAGATGCATTCTCTCATGAAGAGTATCAAGAGCTAGTCATTACAGCATTAAAAAGCTTTGTTAAAGAAGCCTTGTGTGACGAGACCCTGACGCGATTTCTCAGCCGCTGTGTCTATATAGGTACCAACTTCACAGAAACTGAGGGTTATAGCGCTTTCCATGAGGTACTGGATCCTAAGAAGCGCGTCATGGTGAACTATTTTGCCACACCGCCAGCAATCTTCGGTGACATCTGTCGTTGCCTTCACGAACAAAATCTTATTTTTCCTGATACACGTGTCGTTCTCGAGAAGCCAATCGGCTCAGATCTCGCCTCCTCAAAAGTTATCAACGATCAAGTCAGTGCCTACTTCAACGAAAATCAAGTTTATCGTATCGACCATTACTTAGGTAAAGAGACAGTACAGAACCTGATCGCGCTGCGTTTCGCCAATTCGCTGTTTGCCTCTAAGTGGGATAACCGTACCATAGACCATGTGCAGATCACTGTCGCTGAAGAGGTGGGTATTGAAGGGCGTTGGGGCTATTTCGATAAAGCCGGTCAGATGCGTGACATGATTCAAAACCACCTATTGCAGGTACTGACGCTGGTCGCCATGGATCCACCGGTTAACCTAGATGCCGATAGCATTCGTGATGAAAAGGTTAAGGTGCTTAAGTCACTGCGTAAGATAGATGCCGATAATATTTATGAAAACACTGTGCGCGGACAGTATTCTGCCGGTTTCTTAAAAGGTGCGCCTGTACCGGGCTACCTTGAAGAAGAGGGCGCTAATACTCAGTCACACGCCGAAACTTTTGTGGCACTGCGTGTCGATATCGATAACTGGCGTTGGGCCGGTGTGCCTTTCTACTTGCGTAGTGGCAAACGTATGCCGACTAAGAGTTCTGAGATCGTGGTCTATTTCAAGAACCCACCTCACAACTTGTACCGCTCAAGCTACCGCAACTTGCCACCTAATAAACTGACTATTCGTCTGCAGCCTCACGAAGGCGTTGAGATCCAGATGATGAACAAGGTGCCTGGACTGGAGCAGAAGCAGCGTCTGCAAACCACTAAGCTGGATTTGAGCTTCTCTGACACCTTTAAGAATGACCGTATCGCCGATGCCTATGAGCGTCTGTTGTTAGAGGCCATGTTGGGTAATCAGGCGCTTTTCGTACGCCGTGATGAAGTCGAGCAAGCGTGGACCTGGGTCGACGGTATCATTCAAGCTTGGGAAGAGAGCAACGAGAAGCCGAAACCTTACCCTGCGGGTAGTTGGGGCCCAGTGGCTTCTGTTGCATTGATAGCCAAAGACGGCCGCTCTTGGGACGAATAAGGACTGATTAAGATGATTAAAGAATCCGTATTCAAATCTTTTGATAGCAAAGCCAGCCTTGAAGCACAATTGGCATCTCGTATCGCCGATCAATTGCAGGCAGCAATAGATGCGCGTGGCAAGGCGAGCTTAGTGGTGTCTGGTGGTTCGACGCCGCTAGCACTGTTTAAATTGCTCAGCCAAAAGGCCATCGAATGGAACGATGTCTACATTACCCTGGCCGATGAACGCTGGGTTGATACCGAACACAGCGATTCTAATGAGCGCTTGGTTCGTCAACATCTGCTGCAAAACCGCGCCGCCGGCGCAAAGTTTCGTGGTTTAAAAAATATGTTTGCCACCGCCGAAACAGGTGCGGATATGGCCATTGAGCAATTGGCTAACTTTCCTAAACCGTTCGACGTAGTGGTATTAGGCATGGGTAACGACGGCCACACCTGTTCATGGTTTCCCTGTTCAAAAGAGATCGAACAGGCGCTGACCACAGAGGCGCTTTGCCTGGCCGTGAATCCTAGCGAGGCGCCACACGGACGCATGACCATCTCCAAGCAGGGGATTTTAGCCTCACGTCAGATCTATTTACACATTGTTGGTGAACAGAAGCTCGCCGTTTACCGACAAGCGCTCGAAAATGAAGACGCCAAAGCGATGCCGATACGTGCAGTGTTGGCGCAGCACAAGACCCCGGTCGATGTTTATTGGAGCGCTTAAGGAGCGATTATGCATTCAGTAGTACAGTCAGTAACCGACAGAATTATTGCCAGAAGCCAAGCTACAAGAGCAAAGTATCTTGAGGCGCTCAATGAAGCGAAAGCCAATGGCGTTCATCGTAGCAGTCTTAGCTGCGGTAACCTGGCGCACGGTTTTGCGGCGTGTAGTCCGGCCGATAAAAATGCCATCAAGGCATTTAATAAAGCCAATATCGGTATTGTGACCGCTTTTAACGATATGTTATCGGCGCATCAGCCTTACGAAAATTACCCTGAGTTACTTAAAGCCGCCTGTCATGAGGTAGGTAGTGTTGCTCAGGTTGCGGCAGGCGTGCCAGCCATGTGCGATGGCGTCACCCAAGGTCAACCCGGCATGGAGCTCAGTTTGCTTAGCCGTGAGGTGATTGCTATGTCAACGGCGGTGGGCTTGTCTCACAACATGTTTGACGGCGCATTACTACTCGGGATCTGTGACAAGATTGTTCCGGGTCTGTTGATCGGTGCCTTGAGCTTTGGGCATCTGCCTATGTTGTTTGTGCCGGCAGGTCCGATGAAATCGGGGATCCCTAATAAGGAGAAGGCGCGCGTACGTCAGAAATTTGCTCAAGGTCAGGTTGACCGAGCGGCGCTGCTGGATGCCGAGTCCAAGTCTTATCACAGTGCTGGTACTTGTACTTTCTATGGTACGGCAAACAGTAACCAGTTGATGCTGGAAGTGATGGGATTACAGCTGCCAGGTTCCTCTTTTGTGAATCCGGACGACCCACTGCGCGAAGCGCTAAATAAGATGGCTGCCAAACAAGTTTGTCGTCTGACAGAGGTGGGCACTCAATACACGCCAATCGGTGAAGTCGTTAACGAGAAGTCTATAGTGAACGGCATAGTCGCTTTGTTAGCGACAGGTGGTTCAACCAACCTCACCATGCATATTGTTGCGGCAGCGCGAGCGGCCGGTATTATCGTCAACTGGGATGATTTCTCAGAGCTTTCTGATGCTGTGCCGTTGCTAGCTCGCGTCTATCCAAACGGCCATGCCGATATCAACCACTTCCATGCCGCTGGCGGAATGGCTTATTTGGTCAAAGAACTACTCGATGCTGGTTTGCTCCATGAAGATGTGATGACAGTGGCGGGCTTTGGTCTGCGTCGTTACACCCAGGAACCGCGTCTTATCGATAATGAGCTCGTGTGGGTAGATGGGCCAACCGAATCACTCGATAAAGAGGTGTTGACGGCGGTGAATACACCGTTCCAGGCTAATGGTGGTCTTAAGCTGCTTAAAGGTAATCTGGGACGCGCCGTTATTAAAGTGTCAGCGGTTGCCGAGCAGCATAGAGTTGTCGAAGCGCCAGCAGTGGTGATCGACGATCAGAATAAACTTGAAGCCATGTTTAAGGCTGGTGAGTTGGATAGAGACTGCGTCGTCGTGGTCAAAGGGCAGGGGCCGAAGGCGATAGGCATGCCTGAACTGCATAAGTTAACGCCTATCTTAGGTTCGCTGCAGGATAAAGGCTTTAAGGTCGCGCTGCTGACAGACGGTCGTATGTCGGGTGCCTCAGGAAAAGTGCCTGCTGCTATTCATCTCACACCTGAGGCATTAGATGGTGGTCTGATCGCCAAGGTCGCAAATGGTGACCTTATTCGTGTCGACGCCAATAGCGGCGAAGTGAGCTTAATGGTGGATGAAGCCGTGTTAGCTTCGCGGGTTGCCGAGAAGGTCGACCTGCGCAGTACGAGTTATGGTATGGGACGTGAGTTGTTCTCTGCGTTACGCTCAAATTTAAGTAGTCCGGAAACGGGTGCACGTTGCACTACGACCATAGACGAAAACTATTAATCACTGAGGAAGGCTTTAGCAATGGCTGAGAATAACTGGTCAATTCAACCACAAGATATTTTTAAACGTAGCCCGATCGTTCCCGTCATGGTGATTAATAAGATTGAGGATGCTGTACCACTCGCCAGGGCGCTGGTCGAAGGGGGCATCAGTGTATTAGAGGTCACCCTGCGTACACCCTGCGCCTTGGAGGCTATTACTAAAATCGCCAAAGAGGTACCCGAGGCACTGGTGGGCGCTGGGACCATTCTTAATGAAGAGCAGTTGCAACAGGCCGTTGATGCAGGCGCTCAGTTTGTGATCACCCCTGGCGCGACTCCTGAGCTACTAAAGGCCGCGATGAAGGGCACTGTCCCACTGATCCCTGGCGTGGCAAGTATTTCTGAGGTGATGACAGGTATGGCCCTTGGTTATACCAATTTTAAGTTCTTTCCTGCAGAAGCCTCTGGTGGCGTTAATGCGCTTAAAGCCTTCTCTGGCCCCTTGGCTAACATACGTTTTTGCCCAACGGGAGGCATTACGCCAAGCAGTTACAAAGATTATTTGGCACTTAAAAATGTCGACTGTATTGGCGGTAGCTGGATAGCCCCAACAGATGCGATGGAGCAGGGGGATTGGGCGCGGATCACACAGCTGTGCAAAGATGCCATTAACGGGCTTTAGTCCTGTGTAAATTTAAAAACCTCTGCCATGGCAGAGGTTTTTTTATGGCTTGCATTTAGCGGTGGGATTCGCTTTCACTGAGTATTTTACTTGGCTTCACTATATTGATAGTCACCTATGGCTTGCCATACCCGGTATCTTAGCTGGGCGCCTGCAGGGAGATAGAAAACCTTAGGCAGACGGCTGTCGTACTCAAGGTTAAGCTTTTGCGGCAGCGTCAGAAAGGCAGTTTTCTTTGCCTTGTCAAAACAAGCCATCATGGTGCTTGGTCCCTGAACAATAGTGTCTACTTGGTAGTAGTTATAGCCCCAGCCCTGAACTGTATGTTGTGAGATCTCACCCTTAAGGCTGTGTTTATTACAGTCGACTTGCTCACTACGGCCAATGGCGATTTCGATACGATAGTCCGTCTCATTTTCCAATTTGGGTAGCGTCAAAATATGTTGTACCAGCCCATTGTCAGGCGCTGGAAACATCTTGCTGGTTTCATGCACCTGATAATCGGCTGCTGTGTAGCTTACTGCGTGAGGGCTTGCAAGGTGTGCTGGTTTTACCGGACTGGTGGCTTGGGCTGATATTGTAGTAAAGGCCAGTCCCAGTCCAATTAAAAGTGTGCGTGCTGCCTGTGGGTAGCGGTTTAGACTCAGATTCATGAAAGCTCCTAGCGTTAAAGTAAATTCAGATATCCGGTATAAACGCTAGCATAAGGGAAAAGGGTTAAAAGCAAATAAATATTTTTAATTTATTGTTTTAAGTCGATTTTAAGGATCTATGTGACGAGGTCGATAGATTTAGATTTCGGGTACGACATATCAGTTTACTTTGAAAATCAAACTAGTTAAGCTTTTGAAAGTTTGAAAATCAAAATAAATGACGAAGGCAGCCGATAACACTATGGGCCGAGTCGCTAGTTGCTCGAAAAGACAAATTTAGTTTTTTCGAGCATGAATAACGATCACTTATTTACAATAATAGAGAACTACTTATGTCCGATGTTAAGGATCATCTTGCCCCTTGGCAGCACTCACATCAATTTGCTAACTTAAACACTGATGGCGAGCGTAATACCCGTTACGTGTTGCTGCTAACGCTGTTTACCATGATAGCCGAGATAGCTGCCGGCACCTTATATGGTTCTATGGCCTTGCTGGCCGATGGTTGGCATATGGGGACTCATGCTGCAGCCTTCCTAATTACCCTGTTTGCTTACCATTACGCGAAAAAGCATGCTAATAATCCAAAATTTGCGTTTGGTACCGGAAAAGTCAGCGTGCTTGGCGGATTTACCAGTGCTGTCGCCCTGGGATTAGTGGCTTTGCTCATGGTCGTTGAGTCGGTAAGTCGCTTGTTTAACCCCGAGCAGATCCATTTTAACGAAGCTATTTTTGTGGCTGTTATCGGTTTAACGGTTAACGTTATCTCGGTATTTTTGCTTAAAGATCATCATAGCCATGACCACCATCATGGGCACCATCATCACGGACACGGACATCATCACGGGCATACACACAGCCATAAACACGATAAACACCATGAGCATGGCCATCACCACGACCACCAGCATGAAGAAAAGGGTCACCATGATCATAATTTGCGTGCAGCCTATTTTCACGTTATGGCCGATGCGTTGACCTCTTTGCTAGCGATTGGGGCGCTGCTGTTTGGTAAGTATCTGGGGCTGACCTGGCTTGACCCTGTTATGGGGGTAGTTGGCGCCGTGATCATAACCAGCTGGGCATGGGGACTGATGAAACAGACGGGGCCTATCCTGTTGGATGCCAGTATAGAAAAGCAGTATGTGAATGAGATGGTCGAGTTTATCGAAGATGAAGCGGATCATCAGGTTAGCGATATTCATGTCTGGCCGGTGAGTGCCGATCATTATGCGGCTATGGTGTCTATTGTTAGCCATGACCCAAAGGATCTGGACTATTTCAAGCACAAATTGGCTAAATTTGAACGTATCGATCATTTAACCGTCGAACTCATCACCTGTCGTCAAACTGAGTGCCAACAAGCAAACTAAGGATAGTTGCAGGGCACTAAATGGAGAATTTACCTTAGATGCAAAATAACGATCAATTGAGCCACGCCATCGTCGAGTTTTACGAGAAGCTTTCCTCGTGGGAGATGGCGGTGGTTAAGGATGCAGGCCACTCATTACCACAGATCCATGCGGTAGAAATTTTAGGTGCTAGCGGCGATCTTCGCATGAAGGAGTTAGCGGAAAAGATGGGGATCACAACAGGCACTCTCACTGTACAGATAGACAAGATGGAACAGGCTGGCCTTGTGGCGCGTAAGGCTCATCAGCAGGACAGACGTTCTATTCTGGTTGGCTTAACTGAGCAGGGGCAGGCCGTTTATCGAGAACACGACCAATTACACCATGGCTTGTCTGATCAATTAACCGCTAAGTTCTCCGACAGTGAACGAGAACTGTTATTGTGTTTTTTTGAACGGATGAATCAGGAGTTTTAGCCCCGCATTTGCTCCCGCCTTTCTTACACTTTTTTTTCACCTCCACTGTGTAAGTATCTCACCCTTAGCACAAGTTGCTTAACGCAAGTTAAGCAACCTAAATGCTGCTTTATTTTTGGTGCAGTATGTTGGTTAGCTAAATTGGCTGTCTCCTTCTGCGCCCCAGTTACTTGGACAATGACTTGCCCCAAGGTCTAGTGTATTACGACGAAGTCATGGCGTTAATAAACTGATCTAAATCCGGTTTTAATCAATTTTCTAGTTGGCTGTTATCGGTCTGTCTTCGTCATTATTAAAGAGAGAACACTCAGTGCTGTCGAGAGTTAACAATCTATCGGCGAACCAGTTTACGCTGATCATCGCACTATTTTATGTTTGTGTGTTTAATATGCCGCTGTTCGGCATAGTGAAACAGGGTATTGAAACGCAAGCAGAGGTGAACTATCTCTTTGTCGCGACGATTCCGCTGTTTGTGCTCTTAGCGTTAAGTTTTATCTTTTCGCTATTTTCAGTTAAATACTTGCTAAAGCCCTTTTTTATCGGTTTGACCTTAATTTCATCCTGTGTGTTTTTTGCCGCATTGCAATATGGTGTGGTGTTTGACTATGGGATGATAGAAAACATGGTGCAGACAAATAGCGCCGAGGCCTTAACCTATTTCAACTGGTCCTCGGGTTTGAATTTTGCGCTGACTGGCATAGTACCTGCGTTATTGATCTACAAGGCCAGGATTGTATACAAGCCGTTAGTCAAAGAAGTCATGCATAAGCTGGTTTTTATGGCCGCCATGTTGGCAGGAATTACTGTGATTGGTTTCTTCTATTATCAAAACTATGTTGCCTTTGGCCGTAATCATGATCAGATGAAGCGTTACATAGTGCCGACCTATGCCATTGGATCGATGGTAAAGTATGTCAAAGTTAATTACTTTCAAGAGCCATTGGTCTACAAGGAGCAGGGGCTCGATGCCAAGAATATGACTCATGATGGCAATAATAAGCCTAACCTAGTGGTGGTTGTGGTTGGCGAAACCGCCAGAGCACGTAACTATGAGTACTATGGTTATGATAAACCCACCAATGCCTATACTAAGGCCTATGACATGATTGCCTTTCAGGACACCTCGTCGTGCGGTACCGCCACAGCAGTCTCCTTGCCTTGTATGTTCTCTAGCATGGACAGAACTGATTACGATGCACGGCGCGCTCAGACACAAGATACTGTCATCGATGTGCTTAATCATGGGGGCATCGCGCTGGAGTGGTTAGACAATGATAGCGGCTGTAAAGGGGTGTGCGATCGCGTGACCCATATCAATCTCGATTTTAACAGTGACCCCGAGCTTTGTGATGGCCATAACTGCTACGATCAGGTGCTATTAAATGTGCTGGATAAGGAGTTAGCTAAAGGGATAACCCAAGACACTATGATAGTACTGCATATCATAGGTTCTCACGGCCCGACCTACTATTTGCGTTATCCTGAAACACATCGCAAATTTGTGCCCGATTGTCAGCGCAGCGATATTCAAAATTGCAGCGACGAAGAGTTGAAGAATACCTATGATAATACCATTTTGTATGGTGATTATATTATCGCTCAGGTGATTGCTCGCCTTGAAGCCCACAATGAACAGGCGGATACGGCGCTACTTTATGTGTCTGATCACGGCGAGTCGCTGGGAGAGAGCGGTATTTATCTACACGGTACCCCATATACTTTTGCACCTGACGAGCAGATAAAGGTTCCTTTGCTTGCGTGGATCTCGCCAGATTTTGCGGTAGACAACCATTTGGATAAGCAGTGCCTGAGTGATTACGCAACAAAGGGAGGCTTCTCACACGACAACTTATTCTCCAGCTTGCTTGGTGTGATGAATGTGTCTAGCGCGGTTTATCGCAAAGAGATGGATATTTTTGCACAGTGCCGCAAGGGTTAAGTGTACAAAATTATTAACAAAAAGCTGGTAAGCTTGGCATTTTTCGTTATTGTAGAGAAAGCGTCTTCTCTTATTGAGTTGAGAGAGTAAGTCGTGCCCTAATGCGCTAGTGTTTCTCGAATAATATCAACGGCGAAAATCTTTATGAATTTGGCTAAACAACTTACCGAAACCGAACTTTCAGCTAAAATTTTGCGACATGCCGTGCCGCGTATGTCTGAACTCAATATTCCCGTTACCCCAGATAATTATGCCGTATGGTATGAGTATTTTCGCGGGGTAAATCTGGATCTTAAGCGTGCCATCGATGCTTTAGTTGCCAGCCGCGCTCATTTCACTACTGAGGTTAATGCGGGTCTCTACAATAACTTTATTAGGGAAAAATCACCTGAGGTTATTGAGAGTGTGCAGGTCGAAACGCAGATCTTGATCAATAACTTTATGACCCGGCTATCAGAAGTCACTGCTGGCACGGCGCAGTTTAATCTTAGTCTGAATGAGTTTCAGCATAACATTAGCCAAGACCCCGATCCTCAAACCCTGGAGCGTCTTATCGATACCCTTGCCGAAGAGGTGGCTCAGGTTGTTACCAGTAATCGAGAGATGGAGAGCAGCCTTAAGGTGATGAATGATGAGGTTGCGGCGCTAAAGTCAGAGATGGAAAATCTCAATGTGGCGGTGATGACAGATCAGCTTACTTCGCTGCGTAATCGCCGCGCCTTCGACGAAGAGGTGCTCTCTCACATTCAACAATTTAGGCGCGAGCAACGCAATAGCAGCCTGCTCCTCGTCGATATTGATAACTTTAAGCAGTTTAATGATACCCATGGCCACCTCGTTGGTGACAAGGTACTGGCCTATGTCGCTTTGGCGTTAAAGCAAGGGGTAAGAGGAGATGATTTCGTCGCTCGTTATGGTGGTGAGGAGTTTGTTATTCTATTACCTGATACCGATCACTCGGGCGCCATGGTGGTCGCCGAGCAACTTAGATCCCGTATTGCCGAGCGACACCTGAGTATTGGCAAAGATAAGAAACTCTCCCTAGGGGCAATAACCGTGTCCATTGGCGTCGCCTGTTTGTGTCATGATGATGATCGTGAGTCCTATCTTACACGAGCCGATGAAGCGCTTTATCGCGCCAAGTCGGCCGGGCGTAACTGCATAAAAGGCTAATAGATATTAGCCTTGAGGCGGTTTCAGCGGCATGTCCATCTTGATCAGGCGCTCATCCATATCAAAGGTTACGGTAAAGCCTAACTTTTTCGCTAGGCTTGCCATATTGCGGTTTTCAAACATGGTAAAGCCAGTTAATAGTTCGGTGTCGTTAGCTTTGTAGTAAGCGATCAGTTTTTCGAGTAACAGTTTTCCTAACCCTATGCCTTGGTGATCGCTGCGAACCGCCATGGCAAATTCGGCCTCAGTGTTGTCAGGATCGATAGAGGCTCTGACTGCGCCTAAAGTGATATCGTCACCATCGGGCCCCTTAGCCGTGGCAATAAAGGCCATTTCTCTGGCGTAATCTATCTGAGTAAGCACCGCCATCTCTTCGTGAGTCATCTTTGAACGTACGCCAAAATAGCGCTTATACCTGTCTTCATCAGACAGTGAATTATCAAAGGCCAGGTGCTTAGGTTCATCTTCAGGCAAGATAGGTCTTAGCATGATCTCAAGCCCATTTTTAAGCACTGCGTGTTCTTCCATCTCCTTAGGGTAGGGGCAGATGGCCAGACGGTTGGGCGTATCCTGGGCATTAGCATTAAGCTGAATATTGACATCGAGCAGGGTGATCTGCTTACCGGCGCAAAGCACAGGATTTAAGTCTAATCCGGCTATTTCGGGACAATCTATGATCAGGTGAGAGATTTGAGTCAGCATGACGCATAATGCGTTCATGTCTAGGCCAAGTGGTAGATGTCTATCTTTGAGTTTGTGAGTCTTAAGGGCCTGGATAACCATATAACGGGCAAGCGTCATGTTGAGGGGGGGAAGTGCCACCGCCGCGTCTGTGTTAGGTTGCCACTCTGAACCACCTTCGCCAAGCAAGATGGCCGGGCCAAAGACTGGGTCGTTGGTGACGGCGACACGTATCTCTTGGGTGCCAGCGGTAAGTGCCATCTTTTGCACGATAAGCCCTTGGATATCGGCATCTTGATTCAGAGAATGGACGCGGCCAATCATGGCGTCGGCCGCTTGTAACACCTCCTGCTTTGAGGTGAGGTTAAGCATCACGCCGTGCACATCAGACTTATGATGAATGTCCGGTGATTGCACCTTTAAAGCGACCGGGTAACCTATCTGCTCAGCGATCTCGGCGGCGGCCTCCCCACTGGCTGCAAAATGTGTCTCTATGGTATTGAGTCCATACGCCTTTAGGATAGCACTGGCCTCGTGTGTCTCTATAACCTGTTTGTTTTCGCTAATCGCTTGATTCAGCAGGCGACGTGCTAACTGTCCATCTGTGGGAATGTTATCTGGAATTGATTGTGGTACTTCTTGCAGTAACTTCTGGTTACGTCTGTATTCCACCATGTGCATAAATGCACCAACGGCACCTTCGGGGGTGCGATAGGTGGGGACTCCCGCGCGGTTGAAGTGTTTACGAGCTTGATAGGCTGAGTCTTCGCCGCTCCAGTTGGTCAGGACATTGACCTTATGACGTCTTGGGTGTTTAGCGATAAGGTCTATGATGCTGTCGGCGATCTCTATGCCATCGCCAAGGGCCGAAGGGGAGTGCAGGACCAAGATGGCATCGGCAATATCGGCATTCATCAGAATATCGAGACTTTGAGTGTAGCGTTTAGCATCCGCATCACCGCCAATATCGACTGGGTTTTGTCCTGACCAGGTATCGGGTAGAAAAGCGTTCAGTTTATCGAAGGTTTCATCGTCCAGTGTAGCCGGTTTACCCCCACCAAGAATAAGCTGATCTAGCCCTAATACGCCGGGGCCGCCGCCGTTACTTAAGATAGCCAGTCGCTCGCCCTGAAGTGGTGCTGAATGGGCGAGCGTTTCCACCGCGGCGAATAGCTCTACCAGATCGTTGACCCTGAGCATACCGGCGCGTCTAAATGCTGCCTCATATACGGCGTCATTACCGACTTCACCGCCGGTGTGCAGTTTGGCGGCGTTGGTGCCTTCTAAACTGCGCCCCGATTTGATGACGAGTATGGGTTTATTGCGCGCAGCAGCGCGAGCAGCAGAGAGAAAGTGACGTTTTTCGTTAACCGAGTCGATATAGAGCATGATGGCGGTCGTACGCGAATCCCGGCCGAGATAATCGAGTAGCTCATCAAAATCGATATCCGTGGCATCTCCAAGAGAAATAAAGGAGGAAAAGCCGATCCCCTTATTGTTAGCCCAGTCCAGTACTGTGGTAGCGATAGCCGCCGATTGCGACACGAAGGCGATTTTACCTGGCAGGGCACTAGTGTGCGCCAGGCTAGCGTTGAGTCCCAAATTAGGCAGCATCATGCCGAGGCTGTTAGGGCCCAGTATGCGCATGCCATAGCGCTTGGCGTGAGCTCGGGTAAGGGTTAGTAGGTTCTGCCCCTCTTCATCTAACTGGTTTGCCATTCCTGAGGCGTTGATGATCGCCACTTTACAACCAAATTGCGCTAAGCGCTCAACGATAGCCGGAACGCGACTTGCCGCGGTACAGATAATGGCAAGATCAGGCTTGAGTGGTAAGGCTTCGATATTAGGGTAGGCTAACACGCCTAAGACGGCTTCATACTTTGGCGTTACAGGCATGATAGGGCCAGAGAAACCACTGGACAACAGGTTGCGCATCACGACATTGCCAGCTCGCTTGGCACCGTTAGACGCGCCAATAATGGCGACCGATTTGGGTTTAAAAAGGGTGTGTAATGTACGCTGGCTCATTGCCGACTCCTATTGTGCCTCGCCAACAGACAGTGTAACTCAGTTGCACTTTTTTTCTCTAGGATTTTAGTAGGATAAGCGTGTGTTAGTGGGGTCAGTTGATGGACAACATACCTTGCAACACTTTTACATCAAGGGTTAACAACTTCGAAGGACAAACTGAGCTTAACTTGGAACTGTATAACGTAGATATCATAGGGTGTCCGTTCAAACATCAAGGTTCAAATGACAGTTCAAATGAATTAGTGGCGTTTATGAATATGAGTGTCCTGTCCGAACCAAGGAGTTCATCATGAAAGCAAGGGGTTTACTTTTTGTTGCACTGACTTTTAGCGCATCGTTTGCCTACGGGGCTAATTATCAATTTGTGGCTGAGGATAATAGTCTGGAGACCAAAATTTGTATCGCAGCGGGTAGCGATAACCAAGCATCGCTTAAGCGTAAGTTAGTCAACTATGAGCATAACATGCGCTATGGTGTAAATACCATCTCCTGCAATGGTATGAGTCTGGCGCAATTCTCTCATCGATATGAGGCCTTACAAACTTACGCTTTTCTCTCTCGTCACTCATCCTTGGCCAATAAGGTTAAAACTCGGGTAAGTATTACCGATCTGGCTCGGCATCAAGTGCCGGAGGAAGGCGCGCCAGTCATGGTGATGGTGAGCGCGAAATAGGCAGTGCTGGACAACAGGCACAAAAAAACCAGCTTGCGCTGGTTACTGTGTATTTTACAAGATGGTACAACCGAGTGGATTCGAACCACCGACCCCCACCATGTCAAGGTGGTGCTCTAACCAACTGAGCTACGGTTGTATCGTTATCACTTGTAAAATTGGTACAACCGAGTGGATTCGAACCACCGACCCCCACCATGTCAAGGTGGTGCTCTAACCAACTGAGCTACGGTTGTACTGATTTACTGTTGATGACCTGTCGGCCATCGAACGAGCGCTATATTACGAGGGATGTAAGGTCAGTTGCAAGCAAAAAATCGTAATTTTTCAATCAAGCGGCGATTTGCTGTGCAAGTTGAACTTTTTAACACCAAAGCGGCGGCATAACCATCAATCTTATGTAGCAAGACGATGATTCCAAGGTGAAACATCGTCTTGTTTTTATGTTGTTTACTTTTAGCTACTGCGCGTCCATTTGCAGTTGGGGTGGACGCTGTTGAATATATTTAAGCCGCAGGGCAAACAAAAGCGCTGCGCTGGTGAGACCGGCGATTAGCCCTATCCAATAGCCATGAGCGCCAAGCGCTGGCACTAACAGGTTGGTTTCGGCCAGTAGGTAACCTAGCACCATACCAATAGCCCAATAAGAAACGAGGGTGATATAAAAAGCGCTGCGTGTATCGTGATAGCCTCGCAATGCGCCTGCAGTGACGACTTGAACTGAGTCCGAGAGCTGGTAAAGCGCTGCCAAAAACATCAAGCTACTCGCTAAAGCAACTACTTCGGGGTTTTGGTTGTACAAGAGGGCGATCTGAGTCCGAAATACAACGGTAATAATAGCGGTGAATAGTGCAAGGCTAAAAGCGATAGCCAGACCTACCTTAGTCACTAATTTGGCCGTGAGCGGATTGTCCTGACCAAGATAATAGCCAACACGAATTGATACGGCGATACCGATAGAAAGAGGTAACATAAATACGATGGAGGAGAAGTTTAACGCTATCTGATGGCCTGCCACGACATTGGCGCCTAGGGGGGCGAGCAGAAGTGCGATAATGGCAAATAGGCTTACCTCGAAAAACAGCGCCATGGCAATGGGCATACCGTGTTTAGTCATCTTTATCATGGTCGCAAGGTTGGGCAGGTGAAAAGCGCTAAATGGTGCAAGGGCGGCAAATCTTTGGTTTACCTGCATATAGATAGCCATGGCAATAAACATGGCCCAGAAAACCAGTGCTGTCGCGATACCACAGCCAGCGCCACCGAGCGCGGGCGCGCCGAAATGACCATAAATAAAGATATAGTTCGCAGGAATATTGACCGCCAAGCCGACAAAGCCAATCAACATAGTGGGTAGCGTATAAGAGATCCCCTCACTGCAGCCTCTAAGCACCTGATAGAGTACGAAAGCGGGTACTCCCCATGCAAATCCAAACAGATATTGATTGCTGAGCTCGGCAAGCTCGGTCGAGAGCCCCATTATTTTAAAGATCTGCGGCGCAAAACTGAGGAAGGCTATCACTAATACGCTGCCAATTATGGCAATATAGGCAGCCTGATATGCCATGGGACGAATTGCCGCTTGGTTATTGGCACCATGATGGGCAGCAAAAACAGGGGTAAAGGCAACAAGTAACCCCTGAACAAAAAGTAGTGCAGGAAGCCAAAGACTGCCGCCTATGGCAACAGCAGCCATATCGATAGCACTGACTCGGCCTGCCATAACGGTATCGATAAAGCCCATCATGGTCTGAGTAACTTGGGCGATAAGAACTGGCAACGCAAGATGGACGAGCTTTTTGGCTTGAAAGCCGAATTGATTCATAAAACGCCTTAATGCAGAGAGTAAAATATGTTTACAGGTATTGTTCAGGCCACATGTGAAGTGGTGGCCATTCATAAAAAAGATGGTCTTAATACAATCGAAATTGCGATGCCGCCACACCTGAAGGAAAACTTGCAGCGAGGAGCAAGTGTTGCCAATAACGGGGTATGTCTGACCGTTACCGAGATTGCAGATGATAGGGTGTTTTTCGATGTAATGGAAGAGACATTAAGGCTTACCAATCTCGCCTCGCTTAATCCTGGATGCAAGGTCAATATCGAGCGTTCCTTAACCTTTGGTAGTGAGATCGGTGGGCACGTGTTATCTGGCCATGTACATACACAGGCCAAGGTTGCAGCAGTGAGCCACACCGCCTCCCATTATAATATTCGCTTGGAAGTCGCTCCTAAGTGGATGAATTACATTCTCTATAAAGGTTTTGTAGGGGTAAATGGATGCAGTTTGACTGTAGGTGAGGTGGATGAGAGCGGTTTTATGTTACACCTTATCCCGGAAACTTTAGCCATTACCAACTTAGATGAGGCTCAGGTGGGAACCATGCTCAATATCGAAATCGACAGTCAGACACAGGCTATCGTGGATACGGTAGAGCGGGTACTGGCAAAGCGTTTTAGCTAAACTTATGTTCAATCTGCCTAATTCTAGTAATGGTCATAGTCATAGTCATAGGCTTGTCCATAGTTGAGATAACGTTTTACACCTTAGTTCTTGAAGCAAAAAAGGTGAGGGCTGTTACAACAGCCCTATGGTGCGCCGCCTTCATTTTGTCTTGTTTTACTTGCGACAAAAGAATGGCTAGTAAAACTGCTCATCGTCTGAGTCGATATAGACTTCGACCTTTTGCCGGGCTGCATCAATATGCGTCCTGAAATGGATTGGATTGCAGCAGACGCGGCAATCGTCGTAGTAGTCCTGATCGCCACAGCTGATATCTAAGTTGATATGTTGGTGGTGCCCACAGTGGGGGCAGCAAATGATCTTATCAAAAATTTTCATCCGTCGGCTCCTGTATATCCCGTCGCGCTGCGACCACCATCAATGGCAATGATCTGGCCGTTCAGGTAAGGGCTATTGAGGATAAAGTCTACCGTGTAGGCGATATCCTCCGGAGTGCCCGGGCGTTTCATCGGGATCTCATTAATCACCTTAGTGACCGTATCTGTCTCACTGCCGCTTGGCCATAAGATTGCACCCGGTGAAATGCCATTGACTCGCACCGCTGGGGACAGTTCTTGCGCTAATGCGCGGGTGGCCATATTTAAGCCAGCCTTAGATATTGAGTATAGCCCATGTCCTTTTAGAGGACGGTCACCATGAATATCCACGAGATTGATAATGCAGCCGCTCTGGCTTGCCAAGTTAGGCGCTAACCCTTGGGCAAGTAGATAGGGGGCGATTAGATTAGTCGTCAGCAGGTGTTGGCTGTCTTGCCAGTTTGCAATTTCAGGATCTGGGTGAAATACAGAGGCATTATTGATAAGCACCGATAGCGTTAGCTCACAATTGACCGCCTCGACTAGAGTCTTGATTTCTTGCTCTGAGGCCAGATTGGCCTGAAAGAGCCTACATGAGCCGGTTCTTTGCTGATTTAACTGCGCAGCCAGTGTTTGGGCATCTCGCTGAGCGCTATTGTAATGTAGGGCAATATTATAGCCCGATTGATGCAGGCTAATGGCAATTGCCTTGCCGATGCGTTTGGCGCCCCCAGTGATCAAAGCCCACTTAGTCATAGTCATCTTGCTTATCCCTTAACGGTGAGAGGAATATTCGATGATTTTGTTGCCAGATACAATGAGTTTGTGAAACCAAACCCTTTATAAAGATGGCAATAATAAACTGGCTAAGTAAGGTTTAACGTATTTGGTTTACCAAAAGTTGTTGTTCACCCGATTGCTGTGGCAACTCGGCGTGCATCGCTTTGAGCTGTCTGTCCAGCTCATTGGCGATCTCGGCGCTTAACTGGTCAACGTCGTCAAGGGGCTTTGCGGTTACCTTTACACTATTAGTCGATTCGAGTGTTATCTGCGCAAAGCTGACATTTGGCGAGCCATCATAGTGATATAAAGGCTGATAACTGAGGGCAGTGAGTAAAATAAACTTCATCATGGTCGCTCTCCTGATTAGATTTTTAATTAACGATATGGCCGCAAGAGTAGGCTTGGTGGATGACTATCTGATGACATCTTGATGGAGATCTCATGACATGGGCGAAATTAAAGCGTTGCTGGTCACTTTTGTATCATCTCAGGCCTTAACCCTTGCGATTTGGCTATTGCCGCCCTAGAATGGCAGGCCTGCACTGAAGTAGTCTAAAACTCCGGTAATGTTTTGCGCTTCAGTTGCTTAAATTTTTCTTCTCAATGACCAAGTGGCCCTACGTAGGGGTCACCACTGGATAAGGATTTTATATGCCTGTTATTACACTTCCCGATGGCAGCAAACGCGAGTTTGCCAACCCAGTTTCAACACTTGATGTCGCCGCCGACATTGGCCCAGGTCTGGCTAAGGCCTGTATTGCTGGTCGCGTAAACGGTGAGCTTAAAGATGCCTGCGATCTGATCGAGACAGACGCTGACCTGGCTATCATCACCGCAAAAGATGATGAAGGTGTTGAGATTTTGCGTCACTCTTGTGCTCACCTTTTAGGTCATGCGATTAAGCAGATGTGGCCAGAGACCAAGATGGCGATTGGACCTGTGATCGATAATGGTTTCTACTATGACGTGGATCTCGATCATAAGTTGACCGAGGAAGATGTAGCCGAGCTTGAAAAACGCATGCTGGCGCTGGCAAAGACTAACTATGATGTAGTCAAGAAAGTGGTTAGCTGGCAAGAAGCCCGCGATACATTTGAAGCGCGCGGTGAAAGTTATAAGATGGCGATCTTGGATGAAAACATTAGCCAAGATGATAAGCCAGCTCTGTACCATCACGAAGAATACACTGACATGTGTCGTGGCCCCCATGTGCCTAACATGAAGTTCTGTCATAATTTCAAGTTGATGAGTGTTGCTGGTGCCTACTGGCGTGGTAACTCAGACAACAAGATGCTGCAGCGTATCTATGGTACCGCTTGGGCAGACAAGAAGGCCCTTAAGGCACATCTGACTCGCCTAGAAGAAGCGGCTAAGCGTGACCATCGTAAGATAGGTAAGCAGCTTGATCTTTACCATATGCAGGAAGAAGCACCTGGCATGGTGTTCTGGCACAACGATGGTTGGAGCCTGTTCCTCGAGCTGGAAAGATTCATTCGTCAGAAACTGGGTCAGTACACCTATCAAGAGGTGAAAGGTCCCTTAATGATGGACCGTGTTTTGTGGGAGCGCAGTGGCCACTGGGATAAATATTCCGAAGCCATGTTCACCACTCATTCAGAAAACCGTGAATATGCGGTGAAGCCGATGAACTGCCCGGGTCACGTACAGATCTTTAACCAAGGTCTTAAGTCTTACCGTGACCTGCCATTGCGTATGGCAGAGTTTGGCTGCTGTCACCGCAACGAACCATCGGGTTCATTACATGGTTTGATGCGTGTTCGCGGCTTTACCCAAGACGACGCGCATATCTTCTGTACTGAAGAGCAAGTGCAGCAGGAAGTCAGCGGCTGTATCAAGATGGTTTATGATACCTACGCAACTTTTGGCTTCAAAGACATCGTAGTTAAGCTATCGACTCGCCCAGAAAAACGCATCGGGGACGACGCCATGTGGGATCGTGCCGAGCAAGCCTTGATGGATGCGCTGAAAGCTAATGACATCGAGTATGAGATCCTGCCGGGTGAAGGTGCCTTTTACGGTCCTAAGATAGAATTTACTTTGCATGACTGTCTAGACCGTGCATGGCAATGTGGTACTGTGCAGCTTGATTACGCTTTACCAGGGCGTCTTGGTGCGACTTATGTCGCCGAAGACAATAGCCGTCAGACGCCAGTCATGATCCACCGTGCCATTTTAGGTTCGCTTGAGCGCTTCATCGGTATTCTTATCGAAGAGTATGCGGGCAAGTTCCCAACTTGGTTGGCACCGGTTCAGGCCGTCGTGATGAATATTACCGATAAACAGTCGGAATATGTTGACGAAGTGGTCAAATTATTTAAAGATCAGGGAATTCGTGCCTCGAAAGACTTGAGGAATGAAAAGATAGGCTTTAAAATACGCGAACACACCCTAAGGCGTGTTCCCTATCTATTGGTCGTTGGTGATCAAGAGATGGAAAATAGGGAAGTCGCGGTGCGAACCAGAGATGGTGTTGATCTTGGTAAGATTCAAATCGATGAATTTGCCGCCAAGATGAAAGATCAAATTTCGCTCCGTAGTCTAAATTTGTTGGAGGAATAGGTCATAAAGATCAAGAAAACAGACGTGCGTAAAGCAGCGGCGAATAGAATTAACGAACTCATTGTAGGTGTATCAGAAGTACGTCTCAATGGGCTAGACGGTGAAACTATCGGCATTGTAAGTTTGCGTGAAGCACAAGAACTTGCAGATGAAGCAGGCGTAGATCTTGTAGAGATCAGCCCTAATGCTGAGCCGCCTGTATGTCGCATAATGGACTACGGAAAGTTTCTTTTTGATAAGGCTAAGGCCCAAAAAGAGCAAAAGAAGAAGCAGAAACAGATACAGGTGAAGGAAATTAAATTCCGTCCCGGTACTGATGAAAACGACTATCAGGTAAAACTACGCAACCTGAAGCGTTTTCTTGAAGACGGCGACAAAGCGAAAGTGACGCTGCGTTTCCGTGGTCGTGAGATGGCTCACCAGAGTCTTGGTATGAATCTTTTGAATCGTATTAAAGATGACTTGGCTGAGATAGCAGTTGTGGAGGCTTTTCCAAAAATGGAAGGTCGTCAGGCTGTGATGGTTCTTGCACCGAAAAAGAAATAGTAGGGCAAATTTAAAAGTAGCAGGGACCTCTCTGAGGGCCTCTGCTCGCCTTGCGTTTTATTAATGTCCCAATGCGGAGTTTTAGCAATGCCTAAAATGAAAACAGACAAGGGTGTACAAAAGCGTTTTAAGAAAACCGCTAACGGTTTTAAGCGCAAACAAGCCCATTTACGTCATATTTTGACAAAGAAGAGCACTAAGCGTAAACGTCACTTACGTGCTAAATGTTTAGTTGCGAAGTCTGATGTGCCAGCAATTGCACGTCAACTACCATACGCTTAATTAGAGGAGTAGAGAACAATGCCTAGAGTTAAGCGTGGTGTAACCGCTCGTGCTCGTCACAAGAAAGTACTTAAACTAGCCAAAGGTTATTACGGAGCTCGCTCACGTACTTACCGTGTTGCTAAGCAAGCAGTAACCAAAGCTGGTCAATATGCTTACCGTGACCGTCGTCAGAAGAAACGTCAATTCCGTCAACTGTGGATTGCACGTATCAATGCGGCTTCTCGTCAAAATGGTCTGTCTTACAGCCGTTTCATCAACGGTCTGAAAAAGGCGTCTATCGAAATCGATCGTAAGATTTTGGCAGACATCGCTGTATTCGACAAAGTGGTTTTCGCCACTCTAGTTGAAAAGGCAAAAGAAGCTCTAGCTAAGTAATTAGTGAGCTTTGCTTTGAAAGGGACCCTAGGGTCCCTTTTTTTGTGCCCGATCATCTCAAATTCATTTGGCTGCTCTTTAATTGCAAGCCTAGTTAATAGATCATCATCCTAGCTTGTTAAACGTCCGATTGCAGCGTTAGTATTTTACACATCGAATCAATATGTTTTGAAACATTAGGCCAAGTTTAAATGTTTTTCTCAGGCCACTTCTGTCTACTTGCTGTGATTGCGATAAGACACAAAAAAAGCAGGCACTAGGCCTGCTTTTTTAAGAAAAGTAATGCTAATCGAGTAACATTATTATTGCGCGTCTAGGAAACGCTCAGCGTCGAGTGCTGCCATACAACCGGTACCCGCCGAGGTGATTGCCTGGCGGTAGTGTTGGTCCATTACATCACCTGCAGCGAATACGCCAGGAATACTGGTCTGGGTCGCATTGCCATTTAGTCCGCTTTGAACCTTGATGTAGCCGTTGTTCATCTCTAGCTGGCCTTCAAACATCTGAGTGTTTGGTTTGTGGCCGATGGCAACGAATACGCCCATCACATCAAACTCGGTGATGGCGCCATCTTTAGTGCTCTTGATCTTTACTCCGGTAACACCCATGTTGTCGCCAACCACTTCTTCTAAGGTGTTGTCCAGATGCAGGACTATGTTTCCGTTCGCCACCTTGTCCATTAATCGCTTGGTCAGGATCTTCTCAGAGCGGAAGCTGTCGCGGCGGTGAATGAGGTGCACCTCTGAGGCAATGTTGCTCAGATAGAGCGCTTCTTCAACGGCTGTGTTACCACCACCGATCACGGCAACTTTCTGGTTACGGTAGAAGAAGCCATCACAGGTTGCACAGGCCGATACGCCTTTACCTTTAAAGGCCTCTTCTGATTCCAAGCCAAGATACATTGCCGAGGCGCCGGTCGAGATGATCAAAGCATCACAAGTGTACTCGCCGCTGTCGCCTTTTAGTTGGAAAGGGCGCTGCTGCAGATTCACTTCATTAATGTGATCGAAGATAATTTCGGTTTCGAACTTTTCGGCATGCTTTTGCATACGTTCCATTAGTGCTGGGCCGGTCAGATCATCGGCATCGCCTGGCCAGTTTTCCACTTCTGTGGTGGTGGTCAATTGGCCACCTTGCTGCATACCTGTGATCAGCACAGGTTTTAAGTTTGCTCTGGCAGCATAAACAGCGGCTGTGTATCCAGCTGGGCCCGAACCCAAGATTAATAAGTTACAGTGTCTAGCTTGGCTCATCTTTTTCTCCGTGCCTTTAGCGAATTGCAGCGATTGTAGGGAATTTCCCCTGAGGGGTAAAGGCAATCTTTTAGATTGTCCTAATCGAAAAAGGGAGCCTATGGCTCCCTTTGTTTACACTTTTTATGTGATTAGGCGAGTAATACGCTTGGGTCAACAAACTCGAAGTTTAGTGCTTCGGCAACCTCTTTACAGGTGACTTTGCCATGCATCACGTTCAAGCCGTTTAACAGATGCTTGTCTTGGCGCAGTGCTTCGCGGTAGCCAAGATCCGCTAACTTGATGATGTAAGGTAGTGTCGCATTGTTTAGTGCAAAGGTTGAAGTACGAGCAACCGCGCCTGGCATGTTAGCCACACAGTAGTGTACCACTTCATCAACGATGTAAGTTGGATCTTGGTGAGTGGTTGCGTGAGACGTCTCAACACAGCCACCTTGGTCGATAGCTACGTCAACGATAGCACTACCTGGCTTCATACGCTTGATATGGTCTTTGGTCACTAGCTTAGGCGCTGCGGCGCCAGGAACCAGTACGCCACCAATTACCAGGTCGGCTTCCAGTACATGCTTTTCAATCGCATCAGCGGTAGAGTAAATAGCCTTCACACGGTTGTCGAACTGAGCGTTAAGGCGACGCAGGGCATCGATGCTACGATCTAGGATGACGACGTCAGCACCCAGACCTACAGCCATTTGCGCTGCGTTAGTACCTACCATGCCGCCGCCGATAATAACGACTTTAGCTGGCTCAACACCAGGGACGCCGCCAAGCAACATACCGCGACCGCCTTTAGATTTCTCTAGGGCCATGGCACCCGCCTGGATAGACATACGGCCAGCAACTTCTGACATAGGGGCTAGCAGTGGCAGACCACCACGCGCATCGGTAACAGTTTCATAAGCGATACACACGGCACCGCTCTTAATGAGATCTTCAGTTTGTGGCAAATCTGGAGCAAGATGAAGATAAGTGAACAGCAATTGATCTTCACGCAACATGGCACGCTCGACCGCTTGAGGTTCTTTTACCTTAACAATCATTTCTGCTTTCGCAAAAACTTCAGCTGCAGTGTCTAAGATTGATGCGCCAACATCGACATAGTCTTGGTCGTTAAAACCGATCCCAACACCAGCATTTTTTTCTACAAATACTTCATGACCTTTTAGGGTCAATTCGCGGACACTTGACGGCACCATACCAACACGATATTCGTGGTTTTTGATTTCTTTAGGTACACCAATTATCATCTTCGAGCCTCAAATTGAATAAAAACCCATTTATTATGGGTTGAATTGTTATTTTATAGGTCCTGAACGTGATTGTTTCAGGGAAATCTAGTATAGTATCACTTCGGCAGTTAATGCTGCTGAACTTTTGACATACGTAGCAGTAAATGTTGTTTTAGTGATAAAGCAAGGTTAAAAATATGGTTAATAATAAAAAGAGTCCTATAAAAGACTTAGATCGGATCGATCGTAACATCCTTAACGAGTTGCAAATCGATGGCCGCATTTCCAATGTTGAGCTGTCAAAGCGTGTAGGGCTGAGCCCCACTCCCTGTTTAGAGAGAGTTAAAAGACTCGAAAAGCAAGGTTACATCAATGGATATACTGCGCTAGTAAATCCCCATTATCTTGGGGCTTCATTACTTGTGTTTGTAGAAATCACGCTAAATCGCGATACTGCAGAGGTATTTGATAAGTTTAATCGTGCTGTTCAATTGCTCGATGATATTCAAGAATGTCATTTAGTGTCTGGCGATTTCGATTATTTATTGAAGACCCGTGTTTCTGACATGTCTGCCTATCGTCGCTTGTTAGGCGAAACTCTACTTAAGTTGCCCGCTGTTTCTGATACTCGTACCTACGTCGTGATGGAAGAAGTTAAGCAGACCAACAGAGTTGCAATTAATGTAACGCTTGAGTCTTAAAAACGATTTATGTCGTCAAAAAGGAGCCTTAATGGCTCCTTTTTTTTCACCCTGGGTAGTTTTTCATCAAAGATTGCTTTTTAGTGAGCTATTGTGCTGTATAGACAGGTAAAACGCTGCATAGCACAAATTATTTTGATATCTTAGGCTCACCTTTTTCGTTTTCGCATTGTGGGTTGTCTTTTGTCTCAGGGAAATAGCGTCAAAACACTTAGCGGTTTGCAGCGTCTGCTTGAGGGCGGACTGATCATCTGCTGCATGATTGCCACCTATATATTGCTCGCGCTCAGTAGTTTTCATTCGTCTGATCCAGGATGGAGTCAGTCAAATTTCGAAGGTGAGATCAAAAATGTCACTGGCGCCGTCGGGGCATGGCTTGCCGATGTGCTGTTTTATTTTTTTGGCTATACCGCATATTTAATTCCAGTGATCGTCGCACTAACCGGCTGGTTGCTGTTTAAACGCATTCATCGTCTACTTGAGATAGATTATTTTTCTGTTGGTCTGAGACTGATAGGTTTTTTGTTGATCACCTTCAGTTTGGCATCTCTTGCCAGCATGAATGCCAATGACATTTATGAATTCTCTGCAGGTGGTGTTTCTGGTGATGTCATTGCCGATGCCATGCTGCCTTATTTCAATCAGTTAGGTACCACCTTACTCTTGCTTTGTTTTGTTGGCGCCGGCTTTACTTTGTTGACAGGTATCAGTTGGTTAACTGTGGTCGAGGCCGTCGGTTTTGCAACTATCTGGTGTCTTAAGCAGCTTAAACAGATCCCTGAAAAATTCTCTAGTGCTCCCGAAACGGAAGATACCAAAGGCTTTATGTCAGTGTTTGATCGTTTTAAGGAATCTCGACAGCAAAAAGCGTTAGCCCATGACGATGAGTTCGACGATGAAGATTATGATGTCGAACAGAAGGTGACAGGTGATAGCGACAAAGTTGCCAATGAAGCTAGGCGCAAAGTGAAAGAGCCAAGCTTTAGCTTGCCTAAAGTGTCACAGGATAAAGAGGTAGAAGAGGATGAGTCATCGCTGAGCTTTAGCGCCCAAGATGACGATGAAAGCATAGATTTTGATGCTAAACACTCAAGCGGCGCAGTTATACCAGCCAAGCGTGCACAAGAAAAGGCAAAGATAGTCGATGGTATTGTGGTGCTTCCAGGTGGTGAAGAGTCGCAGCCTAAGAAGCCGGTCACGCCGTTGCCAGATATCTCCCTGCTCGATGTGCCTAATCGCAAGGCCAATCCCATTAGCCAGGAAGAGTTAGACCAGGTTGCGCGACTCGTCGAGCTGAAACTGGCAGACTTTAATATTGTGGCCAATGTTGTCGGTGTTTTCCCCGGCCCCGTTGTCACCCGCTTTGAGCTTGAGTTAGCGCCGGGAGTCAAGGCCTCTAAGATCACCAACTTGTCGAAAGATTTGGCGCGCTCACTGTTGGCTGAAAGTGTTCGAGTGGTCGAAGTGATCCCAGGTAAGGCCTATGTTGGGCTAGAGCTGCCGAATAAGTTCCGTGAAACCGTATTTATGCGCGATGTGTTAGGTAGTGAAGCATTTGAACACAGCCCGTCACATCTTAGTATGGTATTGGGCCAAGATATCTCGGGAGAGCCTGTTGTAGTGGATCTAGGCAAGATGCCACACCTACTGGTAGCAGGGACTACAGGCTCTGGTAAATCGGTTGGGGTTAACGTGATGATCACCAGCCTATTGTATAAGTCGGGTCCTGACGACGTTCGTTTTATTATGATCGACCCCAAGATGCTTGAATTGTCAGTCTATGAAGGGATCCCCCACCTTCTTTGTGAGGTGGTGACCGACATGAAAGAGGCGGCTAACGCACTGCGTTGGTGTGTTGGCGAGATGGAGCGTCGTTATAAGCTGATGTCGGCTTTGGGAGTGCGTAATCTAAAAGGTTATAACGCCAAGATCAAAGAAGCTAAGGCTCGCGGTGAGGTGATAACTGATCCACTATGGCGCTCACAAGACAGCATGGAAGAGCAGGCGCCAGAGCTCGATAAGTTGCCATCTATCGTGGTGATTGTCGACGAATTTGCCGACATGATGATGATTGTTGGTAAGAAGGTGGAAGAGTTAATCGCCCGTATCGCCCAGAAGGCGCGCGCTGCCGGTATTCATCTCATCCTGGCGACCCAGCGTCCTTCAGTGGATGTGATCACCGGCCTAATTAAGGCAAACATTCCAACGCGCATGGCGTTTCAGGTGTCATCGCGCATCGATTCGCGCACCATCTTAGATCAGCAAGGGGCTGAAACCCTGCTGGGGATGGGTGATATGCTCTATTTACCACCTGGCACAAGTGTGCCAATTCGTGTCCATGGCGCCTTTATCGATGACCATGAGGTACACGCTGTCGTCGCTGATTGGCATAGTCGCGGCAAGCCACAGTATATCGATGAAATTTTACAAGGTTCTGCCGAGGGCGAGCAGGTACTGCTGCCGGGCGAAGCTGCAGAAAATGATGAAGAGGTGGACGCGCTATATGATGAGGCGGTGGCTTTTGTCACTGAGACTCGCCGCGGCTCAATTTCCAGTGTTCAACGTAAGTTTAAGATAGGCTATAACCGCGCTGCACGTATCATAGAGCAGATGGAGATGCAGGGCGTGGTAAGTTCACAGGGGCATAATGGCAACCGCGAAGTCTTGGCCCCGCCACCACCTAAAGATTATTAAGCTACTTGCTTAGCGCAGGTGGCGTTTGAATTTAAAGGATTTGCAATGCTTAAATCGTTATCGACTTTAGTTTTTACTCTGCCATTAGTGGTGGCAACGTCTGTGTATGCAGATGATTCAGCATCATTGAAACAAAAGTTGGCGAATCTGGATAATCTGAAAGCCGACTTTAGCCAGGAAGTTACCGATGTCAACGACAAAGTGATTCAGCAAGGGGCGGGCACTTTTGCCTTGGCGGTACCTAATCAATTTTATTGGCACCTGACTCAGCCGGATGAATCTTTAATCGTGGCCGACGGTCAGGATGTATGGATCTATAACCCCTTTGCTGAAGAGGTGTCAGTTGTCGATTTTAACCAGGCCATCGACGCCTCGCCAATCGCGCTGTTAGTGCATCGAGACGATGCGACCTGGCAAGCTTATCTGGTGAGCCAGAAGGATGAGTGTTATCAAATAACCCCCAAAGCGATCGACGCTAGCGTCACCCAAGTCGATATTTGCTTTACGCAAGACACACTAGAGGTGATGAAGCTTAAAGATCAACAGGGTAACTTGAGTGTCTTTTCTTTGACCAATCAGACATCACTTGATGATGACGATGATAAGCTGTTCCAGTTTACCGTTCCCGAAGGCGTCGACATAGACGATCAACGCCTAAAGGCTCTTGACTAAGGTAGCCTGTGTCTAGTTTAACTTTCGACTTCGCGCCTGATTTTAGGCCGCTCGCAGCCAGGATGCGTCCTGAGACCCTTGAGCAATATATAGGGCAAGATCACCTATTGGGCGAAGGTAAGCCTCTGCGTCAGGCACTCGAGGCGGGTAGGGCCCACTCTATGATGTTTTGGGGGCCACCAGGCACAGGCAAAACCACCTTGGCCGAGTTGGTTGCCCATTACGCCAATGCCCATGTCGAGCGCATTTCAGCCGTCACCTCTGGGGTCAAAGAGATCCGCGCCGCCATCGAACATGCAAAAAATGTCGCCCAGTCTCGGGGGCAGAGAACCCTGCTATTTGTCGATGAAGTGCATAGATTTAATAAGAGTCAGCAAGATGCCTTCTTGCCCTTTATCGAAGATGGTACCGTCATTTTTATTGGCGCCACCACGGAAAACCCCTCGTTTGAGATCAATAACGCCTTACTTTCTCGCGCCAGAGTCTATCTGATCAAGCGCTTGCAAGATGATGAGATTATTAAGATTGTTCGCCAAGCGCTTGCTGATGAGGTGCGCGGCTTGGGTAAGCGTCAGCTGAAGATACCTGACGAGGTTGCTAAGAAGCTTGCCAGCCTGTGTGATGGAGATGCCCGTAAGGCACTTAATCTCATAGAGTTGATGAGTGACATGCTTGTCGATGGCGGCGATTTTAGTGAGCAGATGCTCATCGAGGTCGCGGGACAGCAGCTAGCCGGATTCGATAAGAATGGCGATCAGTATTACGATCTGATCTCTGCAGTGCACAAGTCGATTCGTGGCTCGGCGCCAGATGCTGCGCTTTATTGGTATTGCCGCATGCTAGAAGGGGGCTGTGACCCACTTTATGTAGCAAGACGCTTACTGGCTATTGCGTCTGAAGATATCGGCAACGCCGATCCCGTGGCCATGTCGGTCGCGGTAAACGCCTGGGAATGCTTTCACCGGGTGGGACCGGCCGAAGGAGAGCGTGCCATTGCTCAGGCAGTGGTGTATCTCGCCAGTGCCCCTAAGAGCAACGCCGTATATACCGCATTTAAGGCGGCGCGACAATTAGCAAGAGAGACGGGCAGTCACGCGGTGCCTAATCACCTGCGCAACGCGCCCACTCAGTTAATGGCCGATATCGGTTTGGGTGAAGGGTATCGCTATGCACATGATGAGCCCAATGGGTATGCCAGCGGTGAGTGTTATTTCCCTGAGGCACTCGCGAATACGCGCTTTTATTATCCGAGCGAACATGGGTTTGAGAAGCGAATCAAAACCAAACTGGAAACATTGGCAGAAATGGATCGCTTAAGTGAGGTTAAGCGCTATGAATAATCTCATTTTTGTGGCCTTGGGCGGGTCCATTGGAGCGGTATTTCGTTATCTTATTTCAATATTCATGATTCAGGTATTTGGCTCTTCTTTTCCTTTTGGTACACTGATGGTCAATGTGATTGGCTCCTTTTTGATGGGGGTGATCTACGCCCTTGGAGAAGCGAGTCAAGTCAGTCCTGAAATAAAAGCTTTGGTAGGTGTTGGGTTATTAGGGGCACTTACAACGTTTTCAACTTTTTCCAATGAAACTCTGTTACTGATGCAGCAGGGGGCCTGGTTGAAAGCATTTACAAATATCGCTCTGAACCTATGTCTGTGTTTATTCATGGTTTACTTAGGACAGCAGTTGGTTTTTTCTCGCATTTAACTATTAAGAAACTAAAAACATGTTAGATCCCAAATTTTTACGTACCGAATTAGAAGCGACCGCTGAGCGCCTCGCCACCCGTGGTTTTATCCTGGATGTGGATCGTCTCAGCAAATTAGAGGAAAAGCGTAAGTCACTGCAAGTGGCGACAGAAGAGCTGCAAGCGTCCCGTAATGCGATCTCCAAATCAATCGGTCAGGCTAAGGCCAAAGGTGAAGACGTTGCGCCGATCATGGCTAAGGTCGGGGATTTAGGCGCCGAGCTAAGCAGCAAGGAAGCCGAATTAAAGCAGCTGCTTGAAGAACTTAACGCCATTGCCATGAGCGTACCTAACTTGCCTGACGAATCTGTGCCTATTGGCGCCGATGAGGCTGAAAACGTTGAGATCCGCCGTTGGGGCGAGCCTAAGCAATATGACTTTGAAGTCAAAGATCACGTTGATCTGGGCGAACTGCACGCTGGTTTAGATTTCAAGAATGCCGTGAAGATCACAGGCTCACGCTTTATCGTCATGAAGGGCCAGATCGCGCGTATGCACAGAGCCCTGGCGCAATTCATGTTAGATCTGCACACCACAGAGCATGGTTATACCGAAGCCTATGTGCCGCTTCTTGTTAATGAGGACAGCCTGTTAGGTACAGGTCAGCTGCCTAAGTTTGGTGAAGACCTTTTCCACACCAAGCCAGCGACAGAAGAAGGTCAGGGCCTTAGCTTGATCCCAACTGCCGAAGTACCACTGACTAACCTAGCCCGCGATACTATTATCGATGAAGATGAGCTTCCGGTTAAGCTGACAGCGCACACGGCTTGTTTCCGCAGTGAAGCGGGTTCTTATGGCCGAGACACTCGTGGCCTGATTCGCCAGCACCAATTCGACAAAGTTGAGTTGGTTCAGCTCGTGAAGCCAGAAGACTCTATGGCGGCACTCGAAAGTCTGACTCAACACGCCGAGACCGTACTACAAAAGCTAGGCCTGCCATATCGCACCGTGGTGCTTTGTACCGGTGATATGGGCTTTGGGGCGGCGAAGACGTTCGATATCGAAGTCTGGCTACCGGCGCAAAACACTTATCGTGAGATCTCCTCTTGCAGTAACATGCAGGATTTCCAGGCTCGTCGCATGCAAGCACGTTATAAGGCTAAATCAGCTAAGAAGCCTGCGCTGCTGCATACCTTAAATGGTTCTGGCTTGGCGGTAGGTCGCACCTTAGTGGCAGTATTAGAAAACTACCAAAATGCCGATGGCTCGATCACTGTGCCAGAAGTGCTTCGCCCCTATATGGGCGGTTTGACCCAAATAGGTTAAGCATATAGCGAGATAGTGTGAAACATGGATAACGGTGGGCGCTATTTTCAGTGGCTGACCTATGTCGTCATTATCTGTATCTTTTTCGCAGTAATGTTTACAACATTTGGGAAAGCGATTTTGTTAGTGATGCAAAATCTCTAACGACAAAAAAACCTTCGCCAAGGCGAAGGTTTTTTATTATGTGCTGATGTACCTTATGCTAACTATAAAGGTTAGATACACTTAGCGGGCTTAGGCAGCCCGGCGATCTTAGTGGCCTGTTTTGCGGGGCCAACCGGGAAGAGGGTATAGAGGTACTTAGAGTTACCTTTTTCTGGGCCTAGACGCTGTCCTATTGCTTTAACCAGGACACGAATCGCCGGGCTCGTCTTAAACTCCATATAGAAATCTCTCACGAAATGTACGACTTCCCAATGGGCGGGGGTCAATGTGATCCCCTCTTCAGCGGCAATGATCTCCGCTAGTGACTCATCCCAATCCGTGACATTTTTAAGGTAGCCCTGGGGATCTGTGGCGATTTGAGCATCGCCATATTGAATATAATTTACCAAGTGATCACCTTAGCATGAGTTAGTGTAAGTTCGACAAATTCCGCCTGGCTGAGTTGGCGGTAGTCACTCAGGCGCTGTTGCAGCCCTCTTGCAATGACATCTTGCTTAAGTAGACATAGATTAAGCTTAGCCAGCTCGTTGCGCCATTTAGCCAGTAAAAGACTATTTACCCCATCACCAATAAGCATCACTGTATCCTGGGTTTGCAGATAGCGTAGACAGGTCGCAAGAGCGTTATCCTGGGCGGCGGAGTGTTGTACGATATGCAATATCATCAGTAAACAAAGACCTCGTCAGCTTGGGCTAATAGCGTAGCGATCTGCTCGGGCGTCTTTGTTTCGACCGGGAACGCAGCGTCTTCTTCCGTTAGCGAGTAATCCTGTAAACTTTGCTGACAGGCATATACCTGCTCTATATCGTACAGAGGGAATGCCTTAAAGGCGGCAACAAAATCTTTAGCGCCAATCACTTCCGGCGTTTGGCCGGGGAGCAAATTGAGCACGCCTTCATCAGCGAAGATAATGCTGACTTCTTGCTCGAAACTGGCACTGAGCAGGGCAAAGTCTAATCCTTCTCGAGCCTTGGCACTGCCATGGGGTGCATGTCTAAAAATAAGCGTGATCTTTTTCATTGTGTTTCCTAGAAGCAGATCACGCGATCGGCTTGTTCAATACCCGCCACGAGTTCACCCAAACCGCCCATTTGATAGGGGGGCTCTAGGTTCCAGTGTTGAAGCTGATTTTCGGCTGATTCGCTAGCCGATAACACACCGCGTCGTAAGGCGGCAGACACGCAATTGACCAGCGGGACATTATGGGTTTGCGCTAATTCACGCCAAGCTTGATACAGGTTGAATTCATCAGAGGCCGGACTCTGTAGATGGTTGGTCGACAGTACGCCATCTTGATAAAAGAAGACCTTGAGGATCTCATGGCCTGCTTCTAGGGCCGCGTTGGCAAACATTAATGCTTGGTAGCTGCTGCCTTGGCCATATCCTGGCTGATTAACTTGAATAACGAGTTTGCTCATTAACCTTCACTTACATCTGTCGCGCAAACGCGCTGAACTTGGGCGCTATTCTATCTTCTTTTTGTAACGATCCCAAATGCCTGAATAACCGGCTGCGGCCTAGTCGAATAAAATTTATGCCGCACATAAAAAAGCCCACCGATAAAGGCGGGCTCTTTAAGTATGACTAGACTAGATTAATCGTCGTTGCCTACACCTAATAAGTGCAAAATAGCGATAAATAGGTTTAGGAAGTCCAGATATAGCGAGACGGTGGCACGAATGTAATTGGTCTCGCCGCCATTAACGATACGGCTGGTATCGAAAAGGATAAAGCCTGTCATTAACAGCGCGATACCTGCGTTAAGGGCCATAAACACCACGCCACTACCGATAAAGATGTTTGCGATACCGGCAACAATGGCGATCACCAAGCCTGCTAATAGGAAGCCACGCATGAAAGAAAAGTCTTTCTTAGTGGTGATGGCGTAGCCACTAAGGGTGACAAATACCACGGCCGTTAATCCTAAAGCCTGCATGATCAGCTGAGGACCATTTGCCATTCCCGCGTAGTGATTGAGCATATAGCCAAGGGACGCACCTTCCATACCTGTAAAGGCAAATACCCAGAACAGGCCTGCAGCCGTATCAGCCTTTCTCAAAGTGACGAACAGCAGAACGAGTCCACCAACTGAAAGCCCGATCGACATGAGAGGACTAATTTGTAACGCCATTGCCAGTCCCGCACAGACCGCTGAGAAGGCAAGCGTCATCGAGAGCAATAAATAGGTGTTTTTAAGCAGCTTATTCACTTCTTGTGTCGAAGCATGGCTGGCATATAGTGTTTCTTGTGTCATCTTTATCTCCAGTGACAGTCACTAACTTGATGGTTTATTTGAGTCAAATAAGGCGCAGGAGTTCCTTTTCATTAACCTGATTTAACCTTTTTAAAAATCTAAATTTATCATACCTGACCCAAGGGTAAGGTGAAAGCTTTGCACTTTCGATAGTCTTAATTAAACCAATCTCTTTGCAGTTTTTCACTATCGCCTAAGTAGTCGAGTACCCAAGCCATAGCAGGCGACTGATTGGCATCGTTCCAGGCAAGGCAACATGGGCTAGGGGCTTTAGGTCTGTCGAGCTGCTTTTCTATCAGCGCACCCGCTTGAACAAAGGGGGTGGCAAAATGTTTTGGCATGTAACCAATACCTAACCCTTCTCGAAAGCAGTTTATCGCTCGGATCCAGTCAGGGACGACGAGTCGGCGCTGATTATCCAGCAGCCAAGTCAGACGCTTTGGGATCTCTCGAGAAGTATCTTCAAGGCAAATAGACGGGTAGATGCGTAGTTCGTCGTCGAGCAGGGGCCTGTCTATTGCCGCTAAAGGATGATGTTTACTGACGAGAAAGGTCCATTCGATGTCGCCCATATCTTTAAAGTGGTAGTCACCCCCGACCGGGATCGCCGTGGTGGCGCCAATAGCGATATCACTGCGCCCGGTTGCGATAGCTTCCCAGACGCCGTTAAAGACCTCAATGCGAATAATAAGCTCGACATTATCAAAATGGCGGTAAAAGTCGGCGATTAAGTTGCTAATTTTATCGGCGCGCACGATATTATCTAGCGCGATAGAAAGTGTGGGTTGCCAACCATTTGCCACACGCTTGGTGTCATTTTTTAATGAAGCTAAGTTAGCCAATACAGAACGCACCTGCTTAACAAAGTGCTCTCCAGCAGGGGTTAAGCTAACGCTCCTATGATGGCGTTCGAATAATATGACCCCTAGCTCTTCCTCGACTTGTTTAACGGCGTAGCTCACGGCGGAAGGGACCTTGTGAAGCTTATTGGCTGCGGCGGTAAAACTACCGACACGGGCCACCATATCTATCAATTGCATCGACTGTTCAGAAAGCATGATAACGGGTCCCTTTTTTGCTGTGAGATTATTTGAAGGCTGTAAGCAAAAATAAACGTTTCACAAGCAAATGGCAAGTCACTAGACTCAGCGACTTTCTTGGTTATTACGTGTGTACCTATGACTTTTAACAGTAAAAGCGCTAATTTGCTATTCTTTATCTACCTTGCATTATTAAGCATGCTAGGTTTTATTGCCACAGATATGTATCTTCCAGCTTTCAAAGCTATTGAAACAAGTTTTGATGCAAGTGCGACTCAGGTGGCAAGTTCGCTAACATTCTTCCTGGCTGGATTAGCCATTGGCCAATTGTTATATGGCCCGTTAGTTCAGGCTATTGGTAAGCGCATGAGTCTGGTGATAGGACTCAGCCTATTTGGTGGTGCCAGTTTAGCCATTGCTTATAGCGATAACATTGTCATCTTCAATGGGGCCAGATTTTTTCAAGCTTTGGGTGCTTGTAGTGCCTCAGTGATCTGGCAGGCGATAGTGATCGACAGATATCGCGCCAGCGAAGCACAGCAGGTGTTTAGCAACATTATGCCACTTGTAGCCCTGTCACCCGCTCTGGCTCCAATTCTTGGTGCCTACATGTTAGAGTGGCATCAATGGCCAAGCATTTTTGTGACGCTGGGTATACTGAGTTTGGTACTCATCATCGCAACCCTTATTTGGGTTAAGCATGATACTAAGACCAGTGATGCCTCAAGCTCACAAGAGACTAAGGTGGGTTACTTAACCATGCTTGCGAATCCAAAATATCTGGGTAATGTGCTGATCTTCGGCGCCTGTTCGGCGGCATTTTTCTCCTATCTGACGCTATGGCCTATCGTGATGGAGCAACATGGTTATGAAGCAAAGGCAATTGGTCTAAGTTTCATTCCCCAGACCATCATGTTTATCCTTGGTGGCTATTTAAGTAAGACCCTGATCCGTAAAGTTGGGCCTGAAGTTAGTCTTACTTGGATTTTACTATTGTTCGCCGTGTGTGTCGGCGGAATCGCCTTGGTGACACTTTTATGGCCAGCGCAGACTATCTATCCGCTGCTAGCTATCTTCTCGGTAATGGCTGCTGCCAATGGCGCTTGTTATCCGATAGTGGTGAACTGTGCACTTCAGGTGTTTAAGCAGGTGTCGGCTAAGGCCGCTGGGTTACAAAACTTTTTGCAGATCAGTATCGCTTTTGGCGCCTCATCACTTGTTGCCTTGTGGGCAAGCAGTGGCGAAAAGGCAATAGGTGTCGGCATTGTGCTCAGCGCTGTAGGAGTGCTGATTGGCTATCAAGTGCGACGCTATGACAACTGGCGCGCTGTTTTTGGCGCGATTTCGACGCCAGACCCAGCTAAAATTGCGCTGCATCAGGAAAATGACAGTACAAAATGAGTGTTAGTTAGCCAAATAAACCGCGTTTGAATATTTTCGCTTTACAAGTGAAATAGGCCACTATATTATTCGCGGCGTTCGGAGAGATGGCAGAGTGGTCGAATGCACCGGTCTTGAAAACCGGCACGGGTTTATAGCCCGTCTAGGGTTCAAATCCCTATCTCTCCGCCACATTAAGAAAAAAGGCTTCCAGTAATGGAAGCCTTTTTTCATTTACGCCAGCGCCTTTGGCAAGATACTGCATCCAAGCGAACTATCGCGGTAAAAAAGCCCGCTGGTTCGCGGGCTTTTATCTGCAAGTCAAACAGCCTACTTAATTTGTTTGTGGTAGCTTTTCACTTTGTTTGTCGTTGAAAAACCGTCCCATAAAAATACTCAGCAGACGTTTCATATCTTCAATCGCGACGTAGAGGCAAGGGATCAGCACCAAGGTCACAACCGTTGCAAATAGAACCCCGAAAGCCAGTGATACGGCCATAGGGATCACCATCTGCGCCTGCATGCTGGTTTCACTCATGATGGGCACTAAGCCGATAAAAGTGGTCAGTGAGGTGAGCAGAATGGCCCTGAATCGCCGACAACCAGCCTCGATCACTGCCTGCCTCATGGATACGCCAGCCAGACGGGCTCGGTTGATGTAATCCACCATCACCAGTGAGTCGTTTACCACCACCCCTGCGGCGGCAATAATCCCAAAGAGGGAGAGGGCGCTTAGATCGATACCCAAGAGCATATGGCCAAGTACTGATCCAATGATGCCAAAAGGGATCACTGACATGATCATCATCGGCTGCACATAGGATTTAAGCGGCACCGCCAAAAGGCTGTATATAACCAGCAGCGAAATAACAAAGTTACGCATCTGGGTATTGGCACTTTCTATCTGCTCTTGAATGTTACCCGAGACTTCGCTCTTCACCCTAGGGTACTTACGCAGTAGGTCAGGGATAAAGTTGTCCCGAATATCCTCAGCTAGTTTAAAAGGCTCAGCTTGAGCGGCATCTACAGAGGCCCAAACATTGATGGTGCGATTACCATTTTCGCGTCTGATCCCACTGACGCCTTGAGTCACCTGGATTTCTGCGACCTCTGATAGCGGTATTTCCGCGCCCTGTGGCGTCAGTATCATCACCTCGGTAACATGGGCGATAGAGTTACGCTGATCTTCTGGATAGCGCAGCATCACCTTAATCTCTTCACCGTTACGCAATATACGCTGTGCCTCGAGGCCGTAGAAACTGGCGCTGACTTGGGAGGCGATGTCTGCTAGGGTGAGCCCTAGGCTGTTGGCCAAAGGTTTTAAGCTAAACTGTACCTCTTTTGCGCTGGACTGCCTGCTGTCATTGACGTCACCCACCCCTTGTAGGGTGTTGAGTTTTGCCTTGAGTTCCTTTGCGGCAGCGATGAGCTGCTGATCATCCTTACCTTCGAGGCGGAAGCTGATATCACCATCATCGCGACCACCTCCAAAGAGGTTATCTTGAATGGTAAAGGACTTAACCCCTGGGATCTGCGGCATCGCCAGGCGCCAACGTTCTGCCAGTGCAAAGGTGTCAATAGGGCGAAGCTCGGGCGTAACCAATTTAGTCATTATCTGAGCACGGGTGCGGCTCTGAAGGTCGACCTGCATATCGGCGATCATGCGCTGGCCAAACTCTTGTTCCAGCTGTTCGTCGACACCATAGAGGGCCTTTTTGATAGCGAGCGCCGCGGCCAGAGTGGCTTTTTCTGAGGCGTCCACATTCATCTCGACACTGATGCGAGGGAAGTCGTGAGGAATTTTAGGCTGACCGACATACCGCAAAATCCCCCCCTGATAGAGACCAGCACAGACAAGAATAAAGCTGATAAACAGGGTAATAATCATGTATCGATATTTGACCGCTAAGGTCAAAGAGGGGTGATATAGACTATTAATCACAAACTGTAGTGCAGCATCTACCCGGCTCTGAAGATAATTCACGCCGCGCCTTAACAGGTTGATGGGGGTGCGTGAGCCTGCCGGTACTTGAGTTTTCTGTTTCATTCTGGCCAAGTGAGCAGGCAGAATCAGCTTAGATTCAACCAGTGAAAAGAGCAGGCAGAGGATCACCACATACCCAATTGATTGACCAAATGCCGACGAGGGGCCATCGTCTAAGGTAATAGGCAAGAAGGCCGCTATGGTGGTGAGCACGCCGAAAGTCGCCGGCATGGCAACCTTTTTCACTCCTCTTATCACATTGTCTAAGCTTTGCCCTTTTTCTTCACATTCAGTGTGGGCACTTTCGCCCATGACGATGGCGTCGTCGACCACTATCCCCAACACCAAAATGAAGGCAAATAAACTAATGACATTGATAGTCACGTCTATCATGGCCATGGGCATGAAGAGCAGGGTACCTAAGAAGCACACTGGGAGGCCCATCATTACCCAGAAGGCCAATCTAACCCGTAAGAAGAGCGCCAACATGATAAACACCAAGACAGCGCCACTCTTCATACTGTCCAGCATCAAGTTAAGACGTCCCTCCAGGTAATAGGTCATATCGACCCAGGTCTCAAGGCTAAGCCCTTGAGGCAGGCTAGCTTGTTTACTTTCAACGTACTTGTTCACCACCTTGGCGACATCGGTCATGCTCTGATCATTCGATGCGCCGACAAAAAAGGTGACAGAATTTTTACCGTTAAACTTGGAGTATTGGATCCCTTCTTCAAAACCGTCGACGACATTGGCGACATCGCCGAGCAGTAACTTAGTACCATCTTCTAGGGTGATCAGGGGAAGGTTTTCAAACTCATAGCCAACATAGGCCTGGTTTTGTACCCTGAGGCTAATATAGCCATTTTCCGCTTTAATTTGTCCTGCCGACATATTACGTGAATAGCCTCTGACAGCCTGGGCAACATCGTTAAAGGTCAGGTTGTATTCCCGCAGCTTATCTTTGCTCACTTCGATGGCGACTTCATAGTTTAATCCGCCGTAAAATTCGGTGATATTCACCAAAGGCAGCTGCATCAGCTCATCATGTATCTTCTCGCCAAACTCCTTAAGTTGCTTAGGCGGGAGATCGCCATAGAGACTAATATAGAACACCTCTTGCCTGAGCTTGATGCGCTCAACTCGAGGGCGCTCCATACCGTCTGGAAAGCTGGAGATAGAATCGATTTCAGATTTAATTTCATCGAGAACGACTTGAGGATCGTAGGAGTCTTCAATACGAAAATAGCCTGATGCAGAATTTCGATTAGAGTAGGTAATGACGCGTTTAAGTCCTTGTACTCGCTCCAATGCCTCTTCGACTTTAATGGTGATCCCTTCTTCAACCTCTTGGGGGGCTGCACCTGGATAAAAGGCGCTGAACTCAACCCAGTTGATCTCTACCTGAGGGAAGAACTGTTTTCTGATGGTATTTGCTGTTAACAGACCACCGAGTATGATGATGATCATTAGCAGGTTTGCCGCGACGCTGTTACGAGCAAACCAGGCAATAATGCCCTTATTGGTATCTGGCATTTGCCTTACTCCTTGTCGTCCATGGCAATCTGACTGGCGCTTTCATCTTCAACAGGCTGCGTCTGCTTGTCTTGGGCAAGGGCAAGCTTCATCCCTTCGATGGGATAATCTAGGGCAGAGGTGATCAAACGCATACCGTCATCCAGACCCTCGCCAATGACCACCTGAGTGCCTTGCTGACGCACAATATCGACGGTTTTAAAGGCGAGGGTATTGTCTGGGGTTAATACTGCCACTTGATCATTAACCACTAAGTGTCTGGCAATGGTCGTCACATCTTGTGATTGTGAACCGTGGATCTGCGCCGTAATATAGCTGCCATACCTTAGTGGCTGTTTGTTATCTTTTAGGCCATAAGGGTCAACCACTTCTGCAACCAAATAGGTCATACGGCTATGGTTATCGATAACGCCTTCACTGCGAACAATCTTCCCGTTCCATTGCTGCTCTTTCCCGGCAAAATTGCCGTGCAGGGCGACTTGTGCTCCTAAGCCTTTATTGTCGAGATAACGGATCTCCTTGTCAGGAAGAGGCAGGCGGATCTCGGCTTTTTCTGTACTAAGCACTTTGCCAAGTGGGGTGCCAGCCGAGACGTAAGAGCCGAGTCCGATCTTACGGCTCTCAATCAGTGCATCATAAGGCGCCTTGATCACTGTGCGCTCCAGATTTCGTGTCGCGCGCTTTAAACCTGCTTCAGACGAATTGAGTTTGGCGACTTCTTGGGCCAGTTGCGGTTTACGCAGACTTAACTCGGTAGGGGAACCATTTTCGATCCGTTTCCACTCCTCCGCGGCCACTTTGCCGAACGCTTTTTCCTGTACTAGCGTCGCTTTCGCACTGGCGACCGTTGCTTTGGCATCGATAAGGGCGGCTTCATAGTCACTCGGGTCAATTTTTGCCAGCACCTGACCTTTCTTAACAAATCCTCCCCTGACAAACGCATCTGCCAGATAGACGATTTCCCCGGTCACTTGCGAGACTAACTCTGTCTCGTATTTGGCATTGACGATACCGTATGAATTGACATTAAAGGTCATGGGTTGCTTGTCTATTATCTCAACAGCAACAACTGGGGTGTTGTCCACCGCGGGCTTCTCTTGCGGAGGTTTTTTCATCGATGCCAGTACGGCATAAGTGCCGCCGCCAAGGGTTAAAACGACGACGGGCAGAATAATCTGTTTTAGGGTAGCCACAAACACTTCCTCTTGTTGGAGCTAAGGCTTTAAATTAATTATTAAAAAGTCTATTTCAATTCGGCGAAAGAAAAACTCAAGCTAAATGTTATCGAAATGAGCGTTTTGTTAAAGCGCTTAAATGTAAACAGGTATGTAAAGGCGAGGGGGAAATTGATAATTCAAGGTCATATTGCGCAGGGGAAAGTGTACATACTGATGGCCAGACTCAAGATAAGAGACGACCCATAACGTAAGTTTGGTTCGAAAGAAAGAGAGTGTGATGCCGCGTTATTGGCTAAATTACTTAGCACATTTGGGTACTCACCCGTTTGCGTATATCGAGCACTCTCTTAATAAGATTGTAGCTTGATTTAGGCTCAATTGCGCCGCTTTGAAACCGCTAAATGATACACGAGTTAAGAATTCAGCTTGAGACTAATGATCACATTAATGCTAGCGAGATTCTTACCAGGATCGATTCAGTTAGGCTAGGTTATAACCCGTGTAGGGCTTTTTGTGTCATCGACTCGCTAAAACCATGACGTTTACTGTGCTGAGGCTGCCATCCTGCGAGAAAACGCTCAAAGTCGGCCCACGCCAATGGCAGCAACTCTTGCCATTCCTTAGTCAGCGCCGCAACCTCCTGTGCAGGCAGGCGGCGACTTAATTGTCTGCTTAGACAGCTAAAATAGTGAGTGACGGCTGCTTGATATTGTAAGCTAAGTTGTTGTTCATCTAAGCAGCTACCCAATAGGTAGATAAGATCTTTTACACCAACCCCACCACCCACGTACTGAAAGTCTAATGCTGCAACCCCAATAACGCCTATTTCATCAAGGTTTGGGTGAAAGCAAAAGTTAGCGACTTTAGCATCGCCATGTACCAATGTTTGATAGCTCGCACCATTGAGCCTGGCGTCGATCACCTCGGCTGCTTCCTTCAGGGCACAATTTTCCATGGCTTCAAGCTCTTCTGGGCGAGTCGCAAGATGCCAATAGGTACCGATTGGCCATAAGCCCTTGGTATATTTTTCGTTCGTGTTGCTGTTTTTGGGCATCCGATGGGCAAACAGCCCATGAAAGATAGCAAGCCACTCAATAGTGGCAAACAATATTATTTTATCAAGATGATGGCGGCGCTCTGTAAAGCCCTGGGCATCCAGATCGCTTAGAACCAGCAATATTTCTTGCGACGCATCGTCTTGATGAGCCGCTAACAGTCGAGGTAGATTCAATTCGGGCAAGCAACGCTGTGCCCATTGTTGATACCAGTTAAGTTCAACCTGGTATGAGGTCATCTTGCGCTGATGTGAAAGCTTGCTGTTCCAATGATAGGGATGCTTACCAGATAAAGGCGGCGAGATATGCTTAACGATTACGCTCTGGGGGCCTTGCTGCGTTTGCATTAGGTAGCGGGCGATTTCGCCATAACCACTCCATAACGTCTGCAGATGGGCACTTTTTTCAACACTAACGAGATCGAACTCTTCACATAGAAATTGATCGATATTCAAAAATCTTTGTCCTTTGGTGCGAGAGCAGATAGTGAAATCTCTGTCATTAAGATGTCGTTATTGTCGCAGACAATAGGAGAAGGTAAAAGCTGATAAAGCAATGGCATTTCTCTTTTTATTTGCAAGCTGGGTTGATGAATCAGTTGGGCAGAGTCGTGCGCCTTAGGTTATGATCTATTTAGTGAATCTTTGAGCATCAATTGAGCGGTTTAGGAGGCGTTATGACAAAGCATGTAGTGATCACCGGCGCGAATAGAGGGATCGGGCTTGGCTTCGTGCGCCACTATTTATCACAAGGGGATAAGGTTAGCGCCTGTTGTCGTCAGCCATCTCAGGCCTCGGCGTTGATCCAGCTGGCAGAGATCTATGGCAACTTAAATATCTTGCAACTTGATGTGACCGATGACGCTTCGGTGAAGGCATTACCTCAACACCTTAACGACCACACCATAGATATCTTAATCAACAACGCTGGCTACTATGGTCCGAAGGGAGAGGGGTTTGGCCAGTTACACAGCGCCGAATGGCAAAAGGTGTTGGCGATTAACACTATTGCGCCTCTCATGGTAGCGCAGATCTGTTATCCAATGATTCAAAAGGCGACAGATGCCAAGGTGGTATTTATCTCTTCTAAGATGGGAAGCATGGGGGATAATCAAAGTGGTGGAAGTTACCTCTATCGTTCCTCTAAGGCGGGCTTGAATGCCGCAGTGAAAAGTTTAGCGATCGATCTGAGTTCGGAAGATATCTACTGCGCCATTTTTCATCCAGGTTGGGTACAAACCGAGATGGGGGGGCCAAATGCGTTGCTGACTGTCACTGAGGCTGTTGAGCAAATGACCCAGTGTATCGAAAAGCTCGACAGTGAGTCGTCTGGCAAATTCCTCAACTATGATGGCCAGGTTATCCCCTGGTAACTTTTATTTGAGAGGAAAGGCGGCAGAGATACATTCTCTCACCGTAAAGCGATATCGGTACTTAGCCTGTTCGTCAGGGACAACTTCAAGGATCTCGTAATCATTTAGCTCGACGACGTTGGCCTCGTCCCGCTTTTCGCATCGGGAGCGACCATCCGCTTCCAGATGATAAGCAAATTGTGCAATAAGCTGACGTATCTCCTGCTGATAGGCGAGTCGCACCTTGGCATACTCTTGTGCCAGTGACTCTGGCTCATCCTCTTCTTTCTTTACAGCATTACTTTGCTGTTCGAGATTCGTTTCCATAAAAGGGGATGCCGTTGACGTGGTGGGCGTATCAGCCTTTTCTTCTTTTGGCCTAGCTTGAGTGAATTCTGGTTGTTGGGAAAGCGTTTTTGATGTGCCCATGGTAACGGTATTTTCAATTTTCTTTATGTCGCTAAACGCGGTTTCCACTTGTTCCTCGACATTTCCGATAAGCAAGATCAAGTGATATAACAAGACAAAAGAGAGGACAAATCTAACTACTAGGGTGGTAAATCTATAGTGACTGTTCGCCGTAAGGGAAAACAGCTTAATACCTATAGGTTTAAGGAGGAGCGCAATAAAGAGATATAAAGGCATAATTATCTGCGCAAACAACAGGCCTACGGCGCTGATCCCCAGCACCCATGCGGGGAGTAACAATAAGATAGCGAAGTTATGGGTATAGTTAAAATGGGTTGCGGGCACCCCCACCACCTCATTAACAATCGCGCCAGCCATGGCCAAAGCATAATTGGCCACTATGGCGTAAAACAACAGTAAAATAGCCTTACCCGCTAATGAGTGCCATACCCTTTCAAAAACAGGCCAAAACTCTAAGGTAAGGGCTATGGTAGTAATAATGGCGACTAAACCCAAACTGTCACTCGCCAGCAACAGGGCGGCGAGTAGATAGAGGCGTTGAGGAAGCGTTAAGCGTTGCCATATCGCTTTGATGCTAAGTATAAAAGATTTAGGCATCATGACGAGTCTGGTTATTTTGTTTTCCAGGCCCGGTTTAAAATTTTCTAGGTTCACCCAGTGACTCCATGATTGTCTGGGACTGCTTAATAAATATGCGCTTAATCCCTTCCTTACTCCATATAGACGTTTTTATGTTACCTTGAGGTTAAATCCAGGTAAACAAAAGAGTGTGTAAGTGGATGAATAACCAGGTAGAAATAAGGCCGTTGCAACTTGAAGATTTTACCAGTGTGATTGCACTGGGTAACTTGGTACATGGCGATGGGTATCTAGATGAAGAGTTACTTGGCGAGTTCCAACAAAAAGGTTGTAAGGCGGGGCTTAATGCTAACTTTGTCGCCTATCTGGATGGTGCGTTAGTTGGGTTTCGTCTGACCTATGCCGCGGGCAATTGGCAAATTGATCCATGGTGTACACCGGGTCTCTGGGGTATTCCTGTGGAACGCTGTTGTTATTTTAAATGCAATACGGTAGCGGAGCAGGCCAGGGGATTGGGTATAGGTAAAGCGTTATTAGAAAGATCCATTCAAGCCTGTAAGGCGCAAGGGGCATTAGCCGGAGTCAGTCACCTGTGGCAACAAAGCCCGGATAACTCTGCCGTGGGGTATTTTTCTAGCGCAGGAGGACAATTAATTAAGGAACACCCTGACCGCTGGAATAACAACCCCGACCATCCCGACTATGTTTGTGTTTTGTGCGGCAAGGACTGCCATTGTGTCGCCTGCGAAATGTTACTCACCTTTTAAGTCTAGCGTGTAACGTTTGAACCCTGTTATCTTGCTTAGGGCAAGTTGCCCAGATGAATAAAATCTATGTCATACGATCCATTGCTTTCCCAATATCCCGATGCCCAGCCTTGGCCAGATACCTACTGGGCTTCTAGAGTAAGTAAACCCAAGTTGCTCTCACCTCTTGCCCGGCGAGAACAAACAGATGTAGCTATTATCGGTGGTGGCTATACCGGGCTATTAACTGCTTATTATCTCGCTACAGAATTTAATATTCAGGCTACTGTGCTTGAAGCTAATCAGATAGGTTTTGGTGCCAGTGGCCGTAATGCCGGTTTCGTTCTTAAAGGCTCCGGGCGTATGGGGTATGGAGAGATGGCCAGAAAATGGGGGCTCGAAACCACAAAAGGAATCTATCGAGAATTTTCCCAAGCTGTCGAGCGGGTAGAGCAGCTTATTGAAAGCCACAAAATAGCCTGCGATCGTCAGCCCAAAGGTTATCTTAAAATTGCCCATAACGGCGCCGCTTATAAGACGTTAAAAGGTGCTGCAGATTTTATTGCAGAACATCTAGGTGATGACGCGCAGTTTCTCAGTGCAGAGGAACTCAAACGTGATTATATGGACAATCATCAGGCGTATGGCGCATTACGACTACAAGATGGCTTTGGGGTGAATCCGTTAAAGCTCTGTCTCGGGTATAAGCAGGCGCTTCAATCGCTAGGGGTCTCCCTGTATGAGTCGAGTTGTGTCAAACTTTGGCTTCAAGAGGGGACTCATCATAGGCTGGTAACAGGTAAGGGAGAGTTGATTGCTAAACAAGTGATTAGTGCCGGTAATGCCTATACGCCGAAAACCTTTAATTCAGCCATCGATAATCGTTACCTACCCATTTTAAGCAATATCATAGTGACAGCACCTTTGAGTGAAGCTCAGTTGCTGCAAACAGGTCTAAAGACACATCAGGTCACTATGGATACCCGTCGGCTCAAATACTACTACCGTCTGCTTGACGATAATCGATTGTTGTTTGGCGGCAGAGGAGCGATAAGCGGTAAAGATGCGAGCGACCCGCGTTACGGCGAAAGGTTAAAGCGTGCCATGTGTGATTGCTTTCCCTCACTGGCAGATATCGACATCACCCATAACTGGACGGGTTGGATTGCTGCCGCAATGGATGATATGCCTCATGTGTTTAGTGCTAAAGGGTATGGTTATAGCCTGGGATATTGCGGCGCCGGTGTCGCGTTTTCGGCTCAAGCAGCATTTCGACTTGCACAGCGCATTGCGGGACAAGCTTTACCTGAGCTACCACTTTATCAAACACCTTTGCCAACCTTTCCCTTTGCACGCCTAAGGCGCTTAGGGCAAAGAGGTTATTATCAATATGCCTGGTTAAGAGACAGGTACTTTTAGCGGAGCAAATTTGGTAAGATAGCGAGTTCACACGCAAAGCCGATGAGATGTTCTATAATTTTCTACTGTTGTTTTTTTCATCAGGCTAAGGCTCATCGTTAAAGGTTATCCGTTATGAAACATGTTGTAGATAAGATGCTCGATAAACATCAGAACTTGGTGCATTCAGAGGGCGTAAAAATTTTATCCCATACCCAAAGAGAAATAGATGAATGGGTACAACATACGGTAACCATAGAAGGCTGTGACGCACCTTTTAAATTTAAGCGTACAAAGAAATATCGTAGCTTACAGGGACAGAAGGTTAATATGACCTATTATCCCGAGACAGAAACGGTAGCTGGGTTTGATTTCGAAATCATGAAAGTGGTTCGTATTAAACGTTTTTAAGCTGATTTTACCGCTTAGCTACACAGTTCTGCTTGATAGTACTGACTTTGGCTGTTTGCGTAAGGCGTTGTTCAGTTTACCCTCCATATAATAGTGATATCCAATTAGCTTACAGGCTCAATGAGGTTCACTATGCAATTCAATGCTACAAATAGATGCGACCCTGCGCCGCGTCAAATTCAACCTGTACAGGCAGATCGTCTATACGCAGCTCATAGCCGCGCCTTTTTTATTAAGCGTTTAATTAAGAGTGATTGCCAGCGCGTCACGTCGTGCTTAGCTGAGCACTATTTAATGCCCGTTGCCGTCAATACTAAGCATTTACTAGCTTATAAGCAGAGGTTACTCGAGCTCTACCGCTACGTACTTTCTTCTGAACTCACTGACGTCGAGCGTCAGATTTTGCTAGGCTATCTTACTCATTCGGTCGACAGCCTAGATGATGCTATGGCACGTATCGTTTGATAATGCGGTAGGATCAAAAAAGGAGCCCTTAGGCTCCTTTTTTTAGTTGGTCGCTTTTTACTTAGCTGTCATCAATGCCACGGCATTGTCTAGCATACGATTACTGAAGCCCCATTCGTTATCGTACCACGCCATGACTTTAACCAGACGGCCATTTACACGAGTCTGTGTAGCGTCAAAGTTAGAAGAGAATGGATTGTGGTTAAAGTCGATAGAAACCAAAGGTTCTTTGTTTACTGCCAGCACTTCGCTCATTGGCGCTACGCTTGCAGCTTTCTCGATGATGGCGTTGATCTCTTCTACGCTGGTGTCGCGAGCGGCGATGAAGGATAAATCCACCAATGATACGTTAACCGTTGGTACACGAACCGCCATACCGTCAAACTTACCGGCCAACTCTGGTACAACTAATCCTACTGCGGCGGCAGCGCCTGTCTTGGTTGGGATCATAGACATAGCAGCGGCACGAGCACGGCGTAGATCAGTATGATAAACGTCTGACAAACGTTGGTCATTGGTATAAGCGTGGATAGTGGTCATCAGACCTGACTCGATACCAATTGCATCATTTAACGGCTTAGCGAAAGGGGCCAAACAGTTAGTGGTACATGAGGCGTTAGAGATCACAGTCATATCAGCGGTGATCACTTCGTTGTTAACACCGTAAACCACAGTCGCATCAACGTTTTTACCTGGAGCTGAGATAATCACTTTTTTAGCGCCAGCATTTAGGTGAGGTTGAACCGCTTCTTTAGAAGTGAATATACCAGTACATTCAAACACCACATCTACATTTAGCTCAGCCCAAGGCAGTTTTGCCGGGTCGCGCTCTGAGAAGGTTTGAATTTTGTCTTCGTTGACATAGATAGCTTCATCATCATGTTCAACTTTAGCGTTGAAACGACCATGAACTGAATCGTACTTGGTTAGGTGTGCATTAATAGAAGCGTCACCCAAGTCGTTGATGGCAACGATTTGAATTGGGTATTGCTTGTCGCTTTCATAAAGCGCGCGAAGTACGTTTCTACCGATACGGCCATAACCGTTAATTGCTACGCGGATAGTCATCTCATATCCCTCAGGTAAATGTATAAAAATATCTGGTAGTAAAATTACCAAATTGACAGCTATCGTCAAGCAATATCGGGATTTATCGGTAAGTTAGCTTAACAATTTTGCTGTTTTCTTTACAAAGATCAGGTTTTCTACAAAAAAAGGGGCTATTTCTGTAAAAAAAATACTAGTGGCAAACATTTTGCCGGGGCGGAAACAGCTGCCTTATTAAGACGAGCTGTTCAACTGTGCCCGAATATCACTAGAAGCGTAGTCACCCTTTTGCAGATGTTCCACTAGGTTTTCCGCTTGTTGGTCTAAAAAGATGGCCACTTGTTGATCGCCATTAATTAATGCATTCATTTTGGCATCGGACGCCGTATTGCGCGTCATCAATACGTTGGCTTTTGAAAAGAGATAGGTTTTTTCGAAGTCATTTTGCTGGTGGTAGATGCTGGCTAGCCCTAACAGCCAGTCAGGATTAAAACCTTCTGGTGTTGTGCGATCTAATAGTTGTAGATAGAGCGCTTTAGCTTTATTGAGATCGGACTTTTGATAGTAGGAAGCAAGACTGGCCAGAATGTCTAAATCATCAATAGCTCCGGCTTGTTGCGCTTTAATGACTCTCGATAGCGCTGCCTGATCGTTTAAACGTAGCCAGTGGTAATAGGAGAGATAGATATCGGGATCGTCTTTAGTGCTTTCTCGCAGCTGCGCTAAGTTCTGGGCGCTAATACCAAAGGCTCGCACCCTGTCGTTGGTGCGTTCGGGATGCAAGATATGTTGAACACCGGCTGCCAATTCTATGCACTTATTGTAGTTCTCAAGATTAATTAGGTGCTGGTATATTTGCTTACCAGTGGGGGAAGGGGTGTTTTTCAGGGCGTAGCGCTTCTGAATTAAGTCGGCTTTCTCGTATCGGCACCAGCTATCACGATGCAGGTCATCACAAAGCTCAGGATTATTTTTACAAATCGTGGCGGTATTAACACCATTATCGCAGCCAAATAGGCCAAAAATCGCTAAAATCGACAATAATGGTGTAATGATTACAAAATTTTCCCTCAAACGCATATCCTCATAGGATTTTATCTAATAATATTACATAGTTAGAGAAAATATCTTACTAGATCGTAAGCCGACTTTTCATTACAATGGCGCCGACCAATAACGGGATTGACGCCCGATAATAATAGAGTATTGGTCTTTTCTTTTTGTTACTCAAACATTTCTACAATAAATCTAGTAGAAAGTGAGATAAAGGATCTGTAAATGACCGCTGATAAACACCTACAAAGTTGGCAAGAACGTTTTGAAATGGCTGAGGCAATGCAGCCTCTACTGGGTAAGTTATACCGTAACCAAGGTGTAGAAGTCGTTCTATACGGTAAGCCACTTCTTAATGCTTCCACTATCGAGATCATTAAGTCACACCGTTTAGTACGTCGTCATGTGGGTGACAAACTCAGATTACGTGAAAGTTTTCCTTTCGTTGAAGCGCTTAGCAAGCTTGCGGTGAAGCAATGTAAAGTGGATATCGGTAAATTAGCGGTTAATTACTGGCGTGAGCACAAAGATGCTAGCCAAATCGAAGCTTACATGAGCCACGAGCTAGCGTCTGCAATTGACCATGAAGACAACCAAGAAGCTCGCGATGTCGTACTATATGGTTTTGGTCGTATCGGACGTCTACTCGCGCGCCTGCTGATCGAAAGAACAGGTGTTAGCAACAAACTGCGTCTACGCGCTATCGTGTTGCGCGGTGGTCGTAAGGGCGATCTTGAAAAGCGTGCCAGCCTGCTGCGTCGTGATTCAGTACATGGTCCATTTAATGGTTCAGTTGAGGTCGACGAAGAGAACAACGCAATCATCGCAAACGGCACCTATATTCAGGTCATCTATGCTAACTCGCCAGATGAAGTCGATTATACCCGTTATGATATTAATGATGCGTTGGTGGTTGATAACACTGGTATCTGGAAAGATGAAGATGGCCTAGGTTTACACCTGAAATCTAAGGGTGCTACTAAGGTACTGCTAACTGCTCCGGCTAAAGGTGCGATTAAGAATATCGTTTACGGTGTTAACGAAAACGATATTTTGGATGAAGATACTATCGTTTCGGCCGCAAGCTGCACGACTAACGCAATCACTCCAGTGCTTAAGGCGATTAACGATAAATACGGAATCGTCAATGGTCACGTAGAAACCATCCACTCTTACACCAACGATCAGAACCTGATTGATAACTATCATAAGGCTGACCGTCGTGGTCGTAGCGCACCGCTCAACATGGTGATCACAGAAACTGGTGCCGCTAAAGCCGTGGCTAAAGCGCTTCCTGTATTGGCGGGTAAGTTAACCGGTAATGCGATTCGCGTACCGACGCCAAACGTTTCTATGGCGATCATTAGCCTTAACCTTAATGGCGAAACCAGCAAAGACGATATCAACGAATACCTACGCAATGTCGCGTTAAGCTCTGAACTTCAAAACCAGGTTGATTTTACCGAGTCGACTGAAATTGTTTCTTCAGACCTTGTTGGCTCTCGTTATGCGGGTGTCGTTGATTCTCAAGCGACTATTGCTGATGGTAATCGCGCTATTCTTTATGTTTGGTATGACAACGAATTTGGCTATAGCTGCCAGGTCGTTGGCGTAATGCAGAAGATGTTAGGACTTAACTATCAGTCTCTGCCAGCCGCTTAAATTTAAGTGCTTATAGAAATACCCTGGCTTAGCCCAGGGTATTTTTTTATCAATAACATAATGAATCTGCTTAACAAAAAAACACTCAGGTGATTATTGCAGCAAACGATGCGACAAAGGCCATTAATCTCTTAAATTTGCGTTGACTCTTTTTGTTAAATCGGTAGAATTCCTTTCCGCAGTCAGGGGAAAGTACACTAGTAATCACTTGATTGTCTAAAGCGTTTCAGTTGCGACATTAGCTCAGTTGGTAGAGCGATACCTTGCCAAGGTATAGGTCATCGGTTCGAACCCGATATGTCGCTCCAAATTTGCGGACTTACCGCAAATCGCTTCAAATAAGGCGCGATGGCAGAATGGCTATGCTGCGGATTGCAAATCCGTCGATCTCGGTTCGACTCCGGGTCGCGCCTCCACCTTTAGTTTTAACGTTAACTAACGGTAAAACACACTATGCCCGAGTGGTGGAATCGGTAGACACAAGGGATTTAAAATCCCTCGCTGGTAACAGCGTGCCAGTTCAAGTCTGGCCTCGGGTACCATCAATTGATGACAAAAAAGCCTCACATAGTGGGGCTTTTTTGTATCCAAAATATGTTCGATTCTTAATGTTTCACTCACCGCACCTTATAGATTTCACCTTATTAATTCGCGAGTTTACATTGTGATGTGACGGCGATCTCATATTATCGATTGTATTATAAATCGGCAAGTATTCTAATAATTCACTAAACTAATAGGGCATTTAGCTATAAATATTATGTTAATCCATAGGCGTTAAGAAAAATGTTGATATTGAAAAATATCCGCTATGAAGGGGCTTAAGACAATGGTATAACTAGCCGGAACCCTTCATATGATTACGTTTAGGAACACCATCATGATATTTAACCAGGTAGTACTGGCTCCCGCAGATCCCATTCTTGGTCTTACAGATGCTTTTAAGGCCGATCCTCGCGCAGATAAGGTTAATTTAGGTGTTGGTATTTATAAAGATGAATCAGGCCAAACCCCGATATTAAAATCCGTAAAATTAGCGGAGCAGAAGCTACTCGAAACAGAAACCAGTAAAAGTTATCTTGGTATCGATGGTGTTGGCGCCTATAACCTGGCTGTACAGGGGCTCTTATTTGGTAGTGATCATCAAGTCTTGCTTCATAAAAGAGCGGTTACTGCCCAGGCGCCCGGCGGAACAGGTTCGCTGCGTGTCGCCGCTGAATTTGTGGTTAGAAACACCTCAGCTCGTACCATCTGGGTCAGTAATCCGACGTGGGCAAACCACAACAATATTTTCCAATCTGCAGGGCTCACGGTAAAGCAATATGGCTACTATGATGCCGAGCGTCATGACATCGATTTTGATGCCATGCTCACTAGCCTTGAGCAGGCCAGTAGCGGTGATTTGCTGTTATTGCATGGATGTTGTCATAACCCAACAGGGATTGACCTTAATATCAGTCAATGGGAAGTGATCGCCCAGCTATGTGTTGATAAGGGGTTAGTGCCTTTATTTGATTTTGCCTATCAAGGATTTGGTGCAGGGGTGGAAGAGGACGCTCAGGGCCTGCGACTTGTCGCGAGTAAGGTACCTGAACTCTTGGTTGCTAACTCATTTTCGAAAAACTTTGGTCTCTATAACGAGCGTATAGGCGCAGTAACCTTGGTTGGCCAAGATGAAGAGATGGCTAAGCGCGCCTTCAGCCAGATTAAGAGTACGATACGCAGTAGCTATTCAAACCCACCTGCCCATGGTGCCTTGATTGTCGCGACAATTCTTGGCGATGCAGAGTTACGCCAGTTATGGGAGGAAGAGCTAACCCAAATGCGCGAACGTATCGCCGAGATGCGTGTGCTTTTCGTTGAAACCTTGGCTAAACAAGGTGTTCAGCAAGACTTTAGCTTCATCTCATCGCAAAACGGCATGTTTAGCTTCTCTGGCCTAAACAAAGATCAGGTTGCACGTCTTAAAGAGGAGTTTGGTGTTTATATCGTTGGTTCTGGCCGCATAAGTGTTGCAGGTATGACAAGGACCAATATGGATACCATTTGCAGTGCGATAGCTAAAGTGCTCTAGTTTAAACAACTGTATTAATAGAAAAGCCACAAAATGAGATTGTGGCTTTTCTATGCCTAAGTACTGCTATTCCTATACCTTGGCATTTAGGGCGGTATTTTATGCCAGTGCGCCGAGTCGCTCTGGTTCGACTATCAGTGATAGGGCATCAGCCAGAGCTTGCCTGTCGTGGAGTGCCTGATGGTGCCGACTGCGCAGCGGATAATAGGTAGTAATGCCCTTGCTGAGGTACTTATCGCCGTGACAAAGCACATGGTCCACTGATTTATTGCCTAACACTTGCTTAAACCAAGTAAGGCGCTGCTCTAAGCTAAAGTTTGCTGCTGCAGACGGTTCTTGGGTGAGATTGTCGATAAGAATAACTTTGGCGTTGGAGGCATGCAGAGCCCGGCTCAGTCTAGGAAGTAGTAGAGGTGGCATTATACTGGTGAGAAAACTGCCTGGTCCCAGGATGATCAGATCGGCATGTTTGACTGCCTCGCAGGCTTCCGGAGTCGCATCCACCATAGGTTCGAGTGAAAGTGCTATGGGCGCTTCACCGCTTTGGTCGACTTCAACTTCACCGAATATCCGTGTTCCAGAAGACTGAATCGCCACTAGGTGTGTGGGTTGCTCTGACATTGGAATAACCTTGGTCTCGATATTGAGTAGGCCACGGATAAGATTAACGGCATCTAAGGGACGCACACAGAGATCGTCAAGTGCCATTAGCACCAGATTTCCCAAGTTATGATTGGCCAGTTCACTACTGCCACCAAAGCGGTATTCAAACAGCTGTGAGCCCAGTGACGGACGGCTAGCAAGTTGTGACAGGCAATTACGCAGATCGCCCCAAGCTATACATTCTTGTTGTTCACGTAAACGTCCCGTTGAACCACCATTATCTGTAGTCGCTACTATGCCGGTGAGTTTAGGGCCAAGAAAAGAGAGTGATGATAAAACTCGGCCCAGTCCATGGCCGCCACCTATGGCGACTACATTATGAAATTGGTTGATAGCACTATCGCGCATTTGGGTTGTTCCTTCCTGAATCCCCATTCTATCTCTCAGCATTATAACCCAATCCCTCCATGGGTATAGCGGTTTTGTTCATGCCGTAGATAACATATAATGCCGACCAAGAGTATTTGTCGAGAGAGAAGAATTTGAGAACAGGTCACATCAATAAGTTGATATTATCTCTAGGTATTGTGGCACTCGCTGTTTTAGCAGTGAAGTTGTTTCTGATTGAGGGAAAACAGGATGACTCTCAGGAACCCGGCACAATACAGAAGAATCGGAGTCAGTATAGTGCTATACCCGATTTTCAGGCGATCAGCGATGTGTCGCAAAAAAAACAGGCCTTTTTCGATTTTCTACGACCCGCCATTCGTCATCATAATGCGGTCATTAGTGACGAACGCAAATTTTTACTGCAATCCAGACAGCACCTACAGAACAGTCAGCCACTGTCTGAGGCGGAAGATTATCGTATTCTTCAGTTGGCTAGTAAGTATCAATATTCGATGCGCAGCGCCACTCTCAACACCCTGGATGAGCTGTTAAAGCGTGTCGATACCCTTCCCGAAGATCTGGTGTTGATCCAGGCGGCTAACGAGACAGGATGGGGGAGTAGTCGCTTTGCTAGAGAGGGCATGAACTTTTTCGGTCAGTGGTGCTTTAAGAAGGGCTGTGGATTGGTGCCACAATCGCGTAGTGAAGGGCTTCGTCATGAAGTAGCGGTGTTTAAGAGTGTCGAAGATTCTGTTGGATCGTATATGCGTAATCTTAATTCCAACGCGGCTTATTCGTTATTAAGATCCATTCGAGCCGATCTACGCGCTCAAAATCAACCCGTTAGCGCAGAGAAGTTGGTTTATGGGTTAATGAACTATTCTGAGCGTCAGGAAGCCTATATCGAAGAGCTGCTTGACATGTTACGTCATAATAATCAATTTTTGGTGGAAAATCATGAAGAAAGGCCTGCTGTTTAGTTGCTTGGTATTGGCAACCAGTGTTGTTCAGGCAACGCCCATTTCGTTAGAGTACCAGGGCTTCTATCAAAGAATGAAGCAGATGAATAAGGGGAATTATTCGCTAATTGATATCGCATTTTCGGTACCTAAAGCGAACGGTTGCTTGATAGAGCAGGGGTCTATCACCACCGAGAAGCGTCATTATCCTTTGACCATCTCGGCAGATCAACGCCTCTATATTCCCTTTGATGAGACATTAAAGTCAGAGCGTGCCTTGATCAATCTACAGATGAAAAATGACGTTACCCGATGTGGCGTAGCGATGCAGATAAGGGCTAAATCGCCTGGCGAACACTATTCACAACCAGCGTTGAATGAGTTGGCTACCCAGATGAATGAGCTGCTTAAGCAGATGCAGGGATTTCCAATGAAATATTTCGCCAATGATATTGCAGGGCTAAGTATTGAATTTGCAGGCGAAGCCAAGGTGACGCTAGATGATAAGGTAGAGACGGTAAACGGAAATTATCGTTTATCCAGCGATGCAATAGCATCACTTGAGAGCCTCTCGTTTAGCGAAGTGCCTAAGGTGATCAGCCCTTGGGTCACTGAGTGATCCCTGTTTTTGAATAGTCAGTGTATTGTAAAAAGCCCTCATAACGAGGGCTTTTTACATTTAGCAACTGCTAGGGAACATAGGTGCTGACTACGTCAATTTTTAAGGCGTCGCTGCTGCGTTTTGCTGCATCCAAATCGATATGACCGCTGTTGGCCAGATCCAGGAAGTCAAACGCAGGGAGATCAGATTCTGCTACATCACCTTTCATCGGCGCGTTGGGATCTTGCTTTAGAGAGACAAAATCGAACTGGTCTCTATCCACACCTTGGGATGGGCTGGTGTTTTGCATGGCAGTAAAGATAGTCTCGATACGGCCGGGGAACTGTTTGTCCCAACTCTTAAGCATCTCTTTGACAGCGGCGCGCTTAAGGTTTTCCTGTGAACCGCACAGGTTACATGGAATGATAGGAAATGCCTTTAGCTCTGCATATTCGGCAATATCCTTTTCACGGCTGTAGGCGAGGGGACGGATCACCACATTGGCACCATCGTCTGACAGTAGCTTAGGCGGCATCGCCTTGAGCTTTCCTGCATAAAACATGTTGAGGAACATGGTTTCAATAATATCGTCTCTATGATGACCAAGTGCTATCTTAGTGGCGCCTATTTTCTGTGCGAAACCATAGAGGGTACCGCGACGCAAACGACTGCATAATGAACAGGTGGTTTTGCCCTCTGGGATCTTATCCTTGACGATAGAATAGGTATCCTTTTCCAGAATATGATAAGGCACTTTCAGACTGTCTAGGTAGGCCGGTAAAATATCTTCGGGAAAGCCGGGTTGCTTTTGATCCAGGTTGACTGCCACGAGATTAAACTTGATTGGCGCTCTAAGCTGAAGATTTATCAAGATATCCAGCATGGCGTAGCTGTCCTTTCCGCCGGAAAGACAGCACATGACGGTATCTCCCTCCTCAATCATGTTGTAATCGGCAATGGCAATGCCGACTTCGCGGCGCAAGCGCTTTTGAAGTTTGTTGAGCCGAGTTAACTGCTTTTTCGAGAGGGTTTCTTCAGACATAATAAAAAACGCGCCTAGTATCGTAAAATTCTGGGCGCGTAGTATAGCGTAAACATCAGGGCTAAAGAAAGATAGCCCGGAGGATCAATCCTCTTCGAGTGGCGACTTATAACCATCTGGTTTGATGGCTAACAGATCGCAGTTGATGCTGTCTATCACATGCTCTGCGGTATTGCCGATAAGGGCAGCTGAAAAACCGGTGCGACCGACAGTACCCAAAATGACCAATTCAGCATCAAGTTGCTCGGCAAGTTCAGGGATCACATCTTCAGGCAAGCCCTCTTTGATATGACAAAAATCGCTGGAGATGCCGTAATTGTTGGCGAGATAGCAAACACGTTGCTCGTGCTGCATGCGAATAGTTTCGCTATAGGTATGGGCGTCAAAATCGGGAAGTTCAATTGCTAGGTTTACAGGTGTACCAGGATAACCGTTGACAAGGTGAACTTGAGCGTCAAACTTCTTCGCCAGATCTATCGCATGTTCGATAATCTTGCCATTTAGGGTTTGGTGATCGTCATCTTCAGATGCCACGTTGATCGCGCATAAAATTTTACCCGCGACTGGCCAGTCATGTTCTTTCACTAAAAGGACTGGGACAGGCGCTTTACGCATTAAATGCCAGTCTGTTGGCGTAAAGATCACCGACTTGAGTTTATCATGTTCATGAGTGCCCTTAACGATAAGGTCATAACCGCCTGCAATAGCGTGTAAGATGATGCTTTCAAAGGGGCGGTTATGCCAGATCACTTCGCTGTCTATCGTCACACCGCTCTCTTTGTAATTGACGAGAATATCATCTAGCCAAGCACGGCGCTGCGCAATGACACCTTGACGCATCGCTTCACGTTCATGGCCCGAAAGAATCGAAGTCATCTCGTAGGAAAAATCAAAAATGGAGAGAAATACGGTAATAGACGCTTGGTTTTTAGAGGCGAGTTCGACAGCTCTGGCGAGGGCAGATTGCTTATCGCTTGTTGGATCCACTACAACAAGGATTTTATTATAGTCCTTCATAGATTTTTCCTTTATCTGATGTGGTACTTAAATAATGGTCGATATAGGGCAAATTGCTTTGTTTTAGATCAAATTTGCCCTCAAAATCGACTAAATCAGCGGCCTATCTTATTGTTGCCAGCTAACTTATTGAGTGAGTCAAAATCGACTATGGTAATGTACTTCCCTTTTACCTCAATCAATTCTGCTTTTTGAAAACGGCCTAATAGGCGGCTGATGGTCTCTACGGTTAAACCAAGATAATTACCTATGTCTCCACGCGTCATGGTGAGACGGAACTCTTTAGGAGAGAAGCCCCTGCTACCGAAACGATTGGCAAGGTTGCTGATGAAAGCGGCTAATCGCTCTTCGGCATTTTTCTTACTCAGTAATAAGATCATCTCTTGATCGCTTTGGATCTCATTACTCATCAGACGCATAATTTGCTGTCTGAGTTTTGGCATGGTACCTGAGAGCTCATCTAAGGTATCGAAAGGAATTTCACACACCATTGAAGTTTCTAATGCTTGGGCAAAACTTTGGTGGGTCTGTGAATGGATACCGTCAAAACCTATCACGTCACCGGCCAGATGGAAGCCCGTGATCTGCTCGTCACCTTGCTCTGTGATGGTATAACTTTTTATGGTGCCAGAACGGATCGCATAGAGAGATTTCAGTGAGTCTCCAGACTTAAAAATCTGCTCGCCTTTTTGTATTGGCTTCTTACGTTCTATGATCTCATCAAGTTGATCTAGCTCGTTATTATTCAACGTGAAAGGGATACATAAAGTGCCCATGCTGCAGTCATGACAATGAATGGCGCATCCGGGACTAGCCGAACGACGACTTTTAATATTATCTGTCATAATCTCTCTCGAATTTCACAATTAGGCTTATGTTAAACTAATTTAATAGTCACAGCTAGCCTAGCTGTGCAAATGCAATATACAAAGTTTGTATGCCAAAGCTTACTAGAATAAGCCCACCGAATATGCGGACTTTGCGTTGTTGAACCAACTGGGCGAAGTAGCGCGCCGCGACCCCTGCACTGACCAAGGCGGGTAGGGTACCTAGACCAAATGCGGCCATAATGAGGGCACCTTGCTGTGCGGAATTCGCCGCTACGGCCCAGGTTAACGTGCTGTAAACCAGGCCACACGGAAGCCAGCCCCACAATAATCCTGCCGCGAAGGCGTGTTTTAAATCAGTAATAGGTAGCAATTTGTTGGCAACCGGGCTTATCAAGCGCCACAGCCACTTGCCTACTCGTTCAATCTGCACCACGCCAGCCCATATTTGCGCAATATAGAGTCCGGTAATGATCATCATTACACCGGCAAATACGCGCATGCTGACTAAATAGGCGTCCAGGCTAAACAGAGTTGAAAGTAAACTTGCTGAGCCACCCACTAAGGCACCGGCTAAGGTGTAGCTAATGATGCGGCCAAGGTTATAGCTGAGGATAAATTTAAGCTGACCAAGCAGAATATTATCCGAGGCTCGTCTGGGAAGTTGTTGAGAGAAGGCGCCCACTAAACCACCACACATACCGATGCAGTGGCCAGCACCCATTAGCCCCACTAAAAAGGCGCCGGTTATGGTGAAGTCAATCAATGCGGTTGCTGCTCGTCTTGCTGGCTATTCGTTTTGGGTTTGATGTCATCATCAAACAAGATAGAGACACTTTGACGGTCAAGATCGTCAAACTGTTCAGATTTTACGGCCCAGAAAAAGATCCCTACGGCAACCAGCACAAACAGCATGGCAATGGGGATCAGTACATAGATAATACTCATAAACGAACCTTTAGTAGTCTTAGGCTATTGGCAACCACAATTAATGAGCTGGCCGACATGCCAATCGCAGCAATATAGGGTAACACGTGTCCGGTTACCGCTAAAGGAATGATAAGCAGATTGTATCCTAGTGCCCATAACAGATTCTGCCTAATTATTTGCTCTGTCATCTTGGCGATGCGTACCGCTTGTGGAAAACGAGACAGCTGATCTCCGAGCAAAATTAGATCGGCACTGTTTTTGGCGATATCGGCGCCGCTACCCATGGCAATCGAGAGATTGGCGCCGGCTAACACTGGTGCATCGTTAACACCATCGCCAAACATAGCCACTTGCTTGCCTTGATCTTTTAGCTGGTTAATCAGCGTCAGTTTATCCTGGGGCTTAAGACCTTTATGGAGCGCCGTAATACCAACTTCGTGAGCGACCTGCTCAACGTGCTCGCTTGTATCGCCACTGGCTATACAGGTGGCAATTCCCATCGTTTTTAGCGTGTCTACGGTTGCCTTCGCATCGTCTCTTACGGTATCACTAAGCGTAAAGCCAGCGATGAGGTGATCTTGAGTCGCCAGATAGACATTCGCTAGGTTGTCGGCAGCTTGAATTTGGGTTTGGTCAAGAATAAACGCGGCGCTACCTAAGTAATATTGCTGCTGATTAACCTTTGCCAGAACACCTGAGCCGGCAATATATCGGTTCTCCGTCACCTGATCATCTTGGCGATAAAAAGGGGCAAATGCCTTAGCGATGGGATGGATAGATTGTGATTCCATGGCAGCGCTAATGGCTAGAGCCTCTTCTTGGCTCATGGTATGAAAAAGGTGAGTTTGGTTTAAGGTCAGACTGCCGCAAGTTAATGTGCCTGTCTTATCAAATACCACCTGGTCGACTTTAGGCAGTTTTTCGAACACGCCACCACGACGGGCGACAACCCCCAAGCGCGTGAAGAGCCCGGTTGCGCAGGTGACCGCCGTGGGCGTCGCCAGTGCCAAGGCACAAGGGCAGGTAGCGACAAGTACAGAAAGCGTTACCCAAAAGGCATCTTCAGGCCAATAGTGTTTCCACACCAGATAGGTGAGGGCGGCGATCACTAAAATGGTCCAGGTGAAATAGTTAGAAATGGTATCGACATAGAGGGCCACTCTAGGCTTGTTATTCGACGCTGCTTCTTGCAATCGAATGATTTCGGCTACTAATTGGTCCTGGCCAGTCGCGGTGACCACAACCTTTATAGGGTGGTCGACATTGATGGTGCCAGCATACACCTGGCTGGTTAAATGCTTAGTCACAGGCATCTGCTCGCCGGTCAGCATGGCCTCGTTGACACAGCTTGAACCTTCGATAATGTCACCATCGGCTGCAATCACTTCCCCTGGTTTTATCATGATGATATCGCCAGTCTTAAGGCGCTTTGCCGGGACTTCAGATTGCTCACCTCGTTCATCGAGCAAATTGGCCGTCAGAGGAATGAGTTTATGCAGGTTGTTGGAACTGATGGAAGCCTTTTGGCGAGCATTTTGTTCGAAATAGCGCCCAAGTAATAGAAAGAAGGTAAACATGCTGACGGATTCGAAATAAACTTCTCCGTCGCCGGAAACGGTTGCTATACAGCTGGCAATATAGGCTCCACAGATCGCTATAGAAACCGATACATCCATATTGAGACGCCCCGACAACATAGAGCGAAGCGCGCTGAAATAAAAAGGCTGTGCGGAGTAAAACACCACTGGCGCGGCGAAAATCATGCTGACCCAGCGGAAATAGTCTCTAAATTCCACATCGAGGTCGGTGAAGTAATCGGAATAGAGTGCCAACGCAAACATCATCACCTGCATGGTGGCAAATCCAGCTAGCCCCAGTCTCAACAGGAACTTGCGGCTATTTTTCTTACTTTGGATCTCTTGGTCATCGACCTGATAGGGAGCGGCCTGATACCCGATTTGGCTTATCTGCAGTAGAATCTCGCTCAGTTTTATTACCTTAGGATCCCAGCTCACTTGAGCACGTTCTGTTGTGGTATTAACTGAGATCTTGTTGATCCCTTTTATGTGTTGCAGTTTGTGCTCGATAAGCCAGGCGCAAGCGGCGCAGGTAATACCATCTATGGTCAATGAAGTGCTGGCACTTTCGTTGCCCTGATGGACGAAATCTTGCTGAACTTCTTCGAGATCAAATGCCGAGAAGCTACTGAGCTCTTCGGGCACCAGGGCGGTCTGCTTGCTACCGGGCTCGGTGCGATATTTGTAATAGTTAGTTAATCCAGCGTCTATGATAGCGGCTGACACGGCTTGGCAGCCAGGACAACACATAGGCTCCAATACGCCATCGATAAGGGTTTCGAATTGGCGACCCGTGGTAACGGGTTCGCCACAGTGAAAACAGTTTAACGAGTCCATGAATGGCTAGTTTAACCAATATTGATTGTTATCTTTTAGCTCTAGACGTTTTTGGATGCGCCAGGACCGATCAAAACCTTCTAATCTGACTTCCCAGCTGCCTGTAATGGGCTTAGCTAGCTTAACGCGATAGACCTGAGCACCATCAGCGGTTGCAACCTGGGCGAAATCTTTCTTTTGTAGGGTAGGATGATAAAACTCGACATTAAGCGCTGCAGCATAAGGCTCGCCGCCGTGCTGGGTGAGGGTGATCTCGTCGTCACTAAGTTGTAATTCAAACTGAAGCCCCAATTGCTTGGCATGTTTGATCTTACGTAAATCCATATTAATGGCTTTGCCGTCTTTGTAATAATCTTCTGACACTAAAGAGTCTTTATTTTCGATCGCGAGAAGCATGAGGTTAACACTGGCAAACACGGCGCAAAGCGGCAAAATAATCAGAAACCAAGGCCAAAACTGTTTATACCAAGCTTGTGGTTTTTTCATGGGTACTACCTGTTATTTTTGTTGGCCATATCTTACCGTTAAATGATGTTTATGGCACTTAAAAAAAAGGCCTCGATCTGTCTCGAGGCCTTGGTGTTACTTAAATGTAATTACTTGTTTGACAAGCTATAAACATATGCTGTGATGACGTGAACTTTCTCTTCGCCCAAGACATCTTTCCAGGCTGGCATCACACCAGAACGCCCATTTTTGATGCTTTCTTGGATCACGCCACGGCTGCCACCGTATAACCAAATGTTATTCGTCAGGTTAGGGGCACCCATAAACTTGTTACCTGTGCCGTCCATGCCATGACAGGCAAAACAACCTTTCATGAATGACGCCTGACCTTGGGCCGCTAGCGCTTCGTCATGCTCCTGACCAGCAAGTTTCACTACGTATTCAGCAAGACCTTTAAGCTCGCTGTCTTCGATAGGTAAACCGCCTTTTGGAGGCATCATGCCGTGACGACCGTTCATGATAGTGGTTTTGATGGTAGCCAAATCACCGCCATATAACCAATCACCATCTGTCAGGTTAGGGAAGCCCTTGCTACCGCGCGCGTCACTACCGTGGCACTGTGCACAGTTTTGCAGGTACAAACGACCACCTACTTTCAGAGCTTCTTCGTTTTTCACTAGCTCTTCAAGGGGCGTAGCCAAATAAGCTTCAAAAATTGGGCTGTACTTAGCGTTAGCTTTCTCAACTTCTTTATCGTATTGAACCCAACGATTCTCTTGCTTAGCCAGCTCAGTGGCAGCGGCAGAGTCAGCCTTGATACCTTGTTCGGTACCAATACTTTGGTTTGAGCTCGACCAGCCTAAGAAACCTTTAAAGTTACCTAGACCTGGATATAGCGCTAAGTAAACCACACCAAAGACGATGGTGATGTAGAACATATAACTCCACCATTTAGGCAGTGGGTTATTGATCTCTTCAATACCGTCAAAGCTGTGACCCATTGATTTGCCTTCTTCAACACCGGTAGTGTTTTTAGAGACAACAAACAGTAGGATGAAACATCCCGCGATTACCACAATTGTGAGTACGGTAATCCAAATACTCCAGAAGCTACTCATCATCACTTATGTTCTCCTGAGTCCTTGCTTTTCTCTTCATCAGAGAAAACAAGGTTAGCGGCTTCGTCAAATTGAGCCTTACGACGACCGCTATAAGCCCATGCAAAAATACCGACAAACGTCACCATGACAACAATGGTAATAATCCCTTGTACTGTGCCGTAATCCATATTCATGCCTCCAATTTATTTCAGTGCGTGACCTAGCGACTGCAGGTATGCAATTATTGCTTCCATCTCAGTTTTACCTTCAACAGCCTTCTTGGCATTGTCGATCTCTTCCTGAGTGTAAGGCACACCGAAACCGCGGAACACTTCCATCTTCTTAGCTGTGAGTTCGCCATCGAGGACGTTGTCAGCTAGCCAAGGGAAGGCAGGCATGTTTGATTGTGGTACTACTGCACGTGGATCCAACAGGTGAACTTCATGCCACTTGTCGCTGTAACGACCACCAACACGAGCCAAATCTGGACCCGTACGCTTAGAGCCCCATAGGAATGGGTGATCCCAAACGGATTCACCGGCAACAGAGTAGTGGCCATAACGCTCAGTTTCTGCACGCAGAGGACGGATCATCTGGCTGTGACAGCCAACACATCCTTCACGGATATAGATGTCGCGACCTTCTAGCTCCAGTGCAGTATAAGGACGTAGTCCATCAACTGGCTCTGTTGTATCTTTTTGGAAAAGCAGGGGAGTGATCTGTACCAAACCGCCAATACTGATGGCAATCACGGTAAAGATACCCAGCAGACCGATGTTTTTCTCGACTATCTCATGATTAAATTTCATCAAATCTACTCCTTATGCTTCAGCTAGTGCTGGCAACGATTCTTTTGGTGCTTTTACTGTCTTAAACACGTTGTATGCCATTAGTAGCATACCTGTGACGAAGAACAGGCCACCTAAGAAACGGACAAAGTAGAATGGGTATGACGCTTCCAAAGCTTCAACGAAGCTGTAGGTTAAGGTTCCGTCAGAGTTTACTGCACGCCACATTAGACCTTGCATAACACCCGAAATCCACATTGAAACGATGTAGAGAACGGTACCGATTGTCGCTAACCAGAAGTGAACGTTAATCAGCTGAGTGCTGTACATACGGCCATGACCGTAAACCGCAGGAATAAGGTGGTAAAGCGAACCGATTGAAACCATAGCTACCCAGCCTAGCGCGCCTGAGTGAACGTGACCAACAGTCCAGTCGGTGTAATGAGATAACGCGTTCACTGTCTTAATCGCCATCATTGGACCTTCAAAGGTCGACATGCCGTAGAAAGAGAGAGAAACGATAAGGAAACGCAGTACAGGGTCAGTTCTAAGCTTATGCCATGCACCAGATAGCGTCATAATACCGTTGATCATACCACCCCAAGAAGGTGCAAATAGGATCAGCGACATCACCATACCCAGTGATTGTGTCCAGTCTGGTAGCGCAGTGTAATGTAGGTGGTGCGGACCCGCCCAGATATACAGTGCAATCAATGCCCAGAAGTGAACGATTGATAGACGATAAGAATAAACAGGACGACCAGCTTGCTTAGGCACGAAATAGTACATCATACCTAGGAAACCAGCTGTCAACAGGAAGCCAACGGCGTTGTGGCCATACCACCATTGCACCATGGCATCGACGGCGCCAGAGTATAATGAGTATGACTTGAACAGGCTGACAGGTACTGCCATAGAGTTAACGATATGCAGTACAGCTACCGTGATGATAAAGGCACCAAAGAACCAGTTTGCCACATAGATGTGCGACGTGGTTCGCTTAACGATTGTGCCAAAGAACACAACGGCATAGGCAACCCATACTATGGTAATAGCGATATCGATAGGCCATTCCAATTCGGCGTATTCTTTACTGCTGGTTAAACCAAGCGGTAGAGTAATAACGGCTGAAAGAATAATGGCTTGCCATCCCCAGAATGTAAATGCAGCTAGCTTAGGTGCAAATAGGCGGGTTTGGCAGGTACGCTGGACGATATAATAGGATGTTGCAAATAACGCTGAAGTACCAAACGCGAAAATCACGGCATTGGTGTGCAGAGGTCTTAGACGACTGTACGTGAGCCAGGGAGTTTCGAAGTTAAGTTGTGGCCAGATTAACTGGGCCGCGATCAATACACCTACCGTCATACCAATAATGCCCCACAATACTGTGGTAAGGGCAAATTGGCGGACAACAGTGTAATTGTAATCAGCGCCTTGAGGCTGGGAATGGTTCATCATATTGCTTCCACTGCTTATTACTTATACTTATTGTTTGAGTAAAGTGGCACTTTACCCGGTAAAATGACATCAAAGGCTTGTTTCCCTACGAAACAACCATGACTGTGTCAATGTGTTACACAACATTAACGCAAATTAATGCCGAGTAACGCAATGATACTTGAGCAATATCAAAAAAGATAGGAATTATGCGGCATCCATTATTGATCCAGATCAAACTACCTGGATAGAATGTAAACACTATGATTCAAAAGGTTAATAATTGTGCTATCAAAATGGCGTTCCCCTGATTTATGGCGTTTAGCCGGACTTATTGTTACTTTGCTGCTTTGTGGTTGCGAACCATCAGAAAAACAATTACCAAAGCTTGACCAAAACGCTACCAAAACCCCCTTTGAAATTGACCAGACACTATGCGACTTTAGCCAAAAGACCTGCGACAGAGAGCTAAGCGGCCAACGGATCTCATTGGCTATTTCGCCAGAAAATACCCCTAGTGAAAAGCCCTTGCAGGTGACCTTAACCAGCAGTGTCGCTTTAGAAGAGTTATCGGTAAGGGTAGAAGGAAGAGATATGTTTATGGGGGTTATCCCTGTTAAGTTAAGCCAAACAGGTAAAAACACCTATCAAGGTCCGCTAATATACGGTTCATGCAGCAGTGATTATATGGTGTGGCGACTTATCGCTAGCTTTAAAATCCAAGGTGAAGCCAAGGTGGTTATGTTTGATTTTTTAGCCGATAGCTAAGTAGAGGCCACTGACACCCGCTTTTAACGCAGTCTATTAGTGGCCAAGGTATACTTAGTTTTTATCACTCAGTGCCAGCCTAACCTTATTAAATATTTCAATATTATCGATAAAGAGATGCGCTAACTTGGGGTCAAAATGACTGCCAGCGTTGCGAGCGATCTCTTCAATCACCTCTTCGATTGGCCACGCAGGCTTATAACAGCGCTCATGAGACAGGGCATCGAAAACATCGGCAATGGCCACGATTCGTGCAAAGATATGAATTTCTTCTCCTTTTAAGCCAGAAGGATAGCCACTTCCGTCGTATTTTTCATGATGCTGTAATGCAATTATCGCTGCGGCATTTAGGATTGGACGTTCTGACTTACCGAGAATTTGGTGTCCAATAGCTGGGTGTTGGCGCATGATCTCCCACTCTTCAGGCGTTAGTTTTCCAGGCTTTAATAGCACTGAGTCTGGCGTGGCAATTTTACCTATGTCATGCATAGGGGAGGCGTGCTTTAGCAGCCCCGCCTGCTGCTCGTCCAGTCCTGCCAGCTTTGCCAGTTGATAGCAATATTCGGCCATCCGCTTGACATGGTTTGCGGCTTCCTTTGAACGGCTCTCAACGACATCACCCAGCCTAAAAATAAGCTCAGATTGGGTGTCTTCCAACTCCTTATTGAGTAACAGGTTCTCAAACGCAACCCCCACATTAATGGCAAAGATATCGATAAGCTTTTTATCAAGGTCGCCAATGGCGTGAATATTGTCCATGTAGAGCAAGTTGATCCAGCCGCTTTTTGCAGGAAAATAGCCCACGAAAAGATTATCTTCATATAAGCAGGTTTGCTCTTTTAACGCACGCTTTAACAGCTTTTCAATGGGTTCTGGAATCACTTGTTCATGGTGTGCGGCAAACTGTCCAGTGCCCGCCAGTATGTGCAATTTGTCAGGGCTAAGATCCTGACTCATGGCGTCGATAGCATTACAGGTCAGCAGTAAGGTTTCGTTGTTAAGGTTGAGTAGGTTGGCGACTTGCGTTAATAGCCCATCGGCAAAGTGATGTAAGGTGCGCAGCTCAAACAGGCCGGAGGTTGCTTTAAGTACACGCTCAAGTCCTTCCCGGTAGCGGATTTGAGCCATCTTCGCAGCTTCAATCTCCATGATATCCCGATAACTTCTCAGTGCGGAATAGACGCTGGTAATAAGCTTTCGCGAATCAAGTTCTGCCTTTGCTTTATAGTCATTGATATCGTAATTAACGATCACATCTTCTTCTGGAGCTTGACCGGGCTGCCCTGTGCGGAGGATAAGCCGGATGTTCTTGTTTTTATTTTCTTCCCTAATCCATTTAACCAACTCGAGGCCGGCGTGATCGCTTTCCATGACGACATCAATGAAAGCCATGGCGACGTCCTGCTCTTCTAGAAGAATGCGTTTAGCTTCTTCACCGCTATAGGCGTTGATGAATTCGATGCCACGGTGATCGAGTTTAAATCGTGACAAAGCGAGTTTAGTGACGGTATGAACATCGGGCTCGTCATCGACTATCAGTATGCGCCAGGCCGGTCCAGATTCTGCTTCGATTGATTTCTTTTTACCAGAAAACAGTGGACTCTTTTTTGCCATATCAATCAGCATCCGTTTCCCTCATTGGTTAACTCACTTGATCTTAGTTATTAGTGTAGTAACTGGTGCTACATTTGGCTGGGAAACTAGATAAAATTACAGAACAATTTAGGTATTTAGTAATTTTTTACTCACTTGGAGGTATTTCATTATCATAAGTGGTTATAGCGTCCGTTAGACGCTTCAATAGGAGAGAAAATGGTCTTTAATGCTAGATTAGATATTGGCTTATTGCTTGCGCCAGTCACAGAGCAGAAATATATCATCCGCTTTTTTCTTTATAATTGTTATAGTTAGACCGGACTAACTTTTCTTACATCGCTTTGTCGTTTCACAGGAGTATATCCGATTGCAGACTTTGCCTCTTTTTGAGTCCAGTGAGTATATCGATGCTGGCAACCCCATTATCAATCAGCATATTACGGCGTTAGCCATGGGTGGTATAGAAGATGCGGCCTTAGTCTACGAATTAGCGAGTGATCTGCTTTTTGCTCAGCGAGATAATGAAAACAGTTACAAGAGTTTTCGAAGTGAAATAACCAGCTTTTTGCATTGGTGCTTCGACGTGTGCCAGGTTTCACCCGCGAACGTGACTCGTCGAGATATGGATAGGTTTGTGGCCTACTGCCAATCACCGCCAACGGCATTGATAGGTTACTTTAATGTCGCTCAGTTCAAATTTGATAAGTTAACTCAGACCCGAATCCCTAACCCCAATTGGCGACCCTTTGTCGGTAAGAAAAACCAACCTTATCAATTAAGTGACAATGCTTTAAAAACCAAGATGGCTATATTGTCATCCTTTTACGGCTTTCTTATGGCTGAAGATTATTGTGAACGTAATCCTGCCCAAGCCTGGATGAATCACTCCAAGTTTGCGCACAAACGCAAATTTCAACTGAGCGAAGAGGAGGGCGGTGGACTCGCGTTTTCTGAGTTGCAGTGGTCCTACGTTATCTCTACGGTTGAAAAACTGGCTAAGCAAAACCCAGAAACGCACCAACGGAGTTTATTCCTTATTAAGCTGATTTACGGATGCTACTTAAGGGTTTCCGATGTCAGTGCGCGAGCGGGTTACAGTCCCATCATGGGGCAGTTTAAGCAGCATCAGCAGACGGGGATTTGGCATTTCCATATACCAAAGAGTAAAGGGGGCAAGGCGCGTCAAATACCCTTGTCAAATGAGCTATTGGCTGCGTTAAAAGCGTATCGAGCTTATTTAGGGTTGACTCAGTTGCCGACTTATCAAGAACAAACCCCTATCTTTATAAGACACAGGGCAGCCGGTCGTGGCCGAGACGCTGGTTTGGTCACTGCAAACTTGGGGATCCGACAGGTGAGAGAAGAGGTTCAGCATCTCATTGAACAGGCCGCCAATAGCGCAGAAAATGATGGATTAATCCAAGATGCTGAATCCATGCGCCAATTGACCGTTCACAATATCCGCCATACGGGGATAACTCATGATATCAATCTGAATCGAAGGCCTTTATCTCATGTTCAGGCTGATGCGGGGCACGAGAGTATTGACACAACGTCACAATATTTACATACCTCGCAAGCCGAAAGGCATCAAAGTGCTGCGAATAAACCTATGGACAGATTGGCAGGGATTGATTGACCAAAATAATGAAAAGAAGTAACGGCACAAAAATAACGATGACCGGGTGTCATTATTTTAATTCAAGTAATGCCGATAAGTCTCATTATCGGCATTTCAATAAAATCCGAGTTTATGTGCATCTAGCACTAATCTATTAGCATTGCTTTACCTGTTGGTTCAACGTGATCAAGGTTAGGTGCCCAAGGTTACTTGCCAGATTTGAATCATGTAGTGGGCCATTTTATGTATCGCCAGTAATGGTGCTCGCAATAAATCGCTTATGAGGGTTGCTCTTATCTGTTCGAGCGCGCTTAACCTTGCCACTGAGTTTACCTATGCATTGCGTTTACCTATGATAAATCTTGGCATTACCGCTAAGGATTGGCACGCAATAATTCAATGCTTTCCAGTATTCATTGCTCTCAGGTTTTGCAAAGAATTCTTGCTTTACAGCGATTAGCACTAAAACAGTGTTAATCATGAAATGTTGTTGGGCTCCAACATAAAGGCCATGTTAAGCGTTAGATAAAACGGTTTTTACTGGCATCTAAAATAATCCTTCATCTATAGCGCGTCGCTACGTGCATGAAATTATATCTCTAGGGGGATTACCACTCAGAATTCACGTAGCAACGCGTGTCAGAATCACAAAATGTTCAAATAAGTTCGTGGCTTAGGTTGGCTGGTTAACGATATTCAATGAAATGATAGTTCGCTAAAGGGTAATAGCGGTTAGTTGTCATGGGCCTTATCAACAAAAGCGTCGAGAAATAAGATTAAATGAGCTACTCAACAAAAAATGGTAAATAGCTGCAGACGATCTCTAGTGAGACCGATACTCGATATTGAAGATAGTCGCTGTATGCCGTTACTATTTTCGCAGCTGCCAAACGATAAGCATTAAAAGTTGGTGTACTCACTGATAAAGTATGATTTACCCGATAGAGGCTGTTACAACATCTATTGTATCGATTTAGTAATCTCCTTACACAGCAATGCGCACAATGTATATTATGTTAAATACAATGTGTGGGAGCAATTACTACCAACTGACATTGTCACGCCCCGCGTCTTTGGCTCTATATAAGGCAGTGTCTGCGTCATGTAACATCTGGTTTAGGTGCTTGCCTGGCGTGAAGATACTTAGCCCACAGCTAAAAGTAATTTCTAGCACATCATCGCCTACCTGAAAACGATTTTGTCTTATGGCATCACAATAAGCCTGCGCGTGGTTATAGAGATAAGTCTCAAAGGATTGCTCTGCACCACAAGATCGATTAACCAGAACGACAAACTCCTCACCACCCCAGCGCATCAATACATCCTGCGGATCTTGCTGCTGTTTCAAAATGGTGGCGATGTGACGCAGTGCTTCGTCGCCCGTCATATGACCATAGGTATCGTTAATCTGCTTAAAGAAATCGATATCGATAAGAATGATCCCAAGTTCTCCCTGTTGTTGGCTGCAGGCATGATGCAGGCGCTCACCTATGGCAATGCCTTCACGGCGGTTATAAAACTGGGTTAAATCATCATAAATGGCATGGTGTGTTAACTGGGCTTCGAGTGCCTTCTGCTCAGTAATATCGAAAATAACGCCGATCAGCCCGGCAACTTTACCCTGATTGTCGTTAAAACTTGTCTTATGAAAACGAGCATAAACCGCATCGCCTTCTCGAGTTTTAATTTCTTTCTCATAGATTTGTACACCAGGCTTATCAAATAATGCCTGATCGGCCCGCTGGTAGACGTCAGCCAATTCGGCATCAAAGAGTTCATAGACGCTCTTACCGATCAGTTCTTCCCTTGTGAGCTTGATAAATGATTCAAATGCACTGTTACAACCCAGATACACCCCCTCTATATCTTTATAAAAGATGGGCACAGGCAAGGTGTCCAGTGTAAGTTGAAGTAGGTAACTATCATTAGCCAGCCACTGGAGTAGATCAGGATTTAGATTAGGAACGTCATGGGGCATATATCAGGATCTCTTATTATTTAAACTTCACGGTCCCTGTGTATAACAAAGAGTATAGTTGGCTTAGCAACATGCGCTATCTTACCAACTTATTGGCGATGTGCGAGTCAAAAGAATCTACTTGAGCCTTAACCTTACATGCAAATTTGTCATATTGAATGAAACGGATTTGAAAAATTAATCGCTGGAACGGCTGCATTGGTTACATATTGAGCGAACAACTCATTAGATGCGCTAAATCTTTCATTCAACATAAAAAATGATTGTAAATTAAAAAATGAGCTGCCTACACTGAGCTTAATATTTGTCATATGAGGGCTCTCGCCTATGTCTATCTCTCCTCTTGCCAGTGACAAGCTATACCGATTTTCGACACTTGCTCTACTCGATCCCAATATTAAATCTACCAAACAGTTAACACCACTTAACGAAATCGTAGGCCAAGAGCGCGCGCAGCAAGCCGTTGAGTTCGCCATGTCGATGAAGGATAAAGGCTATAACATTTATGCCATAGGTCGTAATGGCTTAGGTAAACGAACTATGGTGATGCGTTATCTCGATAGATACGATCCCAATGGCCATCATCAGCTCTTCGATTGGTGCTATGTGGTTAATTTCGACGATGCCCGTACCCCAAAGGTGCTGAAGTTGCCTCGAGGCAAGGCACAAGGTTTTAAAGCCGATATCGAGCAGCTTATGAAGCGGTTGGTAAAGGCCCTCCCGCTGGCTTTCGACAATGAGCTCTACTATTCCCGCGCTGAAAAACTAAAAGCGCAGCTGGCTGATAAACAAGAATCAGCACTGACGCAAATCACCAAAGAAGCCGCCTCAAAGCAAATTAGTCTGTCCATTAATGCTCAAGGCAGCTATGAGTTGGTCGCGATGAATGGTGAAGAACCTCACACTGAAGCGAGTTTTGCCGCCCTTAGCGAAAAAGAGCAAGCTAAGCTCGAAAAGAATATAGGTAGTCTCGAATCCAAGCTACGCGAAGTGGTACGCAAGTTTACTGCCTGGGAGGAAAGCTATTCAGACAAACAACAAAAGCATGACGAAGAAGTTGCCCAGGAGGTATTACAACATCTGCTTGAGCCCTTAAAGGAGCGCTACACAGATATAGTAGAGGTTAAGAGCCACCTCAATGATATGCATAAAGATATTATTGATAATTTGGATATTTTTCTAGAGCAGAATGATGAGCAGATCGCCCTCTCCTACGCCTCACTAGAAAAGAAGATGCCGCGGCGTTACCAAGTCAATGTGTTGGTAAATCATGGCGATATCCCGATGCCGATCGTCATTGAAGAGAGCCCAAACTACCATAACATCTTCGGATATATTGAAAACGCGACCTATAAAGGTACTATCTTCTCTGATTTCTCTCTCATTCGTCCTGGCAGCCTACATAAGGCCAATGGTGGTGTCTTGATGATAGATGCCATTAAAGTGTTAGAGCAACCCTATGTTTGGGATGGCTTAAAACGTGCTCTGCGCTCAAGAAAGCTCAGCCTCAGTTCGCTAGAACGTGAAGTCACCCTTTCAGGTACCATTTCGCTTGACCCCGAAGCTATCCCCTTGGACGTTAAGATTATTCTGTTTGGTGACTATCAAACCTATCAACTGCTTCAACATTATGACTCTGAATTTAAAGAGCTATTTAGAGTCACCGCAGACTTTGAAGATGAAATGCCGCGCACCGATGCGTCCGAAGTTCAGTATGCAAAATTTATTTCGAGCATAGTTCAGGGCAATAATATGTTGCACTGTGACCGTAACGCTATTAAACGCATCATAGAGTTCAGTGCACGTCAGGCCGATGCACAAAACAAATTGTCACTGCACTCAGCCGACATTGCTAACTTGCTGCGAGAGTCAAATTATGTGGCGAAATCCAGTAATGCCAATATGATCCGGGCCAGCCATGTTGAGCAGGCACTGCATAACCATGAATTGAGAGTGTGCAGGCTAAGGGATCATGTGATGCAAAGTTTTATCAACGGTACGACACTTATCGACACCCAACACAGTGTTATTGGCCAGATAAACGCCTTGTCTGTGGTTGCCACATCTGATCACCAGTTTGGCGCGCCAAGCCGGATCACGGCAAGCGTTTCTTTGGGTGAAGGTGCCGTATTTGATATAGAACGTAAGGTAGAACTTGGCGGACAGATCCACTCTAAAGGCGTGATGATTTTAACCGCATATCTTGCGTCTATTTTTGGACAAACAGATAAAATCCCGCTGACGACCCACCTCACCTTTGAGCAAAACTATTCAGGCGTTGATGGCGACAGTGCTTCTATGGCTGAGCTATGCGCCATTGTGTCTGCTTTTGCCAAGGTGCCACTGCGCCAAGATGTGGCAATCACCGGCTCCATGAACCAATTTGGTCAGGCGCAGCCTATTGGTGGCGTAAATGAAAAAATCGAAGGCTTCTTCGATGTGTGTAAAATAAAGGGCCGCCATAAAGGACAAGGGGTCATCATTCCCCACACCAACGTGCAAAACTTGATGCTGCGCGCCGATATTGTTGACGCGGTTACTAAGGGTGAGTTTTCTATCTGGGCTATCGAGCATGTCGATCAGGCTGTAGAGATCTTAACGGGTCTGCCGGCTGGCGAGCGAGACTTTGAGTTTGAGGATTACCCGAAAGATACCTTATACGCCAAAGCTGATGATAGGTTACAAAAGCTGAGAGACCATATTAGGCTGCGTGATAAAAAGCCGGGTTAATATTAAGCGCGGAAATCGTACGTAAGGGATAAAAAAGCCGGTGAATCACCGGCTTTTTTATAGCATTAAGCGAAAGCGTCTTGCAGTGGTGGCACGACTTGCTTCTTACGACTTAACACTCCATCTAGCCAAACGCGGCCTTTCTCACTGGCTTTACCGTAAGCACGCTCAGTAAGATCGGCATCGTCTGAAACCACAAGTACTTCAGAGCCTTCTTTCATGATATCTGTCAGCAGCAATAGAACGCTGTGACGATTACCTTCTGCCTTAAGCGCGGCGATATCGGCTTCAAGTTCTGCCTTGACGCTGTCAAAAACAGACAGGTCAATCACCTCAAGCTGACCGATGCCAACAAGGTTTCCGTTCATGTTGAAGTCTTTAAAGTCGCGCATCACAAGATCACGTGCAGGCGTGCCTTCAACGGCCGACTTAACCTTGAACATCTCCATTCCCAGCGCTTTGTAATCTTCGATTCCGGCAATTTCTGCTAAAGCTTCGACACACTTGATATCGGCTGTGGTGCAAGTAGGAGACTTAAAGATAACCGTATCACTTAAGATGGCGCACATCATGATACCGGCGATATCTTTTGGGATCTCGACGTTGTAGAAATCGTACATCATCTTGATAACTGTGTTACTGCAACCTACTGGACGGATCCAACACTCAAGAGGTGTAGAGGTGGTTAAATCGCCCAGCTTGTGGTGATCGACGATACCGACAATAGTGGCTTGTGCAATATCATCTGGTGCCTGAGTCAGCTCAGAGTGGTCAACGATATAAACCTGCTCTCCGGCGTAATGCTCTTTATATAGCGGTGCTTCAAAACCAAAGCGATCCAGGATAAAGGCAGTTTCAGGTGAAGGCTCACCAAGTCTTGCGGCAATTGCTTCTTCACCGATCTGGTTTTTTAGATAAGCCAGCGCAATCGCACCACAAATTGAATCTGAATCAGGGATCTTATGTCCCACAACGTACATTGGCATAGTTAACTCTCACATTAAATTTTGCGGCATTTTACCAAAATGAAAATCAATTTACATTACTCCCCTGCCTTTAATTAATTAGACGCTCGTCTAATACGGCGGTTCATACTATTTCTCATCCCATTTAAGGCACAGTTTTTTAGGCTGGCATACGATATAGGACCACCTCAACCTCACCGTCAGGCGTCTCGACCCTATCGTTTTTAATATATTCCATACCAAGCTTGGTCATGATGTTTATCGAACCGCTGTTGGCAGGATCGGCGATAGCGCTAAAATGACTGATAGGCTGACCGATGACAGAGGCTTGTTCAACCAGTGCCTGACACACGGCTTTCGCCGCCTCGGTTGCATACCCCTTGCCCCAGGCTGACTGCATAAAGCGCCAACCTATCTCAAGATCGTTTGTTTTGGGACTGTCGCTATAAAAATCCATGGGTCTTACTAAAATCCAACCAATAAAGCAGTCGTTAGGCGCTAATTGGCTATCAAGGGTAAAGACTTTCCATAGCCCCCAACCAGTGTCGCTATTTGTGAAGCCATGGATTCGGGGCATAAAATAATCTTGGATTTCTGCCATGGTCGATGGCTTGCCGCCGCTAATATAACGCATCACCTCAGGGTCTTGGTTAAGATCAAACAGTAATTGTGCATCTTCTTGCGTGACTAGCTCAAAGCGCAAACGCTTGCTGTTTTCAATGTGCATAGGACTCCTTGTTATGATTAGTGCTTTTCATTTTAGTCAGCGGGTTATGATAGCCACTTTTGATAAACACCAGCAAGGACGCTGAGCAATGAAGGGACAACAAACGAGAGGGAGCGATAATGGCGCTTCCATGCGCCGGGGGAGAATTTTAGATGGGGGTAAAACTAGAAGTCGTAACGTAAACCTAAGCTCACAACAGTGTCATCAAAGTCTTCGTATTGCTTCACATTAAATTGACCTATCTCTGTATGGATACGAGCAGAGTTAGATAAACGGTACTCAGCACCAACTGCCCATTGGGACACTTCAGGTACGACAGTTGCTGACTCGCCTAGTGCACTATATACGCGACCCGCAATTTTACCTGTACCCGAATCATCGCTACCATATTGAGCCTTCAACAATAGTTGTTCAATCTGATAGGTTGCGCTTACGATGTAACCGATGCCATCACGCTCTTGATAATGTGTTTTAGTAGGGTTAACAAGTTCAGTTTGTTGAATAATGGTGCCTAGCTTTAATTTATTGAGCTTAACATGACCCACTAAACGGGTTGCTTTAATGTCTTCGATACCGTCTGAATAGGCGACGCCCAAGTAAAAATTACTGGTTTTAAAGAACTTATCTGCATAGGTCACCGCAATTTGATAGTTACCGTTATCTTTACGCAGATCAGAGTCGTTAAAGTAATTGTCTTCCATCAGGTAGCTAACACCTAATTGCAGCTTGTTCCACTTAGGACTCTTGTATTCTAACGAGTCACCGTGGCGCTTATCACCAGGCATTAGCCGATCATGCTTTAGACTATAGTTGTCAAACGCATCGGCAAAACCTTTACTCATTTTAAGCACAGGATCGATGCGGCCAATTGCTAACTGCCCCGCCTTAGGATGTTTAAAGCCAATAAAAGTCGGACGGGCAGAAAAAGGGTTGTTACCTTTATCTTGGGATGCACCATTCACCCCAACTTCAACTTTGTAAAATAGTGACCAGTCTGCGACCAGCGCAGTCTGTCCTTTAATCCCTATACGGCTGAAGTTATTTTCAAGAATAGTACCTTTTTTACCGGTATGAGTCGCACTACCACTATCGGAATGAGTCACCGAGTAATCGAGTCGGCCATAAAAATCGACAAGTTCTTCGGCTATGACCTGAGGGGCGACAAACAGGCTAGTGGCTAACAATGTTAATGTGAAAGTTTTCATGATCATCATCTCTTTTGGACTAAGTGTTGTTATTTAGATGCTGGATGCTTATGCTCGGCTATCACACCATCTAGACGCATCTTGTTATAAAGTTTTTCCGCTTGATCTAGATAGAGATCCCAAGAGCTAGAACGTTTAGTAAAACCGGTGGCGGCGTAGTTACCTGTATCACCGGTTGCTGGCAAGTCATTGATATCGAACAGTGAGCCGCCAGCCTGCAGATGCGTGTTAAGGGCATCGATCATCACGTTGAAACCTATGCGCGCCGGCTCTGAATAGTTAATTGAGTCATACTTAGATTGGCGATAGAATTTTTTCAGCGAAGCATCCTGTATCTGAGCCTTTTCGTCGGCAAAGATCTCGTCAAAATGCGCTTTAACGATCTGCTTGGAAGCTGGATCTACCACTAGGCGTAACATGGCTGTGACGCCAGTCCACTGCCCCTTTTCATCAAGCACTTTCTCGGCCAACTGATAAAACTTAAGAGTGCTGCCTTCACCTTGAATACGATGATGGATCTTTGCCGTTAGCGGGATCATAGATTGTTGAATACTGTTAGAAGCACCAGCAACAATATCTATGCCTAAGTATCTGAGTCGATTAGGTTCCTTTAACTTATTGGCCAACTTGGGATCATGATTAGGGTTTGGCTCAAAGGTCAATTTATTCTGCTCAACCATGAGTTTTTCCATGGTTAATGCAGACTGTACCCATGCCGTTCCCTTCTTCTTGCCCATGGTGAAGTTATACTCAGACATGCGTTTAGGTACGTCTTGATACAGGCGGGTATAGTAATTTGGACGACCGCTTTCGTTAAATTCAGCCAAGATCACGTCATCTTTATCCTGGCTATTGGTCACTATGGTCATACTGCCCATGTGGCCTTGTCTAAAGCGCGCCTCCTCGTAATAATAGTCACCAACGAGCAAGCCCAATTTGGGTTGTATCGACCACTTTAGTTTAAAGTCGTCGCCGCCTTGCTCCTCTTTTGAACCCACAGTAACGTACTTAGGTTGAATGCCACTGCTGCGCGGTAAGTCGTTAACAGCTCTTAAGATACCGTTAGAAGAATAGGTTGCGCCGGACACTGCATCTATACCTTCATGACCATTGTTTTTAACGATCTTAGGAAGCAGGCGTTCAGCATTAAGATAAAGTGACTCGGTTTCTTTGTGGGACTTAGTTTTGATATCGACTATCTCACCGTGTTCCACTTTTACTTCTAAAACAATCTGGCTTTTCTTTCCTTTTGCCTGTACCTGATGAACACCATCAACATACTTCCCCTGAGTGGCTTGTGAGGCGCACCCTAGGGCTGATAGTGTTGCCAAACCAATAGTTGAAACAATAAGACTTTTTTTAAACTTCTTGGACATTGCCATTTTATTATTACCTGTACTGCTTAAAGTTATTTATCAGGGTAAGCCTTAAATAATTGGCGGCAACTGCGGAAAACCGCAGTTTAAGACAGCAACGTTAATAACTTTGAACCAGGTAACAAAATAACGCAGTTGTTTTTTAATAAAACTCACCTCATGCTAATAATCAGTCATCGCACACTCATTATTTTGCCGAATGAAAAATATATTTTTGTTAATTAATTTCGTTATAACCATACTTTGCTCAGCAATGGGTTATACAGCTGAAATAGACGGAACTGCCGTTGTTTTAGCCAAAGAAAAATATTCGCCACAGGTATTGGAAAAGTTTTATCAATGCCATGGTAATGCACTCATTGATATGGAAGAAGATCGCGCCACACTAACGACGTTGAACTATTTTGGTACCTCCATCAGTGTTACCCTCTACCAAGCCGTCACAGAGCTTACCGAGGCCACACTGTGCAACGCCTTATCCGTCATACAGGACTATCACTATTTGGCATCCAATTATGCTACCTACCCCCATGTAACCAACATAAAGACTATAAATGAATCTCCTACGGCCACGCACCACATTGACGCTCAACTCGTTGATTTAATAGCAACCTCCATTGAGTGGCATCGCAAGAGCCAGGGCTATTTTAATGTCGCTCTATCGCCCGTTATCGATCTTTGGCGAGAGAAACGTTTTAAGTGCCTGAAAAGCCCTGATGCGTGCGAACTGCCGAGCGAGCAGTCTTTGAAAAATGCTGCGCAATATATCGATATCAATAACATCACCTTAGACAAGCAGGCCAACACTGTTACGCTGGCAGCGGGGATGAGCATAGATCTTGGTGGTATTGCCAAAGGTTGGATGGTAGAAAAACTGTTTGATCAGCTGAGGCGTGACGGCGCGACTCGATTCGTGATCAATGCAGGTGGCAACATTCGACACTACGGACAACATCCCAGCGGTCGCGACTTTATCACGGCCATCGAAGACCCTGTTTGCAAACAGAGTGAATTTACCCTAGAAAAATGCCAAACCCAGCAAGGGCGCTACCATGAAATAATCAGTGGCCAGAATCTCACCGTGGTAAGTAGCGGTAACTATTTGAGATATTTCGAGGTTAATGGTAAGCAGTATCATCACATTATTGATCCCAACACTCTTTATCCAGAAAAAGAAGGTGTTGCGGTGACTGTCATACTATCGAGCGAACATATATATGCCGATGTTATTTCTACCATGTTGTTTCTAATGCCGATTGAGCAAGGTTTAAAATATGTCAATAGCCAGCCCTGGATTGAGGCAGTTTGGTATTTAAATAAAGAAGGCGACAAAATAACCTCATCTGACTTTAATAAATATAAACTTGAATAAGATCAAAATAAAAAGCAAGGTTTATATTATTAAATAGCTATAGTGGTTTTCCGCAAACTTATAGCTGTTGTGAACAAGATCACCATAGAAGCTCAATAGATTAAAACATTGCAAAATTATCAGTCATAATTAGCCTATTGTTTCGCATCTAGATAAGCCTATGAAATACCCGTGGTCATATAGCAGCATTTTCAACGATACTCAAAGTCGCCATGGGTGTCGATTCGGACAAATCCTAGCCATCAAGTACCTGAATGCTAGATTGCGTAACATTGGAGGCGTCGCTTTACTGCTCCTCTTGCTGGCCAGCCAGGTTAATGTCGTTATGGCTAATGGCATCACACCTACAGATGCTAGCAACAAGGGGCAAACATATACCGTAGGGGCACTTGCTTTTGCCGATCCTGATATCGTTTATCAGCGATGGGCCCCCTCTTTGGCCAGAGTGTCAGCGCAAACCGGTATCGACCTGATATTGATCCCCCTTAGACCTGATCAGCTGGTTGAAAGAGTGTCAAATAATGCCCTTGATTTCATCATAGGTAACGCACTTATCACAGTGGCTTTAAAAAAAGACTATGGTGTCAGTCATCTACTAACGCTTGTGCCCCTCAAACATGCTAATCCTGAGCAAGCCGTAGGTACTGCGTTGATTGCTAAGCGCTCACTTAATATCGATACGTTACAGGATCTCAAGCGGTTAAAGCTTGTATCTTCGGATCCCAATGCATTTGGTGGCTTTCAAATCTTTGCCGGTGAACTGATCGATCAAGGCATCAACCCTTATAAGGATCTTAAAAACCTCAAATTTGTCGGATTTCCTCAAGAGAAGTTAGTCAATTATTTGCAAGACGGCAGTGCCGATGTGGCCATTTTGCCCAGTTGCGTGCTCGAATCGTTAGTCTCACAGAAAAAGGTTACAGAGGAAGAGTTTCATGTGCTGTTGCCGCAATTTCACCAAGGATTTAACTGCCAAACTTCGGGTTCCCTCTACCCGGGTTATGCCTTCTCAAAGTTAGGTAATACCGAGCATCAAATTGCACGCCAAATAGTACGTGCACTACTCGATATCAATCAAGACGATCAAGAGGCTAAGATCGGGCGTTATCTTAACTGGTCTGTTCCCGTTGAGGATAGTCAAGTATTTAGCCTTTTAAAACGCCTAGAGCGTTGGCCATTCGTCACAAACTGGCAGCGACTGGTAGAAAAGGCGATTCCGTGGGCCCTAGTGATCGCTATCATCTTGCTGCTTGGTTACTTTCATCACCTTAGGGTAAAAAGATTGGTAATAAAACGAACTCAAGCACTTAGTGATGAAATGACCCAACATGAGAACACCCAAAAGGCCCTATTTGAACAACAAAAACAGTTTTACAGAGCTCAACGCATTCTATTAACCGGTGAAATGGCCTCAGGGATTGCCCATGAGCTCAATCAACCTCTGGCAGGCATTCGCTATTTGGCCCAGGGAAGTATCTACCGATTGACCGATACGCAGACCGACCTAAAGCATGCGCTGAGCAAGATGTTACAACAGGTAGACCGAGCGCAAAATACCATAAAGCGCTTTCGGCAGTTTTGCCAGCAACCGAGTGTTTACCAAGATAATGATCTTAAAGAGCTTATCGAAGATACACTCAATTTAATGCAACCTGACTTTAACCGGATAAGCCTTAAACCTCAGCTATTCTTATGGCCATTGACGGTTAATGTCGATGCCAGTCTAATGCAGCAGGTATTTGTCAATGTGCTACGTAACTCATTAGATGCCATGGAAGAGTGTCCCGAGCCACAACTTGCCATCGCGATTACCAATGATGCTGACAATGCCATCATTACCGTCAGTGACGCAGGCACAGGCCTAAGTGACGCGGCATTAAAGCGCTTGTTCTTTCCCTTTGAAACATCTAAGGCTAATGGCCTGGGTTTGGGAATGGTAGTCTGCAAGCGCATCATAGAGGAGCATGGCGGTAAGATCCGTGCCTTTAATAACCACACCACAGTAAACAAAGAACCGCTAGTGCAAGATTTTGGAAAGCAATTTCCTCATTTCAACACTGGCCTAACCATAGTCGTCACTCTGCCCCTTAAGGAGACTCGATGTGTAAGCTCTATTTAGTCGATGATGATCAAGACGTTTTGGACTCCCTACATTGGATGCTTGAGGGGATGGGTTATAGCCCTGAGACCTTTTTAAACGCAGATAGCTTCCTCGCAAAGGTCGAGCTGCAGCAACCAGGTGTTGCCATCTTGGATATTCAGATGCCCGGTATGGATGGTATCGAACTGCTACAACATATTCGCCAGCATGGCAGCCCACTGAGCGTGATCATGTTAACCGGTCACGGTACGATTTCGATGGCGGTTCAGGCGATACAACAAGGCGCGTTAGATTTTTTAGAAAAACCAGCCGACGGAGATAAATTACTCGATTTATTGATAAAGGCTAAGCAAGCGACCCAGCACGCTTTTGAACGTCAGGCGTTGAAACTCAGTATCGCTCAACGTCTTTCACTGTTAAGCCCGCGGGAGCAGCAAGTCATGAACTATGTGTTAGCTGGCAAGCTTAATAAAGTCATTGCCGCAGAACTGAATGTGGCCCAGCGAACCGTCGAGCTTCACCGTCAAAAAGTGATGCAAAAAATGCAAGTGAGTAACGTTGCTGAGTTGGCCTATTTAACGGCGCTGCACAAGAGTTAATCGATTGATTGCCGAGTGCATAAAAGTATGCCTATGATTATTAAAAGGTTACTCTAAATTTAGTCATTATGAGCATCAAAACTACAAGCGAAACCTTACATCTGTAGAGAGACGCAGTTACTATGATGGCAGCGAGCCTTCATTTTCAAAGCTTGAGCAAAACCGCAATTATAATAACGGATATTTAAATTTTCATGTCTCCTAAGCCGCTCTTAACAAGTCTAGTATTTGCCAGTTCTCTCTTTTTTATTCAAACATCTTTGGCCCAATCACTCTCTGCCAACACCTTGAGTGAGCGTTTCGCGAAACAGTTCAAACAGAGCCTAAAGCAAGAAAAGGTGCCTGGTGGCGCCTTTGTGATTGTTCAAGGTACCAACATTGTCAAACTTGGCACCTATGGTAAACGTCAGCAAGGCAGAAATAAGAAAATTGATGCCGATACCGTATTTCGACTTGCGTCTGTATCAAAAACCTTTGCGGGCACATTGGCCAGTCAGTTGGTGCATGAACATCAACTCAGTTGGCAGCAACCGATTAATCAGTATCTACCTGAATTTTCTCTAGCTGAGCCGGCTCAGAGTAAGGCGATCACCCTGGGCCACATCATAGGCCAAAGTACGGGGCTGATGCCAAATAGCTACGACAACTTGGTCAACGCAAATGTGGCGCTAGATAAGATCATCCCCAAATTTAGCGAACTCTCCCCCATCTGCGCCCCTGGTATCTGTTATAGCTATCAAAACGTAGCCTTTTCGTTTATTGAACAAGCAATTGAACGCGAAAGCGGCAAAAGTTACGAGTCCTTGCTTAAAAATAGACTGTTTACACCGCTAGCCATGGATACGGCATCAATTGGATATGACGCTTTTACTCAGACGCCTAATCGCGCCGAGCCTCATATCAAAACGCGATATGGTTTTAAACAGGTTAAGGTCAAACCCAATTACTACCAACTGGCTCCTGCCGCTGGCGTGAATGCCAGTATCAAGGATATTGCAAAATGGTTGGTCGCCAACATGGGCCACAAACCAGAGGTGATCTCACCGCGCGTACTTGAAGATGTCACCACACCGGGTGTGCGAACCAGCAAAGAGCTACGCCGGCGTGACTGGACTCCTTACCTTGACGATGCCCATTACGGTAAAGGTTGGCGAATTTATCAATTTAACGGTCATAAGCTGATTTATCATGCTGGCTGGGTGGCGGGATATGTTGCTGAAGTGGCATATTCACCTGAACTTGATTTAGGTATGGCAATGCTACTTAACGGCGAGTCGCGAGTGATCAGTGAGCTCGGTGCAAAGTTCTGGAAAGAGGTTTTTGCACAGCAAAAGCGTGACAGTTAAATGCCTACCTCTATCCGGCCTGCGCCTAAGGGACCAAAAGCATTTTCCCAATGAAAGAAGGCGTCATAGATAAAGGATAACTTTTGATGAGGGCGTAATATTCCTGCCCTCATCCCTCTTTGATCTTGTTACAAAACTCGAAAAGCAGATCCTGACTTTCCTTAGGCGACAAAGCGAGATCCTCGACGTTCAGTGTTAAAAAACTGTCGGGCATCAGCGCCTTCCAACAACCGACAAGCTCTAGGTATTCGTCCCGAAAGGCGGCAAACTCTTTAGCGTCACACAGATAAGCTGGACTGTTTGCGAAATAGTGCTGCATCACCTCTTGGGTATGAGGAGCTAACTCTCGATTAAGGTGTATTACCCTGGCGTGAGGAAACAACTTTATCAATAGCGGTAAGACTTGCACGTCGGGTGCGCTAAGTTTAATAAAAGGTCCTACCGACTCTCCATCGCCCATATTATCTAGGGCTAACCTACCTTCACTACTTTGCATCTGTGAGAGCTTTACCAGATAGCGCTCGGCAAGCTCATTCAATTGGACTTGATTAAGATCTAGGACGCAGCGCGGATAATGTTTAGCCGTCAATCTATAGGCCTCGTCTAACACTGTTTGTGTTGCGCATGACGCCTCTTGATAAACATGACAATTACCCATGGATAACAATGTTTTTCTGAGTATTTGAAAGCCACCTAATGGCAAAGCGATGACAAATATTGGACTAAATTGATTAGCATTTGCTTGCAGCACTAAGCTGTCTGGCGAGATAAACCTCCTCACCGATTGGCTGACAAGAATCTGCTCTTCTGTGCTACGAGGCGTGAGGCTGTGCTGAAGTTTATTGGCTGACTCAAAGTAAGGTGTCGCATCTTGCTGGTTATATATGCTTTGCAACTGCGCTTCGGCGTAGGCAAGCTTCACTTTCATAGACAATGAACAAGCGTCGGTTAGAGTATGCGCCCGTTTTAGGTAAGTCAGTAGGCATATTAGTTCATCGCGTCTATCTGTGACCAGGTGACCAAGGCGTGCCAATGCCAGCAGGCAATCTACGCCGAGAGCAACTACTTCAGTCTCCATCATGACCACAGGGGATTGGGTAGCCGTATCGTTCGAGCCCCGTTTAGCCGCATCTGTAAGCAGGTCGTTTAAGGCTAATAGAAAATGACTCTTGGCCTGCATGGGCTCCCCCATCAGCACCTGTTGCACACCAAGTTGATACCTAAGTTCGGCAGAGTCTGGCGCTATCTGATTAGCATAATTGAGCACCATTAGCGCATCTTCGTGGTCGCCAAGCAGATTGTAGGCTCTAGCCAATAGTTCAAGTGGTATGGTTTCGCCTGACAAGTAGCCACAGGCTTTATTGATCAGCTGCTCGGCGTCTCTAGCATCGCCTTGGAGCAAGGCCAGCTCACCGAGTCCAAGGTAGGTCAAGCCCTTCTCGTGCTCGGTAAGCGGTTGTTTGAGCGCCTCATTAAAGAGTCTGCTCGCGGCCAGATATTCGCCTTTAGCAAGATAATCCTGGGCTTGTGATAAAGAAGACAAGGGCAACCTTTATAACGACAGTTTTTAAGCAGTATCTCTATTAAGCCATGTTAAGCGCTTGTTGTATATGATTTTATACATATGACTATCTGCAGATGGCGCCTAGCAAAGAGTTATCAGGCGAGCCTGGTCACCGCTAAATCGCCCCAGCTTTGACAAAATGCCCATCGATTTTGTTTACAAAAGTAGATTGCCTGATACCGGTTATAGCTGAGTTCTGCGGGCTCTAACTCGATGAGATGGCCATAACGAAGATCAAAATTTGAGGGGGTGAGCAGTAGCGCTAATAAGCTGCATACGAGTAAAAGTCGAAACATAGCAACTCCTTAGTCTGAGAGAGGTAACGCCCCTCATCTAAAGAGGCTATCTGTTAACTATAAGAAACTATTGCTGCCTGCGCAAAACCTTCGCCGACTATTTCATTGTCGCTAAAGAGTCTCGAAAAGCTTGTTTTAGAGTGTCGAGCGGCGTTAAGTCTTGGGTACTCTTGCGGCTGCGGCTGTAGAGAGAGGACTCGATAAAGAGCGAAAACCAAGCCGATAGACTATTGGCATTACGCTCCTCTCCTGCGGCGCTTAAGACTAAGCTGGCGACTTCCGCTGTGCCTAGTTGAAAATCTCGACTGCCCTTACGCAGCCCATAGCGAGCGGCTGCATCGGGTGCGAAGGATAATATCGGCAGATGATGCAGGTAAGTGCTCTTATTGAACATCTTAATCGCCTCACGCCAACTTCCGTCCAGCAGCACGAACAGAGGCCGTTTTTGATGTTGCTGTAAGTGTTGTGGCAGATGAGTATCACTTACCACGCTTTGTCCGGGCATGGCATATTCACTTGGAAACACCAGATAAGGCTGATATTCATCGGTTTCCAGCAGCTTTAACATTTTATTGTTGGTTAGAGTCCGATTCCAAATAAAGGCGTGGGTATCTGGGATCATATCGGCGATCAACCTGCCTGAGTTGCTCGGCTTTAATACCTCATCATCATACATGATCAGCAAAAAGCTTAAGTTTGAGTCGAGCATTTGCCTTTCATCGCAGGTGCAGTAGGTTTTTGCGAGTAAACAAGCTTCACATCGGTCGAGATTTTTACCTCGTGCATTATAGGGCCGAGTGGAAATCGCTTTTCGATATTGATAACGCTGATGTACTGCGTGGGGCAAGAACGCCATGTGTTCACCTGGAAAATTTATAAAATCACTAACAACTAAGTTAATCCACGATAGGTAATTGTAGACCGCCGGGGAGTCAGACAGAAAGCGAAAAGGCGAACCTTATTGTTCGCCTTTTTTACCCGAGTCACACCATTACAGAATGCGACGTAAAAGAAAGTCGGCTCTAAGGCGCCTAATACGGTTCATGATTTTGCGAACCGGCTTAGGATAGCTGTGTAAGGTATCTATCTGACTGTAATGGTATAAACGCTCTGTATGCTCGAGTATGTGTGCCTGCTCTTGCTTAAACTGCTCTGTCCAAGCGTTGGTTTCATCTTGAAGCAACAAGCCGTTTTCAAGATCTAACGCCCAGGCTCGCGGATTCAAGTTCGAGCCGGTGATCAGGTGGCACTGTTCATCTGCGCTAATCCCCTTCAGGTGATAGCTATTTCGCCCATGTTTCCACAGGTGAATGTTCAGCAGGCCCTCATCTATGGCCCACTGCTGGCGCTTGGCAAACTTGCGCAGCGACTGTTCATACATATAGGGCAACGCCCCTATGGTTGAAAATTTCTCTTCCGGTGGAATATAAAAATCATTTGCGGTTTTATCGCCAACCACAATATCTATCCGCTTTCCTTTACGTAGATGTTTGGCTAAGGCCCTGGAAAGAATATACGGCGGGTTAAAGTAAGGTGTGCAGATAAATAGCGAACGTTGAGATAGAGATACCAGATCGATAACCAATTTGTTCAGCTTATTTTTCTTACGCCCAAGGCCAACAACAGGTGTGATCCGATTACCGGTCTTGGTCGAATGATAGCGATACTTAGCTTTTGCCAATCGCTGCTTTAGACTGCGGACATCATTTTTCTCTGGCAACTGTTCGTTTGCTCTGTCCTGAGTAAGCGAAGTGACCGCCTTATCTTTAACGATATACTCAAAGACCATCTCTCGCATTGAACTGGCTAACTCAGCCGACTCAATCACGTGGTAACGATCGAAACGATAACGATCCCCCTGATGCAGGTAGATGTTATTCAAACTCGCGCCGCTATAGATCACGGTATCGTCAATGATAAATCCTTTGAGATGGAGAACCCCCATAAACTCTCTCGACTTTACCGGTACCCCCAAAATACTAATGGGATGCTCAGCACTGTTCACCACCTCTTGATACATGAGGTAATTACCGCTATCGCCTTTATGGCCGATCAGCCCGCGTCGCGCTCGGTGAAAATCCACCAATACCGTGATATCGAGTTCAGGGCGCGCTGCTTTTGCGGCCATAAGCGCGCCTAACACCTCTCTGCCTGCCTCATCATCTTCTAGATAAAGTGCGGCAATAGTGATGGCTTTCTTAGCCTTAGCGATCTGTGAGAGTAATTCGGCTTTTAGCGCCGAAGGCGTCAGCAACCAACGAATTGCATCGGTCGGTAACGCTATGCCACCTAGCTTATCCAGCAAGGTATCCTCCTTTAAAAATGGTGACCATCACGGTAGTAGCAGTCAGGCGTTAATGCCTGAAACATGATTGAGATATGTTTAACAGGCGAATGAACAGCGAATATGGCCTGACGAATGTTCTGCTCTACTGTATGACGTGTATTGGGATCTTTGGCGAACCAAAGCACTTCGACCTGCACAAAATGATTGTCTTGTGCGCCGCCTCGATAACTAATGCTTGGTACCCAATCTAAGGTAAAGCTCTCAGGCTTTAGCTGACATGTTTCGGCGAGTGTATCGAGTAAAGTATTACTCATAGTGCATACCGCTTCTTGCGGTAAACCGCGCATACGAATGTGTGGCATACTGGCCCCGTCCCAAATCTTAAGGGGTAGAAATTACCGATTTAAGTGGTTTGGAGCAAGGCTTTTCTGTTTCAGACTAATGTCTAAGCCCAAAAGCGCGTTAAAATTAAACAGAATGATGATAAATGGGTGGTTGTTAGGCGCCTAAAGCTTAATTCTTATTTAAGTCACGTCGACGCATCGCAAAACACGATATAATGCTAGGCTCAGAAAATATAAGGTCTCAACATGAATAAAAAGATTTTATTAACCTTGGCCGTGACGCTACTAGCCGCGTGGGGGATATTTCACTTTAAAGCGCAGCTTGGGTTTTTCGTCCTGCCACTGTTTATCATTCTGGTGCTCTATGTCACCTTGCGTCTCTATCGACTCATGGAAAAAGATGAGCCTCAGCAAGATGACTAGCTGCGACAACTTAGCCTCGACAACTATATAAGGACGTTAACGACATCGATGTTTAAGAAAATCGGGATACCTGGTGCTGTTTTAGGCGCACTACTCTTTATGCCCTCGCTCAGTGCTGCCCCAAGTGAAGGCGATGGCTATTACGATAATCTCATGTCAGTGATTGCGCCACCTCATTCCCAAGTTGCCGTAATAGCCAAAGATCTTGCTAGCGATACACTTATCTATCAACATAACGCAGACACGCTACTCTTACCCGCCAGCACTCAGAAGTTGCTTACCGCACTTGCGGCCAAAGCCCAATTAGGTGATGAATTTCGTTTTACGACGCGTTTTCAATCCAAGGCAAAAGTAAATCAGGGCACTCTCAAAGGCGATCTCTATCTTCTCTTTAGCGGCGATCCCACTTTAACCACAGAAAACCTGAGAGACTTGCTCAAGGCGCTTGCCGATAAAGGAATACGCCAAATTGAAGGCAATCTATTACTTGTCGGTGAATCGGATGAACAGACACGTGCACCAGGATGGGTCTGGGACGACCTGGGGATCTGTTACGCAGCGCCCGTCTCTAGCTTCGTCATTAATCAAAATTGCGTGCTAGGTCAACTTAAACCAAAACTGGCGAGTAACGATAGCATACTCAAGTTTCCTCGTTACCAGCCCATCAAGGTATCGACCACGGCTAAATTTGATAAAACCCAGCAAGAGGCGTTTTGCGAACTTCGACTGGCACGCTTACCTGATAACCATTTCCACCTGAGTGGCTGCTACCCCGGCGATAAGGCGCTTAATCTTGCCATTGCAGTTGATGACCCTGCCCTCTTTGCTAAGCAGACAATGGCTCAGCTATTAAAGACAGCGAACATCAAACTCAAAGGTGAGTTGGCTGTGGCCAGTCACCTGCCCGCCGGGCTGTCGACATTAGCCAGCCATGATTCTAAACCTTTGCCAGCACTTTTAGAGGTAATGCTACAAGACTCGGACAATCTCATTGCCGACAGCCTGTTTAAAGCCATTGGCGCGAGCTACTATCGTCAGGCAGGTAATTTTGTTGTCGGCGCGAAAGCCGTTAAGGCTATTTTGGGGGCTTTAGGCATAGACCTGAGCCACGCACAGATCATCGATGGTTCGGGTTTATCCAGATATAACCTGCTTTCAGCCCAGCAACTGGCGCAGGTATTGACTGTGGTCGCTAAAGATGAGCGATTTGACGAACTGATAGACCTCCTTCCCGTCGCTGGCGTAAGTGGCACCTTGACCTACAAACGAGGTTATCGGCAGGCGCCTCTAAAAACGAGAGTCGCCGCTAAAACAGGTTCGATGCAAGGCGTCGACAACTTAGCGGGTTTCCTCAATACCTATGATAAACAGCAACTCCTATTTGTTGTACTGGAAAACGGCCAGAGCAGCAAAAGCAAAAAAGAGAGTCTAGCCCCCTTCAGCGCGCTATTTTTACAGAGTCTTTTTGATACCAAGCAGCAAGTAGGCAGTAAAGCGACTAACATCGAAGCAAGCGTTGCGGTTGATGGCTCAAAATAGAAAACGCCCGAGATGATGCGTCACTTCAGGCGTTTTTATTAGCTAAAGCGGGTTAGCCTTTAAAACTGCTCAGCTTCCATCGCCATGATACTGGTGTCTCCAGCGTTCACCTGAGCAAGGTGATAATCAACCTTTGGCAGTAGTTTCGCAAGATAGAAGTTCGCAAGTTGCTGTTTAGTTTGGGCAAATTGTACATCATGGTGATCCGCAGCTTTATCGGCCATTAACAACCAGAAATAACCATAGATCAGGTGACCAAAGGCATCGAGGAAATCAACAGCGCTGGCGTTGATCAATGCTGGACTTGTCAACTTGTGCTCATTAATGAAATGCGCCGTGGCTAACAAAGCGTCGAAACGGCTTGATACCAACGCTTTATCATCGGCTGATACATGAGTCAGATCTGATAAGGCGTTATTGGCTTCCTGTATGAATTCTTTCAGGGTACGCAGATCGTCTCCGGTCGTTTTTCTGCCCAAAAAGTCGATGGCCTGAATACCATTGGTCCCTTCATAGATCTGGGCGATACGGGTATCACGCACCAGCTGCTCTATGCCAGTTTCGCGAATATAGCCGTGACCACCAAAGACCTGCTGCGCCATCACTGCTGCATCTAAACCACGATCGCTAAGGAACGCCTTAGCCACTGGGGTTAACAGGCCAACATAGCGCGCCGCCTTTTGTTGCGACTCACCTTCCCCAAACTTAGCAATATCCAACTGCTGTCCCGTATAGACGGATAAGGCTCGGCCAGCTTCTGTGTAGCAACGGATATTTAACAGCATACGACGTACGTCGCCGTGTACTAATATAGGGTCGCTAATCGCATCAGAGCCGCCTGCAGCTTGTCCCTGCAAACGCTCTTTGGCATATTCACTGGCCATCTGATATGCAGCCTGTGAGGTACCCAGCCCTTGTATGCCGATCGCTAAACGCTCATAGTTCATCATGGTAAACATACAAACTAAACCACGATTTGCCTTACCGATGAGATATCCCTGCGCTTCATCGTAATTCATCACACAAGTGGCAGAGCCTTTGAGGCCCATTTTGTGTTCGATTGAACCTACGCTAACGCCATTGGCTTCGCCTAAATTACCATCGTCATCCACTTTAATCTTAGGCACCAAAAAGAGTGAGATGCCGTTACTATCCGGCAGTTTAGCCAGCACTAGGTGAATGACATTCTCGGTAAGGTCGTGGTCACCACCGGTAATGAAGATTTTACTGCCTGAAATCAGATAACTGCCATCCTCTTGAGGCACAGCCTTAGTGCGGATATTACGCAGATCAGAGCCAGCCTGAGGCTCAGTCATGTCCATCGCACCGGCCCATTGCCCCGAATAGAGATTAGGTAGATATTTTTCTTTTAAGTCTTCGCTGCCATGGGCATTAATACACAGCGCGGCGCCAGCGGTCAGCGAGCCGTAAAGCGTAAAGGCGTTACAGCCGCCGTAGGCCATCTCATCAACTAATACCCCAAGCATCTTAGGCATGCCCATGCCGCCAAATTCAGGGTCGCCGCATAGGCCTACCCATCCCCCCTCGGCATACTGGTCATATACCGCCTTATAGCCATCGGGTGTGATCACTTTGGCATCTTCGAAGCGAACACCTTGCTCATCACCAGGACGATTAATAGGATGGATAAGATCTCGTGCGATCTTGTCTGCCTCATCTAGGATAGCCAGAGCCGTATCCATATCGACTACCTCAGCAACCGACGGTAACTCGGCCCAAGTTTGCGGCGCATCAAATACGCGCTCTAACAAGAATTTCATGTCGGCTAACGGTGCCTGGTATGGATTCATTTTGACTCTCTCAAACGAAGGATTTAAACAGTTGTTTTAATCTATCTTACTTATCTTCGAGAATAAAGCCTTTTACATGAAAATTGTCTTATCGCAGGCAATAAAAAGCCCCGCATTTTGTGCGAGGCTTTTTAAGGCATCATCTGTTACCACATCAGATCATCTGGGATGACATAATCGGCGTAAGGGTCGTCTTCCTCGACCTGCTGGGTATTATCATCTTGTTGCCAGAGATAGCCACACCACTCAGGCACCAGTAAATTAACCCGTTCGGCAAGTTTATGGGGCACCAAATAACTAACGTCTTCGTGGCGCACGATACCCAGCTGACCATTTAACAGTTGTCCCTGAAGCTTTTCGTTGACGTATACCGAATAGATCTTAGTGCCCAAGGTATAGTTAAATTTAAGTTCACCATCTTTTGGCAAATCGATGGCACAGCGCTTAAATTCAGTGATAAGGCCTCTCACCTGCCCCTTTTCCATCGCTTGGGCAAAACGCTGCTCGTTAAGCGCCTTATCTTTGTCGATCTGCGCCTGCTTCTTCGCGGCGATCTCCTGTTTTAATGCTTCGGAACCATCATCGACCTTAGCCTTTCTGTCCCGGCGTTTCTGTGTCTTGGCATCTCGTACTTTTTGTTTACTAACGAGACCAGCTTTTAATAATTGCTCTTGAAATGGATTTGCCATTAATCTTCTCACTCATATGACAGCACATTTGGCACTGTCGATTTCACTCTTTACGTTGGGCTAACTTACCCAATTCGCGCATGGCCATACTGGCGCCGCCAAGTGACCAGCCGCCATCAACCGGCAGTATAGTGCCTGTGATGTAACTCGCCAGCGGCGATGCAATAAACAGCGCGGCATTGGCAACATCTTGGCATTGCCCATTACGTTGCAATGGGACACTATGGGCTACGGCCTGTTGTAGGGCGTCATTTGGCGCTAATCGGTTAAACCCTTCTGTATCGGCAATGGGACCAGGGACTAATGAATTGACCCGAATCCCCTCTCTGCCCCATTCCAGCGCCAGACTCTTAGTCAACATATCAACGCCCGCCTTAGCGGCGCTAACATGTGACTGCATTGGCATGGCAATGTACGCCTGAGGCGCAGAGATCTGCACTATTGCGCCGCCAGGTCTACACATCAAGGGGTAAGCCTGCTTCAATACATGAAAGCTGCCAAGCAGATCGATGTCCATAACGGATTTAAAGCCATTTTCAGATAGATCTGCCGCAGCGGCGGGAAAGTTTCCCGCTGCGCCGCTCACCAAGACATCCAGTGTTTCATATTGCTCGGCGATATGCTTAAAACCAGCCTTTAATGCATCGAGATCTCGCACATCAAAACTCACACCGAGCATCTTACCCTTGGGGTTAATTGCTTGCAGAGATTTTACTGCGGCGTCCACCTTTTCTTGACGACGACTGGCGACCGCCACATTGGCCCCTGCGCTAGCGAAGGCTTTAGCAATGCCTAGATTGATGCCGCTGGTTCCACCGACAACAAAGACATTTTTCCCTTGATAATCAAACATAGTCACTCCATCCTGATGTGCGCTTGTAAGGGGCTAAGTTAGGAGCCTGTCACCTTAAGGTCAAGCTATTTCAGCGACGCGTGAATCGCCGTCAGGGCCGCAAGTGGATCAGCCGCTTTAGTAATAGGTCTGCCGATCACCAGGTAGTCAGAACCCGCTGCCAGCGCCTCGGTTGGCGTCATCACTCGGTGCTGATCGCCCTTGTCGCTACCAGCCGGGCGTATACCTGGCGTCACTAGCTTGAACTCTGGACCAAACTCTGCCTTTAGCATACTGGCTTCTTGCGCCGAGCACACAATACCGTGAAGGCCGGCTTGCTTTGTCAACGAAGCCAAGCGTTTAACCTGTTCAGCGGCTGGAACATTAATCCCAAGCAGCGCCAGCTCGTCATCGCTCATCGAGGTCAATACGGTGACCGCGATCAGCAGCGGTGCTTGAGCGCCATAAGGTTCCAGTGCCTTTTGCGCGGCTTGCATCATAGCCAATCCACCGCTGGCATGGACATTCGTCATCCAAACGCCCAGCTCTGCAGCCGCCGTCACCGCTTTAGCCACTGTGTTGGGGATGTCATGGAATTTAAGATCCAGGAACAGGTCAAAATCACGACTATGGATCTCTTTCACAAGATCGGGGCCGAAGAGAGTAAACATCTCCTTGCCAACCTTAAGACGACACATATTGGGATCTAACTGGTCTATGAGCTGCAAAGCTTCGGATTTATTATCGTAATCTAACGCGACTATAATAGGTTTGTTGCTCATTATGCTCTCCTGTTGCTTTGCATATTATTCTTTCATTACTCCCCGTCGAGTCCACGGATCCGCTTAATGGTGCCCCAGCTCTTGCAAGAGGGGCAATGCCAATAGAGAGTATGTGACGGGAATCCACACTCGATACAGCGGTAACTAGGACGGAATTTTATCTGTTGCTCAACCAGCTCGGCTAACATGTTCAGGCTCTGTTTTGCTTGACCATCTTCGGCGTGCTGGATCTGCATTTTCATCAGATGTTGGAAACTTTTCATGGTCGGATGACGATAGAGACCATCAAGTATCAGCTTTTCAGCATCTTGCAGCTCACCTTGGGTAATCATCTGCTGTGCGAGGGTGATCGCAACGCTAGCACCTGCCCCTTGCTCTAACGCTTCACGCAGTAGCTCGCGGTAGGCACTGAGATCGTCCGTTGATTGATAGACCTCTTTAGCGATGGCGAGTGCTTCGGGGAAGATCTCGATATCGGCTTCTTTCAATCGGTTTAGCATCTCTTTGCTGCGACCATAATCTTGCTGATTCAGATAGAGCTTGGCAGCGTTTAGCATAGCGCGCCCACACTTGGGGTCCTGTTTGATGGCCTGCATCAAGTGCTTTAGTTTTAACTCGCTGTCGGAGGCTTCATCAGCCAATTCACAATAGAGGTGTGCTTGTAGGTGTTTTAGAGATTGCTGGCGTTTACGCTTCAAACTCTTGATGATATCGATTGCTTTTTGCCAATCTTTGGTCACCTGATAGATGGCAATAAGTTGATCTTCAGCTTCTTCGCTGTGATCCTCTTGGCGGACCAAATTGAGAAAGATCTCTTCGGCTCTGTCGTAGAAACCGGCGGCCAAATAATCTTTACCTAGCTCCATCATAGCAATATCGCGCTGTTCATTGGTCAGCGTCGGACGGGCGATTAGGTTTTGGTGAATTCGGATGGAGCGATCAACCTCCCCCCTTTTACGAAACAGGGAACCAAGAGATAGGTGGGTATCAATAGTGTCATCATCCACATCCAGCATGGAGATAAAGAGATCAACAGCCTTATCTGACTCGTTCGACAGAAGAAAGTTTAGGCCGGTAAAGTAATCACGGCTTAACTGTTTACGCTTACTATTCTGCTTATGCCTGATACTACGGCGACCCATATACCAACCATAACCGGCGGCAATAGGTAACAACAGAAACAGAATCTCTAACATATTAAGCGTTTACTTCCTTCGCTTGATGTTCAATTTGAGAAGATGGTGGTAGCGCTTCAGCGGGAAGTTTAGCTTCTAACTGATCAATTTTCTTATTGGCGCGACGCAGTTGTAATCTGACTTTGGTGATATGGTAGATGGCAAATAACCAACTGACTAAGAAGCCTGCTAAAAACACCACACCAAGCACGACAGGTAAACGATATTCGCCCTGAGCCACAAAATAACTGATGGTCACCAGTTGCTCGTTGCGTGCACCAAACAATAAAGCCAAGACGAAAAATAGGGCGACAAGTACAGTCGCGATAAATGACTTCACGTTAATCTCCATAAACCCGTGGTGATGGATTGATTATCCAAGAATTTTAACGAACTAGCTAGCCATACCTGGAGTTTAGACATAAAAAAACCTCCTTTCGGAGGCTTTTAAAACAATGTCATTTACGAGTTGATAGCATCAACGCGCTCACGCAGTTCTTTGCCAGGCTTAAAGTGCGGTACATACTTGCCTTCCAGTTCAACTGAAGTCCCAGTCTTAGGATTACGACCTGTACGTGGTGCACGATAATGAAGGGAAAAACTACCAAAGCCACGGATCTCGATACGGTCACCGCCTTCTAATGTTGTTGCCATCTGCTCCAACATCTCTTTAATAGCGCTTTCTACTTCTTTTGCCGACAGCTGCGACTGCCTACTGGCAAGTTTTTCGATCAGTTCGGATTTAGTCATCCTGTACCCTCTATAATCAAGCCAAACACAGTCACCTAGCGGGGATGTTGCCATCCCCGAACTTCAGGCGAATTATTTGCGAGCCGCTTTGAACGCTTCAGCCATGGCATTGCTCATAGCAACGTCATCTTGCTTGTTCAAGTTAGCCATCGCTTCCTTCTCATCAGCTTCGTCTTTCGCTTTGATAGACAGGCTGATTGAACGGTTCTTGCGATCAACACCCATGAACTTAGATTCAACAGTGTCACCTACTGAGTATACAGTAGATGCATCTTCGATGCGCTCACGAGAGATGTCAGAAACACGTAGGTAACCTTCTACGGTGTCAGCCAACTCGATAGTTACGCCTTTCGCGTCTACTGCTGTAACAGTACCAGTTACGATAGCACCTTTCTTCTTATCTGCAAGATATGCATTGAAAGGATCGTCTTCAGTCTGCTTAACACCTAGGCTGATACGCTCACGCTCTGGGTCAACAGACAGTACAACTGCACTGATTTCGTCGCCCTTCTTGTAGTCAGATACAGCTTCTTCGCCAGTACCGTTCCAAGAGATATCAGATAGGTGAACTAGACCGTCGATGCCACCGTCAAGACCGATGAAGATACCGAAGTCAGTGATTGACTTGATCTTACCAGTAACTTTGTCGCCTTTAGCATAACGCTCTGCGAAGTCATCCCATGGGTTAGTCTTACACTGCTTAAGACCTAGAGAAATACGACGACGCTCTTCATCGATGTCTAACACTAGAACTTCAACTTCGTCACCTAGGTTAACAACCTTAGATGGGTGGATGTTCTTGTTAGTCCAATCCATTTCAGAAACGTGTACTAGACCTTCAACGCCTTCTTCGATTTCAACGAAGCAGCCGTAGTCAGTTAGGTTAGTGACGCGACCAGTTAACTTAGTGTTTTCTGGGTAGCGCTTGCTGATTTCTAACCATGGATCTTCGCCAAGTTGCTTAAGACCTAGTGAAACGCGAGTGCGCTCACGATCGTACTTAAGTACTTTAACGTTGATTTCGTCACCAACGTTGACGATTTCAGATGGGTGCTTAACGCGCTTCCAAGCCATATCTGTGATATGTAGAAGACCGTCTACGCCACCTAGGTCAACGAATGCACCGTAGTCAGTCAGGTTCTTAACGATACCCTTAACGGCTTGACCTTCTTGTAGGTTTTCAAGTAGCGCATCACGCTCTGCACTGCTTTCTGATTCGATAACAGCACGACGAGAAACAACAACGTTGTTACGCTTCTGGTCTAGCTTGATAACCTTGAATTCTAGTTCTTTGTTTTCTAGGTGAGCAGTGTCGCGAACTGGGCGAACGTCAACTAGAGAACCTGGTAGGAACGCACGGATACCGTTTAGTTCAACGGTGAAACCGCCTTTAACCTTACCATTGATGACACCGATTACAGTTTCAGCATCTTCGTAAGCTTTTTCTAGAACGATCCAAGCTTCGTGACGCTTAGCTTTCTCACGAGAAAGTTGAGTTTCACCGAAACCGTCTTCAACAGAGTCTAGGGCTACGTCAACTTCGTCGCCAACTGCGATTTCTAGAACGCCTTGAGCGTTTTTGAATTGCTCAGCTGGGATTGGGCTTTCAGACTTAAGACCTGCGTCAACCAGTACCATACCGTTCTGGATTGATACAACAGTACCACGAACGATAGAACCTGGACGGAACTCAAGTTGTTGAAGGGATTGTTCAAATAGATCAGCAAAAGATTCAGTCATGTTAATTTACTTTAAGTAATAAACCACAGCCCATCCTAGACGTGGAGTCAGATTAATCATTTGTCCCATCCTTGTGACAAATCATAAAAACCTTGTCCCTTAGAGGGCAAGGTCGGGTAATTTTTGCTTGATGTGTGCGAGCGCAAGCTCAACCACTTCATCAATGCCGATAGCCGTAGTATCGATCACCAATGCATCCTCGGCTGGAACCAGAGGGGCTACGGGACGATTCATATCACGTTCATCACGCTCAATGACCTCGGCTAAAAGACGGTCGATATTAACATCGAAGCCCTTGTCCTGCAACTGATTATAGCGCCTTTGGGCCCTTTCCTCAGCCGATGCCGTTAAATAAAGTTTAGCGGGTGTTGTCGGAAAGACGACAGTGCCCATATCGCGACCGTCGGCGATAAGACCAGGTGCCTCTGCAAACGCTCGTTGGCGACGCAGTAAAGCCTCGCGAACGCTAGGAAATGCGGCTACTTTGGAGGCGGCATTTGAGCACTCTTGGCTACGAATCTCATGAGAGACGTCTTCACCTTCTAAGACAACTTTAATGCCGTTTGCTTTAGCCGTAATGAATTGCACATCCAGATGTGCGGCTAAAAGCGCCAGTGATGCTTCGTTGTCCAGCTCTACGTTGTGGTGAATTGCCGCCAGGGCCAACACACGATATATGGCACCGCTATCAAGCAGCTTCCATCCTAAACGCGAAGCAAGTATTTGACTAATAGTGCCTTTACCTGCACCGCTTGGGCCGTCAATTGTGACGATGGGAGCCCGTTGTGACATATGATTCTCCAATTTAAATCTATCGTCCCTAAAGATCTTGAATGTCGTCCACGAAAAAACTGCGCGCGCATTATAAACTAAAAGCGTTTAGAAAGCGGCAAAAAGTTACGAATTAACACAATTGGAGCTTGGGGCAAAGCGGGCCAAAGGATTGAGCCCGCTGTCAGTGGCAATCTACTGGGCTAAAGCTGCAAACTGCTCAAAATAACTTGGAAAGGTTTTCGATGTGCAATCGGGGTCGTTGATTGTGATCCCACAATCGGCAAAGGCTAACAGCGAAAAACACATAGCCATGCGGTGATCGTTATAGGTGTCGATATCGGCAGTGTTTAACTTAGCCGGCGGTGTCACGCTAATATAGTCGTGGCCTTCTTCGACAATGGCGCCGACTTTACGCAGTTCGGTGGCCATCGCAGCTAAACGGTCAGTTTCCTTGATACGCCAGTTATAGATGTTTCTTAAAGTGGTTGTGCCTTTAGCAAATAGCGCGGCTGTCGCTATGGTCATGGCGGCATCTGGGATATGATTCATATCCAGATCAACGGCATTGAGCGCAGCACTTCTGGCAATGATGTAATCGTCGCCCCACTCTATTTCTGCGCCCATTTTTTCAAGCACATCGGCAAACTTTACGTCGCCCTGGATACTTTTTAATCCTACGCCAGTGACTTTGACTTCACCACCTTGGATGGCACCCGCGGCAAGGAAGTAAGAGGCTGATGAGGCATCACCTTCAACTAACACAGTACCTGGTGAAACATAGTGTTGACCTGCTGGGATCTCAAAGCGTTCATAGTCATGGTTGATCACCTTAACCCCAAACTGGGCCATCAGGGCAACGGTAATGTCGATATAAGGTTTAGAAACTAACTCGCCTTTAATCTTAATATTGACCTGCTCTTTCGCAAGTGGTGCAACCATGAGCAGTGCCGTTAAAAACTGACTCGACAAATCACCTGCGATCTCAACATCACCACCATTTAGCCCGGTAGCATTGACCGTTAACGGCGGGAAACCGGGTTGTTTAAGGTATTGTATATCGGCTCCTAGGGCGCTCAAGGCATCAACCAGGTCGCCAATAGGACGTTCTTCCATACGAGGCTCACCCGTTAAGGTAAATTCCCCTTGGCCTAAGGTTAAAGCAGCGCACAGTGGGCGCATTGCCGTACCAGCATTACCCAAGAACAGGCTTTGCGCTTGATCACTGCTGATTGGACCGCTTAGGCCTTCAAGCTCACAGACTGTATTATTGTCTGATAATTGAAATTTAACGCCCAGTTGTTTCAGTGACGTCAGCATATGGCGGATATCATCAGAATCGAGCAGATTGGTCAGCCGGGTTTTACCTTCAGCTAAGGTCGCCAATAACAGGGCACGGTTTGAGATGCTCTTGGAACCAGGAATATTGACGGTACCTTGAACCTTAGTTATGGGATCGAGTCGTAGTTGTTTCATTAATCACATCTTCATTGATAGCAACCCATCTTTGGCTGCGAATTATTGATACTTGGTGTTGCCATCACGACAAAATGGCCGTCTGCTCAATCGACCTGAGCCTCGTGGTTATAAAATTACTGATTGAGGCCCACTATTCAACCCTTTTTTGCATTTTAAGGCGCTTAATGAGTAATTTTCTTTCTAAGCCCTATAAATGTTCCAAAATCAGGGGGCCCGTCCCCTCGATTTAACGTAGCTGGCATGAATATTTGCCAACTGAGGTCGAGTATAAAATCTCTATTAGCGCTGTAATTTAGTAATCAATTTAGTTTATCCTTAGGCTACGCAAAGCGCCGGCCATTTACGGCCTATAACAATAGATAAAGGTAGTTGGAACTATGTTCGAGAAACTTTCCCCTATGCCCGCCGATCCTATTCTTGGGCTTATGGCTAAATACCGCGAAGATCCTCAGGCCAATAAGGTCGATCTTGGTGTGGGTGTATTTAAAGATGAAGCGGGTAACACCCCTATTTTGGCCTGTGTTAAACGTGCTGAGCAGCACCGTATCGACACTGAGGAAACAAAAGTTTACATAGGTCCCACGGGCTCCCCTACCTTCAACCAACTCATCGGTGAACTGGCATTTGGCCAAGATAACCCTGCGCTACTTGCCGATCGCATTCGCACCGTCTCAACACCGGGTGGCACAGGCGCGCTCAGAGTGGCCGCTGATTTCATCAAGCGTATTAACCCAAATAGTGTCATCTGGGTCAGCGACCCGACCTGGGCTAACCACACAGGTTTATTTGAAGCGGCGGGCATTCAGGTAAAGACCTACCCTTACTACGATCATGAAAACAAGACGTTAAAATTCGACGAGATGATGGCTACCTTAGCCAACATAGGCTCAGACGATGTTGTGCTATTTCATGCTTGCTGCCATAACCCAAGCGGCATGGATCTCACCAATGAACAATGGGATAAGGTGATTGCTTTAACTAAGCAACAGGGCTTTACACCACTCATTGACATGGCTTACCAAGGCTTTGGTGATGGCGTAGACGAAGATGCTTACGGTGTGCGTCAGATGGCGGCTCAGGTCGATGATATGATCCTGTGCACCTCATGCTCTAAAAACTTTGGCCTGTACCGCGAGCGGATCGGAGCCTGCTCTTTAGTGGCGAAAGACAGCCAAGCCGCTAATGTCGCCTATTCGGTACTCTTGTATGTAGTTCGCTGCATCTACTCAATGCCACCTGCACACGGCGCAGCCATAGTCGAAACGATTCTCGGCTCGGCGGAGTTAAAGCAGCAATGGCTTGAAGAGTTGAAGGAGATGCGCGATCGCATCAATGGTAATCGCGCCATGCTAGTCAATAAACTGATCGAGAAAGGGGTCACACGCGATTTCAGCTTCATAGCCGAGCAGAAAGGCATGTTCTCATTCTTGGGGATCACCCCTGAGCAAGTGGCCAAGCTACAGAGTGATCATAGCATCTACATGGTCGACTCAAGCCGTATCAGCATCGCAGGTATAGGCACAGGTAACGTGGATTACCTTGCGGAATCTATCGCAAAAGTACTGTAATGACCATAATCATGGGCTTATTAAATTAGTTGCATAAATAAAGGGGACCTTGGGGTCCCCTTTTTGTTTTACTCACAGATAAAGTTAAGCGGCTAACGTTAGGCTGAGTGCTGCTTTGCAAACGAGCGCATAAAGCTTACCAAGGCCTCAACACCGGTAAGTGGCATCGCATTATAAAGACTGGCGCGCATACCACCGACGCTGCGGTGTCCTTTTAAGGCAACTAATCCTGCCGCTTTCGCTTCCGCTAGAAATGCCTCGTTTAATGACTCATCTTTTAAGTAAAAAGTGACGTTCATTTGCGAGCGGTTTTGCTCAGCAACACGATTCTCATAGAGATCACAGCTGTCGATAAAATCATATAGAGTCTTAGCCTTAAGCTGATTCACTTCAGACATCTTGCTTACGCCGCCCTGGGATTTCAGCCACTTAAAGACTTCGGCGGCAAGGTACCAGGCAAAAGTCGGCGGTGTATTAAACATGGAGTCATGTTTTACCGCTAGGCGATAATCCATAATCGAGGCCTGATTGAGCTGCGGATAGGCCAGTAGATCATCACGTACTATCACTATGCTAAGCCCTGATGGGCCGATGTTTTTCTGTGCGCCAGCATAGATCAATCCATAGCGGCTAACGTCAATCTCGCGAGACATAATATTCGACGACATATCGGCAACAATCGGCCAAGGCGAGTTAATCTCATCAAAAATTTCGATGCCATCTACCGTCTCATTCGGACAGTAGTGCAGGTAGCGATAATCTTGCTCTATTTCTTCTAAATTAGGCAATACAATCCTGCTGATATCATTCTCTTTTTCAACAATATTCAGGGTATCTATCTGTTCATCACCGGCTAACTTTCTGGCTTCATCGACAGCTGCCGATGACCAGCTCCCATCAACTAAATAAAGGGCTCGCCCGGCTTCACCTAAAAAGTTATTCACAACAGCAGCAAACTGACCACGCCCCCCACCATGCATAAAGAGCACATGGTAGTTACTCGGAATATTCATCAGTTCTCTGATGTCAGCCTCGGCCTGCTCGGTAAGCGCGATAAACTCCTTACTGCGATGACTGATCTCCATTACGGAGACGCCCTGCCCATTCCAATCTAATAACTCCTTTTGTGCCTTTTGCATCACGGGTTGCGGCAACATGGCCGGCCCTGCACAGAAATTATATGTCGCGCTCACTTCTTTCTCCTTTGCGTTTATTGTCAACGGCATTGCGTCAGATAAGGTGCCACTTAATGTTTTATCATTTGTTGGTGTTTTACTTGCTAAAACAAAACGAGCGTCCAAAAGGACGCCCGTTTATATACCTAAACCTTATTCGGTAGGCTCAGCCTCTGGCGTATCGCCAGGAGCCTGTGTTTCATCGACCGTCTCGTCAAGGATAGGATTACCCTCTTCGTCGTATTCGGTGTCGTCTTGGATCTCATCGATACGCTGCAAACCCACTACAGTTTCATCGGCCGAGGTACGGATAATGGTCACCCCTTGGGTGTTACGACCAATGCTCGATACGCCCGTTGCCGGAGTTCGAACCAGAGTACCTTTGTCGCTGATCAGCATAATCTCATCGTTTTCCTGAACTTGTACAGCACCGACTACGGCGCCGTTACGTTCACTGACCTTGATAGAGACCACGCCCTTAGTTGCACGACTCTTCGCCGGGTATTCAGATAGCTCAGTACGCTTACCATAACCATTTTCAGTCACGGTAAGAATATCGCCATCGTTCTTAGGCACAATGAGTGATACCACTGTCTGACCATCTTCGAGCTTGATACCGCGGACACCTGTTGCCGTACGGCCCATACCACGAACCTGATCTTCACTAAAGCGTACCACCTTGCCTTCGTTAGAGAAGAGCATGACTTCATTATCACCGTTGGTGATATCAACACCGATCAGCTGATCGCCATCTTTAAGGTTAACGGCAATAATACCGTTTGCTCTTGGACGAGAATACTGCTCAAGGGATGTCTTCTTCACAGTGCCGTGAGAGGTCGCCATGATCACATACTTATCGGCGTCATAATCGCGGACCGGCAAGATAGCGGTAATGCGTTCGCCTTCAGCGAGCGGTAGCAGGTTAATGATTGGACGACCACGCGCTTGACGGCTTGCCAGCGGCAGTTGATACACCTTCAACCAGTACATCTTACCAAAGTCAGAGAAACACAAGATGGTGTCATGAGTGTTAGCTACTAGCAGTTTTTCGACGAAATCTTCGTCTTTAACCTTAGTCGCCGCCTTACCCTTACCACCACGGCGCTGTGCCTGGTAATCGCTGAGCGGTTGATACTTGGCATAACCCAGGTGTGATAGGGTTACAACTACATCTTCTTCATTAATCAGATCTTCAAGACTGATATCCACCGCCGAAGCATTCAGCTCGGTGCGGCGCTCATCGCCGAAGTTTTCCAGCACTTCCTGAAGTTCTTCTTTAATCACTTCCATCAAGCGCTCTGGACTGCGCAGGATATAAAGCAGCGCGGCGATAAGTTCGAGTAACTCTTCGTATTCGCCTAGAATCTTCTCATGTTCTAGACCGGTCAACTTGTGCAGACGCAGGTCCAAGATAGCCTGTGCTTGTTGCTCGGTCAGGAAGTAAAGTCCATCACGAATACCATACTCAGGGGCTAACCATTCTGGACGCGCGGCGTCATCGCCCGCTTTTTCAAGCATGCCCTGTACATTGCCAAGAGCCCAACCTTGCTCGATCAACTTCACTTTAGCTTCGGCTGGTGTCGGCGATGCCTTGATCAGCGCGATAATAGGATCGATATTAGCCAGCGCAATGGCTAGTGCTTCAAGGATATGGGCACGATCACGGGCTTTACGCAATTCAAATACTGTACGACGCGTTACCACTTCACGACGGTGAAGAATAAAGCATTCCAGCATCTCTTTAAGGTTGAATAGCTTAGGTTGACCATTGGTCAACGCCACCATGTTGATACCGAAAGAGGTTTGTAACTGCGTCTGAGCGTAAAGGTTATTGAGGATCACCTCACCCACTTCACCACGCTTCACTTCGATAACGATGCGCATACCGTCTTTATCAGACTCATCGCGCAGACCGCTAATGCCTTCAATCTTCTTATCTTTAACCAGTTCGGCGATCTTTTCGATCAGACGAGCTTTGTTAACCTGATAAGGTATCTCGGTAACGATAATCCGCTCACGACCATTATCTTCGGTTTCGACTGAAGCACGAGCGCGCATAACCGCTTTACCGCGACCAGTCTTATAAGCATCTTCTATCCCTTTACGGCCATTAACGATAGCGGCTGTTGGGAAGTCTGGACCTGGAATATGCTCCATCAGCTGCTCAATTGACAGGCTTGGCTCATCGATAAGCGCCAAACAGCCAGAGATCACTTCTGATAGGTTATGAGGGGGAATGTTTGTTGCCATACCCACGGCAATGCCCGATGAGCCGTTAACTAACAGGGCTGGAATACGGGTGGGCAATACGGCCGGGATCTGCTCAGTGCCATCATAGTTAGGCACATAATCGACGGTTTCTTTTTCTAAGTCAGCCAGTAACTGATGGGCTAACTTATCCATACGAATTTCGGTATAACGCATAGCCGCTGCAGCGTCACCATCGACCGAACCAAAGTTACCCTGGCCATCGACTAAGGTGTAACGCATTGAGAAAGGCTGCGCCATACGCACGATAGTGTCATACACCGCCGAGTCGCCATGGGGGTGATATTTACCTATCACGTCACCGACAACACGTGCCGACTTCTTGTAAGGCTTGTTCCAATCGTTCTTCAACTCGTTCATCGCAAAGAGTACGCGGCGATGAACCGGCTTTAAGCCATCGCGTACATCGGGTAACGCTCGGCCAACGATCACGCTCATGGCGTAATCTAAATATGAATTCTTTAATTCGTCTTCAATATTAATTGGTGTTATAGATGAAGCCAGATCAGTCATAAACTGCTCGATCCCTTGAAATTTAGCTGACAAAATACTGCTTAAAAACCAGGCAATATATCGTCAAGCCTGAAAACGTGATTTGGCATTCTAACACAGATATTTAAAGGCGCTAGACCCTATTGAAATTTCCCGCCAAATATCTGATTAGCGCGGTAAAGCCTGCTCGATTTAGCTTTAGATGAACGCTTTAACAGCAATCTCACCCCAGCGGTTAGATTTTCGATGGGATCTCCTTTGTTTATCTAGGGCTATGAGTATAATAGCCCTAACATTCTTTCCCCTTCAGAGGTTTGACCGTGCCTAACCAATCTGTGACTCACAATGTCAACGTTGATCCACAAGAAATTGCAAAATTTGAAAAGATGGCTGCTACCTGGTGGGATCCCGAAGGGGAATTTAAGCCTATTCATAAGCTAAACCCCTTAAGGTTGAATTTTATCGATCAGACAGTCGGTGGCTTGTTTGGCAAGTCAGTGCTGGATGTTGGCTGTGGCGGCGGGATTCTCTCTGAAAGCATGGCACGTCTTGGTGCCAAGGTAGACGGAATTGATATGGGCGCCGAGCCCCTTGATGTGGCGAAACTCCATGCCTTAGAAACAGGGGTTGAGATCAACTATATTCAGACCACTGCAGAGCATCACAGAGACAGCCATCAAGGTTTGTATGATGTGGTGACCTGCATGGAGATGTTAGAGCACGTGCCCAACCCAGCATCTGTGATCAAAGCTTGTAGCGACATGGTAAAGCCCGGTGGCTATGTATTCTTCTCAACCATTAACCGTAATCTAAGAGCCTATGTCGAAACGGTTATTGGCGCTGAGTACCTATTAAAGATGTTGCCTGTCGGCACCCATGACCATAAGAAGTACATAAAACCTGCCGAGTTGATAGGTATGGCCGAAAAAGTGGATCTAGAGTGCACTGACGCGACTGGCATTACCTATAACCCGCTGACCGATATCTTTCGTTATACCAAGAGCCTTGATGTCAACTATATGATTGCCACGGTTAAGCAACTTGATGACTAAAACCGGAATAATTAAAGCCGGAATGACTAAGCCGGAATGACTAAGCCAGAATGACTAAGCCAGAATTGATTAAAGGGGTGCTGTTCGATCTCGACGGCACCTTAGTCGATACGGCGCCCGACCTTGTTCAGGCGCTCAATTTGGCGCTGGCTGACTTTGGCTATCCGACTAAATCTTTGGTAGAGGTCAGAGACGCCGCCTCTAACGGCAGCCTTGCCCTGGTGAACGCCGCCGAGCCACAAATTGATGAGGCGGAAAAGACGGCAATTCAACAAGCTCTGCTGCACCATTATCACCAGGTCAATGGCGATCAAGCGCAGCTATTTGACGGTATAGCCCCCCTGCTTACCCACCTTTGTGAGCTAGACATTCCCTTTGGCGTGGTAACCAACAAGGCTGCACGCTTTGCGCGTCCCTTGCTTCACCGTCTCGAACTGGCCCATTTAATGCCAGCGATTATTAGTGGTGACTCGACAACCCAGAGCAAACCTAATCCCGCTCCGATGCGCTTAGCGGCCCAGCAACTTGGCGTACACTGCAATCGCATACTCTATCTTGGAGATGCCAGGCGCGACCTTGAAGCGGCGTGCAACAGTCAGATGCTCGGTGGGATCGCCCATTGGGGTTATATCGCAAACAATGACCAAGCAGAGCTCTGGCCCCATGATTATGGTTTTACCACCCCAATAGAAGTGATTGAATTGCTAAAGTAGAGTAAGTCGCTGTAAAAGGTGACAAATCGCACATCACCCTCTTCAGTTGTGTGAGTCTGACCAAATCTGAACTTATGGATGTGATTAAGATCCTTTTTCAACGGCGATCGATCCCAAGGATCTGAGCAATATTTTAGCTTTCGCGACACAACAAATCAGTCGCCTAAAAGTTGACCTAACGAGGCTATCGTAATTGAAAACAAGGGTTAAAGGTAAGCCGTTACTAACCCCATGCGTTACCCCCAAGATATCCACAACTTGTCCCCTAAAAACCCGCTTGCAATATCGCAGCAACCTCACTATCTTGTATCCTAACAAATAAAAAACACCATATATTGTGTATGGTCAGCGGTCGAAGCCACTAGAACAGCTGTAGTGCTCAGGTACTTTTTTAACATCTTCGATTGTTTTTACATGGAAACGTAGGGTGAACATCTCAGCTCACCCATAGCGATATTTAATTCAAGGCTTATCTTCAATGAACAGCAATATGCAAGTCACAAAGCGCAGTGGCGAACGTGAAACTATCGATCTCGATAAGATCCACCGAGTGATCACTTGGGCGGCCAAAGGACTGAATAACGTATCAGTATCAGAAGTCGAATTACGTTCTCACCTTCAGTTTTATGATGGGATTCCAACCGAAGCGATTCATGAAACCATCATTAAGGCTGCAGCCGATCTGATCTCTCCTGAGTCGCCGGATTATCAGTTCCTTTCTGCGCGCCTGGCAATCTTCCACCTGCGTAAAAAAGCCTTTGGCCAGTTTGAGCCGCCAAAGCTTTATGATCATGTCGTAAGACTGGTGGAGATGGGTAAGTATGACACGCATATTCTGAACGACTATAGCCGCGACGAACTTGACCAGCTAGACAGCTATATCGATCATTGGCGAGATATGAACTTCTCTTACGCCGCCGTGAAGCAGCTAGAAGGCAAGTATCTGGTACAAAACCGCGTCACCCACGAAGTTTATGAGAGCGCTCAGTTCCTCTATATTCTGGTGGCGGCCTGTCTGTTCGCTGACTACCCCAAAGAAACGCGTCTTCAGTATGTGAAAGATTTCTATGACGCGACCTCTACCTTTAAGATCTCGCTACCTACGCCTATCATGGCCGGGGTGCGTACACCTACGCGTCAGTTTAGCTCCTGCGTATTGATCGAGTGTGGAGACAGCCTGGATTCAATCAATGCCACGGCTTCATCTATCGTTAAGTATGTATCACAGCGTGCTGGTATCGGGGTCAATGCTGGCCGTATTCGCGCCTTAGGTAGTCCAATTCGTGGTGGTGAAGCCTTCCACACGGGTTGTTTACCTTTCTATAAGTATTTCCAGACCGCAGTAAAGTCTTGCTCACAAGGTGGCGTTCGCGGCGGCGCAGCGACCCTCTTCTACCCTATGTGGCACCTTGAAGTAGAATCGCTGCTGGTATTAAAGAACAACCGCGGTGTCGATGATAACCGTATTCGTCACTTAGATTATGGCGTGCAACTTAACAAGCTCATGTATCAGCGTCTGATCCAAGGCGGCATGATCACCCTGTTCAGTCCATCTGACGTACCGGGCCTATATGATGCCTTTTTTGAAGATCAAGCAGAATTCGAACGTCTGTACCTTCAATATGAGCAAGATGAGAGCATTCGTAAGAAGCAGATCAAGGCTGTCGAGTTGTTTTCACTAATGATGCAGGAGCGTGCCTCAACCGGTCGTATCTACATCCAGAACGTCGATCACTGTAATACCCATAGCCCGTTTGACTCTAAGGTTGCGCCCGTTCGTCAGTCAAACCTCTGTCTAGAGATAGCACTGCCGACTAAGCCACTCAACAACATTGACGATCCTGATGGAGAGATTGCACTTTGTACTCTGTCGGCCCTCAACCTGGGTGCGATAAAAAGCCTAGATGAGCTGGAAAACCTGTCAGATCTGGCGGTGCGCGCACTCGATAGTCTGCTTGATTACCAAGACTATCCCATCATTTCGGCGCACAAAGGCTCGATGAACCGTCGTACCTTGGGCATAGGCGTGATTAACTTTGCCAACTACTTGGCTAAAGAAGGCGTACGTTACTCAGACGGCAGCGCCAACGGCATCACCCATAAGACTTTCGAAGCTATACAGTATTATCTGCTGAAGGCATCGATGAACCTAGCGAAAGAAAAAGGTGCATGTCCAGCCTTCCACGAAACCAATTACGCTAAGGGTATCCTGCCAATCGATACCTATAAGCGGGACCTAGACAAGATCTGTGACGAACCACTGCACATGGATTGGGACGCGCTACGTGAGGAGATTAAGACTCACGGCCTGCGTAACTCTACTCTATCTGCACTGATGCCATCTGAGACCTCTTCGCAGATCTCTAACGCCACTAACGGTATCGAGCCACCACGCGGCTTGATCAGTGTTAAAGCCAGTAAAGATGGTCAGCTAAAACAGGTGGTTCCTGATTTCGACAAGTACCAATACAGTTATGAGCTGCTTTGGCAGATGCCAAGCAACGATGGTTACCTACAACTTGTCGGTTTAATGCAGAAGTTTGTTGACCAGTCTATCTCGGCCAACACCAATTATGACCCTAGCCGCTTCCCCGGCTCTAAGGTTCCTATGCAGGTGTTGCTTAAAGATCTGCTTACTGCATACAAATATGGTGTGAAGACACTTTACTATCACAACACACGTGATGGCGCGTCAGACAAATATGACGACATTACCGCCATCGAGAAAGAAGACGACAGTTGCGCAGGCGGCGCATGTAAGATCTAACTCTTAGTGTTTTAACCTTTTAACAGGGGGCAAGCGCCCCCTTTATCGGAAGATAGAAAAATGGCCTATTCTACATTTTGTCAAACACCTAATAATGCCCTGCTAGAACCTATGTTTCTCGGTCAGCCAGTTAACGTGGCTCGCTATGACCTACAAAAGTATGAAGTATTCGAAAAGCTTATCGAGAAGCAACTTTCTTTCTTCTGGCGCCCCGAAGAGGTAGACGTTAGTAAAGATAAGATTGACTATGCGGCGCTGCCAGATCATGAGAAGCATATCTTTATCTCGAACCTTAAATATCAGACGCTGCTGGATTCTATTCAGGGACGCTCGCCAAACGTGGCTTTCCTGCCGCTTGTGTCACTGCCTGAGTTAGAGACGTGGATCGAGACCTGGTCTTTCTCTGAAACCATTCACTCACGCTCTTACACTCATATCATTCGTAATATCGTCAACGATCCTTCTGTTGTATTTGATGACATAGTGCAGAATGAAGAGATCCTTAAGCGCGCCAGTGATATCGCCGATTATTACGACAAGCTGATTGAATTGAGCCAAGCCTATCACCTGATGGGCGAAGGCACCCACGAGATCAATGGTAAAACCATTATCGTCAGCAAGCGCGAGATAAAGAAAGCCCTTTACCTCTGCATGATGTCAGTTAACGTGTTAGAAGCGATCCGCTTCTACGTCAGTTTTGCCTGTTCTTTTGCCTTTGCCGAGCGCAAGGTGATGGAAGGTAACGCCAAGATCATCCGTCTCATCGCACGAGATGAAGCCCTGCACCTAAACAGCACCCAGCATATCCTCAAGATAATGCAAGGTGGCAAAGACGATCCTGAAATGGCAGAGATCGCCAAAGAGTGCGAACAAACAGCAATCGATATCTTCGTAAAGGCGGCCGAGCAAGAAAAAGAATGGGCTAAGTACCTGTTTAAAGATGGCTCTATGATTGGCCTGAACGAACAGATCTTATGTCAGTACGTTGAGTACATCACCAATGAGCGTATGAAGTCGGTCAACCTGACGAGTCCATACGCAGATCAGAGCAACCCGCTGCCTTGGATGAAAAACTGGTTAGAGAGTGATTCGGTGCAAGTCGCGCCACAAGAAGTGGAAGTGTCATCTTACCTGGTGGGACAGATTGACGCATCGGTAGATGAAAGTGAGTTCGCCGACTTTGATCTATAAAAACCTGGTTTATAAAGACGCGGTATTTAAGAAGGCTCCTATTGTGAGCCTTCAAGGACAACCCGTGCTCTTATACACCCAAGAACATCAGAGTCTGTTACAGGCATTGGAGCAAAAGAGCGTACGTATCTTTTCCGAGTGCCGTAACGGCTTTTGTGGTGCCTGTAAAACCAAGATCAACAAAGGGTCAGTTGTATATCACACTGAGCCTTTAGTCGAGCTCGAGGCAGATGAGTGTCTGCCCTGCTGTTGCCATCCAGAAGGCGATCTGGATCTCGCACTCTCGCCCCAAGGGGTTGACGTTGTGGTAAAATCGACGCCACACGCTTTAGCTGATTGCTCTGCCGATTGATCAAATGGCTTTCTTGGCCAGTTTGTGATGCAGTTTATTCACTTCCATCAAGGCAGCACTGCCATACCAAGGATGTAACTCCATCACCAACCTACCTGCTTTTATGGCCGGATCTGTTGCAGTCAGCGCTCTTGCCTCTTCGATATTGGTAACATTAAAAAGATAGATCCCTCGAAGCTCGCCCTCTTCGATAAAGGGTCCAGCAAGCACCAATTTACCTTCGTCGGCTAAGTGTTTAATGTTATCTAGATGTGCCCGCTGTAACCGTTTGGCCTCCTCTTCTGATTGACCGCGATTAGGGCCACGCTTTAAAAAGGCCATCACATACAGCTTCATGCCATATTCATCGGCGCCTACACGTTCGGCCAAAGCGGCATCGTAATCCTCAGCATACAGGGAGGACGCCGTAGCAAGACTCAGCACTATCCCAAGTGCCAGACCCATTAATTTTGTCATGTTCTTTTTCCTTGTTCTTTAAAGATTAAGGCTAAGGTAGGTCAAGGGCGAAAAAAAAGCTAACTCACTTGAGTTAGCTTTTTATCCTAAACCTGATGATGTTATATCTTGGCAGCAAGCTCGGCGCCTTGGCGAATCGCCCGTTTCGCATCAAGTTCTGCGGCCACATCGACCCCACCGATGAGGTGAACCGGCAGGCCTGTACTTTCCATCTCATCAACTAAAGTCCGATTCGACTCTTGACCGGCGCACAGCACCACATTATCGACCTCAAGGATCTGCGCCTGGTCACCTAGCTTGATGTGAAGCCCCTGCTCATCAAACTTCTCATAGCTCACACCGCTGAGCATCTCAACCTGATGGTGTTTCGCAACGGCGCGGTGGATCCAGCCAGTGGTCTTGCCTAGGCCCTTACCCATCTTGCTGGTTTTACGCTGTAACAGATAGATCTTACGACTCGTATGCTCAAGTTCAGGATCTGTCAATCCGCCGCGCTCGCCATAGGTTTTATCAATCCCCCACTGCTTGAGCCATTTCTCCGGCTTAAGTGTGGTTGACTCCTGCTCACCAAGGAAATGCGCCATATCGAATCCTATGCCACCTGCGCCAATCAAGACGACGCGCTCACCTACTTCAACCTCTCCACTGAGCACCTGCTGATAGTTAACAACTTTAGGATCGTCGAAACCTGGCAGCGTCAATGTGCGAGGGACAACACCAGAAGCAATCACTACTTCATCGAAAGGCTCATCTCTTACCACAGAAGCATCTAAGCGGGTATTCAGTCTCAGTTCAACCTGATGCTGTTTCATCTGCTCGGTAAAATAGCGAATGGTCTCATCAAATTCCTCTTTTCCCGGGATCTTGCGGGCAAGATTAAACTGACCACCTACCTCGGACTTAGCTTCAAACAGTACAACCTTATGCCCGCGACTGGCGGCATATATAGAAAACGCCATACCCGCAGGGCCTGCGCCCATCACGGCAATGCGTTTCTTATTAAGGGCCGGCGTGAAGTTTAATTCTGTCTCATAACATGCTCTGGGGTTCACCAGGCAGGTGGCACGCTTAAGGGCAAAGGTGTGATCTAAGCAGGCCTGATTGCAACCAATACAGGTATTAATAAGCTGGCTTTGGTCCGCCGCGGCTTTATTGACAAACTCGGCATCGGCCAAGAAGGGGCGCGCCATAGAAACCATGTCGGCCTGACCGGATGCGATGATCTGCTCACCTATCTCTGGTGTGTTGATACGATTGGTCGCAATAAGAGGCACTGTCACCTCTTTTTTAAGCTTTTCCGTCACCCAGGCAAAGGCACCGCGAGGAACACTGGTGGCGATAGTCGGTACTCTGGCCTCATGCCAACCAATGCCGGTGTTGATAATGGTTACACCAGCCGCTTCTAGCCATTTAGCCAGCTGCACAACCTCTTCCCATGAAGAACCATTGTCCACCAGATCCAACATAGAGAGTCTGAAAATGATAATAAAATCATCGCCCACCTTGCTGCGAATCGCTTTAACTATCTCGACGGGGAACCTAGCTCTTTGGCTGAAGTCACCACCCCACTCATCGCTACGCTTGTTGGTTCTACTGCAGATAAACTGGTTGATAAGATAGCCTTCAGAGCCCATCACCTCGACACCATCATAACCCGCCTTCTTGGCCAGCGAGGCCGAAGTGGCATAGTCTTTAATGGTTCCTTTTACCTGACGCGCCGACATCGCCGAAGGCGTAAACGGCGTGATAGGTGACTTAATCTTACTGGGCGCCAGCGAAAATGGATGATAACCGTAGCGGCCCGCATGGAGGATCTGCATGCAGATCTTACCGCCAGCCTGATGGACCGCCTGCGTCACAACCTTATGTTTAGCCACCTGCCAGGGAAAACTCAGCTGACAAGCATTTGGCGCCAAACGGCCTCTTAAATTAGGTGAAATACCACCGGTGACGATCAGACCAACGCCCCCTGCGGCGCGCTCTTGGTAAAATGCTGCCAGTTTCTCAAACCCGCCCTTTTCTTCTTCAAGCCCGGTATGCATCGAGCCCATGAGTACCCGATTCTTAAGCTGCGTAAAGCCGAGATCTAAGGGTTCTAATAAATGCGGAAACGACATTTAAACATCCTTTTTAAACAAGTGATTTAAATCAGCATACCCCGTGTTTCGATTTAGCTCAATACTCAAACCACTTCAGCCTTTAAGATTCATTTACAATTGTGTTTCGCCCCTCTGGTACTTTTCAGTTAGCATAGAGGGATCAGAGTCATAAAGGAGTGGATAATGTCCGCTAAACCCTCAATATTTAAACGGATCTTTTCTACCTTATGGAAAGTGCTCAATGGCACCCGTAAGGTGATCTTAAATCTATTCTTCTTCGGGTTCATTGCCCTGCTCGTGGTGATATTGGCAGGTGACGATGTGCCAACGATAGAAAACGGTTCGGCCTTAGTGTTAAACCTGTCCGGCAGTGTGGTTGAGCAAAAACGTCAGGTCGATCCTATCGAAGCGGCAATGAAGAGTGGAAATGGAGGAGATAGCGATGGCGAGATCTTACTCGCAGACCTACTAAGCGCAATCGATAATGCGGCCAGCGATCAGCGCATCTCCGCCATCGTACTCGATATTGGCCATCTGAGAATGACGGGGATCAGCAAGTTACAAAGCATCGGTGATGCACTTTCCCGCTTTAAAACTTCGGGTAAGCCAGTGATTGCCAAGGGTAACTGGTATGGTCAGAATCAATATTTCCTGGCGAGCTTTGCCGATACCATCTATCTCAATCCTCAAGGCTCAGTGGAAATTGAAGGCCTAAATCGCTACCGTCAGTACTTTAAATCGGCGCTGGATAAGCTCAAAATTAAGGCCCATGTGTTTAGAGTCGGTACGTTCAAATCTGCGGTCGAACCCTTTATGCGCGATGATATGTCTGACGCAGCAAAAGCCGCCAATAGTGAACTACTCGATGACATTTGGACCAGTTTTGAAGATACGGTAAGTCATAACCGCAGCATCAAACAGCAAGATATTATGCTCAGCGCCGATCGTTATATCGCCGAGTTAGATAAAGCCAATGGGCGCTCTGCTGAGATGGCCATCAATCTAGGTTGGGTCGATAAGCTGGCCTCAGCCGAACAGTTCCGTCTGGATATGGTGGAGCAATTAGGTCAAGCCAGTGAAGGCAACAGCTTCAAGCAGATAAGCTTTTATGATTATAACCACTTGATCCAAACCTTCCCGCCCATGCTGATGCATGATGCCGTCGGTATCATAGTGGCCAAAGGGAATATTCTTAACGGTCATCAGCCTGCGGGTCAGATTGGCGGTGAGAGTACCTCAGCCCTGTTACGCAAGGCCAGATTCGATGACAAAGTAAAAGCGGTCGTACTGCGAGTCGATAGCCCAGGCGGCAGCGCGTTTGCCTCAGAACAGATCCGTCAAGAAGTGCTTGCCCTCAAAGCCGCCAATAAACCGGTTGTTGTTAGTATGGGTACCTACGCTGCGTCGGGTGGTTACTGGATCTCAGCCAGCGCCGATTACATCTTTGCTACCCCAACCACGCTGACAGGCTCAATTGGCATCTTTGGCATGGTGGCGACTTTTGAAGACTCACTCGCCTCTCTTGGAATACATACAGACGGTGTATCGACCTCTGGCTGGACTAACTTCTCCAGTACACAAGGGATCAGCGAAGAGCTTAAAGCCATCATTCAACGTCATATCGAACGTGGTTATAAAGACTTCATTACTCTGGTGTCGACAGAGCGCGGCCTTGAGTTGAAAGAGGTTGATAAAATAGCCCAAGGGCGTGTTTGGTCAGGTAAGCGCGCCTTGGAAATTGGGCTGGTTGATGAACTTGGGGATCTACAACAAGCTGTCACGAAGGCGGCTGAGCTGGCCAAGTTAGAGAAATTCGATACTAAGGTGATCGAACAGGAACTATCACCGCAAGAGCAATTTATTCAGCAGATGTTTGCTCAGGCAGCCAGCTACCTGCCGCAGAGCAGCTTTCAAAACAGCGTGCTCGAGCAGTTACTTGGACAAGTCACTAAGGTCGTTGATGAACTCAATGCATTTGACGATCCTAACGGTGTCTATCTCTACTGTGATAACTGCAACTACTGATCGTCGATAAAGCCCGCATAAGCGGGCTTTTTTATTGTGCCTATCCCCAGTATAATCGCGCCACACCTGCAGCAACAAAGCTATTAGAATAATGAAAAAACCCTCAATCTATGTCGCCTATACTGGCGGCACCATAGGTATGCAAAAAACCAATAATGGTTTTGCACCAGTGCCAGGATTTCTCACCGACTGTGTTAAGGCAATGCCGGAGTTTTTTCACCAGGAGATGCCTGATTTTGTGATCCATGAGTATCACCCATTGATCGACTCCTCAAACATGGCACCGACAGATTGGCAGATGATCGCCAACGATATTAAAGCCAACTACGACAATTACGATGGCTTTGTGATCCTCCATGGCACAGACACCATGGCTTATACAGCTTCAGCGCTCTCCTTCATGTTACAAGGACTCACAAAGCCGGTTATCGTCACAGGATCGCAGATCCCACTTGCGCAGCTTCGCTCTGATGGCCAGACGAACCTGCTTAACGCCCTTTATATCGCCGCTAACTATCCGGTGGCTGAAGTCTGTCTCTTCTTTAATAACAAGTTATTTCGGGGCAATCGTACCACTAAGGCCCATGCCGATGGTTTTGATGCCTTCGCCTCACCTAACTTTCCCATGCTTTTAGAAGCGGGGATCAAAATTCGCCTAAAAGCCGGTCGCATCAGCGAGAGTAAAGCCAACACCCTGACGGTGAATAAGATCAGTCCTCAGCCAATTGGGGTTGTGACCCTTTATCCAGGGATCACCACTGAGATCATCGACAATATTTTGCAGCAACCGGTCAAAGCCCTCATCTTACTGACCTATGGTGTAGGTAATGCGCCGCAAAATCCTGAGCTACTTGATTGCCTGCGCCGCGCCAATGAGCGCGGTATCATCTTGGTAAACTTAACTCAGTGTCTACAAGGCAAGGTCAATATGGGGGGTTATGCGACAGGGAATGCCCTCGCCAAGGCTGGGGTGATCAGCGGTTTCGATATGACCACCGAAGCGGCATTAACCAAGTTGCACTATCTACTCTCTACCGATCTCAGTGCAACTGACATCAGGATTAGAATGCAACAGGATTTGTGCGGTGAACTGACCGAAGATTAAAAAAAGCCCCTGCATGCAGGGGCTTTCATTTTACAGATCTTGCTCTTTAAAAGCGGCGATGCTCTCGCCTTTAAATTGCCGTTTAAGTTCGGCCTTGGAGAGCTCGTTCACTTCACCTTGATTATTAATGGTGAAATGATCTCTTTGATCCAGTCGCCTTGCTTGGTAAAGCATAACAAGCTGTAGCGTCGATGCCTTTTGCTCTTCAGACAACACACTGCCATCTTCCCACTTACCTAGCTCAGCAGCGCTGAGCAATCTCTCATATACCTCTTGAGGCATATCATCGATCACTTTATTGATATCACTCATATGCTTTTCCGTTTATGTAATACGATTCGTATCCTGGCAATCAGATAACCCACGAAGCCAAAGACGAAACAGCCGCCGGCGACAGTTGCTCTTAGCCCCTGCGCTGGCTCGCCGCCCCAAAACCAGATGACAACGCCGGCAATAAACAGTGTCATGGCCAGGAAACTCTGATTCATTAACTGATTACTTCGCTTAATATGGCTGATTCGATTCAATGATTCTGTATTACCCGTCAGCCCTGACGCACAATGGGGGCAAGATTTCGCCACACTCGATATGCGCTTTTGACAACTAGGACACTCTACTAAGGCCATTGGCGTCTCCTATCGTAACTTGTCAACCACGGCGAGCATCGCCAGTAGTGACGCTTCACCTAGATAGATACAACGCTCTGGCGACCAACCCGACATAGGGTCAGGCATGTTAGCGTTATCTTTAAAAGGCATCTCCAGAGTATTAGAGAGACAACCGAATGTCTGTGCGACCCAGTTTGATGCCACGGTTAGGTTAGCTTGCCCTGGCTCATCCTTATCGTAACCAAACTCATCTTGAAAATCGGCGCTCGCCATCAGCAGGGCTTTGACAAAATCATCTTGTAAATTAGCCATCGCCTGAGTGTAACCCGGTACGCCTTCACAACCGGCAAGAAACACATAAGGCAAGCCTTCATCACCATGTACATCATAATAGAGGTCGACGCCCGTCTGTTTCATCTTATTAACCACATGGTACACCTCAGGGCTCTTCTCCAGCGATGGACTCTGCCACTCGCGGTTAAGGTTTACGCCCTTGGCATTGGTTCTTAGGTGGCCGCGCACGCCGCCATCTGGATTCATATTAGGTACTATATAGAAATTGGCTTTATCGAGCAGCGCCTTCGCGGTAGGACAATCACCATCGAGCAGATTGTTCAGCAGACCTTCAACCAACCATTCTGCCATGGTTTCACCCGGATGTTGACGAGCGGTGATCCAGATTTTAGCCTTCTCTTCATCGTCATCGCCAACCTTGACCAGAGTCATGTCGCGATCGTCTAAGGTACGGCCCAGATGTTCGATAGAGACCAGAGGATGCACCTGCACAGCGCTGATCAAATCTTGATGGCGCTCGTAGCTGTAGGGTGCAAAATAGGCAATCTGGATCATCTCGCAATCCAGCTCAACTTCTATGGTTAGCTTGCCATCTTGATATTGGGTCGGCAGGCGAAACCATTGCTGTCTGTCGTAGGTGGCGGCCGCTTGATAGTCTTCCCAGCCTTTGGTGTAAGAGGCGCTACCAGCATTAACTATGTTTAGGGTATAGCGCTGGCCGACTTCACCTTGTAAACGAAAATTAAACCACTGAAAAAATTCACCACCTTCATCGGGTCTAATGGCCAGTTGAACATCATTGATATCATCTTGATTGATAACTTCAATATTACCGCCGTCAAAATTGGCACTGATTAGCATATCCATTCCTTCATTGAGTTAATGCAGACGTCTTGGGTCTGCTGATCCCCTAAGGATAAACTAAATTGCCCCTTTTTCGCACCGCCAGAGCTAAATAAAACTCAGTTTATTTGCGACTGTCTTTTTGACTAGCAGATAAAGCTGTAACCCTGTCCCCTAACGGTATTGATGAGAGATTTGGGTAGACTAAAATTGGCCAATTTGCGCCGTGTGTTACTGATATGCATATCCAGATTGCGATCATACTGACCAAGATCTTTTTTCAGTACACTGCGCTGGAGCTCCTGCTTAGTGATCACCTTGCCCTTACGGTCTACCAAATACTTAAACAGCTTGAATTCGGTTTGGGTCAAGGCGACACGCCGCTCGGCGATCTCTACGCTAAAATCATTATGATTAAAGGTGACCTCCTTGATGGGCAAGGACTCTTGCTCAGCAACTTCGGCCTTAGCGATAGCTACCCTGCGCTTGAGTGCCTCCATTCTTGTCACTAACTCTCTAATGCTCACAGGCTTAGGTAAAAAGTCATCTGCGCCAAGTTGAAAACCCGTTACGCGTCGATCTTCATCATCTGTGGCAGAGATGAGAATAACAGGCAACTTGTCGCGGCGGGCTTGCAGAAAGGCAAAGCCATCGAAGTGGGGCATCTCAATATCTAAAATGATGAGATCAATGGCCTTCTCCCCAAGGAGTAAAAGCGCCTCTTGTCCATTGCTGGCACAACTGACTTGATAGCCATGGGCGACTAACCCTTGATATATGATCTCCCGGGCCATAGGATCATCATCAACCAGTAACACTCTTTCCATTTACAAACCTTAATGATAACGATTATCATTAAGGTTATATTAAACCTTTGTCACAATCCAGCCTTTTCGACGTTAAAGAATAAAATCTTGAACTAGATCGCGATGATCGCAATTGTCTCCCCTTAGCTGCCGTAAACCTTAACCCTCTTGAAAGATACAGCGTGACTCATAAAAGATCAGACTAAACGAATATCACTGTTCGCGGTGAGTGCAACAGCAAATAAATAGGGGCCTTTTAAGCGTTTATTGAGGGGAATAGAGTCTTACAAGAAAAAGGGCCGCATAAGCGGCCCTTTAATCCAAGTTACTCTTTGAGCATTAACTGGCGAATGTATTTCACCGGCGCACTACCGTAACTTAAGAACTGCTCATGGAATGCTTTTAAGTCAAAGGACTCTCCTTGCTTTGCTTTAAGCTCTTCTCGGAAGTCATAGATCTCACGATAACCGGTATAGTAACTGGTTAACTGCACCTGACTCAAAGTCGCTCGACGCCATTTTCCTTCAGCCTCAGCCGTCTGTTGAAACGCTTCTTCAGTCATCAGCTTTATGGCTTGCTCTTCTGTCATCCCCTTCACTTGAATGCTGTAATCCAAGAGGGTGTTGGCAATCACTCTGAGGTTCCATTTGTAATACATAAGCCACATCTCTGGCTCGAAATTACCATACCCCTCTTCCAGCATCATACGCTCAGCATAAACCGCCCAACCTTCTACCATGGCACCATTGCCAAATAGGCTCTTAATAAGACTTGGAGATTCGTTGGAGTAGACTAATTGAGTGTAATGCCCTGGGATCGCCTCATGAATATTGAGCACCTGCAAGATCCAATGGTTGTACTCTCTTAAGTAACTTTCAGCTGAAGCATCGCTCATAGCATCGAGTGGTGTCACGTTATAATAGGTGTTACCCGATTTTTCATAGGGTCCAGGTGCGCTAATGGAGGCCCCAGCAAAACCACGCATATATTCAGGAGTTTCTCTCACCACTAGGGGCTTGTTAGGGTCTAGAGTAATAAGCTGATTTTCATTAACGAATTTCACCAGCTCTGGGATCTGCGCCCTCACCTCAGCGACAAAGTCCTCACGCTTCACATGGCGAGATGACAGCTTATCGATCAACTGACGTGTGGCCACCTTGCTGTCACTTGGCATCTGTGAGTCAAAATATTTTGACCACAACTGCTGAGTGATCTTTGCCATCTCCCCCTGAACTCTCGCCTTGTCGGCTAGCGCCTTCTCATACAGTTCCTTGGCTGACATGCCAGATTGAATATCGAAAGCGAACTTTTGCTCATAGAGTTCCTCGCCAATCCTGAAACTACGGGCGCCTTTTTTTTGCAATTTCGCCTCTAAGGCCGTTAACCACTGAATATGTTGCTCAATGGCGGCAACAGCGAGCTTAAAACGTTCATTAAACAGTGCCTGCTCTTGCTGCGTTAAACCGGACGCCGCAACCTGCTTTAGTAAGTCATCAGAAAACACACTAAAGGCACCCTTATTTTGCATGATCGCCAGCTGGGTGTGCTCAAGTGTTGGCTGAGCAATATTGTCTTGCGCCGCGGCATAATAGGCAGGCACATTTTCCATACGCGCTAAGAAAGACCGCAGACGCTCGTCGAGTGGTGCAAAATTCTCATTGATCAATTGGGCGAAACCACCGGCTACATTATAATTGGCGGGGTTCCACTGCCAGGACTTAAAGGTCTCTATGTCCCATCGTTCCTGTAGCAACAGGTTTTCGATAAGCTTGTAATCAATCAGTTCGCTCGCCGTTAGGGCATTGAGATCATAACGCTTCAGAGCGCTTAGCTGAGCTGCAACAAATTCGAGTGATTGCTGACGGCTTTGCGCATCTGGCACCTTAAGCACACCATCATACTTGTGATAACCGCTATAAAGCGCCCAAGTTGGCGACTGTTGCCAAAAGGCATCGATAAATTGCGTAGAAAACTGCTGGAAGCTTTGTGCTTGTACCTCAGTCGCAACAATTTCTTGGGCTTGCTGAGTCTGACATGCGGTTAAACCACCCAAGCCAAACACTATGGCTGCGGCAATGACGCTTTTTTTCATAATGAGATTCCCTTAATTCTTATTATCACGCTTTGATTAAACGCGTTTTTCCTAATTGTTTTTCTTGTGGTAAAGCTGAACCATAGTAAATCATGTTGCAGAACAAAATGCAGCAAGGTGACAGAGTTAGACAAGCTTTGTTACAAACCTTGAGAAACTCCCTTGGCCAACCTCAGGACACGCTTTGACAAGCCATAGCTGACCACTACACTCAAATAATAGATCTAGTGAGGTACTTATGAGCTTAGGTCCTAGCTGGTTATCGTTTAATTGGCGCCATTGGGTAGTGCAATTTTTTTGTATCTTGCCGTTATCTCTCGGCGCGACTACGGCCATACCTTTTAAGGTAAGGGCTTTTGGCAATCAAAATAATTCATCACAAACCAGCCAACCAAGCCTAATCACTATCACGACTCAGGAGTGGGCCCCCTATCACACCCAGCGTAGAGATGATGCTGGCAAGTTACACACCCAAGGCTATGGGATCACAGCACTGGATTGTGTAATGGCAAAAATGAAGCAGCCTTATAAAGTGATTTTTCTACCTTGGGGCCGAGCACAAAATAGTGTTAAGAAACAAAAATATGATGCTTTCTTCTCGGCATCTCGAAACGAATGGCGTGACCAGTTTGCCGTACTCAGTAACACTTTTATCCAGCAGGAATGGAATTTCTACTTTCATAAGCATTATAAGATCCCCCAAACTGACTCACGCCTGAAAACCGATACAATCTTTGGCGCTCGAATCCACTCAAACAGTGCCCATTGGTTAATAAAACAAAAATTTCAGCGAGTTAAAACTTACCCGAGCATAACTGAATTGGTTAAACTCCTGATGGCAAGGCGTATTGATGCGGTAATGGAAAACGCCCTCTTGTTTGATGAACATCTGCGCCAATCGGGAATTGCATCGGACACCTTTGTGATGCGCCGCAATATACGTTTTGATTTAGGGGTCTATTTTGGTAAACATTTTCTGAAAAAATACCCAGACTTTCTCAGTCAATTTAACCGCTACACCAACGAATGTCGTTTTAGCTACCCTTAATGGACTGAAGGCTTGAGCCTAAACTCTGCCCAGATTGGATTATGATCGGAAGCCTGGCTATTAAGAGACTCGGCGGCAACCAAGTTCAAGCCACGATAATAGAGGTGATCAAGGGGCAAGCCAAACACGCGATGGCGTTGATCGACTTCGTAAACTGCCTCTTTCAACTTTAAGCTGTGGGCCAATTGATCAACATATGCCATACGTTGGCCTCGCCAGGTATTAAAGTCACCGCCTATGATCACCGGCCCATGATGTGAACTCACCTTGCGCACTATCTGCTGCCATTGACCCCGGAAGCTCTTCAGTTGCCAGTCGAAATTGATGCCATGTAGATTGACTACCAAAAGGGTTTGCCCATTAGAAAGACGATATTGTGACATGAGTGTGGATTTAGCAAAACGGATCCAAGGCTCAATTGCATGATAAGCACAGGCATCATGGGCCTGCTCAGTAGAAAGGTTCATCACGCCAACGGGTGACTTAAGCAATGAAAAGGCTTTGGCCATTACAAGATGTAAGCCTCCTTGTGTCAGGTATTGGCTCAACTTATCGTTAAGCTTAGCCTCTTGGAGTAAAAGCAAATCGCTGCGCTGCGTCATTTTACTGAGATCGGTCTGCCAACCCGCCTTTTGTTGCTTATAGATGTTCCAGACACCTACCCTCAGACGGCCATCTATATCTAAGGGTTTTGCCGTACCCGCAGCTAAACATTGAGAGACAAAAACCGGTTCAATCTCACTCATCATCACCTCTGGTTCGCCATTTAGGTAGCGCACTACAAACCCATAAACTGCTGCACTTACGAGTAATAATAGTAATGTTTTTCCCCCTAGCCGGATAAATGTTCGGGGCCGACCTGTGTTCAGAGTCACATATTCACCTTGTTGGAAATGAAAATAGCGCTTTAGTGCCAGCGAGATAGCCATTATGATATCAAACAGGCAAATTAAAGCCCTAGGCGATTATCACAGGCCTGGGCAACGACAATCTGGGCGCAAACCAAGTATATGGAAAATGTACATCAATTTCTCGCCATCGTGGGCGTTCTCATCTATTGGTTGCTTCTGGCGGCTATAGCACTGCGATTGGTGATCAAGCGCCGTACCATAGGTGTCTCTTTTTCCTGGTTACTGGTGATCTACTTCTTACCCTTGGTCGGTATTATTGCCTATATCCTCTTCGGTGAGCTGCATCTTGGACAAACCCGTGCCAGTCGTTCTAAAGCAATGTTTAAACCTTATAGCAAATGGTTTGCTGCCCTTTACCAACACCCCTTGCACACACCAGAGCGACAAAGCAATTATGCCAGAGCCATCAGCCAGTTATGTGACACCCAATTGGGGATCCCCTCCCTAAGTGGCAATCAACTCTGCTTACAACACACACCAGCCGATATTTTGCACTCTATCATCAATGATATTAACGCTGCACAAACCAGTATCGTGATGGAATTCTATATCTGGCACCCTGGTGGTATGGCCGACGATGTTGCTAAGGCCGTAATGGCTGCAGCCAAAAGAGGGGTTCATGTCAAACTCCTCTTAGATGCGGCGGGTAGCCGTACCTTTTTTAAATCCTCTTGGCCTTCTCAGCTTCGTAGTACAGGTGTCGAGTTATCTCAGGCCCTCACCGTCAGTCCACTAAGGATGTTTTTTCGTCGGCTCGATCTGAGGCTACACCGCAAGATAGTGGTGATCGATAATATCATTGCCTATACCGGGTCAATGAACCTGGTCGATCCAAGGTTCTTTAAGCAACGCGAAGGCGTTGGCCAATGGATAGATGTCATGGTGCGTATGGCCGGGCCCGCAGTGCCTGTGGTTAACGCTGTGGCCGCCTGGGATTGGGAGGTAGAGACTAGCCAGCGCCTACTGCCACAAGCTCCTGGAATCGCACATCAGTGTAATGGCGCGGATTCTTTAGTACAGGTGATCCCCTCTGGACCGGGTATGCCTGAAGAAGTGATCCATCAGGTACTGCTGCAAAGTCTTTACCAGGCACAGCACAAGATAGTGATAACTACCCCCTATTTTGTCCCGAGCGAGAATCTATTAGATGCATTAGTGACTGCGGCGGCTCGCGGTGTCGACGTCAACATAGTGATCCCACAGAAAAATGACTCAACCATGGTCAAATGGGCCAGCCGCTCCTTCTTTTCCGAGTTGCTTAAAGGGGGCGTTAAAATCCATAGGTTTAGAGGTGGGCTGCTACATACTAAGTCAGTGGTTGTGGATCAGGAACACTGCCTCATCGGCACAGTGAATATGGATATGCGCAGCCTATGGCTCAATTTTGAACTCACGCTGGCAGTCGATGATAAGGCTTTCGCCCAATCACTCAATTCACTGCAGCAAGAATACATGGCGAATGCCGAGACCCTTAACTACAAACGCTGGCAACAACGTCCCTTATATCAGCGATTCATCGAGCACTTGTTTTATCTGTTCAGCCCATTGCTATAGGGTCATTTGTTCTTGGAGATCTCTGGGTTATTGTTAGCCCAAGACAGCGCGCGGTAAAAACCAAAAGAGGGCAACAGCCACCAAGGACGGCCATCACTAACCTCGACATGTAGCGGGTTATCAATCTGTAACAATACAGGTTCATGCCATTTAGCTAGCGGAAATAGGTGGCCAGTTACCGGATGACGGCGCATTAACTCAAGAATTTCACCACTGTCGATGGCGCGCTCCAAGCCCAATTTCAAACGTTCCGCCAGATCAACGTTGGCTTTATCCACATAGAAGAACATATTAAAAGGATAGGCCAACAGCAGATCATCAAACAGCACTAAATCATTACCATTAATGACATGGTACTGTTCTATCTCGCTATACCCTTCATGTATCCCGCGTGGAAAATAGTCGCAGCGTCCTTTGGACAACATCAAAAAGTTAGATTCGAAACGGTTAACGGTTAACACAGGCAGCCCGGCAGACTTTAGAATATCGGTATCGGGCCAATGCTGCCCCTGACATGCCGTGTATTTGGCAAGATCCTCGATTGTTTGTATTTGAGTGAACTTGTAACGATCGCCTTTACGAATGATGAGTGAACGAACGCCCAAGATCCCGCCAAGGATATCAATAGGTATGGCACGATAATCTCTATTTCGCTGTGGCTGTGCACCAGCCCATACAACATCAAGATAGCGGCTATTTTCAAGCAGACGAAACCAACGCCCCTGAGTGATAGACTCGGTACTCACAACCAGTTGCGCCGGGCCAAATTCTGGCTCTGTCAGATCCAGTGATAAAGAAATTAATGCCGTAAAATAGGAATGTGCGGTGTCGTTAGCGGACTGTGCCGCACTGGTGCGGATAACCTGTGGTTGCAGTTGTTCGTCAGCACGAGAGTGTTTGCCCACCTCAATGACGATGAGCGACACAAGCAGCAAAAGGTAAACCCAGTAGTGCTTCATAACACTCACCCGTTATCTAATCTAGGGTTAATTTTAGACACGCTGTGTGGGTTTATCCATCGATTCGAAAAGAGTAGATAAAAAAATACCTACACACGGTAGGTATTTAGAGACGATCTGTGAAAACGCCTTAATTCTGTTTTCTAACAAACTTAGATTTCAGCATCATCTGGCCATGGCCATCAACCTTACAGTCGATATCATGGTCGGCATCAACAAAACGGTTAATCACAGCTTTGGTGCCCACTTTCAGCGTCAGCGAAGTACCTTTTACCTTAAGATCTTTGATCAGAGTAACCTTATCACCCTCTTCTAACAGATTACCTACGGCGTCTTTTAGGATGATGGCATCGGGATCGACAACCACTTCATTAGGGTTCCATTCATGAGCACACTCAGGACAGATCAATAATGAGCCATCTTCGTAAGCATAGGTTGACTCACATTTTGGGCATGGTGGAATTGTATCGCTCATAACTCTTTCTCTATTCATTAAAAAGGTAAGGATCAGTCGTGGCATTTGGCCCACTCACTATAAGTGGTGCAACCCGTGATGACACACAACTGGTCAAAATGATAATCGTATTATAATAAAATTATCATGAATCGGCTAGCTAAGATTCTAGCACGCACCTAGTGGCTACACTTTCACCTTGGGGTTCTTAGTAGGTTCAGCCTGACCATAACTGACCCCATGTTGCTCAAGATAACCGCGGATCAATTGCCTAACGACCTGGGATGGGGTTAGATCTTGAGAGGCGCACAGTTGTTCAAACGCCTGTTTCTTACTGGGATCAAGTAGTACGGTAAAGCGTGCTGTCTTATTTTCCATAGCCTATACCTTAAACAAACACATTATCATTTGATTATAATCATTAAGGCTATCTCTGCCTATAGTTAAGCATTCCAATTAAATAAGGTCATAAAGAAGAGATAGGAAAAACAGACACAAAAAAAGACGCCCTTAGGCGTCTTTCTCTTTGAATTTGGCGGTGAGTGAGAGATTCGAACTCTCGATACGTTGCCGTATACACACTTTCCAGGCGTGCTCCTTCAGCCACTCGGACAACTCACCGAATCGTCATTGCTTTTCCAAATGGAATCACATCAACGGAGCGGTACTTTACGCAAATCACTAAACAGGGTCAAGTTAAAAAACTGTCTGCTCAGGCATTTGCGTAATAGATAGCCAATTTGCCGACCAAGCGAGCTATTTAAACTTGCTTACCAGATCAGACATGGCGCTCACATCGTTAAGCAGTGACTCATTGAGTTGGCTGAGACGATCTGAGACCTCATGGGTATTGCGATAAATATCACTGATCTTCATCGCATTTTGGTTGACCTCTTCTGATACGGCCGACTGCTCATGTGTGGCCGCAGCGATCTGCTCGTTCATGCTATCGATCACGCTGACCTCACTGACGATACGGATCAGTTCCTCACCGGCTCGCTTAGACTCAAGTACACTTGTCTGTGCTTTACTTCGGCCACTTTCCATGGCCTTAACCGCGATCTTCGCACCACGCTCTAATCTTTCGGTCATGCTACGAATATCTTCGGTTGAGGTTTGCGCCCTTTGTGCAAGGCTACGCACCTCATCGGCTACCACGGCAAAGCCTCGGCCCATCTCACCTGCCCTCGCCGCTTCAATCGCCGCATTGAGCGCGAGTAAGTTGGTCTGCTCCGCAATACCGCTGATCACGCCAAGTACATCGACAATTCCCTTAATATCATCATCGAGGTTGTTAATGGCTTCGGCTGCACCGGCTATTTCATGTGCCAGTTCATTGATCGAATCTGCGGTGCGCTCTACCTCCAGGCTGCCCTCTTTGGCCTCCTTGTTGGCAAGCGCCGAGGCTTCTGAAGCTTGCACAGCGTTTTGTGCGATCTCTTGTACCGTGGCGCTCATCTCTGTCATCGCCGAAGCCACCTGATCCACTTCGCTATGACCACGAGCAACATCTTCTCGCATAACACGGGCGCAGCCTTCCATCTCCTGAGAGGCGGTAAGCAAGCCTTGCGTATTGGTTCGCACCATACCAATCACTTGTTCGAAATCGGCCATCATATGGTTAAATGCTTCACCAAGTTCACCAATCTCATCTTTACCATTGAGATTAACCCTCACACTGAGATCATAGTTTTTCTGAGATTCTGTCACCTTATGGTAGAGATGCCTGAGTGAGCCATGCAGATAGCGCCCTATAAAGAGAGATAACAAGATCACAACCAAGCCTGATACCAACATCACAATAATCACGCCAACCATGAATGATTGGGCTTTGGATAATGATTCACGGGTATCGCTAATCAGAATTTTGGATAACTTACCCTCAAACTCTCGAAGTGCATCAATACGGGCTGTCGACTTAGCGAACCAATCGGTAGAACTTTGAGAGCTGAGCGCGTTGGGATCTTGGCCCATAGCGGTTTCTCTTAGCGCAGAGACAGCCATAAAGGCAGGCGATGAGGCCACTCGCTGATAATCAGCCTTAACATCTTGGCTTGCGAGGGCCAAAAAACGCTCCTGATAGGTATTTTGCTCTGAAACCAGATTGACAAACTTAAGGTACATGCCGGGTTTAAAGGCGCTATTGCCGAAGGTAGAACTAAGTACAGCACGCTCGATACCCGCCCGCTCTTTCATCTGCAAATAGGCGGCAAAACTTGCCGACTCGACCGCAATTTGGCGACTTGCGCCTTGCTGGCTGGTTTGGTCAACAATGGCCAATAACAAGGCGTTGAGCTTAGAATAGTAAGCCACCTCTTCTGGCACAGTGATAGTCAAGCTATCAACCCGTCGGCGGATCTCACTTAACTGATCAATCATCTGATTGACTTGGCTCATTTGCTGAGTAAATGCTTTGGGTAAATCATGATTTGCTGTAAAGGTCTTAAAGTTATTGAGTTGCTCATCACTGAGCTGACGCTGCCTTGGCAGTTTATCGCCAAAGTTCTTACCCTTAGAGCCAAGGAACCCTGCACTCATGCCACGCTCTTTTTGCAATTCATGAACAAAATCACTGTTAACCACCGCCAACTCAGACAGGGTTTCAACCTGACGGAGCCCTTGATGCAGTTGATATTGGCCATACACAACAAACAGACCGAAAAACGTCGCCCCTAAAATAGGGGGTACAATCACCAGCAAAAGTTTGTTTCTTATTTTGAGATCACTGATCCATTGCATATTCATCTTACGTTATCCCTAACCGTAGCGGGTTGATATGACGATATCGAAAACCAATTAAGGCTTTCCAAGTAGCGTATATTTACAGTAGTAACACTAGCATAAAAAAATAATGTTTAAGCAAAAGTCGCTTTAAAACATGTACTAAAGGAATCAAATATTAGCAACTTTTGTTTTAGCATGACTCGTATGGCTTAACAATGCGCTTAAAGTCTAGTATAGGCTGTCGCTTACATGGTTAGAGATATAAAAAAAGCACCTTTAGGTGCTTTTATGCTGTTGTGTGAATGTGATCACACCCCTTTAGGCGTTGCCTTTCACCTGCATGTTAAGTGTTTTCGCAAAATCCAACATGCGATCAAGTGGCAGCAAGGCGCGCTCACGGAGCGACTCATCTACAAAAATTTCATGCTGCTCACTACCATCATTTAACAGCGCAGCTTCAATAGCCTTAAGACCATTCATCGCCATCCAAGGACAATGGGCGCAACTACGGCAGGTCGCACCATTTCCACCTGTAGGGGCCTCGATAAGCGTCTTATTAGGCGCCGCCTGCTGCATTTTGTAGAAGATCCCCTTATCTGTCGCCACGATAAAGGTGTCATTTTCTAGCGTCTGCGCAGCCTTAATCAACTGACTAGTTGACCCAACGGCATCGGCCATCTCTACAACGCTGGCTGGCGACTCTGGGTGCACTAACACCGCTGCATCAGGATACTGCTCTTTGAGTTGTTTCAGTGCCTTGGCCTTAAACTCATCATGGACAATACATTCGCCCTGCCACATCAGCATCTCTGCACCTGTCTGCTTAGCGATATAGCTACCGAGATGACGATCCGGTCCCCAAATAATCTTTTTACCCTGACTATCAAGATGTTCAACAATCTCAAGCGCAATACTAGAGGTCACCACCCAGTCCGCGCGCGCCTTAACGGCAGCAGAGGTATTGGCATACACCACAACCGTATGATCCGGGTGAGCATCGCAGAAGGCGCTAAAGGTCTCGATAGGACACCCTACATCCAGAGAACAGGTCGCGTCCAAGGTGGGCATAAGCACTGTCTTTTCTGGGCTTAAGATCTTTGAGGTCTCACCCATAAATTTAACACCCGCCACAATCAGTGTCTTGGCAGGATGGTCGCGTCCAAAACGGGCCATCTCCAGCGAGTCAGATACACAGCCGCCAGTCTCTTCAGCAAGAGCCTGGATCTCAGGATCTGTGTAGTAATGCGCCACCAATACCGCCTCTTTCTCTTTCAATAGCTGCTTGATGCGCGCCTTATAGGCCTGCTTCTCACTATCACTTAGGGGAATGGGCTTTGCTGGAAACGGGTATTGAATATTTTCGATGCTTGGTGCTACTTGACTCATGCTCAAACCAAAGAGTGGGACTAATTAGCGGCATTATACTTAATCTGGCGCGAAAGATTAACTCCAGATAAAAAAAAGAGCGCCATCGGCGCCCTTCTTAATAAGATTACGAAACAATTAGTACATCGCCAGCAGCATCTCTTGCGGAGACTCAAGGTACTGCTTCCACAGATTACAGAAGCGGGCAATGGTACCACCATCAATCACCCTGTGATCGCCAGACCAGCTGATCTGCATGATCTTACGCGCCTCAACCTCACCCTTGTCGTTAAAGCGTGGCAGAGTCTGCAGCTTACCCAGTGCGACAATGGCTACCTCAGGCTTGTTGATGATAGGTGTGGCCACTGTGCCGCCGAGCGCGCCAATGTTTGAGATAGAGATACTACCGCCTTTCAGGTCCGCAGGGCTTACACGTCCGCTTCGGGCATCTTTAGTCAAACGAGTGATCTCGCTAGCCACCTCAAGGATAGACTTTTGCTGCACATCTTTAACGTTTGGCACCAACAGACCCACTTTTGAATCTACCGCCATGCCGATATTGTGAGATGCGACGAAAGTCTGCTCGGTGCAATCTTGGTTCACTCGGCTGTTAATACCAGGGAACTGAGTAAGCGCCAATGACATCGCCTTCATAAAGAAAGGCATCATGGTGAGCTTAAGATCGTCACTCGAGTAACGCGCCTTCATCGACTCTCGCAGCGCGACTAGTTCAGTCAAATCCAACTCTTCACAGTAAGTAAAGTGCGGAATGGTAGACACAGATTCGGTCATCATCTTGGCCATCACCGCCTTCACGCCGCGGATAGGCTCAACGCGATCACCGGCTGAGGCCACTACAGACGCAGCGCTTGGCTCGCTTTGTATCTGCTCTTTTGCGGCTTTTGCTTTAACCGCCTCACCGCTGCGGAAACGCTCTACATCTTCTTTGTAGACACGACCGTGCTTGCCAGTGCCTGGAACCTGGCTTAAGTCAATATCATAGCTACGGGCTAAACGACGTACCGCCGGGCTTGCTAGCGCCTTACCGTTTGCTGCCGGTGCATGCAGTTCAGATTCGACCACCTCAGATTGCTCTGGTGCCTGCTCAGTCACTGGCGCAGCAACAGCGCCTTCTTCAGCATCGACTTCGATAGCAAACAGCGGGGTGTGCACCTGGGCAAGTTGTCCCTTACGGTAATGCAGTTTGACAACCTTACCGCTCTTAATTGCCGGGATCTGCACCAAGGCCTTGTCCGTCATTACATCGGCGATAGGCTGATCTTCGACCACCATGTCGCCCTCTTGAACTAGCCACTCGACCAGTTCACACTCGACAATCCCCTCGCCGATATCGGGCAGCAGGAACTCTTCTACACGCTTACCGGCAATGTTTTGCTGTGAATCAGATTGAACGGCTTTTTGATCGGCCGGTTCTGACGCTACGTCATCAGCGGCCTCTCCATCGATTTCAACCGAATACAGCGGCTCATGAACGATGGCGATATCACCTTTTTTATAGTGAAGTTTTTTGATGACACCAGCATGCACTGCTGGGATCTGAACTAAGGCCTTATCTGTCATCACATCGGCAATCGGCTGATCTTCAGTGACTGTGTCCCCTTCGGCCACTAACCACTCGACTAACTCACACTCAACCACGCCCTCACCGATATCGGGCAAAATAAAATCTTTAATCATGCCTGGGCTCCTAGTATTTCATCGATGCTTTGATCGCTTCAAAGGTCTTGAGCGCATCAGGCATATATTCTTTTTCATGGATCAGCGGATATGGCGTGTCTAAACCACACACACGACTAATGGGTGATTCAAGGTAGAGGAAACACTCCTGCTGAATGGTAGCGGCGATTTCGCCCGCAAAGCCACCGGTCAATGGCGCCTCATGGTTGATCACCAAACGTCCAGTCTTTTTCACCGACTCGGCAACCGTATCGACATCCCATGGTGCAAGAGTACGCAGGTCAATCACCTCGCAAGAGATCCCTTTCTTAGCCGCCATCTTAGCCGCTTCTTCGACGATCTCCATCTGTGCACCCCAGGCCAGTACGGTAATATCTGTACCTTCCTGAACCACTTCCGCCTTACCTAACTCAATTTCATAGGCTTCATCTGGCACCTCGCCGACGCTGGCGCGGTAGAGACGCTTAGGTTCGAAGAAGACCACAGGGTTTTTATCACGAATGGAAGCTAATAACAGCCCTTTGGCCTGATACGCGTTGCGCGGCACAACCACCTTTAGACCTGGTGTCTGAGTAAAATAGGCCTCTGGAGACTGCGAGTGGTAGTGACCACCGGCGATCCCACCACCATATGGGGTACGGTAGGTAATGCCACCCACATCGAACTCATTACCACTACGGTATCTGAACTTAGCCGACTCGTTCACTATCTGGTCGAACGCTGGGAAGATGTAATCGGCAAACTGGATCTCGGCAATCGCCGTCATACCATTTGATGCTAGACCATTGGCAAAACCGGCAATGCCCTGCTCGGTCAGCGGCGTGTTAAAGCAGCGATCGCGACCAAACTTCTCTTGTAATCCTGAAGTGGCTCGAAAAACGCCACCAAAATGGCCCACGTCTTCACCAAAGATAACCGCCTTATCGTCAGTCTCCATCGCGATGGTCAAGGCATCGTTGATGGCTTGTAACATATTAATCTTGGCCACGATTTAATCTCTCCCTGCACTGCGTGGATAGGAATCAGGATATTTCTTGATGTGCTGCTTAAGCTCGCTCAGTTGCTGCTTCAGTCTCGGCGTTGGCTCATCCAACACGTCTTCGATGATCTCCTCGATACGTGGCGCTGGTAGTTTTTCGGCCACCTTCACCGCTGCTAATACCTCTTCACGGTATTTCTCGTACAGCGTCACATCATCGCTCTCGGCGAGCCAGCCTTTGTTGATCAACCACAACTTGAAACGCTTCACCGGATCGTGTTGCTGCCACTTAGCCTCTTCATCCTTTGAGCGATACCCAGATGGATCGTCAGATGATGAGTGAGCACCGAGGCGATAGGTCATGGCTTCAATCAGTACTGGCTTGTTATTTTCCAGCGCATAGGCTCTCGCCTGCTGGGTCGCAGCCAATACGGCAAGCATATCGTTACCGTCCACGCGTATAGTATGCATGCCATAGCCCACACCGCGGCTAGCGATACCATTACCGGCAAACTGCTCGTTGGTAGGGGTCGAGATTGCATAGCCATTGTTACGGCAAAAGAAGATGGTGGGCGAGTTAAGCACCGCCGCCATGTTTAAACCGGCATGAAAATCGCCTTCCGAGGCAGCACCTTCGCCAAAATAGCAGATGGCAACATTGCGCTTGCCCTGCATCTTGAGGCTATAACCCACACCCGTTGCTTGAGGGATCTGTGTGGCCAGCGGCGATGAGATAGTCTGGTAATTAAGCGCTTCACTACCATAGTGAATAGGCATTTGGCGCCCTTTACCCAGATCTTTCTCATTGCTGAACATCTGGTTCATAAACTGTTCAGTGGTAAAGCCACGGTAGCGGATGGCCGCATGCTCACGATACTGAGCCAAGATCACATCGTCTTGCTCTAAGGCAGCGACACTGCCAACTACGGCGGCTTCTTCCCCGGTGCAGGTCATATAGAAGCTGATCCGTCCCTGACGTTGCGCGGCTAACATCCGCTCGTCTAACACCCGTGTAAACACACAGGTGTCATAAATTTTGGCAGCCAAAGCCTGATCGATCACAGGTAACACAGCATTTTCGAAGGTGGTACCATCGGCTTGGAGGATCTTCAAGATCGGGATCGATAATGAGTCCTTATCGAGAAAACTGACGCGATGGACAGTCTCTGTATTGCTCGTTGCGTTGCTCATACTATTCTCTTATCAGCTGAGTATTCTTGTTATCTGACTGTGAACACCCTAAGTTGTCCACTATTCTCTTTTATGACGCGGCCTTAAAGTTACGTTAACGTAAACTACCTAGCAAGTTAAAGCCTCCTTGTGCTGTCAACTAGCTAGCTTGCCTCATGTATCGCTAGCTTTACAAGCCGTACACTAAACCACGCGATAATCTTTTGCTGGCACTAAACACAGCACAGTACGCTGACCAACGGGTACATTGGCGTTAGGGAAAACGATAGACTCGGCGTCTGCCTCGACCTTAATTTCAGTCCCTCCCTCTTTTGCTAATATATAACCCTTTGGAAAAGCAGTAAAATTCTCTACATCACCCGAAAAGGTAAAACTAAAATCATCAAAATGCTTGTTGATTGAACGATTCACCTGATATAGATTCACCTGGCTTTCATCAAACTCGCCAAGCTCTAAAGCCTTGCCCGTCACCAGGCGAGTAAGCATCTCTTTCACCTCGATAAAGCGAGTCATATCGTTCTGACCAAATGGCATTACCTTGCCCAGTTCAATTGTAAAGGCGTGGGCCTGATAACCGTGGGCAGAAAAATAGCTAAAGGTGGTCGTCGGCTCATGATGAAACAACACAGTTTTAATGCCGCAGGCGGCCAGAAACATGATCTGTTCGCCGCTATAGGGCTCCCCGTGGGGATAAGGATAGATGGCAAACTTCTCATGCTTGGAAGCGCGAATCGCGGTATGCAGATCGTAGTGGTAACGACTGCCGCCCTCTGGGCCGGCATTAAAGAAGCTGTCCACATACTGCTCTAGTTGTTTCGCGCGTTCACGCTCCTGATTGACTAGGCCTTCGCCTCTAGAATGTGCGCCGCTAAACAGGCGGTTGAGATTCTCTTCAACAAAACGAGTGCCGTTTAGAATGGCTGGCGGATTACCAATTAAGAACAGCACCCGGTGGCGGGTGATAAGTTTTTCAGACAGGAGCGCTGTGATCAGTTGATCACACAGCTCAATAGGTGCCGTTTCGTTGCCATGAACTGCTGATGAAAGCACGATACTCTTGGTCTCTGCATTAAGTTCAGTTAGCGGCTCAAACAGTATCACCCCTGTATCCCATACCGAGACTTGGGTGTGTTGCCCTAAGCAAAACTCAAAGGGGGCATTAAGGCCATGTGGGTTGTCTAGGGTCAATTGCAAAAAGTCTTTCGACAACATCAGGGTGTCTTGCACAGAAAACTCCTTTATTGCATCGCCGTGCCAGGTCACTTAAGTGGCCAAGTTAGCGGGGCGACTCCTTGGATTTATTAGCATTATTATCAACTGGCAAGCATAGTATCACTTAAGGGCGCCATCGGCCACGCGCGCCAATGCCAGCAACAAGATTTTCCTGGTTGCATTCGTTAATCAGATAATACAGAATAAGGCCGTCTAGCCATCTAAACGTTTAAACGGATACGCGAGATGGACACAGGTTTAATCAATAAGAGGTCATACATGGCACTAGCAACATTTGGCGCAGGCTGTTTCTGGGGTGTTGAGTATTTTTTCAAGCAAATAGACGGTGTTATTTCCGCCACCTGTGGCTATATGGGTGGTAAGGACAGCGCCACAAGCTATAAAGAAGTCAAAACTGGCACCACTGGCCATGCCGAGGTGGTCCAGGTAGAGTTTGATGAGACTAAGGTGAGCTTTGATGATCTGCTGGCCGTCTTTTGGAGCAACCACAATCCCACCACTTTGAATATGCAGGGCGGTGATATCGGCAGCCAATACCGCAGTGCGATCTTCTTCCACGATAAGATTCAAAAGGAGCAGGCAGAGGCTTCTAAACTTGCTCTGGCTCGCAGTGGCAAGTGGGGATTAAGGCCAATCGTAACCGAGATAGTGCCCGTGCAAACTTTCCACAAGGCCGAAGAGTATCATCAGAACTATCTGGAAAAGAATGATCTACCTAGCTGTCACCTAACCTATTAAGCTAGCTAGCCGACCTTTCTCAGGAGTCAGCACACAAAAACTGAGCGTTTAACTGAGCGTTTAATTAAGGCGCTCAGTTTTTTACTTTAAGCGTTTCGCCTTATGACCAGGGCCTTTACTAACGCATGCCTCTTCAGTATCAAGCTGTAACACACTGTCCAATTGCTTGGATGAAAGCTTTAGACCGCTTAGATCATTCAGACCGCTTAGGGCATCCGCTAGCATTATTTTGAGCTGTGTCTCTTGGCCAGCAGCCTTAAATTCAGCTAATGACGCTTTACTATCAAATACGCAGATAACCTTAAAGCTCGATGGAAAACGGCCATAATCAACCTGATGCGTTAGCCACTGAAATCCAGCAAAGCATTCCTTAGCCTCGACACACATCTGAGTCAACTGCTCACGAAGTGCCTTATCCCGTTTCTTATCGGTTTTCGTCATGCTTCTCCTCTTTATAACGACAAAAGCCAGTGAAACACTGGCTTTACCGGGGCTAAATTCAATACAGGCTATATTTTTAATACAGCCTAAGTTGATAGCAAGTGCTCTATCATCTGCTGCGCCTGTGCTAATACGCTTTCAAGATGATCGTCGCTAACAAAACTCTCACCATAAAGCTTAAACAGGGCTTCTGTCCCCGATGGCCGCGCGGCAAACCAGGCGTTAGCGGTTACAACTTTCAAGCCGCCAATGGCTGCGCCATTACCTGGTGCGTGAGTTAGCACCTGCAGGATCTCATCATTTGCTAAGGTTGGGCTACCAAGATGGTAAGCCGGCACCCCTTCCGCGACCAATTGATTAAACTTGGCCTTACGCTTTGGGTTTACCGGAGAATCGATACGTTTATAAAAGCTTTCGCCATGGCGTTCAACCATCTCAGCGTAGAGCTGCGCAGGTGTGTTACCAGTTACCGCCAGGATCTCCGCTGACAGCAATGCCAAGATAAAACCATCTTTATCGGTACACCAGCTGCCACCGTCACGGCGTAAAAAGGCGGCGCCGGCACTCTCTTCGCCGCCAAAGGCAAAGCTGCCCTCGGCAAGACCGTCAACAAACCATTTAAAGCCCACAGGCACTTCACACAAACTGCGAGACTGCTCAATGCATACCTTATCTATCATGGCGCTGGAGACCAGTGTCTTACCTATCTTAAGGTCGGCCGACCATTGCGGGCGATGAGACAATAGATATTCGATGGCCACCGCCAGATAATGATTTGGGTTCATCAGCCCGCTACCCGGACAAACAATACCGTGTCTGTCGTAATCTGGGTCGTTACCGACGCAGATATCAAACTCATCCTGATGAGCTAGTAGCCCTGCCATCGCATAGGGTGATGAGCAATCCATGCGGATCTTGCCATCCTTATCCAGTGGCATAAATCCAAAGGTGGGATCGATACGATCATTGACTAAAGTAATATCCAGACCATACTGCTCTGCAATCTTGGCCCAGTAATGGATACCTGACCCACCTAAGGGGTCGACCCCGATACGTATGCCTGCATTTTTAATGGCCTGCATATCGATCACTTGCTCGAGATCCTTGACATAAGCAGCCATGAGATCCCGTGCTTCGATAAGGCTTGTGTTAATCGCAACCGAATATGCCAGTCGCTTTACCCCTTCGAGCTGTTTTGCCAAATAGTCATTGGCACGCTGCTCAACCCAAGCGGTGATCTGACCTTCTGCCGGGCCACCGTGGGGCGGATTGTACTTGATCCCCCCATCCTGAGGTGGATTATGGGAAGGTGTGATAATCAGACCGTCGGTGAGCTCTGCCCCCTGTTCTCTATTAGCCGCAATGATGGCATGCGACACTACAGGCGTTGGCGTATATTCATCATCTTTTGCGACAATCACCTTTACACCATTGGCCGTCAGCACCTCAAGTGCTGTGACATAAGCCGCTTGGGACAGCGCGTGGGTATCTATGCCCACTATCATAGGCCCGCAAATACCGGCATCGAGTCGATAGTCGACTACCGCCTGGACGATGGCCAAGATATGCCTTTCGTTGAAACTCTTATTAAAGGCACAACCTCTGTGACCCGAGGTGCCAAATGTGACCTTTTGTGTATCTTTGGTCACATCCGGTGAGAGCCGATAGTAATGGCTCATCAGTTTAGGAATATTAACCAAGTCCCTTTGTTGTGCCGTCTTACCGGCTCGCTCATGTAGCGCCAAAATGTACTCCTAAGTATCGGATAAATTGAGCTTTAGTGTGTCACCTAAATATGACCAATAATGGTTTCAATCTGTTTTTCTTGCACCCCAAACTGTCCTAACACTTCGCTCAATATGGTGCGTTTCTTGGCGGTATTATTGTTGGTAGTCACCCAAAAGCCGCTGTTACCAATCTCTTTTGGATTCGCCGACTTACTGGCCTTAAGCAATGACTCTTTTGAGGTAGCAAAATAGAGACGATCGCGCCCCTGGATCTGCAGCACCTGGTCAAACTGATTAGGCGTCGCTTTATAGATAGCCTCTAAGGTAAACAGGAAACGACCCACTGCGCCCTTTTGCTGGGCCAGTGCCGCCTTATCTAACAAGCTATCGGCATCGAGCGCTGCGACCTGCTGTGATTGGGTTGCCACCTCTTTATCCAGACCCGGCTGGCTGATCTGGCTGGGCGCCTCCATGGCAACTGTCTCTACGTCTAGGCCGAGTAAGCGTCGCAGGATCTCTGAAGCACTCTCTCCTATGCGCTCAGTCTTGCTGGCAATATGGCGATATAGCTCTTCATCAATCTCAATATATTTCATGACTAGAATCTTCCTTAGACTGTAAAGGTAATTAGGTTATTGTTAGCGCGTCGCGATCCGGATCCACACATGCCAGATCCGTTCAAGTGTATGCTATCTTTCCCACAGGAATAAAGACCGATCGCATTAAAAATCCACAACTTGGTTACAAGATCAATAAATTAGCCGTTAAGTGAACAAAATCCCAGCAGAGAATTGCCAGCGCCTGGGTTAGTACTGTCATTTAGCCGAGTTTACAGGCACAATTTGCCCAAGATCACTGATGTTGTTAACGCCATGACCAGCTTAAATTACACCCAATCGGGGCAAGGTAGCCCGGTTATTCTTATCCACGGACTCTTTGGTAACCTAGACAACCTAAAAACCTTAGGCAACTCACTAGATGGTTATCAGGTGATACGTATCGATGTGCCTAACCATGGCCTTAGCCCCCATTGGCCCAACATGGATTACCCCATGGTCGCCGAGGCATTAGTTGGCCTGATGGATGAACTCGAACTCGAAAAGGCGCACCTTGTTGGTCACTCAATGGGCGGTAAGATTGCCATGGCAACCGCCCTGCTTTATGCCGATCGCGTAAAGAGTCTGGTTGCCGCTGACATCTCACCGGTAGCCTATCAGCCTAGACATCAAACGGTATTTGAAGGACTGAGTCACATCAATCTCAGCTCGCTAAATAATCGTGCTGAGGCCCAAAAGCAATTACTCGATGCTGGCATTGACGAAGGCACGGCAATGTTTTTACTTAAAAACTTAGCCAAAGACGATCAAGGATTTATCTGGAAAATGAATCTTGCCGGGCTTAAGACTAGTTACCCTCATCTGATAGGCTGGCCATTACCCTTGAGCGAGCAACAATACACTGGCCCTAGCCTATGTATTCGCGGCGCCGACTCAGATTACGTTACGTCAGCCCATCGCCAGGCATTTGTCTCTCAGTTTCCTAAGATACAGTCAAAGACATTGGCTGGCACAGGTCATTGGTTACACGCACAAAAGCCAGCGATTTTCAATCGTATCGTTACCGAGTTTATTGCACAAAATGACTAAATCTTGTCTGTAAAGCGTGTAGCAGATAACGCTTAACTATGGTATATTCGCGCCTCTTTTTTTAGCCTGAGGGAACGCAGCATGTTATCTCAGTACATGGAACAGATAGAAGCCGTTGGCTTAAACCTGTTCTTTGCAGCGATATTCTTCTTTATAGGTATGGCAATTCATGACGTGCTCAAACAGGGAAATGTCCCTAAATTTGGCCGTTATATTGTTTGGTTAGTATTATTTCTCGGCTGTGCCGGGTTTGTAGCTAAGGGCTTGATCCAACTCTCTTGGGAGAGCTCAGGCATAGGTTAAATGAACATTCGATGGCAAAAGAATCTTCAGATAGAACAACGATAGACCTGTTTGCTACGGAAAAACGCAGAGGACGTCCTCGCAGTAATCCACTCCCCAGAGAGCAACAACTAAAGGTCAACAAACGAAATCAGATCCAGCGCGACCGTGCAGCCGGATTAAAACGAATAGAGTTAAAGGTGTCACAAGATTTGTATGACGCCTTGAATGAAAAGGCTTTGGCCAGTAACATCAGCCGCAGCCAATTAATCGAATCGATACTGCTTAAGCAGGTTACACGCTGATCTTAACTGGTATTGAAACAAACATTAGTGAACTAGATAAAGGAAAGACAATGGCAACTGTAGGTCTTTTTTTCGGCAGTGATACGGGTAATACCGAAGCCGTCGCCAAGATGATCCAGAAGAAGCTGGGTAAGAAGATGGTCGACGTCAAGGATATCGCCAAGAGTACCAAAGAACAGATCGCAGAATATGATCTGCTGCTATTCGGTATCCCTACCTGGTATTACGGTGAAGCCCAATGTGATTGGGATGATTTCTTCCCTGAATTAGAGCAGATTGATTTCGACGGTAAACTGGTCGCTATCTTTGGTTGTGGCGATCAGGAAGATTATGCTGAGTATTTCCTCGATGCCATGGGCATGGTCAACGAGATCGTCGAAGCACGCGGTGCCGTTGTTATCGGTCACTGGCCAACAGACGGCTACGACTTCGAAGCCTCTAAAGGTCTTGCCGACGACAAACACTTCGTCGGTCTGGGAATTGACGAAGACCGTCAACCCGAGCTGACCGAAGAGCGTGTCGATGCGTGGGTTAAACAGATCTACGAAGAGATGTGCCTTGCAGAGCTGGAAGACTAACTTCCCGGCCTGAACAGCATAAAAAGCGGCTAACAGCCGCTTTTTTTAGCTCTACGCCAGATTCATCCAAACTTGCTCGTGACGTCCACGATATAAACTGAGATCAGCCAAGTTTTCCATGTCAAATCAAGACCACCACAGCCACTGGGATATTTTTTGCGCCGTCGTCGATAACTATGGCGATATCGGAGTCACCTGGCGCTTGGCGAAACAGCTCGCCAAAGAATACGGACTTGAGATCCGCCTTTGGGTCGATGACCTTGCAAGCTTTGCGCATATCTTACCAAAGCTTGATCCCAACTGCCCTAGCCAATCCTTCGAAGGCGTGTGCATCAAACATTGGGATGAGCCGTTAAGTTTAGCCTATGTCCCTGGCAAAGTGCTTATCGAAGCTTTTGCCTGTGAGCTGCCTGCAAAGGTCATAAACAGTATCACAGCCCTGCACCAAGGTGGCGGCAAGGCTCCTGTCTGGCTCAACCTAGAGTACCTCAGCGCCGAAGATTGGGTCGAAGGTTGTCATGGGCTGCCCTCTTTGCAGCGTAGCGGCCTTAAAAAACATTTTTACTTCCCCGGCTTTACCCACAAAACAGGCGGTCTCATCTGCGAAGCCGATCTTTTGAACAAGCGTGAGCACTGGCAGACCACTAATCAACGTCTTGATTACTTTAACCAGTTAGGGCTTAAGGGCATAAATACTGATGATACTGTCATAAGCCTCTTTAGTTATGAAACGCCAAGCCTTGAGACGCTTTGTCAGCTTTGGCGCACAGGTGAGCAAAAAGTGCACCTGTTAGTCCCAGTGGGTAGAAGCCTAAACAGCCTAAAAACGTTAATCGGTGATACGGCGGCTTGCCAGCCTGGTCAGCAATTTACCCTAGATAAGCTAACAGTACACATTCTGCCGATGACAGATCAGCAAGGCTACGATAGATTGCTATGGAGCTGCGATTTTAATATTGTCCGCGGCGAAGACTCCTTCCTCCGGGCACAATGGGCGGCTCGCCCCTTTATCTGGCACATCTATCCCCAGGAAGAAGACTATCATCTGATAAAATTAGAAGCCTTTATGGCACTTTATTGTCATAATCTGGCCCCAGAAATTGCAAAGGCCTGGAAAATGCTCAATCTAGGCTTTAACCAAGGTGCCCAGGAGGAGCTCGTTCCCCTGTGGCAACACGTGACTAACGCCCACCCGGCCTTGACGCAACACGCGCAAAACTGGCCGAGTGACGCATTAAATGATGCAGATCTTGCAACACGACTAGTTCAATTCGTCAAAAATAGCTAAGATACTGCGTTGAAATAGAAACACCCTAAAATATAGGAAATAGAGAAATGAAAACTGCTCATGAAATCCGTCCTGGAAACGTGATCATGTTAGATGGCAGCCCATGGGTTGTTCAAAAAACTGAAACAACTCGTTCAGGCCGTAACGCGGCTATCGTTAAGATGAAACTGAAGAACCTACTTCAAGACTCATCTACCGAAACCACCTTTAAGGGTGAAGACAAGATGGAAGATATCATTCTAGACCGTCTTGATTGTACCTATTCATACTTTGCCGATCCTATGTATGTTTTCATGGATGCTGAATACAACCAGTATGACGTTGAAGCTGACAACCTGGGCGATGCAGCGGCTTATATCGTTGATGGTATGGAAGAGCAGTGCCAGGTTACCTTCTATGAAGGTAAGGCTATCTCTGTTGAGCTACCAACAACTGTTGTACGTGAAGTGACTTACACTGAGCCTTCGGCTCGTGGCGACACCTCTGGTAAAGTGATGAAGCCTGCAACAATTGCTGGCGGCGCAACGCTGAGTGTTGCTGACTTCGTTAAGACTGGCGATCTAATTGAGATCGACACTCGTACACACGAATTCAAGAAACGCGCTTAAACAAGCCGTTAACTTAATCATAAAAGCCAGCGTTTATCGCTGGCTTTTTTATACCTTTATCCCACCAAACCAGTATTTACCACCTATAAAGGCCGCCACGGCAGAGCAAAACACTAAATAGCAATTTAACAAGTTAACCACACAGAATATTCCTCTAAAAATATTTCCAAAATTGCGCGAAAGCCCCTTTTAAACAATACTTTTTTTCGTTATTGTTCGATAACTTACGAGCTTTGAAATAATCAGCTTTTCTTTTTGCATACTGGCAATCACGAGGTTTCGATGCGCCCTATCATTAAATCCAACAAACTCGATACCGTCTGTTATGACATCCGAGGCCCGGTTCATAAAGAGGCAAGGCGCCTTGAAGATGAAGGACATCGCATCCTTAAGCTCAATATCGGTAACCCGGCCCCCTTTGGTTTCGAGGCCCCGGAAGAGATAGTACGTGACGTCATCCTTAACCTAGCCAGCGCACAGGGCTACAGCGAGTCTAAAGGGCTGTTCTCCGCCCGAAAGGCGATTGTGCAGCATTACCAGAGCCGAGGACTATTTGGTGTCGACATCGAAGATATCTACATAGGTAACGGCGTATCCGAGCTTATTGTGATGGCGATGCAAGGTCTGCTCAACACTGATGATGAGGTACTGGTGCCCTCTCCTGACTATCCTCTGTGGACGGCGGCGGTGCATCTCTCTGGTGGCAAGGCGCAACATTATCGCTGTGACGAAGAGTCAGACTGGTTTCCCGATCTTGACGATATTAAATCCAAGATCAGCAGCCGCACCCGTGGCATAGTGCTCATCAACCCAAACAACCCCACCGGCGCTGTGTATTCGCGAGAGTTGCTGCTGGAGATCATCGAGCTGTGTCGCCAGCATGACATCATTTTGTTTGCCGATGAGATTTACGACAAGATCCTGTATGACGACGCTGTGCATATCCCCGCAGCCACACTGTCAGACGATATTTTAACAGTAACCTTCAATGGTTTGTCTAAATCCTATCGCGCAGCAGGTTTTCGCGTAGGCTGGATGATGCTCTCGGGTAACCTCAAGGCAGCCAAGAGTTATATCGAAGGCTTAGACATGCTGGCATCTATGCGTCTGTGTTCTAACGTGCCTAATCAGCATGCCATTCAGACCGCCCTTGGGGGCTATCAAAGCATTAATGAACTGGTCGCCCCTGAAGGCAGATTGACCGTTCAGCGCGACACCTGTTATGAGCTGCTCAATCAGATCCCAGGGGTTAGCTGTAAAAAGCCCAAGGGCGCGCTCTATGCTTTTCCTAAGCTTGACGCCAAGAAGTTTAATCTGCGTGATGATGAGCGCCTGGTGCTTGATCTACTTAAGGAGAAGAAAATTCTGTTGGTACAGGGCACGGCCTTTAACTGGCCGGAGCCCGACCATCTTAGGGTCGTCTTCCTCCCCCACAAGGAAGATCTGCAAAAAGCGCTGGTGGAGTTTGGTGACTTTCTTTCCAGCTATAGCCAGTAACCAATTACCAGCAAGGCCAATAAATCAAAGCGATCTTAGGATCGCTTTTTTTATTCTTAAGGCACTGTTTCTATTTACTTGCCCTGTGTTAATGTTATCTCATCTTAGTGTCAACACGGATAGCAGTATGAGTCATTTGTTTGCCCACCTGGCCAGGATGAAATTGATCCAACGCTGGCCACTGATGTACAACGTCCGCCCTGAAAACGTTCAGGAGCACTCGCTCCAAGTCGCCATGGTCGCCCATGCCCTGGTTATCATTGCCAACAAAAAATTCGATAAGCAACTCAGTCCCGAGCGCGCCGCCACCTTGGCCATTTTCCATGATGCCAGCGAGATCCTTACTGGCGATCTCCCCACGCCCGTTAAGTACTTCAACAAAGAGATAGAAGCCGAATACAAGAAAATTGAAGCTATTGCTGAGTGCCGCTTACTGGAGATGGTGCCAGAGGAGTTTCAAGAGGATTATCGCTCGCTGCTCCTCAGCGATCAGGTCGATGAAGAGTATAAGCAGATCGTCAAATCGGCGGACACCCTCTGCGCCTACCTTAAATGCTTAGAGGAACAATCTGCGGGCAACCACGAATTTAATACCGCCAAACGTCGCCTAACCGAATCCCTTAACCAAAACCCGGATCCGGCAGTGCGCTATTTTATCGAGACCTATATTCCAAGCTTCGAGCTCAACTTAGACGAGATCAATCGTCTGCTCTAAAGCACTTGGCTCGCCACAGAGGACACCTGCTATGACATCAGCCATCTGGCATGAAAGACGTTTAGGAGAAGATAAGCTCAGGCGCAACGATCATCGTAGTCCTTATCAGCGCGATCGCGCCCGCATTCTGCATTCGGCGGCCTTTAGACGCCTGCAAGCCAAGACCCAGGTATTGGGGGTTGGCATGAACGATTTCTACCGCACCCGCCTAACCCACTCGCTGGAAGTTTCGCAGATAGGCACAGGGATCTGCGCTCAGCTTAAGCAAAAATACCCTGAGCTTCATTCACTGCTAGATTCCATGAGTCTGATAGAGTCCCTCTGCCTGGCCCATGATATTGGTCACCCCCCTTTTGGACATGGCGGCGAAGTGGCCCTCAACTACATGATGCGCAGCGATGGCGGCTTTGAGGGCAACGGTCAAACCTTCAGGATCCTCACGGCGCTGGAGCCCTATACTCAGCACTTTGGCATGAATCTCACCCGGCGTACCCTGCTTGGGATCCTCAAGTATCCCGCTTGTCATAGTGAGCTATTTCAGTCGCCACCCAGACCGAAAGTCGACAGTTACCGCCAACTTAAACCTAGCCAATGGCGGCCGGTGAAAGGCATTTTCGATGAGGACAAGCCAATATTGGACTGGGTATTAGCGCCGCTGTCAGTTGAAGACAAGACGCTGTTTGTTTCGGCTCAAAGCACTGACAAGGATCAGCACAAGCGAACCCATTACAAGTCACTGGACTGCTCGATTATGGAGATTGCCGACGACACCGCCTACGCCATTCATGATCTTGAAGATGCCATCGTCATGGGCATAGTCACCGAGGCCATGTGGCAACAAGATGTCGCCAATCAGCTCGCGCAGAGTGACGATGAATGGATAGCAAAGGAGTTCGCCACCATTGGAAGCAAGCTGTTTGCACTGGAAAACCACCTGAGAAAAGATGCAATAGGCACCCTGGTCAATGGGTTCGTTACCGCCATAGTGATAGAAGAAAATTCAGCCTTTAGTGAGCCACTGTTGCGATTTAACGCTAACCTCGAGCCGCCTTTTGCCAAGGCGTTGCATGTGCTCAAGCAGTTTGTTTACATGCGGGTTATTCGCAAGCCAGAGATCCAGATGCTGGAATACAAAGGCCAGCAGATTGTGATGGAGCTGTTTGAGGCCTTTGCGTCCGATCCTGAGCGCCTGCTGCCACTCAATACCCAGGAGCGCTGGCAACAGGTGTCCCTGCAAGGCGGCAACTGCAATAGAGTTATCGCCGACTATATTTCGGGGATGACTGACGAGTTCGCCGCCCGTCTGCACCAGCACCTCTTTAGCGCCAAAGCTGGCTCCTTGATCGACCTACAGTAACAACATAAGGCAGCGAGAAAAACAGGCATAAAAAAACGCGCTCAAGGCGCGTTTTTTTATTGAATCTCCATTAGCCACCAATAAGGCTGGGGAACAAGCCCTTAAAGCCTGCTGCCATCACCTCGATGCCGATAGACAGCATCAGCAGACCCATCAGACGAGTGATCACGTTGATCCCAGTCTTACCCAGTAGCTTAAAAATTACTGGCGCCATACGGAACAGGGTAAAACTGGTCAAGCCAAAGATCACCACAGTAATCGACATACCAATCAGGTCGCTAACCGTATTGTGTTGCGCCGCCGAGACAATCACCGAGCTAATGGCACCAGGTCCCGCCATCAAAGGCAATGCCAAGGGCACCACGGCAACAGACTCCATACCAGAGGCTTCCCTATCTTCCTCTTGGTTACGCTTTACTTCGCCCAGTTTACCTTGCAGCATCGACATGGCGATAATAGCGATCAGAGTACCGCCTGCAATTCTAAACGCCGATAGCGAGATACTAAACATATTGAGGATATGCTGCCCCGCAATAATGGTCACCAACAGAATCACCACCACGGCAAAGTTTGCCACCTTCCCCGTATGATTACGCTCCGCCTCAGTCTGATGACTGGTGAGACTTACAAATACGGGCAGTAGCCCAATAGGGTTAATGATCGCTACCAAACCTAGAAAAAATTTAACATAGAGTGTTAAATCCAATGTCATGTCCTCAAGTGACGCTTATAGCCGGCTAAAAAGCAGTATGGTTGAAAAACGCATACTGTACAGTATTGCTCACGTTGGGAAAAACGACATTTTCTATCACAATTCACAACTTTGAATTAATTATTCTATTTTTACCCGACTAGAATTAACCCTACCAAGTCGGTCACATCATGTTCACCATGTTATTTTATTACATTAACAGGGGGCTTTGTGGCAGGGATCACGGTTAACGCCCCTATAAAAGTGTAATTTTCCTTCATAAAGAGAATTTAGCCAAAACCGATTTTCGCTAAATTTTTTTCGAGGAACTTATTATGACAGTAAGCAACCAGCAGGAACTCGATCAACTGGTAGAGCGGGTCGCCAAGGCCCAGGCAGAGTTTGCCAACTTTAGTCAGGAACAGGTCGACAAAATATTCCGCGCCGCCGCCTTGGCAGCGGCCGATGCCCGAATCTCCCTAGCCAAGATGGCGGCTAACGAGACCGGAATGGGTGTGCTGGAAGACAAGGTGATCAAAAACCACTTCGCCTCCGAATATATCTACAACAAGTATAAGGATGACAAGACCTGTGGCATCCTAGAGGAAGACCCCACCTTCGGCACCATCACCATCGCCGAGCCTGTGGGCCTCATCTGCGGCATAGTGCCCACCACCAACCCAACCTCTACCGCGATATTTAAAGCCTTGATCAGCCTTAAGACCCGCAACGGTATTATCTTCTCGCCTCACCCTAGAGCAAAAGTATCGACCACGACTGCTGCTCGCTTAGTGCTGGATGCCGCCGTCGAGGCTGGCGCACCAAAAGATATCATTGGCTGGATAGATGAACCGAGTGTAGCCCTCTCTAATCAGTTGATGACCCATGAGAAGATCAACCTGATCCTAGCCACAGGCGGCCCAGGCATGGTGAAGGCGGCCTACTCTTCTGGTAAGCCTGCCATTGGCGTGGGTGCTGGCAACACACCAATCGTTATCGACGAAACCGCCGATATCAAGCGGGCAGTCAGCTCTATCTTAATGTCCAAGACCTTCGATAACGGTGTGGTATGCGCTTCAGAGCAGGCTGTCGTAGTAGTCGATGCCGTCTATGACGCGGTCAAAGAACGTTTCGCCAGCCACGGCGCCTATATACTGTCAGCTAAAGAAGCCAAGGCGATGCAGAAGGTGATCCTTAAAAATGGTGCACTCAATGCCGACATCGTAGGCCAAAGCGCAGCGACCATCGCCGCCATGGCCAACATCAAGGTACCTGCCAGCACTAAAGTATTGATTGGTCAGGCAACTGAGATCAACGAAAGCGAAGCCTTTGCTCACGAGAAACTCTCTCCGCTACTGGCCATGTACCGCGCCAGTGATTTTGACGATGCGCTAGACAAAGCAGAAGCCTTAGTCACACTGGGCGGCATCGGCCATACATCTGGCCTCTATACCGATCAGGATACGCAGACAGAAAGGGTGAAAACCTTCGGCTATCGCATGAAAACAGCCCGTATTCTGATCAACACCCCAGCCTCTCAAGGGGGTATCGGCGATCTGTACAACTTTAAGCTAGCGCCTTCCCTTACACTCGGCTGTGGCTCTTGGGGCGGTAATTCAATCTCAGAAAACGTTGGCCCTAGCCATCTGATTAACAAGAAAACTGTCGCTAAGCGAGCCGAAAATATGTTGTGGCATAAACTCCCCTCTTCTATCTATTTCCGCCGCGGCAGCTTGCCCATCGCACTAGAAGAGTTAAGTGATAAGAAACGCGCCCTGATCGTGACAGACAAGTATCTGTTCAACAACGGCTACTGTGATGAAACCATTAAGATCCTAAAGTCTCAGGGATTGGAAACCGAAGTCTTCTACGAGGTAGAGGCCGATCCTACACTGGCCATCGTTAATCAAGGCGCTAGCGTCGCTAAGAGCTTCCAGCCCGATGTGATCATCGCCCTCGGCGGCGGCTCGCCAATGGATGCGGCCAAGATCATTTGGGTAATGTATGAACATCCCGATGTCGACTTTGCCGATCTGGCGCTGCGCTTCATGGATATCCGTAAGCGTATCTACAAGTTTCCAAAACTGGGTAAGAAAGCCAAGATGGTAGCAATCCCCACTACCTCAGGCACAGGCTCAGAGGTAACGCCGTTCGCCGTGGTGACCGACGAGCAAACCGGTATGAAGTATCCGATTGCCGACTATGAGTTAACGCCTAACATGGCGATCGTCGACCCTAACCTGGTGATGGATATGCCAAAGTCCCTTACTGCCTTCGGCGGTATCGATGCCATCACTCATGCACTGGAAGCCTATGTCAGCGTGATGGCCAACGAGTACAGCGATGGTCAGGCACTACAGGCGATGGATCTGCTAGTAAAACACCTTCCAGACGCTTACACTTTGGGTGCTAAGGCACCTGTCGCCCGCGAGAAAGTGCATAATGGCGCGACCATTGCGGGTATCGCCTTTGCCAACGCCTTCTTAGGGATCTGCCACTCTATGGCACACAAACTGGGCGCAGAATTCCACCTGGCACACGGATTGGCAAATGCCATGCTGATCTCTAACGTGATCCGCTTTAACGCGACCGATCTACCGACCAAGCAAGCGGCTTTCAGTCAGTACGATCGCCCTAAAGCCCTTTGTCGTTACGCAAAGATAGCTGAACATCTCAAATTAAAAGGCGCTATTGGCGAAGGTATTAGCGATGAACAAAAAGTGGAAGCGCTGCTCGAAAAAATCGATGAACTCAAGAAGACGATTGGCATTCCGGCTTCAATTAAAGACGCCGGCGTCGACGAAGCCGACTTCCTCGCCAAACTCGACGAACTTGCTGAAGACGCCTTCGACGACCAATGTACAGGGGCCAACCCAAGATACCCATTGATCGCAGAATTAAAAGCGATCCTTATCGCTAGTTTCTATGGTAAGAAGTATCAAGATCCCGCTTAATTTCCTAGATGATTAGTTAGTGTTAAAAGGTGCTCTCAGAGCACCTTTTTTATTTATCCAGTCAGTCCACCAATAGCTGTATCCGTCTGTTTTTAGTTGAATAAAGTCACACGAAAAGCTTTTTATCTTAACCACAAAAATTATTAGTTAGCCAGACTGTCAGCATAGGGATATAAGGCTTCACCCCTTATTAAGATCTCACGCCGTTGACTACACAATTAGATTTATCCCTAGACGACACCCTATTTGCCGACATCTGCGACCAGCTCGCCACCCAAGGCTATGTGGTGATGCATAACCTCTTGCCTCAGCCCGTGTTACAAGCCCTATTGGACGGCATCACTGCGCTTTCTCAGGAAGACTTTAAAGCCGCGGCCATTGGTCGTCTGCAAGAGCAACAGGTCATAGAGTCGATTCGCCGGGATAAGATCTGCTGGCTCAATGAATCAATGGACTTTACGCAGGACTATTTCGCCTGGTCGGAGCAACTACGCCTGGCAGTTAACCGTTATCTCTACCTGGGCCTGTTCGATCAAGAAGCTATGCTCGCCTATTACGCTCCCGGCGCTTTCTATAAACGTCATCTCGATGCGTTTCGCGGCCAGACCAACCGTAGGCTCACCAGCATTCTTTATCTCAACCCCGACTGGCAACCGAGCCACGGTGGTGAACTCCTGATGTATCAAGGAGACGAAACCAAGCCTTTCCAAGTAGTCGAGCCAAGATTTGGCACCATGGTGATCTTCTTAAGCGAACTCTTCCCTCACGAGGTCTCACTGTCACACCACGACAGATACAGCCTCACTTCCTGGTACCGCATCAACGACGGCATGCCCGGACATTAAAGATGAAGGCCAGAGTAAGTACTCTTGCTTGGCCTGATTGACTTATTGATATCTCGGCTATGAATAACGACGCTGATTAAGCCGGTGTCGTTATCACAAACCAATACCTGAAAAGCAAAGCTCGCAGATTTTTGGGTTTAGTGAACAGCTAATAAGTCATGCTGCGTTAAGCAGTTCAATGCAACACCACGTCTAAGCACTTAATCCATAAATGGCAAAACATGCTCGTCATTAAAACGGGTAAACATGCACTCGCCTGATTAACCTGACGCCTCAGACACTCTGCCCATTCAGCGACGAGTAGCATTTTGTAATAAGCTGCGGTTTTAGTTGTAAAAGGTGTAACACAACTGTAGTTTTTCAATTTATAGACTCAATCTAAAGGACAGATTTAATCGGGAGAGCGCCACTTTTTATGCCTGTTCTTCTCTGCTCAAGATTGGCCCGAATCGGGAACGCTGTAAATTTTAAGGATGATTATTGATGAGTTACCTAAGATTATTGCTACTCAGTGCGTGTATCGCGACCTGTTACTACGCCTTAACCATTGCTGCTATCGGTATCGCCGCGGCTCGTAAGGTGTTTTGGTGGCTTGAGTGGAACAACAACTTCGACTTTTATCATATTGCGCAAAATTTCATTGGCATTGGTTTGGCGGCGTTGATCCCAGCCTACTTGATCTCTACCTATGAACCGGCTAGAAAGTGGTTAGCCATTGGGCTTGTTATCGTCCTTTCCATGATGCTGCACGGTAATATCAATGCGGCACCTTGGGATCCCATGGGCTTTGTTAGGTTTATTGAGCAAACACTATTTTTCGGTGATATAGGTTCAATAGGGATATTCACTGAAATCCTATTATTACCCATCTTGTGGTTGATTATTTTCGAGCATTTTTCAAGCTCAGTCACAGCGCCAAGTACCCGTCATAGCACGACCTAAAAGAGTAAACACATTTCAGGACGAGACAGTCACACACAAAAAAGCCAGAACTCAGTTCTGGCTTTTTATTTCTATGATCGGGTGACTAAAATATCACCCGCTCTTTGAAGACACTGACGAAACTACTTTTCTGTCCAGCGATCCATCCAACCTAGTACATTGGCATACCATTGCTCTAGGTTATCTGGGTTAAGGATCCAGTGGTTCTCATCTGGGTAGATAAGCAGTTCAGATGGAATGCCCTTACGCTGCATGAAACTAAATGCGGCAAGACCTTGACCGTAAGGCACTCGGAAATCCTTCTCACCATGGATAACCAGCATAGGTGTCTGCCAGTTATCGACATAGTTAACTGGGTTAAACTTCTCGAACAGCTCCTTGTTATCCTGGTACGTACCGCCAAATTCAAATTCTGGGAACCAGAGTTCTTCGGTCACATAGTACATAGAGCGCATGTCGAACAGACCCGCATGGTTAACCAGACACTTAAAACCGTCGTTCCAGTTACCTTGGATCCAGTTCATCATGTAGCCACCGTATGAGCCGCCCAGAGCACAGGCACGATCGCCGTCAAGCCACTTCTGCTGCGCCGTCACCGCTGCTAGGCCTTTCTGCAGATCTTCTAGCGGCTTGCCGCCCCAATCTTTAGAGATAGAGTCGGTAAAGGCCTGGCCGTAACCGGTTGAGCCGTGGAAGTCGATCATCACCACGCCGTATCCGGCACCAGCCCATAGCTGAGCGTTCCAGCGGCTGCTGAACGAGTTACCGAATGAGCCTTGTGGACCACCGTGTACCAGGAAGGCAACAGGATACTTCTTGCCTTGCTTGTAGTTAGCCGGTTTTATCCAGTAACCGTAAACTTCTTCGTTGTTCCAACCCTTGAAGCTGAACTGCTCAAACTCACCAAACTTGATCTTGGCTAGGTTGTCCTTGTTCACTTCGGTCAGACGATTTAGGTTTTGACCGTCGAGAGACATGGTATAAAGATCGCCCGGCTCAACCAAACTCTTATGGTTGAAGACAATCTTGTCGCCAGTCACACCAAGAATGCTGTTGCTGCCGTCGTTGTTGAGCGTCTTCACATCGCCAAACTGGGTGTTAATTTCGAAGATACTGACCTGACCCACATCTTGAGCTGTTACATACAGCGTGCGGTTGTCGGCGCCGAATGTCAGCGAGCTTGGGCTGCGATCCCAAAGCGGTGCGACTTCTTTCTCTTGACCTGTAACTGTGTCACGCAGCATGACGCGGTAACGATCCGCCTCGAAGCCCGGCTTGGTCATGGCAAGATAAGCCAAGTAACGGCCATCGGCCGAGAAAGTCGGCTGCGCATCCCACGCCTTGTTGCTCTCGGTCAGGTTTTTCGCCTCACCACCGAGCACTGACACCTGCCATAGGTCATAGTTGGTTTCCCATGCCTGTGATTTGCTTGGCGCCTTGGCGCTATAAACCACATACTTACCGTCTGGGGTAAAGGTTACTTCTTCCATACCCGAAAATGGCAGTGGCGGAGTTTCGGTATCCAGCCCCTTGGTGACATCTACCGCATCCTTAATGATTGTGCCGTTAAGCTGGGCAACAAACAGATGGCTGCGAGTGTGATCGCTCCAGGTATCCCAGTGGCGTACCATCAACTGCTTGTATTCGCGACCGGTAGATTTACGCTCGGCTTCATTATCGCGCTTGTCTGCGGTGCACTTTAAGGTGTCACACTCAGGGTAGACACGCATATTCATCACAACCTGAGCCCCATCTTGAGATAACTTAAAGCCTTCAACATCCAGCGGAAGATTAGAGATCTTGACCGCTTCACCACCATCGAGTGCCAACTCATACAGCTGTGAACTACCATCGCGCGCGGCTAGGAAGTAGATCTTCTTATCATCTGCGCTAAAGGCCACGCTATGCTCTGTACCCTTTGCCGAGGTCAGACGTTTTACTTTGCCTTCACCGCTTAGTGACTGAAGATAAAGGTCAGATTGTGCCTCACCTTTATCATCAAATTTTTTGACTGCATAGACGATTTTTGTGCCGTCGTTAGACAAAGCACTGGAATGCAGTTTATTCATTTTAACAAGATGTTGTACCTTGAAAGGCTCTTGAGTAGCGGCATGAGCGCCAGAGACCAGTCCGGCAGCCGCCAAGGCAAGTATGATTGCAGTTTTTTTCATTGTTATTGTCATCTTTGTGGTTGAACGGCAAGGCGAACACGCCTAAGCCCAAAAAGTATCACCTAAAATATCGCAACAGACACTAAACAAAAATGGGGGTTTAAGCAAGTCGCCTGACTCACCTAAAACCCACCCATTCTTCATGCTTTACTTTATGTTAGGCAAGTCTCACACGCCAGGTCGCTGGGCCCGTTTCATGAGCATTGACCCCTTCGCTGTCTACGGCGACGGTGACAGGCATATCGGTCACGTCAAATTCATAGATGGCTTCCATACCTAAGTCTTCGAAGGCCACCACGCGAGACTTCTTGATAGCCTTAGAAACCAAGTAGGCGGCGCCGCCCACGGCCATTAGGTAAACCGCTTTGTGCTTCTTAATAGACTCAACGGTGGCTGGGCCGCGCTCGGCCTTACCTATCATGCCCATCAGGCCTGTCTTATCCAGCATCAGGTCGGTGAACTTATCCATACGGGTCGCCGTCGTTGGGCCTGCAGGGCCAACCACTTCGTCACCCACAGGATCGACCGGACCCACGTAGTAGATAAACTTACCGGTAAAATCGACGCCCTCAGGCAGGCCTTCGCCACTCTCAATCAGAGTTTGAATGCGCTTGTGAGCCGCATCACGACCGGTGAGCATCTTACCGTTTAGCAGCAGCACGTCACCGCTCTTCCACTGCTCAATGTCCGCCTGAGTTACAGTGTTTAGGTCGACACGGCGCACGCCCTCGCCCGCTTCGCGGGTGATCTCTGGCCAATCTTCCAGCTTAGGTGTTTCTAGCTCGGCAGGGCCTGAGCCATCGAGGTGGAAATGAACGTGGCGCGTTGCAGCGCAGTTAGGGATCATCACCACAGGCTTTGAAGCCGCGTGGGTTGGCGCCGATTTGATCTTGATATCCAGTACGGTTGTCAGACCGCCAAGGCCCTGTGCACCAATACCCAGCTTGTTGGCACGTTCGAAGATATCCAAACGCAGCTTTTCTTCTGCAGTTTCGGCGCCTTTGGCTTGCAGCTCATGAATATCGACAGGGTCCATCAGAGCTTCTTTGGCCATTACAGCCGCTTTCTCGGCGGTGCCGCCAATACCTATGCCCAACATGCCTGGTGGACACCAGCCAGCGCCCATTGTCGGTAGTGTCTTCTCGACCCACTCGGCGATATCGTCTGAGGGGTTTAGCATCACCATCTTAGATTTGTTTTCCGATCCGCCCCCCTTGGCAGCGATGGCAACTTCAACATGGTTGCCTGGCACCATCTCAACGTGTACCACAGATGGGGTGTTGTCTTTGGTGTTCTTGCGGCCACCGGCAGGGTCGGCAACGATAGAGGCGCGCAGCGGGTTATCAGGGTTGGTGTAGGCGCGTCTTACCCCTTCATCCACCATCTGCTGCACTGTCATGTCTGTCTTATCCCACTTGACGCCCATGCCTATCTTAACGAAACAGGTCACAATACCTGTATCTTGACATAGCGGACGCTTGCCTTCGGCAGACATGCGCGAGTTAATCAAGATCTGCGCGATAGCATCTTTTGCCGCCGCACTTTCTTCACGCTCATAGGCTTCTGCCATGGCATCAACGAAATCTTTAGGGTGGTAATAGGAGATATATTGTAGTGCGTCGGCGACACTCTCGATGAGGTCCGCTTGCTTGATGATGGGCTGTTCTATAGTCACAGACATTTCCTTACTCACAGTTTGGTTATTCACCGCCCTTTTGCAGGGTCGCGTATTTTTTTTTAATCCGTTCACAATATGATACTCTTTCGCGACTTTTAGGGGAACATCACATTTTAGATAAGGGTTATCGATGGATTTTTCGTCGACTCAAGGCGTTGCAGTGCAAAAATTAGACTGGCAACTCACCACCACTGAAGTATTTGGCCGCTTCGCTCACCTGCCCTGGGCCATACTTTTAGACTCTGCCAGCGCCGATCATTGTGATGCCCAATACGACATCATCAGCTTCGATCCTCTTGCGACCATCACCAGCCAAGACGGTGTCACAGCAATAGATCACACGCGCTCATCGTTACAAGGGAGCAGCAAGGCTCACGAAACCCACAGTGGCGATCCCTTTTTGACACTGCAAGGGACCATTGCACACTATTTCCCACAGCAATATGACACTGACCTGCCCTTTAGTGGTGGAGCGCTGGGCGCCTTTAGTTATGATCTGGGTCGGCGTATCGAAAAGTTGCCTGAAATTGCTGAGAAAGATATTAGCCTGCCCGAGATGAATGTTGGCCTCTACGATTGGGCGCTGATCTTTTGCTACCAAAAGCAAGAATGGTCTCTGGTTCACTACCATGGCGAGCAGGCCTTAGCCGAGCGACTAAATACAGTCAACGCCTTTCTCAATGCTCAAACAGAACCAAGTAAGGCATTTAAGTTAAGCCGTGACTGGCAAGCGCAAATCACTCAAGCAGCGTACAAAGACAAGTTTGATCGCGTGCAGGAGTACCTGCACAGCGGCGATTGCTATCAGATCAATCTGACCCAGCGCTTCGAGGCCGAATATCAAGGCGATGAGTGGCAGGCTTACCTCAAACTCAGGGCGAGCAACAAGGCGCCCTTCTCTGCCTTTATACGTTTAGAAAAGCACGCCATCCTCTCTATCTCGCCCGAGCGCTTTATCAAACTTAAGGGCGATGCCATAGAAACCAAGCCCATCAAGGGCACCATGGCCAGAGCAAGTGATGCAGTAGCAGATAAGGCCGCCGCCAAAGCCTTGGCTGCATCGGAGAAAGATCGCGCCGAAAACCTGATGATCGTGGATCTGCTGCGAAACGATATCGGTAAGGTGGCGAGCCCAGGTAGCGTGCGAGTGCCGCATCTATTTGCCATCGAAAGTTTTCCGGCGGTGCATCACCTGGTCAGCACGGTAACCGCCAAGCTCGCAGCGCCAAACAGCCCTTGCGATCTGCTCAGAGCAGCATTTCCCGGAGGCTCCATTACGGGCGCACCTAAAATCCGCGCCATGGAGATCATCGAAGAGCTGGAGCCCTCACGTCGCAGCCTTTACTGTGGCTCGATAGGTTATATCAGCCAAGATGGCCAGATGGATACCAGCATTACCATACGTACCTTAGTCGCCGAGGCCACCCGCCTCTATTGTTGGGCCGGTGGTGGCATAGTGGCCGACTCCCAGGTCGATGCCGAATATCAGGAAAGCTATGATAAGGTAAGTAGAATATTACCTGTGCTGAGTCGCTAGTTAGGTGACGAAGAGGCTTTATGAGATTGGACGAGTTTAAACAGCGCTATAATCTGCATCAGTTGCCCACTGACACTGGGCCGCAGACCCATCGCTCTTTGCGGCAAGCTGCCGTACTCGTCCCTTTGATCCAAACTGGCAGTGAACTTGAGTTGCTGCTCACTCGCCGTCCCGACCATCTCAGAGCCCACCCAGGGCAGATAAGCTTTCCCGGTGGTAAGGTGGAGCAAAGCGATCTCAACTATACCGACACCGCCCTGCGCGAGGCTTTTGAAGAGATCGCCCTGCCAAGAGACAATGTCGAGGTGTTAGGTCAGTACCCTATGTTTAACACCTTTACCGGTTTTGCTATCGCTCCCATCATAGGAGTCGTCAGAGAGGAGTTTCAGCCGATATTAGATCCCGGCGAGGTGGATGAGCTCTTTAGGGTCCCTTTAAGCTTTCTGATGGACCCGGCTAACCGCATCAAGAAACAGTTCTCCCGCCGCGGCGTGCACTATCCCGTCTACTTTATTCCTTACGAAGATTATTTTATCTGGGGCGCCACCGCTGCCATGATAGACAGGCTTTGCCGCCAGATAGCCGATTAGATAGAGACAAAAAACTTAAGATAGAGGCCGGCAGCGGTTGAGGTTAACAGCAGCAAGGGGATATTAAACCAATAGCCCATGCGGCTATGGTGAGCCACATAGAAGTTAAAAGCTAAGTTGACCAAGCTGATGGCGGCGCAGGTCCAGATCACATACTCAAGCCTTAAAGTAATCGTCGGGTCCCAGGTCAACCTTACGCTTGCGCCCTTACTGAGAAAATAGCCCACGGCGCGATCCGGTCTGGCCTCACCAAAGAGTATCAAGGCATATACCGCCAGGGACCAACCCAGGATCGACAAGGTGCCTAAAAAAATCTGGAAAATTTTGACTTTTTTCATCTAGCCCTCTGACATCTAGCCCACTGAATTAGCTGGCCATATTTTAAGCATAACAAGCTTTCCACCCTAGCACCAACAGCAGATAAGCGAGCGATAAAGGCCGCTTTTTTATGGCGCATAGGCCTGGCTTAGCGCAAATGCCCATTTTATTTGCTTTTAAGCCAGTTTATCTGCTGTTTTTCCCTTGAGAAAAGCCACCAGCAAGGTAATATAAACCTCCAAAATTTTTAATAAAACGTTTCGTTGGAGAACTAAGCAACAATGAGCACTGCATCTGTCGCTTCTGTATTTAAAGGTGATTTTGCGATCGGTTCGCAAGTTACCGTACGCGGTTGGGTAAGAACTCGCCGAGATTCCAAGGCCGGCATCTCTTTTCTTGCCGTATATGATGGTTCCTGTTTTGATCCCATCCAGGGCGTTGTGCCAAATAGCTTAGACAATTACGATGACGAAATCTTACGCCTAACCGCTGGTTGCTCTGTCATCATGACAGGTGAAGTGGTTGACTCACCGGGTAAGGGTCAAGCGTTTGAGCTACAAGTGACCAAGGTTGAGGTCACAGGCTGGGTTGAAGATCCTGATACCTATCCGATGGCGGCTAAGCGCCACTCTATTGAGCATTTGCGCGAACTGGCTCACCTGCGTCCACGTACCAACATTATTGGCGCGGTAGCCCGCGTGCGTAACTGTTTGTCTCAGGCGATTCACCGCTTCTACAACGAAGAAGGTTTTATCTGGGTTTCAACGCCACTGATCACTGCTTCTGACTGTGAAGGTGCTGGTGAGATGTTCCGTGTATCGACACTGGATCTTGAAAACCTGCCACGCACCGACGACGGCAAAGTCGATTTCAGCGAAGACTTCTTCGGTAAGGAATCTTTCCTCACCGTATCGGGTCAGCTGAACGGTGAAACCTATGCTTGTGCCTTGTCTAAGATCTATACCTTCGGCCCAACGTTCCGCGCCGAAAACTCTAACACCAGCCGCCACTTGGCAGAGTTCTGGATGGTTGAGCCAGAAGTGGCTTTTGCCGATCTAAACGATGTTGCCGGTCTGGCCGAGCGTATGCTGAAGTACTGTTTCCGCGCCGTGCTTAATGAGCGCCGCGACGATCTTGAGTTCTTCGCCCAACGTGTCGACAAGACAGTTATCGAGCGTCTAGAGAACTTCGTTAGCAGCGATTTCGCTCAGGTTGATTACACAGATGCCATCGAGATTCTAAAAGCATGTGGCAAGCAGTTCGAATTCGACGTTGAGTGGGGTATCGACCTGCAGTCTGAGCATGAACGCTACCTGGCTGAAGAGCACTTCAAGGCGCCTGTCGTCGTGAAGAACTACCCGAAAGATATCAAAGCTTTCTACATGCGTCTTAACGAAGACGGCAAAACAGTTGCCGCCATGGACGTATTGGCACCTGGTATTGGTGAAATCATCGGTGGTGCTCAGCGCGAAGAGCGTCTGGACGTACTAGATACTCGCTTGGATGAGATGGGTCTGAGCAAGGAAGATTACTGGTGGTATCGTGACCTGCGCCGTTACGGCACAGTGCCGCACTCAGGCTTTGGTCTGGGCTTCGAGCGTCTGGTTTCATACGTGACTGGCGTATCGAACATCCGTGACGTGATCCCATTCCCACGAGCACCAAAATCTGCGAACTTCTAAAGCAAGTTCTGCAATAAAAAACGCCCTACGGGGCGTTTTTTTATGGGCGCAGGTTTCAGGTAGCAATTTATATGGAATAACACCCGCTTAAGCGGACGGAAATAGTTGACTAAATTTGTTAGAAACGAACAATAGCCAACTGTTGACGTTCCGTTTAACGCGCTTGCTATGTGTGCTCTTTAAGGTTTTTAGCAGTGATCTGTTTACCATTTACCTCAAATTCTAAATCTATCTTCTTATCGTGAACAACACTTAAAAACAAACTTACAATTTTAATTAGTTGAACATAATAAACCTGATTTTTACACTCACTATCAGATGCAAAGAAGAAACCCATGCACCCTAACCCACAAGGAACAAACGGTGAATAAATTTTACTGTGCACAAATTGGTCACATAAAACTTTTAAAGGTAAAGTTTTATCGTCGCTTTGCCCCATATTATATTTTTTAGACCAATGTTCACCTTTATTAGATGACACAGCTTTCCTCGTCGGGTGTGATATTAAACTAGTATTTAACCCGCAAACTACGTTACTTAATAACTTACTTTCTCTAAGTTTACGTATTGCGTAAAAACCCAGAAATACAGCTTTCTCGGTTTTAAATTCAAGTTCATTATCCCAGACAGTTGTTCTATATAAGCTTTCTAAGAACTCAGCAGAGCCCTTCAATTCATTTAGCCAAAAATTTTTAGTATACGATTCAATCACGGCTAAACTCCTGTACACATAACATTTTATTAGTGCGCATGCGCCTCTATTTGGCAAAACGCGCATGCACATTGAGTAAAGCTATTATTGATGACTTACTAAACTAAAGTCATTGATTTATAAACACTCTACCAGAGTCATGCCGGATAAACGAGCACCAGAAAGGGCAAAGTGAGCATCAATATTGACTCGATCCCGCAACTCGAATACCTGAAAAGCGAGCCATGAAAAGCTAGCCACGGATAATATGATGGACGACGCCCTGACTAGAAAGGAAGGCTTCTGCCTCTTGTCCCTGAAGCATAGCCAAGGTGGCCAACATGCCCGCTACTACGCACTGAGGCGCAAACACACTGACCGACAAGGGCGCTCCCTTTACGGGATAGCCTGTACTTGGGTCGATAATGTGGCCGTAGCGTTTGCCCTCATGAATAAGATAACGTCGGGAATGACCACTGGTGGCCAGCGCGCCTTCATTAAGGGTCACCACCCGCTCGGCCGAATCCAGCGCCTTGGGATCTTCGATCCCTATCTGCCAGCCATGGGCGGGCGCTGGTGACGTGATCATATCGCCACCAAGATTCACCAGCAGATCGCAATCAGGCAGTGCCTTGGTCAGAATCGCCATCGCTCTATCGGCGGCGTACTCCTTAGCAAGCCCACCAAAATCGATCCCCATCTCCTCAGGTAACCATAAACGCTTGTCTTGGATATCGAGGTTGTTAAACCCTACCCGTTTGCGAGCGGCTTGAATAACTTGCTTACTTGGCGGGCAGGCATGACGGTCTCCAAATGGCCAAAGCGCAATCACAGGCTCGGAGGTGATATCAAACTGTCCCAGACTCAATTGGTAGCAATGCTCGGCAAACTTTAACAGACCTAAGGTTTCATCATCTAGGGGTTGCCACTCACCGGCGCGGCGATTGATCTCACTAAGCAGGCTTTCGCGGTCAAAACGGCTGTATTTAGCCTCTATGCGCCTGACCTCATCAGTCGCCTCGATGATGGCGCGCTCTATCTCTGAGTTCGCTTTGCTATAAGCTTGCTCTTCAACTGCACCAACCTTATGCCTGACTAAGATCTCACAGCGACTCGCCATGGCGATAAATTCTGCTTTAACCCCGAGGGGCGCAAGCTGGCCGTGATGCTGACCATATTTAGGCTTTTCTACGCCGGGCAGCGGCGACAGGCTGATCTCATAGGTTTGCGGATTCAAAATCGCATTCCCAACTGCAGCACTATGGCATCTAGACGGGGGAATTGATCATAGCTTGCCAACTCACCAGGTAAACTGATACCCGGGTTTTGTGGCCGCTGTTGATAGTAGGCTAATCTGATGCTGGCGAGCTGACCTGCATCTAACTTGTGCGCGTATTTCACCCCTAAGGTATAGGTCTCAAGCTTTCCGAGGCGATGATCGGCCGAAGCGAACTCGGGTAAGGCTTCTCCCTCAGTCAGATAGAGGCGATAAAATTCGGCGGCCTGTTGAAGATAGGCTCTGAACTGCCATTGCCAATAGCCACCATCCGTTAAATTGTATCGGTAACGCGCATCTAGGGTATGCGCCTGAATTGACCAGTCATCGTCACTATAGCGATAGGAAAAGGTCAGCGTGCCTGAGGTTAATGCGCCCTTTGCCATGGCAAACAGGTTATGTTTGAGTCGCTCATCCGGACGCGCTTCATAATGATACCCCTGCGCCTGACCAACACCATCGATACGGCTGACAACCTTATAAGCATCACTCAGATACCCAGATACAGCAGAGAGGCTATAACTTAGCTGCGCCTGCCAGTGAGTATTCAGTGTCTGTGTCACGCCAAGGTTAAGATCTAAGGTGCGTTTAAGGGCGCTGTCGTAACGGCGGGTGGCGTCAAAAGCCTGTCTAAACGCCTCCTCGCTGGCAAAGTCCTTTCTAAACACCATCTCGCTAAGTCCCACAGGCCTGCCGCCGACGGGATCCACTATGTCGAAGTAATAGGCTGAGCCAAAGAACACTTGAGTATTGCTTTGATTAAAGGAATGCTCGCCGCTGCCATTAACGCCAATAGAGGTATAGTCGTATTCCCGCGACAGATAGCCACCGAGATTCATTTGCCATTTAGCAGAAAAAAGATGCTGCCAGTTGGCACTTAACTGTAAGCGGGTATCTTTAAAGGTATCGTCCAAGGGCAATTCGCCCGCTCGCGCCTGATAGACGCCGGTTCCTGAAGGTCGGGTAAAACTCTGGGGCCTTGCCTGGATCACCGCGCCATTGGCTGAGGCGCCTGTTAGGGCATCGAGGGCTATCTTTGCCCTTAAGGTATTGCTGTCATCCAAGGCCTGTCGATAATGTATGATCCCTTCGGCTGCGGTTACTCGATCGCGCTCTTGGTAGTAGACTAAGGCGGCCTCTATCTTGGCTCCAGCGAGCGGATCCGTCTCTGACCTGCTCTCATATTTGGTTGTACTTACCTGAGCTTGACTCGCTTCTCGCTCCTTGGCGACTATCTCGTCTGTGCCTGTCTCGTCTGTGCCTGTCTCGTTAGCCCCTAACTCAGTGGCCCCAGCATCATTAGTAAGCACCTCTGTGGCGTTTACATCTCCGACGCCAAGAAACAAGCTACTGGCCATCAAGAGTGAGGCCATCACAGTATCGCCCTGCTGGGTAGCGGTTGGCTGATGACGCTGTTGTTTTACCCTATGGTTCACGCTATATCATTCCTTTGCTTGCACTGTCTCACCGAGCTGACTTATCGCCGACTTGGCTTATGCCCTAATTACAGCCGCAACCACCACCTGCCAGGGTGCGGCCGCCACTGGACGCCTCCTTACTGAAATAGATATGATCTTCTATCGACATATCCATCTCATCGGTATCAGGCTGCATATCCTCTCTGGCAAACTGACCGCGCTCCCATGGCTGTACGCCAAGGCTGGAACATGCTGGCAATAATAAGAGCGCGAGGATAAACAGAGCGCTTTGACTATTTTTCATTAGCGTTCCTTTGTCTCAGCAATGCCTTAATCTCCTGTTCGACGGCCGGCTGCTTAGATTTAAAAAAGCCCAGATGTTCACTCACCAGTTGTCCCTTGGCATCAAACAGGTAGCTGCTCGGCATCCCCTGCAGATTGAAATGGCCCGCGACCTCACCTTTAGGATCGTAAAGAATATCGAAGCTGGTGGCAAAATCGGCCAGAAAGGGTTTAGCCATCTCACTGTCGCTATCAAGATTGATCGCGACGATCGCCAGACCTTGCTTGGCATAACGCTGGTGCATCTGTTCCATCCAGGGAAAAGAGTCACGACATGGCGCGCACCAGGATGCCCAAAAATCCACATAGACCACCTTGCCTTCATACTGCTTGAGTGAGCGAAGTTCACCTTGTAGGGTTCTCGCGCTTAGATCTAACCGCGGCTCGGCGTAACTGGTTCCTATAGGTAAGGCGCCAAGTAGCGTAAGCAGCGCTGCAGCCAGACTGGTACCGAGCAGTCGCTGCTTAGTCTGTGCCATTAAGCTTGTCATCTTATCCTCCTGCACCGGGTATGAGCGATTCTTTGTTACTGCGCCATTTAGCGCTATAACGCGACCAGACGCTTTGAATTCTTACTATGCTGCATCTTATTCACAGGATTAGCAAAAAAATTGATCGTCAAAATAAGTAGGCTTAAAGCATCGCCTTAAAAGCGGCTCCATTATCCTTCCCAGGAAAGATAGCAGACACTGGCCTTAATCCCGTGTCGATTAAACCAATCTAGCCATATCAGCTGATTATCTCGCAGGCTGTCGCCTGGCCCCTTGACCTCAATAAGCTCGGCGCTCACCATGGCGCCTATTTTAGTTGTGGCACTATCAAGGTCTGTCTTCAAATGAAAACGAATCAGATCGGGAAATCCTGCGCGGTAGTAACGTAGATCGAAAAGCATCTGACGAAATAGCTTGGCCAGCATCGGCCCACTAAACGCCTGCAGCGCCAAGTTAAGCAGCAGCGGCAGCGCATCGTCACCCAAAGGCAAGGCTAAACTCCCTCCTTCTGGAACACTTGAGACCTTTCCATCTAATACAAAACTATCGACTAGTTGACCCGCAAGATAACCAATGCCTTGTTCAACCTGAGAGGCATCCTGAGCATCTCCCGGATTTTTAACCACTGTCGATCTACCCTGATTAATAAACTCATAAGGCATGAAGAGCGGCCAGTGAACCCAGTCGTTAGTGAGGCCAAATTTCTGATGAAAATGACGGGTGATGGACTCTGTGTTACCCGCGTTTAACTCCTTAAGACGTGCCTCGATTGCCGCCCTGCGCTGAGGATAAAAACTCGAGTAATACATGTCGCTAGGCCGACTCTGGTATGGATTGGCAAAAGCGCCTTTAACATCTGAGAAGATGATGTCCCAAAACGCCAGACCAAACAGGCTGCAAAACAAGCGGTTTTCAACCTCAAAGCAAAAAACCGTCTCTGTGATCTCCCCGCGCACGCTATTAACCGCCTTTTTGTCATTCACAACAGCCAGCTTCATCGCCGCGCTTTGCTCAACCCTATGGCTTGTGCGCTCAGTGGCGAGATGCAAAGTTTCAAACTGGCCTTGCCATCTATCCGGCGCTGGTAGCTTAAGGTTTCGATGCAGCGCCTTTTGCATGCGCCTGGCCACCAGTCGCTCACTCTCTTCAAGAGGCGAGTCAATCATCTCGCCAACCAGCTCAAGTGCCTGCCGATCTTTTGCCAGCTTTTGCAGGCAGCGGACGCGGCGCTCGCGGCTCGGCGGGCGATCACAAACCTCATAGAGGTTTAAGGCGGTTTCAAATTCGTGCAAACGTTCATATTGGCGGGCTATCTGCAGCATGAGTCCCTGGTGCAGACGTACTAATCTCTGATGGGTTAAGCAGACAAAAGCGGTCAAACCAACACAGAAAGCATCAATTTTTTTGACAGACAAGCCCGTCTGTTTAACATCTAAAGACAACTCATCAAACTGCTGATATAAATCATTTAAATGATAGAAAGCCTCTATTTCTTCTCGAGTAATAAAGCTGCGGCTTGCGCAATTTACCAAATAAGCATCAAATTGATGGATACCTAAATCGGCCAAAATAAACTGGCTGAGATTCTGACTTAAGCGTTCGAAATAAAGGAGTTCAAAACGCCGATACGGCGCCTTGTCTGTAAACCTAAACCAGTGTTCACCTGGCGCGAGTCGCTGCAAGAGTGTGGCGATAAACTCATCAGACGCTGACTGTTCCCCGTGCTGCTGATTCTGCGTAGAACCCGAGTTTGCGACAGACGTATCGGCGCATGCCAACGACATTATCAGCGAGACCAACTCACTCTTTTTAAGCCGCTTAAGCTGCTTTACACTGAGTCTGGCGACTCCATCCTGTGGGTGCGAGATGATAGATGCTTGAGCTTGGGCTTGGGCATGAGCTTGGGTATGAACTTGGGTTTGGGCTTGGCCTGAGCCTGGCTCAGATGCTATTACGTTTTCAGGCTTCGCCCCTGAGTCTGGATGTGCTACTGAGTCTGGCTGTGCGACTAAATGTGGCTGTGCTACTGGGTCTGACTGGTGTTCTTGGCCCACCTCAGCAAGATGCCGGACAAGTTCAGTTTTGGTCGTTTGCTGTAATAGCCAGCTTAGCTCAGGCTGACCATAGTGAATAAAACCTGCCTCAAGCAGTGCCTGTATGGCGCCTTCGGTATCGTTTATCTCAAGGTAATTGAGTTGTGGGCGACAAAACCATGGGCCTTTGCGCGTTATCAATCTGACCAATAGACATTGAGCGTCACGGTGAAGCAGGTTAAACGTCTGAATAAAGTCACTTTCAACCTTATCGAGTAGATCGCCATAGCGCTGCTCTACCCCAACCAACATCGCCTTGAAATTCTCAAGATAATAGTAGGGCCCTAGCGCATTTACCTGCCCGGTTTGATCACCAGGTTCTGCGCTTTGTTGAGCCTTAATGAGCATGGCTTTTGCCTCGCTTACCACACTGCCACCCTTATTACTCCTATTACCCAATTTGTTTACTTGAGCCCTTTATTTAGCTGTAGGCCTTAGGGATCTGGCGCTATGCTTTTGCTCTGTCGGCGTAACAGCCCAGCACTGACTTTCTGCCCCTGACACCAGGCTTTTTCTCTGCCTTTATCGCGCCCACTAACTATGCTTACCTAAACAGACAATCGAGTGTGAGCAAAGCTCCTTTGCGGCACTTTTACATTTTATACAGTCATTGATTTAAAAGTCGCTTTACAAAGATGAGGCTGTTAGCGCACTCTTAGCACGATAACAAAAAGTGCCCTGATTGGGCGATAAAATAGCGTAGGAAAACCTAACATGTGGATGCAAGTTGAGATTAGTTTACCAGCCAAAACCCGCGGATTTCATCTGATCACCGAAGAGATCTACCGCGCTGCTCCCCAATTGCAACAGATAAAGATAGGTCTCGCCCATCTCTTGCTGCAACACACCTCGGCCGGACTGACCTTGAACGAGAACGCCGATCCCAGTGTGCGCGAAGATTTCGAACGTTTCTTCAATCGACTAGTGCCTGAAAACGAGCCCTATTACACCCACACCTATGAGGGCTCAGATGACATGCCTGCGCACCTTAAATCATCGATACTGGGCAGTGAACTTACCTTGCCCATCACAAACGGCGAATTTAATCTGGGGACCTGGCAAGGCGTCTACCTGTGTGAGGCCCGAAACCGCGCCAGCTCACGCACGCTTATTCTTACCATTCAAGGCGAGTAAAGCAGCTTAATCTGTGATTGGCTGCTCTGTGATAGGTTGCAGCAGGGCCAGCCAATCATCCTTATCCATCTCTGCCGCCGTCAAACTCTCGGTCTGATACATACTTTGGGCCAGTGCATGTTTGCTCTGCTGCAACTGCTGAATTCGCTCTTCCACCGTGTTTTGGCAGATCAACTTGTAGACAAACACAGGCTTTTGCTGACCGATACGATAGGCTCTGTCACTGGCCTGCTCTTCGGCGGCAGGGTTCCACCATGGGTCAACATGGATAACCACATCAGCCTCGGTAAGATTGAGCCCCGACCCTCCCGCCTTGAGGCTGATCAGAAATACATTAACCTCCCCGCGGCGAAAGCGATCTATGATCTTATCTCTATGTCGGCTACGGCCGGTGAGCATCTCATACCCTATCTGCTGGCGATCGAGCTGCTCGGCAATCAGATCCAACATAGTGGTAAATGATGAAAAGATTAAGATGTTACGCCCATCTTCTATCATGCTGGGTAACTTATTTTCTAACCAGGCCAGCTTAGATGATTCACTTTGGGTTTCGACATCTGCGATTGTATCTGCGCCCTCGACAGCCCCCTTGATTTCATCTTGCTGACCAAGTTTGAGCATCGCCGGATGGCAACAGACTTGTCGCAGTTTCAGCAGCGCATTGCTGATCATCAAACGATTCGCCTTGGCGCCGGTTTGCAAAAGCGCCAGTTGCACCTGCTCAGCCACCGTCAGGCGTATGGTCTCATAGAGATCCGACTGGCTCTGACTGAGCTCAATAAGGGTATTGATCACCGTCTTTTTCGGCAACTCGGTAGCCACCTGGCTCTTGGTACGTCTGAGCATAAAGGGCGCCAAACGCTGAGCTAAGCGCTGTCGACTGGTGTCACAGTTATCTTTCTCTATGGGCTGCTTGAACTGGCGCTGAAACTGCGTCGCCGTGCCGAGAAAGCCCGGCATAAGGAAATGAAACAGCGACCACAGCTCGCCCAGATGATTCTCCATCGGCGTGCCGGTCAAACAAAGACGGTGGCGTGTCTGGAGTCGATTAACCAATTTAGTCACCCGACTACGGCTATTCTTAATGGTCTGGGCTTCATCCAGAATCACCTGATGCCAGTTGTGCTTGGTCAGCCGCTCGGCGTCCTGAGCTAAGATCCCATAGCTGGTGATCAGAATATCCACGTCATTGAGGGCCTGCTCATTTTCGTGGCGCAGACGACCGCTCCAGACAAAACTACTGAGCTCTGGGGTAAACTGAGCGATCTCACGCTGCCAGTTACTCAGTAAACTGGTGGGCGCCACCACCAAAACAGGCGCCTTAATCACCCCGGCCTGTTTATCAAGCAAGATGCTGCACAGGGTCTGTAAGGTCTTACCCAGTCCCATATCATCGGCCAAAATCCCGCCAAAACCCTGCTGCTTGATAAATTGCAGCCAGATCACGCCTTGCTCCTGGTAGGGGCGTAATACGGCATTTAGCCCTGTCGGCGTGACAAAGGTCTGCTGGTCTCTGCCTACGCGCTTGATATATTCACCCAAGGCGAGTGCATGGCGTCTTAATTTGGCTTCACCCAGCCATTTTAGCGACTGGCTATCCTGGCCATTTGGCGCCATCGCTTCGTCCAATAGTGGCAGACGCCCCAGATGGTGCTTGGCTAATCTAAGCTGCTCGCGCTGATCCAGCGGCTGAGGCGTAAACAACTCATCTAATACCCCAAGAATACGTCGTATCCGATCGGCGGGCAGGGTCAAAATGGCGCCGGATTCCAGCTCTAAGGCCACCTCTTTGGTCATACCGTCACGGCTGAGTTTGCCTTGACGAATAAGGTTTACCAGCAGTGGCAGCAGGTTTACCCGCTTGCCTTCGACCTCAACGCCCAGACTTAACTCGAACCAATCTTTATCGCCGCTATTAACCTCTCCATACCAGGCATTGGCCGCCACCTTAACAAACCGCTGCTTGGCGACCAGCTCTATCTGCCATCCGAGCAAAGAGAGATAACGGAGCAAGACCACATGCTCGCTTACCTCGCCAGGGATTAGGCGCAGCCCATCGGATAACATCTGAGTTAGCGCAGGTTCAAACTGGCTGGTGAGCAAGGGAAAGCCATTAAGCAGCAACTGACACTTGGCAAATTGGGCCATAAACCCTTTATGTCCAGCACCAAGATAGCTTAACGATTCAAAATCATAGGAGCCGCCGCGATGCACCATGCTAAAACGGGCCACATCGATTGGCGCCATCACGACATCGCTCCAGTCATATTCCAGCGACTCTCGAACGATCTCAAGCTTGGGCAGCCAGTCGCCATCGAGATCTACCTGCTGAAGCAGGCTCTGGTTGACCCTGTTATCGGCGCGCTTATCGACAATCCCTGTACCAGAGCAGGTATCTAACCAGCAGCCAGGACAGAGATTAACCAGGTAGGCTTCATCTAAGTAATCTTCATCATAATGGGTCACCAGTTCCAGTGGCTTGGCGCCCACCTTAGCGTAAAAGCAGCGACCCGTTGCAAGCAGCAAGCTGTAGAAATCTGCGCCAAGGGCGAGCTTTTCGCTATGACCTTCACGTGGCAGCGGGATCACCATAGCGTCCTGAGCACGGCTCAACTGTTCTGTAGAGAGCGCTTGGCGCAGCAGATGGAATAACTTGAGATCGGACTGACTGACATACTTGGGCACGGGCTGACTCTGTAACAGGTCAAAGCCTAGCGGCCCTTTAAGATGATAGCGTCCATTCTTATTGAGATACCCTTTCTCGACCCTGAGCAGAAAGCCCTCTTCTATGGGCTCGAGCAGATAAAGAATACGGTGGCGCGCCATAGCGGGGAAAGGATCGAACTTCTGGTTTTGATCGCTACGAAACAGACGGATGGCAGTGTCGGAACGTCTTGAACGCTCACGTTTATCTAATTGGCTTCGCGCCGCTTGCTCGATAACCAAGGCGGCTTGATGGACGCAGTTTGCCTTGCCACAACTGCAGCTTGCCTTAAATTGCCCGCAAGCATTCAGGTTAACACGGCAATCGATAGGCGTATCACCGGCAAATTTACCATTTAATTGATGGGCAGTTAGCTGGCACTCAAGCAACCGCCCTGCGAGCAGGAGTTGGAGCGCCGCAAATCTTTCCTGATGAGAGAACTCTTGTACAGCCGTTTGCAATAACATCATCCGAGAAAAAGCAATTAGACCTGATTAAACGATCGAAAGGATCCATCATATCACTTTTAATTGGCGATGGTGTAGCGGCCTTAAGCTAAGTGTCGGCTTAGTACTCAAAATTGTGAGCCTAATGCCGACTTAGAGTAGCCCCAAGCCTAGGCTTGATTACGTTTCATACGCGCCAGGTAGAAACCATCGAACCCTGTCTCGGCAACACTGACGGTTTCGTCATCAATAAAGCTGAAATTAGGATTCGAGCTAAGGAAGGCATCGACCTGCTGGCGGTTTTCCTCAGGCATGATAGAACAGGTGGCATAGATCAAGATGCCATCGACCTTAACCATACGGCTATAGCTCTGTAAGATCTCTTTTTGCAGTGCAACCAGCACAGGCAAGCGCTCTGGGGTATCGCGCCATTTCGCATCAGGGTTGCGCTTAAGCACCCCAAGACCCGAACAGGGGACATCCAGCAGCACTCTGTCGGCGCTCAGCTTCAAACGTTTAATCGTCTTACTGCTGGCGATAATGCGTGTCTCAACGTTATGAGCAGCGGCGCGGCGCGCACGCTGCTTTAAATTGTCTAATTTCCACTGCTCCACATCCATGGCCAGCAAGCGCCCCTTGCCCTGCATCTGGGCAGCAATGGCCAGCGTCTTACCACCGGCGCCAGCGCAGGCATCGATCACCCGCATGCCGGGCTCGGCTGCAACAGCCGCCGCCACATGCTGAGAGCCTGCATCTTGCTGCTCAAATAGCCCTTGCTTAAAGCACTCGGTACGAAACAGCGCCGCATCAGAGATAACTTCCAGAGCGCTCGGGACTCCTGGCACTTCGCGGGCCTCAACGCCTTCCTTAGCGAGTTGCGATAACAGGTCTGCTGCCGTGGTCTTTAAGGCATTTACCCTTAGGTAGCGTTTCGGCGCCTGGGCCAATGCGGCACGCTCTTTCGGCCAGGCTTCACCTAATTGGGCTGTTCCCAACTTATCCAGCCACTCGGGACAACCGTCAAACAACGCAGGATCTTCCTTGGCGCTGGCAAGCCGCTTGGCAAAATCTTCTTCATCGATAGCTAAGGTGTATTGCAACTTAGGGATCGGCAACTCGTAAAACATGTGCCAGGCGTTTAACAGACGTGAGCCCATACGCTCTATATCTTCGGTGCTGATATCGGCTAGATAGCAATAGAGATTGAGACGGCGCAAAATATCGCCGGTGACACTCGTGATCCTGGCTTGCTCAGACGGCGCCAGTTTCAGCCCGGAAAAGTGGTGCGAATAGGCGCGATCCAGGGGTTTCCCCTGCTCGAGTACCATAGCAAGCACATTGATAACTAATTCGGTTGAACTTGGAGACAGCGACGCATTAATCATGATAAAGCCTAGATAGTAAAAATCGCACGGATCATAGGAGTTAAACCCCTGTGACGCAAGCGATACCCAAAGATATGCCAATAAAAAAGGCAAGCATTGCTGCTTGCCTCCTATTCTTAGGGCTTGCTGTTAGAGCTTAGAGCCCTTCAAGCCATAAAACAGAATGAAGAGATAACAGATGATCGGCAGGAAGAAAGCCTGTTGGATCCCGATATTATCGGCTAATACGCCTTGTATGAGCGGTAAGATAGCACCACCAACAATTGCCAGACACAAGACACCTGAACCCTGCGAGGTGTGCGGACCAAGATCTCTCAGTGCCAGACTGAAGATAGTTGGGAACATGATAGAGTTAAACAAGCCAACACCTAAGATAGCCCACATGGCGACCGCACCAGAACTGGTCATCGCCAGCGCCACCAGTAATGCAGCCATCATGGCATTGAAACCCAGCACAGTACCGGCAGGTACCTTCTGCATCACGGCGCTACCGATAAAGCGTCCCACCATGGCGCCGCCCCAGTAGTAAGTGATATAGCCCGCGGCGCTCGCCTCGGTCAATCCGGCAATGTCATCCTGGGCCAAGAAGTTGACCAGGAAGCTACCAATCGCCACCTCAGCGCCCACATAGACGAAAATACCCACAGCGCCAAGCACCAGGTGAATCGACTGCAGCGCACTGGTTTTGCCATTGTGTACCACCTCACCCTGCTCGCTGCTTTGGCAGTGCTCTTTGATCTGTGGCAGATCCAACTTAGCAAAGATCAGGGCAAGCAGACCCAGGGCGCTAGCTAGGATTAAGTAAGGCAGTTTAACCACCTCGGCTTCAGCCTGAGCCTGGCTCAGTGTCTCGGTCGCTTCCACGGCCACAGAGAGGATCAATACCGCGCCAAAATATGGCGCCACGGTAGTCCCCAGAGCATTAAACGCCTGGGTGAGGTTCAAACGACTAGAAGCCGTTTCAACACTGCCTAGTGCGTTCACATAAGGGTTGGCTGCCACCTGCAAGATAGTGATCCCAGAGGCCAGTACAAACAAGGCGCCTAAAAACAGACCGTAGGTGGCCAGCGCCGCTGCCGGATAGAAAAGCGCACAACCTAAGGCGGCGATCAGCAGCCCGGTTACTATCCCCTTTTGATAACCGAGAGCCTTTACCAGCTTACCAGCCGGCATAGACACCAGAAAGTAAGCACCGAAGAAGCAAAACTGGATTAACATCGCCTCGGCATAGCTAAGGGAAAACGCCGCCTTGAGATGTGGAATCAAGATATCGTTCAGACAGGTGATAAACCCCCACATGAAGAACAGTGAAGTGAGTGACACTAGAGCAAAACGATAATTTTCGTTTTGTCCGCCAACCCCGGTAGCCGTGCTAGTTTGCTGCATTATTGCCATCTTTAGGTTCTCAGTTATTTTTGTTGTTAAAATTTTTCAATCAAAGCTTACTGCTTCCACCCATAGAAGCAACCAAAGGCCTCGAAATGAATTTGCGGCGCTTGCCACTCAGCATTTGGCAGCCCATGCCCATCAAGCGGTGTCAGTTCACAGGCCTCGGATAGCCTATAGGCTTGTGGCTGATTACTTAAGTTAAAGGCAACCAAGAGCGTCTTGTCGTCTAAGGTGCGCTCAAATAGCAAAATTTCATCGGTTGCGTCGATAAATTTAATATCACCCGTGACCAATATCGGATGCAGTTTACGCCAGGCCAACACATGACGGTAGTGATTTAAAATCGATGTTGGCTCGGCTTCCTGAAGATCCACCGCCAAGGCTTTATGACTTTGGGGAACAGGCAACCAAGGCGTATTGGGGCTAAAGCCGGCATGAGCGGCGTCATGTTGCCACGGCATAGGAGTACGACAACCATCACGTCCCTTAAACATAGGCCAGAAGGTGATACCAAACGGATCTTGCAACTGCTCATAGGCAATTTCTACCTCGCCTAACCCCAGCTCTTCCCCTTGATAGCTGCAGACACTGCCGCGTAGTGAACAGAGCAGGCCATTAAGCATCTTGGCCATATCACCATTAAAGGCTTCTCGCCCCCAACGGGTGGCAACCCGCTGAACATCGTGATTACCAATGGCCCAACAAGGCCAGCCATCACCTATGCTCTGTTCCAGCTCCTCTACCGTCTGGCGGATATAGCCAGGACTAAAGTCATCGGTGAGCAGCTCAAAGCTATAGGCCATATGCAGACGCTCTTCGCCCTGAGTATACTCAGCCATGGTCGCAAGCGAGTCTTCAGACGAAACCTCGCCTAATGTAACCACACCAGGATATTGATCAATCAGTGCCCGCAGCTCCTCGATAAAGCCAACGGTCTGCGGACGCGTATTATTGTAGTAGTGATACTGATAGGCATAAGGGTTATCTTCACTAAAGCCCCTGCCCTGACGCTTGTCCGCTGGCTTAGCTGGATTGTCTCTAAGCTGCTCATCGTGGTAACAGAAGGTGATCGCATCCAAGCGGAAGCCATCGACACCTTTATCTAGCCAGAACTTAACATTGTCCAGCACGGCCTGACGGACTTCAGGATTATGGAAGTTAAGATCTGGCTGACTGGCTAGGAAGTTATGCAGATAGTATTGCTGACGACGTGGCTCCCACTCCCAGGCGCAGCCACCGAAAATAGCCAACCAGTTATTGGGCGCTGTGCCATCTTCTTTAGGATCGACCCAGACATACCAGTCCTGTTTAGCATTATCGCGACTTTCGCGACTCTCGCTAAACCAAGCGTGTTGATCTGAGGTGTGGCTTAACACCTGGTCGATAATCACCTTAATACCCAGGCGATGAGCCTTGTCGATCAACTCATCGAAGTCATTCATGGTGCCAAACAGTGGGTCGATGGCACGGTAGTCACTGATGTCGTAACCAAAATCTTTCATCGGCGACTTAAAGAAAGGTGAGATCCAGATGGCATCGACATTCAAACTGGCAATGTAGTCCAGCTTACTGATGATACCCTGAAGATCCCCAACGCCATCGCCATTAGAGTCCATTAAGCTGCGAGGATAGATCTGATAGATGACGGCGCCGCGCCACCAGGAGAGTTGGTTCATTATCGCCCCTATGTCATCAACGACTATATTAAAGACTGTAAAGCCTCTGGGTTGCATACCTGTTACCCAATCGTTGTCGACGAACAATTGTTATTAGAATGAAACGAGCATACGTCATCCATGAAATCGGGTTCAACATCTCTGCATACGTATGCAAAACCCACAGGTACAAAGCACCTTCTTAAGCGACAATATGTATTCTATAAAAAACAATTAGATAGTAAGATTTTGGGAGGCGATTTTGTGACCCTGAGCAGGCCAATCAATCCCCTTTGTGAGGCCTGAGTCACTTTTGAATACGTATGCATAATATTGTTACAGCAACAAGTGCAAGAGTAGTATCGGGTCTGCTACATAACAACTTAGAAACAAGTACAATAACAAGCACTCTCATTCACCTATATAGTTGTGAACAAGGGAACCCCCCTTTATTCACACACAAGAAGTAATACAGCATGAATAGAGTGAAAAAAGGGGAAGATGGATGTTTCAATTTAAACCTAACCTGCTCACGTTAGCCCTGCTTTCGGCTGGCGTTTGTACCCAAGTCTATGCAGCTGACAATGAGGTGGCTAACACTGAATCAACTGCAACGGCTCAAGAAGAATCGATTGAAGTCATTGAGGTTCGCGGCTTTCGTACCAGTGTGATTAAATCGCTTAATAACAAACGCTTTGCTGACACGGTATCAGAAACTATTTCTGCTGATGATTTAGGCGCCCTGCCAGATCAGTCAATTGCCGATGCACTTACTCGTTTGCCAGGTGTTACCGCCGTACGTACCGGTGGCCAGGCAAGTGGTCTTAATATTCGTGGTTTAGACGGTGACTTTGTTTCAGCAACCTTAAACGGTCGCGAGCAAGTGACCACAGGTGGTAAGCGAGCGATTGAATTCGATCAATATCCATCTGAGCTGATTAACCAGGCGCAAGTCTATAAATCACCAAAAGCATCTCTAATAGAAGGTGGTGTGGCTGGTACGGTAGAACTCAAAACAGCCGATCCCCTACAAGCACCAAAAGAGCACAACTTCACCGTTAATGCCCGTGGTAGCTTTAACGACCGTGCTGGTGAAGTGTCTGACGCTGAGGAGTATGGTAATCGCCTAAGCTTCTCTTACCAAGGTAAGTTCCTTGAAGAAACGCTAGGTGTTGCCGTTGGTTATGCCCACCTTTATCAACCTTACGTATCAAGTCAGTTCATTGGTCTTCGTTTTAACGATGACAGACGTGATGTGAACGGCGATGGCAATCTAGAGTCCATCAGTGAAGGCTTCGAGATGCAACAGAAAGGCGGCACCGATACTCGTGACGGTTATATGGGCGCCATCCACTGGCAACCAAATGATAATTGGAGCATCAAAGGCGACATTTTCCATTCTAAGTTCGATTCAGAAAACTTTGCCCGTGGTTTCAGAGTTAAATCACTGAAAAATGGTCAAATCAGTGATGCTATCGTAGAAGATGGCTCAATGGTTGGCGGCACAGTTTCAACCGACGGCACTGATAACTTTGCCGTATTTGTGGTAAACGACAACGATTCTAAATTTTCTGAGCTGACCTCTGGCGCTGTCAACATTGAATGGAATAACGGTGAAAACCTGACTATCGCGGCCGATATTAGCTATTCTTCTGCCGACGGTGAATTTGTTAACGGCGGTACCCGAGCGGTTATCTATGACGATATTGGCAATCAGGTTAGATCGGCAGAGTCTGTTACTTACAAACTTAATGGATTAAACCCAGCGGATATCGCTTTCGCAAAAGACTACACAGATACCTCAACATTAGGTCTTAGAGAAGTGGGTATGTGGCCATATGATCAGCAAAACGACCTGATTGCCTACAAACTTGACCTGAACTACCAACTGGACAACAGCGTCTTCTCTTCTATTGATGTAGGCGTGAGATATTCACAGCGTGAGTTTAATGCCCAGCGTTCTCAAGCGGGTTACGGCTTTGAGTTTGGTACCAACCCAGAGAATCAACCTGTAATAGCGCTTACCGATGATATGACACGTGTCGTTAATTTCGGCGGTGAATTATCAGGATACCCAAGTTTCCTAGCTATCGATTTCGATAAGGCAGTGGATCTGGTTAACGCACAATTGGCCGCAACCGGACAAGATCCTTTTGCACCGACAGCTAATTGGGCAAACAACTGGACCATGATCCAGAGCGGTTCGGTCAATGAAGATGTACTGGCTGGATACGTACAAGCTAACCTTGATTTTGCCATAGGCGATCTGCCTGTGACCGGTAATATTGGCCTGCGTGTTGTTAACACTGACCAATCAAGCACGGGTTTGCAGCAAGTTGGCTTTGGTTTAGGTGAAGAGATTGTCGATGAGAAAGGTGTGGTCAGCACAGACTATATCCGCAACGAAGTGGGTAAGTCTTATACCGACTACCTACCTTCAATCAACTTAAACTTCCACCTGACACAAAACGATCAGATCCGTTTTGCTGCCGCATCGGTTATGGCTCGTCCACCTATCGACAAGCTAAAATCAGGTATGGGTTCTTGGTATGACGATGCGTCGACTCCTGGCTATAAGAAGTACAATGCCTGGGGTAACACCAGTCCGCTACTGGATCCTTTCTACGCCGATCAATATGACCTGTCGTATGAGCACTATTTTGAAGAGTCTGAAGGTGCGATTGTTTTAGCCGTGTTCTACAAAGATATTAAATCTTTCATCAACAACTTTACCATTCAGCCTTTTGACTTCGAAGAAGCGGGCTTTATCGTGCCAGACACTATTGTCGATAACGGCGTAGAGTTCCCTGTTGTTAAAGATGAAGGTCAGTATCAAACGGCAATCAACAATGATAACGGCGGTTACATTCGCGGTGTGGAGCTTGCATATACTCAAGTGTTTGATTTCTTACCCGGAGCTTTGAATGGCTTAGGCTTTACAGGCAGTTACTCATACTCAGACAGTGAAGTTGAGTTCGAAACTGATTTAAGCGGTCAATCGTTATCAATACCACTGCCAGGCTTATCAGAGCATGTGTTGAATACCACCTTGTTCTACACCTTAGATGGTTTCGATACTCGCTTAAGCATGCGCTATCGTAGTGAATATGTGTCTGAGCAGGTTGCGGTTGAATCTCAACTGGCCTTCTTCGATGCTGAAACAGTCTTCGATTATCAGGCGTCATACGCGATGGACAACGGCCTTAAGTTCCTGTTCCAGGTTAACAACCTAACGGATGAAGCCAACAAGACTTACTTTGGTCAAACCCATCAAACAGGTACGATTCAAAGCTTTGGTCGCCAGTACTTCCTAGGATTTAGCTACACTATGTGATCTTAGGTCATTGCTGATAAACACCTGCTTTAGTCAAATAAAGCAGGTGTTTCTATATCTGCCCTATAAAAAACTAGCAAGGTCAGATTAAGCTTAAACGCTACCTGATTTAAGCCCTAATGTAATTTCAAACGCTAATCTACTTTTAAGCGCGAAACCAATAAGCGCGAAAGGACAGCCCATGAGACGTCTTCATAGCAAGTTTACCAGCACACTCATTGCTACATCACTCATACTGTTAACACCAGTCACGCATCACACTTTGGCAGCTCCCCTTCCCTTAAACCATGATACAGCACTTCGTATCGAGCCCCTTAACTGGTGGGCAGACATGCACCATAGCCAGCTGCAGCTGATGGTTTACGGCAAAAATATCGCCAAGGCCAAGGTAAGCATCACCGCCGATGGCGTGGCCGTTAAAGGCGTTGAAACCACAGAGAACCCCAACTATCTGTTTATTAACCTGGACACCCAGGGCGCGAAGGCCCAGACCTTTCAGCTGACATTTGACCAAGCCGGCGAGGCGCAAATTAGCGTGGCTTATGATCTCCTTAAGCGCGATAAAGGCAGTGCAGAGCGCCTCGGCTTTAGCAACAAAGATGTTATCTATCTCATCACCCCAGATCGCTTCGCCAACGGCGATCCGGGCAACGACAATCATCCTGATATGATAGAGCGCGCCGATCGCAGTAACCCAGGTGGTCGTCATGGCGGTGACATTCAGGGGATCATCAACAGCTTGGACTATCTGGCCGACCTCGGCGTCACGCAGCTGTGGATCAACCCGCTAACGGAGAATAACCAGGGCGAATACTCCTATCATGGTTATTCAGTGACAGACCATTACCGTATAGACCCAAGATTTGGCAGCAATCAAGACTATCGTCAGCTAGCCCTGAAGGCACAAGAGAAAGGCATTGGCGTCATCGCCGATGTGGTGGTTAACCATATCGGTTCTAACCACTGGTGGATGCAAGATCTGCCGACCAACGACTGGGTCAACCGGCCTTCATCTCCATTAGCGAATGGCAAGGACAATGCGAAGGCGCTTACCTTTACCAGCCACAGACGCACAACCTTACAAGACCCCTATTCTGTAGACAAGGACACACAGGAGTTCACTGATGGCTGGTTTGTCGAGTCGATGCCTGACCTTAATCAGCGCCAACCTCTTCTGGCTAATTATCTGATCCAAAACAGTATCTGGTGGGTAGAGCATGGTCACCTAAGTGGTATCCGCGAAGACACCTACTCCTACGCTGACAAGGCCTTTCTGGTAGATTGGACCCAGGCCATCATGGCCGAATATCCACACTTTAACATTGTCGGCGAAGAGTGGACGGGTAACCCAATCACCATCTCTTACTGGCAAAAAGGCAAGAACAATAAAGATGGCTATCGCTCGGCGCTGCCCAGCCTGATGGACTTTCCACTATATGAAACCCTGCTTAAGGCGCTTAGCGAAGAGGAAGGCTGGAGCGAAGGCCTGATACGCCTATACGAATTTCTGGCCAACGATGTGGTCTATGCGGACCCAACCCAACTGGTACTGTTCGAGGGTAACCATGACACCAACCGCCTCTACAGCCTGCTAGGCGACAATCTGGCCCTCACTAAAATGGCCCTGGCCTATGTGCTGACCAGTAACCGTATTCCACAGATATTTTATGGCTCAGAAATTTTGATGCAAAGCCCCACTAGGGATCGTAATGACGGCATCACACGCTCTGACTTCCCTGGCGGGTGGCAAGATGATGCTATCTCTGTTTTTGATAACAAGGGACTAAGTGAAGACCAAGCCTCTATGCTGAGCTTTACCCGAAGCTTATTAAATTACCGCAAACAGGCAGGCTTTATTCACAATGGCGGGCTGCGTCACTATGTGCCCCAAGATGGCGTGTATGTGCAGATGCGCTGCGCTAAACAAGATTGCAGTGACAAGGCGCGCCTCATGGTGGTCTACAACAAAAACGATAAGCCAGTAACGCTTCCCCTCGCCCGCTACCGCGATCTGCTCGCAAGCGCTGGCAGTGCCCGCGATGTGATCAGTGGCGAGACCGTCGCACTTGGGAAAACACTAACACTTAACGGGCAAGGGGTTACCCTGCTTGCCATAGAGGAAACCAATTGATGCCCACACATGCATTAGTTAAACACTGCAAACAGCCCTATCAACTGCTACTGAGTAGCGCTGCACTGCTGTTATCGGCGCAGGTGGCGGCGCTGCCATCGGCGTTGCAGCCTGAACTTGGCGCTCAGCACGCCGTTGTGCCTCAAACAACTGCTGGGCCACAGCCAGCTTTCGTTAGGAGTGAAAAGCCTGTGATCTATCAGGTCTTCACCCGTTTGTTTGGTAACACTCAAACCGCCAATATTCCATGGGGTACCAAAGCGCAAAATGGTGTCGGTAAATTCAGTGACTTTACCCCGGCGGCGCTTGATAGCATAAAGTCATTAGGAGCAAGCCACATCTGGTATACAGGGATCCCACACCATGCCTTGGTGGGTGATTATACCCAATACGGCATAGACAATGACGATCCCGATGTGGTCAAGGGGCGTGCAGGCTCACCCTACGCGGTAAAAGACTACTATAACGTCAACCCGGATCTGGCAGACGATCCCGCCAAGCGTCTGCAGGAGTTCGAAGCCCTTATTGCACGAACTCATGAGGCGGGCATGCAAGTGATCATAGACATAGTGCCCAACCATGTGGCGCGTCATTACAAATCGCTATCGGCGCCAAAAGGCGTCAGAGACTTCGGCGCAGATGACAATACCCAAGTCAGTTATGCTAAGCACAACGACTTTTACTATGTGGTCGACACTCCCTTCAAGGTGCCCTTGCTTTCAGATGCGATAAAGCCCCTTGGCGGCGAGTCCCATCCCCAGGTTGATGGTAAGTTTGATGAGTTTCCCGCCAAATGGACAGGCAACGGCGCCCGCGCCGCCCAGCCAGATGCCAACGACTGGTATGAGACAGTAAAGATCAACTATGGCATCACGCCAGACGGCCGCATCGACTACCCGCAGCTGCCCTCAGGCTATGAGACGAAGTCTGTTGCTGAGCACTACGCCTTCTGGCAACAGGTGCCTGACAGCGAGATCCCAGGCGCCTGGCACAAGTTTAACCAGATAGCCCAATACTGGCTCGACAAAGGCGTAGACGGCTTTCGTTTCGATATGGCCGAGATGGTACCCGTAGCCTTCTGGAGCTATCTGAATAGCCATATCAAGCACACCAATCCCGATGCCCTACTTCTGGCCGAGGTCTACACCCCGAGTCGTTATCGCGACTATATTCACCTTGGCAAGATGGACTATCTCTACGACAAAGTTGGGCTCTATGACAGCCTCAAGGCGATCATTCAGGGTAAGGCCGACACCCAGGCGATCGAGCGCGATCGTAAAAGTGTCGCGGACATCGCCGAGCATATGCTGCATTTTTTGGAGAACCACGATGAGCAGCGTATCGCCAGCCCGGAGTTTGCCGGCGATCCCACCAAGGCACTGCCTGCCATGGTGGTGTCCACCACCCTGAGCCAGGCGCCTACCCTGATCTATTTTGGCCAGGAAGTCGGCGAAGATGGCAGTGAAGATGCAGGCTTTGGCAAGCCAAGTCGCACCAGTATCTTCGATTATATTGGAGTGCCCGCCCACCAGCGCTTTATGAACATGGGTAAATTTGACGGCGGTCAGTCATCAAAAGAAGAGTTGAGCCTTCGAGCTTACTACGCCAAGCTACTAAACCTTAGCCACAGCCTCAGCGCTCTAAGCGGTGAGTATGGCGATCTGCACAAGGTCAATGTTGCGCAAGAGAAGGGTTATGACACAGATCTCTTTGCCTTCAGTCGCTTCAACGAGACGCAAAAGCTCATCATCGTCAGCAACTTCTCATCCACTGAGACAAAAAGCCTGACACTAGCACTACCCGAGACCTTGGTTAACCAATGGCAACTCAATCCCGGCACCTACCCGCTTAAAGAGATGCTAAGTGATAAGAAGCCAACAACGCCGCTAACACTATCGGCAAAGGGAGCCCAAGTCACGCTAACCCTAGCACCACTGGAATCTAAGGTACTCCTTGTCGGAGAGAAATAACCCTACAGGCTCTTCATTTCAAGATATCAAAGCGAGTAGATTGAGTATTCACCACGCTCAGCCTACTCGCTTGGACATCAACAAATTACGTAAGATATACCAACCTCTTGTTAACCGTCATTTGGAAACACTCTCTCAACACGAGCAGGAATAATATATGTACCTTCGAGCATGTGTTCGATGATTTGAAGAGCTAGTTCAAGTTGCCTTGAGTCATGCGCTTTTACTTCATGTGCCGCTGAGTTCCCTAAAACTCTTAGCTTATGCAATGTGTCTGCGCCCTCTTTAGTGACAATTGATCTAGTTTTTAGAGTGTTTATTTTACGGTATAGATCGCGACCTTCAGCTTCAAGGTCTTTACAGATAGTTTCGACAATTGCTCTTATACCAATACCCGCCAAAATAAACTGATCATTTTCTATCGATAAAACGGTTTCTTTGTATATCTGCTGAACAGTATAGGGGAGCAAATGTGATTCTAAAGATTTAACTCCTTCCACACGCCCCGGATAATACTTAATAGTTTCGGGGTAATATGGAGCATCATGGTTATATTCAACATCTTCAGAAAAAGTAGAAACAGTTCTAAAAGATACTGTTTGACAACCTAAACACTGAATTGTCTGATTCTTGCAATGCCAATCAACATAATGACCACCGCCGCAGTCTTCATTACCACTTTCATCAAAGGATGACACTATTGAGTGCAGTGTAAGTCCAGAGCACTCTTTACAGTACACACGTGGTTTATTTTCTTCGTCTGTAGACAATTTATACGTTCGAGTAATTTCACCCATCGATACCTCTGTTTTTGACGGCTAACCCCTGCTGGCCTTGTCAGCATTTTTTAATTTGACGTATATATTTTTCCTTCAATCAAACCGCCATTTGAAAGTGTTATCTATAAACGCTTAAACAACGCCAAGAAATCAGCAATGTTCATATCGACGCGAATTTCTTTAACTTGAATGGGCTCGCCAGAGGCCTCAAGCATTTCTAGAATATTGTCGTAGCCAACTAGTTCTGTGACAAAGAATTTGACGCTTACAGGATCTCTATGTGCTCAGTGGTTTTCACCTGCCCACATTGAAATCCCTACAACAAACTCGTCATTGATATGTCCGATATCCTTTAACCACTTTGTGGCATCAGCCATATCGGCGCGATCAGCTGCAGCGCTGCCTTTAAGATCGTTGTAATGAACTGACGCTTTGAAAGTTTACATTAAATTCTCCTTAGTTTGATGATTTGGAATGCTAACGCCCGCTTAACTTGCTGCCAACTGCACCACTCTCAAACAGGCCACCGTAATCGCTAAAGTCAAACCGAACAAAAAATGCCATAGGTTGGCAGTCAGGTTTAAGCGATTGTTATATTTTGATTACATTTGGTATCTCATCAAGGGGACCACGATATAATTCATGATGCATTGCTTCATGAACCCTCTCACGAGTGAAGATATCAATGGAATCCCAAAGGTCTGGTCCCAAACAAATATCCTCTGACTCACAAATCGCTACATAGTTGATAAACTTTTCGAGTTCTGTTTCCATTACCCCATCAATCCACTCATTATCATCATGATGTTCAGCTAACCAAGAAACAACGACATGGGTTTCATTATCAGTTGGAATAAGGTTAAAAGTGGACATAACTTGAGGACACGCCATTGCTTGATGATGAAACCTTTCATTAGTATCTCGCATCGGTGAAAAAACCGTACAGCTAGAAGCTTTGATGACCTTGTCTATAACAACCCATTTAGTTTTAATTATTCCCGAGTCAGGTGAGTTATAGACAGAGTATGCCCTGTCAAGGTAGAACGGTAAGTCATTCTCTATGAACTTTTTGCGCCCCAAGTTTTGAAGCTTAAAATGTTTCAAGACCTCTTCGGGTAGTAGCTTAGAACAATTTTCGATAATTTTCTGAGTTTTGAAGTGCACCAATTTTTTCCTAGTGACTTCATATGTAATTGTTCTGAGAAATAACGTTGCTGCTTGCAGAGAGTCACCAAACTGGAGAGGGCGTTTTTCTACCGGAGCAAAAACCTGTCCATCATGGTTTTGGCAGAAACCTGGGTATATCGAAGCATTCTTTATCCGAGTTTTAATTAAAGAAAATGCACTTTCACCTTTAGTTAAAACCTCATACATATTGAAGTTCATCGCATAGACTTCGTCATTTCTACTTATGACTTTGAGTTGTCCACCTCGCTGCTGTGAATGCGAGCCAATTGACATTTTTGAACAATGTGGAAAAAGACACTCGAATTTTTTGTTTTTCTTCAGTTTTTCAATTTTTCCGATTTCTTTTTTCAGTTTATGATCCACTGAAGCCTCCTAAAAAATATAACGCCCACATTTACGGCTGGTTTGGAACGTTGCGGAAAACCAGTCCGACAACATGTGCTTGTTAGGCATTTATAGTCTCCGCTCGATTAAACGTCTTACTAAGTCTTCAGTTACTTCATTAGATAGCTCGAAAGCATCAACCACCTTAAATAATTTGCTTATTATTTGATGACGTACCCTGCCAAGGATCCGGTCGCTGTATCAACCGGCACATCGACAGTAGTTACCACTTCATTTTGAGAAGCGAATAAATAGGGTCAGAGTTAACTTCTTAAGGGAGGTGATTGGCGTGTGGATATTGGCTTTTTCATTCCCTGGATGGCTTGGTCGATGTTTGATTCGAGTAGGCCTAGCTCTGTCCTTGATGGATTACACATTAAGCTATTGGTCAAGTAGTATTCAATAAGTTCTGTCACATTTTTGTACGTTTTTTTTAAATAATCAATTGTCTCAATACCTGTCCAATGAGGTTAAATCGAAGAGACGTTAGATACTGGTGTAAGCACACTTTTGGCTCTCGGCGGCATGGACGCCGCCGCGAAGCCTCCAGGGATGATGAGATGGACACCTCTTGTAAAGTCGGCGTCAAAAGCGCCATATTGAATTTGCGAGTTCAATATCAACAAAAGGTGTCCACTATGAAAGTTACTCTAATTGGTATCGATTTGGCAAAAAATGTCTTCCAAGTTTGTGGTGTGAATCAGGCTTGTAAATCTGTATTTAATCGTGCACTTCGTCGACATCAACTTATGGCGTTTTTAGCCCAATACCCTGATGCAATCATAGCTATGGAGGCTTGTAGCGGGTCAAATTACTGGGGAAGAAGCTTAAAAGCTCAAGGTTATCAAGTAAGGTTAATTCCCCCTCAGCATGTGAAGCCTTTTGTCAAAGGTAATAAAAACGACCGTAATGATGCCTTCGCTATTTGTGAAGCAGCGTATAGACCTAATATTCAATTTGTAGAGCCTAGAACGTTAGAGCAGGTTGATATGATGTTGGCGCATCGAATCAGAGAAAGGCAGGTCGATGCCAGAACAACATTGATTAATCAAATCAGAGGCCTGCTAAATGAGTATGGTATCGTTATTGCTCAAGGCAAAGAAAGCCTTAAAGCAGCATTACCTGACTTAATTGAAGATGCAGAAAATGAATTAACCGAAAGAGCTCGAGTCCACTTTACTCTGCTACACCAAGAGTGGAGCGCGATTGATGAAGCCATAAAGTCATCAGAAAAGGATATCAAACAGCAGGCCCAGGCTTCCGAAGGAGCTAAACTACTAATGCAAATAAAGGGAATAGGAGAAATTACGGCAACAGCCGTAGTCTCGTTTGCAGGTAATGGTTCGTCCTACAAAAACGGTAGACATTTTTCAGCAAACATTGGCTTAGTGCCAAAAGAGCATTCAAGCGGTGGAAAGCAGAGTCTTGGCGGGATAACGAAGCGAGGTAACCGTTACCTCAGGAAGCTACTTATTCAATGTGCTTGGTCGATTATAAGACACTGTAAAACAGCGCAAGACAGGCTGTCTGTTTGGGTTAAAACGCTTATCGAACGGCGAGGCAGTCACAAGTCTGCAGTCGCACTGGCTAACAAGTTAGCAAGAATTGTTTGGGCTATTCTATTTAAGAAAACGGAGTTCAGAGCGGTTTGACCTGTAAGTAAAACAAACCATGTACTGCTAAAAAGTAATGTAACAACAGGTAATACCGGCCTCTACAACACCTGAGAGAGTCCATGAACCTAAGAGTTCGGAGGGACGGTTAAGGCGTAGAGGCGCGGTTCTCATTAAGGCCAGAGCCTCTAATTGCTCATAAACAGGTCGGATATACGGACGCAGTAATATCTTTTGTTACTAACAAATTAGCTATTGAATCTATCGAGGTGTCCATATACGGAACCTCGGCGTGCCAAAAGAGTGCTTGCACATCCCCGCGCCGGGCAGGCGTTAGGTTGCCATGAAGGTATGACCTTCAAAATTCCATAAAATGCACAAACTGGTAGACGCTACAACCCGAAAGCATTCCCACATCCCCCCGCCGGGCAGGCGATAAATTACAGTGAAGGTTTGACCTTCAATACCCCCTAAAACATCTACGCAGCGCAGATAACAAAACCACCTGCCACAAAAAAGCCCTCGACGAGAGGGCTTTCTATTTTAACCTTACTCCTTCGGAGGCCGGCTATCCGTCCAAGGATTAAAGGCTGGCTTTTGTGCAGCCTTAGGCTCTGAGCTTTGATCTTTACCACCGCGATCATCAGGCGCTGCTGATTTAGCTTTAGCAGGCCTAGCCTTCTTGTCTGTAGAATTACCTTTATAGGATGATGCCTTAGCTTGAGGCTTAGACTGCCCGCTAGGCTTAACCTCGCTGCGCTTATCCTCTTTGGCCTTATCTTGGACCTTCTCACCCCGGCTGGTCGATGCATCAGGCCCCTTTTCACCTTGCTGCTCACGCTTGGCCTTAGGCACATAATTGAGAATTGAGATAGGTACAGGCTTTCTCGGCGCAAAGCCCTCAATTTCACGGCGCTCGAGTAGATGATCGAGACGACTCTCAATCATGCAGAGGTTCTTAAAGTCATCTTTTGATACCAGGGAGATCGCCTCCCCCTTGGCACCAGCGCGGCCGGTACGTCCGATACGATGCACATATTCGTCCGCAGGAAACGGCAGGTCATAGTTAATCACCAGCGGCAGGTTATCGATATCGATACCGCGCGCCGAGATCCCGGTCGAGATAAGATAGGCGATCTTACCGGCCTTAAAATCAGCCAGAATCTGCTCACGTACCGCCTGAGTGCGGCCGCTGTGAATACACTCCGCCTGAATCCCCCGCTTCTCAAGCTGACTCACCAGCTTGGCGGCGCCATGTTTAGTCTCGATAAAGATCAGCGCCTGAGGCCAGGCATTCTCTTTGATCAGCTGACTGAGCAGCGCCGACTTCTTATCCTTGTCGACTGTGGTGATCCACTGCTCAATATCAGGCTGACTCTCTTCATTTCTAGTCACCGACAGGTGGATCGCCTTAGGTACCGCCTGTTTTGCCAACTCGCGAACTGGACGCGACAATGTGGCGGAAAACAGCAGGTTTTGTCTCTCTTCGGGCAGGGTATCGATGATCTTAGTAATATCTTCAATAAAGCCCATATCCAACATGCGGTCGGCTTCATCGAGCACCAAGAACTCAACTTCATCGAAGCGAATCGCTCTTTGGGTATAGAGATCCCGCAGACGCCCAGGCGTCGCCACCACGATATCGACCCCTTCTATCAACTGCTGTTTTTGCGCCGCGGCATCGACGCCACCATAGATGGCCATAGAGACCAAACCAGAACCTTTACCATACTCGCTAATTCGGCCATTTACCTGACTCACTAGTTCGCGAGTCGGCGCTAAAATGATGGCTCGGGCGCGCTTCTTACGCTGAGTCTCACCTTGCATAAGCTTGGACAACATGGGCAACACGAAACTGGCCGTCTTACCACTGCCGGTCTGCGCCGCCGCGATCAGGTTTTTCCCCTTGAGCGCCAACGGAATCGCTTCCTGCTGAATAGGTGTGGCTTGCTGATACCCAAGTTCGGCTAGATTGGATAACAAGGTGGCCGGCAGGCCAAGGTTGGCAAAGGTCATGTGTACTCTCTAATGGTGGCTAAGAAGGGCTAAATGCAAACGCCGAGCCAGGCGACAGGCAAATTAGGCGCGCTAGTATAACAGAGCTAACTACTAAGACTAGCACGACATAACTCAAATAAGACTTAATGGTTTGCCAGACAAAGACTTTCCCGCCGCTATGCTAGCAGCCTGGTCATTAGCCTGTCGCCTATGCTGTTCACGACTGTAGGCTTTGTCCTGAGTCAGCTAGGCTAAAAAGCCTCTCCGACCGATAAATAAAGCGCATCATTGCTATTGGATGAACGCGCATAATCTAAACGTAAGTTAATTCGCTCGGCCGGTTGCAGCATAAAACGCAAACCAATACCGTATGACGGAATAACATCATTGGATTTATCCACGTGATTTACATCATCCAACTTACCTGCGCCAACAAAACCGACCAATCCCCAACGTTTATGAAAACGCCAACGGGCTTCTGCCTCAGTTTCTATCGAGCCTAACGCCATGTATTCAGTTGAAGAAAAACCACGCAGACCTAAGCGACAGGCGGCCCATAAGGGTACGTCGCCCTCTTTTAGACACCCTTTTAATTTATAGGCAACCGTGACAGATTCATTAACCGGGAAGTAACCATCAAACTCTAAAGAATAAGATTCAAAGTCAGTATCACTACCAATGGCGTCATTAAACACTGTGCCATTAAGCTTGAAATAGTAGCCATCGTAGGGGTTTGTCGGCACATCTCGGGTGTCATAAATGATCCCTGCTCCCAGCCCAGCAGAGACGATTTCGTTGCGTAAATCAAAGTGAATCGAACTGATGTCTACATTAAAATCTTGTTCAAAATCAATGAAAATGCCATTAACACCGACAAACCAGTTGCCACTAATACGTCGCTCTAATTCTAACAATGCGCCGTAACCTGTAATGTCCCAATCGACATCAAGGGGTACGCCGAGTAACTCGCTTGATACCAGTGGCAACTTAAGGTCGGCATAGGCGACTCCGCCTTTTAAATGCCAGTTATTATTATCCCAATAACTGGCGTGGCCAACTGCGGCGCCCCAACTTTTATTGCTAGAGTAAAAACCCGCTACCCCGGTAACTGATGGCGGTTGAACCGATTTTTGCTCAGCGGTTTGGGGATAAAAGTAACCAACCACACCACCTAAACCTGAATCAATGGTGGGATTTGAAAACGGAATTGGCGCGGCAACAAAATTGCCTTTGTTGACCGTTAAAGGGGCTTGGTTTTCATTTAAATTAGGCACTAATGAACTCGGCTCGTTGGCAGCACCAGTTTTTTCTCCACTATCACTGACCATGTCATCATTTGCTGCAAACGCTGGCGCCAACACCATTCCCAACAATCCCAAAACAATAGGATTCAACCTGATAGTTCCCATATATATTCCCTTGAGTCATTCGCCATCATTTAGCGGGTAAGTTCAGCATAGCACTACCTACAACATAGTCAGCTTTAATTGCCTAAAAATTAACCCCTCTATTATACTGAAAGATATTACAAATTTATTAGTTACGCCCATTTCCGTCACGGTGTTGCAGTAGTAGTCAGCCGCAAGGTAAACCTTTAATAGCAAGATTGCGGTTTGTAGTTAGGCGACTAAACCACTAGTCATAAAGACTCAGCTCCCCTTTCAAGCATGCCACCTGTCACATTTTCGTAGGAAAGATCAAGTTTAGCGAAAGGTTAATTAGCTCTTTTCTAGCTGATAAGGTAATAATGTAGTAGGAACTCGGCATTTAGCCCCACTTCTGGCATGGCAAAGGATTGACTATGACTGGGCACTTTTTCTCGCTTTCACAGCACAATGATCTCAACGATACCCTTCCCGTATGGCGCGAGTTGATCTTTAAACGCCTATTTGGACTCTTGGCCATCTTATGCGTGCCTGTATACCTCAGCAGCATCTACCTCTGTATCCAGATGGGGCTGCTAAGCATGGCGGCGTTTGACACCCTGGCTTACCTGTTACTCCTCTACATACTGCTCGCTAAGGGGTTAAGTGAGCAAAGCCGCTACTGCATCGGCTGTATCATGTTCTTTATCATAGGGGTTGCCTTTCTGATCACCATTGGCCCAACGGGTGCGGGCTTTTTCTGGTTGTTCATATTTGCCCCGCTCACCAGCATACTGATCGGCAAGCGCGCCAGTCTTTATGCTCAGTTGCTTAACGCAGCGGCGCTATTGGCAATCGGCTTAGCCTTTCAACAGCAATGGTTTAGCTGGCCCCTGACCCAAGGTTACAATACTGGCATCTGGTTTGTGGTCGCGATCAATTTTATTGTCACCAACGCCATTGTGACCCAATCGACCGCCTTCTTATTGGGAAAACTCACCCAATCGCTACGTTCTACCTTAGCCTCGCGCCGGGCCACAGTAATGGGGCTGGCCAAATTAGCTGAATATCGAGACAACGAAACAGGCGATCATCTTATTCGCATGCAGCACTATGCCAAGATACTGGCGAGTCAAAGGCAAAAGGATGAAGATGCGCCTGAGGAGCTGACCGATGAGTTTATTCAGGAGATCTCTCTATCGTCGATCGTCCATGATATCGGCAAGGTTGGCATTGCCGATGCGATATTGTTAAAGCCAGGGCGCCTAACTGAGGAGGAATTTGAGCAGATTAAGGCACACCCGGTTATCGGCGCCAATGTACTGGAAAGCTTGCTCAATTATGCGCCGCAGTGCCGTTTTATAAAGATGGGACGAGATATTGCGGGCGGGCACCATGAAAGATGGGACGGTAGCGGTTATCCAAAGGGAATATCGGGCGAAGCTATCCCACTCTCCGCCCGAATAGTGGCTTTAGTGGATGTGTATGACGCCCTGACCTCGCCGCGCTGTTATAAAAGACCTTTTAGCCACCAAGAAGCGCTAGAGATAATCCTCGAAGGCAAAGGTAGTCACTTCGACCCGAAACTGGTAGAGAGTTTTCTAACGATCAATCACAAGTTCGAGTTGCTCTCAAGGGCTTCTCTGTATGACATACGGCCGGACAAGATCATCAGACCCCCTACACAACTAGTAACAAAGCCCGGCTTGGAAACCAGCTAGATTTTTAGCGCTCCTGATTAACCAAGATTTGTTAAGAAGCAATGATAAGGAAACAATGATTAGGAAACAACGGTTAGGAAACTCTGGTTAGCCAAGCACAAAACCAGTTAATTATGGCCCAAACTTGGGCCCAATCGACTAATTAACTTGGCTATTCGTTGGCTTGGCTATTAACAAACTTAGCTATTAACAGACTTGGCTATTAGTTGGCTTGGTTAATCATCAGCATGGCTATTGATAGCGCCGACCGCCATGGGTGAGCCATCCATCTATGTGCTGACCTTTAGGATCATCATGCGTCCAGTGGATCACGCCGCCCTTGGCACTCCACTCATAGACCCCATAGAACCCCACACGATCGCCAACCTTTAGATCTTCAATACGTGGCGCCAGATCGATATTGTGCGCCACCAGCAAGGTTTGCCCACTGGCCAGCCGCAAAATAAATCTTTGATGCTTACTCCCTTGAGTGTCATCTGCAAGTAGACGCACCACCTCTCCTTGCCCTTGGATCTGAAGCTGACTCTGCCTTTGCTCGAACGCCTGACTGAGCTGCGCATCATTCGCCGATACCGAAAGCGTTAAACTCAACGCCAATACAAGCGCGGTAATAACTCTGCCGACAAACAATAAACCTTTATCTTTCAATGCCATCAACTTCATCTCTTGCCCGCCATACGAATGACTTCAGCCGTCATCAAGACTTTGACGGGCTTATGTTCAGGGTTAGTCTCGCTAGCGACATAGCTTGCCTTTGGCATCTTATCTAGCTTAGCCTGGCTCATCCAGCCTTCGGGGGTCGAGCTAACCAGCGTCTTGCTGACCTCTTGGCCCTGCGCATCAATCAACACATGGTAACTGAATTTTCCAGCGCCTTTGGGTAACCAGTTAGGGCGACCATATAGTTTGACAGGCTTTGTCGGTTTTGCCTGCCAATAGGCAGAAAGGTTATCGGCCCCAATCTCGACAGGATTTAACACCGCCAAGGTCTCAGTCGTTGGCGCTTGATCCGTTGCTGTGTTGGTACTGCTATTGGTATGGCTACACGCGGCTATACCTAAGGTAAAGAAGGTGGCAATCAGTAGAGTAGGTTTCATTATTCATCCTTGTATTGTTTTGACTTACTTTTCCCTAATCCAAAATGGCCTAGTTCCAAATAGTTTAATCCCAAAAGCTCAATCAAAAAAGCTTAAGTATCATCACCTTTAAACGTAGAAGTATCATAGCGCTTAACCATAAAATAGCGCGCCGGACTCCCTTCAAAGGCTGGCACTTGTCCCGCTAGGTTAAATCCCAGCTTTCGATAGAAATCGGGCGCCTGAATGTCCAGAATATCGACCTGAGCCTGCAAACATCCCCTTGCCTTCGCCAGCTGCTCGGCTTGGATCATCAGCTGCCGCCCAAGCCCAGCCCAGCCCAGCCCCGCGGCGATTGTCATCGACCCATAACACATGGATCAAAAAGTTTTTATATATGGTTCGGCCATGGACGCCGCCAATCAATTTACCAGCCTGGTCATGGGCCACTATCGTCAGTGGCTGACTCGTCTCCTTGCCCAACTTGTCAATGTTGTACTGACGAACACCATCAATTAAGGCTTCGACCAACTCGCTATTCTCCTGCTCTATTTGGCTGAAAGCCACTTTCTGTCGGTCATCTATTGTCTGCATTCGATTAACTCTTTTTTTATGTTTAATATTTGTCTTTGTGTTTGTCTTTGCATTTGTGATTGCTTTAGTGACTCTTGTTCGCTTAGGCCTCCATCAACGCCAAGGTGAGCGCTTGAGCCGAGATGCGGCGACATGCACCAAGGTTTTGACCACACCACAGCGGGGTAAAGTCGGCCTTTCCCCTTGCTTCAGCTTCCCGGCGAAGCTGCGCCATCAAGGGGGTCGCATAGGGAAAGGTGGGAGCCAGTTCGCTCAAACAGCCAAGCTCATTCATCGCTCTATTTCGCAATCCTCTGGCTGGCCTCCCCGAAAACAGGTTCGTCAGTGCCGTCTCTTCTGGCGTGGCGCCTAATATCGCTTCTCTGTGTAGCCTGGAGGTATTGGCCTCATCGCATAACAGATACGCGCTACCCACCTGCACGGCGCTAGCACCCAGGGCAAAAGCGGCTTGAACGCCGCGAGCATCACCTATGCCACCAGCGGCTATGACAGGCACCGAGACACGATCAACAATCTGAGGCACCAGCGCAGCAAGCCCTAGTTGAGTATTGAGATCGCTGGAGAGAAACATGCCTCGATGGCCGCCTGCTTCCAGTCCCTGGGCAATAATGCCATCGACACCACGCTCACTCAGCCAGATGGCTTCAGCCACTGTGGTGGCGCTAGAGACCAGCTTAGTCCCCCAGGATCGCACCCGATCGAGCAGATCTTTGGCAGGTAAACCAAAATGAAAGCTGATGAATTCGGGTTTAAAGGGCTCTATGGCGTCGGCTATCTCGTGATTGAACGGCAAGCGACTGGCGCCCACTGGGGCAAGTTCGGCCGTTATCTCAAGCTCCTGAAAATAGGGTAATAGCTGCTTGTGCCAGACTTGCTGAGCCCCATCATCCCACTTGGGCATCTGGTGGCAGAAAAAATTAAGGTTTAATGGCGCACTAGATGCTGCCTTAAAGGCTTGGATTTCACTGGTGATCTGCGCTGCATTTAACATGCCGCAGGCAATAGAGCCGAGCCCACCAGCCTTAGCAACGGCAATGGCCAGCTTGCTATCTTGTACACCCGCCATGGGCGCCTGAATGATTGCCAGCTGAGTACCCAGTAATGCTTTGACGTTTCTATGATTCATCACCTTTCCTTATGTGATTCAGCCGAGGCTGTTATTTTCCATGTTCATCTGGTGTAAAGGAGTCTTAGGCTCGCGAGCTTTCATGTTGGCCCGCGAGCCAGAGCAGAGAGTTACCTACCTGGCTCATGACCCTCATACCAAGGTAATTTAGCATCCATCTCCTCCCAATTAGCTTTGGAGGTGACAAAATTATGGGAGATGGGACGCTCCCTTATCGCGGAGTCCAATATGCCCAGGCGCAACCGAATACGCTGACTATCCTGCTCATTGGCGCTGTAGATAGGAGAGGCGCAGCGGCGACAAAAATAACGCCGCTTTCCTGGGGAAAACTCAAAACTGGCTAAGAAATCGGCTTCATCCGATAGGTTAAAATCCACCAGCTCGACAAAGCCATTAGTGGCAAATGCAGTGCCGCTCGATTTACGACACAAAGAACAGTGGCAATGAATGATCTGACTAATGGGGCCGCTGATGGCAACTTTGATACCACCACATAGACAACTTCCGTGATACATGATTTTCCTGATCCGACTCTATGTTACTGCACTATTGCAATCTGCCTCTATGCTGCCATAAGTTGTGGCGGCATATCAGCACTATTTTCCACTACAAATTGCTAAATTCGGTAACTAAATGTGCCAAGCGTCCCTTTAGGTTGAATACGTATGCAGCACATTGCCCCATCCTACCTATAACTTCTACCATGGCTGACGCAACACCTTAACCCTAACAAAAACCTAGAATAAAAAGGTACACGGAATGTCTTGCAATCCTTCACACCCAAGGGCGTCTGCCCAACGACGCTTATCGGTACTGGCAATGGCTCTCGCGCTCACAGGCGTAACACTGCCAAATAGCACCATGGCGAAAACCGTTTCGGTCGCCTCACCAGATAAACAGATTGTCGTGAGCCTAAGCGATGATAATCAGCGGCCCGAATATCGCGTCAGTTTTCATGACAAAGTGGTTATTCAGGAGTCCAAGCTCGGCTTAGTGTTTCAGTCCCTTGGCGAATTTGGTCATGACTTTAAGATTAGCGAGATCAAACGTTCTCAGGTCGATAGCCAATGGCAGCAACCTTGGGGCGAGCGTGAATGGGTAGTAGACAAGCACAATGGTCTTACCGCCACCTTAAGCAACGGCCAATATCAATTTCTTATCGACATCAAAGCCTTTGACGACGGTATCGGCTTTCGCTACCGGGTACCTAAGCAGGGCACACTGGATAAACTCAATATCACCAATGAACTCACCGAGTTTGTGATCCCGCAAGCTGACAAAGCCACCGCCTGGTGGATCCCTGCCCGCGGTTGGAACCGTTACGAATACCTTTATAACAAGACACCGCTCAATCAGATTGACCGGGTACACACGCCTTTCACCTTTAAGCTGGACAATCAGGTACACATGAGTATTCATGAGGCGGCGCTGGTGGACTATGCGGCCATGACACTCGATCAGCGCCGTGATGGCACACTTAGAGCCGATCTCACGCCATGGTCTGACGGTATCAAGGTGAAAACACAGGCGGGCTTTGCCACGCCCTGGCGCACCATTCAGATTGCCGATAAGGCCACTGGACTGCTGAACTCAGATCTGATCCTTAATCTCAATGAACCCAACAAACTGGGAGATGTCGACTGGGTCGAGCCAGGCAAGTATGTCGGGATCTGGTGGGGCATGCACCTTAACGAGACGACCTGGGGATCAGGTGACAAGCATGGCGCCACCACCGACGAGACCAAACGCTACATGGACTTTGCCGCAGACAATGGTTTTGCAGGCGTGCTGGTTGAAGGCTGGAACATCGGCTGGGACGGCAGCTGGTTCCATAATGGTGATGTGTTTAGCTTTACCCAGACCTATCCTGATTTCGATCTACCGGCGATCTCCGCCTATGGCGCCAGCAAAGGGGTGCGGCTCATCGGCCACCATGAAACCTCGGGCTCGGTCACCAACTACCGCAATCAGATGAGTGATGCCTACGATCTCTATCAGCAATATGGCGTGACCCAGGTAAAAACTGGTTATGTGGCCGATGGCGGCGATATCAAGCGTGTTGACGATAAGGGGATCACCCGCCACGAGTGGCATGATGGTCAATTTATGGTAAACGAATATCTGCATAGCGTTACCGAAGCCGCCAAGCGCCACATCAGCATCAATACCCACGAACCCATTAAAGACACGGGTCTGCGCCGCACCTATCCAAACTGGATCAGCCGCGAAGGCGCCCGCGGACAAGAGTTTAACGCCTGGGGCACGCCGCCCAACAATCCATCTCATACCACCACACTTGCCTATACCCGCATGCTGGCAGGTCCGATGGACTTTACGCCAGGGATCTTCGACTTGGCACCTAAAGGGTTAGATGCCGTCAACCGGGTACAAACCACGCTGACTAAGCAGCTTGCCCTGTACGTGGTACTCTACAGCCCAATCCAGATGGCGGCCGACCTGCCGCGCAACTACAAAAAGCATCCCGATGCCTTTAAGTTCATTCAGGATGTCCCAACCGATTGGCAGCGCAGCATCGCTCTGGCCGGTGAAGTCGGTGAATATGTGGTCTTTGCCCGTCAGGAACGCGGCGGAAAGAGTCAGGGAGAAGATTGGTACCTGGGTGCTATCACAGATGATACCGCCCGTGAGGTCAGCATCCCGCTTGACTTTCTCACCCCAGGAACAAGCTACCTGGCAGAGATCTACCGTGATGGCGACAAGGCCAATTGGCGCAGCAATCCCTATGACTATGTGATTGAAAGCCAGAAGGTTGACAGCGAGCAACATCTGACTCTCAAGCTCGCCAGCAGCGGCGGTACCGCAATTCGCTTCAAAGCGTTGCAAAAGTAAGCCCAGCTATAATCCCCCACTTGCATGGCGCGCGTTAGTCGTCGCCATGCAGGTGGATCTGCAAGTGATTATCAGCAACATTTATTTACCTTTTTCTTGCCCTCTCCTCCACTTTTTTACGACTAAAGCCGACATTGCTCGCCCAAGCTGTGCTGTTATTCTGCTAAGGTATTTTCTCCATGGTTACCGCTAAGGCGTCCCCATGGCTCGTTCAAGCCCTAACAACCACAAAAAGAATAAGAGATGACAATGAAAGCCACTCCTTACCTTAAGCTACCGCTCTTGCTGCTTGCCACAATGACTGCCAGCAGCTTTGCCGCGCCGCCAGCAGCGACGCCGTTAAACGCCGCCAGTTACACGGCGCCTTCAGAAGAAGATCTCCGTCTGTACGATATTGCCAGCGCGCCCCAGGCCTCAAGGATCTTGAAAGATATACAAACCCTGGTCGATTTCGGCACTCGTCATACCCTCTCCAGCCAAACCGATCCTCAGCAAGGAATAGGTGCGGCCAGAAACTGGATCAAGGCAGAATTTGAACGTATCTCAGCCGACTGTGGCCACTGCCTGGAAGTGATTGAAGTGGGCGCCACGGTATCGGGAAGACGGATCCCAAATCCAACCAAAGTGGTGAACATCATTGCGATTCAAAAAGGAACGCTAGACCCTAATCGCGTGGTAATGATGAGCGGCGACATCGACTCGCGTGTCAGTGATGTCATGGATGCCACCTCTGCTGCCCCCGGCGCCAACGACAACGCCTCGGGTGTTGCAGGCACCCTTGAGGCGGCGCGCGTACTGAGTCAATATCAGTTTGGCGGCACCATAGTGTATGCCGCGCTTTCAGGTGAAGAACAAGGGCTATACGGCGGCGCGGGTCTGGCCGATTTTGCCAAAAAGCAAGGCTGGCAGGTCGAAGCCGTGCTTAACAACGACATGATAGGCAACATTGCGGGGATTAATGGCGTTGTCAGTAACCATACGGTACGGATCTTTTCTGAAGGCGTGCGGATCGCCGAAACAGAGAAGGAAGCTAAAGAGCGATATTTTAGCGGTGGCGAAAACGATTCGGCGTCACGCAACTTAGCCAGGCACATCAAGCAGCTGGCAGATCAATACATGACTAACCTAGATGTGCAGCTCATCTACCGTCTCGATCGCTTCGGCCGCGGTGGCCATCACCTGCCCTTTAATAAGGCAGGATACCCAGCGGTGCGCATCATGGAGACCAACGAGAACTATCATCGCCAACACCAAGATATTCGTGTTGAAGATGGTATCGCCTATGGTGATGTCATAGAGGGCGTCGATGAAGTCTACGCGGCTAAGTTAACCGCTCTCAATGCCATTAGCCTGGCGGCTATGGCCTGGGCGCCAGCACCGCCAACCCAAGTGGCGATCACAGGCCAGGTGTCGGCCGATACCAATATAAGTTGGCAGGCTAATCCGACCGCCGAAGTTGCCGGATACCGCATCTACTGGCGTAAAACCACTGAGCCAGAATGGACCCACAGCCGCTTTGTCGGCAAGGTCGACAGCTTTACCCTGAGCAATATGGTGATCGACAACTACCTTTATGGGGTGGCTGCTGTCGGCTATAACGGCAACACCAGCCCTGTGGTGTTTCCCGGCGCAGCTGGCGCATTCTTTCGCCAAGTGACCGAGAACGCCAAACCTTAAGCCCTTATCGAAAAGCACCTCAACTTGGAAAAACGCGGGAGAAACACTTTCGCGTTTTCCTTTTTATCCCCCCGCTGCGCTATGTTACAAAACTGAATCCACGCTAAAACCACCCAGGCACAAAGTTAAGCTAACACCCTGGTAATAATAGAATAAAACCTAAGCCCCAAGACGCCCTGCAGGTTAACAGCAAGCTACGTAAAGGTTAATGCGCCTTGATGAATACGTATGTAATCGGTTGTAGGTCAAATCGGCTCAGGGTTAACATGCCATGGTGTTTAATTTCATGTGTTAACTCTCTATGAAATTGGCCAGGTCGACGCTAGCCCATCAGGCACTGAAGGCATGATGAGGTTAGCACTAGAGTCTCTATCTACTCATCAGGGCTTAAGCATAGTGAATAAGCCTAGAGAAGTAGAACCCTAGCTTTTGGCGAATACCCGTTTGAGGGAAGCGTGTATTCGCCACTTTTTTCACTCGACCGACTTCCATACAATAGATTTGGTACCCACCCTTTCAGGGCGTGGCAAAAACGATAAATAATTATAAAGAGAAACATTGGATGTCACAGAACGCCCCATCAGTACAAAGCCCCCTGACTGTCAAACCGGCCTTAAGTTTCTGGCAGATCTTCAACATGTGTTTTGGATTCCTTGGCATCCAATTTGGTTTTGCCCTGCAAAATGCCAACGTAAGCCGTATCTTTCAAACATTAGGCGCCTCTATCGATGATATCCCTATTCTGTGGATCGCCGCGCCACTGACCGGTTTGCTAGTGCAGCCACTAATCGGTCATATGAGCGACAACACCTGGGGCCGTTTGGGTCGCCGTCGCCCCTATTTCCTGATTGGTGCTATCTTCACCACACTGGCCATCTTTATCATGCCTCACTCGCCTGTGCTCTGGGTTGCCGCAGGTATGTTGTGGATCATGGATGCCTCAATTAATATCGCCATGGAGCCTTTTCGCGCCTTTGTGGGTGACAACCTGCCGAGTCGACAACGCCCCCTTGGTTATGCCATGCAAAGCTTCTTCATCGGTGTGGGCGCCGTGGTGGCCTCGGCCTTGCCTTATCTGCTGACCAATTACTTCGATGTGGCCAATACCGCGCCCGAAGGTGAGATTGCCGATTCTGTCCGTTACGCCTTCTATTTTGGCGGCACAGTGTTACTACTGGCGGTCAGTTGGACCGTCTTCACCAGCAAAGAGTATTCACCAGAAGAACTGGCCCGCTTTGAGCAGTCAAGCAGCGAGCAGATAACCCTTAAACATGATCGCAGCTGGCAGGCTTACCAAAAAGGCGCACTCATCTGGACTGTACTCGGCGCCCTGTTTACCGCAGTGATCTTTCTACAGTCCCTGGATAAGCAACTGTATCTGCTGGCGATCGGCATATTTGCCTTCGGCCCGTTGCAATGGTTTTGCGCCATCACTTTAAAGCGGATCGCACCTGAGGCCAGACACAAGCAAGGCATGGTATTCAGCGTGGTCGATGCGCTGTTTCATATGCCAAAGGCGATGCGTCAACTGGCAGTTGTGCAGTTCTTCTCATGGTTTTCGCTGTTTTCTATGTGGATCTACACCACGGCGGCTGTCACTGACTATCACTATGGTACTCAAGATGTGCTGTCTAAGGCCTATAACGATGGCGCCGATTGGGTCGGGATCTTATTTGCCTCTTATAACGGCTTTGCCGCCCTAGCCGCCTTAGTGATCCCGTTGCTGGCAATGGCGGTAGGCCTCAAGGTGACACACCTGATCAATCTTTGCTGCGGGGGGTTGGGCCTTATCAGCTTCTACTTTATTCAGGATCCGGCTCTGCTTTGGCTGCCCATGATAGGTGTCGGTATTGCCTGGGCATCTATCCTCTCTATTCCCTATGCACTGCTGTCCAATGCACTGCCTGCGGCGCGAATGGGCGTTTATATGGGGATTTTTAACTTCTTTATCGTGATCCCACAGTTGCTAGCTGCTAGCGTACTTGGGGTGATCTTAAATACCTTTTTCGACGGCCAACCTATCTTTGCCTTGATCATGGGCGGCTGCTTTATGATTTTATCCGGGATCAGCGTGCTCTTCGTGAGCAATCAATCCCGCCTAGCATAACCGCATTTACCCATAACAATAAAACAGATGAGAACCTAATCATGACGTCTAAGCCTGCACGTTTTACTCGCACCTTAATCGCCCTCTCCTTAGGCACTCTGCTAAGCGCCTGCGGCGGTGCGGATCAGCCTGCGCCAAAGCAAGTGGCTGCGGCCGCAAGCCTCAACATAGCACCAGGTGCACCTGGCGCCGAGCCAACCTGGGCCTTCTCGGGTAAAACCGGCATAGGCACATCCTATGAACCCTATGTCACCACAGAGCAAAGCGCCGGGCGCTATCTAGACACCCAGGCCAACCCGGTCAGCCGCGTCTGGTTTTCTCTGGCTCAAGGCGTGCTGACCGAAACCATGTATGGCCTTATCCATAACGCCCAGCTAAAAGAGGCACAATTTATCATCGCAGGTAATGGCTTTGTCGATACCGAGAAAGAGAACACCATCACCAGCATAGATTATCTGCATAAAGATGACGCAGGTCGTCCCCTGTCATTAGCCTACAAGGTGGTTAACAAAGATATCGAAGGCAAGTATCAGATAGAGAAACACTTCTTTACCGATCCCGATCGTGACAGCTTAGTGATGAAGGTGTTCTTTACCGCCTTTGAGCCGGGCATTACCCCCTATCTTTATGTAAACCCGCATATCGATAATAGCGGCGCCAATGATATTGCCAGCGTGAGCGCCGATGGCAATAGTCTCTATGCCTATACCGGCAACCAGGATTCCAGCGTGTTGACCGTGCGCGCCGACCTCCCCTTTAGCCAGACCAGCGTCGGGTTTGTCGGCGTATCGGACGGCCTGAGCGATCTCAAGGCTAACGGTGAGTTAAACAACCTTTACAGCCACACCAGTGCCGACAAACAGACTTTGGGCAATGTCGCCATGACAGCTGCGCTGCCTACGCTTAAGGTCGGCGATGCCGAAAATCCCAGCCTGAGCACTACCTTTGTATTCGGCTTTGGTCAAGATCAAGCCAGCAGCGAGCAAACTGCCCAGAAAACTCTTGATGCGGGCTATGATGCGGTGCTGGCGGCCTACAACGGCGAGGGAGATACCATTGGCTGGCAGGACTATCTGCAGCAACTCTCTGGGCTTGAGGCGATGACAGCCAACACCGCCGATGCGGGGAAACTCCTGTATGCCAGCGCGCTTGTTCTTAAGGCTCAGGAAGATAAAACCCATGCCGGCGCCCTTATCGCCTCCTTGTCTAACCCTTGGGGCGACACTGTCTCTGCGGTCAAAGGCTCGACCGGCTACAAGGCCGTCTGGCCAAGAGACTTCTATCAATGCGCCATGGCTTTCTTAGCCATGGGCGATACCCAAACCCCTAAGGTCGCCTTTGAATACCTTAAAAAAGTGCAGGTCAGCGAAGCGACTCCTGGCTATGAAGGCGTTCCAGGCTGGTTTTTGCAAAAGACTCATGTCGACGGTCAAATCGAATGGGTTGGCGTACAGTTAGATCAAACCGCGATGCCTATCATGCTGGGATGGAAACTCTGGCACGCTGGAGTATTAAGCGATCAAGAAATTAGCCAGTGGTATCAAACCATGCTTAAGCCTGCGGCCGATTTTCTGGTAACGGGCGGTGAAGTAAACCTTGACTGGAACCATACCCAGATAGTCCCGCTAAAGACACAACAGGAACGCTGGGAAGAGCAGCAAGGCTACTCGCCTTCGACAGCCGCTGCCGTGATTGCAGGTCTGATTAGCGCCAGCGATATCGCCAAACAGGCGCAAGATCTCGCCGCTGCCGAGCGCTACCTGGCCACCGCTAAAGAGATGGCCGCCAAGCTGGACACCCTTATGGTGACCCAAAGCCCCATGCTTAGTGCAAGTGACGGTACCCAGGCACCTTACTATCTGCGCCTAGCGCCTAATGGCACACCGGATAAGGCCGATAAGCTTGCCGATAACAACGGCAGAGCCGGACTGGATCAGCGTCTCATATTAGATGGTGGTTTCCTGGAGATGGTGCGCTATGGGGTTAAACCGGCGACCGATGCCAGGATCAATGCCACCCTTAAGCTTATCGACAATACAAAGCTCGAAGATAACCTCAGGGTGCGCTACGAGTTTACCGCCAAAGATGGTACTCGCTTCCCAGGATTTCGCCGCTATGGCAATGACGGCTATGGTGAAGATACGCAAACCGGCGGTAACTACGCCGAAAATGGCAGCAATACGCCTGGGCAACGGGGCCGGGTATGGCCTTTCTTTACCGGCGAGCGCGCCCATTTTGAACTGGCTAAGGCCATTGCAACAGACAGCCTGGATGAGGCTAAGAAACAGCAACTTATAGACACCTATGTAAAAGGGATGGAAGCTTTTGCCAACAAAGGCCTGATGCTCCCTGAGCAGGTTTGGGATGGCGTTGGCGACAGTACCCGCTTTAACTATCAGCTTGGCCAAGGTACTAACTCAGCCACGCCGCTAGCCTGGACTCACGCCGAATACGTCAAGATGGTGCGTTCCTTAACCGATGCAAAAGTCTGGGACCACTATCCAAGCGTGACCGATACCCTTACCTCTCACCCTTAAACCCATTCATAAAAAAGCCAGTCTCATCGACTGGCTTTTTTATTTGGCCGCCACTTATTGATAGACGATGACATTCAGTCAGATTAAAAGCGATACAACCAAAAGGCGCCTAAGGAGTCAAAGTCGTTACCAAATCGAGTGAGCACACCAGTGCTGGCATTGAGCTTTATACTGCTTCGCGCTGTAAGGGCCAGGGAGTAAGTTAAGCCAAAGCGGGAATTATTTTGACCATCCCCGGAGGATAAGCCGTTTTTGCTGGTTTCCCCGCCAAAAAAATAGTTAGCGTTTAACGCCAGCCAGTGCCCGGGCGAAAAAGTATAGATAAGATGCGCTTGCAGGTTGGTCTGCGGTTCCTGCGCTAACCTTGTATCGCCCAAATAGGATGCGTTATCGCCATAGAGGCGAACCGAAGCGCTTAGATTGTAATACCAGCGACCTAGCTTATGGGAAAGGCCCAGCCCTGGGCGAAATATCCAGCGGTTGGCGCCGGCATTAAGGAGATACTCAGACTGGTAACTGCCCAAGGGTGCCGTGATCTCTAGGCTTGTGCCCAACACGATTCCCTGCTGCCAAGAGGCAAAGGCTTTAGCGTCCATGGCCGGTGCACCATAAAAGTTCCAGGTCAGTTTAACACTGGGATCGTTATAGCCACAGCGATCGGCCTCGACGCGCTCACCATTAAGCATGGCGCTGCCCTGAAAACAGCTGCGTGCAAGAGCAAGATCCAACTTGGCACTTCGTTCAGCCAACGAAAAGGTTCTGGCATAGGCTAAGACGAGCGTATCGATCGTCAAACTGGCATCTGAGATTGCTGCACCGGGAGATGGCGATACCTCCCCTTCAGAATGAAGATAACCAAGGGCAGCAAAATTTAATCCAATCGGAAGATTCGTATAGCTGCGCGGCTCAAGATCTTGTGCCTGTACGGCGCTAATCACCCACAACAATGAGATGCCAAAGGCTGCACAGCGAATAATAAGATGTCTGGTATTTAGCGCACAGACTCTTAAAGCCTGCGCCTGAAAAACGAAAGCAGATAAAACGTGAGCCTTGATCTTATGGAACGCAAAGCTGTGAGCCGTTAAACGCCTAAGCAACGAATTTACCATGCATTTCTCCAAACTTTTGCCTTCTCCTTGATTAACTTAGCACGACAAATACACCTTTGCTTAACCCATAAATGGGTTGAGTTCGTTTTAGCCCTCCCACACAAACACAGGCTATCTAATCCTATACCGCAGTAAGCTGGGGAAGAATGTCTTTCTTAAAATAAACCAAGCGCGGATTATTTCTGCCCAGCACAGCAACATATAAAAAGATATAACGAATTTTCGGGTTATAACATCATGTTCTTTTTATGACCGAAAACCAGTCCCGCTATGGGTTTGCTTCAGGGGGAAGACATCAAAGAGTGGGTAATTTCTCGAGATAAAGATGATATTTCAGCAAAATTGATAAAAATGAATAAAAAAATTTGAAAAGTATTGATATACTTCCCCCCGAATTTTAGAACGTAACTCCAATAGAGTAGAAAAATGACTGATTTATCAAAGTACAGAAACATTGGTATCTTCGCTCACGTTGATGCGGGTAAGACCACCACAACAGAGCGTATCCTAAAGCTAACCGGTAAGATTCATAAGATCGGTGAAGTTCATGATGGTGAATCTACAACCGACTTCATGGAACAGGAAGCTGAGCGTGGTATTACCATTCAGTCTGCTGCTGTAAGTTGCTTCTGGAACGATCACCGTTTCAACGTCATCGACACCCCTGGCCACGTTGACTTCACAGTTGAAGTTTATCGTTCTCTAAAAGTACTAGACGGTGGTATCGGTGTATTCTGTGGTTCTGGTGGTGTTGAGCCACAATCAGAAACCAACTGGCGTTATGCAAACGAATCTGAAGTTGCGCGTATCATCTTCGTAAACAAGTTGGACCGTATGGGTGCCGACTTCTTGCGCGTTGTTAAGCAAACTAAAGACGTTCTTGCGGCTAACCCACTCGTTATGGTACTGCCAATCGGTATCGAAGATGAGTTCAAGGGCGTTGTCGATCTACTAACCCGTAAAGCATGGGTTTGGGACGAATCAGGACAAGCTGAAAACTACAGCATCGAAGATGTTCCAGCTGACATGGTTGACCTTGTTGAAGAATACCGTGAGCAACTGATCGAGTCTGCCGTTGAGATGGACGACGACCTGATGGAAGCTTACATGGAAGGCGAAGAGCCATCTCTAGAAGACATCAAGCGTTGTATCCGTGCTGGTACTCGTACCATGCACTTCTTCCCAACATACTGTGGTTCTGCGTTTAAGAACAAAGGTATGCAGCTTCTACTAGACGCAGTTGTTGATTACCTACCTTCTCCACAAGAAGTTGATCCACAGCCTCTGACCGACGAAGAAGGTAACGAGACTGGCGAACACGCTATCGTTTCAGCTGACGAGCCACTAAAAGCGCTTGCGTTCAAGATCATGGATGACCGTTTCGGTGCCCTGACCTTCGTACGTATCTACTCTGGTCGCATCAACAAAGGCGATACCATTCTTAACAGTGCAACTGGTAAGACTGAACGTATCGGCCGTATGTGTGAAATGCAAGCAGATGAGCGTAACGAACTTGAATCAGCTCAAGCTGGTGACATCATCGCTATCGTAGGTATGAAGAACGTGCAAACTGGTCACACTCTGTGTGATGTTAAGCACCCTTGTACTCTTGAAGCCATGGTATTCCCAGAGCCAGTTATCTCTATCGCTGTTGCGCCAAAAGATAAAGGCGGCTCAGAGAAAATGGGTATCGCTATCGGTAAGATGATCGCAGAAGATCCATCATTCCGCGTTGAAACTGACGAAGATTCAGGCGAAACCATCCTTAAGGGTATGGGTGAACTTCACCTAGACATTAAGGTAGACATCCTGAAGCGTACTTATGGCGTTGACCTAATCGTTGGTGAGCCTCAAGTAGCATACCGTGAAACTATCACTCAAGAAATTTCTGATAGCTACACGCACAAGAAGCAGTCAGGTGGTTCTGGTCAGTTCGGTAAGATCGACTACACCATCCGTCCTGGTGAGCAAAACTCTGGCTTCACGTTCAAGTCATCTGTTGTTGGTGGTAACGTACCTAAAGAATTCTGGCCTGCTGTTGAAAAAGGTTTCGAGAGCATGATGCAGACTGGTACCGTTGCTGGCTTCCCAGTACTAGACGTTGAACTAGAACTGACTGACGGTGCTTTCCACGCAGTTGACTCGTCAGCTATCGCGTTCGAAATCGCTGCTAAAGGCGCATTCCGTCAATCTATGCCAAAAGCTGGCGCGCAACTACTTGAGCCTATCATGAAAGTTGACGTATTCAGCCCAGAAGACAACGTAGGTGACGTAATTGGTGACCTTAACCGTCGTCGCGGCATGATCAAAGATCAGCAAGCTGGTGTGACTGGTGTTCGTATCAAGGCTGACGTACCGCTTTCAGAAATGTTCGGTTACATCGGTTCTCTACGTACAATGACCTCTGGTCGTGGTCAGTTCTCTATGGAGTTCTCACACTACTCACCATGTCCAAACAGTGTTTCTGAGAAAGTTATCGCTGAAGTTAAAGAAAGAGAAGCTAAGAAGTAATATTACTGCTTAACTAAACCTTCTTTACCAAAAACCCTAACAATGTAAGTTGTTAGGGTTTTTTCTTATTTCGTGCTCGACACCATCAGAGGATCAGTTATGTCAGCCGCGTCATCTATAGTGGTACTGGATTTCGAAACCACAGGTCTCTCCCCCCAACAGGGCGATCGCGCCATCGAGATAGGTGCGGTAAAACTCAAGCAAGGAGTCGTGGTCGATAGGTTTCAAGAGTTGATGAATCCCGGGTTTCGCATCAGCAGTTTTATCGAACAATATACCGGGATCAGCAATCAGATGTTGGAGCAGGCACCAAGCGTGGCCAGTGTCATGAGCGACTTTGCCGACTTTATTGATGGCAGTCACCTGGTGGCTCACAATGCCAGTTTCGATCAGAAATTTTTGGCGGCAGAACTTGCCCGCATTAACCTAGAGCAATCCCAACCATTTGCCTGTTCACTCCTGCTGGCAAGACGCCTGTTTCAAAACTCACCCAACCATCAGCTTGGCACCTTAGTCAGTTATCTCGCGATCGAAAACGATGGGGTGTTTCACCGCGCCCTCAATGATGCCGAGGTGACAGCCTCGTTGTGGCTGGCGCTCAACGATGAGGTCATAAACAGATGGAGTTGCCCTGCTCCCAGTTTTGAGCTGATGCTAGCCCTTCAGCGCCAACCTAAACAACAATTAGATCAATTTATGCGTAGGTGGCAGGGCTAACGGGATTCGCCGCAAGACTCCCGTTCAATTAAGCTGGTGGGGATCAACTGGTTACTCACCTCTTGGCCCTTGATCATCTTCAGCAGACTCTCCACCAAGATCTCACCAGCCAACTTAGTATTTTGCTTGATGGTGGTCAGCGGCGGATTGGCAAAGCTTGCCACGGGAATATCGTCATAGCCTACGACGGCCACATCCTCTGGCACCCTAAGTCCTTTTTCCTTAAGCGCACGTATGGCACCTATAGCAATGAGATCGCTGGCGGCAAAAATGGCATCAAAGGGACGCTTTTGCGCTAACAGCTGATTGGTCGCCTCGAAACCAGAACTTTCTGTGCTGATGGCATCAAACTGTAGGCTTTTTTGCAAGGTGACACCCGCCGCCTTAAGCGCCTGTTGATGACCAAGATATCTGGCCTGAAACTCAGGGCTATGGCTGGACGCATCGCCAATAAAGGCGATGTGACGTCGGCCCTTTGCCAGCAGATGTTCTGTGGCGAGCATGCCCCCCTGACGATTATCACAGCCAATGGAGAGAACTGAGGACTTGTTTTGCGCTGGCCCCCAGATCACAAAATGGGTATTTTGCGCCGCGAGTTTGTCCAGTTTCTCCTCATAGTCCATGTAATCACCGTAACCCAACAAGATAATGCCATCGGCTTTATTGCTGTCCTCATAGTCAGCATGCCAGTCGCTGCTAAGCTGCTGAAAGGAAACTAATAAGTCATAGCCTTGCTGAGCGGTGGCCCGGGTAATGGAGCCTAGCATGGAGAGGAAAAAGGGATTGATTAACGAATCATCGTTGGTGGGGTCTTCACACAACAACAAGGCCAGTGTCAGGCTGCTTTGAGTACGCAAATTACTGGCATTCTTATCGACCTTATAATTGAGTTCTTTGGCAATGGCCTGAACCCTAAGGCGGGTCTCTTCATTGACCAGAGGGCTGTTTCTTAGCGCGCGTGACACGGTTGATTGCGACACACCCGCACGGTATGCGATATCGATAGAGGTGGCTTTGGTTGTCATAATTATTGGCGACCTTGTAAAAAATCAGCAGGACGAGCCAAGACTCGTCCCCTTAGACCCTGAATTATATCCCAAGCTCCTTCATCAAATCATCTGAATCGTCCACCACCACGGCGCTATTCACTGCAGCCGACCAAGAGCTGTCATTTGCCTTACTGCCTTGACCATGCTGGGCCAGCAAAGCATCGGGATCATCCTCCTCATGCTCAAACTCCGCCAGTTTGATGAACTCAGTCTTATCCATGGCAAACTCGAGATAGAAGATATGATTTCTAGCGGTTTTAAAGGCGACGCGGCGAGCCACGGCTTCATCCAGATTAGTATCAATAGAGATGGTCAACTCTTTGTTGATGGTCAGCATCTTAGGCTGACTCTGATTAATCGAGGTTTGCAGCTCCTTGTTCATCTTCACGATGAAATACCCCAGGATCTGGTTCATCAGTTCGCCCATGACGTCACCCACCTCATCAGAGGTATGTGAAAACGCCAGCTCAGACTCAGGCATCCCCATCTGTTTCATATAAGCCTGATAGATCTCGACCGCCGCAGGGGCTGAGAAATTGATCACCACCAGACCAGAGAAGCCACCATCGAAGATGGAAAAGCAGCCTAAATCGGGCTTCAAACAGGTCTTGGTGATACTCTGCACCATGGCCGCATGGCTCACTTCACTGGCAGTCGTACTAGATAGCACATGGCACACTGAGTTACAGAGTTTAAGTAAAATATCGTCGGATGTGATCACTTGTGAAGTCATAAGCTCATAATAAGTAAAAAAGAGTCATACTCCATTCTGCGCTCTCTTATGATAAAAATCAAAATCAAAACAGAGGATTAGTTGATTCTCACTCAGAGGTCACAAAAACCGCAAGTTTATTGACTCATTAGCCCCCTTAGATGGCCTTAGAAACTGGCGCTGTTGGCGTCAGTAAATTGATTACAAAAACGTCAAAAAAACATCATAAAAGTGCTAAAAAATTACCTTCTGTTTACATATTTACGTGAGCCACGTCCAACTAATTAACATTAGGTATTCAATGGATTGACTATTGATTCTAATCATCTTGGTTAGCCTGTATATTTGCAACATTCAACTGGACCGTAAGTAGGACGTCACATGCTAGAGCTCCTCAGAAGGTTTACCATACTTCAACGTTTGATCTTTATGTTAGTGCTTGCCGCGATAGGCACTTTTGTATTTGCCAGTTTTTCGATCAACGAACAACGCAATAACCTGATCGAGCAGAAATGGGTACAAAACGATGCGCAGCTATCAACACTCTTAAGTATCATCGCAAGCCATCACAAGCAGGTAGAGCAGCAGCAACTGTCTGCCGATGCGGCCAAAACCGAGGCAGCCAATCTGGTCAACCAGATCCAATATGGCACGACTGGTTACTTCCTACTATTTGATAAAGACCATACCCTGCTCGCCAATGGCGCCAGCCCAGATAGGCTCGGGATGAAGGCTTCATCCCTTGCCGATAGCATGGGAGGCAGAGCCTTTGACAGACTCTTGAATACTGCTCAGGCAAAAGGCGTCGCAAAAGAAAGCATAGAAATCCTCAATCCCATCACAGGCAAACAAGAACAAGCCTTGGTAGAAGCGCGTACCTTCCCCGCTTGGCAATGGACACTGGTCACAACCTCCCAAATGAGTGATGTCAACGACACCACCTACAGTGTGATGTTTGATTACCTAGGTATCATGGTCCTGATTTCGGCGCCTATCTTTGCCTTCTTCTTGGTGCTAAATCACTCCATCAGTTCACCACTGAATCAGGCTATCGATGCCATGAAAGATATCGCAGAAGGTGAAGGCGACCTCACTAAAAGACTGCCGACGAAAGGCAAAGATGAGGTCGTTTCTCTCGCCATCGCTTTCAATAGTTTCGTAGGAAAGATCAATAAGATGGTGGCTGATTTACAGCCTGTTGGACAATCACTGAATCAAGATGCAGACCGTCTGTTTGATGCCGTAGGCGAATCCAACGCCAGCGTTGACCATCTGCACCAGGAAACCAGCAGCGTAGCAACCGCCATCAATCAGATGCTGTCTACGACCCATGAAATGGCCACCAACACACAACAAGCTGCCGATGCCGCCACCAGTGTCAAACAGCAGGCACAAGAAAGTAAAAAGCAGATGGATGGCACGGTACAGAACACTCAGCGTCTGGTACAGGAGCTGAAAAATGCCGAAAGCATCACTCAACATCTGGGCGTCTCTTCTGAGCAGATAGGCAGTATCTTAGATGTGATCCGCGGTATTGCCGATCAAACTAACCTGTTAGCACTAAATGCCGCCATCGAAGCCGCCCGCGCCGGTACCCATGGTCGCGGCTTTGCCGTGGTGGCAGACGAAGTGCGCGCCCTAGCCAATCGCACCCAAGACTCCACCAATGAGATCCAGAAGATCATTACCGATATACAAAACGGTGTCGCTAACGTCATGCATAGCAACAGCGATACTCAAACTCAATCGGTTGAACTACAGCATCAAGCCCAGGCCGTTGGCGAGTCACTATCGACCATCTTGGAACTTATTGCCCACATTAGCGATATGAATACTCAACTGGCCAGTGCTACCGAAGAGCAATCTCTGGTAACAGAAGAGATCAATCGCAACATCTGCAGCATTACCGAACTGTCAGAAGTGTCAGTCGCCGCCAATGAAAGCAATCGTCTTGCGGCCGAATCTCTGCGCCAAATCAGTCAAACCAGCGCCAAAATATTAGGCCAGTTTAAGGTGTAACCTTAACCGGTAACGATTGAATTAAGGGGAGCCAAACGGCTCCCCTTTTTAATCCTCAAACATCAACAACTCATCAAGGTCAGTGCGGGTAAAAATCCACGCGCAAAGCTCGACAGAGGGGATTAAATCTGTGATAAGCTTAACGACATTAGAATTTTCAGCATCGATGGGATCACATTACCATGGCTCGAATGACGTTAGCGGTTCATCCTCAGCTATACAGTATTCACAGCTTTAGCCCGGACAGCGAGTTAGCGCCAGAGGTATTCAGTCAGCCCATGTTTTTCATCGGTAAAACCAAAGATGAACTCTCTGTGGTGGTCCCTGCCGAGTTGCCTCTGGACAGCCTGGAAGAAGAGAGCGATTGGCGCTGTCTTGAGGTCGTCGGTCCGCTAGGGTTCTCCATGACGGGGATCCTCGCCAGTGTCTCTGGCACCCTGGCCGAAGCTAAGATCAGTATTTTCGCCATCTCAACGTTCGATACCGACTATATACTGGTGAAAAAGGATAAGCTGCAACAAGCCATTACTGCGCTCAAAAAAACCAACTATCAAATCATTCATTATCAGGCGTAAAACCCGTCTTATCTAAGAGCACGTTTATGTACCAAAAGACTGTCACCATCATGGCCGAACATGGCATTCATACCCGTCCAGCAGCCCTGCTGGTTAAGGCAGCAAAAGCCTATGATTGTGATATTATCGTTGAATGTCAGGGCAAGCAGGCTAGCGCTAAGAGTCTGTTTAAACTGCAAACTTTAGGTCTATATCAGGGTGTTGAGGTCACGGTCAGTGCCAACGGCGAGCACGCACAGTCGGCGGTGGATACCGTCGCAGAGCTCCTCATCACCTTAAGCTAACAGGAGTTATGATGACCATTCGAGGCATAGCGGTATCAGCAGGCATCGCATTTGGACAGGCAAAGGTCCTACGTACCCAAGAAAGTAAACTCGATTATCATCTTCTCCCTCCTGATCAACTTAGCCGCGAACAACAACGTCTCAACCGAGCGCTCAAAGCCCTGATAAAGCAGAGCCAGTCCAGCGCCGATAAGTTAGATCCCGACTCAGAAAACTACCAGCTAATCCAAGCGGATTTGATGTTACTGGAAGATGAAGAGTTATTGGCTGAACTCAGCGATACCATTGGCCAGCGACAATTTTCAGCGGCCCTGGCAGTCGAGCATACTTTCGCCAAACAGGCGCAGGCAATGCAAGAGATCGACTCTCCTTATATGGCCAGACGCGCAGAAGATGTGTTGAGCCTTGGCCAGCGATTGATCCGAATTTTGCTTACGGGTCACTGTGATAATCTCAGTCGACTACCTGAAAACGCCATCGTACTGGCAAAAGATATCACCCCGGCAGAATTTGCCACCTTGCCCCTGGAACGCGTCAGTGCCTTAGTATTACAAACTGGCGGGGTGACCAGTCATACGGCTATCTTAGCGCGCAGCGCCGGGATCCCGACCCTGATGAGCTGTCCCTGGCAAACCTTGGAGGTGACCGATGGTCAGGCGCTGGCGGTTGATGCCATCAATGGTGAACTCTATCTCGCCCCCAAGCCGGAACAAATTGAATATCTAGCGGCGCAAAAGCAACAGGCCGATGAGCGCAAGTCGGCGCTGCAGGCACTCAAAGGCAATGTGACCCAAACTGCCGATGGCCGCCCTATCCCACTGCTTGCCAATGTGGGTTGTATCAGCGAGGTCAATCATTTAGCTGATGTTGGCGCCGAAGGGGTCGGCCTGTTTCGCACCGAGTTTATGTTCATGAATAATCATGAACTCCCTGACGAGAACAGGCAGTATCAACTCTACTGTGACGCCTTACAACTGCTCGATGGAAAGCCGCTGACCATCAGAAGTATGGATATTGGCGCCGATAAAGAGGTGCCCGCCCTCGCCATGACCGTAGAGGAAAACCCCGCACTTGGGCTAAGAGGTGTACGCTATACCCTGGCCCATCCAGAGCTTTTTGCCGCCCAGTTACGCGCCATTTTAAGGGCAGCCAACCATGGCCCCATCCGCTTGATGTTCCCTATGGTCAATCAAGTAGAGGAACTAGAGGCGATTCTCACCTTGCTTGAACAATGTAAGCAGGCGCTCGTTGAGGCAGAGAAAGGTTATGGCGAATTGGAGATCGGCATAGTGGTAGAAACACCCGCTGCCGTTTTTAACCTGGAGTCCATGCTGCCTATGCTCGACTTTGTCAGCATAGGCACCAATGATCTTACGCAATATACCATGGCAGCCGATCGCAGCAATCCGTTGCTGATTGACCAATACCCTGTGCTGTCACCGGCCATTATACGCCTTATCGCTCAGACAATAGAGTGCGCCAAGGCGGCCAACGTCCGCGTATCCATGTGTGGCGAGCTCGCCAGCAACCCTAAAGCCGCGGCGCTTTTAGTGGGTCTTGGGCTAGATGAATTCAGTGTCAACCTAGCGTCTTTGCTTGAGGTAAAAGAAGAACTCAGTCGTTGGTCCCACCAAGATTGTGTGACCTTGGCGCAAAAAGCCCTACAAATTTCGCGGATAGACGCCTTAAATCAATTATTAACACACTGTCACTCTTCATAATTTTTGAGTATGCTAAGCATAAAATAAAAATGACTCACCAGCGTGGAAGCACAGAGGCAAATCTATGGGATTTTTAAGCCGCATAAGACGTTTAATTTCTGGTCAACCGCCTGTCACAGGTGGCATTGATGTGTTCGCCCCTGTCTCAGGCGAAATCGTGGCCATTGAAAAGGTACCGGATGTGGTTTTTGCCGAAAAAATTGTCGGCGACGGTATTGCCATTGCACCTAAGGGCAAGCAGATAGTGGCCCCAATCGATGGCACCATAGGCAAGATATTTGAGACCAACCACGCCTTCAGTATCGAGTCGCCCCAAGGGCTAGAACTTTTCGTGCATTTTGGTGTTGGTACGGTCGAACTCAGAGGTAATGGCTTTACTCGCCTTGCCGAGGAAGGCCAGCAGGTAAAAGTCGGTGAACCCATCTTAGAGTTTGATCTCGAGTACCTAAAGGCCCATGTGGAAAGCCTGCTAACCCCAGTCGTGCTGGCAAACATGGAAGATATTCAGGGACTAGATAAGCGTCACGGCAGCATCGAAGCCGGTAAAGATGTGATCTTTTCGGTTCAGCTATAAACCTTTCATCAGTTACCGGCGCTTAGCCTTGCTATCGCCGGATCACTTATACCCTTGAGTGATTTTTTTTCAAATAACCACTCATCCCATAACCGCCACTTGAGACAGGCACGACTCGGTGCCACAATGACGGCAAAGTGATGGTGGCCTTTGGCGTACAGCGAAACGGCCCAAACAAGGAGAATCAGATTGTGACCCTATACGGCATTAAAAATTGCGACACAGTAAAAAAGGCACTCAAATGGCTTGAAGCCAATCAACAGAGCGTGACCTTCCACGATTTTCGTGTCGATGGATTAACTCAGCAGCAGATTGAGTCATGGACTGAGCAAGTCGGCTGGGAAAACCTGTTTAATAAGCGCAGCACCAGTTTTCGCAATTTAAGTGACGCAGAAAAGGTCGATATCGACCAAACCAAAGCAATCGATCTCATGCTCACCTATCCTACTCTCATCAAACGTCCTGTGCTGGAACATCAAGGCAAGGTGAGTGTCGGTTTTAAACCGGCACAATATGAGGAGATCTTCCGCTAATGAGTCAGGATGTCCTTACACTGGCACAAGACCTTATTGCCAGAGCCTCAGTAACGCCCCTCGATGAAGGGTGTCAGCCTTTAATGGCTGATCGTCTTAAGGCAAAAGGGTTCAACATAGAATCTATGGTGTTTGAAGACACCACCAACATGTGGGCACGACGTGGCGATCAAGGCCCAGTGTTCTGCTTTGCCGGTCACACAGATGTAGTGCCTGTTGGCGACCTTAATCGCTGGCATACGCCACCATTCGATCCCGTTGTGATCGACGGTTACCTTCATGGGCGTGGCGCCGCCGATATGAAAGGCTCTCTTGCAGCCATGGTGGTGGCCACAGAGCGATTTGTCGATAAACATCCTGATCACAAGGGCTCTATCGCCTTTCTGATCACCAGCGATGAGGAAGGTCCTTTCATCAATGGTACGACCCGAGTGATAGACACCTTAGAAGCGCGCAATGAAAAGATCACCTGGTCGCTGGTCGGTGAGCCCTCCTCCACCCATAAGCTGGGGGATATCGTTAAAAATGGTCGCCGCGGCAGCCTGACAGGCAACCTGACGGTCAAAGGCATACAGGGACATGTTGCCTATCCACACCTGGCCGACAACCCTATCCATAAGGCGGCGCCAGCCCTTGATGAACTGGCAAAAATGAAGTGGGACAACGGTAATGAGTTTTTCCCACCCACCAGTTTTCAGATAGCCAATATCAATGGTGGTACCGGAGCCTCTAACGTGATCCCGGGCAACCTAGAGGTGATGTTTAACTTCCGTTATTCCACAGAGGTTACCGCCGAGATCTTAATTCAACGTGTGCTGAATATCCTCGATGCCCACGGACTGGACTATGAGATCAGCTGGATTTTCAACGGCCTGCCTTTTCTCACCGATGCAGGCCCGCTGCTCGATGCCACTCGCGATGCGATTAAGGAGATCACCGGCACTGACACAGACCCTCAAACCTCAGGCGGCACCTCAGATGGACGCTTTATTGCCCCCACAGGCGCCCAGGTTATTGAGTTAGGCCCAGTCAATGCCACCATCCACAAGGTCAATGAGTGCGTTAAGGTTGATGATATCGAACAACTTGCCCTCGTTTATGAACGCATCTTGGAAAAACTGCTTTGTTAAGTGACAAGCTTTATGGCGAAGGTGAATTGCCCCTGAACGATTATCAGGGGCATAGACTCGCCCCGGAGTGCGCCGAACAGTTTGCTAAGATGCAGGCCGCGGCCGCCAAAGACAATATCGCCATCGCCATCTGCTCTAGCTACCGCGACTTTGAGCGTCAACTTGGGATCTGGAACGCTAAAGCCAGTGGCCAGCGCCCGGTACTCAATCACCAGTCCCAGCCCATTGCCATCGACGCCCTGAGCGAGGCTCAACTTGTTGACGCCATTCTCTGCTGGTCGGCGCTGCCTGGCATGTCACGCCATCACTGGGGAACAGATCTGGATCTATTCGACGCCAATACCATTACCCGTGAGAAGCTACAGCTCATCGCCAGCGAATATGACCCCCAAGGCCCTTGCCACAAACTGAATCTCTGGCTTAAGCAGTACGCAGCAGACTTTGGTTTCTATTTGCCCTATCAAGCAGGCCTGAGTGGCGTTAGCCCAGAGCCTTGGCACCTGAGCTATTTTCCACTTGCGGATCAATACCTCAAAGCCTTCGACAAAAAAAAGCTTGAGGCACAACTGCAAAAGGCACCTATTCTTCTTAAAACAGCTATTCTCGCTCGCCTTGACGAGCTGGTAGCCCAATACGTGTATTATGTAGCCCCCTCTCCTCATGGGCTCAATGCAAGCACACTGACGAGTGATCATCAATGAATTTAGAAACTTACCGACACAGTTTTACCCTAAAAGGCCAGCAGATGAGTTATCTGGATATCGGCCAAGGGCCGGTACTCCTGCTTGGCCACAGCTATTTGTGGGACAGCGCCATGTGGGCGCCGCAAATCGCCCATCTCAGTCAGCACTACCGCTGTATCGTGCCTGAACTTTGGGGCCATGGAGCGTCGGATCCCCTGCCGAGCGACTGCCGTTCTCTTAAACATCTTGCCGAGCATCATCTGGCGCTAATGGACAATCTGAGCATTGATGAGTTTTCAATCTTGGGGTTGTCGGTTGGCGGTATGTGGGGCGCAGAGCTGACCCTGATGGCGCCGCGTCGCGTAAAGACACTGGTGATGATGGGCTGTTTCCTCGGTTTTGAGCCTGAGGTTAGCCGAGCGAAATACTATGGCATTTTAGATACCATGGTGGCCGCAAAACACCTACCCACGCCGCTCATCGAACAGGTAGCACCGCTATTTTTCGCCGACGATGTTGAGGCCAAACAACCCGCACTTATCGACGGCTTTAAGGCCTCACTGGCAAGCCTGCCACCGGAGCGACTCGACAGCATAGCGCGCCTGGGTCGCATTATCTTTGGTCGCCGGGATATCATGGAAGAAGCCGAGCAACTCACCCTGCCCGTACTGATTATGACAGGGACTCAGGATAAACCCAGACCTGTGCTGGAATCCTATTTGATGCACGATGCCATCGACGGCAGTGAGTTTTTGCATATTCCTGATGCCGGCCATATTTCGACCTTAGAGCAGAGCGACTGGATTAATCAGCAATTAAGTAGTTTTTTTGCAAAACATTTGCGCTAACTCACAACACTGACTGACAAGCGATACTGAGTAGACCAGCAGGGAAAAATTTTGGTGCTAGAATGAGTCCCTGCAAAATCTTCTTCATAGACATGATTTTAACTAAATGAAATTACTTAAACCTTTGTTCGACAACAATCGCCGCTGGGCCAACCGCATCCTGGAGGAGAACCCTAACTTCTTCCAACAGCTCGCCCAGCAGCAAAACCCCGAGTATTTGTGGATAGGCTGTTCGGACAGTCGGGTACCTTCAAACCAGATCATCGATCTTATGCCCGGTGAGGTTTTTGTACATCGCAACATCGCCAATATGGTGATTCATACCGATCTTAACTGTCTGTCAGTGCTGCAGTATGCGGTGGAAGTGCTCAAAGTGAAACATATCATGGTGGTGGGCCACTATGGCTGCGGTGGCATTAAGGCCTCGATGGGTAATGAGAGACTCGGGCTTATCGACAACTGGCTGGGTCACATTCGTGATATCCACCGCTTGCATGCAAAGGAACTTGCCAAACTGGATGAGAAAGCCCGCTTCGATCGCCTGTGCGAACTGAATGTGGTTGAGCAGGTGCACAATGTCGCCAGTACCTCCATAGTGCTAGATGCCTGGGAACGAGGCCAGGATGTATCAGTACACGGCTGGATCTACAGTGTCGAAAACGGCCTACTCACAGATCTTGATGCCACCCTAGATATCGATTCTTTAGGTAAGCGTTAACCCGCTTTTGCTCCTAAAGCTCGTCTGCTTGGCGCATGATGGTTAAATCATGCGCTATCTTAAGTTCCCCTCGAACAAAAGCAAAAAAAAAGCCGCTAAATTCAGTAAATATTCCTTAATAAACATCGCAGTTTTACACCCATCGCGTTTATAATTCGCATTGATTTATTTTTCGCGCCGCGGGCGCAGCGAATGCTAAGGAACTATTCCATGCCTGGTTTTGAATTATTTGGTCCTGAAGAGAAACAGGAAGTTGCTGACGTAATGGAAAACGGTTTTACCTTCCGTTACAACTTTGATCACATGCGTAATGACCGCTGGAAGACGCGTGAGATGGAGCAACTGCTCTGCGAGAAGATGAATGTCAAACACGCCCACTTGCTCTCTAGCGGTACCGCTGCGTTGCAAACGGCGATGGCCGCTGCAGGCATTGGTGCTGGCGATGAAGTGATCGTGCCTCCTTTTACCTTCGTCGCCTCTGTCGAAGCTGTCTTCATGGCTGGCGCCATTCCTGTGTTCGCTGAGATCGATGAAACCTTGTGTCTATCGCCTGAAGGTATCGAAGCCGCCATCACACCTCGCACTAAAGCAATCAACCTGGTTCATATGTGTGGTTCTATGGCTAAGATGGATGAGATCAAGGCCATCTGTGAAAAGCATAACTTAGTGCTGCTCGAAGATGCCTGTCAGGCTATCGGCGGTAGCTACAAGGGTCAGGCTCTTGGCACTATCGGTGATGTAGGATGCTACTCGTTTGACTCGGTCAAGACCATCACCTGTGGTGAAGGCGGCGCGGTAATTACCAACAACGACACCATCTATGACCATGCCCACATGTTCTCAGATCATGGCCACGACCATGTTGGTAACGATCGTGGTGCCGAAGGTCACCCTATCATGGGTCTTAACTTCCGCATCTCTGAGATGAACTCAGCTATGGGTCTTGCCCAGCTGCGTAAGCTCGACACCATTATCGAGATCCAGCGTAAGAACAAGAAACTGTTAAAAGATGCCATGGCAGAGCTGCCAGAAGTCAGCTTCCGCGAGATCCCAGATCCTGAAGGCGACTCAGCAGGCTTCCTAAGCTTTATGCTACCAACTGAAGAACGTACCCAAGAGATCAGCAAAAAACTGGCTGAAAATGGTGTTGACGGCTGCTTCTACTGGTATGTAAACAATTGGCACTACCTGTCAAACTGGAAGCACATTCAAGAGCTTAAGTCACCAGCCGCTCTGCCGATCACATTAATCGAAGACAAGCCTGACTATACTCAGGTGTCCGTGCCTAAGTCAGACGCCATCATGAGCCGTACCATTTCGATGCTGATCAAGCTGTCTTGGAGCGAAGAAGAGATCGCCCAGCGCATCGAAAACATTAAGCGTGCTTTTGCGGCCTAAGTCTCAAGTCACTCATTTTACCTGTCGCGTCGGCCACACGCCGCGCGACGTTACTTTTTACAGTAGAAGTCTCAACGGAGAATGTTGTAATGAGTTTTAAAAATTTCAAATGCGTACCAAAAATGATTTTTGGTCGTGGCTCTTTCGCTCAGCTAGATACCGTCCTGAGTGAAGAACGTCAGCAAGCAGACGATTTCGTGGTGTTCCTGGTTGATGATGTTCACCAAGATAAGCCGCTTGCCAAGCGCGTTCCAGCCCAGCCCCATGATCTGGTGATTTACGTCAACGTGGACGAAGAGCCAACCACAGAGCAGGTTGACTCGTTAACCGAACAAGTACAAGCCTTTGCTGGCAAGCTACCTGTTAGCGTAGTCGGTTTAGGTGGCGGTTCGACCATGGACCTTGCTAAAGCCGTTTCTTTGATGCTGACCAACCCAGGCGGAAGCGCTATGTACCAAGGCTGGGATCTGATCAAGAACCCTGCAGTACACCACATCGGAATCCCAACCGTTTCGGGTACCGGCGCCGAGGCGTCTCGCACCGCGGTACTGTGTGGCCCGGTTCGTAAGCTAGGTTTAAACTCAGATTATACTGTCTTTGACCAAATCATCATGGACTCTGAGCTGATTGCCGGCGTACCAACTGACCAATGGTTCTACACAGGTATGGACTGCTACATCCACTGTGTTGAGTCACTGCAAGGTACTTTCTTAAATGAGTTTGCCAAGGCCTTCGCCGAAAAGTCTATGGATCTATGCCGTGAAGTCTTCTTGGACGATCACCCAGAGAAAGATGACAAGCTGATGATGGCCTCTTACATGGGCGGCATGAGCATAGCTTATAGCCAAGTCGGTGCCTGCCATGCGGTCTCTTACGGTCTGGGTTATGTACTGGGTTACCATCACGGTATCGGTAACTGCCTAGCCTTCGATGTGCTGGAAGAGTTCTACCCTGAGGGCGTTGCCGAGTTCCGTCAGATGATGGACAAGCACAACATCACTCTGCCAAAGAACATCTGTAAAGATCTGCCAGATGAAACTATCGCTAAGATGGTTGCCGTTACGAAGAGCATGGGACCACTATGGGCCAATGTGTACGGCGAAGGCTGGGAAGAGAAAGTTACCGACGAGATGTTGACTAAACTGTTCCGTCGTATCTAATCTGTAAGCTCAAGGAGTAAGGGGCTCTCAATGAGCCCCTTCTCTATATATACACTGTGCGAAACTGTAAATGGTAGGTATATCCAAATGAATGTGACTCTGTTAATCCCAGCTCGCTATGGTTCAAGCCGATTTCCCGGGAAGCCACTGGCGCCGATTAACGGTAAACCCATGATCCAGCACGTATACGAACGTGCGGCACTGGCAAAAGGCTTAACTGCCATTTATGTGGCAACCGACGATCTGCGTATTAAAGAGGCGGTCGAAGCCTTCGGTGGTAAGGTGGTGATGACAGATGAGAACGCCGCATCAGGCACCGACAGGATTGAGGATGCCATCACGCAACTGGGTTTGGCCGATGATGATCTGGTGATCAACCTTCAGGGCGATCAACCGCTGATCGATCCTATCTCCATCGAACAGATCATTACCCTGTTTGAGCGCCACCCTGGCGAATTCGCCATGGCAACCTTAGGCTATGAGATCACCGAAGAGCACGAGCTTAACGACCCTAAACACGTCAAGATGGTGTTCGACAACCAGTTTAACGCGCTTTATTTTTCACGGGCACGAATTCCTTTCGGTCGCGATACCCAGGATTACCCTGTGTATAAGCACCTTGGCGTCTATGCTTACACTCGTGAGTTTGTTCGCATCTTCAATAAATTACCACTAGGTCGCCTGGAAGATCTCGAAAAGCTCGAGCAATTGCGCGCCTTAGAACACGGTTATAAGATCAAGGTCGCGATCAGCGCCTTCGACTCTCCAGAGGTGGATACACCAGAAGATATTCGCATCTGCGAAGCCCGCCTGGCAGTCGACTAACTAACGTCTGGGAGATAGCCGATGTCGAGTCTCGAAGTTTGGCTCATAATCATCTTGGTACTTGGTGTTATCGCCAGCAACTTGGCGGTGCTCAAATACAGTAATAAGTTTAAGTTGCCGCCATTTGGTAAACCTAAACCAGAAGACAAGAGTGCTAAGCAGCAAAGCGTGCAAAAACCTGAGGACGCTTCTCATCCGAATGGGAAGCAGACAGACCCTAAGCATCGGGATGACGCCGCTGATACGGATAAACGCGACAGATAGCTAGGATAATTAAGCGCAGCCAATAAGCTGAGCGATAATCGACGTTCCAAAAAAAGATAAAGGCTTACCAAGGTAAGCCTTTTTTATCATTGTGAAGCCAAACATTGGCGCTTATGGTTACCCATCTAGCCAGATGTTATCACCCATATTAGCTCGTGAGACTCTCGACCCAAGTTTCGGGGTTCGCCACAATAAACTGGTATTTGTCGCCATTACTCAGACTCACCTGGATCCCATCTGGCGTAATAGGCAAGATCCCCGCGCCCTTACCCCAACAGGTCTCCACCTTAACTATCTCTTTGAGGGGTAAATGATAAGGACCATAGAGGCCATCGGCACTAAAAGACTTAAAATCGAGGGTTTCTCGATTTAGGCTCAAACGTCCATCGACTCGAATGGCATTCTTCTGTAGGGTCGCCGGGCTTGATTTTGCCTGTCGCTGTTCAGTCTCAATTGATAATCTCATTGCATATCTCCCTGCTGCAACTAAGTACCACTCTACTCTACTATAGCCTGTTCACCTTGTTAATAAGCCTTTGGTTGACTGTGGCTTTGCCACATCTATACGATGCCGTCATCTATCGATGCTTAGGTGTTGGTGAAATTAAAGTCAAACACCTAGACGAAAGCGATAAAAAGGCCAATCTTGCGATTGGCCTTTAAGAACTAGTTGCGCATATCCTGTTTTAACTCCTCTTCGAGGCGCTGACTTACCGCCTCTGGGGAACCTGTATTTCGGGCGATTAAGCCATAAGCGACAGGGATCACCAAGAGCGTAAAAAAGGTCGCCAGTATGATACCCGACAGCACCACGACCCCGATCACAAAACGAGTTTCTGCACCGGCGCCCTGAGCCATAACCAAAGGTATGGCCCCCGCAGCCGTCGTGATCCCCGTCATCAGGATAGGACGCAGACGCTGGCTGGCCGCCTGAATGATCGCCTTGTCGAACTCGAGTCCTTTATCCCTTAATTGGTTAGCAAATTCGACAATCAAGATGCCATTTTTAGCTGCAAGGCCCACCAACATGATAATCCCTATCTGGCTATAGATATTCAGGCTCTGCCCTGTTAACCAAAGGCCAATCAGTGCCCCCAGCGTCGCCAACGGCACGGTCAGCATGATCACCATAGGGTGAATGTAGCTCTCAAATTGCGCCGCCAATACCAAGAAGACAATCCCCAAGGCTAACAGGAAAACGAAATACATGGAGCTACCCGATTCCTGATAATCGAGCGACTGACCCTTATAGCTGATCACCGCTTCGGCTGGCAGATAGGTGTAAGCCAGATCGTTGAGGTAGTTAAGAGCCTCGCCCAAACTATAGCCATCGGCTAAGTTGGCTTCTATGGTGATCGCCCGCATACGGTTGTAGCGATTCAGCTGGCTGGCGTCGGCAAACTCCTCAACAGAGACAAGGTTAGCCAGCGGGATCAACTCGCGACTACGGTCAGAGCGAACATAGATGTTACTCAGATCGCTGGCGGTATTTTGATTATCCCGGTTACCCTCGATGATCACGTCATACTCTTCACCATCGCGCATAAAGGTCGTCACCAGACGCGAACCCAGCATAGACTCCAAGGTTCGGCCGATGTGAGAGATAGAAACCCCAAGATCCGCCGCTCTATCCTTATCGATCACCACCCTGAGCTGTGGCTTGGTTTCTTGATAGTCATGATCTAAACCGACAAGGTTAGGGTTTTCCTTAGCTTTCTCCAGCAAGATGTCACGCCATTTGGCGATCTCTTCATAGCTTGGGCCGCCCAGAACGAACTGCACAGGTTTTCCCACACCTCGGCCGAAGGCCTGGCGCATGACAGGGAATGCTCTCACCCCAGCCAGATCAGACAGGCGACCGCGTATATCGCCTATGATCTCAAAAGCACTGCGACGTGTTGCCCAGTCTTCGAGCACGATAATGGCCATACCATTAGAGAAGTTGGCGCTGCGACCAAAACCACGTGGTGCACGAATCAGCAGTCGCTTAATCTCACCACTCTCTACCAGCGGCATCAGGCGTGCTTCAATCTCATCCATATAAGGCGTGATATATTCAAAACTCGCCCCCTGCGGACCGTTAACGATCAGGAACATAGAGCCCCTATCTTCCCTCGGTGCAAACTCCTGAGGTACCTTAGTCATCAGGTAGCCACTGAGACCTAACGCAATAACCACCAGAGAACTGACGATAAAGGGATGGGTCAGGGCGCGCTTTAAGGTCGCCTGATAACCATTTGACAGCCAGTCCATCCCTGCATCGATTTTGCGCACCAACCAAGGGTCTTGCCCAGCCGGTTTAAGCAACTTAGAACACATCATTGGGCTTAGGGTCAGCGCCACTAAGCTTGAGAAGATCACCGCGGCGCTCATCGCTACCGCAAACTCTTTAAAGAGCTTGCCCAGATCCCCTTCAAGGAAAGTGATCGGCATAAATACGGCCACGAGGACTAGCGTCGTTGCCACTACGGCAAACGCCACTTCGCGGGACCCCAAGTACGCGGCCTTGAGGGGTGAGTCGCCCTCTTCGATACGTCTGTGAATGTTCTCCAGCACTACGATGGCATCATCCACCACCATACCGATGGCTAAGATCATCGCCAGCAGAGTCAACAGGTTAATGGTATAACCCAAGGCATAGAGGACGATAAAGGTGGCCATTAAGGACACAGGCACAGTTAACGCCGGGATCAACATAGCGCGCACACTGCCAAGGAACAGATAGATCACGATTATCACCAGGAACATGGCGATAAACAGTGTCTGATACACCTCCTTGATAGAGGCCTCGATAAACACAGAGCTGTCGTAAGAGCGTTTGATCTCCATCCCAGCAGGTAATGTGGGGTTGATCTTATCGACCAGTGCATTAGCGGCGCGGGCCACTTCCAAGGTATTAGAGGTAGATTGCTTGGAGATCCCCAGACCAATCATGGCCTCACGGTTACCACGGAAGGTGATACGTTCCTCTTCTGAGCCAATCTCTACCCTGGCCACATCGCCAAGCTTGATAAGATAGCCATCTTCCCCTTCAGCCAGTACCAGATTGCTAAAGTCTTCTTCCGTCTTAAAGGTGCGCTCCAAACGCACGGTGAAATGACGGTCTTTCGACTCTACCGAACCGGCCGGCAGCTCGACGTTTTCTGATCTCAGTACAGATTCAATATCCGACACTGTCAGGTTACGAGCTGCCAAGGCTTGACGGTCTATCCAGATCCGCATGGCGTAAACCTTGCCGCCGCCGATACGGATGTTTGCCACGCCGTCGATCACCGAGAATCTGTCGACTAAATAACGGCGGGCATAATCGGTGAGCTGCAAGGTACTCATCTGATCTGAGACCAGGTTGAGCCACATGATCACCTCATCACCACCATTAGCCTTTTGCACCTCTGGTGGATCGGCCTCTTCTGGCAGGTTGTTGAGTAGCCCTGAGATCCTGTCTCGCACATCGTTAGCCGCCGCTTCAATATCGCGGCCCACATCGAACTCTAAGGTTACAGAGGAGCGACCATCGCTACTCGAAGAGTTGATGTTACGGATCCCCTCAACACCACTGATCCTGTCCTCTACCAATTGAGTAATACGACTCTCTACCACGGCCGCACTGGCGCCGCGGTAGTTTGTTTGCACCGACACTATCGGCGGATCGATATTGGGATATTCCCTTAAGGGCAGTTTATCAAAAGAAACCAGACCAAAAGCGATCAATAACATGCTGATGACGGACGCAAAAACCGGTCGTTTTACCGACAAATCCGTCAAGATCATACTAGGGGCTCCACCTTAGCTTGTTGACTAAAACTAAAATTTTCGCTGAACTGCACCTTAACGGTATCGCCTGGACGCACTTTAAGAATACCGCGCACCATCACCTGCTCACCCACGTTTACGCCGCCGACAATCTCGACCCAACCGCGTTTACGCAAGCCGATTTGTACCTGACGACGCTCGACCACATTCTCGTCATTAACCAAGTAGACGAAATGATTTTTCTGTATCGGAATAATCGCCGCTTCAGGAATAATGAGCGCATCTCGGCTCTGCTTAATAAGCTTCACCTTCATCAACATACCCGGCAATAGACGTAGATCCTTGTTAGCGATCTCAGCGCGTACCATCACCGCGCGGGTGATGGGATTAACGCGGCTGTCGACCGACACAACCTTGCCGGTAAAGAGTTCACCCTCAAAAGCCACAGCGCTGGCTTCAACCGATTTGCCTATGGCCAAGGACTGTAAGAAACGCTCAGGCACCGAGAAGTCGAGCTTGATGGTGGAGATATCATCCAGGGTGGTGATCACAGTACCAGGTGTCACTAGGCTTCCCTGGCTCACTTGCCGTAGACCCAAGCGTCCCGAAAATGGCGCTCGGATCCGTCTGTCCTTAAGGGATGACTCCGCCTGCTCCAGCTCTGCCTTAGCGGTGTCGATAAGGGTTTGCAGCCTGTCACGCTCCAGGGCGGCAACGGTCTGGCTGGTCACCAAAGAACTAATACGAGCCAGTTCGCGCTCATGATCTTTCATCTTAACTTTGGCGACTGTCACTCTGGCGATCTGCTCTCTATCTTGCAAACGCACCAGCAATTGGCCCTTTTCCACCAGTTGACCGTCTTCAAAATTTAACTCGGTGACCATGTCAGTCACCTTAGGCGTCACAGTGATAGACTCATTCGCCTTGCCCGTACCCAGGGCTTCGACTTCGTCGCGAATAGGCTGCATCTCAGCCTTAGCAACCACGACATTTGGCGTCGGCCTGGCACGTGGTTTAGTTGTAGATTCCGTCTGTTGATTGAAATAGTAGGTGGCGGCGCCTGCCGCTAAAAGTATTGAGATTATTATCGTTTTTTTCATCAATCTTCCGAATGAATACACATTATGTTAACGGTAGTTTACCTAGTAATCTAAGTGCTTCAAGGCGTTTTACTTTTGCTTACAAACTTAACGCTTGGTTTACACTCAGGGCGATTTTCCAACACCAGAGAGGATTCCCTATTCCTCGTCACACTCGCACATATCATCTATAAAAGGGTGACTCTTTCAGCATAAGCAATAGGTTTTCTGCGCTCATAGAGGGATTCATAAACTGTCCCTGACCATAGTCGCAACCTAAGCTCTGCATCGTTTGATACTGCTCTTGTGTTTCAATTCCTTGCGCTACGGTTTCAATATTGAGTGTATTGGCCAGGTTAATAATGGTTTCAAATATCACCTTGTTGTCATAAGCCATCACCATGGGACTAATCAGGCTGCGCGCAATCTTTAGGCGATCGAAGCGGAAACGCTGCAGATAATGAAGGCTTGCATGGCTTGCGCCAACATCATCCAAACTAACTTGAATGCCAAGGCGTCTCGCTCTGGCTATCAGCGCCGACACTTCCCCCATCTCGGTGGCTAGACTCGGTTCAGCCACTTCTATTGCTAACAAGCTTGCAAGCTTAACCCCCAGCTCGCCTTGCCCTTCTAAACTGTCGAGCAAATAGCGCCCATCACAGGCAATATTCTGACTGATCCTAAAACCCTGCGGAAAAGCGTCATGGTGATCTTGCAGCAGCGCCAGTAATTGTTTCGCCACATAGTTATCTAACGAATCTAACCCTTCCTGGTGCCTCAGTTGAGGCAATAATCGCTTTGCCGAGATAATTCCAAGTGTAGGATGTCGCCAACGCAGCAGCGCCTCGGCGCCAAACAGTTTTCCATCCTTAAAGCGATACAGGGGCTGAAACTCCAAATAAAGTTCACCGTTTGCAATTGCCTCCATGAAGGCTTTTGCCAATTGCTCCTCATCACAACTCTCCTGCTCCGTGTCAAACTGACACATTTGCGCCCGCCCCTGCAACTTAGCACTTAGCAGCGCCTGGTCGGCCTGGCGCATCAGCGACGATTCACTCTGGTGCGGAGAAAAACAGGTCACCATCCCCAAACTAAACGAGAGAGAAATAGAGATCCCCCCCAAATCATGCACCTCCATCATCTGCTGGCGCAGCGCCTCAACCCTGTCATAGCATTCAGAGGGAGAGCTAATGCCTTCGAGCAGCAATGCAAACTGGTCTCCCCCAAGGCGGCTGAGGGTATCATGGGCTTGCAATGCCCCTCTGACGCGATTGGCAACCAACTTAAGCAACTCATCACCAATTTGATGGCCGTAAGCATCATTTACCGCTTTAAAATGATCGATATCGAAGAACACCAGGCCGAAGCCAAGAGGCGCATTTTCTTCTGGCTGAGTGATAGTACGTAACGCCTGACCTAAACGATCAATGAATAAACTGCGATTAGGCAACTTGGTTAAACTGTCCTGCAGGGCTAATTCGGTTAGACGGGACTTCAGCTGCATTCTGGCGATGGCATTACAGATATGTTTAGCGACAAAAACCAGTAACTGCAGATCCTCTTCACGATAACGGTAATCACCATGATAACTCTGCACCACAACAATGCCGCGACAGGAGTCACTGTCAAAAGGAACCCCCAGCCAGGCAAGGGGGAGCGCGCCGTTGATCACTATATCCCCATCACTCACCATCTGCTTAAGCCTGTTTTCATCTGCCAACAAGGGCTTATTTTTCAGCAGCACATACCCTGTGATGCCGAGTTCCCCCGGCGACATGGCGAACTGGGCATCTTGAGGCACCTCATCATATTCATCCACATGATAGGGGAAATGTAAGAAGTGACCATCATCGCTCATTAGCGCGACATAGAAATTGTCCGCCAAAATAAGCCGAGAGATACATTGATGTAGCTTGCTATAGAAGTGTTTGATCGAATCAGTCTCAAAGATGATCTCGGCGATCGCAAACAGGGTGTCCTGGATCTTACTGGTGTACTCCAGCGCCTCTATCCGCTTTTGCAAGCTAACCAGATTATTCGCTCGATGGATCTTCAGCGCCGTGATAGTCGCCAGTGCAAATAAAATATGCTCATGCTGTGCCGTGTAGAAATTCTTCTTGGGATGCTCAGTGTCTATTACTCCTATTACCTCACCGTCTACCAGCATTGGCACGGCTAACTCAGATAACCTTGGGGCATCATCGACAATATAATTAGGGAATTGGCGAGTGTCGGCGACGATCAGAGGCTGCTTTGTCTTGGCCACAGTGCCGACAACGCCCTCGCCGATTTTGAGCTCTATGGGCGCGAGGATCTCGTGAGCTGTGGGGTTTTTCGCACCGAAGGTGGCCTTTTGCACCAGCAATCCACGCTCTTGATCCAATAGATAGACCACCACATCATCGAACCCAAGTTGTGACACCACGTTTTGTGCCAAATGCCATAGGATCTCTTCCACGCCACTCAGTGAAAGCATGTCGATGGCAAATTCACTAATCACCTTTAAATACTTAGCTTCGACATCCTGCAGTTGAACCTTAGATCCCATGCCTACTCCGGCGCTATTGTGGTATCAGACTAATGAATGACAATCTCAATAACTATATGGCATAGATGGCTGACCCGCCATTTTGGCCACTACCAAAGAGGTAGTTGTTTCGTCTAACGACTCACTGTGTTTCTGTCTTAACGGATCAGGTTTTCCGCAATCTTGGCTTCCTTGGGCTAACAGCCTTTTCAGGCCCAAAAAAAAGAGGCCTAAGGCCTCTTTTCTAGTTTTTATCTGCAATCGATTATCTGACTTTGCGATCTTCGTTCATCAGCTCTGCTAAACCGCTATAAACAGCCTCGACCACCTCGTTAGATACAGGCTCATCTTCTTTATCTTTTAGATAGATGCGTGTCTTACTCACATCTACTTTATCTTGCTCAATTTGCAAGCGATAAGAACCCTCTTCTATCGGCAGCTTCTTCTCGCTCCACAGTGAGCTCCAGAAACCTGAATCATCATTGACATTGATATAGTAAAGCCCCTTGTTATTGTCCATGTCGACAATTTCAAAGCCCATCTCTGGCAGTACCAGGCGTAAACGCTCCCAAGTACGGCTGAAACTAGCATCGGCTAACCAGTAACTTATCTCGGCTGTCTCAGCATCGCTCGTTTCTGACGCCTTCACCATCTCAACATCTATGCCCAGGCTATCACGTAAGCGTTTCGCCTTAATCGCCTTAGCACGCTTAATGCTCATGTAGGCGATGGTGCTGTTAAGCATATCAACGGTGTAACGACGCTTATCTTCACCAGTTAGCAAGATATCCTGCGCCTTACCATCGAAGCTCTCTTCGTGATCAATTAATTCGATAGCAAGATTACCGTTACGGCCATGAGGACGCACATTTACACTGAATCGATAGCGTTGACGCACAGAGTAAACCTCATCGGCGCCCCACATAGAGGTCTCAATAACTTCTTGATTTTCTATCCAATCAGTCTCGATGATGCCACTTTCTCTGTCTTCTTTTACCAGCTTGATATTATGCTGATTAAAATATTCATCCAAGATACCAAAAATTTCAGTGCGCAGATCGATATCATTGTCGATAGATTCGACCACGATCTTAATGCTGTCACTGGATTCTTCTACATGGGTACCTTCTGCCATAGGCAATACTTGCAGCGGCGGACGAATATCGAGCTTCTTACCCACCAGGTTTTTATCAGCCTTGCGACCGACCTGTGGGATCTCGTATTCGGTATTGTACTTAGGCTCATTCAATCCCGCCGGGATCACCAGCTTAGGCTGTACAGTCACGTTAGCATAGTCGTCATCGCCATTGGCCTGGCGTCTGTCGATAGGTGTACTGCAAGCCGTTACGGCGGCGACCAGTAAGATTGGGGTTACTTGCTTTAGCATTTAATTATTGAACCTCTATTCGGGCATTTTTCATCGCTTCTAGCAACAGACCATGATATTCATCAGAAAGTTCCGTTAACGGCAAGCGAATATGTCCTTGGCTAATCAACCCCATACGATGAGCGGCCCATTTAACCGGAATGGGATTGGCTTCGCAAAACAGTGCTTTGAACAGATCTTTCATCGGTGCCTCTGCCTGCAGAGCAGCGTCAACATCACCTTTTAGCGCAGCATCACACATTAACTTAAACTGCTTAGGCACTATGTTGTTAGCCACTGAAATAACCCCATTACCACCTAAGGTTAGAAATTCCCGCGCCGTAGCATCATCACCGCTGTAAAGCATAAAGTCGTCACCACACAGCTGACGCAACTTAGCGACACGACTCAGATCGCCGGTGGCTTCCTTAACACCAATGATATTGGGCACTTCAACCAACTGAGCTACGGTTTCTGGCAGCATATCGACTGCCGTACGTCCGGGCACATTGTAAAGAATTTGCGGAATATCAGTAGACGCCGCTACCGCACGATAATGAGCGATAAGCCCCTTAGGCGTGGGTTTGTTGTAGTAAGGCGTTACACCTAACATGGCCGCAACCCCAAGGTTGGATTGGGCCTTGGTCAGTTCGATCGCTTCTGCGGTCGCATTGGCACCGTTACCGCCGATAACGGGTACCCTTCCTGCGGCAAATTTAACCGTGTGGGCAACCACCTCTATATGTTCTGAAATAGGTAAAGTGGCAGACTCGCCAGTCGTACCAACGGCAACAATGGCGTCAGTACCTTGCTCAATATGGTATTCAACCAGCTTCTCGAGACTGGCGTAATCGACAGAGCCATCACTATTCATGGGAGTGATTAAGGCTACGATGCTTCCGTTTATCATGTGATTTCCCCAAGGATTCAGGACTGGCTATGGTACTGATGCTAACAGGTAAAAACAAGCATAAGTATCCCAAGATCATTGAGAATGATAACAGCAGACGTTGTAGGTCAATTGTTTGACTCTTTATCACGACAGGGATCTCAAAACTGATAACATGTGTTAGCATAACCCTCCTTAAAAACGACGAATTATTCAATCGACGTTTATTTGTACAACGAGTTACCAATCAACGGGGGAGTTTCATGTCCAATCATCTGGTCGTTACCGCACTGGGTTCAGATCGTCCTGGTATCGTCAGTAAATTTGCCAGACTCGCAAGCGAATGTGACTGCGATATTGTCGATAGCCGAATGGCTCTCTTTGGTGGCGAGTTTACACTGATCATGATGATTTCGGGCGCCTGGGCATCGATCACTAAGATGGAAGCCAGCTTGCCAGCCCTGAGTGTAGAACTCGGCCTGCTGACTGTTATGAAGCGTTGTTCACAACACACGCCGCCTAACTATATCTCTCGTCTCGAAGTCACCTTCAACGGTAAAGACCAACGCGGCACCATGAATCGAATCACCCAGTTCCTGGCGGATCGCTCGCTGGATCTTGCCGCCGTTCGCTCCCACGCCGAAGAAACGCCAGATGGCGAGCCTGTGCAGAATGTGTTCCTCACTATCAATGTGCCAGAAAAGGTCGATATCGAAAAACTCGAACAAAATATCGCCTCTCTCGCCGAAGAGATGAACCTAAGCTGCCATATCGAACGTATGCAGGGTATCGAAACACAACCTAAGGATGATCTATGAAGACCTTAATGAAAGGCGATGTCGCGCCAAACTTTACCTTGCACAATCAAAATGATCAGGCCATCAGTTTGGCAGATGCCCTTAAACAGGGCCCTGTGCTTGTCTATTTTTACCCCAAGGCACTCACCCCTGGCTGCACCGTTCAGGCCTGTGGCCTGCGAGATACCAAGCCTGAGCTAGACAACCTTAAGGTAACCGTATTTGGGATTAGCCCAGATCCTGTTGCTAAACTTGGCCGTTTCGCTGACAAGCATGAACTTAACTTTAGCCTGCTCAGCGATGAGGATCACGCTGTCGCCGACGCCTTTGGCGTTTGGGGAGAAAAGAAGTTTATGGGTAAAATCTACGATGGAATTCACCGTCTTAGTTTCCTCATCGGACAAGATGGCAAGGTGGCCCATGTATTTGATAAGTTTAAGACCAAAGATCACCATGAAGTAGTGTTGAACTATATTCAACAAAACAGTTAAACATTGACTTACGAAAATCAAAAAAGCCGGCAATGCCGGCTTTTTTTAGATTAAATTATTTGATGTATGGCCATAATAACGCCGCCGCTATGCCCCACATGGTGAGACAGATAAAACGATCCAGGTAACACCATGCCTTAGGTTGTTTAAATAGCGGACTTAAATATCTCGCCCCCAGGCTCAGACCGAAAAACCACACAAATGACGCCAGCACCGCACCGGCTCCAAACAGTTGCCTATCCTCTTGCTCAAACTGAGTACTGATACTGCCCAGCAGCACCACGGTATCTAAATAGAGATGAGGATTAAGCAAGCTTATACCAAGCGTCGTTAAAATCGCCGCCCTCAGAGTATCCGCTCCTTGCGTTGCCTCCGTATCCAGTCCCTGGGCATGAAACGAAGATCGTAAAGCCCGGGCTCCATAAGCCAGTAAGAAAATGGCGCCGCCAATGCTAGCGATATCCTTAATTAACGGAAATGCCAGGATAAGGTGGCCAAGACCCGCAACCCCGGCGGTGATCATCACCGCATCAATAAAAGAACACAGGGCTGCAATAGGCAGCGAATGCGACTGCTTTAAACCTTGTTTCAACACAAAGGCATTTTGTGCCCCCACGGCGATAATTAAGCTGCCGCCAACGCCAATCCCCTGAATAAAGGCTTGCACTTTTTACACTCCATCAATCTGTCACTGTTCAATGGCGGCAAGCATAGCCAGTCTGGATAAATAAACACAGCTAATAATTTTAATGTATCATTAGCCACGCTTATTAAACCTATTGAGATCATTTATGCTGGATTATGCTCATTTAAAAGCCCTGAGTGTGGTGATCACCGAAGGGGGATTCGAACGCGCCGCCAAGGTACTCTTCATTACCCAATCTGCGGTATCACAACGAATCAAGGCTCTGGAAGAGCGTGTGGGACAAACCTTGCTGATCCGCAGTAATCCGGTGCAGGCAACCCCCATGGGTAAACGTCTGCTGCGCCACTATGCTCAGGTGAGTCTGCTTGAGAGTGAGCTTAGCGCCGAGATAGATGCCGACGATCCGTCCCTGCCCACAGTGGTTAAGATAGCCGTAAATGCCGATAGCCTGGCCACCTGGTTTCTACCCGCCATTGCCGAACTGTTTAAGCGCCACCGTTGGTTGTTAGAGTTGATCGTCGACGACGAATCCTATACCCATCACTTGCTTAAAAGCGGTGAAGCCGTAGGCTGTGTCACCACTACAGAGGCACCGCTAGCGGGCTGCTCCAGCGAATACCTGGGACAAATGGAGTATCAATGTGTTGCCACCCAAGCGTTTATCCAGCGTTACTTTGCCGATGGCGTGACCCCACAGAGTCTGCGACAGGCACCGGCGGTGGTGTTTTCCACTAAAGACAAGTTACATGAGAAGTTTCTCGGCGAATTTTTCGCCATCGAGCCAGAGCAGTGGCGCGAACATCAAATTCCCTCATCTGAGAGTTTTCTTGAGGCCATCATACAAGGCATGGGTTATGGTTTGGTCGGTCACCTGCAGGCTGAGCCTTTGCTAAAAAGCGGGGCTCTGAAAGTCATAGCGCCAAATTGCGCCATGAGCGTGCCCCTTTTCTGGCAGCACTGGAACATCAAGGCCAAACAAACCACGCTCGTCTATCGCGCCTTAGCGGCTACCGCTAAACAAGCCTTAAAGTAAAAGGGAACCTAAGATACAAAAAGGGAGCCAACTGGCTCCCTCTTAGGTCAAGTCAATCGGCGACTAACTGGCGGTCTGCTCAGTATTCTGGTCACCTTTATCGACCTTAGGCCAGGCATTGACCACTGCCTTTACCAAGGAGGCGAGCGGAATCGCAAAAAAGACGCCCCATACGCCCCAAAGACCACCAAATATCAATACCGCAGCGATAATAAACACAGGGTGCAGATCCACCGCATCGGAGAAGAGGATAGGCACTAAGAGGTTGCCATCAAGCGCCTGAATGATGCCATACCCCAACATCAGGTAACCAAACTCAGGACTCAATCCCCACTGAAAAAAGGCCACCAGCGCAATAGGCAGAGTTACCAAGGTCGCGCCCACATAAGGGATAAGTACAGAAAATCCCGTTAACACACCAAGCAGGGCTGCATAACGCAGGTCCATCACCGCAAAGAAGATATAACTGGCCGCGCCGATGATCACTATCTCAATCACCTTGCCGCGAATATAGTTAAAGATCTGCTGATTCATCTCCACCCATACCTTACGAGCCAATTGACGATTGGAAGGAATAAAGCGCTTACTGCCTTTTATCAGCTCATCTTTATCTTTTAAGAAGAAAAACACCAATAGCGGCACTAGAATCGCGTACACCATAAGCACCAACAGAGAGGCTGAGTAGCCGAGGAGTTGTTTGCCCAGATCAAAAATATGTTGGGTATCAAGCAGCTTTTTTATCTCACCAACCGAGGCATCAAGCTGTTCTACACTTAAAAACTGTGGGTAGCGCTCGACAAAACCTTTGAGTGTAATAAAACCTTTATCCAGCATGGTGGGCAGGTCTGTCACCAAGGCGACCCCCTGCTTCCAGATACTAGGCACCAGCCCGAAGGTAATAAGCAACATCACTCCCACAAACAGCACCAATACCAAAGAGGCTCCCGTCGTGCGGTTTATTCCTATTCTCACCATTTGTGCCACGGGCCACTCAAGCAAAAAAGCCAACACTAATGCCACTAGCAGCGGCGCCAATAAGCCCCCCGCAAAATAGATGGTCAAGGCGATCCCTAGCAAAATAAGTACTAAGGTCACTGCCTGGGGATCGCTAAATCGCTCTTTATACCAATTGGTAATTATCGAAAACATCTACACTTCCTAATTAGAAACCACTGCAAACAGAGCCTTATCTAGCCTCTGTTGTTAAATGACGCCATAAAAAACGGTTTAACTTACATTCATGCCTATCATCCAAATGAGATTAGGCGCCTTTCTTGATAGATAACACTAAAGCTTGTGCATCATTTTGTATCTCGGCAAATTGCCACTGGGCCTTCACCAGATACCTGGGCACATCTTGCCGTGAGCCTGCATCAGCCAAGGAAACCTTGAGTTCACCTTCATCTGGCAACTGTTTCAACGCCATCTTTAGCTTAACTAAGGCTAAGGGACATCGGTAGTGGGTTAAGTCAATAAAAGTCATAATGATCTTGCTAAAGGCAAACTCGCGCTATTATCCTAAGTCTCCAGTGAAACCACAAGCTAACAATCTCGACATGCTGTACTGACTCGCTAGTGTCAGATTTTGCCAGCAAGCTGAACTAATTAGTGGCTTTGGGCTCCAATAATCAAAGTAAGTTACATATTAACCGCTAAGGATAAGTTTGAGTAAAGTAAACAAAGCAAAATCCCTGGTTGCCGGTGCACTGTCAATGGCACTGTTTTTTAACCCGCCCTTAGGTTTTGCCAACAATGACCTCCCAGATCTTGGCACGGCAGCGGTTAATACCTTCAGTTTGGAAAAAGAGAGCAGTTATGGTGACGCTTATATGCGGGTGATCCGCTCCTCGGCGCCCATGCTAAACGATCCTGTATTAAATCAATATCTCACCGAACTGGGTAACAGACTGGTGGCTCACGCCACAGGGGTGAAGACCCCCTTCTATTTTTTCATGCTGCGTAATGATGAGATCAACGCCTTCGCCTTCTTCGGTGGACATGTTGGCGTACATACGGGACTATTTCTCAATGCCGACAACGAAAGCCAACTAGCTTCGGTATTGGGACACGAAATCACCCACGTTACTCAAAGGCACTTAGCGCGATCGATAGAGGCGCAGCAGAAAAGTTCACCCGCCACCATTGCGGGTTTATTAGGGGCGATACTGCTCACTATCGCCGCACCTCAAGTCGGTATGGCCGCCATGGCCACCACTCAAGCCTTGGCAACCCAAGCGCAAATTAACTATACCCGTCTGCATGAAAAAGAAGCCGACCGCATTGGCATGCAGATCTTGGTAGATGCCGGTTTCGATCCTAACGGTGCGTCAGATTTCTTTGCCAAACTCGCTACCCGATACCGCTTTACCACTAAACCACCTCAAATGTTATTGACTCACCCTCTCCCCGAGTCTCGTATCGCCGAAGCCAGAAACCGTGCCGCCCAGTATCCCCACAGATACATCGCCGATAATCTGGACTTCCAACTCGCCAAGGCCCGTATTCAGGTGCGCTTCTCCAGCTACAGTGAAGAGGCCGCACTTGCCTTGTTTAAGGGGCAATTGAGGAAGAACAGCTATCAGTTTAAAGAGGCGGCGCAATATGGCCTCGCCCTCGCCTTACTTCGCGCCGATAAGGCCGAGGAGTCTGAGAAGATCATTGATGAGCTTCTGACTAACGACCCTCACAATCTTTTCTATATCGATACCAAGACAGATCTGCTACTTGAAAGGGAGCAGCACCAGCAAGCGATTGATCTATTAACTCAGGAACGCAAGTTAAAACCCACTTCGCAGGTGATTAATATCAACCTGGCCAATGCACTGATTGAAGCGAATCAAGCTCGCAAGGCTATCCCCTTGCTGGAGGATATGATCTTCCTCGACAAACAAAATCAGTTGCCACTGCTACTGCTCAGTGATGCTTATAAGCAAACGGGTAATCGCGCCATGGAACATTTTGTCAAAGCCGAGTCTATGGCCTTGGCCGCCGACTACGACGGCGCGATCGATCAACTCAACTTTGCCTATCGTTTATCCGAACAAAACCCGCTGCAATTGGCAAAAATTGAGGCCAGAATTCGCCAATTTAAACAGTCCAAGAAGGCACTTGATCTACTTTAGCCCAGGAGGGTGAGCCAACTCCCTGTGACTCGGCTCACCTTTTCAAGTAGAATATCGGCAAATTTCTCTAACGGACCGAACAGTCATGACGCAAGTAAGCATTATTCATAACCCTCGTTGTTCAAAAAGCCGTCAAACCCTGGCACTACTCGAAGAACAAGGCTGCGACATCCAAGTCATCGAATACCTAAAAACCCCCCTGACTAAGGTTGAGATCCGCAGCATCTTGGATAAGTTAGCGATATCTCCACGGGAATTGATGCGTACCAAAGAAGAGGAATACAAAGCTCAAAACCTGGCTACAGTCGAAGAGGACGAGGCGCTTATCCAAGCCATGGTCGATACCCCTAAGCTGATTGAACGTCCTATCGTACTGGCCAATGACAAAGCGGCCATCGGCAGACCGCCTGAAAGCGTGCTGGCGATCCTATAGGTGCCACCTGATATGAGTTCAAAGACACTGTTTCAGATCAGCCGCGCCGCTTATGTTGCACTGCTTTTACTTATGATCGCTTGGTTTGGCAACCAGGGCCTCACCGGACAATACTCCTTAATCTTTAGCCTACTGTGGATCTTGCCACTGTTAGCACCGCTTAAGGGGATCTTAACCGGCAAGCCATATACCTATGCCTGGGCCAGCTTTATCATCTGCCTCTATATGCTGCATGGCTTAACCTTGCTCTATGTCACTGAGACCGCCCGTTTGTTTGCCGTGGTAGAGGTACTGCTCCTGAGCCTGCTGATGGTCACTCTGCCCTTCTACGCCCGTATTCGTGGCCGCGAGTTAGGCTTGGGCCTTAAGAAACGTCAAAAATAGCAGATAGCGAATAAGACAGTAACACAGACAGCAAAAAGGCACCTTAGGGTGCCTTTCTTATGCCTGATGAACAGCAGCTTTTTACTACTGCAGTTATAACCTAAGCATCTCTTTAACAAAGGGAATGGTTAACTTACGCTGATGAACTAAAGAGGCTTTATCCAAGCGGTCGAGTACATCAAACAGGGTGCGTAGATCTCTGGCTAAGCGGTTCAGCAAAAAGCGCCCCACATCTTCTGGTAACTGCAGGCCTCTCATCGCGGCACGCCTTTGCAAGGCAGCCAATTTCTCTTCATCAGCCATAGGTTGCAGTTGATAGGTGAGCCCCCACTGCATGCGCGATACCAGATCTGGCAAGGCAAAACCGCTCTCACTAGCAGAGGCGCTGGCGCTGACCACTAGGGCGCAACTCTTCTGCTCTGCGACTCGGTTATACAAATCAAATAGGGCTTCTTCCCACAGCGGATGGCCGGCAATGGCATCGATATCGTCAATACAGACAAGATCCACCTGCTCCAAGCCTTCTAAAAGCTCTGTAGAGATACTGGCATGTATCCCCAACGGCAGATAGAAACTGTTGCGATTAAGCTCATTGGCTCTGGCACAGGTAGCATGCATTAAATGGGTGCGGCCCGACTTAACCGGTCCCCAGAGGTATACCGCATTATTGGCGCTCCCTTCGGCACACCCCTGCAGGCTCTGGATTAGCTCGTCATTACCTGCCGCCGGATAATAACTGTTAAAGGTTTCATCGTCGGGCAGATAAACAGGTAAAGATAGCTGTAACGGTGAATGGGGTGACACGTATTCTCAATCTCGATGTAATTAGTACTATGCATGGGCAAGCAAACAATGGCCGCCCAGCTTACATTAACGGCCTTGCCAGATATACTCCTGAGGCGGAGTCTGTGACGATGATAACGGATCTAACATTGGCTCAGCATTCAACTTATCCTGGCTATGGATCCTTGGCTCTAGGCTAATGAGACGATAAAGATCTTCCTCACTACCAAAAAGTTGCAATGAAAACTCCGCGGTGATCCCTTGCAAACGAGTCAGGGAAACAGACTTCACAGCACTGAGCTGGCGCAGATAGCTTTCAATATCCAGCAACTGCTGGCGGTCAGTAATGTCGATAAAAGTCACCTGTGTAGTGTTAGCCTCACCGCTATCGGCAATGGCATAACGCTCAACATAATACTGGCTAATGGCCTCAAAGATAGCACTTAACGCGGCATCGACATCGGCCACTTGAGCCGTTTGAGTGACCAATGGATTGAACAGAGGCTGTTCGCTACTGGCCGGATATAAGGTTAAGTTATAACTGAACTGACCGTCTGGAGTGCTATCAAGAGAGACCATCGCAAAATAATCGCTGTGATAACGCTGACTAGCCTTAGCGACCTGATCGGCAAACATGCCTCTGACATCATTTACACTAATGGCCATTGAATCGTCCAGATCCATAATAGGCAGCATCATAGGTAAACCTCGAGCCTGAGAAAAATCGGCTATCGAGGCGCGGTTTTCTGACAGGGAGGAGTCATTTAACAGTTCACGCTGACCGTCATTTTCTTGTGCCAACCAAAGCAAGGTCAGCGGACGCTGCTTACCCCATACTGGGAGCTGGGCTTGCCTTAACAGATTGATGATCTTGGTATGATCAAACGATGCCTGCAGATATTGCTGGCCTTCCCGTTCTTGATAACCAAATTGACGTATATAGGCGGTAGGCTCGGCAATAGCTTGTTGAACCAGGGGGGCGTCGAGGGCCTCTCTATTACCGGTATTCTTCAATACCACATCTTGCATCGCCTGTTTTAAGGCTTGATTTTTCTCTTGCTGGCTGCGATCGGCAACCTTAACCGCACTCTTGTCGAGCTCGGCCACTTCAACCGCAGACGCCTTCAGACTCGATGCACACACAAGGGCAAAGATCACGACAGAAATAAGACTCTTAAACATCCGTATCTATTCTATTGACGAACACAATGGCGGGAGTGTAACACATAAGCCTAAGCCATGCCTGTGTTCGATAAGGGTCAAAAAGGCTTTTTTTGTCTCTTTGGCAAAGGCTCGCCGCAGAATGTGATCAAGATATGTGCAAACATCTTAGCAAAACGATAACATTGAACGGTTTAGCCTAAAAAGAGAATAACAATGAAACGTTTAGCAATTCCCCTACAGGGCGCACAAATGCTATTTGTCGCCTTTGGCGCACTGGTATTGATGCCGCTTCTTACCGGACTCGACACCAATGTTGCCCTGTTTACCGCAGGTATAGGTACTCTGCTATTTCAACTGGTCACAAAGCGTCAAATCCCCATCTTCCTTGCCTCCTCGTTCGCCTTTATCGCTCCTATCCTCTACGGCGTACAAACCTGGGGGATTCCAGCCACTATGGGCGGATTAATGGCGGCAGGCTGTGTCTATTTGATATTAGCCAGTCTGGTGAAATTAAGAGGTGACAGCTTTATTAAGCGCCTGTTGCCCCCTGTAGTTGTAGGCCCGGTGATCATAGTTATCGGTCTGGGTCTGGCCCCCGTAGCCGTTAACATGGCCTTAGGAAAGAGTGGTGACGGCTCGCTGGTTTTGGTGGATCCAGAACATGCCCTAATCATCTCTTTAGCATCACTGCTGACCACAATCGCCGTGGCAATCTTTGCTAAAGGCATAGTCAAACTCATGCCAATTTTAGCTGGAATCATAGTCGGTTACGGCCTAAGCCTCTTCTTCGGAGTGGTGGACTTCTCTCCAGTTGCCCAGGCAAGTTGGTTGGCCATGCCTAACTTTGTTGCCCCCGAATTTAACTGGCACGCGATCGCCTTCATGATCCCGGTCGCTATTGCTCCAGCGGTAGAGCACATCGGCGATATTCTGGCCATATCTAACGTGACAGGCAAAGACTACATGAAAAAGCCCGGTCTGCACCGTACCCTAAGCGGTGACGGCATTGCGACTATCGCTGCATCAGCCTTAGGTGGACCGCCAAACACCACCTACTCTGAAGTGACTGGCGCCGTTACCCTGACGAAATCCTTTAATCCTGTGATCATGACCTGGACCGCGATTACCGCCATCTTACTGGCCTTTATTGGTAAGCTTGGTGCCCTGATGCAAACCATTCCAGTTCCTGTGATGGGTGGGATCATGTGTTTGCTGTTTGGTTCAATCGCCGCAGTTGGTCTGAACTCCTTGATCAAAAATCATGTTGATCTCAGCGAGCCAAGAAACCTTTGCATCGTTGGTGTCACTCTGGTCTTTGGCATTGGTGGCATGGCATTTGGTATTGGTTCATTCAGCCTAACAGGTATCAGCCTTTGCGGGATTGTGGCCATTACCATGAACCTCCTGCTTCCTCAGAGTAAGCCAAAACAAGAAGTTGCCTAACCTTTTGCTTTAGACACAAAAAAAGCCCTTCTTGGAAGGGCTTTTATCTATCGCTTGGTTAGGCCTGAGGCTGATTAAGCTTCGCCTTCTTCGCTCGCGTATTTCGCGGCGGTATCGGCGATCAAGGTTTGTAACTCACCCTTTTGATACATTTCAGTCAGGATATCACAACCGCCAATCAGCTCGCCTTCAACCCACAGCTGTGGGAAAGTTGGCCAGTTAGCATACTTAGGCAGCTCGGCACGGATATCTGGATGCTGCAAAATATCAACATAGGCAAATTGTGCACCGCAGTTGATCATGATCTGCGCCACTTGTGAAGAAAATCCGCAGCTAGGTAGCTTAGGAGAACCTTTCATGTAGAGAATGATAGGATTTTCAGCGATTTGCTGTTTGATTTTTTCTACAGTTTCGTTTGTGTCCATCTTCTTTCCTAAATTTTGCAGCAAAGCTACGTCAACAAATTTAGCCTATTGTACGCTAGGTTCTATCATAACAAAAACCTACTTTTTTCAGGGATATTGGTTAAGTTAGATTGCCGATTGAATTAATCTAAAAAATCAACCAAACAATGATTCACATCACAATTTTATCAGGTAGAATGTGCCCTTGTGAGCAAACCTAAAAAGACAATTGAATGTCAATGGAGAAAAAACATGGCTTTTGAATTACCAGCACTGCCTTATGCGAAGAACGCACTCGAGCCCCATATTTCCCAAGAAACCATCGAGTACCACTATGGTAAGCATCACAACACCTATGTAGTGAAACTAAATGGTCTTGTTGAAGGCACTGAACTTGCCGAGAAGAGCCTAGAAGAGATCATCAAGACTTCTACTGGCGGCATCTTCAACAATGCAGCTCAAATCTGGAACCACACTTTCTACTGGAACTGTCTGTCACCTAATGGCGGCGGCGCAGCCACTGGCGATATCGCTGCTGCAATCGATGCCGCTTTCGGTTCATTCGATGCATTCAAGGCTCAGTTCACTGACGCAGCTGTTAATAACTTCGGTAGCGCTTGGACTTGGTTAGTTAAGAAGGCTGACGGTAGCGTTGCAATCGTGAACACCAGCAATGCTGCAACGCCTCTGACAGAAGAAGGCGTTACACCTCTGCTGACTGTAGACGTATGGGAACATGCCTACTACATCGATTACCGTAACGTTCGTCCAGACTACATGGCAGCGTTCTGGAACCTGGTTAACTGGGATTTCGTAAACAGCAACTTCGCTGGTTAATCCTCATTAACTACCTTAATTAAGGAGCCTTAGGCTCCTTTTTTTATGGGATTTTATCTATCGGTCTAACCCGGTTTCACTAAAGCTCCCTCAAGCACTCTTCATGCCTTATGACTAAGCCTTGTTATCGTTAGCAATCCACTGTCACCTGCTCACTACAGTTGCAACAATTGCATTTGCAACGATTTGTCATTGTTTTTATTGTACTTTTTTGATACCCAGATCTCATATTGCGACTATTATAAGTAGTAGGTCACTGATTTTCAGTTGTCCCTAAAGACATATCGTTGGCTTTTCAGGGGGTGGAACATGGGCATTTTCGAGCATTACCAACAGCGCTATGAAAAAAAACTAGACGAAGAGTATTCACTGCAAGAGTTTCTGTCTATCTGTAAAGAAGACAGGATCGCTTACGCCTCGGCTGCCGAGCGCTTATTAACCGCGATCGGCGAACCAGAGGTAGTAGACACATCCAAAGATCCGGTATTAAGCCGCATCTTCTCTAATCGGCTAATCTCCCGCTACCCTGCCTTTAAAGATTTCTATGGCATGGAAGACTCTATCGAGCAGATAGTCGCCTACCTCAAGCATTCTGCTCAGGGGTTGGAAGAGTCCAAACAGATCCTCTACCTGCTTGGGCCTGTAGGTGGTGGTAAATCCTCTTTGGCTGAGAAGCTAAAGTTCCTGATGCAAAAGGTGCCCATCTATGTCCTCAGTGCCAACGGTCAACGTAGCCCAGTCAATGACCATCCGTTTTGCCTGTTTAATCCCGAGGAAGATGGCGAGTTACTTAAGAGCGAATATAATATTCCTGAGCGTTACCTGAAGACCATCATGTCCCCTTGGGCAGTTAAGCGTCTGCATGAGTTTGGCGGAGACATCTCCAAATTCAAGGTGGTTAAAGTCTTCCCAGCCATTCTGGATCAGATAGGTATCGCCAAGACAGAGCCTGGTGATGAAAACAATCAGGATATCTCCTCCTTGGTCGGTAAAGTCGATATTCGCCAACTAGAACACTTCGCCCAGCATGATGCTGACGCCTACTCCTATTCTGGCGCCCTTTGCCGCGCTAACCAAGGTTTGATGGAGTTTGTCGAGATGTTTAAGGCGCCCATTAAGGTGCTACACCCGCTACTCACGGCCACCCAAGAAGGTAACTATAACGGTACCGAAGGTTTATCCGCCCTCCCCTTTAACGGCATTATTTTGGCTCACTCCAACGAGTCGGAATGGACCACATTTAGAAACAATAAGACTAACGAAGCCTTCCTTGATCGTGTCTATATCGTCAAGGTGCCATACTGTCTCAGGGTCTCTGAAGAGATCCAGATCTATGAGAAACTGCTAACCAACTCAGAGCTATCCCAGGCGCCCTGTGCCCCTTACACACTAGAAACTCTGGCACAGTTCAGCGTGTTGTCGCGCATCAAGGCACCAGAAAACTCATCGATTTACTCTAAGATGCGCGTCTATGATGGCGAGAGCCTCAAAGATACCGATCCTAAGGCGAAATCCTATCAGGAGTATCGAGACTACGCCGGTGTCGATGAGGGAATGCAGGGGCTGTCCACCCGATTTGCCTTTAAGATCCTCTCTAAAGTGTTTAACTTCGATCACAGTGAAATCGCCGCTAACCCTGTGCATCTCTTCTATGTGCTGGAACGGCAGATTGAACAAGAGCAGTTCCCGCCGGAAACTGCCGAGCGCTATCTGGAGTTTCTCAAAGGTTATCTGACACCTAAATATATTGAATTTATCGGTAAGGAGATCCAAACCGCCTACTTAGAATCTTACTCTGAATATGGTCAGAATATTTTCGACCGCTATGTCACCTATGCCGACTTCTGGATCCAAGATCAGGAGTACCGAGACCCTGAAACCGGCCAACTGTTCGACCGCGCGGCCCTAAATGCCGAGCTGGAAAAGATCGAGAAGCCTGCCGGGATCAGCAACCCTAAAGACTTCAGAAATGAGATAGTCAATTTCGTGCTGCGGGCGAGAGCTAACAATGAAGGGTCCAACCCACTTTGGACCAGCTATGAGAAGCTGCGCACCGTCATCGAGAAGAAGATGTTCTCTAATACCGAAGATCTTCTCCCTGTCATCTCCTTCAATACCAAGACATCTACAGATGATCAGCGTAAACACGATGACTTCGTTAACCGTATGATGGAGAAAGGCTACACCAAGAAACAGGTAAGACTCTTGTCTGAGTGGTATCTACGGGTTCGTAAATCATCTTGATCACCCGTAAACGGGGAGCTTGCTCCCCGCTAGTCTTGGGAGGTGCGCATGGCTAATTTTATAGACAGAAGATTGAATACTAAGGGAAAGAGTACAGTCAATCGTCAACGATTCATTAACCGATATAAGCAGCAGATCAAAAAGGCCGTCAGCGATGCCGTTACTCGCCGCAGTGTCACCGACATAGATAAAGGCGAGAAGATCAGCATTCCGACCAAGGACATTAGCGAACCTTCGTTCCATCAAGGCCAAGGGGGGATGCGTGAGCGCGTGCATCCTGGAAACGATCAATTCTCCCGTGGTGATAAAGTGGAACGCCCTCCCCAAGGTGGTGGGCAAGGCAGCGGTCAGGGAGATGCTTCAGATTCTGGTGAAGGTCAGGACGATTTCGTATTTCAAATCTCGAAAGATGAATATTTGGAACTGCTTTTTGAAGATCTTGAACTGCCAAATCTACAACGCAATCGACTCAATAAACTGGTGGAGTATCAAACCTATCGCGCAGGTTTTACCAATGATGGGGTTCCCGCAAACATCAACATAGTGCGCTCGCTACGCTCGTCTTTGGCTCGACGTATCGCCATGTCCTCGTCGAAAAAAGCCCTGCTGGCTGAGTTGAAAGCCGAACTTGAATTACTGGAGCAAACACCGGGATCCCAGGCAGAAAAGATCATCGCGCTGAAAGAGCAAATAGCAGAACTGGAAGCCAAGATCGCCAAGGTGCCCTTTATCGATACCTTTGACCTGCGTTACAACAATTTTGCCAAGCGCGAGGTTCCCTCAAGCCAGGCAGTCATGTTCTGCCTCATGGATGTTTCAGGATCCATGGATCAAGCCACCAAAGATATGGCTAAACGCTTCTATATCTTGCTCTATCTGTTTCTTACCCGTACCTATAAAAATTTGGAGGTGGTCTATATCAGACATCATACCCAAGCCAAAGAAGTAGACGAGCACGAGTTTTTCTACTCTCAGGAAACCGGCGGCACTATAGTCTCCAGCGCGCTAAAACTCATGCATGAGATCCAGCAAGAGCGTTACCCTGAAAGCGAATGGAACATCTATGCGGCTCAGGCATCAGACGGCGACAATTGGGCGGACGACTCACCAACCTGCCGACAACTGCTAGACAAGAAGTTACTGCCCGTGGTGCGCTATTTTAGCTATATAGAGATCACTAATCGCGCCCATCAAACCTTATGGCGCGAATATGAAGGACTACAAAAGACTCACGATAATATTGCAGTTCAACACATCAAACAGGCAGAAGACATTTACCCTGTATTTAGAGAACTGTTTAAGAAACAAGCTGTTTAGGGGGCCTTATGAGTTCAAAAAAGCGCACTGTATTAGATGACGGTCCAGATTGGACGTTCGAATTGCTGGAATCTTACCTCACCGAAATTGAACGCGTGGCGGCCCACTATCGACTCGATACCTATAAGAATCAAATCGAGGTGATCACCGCAGAACAGATGATGGACGCCTATGCAGGCATAGGTATGCCTATCGGCTATACCCATTGGTCTTTCGGAAAGAAATTCATCGAAACTGAACAGGGGTACAAACGCGGCCAAATGGGGTTAGCCTACGAAATAGTCATTAATTCCGATCCCTGTATCGCCTACCTAATGGAAGAAAACACCATCACAATGCAGGCGCTGGTCATGGCTCACGCCAGTTTCGGTCACAACAGCTTTTTTAAGAACAACTACCTATTTAAAACCTGGACTGACGCCGGCTCCATCATAGATTATCTGGTCTTTGCCAAGAACTATGTCAGGGAGTGTGAAGAAAGATACGGCGCCGAACAGGTGGAAATCATTCTCGACTCATGCCATGCCTTAATGAGTTATGGTGTCGACCGCTATAAGCGTCCGAGCGAGATATCCCTGAAGGAAGAGAAGGTTCGCCAAAAAGAGCGTGAAGCCTATCTTCAAAGTCAGGTGAATGATCTCTGGCGCACTATCCCGCTGTCACCTGATGTCAAAAAGCAGAAGGATGTGCCCAACTTTCCAGCCGAACCTCAGGAAAATATTCTTTATTTTATCGAGAAGAATGCACCGTTACTCGAACCCTGGCAACGGGAGATCGTCCGTATCGTACGTAAGATGGGACAATATTTCTATCCCCAGAAACAGACTCAGGTAATGAATGAGGGATGGGCGACCTTCTGGCACTACACCATACTCAATCACCTCTACGATGATGGCCTGGTCACCGACAGGTTTATGATAGAGTTTTTAAAAAACCACACTAACGTGATTGCACAGCCCAGCTATAACAGTCCCTACTACTCAGGCATCAACCCCTACGCCTTGGGCTTCAATATGTTTGTCGACATACGCCGTATCTGTGAATCGCCAACCGAAGAGGATAAGCGTTGGTTTCCGGAGATCGCCGGCAGCAACTGGCTAGACACGCTTCACTTTGCCATGGAAAACTTTAAAGATGAGAGCTTTATTAGCCAGTACCTGTCACCCAACATCATACGTCAGTTCAAGTTTTTCAGTATCTTAGACGATGACAAGAAAAACTACCTCAGTATCTCGGCGATACATGATGATATCGGCTATCAAGAGATACGTCAGGCACTGTCGCAACAATATAATTTATCGAACATCGAACCTAATATTCAGGTGCAAAGCGTAGCTATTTCCGGCGATCGCTCCTTAGTCTTAAGGTATATTCCAATCAATCGTATCCCGCTACATGAGAGCAGTCATGAGGTCGTAAAACACCTACACAGGTTATGGGGCTTTAATGTCACCTTGGAAGAGATCAATGAACTAGGGGAGCCTATTGTTATCGCTAGCTGCCCCGTAAAGCCAAAAGAGAACGAATAGACTTGCTACAGACATAAAAAAAGCGCCTCTCGGGCGCTTTTTTTAATTTCAAATACGCGATTAAGCGTAAACGAAATCCACGTGCTCAATCATAGGCTTGAACGCGTGACGTTGCATAGCTTGAACACGAACTTTAACTTCTTTACCGTCTAGAACGATAGTGATGTCGCTGTTGTAAAAATCATCATTCGCTTGAATGTTGATGATTGAACGGTGTTCGAATTCAATAGAAACGGCTTCTTTGCCCGCACCATAAATAACAGCAGGAACTTTACCAGCATGACGTAGGCGGCGGCTCGAACCTTTCCCTATTTCAGTACGGGTTTGTGCGGTAATTGTGTAAGACATAATTTACTCACTTAATAAATAGTAATATAGGTGGTCACCGTTTTCGACCAACAGTGACCTCATTTAAAGCGAGCGAATACTAGCACAGAGTATCGGCTTTAACAAACATAAGTTGTTTAGCCTCTCCTTTTAACTACCAGGTCCGCACTGGGCCTGTATCGACATGAACGAAACCAGAGCTTGGATAATAGCCGACACCGCCAAGTTTCAGAGAAACCGCTGCATCACGTAAATCCTTAAGGTTCACGTCAGGCAATGCAATATCCATCGCCATTCCCTTCATGTGATAACTCTTCTTCGCCACACCTGAGCTTTTGTTGGCCAACATCTGATTGGTCCTGGGCGAGCGATAGCCAGAGATCACATGAAAGTCCTCATCGACCTGCAATGTTTGCTTTAACGAAAACAACAGGTCAAACAGGCGCTTATCCATCGGCGCGGCTTCATTTTGACGATGATCGCGCAATAAATGATTAAAATCACTTAAGGTATTTGCTTGATAATCACCATCTATCCAATAGCTTCCCTGCCCCCGCTCTCCAGTATGCCGGTTATAAAACCCTAATGACCTCACACCTTGAGTCGAACGACTCGCTCGTGCTTTAGACGGCACCATAGAAAACATTGCTACACCACCTAGGCCTAATAACAACTGCCTACGTGCAGGACAAACTATTGTCACATTAACACCACCGATTACTTTTTGAACAAAACAGCGGACAAATTACCCGTTATTGCCAAGGAGATCAAGTATTAGTTTTTGCTGTAGGCCAGATAAACACTGGGTTAGCGGCTATTTTGAGGCTTGTAGATCGAGGCTAAAATTCTGATTCTTTTTATATATATCTTCTCTAAATTGGGCGATGTTGTTTCCATCAACCCAAGAGGTCCAATAGACAAGGTGGATAGGCAAACCCGAGTCAAAAGCAAACCACTGTGTCTTTTCGCGCTCTATCTGCATCCGTACCCAGGTCTGTTTATCTCGCACTAAATGAGACGCCATCCAGTTGGCCAGTTGCTCAACCTTCTCAACCCTGATACAACCCGATGACAGCGCCCTATCGCTGCGGGCGAACAGCTCCTTGTCTGACGTATCGTGGAGATAAACACTGTACTCATTGGGAAAGAAAAACTTATAACGTCCAAGGGTATTCCCTACACCTGGCTTTTGCACCAAGCGATAGGGAAACTTACCTTTGGCAATATCCGCCCATTCATCATCGGACTTGGTAACCCGATCCCCCTGATAGTCAAACACCTCAAAATTTCGACTGGTGATATAACTGCCATCTTCACGCACCTTAGGTAAAAGATCATGGGTTAACAGCCTTCGCGGAACCCGCCAACTGGGGTTGAGCACCAAGTTTTTTATCTCACCGCTGATAATAGGCGTTTGACGATAAGGTTTGCCGACAATCACCTTAGAGCGCAAGGCCACTCTGTTGTCATCCACCAGTAGCATCTCGTAGGCGGGTATATTGATCAGCAGATAACGGTCGCCAAGATTGGCCAGAAATTCGGCGCGACGAATAAAATTATACGCCAACAGCTGCGCGCGCGCCTTGGGATCGCGATTTAGCCATCTCAAGGTTGCCGGGCCTATGATGCCATCTTGCTTTAGGCCATGGCGCGCCTGAAACCTCAGTACCGCCTCTTCGAGTAATGCATCATAAAAGTACGAACCAGTCTCCCCTTGAGGATAGTCGCCTAACGCCTGTAAACGGCCTCTAATCTCACTAATCGCTCCATGGGTGTCTCCGGGTTTTAACCAACCTTGAGGAGAGATCATCCCCCAGGGCTGATGCTGAGCCAACCATAAGAGATAGCGCACTCGATTACTTAACATCAAATAGTCAGGAACTTGAGGCTCACTGGCGATAACCGCCGCATAGGGATCATTTTGTGTCAGTGGCAGAATGCCTGTAGCAATGCCTTGTTGATGCCAGAACTGAGAGACAGCTTCGGCAATGGAATAAATACGTGCAGGAGATAATGGCTGCTCATCACTTAGCTGTTGACGATAAGCTGAAAACTGGCTTTTACCACTCGCCAAAGTGATCACCTCAAGCTGATTGAGCAGTGATTCATTGGCCGCGGCAAGGCGCTCATCGGCAAAAGCTTGAGGTGGCAAACCTAATAAAAGCAAGATGCAAAGCAGTCTAACAACCATAATGACCTCCTTGGGTAATTATGGCTCATAGATTTAACGCCAACCTAGCCGACTAAAGACGGATTTTTTATAAGCTAATACCCGATCCAAACAAATCGGGCACTCATAACTGTATTTTTGAGATGCTGGTTAACTGAGAGTCGAGCGTGTTATTAAGGTTTTTCCCGTGCCAGGGTAATATCTTAGCTGCCAATTCTCACTACCTTTAGCCCGGTTGTCACGAATATAATTAAAGTAGCAATAGGTGTTACTCTCATCGATCTTTCCGCCTGAATACCAGTAAACAATATCGTTACTGCCGCCAAAAGCTGCATCACCATGTAAGGCTAACTGGTATTCGTTATTATCGAGTAAGCCTTGCCAAAGTTGACGGCAAAAATCCCCTTGCAACTGTGTTCCATTGTTTCCACCGGTCTGAGTTGCCTGCCCTAAAGGATAGCCTGTCGTGGTCGAGTCTAGAGTGCCGTCCCCAAAACAGGCCAGATCCAATACATGACCACTGGCCCCCGAAGCGGCCCAACAGCTGTGATAAAGAGATACACCGGAAGTAAAGGCGGCAAATGCTCCCTTAGCAGCACTGTCATGAGCATCCTGGCTGACCGAAATAAATCTAGGCACAGCAACCACAGCAAGAATCGCCAAAATGACAATTACCACCACTAATTCAACCAGAGTAAACCCACTTACTTTACGCATCTCGCTTATGATCCTTATTAAGCTGACTCAGATAACTATTGTATAGCTTTGTTGTAAAAAGCCGATCGGTTAAAGTTATAAAATGAGATAGAACATTGATTTTTATAGAATAAGAACAAACAAAAAGGCCTCAACATAGGTTGAGGCCTTTTTGTCATCAATTGATGGTACCCGAGGCCGGACTTGAACCGGCACGCTGTTACCAGCGAGGGATTTTAAATCCCTTGTGTCTACCAATTCCACCACTCGGGCAAAGTGTGTTTTATCGCAAAGTTGCATTAAAACATAAAGTGGAGGCGCGACCCGGAGTCGAACCGAGATCGACGGATTTGCAATCCGCAGCATAGCCATTCTGCCATCGCGCCTTAGGCTAAGATTGGAGCGACATATCGGGTTCGAACCGATGACCTATACCTTGGCAAGGTATCGCTCTACCAACTGAGCTAATGTCGCCTATTCATCTTATTTCGCGTCAGTGTCTTACAACTTGTTTCCCCTGACTGCGGATTGGCATTCTACCGATTTACCCTCAAGTGTCAACGCTCTATTTCACCTTAATTTGTCGTTTGCACACTTAGTGATCGCATTGCATTTTAATTGTGCGATTCGTCGGTAAGATCAGACCAAGCCGCCATGATATAACTCACCATCGACCAGAAAGTTAACACGGCCGCTACATAAAACAGTGCAAATGCCAAATAAGTCAAAAAGGGATTGGGCTGCCAAATAAGCCCTATGATAGCTATCATCTGGGCTGCCGTCTTATATTTACCGATCCAGGAGACGGCAACGGCGCCCCTTTTTCCTATTTCAGCCATCCATTCCCTTAGCGCAGAAATCACTATCTCACGACCAATCATGAACAGCGCAGGCAAGGTTAACCAGATACTCTGATATTCAGCCACGAGCAGCACCAGCGCCGTGGTCACCATGATCTTATCGGCTACAGGATCGAGGAAGGCCCCAAAACGGGTCGATTGCTTTAATTTTCGAGCCGCATAGCCATCTAATGCATCAGTCACAGCAGCCAACCAAAACACCAAAGCGGCCGCAAGGGGTGACCAAGAATAAGGCACATAAAAAAGCACTACGAAAACAGGTAGTAATATTAATCTAAAAAACGTGAGAGCTATCGGTACATTAAACGGCATGTGAAAACCAATTATCTAAAAGCAGCGCCAATCTTGCCTTAATTTTCTCACCCTCGCAACGCATCATGTATTGTTTGTGCCATTTCTAGGCTAATGCCCGGCACTTTTGACAATTGCGCTACGCTGGCCCCTTTAACTTGCTGTAATCCCCCCAGGTATTGCAACAAGGCCTTGCGACGTTTTGGTCCAACACCGGGTATGGCTTCAAGTGTCGATGTATTACGCGTCTTTTGGCGTTTATTGCGATGACCCGTTATCGCAAACCTATGTGATTCGTCGCGAATATGTTGAATAAGATGCAGCGCCCCTGAATCTGCGGGCAGGTGGAAGGCTATCTCATTTTCACCATAGATGAGCGTCTCAAGCCCTGGTTTACGTCCCTCACCCTTGGCGACACCTATCAGCGTGGGAGCTACGTCCAAGTGCGCAAACTTTTCATTAACCACTTTCTGAGCGATCCTGAGCTGACCCATACCGCCATCGATAAACAAAATATCAGGGATCTTGCCATCGGCCTCAATCTTATCGAAGCGGCGACTGATCGCTTGCTTCATTGCAGCGTAATCATCCCCTGGGGTGATCCCAGAAATATTATAGCGACGATACTCACCTTTGCTTGGCCCTTCTCGATTAAATACCACACAAGAGGCCACGGTACTCTCGCCCATGGTATGACTAATATCGAAACACTCCATGCGACTAATAGCCTGAGTCTGCTCAAGCGCCTCTTCTAGCAACAAGAAACGCTCTTCCACGGTATTTTGATGAGACAGGCGGGTTTCCACTGCATTCTTGGCATTGGCATCGGCAATGCGCAAAAAGCTGGCACGCTCGCTGCGCACCTTGGTCTTGATCAGCAGTCGCCTGTTTGAGGCCTGCTCGATCGCCTGCTCAAGTTCATGGATATCCTCAAACTCGTGACTGACAATTATCTCTTTTGGCAGGGTTCTCTGGCTATCCAGATTAAGGTAAAACTGCAACATAAAGGCGCGTAGCACTTCACTCACTTCAGTTTCATCAGGTACTGCCGGGTAATAGCTGCGACTACCGAAGATCTTGCCGTTCCGAATAAACAGCAGATGAAAACAGGCGATGCCCGAGGCGTAATAGGCACCAATGACATCCATATCCCCCGAATCGTTTGACACCTCCTGCTGCTCGGCCACGCGGCGCAGTGCACTTATCTGATCGCGAAAGCGGGCCGCCTCCTCATAGTGCAGCGCTTGCGCCGCCTGCTCCATCTTGGCCACTAAAGTCGCTATTACCTGCTGATCCTTACCGCGAAGAAATAGCATTGCCAACTTAACCTGCTCGGCATAATCTTCATCGCTAATCTTGCCCACACAGGGCGCGCTGCAGCGGGCTATCTGATATTGCAGGCAAGGACGCGAACGCGCTTTATAGTAAAGATCGTCACACTGACGAATAGGGAATAGCTTCTGCATCAGATGCAGGCTCTCTCGTACCGCACCGCCATTCGGATAGGGGCCGAAGTAGAGTCCCTTCTCTCGCTGAGGCCCACGATGATAGGCCAGACGAGGATGGCGGTGGCCACTTAAGAAGATATAGGGGTAGGACTTATCATCACGCAGCAGCACATTGTATCTGGGCATATACTGCTTGATGTAATCGTTTTCCAGGATCAGTGCATCGGTTTCACTGGGCGTCAGGGTCACATCGATATTGGCGATATGGGACACCAATGCCTGGGTCTTCACATTAGGCAAATTACGCCTGAAATAGGAACTCAGTCGCTTCTTAAGATCTTTCGCTTTACCCACATAGATAACGACGCCTTGGGCGTCATACATGCGATAGACGCCGGCTGAAGAGGAAACGGTTCTTAGAAATTGGGACGCATTAAAAGTATCTGTCACATCAAGGCCATAACACAGGGGTTAACACACTAAAATTGGCCTGTATCTAACATCTTGTAGCGAATGGCCAGTCGGGTTAGTTCCACATCGCCACTGATCCCCAACTTAGCAAACAAACGATAGCGATAGCTATTAACTGTCTTTGGACTCAAGTTGAGTTGCTCAGAGATATCACTCACCCGCTCGCCGCTGGTGATCATCATCATGATCTGCAGTTCGCGTTCAGATAACGACTTAAACGGATTTTCTTCCGACTGATTAAACTGACTCAACGCCATCTGCTGAGCGATCTCTGGAGATAGATAGCGTTGCCCGTGAGCCACCTGACGAATGGCCTGGATCACCTCGGGCGGTGTGGCTCCCTTGGTCAGATAACCAGACGCCCCCGCTTGCATTACCTTGGTAGGAAAAGGATCTTCGGTATGTATGGTCAAGACGATGATTTTAGCATGGGACTGATAGCGTAAGATTTTGCGCGTCGCCTCGAGGCCCCCAATACCCGGCATATTCATGTCCATCAGGATCACGTCAGCCTCATTGTTTCGACACCACTGCACCGCTGACTCGCCATCCCCTGCTTCGCCGACAACCTTGATCCCGCGCTCATCTTCTAAGATGCGGCGGATTCCTGTTCTTACTAACTCGTGGTCATCAACTAAATATACAGAAATCAACTTCAATCTACCCTGTCAGCGAATACCTAACCTACATGAATGGCGCGTAGGAACACTCTGTAATTTAGCCCAAATGGGGTAAAGAAGAAAGCGGAAAATAAATTCAACTAAGCATATGAATTATAAGTGAACTATTTTTACTCGCTTTCTCACTAATGGGAACATTCGGCTATTTTACTTCCCATAGTCATCAGCGCTCATACTTAAGCATGAGCGAATAAAAGTAAAAAGGATGCCTTGCATCCTTTTTATAGCTCATGTTGCGCTTAGCCTAGGGATTCAGGCACACAGACCCATCCCTGCATCAAGACTCGGGCGCTGCGACTCATGCTCACCTTTTCTACCTGCCAACGGCCAGCTTGTTCTATGGCCTTGGCACCCACCTTAAGCGTCCCAGAAGGATGGCCGAAACGCACGCTTTCGCGCTCGCCGCCACCCGCTGCCAGATTCACTAAAGTGCCGGGAATAGCCGCTGCCGTGCCAATGGCCACCGCGGCGGTTCCCATCATGGCATGATGCAGTTTGCCCATGGACAGGGCGCGCACATGCAGGTCTATCTCATCGGCCGCGATCTGCTTACCGCTAGAGGAGATATAGCCCTTAGCTGGTGCCACGAAGGCTATTTTTGGCGTATGCTGGCGTGTTACCGCCTCATCGAGCGACTGGATCAGCCCCATCTGCAAGGCGCCGTGGGCACGAATGGTTTCAAAACGCTCAAGCGCGGCTGCATCACCATTGATCGCCTCTTGAAGTTCTGTGCCTTCGTAACCTAGCTGCTCCGCCTTTAAAAAAATGGTCGGGATCCCAGCATTGATAAAAGTCGCATCAAATACTGGCTCACCTGGCACAACTAAGGTATCGACCAGATTGCCTGTAGGGAACATGTCGCCCTCGCCATCGGCGGGATCGACAAACTCCACTAGCACTTCTGCCGCAGGAAACGTAACGCCATCGAGCTCAAAATCGCCCAGTTCCTGCACCTCGCCATCCACCATAGGCACATGGGCAATGATGGTCTTGTGAATATTTGCCTGCCAGATACGTACTACTGCGATACCGTTATTAGGCACCTTGGCACTATCCACTAAGCCCTGAGTGATCGCGAAGGCGCCAACCGCCGCGGTCAGGTTACCGCAGTTACCGCTCCAGTCGACAAAAGGCTTATCTATCGCCACCTGACCAAAAAGGTAATCGACGTCATGATCACTACGCTCACTCTTAGCAAGGATCACAGTCTTACTGGTGCTCGATGTCGCGCCGCCCATGCCGTCCGTGTGCTTACCATAAGGATCTGGACTGCCGATCACGCGAAGCAGTAAGGCGTCACGGGCCGGTCCGGGCTCCTGGGCATTTTTAGGCAGATCCTTTAACGCGAAAAAGACACCCTTGCTGGTGCCGCCGCGCATATAGGTAGCCGGAATTTTCATCTGTTTCATTGGGTTATCCTTTAAAAAGCGGGTAAGACGCACTTGCCCTACCCGCCATTAACTGCCCTAAGCGTTCGCTTCGAGGAAGTCCTGCGCGAAGCGCTGCAACACGCCGCCCGCCTGATAGACCAACACCTCATCGGCAGTGTCTAGGCGACAAGTGACAGGCACTTCGATACGCTCACCGTTTTGACGGGTGATCACTAAGGTGAGATCAGCCCTCGGCGTCGGCTCGCCTAATACATCGAAAGTTTCGCTACCGTCGATGCCGTAAGTGTGACGGTTTTCACCGGCCTTAAACTCCAGCGGTAGCACGCCCATGCCAACGAGGTTGGTGCGATGAATGCGCTCGAAACCTTCGGCAACAATCGCCTCAACACCTGCCAGTCTTACGCCTTTGGCTGCCCAGTCGCGAGAAGAACCCTGACCATAGTCGGCTCCAGCAATGATGATCAGTGGCTGCTTACGATCCATATAGGTCTCGATGGCTTCCCACATACGCATCACCTCACCTTCTGGCTCGAGGCGGGTCAGTGAGCCTTGCTTGACCTCACCATCCACCAGCGCCATCTCGTTGAGCAACTTAGGGTTAGCAAAGGTCGCACGCTGGGCCGTCAAATGATCGCCCCTGTGAGTCGCATAAGAGTTAAAGTCCACCTCGGGCAGCCCCATCTTCGCCAGGTATTCACCAGCGGCGCTGCTGGCCAAAATAGCGTTTGAAGGCGACAGATGATCTGTGGTGATGTTATCCCCAAGAACCGCCAACGGACGCATGCCTTTGAGGGTACGTTCACCCGCCAAGGCGCCTTCCCAATAGGGGGGACGACGAATATAGGTGCTCTGTGGGCGCCAGTCATACAGTGGGCTAACCTGCTCGCCATAGTCAACCGCCAGGTCGAACATAGGGGTATAAATATCCCTAAACTGCTGAGGCTTCACGCTCGCCTTCACGATAGCATCGATCTCTTCATCACTTGGCCAGATATCCTTAAGACGGATAGGCTCACCCTTGTCATCATGGCCTAAGATATCTTTTTCGATATCAAACCTGATGGTACCGGCGATAGCATAGGCCACTACAAGTGGTGGCGAGGCCAAAAACGCCTGCTTAGCGTAAGGATGAATACGGCCATCGAAATTACGGTTGCCCGACAGTACCGCCGTAGCGTATAGGTCTCGGTCGATCACCTCTTGTTGGATCACAGGATCCAGAGCGCCACTCATACCGTTACAGGTGGTGCAGGCAAAACCGACGATACCAAAGCCCAGCTGTTCCAGTTCAGGCAGGAGTTCGGCATCTTTAAGATAAAGCTCAGCCACCTTAGAGCCTGGCGCAAAAGAGGTTTTCACCCAAGGCTTACGCACTAAGCCAAGTTCATTGGCCTTCTTGGCTAAGAGGCCCGCTGCAATCACGTTTCTTGGGTTACTGGTATTAGTACAGCTGGTGATGGCGGCGATGATCACCGCGCCATCTGGCATCAGCTTCTCATCTTGCTCTACCACACCGGCAATGCCTTGACTGGCCAGCTCACTGGTGGCCACCCGGCGGTGCGGGTTAGACGGCCCGGCGATGTTACGCACAACGCTTGAGAGATCGAAGGTCAGCACACGCTCATACTCAGCGTCTTTAAGACTATCGGCCCACAGACCCGTCGTCTTGGCGTAATTTTCCACCAGTTTGACCTGCTCGCTGTCACGGCCTGTGATGGTGAGATAGTCTATGGTTTGCTGATCGATATAGAACATACCGGCCGAAGCGCCAAATTCCGGCGTCATGTTGGAGATAGTGGCACGATCCCCAAGAGTCAGATCCGCGGCGCCTTCACCAAAGAATTCGAGATAAGCCGAAACCACCTTCTCTTTGCGTAAAAACTCTGTCAGTGCCAGCACGATATCTGTCGCCGTAATGCCGCTTTGACGCTTACCTGTCAGTTCCACGCCGACGATATCGGGTAGACGCATATAGGAAGGACGCCCGAGCATGACGTTTTCGGCTTCCAGACCGCCAACACCAATGGCGATAACGCCCAGCGCATCCACATGAGGCGTATGGCTGTCAGTCCCCACCAGAGTATCTGGAAATGCCACGCCGTCACGAGCCTGGATCACAGGCGACATCTTCTCCAGATTGATCTGATGCATGATGCCATTACCGGGCTGGATCACATCGACGTTTTTAAAGGCGGTCTTGGTCCAGTTGATAAAATGGAATCTATCTTCGTTGCGGCGATCTTCAATGGCGCGGTTTTTTTCGAAGGCATCTTTTTCAAAGCCCGCATGCTCCACCGCCAACGAGTGATCCACAATTAACTGAGTCGGCACCACAGGGTTCACCTTGGCAGGATCGCCCCCCTTCTCTGCGATGGCATCACGCAGACCAGCCAGATCCACTAAGGCAGTCTGACCGAGAATGTCGTGGCATACCACACGCGCCGGATACCAGGGAAAGTCGAGATCGCGCTTGCGTTCAATCAGCTGACCCAAAGCATCGTTAAGTAATTCGGGTTCGCAGCGCCTGACTAGGTTTTCTGCCAGCACCTTAGCGGTATAAGGCAGTTTGTCATAGGCACCTGTGCTCAAGGCTTCGACGGCGCTGCGGGTATCAAAATAATCAAGAGAGCTGCCGGGAAGCGGTTTACGGTGTAAAGAGTTCATAGGGTTATCCACGGTGTTATGAATTAAAGCAACCAAACCAAAAACAGCCCCTGAGCCTTAAAGACAGAGGGGCTGATATCTAGGCTTATCTTTCGCTGATAGGAACCACTTTACGTGGCTCAGAACCTATATAGTCCGCGCTTGGTCTGATGATGCGGTTGTTCGCACGCTGCTCCATCACGTGAGCCGCCCAGCCTGTAAGGCGTGAGCAGACAAAGATAGGGGTAAACAGCTTAGTTGGGATCCCCATGAAGTGATAAGCCGATGCATGGAAGAAGTCGGCGTTACAAAATAGCTTCTTGGTGTCCCACATGTACTCTTCACAGGCTACAGAGATATCGTAAAGCGAGGTATCACCAAACTCTTTAGCCAGCTTTTCAGACCAGGCCTTAATGATCACGTTACGCGGATCGGATTCGCGATAGATGGCGTGGCCAAAGCCCATGATCTTCTCTTTACGCTCCAGCATGCCCGCCATCTGCACCTTGGCATCTTCTGGCGAACTGAACTTTTGGATCATCTCCATCGCCGCCTCGTTGGCGCCGCCGTGCAGTGGGCCGCGAAGCGAACCGATAGCGCCGGTAATGCAAGAGAACATATCTGACAGGGTTGAAGCACAAACGCGTGCAGTGAAGGTTGACGCGTTAAATTCATGCTCAGCATAAAGGATCAAGGACACATCCATGACGCGGCGATGTTGATCCGATGGCGTCTTACCATTAAGCAATTTCAGGAAATGACCGCCTAATGAATCTTCATCGGTGACGCAGTCGATCTCAACACCGTCATGACTGTAGCGATACCAGTAACACATGATTGCCGGAAACGCCGCCAGCAGACGATTAGCTGCCTTATGCTGTTGACTAAAATCCGTTTCTGGCTCTAGGTTACCCAGGAAAGAGCAGCCGGTACGCATCACATCCATAGGGTGGGCATCGGCTGGGATACGTTGTAATACCTCTTTAAGTAACTGAGGCAGGTCACGCATAGACATCAGCTCACTCTTGTAGGCATCCAGCTGAGCCGCGGTTGGCAGTTCGCCATTAAATAGCAGGTATGCGACCTCTTCGAAGGTGGCGTTATCAGCCAGATCAGATACATCGTAACCACAATAGGTTAAGCCTGAGCCTGATTTACCCACTGTACATAATGCTGTTTCGCCCGCACTCTGTCCGCGTAGTCCAGCGCCGCCTAATTTCTTATCTACCATAACGTCTTCCTATTATATTTTTGTCTATCCCTAGTACTGCATCATCTAGGTTGTAGGGTGAATGTGCTGTCTAGGGTGCCCCTTTACCGAGGCACCTGGCTGTATTACTTATTCTTACCTTCGGCAAACAGGCTATCGAGCTTCTGCTCATACTCGTGATAACCGAGGTAATCGTATAGCTCCATGCGGGTCTGCATGGTATCGAGTACCGCTTTCTGATCGCCATCGCGCAAGATAGTTTGATAAACGTTCTCAGCCGCCTTATTCATGGCTCTGAAGGCACTTAGTGGGTAAAGCACCATGGCTGCGCCCCACTGACCAAGTTGCTCACGATTCCACAGCTCGGTTTGACCAAATTCGGTGATGTTGGCCAGGATTGGCACATCTAACGCCTCGGCAAAGGCGCGGTAATGCTCTTCAGTCTTTACCGCCTCGGCAAAGATACCGTCGGCGCCGGCAGCCACATAAGCCTTGGCACGTTCGATAGCCGCTTCCAATCCTTCCTGCGCGAAGGCATCGGTGCGGGCCATGATGAAGAAATCAGGATCCGTTCGCGCATCCACTGCCGCCTTGATACGATCCACCATCTCATCTACCGAGACGATCTCTTTGTTGGGGCGATGACCACAGCGCTTTTGAGCAACCTGATCTTCCATATGTACAGCTGCGGCACCGGCTTTTTCCATATCTTTGATGGTCTTGGCAATATTAAATGCGCCCCCCCAACCGGTATCGATATCGACAAGTAATGGGAGATCGCACGCTGAGGTGATGCGCTGCACATCCACGATCACATCGTTTAATGAGGTCATGCCCAGATCCGGCAGACCATAAGAGGCATTTGCCACGCCGCCGCCAGAGAGGTAGATCGCCTTGTGACCGATCTGCTTGGCCATCATGGCCGTGTAGGCATTAATAGTACCGACGATTTGCAACGGCTTATTGTCGGCCAATGCCTGACGGAATTTCTTTCCTGCGCTCATGCTCGCTTCCTCTTATGACTGAATGGGTGAAAGTTTGTTTCGAATATTATTTCGTGAATAGGTGATATGCCTGCGCATCAAGATCTCGGCTAGCTCTTCGTCTCGATTGGCGATCGCCTGGACGATATGCCTATGCTCATCATAGGCTGTGGTGACCCTAGGCCCCGCCATGCCAAGCTGTACGCGGTACATACGCACCAGATGATAGATACCCTCGAACAGCATAGAGATAAGGTGCTTATTCTTGCTGCCGAGTATGATGCGATAATGAAAATCCACATCACCGGCTTCCTGATAATAGGACTCCCCCTGTTTGACGTCGTCAAAATGACTTCTGAGCAGTGCTTCCAGCTCAGCAATCTCTTCATCACTCATGTTTTTGGCCGCCAGACGTGCCGCCATGCCTTCGAGGGATTCGCGGATCTCATACAGGGCCATTAAGCCCTCTTCGCTCAGTGCCACGACTCTGGCACCGACATTGGCGCGCCGTTCGACGATATGGCATGACTCGAGACGATTAATCGCTTCGCGGATCACGGCTCGGCTCACACCATAAGTTGTCGACAATTCAGTCTCACTGAGTTTTGACCCGGATGCGATCACCCCTTCGACAATATCCTGCCTAAGTTGGTAGAAGGTTTTATCTGCCGTGGTGACCGGCGTTTGGCTGTATCGCGTCATGAATTATGTGATCGTCATCAAACATTTGGTTGTCGACAATATAGCCATGAAATAGGATTTTCTCAAGCCAAAACCCGATAATTGTCGACAAAAAGACTGGATTATCGACTAAAGTCTTAAGTGGTCCACCTTAAAAAAGTCTATCTTTATGCCTCAAATCCTCGCCCCATCTCAGCGGAAACTAACGAGTTGAGGTCGACTAAGCGCACAAACGCCTTGGTAAGGCCACAAAGCAAGTAGGACGTACTCAGCAAACGAATAAACAGCGGCCCGTCACCAGGATTGTCGACAAACTGGCTTGAATAAGCCAAAAACAGCGAAACTTAGAGAGAGGCTGAGCGAAACTGTGCTAACATCAGGCCATGTTTACATAATTCGCCCCAATTAATGATCGCACACTCAATCGACATTGCCGCTTTATCGCCTCAATTTCAGTTACCTCAGGTAGACCAGCTTAACGCCAATCCACACAGCCGATTACTGGGTCAGGAACGCACCCTGGATGCGTTTAACCTGCTTGCTAATACTCAGGGGCAACACATGTACCTTGCCGATCACAGCGGCATAGATAGAGAGCAGCTACTCAAGGCCTTAGTTGACCATCAGGGATACAGACCGGCTCACTACCTTAACCGCCTGGCGCCAGACGCTAAGTTGCAGTGGCAAACACAAGCCGGCGAAGACTGCGTCTGTGTTGCCAACACTCCCTATCGCTATCTGAGTGGCGCCATAAAGCGTCGCGATCTTATCGGCCACCTCGACGCCCATGATCCCAGTGTCTACCATCCGGGCGCCCTAGCCGACTGCGATTACCTGTTTATCTGCGCCGAATCTCTCTGGAAACGTGAGGGCCTGTGGGAACTTGTGATGGAGGCGGCCCATAAGGGTGAATATCAACTGCATTCTCGCTGGTCTTCAATTCCGCTGCACAGCAAGATAATCTTAGTGGGCAGCAGCACGCTTTATAGCATCAGTTATTTAGAAGAGCGTAACTTTCCCGCCGCCTTTCCCCTGCTGGGTGAGCTAGTAGATGAAATTTCATTGGCAGAGTTTAGCGAGCAAGATTATGGCAACTGGCTGGTCACTATCGCTGCCGCCAACCAGCTCACCTTAGATCAGTCTGCCCTGCAGCCACTGTTTACCCATAGTGCACGTCTAGCCGAACATCAACGCCACCTGAGCCTCGAAACCATAGGCATTAGTCAGCTGATGGTACAAGCCAGCCTTTATGGCAAGAGCACTCAACTGAGCGGCGACAGCATCGAGATGGCACTGGCTCGCCACAAGGCGAGGCACAATGCCTCACAGAGTCTGTCGGCGCAGAGCTTCGACGATAACTTCATTAACCTGCCCACCCAAGGCGCCATGATTGGCCAGATCAATGGCCTGACCGTGCTGGACGCCGCCGAATACACCTATGGCGAACCGGCGCGAATCACTGCATCGGTACATTATGGTGACGGTGAAGTCGCCGATATCGAGCGTAAGTCAGAACTGGGCGGAAACATACACGCAAAGGGTTTAATGATCCTCTCCTCTTGTTTGTATCGCATATTCGGTAAAGATGCCCCGCTGCACCTCAATGCTAATATTGTTTTCGAACAGTCATATCAGGAGATCGATGGTGACAGCGCGTCACTGGCCGAATATTGTGCGCTAATGTCTGCCATCGCCGAGCACCCCATAGAACAAGGCATTGCCGCCACAGGCGCCATAGATCAATTTGGCCAAGTGCAGGCCATCGGCGGTGTAAATGAAAAAATTGAGGGCTTTTTTGACCTGTGTCAGCGACGCGGCCTGACGGGCACCCAAGGGGTTATCATCCCAAGCTCTAACGTACAGCAGCTCAACCTGGATCCCCAGGTCATTAAAGCCGTTGAAGACAAAGCGTTCCACCTGTACCAGGTAGAGCATATCGATCAGGCTGTGGCCATCCTAATGAACAAACCTGCCGGCAGCCGTGATGAAAATGGTCAGTTTCCCGAAGAAAGCCTCTATGGCATGGTCCAGGCGCGATTGGAAGGCTTAGCGGGCTATCCCGATGAGGAACGCTCATTTTTTGCCAACTTGCTCGATAAATTGAAACTTTCTAGCTGATCGGAGTTGTTTGGCGTACACGTGTTCGCTAACCTTGGCGACTCAAATTGCTAGAGTGAAGTTAACAATGAATAAAGCTAACAGTTTCAGTAAAGAAGAATTAGTCGCCTGTGGACACGGTAACCTATTTGGCGCCAACTCGCCTCGTCTGCCTATCGACAACATGTTGATGATAGATCGCATCACTAAAATTAACGATAACGGCGGTGAGTTTGGTAAAGGTGAAATTGTTGCTGAGCTAGATATCGACCCGTCACTTTGGTTCTTTGGCTGCCACTTCGAAACCGATCCTGTTATGCCAGGTTGCCTGGGCCTAGACGCCATGTGGCAGTTGGTTGGCTTCTTCCTTGGCTGGGAAGGTGCGGAAGGTAAAGGTCGTGCACTGGGTGTTGGTGAAGTGAAATTTACCGGTCAGGTACTACCAGATGCCAAGAAAGTCACCTACAAGTTGACTATCAAGCGAAAGGTCTATCGCAAATTAGTGATGGGCATCGCTGATGCCGTGATGGAAGTAGATGGCCGCGAGATCTATTCGGCGACAGATCTAAAGGTGGGTATCTTCACCGACACATCAAGTTTCTAAACGTTTTACCTGTTCCAGATATGAAAATGCCCTCTTAACAGAGGGCAAATATCTAAATCACTTGTTAAATAATCCGCTAAGTCGGCCATCGACACCTTCGCGCCATCCTCCGAGCCAGTGTGATTTAGAGTCCAATGTAGAATAAGGACAGTTATCCTTAGAGCGGCCACCTATCCCGGCCTGGAATCCCTTTGAAAAAGCTCTATCTAGACGATCTCGTTTTTGTCTTTTCATGCAAGCATCCTCTGTTCTTAAATCCTAAAGGCCGAAGCCTCATTGATAGAAATAGAACTTTTTCAGCACGAGATCAATCAAAAATTTCGCTTTACGCCTGGTTATTTTTTAAACTCATGAGATCATTATTTAAAAAAAATCGGGGAAAAAACCCCGACTTTTATTTCGATATGTTCTAACGAGCATTAGCCTCTAAAACGACGCCTTAGCCAAACCAGTGGAAGCACAAATAACCAAGCGAAACTTGCCGCACCTTGGCGTGTATAGTTACCATCACTTGAATTGTCATCCTCTACCACTTCACAAGCACTGCCTGAAGTGGTTGGCTTAAGTACTACCATACGTGGCAGAAAAGCCGTCACAGGCTGACCATTAGCATTAAGCAAGAATAAAGGCTTACCATTCTCACCTATTACCAGATTACCTTCAGTATCAAACTGATAAGAAGGCTTACGAATAAATGCCGTGCCGACTATGGTGCCATCATCGTTAATGCTGCTCGCCTCAACGATACGAATTTCACTGTCATAAAAGAGCACATCGCCGTTGCCATCGACCACTTCAACCTTATTGCGGGCCCATTTACCTTCTCCGTCCTGTACATAGCCTTTTGACTCACAGACCAAGAGATCGTCGATAACATTGAATTCATCACTGTTCTTGTCATACAAGAAGGCGCCTTTCATGCGTGGCTTTTCCTTCTCACTGGTGACTTCAACAAAACCGACAACCTGATCTTTATTGTTGATATCCCTTGGACGAGAGCTGCGATCGGACATCACAGGGTAAAAATCATTCGGGGTTACAAAAGTGGGGTCCGCGGCATTGGTGTCTAAGTAGAAGAACTTGTCGCGCTGATAACCTTCTATATAACGACGATAGCTACCCACTAAGATACCATTATCATTGATATCATAGGCCACAGAGGAGAGCTGATCATTGGTCATCTTCACCCAGTGGTACTGGTATTGACCTTCGTTGTCCTTGGCCCAATAGGCCGCATCGAACGCCAACTTATCTTTGTCATTGTTACGATAGACGTGAGAACGACCAGCGACAACACCTTGACTGTTTATCCCTAAACCCTGAGCAGTAAACACACTGTCAGAAGTCGATTCAAGTCCCAGAGGCAGCTCGGTTGGGGTCACATCTGTGCCATCAAATTGCCACACAAAGGCGCGTGTCTGATAGAGAATACGGCGGACATTGTTACGATCTGGGTATTGTTCGTTTTGTACACACACATCTATAGGGAACTTGTCGCCTGTAATACAATTATCGACACGAGTCTTACTGCTCTTGGCCAGATCAGTAGTGGCATAACCTGTCACCAGGTTACTGTCGTTAATCGCCGCGGCCACCGAGACGCCGCCCACGACAACATCGGTATCATCTTTGGTGTATACAGTGTAAGGCGGCACCAAAGAGATATCTGTACCATCGGCTGCCTTTAAGAAACCACGTTCCTCAAACTCACGGTAGTACCAATATTCCTGATCTTGATTGTTGTCGTTACGCTCACCGGTAAATTCGGTTTTTTGCTCCGGTGCCGTATAGGTACCCACCTTGATTCCATTGTTGTTAATGCCGTAGTAATAGGCATTGACTGAGTTAATGGTTTCAGGTTGCTCTTCATTAGTATCTTTAGGGTGCGTGGTCCCAAAAACGGAATCGAAGGTGGGAAGCCAGCTACCTGCTGCGCCGTTACCGTCAGCAGTAAAGGTAAAGTTGTTGGCTAAAATAGGGAGATTGATTGAGTAAGAGACTAACTGCTCAGGCGGAATCCCGTCTTCGATATCAATAGGGCCGTCCGAGTCTTCGTCGACTTCGAGCTTTTTCTTACCCTTAGAGATCCCAACCAGCTGATCTTGCTGATTCACAAACATACCATAACCATTAATGGTCGACTCTAAGGTGCCATTTAAGTCATAGTCTTCAATATTCTGAATCTCATAGACAGGTGCTGCGTGAGCCGTTTGCAACGCTGTGATCACCCCGGCAGCGACTAACGATAAGGCTCTATCAAACTTCAACTTCATTTATTTTTCCTATTATTCTATCGTCTATTTGAGGGCTTCAAGCTCTTCCCAACGTTCGAAACAAACTTCTAATTCCTGCTCAAGTGACGCCAACTCACTTAAACGACTGTTCACCACCTCTTGCGCCTGCGAATAGAAATCGGGCTCATTGATGACAGTTTGTAAGGCTTCTATGTCGGCTTCGAGTTGCTCCATCTTAGCCGGCAAGGCATCCAGTTCTCTTTGCAATTTATAAGACAGCTTCTTCTCAGCCTTTGCTGCGGCCTTAGTCTCGCGCTTGACTGGCTCGGCAACCTTGGGTTGGACAGCGTCCTTGGCAACTGGTTCCTCAGAATAAAATTTTGCCCCTTGCGAAACAGCATCTTGGTAACCGCCGACATACTCGCTCCAACCGCCATTACCGGTAAACCACCAGGAACTGGTGACTGTGTTATCGATAAAGGCACGATCGTGACTGACTAACAGCAAGGTCCCCTGATAATCGGTCAGTAGCGACTCTAGCAACTCTAAGGTCTCAATATCAAGATCGTTTGTCGGTTCATCGAGAATGATCAAGTTGGCGGGTCTTAGCAACAGGCGAGCTAAAAGCAGTCGGTTTTTCTCTCCACCCGAAAGTGCCTTGACTGGCGTGCGGGCACGCATAGGCGAAAACAGGAAATCTTGCAGATAACTAAGAATGTGTCTGTCCTGACCGTTAATGGTCACGGTTTTCTTACCTTCGCCGACGTTGTCTTCGACAGTTTTCTCTGGATCAAGTGCCTCTCGATACTGATCGAAATAGGCAACTTCCAACTTAGTGCCAACCTTAACTTCTCCTGATTGGGCCTCAAGTTGGCCAATCAACAACTTGATAAGCGTCGATTTCCCGCAACCATTAGGACCGATAAGTGCAATTCGATCGCCTCGCATCACAGAGGTGGTAAAGTTCTTGACCAGGTTTTTATCAGGCAGGTTGTAGTTAAGATCTTTGATGTCAAACACCAACTTGCCCGAACGCTCGGTATCGGCGACGGCCATCTTGGCCCCGCCCTGACGGTTAATACGCGCCATGCGCTCCATACGTAGCGCCTTAAGTGCGCGCACGCGTCCTTCATTACGTGTTCGACGCGCCTTAATCCCTTGACGGATCCAGGTTTCCTCTTCGGCAAGTTTCTTGTCGAACTGAGCGTTTTTCTCCTCTTCGACCCTCAGCCACTCAGCCTTGCCATCAAGATAGGTCTGATAGTCGCCGGGCCAAGAGGTGACCACGCCGCGATCAAGATCCACGATACGCGTCGCCATGCGCTGAATAAACCCACGGTCATGACTGATAAACACAATCGCGCCACGATAGCTGAGCAGAAACTCTTCGAGCCATTCGATGGTATCGATATCTAAATGGTTAGTCGGCTCATCGAGCAGCAGCAGATCGGGCTCGCTCACCAAGGCTCTCGCCAAGGCAACCTTACGTTGCCAACCACCCGATAGGCTGTTTAGGCTGGCATCGGCATCCAGGCCGAGCATCTCACAGGTCTGATTAATGCGGGTATCTAGCTGCCAGCCGTTAAGGTGGTCGAGATCAGACTGAAGACGTTCCATCTGTTTGAGCATACGCTCCATCTCATCAACGCTGGCGCTAGCGATGTCATGGGAGAGTTGATGATAGCGCTCTAGCTTTTCGCCGACCTCTTGCAGACCGGCCGAAATATAGGCGTATACCGTCCCCTGCTCTGCCTTAGGTGGATCTTGCTGTAAACGGCTGACCTTAACATCTGTTGCGATATTAAATTCGCCATCATCGAGCAGCACTTCACCACCAATGACCTTCATCAAGCTAGATTTACCTGCGCCATTTCGCCCTACAATACACACTCGCTCGCCAGCTTCTATGGTGAAATCGGCATTTTGTAATAAGGGGGTGTAGCCATAGGCCAATGAGCCGTTATTTATACGAACCAGACTCAATTTATACTCCTGTAAACTGTTGCAGCTGCTCTCGATCAAAAGGCCAATCGAGCTCTGAGCCATCTTCTTGGTTGCGCAGCACCGGGATACGAACGCCGTAACGCTCGGCTAAAACGTCATCGTCACAAATATCCTGCAAGGCATAGTCGATATCTAAAGTGGCGATGATCGCCTGAGCCTGCTCACACAGGTGGCAGGCCTCGGTATGAAATAAGATATAGGCACTCACTTTAAGCATGGGTGATCAACCAAGTATTATGAATATGGGGATTGCGCTTGTAATCCAGCGGTAGCGTCTGCTTATCCAGGTTGCTTACCGTGACCCCAAGGGCACACAAGGCGTCGATTTCCATCTTGAACTTACGCTTATTGTTCGAAAACAGTATCTCTCCGCCTGGACGCAGCAGCTTCACCAAGGCGCTCAGCAGCTTGACATGATCCCGCTGTACATCGAAGGAGTCTTCCATCCGCTTAGAGTTTGAGAAGGTCGGCGGATCGATAAAGATAAGATCGTACTGCTCCTGGCAATCATCTATCCACTGCAAGCAGTCTCCTTGAATAAACTGATATTGCTTGCCTTTAAGGCCATTTAATTCGAAGTTGTCTTGCGCCCAATTAAGATAGGTATTAGACATATCCACGGTGGTCACCGACTTAGCGCCGCCCAGCGCGGCATGCACAGAGGCACTGCCTGTGTAGGCAAATAAGTTCAGTACATCACGGTCTTTGGCTTTCTCGCCCACGAGTTTACGGGTTAGCCTGTGATCCAGGAACAAACCTGTATCCAGATAATCTTTCAAGTTCAGCTTAAACTTGGCGCCATATTCGGTAGTGACTAGCTCAAGCTTGGTGGCATCCAGTTTTTGGTACTGATTGGTTCCCTTTTGACGCTCGCGGGTCTTGAGAATGATCTTGTCAGGGTCGACACCAATCGCCTGCGGCAGCACCAAGAGGACATCGGTTAGACGCCTTTTCGTCACCGCCTCTGGAATCGTCTTAGGCGCCGAATACTCCTGAATCACCACATGATCCAGATAAATATCCACGGCGACATTATACTCAGGGATGTCGGCATCATAGAGACGATAGCTGTCTATGCCCTCTCGCTGAGCCCATTTGCTCAGCTGTTTATGGTTTTTCTTAATCCGATTAGCAAACGCGCTGGCGACCTCGCTTACCTCACCGCCTTGGCTCAATACCTGACCAGGGTCGATGCGTCGAGTGCTATTGGCGTGCAGCGTATAAAGGTTAAAAGCACATTCGAGCGCACCATTATACATCTTCATCTGCTTGTCAGCTTTGAGCTTAAGGGCTGATAGCAGCTCGATATCGCTATTGAGTACTGCCACCTGCCAACCGCCGAATTCGGCCTTTAGCTTGTCGCCCAACTGATAGTAGAGCTGTAAAAGCGAGGTGACATTACCAAGGCGTTCACCATAAGGAGGGTTAGTGATTAGATAGCCCTGCTCCACAGGTGGGGTGACATTAAGCGCATTGGACACCGAAAACTCAATAAGCTCAGCCACACCGGCATTTTGGGCATTACGTTTAGCCAGTGCCACCAGGCGCGAATCGATATCCGAGCCATAAAATTTAAGGTCACAGCGCTTCACACCCATAGAGGCGCGAGCCTTGGCTTCACTAAGCAGTTCCTGCCACACGCCATCTTGATGGCGCAACCAGTGGTCGAAACCAAAACGACGACGCTGCAGCGCTGGTGCGATATCACAGGCCATCATTGCCGCTTCAATCAAGATAGTACCGCTGCCACAAAAGGGGTCGAGCAGATCTTTAGGAGCTTGCTGCCAACCACTACGAACTAACATATTTGCTGCCAGATTTTCCTTGAGGGGCGCCTCACCTGTTGTCGCGCGATAACCACGTTGATGTAACGCAGGGCCAGAGAAGTTAACCCCTAAGGTGATTTGACCCCGGCGAAAATGGGCGTCTATCTTGAAGTCTGCATCGACACGAGCCACATCTGGTCGTGGGCAACCATCGTCACGAAAACGGTCAACTACCGCATCTTTAACCTTTAGCGCGCCAAATTGTGAGTTTTTAATAAAACCACCGACACCATGAAAATCTATGCTAAAGCTGCTCTTATTAGAAAAATGTGTTTGCCAGTCTATGCAATAAGCCGCGTTATAAAGCTGCTCAGGTGTTTCGCACGGGCCTTTGTAGATCACTAAGATGATACGGCTGGCCAGGCGTGACCAAAGCGTAATGCGGTAAGCTAATTCCAGCGGCGCTGTAAAATAAACGCCGGCAACACTTTCTTTTATTTCCGTAGCGCCAAGTTCTGCCAACTCAAGGGACAACGCGTATTCATAGCCTCTTGGGGCTGCAGCAAAAAAATTTAACATGGATAGATAGACACACTTCAAAAATCAATCCGTCATTATACCTTGTCCACAGATTAAATGATAAAAAGTTCTGTCAGATGAGTGCCTAAAATTTCGCTGCGTGATCAATAAGCCCGCACTCTGTTGGATAAATAAACGCTTAACACCAAATCCTCGATTGTTACTTGCATTGCTCGTCTCATATCGATATAGTTCGCCCCGCTTTGACGCAGAGAGCACTGACTTAACCCAGGTAACATGAGTTAACTTAGCATCAAGTTCGAAGGTCAAAGTGTGTTAGAGAGGATAATATCGCTCTCAATACGGACGCGGGATGGAGCAGTTTGGTAGCTCGTCGGGCTCATAACCCGAAGGTCGTCGGTTCAAATCCGGCTCCCGCAACCAATTTCTTTTGTAGCAAGAATCAAAACAACTACGGCGTTTCTTACGGACGCGGGATGGAGCAGTTTGGTAGCTCGTCGGGCTCATAACCCGAAGGTCGTCGGTTCAAATCCGGCTCCCGCAACCAATTTCTTTTGTAGCAAGAATCAAAACAACTACGGCGTTTCTCACGGACGCGGGATGGAGCAGTTTGGTAGCTCGTCGGGCTCATAACCCGAAGGTCGTCGGTTCAAATCCGGCTCCCGCAACCAATTTCTTTTGTAGCAAGAATCAAAACAACTACAGCGTTTCATACGGACGCGGGATGGAGCAGTTTGGTAGCTCGTCGGGCTCATAACCCGAAGGTCGTCGGTTCAAATCCGGCTCCCGCAACCAATTTCTAATGAAATAACTTTTCTAAACACTCCCTTGGTTATTCCCCTTTCTCAAACAGCTAAAACCAAAACGCTAAGCAAAAAGCTCATCGGGCTCAGCTCTTATAAAAGCCGCGAAGGTCGTCGGTTCAAATCCGTTCCTCCAACCAATTTCTAATGAAATAACTTTTCTAAACACTCTCTTGTTTAACCCTTTTCTCAAACAGCTCAAACCAAAACGCTAAAGCAAAAAGCTCATCGTGCTCACTCTGATAAAAGCCGCGAAGGTCGAAGGTTCAAATCCGGCTCCCGCAACCAATTTCTAATGAAACGACTTTCTAAATACTCTCTTGTTTAAACCCCTTTCTCAAACAGCTCAAACCAAAACGCTACAGCAAAAAAGCTCGTCGCGCTCACTCTTATAAAAGCCGCGAAGGTCGAAGATTCACAACCCGTTCCTCCAACCAATTTCTAATGAAATAACTTTTCTAAACACTCCCTTGTTTAACCCCCTTTTCTCAAAAAGCTAGAGCAAAACGCTAAAGCAAAAAGCTCGTCGCGCTCAGCTCTTATAAAAGCCGCGAAGGTCATTGATTCACAGTCTGCTCCCGCAACCAATTTCTAATGAAATAACTTTTCTAAACTCTCTCTTGTTTAAATGCCTTTCACAACAAGCTAAAGTAAAATGCTTGGCTGCCCTACACCAATCGGGCCGTTTCAAAATTTTCTGCATGCTCAAAAACCAATGTCCGGTTAAAAAACAATCTATAGCCGTTAACTGTTTTCTCGCGCTTTAATTTACCTTAGCAAGCTAGCCCTTCTATAAAGCCCTTCTATAAAGGCCTTCTATAAAGGATATGGGAGTTGTCGATTTTATAGCATTAAGCGAGAAAAACGCGAGAGGTTGATTTAATCAATAGATCGGAAAAATGATTTACGAGCAATCGTCGTAATAAAATAAATTGATCAAAAAACAGGCATAAAAATAGGGAGCATCTGCTCCCTAAATAAATCTTGAAATTTTTTAAGCTGCCGCGATCTGACGATTGGCTTTTAATGGATGCAATCTATCATTCATCACTTTAATGCAGTCAAACTGGCGCATCGTCTTACTGTCACTCAACTGCAACTGGGGTGATAACAGCATAACCAGGGAGGCCTGAATATTCGATTCGACCACTAAAACCTGTCCCACTTCCCCTTGGCATTTCAACTGGAAGACCTTGCCTAGCTCACTGTAAACACACACTGCCGATGTATCAAAAAACCATGACTTAGGCATCTGTGGCTTTAACAAATAATGAGCCGCTGTTGCGTTCAACGCCAACTGAACCCTCACCGCATCGGCAATATTTAAAGACTTTCCAATACGCTCAATAAATTCGATATAGAACTTGGCATGTTCTACACTAAATTCCGTCGTCGCCAAGGCATCTGGAATAAGTGCTTTCGTTTGATAGGGAGTCAGAAATTCCATATCCGAACCTAACGAAACGCTTAATACCCCATACGAATCGTTATATATCCATTGCCAATCCCTTTGTGGCATTAATAACATAACGTGTACCTATATACCTTAATACAGCTCGATAATAGATTATATTTCACTCAATATCAAAAAAAATTTTACAAATATGATATAGATAACAACATGTTATATTGATCTAACGCGATCTAAATAAGATCGCGCGATCATTTTGAGATCTAAATAAGATCTTATTTATTTTTTACGCGATATGCGTCGACGATCTCTTTAATTAATTCTGGGCCACGATAAATAAAACCAGAATAAATTTGTACCATAGTCGCTCCTGCATCCAATTTATCAAATGCATCCTCCGCACTATTAATACCACCAACACCGATAATAGGTACTTGCCCTTTAAGACAAACCGCTAACTGTTTGATCACTTTAGTTGATAATGAATTCAATGGCTTACCGCTCAAACCACCGGCTTCATTAGAATTAACCAAACCACTAACACCATCACGTGTCAGGGTTGTGTTGGTGGCGATGGCACCATCAAACTCATTACGGATCAAAGATTCAGCAATCTTTTCTATTTCTTCAGGTTGCAGATCCGGGGCAATTTTTAATGCGATCGGCACATACTTACCATGCTGCTCGGCAAGATCTTTTTGCTTGGCTTTTAATGATCCAAGGAGATCATCAAGCAGGTCTCCATACTGTAAACTGCGCAGACCAGGAGTGTTAGGCGAGGAAATATTCACGGCAATATAGGCCGCATAAGGATACACCTTGTCCATACAGATAAGGTAATCTTCCTTGCCCTGCTCTACCGGTGTGTCCTTATTTTTACCTATGTTCACCCCAACCATGGCGCCAGACTTAGCCGCTTTTAGATTGGCCACCAAGTTATCAACACCTTTGTTGTTAAACCCCATACGGTTAATGATCGCCTTAGCCGGCTTCAAACGAAACAAACGTGGCAAGTCATTACCAGGTTGAGGTCTCGGTGTAACAGTACCAACCTCTATATGTCCAAAGCCCATCGCATGGAACGCATCGATACATTCACCATCTTTATCCATGCCGGCAGCGAGTCCAACAGGATTTGGAAACGTAAGTCCCATAAACTCTACCGGCGCAGCTTGCAGCTTCTGCGCGTAAAAGCAGTTTAACGGCGAATTCGCAGTTGATTTCAGACTACCTATAGCTAAGTTGTGCGCCTTCTCTGGGTCCATCTGAAACATCACTTTCTGTGCGATTTTGTAAAACATGCATTCTCCTAGACCGAAAAAAGCCCCGGCATTTGCCAGGGCTGATGACTATATTTTAGTTTTATGATTAACCTTCACAATGAAGGATCAACAGATTTAGCTCACGTAGGGCGACTGAGAACTTAGCAAACTCATGAGTCTGCGAGGTCTTAAAGTCTGCAAGCATGTGGAACCATCTTTCCAATAAGCCCTGATTGGATTCGACCCACTGTTCAATAATGGCATCAGCGTCACAAACCGATGTGCAAGTACGTAACACCGCTGAACTCAGTGAACGTTGCTGCCAATCAAGCTCTTCCCTAAATGCCGCTCGCGCCAACGCTTGCCAATGGTTCGCCACTGGTTGTGCGCTGATCTGCTCAAGGAACCAGTGCAGGTCGATGCGCGCACCAAGTTTATAGTAAGTCTCGGCAACTAAGGCTACCGGCTTATCTTCCAACTCAGCAATTTGCGAGATATCCAAGGCGGAGAACAGCGTACTCATATTAACGACATCAGTCGCTACCTGCTCTGGCACACCCTCTCTCACTAGGGCAGCGATCTCGGCGCGTATACCGTTGACTTCATCTTCCACCATATATTGGTGAACATTTTGACGAAGCTCTTGGAATACAGGGCTGAAGAATGCCACTACCTGTTCAATCGTCTGGTTACGATTACGATGACGTAAGAACCAACGACATGCGCGGCGTAGATTACGACGCAATTGGTGTAGCATCTCACCCTGAACAACCGCAGGGACCACACCATTTAGCGCCGTGATCGATTTAGTTAATTCAGCTAAACCAAATACTTCACGTGCCATAGTGTAGCAGATCGCTGCTTCAGCGACTGAGGCACCTGTCTCATCTTTCATACGCTGTACGAAATTTAATCCCATATCGTTGACCAACTCGTTGGCCAACGAAGTCGCGATAATTTCAGCTCGCAGCGGGTGAGTCACCATACGGTCGCTATACTTCTCTTGTAGCTGACGCGGGAAATACTCAATCAACAGCTGACTTAAGAATGTATCGTCAGTAATTTCCGGTGTCAGCAACTGCTCTTTCAATACCATCTTGGCGTAAGCCACTAATACCGACAGTTCAGGACGAGTTAGTGCCTTGCCATTAGCTAAGCGCTCTGCCAGCTCATCATCAGATGGCAGGAACTCTAAGGCTCTGTCGAGCTTGTCTTCTTTTTCTAGGTAATGGATGAAGCGGATCTGCTCTTTCAACTGCTCGGCGCCGCGCACCTGAGTCACAGAGATGGTACGGGTCTGATCCTTACAGTCTTGCAGTACGATGCGGCTGACTTCGTCAGTCATCTCAACCAACAGACGATTACGCTGTTTCACCGTCATCTCACCTTCGGCCACCATGGCGTTTAGCAAGATCTTGATGTTAACTTCGTTGTCCGAACAGTCCACACCACCCACGTTATCCACGAAGTCGGTGTTCATACGGCCGCCGTTTGCAGCATATTCGATACGACCAAGCTGGGTACAACCTAAGTTACCACCCTCGCCTATGATGCGAGCCTGAACTTCTTTACCGTTAACACGCAGCGCGTCGTTGGCACGGTCGCCTACTTCAGCATGAGTTTCGCTGGTAGCCTTAATATAAGTACCGATACCACCGTTCCAGATCAGATCCACCTTCATCTTCAGCAACTCTTTAAGCAGCTCGTTAGGTGTCATAGATGCTTTCTTAGTATCAAGCATCTTCTTCATCTCTGGTGTCAGTGTGATTGACTTGGCCGAGCGCAGGAAGATGCCGCCACCCTTTGAGATCAAGTCTTTATTGTAATCTTCCCAGCTAGAACGCGGCATTTCGAACAGACGTGCACGCTCTTTGTAACTGATCGCCGCATCCGGATTAGGGTCGATGAAGATATGCATATGGTTGAAGGCTGTCACCAGACGGGTGTGCTCAGAGAGCAGCATACCGTTACCAAATACGTCACCGGCCATGTCACCAATCGCCAAACAGGTGAAATCAGTTGTCTGGCAATCGATACCAATTTCGCGGAAGTGGCGTTTAACCGATTCCCATGCACCACGTGCCGTGATACCCATCTTCTTATGATCGTAACCGTTGCTACCACCAGATGCGAAGGCGTCACCTAACCAGAAGCCATACTCTTCAGAGATAGCGTTAGCGATATCTGAGAAGGTCGCGGTGCCTTTATCGGCCGCCACAACCAAATATGGATCGTCTTCATCATGACGTACCACATTAATAGGAGGAACGATTTCACCTTCGACAATATTGTCAGAGATATCCAGCAGTCCACGGATAAACAGGCGGTAACATTCTTGACCTTCGGTAAAGAAGGCATCGCGTCCACCGTCTGTTGGCAGTTGCTTACAAACGAAGCCACCCTTGGCACCTACAGGGACAATTACGGTGTTCTTCACCTGCTGGGCTTTCACCAGACCCAACACTTCGGTACGGAAATCTTCACGACGATCTGACCAGCGCAGACCACCACGAGCCACCTTACCACCACGAAGGTGAACACCCTCTACTCTTGGAGAGTATACAAAGATCTCAAACTTCGGCAGCGGACGTGGCATTTCTGGGATCTCTTCAGGCGAGAACTTAAATGACACGTAAGGCTTGTTACTACCATCTGGCAGCACCTGATAGAAGTTGGTACGCAGCGTTGCATTGATCAGATCCAGGTAACGACGAATGATACGGTCGTCATCTAGGCTAGACACATCTTCCAGACGCATATCAATCTGCTCAACAAACTTAGCTAAAGTACGAGTCTTGAGCTTAGGGTTGAACTTACGGATAAACATCTTCACCAGAAGATCGGCTATCTGTGGGTAGCAACTGAAGGTCTCTTCGATATACGCCTGACTAAAGGTCGCATCGATTTGACGCATATATTTTGCGTAGGCACGTAGCACTGAAACTTCACGGCCCGATAAGCCAGTAGCCAGAACCAGACGGTTAAAGCCGTCATCTTCAAGCTCTTTACGCCAAACCTGTGATAATGCTGTCTGGAATCTATCTTGGCTATCGGCCAAATTATCGACCGCTGCACCTTGTACCGTCATCAAAAAGTCCAAGATCCAGAAGGTTGCACCATCTGCGGTGATCACTTCATAAGGACGCTCATTGATCACACGTAGGCCGAAATTTTCCAGCATAGGCAATACGTCAGATAGATGGATCGGCTCATCTTTATGGAACAGCTTTAGACGGACTTTGTTGTCTTTTAATGCCGTTTCCTGTGGCTGATAGAAGAGCATGCCCAGTTTATGGTCATCGTCAAGGGCCTCTAGGTGCTCGACATCAACCACGGCTGAGCTAGGCAACACATCTTCTTTATAGCTACGGGGGAACGCATTAACATAACGCTTCACCAAACGGTTACCCGACTCTTCGCCTTGGGCAGTGATCAGCGCTGTGTTTAACTTATCTTCCCATGAACGCGCAGCTTCAATTAGATTGTTTTCGATGGCAGCCACATCTACATCCGTAATATTATTTTCAACTTTGACTATGTAATGAGTACGCGCGAGCGTTGACTCAGAAAAATAAGTCGTAAATTCAACATCTTCTTTAGTATTGAAGTGTCGAGCCAAGATACGCTGAGTATCTTCACGCAGCTTAGTGTTGTATCTGTCCTTAGACACATACACCAGGCAAGAGAGAAAACGGCCAAAGCCATCTTTACGAACAAATAGCTTAAGCTTGTCGCGATCTTGCATCTCAAGCACGCCGCGGGCCATGTTGGCCAGTTCAGTTTCGCGCGCCTGAACAATCTCGTCTCTTGGCAAGGTTTCGAGAATATGCATCAAAGCCTTGTAGTCATGAGAGTGTGGCGTCAGGCCAGAGTCGTCGAGCACACGCTGGATTTTCTCTGCCAGCAGCGGGATCTCACGTGGGCTGCGGTTGTAAAGATTAGAGGCGTACAGACCGATGAATCTATCTTCACCTATCACATTGCCTTGCTCGTCAAATCGCTTAATACCGATATAATCAACATATGCAGGACGGTGAACACGGCTCTTCTCTGTGCTCTTGGTCAGAATAAGTAAGCTGCTATCCAGTGCTTCCTTACGAGCAGAATCAGACAAGCTTGAAAGCATCAAGCCTTTAGTATTCTTAGGTTTTCCCGGTACGTTCATCAAGCCAAGACTGGTCTCGTTTGCCGGTACCAGTTCAAGGTCACCTTCCACCTTATGCAGGTCGTAACGACGATAGCCCAACAAGGTAAAGTGATGATTGTTAAGGTAAGTTAAGAAGTTAATCGCTTCATCTAACTCACGCTTCTCACCAGGAAAAGGACGGTCTGGCAGCTCGGCAATGGTCTCGGTCAACTTGTTAGACATGGCCTGCCAATCGTTAACCGAAGCGGCGACATCACCCAGAACAGACTGAATCTCTTTCTCAAGGCTCTTGATATCAGCGTCGCTGCTGAGTCTATCGATCTCAATCAGGAACACAGCCACTCTATCGTTATGCTCGTCCTTATCGTCGTTATAGCTGACACTAGTGATGTCGCCTTGCTCACGCTTCACGGTCAAAGGCGTATGCAGCATCATATGGGTAGTGATCCCCATACGGTTTAGCGCCATCCCCACAGAGTCAACCAGGAAAGGCATATCAGGTTGAATCACCTCGATAATCGAGTGGGATGATTTCCAACCATGCTTAGATTGACTCGGATTAAACACGCGAATATGGGTCTCGCCAACAGGCGTTTTGTTCGCGGCATTCCAGAGACTGAGTACGGCGCCGTAAAGATCACTGTCATTGCGGTGTTGCAAGTCATCTTTTGACATATGGGCATAAATACAAGTTGCGAACTGTTCAACTTGTTTGGCTTGTGTATTGGGAACTTTGGAGTGAATGAGGCTGACTACGTTCTCAAGTAGTACTGAAGGCATTGCATCTTTCAAGGCCATGTTGCTGTTTCCTTTAGGGTCTATGGCAGCGTTTTTGTAATTTTATGGATGCTTGAGCATATGACAGGCCAAATCTAATTATGTGACCTAAGTCATAGCGCGAAGTTTATTACTAAATGTGCCAATTTTCGAGAACTATTTTAGTGGTAGATCCTCATCCCTCGGGGTTTTGCGGCCATATGGAAGCTCATGATGAAAAAACAATCGTAAAGTAAGCGTAACTATGCAAAAAAAGAGAGAGCCAATGCTCTCTCTTTCAGTCCACTATCGCGGCTTACGCCAAAAAACAGCGCCGATCGCCGGTAAAATAATTATTGCGCCTAACATATTCACTAAAAACATGAAAGTTAACAGGATCCCCATGTCCATTTGGAACTTTAGCGCAGAAAAGAACCAGGTACTTACGCCTATGGCTAAGGTCAGGCCGGTAAAGATCACCGCACTGCCCCGCTCGACTAAGGCCTGATGATAGGCCGTCTGTACTGGCATACCGTCTCTGAGTTTCACCGCCATGGTCGACAAGATATAGATGCCGTAATCGACACCTATCCCCACGCCGAGGGCAATAACAGGTAAGGTACTTACCGCCAAGCCGATGTCGAGTTGGGTCATCAGCGCCTGGGCCAGTGTGGACACCACATAGAGCGGCAGGATCACGGCAATAGTTGCTCTAATCGACCTAAAGCTGATTAGACAGAGCACAAACACTGCGCCATAAACATAGAGCATCATCGGCATCTGCGCCTCGGCAACCGCCTCGTTGGTGGCGGCCATCACCCCCACAGGCCCCGATGCCAGCTTAAACTTAAGCTTGTCGTTGTCCATCTTGGCTGACAGGGTTTTAACCTTATCGATCACCGTCTCTATAGTTTCTGCCTTGTGATCTTTAAGAAACAGATACACAGGCATCACAGAGCAGTTCCCGTCGAGCAAGCCCGAAGTGGTTGGGATCTGCCCTACCGCCTGAACCAGACTCGCAGTGGTGCGCGGCAACACCTGCCACTTGGGATTACCTTCGTTAAAGCCGGCGTTAACCCGCTTAGCAACAGACGCCAGGCTCGCAGTAGACTCCACACCAGGGGTATTAGCCACTAACCACTCAAACTCATCTATCTGTGTCAGCACATCATGGTAGGTACAGGCCTCAGGGAAGGCTTCGACAATCACAGTCATCACATCTGTGGTGATAGAGAAGTGATCGGTAATATAGAAAGTGTCCTGGTTGTAGCGACTATCAAAATGTAGCGCCGGCGCTCCACCTTGCAGATCGCCTATTTTCATCTTGTTCGCTTGCTGCAATCCGACGCCATACAGCACCACAGTGGCGACGAGTACTACGGCTGCATACTTAGGCGTGGCAAAATAAGAGAGTTTACGCCAAAGCTCATCGACACGGCTATTTTCCTTGGGTGGCAGCGCCTTCACTTCGGTATATGAGATCAGCAGCGGCAGAAGCACCAGGTTGGTCAGAATGATCACTGCCACACCCAAGGAGGCCGAAATTGCTAGCTCACGGATGATACCGATATCAATCGCCAGCAGAGTCATAAAACCAACGGTATCAGAGAGCAGCGCAATACCGCCCGGGATCAGCAGGCTTCTAAAAGCCAGCGCCGCCGCGGCTTTGGTGATCTCGCCCTCACCAACACGGCGTCTGACCGCGTTGATCATCTGCACCCCATGACTCACCCCGATAGCAAACACCAAGAAAGGGATCAGTATCGACATGGGATCTAGGCCAAAACCCACCACAGTGAGCAAACCTAGCTGCCAAACTACGGCCACCAAACTACATACTAGAGGCAGCAGGGTCAGCTTTACGGATTGCGAGAACAGATAAACCATCACGGCGGTCACTAAGATGGCAATCGCGAAGAAAAGCACGACGCCCTTGGCGCCTTCGGCAACATCGCCGGCCATCTTTGCAAAGCCGATAATATGAACCTTTATCTGATCGTTTTCATATTGACCTCGCAGCTCATTTTCAAGCTGACTGGCAAAGGCCAAGGTATCGAGGGGCTCACCGGTTTGCGGGTCAAAATCCATCAATTGGGCCGTTACCATGGCTGCCGAGTAATCTTCCGCAATGAGGCGCCCGACGATACCGGCCTTCTCAATATTACTGCGGACCACCTCTAGCCCGGCAGGCGTTGTGGAAAAATCAGCCGGAATCACCGGGCCACCGGCAAATCCATCTTCCACCACCTCGGTAAAACGGGTTGAGGGTGAATAGAGAGACTTTACCTGAGCACGATCGACCCCAGGAATGAAGAACAGCTGATCATGGACCTGCTTAAGGGTATTGAAAAAATTGGGATTAAATATGTTACCGCTGGTGTCCTCTACCGACACCATGATGCTGTTAGCGCCGCCGAACTGCTTCTGATGCTTCAGATAAGTCTGCATATAGCTATGATTAAGCGGAATATTCTTAACAAAAGCCGCATCCATCTTCAGATGACTGGCTTGAAACCCGAGAAACAGAGTTGCCAGCAAAAAGGCGAATATTACATAGGCCCGTTGCCGAAACAGGAAGGACTCTAATCCATTAACTAATTTATCTAACATGCCTGGGCCTTATTATTCTTGTTGTAATGCAACGAAGCCTTTTGTACCAGCAAGCCAAAGCTTGCCTTTGGTATCCTTACCAATTGACACTAGGTTTTCCCCTTGGCGCTGTGCCACCAACTCGACGCTATCATCGGCGGTAACATCAATGACCACACCACCGTTGCCCACGAGCCTGACTTTATCGTCACTGAGCACTATGCCGCCATTGAGGGTAGAGTTAGTGGTGAGCGCTATTTCCTGCCACTGCTCAAGATCCCCATCGCTCTTAAACAGATTCCCCCTGAGACCGAGCACATAGATCCCCTGCTTAGCCACTAACACATTAAAAAGTGACCCTTCATATGGGAAATCAATACGTTGCCAGCTCAGACCATTGTCTTGTGAAACAGCAGCTAATCCGAGCTCGCCCACCATCAAAAGACGGTTATCGGCTAAGCGTACAACGCGATTAAAATGCGGCAATAAAGTACTACGCTCTTGAAGATAAAGGCTTTCATCCTCCGCTTTTAGCTCCTCTAGATAAGCCTGATCTTCTTCATATAACAGCTCAGTATGAAACTCCTGCTGCCACTGCTTACCGCCATCGAGAGTACGATAGAACAGGCCATAAGCGCCAATGGCGATCCCCTGCTGGGCATCAAAGAACAGCACATCTAAGAAAGGCTTTTCGATTTCAGCAGAGCTCATCTGTTTCGCCCAAGTCTTGCCGCCATCTTGAGTATGCAAAATGGTCGCATCATGCCCCACTGCCCAGCCAAGCTCAGGCGTTAGCAGCGTCGCCTTGGTTAACAGTGCACGGGTTGGTGAACTAACCTGCTGCCATTGATCGGTAAAATGAAATAGATGACCACGATCGCCAACGGCAATCACAGTCTCTCCCTGCTTGGCAATATCCAATACCAGAGAGTGAGTGGCCAAGGGTTGTTTATCTGAGCCAACCACTTCTTCCGCGCTATAAGCAGGAAACGTGGAGGCAATAAACAGAGAAGATAACGCGACAAGCCGAAGCATGCTAAACCACATACAAACTTCCTTTCGTGAAATGAGGGGCCTGTTGGCCCCTCTCCCCTAATTCTTTATAGAATTAGTCCATAACGCATAAGTGCTTAACGAATACCAGCACGTCTCAATGCCGCTGGCGTAAAGTTGGCTTCACTCAGCTGGGCATCAAAGTTATACATACGTCCTTCGTTGTCGAGACCCATAGCCAGATAACGACGTGACTGTAGATCATGGATCACTTCAAGCGTGGTCCAGTGTGTTGGTACTTCATAGTAGTTAATCGCATGAGCGACGGCGACACGGTATAACTCGTCGCGGTTGTCATACATATCCGACAAAGACACCTGCCATGAATCTTCATCTAGGTAGAAGACACGTGTCTTATAGATATGACGCATCCCCTCTTTTAGTTGCGCCTTGACCACCCAAACACGGTGTTTCTCCCAACGAACATGCTCTGGATTGATATGACCAGGCTGCAGGATCTGCTCATATTTTAGCTTGTCTGAATGGAGCTTATAGTCGTTGTAGGGAATGTAGATCTCTTTCTTACCCATTAACTCCCAGTTGTAACGAACTGGCGAGCCGTTGAACATATCGAAATCATCTGTTGTGCGCAGACCATCAGACACTGTGCCCGGGGTATCGAAAGCGACATTTGGCGCCTTACGTACGCGGCGCTGCCCTGTGTTATAGGTCCATGCCTGACGAGGCAAGGCTTCCTGATCCATGGTCTCTTTAACCAAGAGCGCGGTACCTGCAAGACGAGCTGGCTGTGTCACGACCTGCTTAAAGTAAAACAGGGTATTAGACTCTTTCAATTTATCCAGTGTCATCTCTGGGCGAGAATACTCAAAACGTATCTCTTCGGCGGTTTCTACTAAGGTGTAGCTACCCGATGCCGTTGGCGCTGCCTGGCTACGGGCAGTCTCAACGTCTACGCCACGAAAACGCAATACGTGGTTCCAAATCGCTTCTAAACCATTTTGTGGAATAGGAAACGGCACACCAATCGAGCCCCCAGAAATCCCGTTACCATCGGCAACCAATTCGGCGCGAGTGGCATTGGCTTTAGTCGCGTCGTACACAAACTGAGGAACAGAAGCGGTTCGGCGAGTCTGATACACATTCATCTTGAACGTATCAGGATAAAGATCAAATAGCTTTAGCTGACCTTCGGTGAGATGGTCCTTATACTGATCTTTATTGGCATTGGTGATAGTAAACTCAATCTTATCGGCTGCGAAGGGATCGGGATGATGCATACCTTTCTCATAACCCGCCACAGCTTGGGTAATACCGCCATCCCAGGCTGGAATAGAACCGTCGGCGTTACCCGCCTTTTCGCCACCTAGCGGCGTCAGTTCGGTACCGAGTTTTGCCGCCTGCGCCTCTGATACTTTCGCAAAGGCCGTTGGCGCAGTTAAAGCAACGATCACAGCTGCCGACAATAGTGTTAATTTTTTCATTCTTATTGTCCTTGTGAATTAGATTGAATACTTGATGTTAAATGACACGTAATCACGATCTGACATCAGATTCGTGGTGCCAACACCACCGAAGAAAGAGTTATAGGAAACATCGGCTCCCCAACGGCTCTGGTAATCGAAGTTAATGCCGATGGCGACTGACTTCTTACCTTCGGTGAAAAGGAACATAGGATCGGGTGTGATCCCTTTAACATCATGGGAGAAGATGATGCGCGGTGCCATGTTGACCCCGGCAAACAGGTTGTTGTATTCAGCCTTGGCCACAAAACGATAGCCCCAGGCAAAATCGGTCGGGAATGGGTTGGTTTCAGGGCCATTGTGAACAGCCTCGATGATCCCTGGCATATCAGGGTTACCGCCTGAACGTGCCGTCCCCGGTCCATTGAGACGCAGCTCGTCAAAGCCAGGCATATCATGGATCCATACGCCACCGACCTCGGCCAACACCACCAGGTTATCAGTGCCCAGAGTCGGACCAAATAGATGAGTAAAGGTCACCTGCGCTTGTGTGGTATCACGCAGAATATAGCCTTCGGCCGCTTCACCCGAGCCGATGCCCTTCACCTGTGAAATACCGTCTAAATCTGGGCGAAGACCCGCGTTGGCTAGCTGCTGTGGCATAGCGGCAAACAGCAATTCTACATCATCGATCTGCAGTGGCTCATCTTGACGATGGGCAATTTCACCAGCTACCGAGGTATCGCCAACCAGAGTATTGAAACTAAAGCCGTATAGTTTGATATCTTCCGGGTATTCAATCTGCGCCTTGGAGAAGGTCTCTAACCCCAGCAAGGTTTGACGGTCAACTTCACCACCTGTCGCGCCAATGGCAGCCAGGGTCGCTAAATCTTTACCTATTGCCTCTTGGGTAAAGTTAGCCGCTGTACCGCTGATCAACGGACGTCGACTATGGTAATTCATGTAATAGAAACCAAACTCTGTCTCACCTAGCTCAGGGGCATAGTAACCTAGCTTAATACCATATTGGCCCGAGTCACTGGCGCTGGCCTGATCTTGCATCAGGGTCACTTTGGTTGGATAAGCCAAGGCAAGTGATCCTAAGGTCGCAGCATCATACTGGCCTGACGCCACCATAGCGGACAGCTGTTGATACTCTTCGATCAGAAAATCTAGATTAATATCTGGGTTGGCGTTAAAGCCAAGCTGAGCGTTTTGCGAGTAACCACCGTAACCGGCGAAATCATTGGTTGAGAAATAAGAACCAGGTGTTGGAACCCAAACAGGCTGCCAATCATACTGATAAAAGGCTTCAAGGGAGAGCGATTCACTAATACCCAATGATGCCCAAATCATCCCTTGAGGTCTGAAGGCTTCTTTCAGTTCTGCACCCGGTGCATTAAGAATATTCAGGTCAACTGGATTGATCACACCAATACCATGTGGAATAAGGGTACTTTCACCCCATGACACCACCTGGTTACCGATACGGACGCTAAGTGGATTGGCACCATCGTTAAAGTCGAAATCACCATAGATGAATGCATCCAGCAAGCGCACATCTTTACATTGCACTTCAGAAGCTTCTGAGTCGGCACAAGGATCATATTCCTTGCCCGTTATCGGATCGCTGTAGCCGTAGCTACCATTGTTGGCTTTCTGATCGTAGAAATACATGCCACGAGCAAACAAACCGAAATTCTTATACTTTAACGACAACTCGTGCAGGCCTTTAAAGACCATGGAGGTCACATCGCCCTGTGAGTAGAGCAAGTTACCCAAATCACCGTTGCTTGAGTAAGACCCTGGCTGAGCCCAAATCTCAGTCGAAGTGTACTTAGTATTATTAAATGCCGAATAATTAGACCAATCGAAGCGCGGGTGATTAACCTTGCCAATCTGGTCATTCCAATCACGTTCTTCTACCCGCCAACTTGCACCGGCACTGAAGGTTGAATCGAATGAACCTTGCACTTCTCCCCAATCGAATGACACGGCTTGTACGCCAGATGTCACCCCAACACTCAACGCCGCAACGATCCCCAAAGCTAGCGCTGACTTGTTAAAGCCATTTTTAACGTTTTTCATTTTTAGCTCTTCTCCGTAACCTGCTGGATTCTTTGTTATAGGAATGATGGCCAACATCTTGTTAGCGTACAGGTAACACCATTGTTACAGCATTTAGGTGGGATGAGCAAGGCGAAAAAACAGAAAATTACCTTGAGATTTGTACACTTAAGCTAAAGGACTTATCTATTTTCAAACGACTGATTTAAATTCTTTCTAACAAGTCATACCAGATGAAAAACGGCTATTGAAAAAACAAGCAGAAACAGGCAATTAAACTTTTAGATTGGGAGACAAAATTTTGAGTGGAGCACAATCATTCGTTTGAAGTATATACTCTAAAACTTATAGTGGAGTGAGGGAAACGAACTGTCCGTTATCATCGAGTTCCAGTCGAAAATAACCCTTTATGCCTGACGTGGTTAAAAAAGGCCGAAAATGGCGAGCGTGTATCCAGAGGATCTTCCCTGAAATATCTCTAACCTCAATTTTATCGATACTTCCTTGATAGTAATTGAGAAAATCCTGGTAACTCACCTGAATAGGAAAAGTAAATATCATCATAGTCTTAGTTTAAAAAAATGGCGAGATGCTAAGCACCTCGCCCTACTAACTTATGCCAGCGCCTTAGACACCTTCTCGTAAAGGTCCTTCGACAGATCTGGCAAGGCCAATATCTCTTCTAGCGCAGCTCGCATCAACTTCTGACGCTGCTCATCAAACTTCTTAAATTGGATCAATGGCGTGATAATACGCGCAGCAACCTGAGGATTTAAGGTATTGAGTTTAATGATTGCCTCGGTCAAAAATCGATATCCGCTACCATCAGGCTGATGGAACGAGAGCGGATTAGCCGCAGCAAAAGCGCCAATCAAGGAACGTACGCGATTAGGGTTGGAGAAGCTAAAGGCACTGTGCAGTGTTAACTCACGCAGCGCCGTCACGCGATCCTCACCTAGACAACAGGCATGTAGAGTCAACCACTTGTCCATCACCAATGGCGTATCGGCCCATTTCTGGTGAAAATCAGAAAGTAAACTGTCTCGTAATTGAGACGCTTCCTGATTCAACGCAGCCAGGGCGCCTAGGCTGTCGGTCATATTGTTGGCCTGTTCATATTGTCGCTGTGCCAAGACTTGATGAGCATCAGACATCTGCAATAGCAGGGTTAAACAAGCATTCTTTAAGGCTCTGGCTCCGGCATCATCCTGGGAGGCCAACTCACGATAGCGCGCCACAAGTTCATCTTCACAACCTGAGGCAATTTCCTCAATCAAAAACTCTCGCGCCGCCGCCAATGCGTCCAGATCGACCTGTCCCACCTGCTCTACCAAGGTATTCAGGCTTGGGAAGTTCAGCACCTCTGCAAGTAACGCCTTGTCCAAGGCTTCATCGAGCAGCAAGCCTTTAACCGCATCGACGAGTCGAGGGTCAACATACATAGACTGCTGCGCCTTAAGATGTTCAACGTTACCCCAAACGGCCTGGCTAAATAAGGCTGCAGAAGCCTCCCATTTAGCCACTTCGCTACTCGCATAACGCATCAAATGAATGAGTTGCTCGACGCTATAATCAAACTTGAGTCTGACTGGCGCCGAAAAGTTTTGCAGTAAAGACGGCACAGGGCGCTCAGCCATCTCACTAAATACCAGTTCTTGCTCTGTCTCTGTGACGCTAAAGACTTGACTGAGTAGCGAACGACCATCGCTAGCGATCAGCTCAAGATCCAACGGAATATGTAAAGGCAGCTTCTCGCTTTGATCAGGCGTTGCCGGAGTATGCTGGCTAACAGTGAGGCGATACTCTTGCTTATCCGCATCATAGGCCTCAAGGATAGTCAGCTCAGGCGTACCGGATTGACTATACCAACGCCTAAACTGGCTCAGATCTACACCGCTGGCATCTTCCATCGCCGCCACAAAATCATCACAGGTTACCGCCTGTCCATCATGACGCTCGAAATAACACTTCATCCCCGCCTGGAAGCCCTGCTCACCTAATAAGGTGTGCATCATGCGGATCACTTCGGCGCCCTTGTTATACACGGTCACGGTATAAAAATTGTTCATCTCAATGACGGAATCTGGACGGATCGCATGGGCCATCGGCCCACTATCTTCGGCGAACTGCTGATTCTTGATCACCTTGATCGCATGAATACGATTAACCGCGCGTGAGCCCATATCGGAACTGAATTCTTGGTCTCTAAAGACAGTCAGCCCCTCTTTCAGGCTCAATTGGAACCAGTCGCGACAAGTCACCCGGTTGCCGGTCCAGTTATGGAAATACTCATGCCCTACCACAGACTCAATACCGTGATAATCCTCATCGGTGGCTGAGTCTTTATCGGCCAACACATATTTTGTATTAAATACATTCAGACCTTTGTTTTCCATGGCGCCCATGTTGAAGAAATCCACCGCGACGATCATGTAGATATCAAGATCATATTCTAGGTCGAAGCGGCTTTCATCCCAGGCCATCGACTTTTTCAGTGACAGCATCGCATGATGTGCCTTGTGCAGATTACCTTTATCGACAAATACCTGCAGCGCCACTTCGCGGCCGCTCTTAGTGGTAAAGCTGTCGCTAAGCAGATCAAAATCACCAGCCACCAAGGCGAACAGGTAAGCGGGTTTGGGGAAAGGATCTTGCCAACAGACAAAATGACGCCCATTGCCCAGATCGCCACTGTCGACGCGGTTACCATTACTCAACAGATAAGGAAAGGCTGCCTTATCGGCTTCGATACGCACCGAATAGACAGCTAGAACATCGGGGCGATCGAGGAAATAAGTGATACGTCTAAAGCCTTCCGCCTCACACTGAGTACAATAGGCGCCATCAGACATATATAGCCCTTCGAGTGCCAAGTTTGCCTGGGGATCCAGCTGAGTCACTATGGTTAGCTCAAAGGATGCTAAATCGGTATCAAGATGCAACTGGCCTTCGACCTCGCGGTACTCATGAGCTTGGCCATTGACCAGCAACTGACTCACTGTCAGGCTCTCACCATCAAGTACCAAGGTCTTGGCTGTGTCGTTAACTCGGCGAACCTGGCTCACCGCCGTTACCTGAGTGTTAGCACCATCCAATACAAAGGAGAGATCCACCTGGGTTATTGTGTGGTCCGGTGCTCGATAATCTTTTAAATATTTGGCCTTAACCTGTGCCATTCACATTCCCTCATCTGAAAAGATTATAAAAAAACGCGCCAATAGCGCGTTTTTATTAAGTCTGGCTCAATACTATTTCACCTGATTTTTAGCCACTTTATCCATATCCACCAGATCCAGTGTGATATAGACAGTTTCATCTAAAAACGCATCAGGCGCTTTCACATCGTCTTCGGCGTCATCTAGCGATTTAAGCGCTTCTAACCCTTCCACCGCACGGCGCTCGTTAAGACGGGCAAGTTGCTTATCGTCATTGGCTTCACGCTCGGCGATACGCTCTTTCTCCACCAGAGAAACACTGGTTTCTTTATGGCTCTTCTTAAACTCTGCGATATCTTGCTCGATATAGCCAAATTCAACATCTTTCTTAATACGCTGCTGATGACGTGAGTCCAAATGAGTCACTAACTCAGGGTTTATATCGCCAAGGGTACCGTATTGAGCAACAGGCACCTTGTCCCATGGCAGTGCATTGTCTTCTTCAGCCTCGCCATACTCACCAGGCTCCAGAGCACTCGGGAATGGAATATCCGGTGTGACCCCTTTTAGCTGTGTACTACCACCATTGATACGGTAGAACTTGGCAATAGTGTACTGCACATGGCCTATCGGCTTGTCGTACATATCATAGATACGACCAAGACTCTTATGCTGTTGTACCGTGCCTTTACCAAATGTCGACTCACCGACGATCAATGCTCGGTCATAATCTTGTAAAGCAGCAGCAAAAATTTCTGATGCCGAAGCACTATAGCGATCTACCATCACGGTAAGTGGCCCTGAATAGGTCACACGGCCGTCGTTGTCGCGATTTTGTGACACCTTACCGTTTGCGTCACGGATCTGAACCACTGGACCCTGCTCGATAAACAGACCGGTTAACAGTGTTGCTTCGGTTAAGGCACCACCACCATTACCACGCAGGTCAATCACCACACCTTCGACTTTAGCTTCTTTGAGTTTCACCAACTCTTTGGTGACATCCTGTGACAGGTTCATGTAGAAGCCAGGGATCTTAATCACTCCCACCTTGCGACCAGCATAATCACCGGTTGATGGTTCAATCACTTCTGAGGTCGCGGCGCGATCTTCTAAGCGTATCTTGTCACGAACTATGGTGACATCGATAGGCTTAGCCGCTGAGCCCCCCTTCTTAGGCAGGATCTGCAAAATCACCTTGCTGCCTTTAGGGCCCTTGATCAACTCGACCACATCGTCCAGTCGCCAGCCGATCACATCGACTATCTCTTTACCTTCCTGGCCGACACCCACAATACGATCTTCCGGCGCCAGTTTTTCACTGTTAGCCGCAGGGCCACCAGCAACCAGGCTCTTGATCACCGTATAATCATCATCCATCTGTAATACCGCGCCTATGCCTTCAAGGCTTAGGTTCATCTCCATCTGGAAACGTTCGGCGTTGCGAGGTGACAGGTAACTGGTGTGTGGCTCGACGCTACGAGAGAAGGCGTTCATCACACCCTGGAATACATCTTCACTCTTGGTCTGACTCAGACGCTTGATGGCATTGTTATAACGCTTCTCAAGTACCTCAACGATCTCATCCCAGTTCTTACCGGTCAGTTTAAGGTTCAAGGCATCGTATTTAACACGTTGACGCCACAGTTCGTTAATTTCAGCCTCATCTTTCGGCCAGGCGGCTTCATCTCTGTCGTACTGGTAACTATCACCAGGGAGATTAAAGTCCATCTCCTTATCCAGCAGGGATAACGCATAGGCGAAACGATCGTAACGACGCTGCTGCACCAGATCGAACATCTTATAGGCCGGCGCTAAATCACCGCTCTTCAGCATATCATCGAACTGATTTGAATACTGTTTGAAACTGTCGATATCGCTTTGAAGCAGGACATTGCGACGGTAATCGAGCTGCTTAAGATAGCGCTCGAACACCTGCTGTGAAAAGGCATCATCCAGATCGAATCTGTGATAATGGGCGCGAGTGAACAGGCCTGTCACTCGCTTGCTTGCCACTTTATGTTGCGGCTCTTGTGTTAAAGAGGGCAACTCGCTAGATGGAATACTGGGCGTCAGTGCCCAAGCCGAGAATCCTACAAATATGCTGGCAATGGATGCTGCCAGAGTGAGTTTTCGCATCAACAAGTTACTCCTTTATACGATGAACAGTTATAGCAGGATATGTTCTACAGGTACTTTTACCGTCAATCCCGAATCTAACTGCACTTGAACATCTTCTTTCTTGATGTCCAGAATAACGCCTGCGACAGGCGATTTACCTAATTTGACACTCACGCGTTGATTTGGTTTCAACTCGGTGAGTACGGCAGGACTTAAATTTTGCGCCTCAACTTGCGGCTTAGTCACCTTAGGAGCAGGCTTGCTGCGCTTAGGTAATGGCTTTTTAAAGGCCTTCTTTTCTGCCTTAGGGCCTGGCTTGTCAGTCTTCTCCGCAGCGGCTTTCGCTGCACGCTTAGCCTTGGCCTTCTCCTGACTTTCTTTCAGTGTAGCCTGAGCATGATCAATATGCTCTTGCTCCAGCTCGCCACACTCATTACCGTCAAGATCGACACGCTGCGCCCCAGCTTTAACGCCTTTAAGATAACGCCAGCTACTGGTGTAACGGCGCAAGGCGATTCTTAATTGCGTTTTACTGACTTTAGAATCATCAGCTAACCTTTCAGCCAAGTCTTGAAACAATCCTATTTTTAGAGGCTTAGTTTCACCTTCAGCGATAAAGCATAAAGGAAATGTTTCATATAAATACGCAAGAATTGCGTTGGTGTCGGTCAACTTTTCTGTTGATTCCATCATTACTTCCACAGTTTAAAAGGGACTATCACCTTGTCACGTTATGGCGTGGGTCGGCGTGTCGTTCATATTGGTTAGACATCGGGTCGTTAATTAAGGCATTTCAGCCCTCGACCGCACAATCCAACATACCTTATCAATTACATTAAACAAACGCCAAGTATTCATTTCAACTAATGAAATGTAAAAGCGTGTGATTTTGCATTCATCAAGCGGCCTATTATAAAGGTGCGCGAGATGAAAGCGACCATCAATTGTGCAAAATTGGTTGTAGTTTAAGCAAATAAAGCCTTTTCTAGGCTTTTTACGCAGGACTCCAGCCCCAATTGATCTTTCTCATCGAAACGGGAGAAGGATGGACTATCAATATCTAACACGCCAATGACCTCTCCATCACGGCGCAGCGGAATTACAATTTCTGAATTACTTGCCGAATCACAAGCAATGTGCCCTTCGAAACTATGCACATCGGCAACGCGTTGGGTGCTATCTGTTTGAGCAGCAGTGCCACACACCCCCTTCCCCATAGGAATGCGCGTACAGGCTACTTTGCCTTGAAAAGGCCCCAGGATCAGTTGCTCACCTTGAAGCAGATAAAATCCCACCCAATTGATATCCTCAAGGTGCTCATTAAGCAGCGCTGAGAAGTTCGCTAACGCCGCGATAAGGTTATCTTCCCCGGCGAATAAGGCGTCAACTTGACGGGAGAGTGTCGAATAACAAGGTGCAGTCATACTATTTTCCTAACTATATTAAGTTTTTGCTTCAGCTTTTTTCGCCGGTTTCTTCGCGGGTGCGGTCTTAGTGGTCGCGCCGCCTTTTAACAGGCCCATTAACTGATCTTTATTTTCTGCCATGTAGAAACATAGCTGCTCGATTGCATTTTCGTCTAAGCCTAAATCAACTTGCTCGATAAAAGGAAGAAGATTATCTGCAATATCGAGCATCTTATCGTAGGCATCGGCCTCCTTCTTAGATGTGAATGTCATCTTCTCCACCCCTTCTCTGACTACGACAAATTTCGTTATAACTGCCATATCACCCTCACACTGTTTTTATATACAGTTGTAGAATCTCATAAATACAACTTCTTATGCAAGTATCAAACTTTATCTGATAGAATCTGCTGCACTATTGGCTCCAGTTTAAGGGGTATCCTTAATAAGGATTTCAATAGATTGGCTATAGTAATATCTTATAGGCAGTAGATTACTGGTCTATATCAAGAAATTGCTCGTTAATAGATGACCATAGCAAACAGGAAACGCCCGAATATAAGTATGAAAACAGAGGTGTTAGACAAGAGTATTGTGCTTTGCCGCGCTTGCGATCTCGTCGTAAGAAAGCGCGCTTTGCCTACGGGCGTAAGGGCTCTGTGCCCCCGCTGTCATACCAATCTATATGATACTCCCTACTGTTCCATCAACGGCATGCTAGCCCTTTGTATTACGGCGTTGATCCTCTATTTTCCCGCCAATTTTTTCCCTGTGCTCGAGATGCATTTTCTCGGTAGTATTCGTACCACCACCATCACTGGCGGCGCCATGTCGGTCGCGTCGCAAGGCTATTGGGTCGTGGGCATAGCAGTATTGGTCGCGGCGGTCATTGCACCAGGACTGCTAATATTATCCATACTGAGTCAGATACTTATCATCAAGTATCGATTGAAAACCCCCTTCTTTCGCGCCATCTATAAGAAGTTGCTCAAACAACACAGTCTTCTGGCACAGCTTTCTATGTTAGAGATCTACATGATCAGTATCTTCATATCGGTTTTTCAGCTTTCAGATTACACGGATCTCTACTTCGGCATAGGTACCTTCAGCTTTACCATGCTGTTTATTATGGTTATTTTCATGCAGCGCGAATATGACATAGAACATATGTGGAGTGTACTGGATGAGTAAGCAAGTACAGTCAGCACAGGGCGAAGCACTGGGGTTAACTAACTGCCCAACCTGCAAATTTTTATGTCATGTAGAACAGGGCACCTGCCCACGCTGTGGCCAACCCGTGCAAAGTAGGGATCGCACCAGCGTGCAAAAAAGTTGGGCCTTATTGATCACCGCTGCCATCTTATTATTTCCGGCCAACCTCTACCCCATCACGATTATGACCAGTCAGGGGCAGGTACGACAGGACACCATTTTGAGCGGGATCAGCCATCTGGTGCATCTGGATCTCTTACCGATTGCCATTATTCTTTTTACCGCCAGTATCTTAGTCCCCATGCTAAAAATCTTTGGCCTGGCACTATATTTGACCGCCATCAGTTACCGCTTGCCTATCTCGAAAAAGACACTGATGACCGGCTTTCATATAATCGAATGGATAGGCCGCTGGTCTATGTTAGATCTATTTGTGATCTCCATTACCGCAGCGCTGATCAATATGGGACAGATATGGGATGCCAAACCCGCGCCAGCGGCCACCGCCTTTGCCTTAGTCATTTTGCTCACACAACTTGCCGCAAAAGTATTAGATACACGTTTACTCTGGGACCGATTGGAATCGAAAGATGACACAAATTGAAACACCAAAAGTCGTTAAGAAAAAGCTCTTCTCTCCCATCTGGTTGCTGCCGTTAATTGCGCTAGCACTTGGGGCTTGGCTCGGTATTAAGAGTATTCGAGAATCCGGTGTCGAAGTGCGTATCCATTTTCCCAGTGCGTCGGGGATAGATGTTGGCAAGACATTAGTCAGATACCAAGGCTTAACCGTAGGTAAGGTGGTCGACATCAGTATTGACGATCAGCTGCAAGGGGTTTATGTCGATCTCTTGATGGACTATCGCTCTACCCCTTTCCTTAAAGATGAAACTAAGTTCTGGTTGGTTACCCCTAAGGCCTCCATTACCGGCGTCGAAGGCTTAGATGCACTTTTCTCAGGTAACTATATTGCCATTCAGCCAGGCGATGGCGACTACAGAAACGAATTTATTGCCGAAGATCAGGCACCGCCCGTGGCCCCCGGCGCTGATGGCTTGATGATAGAGCTCACCAGCGAGGGACTAGGCTCACTTGATGTCGGCTCACAAGTGTTTTATCGCCAAATCCCGGTCGGCAACATCGTCGGTTATCGTCTGGTTAACGACGACAGCATCTTGTTTAATGCCTACATCGAAAAGAAATATGCCCACTTGGTTAAACAAGACTCGCGCTTTTGGAATGTCTCGGGCTTAGCGCTGGATGCAACCCTCTCTGGTATCAAGGTCAAAACTGAGAGCCTGGCGGCTATCTTAGCCGGCGGCGTAAGCTTCTCCTCATCTCCTGGCAGCGACAAAGCCGAGGCCAACCAAACCTTCGCCATTTTCGAAGATAAAGACAGCGCGCTGGGCGGTATTAGCTTTACCTTGACCGCAAAGGATGCCGATAGCCTGAGTACTGGCGCCGATATCGTATATAGAGGGATTAATATCGGCCGCATCACCCATACCCAGCTTAGCGAAAGCGGGGTGAGCTTTGATGCAGTGATAGAAAACCAGTATGCGGATCTTGTAGGCCAAGACAGTCAATTTTGGCTCGAGGGCGCCGACCTATCACTCAGTGGCATCAAACATGCTGCTCGTCTAGTCACCGGCAATGTGGTGGCATTCCTACCTGGCAGCGGCGAACGTCAAACGAGCTACAAACTACTGGATACAGCGCCGCAGCAAGGCTTATTCCCTGTTATTGTGCACCTTACATCCGATGAAAACCCTGGGATCCGTGCTGGCGCCCAGGTACGCTATAAACAACTGCCCATAGGCGAAGTCAGCGCCGTCGAGTTTAAACAAGATTTTTCCGCGCTGGACTATCAAATTAACATCTGGCCAGAGTTTGCTTCCCTACTGCGCCAAGACAGCTATTTTGTTGCCGAATCGGCGCTGGCTATCGACGCGTCACTCGAAGGGGTTTCGGTAAGCACCCGGGATCTGGACACCTTCACTAAGGGTGCTATCAGTCTCAACCCAGGCAAGAGCGACAAAACATTTAATCCCAAGCAACCACTGCCTTTATTTGCCAACACTCAGCAGGCGGAGAGCTATTTTAGTCAGCTAAATCGTCTCAGAGTCGAGTTAAGCAGCGCAGATGGTGCAGGCCTTTCAGCACACTCTCCTATCTATTATAAGAAGATGCAGATCGGCGAAGTCGAGCGGGTCGACTGGCACAGTGACAGTGAGCAATTCAAATTAGTGCTCGGCATAGACAAGGCCTTTGCTAAGTTAGTGAAACCCAACAGCGTCTTTTGGCGCAATGGTGCGCTGAGCGTCGACGCCAGTTTAAATGGGCTAAAGGTCGATCTGGCACCTCTTGAAGGCGCAATTAAAGGCAGTGTGTCCCTGGGTCTATTGGATGCCGATAGTCAAGGCAATCAAACCCACCTCTATGGCTCTGAAGAAATGGCCCGCGCCAAGGCAACGCCCATCAATATAAGCTTTGACGCCAACACACGATTAAGTGCCCATGCCCCCATACGTTACCTGGGTCATCAGATAGGCGAAGTGGAGCGCGTTAAGCTTAATCAAGATCTACAAACTGTCACGGTCGATGCCTACCTCTATGGCGACTACGCAGCCCCTTTCCTTGCCGATGATGCCCAATACTTCATCGTCGATGCCGAGATCTCACTCTCAGGCGTCTCGGCGGCAGAAACCTTACTCACAGGCCCCTATGTCTCAGTGCTACCTGGCCAGAGTCAACACAGCATCAGTCAGTTTATCGGGCGTGTCGAGTCACCAGCTAAGCTCAGCCAGGATGCCCTCACCTTTACCTTAGTCGATGACAATCTGGGCTCCATGAAGGTTGGTACACCTATAGTGTTTCGCGGTATAAAAATAGGTGAAATCAAGCAGGTGCAGCTATCAGATAATGGCACTCAGGTACTGATGACGGCGCAAATCGCCAAGCATTATCGTCATCTGGTCAATCAAACCAGTCAATTCTGGGATCTCTCAGGGATCAAGGTCGACCTAGGTCTCTTCTCTGGTGCCCAGATTGAAACCGGCTCATTAGAAACTATCATCGCAGGTGGTATAGGCGTGGCAACCGAAAGCAGCAGCTCACAAACCAATCAAATCGCCGAGGGACAGCAGTTTGAACTGCACCCCAAAGTCGACCCCAATTGGCTAAAGTGGGCGCCAAATCAACAAACTATTGATTAGCAAGCACTAGTATTAAACTGCAGCTACCCCCTTTCGCGGCTATGCTTGAAGAAGCCAGCGCTTAGGGGGCATAGCCAGGCACTAAGCGCGAACAGAGTGACAAGTTTCCCCTTACAGGCTAGGCCCAGACCAGCTGTTTTAGGAGTCGATATGAGCAAAGATTTGATGCGCGAAGCCGCTATCAACCTCAAGAAAGCCGTACCCTTGATGTTAAAGCATCAAATCCCAACGACACCGACCAACTACGCCTTGTGGTATGCCTATGTCGGTCAACAAAATCCCCTACTCATCGACAAATTAGACAAGATAGTTAACCAGTACAATACCTGCCCACCAGTGACCGCCGAGTTGCTCTACCGCGAGCATATCGCCGACCCCAACGAGGTCAATGTCCTCAACATGCGTCAGAACCTTGAGGCCATGACCATAGAACTGTCGCAATCGATTAAAGACACCAACCAAGATGCCACGGTTTTTCAGCAGCGTATCGACAGTAACTTTAATCGGCTCAATCGCATCGAAGAAGAAGGCTTAAGCCTGGAGAAGGTGTTAGGTCTGGTGCGGGATCTGGTGAAAGAATCTGATGAGATCCGTCAGACCACCGAATATTTTACCGGACGATTGGACAAGGCCCAGGAGGAGATCGCAGCCCTGCGCGCCGAGTTACAACGCTCCGAGCGTGACGTTTACCATGATGCCCTTACCGGCGTGCTTAACCGCCGCGCCTTCGATCAAGATCTGAAAGGCCTGTTAGCACAGTCACCTGAGGGAACCTGTCTCATCTTGGCCGATGTGGATCACTTTAAAAACGTTAACGACACCTACGGCCACCATCTGGGCGACAATGTGTTAAAAGCGGTTGCCAAACGCCTGGGTGAATCCTGCCGAGATGGCATTAAGCTCTACCGCTACGGTGGTGAAGAGTTTGCTTTGCTGGTGCCTAACAGTCATCAGCGTAAGGCACGGCAACTGGCCGATGCCATGCGCCGCTCACTCGAGAAGATCACATTGAAAGATAGACGTAAAGATCAGCTTATCAATAAGATCAGCGCCTCTTTTGGTGTCAGCGAATGGCAGACTAAGGACACCTTCGAGTCGCTGATCGAGCGAACTGACGGTTTCTTATATGATGCTAAGCATTTAGGCAGAAACCGGGTAATGCCTCTGTAACTCAGCCGACTTAGGTAGAGCAGGCTCAATGAGCGCTACCTCACTTTCTAGCGGCGCGGCAACCACCACAAAGCGCTGTCGACTCTGACCAAGTAGACTATCGAAGGGATAGCAGGTCACCAGAGTCAAGCGCAATTCAGATTCATTAGTCAGCAAGCGCGTATCTTCCTCATCCACTACCTTGGTCCCCAGGACGCGGTAGCGCACTATCTGAGACGAGGCATCCTGCACAGTGATCATCTGGCCCGAATGTATCCCCCGAAGACGCGAGAAATGAGTGTCTCTATGACCGGCAATAACTGTGTTCCCCCAATGATTGATCTGATTATCCGCCAAAATAGCGGCGGGACCAAAAGCCAGGTTACGTCCTGAGGCGCCCGCCAACACATAAAAGGGTTCACCGTGCTGTCTGCCCTGCTCATCGATAAAATGCAGCTTAGCCACGGGGTAGGTATCGGCCCAGCTCCAGGGCTTATGCTGCTGACGATCGCTGAGGGTTTTATCCCATGCTCGCTCAATCAAAAACTGAGCAAAATGCGCCTTAGCTTGCATATATCCTCCTTTGAATATCAGTGTCATGGCCGCCATCAGTGCGGTAAACAGCAACACATGCCTCAGGCCTAAGCGTCTGCGACGGTTCATGAGTGCACCTCACTTAGACGTCTGCGCCACAAACGGTGCAAACAGGGTAGATAACTGAACCAATAGGCAGCGATTAAGGCGAGCATCATAGCGCCAACAGCCAGATACAGACGGCTCTCGGTCGCCGTCTGAGGCCACTGCTGTTGAACGGGAAGCATAGCAGGTTTAAACAGCTCCATTGCATCGACGCTTTCAGGACGCGACGGTGTCTTATCCACGGCAATCAGGCTGGTATAGGGACTGACCAGATGATAATCCATCGCCAAACGGGTCACACTTGCCTTCACCGCATCGAGATTATGAGGGTTTTTACCAAGCTCCAGACTGGCAATTTGATTGCGAGCCCAGATAAGATCGATGCCGCGCGGCTTTTCCTGTGCCGACAGGGCCAATCTTCGCTGCCAGTTCTTACCATCCAGATCCCCAGAAATGATTAACGCATCACTCACGGCGCGTTGAGTAGCGGTTAATCTCAGGGCCACCATAATGGGTTCATGGGCATAGAGATCCCCAATCTGCACCGGCCAGTAATCTGGGATAGAGCCATCATCTAGGGTGAGAGTCACATTGCTGATCTGTGGCGACTCTATCTTTTCTAACAACTCCCCTATCTTGGCGTCCACCTCGCTGATCTTGCCAACATAGGTATAAGTGCCGCGCCCAGCCCTGGCGGCGCGCTCCATAAAGTAGCCATTGGGGGCCGCGCCTATCCCTACGGTAAACAGGCGCTGGCGACCGATATTGGCGGCAATCAGGGCAAACAGAGAGGCCTCGTTACCTATGGCACCATCGGTAATAAACACCACCTGTTTTAGGCGTTGTGACATTGAAGTGGCTGGATCCGGCTGACTCAAGGCCCGCAGTAGTGCCGGCGCCATCTCAGTTCCGCCATCGGCTTCAAGACTTTGTACAAATAGATTGGCCTTACCTAAGTTTGCCGCGGTCACCGGCAGCGCCATGGGTGATAGGCTGCGCACTGAGCTGTCAAAGGCGATCACATTGAAGGTGTCCTGGCTACCAAGTCCAGCCAAGGCATTTAAAATGGCGGATTTGGCCTGCATAATCGAATCCCCCGACATGGAGCCTGAGGTGTCGATTACCAAGGTCAGCTCCCGAGGCAGACGCACACGAGCCTTATCTTGAGGTGGCATCAGCATCACCAACGCGTAGCTATCTTGCTCTTTGACCTGAGCTGACGGCTCTCCATGAGTCTTACCTAATTGGCTAAACATGACCGCGCTGGGCTGCTCGGCCAGCTGCGGGCGCCACTTAAGCATAAAATCCCTGTCAGGACGCAAGTTATTGGTCAAACTAAGGCCAATTTTAGTGCCACCAAGTTGCGTCTGACGCATCTTGTGATACGGGGTTTCCAAGCGACTGATGGCCATGCCGGCATCTAGTACCACGTCCAGATAGAGCTTCTGCTCTCCTGATGCTTCTGGGACTCTATTGCCGAATGCCGATTGACCATCTCTCAGGTTAGCCTCTGCGTTTGGATCATATCTTGGGGTTATGGCGGTTGGAAAACGCAGGCTAAATTCGCCATCTTGATAACGCACCTGCTGCTGATAGGCTATCTCCACCACTAAGGCCTCACCCGGTCCAAGGTTAGCGACCTCAGATGAAAAGATATTCGGTCTTTGCTGACTGACCAGACTGGCCTTCTTACCACTGGCCTTGGCTTGCTCAAAGGTTTGCCGTGCCACCGCCTTAGGTTGGATCTCCCCGACGATCACGCGCTGACCTATCTGCAGTGTCAGACTATCGACCGCCGCATCGTGAGGCAGAGGAAACTGATAGCGGCCATTGAGCCAATGGTCGCTGTCGTTCACAAAAATTTGCTTTACCGAGACACGGTTGATCCAGCCAGAAATATTCATCTTCACTTGCGTATCCACAGCCAACGCCGTGGAAGACACTGACTTCTGACCCAGCTCGCCGCCGAGCTGATACTCCAGCACGCCTTGTCCAAGCACCTCAAGCTCATCTTGCTTAGTTTGAGTAAAGTGGCTTTCACTGACACTAGGAATTGCCCGCCCCCAAGCCGGGGTTGTCAGGCCAATCGTAGTCAAGCCAATCGTAGTCAAGCCAAATGCAGTTAAACTCGTCATGGCGAACAGGGTCATGTTCACTTCCCATAGCCGCGCCAATAGGCGGCGTCCTAGGGGAAAAAAAGCCCCCCTCGGGGGGCAAGGGTCGGTCTGGGATATCCTTAGACTCGCGCGCGGCAACATTTTAATTCTCCTTCTTACACGCTGCTTCATGGGCCTGACTTAGTTAGCTGCCAGTGCGGTATCGCCTGGCACTAACTTGATGGTCACGCGGCGATCGAAAAAGTCATTCTCGAAACTCTGTTCATCTTTCACTGGCGCGCTGGCACCAAAGGCCTTAGCGTCAAGGCGAGATGCATCCACCCCTTTGGCAAGCAAGTAACTTCTTACCTCGGCAACCCGCTGCTCAGAGAGCGCCTGGTTATAGCTGCTGTCACCTCGTCTGTCGGCATAACCGGTAAGATCTAACTTGAGCTGAGGTGATATCACCATGGCATCGGCTACCTCATCGAGCTGGCTCTGAAAATGGGGCTCAACGGTAGAGGAGCCGGTTTTAAACTGAACATTCAACCCGAGCGCCAACTCCTCTAGACGAGTGCCCTGATGCTGTCTGAGCTGGGCCAGCTCCACCTTGGCCTCTTGATACTCCTCCTGCACCGTCATGAGCGCCTCATTTTGCTGCTTGAGTGCCATCAGCCGAGACTCTTTTTCTGCCAGTGCCGTCTGTTGCTGTTTAATCTCACTGTCATTGGCCACCGTCTGACCTATCATGCCGCCGGTAAATGCGCCGATGATCGCGCCCACAGGGCCTGCCACCACGGCGCCCAGCACTATGCCTGATCCAACGCCGATCAGCGCTTCTTTATCACTCGATACCTCGGTTGTCGCTTGAGTGTTAGGGGCAGCGAAGGCCGCTGAGCTGCCAAATAACGAAACACTGATTAACACGGCAATGATCTGCTTCTTCATGGGAAATTCCTCAAGTTGACATGGATGGGTTATTTAGAACCTTGTGGTTCCTGTCGATGAGGTCATTAAATAACAGTGAAGTGGCAAGTCAGGGGTGCAAAAATGACGATGCAGCGACCAAATGTGGCAACAAAATGGCATTTTAGCCACACCACTTTTTTCGCCGAAAATTTGCTGTATAGTCACTTCCCAGAAACACGAAGCTGTATTGGATAGATAATGAAGCGTATTGCAATAGTGGAAGATGAAGCGGCTATCCGCGAGAATTACAAAGAGGTGCTACAGCAGCAAGGCTATAGTGTCCAGGCCTATGCCAACCGCCCTAGCGCCATGGAAGCCTTCAATACTCGTTTACCAGATCTGGCGATCATCGATATTGGCCTCGAAAATGAGATTGATGGCGGCTTTACCCTGTGCCAATCCCTCAGAGCCATGTCTAACACTTTGCCGATCATCTTTCTGACTGCCCGTGACAGCGATTTCGATACCGTCTGTGGGTTGAGACTCGGCGCCGACGACTATTTGAGTAAAGATGTCAGTTTTCCCCATCTGATCGCCCGCCTGGCGGCACTATTTCGACGCTCGGACATCCAAAATGGCGCTAACCCCCAAGATGGCATGATAGAGCACGGCAACCTGACCATAGATGTCAACCGTATTCAGGTCTACTGGAAACAGCTGCCTATCGAGCTGACGGTTACCGAATTTTGGATGGTACATGCCCTGGCCAAACACCCCGGACATGTACGCAGTCGCCAAGCGCTGATGCAAGATGCCAAGATCTATGTGGACGACAGCACCATCACCTCCCATGTAAAGCGGATCCGTAAGAAATTTATTAGCCAAGATCCTGAATTTGATTGCATAGATACCGTATATGGCATGGGTTATCGCTGGGACAACCAAGACTAAGCATGTTTAATCTACCCATCGGCCTGCGCACTAAGGTCGCCATCCTCTCCCTGTTTCTGCTCTGCCTGCCTTGGTTGGGCTACCAGTATGTGTGGGAGATGGAAAAATACCTGCGCTATGGTCAGGAAAAAACCTTGGAAGGGACCACTCAGGCCCTGGCCACCGCTCTACACGAACGCCCTAAACTATTCGACAAACAAGCCAGTTTCCTGTCACAGGTAAAAAAAGGACGGGATCTCTACGCCTATCCTTTAAGCGGTCCCATACACCTAGATGGCAAATTAGGCGAGTGGCAAAACAATCGTCATCGCGCCCTGGTTTATGGCGCCGACCACCAGCTATTTAAGGCCGATGACGGCAAGCCCCTTAATGTCAGTTTTACCCATATGGTGGGTAAATACGCCGGTTACCTGTACGCCTATTTCGAGGTAACCGATCCTAAGGTGATCTACCGCGGCACTAACAGCCTGAGAATCGACAATAACGACCATCTGGCCATCGCCACCTTGGCGCCCGATGGTCATTTTCGCCGCTATATCGTCGCCACCATACGCGATGGCTGGATAAGCGCCTTCGAACTGCCTGCCGATCCCAAACGCTCTCAACCGGTTACTCCAGAAGTGCGCATACAGGGCAAATGGCTCAAAACCGAAAAAGGCTACAACATAGAACTCAGAATGCCGCTGGAGATGGTAGGCAGCAAGCTGGGCTTTGCCATCGTCGATGTCAACGACAGGCGTAAACGCAATGTTGAGGCGATTGTCGGTACTTCGGCCACCGACGATGTCACCAAGCTAGGCACTGTGCTTGTACCTTCGCCAGAAATTGAAAGCATCATCAAGGGGATGAGCCATAACAGCTCACGGATCTGGGTGGTGGATCGCCATGGCCGGGTATTGGCTAAATCCGGCGATATCTACAGCAGCACCAATGTCTGGGCGCAAACCGCCACAGAACAGACACCCGACAGCTTCTGGGGGCGATTTAAGCAAAACTATTTGCATCCCCTCTACTACCGCATTTTGACCACGCCGCCGAAACATTTTGTCGACTCCCTGAAAGACTCGACCGTATTGGAGGGCAGCCATATTCGCAAGGCCTTAGCCGGTCAGTTTGGCTCCACCTGGCGCCTGTCGCCCGATGGCAAGGCGGTGATCCTCGCCGCCGCCAGCCCCATCTGGATCGATAACACCGTCATGGGCGTGGTGATCGCCGAGGAAACCACCCACGGCATCCGTACCCTGCGCAACAAAGCGCTCGAGAAATTGTTCAACGTGATCTTAACCGTGATGAGCATGGGCACCCTGGCGCTCTTCTTCTTCGCCTCCAGTATCTCCAGCCGTATTCGCAAGTTACGCGATGACGCAGAGCAGGCGATCGACAGCCAGGGACGGATCAGAAAGGCGATTGTCGGGTCAAAGGTGCGTGATGAAATTGGCGATCTTAGCCGCAGTTTCGCCAGTATCGTCAGCCGTTTGAGCCAATATACCCATTATCTGGAGAATATGTCCTCCCGTCTGGGCCATGAACTGCGTACGCCAGTAGCCGTGGTTCGCTCATCGCTTGAGCACCTCAACAGCCAGGGACTGCCGCCTCAGCATCAAAAATATGTGGACAGAGCCCATGAAGGGGTTAGCCGACTCAATATGATCCTCAATAACATGAGTGAAGCGACGCGCCTCGAAGAAGCCCTGACCGATGCCGATGTCGATAACTTCCCCCTCGACAAGGTGATCGCCGGCTGTATGCAGGGCTATCAGATGACCTACCCCAATCAGCGCTTTGAACTGGAGATCGATAAGGAGCCGATGCCGATGCGCGGCGTGCCTGAATATATCGCCCAGTTAATGGACAAGCTGATCGCCAATGCCATCGAATTTAGCCAGCCTGAAACGCCCATCAAGGTGTCACTCAAAGCCAAGGGCAAACAGGCACTGCTGTGCGTCAGCAACCAAGGGCCATCTCTGCCGGCGAACATGGGCGAACAGATCTTCGAGTCCATGGTCTCGGTACGCGACCAGAAAGTGCAAGACAAGCCTCACTTAGGGCTAGGACTCTATATTGCCAGGCTGATCACCGATTTCCACGACGGCAGTATTCGCGCCGAAAATCTGATGCAAGACAATCAAGCCATAGGTGTCGCTATCCACATCCGTCTGCCACTTAAAACCCAATAGATGCAGGCCGATTTGCCAGGGTAAACACATAAGTAAATCTCACTTTCATTTAGCCGTATAGATGTTAAGATGGCTGCATTGCCTAGCCAAGATGAGTAGATGGGATGAAAAAAGAGACCAAGATAGTTAGCGTCGGCCGTGACAAGAAATGGAGTAAGGGGGTGATCAATCCCCCGGTATTTCGCGCTTCCACCGTGGTATTCGACACCATAGAAGAGATGCGTTACGCCACTAAAAACCGCGCCAATGGCGAGATGTTTTATGGCCGCCGCGGCACCCCTACCCACTTTGCCTTTCAGGCGGCCATTGCCGAACTTGAAGGTGGCGTGGGCACCGCGCTCTATCCCTCTGGTTCAGCCGCCATCTCGGGCGCACTACTCTCTTTTCTCAAGGCAGACGATCATCTCTTGATGGTCGATACCGCCTATGAACCCACACGGGATCTGTGTGACAAGCTGCTCAAAGGCTTTGGCATAGAAACCACCTACTACGACCCGCTGATCGGCAAAGGTATTGAGGCGCTAATCCGCCCCAATACCAAGGTGCTGTTTCTTGAGTCTCCCGGCTCTATCACCCTAGAGGTGCAAGATGTGCCGACCTTGAGCCGCATTGCCCATGAGCATGGTCTGGTGGTTATGCTGGATAACACCTGGGCCTCCCCTATCAACAGCCGCCCTTTCGAACTGGGCGTCGATATCTCCATTCAGGCCGCCACCAAATATATTGTTGGCCATTCAGATGTGATGCTGGGCACGGCAACCGCCAACGAGGCTCATTGGGAGCAGCTTAGAGAAAACAGCTATCTCATGGGGCAATGCACCTCGGCGGACGATATCTACCTCGCCAGCCGTGGGTTGCGGACCCTTGGGGTTCGCATGGCGCAACATGAAAAAAATGCCCTTAAGGTTGCCAATTGGTTGGCTACGCGCCCAGAGGTGGATCACCTGCGTCACCCCGCCTTTACCACCTGCCCTGGGCATGAGTTTTTTAAGCGCGATTTCAGCGCGTCTAACGGCCTCTTCTCCTTTGTACTCAAGGAAGGCAACATCAAGTCGATCACCGCCTTTGTGGAAAACATGCAGCACTTTAAAATGGGCTTCTCATGGGGCGGCTATGAAAGTCTGATTCTGGGTGTTTTTGGTATCGACAAGCTGCGCACCGCCACTCAGTGGGACAGCAGCAAACCCCTGATCCGCTTGCATGTGGGGCTGGAAAACCCTGACGATCTCATCAAAGATCTCGAGGCCGGCTTTGAGCGCTATAATGCGGTATTAGATGGCCGCAACGAGTAATGCATTACCTACGTCTTACCCATAGTGATTAAACAGTGGCAACTCAACTGCAGCAATTACACTGGCGTAAATAACCCACAGCAAAACGCCGTCAAAGATGACGGCGTTTTGTTTTTGGCTCAACTTATTTTGGCTCTACTTATTTTAGTTTGACGCTGGCTGTCCATTTGCTGAGCCACTCGTTTGCCAAGCCTGTGTGCCATAAAGCGGCACGGTGGACAGGCTGTGTTTATGGCTGCCATCAGTCTCCTTAGTCGAATAGGAGAGGTAAATCAGCGTCTGGTTATCAGCGTCATAGATGCGTCTCACCTTTAGCGACTTAAACAGTATGCTTAGAGATGCCTTAAACACCACCTCGCCCTTTGGACTCTTGTCGATATTGGCGAGATCTCCAGGCAATATAGGTCCGGTTTGACGACAAGCAATCCCCATATCTGAAGGATCGGCAAAATCCAGATTGGCCTCGACACGACTAATATGACAGGTCACGCCAGGGATCATAGGGTCACGGCGCGCTTCGATGATCACATCTTTAGTGGTAAACAGGCCCAGGCTCACCTTACCCACATCATCACCACAGCCACTGAGTACAAATAGCGCCGCGACGCCCGCCAGCCGAATTAATGCTTTCATGCTTACTCCATCTCTTCTTAGGAAAACAGCTTTTGAGCCCAGCGCGTCAGACCTGCTGTCACACTGCCAAAATGATCGCCCACCACTATCTCTGTCTCAGGATACATCTGGGCGATCTTTCGATAAATCGCCGGGCTCTTGGCCGTGCCGCCTGTCACATAGATAATATCTGCTTGTGTTGCTGCCTGGTCCATCGCCTGACGCATTAGCGATTGGATCAGGCTAACGGGTTGTTCGATAGCCTGGCTAAAGCGCTCAAGGTCGACATCGGCATTAAGCGCCGCGTCGATATACTCCAGGGTAACACAGGTGGCTGGCGCGTCCGACAGCGCAATCTTGGCCGCTTCGGCGCTGCGTACCAAACGGTAACCCAGTTGCTCCACTTGCACTTTTAGCAATCTCGCCAAAAGATCGGCACGCGTAGCGTCCTTGATAAGCTCCTCAATCATCTTGCGGCTCGTTAAACTGGCAAAATCGCGCTGAGCACTGATGTCGTTAACCGCCACCGCATTCCAAAATGGCTGACTCGGCACCGGCAGTCCATTCACCATATGAGAACCAAGCCCCAGGTGCTGCATAAAGGCCTTCATCGCCAGGGCGATATCCAGATCGTTTCCGCCGATACGTTGACCACTATGACCGAGAAAGTCTTCACTACGATCTGCCTTATTGATATGAGATGGTCCCATCTTCACCACTGAGCAGTCGGTCGTGCCGCCGCCGACATCCACCACCAACACTGTCTTATCTTGGTTAAGACTGGCCTCAAAATCCATACCCGCAGCCAAAGGCTCAAACAGAAAACTCACCCGCTCAAACCCGGCACGCTTGGCGGCCAGGGCTAAAATAGCTTCGGCCTGACGATTACTCTCCTCACCGCCTATGCCTTGAAAATTCACCGGGCGCCCGATCACGGCATGAGTGGCAGTGCCGTGAGCCTGGAGCTGCTTATCAGCCAGTTGTTTAATATGCATCATCATCAGGGTGACGATATCTTCAAATAGGGCGATTTGGTCCGCTCGCAAACCAGTGGCACCGAGAAAAGATTTGGGCGAGCGTACATAAAAGCCCTCTTCGGGCATATCCAGATAGTGCTGCACCGCCTGCTCACCGACAAACACCGCCTGCTCGTCGCTATCAAGATCCAACGCCTGACGGGCGTGGCGTGCGCGGCTTAACTGAGCCGAACGAAGCTTGGCATAATCCGCCTTAAGATCGCTCGCAAGCGCCTGATACACAGCTTCGCTGATCAGTTCCCGATCGAACGCATACAGGGTCGATACCAGATAGTGAGAATCCCCCGCAAGAGGCAAAAGCTGCACCTTGCCATCCAACATCACACCAACGGCGCAGTTAGCGCTGCCATAATCGAATCCAACAAACATGCTTAGCGGCTCCCGCCCATCAAAAAGCCGAGAAAAATAACACACTGAGCTGAAAAGACAAGCAAAGGCGGCGCGCAAAATCGACTAGACTTAAATAAGTCATAAGGAGTCGCTATGCGGGTTTGTATTGGGCGCATCATACGTTTAACAACTCTGTTCCTACTAATCGTACTGAGTCTGGGTCAGGCTATGCCCGAAACGAACACAAACGCCTCAACCGTCTCATCTGAGCCACAAGTTAAAGCGGTGCCACTGATGCGTTTTAGCGGCGCCATAGGTCCCGCCATCGCCGAATACCTAGGCAGTGAGATCCAACATGCCAACGAGCTACTCGTGGCTGAGCGCCCGCCGTTGCTGATCATTGAACTCGATACGCCTGGCGGCTTAGTGTCAAGCTTACGCAGCATTAACCAAGCTATCCTCAGCTCCAAGGTGCCTATCGCCTGTCTGGTCGCTCCTTCAGGGGCCCGAGCCATGAGCGCCGGTACCTATATGCTATACGCCTGTCATATCGCAGCCATGGCACCCGCCACCACTTTGGGCGCCGCCACACCTGTACAAATGGGAATGCCCAGCCAAAATGAGAAACCATCAAACCCAAGGGACAAAGATCCATCCAAAGGGGATGACAGCAAGCAGCAGGGATCTAACGACAACGCCATGACCCAAAAGATACGTAACGATGCCATCGCCTATATTCGTTCCCTCGCCAATTTAAGAGGCCGCAATGTTGAATTTGCCGAGCAAGCGGTGAGTGATGCCGCAACGCTCACTGCCACAGAGGCTCTGGAACAGAATGTGATCACCCTGATGGCAAGTGACGCAGGTGAACTCCTGACAAAACTCGACGGTATGGAAATTGTTTTAGACGGCGAGCCCCATACCTTCAACCTTAAGCAAACAAGGCTAGTGCCCCACGAACAAAGCTGGCGAAGTCACTTCATCGCCACCATTACCGACCCCAACATCGCCTATATCCTGATGTTAATCGGTATCTATGGCTTGCTGCTTGAATTTTATAGCCCTGGCGTAGGTATCGCAGGCGTCATTGGGGGCATCTCCCTTCTGGTCGCCCTCTATGCATTTCAGTTGTTGCCCATCAACTATGTGGGTTTGGGTCTTATCCTGTTAGGCATAGCCCTGATTATCGCCGAGTCTATGGTGCCAAGTTTCGGCATTCTCGGCCTTGGCGGGATCGTCGCCTTCGCGCTGGGATCCCTGTTTTTGATCGACGCCGATGGCGGCGACCTCGCCATCTCGCTGCCATTGATAGCGGCAGTAACCGTCACCGCCGCTGGCTTTTCTCTCTGGGTACTCTCAAGTCTCTGGAAAACGCGCAAGGCCGCCAATGTCAGCGGCGATGATCTCATCATAGGCGCCATGGCTACCGTAGTCAGTGGATTTGAACACTATGGTCTGGTCAGGCTCAACGGCGAATGCTGGCAGGCCCGCTGTGACACTCACACCCAAACAGGGCAAACCGTCATTGTGCAGGGCCGCGAACGACTCACTTTAATCGTCGCCCCCATACCTAGCCCTACCGAGGCAAACCCGCCTCAGGACTCCGGAGGTCGCTAATGGAAACCTTTACCTACGATACGCAACTCTTTTTCGTCGCGCTTATCTTCTTATTGCTAACATTGCTGCTCAGCGCCTTTAAGATATTGCGAGAATATGAGCGTGGAGTCATCTTTATGCTGGGCCGTTTCTATCGCGTCAAGGGACCCGGTCTCATCATAGTGATCCCTTTAATTCAACAGATGGTACGGGTCGATCTGCGTACTGTGGTGATGGATGTCCCCACTCAGGATGTGATTAGCCGTGATAACGTCTCGGTACAGGTCAATGCGGTGATCTATTTCAGAGTGCTCGATGCGCAAAAGGCGATCATCAATGTGGAGGATTTTCTTCAAGCCACCTCACAGCTTGCCCAGACCACGCTACGATCTGTGCTGGGGCAACATGAGCTGGATGAGATGCTGGCCAACCGTGACATGCTCAACACGGATATTCAATCTATCCTCGACAACCGCACCGATGGCTGGGGAATAAAGGTCTCCAATGTCGAGATAAAACATGTAGATCTTAACGAAACCATGGTACGAGCTATTGCTAAACAGGCCGAAGCAGAGCGGATCAGACGTGCTAAAGTTATTCATGCCTCAGGGGAAATGGAAGCCTCAACCAAGTTAGTTGAAGCGGCACAAAACCTCAAAAAATCCCCCAACGCCATCTTACTGCGCTACCTGCAAACGTTAACGGAAATTGCCGGCGAGAAAAATTCCACCATCCTATTCCCCTTGCCAATGGATCTGCTCAAAGGGGTCATGCGCCGCTCGGCCGAAACTGACGAAGCGGCGGAGAAAAAGCCTCAGGACTAATGGCCGAAGCGAGTCACTTCAAAGCGATTGAGGAGCCGATGCACCAGATAACAGGCCATCAGGGTTAACACTATGGCGCCAAAAATACTGGATGCCCGATAGAGGCTGCTATAAAAAAGATCATTTGATGGCGTCAGGTTTTGCCCATAAAGCGTCCCTAAGGTAGTCATAGCACCAAACCCGACACCCGACCCCATCGCCTCGGTCACGTGGGCCTGGCTGAACAGCAGGGTCACTAACCAAAACAGCGGCAGCAAGAGCAGCAACTCATGGGACCAGGTATAGAGGAACAACTGCATTAAGAGACCACAACTCACTCCAAGTACAGTCCCTATGGCGCGGCGTCTGGCATAACCTAAGGCACCATTCCAATGCATGGGAAAAAGTAACATCAAGGTCGTCCCTTGGGCTGCCAGGGAGTCCCGCAGATCAAACACCTGAAACACCACAAAAGATAGGGTGGCGATAGTCGCCCCCATCAGCGCCTCGTGACGCATGCGATGAGGAGCCTTGGGAATGGCCGCCATCGGCGCCCGCTCTTCAACGTCAGGAAATAGATACATCATCAGGTAAGCGATCAAAATGGAAACGCCACAGCCCATAAAGTTGTTGATCGCCAACTCGGTCACATCGGTATCTGGATAACTGGCAAAATGCAGCATGATGCTCAGGCTAATCACCCCGGTGGCACCAAATAGAAACAGGCTCCCGCGGGACATACAGGCAAAACGATAGAGAAACAGCAAGAAGGCTACCATGGACATCACCAAAGGGTGTGAGCCCAAATACTCGGCCAGCAGCGCCACTTCTATGATGGCGATGGCCGAGGAGGCCATCACCTGTCGCACCACATGCAGTGACATCTTAGGTAAGATCCCCAGCATCAACATGGGCAGTACGGTAAAGAACACCCCATAATTGAACTCAAGCACCTTACAACAGAGAAACCCCAAAGTCGCACCGGTAGCGATTCGCAGACACTGACGCAGATCGTTAGCGCTTAAGGCATGATGACGAATTAACACACAACGCCCCTAGTAGATATAATGCAGCAGGCTGATGAATTTTATCTGCAGCTTGGCTAAGAACTCATAGATCACGTTACTAGGCTGAAGTTGCACCGTCGCCTTGGCACCCGCCGGCAGTGTCATGGTCACATCTGGCGCCAACTGGAGGTGAAGACGAAAACGCTGAGCATCACGCACCCAACGATTGGATTCTGTCGGAGTTGCCAGGCGTCCATTGGCATCAAATTGCGCCTGACTGACACCAGCATCGACACTGCTTACACTTGCCTGAAACAGCTCACCAGGACGGCCATCGAAAGCCACCAGCGCGCTTGCACCTGGGTGAACATTTCGCAGGTTTTTCTCACGAAAATCGGCAATCACATCGACATTATCGAGCAGCAGTGCCATCACAGGCGTAGACTGGTTCACCATGTTACCAGAGGCTAACTGCACGTTAGTGACCACACCATCATGCTCGGCGCGGATCTGGGTATAGCTCAGGGCCAGTCTGGCCTGAGAAAGACGATTCTGCGCTTGACGCAACTTAAGGTTATCTTCTCCAGCCTGACCTCTTAGTGTCTTAACCTTGGCAAGCTGCGCCTTGGCAGCCAAGAGCTGTGAACGACTGGCTTTCACTTCTGTTTGCGCCTGATCGATCATCTGTTGTGACACGCTCTGATTGGCATAAAGAGATTGCACACGTTTGGCCTCACGCTGCTTAAGTGCGTAGGCGATCTCCTTGGCATTCACCTCAGCGTTAGCCGCCGCGATGGCAGCATCCAGTTCAGCGTTATCTTGTCTGGCCTGCTCCAGCGCCAGTTCAGCCTGCTCCTGAGCCAGCAAAAACGGCGTCTTGTCCAGGCTGAACAGTAGATCCCCACGCTTTACCTTCTGGTTATTGGCGACCTCAACCGCTACAACCCTACCACTCACCTGAGGGGCTACCTGGGTAATGGTGCGAGTGGCCATCGCCTGGGTAGTCAAAGGCATCTTAAGATCGGCAAACAAAAAGTAGCCAAACAGCATAATAAAGCCAATACAGGCAAACTTAACTAAACGGGCAAATTGCTGATCCGGTGTCATTGTCTTTATTTTTCCTCTTTGGTCATTGTGTGTGATTGTAATTTTCTCGTGGCGTTTTCACTGATACGGTTAAGGACAAGCTCAAAAACCTTGAGCTCCTCTGGGCTGATCCCCTGATAGAGTTCGGCGCGCAGATCAATAATGCGCTGACAAATGAAGGTCAGCAGATCTTGCCCTGCCTGTGTTAAGGAGACGCGTCTGACCCGCTTATCATGCTCACAACAGTGGCGCTCGATAAGCGACTGCTGTTCTAGCTGGTTTAAGGTACGCATGAGCGAAGCCAGCTCAATCTCAAGGGCTTCGGCAAGGGCTTTCTGGCTCGTTTCCTGACCCATACGAAAGAGCTTCCATAGCACGCTCCAACGACTATGGGTTAAGCCCAAAGGCGCCAGTTCAACATCGGCGACCATGCGCCACAATCGCGCCAATCTGGCCACGCGCTCGGCATTGGATGACTCAGTCCAATCTCTGTCTTGATCTGTCATATGGGCTCTCCTTGCGAGGTTATGACGCTTGACATATTACTTAGCAGGCTAAGCATTGTATTTATTTAGCAGGCTAAGTAAATAGCTAAATGAAAATTAAAGACAACATGTCATTAAACTAAAGCGCCTAAAACCTTAATCTTTAATCACTTAATCTGTCTTATTCTGCAATGGCTAATCAGGTTCCAACACAATAGACAAAAAATGAGCTGCAAGTGTAAGGCAAGCTGAAACACACAAGAGGTAGAAAAGATTGGGATATTGACAACAACACCGCTTAAGCGGATGGGAAAAGATGGCGAAAATAAAAAGCGAGCATTGCATAACACAACACTCGCCTTTGCTTCTTACGTTGAATACATTGGCAGACACGCTCTAAACTCAAGCTACCTAAACCTCTGCCAATACTGCTCTTCAAGCAGACAGTCGCCCGATGCAACTCATCTCTAGCAGCCATTTAAGTATAGACTCAGATCTTAAAAAACGCGCAAGTTTCGAGGTAAAAAAATTAGCGAACACCCTGCTCTGCTTGGCGCTGACGACGCTGTGTCTTGTCCTGACGTCGCTGATCAATAACCTGTTTTACATCACTACCAATATGGGATTCGCCGCGCGCCTTGGCTAACTGCACCTGACGCTCGCGCTCGAGGAAACGCTTGCGCTGCTTTTCAGACAGCTTGTCGATGCAGTGAGGACAGCTGACGCCCTGCACATAGTGCTCGCTTTGCTTGTCTTCCTCTGTGATCGGCAGGCGACAGGCATTACATTGATCGTATTGCCCTTTTTCCAGGTTATGGTTAACCGACACACGGTTATCGAACACAAAGCATTCACCTTCCCAGAGACTCTCCTCTGGCTGCACCTCTTCCAGGTACTTGAGCACACCGCCTTCTAAGTGATAGACCTCATCAAACCCTTGCTCTTTCAGGTAGGCTGTCGACTTCTCACAGCGAATACCGCCGGTGCAGAACATGGCCACCTTCTTATGCTGGCTAGGATCCAGATTCTGCTTTACGTAATCGGGAAATTCACGAAAAGTTTGTGTCTTAGGATCGACGGCATTTTTAAAGGTGCCTATGCTGACTTCATAGTCGTTGCGGGTATCGATAAGCAGCACCTCGGGATCAGAAATTAGTTTATTCCAATCTTTAGGCTTCACATAGGTACCGACCACCTTACGAGGATCGACACCTTCGACTCCCATGGTCACTATCTCTTTCTTCAGCTTAACCTTAGTGCGATAGAAAGGCATCTCATCATCAAACGACAACTTGTAGACAATGTTATCGAGTCCTGATTGACCATCTAACCAAGCCAGCAGTGCCTCAATTCCGGCCTGACTGCCGGCAACGGTACCGTTTATTCCTTCACTGGCGAGCAGGAGAGTCCCTTTAATCCCCAATGATTCCATCTCCTTCAGCAAAGGCTGCTGCAGGGCGGCAAACCCTGGCAGAGAGACGAACTTATATAACGCACATACAACGACTTGAGACATATTGACCTCTTTTACTGCTCCCTGAGGCTTAATCCCCAGTGCATAACAAAGCGCCTTTGTGATCTATGGCGCAAAATGGAGGCGAATTCTACCTAAATCACAGTCAAACAAACAGGGAGAAAAAGTAAGGGTATTAGGCCGCGGGGCCTGACCGTAAAACTATGGGGTTGCGATCTCGACCAAAGCCATGAAAAATAGCGTGCTCAACAAGGAGACTTACATGCCAAGGCCTATTTTATACTCATTTCGTCGTTGTCCCTACGCAATGCGCGCCCGTCTGGGGCTCTATTTAGCCCAGCAAGAGGTGGAACTGCGGGAGATAGTGTTAAAGCATAAGCCTGAGCCCATGTTAGCGGCGAGCCCAAAGGGCACAGTGCCTGTGTTAGTACTCGATGATGGCCGCGTCATCGATGAAAGCCTTGAGATCATGCTCTGGGCATTAGCCCAGCAAGATAGTCACCAACTACTTAGGGCTGCACCGCAAGTTCATCAAAGCACCATGGCACTGATAAGCGACAACGATAACCAGTTCAAACCTTGGCTAGACAAATATAAATATGCCGATCGTCATCCAGAGCACTCGGCAAGTGACTATCGCGCCAAAGGTGAAGCGTTTGTTCGCACCCTTGAAGCGCGGTTAACGCAATCAGCGCAGCTTGTCTCAGATAGGCCTAGCCTCGCTGACTATGCCATCTTCCCCTTTATACGTCAGTTTGCCCATGTGGATAAACAGTGGTGGCAACAGGCTCCCTACCCTAAGGTGCAAGCTTGGCTCAGCGAGCATATCAATAGCCAGGCTTTTGTTGCGATCATGAAGAAGTACCCCACCTGGCTTGAAAGTGGTGAGAGCTTCTCTCTGTTTTCAAAATAAAAGATAATTTAGCCCAATAATAATATGTAAAAAGGCGCCATATTGGCGCCTTGATCATCCTCTAGCCGTTAAACAGGCTCATCAGTGCAGTGACAACTGATACACGCTGATGCTACCGCTGACCTCGTTACCTATGATGAGCAGAGGCTGAGCAGTTGGGCTGTCGCTGGCGGAAACAAAAGCCATGCCTTCAGGGCCGAGATCTCCTGCCGCTTCAGGCGTGCCAGTGATATCACTGCCATCAATTTCGAAACCCACCTCAAAATCACGATTAACGACATAATCAACAAACTTAGGCGCAAATGGATTGGTGATCTCATAGATCATAAAACCCGACGTTCGTTCTAAACCGATAAAGGCGTAGCGCTTACCGTTAACCTCACCAATCGCCAGCGCCTCAGGCTCGGCGCCTTTATCGTCGCTGCGACTGTCCCCCTTGTTCTCTTCATTGCTGTTGTTAAAGTTGCTGCCCAGCAACGCGGCAGTAATGCGGGAAAAGTCGCTGCCGCTATCAAACACCTGCTGACCATTTTGATCCCAAATAGAGAAAGACCGACCACCATAGGCCACTATCTTGTCATAGTCGCCATCACCATCTTGATCGCCCATGGAGGTCGTCACCTTTAGACGTCCTAACTGCGTCTTATCTTGAGCCGCAGCATATTGAAGATGATTGGGATCGAGCAGCAGGTCGGCTGCACGCACTTCTTCAGAAAATCCCCCATAATCGCGCGAGTCACCTTCGTTGGCCGTCACCAAAAAGTCACTGCCATGCCACTGAAAACTGGCGATGGTATCGGGCTGATACAGACCCACTACGCCTGGATAGGCCTGAAGGTTAACGCGATCGTCTTTGTCACTGGCATCGATGGCATTTTGCGCTGCGCCAAAATCCTTCTCCCCCAAAGGCCAGATACTGATGACCTGCTTCTGAGCGATATCGATCACCGCGATGGCATTGTTTTCCTGCAGGCTGACATAGGCGCGGCGATTATCTGCCGACACGCTGATATATTCAGGCTCTAAATCCTGCGCCACGCTGGCACCTGGGCCATTGATCTTAATGTTAGCGGCCAATTCACTCTCTCTGGCGGCGCCCACATTAAAGTCACTGAAATTGAGCAGCGTGGCACTGGTTGCCGGTACGCCATCGACCACATCGATGAAGGCAATCGTCCCGAGGGGATCGACCAGATAGTCATCGCTTGGCTCCCCCTCACCCGCCACCAAGACCTGTTTACCGTCATGGCTAAATACCAGGTTATCCGGCAACGCGCCCACCTCGACTCCGTGCATAAAACTCACCTCGCCCGATGTGCCGATTCGGTAAAAGGCGACGTAGCCCATGTCTTGCTTGCTGTTGCCAAGGGTATCGCCGCGCTCAATGGCCGCCGCCAGCAGATCGCCATGAATGGCCAGACTATTAACGCCTCCAAGGCGCTCATGACCAAGATCTTGCGCGACATCCAGTTCACGCAACTTAGGTAAATTGTTAAGGGTCAATGCCACCTCAGCACCTACTGGCTGCCCGCTAAGACCCGAGGCATCAATGATATCCACCTTACCACTCTGGGCATTGACCACAAAAACATGACCGGTCGCGCCATGAAAACCCAGGATCTCCGCGGCGCTTTGGCCAAACACACCCGAGGCGTAGCGACCAATCAAGTCGGCCATTAGCTGCTGCTCAGCCTCTCGACATAGATATTGGCTCTGCTCAGCGTTGATCTCGGCGCTATCGAGCATGCCATTGCCATTGAGGTCCAGTCCCGTCTGTATCAGCTGGCCACCTAACGGGCATTGGCTATCTCCTGCGGCAACCTCTGTCAATTTCACCAGGCTATTGGCGCCATGACTGCCATCCACACCGTCCTTGCCGTCGTCACTATTACAGGCCGTCACACCTATACTTGCCACCACCAATGCTATTACCGTTTTTTTCATGGGATTATCCTTTGTCGTTAGCGCTAATCGGCACGATTTACCATCCTAAAAAAGAATGATAAGTGGCCTGTAAATGGCGCTAAGCTAAGAGGCAGATAAGGCAAACTCATGACAGGTAGATGACAATTTAACGACACTCAACCACCATTTCGGGGTCGCTGGTAAAATTTCACTTTGTCACTGATTAAAATCGCGCTAAATTTTGGTTCGGTATGATTACGGATAGAGAATCCATGTGCAGATTTTTAACCTATAGTGGCCCCAAGGCCCTGATGTCCCCCTTGATATTTAAAGCATCTAACTCTTTAGTGATGCAAAGTAAATACGCGCAAAAACGTAAGGTGCCCACCAATGCCGACGGCTTTGGCTTGGGCTGGTACCCTACCCAGGATGATCCCATTCCGGCCACTTTCGTCAATGTCGACCCCGCCTGGAGCAACCGTAACCTTAAGATGATCGCTGAAAAAGTGGAGACACAGCACTATTTCGCTCATGTGCGTGACGCCTCCAAGGGAATGCCCGTCAGCCAGGCTAACTGCCATCCCTTCTCCTGCATGCACTACCTTTGGATGCACAACGGCCGTCTGGATCAGTTTGATAAATTTCGCCGTCAGTTACTTAATCAACTTTCAGATCGTGCCTTTGCATTGATCAAGGGCAACACAGATTCCGAATATGCCTTCGCCCTTTTCATGGATAAACTCGGCTTTGTCGAGCAGGCCAGCCTGGGTCAACTGGAACAGGCGATGGAAGACACTATCGCCAGCATCATGAGTCTTCGAAAAGCAGCCGGTGCCGACACCAATGCCTTCATTAATTTTGCGGTGACCGACGGCAGACATACCGTTGTGACCCGTTTCGCTACCTTAGAGGGCGCTAAACCAGCCTCACTTTTTTATGGCCGCGGCCTGATAGGTGAAACGCAAGAGAGCATCGACTTTATTCCCCATAACGGCAAAGATGCCTGCATCATCATCTGCTCCGAGCCCCCTACCGATCAGAGTGAGTACTGGACTAAGGTGGAGCGCAACCACATGGTCAGTGCCATAGGCAACGAGCTGGTGAGCCAGCGAAAAATTCTCCTGCCTTATCAGGCAGAGCTCTAACCCAGAACTGGCGGGCTCGTCCCGCCAGATACCTGCAAGGTTTTGTTACAAAAGCACCAAAGGCGCTTTGGTCAAAGCGCGATAAAGCATTAGCCAAGACTTGGCCAGATCCCTTACAATATCCCTTCCCCCGGATAACACCCTTTCTCTGTTATCACACCCAAAAAATAACCCTAAACCCGTCACAAGAGGTATGAGTGAACAATACGTCGATCCCGCCATTTCAGTCTTCAAGACCACAGGGCACTCTGAGTCTCGCCCTGTTAATCCCCATGTTATCCGCTATCGTGGCCATCACGCCGCTGGCGATCGATATGTATTTGCCTGCCATGGCGACCTTGGCAAGCAGCTTTAATTCCAGCATCACCACAGTCCAGCAGTCACTAAGCCTCTACCTAGCCGGTTATGCCATGGGCATGCTAACTTTCGGCCCTATCGCCGATCGCATTGGGCGTCGCCCCTTAGTGATCATCGGTCTGACGGGCTTTATGCTGGTGAGTTTGGCGCTCGCCTTTGTGACGAATGTCGAGCTGTTTTTGGGGCTGCGCTTTGTGCAGGCCTTCATTGGCGCCGCGGCCACTGTTGTTGTGCCTGGCTATATCAAAGAGGTGTACGGCCAAAATACCGCTAAGGGGATGTCTTACGTCAGCCTGATCATGATGCTCGCCCCCCTTGTGGCGCCCACTTTGGGCAGTCTGATCCTGGAATTTGGTGACTGGCATCTGATCTTCTTTATTCTCGCCTTTTATGCCAGCCTGTTACTTTGCTTGGTGCTCACTAAACTGCGCATGCCCAGTGACAATCAACATGAGGGGCGCAGCCAGAAATCTTTCTTCGGTGCCTATGCCGTTGTCTTTACCAAACCTGGCGTTAAGCTGCATATCGCCAGCGGCGTCATGACCTCGTTTGCGTTTTTCTGTTACCTCACCGCATCACCATTCGTTTACATGGAGGTGTTTGGTCTGGATAAGAGCCTGTTTGCTATTCTGTTTAGCACCAATGTGGGCGCCCTGATGCTGGCCAATGTGATCAACAGCCGTATTGTGGTCAAATATGGCTCTCGCAGAATGTTAAAAGTCGCGACCTTCCTCGCGGCGATTTCTGGTATCTGCCTGCTGAGCGTCAACCTCCTCGGGCTCAGTTTTCACTTTACCGTTGCTATGCTAATTCCCTTCATGGGCTTTTTAGGCATCATGTCGGTCAATGCCGATGCCATCGTCTTGATGAAATTCCAGCAAGAAACTGGCACAGCAACGGCTGTCATTGGCACCTTAAGATTTGGTTTTGGCGCCCTGGCGGGCCCCTTGCTGGCACTCTTTTATACAGGGACGGCCGTCCCCTTCTCAGCCCTCATGCTGGGTGCTGTCACCTTAGTGGGGCTGTTTCAATTTCTTGCCCATAACCAGCATAAAAAGTATTAACTATGCCAAGATAGTCCAAAAGGTCGCCGATACCAGCCATGTCGGCGCCCTATCAGGTTAACTAGCCTAACTATATGATACTTATGTCTAATGATACACTAAGCATATAAGCGGGCCCTTGATACATCACAGTATACCTCGACTAAAAAGCGCTATTTTCCCCTCTTAAACGTGAGTTTTGCTCAAGTTGTCATTTTTTTGCAGAGAAAAGGCTTGAATTCATCATTCTTTGGCATATGATGAAATTCTGTTCATTAGCAACAGTCACCTGAACTTAGGAGCCATACACTGGCTTTTAAGATAAAGCGCGAGTCTGAATTACCCTTCAGACTCTTTGTTTAGAGCGATTACCGTCGCTGTAGCAAGATACTGCATACCGTCGCGGTAACTATGAGGGATCAATAATGGAAAAACTTTCCGGCGCCAGCATGATCGTCCGATCATTAATCGATGAAGGCGTTAAACACATTTTCGGCTACCCTGGTGGCTCAGTTCTCGATATCTACGATGCTCTGCATCAAAAATCTGGCATTGAACATATTCTCGTACGCCATGAACAGGCCGCCGTGCACATGGCCGATGGTTATGCCCGCGCAACAGGTAAAGTGGGTGTGGTACTTGTCACCTCAGGCCCAGGTGCCACCAATGCGATCACAGGCATCGCCACCGCCTACATGGATTCAATCCCACTGGTCGTCCTCTCGGGTCAGGTGCCCAGCAACTTGATTGGTAACGATGCCTTCCAGGAATGCGACATGATCGGCATCTCTCGCCCCGTGGTGAAACATAGCTTCCTGGTCACTGATGCCAAGGATATTCCGGGCATCATTAAGAAAGCATTTTATATCGCTTCAACCGGTCGTCCCGGCCCTGTGGTGGTAGACATTCCTAAAGATTGCCTTAACCCGCAAATTTTGCATGAATATCAATATCCAGATGAGATAAACATGCGCTCTTATAACCCCACGACTACGGGACACAAAGGACAGATCCGCCGCGGACTGCAGGCACTGATAAAAGCCAAGAAGCCTGTGCTTTATGTGGGCGGCGGTGCGGTGATTTCCGGCTGCGACCAACAGATCCTCACCCTGTCTGAACGTTTAGGCATTCCTGTCGTCAGCACACTCATGGGCCTAGGGGCATTCCCCGGCACCCACGCCAATAGCGTCGGCATGCTCGGCATGCACGGCTGTTATGAGGCCAATATGGCGATGCACAATGCCGACCTTATCTTCGGTATCGGGGTAAGATTTGACGATCGCACCACCAACAATGTTGAGAAATATTGTCCCAATGCCACCATATTGCATATCGATATCGACCCGTCATCCATCTCTAAGACGGTCAGGGTCGATATCCCTATCGTAGGCTCGGCGGATAATGTGCTCGATAATATGCTAGCCCTGCTGGACAGTGATCCAGCAATGAAAAACGATGAAGGTGCCATCGATTATTGGTGGAGCGAGATCAATCAATGGCGCAGTCGCAATAGTCTGGCCTACGACACCAATAGCGAGCGTATTAAGCCGCAACAAGTGATCGAAACGCTGCATAAGCTGACCCAGGGCGATGCCTATGTGGCCTCTGACGTGGGACAGCACCAGATGTTTGCAGCCCTCTATTACCCCTTCAACAAGCCGCGTCGCTGGATCAACTCAGGCGGGCTGGGCACCATGGGATTTGGCCTGCCAGCCGCCATGGGGGTGAAGATGGCGATGCCTGAAGAAACCGTCATCTGTGTCACAGGTGATGGCTCCATTCAGATGAATATTCAGGAGCTATCAACGGCGCTACAGTACGACACACCTGTAAAAATAATAAACCTAAACAACCGTTTCCTTGGCATGGTAAAACAGTGGCAGGACATGATCTACTCGGGTCGTCACTCCCACTCCTATATGGACTCAGTGCCTAATTTTGCCAAAATTGCCGAGGCCTATGGCCACGTGGGCATGACCATTAGCGATCCCGCCGAGCTAGAAGCCGGCCTGGAAAAGGCCCTTGCAATGAAAGACAAGCTGGTTTTTGTCGATATCAGTGTCGATGAAACTGAGCACGTCTATCCCATGCAGATCCGTGGTGGGGCAATGAATGAAATGTGGCTAAGCAAAACGGAGAAAAGCTAATGCGTCGAATTATTTCTGTATTACTCGAAAACCAGCCCGGCGCCCTATCTCGTGTAGTAGGCCTTTTCTCTCAGCGAGGCTACAACATCGAAAGCCTGACGGTAGCGCCGACAGATGATATCACCCTGTCACGACTGAATATTACCCTGGTGGCTGACGAAGCAGTACTTGAGCAAATTGAGAAGCAGCTACACAAACTCATTGATATCCTTAAGGTATCTAACATTACCGAGTCCAGCCATATCGAGCGGGAGCTGGCCTTGGTGAAGGTAAAGGCCAAGGGAGCGGGTCGCGAAGAGGTCAAACGCACAGCAGACATCTTCCGCGGTCAGATAGTGGATGTGACGGCCGAGCTCTATACCATTCAAATGGCAGGCACCTCAGACAAACTCGATGCCTTTATCACGGCTATCGGTGAGGTCACTAAGGTTATCGAGGTATCACGCTCTGGCGTTGTCGGTCTGTGCCGCGGCGAAAAAGCGATGCGTGCCTAAAACGATAAATTAATCTTATTTAGGCCTCAACTAAAAACGCCAGCAGCTGCTGGCGTTTTATTATTGATGCTGGACTGATGCGCTTAGTAACCACCCTCGGCAAGTTTGACCTCCTCCAATAGGCAGCATAACCAACACCTTAGCTAAAGCTAGCTAGCCCAAGACAAACTTTGAGATAGGGCTACCTAAAAAACGGCCAGCTAGCTATCATGAAACCAGCTAAGCCATCCCTGACGGAACGCCCATTGAAAACATTCGACTTTAACCTGCTGCCCTTACTGGAAGTTTTACTCGAGGAGCAAAGTGTCACCGCTGCGGCAGAGCGCCTACACCTCAGCCAGTCAGCGGTAAGTAAGCAACTCAATAAGCTCAGAGAGTCCTTCGACGATCAACTGTTTGAGCGCACCGCCCACGGCCTTCGCCCAACACCTAAGGCTAAACAGCTCGGGCCTGAGATCCGCCAGATCCTGAACCAGGTCTCCTCTCTTACCCGCCCCAGTGACTTCGATCCCTCAATGAGCCACAGGCGTTTTCGCCTCGAATTGGTCGAGACAGCTTACTCGCTAACCTATCCGCGTTTCATGCCAACCCTGCTTAAACAAGCGCCTAAGATCACTATAGATAGCCAGACCTGGCACAACGAGAGCATGGAGCGTCTGCTGCGCTGCGATACCGATCTGGGGATTGCCTGCCGAGAATGGGACGAACGCTCACTACAGCATGTCAATAACCTGCCCAGCGCCTTGCGCTACGTCGAACTGACCCGTGACATCTCTCTATGTCTGGTACGCGAGGGCCACCCACTGCTTAGCGAAGAATGGAACCTCAATACTTTCCTCAAGTATCGCCACATACAGGTCACCTTTGGCGGTATCTCCCACTGGCTGCTTGATGATGTACTGCAGATAAAACACCTTAAACGGGATATTGCGGTTAACCTCACCGATTTTAATAGCGCCATGCAACTGTGTGAGCAGAGCGATCTTATCCTCTGTTCACCGGCAAAATACGCCAAAGAGATGATGGGTCAATATAAGCTGGTCTCCTTGCCCGCCCCCACACAAATGGTCCCCGGCACTTATCTGCTGCTCTGGCACAAACATTTCGATCTCGACCCCAGTCATCGCTGGCTGCGGGAGTTAATCATCGACTCTGTGCAAGGGTAAGAAACTTGAGAAAGGCCCATAAAAAAACGCCAGCGAGATGAAGGCTGGCGTTTTGCTTGGAGATGGAATCTTAGGCTAGAAGCCTTCGACTCCTTTCATGTCAGGTAAGTGGTGAGCAATACCCTTATGACAATCGATACAGGTTTTCTCGCCACTGGCCAATGACGTGGAGTGCATATTGGCCGCACGTGTCGATTGACGAGTAAAATCCATGTAGTCGAAATTGTGGCAGTTACGACATTCGAGCGAATCGTTGGCTTTCAGTCGTGCCCATTCATGCTCGGCCAGTTCACGGCGCTTGGCCTCAAACTTTTCACGAGTATTAATAGTGCCAAATACCTTACCCCAAACCTCTTTTGAGGCCTGCATCTTACGGGCTATTTTGTCTGTCCAGTTGTGGGGAACATGACAATCAGGACAGGTCGCACGCACACCACTTCGGTTAGTAAAGTGTATGGTTGTCTTCAACTCTTCATACACGTTATTTTCCATCTCGTGGCAACTGATACAGAAAGCTTCCTGGTTGGTCGCTTCTAAGGCAGTGTTGAATCCCCCCCAGAAGATGACCCCGGCAATGAAGCCGCCTAATGTGAGAAAACCTAAGCTGTAATGCACGCTGGGCTTTCTTAACACCTGCCAGATTTTTTTCAACTTATCTAACATACGGCCGCTCCTAGTGCTTAGTTGCTTCAGCTTTGATTAAGTGGTCGATATCGATAAATTCATTATCTACCAGAGTTTTAGCATCCAGCTGTGGCACGTGGCACTGAGTACAAAAATAGCGACGTGGTGATAGATCCGCTAAGAAGTTGTTCTCTCTATCCATGTAGTGAGTCACACTCACCATAGGCGCCTGTGAATCCCCTGTACGCTTGCGGGCGTGGCAAGACATACACTTGTTTACCTTAAGGTCGACCTGATAACCGTCGATCTTATGTGGGATCACAGGCGGCTGCATGGGGTAGTTACGCACCTGCTTAACGTCTGTGTTACGAACCTTAGGCATCACAGGTGGCGTCGGGTTAGTGTCAAGCGGCGCCTGTCTCAGGGTGGCCACCTTTTCATCTGGCACACTGGCAGCGCTGACGTTAAATACTGCAGCCGCAGAGAGACTCACCAGGGTCGCAAAAGTTACAAATTTCAATGTTTTCATGGTGATCCTCCTTATGCCTTAACCACTTTAACTGCACACTTCTTAAAGTCAGTCTGTTTAGACAAAGGATCCGTCGCATCTAGCGTAACCTTGTTAATCAGCTGGCTGGCATCGAACCAAGGTACAAAGACCAGGCCGACGGGTGGCTTGTTACGACCACGGGTCTCGACGCGTGTCTTTATCTCACCACGGCGTGACACCACCTTCACCTCATCACCACGGCGCAGGCCGCGCTTCTTGGCATCATCTGGATGCATGAAGCAGACTGCATCTGGGAAGGCGCGGTACAGCTCAGGCACACGTTGAGTCATAGAACCTGAATGCCAGTGCTCTAGCACACGACCGGTCGATAACCAGAGGTTAAACTCTTCATCTGGTGACTCAGCGGCAGGCTCGTATGGTAGTGCGTAGATAACCGCCTTACCATCTGGCTTACCGTAGAACTGGAAGCCTGTACCTGGTTTCACATAAGGATCGCTACCCTCACGGAAACGCCACTTGGTTTCTTTGCCGTTCACTACAGGCCAGCGTAGGCCATGCACTTCATGGTAGGTATCGAAGTCCGCCAAGTCATGGCCGTGACCGCGACCGAAAGCAGCGTACTCTTCAAACAGGCCTTTTTGTACATAGTAACCAAAGTGCTTGGCTTCATCGTTCATGTACTTAGGATCCGCCTGCTCTAGGGGGAAGTTATCGACATTACCGTTTTGATAAAGAACCTGGAACAAAGTCTTGCCCTTGTATTCTGGATTGGCCGCCAGCACCTCTTTTGGCCAGACTTCGTCGGTAGTAAAGCGCTTAGAGAACTCCATCAACTGCCAGAGATCTGAGCGAGACTCGCCCGGCGCTTTGACCATCTGATGCCAGAACTGGGTACGACGCTCTGCATTACCATAGGCGCCCTCTTTCTCCACCCACATAGCGGTAGGCAGGATAAGGTCAGCAGCCTGAGTCGTCACCGTTGGGTAGGCATCTGACACTACAATGAAGTTTTCAGGGTTACGGTAACCAGGTAAGCCCTCTTCATTCATGTTAGGGGCGGCCTGCATGTTGTTGTTCACCTGCACCCAGTAAGCATTGATGTCGCCATCTTTGAGGCGGCGATTCTGCTCTACCGCATGATAGCCAGGCTTAGGTGGAATGATGCCATCAGGGATCTTCCAAATCTTCTCGGCAATCTTTCTGTGCTCTGGGTTATTCACCACAAGATCTGCTGGCAGACGATGTGAGAAGGTGCCCACTTCACGAGCGGTACCACAGGCTGAAGGTTGACCTGTCAACGAGAATGGGCTGTTACCCGGCGTTGAGATCTTACCTGTTAGCAGGTGGATGTTATAAATCAGGTTGTTACACCACACACCACGGGTATGTTGGTTGAAGCCCATGGTCCAGAATGAGGTGACCTTGGTATTCGGATCGGCGTAGAGTTTCGCCAGTTCAATCAACTTATCTTCTGGCACGCCTGAAAGCTTGCTGACTGATGCCACATCATAGTCGGCAACAAAGGCCTTGAAGGCGTCAAATTCAATCGGGGTAGACTTGCCAGCCGTCTTCACGTTCTTAGCTTTTTGTTGTAGAGGATGGCTTGCACGCAGACCGTAACCTATGTCGGTTTCACCCTGACGGAAGTTGACATGCTTTTTAACGAAGTCCCAGTTCACTGCATCGTTTTGAATGATGTAGTTGGCAATGAAGTTAAGGATTGCCAGATCTGTCTGCGGCGTAAAGACGATACCGAGATCGGCTAAGTCGAACGATCTGTGAGTAAAGGTCGATAGTACTGACACCTTAACATGCGGTGCACTCAGACGACGGTCGGTGACACGGCTCCAAAGGATGGGGTGCATCTCGGCCATGTTAGAGCCCCAAAGCACAAAGGCATCGGCGTGCTCCATGTCATCATAACATCCCATAGGCTCATCGATACCGAAGGTGCGCATAAAGCCACCCACAGCAGACGCCATACAGTGACGGGCGTTAGGGTCAATGTTGTTCGAGCCAAAGCCTGCCTTCATCAGCTTAGAGGCGGCATAACCTTCCCAAACTGTCCACTGGCCTGAGCCAAACATACCAATAGCGGTTGGGCCCTTTTTCTTAATGGTGGCTTTCCATTTTTCCGCCATAGTGTCGAAGGCGGTGTCCCAGCTAACCGGCGTGAATTCACCATGCTTGTCGTACTTACCATTGGTCATACGCAGCATAGGGGTCTGTAGTCTGTCTTTGCCGTACATGATCTTAGACAGGAAGTAACCCTTGATACAGTTCAGACCGCGGTTCACCTCACTCTCAGCATCACCATGGGTGGCAACGACTTTACCGTCGCGTGTTGCAACAATGACCGAACAGCCAGTGCCGCAGAAACGACAAGGTGCCTTGTTCCACTCAAGCTTAGTCTGCTCTGAACTGGTAATCAGGTTGCTTGCTGTTGCAGGCAGGGCTAAACCAGCTACTGAGGCAGCGGCCATAGCCGCATTTGCCTTCATAAATTCGCGTCGATTCATCTTCATTTTTCAACCTCTTCAAGCACTTCACTCTGGTGATACACCATGGCTGCGGACAGCACGCCCTCAATTTTGTTGATCGCCTCAATGTCAGCCATCAGCCCCTTCTGGGTCATGCCTTCGAGCACAACAACCAACTTGATCTCATCATTGACAGACAAATCAGCGTTTTCCATCTTCATGATTGTCTGTCTGACACTGGACATAAATTCAGGCTTAACCTGAACCACTAAACTGGTGACGTGAAGTTCATTGCTCATTGATATTTTCACTCTTTTATATTTGTTTGATAGCAGTGGTTTAACCTGCACCTGGTGGTCCGGTTAGTATCTGGCTAAACCAGATAGCAAACCCCAAACCAGAAACGAGTATCACTGACAGCAGGGGAGCAAGAAAAACGGTTAGAAACACAAATATTTTCAGCTCTAAACTTTTCTCTTCATTAGGTGTGGAACTCATGCATCCTCCAACGGGTCATGCCGATTTTCATCTCAGATAAAGCCGGCTTGCCAGTGGTTGGTGTGGGCCAATCAATCGATAAAACCGTACTTTTTTTCCTGGTATTTATGGTATCAATAACTTATTAACATTCTGTATACCCCTAAATCGGTAAATTCTATGCAGGTTTGATCTGGATCATCCTTTTGAAGCAGATAAAACCCGGATCACTTCTCCTAGACATATTTTTCGATTGAGAAAGCAACAAAATGAATAAATTAGCTATTCACAAACAACTAAAACATAGTCATAAAATCGCGATTTAGTAAGTCAAAACGTGATCTAAATCGTAAAAATATATCAATGGGGGTAGACTCGGTTTTCCAGAGGTAATAAAAAAGCACCCATTGCGGGTGCTTTTTTAGTCATAATGACAACAATCAGGCTTCGGCGATACGGTTCAGGATACGCTTCTCAGAGATGGGATAGGCGGTACCCAGCACCTGAGCGAAACAGGAGACGCGATACTCCTCTATCATCCAGCGCGCCTCTTGCAGCGCCTCGGGAACGGCTGCACTACGCGGCACCTTGGCCAGCTGTGCCGCCAGCGTCTGCTGCACATTATTGATACTGTGCAGGTGCAAACGATCGCGATTGGGATCGACCGGCAGCTTATCCAAGCGATTATCAATCGCCTTAATATAACGAATTAAATCTGCCAGGCGCTGCCAACCGCACTGCTCTACAAACCCTTTAAACACCAGGTTATCCAGCTGAGTTTGAATATCACTCATCGCAAAGGCGATATCCAGACTAATCTTGCCTTTAAGACGCTTTTTCACCTTTTGATACAGGGTCAAAATCTCCTCTACCTGCAGGGCTATCTTGGCCGCCATAGGGTTAAGATCCTGACGCACGATATCTTTTGCCTGTTCAAACTGCGCTTCGCTGCGCACATTTAAGCCCTTCTGATCCAGCAGCTGCTGCACCGCCGCCGACAAGATATCATCGATTAAATACTGCACCTGCCCAAAGGGATTAAAATACATCGCCAATTTAGCCTTGTTGGGCAGGGTATTCTGCAGGTGCTTAACTGGCGATGGCATATTGAGCAGCAAGAGTCGCTGCAAACCGGCCTTGTGACTGCGACTGGCTTCATGCTCATCGTCAAATAGCTTAATCGCCACACTAGTCTTATTATCCACCAGCGCAGGAAACGCCTTCACCTGGAAATTACCGCGGCGCTTTTCATACTGCTTGGGCAGCTCACCGAAGCTCCACTGAGTTAGCTCACTCTGCTCAATACCACTCTCGGCCACATTGCGGATCGCCTGGGTCACCTTACCCTGTAACTTATCTTTAAGCTGATCCAGTTCCCGCCCTTGGGCCAACAGCTTGCCGTTATCATCTTCAACCTTAAAGTTAATAAGCAGGTGCGGCGCCAATTGAGAGAGGTCAAAATCATCTGGCGAGATACGCACGCCGCTCATCCGCAGCAGCTGCTTACACATGGCCTCCAGCAGACTCATCTCACCGCTGATATTCGTGCTGCTCTTAATGCTGCTCTTAATGCTAGTCATCGCCTGCAGGCAGGCTCTGGCGTAATCTGGTGCCGGCACAAAGTTACGTCTAAGGGTTTTCGGCAAAGATTTGATCAGCGCAGTGATCTTCTCTTCCCTCAGCCCAGGCACTAACCAGTCGAAGCCTTGAGCCTCAATCTGATTAAGCAGCGCCACAGGCAGATGCACTGAGACGCCATCGTCAGGATCGGCGGGTTCAAAATGGTAGCTCAAGGAGAGGTTAAAGTTGCCCTGATGCCAGCTGTCGGGGAAATCCAGCGCAGAGACATGCTCATCGCTGCGTTTCATCAGCTGTTCACGCTCGAAATCCAGCAGATGGGGCTGGCGCTTCTTCTCCTGCTTCCACCAGGTCAATAACTTAGGCGCGTTGTAGATCCCCTCGGGAATGCGCGCCTGATAGAAATCCACCAGCGCCTGCTCGTCCACCAAGATATCGCGGCGACGAGACTTATGTTCCAGTGCTTCGATATCTTCCAGCAGGGCGCGATTTTTAACGAAGAAGGCTTCCTTGGTGCGAAGTTCCCCTTCTGCCAATGCACTGCGAATAAAGATCTCACGGGCCTCAACAGGCTCGATCGGGCCATATTGCACTCGGCGGCGATTGACTATGGTTAACCCATACAGCTGCTGATTCTCCAGCGCCACCACACTACCCTGCTTGGCCTCAAAATGAGGTTCGACATAACTCTTTTTTACCAGATGGCCGGCCAGTGGCTCGACCCATTCTGGCTGGATCTTGGCACAGCAGCGGGCAAACAGACGCGAAGTCTCGGTCATCTCCGCCGCCATGATCCATTTTGGCCCCTTCTTCGCCAGCGGCGATCCTGGGAAAACGAAGAACTTGCGATTGCGGGCGCCAAGATATTCGTTGTCCTTATCCTTAAAACCAATATGGCTCAGCAGGCCGGTCAGCAGGGATTTATGCAGCAGCTCATAGTCGGCGGGCTCACTGTTGAGCTTCCACTTGAGGTCATGCACTGCCTGACGCAATTGCGTATAGAGATCCTGCCACTCACGCACCCGCAGGTACGCCAGGAATTCCTGCTTACATAACTTGCGGAACTGACTGGCCGACAGGGCCTTTTGCTGCTCCTTGATATGATCCCACAGCTTAACCCAGGCGATAAAATCGGAATCCTTATCGTTAAAGCGGCGGTGGGCCTCATCGGCGGCCTGCTTCTTATCCATAGGACGCTCACGAGGATCCTGAATCGACAAACCCGCAGTGATCACCAATGTCTCATGCAGACAGCCATAGTCTTTGGCCTGTACCACCATGCGCGCCAGACGCGGATCCACCGGAATACTCGCCAGCTGGCGTCCAAGAGGCGTCAGTTGCAATTGCCCCTTGTGCTTGCTCACTGATTGCAACTCTTCCAGCAGCAAGAAGCCGTCGCGAATGTAACGCGCATCGGGCGGCTGAATAAAGGGGAAACCTTCGATGTCGCCAAGGCCAATGGAGAGCATCTGTAGAATCACCGAAGCCAGGTTGGTTCGTAAAATCTCGGGATCGGTAAACTCGGGGCGATTGTTAAAGTCGGCTTCATCGTACAGACGAATACAGATCCCCGGCGCCACGCGGCCACAACGGCCCTGACGCTGATTGGCGCTGGCCTGAGAGATAGGTTCAATTGGCAGGCGCTGTACCTTAGTGCGGTAGCTATAACGACTGATACGTGCCGTCCCCGGATCAATTACATACTTGATCCCTGGTACCGTCAGCGAGGTTTCCGCCACGTTGGTGGCCAGCACAATACGTCGCCCACGATGGCTCTTAAACACCTTAGACTGCTCTCCATAGGAGAGGCGCGCATAGAGAGGCAGAACCTCGGTATCTTGATACTGCTGTTTGTTGAGTTGATCCGCCAGGTCGCGGATTTCACGCTCGCCATTGAGGAAGATAAGGATATCGCCGGGCCCCTCGCCCATCAGCTCCTCAACCGCAGCAAAGATGCCGTCGGTGAGATCCAAGTCTTCATCCCGCTCGCGCACTAAAGGACGATAGCGGGTCTCCACCGGATAGGTTCGACCCGACACCTCGATAACGGGCGCATTGTTAAAATGCTTGGAAAAACGATCCACATCTATGGTGGCCGAGGTGATGATCACCTTGAGATCCGGGCGGCGCTTGAGCACACTCTTGAGGTAACCCAGAATAAAGTCGATATTCAGGCTGCGTTCGTGGGCCTCATCGATAATGATGGTGTCATATTGATCCAGGTATTTGTCTGAACTCAGCTCCGCCAACAAGATACCGTCGGTCATCAACTTAATATAGGAGGTCGGCTTAATGGCATCGGCAAAGCGCACCTTAAAGCCCACCACTTCGCCTAAGGGACTGCCTAGCTCTTCGGCCACACGGCTTGCGACGCTGCGAGCAGCAAGTCGACGGGGCTGGGTGTGACCGATAAGGCCGCGACTGCCAAGGCCAAGCTCGAGACAAATTTTAGGCAGCTGAGTCGTCTTACCCGAGCCGGTTTCACCGGCCACAATCACCACCTGATGGTTGGCGATCGCCTCGGCAATTTCCGCACGTTTTTGTGAGATTGGCAGGGCTTCGGGATAGCTGATCTCGGGTCGGTTTTGCAAACGTTCCTGTGCCTTGGCCGCTGCAGCAATGGCCTGCTCAGCTAACTTAGCCAATTGCTCATTTTTCTGCTCACCATCGGCCTGTTTTTTTAACCTATGCAAGCGGCGTTTGATACGTGAGGCATCGGCCTGATAACACTGATTCAAGAAGGCATGAGACAAGGGGTGACGTGGCGAATTCAAATGCAAAACCCATATAGCAAAACACAAAGCAGAGATCCTACCAAGTAACGGTCCACTTTGGTATGGAAAATCGCGCCAGACGGGCGAATTTGTTCACCTTTTCTCTTACTGAGGCCCCAATACTGGGATACGAAAAAAGGTGAACTGAAGCATAAGCTTAGGCAGGCTTGAGATAACACTCCTGCATAGAGTTATTGATCGCCCTCAGCACGGCATTTCTATCTATAATGCCAATGACCCTGCCCTGATCGACAACCGGATAGATTTTTGGCTTAGGCAGCAGCATCTGCTCGGCAAGGCTTATGATGGACTCATCTTTAGCAACGCTAAGCACATCGGTGCGCATACAGTCGCTCACGTTGGCGGTAAGATCACAATGATAGGTACTCTTTAGCATCACGGCTAAACAATCTTGTTGCGACAAAAACCCCACTAAATGACCCTGTGTATCAACCACAGCCGCGCCTAATTTTTTTTGTGTTAACAGCTTTTCGACTGCAGCAGCCAGTGTCATATCCGCCTGTAATAACACGGGTTGGCGATCCATATAATCAACGACTTTCATCGACTCCATATTCTGACTCCTTTTTAGTGTCTGCACCTTAAGTGTATATAAGGTTGGTCTAAAAAGCCGAAGATTTGACCAATTTTATTTATAAGCAGACAAAACAGCCACTTACTGAACAATCAAAAAATTTGAAGCCGATCAATTTCACCCGTCAAATTGGGACATTTTGACCCACATTTTAAAATTAACTTGATCCAGCTCATATCGCGGCAAGCTTAAAAGCCCTTGCGATTCACAAGGTTTACAAATGTTGACATATATCAACATTCGCGCAGAACTTGAGGCCTAAACTAAGTCATTGAAACGTGCCACTACATTTTCGCATCAAAAAGAAAACAAAGGGTTAACCATGGACACACATGCCGCCTTATATCAGCAAGGCCAAGCACGCCTCGAAGAGTTACGTCGCTTAGCGCCTCGTCATGCTCATACATTGCAAGACAAGATGGAAGAGCATGGCATTAGCCGTCGAGACTTTATGAAATGGAGCGCCGCCGTTACCGCGATGCTCGCGCTACCATTACCATTTAGTACCTTAGTTGCCGAAGCCGCCGAACTGGCCGATCGGGTACCGCTCATTTGGCTGCACATGGCCGAATGTACTGGCTGCTCCGAATCATTAGTTCGCGCAGACACGCCTAACCTCGACTCCCTTATCTTCGATCATGTTTCATTGGAATACCATGAGACCTTGATGGCCGCTGCGGGTTGGCAGGCTGAAGAGAACCTGGAGCATGCCCTGGAAGCCTATAAGGGCAACTATCTACTCGCGGTCGAAGGGGCTATACCTACGGCCAACAACGGTGCCTTCCTAACGGTAGGATGTAAGGGCCATACTGGACTTGAGATCGTCACCCATGCAGCCGAGGGCGCAGCCGCCATCATCTCTGTGGGTACTTGTGCCGCCTTCGGTGGCGTTCAGGCCGCAGCGCCGAACCCAACCGGCGCTAAAGGTGTCGACAAGGTGATCGATAAGACAGTGGTTAACTTAGGTGGCTGTCCACCGAGCGAAAAGAACATAGTCGGTACACTCATGTACTTCATCATGTTCGGTAAACTTCCCGCACTGGATATGTTTAACCGTCCTAAATGGGCCTATGGCGCACGGGTACACGATAACTGTGAACGTCGCGGCCGCTTCGATGCCGGCGAGTTTGTCGAAGAGTTTGGCGATCAAGGTGCAAAAGACGGCTACTGCCTCTACAAAGTGGGCTGTAAAGGACCTTATACCTATAACAACTGCCCCACAGAAAGATTCAACCATCACACCAGTTGGCCAGTACTCGCAGGTCATGGATGCATGGGCTGTTCTGAACCTAACTTCTGGGACGATATGGCCGACTTTGAAAAACCCCTTGGTAGACAGCTCCTTCATGGACTGGACGCAACGGCCGATACTGTCGGCGCAGTGATCTTGGGTGCCACAGCTGTAGGTATCGGCGCTCACGCTGTTGCCAGCGTATTTGCCAATTCTAAGGAGGACTAATTCAATGAGCAAACGTGTAGTTATCGACCCTATCACTCGAATCGAAGGCCATCTGCGCATCGAGGTCGAAGTCGACGAAAATAATGTTGTTCAAAAAGCCTGGTCCTCTTCCACTCTTTGGCGTGGCATCGAGGTGATCCTTAAGGGACGTACCCCGATGGATGTGGGCCTTATCGTACAACGTATCTGTGGTGTCTGTACCTATTCCCACTATCGCTGTGGTACCGAGGCGGTTGAGAACGCCTTAGGATTGAAGATCCCACTAAACGCCAAGTATCTGCGCTCGCTGATGCAGACCTCGCTTTATATGCACGACCATATAGTACATTTCTACCACCTCCACGGGCTGGATTGGGTAGATGTGGTCTCAGCACTAAGCGCCGATCCTGCTGCAGCGGCACAAGTTGCCCTTAAGTATACCGACAAGCCAATCGCCGCCGGTGAAGGTGAACTACGTGCAGTACAAGAGCGTGTTAAAGGCTTTGTCGAAACCGGTAAACTCGGCCCCTTCGCCAACGCCTACTGGGGTAACAGCACCTATAAGTTTACCCCAGAGCAGAACCTAATCGCCCTGTCACACTACCTTAAGGCACTGGAAGTACAGCGCGTTGCCGCCGAAATGTTGGCCATCTTTGGTGGTAAGCAGCCACATCCACAGTCACTGGTAGTCGGCGGTGTTACCTCGGTACGTGACATGCTCAGCCCTGCCCGTCTGCAGGAGTGGAAACAGAAACATGCCATAGTGACCGACTTTATCCATCGCGCCTACAAGGCCGATATCGTCATGGCAGCAGAAGCCTTCGGCGGAGAGCCTAGCGTGCTGGGCGGCGTCAATGTGAAGAACTTCATGGCAACTAATGACTTTGTCTTAGCCGATGGCCAATACATGTTTGATCAGGGTGTGATCATGAATGGCGATCTTGCCAATGTCAGTGATTTAAACCCAGATCTGATCAAAGAAGACGTTAGCCACGCCTGGTACGATGCAGAGGGTCCTCAACATCCATATGACGGCACCACTATCCCTAACTACACAGGTTTTGTAGAACGCGACACTGTGTACGGTAAGTTGCCGACACTGGATGGCGACGGTAAGTACAGCTGGGTGAAATCACCACGCTATCAAGGTGAGCCTGTCGAAGTGGGACCACTTTCTAGCCTGCTGGTCAGCTATGCCCGCGGAAACAAGGTGGTTGTCGATGCCGTTAACGGTCTGTTGGAAGTGACAGGTCTGCCGGTTGAGGCGCTGTTCACCACGTTAGGCCGCACTGCGGCGCGCATGCTGCAAACAGTGATTGTTGCCGAAGAAGGCCTTAAAACTTTCGACGCCCTCATTAGTAACATTCAAGTCGATGAAGCGACCTATGTGAAACCTGAAATCGATTCGAACAAGGAGTATGTGGGTCACGCCATGATTGAGGCGCCACGCGGCATGCTCAGTCACTGGATCCGTATCAAAAATGGTTTAGTCGAAAACTACCAAGCTGTGGTGCCCACCACCTGGAACGCAGGTCCTGTGGACGCAGCGGGTAAGGTAGGTCCTTATGAGGCATCGCTAATAGGACTGAAGATGGAAGATCCGACTAGGCCCCTTGAGGTGATACGTATCATCCACTCGTTCGACCCTTGTATGGCCTGCTCGGTACACGTAATGGACTATAAGGGTCAAGACTTGGGTGAGTTCCGTATCGACCCAAACGGCAATAACTAAGGAGCAACTCATGGCTACACACAATGTACCCTATGAGAGAGCCTTTATCTTCAGCGCCGCGATCAGGATTTTTCACTGGTTGCGAGCGCTAGCCATATTGGTTCTTGTCATTACAGGTTTCTATATTGCCTGGCCGTTCTTGGTCGCACCAAGTAGCTCTGATGTCTTGGTTCAGGGATGGATAAGATTTGCTCATCAAGTGTTTGGCTTTCTGCTATGTGCCATCACTTTAGTCCGAGCTTATCTGTTCTTTTTCAGCAAGAGTGATATTGAGCGGCGATCCTTTAAAGATGTCACCAGTGTCAACAGCTGGATAGTGCAGCTTAAGTCCTATCTCTGGATGGGACACCTGGACAAGAAAGGTGTCTACGGCCCATTACAGTTTGTCACCTACTTTGCCATTTCTGTGGTCGCAGTACTTATCTGCATTACGGGACTGGCACTGTATGCCAATGTCTACCACTTAGGTCTAGGCGGCATGTTGGCTGATATGGCTGCTTGGGTAACCAGTGCCATGGGCGGTTTGGCTCAGGTACGTATCTGGCACCATTACTTTACTTGGGTGTTTATTATCTTTGTCGTCATTCACGTCTACATGGCGGTATGGACCGGCATTAGATTTAAACATAATTCGGTAGATTCTATTGTCTCTGGCTATGACTACCACCCTAAGAAACATTAAATAAGGGCGCCATGAAAATACTGTTACTCGGTATTGGTAATGTGCTGTACGCCGATGAAGGGATCGGCGTACATTTTGTCAATTACCTACAAGAAAACTATCGCTTTAGCCATCCGTCGCATCAGCTCGATGTGATGGATGGTGGCACCTTAGCCCAAGGGCTAATTCCCATTATCTGTAAATACGACTATCTTGTAGTAGTCGATACGGTCAACGCCCACGGCGTAGGCCCAGGAGAAGTTTATTTTTTCGATTTCGACAAGGCTCCCAGCGAAATCGATTGGCAAGGAAGCGCCCATGAGGTGGAGATGTTACAGACATTGACCATGATGGAGATGGTCGGAGACAGACCTAAGACCTTCGTACTTGGCTGCACGCCAACCGTACTCGAACCTATGACACTGGGGCTCACCCCGAGTGTCGCCGCCGCCGTTCCCCTGATGGAAACGACAATACTGACCCATTTCAAGTCCCTCGGATTCGAGATCGAACGAATCAACCACGTGGCGATTGAAACTCTCATTCCAGATTCTTATAAGCGCGGTGTATCACTAAATGAAGACAATAAAATTTGAATTTACCTGTTCACGACAGGTGCCGCTTTACGCGCATTTATGTAACCGATACCTAAATTATGGTGATCTAAACATCCATATCGGTTATCAAGGTGGCGCCTATTTTATCGAAGCCCAGGGCCAGCAGAGCGAGCTCGAAACCTTAGCTGATGCCATCGCGCAAGACTTCTTAATTTCTGTCTGGCTCACCGATTCTCGTATCGCCCTAATCGACGCCCCAACGGGCACAAGCAAATCTTTACCCACAGAGTCCCTCTCCCAAGAATTTTGTCAGCAGTGTGCGCCGCACTTTGGTGATAACCAAGCGTCCCAATTTGGTCAACTGGATCTTGTGTGCGACTGCTGCCACGGCGAGCAACGCATTCATCAGGACTATCGAGGCCTGACCGCCACCGACATTCAGGCCATGTATAACACCCTGATGGCTGAGGGTGAACTTAAATTGGCAGGCGGTATTCACCTTAGTCTCAATCCACTAGCTATCCCTGCTCGTCCGCGCCTGCTTATCTGTAACCCGAATACCCTCAATGCGCAGTTCCACCTTAGCGATCCTCAGGTGCTGGCCCTGTCGAGCATTGAAAAACCCCTTATCTGTGTCCGCCCCATCAAAGAGCATCCAAAGCTCGCCGAGCCACTATACGATCTCTGCTTTGCCTACAACCGCCTACTGGTGATCTTGGCTGAGCACCTGCGCCAACATGGCACAGATTGGGTCTACCTAGACGATCCCGCTCAAGGCGAGGCACTGGCCTATATCGATGGCCAATGGGCCGACATTCACAGCTCACAGCCCAGCAGTATCCGCATTGATTCGGCAAAACAACCACTGCATGAGGCTGTGCTGTTAGCAGATCAAGACACCTATTATTACGCCAGCCACAGCGATAAGCCGAAGGGACACTATCGGGTGGAAAAAGGGCCTAAGATCAAGGCGCAACATAGAGAGCTAAACGAGGCAATTCTCGGCGATGACGAACTGGCGCTGTGCGCCTTGCATAGCGTCAATCTTGAACATGGCCTTAGCAAAAACAGCGCCGTTATCTATCTTAGCCGCGAATATGGTGGACAGATCTACACCTTAGATAGCAAGTGTGAAGCCGAGCGTTTCTTTGCCCTGCCCGAGTTGCCTGAAAACGGCTATGAGATCTATCATCAGTTGGAACAGAGTCCACAGCGTAAGGTGCTCGAAAAATTCAAACAGCATTATCCTGAAGATTACCTGCGCCTTCTCGATCTTAAACTGCCCGCTAAGCGCCATAGCCTCAGCGCCCTCTGGGCCGTTGGCGCCGTGATTCTGGGGCTAGAGAGCCGCTCACTAAGCCTTAGCGATCTTAACGATGCCCTGATTGCCAGCGCGCTGGCCCATCGCGGCGCTAACTCTCCGCGCATCGACTATCCACTCACCCGAGGCGAGGCCTATCGCAGCCTCAACTGGTGCAAGACGCTGGGCAGCTTGATCAGTTTCCGTCTGGCTGATGACAGAGACAGCAATAAGCTCGCCTTTGGCATGCACGACTCCTTTGCCGACTATCTGGCCAACTGGATTGAGCATCTGGACCTCAACCTTGGGGTCAAGTCAGTTGCCCTGGCCGGTAGCGAGTGGGCTAACCCGCTTTTGTGTCAGCGCGTTGCCCTGCGGATCGGCAAAAACTTCCCCATCAAACACAATCAGCAGCTTGAGATAGATGGCAACAACCATGCTGTCGGCGCCCTGCTGCTGAAAAAACGCAGGCTTTAACCATGTCACGCACTTTGCCAAAGGCCGCAACAGCGACCAAGCGAGTGAGACTGGAGATCACGGGTATCGTCCAAGGGGTTGGTTTTCGCCCCTTCGTCTATCGCTGGGCGATTGAGCTTGGGCTGCTAGGCTTCACCTTTAACCACAGCAAAGGGGTAACGGTAGAACTTCAGGGAAACAGTGAGGCCATTAACGCCTTCATTGAGACCCTTAGCCAGACGCCGCCTCCTTTGGCGCGCATCGACAGCTTGAGCGAGATAGAGATCCCCCTTGAAGATTGCGACAGCTTCGAGATCCAGCACAGCCAAGCCGATGCCAAGGCCGTAGTTGCAGTGTCCAGCGATAAAAGCAGTTGCCAGGAGTGTCTCGATGAGATCATGGACCCGAGTAACCGCCACTACCAATACCCTTTTACCAACTGTACCAACTGTGGCCCCAGGTATACCCTGATCCGCGCCCTGCCCTATGACAGACCCAATACCGCCATGGCTAACTTTGCCATGTGTGACGCCTGCGCCGCCGCCTATCAAGACCCGCTAGACAGGCGCTACCATGCCCAGCCGGTAAGTTGCCCCCAATGTGGGCCGCAGCTGTCGCTACTCTCGGCTGAGCAAAGCCTGGTTGCCGAGAAAAATGCCGCGCTGGAACAGGCCGTTGAACTGCTTGCCCAAGGTAAAACCCTGGCCATCAAGGGATTGGGTGGCTTTCATCTGGTGTGCGATGCCACCAATGATGAGGCGGTGCAGAGACTGCGCAGGCGTAAGCAGCGCCCCGCCAAGCCCTTTGCGGTCATGTGCGCCTCACTGGAGATGGCGAAAACCTTGGCCAGGGGCAGCGAGGCTGAATGGCTGCTGCTACAAAGCGCCGAGCGCCCTATCACACTGCTGCAAAAAGCGCCGCACCAAGGTGCCCTAAGCCCAGCCGTGGCGCCCGGCATTGATAGACTAGGGCTATTTTTACCTTATACCCCCTTACATCAGCTACTGCTTGTCAGGCTTAACCGACCTCTGGTAGCCACCAGTGCCAACCGCAGCGGCGAGCCCATCATCACCCATGCAGAAGATATCTTCAAACGCCTAGCTGGCGTCGTCGATGCCGTGCTGGATCATAACCGTGAGATCCTTAACGGCTGTGACGACAGCGTGGTGCAGATGATTGATGACAAGCTACAGGTGATCCGCCTCGCCCGAGGCTACGCACCGCTGACTCTGGCCATGCCCGAGGCTGTTCCCCAAGAAACGCTGGCAGTAGGCGCTCAGCAGAAAAACAGCATTGCCTTTGGCTTCGATCACAACCTGGTGCTCAGCCCCCATATCGGCGATCTCTTTAGCCTTGAGGCAGAACAATATTTTACTGACACCCTAGCCACCTTTAAGCGCCTGTACCAGTTCAGTCCTAAGCTGTTGGTGAGCGACAAACACCCAGATTACGCCTCGACCCAGTGGGCGCAGCAAGAGTGCCAACAACAAAACAAGGTGATTAGCTACACTCAGGTGCAGCACCATTACGCTCATATTCTCAGCGTGATGGCGGTCAATCAGATCACTGACAAGGTGCTGGGCTTTAGTTTCGATGGTACAGGCCTTGGTGATAAGCGCCAGCTTTGGGGCGGTGAAGCCATGCTTGCCGATGTCAATAATTACCAGCGCGTCGCCCATCTGAGCCCCATGGCACTGATTGGCGGCGAGCAGGCGATTAAAGATCCCCGCCGCATCATGCTGGCACTGTTATTCGAGCGCTACTCGCCTGAAGAGATTAAGGCGCTCCCGCTCAACGCACTTAAGGCACTGCCCGGCAGCCTTATCGGCAACCTGCACACCCTGTGGCATAAAGGTGTGGCCACCCAGATGACCAGTTCTATCGGCCGTCTGTTCGATGCCGCCGCCTGTCTGCTAGATCTGATGCAAACCACCCAATTTGAAGGCCAGGCGGGCATGTTGATCGAAGCAAAGGCCAATGCGGTTACCGAGTCGCAGCTAAGCCAATCGGAAATAGGCTTTACCCTCAAGGAGATTGACGGTGTTTGGCAACTCTCGGCGCTCTGGCAAGAAATGGTCGATGCCCTGCTGCATTGGCAGGATAAGCCCGACGGCATAAGCCTGATCGCCCGCGCCTTTATGAATGCGCTGGCACAGGCGGTAACTGATTGCGCCGCGAAACATAAGGGGCTTGATGTGGTGCTCTGCGGCGGCGTGTTTCAAAACCGCTACCTGCTTAGCGAGACACGCAAGCGCCTGAATATGGCAGAAATTAAGGTACTGGATTCAGATCAGGTACCGGTGAACGATGGCGGCATTGCCCTGGGGCAACTCTGGTACGCCATACACAGTAATAGCAAGGCCCAGGGTAAGTGGGAACGCACTATCGAATAACGATTTACGATAACCGTTATTTCCCACAACAACTTGAGCCAATTTGATTAACAGGATTTTGCCTAAAACTGACCCGCGTCAATGAAGTCTTTGGGTCCCTAGCGCAAAATGGCATTAACGCCTTAGATTTTTTGGAGTTCATTATGTGTAAAGACTGCGGTTGCTCTATCACTCGAGATCACAGCCATGAGCACGACCACGGCCATGAGCACGGTCATTCCCATCATCACGACCACGGCACCCTGCGTAGCAATCCTCAGCTCAACGACAAGAAAACCCTGTCGGTGATCCATAAAATCCTCGATAAAAACGACCATGAAGCGGCCCACAACCGCGCCCACTTCGAAGCTCACAATATCACCGCCTTTAACCTGATGAGCAGTCCGGGCAGCGGTAAAACCACACTGCTGGAACACCTTAAAGAATACACAGATCTTAACTATGGTGTGGTCGAAGGCGACCTGGAAACCTCCCGCGATGCCGACCGCCTGCTGGCTAAAGGGATCCCCGCCTTTCAGATCCAAACCGGCTCCGCCTGCCACCTGGACGCCTTTATGGTGCATGACGCCCTGCATCATGTGGATCTGGCATCGCTGGATATTTGCTTTGTCGAAAACGTCGGCAACCTGGTCTGCCCCGCCTCTTATGATGTTGGCACCCATTTCAATGTGGTGCTGGTCTCAGTGCCCGAAGGCGACGACAAGATAGAAAAATATCCTGTAATGTTCCGCAAGGCAGACCTGGTGTTGATCACTAAGGCGGATCTGCTGCCCCACTTTGACTTTAGCGTCGAGGAAGCCAAGGCACAGGTAAAACGCCTCAATCCTGAGGCCGAGGTGATCATTACCTCCATTAAGGATGGCGACAGCATGCGCGCCGTTGTCGACTGGCTAAACGCTCACAGGAGCCATTAATTATGTGTTTGTCTATCCCATCACGAATTGTCGAGTTGCATCCTGAGGAGCAGGCCGTCACGGTAGAGACCCTAGGGGTTAAGCGCAAGGTCAGCAGCCATTTAATGAGTGAGCCTCTGGAGATCGACGACTATGTACTGATCCATATTGGCTTTGTGATGAACAAGATAGACAAAGCCGACGCCGAGCAGAGCCTGGACCTGTATCAGGAGATCGTTGCCAAAATGAATGAACAGGAGGCCCAATCATGATAGAGCTAAAACAGCTGTATCAGGGCTTTAGAGATCCTGACACCATTCACAACCTAGCCAAAGAGATCGCCCTTCACGCCGCCAAGCATGAGGGCAATATCTACATCATGGAGGTGTGTGGCGGCCATACCCACACCATCATGAAGTATGGGCTTAATCAGCTGCTACCAGACAATATCGAGTTTGTGCATGGCCCAGGCTGCCCCGTGTGTGTCATGCCCAAAGAGCGTATCGACCATGCCGCCATTCTGGCATCCCTACCCGATGTGATCCTGGTGACGTTAGGGGATATGATCCGCGTGCCCGGTTCAAATGGCAGTCTGGCCGAGTTTAGAGCCAAGGGCTGTGACATTCGCCCCCTCTACGACCCCATGGATGCCTTAGCTATCACCAAGGAGAACCCGGATAAAAAGGTGATCTTCTTCGCTATCGGCTTTGAGACCTCAACGCCCATGACGGCGGTGTTAATTGAACAGGCTGAGCAGCAAGGGCTGGATAACCTACTGTTTCATATTAACCATGTGCTGGTGCCGCCGGCGATCGATGCTGTGATGGCCGATCCACAAGCCAAGGTAAATGCCTTTATCGGTCCCGCCCATGTCAGCGTGATCTCAGGCGCCAAACTCTACCGCCCCGCCGTTAATCAATACGGTACTCCGGTAGTGGTGTCCGGTTTTGAGCCTGTGGATGTGATGGAATCCATCCTGCGCATCGTTAAGCAAAAGGTCGAGGGGAAAGCCGAGCTCGACGTGCAATATAGCCGCGCTGTCAGCGAAGATGGCAATGTGCATGCCCAGCAAAAAGTGAACCAATACCTCACCATCAGACCACATTTTCGCTGGCGAGGTCTTGGGCCACTAAACGAGTCGGCATTAATGCTTAAGCCCGAATATTCCCACCGCGACGCCGAGGTGATCTATCGCGACATGCTCAATGTGGCCGATATCGACGATCACAAAGCCTGTCAGTGCGGTGACATCTTAAGGGGCATCGCCAAACCTAAAGATTGTAAAGTCTTCGGTCGTGGCTGCACCCCTGAAACGCCCCTTGGTAGCTGCATGGTCAGCTCAGAAGGTGCCTGCAATGCCTATTACCGCTATAACGGAGTCTAATCATGGCCGACAACAGCAATGAAAAGAAAGTACAACTCAGTCACGGCGGTGGCGGCAAAGAGATGAATCGTCTGATCCAGTCGATCTTCTTTAAAGCCTTTAACAACCCGATTTTAGCCAGTGAGGAAGACGCCGCCCTGCTCCACTTCGATGGCCAAACCGCCTTTACCACAGACTCTTTCACTGTCTCACCGCTGTTTTTTGCCGGTGGCAACATAGGCAAACTCGCCATCGCGGGCACGGTTAACGATCTGGCGATGATGGGCGCCGAGCCCCAATACCTAAGCTGCAGCTTCATCATCGAAGAGGGCTTTGCCATCAAGGATCTCAAGGCGATTGTTGCCAGCATGGCCGAGGAGCTGCACAAAAGCGGCACCCGCATCGTCTGCGGCGATACCAAGGTAGTGCCTAAGGGCTGCGCCGATGGCCTGTTTATCAATACCTCTGGTGTGGGCCGCGTGTTAAAGCCACAGCTCTCCGTGAAAAATCTGCAAGTAGGCGATGCCATCATAGTCTCAGGAGATATCGGCCGTCACGGCGCCGCCATCTTGATGGCCCGCGAGGGACTCACCCTAGAATCTGAGCTGGTCAGCGACTGCGCCAACCTCTGGCCCGTGGTCGAGCAACTTATCGCCTGCAACATCCAAGTTCACGCCATGCGCGACGCCACCCGCGGCGGCCTGGCAGCTGTGCTCAACGAATGGGCCAGTGCCTCAGAGGTCGGCATTACCGTGGAGGAGAGCAGAATCCCTGTGTGTGACGAGGTTAAAGGCCTGTGTGAACTCTATGGCTTTGAGCCCCATGACCTGGCCAACGAAGGCACCTTCATTATGGCGGTACCGGGCGAAATCGCCGAGGGCGCACTAGAGATCATTCAACGCTACGGCCAGTGCCAACAGGCAGCCATTATCGGCCATGTCGAAGAGGCTCACACAGGTAAGGTGGTGCTCAAGACCCCTTGGGGAAGCAGTCGCTATCTCGACCTGCCCCAGGGTGAATTGCTACCAAGGATCTGTTAATGCACGAATATTCGATTGTCACGGCCCTGCTGGAACAATGCGAGCAGCATGCTGTCGCCAACCAGGCGAATCGCATCACTAAGGTGGTGATAAAAATCGGCGTCTTGAGCGGTGTTGAGCCCGCCCTACTGGCTACTGCCTTTGAAACCTTCAAACTGGAGGGGCGCGCCAGAGAGGCCGAATTGGAGATCATACATCAGGAATTGGTGCTCGAGTGTCAGGCTTGCCATAGCACTCATACCATCAAGGAACGAAGTGTCATTTGTCCTAGCTGCAACAGTTTTCAGACCCGCATTACCGAAGGGGAAGAACTACTGCTGATGCAACTAGAGCTAGAAACCGATGAATAAAACTAAACATAAATGGAGTATTACAATGAAAAAAGCCTTACTGCTACTCGCTAGCCTTCTTCCCGCAGCAGCCTGGGCGCACCCAGGGCACAACGGCGTAGGTCTGTTCCACCACCTTAACGACCTACTCCCCATCATCGCCCTGGTGATCATCGTCGCCGGCGTGATGCTGTGGAAGAAACGCTCTTAAACCAAGCGTTACCGCAAGACGTAAAGACAGCGTTAGACTCCCCACAGAGTCTAGCGCCGTTTAGATCCGCCTAGCTAAAGCTGAATTTCAATTAATTAGCTTCAATAGGTTCACTGTGATACTCAGCATTTCGATTAAGCAAGCACCTCTCAACAAACCACGCACTCATCACTCTTCACTCTTCAGCGTGTCAGCAGCCCGTTTCCTCTCCCACCAATTAGACTTAAAACCGACTAGAGCAACTCAGATATGACTCTTCAAGCCTTGCAACGAGCCTTAACGATAAGCAAGACTAGTTAAATAAAATTAATTATATAAAACTTAACCAAAACATTTATTAAATTATACAGGAGGTGTCGTACATCCAAAATTTAAAGTCTTGGTGCTGGCATTCCAAAATATAGCTTCCAATGTGATTTCCATTTATCATTTAAAGAAAACAATGGCTTTCTACCATTCTCTTTAAAAACCAACCACTCCAAACCTAAAATATTATCTTTTCTAAGCTCACGAGACATATTGTTCGTAGCGATTTTTGGTCTGCTCACACTGAAAGTCACATGCTCGTTTATTACTTTAGTTAGCTCCGATGCATAGCTAGTGTCGTGCCCTTTTGCTTTTCTTAACACTAGTGCCACCAAGATAATTGGAATATAAATAGTACCACCTACTTTTATTGTTCCAATATTTACAGGGATCGCCTTCAAAAGATCTTTATCAAGAGATTTGTCAACAATTATTGTTCTTTTGTTTTTATTAATTGGTAATTGTAAATGCTCTGTAGAAGTAACTAAATCAAGCCTAGACTGACCCTTAACCATATCTAAATTTAATATTGAGTTTCTAACAGACCTATAGTCTGACTTAGGAACTTCAACATATTGATCCTCATCATTTTCATCCGCTTCAATGATCAACCCCTGCGGCGCATTTTTAGATGACATTAACTCAACGTAACATCCGTAGTCCAGCACATATAAAGTATACTTCTTACCAACTGTATTTTGCGCTGAAACCCCTTGTTTTAGCACGTGGATAATTCTCATATCATAAAGATAATCTATTAGCTCATGATTTCTTTCATTACTAATTAGGAAGCCACGTGATTTTCTAATACCTATTACTTCATTAATGATTTTATCTAGCAATGAAACTGCTGAAGGTCTACTGTTAAGCGCTGCATGTTTATTTACTTGGAACCATTTCCTAGCAGAATTACGAACATGTGGTATTGATATTTTGTAGTTAAGAGCAACTTGCGCCGCTAGAGAGATTATATTAATAGCATCACGTGGAACGCCTTCAGCTGCACGAACAAATTCATCAAATGATGAAGCTTGACTAAACACATCGTTTATAAACAGGTTAGCCTCTTTATCGCACAAAGAATTTTTATCTAAAGCAACAACATGTCGATGCAGTAAATTCTTAAAAAACTCTTTAGCTGCTTCACTGTCATTGTCAAAGACCATATACTCATCTAGATTTATTACTGATGAGGCATCAGATCCTAATTCAATACCGATACAGGCATTAGTATCTGATTCGCGTTCCATAAAATTACACCTATGAGAAATAGCAGCAATTTTTACGGTTATACCTGGAATAGGGAAAAGAATCCTTCGTAATAACTCTGCAAGATAGGGCTGAAGGTCTAAAGGGGTTTCAGACCATTCATCAATTAATACCCATAGTTCTTTGCGAGGTAATTTTGAAACAATTTTACTAAGTAATTTAGTTATTGCTCCAAAGTGAATTCTTAGAACTTTCTTACCAGTAACCTTATTTCTCTCGGCATTAGCTAAATTATTTGACTCTGTAGCTGAAAATCCGACCGACATGCCATTTAAAGACAAATCAGCCTTCGATAAATTACTATTAATTAACTGTCTAGATGAGTTTAACTCCTTTTCTGATATACCATCTATACTTATGGCTGTAGCTTGCTCAATAAATTCATTCAGTAGCACAGCTATTTCAGTCGCATTTTCTAGATTATTTTCAAAAACATATTCAAGAATAACTTCATGGATAATGCATAATGTATCAGATAAAAGTCTTGTAGCTCTTTCACTCAATGGAATATCTTGGTCAGAAAAAATACCACCCGAAGAACCTATTAATCTCATGTCAACAGGAACACTGATAATACCATTATTATTTATTTCATTATTAAGCACGGCAAAAAAGTGTGTCTTGCCAGTCCCTCTTCGGCCAAACATTATTTGATTGTCTGTACTTGAGAGCAGAGTGTATGTGGGGCCAACATCAACAAATGACTTCACTAAATAATCAGGCTGCAATTTCTCTGCTCGTTTAGCGAGTCTCATTAAAATTGAATTAATAGCTCTCATAACAATCCATTATTTACTAGTTTTCATAATATTAACTGAATGAATACTTATAATCCAGAGACTTTCAAGCTACCTTTTGACTCTCTACTCTTCCTAAATGCAGCCAAATCGAAGAGACATTGGATACCGAGTGTAGATACGCCGGTGAGCTTCCGAAACAGGGATGTTTCGGTAGAGCCTATATGGATATATTTACGGCGTCTCACAGGCGTATCTGCACGCCCCCCCGCCGGGCAGGCGATTGATTACTGTGAAGGTACAACCTTAAACCCACTCAACAGATAAAATTGCCGCCAAAAGCTACAAATTAACTTAGAAGCGGCACCCAGAAACCCAACTATTGAAATGTCACGTCAATATCCATAAACATCCGACGACAAACCGATTTAGGTCTAATCGCTGGACAGGCAATTAACAATAATAAAGATCCGAGCGCCCAAACCGCTCGCTACACAACCCACCTCAAATTACAACTTCGCACTCATCGCGCCAATCAAAAATAATGCCAACTCTCCCAGCACTTCCGACAAAGAGTCAAAAAACAGGCTGTTTGCTAATAAACTGACAGCGTCATTTTTACCTACATAAGCAACCCCTTAATAAATTTTTATCCATAAAATACAAATGGTTACACCTTAGATTAATACACTAAAAAGCGGCAAAACATTGACAGTTTATTTCTTGAAATTTAGGGCGTATAGTGCGTTTCTAGTTAAGTGATACCAGGGTGAAAATGATGTTTCGTTTTACAATGTACTCCATCGTGGCTTATGCCTTTTGGCTAACCTTTGTCGATGTTTCCACCTACTTGGAGCAAGAGACAGACAACAGCTGGCTGACGAACATTAAACAGGAATGGGCGAGCTTTAAACAAGATGAGCAGCCTGTCGATGTGAGCAGCATTAGCGTGCAATATGATGATTGCGAGGCCCGCAATAGCTGCAACGATCAGAGTGTCCCAGTGGGCGAATAGCCCATTGGCCTCAATTTGATATCTGAACTTGCAAACGCTAAGTCTAGCCTTGGGTTAATTTCTAAATCGCCTAGTCAGCCCTGGAAGATCCCCGCTAACGTAAAACCACTGACCACCACGAAGAAGATCCACTGAAACAGGGAGCGAAATGCCCCCTTTACCTCCGCAAAATAACCTATATAGATCTGCCAGATCGCAAACAGCACAAAGTTTAGCGCGATAAACAGCAATAAGGCATAGCTTTGCATATTCGACATCAGCTCAAAAGCGCAGGCGATCAGCACTAAGGCCGATAACACCAAAAACACTGAGATATAGTGAAACACACAATGCATGATGGACTTAGCGATAGGGTCAAAGTCTGCCTCAAGCATAGGCTTGAGAAAGCGCTGCTTTCCTATCGTGAAATGGCCGATACAGGTAAAAGTGGCGATAACGCCAGCGATGAGCAAATAGATATTCATCGAGTCTCCATGAAAACAAGCATTAAGAATCACTCCTAACTAGACCAGTCTAGTCGATTCCCTGTTTCATGCCCGATAACAAAAGAGTGCGCAAGCGCACTCTTTTTAATGACTCTTTAATGACTCTGCTTTCATGACTAAATTTTAACTTTAATCACTGAGCGGGGACGATTTAGTCTCTAAACCTATATAGGCCTACATGGTCGCCATGATCCAGTAATCCAGACGTTCCTGTGGATTGGCCATCAGCTTCTGGCAAGGGCCCTTATAACGCCCCATCAAGCTACCCAGGTTATTGTTGCTTGGTAGGCTCGCTCTTTGCTTGGCGACTGTGGTTTCAAGTTGCTGCTCAACTTGGTCGGCAGCCTGGTATTTCTTCGCCAGTGTGACGGCATCTTCGCCAGACTTTTTTAAACGCTCGCCAACCGGTTTCATTTGCGGTGCATTCATACCCGCAATGGTTTCTGATGCAATTTGATAATAGGCGGCGCATTCCAGCACCTCTTTATTAAATGCCAGTTCCGCGTCTGAGGGAGTGTTAGCGGCCACTGCGCCGTTGGCCATCAGGGCTAACAATGAAATTATGAGAGTCTTGCGCATCAATACTGTCCTTGTGCAGTGATAGATAATGAACCATTTCTACTTTAGATGTCACTGAATATCAAGGCTATAGCTTAAAAATTCTTGCTCGAGGGTAAAGCCAAGAGATTCATAGAGAGCCTGCGCCTGGTGGTTTTCTTTATGGGTTTCTAAGAATATCGATGCGACGCCTTTGGCCTTGGCATAGTCGATAGCAATATTCATCAATCGGCGCCCCACCCCGACACAGCGGGCGTGCTGAGTCACGTAGAGATCGCTTAAGATCAGCATGCTACTAGCATGAATTGAGCTAAAGCTAGGGTAAAGCTGGCAAAATCCCAAGGCATTGCTCTGACCATCGAGGACCACAAAAATCACAGCATCCTGATTGCTTAAACGTGAATGAATAAATTTAGTAGCGAGTTCGATATCACTCTTTTGGTGATAGAACTGGCGATATTCATCAAATAACGCAGCCACGACTGCCGTGTCTTCCAACCTTGCTCTGCGTAATTCTCCTGACATTAATCCTCCCTGTTGTTGAATCGTCACTTAGATTAGCCTTCATCTTGATATTGCTGCATACGAAACTTAAGCCCCTGCTTAACCGATGGCCACTCAGAGTCTATGATGGAATAGACTACTGTGTCTCTGATGGTGCCATCTTTGAGGATACGATGGTTTCTCAACACCCCATCCTGCTTGGCCCCCAGACGAGTGATCGCCTCACGGGATGGTTGATTGTGCCAGTGAGTTCTAAACTCTACTGCAATCACATCTAGCACCTCAAAGGCATAGGTCAGCAGCAACAGCTTACACTCGCTGTTGATCCCGGTGCGCTGAGCGCTCTTGGCATACCAGGTATGGCCAATCTCGATCCGCCTGTGGGTCTGATCCCAAGACATCAAGCGAGTACAGCCAACTATCTGACCAGAGCGTTTGTCTCGCACCGCAAAGGCCAAAGCTTCCCCTCGTTGTTCGCTGGCTAACGCCTGCTCCACATAGGCCTTCATCTCATCGGGATGGGGCGCAGAGGTGTACCATAAGTTCCACAGCTCACCATCACTGACCGCAATAGACAGCGCAGGTATATGCTCCTCTTGCAGTGGCTCTAACACCACATGCTCACCGTTTAAACAGCCTCTCAAGAGATCTTGATTCATGCTCATGCTCCGATGCTCTGGTTGTAACAAATTCAGATGAAGAATAGATGAAACTAACATGGCACTTAACGCCAGTAGGATATAGTAGGAGCTCTGCCCCCCGCCCCTATTTAGCTTGTCCAGCCTTGCATTATCTCCTTCGTACTTTGACACCATGATGTTTATCTTGGTGCCTTGCTACACCTGTAGGCTAGCCGATACCAACACGCTAACAAAATAATCAATTTAATTAAAGTGTTATCTTATATAGCATCACCTCATCATCCTCAGCCCAAGGCATGGTCCCTTGGCTCTCGAACCCGAGTTTAGTCAGTAGCGCACGCGATGCTTGATTGTCGTGATTCACTATTGCCAGCAATGTTTGCAGCTTAAGCTGTTTGGCATGAGCCAGCACAGCCTTACTCGCTTCTAACGCATAACCTTGGCCTAAAAACTCAGGTAGCAGCGCATAGCCCAGATCCGTCTCGGGTAGTTGCTCCCTGCGAACCAAACCAGCCAAACCTATGATCTCTCCACTGGCCTTTAGCACTATGCTATACATGCCATAACCGTGTTGCTGATAGCTGCTTATCGGCCCTTCGATAATATAGTTTTCTGCCTGCATTAAGGTGCGCACACCGCGATCACCAATATTATTGATAAAGCCTTCGCTATTGAGCAGCCTAAGCATAAATGGGGCATCTTTTACCGTCATCTCACGCAGGAGAAGACGCTCGGTTTCTAGGGTAAGCAATTAATTCTCCTAGGTTACTTTCAGTTCCGATGATCTCGACTATACTGTGATTGGTTCTACATAGGAAGTGGCACTAATGACAAAACATACGCCGAAAATCAGTCAATATCATGTCATTGCGGCTGTGGTCGCAGCGGAGCTCAACCAAACCTTAAGTTACTGTAAACAGATCAATTTGACCGCTAGTAATGCTCAGGCCGCTTCAGCTCGGGTGGGCAATGCCGCCTTGGGATTTAAAGCCTTAACGGGTTTTATCGATGACCTGGCGTCCTACACAATGAAAGCCGCAACAGATATCAATCAACTTGCCCATAGGGCCAGTCGACTCGCCACCGAAACGGCCAGAGCAGCGGTTGCCCTCAACCATTTCCAACAGGCTAAAGTAAAAGCTGCTAATGCGCCCTATGGCAATACCATTAACCCCGCCGTCGAAGCCACTGAAGCTAACCACAGTCGCCTGCGGCACGAATTTGATCGCCTCATCGATAAGATGGAAAACCAACTCTATGAGCTGAAACGCAATCTGCGCACCGCCAATATTCTTGCCTCTATCTGCCGCATCGAAGCCTGCCGCGTCGACACGGCCAACCAGGCCATCTTTAACGATGTGGCGAATCGGGTCGACGATGTAGCCCAGCTGATCCGTAAAAGGGTCGACCATGCCATCGCCCTGTTTGGCAACACAGCCCCCTAACCACGGCACCACCCATAATCATAAAACAAGGAGTCGATTCCATGAAAAGTGAGCTGATCATCGAAACCCCCACCCATAAGTGGCTCTACTTTGGTCGCGACCCCGAAAAACCCGATAAGATCATCGACACCAACCAGTACATGGTCGTCAGTAGCCATAAGGCCCTCTTGATGGACCCTGGTGGTATAGAGCTATTTGCCGCTATGCTGGCCAATATTGTCAAACATATTCCACTGGAGCAGTTAACCCACCTGTTCGCCTCTCATCAGGATCCGGATATTATCTCGTCGCTGGGACTATGGGATCAGACGCTACCCAAGGCGAAACTCTACTCGCCCTGGCTGTGGGAAGGCTTTATTCGTCACTTTGGCATGAACAACATCAGTTATGAGCCCATTGCCGATAATGGCGGCAGCCTCGCCCTGGATCAGGTGGAGCTGCAATTTATTCCCGCCCACTACCTGCATGCTTCAGGTAATTTCCATGTCTATGATCCTGTGACTAAGGTCTTGATGAGCGGCGATGTTGGGGCAGCCCTAGAAGATGCTCAAGCCGATATCTATGTGGATGATTTCGAGCAGCACTGTGCCAAGATGGCCTATTTTCACCAAAGGTGGATGCCCTCGAATCGGGCCAAGAATGATTGGATAAACCGGGTGAGAAAGCTGGATATTCAATACCTCTGCCCGCAACACGGCAGGATATTTCGCGGTCCTCAGGTCAAGCAGTTCCTTGACTGGTTCGAAACCCTCAATGTCGGCGTGGGCGTCTAGGCCTGGCATTGGTAACACACCACAAAAAAATGCCCGCTAATCGCGGGCAACACAATCACTTAGGGTGAAAACCTTGCATAGGTAGGATGCAGGCTCCCCTTCACTTTGCCAGTTTTCTCCACAGTGTAAACCCGACCAAAGTCGAAGTTTTCCTCATAAAGGGCGACCTAAAGATAGCGCACCGCTGATTCGGGTGACTTTTGCGGCTTTAAGGGCGCCTTCACGGCAGGGGTACCCAGATAAAGAAAACCCACTATCTGATCTTGCGCCGACAAGCCCATCGCCTGGTGCAGATGGCGATTAAACGCCAAGGGACCTGTGCGCCAAATCCCCCCTAACCCCATGGCAAAGGCTGCTTGCTGCATCGCCATGCAGGCACAACCCGCGGCAATATGCTGTTCAAGTGGCGGTACCTTAGGGTGCTCCGTCACCTTAGCCACCACAGTCACGACCATAGGGGCGCGCAGCGGCATATTGCCCGCCTTGGCCAGCGCCGCTTCATCGGCACCTTCACTTTGCATGGCTTCGACAAATAAGGCGCCCAGACGTGTTAAGCCTTCATCTTTGGCAATAATAAACTCCCAGGGACTGAGGCTGCCATGATCCGGCACGCGCACAGCCGCTGCCAGGATCTGATTTAACTGCGCTTCATCGGGCGCTGGCGCCACTAATCTGGGACTAGACTGACGGGTTAACAGAAGTTCGATAGCATCCACGAAGATTATCCTGTAATTAAAATCTTGCTCGAGAGTAGCAAATTGGCAATAAAAATCCCACCAAATTGGTGGGATTTCGTCACTCGAGGCCAAGGTGATTGTTTAGCCTATATCTATGACTTGCCTATGTTTTAACTAGGTAACGCCGCGCGATAAAATAATCTAGGCTGGTATAACGACCACCGCCTATCACCAGCAAGGCCAACAACATAAACAGATAAGTGATGGCAAATTCGATACCATTGTTCAAGATCACAAAGTTACCCGACGATGTTAGCCAATCATAGTGGCCATGTTCCTGAAGCAAAGACTTGGCTGCTGCCAGTTTCTCCGCCGAGGCCAATACCTGCTCGTTGGCCAGCCAGGAGTTAGGATCGGCTATCGCTAACCAGCCATTCTTCCAATGCACGCTAAAGGCCGCCACCGCCATGGTGACCATCAAGGGGATAGATATCAGTCGGGTGGCTAAGCCCAGGATCAACAATATGCCCCCCAAAAACTCACTGCCTGCAGCCAGAGCCACCATCACCTCGGGCATTGGCAAGCCAAGACCCCACTCGGCATTACCAAACCAGGCCGCCGTATCGCTAAAATTGGACAGCTTATTGTAGCCAGCTTGCATGAGAACCGGCGCCAGATAGAGTCTGAGGGCCAAGGCCGCGATCCCGTCTACCTGACCTATGGCTTTAATAAATTGGGCGTACAACTTCTGCATAGCTTACTCTCTCATTAATTTGTTATGACCTAATAGACCCAAATCAGAGGATTTAAATTTCGGCCGATAAATCAATCGCGTCAAATCTGTCTATTTGAAGATAGTCTATGACACTAAAAATGAGAGTTCTGAATAGAATTAGGCTATTAACGCCATAAAGTCATCGAAACATTGCAGGTAGTCAGCCACACTATGGGGCAGACTCGCATCAGGCTCGGTCTGCACGCCTTGAAAGCATGCCCCCCCCTGACTTGCCATCAGCAGAGCCCAACAGGCTGCAAACATCCAGTAGAGGGCGACCGCGTTTGGAATCGCTGCCTGCGCCCTGTCGTTAAGGTGGGGGTGTTCGCTTAGGTAGCCCAAGATCAAACTATGACGCTGGTTTGAGGAGAGCCTGTGGCTCGCCAGTACACTGGCAAGATCCACTAGAGGATGGGAGCTACAGGCATATTCATAATCGATACACCACAGACGCCCCTCACTCATCAACAGGTTATGAGGATTCAAGTCCCTGTGACTGTATTGGGGTGACACCATGCAGGCATCTAAGCTCAGCAGTAACTCATCGACTCGCTCGCTAAGGGCCTTTAGTGCCTGCCATCTCTGCTGCCATGCCTGCTGGTAACTTTCGGGCAAACTTGGGCCATCGGCCATCGTTTGAAGCTGCTGATAATAGCTATGCCACTGTTCCCCTACCGACATAGAATTAGCCGGTAACGGCAGTTCGCTGAGCCCTTTCAGCAGCCTCAACAGCGCCTGCTCGCCACCAGGCCAACACTCATGTTCCTCTATAAGCGGATGAGCGGGATTAGCCGTCATTAGCTGACTCCAGTCCTGCTGGGTCTGAATATAGCGACTCAGATAAAAACGACTGTCGTCTGACACATAAAGTAACTCAGGCGCCAGTTGCGCTGTTTGGGCCAGGCGCCAATTCATCACCTCATCGTCTCGCTTGCAGATCTGACTGCTGGCCTGGCTATTGATCCGCAGCACAAACTGCCCGTTGCCAGTCACTAGGTGATAGTTCTGATTACTCAGACCGCGGGACAAGGGAGCGACTACCCAGCTGTCATCTATGTAGCAACCCAGCTTTGCGAAAACCCTTTCCACCTCGCTTAGTACATTAGAAGGCAGATGGCATTGCAACCAAGTTGTTGCCTGTTGACGATTAAGCGCCATAGTGGCCCTTACTTATGCGTAAAGGGTAACAAGGCAGCTTAATCATAGGAGTAAGCGCCATCCTCGCCCATCCCCTGATGCATGCTGGTGCGCCACAAAAAGTAACCACCTATGGCCATGCCCACATACAGAATAAACAGCAAAGAGGTCAGCATCAGTCCCTTATTGAGATACAGGTAGATGGAAACAAGGTCGATCACTACCCAATAAAGCCAATTTTCCAGTACTTTACGGGCCACCAGGTAAGTTGTCATCACGGCAAAGCAGCTGGTTGCTGCATCGAGATAGGGATAGGACGCCTGGGTGTAACTGGCCATCAAGTGACCGACCACTAAGGAAACGACGCTGGTAGCCAGAATAAGATAGAGGTGTCGCCCTAGCGACCAGCTAACCACTTCTACGCCGTTATCATCGCCACCACCGTATCGCCACAGCCAGAAGCCATAAACCGCCATCACCATGTAATAGACATTTAGCAGCGACTCCATCAGCAAAGAGACCTCCCAAAACAGCACGGTATAGATAGCCGTACTCACTAAGGCTGCCGCCCAGCACCAGATGTTGCCGCGCATGGCGAGCGCCAGATAGGCCAAGGCCAGTAATACCGCCACGGCTTCCCAGGCTGTCAGGCCATTGGCCTCGGCGAAGGCGCCGGAAAGTGTCGCCAATAAGGCAGACCAGAGATCTGTCATAGCTTAAGCATCGCTCCTGTTATCAGTGGGTCAGTCTTGAATTACTGTTGGTGAGAGAGATCCAACTCGCCGCCAATAAACTTGACCACAAATACCGCCTTGCCCCACTTCTCATGTGCCGCCTGCATTTCGGTTGCCAGCATCGCCATCACCTCGCCATACTCGCCGCACACCTGTGTGGCCATAGCATTGGTTCGCCGCTCGATATTGGCATAGGTATCTACCCTATCGATAAACCATTGAATGGGGTCGATATAATTATCCTTTAACGGATACATGCTGATTTCAGCTGTTAGTTTCATCTTAGCTCCTTTTGGGGGCGATTGAATGCTCGCCCCTTAGTGAGGGTTATTACATGAATTTGACGTTAAGGGTGACGCCTAGCTGACGCGGATCGCCGTAACGAATATATTGTTTATCCGCCCAGCCGTTATCAGGCTCATTACCGAAATAGAAACCGCGCACGCCGTACTTTTCATCAAGCAGGTTGCGTCCCCACAGATAAGCCGACCAGGTCTCTGTCTCATAGCCTAAGCGGGCATTAAACAAGGTATAGGCCTCAGACTGAGAGTCGTTACTGTCAGAGTAGTAGAACTTACTCTTCCCACTGGTCGTTAAGTTAACAAACCAGCCCATTTCACTACGATAGGTGGCGCCAGCACTGTAGGTAAAGTTAGGCGAGTGAGCCAATTCGCGTCCGCTCAAATCCACTTCCCCACCATATTTATCCTGGTAGACATAATCGCCATAGGCTGTCTCGAGCCAGCCCAGTGTGCCATAGAGTTTTAAGTTATCGGTGGCATACCAGTTGGCTTCAAGCTCGGCACCATAGTTGTGTGAGCTGCCCGCGTTTTCGACGTATAGGATAAATTTCTGTGGCTCATCGGGATTTTGCTGAGAAGCCGAGACCTGTTGATCCCGTCTGTCCATGTAGAAGAGGGAGAAATGGGTGCTTGCATCACCATCGAGCCACTCAGACTTGATGCCAAGCTCATAGTTATACAAGGTCTCTGCCTGGAACTCTTTTTTGTCGCTTAGCGATAAGGGAAGTGACATGTTAAAGCCACCAGCCTTATATCCTCTGGCAATACGGGCATAGGCTTGATGCTGATCGCTCAAGGCTTTACTCAGGGCGATATGACCGCCCCACATGTTTTCCGATGGTGCAAAGGCATCTTCGGCCGAGTCACTGTATTCGCTTTCACGGCGCTCGAAGCGTACACCGACAGAGAGCGCATAGCCCTGACCTAGCTCGCTATCTAACTGACCGAAGAGTGCTAAATTGGTTGCCTCATATTCGGCAGTCAGCCCATCTTCCCAGCCGTTATAGAATTCAAGGGTGTCGTTGTCTTCGGTGAGCCTGAGACCATAGATGCCCACCAACCAGTCGGTACTGTCGTTAAAGAGTCGACCTGCATCCGTCGAGCTTAGACGAAACTCTTGCGATAGCGTGGTTCGATCCCCCAGTTTGTTCCAGGTATAGTCATACTGACACGGCTCCCCGTCACAACTGCGCGCCGCCCAATATTCAGGGTTGGCCCAGTCACCATCATAGCCATGATGAGTATCACTTTGTGCCATAGAGCTTAAGGAGACCAACTCGAAATGCTCGGCGCCCGAATAGGTCAATTTTAGCGAGCCGCCCGTAGTGCGCTGCTTATCCACGCCCGGTTCATCGGTTAAGGTATCAAAACCGTTATTATCTAATGTCCAGGCATCATAGCCGTTATTGAAATTGGCGTGCATCAGGTTGAAATCGGCCACTAAATCATCGGTGGCATACCAGCGCAGTTTGATGCGCCCGGTAAATTCATCCCGCGCATTGGTATCATCACGGCCCAGGTAAAGGTTATCTCGGTAGCCATTTTGATCATGTTGTTGCAGCGACACGCGATACAACAACTTGCCTGAATCACTTAAGGGGCCTGAACTAAAGCCGCTAAAGGTACGCAGATTATCGTCACCTAGCTGCAGCTCGGCGCCATGCTCAAATACTGAGGTCGGGTCGTTACTCTTAAGGTAGATAAGGCCTGCCAAAGCGTTAGCTCCATATCGCGTCCCTTGCGGTCCGCGCAGTACTTCCACCTGCTGCAGGTCATACATGCTGGAGACCATCCCCAGACCCGACAGATCGATATCGTCTATGATGTAACCCACAGAAGAGTTAGGCGCTCCCTGATACTCTTCCTGCTCACCCACTCCGCGGATCTGAAAATATTTGGCTCTGGAGCTGCCGCCAGACCAGTTAAAGTTAGCAATAGAGTTGAGCACATCTTCAAAATGCTGCGCCCCTTCATCTTCTATCTGCTGCTGCTCGATAACGCTAATGCTGGAAGGCACCTTATCTAAGCTCGACTGACGAAAGTCGGAGGTGACAACAATCACTTCCATCTCATCTGTGGTGACAGGCGTATCGCTGGCGAAAACGGTGGTTTGGGTTAATGCAGCCGCCACGGCAAGGGCGACAGGAGAATAGGATTTTAATGTAAACATAGGACCTCAAATAAATATTGAGATCCGGCACTTAAAAAAGCGAGAAAGAATGCACAGTTAGATAGTGTTAAATCTAGTGTTGTGGCCCATTCCTACGCCGGTATTAGCCGGATCAGGTTCTAAGGGTTTGTCTAGCGAACATCTCAGTCAATGCGAAGCCTTTAGCTTGGCGTTAACACCCCTTGGCGAGGCCGATTATACATGAGTCATACAAAGAGTTGACATTTTTAACGCATATTTTGCGCATGGCCCATAAAAAAACGCCGGCAATGCCGACGTTTTAATCAATATATAGCGACCTTAGTTTGAATAGGCCTGTCTAACATAGAGCTCACAACGCACTGCATTAGCATTGGGGGACAAAGCGGTCACCTGCATCTGCTGCTTGCCATGTAACTTAAGGGACTTCCAGCTAACTCCCTCATCTTCGATGGTGGCGCCGTTAATGTCATACCAGGTAAACTTATATTGCAGCTGCAAATCTGTCTTTGCCTTACTGATAATAGTGCCGCGGGCCCTTAAAAATCCCGCATCTACTACAGTCAGGACTCCTGTGACATCCACGTCGGAATGAAAGGAGCGGTTATCAACCCTGCTTTCACCGGTAGAGCTCGCCATGATCCCGCCGGTATGGGGCGCACAGGCACTCAGCCCGAACAGAATGGCAACTATGGCTAATCCCTTCTTCATCAGTATTCTCCTTACACGCCGAAGCGTATCTGATCACTCAATCAAAAAGTGGGCTCGGGCAGTGGCAATGAGCGCCTTACGATTGGTTTGCCAGCAGTTGATATTCACATTGGCCACACGGCGGCCCTGACGGGTAATTTTACACTCGGCAAAACTATCTCTATGGTGTCCCGCCCTTAAATAGTCTATCGAGAAATCGACGATCTTAGGCACCTTAGTGGTTTGCATAAACACCATTAACTGCACAATAGCCGACATTTCCATAAATCCGGCAATCACGCCACCATGGAGTGCTGGTAAGGTAGGGTTGCCGATATTTTCATCTTTTTTGGGTAACTGAAACACCAACTCATCACCGAAACGCACCACCTGCATACCAATAAACTTAGCATAAGGTACGTGATCTAAGAGATGGCCGAAATCATTAAGCTCGGTCGCCTTCTTAACGATATCTTTAACATTCAAAGCTTTGTGGGTATCTTGCTCAGGTACTGTCATTGGCCCTCTCCCATTAGCGCCTGTCTAAAGGCTTCACCCACCATTTCAGGACTGATACGCATAAATGAACCCACGGCATGGGCAATAGGATCATCGATAGAATCCTGATAGGCGATCGCCCGGGTAAAAGCCACGCTCGATGACAATTTATAGCACTCGGCAAAACCGTAGACACTCTTGTTTGGCTCGGCGGCCTTCATATAATCGACCCGCAGATCTAAGGTTGGCGACAACTCCAGCGACTTGTACTTGTCAAAGATATTACAGACCACTGCTGTGCCACTGGCGGTATCCATAAGCGTGGTGATCACGCCGCCGTGGATCACACCTGTATCGGGGTAACCAATCAATTCGCTACTGTAGGGAAGCTCGATCAACACATGCTGTTCGCTGGCTTCAAGCACGCTGAGGCCGAGACGGCGACACTGTACCAGCTGGTCCACAAAGCGAGTCGCCAAATCAGTCAGCGGAAAAAAATCAGGATTTGTCTTCATATGCTCTCCAGCGTTTTTCAGCAATCGCCATTAGCGACGAGACACTAGCGGGCCTAAGAAATCACCGCCCAGCAGATGCATATGAATATGGAATACTTCCTGCCCACCATGTTTATTGCAGTTCATGATCAGGCGGTAGCCATCTTCGGCAATACCAGCCTCGTCAGCGAGCTTTGCCGCCACTGTCATCATCCGGCCCAGGGCCTTTTCGTCCGATGCCTTGACATCATTCACTGTGGGGATCAAATGATTAGGCACAATAAGAATGTGCGTCGGTGCCTTTGGCTCAATATCTCTAAAAGCTGTCACTAATTCATCTTGATATAAAATATCGGCAGGGATTTCGCGTCGAATAATTTTACTGAAAATGGTCTCTTCGGCCATTGCACTATCCTCGATATAGGGTTAACCCTGTCAGTATACTCACAAAATACCATTTTGTGATCCGTCATATAAATAAAGGAGTTATGCCCTGTATCGAGTGGCGAAATTTATATCAGCTAAGCTGTTTAATACATAAAAAAAGCCCGCCACCTTAAAGGTGCCGGGCCACTATAGGTGCTAGCAGTTATCTAATCGAACGCTAATTTATCGCTATTTAATTTATCTTGCTGCTTGAGCTGCTTCAACTCTTCGCGCTCGGCTTCAATCTCCATCAACTCGGGTGATTTGAAAGTCATTTTGATATAGGCATCCTGGCGGGTTTTTGCCAGCTGCTCGAGCGCAACATAGGTACCGTCTTCATCGATAGCATACCAACGTTTACCCGAACAGGTTCCCTGCAACACGCATTGATAAGAGCTCAACTCACTGGCAACATAGTCTGTCTTTAGATAGCCAGACTTAATAAGAGACTGTTTAACGATTTGAAAATCATCATTTAGCTCATCAGCATGCACGCCATATTTGTAACTCGTCATGGTAACTTGCAACAAGCCATGCTGCACATCACCGGACAGCAAATAATGTTCTGCGATAGAGAGGGCCTTAGGTACAACTTGGGTCTGCACCCAAATATCATCTCCCTGATGCTTAGCCTCTTCATACAGGCTAACATCATCGCCCCATTTAAGACCAAAAGGTGCCACTCCATGTGCATAAAGAGGCAATAACACTAATAATAATGCTAACTTTTTCATGGCTTTTTATTCAGCAAGTCAAAAACTTGACGAATTGTACTAAAAGCTTGCTGAGTTCGACATAGACACACAAAGAATAAGGCAATAATCTTTTTAAAATTAACTACTAAGTCACACTAAGTGATAAGAACTATTACTTAGTCACATTATTTTTTTTGCGTCAGTTTTCTAGCGTTTAATAAGCACATCAAGTACATTTTTCTTGCCTAAACCACCAAGAGAGTAGAGATGTATCCAGTTTTGACTTGTTCTGACTGACTTATCCCTGGCTGACTTTGGCCATCACCCTGGCTTCCGAGTGTGCCTCTAACCAATATTTTTGTAACACTGGGCTGCGAAGGCCACTGGCTTGATCCGCTAAATTCCACGCACCTTTCCAGATCCCATCGGCGATCATATGCACTACGGCACTTTCAATTGCCGAAGCAACGCACAAACTCACTGGCTCATTGGAGGTATAGCCCAGCTCTGATTCAAGTAGCTCCTGGGCATCGATAAACTTAAATACACCAGCGGTGATCTCTTTAGAGAGGATAGACTTAGTCGTCGTCACGCTGCTGAGCAAGCGTCCGGTTCGAATATCCACAGCCCTCAGGTTAACCGTGACGGTATCAACCCTAAACTGGGTAGCGGCACCTATGCCTAAATAGCGAGCACCCGCCCCGCCAGTTCTTACATTTGTGTCATAGGCGACAATACCGCCCTCCATCAAAATCTGCGCCGAATTCAACTGGGGGAGCTTGTTGGCATCGCCTTTTAAACCCGCCCTAACAATTTTGCGCTCGGTGAGCAGATTCTGCAGACCCTCACGCTCTACCGGAATAAACCAACTTGAATCATTTAATGCCTGCGCCAAAAAGGCGGTACCGCTTTGGGGGACGGCGGTAGAGAAGTTACTCGAGGGGATCGGCTTATACTGGCCCGTCTGGTCGCGAAAATCATAAACAGCGGCGAGCATGACACCTTGAGGCGCGGGTAAGTTGATGAGATCGTAATAACTCTCACCTTTTGGCATCAGACTTGATGAGGCCTGTACTCGCTCAAGCTCACTAGTGCTTGAGCATCCGCCCAAGATCACTAGGCTAATGACTATTAAAAAATGTTTCATTTTTAGCCACCTACACTCGAACTGTCACTCAGGCCACCCACTTCGATCACTGTCGTTTCCCCAGTAAGCAGATCGGTAATATGCACCAGCAGCATGCCATCTTCGTTGACTACTTGAATCTCAAAATCTGTGGTTTTAAGGTAGCCTTCGCCGCCATTGGCCGCATCGTTAAACAGCTGACTCATTAAACGAGACTCTAAGGAACTTGCCATTCGTTCCAGCGCACTTGGCGGTGTGTAACCTGAGCCGCCCTTATGATCATTTTGCGCTGAGGCATTGGCCAACAGATAGGAGCCATTAAGGTAGCTGCCGCCAAAATTGGGGTTAACTGGGGTGTAGATAAGCTGTGTTGCCTGACTATTGAGGCTTAGTGTGCCCATCAATAGCACAGCGACAGCCAGATAAGGCTTAGCGTGATTCATCATTCAATATCCCTATTAAAATTCATCAGGCGCTAAATCGGGATCCAACCACTGAGCCCAGCTCGCCTGTTGCTTATTTTGCTTCAAAATCGCATCAACCCGCTTTGCCGACTGAAGTGCCAGCTTATCCAGCTGACGGCTTGCCGGTGAAACGACTGTCACAAACACCGGCTTGCGATTGTGCAGTACACTGATCTTGCTACCGCTTCGCGCTGTAGCCAGCTCGACAATGCTTAAGCCGCCATGGTCCGTCATACCGCCAATATCGCGATAGGCGGCCACAAATTCTCGATAAAACCTGTGGCCTATTCGCGTCATAGCGCGGTTGAGGATCAAACCATCGATGAGATCTGACTCCTGGCTAGGCGCGGCATCACTGGTGCTCTGCGCGGCCATGCGAGAACGCTCCTCCACATCAGTCACCTGACAATAAACGGGTGCCGAAATGGCCGCTAACAAGAGTAAGCGGCCGAAGACTATCACTGCTGTACCTCATGCAGATGCGTCTGTGCCCAAGCAATAGCTTGACCACGACTCGACACACCTATTTTTCTAAACACACGATAAAGGTGAGTTTTAATAGTGCTCTCACTGACAAACAGCTGATTGGCAATGTCCACATTGGTGCTGCCGGTTAATAAAGCTTGCAGTACCTCGCGCTCTCGAATGGTAAGATTATCGGTACCTTCAAGCTGTTCCTGATCCAAAGTGGCACTGAGCAAATCAGCAGGAATAATAGTTTGCCCCCGCAGCACATTCGCCAACGCCTTACCTATCTGTTCTAGCGAGGCGTCACCATAAAATACAGCGGCGGTTATGGGAGAAATTAAAAATCGTGCATCGATGAGTTTGGGGTAATGTAGAAACACAACGCGGGCACTATAGCGTTTCTCTATCTGTTTTTGTAACTGATAGGCACGCTGTACATCTATCGTCGCCAAATCAATCACAACCAATGAGTAATTCCCTTCACTCATAGTCACTTCTACAGACTCAGGCGCCACTTTTGTCAATTTAACCAAAAACTCTTGTGGCCAACGTGTCTCCAATAGATCGATCAAGAGTTGCGACCGAGAAACGACTACCCAATTTATCACTTTGAACATCCTGCTCACTCCATGTCACTAGCTATTAGCGTATTCCATCAACCGATATATCATAACAACTATAGATTTAAAAAATAACATCTTAATTGCGCTAATTTTATGAAGCATGAGCAGAATAATTCGTTAGCCTAGGTTACATTCGCCCGACATTTCATCATTTCCCGGGTTTTAACGATAACCCTGGGTAATAGTTGCCCGCTGTGCATTGCCCCATTGAGTAACGATAACCCCATGACCCGAGCCATTTTGGTAAATAGTCACCCCATTGTCGGCGCCAGATTGTTGTACAAATGCGCGATTGTCATTACCTAGTTGCTCGGCATCCACCGATAAACTCACGCCCAATTGCGACACGATCAAACTATTATTAACGCCAACCTGCAATAAACTGGCTTCAATAGCCTCTCCCTGCTGTAGTAAATAGGCCTGATTACCGATCCCTTGCTGACGAAGATCCGCGCTATTTGCCTCGCCCAGCTGTGACATTCTTGCGTTATTATCTACACCGGTTTGTACTATCTCACCCTGTAAAAGATTTCCGTTTTGGAAAATAATGGCCTGATCACCGCCACCTGCTAACTCATTAAACTCACTAAGATCCGCAGCAACAACTGTCACCGAGTTTAAGCCAAAACTCAGTAATAAAAATAAATACCGGCTAACTATACTGCGCAAAAAAACGGCTTTTAAACTAGGAATCATCTGCTTAGTTAGGGTCATTTGACGCACCAGATTGCTTTTAGTGGCCAAGATTATCTATCTAAGTCACAGCTTGTACGTCCACAATGAGTATTAACTCCAGTTAGCCAAAGTATCTATTCAGCAAATAGGACTAATACTTTTCTACTAAACAGGAGTCTCAGCGACTTAGATTCGGCAGTAAGCAAAGAGAGTAACGGCGATAGGAAAGTCAATAAAACAGAAGAAGGAAGGAGTTACGCTTTGCTGCAGACATAAAAAAACACCGACGATAAGTCGGTGTTTTTTCACATTATAAATCTGTTTACTTCAGCACAGATTCAGCAGTACGACCGTCATCATGACAGCTGTCACAAGTCGGTTTGTCACCTACGTTAGAATCATGAGGAGCATGGCAGTCAGCACACATCAGATTACCGTCGTGTGGCTTATGCACTGCATCCATCTCAGACAAGGTACCGTGACAGCTTTGGCACTGCTCAAACTCGTGAGCACCATCTGCAGAAGGCTCGCCATCGGCGTGACATGCTTCACAACCTTCCATCTCAGCGTGCATTTCTGCAAGTTCCTGAGGTTCAGCCATTGCCGCAGGAGACAAGGCAAGTGCCGCCAAACCTGCACCAAATAACGCACTTAATATTTTATTGCTCACGATAATATCCTCTTTTATGTTTGGTTTGGCTGTGTGGGGTCTAGTTGTTATATCCCATCATGCCTTGTTCCTAATTGCACAACTTAGCTTAAAATAGCTAAGGTTTTGCAAATAGGCAAATTTTCTCTAGCGGCGATAGTAACAACAGCAATTCCTTAAAAACGTGCACTTAATCAAATATCTATGCCGCAAACCACAGAGTTACAAACAAATTTGATCTAAATCACACTAATATCATGCGATTTGGCAAGTCGAACTCCTCATCATGGCAATTGATGGATAAAAACGAAAAACGGGAGCGATTAGCTCCCGTTTCATTTTAACCTACCCTGTTTTACTGGGCACGTAACGCTTCGATACGCTTCTCAAGTGGCGGATGGCTCATCAACAGCTCAGCCATCGACTTCTTACCATTGATACCGAAAGCCGCCATCTGCGCTGGCATCGCACCCGTTTCAGGGCCTTGACGCAATCTATCAAGGGCTGCGATCATCTTATGCTTACCCGCCAACTTAGCACCGCCAGCATCGGCCTTAAACTCACGAATACGAGAGAAGTAAGCCACAATCATAGATGCCAGAATACCAAACAGCATATCAAGCACAAACACAACCGCCATGTAGGCAAACATACCTAGACCTTCGCCCTCTTCATCATTGCTGGAAACGAAGTTGTCGATAATGCTTGCCACTACACGGGCAGCAAAGATCACAAAAGTGTTTACCACGCCTTGGATAAGCGTCAGGGTCACCATATCACCGTTAGCCACATGGCTTACTTCGTGGGCCAATACCCCTTCAATCTCATCCTGCGTCATGCCATATAACAGCCCGCTACTCACGGCGACCAAAGAGTTATCTTTGCTCGGACCTGTGGCGAAGGCATTGAGTTCTGGCGACTGATAGATAGCCACTTCAGGCATCTTGATACCCGCCTGATCGGCTTGACGCGCAACAGTTTCAAGCAGCCAGCACTCCATGTTGTCACGAGGAGTCGTGATCACCTCACAACCCATGGTCTTTTTCGCCATCCACTTAGAGATCGCTAGACTGATAAAGGCGCCACCGAAACCGAAGATCGCCGCAAACACTAACAAGCCGCCCATGGTCGATGTGTTAACACCGAGAATGGACATCACAATTGACGCAACCAGCAAAATTGCCATGTTTGTCGCTATCAATAAAAAAATACGCTTCATGTCAGCTCCTATAAGCTTCTATATGAGACACCCTATGTGTCATCTGTCTACCTAACTGACATAATATGTCCACTTTGACAGAGTTCAAGGGGGGAATCATAAAAAATTTTTCAGGCAATGGGATTGAGAGTGTATCCACGCCTAAAAGTGTAGATCTTGATGTGGAGTCTAGAAGCCCCATATTAAGCGAATCTTAAATTTAAGGGCTTTAAAAAGATAAGCCGTTAATCTTTATTAATAATTACTCAACTGACGCTGATTCAGGCGATAACTTGCTCAAATCAAGATATTGCGCAGCGTTCTCGGCGTTAGATTCTGCTAGGTAAGGGATTATGCCTAAACAGGGTGCCTGCATTAACGTCGTGAGTGTCGATAGATTATCACTGGTCACATCCATTAGAGGATCGACACAATTTGCCACCCAGCCCGCAATCCTCACGCCGTCATTAAGGATAGCTTCTTGGGTTAACAAGGCGTGATTGAGACAGCCCAGCTTCACGCCAACTACTAAGATCACAGGCATATCAAGTTGCGACACCACATAGGAGAGAAACCCTTGAGGATTGATCTTACCTGCTTGCCTCAGATTTTCGTTTAGAGGCAGACGCCAACCACCAGCTCCTTCAACCAGAGCAAAATCCACATCCATCAAAGGTAGCGACGCTAAATGCTCAGCGACCGTCTGAGCATCAAGGTTTACCCCAAGCTGCTTAGCCGCAATATGGGGCGCAATCGCAGGTTCAAAGGCAAAAGGATTCACTTGTGTATAATCCAGGCGCACACTCGAGTGTTCCATTAAAGCCAAGGCATCAGGATTTCTAAGTCCCTCTGTGGTCAACTCGCAACCTGACGCAATGGGCTTAACGCCCAGCGTACTGCCCTGCTGCTTGGCAAGATACAACAAGGATGAGGCGACCAATGTCTTACCACTGTCGGTATCGGTTCCGGCGATAAAATAGCGCATAACAGCTTTCCTCAGCTAACCTTTGCGGCTGGCATGAATAAATAAGATTTTATAAGTCAGCGGGATGCCTTGTGGCTGACGCAAACCCTCTGCAAGCGCCTTCAGCGCCTGCCAATCTTTACGTCCCCGAAGCTGCGACTGTGTCTGCTGCGCAGCGCCATCTACAGCCGCCGAAGCCCCAACGCCTTTGATGGAGTAAAGCAAGGATTTCAGCTCGTCGAAATGCACCTGTAGGGACTCTACGACGCCACTTTCCACTTGCCAATTTGCCTCATCGAAGCAGCTAAGAAGCGAATCGGGCTCGGCAAAGGGATTGACTCTCAACCCCAGAGTTTGCAATTCAGGCAGGCTGCCATCGACCACTATAGCAAGATGACACTGGCCTTCAGCGCGCACCACTCGGGTAAGCTCTGTGACAACACTGTCAAAGTCGCGGCACCATTGCAGGGCTAAGTTTGAGTAAAGCGTATCGATACAGGCATCTTGCAAGGGCAGTGCCTGAGCATCGGCGCATAGGGCGCCAAAATGGGGAAATCTTACCTGCATCTGTGACAGCATGCCAGGGGCGATATCCAGACCTATCACCTGGGTATTGTTTGAGCTATCGTCAAAAGCAGTGCCCGGGCCACAGCCCAGATCCAACAAACGCCCTTGAGGCGTGATCTTAGTTAGCAATCTGGCCGCGCTTTGACGCTGCAAGAGATCGTGGCGCTGATACTGGCTTGCCGCCTGGGAAAATTGCCGCGCTATCTTATCGGCGCAGCTGACCCCAGCTTGGGCAGAAAACTCGACTGCTGTACTCACAAGTCTACTACTCACTAATTAGGCATCCTTTGGCTTATCTGTTACGCCTTGCTCCCTCAACACGAGATTAAGCTGTTTCACCAAGGCATCAATATCGGCCCGGCTATGATTAACATTGAGGGTGATCCTCAGCCTGGCGCTACCCTGAGGCACTGTGGGCGGTCTGATGGCACCCACCCAAAATCCGGCGGCTTTAAGGTTAGCATTCACCTCAGATAGGGTGTTGATGGCACCAACCACCAAAGGCTGAATAGGAGTCTCGCTGCCGAGCAGCTCGATACCTTGCTGCTGACAAACATAGCGAAAATAATCGACCACCTGTTTCAATCGCTCACGCAGCTGACTGTCTTCTCCCACCCGCTGCACCGCCTGCTTTGCCACGTAGGCATTAGCCGGCGACAAGGCGGTAGAATAGATATAGTCCCGGGCATGGGCTACCAGGAAATCAATACAGGTGCGAGAGCCTAAAATGGCGGCGCCTTGGCACCCAAGCGCCTTGCCAAAGGTGACGATTTGAATATCACAGCAAGCGGCAGTCATCGCCTGTCCAGAGCCAAGTGGCAAGACCCCAAAACCATGGGCATCATCGACGATCAACCAGGCATCATTCGCCTTAGCTAAATCATACAGGGCTTGAACAGGTGCCTGATCGCCATCCATGCTAAACACGCTTTCTGTGACGACAGCGACAGGCTGATGCTTTTGCACCAGACGCTGAGCCGCCGCTAAATCATTATGGGCAAATCGCCTGAGCTCGGCGCCGCTCTCTAATAAGCCATCGATAAGGGAGGCGTGGATTAGCTTATCGGCTACCACTACCGCCTCTTTATCAAATAACGTCTTCATTAGGGCGCTGTTAGCACTAAAGCCACTGCTAAAGAGTAAGGCCGCCTCATGGCCTGTGGCCTCACACAAGGCCTGCTCTAACTCATAGTGTGCCTGACTATAGCCGGTCACCAGTGGCGAAGCGCCGCTGCCCACACCATAACACCTAGCTCCCTCTGCCAGCGCCGCGATCAAATCGGGAGACTGACTCAGCCCCAGATAATCATTGCTGGCAAAGTTACGCTTAAGTTCCTGCTCATGAGTTATCAGACCAGGCGATTGGGCCGTTTGGCTCAGCAGCTTTCGTTGCCTGAGCAACCCCCTGGCCTCGGCGGCCTGCATCTTAGTGAGGATCTTATGATCGAGTCTGGTCATGGCTCTGATTCATGCCTCTGATAAGGGTTCTGGGCGACTATAGCGCCGCAGCGTCGTAGAAAGCTTGGCTTGCTTTGTCTTTAACCGCTTGAGCCTTGGCAAACACCGCCTTCTCCTCTTCTACCGTTGCCGCCTGGCCCTGCTCAGGATGCAGTCCGAGACGCTTAAACAGCGTCATATCTTCATTCTCTTCAGGGTTACTCGTGGTCAACAGCTTACAGCCGTAGAAGATAGAATTGGCACCAGCAAAGAAACACATGGCTTGCAGCTCATCGGTCATCTTTTCACGCCCAGCCGACAGACGTACGCGAGAAAGCGGCATCACAATACGGGCCACGGCGATGGTACGCACAAATTCCAGCGGGTCGAGATCGTCCAGATTCTCAAATGGGGTACCGGCAACCTTAACCAACATATTAATGGGCACAGACTCGGGATGCTTCTCCATATTCGCCAGCTGTTGCAACAATCCGGCGCGATCGCTCGCCTGCTCGCCCATGCCCACAATACCGCCCGAGCACACCTTCATGCCCGCCGCGCGCACATTGTCCAGGGTATTGAGTCTGTCCTGATAGGTACGTGTAGTGATGATATCGCCATAGTATTCTGGCGAGGTATCAAGGTTATGGTTGTAGTAATCAAGACCGGCGTCGGCCAGCTCTTTTGCCTGAGAAGGAGACAGCATACCCAAGGTCATGCAGGTCTCCATACCCATCGCCTTCACTTCGCTGACCATATCCTTAAGGTAAGGCATGTCACGCTCATGGGGATTACGCCACGCGGCGCCCATGCAGAAACGTGAAGCGCCAGCAGCCTTGGCGGCTTTCGCCTCGGTGAGCACTTTCTCAATTTCGATAAGACGTTCTTTTTCGAGCCCGGTATCGTAGCGGGCGCTCTGAGGGCAATACTTACAATCTTCCGGGCAAGCGCCAGTCTTGATCGACAAAAGACGTGAGATCTGTACTTCGTTCGGGTCGAAGTGCTGGCGATGAATGCTATGGGCTTTAAACAGCAGATCATTCATAGGTAGCGCGAAAAGCGCTTCAATTTCATCACGTTGCCAGTCATGACGTAAGACTAATTCGGACATTATTTACCAACCCTCACCTTGCAATTTTTACGTCGAAACCATCAACTCCGACGACATTTATGTTGCTTAGCATACCCTTAGGTCTTAATCTGTCAACGCCAACCAGTTTAATTGGTTTACTAATGATTAAAATTTAACCAGGGAGTTTTATGTCTTCACTCACCCCCATAGATCACCAATTTGACAAAGAGCATATCTGGCACCCTTATACCTCTATGACCCAGGCGCTACCCGCCTATGGTGTGGTGTCTGCCAGTGGTTGTGAACTGACCCTGGAAGATGGCAGTAAGCTCGTCGACGGCACCAGCTCCTGGTGGGCCTGTGTCCATGGTTACAGTCATCCCGATATCCTAGAGGCGATGCAAAAGCAGCTATCGACCCTAAGTCATGTGATGTTTGGCGGTATCACCCACCACAGCGCCATCGAGGTGAGTAAGAAGTTGCTGGCCATGACCAGCGACAATCTGACTAAGGTGTTTCTGGCCGACTCAGGCTCCATTGCGGTCGAAGTGGCGATGAAGATGGCACTGCAATATTGGCAAGGGCGTAATGCACCGCGTAAGCAAGGTATTCTAACGGTTAAGCAGGGCTACCATGGTGACACCTTTGCCGCCATGAGCGTGTGCGATCCCGAAGGCGGCATGCACACCATGTTTGGCGAAGCGGTAACAAAGCAGTTATTTGCCCCCGCCCCCAAGACCCCCTTTGGCGAAGCCCTGCAAGAGGGCGATCTCGAGGCGATGGAAGCACTGCTAGAGACCAATCACGAGACAACAGCGGCGGTGATCATCGAACCCATTATGCAAGGCGCCGGTGCCATGCATTTCTATAGCGCCGACTACCTTAAAGGGCTGCGCGCCCTGTGCGATCGCTTCAAGGTGTTGTTGATTTTAGATGAAATCGCCACCGGCTTTGGCCGCACCGGCAAGCTGTTTGCCTACCAACATGCCGATATTCAAGCCGATATTCTCTGTCTGGGTAAGGCGCTAACCGGAGGCTATATCTCGCTGGCGGCGACCCTGTGTAGCGACGAGGTGGCACTAGGGATCAGCGACTCGCCATCTGGGGTCTTTATGCATGGGCCCACCTTTATGGGCAACCCTCTAGCCTGCGCCGCGGCCTGCGCCAGCTTGGATCTGATCGCCAAAAACCGTTGGCAAGATCAGGTCGCAGCCATCCAGACTCAGATGAAACAACAGCTCTCGCCAGCGCGTGAGATTAAGGGAGTAAAAGCGGTGCGCTGTTTAGGCGCCGTCGGCGTGATTGAGATGGAAAAGAGTGTCAATACCGGTAAACTGCAGCAGGCCTTCGTCGAGCGCGGAGTGTGGATCCGTCCCTTCTCAAAGTTTATCTACATCATGCCACCTTACACCATCAGCGAGACCCAGGTCAGTCGACTCACCCAAGCCATGCTTGAAGTCGCCGCCTTAGCTGGCGCCCAGACAAGTGAAGCTGCAGATTTTATCAGCCACGGTTAACCTCAACTTGGCCCATCGAGACATTAGTCAAAGATGGGCCCAATGAGATCTTATAAGGCATTTAGCGCCGCTTTGCGGCCAAAGAAGGAGCCTGACGGAAGGTCAAGCATTACAGACGACAGGTCAATTGCGTACCTGGTTAAACCTGCCCAGTCTTAACCAACCAGGCTTTAAGGTGAACCATCCCCTCGTCGATAGAGACGAGCGGCTGATAACCAAGATCTTGCTTTGCGGCCGAGATATCAAAATAGTGGCTGGTAGAGAGCTGTCTGGCGACAAAACGCGTCATGATCGGCTCCTCGCGCTTACCCAGCAAACCGTAAACGCCCTCAAGCACAGCGCCCGCCAAGTAAGCAAGCGCAACCGGCACCCGTTTATTGACCTGTGGCAGCGCCGCACAGGCCAAGATCTTATTGAGCATCGCCGCCATGGTGATAGGCTCATCGTTACTCAAGAAGTAACATTTTCCCGCGCAGCGATCCGGGTCGCGCTTTAAGGTCAGCGCCGCCAAGATATGCGCATAGGCAGCATTACCGACATAGATGGTATCAACCCGTTTGTCCTCTTTACCCACCAGTTTCAGCTTGCCCGCGCGGGCCCTGGCGAGCACTCTGGGCACCAGGTGTGGATCTTCCGGCCCCCAGATAAGATGAGGTCGAAGGGAGACGGTTTTAAGCTGGCCACCGCCGGATACTGGCGAACCGTTGGCGGCCGTGACATGCTGCTCGGCAATCGCCTTAGACTCACCATAATAATTCAAAAACCGACTGGCATAGGGCGCACTTTCATCTATGCCCGACTCATCCTCACCAGCAAAGGTAACGCTGGGCGTACTGGTATAGACAACACTTTGAATCCCCAAGCTTTGACTGGCCTTGAGTATATTGTCACAGCCTTGCACATTGGGGCTAAAGTAACTCTGTTTACTGCCCCAAACCCCCGCCTTAGAGGCCACATGGAACACCAGATCGCAACCTGCCATGGCGCTGGTTAGCGCCTTAAGATCGCAGATATCACCGCTGATCATACGCACGCCCATGGCCTCAAGCTCGGGATACGCTCCTCTGGCAAAGCCAGTGACTTGAATACCCGCGGCGCAAAGGCGCTGACATATCGCCTTGCCCAAAAAGCCGCCGGCTCCCGTGACGAAGGCGTGACGGCAGTGAGTGGCAAGCTGGCTGAGGGCCTGCTGCTCTTTAGGAGCCAGACTTAGTTGGTTGGCTAAACTCTGATGTGTCATGGTCACGCCTAGCTACTCCTTGTAGGTTGACTGGGCCCATATCGCGAGTTTTTCTCTAAAGATTTTCGCGTTATGGCGGATATCCACCGGAAAGCCCGGATGAATAAGAAATCGGCTGATCCCTTGAGTTTGCTCGTGGGCTTCACCAATCAGCCTCAGCTCGGTATAGAGTGCGGCGGCATTGCTGCAGCTTAGTCCCTGTTTCAGCTCCAAACAGATGAGTGGCGCTACTTCTCCGTTAACCTTAATGCCAACCAGGGCCGAACGCTTAATATCGCTGTGGGTGTTGTAGATGCGCTCACAGGGAATAGAATAATAACTTTTAGGCTTGCCTTCTAGATAGCAATCAACCCTATGGGCCTTACGACCACACATCCACAGGCGTCCTTGACTGTCTAAATAGCCCAGATCCCCCATGCGGTGATAGTGCTGCCCCTGCTCATCGAAAATCTTGGCTTCTCGAGTGGCCTTATCACGGCGATAGTAGCTAGGGCTCACCATGGGCCCTCGCACCACTATCTCACCTATCTGGCCAGTTGGCAGACAAAGATCCGGTGACCAAGTGGGGATCTCGGCTTCATCTATGGCGATGATGTTAATTTCTACGCCGGAAATGGGCTTGCCGACACAGATCCCGCCGCCATTGTCGGTAATCTCCGTCGTCTCAAACAGGGCCTTGCTGCCAATCATGCTAAGCGGCAATGACTCGGTCGCCCCATAGGAGTTAAGTACGGGCGCCTCGGCATTTAGCATCTGGCTAAAACGTTTTATCGAGGCGATGGTCGCCGGCGCACCGGCCGAGATCACCCGCCTCAAACTGCTTAACTTGAGCTGAGTGCTGCGGGCCTCAGCTGCCTGTCCCAAACGCTCAATCAGCGCAGGATTAACAAACATATTGCTGCACTGATAACGGTCAATCGCCGCAAATATATAATCAGGATTGGCGGTAATGGGCTTGCTGGCATCCATGTCCGGCACGATAGAGGCCATCCCCAGCGCTGGCCCAAACAGGGAGAACAGCGGAAAGGTCGCCAAATCCCGCTCACCGGGCGCAATTTGATAGTCGGTTTTTAAGGCGCTTATTTGCGCCTCAAACATGCGATGTGAATAGACAACCCCTTTTGGGGTACCTGTACTGCCACTGGTAAATAAGATGGCGCACATCTCATCATCATCCAGCTGCGCCATAGTAAAGCGCCCTTTCGAGGCGCCCATAGCGGCGAGCTGTTTCAGGTTGGTACCACCCCACAGGGCGCTGCCGCCAACGGTCACTAAACGGGTCAGGCTAGCCTTACCCCAGCCAAACAGGCGTCTGGCCAAATGAGCTTTAGGGATACCGATAAAGGCATCGGGCTCAGCCTCTTCAAAACATTGCTTAAGGTTTTTAACCCCCATACCGGGATCCACCAAGATAGGGATAATCCCCGCCTTAAACAGGGCAAATGTCAGGGCAAAAAACTCAAGGCTGGGGGTAACCATCAATACAGCCTTATCACCGCGCTTAATGCCGTAGGCGTTAAGCCCATGGGCTAAGGTATCGCTCATCTCATCGAGCTGAGCAAAATTAAGCTCTTGATAAGTCAGCTTTTTGGTAAATAAACCTCTAGCCTGCTGCACGGCAACCGCCAATTGCTCAGGTAAGATCTCGGCGGCATGATGCAGATGACGGCACAGATTAGCGCCCGCTTGAATACCCTGTGACATATTGGCCAACCTTATCTTGAGTTACTGCGCCATGAATTTTTGCACCTGGGGCACCACTTGCTCGCTGGCGTCTTCCAGAATGTAATGACCACAATCGGCAAACTCGTGCACTTCGGCGTTGGGGAAACGGCGCTTCCACTCATCGAGGAAATGCTTGTCGAATACGAAATCTTTCAATCCCCAGCAGATCAGCATAGGTAGTTGGCTAAAGTTAGACAGTTTATCGCTGATCTCGTTTACCAATTCGTAGTTACGATCCCCAGGTTTTAACGGGATATCCTGCACGAAGCGCAAGGTTGAGATACGATTAGCCCATGAGTTAAATGGCGCGACATAGGCCTCGCGAATAGGCTTAGGCATAGGCGCACGTTTCACGCCCACGTATGAAGCTATCGAAGAAAAAGCATTAAAACCGCGCACCAACACTGTGCCTAACAAGGTGTTACGGCAGATCCACAGCGACCTGGGAAAAGGCTTAGCCTCAGGCAGATGAAAAGCGCCGGTATTGAGCACCACCAGCTTCTTAATCCGCTCAGGGTAACGCGCCGCAAAGCCCATGCCTATCATGCCGCCCCAGTCATGGACGATCAGGGTGATATTCTCTTTCACTTCGAGATGATCCAGCAGTGCTTCCAAATCGTCGATACGATTCTTCAGGGTATAGTCATAACCGACATCGTCAGGCTTATCGGACAAACCACAACCAATATGATCTGGCACTATGCACTGGTGCGTCGGGCTAAGGCTTGAGATCAGATTGCGATAATAAAATGACCAGCTGGGGTTGCCGTGCACCATGACCACAGGCTCACCTTGGCCTTCATTGACATAATGCAACTTATGGCCATTGCGATCTAAGTAATTGCGCTTAAACGGAAATAGCGAATCAAGCATGGAGGTTCCTGTTTTAATTATTCTTTGCCAGGCGCCGCCTTAGGGCGCCGCCAATATGCAATGCTATAGGGAATGATACGAAAAAGGCACTACCACTTGAGGCCGAGCATCATGCAGTTGAGTCCACTGCCGATCCCCAGAAAACTTACCTGATCGCCCTTACGCAAAAAGCCCTGATCGTGTGCCATCGCCGCAGTAACAGGCAAAGATACTGTGCCCATGTTGCCCAGCAACTGATAGGTAGGAAACTCTTTCTCTTGCGGGATATTCAGCGCGCTCAATACCTGTTTACGGTTTGATGCACCAACCTGATGACAGATCACCTTGTCCACCTGTTCCACCAGCCAGTTACGCTGCTCAAGGAAATGTTCCCAGGTGTGTCTTGCCAGCTCGACGCCCTCTTTTAACAGCGCCACGCCGTCGGTACGCATAAACTCACGATACAGCTGAGTGCCCGCCTCCTGTAATCCCCACTGACAGAGATTATGATGTTCGGGCGCCGAAAGATGACTCGCACCTAACAGCTGATGCTGACGCTCACCTTTTAGCGGCAGGCTGCCATCGGTCAAGAGCACGGCCACCGCGCCCGAACCACCGGTTAGGGTTGCCAGCGACTGAGCATAGTTTTGCATGGTGGGCTCGGCGAGCATGTTATCTATGGTGATATCGACAATGTGACGGGCCGATTCACAAGAGACCACTAGGCCAGCTTTAATCTGCCCAAGCTCGATGCGATTGGCGATGTCGAGAATACCAGAAAGTACGCCCAGACAGGCGTTACTGATGTCATAGATAGCCGTGTCTTTAGACACTCCCAGCTCGGCCGCGATACGACAAGCGGTTGCAGGCTCATGTTGATCGCGACAAACGCCGGTATACACCACGGCGCCGAGATCACTGACACTGATCCCCGTCTCCTCGATAGACTTGTGAGCCGCCGCCAGAGCGCCATCAGACAATCTATGGCCCTTGGGCCACCAACGACGCTCATGAATCCCCGTTAAGGCAGCAAGTTGCCCCATAGGGATCCTAAACTTTTGGTACAAGGGAGCTAATCGAGACTCTAACTCTGAAGTCGAAACCACTTCAGGTGCTAGCTCATAGGCCAGACTATTTATAAAAACGCGAGAATATTTCATGAAACCGTTCTGTTTCGCTCATTATATCGGCACTTATTTGGCCAATTTTTATCATTCAGTGTTAACCCGCCATTTGAGCAAGAAACGGCGCATGATTCAATAAAAAACGGCCATAGGGCGGCTTTTTTAGACATAATTAACGAAATTATCCCAAAGACGCCACGCTTTGATCCGTCATGCAAAGTTTCAGAAAAAAACGGCTGGTCACAAATTAAACGTTAAAAGGACAAAAACACCATTAAGGCAAATTGGCCAAAATAAGCGCATTTCTGGGAGTCAGATTCAGATCGCAAAACCGGGTTAACGCCACCTCATACCCCTGCTCTTGCAAAAAGTTCACCCTGTCGAGCAGCAGCCAGGCTTCAAGACTTTCACGAAACAGATGGGCCACCAGGTCAATTCGCCTGGTCAAACGTTGACGGGCAAGCCCTCGGGCCAGATAGACCTCTTCATCCCACTGGGCTGGCAAATCGACCTGCTTTTGCGCCGCGGCCCAGAGACAAAACGCCTTGAAGCTACCACTTAACTGGCTCTGCTTCAGCGCGGGAATAGGCAGATAATGCGCAGCCCCCCTCACATCACGCTGTAAGCTATCAAACCCTAGACGCCAAGCCACCTCTTGCAAACGCAGCGCCCTCGCCTTAGGGTTTGCGATAACCGAACGTTGTAGCGGCAATTGCAGATCGTGCTTGCTGAGCCTCAATTTGCTTGCCTGACCTAAACCAGAGAGCGCTTGATAATGGCTATGGGGGATCAGGTGGTAGCAACAAGGAGCCACCGCCAGCGCGCGGGTCCCCGCCTTGGCGGCGCCGCGCAGCAAGCTGAGGTGAAGCTCACCGCAGGCATGGAGCGCCACGGCATGTTGTTCGGCCTTAAGCAGTCGCTGAGCCTCGCCAGATAAGGCATCACCGCATACAAACCTCTGTGATAGCTGCCACTGGCTGGCAAACTGCTGGCCGGCGTCACATAGGCTCTGCTGCCACTCCAGGCTCACGACTGAACTTGCCTTGCACTTTGCCAAGAGCCGTCCTAGGTGCCCCTTGCCGGCGCACCACTCGAGTACCTCATAGTCGCCTGAGTTCACCCTACTGGCAAAGGCAAGGATCTGCTGCCACTTGCGCCCCTTGATATGGGCGCTAAAGTGGCCCAGCTCACTCTCATCGAGCTCAACATCTTTCGCTGATGACACTTGGCTGCCCGCCCGTGCGCTTTCACTCATCAAAGCTAGGGGCCATGAGCATCCGCGGGCGGTGAGATCTTCAGCCAATGCCGGAATTAAGCGCTCGTTAAGGGCTTCACTGTCACTGTCCAGCCCATCGAGCTCATCGTCTGCAATTTGCCATACCAAGTCTGCAAGGCGAGGAAATTCCGCCTGCCAGGGCAAGTCATCAGCCTCGAAGGCCTTAACCTGCCACAATGCCCTGCTGTCTGTCAGTAGACTATCTAAGGCGGTAAACGCTTGTGCATACGACATCTGAGTTCCTTAACAAAAAAACGCCGGTTAACAAAGACCGGCGCCCATAAATTGTAAACCAGCTTGGTCGCCAATCACAGCCTGGAGCATGTTAGCGTTACGAAAAGCTTAGCTTTGTGGCTGTTTCAGCGCCATCCGCTTACCCAGCCAAACCCCTAATCCCAGGGGAGCAAAGAAACAGACCACAAAAAACAGCACCAGATAGAGAATTAGACTCTTAAAGGTTTTAGTCAGCTCTTGAAACGCCAGCTCAACGGCATGTTGACTGATGGTATCAAGATCGGCAGCCGCCGCGACTCGCTGCCGATCCACCATCTCTTCCAGCGCCAACCGTTCCTGCTTAACCATCTGCGCTAATGCCTGACGCTCAATAGACAGCTTGGCTAACTTGTCATCGGTTGATTCGCTAAGCTGCGCGAGCAAAGGGGCCAGCTCACGACGCAGATCCACCGCCAGCGCTTGCATCATCTCAGGACTTTGCGCCATCAACTGCTGAAACTTGGCCGAGGTGTCACTGATGCTCAGTAGGGTGTGCTGGACTGTCTCAGGGTTAATGTTGGCATGGAGCGCGTATAATTCAGCCTTCCAGCCCAATATTTTCGGGGTCTGCTCGGCAATCATCGCCATACGATCCGATACATCGCTCATCACCTCAGGTACAGTGCCGAAAGTGGTCACCGCCTCAAACTCGTTAATCTTGCGATAGGCTAGCCAGTCATTAAAGGCTGAGTGTCTTGCAAAGGTTAGATCGTTAATCGGATTTTTCGCCACATAGTCTTTGATAAAACCCTGATATTTCTCAAATTCAGTCGGCGTCACAAAACCTTTTACCGAACGTTCAAAATCGGCCTGCAGCACCTTACTCACTTCGATGGCGATCCTTTGCTGCTCACCAAAGAGCGACTGACCGGCACCGCTGTCGAAAAACGCGCTCATCTGCGCCGTCAGCGTCCAGGTATCCACCATGGCGGCAATGGGGGAGGCCTGAAAAATCGCCCGCTGCAGCGCCTGTTCACTGTTAATCTTCCACATCAGGGTATTAGATTTGATCGTTAGCTGATCGCCCTGAGCCTGAGCTATTTGATCTGCCCCCTGCTCCACCTTGGCATAGAAGGTATGACTAAAGTCGCGGCTAAAGACACGCATGTTGAGCTGTGCCTGAGGCAAGGGCTCAATACCGCTTTCTAGCTTAACTTCTAATAATGAACAGGCCGATAAACTCAACATACCGATCACCAGTAGGACAGCTCTGTATCTCAGCCCCATAACAACACCCCATAAAATTTCACAAACAATTGAATTTAAACAATTAAATGGTGAATGCTAACAGTTGTACCTGCAAGGTTCCAGCGGCAGACCAAGGTTGAATCACGGCACTAGCTACTTTAGAATGCGGCCAGGATCACAAATTGAGTAAAAACAGAAACGATGCAATCACCCTGCGTGGCCCGCTGCGGCTTAAATGATGAAGATATCTGTATGGGCTGTTTTCGGCATATCGATGAGATTGTCGGTTGGGGGCAAGCTGACGAGTCACGCCAAGCCCAAATTTGGGATAATGTTGAGCGTCGAAAATTGGCTGGGCATAGGAGCGAAAACCGGCAGATCATCAGCCGTCAGAAGTGGCTTGAGGCGGAGCAGCGTCTCGCAGCGCAAGACGCGAAAATCTAACAAGGCGCGAGCCTTACTTCTTATTCATCATACTCTTAAGGTCGGCGAAGGGATTATAGGTGGCCGCTTCTACCTGAGTTTCACTCGTCGGGCCATACTGAATTAACTCTTCATACTTGGCATGTTCGTTATCGTGACAATAGAGACAGAGCAGCTCCCAGTTTGAGCCATCGCTCGGATTATTGTCATGATTGTGATCCCTGTGATGCACTGTCAGTTCTCTGAGATTGGAATGGGTAAATTCGCGGGTACAACGTCCGCAGATCCAGGGGTAGAGTTTCAGTGCCTGCTCGCGATAACCTGACTCGCGCTTGGCCTTATATTCACGTGCTTCGGCCAGCACTTTATCTAATTTACTTTGACCTTGATGGGTAGACATAAGCTCGTCTCTCTTTTTGCCCAAGCGTCGGGCGACTTAATTCAGTGGCAATATACCTATACTTGCCGTAAAAGGGAATCGGCGGCGTGGCACCTTAGCGCTCAACATCCCCTTTAAGCATGAGTATAACGAGTTAACGCGATGAATTAGCGGCGTACCAGCCAAGCGCCAACGCCAAAGTCTCAACCATAAAATCTGCCTTTAACGCCATATAAGCTTCACTGTCATGCTGACCCTTTTTTGCAATGCGCTGCTTTAGCCGACCATACTCACCCGCCATTTGTGGATGCGCGATAAGATAATCACGAAAGGCGAGATGGGCAGTCAGCTGCGCACTCCCAGATTGAAACGCATGCAGATGATGGCTGCGCTGCTCTCCCCCTTTTTGAAAATAACGGCGACCGGCAATACCATGCTCACCACGTGCCCGATAACCCAAGCGCTGAAGTTGGCTGCTTTTGGCGTCAAGCGCCGCTAGGCTATCAACCTCAACCAAGATATCGATAATGGGTTTGGCCGCCAGTCCAGGCACCGAGGTACTGCCAATATGCTCGATAGTGATAACCCTATCGCCCAGCACAGCTAGCAACAGCACCTTCTCCGCCTCAAAGACTTCTGGCCAATGCCTCTGGTAATCGAGTACCTCTATGATACGGCTCATCGCACCTCTTTAGTCCTTACACTTCGCAACATATACAGGGCAAACAGGCCACTCAACAAAAACACGAAGGAGAGCAGCGGCTGGAACTCCCCTTTTCCTATCAGGTTCGCTATCGACACCAGCTCATCGATATTCACCCAGATATAAGCCCCAATGAGCGCCAGTAAGACCAAGGCAAAATAACGCACCATCCAGACGCCTAGCTTATCATCACCATCCAGTCGACGATTAAAGCGCGCCACACCAAGCCCAAATAGCGGTGTAAGCAGGAGTGTCCAGACCGCCAGGTAGTTAAGCCCTAGGGGCAAGGTGCCCGCAAAGGAGAACAAAGGGTAAACGATAGTGTAAAACAGTGCCATCAACAGCATCTGCCCCAACAGCGATAACAGCGCAGCCCAAAGAGTGCTGGCTTCGCTATCTAGGCCTCGTCTGGCAGCCAAGATCTCAATCAAGGTGGTGTAAGCAGCAGGAATAAGCGCCACCATGGCCACGGCGCCAGAGAATATGACCATCAGCATAAATTCACGATAGAAGGGAAAGTCTGACAGCCGATTGGCAATGGTGAAGTAATCAAACTGCGCCCCATAGGGACCATAGGCTAAGGTCAAAAACCAATCATTCAGCTGACCTAGACTTGGCGCCTCGCCGCCAATCAAATAATTGCTCAAGGGCCAATAACCAAGATAAAAGAGCGTGGCGGCAAATAGTGGCAGGGAAAACAGCATTACTAGGGTAACCAAGACGCTAGTACTCTGACGTCCGCCAAACAACAAGATCAAGCAGAGTCCCCACGCGGGGTTAGTGAAGATAAAGAAAGGTTTAGTACGAGCTACCTCAGCCAGATAAAGGTAGCCCCCCTTAGTCAGGCTATAGGCCAACAGCGCCGCAAATAATATACCGATACCGGCGCTCACCTTACGCCCTTTAGCGCTATCAAACATCGCTAACACGATAACAAGCCTCCCTTTGTGACTCTTAATGCCCGGCTTTACGAGCCAAGGTTGATTAAACTGATTTGCAGCCTTACTTAGCCTAATACACAACCCTTCAACAAAGCTTAACCGGTAACAGCTATCCCTTTCTCACTATTAACCCTAAAGCCAATAGTCATCAAGCAATGACCAAGATAACACTATCAAGGACAGGGCCTCGCTTTAAGCAAAAAACGGCATAAAAAAAGCAGCCTAGGCTGCTTTTAATTAACTCATGATCTTACCATCATGATGCTGGCTCATCTAAGCTAGGCTTAAATCTGCTTCATCTCTTCATAAGTGGTATGACGCACATCTTTACCCTTAACATAGTAGATGATGTATTCACAGATGTTCTGGCATCTGTCGCCCACACGTTCTACCGCACGCGCCGCCCAAAGCACATCGAGTACCTCAGGGATAGAGCGTGGATCTTCCATCATGTAGGTCATCAGCTGACGAATAATGCCTTCATATTCGCTGTCGAGCTTAGCGTCTTCCTTGTGCAGCTCGATGGCGACATCGGCGTCCATACGCGCCAGTGCATCCAGGGTCGAGTGCAAGGTACGGGTCGCGTGGCGTCCCATATGCTCGATACTCACCAACAGCGGCTGCTGATTCTTGAGGCGCTTGTCCAGCGCCGCATTCGCGATCTTTACACAAGCATCACCGATACGCTCAAGGTCGGCAATCGTCTTCGAGATGGCGATAATAAGGCGTAAATCACTGGCGGCAGGCTGACGCTTAGCGATGATACGGGTGCACTCCTCATCGATAGAGACCTCCATACCATTGACGCTATGGTCGCCATCAATCACCTTCTGCGCCAGTTCGGCATCCAGGTTGCCCAAAGCATCCAGAGCTTGCTCCAGCTGACGCTCAACCAAGCCCCCCATGGCCAATACGCGGTTACGGATATCATCGAGCTCGGCATTGAACTGACCCGAGATATGTTTATTTAAGTTCATGTTTTCCATTGACATTCAACCTTATCAATTCTTGCAATTCAAATCCGGCTCAGGCCCAATTAACCGTAACGACCTGTGATGTAATCTTCGGTCTTTTTCTTCTTTGGCGTAGTAAAGATGGTGTTGGTGTCGGCATACTCCACCAATTCGCCCATATACATGAAGGCCGTCTGATCCGATACTCGGGCCGCCTGCTGCATGTTGTGGGTCACGATCACCACGGTATATTTCGACTTAAGCTCAGTGATCAGCTCTTCGATGGTCAAGGTTGAGATAGGGTCGAGCGCAGAAGTTGGCTCATCGAGCAGCAAGACTTCTGGCTCGATAGCGATAGCGCGGGCAATCACCAGACGCTGCTGCTGACCACCTGACAGACCGAAGGCGTTGTCATGGAGACGATCTTTCACCTCATCCCAAATCGCAGCGCCACGCAGTGAACGCTCGGCGGCTTCATCCAGTTCACGACGGTTATTGATCCCTTGCAGACGCAAACCGTAAACCACGTTCTCATAGATAGACTTAGGGAAAGGGTTAGGACGCTGAAACACCATACCCACGTTACGACGTAAGGAGGCCACATCCACCTTCTTGTCATAGATGTTCTGGCCGTTCAGCAAGATCTCGCCGCCGATATGGCAGTTATCCACTAGGTCATTCATGCGGTTGATACAGCGCAGCAAGGTTGACTTACCACAACCACTGGGGCCGATAAAGGCAGTCACCTTCTTCTTGGGGATCTTCATCGATACGTCAAACAGGGCCTGCTTGTCGCCATATTTTAGATCTAAGTTACGGATCTCAAGTGCGGTCTGTTCGCTGCTTAAATTATTTAAGTCTAAAGTCTCTGTTTTCATTACCGACTGATCTATCGAAATCATATCTGTTCCTAATCACTTCAGGATAAAGGTTATTCGCGCCCTAGCCTAGCCCAGGCGCGATTAATTCAGGTTTTAGGTTAGTGTTCCAGCGAGCGATATTTCTCTCGCAGGTGATTACGTACCGCGATGGCGGTCAGGTTAAGACTCACAATCACAGACACTAACAAGAAGGAGGTCGCGTAAACCAATGGACGCGCCGCTTCTACGTTAGGGCTTTGGAAGCCCACATCATAAATATGGAAACCCAGGTGCATGAACTTGCGCTCAAGATGCACGAAGGGGAAGTTCATATCGATCGGTAGGGTCGGCGCTAACTTCACCACACCCACCAGCATCAAAGGCGCTACCTCACCGGCCGCGCGGGCGACCGCTAAAATCAAACCTGTCATAATCGCCGGGCTCGCCATAGGGATAATGATGCGCCACAGGGTCTCGGCCTTGGTGGCCCCCAGTGCCAAGCTTCCCTGGCGTACCGAACTCGGAATACGGCTAAGGCCCTCTTCGGTCGACACAATCACCACTGGCAGCGTCAGAATAGCCAGCGTCAATGCCGACCAGATAACCCCTGGTGAACCAAAGGTCGGTGCCGGCAATGCCTCAGGGTAGAAGAGTTGGTCGATTGAGCCACCAAGCATATAGACGAAGAAGCCCAGGCCAAACACGCCATACACGATTGATGGCACACCCGCTAAGTTAATGACCGCGATGCGGATCATCTTAGTAATAGGGCCCTTTTTCGCATATTCATGTAGATAGATAGCCGCGACCACGCCAAATGGAGTGACGATAACCGCCATCAGCATCACCATAAACACGGTACCGAAAATGGCCGGGAAGACACCGCCCTCTGTGTTGGCTTCACGGGGATCGGCGCTGACAAAGTTACCCACGCCACTAAACCAGTGACCCAGCTTACCCAAGATCCCCAGACGGTTTGAGTAGGTTACGCCCAAGATGCTATCTAGCTTGAGGGTCACCTCTTCACCGCGCATATCACGCACGATCACCGCATCACGGCCAGCCTCGGCGCGCAGGTCAAAGAAGGCCTTTTCCAGTACCTGGTATTCGGCCTGAAGCTTATCGCGCTCGGCTTGAAGCTCAAGCTTACGACTGTCGGTCAGGGCGTTGTCCAGTTCATAACGACGCTGTTTAAGACGCAGGTTTTCCAGCGCATAGTTGATGGCACCAATCTCGCTCTTTTGCAAGCTGGTCGCCTTATCGCTTAGGGCTACCGCTCGGTCAATATGTTCCTCAAAAGAGGCTTCCACATCCTTGAGCGGCAGACGCTTACCGTCTTCAATGATGGCGATAGGATAACCGAAGAAGTCACCGTTTTTTGCACGTTCAAGCTTGGCAACATCCTCCGGGATTGTGCGCGACAAGATATCTGTCTCCAGCACCCAGCGAAAATCTAGACCGACAAACTCACGGTTACCAGTTTTGATCAGATAGCGGGTCACCAGCTCACCGGGATCTTCACTAAACTTGTGTCCAGCTGAGACCAGACGTTCGGTAGGCACAGCCTCCTTATCGTAGATCTCACCGATAATGGTTGAGCGCTTGCCCTGCTGATCCACCACTTCCCACTGGTAGATCTGCGCTGGCCAGAAGTAACTCAAACCACGCCATGCGATTAGGAGCAACAAACCTAATACAGCGATCAAACTGATACTCACGGCGCCACCTGTCATCCAGATCCAGGGGGAACCCGACTTAAACCACTTACCCATTACACTGGCCTCTTAACGTCACAGGCGAAAAATTAAATATCGATAACATGCCAATCTCCCTTACAGTGAACTGTAGCGTTCACGCAGACGCTGCCGCACCACTTCAGCAATGGTGTTGAAGAAGAAGGTAAAGATAAACAGCACGAAGGCCGCCAGGAAGAGCACGCGATAATGCGAGCTGCCGATAGCCGATTCTGGCATCTCCACGGCGATATTCGCCGCCAGGGTACGCATCCCCTCGAACACGCTCCATTCCATGATGGCGGTGTTACCTGTAGCCATCAGCACAATCATGGTTTCGCCAACGGCGCGGCCGAGTCCCATCATGACTGCAGAGAAGATCCCCGGGCTGGCCGTCAGCAAGACAACCCGTGTCAGCGTCTGCCAGTTGGTGGCACCCAGTGCCAGGCTGCCGTTAGAGAGATGGCGCGGCACAGAGAACACGGCATCTTCAGCAATAGAGAAGATGGTCGGGATCACCGCAAAGCCCATGGCGATACCCACCACCAGCGCATTACGTTGGTCAAAGGTGATCCCCAGCTCGTTAGTGATAAACTGACGGCTATCACCGCCAAAGAAGGCCACTTCGATCGTCGGGCTGATATAGAAGGCAAACCAACCGACGAAACAGATCACTGGCACCAGCATTAGCTCTTGGTAAGTCTCAGGCAGACGCTGTTTCCAGCGACCGGGCAGCTTGTACCAAGCCAGTGCGGTCAACAAGATACTGATAGGCAGAAGCACCAGTAACATAAAGATTCCCGGTAGGTGATCTTCAATCAAAGGCGCTAGCCAGAGACCGGCTAAGAAACCAAGAATAACCGTCGGCAAGGCTTCCATGATCTCAATGGTCGGCTTCACTACGGCGCGCACTTTTGGCGACATAAAATAAGCGGTGTACACGGCACCGGCAATGGCCAGCGGCGTGGCGAACAGCATGGCATACAGCGCAGCCTTCATGGTGCCGAACGCTAGCGGCATCAAGCTAAGCTTGGCCTCGAAGTCATCGGAACCTGACGTTGACTGCCATACATATTGCGGCTCAGGATAACCTTCGTACCACACCTTGCTCCACATGGCGCTCCAAGAGACCTCAGGGTGACTGTTTTCGACCGCAAACAGGTGCAGCTTGTTACCGGCCTCGACCACCAGGGCGTTGGCTCGTGGACTAAAGCTCATCTGACTGGCGTGGGCCAGATCAAAGGTTTCGGTAAAGAGTTTGCGCTGACTCGTAGTGTAAAGCAGATCCAACTCGCCAGACTCGCTGACGGTGGCAAAGCTCTTGCGATAAAACTCACCGGCAATACGCTTCACACCCGCCTTGTTTTTAAATTCGCGGATCTCCTGGTATTGACGCCCCTTGTCACCATTAACCTGGAAATATTGGAAGACTTGACCATTGTCATAACTCACCAGCAGTGAGCTGGCACCGGCCAACAGAGCGACATCAGTCACCTTGGTCTTAGCGCGTTCCAGCTCAATCACCTGACTTAGGGCGACCTCATCGACATAACGGATATCGTAAACAAACAGACGATTACCCGAGCGCAGTAAAAGCTGGCGCTGATCTGGGGTCATCAGTTGCTGATCCACTTGAGTAGGCGCTTCCTTGATAGGACTCGTGGTCGCTTGCCACTCCACCTCTTCGGTCATCATGTTCTCTTCACCGTTATGGCGGGTCAGGAACCAACGACCGTCAGCATCACGGTAGGCGAAGCTGAGTTTGTCAGAGGCTGTGGCAAATGTCAGTTGATACAGAGGCTTACCCGCCTCAGACACCTGCAGCGGCGTTTCACCCAGCATATAACGTACGCTTGGGGTGATCAGACGCTTATTGCCCGGATAGCTCACCGCGAAATTCACGCCAGCGATAATCACCTGGCCGTTAGAGAGGCCATAGGCAAAACGCTGCTCACTTGGCACAGAGGCAACGCTGCTGACGATCTCTGCGTCCGAGGGCACCTGCACTTGCTCATGCTTAACTAAGCTGGCGTTCAGCGAACTGTAGAAGCTCACTTCACCATTTTGTGCCACTCGATAGAGGATCTCATTTTGCTCATCACTCCCCACCATCAGCGCTGGCGACGTAGCGTTTTGCAGTTCGACATTCATCACAGGCGCGACATCTGCCCCATCAAAAATCGGCTTTACAACATAGAGTAGGTAGAAAAAGATCAGCAAAAGGGCCACAAACACCATGGTGCCGCCCATCGTCACCCCAACTTGGGTAAGCTTATCTTTAAATGCTCGCTTGCTGGAGCCCTTGCCCGTCAACAAATTTGTTGCAGTAGAACCAGGTTGAATTACCTGAGTTTCCATTAAGAACCTCGTTTATTTTTGTTCAGTAGAGTTTTCGCTGGGATTGTCGTTTCTGCTATGTTAACTATAGTGAATCGAGGCAAGCCCTTTTTCTGACAGTCGGGATTATATGACGCAAAGATGACACTATTGTTACAGCTCGAAAATGTCATCATTATAAGAGGTTATTTAGCTTTTTGAGCCGCTTTTTAGAGTGTTAACGACTAAGCTAAATAAGGTCCCACCTTGCCCTGGTCTTCTCGATACACAGCACTCAACCAACTGATGGAGCCGATGCGAAATGTTACGATACTTAGTTACCCTGCAAGTTGCCGATAAACCGGGATTGGTCGAACAGATAGCCCATAGCGTTAGCCGCCACGGCGGTAATTGGCTCGACTCTGAGCTGCGCCACATCGACGGTATCTTCGCGGCTATTTTGCTACTCGAAGTGCCCGCGGCTAACTGGGACACACTGCTGGAAAACCTAGAGTGTATCGAAGGCCTGACCCTCACCTACGCTAAGACCCGCAAGGCACTGGCACCAAAAACCATCCGCCGCTACTCCTTGGTGGCCTATGACAGACCCGGGCTGGTACATGACATTTCAAATAAGATCAACGAACTGGGGGCCAACATCGAACGTCTCTCCACCCATTACGAGACCGCCAGTCACACGGGTGTCGCCCTGTTTCGTGCCAACTTTAGCTTAAGCGTAAAAGATGAAGCCGCCGAGCAGCGGCTCACTCAGGCGCTATACACCATAGGTGACGACGTAGTACTGGATATTGTCGATTAACGCCTAATTCTTAATAAAGGCTCAAACAAAAAGCGGCAATTATGCCGCTTTTTGTTGTCTCGATTTTATCAAATACCGCAGCGGCAACTGGCTTATCAACATCCCCAGCAGCATCAAGCCACAGCCGAAAAGCGCCCGACCTGACAGACTTTCACCCAGAAATAACACGCCACCTATGGCGGCAAATACCGTCTCCAGGCTTAAGATAATGGCCGCGTGGGCCGGATGAGCATGCTTTTGCGCCAACACCTGCAGCGTATAGGCCACCCCGACAGAGACCAAACCGGCATAGGCCAGTGCGCCCCAGGCGGCTTGAATTCCCGCCATGCTAGTGGTCTCCATAGCCAAAGAAACCACAAAACTGGCCAGAGCGCACACCAAAAACTGGCCACAAGCTAATACCACAGGAGCAACTCTGCGGGCAAAATGGTCCACCGCCAGTATATGCATTGCCCAAAAGAGTGCGCCAACCAGCTGCAAACCATCACCGTATGCAATGGTAAAATTCTCACCCACACTTAAGAAATAGAGCCCCACCGCGGCGACGGCGCAACCAAGCCAAGTGTTGCTGCCGGTGCTGTGTTTTAAAAACAACCCGAGCACTGGCACCAGCACTATGTAGAGCCCGGTAATAAAACCAGCATTAGCGGCCGTGGTGTGCAATAAGCCAACTTGCTGGAAAGAAGCTGCGATAAATAAAATACCGCCACATCCAAGTGACCCTATAAGTACTTGGCGTAAAAAATCTTTGTCAGCCACGCCTTTGAGTCTGCCCCGACGTTTCAATATCCAGATCAGTGGCAGCAAACTCAGTGCGCCAATGACAAAACGCAGACCATTAAAGGCAAAAGGCTCGAGACTCTCCATCCCCAGACGCTGCGCCACGAAGCCAAAGCCCCAAATGGCAGCCGCCATCAATAACATCAAATTCGCCACACTTCCCCCAAACCTCTATAAGCCAATAGCAGGCGACTATTCTGCCGAGGCGATGATCACTTTACAATGGTGTGTGCAGAATAAAAAACGGCGCCTCAATCTAAAAGACCGGGCGCCAAATACACAAGTACAAAAAGGGCCTCATCCCTGAGGCATTACAGACAGAAAGTGAATCGTAAAACCTAAAAATCTCCGATAGCTAGCGGCCTTATCACGCTGTGGTCAGCCCAGGTAAAGCCGCATGCTCACCAGGAGCCCAAAGCCAGGCAGCCCCTCGAACGCCTGATGAAGCACCGTGGCGATTTTTCACCACCTGCGTCGCACACTCACCACCAAGCACATACTTGGGAAGTAGTGCAGGCAGATACTCATAAATCAGATCTATGTTGGAGACACCTCCACCAAGCACGATCACATCGGGATCCAATGCGTTTATCACATGAGCCAGCGCCCGAGCCAGACGATCGATAAAACGACCAAATGCCGCCTCGGCCAGAGGGTCGCCCTTGGCCATCAAGGCGACAATCTCGATACCGCTGGCTGCCTCGCCTCCATGAGCGCGAAAGTCACGTACAAAACCTGTACCGGATACGAAGGTCTCGATACAGTCGGCATTGCCGCAAAAACAGCGTGTAGAGTTGAACTCGTCGGCCGTCATCCAAGGCAAGGGGTTATGGCCCCATTCGCCGCCGATACCGTTGCCGCCGCCGTGCACCTTATGGTTAATAGCGATCCCGGCGCCACAGCCTGTTCCCAGTATGGCGCCAAACACTACAGCTTTACCTGCTCCGCTACCGTCGACCGCTTCAGAAAGCGCAAAGCAGTTGGCATCGTTGGCGATACGCACTTCACGTGACAGCATAGCTCCCAAGTCTTTATCCATAGGTTGGCCATTGAGCCATACTGCATTGGAGTTTTTTACCCTACCAGTGACTGCAGATACCACTCCAGGGATCCCTATGCCAATGCTGGCCACCTGGCCGGTCTCGTTTTCAGAAGCGTGAACCAGGGATGCTACCGCCTCCAGCGTGGCACGGTACTCCTTTGGTGTGGCAACGCGTTTGCGAAACACCTCTTCGCCATTGTCGTTCAAGGTCACCAACTCAATCTTGGTGCCGCCCAGATCTATCCCACTTCGGTACATGCTGCTCTCCAAATACCTGTTAAATCATTAAAGTGACTGAAGCTTGCCGCAATCTGACAGCAAAACATGAGGCGATGGCGAATCGCTACTTTGTGCTTTGGCCTCTTCAATCGCGATATTTGCCAAGGTGAGTACATCACCCGCACCAAGCGCTAAGGTCATGGGGCTAAACACGCTACTCAGCTCTTTGACACCAAGGCTAAAGCAGCTAAGTGGCACCTGATAGCGGCGCCATTGGCCATCGGCCACCAAACTCGTACTCAGATTAAGCGCCTGACCACATGCACCTTCGCACTGCATGGAAAGCTCAGCATTGGCAGGTGTTTTCTCAAGCACAGCATCAAAGCCCAGCACCGCTGTTTCACGATTAAAGCGGCGCAGGTCCATGGGGAAATCATCCCTAAAACTCAAGCGTCCAGCAGCGGCAAAGCTAAAGCGGCGCGCATCTTCCTGTACCTCTCGGTTAATGCTTCTTACCGACCAGGGCCCTTGCTGCCATACTCCTGCCCCTACCCTATGCATGCTAGCCTCGTCCCCTACGGCCAGATGCCAGGGCGCCTTCAGAGCCTTATCGAAAATGGCCAGTCTGGTTGGAACCCCTTCATCACCGCTGGACTCATCGAGCTTGGTAAGCGAGGCATCCTCTTGATAACTAAAACCTTCCCAAAGGGGGAACAGTGGCGCCTTCGACGATTCAGCCTGGGCGCTTGCATTGCTACCCGCTAATTGAAAACCATCGTCAGCAGGGGTTGCCGGCCAGGGAAACGGCAGACGTCCAACAAAGTCCTGTCTTGGCTTAGCCGCTTTATCGCCTACCAGCACATCGGCCACACCTGCGCCCTCGCTGCCTGGTAGCCAAGCAGCGACAAAGGCATCTGATGCGTTAAGCTCAGGGTTCATCCATAGCGGCCGGCCTGACAAGAACACAGACACCAAGGGCAAATCTGCCGCCTTGACGCGTGCTAACATGGCTAAATCACGCTTATCGCCACGCTGGTATTCAAGATTATCCAGGTCGCCATTGCCCTCGGCGTAAGGCGACTCACCAAACACAGCTACCACTAGGTCCGGCTTAAAATCTTCGGGAATACTGCCATCGACACTGAGACGTGCCTCACCGCCGCCGGCCTTAAGCGCCTCGGCGAACCCAGCAAAAATAGAGGTGGCACTTGGGAAGTCAGCATTGGTCACGTCAGTACCCTGCCAGGTCATGCTCCAGCCACCAGACTGCTGGGGAACATTATCCGCCCCTTCACCTATCACCAGCACCTTGGCAGATGACTTGATGGGCAACAAAGGCGCTCCATCAACTGGGTTGTTTTTCAGCAGTACCAAAGACTCTGCCACCGCTTTTCTGGCAAGCGCCCTATGCTCAGGATGTCCAATCCAGCTGGCATCACCGGCAAAAAGTCGTTTTGCGGGAGACACCCCATCAAAGAGTCCGGCGCGCAGCTTAACCCGCAGAATACGCTTCACCGCATCATCGAGACGACTTTTCGGTACGGCACCAGATTTAACGTCGGCAATGGTATTCGGATAAAGCGCCTTCCAGCTATCACCAGGGGCCATCAAAATATCCACCCCTGCGTTGATCGCGGCGGCGCAGCGCTCATAGCTGCAGCCTGGCACAAAGCCATGCCCCAACCAATCGCCTACCACAACACCGTCAAATCCCAACCGCTGTTTAAGCACTTGAGTGAGGAGATACTGGCTGCCATGAAGCTTTTCACCATTCCAGCTGTTAAACGAAGCCATCACGGTTTGCACGCCTTGCTCAAGCGCCCCCACATACCCCAGACCATGCCTGGCGATAAGGGTCTGTTCATCTACCCGGGTATCGCCTCGGTCATCGCCATTTTCTGTGCCGCCATCACCGATGAAATGCTTGGCAGTCGCCAGAGTATGCTCGCCATCCAGCCAGGCATCACCCTCGCCCTGCATACCTGCCACAAAGGCGCGAGCATAACGTTCGATCAGTTCTGGATCGCGGGCATAACCTTCGTAAGTTCGACCCCAGCGCAGGTTGTCCACCAGCGCCACAGTGGGGGCAAACACCCAGTCGATCCCCGTCGCCCGCACTTCCTTGGCCGTCGCTGCCGCGATTGCTTTGATAAGCGCTGGGTTTTGCGCTGCGCCCAAACCTATGTTGTGCGGGAACAAGGTCGCGCCAAACACATTGCCATGACCATGTACCGCATCGGTACCCCATATGGGCGGTATGGCAATGCCATCTAGCTCAGTATCCATGGCCGCCTGATACATAGCATCTGCAAGCTTTACCCAATCGGCTGCGGTGGCCTTGCTATTGTTACCTGGAAAAGAACCGCCACCGTTTAAGAAAGAACCAAAACCAAAGCGGCGCATATCCTCTACGCTAAAATCACGTATTTCAGGCTGGATGATTTGCGCCACCTTCTGCTCAAGGCTCATCTGCTCAAGCAGTGCATCAACTCGGGCCTCAAGGGTGGCATCTACAGGCGCGCGATACACGCCTTGTGGCCACAACTCGACACGTTTGCCATCTATGGATGAGCCAGATTCTGCGGTTGTTGCCCCGCTTGGCGCAGCCATCACAGTGGTCAACCCCAGCACGCCACAGATCAGCGCCGCTGTTCGCGTTAGCGTCCGTTTCATGCGCGTTCCTCCGCAGGCTTTGATCCGTTAAGTCCATAAAACAAGATATAGGCGTAACAAAGAACCGGCAGTAAGAAGGACACGGATAAGCCCGCCGCATCGGCAAGCATACCTTGAGCCAGTGGCACGACTGCTCCACCCACAATCGCCAGACATAAGATACCGCTACCCTGTGCAGTGGCTGGACCTAAGTTTTTCAATGCCAAACTGAAAATGGTAGGGAACATAATAGAGTTAAACAGGCCCACAGCCAGAATCGACCACATGGCCACGGCCCCTTCGCTGACCACAGCGACCACCACCAGGAGCGCTGCCATGGTGGCATTAAAGCCAAGCACCTTGCCCGCCGGAATTTTTTGCATCACAGCAGCCCCGATAAAGCGACCGACCATGGCGCCTCCCCAGTAAAAGGCGATATAGTGCGCCGCTTCGGCTTCAGCCATTGCCGCCACATGAGCTTGACCGAGGAAATTCACCAGCAGACTGCCGATAGCCACTTCGCCGCCCACATACACAAAAATACCGACAGCCCCTAATACTAGATGACGATGACTCAGCGCCGAAACCGGCTTACTTGCCTCAGCACCTGTTAAGGTTTCTTCTTCCTGCCCTTGAATATGGGGTAATTTAAGCAGCGCAAACACCACAGCCAGGATGAGCAACATGCCACACAGGAGCAGATACGGCAGTTTGACCGCTTCGGCCTCTGCCTGCGCTGATGCTTCCACCGCGACCGACAAAATCAGCACTGAACCAAAAGCTGGTGCAACTGTGGTGCCAAGGGAGTTAAACGCCTGAGTCAGTGTCAGGCGGCTCGATGCCGTCTCCACCGAACCTAGGGCTGTCACATAGGGGTTCGCTGCCACCTGTAACACGGTTATACCGCTGGCCAAGACGAAAAGCGCGCCCAGAAATAATCCGTAGCTGGCTATAGCCGCTGCCGGGTAAAACAGGCCACAGCCAAGCGCAGCGATGAGCAGCCCCAGTACTATGCCCTTTTGATAACCCAAGCGTTTTACCATGACGCCCGCTGGCACGGATACCAAGAAGTAAGCGCCGAAGAAGCAGAACTGGATCAGCATCGCCTGGGTATAATTTAAGTTAAATACCGCTTTAAGATGCGGAATTAGAATGTCATTCAGGCAGGTAATAAACCCCCACATAAAAAACAAAGTCGTCAATGAGACCAACGCAAAACGGTTGTTTTCCGTCTGGCCGCCTTGCGATACTGCAACACTCTGGCTAGGTGTGGTTGCCATCTTCTCTCCCCTAAATTTGCTGCGTTGGGCAGTGTGAACCATATTGGTGATTGACCTTTTTCGGTTCTGCCACTAGATTAATGTAAGCGCTTTCATTTTTAACATTACCTTAACCCTTGTCAACCTATTTTGCCCAAGGAATCATTGAATCCATCAGGGTCAGTGGCAGGCACCACAGGTGAGTAGGGACAATTTCAGGAACAGAACAACAATGAAACAAATACCAGCATTCACACTACCGAGTGATTCGGCCATGATGCAAAAAGACTTTTTGTTCGGGGTCGCCACTGCTTCTTTTCAAATTGAAGGTGATCTTCACCATCGTCTTCCCTGTATTTGGGATACTTTTTGCGCCCAGCCCGGAAAGATTGCCGATGGCTCGAATGGCGAAGTGGCCTGCGATCATATCAACCACTGGCGCGAAGATGTGGCATTAATCGCTTCCCTCGGTGTCGATGCTTACCGGTTGTCAATCTCCTGGGGGCGAGTGCTGAACCAAGATGGCAGCATCAATCGTGAGGGAATGGCGTTTTACTCTGGCCTGATCGATGCGCTTAACCTGCGTAATATCACGGTGTTTGTTACCTTATATCACTGGGATTTACCTCAACATCTTGAAGATAAGGGAGGCTGGCTTAACCGAGATACTGCCCTCGCCTTCGCCCATTACACTCGCATTGTGGTTCAGGCACTAGGAGATCGTGTCTATGCCTACTCCACCCTTAACGAACCATTTTGCAGCGCCTTTCTTGGCTATGAGGTAGGTATTCACGCCCCCGGACATTGCAGTCGCAAGGAAGGCCGTGCCGCCGCCCATCACCTGCTGTTAGCCCATGGCCTGGCCATGGCTGAAATTCGCCGTTTCGCCCCCCATGCCAAGGCTGGCATAGTCCTTAACTTCAGCCCCGCCTACGCCTTCCAGGACTGCGAAGCAGATCGAGAGGCTGCCCGCAAAGCTCATGAATACCATAATATTTGGTATTTGATGCCACTGATGGAAGGCCGTTATCCCGACATCATCAATAGCCTAGACGCAGATGAGCAGCCACCCGTACAGCCCGGTGACATGGAGATCATTCAAGAGAAAATGGATTACCTCGGCATTAACTATTACACCCGTAATGTGTATCAAGCCGGTGGCGATTTGGGCTTTGAGGACGTGCGCATAGCGAATGTTCCCCGCACAGCCATGGACTGGGAGATCTGCCCACATGCCTTTACCGATCTGTTAAAAGACCTGTCACAGACATTTGACCTGCCACCTATCTACATCACTGAGAACGGCGCCGCCGAAGACGATATGGTCCGTGAAGGTGAGGTACATGACCCAATGCGACTCGACTATCTGCAATCACACCTGCTGGCAGTACATGACGCGATTGAAGCAGGCGTAGAGGTTAAAGGCTACTTCGCCTGGAGTTTGATGGATAACTTCGAATGGGCCGAAGGCTATCGTAAACGCTTTGGCTTGGTATACGTTGACTACACCACCCAAGAACGCACCCTCAAATCGAGCGCCAAGGCCTACCAAGAAATGCTTGCACTCAGACACTCGCTAAGCCAACAATAACAAAGGAGGTCGCCATGTTAAGCGTCAGAGAAAAAATCGCCTACGGGCTTGGCGATACCGCCAGCAACATAGTATTCCAAACCGTCATGCTGTTTTTGACATTTTTCTACACCGACATTTTTGGAATATCGGCCGCCTTTGTTGGCACCATGTTTTTAGCCGTACGCATAATGGATGCGGTGACCGATCCCCTGATGGGCTACTTTGCCGATCGCACCAAGACCCGCTTCGGCCGCTATCGTCCCTACCTACTTTGGTTTGCCTTTCCTTTTGGCGCCATCAGTGTGCTGGCGTTTACCACACCCGACTTTAGCGAAAGCGGCAAAGAGATCTATGCCCTAATCACCTATGCGTTATTGATGCTGGCCTATACCGCTATCAACATCCCCTATTGTGCCCTCGGCGCAGCCCTGACCACCAATCCGGCCGAACGGGTGTCGGTGCAATCCTACCGCTTTGTGTTTGCCATGTTGGGTGGACTCATGGTCACTTCCCTCACCCTTCCCCTGGTGGATTTTTTTGGTGAAGGAGACAAGGCCAAGGGCTATCAGCTCACTATTCTTGCCATGAGCATAGTGGGCACTGTGATGTTTCTGCTCTGTTTTGCCGGCACCAAGGAACGGGATTTCTCTACTGATGATAGCGGCGATGATCCAAAGGCTGCAGCCAAGGCGCTGTGGGCCAATGATCAGTGGCGAGTTCTGTCGGGAGCGGCCATCTTCTTGCTCACCGGCTTGGTACTCAAATCGACGCTCGCCATCTATTACGTTAAATATGTGCTGGGACGCGAGGAGATGATCAGTCTGTTCGTCACCTGCGGCGTGATCGGTAATATCTTTGGGGTGGGACTGGCGAAAAAGCTTGCCGACAAGGTATGTAAGGTCAAGGCCTATATCCGGCTACAGCTGATTGCCGCCGCACTTTGCCTACTCGCCTGGTTTGTCCCAAGCGATCAATATATGCTGGCACTGGTGCTCTATGTCGCCTGGAACTTCACCATCAATATGGGCACACCACTGTTATGGGCCAAAATGGCTGATACCGTGGATTATGGCCAATTTAAAACCGGGGTGCGCACCACTGGATTGGTCTACTCATCGGTGATCTTCTTTATCAAGCTTGGCCTGGCTATAGGCGGAGCCTTAGCTGGTTGGCTGCTTGCCGCCTACGGATATCAGGCTGATACCGCCCAAAGCCAGGACACACTGAATGGCATGGTGCTCTGTTTTACCCTGTATCCGGCACTGGCTTCAATCGCGGTTGCCTTTATCATGCGACGCTATACACTAGACAGTCAGCGCGTGGCACAAATCAGTCTGGCGCTGGAACAAAAACATTCAGGCACATAGCAGTTCAAGGAAAGCCAGCTCTCATGGCCACAATTTATGACGTTTCCATCCTGGCAGGCGTGTCGCTAGCGACCGTCTCCCGGGTAGTCAACAACACAGGCAAAGTCAGCGAAAAGACATGCAAAAAAGTCCATGATGCCATGGAGCAGCTGGGTTATCGCCCTAACAGCATAGCCCAGTCATTGGCGTCCAACCGTTCTAACAGTGTTGGCGTCTTGGTCTCCCAGCTCGATGGGCCTTTTTACGGTCCCTTGATGCGGGAAATCGAATCGGTACTACGCGCTGCCAACAAGCATGTGATCATTGCCGCCGGACACAGTGATGCTGCCCAGGAAAAGGATGCGGTAGAGTTTCTGTTATCTCGCGGCTGCGATGCGCTGATTGTGGATGCCGAAATCCTGTCCAATGAATACTTGCAGAAACTCTGCAAGGGCAAAACCCCTGTGGTACTGATCAACCGCCATGTGGATGGCATTGAAGATCGCTGTGTACACCTGAATAATCTCGAGGGCGGCCTGCTTGCCAGTCGCCACGTGCTGGAACACGGTCATCAGCAGGTGGCCTACATTTCCGGGCCGCTCTTTAAGCTCGATGCCAGAGAACGTCTCGAAGGCCATAAACAGGCGCTGACAGAAAAAGGGCTAACCTTCGATGAACGGCTGTTTTTCGAAGGCGATTTTCGTGAAGAAGGTGGCTATGAGGGCATGGCGGTGCTACTTGAGCGTGGTCAGCCCTTTACCGCTGTGGTGTGCGCCAACGATCAGATGGCATCGGGTGCTATTGCGCTCTGCCTCGAGCGAGGATTACAGGTCCCCCAGGATATCTCCTTCGTGGGATTCGACAATATCCCCTTCCCCAGGTATATCTCTCCCAAGCTCACGACCGTGTGTAACCCGATACAAGATATGGGACACATGGCAGCCAATTGGGTCTTAAAAGAGGTGTATGACAATCGCGAGGTGAACTTTAGTCATCGCTTCGAACCTGAGCTGGTTGTACGAGAATCGGTTCAACCTCCTAAGGCATAATCTATTTTTTCTCCATCCAGGGGTGCCAAAATCTGAAAAGCTGTAAGCGCTTACATTTTTTCAGATGATTATTTGAACGCCCCGACATACCATCTAAATCACGCCATTACAATGAGTTAGATTAAGTTATGGCGAATATCACAAAAATTTAGGCAAACATTTTTCCAACATTTGACCCACAAATGGTTGACATAAAAACGTCATCATCTTAATTTATGTAAGCGCTTACATTTATACTCGCAGGCGAAGTTGTATGCAAACCTGTAAGCTTTACAACAATAGCGTCCCGAGCTGCACCGCAGCCAAGGGTCTCTGGGAGAGGAACCTGATGCAACAATTACAATTCAAAAAATCAAAGCTAGCTACCAGTGTATCTCTGGTACTGGGCTTTCTGTCTGCCCTACCCGCCATTGCCGAAGAAGCCCCTGTGGTGAACGGTGATATCGAAGTTATCCAAGTCACAGGTGTACGAGGTTCGCAGGCTAAAGCCATGGAACTCAAACGCCAATCCGCCGGTGTAGTGGATGCCATTTCTGCCGAAGATATCGGTAAATTCCCCGACACCAACCTAGCCGAATCGCTACAACGAATCACTGGTGTGTCTATCGACCGTGTCAACGGTGAAGGCAGCAAGGTGACAGTACGTGGCTTTGGCCCAGACTTTAACCTGGTACTACTGAATAATCGTACTATGCCCACCGCTCAGGTAGCAGGCGAATCGACCCGTTCGTTCGAATTTGCTAACCTCGCCTCTGATGCGGTCAGCGGTGTAGAAATTTACAAAACCGGTAAGGCCGATGTCAGCTCTGGTGGCATAGGTTCAACCATTAACATCCGTACTGCCCGCCCTTTCGACACCCGTGATCTTGTGGCCAACATTGGCGTGAAGGCCCATCATGACACTAGCGTAGAAGATGGCAGCTCTGTGACGCCTGAGATCTCAGGTATTTTCAGCAACACCTTCTTGGATGACTCTTTCGGTCTGGGTTTATCAGCCTCTTACCAGAAGCGCGACAGCAACACCAAGAAAGCCACGATTGACGGATGGCGCCAGAACATAGATGGCGAGTTAAACCCTAACGCCGTCGTAGTAAACGAAAACAAAAACCCTTACGGCAATACCTTCTACGCCCGTAACATAGGTTTTGCCAGCCAGGATACCGAGCGTGAACGTACCAACGCTCAGCTGGTATTCCAATATGCCCCTAACGATGACATCGAAATGACGCTGGATTATACCTACTCCAAGCTGTCTGATGTCTCCAATACTGACACTTGGGGTCTATGGTTCTCAGGTCCAGGCAACGCCACCGAAGCTCATATCAATGAAAACGGCACCTTTGATTATGTGACCGAAGTGGGCGGCGACTACTCAAGTACCATGCAGCAAAACGCTTCAGACAATATCAACAATTCGCTTGGCTTTAACATTAAATGGCAGGCGACAGATAACCTTGCGCTAAGCTTCGATGCCCATGATTCTAACGCCACCGCCGAAGGTACATTGGGTGACTATGCCGATAACAAGTTCTTTATCCTAGGCGCGCTCAACATCGCCGACAAGACCTATGATGCCACCAGCACAGAGATCCCGCTGCTTGGTGCCAACTATGGCACACTCAACCCTAACGGCGAACCACACCTGCTGCCTGAGCATTATGCCTCGCTATTTGCCGGGGTTCGTGCCGGTCGCAACGAAACCGACGTTAATCAGTACCAGTTCGACGGACAATGGGTAAATGATAACAACGACGCCCTGTCATCTATCGACTTTGGTGTCTCTTTCACCTCTATGGAAACCCGTGCACAGGGCTCTTACACAGGCCCGATCAGCGCAGGCTGGTACGGCAACATGGGACTATGGAAAGACGATGTAAGCTATGTGGGACTGGGCTCAGACTTCTTGTCTGACTTCTCAGGTGGTGGTAGCGACATGTTGATCCCCTACTACTACAGCTACGATCAGCAAGCCGCTATGGAAAAAGCCGAGGCTCTCTATGACGTAGAGTATGTCTCAGCACCTTGGCAGGACGATCACCTGATCGAGGAAGACACTACAGCTGCCTACATCCAGGTAAACATCGACAGTGAATTTAACGATATGCCTCTGAGTATCGTTGCCGGTTTACGCTATGAACAAACAAACGTTACTGCCAGCTCCATGCAACAAGAAGCTCAGCAACTGGTTTGGCTAAACCCCACAGAGTGGCAAACCGTTTATGCCGATGATTTCTCTTACAGCCATGAAACCCATGACTACAAAGAGTTTTTACCAAACCTAGATATTAACCTGGAAGTGGTTGAGAACCTGGTTGCACGTTTGAGTTATAGCCGTACCATTACACGCCCAACCTTAGCGTCAATGCGTGCCACTACCGCTCTGACACCCATCCCGAAAGTCGGTTCACGTACCGGTTTCGCCGGTAACACGTCGCTTAAGCCTTTCAGCTCGAATAACATCGATTTGTCGCTGGAATACTACTACGACGATGCCAGCTACGTATCTGTGGGTTACTTCAACAAGGAAGTGGAAAACTTCCTGATGAATACCATTGAAACCGTAGAATACGATCACCTGCGTGATCCATACTCAGGCCCAGCTGCCGAGCAAGCCCGTGCTGAGCTGATCGCCAACAATGAAACCCCAAGTGATGAAGCCGTGTTCCAATGGCTGATTGACAACGGTTATGGCAATGCCGACGGTCGCGTACCTCAATCAGGAAATGATCCCGTTGCCGAGTGGAACATCAGCAAGCCTAACAACGTCGAAGATCTAAACATCAACGGCTTTGAGATTGCATGGCAACATTGGTTCTGGGATACAGGCTTTGGTTTTGCCGCTAACTACACCTTAGTAGATGGCGATACCGAGTATGACGTAGAGCGCGTGGACGAGCAGTTTGCCCTGCCCGGAATGTCTGACTCTGCCAACATGTCTGTATTTTATGAAAACTATGGCGTGCAGGCGCGTCTGGCCTACAACTGGCGCGATACCTTCCTGTCAGGCATGGGTCAGGCTGAAGCCGGTGGTCCTGCTCCTCAGTTCACTGAGGCCTATGGTCAGTTGGACATCAGCGTGAGCTATCAGATCACCGACGGCCTGTCCATCTTTGCCGAAGGCATCAACGTACTTGAGCAGGAAAAACGCGTCTACGGCCGCTACGAGGAGCAAATGCTGCTTGCACAGCAGAACGCTGCCCGTTACTCCGTTGGCGTACGTTACAACTTCTAAGCAAGAAAAACAGGCGCTATCAATTTAGCGCCTTGGGTGAGCCTACCCTGCTTAATAAGGTAGGCACCCTAACTGCAAACGAATATGGAAACCCTTTAGGTCATTGACAGGGATTAGGTCTTTGCCGCGGCACCCGCCGCGGCTTTTTTTATCTACACAGAAAGGAATCGAGTTTCGCAATGAAACTGTGCTATGACGAAGCCAACCGATTCCACATCGATGCAACATCAATTAATGCACCATATAAGTTATCAATACCGCGTTTAGTCTGGCGACTACTTTACGTTAACCAATAACAGCCAACACCATTCGACACCGGCCTGTGCTGTCAGTTATTAGGTTGGGAAGAGAGGCGGCGGAGGAAAAACTACAGAATAACCGAGTAGTATTTATGCTGGGCAATGCATGAATATATCAAGTTAATTCACACAACTGGGAGACCTGAATGATGAGGCCCCCAGATGCGATTGTTCACGTGCCAGCTTTGGTGTCAATTTGATTTTTTCGCTAATACTGATATGGCCTTGAAGCGCTAACGCTCACCGTCTTTCTTTTGTTCGTACATCGCCGCATCAGCTGCCGCCATCATTTCTTCTAACGAGTGCTCTGTCTCATATGAGAAATTCGCCACACCTGCACTGTATTCTATAAGATAAGGTTTGTTGATAGCCTTGTTCATTGCGTCCATTTCTGTTTTAAATCGATCCAGAATGATCGCAATTGTTTCATCACTGACGTCTGTCAACATGGCAACAAACTCATCCCCGCCCAGCCTGCCAATCACATCACTCTCACGGAACACACTGCGCATCACTTCTGCAAATTGCTGTAATGCAAAATCACCTTCATGATGCCCGAAATTATCATTAATCGGTTTAAACTTATTAAGGTCAAATAAAATCACTGACATTGGTATTTTTTTTCGCCGGCAGACCCGTTGGCTATGCTCGGCCAGTGTTATAAATCCTCTTCGGTTCGATATTAAGGTTAATTCGTCAAGTGTTGCCAATTGAATTGATCTGATTTCTTGCTCAATCATGGCTCCCAAGTCGTTTAATAGCTGCTTATCTTCTTCATTCAAATGCTTAGGCTTCGAGTCGATTAAGCATAATGTCCCTATCTTTATCCCTTGTCTCAATTTCAGTGGATAGCCCGCATAAAAACGGATATTAGGCTCTTGGGTAACTAGAGGGTTATCAGCAAACCGGACGTCTTCAATCGCATTAGGAATAATGAATAAACCATCTTGATTAATGGCATGGCCGCAAAACGATATATCGCGCGGTGTTTCAGATGCATCCAAACCTTGTTTAGATTTAAACCACTGCCTATTTTCATCAACGAGGCTAACCAGTGAAATCTCTACACCAAACATACGCTTAGCCATTCGAGTGACGCGATCAAACCTTTCTTCATGCGAGGTATCGAGGATTTTCAGTGTTCTTAAGGCATGAAGCCTCTCTCTTTCATTGGCAGGCAGTTCAGGCTTAATCATATGGCTCCTATATCTTGAAAGACTTGCTAGAACCTAGTGTACCTCAATAACTCCATAAAAAAATAACCAAACACTATTCAGCAAACACAATAAATCCCCCCCATCCCCTCACCCACCCAAAGCAACATGTTCAAATTCTCCATGGCAGCACCTAGATGCTGGCCCACGCCATTTTCATCTTGCCCCCTTTAACTGTTACACTCATCACAAATTAACGAAGAGTCAGCGCTGCGGCGAATGACTCCAACGCAATTGAGAGTGTCATGCAAGGAACCTTGAGAAAAATGCGCACCAGGCTCGATGAGCAGGGCCTGGCCAGTTACCATATGCTGTTGGGCGACAATGAAGTCGAGCTTAACCCTCTGATCGGCAGCAAGATAAACTTAACCCACACAGGTAATATCTTTTGCTGCAACTGCGGCAAGAAAACCAAGAAGAGTTACTCCCAGGGCCACTGCTTCGTCTGCATGAAGAAGCTAGCAAGCTGCGACATGTGCATCATGAAGCCCGAAACCTGTCATTTTGCCGAAGGCACCTGCCGCGAACCCGAGTGGGGTGAGGCCAACTGTTTTGTGCCTCACTATGTCTACCTCTCCAACACCTCGGGACTTAAGGTCGGGATCACTCGTCATACTCAGTTACCAACCCGCTGGATAGATCAGGGCGCCACTCAGGGCCTGCCTATTCTTAAAGTCTCCAGTCGTCAGCTATCTGGCCTTATTGAAGTAGAGCTAGCCAAAATGATTGCCGACAAGACCAACTGGCGCGCCATGTTGAAAGGTAATGCCGAGCCCTTGCCGCTAAAACAACACGCCGAGGAGTTGCTGCCGCAAATTGAGCAGCATATACATAGCCTGGCGATGGCCCATGGCGAATATGCCATCGAGCGACTGGATGAGGAGATAGTGGCTATCGACTACCCGGTGAGTGAGTTTCCGACCAAGATAGCCTCCCACAACTTCGACAAAGACCCGAATGTAAGTGGCACCTTGTTGGGCATTAAGGGTCAGTATCTGATCTTCGACACCGGCGTCATCAACCTGCGTAAGTTTACCGCCTACGAGGTAAGCTTTAGCGCTAATTAAACGTCTGATACGCAATTAGGCCTGCATACCATCGATGTGTGCAGGCCTAAAGCCCCACTCAAAGGCAATAAACAGCTTAATTAGCCAGCCTAAATGACCCCATAGCAACAGCCGCCCTAATAAATACATCGTTCAATACGTTACTGCCAACCTCTTTAAAATGTAACATATGTAAATTCCAAGCAAATACAAATGATAATCTATATCATTCGCATCAAATAATTGTTACCCATTATTCGGACACACTTAGGATAATTTGATGCCATCACACTTCACCCTAAAAAAATCCCCTTTAGCTCTCTATACCAGTCTGTTTTGTCTTGGCCTGATAAGCCCTAGCGTCATCGCCGATGATACTGGCATAGAGCGTATCATTGTCACCGGTAGCCGCAGCGCCGAGAGCATCGAAGAGGTGCCCTCCTCTGTCACCTTGATCGACAACAAGACCTTGGCGCAGGACATGCAGATCACCTCCGAGCTACAAAACATGTTGGCCTTTCGTGTACCGGGCATGGCGCCCAGCACTGGCACCTCGAGTAATGCCGGCCAGACTTTGCGAGGTCGTAAGGCATTGGTGATGATCGACGGTGTACCTCAGTCCACTCCGCTGAGAAACGGCAGTTTAGGTATACGTTCTATCGATCCTAGCGCAATTGAGCGTATCGAAGTGATCAAGGGCGCAACCTCTATCTATGGTAATGGCGCGTCAGGCGGGATCATCAACTACATCACCAAGACCCCTAGCAGCGATGCCAAGGCGAGCGTCGAACTGGGGGCATCGAGCAAATTCAGTGCGGTTAAATTTGAAGACAGCGCAGGTTATCGCTATCACGCCAGCCTGGACGGGACACTGGACAAATTCAGCTATGTGGTCAGCGCGGTAGAAGAAGAAACAGGCCTGGAATATGACGCCGAGGGCGACATCATAGGGCTTATCTACGGCCTGTCTGAAACCAAGTCGCAAAACCTGTTTACCAAGCTGGCCTATGAGTTCGACAGTGAGAAACAACTTCAGCTGACCTACAACTATTATGAGGCGCAGCAAAATGCCGAGCTGGTGGATGTCACTGGCAGTGTCAACAGCGGCGAGAAGACCTATGCCATCAAGAGCAGCGCGCCTAAACCCGGTGTGCCACAAGGGCCAAGAGGCAACCACAACCTGATGCTCAAATACACAGATCAGGAGCTCTTCAACCAGACTCAACTGACCTTAGATGCCTACTATCAGAAGATTGAAAACATGTTCTTCTACTCGGCGGCGCTGGCCAATCCCAGCGAGGGGTATGATGGTGGCCAATCGCTGATCCGCTCGGAAAAACGTGGCCTGAGGGTGAACTTCAACAGCTACACTGACTGGGACAATGTGTCGGCAAGCTTCATCTATGGTATCGATGCCCTGAACGATATCAGCTCGCAACCTCTGAATGATGGCCGCATCTGGGTGCCCGAGATGGACATGAGCAACCTGGCGGGTTATCTGCAAACTAAGTGGGTGATCTATGATGACTGGATCCTCAAGGCGGGATTACGCCACGACAGAGTCGACATTAGCGTCGATGACTATGAAACCCTTAAGGTGTGCCGCACCGCAGAGACTTGCTCTGTCCCCTTCGATGTCACAGGTGGTGAACTTAACTTTACCTCCACCACTTATAATCTAGGGCTGCGCTATCAGCTAAGCGATGCCTTTAGCCCATTCGCCAGCTTCTCTCAGGGCGCCGACATCTCTGATCTAGGCAGATTACTGCGCACGGCAACCGTTAACGATATCTCGCTGATTCAGACCGAGGCCTCTATCGTCGACAACTATGAGATTGGTTTCTCAGGCCAGTATGACAAATTGAGCTATGAGCTGGCGGCCTATCGCAGCACCTCAGAGCTGGGGACCAGCAATGCCTATGATCCGGTAACAGGGGTCTATATGCCGGTGCGCGCCCCGCAAAAAATTTGGGGCTATGAGGCACAATTGGCCTACCAATGGTTGGATAACCTAGGCACAGATTTCAGCTACAGCTGGGTAGAAGGAAAAGATACCGAAAAGGATATCTATTTGGACGGCCAGGTGATCTCGGCGCCGAAATTCACCGCTTCGGTCAACTGGCAGCCGATTGACGATGCCAACATCGCCATCAACTACCTGTATGTGGGCGATCGCAAGCGATTTGAGCCAGTCAATGGCCAGTATGTGGGTGCCCAAGGTCCAGTCAGCCATTACAACCTGGTTAACCTAAGCGGTAGCTACCAACTAGATAACTGGCAGTTTAGCCTAGGGGTAGAGAACCTGTTAAATGAAGACTACTACTCTGCGCGCTCTCAGGCCTTTACCTATAGCGGCTACAACACTAAAGGGTTGGGGACCACCATCAACCTTGGCGTGAAGGCACGTTTTTAGCGGCCAATAAAAAGCGCCGCACAGTCTAACTGGCGGCGCTTATGACATACTTTTGATCGGTAAAGGGCTAATGGTTAAGCGATGCATGTCGCTTTGACGTTAGCCATTTTCAGCTATTATTTTAGTCGTCTGTTGCCTTATGTTTCCCCAGCACAGTGATCTTACCCTTCTTGGAGACCCCGGCAAGGCCCAATGCCTGGCTACCGACGCTGTCATAGGTGAGTTCAATTCGCTCAAGGTGCGCCTCTCCTTTTGGCACTATGATCGCCCGGCTCGATAACCCTTTGGTTAACACCCCGAGATTATCTACCTTCTTAGACTCACCATCGGACATAAACAGCTCTACCTGCTTGAGGTTCACCGTCCCTTGTTCACATTTAAGCTTAATACTGACTAAGTCCTGCTCCTTGCGACCCAAGTTTATCTTATCCACCTCGGCCTTATAGTCGACCGTCTTCTGAGCGATCTCACTCCACTCCCCAGCCTTCACTGGTTGCGTCAACAAAGGCAGTAGTAGCCCCATCACCATTAAGCCTTTAACTGTGTGTCGTAACATCTCAATACTCCTTATCTCAAACGGTCACAATAATCATTGCCACACACTAGCTTAGTCTATCTGTGCGGCGCTGATGATCCGTTAAAGTTGTTGCGGTAGCTCGCTGAGCATCTTAGTGATCACCCTAGACAATCTGCTATCAGTCCCCTCTTTTGCCTGTGCATTGTCCTGACTCAAAGGCGTAAACCCTTGTGCCAGCACCTGCCATCTTGGCGAAGCGAGTTTGGGATCAAACACCATTAACAGTACAGTTCCCTTCTCATAGCGCCCCATGTCGACTCCCTGATTAGATGCACCAGGCACTAGCCCAACCTTTTGCAAGATCTCGCTATCACTCATCTTGTCGCCTAATGCCACACCATAGCCTATCAACAGATCCGGCGATTGTGACATTGAAACTTCTTGATACCCCTTGGCCAACATCACTGCCTGAATCGCCTCACGCATACGCGTCTTTAACGCATCGGGCTGCACCTCATCACCTACCCTTAACTCGGCAACACCAGGATGTAACGCAAAGCGAGATGGCTGGTCACCAAGAAACCTCAAATCGCCGCTGGCCACCAGGGTTAAACGATCCTCAGGTGTCATAGGCAGTTGCAAGGGCGTCTCCTCGGTAACAGTGCAGGCGGTGACACTCATCATGAGTATCAGGCTAAGCAAGCATGTTTTCATTGGCTATCCTTATCAAAAGTGTAAAAGTCAGTATCTAAAATCAGTCGCATCGTGACCAGAATGAACAAAGTATAAGCTAAGTATCATGAACCTAGGCTGACAAAACGTTAACATTCATCTCCTTAGTGTATCTGTTCACATTTTGGCCCTTTCAAACCCGCCAGGACCAAAAGTAAAAACGCCAGCACAAGGCCGGCGTTTATCATGGTGAGGCGTATCGCTTTTAGTTCGCCTCGAGCGTCACCACTAAACTGGCACCACTGCTCGAAGGCGCACCATCTGCGCTGACATAGAACCAGCCTTCTGTCGGTGCGGCCACACGGATCTTTTCCTGATTACCGGTATTGTCCGACTTGTACTGATAATCTGAAGGGCTCGCCCAGGTCGCGCCATTGGCGTATAGATCCAGGTTACCACTGCCGTGATCCGTATTGATCTCAATGGCCGCAGTGTTGGCCGGCACATAGAAATAGTAACTGGAGTGCCCGTCGGCCACACAGACGGCTTGGCCAAATTCTACGCCACCATAGCTGTATGGGGTGTTGCTAACGCAGGCATCCTCGACACCAGCATCACCACCATTATCGGGAGTTCCATCAGCTGTTTGACTTACCTTTAGGGTCACCCCATCAAACGCAGTAACGGCCACTGTCGAAATATAGACCCAACCACGATTGGCAATAACACTTATCAGCTCATCGTTACCTGTGCTCTGTGACTTGACGTCATAGTCACTGGTCGAGGCCCAGGTTTGCTGGTTAAAGTAGATATCCAGATCCCCTTCACCACCTGAGGTACTGATGTACAGCTGTGTATTATCTTGATCGACATAGGTGTAGTAATAATTGATCCCTGTGCCCGCCACACATTCAGCCTGCTCCTGAATGAGTTTGCCATCGGTAATGCTTGTGTCGCCGCAATGGCTCACGGGCCCACCACCATTGGCGGCATCGGCGTTATCGCCAATACCATTTCCGTTCTCATCGGCCCACTCGGTAGGATCGCTTGGAAAGGCATCTTCACTGTCGATCACCCCGTCGCCATCGCTATCAATCGGCGTGACTATGCCGCCATCAAGTGGTGTGTCATTACTGGATACCGTCAAAAGCCAGCTATTCCATTCACTGTCATACTGAGTGCCAATAGTGTTATCGATATAGCTGAGCCAAGCAGCCGCATCTCCGGCGCGGGCGTACACCAGAAGCGCGTCAACATCACTTCTGTGCTGTTCAAACAGAAAGCGCACTGCTAAGTAGCCCCAACGGTAGACTCTCTCTGTACCACTGTCATAGGTATTGGCCAGGATCTCACTGAGGCTGAAGCTTTGACTACGCCCAATAGCGATCGCCTCGTCATTACGATTTTGCTGAGAAATATATTCAGCCAATCCTTCTGACCACCATACCGATTTACCAGTATCGATATCGAAATGGCTAAAACCACCGTACAGATTAAAGCGACCATCGAGATAATGCACATACTCATGTCTGAGATTCCACACCAAAATATCTTCAGTCCAGGTGGCCTCATGTGCAATAAAACGGGCTTGGTTATCCGGGTTGGAGGGGGTGCCTTCGAGGTACATACCGCCATTGTCTGTGTTGATGCCAAAAATAATACCGGCATAGGCATCATAGTCATCATAACTGTCGAAGATATTGACCTCGAGATCCTGATTGTAATCATCGGCCACGGGGTCGCCGCTGGTCGCCAGCACCTGATGGAACAGCACTTCTTCATCCCCCATCAAATCACACGACTGCTGTAGCTCCTGATTGGTAAGTTGCTGCGCGCGGATCTTAATGGTGTCAGAGCAGCTATAGTGAATACCAAGCACGCTACTTTCCAGCTCAGCTTCCCAGCCGCAGATCCCAAAGCTGTCGCACTGTCCAGGGTTGTAGTAATCCAGATAACCAGCGGCATCAGCCCACTGCTTAGACAGGCGGGCAAACTTACTCATATATTGCTGCACGCCATCGTTGAGCGAAAGCTTCAGACTCTCAGGCAGCCCCCAGTATTTCTGGTACTCATAGAAACGGCCAAACTCATGAAAGGCATCTGAGGATTCGAAGGCATAATTAGAGTTGATGATATAGTCTGAGGTCGCCACCTTAAGCAGCGCGGCGCGCAAAGCATCATACTCCATTGAGGCCTTAGTGTACTTCTCATCCCAATTGCCACGATAAAGGGTGGTTAGCGCCTTAGTCAGTGCACTTCTATGATACCAGGATGCCAGATGCTGCTCGCTAAACTGATCAAGATATTGTGTGATCACCGCCACCGAATCATAGTAGTTGTAAGAACTGTCCCAAGCGATGAAATACTCCTGCAATGTGTTGCCCTGCATGTCGCTCAGGCTGGCCATAGCCGGGTTTTTCGCATATTCGAGTAGCAGTTCGCGCATGGCATCGCTGGCGCGAGTATCGCTATAGCTCAAATCCTCGTTATAGTATTCGATATAAAATGCGCCACGTAGAAAGTAGAACAGGTTAAATAACTCACTACCGCTACTGCTGTCATAGGTCGCCGCGCTGGCCTTAGCCAAATTCGCCACCGCGACCACATTGTCGGCCTGATACGCCTTTACCGCCGTGGCGTCGTTACGAGAATATAACTCAGAGATACAGGAAAACTCCGCCTGACGAACAAAATCATACAGAGCCTGATCGGTTAACGTATCGAACTGGCTATAACCATTACAGGGGTCCGTCTCAGCCGCTGGCCCTTCAGCACCTTGATTGCCCTGAGCGCCCTGAGCGCCAAAAGGGCCTTGCAGAGCAGAGTGGCCATTAACCCCCTGCTGTGACTCTTGCCCTGTAACTGGTGGTGGCACCTTATCACCCTCAGTAACCAATGCGGCGCCTCTTGGCTTACGCGCAGCCTTATCGAAGCGCGCTTTGCTCTGGCCATTGTCAACATCAGCCCGTTGCACCGCCGCTTTCATCGTCTGTTGCGGCATGGGTTTAGAACGCGGCGCGTCATTGGCACTCACAACCTGTGGCGCCACAAGCAGTGAACAAGCTAACGCCAGGGCGGTGGGAGTAAAACGGCGAGTAAGCACACCGCGAGATATAATTGTCTTTGTCATAGTTGGTCTCCAGACCTATCGGCTCGGGCGAGCCGATCATTACTCAGGTTTAAGTCACTCGATTCACCTTCTTTGAGGTGTCGTTATCGAGCATTTAGCACATCCTTGTTAACCCGTAGTTAACAATTTATTGCAAGCAAGTTATATTTTATACAATATATAATTGCAAGCGAGACAGAGAAGATTTACATCACCAGATAGGTAAATCTGCCGATTTAAAGCTAAATAGTTAATGATTTACAGTGAGTTATAAAATGTGCAAAAGCTTGGGAAATTTTTCTGGTCAGAATGTCTTATGTCGGCGATCATAGGCCATCGTTAACAGGTACTAGAGACACACGCTACATGGAACTGGTTTTTGCCATCGCCCTTTTCGCCTTTTCCTCAGGGATCACCCCTGGGCCCAACAACATTATGTTGATGACCTCTGGCGTCAATTTTGGCATCAAGCCCAGTCTGCCCCACCTGGCGGGGATCTGTATTGGCTTTCCCTGCATGGTTCTGGCGATCGGTTTGGGATTGAGCGCCGTCTTTCAGGCCTACCCACTCTTGCACCTGATCATCAAATATATTGGTATCGCCTACCTGCTCTACCTGTCTTGGCTCATCGCCAACAGCAGCAGTAAGATGGAGGGTAAACAGACCGCTAAGCCACTCTCTTTTCTCCAAGCGGCGGCCTTTCAATGGGTCAACCCTAAGGGCTGGATCATGGCCGTGGGCGCTATTGCGACCTTTACTGTGATTGACCAACCACTAACACCACAAGTTCTCACCATCGCCAGCGTCTTCTTCAGCGTGGCACTGCCCTGCGCCTTGGTGTGGTTAGGCTTTGGTGTGGCACTCAAACGGTTACTTAAAAATCAACGTCAACAAAAAGGCTTTAACATTGCCATGGCACTCTTGCTTGTGGCCTCTATCATCCCTATGATCGCTCCTCAATAACGAGATCAAACGGAGCTGCCGGTGTCTGATACACAGGTCTATCACTGCGCTGAGGATGCGCCAATCGCCTTAGAAACCCAGAATTGGGTGGAAAAGGTGATCATGAAATACAACATCTGCCCCTTTGCCCGCCGTGAAGTGGAGCGTAACAGCATCCGCTATACGGTCGCCCAGCATAGTCAGATTGATAAAGTATTGGATGAGCTGATTCAGGAATGTCATTTGCTGGAGCAGCAGCCACAAATCGAGACCACACTGTTTATCATGCCACGGGGCTTTGAGGGCTTTTATCTCTACCTGGATCTGGTGGATATCGCCAACGACCTGCTTATCGAGCAGGGCTTTGAGGGGGTCTTTCAGCTCGCCAGTTTCCACCCGGATTACTGTTTCGAAGGCGAGCCCCAAGACAGCGCAGCAAACTACACCAACAGGGCTCCTTACCCAACACTGCATATCATACGAGAAGCCAGTATGGAGCGCGCCTTGGCCGATTATGACGATCCTGAGTCTATCCCCGAGCGCAATATCGCTTTTGCCGAACGTAAAGGCGAGGCCTTCTTCGTCAAGTTACTACAAAGCTGCAAACAGACCGATTAATTCAAGGGAAAGAGCAACCGATGGCAAGCAAATATTATGTGGTATGGGCAGGACGCGAGACGGGCATCTTTACCAGTTGGCCGCAAACCAAGGCGCTAGTGGACGGCTTTGCCGGGGCGCGCTATAAATCCTTCAAGACATTGGCAGAAGCAGAGGCCGCCTTTGGCGCTAAGCCCTCTCAGACCAGCAAGCCTAAAACGGCCAGTCGCAAAGCAAGCAGTCAGATCGCCGCGAGTGAACACCCCGACAGCGATATCGATATCTATACCGATGGCGGCTGTGAGCCCAATCCCGGCGAAGCAGGCTCAGGCCTGGCACTCTATCAAGCGGGTGAATTGACTGAGCTCTGGTATGGGCTTTATAACCCCAAGGGCACCAATAACACCGCCGAGTTAAACGCCCTATATCAGGCTCTCTTAATGGCGCAGCAATATAGCAAAATGGGCAAGAGCGTACATATTCACAGTGACTCCCAGTATGCGATCAATTGCATCACCAACTGGGCCTATGGTTGGAAGGCCAAGGGCTGGCAACGTAAAACCGGCGAGATAGCCAATCTTGAGATCATCCAGCAAGCCCATGAGTTATATGACAGTTTAAAAGCGGCCATCAAACTCACTCATGTGGCGGCGCATGTCGGCATTGAGGGCAATGAGCTGGCCGACCGCATGTCTATCCACGCCATCGACAGCAAGGAACCGAGCTTTTGCCGCTACTCGGCGCCGTTAGATATTCCGGCTTTATTGGCACTGCGGACGGGCTAATCCCCGTCCATAAAACACTCTCTAGATCACGACAACACAGTCGCGGCCATTCTCTTTAGCCCGGTAGAGCGCCTGATCTGCATCATTAAACAGCCTGTCTTGATCATCGTCCCAGCGATAGAGTGAGACGCCGGCGCTGACGGTGATAACCACCGGAAAGTCGCTCTCTTGGCTGCGATGTTTGATATCTTGCCTAAGTTTGTCGGCGAAAGAGGTCGCCCCTTCGCTGTCGGTATCCTCGAGAATGATCACAAACTCCTCGCCCCCCCCAGCGGCCAACAAAATCTGTCTTACGTATCGCCTCTTTGAAGATTTTAGCCACCCGCTGCAACACATCATCGCCCACCAGATGGCCATGCTTATCGTTGACCGCCTTGAAATGATCGATATCGAAGATACACACCGCCAGCGAGGTCTGCTGTCGATTGCTGCGACTAATCGCTGCCGCCAGTTGATGGTTAATGGCGCGACGATTGGCGACCTTGGTTAAGGGATCGGTATTGGCCTGAGACTTATACTGCATCTCGTCACTGAGATCTTTAATCACCACAATGCTGTGTTTCTCACCACCAACCCCATAGGTGGCGATAGAGATACTGGCGGGAAAAACATCACCATTCAATTTCTTACCGTAAAAAATAGTATTACGTTGGGACATGGGTTGCACCCGGTCTGACTTTTGAAACTCCATACGCAGCTTCTTATGCTTCTTCTTGGTAGCACTGGGCACCAGATCATCGACATTTATTTTATTTAGCGCCCGCTCAGAAAACCCAAACAGCCGCATGGTTTCCCTATTGGCAGAGATGATGGTGCCATGCTCGTTGACCGAAAAGATAGCATTAGGCGCACAGCGAAAGATCATTTCGAGATCTTTTAGCTTGATGGCCAGACGTTTATTCACATATCGGATGAAGCTAAACACTAAGATACTAACCAGCACCAGGGCAAAGAGGATCACCAGCAACATTTGATTCAGACGTTGATGGGCACTTTCCGCCCGTTGAAACAGGCTGTTTGGCACCTGGCTCTGACTGGCAAGAATGGTGGCTATCGCCGCAATTGCAGCAGTGTCATCCACCCTCACCGCCAAATCGATAGCTTGAACGTCGCGCTTTTGCTCCACCATCTGGCGCAAGCGTGGCAGATGTTGTCGATATTGTTCCACTACAGACGCTATCGCCTTCACCTGAGCCTCATGTTCGGGAGCAAGCTGAGCATACTTACCTAATGAGCGCAGCCCTAGCTCAATCTCAGCTTCAGCGCGCCTCAAATAACTGAGATCGTGACGAATAACGGCATTTTTGAAGTCGTGAATAAAGCCTCCGTAGCCTAATGCCACCATGGCATCGTTAAACAAGGCCGTCTTATCCAGTTCCTCATAGGTGTGATGCTTCCAGTCCTGCTGAGACTGATTAATGCTAGCCATCAAAATATAAAACGCCGCGATGAGAAAGACGAGATACAAGATAGCCAAACTGTATATTTTAAAAACCTTCATGGGATGGCGCATTCACGTTTCATCCTTAAACAGAACAGCCGCCATACGGCGATGATTCGTTGCAGGCGCTGTGCTCACATTACTGGCGGCAATAGCCACTAAATAGGAACGCGGTTAAGCGCCGCCAACAGAATGAAAAGTATAGTCCACTTCAACCTAGATACCTGAAATTAAGCACAAAAGTCGTAGTTGCTGCGGGTCATTAATCCAACGCTGCTTGGCTCTGCTGCAGGTTTTGGCGTGCCAGACGTTTGTGCATCAGCGCGATAAGCTTACCCACCAGCACAATAATCACAGCCCCGGTCAACACAGGCGAAAAAAGAAACCACCAATCCTGGCCTGTCAACATCACCAATAACGGCGTCGCACCCGCCGGTGGATGAGTTGTCTTAGTCAGTAGCATGGCGCTAACAGCAAGGCCGCTGGCCAGAGCCAGGGTAAACGGATTGACACCGACATAGTGGAAAAAATAGAGGCCGATGGCGCAGGTTAACAGATGACCGAAGATCACGTTTCTTGGTTGCGCCAGCGGGCTCTCAGGCACGCCAAACACCAACACAGCCGTGGCACCGAACGGGACCATCAACAGCACCAGATCGGACTGCAGCGTTTCGGCGTATGACAGAAGGCCAATCGCCAAGGCGGCACCCATTCCAGAAATTAACGCAAAAGCCAGTTTATTCATCTTGATCTTTTCACTCCGCAAATGTAGACAAGTCTGTCTACTCGCAAGAGTAGACAACCTAGTCTACCGATGTCAAGATATAAAAAAGCGAGGCGATCATGACAGATAAGCGACAACAACTAATCGATACCGCCCTCAGCCTCTTTATTAAGCGAGGGATCAATCTGGTGGGCATCAACGAGGTGCTTAAAGTCTCTGGGGTGGCCAAGAAGACTCTTTATCACCACTTCAGCAGCAAAGAGGCGCTGATCGTTGCCGTGCTTGAGACCCGCCACAAAATTTACATCGACTGGCTCAATCAGAGGTTAAGCCAAGGCCAGGACGACTTTGGTAAAATTGAAGGGCTCTTTGCCGCCCTCGATGATTGGTTTAATGATCGCGTGCCTGAGCTGAGTGAATTTCATGGCTGCCTGTTTATCAATTCGGCCATTGAATGTGGTGACAGTCGCTGTCAGGTATCACGCTTTGCCAAGTATCATAAGCAGGCCGTCAGAGAACTGATTCGCGAGCATCTCGAGCAGCAAGACGACGCCCTGCTGGACCTTATCTGTCTACTCAAAGAAGGGGCAATAGTCTCGGCCATGGTGAGTCAGAATAAACAGGCCGCTAAGCCTTGCCCGGCGTTCATTGCCACCTACCTAAATGGAAAAAAGTGTGAGTGAGCATGGTAAAGAATTGTTCTCACTGACGCGCCATAGGGTAAGGATCAAGTTCATGCCCGAATTGGCCTTAAGCCTCCTGAGTATCAAGCATAAAAACAGCAATATTAAATGTTGGGTCTCATCGATAGCTTGTGAGACAATCGCGCCATGAAAATCTATCGTAAGTTACACAAGGCCCCTTTTAGAGTGCTGCGCATTAGTCGCCGCCGCTTTGGGCTGCGTTTGAAACGGGACATGCTTGCGCTCAAAGATGCCCTGGCCCAGGAAAAACAGGAAACCAAGGATATGTTGGTTGCCTATAAGCGTTACACCCGCAAACAGGCCAGTAAAGAGGAGCTTCGCCTGGCCAATAAGCAGCTGGCAGACCTGATCAAAGGCCTGGGGCTTAGCGTCTTTGCCGTACTGCCTTTTGCCCCTATCACCATTCCCGTAGTGGTAAAACTGGGGAAGTTAGTCGGGGTCGAAGTACTGCCCAGCTCCTTCAATAATCTCTCCGAACGCAAGGTGCAACTTGGCCGTGAGGCTCAAGCCACTAAACGTGCTCTCAAGGCTGTAGAAAAAGCCAGCAGTGAATAATCCTCCGCTTTCGTCTCAAGGGGCGGGCATGCTAATCTAAGTTGAATTTTGACCTCAATAAGATGATGCCCAATGACTCAAATACTCCTCTCTGGTTCCGAAGGGATCCCACTGACACTGCTCAGTACCAATGATTATAACGACTGGCTAAGCAGCCAAGACAAAACGGTAAAAAACTGGTTAACCAACACCCAATTCAGCGGTAAAGGCATGAGCCTGATCCCAGGCAGTGAGGGCGCACTCAGCCAAGCCCTCTATGTCACCGATGATAAAGACTCCCACTGGGTTTTCGGCGATCTGGTTAACGAGCTACCTGCGGGCCAATACCTGCTCGATGCCGATGCGCAAACCTGTAAGCTCGCAGGCTTTAGCTGGGCCTTAGGCGCTTACAAGTTTGATCGCTACAAACGCAATGACAAGACCTACCCTCAACTGGTACTCAAAGACGCTGCACTGGTTGCCCAGACCTTACAGATGGTGCGTTCGGTATCGATAGTGCGCGATCTGGTCAACACCCCTGCCGCCGACATGATGCCTCAGCACCTTGGCGAAACCATGGAGTCATTGGCAGCCGAGTTCGGTGCCAAGGTCACCCAGATCGTCGGCGATGACCTGCTAACCCACAACTACCCCACCATTCATATGGTTGGCCGCGCCAGCCACAATGCGCCGCGCCTGATCGACCTCACCTGGGGCGATGAAGATGCACCTAAGGTCACCTTGGTGGGCAAAGGCGTCTGCTTCGACTCAGGCGGATTAGATCTTAAACCTGGTGCAGGCATGCGCCTGATGAAGAAAGATATGGGCGGTGCAGCTCATGTTATCGGCCTTGCCCACCAGATCATGGCAGCTAAGTTGCCAGTGCGTCTGCGTGTATTGGTGCCTGCGGTGGAAAACGCCGTGTCGGCCAACGCCTTCCGTCCAGGTGATGTGATCACTACCCGCAAGGGGCTTACGGTCGAAATTGACAACACTGACGCCGAAGGCCGTCTGGTACTGTGTGACGCCTTGGCCGAAGCCAATGACGACAAGCCCGATCTGCTGATCGATTTCGCGACCCTCACGGGCGCCATGCGTATCGCCCTGGGTACCGAGCTCCCTGGCTTCTTCAGTAACGATGATGAGGTCGCAGCGGGGATCACTGCATCCGGTCTGGCGGTAGAAGATCCTGTGTGGCGCATGCCGCTGCACAAGCCTTATTTTGACCTGACCGGCAGTGATATCGCCGATCTGGCCAACTGCGGCAAGGTGCCCTTTGGCGGCGCCATCACGGCGGCCCTCTACCTGGAAGCCTTCGTCGACGAGGAGATCAGCTGGACCCATTTCGACGTTATGGCCTGGAATACCCGCAAACTACCGGGTCGCCCCATCGGCGGTGAAGCCTTCGGTATCCGCGCCGTGTTCGACTACCTGGCCGAACGCTTCGCCAAGTAGCCTGATACAAAAATAAGCGATAAAAAAGCCCAAGTGATGATTCACTTGGGCTTTTTATTAGCCTAACAGACTAGGTTCTACTGACAGCTGACGAGATTTATTCCTCTACGCCTTTGCTGCGCAGGAACTCATCATAGGTGCCCTTGAAGTCATTCACGCCCTGTGGGGTGATCTCTATGATGCGGGTGGCCAGTGACGACACGAAAGCGCGGTCATGACTGACGAAGATCAAGGTACCTTCGTACATCTCCAGCGCATTGTTCAGTGACTCGATAGATTCCATATCCAAGTGGTTGGTCGGCTCATCCATCACCAGAATATTTGGCTTTTGCATGATCAGCTTGCCAAACAGCATACGTCCCTTCTCACCACCTGAGAGTACGCGTACCGACTTCTTAATATCGTCGGAGCTAAACAGCATACGGCCAAGGTAGCCACGTACACTCTGATCGTCATCTTCTGGTTTACGCCACTGACTCATCCAATCAAACAGTGTCATGTCATTTTCGAAATCCGATTCATGATCCTGAGCGTAGTAACCAATGGCAGCGTTTTCTGACCAATGAATGGTTCCTGTATCCTGTGGAATATCGTGGATCAGGGTGCGTAGCATGGTTGTCTTACCCACACCGTTTTCACCCAATACGGCGATACGCTCACCCACTTCGGCGATCAGGTTGAAGTCTTTAAACAACGGGCCGTTGTCATAACCTTTAGACAGCTCTTCAACCACCAAAGCATTACGGAAAAGTTTCTTCTCCTGCTCGAAGCGGATGAAAGGGTTAACACGGCTTGATGCTTTAACTTCTTCGAGCTTGATCTTATCGATCTGCTTAGCACGTGAAGTCGCCTGCTTCGCCTTAGAGGCGTTGGCAGAGAATCGCGCCACGAAGCCTTGAAGCTCGGCAATTTGCGCTTTCTTCTTGGCATTGTCAGACAATAGACGCTCACGGGCCTGAGTCGCCGCCGTCATATATTCGTCATAGTTACCCGGATAGACACGCAGCTCACCATAATCGAGATCCGCCATGTGGGTACACACAGAGTTGAGGAAGTATCTGTCGTGCGAGATGATGATCATGGTGCTGTTACGCTGGTTGAGCATCTCTTGCAACCAACGGATGGTATCGATATCCAAGTTGTTGGTGGGTTCGTCAAGCAGCAAGACATCTGGATCACTAAACAGCGCCTGAGCCAACAGCACACGTAGCTTGAAGCCTGGGGCGATTTCGCTCATTAAACCAAAATGTTGCTCTAGCGGAATACCTACACCGAGTAACAGTTCGCCGGCACGGCTTTCTGCGGTGTAACCGTCCATCTCGGCAAATTCCATCTCCAGCTCGGCCACCTTGATGCCATCTTCTTCGCTCATCTCTGGTAACGAATAGATGCGATCGCGCTCCTGCTTCACCTTCCACAGCTCGGTATGTCCCATGATCACAGTATCGACAACATTGAACTCTTCGTAGCCGAACTGGTTCTGGCTCAGTTTACCCAGACGCTCATTCACATCCAGAGAAACATTGCCCGATGTCGGCTCAAGCTCACCGCCTAGGATCTTCATAAAGGTTGATTTACCACAACCATTGGCGCCGATAAGACCGTAACGATTGCCGCCGCCAAATTTTACTGAGATGTTTTCAAACAGTGGCTTAGAGCCAAACTGCATGGTGATGTTCGCTGTAGTGATCAATGTGAAATTCCGAATAATTTAGTTAAGCGAAGCGCCGCCTGCCGGGTCGAAAACCCTCCATGGCAAACCTAAAGGTCGCCGGTGACAAGCTGATTAAAAACCGCGCTAAAGGGATATTTTAAAGCGCGCTACTATAGCCACTTTAGTCTGTTTTATCAACTTAAGCGGACTATTTTCCCACCGAGGCGATCGCAGCGAGCGAGTGACAAAGCGGCAGAATTTAGTGGCGTAAGGCCTCACCATTATCGATCAGTAACAGCGAGCGCTGATCAGCCTGACTGTCAGCTGGGCTAAAGCCAAACACCTGACCATAGAAGGAGAGCTCGGCATTTAACGCGGCAACACGATTGCGCGGCTTTTTCACCCCATGCCCTTCATCATCAAACAGCAGGTATGCCACGGGCACACCCCGACGTTTAAGGGCGGCATAGATAACATTCGATTGCTGCGCCGGCACCACAGGATCATTTGCGCCTTGCACAAGTAATAATGGCTCTTTCAAGTCATCCAGATGATAGAGGGGCGAACGCTCGCGGTAGAGAGGGGAATTGGGCTTAAGCTCTCCCACTAAATGATGCAAGTATCCCTGCTCGAACTTATGGGTCTCCCTGTCCAGAGCCATCAGATCGCTCATTCCCGAATAGACCACGCCCGCCTTAAAGGTGTTATAGAATGCCAGCGCCGAAAGCACGCTAAACCCGCCGGCGCTCATGCCGCGGATCGCCAACTTGTCAGGGTCGACCCAGCCACGACTCATTACGTAGTTGGCTGCCTCGATAGCATCTTCTACCTCCGCGCGGCCCCACAAACCATAAAGACTCTGACGATAGGCTCGGCCAAAGCCTGAGCTACCACGATAATTCACATCCAGCACCGCAAAGCCACGGCTGGTCCAAAACTGAATATCTCGGCGAAAGCTTAAACTGGCGCGCCAGGTGGGGCCACCATGGAGCATGATGATGAGAGGTGGGCGTTGATCATCCGGCGCGATATATTCAGGATTCATCGGGCCATAAAAATAACCATAAACAGGCAGGCCGCTGATATCGGATGTAAATTTAATCGGCTCTGCGCGTGAGACATATCGTGGATCCATTATGCAGAGTTTCGGGGCGTACGCCAGCTCCACCCCGCGCCCACGAATACGATAGATCCCCTTCTCTGGCGTTATCTTGCTGCCGACGAAATAAACACTATCAGGCCCCTTAACCAGTTGTTTCACCTCGGCGAACTCGGCGGCGATAGACTCGGTTATCCTAAGCTGGGTATAGAGACGCAAAAGATGAGTCTTGCCCTCATGCTGCACACTGGCGATGAGTTGATCATCGGTTTCAAAAGCATAGCTATGATTACCCAGTTGCCAGTCAGGGCTAGCAAACTCGGCCGCTTGTTCCAATACAGCCTCTGGCGAGCCATCAGGTTTGATACGATAGATATTCCACCAGTTTGTAAAATCGGCGATCACATACAGCTCGCCGCTGGGGCTGTATAACGGCTGGGTAATTGCCCCCTGCATCTGACTTAACAATCGTCTCGGGCGTACAATCCCCAGGTCAGGATCGAGGTCCGCCACCCAAAGCTCTGTGTTATCCCAGGGCATATTGGGCTGTTGCCAACTTATCCAGGCCAATTGGGTACCATCGGGCGATACTCGCGGCGAGCTGTAAAAGTCGCTGCCGCTGACCAAGGTTTCTCCCTCATTTTCAAAGTTGAGGTTAAGCGCTACCAAGCTCGCCTTAGGCACACCTGACACGCGATGATCTTCCCGTACACAGATAAGCCGAGACCCCTTTGAGTAAGAGACACAATCGGCATGTCGGGTATTGGCGGGCGTAATGACAACAGGCTGCTGATTTGGCGCGATACGATACAGCCTTTGATCATCGCGTTTTACCGCAAACAGGCTGCTGCCAATGGCCAGAATAGGCGCGCCGCCATATTCATGAACACGGCTTTTCACATCAAACTCTGAAGGGATAATATTGACTAAATCACCGGATAAGCCAAGTTTGTTGACCCCGACCTTGCCGCCGAGATTTGCATCAACCTGAGTGAAATAAACACCATCTTCGATGGGCATAAGTACCCCGAAGCTATCGGAGGGAGCATATACCGCCTTGGCTGACAGCAAAGAGTGCCAGCTGCCGTAATCTGCGATGAGGCGTCCGCTGCGCTCGTCGCGCAAAGGCTCAGGGACGGGGACTTGAAAAAGGCGCATCAAGAGCATGGCAGCCACGGCAAGCCACACAAGCACCCAAGTCAGGTTTTTTAACCGCCTCGCCATAGCATCACTTCACTAGTACTTTCGCCAAAAGAATATTTTACGTCGCAACCATATGAGGGTGAGTTTCTGCTTCTCGGCGCTTAGGCCAAAATAGATGCAGAGCCAGGGGGAGATCAGGATATACCAGGGTAAGACGTTGGCCGATGACTGCGTCACCAGCAGAAAGAAGAAACCAGTATAGATCACCACCACCCCAAGTACGCCTACAATCAACATCAGCGTCTTGGTCGCTTGTTCAAACCATATCATCTTTCTTTTCTTACTCATAAGGTTATACCAATCCTAGTGAATAACTGATCATTTCGGCTTGTTAACACGTCCGATAAGGGGATTTCTATTTTTGACTGTAGAATAACTACTTATCTAAAAATCCTGCCTTGTTCTCGAACGTTTTTCCCGCGCGATGTCTGATCACTTACTTACCGTGATTGGTATTAGATTACATCAAGTGGTGCGCCTTCGCACATTGCACTTTCACACAATGATTAGGGATAGACGTCACCATAAAAAAACGGGCACAGGGCCCGCTTTTACCTATCACTTCGTCAAGTGTTAGATACGAATACCACCGTCGATCTCAAATACGCGACCATTAACATAGTCGTTTTCGATGATGAACTTGACGGTAGAGGCGATTTCGCTTGCCTGGCCTAAACGTCCAACCGGCACCATCTTCTCCAAACGCTCTAAAGCTTCTGGCTTCATGGCCGCCGTCATCTCAGTTTCGATAACACCTGGCGCCACCGCCGCGCTGCGGATATTGTAGCGTGCCAGTTCTTTGGCCCAACCCACAGACATAGCTGCAACGCCAGCCTTAGAAGCGGCGTAGTTGGTCTGACCGATATTACCCGCTTTTGCCAAGCTAGAGATGTTGACGATCACCCCTTGCTGCTTAGATTCGATCATGGCTGCCGCCGCTTCACGTCCGCAAAGGAAAGAGCCTGTCAGGTTAACATTGATCACCGCCTGGAACTGCGCCAGTGACATGCGATCTGTCACCTTGCCCTCTTTGGCTTTGACCAACATGCCATCGAGTAAGATGCCTGCGTTGTTGACCAACACATTGACCTGGCCAAAGTCTTCTAGGATGTAACCGAAACCGGCCACCACATCTTCTTCATCGGTAATGTCGAAAGCGTAACCTTGAACCTCAGTGGTATCGCCAATATCGGCGCAGGCGCGTTCAAGCTTCTCCTGATCCACATCGATAAGTGCCAACTTGGCACCCGCAGCGGCAAGTTCTTGTGCCATCGCAAAACCTAGACCACCGGCACCACCTGTGATGACAACAACCTTATCTTTTAAATCCATCAACTTACCCTTTCTTATTAAACTGCTCAAAAATACTGGAGAAATCACGCTTACCATTACCCTGACGGGCATGATTGACATACAGGCTACGAGCCAGCGCCCCCATAGGGGTACTCGAGTTAGAGAGCAAGGCTGCCTCTTGGGACAGACCTAAGTCTTTCACCATAAGATCAACCATGAATCCACCCTGGTAACCATTTGATGATGGCACGTTTTCCATCACATCTGGACAAGGATTATATTTATCTAGCGTCCAATTACCACCACTACTGACTTTCATGATCTCAGAAAGGACCTTAGGATCCAATCCATGGTCTATCCCCATCTGAATAGATTCGCTAGTACCTACCATAAGTACAGACAGTAGCATGTTGTTGCAGATCTTCGCGACCTGACCGGCACCTGGGCCACCGGCATGGAAAATATTAGCACCCATGACGTTTAGCACACCCTGAGCCTGCTCAAAGGCGGTATCGCTGCCGCCACAGATAAAGGTCAGCGTGCCCGCCGCTGCACCTGCGGTGCCGCCCGATACTGGCGCGTCGATAAACTCGAGATCCTTAGCTTTGGCCTGCTCGGCAACAAAACGTGCGCTCTCGGCGTCTATGGTTGAACAATCGATCAGCAAGGTGCCTTGGGCCACCACATCTATGATGCCTTTATTCTGCTCATCTCCCAGATAGAGACTGCGCACATGCTTACCCGCAGGCAACATGGTGATCACTACATCGGCCGCAGCCGCTGCCGCGCAAGCACTCGGCGCCGACATTGCACCTTGCTCGACCACATGGCTAAGTGCCGCCTGAGAGAGATCGAAGGCTTTAACCGTATAACCGGCCTTCACCAGGTTGACCGCCATTGGGCCACCCATATTACCTAATCCGATAAATGCAACTGTATTCATGTTTTGCTCCTTTTCTTCAGGCTTTGCCTGAAAAATTATTGGCCTAAGGTGCGCAGTGGATCGTTTTGTGGATCCCATGGCGAGGTCATTAGTGATTTAACCATCTCTTGTGGCACGGCCTCGACAGTCTCATACAGCCACTGTGGCCGACGGTCCTTATCGATAAGCAGTGCCCTCACCCCTTCAGCAAAATCACCGATTGAGCAGCAGTTACAGCTCAGTCCCAGTTCCAACTGGAAGACCTGACTCAGACTCAACTCTGTGCCAAGTAGCGACTGCTGATACACCAGATGCAGACTCAAAGGACTACCTGCCAGCATGGTGCTTAGGGCGCGCGCCAGCCAAGGCTCACCGTCTTCCACCGCCTTTACCTTGGTCATGATATCAGCCAGCTCACCCTCCATTAGGGCATCGATCTCGGCTTGATGTTGCTCGAGGACACTCGCGCCCATAGGTTGTTCGCAGCGGCTCGACATCGCCTCGAGTAGCGCGTTTAATTTGCCATGATTAGCACAAACATCGCTTTCCCAGTCGACGCTGGAAAGCGCGTCAAACAGTGGCTGCTTGTCATTTGAGTTAAGGAAGTGATTACCTAGGCCCACATAGAAGGCATCGGCGCCATCCATGTTATAGGCGGTCATCCCTAAGAAACGGCCCATATGGCCCGGCATTCGGTTGAGGAAGTAGCTGCCACCTACATCAGGATAGAGGCCTATGGTCACCTCTGGCATGGCGATGCGTGAACGCTCGGTCACTATTCGATGACTGGCGCCAGCCATCAGGCCGAGACCGCCACCCATAACTATGCCATCGCCCCACACCAATACCGGCTTGTCGAAGGTATGCAGCAGATGATCGAGGAAATATTCTCGGGTAAAGAACTCCTGAGTCACCTCAGGGATCTCACCGGGCTGCTCTCGCGCCGCCTGATAGAGAGCACGCACATCACCACCGGCACAGAAGGCTTTCTCGCCAGCGCCGTCCAGCACCACCATGGCAATGGCATCATCATCGGCCCAGTCGGTTAACTGAGCGGTCAACGCTTGCACCATATCCATGTTAAGGGCGTTGAGCGCCTTCTCCATGTTGAGGGTAGCAACCCCAACCCTTTTGCCGGATAGGGTGCCTAAGGTCTGAAAGACCACACAATTTGTCTGCTCAGTCATTAGCGGTTTTTCCAGTTTGCTTTGCGCTTCTCAAGGAAGGCGTTAACCCCTTCTGCCTGATCTTCGGTATCAAACAGCCCCACAAACAGCTCACGCTCAAGCGGCAACGCCTGGGTGCGCGGCATGGTGCGGCCAGACTGAATAAGCTGCTTACACACGGTCACACTACTTGGGCTCTGGTTCGCCACCTTCTCGGCTAGCGCCATGGCAGTAGCTAAGGCTTGCCCCTTCTCGACCACCTCTTCGATAAGACCGATACTTAGCGCCTTGTCGGCATTAACACGCTCACCGCACAGGATCATACGCTTGGCCCAACCCTCACCCACCAGGGCGGTCAGGTTTTGGGTGCCGCCCGCACAGGGCAGCAGGCCAACGGTGGCTTCTGGCAGAGCTAACACTGATTGCGCCTCGGCAATGCGAATATCACAGGCCAAGGCAACCTCTAAACCGCCACCCATAGCATAGCCGTTGATGGCAGCGATAGAGACGCCACGAAATGCGCTTAACGCCTCAAACGCCTCACCAAAATGTTTCGCCATAGTGGCCGCATTACCCTTGTCGCCGTCGGCAAATAACTTGAGATCGGCGCCGGCGCTGAAAAACTTCTCGCCTTCACCAGTCAGTACCAGAGCGTAGATCTCCTTGTTGGCGTTGAGCTCGGTGACCTTCTGCTTAAGCAGCGCCAGGCTGTCTGCCGTCCAGGTATTGGCCGGTGGATTGTTCATGGTCAGTACGGCGGTATGGCCGATGATCTGTTCAACTATCGCTGTCATCTCTCTTCTCCCTGACTATAAGATTTGGCTGGCATTTTCGTCGAGTAAACGACGGGCAATGATAAGACGCATGATCTCATTGGTGCCCTCTAGGATCTGGTGTACGCGTACGTCGCGGAAGTGACGCTCCAGCGGATATTCGCGGATGTAACCGTAACCGCCGTGCAGCTGCAACGCGCTATCACACACGTTAAAGCCCACGTCGGTGGCAAAGCGTTTGGCCATGGCGCAGTAGGCTGTGGCTTCTGGATCGCCACTATCGAGTTTAAAGGCAGCCAGACGCACCATCTGACGGGCAGCCACCAATTCGGTCGCCATGTCGGCTAGCTTAAATTGCAACGCCTGGAAGGCGGCGATCGGCTTACCAAACTGCTGACGCTCGTTCATATATTGCTGGGCGCGCTCAAGGGCTGCTTGAGCAGTACCGACTGAACAGGTAGCGATGTTGATACGACCACCGTCGAGGCCCTTCATTGCGAAGGTAAAGCCCTGGCCCTCTTCACCCAATAGGTTGGTCACGGGCACACGCACCTTGTCAAAGGTGATCTCGCGGGTCGGCTGGGCATTCCAGCCCATCTTATCTTCCGCCTTACCGTAAGTGATCCCTTCGGCATCGGCCGGAATGGCAATCGCCGAGATCCCCTTAGGACCTGCTTCACCAGTGCGGCACATGACCACTAGCAATTCGGTAGAGCCTGCGCCCGAGATAAACATCTTGGCGCCAGAGATCACATATTCGTCGCCTTCGCGCACGGCCTTAGTCTTGAGTGAGGCCGCGTCGCTGCCCGCCCCCGCCTCGGTCAAACAGTATGAGGCTAGCTTGCTGCCAGTCGTTAACGCCTCAGACCATTCGTCGCGAAGATTCTGAGAGCCAAAGCTAGTGACCATCCAGGTGGCCATATTGTGAATGGTCAGCATGGCGGTAGTCGCGGTACAGCCCATGGCGAGCTGCTCGAAAATAATGGAAGAATCCAGACGAGACAGGCCCATGCCCCCTTCCGACTCGGGCGAGTAGAGTGAGCAGAAACCTAGCTCACCGGCTTTTTGAATCACGTCTTTAGGAAAATGATGTTCTTCATCCCACTTGGCGGCAAAAGGTGCCAGCTCTTCCTGGGCAAATTGGGTAGCCAGTTCGGCGAACTGACGTTGGTCTTCATTCAGATTAAAATCCATCTGATCTCTCCTTTCGCGCCTTTGTATTTGCCTTGAATCTATGATTCGGCTTATTTATGGCGGCGCTTAACTTGTTGAAGGCTAGTAATGATAAAAGCGATTCGGCCCCGGCCTTATCGCTTTTACCTTGCAAGGTCTCTTATTGCCGCCTATTTCAGGGCAATTGTCATGTTAGGCGCATGGTGCTCCGCCTCGACGATATCTGTCTCAAACCAGCGAGCGGTGATCGTCTTAGTCTCTGTGTAGAAACGCACCGCCTGCTTACCGTAGGCGTGCTGATCGCCGTAGAAGCTGCCTTTCCAACCGGTAAACGAGAAGAATGGCAGTGGCACAGGAATAGGCACGTTGATCCCTACCTGACCCACTTCGATGTTGTGCTGATACTTACGAGCAGCGGCGCCACAAGCGGTGAAGATAGAGGTACCGTTACCATATGGGCTGTTGTTAACCAGCTCGATCGCCTCTTCCAGCGACTCCACTTCCATGCAGCACAATACTGGGCCGAAGATCTCTTCCTTGTAAATGCTCATGTCTGTGGTCACATTGGTAAACATGGTTGGGCCAACCCAGTTACCGTTTTCATAACCTTCGACGGTAAAATCGCTACCGTCCAGCAGACACTCGGCGCCCTCTTCCTTACCCTGGGCAATCAACTTAAGCACGCGCTCCTTGGCGGCAGGGCTGATAACAGGGCCATAGGCCGCATCTTTGTCGTCCCATACGCCCGGTCTGACCTTGGCGATAGCGTCACGCAGCTCAGGGATCCACTTCTTGGCTTCGCCGACAAATACCGCTACCGACAGGGCCATACAGCGCTGACCGGCCGCGCCCACAGAGGCGCCTACTAAGTTGTTGATCACCTGCTGCTTGTTGGCATCTGGCATGATAACGCAGTGATTCTTAGCACCGGCAAAGGCCTGAACGCGCTTGAGGTTGTCGGTACCTGTCTTATAGATGTACTGACCCACGCCTACAGAGCCAACGAAAGAGATCGCCTTGATATCCTGATGACTAAGCAGCACGTCTACCGCTGTCTTGTCACCGTGTACCAGTTGCAGTACGCCCTTAGGCGCGCCAGCTTCTTCGAACAGCTCAACCAGACGCTGGGGCGTCAAAGGATCTTGCTCAGATGGCTTAAGCACGAAGGTGTTACCACATGCTATTGCCAGTGGGAACATCCACAGTGGGATCATTGCCGGGAAGTTAAACGGCGTAATACCAGCGCACACGCCCAGCGGCTGAGTGTAACTATAGGTGTCTATGCTGCGGGCCACGTTTTCAACGGTTTCACCCATGATAAGGCTAGCGATATTGCAGGCATGTTCTGCCACTTCGATACCGCGCCATACGTCGCCCTTGGCATCTTCGAAGGTCTTACCGGTTTCCTGGGCCAGGATTGTCGCGATCTCGTCATGATGCGCTTTCAGCAGGTGCTGGTAGCGGAACATCACGCGGGCGCGCTCAGACACAGGCACCTCTTTCCAGGTGGCAAAGGCTTGCTTGGCGCTGGCGATCGCGGTTTCAACTTCTTCTACCGTGGCGGCGTTGATCGTGGCAATCACCTCGTTATTCGCCGGGTTAGTGACAGAGATCTGTTGCTGGCCGCTACCTAAAATAAACTGACCGTCGATGTAATGTTTTACTTGAGTTGTCATATCGCTTTCCTAAATACGTCTAACAGGCATGGACAAATGCCGCTACCTGATGATCTGCTATGTAAGTGACAGCAAAAAACTCACATAATCATGGGTGAATGCATAGGCTCGCTGACGCGAGCCCAAAAAAGGGAGTTACACTTCGATAGCCATAGCGGTCGCTTCACCACCACCGATACACAGTGATGCCACACCGCGCTTAAGGCCTCTGGCCTTCAGGGCATGAATAAGAGTGACCAGTACGCGGGCACCTGAGCAACCGATAGGATGACCCAGGGCGCAGGCGCCGCCATTGACGTTGACCTTAGCCTCGTCAAGGCTCAGCTCAGAGATGGCCAGCATGGTCACCATGGCAAAGGCTTCGTTGATCTCAAACAGATCCACATCGTCTTTCGACCAGTTAACCTTATCCAGCAGCTTGTTCATCGCGCCCACTGGCGCTGTGGTAAACATTGAAGGCTCTTGTGAATGCGTCGTATGGCCCTTGATGGTGGCCAGCACTTCTAAACCGCGCTTGCTCGCCTCGTCTGCGCTCATCAGCATCAATACCGCGGCGCCATCAGAAATGGAGCTTGAGTTGGCCGCCGTGATGGTACCCTCTTTCGCGAAAGCTGGACGCAGGGTTGGGATCTTCTCGGGTCTGGCGTTGCCAGGCTGCTCGTCAGTATCAACCACGATATCGCCTTTACGGCTGGCCACGGTAACCGGCACTATCTCAGCCTTAAAGGCACCAGATTCGATAGCGGCATTGGCTTTTTGCAACGAGCTTAGGGCAAAGTTATCCATTGCCTCGCGGGTGATACCGAAATCATCGGCGGTCTTCTGGGCAAAAGTACCCATGGCGCCGCCCGTGTAGGCATCTTCTAGACCATCGAGGAACATATGATCCAGCACCTTGCCATGGCCCATGCGCATGCCGCCGCGCGCCTTATCTAACAGGTAAGGTGCCTGACTCATGCTTTCCATACCACCGGCAATAACCACCTCGGCGCTGCCGGCTTTAATCAGATCATGAGCCATCATGACAGTCTTCATGCCTGAACCACACACCTTGTTGACTGTGGTCGCACCCACTGACAGAGGGAGATCGGCACCTAAGGTCGCCTGACGCGCTGGCGCCTGGCCGAGACCCGCTGGCAATACGCAGCCCATCAAGACTTCGTTAACATCGTCGCCCTGAACGCCTGCAGCGTCCATGAGTCCCTTAATCGCCGTGGCGGCGAGTGTCGGTGACGGCACGCTGGAAAGGGATCCTTGGAATCCACCCATAGGGGTGCGTTTCGCCGCAACAATCACGATTTCTTGGTTAGTTTGCTCTGTACTCATCTTCCGCTCCATTCAAGGTACTTATGCGCTCATGTCACACGGCTTCATGGTGAAAGCGTGATCATGTTCAAATAATATCACTGTGACGTTTACGCGAACGTAAAGCAAGCATTAACTGGTCGAATTTCACTAACTTTAGTCTAATGTTTTGTCAGGCTGCATTTACAGCGCAGGCACAAGATGCTGCACTTTGACGGCGCGTCATCAAAAACGAACGCAGCGGGAAAATTTAACAATAACGACAAAAACCCATACTAAACAACACTTTGTGTTGCTCGAGTTCAATCTAGGCTTATTTAGTAGGAAAATGAGTCACTATTTATGGGGGCAAAAACAGCAAAAAATAATGTCGCAGATCGATCCATTGCGAGTTGGTTTAGCCAGGGAATATCAGATGCTAGCAGCGATTAGTGGGACGAGTATCTTACCCTTAGGGTCAACCTTTCACCATTGGTAAAAGATGAGCCTCTGGTGCGGAACAGACACTGATGAGACAACCCCTTGGGCCAGCAAGAAACGGCACAAATGCCCGCTCAACCAGGTGTCCTTGAACAATTAAGCGCTATGGTGAACAGTGAATGCCTTGTTTAATTGTGGAGACTCTTAAGCAAAACGTTAGCCCTACAGAGAGAGCGCCATCAAGCCCACGCCATCGAAAAGCAGTGGTTGACCGAAACCGCGCAGCCCAGCCTTGGTGACCAATACGGCATCCTCATCGCTACAGAGTATGAGGGGATACTCAGCCAAACTCGATGCCTCGAGTTGACACGCGGCCCTGACGCTCATTGCCACTCCGCCGTCACTGAGATCGCAATGGGGTAAAAATTGATAGGGGAGCAAGCCCAGACCACTCAAATCGCTAAGCGCCTGGTGATTAACATCACCGCACAAGGGAGCACAGGCAATCGTCGGGGTCATCAGCATAGCGCCAGCGCTCATGCCAATTAAGATCCCACCTCGGTGACAATAGTCAGAAAACTCCGTCATCAGTCCGCGGGCATGCACTTGCGCTAAAAAGCCAAAGGTATCACCACCGGCGAGATGAATCGCTCTGTAATTTAGTAACCTATCCAACCCCGCCGTAGAAAAGCCTTGCTCAAGATCCAGATAATGCTCAAGCCTCAAGCCTAAACGGGAATATTGCTCCTGCGTCGCCTTATAGTAACTTTGCTCCGACTCATGGCCTGAGGCCAAATAACCCAGGCTATCGCCTTCGCTGAGCACCTCGGCGATAGCCGCCTGCGACGCCATGCAATCTAGATCACTCATCAGTACTGATGACACCTTGCTCCTCCTTGTGGGCGTTTGCCATACCAGACAAAATACTCGGTTTATATCCTTTAAAGCTTGCTTTTGACCTTTGCCACGGCTCGGTTATAACGACACATCAAGCTCACCTTGAAACACGCAATAGTTAACCTTGATATTGGCGCTTTATCTCGACTATTTCGACCTGGTAACTCTTGTACCAAGCTTGCCTGCCTAGCTGCTGGGCAACTCTATGTTCGCTATCTTGTTTCCAGGCCAAAATATCGGCTTCGCTGCGCCAATAGGAGATGGCGATCTCCAGCTCCCCTTCGGTCACAGCAATAAAGTCCTGGCAGTGGTATTTCTCCATCGCTAATTGCCGCATTTGAGCTGCCATCTCACTGTATCTGGCATCCAAGTGGGCCACCTTGGCCTTAAAGATCACCGCAAACATCTCCTTCCTCCCCCATATCGATATAAATGGGCTGCGCTGCTTATAACTGCTCGAACTGACGCGCCATCGCCTGGATCTGTTTGAGCCCTAAGCCATGTTGATTGCGCTCTGCACACAGACGCTGATGAGCCAAGTCACCAGGATTGCCTATGAGCACGATGCGCACCTGATAGCCCATCGCCTTGGCGGCAGCCTCATAGGCCATAAACTCCCAATGAGCCATGTTGGTGTTATCGCAAATCACTATGCCTTCGCCCCTTGATAGAGCTTGAATAAATGCAGTGAGATTAAACTGATGGTACTGGGCGAGTCGACTGGCGTCGAAACGATACTCGCCCTCTTTGACAAAATAACTGTCAGTTGAAAAGTAGCCTCTACGGCGAATCGCCTCACCGTCACTTTTCCCTGCAATAAATTGCTCCACCCAGTAACTCTTTCCGCTACCCGGCAGGCCGCGCATGATAATCGCGAGTCTGCTGTGAGCGGCCGGTGCCGCTTGCGGCTCACGCTCTGGGTGGCTCACCCCTGAGCTCACCCTTTAGCGGCCTGGCTGAAGGGCTGATCGCTAATCACATCACCAGCAAGGATCTGCTCAACCAGCTGCGGTACTATCTTGCTGGCCTTGCCTTGTAGGTGATACTGGAACTGACTATGGCGATCCGCTGGCATTAGATTCACTTCCACTGTTTGGGCACCATGATGGTTAGCAGTATCGACAAAGCCTGCCGCAGGATAAACCGTGCCTGAGGTGCCGATGGCAATGAAGAGATCACAGGTATCTAACGCATGCTGAATACGGTCTAACCCTATGGGCATCTCACCGAACCAAACCACATGGGGGCGCAGGCGCTGGGCGGGAATACAGCAGGTACAGGTATGGTTAACGCCAAAGTGATCCGTCAACAAAAAGGTCTGGTGAGAACGCGGGCAGCGTCCCTTGGTCAATTCACCATGCATATGCAGCAGGCGACGAGAACCGGCACGCTCGTGAAGATCATCGATATTTTGTGTGACCACCAACAGCTGGCCGTCGAACTCCTGCTCCAACCTTGCAAGTGCTTTGTGCGCGTCGTTAGGCTCTATCTCGCCATTATGGAGCTGTTGCCAACGTTCATTATAGAAACGCTCAACCATCTCAGGGTCGCGCGCATAACCTTCTGGCGTGGCGACATCTTCAATTTTATGCTCTTCCCAAAGTCCATCTTGATCCCTAAAGGTTCTCAAACCGGACTCTGCCGAGATCCCTGCCCCGGTTAACACTACAATCTGCCGATACATCCCGCTTCCTTCTCGTTATCATTATACTGGGGCCCAGTTCACCACCAAGGCACACTCAGGCCAGAATCTCATCCTGCCAGATACTTCTGTGTAAGACTATTAGGCATTAGTCTCAATAACATTACAAAAAGTACGCCTTAAATTCAGCCTAAATTCCACAGGTAGGGCCAATTTAGAACAAATTTCTGCCGATGCGAACAATATGCAAGATCAAAGGTTTAAGTTTTCAATTTCACCCCCTATAATGGTTCTCAACATCAACTACTGAACCACTATTGGCAATGCTAATGGTTCTTCAATCCAGAGATTAATAATGACAGATGGAAATCAAGCGCTAAAAAAAGCGGGATTAAAGGTCACCTTACCACGAGTCAAGATCCTCGAGCTGATGCAGGAGCCCGAAAACCAGCATATCAGTGCAGAAGAACTATATAAAAAACTGCTCGATATTGGCGAAGAAATAGGTCTGGCTACGGTTTACCGTGTATTAAACCAATTCGATGATGCAGGTATTGTTACCCGTCATCACTTTGAAAGCGGCAAGGCCGTGTTTGAACTGTCCTCTACCCACCATCATGATCACCTGGTATGTCTCTCATGCGGTAAAGTGATCGAGTTTTCTGATGAAATGATTGAGCGACGCCAAGACGAGATTGCGATGAAGCACAACATTAAGCTGACCAATCATAGTTTGTACCTCTATGGCGTATGCACCAACGACGAGTGCGACCACGGCGACGAATAATTCGGTGCTAAGTCACCCATAAAGAAAAACCAGCATTATGCTGGTTTTTTTGTTTAAGGTGACACCTAAGGTTTAGTCACGCTGATTTACAATACCTTATGAAACACTTTCACCTTGTGGCCCATAAATTTACTGTGTTCGCGCTCGACCATGCCCAACTTGCGCGCTACTCTTTCTGAGCCTTTATTCGCAAGCAAAATCAATGCAATGGCCTCATCTATACCATGAGCTTTAAATCGTGATAACGCTGCTTGTCCCGCCTCCGAAGCGATCCCCTTGCCCCAATATTCAGGCAGGTAGCGATAACCTAACTCAACCTCATCAAACTCTTTGATATAGGTTGGGCCACAAAAACCTATCACCTTGTTATCGGCCTTGTGTTCAACCGCCCAGCGACCATAGCCACGTTCGCGGTAGTTTTTAAGCAACACGTTTTCAAAAATATCCTGAGCCTGCGAGCGACAGGTCATTGGCGCACCAGGGATATAGGTTAATACCTCAGGAATGCTGTTTAGCAAGTAGAGACTCTCCACATCCTGTGCCTCAAATTGGCGTAAAATCAGCCTTTCTGTTTCTGCGATGATCACCACCCGCTCCTTTCATTTCCCCATCTAGCGTTTCAATATACCCATAACACGTTAGATTAGGAAGTATTCATCCAAGCTTAAGCGGGCATAGCTTTACACTAACCTCGCTTAAAATAAGTAAAAATAACATAAGTCTCAACGTGAACAATTGCTAAAACAATTGCAATGGCGTTCAATAGACAGCTAAGGATAAGTGTCTGCAATACTGGAATGCGTTATGACTATCATGCAAAAGGTCTTTTGGCTTATCGCCACCCTAGGCAATGGGGCCGGACTCTATTACTACCTCAAGTTTGGCGGCACTGGCGCCGCGTTTCTCCTCGGCTTTACCCTGCTCTACACCCTAATCGGCGCCTATGATCTGCTGTTTAGCTCTCATACACTCAACCGCCTCTACCCAGTGGTCGCCTATCTACGTTATTTCCTTGAATCTTACCGGGTGGAAATACAGCAATATTTTATCGCCGGCGACACAGAAGAAGCCCCATTCAATCGCGAGCAGCGATCCCTGGTCTACCAAAGAGCCAAAAATGTACGCGATACTATCGCCTTCGGAACCCAGCGCGACCTATTAGAAGAAAATTATTTAAGCCTGTGGCATTCACTGTCACCTAAACAGATCGACGAACAGGCCAAACGGGTGCGCATTGGCGGTCCTGACTGCACTAAGCCCTACGACGCCTCCTACTTCAATATCTCCGCCATGAGTTTTGGCTCCCTCAGCGCCAATGCGATTGAGGCCCTTAACCTGGGCGCCAAAAAGGCAGGCTGTTACCACAATACGGGGGAAGGCGGTGTCAGTCCCTACCACCTCAAACATGGAGGCGATTTAGTGTGGCAGATAGGTTCTGGGCTATTTGGCTGTCGCGACGATGAGGGCAATTTCAATCCCGACACTTTCGAGAAGATGGCCAAGCACCTCCAGATCAAGATGATAGAGATAAAGCTCAGCCAAGGCGCTAAACCGGGTAAAGGAGGCCTGTTACCAAAGGCCAAAATCACCCCGGAGATCGCCCGTATTCGGCATATATCCATGGATAAGGATTGTGTCTCCCCGGCGGTCAACCCTGAGTGCACCACGCCCATTGCTCTGCTCAACTTCGTCAATCGCCTGCGAGAGTTAAGCGGCGGTAAGCCTGTGGGCTTTAAGCTCTGTATAGGCAATCCGGCGGAGTTTCTCGCCATCTGTAAAGCGATGCTAAAAACCAATATCACACCCGATTTCATCACCATAGATGGCGCCGAAGGCGGCACAGGGGCCGCACCAGTGGAGTTTAGCAATCGTTTAGGCATGACATGTCTCGAAGGGGTCTACTTTGCCAATAATGCCTTGGTTGGCGTGGGACTGAGGCATAAGATCACCCTGATCGCTGCGGGTAAGACGGCCTCAAGTTTCGATCTACTGACCAAGATTGCCATGGGCGCCGATCTGGTCAATGCCGCCCGTACCATGATGCTGTCGCTGGGCTGTATTCAATCGAGAAGCTGTAACACCAACATGTGCCCAACGGGTATTGCTACACAAGATCCTGCGCGCTCCAAGGCCCTGGATGTAAAGAAGAAAAGTGAACGGGTGAAGAACTTCCACCAAAACACCTTAAAAGCCTTCTATGAATTGGTAGGCAGCATGGGACTGGATAATCCCGACAAGTTAAAGCCAAGAATGATTAAACGCCGTTCACCTTATGGCCTGCTCATCTCTACCGGTAGCCTGGTAGCGCCCCTGACCCATAACGCCATCATAGAGAATAAACTGCAAGGCACAGCCTGGGCATCTTGGTGGCAACAGTGTAGCGCCGAAGATTTCTATTGCGAAGACACCTATATCCTCACCCCTGCCGAATTTGGCCTATCTCACCGTAATGAAAATGAACGCAGGGAAACCCGTAGTGACCATAGGCAGTCATAAAGGTTATCTAAAGCAGTCATAAAAAAAGGCGCCCTAAGGCGCCTTTTTTATCAAATGCTTAAAGACTTAGCGAATTACCAGCCAGTCTTAGCACGCAGTGCACTACCGATGTCGGCAAGTGAACGAACTGTAGTCACGCCTGCCGCTTCTAGCGCTGCAAACTTGTCTTCAGCCGTACCTTTACCGCCAGCGATGATCGCACCAGCGTGACCCATACGCTTACCCGCAGGTGCAGTCACACCGGCAATGTAAGACACTACAGGCTTAGTCACGTTAGCTTTGATGTACTCAGCCGCTTCTTCTTCAGCAGTACCACCGATCTCACCAATCATCACGATGGCTTCGGTCAATGGATCGTTTTGGAACATTTCCAATACGTCGATGAAGTTAGTGCCTGGGATTGGGTCGCCACCGATACCAACACAAGTTGATTGGCCGAAACCTTCATCGGTAGTTTGCTTAACCGCTTCATAGGTCAGCGTACCAGAGCGAGACACGATACCCACTTTACCTGGCTTATGGATGTGACCTGGCATGATACCGATCTTACATTCGCCTGGAGTGATAACACCTGGGCAGTTTGGACCGATCATACGTACGCCAGTCTCTTCCAGCTTAACCTTAACTTCCAGCATATCCAGAGTAGGAATACCTTCAGTAATACAAACGATTAGCTCGATACCACCGTCGATAGCTTCTAGGATAGCGTCTTTACAGAAAGGCGCAGGTACATAGATAACAGTTGCAGTCGCACCCGTTTCAGCTACAGCATCTTTTACTGTATTGAAAACAGGCAGACCCAGGTGAACCTGACCACCCTTACCTGGTGAAACACCGCCAACCATTTGCGTGCCATACGCGATAGCTTGCTCAGAGTGGAAAGTACCTTGACCGCCAGTGAAACCCTGACAGATAACCTTGGTATCTTTATTAATTAATACAGACATTATTTGCCCTCCGCAGCAGCAACAACTTTAACAGCAGCATCGGTTAGCGACTCGGCTGCAATAATGTCAAGACCAGAGTTAGCCAGTACTTCGCGACCGAGATCTGCGTTAGTACCTTCTAGACGAACAACCACTGGCACTTCAACACCTACTTCTTTAACCGCGCCAATAATACCTTCGGCGATCATGTCACAACGTACGATACCACCGAAGATGTTGACAAGAACCGCTTTCACGTTAGCGTCAGACAAGATGATCTTGAATGCTTCGGCTACACGCTCTTTAGTCGCGCCGCCGCCCACATCAAGGAAGTTAGCTGGCTTGCCGCCGTGCAGATTAACGATGTCCATAGTACCCATTGCTAGGCCGGCACCGTTTACCATGCAACCTACGTTACCGTCTAGGGCAACATAGTTCAGCTCGAACTTGGCCGCGTGTGCTTCACGAGCGTCATCTTGTGATGGATCGTGCATGTCGCGGATCTTTGGTTGACGGAACAGAGCGTTGCCATCGATACCGATCTTGCCATCCAAGCAATGGATGTTGCCTTCTTCAGTGATAACCAGAGGGTTAATCTCAAGCAATGCAAAATCGTGGTCGTTGAACATAGTCGCCAGACCCATGAACACTTTGGTGAACTGCTTCATTTGCGTTGGGTTTAGACCCAGCTTGAAGCCAAGATCACGTGCCTGGTAAGGCTGAGGGCCAGTCAAAGGATCGATAATCGCTTTGTGGATCAGTTCTGGAGTCTCTTCAGCAACTGTTTCAATCTCAACGCCACCTTCGGTAGACGCCATGAAAACAACGCGACGTGTCGCACGGTCAACAACGGCACCTAGGTACAGCTCGTTTGCGATATCAGTGCAGCTTTCGACTAAGATCTTAGCAACTGGCTGACCTTTCTCGTCAGTCTGATACGTTACTAGGTTCTTACCTAACCAATGCTCGGCAAATGCTCTGATCTCTTCTTTATCGCCGGTAACTTTTACGCCACCTGCTTTACCACGGCCGCCAGCGTGTACTTGACACTTAACAACCCACATATTTCCGCCAATATGGCCAGCCGCTTCTACCGCCTCTTGAGGGGTATCACAAGCATAACCTTCTGACACTGGTAAACCATATTCGGCAAATAGGGCTTTTGCCTGATACTCATGCAAATTCATGATGATCTATCCGTATACTTCTAATCTAATCCAACCGACTCTGTTGAGCCGGTAGCGAGGGGTGATGCCTACCGTTACCGACAGGCATCTAAACAACATCGTCTTACAGGTCTAATAGCAGACGAGTTGGGTCTTCCAGGAAGTCCTTAATGGCCACCAAGAAGCCAACAGACTCACGACCATCGATGATACGGTGGTCATAAGAGAGTGCTAGGTACATCATAGGTAGGATTTCTACCTGACCATTAACCGCCATTGGGCGATCTTTAATGGCATGCATGCCTAAGATCGCGCTTTGTGGCAGGTTAAGGATAGGCGTAGACATTAGCGAGCCAAACACACCACCGTTAGTCACGGTGAAGTTGCCGCCAGTCATATCTTCAACGGTAAGCTTGCCATCACGGCCCTTGATCGCCAATTCACGCACGTTACGCTCAATGTCGGCCAAGCTCATGGTGTCAGTGTCACGCAGTACTGGGGTTACCAGACCACGAGGCGTAGATACCGCGATGCTCACGTCGAAGTAGTTGTGATAAACGATATCATCACCGTCAATAGAAGCGTTCACTTCTGGGAAACGCTTAAGCGCTTCGGTTACCGCCTTCACATAGAAAGACATGAAACCAAGACGGATACCGTGCTTCTTCTCAAACAGATCTTGATACTGCTTACGAATGTCCATGATAGGCTTCATGTTGACTTCGTTGAAGGTAGTCAACATCGCCGTAGAGTTCTTCGCTTCTAGCAGACGGTTAGCGATAGTCTTGCGCAGGCGCGTCATAGGTACACGCTTCTGGCTGCGCTCGCCAAGCGGAGCAACAACCGCTGGCTCAGCAGTTTTAGCCGCAGGCGCTGACTTAATAAAGGCTTCCACATCTTCTTTAGTGATACGTCCACCAACACCAGTGCCTTTAATCTTGGCAGCATCTAGGTTGTGCTCGGCGATCAGACGACGTACCGATGGGCTTAGCGCATCGTTAGACTCGTCAGATTCAGCCGCTTGAGGCGCTGCAGCTTCGGCCTCTTCCTTAGATACTTCCTGACCAGCAACGGCGCCAGCAACAAACTTAGCAATAACGGCTTCCGCTAGCACTGTGTCGCCTTCTTCAGCCAGGAACTCAACGATTGAACCATCTTCAGGCGCAACCACTTCTAAAACTACCTTGTCGGTTTCGATATCGACTAGGTTTTGATCACGAGACACTTGCTCGCCAGCTTTAACATGCCATGTGGCGATGGTTGCATCAGCAACTGATTCTGGCAGTACGGGTACCTTAATTTCGATACTCATGGAAAGCTATCCTTTTTATATTGTCTATTACTACAGTTTTAATGCGCTATTAATTAAAGATTCTTGCTGCTGAGCGTGCAGAGCCGGATAACCGCATGCGGGTGCTGCCGAGGCTTCACGACCTGCATAGGTTAATTGGGCACCGGCTGGAATGGCCGACCAGAAGTGGTGCTGGCTGCAATACCAAGCGCCCTGGTTCTGAGGCTCTTCCTGACACCAAACGAAATCTTTAACGTGCTGATACTGGGCGAGGATCTGCGCCATATCTTCGTGTGGGAACGGGTACAGTTGTTCTACACGAATCAGCGCAATGTTGGTCTGGTTCTCTTTACGACGCTTCTCAAGCAATTCGAAGTAAACCTTACCACTACAGAAGACCACGCGATCGACCTTGCTGCTATCAAGCTCATCAATCTCACCAATCACATTTTGGAACGTGCCTTCGGCAAGTTCTTCCATGGTCGACACGGCCAGCGGATGACGCAGCAGTGACTTAGGTGACATAACCACCAGAGGACGACGCATAGGACGCACCACCTGACGGCGCAGCATGTGATATACCTGAGCTGGTGTCGAAGGAACACACACCTGCATATTGTGGTTTGCACAAAGTTGCAGGAAACGCTCCAGACGTGCACTCGAATGCTCTGGGCCCTGTCCTTCGTAGCCATGAGGCAACAGCATGGTTAAACCACACAGACGGCCCCACTTCTGCTCACCAGAAGAGAGGAACTGATCGATAACCACCTGAGCACAGTTAGCGAAGTCACCAAACTGGGCTTCCCAAATGGTTAACCCGCCGGGTTCTGCTGTGGCATAGCCGTACTCGAACGCCAATACTGAGGCTTCAGACAATACCGAGTCAGAAATATCGATAGGGCCTTGCATATCAGACAGCTGACGAAGCGGCAGATAGGCAGTCGCGTCATTCTGATTATGTAGCACGGCATGACGGTGGAAGAAGGTACCACGGCCTGAGTCTTGACCCGTAATGCGCACGCGCTTGTTGTCGTCCAAAATAGAGGCGTAAGCTAAGGTCTCGGCAAAACCCCAATCCAGTAGCTTGTCACCAGCTGCCATGGCCGCACGATCTTTGTAGATCTTAGCAACGCGTGACTGCAACTTATGGCTCTCAGGCACATAGCTGATCTTCTCAGCCAAGGCTTTAAGGCGCGCCAGCGGCAATTCGGCAGGATAAGCCTCATCCCACTCGCGATTCAGATAAGGCGTCCAGTCAACTGTGTGCAGCGTCATCGGACGCCACTCTTTCACCACGCAATCCCCCTTATCCAGGGCATCGCGATAGTCGTTGATCATCGACGTCACTTCATCTGCACCAAGCGTCTTCTCTTCGATCAGGCGATCGGCGTAGATCTTACGTGGTGTTGGATGCTTTTTAATCTTGGCATACATCAGCGGCTGAGTCGCACTGGGCTCATCGGCTTCGTTATGGCCATGACGTCGGTAACAAACCAGATCGATCACCACATCACGCTTGAACTCGTTGCGATAATCAACCGCAACCTGAGCCACAAAAGCAACGGCTTCTGGGTCATCTGCATTGACGTGGAAAATGGGCGCCTGAACCATCTTAGCGATGTCGGTACAGTACTCAGTAGAGCGGGTATCTTCAGTCAGGTTGGTGGTAAAGCCCACTTGGTTGTTGACCACGATACGGATACTGCCACCCACTTTGAAAGCACGGGTTTGAGACATGTTAAAGGTCTCTTGGACAATACCTTGACCGGCAATCGCGCTGTCGCCATGAATAGTGATAGGCATGACCTGCAGACCAGTCTTACAGCCGCGGCGGTCAAGACGTGCTCTTACCGAGCCCATAACCACAGGGTTAACGATCTCAAGATGCGAGGGGTTAAAGGCCAGGGCTAAATGCACATTGCCACCTGGCGTTTCGAAATCTGATGAGAAACCTTGGTGATATTTAACGTCACCCGAACCATTGAGCTCATCGCTATGCTTACCAGCAAATTCGTCAAACAGTTCTGATGGCTTCTTACCTAAGATGTTAACCAGCAGGTTTAGACGACCACGGTGAGCCATGCCCACGACAATCTCTTTGGTACCCGCTTCGCCACCGCGATAGATGATTTCACGCATCATTGGCACTAGCGCATCACCACCTTCCAGCGAGAAACGCTTGGCACCTGGGAACTTGGCCCCAAGATACTTTTCCATCCCCTCGGCGGCATTTAGGCCTTCAAGAATTCGGGTTTTAGTGCTTTTATCGTAATTAGCGCTACCTAATGATGGCTCCAAGCGTTGTTGAATCCAACGCTTCTCATCAGTATCCGTGATATGCATGTATTCCGCGCCGATAGCACCACAATAAGTGGTCTTCAGTGCTTTCACCAGATCACCTAGCTTCATGGTGTCGCCACCGTGAGCAAATGAACCAGTATTGAATTCACGCTCCATATCTTCGCTGGTTAAGCCATGGAAGGCAGGGTCCAATTCAGAGACGGTTTCGCGTTTCCATATACCGAGAGGGTCCAGATTCGCATTCTGGTGGCCACGGAAACGGTGCGCGTTAATCAACTGAAGAACTTTAACCTGTTTAGCGTCGACTTCGGGATCCGTCACACGAGCAGCGCTCTTGTGGCGGCCTTCTAACGCCAAACTACGGAAATATTCACGTACTTTAGAGTGGGCAGCTTCGGGTACATCTGCTGTTGCACCGTTGGCATATGGGAGGTTATCAAACACCGCTCGCCAGTCGTCTGAAACTGACTGAGGGTCCTCTTGATAGGCTTCATACATCTCTTCTACATAGGTCGAGTTCGCGCCACTCAAGTGAGACGAATCGAGCCAGGCTTTCATGATGCCTTGGTGCATTTCTATTCCTTTCAAACTTTATACACGTGTTTTTAGCCAAAGTATTGAAAATGCAATCCCAGTTAAACGCCCTGCAATTGCAAAATATCTGCCGCCCCTAGAGTCCAGATTTCACGGCATGTGTAGTTCCATTACATAAAAGAGCCACTTCTCACATAGGAGAAGTGACTCTCAATGAGCTATATAATTATTAAAATTAGCTCAGTGTGTTGCATTTATACTGCTCGCTTCAGCAACATGGACTTAATGTGTCCAATTGCTTTCGTCGGGTTGAGTCCTTTCGGACACACATCAACACAGTTCATGATGCCATGGCAACGGAATACGCTGTATGCATCGTCAAGCTCAGACAAACGCTCTTCGGTCGCGGTATCGCGGCTATCGATAAGGAAACGATAAGCATGCAACAGGCCGCTTGGTCCGACGAACTTGTCTGGGTTCCACCAGAATGATGGACAAGCCGTTGAACAACACGCACACATGATACACTCATAAAGACCATCTAAGTGCGCACGCTCTTCTGGCGATTGCAGATGCTCACGAGCTGGTGTCTTTTCATCGTTGATCAGGTAAGGTTTGATCTTCTCATACTGCTTGTAGAACTGAGTCAGGTCGACAATCAGGTCACGCACAACAGGCATACCCGGCAGTGGACGTATTTCCAGTTTCTTACCCTTGAAGGTAGAAATAGGCGTAATACAAGCCAGACCATTCTTACCATTCATGTTCACGCCATCACTACCACATACACCTTCACGGCATGAGCGACGGAACGCCAACGTTGGGTCTTGAACCTTCAGCTGCATCAGGACATCCAATACCATCATATCGGTACCTTCAGCCACTTCCAGCGTGTAATCCTTCATGTAAGGCTTAGTGTCTACTTCAGGATTATAGCGATAAATAGCAATCTTCAAATTCATCTTATCTTCCTTAGTAGGTACGCTTGATTGGCGGGAAGGCTTCACGAAGCTTAGGCTCCATGTTCACCGCACGCTTGGTCATCTGCTCTGTCACAGGATCGAACAGGCTGTGGCATAACCAGTTGTCATCATCACGCTCGAGGTAATCTTCGCGTGAGTGCGCCCCACGACTCTCTTTACGGAAGTTAGCCGCGTAAGCCGTGGCGATGGCTGTTGCCATCAGGTTGTCCAGCTCTAGACACTCGATACGCTGAGTGTTGAACTCTTTCGAGTTATCAGACAACTTGGCATTGGCCAAACGCTCACGAATCGCCTTAAGCTCTTCGAGACCTTCTGCCATGGCGTCACCGCTACGGAATACTGAGAAGTTAAGCTGCATACACAACTGAAGATCTTTACGGATCTTCGCAGGATCTTCACCGTCTTTGTTACTTTCCCAACGGTTTAGACGCTCAAGTGATTTCGCGATGTCGGCATCGGTAGCATCTTTAGGATCAGCAGTCTCATCCAACGCCTTACCCAAGTGTTGACCCGCTGCGCGGCCAAAGACCACAAGGTCAAGTAGCGAGTTACCACCGAGACGGTTGGCACCGTGAACCGATACACAGGCAATTTCGCCCACGGCAAACAGACCAGAAACATCAGTTTCGCTGCCGTCTTCATTCTTACGAATCACCTGACCGCTCACCTTAGCAGGTAGACCACCCATCATATAGTGACAGGTTGGCAATACAGGGATTGGGCCATCGGCCGGATCGATATGCGCGAAGGTACGAGACAGTTCACATACGCCAGGTAGACGTGCTTCGAGGGTCTCTTTACCTAAGTGATCAAGTTTCAATAGACAGTGAGGACCTAATGGGCCATCGAGACCACGACCTTCACGAATTTCAGTCATCATAGAACGCGCAACCACGTCACGCGATGCTAAGTCTTTCGCGTTTGGCGCATAACGCTCCATGAAACGCTCGCCGTCTTTGTTTAGCAGATATCCGCCTTCACCACGACAGCCTTCAGTGACCAGTACACCCGCGCCGGCGATACCGGTTGGGTGGAACTGCCACATTTCCATATCTTGCATCTGCACACCAGCGCGCATCGCCATACCGACGCCGTCACCCGTGTTGATGTGAGCGTTAGTGGTAGAGGCGTAGATACGGCCAGCACCACCTGTCGCTAAGATAGTGGCTTTAGACTTGAAGTAAACAATCTCACCGGTTTCGATTTCGATTGCAGTACAGCCAACGATAGCACCATCTTCGTTTTTCACGAGATCCAGTGCGTACCACTCAGAGAAGACTTCAGTCTTATGCTTAACGTTCTGCTGGTATAGGCAGTGGAGTAGCGCGTGACCAGTACGGTCGGCCGCAGCAGCGGTACGAGCTGCTTGCTCGCCACCGAAGTTTTTAGACTGGCCGCCAAAAGGACGCTGATAGATCTTACCGTTTTCGAAACGAGAGAATGGTAGACCCATATGCTCAAGCTCGATAATGGCTTCTGGACCGGTTTGACACATAAATTCGATAGCGTCTTGGTCACCGATGAAATCGGAACCTTTTACCGTATCGTACATGTGTTGTTCCCAATGGTCTTCATGGGCGTTTCCTAGGGCTACGGTAATACCACCCTGGGCTGAAACGGTATGAGAACGCGTTGGAAATACTTTAGATAACAGCGCGCAGCTCTTACCTTCTTTAGAAATCTGTAGTGCAGCTCGCATACCCGCGCCACCGGCGCCAATTACGATTGCATCAAATTCACGAACTGGAATACTCACTTAAACACCCCACACAATAACAATGCCAGCAGCCAGATAAGAAAGTGCTGCTACGACGAAGACGAATTGGAGTACGCCACGAACTGCGACCGGCTTAACATAGTCGGTTAACACTTGCCAGATACCGATCCAGGAATGAACCAGAATGGCAACCAAGGCTAAAAGCGTAAACACTTTCATCGGCAAAGCACTGAATAACCCGTGCCATACGTCATAAGTGAGAGGAGCACTAGCGGCAATGAATCCTACTAAAAAAATAGTGTAACAAGTAAGGATCACGGCACTAGCACGAAGAAGAATAAAATCATGAACGCCACTGCGTCCAAGACTCGCTGCATTTGTTACCATACCCAAATCCCCGCAATGATTGACCATGCCGCAGCAATAACAAACGCGGCTTTCGCTGAAGCGTTACCTGAGTCCAACTCTTCCCAACAACCGGTATCCATAATCAGATGGCGTAAGCCAACAATCAGGTGATAGCCAAGCGCAGTAAGAATTCCCCAGACGACAAACTTAACGATGAAGTTATCAAATAGAGATTGAATGCCCGCGAAACTCTCAGCAGATGCGAGTGACTCACTCAACAACCAGATAAGAATGCCGACGGCAAACAGCATGATGACACCGGAAACACGGTGTAGGATTGACGCAATCGCTGTTGCAGGAAAGCGAATGGTCTGCAGATCTAGATGGACAGGTCTTTGCTTTTTCACGTTCTGCTCACTCTGCTCCATTGAGCATTATTTTTGTTATTGAACCTCTTTCGAACGAAATTTGACCAGCAAGCAAACTTACCACCTCCTCTCGCCTCAAAAGAAAAGTTGAAACAAACAGTTAACTAATTCAAAAAACACTAATTAAGCTTGTAAATAATGGTTTTCGAATTGGTTTGTTTGTAGCTCTTTCGAGCCGAAGCAAGTATACGCCCCACAAATGTCAAATACAAACATCACATTATGCAAATTTTGTTTTTTTGGTAAAAAATTCTAGCAAGTTGCTTTAATGACGGGCACTTACGTCAAATTAAGACCATGGTCTAACAAATTTAAACAGTTATTTAAATTGAAATGTGATCTAGATTCACTGTAAAGTATTGGCGTTTGACAAAGCCGCACTCACATAAGAATGAAGTAAGGAGAACGGGGTATGGCTGATAATATAGCCAAATTGGAACTACCAGGGAACGATTCGATTGAACTGCCTATTAAGAAAGGAACGGCGGGATTTGATGTTATCGACATCAGTAAACTCGGTAGCAAAGGTCATTTTACATTTGACCCAGGATTCCTAGCGACAGCATCCTGCGAATCAGCTATCACCTACATTGATGGCGCCCAAGGTATACTTTTACACCGTGGTTACGCTATCGACGAACTTGCCGTCGATTCAGATTATTTAGATCTTTGTTATCTGCTGCTTTACGGTGAGCTACCTAACAAGGCTCAATACGACAAATTTGTCTACACGGTAAAGACACACACTATGGTTAACGAGCAACTTGCGTCGTTCTTCCGTGGTTTCCGCCGTGATGCACACCCAATGGCTATGCTATGTGGTGTCACAGGTGCATTGTCTGCATTCTATCAAGACTCTCTCGATGTTAACGACGAACACCACCGCGAAATTGCGGCGTTCCGTTTAGTCTCTAAGATGCCGACTATCGCCGCTATGTGTTACAAGTATTCAATTGGTCAGCCATTTGTTTACCCACGTAACGACCTAAGCTATGCGGGCAACTTCCTAAGCATGATGTTTGCGGTCCCTTGTGAAGAGTACAAGGTTAACCCTATCATCGAGCGTGCTATGGACCGTATCTTTATCCTGCACGCAGATCATGAGCAAAATGCTTCTACCTCTACTGTGCGTCTGGCTGGTTCTTCAGGAGCGAACCCATTTGCGTGTATCGCAGCGGGTATTGCCTCACTGTGGGGACCTGCACATGGCGGCGCAAACGAAGCTTGCCTGAACATGCTAGAAGAGATTGGTACTGTTGATCGTATTCCTGAGTTTATCGAACGTGCAAAGGATAAAGATGATCCATTCCGTCTGATGGGCTTCGGTCACCGCGTTTACAAGAACTTCGACCCTCGCGCCAAAGTCATGCGTGAAACTTGCCACGAAGTGCTTGCCGAGCTTAAGGTTAACGATCCACTGCTCGACGTAGCGATGGAGCTTGAGCGTATCGCACTGGAAGATGAATACTTTGTGTCTAAGAAGCTTTATCCAAACGTAGACTTCTACTCAGGTATCATCATGAAGGCTATCGGTATTCCAACTAGCATGTTCACCGTACTGTTCGCTCTAGCGCGCACTGTAGGTTGGATTGCTCACTGGAAAGAGATGTTGGATCAGCCTGGTCACAAGATCAGCCGTCCACGTCAGCTTTACACAGGTTCGGCAGAACGCGGCTTCGTCAAACTAGATCAGCGTTAATCCCTGCCTAATCTTAAAAAGCACCCTTAAGGGTGCTTTTTTTATGCCTATCTCGCTTTATATACGCCTTTTTAAGCCTGTCCTTTTATGGCTCGTCTAATATCACGCATCCATGCCATGATGTTCTAGACCTATTTTTTGCTCACATTCGGCCCGCCAAACAAGAGAGGCTTCGACTAGAATATTAAAGATACATTTTGTATCAAATCCAATTTGCGCTCCCATGGCTAACAGTCATAACTTTAAGTAGTCAAAATCATCACTTGTTAAACATTTTCGCTACAAACCAATTAACAAGTTCATCAACTCAAGGGTTTAGTTGATTCAAGCAATTGAAAAATATAGATTTAAAATTTTGGCACACCTTGTGCTTACTAAGGCTAATTGGATAAATAACATAGGTATCTTCACATGGAATCTTTTTCAAAGTTTAAGTTGGCACTTCCCCTACTATTTGTTGCCGTACTCAGTGCATGTGGCAATGAGGAAACAAAAAAAGAAGAAGAAAAATACGCCGTTCCCGTTGAAACCACGACTGTAATACAAGGTGACGTCTCCTCCTTTTATAGCACTACTGCAACCCTGGAAGCGCCTCAGGAAGCCGATGTCGTTAGCCGTATCGCGGGTCTTATCGAAGAGATTAAGGTTGAAGAAGGGGATCGCGTCACCAAAGGGCAACTGTTAGCCGTGATTGATGCGAAACGCCAACGCTACGACCTGGCGCGCTCTCAAGCCGAAGTGGAGATCATCGAACAAGAACTGAATCGTTTGAAGAAGATGGGTAATAAAGAGTTTATCAGCGCCGACTCCATGGCCAAACTCGAATACAACCTGCAGGCCGCCATCGCCAAACGCGACTTAGCAGCACTGCAAGTAGAGGAAAGCATGGTCCGCTCACCCATCGACGGTGTTGTCGCCAAGCGCTATGTCAAGGCCGGTAACATGGCCAAAGAGTTCGAGCAGCTCTTCTATGTGGTTAACCAAGATGAACTTTACGGCATCGTCCACCTACCAGAAGCACAGCTGCAGAGCCTGCGTTTAGGTCAGGAAGCTGAGCTATATGCCAACAAGCACACCAAAGAGACTGTTCACGCCAAGGTTCTTCGCATCAGTCCGATAGTGGACCCACAAAGTGGTACCTTTAAAGTCACTCTGTCTGTTCCGAACCAAAATGCCCAACTCAAGGCGGGTATGTTTACCCGGGTAGAGTTGAGATACGATACTCATAGCAATGTGATAACCGTTCCCTACAACGCTGTAGTCAATCAAGATAATCAATACGCCCTATATGTCGTCCAAGGTGACAATGCCCTGCGCCGCGAAGTCTCACTAGGTTACCGCGAAGCCGATACCGTTGAAGTCGTGTCTGGATTGGAACCCGGTGAGCAGATAGTGATCCGTGGGCAACAAAACCTCAAAGATCAATCCTTAGTTGAAGTGATCAGCCAACTAGACGTTGCTCGCGCACAACAATAACGGGAACTCAGCTTATGTCGATTATTAATACTTCCGTTAAACGGCCGGTATCCGTGTGGATGTTTATGTTAGCCGTGATCCTGTTTGGCATGGTGGGCTTCTCTCGTCTGGCAGTGAAACTACTGCCGGATCTCAGCTACCCTACCATCACCATACGCACCCAATATGAAGGCGCCGCGCCGGTCGAGGTGGAGCAGCTTGTCTCTAAGCCGATCGAAGAAGCCGCCGGTATCGTTAAAGGCCTGCGTAAGATTAGCTCCATCTCCCGCTCTGGCATGTCCGATGTCGTACTCGAATTTGAATGGGGTACAGACATGGACATGGCGAGCCTAGAGGTCAGGGAAAAGCTAGATACCATTGAGCTGCCGCTGGATGTGAAAAAGCCACTCCTGCTGCGCTTTAACCCTAACCTGGATCCAATCGTCCGTCTGGCGCTCTCCCTACCCGACGCCGATGAACAGTCACTCAAGCAGATGCGTACTTTTGCCGAGGAGGAGCTAAAGCGTCAGCTGGAATCTCTTAGCGGCGTCGCGGCCGTCAGACTCTCTGGCGGTCTGGAGCAAGAAGTACATATTCAACTCAATCAGGAAAAACTGACCCAACTTAACCTTAATGCCGACAAGATCCGTGAGCGAATCGCTGCCGAGAACATCAACCTTTCTGCCGGTAAGGTGGTTCAGGGTGAGAAAGAGTATCTGGTACGTACGCTAAATCAATTTAACTCCTTAGATGAGCTTGGCCAGATCATCGTCTATCGCGACAAGCAAACCCTAGTGCGTCTGTTCGAGGTAGCCGACATCATAGATGCCCACAAGGAACGTAACGATATCACCCGTATCGGCTCGGCGGAATCTATCGAACTGGCCATCTATAAAGAGGGTGATGCCAATACGGTTGCTGTGGCGCGCAAGGTTAGCGCTAAATTAGATGCCCTCAAAAAGCTTAACGAAAAAGCGGAGCTTAAGGTGATCTATGACCAATCCGAATTTATCGAAAGCGCGGTGAGCGAAGTCACCTCGGCAGCACTGATTGGTAGTCTGCTTTCGATGCTGGTGATCTATCTGTTCCTTAGAGACATAGTGCCGACCCTTATCATCTCTATCTCGATTCCGTTCTCCGTGATCGCCACCTTTAATATGATGTATTTTGCCGACATCAGTCTCAATATTATGTCACTGGGTGGTATCGCCCTGGCGGTGGGACTTCTGGTTGATAACGCCATTGTGGTGCTGGAAAACATCGATCGCTGTCGTAAGCTGGGAATGAATAAACTAGACGCCGCGGTAACAGGCACCAAAGAGGTAGCGGGTGCAATCTTTGCCTCGACCATGACGACTCTGGCAGTATTCGTGCCTCTGGTATTTGTCGATGGCGTAGCCGGTGCGCTTTTCTCGGATCAGGCGCTAACGGTAACCTTCGCCCTACTGGCCTCACTACTGGTCGCGCTGACCACGATTCCAATGTTGGCATCGCGCGAAGGCTTTAAGGCGCTGCCCCACCTGGTACAGAAACGTGAAAAACCTGTGCTAGACACTAAAATGGCCAAGGTAAAGCATTACGGCGCAACCGTTTGCTCCTTCCCTTTCGTACTGCTATTTAGTTACTTACCGTCACTACTGCTAACCCTGGCACTGATACTCAGCCGCGCCTTCTCCTGGCTTGCGGGCTTGGTGATGCGCCCAATCAGCTTAGCCTTTAACTGGTTTTATCATCTCCTCGAATACCTGTATCACAAGCTGCTGAGTCAGGCCCTGAAATTTAGCTGGGTAACGCTGGCCATTGCCCTCACCCTCACACTAGGCACCATGAGTTTGATCCCAAGGCTTGGCATGGAGCTTATCCCGCCGATGAACCAGGGTGAGTTCTATGTGGAGGTCCTACTGCCTCCTGGCACGGAAGTGAGCGAGACAGACAGAGTATTACAGAAGCTGGCATTATCTATCAAAGACAGAGAAGATGTTAAACATGCCTACAGCCAAGCCGGTAGCGGCGGGCTAATGACTTCAGATACCTCTCGCGGCGGTGAAAACTGGGGACGTCTGCAAGTGGTACTGGCCGACCACCAAGCCTTTAATGAGGTCACCCAGGTGCTGCGCACCACAGCGATGCGTATCCCTGAGTTAGAAGCCAAAATTCAACATCCTGAGCTGTTTAGCTTCAAGACGCCACTGGAGATAGAGGTGATTGGCTATGACTTAGCTCAGCTCAAGCAGACCGCAGATAACCTTATCAGCGCGCTGTCTGACTCGGATCGTTTCGCCGACCTTAACACCAGCCTGCGTGACGGTCAACCAGAGCTTAGTATCCGCTTCGACCACGCTCGCCTGGCTGCCTTGGGTATGGACGCACCGACGGTTGCTAACCGTATCGCCCAGCGCATCGGCGGCACAGTCGCCAGTCAGTACACTGTCCGTGACAGAAAGATCGACATCCTGGTACGTAGCGAACTAGAGGAGCGTGACCAGATCAGCGATATCGATTCGATGATCATCAACCCCAACAGCAATCAGCCGATCCCGCTGAGCGCCGTTGCCGATGTGTCTTTGAATCTGGGGCCCTCAGCCATCAACCGTATCAGCCAGCAACGAGTAGCTATTGTCTCGGCTAACCTTGCCTATGGCGATCTCAACGATGCAGTAGTTGAGGCCAGAAGCATCATAGATCAGCAAAACCTACCAAGCTCGATTCAGGTACGTTTTGGCGGACAAAATGAGGAGATGGAACACTCCTTCCAGTCACTGCAAATCGCTTTAGTATTGGCAGTATTTCTGGTCTACCTCGTTATGGCCAGTCAGTTTGAGTCGCTCATTCATCCCCTGCTTATTCTTATCGCCGTACCTATGGCGGTCGGTGGCAGTATCTTTGGCCTGTTCATCACCCAAACTCACCTGAGCGTTGTGGTGTTTATAGGTCTTATCATGCTGGCAGGCATAGTGGTGAACAACGCTATCGTTTTGGTGGATCGCATCAATCAGTTGCGTCAACAGGGCATCGCTAAGCTAACGGCCATCGAAGAAGCCGCGAGATCCCGCCTGCGCCCCATCATCATGACCACAATGACGACAGCCTTAGGTTTGGCACCTATGGCACTAGGCTTAGGCGATGGTAGCGAGGTACGTGCACCTATGGCGATCACCGTTATCTTCGGTCTGTCTCTGGCAACCCTGCTAACACTCGTGGTGATCCCGGCGCTCTACGCCCTGTTTGACCGCAAGGCATTTGATGTACCTGCCGAAGTCGCTCAAAAGGGAGAATGAGTATGAATATCACTCGTTTAGCCATCAGTCGGCCTGTGACCACCAGCATGTTCTTCGTCGCTATCTTGCTCTTTGGCTTAGCATCGAGTCGTCTGCTGCCTCTGGAGATGTTTCCTGGCATCGAGATGCCCCAGGTGATGATAGAAGTGCCCTACAAGGGCTCTACTCCCGCCGAAGTAGAGCGGGAGATCACCAATGTGCTAGAAGAGTCCCTCGCCACCATGGGAGGGATCGAAGAGCTGAGATCGCGCTCATCGCAAAATGGCGCCGAAATTGAACTCAGGATGAAGTGGGGCGAAAACGTCTCCACCAAGAGTCTGGAAGCCAGGGAAAAGGTGGATGCCGTGCGTCACCTGTTGCCTAAAGATGTGGAACGCGTCTTTATCCGCCAGTTCTCTACCGCTGATATGCCGGTACTGACCATACGTATCTCTAGCGAGCGGGAACTCTCTGGTGCCTTTGACCTACTGGACAAGCAGCTTAAGAAGCCGCTTGAGCGAGTCGAAGGGGTCTCTCAGGTGAGTCTTTATGGCGTTGAACAAAAGCAGATTGAGATACGACTCGATGCCGATAAACTCAGCGCTACCGGCGTAAGCAGCACGGCATTACAACAACGTCTGAGCCAGGAAAACTTTATCGTCAGCGCCGGTACACTCAGGGCCAACACTAGGGTGTATCAAGTATCGCCTAAGGGCGAGTTTCGCGACCTTGATGATATCTCAGCCTTAGTGTTGATCCCTGGCGTGACCTTAGGGGACGTCGCCTCGATTCGCTACGCCCTGCCTGAGCGCCTGGACGGTCGTCATCTGGATCAGAAATATGCCGTCGGTCTGGATGTATTTAAGGAATCCGGTGCCAATCTGGTCGATGTATCTGAACGGGTACTCAAGGTTATCGAAGCGGCTAAGCAAGATCAGCAGTTCAACGGCATCAAGCTGTTTATCATGGAAGATCAGGCCTATGGGGTTAAATCTTCCCTATCGGATCTGCTGACCGCAGGCTTAATCGGCGCCCTGCTCTCATTTGCTGTGCTGTATCTGTTTCTGCGCAACCTCAAGATGACACTTGTGGTGGTTTCCTCTGTGCCCATCTCACTGTGTATGACACTGGCGGGCATGTACTTCTTAGGCTATAGCCTGAACATTCTCTCGATGATGGGCTTGCTGCTGGCAGTGGGGATGCTGATCGACAATGCAGTGGTGGTAAGTGAAAGTGTGTTGCAGGAAAAACAACATCAGGGCAAAGCATCGACCTCTCAAGCTGTGCTCACCGGGGTTAACAAGGTTGCTCTGGCGGTACTGGCTGGGACGCTCACTACGGCTATCGTGTTCCTGCCCAATATCTTTGGGGTAAAGGTGGAGCTGACCATCTTCCTGGAACATGTCGCCATTGCGATCTGTATCTCGCTGGCGGCGTCACTCTTGGTCGCCAAGACGCTGATCCCCTTGATGTTAAGCAAGCTGCATTTTGAGATTGAGACCGACCCTAAGCCAAGCAAACTGCAATCTTTTTATGAGCGCAGCCTTGCATGGATCTTGTGCAGACCCAAGCGTTCAGGCGTGATTGCCGTGATCATCTTGGCATCGACTGCCCTACCACTGAGCATGGTGCAGCAAGACCAAAACGATGGTGAGGGGAACAACCGCCTCTACATCAACTATCAGGTAGAGGGACGCCACAGTCTGGATGTAACCGAGGCGATGATCAACCGCATGGAAGATTACCTCTATGCCAATAAAGAGGAGTTCTATATCGACTCAGTCTACAGCTACTTCTCTGCTGACCGAGGTCAATCGACCCTGCTATTGCAAGAAGATGCCGACATAGATATCAAGGCGCTGAAACGCAAGATACGTGAAGGCTTTCCTAAGTTCTCCATCGCCAAGCCACAGTTTGGTTGGGGCAATGATAACAATGGCATTCGCGTAACCTTAACTGGCCGATCAACTAGCGAACTGATCACCATCAGCGAACAAGTGGTTCCTTTGTTGGCCAAGATTGAAGGCCTTAGCGATGTGCGTTCAGAGCTCAACAGCACGCAGCAAGAAGTGATAATCGAGCTGGATCGCACTATGGCAGCGAGACTTGATTTAAGCCTCAGCGAGCTGGCGCGTAATGTCTCTATGGCGCTTCGCGGCTCACCACTACGCTCTTTTAGACACGATCCAAGCGGTGAACTTCGCATCGAGTTAGCCTACGATAAGAAGTGGCGCGAATCTTTGGAAAAGCTCAAAGAGCTGCCAATCGTCCGTCAGGGCAGTCGCGTCTATACACTTCAGAGCCTGGCCGAGATCTCGATTCGTCCACGATTTGACACTATCCGCCACTACGATCGTCAAACCGCGCTCTCTATTGGCGCTAACTTAGATGAGATGACCACTGAAGCGGCGCAAAAAGCGATAAAGCAGGTGATGGATACCGTACAGTTCCAACCTGGCTATGGTTACTCGCTACGTGGCGGTTTCCAGCGCCAGGACGAAGATCAGGCCATCATGGCGACCAATATGATCTTGGCTATCGCCATGATCTATATCGTCATGGCTGCCCTGTTTGAATCTTTGCTGCTGCCAACGGCCATCATTACCTCTATCCTATTTTCCATTACCGGAGTTTTCTGGGCACTGTTACTGACAGGCACGTCAATGTCTATCATGGCAATGATTGGGATTCTGATCTTAATGGGCATAGTGGTTAATAACGGGATAGTCTTGGTGGATCAGATAAACCAGAAAACACCTGAACTGGATCGCCTCTCCGATACCATACGCCAAGTGTGTATTACACGTTTACGTCCGGTATTGATGACGGTTGGTACCACAGTATTGGGACTTATTCCGCTCGCCATGGGAGATACCCAAATCGGTGGCGGCGGTCCCCCTTATGCGCCTATGGCAATTGCCATCATAGGTGGCTTAAGCTTCTCGACGCTTACCAGTCTCTATCTGGTGCCGCTCTGTTATCAAGCACTTTATCGTATGCGCCATCAGGCAGCGATAAAACTTGGCAACGCCGATCAGTTTACCCGCCGTATCATGCCGTGGGCGCACTAAAACTTAAGGAAAAGAAAAGGCTGCTTCTTGCAGCCTTTTTAATATGCAACTATATAAACTGATTCAACAAATATAAAAAGGCTCCCCAATGAATAGCATGGCTCGCTTCACTCTAACCAGCTTACTGCTTTACTGTGTAAGCATTAGCTACACTGCCGCTGAGGATAAATTTGCACAGGTAAAAATCTCAGCCACCAAGTTAACCGAGCATATCTATATGCTTAGCGGTGCTGGCGGCAATATCGGTGTGTCCGCCGGCGAGGATGGTGTACTTATCATAGATGATCAATTTGCCCCTTTAGCCGACAAAATTAGTGCGGCGCTGGCCAATATTCAAACTGGCAAACCCAAATATATCGTCAATACCCACTATCATGGGGATCATACTGGCGGCAATGGTTTCTTCGGACAAACTGGCGCCATATTCGCCCACGATAATGTACTTAAGCGATTAGCCAGCGACGAAAATTTTTCACCCGAGGCGCTACCAAGCATCACCTATGAACAAGGGATCAAGATCCATTTTAACCGCGATACCCTGCACCTAGTACATCTGGGCGCTGCCCATACCGATGGCGACAGTGTCGTGTTTTGGCGCAACGCACCTGTGGTGCATATGGGCGATCTCTTCTTTAAAGACAGATTCCCCTATATCGACCTGAAGGCAGGAGGCTCTGTGCTCGGCTATCGAGACAGTGTTGCCACCATATTAGCCAGGGTCGATGAAGATACTAAAATCATACCTGGCCATGGCGATCTCGCCACAAAACAAGACCTTATTCGTTTCAAAAAGATGCTAGATCTGTCTATCGACTGGATGATGCAGCAACTTAAAGCCAAAAAGTCTCTCAACGAGATAAAACAGCAGGGATTACCCGAAGCACTACAGGGGTGGGGCTGGAAATTTATCTCACAAGAAACCTGGATAGACACTCTCTATAACGGCCTAAGTGAGCAATAACGACAATGAGGAGACTTTGTCTCCTCATTTTTTGGCGAATGCTGTCATTACTGGCTAACTCATATCACTCAAAAAGTCATTTTATAGCCAGACACTCAAAGGGTTAGCAAGTAGCATATCATTCAACTGAATTGACTAAATTCATGAAAGAAAATCCCGCCCATTGTTCGACCTTCAAACAGCCTTTTTAAAGACTCAGTAAAATCACAATTAGAAACACTACCAACTTGCATTACTCCCTAGCTATCCTAAAATTTAAACATCCTTCATAGCAAATGCATTGGCTGTCTTGGGGCCCTCGCTGAGGATTGACTGTGAGTAATCGCAATAGGAATTTGGCTCACAAGGAACGTAACATATTGGTATTAAACCTTACGGACGAAAGGTGTTTTACCAATAAACAAACTGACTCATCCCAGTGGCAATTTAACCTTGCTTGCACCTTAGAGTGCGCTTACCAAACATTGCAACACACCCCCTGCCAGGTTGCGATAGCCGTCATAGACTCTGCCCATCAACAGGTTGTCTTACGCGCTGTAGAGTTACTGTCAGCGCGTCAGCCTGACCTATTATGGGTGGCGCTTTCCGTAGACTGCCCCAAGAAAATGAAGGAGCTCTGCTTCTGTTTTACAGACTACTTTTTAGATCTACACCACCTGCCTATTGACTGGCCACGACTCGAACATACCTTAGGTCACCTCTATGGCATGGCGAAAATAAATGAGCAATGGAGTCAAAAGCACCCTTCCAATAAGCCCGCATCCTTTTTCTTTGGTAAATCCGAAGCAATGCAAAGCTTGCGCGACACCCTCTATAAAGTTGCCAAATCCGACGAAACTGTGCTTATCGGTGGTGAAACAGGCACCGGCAAGGGGCTATGTGCTAACTTGATCCACTCGCTATCTGGACGTAAAAACGGTCCTTTTATCACCGTAAATTGCGGCGCCCTGCCCCCAACGCTTATCCACTCGGAGCTATTTGGCCATGAAAAAGGCGCCTTCACCGGGGCCGACAGACAATACATAGGCCGAATTGAGCGCGCCGATAAAGGCACGCTATTTTTAGATGAAATAGGCGATCTCTCTCTAGAGTTACAGATCAATCTTCTGCATTTTCTTGAGGAACATTACATCGAGCGGATCGGTGGCCAAAGCACAACCGACGTAGACTGTCGCATCATCTTTGCCACTCATGTTAATCTAGAGAATGCCATTGAAGAAGGCAGATTTAGAGAAGATCTTTACTATAGAATCAATATCATACAAATAGAAATTCCCAGTCTAAGGCAACATAAAATTGACATTCCCCTGCTTGCCGAGGATTTTTTGGCCAGATTGGCCCCCCCCAACCGTCGAGTTGCGTTTAACCAAGATGCCTTACAAGCCATGACCCAATACCAATGGCCTGGTAATGTGCGTGAGCTTAAAAACCGTATCCAGCGAGCCATCATCATGGCCGAAAGTGATGTGATCACCGAAGCCGATCTTGGCATTAAATTGGCCTGCCCGGCTAACGATGAGTCAGACGTAGTCGATTTTGCTAAACACAGAACCGAAATTGACACAGAACTGCTACTGGCTGCTATTAAGCGTAATCATCACAATATCTCAGCAGCCGCCCGTGAACTCAATATCTCCCGAACGACTTTCTATCGCCTCATCAAGAAGTGCAAGATAACGCTATAGCTAAGTTTAAGTGGCACAAACAGAGGATCGACTTATGCCATCAATTCAATCGACAGTAATTGTCTGCCTGTCCTTGCTCTTCCTCAGCACTGGATGTCAGCAAAAAGAGGATGAGAAAGTGCATCAGGAACTCGCCTATCTTAAACAAGAAGTCGGTCAGCTTAAGCAGCAAGTAGCCATTATGAGCAGCCAGGTTAAAGAGATACATGCCATTGCCATGCAGAGCCAACAGCCACAACACAAAACCCTACCCAACCAGAATGATCCTGATGAGCAAGGCAAATTACCCTCATTAGGCGCAGCAACGGCACAAGTAGCTATCGTCGAATTTTCAGATTACCAATGCCCTTACTGTAAACGTTATATAGACAATACCTTCGCAAAAATAAAAGCCAACTATATCGATAAAGGTAAGCTGAAATATATCACCAGAGATTTCCCACTGGGCTTTCACCCCAAAGCCAAAGGCGCCGCTATTGCCGCAAATTGCGCCCAACAACAAGAAGCTTATTGGCCAATGCGCGAGGCCTTGTTTCAAAATATGCGTCAATTGGGCGACAAACTCTATCAAGACACGGCGATGCAACTCTCACTGGACATGACCAAGTTCGCCACTTGCCTCGAAGATCAAACCATCCTGGCTAAGATAGAACAGGATATCGTTTATGGCTCATCGATAGGCGTTCGTGGTACGCCAAGCTTCCTCATAGGTAAACTTGAAAACAATCGACTCATAGAGCCCAAGTTAGTGGTTGGAGCACAAAGCTATGACACTTTTAAAGCGGTGATCGACGCCTTAGAAAAACCGACCCAGACCAATTAACGGAACTAACTCGACTAACTCAACGAACTTAACCCTTAATTAAGCTAACTAACTCAAATCTGGCGCCGCAAAGCACTTTATAAAGGCATTTATCTTGTATCACTTGACGGCGCTTTACCTTCCTCACCCAGCACCATTTTTTCAATAACACCATAAGTTTGGCCAATCATTAAAATCTCATCTTTAGCAAGCGTCATGTCCACGTTTCGTTTGGACAACGCACAGTGTTACACATATGTAACACCCCACCTAATCCAATCGCCCTAAAAGCAAAGTAATCCGCTATTTATCAAAAACTTATCTTTCTGGCCCAATGCTTGCTCTTATTAGGCCATCTATTTGGACGCTGCACCATGAGGCACTGTTTTATTCGCCATCAATGCAGCCACTAAAAGCGGCATACGCCGAAATAGTAGTAATAACCTAGCAACAACGAATAGGCACTTAGTCGAAATTGATCCCAATTTCAACGACGTAAAGTGATGAACTAACAAGACGTTTTATCCATATTAACTTGTTAATAAAGGTCAATATTATGAAACGATTTAAATCTAACCGGCTTGTCAGGGCATTGGGTATCGCCCTCATAAGCAGCGCCAGTCTATATGGCGCTACCACCTCGACCGCTAATGCAGACCTTTTCCCTGGATTAGAACGGGAATATTGTATGGCAAATGCCTATCTGGCAGAGGACTCACGTAATTCTCTACCCCAGGACTCCTTAAACTGTACCGCCAATGATGTGGAAATCACTGAGGTAACTAATCCAAGTCTAAAAGAGTGTACACCAGGTGATATCATCACCTTCACTGCAGATATAAAGGTGAGAACCAACGCTAACGAGCGTTATGACACCACCTTCTACCTACCATTGACCGATCAGAGCCCTCAGGATGTTTCCGTGCAGCTCTCCAATGATGAAAACATCAATGGCTTAACTTATCCCTTCTATTGCAGCCTGTTATTACCTATGGCTAGCGACGCACTACCTGAACAGACTTATTCCAACCTTGATTTCGATGCATGTGGTGATATCACGAAAAAGTGGGGTAATGATACCTATGAGTTAAAAGAGCAAAGCATCACTATGCTGTGTATCGACGAAGACGATAACAACGAAGCAGACTTTCACTACTGCGCCGCTTGGGATAACCAAGAACGAGACAATTGTACTGTAGATCGCGACCCAGTCCCTGGCCAAGTACCAAACACCAAATCTAAGTGTAATTGTGCCACCCTTAATGTTCCTATCCTGATTAAGGCACCAACTGTTGAAAAAACACTGATTGGTACCAATACCCATGACGAACCCGGTGGGGTCTACGAGTTCTCATTAAGCTTAACCAACCCCAATAAATTATCTTCTCTATTCATCGCTTCACTTAGCGATGAGATTGACATAGGTGCCGATGGTAACTACGACAAATCCATTGACTTATGGGGACCTACAGAACCTGTGGGAACTGACGACGGTATTTACCTAGTCTTTAGCAACTGTGAGAAACCTGTAGATCCGGAAACAAGGTTTGAGATTGCCCCAAGTGCAACTTACAGCTGTACTTTCAAGGTACACATTGTCGACACAGATCTGCCAGATCTCCCTGATACTCCAACGGAACTCTACAATGACGTTATCAAATTAGCATTGGAAAAAAGAAATGAGTCTCCAGTTTTAGACGGCGTAAGCTGTTCTAGTGTTGGTGTTTCAGCGGTAGATGGCGAACACTGCTCTAACATAAAACAGGTGCAGGTAACAAATAAATCACCAGTCATTAAAGTAACGAAAACTCCCTACCCAACTCAGGTTCCGGAGTCTGGCGGTGATGTTGAATATACCGTTACTGTAGAGCTTATCGCTCCAACCGGTACTTGGGATTCCCCTATGAAACTAACCTATCTAAACGATGATAAGTTTAACAATGTCTTCGGCATTTCCGGTACTGATTGCACCATAAATACTATGATTTACCTTGGTGTTCCTTACACTTGCCATTTCACAGGGCACATTGATGCCACTAATGACCCATCCCACAAGAATGAAGTGACGGCTTGGGCGTATGACAATGAAAACACCAAAGCTGTAGCGAGTGGGTCAGCAACTGTGCTCATCAGTAATATTCCATCCTCCATCACCCTTGAGAAAACCGCTAATCCAACCTCAGTTCCTGAAACTGGAGATGACCTTAGCGTATTCAGAAAAGTGAACTACACCTTCAAGTTCAGTGTTGATGATATGGTAAATGGCCAAACCACTGTTGATCCAGTCACATTCAGTAGCCTGACAGATGACGTTTTCTTAGACCTCACTGACAAATGTAAGGTAGATACTAGAAATGGAAATCCAATTCCCGAAGAACCGCTATTAGGATTTGTCCTACTACCCGGTGAGAGCGCAAGTTGTACCGTCGAGGGTTTGGACGTGCAAGGTAATTTCGGAGATACCCACACTAACGAAGCGACTATCAAAGGTAAAGACGAAGATGGTCAAGATGTAATGGCTATGGATACCGCGGATGTAACCTTCATCAAATCTGAAGGTAAAGTTAAACTCGACTTTGCAGCCAGTATGCTTGTGGTTGTCCGTATGACCAACGATGACATATTTAATGCAACACTAACAGGTATGACAGTTGGTGGAAAAGATGTCTTTACTGAAGAAGCTCTAATCGGTTCATTCAGGCTGTTGAACAACGGTGGTGATTTTGATATGACTCCTTATGGCGATTGTGTAAAAGATCACCCCTTCGGTTACCTAGGTGCAATCGATGACTTTTACGAGTGTGCCTTTACCATTGAATTTGAGCCGGGCTTGGAAAATAAAGATGCAATTGGCTTATTGCAGGATATTATCGTCACACTAACTAACAGTCGCGGCGATACTTTCAATGCATCAGTCACTGTTAAAGTAGAAACTCAAGAATAAGGTTTGTATCTTCAACTTGTTGATATAATAAAAATAAAGCAAAAGCCAAGGGTATTGCCCTTGGCTTTTTATTATGAGTATAGTTTATTTTTTACCATTACCTTTACCACCGGTACCACCACCGCTTTGACCTATGGTCACTGACGCCGTCGCGGTTAACTCACCGTCGCTGATAGTATAGCTAAAGCTATCACTCCCCTTGAAACGCTTACCCGGTGTATATTGCACACGGCCATCGGCCAGCAAGGTTACGCTACCTTTGCTACCTTGAGTCACGCTAACCAGAGTTAAGGTATCACCTTCAGGGTCACTGTCATTGCTCAGCACCGCGATGATGACTGATGAACCGCTAGATACAGATGCACTGTCGTTTACCGCAACCGGTGCTGTATTCGCTTGCTGAGCCACCTTGTACTGTGCCTGTGCGCTTGCTTGATATTGATTGTCGCTCTTGTCTGCCGCGCTAAAGCCCAGACCATAGGCACCTGCGGTCGCAGACTGCGCAGAGCTAACACTCACCACGACACTCGTACTTTGACCACTTGCTAGGCTAACGGTCGCCCCGTTGGCGTTCCAGCCCTGAGGTACGGTTGCGCTGATCGCAAACACGGCATCGGCACAGCTGTCTGCATTCTGGTTTGTCACTGTCACTGTATAGGGAACCAGGCTACCCGCATCATATTCGCCTGCGCCACCGCTCACGCTGACACTTGGTTGAGCTAGAGTGCATTGCTTGGCAGGATCAAGAACCGTATAGCTGGCATTCGCACTGCTTTGTAGTCCCGCATTTTGACCATTGCTAGCAATCAGGTTGAAATCAAATTGTCCATCGGCTGCGCTTAGGCTAGAAGTCACCGTTAGGCTGACGTTCTGGCTTTGGCCAGGAGCAAGATTCACCATAGTCGCAGTTGCCGACCAACCCGCAGGCACATTGGCAGCCAGATTAAAGTCGCTCACATCACAGCTATCACTGTCTAGATTAGTCACTATGCCTTGGTAAACCACGCCTGTACCAGGTGCAACCTCACCGCTGCTGTTGTTGGTCAGTACGAACTGAGGTGCTGCTAACACACACTGTGCAACTGGAGCCTGAACAACATAGCTAACCAGTCCGGTAGCCACTAGATTGCTATCTTGTGCATTTTGCGCAGTGACATCTAGGTCATAGAAACCGTCGTTGGCATCACCGCTCGAAACGACACTAAAGCTCACATTGGCTGTAGCGCCGGGTGCCAGGCTTAGGCTTGCACTGCTGGCACTCCAATTAGCGGGTACCTGAACGCTAACACTAAACTGAGAATCACCGCACTCTAAGCTATCGTTGTTTGTTACTGTTGCGCTGTAAGTAACGGCTGTACCTGGTGCAACCCAATCACTGTTTTGTGAAAGCGCAAGTGTAGGATTAGCCTGTACACATGTGCCACCTGAATAAGACACGGTAACTTCAGCCCCAGAGCGATCTGCTGATTCAGTGGTTATCGTCACACCAGCGTCATTATCTGTATAGCTATAACCAGCTTTCAATCCAGCATCATCCAAATCTGCAACGCTACTTTGTGGAGTCATATCAAGTATCAAACTACTATCTATTCCCGTCTTACTGCTATTTAGATGCACTAACACCCCTTCGGTCACAGCCTTTCCTGATAAGTAACTGTCGAAACCTACTGCTTGACGATACTCAAGGTAATACCATAGTGGCTCACCACTCAGGCTATCGGTACCGCGACGCACCTTTAATCCTTTAGCGCCACCTTGTGACTCACCCACTAATGGCTCAAGACGATAAGTACCATCTACATTAACCGTTACAATCTCGCCACTTGACTCACTCAGCCAGCCTAAACGTGCCTTATTAAACACATTGAAGTGGCCTTGAGAATCACCCATCACATCCAGTTTGTCACCATATGTAATATCCACGCACGTGTTACTAAGATATCCACTACCACAACTCATTTCTTTGGCATGTCGTAATCCTAGGTTATGACCTAACTCATGGCCGATCGTTTCTAAATTTAACTCACCATTGATCCAAGCACGCGAAGGATTCCCCCCTAATGTACCTTGTCCTAACCAACCACAGCCTTCCATTTTTGGCATCATGTAAACCAAGCGCTGATACTGGCTCAAATCGATACCGCTATCGCGGGCCGCCTGCTGCGCATAACTATCCATACCATAGTAATCACAAGTGCTGTTGATTGGCAGCGTTAAATAACCTTTAACATCGCCGCTTAACCAAGTCTGACCGTATGAAGCCTCAAGATAGAAATCATTTACCTTGCCAAATACCATCTGTTGTACTTCGGCTGGTGTCCAAGGTTGTTGAGGATTGTCCTGGAAATTAAGCAATAGCACTAAAATGCGCTGTTCACCCGTGGTATTTGCAAGAGAAAGCGCCGCACCGGTACCGGAAGAAGAAACTGTGTTGCCATCGGTTAAAGCGAGCACTTCGAGATCGCCAATTAAGGCATCGCCAGCCTCATCGCCGCCAAATAGCCAACCTTCTGCACGAACCTTTGCTCCGGGTTGTAATTGATTTGCCTGTGCCTTTGAACTGCCCGAAGCCAAGAAAAATTTAATTAGACCAGTTTCGGTACGCACCATGTACTGCAGACGATGTTCACCTGCGTCATCAAAATCTTCATAGACCATTTCCAGCTCACCGCTGATCGTCTTTTTCTGGGCTAGTTTGGCCTGGATCTCGGCGGGCATGCCACGACGCTTTGCCATAGGCAATACAGAAGAGACGACGCTATAAGGATCGAGTGTTAGAAGAGCCTGCTGTTCTACTTGTCTAGCCGCCACCAGCGCTTCAAGTTGCTGGTAAAGCGCCGCGTCAGAAGCATGAGATGCACCTTCATTTGACTTAGTGGCGTTCAGGAATTGTGCAGCAGCTGCTGATAGTTGTAGCGTCTGAGTTTCAAGCTCCGCCTTATGAGTCAGACGTGCCTGTTGCTTGGCTTCACGTTTAGCTTGAGCCGCCGCAGAGGTTTGCTCACCATGAGTGCCTGCATGCACTGGCATGATAGCCGACGCCGACAACAGGCCTGCGCCCAAAAGGCCCAAACCAAAGGTTTTTAGGAAAGTAGAATCGGTACGCGCAGCGGCGCAATGAACTGAACTCATAGCTAGGGCCTCTCAAAGTCAACATCACTTCGAAAGCTCCCAGTACAAGTACAGGGCTCTATCAACGCTCATTCGGTAACCCAGCCACCCTTTGCTATGCAATTAGGGCCTGTGGCTTTGCGTACATTAATTTCTTAATGCTTGCCGTTTCGAGAGTGCTTTCGAAAAAACCTTCTGGGCCGTGAAGCCCAGAGAACACGGGCATTCTAGCAAGTTGATTAGGTTTAACTCAACCAAAAAATGATTATTTTTTAACCAATTTTTAAAACCTCATGAAAATCAACGCACAATGAATGTATAAATGCCACACAGGCTGACGCAACCAGAATAAACATTGGTGCGGCGCCACCGATAAAGGATGTTTCACCACAAATTAAGCTAAACCCGATATTTTGAACCAAGAAAGACTAAAAAGAAGAAATCACCTCGAAACACCAGTGACTATTTTGGCGCCTCGAAGCGGAACAGATAAGAAATGATGAACTAAGCGATATCTTTAAAATGTTTTAATAACCAATAGACTGGACGAAGATCTTTACCACCAATGGACTTTAGCGGTGCGATGAGATAATTCAACCACTGCCACTTTAACATCTGCTGCTGAGATTCCTGCCAGAGTGATTCGCCACCAGCGTTGCGATAGGCGGCAATCACAGGCTCGGCGATCTCTGGGTGGGGACCAATATAACGATAGAGGCTGTGAATATAGACTAAAAGATCTCTGATCTGTTGCTGATGCATATCGCTGTCTTTCTGATTTGCCTCGAAATCGATAAACGCCACCTGCCCATCATCCCAACAAATATCGCGCAGCGCGGGTCTACCGTGCGCTAACCCTTTCAAATGCAGCTGTGCTAGGCCTGCGGCGCTATCTTTTAATATCTGTAATTTCTCGGCCTCAGAAACATCTGCATTCAACCAGCGATTCACCGGCATGCCCACATCGGCCACCACCAAAAAATCCTCGCCGCTTGCAACCAATTCAGGCACAGGAGCACCTTGTTGTGCAAGTTTAGCCAGGGTGGCGATTTCAAGCTGTAACGAAGCGTGGGGCTGTGCCTTGAGCAAACGCATGGCGCCAGTTAGGTGCTCAGCCTGCTTAAGCCAATATTTATGCCCTTGATGTTCGAAACTGACTACTCGTACACCTTGATTTTCCGCTAACAATTTTTCAATCACGCTTTGAAGGCTAGTAACAGTCACACAAGGTACTCCGATAAAAATGAACAGGGATTATCAGTGCTGGCGGAGGCAAAAGCAATATTTGGGGCAACGGACGTGGGTTCTGTGAGCAATTGGGGGGATAAAATGAAAGAGACGCGCCTGTCATCACGCGTCTCAATAAAAGGATTAAGCTTCTTCAGTCCAAGGTGTTGCCTTGGTTTCCAACAGCACAGGGATCCCTTCATTAATGGCATAGGCTAAACGGTCAGCCTTACAGATAAGCTGTTGATTAGCTTTGTCATACTCAAGCTTACCCTTACACACTGGGCAGGCTACTATCTCTAAAAGTTTCTTATCAAACGCCATGTTATTTTCCTTGTTGTACTTCTTTTCGCTGCTCAAGCAGCCTAAGCAATTGCAGTTCAAACTCTGGTGATATCTTGGCATCTACCGGCAAATACCACCAGTTAGACTTTGCAAAATCGCGACATTTAACCGCATCTTTCTCTGTCATCAACACCTTAGCACCATGGGCAATGGCCTCAACATCCTCGAGCCGATAGGCCTGATGATCATCAAACGCATGTTGGATAGCTGGATTAATCCCCATACTGGCTAAGGTATCGAAAAAACGCTGGGGATTGCCAATTCCAGCCATAGCAACCGCATCTGCCGTTGAATCAATATCGGCCTCAATGCCATTTGCTACATTGCGCCATGACGCAGGCACTAGACCCATGGTAAATTCATCCGAGTGCGTGCTCTGCCCATTGACTAGCGTAAGGTCTACCCTCTTTTGACGCCAGCGTCCTTCTCTTAACGGCCCGGCAGGCAAGAGCAAGCCATTACCGAATCGACGCTTGCCATCGAGCACTAAGATCTCAATATCTCTTTGCAGGGCATAGTGCTGTAAACCGTCATCGCTGATGATGATATCGACCTTTTGCCACTCCAGCAGTGCTTGCCCTGCCGCAACTCGGTTACTGCCAATCACCATAGGCACCTGAGTGCGCGCAACTATCATGGCGGGCTCATCCCCTACCTCACTGGCTGACATGCCAGCAAGCACCTGCTTAGTGCCGGTGAACTCAACCCCATAACCACGACTTATCACCCCGGGGTGATAGCCATGACGGCGCAGCAGCTCAATAAGATAGATGACGGTTGGTGTTTTACCGCTTCCTCCAACTGTGATGTTACCAACAACGATAACAGGCACAGGGAGTTGCTGACTTTGCTTCATGCCTAATACAAACAGGCGTCTTCTTACACTGGTGATCAGATAAAACAGACCACTAAGCGGCAACAAGAGGCAGATAAGCAACCAGTGGAAGCCTAACTGCCTGTCGTACCATAGGCGATTAACGAGATCCTGCATTAACTACCAAACTGCATCTGATAAAGGTTGTAGTAGATCCCCTCTTTCGCCAGCAACTCTTTATGAGTGCCTCGCTCAACGACCTTACCCTGATCAACGACCAGGATCTGATCGGCATTTTCAATGGTCGACAAGCGGTGGGCAATGACGATGGAGGTACGATTCTGACGCAGGTTATCCAGACCTGTCTGAATAGCCTTTTCCGATTCGGTATCCAGCGCCGATGTTGCCTCGTCGAGGATTAATAGCGGCGCGTCGCGCAGTATCGCTCTTGCAATGGCGATACGTTGTCGCTGTCCACCCGATAACATGACGCCGTTTTCACCCACCTGAGTATGAATCCCCTCAGGCATATTACTGATAAACTCCCAAGCATTGGCAAGCTTAGCAGCGTCAATGATCTGCTTCTCGGTCACCTCTCCGGGATACGCGTAGGCAATGTTGGCAGCTATCGTGTCATTGATCAGGGTGACCTGCTGGGAAACCATGGCCACTTGCTGACGCAAAGAGGCCAGCTTGTAATCTCTCAGGCTGACATCATCGAGGCGAATATCACCACTTTCAAGGTCAGAATAGAAGCGGGTGATCAGGCTGGCGATGGTCGATTTCCCCGAACCGCTGCGGCCAACCAGTGCCAGGGTTTCCCCAGGGTTCACGCAAAAATCCACCTCTTTAAGTGCCAAGCCTTCTTGATTGTCATAGCGGAAGTTAACCTTATCAAAGCAAAGGCGCCCCTCAACTCGCTTAGTTTCAAAGGTACCCTTGTCTACCTCTGTCGGCGTATCCAGAATGGCGAAGATAGTGCTACACGCAGCGATACCTCGCTGAAATTCGGCGTTAACCCGCGTAAGGCTCTTGATTGGCTGCAACATGGCGAGCATAGCCGCTAGGATAGTAGCGAAAGTCCCCGCAGTGAGATCGACGCGCATGCTCTCAAGACTTGAGGCATATAGCACGAAAGCCAACGCAAAAGAGCCTATCACCATCACCAGTGGCTGGCTGATCGCCTGAGCCAGTGCTAGCTTCATGGTGCGTGAACGGTTTTCGTCATTGACCTTGGCAAAGCGTTCAGATTCGGTTTTCTGTCCACCAAATACCAACACATTCTTGTGCCCTTTGATCATCTGCTCAGTAACTGAAGTCACGCCACCCATGGCGGTCTGGATCTGCTTTGATACTTTGCGAAACTTCCGACTGACCACAGCAATCACCAGACCAATAAGCGGCCCGACAATCAGGATGCATAAAGAAAGCTTCCAAGAGTTGTAGAACATCACACCTAACATACCGATAACGGTAATACCGTCTCGTACTATGGTGATCAAGGCGCTACCCGATGCCCTGGCAATCTGCTCTGTATCGAAGGTTACTCTGGAGATCAAATTACCACTGCTCTCTGCATCGATATAGCTAACAGGCAGTTTAAGGTAATGTTCAAACACCTGCTGACGCATATCCATGATCATTCGTGCACTGATATAGGAGATACCATAGGTAGATAAAAAGTTCGCTAAGCCACGTAAAGTGAACAAGCCTATCACCACAAATGGTGCGGTTTTTAACACGTCACTGTCTGAGTTAAAGCCGCCGCCCATGCCCAGATCGACCCCTTCAACCAATCCAGGGGTTGCTGGCACATTACTAGCAAACCCTTGATCGATAAAAGGTTTGATTGAATAAATAAACGTTGCGTCCACCAAGCCATATAACACTAGGCCGAACACAGACAGAAATAACACCCCTTTAAGCGGGACAAAATAAGTAAGCAGTCTCAGGAAAACGCTGCGCACTTCACTTTTCGAAGAATTTGTCATTCAGGATCTATCGTCGGTGCAAAAAAGCGTATTCTACTCTGGATTAGCAAACTCACCAAATTCAAAGCGTTGATTGTACCAAAAAGGCGCCAGATCCCGCCGATAGCCCCTGACTCGAATACCGCTCTCATCTAGGCTAATCGTCAGTTGGCCATTGTCTGATACGCTATATTGCTTGGCCTGTGCTCCGGCGTAGCGGCTCACCACATGCGGCTTTGGAAAACCATACCGATTGTTGAATCCCGCCGCATAGAGGACGACTTTTGGTTGCACAGCGCTAATAAAGGCCTGGCTGGATGAGGTGTTACTACCATGATGCGGCGCAATCAAGATATCGCTATCTAGCAAACTTATTCCAAGTAAGGCTTGCTCCCCCTCTAGCTCTATGTCACCCGGGAGCAAGACATGGTGGGTACCGTCGCCGATTCGCATCACACAGGAGCCGTTGTTACCCGCCAGCGGCTGAGCCGGCCCAAGTATCTGCACATTCAATCCTTGCCAAGCTATCTGTTTAGGGCGACAGTCGATAGCACCACGATAAGGTAGATCGGTTATCAAGCTCAGCTTGGGAAACTGAGTCTGCAAAAATTGCGCGCCACCAGCATGATCGTTGTCGCCATGGCTTAACACCAAATAATCGACATCACTAATGCCTTTATACTGTAAAAATGGCACTATCACCCGCTCTGCGTAACTAAAGTGGTCACCAAAGGCCGCCCCGGTATCATAGATAAACGCCCTATTTTGTTTCTCGATCACCAAACTTAACCCCTGACCCACATCCAAAAGGTGCAGCTGCCAATGCTTGTTCTCAATCAGCCTTGGTGGAACAAGCCAATAAAGACATAAAGGCAAAATTAACGGCAGGGACAACCAACGCCAGCGATGGGCTCCATAGCGCCAAACCGCAAATGCCGCCCATAAAAACAGCATGCCTGCAAGTAAGACAGAGGCGGCCGGCAGCCAGTGCAGTGGTAGAGATGGCAGCAGATTAAAACTGCTCGTCAGGGGCGCAATGGCCCAATCGAGTAAGCTAAGCGGCAACGACAGGCTAAGACCTAAGCGCTCAGCTAAGGCCCAACACATCATAGAAACAAAAGTCAGTGGGATCACTACAAGGCTAAACCAAGGTACAAACACTAAATTGTAAAGCACACCATAAGGCGCAAAGCCGCCAAATAACAGCGCCTGTAACAGGCCAAGCATAATGCTTAACCGCCACTGAATTTGCCACAGTGCGCTGATGCGCTGCCTGATATGCCCGCTAAGCGACATGTTTTTGGGCACCGATGGTATCCGCTGGGTCATATAAAGGATCAACGCTAGCGCGCCGAACGAGAGCCACAAACCAGCGCTAAGAATACTGACGGGATCCAGTAACAACACCACAAAAAGCGCCCACAATAAACGTTCAAACGCCGAGGCGTAACGTTTTAATAAGCCCAGAACAATCACCATGAACAACATGATCAGTGCCCGCTGGGTTGGCAGTCCCAGCCCAGCAAGATAGGCAAAAAGCATACAGCAGCAAAGCGCCAGCAAGGCGCTGAATTGACGGTTAGACAGGCCGATACTGGGACGTTGACGCGCCAACAGGTAGCCGCTCAATCCCATCACCCACAGCGCCAGAACCGACAGGTGCAAACCAGAGATAGTCACCAGATGACCAGTACCCGTTTGCCTCAATCCCTGCCAGTGCTCCTTAGTGATCCCTTGCTTATCGCCTAACATCAAGGCTCGGATGAGATCGCCATTATCCTTGCCCGTCACCGCCTGTTGTAGTTGGGTGATCAAATGAGCCCTGACTCCCTTGGACTCAGATAAACGCCTGGCTGACTGCACATTGCCCTTGCCAATAATATGCTTTGACAACAGAAACGCTTGTTGATTAAAGCCTCCCTGATTAAGCACACTGGTAATCGATTTAGGGGCCAGCGTGAACTGCCACACCTCACCAATGGCGACTTTTTGTTCGGTTTGCCAACGCAATCGTAAATATTTACTCGGGAAATTAATGGGATAGTCAGATAAGAGGCGAATATCCAGATTAATCCAGTCGCCGTTTCGATAAACTAGTGATATGATTTCGCCCCTTACTGATGGACGTTTGCTTGTGTTATCAGGCGTTAATAGCAAAAGTTGGTGACAAAATAGGCTCATCCAAGCCAAGGCCAACAGGCTTCCGGCCAGTAGCTTAGACCATTTAAGCATGATGAAAGCGAGTAAGAGTGCTATACATGCCAAGGAATAGGTTAACAGAGATGGCCAGAGCAGCGCTGAAATGAGCGTGGCGCAATAGCCAAACATAAATCGATTCATAATGAATAATTTAAGACTGCAATACTAAGCTATGCCAAAAAAATTCATTCAGCGTTATATGCCCAAGCCTGAAACGCTGCAAAACCATAAGCATTTACAGATGTTTGGTAAGCTGCTTCATAAACCCAATCTTTGGGCACTGAATCGACGCTCCGCGCCGCTAGCCTTTGCGGTAGGACTGTTTGTAGCCTGGATCCCCATGCCATTTCAGATGGTGTTAGCCGCCGCTCTTGCTATTTTGTTTAACTGTAATTTACCTCTAGCTGTCGTTCTGGTTTGGGTAACTAATCCTATAACCATGCCGTTTATGTTTTACGCCGCTTACCTCCTTGGCGCAAAGCTCCTGCATCATCCCCCCCAAGAATTCGTGTTTGAAGCCAGCTGGCATTGGATAGAATCTTCACTCTTTACCATAGGCCCACCCTTCCTGCTTGGCTGCATAGTACTAGGACTTATCTTTGCTGCCTTGGGCTACTTTATCGTCCACAACCTGTGGAAATACTCCATTCTGTTTAAATGGAAAAATCGTCCTAAATAATCCCTGCTGACATCGGCAACTTTTGCGCTGCCCCTGCGACCAAGCAATGTATTGATTCACCGCCAACGAAATTGAGACACATCAAGGATGAAGCAAGCAGGAGATGACACTAAGGTCTGCTTTGGCATTTGTAGCAGATAAAACAAAACACGCTGTAACTTCCTGCTTTGACATTCAAACTTAGCTTCTGGCGTAAACTTAAGTTAGAATAAACAAGTCATTTACATAAATAATACATTTCTTCTGCTCGACGACATGCCTTGAATGACATTACTTGTTAAAGATAATCAAAAAAAAATGCAGGTAGGCCATGTACTTAGGTTCAAATAGAAAACATATTGCGATCTTTTCTCTATTCTCCTTTCTCTTCCTGATCGCCACCATATTGACCATCACTGCGCTGGCAAAATATTTTGTGGATAATGAGATTCAACAAGCAGAAGAGAATTTACGTAAAAATCTGGCTCTAATCCGCTTTAATTTTGAAGCGACCATCTATAAAGATACCTATCTGGCAGACAGTCTCGCCACCGTCGTCACCATAGATCCTGAGTTTGCAATGACAAACTGGGATGTCATCGCAGGTAAACTGCTAGGTAAGGCCCAGTACGTGAGAAGCGTAGCCATTGCCCCCAATAACGTCATCTCCTTAGTGTATCCGCTTGAAGGCAACGAGGCCGCTTTGGGTTTCGATTTCAGAACCCAACCGGCACAACTAAAAACCGTGCTACTCGCAAAAGCACAACAGTCTGTGTTTATCGCAGGGCCGGTGAATTTGGTTCAGGGAGGATTAGGCCTAATAGCCCGTTACCCTATTTTTGCTGATTACCCCATAAATAACCAATACTGGGGCGGCGTGAGCGTCGTCATGAATTACAACCAGCTACTTCATGACACTGGCATCACTCAATTTCAGGGTGGCGATATTGCCATCAAAAAACAGATCACGGCAAATGAAGCCGAAGAGGTCTTCTATGGCGACCCAAGCATCTTTGACAAACCTGATGTGGTCTACCCGGTGAAGCTTCCTAGTGGCACCTGGAATATGGCGGCAAAATTCCACATCGAAAATATGGCGGAAATCACCAAACTGAGAATGAGTGTCATCAGTGTCGGGGCTGTTGCTGCCTTTATTCTGTACCTCGTGAGCATATTTCTATTTCGCACTTATCAAAGTACCCATAAAGCGGCGTTACATGACGAGCTGACCCACCTCCCCAACCGCCGTTTCATTATCACTGAACTTGACCAGCTGATTAACAAGCAGAATCAGCCCCAATTTACGCTGCTCAATATCGATCTTAATGACTTCAAAAGGGTTAATGACGACTTAGGCCACGAAGCGGGTGATGAACTACTGAAATATATCGCCAGTCGTCTCGTGGCAGAGGTAGGGATAAAAGGGACCGTCGCCAGATTTGGCGGCGATGAGTTTTTAGTCTTACTCTATGATCTTAATGATGAGCAAGCGATCGAATCGATAATGAACCAGATCACTGCTTCAATTGAGTCACAGCCTTTTAGCTGGCAATCTCATCATCTCACGCCATCGCTCAGCATAGGCTATGCCATCTACAAGGGCCAAAATGCCAACATCAAAGAGTTACTCTCCGATGCTGACAGGCGCATGTATCAGCAGAAACGCGCCTACCGAGAAAATCGATTGGCTTAACGTCCGGCCAGAGCCTGCGCCGGATGAATGCGGCTTGCCTTCCAGGCGGGATAAAGAGTGGCCAACAGGCTCATCAACAGCGCTAAACCGATCACCAGTAACACGTCCTGCAATAACAGTTGTGAGGGAAGAAAGTCGATAAAATAGACATCGGCCGACAATAACTGCACGCCCAATACCTGCTCTATCGCGCTGGCTATGGTACTCAAATTCAGCGCCAGGGTGATGCCTAAGCTTGCCCCAATAAGACAACCTAAGATGCCGTTGAGCGCCCCTTGCACCACGAAGATCCCCATGATGGTCGCTTTTGCCATGCCCATAGTGAGCAAGATAGCGATTTCAGACTGTTTGTCACGTACCGCCATCACTAAGGTCGACACAATATTAAAGCAAGCCACGGCGATCACTAACGCCAAAACTAAATACATCACGGCTCGAACCAATTGAATGTCCTGATAGAGATGTCCCTGGGTTCGGGTCCAGTCAGACAGGTACATATATTGCTGTTGGCTATAACCTAATGAGCGGATCAATCTTGGCGCCGAAAACACATCATCGACCTTAATACGCACGCCACTCACTCCCTCATCAATCCCAAGGAGCTCTGCCCCGTAGGCCATAGGAATGTAGGCCGTGGTGAGATCTAACTCTCCCCCCAGCTCAAAGATCCCCACCACCTTAAATTGATGACTCTTGGCCGAACCGATTCGAGAACCGCCCTCTTTTTTCGTCGCAAAATTGGGCGTGTAGAGGCTCAAGGTGCTACCAAGAGAAAGATCTAACGCATTGGCAAGCCCTTTACCTAACACGATATTATTGGTGGATTCGCCTAGGGCCTGCCAGGCATCGCTTGGCATAAAATCGGCGATAGTGGAGACCTTAGCCTCCAACTCCGGCGAAATCCCAATGACAGTCAACCCTTGAAAGCCACCAGGCTTTTGAATTAACCCCTGCAGGCGCACAAATGGCGCAGTTGCGACGATTCCCGGGATCTTTTGTGCATCCTTAGCGATTTGTGGCCAATCATGCAGCGGCTCGTTCACCCCAATTAACTCACCATGGGGCACCACGCCCAGTAAACGCTGCTCAAGTTCCTGCTCAAAGCCATTCATGGCCGATAGCACTGTGATCAATACGGCAACGCCTAGGGCAATCCCCGCCGTCGAGGCAAATGAGATAAAACTGATAAATCGATTCGACTGACGCGCCATATAGAAGCGCCAGCCTACCCAGAAGGCAAGATGCTGTCTCATGCCATCTCCCAGGCGGCGAGCTCACAATCTTGCATCTTAAGCTGTCTGTCCATGCGCGCGGCAAGTTTAGGGTCATGGGTTACCACCACAAATGCCGTACCCAACTGACTGCCTAACTCTCGAATCAGCTCATAAACGGTATCACCACTGGCAGCGTCAAGGTTACCTGTAGGTTCATCGGCCAGCACAAGTTTAGGGCGATTGATCAAGGCGCGGGCAATCGCAGTACGTTGTCGCTCACCGCCTGACATCTCTGCCGGCGTATGATTAAGCCTGTGAGCCAATCCCACACGGGTTAGCAGTTCGGTCGCCTGTTGCTCTACTTCTTGACGTGGTCGCTGCTGAATGAGTCCTGGCATGGCCACATTCTCAAGAGCGGTAAATTCAGGTAACAGATGATGAAACTGGTAGATAAATCCCAGTTCCTGATTACGTATGGCGGCCTGACGTGAAGGCGTTAGCTGATATAGATCTTCACCATCGAATAGCACCTGACCGCTACTGGGTTTGTCCAGTGTGCCCATAATATGCAGTAAGGTACTCTTGCCCGAACCCGAACTCCCCACTATGGCTATCTGCTCGCCCCGATAGATGCTTAGGTTCACGCCGTTTAGCACTTGAGTATCTATGCTGCCCTCGTGATAGCGCTTGCTGACGTTACTGACTTGAAGTAACAAAGATTTTTCTGGTTGCGTCATAGATCACTCATACCTTAAAGCTGTGGCCGGTTGTACACTTGCCGCCCGCAGCGCGGGATAAACGGTTGCCAAAAAAGTGATAGCTAAGGTGCCGACAACGATAAAAGAGAGCTGACCTAACTCCAACTGCACCGGCAGGCGTTGCCCTGCCCCTAAAATAGCTATCCCAAACATAGAAAAAAGCGTGTTGATATTCACGGTGGCCAGCACACCTATGACTAAGCCACCAAGTAACCCCAAAACGGCATTGAGTGACCCCTGGATCATGAAGATCCCCATAATACTGGAGGTTGTCAGCCCTTGGGTTTTTAGCACGGCGACATCTGTGGTTTTGTCCACCACCATCATCACCAGCGCCGACACGATATTAAAAGCGGCCACGGCAATGATTAGACTCAACATGAGCGACATCATGTTCTTCTCCATCTTCACGGCAGAAAACAGATGACCATAATTATCGCGCCAGTCACTGGTAGTAACAGGCTCACCAGCCGCCTCGAAGGCCGCCTTCACCTGAGGAGCCAGTTTGCTGGCCATAAAGGGATCGTTTAAGTAAAGACGTAATGACTTAATCGCCTTAGGGGGTTGGCGCATTAATCGCAGTGCATCGTCATGATGCACATAAGCCAGGCTAGCATCGACCTGTGAGCCCATCTCGAATATGCCCGATACCAAAAAATTACGCTGACTGGGCACAGGTCCAAGTGGCGAGTAGACAACGCCATCACCGCTCAACACCCGCAGCTTATCGCCGATGGCGACATCTAGACGGCGTGCCAACTCGGCGCCGATAACGATGCGATATTTGCCAGATTCTAAGCTAGAGAGCGAACCATTAAAGTGACTATTTAACCGCGCTAGATTTTCTTTTTCCAGCTCAGGGTAGATACCATAAATTTGCACCGCACTGATATTGGTCGGCGCCTGTAACATCGCCTGAGTCGCTACGCTCGGGCTAATGGCCAATATCTGCTTACCATCCACCAGTCTATTGGCAACTTCCTGCCAATTCTCTAAGGCCTGTTCGCTGTGCACCGTCAGTTGTGGCACAGCACCGAGAATACGCTGCTTAAGCTGCCCTTCCAGTCCATTCATCACTGAGCTGACAATGATCAAGGCAGCAACACCGAGCAAGATCCCCGACACCGCAAACACTGTGATGAAAGAGGCAAAAGGGTTAGCCTTACGTGCTCGCCAATATCGGTAACCTATGGTCCAAGATAACGCTAAATTCATGTTTGGCAGGGTCTCTTCACGCCGGAGTCTTGATAAATCATTAAGATGCGCACGATAATAGGGGTAATGGCACCCTAAAAACAAGAGGCAATCCGTTGAACAGCCAATCAAACTCCTATTTTAGCGTCGCGCATAGGTTCGCCGCTTACCTATCGCCCTGGCCGGAGGAGCAACCGCTGCCAAACGAAGCCCAGCTAAAAGCCATGCTGCCACTGGGGATGCAGTTGATTAGCGAAGTGAAGGCCATGGAATCCGATTGCCTGCTACAGCTTAGAAATCTGGATGATGACGCCCGTATTGTGGTCGATTATCTTAAGCTGCAATCGCGTAAAATCGACTTGGTATTACAGCATATACTGGAACAGCAACCCCATGAGGGCGAGCGCTGTACGGGTTTACATTTTGGTGGCAGCGGCGTACATCTGACAAGTCCATCTCAGCTTGAGCCCGGGCGGGCCTATCGCGTCACCCTCCACATCAAAGAAGCCTTAATATCCATGCTTTGCATCGCCCAGTGCACACGCTGCGAGAGCGATGATACACAAGGCGGTTTTGACTGTGAGTTAACCTTTATTGAAATTCTCGATGAAGACGTTGAACAACTGGTCAAGGCCAGTCTGAATATTCAACAAAAACAACTACAACAACGTAAAAAGCAACAACAGAACCCGAGTTAGTTTTCACTGGCACTGGCGGGGCTAAGTCTCTACAATGACGGGCATCATTGTCGATTTTTGGCCTTAGTCTGTTTTCATGAATGCTTTTTCCGTTCTCACCCCACCGAAAGTCAAAGGGGTTAAGTCACCCCAAACCCTGAGCCAACTGACAGGTGCCGCCCAGGCCATCAGTCTGGCGAAGCTATGCGGGCAACATGACGGTCTCACCTTAGTCGTGACGCCAGACACGCCTAGCGCCCTGAGACTCGAGGCGGAGCTAAGCTACCTGCTGTCGCCAAGTTCGATACCTGTGTTGCTCTTTCCCGATCGAGAAACCCTGCCCTATGACAGCTTTTCACCCCATCAGGATCTGGTATCTCAGCGCTTAGAGACTCTGTCGCGTATTCCCAGTGCAACTCAGAGCCTAGTCATAGTGCCGATGAGCACCCTGATGGTGAAATTGCCGCCGCAGTCGTTTTTAACCGGCAATGTTCTGCTGCTTAGCAAGGGGGATAACTATCCCTTAGAAGCCGTTCGTAGCAAACTGGTAAACACAGGCTACCATCATGTCGAACAGGTCTATGAACATGGTGAGTTCGCCGTTCGCGGCTCAATTATCGACCTCTTTCCCATGGGATCCCAGACCCCTTATCGTATCGAGCTGTTTGACGATGAAGTGGAGTCTATCCGCCAGTTCGATCCGGAAACCCAGCGCTCCAGCGGTGAAATCGATGCTATCCGTCTACTGCCGGCCAAGGAGTTTCCCACCCATGACGAGGCTATAGAGGGATTCCGTCAGCGCTATCGCCGCCAGTTCGAGGTGGTTGTCAAGGAACCCGAGTCCATCTATCAGATGGTCAGTCGTAAGGTGATGCCGGCGGGCATTGAGAGTTATCTGCCGCTATTTTTTGATGAAACCGCCAGCCTGTTCGATTACCTCCCCTCAGGTTGTCAGTTGGTGGAGATAGGCGAATTAGAGGGCGCCGCCAAGAGCCACCTGCAAGAAGTGCATCAGCGCTATGAAAATCGCCGAGTCGATCCCTTAAGGCCACTGCTGCCCCCTAAAGATCTCTATCTGCTCACCGAGCAAGTCTTCGAGGCCTTTAAGCAACTGCCGCGTTTTTTGATTAAAGGCAATGATTATGCGGGCACCAGCGTGCCGGCCAAGCTCGATGCCCTGCCTGACGTGGCCGCCAATCATAAATTAAAGCAGCCGCTGCTCGCCCTGAAAACATTTGCCGACAGCGGCACGCCGATATTGTTTTGCGTGGAATCTGAAGGTCGACGCGAAGCGCTACTAGATCTACTGGCCAAGATTGAAATTAAACCAGTCCTTTTGGATCACATAGATACCTTTGCCCAGCAGCCACAGCCATTTGGCTTGATTGTCGCGCCGCTGGCGCAGGGCGCCATCTATCACCCCAAGAAAGGCCCTCACTGGGCGCTGATTTGTGAGACTGAGCTGTTTGGTCAGCGCATCGCCCAGCAGCGACGTCGCGATAAACAACGTCAAGTTAGCCAAGATGCGCTCATTAAGGATCTGGCCGAGCTAAAGGTGGGTCAGCCTATCGTCCATCTGGATCACGGCGTCGCGCTCTATCAGGGCCTGGAAACCTTGGACACAGGCGGCTTGGTCGCCGAATACCTTAAATTAGAATATGCCGGTGGTGACAAGCTCTATGTACCTGTCGCCTCGCTCAACCTGATCAGCCAATACAGCATAGGCGCAGATGATGCGCCCCAGCTCAATAAACTAGGCAATGAAAGCTGGACTAAGGCCAAGCGTAAGGCAATAGAGAAGATCCGCGACGTTGCGGCTGAACTGCTGGATGTCTATGCCAGACGCCAGGCTCGCCCAGGTGAAGCCTGCCGACTGGATCGCGAAGAGTATGCTCAATTTGCCGGCAGCTTCCCATTTGAAGAAACCGTGGATCAGGAAACCGCCATAGATGCCGTCCTCACCGACATGTGCAACCCCATCTCGATGGACAGACTTGTGTGTGGCGATGTGGGATTTGGTAAGACAGAGGTCGCCATGCGCGCCGCCTTTGTGGCGGTCAATGACGGTAAACAGGTAGCGATACTCGTCCCCACTACCTTGCTCGCGCAACAGCACTATGAAAACTTCAAAGACAGGTTTGCTGACTGGCCAATTAAAATTGAGGTGATGTCTCGCTTTAAGACCGCTAAAGAGCAGCAAACCGTTCTCAAGCAATTAGAACTTGGTCAAGTCGATATTGTGATCGGCACCCATAAGTTGCTGCAGTCCGAGGCTAAATTTGAAAATCTCGGCCTATTGATCATCGATGAAGAACACAGATTCGGTGTGCGCCAGAAAGAGAAGATCAAGGCGCTACGCGCCAATATCGACATTCTCACCCTGACCGCCACGCCCATCCCTAGAACCCTCAACATGGCGATGTCTGGGATGCGAGATCTCTCCATAATCGCCACGCCACCGGCCAAACGCCTGGCGGTCAAAACCTTTGTGCGCGAATATGACGATGCCACGGTGCGCGAAGCCTTATTGCGTGAAATCTTAAGGGGCGGCCAGGTTTACTTTTTGCACAACAGCGTCGAGACCATAGAGAAACGCGCCCGTGAAATTGAGGCTTTGCTACCCGAGGCGCGAGTCATCACCGCCCATGGTCAGATGCGCGAGCGCGATCTGGAAAAGGTGATGTCAGACTTCTATCACCAGAAATACAATGTATTGGTCTGCACTACCATCATAGAAACCGGTATCGATGTGCCAACGGCCAACACTATTGTTATCGAGCGGGCCGACAACTTCGGCCTGGCTCAGCTGCATCAGCTTAGGGGCCGCGTAGGTCGCTCGCACCATCAGGCGTACGCCTATCTGATGACGCCTCATCCTAAGCGGATGACCAAGGATGCCATTAAGCGACTTGAGGCCATTGGTGCCCTTGAAGATCTCGGCGCGGGCTTTATGCTGGCCACCCAAGATCTTGAGATACGCGGCGCCGGTGAACTTCTTGGCGACGAGCAGAGCGGCCACATCTCTAAGATCGGCTTTACGCTCTATATGGAGATGCTCGAAGATGCGGTAAAGTCCCTTAAAGAAGGCAAAGAGCCCTCGCTGGATCAAATGTTAAGGGGCCAGTGTGAAATCGACCTGCGCATCCCGGCCTTGCTGCCGGAAGATTATGTGGGCGATGTGAATATACGCTTATCTCTCTATAAACGTATCGCCAATTGCAGTAGCTCTCAGGCGCTGGACGAACTCAAAGTGGAGTTGATTGACCGTTTCGGCCTACTGCCGCAAGCCACCAAGAACTTGCTCGAGATCTCCCTGTTTAAACATCAGGCCACGGCTCTTGGCATCGCCAAGATCGAGATGCACGCCAAAGGCGGTAGCTTGGAGTTTAATGATGATCACTGCGTCGATCCTGGCTTTATTATCGGCTTATTACAGAGCCAGCCACAAAATTATCGTATGGACGGCCCAAGTAAGTTAAAATTCCTGATGCCGACAGAGACAGACAAGGATAGGCTAGACCTCTTGTCGCTGATCATCTCTCAACTAATGCAACATCGCCTTGGAGAACCGCGTGCTTAAAAAGAGTCTTTTATTGGTAACCACCCTCACCTCACTGTCTTTTCCAACTTGGGCAGACGCAGAGCGTTGGTTTGAAGTGGAAGTCTACCTGTTTGAGCGTCAGGGAAGCCAGCTGGAAGAAACCTTGTCAGCACCGACGAGCCGCCATACTCGTCAACCCATAGACATGATCTCCCCCCTGTTTGCTACCGATATCACAGGGGCAAGTTTGGGATTGGAAGGTTGTAGTGCCCAGCAATGGTTAGAAACACCTGATGCGTGCGACAAACAGTTGCAACAGGCACAGGTCACCCATCCAAGCAGCATTCCCGTTACCATAGGCGCAGCGACGCCACAATATGCGACACCAGGTGCTGGCACAGTATTACTGGCCGATTCTCAGTCACAGTTTGGCGACATGATAGCCACCCTAAAACGAGAAGCGGGCCACAAGGGGCTGCTACATATGACTTGGCAACAATCTATGTTGCCGCGCCATCAAGCCAAACCTGTGCGCCTCTTTGCTGGAGAAGATTACTCAGATCGCTTTAATGAGAGCGGCTTTGCCACCAATGGGACTCAAGCGTCACAAAATGAAGCGATTCCACAGTTTAACTTCGATCTAAATTTCGACGACAAACAAGCAGAGCCTATCTGGGCACTCGATGGCACGCTCAATATCTATCTGAATCACTATCTTTATGTGGAAACTGGTTTAACACTCCATAGAGAAGGGAGCAAACGTCAGCCACAATTAGCTGATGAGACAGCAATGCTCCAGGTCCCCTATTTGCACAGTATCTATATGACGCAAAACAAGCGGGTGAAGAGTGATGAAATACACTACTTTGATCATCCGAACATGGGAATGATTTTACAGATCAGAAAGATGGAGCAGCCCAGCGAATCTGGCTCGCTTTAGTACAAAGCTAGGCTGATATATCCCAAAGCTAACTCATAGAGAGAAAAATCGAGGTCGATCTCATCTTCCTCGATTTCTTCGACCAACACCATTAACCACCGCGCTTCCAGATAGCTGCCATTATGCTCACGTCATTATAGCAATGGTGTTAAGCATCAATTCGAGCATCGCTTAGTGCTTTGGTGTAACCCTAAAGAAATACCAGTAAGTGAGAACACCTTAGCGGCGAACTTGCGTCAATAGACAGAAAAATCGAGGTAGATCTCGTCAGCCTCATCTTCTTCGACTAACACATTGTCTACTACAGACTGAGGCGAGCCCTGCTCACTCCAGGCAATAAAACGGTCTACCGCCGAGCCACCACCTTGCAATAAAATCATCACACGGCCATCTTCAAGATTTTTCGCATAACCTGTCAGCCCCAGCTCATTTGCCTTAAGCTGACTGTAGCGCCTAAAACACACGCCCTGAACCTTTCCCGATATTGTCAATAATACCCGCTTCATCTGCGCCTCATTCTTCTTATCATCTAACCCTTTGAAGATAACCCAATCTGGTGGGATGGGCAAAAAACAGACAAAAAAAACAGCTAACTAATAAAGTGGTTAGCTGCATCGGGCGACATACGCAAACTGGGAAAAGGTCTTTAAGACCATCATGTAACAATATGTATCATGTTGTATCATAAAATGGATAAGTGATGCTAGATTTGAATGGCAAGAAATGACTATTACATACGATTGCGCAGTCATCTGAACACAGAATAATCAACTAAACTTTGCTCAAGCTTTCTCATAAGTCGCTAGCAATCTGTCATTGGCAGCAGAAGTCCCCCGTTAGAAGGTCTAAATGACGCCCATAAAAAAGGAGCCCTCAGGCTCCCATTTCAAGAGGTTTAGTTTACTGCTGCTCTTTAAAGGCTTTAATCTCAGTCAGGTGCGCAGACAAGGAAGGAAACTTATGTAACTGCTCTTCATCCCATACTATGGGATAAAACGGGGTCAACGCATCGGCAACCGCCTCGTTGTCATGCACCTCATCCTGACGGGATAAGATACACATGCCGCGTCCCTTGTGCTTCTCTCTGAACTGGCTGACACACTTGCTGGCGATATCCGCATATTCCTCAGGCCTGTCAATTTTTCCCACCATGTTGTCTTCCGGATGCAGATTAGGATTTATCATCACTGTCTTAAGACCATTCAAAAATCCTATACGCTCTGCCCAGTAGCCTCCAAGGCCGACGCCAATTGCCAGTGGCGCTGGGTCATCACTCTGTTTCAATTGACGACTCACCTCATTAAGCAGATATTGCATATCATGCTTGGGATGAAGCGTGCTGTAACTGACCAGACGCACATCGGGATCGACAAACTGCAACTGGCGCATTTTTTCATGATTACCTGGACTGGTGGCATCAAAACCATGGAAATAGAGGATCATCCTGTTACCTGCTGATAAAGAGTGAATATTAACTTTAGCTAACTCATCACAAGCTGTTGTTGCGCTACATCAAATTTAGCCCATACAAATCTGCTCTGCTATCCTTCTTGCCTCAAGATAGCGAGATTCATCCTCAAGCGCCTTGGCCACCTGAGTGCTATTAGCCAAGAGTTTACGCGCCGGTACTTGCGGGCCCTGCTCCGGCCAGGTAAAAGTGGAAAGCAGCTGATTGACGCCTTCACTATCGTTACAGAGCAAAATCATGTCACATCCGGCCTCAATGGCCGCCTTTGCACGCTCGGGATAGCCGCCAACAACACCTGCGCCTTTCATACCCAGATCATCAGAGAAGATCACGCCATCAAACTTGAGCTCTTCCCTTAACACCTGCTTTAGCCAATAGGCAGAGAAACCTGCCGGATTGTTATCCACCTTAGGATAGATAACATGAGCCGGCATAACCCCTTGCAGGCGCTGCTTAGCCATCAATTGTTTAAATGGCTTCATGTCCAAGGCGCGGATCTCATCTTCACTACGCTCATCAACTGGCTTGGCGATATGTGAATCGGCCGCCACACTACCGTGGCCGGGGAAATGTTTCCCAACTGCAGCCATTCCAGCATCGACCATTCCCTGAATAAAGGCATCGGCCAGCACAATAACCTCGTCGGGCTTATCGCTAAAGGCGCGCTTACCGATCACCTGGCTGATACCGTTCAGATCCAGCACAGGAGCAAAACTCAAATCGATATCACAGCTCAATAGCTCCACAGCCATCAGAAAACCCAGCTCGGTAGCCCACGCCTTCGCCAAGGTCATATCCTGCTTTGCCGCCGGTAAGATATCCCCCATCGCTGGGATCTTGCTAAAACCATCAATAAAGCGCTGAACCCGGCCCCCTTCGTGATCCACGGCAATGAGGAGTTCAGGGCGCACGGCACGCATTGAAGCCACCAGCTCACAAAGCTGCTGGCGATCCTGATAATTGCGGGAAAACAAGATGACGCCACCCACCATAGGGTGCATAAGTTGGCGGCTCTCCAGCTCATTCATTTGAGTGGATAACAAATCCATCATTAAATAACTCAAAACTCCCCCTAAAAAAACTGTTAAACAAGCTTAATAATCAAACTTTAGTAAAAAACAAGTTGAATAACTAGATGGCATAAGTCTTTGTATAAATTTGATAAAGCAGCCTTTATCTCACTCATGAATCAAGAGACAAACTCATTAGCAATAGTATGCCTAATGCGAAAGTAATTCCTAAAAAAAACTAATGCGAAAGCTGCGACTAAAGTATGGGATACTTAATAATTGATAATCTTAATGTGCTCGCAAGATTAGCACAACAGGGCAATATTGACGCCCCTTGGGCATGAATAATTTATTTAGCCTAAAATCACTGAGACTGAATAACGAAAATAATGAATACGACAGGGTTTTATAATGATTAGCGTTTTTGACATGTTTAAAATTGGTATCGGTCCCTCAAGCTCCCATACCGTAGGCCCCATGAAAGCGGGGAATATCTTTATTCAAGATTTAGAGAAACATGGTCACCTTGCAGAAACAGATGAGCTGAGATCTGAGCTGTTTGGCTCCCTAGGGCAAACAGGTAAAGGCCACGGCACAGGTAAAGCCGTGATCCTCGGCCTCATGGGCGAAGCCCCCGAAACCGTCGATACAGACAAAATCGATGCCACACTGGCACAGGTACACGACAGCCAAACCTTAACCATGCCCAATAACAAGGTGGTACGCTTTAGTCGTGAAGATGGTATTACCTATCACAGACGCAAGAGTCTACCGGCCCATGCCAACGCCATGACCCTATACGCCTATGCAAAAGGCAATTGCATCTATCAGCGCACCTACTACTCGGTAGGCGGCGGCTTCATCTTAGATGAAGATGAGATTCTCGCTCAAGACGCCTCCCCCGCCTCGCCCATCGAAGCAGCGCCCTATGACTTTAACAGTGCCGCCGAGCTGCTCGACATGTGTGTCGAAAACGGCCTGAGCATCTCTGCGCTGATGATGGAAAACGAACTGTCCATCGCCAGCGAGAAAGAGGTGAAAGAGCGCCTGTGGACCATATGGCAAACCATGAAGAGCTGTGTCGAACGTGGCTACCAAAAAGAGGGCATACTCCCAGGTGGTCTTAAACTCAGACGCAGAGCGCCAGCGCTTTATCGTCGCCTCAAGGCTGAGAGCAAGACTGTCGTCGATCCTCTTACTGCCATGGACTGGGTCGATCTGTTTGCGCTAGCGGTAAACGAGCAAAATGCCGCAGGCGATCGCGTAGTAACCGCGCCAACCAATGGTGCTGCGGGCATCATCCCTGCCGTACTTTGTTACTATGACACCTTTGTTCAAGAGGTGGATGTGGATATCTGCTGTCAGTACCTGCTGACCGCTGCTGCCATCGGTATTCTTTATAAGAAGAATGCTTCCATTTCAGGCGCCGAGGTAGGCTGCCAGGGTGAAGTCGGTGTAGCTTGTTCTATGGCCGCTGCAGCGCTTACAGAGATCATGGGCGGCACGGTAGAACATGTGGAAAACGCTGCCGAGATCGGTATGGAGCACAACCTGGGTCTGACCTGTGATCCTGTCGGTGGCTTAGTACAGGTACCTTGTATCGAACGCAACGCCATGGGCGCGGTCAAGGCCATTAACGCCTCACGCCTGGCGATGCGCGGCGACGGTAACCACAAGGTCTCACTCGATAAGGTGATTAAGACCATGATGGATACAGGTAAAGATATGCGCAGTAAATACAAGGAAACCGCCAAAGGCGGCCTCGCGGTAAATATCGTAGAGTGTTAATCCACTGCTTAAAGAAAAACTCGCCTTAAGGCGAGTTTTTTATGGGACCAGTACAGCTTGTTAGCGTATGGGCAGTTCCACATCCGCAAAAAGATTCTCAATCAGTTGTGGATCTCTAAGCGCCACCGCTTTTTCTACAACCTCTTTGGTCAGGTGCGGCGCAAAGTGCTCGATAAACTCATACATATAGTTACGTAAGAAGTTGCCCTTCCTAAAGCCTATCTTGGTCGTGCTATGGGCAAACAGATGGCTGGCATCTATGGCCACCAAATCTTTATCAATCACAGGGTCGATCGCCATCGAGGCGATAACCCCCACACCTAATCCTAATCTGACATAGGTTTTTAACACATCGGCACTGGTGGCGGTAAATACCACGCGAGGATCAATACCAGCGCGGTTAAAGGCCTTTTCAATTTCAGACTCTCTGTCGAAACCAAAGACATAGGTCACCAAGGGGAAACGCCCGAGGTCTTCAATGCTTATCTGAGTACGTGACGCCAGCGGGTGATCTTTGGTCACCACAATTGAGCGGTTCCAGTGATAACAAGGCAGCATGATCAGATCGGAATAGAGGTGCATCCCCTCAGTGGCAATGGCAAAGTCCGCGTCACCACGTGCCGCTAACTCGCTAATCTGAGAGGGTGTGCCCTGGTGCATATGCAGATTAACCTTAGGATAGCGGTCAATAAAGGCTCGGATAATACTGGGCAGCGCATAACGGGCCTGGGTATCTGTGGTAGCTATATTCAACTCCCCCTGATCCGGCTTGGTATACTCTTCCGCAACCTTTTTAATGCTTTCTACCTTACCCAGAATATCATTGGCGATATTGATCACCTGCTGACCGGCAGGAGTCACATGGGTAAGATGCTTGCCACTGCGACCAAAGATCTGAATTCCCAACTCATCTTCTAACATCCGCACCTGTTTACTGATCCCAGGCTGAGAGGTGTAAAGGTTCTCTGCTGTCGCCGATACATTAAGGTTGTGGTTAACCACTTCGGCAATATATCTGAGTTGTTGCAGCTTCATCGTCTATCCTTTGCAAAGGCCGGCTTCTCCAGGGGAGTCACAGCCAGAATTCAGTACGCTAACATAATAGTTATGTATAAGAATTAGTTATAGTACAGGCATAAAATTAAATCAAAGGGGAATATAGCATAGAGGTGAGATGAATCACACGACATTAAGATAAAGCTAGTCTAAGATAACTATGCTAGCGTATTGATTTATAGTAGCATTAATGGAATTACAAAAAGAATGGTAGCTCTATGATATTTACTTTGGTTCTGATCCTCATTGGTGCGTTGCTGCTACTGGTTATTGGCATCAATGTGATCCAACAACAAAAAGAACGCGCCGAAGCCGAACGCAGAACTGAATTAGCCAGACAGAGAGCCATTATTGACGAAACCGAGAACGTGCTTTCATGCACAGGCATGTTCCCCTGCTCTACCAATCTGGTTCTGATCCTCTATAAGCGTGTACAAGAAGCGTTGACCTTGTCAGTCTCTCTCGGTGGCCCTCAAGCTAACGATTACAAACGTCGACTCACAGATCTCAGTGGTCAGATTGAAAACTTACAAAACGCTCAAAAACAGACACCCGCCATCGAAGGTTTTCGCCTGCCGGATACCGATAAGCAGATCTTAGATTTAGTCAAAGTGCTTAAGAAGCTCAAGGCGATATTGCGCGCCGAGCACAATAAGGGCAAAGTTGACCCAAACATTTTTGCTCAAGAAGAAGCTCGCGTCGATAATCTGCAGCTGAGAATTAATGTCGATTCCATGCTTTCCCGCGCCCGCAGCGCCTGTTTTATGAAACAATATGGTTCCTCTAAACAGATGGTCACTAAGGCGTTAGCCACGCTGCACACGATTAAGGCGCTGACGCCAAACGATCCTTTTATCACCAATAAAGTGGACGAAGCCAAATTACTACTCGATGAGATCATGGGCGCCCAGAAGATGGCGCAGCCTAACGCGCCGCAGCAGAAGAGTGACGAGGATGATATCGACGTGCTGTTCCAGCCGAAGAAGAAATGGTAACAGCGGTCGCTACGACACAAAAAAACCACCGCATTGCGGTGGTTTTTTTATAGCTCAAACACTTTGATATCGGAACGCTTAGGGCGCCAGCCGGTCGATATCCCAGGCGTTTTCTTTACCGCTTGAATCTTTACGGGTATAGAGGAAACGATCATGCAGACGATATTCGCCGCCTTGCCAAAACTCTATGCTGCTAGGACGTACTCGATAGCCACCCCAGAACTTAGGTAGTGGCACTTCGCCCTGGCTAAATTTAGCCTTCATCTCGGCAAACTTGCTCTCCAATGCCTGACGGGCCGATATCTTGCTGGACTGTTTAGATACCCAGGCGGCAATCTGACTCTCTTTAGGACGCGTCACGAAGTACTTGAGCACCTCTGCAGTCGACAGCTGCTCCGCAACCCCTGTCACCGCAACCTGACGCTCCAGAGCATGCCAGGGAAACAGCAAGCTCACCTTGTTATTCTGCGCAATCTGCTCCGACTTACGACTAGCAAGGTTGGTAAAAAACACAAACCCCTCGTCATCGAAGCGTTTTAACAACACGATGCGCTGAAACGGCTGACCATCGGCGTCGACAGTCGCTACCGACATGGCGGTAGGATCCGGCAGGATCTCAGAATCCCTAATCTGCTCTATCCACTTCTCGAACAAGACCATAGGGTTATCCGGCATTTCTTCTCGATGCAGCCCACCCAAGGTGTACTCACGTCTAATATCACTTAAGTTCGACATCTGCTTCCTTACCCGTCCTGATTTAGCTTACTTCTTATGTGCGCAGGCCCAAACGTGCAGCATCTCTAGCCCTAAGGTTGCGCCCGCAAGCGCCGTAATTTCGGCGCTGTCATAGGCGGGGGCCACTTCGACGACGTCCATGCCCACTACATTCATGCCGCGCAGACCACGGATGATCTTCATCGCCTTGTCGCTGGTGAGACCACCACAAACAGGAGTGCCCGTGCCAGGGGCAAAAGCAGGATCCAAACAGTCGATATCGAAGGTGACATACAATGGCATATCGCCGACACGGTCTTTAATCTGGGCAACAATCTCATCGGCGCTTTGCTCATTGGCAGCGGCCGCATCGATAACCTTGAACAGATGGCTTGGCTTGTCATATTCGGTACGGATCCCCACCTGCACTGAATGAGAGGCATCGATGATCCCTTCATTAGGCGCGTGGAAGAACATGGTGCCATGGTCGTACTTGCTGCCTTGGCTATAGGTATCTGTGTGCGCATCGAAATGCAGCAGCGCCATCTTGCCATGTTTCTTATAGTGAGCACGCAGCAGCGGCAGGGTCACAAAATGGTCACCACCAAAACTGAGCAGCGCCTTACCTGAATCAAGGATCGCCGTGGCAAAGTCTTCGACACGCTGGGTGAAATCGGCTGCATCGCCACAGTCGTATACGAGATCGCCCGCATCGACCATTTTTAGGTGATCGGACAACTTAAAATCCCATGGCCAGCGGCACTCTTCCCAGGCCAGATTCACCGACGCCTGACGAATAGCGCCAGGGCCCATACGACCACCCGAGCGACCTGTAGTGGCCATATCAAACGGCAAGCCCAAAACCACCACGTCAGCATCGCTTTCAAGCGGTTTAAAATCCAGTGGTTGTCTTAAATAACCAAATGCATTTGAGTAAAGCGAGTAATCAGGCTTATCTGCAATAGTGGTCATATTTGCTCCAAATAATAGAAGTAAAGATCACAGCGTAACGGGCAATAACTGCTCACAATCGCGCTGCTTATAGTGTTTTATATAAAGGCCTAGGCCATCTGCCAAAGTTAATTCACCGCTGGCCTGCAGGCTATACTGCTCGGCGCAGTATCCCGGCTCCTGGGCCTCAAATCCTGAAACATCCCAACTTACCGGATTTAAGCGGTTTAGCAACTCATTTACTATACCGCCAAGATCTTCGCCGAGCGACAAATTCGTTTCCAGGCTCACATAGGAGCTCGCCTCTTGTGGGGTGATGTGCACCGTGAAATAGTCATCCCCCCTAAGGGCATTGAGTGAATAGCCCAGTGGCGAGAACAGGTGCGCATCAAAATAAAAACCCGGTAACAGCTGAGATAAATTGAGCCTGGTGGCTATCCCCTCGGCCGTTTGCCTGTCGCTAAGCAGATAGTCGGCCAACTCACCACGAATATGATACATCTGCACCGTTTGAACCGGCTTAAGTTGCACCATCTCTCCAGATAAAAAAAGCTGGTGATGATGACCATCCAAATGGCCAATGCGATAGGCATCGCCGCTTAGCATCCCCCTAAGCCGGGCGATATCGTCTTCAAAGCGGCTGCTTTGCAAGGCGGGTAAAATCTCGCTCTTACGCTGGTAACTCAAGCTGGCAATCTGAACATTACCGAGTGATTCAACCAGACTCAGTACCGTCTCGATAAGCCGGGTATTACCACAGGTGATGAGCACCAGATTATCGTGCCAAACAAACAAGCTGGACTCGCTGAGCAGGTACGCATCGCACTGCTCACAGCTCAGCTTGGAGAGGATCTCTGTATCACTCTTTAAAAGAGCGCGGCGCCAAAAGTCATCGCCCAAAGATCTTAGCGACGGACTAGCTGCCACTAAGGTTAGCGATAAGCGTTTCTCCGCCCCTTCAAAGTACATCGACTCGCTCCTTATCGTCTTAAAGGATCTCGGCTGGCGTTAGCCGAGATCCCTAGGCGAAACAGGCTAGCTTGCCAATCAGGAGAAATCTTCCAGATAGGTGTAGCCTTTCAGTCCAATCTGCAGCTCTTCAAGAATATTGGCGCGCTCATCTTCTTGAATATGCAGGTTTACCAGCTCTTCATAGGTACGCATGAAAGAGACAGCGTCTAGGTTCACATAACGCAGTACATCGGCCACGGTATCGCCAGCCAGAACTGACTCAATATTCACTAGACCATCATCGTCCAGTCGCACTACGGCAGAGTTGGTATCACCAAACAGGTTGTGCATATCCCCAAGGATCTCCTGATATGCACCCACCAGGAAGAAACCGATAAGATAAGGACTCTCTGCACTCCAAGCCGGGACTGGCAGGGTAGTTTCAATACCTTGACCATCCACGTACTGATCCACTGTACCGTCTGAATCACAAGTAATATCCAGCATCACGGCGCGGCGCTCAGGCGCCTTATCTAGGCCACTCAGCGGCATTATTGGGAACACCTGATCAATACCCCAGGCATCTGGCAGTGACTGGAACAGTGAGAAGTTCACGAAGAACTTATCTGCCAGTTTCTCATTGAGTTCGTCGATCACAGGGCGGTGGAAACGGTATTTACCACTCATCACCCCCTTCAATTCGTAACAGACGCGCAGATTCATCTGCTCCGCCCAAGCTCTGTCGGCCAGACCCATCTGCCCCAAAGCAAATAGCGAATGTACCTCAGCCAGATCGCTTTGCACATCATGGTAAATCTCAATCAGGGCACGTTGATCGGCGCGGCCACTCACCTCTCCCCAAGAGTCCCACATATTTTTCAGCTGCTGCGGCGCGTCATCATCCGGAGCTTGTAACTGCTCAGGCTGATAGGCTTCGGTGCCAATCACGTCGGTGATCAACACCGCGTGATGAGCCGTCAGGTACCGACCAGACTCAGAGATGAGGCGTGGCATAGGCTGATCGTGCTCACGGCACATGTCATTGAGCACACTGACGATATTATTGGCATATTCGGTCAAGCCATAGTTCATCGAGTTACTGCTCTGGCTGCGGGTACCGTCATAGTCAACGGCCAAGCCGCCACCCACGTCGAAGCACTTCACATTGGCGCCCATCTTCTGCAGTTCACAGTAGAAACGCCCCGCCTCACTCACACCGCTGCGGATATCGCGAATATTGGCAATCTGCGAGCCCAAGTGGAAGTGCAGCAATTGCAGGCTATCCAGCATGTCGTGGTCTTTAAGCGAGTTGATCACGTTCAACACCTGAGCCGCTGACAAACCAAATTTTGATTTTTCACCGCCGCTGGCCTGCCATTTACCCTTGCCTTGGAAAGCCAGACGCACACGCAGACCCAAACGAGGAGTCACACCTAGCTTCTTAGCTTCGTCGAGAACAACCTTAAGCTCAGATAGCTTTTCAAGTACGATATAAACTTGATGGCCCAGCTTTTCACCGATCAGCGCCAAGCGGATATATTCGACATCTTTGTAACCATTACAGATGATCACCGAGCTGGCCTTCTGCGCCATCGCAAGCACAGCCATCAACTCAGGCTTACTGCCAGCTTCCAGACCCAGCTGTGGCACCTCTTTAGACACTTGGCTGGCTAAGATCTCTTCTACAACCGTTTGCTGCTGGTTAACCTTAATAGGATAGACAAGCAGATAGTCTGATTGGTAATCGTAACGAGTGATCGCCTGATTGAAGGCATTACACAGGCTATTGACCCTGTGATGTAAAATTTGTGGGAAACGCACTAAGACGGGCAATGCTACGCCGGATTTAACCATATCCTTGGCGAGTTCATTTAAACCAATAGTGTGCTCAGGATGATTTGGATCGGGCGATACCGTCACCTCACCGGCCTCGCTTATGCCGTAGAGCCCAGAGCTCCAGTAATTTACGTTATAACCAACATAAGCATCTTTAATAGACCAATTACTCATATTTTCTCAACCTGTCTATTTACATTTATATTCGGCAGATACTTTGTCTGCCAACACATTAATGTTACTTACTATCGCACCTATCAGGTAAATAAGCCGCAACATCAACACCGTTTCTTGGGTGTCAGATATCGAAGTTATCCTTCGAGTCCCCGCCATATTAGTTAACTCAATTTATACTTGTCTAAAGTAAAAAAAGGCGCGCAATTAAACCCCTGAATTTAACTAAATGCAAGTATCATTATCACATTAATTTATTACAAGGTTTTTTGCACCCAAACAGGCGACAATACTGACTTTTATCCCTGACAGGTGTTCAAGCTTTTTTACAGTAAATTCAGCTTGCTGCCGGATAGCAGCATGCAGATTAACGCCCCTTTATCGGCGCCTTTCTGCCCACTCGTCTCACTGACCTTTAGCTCAAACCCCGCTGTCACCAAAACGCATCTACACCCAGGGCGTTAAATTAATGAGATTAACCCCCTTAGGCTAAAGCATCTTGCTGAGAATTCCACTATAATCGCCACACTTAAACTTGTTAGTAATGTCATAGAGAACCCCATGATAGAGATAGGAAAGAGTTGTACCCTGGAGATCGCCAAACGTGTCGACTTCGGTGTGTACTTAAATGCCCACGAATTTGGCCAAGTCTTGCTGCCTAACAAAGTCGTACCTAAAGAGTGCGAGGTCGGCGACAAAGTCGAGGTGTTTCTCTATCTGGACTCCGAAGATATGGTGATCGCCACCACTAAACGTCCTAAAGCTCAGGTGGGGCAATTTGCCTATCTAAAGGCCATCGCAACCGGCCCTTACGGCGCTTTTCTCGACTGGGGACTGGATAAAGACTTGTTTCTTCCCTTCGGCGAACAGCACAGAGAGATAGAAGTCGGTCGCTCTTATCTGGTCTATGTCTATGTCAATAGTGCCGATGAGCGCATCGTCGCCTCATCGAAGATCGATAAATTTCTTGATAAGACACCGCCCCCGTATCGTAACGGCCAAGAGGTGAATCTCATCATCGCGGGCACCACAGATTTGGGCTTTAAGGCGATTGTCGATAATGCCCATTGGGGTGTGCTGTATAAAAATGAAGTTTATCAGCCGCTCAAATTTGGTCAGCGAGTCAAAGGCTTTATTAAGCGCGTGCGCAGTGATGACAAGATAGACTTAATCCTGCAACGCGGTGCAAAAGATGAGCTTGATAAGCACGCCACTGCCATCTTAATGAAGCTCAATCAAGCAGGTGGCTTCCTGCCACTTACCGATAAGACGGATGCTGACGTCATCTATGCCCAACTTGCCATGAGCAAAAAAGCCTTTAAGAAGAGTATCGGCGGCTTGTACAAAAGTGAGAAGATCACCATCGAAAACGACGGCATACGTTTGACCGAATAGAAGTTGAGCATTGGAGGCGCCAAGCCTCTGATTGTCTTTGCATAAAAGCATAGCTCTGATATAACAGGGCTATGCTTTTCTTATATGGATATCTTAACCATGAAACTCACCTCCCATGAAGCACGTGTCATCGGCTGCCTGTTGGAAAAAGAGAAAACCACCCCAGAGCAATATCCACTCTCTCTCAACGGTCTGACCTTAGCCTGTAATCAAAAATCTAGCCGCGATCCTGTGATGAACCTGTCGGAAGCGGACACTCAGGCAGCTATCGATTCTTTAGCCAAGAAGCGCCTGATTGCTGAGCAAAGCGGCTTTGGTTCCCGAGTGGTGAAATATAAGCATAGATTCTGCAACACCGAATTTAGCGATCTCCAACTCAGCGATGACAAGGTCGCCATCATCTGCCTACTGCTATTAAGAGGCCCACAAACGGCGGGCGAGCTCAGAACCCGAAGCAACCGCCTATATGGATTTACCGATGTTGGCCAGGTAGAGCAGGCATTGGAGGCGCTATCGCAAATGGAGTCCCCCTTGGTACGTCAACTGCCTAGAGAGCCGGGCAAAAGGGAATCTCGCTTTGTCGAGCTATTTAGCGACACCGCCGAGCAACTCCCCACACAAGCCTATACCCAGCCACAAAATGAGCCACCAGGTGATGCACTAAGCCATGCACTAAACGAAAGAGTCACCCAGCTTGAACAGGAAGTCGCCGAGTTAAAACAGCAACTTGCCGACCTTGCTGGTAAAATTTAACGACAATCTGACACACTTAGACAAACCTAGAGATGTTAGGCTGGGTGCAAATTTAGTGATAAAGGAATCATATTTGGAAAACGTAACCCCCCGGAGCTCATGGAGTGCGGCCTTGGAACTGGCCAAATTCGAGCTTAAAAAAATCCTCTTTAGCACTCGCGGTATGATAGGTTTGGCAACGTTCGCGCTGGTCTGGTGCCTTATTCTCTGGTATCCGGTAAAACAAGCTTCTATCTATCTGTTCTCACCAGATTTTAAACAATTACTCGAAGGCGTATTTGGCGCTGCCAATGTAGGCGAACTGCTGTCATGGAACGTGGCGGAAATGGCCATTGTCTGGGTTGCGGCTCTCTATCTGTTCCCTATCTTTAGCCTGTTCGTGGGCGCCGATCAGTTTGCCTCCGACAGGGCCAGGGGAAGCTTTCGTTTTCTCACCTTGAGAGTCAGCCGAGATACACTGTTTTTCGGCCGTGTCACTGGGTACCTGCTAATCCAGGGAATTTTGCTCCTATTGACTCTGGTAGCCACCCTGCTGCTGGTCGCCTATCGTGATCCATCCCTTGTCTGGCTGGCCATGGGCTCCGGGCTCTTGGTGTTTACCAATATCATGATAGTCTTGCTCCCCTTTACTGCGCTGATGGCCCTGTTGTCATTGCACGCCAACTCGGCGAGGCAGGCCAGTATCTATGCGGTTTTGATTCTTGCGGGTGGCACTATCATCAATGGGATAATCTCTCATTACCTACCGGATCTCAGCGCCGCTCTGCAATGGTTGATACCTGGCGCTCAGCTCTCAATGATGATCAATACCAAAGGACTCAGCAGTCTCGCTGTGGCGGCCATTCCTTTGCTTCAAGCCTGTGTACTCCTGCTATTAGGAAGAAGTTATATGGCGAGGATCGCACTATGAATCTGATCACCTGCACACACCTTGGTAAACAATACGGCAGCAAACGAGCACTTAATGATGTCAATCTTGAGCTAACCTCGGGTCAGCCCATTGCGCTGGTTGGCCCTAATGGCGCCGGTAAAACCACACTGTTTTCGCTGCTATGCGGCTATATTCGCCCAAGCGAGGGCAAAGTCACCATTTTAGGCCATGCACCGGGTAGTAATGCACTACTTGGTAAGGTAGCCGCCCTCCCCCAAGACGCAAGACTCGATCCTAACCTCACTGTTGAGGCACAACTGGGTCTGTTTGCCCGCCTTCAAGGCTTTAGCGGCACAGACGCGCAGCAAGAGGTCAAGCGTGTATTGGCTCTGGTGGATTTGGCTGATATCGCCCCACAAAAGCCCTTATCTCTCAGTCATGGCATGAGCAAACGCGTATCGATCGCCCAAGCGTTAATTGGCTCTCCCGAGTTAGTGCTGCTTGATGAGCCCACGGCGGGGCTCGACCCGGCGAATGCCAAGGCCATTCGCGACCTGGTGCGCTCACAAATCGGCAAGACGACCTTTGTGATCAGCTCTCACAACCTAGCAGAACTGGAAAAACTGTGTGATAAGGTGCTCTATCTAGAGAAAGGTGTTCTGAACCAATCTATCTCAATACAAGATGATCAGGCCGACGAATATCTAACTCTGACCATGCACAGCTGTGATGATGAGGCATTGCTGGCAGCTCTGCGTGAGCTTCCTCAGGTACATTCGGTAAAATCTAGCCAGGCTCAGGAGTTTGTCCTCCACTACCAGTTGGGCGCCGATTTTGCCCTAGAGACCCAGCTGTTTACCCTGTTTAAACAGCACAATTGGCGTTATCGCGCCATCCAGCGTGGCAGAACCTTAGAAGATAAGCTGTTCTCTCAAGCCTAAGCTCCTGCTCCATCAAAACAGAAAGCCAGCATTATGCTGGCTTTTTTATCTCCTACTGTAAGGGCTCTGCTATCCCTGTGCCTTAGTTGCGTATCTTTGTCTAAAGCGGTTAGAGCTTTATACCTAGATGCTAAGCCTTTAGGTAAATTGCAGACAAAAAAAGAGCTGTGATAAAAATCACAGCTCTTGGAATTCTGTTGTTAAATAGCGCTTGGCTACTTAAAGGTCAGCTTAGATAACAGTTACGTTCTCAGCTTGTGGACCTTTTTGACCTTGAGTCACAGTGAACTGCACTTTCTGACCTTCGTCTAGAGTTTTGAAACCGTCAGAGTTGATCGCACGGAAGTGTACGAAAACGTCTGGGCCAGACTCTTGCTCGATAAAACCAAAACCTTTGTCAGAGTTGAACCACTTAACAACGCCAGTAACTTGAGACATGATATAAATCCTGTAACTAAATAAAATAAAGCCTTAAACGGCAGTAGAGCTGGAAAATGCCGGTATTACTTATGTTAACAGGACGAACTGGTCGTATTGAACACATAAAGTTAAGCCCAACCTTCAAGCTGAGTTCACTATAAATCATTCTGACCGTATGTCAACAAACATTCAAAGGGCTAAATCCTATTTTTTACTTACATATCTGTCAGTTGTTAGAAAAAATTCATCTTAAAAGTCGTATAAAAACACTAATTTATTTTAAGCGGATAAAAATAGACAAATGAAACAATGATTAACCAGCTAGCAGGCACGAAAGACCTCAAGCTTAAAGTCGAGCTCACAGGTTAAAGGTGCGGCGATTAATGCCTGCTTCTGAGCCGCAGTAAATTTCCAGTGATATGGGGTCATCGCTAAAAAATGGCCAATATCCTCCCCTTGGGAAATGGTCATTTCCTGGGTCAGCCGCTCGCTGTGAAGTCGCTCAAATCCCTCAATCTGGCTATCCACCTCGGGATTTTCCCTTGGTGTATCATAAATCACCCGCTTCAAAGCAAAATGATGCTGCGGACCTGCGGCCACAGTAATTAATATGGCCCCCGCTTTGGCCACGCGCCTTAGTTCCTGATCTTGCGATGGCGCATAGATACGCAGCATAAAATCGAAACTCTGATCGGCAAAGGGCATTTCATAACTACTGGCAACACAAAAACCTATCTGAGGATAGCGCTTGGCAGCATATTTTAGCGCCGACTTGGAAATATCCAGTCCCTGCAAATCAAACTCATGGTTAGCAGTCATCACCTGGTGCAGGCGGTGAGAGTAATAGCCTTCACCACAGCCAATATCCAACCCATGCCGCGTATCGTCGGCATATTCAAGAGCCAGAGCATTCACCCTATCACTCATGGCCTGATAATACCCCTTATTTAAAAATTCGCGTCGGGCGAACATCATCTCTTTGTTGTCACCAGGATCTTTTGAACGCTTTTTTTGCACCGGCAAGAGATTAACATAGCCCTCTTTAGCGCAATCAAACCTGTGGTTTGCCTCACAGCACCAGGTGCGCTCCATAAGCGAAAGCGGGCACCGACATATAGGACAAAGGTAATTCATTTACTCTTCCAAAGCTTGTTTGACCCTAAAGCCCCAAGCTAGTCTTCTAAAAACATCTGCTCAACCATCAGGTTTAGCTCGGGCGGGGCGAGAAGTTGGTATGACTCAAGCTTACGTTTTAGAGTATCCAGGTCCTCTTGCTGATTAGCGGCATCTTGCCAATTAGGTCGTTGCACGCTTTGATAGTAACGATGGGACAAGAGTTGCTTCTTACGCAGCAACTGTCCATCCACGTTAGTCACTTCGCTCAACATTACGCCGTGTTGCTTAACACTGTTATGATTAGCATAGTGCGCCAGCTCCTGTCTGACCTGTTCAATCTCACCGATTTCCAACAGCAGGCCCTCGGCCGACAGGGTATGGTCCTGGCATCTAGCCAACACAGCATTAGCGCGGCGTAACTCTCTTGGGCCCCCAAATAAACGTAGATCACGCTCTAATGGAACCAAGAGCCATTTATGATCAAATTGAGGGTGAAAGATGACTTCCTGATTGATCTGCTCTACGCCAATAGTTAGCCCCGCGCGCAACATCTCTGCACACATGACAGGCGACATGCCGATGGCGCTAAACAAACGCCAGCCTTGACCATGTGTACGAGACAGGGGTTCTGACACAACACCAGCATCGAAGGTGCGAGCCTTACCTGATATCGGGTCGCAAGTTAGATAGGGATGCGCCCTGACAATCAATGCACTTGTCCCTTGCGAGGTTTGGCTAATCACGCACTCGAGTAAGTGCCCTCCCATCGTCTGCTGCAAGCTGAAATCGCTCACTGGCTCACGTAAACGGAGATGTAACTGACCCGTCTGCGTCAGTTCGATAAATTGCGGCTGCGTGAGTAGTGGTTCAAACATGGGTTATTCCTCATTAGCCGACCATTGTAACTGGCTAGCCAAGTGACTGCCAACTTCAAAGTGACGTTATTTCAATCAAATAGGGCAAATAACCCGTTAAACTAGTGCAGGCATAAATCAGGGTGCTATGATAAGTGCCACTAATCACACTCTAGCCTTACTCTATGCCAGCGAATCAATCACCCAGCATCTTTTGGCACGATTATGAAACTTTCGGTGCCAACCCGGCCAAGGACAGACCCTCGCAGTTTGCCGGTATCCGCACTGACATGGATCTCAACATCATCTCAGAACCTGAAACCTTTTATTGCAAATTGGCCAGCGACTATCTGCCCTCCCCTGAAGCCATCTTAATCACAGGGATCACTCCACAGCTGGCAAACCTGAAAGGCATGCCAGAAGCTGAGTTTATGGCAAAGATCCACGCCCTCTTTACTGAGCCCAACACCTGTGTAGCAGGTTACAACTCGTTAAGATTTGACGATGAGGTGACCCGCTATGGCTTCTATCGAAACTTTTATGATCCCTATGCGCGCGAATGGCAAAACGGCAACAGCCGTTGGGATATCATAGATTTAGTCCGCGCCTGTTACGCCTTAAGACCACAAGGTATTGTCTGGCCCGAAAAAGAGGATGGCAGCCCAAGTTTTAAACTAGAGCTGCTGACAAAGGCCAATAACCTCAGCCATGAAAAAGCCCATGACGCCATGTCGGATGTCTACGCCACCATTGCCATGGCGAAACTGGTTAAGCAGCAGCAACCTAAGCTATTCGACTATTACTTTAATCTGCGTAAGAAGAACGAAGTCAGCAAGCATATTGACGTACTCAATATGCAACCCTTAGTGCATGTGAGCTCAAAGATAAGCGCCCTTAACGGTTGCACCACACTTATTGCTCCTGTTGCACACCATAGCACCAATAAAAATGCCATCATCTGTGTCAACCTTGCTATGGACATCACGCCGCTGCTTGAACTCAGCGCCTTAGAGATACGTGAGCGCATGTACACGCCAAGGGCCGACTTGGCCAGCGACGAGTTGCCCGTAGGCTTAAAGCAATTGCATATCAATAAATGTCCGTTCATTGCATCCGCCAAGACGCTAACAGATGAAAACGCAGAGCGTTTAGCGATAGATAAAGATTTTGCTCGCGAGCAATACAAGCGCCTTCGTCAACATCCCGAGATCCGAGAGAAACTGGTCGCCGTCTTTGACATCGAACATGACAATGCAAGCAGCGATCCCGACTTGCAGCTCTATAGCGGCGGCTTTTTCAGCCATGCAGATAAGAGCAAGATGGAGATCATACGCCATACAGCCCCCCAGCATCTGGCGGCACTAGAACTGCAATTTGACGATCCCAGATTACCTGAAATGCTATTTCGTTATCGGGCACGCAACTACCCTGAAACCCTGGATGATACAGAGCTGAGACGCTGGCGAACATTCTGTCAGGCGCGCTTAAATGATCCAGACTATATGATAAAGCTGGAGACCTTAGTCAATGACACTGAGTCAGATGAAGAAAAGCAAAAATTATTGACGGCGTTATGTCATTATCTTAGCAATCTTTAAGGGAAACAGCGGTCGAAATGGGAGTAAGATCCCGTTATCATGGTAACTTAGTTACTAAAATGATTTTCCAATAGCTTAACAATTTAAGGATCAAGCTCATGCAAGATAGATTTGTTCACTGCATAGCTCAACTGCCACAACCTTTGGCAGATCATTTAGTCCCTTTATTGAATCAGGACTTTGTCGGCCACATGGATGCCCAGCAAGTCGACGACTTAGCCAAAGCCGCTAATATGTCGCACGATGAGTTACTGCTTGCCATCTTGCCCGTGGCAGCAGCATTGGCAAGACCTCCCATCAGTGAGTTTTATGTGGGCGCCATCGCCAAGGGAGCTAGCGGTGATATCTATATGGGCGCTAACCTGGAGTTGGATGGTGAGGCACTATTTCATAGCGTACACGCCGAGCAAAGCGCTATCAGTCACGCCTGGCTAAGCGGTGAAACGGGTATTAAAGATATCATAGTCAACGCCTCGCCTTGCGGACACTGCCGCCAATTTATGAACGAGTTGGTTCAAGGTCAAGCCATTAAGATCCACCTGCCAGAGCAAGCAACTCAACCTTTATCTCACTATCTACCCTATGCTTTTGGGCCAAGCGATCTGAATATTAAGACTCCCTTACTGTCAAAACAGCAACATGATTTTGCCCTGGAAAGTTCAGATCCCATGATCATAGAGGCGCTGGATCACTTAAGTCTCAGCTACGCCCCATACAGCCAGAGCTATGCCGCCGTAGTGTTAGAAACCCGAGACGGAGCCACCTTCTGCGGACGGTATGCGGAAAATGCAGCGTTTAACCCTTCCATGCTCCCCATGCAGATGGCGTTATCAGCCATGGCCAGACATAACCGTGATTTCAGCGAGATCAATCGCGCCGTACTGATCGAGTCCAGCCAAGGTAAGATCTCCCTAGTGGGTGCAACCATGGATGCCTTGCACGCGGTCGCGGCGGTTGAGCTTGAACATATCATGGTCGATCCGGTTTAATCGATAAGTGCCTGCCCGCTTACCGAGGCTCAGATTAAACTCAAGTAAAAAAGGACTGCCTAGCAGTCCTTTTTTGTGTCTTAGCATCGGCTCTTTTCTAAACGCGCCAGGAGACTCGAAGTATCCCAGCGCTGACCACCTTGAGCCTGCACTTCGCTATAGAATTGATCCACTAAGGCGGTCAATGGCAGGTGTGAACCATTGCGGCGCGCTTCATCCAGAGCGATGCCCAAATCTTTACGCATCCAGTCCACCGCAAAGCCAAAATCATATTGTCCCTGCCACATGGTTTGATAGCGATTCTCCATTTGCCAGGATTGAGCGGCCCCTTTGCTGATCACTTCGACCACTTTTTCACCGTCAAGACCTGCACTGCGGGCAAAATGTAAACCTTCAGCCAAACCCTGCACCACACCGGCAATACAGATCTGATTTACCATCTTGGTTAGCTGACCACTGCCCACCTCACCCAGCAACTCGGCGCAACGAGCATAGGCTTGCATTACCGGCTTGGCAGCCTCAAAGGTTTGAGCCTCACCGCCCACCATCACGGTTAACACACCATTTTCAGCTCCAGCCTGACCACCAGATACTGGCGCATCGATGAAACCAACGCCTTTAGCCTTCGCTGCGGCGCCTAACTCCCGGGCGACATCGGCAGAAGCCGTTGTATGGTCAACTAAGATACTGCCCTGTGCCATGGCGGCTAAAGCGCCGGTATCACCCAAGACGACGGAGCGTAGATCGTCATCGTTACCTACACAGACAAACACAAAGTCTTGCCCCTTGGCGGCTTCAAAAGGGGTTGCGCACCAGTTACCGCCATAATTATCACACCAAGCTTGTGCCTTGGTCTGGGTGCGATTATAGACAGTAACCTCATGACCGTGCTTCACCAGGTGACCCGCCATAGGGTATCCCATCACGCCTAATCCTAAAAATGCTACCTTTGCCATCTTCTGTCCTATCTCTTTATTAATTAATACTGTTTATTCACCTTCTTGAAGAAAGGTTTTATTTGGGGGTACAAGGCCTTGTGGGCTGTAAACACGGGGCATATTGTGCCACATGCTAAACGATAGATTCGAATTTTTCACTAGGGCGCCGCATCTGTACTCTTAAGCAATCAACAGTCGGACAAAGCTTTCTTCTGTTAGAGCTTTAAACAAAACGCCGCTACATCACCACACTGACACAAATTGCAGATGTCGATTCCCTAGTGCAATATCAAAGCATGTACAAGCGCAAAGCTTCATCGTCCAAAGCGAAAAAATAGGGGGAATCACTATGGCTAAGGACGCTAGCAGCGTCTATCGAAAGACAGCCCTGAGTGATAGACGCGAGCAGACAGATTAAGGCTTGAGATGGGCTTCCATCTCAGTGCCAATCCTCTTACGCATATCCATCAGACGGATGGCCGAATCTCGCATCACCTTATCCTCCTCAGTGACCGGCACCCATTCTGGCACCGGCGTAGGGTGACCCTCATCATCTACCGCCACCATGATCACTATGCAGTGCGTGGTGAGGTGACGATCAGCATTTTTAGGATCGCCAGCCTTTACATCTATTCCCAGATGCATAGAGGTGCGACCGGTATAGACAACCTTAGCGCTCACCTCTACGATATTGCCGACATGAATAGGCTTTATGAAGCGTATGCCGCCGGCATAGGCGGTAATACAATACTTGCCACTCCATCCAGCGGCGCAGGCATAAGCCGCCAAGTCGATCCATTTCATCACAGCGCCACCATGGACCTTGCCACCAAAATTGACATCGGCTGGTTCGGCCAGAAATCGTAAAGTGATCTCTCTATCTTGTCCTGCCATTGCTTGTCGCCTCATTCTAAATAGTGAATCTAAAGTGTACTGCAAAGCAGGCTGAGATAGTAACGAAGAATCACGCTACTCACTGATTAGCCCCAGTTAATCACGCCATGACATGCCATTACAATCAAAGGCAAGCTTAACCGATACAGCCAAACCTGCGCACTTGCGCCTAGCAAACGAGACAGATCGACAAACCGATAAAGCAAGAAACCCAGGGCGAAAAACATTAGCACCTCGATCCCGGCAAACGAGTCGCTCTCTCCCCCGCCATAAATGGCAGTGATCAGCAGCGCAAACCAAACACAGGCAAAGGCGCAAGCCGCGGCGGTTAAAGTCTTTAAACCAATAGGGATACTTAACTTCTGCTCACCACGGATCAAGGCATTCAAATTAGCAGTTAACAAACCAACAATAGGCAGTAAGGGAACAACGACGGGATTTAACACAATGGCACCAATAAAGTGAAGTGAATAGAGCCGGATTATCTGCCCAGTTTTAAGTGCTGCCAAGAGAGATGAATAAAGCTTCATCGACGCGTCATTTGGGCTTAATTCAAACATAAAAAAAGCACCATTAAGGTGCTTTTTTCTAATTACTGCTAGCTTTTACTCACCACGTTTAAACAGGAGTGAGCCATTTGTACCGCCAAAACCAAATGAGTTGCACAGTGCGTAATCAAACTGATGAGCTCGAGCCGTGTGAGGTACAAAATCAAGATCACAGCCTTCATCTGGATTATCCAGGTTAATTGTTGGCGGAATAATCTGATCGCGCAGCGCAAGCAAGGTGATAATCGCTTCGACTGAGCCTGCAGCCCCTAACAGGTGTCCTGTCATCGACTTGGTAGAGCTCACCAACAAGTTGTAGGCATGATCGCCAAACACACTCTTCACCGCTGAGGCTTCAGCCTTATCGCCGGCGGGTGTCGATGTGCCATGAGCATTGATATAACCTACACGTTGCTTTTCGATGCCCGCATCTTTGATGGCATTTTCCATCGCAGCGGCGGCGCCTGCACCATCTGCCGGTGGAGACGTCATGTGGAACGCATCACCGCTCATACCGAAACCTACGAGCTCGCCATAGATAGTCGCGCCGCGCGCTTTAGCGTGCTCGTACTCTTCCATCACCATGATGCCCGCACCGTCGCCGATGACGAAACCATCTCTGTCTTTATCCCAGGGACGACTCGCCGCAAGCGGATCATCATTACGGGTAGACAGCGCCTTGGCAGAACCAAAGCCACCCACCGCTAGCGGACAAGTCACATCTTCAGCGCCACCAGCAATCATCACGTCCGCATCACCATAGGCGATGGTACGTGCTGCAAATCCTATGTTGTGCACACCTGTAGTACAGGCTGTGGTCACCGCAAAATTAGGGCCAGTCATACCATATTTGATCGAAAGATGACCCGCGATCATATTGATGATGGTACTAGGGACGAAAAAGGGAGAGATTTTGCGTGGACCGCCTTTTAACAAGGCAGAATGAGCCGCCTCGATGAGCGGCATGCCACCCATACCCGCGCCGATAGCGGTACCGACCCGAGCAGGGTCTTCTACTTCCATATTCAGTCCAGCATCTTCAATGGCTTGAATACCAGCCGCCATACCATATTGAATAAAGAGATCCATCTTACGGGCCTCTTTCTTAGGTAGGTACTGCTCAACATCAAAATCTTTGACTGAACCGCTAAAACGAGTTGAAAACTCGCTGGCATCAAATTTGGTTATGGGTGCGATACCGCTTTGTCCTGCAAGCAGTGCTTTCCAGGACGCCTCTACGGTATTGCCCACAGGCGTGACCAGACCAATACCTGTAACGACTACACGACGTTTAGACACGTTTTCACCTTTGACTAAAATGAGATGAAGGTCTCCTTTGAGACCGAAATAAAAAGGCCTACTAGGTTATAGCACAAGAAAACGGGATAGGCGTTCGCCCCCTAATGCTCCTAGTTCGCAAACAAAAACAGGCGGCATAATTGCCGCCTGTTTTAGAGAATTCAGTATTACTGATTCTTAGAAACGTAATCGATCGCTGCTTGAACAGTAGTGATCTTTTCAGCTTCTTCATCAGGGATCTCAGTGTCAAACTCTTCTTCTAGAGCCATTACCAACTCAACGGTGTCCAGAGAATCTGCACCTAGGTCGTCAACGAAAGATGCTGCTGGTTTTACGTCTTCTTCTTTAACGCCCAGTTGCTCGATAATGATTTTCTTTACACGTTCTTCGATGTTGCTCATTAGTTTTCTTTCCTATTCAAATTACGCACTTGCGTAAGATTGCGAGTAGTTTATTCAATTTGGCACACAATGCAAGCTTAACTTTTGTGGTCTAACCACAAAACCTACGTAAGTCTACGCCAAAAATCAATCAAAATCAGTCGGTTGTTATAACCAACGTTTAAACCATGTACATGCCGCCGTTTACATGCAGAGTTTCCCCTGTAATGTAAGCCGCTGAATCCGATGCCAAAAACAGTACAGCATTTGCAATCTCTTGCGGCTGCCCCAGTCTTTCCATTGGAACTTGTGACATAATACCTTTTTGCTGCTCTTCCGTCAGCTCATCCGTCATATCTGTCTGGATAAACCCAGGAGCAATAGCATTCACTGTTATTTGACGAGATGCAACCTCTCTTGCAAGAGATTTTGTAAATCCAATCAAACCAGCTTTTGCTGCGCAATAGTTCGTTTGGCCTGCATTGCCCATTGTACCTACAACAGAGCCAATGTTAATAATACGGCCACTACGCTTCTTCATCATTGAACGCATCACCTGTTTAGAGGTGCGATAGAGAGATGTCAGGTTGGTATCTATGATATCTAACCACTCATCTTCCTTCATTCGCATCAAAAGATTGTCGCGTGTGATACCCGCATTGTTGACTAGAATATCAACTTCACCGACTTTTTCTTTGATCGAGGCAAATAATTGGTCAATTGAATCGCTATCTGTCACATTTAAGACCAAGCCATGGCCTTTATCGCCCAAATATTCCTGAATCGCAGCTGCGCCGCGTTCACTGGTTGCCGTGCCAATAACCACAGCACCTGCTTCCACTAAGGTTTCGGCAACTGCACGGCCAATACCACGGCTTGCACCTGTTACCAAGGCAACCTTGCCAGTTAAATCTAGATTGAAACTCATCTATTACTCCTTATTCGCTCAGTGCAGCAACTGAGGCTGGATCATTAGCCACTTTTGCACTCAGCGATCGATTAATTCTTTTTGCCAGACCCGTTAATACCTTACCCGGACCGACTTCAACCAACTGGCTGACGCCATCTGCGGCCATCATCTCGACCGTTTCAGACCAGCGAACCGGACAGTAAAGCTGACGTACCAAGGCATCTTTGATCGCTTCAACATCACTTGGCTGAGCCACATCAACGTTATTGATCACTGGAATGCTCGGCGCTGTAAAGCTGATAGCACTTAATGCCTCAGACAATTTCTCTGCGGCAGGTTTCATTAATTCGCAATGAGATGGCACGCTCACCGGCAAGGCAACAGCCATCTTGGCACCGGCTGCCTTACAAGCATCGGCAGCACGCTCAACCGCAGCCTTCTCACCAGCAATAACGACCTGACCAGGACTATTAAAGTTAACCGGTGCAACCACTCCGCCCTGCGCTGCGTCTTCACACGCCTTAGCAATAGCCTCGTTATCTAAGCCGATAATAGCAAACATGGCACCAGTACCAGCGGGCACAGCCTGTTGCATCAGTTGTCCACGCAGCTCAACCAGTTTAACGGCATCTTTGAAATCGATAACACCGGCGCAAACCAATGCCGAGTATTCACCTAAGCTATGGCCGGCAAGCATTGCAGGCTGAGGCGCCGAGGTAGCTTGAATCGCGCGCCAAATTGCTACGCTGGCAGTTAACAATGCAGGCTGCGTCTTATCAGTTTGATTCAGAGTTTCAGCTGGGCCTTCTTGTACCAGTTGCCATAGGTCATAACCCAAAGCTTCGCTGGCTTGGGCAAACGTTTGACCAATGATTTCATTCTCTGCAGCCAATTCGGCAAGCATGCCTACGGCCTGAGATCCCTGCCCAGGGAAAACATAAGCAATCTTTTCCATTTTTATATACCTTTGCTAAATCAATGTATTCTAGTACTAAAATCGACTAAAAACGAACAAGCGCACTGCCCCAGGCAAAACCAGCCCCAAAGGCTTCGAGCAGCAGGAGTTGACCACGTTGGATACGACCATCACGCACGGCTTCATCCAGCGCGATAGGTACTGAGGCGGCAGAGGTATTACCATGCTTAGCTAGGGTCAATACCACCTTGTCCAGACTCATATCTAACTTCTTGGCCGTCGCCTTAATGATACGGAAGTTAGCCTGGTGGGGAACCAACCAGTCAATTTCAGATTTTTCCACGTTATTGATACGTAACGTTTCGGTGACCACATGAGACAGTTGAGTCACGGCAACCTTGAAGACATCGTTGCCTTTCATGGTCATGTACCCTACGGCCTCAGAGGACTCGCCAGCACGTGGTGGGAAGGAACACTTAAGCAGATCGCCTTGACGGCCATCGGCATAAATATGGGTAGAGATGATACCGGGCTCTTCAGAAGCACCAACCACAGCGGCGCCGGCACCATCACCAAAGAGGATGATGGTGGAGCGGTCGTCAGGCTCGCACAAACGTGACAGCACGTCGGCGCCGATAACCAGCACCTTTTTGGCGGCGCCAGTTTTTACAAACTGATCGGCAACAGATAACGCATAGACAAAGCCTGAACAGGCCGCAGCCACATCGAACGCCGGAATCGTATGCACACCTAACATGGCCTGAATTTCACAGGCGGCGGCAGGAAACGCGTTGCTGGCACTCGTGGTACCGCAAACAATCATATCCAGCTCTTTCGGGTCAATGCCCGCCATTTCCAGGGCCTTGACGGCAGCGGCATAACCCATGGTTGATACAGATTCGTCTTTGGCGGCTATTCTGCGCTCTGAAATACCGGTACGTTCAACAATCCACTGGTCATTGGTATCCACCATCTTTTCCAGATCTTGATTGCTACGGACTTGCGCTGGCAAATAACTACCAGTTCCGAGAATTTTTGTATACATAAGGAGATATCAGTTATTTATGTCTAAAAGGATCGACTCAAGACGTTCTTCAATCATCTTAGGGAGTCGACGTTGTGCTTCGGTCACTGCCAAACTAATTGCTTGTAAATAGGCAGATTCATCCGCACTTCCATGACTTTTTACTACAATGCCGCGCAATCCTATCAGACTTGCTCCGTTATAGTGGTCGGGGTTCATCTGATTTAAAACACTATTAATGCGCGGCGCGATTAACTTGGCCATTAATCGTACAAAAAAGCCTTGAGTTAAGCCTTTCTTCAACTGATGTACGAGGAGTCTTGCGATCCCCTCTGAGGTTTTCAGGGTAATGTTGCCGACAAAACCGTCACATACGATCACATCGACATTTCCCGAATAGATATCATCGCCTTCAATAAAACCGGCGTAATTGAGCTGTGGGCTTTGTTGTAACAGCTGCCCCGCTTGCTGTACCTGATCGTTACCTTTGATCTCTTCAATCCCCACATTAAGCAGGGCCACCTTAGGCTCAGGATTTTTATCCACCGCCTCACACAGCACAGACCCCATTACAGCAAACTGAAACAGAGTTTCTGAGCAACAGGAAACATTGGCACCAAGATCGAGCAAATATACAGGCTTGTGGTTGACCGCAGGCAAACAGCTCACCAGCGCCGGACGATCGATCCCCGGCAGGGTTTTCAGCAGCACCTTAGAGATGGCCATCAAAGCGCCCGTATTGCCGGCACTTAGACACGCTTGGGCTTTCTCGTCTCTAACCAATTCGATAGCCAGACGCATTGAGCTTTGCTTACAGTTACGCAGCGCATGCACGGGTCTATCGCTCATCTTAACCACTTCAGTGGTATGCAGGAGTTCGATACGAGAAAGCAAGTCAGATTCAAGGTGGCTCAGTAAAGGTTCGATTTGCGACCTGTCACCCACCATGATGACGTGTAAGAAGGGGTATAAGCGAAGTGCCTGCAAGGTTGCAGGCACTGTGATGCGGGGGCCAAAATCGCCCCCCATCGCATCTAACGCAAGCGTCAGATTAGTCATTAGCTATCAACAGATTACTTGTTGATAACCTTTTGACCACGGTAGAAACCGTCTGCAGTCACGTTGTGACGACGATGGATTTCACCACTCGTTGCATCCACAGACAGTTGAGCAGTGCTCAATGCATCGTGTGAACGGCGCATACCGCGCTTTGAACGAGATTTTTTATTCTGTTGTACAGCCATTTGACCTGTCTCCTAGATTACTTGCTCTTCAGTTTTTCTAACACTGCAAACGGATTTGGACGCTCCTCTTGAGCGGGTTCAATCTCGCCTACCACTATATCTTGATCGCCTTTGCTGCAACTGTCGTCAACATGCATAGGAATCAAAGGCATAGCTACTATCAATTCATCTTCAATCAATTGATGCAGACGAATTTCACCTATCTCATTGCACTCAATAGGGTCATACGCATCCGGGAGCTCATCGATTTCTGCCTCAGACCCGCAAGGGCTAAAACAAAAGTCGACCGTAACCTCAGTGGTAAATAGCGTCATGCAACGTTGACAATTCAGAGTGAGCTCCGTCACAGCCTTCCCTTTCAGGTAGACTATCCCCTGTATATCCACACCACATTCAAGCGACACTGCCACATCGGAACAGTCGCCGGCACATAACTCATTTAATCGCTTTAATTGCACACCGGGAACAACGCCTTCATAAGAAAGCTTGCTGGCCGCTGCGCGTATAGGATCAATTGAAACCGGTATCTTTACTGTTTGCATAAGGCGCGCATATTATAGTTTGAATTACGCTGAGTCAAAGGAAAATTTATCTCCTTTACCGTTCCCGATAACGAAAGCTATAAAACCCATCATTAATTCAAAAATTATTGGAACGAAAATTTTACCCAAGGGCCGATGGATACTCAAGCCCTACACGCTTAAAATAGAAGCATTCGCGCAGCCTTAGCACCCGCTTTTTATCACCCTTGCTTAAATATAGCCCGTCTGCAGCCAAGCGGGTTAAACACCTGACTCCCGTGATATTCAAACCCGCCGATATAATAAGGTCAGTCGCCTTAGCTAACACCTCCCTTTTTGGATAAAATCGCTTATCATGGCCACCAGAAACTTTCTGCCAACGACGTTTATCCTGTGACATTCAATCTTGGCATAACAGAAGAAATTTAGGGCCAATCGATGAGACCACCAATCATACTCGCCTCCACCTCAGTTTTCCGTCAATCCTTACTCGAGAAACTCGCCATCAAGTTTGATACCTGCGCACCAGAAGTCGATGAGACTCCCCGCGAGGGAGAGTCTGCAATCGCTTTAGTTGAAAGACTTGCACTGGCCAAAGCAAGAGCCGGTGCCGATGGCCGAGAGCAAGGCCTAGTGATTGGCTCAGATCAGGTCGCTCTGATACAAGGCGATATTGTGGGTAAACCTCTCACAAGAGAGCGAGCAATCGCCCAACTCGAGCGCGCCTCAGGCAAATCCATCACCTTCTATACAGGGCTCGCTCTGTATAATGCGGCCACAGGGGCAAGCGAGGTCATCTGTGAACCCTTTACCGTGCATTTTAAAACACTTAACTCGCAGCAGATAGCCTATTACGTCGACACAGAGCAACCTTTATACTGCGCCGGAAGCTTTAAATCCGAGGGCTTAGGTATCGCACTGTTTGAACGTCTCGAAGGCCGCGACCCCAATACCTTAGTGGGTCTGCCTTTAATTACCTTAACAGAGATGCTGCAACGACAAGGTGTGGATGTGCTAAGCCCTGCACCTAACAATGCCTAGACAGCGATTTACACTGGCATAGCTGACATATCCAGCAGAACACACCAAATTCAAACTTCACAAACTGGGAAAAACTGTTTAACTTGATAGTGTCCTATCACACTTTGATAACATAAACAGCGACAAGGAAGTCATTTATTTGGGTGGTTATCTGTAATGACTGATCTTGAAGAAGCGCTGGCTCTGCTTGCCGCGCCCTGTGTTGATGAGCGTTTCTTTCAACGCGCTCTCAAGGCGCTTGCCTTGGTCACTCAATGTCGTTGGGCAGCCTTTGCCCGGCCTTCGACTCATCGAGGAAAAATCGAAGTAGTCGCCTTTTGCGATCTAAAACAAAGCATTCCCGGGTTTGAATTTGATTTAAAAGGCTCCCCCTGCGAAGCCATCTATGAGATGCGTTATCCCAACACCCATCTTTTATATGCTAACGATCTACCTCTTCGCTTTCCCGATTTTCAACTCATTAAAGATCTGGGCGCAGTCAGCTACCAGGCTGAGTTGATCTTAGATGATGAGGGGCGCCCCATAGGACATATCTTAGTCATGGATACCCTACCCCAGCGTGAGAATACTAAGTCCCGCGAATTTTTCAGATTATTGGCGCAGCGTATCGGCATCGAATATAAACGACTCTTACTCTCCAGGGAGCTATCTGTGCATAAGGAGATGATCGCCTCGACCCATCATATGATGTCTTTTGTCGATCAGGATTATCGCTATCTAGTCGTTTCTAAAGGTTATGAGCATATGCTCAACTGCGATGCCAGCGATATTATTGGTAAACATGTCAGCGAGATCCACGGTAAAACTATCTTTAATGACTATTTAAAACCGCTACTGGACAAAACTCTGGCTGGCGAGTCAGTCAACACCCAGACTAAAATCCACCCACCCTCTCATACTGAGCCTCAATATTTAAATGTGCATCATAATGCGCATCTGGATGAAAACGGCCAAATCAAAGGGGTCATAGTATCTGCCCACAACATTACCGAACTGCAAAAGGCTAAAGAGGAGAGTGAGTACCTGGCGCTCCACGACTCACTGACCAAATTACCTAACCGTCTCGCCCTGTTTAATCGTTTTTCAGAGATACTCCCCGAGCTTCCACCGCAGGAGATAAGCTTAGCCGTGCTCTATCTCGATTTGGACGATTTCAAGTTAATCAACGACAACTACAATCATCAAATCGGGGACAAAGTATTACAAGGGGTAGCCGAGATTCTCAGGCAAGCCTGTCCTCAGGCCGAGATGGTCGCGCGCATCGGCGGTGATGAGTTTATTATCCTGCATAGTTTTAAAACACAAGACAGTGCAGAGAAACACAGGCAGTTAAACCAGCTGTGCCAGCAACTCAATCAGATGCTAGATGAAGGGATATACCATGAAAGCGAGCACTTACGTCTTGCGGCCAGTATTGGCTGTCATTGGGTCAATCCTGAACAGAGAGACGTTTCGGCACTGATCTGCCAGGCTGACAAATCTATGTACCGAAACAAAAAGCAGAAACGGCTAAACTAAGCTTGACCCGTAATAAGGGGTAACAACTCCAATGGCCGTGCCGCAATGGCTACTGGGTTAGCTTCACTCAATTTTTGCGCCGAATGGGCACCGTAACTTACACCGATACCATCTATGCCAGCATTGTTGGCCATATTGAGGTCGTGCACCGAATCACCAATCATCACCGCCTTCTCAGGTGCCACACCTACGAGCTCAAGTAGCTCATGCAACATCTGCGGATGGGGCTTACTCTTAGCTTCATCCGCGCAACGACTCGCCATAAAATGTTCAACGAAACCTGTCTCGTTGAGCACCCTGTCTAAGCCAGCGCGAGCTTTGCCTGTTGCCACCGCTAATTGATGACCCGAGGCTTTGAGCGTTACCAATAACTGTTCTGCTCCTTCAAACACTGGGCTTGGCGTCTGATTCAACTGTAAATATTGCTTTCGATAAACATCGATCATGGCTTTGCGAGTCTGCTGACAGGCACTTGGATGCAGAACATTTAACGCCTCATCCATAGACAAGCCAATAATATCGCGGATCGATGATTCGCTTGGCACCATCATGCTCAACTCGATGGCGGTCTGCTGCATACAGGCAACAATCTTACTCACCGAATCCATTAGGGTGCCATCCCAGTCGAAAATGACTAATTCGTATCGTTTCATGCCTTATCCAACTTATCCAATAACTTTTGCAATACAGTATCAAGTGGCGCCTTAACCTGCATTATCTCTTCTGTCACCGGATGGGTAAACTTAAGCTGCGCCGCGTGCAAAAATAGGCGATTAAGCCCTAATTCACGCATGGCGTCATCGAACTTTTGCTCGCTATATTTATCGTCACAGGCAATGGGATGACCCGCATATTGGCAATGTACGCGGATCTGGTGCGTTCGACCTGTCACAGGACTGGCCTGCACTAAGGTTGCCCCCTTATAGCGCTGCTTTATCTTAAAGCGAGTCTCTGAAGGTTTGCCTTCTTGGTTCACCCGCACGATACGCTCACCCGACTTCAGCGTTAATTTAAGTAGCGGCGCATTAACTACTTTATCATGGCTCTGCCATTCGCCGCGCACTAAAGCAAAGTAGTCTTTCTGCATCTTCTTATAACGCAACTGATCATGTAGATGTTTCAGGGCGCTGCGCTTCTTGGCAATAAGCAAGACACCAGAGGTATCCTTATCGAGACGATGAACCAATTCAAGAAACTTCTGCTGCGGCCTTAGAGAGCGCATCGCTTCGATGACACCAAAGTCGACGCCGCTACCACCATGGACGGCGATCCCCGCGGGCTTATTGAGTACAATAATCGCCTTATCTTCAAATAAGATGCGATCTTCTAACTGAGACACCTTGGTCAACTTAGCACTCGGACCTGGCTTATCCTCGTTGCTAGATATCCTGACAGGCGGGATCCTGACCACGTCACCATCTTGCAACTTGTACTCAGGCTTAATACGTTTCTTATTGACCCGTACCTCACCCTTGCGCACAATCCGATAGATCATGCTCTTAGGTACGCCTTTCAGTTTAGTGACTAAAAAGTTATCGATTCGCTGGCCCAAATGGTCCTCATCTATGGTGACCAACTCGACCTTGTTTAAAGCTTGTTGACTATTCATGCTACGCCTTGTCTCTTTCAAGCCGCATATTGTACATCAGATAAGAAGTTTTGTGCCTTTCCATTTGCTGATTTTCTGGATTGTTGCTATATTTGCCACGCGAATGGGGATAAATAGTGAATAAAGTGTTCACAAATCGCCCAAAGCAAGCGCGAAGAGCGGAGACTAAAAGATATTTTTACTGAGTAGTAAGTTATTGACTTACAGGTTGTTATACAAAAATAAACCGAGAAAACGAGTTTAAACAACTAAACACAGTATGAATACCACATTTCAAAGTGGTTTCTCTAAGAATAGCGCCCCAAATTCGAAGTTTAATTTTAACTTGTCGTCAGACGAGCACATATCGATTTTGGCATTACCGGAAAGCACATTAGAATTTATGGGGTTGGTTGACGTTTTACAACGAATTCCTTGTTTTTAGCGATTTTAAAAAATAAGCCATAAATAGGATGCGACACGCAGCGATTGCGTCTTACAAAGATTGCGCACCTTTGCCCAGACCCAAGCCGTGAGGCTTTGCTCGTCAATTCTGGGCCCGTAATGCATCGAAAAAGCTTGGTTTGATGACCTTATTTTAAGAAGAAATACGTCATCATGAAACGGATGTTAATTAATGCGACTCAATCTGAAGAGTTGCGCGTTGCCCTAGTTGATGGGCAACAACTGTACGATCTAGACATCGAAAGTCCAGGTCACGAACAGAAAAAAGCCAATATTTACAAAGGTAAAATTACCCGCGTAGAACCTTCACTCGAAGCGGCTTTCGTTGACTATGGTGCAGAGCGCCACGGTTTCCTTCCCCTCAAAGAGATTGCACGCGAATACTTCCCCAAAGGCTACTCCTTCCAAGGCCGTCCTAACATTAAAGAAGTCATTAAAGAAGGTCAGGAAGTCATTGTTCAGATTGATAAAGAAGAGCGTGGCAACAAGGGCGCGGCCCTTACCACCTTCATCAGCCTGGCAGGTTCATACCTAGTATTGATGCCTAACAACCCTCGTGCTGGCGGGATATCACGCCGTATCGAAGGTGATGAGCGCACCGAACTCAAAGCGGCTATGTCTGAGCTTGAAGTGCCACAAGGCATGGGGCTTATCGTTCGCACCGCCGGTGTAGGCAAAGACGCAGCTGAGCTAAAATGGGATCTTAAGGTGCTTCAGCACCACTGGGCCGCCATCGAAGAGGCAGCGCAAAACCGTCCAGCACCTTTCCTGATCCATCAGGAAAGTAATGTTATCGTACGCGCCATCCGTGACTACTTACGTCGCGATGTAGGCGAAGTGTTGATCGACCACCAACGTATCTACGAACAAGCCAAACAACACGTGGCTCTCGTTCGTCCTGACTTCGTTGATCGTATCAAGCGCTATGAAGCAGAAGTGCCTCTCTTTACCCATTTCCAGATTGAAACCCAGATCGAGTCAGCCTTCCAACGTGAAGTACGCCTGCCATCGGGTGGCTCTATTGTGATCGATCCTACTGAGGCTCTAACCTCTATCGATATCAACTCTGCCCGCGCAACTAAAGGCGGTGACATCGAAGAGACGGCACTCAACACCAACCTTGAAGCGGCTGACGAAATCGCCCGTCAGTTGCGTCTGCGTGACTTAGGCGGTCTGGTAGTTATCGACTTTATCGATATGACACCCGTCAGACACCAGCGCGAAGTGGAAAACAGAATGCGCGATGCCGTACATCACGACAGAGCTCGCGTTCAATTAGGCCGTATCTCTCGCTTTGGTCTGATGGAGATGTCTCGTCAACGTCTGCGCCCATCGCTTGAAGAGTCTGCCGCGCACCTCTGCCCTCGCTGTCACGGCCAAGGTACGATTCGTGGTACAGAATCTCTAGCGCTTTCTATTCTGCGTCTGATGGAAGAAGAAGCGATTAAAGAGAACACCTCTCAAATCGAAGCTGTAGTACCTGTCGATGTAGCCGCCTTCCTGCTTAACGAAAAGCGCAAGGCTATTCGCATCACAGAGCAGCGCCACAATGTCGAAGTCTATGTGATCCCAGATCCAAACATGACTACGCCAGACTATCGTGTGACACGTCATCGTAAAGATGATCAAATTAGCGAATCTAGCTACAAGTTACTGGAGAAGCCAGAATCTAAGCTTTACGAACCCCGTAAGCTTGAACGCGCCGCCTCTCCTGAGCCAGCACTAAAAGGTTTCTCAGCACCCGCTAAGGCTGCCCCTGTCAGCGAAAAGCCTGCTCCTGTGAAGGAAGTGGCTAAGACTCATGCAGAACCAGGCCTCATCGCCAAGCTATTTACCGCTATTGGTAAACTATTTAGCAGCGAGCAAGAACAGCCGAAGGAAGAGAGCAAGAAAGAACAGCCTCGTCGCAACGCGCAAAACCGTAACAGTCGTCGTAACAACCGTCGCAACGACCCACGTAAGAGCCGCGATGAGAGCAGAGAGACCAAAGAAAGCGACAACAACAAGCGTAGCCGCAGCGCTAAGCCTGATGACGATAGTCGCGCCGCTAAGGGCCGCAATGATAAACGCCAAAAGCGTGATGAGAAGCCGCAAAGCCAAGCCAAGGAGACTGAAAGTCAAGAGCAGCAACCTAAGCAGGAAGCCGCTCGCGAACGTCGTCAACGCCGTAACATGCGCCGTAAGGTCCGCGTACAAACTGAGCAGCAAAAAGCCGATGAGGCCGCATTAGCTCTCGAGGTTGCCGAGCAGGCAAACGAGAAGTCTGTTCAGGTTGAAGCCGATACAGCCAAGACGGATGATAAACCACAACGTCAAAAGCGTCAGCCGCGTAAGAGCAAGCCAAAGCAGGAAAAAGTTAAGGCTGAAGATGAAGTGCTGACTACCCCAGTCGAAGGCGAAGAGCAGACAGAAACAGCAGCACCTCAAGTTGAAAAACAGGTCGATGACGTTGAAGCCCAAGCCGATACTGCAAAAGCTGATGTTGTAAAAGCTGAACCAGCAGAGGCCACCGCATCTGAAGAGGAAACCACCGAGGCTTCAGGCCAAGAGGGTGATACTGAATCTAAGCGCGAGCCTCGTGAAGGACAGCGTCGTAGTCGCCGCAGCCCTCGTCATCTACGCGCCGCGGGTCAACGCCGTCGTCGTGATGAAGAAAGCAACGGTGAAGCCAATCAAAATGCCGAACCTGCGTTTATTCCAAATGATGTGGAAACCGCGCCAATCCTCTCAGTTGAGCAGGAAGCAACAGAAACTGGTAACCATGTCGATGACACAGTACAAGAGAAGCTCACTCAAGAGAGTGTTGCCAATCAACCAGAAGCGCAAGACGCTGATGTCGTCAACGAAAAAGGCGAAGCTGCTAAAGAGGAAGTAAAGGCCAAACCTAAACGCCGCGCACCTAAAGCAAAAGCCGTTGCAGAAGAAACTGAGGCAGATAACACGCAACAAAATCTGCCACTAGCTGAGGAGGCTCAGGCTAGCCTGAAAGAGGAAGTTCAGGTAGAACTAGACTTGACCAGCACAGTTGAAGAAGTCAACGAAAGCCAAGCTGAACAAGCGCCAATAAGTGAGCCAGTGGCTACTGAAGCGCCAGCAGTTGAAGTTGCACCGGCAGAAACCTCGAAACAAGAGCAAAAGCCTGCGCAAGTTGAAACTCCATCAGTTGACGTCGCAGCCAAAGTTGTTGAAACAGAGGTTGTGGTTGAGACTGCAGCACAAAGTGCAGTTAATGAGCCAGCACAGTCAGAGGCTGAACCAGTCGTGACTAAAGCCGAGAGTGTGCAGGTTGCAGCAACACAAGTGGCCTCAGCACCAATGGCTAAGCCTGCTCAGGTACAAGCGCCTCAAGTTAAGGTTGCTGTAAAACCAGCTCCTGCAGTTGAAGCGAGTACGCCATCGCCAAAAGCGGAAGATAAGGTTGCAGCAAGAACCACTAGCCGTTTTGGTGCTATGGTGAGTTCGACTATGACCAAACCTGAAGTCGAAGCCAGAGCCCATGTAGAGATCCCATCGGGTCGCCAATATGAGCAAACGGCGAAGGAGGCAGCGGCTGAGTCAACCAAGCGCGCCAACAGCGCAAATTCGGACATGGCTCGTCCCTAGGGTATAATTAGCCTCTACTAAAAAAGCCATGCACTATTGCATGGCTTTTTATTTTATTGGCGCAACTATTTTGCTAGTATGCGCGGCCGATAATCATTCAACTAACAAACTAATAACAGAGGCTAAATGTTCGATCTTATTCGTCACAAAACTGCCAGTCACAGGGCTGACTTGTTATCCGGACTCACGGTTGCCTTGGCACTGGTTCCCGAAGCTGTAGCATTTGCATTCGTTGCAGGTGTTGAACCTATGGTAGGCCTATATGCAGCCTTTATCATGGGACTGGTGACGGCGCTAATTGGCGGTCGGCCCGGCATGATCTCCGGCGCGACGGGCGCTATGGCTGTGGTTATGGTGGCTCTGGTTGCCGAACATGGCGTGCAGTATCTCTTTGCCGCTGTGGTGTTGGCAGGCCTCATACAGGTTGCCTGTGGCCTGCTAAAACTAGGAAAGTTTATCCGTATTGTGCCCTACCCTGTCATGATAGGCTTCGTTAACGGCTTGGCGATCGTGATCTTTCTCGCCCAGCTGGGGCAGTTTAAAGTTCCCGATGCCAACGGCGTATTAACTTGGCTGCCGCAGGATCAGTTATTGCTGATGTTAGGGCTTGTGGCATTAACCATGGCCATTATCCACTTTTTACCTAAGCTGACCACGGCATTTCCCTCGTCCCTGGCGGCAATTCTTACCGTAACGGCCATCGTAGTCTACTTCGAACTCGATACCCGAAATGTATTGGATTTCTTAAAATCCATGACGGGAGAAGAGAATGCCACCATAGCGGGTAGTCTGCCAAGCTTCTCGATTCCGGCTATTCCATTCAGTTTGGAAACCCTCTACATCATTCTACCCTACTCCTTTGTTCTGGCTGCTGTGGGCCTAATCGAGTCGCTGTTAACCCTTACCGTGATCGACGAAATGACCAGTACCCGAGGTAAAGGCAATAAGGAATGTGTCGGCCAGGGAATAGGTAATATCACCAGTGGTTTCTTTGGAGCCATGGGGGGCTGTGCCATGATTGGTCAGTCAATGATCAACATCAACTCTGGTGGCCGAGGTCGCCTGTCAGGCATCACAGCTGCCATCGCGCTACTCGCCTTTATTCTGTTTGGCTCGGCACTGATTGAGATGATCCCGCTGGCGGCGCTGGTTGGTGTGATGTTCATGGTGGTATTAGGCACCTTTGAATGGGCCAGCTTTAAGGTAATGCGTAAAGTACCTAAACATGACGCCTTCGTGATTGTTCTGGTAACGGTTGTAACCGTATTTACTGACCTTGCCTTTGCTGTATTTGTCGGGGTGATCGTCTCGGCCCTAGTATTTGCCTGGGAGCACGCCAAACATATCAATGTCGATGTCAGCGAAGACGCTAACGGCTGGAAAGTCTATAAGCTTAATGGCCCGCTCTTCTTTGGCTCTGTTGCCGAGTTTTTAGAGCTGTTTCACGCCAAGACAGATCCTGAAGATGTGATTGTCGATTTCCAAAATTCTCGGGTATGTGATCACTCGGCGTTAGAAGCCATAGACACCCTGGCAGAGCGTTATGTCAGCTCTGGCAAGCGTCTACACCTTCGTCACCTCAGCTATGACTGTAAGCAGTTACTCCACAAGGCTGGCGATCTGGTAGAGGTTAACTTAATCGAAGATCCACATTATAAGGTGGCCGACGACAAGTTAGACTCTTAAGCAAATCCACTTAAGCAAAAAGGCGCAGATTGCGCCTTTTTGCTTTTTATACCGTGCCGGATTTTAGCCGCTGTTTAAACAAGGCCTTCACCTTCTCGACCTTAGGCTTAACCACCATCTGACAATAAGGCTGTTCACTATTATGCTCAAAGTAGGCGTCATGATAACTCTCGGCAGGATAGAAAGTATCTAACGCTACCAGCTCAGTCACGATTGGCTTATCGAAGACATTGGCATCGGCGAGCTGCTTGATCATCTGAGTCGCTATTTTTATCTGCACATCATTATGGGCAAATATCGCCGAACGATATTGGGTTCCCACGTCGTTGCCCTGTCGATTAAGCGTGGTGGGATCATGACTTTGCCAGAATACCTCTAGCAACTCTTCAAAGCTGATAATGTGGCTATCAAACTCTATCTGCACCACCTCGGCATGCCCTGTATCACCGCCGCAAACTTCACGGTAGTTAGCCGTTGTAGCGTCACCACCTGCGTAACCCGACTTTACCGAGATAACCCCTCTTAGCTGAGCAAAAATAGCCTCCAAACACCAGAAACAGCCCCCCGCCAATGTCGCCCACTGTATATGGCTGTCGGCCGCCTGAGACCTTGACTCCCCCTTAAACACCATAGAGACTGAATTTACACAGTGTCGAAGGTTTTTATCTGTCAAATACTCCCCCTCAAACAGATGTCCAAGGTGCCCTCCGCACTGGTGACACACTATTTCAGTGCGATGTCCATCGGCATCCGGAACCCGTTTCACTGCGCCAGGGATCTCATCATCAAAGGCTGGCCAGCCACAATGCGCATTAAACTTGTGCTCAGACAGGTAAAGCGGTGCATCGCAGCGCTTACAATGGTATACACCAGGCGCATCATGCTGATTGTATTCACCACTAAAGGGCCGCTCAGTGCCCTTATCTTCAATAACATGTCTTTCAAATTCAGTTAATTTGCGCATAGTTAAATACTCTTACTCTTCCATACTTCTATTACTACCACTGATGCGGCTAGACCGCTTTCATATCACATAATAAAAGAGACAACAGCAGATAAAGACCCACTATTTTACTAGGTTATTTCAGTATTATAATCTTTTTTCAGCTGTTTAGTAGCTAATGGCTGATTGTAGTATTGAAATGGCGCTCCAAAAACTCATTCATTTCCTTAATCAAACAATATAAATGTGATTTTAGTCACACCCGATTGCCCTAAAAGGATCGCGGCGGTACACTTTCTGCGGGGTTCAATAACAAGAAAACAAAATATGAAATTAGAAACAATAGACTACCGTGCCCAAGACAGTGCCAAGCGATTCGTCGAGTCCTTACGCGAAACTGGATTTGGCGTACTCTCCAACCACCCAATCGACAAAAATTTAGTCGATAAGATCTATGAAGAGTGGCAAGCCTTCTTCAACAGCGATGAGAAACAAGACTTTCTTTTTAAAGCCGAAACCCATGACGGCTTCTTTCCAGCCGAGGTATCAGAAACCGCCAAAGGCCATACAGTTAAAGATATCAAAGAGTACTATCACGTCTATCCCTGGGGACGTATTCCAGAATCACTCAAGGCGAACATCCTGCGCTATTACCAAGAAGCCAATGCCCTGGCGGAAGAGTTATTAGGTTGGGTTGAAGAGCACACCCCTGCCGAAGTTGCTGCCCACTACTCTATGGCGCTGCCAAAGATGATAGAGAACAGTCATAAGACCTTGCTGCGTATTTTGCACTATCCACCCATGTCGGGAGATGAAGAGCTGGGTGCGATTCGCGCTGCCGCCCATGAAGATATCAATCTGCTCACCGTGCTACCTGCAGCTAACGAGCCTGGTCTTCAAGTGCAAACCAAATCCGGTGAGTGGTTGGATGTACCGAGTGATTTCGGCAACCTGATCATCAATATTGGCGATATGTTACAAGAAGCTTCCGGCGGCTACTTCCCGTCGACGACCCACAGAGTGGTCAACCCTCAAGGTGCCGATAAGACACGTTCGCGCATCTCGCTGCCCCTCTTTCTCCACCCTAAGCCAGAAGTCGTGCTTTCCGAGCGCTACACCGCCGATAGCTATCTGATGGAGCGTTTACGCGAACTAGGCGTTATTTGACGACATACACTATTATAAAAAGCGCCTGTTGGCGCTTTTTATTTATGATTTTTAAGCCATATCAAGGTAAAATCCCTCCCCAAATTTTCAAGAAATAGAGTACAAAGATGGCAATTCAGTGGTTTCCGGGTCATATGCACAAGGCACGCAAAGAGATTGCAGAGGTCATGCCTCAGGTCGACTTGGTGATCGAGGTGCTCGATGCCCGTATTCCCTACAGCAGCGAAAACCCTATGGTCACCAGTTTGCGTGGTGATAGACCCTGTATCAAGCTACTCAATAAATCAGATCTTGCCGATCCGGCCATCACCCAGCGATGGATTGACTACCTTGAACAGGAACAAGGGGTTAAGGCTATGGCCATCACCACCTTACAAGCTGCTCAAGTACGCAAAGTACCTGAATTATGCCGTAAGTTGGTTCCCAATCGTGACACCGTCGAGAAAGATATTCGCACCATGATAATGGGCATTCCCAACGTAGGTAAGTCAACGATTATCAATACCTTGGCGGGAAGAGTAATTGCCAAGACAGGTAATGAGCCCGCAGTCACTAAAACGCAGCAGCGCATAAACCTGAAAAATGGCATCGTGCTCTCTGATACGCCCGGCATACTCTGGCCCAAAGTAGATAACGAAGCCAGTGGTTATCGTCTGGCGGTGACAGGTGCCATTAAAGATACGGCAATGGAATATGAAGATGTAGCCATGTTTGCTGCCGAGTATTTCTTACAAGCCTATCCAGAGGCGATGCTGGAGCGTTATAAGCTGAAAGAGCTACCCAAGGACGACATAGGCTTGCTGGAAGCCATTGGACGTAAGCGCGGCGCTCTCAGACCGGGCGGCAGAATCGATCTGCACAAGGCCTCTGAACTGCTCCTGCACGAATTCCGCTCGGGTAAAATAGGCCAGTTGTCACTGGAAACCCCTGAGATGGCCGAAGCCGAGAAGGCAGAAGTAGCACGAATCCTGGCCGAAAAGGAAGCCGAGAAGCAAGCCAAGCTAGAGGCTGAACGATTAAAGCGCTCAGGAGTGCGCCACAACGATTAATCTGTGTCTGTTTTCGCTCGACAATGACAAATGAGAGCGACGATACCATGAGATTGCGATGAGCCATGAAAGGGCTCATCGCCATTCAAATTAAGGTGCAATACGAAGCAATAGCTGCTCACAGCTGGCCTCGAGGAGATCAAGCACCTGCTCAAATCCCTCATCACCACCATAATAAGGATCTGGTACTTCACGCTCCCCCTCGCCTAAAAAAGAGAGCATTAATGCCAGCTTAGACTGATGCTGAGTCGGACAGCGCCCTCTTAACTCACGCAGATTAGCCTTATCTGCCGCTAATATCAGATCAAAACGTTCAAAATCTTCATCCACCACGCCCCTCGCCTTAATACCGCTAAAATCTAACCCTCGACGCTCACCCGCCAGACGTGCTCGCCTATCAGGCCCTTCCCCCTCATGATAGGCCGAGGTGCCCGCCGAATCACAAACCAAAGTGAGACCACGTTTAGCAAGTAATCCCCTGAAAACCGCCTCGGCCGTTGGCGACCGACAAATATTACCCAAACAGACAAAGAGTACTGAGCTAACTGAAGACATAATTTTCCTTTTACTCTATAGCGGCTCTCTAATGCGCAAAAAACTGGCAAATCTCGGCACGCCCTTACTGGTATAGCCATAATACTTGTAGGTAACGGTACTGCCAATGGCTGGCGGCTGGCGGCGCTGGGCATCACTAAAGCCGCTACCGATTTTAAAACGTATCCCTTTACTGGTTTCAACCAACAGCGCCCCCATCATGCCTTGGTACTTACCTTTGCCTGGCAGATGAGCGAGCACCTTTGCCTCCGCATCTTGATAAGACTTAACTTTAACCAGATCGCCATTTCGTCCAGCACGGTAACGGGCGCTTTCATGATGCAGCATCAAACCTTCACCACCTTGGGCGACAAGCTCTGCCAGGGCTCGATTCAACGCTTCTTGACCCTCGATGCGACTCTGTTTGATAACCTCAAGGAACTCTGACAGCTCAGAATAACGCTTTAGGGCCTCGGCGTAGCGTTCGCTAAAGGGTAATAGGATAGCCGGGTAGTCAAATACCATAAACTTGACGTCGCGCCACCGCTCTGGATTGGCATCCGAATCTCGTACCAAGGCCGAGATCTCTTCAAAGCCTTGGCGCTTAATCCAAAGTTCACCATCGAGTGGCTCGTTAGGAAAACCTTGAGTAAACCAAATAGGTAATTTAATAGGGTGCCCTGAGCGTGTCCACATTCTAGCGCCATCCCAGCGACCTCTCACACCATCGAACTTTTCACTAACCAGATACTCATACAACGGATGGCTAGCTTCCTTGCTACCGGCCAATTGCAAGCCAGATTGAGAGGCTGTTACGGTCGAGCCAGCGCTATCATCTAGATTATCTGCTAATGACCAAGCTGAAATGCTCGTCATCAGCATCGTTAAGGCTAACCACCAAGGACAAAGATAGCGACTGAGATAATAAGTAGTGAAATGCATAAGCTCCTCCGTGAGCAAATGGATAATAAGACAAAGATTAAGTTTAGCGTAAAGCCTTTCAGGCTGATGTTTTGCTGGTTATGAGAGTGTTATACTAGCGCCCACTTTGAGACAGGGCCCCTCACACAGCACAATTTGCGCCACAAACGGACCCAATAAAACAATAGTAACGAATGGACACCTATGAAACCGGAAAATAACCACGGCATCAAACGCATCTTTAGGGCAACAGGTTTCTCTATCCAGGGCCTTAAACTCGCATGGCAATCAGAGGCTGCTTTTCGACAGGAATTAATCTTGGTCGCCTTCATGTTGCCGGTTGCCTTCTTACTCGACGTGACTGTTGTTGAGCGTATTCTTCTCATCATGACACTGATGATTGTCTTAATCGTCGAGCTGCTTAATTCAGCCATAGAGGCGGTTGTAGATCGTATCGGCCCTGAGATCCACCCCCTCAGCGGTCAAGCAAAAGATATCGCCTCCGCAGCCGTGTTTATCGCATTGGCTCTTTGCGGGCTCACCTGGCTACTCATTATTTGGCCATTAATATTTTAAATTCTGTCCCGTTCTCTTCGTCTCTGACACCTATTTTGAGACGAAGAGAATAAACTTAACCTAACTCTCATATTCAACAAAAACGCTGCTACCTTGACATTTTTTGATACAAATCATTCACAATTAAAAATATCCTGCTAGAATGATTTACGTGTAAAAAAGTCTTACTAAAAAAATCAATAACTTATTATAATTATTAGTTGATAGAGGTTGTAGTTAGTGGTTAAATCGGTCGCCATATTAAGCTTAGGTCTAATAAGCTCTTCGGTATTCGCTGCAGGGACTGACAGCTCATATTCGGTATCGAAACCAGTAGAACCCAGCGAAGTCATGCTAAAAGTCGGCGGCTTCTACTCCAACTCTAACTCCAGCATGGATGTTACTAACCCACTTCTGGGTAATAATTTCAAACTCGATTTCGAAGAAGACTTAGACTTAGAAGAGTCGCAATTTCTGCCATTTTTTGAGGCAAGCTATCACTTTAATTCTCGCCACAGTATCTATGTCGATTGGAAACAGCTGCACCGTAAAGCAGAGGTACAGAAACTCACTGTGCCCTTTCAGGTCACCTTAGACGATCAGGTTTACGATATTCAGTCTGGTGCCAGGTTAGAAACCACCCTCAATATAGATATTGCGCGTCTAGGTTATGCTTATAACTTTTACCAGGGAAATAACTTTAACCTGGGAATGACACTTGGCTTGCACACCATGTTTATCAAGACAGCGTTTGATGGCGACATCGGTGTCTGCGCCAAGGGTGAGACCCTACAGCAATGCGCACAAACGGCCACCCCAAGATTTGTCGATGAAGAGGTAACGGCCCCGCTGCCTGATGTAGGCCTGTATGGCGACTATGAGTTTAGCCCAGGCTTTAAATTTAATGCCCACGCGCAATATTTCTACATCAAACTCGATGATATCAAGGGAAGCTTGGTGGATATTCGTGCAGGTGTCGAAGCCGAAATCACTAAGAACTGGCATATGTCAGCCTCCTTTAACTACTACAAGGTCGATGTCGATTTTAAGCGTAATGGCTCAGATGAGCTGAATGTCGCCGACTACAACCTTTATTACAGCTTTATTGGCCCTATGTTGTCGGTCAGCTACCGCTTCTAATCACCAGCCTATTTCTTAACCATAAAACTGATAACAGACCCAGATGGCGGCGCAGATCCCTGCAAAGTCTGCGCTAAGCCCACACACTAACGCGTGGCGGCCATTACGTATCCCCACGGCGCCAAAATAGACGGCTAGCACATAAAAAGTGGTCTCAGTACTCCCCTGTAGGACCGCCGCCAAACGTCCGGCAAACGAATCTACTCCATGATACTGCATGGTTTCCAGCATCATTGCCCGCGCGCCAGAGCCACTAAAAGGCTTCATCAGCGCTGTCGGCAAGGCATCGATAAAGCGGGTATCGCCTCCCAACAAGTTAACCAGTGCTGCAATCACCCCAAGCAGATAATCGAGAGCCCCTGAGGCGCGCAGTAATGCAATCGCCAGCAACATGGCTAACAGATAGGGAATCAGCTGTACTGCCTGGGTAAACCCCTCTTTGGCGCCACTCACAAATTCATCATAGACCGCCACCTTGCGTAGCCCTGCGACCAAGATAAAACTAAAAATCAGTAGCACTAAGATGCCATTGCCCATCGTTGTTGAAAATTCGCCGATAGCAGTGACAGTCAAGGTGCCAAGGTAGAAAACCAAGGCCGACATTGCAGCCAGCAGTAGGGCGCCATACCCGAGTATGACGCTATTAAATAACGATATCCTTTGATACAGCGCCACGACCAATACACCAACCAGGGTCGAAGCCGTCGTCGCCAACAAGATAGGTAGAAAGATATCCGCCGGCGCCTCGGCACCTTGCTGGGCGCGGTAGAGGAATACCGTCACGGGAACTAAGGTCACCGAGGAAGTATTGAGCACCAGAAAAAGGATCTGTGCGTTGGTGGCCACACTCTTCACCGGATTGAGCGTTTGCAAGTCATGCATCGCCTTAAGCCCTAAAGGGGTTGCAGCGTTGTCCAGTCCGAGTACATTGGCAGTCAGATTCATTGTCACACTGCCAAAAGCGGGATGCCCTCTTGGCACCTCTGGCATCAGGCGACTTAGCAGCGGTTCAAATAGCCGTGCAAAAACACCGACTACACCTGCTTTTTCACCGACACGCATTAACCCCATCCATAAAGATAAGACGCCAATCAACCCCAAGGCAATTTCGGCGGCCAACTTGGCACTGGCAAATAGGGCATCGACCACAGCAGACAATATCTGCCATTGGCCTTGAAACAGGCTAATGGCGATCGCCACTAAGGCGACGACAAAAAAGGCAAACCAAACACGATTTAACACCCGGGACTCCTTTCACCCAAAGCTTTACTCAAGGCGCAATAATGGATGTGGTATACTGCCGAATAACAATATCTCTTTTCTGCTTCCTATGGTTCAACTAAATCAAAAATTTATCAATAGCATAGCTAAAGATATGCCGGATCATCTCTCGATGGATGAGTTTATCAGCTACTGTGCCAAGCCCCTTCGCCCTTCTATCAGGGTTAACACTCTCAAAATAGCAACTTCAGACTTCATCACGCTGATGAGTGCCAAAGGCTGGCTATTCGAGCCGGTGCCTTGGTGTGTTGACGGATTTTGGGTAAAGGTCGACGAGTCGGTGCAGTTAGGCAACACCATAGAGCACATTCAAGGGCTATTTTATATTCAGGAGGCCAGCTCTATGCTGCCGCCTACGGCTCTCTTTCCCGAGCCTATAGAGGATGCAGCGTCCCTGACTGTACTCGATATGGCGTCTGCCCCTGGCTCAAAAACCACTCAGCTGGCCGCCATGATGACCAATCAAGGCTTACTGGTCGCCAATGAATACTCCTCCAGCCGCGTGAAGGTACTGCATGCCAATATGTTGCGTATGGGCGCCAGCAATATAGCGCTAACACACTTCGATGCCAGAGTATTTGGTCAGTACCTTTATGAGACATTCGATGACATATTGCTCGATGCCCCCTGCGGCGGCGAAGGCACAGTACGTAAAGATCCTGACGCGCTCAAACACTGGGACGAAGATGAGATTGAAACCATCGCTGCGGTCCAGCGCGACCTTATCGAGTCGGCGTTTTTGGCGTTAAAACCTGGCGGCTCTCTGGTCTATTCAACCTGTACCCTAAACCGACGTGAAAACCAAGATGTGTGTCTACACCTCAAAGCCAAATACGGTGAGGCTGTGCAATTTGAATCCCTTGCAGCACTATTTCCCGGCGCCGAAAAGGCCTGTACCAACGAGGGCTTTTTACATGTCTGGCCACAGATCTTTGACAGCGAAGGCTTCTTTATCGCCAAGATTTCAAAATTGTCCACTGTTCCTCGCGCTGATGAGGAGCCTCGCAGACAGAAGAATTTTCCCTTCGCGTCTGCGGGCAAGAAAACGAGTCAGGCGCTGTGCGACTACTTTGACACTAGCTTTGGGATCGATCTCACTACGCGGGGCGAGATAATGCAAAGAGACGATGAATTTTGGTTGTTCCCCTACAATATTCAACCGCTCATCGGCAAGATACGTTTTCAGCGCATTGGCCTCAAACTGGCCGATGCATTAAAGAAAGGCTTTAAGCCCCGCCATGAAGCCTTGATGGCGCTGGCCAATAATACGCAAGGGATCCCGCTGGACGAAGTTCAGGCGATTCAATACCTAATGGGACGTGACATTACTTTAGCCAATAAAGAGAAACCTCAAGGTGAGCAGTTGGTTAGCTACCATGGGGCCCATTTAGGCCTGGTAAAACATTTGGGAAATAAACTCAAAAATAGCCTGCCACGGGATCTGGTGCGAGATAAAATCTGCCATTCTGAAATGAGTGAAGTTGAACCGATATCCAAGTAGATCGACTTAAGTCGATCCTTCTGCGGAGGCCTCAATTACCAGTTGAAAACATTTTGTTACAATTTGACTGAATATTTACCAAGGGTAGCTCGGCAGTGAGGCTGAGTTTGACTACACTAAAAGCCTGAGACAAATTCGAGGCAATCTCAAACAGTAGCGCACGGCTCTGCAAAGAGCCATTCCCCTAGACCCAGAACAATTGGAATAGTTTTGGGTCTTTTTTTGTCTCAAATATCTAGAAGCTATTATATAGAGACAATACAGGGGTCGATATTTAAAGCCCTAACCTTTCACCAGCCTAGAGAAGTTTAGCTGCGTCTTTAAACAGCCTAAAGAAGTTGTCACCGGTATATTGAGCAAGTTCTTCATACTTCTCGCCACGCAGTTCGGCCACGAACTCGGCCACATCACGTACAAATGCAGGCTGATTCTCTTCACCGCGATGGGGAACAGGTGCAAGATAAGGCGCATCAGTCTCCACTAGGAGTCTGTCTTTAGGTACCTTACGGATAACGGAGCGCAACTCCCCTGCATTTTTAAAGGTGACAATGCCAGATACTGAGATATAAAAGCCGAGATCGATAGCGGCCTTCGCCATATCCCAATTTTCAGTAAAGCAGTGCAGTACTCCACCGACTTTGTCGGCCTGGCCCGCTTTTAACATGGCAATGGTATCCTCGCGCGCATCACGGGTATGAACGATAAGCGGCTTATCAACCTCTACCGCCAAGGCGATCTGCTGCTCAAAGCAAGTTTGTTGCAACGCCTTGGTCTCACCAGAGTAGTAATAATCTAATCCTGTTTCACCGATGGCGACCACTTTTGGATCTTTGAGGTAAGCATGTAACTGCGCCGTATCAAGCCCCTCCTGTACATCGAGCGGATGTACGCCAGCCGACAAGAACACCTGTTCAAACTCTGCCATTTTCGCCTGCATGGCCGCAAAACCTTGCTGACGAACATTGACGCACAAAAAGTACTCCACACCTCTGGCCTTAGCCTGGGCAAGTATATTTTTCAATGAGTCCTGATCTGGCGCCGCCTTTAGACGATCAAGATGGCAATGGGAATCGATAAGCACGCAAAAATCCTAAGTCACTACTAAAAGGAGGCAAAGGATAGCTATCTACATAGTGCAGGTCAAATCGCCTGAAGCGAGTTCGCGAGAAAGTAGGTTTTCGATATGATGTTTATGGGTAGAGGCATCGGTAACGATCTTTACCCCTATGCCTGCTGGTCGACCGCCCGAGGCGCCCAACGGATTGATCCAAACAACCAAGCCTTGAAACTCATGACGAACGGTAGAACCAGGCAGTTGATAGGCAATGGTTAACTCCTGCCCTAAATAATGGCTCTCAGTTGTAGCCACAAATAAGCCCGCCGGCTGGATAAAGGGCATGTAAGCTCTATATAGCTGATGTAATGTATCAAAATTAACCACGAGATCGACCATATTATTTTAACTTGTTGTTAGCGACTGATACTCTAAGATAAACGCCTGAAAAACGGCCATAAAATTCACATTGGGCATCATACTCAAGCTATGATACGTCTCCATCACCTCGGCTGCAAATTTTGTTATCTTAATGTTAATTAGCGCGTCAGCATTTTTCTGCTTGACCAGTTTTTGTCGTAGAACAACATACAAAACTTTAAGTGCATCAGAAACTTGCTTTTCATTTATATTAGTTAAGTTAGCACACAGGTGTCCAGACGACAAACTTTGTATCCAGGCTTTTCTAAGGCTAACCAAGGTCTCATAACGCTCATCTTTTAAAGCACTTAACAGATCGACAGGTCCGCCGACCACAGGCAAGCACCAGGTGACATCGCGCTCCAGGCTAAACTGCTCGTTAAGCCAAGTCTGTACCGCTTGCCTGCTAGGCAACTGGCAATGTAAGCGCTGACAGCGGCTACTTATGGTAGCCATCAAACGGCTAGGGGTATCACTCTGGAGCAGTAGCAATGTTTGCTTTCCTGGCTCTTCCAAAGTTTTCAACAAGGCATTGGCCGCCGCCGTGTTGAGGCGTTCACAGTTTTTCAGTACTGCCACCCGCATCCCGCCCTGCTGAGCGGTTGCCGTCAGTTTCTGACACAGTTCACGTACTTGATCGACCTTGATCTGATTACCATCGGCCTCGAGATTATAAAAATCCGGATGATTACCCGCAGCAAATAACTGACAGCTCTTGCAAACGCCGCAGCCTCCTGTGGTCGTTGTCGCCGTGCAAAGAGCGGCTTTGCCTAATGTCTGCGCCAGCTCCATGCCACCGTAGCCTTGGTGAATCCCCAAGAGGTAGGCATGCCCTTGCTGCCCCGTCATCAGCTGATGACAAAAAGATGCGGTAGGCTCTGTTAACCAAGGCAGCAGCATAGTCCCTTCCTGTTTTATCATTACCAATCTTGGCGCTGTAGCACAGCTAAGATCTCTTTATGCACTTCAGCCATAGTCTGACTTGCATCGATCACCACGATAGACTCGTCCTCGTTAGCGATTTTCAGATAGGTCGCCCTGGCACGCTCGAAAAAGCTCAGGGCCTGCTGCTCAATTCTATCTAACGCGCCACGATCCCTTGCTCTTTGCAGCCCAAGCTTTGGGTCGATATCCAAGTATAAGGTGAGATCGGGTTTAAAACCCTTTAGGGTCGCCTGGCTCACGGCCTCGACCAAAGGCATCAATTGACGACCACCACCTTGGTAAGCCAAAGAGGAAAGATTGTGACGATCACCTAGTACCCAACGGCCCTTTGCTAATGCAGGCTTGATCACATTGGCAACCAGTTGAGCCCTAGCGGCATAAATGAGTAAACACTCTGATTCGTCACACAAGGGGTCATTCGGATCGGCAATCTTAACCAAGTCACGAATGCGCTCGGCCAACGGTGTTCCACCCGGTTCACGAGTGCAAACGGGCACCTCACCGTTGTGCTTTTCAATAAAGTCTCTGACCAAGGCGATGGCACTGGATTTTCCTGCCCCTTCCAAGCCCTCAATAACAATAAATTTCGCGCTGCTTTGCTTCATCGATTTCTCTGGTATTTATCTACAGCACGGTTGTGCTCGTTTAATGTTTTAGAAAAGATATGGCTGCCGTCATTCTTCGACACGAAATAGAGGTAATCAACATCAGCTGGTTGCGCCGCCGCCATTAAGGATGCAGTGCTTGGGGCTGCTATGGGAGTTGGCGTCAAACCATTAATACGATAAGTATTGAATGGCGTTTGCTCCCGCAGATCTTTACGTGTGATGTTACCTTGATAGCGATCACCCATACCATAGATCACGGTTGGATCGGTCTGCAAACGCATCCCCTTACGCAACCTATTGGTAAATACCGCCGAGATCCACGGGCGCTCACTGGCCTTGCCTGTCTCTTTCTCAATAATAGAGGCCATGATAAGCAGCTCATAAGGACTTTTTAACGGGATGCTTTTATCCCGCTGTTGCCAGGCCTTATCGAGTTCCTGCTGCATCTTTTGGTAACTCTGCTGCAAAATCACCAACACAGAATCACCGGCGCCATAATGATAGGTATCTGGGTAAAACTTACCTTCGGGCAAGTTGGACTCATCACCATTATTTCGCAGCACTCGCAGGAAAGGCTCCTCCTGCCACTGAATGCGAGGCAACTGCTTCAGAAGTGCTCGCCACTCTTTGATACTTTGACCTTCGATAAGGGTAACTGAAAACACCATCTCACGTCCCTGATTGAGCTTCTCAAGCAACTCGATAATGCTCTCATTCGGGGTGATTTGATACAAACCACTGCGGATCTTGGCAAGCTCAGGATGTAGCTTGACCAACACCTTAAGCTTCCAAAGCTGATCTATGGCACCGGTTTGCTCCAATGCCAGAGCCATCTGCGAAAAAGAGGTGCCGCGAGCAACTTCAAATTCCATAGGCTGTTGAAGCTTAAGGGGCGTCTGGCTATAACTCACCACACTTTGATAAACCCAATATAAACCTACCGCACTCACACATAGCAGGGTGAAGAGTGTAGCAAGCACACCAATAATCAGTTTTCTCATAACGTTAGTTTTAATTCTTGCCTAATGTTTGCCAGCAGCGGACTTAGGCTAAATGAATGGTTATCTATTTGGGTAATGCCAACGGCCCCAAACAAGCTATTACTGGCCAGGACATGGTCAAATTTCGCGAGTTCACTGGGCAACACCTGACGCGCCTCAACATTAAAACCGGCAGCGACAAACCAGAGTATCAACTGCTCACGCATCACTCCCGCCACACCAGAAAAATGCAGGCTCGGCGTTACCAGTGTTTGTCCTTGAATAAAAAAGAGGTTTGCCATAGACGCTTCAACAATACCAGTATCAGTGTCGCAGACCAGCCAATCATCAAAGCCTTCGGCGAGCGCCTGAGCCCTGATCAACACTTGCTCGAGTCGATTTAAGTGTTTGATGCCGGCCAGCAGCGCCTGCTTGGCCAGACGCACCTGACTGGTTTGCAGTCTGATGCCTGTTTCTTGCCACTGGCGATAATGAGCAGGGATCTCATGAAGCGATATGACCTCTGTTAGCTGCGGGCTTTGTGGTGGCATGTAACCTCGTCCACCGACGCCTCTGCTAATGAGTAGCTTAAGACAAAAATCGTTTGAATACTGGGTATCGCCCTGCGCACAAGCTTCTGCCAGTTGACTACGCAATGCCTGAGTCGCTTGCCAGGGGATCCCCAAGCGCTTCGCGCCTTGTGCTAATCGCAGTAGATGGTTTTCTAGGAAGGCTATCTCACCACCTTGGCAACGCATGGTAGCAAAAAGGCCGTCGCCATAGGCGAGGCCTCTGTCGAGCGCCGACACGCTGGTGTTTCGCTGGCCGTTAATCCAAATCGCTTCAGACATTAGTTGTCCTGGCTGATCCGACTAGCAAGGGCTTCTTGCAGAGCGTTGTGTTGGGACCACTAAGCTCGATATAAGGAGCCCTACGGCCTTGAAATACGCAGAACTGATCACTTAATTTAACATCGCCACTGACGCCACTGACGCCACTTATGGTATCAGCACCCAGACGCGGCGCGATCACAATATTGCCGTGGTCTAAACATGTTTCAATGTCTAAATCAGTTAAACGCATCCCAGCCGAACTCCCAAAATACCTAATCTATTTTGCTAAAAGATGTTGAATTCTAGCTTTTAATATATCGGTCGCAATGCGGTTTTTACCACCGCGAGGCACAATAATGTCAGCGTATTGTTTAGAAGGATCAATAAACTGCAGGAACATAGGACGCACAGTCTGAGTATACTGCTGCATGACTGACTCCATAGTGCGGCCACGCTCTGCCACATCACGCGTCAAGCGGCGCATAAAACAGATATCCAGAGGCGTATCCATAAACACGCTGGCATCCATCTTCTCACGCAGATTTGGATCGGTTAGCAGTAAGATCCCTTCAAGAATAATCACCTTCTTCGGGGTCATAGTGACAGTCTCAGCCAAACGTGTATGTTCTGTGTAGCTATACTGAGGAATTTCCACCGCCTGACCGTTTTTCAGCGCGCTAAGGTGCTCGCACAAGAGTTGATGATCCAGTGCCTTGGGGTGATCATAATTGGTCAATACTCGCTGATCCATCGACAGATGACTCTGATCTTTATAATAAGCATCTTCGGCAATCACACCTATCTGGTCAGTGCCCAAATCACGACATAACTCCTCATAGATAGTCTTCGCGATTAGACTCTTACCCGACGCCGATGCCCCAGCGATACCAATTATGACACATTGCGAATTCATGCTTTTAAACCTTACTCATCATCTGAAATTGAAATAGATACGACACTCTGTGTCTGGCTCAGGGCAAGTTGTGCCCCGACTTTTCTGGCAATCTCCTTATACAGCAAGGCCACTTGGCTCTCACCGTCGGCGACCACAGTCGGCACACCTTTATCCACATCCTCACGAATATTGAGTTGCAGAGGCAATTGGCCCAGCAACGGCACATTATAGCGCTCAGCCATCTTAAGACCGCCATCTTCACCGAAGAGGTGTTCCTTATGACCACAATCACTGCAAATATGGAAGCTCATATTTTCCACTATGCCCAGCACAGGTATATTCACCTTCTGGAACATGCTTATCCCCTTCTTGGCATCTGCTAGGGCGATATCCTGCGGCGTAGTCACCACGACTGCACCGCTCACAGGCACCTTTTGCGATAAGGTGAGCTGAATATCACCTGTCCCTGGTGGCATGTCGATCACCAAGTAATCCAGTTCTGGCCACAAGGTCTCGTTGAGGAGCTGTGCTAAGGCGCCCGCCGCCATAGGGCCGCGCCACACGGCAGCTTCATCACCACTGACGATAAAACCAATCGACTGTGCAGCGATGCCATGGGCCTCGGCAGCCGTCATCATCTTGCCGTCAGGCGAAACAGGGTTAAAGTTGGGCACACCAAGCATTAAAGGAATTGAGGGACCATAAATATCGGCATCGAGTATACCCACCTTGGCGCCTTCGGCTGCGAGCGCCAACGCCAGGTTAACTGAAGTGGTTGATTTCCCCACGCCGCCTTTACCAGAAGCTACGGCGATCACCTGCTTGACGTTTGGTAAGGGTTCAACGGCGCCAGAAGAGATAACGGCAGGTTGAAAATCGATTTCACATTCCACTTCATCGATGGCATCGAGCACTGCTAACTTATTGGTGATTGCCATAACGGTGTCGCGATACTGGCTCTGACAGGGATAAGGATAACAAAGCCCAAGTTGCAATCGCTTGCCTTCGATATCTAGCTTGGTCACACAACCTGCGCTCACCAAACCTTGCATTAAATAGGGATCTTGATGGGCATCTAAAATCGCCAAAACCGGACCAAGCAGATCATCACTGAGATGATAATTCTGAGACGCTGAAGACAAAACGACTACCTCCGAAAATAAATTTGAATAAGTGTATCAGAAAAACTCTTCATATTCGGATAGATTTAATTCACTTAAAGCAGCTTTTGATGAAACTTTAGCGATGATCGGTTAGTATCTATGCCATTCTTTTTGGGCACTTACTGATTTAGAGACAAGATGGCAACTTCACAACGTAAAATTCTCGTGACCAGCGCACTTCCGTACGCCAATGGCCCCATACATTTAGGTCACATGCTTGAATATATTCAAACCGATATCTGGGCGCGTTTTCAAAAGCTACGCGGCCACGAATGTCACTATATCTGTGCAGACGATGCCCACGGCACACCCATCATGCTTAAAGCACAACAGCTGGGCATGGCGCCTGAAGAGATGATCGCTCAGGTACAGAAAGAACATCAGCAAGATTTTGCCGACTTTAATATCCAGTTCGATAACTTCCACAGCACTCACAGCGATGAGAACCGTGAACTGGCAAGCGAGATCTACTTAAAGCTGCGCGATGGTGGCTATATCAAGTCGAAAACCATCTCTCAGCTATTCGACCCTGAAAAGTCTATGTTCCTGCCGGATCGCTTCGTGAAAGGCACCTGCCCTAAGTGTAAGTCTGTCGATCAGTATGGCGACAACTGTGACAGCTGCGGCGCGACCTACAGCCCAACGGATCTGATCGATCCTAAGTCGGCGGTATCAGGCGCAACACCTGTGATGAAAGAAACTGAGCACTTCTTCTTCGACCTTCCCGCCTTCGAAGAGATGTTAAAAGAGTGGACCCGCTCAGGCTCACTGCAACAAGAGATGGCCAACAAGCTGGGCGAATGGTTCGACCAAGGCCTACAGCAGTGGGATATCACCCGTGATGCCCCCTATTTTGGTTTCGAGATCCCTGATGCGCCGGGTAAATTCTTCTACGTCTGGCTCGATGCTCCTATCGGTTATATGGGCTCATTCAAAAATCTGTGTAACAAGCGTAGCGACCTAAGCTTCGACGAATTCTGGGCCAAAGACTCTACCGCCGAGGTGTACCACTTCATCGGTAAGGATATCGTTTACTTCCACAGCCTCTTCTGGCCAGCCATGCTTGAAGGTGCAGGTTACCGTAAGCCAAACAGCGTATACGCCCATGGTTATGTGACGGTAAACGGCGCCAAGATGTCAAAATCTAAGGGTACCTTTATCAAGGCCAGAACCTATCTGGATAACTTAAACCCTGAGTACCTGCGTTACTACTACGCGGCTAAACTCAGCAGCCGTATCGATGACCTAGACCTTAACCTGGAAGACTTCGCTCAACGCGTCAACTCAGATCTCGTGGGTAAACTGGTTAACCTCGCCTCACGCACCGCAGGCTTTATCAGCAAGCGTTTCGATGGCAAGCTCGCCAAGGTAGCCGATACCAGCCTGAGCGAAACCTTCCTCGCCAAAGCCGATACGATTGCCGAGTTTTACGAAACCCGCGAATTTGGTAAAGCAATGCGTGAAATCATGGCGCTTGCCGATATCGCCAACGCCTATGTTGCCGATGCTGCACCTTGGCAACTAGTTAAGCAGGAAGATAAGCAAGAGGAAGCCCATCAGGTGTGTAGCAATGCGCTGAACCTGTTCCGCATCCTGGTTACTTATCTTAAGCCTGTGTTGCCTAAACTGGCCCAGGATGTTGAGACCTTCCTGCAACTTGAACTGACTTGGGATGATTTAGCCAAAGATCTGAGCGGTCACGAAATTGCGCCATTCAAGGCCCTGATGCAGCGCGTCGAAATGAAAAACATCGAAGCCATCATTGAAGCCTCGACCGAAAACCTCCAGGTAACTGAAGCCCCTAAAAGCCAGCTGGAGCTTGACCCTATCAGCGAAGAGATCAGCTTCGATGATTTTGCCAAGTTGGATCTGCGTATCGCTCGCATCGCCAAGGCAGAGCATGTACCTGAAGCCAACAAGCTACTTAAGCTGCAACTCGACCTAGGTGGCGAAACCAAGCAGGTCTTTGCCGGTATCAAGTCAGCCTATGCCCCAGAAGACCTAGAAGGCAAGCTAACTGTGATGGTGGCCAACCTGGCACCACGTAAGATGCGTTTCGGCATGTCTGAGGGTATGGTGCTTGCCGCAGGACCGGGTAAGAAAGATCTGTGGATTCTGGAGCCCCATGAAGGCGCTCAACCTGGCATGCGAGTCAAGTAAGCCAAATCCCCTTTGATTTAAAGCAAAAAGGCCGCTAATTAGCGGCCTTTTCTTTTAGGTTATCACCTAATAATAAGCTCAGTTCACAGCGCCACTACACTGGGTTGTGGATATCCACAAAGTGATGGGTCAAGCCAAACTCATTCGCCAGATGCTCGCCCAATGCCTTGATACCAAATCTTTCTGTGGCGTGGTGACCCGCAGCGTAGTAATGAATATTTTGCTCTACGGCGCTATGGAAGGTGCGCTCAGATACTTCGCCGCTAATAAAGGCATCGACACCTAGCTCAACCGCGATATCGATATAATCTTGAGCGCCGCCACTGCACCAGGCCAGATGATGGATAGCTTTATCACTCTCGCCAAGATGCAGCGCCTCACGTCCTAGTACGCTGGCAAGATGAGCAGCAAACGCACTTGGCGCCATAGGTTCATCCAAACGTCCTTGCCACACAAGGCCTTGAGCAACCCCTTCTACCGATTCCGCATCGATAATGCCTAGCTCTCGAGCCAGCTCAGCATTGTTGCCCAGCATAGGATGACCATCGAGCGGAAGATGATAGCCATAAAGATTAATATCATTATTAATCAGCGCCTTAATACGGCGATACTTCATGCCGGTAATGGTCTCTGACTCCCCCTTCCAAAAGAAACCATGGTGCACCAGCAGGGCATCGGCATTTAGCTCAACCGCTCTATCGATCAACGCCTGACAGGCGGTCACTCCAGTCACAATCGTCTTTATTCGCTCCTTACCTTCCACCTGTAAACCGTTGGGGGCATAGTCCTTATAATTGCCCACCTGCAGAAATTCCGTAAGGTAGCGGGTTAATGCTGTGCGATTCATCTAAGCTCCTAATCTGAATCAGATAAGATAAGCCAACCTCTCACTCAAGCACGAAAAATTAGCTGTGATATTAGCGCCTAGTTTAGCCATATCTGGGGCTCAGTTCATAGAAATACGTTGAATTTCTGTGAAAATTGGACATTTCGGGCGTTTCAACTATAAAATTAGGCCAAACCTTCAATTACACATTAAAAGAAATAGGTTAATACTATGTCAAAGTTGACCAAAGAAGAGGTAATTAGCTCACTCGAAACGGCCTTGAGTAAAGCCCAGGGTAAGAGCGTGACTATCGAGCAGAAAGGAAGCTGGTATAAGATCGATGGTGGTAAATCTCTTCGTTTTAGTGATTTAGAGGCCATGTTGGCCGAGCAAGGCACAGCGACTCCAGCTGCAAAAGCCACACCTAAAGCAGAAAAGCCAAAGGCTGCTCCTAAGAAGGCGGCGCCAGTAAAGGCTAAAGCTACTGCTAGTAAATCAACTTCTGGCGGTATGACGCCAAAAGAGCTATGGCGAGCCAAGCTTGCAGGTAAAGGACAACTACCTCGCGGTTTCTAAGTTAAACCGGCAAATAATGCAGAAGAAAGGAGCCTAGCGGCTCCTTTTTTATTTGTACTATTGCTCAACAAATAATGCCAGCTACATGGCCAGATCGACCCGCACCCGGCCTTGCAGGTACACCACTCGAACTTCATCATCGACATTAAAAATCATACCTGGGTCATAATCTTGGATAACCATCACCTCTTGGCCATCTTCATAGCGGATCATCAACTCCACGAGTTTGAGTTGCTGATAATAATCGTCGCCCGCTCTGTGGCCTATACCGCCACCTATTAAGGCACCTAATACGGTCGCCACATCCTTACCGCTACCACCACCAAACTGGTGACCTATGACGCCGCCTATGAGCGCGCCGCCAAATGTACGCCACCCCTGATTACGATCTTCAACCAATTGAGTTTGTGTAATATTGCGCACCGAGGTTACATAGCCATATTCGACCTTCTCAACTGGCACAGCTTGATTCCGCTCATAGGCTGCATTCACACCAGCACACAGACCCAAACTTGCCGCTAAGATAAAAACTGACCAAATAAGGCGAAAGTGAAGCGCTGCAGGTTTCAACATAAGAGGTTTTCCGCTAACTTATAAAGAGGCCGATAACTAATTTTACTCAATTGTGAACTCACTGTCCTATTTAAATCATGAACTGGCAAAGTTCCCCTCACCGGAGTTTGCCTTAACCGATCCAAACGGACTCTTGGCCATCGGTGGCGATCTTCACCCCAAGCGACTACTCAACGCCTATTATGAGGGGATTTTTCCTTGGTTTAACGAAAACGACCCCATACTTTGGTGGTCGCCAGACCCGCGTGCCGTATTCGTACCGGGTGCACTCAAGGTTAGTCGTAGCCTCAAGCGTCACATCAAACGAAGCAAGTGGCATTTCAGCGTTAACCGCGCTTTTAATCAGGTAATTGAAAACTGCGCCCTTACTCGCCAAGGCAAGGAAGGCACCTGGATCACAGCTGAAATTCAAACTGCCTATAAAGCCCTTCATCAGCAGCACAAGGCGCATTCGGTGGAGGTATGGGATGATAATAAGCTCATCGGCGGCCTCTATGGGGTCGCCATTGGCCAGGTATTTTGTGGCGAGTCCATGTTTCACCTGCAAAGCAATGCCTCCAAGGCCGCCATGGCGATGTTGCATCAACATCTGCTCGCACACAAGTACCGCCTAATCGATGCCCAGGTCATGAATCCTCATCTGGCGTCACTGGGCGCAAAAGCGCTTAAGCGTAACGATTTCATCAACTTGTTGAAGCGTTTTCGCGATGTTGAAGTCGCCAGCGATGCCTGGCATCCCCAAGAGGTGCAGCTTGAGCTCTAGATCGGATACCATTCAAGTGGGCATGACCCACACTTTCGACTGCAGTTACCTGCCCAACAAACAAGAACAACTGTTGGTACTGCAAGAAGAATCGCTCGACTTAACCTTGTTTGAAAAGTTACTCGCCTTAGGGTTTAGACGCAGTGGCGAAACCATATACAAGCCTCATTGTCCCCACTGCCAGGCTTGTCTGCCAATAAGGATCCCCGTAGGCGCTTTTCAGCCCTCACGTCGGCAGAAGCGCACCCTAAAGCAAAATCAGGATATCAGCTGGTCTCTGGTTGATGCCTGCAGCGACGAGCACTATGCATTGTACGAGACATACATCAAGGCGCGTCATCATGACGGTCCCATGTACCCGCCATCGAGAGAACAATACGATCATTTCGTGCAGTGCAGTTGGCATCCCCCCCAATTGCTGGAACTCAGGCTTCAAGGCAAACTCATCGGCGTTGCGGTGACCGATATACTGCCTAACAGCCTATCTGCCATCTATAGCTTTTTTGCGCCTGAATTGGATAAACGCTCTCTGGGATCCTTTATGATCCTACTGCAGTGCCAGCTTGCAAAACAGATGAATAAAGCACATGTTTATCTGGGTTATCAGATCCATGAGTCGCGTAAGATGAATTACAAGACCGCCTATCACCCCTATGAGATCTTAACCACAAACGGTTGGCAACGAAGCGAATAAAGCGAAGAAATCAGAAAAAAGAAAGCAAACAGATATTTGCCCAGATAACGAACACCTCTTTACAGCAGCGCCAATTTGCGGCATGATACGCCCGTTTTTAATATTTGAAGGCTAACAGGATAACTGATTAATGGCGAAAGAAGACAACATTGAGATGCAAGGCACTATTCTTGAAACCTTGCCAAATACAATGTTTCGAGTAGAGCTAGAGAATGGTCACGTAGTAATCGCCCATATCTCAGGCAAAATGCGTAAAAACTACATCCGTATTCTGACGGGTGATAAGGTCACTGTACAGCTGACCCCTTATGATTTGAGCAAAGGGCGCATCGTCTTCCGTTCACGCTAAAGTTAGCTAACGAAATAAAAACCGGCAGAGCCGGTTTTTTTTGTTCCTGCACGGATAGTTCCTGACCAGAGAACAGGCGGCGTTATCCTTTGTGATAAGCCCATAACAAATCATAAAAAAGGCTGCAATTGCAGCCTTTTTTCTTTATGTCTGTGTCAGCTTTTCCGGTCGCTCGACCTTAATGCTCAGCTTATCACCGTCAACATCAACATAGGCCGTACCGCCCTTCTCAAGTTGGCCAAAGAGGATCTCATCGGCAAGCGGACGTTTAATCATCTCGGTGACCACGCGCGCCATTGGCCGCGCGCCCATCGCCTTATCATAGCCCTTCTCGGCCAGCAAGGTTCTGGCTTCATCGCTCACCTCAAGCACCACAGATTTCTCATCAAGCTGCGCCTGTAACTCGACCAGGAACTTATCAACCACCTTGGCAATCACTGTCATATCCAGATGATTGAACCAGATGATCTCATCTAAGCGGTTTCTAAATTCAGGCGAAAAGACTCGATTAATCTCAGACAAGGCGTCCTGACTATGATCTTGCTGCTTAAAGCCAATCGATTTACGCACCGTCTCCTGCACACCGGCGTTAGTGGTCATCACTAAGGTCACGTGCCTAAAGTCCGCCTTACGGCCATTGTTGTCCGTCAAGGTGCCGTGATCCATCACCTGAAGCAACAGGTTATAGACATCAGGATGCGCTTTTTCAATCTCATCGAGCAATACCACACAGTGAGGATTCTTTATCACTGCATCGGTCAACAAACCACCCTGATCGTAACCAACATAGCCTGGTGGTGCACCGATAAGGCGAGACACGGTATGACTCTCCATGTACTCAGACATATCAAAACGCACCAGCTTGAGGCTAAGACAGGACGCCAGTTGGCTGGTTACCTCGGTTTTACCTACACCGGTTGGCCCGGCAAACAAAAAGCTCCCCACAGGCTTGTGAGCGCCGCTCAGGCCACTGCGCGACAGACGTATCGCCGAGCTAAGTGCTTCAATGGCCTTATCTTGACCAAATACCACCATCTTGAGATTACGCTCAAGATTTTTCAGCATATCCTTGTCGTTTGCCGAAACCGTCTTCTCAGGGATCCGCGCCATCTTGGCGATAATCGACTCGATCTCCGCCTGGCCTATGGTCTTCTTACGCTTGCTAGCAGGTTGCATCGCCATACGAGCCCCTGCCTCATCGATAACGTCTATCGCCTTATCGGGCAAGTGTCTGTCATTGATATGCTTATCCGATAGCTTAGACGCAACCGAGAGTGCTGCCAGGGTATAGCGCACACCATGGTGCTCTTCATACTTGCTCTTGAGGCCTTGTAGGATCTTGGTGGTTTCTGCCACCGAAGGCTCATTAATATCGACTTTCTGGAAGCGTCTTGCAAGGGCTCGATCTTTCTCAAAGATACTCTGGTATTCCTGGAAAGTGGTTGAGCCCATGCAACGCAGGTGACCGCTAGACAGAAGCGGTTTTAATAAGTTAGACGCATCCATCACACCGCCTGACGCGGCGCCGGCACCAATGATGGTGTGGATCTCGTCGATAAACAAAATTGCATGTTCGTCTTGCGCCAGCTCCTTAAGTAGGCTCTTGAAACGTTTCTCAAAATCCCCGCGGTATTTGGTGCCCGCCAGCAGTGCACCAAGATCTAAAGAGTAGACGGTGGCATCAGCCATCACCTCGGGCACTTCATCGTTAACGATGCGATAGGCTAAACCTTCAGCGATTGCCGTCTTACCCACGCCCGCTTCACCCACCAATAGCGGGTTATTCTTACGACGGCGACATAAGATCTGAATCGAGCGCTCAATTTCATCGGCGCGGCCAATCAGAGGATCGATATTGCCCTTGCGTGCCTCTTCGTTGAGATTCGCAGTAAATTGCGACAGCTTACTGCGCTCTTCCGGTTCGCTATTATCTTCAATCTGCTCAGGCTCTTGGGCATTGTCCAGTTCATCGCGCGCAACACCGTGCGAGATGTAGTTCACCACATCAAGACGGGTGATCTCACCGTTGCGTAACAGGTACACCGCCTGGGATTCCTGCTCGCTAAAAATAGCCACTAAGACATTGGCGCCGGTGACTTCATTGCGACCAGAAGACTGCACATGAAAAACCGCGCGCTGCAGAACACGCTGAAAACCTAAGGTGGGTTGGGTTTCTCTATCATCATTTGGGTCGCTGATAATAGGAGTGGTTTGTTCGATGAAACTCGACACATCTTCTCTTAGTTTGTCGAGATTCGCACCGCAGGCCAATAACGCCTCTTGGGCCGCTGGATTGTCGATTAACGCCAATAGCAGATGCTCTACGGTCATGTATTCGTGCCGCGCGTCTCTGGCTTGCTGAAACGCCAGATTCAAGGTGACCTCTAAATCTTTATTTAACATAAGCACCCCCTAAAATAATCACAAAACTTCGATCTTCAGGCTTTCTCTAATGAACACAGTAACGGATGTTGGTTTTGTCTTGCAAACTGATTTACTTGTGCGACCTTAGTTTCTGCAATGCCAAAAGGGAAAACGCCGCAAATTCCCTTACCCTGATGATGTATCGCCAACATGATATCTGTGGCTTCTTGTTCGTTTTTATTAAAAAAGAGTTGTAACACCTCGATGACAAAGTCCATCGGGGTATAGTCATCATTATTTAAGATCACTTTGTACATAGAAGGCGGCATAAGCTCTGTTTCCGCGCGCTCTTCAATGTGCTCAATATTACCTACTTTACCCATATTTCAATATTAGCCTCTAGTTTTGGCTTCTTCCAAATGTTACTACCTACCCAGGATAAACCTATCACTCATCCGACCATTAAAACCATTTCCCGGTATTCCCGCGCCAATTGTTGCCTTTTTGTTAAATTAATCTTGACATCCGCTTTTACTGGTTTCATTCTGTTCATCGAGCGGTGAATTTACCCCGCCTCATTAAGTTTTACTATCTTACTGGTCAGTAAACAACAGAAGGAAGTGGAAGTATGGCAAACGGAACTGTGAAATGGTTCAACAACGCCAAAGGATTCGGGTTTATCTGCCCTGAAGCTGGTGGTGAAGACGTTTTCGCACACTATTCTACCATTGAAATGGAAGGCTATCGAACTCTAAAAGCAGGCCAATCAGTCCAATTCGAGGTGGAACAGGGGCCTAAAGGGATGCACGCGTCAGCGATATCGCCCACTAAATAGTGGGTTTAAAAAAACAAAAAAGGCAGGGTTATCCCTGCCTTTTTTATTTATTGTGAAAAAGGCGCACAAGGCGCCTTTTTCAACCAGCTATTAGCTTAACAGCTGATTAAGTGTTGCACTTGGACGCATCGCCGCTGTTGCCTTAGCAGCATCCAGGCGATAGTAACCACCCAAGTCAACTGCCGGACCCTGTGCACCGTTTAACTCTGCAACTATCTTAGCTTCGTTATTGACAAAGGCTTCCGCTAATGGCGCAAACTTAGCCTTAAGCTCAGCATCACTGTCCTGCGCTGCTAATGCCTGAGCCCAGTACATGGCCAGATAGAAATGGCTACCACGGTTATCCAGCTCACCCACACGACGTGAAGGCGAACGATTCTCGTCGAGGAACTTACCAATGGCATTATCCAATGCATCGGCCAATACCTGGGCCTTAGGATTATCATAGTTTTGGCTCAAGTGCTCGAGTGACGCGCCAAGGGCCAAAAACTCACCGAGAGAATCCCAGCGCAGGTGACCTTCTTTCTCCACCTGTTGAACGTGCTTAGGCGCACTACCACCAGCACCTGTCTCAAACAATCCACCACCACTCATCAATGGTACGATTGAGAGCATCTTAGCACTGGTACCCAGCTCAAGAATTGGGAAAAGGTCCGTTAAGTAGTCACGCAATACGTTACCCGTCACCGAAATGGTATCCAGGCCTTGTTTGATTCGCTCCAGTGAGAAACGAGTGGCTTCAACCGGCGCCATGATATGGATCTCTAGACCATCGGTATCATGCTCAGGCAGATACGTGTTCACTTTGGCAATCAGTTGGGCATCGTGGGCACGGTTCTCATCAAGCCAGAAGACGGCAGGCGTTGACGACAGACGCGCGCGGTTTACCGCCAGCTTAACCCAGTCACGGATAGGCGCGTCTTTCACCTGGCACATTCTCCAGATATCACCCGCTTCCACATCGTGAGACATGAGTAGATTGCCGGCAGCATCGATAACCTTCACCACACCGTCTGCAGCCATTTCAAAGGTCTTGTCATGGCTACCATACTCTTCGGCTTTCTGTGCCATCAGGCCAACATTGGGTACGCTACCCATGGTAGTTGGATCGAAAGCGCCATGCTCTTTACAGAACTGGATGGTTTCTTGGTACACACCGGCGTAGCAACGATCTGGGATCAACGCCTTGGTATCTTTCAGCTTGCCATCTGGTCCCCACATCTGACCTGATGAGCGAATAGCCGCAGGCATAGAAGCATCGATAATCACATCGCTTGGCACGTGTAGGTTGGTGATACCGCGGTCAGAATCAACCATGGCCAACGCAGGACGCTCGGCGTAGATAGCGGCGATATCCGCTTCGATTTCGGCCTGCTTTTCCGCTGGTAGGCTAGCGATCTTGGCATAGACGTCACCGAAACCATTATTAACATCGACACCTAGCTCTTCAAACAGCTGGCCATGCTTGTCAAATAGTGACTTGTAATAAACCTTCACCGCGTGACCAAATAAAATAGGATCTGACACCTTCATCATGGTGGCCTTCAGGTGCAGTGATAACAGCACATCTTCAGCTTTTGCAGCCTCAATTTCGCGCTCCATATAAGCCACTAGCGCCTTCTTGCTCATGGTTGAGGCGTCAATCACTTCGCCAGCCAGCAGCTCAAGGCCAGATTTTAGCGTCTTGCTGCTGCCATCTTTACCTTCAAACAGAATATCGACACTGGTTGGCGCATTGACAGTAACAGATTGCTCACTGCCGTAAAAATCACCTGCATCCATATGGGCAACGTGTGACTTAGAATCACGGCTCCAAGCTCCCATTGAGTGTGGGTTCTTTTTGGCGTAGTTCTTTACCGAAGTTGGCGCGCGACGATCTGAGTTACCTTCACGCAATACTGGGTTTACGGCACTGCCCTTAATCTTGTCATAACGCGCCTTGATATCGGCTTCTGCATCATTTTGGGGCTCATCAGGATAGTTAGGCAGCGCGTAACCTTTTTCCTGCAGCTCTTTGATACAAGCTTTTAATTGAGGGATAGAGGCACTGATGTTAGGCAGTTTGATGATATTGGCTTCTGGCTTAGTGGCCAATTCACCCAATTCAGCGAGGGCATCTGAGATCTGCTGTTCTGGGCTTAAAAATTCAGGAAAATTAGCAATAACACGGCCAGAGAGTGAAATATCACGAGTCTCAACACCGACGCCTGCGGCGGCAGTAAAGTGCTTGATGATTGGCAGTAAAGATAGGGTCGCGAGTGCCGGAGCTTCATCAGTCTCCGTATAGATGATCGTTGGATTGTCGTTCATTTTATTTCCTACGTTTTTATAAAATAAATTGTTTATGAATCAAATCACTATGATGTAATTATTATAATTTTACGATGGCGAATGCGAGGCATGAAAAGGATAAACTGTAAGGGTGAACGCCCAAGGGACATGCCCTGACACTTAAACCGATTTAATGCAAAACAAAGCGCGGTTAACATCTCAAATTCTGTTCACGTTTTGCTATCGATCACATTTAATTGGCCGACATCATAAATCATTCACGCCAATATTCAAATTCCACTAATGGCGAATGCACAGTACAATGTCAGCATTAGCATACACTACCCCAGAAGTTTGCCACTTGAGTCAGACCAAACCCACAAAATCTAAAATCACTCGTCGCAGCCAAGGCCCAAAAACCTCGAGCGCCGTCAATCCCAAAGGCAAACCTCGCTTGCATAAGCCGGGGAAATTTACCTCGAAAAAGCCCAAGCCGCGTCCGGAAAATCCCATCATAGTGCTGTTCAACAAGCCATTCGATGTCTTGTGTCAGTTTACCGATGATCAAGGGCGTAAGACCCTCAAAGACTTCATCCCCATAGAAGGGGTTTACGCCGCCGGGCGTCTGGATCGCGACAGCGAAGGCCTGCTGCTACTCACCAACGACGGCGTGCTGCAATCTCGTATTACCGAACCGAAAAAGAAAACCTATAAGACCTACTGGGTGCAGGTCGAGGGCATTCCAACCGACGAGGCCATCGAAGCACTCAGAAATGGCGTGAATCTAAAAGATGGCCCAACGCTGCCGGCAAATGTCACTCGTATGCCTCAACCTGACATCTGGCCGCGCACGCCGCCGGTAAGAGAACGCCAGCAGATCCCCACAAGCTGGTTATCTATTGAGATCTGTGAAGGACGCAACCGCCAGGTCAGACGAATGACGGCCCATGTCGGTTACCCTACCCTCAGATTAATTCGTTATAAAATAGGTCAGTGGTGCCTAGATGAGATTAAAAACGGCGAGTATAGAGTCTTACCCCAATCCTAACGAGGTCATAGATGGAGCGCTATAAACCCAATGTCACGGTAGCCTGTGTGATCGCCTGCGAAGATAAATACCTAATGGTAGAGGAGCTTATCGATGGCAAGCTCACCTATAATCAGCCCGCAGGTCATCTGGAAGCCCATGAAAGTTTAACCCAAGCCTGCGCGCGCGAGGTGCTGGAAGAGACAGGACTTGCCATCAAACCACAATCACTCATCAAGATTTATCAGTTTCAAGCCAATGAAGATTTGGCCTTTCTTCGCTTCACCTATGCTTGCACCCTTGATGAGTTACTCACACCAGCGCCCCAAGACAATGCCATCTGCCGCGCCCTGTGGATGACCCTCGATGAGATAGAGCAACGCAAACTACAGCTCAGAAGCCCTCTGGTATTGCAATGCATACACGACTATCGCCAGGGAAAACTCTTTTCGACTGACGTGGTCAATAGCCAGTTTCTCCTGTTAGCCCAAAGCCACAATGCATGATAGAATATGCCCCCGCATATTACGGCGACACATTTTCCAGATAGCAGGTCAAATTGGGATCTGCCCGACTTAGGCGAAAGCCACTTTAGACAGCTGGACAAAACGCCGTAGCTACACATATTTAATTGGTTTTTAGGATTTATGGCATCAATCGAACCCAATCCAAACGGTAAAAAAGTGATCGTCGGCATGTCCGGCGGTGTTGATTCATCTGTTTCCGCCTATCTTCTCATACAGCAGGGCTATCAAGTCGAAGGCCTGTTCATGAAGAACTGGGAAGAGGACGATACCGATGAGTATTGTGCCGCGGCAGAAGATCTTAAAGACGCTCAAGCCGTTTGTGACAAGCTCGGCATCAAGCTGCACACGGTCAACTTTGCCGCTGAATACTGGGATAACGTGTTCGAATACTTCCTTGCCGAATACAAGGCCGGTCGTACCCCTAACCCAGACATCATGTGTAACAAAGAGATTAAATTCAAAGCATTTCTTGAGTTTGCCGACGATATCTTAGACGCCGACTACATTGCCATGGGGCATTACGTGCGCCGCAGCGATGCTTCGGGCCAGAGTCAGATGCTGCGTGGCGTCGATGGCAACAAAGACCAGAGCTATTTCCTCTACACCTTGAGCCACGAGCAGATCGCTCGCTCACTGTTTCCCGTTGGTGAGCTGGAAAAAAGCGAAGTGCGTGACATCGCCAAGAAGATGGGTTTAGTTACCCATGATAAGAAAGACAGCACGGGCATCTGCTTTATTGGCGAACGTAAGTTTACCGATTTTCTAAGTACCTTCTTACCAGCACAGCCTGGCAAGATAGAAACCGCCGAAGGTGAAGTGATTGGCGAGCATCAGGGCTTGATGTATCACACCCTGGGCCAACGCAAAGGTCTGGGCATTGGCGGAATGAAAAACAGCAATGACGATCCTTGGTATGTAGTAGATAAAGATCTCGAACGTAACGTATTAGTCGTCGGCCAAGGCGGTCAGCACCCTCGCCTCATGTCAGTGGGTTTCTATGCCGATCAACTGCACTGGGTCGACAGAAAGGGGCCGGCCGATGGCGCAGCGATCACAGTTAAGACGCGTTATCGCCAGCAAGACGTTGCCTGTACCCTTACCTATGAAGGGGAAGATCGCATCAAAGTGATCTTCGACGAGCCGGTAGCGGCCGTGACCCCAGGCCAGTCAGCCGTGTTTTATGACGGTGAAGTCTGCCTTGGCGGCGGTATCATAGACACCCTGATAAGAGAGTAAACCGTGAGTGAGCCGATTTTCGACAGAACCATGGCCTTTGCCGGTATTCTTCAGGCAATTGGCCAAGTACAGAAGGTCGCCAGACATGGCCAGGCTGACGATGAGATGCTTGGCGCTTGTCTAAACACCATTATGGTGACCAATCCCGATAACACTGCCGATGTATACAGCGACAAGGCTGCATTGAATCGTGGCTACCAACTGGTGTTGAATCAGTTGGGCGATGACAAGCAGAAAGATGTTGAGATCACCCGTTACCTCATCGGCATTTTGGCGCTAGAGCGCAAGCTATCCCGCAGTGCGAACGCCATGGGCATGCTGGCCGAAAGGATCAATCAGGTACACAGACAGCTGCACCATTTTGCGATTACCGATGATCAGGTAGTCGCCAACTTTGCCGGCATCTACAGCGACATTATCAGTACCTTAGGTCCCAAAATACAGATATCGGGCAATCCCGAGTTTCTGAAACAACCTCTGGTACAACAAAAGATACGTGCCCTGCTACTGGCTGCCATGCGCAGTGCAGTGTTGTGGCGCCAACTTGGAGGCAAGCGCAGACACCTTGTCTTCTCGAGAAAAACAATAGTTGATACAGCTAAGAAAAGCCTCACCCTATAAATAATAAGCTAAGTTCATTAAAGGAGCTTCTAATGGAACTTTCCGCACTAACTGCTATCTCTCCGGTAGACGGTCGTTATGGTAGTAAAACCGCCTCATTGCGAGGGATTTTCAGCGAGTACGGCCTGACCAAATACCGTGTTCAAGTCGAAATAAACTGGCTAAAGCTGCTATCCAGCTGCCCAGAAATTGAAGAAGTTCCTCCTTTTAGCGAAGCCGCGCTGGCTTTGCTCGATCAGATCAAAGACAACTTCAGCGAAGCAGATGCAATGCGCGTCAAGGCCATCGAAGCCACCACCAACCACGATGTGAAGGCGGTCGAGTACTTTATCAAAGAGAAGATCGCGGATAATAGTGAGCTGGTTGCTATCGATGAGTTCGTGCACTTTGCCTGTACCTCTGAAGATATCAATAACCTGTCTCACGGTCTGATGCTTAGCGAAGCTCGCGAGCAGGTGCTGGTGCCTTACTGTCAGCAGATTGTAGACAGTGTTAAGAAGCTAGCGACCGAGTATCGCTCTGTGCCACTGATGTCTCGTACCCACGGCCAGCCAGCCTCTCCTTCTACCTTAGGTAAAGAGATGGCCAACGTAGCCGTGCGTCTTGAGCGTCAGCTTAAGCAGATCCAAGCGGTTAAGATCATGGGTAAGATCAACGGCGCCGTAGGAAACTACAACGCTCACCTGTCAGCCTACCCTGAAGTTGACTGGCACACCCTGTCTGAACGTTTCGTGACCAGCCTGGGACTCAACTGGAATCCTTACACCACACAGATCGAGCCACACGATTATATCGCTGAGCTGTTCGATGCCGTTGCGCGATTCAATACCGTATTGATCGATTTTGACCGTGACATCTGGGGTTATATCGCCCTGGGTCATTTCAAGCAGAAAACCGTTGCTGGTGAAATTGGTTCATCGACCATGCCGCACAAGGTTAACCCAATTGACTTTGAAAACTCAGAAGGCAACCTGGGTATCGCAAATGCTCTGATGCAACACTTGGCGGCAAAACTGCCAGTGTCTCGTTGGCAGCGCGACCTGACCGACTCTACAGTGCTACGTAACTTAGGTGTGGGCATGGCTCACGCGTTAATTGCCTACCAGGCGACCCTTAAAGGGATCAGCAAGCTGGAGGTGAACGAGGTTCACCTGCGTGAAGAGCTGGACCAAAACTGGGAAGTACTGGCTGAGCCAGTTCAAACCGTTATGCGTCGTTACGGCATCGAGAAACCATACGAGAAGCTTAAAGAGCTGACCCGTGGTAAGCGTATCGATGGCGAGCAACTGGCACAGTTCATCGACAAGCTGGAACTGCCAGCTGAAGTCAAAACTGAACTCAAGAAGATGACGCCGGCAAACTATATCGGCCGCGCCGAAGCCTTTGTAGATGATCTAAAGTAATCATCCCATAGGGTTAACATAAAGGCGGTAGGCAAATGCTTACCGCCTTTATTATTTTCAGAATATGATCTTTTGGGCTTATACTGCCCCCATTTCCCCACCACAGCTTGGCGAATCACTCTATGTACAGCCTCAATTTCGATACACAAGATTTTTTAACCCATCACTGGCAAAAGCAGCCTCTGGTGATCAAGGGCGCCTTTAAATCTTTTCATGATCCTATCGCCGCCGATGAGCTGGCAGGACTCGCCTGTGAAGAGGAAGTCGCCTCGCGTATCGTGCTGACCCAGCAGGATAACTGGCAAATCATTCAGGGGCCTATCGAAGACTATGCCCCTTTTGGCGAAAATAACTGGCAGCTCCTGGTGCAGGCCGTCAACCATTGGTACCCAGATGCGGAGCCTTTGGTAGACGCCTTCCGCTTCATCCCCGACTGGCGCTTCGATGATCTTATGGTCTCTTACGCCACACCGGGCGGCGGCGTAGGCCCCCATATCGACAACTATGATGTCTTCTTGCTGCAAGGCGAAGGCAAAAGGCGCTGGAAAGTCGGTCCCAAAGGCCATTATGCCCCACGTGGAGGCGATACCCACACCGCGCTTATTGATGACTTCGAACCAATAATCGATGTAGTGCTCGAAGCCGGTGACATGCTTTATATTCCGCCAGGCTTTCCCCACCGAGGCGAGACCATAGAGACGGCACTGAGTTACTCAATAGGCTTTCGCGCACCTAGCCAACAAGAACTCTTTAGCAGTATTGCCGATCATTTAATCGACACCAATAGCGGCAATAAGCGCTTTACCTCTAATCAGGAACCTACAAGCCCTGGCCTATTGAGCATTGAGCAGCAAGAAGGCATGTTAGCCTTGGTCTCTGAGATCTTGTCTCAGCCAGAACACTATCAAACGTTACTGGGTCAGACCCTAAGTCAGAACCGCTTCGAGCTGGATCTTTGTAAGCAAGGGGACAATTACGCCCAGGTAGAGCTAATGGAAGCCCTGGAAGATGGCGCCAGCTTACAGCGCATCGGCGGACTTAAAGTGATTCGTCTCGAAGGCGATAAACACGCCAGACTCTTTATCAATGGTGAGATCTACACCTTTAGTGAAGACGATGAGTTAGATGAAGAACTCCTGCTGCTAGCCAATCAGTTTAGCTTCGAAGGCGAACAGGCAATGAACCTCTGTCAGCAGCAAGCAATTGGGCAATATTTTGTTTGGCTGCTCAATTCGGGATACGCCTACCTCGCCTAAGGATATGGCTCATATTGAGCGCAAGTCCGAACGAAAAACACAAAAAAGCCGCCTCTGATGGGCGGCTTTTTTGTTGCTATAAAGGCGCTTGTTAAAAGCTGTAGCTGTTTAAAACGCTTAGCCTTCTTTCCACAATTTTTCGTCGTTGTGGATCTGATACAAGCTCTCGGCACGCGACACGAGTAGCTGAGCAAACTGAGCCTGAGTCTTATCTTTTACGGCACCTGATTTAACCAGATTTTCCGCTTTAAGCTGCCACATCATAGAGAAATGACGGATCGCATCGCGAGCCGTGGCGGCAACCTTAACGTCCACATAGTCTGAAGGCAGGTCGCCAGACATGACCCAGAAGGTTTGTGGTTTTGGCTGCTTTGACTCCATTTTCCACACGGCAAGAAATGGCGCAAGGTAACGGCTCTCTTCGGCAATCACTTTACTCGGGATAACCCCTTTCTCCGCCAGAAAGCGGTTAGCCTTCTGAAAATGCTCTTTAACCCATTGTTGTGTCATTGCTTCTTGCTCTTCTGGGGTGAGCGGTTTGCTGTTCTCGACTGCTTGTTCCGTCATACTGCTTCCTATTGTTATAGTTATGTTGTGAAGGGCGAATTAAGCTTGGCAAGCTGCATTTCTGGGGAAAACCCACAGACAACTTTACGTTAACGTAAAGTGGAAAGCAAAATTGCCACACCGATCACAATAAATACCAATCTTTGCTTTGTTGAGAGTATCGCTAAATGCTATCGTTCTGCAATAAATATAACAAGCCGTCGACAGAGCCAATTTGGCGTTCGGCGTTTTAATTCCCAAGCGGAGAACTCATAAAGTGGCAGTATTTAATCATATCTCATTTGATGACCACGAACAGGTCGTATTTTGTCATGATAAGGAAAGTGGTTTACGTGCAATCATAGCCATTCACAACACCAACCTGGGCCCAGCTGTAGGTGGTTGCAGAATGTGGAACTATGAGTCTGACGACGAGGCGTTGACCGATGTATTGCGTCTGTCTCGCGGCATGACCTACAAGAATGCCCTTGCAGGTCTATCTATGGGTGGCGGTAAATCAGTGATCATTGCCGACCCTAAAGTAGAAAACCGTGAAGCCCTATTCCGTGCCTTCGGCCGTTGTATTCATACCTTGGGCGGCAAATACTACTCAGCCGAGGATGTGGGAGTATCTACCAGCGACATCATGATCGCTCACCAAGAAACCCCTTATATGGCAGGTCTAGAAGGCCAAAGCGGCGATCCATCACCATATACTGCACTGGGTACTTATCTGGGCATTAAAGCCGCCGTTAAGCACCAGCGTGGCTTGGATAGCCTTAAAGGCCTTAAAATCGCCATTCAGGGCGTTGGTCACGTAGGTTACTACCTATGCCGTCACCTGCATGAAGAAGGTGCCGAGTTGATCGTGACTGATATTCACCAGTCATCACTGGACAAAGTGGCTTCCGAGTTTGGCGCGACTGTTGTTGCTCCTCAAGATATCTATCACCAAGACGTTGATATTTATGCGCCATGTGCCTTGGGCGCCACCATCAATGACACGACGATTCCACTACTGAAAGCCAAGATTGTGGCAGGTTGTGCCAACAACCAGCTTGCTGAGCTACGCCATGGTGAGAAGCTCAAAGAACTGGGTATCCTGTATGCCCCAGATTACGTGATCAACGCTGGCGGTATCATCAACGTCTCGTTCGAAAAAGATTATGACCCGCAGAAATCCACCGCTAAGGTTGAAGAGATCTACAACACGCTACTAAAGATCTTCGAACTTTCTGATGCGCAAAACCGCACGACAGCAGACGTTGCCGATGAACTGGCACGCGCCATCATCAATGGCAAGAAGTGATCTAATCGCCTAGTTTTGCCATTAGCGCTAACACCTAAAACCACCGATATTCGGTGGTTTTTTTGTCTTCAAACTTTTATGCTCCATTTGGATACCAAATATTTCATCCAATTTACCGAATGAAACTCCTGAAAAATAATTTTCCTTTTACCGCCAAAGGGATAATTTTCAGACATAGATTTTTCACAAAAGCGTACTGGAAATTGTCATATTCCTCTGCTTGACTTAGAGGCTCATCATCTTCGCTAGGATTGCATTATGATTAGTTTCAAGTACAACTTTAATCAGGATTTGGTGGAGTTACAGGCCAGTAATTGGATAGGCCTAGAGCAGGTATTTGTTAATGGTAAGCGGGTCTCTCGCAAGCTAAACTTCGGTCCAAAGAGCGAACATCAAGTTAAGCTTCATGATGGTAAACCTTGTAAGTTTCAACTATTTATCGATCCCAACAGTGACCAGATGATCTGCCGCATCTACAAGCATAACCGCTTGATTGCCAGTATCAAACAGGGCAAAGAAAACCTGATGCAGAGCAGACTAATGTTACAATCTGTCATCATACTCACGGCGATTTCAGGCCTGGGAATGCTCTTGGTGGTCTAGCCCCTTCCTATTTATTTAACACACCAAGCTCAGTCGACTGAACAACACAAAAGGAATTTATCACCCGCAGACATAGCAATAGACAATGACCTCTGTGACGGTGAGATTCTGATAATTTGGGCCGCTCTCTGTCCGAAGAGCTGTCAATGTCGTAGCCTCACATCCATGGACGAGCATGCTCAGCCAGCGACTCATGCACTGATGAGCTCTAGGGCCTAGCTAAGGGATTAAAACAAGCCACACGAGTGCCAAGCTCGAGCGTTGCAGTTAACAGAGCTTTAGGGATATTCATCTTGATGACATAAAATCAGATTTACATTCAGCCTGTTTAAGACAAGCCATTAATCTTATTGAGTAGATAGATAAACTGCTGCGATTCGAATTCGGATAGATTACCAAGGAACTGCTCATTAACGCGCTCCGCCTCGCAGATCAGATCCTGTTCAAGCGCCTTAGCGCTATCGGTTAGAAAAATCTTAAAGGCGCGACGATTATCCGCTTCCTGGTGACGCGTAATATAACCCTGCACCTGAAGCTGATCCAATAGGCGAGTCATAGTGTAGTTCGCAACATCACAGCGCTTAGAAAGTTCTGTCTGGGTGATCCCCTCCTCTTGCCATAGGGCAAACAGTACGGGCCAGAGTTTAATGTCTAGTTCATAGCGCTTTAGCCTCTCATCCAAGGCCTTTTGAAGTTCGATATTCAGATGAGATACCAAGTATCCCAAGCTTTCATAATGTTTCAATCAGCACCTCCAGAAACAGCGGGCATACATTAATACTAACATCTGGTTCTAAAGAAACTAGGGCTAGGAGACGGGTAATTCGTAACGAAAAACCATTTGCCTTATCTAAGAAAGGCTTAGCTGTTATCCCAAGTCTTCATCTTCATGCAGCAGGTATTGTGCGATAAAGCGGTAATAACAAGCTCTTCCAAGTTTAGCCGATAATCCGCTCGCTAAGCCGACAGATATTGTCTCCTCGCCCACCACAAAGGCCTGATAACCCGTGATAGACAACTGGCTACCTATGGAAGTCATCAAGCTGAAACTACCGTCATCATTAGATTCATAATCATTGATAACAAAAGGATAATCAGCAACATCCACCAGCACTTTCTCTGCCGGGGTAACCAGAAGATAATCCTCACCTTGGCGACGCAAGATGGTGGCAAATAGACGGCAAAACTTATCAGGCAGGGGCTCTTGACGATAAAACCAGCGCCCTTGCCCATCGATATGAAATAGTGGCCTCTCATCACACAGGGGCGCTCCCTGTGTGATCTGCTTTAATTGCGCTACAGGCTCAAGCTCAGTCACAATATCTGCCTCAGTTATTGTCGATAAGACTCAACAGGGCCTGTACCGGATGTTTAGGCTTAAAGCCTCCGAAGCGTTTGACCTGGCTGCGACATGAATAACCTGAGATCAGTATCTCTTCCTGTGGCAGTGACTTAATGGCTTCATCCCAAGACATTTGATAGAGAGCCTTAGAGCGTTTAAGGTTATCATTCTCATGGCCATAGGTGCCCGCCATACCGCAGCAGCCAAGACTGAGAGTCTTTAACTCGGCACCAAATCCTTCGAAGATCGCCTGCCACTCTTTGGCGGTATTAGGCTTAGCCGTCGACTCTGTGCAGTGACTAAACCAAGTAAAACGCTTGCCGCAGCTTGTTGCTGGTTTACGGGTTTTCATCACCTTAAGCAACCACTCATTGGCCAGCAGCACGTTAAAGTCGCCGCGATTTTCTGCCAAGATCTCTTTATATTCATCACGATAGCAGAGCACCATAGCTGGGTCCACGCCCACCATTGGCATGCCTAGGGCATGCACCTGATTAAGGAAGTCGGCACTTGACTGAGCCGTCTTGGCAAACTTATCTAAGAATCCCTTAATATGGATTGGCTTACCGTTGGGCTTAAAGGGAAGTAGCACTGGCTTATAACCCAGCTTTTCGATCAGCTTGATAAAGTGATAAACCGTGTCGGCCTCGTAGAAGCTATTGAAGGGATCTTGTACCACCAGCACATATTGCTCACGCTCAGCGGCCGGGATCTGCTGCAATGCATTCAGATCGTAGCCGCGGCAAGCATGATTCTCCAAACGCTGCTTGAGTGTTGGTACCGAGAGGGCTGGTGCATCGACATAGCCGATAGATTGCTTAATGACCCACTGACTCAGCTTGTTTTGTGAGGCAAAGTTGGTAATTTGAGGCACCTTAGCCATCAATGGCAGACTCTCTTCAATCCCCGCCACCAGATAATCTTTCACCGGGCGCAAATAACGCTGGTAGTAGATGTTAAAGAACTGCGCCCTGAACTTAGGCACATCCACCTTTACGGGACATTGCGAGGTGCATGCCTTACAGGCCAGGCATCCCTTCAACGACTCCATTACCTCATGAGAGTAATCATACTCACGCTCTTTCTTTAGGGTGTTCTGCGTGCGCTGCAGCCAGCCAAGAGGCTTGGCTTTTGCTAAGGCATCGACATCAACGCCTTCGGCTTCCAATAAACGCAGCCATTCACGCATTAGACCCGCACGGCCCTTGGGCGATTGCACCCTGTCCCCGGTCACTTTAAACGAGGGACACATAGGCGAATAGACACTGTAATTAAAGCAGAGACCATTACCGTTACAGTTCATCACATCGGGGAAAGCTTCACGGGTTTGGACCGGAATTTGACGGTCAAAGGCGCCGCGCTTAGTGCTATCCACATTATAGAGTAATGGTCCTGTGCCCTTAGGCGCTACCAGCTTGCCAGGGTTCAGCTTATTGTGAGGGTCGAAATACCCTTTTACTTCCTCCAGCAAGCCAAATAGCGTCTCACCAAAGACCGCTGGGCCATACTCTCCGCGCACCCCTTTGCCATGCTCGCCCCACATCAGGCCGCCATATTTAAGGGTCAATGCTGCCACCTGATCCGATACCGTCTTGAGCAGTCGTTCATCTTGGGGATCGCACATGTCCAGCGCCGGACGCACGTGTAGCACGCCCGCATCCACGTGGCCAAACATGCCATATTGCAACTGGTGACTGTCCAGTAGCGCTCTGAATTCCATGATAAAGTCGGCAAGCTTCTCTGGTGGCACAGCTGTGTCTTCGGCAAAAGCGATCGGCTTGCGACTCCCTTTGGTGGCGCCAAGCAATCCCACGGCCTTCTTACGCATGGCGTAGATGGTGTTAATACTCGCCCTATCGGCAGTTACCTGATATCCCAGTAAACCCGCCTGCTTTGCTTCAAGCTGACTGTCGAGCATGGCTTGTAACTGCTTAACCTTCTCTTCGACTTCCTCTTGCTCGCCGGCAAACTCCACCATATTCAGGCCATCAATAGAGGCGCCAGGCACCTCCTCAATAAGTGATGCAACCGAATGCCAGATGATGTCCTGTTTGGCAAGATTAAGTACCTTAGAGTCCACGGTTTCTACTACAGTGGCCTCGGCCTTCACCAGATCGGGGGCATGACGCAGCGCCGATTGAAAAGAGTCATACTTGATGTTTACCATCATGCGAGTCTTGGGCAGTGGCGTGATATCAAGTTTCGCCTCAGTGATCACCGCTAGCGTGCCTTCGGAACCCGTTAGAATGCGTGACAGGTTGAACTCATCTTGTGAGGCGTTCCAGACATTTTTCAGGTCATAACCGGTCAAGAAACGGTTAAGCTTGGGAAAACGCCTCTCCACCTCGTCTCTATGTTCACGTGTCATACGGGCGATATCCCGCTGCAGCGTCTCGCCCAAACTAGGAGATTCGAGCGCATCGAGCGTTTCGAGCGCTTGCAGATCCAGCGGCTTAGTTTCCAGCACACTACCATCATGCAGCACGCTGGTGAGCTCAAGCACATGATCAGAAGTCTTGCCATACACAAGTGAACCGGCGCCCGAGGCATCGGTATTGATCATGCCGCCCATGGTCGCGCGGTTAGAGGTCGACAGATCCGGACTAAAGAAAAAGCCATGAGGTCGCAAAGCATCATTTAGTGCGTCTTTGACCACACCAGCTTGCACCCGCACCCAACGCTCTTTCTCATTTATCTCAAGCACCTGAGTAAAATAACGTGATAAGTCCAAAATCAAACCATGAGTCAAGGCCTGACCGTTGGTACCAGTTCCGCCACCTCGGGCACTGAAAACTACCTTATTAAATTCAGGCTTAGCCGCCAGGCTCATGATCAAGCTGACATCGGCCTGAGTCTTAGGATATAGCACCGCCTGGGGCAGAAACTGGTATACAGAGTTATCCGTCGCCTGGGCTAAACGGGCACTGTAGCGCTTATCGATATCGCCGCAATAATGACTCTTGGCAAGAGCATCAAGAAACGCCAGATAAACAGGCTCAAGGGTCTGCTGATGGGATAACTTTGGGAGCATGATGACTTCTTTATTAAGGTAATTATTAAAATAATGTTGCCATTATAAACAAAAAAAAGCCGCTAAAAAGCGGCTTTCGTCAATTAGATTACTCTATTTAAAGAATAATTAAGCGTGTGCTTCACCTAGGTATAACCAGGTATCGATAACCGTATCAGGGTTTAGCGATACTGTGTCGATACCCTGCTCCACCAACCAAGCTGCAAAATCAGCATGGTCTGAAGGACCTTGACCACAGATGCCCACGTACGCGCCTTTGGCTTTAGCGGCTTTAATAGCCATCGCCAAGAGGGCCTTAACGGCTTCGTTACGCTCATCGAACAGGTGGCTGATGATCCCTGAGTCACGGTCAAGACCTAGCGTCAGCTGAGTCAAGTCATTTGAACCGATAGAGAAACCATCAAAAATCTCGAGGAACTGGTCGGCTAGTAGCGCGTTAGAAGGCAGCTCACACATCATGATGACGCGCAGACCATCTTTACCACGCTCAAGGCCTTGCTCTTTCAGCAACTCGATAACCTGACGACCTTCTTCCAGCGTACGAACGAATGGGATCATGATCTCTACATTCTTCAGACCCATCTCGTTACGAACACGCTTGATGGCTTCACACTCTAGGGCGAAGCAGTCACGGAACGATTCAGAGATATAACGGCTAGCACCACGGAAGCCCAGCATTGGGTTCTCTTCCTCTGGCTCGTAACGGTCACCACCTACTAAGTTAGCGTACTCGTTAGACTTGAAGTCTGACATACGTACAATCACTTTCTTCGGATGGAAAGCCGATGCTATAGTCGCAATACCTTCAACCAGACGCGCGATATAGTATTCAACAGGAGACTCGTAGCCAGCAATCATCTCGTGGATCTCTTGCTGCAGCTCGGCGCTTTGGTCGTTGAACTCAAGCAGTGCCTTAGGGTGAATACCGATCATACGGTTGATAATGAACTCAAGACGGGCCAGACCCACACCTTCGTTAGGTAGACGGGCAAAGTCAAAGGCGCGGTCAGGGTTACCCACGTTCATCATGATCTTCATTGGTAGTTCAGGCATAGCATCTACGCGAGACGACACGACATCGTACTCTTGAATGCCTTCGAAGATGTAACCTGTATCACCTTCGGCGCAAGAAACAGTAACCGGCTGGCCATGCTTGATCTTATCAGTGATATCACCACAACCCACTACCGCTGGTACACCTAATTCACGGGCGATAATCGCAGCGTGACAAGTACGGCCACCACGGTTTGTGACGATAGCGCTAGCACGCTTCATGATTGGTTCCCAATCTGGGTCTGTCATGTCAGTAACCAGAACGTCGCCTTCTTGGATCTGATCCATATCTTCGATAGAAGCCAGAACCTTAGCGGTACCGTTACCAATCTTGTGGCCAATCGCGCGGCCTTCACCAATCACTTCACTCTTGGTCTTCAGGTGGAAACGTTCAATCAGCTGCACGTCTTCACGTGAACGAACAGTTTCAGGACGCGCCTGTACTATGTAAAGCTTGCCATCGTTACCATCTTTTGCCCACTCGATGTCCATTGGACGACCATAGTGTTTCTCGATGATCATGGCTTGCTTAGCCAGCTCCATCACTTCTTCGTCGCTAATTGAGAATTGACGACGCATGTCGGCAGGCACATCTTCAATCTTCACCTGCTTACCATGGCTCAGGTCATCAGAGTAAACCATCTGAATCAACTTGCTACCAATGTTACGACGAACTACAGACATGTGACCTGCAGTTAAGCTTGGCTTGTGAACATAGAACTCATCAGGGTTTACGGCACCTTGTACAACCATCTCACCCAGACCAAATGAAGAGGTCACGAAGACCACATCGTTATTACCGGACTCAGTATCCATGGTGAACATCACCCCTGAAGCCGCGGTGTCAGAGCGAACCATACGCTGTACGCCAGCAGAAAGGGCAACACCTTTGTGGTCGTAACCTTGGTGCACACGGTATGAGATAGCTCGGTCGTTAAACAGTGAAGCAAATACATGCTTGATGGCAACCAGCACAGCTTCGAAGCCTTTCACGTTTAGGAAAGTTTCTTGCTGACCGGCAAATGATGCATCGGGCATATCTTCGGCAGTCGCTGAAGAGCGAACAGCGAAAGATGCATCGCTAGTTTCTGAGGCAAGCTTGTCGTACGACTCACGTACAACCTGCTCAAATTCGCTATGGAATGGGGTATCGATAACCCACTGTCGGATCTGTGCACCTGCGGTAGCGAGTGCATTCACGTCATCGACGTCTAGAGCTTCTAGCGTCTCGTATATCTTCTGGTTAAGTCCGCTTTGTTCAAGAAATTCATTGAACGCAAAAGATGTGGTCGCAAAGCCACCAGGCACTTGAACACCTGCATTAGCTAGATTGCTGATCATCTCCCCAAGAGAGGCATTCTTACCGCCTACCTTGTTGACGTCACCCATGCCTAATTCTTGATACCAGAGTACATATTGCTGCACAGTTCTATCTCCGCAAGTTTATTTCAGTGTGGCCCCTTCACACGAGGGCAGCGGCATTTTACACTCCACAGCAAGACGCGTAAATCTATAATTTTATTTGTAATTTTATTACTACAAGAGGTCAAAATGTCACGTAAAGTCTTTTATATCTCAGATGGGACGGCGATCACAGCCGAGGTTTTTGGCCATGCAGTATTGTCTCAATTTCCAGTTGTGTTTGAAGCACTTACTATTCCATTCGTTGAGACCACTCAGAGAGCCGAAGCGGTAAAAGCACAAATAAATGATTGTTTTATTACAACAGGCGAACGACCACTTGTGTTCCATTCTATCGTTAAAGCTGAGATTAGAGACATCATCTATAGCAGCGAGTGTATAGATTATGACTTTTTGAACACCTTCGTGGCGCCACTGGAAGATCAATTGGGCGTTAAGGCTGTTCCGGTGACGAATAGAACCCATGGTAAGGCAAATCATAGTTATGAAGCGCGAATCGACGCTATCAATTACGCCATGGAAAACGATGATGGTCAGACCCTAAAACATATCGACAAGGCAGACATAGTATTGCTGGGCGTATCCCGTTGCGGCAAAACCCCCAGCAGCCTCTATCTGTCAATGCAGTTTGGCATCAAGGCTGCCAACTATCCTTTTATTGAAGACGACATGGATAACCTTAAACTGCCCGAGGTGTTGAAAAAGAATAAACACAAGTTGTTCGGCCTGACTATCGATCCCGTTCGACTACATGAGATCCGCCAAAGCCGCATGGAAAACAGCCGCTACTCTTCACTGAGACAGTGTCGCATCGAGGTAAAAGAGGTTGAAATGATGTACAAGCGCGAGCGTATTCCCTTTGTCAATACCACTAACCACTCGGTTGAAGAGATCGCCACCAAGATTCTGGATATGACAGGACTCGAGCGTCATATGTTCTAAAACGTCATCTATATAAGTCTTAGAATCCTTGTAAATCGCAAGCTAACTGCACAGATGTAAAGAAATACCGGAAATTTTCATCTGTTTACCCCTGTGCAGCTAGCAACTATTGGTTATAATCCGAGGCAATCAGGCGAAAGCCAAGACAAACGCTCGGTATATTGAATGACCATTAAAACAGACGAACTACGCACCACATTACTATGTAAGGCCATTTCACCTGCTAAACTCGCATCTGAATACCCGCTTACTCAAGACGCTGCCGATTACCTGGTTCAACAAAGACGTGAAGTTGAAGCCATATTGACCGGAGAAGACAAACGACTTCTGGTGATCATCGGCCCCTGCTCTATTCATGACACTCAGGCCGCTATCGAATACGCCAAGCGTCTTGCCGTGTTACACAGAGAACTAAAAGACTCACTGTGCATCCTGATGCGCGTCTATTTCGAGAAACCACGTACAACAGTGGGCTGGAAGGGACTGATATCAGACCCTGATCTCGATGGTAGCTTTAATGCGAACAAAGGACTAAGGCTAGCTCGTCATCTGCTACAAGAGATCACCGAGCTAAAACTGCCAATCGCGACCGAGTTTCTCGATATGGTCAACGGACAATATATTGCCGATCTCATTACCTGGGGCGCAGTTGGTGCTCGCACCACCGAAAGTCAGATCCACCGCGAGATGGCCTCAGCGCTCTCTTGTCCGGTTGGCTTTAAAAATGGTACAGATGGCAATATCAATATCGCCATCGATGCTGTGCGCGCCGCCAAGGAACCACATATCTTTTACTCGCCAGATAAAGATGGCGCCATGGCCGTTTACCGCACCAGCGGCAACCCCTATGGCCACATCATACTGCGTGGGGGCAAACAGCCTAACTATCATGAAGCCGATATTCAGGCTGCCGCTCAAAAGCTGAAGGATGTTGGATTGTCTCATCGCATGGTAGTTGACTTCAGCCATGGCAATAGCCAGAAGGAACACAAACGCCAGCTAGAAGTCGCCAAATCGATTATGGCGCAGCTTGAGCAGGGCTCCACTGCTATTGCAGGCATCATGGCCGAAAGTTTTATCGAAGAAGGCAATCAAAAGGTGGTGGCGGGTGAACCACTGGTTTACGGCAAGAGCATCACTGACGCCTGCCTGAACTGGGATGATTCTGAGCGCTTACTGCGAGATCTCGCTAAAGCATCTCAAGCGCGTATGGCCAAGCTTGGCTAACGACAGCGCGCTGGGTAAAAAGGCTTCCGCTAGGAAGCCTTTTTTATTTGAGCAAAACAAAGTTTGCACCACAAGATACAGCGCTGTCATTTAACTGGGATTGAAAGTATAATCCGCCAGTTTTTTTATGCATAACCTTAAGGTTGCCGTATGCCCCTAACCCACACAGACACTCACTTTAGTGAAGAAATTCTTGCGCGCATCGAACAGTCAGAAGCGCGGGTGATAAAAGCGATTTTCCCCTCGATCACCAACCACCACAATACCCTCTTTGGTGGCGAAGCCCTGGCATGGATGGATGAAACTGCCTTTATCGCTGCCACACGCTTTTGCCGTAAAACCTTGGTCACCGTCAGCTCCGACCGTATTGATTTCAATAAATCGATTCCGGCCGGCACTCTAGCAGAGATCATCGCCAAGGTGATCCATGTAGGTAACACCTCACTCAAGGTTGAGGTGAATATTTTTGTCGAAGATATGTATCACGATCATCGTGAGCATGCTATTCGCGGTGTATTTACCTTTGTGGCGATAGATGAAGATCGTAAGCCCACTCAGGTCTGGACAAAAAACTAATCTCTCCTTAAGGCGAGTGTTCACTCGCCTTACGTCTCCTATCCAAACACTTAAATAAGCACAAACATCTGGGCCGATGCCGATAGCTTTCCATTAGACTTAAGTCTAATAATCATTTGTAAAATAAAAAAATCCGCTGCCCTTGACACAAAAGCAATAGAATACTGAGTCAGTTATCTGGTACATTGAGTTTACCTTCAAGTGCAACAAAGATAATCAAAAAGCAATGAAGCTAGAAAATTTGCACATCATCATCGCCGATGATCACCCGTTATTTAGAAATGCGTTGCGACAGGCTCTGAGCGGCGCATTTACCGATACCCAGTGGTTTGAAGCCGACAGCGCCGATGCGCTGCAATCTCTATTAGAACAGGGAGATGCAGCCTACGACCTAGTCTTGTTGGATCTACAGATGCCAGGTTCCCATGGCTACTCTACCTTGATCCATCTCAGAACCCACTTTCCGGAACTTCCAGTGGTGGTGATCTCCGCCCATGAAGATGCCATGACCATCAGCCGCGCCGTGCATTACGGTAGCGCTGGTTTTATACCGAAGTCCGCCTCTATGGAAACCTTGGCCGAGGCCCTCACCTCAGTCTTGTACGGTGATATCTGGTTACCGCAAAATATAGAGCTGCAAGAAATTAACGAAGATGCCACCGATCAGATGGCAGCCAAGCTTGCCGATCTCACGCCTCAGCAATACAAGGTGCTACAGATGTTTGCCGAGGGCCTGCTGAACAAGCAGATCGCCTACGATCTTGGTGTGTCAGAAGCCACAATTAAGGCCCATGCTACTGCAATCTTTCGCAAACTTGGGGTCAGAAACCGCACTCAGGCGGTAATTGCCCTGCAGCAACTAGAGATGGATAAAGTCGAGCTCTAAACAGCGCGAAACCATTATTTTAGACCTAAAAAAAGCCGAACATTTGTTCGGCTTTTTTGCGCTTCATCAAAACCTCTAATTACGAAAGATTACGCGCATGAAACCTCAGGTGGTCTTCGATAAAGCTGGCGATAAAGTAGTAGCTATGATCATAGCCCTCCTGCATACGCAGGATCAGCGGATAAGCTTTCTCCTCGGCCACAGCGATCAAAGCCTGAGGTGTTAACTGCTCCTCGAGAAAATTATCGCTGCTGCCTTGGTCAATCAAAATTGGCAGATCGCAACTGGCTTCTTTCATCAATTCACAGGCATCATAGGCCTGCCAGTCATCACGATTCTTACCCAGATACTGGGTAAAAGCTTTCTGTCCCCAGGGGCAATTCATCGGGTTAACGATAGGACTAAAGGCAGAGATAGACCGATAGCGCTCAGGATGCTTCAAGCCTATGGTTAAAGCGCCATGACCGCCCATGGAATGACCAGCAATGGCACGCGCCTCCGTCACAGGGAAATGGGCTTCGATAAGAGCTGGCAGCTCCTCAACCACATAATCGTACATCTGATAATGCGCCTGCCAAGGCGCCTGGGTCGCATTCAGGTAAAAGCCTGCCCCCTGACCTAAGTCATAGGCGGGATCATCGGCCACCTCCATTCCTCTCGGGCTGGTATCCGGCGCAACGATAGCCATACCTAACTCGGCGGCAATACGCAAAGCGCCCGCCTTTTGCATGAAATTCTCATCCGTGCAGGTGAGCCCTGAGAGCCAGTAGAGCACTGGCACCTTTTGCTCACTGGCCTGGGGCGGCAGATAGATGGCAAAGCGCATTGGGCAGTTAAGCGTACTCGACTGATGCTGATACTGCTTATGCCAACCACCAAAGCTTTTGTTACTACTGATATTTTCTATGGTCATTGTCTCATCCCTAAAGGGCGCTGCGACTAACAGCGCCGCATCCTGTTTTATCGGTTAAAGTGCACCACAGAGCGGATACTCTTACCCTCATGCATAAGATCGAAAGCCGTGTTGATCTCCTCAAGTGCCATAGTATGGGTAATAAAGTCGCTCAGTTTAAACTCACCACGCAGATACTTTTCGACAATCTCTGGCAGCTCTGAACGCCCTTTGACACCGCCAAAGGCACTGCCACGCCAAACACGCCCGGTGACCAGCTGGAACGGACGGGTCGAGATCTCTTGGCCTGCACCTGCAACACCTATGATCACTGACTCACCCCACCCCTTATGACAACACTCAAGGGCTGAGCGCATCACATCGACGTTACCGATACATTCAAAAGAGTAATCAACGCCACCATCGGTTAACTCGACAATCACTTCCTGAATCGGCTTGTCATAATCCTTCGGATTAATGCAATCGGTCGCACCTAACTGACGTGCCAGTTCAAATTTGCTCTCGTTGATGTCGATGGCAATGATACGTGTGGCGCCCGCCATGGTCGCGCCTATGATGGCAGATAAGCCGATACCGCCTATGCCGAAGATAGCAACGCTGGCCCCCGGCTCAACTTTTGCTGTATTGAGCACCGCCCCCATGCCTGTGGTCACGCCACACCCCAGCAGGCAGACCTCTTCCAGTGGCGCCTCAGGGTTCACCTTGGCCAGTGAAATTTCAGGCAGTACTGTGTATTCGGAGAAGGTTGAGCAGCCCATGTAGTGGAAGATCGGCTGACCATCTTTATAGAAGCGAGTGGTGCCATCTGGCATCAATCCCTTACCTTGGGTCTCACGGATCTTTTGACACAGGTTCGTCTTGCCCGACTTACAGAACTTACATTCACCGCACTCAGGGGTATAGAGAGGAATAACATGATCCCCCACAGCGACACTGGTGACACCTTCGCCGACGGCCTCAACGATACCGCCACCCTCGTGACCCAAGATCGCGGGGAAGACACCTTCAGGATCATCACCCGACAGCGTGAATGCATCGGTATGGCAAACACCCGTCGCCACTATCTTAACCAAGACTTCACCCGCCTTGGGATACATGACATCCACTTCTTCTACCGACAGAGGTTGACCTGGACCCCAGGCGATTGCTGCCTTAGATTTAATAAATTTGTCTGTCATCTCGCTTGCTCCATTAACTGTTTCTGTCTGCCCACTTCAATGTAGTCGCTGGCCATTGGCTTGTCGTGCCAGCAGTTGCATCGCAGTGAATTTGATTACTTGCCTCTATTTTATTTATTTCTTATAAGATGATAATCTGCATTTTAAGCAAATCATTTTTACCACCTGGTAATAATAAAGGACCATCTATGCAAGAATGGGAAGGGGTCAGCGAATTTGTAGCGGTCGCCGAAACCGAAAGCTTCACCCAGGCAGGGAAGCGACTGGGGATCTCTACCGCCCAGGTAAGTCGCCAAATCGGCGCACTGGAACAGAGACTAAATACTAAGTTACTGTACCGCACCACGCGTAAGGTCTCGATGACAGAAGAAGGTAATCTCTACTACCGCCATTGCCGTCAGGTGCTTGATGGTCTGGATGAAGCCGAACGCGCACTTAGCAGTTTAAAGGGCCTGCCCCAGGGCTTACTGCGCATGACAGCCCCGGTTGCATATGGCGAAAAATATATTCTACCCGTCGTCAACGATTTCCTATTAGCCTATCCGAGCGTCGAAGTGGATATCGAACTCACCAACCGTCAGGTCAAGCTAATCGATGCAGGCATAGATCTGGCAATCCGCATCGGCAAACTCGCCGATTCCAGCCTGATGGCCAGACGTGTGAGTCAACGGATCAACTATGTTTGTGCATCGCCCGATTATCTTAAGCGCTTCGGTGAACCCCATAGCCTGTCAGAACTCAGTCAGCACAACTGCCTGCAGGGTAACTATGACTATTGGCGTTTCATCGAGCAAGGACGAGAGCGTCAAGTCAAAATAAAGGGCAACCTGCGCTGTAATACGGGCCATGGATTAAGGGATGCGGCGCTCAAAGGCCTAGGGCTAGTGCAGCTGCCCAACTACTATGTCGGTCAGGATCTTAAAGCGGGGCGTTTGGTGTCTGTGCTCAACGCCTATCAGGAACCAAACGAAGGCGTCTGGGCCCTGTATCCGCAAAATCGCCACCTCTCCCCTAAGGTCAAGCTGATGGTCGAATTTCTCGGCGAGAAGCTCCCTTAATCTTTAGACTTAGGTTAATCGCTAAAAAGCGGCTTAAAATGCAGCGATAGCAACAAAAACGCCGCCTCCACTCTAGGTGAAGGTGCGTTTTTATCTGTTGAACTAAATCTGGCCTATACCACAGGCCAATATTTAGGTACTGGCGGCGAGCAAACGCTGATAGAGGGCATCTTTCAGCTCAGCCCTTTCGTGCTTCAACTGACTCATGGCGCTATCGTCGATAGGCGCATCATTTAACTCTAAGGTTCGGATCTCTTTATCGAGTGCGCTGTACTTTTTGTTGTCTGTGGCGAACCCTTCATCGGATTCAGTCAATTTGAGGATCAAGTCTTGATAATCTGGAAAGTCGTTCACGAGCGAGTGGTTTTCACCGAGCATAAGGCCTCCTTTATTTGAGCAGATAAATGGATCTAAATTATGCCTTGTTGATAAATGTAGCACGCCATCACGCTCCCGATCAGTATTCACCTCACAAAATACTGCAAAGAGTTGATAAATTAAGTTTTAACCCGCTGTTTAATGAGGTTTACAGTGATGATTCTTTCCGCGGCAGACTATCTGAAATGCTCCATCATGCGGTAGTAAAGCATCCCGAGTGCCATACCTTGATTACCCAGCCAATCGCCTACTGGCAAGCGGATCTGCTTCATGCCCGCAAATAGATCAAACTCGGCTAGCTGCCCACGTACCGCCTGACTCATGATTTCCCCCATGATATGAGAGGTCGCCACGCCGTGGCCAGAATACCCCTGACAGTAAAACAGATGCTCTGAGACCTTACCAAGCTGTGGAATGCGATTAACCACGATACCCGCCATGCCGGTCCAGTCGAACTCTATCTCGACCCCTTTGAGGCGTGGGAAGGTGCGTTCTATCGCCGGACGTAACTCGGCGGCGACATTTTTTGAATCCCGCCCTGAATAGTTGGTGCCACCACCAAACATCAGTCGGTTGTCGGCGGTCATGCGATAATAGTCGAGCACGAAGCGGCTATCGTATACGGCTATGTCATGGGGATTAAGCTGCCTGGCCAATTGTGGGTCTAGCTTCACTGTGGCGCAATTACCCAGTGATGCGGGAAACAGCATACCGCTCAACTTACGCCGCGCCAGTTTATGATAAGCATTGCCCGCAAGTACCGCGCAGTTGGCAGTAATTCTGCCTTTATCCGTTGTGACCGTCACTCGCTTGTCATCACGAATATCGAGCACCTGTGAGCCTTCGAAAATTAAGGCGCCGTTGGCCTCGGCGGCCCTCGCCTCGCCGATGCAGAGGTTGACCGAGTGCAGATGCATGTTACGGCGATTCAATAAGCCACCATGATACAGCGGCGTGTCCAGATAGTCGGGAATGTCGGCCTTACTCAGCAAGGTTAGCTCATCCCCCATGCCCCTTCTGAGCCCCTCTTCATAGGTAGCCTGCATCTCGGCCATATGAGCCGGCTTATAAGCTGTGTGCAGATGACCAAACTTGAGATCGCAATCTATCTGATATTTCTCGACCCGCTTCTTAATGATCTCATGGCCACGCCAACGCAGATTCCAGACAAACTCTTCCGCTTCTTGGCCGATACGATTGCGGAGCTGTTTTACCATAGCGTTATCGCCGGAGAGACTGCCGGTTACCTGGCCACCATTGCGTCCGGTCGCCCCCCAGCCCACCTTATTGGCCTCGACGACTGCGACTTTAATCCCTTGCTCTGCCAACTCCAGGGCTGTTGCCACCCCGGTAAATCCAGCACCAATGATCACCACATCAACATCAACCTCCCCCTCCAAAGCAGGGTACTGTGTCTCTTGTTTGATGGTAGCGTTATAGTATGAGTTACAACGGGGTAATGGCATCTGGCTTTCCTTAGTTGATCAATTAGTTGCGCAGCTTACAGCAGCTTTGTTTTATATTTTTTACAACATGTTTGATATTCGAGTATACCTAGGTGCAAACTTAGGTCAACTAAATAAAGTCAGAGAAAACAGTGAGAGGTTAGCGCTGGCTAATACAGCGCTAAATAGCGACTATCAATCCAATAGCCAACAAGCGTAACAAGCACAAATTGAGTTGATTTAAAGTAAGGCCGATGTGGCTTTCCCCCCCTTACCTAACCAAGCACAGAAAGCCAAGCACAGAAAGCCAAATACAGAAAGGCAAGCACAAAAAGCCAAACACAGAAAAATCTTTTCCCCGTTACATACAGACAAATATGATTTGGTTAAATTTGTTTATTGCGCCAGCCAGCTGTGACTGATCAGCAGCCTATCATCTTGATAAAGGCTCAATGTAAAACACTCGCCAGCAACGATCTGCCCTACCCCTTTAGGCGTGCCCGTCATCAGGATATCGCCATCCTCAAGCTGCATGAAAGTGCCTAGCTCAGCTAAAATAGCACCAGGCTGATTAATCATCATAGTCACATCACCAGACTGACGTAGCTCCCCATCGACAGCTAAACGAAACGATAAGGAGGCCAACTCCCCACTCAAAGGCACAAACTCGCTAAAGAGTGCCGCGCCGTCAAAGGCCTTCGCTCGCTCCCAAGGGAGTCCCTTGGCCTTCAGTTGACTCTGTAACTGGCGTTTGGTGAGATCTAAGCCGACACCGACCGCCTCAAATCGACCCGCCTTCACCATGAGGCAGAGTTCAGCCTCATAATGCAGTGGCTCCTGATGCACACTTAATAAGGTGTCTGAAATCGCCGAGTTGGGCTTAACAAACAACACCATATCGTCTGGGATCTCGTTGTTGAGTTCCTTGATATGCTCGACATAATTTCGTCCGACGCAGACTATCTTGCTCGGTGTCAGGTGTTGCTCTAAATATTTAACCGAACGCAATCTTCACTCCTTCGCTGTTAATTTAGATAATTTTTACTTCACTAAGCTGGATATCAGCGCTCGCAGCGCTGCGGGTTTAACCATCTTAGCCATATAGTGATAGCCACGCAGCTGCACATCGTCCACCAAATCCTTACGGGTATTAGCGGTGATCAAGATCCCCGGAAGATGCTCGCCATACAGAGCCCGGATCCCATCCATGGCATCAACCCCATTTTGGCCATTATCCAAGTGGTAATCGGCGAGCACAATATCTGGAGCAACCCCTTTCAAACCCAGCTTGATACGAGCATCGGCCAGATCACTGGCGCAGATCACTTCACACTGCCAACGACTGAGCAAGCTTTCCAAGCCTGCAAGAATTGCCTCTTCGTTATCGATACAAAGCACCTTGACGCCTGCAAGCGGTTGCATCACAGGATTAGCCTTCTTGGGTAGTGCCACCTTGGTTTTTTCACCTAAGGGGACGGTAATGGAAAACATTGAACCCTGCCCTAATTTGGACACCACGCGTATATCATGATCCAGCACCCTGGCAATGCGATCGGCAATAGCAAGACCTAACCCTAAACCGCTAACGCTCTTACTTTGAGGATTATCCAATCGTTTAAACTCTTTAAAGATCTCCCCAACTTCCTGCTCGTCGATGCCACAACCCGTGTCGATCACTTGGATCTCCAGTGCGCCGGCTCGGTGACGACACCCCAGCAATACCCGATTCCCCTTGGCATAGCGGTAGGCGTTGGTTAGAAAGTTCTGCAGCACACGCCTAAGCAAGCTGAGATCTGAGCTGATGATGCTTGAGCTAGCCACCATGGAAAACTTGATACCATAGTCCTTGGCCATCGCATCAAACTCCACCGCTAACCCCTCTAGCAATTCTGCCACCGAGAAATCGCGTCGATTCACTTCCACCATGCCCGAATCCAGCTTGGAGATATCCAAGAGATCGGTCAGCAGCTCGCCAGCTATCTTGAGCGAGCTATTAACATGAGACAGTGTGGTGCGCCCCTCCTGATCCAGATTCGGATATTGTGCCAATGAGGCGGTAAACAGACGAGCGGCGTTTAGAGGTTGCATCAGGTCGTGGCCAACAGCCGCCAAAAAACGGCTCTTAGAAGCATTGGCATTCTCTTCCTGCGCCTTAGCCTCTAGCAACTCACTATTTAATAGCGCCAGCTCATAGGTACGCTCTTTTACCCTGGCCTCCAGGGTTTCGTTAACCTCCTGCAGCGCCTTAGCATGTTCACGATACTGGGTGATGTCGGTAAAAGTCATCACAAAACCGCCGCTGGGCATAGGATTGCCCTGAATCTTAATCACCTTGCCATCCTGGCGCTCGCGCTCAGACACGTGAGCCGTACCATTACGCATATGTTGCACCCGCTTGGCTACCTGCTCCTCCACATCGCCCGGGCCGCAATAACCACGCTCAGCATTGAAACGCACCACATCAGCTATCGGCATCCCCGTTTGCAGGAAATCCTCCGGGTAGTCATACAGCTCAACATATTTGTAGTTCCACGCAACCAGATTCAGGTCTTTATCCACCACGCTCATCCCTTCGTAAGCGTGCTCTATCGCGCCTCTGAGCATATCCTGACTCAAAATGATCTTAGAGGAAGCTTCATCCACCAGGCTGAACACCTCATCAAGCGCCAAATCGCGCCCTTGCAGCACTGAATCCATCACCAAAGAGGCGCTGGATCCCCCCAAGACGCCAGCCAACATATGCTCGGTATGGGCTATCAGCTCAGGCGAAGCGACCTTATGCCAACTGTCACTGCGCACCGCTTCATCGGAAAAACGTGAAAAACTCTCATAGGCGCGTGTCGGGCTGACAAAGCGGCTGGCCAAGATCAGCAGATCTTGCTGTGAGATAGGGCTTGCCTTACGGTTACTGGTGTTTTTCAGCTCACCTGGTGTCACGAAGGCACTGGCCTGGATCCGCTCTGCCACACCGGCACGAAACCAGATAGAACCCAGCACATAGCAGGCAAGGTTGGCCAGCAGCGCGGTGAGAATATCACGCACATTAGGATTGATGCTTTCAAGCAGTGCCAGTTCACCACCAAATACCCCCTGACTGTCGCTTATTCCCTGCACGAGTATGTAACACCAGAGACTGAAACCGACGATCAGTCCTAAATAGACTCCACCACGATTACCATGTTTCCAGTACATGCCACCGATCAGTGCAGGAGCCAACTGCGCGAAGGCGCCGAAGGAGAGCATGCCGAGCGCGGACAGCGAATCACTGTTCATGAAAGAGAGGTAACTGAAATAACCCAGGCCTAAGATTAAAACGATGGCAATGCGGCGAGCATTTAGTAAAAACTGAGAAAACTGACTGAAGTTCTTCTGACGGATCTTGCCTGAGTGCAACATCAAAGGCACCAGCCATTCGTTACTGACCATAACGCTAATGGTCACCACGGCGACAATCACCATGCCTGTCGCTGCCGAAAGAGTACCCAGCAGCGCAATCACCGCCAGCATAGGCTGATCCAACGCCAAAGGCAGATTGATCACATAGGTATCGGCCGACACACTGTCCCCCAGTATCAACTTACCTGCGAGGGCGAGCGGCGCTACAAACATGCCAAAGAGGATCAGATAAAGCGGAAACAGATACTTGGCCTTTACCAAGGTGGGCTCATCCTTACACTCCACCATCATCACGTGAAACTGACGCGGCATACAAAGAAATGCCGCCATGCCCACCAACAACTGGGGCATCAGATTCTCAAGGCGAAGCTCTGGATGACTAATAAGCTGACGTTCACTTGCCTGCTGCCAGATATCACCAAAGCCATCGAAGAAACCGAAACTTATCACCACGCCGACTAAGAGAAACGCCGCCAATTTGACCAGAGACTCGAAGGCAATAGCCAGCATCATCCCTGGGTTATGCTCTGTGGCATCAAGTTTGCGGGTACCAAACAAGATCGCAAACAAAGCTAAAATGCCGGTCACGATAAGCGAAACCCAAGCGCCATCATAGAGGGCACCCTCGGGCTGGAACAGATTGAGACTAAACACCATCGCCTTAAGCTGCAAAGCGATATAGGGCATGATACCAAACAGGGCAATAAGGGTGACGATAGCGGCAATGGTTTGCGACTTGCCATAACGCGCGGCAATAAAATCGGCCACCGAGGTGATGTTTTGCGCCTTTGAGACAATCACCATCTTACGCAGTAAACCAAACCCAAAGGTAAAGATAAGGATAGGACCAAGAAAAATAGGCAAGAAGGACCAGAGATCCTGCGCCGACTGACCTACAGTGCCGAGAAAGCTCCAGGAGGAGCAATAAACCGCTAAACTTAAACCATAAGTCCAAGTCTGTATTTTCTTAGTGATCCGCCCAAACCAACGCTCTGCTCCCCAAGCCAACAGGAAGAGTAGCGAGACATATAATAGGGCAATCACACCGACAACCAGCGTCAGATTCATAGCAATTCCAATTCTTTTAATTATTCTGCGCTAAATACTAGCTTAAATCTCATGCAAATATAATCACAACAGACTAAAAATTAAGGATATTTTTTTACTAGACCAAGGTCTAATAGAGGTAAAGAGCCTAAGCATTCCATACTTTATCCACGCACAATTAGAAATAAAAGGAAGTCAGATGAGCACCCAGTCTCTCTACAAAGTTCCAAGCGAAATCGCGGCGAATGCCCATATTAATGACGAAAAATATAAAAAAATGTATCAGGAATCAGTGGTTAACCCCGAAGGTTTCTGGAGAGAGCACGGCCAGCGCATCGATTGGATGAAGCCTTTTACCAAGGTAAAGAAAACCTCTTTCGACGACCATAACCTGTCGATTAACTGGTTCTACGATGGCACGCTCAATGCGTCAGTTAACTGTCTCGATCGTCACCTGGCAGACAATGCTGACAAGCTTGCCATCATCTGGGAAGGTGATGATGCAGCAGAGCAACGCACACTCACCTATGGCGAGCTGCACAAAGAAGTATGTAAGTTTGCCAATGCGCTGCGTAGCCAAGGGGTACGTCGCGGTGATGTGGTGACGGTTTACATGCCCATGGTGCCAGAAGCTGCCGTCGTCATGCTAGCTTGTGCTCGCATAGGTGCCATCCACTCTGTGGTCTTTGGTGGTTTCTCGCCAGACTCTATTGCCTCTCGTGTTATCGATGGCAAATCTAAGGTAGTGATCACCGCTGATGAAGGGGTGCGCGGTGGACGTACCATTCCACTAAAAGCCAACATAGATGCGGCACTCTCTCACCCTGACGTCAATTGCGTTGAAAAGGTGATCGTGCTTGAGCGCACAGGCAACCCAGTCAACTGGGTAGAAGGCCGCGACATCAAATGGGATGCACTGATGGAAACCGCATCAGAGCATTGCGTTGCCGAAGAGATGGGCGCCGAGGACCCACTTTTCTTGCTATACACCTCAGGCTCAACCGGTAACCCCAAGGGCGTACTGCACACCACTGGCGGCTACCTGGTCTATGCTTCGATGACTCACGAATATGTGTTTGATTACAAAGAGGGTGAGATCTACTGGTGTACCGCCGATGTGGGTTGGATCACCGGTCACTCTTACATGGTCTATGGACCGCTAGCTAATGGCGCGACCATATTGATCCACGAAGGTATTCCTAACTACCCAAGCCCTGCTCGTATGGGTGAGATGATCGACCGCCACAAGGTCAACATACTGTATACCGCCCCCACCTTGATTCGCGCCCTGATGGCCGAAGGTAAAGAACAATTTGATAGCTTCGATGGCAGCTCGCTGCGCATCATGGGTTCGGTCGGTGAGCCGATTAACCCTGAAGCCTGGCGCTGGTACCATGAAGTGATCGGCCATGAGAACTGCCCTATCGTGGATACCTGGTGGCAAACCGAAACCGGTGGCATCTTAATTTCGCCACTACCGGGCGCCACAGACACTAAGCCAGGCTCGGCTACTCGCCCATTCTTCGGCGTACAACCTGCACTGGTGGACAACATGGGTAACATCATCGACGGCGCCGCCGAGGGTAACTTAGTGATCCTCGACTCTTGGCCAGGGCAGATGCGCACCGTGTATGGTGATCATGACAGATTTGCTCTGACCTACTTCAAGACATTCCGCGGCATGTATTTCACCGGTGACGGTGCTCGCCGTGATGAAGATGGCTACTACTGGATCACGGGTCGTGTCGACGACGTGATTAACGTATCGGGCCACCGTCTGGGTACAGCCGAAGTTGAGAGTGCTCTGGTAGCACACGAACATGTCGCCGAAGCGGCTGTAGTGGGCTACCCTCACGACATCAAGGGCCAAGGCATCTATGCCTATGTCACCTTGACTAAGGGCACTCAAGAGAGCGAAGAGCTGCGTCAAGAACTGCGTCAGTGGGTGAGAAAAGAGATTGGCGCCCTGGCGACGCCGGATCTCATCCAATGGGCTGGCGGTCTGCCTAAGACACGTTCAGGCAAGATCATGCGACGCTTCCTGCGTAAGATCGCCGCTAACGAAGTGACTAATCTGGGTGATGCATCGACACTGGCCGATCCAGCGGTGATCGACACCCTTATCGAGACACGTCTCAATCGCAGCGAATAAACGCTCAATAGACTAAATTCTCTCTTCTAGCCCCTCTTTGAGGGGCTTTTTTTATATTTCTCCCCTAGCCGCTACAAATCTACGCTGCTATCCTGACTGACCCAATCACAGATCACATAGCCGTTTTGCAACTTAGAGACTACCAACGCCAGGCCGTCGACGCCGCCATCAATCATTTTAAGCGCAGCGATGAGTCAGCCCTCCTGGTACTCCCGACCGGTGCAGGGAAGAGTATCGTCATCGCCGAATTGGCTCGCATTGCCAAGGGGCGCACCCTAGTGCTTACCCATGTCAAAGAACTGGTAGCGCAAAATGCCGAGAAGGTTGGTTTACTGACCGACGAGGCCAGTATCTTTTCCGCTGGCCTTAAACAGAAATCCACCCGCAACAAGACAGTGCTCGCCAGCATCCAATCGGCAGTGCGTAATCCCGAGCAGTTTAACCAACCCTACTCTTTAGTGATCATCGACGAATGCCACCGCGTCTCCAACGAGAAAGAGAGCCAGTATCAGCAACTTCTTAACCATCTCAAGGCACAGAACCCGAAACTCAGGTTATTAGGTCTAACGGCTACCCCCTATCGTCTTGGCAGTGGTTGGATCTACCGCTATCACTATCATGGCAAAGTCGGGAATACTGAGCAGCCAGTGTTTGAACACTGCATTTTTGAACTGCCGATGCGCCCGCTCATTAAGCAGGGGTTTCTGACGCCCCCCAAGGTGCTTGACGGCCTATCAGCCCAGTATGACTTTAGTGAGCTCTCACCCAGTGCCAATGGCGAATATAGCGAGACCGAAGTTGACTCCCTGCTAAACCACGCCGGACGCGCCACAAAGGCGATTGTGGAACAGATAAGGCAACTGACCAACACCCGAGCAGGCACTATCATCTTCGCGGCGACCGTGCGTCATGCGCAGGAGATCATGACGCTGCTCGACAGCCCCCAGGCAGGGCTTATCACAGCCGATACGCCAAGCCAGGAGCGCGATGCCATCATCGACGCCTTTAAACGTCGGGAACTCAGCTATCTGGTCAATGTGGCCGTACTGACCACAGGCTTTGACGCCCCCCATGTGGACCTTATCGCCATCTTAAGACCCACGGCTTCAGTGAGCCTGTTCCAGCAGATGGTTGGTCGGGGCCTAAGGATCTGTGAAGGCAAGCGGGACTGCTTAGTGATCGACTATGCCGCCAATGGCTTCGACCTCTTCTTCCCCGAAGTAGGGCGTCCCAAGCCCGACAGTAAGAGCGTGCCGGTACAGGTTCCCTGCCCTGTCTGCGGCTTTGCAAACATCTTCTGGGGACTGGTAGATAATGATGGCGATATCATCGAACATTTTGGCCGGCGCTGTCAGGCAACAGTTGCAGGGCCTGATGGCAAGCAGCAGTGCGACTTCCGTTTTCGCGCTAAGGCTTGCCCTGAATGCGGTGAAGAAAATGATATTGCCGCTAAGGTATGTCAGCACTGCCAGTCGACATTAATTGACCCAGATAAGCGCCTTAAAGAGGTACTGCAACAGAAACATCATCATCTGTTCCGATGCCAGGAAATGCTTTTCGAGGTCGATAACGACCGACTCAAGGTGCGTTACCTGGATATCGAGGGTAACGATTTCTCCTGTTATTTTAATTTTGCTACCAAGGCACAAATTCGGGCTTTTTACGGCGTATTTGTGCATCAACATACACGCACTCCAGGCCAGAAACAGCCCTCATTTAACAAGCCAGAGCAGGTAGTCGCCGCGCGGGAGCTTTTCCGAATACCGGATCTTTTGTTGTTGAAAAAAGGTAAGCGAGGCTGGGAGTTGGTTGAGCGTTTCTTCGACTATCGTGGGCGATTCGACAGCCAGCATAAGTTTGTATGATCTGGCATATGCAAACCTCGCTGCCCTGTGGTATAAAGTCAGCAACATTTACTTCTGGAGCGAATATGTTTGTTGTAATTTTCGGCCGCCCAGGCTGCCCTTACTGCGTTAGAGCGGTACAACTGTCAGAACAACTGGTTGAATCCCGTGATGATTTTAAGTTTAAGTATGTCGATATTCATGCAGAGGGTATCACCAAGGCCGATCTGGAAAAGACGGTAGGTAAGCCAGTTGAAACTGTGCCTCAGATCTTCATCGATCAGGAGCACATTGGTGGTTGCACCGAATTTGAACAATATGTTCGCGATAAAAATTTGCTATGATTGATAAAAAAGGAGGCTAAGCCTCCTTTTTTTTATTTTAACGTCACGTCCTAAAGGACATATTTCACCGAGAAGATAACGCGGTTTAATTCACCCTTATCACCATTTTGCTTAGTGTTTTCAGCGTACATATATTCCACCCCAACCGTCATAGGTTTCACTGGCGAATAGAGCAAGTTAATGTAGCCAGAATAGGACTCTTCATTCACCAGACCACCGGTCAATGCCACATCATTGTCCGCCTTAAAGCCAGATAGGGTAAAGCTCGAGCGCCATTTATCATTCCACCAATGACGGTACGAGGCAAAACCGCCATAGGAGCTGATGGTCTCAATATCGCCATCGGCATCCAATACGCCCGCATTGGCATAGTTAAGCGCCATATAACGCCCCATGCCATCACCAGCAGTTGCCGACAGTTTAAAATCATCATCACCAATCGGGATCACCCCAGTAAAGCTGACACCGTAACCCATGGTTTGAGAGTCAATATCACCCTTTTCAAGATTCAACTGGCGTGCCAGACCCGCCAAGGTAAACTTAGAGCCACCTTGGGTGTTAAAGTTATAACGCACAACAAAATCTGGCACCATGCCGCTACCGCTGGTTATACGACCGCCACCACCGTTAGGCGTTACTGTGGTTTCAGGGTTTTCTAAGGCAAACTGGAATCCACCATTGGTATATCTCACCTGAGTCTGACGCACGAAAGGCGTGCCATCTGCCGCACCAACAAAGTCTAAGTTTTCTGGCAATGCACCAGGATTTTGGAAGGTCGTCCAGGTCTGGCCCACGGTCCAATTGTCAAAGCTCACAAAGGCGTGACGAATACGTGGCGAGTAACTGTTAGATACTCTCTCGTTACCATCTGTATGCGTCATGAAGTCTAATTCGATGAATCCAGTCAGCTTGTGACCATCGAGATCTGTTACTGTCTTAAAATTGAAGCGAGACTCTCTCGCTTGAAAATCAACAACTTGCTCGCCATTCCCAGGTGTTCCATAGATGGTGCCTGGTACATAAAATTGGCGAGAAAGATTGCCCGAGTCTGGTGCCCCATTGCTGTAATCACTAAACATGACATCGGCTTTTACATAGCCACCAAACTTAAATTCTGTCTCGGCCATCGCAGCACTGGAACCTAGCGCCAGTATGGTTGCTGCAGCTGCCACAGACATTTTTGCGTGTTTCATCTGTCCTCTCCCTTTTTCATTATTATCGCAATGAATATGACGGAGTTAACAAACAAGTAACATTAGCAAAACGTCTATAAGACAAAGGTCGAATAGCTAAGGCTAATATGCGAGAAAAAGCTAGTGAATTAGTCTAGGTTGGGCGAAGTACAGTCTAATCGTCAAAACCAGTCAGCAAATAATGCGACGCATTAAACCGACTAATGCTTAGCGGCAATAAACATGGATCAACGAAGTTAGAAATATTTTAAGAAGAAAAATTAAAGCGAGGAAGAAAAAAGGTGGGCGTGAAGGCTTCGAACCTTCGACCAATATGGATTAAAAAAGTAAAGCCAACTGCTTCTTTACTTAAAGCACATCCAATGAGTTATTAGATCACTAATATTGGGTCACTCCTATTTGAACTGTGGCTAGTTAACCGAAATCGACAACAAATAATGAGGAGTTCAACAAAAACAGGGATGATTGAAGAAGTGGTGGGTCGTGAAGGATTCGAACCTTCGACCAATGTGGATTAAAAAGTAAAGCCAACTGCCTCTTTGCCTAAAGAGCATCGACTGAGCTAACAACTTTCTAAATTATCAGAAGAATTTAACACTTAGAGGAAGTGGTGGGTCGTGAAGGATTCGAACCTTCGACCAATTGGTTAAAAGCCAACTGCTCTACCGACTGAGCTAACGACCCATCTTGGATGCCTAACTGTTTAGCCACTGTCAGAAAAGTGGTGGGTCGTGAAGGATTCGAACCTTCGACCAATTGGTTAAAAGCCAACTGCTCTACCGACTGAGCTAACGACCCATTTTAGATGCCTAACTGTTTAACCACTGTCAGAAAAGTGGTGGGTCGTGAAGGATTCGAACCTTCGACCAATTGGTTAAAAGCCAACTGCTCTACCGACTGAGCTAACGACCCATCTTAGATGCCTAACTATTTAACCACTGTCAGAAAAGTGGTGGGTCGTGAAGGATTCGAACCTTCGACCAATTGGTTAAAAGCCAACTGCTCTACCGACTGAGCTAACGACCCATCTTAGGTGCCTAACTGTTTAACCACTGTCAGAAAAGTGGTGGGTCGTGAAGGATTCGAACCTTCGACCAATTGGTTAAAAGCCAACTGCTCTACCGACTGAGCTAACGACCCATCTTAGGTGCCTAACTATTTAACCACTGTCAGAAAAGTGGTGGGTCGTGAAGGATTCGAACCTTCGACCAATTGGTTAAAAGCCAACTGCTCTACCGACTGAGCTAACGACCCATCTTGGATGCCTAACTGTTTAACCACTGCCAGAAAAGTGGTGGGTCGTGAAGGATTCGAACCTTCGACCAATTGGTTAAAAGCCAACTGCTCTACCGACTGAGCTAACGACCCATTTTTCAGACTAAATCTCGTTGATTTAGCGCCCAACCGACTACGTCGCTTTGAGGGCGCCTATAATACCTTTTTCATCTTCTCATGCAAGTGCAAATTCCCCATTTTTTTTTGTTTGCATGAAAAACAGACTAAGAGTATGTTTTTTAGTTAAATAGAGATTAAAGTCCCACCATCTGCTGTTTTGCTATGCGCGCTGCAGCACTATTGGCATATTCGCTGACAACTTGCTGGTAATAACGTTTCGCCGTAGCATTGTCATTACGCTTTTGCGCTATCATACCGAGTTTCACCAGGCTATCGCCTCGTTTATTAGAATCTTTAAACTGATTCACCACAGTATCGAAGGCTTTTGCCGCTTCGGCAAACTCACCTTTGTTATACAATAACTGCCCAAGCCAATAGTTGGCATTCGCGGCATAGGTGGAATCAGGATATTGACGTATAAATTCACGAAACGCCGGAATGGCTTCATCATACTGACGCTCTTTCAACACCAGATTAACCGCACGCTCATAGCTTGCTGTTTCACCTAAGGAAGAGCTCGCAGGACCTGAATTAACTGGCGTTGCTGCCACTTGAGTAGTCTTCGTTTTACTCAAGTTAGCGATATCTTCATAGAGCTGGCGTTGGCGCTGCAACATCTGATTGATTTGATAGCTTTGTTGCTCTGTGAGCCCGCGCAAATCCAACACCTCTTGCTGAAGTGTATCCAAACGCTGCTGCATCTCAAATTCGGCCGCCTGTTTGGCTTTTATGATCCGCTCTAAACGCGCAACTCTATCATCGGGGGAACCGCCTGCAATATCCTCAACGGGTGCAGGTGCCGCGACTGCGACACCAACACTCATTAGAATAGCCGCGGTAACAACGGCAGTTTTCATAGTTAACCCTATCTAACGCTTAGTAAACCAATACCGCACGGCGGTTCTTAGCAAAACCATCATCGGTGCGAGAGAAATCTTGTGGTTTCTCTTCACCATAGCTGACGATGCTCATCTGGCTTGGCAATACGCCCATGCTTTGCAGATACTTGGCAACGGCTTTAGCACGGCGTTCACCCAAGGCAATGTTGTACTCTGGCGTACCACGTTCATCGGCGTGACCTTCGATCATCACGCGCACGTTAGGGTGCTCAAGCAGATACTCGCCATGGGCATTTAGCACTTCAGAGAAATCAGACGATACTGAGCTTCTGTCAAAATCAAAGTAAATGATATGCTCTTTACGCAGCTCTTGGTATTTAATGCGCTGCTGCTCCTCTGGTGTCAAAATAGGGGCCACACCACCGGTTTCAACACCACCGCCAGCAGTCATTTCGCTACTTTCGCTGCCACTCATTGAACCGCTCGCATCGGTTTGTGACTCAGAAGTTGAGCTACACGCGCTAATAGCCATAATAGGCAGTGCAACAACCATAGCTTTCAACAGCTTATTCAGATCCATTTTGTAATCCTTAATCTCGTTCTCAGTAGTAAATTTATAAGAAAGGTGACCAAGCAGGAGATTTCACCTCCCCTTGACCCACTGGCAATCTCGCCTTAAATCGTCCATCCATAGAGACGGCAGCCAACACCTGCTGACCTTGATAAGTTGTGCCATAGATCACCATAGTGCCGTTAGGCGCTATGCTGGGCGACTCATCCAGACGCGTACTTGTCAGCACCTGCATAAAGCGGGTCTCAAGGTCCATACGGGCAATATTGAACTTACCCTTGGTGCGATTCACAAACACCATGCTGCGACCATCAGGTGAAATAGAACCACCCAGATTCCACTCCCCTTCGAAGGTCAATCGTGTCACTTTGCCTGACGCCAAAACCACTTGGTAGAGCTGTGGGCGACCGCCACGCTCAGAGGTAAATATCAGCGACTTACCATCAGGTGTCCAAGAAGCCTCGGTATCAATCGCATAGTGATTCGTCACGCGCTTAATCGCCTTGGTGGCAATATCCACCACATAGATCTCTGGCTGGCCATCTTTCGATAGGGTTATCGCCAACTTCTTGCCATCGGGCGAGAATGACGGCGCGCCATTGATTCCAGGGAAGCTGGTGACCTTAGTTCGTTGCTGAGTATAGATGTCCTGAACAAAGACTTCGGCCTGCTTGTTCTCAAAACTGACATAGGCCAGACGACGACCATCGGGAGACCAGGTCGGCGACATCAGCGGCTCGGGCGAGCGCAATAGCATCTGCTCGTTATAGCCATCGTAATCGGCAATCATCAGCTTGTATGGCGATTTGGCCTTATGGTCAACCACCACATAGGCGATTCGGGTCAAGAAGGCACCGCGGATACCGGTGAGTTTTTCATAGACGATATCACTGATGCGGTGGCCATACTGCCTAAACTGAGCAGCGCTAATCACGGTTTCACGGCTATCGAGCAAGTATTCACTCGCCGCCTGAGGACCGCCCGATTGCATCTGGGCTTTAACCAGATCGATAAGCTCGAAATTCACTAAATACTGGTCTGGTCCATAAGGTTTTACCGTCCCTATCACCACGGCTTCGGCAGCCACATTTGACCAAGACTTGAGATCCATCTGTGACAGGGAGCCTATGTTACGCTGAGGCAATCCCAGTTCATCCATGGGTTTAAAGGTTCCACTGCGGGTCAGATCTGACATCACCACGTCAGAGATCTGTTGCGGCATAGGTGTGTTGCCCTGCCACACAAAAGGCACTACGGCGATAGGACGCGCGGCATCGACCCCTTCAGTGATCACTATATCCAGTGCCGCCTTGGCCGGAATGGTTAAAAATGCCAGCCCCAAGATGAGCCATCTTCCCAAGTTTTTCATGGAACTCCTTTAATTAAACTCCGGTTGTACGGTGAGATTAATCTCTTTTAGCTTGTTATAAACATCGGCTTCCGGCGAGACAGGTAGACGTCCAGCCTTGTTAATCGCCGCCTTCGTGGCACGGCAGACCACAGGATCACCGGACACGATTTCATTACCTGTCACAAAACCATCTTTTGCCAAACGAATAAAGACCCGACAGCTCTTGCCTCGCATCGACTCATCGACAACCAAATGACGTTGAATCGTCGCACGTATCATTGATGTATAACGCTGCACCTCGCTCATCACCTGCTTATTGCGAGTCTGCGACAGAGCGGCCTGCTCGGCGGCTAACGCCTCTTGCATCATACGTTCTTGTTCGCGGCGTGCGGCTTCTTCAGCCTTACGTTTAGCCTCTGCCTCAGCCTTGCGCTTACGCTCTTCGGCCGCTTTCTTAGCGGCAGCCTCTTCAGCCTTGCGTTTTGCCTCGGCTTTGGCAGCGGCTTCTTCAGCAGCTTTACGTTCAGCCTCTTTCTTCTTGCGCTGCGCCTCAGCCTTAGCGGCCTTCTCCTTTTCCTGCTGCTCTTTAAGCTTGGCGGCCTGAGCGGCCTTGGCAGCATTTTGGGTCTCTATCTCTTTCTGCTTGCGCTCTTGCTCTAACTTTTTAATACGTTGCTGTTCGCGCTCACGAGCCTCGCGAGCCTCTCGCGCCTTACGATCCAGCTCTTCTTGTCGCGCCTTCTCTTTGCGCTCTGTCGCCAGCTTCTCGGCTTTTAATTTTTCCACCTGTTCGTTGACCCGCTTCTGATCAACGATCACAGCTTGGATCGCCGGGGCGCTCGCCTGTGGCACTACCTTGGGCTTCTCACTGAAATCAACGCCCATGACTAAGATCACTATCACACCAATATGAATACTGGCTGAAACGATGAGTGGAATGGTAAAATCTGATTTCCCTGACACCTGCTACTCCTCAGGCGAATCTGTCATCAAGCCTACCGAAGGTACACCTGCTTTTTGTAACGTCACCATAAGCTGGATCACCCGCTCATAGGGAATACTTCTGTCGGCTTTAACCACCACTGGGCGCTCTGGCTCTAACTGCACTATCGCGCTCACTCTCACAGCAATCTCTTCGAGATCCAGCACCTCTTTGTTACTGGTACTGCCAATATCCAGATAGTAATCACCATCGGCATCGATAGAAGCGACCACAGGTGGTTTGCTATCGGCAGGCAGGCTTTCAGCCTCCCCTTGGGGCAGATCAACCTTCACCCCTTGGGTGACTATGGGCGCTGTTACCATAAAGATGATCAGCAGCACCAACATCACGTCGATATAAGGTACAACGTTGATCTCGGCTACCGGGCGACGCCTCTTACGTTGATAACCCTGCTGCATTAGCCGGCTTCCTTCTCGCTATAGGCTTGACGATGCAAGATGCTGGAAAACTCTTCCATAAAGTTGGCGTAGGACATCTCAATTTTCTCAACTTGGGTCGAGAAGCGGTTATAGGCAATGACCGCCGGGATCGCCGCAAACAGACCCATAGCGGTTGCAATCAGGGCCTCAGCAATACCTGGTGCGACCATGGCAAGCGTGGCATTTTCTACCGCACCTAAGGCGATAAAGGAGTTCATGATCCCCCAAACAGTGCCAAACAGGCCGATATAGGGGCTGGTCGAGCCGATAGTGGCCAGCAGCGGCAAATGGGTTTCCAGCTTCTCAAGCTCTCTTGAGAGCGAGACTCTCATGGCTCGGTAACTGCCATCCATCACCGCCTCGGGGACCTTGCCATTAAGGGTACTTAGGCGGGCATACTCTTTAAATCCGGCGTAAAACATCGCCTCCAACCCTGTGTTACTCTCTTGCCTCGCTGATAGCTCTTTGTAGAGTTTATTAAGATCGACACCGGACCAAAATTTGTCTTCAAACTTGAGTGAACGCTGACGAGCCGACGTCAGCAGGCGTCTGCGCTGAATAATCACCGCCCATGACATCACTGACAGCGCCAGCAGGGTCAACATGACAAATTTAACTAACAGACTGGCCTGTAAAAACAGCCCGATAAAAGAGATATCAGCTTCCACCCTTTAACTCCTGAACAATATGATGGGGAATGGCTTTGGGCCGCATGCGCGATAGTGCAACACAGGCCACCTGAATGAGTCCTTCACAATAGAGTGTGCCAGCCTCGTCAAGCAAACGTTGCCTGAATACCATAGAGGCCTTCTTCATCTCTATGACTTCAGACTCGACAAAAAGGTCCTGCTCGAACCGAGCTGCCACTTTAAAATCCAACTCGGCATGTTTAACGACAAAAGCGATATCGTCTGCCAATAGCTGGGTCTGCTTAACGCCTATATGTTTGAGCCACTCGGTGCGGGCTCGCTCGAAGAAATTAAGGTAGTTTGAGTGATACACCACTCCACCAGCATCAGTATCTTCGTAGTAAACGGATATAGGCCAACGAAACATAGCGTGAGACTGCCCAGCATTCAGATTAAACAGACGCCTACTATACCGAGTGCCCAGGCAATTGTGAATGCTTGAAGCCCTGCAGACTAAGACTTAGTGCATAAAATTTTGTTAATAAAAAAGGGAAGTTATTCACTTCCCTTTTAACTCTGTCTGCTTAACCACCAATCTTACTCGGCACTGCAAGGCCAAAGTTGTGCATTAAGAAACTATAAATATCGGCAAACTCATCTATCTTCATCGCTGTCGGCTTACCGGCACCATGGCCCGCCTTAGACTCGATACGCATGATGATAGGCGCATCACCCGTCTGCCTGTCTTGTAACAGGGCACCAAACTTAAAGCTGTGCAGAGGCACGACGCGGTCATCATGGTCGGCCGTCATTACCATAGTAGCTGGGTAATCACGTTCGGCGATATTATGGTATGGCGAATAGGCAAGCAGCGCAGGGAACTGTTCGGCGTTATCGGCACTGCCATACTCACTGGTCCACGCCCACCCAATGGTGAACTTATGGAAGCGCAGCATATCCAGCACACCAACAGCTGGCAACACGGCGGCAAAAAGCTCTGGTCGCTGAGTCAAGGCGGCGCCCATCAACAAACCACCATTACTACGACCATAGGCACCTAGCTTACTGCTATTGGTGTATTTGTTGTCGATCAGATACTCGGCCGCAGCAAAATAATCATCAAATACATTTTGCTTCTTATCGAACATCCCGGCCTGGTGCCAGCTCTCACCATACTCGGCGCCACCACGTAGGTTAGGCACGGCGTACACGCCTCCCATATCCATCCAGGCAATATTGGCTGGGCTGAATCTTGGAGTAAGCGAAATTGAGAAACCACCGTAGGCATACAACAGAGTTGGATTTTCGCCATTTAGGGTCAAACCTTTCTTATATGAGATCATCATTGGCACGCGGGTACCATCTTTACTGGTGTAAAACACCTGCTCTGACACATAGTTTTCAGGGTTAAAGGCGATCTTTGGCTTGGCATACAGGCTAGACTGACCGGTTTTAAAATCAAACTTATAGGTTGTCTGTGGCTGCACATAGCTATTGAAGGTGTAATAGAAGTAATCTTTACTGCGCTTGCCATAGGGACCGGCAATCTTACCCTTGCCCGGAAGATCGACATCCTGACGCTTAACACCGTCCATGCTAAAAATGGTTAACTTACCCAGCACATCGTGCAGATAGCTCACCACCAGATGATCATTGATAATGGATACAGCTGCGATGGGGTCGCTCGACTCAGGAATAACGGTCTTCCAATTTGCCTTAGCCGGACGATTCACATCGATAGCCACTATCTTACCGTTAGGCGCATTTAGATCAGTCTTAAAATAGAAAACAGACTTATCATTACCCAGGAAGCTGTATTCTGCTTCCAGCTCACTGATCAGCTCCACTACCGGGGCGTCAGCTTGGGTAAGCGACTTATAGAAGAAACGATTTCGGCTGTCAGTCCCTTGAGAGATAGAGATCAGCAGATAATCGCCTTGCTCTGACACTTCGGCGCCAAAGCCCCAATCTTTGTTTTGAGGACGCTCATAGATTAACTTATCTTCAGATTGGTCTGTGCCTAGCTTGTGAAAATAGACCTTCTGATTAAAGTTAACGTCGGCCAACAGGTTGCCACCTTCGGGCGCGTCATAACGAGAGTAGTAGACACCCTGATTATCGTGACTCCACTCAGCACTAGAAAACTTAATCCACTTAAGTTCATCTTTTAGCATTGCGCCACTTGCCACATCGACAAACTGCCACTGCTGCCAATCCGAACCTGACTTCGAAACGCCATAGGCAATAATTTTACCATCGCCACTAACCGAGACACCGCTTAATGCCACAGTGCCATCAGTGGAGAAGCTATTGGGATCTAAGGCCACTTTTTCTTCGCCAGCCTTGTTTTTCACATAAAGCACAGACTGCGCTTGTAAACCGTCGTTGCGGTAATAGAAGGTGTTATCGCCACGCTCGATGGGTGCCGTCACTTTCTCGAAGTTCCACAGCTCTGTAATACGATCGACAATCGCCTGCTTATTTTCCAACTGGGCTAGAAAATCATGTCCTGCCTGCTGCTGTTGCTTGACCCAGCTGTGAGTCGCTTCACTTTCTTCCTCTAGATAACGGTAGGGATCAGCGACCTCTACCCCATGCAAAGTCTCGACAACCCCTTGAGGCTGAGTAGCAAGCTGTGCCGATGTCGGTTCACTGGCATGGTAGTGACAGCCCATGAGTGCCAAACCTATCCCGGCAAGCAAAAGGTGTTGCTTTGATAATATCGTCTTAAGAGCCATGTGTAGCCATCCTGGATATCTCGTTATTATTAATGGTAAACCTGTGAGCAAGCGCCCAATTACGACGTACTATACAAGTAAAAAAAAACCGTGCAATGGTTACAAATAAACTAATCAGGGGCTTGCCTGAGATACCTGTTAATAAAAAAACAACATGGATGAATTATATAAATCGTGAAATTATGCAACAATTTTGCTTAATCAAGCGCAAATAGCCAATATGTATGAATTCACCACTTCCAGAGCGCTCATTTGATATTAGAAATACTAATCTGAGGCGGGAATTTTTCTAGTTTGTAGGAGCAATGGTCTGACCCTATAATTCGTCTCGTTTTCAGGAAGTGTCTACCGCGCTGGTAGATATGAAAACAAGAACTCCGATTTCCCGTGCCAGTCACGTGAATTCATCCCTGGTTCTTATGCTTGACTTCCTTCCTTCAATTTGTTGATTGCAATATATTATTTGCGGCCCACTTAAGATTAAGTGGGCTTTTTTTTTGCCTTAAAATCCCACTCTCCTTAAATATCGTAATCAATGCCTGCCAAACGCCAAACGACAGAAACAACAAACCGGCCATTAAGACCGGTTTGCTAATGCATGAAACGCTTCTGGAAAAAGTTAGAGCGGTTTACTCAGACGGATCACGACACGTCGATTTCGGGCACGTTCATCTATGGTCGCATTGGAGGCCACATGACGACGCTCACCATGACCTAGAGTGTGAATTCGCTCCTGTGGGATCCCTGCAGACAGGAATAGCTGCTTAACTGAATCCGCTCGTTTCTCTGATACCTTCTTATTGACCGAACGCCCACCGAAACTATCGGTATAAGCATCAATCAACACAAGTTCGACTTCAGGATCATAAGAGAGATACTCCTGAACCTTGGCGATCTGCGCCTTGGAGTAACGGGTTAACTCTTGTCCCCCAAACTCATAGGTCAGCACAGTAAAGGCAATATCTTCAAAACTATAAGGCAAAAGGTTGGCCAGACATGATTTAAACTCGGCATAACGACGGCCAAAATTGGCCGCGGATAGGCCGACTGCCACCTTACTGGAACGGTTATACCAATCGGCATAATAAAAGGTTGGCTGCATGCCGCGCTCAAGTTCATTGAGCATGGACCAAGCCGCCTTTTTCGGCACTTCACCGCTAAAGTATTTTTGATAAGTCAGCTCGGTGATTGGACGAGACACCACACCCGGGCGCCAAGCAGGTGCCATGCTCATCAGCTTGGCATTAGTGACCTCATCGGGCTTCACCCACATATCCAGACTAAAGTTCAAATCATGATCTTTACCGGCGCGACTGGTAAACACCGCCTTTCCGTATGCTGGGATCTCATGTTCGAGACGACAGATGATGGGACTGGCGTCGCTTAAACGCCATGAGGACTGTTCCAAAGAGGCCACATAGTGACGCAACTCTGCATGTGCCGTCGTCGTAAGACTCAAGCCAATACCGAATGTCATCGCACTTAGCACTCTCAACCACATAGACAATCACTCTTATTAATTAGGTTACTTATCCCTATCGGCCTTATTTAGCTTTCCTTTAGCCTATATATTGACCAATCAAACATGACAAGCTCCCACCCGATACTTCATAATAGCCACCCACTCATCATTTTGGATATTTTAATGAGCGAAATTTGCGACGCAAACAAACTTAACCACAGATTTCGTGGTTACTTTCCCGTGGTTATTGATGTTGAAACTGCGGGCTTCAATGCCCAAACCGATGCGTTGCTGGAGATCGCCGTTACCATGTTAAAGATGGATGAGAAGGGTGATCTGGTATTAGACAAGACACTGCACTACCACATCGAGCCCTTCGAAGGGGCTAACTTAGAGCCTGAAGCCCTCGCCTTTAACGGCATAGATCCAAGCAATCCACTGCGCGGCGCAGTGAGTGAGAAAGAGGCCTTTTTGGAGATCTTTAAAGAGGTCAAAAAGCATCAAAAAGCCTCTGATTGTCATCGCAGCATCATAGTGGCCCACAACGCCTCCTTCGACCATGGTTTCGTGACCAAGGCGATAGAACGTAATGGCTTAAAACGCACGCCGTTTCATCCCTTCGCGACTTTCGACACTGCGGCTTTGTCAGGTCTGGCTCTAGGGCATACAGTGCTAGCTAAGGCCTGCGAGATTGCCGGCATCCCATTCGATAATAAAGAGGCACACTCAGCCCTCTACGATACCGAGCGCACCGCCGAGCTGTTTTGCCATATTGTGAACAAATGGAAAGCTTTAGGCGGATGGCCACTTAGCTCTGATAATGCCGACGATTCAATGGAAGAACAGAGCGAAAGCCAAGATAGCAGTTCAAGTTAGCGCGATGATCAAATCCAGTTAATGCACTCTAGATAGTGCCACTTTAACGGTTTACCTCATCACAATATCAAAGGGGATGCAGCGCAATAGCACCGCTATCCCCTTTTTAACAATGAAACGATATTAAAGCACCGTTTACAACCCAGTGTATTGATTTAATTTTAGCGTATTAATTAGCGCAAAAATCTCTTCTAACTCTTTAAACAATTGTTCAATATCTTCTTGAAAGCTTAACTCTTTTTGGATATCTAGTTTAGATTGGAAATAATCATGACTACTCGCTATTTTAAGCAGTAACTTCCCGTCTTTAAAACAAGCTTCCAGTTCAGAATTATAGAAGCGCCCTATTGAGAGCAAGCGTTCCATCGTCGCGGTATTAAGCAAGTAACGAGCTTCAACCTGATCGCTACTGTACACTTCAAACTCTCTTTCAAAGTTTACATCTTCGAGCCTAACCCGCGATAAATCACTTTTGAAGGCATCCAATTTGTTACCGAACATGCCTCTATCTTTGCTAATCAGGGTAATACCTGAAAAACGTTTAGAGATATCAAATTCAATTAATATGCCATTGAAAATATTTTTGTATCGGGTTTGATTATCATTATTAGTACTATCTTTTACATCCAACCCTAATTCCCGTAGCAAAAATTTAATGCCTTGATACTTCCCTTTGAAGGAGTCTTTAAAATAGCCACGGTCATATTTAGGTAAGATACCGTAATCTTTGTACGTTTCTAACTCTGGCAAATTTGGCGGATTGAGTTTAAATTCCTTACCAAAATAACGAATGAGAATAGGATAAAGCTCACTAAAAATGTCTCCGCTTAATTTAGTCACTTCGCCACATGCCCAAACATAAACGCCTGCGATCATTGCAAATACCGTCATGGTACCGAGCAGACTTATGGTGAATAGTTGGCCGTCATCAAGCACTGCTAAGCTATAATACATCACGGCAAATCCGACGAGAAATAATGGGATGACGAGTTGGCCTAAGGGTTTAGCAATTTTGGCTCGTTCGTTGTATCGCTTGACAGCATCTAAGCGCATCTTTTCATAGGATGCACATTTTGGGGCAATATTGCGCTTGTAGTACTGACTAAAAGAAAGTTTATCCTTTTCAGGAACATCAAACTCCATCGGATTCATTTATCACTCCTTGAATATGTTTTAATGCGACGTAATACCTACGAGCCTATAGTTTTGGTCCTTAACCGTATCAACGTGCATCATTTATATAGCAAAAACAAAAAAGCCGCGATCCTCGCGGCTTTTTTAGCTACAAACTACTATCTTAAGATTATAGTGAGTCAGCGTTGTCAGTCAGGTAAGAAGCAACACCTTGTGGGCTTGCGTCCATACCCTTGTCACCTTTTTCCCAACCAGCTGGGCAAACATCACCATGCTCTTCGTGGAACTGAAGCGCATCGATCATACGTAGCATTTCATCAACGTTACGACCTAGTGGTAGATCGTTAACCACTTGGTGACGAACCTGACCTTCTTTGTCGATAAGGAAAGAACCACGGAAAGCCACACCGGCTTCTGGATGCTCAACGTCATAGGCTTTACAGATCTCATGCTTCACGTCAGCAACTAGCGTGTATTGCACTTGACCGATACCACCCTTGTCTACAGGAGTGTTACGCCATGCGTTGTGAGTGAACTGAGAGTCGATTGAAACACCGATAACTTCTACGCCACGCTTCTTGAACTCTTCCATGCGGTGATCGAAAGCAATCAACTCAGATGGGCATACGAAAGTGAAATCAAGTGGGTAAAAGAATACTACAGCTGGCTTTCCTTTAATCGCTTCGCTCAGGGTAAAGCTATCTACGATTTCGCCATTACCAAGAACTGCTGCAGCAGTGAAATCAGGAGCCGGACGGCCTACTAATACGCTCATTTTATATCTCCATCTATGGATTGAAAAAGCTTTTAATTATGAACTCCAAAGCATTATAGGCAGTCACCAGCGGGACACAAGTAATTTGGGATCATTGTCACCTTTTATAATAAAAATTCATCGAGTTGCCTAACTTATCACCTGCGGCCCCCGACCTTGGTATGCATGTTTACACTTACGCAGTAAACTTGAATACAGTTCAGTTACATCTCTGTCTTATTTCAAAGTTAAAACGCCTTGGCGCTGGACAACACGGGCTATTGCTGGCAAAAATAGCTTCCCATTACAGATTAAAAAATCAGATTGAATCAATATGAATGCAGTTGTTATAGCCGTTTGCTTGATGTTGGGCCTTAGCCTTGCGCGAGTAAACGTCGTCATCGCGCTCACCGTGAGTGCCCTGGTCGCCGGGCTCGTCGGCGGCATGGACCTTCAGCAAACGGTCGAAGCCTTTAATACCGGCCTGGGCGGGGGCGCGCAGATAGCCCTGAGTTATGCCCTACTGGGCGCCTTTGCCGTCGCCTTGTCGCACTCTGGCCTCACCACGCTTATCTCCCGTAAGGTGATCGCTCAGCTAGGTCAAGAACAAAGCCCTGGTAACATCAACAAGGTACGCTGGCTCTTGCTACTGGCTATCCTGGCGATGGCGGTCTCTTCACAGAACATTCTGCCGATCCATATTGCCTTTATACCGATTCTGATCCCGCCGCTACTGCATGTAATGTCTAAGCTCAAAATGGATAGACGACTAGTCGCTTGCGTGTTGACCTTTGGCCTAGTGACCACCTATATGATCTTGCCTGTGGGCTTTGGTGGCATCTTCTTAAATGACATCTTGCTATCGAACCTCACCAGTAACAACTTGGAAGCCGTGCGTGAGCAGATCCCACCAGCCATGCTGATCCCAGCCCTGGGCATGGTATTTGGCCTGTTTATCGCCGTGTTTATCAGCTACCGTAAGCCTAGAGAGTATAAAGAAGAACTGATTCTGGCGGCCGAGCCCGAAGAAACCCTAAATCGCCGTAATATTTTCATCGCCCTGATCGCCATTGCATCGACTCTCATCGTCCAGCTCTATACTGGCTCAATGATCTTCGGTGCACTCATCGGCTTTATCATCTTTAGCTTTTCAGGGGCGCTCAAACATGTCGCCGATCAGGATATCTTTAACCAAGGCGTGCGCATGATGGCCAACATAGGTTTCATCATGATCTCCGCAGCAGGCTTTGCCGCTGTGGTCAAAGCCACTGGGGATGTAAGCACCTTGGTAGACTCCCTCAGCCATCTTATTGGTGATAACAAAGCCTTGGCAGCATTCTTAATGTTGGTGGTCGGCCTGCTCATCACCATGGGGATTGGCTCATCATTTTCTACCATTCCCATTATCGCCACTATCTATGTACCACTGGCCATTAGCTTTGGCTTCTCAGTACCAGCCACCATCGCCCTCGTGGGCACGGCAGCGGCGCTAGGCGATGCAGGCTCGCCAGCATCAGATTCGACCCTGGGGCCAACTGCGGGTCTTAACGCCGACGGTCAACATGACCATATCCGCGATAGCGTTATCCCAACCTTTATCCATTACAATATTCCGTTGTTGATCTCGGGTTGGATAGCAGCCATGGTGCTGTAATTATCACGAGCAATAAAAAAGGAGCCTAAGGCTCCTTTTTTATTGTGTTATTGATTGCGCGGCAACTTACTACTTATTAAAACTTACTACGCATTAATTAGTTCACGGTAATTACTTAGTACCGAAAATCTTATCACCGGCATCACCCAGACCTGGCAGAATGTAGCCATTCTCGTTGAGACACTGGTCGATAGAAGCGGTATAAAGCTCAATATCAGGATGCGCTTTTTCCAGTGCAGCAATCCCTTCAGGCGCCGCCACCAATACCAATGCTTTGATTGCGGTGCAGCCGCGCTCTTTCAGCAGGTCGATGGTCGAGATCATAGAACCACCTGTAGCCAGCATAGGGTCTACGACCAATGCGATACGCTCATGCATATTGCTGGCAAGCTTCTCGAAATATGGCACTGGCTCTAGGGTTTCTTCATCACGATAGATACCGACTACCGAAATACGCGCGCTAGGTACATGCTCAAGCACGCCATCCATCATACCCAGACCGGCACGAAGAATTGGCACGACGGTCACTTTCTTACCTTTAATCTGCTCAACTTCAACTGGACCGTTCCACCCTTCAATGGTGACCGTCTCGGTTTCAAAGTCAGCTGTCGCTTCATAGGTTAACAGGCTACCGACTTCTGCCGCTAACTCACGGAAACGCTTAGTACTGATGTCTCCCTCACGCATTAATCCAATCTTATGACGTACTAAAGGATGCTTAACTTCGACCACTTTCATCGTTCTCTCCTGATGCTATTCCAGTTTTTTTCAGCAAATTGTACCGATTCTAGTAGATTTGTTCACAATCGAAAACTTAAAGTTTTACAAACACGGCAAATCGTGACCTAAGTCCGTTTGAATATTCAAAATCATCCCTTTCGAGTGCCCACACAAGCTGATAGAATAGCGCCGCATAAAAATCCAATAACGATGTACCCGAGAGGATCCTCCGTGAGCACTCCTACCCAGCTAAGCTATAAAGATGCAGGTGTTGATATCGACGCAGGCAATGCCCTGGTTAACAATATCAAATCTGCTGTTAAACGTACCCACCGTCCAGAAGTTATGGGCAACCTAGGTGGTTTTGGCGCACTTTGTGAGTTGCCAACTAAGTACAAACATCCAGTTCTTGTGTCTGGCACCGATGGTGTTGGTACCAAGCTTAGACTGGCTATCGATTATAAAAAGCATGACAGCGTCGGCGTCGATCTCGTGGCAATGTGTGTTAACGATCTTATCGTTGCCGGTGCCGAGCCACTGTTTTTCCTCGATTACTACGCCACAGGCAAGCTAGATGTAGAAACAGCCACCTCTGTCGTTAACGGCATCGCTGAAGGCTGTGCTCAGTCAGGTTGCGCCCTGATCGGTGGTGAAACCGCCGAAATGCCAGGCATGTATGAAGGCGAAGACTACGACTTAGCTGGCTTCTGTGTTGGCGTTGTGGAAAAAGAAGATGTACTCGATGGCTCTAAAGTCGTTGCCGGTGATGCGCTTATCGCGCTGGGCTCAAGCGGTCCTCACTCAAACGGTTACTCGCTGATCCGTAAGGTTCTCGAAGTCAGTCAAGCGGATCCGCAGCAAGATCTTGAAGGTAAGCCACTTATCGATCACCTGCTGGAACCCACCAAGATTTATGTTAAACCGCTGCTTAAGCTGCTTGAAAAGCACGACGTTCACGCAATGGCTCACATCACTGGTGGCGGATTCTGGGAAAACATCCCACGCGTACTACCCGATGATGCCAAAGCCGTCGTAAAAGGTGACTCTTGGCAATGGCCAACTGTATTTAACTGGTTGATGGAAAACGGCAACATCGCAGAATTTGAGATGTACCGTACCTTCAACTGTGGTGTCGGCATGATCATCGCCCTACCACAAGATCAGGTTGAATCTGCTTTGGCACTGCTAAAGGCTGAAGGTGAAAACGCTTGGCTAATCGGTGACATTGCCAACCGCAATGGTGACGAAGAGCAGGTGGAGATCCTCTAATGACAGATTGCTGTCGCGTTCTCGTCCTTGTCTCTGGTAACGGCAGTAATCTGCAAGCTATCATTGACGGGTGTGATGACAACCTGCAAGCCGAAGTGGTTGGCGTTATCAGTAACAAGCCAGACGCTTACGGTTTAGTGCGCGCGCATCACAGCGAGATAGACACCAGCTGCGTGATCCCCCATCAGGGTGAATCTCGCAGCGACTACGATCTGCGTCTCAAGGCGGCTATCGATAAGTATCAACCCGACCTGATCGTGCTTGCGGGCTTTATGCGTATCCTAAGCGATGATTTCGTGAAACAGTTTGAAGGGCGAATGATCAACATTCACCCCTCGCTACTACCGAAATATACCGGCTTGCATACCCATCAGCGGGCTATCGACGCCGGTGACAGCGAGCACGGTGCCAGCGTGCATTTTGTGACGCCAGAACTGGATGCTGGCCCGGTGATCCTGCAGGCAAAAGTGCCCGTCTACTCTGAAGACGATGCCAGCATGCTGGCAGCAAGAGTACATGAACAGGAACATGCCATCTATCCGCTGGTCGTAAAATGGTTTAGTCAGCAGCGTCTGCGTATGGCAGACGGCAAGGCCTACCTTGACAACGAGCCACTTGGCCCAATGGGCTATGCCGCCGACTAAGCACTTTGAGACTAAGCGTTGTGAGATTTAGTGCTGTGAGACGAACAAAAAAAGAGACCCAAGGGTCTCTTTTTTATTGCCCAGGCGAAACTCAAAAAGAAAAGTTAAGAGTGGGAAGTGCCACTCGCGCCCCAAACACTTATGACTAAACCACTTATGACTAAATCAGGTCTACTAGCGGCAAGGCTAAATATTTCACTAAATTACATTGTTTTTAAAGCACAATTGGTTTTAGATGAAGGCAATTGACTTTCTGCTAGCAAGACGAGACCTAAGATGAAAAATGTAATTTGTGATATTGATGGTGTGCTGCTACATGACAATAAGTTGATCCCTGGCAGCGATAAGTTCATCCATCGCATTCTTGAACAAGGGAATCCTCTGGTCTTATTGACCAATTATCCGGTGCAAACAGGTAAGGATCTGCAAAATCGTCTCGGCGCCGCCGGGATCCACGTACCAGAGGAGTGCTTTTACACCTCAGCCATGGCCACGGCCGATTTTCTTAAACACCAGACTGGCGACAAGGCATACGTGATTGGCGAAGGCGCCCTCACCCACGAGCTCTATAAAGCGGGCTTTACCATTACCGACATCAACCCCGACTTTGTGATTGTCGGCGAGACCCGCTCCTACAACTGGGATATGATCCACAAGGCCGCCCAGTTTATCGCCAGTGGTGCCCGTTTTATCGCCACCAACCCAGATACCCACGGCCCGTCGCACAGCCCAGCCTGTGGCGCACTGTGTGCCCCAATCGAGCGCATTTGCGGCCGCAAACCCTTCTATGTGGGTAAACCCAGCTCCTGGATCATCCGCAGCGCCCTGAACCATATCGGCGGGCATTCGGAAAACACTGTGATCATCGGCGACAATATGCGCACCGATATCTTGGCAGGCTTCCAAGCCGGTCTTGAAACCATCTTAGTCACCAGTGGCGTCAGCCAGGTCAAAGATATCGACAGAGAACCCTTTAGACCGAATCATGTGTTTGACTGTGCTGGCGATATCGACGTCATCTAAGTCTATTGACCACAGAAATCACTAGCTAAATCGCGCGGCCCAGACCGCGTGATTTTTATCCCTAGCCTAAACAAGATTTATCGCTAACTGCCCTGCTTTCATTCACTCTCTGCTAAACATAAAGCGTAACATTTAATCGCCCCACCTCCCTTGATATTGACGCTCTTCTTAGTTCATCATGTTGGCGCGATTAATAATACCCATCACAGTAAGTCAGTGATCAGAAACAGCCTAAGAAAAACGTTCGAGAACAAGGCAGAACTTTTTGATAAGTAGTTATTCTACATTCAAAAATGCTAACGCAGTTATCGGGTGTTTTAACAAGCTAGTATGATCAGCGATTTACTACGATGATAACAATAACAATAGGAAGTCACATGCGATTTGCCCTACCTGCCTGTGCACTGGTACTACTTAGTGCCTGCAGTCAGCATACGTCAGACATAAGCGCCGACGCCAAAACTCCAGAATTTAACGAAGCCAGATTCAGACTGGATATTCAAACCCTATCTTCAGATAAGTTTGAAGGGCGTGCCCCAACCACCCAAGGTGAAACTCTCACCTTAGATTATCTCAGTAAGGCCTTTGCCGCCGCCGGGCTAGTCGGAGCTAACGACGGTAGCTTCTTACAAGCCGTGCCTATGGTCAGTTACACCGCCAGCGAGTCACAGCAAGTGACTCTGGGCGACCTGCCGATGCAATACCGCCAGGATATCGTCCTGGGTAGCCGCCACGATAACCAAGGCATCGACATCAAAGATGCTCCTTTAGTCTTTGTCGGCTACGGCATCACGGCGCCAGAATATGACTGGAACGATTATGAAGATCTGGATATGAAGGGCAAAATAGCCCTTATCCTGGTCAACGACCCAGGCTTTGCCCTGCCCGAGTCGGGCAAATTTAACGGCAAGGCAATGACCTACTACGGCCGATGGAGCTATAAATTTGAAGAAGCCAGTCGCCAGGGCGCTCTGGGCGCCATCATCATCCACGACACCAAGCCGGCCTCTTATCCTTGGTCTGTGGTAGAGAACAGCTGGACTGGCGCTCAACAAGATCTGGTGCTCGATAAAGCGATCCAGGATAGCCGTGTACAGGTAGAAGGCTGGATCACTAAGGAAAAAGCCAACGAACTGTTTAACAGCGCAGGGTTATCCCTAGCCACTTTACGGGATCGCGCCGCCAGCAGCCCGGTCAACGTCGCATTAGAAAAAACCGCCAACATTACCTTTAGCAATAAGGCCGAATACGCCAACAGCTATAACGTGGTTGCTACGCTCCCCGGACAGGACGCCAGAGATGAACATATCCTCTTTACCGCCCACTGGGATCACATAGGAATGGACCAAAACAAGAGTGGCGATCAGATCTATAACGGTGCTCTGGACAATGCCTCGGGCACAGCTGGTATCCTTGAAATCGCTCGTCAGTTTGCTACGCAAGCCAAACAGGGTAAGCCACTCAAGCGTTCGCTCACCTTTATCGCCACCACTGGCGAAGAACAAGGACTACTGGGCTCGCGATACTACGCCGCTAATCCACTTTATCCACTAGAAAAAACCGTTGCAGTGTTTAACCTGGACAGCACCAATATCTATGGCCGTACATCGGATTTCACCATAGTGGGTAAAGGTAAGTCTCAACTTGAAACTTACCTTGTCGATGCGGCCAGCAGCCAACAACGCACCGCGGTCAGTGAAACACGGCCTGAGTCAGGCGGCTTCTTCCGCTCAGATCATTTCAGCTTTGCCAAATATGGCGTACCAGCAGTGTTTGCCGGCGGCGGTAATAACCCTGTCGATGAAGCCACGGCAAAATACAAGGCGGAGATGAAAGAGCAGATGAAAGGCTGTTACCACAATGTGTGCGATGAGTATCGCGCCGATTGGGATCTCTCTGGCGCCATAGAAGATCTTGGGGTCTACTATCAGGCTGCCCAGCGCCTAGGCAACAACGGCGACTGGCCAGGCTATTATGCGGGCACAGAGTTCCATCAACTGCGTCCGGCCAAAACAACGACAACAGCAACCGCCGAATAAATCCGCTTTTGGCAAGGACATAAGTAAAAAGGCTTCCATTGGAAGCCTTTTTGTTTATTTATCCGCCAGTCACGTCGCTTTTTGCCAACTCGACCAAAACCCGGACTGAGATTCAGAATGCACAAATCTCACCGACAATTACAAACTAAAATTGTTGATTTCACAATTAAACCTAAAAAAGACAAAACAATCCTCAAAAACAAGGCCAAATTAACGACAAAAACACCTTTGTAATCGACAATTTTATGACGTTTTGACAATCAAAAGCCTTGGCAGATGAAGAAAATGCTGTCAAAGTGATTGGCAACTGAGATTTATACCGTTTTTTGGAGCTTTCATTATGTGTTCAATATTTGCGATTCTCGACATCCAAACCGATGCCACGCCGCTGCGCCAGGTTGCGCTAGAGATGTCAAAGCTGCTGCGCCATCGCGGCCCAGACTGGTCTGGGATCTATGCCAGCGATAAGGCTATTCTGGCCCACGAGCGTCTGGCTATCGTCGATATTGAGCACGGTGCTCAGCCGCTGTTGTCAGAAGATGAAAGCCTGATCCTTGCCGTTAACGGCGAGATCTACAACCACAAGGAACTTAAAGCCGAACTCGGTGACAAGTACAGCTATCAGACCAACTCAGATTGTGAGGTGATCCTCGCCCTGTATCAGGAATACGGCACCGAATTTTTGGACAAGCTCAACGGTATCTTCGCCTTCGTGCTCTACGACAAGCGCACAGACAGCTATCTGATTGGCCGGGATCACATGGGTATCATCCCCCTCTACACAGGTCATGATACCGAGGGCAACTTCTACGTGGCCTCAGAGATGAAGGCACTGATGCCCGTCTGTAAGACAGTCGAAACCTTTAAGCCTGGCCATTACCTGACAAAGGGTGGTGAGACCCACTACTACCAGCGCGACTGGAAATCCTTCGAAGCGGTGCAAGACAACCCAGCCAGCGTCGAAGAGCTGCGAGGTGCACTGGAAGCCGCCGTCAAGCGTCAGCTGATGTCTGATGTACCCTATGGCGTGCTCCTGTCCGGTGGACTGGACTCCTCTGTCATATCGGCCATTACCCAAACTTTCGCTAAACGCCGTATCGAAGATGACGGTGCCAGCGATGCCTGGTGGCCACAACTGCACTCTTTTGCCGTAGGTCTCACTGGCGCACCGGATCTCGCCGCGGCGCAAAAGGTCGCCGATGCCATTGGCACCATTCACCATGAGATCACCTTCAGCTTCCAGGAAGGCTTGGACGCACTAAAAGATGTGATCTATCACCTGGAAACCTACGATGTCACCACCATACGCGCGGCAACGCCTATGTACCTGATGGCCCGTAAGATCAAGGCGATGGGGATCAAGATGGTCTTATCTGGCGAAGGGGCTGATGAACTGTTTGGTGGCTACCTCTATTTCCACAAGGCGCCAAATGCTCAAGCCTTCCACGAAGAGCTAGTACGTAAGTTAGACAAGCTGCACCTGTTCGACTGCCTGCGCGCTAACAAGGCGATGGCGGCCTGGGGCTTAGAGGCTCGCGTGCCCTTCCTCGACAAAGCATTTATCGACACCGCCATGCGGATTAACCCTGAGGCCAAGATGTCCAAAGGTGGCCGCATCGAGAAGCATATTCTGCGTGAAGCCTTCGAGCACAAGTTGCCTAAAGAAGTGGCTTGGCGTCAGAAGGAGCAGTTTAGCGATGGCGTAGGTTACTCTTGGATCGATGGTCTCAAGGAACATGCTGCGGCGCAGGTAGACGATCTGCAACTGGCAAACGCCAAATTCAGGTTCCCTTACAACACACCGGAAACCAAGGAAGCCTACTTCTACCGTTGCTTCTTTGAAGAGCACTTCCCGTTACCGTCAGCGGCTGAAACTGTACCGGGTGGTAAGTCGGTCGCCTGCTCGACACCAGAGGCTTTGGCATGGGACGAGAGTCTACAGGGGATCATCGACCCCTCTGGTCGCGCAGTGCAGTCGGTACACGAAAGCGCTTACTAAATCTACTCAGTAAAAAAGAGACCAAATGGTCTCTTTTTTAATAGTATTCGATGTTCTGCTCAGCGAAACGCTCGATCTCCCGCATAAACAGCCCCTCTTCATAAGCTTGACCGATCAGCGCCTGCATCTTAGCCAGCGGCAGGCCGATCTGATGGCGCTTACTCACGGCAAAATAGACCTGACGCTCCTCTTCATAGCTGTAGGGATGCACCTTTAACTTGTTTTCAAAATCGCTGAAACGCGCTTTTAGGCTAGGCAAAACCACCTCGGAGACGATGAGCAAATCGAAGCGTCCCTTAAGCAACATATTAGTCGCCGAAATCACATCATTAGTCTCCACCTTATGCAGACTTACATCCTTATCGAAACGCTCGAAATACTCTGTCTGACGGGAGATAGCTATGGTGAGCGGCGTAAGATCCTCATAGCTTGTCACCGACGTCAAGGTTTTCTGACTGATAAAGACAAAACGGCCATCGGAGCGATAGGGCAGAAAGTCGCTATAGACTTCGCGCTCGGGCTTGGCGTAGAGTCCCGCCAGTAGATCGACGCCACCATTTTCCAGCATGTGTAGACAACGGGCAAAGTTGGGACTGGTAATATACTCGAGTCGCCGCTCTAACAAAGCGGCAAACAGCTCAAGTGCTGCGATGTGCTCCCCTTTTGGGGCTTCACCCGGCACCAAAATTTGAAAAGGGGGATAATTATCGACACAAACTCGTATCGCGCCCTCCTCCTTCGCCACTAAGCTAGCAGAAAACAGGCTAGCAGATACAAGCCCTGCCATTAGCCACAAGCCCTTAGTAAACTTCATTCAATAACAACTCCTCGAGCTTTCCTCACCCGCAGACCATGATGCTCCTGATAAATTACACTCAGCTAGCCATTTATCCGCTTAAAGTAGTGCGCTTTCGCTATGTCTAACACCTCTATGGTGATACTGGACACTTGCCTACACAGGGGCGCGATGCGCCTATCGATAGCCTGTAACAACAGCTGTTTCTGCTCATCGGTGCGCCCGGGCATAATCTTCAGCGTAATATGAATGAAACTGGCATCTTCGATTTCGCCGACACAGCTATACTCGGCGCCATAGGCACGAGTCTTAATCGCGGCAGGCTCAAACAGTTCGCTCTCTATGGCACCTTGATGCACAGCCTTTACCAGCGCTGAAATCGCTATTTGCTGCGCCAAGGGGGCGCTATATTCCACGATACAATGAGGCATACTTACTCAGACCATACCGCAAACTCGTTACCGTTTGGGTCCTTAAAATGAAAACGACGACCACCGGGAAACGAGAAGATCTCCTGTGTGATCAAGGCGCCCGCATCGGCAGCTGTGGTCAAACATACCTCCAGCGCCTTGGCATAAATGACGATCAAAGGCGCGCCGGAGGCGATATTAAATCCTTTATCCGACAGATAAAATCCACCCGCAATGCCGGCATTGGTAAAACAGCTGTACTCGGGGCCATAGTCTTCAAACTGCCAATTGAACACCTTTGAAAAGAAGGCCTTAGTCGCGGCGATATCCTTAACAGGGATCTCAATATAATTAATAGTTAAATTTTGATTCATTGCATCTCCTTGCTGCGAATCTGCCCAGGCAAACGAGCAGATTATTCTGCACTCAATTTACTCACTATCCTAAGCGAAAGCGAGTATTAAGTCCTATCGGCTTGTTAGTAACAGCCACCAATCAGGCATAAAAAAAGGGAGCCAGGCTCCCTTCATTATTTACTCGATATTATCCCAGCAGCGCCGCCAGTAAACCAATCAAGCCACCGAATACACCACCCCAGACCACCAACCAGCCTAAGTGCTGTTTGATCATCTGCTGCACTATCTCTTTCACCAACTGCGGGGTCAGCTCGGCCAATCTTTGATCGACAATGCTCTTTACCTTGGCCCTGAGATCCGCCAACACATCAGGCTGCTCAATCTCATTTTTGAGCAGTTCATAGAACTCATCACTCTGAGAAAGCTCTACCAAAGAGGCTTTCATTTTGTTGATAAATGGCTCTTTCAGTGGGGCAATCGCCTCTGTGCCACCAAACATAGCCAGCATGCCGCCAAATGAGGATTGTTCGACCGTGGTCACCAAGGCATCGAACGCCGGCGTCATGTCCACTTTTTCAATCACAGGTTCAAGATTAATATGGGCAACGCTCCCTCCTTGCTGAGACAGAAATTTATCAATGTTTTCATTGGTAAAAAACTGCTCCATCATCAAGTGGGCGATCCCCGCCTTAAACTCTTCGAATCTTGCAGGTACCACGCCGCTACCATAGAGGCCCGGAACCTTTTCAAACAACATATGAATGGCCAGCCAGTTGGTCACGGCGCCAGACAGAGCAAACAGACCGACGCTAAACAGGATAGGCAGGTCAAGAAAATAGCCGCAGACCACCAGCACGGCGGCCAGTAAATTAGTGATAAGGCTCTTATTCACTGATTTATCTCCAAGGATCCAAACTAAAAAAACGCGCTATCTTACCACAAGCAAAATCCCTGAAGACAGACTATCGATTTTAGTTAATAGCGTACTCGGCAAACAAAGTATTGATTTCACTCTCATCGACCATGATAAAGCCATCGCCGCTTAGGTGTTCGCGACGCACTGCAATCACGTTAGTATCATCGGCAAGTTCTTTGGCTTTTTTCACCAAACACCTGGCAATACCGCGATGGCGGAAGCTTTGTTCGACAAACAGATCATCGAAATACCAGACAGGCTTGAGTAAGCGAGAGCAGAAAGAGGGGTATAACTGAATAAAACCAACGACCTGATCTTCAACCTGAGCAATAAAAATAACCGAATCATTCTCGTGCAGACGAGCACGAATGAACTCAAGGCTTTCGGCCAAGGCCGTATCCTCCCCCAGACTTTGACGATAACAGTCAAATAGGGAGGTTAACGCAGTCAAGTCATCTTCAATCGCAATTCTAATCAGCATATTCCGTCCTTGAAACCTGTATTGACCCAGGATGATAGGTGACCAATACAGTTACATCCTCATGATTTATTTGATGTTATCATAAAGAGACCGAAAAAACAGTGCAAACCTGAATGAAATCGTCGGACCTCTCAGACTAGCCTCGCGGACGGGTGCGCAGATCTTTATATTCGAAAGAGAGGCTATGGATCCGCTCGATGGGAAAGCCATTTAAGAAGGCTACTTCTCGACTCTCATTGACTAAACCAGGCTCACCACACAAAAACAGCTGTTGTTGACGATCAAATTGATGACTCTTTAGTGCCTCTGTAAAAGGGTTGGCATGGATCACTCGACGGCCCTTGCTCTCACTCTGTCCCGTGATGCACGCCTGGTACTGAAACTGGCGATGTTCCAGCATCATTTTTAACAACTTATGATGGAGATAAAGGTCGTTATCATCCCGCGCGCCGACATAAAGAAAAATCTCCCCTTGATGTCCCTGCGCCAAGGCCTGATTCAGGATGCCATAAGCCACCCCCAAGCCACTGCCAAAGGCAACAATAATCAACTTAGTGTCCCGATAGGCGTTACGATAGTAACGACTACCCAATGGGCCCTGAACCAAGAGTGACTCACCAATCCCTGCATGGTGGTAGAGCCAGTCACTAAACTGACCATTATACTTGCGCCTGACATGCAGCTCGATCAGCGAATCCCCCGGCTGATTCACCGGCGAATAACTTCGGGTGAGGCCGTCGAAACGTCTAACATTAATATATTGACCAGGATGGTGAAGCAGCGGCTCATCGAGAGAAAGACAGATACGCACCACAGCCTCATTGATAAATTGCTTTTGCTGAATCTTGGCACCGATGAAGAGATCCTGAGGCAAAATGGATTTCAGCCGCAAAGAGGGGGTCGGCTTACATTGGCAGGAGCAGAGGTAATGTCGCTGCTTTAGACCCAAGGTCAGTCCACGCTGGGCACCTATCGCCATTTCTCCATCGACATGTTGCAACAGACACGTTTTACACACCCCCTTCTTGCAGGAGTAGTTTACTCTCTGGCCATGACGGATAAGGGTGTCTAACACGGACTCTCCCGCTTGTGCCTCAAATGCCTGACCGTCGAGGTAAAATGTTGTCATAACTATCGATTTATCTCGTAAAAATGTAAATTATTTAATGTTTGGTCGTTCATTATCGTTAATAATACGACTAAAATTATAGCGACTGATTCACAAACGTGCGGACAGTAATTTTCACCGCGCCCTTCCCTGAATCTTTATCAGTTCGTCTACAACATCATTAAGGTCATTATGTCTTCCGTCCCATCTTTTTTTACTCAATTAGGACAAAAATATAAGCAGTTACCTAAATATCAACGATATATTGGTATCAGTCTTACCCTGTATTTAACATGGACCCTATTATTGGGTCTACTGCTTCCTTATGTTTTGACCCAACAAGTCCCAAAACAGCTATCCAAGCAGTTGCAAAGACCCGTGGCGCTGGCAGAGGTGAAGATCAATCCCTTTACCTTAGAAGTCGGGATCAAGGGATTTGCCATCAATGAAAAAGATGACCAAGCCTTTGTCGGCTTTAACGCCCTCAATCTGAATATCCAGTTTTGGGATTCTCTGTTTCAGCAAGGCCTGAGCCTAACCGATATCACTTTAGATCGCCCCCATGTCAAGGTTAAACGCGTCCAAAGTGAGCAACCGCTGCGGTTTAATTTCTCCGATATCCTGGAGACGTTAGCCCAAAACGGGAAAGCCGACCCAGCGCCAGAACCTGAGACCAGCGAAGCGATCCCCCATTTTATCTTGCATAACCTCGCAATCGTCGATGCTAACCTGCAGCTCATCGACGAGATAACCCAAGGCGAAGTAAGCTACCCCAAGGTTAACCTCAAGGTCGCCAGTTTCGACTCACACAACCCCATAGCCGAAACCCAGATTGATAGCCAGAACGGCGATAAGGTCAACCGCTATCATATGGAATTCCACAGTGCTCATGGTGGCAAAATAGCCCTCACAGGTCAGGTTCAATTAACACCTTTCGATCTCATTGGTGAAATCAGTCTGACCCATATCGATCTACCGCAGCTTTGGCCCTTTGTTGATGAATACTTTGATGTGTCTCTCGACCAAGGCTATGTGGACTTCGCCACTCATTACCGTGTCTCTCTGGTCGATGACAAACTAGAAGCCAGCGCAACCCAAGGAGAGCTCAGCTTTAACGCCCTGCGGCTCGCTCATGAGCAACAGCCACTGATCACCCTTGGCCGTTTGGCTCTGGTTAACATCAACGCCGATCTGGCTAGCCAAAGCCTTGAAGTCGACGCCTTGCAATCTGAAGACCTAACAGTCAATGCCCGCCTCGACGATAAAGGGATAGACTTAGCCATGTTGCTCACCCCTAAATTCAGCGGGGATTCACCAGCGCCAGCCTCTGCGCCTAAGAGCGGCGACGAGCAAGCAAGCGCCGACAAGCCAGATACAGAGACCTCACTGGCGGAGGCTGAAGCCGGTGCGACAAGCTGGCATGCAAAGCTAAGCCAAATCGCCATCAGCAACTATCAACTTAACCTTACCGAGCAGCTATTTAAAGATGAGAACCACTGGCAAATTGAGCAGTTCGAGCTGACCACAGGGCCTGTAGACGAAAGCCTGAGCCAGCCTATCGACTACCAACTGGCGCTGGTGATTAATCAACAAGCCAAGCTACAGAGTCAGGGGCAAGTCAACGCGCTCGCTAAAACGGTCAGCACCCAGGTGGCCCTTTCTGACCTAGGTCTTAACTGGTTCCAGTCCTATCTTGCACCTTACGTCAATATCAAGGTGGATGGCGGTCGCTTGAGCAGCCAAGGAACGCTGACTGCCGACGCCAGTGGGCAAATGAACTATCAGGGTGCGCTGCAGGTGGACGAACTGCAGGTCAAAGATACTATGGCCAACAAGACGCTGGTCAAGTGGCAGCAACTGGATGTGAATCAACTGATCTTCGATATGCAGGAAAATAGCCTGGCCATAGATCAAGTGACCTTGAGTAAACCCTACGGCCGAATTGTCATTAACGAAGATCGCACCACAAACTTTCAAGATCTTCTGGTCGCAAGCGATGCTCCAGACCAAGAGAGTGTGAAAGACACACCAGCGAATGACACAGCACAGGCGGCCAAACCTATGGCACTGAGCGTCAATAAGGTCCTCTTTAAAGATGGCTCAACCTTCTTTGCCGACAACTCCTTAACGCCCAACTTCGCCGCCAGCATAGAGCAGCTCGAAGGCAATATCGCCAATCTCTCGTCAGGCAGTGACAAGGCGGCAGGTGTCGATATCAAAGGTAAGATAGACAGATACGCTCCGGTCACCTTAAAAGGTGAGATCAATCCGCTACTGGAGCTGCCCTACCTGGACCTGGATCTTAGCTTTAAACATGTTGAGCTCACCTCGGTGAACCCCTATTCCGGGACTTATGCGGGCTACTATATCGATAAAGGTCTGATGTCACTGGATTTAAAGTATCAGCTAGAAAACAATCAACTGGTAGGAGACAACCACTTGGTGGTCGACCAGCTCCAATTAGGCAAGAAGAGCGACTCGAGTCTGGCTACCTCACTCCCGGTCACCCTAGCCATCGCCCTGCTGCAGGACAGACATGGGGTCATAGATCTTGGACTGCAGGTCTCTGGCGATCTCAACGAACCGGACTTTAGCTTTGGCAGCATTATCGCCACCGCCATTACCAATGTGATAACCAAAGCCGTGACGGCCCCCTTTAGTCTGCTGGCTGGACTGCTGGGCTCGGACGATGAGCTCGACAAAGTAGCCTTTGAGCCTGGTCAAGCACAGCTCCCTGAAGAGAGCCAGTCTCTACTAACCAAGCTGTCTAAGGGCTTGGCAGACAGACCTAAGCTGACCGTCAGCGCCAAGGGAGCAGTAGATCTTACCCGTGACAGCCAGGCCCTGATGACAGCTCAGCTGCATCAAGCGCTCATCACCGAGGCTAAGATTGAAGCAACGGCTCTGCCAGCAGATCTCACCGCCAGCACCTTCCCCACCAAGGGCGTGCTATCGGATGCGCTTAAGTCTCTCTATGAGAAAACATTACTACGGGATCCCGACGAGATACTCAAAGAGATAAAGCAGCGAAACACCGAGCAGGAGGTAAGCCAAGAGGAGCTGCAAACCCGTTGGCATATCGCCCTATACAACTATCTGGTATCTGCGCAGCAACTCACTGACGATGCCCTTGGCCTGCTCGCCCAGCAGCGCGCATTGGCGGTCAAACAATATCTGATTGAAGACGCTAAGGTTGATGCTGGACGAGTCTTTGTTCTCGACAGTCAGGCCGCGCTCGATACCAGCGCACCTCAGGCACTGCTCACCCTCAGCGCCCAGTAAAGAAGCAATTGTCACACAGCGGCCAAGGTAAATTCTTGGCCGCTTTTTAATACCTTTTCATCCCCCTAGCCAACTAAAACCCGCTCCTTTTTTCCTTATGAGTTCACATTTAAGCTCAGGGCTTTGATCTCAATCACGCTTGCGATAGAATCCGCTCCATCAAAAACGTAGAGGAGTCGTTAATGTTTATTGTTCGTTGGGTTTTAGGTCGAATTATCCTGTTTCTGAATTTTGTATTTACCCCTAAGAAGCGCCAACGTCCGCTGGCCGAGCAAGCCAAAGTCGATGAGCAGACCCAAAGCCTGCAACTGTATCAGTACGCCGCCTGCCCCTTCTGCGTCAAGGTACGCCGAGCCATTCGTCGTCAGGGATTAAATATCGCGACCATAGATGCCAAGCAGACAGATCATCAGCAGACACTGGTAGAACAAGGTGGCCTAGCTAAGGTACCTTGTCTACGCATCGAAGAAGCTGGTGAAACTAAATGGATGTATGAATCTTCAGATATCATAGATTATCTCAATAAACGTTTCGCTTAAGCGATTAAGGGCACCAAAAGGTGCCCTTTTTTATTGACCAAACCTAAGCTTAGAGTTGGGGCATCATCCCTTTAAGGACGATATCATCGTAGGTTACGACACCAAGGATCTTACCCGCCTCAATCACGGGCGCCTTGTTGATGCCAAAGCGTTCGAATAACCTGGCGGTATAGCGAATGTCCATGTCGGCGTGCACAGATAGCACAGGTTTTATCATGATCTCATAGACATTAACCCGCTCTGGCGATTTGTCTTTGGCCAACACCTTACGCGCGATGTCGCTCATCAATACCATGCCGTATTCGTCATGCTCGTGGCGTTTATTAACCAAAAGCATACTGACATCATTGCCCACCGCTAACTTGATCGCCTCTGCTACGGTATGCAGACCATCGACCATCACATAACTGTCTTTCATGACGTCACTGTTCTTAATTAGCCTGCTTGGTTTCATAGTTGATCCTCAATCTCTTTGCTGAGTTTTTCGACTTGATGGGCGACACCCACGGCGTCCTCCACATCTATCTGTATAGCAATCCCCTGCCCTGGGTTAGTGTCGAACTCCCCTACCCGGCAAATGGTTTCCAAAATGCTGCGACTCATGTGCTCCTCTACCAACCAGAGGATCACATCACGCTGAATATCCAGCCCCAACCCCATGAAGGTCTTTTTCTTTTCCAGTCCTTCACCGCGGGCATGGTTAATCACTGTAGCCCCCGTGGCGCCCGCCTCTCGCGCCGCATCGAGCACGGTATCGGTACAGGTGTCATCGACAAAGGCGACGATAAGTTTAAAGCGCATGGTCTCGCTCCTTAGCGGATTTTCGCTGACTTAAGAATTCCACTAGCTGGGCATAACCCATCACAGTGATCATAGGAAACAGGCTAGCAAAGGCAATCAAGCCAAAGCCATCGATAAGTGGGTCACGCCCTGCTACATTGGTTGCCAGGCCCAGGCCAAGCGCCGCCACCAAGGGAACCGTCACGGTCGAAGTGGTGACCCCGCCCGAATCATAGGCCAGCGGCACTATCATCTTAGGGGCATAATAGGTCTGGATCACCACCAGCACATAGCCAGCCATGATGTAGTAATGAATAGGATCGCCCACTACGATACGAAAGCAGCCCAGTGATATCCCCATGGCGACACCTATGGCAACTGAGATTCTAAGCCCTTGAATGCCGATGGCGCCGCCCGATACTTCGTTGGCCTTGATTGCCACGGCAATCAATGAGGGTTCGGCAATTGTGGTACTAAATCCTATGGCGGCGGCAAACAGATAGACCCAAAGGTAGTCTTGCCAAATAAAGGGCGCATCCCCACCCTCGGGGTGAAGGAAGTCCGGCGAGGTTAATTGACTGGCCATACTCTGGCCGATAGGAAACAGCGCCAGTTCCAGCCCCACCAGGAACAGGCTGAGCCCAATGATCACATAGACAAAACCCAACAACACCCGGCGCCAATTGGCGATGGCACGCTTAAGCACCCCAAGCTGGAAACCAAACAAAATAACCGCTATCGGCACCACATCACGGGCGGTCAATAACAGTGTGTCGAGCATAGTACTGAGATAGTTCATCACAACACCCACATGCCATAGAGCAAAACGAAAATCATAGGTGTCAGACTGGCAAAGGCGATCAGCCCAAAGCCATCTAGCATAGGGTTTCGCCCCTTAATCACACTGGCCAACCCGACGCCCAAGGCGGTCACCAAGGGCACGGTAATGGTGGAGGTGGTAACACCACCAGAGTCATAGGCGATACCGATAATATTTTCCGGGGCAAACGCCGTCAGCACCATGACACACAGGTAACCGCCGATGATCAGATAATGAATTGGCCAGCCTTTGAGGATACGAACCACCCCGAGCAGAATAGCCAGCCCCACAGAGATGGCCACAGTCAGCCGGAGTCCCATGGCATAACGATCCATCGCCTCAACACTCGCACCGATAGCACCTGAGTTAGCCGCCACCTCGGCGGCTTCGTTAGCCACGGCGGTTAAAGCCGGCTCTGCAAGCGTAGTACCAAAGCCGAGGGAGAAGGAGAAGACGACTAACCAGAAGACACTGCCCTTACGCGCCAGCGCCTGAGCCAAAGACTCACCAATGGGAAATAGCCCCATCTCGAGACCGAATACGAAGAAAGTCAGGCCAAAAACGATAAACACTAAGCCAAGTAGGATCTCGGCCAGGTTTGCCGGAGCCTGTTGCAGCACAAATATCTCAAAGAATGCCACGACACAGATGATAGGCACCAGATCTCGAAAACTACCGAGTAATGAGCGAAACAGGCTGATCAAGGCCGACATGCAGACTCCTTAGCATTGAGGAACTCCTAACACATTTCCCCTTACCTTGAGTGTGCCAACACGCTAACAAATAACAACATTTTTTTCACAAAACCCCACATTTACGTGAGCGACATCAAGTTAAGCGGAGAAAGTCAGCCAAAGTAAGTCTGTTAACTTGGGGTGCTATCCCCTGACAATTGGGGTATGCTCCTCGAGTAACGCATAGCTAAGACTAATAACCAGCGAAATAAAGATAACAATCAAATGCCAATACGCTCATTACTCTGTTTCATCCTGCTTATCAGCCTGAGTGGCTGCGCCAGCAAACGCGATGTGGACGATTTCAACATCCGAGTCGAAGATACCTTTCAAACCGCCATCAAGGGCAATGGTATTAAGCTATTCACCTATAGAGTCAAATACGCCGAACTGCCGACTCTAGAACAGCCCCATATGCAGCGCGTCAGGCAGATTGAAAGAATGAAACGTTCGGGCAGTAACAAACGCTCTATCTATCAGCCTGATTTAAGTCGCTGGACAGAGCAGATAGAACTAGGCCTGGAGAAGACCATCGCCATGACAGGATACTGCCGTGAAGGTTATCTGGAACTGAGCCGCATCATAGAGGAAGGACGCGGCGAGATCCGTGGTGAATGCAACGATGGCGCGACCGATGCCGACATCAGCAAGTTTGCCGACAACCATTAAGCCAGCTTATCTTAGGCCTCGTGACTAAAACGGCCGTGGGCTAAAAAATGGACTGTCTGAGCAATCACAGCCCCGCTATTCATCATAAAGGGGTGAGTCACGGGCAGACAGATATGATCCCGCATGCCATCAAGCTTAGTGTTAGCCACCGAGACCTTACCATCATTGGGATCTGGCAATAGCGTCGACAGTAATAGATTGATGCTGCGGGTTCCGGCAATCACCCCTAGTTCAAAATTTGCCGGGCCTAAGCTGTTGGGCACACTATCTCTTTCTGTACCAAGCTGCATTCCGGCCGGGCCGTTGATCCACTTAAATCCAGGAAAATGCTTTAGGCTATCCACAACCTCACTCCCCTGATTGGGCGGGCCTAACATCACCACGCGGCCAAGGGCAGGCAGAGGGTTGATACTTAGGTACTGACGCACCAAGATCCCCCCCATTGAATGGGTCACGAAATGGATCTTATCGCCACAGCACGCTTTCAACGCCTTGTCTATGTGCTCGGCCGCAAGCGTCTGAATATCGAAACGTGTTGAAGGATAGCCAAGGTTCACGCAGTGATAACCAAGATCCGACAAGGCGGCCGCCATCTTCTCCATCGAGCCTCGCGTGCGGGCTAAACCATGCAATAAGACCACTGATTCAGAGTTGCTTGTCATCGTATTATCTGCCACTTACGCTTAATCAACTTAGTCCATCGTCGACTCAGACGAGTTCAGCCTTTGCCTGCCAACACTTTGCCAACGACCACGATTCTGAATGCGTTGTAACAAAGCAAATTCCCAAGGGCAATCATCCGTGCTTAGTGTTGTCATGTGATTTTGTAAGGCTTGGCTAGCCGACTCCAATCCATTGTGCTGGGCATACAAAAGTAAACTCAAGGTCAATGAACACTGCTCTATGGGATTGCTAATTAAGGCCAAATGCTCAATAGCATTGGATAAATTCATATTCTGCTTGATGATTTCCAGTGTTTCTTTTTCACTGGCCTCAGGCAAATGCCTCATCGCTAAATCAAGCATGTCCCAATCAGGCTCGCTCTCAATGGACTGGAACACAAAGTCTCTAAAATAAGAAGCCCCCATAGGACAAAGGTACTCATCACCGGATCGCTTAATGACCTCTTCGAGTAACGATTCTCTTCTTTCACGCCATTGCTGCCAATCAGCCCCCGTATCGATATCGTCAAAAAGGAAAGCCAACTCACCTAGATTGATTGCTGAATACACACCAGCGCAAATAAAGTCTATCCCAGTTTGATAGACTTTTTGATGCCACTTCACCGTTTGACTGACATCAACGGGTAAGCCGTTTTCTCCTGTAAACCTGTGGGTCGCCATGATATTCATGCAACCAGCATGGCCACTTTCGGCACACCTTTGCCATAAATCATAGGCTTTAACGGGATAATTAAGCAGATGCATTGCCACATGACCACCGGCGTAGAGTATGTGATCAGAGCCGGTCTGTTGACTAACAAACTCGATATCTTCTAAGGCCATCTCAGACTGAACATAATCGACTCTTTGACCAGAGTTTAACCTGTACATGTTAATGTTCTTCAGACTCAAGCCCCTGACTCTTCTTAACAGTACCTGATCATCTATATTCCACTCATTGGTCTGTAGCACTTGACTCAGTTGCGATATCACCTGTTCGGCAGTTTGAATATCCTGACCGCTATAATCAAACACCTGAATGACATTTTCTCTCAGATAATTAATATCGCGATTAATTTGCTCAAGGGACTCTTCTGCCAAACCATTTGCTGACAAAAATAAAAATAGAGCCGTACAGCAAGCTGCTAAATATCTAGTCATTTTTCGCATCCATTCGTCTTCAACGCCAATCATTGAAGCTGGTTAATGTACCACTCGCAATACTAAGCTTACTGAGAATTCATCAACTGAAATTCAATCAGGTACAGTGTCTGAATCTCGCCATATATCTCAGTGATCACCGCCTTTAACTGCTCCAGCGTCATATTCTCCTGCTCGGCGTGCCGCGGGTTTAGTGCATCAAAGGCGAGCTTTTCGACTCGCAGCACTTGAATGTCGCAAAAGTGTCTCCCGGTTTCAAAGGTCGACACTGACAACACCTGCCCTGGGGAAAAATGAGACTCGCTCTCATCCCTAAGGGTGATAGTTTTAGCACCACTTAAAATATCTGCCTCGAAACGCTCAAAGAAGGTGATCTTGCCATCACAGCTTAATGAAGCCATATTTCCTCTATCTGCTATCTTTGCCTATAGCCGCTTGGCACAGATTAGGTTAAAATCCGCCCCCGGTTTAAGCTATCTGGGTTTAAACCCTTATTTTATCTGAATCAAAGACCCTGGTGGAAGTATGAACAAGAAACAAAAGATGCTTAAAAAGACGGCAAAAAGAGCCAAAGCCCGTCACAACAAACATACGCCGCCGACAGTGAAGAAATATATCTCTAAAGGCGATCGCGCCAAGATGCTGGCTCAAGAGCAAGCTGAAATGGCCGCTAAAGCAAACGCTGCTGAAAAAGCCAAGAGCGAGGAGCAAGAGGCTCCGACTCAAGAAAGTGATAACTCAGAGGCTTAATCTCGCTCCTGACCGACCACTAACTCGGTCACTTTGTTACTCGCTTCACAATCTTGCTCTTCACTGATCTGCGCCATCTGGGCGCAGGATGAAGAGAGTGGGTTTGGGCTACTCGGGCTCAGTTCCTCATTCAGATCATCGTTAGCACTTTCTTGCACGGCGCCATTTTGCACCTTATCCACCAGACGATAGGCAGTCCATACCCCCAGGACCCCAAAGAGGATCGCTCCGAGCACCTGACCTATCAACACCCCTTCGACGCCCCCAAGCTGGCCGCCATAATAGACGAAAGGTATGGTACCCAGCGTCGCCTTACCTACGTTAAACAGGGTCGAATATTTAGCTTTGCCCAAGTTATTAAACGAGGCATTGGCCACGAATAATGCCCCTGAAAACACAAAAAACACGGCAATATAACGGCAGAAGAAGCGGATCAACTCGGCGCTCTCCCCCTGCATGGCAAACAGGGTCACTATCTGCTCCTGCAGCAGAAGCAACAACAGCGAGACCGAAACCACGTAGATGGCGCAAAATTGCAGCGCCTTGGTCAGACTCTGTCGTACCCTAGCATACTCCTGCGCACCAAAATTCTGCCCAACGATGGGGCCGATGGCGCCACTCAGCGCGAAGATCATGCCAAAGGCCACCGGCGTCAACCTGCCAATCACAGCCCAAGCCGCCACATAGCTATCACCAAAATCGGCAATGGCCCTGGTCACCACAGCATTACCTATCGGGGTCGCAATATTAGTCATCATGGCAGGGCCCGCAATGGCAAAGATAGGCTTAATATCCTGCTTGAAAGCGGTTAGATCGAAGCGGCCAAACAGCTTATGTTTCACCACTACACCGCGAGCGGCAACCACGAGCACGGTAAGGCGCGCGAGCACAGAAGCCAGCGCCGCGCCCTCAATGCCCATGGCCAACAAAAAAATAAAGATGGGATCGAATAGCAAGTTTACGCCACCACCGGCCAGCGTCGACAGCATAGACAGTTTGGCATCGCCAACCGCGCGCAGCGCAGCGCCCAGAGCCATAGCCAAACAGATAATGGGCATGGAAGGCACTAAGATATAGAGATAACTCGCCGCCAATTCGGCAGTACGCCCACTGGCTCCCACTAAGGTAAGCAGCTCAGGAATATACCAAGTCACCACCAGGGACACCAAAGTCGCCACCAACACGGTTACGACGGCGCTATTGAGCAATAACCGTTTAGCCAGTTCAAACTCTTTTGCCCCCACAGCTCGTGACACCAAGGCGCCAAGTGCGATAGCTAAGCCGATACCGATAGAAGTGGTAAAAAAGGAAATTGTACCCGCATATCCCACCGCGGCCGCCAGCTCCTGCTCCCCCAACATACTGAGGAAAAAGATGTCGATAAGATCGACGACAAACAGCGCCGATACCCCTATGGCGGCGGTAGAACTCATTACCCAGATGTGGCGCATAATAGAGCCCTGCACAAACTTTGCAGTGGTCATAATTCTATTGTTATTCCTTGGCTATTGGCACAGACAAAAACTTCTAAAGATCGGTTTCCAGTTCGCTGCCACACTTATCACAGTAGAGGGCTGACACTTCGTGTCCCATCTTAAGGCAGTTGCTACAACGGCGCAGATCTTTCTTACGCACCATCTCCTGTGAGATCTCAGAGGTCAAGATACCTGTAGGGATGGCAATAATTGAGTAACCGATCAGCATGGTTAGCGCGGCGATCCCCTGCCCCAGAGTGGTCTGCGGCGTGATATCGCCATAACCCACTGTAGTGATGGTCACTATGGTCCAGTAAATCGACTTAGGCATGGAGGTGAAGCCATGCTCCGGCCCCTCCACCACATACATGATGGCACTGAGCACCATGACGATCAGGCTGACAGAGAAGAAAAACAGAAACACCTTGCGACCCGACTGCATCATGGCGCGCAGCAAGAGGTTGCCCTCGCTGAGATAGCGCAGCAGCTTAAGCACTCGAAATATCCGAAACAGACGCAGCACACGAATAACGAGGGTAAAGCTGGCTCCGGGGAAAAGGAGCGCCAAATAACTTGGCAAGATAGAGAGCAAGTCCACTACGCCGTAGAAGCTGCGGGCATATTGCACCGGCTGAGCCGAGCAGTAAAGTCTGAGCAGGTACTCTATGGTGAAGATGCCGGTAAAGCACCACTCGGCGATACGGATCCACTCGCCATAACGACTGTGAATACTGTCAATGGTATCAACAAATACTAAGGCAACACTCAGCACGATACAGACGATGAGACTGATATCGAAATACCGTCCCGCCTTTGTGTCTGTACCAAAGATGATCTGCCTTAGCTTTAGTTTCAGTGTCTCTTGGGGGATATCGTCCATCGCAATCAAAAATCCTTATGACTCTCGCCTAGAGGCGCATACCAGATGTCACCGGCAGCAACATCGAATTAACCGATCCAGCTTAATCTAAAATAAGGTATGATGAACACCCAAGTTGTGGCTTTATTTTACCGAACCAAGATGATGCAGACATTTTTTAAACAACTCCTGCTGCTTTGCCTGCTCGCCCCAGTGGGGGTTACCTGGGCGAAATCGAGTGGCTTGAGCTCACCACACAGTGCCAGCAAGAGCCAGCTGGGCAAGGTCGATCTTGTGGTGGTCAATAAATCTGAAGCCAGTATGCTATTGATGCGACAGGGTAAAGTTGTTAGACGTTACAAGATAGCCCTGGGCGATCGCCCTGTGGGTCACAAACAACAAGAGGGCGATCAGCGCACTCCTGAAGGTCGCTATATTCTTGACTATAAAAAGGCCGACAGCGCCTACTACCGCGCCATTCATATCTCCTACCCAAATGATGAGGACAAGCTCAGAGCCGCCGCCCTGGGTATCGATCCCGGTGGACAGATCATGATCCACGGCCAAAATCCTAACTCCTCACTCACCCCGGACGAAGCCCAGCGCCTCAACTGGACCGACGGCTGCATCGCTATCAAGAACGAAGAGATAGACGAGCTGTGGCGCGCCGTCGATACCGGCACCCCCATAGAGATCTGGCCGTAAACGGTTAACTTTACCTAATAACCATCATCCGCAATCGCCCCACCATGGACTAAGGAGTATGTATAATGACATTCAGAAATGAAATCATTACCCTAGCCACCTTAGCAGCGCTTACCCCCGCCTTATCACTTGCAAACGCCACAAATTTAGGTCCATTAATGACCTATTCCCAGTCGCCACTGCAATCTAATTCGTTATCGCCACAACTGCGTTCTGGTTTCAGTTTGGCGCACCAAACCAAAGAGTTCTATATTTCGGCGACGAGCTCCAGTGTTTGGGCTGAAAATGAGGTATATCATGCGGACTACTATCAAAATAGTGTACTGATGGGCACCAAATGGCAGTTTACGGAAAAATGGCAAGCAAACATTCAATATCGTTGGAATTTTTCCGCCAATAACCATTTAGATAATGTCACCGATAAATTTCACACACTATTTGGTTTCGATGCGAACGGACGAGATAAAATTAAGCACAATCAAAACAACATTATTATTCCTGAATACGGCATCAAGGTGACCGATTTTGAAGGTGAAACCTTATCCAGCGCATTCAGCTTCTACACTCAATATCAGCTTATCCAAACTCCCCATCACGGCCTCTCTGTCGGGGGAAGTCTCTATTACAATCATGTGGGCTCAGGCCCTTTTAAAGACTCAAGATTCGAACAGGGACTTCAATTAAACTACAGCTATCAAAATCGTAGTCATCATATTTACACCAGCCTTGGGGTTTCATATCGCCACAACGAAGAGGTATTTGCCCAATTACCCTATCGTAACACCACCTTTGCCATGCTATTCGGTTACCAATATGACCTGGATGACAATCAGGAACTCATGTTCGAACATCATTGGTATGAAGGCTCAGCGAGCAACATTGCCGATATCTCTGACCCCTCTAACGAAATTGTTCTTGGGTATCGTTATAACTGGCAGAAAACATCACTAGAATTTGTCATATTAGAAAATATCTTCAATATGGATAACAGTGCTGATATCTCATTTACGCTTTCTTTAAGACACAGAATCAAATAGGGTTTCTGCAAAATGCAAAATCAAACCATAACAAGTCAGCTCGTTCAAGATTGGGCGGATTTTTCACAACAGATTCAGAATTTTATCGCAAATTTAGGACTAAATGACTTAAGTTGCGATCATGTCGCAATTCGGGTAAACAGCAATGCTGTAGCAGATGAACTGCGAGATTATTTTCTGCAGCGGGGGCAGTTGATCTCAAACAACCTCATCAATGGCCGTCCTATTTTAATCTTCGAACTTTCCGAACCACTGCAGTTAGGCGAGTTATCCATCGAGTGTGTCGAACTGCCCTATCCTGGCGACAAAGCGTACCCTATGGAGAGTTGGGAGCATATCGAACTGGTGCTGCCTGGCGGTGCGACCAGCATTGAAACACTGCGTGAGCAGCTACTCGAGCGGGTGCCAACACTCGCCCCTGTGCTGGCTCAGGAAACAGAGATTAAGGTGAAAATGAGCTCGCCAAAGGGAGAGCACGAGCGCCTGCCAAACCCCACTATCGCCTTCAAACGCGGACATCTCTGCATTAAGGTTCATCCCCACGGCATTAAAACGGTTATCGCCTCTGAAGCTAAATAGCTAAATCACCATAGAAGCCAAGTAGCCAGTTAGATTGGCACTTGGCTTCTGGTTCAGTCACAAAGGCACGATTTAAGCGGGTTTAATGTTCTGATTCACCCTAAACAGATTGTTCGGATCGTACTGCTTCTTCAGTTGCTGCAAACGCCCATAGGTTTCACCATAGGCTGCCTCGGTGCGATCGGTTTCATCATCGGTCAGGAAGTTGATATAGGCGCCGCCGCTGGCAAAAGGTTTGGTCTTATCAAAAAACTCCCGCGCCCAGGCGATACAGCGTTTATCGTCATCGGCAGACTCCCAGCGAACATGCACATTTAACACGTACTGAGCATCACGGGCCGAATACGCCATGGCATCGGCAGCAGGCAGGCAAGTAGCACAACCTATAGAGGCGATAAAGATCTCACACTGATCTGTGGGCAGGGTGCCGGCATATTCAATGGCCGTATCGATAGCCGCTTCACTAAGATCGGTAAAATTGTGAGATTTCCAGTAATTACGTGCACCAGGCGTCAACAAGGGGTCGAAGGCTTGCTGCCAGGCGGCAAAGGGTTGTACGCCAACATGCTCACCGACAGGTGTGCCAAATTGACGAAGCGGTGCGATCAACTTTTCACCTTCCACGGGATCGCCGGCATAGCATATCGCCAACACGACCACCTCTTTTCCATGTACCGCTTCGGGTAAAAATGGCAGTGGCGGCGCCTTACGTGCCACCATCCAGACACTCAAATCGTCAGGTGCGCTAGCGGTAAAGTTGGCAAACTGGCTGATAACTGATTTTGCCTGTTCGAAGGGATATACAATCAAGCCACTGAGGAGGTCAGGCCCCACAGGGTGCAGTTTAAACTCAAATTGAGTGACTATGCCGAAGTTACCGCCACCACCCCGTAGTCCCCAGAAGAGTTCTGGCTCGCTGGCTTGACTGGCAACATGCTGATTTCCATCGGCAGTCACCACATTGGCAGAGATCAGGTTATCGACAGTCATACCAAACTTGCGGCTTAACCAGCCAAAACCGCCACCTAAAGTTAATCCTGCAATCCCTGTGGTGGAATTAATCCCCACAGGTGTCGCCAGGCCATGTTTTTGTGTGGCACTGTCCAAATCTTCAAGCGTACAGCCCGGCTCAACCCAAGCCACTTGTTTGTCGGGATCGACCTTGACCTGTTTCATTAGTGACAGATCGATCATCAAGCCATCGTCACACAAGGCCTTACCCGCAATATTGTGTCCACCGCCGCGAACCGAGATGAGTAATTGATGTTCTCTGCCGAAATTAACGGCTTTGACCACATCGTCTGGCGAAGTGCATCGGGCTATCATTCCCGGTTTTCGATCTATCATGCCATTCCAGATCTGTCGCACTTCATCGTAATGGCTGTCTTGGGGCAATATAACATCGCCACTAAATTCAGCCTTAAACCTGTCCACCTGAGATTGTTGTAAGCCTTTCATACTAAGCTGCCTCTTATGAGTCACATCGTCGCGCAAACAATGTATGTGCTAATAAGTGCTATGCTCACTCCCTTAAGTTCAACAACTATCTTAGTGCTAGTTAGAGTAATGAAGTCAATTTACGGATTTAATTACGGCAATTTAAAAGAGCATAAGTCTTTATCTTAGTAGAAGTCAGCCAGTTTAGATAACCAGACTCACACTAAAACAGCGGTGTATTGGTTAATAGAGGACAACTTTAAAGAGGTTTAACTTTAGTGCTTCTCGATATAAAGGATAACTTCTCCCACTTTAATGCCAAACTTGCTCATTTCGGTCTTGTTAAATAAGCGCTTGTCATCGAGCAGAAACATCCAATCGTCTAGCGTTACCTGGTAGATCTCACCATCTACTGGGATCTCAAGTTCATATTGCCAAAACAAGGCGGCGCCTCGGGTGCGACCGAAAGCTGTGCCAACAACATCCTCAGCACTCCCTTGATAGGAGTTCTCATCAAGCTTGGTTAACTGCCAGGTGCGTTGAGTCTTCTCACCATCATCAAACAGAAACCACTCCTTTATCTCTCCCTTTTCGCCTTGCCAGTGAGCCAAGATATCCACTTCGAAACGTCTTAACAGGGTACCGGACCGGTCAAGTACTATGCCATAGGCCGTTAGCTTACCGTCGAAAAACTCATCAAGATGCAAGGCTGGTGAGGTATCACTGTAGTCCTCTAAAGATGCACTACCGCAGCCACAAAGCAGCAACATAGGAAACAGCAAACATGCTAAAACGAATTTTTTCATTGTCTTAATCCCAATAGGCCTTGTCTTAGTTCTGGCTCCGAAGTGCGTTCAGACAACCAGATGGCGAGAAACGCTTCGCCAAAGGTCTGATCCTGGATCTGCCCCAGCTTCTTGTCGCCAAAGTAGAAATGACTGTCACCCTGGGTGTTGACCCATAACGTCAGGCTGTCTCCCTGACGCACATCTGGCCACAGCCCCTGAATATGTGCCTGCCAACGCACTATCTGCTCATCTGAGTAGCCCAAGTGACGCCACTGGTCTATGGTGGCCTCAATAAGCGCATCATTGTCGATGTCGCGGTAGTAATTGATCCGCAGCGCCTTATCACCGGCGGCTTGATAATCCGGCTCTGCGCCGTAGAGCTCGGCGCGATATAAAGTCCAAAACAGAAACTGCATCTCGCCGCTACCTATCTTGTGCAACCTATCGAGATCAGCGGCCTGAGCGCTCAGACTAAAGAGTAGTAGCAATAAATATTTGCCCATGACTCACCTCACTTTATGACCTTGTTAGCCTTAGCTGGCTGGGCCGATAAGAGCCCCTGCCCCCAAAACAACAAAGGAAAAATCACGGCCCAAACCGGCGCTGCGATCAACCAAAAATTAAGAGCAGACTGCCCAGAGGCTAACGCGCCCAGATTGAGGCCGGCCCAATAACTGCCCGCCCCGCCAAAAGCGCCGATAAGCATCAGCCATGGCAGTCCCAGCCGCGACAAGGGCCTGAGACTGTGATTAAGACTCATTAGGAAGATAACCCAGAGCAAGACAAGCCAGAGAGGAAACGCCGACTCTAGACCTCTAAATACGCCAAGCGCAATGAGTCCACCATCCACCAGGAGTCCAAGAGGCAGCAGCGCCATCAATCTGAGATCCGCTTTTAAACTGGGCGACAACAGACAGTGCAGTACAATCAGCGCAGCGATGATATAACTGGCCGACTCGGTCAATAATGCCGCCGACCACCAGGCAAGCTGGAACAAGCCAAGATTAATAAGCCAGAACGCTTTCATCCTGCAGCCCCTTATATCTAGGCTTGCGCGCTACCAGATGATGAGTCGCAATTACCCGCTCCTTAAACGCCCCTTCGCAGTAGCAGAAGTAAAATAGCCATAGGCGCTTAAAGTTATCGTCATAACCCAAGGCGTTAAGCTCGGGCCAAGCCTGCTCAAATGCCTGACGCCAGTCATTAAGGGTTCTGGCATAATGCAGACCAATATCTTGCAAGTCGCAGATCACCATGTCGGTGCGCGCAGCAATATGCTCGCCCATCACGGCTACCGACGGCAGGCAACCTCCGGGGAAAATATACTTCTGAATGAAGTCGACCCCTTTACGGTATTTCTCGTAACGCCCATCGCTGATAGTAATGGCCTGAATCAACATCTTGCCATCTTCCTTAAGCAGCTTGGAGCAGGTAGAAAAGAAAGTCCCCAGATATTCATGACCTACAGCTTCAATCATCTCGATTGAGACCAGCTTGTCATACTTGCCAGACAGGCGGCGATAGTCTTGCTTTAGCAAGGTTACCTGCCCAGTCAACCCAAGCTTTTCAATACGCGCCTTGGCAAACTGATATTGAGCATCTGAGATGGTTGTGGTGGTGACGCGGCAGCCATATTCCTGTGCCATAAAGATCGCCAGCGCGCCCCATCCCGTGCCTATCTCCACTACATGATCGCCACGCTTAAGCTCTAATTTGTCGCAGATGGTTTGCAGCTTGTTTTGCTGCGCCTGGGCGAGGGACTGAGCAGATTCGCTGTAGAGGGCGCAAGAATAGAGCATAGAATCATCAAGAAAACGCTCGTAAAGCTCGTTACCTATGTCGTAGTGAGCCAGGATGTTGCGCTTAGATCCAGTTTCGGTATTGAGGTTTTTTCGTCTCAAGAACAGGTTTTTAACCCGGGTCAGCCAGGCCATTTTAGTTTCGATCGCATCCAACTTCGCCTGGTTGCGAGCCATCACCTGAATCACAGCCGTCAAATTAGGGCTAGTCCATTTACCATCGAGAAAAGCCTCGGCGGCGCCAATACTGCCGCCTTGTATCACATCCCGGTAAAATCGCGGGTCATGCACCACTAATTGGGCGTTTAGGGGCGCCTCACGGTCACCAAGTACCAGATGATTATCGCCTTCAATAAGCTCAAGGCTAGCATTGTCAAGTTCACCCAGTAATCGGATCACCAAATTACGATACTTGTTGTTGGTGCCAACAGAGATTGCCGCGCCGCGAGGCCTTACACCGTTTTCTTGTTTTACTATCTGTTCCATTTCTACCTCGCTAACTGAAAATACCGTCACATTGTGACTATTGGTTTTGGCTAACTCTGGCTAGTCGTTCTCGCTAACTCTGGCCGTCGCTATTTTGTTGAACCACTGGCGCCGTCCGTATCTGGATGGGAAATAAAAGGCACCCGCTTAAGATACAGCTTGAGCGCCTGCCAGTAGATCCCAGCGACCATTTTCACCGTCATCGATGGTATGCTTATCCAGGTACGCAACAAACTCTTCTGGTTTATTGCCTCCCTGGTCAATGCCATGGTCGCGTCGAACACCTTATGCTCTTTGTGATTCTCGATATGCACTAAGGCCTTAGCTGAGGGGGGGGAGACGCGCCAATGATAGGTCATCTCCATCTCCATAAAGGGCGACACATGAAAAGCCTTCTTTATCTTCATCTCGCCATCTAACCTCAACAAGTAGTAATGCCTTTGATTCCAAGGCGTATTACTCACTTCGGCCAACATATACTTACAACTGTCTTGCTCGTCATAGCAGAAGTAGAAATTAATCGGGCTGAAATAGATCCCTAAGCAGCGGCACTGGGCTAACATCAACACCCGGTTACTCTCCTGCCAACTACCACCTAATGCTCTGACTTTGTGACCAATACGTTGCTTTAAGCTGCCAGGTTCATTTTTGAGGTAATCTTTTTCATTAAATCGAATGGGATTGAACCAATCAGTGCCAAACAACCGACTCCGCTGGGTGAGTGCTGGCAGCTCATCAAGGTCCAGCCCCATCATGAAGAGGCGATATTGAAAGGCATGCTCAACATCGCCAAAGCGGCGATGACGCACCTGACCTGTGTAAATGCCGCTATGCTTTTGAGGCGAGGTTTTTAACGCGCTCATAGGGTCATGCCAAAGCGTTTGGTCACATCCAAGGCACTACGCACCCCGTCTTCATGGAAGCCGTTATACCAATAGGCCCCAACAAAATGGGTATGATGCTGGCCGCAGATCTCCAGACGTCTTTGTTGAGCTCGGCAGCTGGCCTCGTTCAGCACAGGGTGGTGATAGACAAAGCTTCGCAGCACCTTGCTCTGGTCAATCTCCTCACTCTGATTAAGGGTGACGCAGAAGGTCGTGTCGCTGTCTATGCCCTGTAAAATATTCATGTTGTAGGTGACGCAGGCCGGACGACTGACATTATCGTCCAGCCGATAATTCCAGCTTGCCCAGGCTAAGGGCCGATTGGGCAACATGCCAACATCCGTGTGCAGCACCACCTCGTTGCGACTATAGGGAATTGCGCCCAAGACAGCTTTCTCGGCTTCACTGGCATCTCCCAGCAGGGCCAAAGCTTGGTCCGAGTGACAGGCAAAGATCACCTCATCAAACTCATGTGACTCGCCCGATGCCATCATAAGCTGGACGCTATCGTCTTGGCGGGTCACCTTGTCGATACGGCTATTGAGGCGCACCGGCTGTGAAAGGCTTGCCAGAATCGCCTTAACATATTGGCGCGAGCCACCAGGGACCACGTACCACTGGGGTCTGTCACTGATATTGAGCAGGCCATGGTTGTAGAAAAAACGAATAAAAAACTTCAGCTCAAACTGTTCCATCTCGGCCAGACTGGTGGACCAAATCGCTGCACCCATGGGCAAGATGTAATGTTCACAGAAGAAACGAGAAAAGCCATGCAACTGCAAAAATTCGCCCAGACGCATTCCCTCAGGAATATCGTTATCGGCATAACTTTGCTTACAAAGGGCATTGAATTTTAATATCTCACGGATCAAGCGCCAGAAACGGGGACGAAACAGGTTACGGCGCTGAGCAAACAGCGAGTTCAACCCGTGCCCATTGTACTCAAATCCGCTCTGTCTGTTATGGACACTAAAGCTCATCTCTGTGGGCTGACCGCTTATTCCCAACATCTCCAGTAGTCGATTGAAATGGGGATATGTTCTGTCATTAAACACGATAAAGCCTGTGTCGATGGCATAGTCCCGCCCTTGGTGATGCAGGTCCACTGTGGCGGTATGGCCACCAACATAATCGTTATGCTCAAACAGGGCCACCTCATAATGCTTATCGAGCAGATAGGCACAGGTTAACCCTGAGATCCCCGAGCCAATAATGGCAATTTTTTTCATTGTTATACCATCCTTAATGCCAGACGGCGCCAGAGAGGGAAAGGTAGCAGCGCAAGCAGGCGCATCATAAATACAAACAGGCGTGGGAAGCGGATCTCGCTCTTGCCCTTGGCAATGCCGCGTATAATGGTTTCGGCAGCCGACTCTGCGCTGATGATCATCGGCATGGCAAAGGTATTACGATCCGTCAGCGGAGTCTGAACAAACCCTGGGTGTACTAGGGTTACGGCAATATCATGTTTTGCCAAATCGATTGCCAACACTCTGGCCAGATAACTCAGTCCCGCCTTAGAGGCACCATAAGCCTCGGCACGCGGCAGGGCCAGCAGTTGTGCGCTGGAGCTTATCAGCACCAAACGACCACCGGGTGCCATTAATGGCAGCCACGCCTGTAACGCATAGCCTATAGAGATAAGGTTAATATTGATTATCTTGTCGAAACGCTCTGCATCAAAGTTGAGTGCATCGTCTATGTACTCACAATCACCAGCGTTAAGGATCAAGAGATCCAGCGGCCCCTGATTGGGATCGGGCTGAGGGTAACTATCATATTGCAGCAGATCGAAACACAAACCACTGATATTGGGCTGGCTCGCCGTGAGGGTGGCAAGTTTGGCCTGACTACGGCCGCAGGCCAGTACCTTATCGCCCGCTTTGGCGTAAGCCAAAGCTAACTGCTGCCCTATGCCAGAAGTGGCGCCAGTGATCATTACATTCATCATCTGATCCCCTATTTGACTGCTCGGCGCTTGACCGCAAGAATAATGCTACCTAACACGGGCAGGTGCTCATACAGCATGGTGCCCAAATCAAAATAGTCCCTGTGGTAGATCACCTTATTATCTTTGGCGCCGAGTCGTGAATGCCCTTCCACCTCAATAGGTTGGCTTGCGTTTAATTGCTTGTGCCTAAACGTCATGGTCCAGTAGACAGCGGCTTCACTTTGTTGCTCGATGACATGATCGATAGTGAAATCACAGCTGACCACCTGTAAATAGAGACCGTCAAAATAATCCAGCAACTCCTCTAGCCCCTTGAGATTATGGAGAGGATCGATAAATTCAACTTCGGGATGATAGACCTGACGCAACGCCTCCAGGTTATCTGTCCCCAGTTCGCCATACACGGCGATAAAGTTTTGTAACCATAATGCCTGCGTCATCGTCTTTATTTTCCTATTCCACTTTATAAAAGGCTAAGGCCCGCAAGCGCGCCGCCTTGTGATCGACTATCGGCGCCGGGTAGCTTCCAATCTTCCCCTGACTCTCTAAATATTCATGGGGAAAGTGAATCTGCTTATCCGGCACATCATTAAGCTCTGGTAGATACTTACGAATAAACTGACCTTGAGGATCAAATTTCTGACTCTGAGTAATGGGATTAAAGATCCTAAAGTAAGGCTGAGCATCACAACCTGTGCTTGCCGCCCACTGCCAACCGCCGTTATTGGCACTGAAATCACCGTCAATGAGATGCTGCATAAAAAAACGTTCACCCCAGTGCCAATCCACCAGCAGGTGTTTAGTCAAAAAGCTAGCCACTATCATGCGCAGTCGATTGTGCATCCAGCCGGTGTGTCGAAGCTGTTTCATCGCCGCGTCCACAATGGGATAACCTGTGCGACCTTCGCACCAAGCCTGAAAGTGAGCCTGGTTATTGGGCCAAGGCAGCGACTGATACTTGGGCTGAAAACTATTGCCCTTGATAAGCCCAGGAAAGTGAAACAGCAGATGCTTATAAAAATCACGCCAGATCAACTCATTAAGCCAACTAAAGGCCCCATGCTGCATGTCATAGATCACCTCTGGGTGGCGCTGCACCAGTTGCAATGCCAACCAGCGTGGGCTAATCGCGCCAATCGCCAGATAGGGAGAGAGTCCTGAAGTGCCCTTGATAGCTGGAAAATCCCGCCGCTCAGCATAATCGAGCAGTTTGTCTTCCCAGAAACTCGGTAACAGGTTCTCCATCACCTGAGCACTATCTGGCCAACGACTCGAATCTACCTTGGGATAGTCAAACTCAATCGACTCAAGAGTGAGATCAGCGGTGGTCTGCAAAACAGGGGGTGAGGGTTTAGCTGGCGTTGGTAGACACTCAATGCCGGAACTGGCGACAAGCTTAAGCCAGGCCTTCTTAAAGGGGGTAAAGACCTTGAACATCTCGCCCTGCTGGTTGCGTACGCTCCCCGGGGGCAAGATAGTATCGTTTTGCCACAACCTTAGGTCCAGGCCTGTATCCAACAGCTGCTTGTCTCGTATCACCTCATCGAGTTCAGGTTCGCTGTTGGCCAGCAGCAGCCTTATCCCCTGGCGTTGACAAAAGTCGGTAAGCAAGTTCACCTGCTGCGTATAATCAGCCGCGGAGAGCACCTGTAGCGCGATACCATACTCTTTTAACTGACTTGCCATCAGAGCAAGATGGCGACGAATAAGATCGACCTTTATCGGCGCCATGTCATGGTGTTGCCACTGGCCCGGGGTCGCGATAAAGAGTGCCTGTTTCACTCCCAGCCTCAACGCCTCGGTCAAGGCTGGGTTATCATGGACGCGAAAATCTCGCCTCAGCCACAATAGTGCACTCAATAGCCATACCTCAATCTCAACTCCTTAGGATGAGGGTTCAGGTAAGTCTGCTGCTGCAGATACTCATTAGGAAACTCAATCAGATAGTGCTTGATCAGTGTCAAAGGCACCAGCAACGGCGTCAGCCCCTCACGATAGGCGGCGATCTCCTGGGTCAGTTCATGGCGCTTCTTCTCATCGAGTTGACGCTTAAAATAGCCTTGTAGATGCTGCAGTGTATTGGTGTGACTACGACGAGATGCCTTGTGCTTGAGCGCTTCCATCAGGCCAGAGATATAAAGCTGTGCTTGCTCCTCGATGCTGATATCAGCTCGCGCCAACAGGCGTCCCAAGGCACGATAACTCTCCACATGATGGCTCATTACCAGATACTTATGGGCACTGTGAAACTGAATAAGCTTATGACGGGTGATCCCCTCAGCCTGCAGTTCCAACCACTTCTGATAAGTAAAGATACGTGTCGTGAAGTTTTCCCGAATAATGGGGTCGTTCAGGCGGCCATTTTCTTCACAGGGTAACAAGGGGTTAGCCTTCATCACCTGCTCGGCAAATATTCCCACGCCGGTAGACTCAGAGCCTTTACCGTGGTGGTGATACACCTTAACCCGCTCCATGCCGCAGCTTGGGCTCTTGGCACAAAACACGAAACCCGCTAACCCCTTATAGCCTTGGGCCGCTTTAGCACCAAAAGCCTTCAAGTCTTCTGTGACATCTCCGCTGCCGTCAGGACGAGAGACAGTAATAATATTGTCTCTGATGATCTGCCTAATCGTCGGTCTGGGCACCGGCAGGCCAATGGCCATCTCGGGACAAACTGGCTTAAATTCGGCAAAATCAGCCAACTGCTCCATACAAAAGCCCGATCTCTTATGGCCTCTGTCAAAACGCACCGGCTCTCCCATTACGCAGGCACTAATGCCAATCTTTAACTTTTTTGTCATGGCTCCTCCACTTAGCACATTGGGCCTTATCAGAGATTAGTAGATAAATCGTCCTATGGGGTTTAAGAGTTGACTCATCCCCTGGGTGAAATGAATGGCGTCGCTGGACACAGTTAGACAGACACACCCCTCTTGAGTAACGGGTTGATGAGTATGTTCGCCATCAAGCCAGATGAAGTCACCTCTATGATATTCACCCATCTCATCACTAAAGCTACCCTGTAGCAGCAGAGTGATCTCAAACCCTTTGTGGGTATGACAAGGTACGCTGCCACCTTTGTCTATATGCAGTAGGCTCATCCTGAGTTCGCCATCATCCAGCGCCAGACGTGAGCGAGATAACTTGCCAAGTCCTTGCCACTCCTTCAAGGCGATAGATTTCAGCGCCCCTGGCAGCGGGATACGTTGACCAGCGACAGCAATTTCGGTGACGGTTTGTGGCAACTGACGAGTGTCGTCACTCTCCTGAGCCGTGATGGCCGCGATGCAATCATCAAACTCATCTACTGTAGTGGAACTATTTAAATTACTTACACCCAATGAATCCTCAAAACCCAATGAGTTGTCCAGGTCATCAAACAGCGCCTCTATGGCTTGGGTCTGCTCAGTCGCATCAGTCACCCCGTCAGTCATCTCGCCGAAGACGTCGATGGCGGCCTGCTCGGTGAGAGCCTGCACGGCCAGTTTACACTGGTCGCAAAGCTCTACATGGCTGGCCACCACGACGGATACGGAAGCTGGTAAGGTACCGGCGACAAATTGCGCCAAGACGTCAGAGTTGGGATGGTAATTAATCATGCTGCTGGTCTCCCATCTGCTGTTTAAGTTTCGCTAGGGCAAGTCTGAGTCTGGACTTTATCGTTCCAATGGGGACACCAAACTGTTGTGCTAATTGCTCTTGAGAAAGCTCTTGATAATACACGCCTTTAACCACGGCGCGTTGAGCTTCAGGAAGGCTGTCTACATAGGCGAGCATCTGCTTTTCCATCAGGTGATCGGAAAATTCTGCAACCTCCTCTTGAACCTGGCTTTGAGCCTGCTCTAGGGGCCAGATGTCGTCACCCAGGTTAACCTCGGCTTTCGCCTTTACCCGCCTGAGCATATCGAATGCGGCGTTGCGCATCACGGTATAGACCCAAGTGGTCGCTGCGCCTTTGTCGCCATCATAAAGATGAGCCTTGCGCCATACATTGCTCATTGTCTCTTGCACCAGTTCGCTTGCCTGGGCTTCGTTGCCTAGCTGCTTAATCCCAAAGCGTTTTATTTTGGGTGCAAAAAAGTGAAACAGCTCGGTAAAGGCCTGTTTATCCCGTGTCTGAGCGACTAAGGTGAGCCAGCTCGACAGCTCAGCCGGCACCTGCGTCTCAAGGTGACTGTTAATTTTTACACTCCCTTTATCTGGAGCGCTTGCACTAGTTATTTGCTGCATCTCTACTCACGTATGACCCAAACTTAAGGAGCAATACGTTGGCGCAAGCGACAAGGATCAATTAATTTTGTCTTGTCCCAAAATTAATGTATCGAGAAAGGACTTCGCCTGACGAAAACTGCCTGGCAAAATAAATTTCTCTTTCTCATTCAAAGATAAAGGCAATATCTCTAAAAAGCGAGCGCAGACCCAATCCAGTTGCTTAAATTGTGGTTGCGGGTACAGCTCAGCGAGCTGAGGATGCTGAGCAAACAGTTCTTGCAGCGCCTGGCCCAGCTCACCGCTTCTCGTCAGCGGACTATCGTCCGGCCAGTGAGCACGGTAGCGGCTTTTGGCCATCAACAATCCATCCTCTTGCTGATAAAAGCCATCAAGGCTCACCAGATGCATCGCCTTAACATCGATCACCAAGAGACCGTCTTCGCTGGTGTGGAAATCCACTATCTCCACCTTAGTGCCCCAATTAGGGACATTAAATGCAAACTGCTTATCGTAGCGAGCAATCACAAAGCCCCCTTGACGACTGGCCTGGGCAACCATGTTGATATAACGCTGCTCGAAGATTTTCAGTCGCTGCACGCCGCCTGGCAGGATAAACAGCGGCAAAGGGAACACTGCCAAGGTTTGCTCGGCCGCGGGTGCAGGTATTTGGCTCTGGCGCCCCTCTCGAGGCGATTGGCTATCATGGTCTTTAATCACAATTACTCTCGGATTATCTCTTGATAAATTAGTGCTTAAAGAGTCGAGGCTTATAAATCAGGAATTAACAGTTAAACGGTTAATGACCTAGCGCACTCAAGTCTTTAAACCTGATGCAAAAGATACGTAATCCCCTTGGGTATCGATCACCCAAATGACGAAACGGTAAATGGAGATAATAAATGCCATAAAAAAAGCGACCCTCAGGTCGCTTTATAGTGATATCACGCGGTTACGACACTGATCACTTGGCTTGTTTTACCACGCTGGCCATGGGCGGCACGACTGTGACGGGATCGAGGCGCATCTGAAACCAGTTAAGACGCCAATCGAGATGCGGCCCCGTCGCCCTACCGGTAGCCCCCACCTCGGCGATTGGCTGACCCTGTTTAATCTGGGTGCCCGGCTCGACATAAAGCTTGCTCAGATGCAAGAAGCTTGAGCTCACACCATAGCCATGATCAATAATCAGCGTGCCACCAGAATAAAACATATCGGGGACAGAAAGCGTGACAATCCCATCGGCCGGCGCCACGACGACTGTGCCCGTCTTCGCCGCCACATCGACACCATAATGAGGATTGCCCGGCTTGCCGTTATATACCCGCTGACTGCCATAAACCCCTGAGATCCGCCCGGTCAGAGGCCAGATAAACGGCTGTGAAAAGGCGGTCTGGCTCGAGAAGGTTTCCCGAGCGGCCTTAACCTGCTTGCTATCTTTCGCCGCGCGTTCCAGCGCCTTTGGATCAGGCTTCATGATCTTCTTAGCGATACCATTAACCTTGTCGATCTTATAGGCCTTCTCGCTTATCTTGAGCGGCATGATCTGCGTCAGGCCATCGGGATAGACCAGTTTGAGTTGCTGCTCAAGCGGGGCTTGTCGCTCGAAACCGAAGGCAAACAATCCCTCGGGACTCACCTTGACCGGCTCACCATTTAACCAGACCTGAGTCCCAGACTGGGCTTGGCCGCGAATAAGCGCCCCCTGCTCCATCTTGCCACTCAGACTCACCTCGGCTAAGGCGCCAGTGACGGTACCAAGTAACACTAATCCAACGACTGCTCGCAACCAGTTCAAATCAATCTCCTTTGCTCTTAACGCTTCATACCTTTCGACACAATGGCGCCTTTGCCAACCCCTTCATAGGCAATAACCTTAAAGTCACTCTCAGGGTTTTCAGTTGCCAGGGTTGTGGCAATAAAGTCTGCGAGCAGCTCTACCGTGGTATCGTGGGGAATGATCTCGCAGCGCTTCTTAGGCATGGCCAGCTGAAAATCGCCTTGGGGTGCCACATAGTGAAAACCATAATGAGTTTCATCGCTTACCGTGGTTTGTGGTGACAACTCCAGCTCATCGACCTCGACTAAGTCCTCTTCAGATCCCAGATAGATATCTTTCCAGCGGCGGGCCCAATACTCATCCCATTTAGGCGCTGCGATGCCATTTTCAAACACATTGATGGGGCTGCGATGACCGTGAGCGATACGCTGGCAATTGCCGTCATGTTTCTTCAGGCCGTGAGAATAATGATAGTAAGGGGTTTCATGCAGCTCGTTGCGCAGCGTCAGGGCGATACCCTGCACATTCTCTGGCAACACCTCTTTTAAGGCTTTTTGCAAGAAGGCATTAACGCTCTCGAAATCGATGATCTCGGTTGGGATCAGGGCAAAGGCCTGAGCCGGACAGGCAAGATGGATATCGCCCTGGAGGCTATTGAAATCCATCCACACACGGTCGCCTTGCTGTTGCCATCTGACTTCGGCGCAGGCCGTGGGGATCAGCAATCTGTGGTCGGCAACATCGTCGATGGTGTTTTTTATCGTGCGTTTGACCTTGGCAAAGTCCAGCACCATATTTTGCTCATCAAGGCCGCCATCGAGCAGCACATCGACAATCCAACTCTCCCCTACCATGCCACGGATTGGGCAAAGGTATGAAAAATCGATTACGGTTAAATCTCTAACAAAAAGTTGCATTTACGCTCCGTAGGCAGAAAAACAGTCCACCTTAGTTGGTCCCATCGGCAAACGGCCGGAGGACCCAGTAGTTTCAACAGATAATTTCAACTCATCTGCGATATTTTAGCAAGTCGCGCAGGCTCAAGCGTTTAACACTTAAGCCAGCCGACCCACTTTAAGCATCATAAGGTTAATGGACTTACTGACCACCCTTAAGGCGGCGATCTAACTGATCTTTCAGGTTAGCCGGCACGCCTTTGATAAGAATCGAGTCAGAGATAGGGTCATAGATCACCCGCTCACCCAGATGCTGACCATCGAAACTAATAGTGACGCCACCGCCTGTGCCCGAAAACTTCTTCAGCTGACGCAGGGTCGGCTTATCGCCGGGAAACTCATCTTCTAGCTCATAGTCTCCGCCTTGGGCGAAGTCATAGAAAGAATCCATCCCCGCATCGGCCAGTTCATCCGCCAGATCTTTTAGCTGAATATCGGCACCGGTATCCACCCGCTCAGTACAATATTCGAACACTTTCTCACGGCACTGTTGACGCTCATCTTTGGTCAACTCGCTGCTGGCGACAAAATCTTCAACCGCATTCATCAGCGACTTGTTCTGTGCCTTAGTGTTAACCCCTTCGACACATCCCATGAAGTCGAGGAAAAAATCGGCGACTTTACGACCGGCGCGGCCACGCACGAAGGAGATATATTTAAGTGAATCAGGATCGGCCTGCCACTCGGTCAGGTCGATACGTGCCGCCAACTGCACATTGTTCAGATCCAAATGGGTATTTTGTGACAGCTCCATATCGTCGAGCACAGTCATCGACGACTTGGCATTAAGCAGCGACACAAACAGATAATCACTGGTCATATAGGTGTAGCAGGCCATCAGCAAAAAGCCGCCTTGGCTAAAGTCATATTTGGCCAACTCTTCCTGCAACAGTTTCCCCGCCAAACCGGAAAACTCAACAAAGCCCAGTTCGCCACCCAAGTAACTACTTAAGGCCTCTTTAAACTTGGGATTGGCTTCACCATCTTCGCCATGGGTACCAAAATGGCCAAACCCTTTGCCCGATTTGCTGGTGTAGGTTTGATGTAGCTCTTCGAGCATGGTTTCAACCGCCTGACTATTTAATAGCGGTTGTGGGCGCAATCGACAGCTAAGTTGGCCTTCGCCATCTTGGGATATTGCGTGAATAATTGCTTGTTCGACGTTAATACTCATAAGCCTCGATAGTGATGTTGGTAGAAATCCGTTATTATATGCTGCTATTTCAAATTAAAGTGAAAAAATTTTAAATATGGCTATCCAATCAAAATATTCAAACACCCAGGTAGAAGCCGTTATCGCCGAGGTCCTGGCGGTACTCGACAAGCATCAGGCGCCTACCGACTTAAGCCTCATGGTACTGGGTAACTGTGTCACCGACCTGCTTCACCGCAAGGTGCCCGAAGAGGCTCGCCTACAAGTGGCCGAGCAATTTGCCAAAGCCTTGTCGCAATCGGTGAAAAGCTAAGGTTGATGCCCTTCTTGCGCAGTAAAAATCCTGTTTTTATTCGCAAAAAACTGGCCAATACGCCTTAAAAAAAATTAAGATAGACAAGTATTTCAACTAATAACGGATCCCTATGATCGAGCGAAAAAAAGAGATGGGCCGTGATCGCGTGTCACGCTTAGTCAGCTGGGGGCACTGGTTCGCCTTCTTCAATGGCTTCTTGGCGATGATTGTCGGCGTCCGTTATATTGAAACCGTTGGGGCTCCCGAGTCCTGGATAGGCTGGAGCTATCTGGCCATCAGCACCCTGGGGCACTTCAGTTTTCTCGCCTTTATCGTCTATCTGGTGGTGCTGTTCCCCATCACCTTGTTACTCCCCTACTCCAAGATATTGCGTGGGCTAGGAGCCTTTGCGGCCACCCTAGGGCTCTGTATCTTGCTGTATGACACCCTGATTTATGACGACTACGGCCTGCACCTTAGTCCTTTTGTGTTCGACATTGCCTGGGCCGATATTAACGCCCTGTTGCAGGGCACATCCTATATCGTTACTCCCCTAGGGATCATCATTCTCGAACTGACCGCAGCCAACTTTTTGTGGAAACGGATAGAGAAGATCCGCAAGTCCAACTATGGTCCCAAAGTGGTGCTGGTGATTGGCCTCTGTTTTGTCAGTAGTCACCTTATCCATATCTGGGCAGATGCTGCAGACATTACAGAGATCACTCGTCTGGATGACGCTTACCCGCTCTCTTATCCGGCCACGGCGCGCTCCTTTATGGAAAGCCATGGCATCGAAAAAAGCAGCATAGGGCAAGATGCAAGCAAGCTACAACCCACACTGAATTACCCTATTAAGCCACTGCAATGCAGCGCCGGCACTGACATCAATATGTTAGTCATCGCCATCGATGGCTTCAGAGCCGATCTGGTAGACAAAGAGACCATGCCGTTCCTGTATACATATGGCCAGGCTAACCATGAATTTAAGCAGCATCTCAGCGGTGGCAATATGCACGCCAGTGGCATGTTCTCGCTGCTCTATGGCCTGCAAGGCAGTTATATTACCGCCGAAGATCTTAACTACCGCCCACCCGTCTTTACCCAGGAGCTGGTTAAGCTTGGCTACAGCCTAGCTAGGTTCGCCCCAGAGATGGAGAATCAGGTGCCTCAGGCCATCTATCAAGACTTTACGCCGCACCTGCATTCCCTTAGCAGCGGTGTCGCTGATGCCGATATTCAGTCTATCGATAGCTTTAATCAGTGGCAGACCCAGCAGGACAAGCCCTGGTTTGCCCTGATCAATCTGCAAAGCCCAGACAGTTACGACACGCCCGTAGGCTTCTTAGGCATTGAGACGGTGAAACCTGCGACGCCGCTGAAACCGGCGCAAAAGGTACTGTTTAATCAATATCGCCAATCACTGAATTTTATCGACAAGCAGCTACAACGCCTGCTCGAACGTCTGCCAAGCAGTACCTTTGTCATGATCACAGGCGTATCAGGTAAAGCCTTTACTAGCGACAACGATAACCAACGGGGCAATCTGTCTCCGGCGAATGTGCATGTGCCAATGATCATCCACTGGCCCGATATGCAGTACGACAAGACGGTCAGCTACCCTAGCAGCCACTATGGTGTCGTACCGACCCTAATGACCCAGCTGCTTGATTGCACTAATAAGGCCACCGACTACAGCGCCGGGCGCAGTATTTTGCAGCCTCAGAGTGAAAACTGGACCTATATTGGCGATAACTTGGTATTTGGTATCTATCAAGAAGATGAGATCACTGTGATCGACAGACACGGCAAATATCGTATCTATGATCGTGACTATAGGAAGCGCCTTCACAACAAGAAGATTAGTGCACCTGAACTCATTCAGGTAATGCGCGAAGGGCGTCGTTTCTATAATCACTAGCGACCTAGTACTTAGGCTAAGAGGGCTAACGACTATAAACTAGCCAGTCGATCATGCTCCGCAGTTGAAAGGCTTGCACTGGCGCAAACGACTTGATAAAGTTCGGCGTGTTCAGAGCAGACCCCAAGTCTTTGCTGCTTTGGATAAAATCGGTATGTAGCGCAGCCCGGTAGCGCACTGTCATGGGGTGTCAGGGGTCGGAGGTTCGAATCCTCTCATACCGACCACATTCTAAAACAAAAAAGCCTGTACTTTTTAATGAGTTACAGGCTTTTTTGTGTCTAATGATTTATTGTTGGTAATTCAAACATAGTCAAACTCTGGTCAAACTCTGGTCAAACCTACGACGAAAATCCGCATTAAATCTGGTGTCCTTTCGATTACTTTTTGTAGTGCACGCAACAAAATGTTTTGGGCGCCAACGATAAATTGTTCCCCATTCCTCACATAAATTAGTTCTTTATTTTTCCAACATTATCGACCCTAAACCAACAATTCCCTCCCGAGATCCTAAATACTCATACGACTAATAAGGTCGCATCTGGACAAGAAAGGAAGAGTATGAGTAACACATCCTTCAACCATCAGTTGATCTGGCTAAGCAGCTTGATCAAGCAACTCTGTAAGGCCATCGGTGACGAGCTGAGCTACGCCAGTGTGCAGGAATTTGAATTAGAAACAGAGCGGGAGTTTCTGTTGGTTTCGGTACGCAGATACCTCCTGCGAAATGGCTTAGATGAGCGTGAGACAGAGCTCACTTTGAGTTTCTTAGAGGAATGTTTGAATAGTTCGCCGCTGGCGAACCTAGTTATCAAGGAAAACATTCACTAGGAGACTAGGAACAGCAATGAGCAACAAGAAATCACATGTTAATTTGCATACTCAAACTGCCGCCCAGCAGCTGATTTGTCTGAAATGATGCAGCTCTCATCATCGATATCTAAATTAGCTTAATCGATTTCCAACCAAGGTCGAAATTAATTACAAGTTGATAGCTATACTTAATAATATTTAAATTGTATTACTTAACAAAACATCTTATTATTCAGTTTTATTTGGAGCTTTTAAAAATCACATTATTTATACTAATGTGATTTTTATTATTAAGGGTGTTGTTATGAACCATAAAATCAAAGCATTACTTATTATGTCTAGTATAGCGCTAACACTGACTGGCTGTATTACCACGAGTGCTGAGCGTGAAGCTGAGCGCATTAAGGTTGAACAAAATAAAGCTGAATATGTTGCTAAAATGGAAAATAGAAACAAAACGCTAATTTATAATCATGCTTGTTATTACGCTATCGAAGGTATGAAATATCACTCACTGGGTGAGGAACAGGGTGTTCGGGATCAAATCCAAACCTATGATAACGTGAAAATGGAATATTTTAGATGGATCGTTAACGGTAATTCAGCCAATCGCGTTCAAGAACAACAGGCTCGAGCTTTAATCCCAAATACAAATTCACGTGATATTATTAAGTGGTATAAAGAAAGCAACTGCCTTCAGCCTAAAGGGTGAGGAACAAAAGTGCCTAAGAGTCGTTGGCTTATGCAGGGACAAAAACGATTTTGAAATTTCCTCTAAATTTTATCCGTGATATTACATTTTGTACCGCTGTTTGTGTATTTTCGATATTGTTTTCAATTTCGAAATGAATAAATATGTTAAAGGAAAGGTTTGACCTTGCCTTATCATTTTCCTGTTAGCTGTACCATCCGTTTGGGATCGCTTCCGATTGTTCGTGTGGGTATTTCCAGTGACGAAGTTAACGTCTAACAAGATTCCGCATTCTTGCTCGAACACTTTCGCTCTTTTGCCATTCTACAGTTGCAGATTTCCTAATCTGATTGGAGTGGAAAATGAAAGGAGAACGGTGTCAGCCGTTCTTATTTTTAAAGATAGTTGGGACAAAAGCGCCTTAGGTCGCAGGGTTAGGCTAGGACATTTTTGAGTTACGATTCGTCACAAAAATGGCTGATTTTGGGTTAGACAAAGTATGGAAAAGCTCAAAGTCTATGGCCAATTTTTATTGGCCACGATATTCAAATATTTTTTAGTCTAAATATTTTATGATGTTGGTTTTAATATTTGAATTAATACCCCAATAATGACAACTACCATTATAAATATGATAGGAATGTTAGTGCTTTTGGGGCATGTATTGTTATTTGAATTTGTACTAACTTTTTGTGTTTTATCATTTGATTGAACTTGTGGCTTTGCTGTAGTTTGTTGAGTCTTTTGAGTAGGTTGAACCTTTGGCTGATTATTGTTTGCTATCGATTTTGAGGCGACATCGAAGCCGAATGCCTTCGCTGTATTCATTTGCATAATCAATTCGGTTTGTGTTACATCCAAACAGAAATATAGCTCGCCATTGTCCATATGATTATAGGTTATTGGCATAAAAAATAAGTGACTAAGTTCTGGGTGATAAATATCGATACCTATGCCTTCAGTTTGTGTTTCATTTTTTCCAAACGAAAAGAAGGTAACCCAATCTGCTTCTGCATTTTTAATTCTTTCTGATAAATTTTCCGATAGAGGGTCTGGCCCAAGATCTTCAGGTGCATTGACTAAATTATCCACCTTTCCATTTATGACACTGAATCCAGTATGAAGCCTATCTGTTAGTCCGAATCTAGTCGTATTCATAGCGTTATAGATGAGACTAAACATACAATCATTGAGGTTTTCGTATCCCAAAGCTGCAATTGATGGAAACTTGAAAAGTTTAGGGTTAATAAGTATGTCGAGCGGCTCCTTCATGTTTTCAATAAGCATTTTCGCAGTGTACTGATTAGGTCCAATCCCTCGAATATCTGCAAACATGCAAATTTCGGCATTATATTCAGCTTTTATAAGGAAAAGACCTTTTGATTCTTCAGTCATTTTTGGTCACTACTGTCATTGGTATAAGAGTGTTTGAATTTTATTTTTCGAGAATCGATTTGTCGAGTATTTAGCTCAAAGTTTCGAAGTTTAGTTGATGTTTATTTTAATTCTCTTAAAATTTGATAGTACTCCTATAGACACATGGTCACATTACTAAAATTTGGCCAACAGAACTGGTTAAACTGTTTAGGCTCCCTAAGTCCATATCTAACTAAAAGGTGTCTAGGAAATCAGTGGCGATTCAAGTTGAATCGCCACTCCACAAGGTATAAAAAAATAGCGCCCAGATGGACGCCATTTGTATGAGATTGAAATCTGATCAAAACTGCATTCTTAATTCTTTTATGTTTATTTAAAAGTGACCTAGACAGCTGATTAAATTATATCTGACGCCATTAACACACAAAGAACTAACCCAAAGATTGATTAAGATTATTTTCAATCTATTCAACATCAAACCTTAAAGTTTCAGTAAAAACATATTTGCGTTGATTTCCGGCAAAGTCCTTAATATTTAACTCAGTTAACCCCCAAGTACCTGGGGCTGAACCCACTGGCAAAATAGTTTCAAAAATATATTGAATTGGGGTTGTTGCATTACAGTGCTCAATTTTTTCAAGTGCGTGAGCATGACATGAGAAGTATCTTGTATGAGAATTAGGTGAATGCCCCTCTAAACCATTAGATGAATCTCCATGCCAATAATGAAACTCTTGACCTTGAGGATTTCGTAAACGAATTCCCGATATAGCGAGTCCAGATGCATTAGAAATTGGCTGATCTTCATAAGCCCAATAGTAAATTCTAACTCTTGTTTCACCATTTGGTTTTTCAGGGTTTAAAGGTTCCCCAACAATACGTAAACAACGCTCTTCTAAATCGTCACTTTGACAAGCTTCAGCTTCTAAAACAGGTGCTTGTATATCTGGCGTACTACCTTCCAGTTTCAGTGACACTGGGTTTTCATAAGTCGGATGATCAAAAGCAAAATCTGCTCTTCCATGATTTAATGCATTGTCGCGCATGGACACATATGCAGGAGAGTAATCACCTGGTGGAGTAAACCGAGTGACTAACCAATTTATTTCACATAGATGCGAAGCTTCTGGGTCATCAACTTCAGGAATCTCATAAGCATAAAGATCATGGCTATATAAGCCCCACTCTCTATCCGCACTAATATTAGCTATTCTTGTAAAACAATTCCCTCCATCCATAGAGCGATCCTCATCAATTAACCAAGAGACCTGTAAAATCTGCTCATCATCATGAATTTCAAAAGGCAAATTCTCAGACTCATGATTGAATAATTTAAGAGACATACTATTTGCTACATATTCAGGTGGTGTATAGTCAGCATCAGGGTTATTAACATATAAACGCCAGCCATAATCTGAGCTACTAAACTTCTCGATTCGTCTGTTACCAACTTGGTCTGTAACTACAATTTCCTTAGGAGTCCACCAACCCGCTGCAGCCATAGATGGCAATGTAAATTCAGCATAAAGTTGTGAATCCAAAGTTTCACCATTAACAGGTACCAAGTACTGATCATGATAAGTGCCTATAGGGCTGTATAATCTCATGTATGCTTGTGCAGCCCCCTCAAAGCAGTATTCCTCTTCTACATCACCACATTGTTCATTAGTATGTAAACCAAGTTGTACTCTGACTAATTTCTCATCAGAAGGACCACCATCAACAGTGATGCTTACTTCATTAATTTTTCCAGGATAGACATAATCTGGATATAAGTTCAGTACTTCAAAAGTTAGATCTGGACGAATTACACTAAGGTAAATAGATCCTTGCATAATATAGTCACGAATAAACTCATACTTAGGCAAAGATCTCGAGCGCAATAAATCTGGATTATTTAGAAAGAAAGCAATACTTTCGGCCATATCTTCATTTGGGTTTAATTGGGCAGAGTAGGCTGTAACAAACTCAGTTGTGCTACATGATGCCCAATCTTTATCAATAATTGGCTCTCCATTTAAAGGAGGGTGATCATGAGCTTCAGTTTTTATCTCTAAAGTATCTGGATCAACATTCTGTGGTACCCACTTATTTCTATCCGCTTGCCAAGAAGTACAGTCACCATCACCATTTCCAGGAATATACCAGCCAGACTGCTTAAGCCATTCATATTTCAACTCTGAGCTAAAAACATGATCCCACATAAAATGAGCTTTCTCATGAATCACTAGGCGTTGAATATCAGATGCAAAAAATTGTGTAAAAGCTGACTCCATATATTCAATATAATGAGCACTTGTCCAAGCGACTGCCGGAGCTTGTGCATAGAGCGGATGAGGCAAACCATTACGGCGTCTTAACAAGTAGCGAAGGCCATCATCTTCATTCGGGAAGCTTAAATCATGCATTCCAGGAGGAAATTCTTCAAAAGTAGCAATAATTTCAATAAGCTCAGATGGCTGAAACATTTGCCAAACACTTGGGGAACGGTCTTCTTCAATGACAGGTATTGTTTGATATAATCCTTCAAAATTAGCGTCGACCGCAATTTTTATACCGTATCTATTTTTCAATATATCTGCAGCAAGTTCTATGTCGTTTCCATTGTCGGTAAAAAACCGCACACCAGCTTTAAATAACCTATTAGAGTAAAATTTGCCTTTCTTACCGTCTACAGTCGCAATGACTGGTGATGCGTAAGTAAAACTTTCGCTATAAATTCTAACTAGTGGTTGTTGACCTTCTCTTTTAATAATTTCAATATCATTATGGATATATTCATCAGTTAACTCCCATTGGCTTTGAAATTTTTTATTGTCACTATTATCGCCACTTTCACCTGGTAAAGTTTCTAGGCCTGTTCTTAAAAGTGATTCAAATAACCTGTAAGCATGCTCTGGAGTCCAATTTACATCGGTATCCAACAAGCTAATTCCAAACATATTGAACAGGTTAATACTTGCATGAGAATCAACATCACTAAAATCTGGGCCAGTAATTTCAATTGGTAGTGGCTCATTAATGTAAGAAGAATGTTCCCGTCCAGAAACATTTACATCTTCAGACCAATAATAGCTATATCTCCCTTGCTCTAAGCCATCGATGATTTCACCATCAAATTCAACTTTTTTACCAGGCTGAATAATAATTGAAGAGCTAGAATCACGACGATTCAAAGAATCTTGAATGCTTTGAAAGTGGTAACCACCTTGGCTGACTGTAATAATATAATCTTGGTTTTTATTGAGCCCCTTGAAATGAAACTCTCCATTGGAGTCGATAGAAGTAGTTTTTAGCTGTGTATCATTACCTACAGATATCAGTGTCACTATAGCAGAGCGCTTATCGTCGAAATTATTCAATAAACCAGCGATCTCTGTATCAGGTATAGGAGGAAGAGGTTCAGTAATAGGAGTCTCTCCTTCACCAGGATTCTTATCCCCACCATCACCGCAATCAACAAAACAAGGGTCTGTAATTGGTGTACCTTCTACTGGAGGTATAATAGGATCAGTAATAGGAGTCTCTCCTTCACCAGGATTCTTGTCCCCACCATCACCGCAATCAACAAAACAGGGTTCAGTGATTGGCGTACCTTCTACAGGAGGAAGTGGCTTAACATCTGATGAAGAATCTGAACCACATGCGGTCAAAACAATTGTTAGAGAACAAGCAAGTAAAATTTTATTCATTAAAGGTATTCATCTAAACTTTAAAGTGACGTTCATTGTCATGCATTAAAAATAATGCGAGACTTTAATCGAAATCGAAGTGTCTGAATATTAATTTGAAAAGAAATCAATCAAATAAAACCTCAAAACAACAGAAAATCAACGTTACATTTCCAAGTAAAACAGCCAACTTACTGGTAGCCAACACAAACAATACATCCCCTTTTTTTGATTTCAGATATCCGTTGCCAAGATACTGACGTACCTTCCTCTTTTTAAATAAAAAATGTCTAGTAATTTGAGGAAAGATCAAACACCTTTCGACTGCAACCACAAAAGAGTGATAAGAAACATTTGGTTAGCAATTAACTAGTGATTCACTTACACTTCATATAACAGCCCAAGTGGCATCACTGGGCGGCTGTAGCCATGGAGCTTAGATAGGGAAGAATATCATTGATCAATAAGAATCATCTTGGTTTTGCAATGCTGCTGGGTGGCCTCGGCCTTCTGGTTAACCTGTCGCCTATCCCTCTGTTTGGCAACCAGCAACTTATTATAGGTAATCTCTTCTTCGTGATCGTGGCCATTTTTCTCGGCCCCTGGTATGCCCTGCTCACCGCCCTGTTATGCGCCATCGGCCTCTTTATTACCTGGGAGAGCTGGCATGTGTTCCTGCTTTTCCCCATAGAAGCCCTCTGGCTAGGTTATGCGCGGCGCAAGGAGTTTTATACTCTGTACGCCGACATCACTTTTTGGTTACTGCTTGGGATGCCCATCTTCTACCTGTATGCCCACTTAGTATTTCAACTGCCAAATAGCTATATGAGTTTTATCACCCTGAAACAGGGGATCAACGGCATACTTTACACAGCTTTGGGGGTCATGGTGGTAACCCTGCTGCCGGCCCATCTGCATATTAAAGACAAGTTAGTTAATCGAAAACGTAAGAGTTTCAATGCTCAGCTCACCTACACCTTTACCCAGGTATTAACCCTGGCACTGCTAGTCTCGGCGCTGATCTTCAACAACAACGCCATCGAACAACAGCAGAAAGATGTGAAACTCAATCTGGAGGACTCGGCCGCTCATCTGGGGAAAGCGACCGAAAGTTTTATCGATGGCCATATTAACGCCATCGATAATGCGGCGCGCTGGTTAAGCCTGTCTAAATACGATCCGGGCGAGTGGCAGGGATTACTATCAAAACTGCATCAAAGCTATCCATTTTTTATCTCTATGCTTATCGCCGATGACAAAGGGGTGATCTCAGCTGCCAGCCCTACCTCACGACTGGACAAAGACGCGATCGCAAACAAGAGCCTCAGCGTCATGGACAGGCACTATTTTCAAGAGTCCTTCTATAACCAGCTGACTTTCGTGTCACCGGCCTTTCTCGGGCGAGGATTTGGAAGTGATCCTATCGTTGCCATTAGTGCGCCACTGTACGCTTACGACAACCCTATTAATCCTATTGGCATTATCGAAGGCTCGTTAAACTTAACTAAGTTTGCCAGCATAGATGAGCGCAATCGCGAATTTAATGAACAGGCCATGATGTTGACCGATGAGAATAATCTGGTGATCTATGCCTCGGAATCACTCAAGCTGGCCCCCCTAACCCCGCTTAAGGTCAACACCTCAGGCCACCTTTATCGTACCAGCCTGAATATGATCAATATTCACCAACTCGACAGCGCTAACCCCGAGTTTGCCTACGCCAAATATGTGTTAAAGAACGGCTGGTCGCTCTATGTGGTCATGCCCTTCTCGCCGCTGGTAAAACAGGTAGAACATCAATACCTGACTACCTTCAGCGTGCTATTTCTAGCCTTTATCATTACCATCTTGTTGATCAAGGTGATCAGTCGCCGCTTAACACAGCCGCTGGAAACCATCGCCCAAAAATTCAGTCAATGGGGCATGGCTGAACACAGTGATGAGATTCAGTTAGATTCAGCGCCAAGAGAGATCTTTGCCCTCTCCACTAGCATACAGAAGAGCAAACAGGAGCTCATAAGCTACCAACTGGAACTAGAGGAGAAAGTGGCGCTGCGTACGGTAGAGCTTGAAGAGGTTAACCGTAAGCTTCAGTCTCTGGCCGAGCGAGACGAACTGACCCAGCTCTTTAATCGCCGCTACCTCGAGCAGCATTTCGAACCGATACATGATCTGTGTAAACGCAGCTGTGCTGCCTTGGCCTTCTGCATCATAGATATCGACCACTTTAAGCAGATCAACGACACCTACGGCCATCAGGCGGGCGATACCGCGCTCATCGCCATGGCACAACTGATGCGACAATTTTTTAAACGAGATACTGATATCGTCTCCCGCTATGGCGGCGAAGAGTTTCTGGTTATATTGCCGCAATGCAACGCCCTTCAGGTAGAGCAACACCTCAACCAATTTAAAGAGGTAGTGGCTAACCATAAAATAACTATCCAAGGAGAGCAGGAGATCGCGCTCACCGTCAGTATCGGCGCTGTGATAAGTAATGCTGGCTATATGAAGGATATTGACCACTGGTTTAAGATGGCCGATCTCAATCTATATGAAGCTAAAGAGAACGGCCGTAATCGTGTAGTCTGCTCCCTGCTATCGGACGACGATCAGATAGAAGCTTTTCAAGTTTTATAGACATACCACTCACGATGAGTGAAGTGCAGACCTTGACTCATTTATTATCAGTACTGGCTTCTCTATCGGCAATAAAGCTGTCCACACGCTGCAGCACGTAAGGAAAGAAGGGGTTCCACTTCTGCCTGAGTATTTCTCCGGGTGACACACCTAAGATCCCCCGCTCGCCACGGGCCGCAGCGGCGCCTATCTGTACCCTGTCGATCCCTTTATCAAACTCAATACCATACAAGTTATCTGTCGCCGGATAAGGTAAGGCAACATGTGACAGAGAATAAACCCCTGTTGGCCAACTCAGGCCTAAGGGCAGTTGCTCAACCGCCTGATCGGGTCGATAGCGGTTAGCCTCTACTTCGGCAATACGTTTAGATTCCCCAGGCTCTTGCCGGTTCTGCACTAACGTCATATCGAAACTTGGTGTATCGGGTTGCAATACAGGCAACAGGCTAACTAAGGGGTCTTTGACTACCAAGGCCTGATTTATCGTCAACCGATTAATATCAAACAGCACCAATTGATGATCTTTTACCGGCAAACGTTGATAGAGATCTCTTACCACGGCGGGGGTCGATACCGTGCTGTCGGCGACAGACTGAAAGGTGAGAACACTGCCGAGCTGAGCCAAAACCTCTGGCGAGAGTCCATCCATTAGACGCTGATTATGCTCGGCTAACTGGTACACCACATCTCCAGCATTCACTGCAAAGGAGTTGTACTTGAAGGGATCATATTCGGTCAAGATAGAGTTCCAGCTGAGTTTCTCCAGCCCCAGCAACTGCCCTAACTTGTCTTGCCACTTGGCAGCTGCAGCCACAGGTGACAGACCGATAGCAGGCGAAAGAAAAATCATCCCCCGATAACTGGTATCGTCGCCGCGCTTTAGCGCCTCAAGTTCATGGTTTAATGCAAGCGCCGCCCCGGTTGAAAACGCCACCACATAAATTGGCTTATCGCCTAATTGCGCCTTAAGGTGCTCTGTAGCCAAAGAGACCGCCTTCGCCATCTCTTGCCAGGTGAGATCCACCAATCCCGAGGGGATGGTGCCATGACCTGGTAATCTCAGCCCCACCAGGTGAGCGCTTGATTTGAAATGAGTCGCGAAATGAGACAAGGCGTAGGGAGAGTCTGACATGCCATGCAGCAACAAGACACCAAACTCTGCCTTGGCATTTGGCCACTCATAACTGCGATTCCATGCCGTTAACCAATTATCGGGATCGGCATAGCTACCATGTACATAGCGATTGAGAGGTTGATCCACCCAGTTCTGGGTCTTGTGATAAACCTTACGTTCCACCTCGTCAAACAGCTTGGCCTCAAGGGACTGGTACTCGCGAAAATCTTGTACCTGCTTGTCCAAGCGAAATTGATGTTCAAGGTGGGTGGTATGCCATAACGAGAGATCTGGACGGGCATTTAAAAACCAGATCCCAAACGCCAGCGCTGCACTGACGATACCGACACAGGCATAAGTGATAGCAATAGTAAGATGTTTGGTCGAATGAATAAGAAATGTCTTCATAATGAAAAACCGCGGCTCCTTTTGCGTTACCCATTAACATACACGGCTTTATTGCGTAAACTCCAGCCCCAAACGCCAAGGAATGAGTAATATGCCTCACAATGTGAACGCTTTAGGCCAGCCTAAGGCCAAGCGCTGCTTTTACCTGCCCAATCCCCCCGCACTGCCACCCGATTGGCAATGTGAGCAGCCAGGCAGCCTGGACAGCCTTATCGCTCTCAATGGCAACCATTGGCGTAAGATCTTAGTGATCATGGCCAAGATCTGTGCACCAGGTCCCCAGTGGCGCCCCTACTTGAATCTGTTACTCAAACACAATGAACAGATACGTTTTGGCGCAGCGCAGCTAAGCCCCTACGCCAGAGAGCATTTTATCTGCGGCCAACAAAGCGCCATCGCCCTAGGGCTTCAGCCCCTTACCCAGCCGCAGCAGTTTTCGCATCAGACCCTAACCGCCGGTCAGGTATACTGCCTGCCCTATCTGGATTACCGCCAGTGCCCTAACGCGCTGATTGAGTCGCTGCGTCAACAACTGACTCAATTTGACTAGCGATATCTTGCGTCGTCTAACCAGAGAGTAAAGTAAAAAAGGCGCCATTGGCGCCTTTAGTCTGCTTAATCCCTATCAATGATATTCCCTAGCAATCATATTCCCTATCAATCATACAGGGTCGGGATAGGCTTACGCTTATGCTGGGTTGCATTATAGATGGCGATCAGCCGCGCCTCGACGGCGGCATCCACAGGCTTACCCTCAAGAAAGTCATCAATCTGATCATAGGTTAGTCCAAGGGCAACTTCGTCTTCTAGCTGGGGTTGGTCGCACTCAAGATCGGCCGTAGGCGCCTTATCCACCAAGATAGCTGGCGCGCCCAGCGAAGCCGCCAACTGACGCACCTGACGTTTACTCAGACCAAATAGGGGCGCAAGATCGCAGGCGCCATCTCCCCACTTGGTATAAAAGCCAGTGATATTCTCGGCGCTATGGTCTGTCCCCACCACCAGGCCACCGGTGAGACCCGCGATCTCATACTGGGCAATCATACGCATTCTGGCTTTCACATTGCCTTTAACGAAATCGACACTGCTTTGAGGATGAGAGATGACGCCGGCTGACTCTAATCCGGCTAAGGTTTGATGGTGGATCCCTTCAACCCCTTCACCTATGTTTACCGTCACCAGTTTGCTGGGCTGGATAAACTGACAGGCTAACTGAGCCTCGTCCTCATCTTTTTGAACCTTAAAAGGTAATCTTACCGCGATAAACTGATAGCTTCCCTCAAACTCGCCTTCGCTGTTAAGCTCATCCACGGCCAATTGGCACAAGCGGCCCGCCAGGGAAGAATCGACGCCACCGCTTATCCCAAGTACTAGACTGGTAGCGCGTGCCTCTTTGAGTTTCGCTTTAATAAAGGCAACACGTCTTTGTACCTCATATTCCACTTCAATATGGGGCTGCACCTTCATTTCACGTATGATCTGTCCTTTCACTGGTCCGACTCCAATTTGGTTAATTATCAGCGTTATTCTCGGCTGTCCATTATGAGCCAAATCATCGGGAAATTCACGACCAAAGCATAGCCTTGAACAATAAATCCACCTTGAACCAGCAATTATTTACTAGTCATAGGAAAAGTCGCTAGGCTACACTGGCCAGAGAATCAACAGCACAGTGGAATCATCTTGTCTGGCACGGTAGAAAAAATTGATTATTGGCAATCGAGCATCTTAAAAGAGGTGGAGCTCAGCCGCGCCCAATTTACCCACTTTGCCTTCGAGAAACATGTGCATCTTGACTATCACATAGGTGTCGTCTGCCGCGGAGGTCAGCGCTATCACCATAAGGGATGCGAGTACCGCCTGACGCCAGGCAACCTCTCCACACTCAACCCAGACGAGAGCCACAATGGCCAAAGCATCACCGACACAGGCTATGAAGCCCTAGTGATGTCCCTACCCACCAGCTATGTAAAACAGGTAGGCGACGCCCTAAACCAGAGCGAGCTCTATTTCAGTGCGCCGCTGTTAGACGATGCCAGACTCAGAACCTACTTTATCCAGCTGCACAGACAGCTGACCCATTACCAGCAAAGTACCAGCGCCCTTGAAGCCGAAACCTTACTGCTGGGTTTTATCAGCGAACTCTTTTATCGTCATGGTCAATTGCACAACCTGCCAGAAAACCGGGCTAAATTAAGCGGCTTGCAACTTGAGCAGATAAAACAACAATTTCATGAAGGACTGGATCAGGAGTTCGATCTTGAGCAGTTGGCACTCTCTGTTGGGCTGAGTAAGTTTCAGTTTCTGCGTCAGTTCAAGGCGGCTACCGGCATGACGCCCCTTGCCTATCTTAAACGCCTCAGACTGGAATATGCCAAGAAGGCGCTGATGCGCGGCGACAGTGCTATCAGCACAGCCTATGAACTGGGCTTTTTCGATCAGAGTCATTTCAACAAGGCCTTTAAGCGGGCATTTTTAACCACACCGGCACATTTTCAAAAACTGGTCACGGCTTAGGTCTGTGAAACTAGATGTGCAATATTTTACAATCCTGGCAAGCGCAATCGGCCTAGTATCGCCATAAAGCCCAATCTCCAAAGGTCAAAACACACAATGGAATTACAACTACAACTACTGGTTTCACTGGCAATCATACATACGGTCGCCCTGGCTAGCCCGGGGCCGGACTTCGCCTTGGTGGTTAAACTCGCAGCGCAGGAACACAGACGCACGGCAGTCGCTGCCGCATTAGGGCTGGCCGTCGCCATCACAGGTCACACATTACTGAGCCTCACCGGCGTTAGCCTTATCATTAAAAGCTCGCCGACCCTCTTTATTGCGGTGCAGTTGATTGGCGCCAGTTATCTTGGCTGGATGGGTATAGGCGCAGTACGCGCCGCCGTCGCACACTGGCGAGATGAGCAAAAGCTCAGCCCCACGAGCACTCAAGGACATGGCCTAGGTACCACCCAAGGCTTTATACAGGGGGTCTCGACTAACCTGCTCAACCCCAAGGCGCTGGTGTTTTTTATTACCTTGTTTTCCACCTTGATCACCCCTGAAGTGACGCTGGCGACCAAGGTGGCTGCCACAGTAATGATATTCGCGCTCTCTCTGGGCTGGTTTAGCCTGATTGCCCTGGTGCTGTCCCATCCCAAGATGCAGCTCAAAATGAAGCGTGCCACACCGTTAATCAACCTGATGACGGGCTTGTTATTTATCTTTGTGGCAGGAGTGATTCTATTAGGCGCCCTCGCCCGCTAAGGGGCGAGACGCCTTAGTGAGCAGATTAAGCGCTGGCGAGCTGAGTTTTGATATAGTCCAGCGCCGAGCAGACAGCCGTAACCTGCGCCTGAATGCAATTTTCATCATCAACTTGGGGACTGTCAGGATAGACTTCTGTGGTGGTGTTGTATTTAGCATCACTAAAACCGCTGCACAGACCCAACGCCTTGGTCGCATAGTTGATCACCCCGAACTGGGTAATGGGCGCACCAATCAAGCGTCCCTGCTCGTCGGCAGGTGCGATATGGGTCACTTTAGATACCGCCTTGATAATGGCCGACTGCATCTCTTCGTTCGGGTTTTCACTATCGCCTACCAAGTAAAAACCGTCAGGGATATTCCAGTTGCTGTGCACTGTGGCGTCTCTGGCCGCCAATGCCGGGCGAAACTCGCTGTTATCTGTGTCAGTGGTCTCGTGCAGATCGATATGGGCCATCAGCGACAATTCAAAACCCGCTACCCATTGCATTAAGGCACGAGACTCCTGCGCCGGACTATCGGCATAAAAAGAGCGGTTAGGATCAATCGCCTCGGGATTCCAGCGATTGATGGTCTCGTAACCCCATGGGCTAACGCAGGGTGCCACCAGAATATTAAAATCCTCGCGGTACTCGGCAGCCTTAGTGCTCAAAAACCGCAGCGCTCCCTGAACACCACTGGTTTCATAGCCATGCACACCACCGGTCACCAAGATTGTCGGCTTATTTTCATCCCAAAGACGTGACTTAAAACCAAACAGAGGATATTGCCCCTCAGCATAGTTGAGCTCGCCATACTGCACGGCTTCAAATGCATCATTCACCTGACTGAACTTAGCCTGCACCTCTTGTTCGTAAGAGCGCTTTTTTTGCTGCGCCTCACGCCACTTAAGCTTTTCAGCATCGCCCCACGGCTTACCCGCCTCACCAATCCAATAACCCTGCTTATTCGTCATTATGCTTATCCATAGTGCTTTTCGTATTTGTTTCTGCCGAGCTGCGTTAGCAACACTGCGACACCTTGGCCTATCATACCCAAACTTGCCCCAAGATAGAGACTCTTGAGTAAAAATCATCGCGGCCAGATAAAAAGCCAACGCCTTGAAGACGCTAGCGGGATAGGCACGGCGGGCAATCTTTGTTAGGATCGCCGCCGAGGAGAAACCATGAAAATTTTTAGCTACCAGCCCCCGGCCATTCCCTGGCTCGATATACGTTATCAGGATCGTGACATCGTCATACTCAATAAGCCATCAGGCCTATTGTCTAATCCTGGCCGCGCCGAGGAAACCCATGATTGTGCCATCAACCGTCTGTTACAGCGCTTTCCCGAAGCCATCTTAGTACACAGATTAGACTGCGCGACCTCGGGGATCATGGTGTTTGCCCTCAACAAGAAAGCCGAGTCTAATCTCAAGACCCAGTTTCAAAATCGGACGACAGAGAAATATTATGTGGCAGAGGTTCAGGGCATCATGGCCCAGGATAGCGGCAAAATCACGCTGGCAATGAAGGCAGATAGCGAGCAGCCACCGCTACAAAAGATCGCCGAAGATGGCAAACCGGCCACCACCTATTTTGAAGTGTTAGAGCGGCGCAGCAATAGTACCTTAGTGAAGCTCAAGCCGATCACGGGCCGCACACATCAGCTCAGACTGCATATGAAAGCACTGGGACACACCATACTAGGGGATGATTTCTATGGCGATGAGACGGTGATCGCAGCCGCGCCACGTCTGCATCTACACGCGGAGCACCTGGGAATTACCCACCCCTATAAACAGAAGCGACTCAGCTTCTATAGCCGTCACCCCTTCTAAGTCGATGGCAGGTTTAGACAGTGTAAAAAAGGCGCCCTCTGGCGCCTTATAACGATTTATGCCGCTCGTTTAGCGGTGTAGAAGCATTCGTCGCTATTGCAAAACTGCAGGTTATGATCTTTCGACAGCAGGAAATACTCGCCAAATAGATTGCCACCTAAGTCTTCAAGCTTTAACCCATGTTCCAACGGAGTCGCCTGCATCTCATCTAGGCTATGGCAACCGTCGTTGTACCAGGTCTCTAAAAACAGCTTATCGCCCTGACGGTAAAGCGTGATCTTGTCGCCCAATGAGGGACGTTCATCTATCCACTGGCCGATAATTTCGCGTGTATCCATATCTTGCTCCTGCCAATTTAACCGCTTGCGCTTTTCAACAACCGACATTTCGATAACTTGAAGTAATGACTGCGAACCACTTGCGCAGGTTTTGTCTAACATTACCCTAAGCTCAGATCTCATATTTATTTAACCTCTAACACCCGCAAATGTTGCAAAACTGTAAACAAAAGTCATCTTAAACCAACAAGTTAAACCGTATTATCTTGTCCCTTTATGTGAAATTGTACCCCAGGAGCGAAATAAAAACGCGATCTAAATCACTTTTGATGCATTATTTAAGTAAAGTGTAATACAAATTTTTTTCAAGACGCTAGGCGGAAAAGATATTACAAGCGAACAATGAAGTGGCAAATCGGTTCATTCACCTGGGCGGAAGGATACCCGCCATAAAAAAAGGAGCCCGAGGCTCCTTTTTACAATTGGGTCTTTCGATTCAGATCCCTTAGACCTGTTTTTCTGCCGCCTCGCAGGCCGATGCGGTAAAGAGCACATCGGTTGAACTGTTGAGTGCCGTCTCTGCAGAGTCTTGAATCACACCTATGATGAAACCAACGGCAACCACTTGCATAGCGACATCATTTGAGATGCCGAACAAGCTACAGGCCAGGGGGATCAGCAGTAACGAGCCACCGGCCACACCTGACGCGCCGCACGCCGATACCGCCGCAACAACACTTAATAGAATCGCAGTCAGAATATCCACCTGGACCCCTTCGGTATGCACGGCAGCCAGTGTCAGCACTGTAATAGTGATCGCAGCGCCCGCCATGTTAATGGTTGCTCCCAGCGGAATTGATACCGAATAGGTATCTTCATGCAGATCTAACTTCTCACACAGGGCCATGTTGACCGGTATATTCGCCGCGCTTGAGCGAGTAAAGAAGGCGGTCACGCCACTCTCTCGTAAGCAGGTAAACACTAACGGATAGGGATTACGACGGATCTTAAACCACACGATAAGTGGATTAACGATCAGGGCGATAATCAACATAGAGCCTAGGAGCACGCCAAGCAGTTGAGCGTAACCGGCAATAGCTTCAAAGCCTGTTGCGGCAAAGGTGTTCGACACTAGGCCAAAGATACCTATAGGTGCCAAACGGATCACGAAGCGTACCATTTGCGACACGCCATGGCTGACGTCGGCAAATACCGTCTTAGTGGTTTCAGAGGCGTGGTGCAGCGCAATACCTAAACCGACACCCCAAGCCAAAATACCAATATAGTTCCCTGTCATCAGGGCGTTAACTGGATTATCGACCACTTTAAACATCAAGGTACTGAGTACTTCACCAATCCCTTCTGGCGGGGTTGTTCCCTCGGCACCGCTCACTAGTACCAGCGTGGTCGGGAACAGAAAACTCATGGTGACAGCGGTAATCGCAGCGGCAAAGGTACCAAACAGGTAAAGCACTATGATAGGACGCATATTGGTTTTGGTATTCTTCTTCTGATTGGCAATCGATGCCGCCACCAGAACAAAAACCAAAATAGGAGCAATCGCTTTTAACGCGCCGACAAACAGATCACCAAGGAAAGCGACACTTTGCGCCGATGAAGGTGACATACTCGCAAGCACCACACCGGCAATAATCCCCAAGATAATTTGCAGCACTAAGCTGCCATCTGCCAATTTGGCAAATAAAGAACGATTTTGATTCATTGATTGACCTGTCATTATAATTAATTGTGTTTTAACGCTTGCTGATCACAGCCAGTGTTTGTCGAGATGAACAGTCTTCATTATCATATTTGTATTCTCAATTACCGCTCATCTACCTGCCATACAAGCCAGACGAGAGCGCAATCGAGCGAAGACACACTTTCAAACACAGGGCCAGCGCAAGGTTAAACTTCCTTCATCCTGTGTTTTATAGAAACTCCCTTCCCTTGTCTAGCAATCGACGTGATTTCGTTTTAGATATTACCCATTAGCATCATAAACATAACAAAAATCTAATCTTTACTCTGCTTGATGCCGCTTAGCCCCTCTGAGCATCGCCTCGATCAACTCATGAGCATCGAACTTGGTCAGGGCTTCATTTGCGCCCACCTGATGGGCCTGGCTCACACTGATCTCGCTAGAGAGAGAGGTATGCAAAATAATATAGGCATCGGCTAAGGCTGGAGTGTTCTTCACCTCGAACGCCAGCTCGTAACCATCAAGGCCTGGCATCTCGATATCGCTCACCAAGAGATCTACCGGACGACCTTCCTGGGCAGCATGTTCCATGATAGAGAGGGCTTCGCGGCCATCTGACGTGACCAGATAAGGGATATTGATGCTGTCCAGCGCATCGCTAAGTTGTTTGCGAGCCACCATAGAATCATCCACCAGCAGAATATTCAGCGGCTTTAAGATCTCTCGCTGCACGTCGGTTAAGATAGCGCGCTGGGCTGCGGGATTAGCAGGAAATATCTTTGACAATAGCAGCTCAACATCCAAGAGCTGCACCAACTTATCATCGACACGGGTCACCCCCGTGAGGAAAGCATGTTTTCCCAAGTTCTCTGGCGGCGATTCAATATCGCGCCAATTGCACTCAATGATCTTATCTATACTACGCACCAGAAACCCCATCACCATGCGTTGGCAATCGGTAATGATGATATAAGCGTTGGCACGCTCTTCTTGGGTGATTGGCGCATAGCCTACGGCGGCGGCCATATCGATAATGGGAATAGTATGGCCCCGCACGGTCGCAGCGCCAAGAATGGCGGGATGGGATTGGGGAATGGCGCTGAGATTGGTATAGGGAACCAGTTCACGAATTTTCAAGGTTCCCAGGGCAAACAGCTGAGTGTGCGACAAGCGGAACAACAGCAACCCTTGAGATTGGCTCGCCTTACTTTTCATAATCTTACCGACATTCTTATGTTTATTTATCGATGAGTTTAACCCTAGCACAGCCTGATTAAATTGACGATGCTCAAGGCTTGATAATTTATCTCTACAACTGAGATTCTATCGGCAATAGACCGATGAAGTCTGCCATAAAACGGCGCCAGAAACTGGCATCGGGATCGGCATAATAGATCTTACCGTCAAAATCATCGTGCCAGATTAACTCATCCCCCTGCAGGGCCAAACGATAGCTGCTGCGCTTAAGGGATTGCTCGATAGAGGAAACCACTTCGCGTGCAAACTCGCTCTGCTCGACTATCAACCCCATCTCTGTGTTAATCCAAGCCGATCTCGGGTCGAAATTAAAAGAACCAACAAACACCGACTTTCGGTCCAAAATAAAGGTTTTGGCGTGCAGACTCGTGCGCGAACTGCCTTTCCAGGCACTGGGACGGCGATTGATATCGACTTTTACCTCATACAAGGCGATACCATTTTCCAGCAGACGCTGACGATACTGTTTGTAGCCTGCATGCACCGCCAGTACATCTGTGGCCGCTAAACTGTTAGTGACGACTGTGATCGCGATACCTCGCTTAGCGGCATTAATCAACGCCTGAGTGCCTGAATCGGTTGGCACAAAATAGGGCGATACAATCAATACCTCTTTTCGCGCCTGGGCAAGAAACTCACCGAGATCAGAGAGCAGCCATTCTTGTTTAGACTCGCTATTTGCCTTCTGGGGTGGATCAAAAATCAGCTCGGCATCCCCCCAATACCAGGGAATCCCTTTTTGGGTGATCTGTTTTACAAGTTCGCTGAATTCGAGTCGCTCAAGGTACTCATCGTGAACAAAATTTTGTTTATTTGTGGCCATGGCTTTAGCTGCGGCCTGATGCATTTCGCTGGTCGCCGCCGGCACCAGATTCGTAATACTCTCCACCTGCTCGCTATTCCAATACAGATCAAATTGATCCGATACCTGGTCCACCACGGCGCCTATGGTCAAAAGATCAAAGTCGCCGAAGTCTACATCGCTGTTCTTGGAAAAATACTCATTTCCTATATTGCGCCCGCCGACAATGGTGATCTGATTATCTACGGTGAGCGATTTATTGTGCATCCTATGATTAAGGCGTGAAAATCCAGTCAACATCGCCACACTTCTGAAAGTGCGCTCATAGGACGGGTTGAACAAACGGATCTCGATATTAGGATGACTTGCCAACAGGATCAGGGCATCGTCCAAGGTTTTAGTGGTGAGATCATCGAGCAGCACCCGCACCCGCACCCCGCGTTCGGCGGCATCTATCAGATACCAGCTCAACAGGCGGCCGGTCTCATCGTTATGGTAGATATAATATTGCAGATCGATACTGGTACGCGCAGACTTGACGATGGCAAGACGCGCAGCAAAAGCATTGACACCAGAGGAGAGAGGTAAGATACCGGTTTTACCTGGATGCGCCGACAAATCATCGGTCAGATATCGCGTCATCGGGGAATTATCTGGCGTCTCAAGTTTATAACTCGGTGTTACCGGATGGGGAGGTGGCAAGCTGCTACAAGCAGACATTGCCAATATAAAGAATAAAACCAGGCTATTTTTTACCATTGAGAATTTCATAACGTCCTGTAAAACCTTTTGATATCAGCGCCTAGGCTATAACATAGGTATTAGTATCACGCCTGTAAAGCATATAAAACATCATAAACAAATTGATCCCACCCGTCGGAACTAAAGGCGATATCGCGTACGGCTCGAACCTGACTTACCGCGTGCAAAGGCGCCGCGCCATTTTCCATCAGATAATAGGCCATCAGTAGACCGGTTCTGTCTTTGCCAGAGCGGCAGTGGATCATAACCGTTAAGCCTTGAGCCTCACACTCGCGGATAAAGGCCAGGGCCTTGGGCAACTGGGCCACACATAACGCCTGGTCGCCCTCTTGAGGTGGAATATTCTCCGATAGAGGAATGCAGGCGTAGCGAAGGTCCAGCCTAGCCATCTCTTCGGGATCACAGAGTTCCCCCTGGTTAACCGATAAAATAGCATCGATCCCCTCAGCCTTAAGCTGCCCGAGATCCCACTGGATCAAATTCGGGCCACAACGACCGGCAATCACGCCTTCTACTAACCAAAACAGCTGCTGCATACGCCCTACTTTTTCTCAATATCTGCCATTAAACGCCGCATACTATGACGGATTCTTCCAGATCCCGTCATTGATCTTTGGTAACTTTTTACGCTTTTTTTTACCGGTTCCGGCGGGCTTTGCCACAGGTTTCCCTTGGCGTGATGGACAATCTTGCGGCGCTTCGTCGTCGGCCTCGAAACCAGCATACTGCTCTCTTGGCAGACGCAGCTTATTTTTCTTTTCTATTACTGAAAAATGATGATATTCATCGTGGCTGATCAGCGAAATGGCTTCTCCCTGCTCCCCTGCGCGACCACTACGCCCAATGCGATGCATGTAATCTGCGGGGCTACGTGGCAGCTCAAAGTTAATCACCACAGGTAACTTGTCGATATCGATGCCGCGAGCCGCTATGTCTGTAGCGATCAGCACGGTTGTCTCGCCGCTTTTGAAATCCTCAAGTACACGGCTTCGGGTCCCCTGGGCCTTATCGCCATGGAAGACTTGCGCGCTAATGCCGCGCTTGGCCAGTTTCTGCGCCAGGTGATCACAGCTACGCTTGGCACTGGCAAACACCAATACCTGACGCCACTCACTAGTCTTAATCAGTTCGGCCAGCAATGCCGTCTTACTGCTACGATTGACCGTATAGACGCGCTGGATAATATCGGCGCGCTCTTCATCTTGCAGTTCAACCACCTCAGGGTCGACCAACAGCGCGTTGGTCAGTTCTCGCACCTCTTCAGGAAAGGTCGCCGAAAACAGCAGTGTCTGTTTCTGCTTAGGTAAAAGCTTTAGGATCTCGGCGAGTTCTTCAGTAAAACCCAGGTTGAGCATACGGTCGGCTTCATCAAGCACCAGTGCCTTAAGCTGAGATAAGTTAACCGCATTGCTAGAGACAAGATCCAACAGACGACCAGGAGTCGCCACCAAAATATCTGTGCCGCCGCGCAGCGCCAGCATCTGGGTATTGATAGAAACACCACCAAAAACGGCAACCACTTTCGCCCGGGGAGCCAGTTCTCCGCCGTAGCTGATAAAACTGTCAGCCACCTGCTGGGCTAATTCACGGGTCGGCACCAAGACCAAACCACTGACATGATTACCGCCGCTAGCCCTTTGCCCCGCCAGTTTTTGTAATAAAGGTAAGGCAAAAGCCGCCGTCTTACCCGACCCCGTCTTAGCGCCGGCCAACAGATCACGTCCGGCTAGGATAGCGGGGATCGCCTTGGCCTGAATGGGCGTGGCCTTTTGATAGCCAAGGTGATTCAGCCTGGCTTGTAATGCCTTAACCAAATTCAACTGGCTAAATTCAACCGTCGACACGGGCAGTTCTGAAGGAGCGGATGGGGTCATGATAAAAGTAAGCTACCAATACAAAATACAGCCGACTATTGTACCTAAGATTGGTCCACAACACCTAATCTTTAGCGCATCATCTTTATCAGATTATATTTGCGATATCACCTTGGCCACATCAGCCAACCAGACGCTAGCGGCCAAGATCTGACTCAAGGCTTGCGATATTGGCCTCTAACGTCAGCAGCTTTTGCTTTATCGTCAGCCCATAGGCATAGCCGGTTAAGGCGCCCCCTTTACCGATAATACGATGGCAAGGAATGATGATGGCGATACGATTGGCACCATTAGCACTGCCGACGGCACGCACCGCTTTGGGATTGCCTATGGCATTAGCGATGTCGCTATAACTGGCGGCCTGGCCAAAGGGGTGAGTCAACAAAGCTTGCCACACCTGATGCTGAAAAGCCGTCCCCACAGGCGCCAGCGCTACGCTAAAGGCTTTCAGTTGACCAGCAAAATATGCTACCAACTCCTCCTCTGCCTGCTTAAGATGCGCCTCGGCTCTGGCCTGTTCCTGCTCGCTAGCCGTAATAAGACTGACGGGGCGAGCGACAAAGCCGTCGTCTTCTCCAGGCAGAAAGCTTAGGTGTGACAGACCAAACTGATTGGCAGCCAGACTCAAGCGGCCAAGAGGCGTATCGAGCACTTTTTGCGCTAAAGCCTGATCGCCAGCAAGACCAAAGTCGCGGCTTAGGGGCGTGTATTCAAGTTGTGGGTTCTGTGCACTCATTGTTGATTCCATAGTTGCAGGGTGAGATAGCTGCCCCAGGGCGCAACCTCTTGTGCTAATTGATGACTCAGCTCTTGATAATATTTCTGAGCTTGTTTTTTTACCGCCTTAGGGTCTTCACACGCTTGCCTCGGCCATGACCCAGGCGAGTTCAGCAAAAGCTGCTGTTTGACCACGAGATCGCTACTAAGTAGCACATCAGGCAGGCTCAGCCCGCGCAGGCGCACATAATCCAATGTCCAGGGGCCAATGCCTTTTATCTGCAGCCAGGACTCGATATCCGCCTCGGGGGCTTTAGCCACAAATGTCGCCAGCGCCCGAATCGCCTCTTTTCGCACTCCCGGCATCTTCAGCCCTTCCAGGCTGGCACCAGTTAGTTGCTCTGGCTGCGGAAACAGGCGTAGTGTGCGCTCACCCAAGGTTACCGTCTCGCCATAGTCGGCCACCAGTTGTCCCAACAGCTTAACCGCCTGGGTGACGCTCACCTGTTGACCCAATATGGCTCGGCACGCTGCCTCAAAGGGTGACCAGACACCGGGAATACGCATTCCGGCTTGTACCTTGGGCAAGGCAGCCCCTAAGCCGCTCAGTCTATCGCCTATGGTGAGGGGCTCCGCGTCGAGATCTAATAGGCGACGAATATGGCTGACAATCCCTTTTAACTCCCTGAGATCTTCCGCCCTTGCCAGATGAATGTCCACATAAAAGCAGGCCTCCTCTTCACTGTGTTTGGCGGTGAAATGCCCCCTAACGCCATTCAGTGTAAAGCTGCGCCCATAGCTCTGCTCATCAATCCATTCCATCTCTGGAACCATTCTCTGGGTGTAGAAATCCCTGAGATGCGTCCAGTCATAGGGCGGCCGATAGGCAAGTTTTAAGGTCAGTCCCTGTTTAGCCGACGGCGCCTTTGCTCCAGTTTTGCGGATCTCGCTCGGAGTCAATTGCAGCTGCTCTCGAAAGATCTCATTAAAACGTCTGACACTATTAAACCCAGCGGCAAAAGCGACTTGAGTGATCGGCATCTGAGTCTGATGCAGCAACTGTTTGGCAAACATCAACTGCTGATAGAGGGCATATTGCTTGGGAGAGGTTCCTAAGGATTGCTGAAACAGCTGGCGTAGATAACGCTCGCCTATGCCTAAACGCTCGGCCAGTGCGCTCATTGAGATCGCCTGCGGCCCAGCTAACACGCCGGCATTAATCAAATTGAGCGCGCGATTAAGACTCGTCTGCGTACCAAGCCAAGGGTTGGAACCGGGGGCACTGTCGGGTCGGCAACGTAAGCAGGGTCTTAGCCCAGCCTGCGCCGCCGAGATAGCATCAGCGAAATACCTGACATTAGCCTCATTGGCGGGCACAGCCGGACAGATAGGTCGACAATAGATCCCGGTGGAGAAGACACCGACAAAGAAAAGCCCATCGAATCTGGCATCTCGGGACAAACGAGCAATTCGGTATTGCTCCGCTTTGACGGGATCATGTAGCACGCCCTGGCCTGACTTGGCTAGCATGAGGAGTACCCCAAAGATCGCTTAAAATCACATTGCAATGTCACTGAGTTAGGCTCATTTAATATAGGAATAGACTCACTCTAATGGAGGAGAAGTTCAGATACTAGCGGAAAACGGTACTCATGCTAACATGCCCGATTAAGTAACAATACATCGCACTCAACCCGCGGCTACTATATGATTGAGGCATATCAAGTCTGATGATAACCCTCAACTTTATAAGGACTTAAATGTTTAAGCGTTTTGAATCATGGGTTTCTGCTCTACCAGATGATGAGGCAGTACAGCCACCGCGCGGCATCTATAAGTTTTGCCGTCACTACACTCGCGGCTTCGAATTACCATTGGCCTTGATGTCGATACTCACCGCCCTTCTGGCGATACTCGAAGTGTCACTGTTTGCCTTTATGGGTGATCTGGTGGATCTGCTGGCCAACCACAGTCCAGAGACGCTGTTTGCCGAACAGGGTGACAAGTTGTTATTGATGTCGGTATTGGTTCTGGTGGTTATCCCGTCTCTGGTGCTGCTTCATGCCCTTGTTGTCTACCAAGGTCTGCTGGGCAACTATCCCATGTCGATCCGCTGGCTTGCCCACCGTTATCTGCTCAAACAGAGCATCTCTTTTTACCAAAACGATTTTGCCGGGCGTATCGCCACTAAGGTGATGCAAACTTCGCTAGCAGTGCGGGAGACAGTAACTAAGCTATTAGATGTATTGGTTTATATCTTAGTTTACTTTCTTTCTATGCTGGTCATCATCGCCGATGCCGATCTGCGCTTGATGCTACCTATGCTGGCTTGGTTGGCCCTCTATGTCGGCCTGCAATTTTATTTCCTACCCAAGCTGAAAAAGGTCTCCACCGAACAGGCCGATGCGCGCTCCACCATGACAGGGCGTATCGTCGACAGCTACACCAATATCGCCACAGTGAAACTGTTTTCACACACCCAAAAAGAGGCCCAATATGCCAAAGACAGCATGACGGGCTTCCTCGATACCGTGTATCGGCAGATGCGCCTGGTCACTGGTATCAACGTCAGCGTGCAGGTCATTAACTACTTACTTGCCTTTACCGTCGCCGCCGTCTCCATCTGGCTGTGGCGTGACAGCGCCATCACCATAGGGGCCATCGCCGTAGCAGTGAGCTTGTCGCTCCGACTCAACGGTATGTCTCAATGGATCATGTGGGAGATCAGCTCACTGTTCGAAAACATCGGCACGGTTGCCGATGGCATGAATACTCTATCGCGTCCGACCAGCGTGCAAGATAAAGAAAATGCCGCCCAACTTACCGTCTCTCAAGGCGAAATCGCCTTCGAACAGGTGAGTTTTCACTATGGCGAAGCCAGTGGCGTGATAGAAGATCTCAACCTGAAGATCAAACCCGGTGAAAAAGTGGGTCTGGTGGGTCGCTCCGGCGCGGGTAAATCGACTCTGGTGAACCTGCTCATGCGTTTTCACGATGTCGAGCAAGGTTGTATCACCATAGATGGGCAAAATATCCGGGAGGTAAATCAGGACTCGCTGCGAGCAAACATCGGCATGGTGACCCAAGACACCTCTCTGCTGCATCGTTCGATCCGCGACAACATACGTTATGGAAGACCTGACGCCACAGAGGAAGACCTGGAAAATGCCATCAAACAAGCTCAAGCCTATGATTTTATTCAGAGCCTGAGCGATCCTGAGGGCAACCATGGCTTGGATGCCCAAGTCGGTGAGCGCGGTGTAAAACTTTCTGGCGGGCAGCGTCAACGCATTGCCATCGCCAGGGTGCTACTGAAAAACGCTCCGATTTTACTCTTAGATGAAGCCACCTCCGCGCTCGACTCCGAGATTGAGGCCGCAATTCAGGAGAGTCTCTATCAGCTGATGGAAGGTAAAACGGTGATCGCCATTGCCCACCGTCTGTCGACCATTGCCGCCATGGATAGGTTGATCGTGTTAGATCAAGGCAAAATCGTCGAGCAAGGCACGCACCAGGAGCTGATAAAACAAGGTGGGATTTACGCCCAGCTTTGGGCCCATCAAACTGGTGGCTTCCTGGGTGTAGACTAGGTTCTTCACTGTCTCAAACTGGATGCCTAAAGATCTGTTCCTTAGGCATTGCTACCCGCCCTAACCTATTGAGCTAGTTTGTCGGGAACCATCCCGGCTCGGTGAATACCCAGTCATTGTCTTTCACTGGGGTATGACAACTGACACACACCTGCATCCCTCCCTCAAATGGCGTCTGCTCGGCGCCAACCCAACGCGCCCATCCCCAGCCATAGGTGTCGGCATACTTAACCGAGTCCTTGAACATAAACTCGGCATGGACAAAGTCTTTAGGCCCTATCGCCTTAGGCCAGTGAGCTAATTCACCCGCTTTCCACACCACCTTGGCCAGAATGGCACCGTCAGGCCAGGGAGAATGTTCACCGCTACGAGCCGCCTTAATAGCCACGTCATTGCCCAAAATAGCCCTTACCGTATTATTGTCGGTTCTATGGGACACGGCGATGCTTGACCAGGTCTGCCAACCTAGTGGATAGTCAATGCCATGGGAAGGTAAAGGCGTTTTGTCAGCTGCATAACCATTTGATGAAAATAATGAAACGGCTGATAACAGTATTAAAAGAATTGTCTTCATTGTCTGACTCACTCTGTTGCGAAAAGCACAAATTACTGGCTTAACTATTAGTGTGTCAGTGTAGTCTCAATAGGAAAGCTTTGCCGAAGGTAATGTAAGAAAGGAATTATGTAATGAGTTCAAGCTTGGATGAAAAGGCCGTAGCTTTGATATCAAAAAACTTATCATTTCGCTTCTGTTTCATCGCACGATAAAAGAACAAATCAACTAACTTACTTGCGTTAAGCTCCTTTGTCGTAAAGTGAATCTCAACTTGGTTCGGTAAAAGGCTAAAACTAAAATCAAGACTCATATTCAATAGCTTACGTGCAATGGCCTTCCCCCTTGCTTCTTTATCAACATAGATTTGACCGATGTAAGTGACTGATTTTTTGATATGGTGCCTGAAGTAACAATAACCAATAGGACTCTCATCTTCGACCGCAACCATTACCCAACGAAGATACTCAACATCATTAATCTTGCTCTGTGTGATATCAGCTAACACTAAATTCTCAAAGTCTCGTGCTAGTTCACTTGAAACCTCAGACAGGTCGAATTCTGATTGGAAAACATCGAGATCTCTAGATATGAACATCAACATAATTGCCCTAATGCATCAGGTTAACGATTTTCCTGAAGTGCGGCACATAATGCCCCGCTCGGCGAAAGCAGATTAGTTTGGCGAAAATAGGCGAGACACAAGCAATTGGATAGGCTCCTGCTCTGTAAGTATTTGATGGCCTCATTTTGAGGCATCAGGGTGCCAATCAAATTCGTGCCATTGCAGCTGAGGAGATCGAAGGAAGGATAAGAGAAATGACAGATGAAAAAAAACCACCCTATTGGGTGGTTTTTTCCGCGTAACTAAACGCTTATTTGGTGGAGCCTAGCGGGATCGAACCGCTGACCTCAACACTGCCAGTGTTGCGCTCTCCCAGCTGAGCTAAGGCCCCGAAACTGGTTGTGACTATACAGTAAAACCTGAATAAACACAATGTCTTATTTCAAAATTTCTTAAAATAAGAAGTGGTATCCCATAGGGGATTCGAACCCCTGTTACCGCCGTGAAAGGGCGGTGTCCTAGGCCTCTAGACGAATGGGACGCCGTCCTTACGTTTAGACTCCGTAAGCGAGTGAATACTCATTGAAACCTGTAGGCTAAGCTTCAATGCTATCGAATCGTCAACTTAATAGTCAACCACTCAAAAAAGTGGTATCCCATAGGGGATTCGAACCCCTGTTACCGCCGTGAAAGGGCGGTGTCCTAGGCCTCTAGACGAATGGGACACTGTTGGTACCTTATACTCTGTACCGAGTGAATACTCGTTAAAGCCAGTAGGCTATTGCTTCAACGCTATCGAATCGTCAACTTAATCAGTCAACCACTCAAAAAAGTGGTATCCCATAGGGGATTCGAACCCCTGTTACCGCCGTGAAAGGGCGGTGTCCTAGGCCTCTAGACGAATGGGACACTGTTGGTACCTTATACTCTGTACCGAGTGAATACTCATTGAAGCTAGTAGGCTATTGCTTCAACGCTATCGAATCGTCAACTTAATCAGTCAACCACTCAAGAAAGTGGTATCCCATAGGGGATTCGAACCCCTGTTACCGCCGTGAAAGGGCGGTGTCCTAGGCCTCTAGACGAATGGGACACTGTTGGTACCTTATACTCTGTACCGAGTGAATACTCATTGAAGCTAGTAGGCTATTGCTTCAACGCTATCGAATCGTCAACTTAATCAGTCAACCACTCAAAAAAGTGGTATCCCATAGGGGATTCGAACCCCTGTTACCGCCGTGAAAGGGCGGTGTCCTAGGCCTCTAGACGAATGGGACACTGTTGGTACCTTATACTCTGTACCGAGTGAATACTCGTTAAAGCTAGTAGGCTATTGCTTCAACGCTATCGAATCGTCAACTTAATAGTCAACCACTCAAAATAAGTGGTATCCCATAGGGGATTCGAACCCCTGTTACCGCCGTGAAAGGGCGGTGTCCTAGGCCTCTAGACGAATGGGACACTGTTGGTACCTTATACTCTGTACCGAGTGAATACTCGTTAAAGCCAGTAGGCTATTGCTTTAACGCTATCGAATCGTCAACTTAATAGTCAACCACTCAAGAAAGTGGTATCCCATAGGGGATTCGAACCCCTGTTACCGCCGTGAAAGGGCGGTGTCCTAGGCCTCTAGACGAATGGGACACTGTTGGTACCTTATACTCTGTACCGAGTGAATACTCGTTAAAGCTAGTAAGCTATTGCTTCAACGCTTTTCAAATTAGATGGTGGAGCCTAGCGGGATCGAACCGCTGACCTCAACACTGCCAGTGTTGCGCTCTCCCAGCTGAGCTAAGGCCCCTTACCTAACTTGTCACCTTTGAGTGCACCGCGAGCATCTGCCGGCTGTGTCTCAACTGCGAGGCGCATTCTATGCAGCACACCCAAAAGTGTCAACTCGTTTTTTAGGAATTTATTCTATTTGCTACAAATTCAATCGCTTTGGAGATTCTTTGCTCACAACGAGCCTTTCCAACCAAAAATGCGGTTAAATCTACAGCAGGCGACATACCGGCACCCGTCACGGCGACACGCAGTGGCATACCTACCTTACCCATGCCAACTTCTAACTCTTCAGCAGTCGCTTCGATCGCTTGATGAATAGCTTCAACAGTCCATTCGTTTAGCTCAGCAAACTTCTTCTGTAATAACTGCAGCGGCTCTAATGCAACGCCACGCAGATGTTTCTTAGCCGCGGTTTCATCGAAATCATTAAAATCTTCATAGAAGTAGCGGCTAGAGGCTGCCAACTCTTTTAATGTCTTGGCGCGCTCGGCCAGTGCCGAAACCACTTCAGCCAAAGCTGGGCCGTTTGAAGTCTCGATATTTTGATCTTGCATATGCCACTCGAGATGCTTGGCTACATACTCAGGTGCCAGCTCCTTCATATAGTGCTGATTCAACCAGATCAGTTTTTCGGTATTAAAGGCAGATGCCGCCTTATTGATATCATCGAGCTTAAATAGCTGCTTCATCTCGTCAATAGAGAAGACTTCTTGATCGCCGTGTGACCAACCTAGACGCACCAGGTAGTTAAGCAGCGCTTCAGGCAGGTAACCGTCATCACGATATTGCATAACGCCTACAGCACCATGACGCTTAGACAATTTGGCGCCATCGTCACCCAAAATCATCGCTACATGAGCGTATTCTGGTACTGGGGCGTTTAACGCCTTCAGAATATTGATTTGACGCGGCGTATTGTTGATATGATCTTCACCACGTACCACGCAGGTGATCCCCATATCCCAGTCATCGACCACAACACAGAAGTTATATGTCGGCGTGCCATCGGTACGGGCAATGATTAAGTCATCGAGTAAGTCGTTTGAGATCTCGATACGACCACGCACGTGATCATCAAAAACCACACTGCCTTCTGTTGGGTTTTTAAAACGCACCACAAAAGGCTCATCGGTATCACGCGGCGCTTTATCACGACAACAGCCATCATACTTTTGCTGTTCGCCTTTAGCCGCCTGCTCTTCACGCATCGCTTCGATACGCTCACGGCTGCAGTAACACTTATAGGCTGTGCCCTGCTCTAACATCTGCGCGATGATCTCGTTGTAACGATCGAATCGTTTGGTCTGGTAGTAAGGACCCTCATCCCAGTTCAGTCCCAACCACTCCATACCTTCTAAAATTGCAGCACAGGCCTCAGGGGTTGAACGTTCGAGATCCGTGTCTTCGATACGTAAAACAAATTCGCCTTGGTTAGCGCGGGCATATAGCCATGAATAAAGTGCCGTACGAGCACCACCTACATGAAGAAAACCGGTAGGACTTGGAGCAAAGCGCGTCTTAATCGTCATAATGGGACAGTAACCTGTTATCGAATCGTCTAAATATAGACTGAGCTATTTAAATGTGGGGGCTATTCTAACAGCCAAATGGGATAAGAGAAAATAGCTAGCCCGCTGCCTGGGCTCACTAGGCATAAAAAGTTGATCCCCTATCACTGGGGGTTTAGACGCACTGCAATAATTGTGTGCCTTTATTGGCTAAGAGCATATGGGATAAGCACAGCGTTCATAAAAGAGAACCACCAAGGATACGGTTTCCCCAAGCAGTTACACAAATAGGTAGCTTATCCAGGCTAGCTAGAGCCATATCAACGTATCGCCTCTGCTTACTCTATAAAGAGACACGCTAGAGCGCTCGTTCATCTCAACCAATCGTTATTCTCAACCAATAAAGAGTCTTACTCGAACCCTCAGCTTTTCAATTGTAGAAACATGACGATTCGGCGTTGCCCAAACCACAAGCTAAGTGAATGTAACTGCCTGCTTATACTTGCTACAAAGCACAAACACCTCCCCTAGCCTTTTCTTTTGTTCAACAAGCTAACCACAAAGGCTAACGATTTGCCTAAAGCCAAACGAGTAAACCATCTATTGCTGCGCTCAGCATCCCCGCCTCTGTGCAGGCTTTAGTCAGACGGTGATAGTAAATAATCCTGATTTGTTTAACATTAAGTCAATCCGAACAAATTTGAACCGGACTCATTATTTTCTCGAAAAAAGCGTTGACAGTAGATCGTTCCCCCCTATAATACGGCCCCACACAGCGAGGTCGATTAGCTCAGCTGGGAGAGCACCTCCCTTACAAGGAGGGGGTCACTGGTTCGAGCCCAGTATCGACCACCATACACTGTATGGCTGTAACAATTTGAAGTATCCCAGGTCGATTAGCTCAGCTGGGAGAGCACCTCCCTTACAAGGAGGGGGTCACTGGTTCGAGCCCAGTATCGACCACCATATTTTGGTAATACCGAAATAAACACTTCAAATTAACGTTGTGAGATATTCCCAGGTCGATTAGCTCAGCTGGGAGAGCACCTCCCTTACAAGGAGGGGGTCACTGGTTCGAGCCCAGTATCGACCACCATCTCATTTAGTGAGAGAGTATCGAATATAATAATGTCCCAGGTCGATTAGCTCAGCTGGGAGAGCACCTCCCTTACAAGGAGGGGGTCACTGGTTCGAGCCCAGTATCGACCACCATTGTTATCACAATTTGCAAGACTACTGTATTTATCCCAGGTCGATTAGCTCAGCTGGGAGAGCACCTCCCTTACAAGGAGGGGGTCACTGGTTCGAGCCCAGTATCGACCACCATATCTTCAAGGTATGGCTAAGAAAAATCACAGTCAGTATCCCAGGTCGATTAGCTCAGCTGGGAGAGCACCTCCCTTACAAGGAGGGGGTCACTGGTTCGAGCCCAGTATCGACCACCATATTTCTTCTTCATCGCTCAATCCCCCTATTTATAATCAAACAGCCTAGCAACAAGCCTTTGCAGCTTAGATGCGCTATTGCGATTCCCTTAGCCTCAACTATTCTTCATTAAGACTTTGCTCAAACCCAGTATGATTAAAGGTGGTTGACTATGGCCGATGTCACTCAATCTGCGTCGCTCGCAAGCATTGCCGCATACCTTAAGCTCACCCATGATTGTGATGAGCAGCAAGCTATGATCGAAGCCAAAGAGGTGATGCAAAACCTTGTTTCAATGAGGCAAAAGGGCTTTATCACAGGCTGGTACTTCGACACCCAGGGGCATCTGGAATTGCTGCCAAGTGAGGCGATACTCAAACGCATTAATCCCGCCAAATAAGTCGCAAGTCATCCAGAAACATATATCTTAGTGTATCCATTTGTCTCTCCAGCCATTTAAATAAACAAAATACTTTACTTAATATATTGCTGAGGTAAAGTGAGTCTATTCTCAGACTCTTTTGAAAGGCCGTCATGCTCTCCATCAGCTCTTTGAAACCCGCCGAACACAGGACGGCACAAAGCATTCTTGGTGTCACCTTAGTAGTGACCTTAATCAGTGTCGCGGGCATCGCGCTGCCCTACCCTGTGTTAGCACCGCTATTTCATGACAATAGTTCACCACTCACTCAATTTATGGGCCTGCCTAGTGAATTTTTGATGGGGATAGTTCTTGGCATCTATCCCCTTGGAATCATCATAGGCGGCAGTTTTATCGGCAGTTGGTCTGATACCTATGGCCGCAAGCGATTGCTTAGCCTAACCTTAGTCGGCAGTGCATTTGGATATGCCCTCACAGCTCTGGCCGCCTATTCGGAACATTTCTTGCTCTTTTGTCTTGCCCGTTTACTGACTGGGATTTGCGAAGGTAATATTGCTATCGCCAGGGCGATTGCCGCCGATCTGCACCCTCAAATAGATAAAACACGTAGCTTTTCGCTGATCAGCGCCATGGGCTATGGCGGTTACCTTCTAGGTCCTTTGGCCGGTGGGTACCTGATTACCTGGGGAATGGAACTGGTATTTGGCGCAGCGGCAATCGCCTGTCTGTTGTGTGCCCTGCTCAGCCATCAACTACTGCCTCGGCAACTGGATAACCCACAGACCAACGCTGAAAAAGGTTCGAGCTTAGTTCTTCTCAAGGAACCCGCCCTGCGGCGATTTTTCCTGCTCTATCTGCTGCTGACCATGGGGGTAAATTTCTATTACGAATTCTATCCACTGCATCTAGTGCAGCAGCAAGACTTCACGCCGGCGCAGATAAGTTGGGTGACAGTGCTGCTCACCGCTTGCATGATCGCCACCAGCATCTGGTTCACCCCAATGTTACAGCGCAAATTAAATCATGCCAGCGCCAGTCTAGTGGGCATCACGCTATTTGGCGCTTCCCTCGCCTGCTTTCCCTACCTAAGCAATAGCAGCTACCTCATCACCTTTATGACTATCGGTGCAGGGATTGCCATCTACAACAGTTTTCTACCCAGCTATCTTTCTACCGCTTATCAAACCAGGCCTCAAGGGCAACTGATGGGCATGTTGGTGACCATCTTCTGTATCGGTAACCTATTAGCCGCCATCACAGGTGGCCTGTTGGCGATACTCGATGTCAAACTCGTCCTGCTCATTGGTGCCTTTTGTGCAGCCGCCGCAGGAGGTGTTTTATATCACGGTCACTTCAAGGCGCAATATTGGCCTACGCACAAATCGCCGCAACTATGAGACAAACATCAAATTTACTCCAGTCAAAATGGGTGGTTTTCCACCCATTGACCTAAGACGAATGGGCGACATCCTCCCCATCTCTGGCGATTGCCGCCCACCAAGAGTTTTGCAACATGCTGATATAGTTTGATTTACATTATTTAAACATCTTTGGCCTGGTCCTTGCCTATAATTCCTATGAGTTAATCAATTCGCGAACCGGCAGTCGCCCTAAGGCACTGAAGGATTAACAATAAAAGGGATAACAAAATGACCAAACTCAACACCTGTACCTTTATCAAACAGATCGTCAAGATGACCTCAATTGCCGCACTATTGGGGGCCAGCCTCAACAGCTGGGCGGCGCCAACCGAAATTAAGTTTTCACATGTGGTCGCCGAAAACACGCCTAAAGGCCAAATGGCGTTAAAATTTAAAGAGTTAGTCGAAGAGCGTTTACCTGGCGAGTATCAGGTCAATGTGTTCCCTAACTCACAGCTATTTGGTGATAACAACGAACTTTCAGCACTACTGCTAAACGATGTGCAGTTCGTGGCACCGTCACTGTCGAAGTTCGAACGCTACACCAAGAAATTACAGATATTCGACCTTCCTTTCCTGTTTAAAGACATGGATGCCGTCAACCGCTTTCAACAAAGTGAAGCTGGTCAGCAACTGCTGAACTCAATGAAACGCAAAGGGGTTGTTGGCTTAGGCTACCTGCATAACGGCATGAAGCAATTTTCAGCCAGTAGCCCGCTAGTGTTGCCAAAAGATGCCGAAGGTAAGAAGTTCCGCATCATGGCATCTGATGTCTTGGCGGCGCAGTTCCAGGCTGTCGATGCCATTCCAGTGAAGAAGCCTTTCTCTGAAGTCTTTACCCTGCTGCAAACCCGTGCCATCGATGGTCAGGAAAATACCTGGTCAAACATCTACTCTAAGAAGTTTTTTGAAGTACAAAGTAATATCACTGAAAGTAATCACGGCGTACTGGACTACATGGTAGTCACCTCAAACACCTTCTGGAAGTCACTCCCGGCAGACAAGCGTAAAGTCATTAAAGCGTCACTGGATGAAGCGATTGCTTATGGTAATGACATCGCCGCAGCTAAGGTGAACAAGGACAAACAAGCCATCATCGACTCTAAGCGCTCAGAGATCACCTATCTGACACCTGAACAGCGCACCGCATGGGTCGATGCCATGAAGCCTGTATGGGCGCAGTTCGAAGATAAGATTGGTAAAGATCTTATCGATGCAGCTGTTGCATCAAACCAATAATAAGCGCTAACCCCCTAACTTAATAGGAAGATATTGAGGCCGTTTCCAATGGCATTCGGCCTCATTCCTATTTAAGGAGTTCTTGAGATGATATCTCGGTTTTTTTCCCATATCGAAGAGTTAGTGCTCAACACCTTGATCACTTCGATGACCCTACTGGTCTTTGCAGAGGTCATCGCCCGCTTCTTCTTCAACACAGGCTTCTTATGGATCCAGGAGCTCACCCTTACCATCTGCGGCTGGTTCGTTCTCTTTGGCATGTCTTACGGTGTGAGAGTTGGTGCTCATATTGGCGTGGATGCTTTCGTCAGGAAACTCCCTAGAGCTGGGCGTAAATATACCGCCACCTTGGCCGTCGCTATCTGTCTGGCCTACTGCGGCATGTTTCTGGTGGGTAGCTGGGATTATCTGGCCAAGATGTACCAAATTGGCGTACCGATGGAAGATATCGACCTGCCCCATTTCTTAGTCAGCGGCCTCGACCCTGACGCTGCCTGGGAATACCTGCGTATCGACGTGGAAGAACCGGCCGTGCCTTTGTGGATATCCCAGAGTATTTTGCTACTTGGCTTTGCGTTACTCACTTGGCGGTTCCTACAGCTGGGTGTCGCCATCATCACCAACAAGACAGATGGTTTTGTCTTTGCTGATGAAGCTAAGGAGAGCATGCACCTGATCGATCAAGAGGCTCAGGCCGACAACGAGCAGCCGGGAGACAAAAAATAATGACTATAGCAACCCTGTTTATCAGCCTGTTTTTCTGTATGCTCCTAGGCATGCCGATCGCCATTGCGCTGGGTTTTTCCAGCATGTTGACCATCTTGCTGTTCTCCGATGATTCACTGGCCTCGGTCGCCTTAAAACTCTATGAGTCCACCTCAGAGCACTATACCCTGCTGGCGATCCCCTTCTTTATTCTTTCGTCGGCGTTTCTCTCCACCGGTGGCGTCGCGAGGCGTATCATCGAATTTGCCATGGACAGTGTCGGCCATATCCGTGGTGGCTTGGCGATGGCCTCAGTAATGGCCTGTATGCTGTTTGCTGCTGTCTCTGGTTCATCGCCAGCAACTGTGGCCGCTATCGGCTCCATCGTTATTGTCGGCATGGTAAGAGCCGGTTATCCGGAAAAATTTGCCGCAGGGGTGATCACCACCTCGGGCACCTTAGGGATCTTGATCCCCCCCTCTATCGTGATGCTGGTTTATGCGGCCGCTACCGAAGTTTCTGCAGCGCGCATGTTTATGGCAGGCCTTATCCCAGGCCTGATGATGGGGCTATTGTTAATGCTGGCTATCTATATCGTGGCCCGCATTAAAAACCTACCCTCTCGCCCCTTCCCTGGCGTGCGTCCCTTGGCTATTTCAAGTGCTAAAGCAATGGGTGGCCTTGCGCTTATTGTCATCGTTCTGGGTTCCATCTATGGCGGTATCGCCAGCCCCACAGAAGCGGCGGCGGTCGCCTGTGTGTATGCCTATTTTATTGCCGTGTTTGGCTATCGAGATATCGGGCCGCTGAAAAACGTCAGCTGGCGTAACAGCGATGAACCTCTGTTTAGGGCCACAGCACGCAACCTCGCCTTTATGGTGTTGGCTGTTATTAAAACCCCAGCAGACAAAGAGATCCGCCACGTGGTACGTGACGGTGCGAAAGTCAGCATCATGTTGCTGTTTATCATCGCCAACGCCATGCTATTTGCTCATGTGTTAACCACAGAGCGGATCCCCCATATCATCGCAGAAACCATAGTGGGTATGGGACTGCCGGTTTGGGGCTTCCTCATCATAGTCAACTTGCTGCTGCTGGCGGCGGGTAACTTTATGGAGCCATCGGCCATCTTGCTGATCATGGCGCCCATTTTGTTCCCGATCGCAACTCAACTCGGCATAGATCCTATCCATCTAGGTATTATCATGGTGGTGAACATGGAGATAGGTATGTTGACGCCTCCGGTTGGGCTCAATCTATTTGTGACCGCCGGGATCACTGGGCGCAGCATGGGGTGGGTGATTCAATCCTGTATCCCTTGGCTAGTGTTGCTGCTCTTCTTCCTGGCCCTGATCACCTATATTCCGCAGATCTCCCTGTTTCTACCGGAATATATAGATAAGTTAAACGGTTATTAAAATACTTGATTTTGTTTAACAATTGGGCGAGTCTGAAACGGGAACAAGCTCCCACTATTTCAGGCTCGCTTTTCAATTGGACATGCCTTTTATGTCAATAACGATAACAAGAAAAAAATACCTCGGCATCGGCTTAATTATTTTGCTGGGCCTCGCCTTTATCCTACGCGCCGCCTATTGGTTTCATCTAGAACACGGCTATGAGATGACGCGGCAACAATCTAATGCGCAAATGAAAGAGTTACTGAGCTTTCTCTCAGGCTCTCTTAGTCGCTATGAAAGCATTCCTCAAGTGCTATCAACCAATCCCTTGCTGGCTAACGCTTTGGCACAACAAGACGATCCAGAAACCATCACGCCACTCAACCTCTATTTGGAGGAGATCCAAAGCATTACAGAGGCACTGGATATCTATCTGGTCAATATCAATGGCGACGCTATCGCTGCCAGCAACTGGCAACAGAGCTACTCCTTTATCGGCAAAAACTTTGGCTTTCGCCCCTATTTCAAAGACGCAATGAACGGAAAAATGGGGCGTTATTTCGCCGTAGGAACCAGCTCCAACAAGCGTGGTTACTACTTCTCCTACCCTATCTACAACCAAGGCTATCCGATTGCCCCGAATCAGGGCGATGCCAAGGTTGTCGGCGCTATCGTCGTCAAGGTTGATGTCACAGAGATCGAACAACAAAGTACTGGCATGGCCAGAGGTAGCAACTATGAATTTGCTATCAGCGATCCCGACAATATTATTTTCCTCTCCAGTCAACCCAAGTGGCGCCTCACCTCTCTGGTGCCTGTGACCCGTCAACTCAAACAGCACATTACCGCATCACGGCGCTACGCCAACCGCGACATTAATCCGCTAGAGATAGAACCACCCTTTACCGCATCATTGGCGGAAGATTATCAAATCTATCAAATTGGCGGCGATAAGCATGGCAAAGAGTATATGGATAACGCCGCCATGATGAATGATGCCGGCTGGCGGGTGCATATACTTTCCCCTATGGCACCCATCTATCAATCACTGCCGCCACTACTCTTGCTCTATGGCGCCCTCTACCTGTTATGCGCCCTGGCACTGCTGTTTGCTATTGAAAGGCGCAAAAATATCCGCCGCATGCAACAGGCGCACGAACAACTTGAGCAGAGAGTCAAAGAGCGCACTCAAGCGTTGGAAACCAGTCATCAAGAGTTAAAAGAGACGCAGGATGAGCTGATCCAGGCCGCTAAGTTAACGGTTATCGGTAGTCTCTCGGCCAGTATCAACCATGAGATCAACCAGCCGCTGGCAGCTATTCGCAGCTACGCACAAAACACCCAGACGCTGTTGTCCCGCGCTAAGTGGGACGATGTTTCTAGCAATATCATGACCATCATAGAGCTGACCGATCGCCTGGCCGCGATCGTATCGCAATTTAAGAGCTTTACCCGCAAGAGTAAGGGTAACGATAAGGCGGTCAGCGTGGCTCAGTGCATTAAAGATGCCCTAACCATAGTTCAGCCCGAAGTCGATAAACAAGGCATTAATCTTGTGCTCAGAAACACTGACTGTGAGACGCTGATCTGGGGCGACCCCATCCGCTTACAACAGGTATTGATTAATCTGATGAGCAACGCCATGGTGGCCATGCGCGCCAGCAGCCCAAAACAGTTAATCATCAGCGTTAACCTCAATGACCGCGTCGAGATCACCATTGAAGATACCGGCACAGGCATAGATGAGAGTCAGATGCAGAAAATTTTCGACCCTTATTACACCAGCTCCCGTCAGGGTTTGGGACTGGGCCTCTCTATCTCCAGGCGAATCGTCGAGGCAATGCAGGGCAAAATCAGCGTGGCGAATCGCGCCGAAGGTGGCGCCATCTTTAATATTACGCTTCCAATACATGCAGCGGGTTAGCCATGCAAAATCAAATTTTTAATCAATACGATATCCTTATCGTCGACGACGAGCCCTTGATAGGCTCGGCCCTGGTACAGCTGTTTGAATTAGAATCCTACCGCGCCCTCTCCTTAACCGACGCCAAGCAGATTGGTCAGGGACTACCAGATAACTGGCCCGGCATAGTGATCTCAGATGTGAACATGCCCGATACCGATGGCCTCGCCTTGATGCGCACTCTGCTTTCCCAGGACAAAGATATCCCTATCATCTTGCTGACTGGTCACGGTGACATCGCCATGGCGGTACAGGCGCTCAAACAAGGTGCCTACGATTTTATTGAGAAACCTTTTAACAACGAGCATATGCTGGATATCGCCAAGCGCGCCCTGGAAAAACGCGCGCTGACGCTGGAAAACCGCAGCCTGAAGCGGGAGCTTGAATCCCAAAGCACCCCAGGACCGCGTATCTTGGGCCATAGTCCGGGGATCAAGCAGATGCGCCACATCATACATCAGGTGATCGACATGCCCGCCGATGTATTGATTGAGGGTGAAACAGGCACAGGCAAAGAGCTGGTTGCCCGTTATCTGCACGATCACAGCCCTCGCAGTGAGGCCAACTTTGTTGCCATCAACTGCGGCGCTATTCCTGAAACCATCATCGAGAGCGAGCTGTTTGGCGCCGAATCAGGCGCTTTCACCGGCGCCGATAAGACCCGCATCGGCAAGTTCGAGTATGCCAACGGCGGCACACTGTTTCTCGATGAGATTGAGAGCACCCCCTTGTCCTTGCAGGTCAAACTGCTGAGGGTATTGGAAGACAGGAAGGTGGAGCGCCTTGGCTCCAACAAAAGCATAGATTTGGATATTCGCATCATAGCTGCGACTAAGGTAGACCTGAAAACCTTGTGCGATACCGGTGAGTTTCGCCAAGATCTTCTTTACCGTCTTAACCTGGTGACAGTGCCAATCCCGGCCCTTAGGGAGCGACGTGAGGATATCGGATTACTGTTTCTGCACTTTGCCCGCATTGCCTCGGCGCGCTACCACAAGGCACTGATCCCCCTCACTGCGGAATACACGGCTCAGCTGGTCTCCCACGACTGGCCCGGTAATGTACGCGAACTGCGTAACCTGGCCGAGCGCTATGTGTTACTCGGCCCAGAAGCGGCCTTTGCCACCTCGCTGGGTCAAAGCAATCAGCTCAATGCCAATATGTCACTACAACAGCGGGTAGAGTTTTTTGAGCGATTATTGATTGAAGAAGCGCTGAGTAACAACAAGGGCAGCATCAAGCTCACCATGGAGCAGCTCGAACTGCCGCGCAAAACGCTTTATGACAAGATGCAAAAATTCGGTCTCAGCCGAAAGACCTTTCTAAGCTAACCCTTCATCCATTAGCTCGCCGCATCAAGCAGTGGCGAGCGTGGTCTGTGGGTGCGCTTTAGCATCGCCACGATGAGAATCACGCCACTTAGCAATGTCAAGCTGCCAGCCACCACACCGCTCCAGCCCCAATGCTGCCAAAACGGCAACAGGAATGGCCCGCCGAGCGCCGCACCTAAATAGTAGCTACACAAGTAGAGCGCCGTGGCTTTCGCCCTGTGCTGCTGAGCACGTTGGGCCACCCAGGCATTGCAGACGCTATGAAAGGTAAAGAAGCCAAAACTCGACAGCAGGAAACCTATGATGATGGCGCTGCTGGTATCGCCTAGGGTGATCAGGCTACCGACACACATCATCGCCGCCGAGAGTACAAATAGTGGTTGACGCCCTAAGCGTGTCACCCATTTCGCCGAGCGAAATGAGGCATAGGTGCCACTTAGGTAACACAGGAAGATCAGTGTGACCTGAAACTTGCCCCAATAAAATGGCGCCTGCATCAGGTGCAGCTGAATATAGCTAAACTGATTGACCATCACCATAAAGGCGAGCGCGCCTAACAGATAGAGTTTCACTAAGGTGCTGTCACCAAGGTGCAAGCCAAAGCCCTTCAGATCGGCAAGGCCGAAGCGACTCTTGTGTTGACGGCGACGGATCCGCACTCGGTCGAGCCGCGGCAGTAATGCCAGCACACCCATTACACCAGCCAGGGTTAACACAGTCACTAAGCCCATGGCCTCTACCCAGTTTAAATACTCTGTCATCAAACCGCCGAGCAGACGCCCGGCAATCCCTCCAAGGCTGTTGGCGCCTATGTAGATGGCTCCAGCCTTGAGCAGCACGCTGGTATCGAGCAGATCCTTAAAATACGCCATGGCGATGGCTGGCACCGCCGCCAATAACACCCCTTGAAATAAACGCACCGCCACCAGCGCTGAAAAGTCCTGCACCCAGATCAACATGAAATCTGCCACCACCAGCAAAGCCAGGCTCCATAGCAAGGGCTTGCGCCGTCCCAGCTTGTCCGACAGGGTCGCATAAAAGAGCAGCGAAAAGGCCATGGAAAAACTGGTAACCGACAACAACAGGGTGGCGTGCGCCGGTGACACACTAAAACTGCTCGCGATCAGCGGCAACATCCCCTGCACCATATACAGGTTGATGTAGATCACCACGGAGGCCAAAGAGAGGCCCCAGATCAAACGAAGTTGTAGTGCACGGCTGGCTGTCATTTTCTGCGAGTTCAAAGGAGTCGATAGACACAGGCTAACACCGGCGCTAACATAACAAAAATAGATTATAACTATGATGTCGATAAGATGATGTTATAGGTAAATTGAAGATCAGCCCATTAAAACGAGCCTTTAAACAACAAGGCATTAGCTCTGGTGATTCAAGATGGATATCAAACAGCTTAGGCAGTTCGAGGCGCTCACCACCAAAGGCAGCTTTACCCTGGCGGCTAAGCAACTCAACATTGCCCAACCAGCCCTGAGCCAGGGAATAAAGCGCCTTGAGCAGACGCTTGGGGTCACGCTGATCAATCGCAACAAACACTATCGTGGTCAAGATGGCAGTCGTCTCACCCTTACCGCCGAAGGCGAGGCCCTGGTACAACACGCCAGGCTGATCCTCAAGCAGGTCAAACAGGCTGAGGCCCATATTAAATCCATGGCCAACCTGACCAAAGGCGAAGTGCGTATCGCAGTACCAGGCATGCTGGGCTCCTACTATCTGCCGTCGCGCCTGATGGCCTTTCGCCACAGATATCCGGATCTCAAGCTATCACTGTTTGAAGGCGGTACCCGCGACAGCTTGCGGATGTTGCAAAACGAAGAGGTCGATATCGCCATCATCACAGGGCAAGACCTACAGCCTAATTTCGACAGCCATCTGCTGCTCAGAGAGCAGATGGTGGTAGCCGTGGGTGAAGAGCATCCGCTGGCCGAGCATGCAGCCATCACGCTAGAGCAGTTTTTTGAGCAGGAACTGGTGATGTTTAAGCCGGGCTATTTTCACCGTGAGTGGATGCTGTCACAAGCCAAAGCCTTGGGTCTTGAAGCCGATATCGCGTTTGAAACTAACCTGATCAATCTCATCAAACAGGTCGTCGCTCAGGGCTTTGCCATCACCAGTGTGCTGGAGATGGTGATCGAGGCAAGAGATCCTATCCGCGCCATCCCCTTCTCTCCGGCCGTACACCTTGATCTGCACATCGCCTGGAATAGAGAACGCCCCATAGGTCTGGCCGACAGGGCGTTCGTCGAGTTCTTAATGAATAACCCCTAGCGAGCCGCTAACGGCTTCATTAGGCTAATCTAACTGGCATCGGCCTGACGCTCGGGCGCCGCCAATTGAAAGGCTTCAAGCTGATGACAATTATCCCAAATACGGCGAATATTCGGATATGGCGTCAAATCGACCTTGAAGCGATTGGCGTTATAGACCTGAGGGATCAGGCAAAGATCCGCCAGCGTGACCTCATCGCCATAGCAATAGCTACCGGCGTGTTTTTCCAGCTGCTTTTCAAACGCGCTAAAGCCCTGATGGATCCAGTGGTGGTACCAGGCGTTTTTAGCCTCTTCATCGAGACCTAGGGTATTCGTCAGATACTGCAACACCTTGAGGTTATTCAGCGGATGTACCTCACAGGCGATTGAGAGCGCCATGGCTCGCACCTCGGCTCTTGCCTTGGGCTCCTTTGGCAACATCAAGGTTCCACCATACTGCTCGTCGAGATATTCGATGATCGCCAGAGACTGAGACAGAACAAATTCGTTGTCACCTTCGATAAATGTTGGCACCAACTCCTGGGGATTAAGCGCTGCATACTTAGGCAAGTGCTGCTCGCCACCCTCTTTAACCAGATGCACTGATTCGAGCGTGGCATCCAGCCCTTTTAAATTGAATGCGATGCGAACCCGGTATGCGGCGCTTGAGCGCCAATAACCCAATAATTTCATCACATGGCTCCTTTTCTCTTTCCGCCCATTGCCCGGCGGCAGTTACAAAAACGGGGCAACCTTAGCCGCCCCGAAGTCTCAATAAATCTGAGAATTAACCTTTGTACTCAACCACCTGCTGGTCGATAGCACCAAAGATTGATTGCTCGTTTTCATCCAGCATCTCGATACGCACGCGATCGCCAAAACGCATAAATGAAGTCGATGGCTTACCGTCGCTGATGGTCTCTAGCATACGAGTCTCCGCCAGACAGCTAGAGCCAGCGCTGCGATCATAGTTAGAGATAGTACCTGAACCTATGATTGCGCCAGCGCCCAATGGACGAGTCTTAGTGAAATGGGCAATCAACTGGCTAAAGTTAAAGGTCATATCGATGCCACAGTTTGGCTTACCGAACAGCTCGTTGTTCAGATGAGTGATCAATGGCAGATGCACCTTAGACTCACGCCACTTATCACCCAGCTCATCCGGGGTGACAGCGACAGGTGAGAAGCTGCTTGAAGGCTTAGACTGGAAGAAACCGAACCCCTTGGCCAATTCAGCAGGGATCAGGTTACGCAGCGACACATCATTCACCAGCATTAACAGCTTGATATGCTTCTCAGCTGAATCAGCGTCTATGCCCATAGGCACGTCATCGGTGATCACAGCAACTTCAGATTCGAAATCTATGCCCCACTCTTCGCTGGCCAGCTCGATATCCGCCTTAGGAGCGATAAAACAGTCCGAACCACCTTGATAAACCAAAGGATCTGTCCAGAAAGTTTCAGGCATCTCGGCGCCACGTGCCTTACGTACCAATTCAACATGGTTTACATAGGCACTGCCGTCGGCCCACTGATAGGCACGCGGCAAAGGTGACAAGCACTTGTTCTCGTCAAAATCGACGGTGTTCTCAAGCACACCTTGGTTAAGCGCCTCATAAAGCTCTTGCAGTTGCGGCTGAAGCAGATCCCAGGCATCCAGCAGTTGCTGCATGGTGTGCGCGATAGCCGGAACCGCAACGGCCTTGGTTAAATCCTTACTCACAAGCATCAGCTGACCGTCACGACGGCCGTTGTTATAACTTGCTAACTTCATACCCACTCCTATCGAAATCTTATTCTGCCAGACCAGACAAACACACAGGTCAATGGTCTGGTGCAATCAATTTGGCATAGAAATACCCTATGCGCGCCGAGATAGGAATAGCGTGACACAAATCACATTAAGCCTATCACTTACTCAATATGTAAACATTTAATTACAGCCAGTAAAAACCCCAACACTATGGGGTTTTCACTTTAGCTCTGCCGGAAAAAGCAGCAACTCACTGGCAATAAGGTTTTACATCCCTTTTTGCTTGTTGATCTTATACTCTCTCAGTTTGTTGGCGATGGCAGTATGTGACACCCCAAGCTTTTTGGCCAACTGACGTGTACTCGGATACGCAGGATAGAGGCGTCTAAGCAGGCTTGCCTCAAACTGTTTCATCGCCTGATCTAGGCTGCCCTCAAACTGATGATCGAAGTAGCCAAAGCCCTCGGCATAAGAAGGGAGTTTAAGTTGATCCACTGTCAATTCCGCCGAGCCATCCCACATAGATACCGCGCGGAAGATGGCATTTTTCAGCTGACGCACGTTACCCGGCCAGGCATAACCCAAGAGATGTTCACGGCACGGAGCCGAGATACGACGGATAGGTATGGAAAGCTGCTGACTGTAGTGCTCGAGGAACATCTCGGTCAGAGGGATGATATCCACCTTGCGCTCTCTGAGTGACGGCATATGGAAACTCAGCACATGGATGCGATAGTAAAGATCTTCACGGAATTCACCGCTTTGACACAGCTCCGCCAGGTTCTTCTGGGTCGAGCAGATGATGCGCACATCCGAGCGCACCTCCACATCACCGCCCACACGGCGGAAGGTGCCATCCTGTAGAAGGCGCAGCAGTTTAACCTGCGCCGCCTTAGACATCTCGGCTATCTCATCTAAAAAGACAGTACCGCCCTTGGCCTCTTCGAAGAAACCACGTTTCACCACTTCGCCACCACTGACGTAACCAAAGAGTTCCTCTTCGGCGGCGCTATCTGGCATGGCGGCGCAGTTAATCGCTATAAAGGGATGCTCGCGGCGCATGCTGGCATCGTGGCAGGCTCGGGCCATCAACTCCTTGCCTGTGCCGGTTTCGCCCGTAATCAGCAAAGGTGCGTCGAGCTGGGCCATACGTCTGGCCTGAACCAACACCTCTTTCATCTTATCGCTGACCGCCAACACATTTTCAAAACCAGTAGTCTGATTCTGTAGGGCATTAAATTGCTTACCGACTCTTGCCGGTGACTTGAGCGACACCACGGCGCCGGCCAAAATGCTCTTATCATTCTCATCGGGTAGATAGATAGGCAGCATTTCAGCCAGGTACTCGCTCTGACCAATATTGACTCGAGTTGCCTGAGCCAGCACCAAAGGTTCACTGAGCCAACGATTGAAATTAAACCCTTGCACCCAGTGGTTAAGCGGTTCATCGAGGACTTCATGTTCGCCCATATTAACCGTCATCAGCGCCGACTCGTTAATGATACGAATGCGTCCCTTGACGTCGATGGAAAACACAGAATCTGGCAGGGTTTTTAGCAGCGTCTTAAGCGCATAATGCTCCTGCTCCGATGGCATGAAAGAGACGGTGCGCACATCATGCACCCCCTCCACCTTTCTGATCAAAGGTAACAACTCGCTGAGCACATCAAAGTTAACTTCAGCAAACTGCAGATAGAGAAATCCCTGGTTACTGGCATCGATAGCTATCAGGTTAATACCATAGCCTTCGAGGATCTCCAGAATATCTTTTGCTAGACCCACGCGGTCGATGCAACTTACTTCTAAGCGCATACCCTTTCGTCCCTTTTTATATTTATTACTTCACGGTTTTTGGGATTATCGCGAGCATGGTTGCGCATCATGTCAAAACAGGTGTGACACACGACGCAGAAATGCCGATAAAACGCCTATACGTTAGAGTGTAATGAGATTTGTGGCAAGAGTTGTTTACAGTAGATTATAGGTGCTGCCAAAAAAACAGCGCCATAGCTAGGCTATGACGCTGATTTTATATTAGTTTTTACTTAGCCTAATAACTGGTCTGTCTTGGCAGCCATGATGAAATCATTACGGTGCAGCCCTTTAATCGAGTGAGACCACCAGGTCACTGTCACCTTGCCCCATTCGGTTAAGATCCCCGGATGATGAAACTCCTCTTCCGCTAAGTCTGCCAATTTATTGGTAAACTCCATTGCCAGCTTAAAGTTTTTAAACTTATAGACACGCTCAAGCTGCATGATACCGTCACGCACTTCTACGCCCCAATCTGGGATCATGCGGATCAGCTCGGCCAACTCGGCATCGGTCACCTTAGGCGCATCGGCTTGGCAGGCTTCACACTTCATTTGGGCTAATTCAGTCATACTTCTTCCTTCTCGTTTTCTTAACTGGCTTGCTTAACTGGCTTTAGATTTTGGCTCAAACAGCGGGGCATGTAGCCCAAGCTGACGCGCCTTAGTCACGGCGCCCATGATATCCATTTTGACGATTTCATCTAAATAATCGATTGATTCAATGGTGTAATAAATCGGCTGCATGATGTCGATACGATACGGCGTGCGCAAGATATCGATCAAATCGAAAGGCTTAACCACAGGGGTATCGCTCATGGCATACAGTGTCTCACCCGGCGAGCTCAAAATGCCACCACCATAAATCTTTAACTCATCGTTAGCCTGACGGATCAAGCCAAATTCTACGGTAAACCAATACAGACGCGCTAGAAACACGCGTTCCTCTTTCGACGCGGCCAGACCCAACTTACCGTATTCGTGAGAGAAACGGGCAAAAGAGGGGTTGGTCAACAATGGGCAATGACCAAATATCTCATGAAAGATATCCGGCTCCTGCAGATAGTCGAACTCCTCTTTGCTGCGAATAAAGGTCGCGACCGGAAACTCCTGGTTCGCCAACAACTGGAAAAACTTCTCGAACGAGATCAAGGCCGGCACGGCAGCGGTCTTCCAACCGGTAGCCTGTTGTAGCACAGCATCGATCTCGCCTAGCTGCGGGATCCTGTCTGAAGCCAAGGCAAGATCCTCGAGCCCTTTCAGGTAAGCATCACACGCATAGCGGGGCAAATTGCCCTTCTGTCTGTCATACAGTGCTTGCCAGATCTCATGTTCGTTGTCAGGGTATTTGATGAACCCATGACTATCAGGCAATCTCGCCTGATAAGTGGTTTGTTTACTCATGATAAATACTACACAATTGACTGCTCCTGCCTCCATATTTGACTAAACGCCATGTTTTGTTAACAGGATCACACTTTATAGTTTTGACCACACTGGGCTAATTGTGTAATCCAAAATTTACACTTATGGATAACTAACCTACAGAAACAAATAAAATCAACAAGATAAAAAACAAACAAATGTAACAACCGTGAAACAAATGCTGAGTTTTAGACCATTCTCATTGGCTTAGCGAACCCTGACGAGATTTATGTAAGGGTATTTTTCACTTATGGTGGCTCGCCACACAGTCAAGGACCTCAGATCACCAGACAAACAGAGGTTAATAAAGCTTCACACTTTACATAGGCCTAAATCCCCTGACTTTTCAGAGCGCTTTTATTAGAATAGAAAGGCATTTGCGCAGCCAACTAGGATTAGGATGAAACAGCAAAAAGTTAGTAAGGCGATCATTCCCGTCGCGGGTCTTGGCACACGCATGCTTCCGGCAACTAAGGCTATCCCCAAGGAGATGTTGCCCATAGTGGATAGACCCTTAATCCAATACGTAGTCAACGAGGCTATCGCCGCCGGGATCAACGAAATCGTCTTAGTCACCCATGCCAGTAAAAATTCCATCGAAAACCATTTCGACTCGAGTTTTGAGCTCGAGGCGCAGCTTGAGCGCAGGGTAAAGCGCCAATTGCTGGCCGAGGTACAGGCCATCTGTCCCAATGACGTAACCGTTATCAGCGTACGCCAGTCCCAAGCCAAGGGATTGGGGCACGCCATCCTATGTGCCCAGAAAGTCGTCGGCGATGAGCCCTTTGCCGTATTGCTGCCCGATGTCATCATTGACGACGCCTGCTGCGATCTGACTCAAGACAACCTCGCCGAAATGGTCAAACTGTTTGATGAAACCCAGGAGGGTCAGATCATGGTCGAAGGGGTACCCGAAAACTGTGTCGATCAGTATGGTATCGCCGATGTGAATGGTCATCAGCTCGAAGTGGGTCAATCTAAACCAATCAATGAATTAGTGGAAAAACCTAAGGTCGGCCAGGCACCATCCAATCTGGCAGTAGTAGGCCGCTATGTGTTGCCCAAACAGATCTGGCCCCTGCTGAGTAAGACGCCAGCCGGCGCCGGGGATGAGATCCAACTGACCGATGCCATCGCCATGCTGATGGAGAAACAAACAGTCAACGCTTACTATATGCACGGCAAGAGCCATGACTGTGGTAACAAACTCGGCTATATGCGCGCCAACGTAGAGTACGCGCTGCGCCATCACGAAGTGGGCAGGGATTTTGTCGACTACCTCAAAACATTAGTATCAGATTTATAACAGGATAAAGATTAATGACGATTTTAGTCACAGGTGGAGCCGGCTACATAGGTAGCCACACTGTCGTTGAGCTACTCAATGATGATCAACAGGTGGTCATCATAGACAACCTGAGCAACTCCAGCGTCGAAGCGCTAAAACGGGTCGAGCAGATCACTGGTAAAGGGTTCACCTTCTATCAGGGAGATGTACTCAACAAGGCCTTCCTGCAGAAGGTCTTTACCGACCATAATATCGATTCTGTGATCCATTTTGCCGGGCTTAAAGCGGTCGGTGAGTCAGTTGCTCAGCCACTGAGATACTATGAAAACAATGTCACCGGCACCCTAGTGCTGTGCGAGGTGATGGCCGAGTTTAACGTGAAAAACCTGGTCTTTAGCTCTTCGGCCACCGTCTATGGCGATCCGGCCTCACTGCCCATCACTGAAGACTTCCCTACAGGAGCGACCAATCCTTACGGCCAGTCAAAACTCATGGTCGAGCATATCCTTAAGGATCTACACCATTCAGATCCTAGCTGGAACATCGCCAGATTGCGCTACTTCAACCCTGTGGGCGCCCACGAGAGTGGCCTTATCGGCGAAGATCCCAACGATATTCCCAACAACCTGATGCCCTTTATCGCCCAGGTTGCTGTTGGACAACGTGAGAAGCTCAGCGTGTTTGGCGATGACTATGACACCCACGATGGCACTGGTGTGCGCGACTATATTCATGTGGTGGATCTCGCCAAGGGTCACCTCAAAGCGCTCGAAAAGCTTAATACTCAACCAGGGCTAGTCACCTATAACCTGGGCACAGGTCAAGGCTATAGCGTACTGGACATGGTTAAGGCGTTTGAGAAAGCTTGCGGCCACACCATCGCCTATCAGATCGCGCCCCGTCGCCCTGGCGATATCGCCGCTTGTTACGCCGATCCACACAAAGCGCAGAGTGAACTCAACTGGCAGGCGACGCACAGCATCGAAGATATGGCTAACAGTAGCTGGCATTGGCAGTCGTCCAATCCCAACGGCTACAAGGCCTAAATCAGACTTAGGGAGCCTTGGCTCCCTTAAAACCTCAGAGTAAAACTATGAGCAATCGCATCAACCAAAGCCGCCGTAACCTCTTTAGTCGCCGCAAGAACCAGGTGATCCGTCCGCCTTGGAGCCGCACCGATGTAGAGTTTACCGACATCTGCACTCGCTGCGACAAATGTATCGAGGCGTGCGAGACCCAGATCCTCTTTCGCGGTGATGGTGGTTTTCCTGAAGTGAATTTCAGTCGAGACGAATGCACCTTCTGCGGCGAGTGCGCCAAGATCTGTCCCGAGCCGCTGTTCACCGATCTTGAGCGAAGCCCATGGCAGATAAAGGCATCGGTCAACGACACCTGTCTGGCCAATAGCGGCATCTATTGTCAGACCTGTAAAGATGCCTGCGATCCCAGAGCGATCACCTTTACCCCAGGCATAGGTCGAGCCCCCAAGCCTGAGATAGACACTGAGCTGTGTACCGGCTGCGGCGCCTGTGTTGCCCCCTGCCCTAACCAGTCAATCAAGCTGGCTTGAGCCTAGCGCAAGGTTGCCAAAAATCTGACAGCGAGCGCCAAATATTAGTGGTTTTGCTGCACAAAATTTAAGGGTACTATTGGTCCAAACGGGCCAAAAAGTTAATCATTATGTTTGGAAAGAAAAATAACAACGCAGGTCTCACTTTTATAGCACAAGGGACTAAATTATCCGGGGAAACGCATTTTGCGGGCGAAGCCCTTATTGGCGGCGAAGTGCACGGTAAGATCAGTGCGACCGGTAAATTGACCATTGAAGCCGATGGTTATATCGAAGGCGAGCTGCAGTGCAAAGAGCTTAAAGTCTCTGGCGTGTTTAAGGGTAAGATGAAGTGTGAAAAGCTTAACATTACCAGCACGGGCAGTGTCGAAGGCGAGATTGCCTGTAACTCGATGGAGATCTTCGAAGGCGGCCAGTTTATTGGTATGCGAGTGCGAGAAGAAGTCGCCCTGCTCTCCAGTGAGCCTGACAACACAGACTTTCAGAGCAAAACAGAACATCAAGGCGAGTCTCAGCTAGATAATTATATTAAAGAACTGACAACCTCTTCATAGACTCCCAGCTTTCTATAAAAGCCCAGCATGGCTTGAGTAACAAGGCCACACTATTGTGTGGCCTTGTTTTTATATTCCCGAACCAGGGCGATAAACTCCCTCGGCTCCCGGTCTAAACAATCCACCGGCAGATAGACATGGTAACCCAGTTGCGTGTTGAGCTGCTCGCAGCGCCGGGCAAACATTGCCTGTACCCCCTTAAGCTGCTCTCCTTCCAGGGTAAATGGGGTGAACTCAGAGTTAAGATAACGCTCCAGATCCGCCAGCTCACCATCTAAGGTCAGCGAAGACATTAACAGCGGGCGCTGCTCACTCAATAGCCCGGTAGCCAGTCTTGGCGGAATATCATCGATCAACGGCCACAAAGACTTTAACCTTACCCCTATGTAGGGAAGATCATGGCTATCAAAAGACTGAATACTTCGCGGAATATCGACTCGCTGTATGTTCTGCCACTCCATATAGATGGTGCCCCTGTGATGGTGATACACCAAGCCTCTAGGGCGCAGCTCTATACTCACGTCTGGTTGCAACCACTTAGCCGCTCCCAGCACAGTAAAGATCATACCGAAAATAAAAAACACCATCCCCGGCCCCATAAGCGCCTTGGAGACGATAAACATCACCAAAGCACAGGCCAAGGCGATGATGCCAACTAAGGTGAATGTGCGCGCATTGCGCTTGGTCATTGCGCGAATGACAACAGCTTCTTGTTCCATAATCTCCAAACGTTAATCTGCTAGGGCAAATTTAATCTTCAGCCAAACCTGTCCCACATACTCATGAATGGCCCGCTGAGAAGCCAACAGATTACGGGCATCTAACTGCCACCAGTAGCCGCCACGGGCAATAAAATCGGCAGGTGCCGCTTGAGGATGCATGCCTGCCTGGTGAAATATCATCATAGCTCTGGGCAGATGAGTCGCCGAGGTCACCAGCCTAAAGGGCCTATCACCAATTTCCCACTCGAGAAATTGTGCCTCTTCCAGGGTATCCTTTGCCAGCGGAAACTGAATGATCTGCTCAGGTTTTACCCCAAGCTCCATGGCAGCATTGGCCATTACCTGAGCCTGAGGAATGGCGTCGCTGCCTCCCCAACCGCTAACCACCAGCTGACATTGCTGACCAAGCCCGAGTTGCCTCACGCCTTCTGTTAGGCGAGCCAGCGCCGTGGCCGACAGCTGCAGCGTTGCCCGCTCAGAGATGCTTGAGTCATGGCCAGAACCGAGCACCATCACCACGCAGCCCTGCGCCATGGGCGTATTATTCACCGGATATTGTTGCTCAAGGGTATTGGCCAACTGATAACTGCCCCACTGACTGCTGAGCAGCAAGAGGATAGTAAAGGATGAAGCAATCAGCGTCTTGACCAGTTTACGTCGCCTGAGGATTACGATGGCGATAAGCAGAAGAAATACCGATAACGGGATCGGCATTAACAGTTGTGAAATTAGTTTTTTTACCCAGAACATGGCTATCCTTTGCCCCCAATGAAAAGTGGGGGCAAGTGTAACCTAGCGCCGGACGTAAGTCATTACCACAGCCAAGCGGCGCCGCGCACGCCAGATGAGCCGCCATACATATTTTGCACCACTGGGGTACGACATTCGCCGCCAAGCACATACTTAGACAGCACGGCAGGTAGTCTTGGGTAGATGGCTTCGATGTGAGACACACCGCCACCGAGCACGATAATGTCTGGGTCGAGCATATTGATCATATGCGCCAGTGAACGCGCCAGACGATCGATAAAGCGCTCAAATGCCGCAGTTGCCAGCTCCTCACCCTGCTCCATTCTGCGGGCAATCTCGATACCGCTTGGGGCATCGCCGCCAGCCGCCTTATAGTCGCGCACAAAGCCGGTACCAGAGATAAAGGTTTCAATACAATCTTTGTTACCGCAGAAACATTCGGTCGAATTAAATTCATCAGGGGTCATCCAAGGCAGTGGATTGTGTCCCCACTCGCCGCCGATGCCGTTACCGCCACCATGCACCTTGCCGTTGATGGCAATACCACCACCACAGCCTGTGCCTATGATCACCCCAAACACCAATCCCTTACCTGCCGCAGCACCGTCCACAGCCTCGGAAACCGCGAAACAGTTGGCGTCATTGGCCACGCGAACCTCCCGCTCTAAACGTGCACCTAAGTCTAAATCGAGGGGATGGCCGTTGATCCAGGTAGAGTTAGCATTCTTTACCAGACCAGAGAAAGGCGAGATCACCCCGGGGATACCGACGCCCACAGTGCCCTTTTGGCCCAATGTGGATTCGGCTTCGTTGACGAGTGCCTCGATAGCATCCAAGGTGGCATTGTATTCTCGTGGTGTGGGGACCCGCTTTCTGAACAGCTCCTTGCCCGCTTCGCTCAGGGCCACCAGCTCTATCTTGGTTCCGCCCAAATCAACACCCATTCTCATCATTCTCTGCTCCAATCTTATTCTCTTTATCTTACTTTTCGAGCCAATGCTTCGCCGTGGCAATAAAGTAGGGATTTAAAATGTCTTCTTTCTGGTTGTAATCCAGTGGTAGCCCCGTGTCGGCATTGATCACACTACCGCCAACACTCTCTAATACAGCCTGGGCCGCCGCAGTATCCCACTCGCTGGTGAGGCCCAGTCTGGGATAGATATCAGCCTTACCTTCCGCCAGCAGACAGAACTTAAGCGAGCTGCCGATACTGGTCATAGTGTGCTCGCCCAGCTCATCGAGATAGGCGGCTAAGCCAGGACTCACATGGGAGCGGCTTCCTACGACTCTTGGCACACTCGGCGCCTTGATTTGCTCTTGTGTCAACTCAACCAGCTGATCGCCGTGGGCTAACCAGGCTCCCAGATGCAGGGCGCCGTAATAGCACTTATCTAATACAGGTGCGTAAACCACACCTGCCACGGCGCGACCATTTTCGATATAGGCGATATTGACGGTAAACTCGCCATTACGCTTAATAAACTCTTTGGTGCCATCAAGCGGGTCTATTAGCCAATATTGCTGCCATTGACGACGGGTCTCCCAAGGGATATCGGCCGCCTCCTCTGACATCACGGGGATCTCAGGGGTTAAACGCGCCAACGCATCAACAATCACCTTGTGACTGGCCAGGTCGGCGGCCGTCACAGGACTATCATCAGCCTTGGCCGTGACTTCAACCTCATCGGTGCCGTAAACGGCCATAATTGCCTCGCCCGCTTGTTTGGCTATCTCGACCAACTCGGCTAACCATTCTTGCTTAAATGTATGACTCACAATATGAATTCTCTTCTTTGCTCGATGCCTTTTAGTATGCCATCTATGATCCCAAGAATTTAATAACAATTTGATCATACTTTGTTTAAAAGATACTAAGCTAGCCACTACCCCAAGAAAAGCCTTTAACACGACTTGCATTCGTATTCAGGCATGTGTCACTTTGGGCTAAAGCAGGCTTATACACGGCTTCATTTCTACTCTGCTACGTAATACTGACAACGACTCACCAACTCAAGTCTCACAAATACAATACCGATAAGCCACTGCTTTGAAACAGCTAAATGACAAATACGCTCTCATCGCACAAAAATGTACAATTACCTTGTATATTAATTAATTACTTATAAAATCTGCCCATGATTAAATGACAGAAATTTCGCCTTCATATGAACAAATATCTCCCGGCAGGCCTACTGCTTATGTGCAGTTTCTCCAGCCAAGCGGCTTGGTGGATTGAGCCGACAGATCTACCGCTACGCGCTGACATTCAATTGCTTGCCGATACCGGGATCATCAAGCAACCTGTGACGACCTATCCCTTGATGTGGGCAGGTATCAAACAAGATCTCGATAGCGCAGAACTCCCTCAGCTCACATCCGCCCAGGCTGCTGCCTACGACAGGGTGATAAACGCTTATGCCAAAGATCATCAAGGCTTAGACACCAGCTTTACCCTGAGCGCAGCAACCGATACCGCGCGCTTTTTGGGGTTTGGCCATGACTACCGAGATAAGGCGCAAGCCACGGTAGATGTCGAGGTCACTAAAGAATGGTTTAGCGGACGACTCTCTGCCAGCTACCATGACGATCCAATAGATGGTAAAAGCGCTCGACTGGACAACAGCTTTGCTGCGGTAATGCTAGGTAACTGGATTATCAGCGCCGGCGCGCAGCATAAATACTGGGGACCGGGCTGGGATTCAGGTCTAATCCAAACGACCAACGCTCGCCCTATGCCGGGCATTACTTTTAGTCGCCATAACAGCGCTGCCTTCGAGACGCCTTGGCTTAACTGGATAGGCCCTTGGACCTTTACCACCAGTTTCAGTGAGATGGAGAGTGACCGCTATGTGCCTGAAACCAAACATTGGGGCGCTCGAGGCACACTCAGACCTATCTCTCAACTCGAGGTAGGCTTCTCCTGGACCATGCAGTGGGGCGGCGAAGGATATGGCAATAGTCTGGGTGACTGGTGGGACGGTTTGTTTAATGGCGGACAATCAGAAGGCGAAATTGAAAATGGCCAAGAGAACATGCTCGCTGGCTATGATTTTCGCTGGTCAGACACCGCCTTTGGCATCCCCTATGGTATCTACTATGAGCGTATTCATGAAGACTATCACCACGGCAAAAACAAGTTGATCAACGCCGCCAACATGGGTGGGGTCGATTTTATGATTAGCGAAATTAACACTCGCTTCTTTGTTGAATATTCCGATACCAAGGTTGCCTGCGGCATTGACCCCAATGCGTACAACTGTCTGTATGAACATGGTTTTTATAAAAGCGGCTACCGCTATTATGGCAAAAGCCTCGGCAGTACCTATGACAATGATTCTGAAACCTTAGTCATTGGTGGGATCACTCAGTTAGGGCGCGGCCACAGTATCACCAATAAATTCCGCTGGCTGAGACTCAACACCGATGGTATCGATACCGGCAATGAAGATGGCGGCAACCCCGTATCCCCTGGTGAATATGAGCGGGTATACCAACTTGATACCAGCTACCATAGGCCTTGGCTAAAGGGCACGCTAAAACTTGGCGGCACAGTGAGTTATCGTGAGTTTGTACGGGCAGGCGATGACGATTGGGACGCGACCCTCTATGCCCTGTGGGAGAGAAGTTTTTAAGCCTTAGCATCAACAGGCATTGAAGTTTTCCCCGTGAGCCACCTCCTCCATACACTGGCGCCAACCTATTGATTAGGAGACGCGCCAGCTTGCTTGGGTTTACTCGATTTGAATTGCCCAAATTCACTATCCTGCTGCTAATCGCAAATATGCAAAATTTAAGCAAGCGATAGAGTCCCTCTATATATAACAACTTTCTGATACTAATCGAGTAATTCCAGCCTCAACAATTTGTCATTGTTTTTAGCAATCCTAGACCCATTGCACTTGTTCAAATTGCTGCTATACCTTATGGACGAAAAGGCAAACCTGTAGCAATACAGAGACGCAAAACCACGGGTCTCCTCCAAGTTCGAGATAGCCGGGTTACCGTTAACTACATTATAACGGAGCCCGTTTTTTATCGGCGTAATATGCACCGATAGCTTTCGGACAAGCAAGGAGCTAAAGAAATGAAAAAGAGTAATGTGTTACTAGCGTCAGTAATTGCGAGTTTCTCGCTTTCCGCACTCGCAGTGAATGATGTTATTTATCTTTCAGATACCATGGGACCTGCTGATGGAAAATCAGCCTTATATCGCGTTGATATAGACTCAGTTAGTGGGCACGCAAACCTGTCGTTGTTGCCAGACGGCATCGTTGATTTCAACCATGTCGATTCACTCGCCGCAGAACAAGACGGCAGTATCATATGGTTAATCGATAACAATTCCCTCATTAAATATGAAGTCGCCACCGCTACAGTAGATCTAATTGGCCCACTAGCGAACTTTTCAGGAGACTCAGATCAAGCTGCCGTATCTCCAGATGGAACGCTATATGTTACCAATAAGACTACAGGCGGACTCTATTCAATAAACAAGTCTACAGCAGAGGCTACTTTAGTCGGGACATTAACGGTAGGTAATGGTGGTGATATCGCATTTGATCAATACGGCACACTGTATATGGTCAACCAGAATGGTCTTTTCGAGCTTACCCTTCCCATTCCTCCCTCAGAAACAGTAGGCGCAGAACTTATCGGTCCTGTTTCTGAGCGCTACACGGGGCTGGCATTTCGTGCTGGAGGCCTGGGCAACCTTTTAGGCTCAAATGGTATAGGTAACGCTATTAGAGAGTTAAGCGTCGTTGACGCTTCTGCCGTAGCTAACGGTAATTATCCAATGTACAAAGATGATCTGCCATTTGATCACCTTTATGGTGACATGACTACAGGCCCATTAGTCATGTGCAGTAAAACGATTGGATATTGGAAGAACCACGCATGGAATGGCGCTACTGTTACCATTAACGGCTTGCTAATCGATGAAATCATTGGCCGTTTCGGTGATAAAGAGGAAGGTGATAAACCCTATAATGGATCACTTTGGAGTGCTAAAGGTAAAACCTACAGCATGCTCTATGCCCAGTTGATAGCGGCTAAGCTCAATACAAATAATTCTTATACTGTACAGTTACTTAATGACGCTGAAGCTTTCTTATTCGAGAAAGACTTTAATGATGTAGTAAGCAAAGCGGATAGATCAGAGTATTCGGCATTTGTTCAAGCCGTCACAGCATTCAATGAGGACAATCACTGCGATAGTGAATAAACATTATTAGCATGTTGGCACGGTCTTCTGGCAACAGAAGACCGTTTTTTAGCTTTGAGTAGAGGTGAAATGAATATCCGCTACTGAACTATATAACTTTTAGCTAGGGAAAGGTTATAAGGTTCATACTCTTATACGGAGTAGGAGTTGGACTCTTGGTTAAACGGTATTAGGACGCTATAGCTCTGTAGCAACCGCGCTCAGCAGCCCCTGCTCGGCGAGATAATCCACTACCTGCTCGGCGCACTGCTGCACCGATTGCTCAGCATTGTTGACATGCACCTCTGGCGACAGTGGCGCCTCGTAGGCTGAGTCTATGCCGGTAAAGTGTTTAATCTCCCCTGCTCGGGCCTTTTTGTAGAGCCCCTTAGGATCGCGCTGCTCACAGACATCAAGCGGCGTATCGATGAAGATCTCGATAAACTGCCCCGCGCCCAGCAGGTCACGCACCATCTTACGATCGGCGCTAAAAGGTGAAATAAAGGCGGTTGAGACCAGCAAGCCAGCATCGACAAATAACTTAGCCACTTCACCGATACGGCGAATATTCTCAACCCTGTCTTCGTCGGAAAAACCTAAGTCGCCATTAAGGCCGTGACGCACATTGTCACCGTCGAGCACATAGGTCTTACAGCCTTTGTCATGCAGCAGACGATCAACCGCATTGGCGATAGTCGACTTGCCCGACCCACTCAGACCGGTAAACCAAAGCACGGCACCTTTATGACCATTGGCCTGTGTACGCTCATCATGAGACACGCTGGCCTGGTGCCACTGGACATCGCTGGATTTCACATTTACATCGACTGTCTTATAGGGGGACATCGGCTTTCCTTAAAAATCAATTTTTACTGCTAGGCAGTGAATTAAGACTGAGCAAACCCATGGCTAAAATGGGAAGAACACAGGCACGGCTAACAAAACAATCGCGCCATAGGCCAAACTTACGGGAACACCTACTTTTACAAAGTCCATCAGGCGATAACGCCCGGCGTTATACACCATGAGATTGGTCTGATAACCGTAAGGGCTGATAAAGCTACCGCTCGCCGCAAAGGCCACCGTCATCACGAAGGGCAGAAAATCCACCCCAAAGCCTAAGGCGATACTGTAGGCGATGGGAAACATCAAGGCTGCCGCCGCGTTATTGGTAACAAGCTCGGTCATCAGCCAGGTGGCCAGATAGACCAGCAGTAACGCCAGCATCAGATGATCGCTATCTGCGCTACTCTCTACCCAGTTTGCAACTAACTCTGCCACACCGCTATTAACCAGCGCGTGAGACAGCAAGATGGCCGAAGCCACCACCAGCCAGATATCCACAGGGAAGCGGCGCACCACCTCATTGACATTGAGGCACTGACTGAAGATCAACACGCCCAGCAGTAATAACATGCCTTGTAGCATCTCGACCACGCCAGTGGCGGCAAGGGTCAAGGTCAACACAAAGCCGCCGATGGAGATCCAGGCTTTCTTGCCATTAATGCGGGTCTCAGGCTCAACGCCGCTAATCACAATAAAGTTCTTGCTGATATTGTGGCGGGTAAGGAAGTCCTTACCGACCGCCAGCACTAAAAAGTCACCCGCTTTAATCTGCACCTCACCGAGCTTACCGGAGATCTCTTCGCCATCACGGCGAATGGCCACCGCAGCGGCGTCAAACAGGGCACGAAAGCCCGCCTTCTTCATGGTCTTGCCCACCAGCACACTTTCCTGTTTCACCACCACTTCGGTGAGGTTAGTGTCGAGCAGACCATTTTTTTCGGCAAACATCTCAAGGCCTGAGAACTGGCTGAGCTGCATCACCTTAGTGATATCGCCGCTGAAGATTAGTCTGTCGTCGAGTTGCAGTACCTCGGTGGGCGTGACCGGACTGATAAGGCGCCCGTTTCGCACCACCTCAACTAAGAACAGCGATTCGAGATGCCTTAGGCCATTATCTTCTACCGAGCGGCCGATGAGCTCTGAGCCCTCGACCACCTTGGCATCGATGAAATAGCCTTTAGAGCAGGTCTCCTGATGGGCGATATCCGGCAGCCAGCGTGACACCAAACGCAGTACCAGGCCGCAACCCACAACCAGCAAGGCTCCTATCGCAGTAAAAGAGAAGAAAGAGAGCGACTGGCCTGATGCATCAATCACCATACTGTTGACAATTAAGTTGGTCGAGGTACCGACCAGGGTCAGTGTGCCCCCCAGAATTGCCGCATAAGAAAGCGGTAGTAATAACTTACTCGCCACATGATGGGGGTTATTGCGGATCGGCGACAACAAGGTGGCCACCACGGCAGTGTTGTTGAGCAAGGCAGAGCTCAGCGCCGTCATGCCAAACAGACGCAGCCAGGTGGTGCGATAACCGCTCACTATCACCTTTGAGGCGATAACCCGCAATAGCCGGGTCTTCTCCAAAGCAAAAGAGCAAAGGATCAAGAGCACCAAGGTCACCAAACCCGGGTTCGACATACTGGAGAGTAGCTGCTCTTTAGTCACCAGGTTAAACGCCACCAACACCAGCAGGGTCACGCCAAACACCAGCGCAGGCCGGTTTTGAAAGCGCACCAAGCCCGCGATAGTCGCGACAAAGATGGCGATGGTGAGATAAGCGTTAAATGTCATAGTGTCCTAATGTCATAGTGTCCTATCTTAATCCGGCAACATGCTGCTACGCTAATGCGAGCAGCATCGGTTTAGATTCGCTTATGCCTTGGAGATATCCTTCACACCCCAATGCGGGAAATGCTTACGCACTAAGGCGTTCATCTCAAGCTCGAAGGCAGAGATCTCACGTTGCTTGCCCTTACCAGCATCGATCGCCTTGCGGATCATCCCCGCGCCCACAGTCACATTGGTGAGCCTGTCGATGATGATAAAGGCGCCCGTTGCACGATTGTCATCATAGGCATCAAACTGCACAGGCTCGGTGACCGAGAAGTGACAGTTGCCCATCTCGTTCAGCGCCAGTTGCTGGGTGCTATGCTGGGTCAGATGATTGATATCCACCTTGTAATTAATGGCATCGGCATAACCGTATACCGCCTTACTGCCTAACTTGAGCGCATACTCTCGGTCGACACACAGGGGTTCTTCAGTCATCCACACCACGTCGGCCTCAAAATGAGTGGTCGAATTGGGTTTATCGTGAGGACGCACCAACATGTCACCGCGGCTGATATCTATCTCATCGGTAAGCGTAAGGGTTACCGCTTGCCCAGCCACCGCTTTTTCCAGCTCACCATCGAAGGTGACGATAGACTTGATGCGGCTCTCTTTACCTGATGGCAAGGCGGCAATCGTATCGCCGACACGGATCTCGCCCGACGCAACCGTACCGCAGAAGCCTCTGAAGTCGAGGTTTGGACGATTGACATATTGCACCTTGAAACGGAATGACTCGCTTCTGTCCTGCTCCACAGAAACTGTATTGAGCAGTTTAATCAGCGTTGAGCCTGGGTACCAGGTCATGTTCTCGCTTTCGTTCACCACGTTATCGCCCTTAAGCGCCGAGATCGGCACGAAGCGCACGTCGGTAAAGGCTAAATCTTTAGCAAATTCACGGTAAGCCTTCTTGATCCCCTGATAGATACCTTGGTCATAGCCGACGGCGTCCATCTTATTGATGGCGATGATCACATGCTTGATGCCAAGCTGTGAGCAGATATAACTGTGACGACGGGTCTGTACCTGCACCCCGTGACGGGCGTCGATTAGAATAATCGCCAGATCAGAAGTTGAGGCACCTGTTGCCATGTTGCGAGTGTACTGCTCGTGGCCTGGGGTGTCGGCAATGATGAATTTACGCTGCTCGGTGGCAAAATAGCGGTAGGCCACATCGATAGTGATCCCCTGCTCTCGCTCTGACTGCAAACCATCAACCAGCAAGGCCAAGTCAAAAGCCTCATCTGTGGTGTTAAAACGCTTAGAATCTTTCTCAATGGCCGCCATCTGATCTTCGAAGATCATCTTGCTATCGAACAACAAGCGTCCGATCAGGGTCGACTTACCATCGTCCACGCTGCCACAGGTCAAGATACGCAACATATCTTTGTTTTCGTGAAGCTTTAGGTAACCTTCGATGTCAGTCTGCAATAATGTGTTTTCAGTAGTCATGGTGTTTCTCGTATTCGTTATCTGCTGCGTACCTGGCCTATGGGCCGTGGGTGCTTAAAACCTCAAAGCCTTGAGTTAGAAGTAACCTTCCATCTTCTTCTTTTCCATCGAGCCGGCGGAGTCGTTATCGATCACCCGTCCTTGTCGCTCTGAGGTAGTACACAACAACATCTCCTGAATAATTTCCGGCAACGTGGTTGCCTGAGACTCGACGGCCCCCGTCAGCGGATAACAGCCCAAGGTTCTAAAACGCACCATCTTATGTTCTGCGGTTTCACCGGGCTCAAGCTCCATGCGATCATCGTCGACCATGATTAACGTCCCATCGCGCTTCACCACAGGACGCGGCTCGGCAAGATAAAGCGATGGGATCTCAATATTTTCCAAATAGATGTATTGCCAAATGTCCAGCTCGGTCCAGTTAGACAGCGGGAATACACGGATACTCTCGCCCTTGTCGACCTTACCGTTGTAGATATTCCACAACTCTGGGCGCTGATTCTTAGGATCCCAGCGGTGCTTGCTGTCACGAAACGAGTAGACCCGCTCCTTAGCGCGAGATTTCTCTTCATCGCGGCGCGCGCCACCAAAAGCGGCATCGAAACCGTGCATATCAAGTGCCTGCTTAAGCGCTTGTGTCTTCATGATATCGGTGTGTTTGGCGCTACCATGGGTAAAGGGCGAGATATTCATCTCCAGGCCGCGAGGATTCTTATGCACGATAAGGTCGAAACCATGCTGCTTAGCCATGCGATCGCGAAACTCGATCATCTCCCTGAACTTCCAGTTGGTATCGACATGCAGTAAAGGAAACGGAATTTTGCCAGGATAAAATGCCTTGCGCGCCAGATGCAGCAACACCGAGGAGTCTTTGCCTACGGAATATAGCATCACGGGATTCTCAAACTCTGCGGCAACTTCACGCATGATCTGAATCGATTCTGCCTCGAGTTGTTTAAGGTGGGTTTGCTGTGTCGACATATGGCTTTCCGTTTTATTCCAATGTTATCAATTTGCTATTAACCGATACGCCAACCTACTCTACATTTCATTCAACATAAAATCTAAGCATGGTTAACCAAAATTCGGCATATAACAGGATAATACCAGCACGGCGCTCTTTTAGAAGTTATAAATATTAATTTATTTATACCAAAAAGAAATAACAAGTAATCGAAGGGAAGATGGAATGGTAGTCGAAGTGGTTGCTACCTGGATGTCGAAAAGTGAGAGCTTGAGTAGTTGAGCGTGGGGCTTCGGTCGGCAGCCTTACCTAACCATAAGTGATAATACAATAATGTGAATCGCCGCTTCAATCTGTAGACTTCAGCGGCGTAAGCAAGGTGAGTTGCAATTGAAGTGAGCTTCTTAACGCTCCATATTCATCGATTTTAGCAACACAGGGCTGTTGTAATCGGAAACTTCGGATTTAGCATTGTTCCAAAACTGACGGCGAGTCAAAAAGTAACCAAACAAGAGTGATAGCAATAAGATCTCAACGAAATTATACCGAATAAATAATAGCGCTGATGCTATTTGTTGAGCTAACTCTTCAACATACTTGGCCTGATTGGCTGCTTCACCAAACGCACCATTTAGCATGGCGATAGCAAATTGCAACGCAATATATAGCGCAGCTGCGACGACTAAACCAACAGGTTTTAAGTACCACTTTTTAGGTTTGCTGACACCAAGTACTAATAGGTATAAACCGGCAAACAGTGCACCACCAGTTAACGCATTGAGAAGCTGCGGTGGGTGTTGAAACGCTGTTATTGTGTTGTAATAAAGACTCAGCGCGACATGGGGGAAAAGCAGTGTAAACCCTAGTGCCAAAGCTAAGGTTTTGCCTTTGCCGATGTTTTTCCAATAGTATCGCTTTATCAATTGATAGCTAGCGTAGAATAATCCTAATACCATGACATAATTCGCCAGCGGATGTATGCCAAACAAGGCAAAGTCAGCTTTTATTACGGCTAACACCCATTGAGGGTATTCCATGATCCCCATTCGCATTTGCGTTTCATCGGCAAACTGAGGAAACAGTAGCGCGATGATAATGCCCAAAGTAAGAAACAAGTAGCTGTATTTAACGAAACTACCCAGCATATTAGGGATGATACCCTTAACACTTTGCTTTTTAAGCTGCGCTACCAGGCTGGTATAATTAGCAACTACGGCATCTTTGATATCTGTCGATACCCAGTTCTCCTTTAACAGGGCAATATCACTCTTGGTCGCATCCGCTTCTATAATATTTTTAATGGCTGGTGTTGCAAGTGCATCGGTATCATGCCTTTTATTACCCGCACCAAGTTTCTGGCCAACTTGCCATACGGCAGGATCGTAGATACCACCTGCATCATGAGTCAGGTTTTGTTTACCTGCAAAGCACATTTTTGTGTTTACGTTGTCAATGCTGGCAGTGAATTGCAGTGTCGGTAATGTGGCTGTAAATGCGTAAACAAAAGTGCAACCATCAAGATCGCCTTCTACATCGACCTCTTTAATATCGGTAAGTCCATGAACAATTTTGAGCCCTGTACGCTTGATAAAATCGCCAGTCCACTCATGGTAGTCACTGCTGGTATATTGCCATTTCGAACTACGTTTGGCTTCGCCATCTATGGTGTAACTGTAATAAAGGTAACCTCCACCATCACATGTTCTACAAGTGACATGACCTTTACCATTACAGCTTGAACAAGTGCTTCTACCGCTACCGTAGCATGAGGAGCATGACTCTGTAGTGTAAACGGTTCGATTATTATAACTGTCATACCGACTCACACTTTGTCGACCACTACCATTACAGGAATAACAACTTGAGCTCCCACTGCCATGGCAGCTACGACAAGTTGTACAGCCAGAACCACTGCAGTTGCTGCAAATGTCTTGACCCACATAAGTATCAGGCGCTGAGTCTAAGCGGGTATTTTTGATTAGAAAGTTTTTTGATACATCAGGTCCCAAAATCTTAATAAAGCGCTCATTGAAGAGTGGATCTCTGCCGCTGACATATTCTTTTGCGGCTTTATTGGCTTCATCATTCGCATCAGAAGAGGTGCCACAGTTAACCCCCGCAGGGCGATGACCGCCATGTTCGTGGGCGTTAACGCCAATTTCAATTCTCCAGCCAAATGTAAAATTCAGTTGGGGGTGTTTGGCTTGTTCATCCGACAAGTTCACTGGCACATCCACGCCAGTGAGTTGCTTACCGTTATTTCTAATAAAATCTTGAAATTGTTGTAACTGACTCATGTGATTACCTCTATTGATCACAGGTTAAAGCGTGATGGTAAATTGGGTTTTGTCTGCTTTTAAATACACCCATTGCCGTACATCCTGGTGCCCTGGCGCACTGACTTTGATGTCGTAACCACCCGGTGATAAAAGCATGCCAGCCTTATACTTAGGTTTAATGTTCATCACAGAAATCTTAGCGTTATCAACATTGGTATTTATCGTCAGGGGTAACTTTACACTTGGTTTTTCTGAGTGAGTGTTCGCAGCGACTGGGGTCATTCCGTGCTCGGGTAACACGGCTAAATCAAACTGATTAAGGGGGCCGCTAACAGCATCAAAGCCTTTGGTGATCAGCAAGGTGTTATCGATAGCAGAGCCGATAGGCTGTACCAAGGGCTGCGTAACTAATAACCACTTAAGAGCGAATGAGACGCTAGCCGAATCATTCTTCTCCATCTGATCGAAGAAGTAGTTCACGGCCGAGTCTTCCATGGTGTACTCGTTATCCCCTATCGACATAGGCACAATAAATATCGATGCCAATAACGTCATGGTGATCGCCGGCTTGACGTAAGGTTTATTGTTCTTCTTCTCAACAGATTTAGCCTGTTTGGCTTGCACCAGTTCTACCAACTTCATAGGCAATTTGAGCACGGTTAATAGCACTAATGTCAAGCTTATCGACATCGAAATTGGAGGGATGATGGTGGCTCGCAGTGCCGACTTACCGGTGGATTCAAAGGCTCCCCCGTCAGCAAACTCAGCTTTTTGTGCCTGTAGAACGTTGAGATACTCGGTGGTTTTACGTTGAATATTGGGCTCAATGATTTGTTGTTTAAATTGACGATTATTCCAATCGGCCAGAGTCGGCTTCACATAAAGATCGCCCATTCGTTTGGCAATAAGCTGCTGGATACCACTGTCGCGTTGGAATTGAGCCCAGCTCAGGTTTGGCGCCAGATCGAGGTTCTTCGCGCGCATATTGTTACGCCATTGGCTATCGGCCTCCTGCTGCACCTTACTCGCTACGGCATTATCGAAGGTGCGGCGATCGGTGAGCGACCAAGCGGTCGGTAGCGTCAACCCCTTTTGCTTTAGCTTGCTATTGACCTTAACGCTTGTTAATTCATGCACTCTGAAGGTGTGTAGCGAGTCGATCCCTAATGGATAGCCGCCAGACTCTTTAATAAAGTCCGGCTCCATTTTTACCATTAGCACTCGTTTATAATGATTTACGTCATTGGTATAAACCATGCGGTGATCTTTGAAACCCGCATCGCCTCCTGTCACCGCATCAGCCGCCTGCAAGGCAGTGAACAGCCCAAAACTCATCACGCCGGCAATGAGAGAATTACCGATGTTTTCTGCCGTAGAGACCTCTTCCCGCACGAGCCAATCGTCAGGTGGAATATAAGGAATGCTGTATTTCTTTATCTCTCGGTCATAGCCATCTTGTAGGCGTTGGAAACAGCGGTCACGGGAGCTGCCCTTACTCCTATCGGCACATTTATTCCGTTGCTCAAAATAGTCATAGATCTTAGGGGCGATCTGCTGGGCACGTGAATCCACGCGCGCTTCATACGCAGTGACGCCTTGTTTGTAATCCTCCCAGCCTTGCTTAACCTGATTTTGGACATCCAACCAATACTCATCAGCACGTTCAGGTGAGTTTGCAATGGTTTGATTGTATTTGGTTGAGCCCTGGGCATACTCCAGGTAATTGTCTCTTAGTGTTTGACGAAACTGATCATAATCTTGGTAATGGCTATCAAAGTTTGACATCGCTTTATCACGGATAAACTTCTCCATAATCATGCGTTTCTTTTGTGACAGCTCACTGACCAGCTTGTCGTCGGCATACACCAGTCCGCCAAATACTGATAAGAACGCTTTTTCTGTCCCACTGTGGGCTTTGTCGGGATCGTATTGAATGCCTTCAAATTGGATCGACTTTTCGATTAAGGCACTGCGCAATACTTGAGAGAAATACGCTTGTTGACGCTCTTCAGGTGTCGAGGCATCAATAATAAAATGATCCACGAGCCACTTTTGACCAAAGAAAACAGTCGGCCAGGTGATTAACGCGATCACAGCAAAATACCCAAGAGCACGGCCAACCTTGGCGACTTTTCGGCCCCTTAATAGAAGATCGGCAAGCAGTAAAGTAACGCCAATACCACTAATGGTGCGACCAAACAGTTCGACTGCCCTTAACTCTTCATCACTCGAATTATGTCCGCCAGCGACATCGGTCAAAGCGGCGTTAAATACCGCTTCAGGAAAGAGATAGAGTACTGAGCAGATAAACATAAGCAGCATCCACCAGAAGGGTTGACCTGCGCTGGCTATCTGCTGCTCAATCTTTTGTTGTTTTTGCTGTTTAACGGCCTTTGAAGCTTGCTTTTTTTGCACCTTTTTCAGCTGCTCTTCTGCAGCAGCCATCTTACTTTGTGTGGGTGCAGTGTTAAGCAACTCTGTGGCAAATGGACTGTGTTTTTTATCGGTCATTTTTGCTATTTGGTAGAGTTATAATAATGGTGTTGCTGACATTTGTTTCCAACTGCTCATCGACAATGGTCGGAAACTGATGGGGATTACTTAATGGGGCTTGCTGCTTAGTCGACGATTGCACCGGCTGAGAAGACGTTGAGCGGTTCGCAATCGCTTTCAGTCCGTCGTTTAAAGAGATGTAGTAACCCTCTTGCTGGTACCCTAACATTTCGTTAAAGCGATCGAAGTCAGCATCCGCAGGTAGCGCGGCTATGTATTGTCCCGTTAGGCTCACAGGTTGATAGCGTCCGCTAGGTTGTGCGCTATTAAACAGCTTTTGGCATATTTGATAAGGCGTGCTATCGACAATGACACCATCGGGCAGTTTGGTGCGAGGTAAGTTTTTAAGCTTGGATTGATGATAGTCGGTGCCATTGATTGAATATGTGTACACTTTCATGCCGTTGCTTCTGGCACTTATCAATACGCTCGGGTTTTGCACGTAACTGCGAATATCAAGGTGTAAACCGGAATTGCGCCCGATGCGCTTAATGATGGTGTTGAGGCCTGAGGTGGAGGCATAATTCTTATAGCGTGAACGGTAACGCTTAGTGCCATATTTACCCGCTAATTCTAGGTGGTTTTGATTATCTTGATAGAACCTATCATTTTGGGTCGCTTTACGGAGATCGCCGCGCAGTTTTTCTACGCTACTTGGATGGGCACCTTGCACAAAACCAAGGTAAACCGTGGGATTTATTCCTCTCAATTTTTCTAAAATGTCGAGATCTGCAGCCGAATAATAGTATCCACCAAGGCCGATTGTGCTGCGTAGCATATGATCTAGCTCAGCAAGATCATGACCATTGGCATCAGATTTAATTTCGACATTGAGTTTCTGATTAGCACTACGACGATAACCGGCAAAGGCACTAAATGCCTCGTATGCAGTGATCGGACGGATGTCTATCAATGCATTTGACTCTTTAAGACGTAATTTTAGGTTGGCATATTGCTGCCGACTCATCTGTTTAATCTTATGACGTTCACCTGTGTAATACACCGTGGCCCGGCCCGTTTGGCTGTCGTGATGGTTAACCCAGGTGCCATCCTTTAGCTGCATGACATCGATTTCAACGCTATTGTAGTTATCCTTCAGGGCTTCGACGATTGCGCTAGTGCTGCTTTCAGGGAAACGAAAGTCACCTCGGTGCGCCGAAATATCTAACGGGCATTGCGCAGTAGACACCATCTTAATATTGCCATTTTCGGCAAGGTATAAATTTCGATCGGCAAGCGCCAGTTGAATATCAACCATATCGAGTCCACCAACCCTGACATCGCTGGGCAGGTGACTCAATGAAGATGGAATGTGCTTTGAAGGGGGAGGAAGCTCATTTTGCGTCGATTTACAGCCCGACAGAGCAAGTAGCGCCAGAGCCAACGCCACGCAATAACGGCGGGACTTGCAGAAGTAATTCACCATAGTGATAAAATTAAACGTTATTAATAATCAAATCCTTATAATTAACGATGATAAATTAAAAAAGGCGCCATTCATAGACTAGGCATAAAGTTTTATTAAGAAAAATTTATGTTAACCAATACGTTACGTGGTTATGTATTAATCAGTTAAGCGGATAAAACAAAACCCTTTGCGCCGTTTATGTGTCAGATATTCAGGCAACACACTTTCAGTGCAAAGCATCGATTTGTTGTTCGGTATTTGTCATATGGGCCCTGGCGAGCCTAGTTTTACATTCAGCGTGATAAATGAACTAAGTACGTATGAGTAAGTGTCAGGTTTTTCAGGCCTTACCAGTCCGCGCTATAGGATAAAGTAGATTATCGAAGGAATCGCTACCGATGCACATCTCGTCAAAATGAGTCCTGACACGTTTGAAGTCGCCTTGAAAGGAAATCGCCAAATACCTTGAGGCCGGAACCCAGTCCACGGCAACCCGACTATCTGCACTAGTCTAGGATGGACAGAAGGTCCTAGTTTTGTCGGCTTTGTTTTTCTCTATCGACCCTTAAACAATCCCCGCGTACTCATCCAGCCCTTTATGACCTCTTGCCGTTAAAAAGTCTAGCAGCGCTTTGGGACTGCGATTCAAGATCCGCTCAATCGGAAAATCAACTGCTTGAATCAACTCGATAGCTTTCTCGAAATCACCCAAACTGAAAGCAACATGGGAGTCTGAGCCCACAACCAAATAGCCTCCAGCCTCTTTTACTGCCTGGGCAATCGCGGTGCAGTTTTTCAAGCTACCTTTTCGTGACGTCAAAAATGAGGAGTTGTTGATCTCAAGGGCAACATTGTGAGTCGCCGCCGCTTCGGCAACACGTTTAATGTCTATGGGATAAGCAGGATTACCCGGATGACTGATGATGTCTACATTGCCACTTTCAATGCAATTGACTAATGCTTGAGTGTGGGCAGCTTGAGTGGATGGTGGAAAAACGGGCTCATGAAACCCGGCTAGCACGATATCTAGTTCATCAAGGTAGTCACCAAAGAAATCAATATCACCCTTGTCGTTTTTAATATTGGCTTCAATACCTCTCAGCACACCGATACCATCGACAATCCGAGGCAATACACGCATGTTGACGAAATGCCAAAAGTGAGGCGCATCAGCCATATCTGGGCCATGGTCAGTGATTGCAAACAGCTTAACGCCCTTCTCTTTTGCCACAGCCAGATAATCATGGACCGTACTATAGGCATGGGTTGAGGCAATGGTATGGGCATGAACATCAACAAGGAACTTCATCGGCGATTCCGTTAGCATGAGGCCAGGTTAGAGAAGAATGACAATAGAGAGACTAGTCTACTCATTTCAACTGCATTACTCCATAACGCAGCACTCAGAAACCGCAGCACTCAGAATGAAACCGATTGGCCTGCTCTATCTCTTCAGCGTTCAAAAGAGTTGATGAATTAAACAATCAGTTTGTCCCAATGACTAAATAGTTAGTGCCTATTGCCATTAAAAAGACGTTGTATGTTTTTATATCTAAATAAGGATAATGAAATAATCGCTAGTAATCATTATTTAATGAACTAAGAATGCAGCTTAATTTGGCTGTTCATGCGCTGCGAAATTGAATTCGCACATGGTTAGATAGGGATCCTGCGAAATGTGATGAAAATGCTAAAGCTTCTTGATTATTACTTCTGTCTTAATTTCCATCACACCGAAAAAACATTGAACGACACCACTTTGATCGCTAGCCTTTCTTCTTCCTGTGTAGTGGCATAGTGAATTTGGCCACCTGAATAGACGAAGTGATAGACTAACTTCTGGAAAAAAGGTGGTAGAAATGAAGAACACAAGACCGACATTCAGTGCAGAGTTCAAATTAGAAGCTGCGCAGCTGGTAACGAAACAGGGATACAGCATAGCTGAGGCTGCAAGCGCGATGGGCGTGAGTAATTCAGCCATGCGTAAATGGGTAAACCAGCTTCGACAAGAGCAGCAAGGCATATCCCCCAAAGGCGCACCGCTCACCCCCGAACAACAGCGGATCCGTGAGCTGGAGAAGAAAATCCGCCGCATTGAAGAAGAGAACACCATTTTGAAAAAGGCTACGGCTCTCTTGATGTCAGACTCACTGAACAGTTCTCGTTAGTCGAGAAACTCAAGAAGAGCCATAGCGTAAAACGGATTTGTTCAGTATTTGGTATTCACCGCAGCAGTTACAAGTATTGGCGAGGCAGACCTACCACCATTGACTCGCAGCGGGTAAAACTGCACAGCTTGGTGCGGGAGGCTTATGAAGCCAGCAATGGGTCAGCGGGTGCCAGAACCCTGGCTGATATGGTGACGACTGCTGGCGTTAGGTTGACGCGCTATCGTGCCACAGGACTGATGAAGAAGCTGGGGCTAGTGAGCTGCCAGGTGCCGCAACATCGCTACAAAAAGGCAGACAAGGAGCATGTCGCCATCCCTAACCTCCTTGACCGCCAGTTTGCAGTGACGGCTCCCAATCAAGTGTGGTGTGGCGATGTGACCTATGTGTGGACAGGCAAACGATGGGCTTACCTTGCCGTTGTTCTGGACTTGTTTGCACGGAAACCGGTGGGGTGGGCGATGTCATTTTCGCCCGATAGTGCGCTAACAAGCAAGGCACTAACCATGGCCTTTGAGGCGCGAGGAAGGCCGAAAGACCTAATGTTCCATAGTGACCAAGGAAGCCACTATACCAGCCGCCGCTTCCGCCAACAGCTCTGGCGTTATCAGATTAAGCAGAGCATGAGTCGACGAGGAAACTGCTGGGACAACAGCCCGATGGAGCGCTTCTTTAGAAGCTTAAAAACAGAATGGATACCGATGACAGGCTATCGGGATATCGGTGAGGCTAAGAGTGAGATTTCGCGATATGTGACGGGGTATTACAGTCAGCTGAGACCACATCAATATAACGGTGGGCTGACACCCAATGAGTCAGAGCGAAGATACTGGCTTGAATACAAAACCGTGGCCAATTTTAGTTGACCACTACAGTTATAAAAAAGAGGACCTACGCAGTGAAAGCCAAAAAGTGATAGACCAGCTTTATATCGAACAAATAAGACAAATGCCCATCAATAACTTCGACTTCTCAAAAAGCGGCTTATCTTCCAATGAGGCTGGCACCATGTACGGCAAACTGATGGGTAGGGCAGTATATGAAACCAAGTACTCCCTTAAAGTATTGGATGTGATTGCGGTATACGGTTTACCAGCGAGTGTACTGCACAAGCAAGAATAAAATCAGATGCTAGTTGACCAGCGTTTACCGCTCAGAAATGAAACGTCATCCCTTCGTTTCTTTAAATTGCAGCAGCGATAGGGTCATGATTGAGGGTAAGTGGCACTTGATCGCTTCTATTAGGGTCTGCAAGACAGTACTGAAGTCATCGAAGGGCGTTTGCTTAGGCTTATTTTCAAGCGCTGATCTTTCGCACCGTTTCGGTATTAGAAAAGTCATTATGAAGTGATGAATTCAAGCAGAAACCACTGGACAAAAAACCAGTAGTTGATATATTGAAAGCTGTCTTTTTAACCAATACTTGCGATGTGCGGACTATTGGGAAATGAGGCGTTCAGGTTCAGTTGCGGGTTTTAATAACCCGGTTAACCTGATAAAGAAGCAGTTGGGACAGGATGGCGGCAACCACCCTGCCCCGTATCGGCTGCAGAAGACTATTAACCACCCCCAGCCGATGGCGAGATCTTAACGAATTCCATCGGATAGGGACAGATCTATTTGATGGAGACGATTATGGCTCATATTCGTATTCGCCCTAATGGGCGTATTCAGTTCGACCTACACCTCTACGGCCAACGCTTTCGTGAAGGCACCAAAATGATGGCCACCCCGAAAAACTTAGCCAGTGCTAAAGCCACCCTAAAGCAGATGAATGCTGAGATAGACTTAGGTAGCTTTCAGTACCGAGACTACTTCCCCAACAGTAAAAAGGTCGCTCTGTTTGAACAACTGCAACGCACACGACATCCCGACCGTCAGTACCCTTTCTTTGATAACTACGCCAACCAATGGTTTGAACGCCAAAAGGCCAAGTGGAAGCAAAGTTATCAAGGCAGTGTTCGGACAGCGCTGACAAAATATCTCATCCCAGAGTTTGGCAATACCTTAGTCAATGAAGTCAGTCTGACTCAAATTGATTTCTTTCGTCAGAAATTACTGGATATAAAGAAGGAAGATGGAACTCGGCAACTCTCCAATCGCCGCGTGAATAACATTCTGTGGCCACTCATCGCCATTACCAGCCTAGTATCTGAAGAGTTTAAGTTTGAGTACCCATTGAGGCGCTACCGCTCCTTGAAAGAAGAAAAGGCAGAGTCTTACCCCATGACCATTGCCGAAGTGCGCTGCTTTCTTTCTGTGGTCCCTAAGCAGTGGAAAGACTATTTCATTATCCGGTTTTGGACTGGCATGCGAAACTGTGAGGTGCATGGATTGGAATGGGAACATATCGATTTTGAGCACCGATTGATCCGTATTCGACAAAACTGGGTCAACGGGGTGGTATGTGATGTGAAAACACCGAAATCGCGTCGAGATCTGAAAATGTGCGACACTGTGTATGATGCATTTAAGCGGATCAAAGCCGCCAATCGCTCAGGCAATAATTTTGTGTTTACAGGGCCTTCAGGTACGCCACTGCAAACCCACTATGTCAGTCGCAAATTATGGTACCCGACATTGAAAAGTGCGGGGCTAAAAAAGCGCCGCCCCTATGAAACTCGTCATACAGCTGCGGTATTACATATCGCTGCCCTTGAAAATCCACTCTACATATCTCAGCTGCTGGGCCACAGTGATACACGGTTACTGTTTGACGTCTATGCCCCTTATGTCGTTAATGCGTCGCGCAATGACGGCAACGCTTTTGATCAACTCATGAGCTCAGAAGCCGTCGCGTCGTAGATCCGCAATCAACTGGTTTATTCAATTGCTCACTGAAATTGAGTGGGCAATTGTTCCAGTTGGTTCCTCTCTCCCATCGAACACTAAATGGGTGGCTTGTACTTGGGTGGCGCAACCGACAAAGCTGACTGTTCAACGAGTCCTATGCAAAACATTGAAGCAAGCACTAATATCCATTGTCAGCAGTCTTAGCCAGTCGCTTTCTCAGCTCCCTCATGACTAATACAAACCTAGCACAGCTTTCCTTTACTAAGCCCTATGGGGACAACAGTGAAAGTAAGTACTGACCATAGCTGTTATTCAGCATAGGCTTGGCAAGACGATGAATATCCTCATTGGTCAGCCAGCCATTACGCCAGGCTATCTCTTCAAGACAGGCTACTTTTAAGCCCTGCACTGTTTCTATGGTTTGAACAAAAGATGAAGCCTGCTGCAGACTGTCGAACGTACCGGTATTGAGCGGATAATAGATCATCGGCTTGTCATAGACAGGCAGCTGCTTAGATACGCCGCGTGTAATGGGGTATAACCGCGTGCCAGTACCATCCGCTAATAAAATACCTTTCACTATACCGCTCTCATTTAGTCTTAGCTTATAACTCTAAATAGATAATACACTACCCTGAAATGAAAAATGCCCACTTCAGCAAGCCAAAGTGGGCATTAAAATTCTCACCTAGATTATTGTGCTAGCAAGTTCTCTAACTGCTGACGAAACTCTTTACCCAGCTTTTCATTACGTAGGCCGTATTCAACAAAAGCCGTCATATAACCGAGCTTATCGCCACAATCATGAGATTTACCTGCCATATTGAAGGCTTCTACAGTATCAGATTCAATCAGCATATCAATCGCGTCTGTCAATTGGATCTCATCACCTGCACCAGCGGGGGTTTTAGCTAGCAAATCCCAGATTTTTTCTGACAAAACGTAACGACCTACAACAGCAAGATTAGATGGAGCTTCATCGATGGCCGGCTTTTCAACCATAGCCTTAATGACTGATGATTCACCAGGTGCGATATCCACTCCGCCACAATCGGCAATCCCGTACTTGTTTACTTCATCTAGAGCCACTGGCGCAACCATAATTTGGCTAGCTTGAGTCGCTTTATAATGTTTGATCATCGCAGCCAGGTTTTCTGAGCTTTGGTCGGCACTGTATTCATCCAATATCACATCGGGCAATACAACAGCGAAAGGATTATTGCCAATACAAGGTTTAGCGCAAAGCACGGCATGGCCAAGCCCCTTAGCCTCACCCTGACGTACATGCATAATTGTCACGTCTTTAGGGCAGATTGATTGCACCTCTTCAAGCAGCTGACGCTTTACACGCTTCTCTAGCGTCGATTCGAGCTCATAGGAGGTATCAAAGTGGTTTTCGATAGCGTTCTTACTGGCGTGAGTCACCAACACAATCTCTTTTACACCTGCTGCAACACACTCATTCACTATGTATTGAATAAGCGGTTTATCAACAAGCGGAAGCATCTCTTTGGGGATAGCCTTGGTAGCAGGAAGCATACGGGTACCAAGCCCAGCTACTGGAATAACAACTTTCATAAAAAATACTCGAAAAAGAAAACTCCACAAAATAAGAGGAGTTATATTGGATTGAGAAAAAATTAAGACACCAGAGGAATGACCTTGTTGTCCTTAATGTCATTGTTCTTGCTATCTTGATTTTTCTGTAACCAGACTAAATCACAAATACCGTCTGTTGGACTAAACCCTGTTGGCGTAGAAAGAAGAATATCTCTTATCACTTCATGCTGGAATTCATGACATGCTTTATCTAAACGCGCCAAGATCGCTTGAAGTTCAGCCCAATTTAAAAAGGCCTCATTGGCCGTCATTATGCGCTCATGCTCAGTACCGGTAACGTCGTCACCAATCAGTAACTCTTCATAGAGCTTCTCACCTGGACGCAAGCCTGAAAACTCAATCGCTATATCACCATCAGGATGATTATCATCTTTGACTTCAAAACCACTCAGGCGGATCATCTTAGTGGCCAAATCAACGATCTTCACTGACTTGCCCATATCCAAAACAAAGACATCCCCGCCTTTGCCCATTGCACCGGCTTGAATCACCAACTGAGAAGCTTCGGGTATGGTCATAAAGAAGCGGGTAATTTCTGGATGGGTTACTGTTACAGGACCACCATTTGCGATCTGTTTTCTAAATAGCGGCACAACAGACCCGGAAGAGCCCAAAACATTACCAAATCGGACCATACAAAAACGAGTAGCACTTCCTTTATCCGCTAATGCTTGAAGAACTAACTCGGCCATACGCTTCGTTGTCCCCATCACATTCGTTGGCCTAACAGCCTTATCAGTACTAACTAACACAAATGTTTCAACATTAGCAGCAATAGCGGCGCGAGCAGTATATAAAGTACCAAACACATTGTTACGCACACCTTCAACAACGTTATGCTCGACAAGAGGTACATGCTTATAGGCTGCTGCGTGATAAACCGTTTGCACCTTAAAAGCTTCCATCACAGCTTGAACACGATTCTCTCGCTGTACAGACCCCATCATGGGATAGATTTTCACATCGAGAGATAACTCTTTTGCAATGGCATTAAGTTCGCGCTCAATGGAATACAAACCGAACTCAGACAGTTCAAAAAGCACCAATTTCTTAGGTGACTGCTTTAAAATCTGCCGGCATAACTCCGAGCCGATTGACCCCCCGGCCCCGGTAACCATCACCACTTTGTTACGAATGTTAGCTGCCAACAGATCAGCTCTAGGCGTCACACAATCGCGACCGAGCAAATCATCGATTTCAACTTCTTTAATATCGCTATAAAGCTTATTGCCACTAACAAGATCCGCCATGGCAGGCAAGGTAAGCACTTGCACAGCTAACGACTCTAACTGCTCCAAAATGGCCTGTCGACGAGAGCGAGATGCACTCGGAATAGCGAGTAAGATTTTGGTAGCCGCTTTTTGCTTGATTAACTTGCGAATGATAGAAGGAGAATGAACATGAACCCCTTGGATAACAGTGCCGTGAAGCGTTTCATCGTCATCAACAAACGCAAACGGATAATATTCATGGCTTTGTACCAGAGCAGTTAACAACTGTCTGCCACTGACACCCGCGCCATAAATAATGACGGGTTCCCCGACACGCTTCATTCCAGACCCTACCATAGAGCGCACTATTGCCCTGGTGCCACCGATAAACACTAATGAAAATGCGGCATAAATTATTGGTACGGTTCGCGGCAGTTGCGCATCAACATAAAAGGCAAAAAGCACCAACATGATGGTTGAGAGCATCACACCGAAACCGATCGCCGTCAGGGCTTGCAACCCCATGTAGCGCAATACTGCACGATATAACCCAAGCTTTGCAAAACCCACTAAGCTCAAAGGAACTACGATAAAAAGTAACAGCCAGTAGTGGGAATTGGCCAGCACAGAAATGTCATCGATGCGCACGAGCAATGCGGTCCAAAACGCAAAACTGAGAAAGAATGCATCAATGATGAGACTAACAACACGCTTATGCGTGCGTTTCAAACCAAACAAGCTTTGCAAAAAATCCATTTTTCGCTCCAAAAAATTAAAGTTCATAATGTACTACATCTTAAAGTACGTGACTCAACCATAATACAACCGCAAAGGCACTCATATTATCACATCAATCGTGCCATGGGGATCACCATCGAAGCTTGTTACGAAAGCATACAAACTCCAAGTAGTAACTAACAACTCCCCCTAGGAGAGTAGGATACTCTAAGCTATCGGTTTTGGAGACCGAATTTTAAAAATACCTCGTGAGACACGATTCGCGTGGTTATAGAAAACTGAGACAGTTTGCATCGGCAACATTCTAGCTATACAGAGGCAATACAGTGTCTCTTCCAATAGATAGAACTATTCTTTGAACAAAAAGTTAATCAGAACCGAATAAATCACGTGTATAGACCTTTTCAATCACATCATGCAGTTCTTCCACCATGCGATTTGAAACAATCACGTCACTGCACTCTTTAAATTCACCGAAGTCTTTTATAACTCTTGAGTGAAGAAATTCGGCATCATCCAATACAGGCTCATAAACCACAACTTCAATCCCTTTCGCCTTTAACCGTTTCATGATCCCTTGAATGCTTGACGCACGGAAGTTGTCCGAGCCCGTCTTCATGATCAATCGGTAAATCCCCACCACTTTAGGCTGACGTTTTAAAATCGAATCAGCGATGAAATCTTTACGGGTACGATTAGCATCCACAATGGCCCCGATGATGTTATTGGGCACATCCTGATAATTGGCTAACAGCTGCTTGGTATCTTTAGGCAGGCAATACCCCCCATAACCAAATGAAGGATTGTTATAGTGATTGCCAATACGCGGGTCTAGCCCCACCCCTTCGATGATTTGACGGGCATCTAAGCCATGAGCTTCAGCATAGGAATCCAGCTCGTTGAAATAAGCAACGCGCATCGCAAGGTAAGTATTCGAAAACAGCTTAACCGCTTCGGCTTCTGTCGACTCAGTAAACAGCACAGGAATATCTTGCTTCTGCGCCCCTTCAACCAACAAGTTCGCGAATATTTGGGCACGTTCTGAACGTTCACCCACAATGATGCGCGATGGATGAAGGTTATCAAACAGTGCTTTACCTTCACGCAGAAACTCTGGCGAGAAAATAATGTTATGGCAATTGAACTCTTGCTTTATGCGCTCGGTGTACCCTACCGGAACAGTAGATTTGATCACCATGACCGCGTTGGGATTAATCGCCATCACATCCTTTATGACCGCCTCGACTGAGGAAGTATTGAAATAGTTGGTCTCGACGTCATAATCGGTCGGCGTGGCGATCACCACATAGTCAGCATCTGTATAAGCCGTTTGTTTATCTAAGGTTGCTGTAAAATTAAGCGCCTTATTTGATAAAAAGTGTTCGATCTCGGCATCCACAATTGGGGACTGCTTATTATTCAGCATCGCCACCTTATCAGGGATGATATCCACGGCAACAACTTGGTTATGCTGGGAAAGCAGCATGGCGTTTGAGAGGCCCACATATCCTGTGCCCGCGATGGTTATTTTCATTATTAAAATTCCTAAAAAATGAAACGGTACTAATTTTAAAAAAGTAAGTGCCAATTAAAAGCAAATGAACATAACGAAAATAACCTACTTTATCGCATCACCAGAACCAGTTCCTGTGACAGTCATCAAAATATACTTAAAGTATTTTTTTACGGTAAGTGTATCAACCATTTCTTTATCTGTTTGAGCCAATAATTTAGGTGTCGACATATCAATATTTTGTACTTGGGCTAAACCTGTAATCCCAGGCAAAACATCATACACGCCTAAAACATCTCGTTCTTTAATTAGTTCCTCTTGATTGTATAAATTCGGACGAGGACCAACTAAGCTCATTTCACCTTTGAGAACATTAATCAATTGTGGTAATTCATCGATTTTAGTCTTACGAAGGAATAACCCTAACTTAGTAATTGAGGCATTACTGGCTAGATGGCTAGCTACAGACTTAGTTTCAACTGACATTGTACGAAACTTAATCAGCTTAAAAGGTATCTGATTCTTGCCTACACGTGTCTGGACAAAAATTGGTGAACCTGTATCAAACATGCCAATAATTGTCACAATGAGCAAAATTGGCCAAAGTAACAGCAAGCCCAAAAAGGCTGCTAGGAAATCAATTAGACGAATCATGTAAGTACTCTATTTGTTTTTTTTAAGTAAAAAAGCTTCTGCCGTTTGTTTGAATCCTTCTTGCAAGCTCTGAGGAGGATTCCAACCTAAGGCTTCTTTTGTATGACTAATATCAACTTGCAATGAGCCGGTTAGTCTATCCACAACATCTGATTTGTTGAATAATTTACCTACCCACTTATACAACCAAACGGGAACAGGTAATTGTCTAGTAGTCTTGCCTAGAGCAGTGGCTATTTCGCTAACCATTTCAGAAGTCGAGACATCATAGCCATCTGACACCAGAAACACTTGGTTAGCCGCCTTCGGGTGTTCAATGCACCTGATGATCAAATCAACTAAATTATCGACTGATACCAAGCTTCGCTTGTTATTAGTAATACATCCAAATGGAAGCGGTATACCTTTTGAAACAAAACTCATCAACGAAGCAAAATTTGCTTTCACACCAGGACCATAGACCAATGTTGGACGAATAATCACCACATCCATTCCTGAACCTTTGGCAACTGCCTGCAACTGCAGCTCTGCTTCCGACTTAGACAAACCATAATCATCTTGAGATGCGTGAGGGTCGCTTGAAGTAAAAGGCTTACTTGGTTGACTACTTTCACCATTAACCTTGATACTGCTGATAAAGACAAATCGCTTCACACCGGCCCTAATAGCTTGCTTCGCTAGGTTAACGGTTCCAGCTGTATTTACCTCTCGATAGAGTGCTAATGGGTCTGTCACGTTATCATCCATTACATGGACTCGCGCAGCACAATGAATCACAGTTCTACATCCGATAAGCGCCTGGGAGTAATCATCAAAACTATTTATTTCTGTTTGAAAAAACGGATAGTCTTTATGTTTACTCTCTGCACCTCGGTCTAGAAGGACAAGATCCTTACTGAGACTCCGCTCTACAATACGACTACCTAAAAATCCATTGGAGCCAGTAATCAAAATCATTTAAAAATCAACCCCATAATTTTCTCCGGGTACTTACTCAGTACTGACAACCAAGAACAATGTAACCCATTATTTCTACAAGATTGAATAATTTCTCTATTAAGCAAAATATTTGAAGTAAATCCCGATGTACTGATCCCCCCCTCCCGCATTTTAACAATCTCTTCTTGTAAATAACAGAACGAAGAATTAGGGATAGCAAATGCTCTCACTAAGAAATCAAAATCAGCCGCGATTTTAAAGTCCAAACTATATAAACCAACCTGACTAATAAAAGATCTTTTAAAATAACAGGATGGATGGGCTGGCATAAACCCTCTTGAGAATTTGTCTTTATGAAACCCCTTTGATGAGTAATGACGCGTTTTTTTAGTCAATGTGAAATCGTAATAGCCAACATCACCATAGACACCATCAACACTTTCTACATTCTCAACAGCTCGCACAATACGTTGAATACTGTTGCTATCAGCCAGTATATCATCTGAGTTAAGGATGCCTACTAGCTCACCCGTAGCTAGGATTAATCCTTTATTCATTGCATCGTATAATCCTTTATCTGATTCACTAACATGAATAGCAACAAACTCACTGTATCTTTCAACAATAGAGTTTGTCGCGTCGGTAGAGTTACCATCAATTACTATATGTTCGATATTGTTATATGTCTGTTGAGCAACCGACTTAAGTGTATCTTCAATCGTATTTTCTGAATTATAACAAACAGTGATTATTGAAACTTTCATTTATGCTAAATACTTCTTATGGAATTCAAAGTGATCCGAACCAAATCAGTTGCCCTTAAATAACTATCGGCCTCAGCGTAACACCTTAATTCAGGTGCGTTCCCTGATGGACGTAGATGCACAACCTCACCATTATCAAGCCTCAAACGCAACCCATCAGTATCATCCATACTATCAATATTAAAATCACTTAAACCACACTGTAACAACAAACCTTGAGGGTCTATCAAGCCTTTATTAATAATAGCTAAACTCTTGCTGCGCTCAAAATTTTGAATCCGATCACTCGCGGTATAAATATTTGGTAAATCACTAACTAAGTCTGAAATACTACCAGTACCGACACTAGTTAACACTGCCAAGGCAGGAAGGAGTGCGTCTCGTGTAGGCAAAGAACTAAGGGTAAGACCATTCACATTGATAGCTGTTCCGAGTATAAATCCACCATTAGCTTCAAACCCTGCTACATCAAAGTTGGATAGCTTTAACTTATCAAATGCGGCAATCACATAAGGTGAACCAATTTTTGTTCTAACAACCTTTTTAAATGCACCACAATCTTCAATCGCTGAATTACAGCTAACCGGAACGGCTAATGCTTCAATTCCTAAGTGTTTTGCGGCAAGTAAGCATAAAATATCACCACGTAAATAGTTACCAGTTTCATCGGATAACAGAGGTCTATCACCATCACCATCTGTAGAAAAAATCGCATCAAGCTGAAACTCTTTCTGCCATTTAACAGCCATATCGATATCAGATTTGCAAACTGCTTCTGTATCAATCGGAACAAAGTTATTACTGCGACCAAGGCTAATTACTTTTGCTCCTAACTTCTCAAACAAACCTACGTATAAGTCGCGTCCCGCACTAGAGTGCTCATAAACCCCTATGCGCTTACCTTTTAATGAATCAGCACTAAATAAATTGAGATATCGCTCTACATAAGCATTCGCTGCTCGTTCAGAAACATCAGGTAATGAAGCAACGCTGAAATCAATAAGAGCGCATTCAGAAGCTAAAATTGCCAATTCCTCAGATTTGCTTATTTCACCATCTGGGCGATAAAACTTCAGCCCATTTCTGTCAAATGGAATATGGCTACCAGTAACCATAATAGCAGGGACGTTATCCGAAATTGAAGTAACAGCAAGTGCAGGTGTTGGAATCACACCGTAATAATCAACTTCTAAGCCAATTGCTTTTGCTGCTGCAATACAAGCTGCAGCAATATCAGGACTACTTGGGCGGTTATCAATCGCAATAGCCAAACGCTTAAAACTAAAGTTTTGTTGCATGACTTGAATAAACGCTAAAGTAAAGGCGGCGCATACTTCCGGTTTAAAGTCTGTAACCAAACCACGAGCGCCACTAGTACCAAAAGCAACCCCACTTTCTTTGATGACTAGGGAAACACTTACCTGCATCATCAATTTACCCTGCCGTATCTGTCTTCAAAACGCACAATATCATCTTCTCCAAGGTAAGAGCCTGACTGTACTTCGATTAACTCAAGTGGCACTTTGCCAGGATTTTCCAGCGCATGGACTACCCCGACCGGAATATAAGTGGATTGGTTCTCGGTCAGCAAAATATCTTTATCACCATTGGTGACTCTTGCCGTACCAGTTACCACAATCCAATGTTCAGCACGATGATGGTGCATCTGAATAGAAAGCTTCTCACCTGGCTTAACCGTAATGCGTTTGACTTGGAAGCGATCACCATTATCAATCGAATCGTATTTCCCCCAAGGACGGTAAACTTCACGGTGATGTTGCCACTCGCCACGATCTTCTGTTTTTAGCTGCTCCACAATCTTTTTTACTTGCTGTACTTCAGCTTGTTTCGCCACCAAAATCGCATCTTTGGTTTCGACTATTACTACGTCGTCCAAACCAATTGTAGTAACGAGCTTTTCTGTCGCGTGAACATACGTATTACGAGTATTGAGGTTAATAACATCACCTCGACAAGCATTACCATATTCGTCTTTATCTGAAACTTCCCACAGTGCAGACCAACTTCCTACATCACTCCAACCGCAGTCCATAGGCACAACTACCGCTTGCGCAGTTTTTTCCATCACCGAGTAATCAATCGAATCATCAGGACACGCTTCAAACGCCTCTTTATTAACACGTATAAAGTCCAAATCGGCTTGTGTTGCCGCCATGGCTTGCTCACATGCACTAAATATATCGGGCCGATGGGTTTTAAGCTCAGCCAAATACGCACTGGCTTTGAATAAAAACATACCACTGTTCCAGTAGTATTCACCTGACGAGAGATATTCCTGAGCAGTTTCTAGATTAGGTTTTTCAACAAACTGTGCCACGCTAAAACCAGCATTATCACCTTGCACGTTGCCACGCTTGATGTAGCCGTAACCTGTTTCAGGAGCAGTAGGTACAATACCAAAGGTTACTAACTTATCCGCTTTCGCAAACGGCAATGCTTGCTTAACCGATGAACAAAATGCCTCTTCGTCTTTTATAACGTGATCAGCCGCCAACACAAGTAATAGCGGGTCACTACCATTTTTCAGAGCTTGCATCGCTGCTAAAGCGATTGCAGGTGCGGTATTACGTCCCGCCGGCTCCAAGATAATACCGCTGGTTTGGATGGCGTTAGCTCGAAACTGCTCAGCGACCGAAAAACGGTGTTCTTCATTACAAATAACCAAAGCTGGCACATGCTCAATCCCTTTTAAACGCTGCGCGGTAGTTTGCAGCATGGAATCTTTACCCAATAAGGTTAAAAACTGCTTAGGAAATTGTTGACGTGAAAGCGGCCATAAACGCGAACCAGAGCCGCCGGCCATGATGACAGGTAATATCATTTTTAATCCTTTTCGAGTAAGTCAGTTGTGTGATTCTCAAAATACCACCTAGTGTGTTTGTGGACCTTAGCATTGGTCATCAATTGAGGGATATCGAACCACTGATACCCCCCGTGCTGTAAACCTAAAGGTAAATTATCCAACTCACATTCAAGCTTCAAAATAAAGGCAATGGCCACATAGTGGGTAGTTATCTCATCACCAAACACATAGTCGTCATAAAAATGGTCAAAAGGACCCAACAAGCTCGCCTGTTCCGTGGTAAACACTTGACCGAGTTCATCTTGGGTTAGACGCTTTAAGGCATCAGCTATGGCTTCATTTTTTAGTATTCGCCCACCAGGCACAAACCAATAGTCCTTAGCAGGGCGATTTAAACGCCGCCCTAACAAAGCTTGTCCCTTCGTATTGATAACAACCAAATCAATGGAGACTAACGGCGTACTGGCAATCACCGCTTTGAAAGTGTCTTGGTCTAAAAACATCACACAGCCTACTTTCTAAAATTATCTTGGTTGGCTAAGAACCAGTCATAGGTCAATGCAAGACCTTGCTCTAATTCAATTTTTGCCTGCCAACCCAGAGCTTTAAGGCGAGATACGTCCATAAGTTTGCGCGGAGCGCCGTCAGGTTTGGTCGCATCAAACTCAATCTCACCTTCAAAGCCAACCACTTTGGCAACCGTTTCTACCAGCTCTCTAATCGTACAATCAACACCAGTGCCGACATTAATGTGACTTAACATAGGCTCTGTGTTTGCTTCATAGACTGCTTGCGAGAGGTTCATGACATAGATAGATGCGGCTGCCATATCATCCACATGCAAGAATTCTCGCATCGGTTTACCAGAGCCCCATGCAACTACCTTCGCATCACTGTTAAGTTTGGCCTCATGGAAACGACGTAATAGTGCAGGAATAACGTGAGAATTTTCTGGGTGGAAATTATCGTTCTCACCGTACAAGTTCGTTGGCATCACCGAGCGATAGTTTCGACCATACTGGCGATTGTAAGACTCGCACATTTTGATTCCGGCAATTTTTGCTATAGCATAAGGCTCGTTGGTCGGCTCTAAAGTGCCTGTCAGTAGCGCCTGCTCTGTCATCGGCTGCTCAGCCAGCTTAGGGTAGATGCACGACGAGCCTAAAAACAATAAATTCTGCACGCCCGCTAAATGTGCACTGTGAATAATGTTGTTTTGAATTGTCAGGTTTTCATAAATGAATTCAGCTGGGTAAGTATTATTTGACACAATCCCACCTACTTTGGCAGCAGACAGGTAAACTTGGTCGATTTGCTCTGATGCAAAAAATTCACGTACAGCTTGCTGGTCAAGTAAATCAAGCTCGGTGCGGTTACGTGTAACAACCTGAACATTTTCACTAGTATGCAATTGACGAGTTATGGCTGAGCCAACCATGCCATTATGACCCGCCACAAATATCTTCTTCATTCTCAGCCCTAATTTCTTTCAAAACGAAAAGCTAGTATTTAGCCAGCTCTTTGTAAATACCATCTACCCTAAAAGCCTATTCGACCGAAACGCTAACATCGTAGCCATAACTTTTTAATATGGCATGCTGCTTAGCCTTATTTAAATCGTTTCTAACCATTTCTTCACACATTTCTTCAACTGTGATTTGTGGTTCCCAACCTAGTTTGTGTTTCGCCTTAGACGGGTCACCTAATAGCGTTTCTACTTCAGCAGGGCGAAAATAACGTGGATCCACCTGAACGATTACATCACCCACTTTAAGTGCTGGCGCATTATCTCCTTCAATGCCCACTACCGTCGCCACCTCCTGAACGCCTTTACCGCTAAACTCTATTGTAACACCCAGTTCAGCCGCAGACATACGTACAAACTCACGAACAGAGATTTGCTTACCAGTTGCAATAACAAAATCTTCCGCGGTATCTTGTTGGAGCATCATCCACTGCATACGCACGTAATCTTTAGCATGACCCCAGTCACGTAATGCATCCATGTTACCTAGGTATAAACACTTCTCTAAACCTTGAGAAATATTCGCTAATGCGCGAGTAATCTTACGGGTCACAAAGGTTTCACCTCGACGTGGAGACTCATGATTAAACAAAATGCCATTACAAGCGTACATACCGTATGATTCGCGGTAATTAACTACGATCCAATATGCATACATTTTTGCCACTGCATAGGGTGAACGCGGATGAAATGGTGTAGTTTCCTTTTGCGGAATCTCTTGAACTTCACCGTAAAGCTCGGACGTCGAAGCTTGGTAAAATTTTGTTTTCTTTTCCATGCCTAAGAAGCGAATTGCTTCTAGCAAGCGCAAAGTACCGATCGCATCGACATCAGCCGTGTACTCTGGCGCCTCAAAAGAAACAGCAACGTGAGACTGCGCACCTAAGTTATAAACTTCATCTGGCTGCACCTCTTTTAAAATACGAGTTAGATTAGAGGTGTCGGTTAAATCACCGTAATGCAGGAAAAAATTAGGGTTTGACTCATGACGGTCTTGGTAAATATGATCAATTCGCGATGTATTAAAAGAGGATGCTCGACGTTTAATACCGTGCACTTTATATCCTTTCTCTAATAATAACTCAGCTAAGTAAGACCCGTCCTGGCCTGTTATTCCTGTAATTAATGCAACTTTCATATTATTTATCCTAACAAATTCTAAATCTTGACACTATTTTTAGCAATGAAAAGACTCTTATGTACACCTTAAATGCTAAACTATTACCCTCGCTGGCACCACCATTAGAAACATTAGAACCATGTCTGCGATATAAGAGTAATGGTTCATCTATAAGTGATACACTAAAATAAAATTCAGAAACCAACGTCAACCAAGAGTCGTGAGTAATAACTTTATATTTCAACGGCATTGGATTAGCTTTATCAAGCACTTTACGCTTAAATGCCATACAACACCCCAAGTAACCTATCCGAACAAAATTTGCAACAAAACCTGGCTTTACATTCCTATAATCAAAATAAGAATCCATCAGAATTTGTAGATTATAATCTACGACTTTAGCATCATGAACAACAAAATCTGACTTTTTCAGCTCCTTAAGACATTTTTCAACCTTACTAGGAAGCCATATATCGTCTTGGTCAGACAAAAAAATTACATCGCCAGTCGCTTTTTCAATCGCGTTGTTAAAGTTTGTGCTGTAACCTCTGCTCCCCTCATTAATGAACACTTTTATCCTGCCATCATTAAAAGCACCGATTATAGCCAGAGTATCATCAATTGAGCCATCGTCAGAGATAACAAGTTCATCATTGGGACCCAATTGACTTAATATGGAACAGATTTGTTCCCTTAGAAATTCAGCCCCATTAAAAGTTGCCATACACACACTAATCAAAATGAACCCCTTTTAAAACTCAATGCCAAAGAAAAAGTCAATTACTACGTTCACGAGACGTTCTATTACAATTAGCCAAAGCGAACACCAAAAGAAAAAAAACAGGCATAAATATAGAAGAAAAGAAAGCGTATATCTTAACATTGTAAATCAGAAAAAAAGTCAAAAACACTAGCACGGGAAAAAAATCTGCAACTCTTCTTATTAATGTGAGCGGAATTAAGATTACTATTGACAATTGGAACAGAAAATATATAAGACCACCATAATGCAGAGTTTTCAAATAACCTAAATCAACCCCTACCAAGTCCTTCCCAGTTCCTAAAAAAGATATATAATCAGCTACCTGAGCAGCCCAAATTATAAGTCTTCCGGTGGTATCATAATACCCATCGCCCTGCCCTATTGAACTTAAGCCTTCAATAAACAGAATAAGAAAAGGAAAAATCTGATTAACAATTAAAGAAAACAAAAAAAGCACTAGTATAAAAATTAAAGTAACCGCAAATCTTTTCTGGAAAACAAAATGATAAATAAAAAATGCTATTGGACCTAATACCATAAATGTTCTACCAGTAAAAAATCCTGCAGCAAGAAGAAAAAAAGCAAGAAAAGTTTTAGTTTTTGTAACATTAATTGAAAGTAAAATAATGGCAGTTAAAATCAAAAAGCCTGCAGCATCAAAGGAAGTTGTTAATCCATTACCTCTACCATACCACCACAGCTTTTCATAGCGAATGAATGCTCCTAAAAACTCAAAAACCTGCTGATTCAATGCTCCTGCAACAACTAAAATAGAATGTACGACTACAAATACAACAAAAACCGTATATAGAATTTCACGAAATCTAACAAACAACTGACTAATCACATAATAATATAAAGGAACCCTAAAACTCCTGAGGACTTCATTTAAATAATCTCCACCATGATAAGTAATAATGAAAATTGAGTGGCAAATAAATATTATAAACAATAAATACAATATTTTTTCATTGCTGCTAACGTTATACTTTAAATTATCACCTGCAGTTAACAACACAACCGCAATCAGTGTAAAGATATCTGATAAAAATACTGGCCCAACAGACAGATTGTTGAACATAAGGCTAAAACAAAACAGTAAACTTGCTGAGAAAAAGTCTACTTTTCTATCATTTATCAACAGATACACTCTCTAAAATTTGAGACAACTGTACATCCCAACTAAAATTGGACCTACAAAACTCGTTGATCGCGAGCCTATTGCTAGTGGTTAAAAGTTTCTGATACAGTGTAAGGAGATTATCAATATTTATAATAGACTCATCATTCTTAACATTAAAAACAAACCCCGAACTATCAATACTCTTATCGATATGCGATTTTAAAACAGGAAGACCATAAGACAGGTACTCTTTTGATTTAAGTGAATTGTTACTCAAGTTGCCAGATCTGAACCGTCCCAACGAATCGACTCCAATATGAGTACTTAAAAGTATTGACTCCAATTCTTTACCTGTGAGTTGCCCATGAAATAAGACATATTGTGAAAGATTTTTATCTTCCACCATATTTTTAAGCGGAATTAACTGAGGACCATCACCGACAACATTAAACTTGATTTTGATCGAAGTTCCAATCTTTCTAATATAAGCTTCAATTGAATTTATAAATCTATCAATACCATGCCAAGAGTGCATAGAAGATACTGCGGTAAACACAATTGTTTCAGGAAAGGTCGCAGACTCTAATTCCCTCAAAGTTTCTCCCCGTTTCTCAATTGCCATCCTATCTACAGCATTGGATATGCAAATTGTTTTCATGCCAAGAATATCCTTATCGTTTTCAGTAAAGGTAACGGCATAATCAACAAACTCATGTAACCTACACCTGAAAACCTTGTCAATCTCTAGTTTAACTTTCGACAAAAAGCCCAAAGAATTGTATTCAGAGTCGTACGGAAAAGTCGGAAATTCAAGCACTATTATAATATTATGTTTCTTTAACTCACATAAAAAACGAAGAAAAGTCGGCGAAGAAAAGTGAGTGTACCTAATGTAAATCAGTTCAATATTATTATCAATTATAAACCTTAATAGATTGTCAAATTGATAACGTAAAAGCAAAGGTGTAAAAGCCCACCTTTCTTTCAATACACTACCATCACTTGATACCCTGTATTTAGAACTATCATGGGCATAAATGAAGTAATAATCATCTGATAAAAATGACATAGCTTTAGATTGAGAGGTTATCTTTATTCCAACACCAGTGCTAAAATCAACTTTATCATTTACAAAGAAAAGAATATTCAAAAAACACCACCAATCGATTATTACTTAAATTATTTGAAGATCATCTCTGCCCACTTCTTAGCAAGACTTTGACGGCCTGAAATATCCAAGACGCTTGAATCCACCGAATGAAAATTATTTATTTTCAAAACTGATTCAAGGTTATTTACTGTATACTCCGCACAAATATTACCGTGCTTTTTTTTAGCAAAATAAGAAAAGGCACTTTTATTAACCAATACATTGCAACCGAATGAAATCGCGTGATAAAAAACGCCAGAAGCAATCATTGTAGAATCATCGTTATTAACAATTACATGCTTACAAGTTAATAGCTTTGAATTAAGCTCTTTTATATCTATAAACTCATTTCGCCAGGTTACAGAAAGCGCTCTCTCACAAATTATTTTACATATTTCTTGTTCCAGTTCAGTATCATTGCACTTACCCCAAATTGTAAGAGCAATATTTTCTGGCCACTCGTTTAAAAGCTTGTGTAATTTTTTATAACGACTAACTGTACCGAAAATGAAATAATCGACACTCCTTTCACAAATATTATTGAGAGCCCCCAAGAAATCCTCATCATTCAAATACAATGGGTGAGGAACAAAATCAAAGCCATCTATATTATCAGTATGAGCAACTTTTTTTGAAGCCATTTTCTCAATAAGATACTTACTTAAAGAAAAAATCAAGGAACCGCTTTGTGAACCATGCGGCTTATAGTTATGTTTAATATAAATAACTTTACTGCAAAGACTTTTTATATACAAAACTTTTAAAATAAAAATAAAAAATAGAGACCACCTATATTTAATGCTTCGCCTATCAAAGACAGAATCTTCATACCAATTCAATATTGCACAATTTCGCTTTCGTTCAAAGATATTATAAAACTTTAGGCAATTAATACCCTTAACTCTAACGCCACATATATCAGATATAATGTTATTTGTAATATGCAGATATTCATTATCAATGTTTCCTGAAGGTGAAATAAAAACATTCATAATTTTCTCCGACGATAGTAAATAGACCACCCTACCTTTTTTATTAAATCACCAAGCATAGAGTCATAAACACTATAAAGTCTTCCGTTTGAATTAACAGTAATAGCAGAAAGTCTTTTTTCGTTTAAAATGGCCTCAGCTTTTCTATAAATCAACTCTAAATCATCTGAATGCGATTTATACCATGAGTGCTGCTGTTGGTCTACTGGCCTTAACCAAGAATTAATATGTGCAGATAATTCAGAGCAAACCCTTTTGTTGCTGAATGAAATATACTTATCAGTTACCCTTTCAATACATTCGCGACCACTAACGATAGCTTCACTGAATCTTTTAACCATCTTTACATTTGCCATAAAAAGATAAGTAGAAACCCAACTACTAAAAGCCATTCCATCCAGTGAACATATTCTATTAGTTCTGCATACTTCTCCAATAATAACTGGTTCAGGTTTTTTAAGCTTACTAGCCATCCATTTGAATAATAAAGAATCTAAAACAGAAAAGCTACGGTGATTATTAAATGTATCATTACCAAAAAGAAAAATGTCACCTTCATTAACAATATTACACTTTTTGATGTAATCTATTCCTTTTGCCCATCCACTGAATTCAGATAAAGTATTATCACCTGTTATAAATGTAACATCACCCGAGGCCTTGTAGTTAAATACAGAAGATAAGTTATTTTCAACAACCAAAATAGTACAATCAGAACCCAAAATTAATTTAGAATGAAAAACAAAAGATTCAATGACACTTTGCTTACAGATGTTTGAATAGACCAATAGTATTGCGTATTTTTTACCCAAAACAAAACCTTTAATTAGTAAATTAGACCTAGCAAATTAAATAAAAACTATCTTAATATGACAACATCGAGATATATAGATAAACAAATTTATTTTAGCAACTTACATAAAATCAAGATTATATATTAAGAAATAAAAAATATGTTACAACAGAAATATTTTAGGAAACAATTATTTATAATTTTTTTTTAATTCATCGCCACCATAGAGCCAAATAAAAATTGACGCTTATGTATGACCAAATCCATTTAAATTATAAGAAATAATTCCACATATAACATTAACACTTATCAAAAATTAACTTAGAAAAATCTCGCACTTGCTTTTTAAATAAGGCCTTTTCTGACCTAATGTTATTTCTATAATCTTCAAATTTGCTGTGATGCTCATTAAAATTATCAAATACATTTCTAATTAATGTTCCGATATTATCAATAGACTCTTGAGACTCCAAAAATTTATACTCATCACAAATATATACATCCTCCTTATAATCCGCACTTCCTTTTCGCCCTGTAATTACAACCGCGTCGGCCATTGCCGCTTCTCTTGGGATTCTATCTTTTCCGGGATGCTCACCAAAGTCTATGTAAACTTTACTCCTTGCTAGAAGGTGTGATACTTCCTTAGCGCTCATATTCTGAATAGGAACAAAACTTATATCATTTAACTTACTAATAACACTAGCTGTAAAGTCGACTCCCTTTTTAGGGTTGAATGCTACAATATTTTCCTTTACCTCATTTACTTCTAAAAAATGCTCACTACTTAAGTAGTCACTTAGCATGTATGATCTTTCTATTCCATTTTTTTCAAGAAACTTTCTTGCGTAAAAACTTTGAGTTAAGTGTGTGAACTGTTGCATCTCATTAACTAATAAAGGCTTAGCTCTATTCAGAAAATGCTTTTCAATTAACCACTTGAGCTTTGACTTTATAGTTTTTGGTAGCTTTTTGGTATAATTGTCAACTGATAACCACCAAATAGCAGCATTTTTAAACTTTATACCACTTAAATAATCGGTAGCGACTTCAGGAACAACTAAATAAGTACTCTCTTTACAGCAATCTTCCAGCCTAATTTGAGGAGCATTGTACATCTTATACGCTTGTGGAGTTTCAGCTCTTCCTTCAAAAGGATAATATAAAATTTTAGAAGGTACTTTCAATAAGTTCATCTCATGCACAAACTGATGTAATAACTCAGGGCCACCTGTAGTCACATTTGCAGGACAAAGTACAACTAAATTTTTCATATTATACCTCTATCTTATTAACTGTATTTAATGCCGAACGTATGACTTGATGCATATCATAGTACTTATATTCTGCCAATCTTCCGCCAAATATAACATTATCAGCCTTAGGGAGACTGCGATATCTTTTATATAACTCCATGTTTTTACTATTATTTACAGGGTAATATGGTTCATCCCCTTCCTTCCATTCTGAAGGGTATTCCTCTGTTACAACCGTATGATTAGTGTCCACAGGATCAAAATGCTTATGTTCTATAATCCGGGTATAAGGAATATCTCGTTCTGTAAAGTTTATTACAGCATTACCTTGGAAATTTGCTTGCTGCAAAACTGAAGTTTTAAACTGCAGAGTTCTATATTCTAACTTCCCTAACTTACATCCGAAATATTCATCAATAGGCCCCGTATAAATTACACTCTTAGCACAAGCTTCTAACTCGTCTCTATTTTCAAAGAAATCTACATTCAGTCTAGTATCTACACCATCAAGCATTTTTTCAATCAATGCTGTATAACCACCTAATGGTACACCTTGATACTTGTCTGAAAAATAGTTGTTATCGTAAGTAAAGCGGACTGGTAACCGACGAATTATAAAAGCAGGTAAATCAGTGCAGTTTCTACCCCATTGCTTTTCTGTATATCCTTTAATTAACTTTTCATAGATGTCACGACCAACTAAAGATATTGCTTGCTCTTCTAAATTTGTAGGCTCTTTACCATTTAACTCTTGACGTTGCTTATCAATCTTTTCCTTTGCTTCTTTAGGAGTTTTTGTTCCCCAAAGTTGATAAAACGTATTCATATTAAATGGCAAGTTGAATAACTGACCTTTATAATTTGCTAATGGGGAATTTGTAAACCTATTAAACTCTACAAATGAATTAACGTAATCCCATATAAATTTATCATTAGTGTGGAATATATGGGCACCATATCTATGCACTTGAATTCCACCTTGGTCCTCTGTATATATATTACCACCTATATGTTCTCTTTTATCTATAACCAGTACTTTTTTACCTTTTTTTTGCAGTTCGTGAGCACACACAGAGCCAAAAAGTCCAGAACCAACAACCAAATAATCGTATTTCATTTATTTAAACACCCGTAAATCAAACTTAAAAAGTGGTATTTGCCTTTTAAACACCTTTTGCAACATTAGCAAAGTAACGATACTCTCGGTGATAACAACGGAGATAGCGGCGCCCTCAGACTCCAACAAATAACATAGTGGAATCAATGTCACCAAACTAATAACTCCTGAAAGCATTAACACTCTTGAGAAATCTTTCTTGTAGCCATGAGTTAGTAAAACTTGAACCCCCAGAATATTACTAAAGCCGACTATAGCGGGGAGCACACTGAGAATTCTTAACACTACGCCACTTCTTTCATACTCCTCTCCAAACAACAACTCGACAACTAACGGCGCGAATATAAAAACCACTAGACTAATTATGCAAGTCAATATCATTTGGAGCTTCATCAAATACCTTACGACCTCTAAAGCATCTTTTTTACTTTTAGCCATCAAATTATTTATTCTAGGATAGAACGAAGCTGATATTGGAGAATAAATACCCTGAGCAGCCTGAATAAGTTTATTAGCAGATAGATATATAGCTACACTAACTGGGCCAGAAACAATACCTAATATAACCGTAGTACTAGTTGTATACAAACTAATTGCGGCAGTAGACAAAAACAAATGCCAACCATCAGACATTTCTTTTTTTATACCACTTATGGAAGGTGGTGACCACACAACCCATTTTCGTTCAAAGATAATGTACGAAGAAAAGAATACTATAGACAGTGACGGCAACGAACTAATTAGCGCAGCAATCCAAATATCATTACTGTCATTAACAAACATAATTAAAAACGGAATATTAATGATCTGAACTACTATTCTGAATATTGATATTACCCCTAGTTGCTCCTTCCCCTGGAATAACCACTGCGGAAACAAGGCTGTTCCTATCACAGATATATATGCGCACAGCAATACCGGAAAAATTTCATTTATATTGCTTATAACACCTGAAAGCAAAAAAAGTATTAACAACCCTATAATTGATAACATCATCCTAGCGGTTATTACGCACCAAAATATAGCACTTACTTTATCTTTCTCATCATTGAGTTTTGCTATTTTTTGTGTAGCAGATAAATCAAAACCATAATTAACTACAATTATAAAATACTGAACTATTGCTAGACTAAATCCCAAAGTACCATAGCCTTGAGGCTCTAACACCCGAACAAGGTAAGGCAGAGTAATTAAAGGAATCACATAACCTGCAATACGTATACTAAAAAGAGATGTGATATTTTTAATTATCGTTCTATCTAACATTTAGAAAAAGCCTTAAATGCCATCGCTTTACAGTCTTTTTCTGATAACATTACTTTATGTGTAATAGGCCAATCAATCCCTAAGTAGTCATCATCCCATTTAATAGATATCTCAAATTCCGGGCTGTAGTAATTTGTACATTTATAAACAAATTCAGCCTCATCACTCGTCACATAAAAACCGTGGGCAAACCCTTCAGGCACCCAAAGCTGTCTTTTATTTTCCGATGACAAATACACGCCAACCCACTGACCGAACGTTGATGAATTTTTTCGAATATCTACTGCTACATCAAATACCTCTCCAGCAATGACCCTTACGAGCTTCCCTTGAGTATTTTCGGTCTGGTAATGTAACCCTCGTAAAATTCCTTTCTTGGATTTTGAATGATTATCTTGCACAAATTGCGTTGGTTTACCAGTTACGAGCTTTTCAAATTGTTTTTGATTCCATGTTTCCATAAAGAAGCCACGCTCATCACCAAATACTGTTGGCTCAATGATTTTTACATCTGGAATTTTAGTGTCGATTATTATCATGCTTAATATTCTTTAATTTTGGTTAATGCTTTTTTCCAGTCACTGGGTAAAATGCCAAAAATACGTTTTATCTTGTGACAATCCAGCGTTGAATTAGCCGGTCTTTTCGCTGGTGTAGGATATTGGTGAGTGGAGATAGAAGTTAACTTTGGTGCTTTTTCCAATGTGTTTTGCTCTAAAGCTTGAGTAAAAATAGCGTGTGCAAATTGATACCAATTAACGTAAGGCATACCTGAGAAATGATACACTCCCCAAGCATTTTTTCCTGCATGCGACTGATGCGCGATACAGATTAACGCTGCAGCTATATCTGCGGCATAGGTTGGGCCACCAAACTGATCTCCAACAATACTCAGTGAATCGCGTTCTTTCCCTAAACGAAGCATAGTTTTAACAAAATTATTTCCGTGCTGACCAAATACCCAAGCAGTTCGAAGAATGATGTGTTTTTCACACGCTTGTATAACAGCCTGCTCTCCTGCTAGTTTACTTGCGCCATACACACCTTGGGGATTTGTTACATCATCTTCGTTATACAAGCCATCTTTATTGCCTTCAAATACATAATCGGTCGATATATGTAAGATTGATGCCCCAATGGATTGTGCTGCTTGAGCCAAATACTTCGGCCCATCACAATTTACTTTATACGACAGTTCTTGCTCTGTTTCTGCTCGATCAACAGCCGTATGGGCAGCAGCATTGATAATTACATCGGGCTTAAATTTATTAACTACATCGTTAACCGCTTGCTGTTGAGTAATATCTAACTCTTGTGCATCTACAGCTAAGACTTCAGCCTTATCTTGTAATTGTTCAACCAAAAAATGACCAACTTGCCCATTGCAACCTGTAACTAATACTTTCATGTTGACTCGCTATTTATTAGACTTTGTAGCTAGTTTATGTAGATACTGACCATAATCGTTTTTCAACATAGGCCTTGCAATTCGTAATAAATCTTGTTGATTTAACCAGCCCTGTTGAAATGCTATTTCTTCTAAACAGGCAACCTTTAAACCTTGTACATGCTCTAATGTTTGAACAAATGAAGCCGCCTCATGCAAACTTTCATGTGTTCCAGTGTCTAACCATGCAAAACCACGTCCTAAAAGCTCTACATTCAAAGAACCATCGTTAAGGTACATTTCATTGAGCGTGGTAATTTCTAATTCTCCGCGTTCAGAAGGTTTCACCTGTTTTGCCAATTCGACAACACGGTTATCGTAGAAATACAAACCTGTTACAGCGTAATCGGACTTTGGATTTTGTGGTTTTTCCTCTATAGAAATAGCGCGCATATCGTCATCAAACTCTACCACGCCAAAACGCTGTGGATCTTTCACCTGATATCCGAATACCGTCGCACCCTGCTCACGAGTAGCCGCATTTAGTAACATTTTAGTAAAAGATTGACCATAAAAAATATTGTCACCTAACACTAAACAGCAACTATCATCACCTATAAAATCTTCGCCAATAATAAAGGCTTGCGCTAAACCATCAGGGCTTTCTTGAATAGCATACTTAAGATTAATTCCGTAATCACTACCATCACCTAGCAGGCGTTTAAAGCTTTCATTATCCTCTGGCGTAGTAATGATTAAAATGTCCCGGATACCTGCCAACATCAGCGTTGATATAGGGTAATAAATCATTGGTTTGTCGTAAACGGGCAACAATTGCTTAGATACGCCCCTAGTCAAAGGATATAATCGAGTTCCTGAGCCACCGGCTAAAACAATCCCTTTCATTACTTATCCCCTTCCTGTGAGCTACTAATTACGCCTAAACGTTCTCTTTGATAAGAACCGTCTTGCACACGTTGACTCCAAACCTGATTATCAAGATACCACTGTACCGTTTTGCGAAGTCCTGTTTCAAAGGTCTCTTCAGGCAACCAGTTCAGCTCTTTACTCATTTTGCTAGAATCAATAGCATAGCGACGGTCATGACCTGGACGATCTGTCACATAAGTAATTTGTTCTGAGTAAGGAGCACCCTTAGGCATTAGCTCATCTAAAATGGCGCAGATAGTTTGTACTACTTCCAAATTTTGTTTTTCATTGTGACCACCAATGTTATAGGTTTCACCAATCACACCTTCAGTAACCACCTTGTATAACGCACGAGCATGATCTTCTACGTATAGCCAATCACGGATCTGGTCACCTTTGCCATAAACTGGCAAAGACTTGCCTTCTAATGCATTCAAAATCACTAGAGGGATCAGTTTTTCAGGGAAGTGGTAAGGACCATAATTATTGGAGCAATTGGTCACAATTGTTGGCAAACCATACGTGCGTAACCAAGCGCGAACAAGGTGATCACTAGATGCTTTAGATGCCGAATATGGACTACTAGGAGCATAAGGAGTTCTTTCAGTGAATAGGGGTAACTCGTCTGAATTTTGCACTTCATCGGGATGAGGTAAGTCACCATAAACCTCATCAGTAGAAATATGATGAAAACGAAAGGCTGTCTTTTTATCTGCAGATAGCTCGTTCCAATAAGCACGAGTCGCTTCAAGAAGGGTGTAAGTACCAACGATATTGGTTTGAATAAAGTCAGCTGGACCTGTAATTGAACGATCTACATGAGACTCAGCAGCTAGGTGCATAACAGCATCTGGCTTGTGTTCATCGAAGACTCTATCTAGTTCAGCGCGATCGCAAATATCAACTTGCTCAAAAGCGTATCTTTCATCTTTATCTATGCTTACGAGTGACTCAAGATTGCCAGCGTAAGTTAACTTGTCGACATTAATTGCGCTATCTTGTGTATTGTTGATAATATGGCGAATGACAGCAGAGCCGATGAATCCGGCTCCACCTGTGACTAGAATCTTCATTTTTTACTACCAAATTTGATGAGTTTAGCCATACTAAATGGCTATTTAGGAATGATAAATTTCACTTAAGGATCTCAGCTTTTCAAACACTGCTGAGACTATTTTTTTGAATTTGAGACAATCGAATCTTCGTTATCCCTTGAGGAGCCTAGGTTTTACGTTATTTCCGAAAACGGTCCCAATAGGCCCTTAAAATTTTTTGATCTAACTTTCTTTTCTTACAAAATGTCTTATAAGAACCAGCATTACAGCTAACATACCGCCTAGCATGGTACCTAGTACGCAAATCAGCGCACGTTTCGGCTTAGCCTTTTCTTCGGGTACTAATGCAGGATCTATTGTTTTAAATACATATTCGTCTCGTACTTCAGCAAACATGATGGTTTTGGCTTGCTCTTCGATTAGCTTGTATAAAATCGTGCGGATATCTGCTACGTTAGTTTGTGCAATTTGCTTGTTTAAAAAGTCACTGCTTCGAATAGCCTCTGCGACATCACGCTCTTTCATGACTTTATTGATATCTTCAACTAGCCAATTAACCCATTGCTGAGCTATCGCTGGCGACAAATGCTCAACAGATACGGTTACCATACCCGTGTCCTTTGCAGAATTGACGCTAACTATCTTACTAAACTCTTTATAGGCTTCCTGCATCGATGGTTCAGGCTTAAAAGGGGCTTTAACTTCTCTTACCCATTTTTGGGTTCCTGCATCATATAGCTCGTTATCATATACAATGCTGTTATCAGCCATATTCCACTTTTCAGCGGCCATCAAATCAGGCAACAGATTGTGCTTTTTAATAAAATCACTGGCAAATTGGCGTGATTTCATGACCTCAATGGCCATCTGAGTTTTATCAACACCACCACCGCTACCTAAGTTAATACCAGCCATACTCGCCAAGCCGCCAAACTGAGAAGCTAAAGCACTTAAGCCGCCGCCTTGCTCCTCACTGGCTGGGGCTAAAAGCGCTTCAGACTTGTAAATATTTGGCTGCATAATGGCAAAAATCACTGAGCCAATGGCAAATATGGCGGTTATCGCAATAATCAGCCATTTGCCTTGCCAGATAACGGAAAACAACTCTCGTAGGTCGATTTCATCATCTGCTTGTTGTACTTGGGCGCGCATATCGGAGAATTGGGCATCGCCGTAGTTTTTTATCTCGGTGGACATAGATTTTGTGTCTCTGAGTCTCATTATCCTAAAAAGAAACCAAGCACTTTAATGAGAGGCTCATCAAAGTGCTCATATATAAGGTTATAAATTGGCAATAGTCGCTAACGCAACGGCGCTGTTATAAATAATGCCTGTCACTTGCGTCCACAGTGTCAGGTTATCTTTATACTCTGTGTCTAATGGCACAATAATGGTGTCACCGGGATTAAGCTCTGTCTTATTGCTAAACCACATAGAACGATTAGGGAGCAGTACAGACCCATTAGCCTTAACGATATAAGTTCTATCTTCATCGGCACGTTCTCTGGCGCCACCAGACATTTCAAGGTATTGCTCTAACGTTAGACCTTCCTTAAACCTGTGGGTAGCAGCGTGTTGCACTTCGCCCATTACGGCAATCGTCTGCTTCACTGACGGCACATAAAGAATATCTTGATCTTCAAGTTGAAGATCTGCCTGTTCAATACCAATTGATATGGCGGATAAATCAACAACTAAACGCCCTACTGCTTTGATGTTTTCAAGGTCATCTAGCATCATCTTAGCATCGCTATAGTTCACCACTGATCCATCTTTGGATACTCCGCGGGTCGCTATATCACGTCTAAGTTGATCGGCTAACTTTTTAATTTCTAACTGCTCTTGCTGACGCACTGACTCACGTACAAACACAGAAGAAGGCAAATAGGCATACTGGGTAAAGCCACCCGCACGATCGATAACATCGGCTAGCGTCTCACCTCGGCGAATACTATAAACACCAGGGAATTTAACTTCACCGCGAATTTCTACCGCTTTACTTTCCTGCCAATCAGGCGTTGTCATCACTGTAAGGATATCTCTCGGACTAAGAAGCACGTTGGCATCAGCACTTTCAGCTAAAGCTTCATCCAAATTGATACTCGAATGGCTAACAGTAGACTCCTCATTACCTAATACAGTCGAGGTTAACTCTGCTCGAGCAGTATAGGCACCTTCTACCAGTCCGCCGGCTGCAGCAACTAAGTCCTTAACCTTGGCGCCTTGCGTAAGCGGATACACACCTGGATGACGCACTTTGCCGCTTATCGCAACAACTTGCGTGCCGTTATCTGAATTTCCTTGTGAGGCCAACTGAGCAACAACCGGATACAAGAGTTCACTGCGGTTCATAACGCCACTGAGCTTAATAAGCTCCTTGTCGTCGAACAAGTTGGCCAACATCTTACTAACTTCACCTTTGATTAATTGCTCTTTATCATCGGGTGCTTCTTTAGCAATCACCACGCCACCAAGTTGGCTACGCTTTGATAACTGCATCTTGTCTAACTGAGAAAATCCCGCTTTAAACAGATCGTTACCCACCAGGCTGTCACCGGTGAGAGAGGTGACCTTTTTAACTCTCTGCTTTACTAACTTATTTAACTCATAACGGTTTTGGGTGTCATCGCTATAGTTAAATAGCATGATCTTATCACGAGGCGCTAATCGCAAATCTTGAGTTACGTCTTTCTCAGCAATAGCGCGACTTGGCGAAAACTGTAATACCTTAACCTTGCCGTAGCGATTGACCTCTCGCACGATAATGGCGTAGTTAAGATCGGCCGACATTGAAAGATCACCCCAAAGAGACGGCAAAAGATCACTGATTTTTTGGCCGTCAAACCATTGGTACTTTCCAGGACGAACTACGGCGCCAACAACGGTAATAGCTTCTTCAAACTGACCCGAGGCGTTTTTAACGCGAATGAAATCGCCAGCCTGCGCCTTAGTTGATTTTCCTTTTGAGGAAGTCAGGTCAACATTGACTATGCTACGAAGACCATTGCTATTGTAACGCTCAATGCTGCTGCTCTTTGGATAGGCACCGGGTTTTACGCCCGCTGCCATAGCGACAATATCGGCAACCGTTTCATTGCGTTTTAACTCATAAATGGCTGGGCGGCGCACTTCACCAGTAATGCTAACCAATCCACCTACTGGAGGAACAAACACAACATCGCCAGAACGCAGACGAATATCGCCCGACGCATCACCGCGCATTAAGAGATCATAAAGATCCATGCTGCCAACTAACTGACCGTTGCGCTTGACCTGAATGTTACGTAGTGAACCGATTTCATTTACGCCACCAGCAACAAATAATGCTTGAGTAATAGTAGACAAGCTAGAAACGGTATAAGAACCAGGCTTGTACGCATCACCGGCAATAAAGATACGAATAGAACGCAGCTCACCCATAGTGATATTTGACTCGATACCAATCATCTGCTGCGAAATGCGATAACTGAGTGTCTCTCTTAGCTCAGCAAAGCTTAAACCGGCAACTGAAATAGGCCCCAGCTCAGGAAATTGAATAACCCCTTCACGATTAATGACTAGGTCATACTCTTTATTCTCTTTACCAAAAAGCTGCACCTTAATGCCGTCACCTGGACCCACTAGGTACTCACTAGGCACAGGGACATCGGAAACTGGCGCAAAGGTGGTGGGTTCACCTTGAAAAAGCTCATAACCGAAGCGCTTTAACTCACTTTTCTGTTGATCTTGTGAAAAGTTAAATTCACTCTCTGCCTCAGCAGAGTGGTCAACCACGTCATTAGTCGCTCGAGGCTGCACTACTTGAGGGTTATCAAGCTTCTGCTGCGAAGCGTTAGCTCCTCCAAGAATAGAGGGATCAATGCCGTACTGACGTGCTAATCGTTGCTGCTCAGAAGCAGGCAGATTTTTAAACTGCTCTATCATTTGCGGCGAAGGAGTGATCGCCTGCGCCTGCGTCCCCATCAAAAATAGGGCTGCAACCGCCGTTATTATGATTTTTTTGGTTCGTTGTAACACCGATAATCTCCGTTGATAAAGGCAAGGTTTAAATGTTGATTCGAGTTTTAAATTTTTAATCTGTAAGTATGAAGAGTTAAGTTTTAAGGCTCAGAGCTCAATTCAAGAATTCAAGGCAACGCTGGCGATCAGTCAATGTGCCAGCCCCATACTTCCAAGCAGTTGCTTTAAGGCACGCTACCGATTATTCCGTATGTCCATATACTCCACCCAGCAGGCTTGCTAAAGCAATTTAGAAGTGTTCCTGACACTTCTATTGCGTGGCGGCGACCTGACTTAGTACATCCTATATTTCGCTCTTCGAGCCAGCTAAAGCTGTTAATGATTGTTCCCGACAATCATTTTCGGCTATCGCTTAACGAATACTCTCTCAAAATGCTAAGTGTTCATTCGATGCCCTGCGGGCACGCTACCGACCCGCGTGGCGGTCGACCTGACTCTGTACATCCTGTACTTCGCTCTTCGAGCCAGCTAAAGCTGTTAATGATTGTTCCCGACAATCATTTTCGGCTTCACTAAAAGACAGAAACTGTTCTGTCTTTTGCCTTTCAGGCACGCTACCGCCCATAGGTTGCGGCTCCCAACATGCCCTTCGCTCTCGCGAAACATCAGATTTTAACTTCGTCTTGTCTAAAACACTTTGATTAAGATGCCCAGAAAGCTGACATACTAATCAAAGTATTTTGTACTACCTTGTAGCAAAGCGACTCATTGTAATAGAACGATGAGACAAATACTGCTTATATATGCACCAGTCGACGCTAAAAAGTGATTGCGACGAATGTATCAATACAAAAGCTGTACAACATTTCCACTCAGTCCTACTCTTACGTTACTTTTCAGAGCAAGATGTCAACAAATCCCACAAATAAAAATGCATTTTGCATAGCCTTATGGCAGATCTCTTACAAACATTAGCGTCAACAACCTACTTCTTAGTGCTAAATGAAGCTTCATTTGCCTAAATCGGATCAAATCCCCTTAATACTGGCTCTGGGTACTGACACCCTTTTTTGTTGGCCCATGATTTCAAACAAAATATGACAACGCTTATCGCCGTTCTGCTCCTCGAAAATCCCTTCCAGATCTACAAACGGTCCTTCGACAAACTTCACCTTGTCACCAACAGCTAACTTAGGTTCAGCATTTTCATCAAGCAGATCATCACTGGGCAGTTGTAAGGCGTTAAGCATCTTAGCCTCACGCATCTTAATCGAATGAATGATGGCATCGTCGATCGCTGTCATCTCTTCTCGGCAGCCAATGATGCGCGAAACACCACGGGTAGAGTGAATTTTGCTCACGCTAATCTCAAGTGGATCAAAATAGATAAACAGGTAACAGGGAAATAGGGGCAAACGCTTAACGCTGGTTTTGCCGGCCTTGGTGATCTGTTGGGGAAGCGTAGGTAAGTAAGTCTCTATCTGTTGCATTGCAAGATTTTGCTGCGCACGGGTTTCACCGCGAGGTTTGCAATATACAAGATACCAAGACTTCATAATTTCCTTAAGGACCTAGTTTTATCGTTAGCTAAAAGGTTAGTTTCCGCTGTGGCAGGATCCACAGTGGTCTTACTTTACACTCTGAGAGTGTTTTGCAAGACGCATCAGATTAACGCGTAATGCAAAGATAACGAGATAATTCAGGTGACATCCAATTCACGGCCGAAATCATAGCAAATACTCTAGTGCAAAGAAAAGAGCAAATACACTCTTTTTGGTGTACCCATTTTGTAATCAGTTCAAGATGCAAATTTTCACTAGAGACTGATATAGATTTAAGCAGGCTGGCTTTCAACGAGTAGTAATTCCAGTGGCGATTTGTTAGTCACTTAGGCCAGCTAAATTGACTTTTAGGCGATTAAAAGGGTATATAAGGTGGGCTTGATAAAATTTAATACGCTAAATATTAAAAAATAATAAATTCTCGCAACACATATAGAACGCTGTTAATCATATTGACCAACATTATCATATGGTTAAGCCAAGTCAGGCAGTTCTATCTATAAAGCGATGAATATTAGCAACAACCATTTTTCTACATAGTTTTTGTTATGTAGGCAATCACAAGCTGAAGGTGGAAGACTTACATGAGCGCAGCAAAACCCCAAGGTACGATGCTCGGGCATCCTAAGGGACTGTTCCTGTTATTTACAACAGAGTTATGGGAACGTTTCAGTTACTATGCGATGCGAGCCATTTTGGTACTTTATCTCGTCGACGCAGTACAATCCCAAGGGGGCCATGGTCTAGGTTGGACCCAGGCCGACGCCCTTAACCTCTACGGAACATTCACAGGTCTTGTTTATTTAACCCCTCTCATCGGTGGCTGGCTAGCCGATGCTTTCCTCGGTCAACGTAAAGCCATCATAATTGGTGGTGCGCTTATGGCCGCTGGTCAATTTATCCTAGGTACGCCCCATGCTTGGGTGCAGGGCATGGAAACCGAAGTCTTTTATGTAGGTTTAGGTGTGCTTATCTTAGGTAACGGCCTATTCAAGCCAAACATTTCTACCATGGTAGGTGACCTGTATGAAGAAGGCGATCATCGCCGTGACGGTGCATTCACCATCTTCTACATGGGTATCAACGTAGGTGCTTTCCTATCGGGTATCATAGTGGGTTCAGTCGTAGCCTACTTCGATGGTAACTTCCAAGCAGGTTTCATCTGTGCCGGTATCGGTATGGTCATCTCGCTAATTATTCAGTTCATGTTTGCACAAAAGCTACTTGGCGATATCGGTCGTACGCCGGCAGCCCAGCTTGAAAAGCAAAGAGCGGCAGAAAAAGGTGAAATCCGTAAAGAGCCACTAACTAAAGTTGAGCGTGATCGCATCAAGGTGATCATGATAATGGGTCTTTTCACCATCATCTTCTGGGCGGGCTTTGAGCAGGCCGGCGGCCTGATGAACCTATTCACCAACGACTTCACCAACCGTATGATAGGCGGCTGGGAAGTGCCAACCACTTGGTTCCAATCTTTGAACGCCATGTTCATCGTGATCTTCGCCCCAGTCGTGGCCTCTATTTGGGTACGTTTAGGCGCTAGAGAGCCAAACTCTCCGGTTAAGTTCGCCTTAGGTCTGGTATTACTGGGCATTGGCTTCCTATTCATGATCGGTGCAGTACTTGAAATGGGTGGCGACGCCAATGCTAAATCAAGCATGTGGTGGTTGGTTGGTGCTTATTTCTTCCACACCATGGGTGAGCTATGTCTGTCTCCTATCGGTCTGTCTATGGTGACCAAGCTGGCTCCACTTCGCATTGCATCACTTATGATGGGTGCTTGGTTCCTGTTTGTTGCCGCAGCTAACAAGATTGGCGGCATCATCGGTTCTTTCATCGGCCATGGCGGCGCGAAAGAAGAGCAGCTAGCTAACGCTATGTCTATCTTCGCAGGTATCGCGGTAACTGCTGCGCTATCAGGTATCATCCTTTACTTCATGGCTGACAAGCTGGTTGACTGGATGCACGGTGCTGAAGATAGCCATCATCACACCGAAGAAGAAGCATTAGAAGAAGAGATCGCTGTGACTGCTGAACATGAAGCAATTAAGCGATAAGTAGCCATAATTAGTCCTCAATGTGTTAACACATTTTAGAACGAGACAACGTTACTAAAAAAGCTTGGCAATGATTTGCCAGGCTTTTTTATTTTTGAATTTCGAATCACAAGCTTGATACTTTCAGCCCATTGCTTAACCGGCTATTCGTGATTAGTGAAGACGACTAAAAGCTCATCTGAATATAACCACCGGCGGCTACCTCAGGACTGTAGCTCAAACCAACAAACTCATTATTCAATAACATGTCTCTATGCTCAGCGATACTGGAAATCACACACAGGCTCTCTCCCGGCATTAAATTACGAAACTGCGTACTGGGTTGGCCCCACTCTAAAATCCCCAGTTGCAGCGCATCAGGTAATGCCAGAGGCATTAAGCCTTCCTCGTTACGGATATAGCACCTCAGTCCCTTACCTGCCTGAGCAATAGATGCTCGATAGTGCGTCAGTTCAACCACGGCGTAGACGATATCCACATAGATATCTAAACCCGACTTACTCATCCGCTCGTTGAGATAACTGAGCATGTTAAAAGGCTCAATGATGGTCTCTGTTTCACCACTGCGAAAACGTTTTAGTTTCTGGTTGACGAAGCTCTTCAGTAGCACGCTGGCAAAGGCGCAGCGGTTGTCCTGAGGATGAAAATGAGCCATATACATGATCAAATACTGTTCGCCTACGTTGACGCTATCAATAAAATAGGCACTCACTTCATCATGCTTGAACAAGCTGTAATCTATTTTAGCCTTGGGGTAATCAATCACCGATGGGGGGAAAAGCTGTTGTTGAACACTCCTGGCAGCCTCGGCATTTTGCTCAAGAAGGCTCAAGTGCTCCTCTAACTCTTGATAGGATAATTCATCGAACTCTTCAAGCTGCACATCTTGTTGGCTCGAGCCACCCACACACTGGCGGATAGCGTTTTCGATAAGACAAAGATCGTTGACTGGCTTTACCAAATAGTCACTGGCACCGACTCGCAGCGCCTCAACGACATCGGCCATCACCTGGTTGCCTGAAATCACAATAGAAAGGGTATCCGGTTTACGCTTGATCATCTGTTTGAGCATATCTAAACCACCCAGAATAGGCATACTTAAATCGGCGAGGACAATGTCGAAATCCTGCTGGCTAAACTTTTCTAACCCTTGCTGACCATCATCGGCCTCCACCACGGTTGCGCCGCGATTCACCAGAAAGGCAGCCACAATGCTCCGAAATACCGGATCGTCTTCCACCAACAAAATCACTAGATCTTCTAACGCCATTAAGCTTCCCCGGGCTTGCACTCTGGCTAAGCCGAAAAATCTAGTACATCCCTATACGCCTAGATAAGCAACATCTTATCACTTATTTACTCGCCTAATATAAAACAATGGGTTATGCGAAACACTGATGTTAATCAAGCTCAGTCATATACTCGTCGAGCAATTCATCGTCATCTGTCGATTCAGGTATATCGCCGTCATACACTTTATAGTCAAGATGCTGAAAATACGCTTCCTTAACAAAAGTGTAGGGGTCAAGTGCATTATCGACAAGTCTTTCTTGGTCAATCGCTGAAGCACGATTATGCAGGTTCTTTAACCCCCACTTGGCTAGCGATTGCCACAGGGTTAACTCAGACAAGGGGAAATAGAGACCATCTACCCAATCCGAGGCGATCTCTCGGGTAACGTAAGGCCCTAAAAACGGCGCCATAAAATAGGGACCATTGGGCACGCCGTAATAACCTAACACCTCGTTAAAAGCATCCTGTTTGCGCGGCAGGCCCATCATGTCGGCGACATCGATCACTCCCAGCAAACCTATGGTGGTGTTAATGGTAAATCGTCCACCGGCATTTGCAGCCCAACCCCACTTGCCTTGTAGGGCGTTATTCACCATTGAGCTAGGCTCTTCGAAGTTGAGCACAAAATTATTAACACCCGTTTTTACCGGCCTAGGTAGAATATCGTTATAACCATGAGCCACTGGGCGGTAAAAGTACCTATCCAGATAGAGATAGTTAAAATCCCACATGGCGCGGTTAAAACCTTCCCAGGGATCTCGCTCATCATTGTAGATAATCTTTACATCTGCTGTAGTGCCGTCCGTTGCACCCTCGCTGTTTGTCTCTGCCTGGGCCATCGCCAGGGGACCAACCAATAGCAGACTCAACGCAATCCATTTACACTTCATATAAATTAGTTTCCTAATTAGTATTGATCACGGCTAAAGTCCCAACCCTAGGTTGACGATAAAGTATCAATACTAGACTACACAGTTTGGTTTTCCTTTTCAGTTCGCTAAGGATACTCAGCTATAACTGTAGGTCAAATTGAAATTTGTAATAAGACATTCACAGCGCATCAATTTTGAGGTAACGCTTGACTCATAATCGTATCGATTTACCCACAGCCAATGGTCTAGCAGCCAAAGCCTCGCCTGTGCCTGCTGCTAAGGTGGAAGCGCAAAATATCCCCGTTGAAATATTGCCCTCCCCCGCTGGCGATAGACTCAGGCTCAATGGTCGTGAACTGCTCATCACCTATATCGATGCTAAAGACCAACAGCGACTTAGCCAAGATGCCATTCGTCTTACAGTATTGACCCAATTAAGCGCCGCCGCGAATTCAACCAGCCAATTTAGTGGACAAGTCATGGCCTTAGGTGAGCCACAGACCATGACAATCCCCAAGGGATTACTCGCCTACATTCATGGTAATCAAATAAGCCTGGAGCAACTCACCGCATTCGCTTCCCGCCCTCAGGGATATCCGTTAGGAGAGGTGCAGGTATCGGCAAATAACCTCTATTTTAATGAGTCACAACTCGTCAGGTTAATGGGCGCGCAATTACCCGCAGGCCAGTACATAGCCAAAATAGAGCTGCACCAAGGTCAGTTAGCCCTAACACTTACACCAAAACTTGCTCAGGCTAATCTGCAGCTTTCAGCTACATCGGCTCTCGTGACTAACACAGCCACGGCAACCAGTGCTCAGGCGATTGAATCGCTGCTGACCCAAACCCTGGTGAGCAAACCTGAGTTAGCAAGTGCTTACCAGGTGCTTACCCAAAAGTTATCTGGGCAAGCCTTAGGCCGGGAGATGTATCAAGCACTAGCGCGAGAGCTGAGCTCAATCAAAACAACGACCGCGCTGCAACCGCCAGCTGTGGAGTCGGTTAAACAAGGTGTGCAGCAGAGTCTCCCCCCACTTGTTGAAAAGCCGCTAATAAACAAACAGCCAGATAGCTCCCCTCAAACCCTTGGGCCTGCTAGCAATCAAGCACCAAGCAAGAGAGATATTTTGGGATTAACCGCGCTAGCCAAAATGCCCATCAACGGCCCTGATAGTGCTTTGCGGTTAAGCGAGACTCGCATTAATACTCTGGCATTAGCAAACGTCAGCGAGCTCCGTCAAAGCTTGCTCTTTAAACAGATAGCAAGCATGCAAACCGGTATCAAACTGCAAACCGATTTAACCAGCCAGCAAGGCGCTGGCATGAAAGCAAACTTAGGCCAAAATGCCAATTTGACCTCACAGCAAGCAGTAGGCATAAAACAGAGCCAAGCGGATATGTCCCTTAACCAACTGGGACTTAATGACAAAGGTCTTAATGATAGAGGACTTAATCATAGAGGCCTTAACCTGGCACTCGGGCAGTTGGCCGATAAGGCGCTAGTCGCCCAAAAAGCGATGGGCGGAAAACTTTCGCTACTCAATTTAATGCAGCAAATGCTACCGCTAGCCTTTCCCCGCCCTCTCAGCCAGTTAGCAAGTCCTAGCTTTTTAAAACAGGAACTTGTCGATAGCCTTGCGGGCATCACCAATGGCGCCGCGCCCGTCTCCTCGCTATCCAGTATTAGTAGTCATGCGGGCACCATAGGGGTGCTGTTTCAATTACTCCTGGGCAGGCAGGTACAAACAAATACGTCTGCAAAGACGCCAGCAAGTTTACAGGGACTACAAAAGCTTGCCTCGGGTAGCCAACTGCTCGGCATACTGGAAAAGGCCGGGGGCTTAGAGTTAATGGGGAAATTGCTCTCAAACTTCTCTTTATACCAGCAGGCAAGTAGCGATACACCTCAGTCGACTAACTGGTACTTCACCCTCCCCTACATGATAGAGCACAGGCATGAGGAGCTAGAGGGGCATTTTGAGCAAGAACAGCAAGACAAAGACACTCAAACTCGTTGGCGGCTGCAGCTCAAGTTTAACCTGTCAGACGCTAGCCTATTGATCAATGCCGAGGTGAAGCAAGGTAGGCTGAATTTAGGGTTTACCTCAGAGAGTCAGACCCTACTTGATAGCATAGGGAAAAGGCTTACCGCCCTGGAACAGAAGATCATCGCCATCGGCTTAACACCAGAGCATATTCACACAAAGGCCTCTCAGGTCCCGGCGTCACTGCTCCCAGGCGATCACTATTTGGTTAAAGTAAAGGCTTAATGATGACGATATCAGACAAGGACCATAGATCCACACAGGCTGTCGCCTTACAGTATGACGGTAAAACGGCGCCACAGATCACCGCAAAAGGCGAAGACCTAGTTGCCGAAGAGATCATCGCCATCGCCAAAGAGGCGGGGATCTATATTCATCAGGATGCTAACTTGAGTAACTTTTTACAGAAACTCGAGATTGGCGAAGAGATCCCCAAGGAGTTATATCTGCTCATTGCAGAGCTCATCGCCTTCGTTTATATGCTCGATGGGAAATTCCCCGAGCGGTGGGATAACATGCATAAACGTATCATGCAGGAGGTATAATCAAGCCAAGATAGGCTTTAACGCCCCTTGCCATGCAGTCTGAGCAATAACTCTGCCTCGGCTTTTGGCAGTTCACACTCTTTAACTAACTCATCGATATCGGCCCCCAACTCCACCATCTTCATGGCGCGGGTATAGAGCCTGGCTTGAGGCTCATCGGCAACCGACTCGTCGATGCGAGCCTCTTGTTTCGTCACCCGCTTCTCAAGCTCAAGCATGCGACGCCCCACCCCTATGGTGCCTGATCTTAGTTCCTGTAACTCTTGTTTAACAGCCTCGCGCTGGCGATCATTTTCTTTTACCAGCAAGGTTAAGGCGTCAATCTTCGCCCTGAGCTTATTGGTCTGTTTCTGCTGATACAACACCAAACCAAGACAAGCAACCACATACAGTAATGCCGCAATTAAGATCTCATCACCTATCATAGATGCGCTACTCCGATATCCTTTGAGCCAAAGGTCGCTATAAGCAATATTTTACTTTCACCATTAAAAAAGCCATCGAATCCAGCGACGGCTTTTTTACAACTTAACAGTAGATAGTTTAAAGCTGCGCCAGTTCCATCCACTCTTCATCTGAGAGTAACTTATCAAGATCCACCAAAATGAGCAGCTCATTGTCACGGTTGCTGACGCCTTGGATAAACTTGGCACTCTCTTCGGTACCCACGTTCGGCGCATTATCAATCTCAGAACCACGCAGATAAACCACCTCTGCCACACTGTCGACCAAGATACCGATCACTTGCTTTTCAGCCTCAATGATCACAATACGGGTAGAGTCATCCACTTCGGCAGAAGGTAGACCAAAGCGTGAACGGGTATCAATCACAGTCACCACATTACCGCGAAGGTTGATGATACCCAATACATAGTGAGGAGCCCCTGGTACAGGCGCTATTTCAGTGTAACGTAACACCTCTTGCACCTGCATGACATTGATGCCATAGGTTTCGTTATCTAAACGAAAAGTGACCCACTGTAACACTTCATCATCTTTACCTGCGGCAACTGCCGCGACGTTTTTTGCATCTGCCATATAAACCTCAGCCAATAGAGTCCTGACTACCTAAACCCAAATTTAACAACTCAATCAATGCCTGCACATGTAATATGCCGCACATCTGTTCTTTTACGACGCCGGCCAGCCAAGGGCGTTTGCCCGCTTTGGTGCGCCAATTTACTTCTGACTTTAAAATTTTTACCGAATTAACCAAGGACTCACAGGCCAGTCCCCAATTGCTGTCCTCTAAGAGTACAATATATTGGTAATCAACAGATTGCGCCAGTTTATCGTCATATTTTTCCGGCATCACCCAAGCGCCGGAATCGACCACATTAAGTTGTGAATCCCTATGGGTCTGCACCCCAAGATACCAAGCAGGTCGCCCCATAATATGGTTAATGCGCTCCACCTTCACTATGCCGCCCAAGCTCACTAAGGGAACCGCCAGAGTCAGTCCGGCGACCTTGAAAAACAGCACCTGGAACTCATCATCCAACTGCTCAACCAACTGCTCAGTCACACCGGGCGGTGTCGCCCCAACTTGTGTCTGTGGCGCCTTGGTTAAATCAAGTTCTTCGACTGTCTTATCCTTTAGCTTAATATTAGCCGAAGTTTCTAATTTTTCTTCTATTTTTGCCTTTACTTGCGTCGATGTAACTGTGCTAGTTTCGGTTTTAACTTGAGTCGGTTTAGCCGTTGTTGATTTGATATGAGTCGATTTGACATGAGTTGCAGCCTTTAGCTGTTCAAGCGCGGCCGTCTCTGTCTGTACTTGAGTCTCTGTCTTAGCATCGGCCTCGGCAACCGGGGCAAGGAGCTGCTCAAGAGCTCGCTTATTTAACGACGTCGTAGCGGGTAATGCCTGGGTATTGACCGGACGCGCCTCTGCCTGACGAGATTGCGGCTGCAATTTTACTTGTGGCTCACTCTTTGGTTGTTGAACCGGTGGTGCCGCTTTTAGCTCATCTTCAGGACCTTCTGATAAAAGAAGCGCAAAATAATCAAAAACCGCCTCATCAGCCGAGTTTGACATGGGCAAACTCCTTACTCAGCAGATGATCGAGTAACCTCTCATAGGCTTTTACACCGCGAGTGTGACTGGCGTAATGGGAGGCCGGAAGATGCGCCAAGCTGGCATCACGAAACTTAGTATCGACGGGAATAACATCGGGCCAGAGAACGTCACCGTAGTCCTCGCCAAGTTGTTGCAAAGCCGCCGGAGAGGCCTTGGTGCGTCGATCGTACATGGTTGGAATAATGGTGTAGCTGTAAGTGGTATTCTTTGATCGTCCCATCAGGGTCATGGTTTTAACCATGCGATCTAGCCCCTTAATCGCCAAAAACTCTGTCTGCACCGGAATAATGATATGCTCGCTGGCTGCCAAAGCATTGACCATTAAGACCCCCAGCACGGGTGGGCAATCGATTAACGCGACATCATATTGGTCGGCAACCAGATTAAGTAGCCGCTTGAGGATCAGCCCCATCCCTTCTTGATGACCTAAAGAACGGTCGAGTGTGGCGAGCGCCATGGTTGCAGGCAACAGATGGATACCTTCAACCTTAGTTGGCACTATATGCTCAAGCACCAGCTCTCGGGTCAGGCTCTTGTGTTTTAAAAAGAGATCATAGAGTGACGCTGGTACCTCTTCCGAATCTATGCCGAGGTAATATCCAAGGGAAGCATGGGGATCTGTGTCTATCATCAAGACACGTTTGCCCCGCTTAGCCAAAGCGCCAGCCAGACTCGCCACTGTGGTCGTCTTACCAACGCCCCCTTTTTGATTTGCAATGGTCCAGATCTTCAAGAAAAACCCCTTAAATCCGCAAGCTTATCGCCATCAGGTTATTGTTTTAGTTATCTTCGCGAGTCGTGACTCGAATGCCGCCATGGGGCAGACTTATTACTTTAACACCATCTTTATTTTCTGACAGCTTAACCGCTTGAGGCGGCGTTTGACTATCCTGATCGCCGTTATTTGCGGCGCTCACCACCTTTTGTGGCGCTTTTATTTCATTGCTCGCTTGCTCAGCATCTGCCATAGGGAGCAGTGGCGACAGATTGGGCTGAACCTCGGTCGCCGTCAGCGCAATCGCTTCTGGCACTTCAGCCTCCTCAGGTCCTATCTGTACCCTCACCTCTGCTCCAGGCTCTGCCTGTTTAAGCAAAGATTGGGTAAACTCAGGGTTAGACTCCATCCAGTCAGCGAGTGCCTGTGCCTGCTCGTCGGGTACCATTAGCAGAACCTGACTCTTTTCCAGCTCGGCTATCTTCTCTTCGAGCAGCGCGTTTTTGTGGCGTAACTCCAGATAAAGCAAGCCAGTAGTAAAACTACAAACCAACAACAAGAAAAACAGCAGCAAGACTATGCTACTGACGCCCTGTCGTTGCTTAGCCACGGCCACTCTCACGTAAGATAGACTCGGCCATGTCATCAAGCGCGATCGACTGGCTGGCTATTCCAGCGGCCGTCACCGCCTGAGGCATACCATAAACCACGCAGCTGGCTTCATCTTGTGCCCAAATGGTTGCGCCAACATTTTTCAGCATACGCGCCCCTTCACGACCGTCCGCACCCATACCGGTTAAGACCACGGCAAGCGTCTCGCCGCCACTCAATTTAGACGCAGATGCAAAGGTGATATCAACGCAGGGCTTATAATTCATATCGGCACTGCCCGCCACTATCTTAATGCGCCCGTAGGTTCCGCCGCGCTCAAGCATCATCTGCATGCCACCCGGAGCCAGATAGGCACAACCTGCCCTGAGTTGGTCGCCATTTTGCGCCTCTTTAACCTCTATGGCACACAAGCCATTTAAACGAGTGGCAAAGGCAGGCGTAAAGGCTGCCGGCATATGTTGAATGAGCAGAATAGGATGAGGGTAATTTGCAGGAAACTTGGTCAATATGCGCTGCAAGGCAACCGGTCCGCCAGTAGAGGTACCAATGACGAGCATTTTATACTTCTTACCGCTGGCTCTGGTTACCGGCGCGCTCGTACGCGGTGCTGGCCGCTGGGGCTGAGCCAACTCTCTAGACGGTGCAGTGGTAGCTTTAGGCTGGGGCGTTCTCGGCAAAATGGGCCTGAACAAACGACGGCGACCCAATGCCTTAATGCGCTGCTGCAGCAGCGATATCGCCTCATCCTTATTCGTAGCAATATCTTCGAAACGCTTAGGGAGGAAATCCAGTGCTCCGGCTTCCAGAGCATCCAGTGTCGCTTGCGCCCCGTCGTGGGTCAGCGATGAAAACATCAAGATGGGAGTTGGACATTTTGCCATGATCTCACGTACGGCGCTGATACCGTCCATCACAGGCATCTCGATGTCCATGGTGATCACTTGTGGTTTCAGTTGCTGCGCCAACTTGACCGCTTCGGCGCCATTAGAGGCTGTACCAATGACTTCAAGATCCGCATCCTTAGTGACTATTTCACTGACTCTGCGACGAAAAAAGCTTGAATCATCGACAACTAATACTTTTATGGCCATTCAAATTCCTATGAAGAGCAGGACCTTTGCCGAAACAAAGCGTGACGCCATATGGCATCACGCTGCTCCTATACGTCACTGTATCACTAACTGTTATTTTTTGTTTTTGGCGTAATGCTTTAATAATCCAGGCACGTCTAAAATCAGTGCAATGCCACCGTCCGAGGTAATGGTGGCGCCCGCCATACCGGGAGTTCCGTGTAACAAGGTTCCCAGCGGCTTAATGACCACCTCTTCCTGACCAATCAGAGCATCGACCACAAAACCGATCTGCATGGTACCTAACTGAACAATCACCACGTGACCATGTTGCTTGTCACCATGCTTAAAGGTCACCGCCTTACGGCTTAGCCAATGCTCTAGATAGAAGAGCGGCACGGCCTTATCTCTAACGATCACAGTTAATTGACCATCGACGATATTGGTCTTGGTAAGATCCAGGTGGAAGATTTCGCTAACACTGGATAACGGCAGGGCAAACACTTGCTGCGCCACTTCCACCATCAGGGTCGGCATAATCGCCAACGTGAGCGGCACCTTAATCTCAAGGCAAGTCCCCTTACCTTTCATGGAGTCAATATGCACAGTACCGTTTAGCTGGGTAATGCGTGTCTTGACCACATCCATACCTACGCCACGGCCCGAGATATCAGAGATCTCAACCTTAGTGGAAAAACCTGGCGCAAAGATAAGATTGTAGGCTTCTGCATCAGACATGCGCGCAGCAGCGTCTTCATCTAAAACACCGCGGCTAATGGCTATCTGCTTAAGCTTTTCAGGGTCCATCCCTGCGCCATCATCCTCGATCTTAAGCAGGATATGATCGCCTTCCTGACTCGCCGACAGTGTAATGGTACCGGTACGGGATTTACCGTTGGCCTCACGCTCGTCAGGCATCTCGATACCATGATCCACCGAGTTACGCACCAAGTGCACTAACGGGTCGGCAAGCGCTTCAACCAAATTCTTATCAAGATCAGTATCTTCGCCTATCATGCGAAGATCGATCTCTTTATTCAGACTACGGGCTAAATCGCGTACCACTCGAGGGAAGCGGCCAAACACTTTCTTGATTGGCTGCATACGGGTCTTCATCACCGCACCTTGAAGATCCGCCGTCACCAAATCGAGGTTAGCTAGCGCTTTAGACATATCCTCGTCATCACGGGAGATCCCTAAGCTAAGCAGGCGATTACGCACCAATACCAGCTCGCCCACCATATTCATGATCTGATCGAGTCTTGCCGTATCAACACGCACTGTGGTTTCAGCTTGTGGCATGTTGGCAGCAGGGGCTTTAGCAGCCACTTTCTCTTTCACCACAGGTTTAGCTGCTGGCGCCTCGACAGGCTGAGCTTTAGGCACACTTGGAGCAGGAGCACTGGCTTTGGCTGGGGACGCTTGAGGGGCTTTCGTCGCAGGAGCAGTTACCGCTTTACTGTTTTCCTTACCAGGGCCCGCGCCGCTACCATGTAATTCATCTAACAGTTTTTCAAATTCATCGTCGGTGATCTCATCTGCGTCAACCGGCGGTGCGCTTGGCTCTGGCACCTTGGCAATGGGGGCCGATGGTGCCTTAAATTTCCCAGACCCATGAAGTTCATCGAGTAGTGATTCAAACTCATCGTCAGTGATGTCATCGCTGTCGCTAGCCGCTGCTGGCGCGCTCTCACCATTTGATGCCGTTGACGGCCCCTTACCGCTGCCATGCAGAGCATCTAAAAGGGCTTCGAATTCAGATTCGTCAATCTCATCGATATCGCCTTCACCGGCGATGGAAGTCACAGGGGTATCGCTAACTGGCTCGTCAAAGAGTTCGACGCCGTCATCGGCGGGTTGGTCAAACAGTTCAACACCGTCATCGCCAGGCAGGCCAAACAGTTCAATGCCATCGTCAACAGGTGCATCAGCGACAGGAGTACTGTCACTACTGGCCTGCGACGCAGCACCGCCCTGCTCTGAAGGCAATAATTCACCTGAACTTAATAACTTTAAGTTAGCCAACAAGACGTCATCGGCAGGGCTCTGCTCAACACCCGCTTGGGTTTCGGCAAACATTGAGTTGATGGAGTCTACCGCCTGAAGAATGATATCCATCAGCTCGGCAGAAACACTGCGCTTACCCGTGCGCAGCAGATCGAAGGTATTTTCTGCTTCATGGCAGACGTCTACCATGGGCGTCAAACTAAGGAAGCCTGCCCCGCCCTTTACGGTATGGAATCCGCGGAAAATGGCATTGAGTAGTTCGGTATCGTCAGGATTATTTTCTAACGCCACCAACTGTTCAGAGAGAAGCTCAAGAATCTCACCCGCTTCAATCAAAAAGTCCTGCAGTATCTCTTCATCAACATCAAAGGACATTCATATGACTCCTACTTAGAAACCCAGACTCGAAAGCAAGTCATCGACTTCATCTTGCCCTGTCACGACATCATCACGCTGATCAGCGTTCATAATAGGACCTTCTGCTTCGACACACTTCTCTGACGCACGAGGCTTGTCCGTTGCTGGCTGTTCGCCAAACACGGTTAACATAGAGACCAAGTTGCTCTCTACCTCTCGCACCAACTCAATGACCCGACGGATCATCTGTCCGGTCAGATCTTGGAAATCTTGGGCAAGCAGGATGTTATTGAGTAACTCTTTTAACCGATTAGAATCCGATTCGCTTCGCTCGATAAACTGCTGAACATCGTGACAAAGCGCCTTAAATTCATGCAGCTCAATATCACGTCTCATCAAGCGATCCCATGAGGGTTTCACCGACTGAACATTCATGGTGAGGGCATCTGCAAGGGGCAGAGACTCTTCAACGGCGTCCATGGTTTTGTTAGCGGCCTGCTCTGTCATATCAATGACATAATTGAGGCGCTCTTTTGCATCGGGGATTTCACTGTTCGCCAACTCAATGAGACGACCATCCACTTGAAAGTCCACAATGGCACTGTGAAGCTGACGGGTAAGACGACCTACCTCATCAAACAGCTCTTTCTGAATCGGGCTGGCGATATCACGTATGAGTTCGTCGGCCTGCTCTTGTTGACCAGCTTCTAGCAAGTCCACAAGCTCCTTAGCCTGTGCTAGATTGATCAGCCCTGAAGTATCTGCCTGCATAGCCCAACCTTGATTAACCGAGTCGTTCGAAAATTTTGTCTAACTTCTCTTTCAATGTCGCCGCAGTAAAAGGTTTAACTACATAGCCATTCACACCAGCCTGAGCCGCCGCAATGATCTGTTCCCTTTTTGCTTCCGCAGTGACCATTAACACTGGAATGTGTTTCAGGTCGTCATCGGCACGGATAGCCTTTAACAGGTCGATCCCCTGCATACCTGGCATGTTCCAATCGGTTACGACAAAGTCAAAATCACCCTTTTGCAACATAGGCAGGGCTGTCGAACCGTCATCTGCTTCCTGAGTGTTATTAAAACCCAAGTCTCTCAACAAGTTCTTGATGATGCGTCTCATTGTTGAGAAGTCGTCAACAACGAGAATCTTCATATTCTTGTCCAAGGTTTCCTCCGCGGAGCTGTTTTTATATTGCTCATGTAATCGTTATATTTTGGTCCAATGCTTGAGTTTCGCTTTAAGTCTGAGCATCGCCTGGCTATGAATCTGGCTAACTCTGGATTCGCTGACATCAAGTACGGCACCGATCTCTTTTAAATTTAATGCTTCGTCATAATATAACGACAAAACTAATCCATCTCTTTCTGGCAGTAACTTAATCGCCTCCACAAGGGCCTCATGAAACTGTGTCTCTGCCAGTGCTTCAAAAGCATCATCTTGATGATCGTCTTCGTCTCTTACTACATCGACCGATACACCAAGATCTTCAATTCCAACTACTTTCCCGACAGAAACATCATTAAGAATATGATGGTACTCATCGAGCGTCATATCAAGTCGATCTGCAATTTCATTGTCTTTTGCATCTCGCCCAAGCTCTTGTTCTAGCTCATCTATCACCTGGGCAACACGTCTCTGATTACGATGTACTGACCTGGGCACCCAGTCACCACGACGAATCTCATCCAACATGGAGCCACGGATACGAATACCAGCAAAGGTTTCAAACTTGGCGCCCTTGCTGCCGTCGAACTTGGTTGAGGCCTCAAGCAGGCCCATCATACCTGCTTGTATAAGATCATCCAATTGCACCGAAGCGGGCAGACGAGCAAGTAAATGGTGAGCAATCCTTTTAACCAACGGTGCATACTGTTCGACAATAGAAGCTTTGTTATCTAAACAAGTATACGCAGCGGCTTTACTCACTCGTACGATCCTCTTGATATTCAGGGCGTTGAACTAATCTTTCCACAAAGAACTCTAGGTGTCCGCCGGGCTGTTGCGGCACTGGCCAGCTAATAATCTTGTTAGCTAAACCATGGTAAGCAATTGATGCCGGCGACTTAGGAAATGCCTCGACAATCAATTTTTGTTTACGAACTGATTTGCGAAGGTTTTCATCGAAGGGGATTGTCGCAACCAGCTCCAACGCCACGTCGAGAAAACGGTCGGTTACTTTGCTAAGTTTAGCAAATAACTCCATTCCTTCTCGTAAACTTCTGACCATATTGGCCACAATCTTAAATCTGAATACACCATGCTCTCGGCTAAGAATCTTAATTAAAGCATAGGCATCGGTAATTGAGGTAGGCTCATCACACACAACCACCAGGACATCTTGTGAGGCGCGAGAAAAGCTTAGCACCATATCTGAGATCCCGGCAGCCGTATCGACGACAAGAATATCAAACTGGGTTCTCATCTCACTAAAGGCACGAATAAGACCCGCGTGCTGCGCTGGTGTCAGCTCGACCATAGCCTGAGTGCCTGAGGTGGCAGGAATAATACCAATTCCCTTAGGACCACGAACGATAATATCGTCAAGGTCTGCATCGCCCGATAATACGTGGGAGAGATTGCGTTCAGCTCTGAGCCCCAACATGACGTCGACGTTCGCTAAACCTAGGTCAGCATCAAGTACAAGCACGCGCTTGCCCTTCTCAGCCAGGGAGACCGCGGTATTGATCGAAACGCTGGTTTTACCCACGCCACCTTTACCACCGGTTACGGCAATTACTTTTACTTTTTCGTTATATGGTTGATTCATCATACGTAAACCGCTTGCTTGATCCCGACTCATTATATTACTCAAATGCGTAGGCCCGTTCATATGACCTTTCGTTATTCTGTATTGGTTGCACTTTCTTTTCGAGTACCGACAACGCCTTGTTGGCCAGGGCTAAGGTGTCGGCGACTTGCATATCTTCTGGAACTCTTTGTCCATCAGTGACATAACTCAATGGTAACCCACTTTGAATCAAAACACTTAATGCCGGAGCCAAGGCCACTGATTCGTCTAATTTGGTCAAAATCGCGCCGGACAATGGGATCCGAGTAAACTGCGCGACGGCATCTTCAAGCACTCTTCTTTGACTTGTAGATGACAGTACCAGATAACTGCGAATAGGTAATCTGCTATTTGCAGTTAAATTATCAAGTTGTTGGAACAATCTCACATCTCTTTGTCCCATTCCCGCCGTATCTATCAATACTAGCTTGCGATTGCGAAACTGATAAAGAATTTGTTCCAACTCATTGAGATCATGTGCTTGCTTGACCGGGCACCCCATTATTTTGCCATAGGTTGCCAGCTGCTCATAGGCTCCAATGCGATAATGATCCGTTGTTATTAACGCAACTTGATCTGAACCATGATGTGCAGCAAATCGAGCGGCTAATTTTGCAACACTTGTGGTCTTGCCCACACCTGTAGGACCCACAAACGCGACGACGCCTCCCTGACGAACAATGTCATCTCCTTGGTTATCCAGCAGATTAGCCAGACTACGCGGCAGCGCTTTCACCAAATCAGCAGGGGTGTAATGTTCGCTCAAGGCCGATAACTTAGCGGCGACCTCTGGACTAAACTCAGCATCAAGCAGGCGACTCTCTAACATGGCACCCACAGGGTCCAAACGTCTCTTCTGCTCAGAGAGCAAAGAGGTGACTTGATCGGTTAATAGGTTGCGCAAAGATGCCAGCTCTTCGCGCATAGATTCAATCTCACCACTGGCGACACTATGCTTATCACGCTTAGGTCGGCTTTGGGTTTCAACCTGAGAGGGAGCGGTAGCCTCTGCTTTTGGCGCCTTCAAACCTTGTGCCCATGCAGGCATCTCGAGCTCGTCGCTTGACTGATTCAATTGCTGACTGACACGATTTTGTTGACGCTCTAATAAAGCTTGCAGCGAATCTGCCACCGGCGCAGGTTGTTTTTTTGACTCCGCCTTAATGGGCTGACGACCAATAGAAACCTTCTCTTCAGCCAGGTCGAGAAAACTGGGGGGAATAGCGCTGGCTTCACTTGCCAAGGACACACTAGGCTTAGTCACACTAGCCTTCTTAGGCTCGTCATAATCGACCGCCGCCACAATTTCGATGCCACCAGTGACCTTCTTGTTAGACATGATCACCGCATCTGAGCCTAATGTTTCTTTAACCTGGGCCAATGCAGAGCGCATATCTTTTGCCAAAAAACGTTTAATTTTCACTTAAATACCCTCTACTGGCCGACCGCTGATACGATACGAATTTGTTTCTCATCGGGTACCTCTTGATAAGAGATCACCCTTAAGTTTGGAATCGTATGTTTAACAAAACGCGACAGCGTCGAACGTAACATACCCGAAGTCAGTAAGATGGCTGGCTGACCCACCATCTCCTGACGCTGGGATGCGTCAAGTAACGACTTTTGCATCCTCTCGGCAAGGCTAGGTTCGATATTCGGCCCCTCGCCTCCCGTTGCCTGCATAGACTGATGCAACATCTGTTCCAATTCCGGCGCCAAAGTTATGACGGGGATTTCCGGTTCTGGCCCGCTTATTTCTTGTACAATCATGCGTTTAAGCGCGATGCGCACTGCCGCTGTCAACACCTCGGTATCATTGCTCTTAGGCCCGTACTCAAGCAAAGTCTGAACTATGGTCTTAAGATCGCGTATCGACACGCCTTCATTGAGCAGGTTCTGCATTACCTTCACCACAGTACCCAGCGGCAAGACATCGGGAATAAAGCCACTGACCAGCTTAGGCGAGTGCTTGGCAAGCATATCCATCAGCTGTTGTACCTCTTCGTAACCCAGCAGCTTAGAGGCGTTATTGGTTAGCAGCTGACTCAGGTGAGTGGCCACTACGGTCGCGGCATCTACCACGGTATAACCTAAGGTTTGAGCATGCTCTCTCAGTTCAGGGGCGATCCATACAGCCTCTAACCCGAAAGCGGGATCTGTTGTCTCTACACCATCGAGCTTGCCGTAGACCTGACCAGGGTTAATCGCCAGTTCACAGTCATGACGGATCTCTGCTTCACCCGAGGCCACTCCCATCAAAGAGATGCGATAGGTGTTTGGCGCCAAATCTAAATTGTCGCGAATATGCACCGCCGGTACCAAAAAGCCCAGTTCTTGTGACAGTTTTTTGCGTACGCCCTTGATACGTCCAAGCAGTTCACCACCCTGACCCTTATCGACCAAGGGGATCAGACGGTAACCCACTTCCAGACCAATGGTATCAACCTGCTGCACATCGTCCCAGCTAAGCTCTTTGGGCTTAGCATCACCCGGCGTTGCTGGTGAGGTCTTAGCAATCTCCAGGGCGCGTTGTCTATCGAGATCTTTTTTACGATGCAGAAAATAGGCGCCTGCCGCAGTGATCAAGCCAAAACTGAGAAAAGCAAAATGGGGCATGCCGGGCACTATACCCATTATCAATAGCACGCCAGAAGCAATGATCAGCGACTTAGGATTATCGAACATCTGGCTCATCACCATCTGTCCCATATCCCCAGATTCATTTTGGCGTGTCACCATAAGGGCCGCCGCGATCGACAACAAGAGGCCTGGGATCTGCGCCACCAAGCCATCACCTATGGTTAGCAGGGTGTAAATCTCAACTGCCGAGGAGAAATCCAGCCCATGCTGGACCATACCGATAACGAAACCACCTAAGATATTGATCACTAAGATCATGATGCCCGCGATAGCATCGCCTTTCACAAACTTAGAGGCACCATCCATCGCGCCATAGAAGTCGGCTTCTTTGGTCACTTCGGCGCGGCGAATACGCGCCTGATCTTGATTAAGCACGCCAGCATTAAGGTCAGCATCGATCGCCATCTGCTTACCCGGCATAGCATCCAAGGTAAAACGAGCGCTCACTTCTGAGATTCGTCCGGCGCCCTTAGTGACCACGGCAAAGTTAATGATGATGAGGATCAAGAACACCACCAAACCCACGGCATAGTTACCGCCAATAACCACTGAACCAAAGGCCTCAATCACCTTACCGGCGGCGTCGCCACCATTATGACCTTCGAGCAAAACGATACGGGTTGAGGCAACGTTGAGCGCCAAGCGCAGCAAGGTCGCTACCAAAAGTACGGTCGGGAATGCGGCAAAATCTAATGGACGGTCGGTGTAAATGGCCACCAATAGCACCACTAAGGCCAAGGCAATATTAAAAGAGAACAGAATATCCAGCAGGAAAGCTGGCATAGGCAAAACAATCATCGCCAATGCAGCCAGCACCAGTATAGGAGTACCTATACCTTTGAAGTTGGCAGGTTTTACCTGTTTAATCTGACCGAGCGTTGCTTTCAAATCCATCAATCTAGCGCCTGAACTTTGACATCTAGTGATGGTTCAGCAAAAAATACGCCAACTTAAGGGGTGAATAAACAAGGCAACAACAATCGCTTAAAGATTAAACACAGGTCGCCATAAAATGATGTTCAACCAAGAAAGCTGCCCATTAATACTTGAGGTCGTTTGGGATTGGCTGATTAAGCGGGATAGGCGTCGGACGTTTGCCGCCCTTTTGTTGGTACTGTCTTAGCTGGAATACATAGGCCAGCACCTGAGCCACGGCGGTAAATAGGCCCTCGGGGATCTCCTGATCTATCTTGGTAGTATGATAGATAGCCCTGGCAAGCGGCGGCGCCGACACAATCGCCACATCATGCTCACGTGCTATCTCTCTGATTCTAAAGGCCACATCATCGACCCCTTTCGCCAGCACATAGGGCGCAGCCGCTTTGGTGACGTCATACTTAACCGCCACCGCATAGTGCTCTGGATTCACGATAATCACATCGGCATTGGGCACCTCTGCCATCATGCGACGCTGAGCCATCTCACGCTGCATCTGCCGTACCCGGCCTTTCATCTCGGGCTGCCCCTCGGTATCTTTATATTCATCCTTGATCTCTTGCTTGGTCATTTTCAGCTGCTTGTTGTGATTCCAGATCTGAAACGGCACATCAATTACCACTATGATGACCGTTGAAGAGCAGAGGATAATAAACATCCACACCAACAGATCTAACGCGTTATAGACATTCCCAGGCAGATGCCCCTGGGAGAGCGTAAGAATATCGACAAAATAATAACTCAGCAGCAGATAAGCCATGATGGCGACAACAGAAAACTTGGCGATCCCCTTAGTCAACTCCACTAAGGCCTGCACGCCAAACATCCGCTTAAAGCCACTGACAGGGTTCATCTTGCTGCCCTTGGGCATAAAGGCCTTAACCGAGAAGGTGATCCCCCCCAGCACCACATTCCCCAAAAAGGCAACAAAAGCCAGAAACAACACAAAACTGGCCATGGGGATCGTCAGTTCACTGAGCACCATCTGCCAGATGTTTAACATGCTATTGGTGTCGAAGATCTCGCTTCTGTCCATGGTAAACAGGTTACTCATCACAACCATCAGCGACTGACCCAAACTGGGCCCTACGATAGCGAAGCCTACAGCCGCCGACATCAATACGGCAGAGGTTCCTAACTCTTTAGAACGGGCGACCTGACCTTTTTCTCGCGCTTGTTCGCGTCGCCTGGGGGTCGCCTCTTCGGTCTTCTCCTGACTGGTATCATTATCTGCCATCAGAAGCTCCCGTCTGTACTACATTGCAGCTGCACCAGATCGCATAGCAACAACTGAGCCGAACGCCAAACCTCATCGAAATGAGCCATAATAGGCGTGAGCGTTAACCAGAGAATAATCAAGCCACTAACCATGGTCACAGGGAAGCCAATGGCGAAGATGTTTAGCTGGGGCGATGCTCGCGTCATCACACCAAAAGAGAGGTTAATCAATAATAAAGCAACGATGGCGGAGATAGACATAGTCAATGCCGCGCCAAACATATAGGCGCCCCACTCCGCCAAACGGCGATAACTGGCAATGCTGATCCCCTGTTGAGACACTGGAATGGTGTCAAAGCTGGCTACTAGCATCCGGATAAGCACCAGATGCCCATCGACTGCCAGAAAAATCATGGTGGTCAGCAATAGGAAAAAGTTACCAATCACCGGAGTTTGTTGCCCAGAGCCTGGGTCGACCATGGAAGCGAAACCTAAGCTGGTCTGCATACCTATGATCTGACCGGTCAAGACGAACGTCTGCATGATAAGTAGAGTCACAAACCCCATGGCGACACCGATCAAGATTTGCTGCGCGGTCACAAAAACTGCGCCCAAGGAAAACAGCTCTATCTCGGTATTAACGGGTAACACAGGCGCTATGGCGAAGGTGATCGCCACAGACAACAGTAAACGCACTCGGGTCGGTGTGGTGTTAGCGCCAAACACCGCCATCACCATCAACATGCTAGACACCCTAAACAAGGGCCACATATAGGCTGACAGCGTCTGCATTATGGTCGACAGCAAGATCTCCATCTCAGTGAGACTCGCAGCTCAGCAACACCTGGCTATTCATGGCTAGCCCACCACCAGAGGGATCTGGTTGACCATCTCTAGGAAAAACTCCATCATGGTCTGTACTAGCAGGTGGCCTAAGAACATCAGGGCAAAGAGTGTCGTCAGCAGACGCGGCAAGAAGCTCAAGGTCTGCTCGTTAATAGAGGTCGCCGCCTGAAACACTGCCACCACCAGACCAATCACCAGCCCAGGCACAATGATCATCGACACTATGGTCACGATAACCGAGAGTGCTTCACGAAAGATGTCGACTAGGGCTTCGGGTGACATAAGCGCTCCTAAATCCCAAAACTATTGGCTAGGGTGCCCATCACCAGGCTCCAACCATCCACCAGCACGAATAGCATGATCTTAAATGGCAATGAAACGATCATTGGCGACAGCATCATCATACCCATGGCCATTAAGATACTGGCCACCACTAAATCCAACACCAAAAAAGGCACAAACAGCATAAAGCCTATCTGAAAGGCGGTCTTAAGTTCGCTAGTGATAAAGGCTGGGATCAACACGCTCATCGGCGCCTCTTCCGGCGACTGAATATTCTGATAACCAGAGATCTCGACAAAGGTTTCCAGATCGGTCAGCCGCGTCTGCGCCAACATAAAAGCCCGCAGCGGCTCTTTGCCCTTGTCATAGGCCTGCTCTATGGTCATGCCGTCATCGATATAGGGTTTGACTGCCTGATCATAAATTTTGTCAAACACCGGCGCCATGATGAAGAAGGTCATAAACAGACTCATGCCGATCAACACCTGGTTTGACGGTGTCTGCTGCAAACCAATGGCTTGTCGCAAAATCGACAATACCACAATGATGCGGGTAAAAGAGGTCAGCATGATCACCATGGCAGGCAGGAAGCTTAGCGCCGTCATTAGCAGCAATATCTGCATAGTGACAGAATATTGAGTCGAGCCATCGGCGCCTGTAGTTACGGTTACCGCTGGGAGTATCCCGTCCTGCGCCAGCGCCAGTTGCGGCGCCATCACAGCCAGGAGTAGCAAGAATGAGGTCAAGATCCGTTTCATGTTTTTAATTAGGTTCATGACTGTGATGACTTTGCCTGGCGCAGACGGCTGGCAAAGGAGTCCTGTTCTATGGTGATTGGATTATCGAGCTTATCGATAAGTGAGACTTGCTGCGGCGTTACTCCCAACAGATATTGTTGACCGTCGACTTCGACCAACACCATCTTTTCCCTCTGCCCCAAAGGGGTAACGGCCAGGGTTTTCAACACCCCGTGTGAACTAGGAACCAACTTCAAGCGCTTCACCAGATAAGCGAGCAGAAAGATCAAGGCAATGACCAAGATCAATCCACCCAGCATATTGGTCATGGTGGTTAACGCCGGCTCTCGCTCTATGCTCGCCTGAGTAGTCGTCGCGGCGGCCGCAACGACCATCAAGGATGAGATCCCCATAGACCTTCCTTATTTGAGTTTCTTAATCCGCTCAGTTTGGCTGATAACGTCGGTCAGACGGATACCAAACTTATCGTTGACCACGACCACCTCACCGTGGGCGATCAGGGTACCATTGACCATCACATCTAACGGCTCACCGGCAACACGATCCAGCTCCACCACTGAGCCTTGGTTCAGTTGCAGCAGGTTACGGATATTAATAAAACTGCGACCCACTTCCATGGAGATGGTTACAGGAATATCCATGATAGTATCGAGTTTGGCCGCTTCCTCTTCGGTCAGCGGTTTGCCGCTATCGGCCAGCTCATCGAGTTCGACTGCCTGAGCCTCCTCCAGCGCCTGTTCGGCCATGGCTGCGGCCCAATCGTCACCTGTATCTTCTGTGCTCATTGATTTTTACCTTAAACGCTTTGGTTAAATATTGTTGAGATCCCGAGACTTACTCTTCTTAGTCACCAGTTGTAACTCTGTCTTTACCGTCTCAGGTCTTGGAATTTTCTCACGGATATTGAGTGCCAAATTCTCTCGTGAACGGCCAAGCTTACAGCGGTAGGTCGGCAAATCCTCTACCCGCAGCACGATATATTCGGGCATCTCCACCGGAATAATGTCACCCGCCTTAAAGTTCATCACCTCTTTTAACGAGATCTGTTTCTCAACTATGGTGGCGTCAAGCCCCACTTCGACATCCATGATCTCATCTTTAAGGGCCTGGGACCAACGCATGTCGGTATCTTGGGTATCACTTTGTACCCCGGCATCGAGCAGTTCACGAATTGGCTCTATCATGGAGTACGGCATGGTGATATGAAAATCGCCGCCACCACCATCGACCTCAATGTGGAACGAACTTACTACCACCACCTCTGTCGGACTCACTATGTTAGCCATGGCGGGGTTGACCTCAGAGTCTAGGTAATCAAACTCCACGTCCATCACTGGCGCCCAGGCTTCTTTATAATCTTCGAAGATAATCTTCAGCAGCAGCTGAACGATACGTCGCTCAGTCGGGGTAAACTCGCGTCCTTCAATCTTGGCATGAAAACGGCCATCGCCGCCGAAAAAGTTATCCACCAAGATAAACACCAAACGGGCTTCCATGGTGATAAGTGCCGTGCCTTTTAAGGGACTAAAACGCACCATGTTTAGGCTGGTCGGCACAAACAGCGTATGCACATATTCGCCAAACTTGAGCATCTGCACGCCGTTAATCGACACCTCGGCAGCACGACGCATCATGTTAAACATGCTGATCCTCAGATGCCGCGCGAAGCGTTCGTTGACGATCTCCAGGGTCGGCATGCGCCCACGGACAATACGATCTTGTGACGAAAAGTCGTAAGAGCGGGCATCTAAAGCGGAATCGCTTATCTCTTCCTCTTCGACATCGTCGACACCATGAAGCAGCGCATCAATTTCGTCTTGGCTTAATAGATCACTCACAATATCGTCCTATCATACTTATTACCCTCGATGGCGCCGGCTTATTGCATTACAAAACCGGTAAAGAGCACCTTTTCAACCACTTTACGCCCGGTCACCGGCTGCAAGGTATTTTGTACATTCAGCAAAGCTAGTTGACGCAGCTCATCTTTACCCGCCAGGGAACTGAGTTTCTGCACGTCGGCACTACTAAAGGTAGTCAGCAGCGCATCTTCAATCAGCGGAATATGTTTCTTAATCAAAACATCGTCGTCCGAACCACGTACCATGAGCTGCACCTTGATCTCCACCAAACGCGAGCGATTCTGCCCCGGCAGATTAAACAAAAATGGTCTGGGCATCCCCACATAGAAGGCTTCGCGGTTATTGACCGGCTCACTCTGCTCGGTTTTCTCGCCTTCGGCGCCCACCTCTTCACTGGGCTCACTACCCGAAAACATAAACCAGGCACCAACAGCCAATAAGATCACCAACACTGCACCGATCGCGGCGAAGATAATGAGCTTTTTCTTGCTCTTGGGCTCTACATTTTCTTCAAGTTCTAACGATTCTTCTTCAGCCATCTCTTATCCCTATAACACGCTGCATCGTCATGATTTTTTAGCGCATATCAAACGATTGAGCAATCATCTCTGCCTATAGGTTACCTGCTTATGCATAATAATCTATACCCGAACGGTAACTTGTTGCGTTATTCGACGCTAGCAGGCTTTCTTCTGCCGAAATTTCATCCATATCAGATAAACCTTGGCCTGAAGCTTCCCCCTGCTCTGAACCATCACCTTGCTCTTGGCCACCTTGGGAGACATTACTATCGGTCAGTTGCATCCCTTGCTCGGCAAGCATCTCGCGTAAACGGGGAATAGCCTGTTCGACCAATTCCCGAGTCTGGGTCTGGGTCACATGAAATTGCACCTGAGTATGCTCACCCTGTACCTGCACCCTCACCATCATATGCCCAAGCTCTGGAGGATCGAGCCTGATCTCTGCCTGTTGCACCCCTTGACTCACCATGGCCACCAACTGCTGCCGCATCACAGGAGAGAACTTTTGAATCATCTCCTGCATCTGCGCGGCAGGCTCACCCTGGGGTTTGATGGATAGCTGGTACTGAGGCGTACTCTCGGCCCTGAGCCCTGTTAACGACTGAGCAGAAATGAGCCCTGATTTATCCAAACCAGAGATATCAGAGCCCTCACCCGCTTTAGGCGTCATACTCACCGCGAGATTGGCATCCTTTAGCGCATCGACTGCGGCCTTAACGCCGCGAGTCTGCATTGAAGTCGCCGCGATAAACTCAGTCTGACGACTCTGCTCTGCGCTTGGTTTCATCTCTGGCTTTGGATCAGCCAATATAGATTGCGCCTCTTTACCGGCGGCAAGACCTGCAGCAAAGGTTTTTTCCTGCCCTGCTAAGTCACCTTGTTGCGAACTCGGCGCGATGGAAACAGTACCAGATTGCACACTATTGGCTGCCAAATACTGTTTTGCTTGAGCAATCAGAGCTTTAATATCCTGCTGAGCGCTTGTCAGTGCATTATCATTCTGGCTAGCAGCGCTTTGGCCATTAGCGGCCTGTGAACCAAGACCTTCAATACCATGAATAATGGCTTGTAGCATCTGCGGCGGCAAGGCGATTAACTCCTCCTTGGTCAATCCGCTTTGCGCCATGATCTGATCGAGTGATGCCTCGGGCAACTGGGCGACTATGGCCTCGCTGCCTAATCCGGCCTCACTTCCAGACCCTTGGCCATTTGGTGTGATCACAGGTAAGATCTCTGGTGGTGTAACAATGGGAGGGACGAGCGCCACTATCTCTTTCAGCTCCCCCTCTTCCAGCTCTCCATCTCTCATCTCAAATTTATCTGCCTGCCCCTTTACTATGCTGGGCATCAGCTCATCGTCGCCAGCCATATCAGCTTCACTCTCATCCGGCGGCAAAATGGCGCCGCCAGCGGCAATCTCAGAGCCCGTTTCAGCATCAACGCCGAGCTTAGAGGCAAGGTCAATCTGCGCCAACACATTGGCGACATCACCACTTTCATTGGCCTTGTCCTGAGACTCATCCTGTACTTGGTCGGAACTCGAACCCTTGGCGCTATTGTCCGCACCTTGGCTCAGCTCAACCTGGGTATCCGTTCCCTTTTTGGCCTGACTATGCTCAACCTCTTTTGTACTGGCTTTCGCCAAAGCCTCTGAAAAATCGTTATTTTCTGACTTTGACTCACCTACCAAACTAACATCTGACGGGTTAGGCTTTACTCCACCTTTTTCTCTGCCTGACTCGGCATTAGAGAGGAGTATTTGGGTCATCTGTGGCATGCTTCCTCCAACACTCGTCGCGGGAGCCAACATTATGCGGCTACACCTAAGCGTCAATTATTCGCTGTCGCGATAAACTCATGATCAATTACAAAGCAATAAAAATGCCAAGTTAAGCTCAGCAAGCAAGAAATAAGGGATTAGATAGGAGACTAGCACTAGGAATTGCGCCAGGCGAAAGCCAATGGGTTAACGACTGGACTGGCGGAAAAACTGCTGCGAGGCAAATTCGTCAATCACCTTCTGTTCCTGTTTAGCCTCAAACTTTTGTTTCGCTTCCGCCTTGTGACTGAGCAGGAGTTCTACCGCCTTTCGCTTTTGCTGCTTAGTCTGCCAAAACTGCTGTGCTTTCAGCCGCTGCTTGTCTGTCTCTGACACGGCAAATAACTGCTTTTCGATAGCATCATCGATCTGGCGAATAAATTGATGAAATTGATGATAACTACTAGCGGCAATCACTTGCCCCTGCTGACCTTCCATCTGCTTCATATAATCGAGACGATATTGCTGCAAGGCATCAAGCTGCTGACGACATTTATTGAGCGTCAATTGTGCCGTTCTAAGCTGAATTGCCGCCTGTTCTTCGGCCTCAAGCGCCAACTTAAGCACTGTCTCCAGGGGATCATGTTTTGCCATAAGCGTTAATCTCTCCGGTCAACTTAGCGCTAAACCTGACACTGGGCACTTAACTGCCCCAACATCAAGGCACTGGAATCGAAACTGATCGCCTCTTTCATGGTTTGCCGTAGGAAGGCATTCATGGCCGGCTGCAACCGAATCGCGTTATCGATACGCGGGTCGCTGCCCTGAGTGTAGGCGCCGATGGAGATAAGATCCCGGTTCTGTTGATACAGAGAGTACATCTGCTTTACTCGTCGTGTCGCTTCCAGATGCGCCTCGCTGATCACCATGGGTGCCACACGGCTAATAGACGCTTCGACATCGATCGCCGGGTAATGACCCGAATCGGCCAACGTACGCGACAGTACGATATGGCCGTCGAGGATCGCCCTCGCTGCATCGGCGATGGGATCTTGCAGATCGTCGCCTTCGGTTAATACGGTATAAAAAGCGGTAATTGAACCTTGGCCCGCGCCGCCGTTCCCGGCACGCTCCACCAGCTTAGGCAATTTGGCAAACACCGAAGGCGGATAACCTTTGGTTGCTGGCGGCTCACCAACGGCCAACGCGATCTCTCGCTGCGCCTGAGCATAGCGGGTCAGGCTGTCCATCAGAAGCAACACGTTATAGCCAAGGTCACGAAAATACTCGGCGATACGGGTCGAGGTTTCACAAGCCCTTAGCCTCATCAAGGGCGATGTATCGGCTGGCGCCGCCACCACCACGCTGCGGGCGCGGCCCTCTTCCCCCAGGATCTCTTCGATAAATTCTTTCACTTCGCGGCCACGCTCACCAACCAGCCCCACCACAATCACATCGGCGGTGGTGCCGCGAGTCATCATCCCCAGAAGCACACTCTTACCCACGCCTGAACCGGCAAACAGGCCCATACGCTGCCCCTTACCCACGGTTAACATGGCGTTAATAGCCCTTACCCCAACGTCCAACGGCTCGCTAATGGCGCGGCGAGCCAGAGGGTTTAACATAGGAGCACGACGAGTCGCTTTCTGATCTGTGTGCAATTGCCCCAAACCATCGATTGGGGCGCCATTGCCGTCAAGCACGCGGCCAAGCAGCCCCATACCGACATTAATTCCTGCCTGCTCACCAAGCGGGGTGACCTTGGCCCCTGGCATCACGCCATTTAGCTCTTCGATGGGCATTAGATACAGCAATTTATCGTCAAAGCCTATCACCTCGGCAACAAGATCTCCTGCCATGGTGGCTATGCTACACAGACTCCCCACGGGTGCCTTGCAACCCGTCGCCTCAAGGGTGAGACCCACCACGCGCACCAGCTGACCACTGGCCTCTGGCATAAAAGGGACAACGCTATGGGTGTGTTGCCTTAGCTTATCAAGCAGTCGGCTTTGACGGGTCTTCATTTTGACTGGTCTCTTGTGGTGCATCGCTTGAAGCAGTATCGTCTGCCGACTCGCTATCGCTTGTCTCAGTGACTGAAGGCTGCGACCCAGACTCTGCTGAATCCGCCTCTGGCATTTTCTCCATCGCGGCTATCTGTTGTAATCTTTGCTGCTCGAGACGCTGCTCACTCTGCACTAAACCTTCGAAAACGGCTTTGATGCGATGCTCAAGCCCCATATCAATCCTGCTGCGGCTATTGCTGACGATGCACTCACCGCGGCTTAGAGTTGGATCGGACTCTAATTCCCAGTGATTCTTGGTTAATTGCGTACTCTCGTAGAGTCGCTCGACGATGGCGATATCCTCAGGGTGCAAACGCAGATGCGCCCCTTGCTCTTTAAGTGGCAAGGCATCGACCCCTTGACGCAGAGCAGCGAGAATATGCTCGGGATGTGTATGTAGTTCGTGACCTATCACCGCCTTGGCTAAGGTCATACTGAGCTGCACCAGGGCTTGTTCTATTTCGGTATCCAGCAAGGACAAGGGCGCCGATAATTGCTGCATTATGGCTTCAAACTGGGCAACATTTTGCTGCGCCTGCGCCAATCCCGAAGCTAAACCCTGCTCTTCTCCCTGGCGATAACCTTCTTGATGCCCCTGCTCTAACCCTTGCAGTCGTCCCTCTTCTAGCCCTTGGGCAAAACCGGACTCTTTTCCCTGGGCAAAGCCTTCAGCTTCGGCCTCGGCGCGAATCGACTCTATCTCCTCCAGGGTTGGCGGCATCACAGGCTCATCGAGCGGTTTCTTCTCTTTTTGTGCGTCGAAACGCCCAAACATATTCTCTTTGGGCTCTTCGATAACAGGAGTGACATCGGGCAACTGCCAATGGCTAAAATCGGCCTGGGATGAGCCACTAACATGCGGGGTTTTCTTATCGTCGGCATTACTCATTAGAGGAACTCATCTCCGCCGCTACCACCGAGGATGATCTCACCGGCATCACTCAAACGACGTGCAATCGATAGGATCTCTTTCTGAGCCACTTCCACTTCGCTGATCCGTATTGGCCCCATGGCCTCAAGGTCATCTTTAAGCAGCTCGGCGGCACGTTTTGACATGTTACCCAGTATCTTCTCTTTAAGTTGGTCGTCGGCGCCTTTAAGCGCTTTCATCAAGACATCCTGCTGCACTTCACGCAGCAAGGTTTGAATACCCATATCGTCAACATCTGCAAGGTTTTCAAATACGAACATAAGATCTTGGATCTGCTGCGCCATCTCTTCGTCGCTTTCGCGCAACGTCTCCATCAACTGACTCTCAACACCTGTGTCGAGATAGTTCATGATATTGGCCGCCGCCTTCAAGCCGCCCATCTTAGCCGCCTGTGCGCCGCCTTGACCGGCAAACTGTTTCTCCATGATGTCATTAAGCTCTTGTAGGGCTGCCGGTTGCACCTCTTCAAGGTTGGCGATACGCATCATCAAATCGAGACGGGTATTTTCTGGCGCCTGAGCAAAAATCTCGGCGGCCTGATCCGGCTCCAGATATGAGAGCACTATGGTCTGAATTTGTGGGTGTTCGTTTTGAATGATAGTCGCCACCTGACGGGCGTCCATCCATTTGAGCGACTCTAGCCCCTTGGCGCCACCGCCCATGATGATCTGTTCGATCAGGTTGCCGGCCTTGTCTTCACCTAGGGCCGCAGTAAGGGCATTACGCACAAACTCTTCGCTGTTAAAGCCGATAGAGGAGTATTTTTGTACCTCCTCCAGAAACAGCTTGTGCACACCGATCACCTTACTTTGCCCAAAGTCTTTCATGGCGGCCATTGCCATGCCCACCTTCTGAACCTGTTTAGGCTCGAGGTGTTTTAGAATCGAGGCTGCATCGGCCTCACTCAGGCTAAGTAGCAGGATGGCTGTCTTCTCGATGCCAGTAAGATCTTTGGTATTGAACTCACCACTGGCTGTGTCGATCTCTTTATCATTACTCATTTTCTTGTAACCATCCCTTGACGACTTGGGTAGAGAGCTCAGGCTCATTAGCTACCAATGCACGTATCGCCTTTATCATATCATCGTCTTTATGCAGATCCGGTATCAAAATCGAGCCATCGTCAGCATAGCTGTATTCCGCATCGGGACGATTGAGCATACCCAGCGTATCGGCGGCGTATTGATCTTCAATCTCGGCCAATTCATCACCCAGTGTTGGTGCGTCAGGCATCTTCTGTCCATCTGGGTAGATGAGACGCTTCAGCATTGGCCTCACGACGAAGAGGATAAGCGCCAGAATGATTAAGCCGCCCATCACCAGTTTGATCGCTCGCCAGAACCAAGGCTCTTCGTAGATAGCAAGCGCAGGCGCTTCTTCGACCAGCTGATCCATAAAGGGCACTGTCACAACCTCAATCATATCACCGCGCTGGGTATTGAAGCCCACAGCGCCTTCAAGTAGGCGACGAATATTGCTCAGCTCCTGCTCGGTACGGGCAACGCGCGTCACCTGACCATCTTCTCCAGCAGGCCCAGTCTTGAAGTCGACCGCCACCGAAACGCTCACACGTCTAACCACACCTATCTGCTGACGGGTATGGCTAATGGTGGTGTCTAACTCATAGTTACGAGTTGCCTCTTTATGACTGGATCCTGGCAGGATTTTTTCCTGAGAGCTTCCGGTGGCTTGCTGAGGAATATTGGCTTCCATTGGCGGCTGATTGCTCAGCGCTCCGGCAATACCGCCAGTGCTGGCGCCGGTTGAGTTATTCTCCACCGTCATTTCACTGCGTACTGCAGGAAGGTCAGGGTTATAACGCTTGGCGGTCTGCTCGACGGCAGTGAAGTCCATATTGACATCCACCTGAGCGGTAAAGTTTTCTGGCCCCAAAATAGGCATCAAAATCGATTCAACCTTGTTGCGATACTCGGCTTCCTTTTGCTGTACTAGCTCAAGTTCGCGGCGCGCTCGGGCGGATACTGCCGTCTGACTTCCCGAGTTTAGCAAGCGACCGTTAGAATCAGTCACTGTCACACGGGTCGGCTCCAAACCATGAACGGCTGAAGCGACGATATCAACAATCGAGTCAACCTCTTCTTGACCTAGTCCACCGCGACGGGCATTGACGACCACAGTTGCGCTTGGCTTAGAACGATTACGGGCAAAAACATTTTCTTTAGGAATCGCTAGGATCACCTTGGCACGGCTGACACTCTTAAGCTCTTCGATAGTGCGGGCCAGATTTTGCTCCTGACTGTTCTTCAGTCTCGCCGCTTCCATCCGCTGGCTAACGCCAAAACCACTGTCTTTAGTAAGAAAATCATCACGGCCAGGCGAGTTGTCGATGCCTGCGCGGCTGAGCATCATCTTGACGTCTTGATACTGATCTTCAGGCACCTTAAGCACATCGACGTCAATTTGGTAATTGACTTTGTTCTTGTCCAGCACATCAAGCACCTGCACCATCTCTTGGGTATCCATCTTGCCTAGAGGACGGTATTCAGGCTCCTGTGCCCACAGCATGACGAAAACTGCCAATGCTAAACAGATAGCCAGCGCCAGGATCATGGTGATCTGCCTAAGCATATCGACACCGCCAAACATGCCGCCGCTTGGCTTATGCTCTTCTTGTACGCCACCAGCCAACATATCCTGTGCTGTGCCAGCGCCTGTTCCGACTACCATATCTGTACTCACGATAAATACCTGCTGTTTTGAATCATCTTAGGGTGATAGTCACCAGCCATGCCTAGACAGGCATACTCATGATCTCTTTATAGGCTTCGACCAACTTATTACGCACCTGAACGGTCGCTTCAAAGGCAACGCTGGACTTTTCGCGAGCGATAACGGTATCAGACAAGGTCACACGGGTGTCCCCCATGTCGAGACGTGTCTGTAACGAGGAAGAGGCTGCCTGCAGGGCATTAACGTTTCCGACAGCCTGCGACAGCAAGTTACCGAAGTCACTGCCACTGGTATTAGCCACTTGTTGAGTGATATTGGGCGTGATCGCACCAGGCTTAATCTCGCCTGTGAGTGACTGCATCTCTTGCAGTAATGAATTGGCACCTATCTGCATATTGGCCTCCGCTATCGTCGTGAATTTGACGAAATCTATTCTTATTCAGTCCAATGCAATATGTTTGCCAAAAATGGAAATAGCGTGACGCCAGCAGCTTTAAACAAGGGCATAGGCGAGAATGAAAGAGACAATGAGGAGAGAAATAGAGAAAATGATGGGCAACAAGAAAAGCGAAATGCAGGCACTAGGTGAGCATTTCGCTTTTCTCTTTTTACGCTTTTACCGACTTCATGCGGGGATCTGAATCCCCATATCGCGCATTCGCGCCATCTTATACCTTAACGTCCTGGCGCTGATCCCCAGCTTTTCAGCCACCTGCTTACGACTGCCATTACACTGGTTAAGAGTTTCAAGAATGATCACATGCTCTTGGGCCTTAAGCTCATCCCCGAGACCATCGGGCTCAGTTTGCTTATGCTCACTGTCACTCAGTGGTTCCAGCATCACATCCTGTGTATCGATAATGATATCCTTGGCACCAATGGCATCACCTGACTGTAAAATCAGCGCGCGCTGTACCACGTTATCCAGTTCACGTACGTTGCCAGGCCACCTATGTCCTAACAAACGCCGACACGCCTGATCGTCCAAAGTTGGCGCCTGCGCTAGACCCGCCGCTTTAGCATGACGCAACACTAAGTGCCGCGCTAAAGGCAAAATATCGGCCGGACGTTGATGCAAGGCTGGCCAAGTCAAAGGGAATACATTGATGCGATAATAGAGATCTTCCCTAAACTCTCCTTTAGTGGCCATCGACTTGAGATCTCGGTTCGACGTTGCCAAAACGCGCACATCGAGCTTAATGGTCTTACGCCCACCGAGTCGCTCAACTTCACGCTCTTGCAACACCCGCAGTAATTTGGCTTGCAACCCCAGATCCATCTCTGAGATCTCATCGAGCAGCAAGGTGCCGCCCTGAGCCTGTTCAAATTTACCCGGACACGCCTGATAAGCCCCGGTAAAGGCGCCTTTCTCATAACCAAATAGCGTGGCTTCTAGCATATTCTCGGGGATCGCGGCGCAGTTTATCGCCACAAACGGCTGCTCAGCCCTTTGACTGTGCTGATGTATGTAGCGTGCAAGTACCTCTTTACCCGATCCACTTGGTCCCATGATCATCACAGAAGCATCGGACTGCGCCACTTTCTGCGCCAACGAGAGTAGCGCCAGGCTGCGCTCATCGGCGACCACGGGTTGATCCTCAATGAGTTTAGGCTTGAGGTAACGAGAGACCTGATTAAGCAGCACCTCTGGTGCAAAGGGTTTGGCGAGATAATCCACCGCCCCTAATTTAATTGCGCTGACGGCGCTGTCTATGGTCGCATAGGCTGTCATGAGCAAGATGGGGATCTGTGAGCAGTGCTGCTGCAGGTAAGCCACTAAACCCAGGCCACCTATGCCTTCCATCTGCACATCACTGATCACCATATCGAAATCGTGCCCCTTGAGCGCGATTATCGCTGCTTCGGCCGACTCGACATCGACACATTCATATTGAGCAAGTAACAGAGTATCCACTAATGCTTCGCGCAGTGAAGCATCATCTTCAACAAGTAGTATCTTGGCTTCAGCCATGGCTCACCTCCGGGGTCGACTCGGCTTGGACCGCTGGCAAATTAAATGAGGCGCGGCATCCCTTCCCCGCAATACAATTGAGCAGCAGGCGCCCTTGGTGGTTAGCAACCACAGTTTGCACAACCGCCAAGCCAAGACCTGTACCTTGCGCCTTGGTCGTGAAGAAAGGCTCAAGCACCTTCTCCTGCATTGCGGTGTCTAACCCTTTTCCGTTATCGACGACTTCAAAGGCTATCGCATGCCCATCATCGACGGCATTTAGCCATACCTGACTGGCGCCGGCTTCTATGGCATTGATCACCAAATTGTTAATCGCTGAGCTAAGCGCGGCAGGATTAGCTTTAAATAACTGAGTGGATGCAAGATTTAAATGCAACTGACAAGATTTTCGCTCGGCAATGGGCTCGCAGTTTGCCATTACAGACCCCATGACATGCTGCATATCACAGACCTCGCTCAACTCCTGCTGACGCCCCTTGGCCATCAGCAACATATCATCTACCTGCTGTGACAACTCGTTGAGCCTATCAATCAACTTACCTTGGAAACGTTCTCTGGCCGGTTGTGCCAAACTAGGACTTCCGAGGTTAGCCGCATATAACAGCGCCGCCGATAAAGGCGTGCGAACTTGATGAGCTAAACTGGCCACCATTTTGCCAAGAGCGGAGAGTCGCTGCAGATGGGAGAGATTTTTTTGTAGCAAGCGGGTTTCGGTCAAGTCTGTCAAAACAATAAGCTGACCGGGTTCTGGCGTTAGTGGGGTGATAGCCAGTTTAACTCGGCGACCATTTTTCAATGATACCTCGTGGCCATCATCATCCTGTGGAGAAAAGGCGCGATTGATGATCTGCAACCAGCGCATTCCAGTTAAGGGCTGTCCCAACAGTTGCACGGCGACAGGATTGGCATCGGTAACTACACCATCCCCATTGATGATCACTACGCCTGAAGGCATGGCCTGTAAGATATGCTCCATGCGACTGGACATAGCATCATTGGCAACGACACCGGCGACCATAGAAGGTCCCCGTGTTGCCTGCGCCTGTGCTGAATATGCCACCTTGGGATTTGCGGCCATAACCACTCCGTCAATAAATTGCTGCTAACCGAGTGAATGCAGATAATATGCCAATTAAAAAATCATAATTAACAAAGAATTATAGTTAAGAAACGACAAAGGCCCTGAAATGGGCCTTTGTTTGTTGCATTGTGGCGAGCTGGAATTAATCTTTACTCATGCCGTACTTACGCATCTTCTCAACCAGCGTGGTGCGGCGAATACCAAGCATTTCAGCAGCGCGGGCAACGACGTTGTCTTGTTGATCCAATGCCTGGCGAATCATGTCTATCTCAAGCTCTGCCAGCAGATCTTTAAGGTTAACGCCTTCCGGCGGCAACTCGCTAGGGAAACGGCTCTCTGGAATATCGACCGCTACCTCATCACTAAAGATAGACGCCAACGCATCGCGCTCCAGCTCCTCTTCGCTGACCTGCACCTGATATTCCGGCACATCAATATGGCGGTATTTCAACGGCAGATCGTTCACATCGACCAAGCCACCAGGATAAAGGATGGTAAGACGCTCAACCAAGTTAGACAGCTCACGCACATTACCCGACCAGCTATGTTCTTTAAGAGACTCAATAGCCCGCTGGGTAAAACGTACCTTGCCACGACCTTCGTTGTAGACGCGGCTGACTAACTCTTGCAATAGTAATGGAATATCGTCTTTGCGCTCACACAGAGCCGGCATCTCTACAGGGAAGACATTGAGGCGATAGAAGAGATCTTCTCTAAACTCGCCATTGGCGATCATGGTCTCTAGCTCTCTGTGGGTCGCGGCGATAACACGTACGTTGGTATGTATGGGCTTACTGCCACCAACCCTTTCAAACACGCGCTCCTGCAAAACCCGAAGCAGCTTAACCTGCATCTGCAGCGGCATATCACCTATCTCATCGAGAAATAGGGTGCCCCCTTCGGCAAGTTCAAAACGCCCTTTACGGGCGCTGATGGCGCCAGTAAACGAGCCCTTCTCATGACCAAATAGCTCACTCTCCAGCAGCTCTGGCGGTATAGCGCCACAGTTCACCGGAATAAATGGGCCATCGCGGCGATCAGAAATATAATGAATATTACGGGCAACGACCTCTTTTCCCGTACCAGACTGGCCTAAAACTAATACTGTGGCATCTGAACCCGCGACCTGATTAATCAGATGGCGAACCTGAGCAATACCTTCACTGCGGCCCACTAAACTACGAAATAACTTGGTCTGATTACCACTGGTTGGCACATCGGGACGTTTGGTGTGCACAAACACCTGACAAAAATGCAATAACTCTGTCAGCTGGGGATAGTTCAGCGGCTCTTCGATACAACCTAAAATATTACTTGCTGAGACATCACCGTTAGCACCCAGCAATAAAATCGGCTGCCAAGGCATGGAAGTAGCAATAGATTGCAACAAGGTCTTAGACTGAGCCTCTTGTGCAATAACAAGCGCTCTATAGCGGGTATTCGACATTCGAGATTCGAGTTTATCGACAGGAAGCAATTCGACTTGCTCACCAAGAAACTCAAAAACACAAGATAAGCGATTAATTCGCTCTGACTGATTACCGACAAGTAGAATTCGTTGATCTGTATGCATCATTTAAGAAGGCCGTAAAGCACTCAGTGTTATTCGCATTAATTATTAGTGTTAGTTGCTTAGAAAGCGAGATAATCGTTTTAAATCAATTTTGCAAAAAACGACTATCACACGGAATAGTGTATTATCAGCAGCATATTAGCAAGTATCAGATTCATTTTCTGACAAACTCATCTGATTTTAGAGCAAATTCTCAACGTATCAAGCAACAGGCGCCAATCAATTGACGCCTGCCAAAAAGTTATTGTTCAGAAAGGTAGTAACTAAGGCTAAATTGCTTCTGTGTGCGATGCCAAATGATGCTCATTTTGAGGAATCGCATCCCAACCTTCTTTGATGGTTTTAAGCAGTGTGACCACATCGTCTATGGCCTTAACATCATTGTTAACATTAGCCTCAGACAAACGTACCAGCATATAGTCGTAGAGCTGTGAAAGATTTGCGGCAACATCACCTTCAGCATCCATATTTAGGCTGCCATTCAGACCATTTACAATGCCGATGGCCTTGCCGATCAATAAACCTCGCTGAGCCACATCGTCCTGTTCAATGGCGCATTTCGCTTGGGCTAAACGCTCTATTGCACCAGTCAACAACATTTGGATAACCCGATGCGGTGAAGCAACACTTAAATCACTCTCCACTGAAACCTTTCGATATGATTGCATTGAACCACGCATATTTACACCTACCTGTTTGATTCTATTGCTTGATAAGCCTTAATTTGACGCTTAGCAGCAGTATTTGAATGTAATAATGACAAACGATGACTCAACACCTTTTTACTTTTAACCGTTAATCTTTGACTGAGTATAAGCTGATGTTCAAGTGCTTCTCTGTCGGTAAAGTCATCATCAGACACTAAAGCTTGCAACAAGGTTGCCCGCTTCTCTATTAATTCATGCAATTCCTGCACCAAACTAGACGACAATTCATCCTCAGCACTCACACTGTTGATTTTATCTAAAACTAACAGTGCCTTACTATTAATATCGTCTAACAGATTAATATACTCGTTCACTCCGACCTCAACCATTCATTCAATTGGTGCTAGCAGTGTTAATCGTCATGCCAATATTTCGACTCAGCTATCAGCAGCTTTGAAACGCAAATAACATCACTCTTTTGAAACTAGTTATTTTGCTTCACCACGCCTGGCAACGAGTCTAAACGGGAAATCAACATATTCGACTGTGAGTTTAAGTTCGCAACCACCAAGTCCATCGCGTTAAACTGCTTATATAATCTATCTTCATACGCAGCCATTCTGCGGTTTAACTGTTCACGACTATCGGCAATACGCGACAACTGCTCATCTAACGAATTGTCGCGTCCATCGATAATCCCTCCCGACTTCACATAAGTATCAACCAGGTTCGACATTTTGTGGGCAAGACCAGTTTCTTCAGTGGAAAACAGTTCGGCAATAGCTGACTGATTATTTTCAATCGAATCTTTCAGCTTATCAGAATCGATTTCCAGTAAACCTTCACGAGTCGTCTTCACCCCGAAGTTAGCTAACATCTGCATGCCATCTGAGGTGTCTACACCAGATGATACCATTCCACGTAACTGACTCTGGATGCTTCGGGGTAAAGCATCGCCCTGTAATATACCCGCTTGCTTAGTATCGGCGTCATATCCGGTGAGGTCCTGAATCGTAGTCATTAACGCATTATATGACTCGACAAAGCCTTCAATTGCGCCCTTGGTTTTGGCAGTATCCTGGCTGACTGTCAGGGTCGTGGTCTTAGCAATATCGGCATCAGTTAGGGTTAGTGACACGCCTGTTATCGCATCGTCTATACTATTGGTTTGTGATACCACTTTAACGCCATCAATGTGCACTATGGCATTTTTAGCGGGCGTCAGCTCGCTCATAGTAAAGGTATCAGAAAGCCCTGTACCCACACCAGTGTCGGTAGCCGTCACCGAAATGCTGTTATCTTCGCCAGTCTTTTTCGAACCCAAGACCAACTGAGGCCCTAACTCACCATGAATAATAGTCGCCGTAACATCTGTGTTGTCTTCGGCAGTATTAATCTTTTCCATGATATTGGTGAGCGAGTCGGTATCCGACACATCAATATTAAAGGCTGTACCGCTACCGACACTAATAGATAAAGAGCCTTCACCTATGGGAGAAGTATCATCGGCAACCACAGCGGTACCAACTTTTTGGCTTTGTGCCAGTTGCTCCACTTGCACTTGATAAACACCCGATACCGCGGATTTATCTACGCTAGCAGACAGATAATCTTTGGTTGAAGTAACCACTTTTTGACTACCAAAGGTCTCTGCCTTAGTTAAGGATTCAAGTTTACTGTTAAACTCAGACATGGCGCTTTTTAATGCCCCAATGCCTGAGATTTGGGCATTAAGCTTACCTTCGTTGACATCAAATTTAGCAATTTTGCTGGCACTCTCAGCATTAACCAATGCCGAAACAATACCACCAATATCTATACCTGAACCAATACCGACTGCAGTTAAACCCATAGTAACCTCTACTAGACCTCAGTTTTCATTAACAAGCCCGCCACTTCATTTAGCTTTCGGGCGATCTCTAATGCTTCCTCATTGGGGATCTGACGGATCAAATCACCGCTTTGTACGTCAATCACCTTGACCACTTGCAAACCTGAATCTTCGTCGATATTAAAGGCTAAGCCTTTTTGCATCAAACTCATACTCGCAGCAATGTCATTAACAGCTTGATTGAGTTCTTCGGCGTCTGCTTTTGATACCTGATTTACCTGACTCACCGAACGCTCGGTATCGCCTGCGGATTGAATACCCTCATCCGCTAAGGGGGGCGACACCAGCTCGGCCTTTTTATCGACCATGTGCGCCAAGCTATCTTTTCGCTGCGACGGCATCGAAGTATTAGGAAAATTAACGTCCATGATACACCTCAATCTATTACTTTTAAGCAATTAATAAGCCAAAAATGACTTTCATCGATTGTCTAACCGCTTAATATTGAATACACCCCACTTATAAGGCAAAGGGAGAGCCGTTGCCGACTCTCCCTATCCACCTTACTCACTAACGGCTTATCACTCGATTATAGTAGTGATAGGGCCACCTGTGGCAGCTGATTCGCTTGAGCTAGCATGGCAGACGAAGTCTGAGACAGAATCTGTTGCTTGGTCATCTGTGCGGTTTCCTTGGCGAAATCGACATCCTGGATTCGACTACGGGCGTCGGATACGTTAGTCGCAATGCTATTGAGGTTGTTGATGGTAAAGTTCATGCGGTTTTGTACTGCACCTAAATCCGCTCGTTGGCTGTCAATGCCTGCAATAGCTGAATCAATAATAGCCAACGCACTTTGAGCCCCCTCAGCAGTACCTATATCAATAGTGGATACTGAAGCCAAAGAAGAAGCTGTAGCCCCTAATGCTTCAGCTGTAGTACTGCCTGTAATAGTAAAGCTGCTAGAGCTATTCACTTCAACATAACCAGATGCGGTCACATCCGCAGCAGCTGTAACTGCCGAGCCACTCAAATTACCATCAGCGTCATAGGAGTCCATGGTAAATGCTGTAACGGCAGTTCCTGATACTGAGTAGCCGGTAATACTTATGTTATCGCCATTTTCGTTGACGAGCTCAATCTTGCCCCCCTCCAACTTGGCACTCAAACCTACACTGCTTGCACCGGCATTGATTTGATCCACGATATCTTGAGAAGAAGTGGCACTGGTAATACTAAGAGTATTTGTACCGCTGGCCCCTCCTACATCCAAATCAAAACTCACAGAATTCGTGCCCGCAGCTGGTTGAAAATCCAACTGCACAGCAGTTCTTGCTTCTGCTTTTACACCTGTACCAGTTGCACCATTTATAGCTGCAGCGTATTCAGCCGCTGATGAATTGGCACCAACACTCAGACTACCAACTGTCTTACCATTACCTGACACAGTTAAAGTGTCGGCAGTTACAGTGTTTGTCGTGCCAGCAACAACAGCACCGAACTTACTTCCACCACCTGCAATCTGATTGCTACCAATCGCAGTCGCAGACACATTACCAAGTGTTACAGAAATCGTTTCATTAGCATTGGCACCAACCTGAAATGCCTGAGTTCCATAGCTACCATTCAACAACTTTTGGCCACCAAAGGAAGTAGTATCAGCTATACGAGTAAGTTCTGTTTGCAGTGAGGCAATTTCTTTCTGCATAGAAGCGCGATCTTCTGCAGAGTTAGATCCGTTAGCTGACTGTAGGGACAAGTCACGCATACGTTGCAGAATATTGGTTGACTCCTGCATCGCGCCTTCGGCAGTCTGCGCAATCGAGATACCATCGTTGGCGTTACGTTGCGCCACCCCCAGACCATTGATCTGGCTGGTCAAACGGTTGGAGATTTGCAGACCGGCGGCATCGTCTTTGGCGCTATTAATACGCAGCCCCGATGACAACCGCTCCATTGATGTTTTCAATGCGTTATTGGCATTGCTGAGGTTCTTTTGTGAGCTCAGTGAAGTCACGTTAGTATTGACGGAAATTGCCATAGTTGGTTCCTCTCTTGCTGGTTGACCGCTGGCTAGCTGTCAAGCCAGGCGGAGCTAATCTGTACATTAACTGTAGCGGCGGCCAGCAGAGAAACTTTAGCCAAAATATATTATTTTTTACCAACCTCATTAAGTCTATGTATTTTATAGATTTAAATGCGAGATATAGCCATAGCAATCAACTAACGACTGTACTACTTTAACCAGCAGCAAGAGTAAATGAGACACAAGGGGCCTTTAGACCCCTTGTGTCTCATTATATAATTTCCAGTTCAAAGTTAGCCAAGTAACGACAAAGCTACCTGTGGTAGCTGGTTCGCCTGGGCCAACATGGCAGACGAAGTCTGAGACAGAATCTGCTGCTTGGTCATCTGTGCGGTTTCCTTGGCGAAATCCACATCCTGGATTCGACTACGGGCGTCAGATACGTTAGTCGCAATGCTATTGAGGTTGTTGATGGTAAAGCTCATGCGGTTTTGTACTGCACCTAAATCCGCTCGTTGGCTGTCAATGCCTGCAATAGCTGAATCAATAATAGCCAACGCACTTTGAGCCCCCTCAGCAGTACCTATATCAATAGTGGATACTGAAGCCAAAGAAGAAGCTGTAGCCCCTAATGCTTCAGCTGTAGTACCGCCTGTAATAGTAAAGCTGCTAGAGCTATTCACTTCAACATAACCAGATGCGGTCACATCCGCAGCAGCTGTAACTGCCGAGCCACTCAAATTACCATCAGCGTCATAGGAGTCCATGGTAAATGCTGTAACGGCAGTTCCTGATACTGAGTAGCCGGTAATACTTATGTTATCGCCATTTTCGTTGACGAGCTCAATCTTGCCCCCCTCCAACTTGGCACTCAAACCTACACTGCTTGCACCGGCATTGATTTGATCCACGATATCTTGAGAAGAAGTGGCACTGGTAATACTAAGAGTATTTGTACCGCTGGCCCCTCCTACATCCAAATCAAAACTCACAGAATTCGTGCCCGCAGCTGGTTGAAAATCCAACTGCACAGCAGTTCTTGCTTCTGCTTTTACACCTGTACCAGTTGCACCATTTATAGCTGCAGCGTATTCAGCCGCTGATGAATTGGCATCAACACTCAGACTACCAACTGTCTTACCATTACCTGACACAGTTAAAGTGTCGGCAGTTACAGTGTTTGTCGTGCCAGCAACAACAGCACCGAACTTACTTCCACCACCTGCAATCTGATTGCTACCAATCGCAGTCGCAGACACATTACCAAGTGTTACAGAAATCGTTTCATTAGCATTGGCACCAACCTGAAATGCCTGAGTTCCATAGCTACCATTCAACAACTTTTGGTTACCAAAGGAAGTAGTATCGGCGATACGAGTCAACTCTGATTGCAGAGCAGATAACTCTTTTTGCATGGCAGCTCGATCTTCCACGGAATTAGAGCCATTAGCCGATTGCAGCGACAGATCACGCATACGTTGCAGAATATTGGTTGACTCCTGCATCGCGCCTTCGGCAGTCTGCGCAATCGAGATACCATCGTTGGCGTTACGTTGCGCCACCCCCAGACCATTGATCTGGCTGGTCAAACGGTTGGAGATTTGCAGCCCGGCAGCATCATCCTTGGCGCTGTTGATCCGCAGGCCAGATGATAGACGCTCCATAGAAGTTTGTAGGTGGTTATTGGCACCATTCAGGTTTTTCTGCGCCTTCAGTGAAGTAACATTAGTGTTAACTGTAATAGCCATATTGCTTTCCTCTTAGTAGTAGCATTGCCAAGACTAGGAGCTTGGCTAAACGTGTTAATCAGGTTAATCAACCAAACTGCTCATATACTCTCTAGATCTCTAGAACAGTAACTTCAGGTCGATAACCCTTGAACATTGCTGATATAAAATATCGTGGTAATCGATGCATTCAATCTGCTTGCTAATTAGTCGCCTTGCAGATCATTCGATTCAAATTTTTCTATATATAGTCAAACAAGGTTGTTGATCCGACTTTAGTAAATACGCTAGACACCGCATTTAGTGCCACCTGCTGCTTTTCAAGCTCAGTAATGGCTTCGGCAAAATCGAGATCTTCTAACAGCGACAGTGCAGAGGTATTCACCAGTTTTTCCTCAGTGTGGCTTGATAGATAACTTTCAGCCCGTTTAAGGTCATTACCCGCTATGCCTCTGTCAAAATCTATCTGTTGCATACCGTTACTCATTTGATTCAATAACTGTGCCAATTCAGAATCACCTTGCGGTGTATTGACTTTTGATGGATCTTCAAGAAGCGCTATCGCCTGATTAATGGTGTCGAAAATACTCACCTCGGTTTGCGGTGACAGCGTAAAGGAGTCTCCCGCAGCGGGCGCCCCGTCGATTGTCACTTCTATACCGTTAAAGCTAACTGGGTTACTGGCATCAAAATTAGCAAACGTCCAGGTAGTCGCAGGAGTAGCAGAGTCTGTTACCGTTAAATCAAGACCACCCGCGCCATTATCGGCAAAATCAAAGGTGTACTGCTCGGGAGCTACAGGCACGTGACCTGCTTGATCGACTATTTTTGCGCTTTCAATATAGATATCGCCTGTTTGCCCCGGCAAATAATTGACACTAAAGTCGCCCAATGGATTGGCTGCTTTCATAAAAGCACTATCACCCGGCAAATTGGTGCCTATGGTAACGCTCGATGCCACGATTGCTTGCCGTATGCCGCTATCGCCGCTGTAAATAACTTGCCCTGTACCGTCGAACGAAAACGGTTTAGTCGACGTCTTGTTGCCCGAAAAAAGATAATTGCCTGATTCATCTTTGCTGTTGGCAATACTGAGTAACTCTTCGAGGCTCGATTTCATCTCATTGGCAATAGTTTGCCGGTCTGTTCCGCTAAGGGCACCATTGATCGTCCTTAATATTTGATCCTTTACTGAGCTAGCCAGCGTCTCGGCACTGCCTAGCTTGCTCTCGGTCAAGGCCAGGCGATTGGTGGCATAGTCGATATTCTTCATAAACTGATCGACCAAGGCATTTTGCTGATTGAGGTTATCGATACCAATCGCCGCCACAGGATCGTCACCCGCGGTATTGACTCGCTTGCCGCTGGCGATCTGATCGATGATCTTGCTGGTTGCCGATTGCTTGTTAAGCACGCTATTAATGTTTTGATTAAACATCTGCGCCGTTGAGATCCGCATAATAAAAGCTCCTATCTCACCGAACTAAATAAGGTGTCGAAAATTTCAGTGGCCGTGGTCATGATACGAGCCGATGCCTGATATGACTGTTGAAAACGCATCAAGTTGGCAGCTTCTTCATCCAGGTTGACCCCTGATTCACTCTGCACTCGGGTATAAGCTTGGGAGTAAACCGCTTCGGCAGACCCCAGAGCGACCTCGGCAGCTTTTGCCTTGCCGCCAACCTGCAACTTTGTGCCTTCATAGACGTCGGCAAGGGTCGAACCGCCATTGTTCATCAGCTTGGTTTCCGCAAGCTTAGCCATGGCGACCGCATTGGTGTTATCCCCTTCGGCAAAGCTGAGATCGAAGGTAAATCTATCGGTTGTCGAGACGCTGGCATCCACCTCAAAGGTGAAGCCATAAGCGCTGATAGACGGCGGCGTATAAGCTGCCGTACCAAGGGTATTTCCGGCTGCATCAAACACTTCAAAGGTACTCGTCCCAGTATCTATCGCAAAGGTCAGCTCACTGCCGGTTAACGGAAAATTAGCCGCATTGCGATTATCGATACTCACCAGTTTGACCAGTTCGCTGCCCGTACTGGTATTGCTGGAAATCTTGGGTGCGGCAGCGGCGATCCCTTTAGGATCTGTCATCACCACCTTGATACCGGCTGCGGCGCCTGATGTTGGACGTATCTCAAACCTGTCGCCCGACGCCATGACACCAGAATCAATATTAATGCTAAAGCCATCGCCGCCGGTCAACTGAGTGCCATTTAAGGTCAATGGCGTCACAGTGCCGGTTTCTTGATCCCTGAGTTCATAGGTAGCTGGCGCAGTGAAGCTCAGCTCATAGCTGCCGCCAGACAGGGCACTGACATCATCAATGTTGACCCTAAGTGCTGCATTGCCTGTGTTGTTCTCATAAGCCCCGACACGGCCAACGGACATGGCGGGATCATTGATATCCAAGAAGAGATCACTCCCCACCTCACCATTAAGAGCGAAACCTTGAGACTGGGCTTGATTAAAACTGTCGGCGATCCCTAAGGCTAACTGACCCATCTCCAGCTGAGACGGAATTAAAGTGTCATCACGAAATTGAAACAATGCCCCTAGGCTGCCACCCATCTTGCTGGGGTCGACAACTAACGTCTGGCTGCCAGCGGTGCTGGTGATGCGCAACTCGCCAGGATAAGGATCGCCAGTGGTTGAGCCCATCTGCATCGAAACCTCACCAGACACCAGCATCACAGCGCCGCCCAGCATAATGCTCTTAGCGCCAGATTCGAGTGGGATCACGTTAACCTGAGCGTATTCGCTGAGCTCCTGGATCAAGGAATCTTGCTTGTCGAGCAACTGCATATCAGCACCCTGGGACTTCATCAACTCTTGGTTGATATGACCAAGCTCAGTGCTGATCTCGTTAATCCTATCTGTCATCGCCGAGATCTGGTCATTGGTCTGTTTCATCTGACCATCGAGATGCGACTGCATCTGGTTTAGCGCCTTGGCGATCTGATCGGCATTGCCCAGCAAACTGCCACGAATACCCATGTCGTCAGGTAAATCCGCCAAACTATTCAACCCGGCAAAGAGATCGTTAAGGCTCTGAGGCACAGCCTTGCCTATCTGAGAAAACAGCTGGTCAAGCTCGCTCATCTTGGTCTGTGTCGTCTGCGCCTGACTCATCGCCGTCTGACCGATGCGCAGCTCACGCGCAGCGTATTCGTTATAGATACGTTTCACGTCGGTAATATAGGTACCGGCACCATAAAAGCTATTGCCCAGACGTTGAGATTCCAGGCTAGATTGCTCTGCCACCTGACGATGATAACCATGCGTATTGGCGTTAGTGATATTGTTACTGGTCACCGCCAGCTGTGACTGTGAGGCAAGCACGCCGGTACGGGCGATATTAAGCAGATCCATCGACATTATGCTTTACCCCTTGTTTCACCTGTTGTTAATTGAGAATTCATCACCTATCACTCTCCGATCATTACTCGCCAAGCATGGCTGCGCCGAGTTCTTTGGTTACGGCCTGCATCACCTTGATCACCTTATCGGCGTAATCTGGATCTGTGGCATAACCGGCGTCTTGCAGGCCACGGATAAAGGCTGCGGGATTAGCGGCCTGCTCCATAGCCTCTTGATAACGAGCGCCCTCGGAAATGAATGAGACGAAATCGTCAAAACTTTGTTTAATATCCTGGTACACCCTAAAGTCGGCGCGCTGTTTCACCGCAACCCCATGTTCAAACTCCAGGGTACTCACGCCGGCGCGTTCGCCATCCCAGCGGCGATCGGCCTTAATATTGAATAGATTATTGCTGGGCTGACCATCGGCGCGGCGCACCATTTTCTGTCCCCAACCGGTTTCGAGTGCCGACTGGGCAATCAATACCTCTGGGCTGGTACCCAGCGCTTTCGCAGCCTGCTCGGCATGGGGATAAATCGCCTTCACAAACGCCTCGCGGCTCTCAAAGCCCTTATTTGCCAAAGCAGTCGGTGCCTGCGACGGCAATACTTTGCCGCTCACCAGTTCATCAAATATGTGAGGCAGGGGCTTGTCGGCGCTCGATGCCTTGCTTTGAGGCTCAGTCTGAGGCACTGCTTGTTGGGTACTATTGGCAATCGGACTCACCATGCCACCACGCAGCACAGAAGCCGGCGTCAGCTGACTGGTCTGCGGCGAAAGTTGCTGCACCATGAGATCAGCAAGGCCCAGCATCCCCTTGTCCGACAGATTGACCGACATCTGCTGATCGTGCATCTGCTCGTAAAACTTGGTGTATTGGCTATTCATGGGGCTGTCGGACTCAAACACGGCATTGGCGTCACGCATGCTTTTCATCAGCATCTGCACAAAGATACCTTCGAACTGCTGCGCCACCTCTTTAAGCGCTGCCTTGTCATCTTTTTGCGCCTTGGCACGTAGGGAGTCCAGGCCCCCTATGTCCAAGAAATGCGATGCGTTTGACAGCTTATCCATGTTGAGTCCCGATGCCTTTGCGACGACTAAATCGTCTGTGACAAAATTTAGATGATGATAAGTTCACCATGCAAAGCACCTGCCACCTTTAACGCCTCAAGTATCGCCAACACATCTGAAGGCGCGGCGCCAACCAGATTCACCGCACGAACCAACTCATCCAGCGTAGTGCCGGGATTGAACAGGAACATACGGTTATCCTCTTGAGAGACATCTATGGTGCTGTCAGTGGTCACGACTGTATTGCCGCCCGCCAGCGGATTAGGCTGAGATACCTGAGTCGCCTCGGCAATGGTTACGGTTAGGCCACCATGGGTCACAGCCGCTGGGAGTAGACGTACATCTTTACCCACCACTATGGTACCGGTGCGGGAATTCACAATCACCTTGGCCGACTCAGAGGCAGGCTCTACTTCGATATTTTCAAGTGTCGCCAAAAATGCCACACGCTGAGAGACATCACGCGGCGCGCTCACCTGCACAGAGGCGGCATCTAACGGACGGGCCATGCCTGGACCTAACAGCTCGTTGATAGAGTCGGCCAGACGTTTTGCGGTCGAAAAATCGGCGCGGCGTAGGTTAAAGGTCAAATGATCCCCTGTCGAAAATGGGGTCGCAACGGTGCGCTCAACAATGGCGCCATTAGGAATTCGGCCGACAGTGGGGGTATTTTGAATCACCTTTGAGCCATCGAGCCCTTCGGCGCTAAAGCCACTGACCACCATACTGCCCTGTGCGATGGCATAGACATTACCATCGACCCCTTTTAGGAAAGTCTGCAACAAGGTGCCACCGCGCAGGCTCTTGGCTTCACCAAGACTTGAGACGGTCACATCCAAAGTCTGACCCGGCTTGATAAACGCCGGCATATTAGCGTGCACCGCGACAACGGCGACGTTTTTAATCTTAGGGCGGAAGTTATCGGGCAAATTGATGCCGAAGTTCTTCAGCATGGTCTTAAAAGTCTGCTCGGTATAACGCGTCTTCTCACCCGTACCAGGCAAACCCACCACTAAGCCGTAGCCAATCAGCTGGTTGCTACGCACCCCTTGTACATTAGCAATATCTTTGATGCGCTGGGCCGAACTGACGCTTGAAAACACCATCAGGGCACAGGCCAAAATTATTTTGATCTTCATGGCATCGCTCCTTAGAAGGGCCACCAGTCACTCATAAAGAACTGGCTTAACCAGCCCACTTTCTGAGCATCGGCAAAGGTGCCTGTACCACTGTATTGAATACGGGCATTGGCCACGCGTTGAGAATCAATCGTGTTATCGGGGCGAATATCTTGCGAGCGCACTATCCCGGTTACCCTGACAAACTCATCGCCATTATTGATGGTGATCCACTTTTCGCCGCGGATCACCAAGTTACCGTTGTTAAGCACCTGCATCACATTGGCGGAGATACTGCCAGACAGGCTGTTGCTCTGATCCGCATCTGACTCACGCTTGGTATTCATGCTGTCTTTGTAGCGCAGATCGATAGGCGTACCGCCTATGGTCACATTGCCGCCACCGGCATAGATGGGATCTAAACTCAGATCCGAGCCCTTCTTGATCTCATTGTTGGCGCTCTTTTTCGCCTGAGTCGACTCTTGCAATATCACGGTAATGATATCGCCAACCTTAAGCGCCTTGATGTCTGAATAGAGGCTAGATGCTTGGCTGTCTTGATACATGGAGCCAGTTGCCGCAATTTTTGTCGGCGGCGCCTCGGGATACACTGGCGCATAATAAGGGTCATCGGCAATCGGCTTCTGAATGGTTGAGCTGCAACCCACCAGCGCCATGGCGACCACTAAAATAAGCGACTTAGTCATCTCAAACCTCTACAAATTCTGATTGACGTAAGAGAGCATCTGGTCGACGGCCGAGATCACCTTAGAGTTCATCTCATAGATTCGCTGACTCTCAATCAGATTGACCAGCTCTTCGGTCACGTTAACATTAGAGGTTTCCAGCGCCCCCTGACGTATTGCGCCCATACCATCCAGTGATGCTGTCCCCTGAATAGGTGTGCCACTGGCGCCTGTTTCCAGGTAGAGGTTCTGCCCCATAGGGTCCAAGCCACTCGGATTGATGAAATCAGACATACTCAGTTGACCCACCACTTGGTTTTCAGCCGCGCCGGGTGTCTTCACCGAGACTTCCCCTTCGGCGGACACCGTAATGCTGGTCGCATCATCGGGAATAGTGATAGCAGGTTGCAGTACATAGCCTGAACCCGGGGTCACGATTTGCCCGGTATCATCTAAGGTAAACTGACCATTTCGGGTATAGGCCGTAGTGCCGTCTGGCAACTGCACCTCGAAGAAGCCTGGGCCCTCAATCATCAGATCCAGTGAGTTATCTGTGGTCAGCATATTACCTTGGGTAAACATCTTCTGAGTCGCGACCACCTTAGTACCTGCGCCTATGTTTAAACCATTCGGCAACTTGGTATTGGAGGCACTGATCCCGCCCGCCTGATTCACAGTTTGATAGAGCAGGTCTTCGAAAACGGCTCGGCTTTTTTTGTAACCAACAGTGCTGGCATTGGCAACATTGTTGGAGATCACCGAGATATCTGTTTGCTGGGCATCTAAGCCAGTCTTACTAATCCATAACGCCGGATGCATAATCTATCTCCTAACTAATGCGCATTAATGACGAAGAGGCACGATCCATCTCTTCGGCGGTTTTCATCATCTTGACCTGCATCTCAAACTGTCGTTGCAGATCGATTAAAGAGACCATCTCATCGACGGCATTAACATTACTGCCTTCGATAGCGCCGCTCTCCACACTGACATTGGGATCGGCTGCGGCGACAACGCCAGACATTTGACGGAACAAGCCATCCTCGCCGCGCATCAGGTTTTGATTACCTGGGTTAACTAATTTGATACGACCGACCTCTTCGATCACCTCGGCGGTTGAGCCAAGCGGTCTCACCGAGATAGTGCCGTCTTGGGCAATCTCAATTTTTTCGATAGGAAGCGGTAATACGATAGGACCTGCGTCACCCATAATAGGGTTGCCTCTGTCATTACGCAGTAGGCCTGTGGTATCGAAACTCAAGCTACCTGAACGGGTATAGGCCTCGCTGCCATCGACAGCCTGCACGGCTATCCAGCCATCACCTTTTACCGCGATATCAAGATCACGCCCCGTGGTCTTTATCGGTCCGGCGGCATAGTTGGCCGACGGATTCTCTGTCATGGAAAACACCCGCGTTGGCAACCCTTCACCAAAGGCCTGCATGGATCTGGCTTGCTCCATATCTGACTTAAAACCATCTGTGTTGGCGTTAGCAAGGTTGTTGGCACGCACCGCCAGCGAATGCATATTCTGCTTGGCACCACTCATGGCGACGTAGAGTAATTTATCCACTTGCTGCTCCGTCAATGTTTCAACTAAAACTGTCTAATAACAGAACAAAGCAAACATCATGCCAAGCAATAGGGTACGTTGCAGGGGGAAGATCAAGCAGTTAAAAGCAAAGAAAGGACAAATAAGAGAAAGCGGCAAAAGAGGCGGAAATGTGTTGCCGCTTGGCAACACATTTCTCGGGGTAAGATTAACGGATCTGCAGTACCGTCTGCTGTAGCGTGTTGTTTACTTCCAGCGTCCGTGAGTTTGCCTGGAAATTACGCTGAGCCGAAATAAGGTCCACCAGCTCTGTCGTCAGATCGACGTTTGACTGCTCTAGCGCCGATGAGCGTATGCTACCAAAGGTACCACTGTTGGCTTCACCCGCCAGTGCCGGGCCAGAGTCCAGGCTCTCTTTCCAAGAGGTATTGCCTACCTGGGTCAGTCCCTGCTCATTTGAGAATCTGGCTAATGCAACGCGTGCTAAAGGAACAGTAGAACCATTGCTATAGCTGGCGTTGATCAAACCATCCGCGCCGACTTCCACGTTAGTCAAACGACCTACTGTGGTGCCGTCTTGGCTCAACTCAGTCACCTCAAATGGCGAGGCGTACTGAGTCGGGCTGTTAAAGTTAAGCGTGAGTGTCTGGGTGCCGTCAGTGCCTGGACCCAAGACGTTGGCGCCGCTCACGCCCAGCTGCTCAGTGGTAATGACGGCCGGATCGCTACCTGTATAGGCACCCGTGTCATTGAACGAGAGCACTGAGCCTTTCCAACCACCGGCATTAACGGCTGTACCACTTGAATCTGCTACGCCGTCACCTGTGGTATCACGACCGTATGTACCCGCAGCGCCTGCCAAGTCAACCTGCTTGCCGTCTACCGCGTAGAAGGCCACCCAGTTACTGGTGCCGGTATAAGCGGCTTGCGGTGGACGTACGAAATAGGTCGTCAGAATATGTGGCTCACCCAATGAGTCATACATGGTCACCGAAGTCGAATTGTTGTAGGTGTCGGGATCGTTTGGATCAAAGGCCGCAGGATCTAAGGTTGACTCACCCGCATTAAGGTTCATCTGAATGCCAATGTTGTCAGTTTTCTGCGGACTGCCGGCAGTGTCGGGGATCTTAACCGGCTGAGTGGTGGTTAAACTCACCGACGTTGAGTTACCATCTTTATCCACCGGGAAGGTTTGCAGATAATTACCGGCCGAATTAACCAGATAGCTATCGGCATCGACCTTAAAGGCCCCTGCACGTGTGTATGAGAGATCTTGTGAACCCACTTCAGAGGAGGTCACAAAGAAACCGCCGCCATTGATCGCCATATCCAGCGCGTTACTGGTAAATTGCAGACTCCCCTGCTGGAATTGCTGCGCCACCTGCGCCGTAGTAACACCGCCACCGACTGTCGTTTTGCTGTTGGCAAAAATTGAACTGGCATAGACGTCGGCAAACTCTGCGCGCGACTCTTTAAAACCTGTGGTGTTGACGTTGGCTATGTTATTCGCCGTGGTATTGAGATCTTTTTGCGCCGCCGCGATACCACTCAATGCAATGTTAAATGACATAAATCACCTCACTAAAAATTTGTAATCTGTTCTGGATCGAATGCCCTAACGCTCTGCTTTGTCTAGGTTTCAGACACGGCCAGAACATCACCGAGTTTGATACCGCCTATGCCTCTGAGATTGAGAATCGCCCCGGTACTTGCCGTTCCTAGGGAAACACTCGTCACATGAGCGTAAGTCGATACGGCTAAATCTTCACTCTTACCATCTACCTTGCCCGATGCCTTGATGGCGTAATTGCCGCTGGCAACAGGTTCGCCATTCTTATCAAGACCATCCCAGGCCACATCGATATTGCCGCCTTCACTGCCATCGACGGTAAAGGTCTTAATCAGTTGCCCCTTTTCATCTTCGATGCGTACCGTGATTGACTCGATAGGCTCTGGGGTACTGATCACCCCTTTCAATACCGGGTCTTCGGCTGAGATATGCCCGGTATCAGAGGGGATCAATACCTTCTGTCCGACCAACCCAGATGCCTGCAGTGCCTGACTCGAGGTCATCACAGTATTGAGGTTAACAATCTCTTCATTAAGCTTGCTGATGCCATCTACGGTCGAGAACGAGGCCATCTGCGCGATCATCTGGTCGTTATCCACCGGCTTGAAAGGATCTTGCATCGATAGCTGCTGACTGAGTAAGGAGAAGAAATCCTCTTGAGTCAGCTCCTGGCTCTTAGCTTCAGGAATTGATGACTTCTCTTGCAGACGCATACTGTCAAGAAACGGATTACCCGTGGTCTGAGTAGCCTGTTGACTACTCGACGCCTGGGGCGACACAGATTTACTGCTCTGCGCAGCTGAGCTCTGAGAAACCTGGCTATTTAATGGATTAACTAGGCTCACAACCTACCCCCTAGGATTTGCCAATGCGTAAGGTCTGTTGCAGCATAGATTTTGCCGCTTCAGCCACCTGTACGTTCATCTGATAGGAACGTGAGGCTGAGATCATGTTGGCCATCTCCTCCATCACATTGACGTTAGGCTTATAAATAAAACCGTCAGCATCGGCTAATGGATGATCGGGTGAATACTCTTTCTGTAACGGTTTATCGCTCTCCACTATGCCGGCGACTTTAACGGACTGACTGGTTTGCTGCTCATGGCTTGCCTTGGCCAGCTCAGCCTCAAACACAGGGTGACGAGCACGATAGGTCTTATCTATGCTACTAGAGACTGAATCGGCGTTGGCAATGTTGCTGGCAGTGGTATTTAGTCTTACCGACTGCGCTGACATGCCTGAGCCCGCCACATTGAATATATTAAAGAGGCTCATGATTAGGTTCCTTTAAGTGCTTTTTTCAATCCGGAAAACTTACCGTCAAGAAAACCCAACGACATTTGATACTCGAGGGCATTCTGCATAAACTCAGACTGCTCCTGCTGGATATCTACGGTATTGCCGTCGCCTGTGTCGGGTTGGTTAGGCACCCGATAACTAATGTGTTGCTTTGATAAGGCCGCCAAGTCGAAATGCTTTACGTCGCTGCGACTCATTTCCAGCCCACCTTGAGCCGTGCGAGCCGCTTGAAGTGCCTTATCAAAATCCAGATCTTTAGCTTTGTAATGAGGGGTATCGGCATTTGCTATGTTAGATGAGATCACCTCGGCACGCGCCGAGCGTATACCCAGCGTATACTGATGTACCCCCAATGCCTTATCGAAACTAATCGCCATAAAATTGCCTCCTCACACGAATGCCATAAACAAAGCAATACTTGTGCCAATAAAAACCATTCAAACGAAAAGCAGAGATAAAGGCGAAGCATAAAAAATGCCAGCAGAGGCTGGCATTAGAGAGGTTTATTGCTAACTCAGGTAATTAGCGTCTTAAGTACGCTTTTGATAGTAGATCCCGGGATTACATCGCACCATATCAAACTCGTCGGTCAAACCGGCAATCGACTCAGATGCCCCCAAAAACAGTATCCCTTTAGGATTAAGGGCGGCAGCAAATTGCCGCAATATCTTGGCCTTTGCCTCTGGGGCAAAATAGATAAGCACATTACGGCAAAAAATAATGTCGAACTTGCCGAGCAGAGTGTAGCTTTCCAGCAGGTTGTGGGCTCTAAAATTCACCAAACGCTTAACATTAGCCTTCACCACCATAGAGCCGTTGGCTCCTGGTTCAAAAAACTGACGCTTGCGCTCATCAGATAATCCTCGTCCCAAGGCCAGGTTATCGTATTCCGCGGCTTTACAACGCTCTAGCATGGAGGGGGACAAGTCTGTCGCTAATATGGTCGCACTACCAGGTAAGGCTCCTGGCTTACGCTGCTGATATTCCAAGATAGTCATCGCCAATGAATAAGGCTCTTGTCCAGATGAACAGGCGGCAGACCAGATCTTAAGCGGCCGCCCTAAACGGGAATATTCAGGAAGCAAACTATTGCCCAACAGCTCAAAAGGATAACGATCGCGAAACCACAAGGTTTCGTTGGTGGTCATAGCATCGATCACTTCAGCCCTAAGCTGACGCTCGGTGGGCTTCATGGAATGCTTAACCACCTCAGACAAGGAAGGAAGGTTGTACTTACCCATCAAAGGTGCGAGTCGGCTACGAACCAAATATTGCTTATTGTCACCCAACACGATGCCGCTGTGTTGCTCCAGAAACAATTTAAATTGGTTGTACTCAGCTTCGGCAAGTGATTTATTCGGCACCTTGATATCCCAATATCAAAAAATAAAACAGGCTACAACATACACTATAGCAAGCATGACAGAGCTCAGCGTTATACATTAGCTAAGTCACTGATACAAGTTTAAACTTATCAAACTTAGGCTTAGGACCGACTTAGGTCAAATTACAAACTAAGATGCTTGTTAACCGCAGCCGCTAACTCATCAGGATTAAATTTCGCAATAAAATCATTAGCGCCCACCTTCTCCACCATCGCCTGATTGAATACACCGCTGAGCGAGGTGTGCAGTACAACCTTAATATCTTTCAGTTTAGGGTTATCACGAATCTCCGCCGTCAAGGTATAACCATCCATCTCTGGCATCTCAATATCTGAGATGATTAGCGGAATTTCGGTTGCGACATTGTCCATCTCCGCCGCGACACTCACCAATTTTTCTAAAGCCTCACGCCCATCTTTTGCGGTATCTATCTGCAGGCTCAAGGACTCGAGGGCACGAATGATCTGCTTGCGCGCCACCGCCGAATCATCAATCACCATGATGTGATAATGGCGATCTCTGTCGATAGTAAGCTGCGCATCCACTTCCTGACTGATCTGGGTTTTCACTGGCGAAATCTCATCAAGGATCTTCTCGACATCTAAAATTTCTACCAGCTCACCTTCTATCTCGGTAACCGCCGTGAGATAAGAATAACGCCCCGCACCTTGTGGCGGCGGCATGATAGCTTCCCAGTTCATATTGATGATACGCTCGACCGACTTGACCAAGAATCCCTGCACGCTACGGTTGTACTCAGAAATAATAATGAAACAACCTTCGGTATTCTCTAACGGCTTGCCGCCTGTTGCCGCGCTAAGATCAATCACAGAAATGGTTTGCCCACGTATATGGGCCACGCCTCTCACAAAAGGATTCAACTTAGGTAGTGCGGTTAACGGCGGGCACTGCAGTACTTCTTTCACCTTAAATACGTTAATGCCAAACCTTTGCCGCCCATTTAACTTAAACAGCAGCAGCTCTAAGCGGTTTTGTCCTACAAGTTGGGTGCGTTTATTAACTGATTCAAGAATACTCGACATAATGCCTTTGCCCTGTTGTCGGGTGAATGCGAAGCCGTTCCCATGGTAAGTATGAGTATAGGCATAGTAATTGCTTTATCTAGTTATATGACAACCAGACCTCTACTTTGTCAAATTTATGACTCTAATTTCTCACAAAAAATGGCAAAGTCTGAGCCTTCAAACGAAGTATAGGTGTAATCTGGCTAATCAAGCTAGTCAATTCAATATGAAAGTAAATTTTGCATATTTTCTGTTTTTGTTACTCACCTCTCTGCCGACAATGGCAGCGGAGCCAGCCAGCGTTCCCTCCGTCTCGACCATAGCAAGATTAGCAACAGAGGTGGTGCAAGAAAAAATCACCTTACCCAAGGATGCCAAGCTGATCATCACGCCACAAAGCTTGGACACCAGGCTATCACCGCCAGCCTGCCTGGGTATGCCTAAGGCCGAGATTGCCAGCGATCGCGCCATCAGTAAAAACAACACTGTCAAAATCAGTTGCAGTAGCCCGGAGCTCGATTATCCCTGGCAGATATTCATTTCGGTTCGGGTCGAAATTCTTTTTCCCGTGGTTGTCGCCAACCAGACATTGGGACCGGGCGAGCTCATCGAAGCCGATCAGATCCGCGTCGACTATGTTGAGCAGAGCCAACTTAGAGGCCAACAATTTGATGATCCAGCAAGCGTTGCCGGGACCCGAGTTAAACGCAGAATCCCCATCAACCAGCCTCTTTTTAGCAGTAATCTCTGTTTCGTCTGCAAAGGCGATAGTGTGGCAATTTTTGCGCGTTCAGAAAATTTCGAGATAAAAACCAACGGCGAAGCGCTAAATGATGGTAACCTTGGTGACAGGATTCAAGTACGTAACAGCCGCTCACACAAGAGCGTTGATGCACACGTTATAGGCATTGGTGAAGTGGAAGTCAGGATGTGATCTTGATGACCTTTAACACGCAAAAATTTATACTGTTTTTTGAAACTTATTGCTAAAGCTTTGACCATGAGTGCCGATAGACAAGTATGTTGATCTCATTTATGTAAGTTGGACCCCAAAATGCCTATAGATATAAAACACGTAAATACAAATACTAACAGTCGAATTGGCAGCGCCAATTCAAGCAAAGCGTCACTGGGCAAAGACTCAGCTGCAACTGCTAGCACTCAATCAAATACGATAAAGGGTGACTCTGTCTCTATCACCTCTCAGGCGCAACAGCTCCAGAGTGCACAGGCCAAATTAAACGATATTCCTGAAATCGATATCAAAAAGGTTGAGCAGATCAAAGCCGCCATCGCTGAGGGGCGCTATAAAATAGATGCCGATAAACTGGCCAGCAATATTGCCCAGTTTGAAAAGGAACTCCAGGATCTTAACTAAGACGTTATGACGCAGATAACCGATATCATCGCCAATCAACACAAATTGCTAGACAACTTGAAGCAAACCATTGAGTCAGAGAAAGCTGCCTTGATCGCGCAAGATGCCGATCAACTGTTGCGTCTGGCTAATGAAAAAGCCGAGTTGTTAAATGAGATCAAACTAGGTGATACCGAATTAGCTGCGCATCCTGAACTAGGCAAGCTCACTCAAGAGCCTGCGCTTATTGCGTTAGTTGACGACGCCAAGCAGGCATTGGCCGAATGTAAACAGCTTAATGAGCAAAATGCCGCGCTTATCGAACACAGCATGGCCAGTGTCAATCGATTCTCACAGGCGCTACAGGCAAGTCGCAACGCCAACAGCCTGACCTATGATGGTAAGGGGAAGACCTCGACCATCTCGACGCTTGGCAATAACCTGAAAGCCTAGTTATTGCTCTGAAGCCAGGTTTCCAAAAAGTCACGGCTCATAGTAAATCTGAAGACATAAAAAAGCCTCTTTAAAGAGGCTTTTTTATTTGGCTGATGTAGTTGACTAATTCAGTTCCCTATCGCACTTAAAAATAGGTCACTTCCTTCACTGTTTGCGGCCTATTCTGCTGTTGGTATAAGGCCCAAACCTGCTGAAAATCAAGCTCAAGCTCAGTGACATAATGATCGCCAGCCGGATAACTCTTCACTACCTTCGCGCCGCGAATCACGCCGCTCACCGAGGCCTGAATATTGTCATCGGATAACATCCAATCTTTTACATTGCTCGAGGCTGACAACTGTTGGCCATACACCTGCTCGGCCAGCTCTCGGTAGGCAGCTATCTTAGACGCCTGCATTGCCATCAATACCCGTTGAGAGGCCTCTTTTGCTGGCTGGGTCGCCAGCGGCGCATAACCAATAGCGGTTAATTTAGGAAAACTCTCCGGCGCCTGGGTTTCCCATTGGATATATCTATCTTGAGAGGCACATCCACCTAGCATAAGCAGCAATGCCACTATCATGATTCTCATTGGTTAACCCCCTTAATCTGCACATCAGCCTGCCCTTCGGCGCTGTAACGAAAAAGCACACCGCCTTGGGAAGTCACCTTTTCTGACAGGCTAAGATAATCTGCCAGCTCTGACTGACCCACACTCGCGCCAGCCACAGAAACAACACGATTATTGGTCACATTCACTATGCGACTATTAATCACCACCCCATTGGGGTTAAGGCTCATGGTCGAGGCCAATACATGCTCTACGGGCAGATCCGTCGGCAGCTGACGCCAATCACGGGTCAAGATAAGCTCTCCCTGCTCAGTCACCCGCAGGTTCTCGCCTACGTTAATATCCACCAGATTAAACTGATGGTCGTGCATGGCCGCGATCAATCCCTGCTGTATCTGTAACCCCAGTGCATTGGTTATCTTGAGGTTGTCCAATAATACAGGTGTCGCAACCAACAAGGGTTGTTTGGGCGTCAGCTGATCGTTTTGACGCACTAGCTCATTAGCCAGCTGCTGGGTCAAATGAATCACTGCCGAACTGGCAGGCAAACTATTGCCGCTCTGCAAAGTCGGCGTATCACTCTCATTTGCCGCACAGGCTGCTAACAGCATGAGGGAAGATATTATCAAAGCGTTTCGCATCTTGATGTCCCATGGTTTCTCGATATTGGCGTGAACCAATATACCAACTTGGCGGCGTCATATATTCGGCCAGCCAAACCTATTGGCAATTATGCAGCAATATATATGCCATAACCTATGGATGTTCTCCTTACGCGCAAAGACTTGCTCGACTTTGGCTCATTACAGGATTAACCCATAGTGACGTAGTCATAAGCCTAGGTACTATCGAATGCCATAACCTCTCCGACAGAGAGGTTAAACTCAGGCACGGATATTGCTTTGAGCTTATTCATCAATCAGGAACATGAAAAAGGGTGCGAAACTGTCAGCATTTTGGCACCCCGTACTGGATTAATCTGCTCAATTGAGACGATACAATGAAACGACTCCACTTAATATTGCTGTTACTTGCCAGCTTTCACACTCATGTGATGGCGCAGTGGCTAGAGGCTCAGGGCGAAGCCAAAATCATCAACGGCAATATTACCCAGGCCCGCGAAGATGCCATTGCACAGGCTCTAAGCTATGTCACATTACGCTCTGGCGGCCAGTTTACCAGCGTGCAGCGCACCCAAAATGGTCAACTCACTCAAACCGAGCTTTCCCTGAGCCAGCAGGGTCAGGTCGAACTGATCAGCGAGCAGATCCAAGGCGACAAACTGACCCTGAAGCTGCGCGTCGACGTGATGCAAAACAATGACCTCCCCAGCTGTCAACCACAGCTTAAAGCCGCCATTTTAGTGCCTCAGGCACAAATCGCCGATCGAACCCAATTAAGGTATGGCAATTTGGGAAACTTTGAAAAGGCGCTGTCTGAAAAACTTGGCACCATTATAGATCGTGAAGGTAAAGCAAGCTTTGCCCACGTTCATGCCAATGAACGTCTCGATATTGAGGAGTCTTTGATCGACATTCGTGGCTACCGACTCCCCAGCTGGCTCAGCGAGATCACCGACAGCCAATATATATTGCTACCCGAAATCCTCGATATATCAACAGAGCCTGTAGAAAGCGGTCTTTTTGGAATGTGGAACAACTACCCTCAGCGTCAATTTCAGCTAAGGCTTTCTCTTTACCATGGTATCAGCGGCGAGCAGATCTGGAGTGAGTACTATGACGCTCCAGCGCCATGGGAATTTGAGCGTCAGGCCACAGTACCGGCCCAAAGCAATCGTTTCTGGGCCTCTAGCTATGGCAAGAATATCGAAACCCTATTGAGCCAAGCCGGTGAGGATATCGACAAGGTGCTCAACTGCCGTCCCATATTGGGACAAGTGGTTTCACGCGTCGATAACCGGGTGATCATCAATCTGGGCCGTAACCATGGCGTTAAAGTCGGTGATCAGTTCCAATTGGTACTTCAGCAAAATCTGCCAGATCGCCTGGATAATATGCGCGCCGTTGCCAGCGAATCTCGCGCAAAAATAACCATAGAACAGGTCACCCAAGAAAGCGCTACCGCACTGTTGCAAGGTGCCAATGGGGCCATCAACATACAAATTAACGACATCGCGATAAAAATCTAGCTTGGTTTAGCGCACTAATTAAGCAACTAAATCTAAAGCCTTTTCATCGTGATGAAAAACAGTATAATCACTTGCGTCTCCCTATAGCTCAACAGGATAGAGCAGTCGCCTCCTAAGCGATCGATCGGGGTTCGAGTCCCTGTGGGGAGACCAGTTAGACCTTTTTACTCATAAAATTCAACCGCTTACGATTTTAGCAAAATCTGGTGCCGCCCCTGTACCGCCATAGAACAGGTCTTTTTTAGCACTTTTTGTTATTACTTTTCTGAATAACGCCTGTTTTACACAGTTATCCTCAGTTGTAGACTTTTTGCCCCATTTTTAATAGTTTTTGTCTTACTCTAGACAAGGAAATACCTGAAAATGGATGAGTCTTCGGAACAAAATAAAAATCCCCCCATGACCTCTTCAGCCACACCCTGTGGCTTAAGCAAAGCGCAGAGAATATTGAGTGGAGAAGAATCCACTAAAGAATTTGAATCATACAGTAATGCAATGCGTGCATTAGATAAATATATTAAAGGTGGCGATCGATATGGAGCAGAAAATGCTTCACAAGAAGAGCAACTTAAAATTCTGGCAAAAGATCCTGATGGACTAGACCTACTCGATGAGAGCAATAAAGCGATAGCTAAAGTTTTTAGTGCACTTTCTCAACTTGTGATTAAAGCTCTCGATATCCAACCAGACCCAGAGAAAGTTAAATTGGTTGCTTCTTCTAAAACCATTTCAGAGCTTTTGATAAACATAAAACCTGTACTAGGAATTCTCCTTGAAGACTTCAAGGGAGTAAGGCCAATTATCTACATTGAAGGTGATGAAGATAGTGATGAGAATATTCAAAGATTTAATCTTTTAAAAAGTGCAATCGCCTGTCATCTTGGGAATTTACCAGAGCAATCCACTATGTTTTTTGATCAGCTTTGGGGAAAAGTTTTGGGGCAAGAAAATCCAAATAGTAAATCCCTTAGAGAGGAAATCCTTAAAGTACAAGGTGTCATAGAGTCGGCAAAATCTTATTCAAAAAAGGGCGAGCCATCTCGACATTCCAAAAATCGCCAGCGTAAAGATTACGCCATCTCACTCTATCGGAAAAAGTCTTACCAAAACCCAAGTCAAGCCAGAATCACCCTCTACACTGCGATTGCAGCCTATGCGAAGGATATCAACCACCCATTTAGTTCTGAATATCAAGGCATGCAAACCGTCTACAAATGGTTTTTGGAAGAAGAACGTATTAAAAATAAGTTGTCTTGACTCAAGTAACAAAGTCCATCTAAACTCACATTTAGGCGCCCGCCTCACTTGCATGTGAGTGAAAACAGGCAATCTGACGAAAGTCCTGAAAATACAGCTTTACCCATCTATCACATTCATAGACAAGCCGGGTCGAGTTCGCTTTCCATAATCACATGCGGAACTGAAACACAGTACAGCGCTCGATCCGTGGAGTTTGTTTATGAACATGCTTTCCACTCAGGCCTATAACATTTTCGTTAAGGCCCAATCTCTGCCGAATTGTACCCTCACCCGAGCCCAGGTGTACGAAGTCATTGCCGCCTACTTTGGTCAGCAAAGTTATGCCGCATTAAAAAACGCAGCAGATCCTTCAAAGCTCGATAAGCCAATTCCTGAAGAGGCATACCAACGCTGTATTCAAAAATCGGCGACACTGAAACAAACCGAGGATGTCGCTGCCAAGTTGGCACATTTGGTAGCTTCCGAATTGGAGTTCGTTAACTCATCACATGCAGAGCTTATAAACCGGCAAGTATTCAATTATCTGTATTGTATTTTTGACGAAGATGACTCGTTAGATACTTTGCCTAGTGATCACACCTTTGAGTTTGAAGGCATAAAAATCGACGTGCCGACGCTGTTCGAAAGGCTTAGAAAGATATCCCGAGAAGGGAATAAAGAGTCAAGGCTTTTGGAAATGCTTTGGTTAGATGCAGAGTACTCAAGGGTGTACCAAAATGACGCCAGCGAACACTGGTACAAGCGCAAACTTGCAGGTGATAGTTTAGGTGAAGTTCAAATAGAGTGGGCAGATAACTACGGCCGTATGTTTTCTGCTAAACAAGCTCTGGAAGCTTTTCGAGCTGCCACAAATGTTTCCGACCTTGCGACCCCCAATGTTGAAGAGATTCTTACCACCGAAGATTATTCACTTCCCAAACAGTCCATTTGCTATCAACTGGACGCAGGTGAAATCATGTGGCGAGTAATTGAACTCTGGGAAATCGCATTGGACGACGAGTCAAAGACCGAAATCGAATTTCTGAACCAATGGGACAAGTTGTTTGCATTTCAAGAACCTCGGCGTGACTCACTTGCTCAGTTAGCCGAGTCCGAAACAGACCCTGTAAAGCAACATGCTTGGCTTGAGTTTGCCAAATCAAACGATATCGACCTTGAGCAAGATAATATGTACCTCATCAATTCGTACACTGGCGAAGTGTGGGAACATGACTTTGATGGCCCCGTAGAAGCGGCTGGCTATCAAGCGATATCTTTGCCCCCATTGCCTCCAAAGCTAAAGCCGCAGGTTTCGGAGCGCGTTGAGGCCATGCTTAAGCTTCAGCAAATAATCCATAAATTATAATTAGTTAAGATATGCTTCTCAGGGTGAGAAGCACCTTTTACACCCTGAGCGGCGCATACATACTAACCGCCCTTCCCTAACCTTGCTCCTGACTCATTCAAATTGATCAGGAGCAACCATGACAAATCCACTGTTAACCCCTGCCGAAGTTGCCAAGACGCTTGGCGTGACTGAAGGCACCCTATCCGTTTGGCGCTGCACCGGGCGCTATCCTCTCAAGTTCGTCAAAGTTGGGCGGCGGGTGATGTACCGCCAAATCGACATAGACACTTTCGTTAACGGGAGGGTCTATGAACATACTCTTTAACGGCTTTATTGCCTTCTGCATCCTGTTGCAACTGATACAGATGCTTTTTGGCCTGTCGAAATTTGGCGACGACTTAACGTCACATTACGAGTCCAAGGCTCCATTAACGGCCCCGGCTAACGAGTACCCATCAGCCGCAATTAGCCCCATGTACCCGTTAACGGGTACGGAGTGCAAAACCCAAACGGGTACAAGCACCGTTAACGGGTACGGTTCAATCACCAAATTCGGTGCCCGTTACCTAACGGGGGCCAAAACATCCATCCCGAATTGGCCCTACTCTACTTGCCATAGTTCGGCCCCCCAGCTTGGGGAGGTGCAGCCATGAGCAAAGCGAAGCGGAACAAGCACCATAACGGCAACCGAAAGCCCGTACCGAATTTGGAAACGGCATCACCGAACCTAACCAAAGCAGATACCCAACTCAGCACCGAACAGGCAACTTTGCTGGCGTGGCTGACAAAAGGCCGTTCGGTGGACGTCTGCACCGAACTTTGCGCGGATTTGGGTAAGGTCGCCGAAATGGCGGATTATCCCGGCCACTTCAATAAGCGCAGCCTGTTTGCGCTCAAACGGGAAGGGCTGACACAGGAGCAAGATTGCTTCTTTGCCGGAATGCGCTGGTGCCGGGTCGGTTTAAGCCCCAAGGGGCAACAGCTTGCCGCCCTGATTGCGGAAACAGCTTTACCTAAAAGCGACCTGTTAACGGGGGCCGACTATGCCTGAAGTCCATCCACACGATAACGAATGGCTGAACAAACAGCTTTATGGTGTGCCCGAGGTATTCCGGCAAGAGATCATGGCCGACTATGCCGCCAAAGACTCTCGCCGGGAAGCAAACCTGCATGTGCTGGCCGAGCGTAAAGCCATTGCCGCCGTTATGGGAAAGTTCGAGCGTTTCTATCACATCAACATTCAAGACAGAGATTGCACACAGGCAGCCAAGATCCACTCCCGCCATGTACTAAGGCTACTTGCCAACAACCCCCGCCTGAATCTGGTCGCGCTCTATGCTCTGATTACTGGCTACATCCAAAGCCAAGGCATAACACCGCCGCAGCTTGCAAAACGGGTTTTAAAAGCCATCGCTTTGGGCCATATCGCCGGGAATGACGCCATTAAGGTAAAGGGCGCAATCAATCGCGCCAAGGATGAGCAGTGGTGGCGCAGAAAGCTTAAAACCATACACATCAGGGAAAGTGAAACCCTGTCTCGGCGCTACAACCAGGTAAACCGGGCAAAAGGGATTTACATCAGCAACCTAGGCCTTGGAAAAATCCGCCACCGCTGGCAGGAAAACCAAAGCTTTTTGGAAGGTACCATAGCCACAAACGAGCTGGGCTTCAGTGCCAGTCTTGCCGAACTCTCAAGCCTGAATGTGTCCAATCCCAGCATTCGCAGGCAGGAACTTATGGTCAGAACCCGAGGCTTTGAAGAGTGCAGTAAAGCCATGGGCCATCAGGCGCTGTTTATCACCCTCACCTGCCCGTCAAAGTATCACCGCAGCCTGTCAAAATCCGGCAGCAAAAATCCCAACTGGAACGGCGCAACCCCGCTCGATGGCCAACAATACCTTCGCCGCACCTTTGAGCGAATTCGCGCCGCCCTTGGCAATCAGGACATTGGCATTTTCGGCTTTCGAGTGGCCGAGCCTCACCATGACGGCACGCCCCATTGGCACCTGTTACTGTTTGTTGAACCCGAGCAGGCCAAAGCCCTGTTAAAAGTGTTTCGCCGCTACGCCTTTGAAGAAGACGGCAATGAACCGGGCGCAGCCAAACACCGCCTTAAGGTGGAAGAAATAGACCCAAGCAAAGGCTCTGCAACTGGCTATATCGCCAAGTACATCTCCAAGAACATCGATGGTGAAGGCATAGACCAAGATCTGTATGGCAAGGATGCCAAAGACTCAGCTATTCGGGTTCGCGCTTGGGCCTCGCTGTGGGGCATTCGCCAGTTTCAACAATTGGGCGGGGCCAGTGTCACCGTATGGCGGGAACTAAGGCGCATGGAAGCCATTAAAGCCGTGGAGCTGGATTGGATAGAGTCTATCCGCCAGTGTGCCGACCAAGGCGACTGGCAAGGCTACACCGAGCAAATGGGCGGCGTCTTTTGCAAACGCCGGGAGCAAGTGATCCGCCCCTTATATGAACAGGTACGGGAAGCCAAGCAAAATCCAGAGTCAGTTCCGGAAACCAGCCCCGGAAATCCTGAACATTCCCGGATTAACCCGGAAATAGCGCCTGAAACAGGGCCCGGAACCATTCCCGAAAATTCGGAAACACTTGCGGGAATAGAAGCCGGGATTCCTGAAACTGGCCCGGACGAGTGCCAGCCATTCTCGGAGTTGATATCGGAACCGATGCCAGAAACAAACCGGAAATTGCCGGAAATTCCCGCAATCAAAACTAACCGCTACGGCGATGAAGCCCTAACCCGCCTCAGAGGCATTGTCAGCTTTGGGGTGGAAATCATCACCCGAATCCACCAATGGACGCTTTCGCAAGCAGACAGCACAGACCGCTTTTCCTTGGAGTACTGTCAATAAGTGTACAGACCATGCAGAACCGCAAACGCGCAGTGACACAAGTCATTTAAAAGCCGGATGAAAGACGGTAACATCACACGTCAATTACTAGGCACCCTAGTAGTCGAACAAGAAACCCGCAAAGCCGTTAGTTGAGCAAACTTAACTTTTTGTACGAAAGAGCAAATGTCCTACAGACGATTGAAAGGTACTGTGGTACGTTCAAGCTAACTGAAACACTTGTTCCATACAATCATACCCTTAGGGGACAGCAGGAACGCTGGAATCCGAAATCCAGTGCGGAAGCGTGTCTGAAAGATAAGCGATAGAACAATTTTTGTCGCTTAGCTGGAGCCGAATGGCCTCTGGCTCGCCACGCGACAAAAATGTCGGGAACATTTTTGAGCGGCTTTAGCTATCCCGAAGGGAGAAGCACAGGATGTGCAGAATAATCGGAAGCAAGCCCAAAGGACAAAAAGCCTTCGCAGCAGCTAAATAAGCTACCTGCTGTTGGTACTTTTTTGTTCGCCGATACATAAATCACCCCCTTCCTCAGAAGAAAGAACAAGCTTTTAAGGTAAGCGACCTTGCGAAATATCACTGACAAAATGTTAGAGATCCATTAATAGTTCCAAGTGTATTTGTTGTATGAAACAATTCAGAAAGACAGAAGATTGAAACAAGGTATTTAATTTAAATGGCAAATGAAAATAGCGGTTTGCAGTCAGCAAAACGTAATAAAAAAGATGAGTTCTACACTCAATTAGTTGATGTAGAGCGTGAGTTGCGCCACTACCGAAATCACTTTAAAGACAAGGTTGTCTATTGCAACTGCGACGATCCTTATGTCAGTGCATTCTTTGAGTATTTCACGAAGAACTTTGAGTTTCTGGGTCTTAAGAAGCTAGTTACAACCTGCTATAAAAGCCAGAAAGTCGACTTATTCAGCCAGAACGACTCTGAACAAGCAACTAAGCTAGAGTATTTAGGCGGTGCTAAAAATAGCCTACCGACGCCGGATGACATCGGTGTGACCATTCTCAAAGGTGATGGTGATTTTCGAAGTCAAGAGTGTATCGAAATTCTAAAGGAAGCGGATGTTGTAGTTACAAACCCACCTTTCTCTCTATTCAGCGAATACGTGGCTCAATTAGCAAGTTTAGACAAAAAATTTATTATCATCGGTCACCAAAACGCAATCACTTACAAAGAAGTCTTCCCCGTTATTAAAAGTAATCGAATGTGGCTAGGATATGGATTCAAGCGAAACATGGCTCACTTCATAGCCCCCCATTATGAAGATACAGCGTCGGATGCCGACCACAAAGAAGGGATGATTCGAGTATCAGGCGTGGTTTGGTATACCAGCTTAGATCACAATAAGCGTCACGAAGAGATGATATTAGTTCAGCGTTACTCTGGAAATGAGGAAGATTATCCAAAGTATGATAATTACAATGCTATTGAAGTATCAAGAACGCAAAATATACCTATGGATTATGCTGGCTTTATGGGCGTCCCTATAACCTTCCTTACCAAGTACAATCCTGAACAGTTCGAGATAGTTGGCGCAACCGAAAGTGAAGGTAAAGGCTTCTCAAATGGTCTTTGGAATCCTGAAAGTGGAGTTGCTCAAGCGATGATTAATGGAAAAAAAGTCTATAAACGGCTCTTTATCAGAAATTTGAACCCCATGAACCAAGAGGTATAAATGGATATTGCGTTAAATAAAATAACGATTAGAGAGCTCATTTCTAGCTATCAAGATAATGATGAGGCTGGAGTTGTTGGTTTCAACGGTTTGTTAAATATCCGACCACCATATCAAAGAGAGTTTGTCTACAATGACAAGCAGCGTGAGGCTGTAATTGATACCATAACTAGAGGTTTTCCACTCAATACTATGTATTGGGCGGTAACTGATAGTGGTTTCGAAATTATTGATGGCCAGCAAAGAACCATTTCAATCTGCCAATATGTGGATGGTGTGTTCTCATATAAAGATCGTTACTTTCACAATCTTCAGAAAGACGAAAAAGATTCAATACTTGACTACGAGCTAACAGTTTATCAGTGCAGCGGCACAGATAGCGAGAAGCTTGATTGGTTTCGAACAATCAATATAGCGGGCGAAAAGCTAACTGACCAAGAATTGAGAAATGCAGTTTATGCTGGCTCATGGACATCTGACGTTAAACGCTATTTTTCGAAAACACAATGTGCCGCATCTCAGATTGCTGATAAGTACATGACCGGTTCCCCTATTCGACAAGACTATCTTGAGACAACAATTTCATGGATAAATAATGGCGATATAGAAAACTATATGGCTGAGCATCAGCATGATAAAAACGCAAATCAAATATGGCTGTATTTTCAAACAGTAATTAACTGGGTGAAGGCAATATTTCCAAATTATCGTAAGGAAATGAAGGGGATATCTTGGGGTTTGTTATACAATACTCACAAGGAAGATAGCCTAGATCCCAATACGCTAGAGGCCGAAATTGTAACTCTCATGAGTGACGATGAGGTTACTAAAAAGAAGGGGGTATATGAGTATTTGCTTACCCGTAATGAGAAATACCTGAGCATAAGGTCCTTTACTGACAGCCAAAAAAGAACCCTATATGAGCGTCAAAAAGGTATTTGCCCTGCCTGTTCAGAACATTTTGAATTTGATCAAATGGAGGCCGATCACATTACTCCTTGGTCGCAAGGTGGGAAAACAGATTTGAATAACGGACAGATGCTTTGCCGTGATTGTAACCGAAGGAAATCTGACAAATAAGATGTCCAACTGTGTTCAGGCGACTGTCGTAAGTGCATATTGCCTGTCCGGTTTTCAGCTGCGCGGAATGCCACCCACAAATGCGGACGTTGATTTCTTTCCTCAACTCTCGCCGCTCATCCGGCGAGAGTATCCGCTTATCATTTCAACATCCTCCTGACCAATTTCGCTACTTTACCGCTCTATTTACTTTCCAGCAAAAATGGCCAGCATCAAATACGACCCTCATTTCAACCCTCAATGTTTAGTTGATCGAAAATATTTTGATGATGCTCTAAATACCTTTCAAATCTGGATATATCATCCGTTTTCAGCTTTCCAGTAGCTAACGCGTCCCCCTCCACAATTCCAAGCTGTTTCAGTAGTGCTCTATCAAGTTTATCGCTAAGTTTAAGACGGTATTCATTCCCTACTCTTTTAAAAGTAATCAGATGTTGGTCAAATAGACGGTCAATATGCGCACACAGAAGAACTCCATTTGCACCGTCTAATCGTTCGTTTGTGGTTTCACAGCTTCGCCACGCTTTAATATGCGATGCCACTAACATCTCTTTTATAGGAGTCAACGTCACAGCACAAATCTCACCACCCCAGACTTTAATAACATCTTGCCTGAATTTCCCTTGCCCGATTCGCGCCTGAATCAACCGTTCGCGCTCAGACTCTTCTAACGACATAAGAGCGTTCAAATCATGATAGAAGTTCCCCATACCATCATTTGTGATTTCCTTGTCGTAGGTTTTATTCAGTGCAGAAGTATCTAAATCAAATAGCTGATAAAGAAATTTCTTATCAGGCCCAATCTTTTCGTAGTGCTCAGCTAGTTCTTTGCTAATTCTTTTTTCTTCAATTTCATTTAATGAATATATATAACGAAAAACAAATGCATCATTTTTCGAATTTTCATCCCAAACTATGGCAAATAGAGGCTTCGAGTACCCTTGCTCTCTAATGTAATCGTTACCGTTATTAAATAATGCAACGACCCCCCTGCTTGGGTCATTTTTAGCGTAATGGATACTTTCAAACCGAGAGCGAGTCCTCCACTCACCTTTTTCATGTAAAGCATTTAAATGGATGTATTTTGATGCACCTTTCCTGCTCATATTTTAGTCCTTAATTGTAAATGCTGGTCACTCAAACACATTTATTGATAATCCCTAGCAGTTCTAGTCGTTCGTTCTGAGAAAGTGTATTAATTTCTCTTGCGATCCTTTCAACCTTCGACTCTTGCTCCGCAGTGCCCAATAGCTGCGCAGTAGTGATTCCCAGCTCGTGTCTCACCTGCTCTATGTCCAAGTGGGCATAGGTGCTGGCGGTGATACTGATATCACTGTGTCCTAAAAGCTTACTGGTGGTTTGAATGTTACCACCACGCATAACGCTCCAACTGGCGATGGTTCGGCGCAAGTCATGAATGGTGACGCTCTCGCCCTTCTTTTCACTTCTCAGCCCTGCTCTTTCAGTAATACGCCACCAAAAGCTGCCCTTACCCGACTTTTCAGTAATGTGACCTGACAGACTTTTGTTTGCGGGGAAGACATATTTCTCACCCCGTTTCATCTCGCTACTTCGGCGCTCAAGTATTTCCATCACCTCTTTGGTTAATGGCACTGCATGGGGCTTTTTCACTTTCATCTTAGTGGTTGGGATAAGCCAGATACCGCGCTGATGGTCGATCTCCTTCCACTCCATACTGAACACGCAGCTTTTACGTTGACCAGTAAGCAGTAGCGTCATGACCACATCTCGGTAAATGGCTTCTTCACTATTGAGCGCCTCAAGCAGATTTTTAACTTCCAACTGACTCAGAATGCGCTCACGTTTGGTATCGGCCAGTTTTTTGATTTTGCTAAAGGGATTAGTTTGCTGTTCGGCGAACATCGACTTAAGCAAGGTTAAGCACTTATTGCGTACTGATACCGAGCGTTTAGTTAGAATCAGTTTTAACAGATTACTGGCTTCCTGCTCAGTGATCTTATCGATAGGCAAATGGCCGATTCGTGCTTGCAGATGGGTTCGCCATGTGGCGCGAATATCTTGTAAGGATTTTTGACGCCGCTCACCCGATTTAATCTTTAACTCAAATTCCACTTCAAAAACGTCAAACAATTGCTGTACCGACATTGAAAGCGCGCGTTCAAGCTCAGCATCAAGTTTCTGCTGGCGTTTTACCTCATTGGGGTTCTGACCTTCGGCCAATTCAGATGCGTGTTTTGCGGCGAGTTTACGGGCGTTTTCTATTGTAATTGTTGGGAAGTGCCCTATAGTAATTGTGACGTCTCGACCTAAGCGCTTGCGTCGAAAGCGAAAAATGGTTTTTCCAGACGGCAAAACGTCTAAAAATAAGCCTTTAATTGAGTCTCTATGGGCAATATCATGGATTCTATAGCGTTTTTGGGGTAATTTTAGCTGTTCAAAACTACGTTTTGTGAAAGGTATTTCAGTGTTCATAATGACTTACCTGTAAATCCGGTGCCGCCCCTGTGCCGCCATAGGGAGTAATTTTAACCAATTTACAGTAATTTCGGTTAATGTCAAAAATGCCAAAATACACCATAAAGTGTTGAATAATAAAGAATGATTAAAAATCATCAATTTTCGTTAAAGTCGCTAAAGCTCTCCTGTGGGGAGACCAGTTAGTGAACTTACCTATAATATGAAGCATGACTTCAAGGGACAGTGTCAATGACTGAGCTTTTTAATGCCAATCTCAACATCATCAGCCAGCGTTGGCCAATTATTGCCTCTGCACTTCAACACGCATCTTTTGAGCATTTAGACGCAGCTCTCGTTACCGGCCAAAATCAAACCATTAGCGTTAATAGTACTTACCTCGGTTGTCGTCTTAATCGAATGTATCGTTCCCCAACGAGTATCTGTATATCAATTGGATCTCTTGCCTAGCCTTTGAGCGAGAATCACAATCGGTTTCAATCTTGATTTGCCCATTAGAAATAGGCTCATGTTGGATGAGAATAATCAAGCAGCGCTCAATTATCTCAAACAAATAAAGCCCTAAAGAATATTTAGGCGCCTCGGGTAAATTTATCCTAGGCGCCGTTTCCCTTGTCCCCGGCAAACCGTATAATAGCGCCCGTTAACCAATTTTATTGCCGATAGCGAGGTCCTGTGGCGCACACCTATATCCCACTCGAACAATACAAACGTAAATGGATCTTTAACCATAAAGATCTGCCTGTCACTGATGAAGATAAGGCGCATATCAAGCCACTTGATCAAAAATCATCGATGACGGTCTGGAATCAGTGGGTGAGCAATAAGAGCAGCCGAAGCGATCAATTTACCAAAGGCGAGTGGCCCGCAAAAGGCGATGCCTGGCTGGAAACCGACCACTGGCAAAGCGCCTGGGACAGCGAATCTCCGGCATTACCTGAACTGTTTCAAGGCCATTTCGATTGGAGTGATGATACTCAGGTGTATTTCTGCTACGACAAATATCAGATAATAGAAACTCGCTGGGACGTGTTCGTACGCAACTGGAAATGTTTTCTCTTCTTCGATGACGGCCCACTGCTGATCTCCCCGAAGAAAAAACAAGCGGCTTTCTTTCATCAAAGTGGTCAATATCAAGTCGGCCAACGCGGCTAATCATCTTTTACAATAACTTGAGGTTTTATGAAGTCACTCATCCGCAGTCTGCTATTCGTTTCACTTTGCTTTAGCATGCCGCTGGCCGCCAAGACGGTCGCCGATGTCTCACTTGACGAGCAGCTCACCCTGAGCGACCAGAGTCTGCAACTAAATGGCGCAGGGGTTCGTAGCAAGTTTTTTATGGATCTCTATGTCGGTAGCCTCTACACCCCGAGCCCTAGCACCTCACTACAAAGTGTCCTAGAAGCTCCTAGGGTGGCCATTCGCTTAAACATCATCTCAGGCATGATCACTTCAGAGAAGATGCAAGATGCCATTATCGAGGGATTCGATGATGCTACAAATGGTAGCCCCCAAGGCATTCAAGCTGAGATCGATGCCTTTATGGCCCTCTTTTCGGCGCCTATCGTAAAAGGCGATCAATTTACTCTGGAAGCAAACAAAGATCTTGGCGTCACCGCCTACAAGAATGGCGCAAAACAAGCCACGGTTGAAGGCGAAGCCTTTCGCCAAGCACTGCTGAAGATCTGGCTGGGCGACAAGCCGGCCCAAAAAAGCCTAAAGAAAGCTATGCTAGGTAAGTAAAAAGTTAAGTAAAAAAGTTTGAGATACAAAAATGGCCTGCAACGAATGTTCAGGCCATTTTTATATTAAATATCAGCATACTAGAATCGGTACTGGGCAGAAAAAGCCAGTGCAACTTGGTTATCAAGCGACTCTTGGGTCTGGGGCGCCGAGAGCTCTATCTCGCTGTTAAAGTAATAACCTAAGTAGGCATTAAAACTCAGCGGCTTACTGGCTTGCCAACCGGCCCTGACAAAACCAACCCACTCGTCAATCTCTATAGTGACATCGTCATCTTCTACCAAAAAGCGCTGAGTGCGCTTCGAACTGCCAATACCGATATCGATAGACTCATACCACTGATAACTCAACTCCAGCCCCGCTGGGCCGCTAAAGCCAGCAGAGAAAGGGTTAGCCAATTTCAGTTTGTCGGTTATCTGCCAATTCACCGCCAGGTAAGGAATGGTTCTCACCTCTGAGATATCGTTTAGGTAGGCAACCCCTAACCCCAACATGCTACCGCCGTCAAAGCGGTACATACCCGAAGCGACCAGACCATAGCTCTGGGCATTAGAGCCGGACGCACCATCGGCGTAGGCATATTGAAGCTTAGGGGCAAAGAGTAACAGCCAACGATCGGTAGGACGGTAGCTAAGCCCTATTCCGACGCCATATCTGTCCACACTTGACCAAGGCTGGACCCCATCGAGTAGGGTCGCGCCCCGTCCGCCCCAGTCAAAGTCTAACCTGTCGTAATTCAGGCTGGCACTGATAGACAACTTACGGCTTAAGGGATAACTTGTCTGCGCGCTGAACAGCCAGGTATCACGCTGCAAATCCAGTCCGCTATCACCCACATCGGCCGCACCGACCCCAATCCCCGATACCGACAGTGTCAGCGGAGAATAGCGACGCTCTGCCGCCTCGGCAGATGCACTCGCCATTAGGGCAACAGTCACTAACAAGGTTTTAATCTTAATGATAGAGCTAATACTATGCTTCATACCCTCTCCCTGGGGATACTTAGATGGGATTAAATTTTGGCTAACATCTATTTGATATCGTTGCGCCAATTTACTCTCTATAGCTTAGTACGAACAAAGCGTTTAAAAGATCACTTAGTCTGCCATTTATAACTGAGCATCAAACTTGGCAACTATCGTTTGTCAGCAAAAGGTTGGCAGCGATAGGCACGCAAGAACATAGTCACTGTCTCTTGAATATAGCTGGACCGATTCGCGATTAAATCATCCACAGGTAAGCCTAACTCAAGCTTAAGACGCATCTCGCCAAACAACATCATACACAGCCTTACCGCAGCACTGCGCAGATCGCCAAAATGATATTGACCTAGCTTCTCAACCTGTTCGAAATACGCTTCGAGCAGTTTCAATAAAAATTCGGGACCGGCATTAAAAAAGAGCTCAGAAATTTCCGGGTGGGTGTCGGCCTGGGCCACGCAGGTCTTAAATACTTCAATCGCCTCGGGTGAAACAATCATCTCGCCAAAGTAGTTGCCGAAATTCAACAGCGCCTGCTCGGGCTGTTCTGGGCTGGTAAACAACTCTGCCGTTACCTGATGTACAACACACTTAGATTCGATTGATGCGACGAACAGATCATCCTTGCTACCAAAATGTGAATAGACGGTCTGCTTAGAGACGCCCGCCAGTTTTGCGACCTCATCCATGCTGGTATTGGGAAAACCTTGCCCACAGAAGAGATCTATCGCGGCGTTTAAGATCTGCGCCTTCTTCTGTTCGCTGCGGCTAAGGGGGGCTTGTGCCATTGAAACTCCGTATAAGGTTTCTTTTTTATTACAAGATAATTTATACACAAACTAGACTAGACAGTCCAGTTTTATCAAATTAGACTAACAAGTCTAGTTTAACGTTTTATTCACCAACTGTTAACCACGGAAGCGTATCAGTATGACTTTGTTTTCTGCTAAATCCCTCACGGGCATCTTGCTATGGAGCAGCCTCACCGCCATCATCACAGGATGTCAGCAGGCGCCGACGCCTGACAGTGACCCCAGTGCCAGCAGCGAACATTTTCCCAAAGTCTCCAGCCAGCGCCTGATCCCCTCCGATGGATACGACACCACTCAGGTCTTTACCGGCAGCATACGCGCGGGCAACACGACCGCCATCGGCTTCGAGCTGGCGGGCAAGATCAAACAACTGGCGGTCGACAGTGGTAACCATGTTAAGCAGGGAGAGCTGCTGGCCAAACTCGACACCTCACTACTAGAGGCCGAAAAGCGTGAGTTAATGGCGAACCTGGCCCAAAACAAGGCCGATAGAGAACTGGCACAGAGTACACTTAAGCGGACTCAAGCCCTGAAGCAACAAGGCTACGCCTCGGATCAACAAATTGATGAGCTCAAAGGACAGCTAAGCAGCCTGCAAGCCGCCGAGCAGCGGCTAAGAGCGGCTATCGAAGCCAACGCGCTGCGCATCGAAAAATCGACATTGGTGGCGCCCTTCGAAGGCGTTATCGCTAAACGCAACAACAATTTAGGCGAAGTGGTTGCTTTAGGCGCGCCGCTGTTTACCCTGATCCAGCATAACAATCCTCAAGCGATTGTCGGCGTGCCTGTGAGTCTTGCACAAAGCCTGCAAGATCGGCAGGAGCTGCAGCTTACGGTCAATGACAGCCCATATCTCGCCACCGTTGCCGGTATCGGCGCCGAGGTTAACCCTATAACCCGCACTGTGCCTGTGCGCCTCACCCTGCCCCCCGATGCCAAGGTGATCAATGGTGAGCTAGCCTATCTGCACCACAACAAAACCGTTACCGCCCAAGGCTTTTGGGTACCCATCTCGTCACTCACCGACGGACTGCGCGGCCTATGGAACCTCTATGTGCTGGTCGAGCAAGGCCCAAATCAATACCTTATCGAGCGGCGCGATATAGAGATCCTCTACGCCCATGGTGACCAAGCTTATATCACAGGCGCCCTCAATGCGCAGGAGCACTTTGTCACCCAAGGCTTACACAAGGTAGTGGTCGGCGAGCTGGTCACCCTCAACACGCAAGTCGCGACGAGGTAAGTGATGATTAAAGCTCTAGTGGAAAATGGCCGCCTGGCTAGCCTAGTCATCGCCCTGCTGATTGTCGCTGGCCTTGGCGCCATTAATAGTTTGCCACGTATGGAAGACCCCAGCATCACCAACCGATTCGCTTCTGTGGTCACCCATTACCCAGGCGCCTCGGCAGAGCGGGTCGAGGCCTTGGTTACCGAGGTACTGGAAAATCAGCTCAGACGCCTGGAAGAACTTAAACTGGTGCAATCCACCTCGCGCCCCGGGATCTCAGTCATCCAACTTGAGCTAAAAGATAGGATAACCGACACAGACCCCGTCTGGTCTCGGGCCAGGGATCTGATTAACGATGCCAAAAATATTCTTCCCCCCGGCGCCCAAGATGCCCTGCTTGATGATCAGCTCGGCTACGCCAATACCGCCATCTTAGGCTTAGTCTGGCAAGGCCCGGGCGAGCCGCGCCAGGATATCCTCAACCGCTATGCTAAAGAGCTTCAAAGCCAGCTCAGGCTGATCCCTGGCACAGACTTTGTGAAACTCTACGGCGCGCCCACCGAAGAGATCTTGGTGCAGATAGATAGCATGAAGGTCAATCGCATTGGCCTAAGCGCTGCGGCCATCGCCCAGATCTTGGCCAGTGCCGACACTAAAGTCTCTGCGGGCGAGATCACCAACGACAGCTTTCGCGCCCTGGTCGAAGTGTCCGGCGAGTTAGACTCGGTCACCCGTATCAAACAGGTGCCGCTCAAAGTCGATGCCAATGGCCAAATTATTCGCCTTAGCGAGGTAGCCAGTGTACTCAGGCAGCCCAAGACACCGGCGACCAGCATTGCCCTTATTGAGCAGGCGCAAGGGATCATGGTGGCGGCGCGCATGCTCAATAACACTAGGGTCGATCTCTGGCTGCAAAAAGTCCATCAGGTGGTCGAGCAGGTACAGGGAGAGCTGTCGGCAAATGTGGAGATCCAGTGGCTGTTCGATCAAGAAGGCTACACCACTACCCGCCTTAGCGATCTTATCGCCAGCCTGTTAATGGGCTTTGTGATCATTCTTGTCGTACTTATGCTGACCCTGGGACTGCGCAATGCGGTGATCGTCTCGCTTTCACTGCCACTGACCGCCCTCTTTACCTTAGCCTGCATGAAATATGTCGGGCTGCCGATACATCAGATGTCGGTGACAGGCTTAGTGGTGGCTCTTGGGATCATGGTCGATAACGCCATCGTCATCGTCGACGCCATCGCCCAGCGCCGTCGCCAAGGACTCGATCGCCTCAGCGCCGTTGGTGAAACCCTTAAACATCTCTGGCTGCCGCTGGCAGGCTCAACTATCACCACCATGCTAGCCTTTACCCCCATCATCCTTATGCCCGGAGCCGCCGGGGAGTTTGTCAGTGGCATCGCCATTTCGGTGATCTTCGCCCTGCTGGGTTCTTATCTCATCTCCCATACGCTGATCGCCGGATTTGCCGGCCGTTTTGGCGCCAAAGGAGATGCCAGCCATTGGTATCAGCGCGGGATCAATTTTCCCATTATCGCCAGCGCGTTTAGCAAGACCCTGGATATCGCCCTAAAGCGCCCTCTGCTGGCTGGTATGATCATCGGCATCCTACCGGTAAGCGGGTTTATCGCCTCGGGGCAGATGACTGAGCAGTTTTTTCCGCCTTCTGACAGAGATATGTTTCAGATAGAGGTGCATCTAGCGCCGCACTCCAGCATAGACAATACCCGCGCCCTGGTGGAGCGTATCGACGCCAAACTCAGAGCCACAGGGCAGATGCAAAGGCTTGACTGGGTGATAGGCGGTAATGCGCCCTCTTTTTACTATAACTTGCTACAGCGTCAACAAGGCGCTGCTAATTACGCCCAGGCCATGATTAAAGTGGCCAATTTTGAGCGCGCCAACCAGCTGATCCCCAGGCTTCAAATTGAGCTCGATGCCGAGTTTCCCGAGGCGCAGATCCTGGTACGTAAACTCGAGCAAGGGCCTCCCTTTAATGCCCCCGTTGAGCTGCGCATCTCTGGCCACAACTTAGATACCTTACGAGAAATTGGCGATGAAGTGAGACGCATACTGATCACCACAGAACATGTGATCCACACCCGCGCCACCCTGAGCGCCGGCGCGCCTAAGGTATGGTTTCAAATCGACGAAGATGCCAGCAAGATGAGTGGTCTGAGCCTCACCGATATCGCCAGCCAGATCCAGATGGCCACCACAGGGATCAATGGCGGCAGCATCTTGGAGCAAACCGAATCGCTGCCGATACGGGTGCGCACCCAAGATCTGATGCGCGAGCAGCAAACCCAGCTATCGCAGCTCAATCTATTGTCCACCAGTGGTGTCGGCATTCCACTATCGGCGCTGTCCACCAGCCGCATCGATGTCAGCCTGGGCGCTATTCCGAGGCGTGACGGTCAGCGCGTTAACACAGTAGAAGCTTACCTTGAAAGTGATGTATTGCCGCAGCAGGTGCTGGATCAGGCCAAGACTAGAATCGATGCCCTATCGCTTCCAGCGGGCTATCGTATCGAAGTGGGCGGCGAGAGCGCCAAACGCAACGAGGCCGTGGGCAACCTGCTATCAAACATCGTCTTGGTGATCACCTTGTTACTTGCCACCGTGGTGCTATCGTTTAACTCCTTCCGTCTCACCGGCATCATACTGCTTAGCGCGGTGCAGTCGGCGGGCCTCGGACTACTGGCCGTCTACCTGTTTAACTATCCTTTTGGCTTTACCGTGATCATCGGTCTATTAGGCCTTATGGGACTGGCGATTAATGCCGCCATCGTTATCTTGGCCGAACTGGAAGATATGCCCAATAAACGTGAGGCGCCTATCGATGCCATAGTAACAGTCGTGAGCAGCTGCGGCCGACATATAGGTTCCACCACCATCACGACCATAGGCGGCTTCCTGCCACTGATCATCGCAGGCGGCGGATTTTGGCCACCATTTGCCATCGCCATCGCAGGCGGCACCGCACTAACTACCCTGCTCTCGTTGGTCTGGGTACCTACTATGTATCAGCTGCTGATGACCAAACGCCATACCACGCCAGCCGCCGCTTTTCAGCCAAGCTAACCCGTGAACACTAAGATGCGCAGGCTCGCCCAGCTATGGGTGATCCAGCGCATATTTAGACTAATTGCCGACATCGACCTCATATTTTCCTTTACTTAAATAGACCTACGTCAAAACAATCTTACATCGCCTTGGTTACATTTAGCGACAGTATAACCACAAGGTGGATTAACAAGATGAATTATAAAAATTGGCCTATAGCCAAGCAGATAGGCACCCTCGCCCTGATCCTAACCATAATCGTATTCGCCATCATCAGCAGCGTATCCTACTTCACTGCGGCCAAGGTGTTGGAAGAAAAAGCCATGACCGCCGTTAAGGCGCAGATGCACAGTACAGCCGACCTCATTGAGCTGGAATATAACAGCCTGTTGTCGCTGGCCAGACGCAACGCTGACGTACTCAGAGCCATGTATCCAGGGCAGTTTTTTAAACCCGATAAAACCGTGATGGTATTGGGTAAACCAACACCCGCCCTGGCTCATGAACGCGAGCAGATCAATGCTTCCAAGAGTAAAGTCGATCGCTACTCTAACCTCACCGGCGGCAATGCCACCGTCTTCGTCCGTGATGGCGATGACTTTATCCGTATCTCTACTTCGCTAAAAAAAGCCGATGGTAAGCGAGCCCTGGGCACCTACCTGGGCAAGAAACACCCTGGCTATGCCTCGTTAATTGCAGGCAAAGAATATGAAGGTTATGCCAAATTATTTGGCAAAGATTATATGACAGTCTACCGCCCCATTACCGGACCTCAGGGCGATATCATAGGCATACTCTATATCGGCTTCGATATCTCTGAAGCCTTAACCGAGCTGCAAAGCTCGATGAACCAACTGCAACTGGAAGAAACCGGTTTCTTTACCCTTATCCACACTGCCTCCAACTCAATCATCGCACGCCCTAATCAAGCGTCAGGCACCCAACTGACCGAGGCTCTACTCGATGGTTTACCTTTAGAGCAAGCCAAGCGCAACGACCAGGAAAGCGAATACTTAAACAGTAACAACGAACCCATGTATAGCTACGCCGTCAGCATCCCGGGTTGGCAATGGACCTTGCTTGGCCAAGTGAAAAAGAGCGAACTTAACGAAGAGAGCCTGAAACTCTTGACCATCAACGTGGGGGTCGCGGCCATGGGAGTGTTACTCATTACCACACTCCTCTCTATGGTGCTGATCAAAACCCTGCGACCACTGCGTCAGCTACAGCATCAGCTCACCGAGCTGGGCCAAGGCAACCTGACCCAAGAATTTGACGAAGTCAGCGTCGACTCCAACAATGAGGTCGATAAGATCACCCTAGGTGCCCGCCAGATGGCCATCAGCCTAAGAGAGCTGGTCAATGCGCTGCGCACCTCGGTCGATACCCTGGAAGAGCAAGCCCAAAATGCCCAGGAAGTTGCGCGCCTCAACGGCGAAGAAGCTCAATCGCTGATGGCACAAACAGATCAAATCGCCACCGCCATCGAAGAGATGTCTGCCTCGGTGCGTGATGTGGCCAACCATGCTAGCGAAGGTGCGACCCAGAGCCAACAGGTCGACAATGCCTCCCGCGAAGGTCATCAACAACTGGATCAACTGGTCCAGGGACTGGGCAGACTTAGCGAACAACTCGATGCCAGCCACCTGAGTGTTGAAAACGTCAGCAAAGAGAGCGAGGCGATCAGCCAGGTCACCGAAGTGATCAACAGCATTGCCGAGCAGACCAACCTACTAGCGCTCAACGCTGCCATCGAAGCCGCCCGCGCCGGCGAACAAGGCCGCGGCTTCGCCGTGGTTGCCGACGAGGTGAGAACCCTGGCCCAGCGTACCCAAACCTCGATTGCAGAGATCAGCCAGACCATCACTCAGCTGCAGCAGCAGATCAAGGTCACCGCCGAGCAGATGGGGCAAAGTCATCAGCTGGGTACAGCCTCGGCCACCCAAGGCCAGGAGGCTGCAACCAACCTCAACCAGATCACCATCAGCATAGGTGAACTGGCTGTCGCCTCAACCAGCATCGCCAGTGCCACCGAGCAACAGAGCGCCGTGGCCGATGAGATCACCCGCAACCTTCACGAGATAACAGAGCTCGCCCGCGAGGGTGATCAGCGCGCCAGCGACACCGTCGACGCCGCCCAGAGCCTCTCGCTCATCGCCTCCGACATCAAACAGAAGATCAGCGTGTTTAAGTCATAGCTTCTGGCTAACGCTCATCTCAACGAAAAAAGCCGCTTCAAAGCGGCTTTTTTATGTCTGGCTAACATAGCAGTAGCTGAGTTTGCGTAGCGAGGTGTCGACTCTTGGAAATTTATTGCCCAGGTAGTTTAACGATTGAAGCGCTGTGGCTTGGAATGGATGTTTAACGTTTGCCGGCATAGCCATCGGCAAGGAAGCCTTAACCATGGCTTCATAGTGTATCAATTGCCTGCCGCAGGCCTTATGTGCAAACACATTTGTGACACGCTGCAAGCACTTCCTTGTGAGCTCTACCTCGGCATCCATGCCTCGGAAGGTCACAAATGTGTTTACACCAGTATCTATCGTCTCTTCGATTTGGCGCCTTTTGGTACCCTAAGACTGCCCAAGCATACAATCTAATGCGTTTGTTAGCCGTATTGCAGCTTACTCGAATTATCGAAGTAAGACAGTTTGTTAGAAGATTCGGTCAAACTCTTGATTTCACTTAAAGGGGCGTCGGTAACATAGTGCGCGCGAGTTTTCATGATTTGAGCTTGCCAAATTTGTCTGTCGCTTCGTAGCTCCCATTCCAGCTTAAAATGATCATTTTCAAAGACAACATTGAGGTATTTAAGGCGTTCAACGCCATGACAAACACCATCAATCTCAACACTGTTCATATCCGGCTTCAAAACTACAAGGCTTGGATCGCTATACATCCTGTAAATTCTGTAAGATAACCAAATAAAAAAAATCGGAATATAGAGAGAGATAACAATAGCTTTACCCACTAGATCTGGTGGAAATCTTTCTAAAAAAATATAAAAAGGTAAGAAAGCCAGAATACACAGCAATGGTACAGTTAATTGATCCACTGAATAGACTTTTTTAAACGAGGCATCAGTCAAAATTCGACCTCATAAAAGAGCATAGATATACAACACCGTTGTTTAGGGTTATCGAAAAAGAACGGAGCAGCGTGTAAATTGCCACAGCTGCGCGCATTATGCGCGGCGAACGACTCAACCCTATAATGTGACATGCAAGTTATTGGCACTTAAACTCAATCTCAGTTTGTAGTGGCATAGTGAATTTGGCCACCTGAATAGACGAAGTGATAGACTAACTTCTGGAAAAAAGGTGGTAGAAATGAAGAACACAAGACCGACATTCAGTGCAGAGTTCAAATTAGAAGCTGCGCAGCTGGTAACGAAACAGGGATACAGCATAGCTGAGGCTGCAAGCGCGATGGGCGTGAGTAATTCAGCCATGCGTAAATGGGTAAACCAGCTTCGACAAGAGCAGCAAGGCATATCCCCCAAAGGCGCACCGCTCACCCCCGAACAACAGCGGATCCGTGAGCTGGAGAAGAAAATCCGCCGCATTGAAGAAGAGAACACCATTTTGAAAAAGGCTACGGCTCTCTTGATGTCAGACTCACTGAACAGTTCTCGTTAGTCGAGAAACTCAAGAAGAGCCATAGCGTAAAACGGATTTGTTCAGTATTTGGTATTCACCGCAGCAGTTACAAGTATTGGCGAGGCAGACCTACCACCATTGACTCGCAGCGGGTAAAACTGCACAGCTTGGTGCGGGAGGCTTATGAAGCCAGCAATGGGTCAGCGGGTGCCAGAACCCTGGCTGATATGGTGACGACTGCTGGCGTTAGGTTGACGCGCTATCGTGCCACAGGACTGATGAAGAAGCTGGGGCTAGTGAGCTGCCAGGTGCCGCAACATCGCTACAAAAAGGCAGACAAGGAGCATGTCGCCATCCCTAACCTCCTTGACCGCCAGTTTGCAGTGACGGCTCCCAATCAAGTGTGGTGTGGCGATGTGACCTATGTGTGGACAGGCAAACGATGGGCTTACCTTGCCGTTGTTCTGGACTTGTTTGCACGGAAACCGGTGGGGTGGGCGATGTCATTTTCGCCCGATAGTGCGCTAACAAGCAAGGCACTAACCATGGCCTTTGAGGCGCGAGGAAGGCCGAAAGACCTAATGTTCCATAGTGACCAAGGAAGCCACTATACCAGCCGCCGCTTCCGCCAACAGCTCTGGCGTTATCAGATTAAGCAGAGCATGAGTCGACGAGGAAACTGCTGGGACAACAGCCCGATGGAGCGCTTCTTTAGAAGCTTAAAAACAGAATGGATACCGATGACAGGCTATCGGGATATCGGTGAGGCTAAGAGTGAGATTTCGCGATATGTGACGGGGTATTACAGTCAGCTGAGACCACATCAATATAACGGTGGGCTGACACCCAATGAGTCAGAGCGAAGATACTGGCTTGAATACAAAACCGTGGCCAATTTTAGTTGACCACTACAGCTTGCGCATCCGACCTGAACGGAACCATATCTTTAGGAACAGCTTTAATGAGTTGAAGTTCTTTCCCTTGAGCTTGGCAATAAGAATTTGCTTCTTTTAAAGCATCGGCTTTGACCGCTGAACCAGTGACATCGAATCCCTTTTCAGATCTAGAGATCATATAGCTATCATCGCCTAATGGGACGACTCCAGATGATTGCGCGCAGGCGGTTAATATTGAAATAAAGCCAATTACTATAACTCGATTAATTTTCATTTTTCTCTCAATTCACATAACGCTGCATTAAGAGGTGAACAACACCACCAACCAACCTAACGCATTGTGCCATAAACACTAAATTTAAAGTAGAGCCAAAAATGCCCAGCATTGAGAATCCCTTATAAATGCTTTGCTGTGTATGTTTTTCAACCTAGCCACTTGATTCCAACTGTACAAATACCCATATGTGAATTGTGTGGTTGCACACACAGGTGATCCATTAACTTATTCATTTGAGGAAACTATATGGCTAATAAAGACTACAACGTTTATCAAGGTGCTGACGGCACATGGCGAGGTAAACGCCAAGATGCTAATAGAGCAAGTGTAACAGGTAGTACCCAGAAAGAGGTTTTTGAAAAAACTAGAGAACTAGCTAAAAAAGCTCAATCTGAAGTATCTATACACAGAGGTGACAATAACAAAATCCGTGATAAGCATAGCTATGGGAATGACCCTAAAAGCTCAAAGGGCTAACAATTAATCATTTGGGGAAATGGATGTCCCCAGAATATACATAACGCCACCAGCAGGGACCGAAAACCAGAGCGAAGCGACCGTTTTTGGTTCTTCTGGCTGACTTTGTTAGGCTGGAGCATTACCCCACGCCTCCGACTTAAACCTATCCACTGTTTCTTCAATAGCCTCTTTGGGGCCTAGCTATAACAATAAATGGAATCAGAGTTAACTTTTTGAGGGAGTTGATTAGCGCGTATTGATTGGCTTTTTCATTCCCTGAATGGCGTCGTCGATGTTTGATTCGAGTTGGCCTAACTCAGTCCTTGATTGGTGATACTTTAATCTATCTTGTAGTAGGCATTCAACATGTCACCTCACATTTTAACGCGCTTTTTTCTCTAAAAATAATAACTTGTATCAGTGAGCAACAAATGCCGCCAAATCGAAGAGACATTGAGACACCAGTGTAAACAGGTTTTTGGCCCTCGGCGGCATGGACGCCGCCGTGGAGCGTATAGGGATATATTCACAGCGTGCCAAAAACGTGTTTGCACATCCCTCGCCGGGCAGGCGGTAGGTTGCCATGAAGGTACAACCTTCAAATGACCTCAACAAACGCCAATGAAGTCTGCGGCAAGCACTAAATATCAATAAAGGTACGACTTTCAAATCCCCATCCAATCCAAATACCGCCAAACGCTCAACCACTGTCACTCCAAGCGCTAACCCGTGCGCCTAAAACACGGGCAATAAAAAACCCCGCATTCTCATACGGGGTTTTTCGACTACGAATTCAAAGCTTAATCTTTATGCTCTGGATCCCTATCCATGTTCTCAGTATTCTCTAACCACAAGGCGTTAATAATACCGAAAGAACACGCCAGCAAAATGCCTAATATCCAAGCAAAATACCACATAATGTCGGCTCCTATTAGTAAAGTGACGTCTTGTTGTCTTCGATGTAGCTACGGCTTAAGCGACCAAACATCTTGAAGTAAGTCCAGATGGTGTAGCTTAGCACGATAGGTACGAAAATAGCGGCCGCCCAGGTCATGACCGTCAGGGTCATGTGACTGGCTGTCGCATCCCACATAGTCAGGCTCACGTTAGGCTCAAGTGAAGATGGCATCACGAATGGGAACATTGCTGCACCACAAGTTAGAATCACCATAGCCACTGCCAGCGAGCTGAACAGGAAGGCAAAGCCAGAGCGGTTAAAGCGGCTCGCCAGTAGCGCCAGTAACGGCATAGCAACACCCAAGATAGGGAACAGCATAGTCACTGGATACTTATCGTAGTTAGCCAGCCATGCGCCCGCCTCTACAGCAACCGTCTTAAGAGCTGGGTTAGATGCACCGTGGGTGTCGATAGTTGAGGTAATCACATAACCGTCGATACCGTTGGCTAACCAAACGCCCGCCAGGGTAAAGAGCACAGCGACTAAAGCCGCAGCCACTTGGGTAGCTGTCGCCGCACGAACGCGCAGCTCGCCTTCTGTCTTCATCTGTAACCAAGAGGCACCTTGCATGATGATCATAGATACGCTCACCAGGCCGGCCAGCAGACCGAATGGATTGAGCAGACCAAGCAGACCGCCGTGGTAAGTTGCACGCAGGTACTCGTCAAAGTTAAACGGTACACCTTGTAGCAGGTTACCAAAGGCAACACCTATGATGAGCGGGGGGACGAAGCCACCCACAAACAGCGCCCAATCCCAGGTCTTACGCCATCTTGGATCTTCGATTTTAGAACGGTAATCGAAGCCCACAGGACGCAGGAACAAGGCAAACAGTACCAACATCATGGCGACATAGAAGCCAGAGAAGGATACCGCATACACCATAGGCCAGGCAGCAAACAGGGCGCCACCTGCGGTGATCAACCATACCTGGTTGCCATCCCAATGGGGGGCAATAGAGTTAATCATAATACGGCGTTCGGTATCGTCCTTACCTATGATAGGTAGCAAGGCACCTACGCCCATGTCAAAACCGTCGGTAACGGCGAATCCGATGAACAGCACACCAATCAGCGCCCACCAGATAAATCTTAATATTTCATAATCAAACATAATGAGATCTCCGGCTTAAGCTTCTAGATTTTCAAAGTGATAGCGGCCCGTCTTAAGACTACTCGGTCCCTTACGTGCAAACTTGATCATCAGGTAAAGCTCAATCACCAACAGGACTGTGTAGAACAGCGTGATAGAGATGATACTGAACCATAGATCCGCCACCGTTAGGCTAGAAGCTGACATGAAGGTTGGCAGTACCTCAGAGATGGTCCAAGGCTGACGACCGTATTCGGCGACGAACCAACCACACTCGATGGCAATCCAAGGCAGTGGTAGGCTGTATAGCGCGGCCTTAAGTACCCATGGCTTCTCTTCGATCTGATGACGTGTACTCTGCCAGAAGGCAGCAGCAAACACGAACAGCATGACAACACCCAGGCCAACCATCACACGGAAGCTCCAGAACATAGGCGCAACCGATGGAATAGAATCTTTAGCCGCGGCCTTGATCTGCTCTTCGGTGGCGTCAACTACATTGTCTGTGTAACGCTTAAGCAGCAAACCATAACCCAGGTCGACTTTCGCCTCTTCAAACGCTGCACGAAGCTCTGGCGTTTCGTTGCCGGCACGTAGCTCGGTCAACATGGCGTACGCCTTCATGCCTTTGCGGATACGCTCTTCGTGTTCAACGATTAGGTCACGAATACCGGTAACCTCTTCATCAAGAGAACGAGTCGCGATGATACCCATAGCATATGGGATCTTAATGGCATAATCTGTGTGCATGGTTTCCTGATTTGGGAAACCAACGGCAGTAAAGGCCGCAGGAGCAGGTTCTGTGTGCCATTCGGCTTCGATAGCCGCGAGCTTAACGCGCTGCGCCTCACCCACCTTATAGCCAGACTCATCACCCAGTACGATAACCGACAGGATAGACGCCATACCGAAGCTTGCTGCGATAGCAAAAGAGCGACGGGCAAATGGCAGGTCACGCTTTTTGAGGATGTAGTATGAGCTGATGGCCAGTACAAACATGGCGCCAGCCACATAACCAGAAGCCACAGTGTGAACAAACTTCACCTGAGCAACAGGGTTAAACAAGACTTCTGCGAAGCTTGTCATCTCCATACGCATGGTTTCGTAATTGAACACGCTACCCACTGGGTGTTGCATCCAACCGTTAGCGACCAGGATCCACAGCGCAGACATGTTAGAGCCCAGCGCCACCAGCCAGGTAACCGCCAAGTGTTGACGCTTACTGAATCTGTCCCAACCGAAGAAGAACATACCCACTAGGGTCGATTCCAGGAAGAAGGCCATCAAACCTTCAATAGCCAGCGGTGCTCCGAAGATGTCACCAACATAGTGCGAATAGTATGACCAGTTAGTACCAAACTGGAACTCCATCGCCAAACCTGTAGTAACACCCAGGGCAAAGTTAATACCAAATAGCTTACCCCAGAACTTGGTCATATCTTTATAGATCTGCTTATTGGTCATCACATAGAGTGATTCCATAATGGCCAGCAAGAACGCCAGCCCCAAGGTCAAAGGTACAAACAAGAAGTGATACATAGCCGTCAGCGCAAACTGCAAGCGCGAGAGCTCTACAACCTCTTCAACAATCATCAGTGACTCCTTAGGTGGTGCGATCATTCTTCAAGGTAAGATCCCCATCAACCCTGAAAAATGCCTAATTAGGAATTTTATCATTCAAGTAATTTGTCAGACCTGAATCTCACAAACCGCCAAAATTAAACTTTTTGCCTTTCTCAAACGTCTCTGACGCTCAAAAAAGCACGCTTACCAACAATTTCGAGACAGGGCTCACAAAACCCAACACTTTTTGAACACGCGTCTCAAAAATCAGCCAGCACAATCAATTTAAATTATTTTTTTCAGAAACTTACATTAAGGCGTACCAAACGTACCCTGGCCATTTTATACCATTCAAATTTGATTCAAATCAATCAATCCCGGCGGGGATAGTGGGTTTTGCGGACAGCGCCACACTTCACCCCGCAACACGCTTGCCTAAATACCAAAAACGTGGTAGGGGAAAATATAACCAAGATAAAACCAATAGTTTCTATAGATTTAAACCAAATTCACACCAAACCCAATATTTAACAAGTTTTAACAAATGTTGAGTCAATATATCTCAACACAAAATACAAGTAGCCAAATAAATAGACAAATAAAAACATGCACTTAAAGAATTAAAACAACTGATACCACAATCAAATCAAGCGCAGTTAATTAGAAAAACTAATGGTTAGCTCTAATTTTAATCGTTTGTCGACAAGAGCACATTTGCTTACTATATCCCTGTGTTAAGGAGACGCCTCAATCAACCCGGTGACGTAGCCCGGTAGGCCAAGACTCCGCTCACATCATTAATCACTGTGTGGAGAATCCAATATGAAAAACCTATTTGAACGTCTAGTTAACTGCTACAAGCGCACTTTTGTTGAACTCTATACTGCAAGAGAGATGTAAATAGCGCTTCTGCCCTAATTACTTGAAGTTTTGTTAGCGCAAAACGGCCACCGTTTTCTCCTCGAAAGCGGTGGCTTTTTACTATCTAACGCATCATTACTGTTGGTTTGAATTTAGTTTAGCAGAAGCTAAATAAATGAAGGGCTAAATTCCTCCTTTTCACCTTTAGTTAGCTAATGCCCTACTTTGCTGGCACTTAAGGTAAAAACTCTAATAAAGTCGTTTTTATTGCTATTTAGTAGTTCAAGATGTAGTGATATACAAATAAGTGCATGTATATAAGACGGTTTAACCTACCCCTTTATGGCTATAAAAAAAGGGCCTCGAAATTTCGAGGCCCTTTTTGTGTCACTAAACCGTGCTGACTTAGGTTAGCCTAATTTAGCTCTGACGTTTCTGAACATTCTCATCCATGGGCTATCTTCGCCCCACTCGTCAGGATGCCATGAGTTAGCAACGGTTCTAAATACGCGCTCAGGGTGTGGCATCATAATAGTCACACGACCATCAGTGCTACAGATCCCTGTCAGTGCATTCGGAGAACCGTTAGGGTTCTCTGGGTACTGAGTCGCTATTTGGCCATGACCATCGACGAAACGCAGTGCGATAGTACCAGAGGCTTCTGCGGCGGCTAGCGCCTCAGGCGATGCGAACTCGGCGCGACCTTCACCATGAGACACAGCGATCGGCATACGTGAGCCTTCCATGCCTTCAAAGAAGAGTGACGGACTCTTCTGCACTTCGACCAGGCTGAAACGTGCCTCGAAGCGCTCAGAGCGGTTACGCACGAAGTGTGGCCAATGCTCAGTGCCTGGAATAATATCTTTCAGGTTAGAGAGCATCTGACAACCGTTACACACACCAAGGGCAAAGCTGTCGCTGCGCTCAAAGAACTGACTAAACTGTTCACGGGCGCGGGTATTAAACAGAATCGACTTAGCCCAACCTTCACCAGCGCCCAGTACGTCACCGTAAGAGAAGCCACCACAGGCCGCCAGGCCCTGGAACTCTTCTAGGCTGATACGGCCAGAGAGGATATCAGACATGTGAACGTCGCGGCTCTCGAAACCTGCGCGATCGAAGGCCGCAGCCATCTCAAGGTGTGAGTTAACCCCTTGCTCGCGCAGAATCGCCATCTTAGGTGCAGCCCCCTTGAGAATGTAAGGCGCGGCAATGTCTTCACTTGGATCGAACTTGAGATCCACCGTCAGACCTGGCGCGTCGGCCACCTGCTTAAGCTTAAACTCTTCCTCTGCACACTCTGGGTTATCACGCATCGCCTGCATGCGGTAAGTGGTTTCGGCCCAGATGGTACGCAGCTCGGTACGAGACTCGGCCAATACCTCATTCGATGCATCGCGAATAATAATGCTGTCACCGGCTACCGGCTTAGCAACGACGTGACAAGCCACACCGGCCGCTTGATATTGCGCCTTGATCGCTTCGCTATCGGCGGCACGTACCTGAATGACGGCGCCCAGCTCTTCGTTAAACAGACGCTCTAGGTGAGTGCCCGTAAGCGCGCTGAGATCCACATCTAAACCTGTGTTGCCGGCAAAGGCCATCTCAACCAGAGTCGTGAACAAACCACCGTCACTACGGTCGTGATAAGCCAGTAGCGCCTTATCGGCCACCAGCGACTGAGTCACCTCGAAGAAGCCACGCAGCAGCGCAGCATCGGCTAAATTTGGCGCCTTGTCGCCCAGCTGACCGTAAACCTGCGCCAGACATGAGCCACCCAGACGCTGTTCACCCTGACTTAAGTCAACCAGTAACAGCTCGGTGTCACCCTTATCGCTTCTCAGCTCAGGGGTTACCGTCTTACGAATATCTTGCACCGCACCAAAGGCTGTGATCACCAGCGACATTGGCGAGGTTACCGCCTTCTCTTCGCTACCATCTTGCCAGGCGGTCTTCATCGACATTGAGTCTTTGCCTACTGGGATGGTGAGATCCAGCTCAGGACATAACTCTTCACCCACGGCTTTGACCGCTTCATACAGACCGGCATCTTCACCAGGGTGACCAGCCGCTGACATCCAGTTGGCCGACAGCTTGATGCGCTTAAGCGAACCAATATCACTGCCCGCGATGTTCATAATAGACTCGGCCACCGCCATGCGCGCCGAGGCGCCAAAGTCTAGCAGTGCCAATGGCGTACGCTCACCCATAGACATAGCTTCACCCGTGTATGAGTCAAAGCTTGATGCGGTCACGGCGCAATCGGCGACTGGCACCTGCCAAGGACCGACCATCTGGTCGCGATTCACCAAACCGGTAACCGTGCGGTCACCAATGGTGATCAGGAAGGTCTTCTCGGCGACAGTTGGCAGACGCAGTACGCGGCGCACCGCTTCTTTTAGCTCAATGGTCTCTTGTGCCAGGGCTGGCGAATCGGCCTTTTGTGACACGACGTCACGGCTCATCTTAGGCGCCTTGCCTAATAGCACTTCCAGCGGCAGGTCGATCGGCTTGTTGTCGAAGTGCTCGTCTGACAGAGTCAGATGACGCTCTTCGGTCGCCTCACCGACAACGGCAAATGGCGCGCGCTCACGCTCACAGATGGCAGTAAATAGCTCAAGATTTTCCGGCGCAACAGACAGTACATAACGCTCTTGCGACTCGTTACACCAGATCTCCAGCGGGCTCATGCCTGGCTCGTCTGACGGTACGTTACGCAGCTCGAAACGGCCACCACGTCCACCATCGTCAACCAGTTCTGGGAAGGCGTTCGACAGACCACCTGCGCCCACATCGTGAATAAATTGGATCGGGTTATCTTCACCCATCTGCCAGCAGCGATCGATCACTTCCTGACAGCGACGCTCCATCTCAGGGTTGTCACGCTGTACCGAGGCAAAGTCGAGATCTTCACTTGATTGGCCTGAAGCCATTGAAGATGCCGCGCCGCCGCCCAGGCCGATATTCATCGCAGGGCCACCAAGTACGATAAGCTTGGCACCAACGGTGATCTCACCTTTTTGGACATGCTCTTCGCGGATATTCCCCAGGCCACCAGCCAGCATAATGGGCTTATGGTAACCACGTACTTCGACACCGTTGTGGCTCGACACTTCCTGCTCGTAGGTACGGAAGTAACCCAAAAGAGCCGGACGACCAAATTCGTTGTTAAATGCCGCGCCGCCCAGTGGACCTTCGGTCATGATGTCCAGCGCTGTAACGATACGATCTGGCTTACCGTAATCCCCTTCCCATGGCTGAACAAAACCAGGGATCTTAAGGTTAGATACGCTAAAGCCTGTCAGACCCGCCTTTGGCTTAGAACCACGACCGGTTGCGCCTTCATCACGGATCTCACCGCCTGAACCTGTGGCCGCACCTGGGTATGGGCTAATCGCTGTCGGGTGGTTGTGTGTCTCCACCTTCATCAGGATATGCATCGGCTCGGTGTGATAAGCATAAACACCATTTGGCTCAGGGAAGAAACGACCGGCAACAGAACCTTCCATTACGGCAGCGTTATCTTTATAGGCAGATAGCACGTGGTCCGGGGTCTTTTCAAAGGTGTTTTTAATCATCTTGAACAATGATTTAGGCTGCACTTCGCCATCAATGGTCCAGTCGGCATTGAAGATCTTGTGACGACAGTGCTCTGAGTTTGCCTGGGCAAACATCATCAATTCAACATCGTTAGGGTTACGGCCCAAACGAGTAAAGTTTTCAACCAGATAGTCAATTTCATCCGGCGCCAGGGCTAAGCCTAACTTAAGGTTAGCGGCCTCGAGCGCTGCCTTGCCTTCACCCAGCACATCGACGCTGGTGAAGACCGCAGGCTCGGTGCGGGCAAACAGACTGGCAGCCTGTTCGAAATCAGACAGGATCACTTCGACCATACGGTCGTGGAGTAAACCGACTAACTGTTTTTGTTGAGACTCATCCAGATTATCGGCCTGAACATAGTAGGCAATGCCGCGCTCCAGGCGCTTAACCTTATTCAAACCACAGTTATGTGCGATATCGGTCGCTTTCGACGACCATGGAGAGATGGTGCCCGGACGTGGCGTCACGAAATACAAAGTGCCTTGAGGCGCATGTGCTTCGATTGCAGGTCCATAGGTTAACAACTTGGCTAGCTGCTGGGTTTCACCAGCATCCAACGCCTCTGTCAAATCGGCTAAATGAATGAACTCAGCATAGATGTCCTGTACAGGAAGCGCCGCACTCTTACAGGCTTCCATTAACTTTTGAACTCTAAACGCTGATAATGCAGGGGCTCCGCGGATGATCTCCATCACGTCTATTCACCTTATTAATTATAATTGCAGGGTCAGATCTGGCGCTATTATAGGGAAATGTGGGGCACAAATCATCCGTAGAGTCGCTTCAAAACCGAGTTTCCCTCGATTTATTATCACCATAGCGCGAAAACAGCTTTACGTAACAAAGAAACTGGCGCGGCCCTAATTTCATGCCCCATAATTAAGCTGCCAGAAAGCAAAAATCATCCAACAAATATAAGCCATTCACGGCCGAAAAAATCGTCATTATTGCGTTTGTTCACCTTGTGATATAATCGTCGGCCGCGTTTTATAAAACGGATTCAAAAATAGTAACTTAATGAGAGTTTTCCTGCTGATTCTATTCTGTGTTTCGCTACTGACTGGCTGTCAGGGCGAGCGCGTGGACGCAGCAAAAGTCTCTACGCCTGCACCGAAAACGCAACTTAATGTCGGCACCCTCTATGGCGCGCAGATCTATGTCACCACGGGTCAGGGCGTAGCCGGCTTCGACTATGAGATGGCTGAGCGATTTGCCAACCATCAGGGGCTTGAGCTCAACATGCGGCCCTACTCCACCATAGGTGAGCTCTACCGCGCCATGCAAGCAGATGAGATAGATCTTATCGCCGCGGGGCTGGGCGATACCCAAAGCCGACGCGAACAGTTTAGACTCGGTCCACCGCTCTATTATGTTAATCAGGTATTGGTCTACAAGCAGGGGGTAAAATACCCTACAGATATCAGCCAGCTTGATGACAACATTACGGTGATCTCTGACTCCTCCTTTATCGAGACGCTGGCGGATCTGCAAAAGCTCTACCCTGAGCTGGTGTGGGATCAGCATGGCGACAAAGACAGCGAAGAGCTGCTGGCGATGATCGCCCGTGATGAGATCAGCTATACCATCGCCGACTCAACCACCTTTGAGATCAATCGCCGCTACATGCCTGAGCTTAGAGCCGGCCCTGTGCTAAGAGAGGAACAGGCGGTAGTCTGGCTGTTACCGCCCACAGGTAGCGATCAACTGATGAGCGATCTGCTGAGCTTCTGGCATCAAGAGAAACGCGCCGGCACTCTGGCTCACCTCAATGAGAAATATTTCGCCCATGTGAAGCGCTTCGATTATGTCGATACCCGCGCCTTCCTGCGCGCCATAGATACTAAGCTGCCCAAATATCGCGACGACTTTGTCCATTATGCTGGCGATCTCGACTGGCGCAAGCTGGCAGCGACCGCCTATCAGGAATCCCACTGGAATCCCAATGCCCGCTCGCCGACCGGGGTACGCGGCCTGATGATGCTCACCCTGCCGACAGCAAAACAGATGGGGATCGATAACCGTCTCGACCCTGAGCAGAGTATCCGCGGCGGCGCTAAATACTTAAGCGACATCCTCAATCGCCTGCCGGAATCGATCCCGGAAAACCAGCGGATGTGGTTTGCCTTGGCGTCATACAACATAGGCTATGGTCATGTAGAAGATGCTCGCAAGCTGGCGCAGTCTATGGGACTTAACCCCAGTGCCTGGCGGGACCTGAAAAAGGTTCTGCCCCTGCTACAGAAGCGTAAATATTACAAACATACCCGCTATGGCTATGCCAGAGGCAGCGAGGCAGTGCATTATGTGGATAACATCAGACGTTATTACGACACCCTAGTGTGGATTGACAACCAGCATCAGGAATTACAAGATGACATAATGGAAGCGCAACAACAAACGGCCGAAAAGCAATCACAAAGCGAGATTTCCGGAGCACAGCCCGAGTAAAAGTCACAGGCTTGTGGTATAGAAGAATGATAGGCCTAGAGGAGGTTCAAAATGAGAAAAAAATCCTTAAACAATCTGTCTTCACGGCGACGCACGCTACTTAAGATACGCCATCAACACACGATAAACCGACAGAAGCAGTTCTTCACCTTTATCAAGCAGCCCAGCAGCGATAACTCACTGGACTAGGCTAAACGATAGCTAAACAACAAAAACAAGGGCTTATTGCCCTTGTTGCTTTTCTGCCTGCTTCAAGGCCTTCTTCTCTTTACGTCGGCGGCGAAAAAAAGCGCTAAGCTGCTCACCGCACTCTGTTGCGAGTACCCCTGAGGTGACACTCAGCTGATGATTAAAGGCGCTGTTTCGCACCAGATCCAGCACACTTCCGGCCGCGCCAGTTTTAAGATCATCGGCGCCATACACCAGACGGCCGATTCTGGCGTGCACCATAGCGCCGGCGCACATGGCGCAAGGCTCTAGGGTGACATACAAGGTAGTATCGAGCAGACGATAATTCTCCACCATCTGCCCCGCGGCGCGAATACACTCCATCTCGGCATGAGCACTGGCATCATGACGACAGATGCTGAGGTTATAGCCTGTCGCTATCACCTTATCATCCTTAACCAGCAGGGCGCCGACCGGCACCTCGCCTTGCAGCTCAGCCTCGGCCGCCAGCGTCATGGCTTGACGCATATAGTCTTCATCTTTTAGCGCCTGTTCATCCAGGCTGACTGGGGTTTCCAATGGGTTACTCATCTTTGTCGATCTTTAGTCACTAACGCTATTAGGATAATGGCCTGTGTCAGAAATGTCTCTTAGATAAAAAAGGGACATATCACTATGCCCCTTCCATTATTGTTTACAAGCTATCGCAGGATTATTCCCACTCGATAGTTGCCGGTGGCTTACCTGAGATATCGTAAACCACACGAGAGATACCGTCGATCTCATTGATGATGCGGTTTGACACTCTGCCAAGGAAATCATATGGCAGGTGCGCCCAATGCGCCGTCATAAAGTCGATGGTCTCTACCGCACGTAGCGATACAACCCAGTCGTACTTACGGCCATCACCCATTACACCTACGCTGCGCACAGGCAGGAAGACGGTAAAGGCTTGGCTCACCTTGTTGTACAGATCGGCTTTATGCAGCTCTTCGATGAAGATGGCATCGGCACGGCGCAGTAGATCGCAGTACTCTTTCTTCACTTCACCCAGTACACGTACCCCCAGACCTGGTCCTGGGAATGGGTGACGGTAAAGCATGTTATAAGGCAGGCCAAGTTCCAGACCTATCTTACGTACTTCATCTTTAAACAGCTCACGCAGCGGCTCAACCAGACCCAGCTCCATATCATCTGGCAGACCGCCGACGTTATGGTGTGACTTGATCACATGGGCCTTACCTGTGGCACTGCCTGCCGATTCGATAACATCTGGATAGATGGTGCCTTGGGCTAGCCACTTAGCGTTCACACACTTACGTGACTCTTCATCGAAGATATCGACAAATACCTTACCGATGATCTTACGCTTGGCTTCTGGCTCGGCTTCACCAGCTAGGGCGTCGAGGAAACGGTTTTCGGCGTCCACATGAACGATGTTGAGACCGAAATGGTCGCCAAACATCTCTAGTACCTGGTCGGCTTCATTCAGGCGCAGCAGACCATTATCAACAAACACACAGGTCAGTTTGCTGCCAATAGCGCGGTGCAGCAGCATGGCCACTACCGATGAGTCAACACCACCAGATAGACCTAGGATAACCTCGTCATCCCCAACCTGCTCCTTGATACGAGCAACCGCGTCTTCGATGATAGAAGAAGGTTTCCAGTTGGCTTCACATTGGCAGATATCCAGGGCGAAATGCTCAAGCATACGCTTACCCTGACGGGTGTGAGTCACCTCTGGGTGGAACTGAACACCGTAGAAACGCTTCTCTTCGTTGGCCATTGCCGCGTAAGGACAAGTATCTGTCTTAGCCACAGTCACGAAACCTTCAGGGATCTCAGAAACCTTATCGCCATGACTCATCCAGACGTCAAGCAGCGCCTTGCCGCTATCGCTGACCGCATCTTCGATGCTCTTGAACAGCTCTGAAGGAGACTGTATTTCAATCTGGGCATAACCGAATTCACCTTCGCCAATCCCCTGGATCACCTTGCCGCCCAGCTGCTCTGACATGGTCTGCATACCGTAGCAGATCCCCAGTACAGGCACGCCTGCATTAAAGACATATTCAGGAGCACGAGGTGAGTTGTCGGCAGTGACACTCTCTGGGCCACCGGCCAGAATAATACCGTTAGGCGCAAAGCCCTTGATCTGCTCTTCAGACACATCCCAGGCCCAAAGCTCACAGTAAACACCGATCTCACGGATACGGCGGGCAATCAATTGCGTGTACTGAGATCCAAAATCGAGAATGAGGATCTTATGATCATGAATGTTGCTCATGCTTTACCTTTTATCTTTCAGAATTTTCGCCAATGTTCGACATTTATCGATACCTGGCTTAAGAAAAGGCAGTGTATTTTTCAATGACACTGCCTGATTTCAATAATTAAGAACGGCTACGATAGTTAGGCGCTTCTTTGCTGATGGTCACATCATGGACGTGGGATTCACCCATACCCGCCGAGGTCACCTTCACAAACTCCGCCTTCTCGTTAAGATCTTTAATAGTAGGACAACCTGTGAGGCCCATGCATGAACGCAGGCCACCCATGTACTGGTGGATGATCTCTTTTAGCTTACCCTTGTATGGTACGCGACCTTCAATACCCTCAGGTACCAGTTTGTCGGCGGCGTTATCGCTTTGGAAGTAACGGTCAGAAGAGCCTTGAGTCATGGCGCCCAGAGAGCCCATACCGCGATAAGACTTATAAGCGCGACCATTGTATAGCTCAGTTTCACCTGGCGCCTCGTCGGTACCGGCAAACATTGAACCTGCCATGATGCATGATGCACCTGCGGCCAGCGCTTTAGCTAAGTCGCCTGAGAAGCGGATACCGCCATCGGCGATAACAGGAATATCCAGATGCTTAACCGCTGCGGCGGCATCTGATACTGCGGTGATTTGCGGCACGCCCACACCTGTTACGATACGTGTCGTACAGATAGAGCCAGGGCCAATACCCACCTTAACGGCGTTCACACCGGCTTCAACCAGTGCCAGAGCACCTTCGGCTGTCGCCACGTTACCACCAACAATCTGTAGATCTGGGTACTTAGCGCGGGTGTCGCGAATACGCTGTAGCACACCTTCAGAGTGGCCGTGAGAAGAATCGATAAGCAACACGTCGATACCGGCTTTTACCAGTGCATCGACACGCGCTTCGTTACCGGCACCGGCACCGACAGCGGCACCAACACGCAAGCGACCAAATTCGTCTTTACAAGCGTTTGGCTTCTCTTCTGCTTTTTGGAAATCTTTTACGGTAATAAGACCTTTGAGTCTAAAGTCAGCGTCAACCACCAGGACTTTCTCGACGCGGTGAGCGTGCATCAACTTCTGCACTTCATCCAGCGGAGTGCCTTCTGGTACGGTTACCAGGCGCTCTTTAGGTGTCATCACCTGGTCGACGGTACGAGACCAATCGGTAATGAAGCGCACATCACGACCTGTGATGATACCCACCAACTCATTGGCTTCATCGACTACAGGATAACCGGCAAAGCCGTTTTTCTCCGTCAACACTTTCAGTTGCTCAAGTGTGGTATTTGGCGTGACCGTTACAGGTTGCTGAACGATACCGGCTTCATAGATCTTCACTTGGCGAACTTGCTCGGCCTGCTGCTCTATGCTCATATTTTTATGGATAAAACCAATACCACCTTCCTGTGCCATCGCAATGGCAAGGCGCGCTTCAGTCACGGTATCCATGGCTGCAGACACAATTGGCATATTGAGTTCTATCTTTTGGGTTAAACGAGTCTTGAGAACGGCAGTGTTAGGGAGTACGGTCGAGTGTGCAGGAACAAGCAACACATCATCAAAGGTTAGTGCTTCTTTTTTTAAACGTAGCATGGCAACATCTCCCCATGTAGGTGATATAAGAGGTAAAATATTGCGGCGGGATTATACCTTGCATATTGGGCTTGGTAAATGGAAAATAGTAAAAAAGTCGCTTTAGTTGCAAAATATCTATGAAAATGCCGAAAAATAATGTTTACACCGTCTCGCGCCTCAATGGCGAAGTCAGGCAATTGCTCGAAGGTGAACTGGGTAAAGTCTGGCTTGAAGCAGAAATATCCAATTTTTCGGCCCCCAGTTCAGGCCATTGGTATCTCACCTTAAAAGATAATTATGCCCAAATCCGCGCCGCCATGTTTAAGGGACGCAACCGCGCTGTCACCTTTCGTCCGGCCAATGGTCAACAGGTATTAGTTAAGGGCGCCATCAGCGTCTACGAACCCAGAGGCGATTATCAACTGATTATCGACTCCATGTTACCCGCAGGTGATGGCCTACTCGCCCAGCAATATGAAGCCCTTAAGCTGAAGCTGGCCGCTGAAGGACTCTTTGCTGCCGACACTAAGCGACCATTACCAAGCAATATTCAGCGTATCGGCGTGGTTACCTCGGCTACAGGTGCCGCCATCAGAGATGTTCTCCATGTGCTTAAACGGCGTGATCCCTCCATTGAGGTGATTATCTATCCAAGCCAGGTACAGGGGGAACATGCCGACAAATCGTTATGTCACGCCATCATGCTGGCTAACGACAGGATGGAAGTCGATGTATTGCTGCTCACCCGAGGGGGCGGATCCCTGGAAGATCTCTGGAGCTTTAACAGCGAGGCCTTGGCTCATACCATCTACAACAGCGCACTACCTGTGGTCTCGGCGGTGGGTCATGAAGTGGATACCACCATCAGCGATTATGTGGCCGACCTACGTGCCCCAACCCCTTCGGCGGCGGCTGAGCTGCTGTCCCAAGATGCCTTAAGTAAGGCTGATAAGCTCAAGATGGCCATGACCCGCCTCAGGCAGGGCTGGCAGCATTACGGCCTCAAACAGGCGCAGCGCTTTTCGCAACTCGAGCATAGGCTACAACGACAAGATCCCAAGCGTCGCTTACAAGTGTATGAGCAGCGCTTCGATGAGATGCAGCTTAAGCTTTGCGCCGCGCTAAATTCAAAATTACATAAACTAGAGCGTAACCAACAACAGCTACACGCTAGATTACATCGGGTCTCACCCAGCCATCAGCTCGCCTTGGCCAGCAACCGCCTAACCAACCAGGAGCAAAGACTGCATAGCGCCATGCAGGCAAGGCTTAATGATGCCCAGCGCTCCCTAGAGTATGCCGCCCATCAGCTAGAAACCGTCAGCCCCTTAGCAACCCTAAGCCGTGGCTACAGCATCACCTTAGATGCCAAGGGCAAGGTACTACAGCGCTGCTCAGATGTTAAAGCAGGCGATCGCCTCACCACTAAGCTGCTCGATGGCGAAGTGCACTCTACCGTCAATTGAGTCAGGTTAAGATCAAAAAACGCCCTTGCGGGCGTTTGAGTCAGACAGTGAATCTTTTACTTTCTCGGGCCAACAGGCACCATGATATGAGCATAGGGCGTGCCCTTCCACATCACATAAGGACCTCCCGCATAGGGATCGGTTGGTAGACTATCGAGTAATGCCGGATCAGGCATGATGATCATCAGATGCGGCCCTTCTACAATCCATTGATTGTCTTGGGTCTCGCCTTCGGCGTAGGGATCTGTGTTACTCGCTCCGCCATCACCAGCCAGCATGTAGGAGATACCTACCGCCTTGGCTTGAAACGGCTTCTTGTTACTCCAGGCATCGGCCCACTCCATCCAGGGGCCATCCATACACATAGGCGCCGTACCTTTTAAGCTTGGTGGCGTTGGAAAGCAGGTATAATTGCTGCTGCCTTGTTGCAGGACATTCTTGTCCCAATCCATCACTGTGACCTTATCCCTCAGGGTCGGCGGTGCGGCGCTGAGAGCATCCGCCAATAAGGCCTGTTTATCTGCTGCTTGAGCGGCGCTAGCCAAAAATGCCAGAAAAATAGCAAGCAACAGGGGTTGTTGGTGTTTCATAACATATCCTTAGGTGAGTTTAACTACCTTAAATACTGCACTTTAAGCATAGTCGCCATCAACACAAAGACTCGCCAAAGCCATCCTTCACGGCATATAAAACCAAAAGATAAGCACAGGACAGATTAATACACCAATACGCCTGGGCGACGATTTTAAACAATCAGGCATGACCAATAAAAAAGGCCAGCACAATAGCTGACCTTTGATAACGACAAGAAAGATTACTTCTTCTTGTCTTTGATGTGGCTCATCATACGCTTACGACGACGCTCCTGACTCACAGTCAACTTCTTAGTGTTGAGGCCATCGAACGGGTTGCCCCCTTCCTGGAAGCGCACCTGAATTGGCGTCCCCATCACCTTGAGCGAGCGGCGATAGTAGTTCATCATGAAGCGCTTGTAAGAGTCCGGCAGCTTCTTCACCTGATTACCATGGATCACCACGATAGGCGGGTTATATCCGCCAGCATGAGCGTACTTAAGCTTCACTCGGCGACCGTTAACCAATGGCGGCTGATGATCTTCCTGCGCCATCTGCATGATGCGCGTCAGCATTGAAGTGCTGACGCGGCGAGTCGCACTCTCGTACGCTTCCTGCACAGATTCAAACAGATGCCCCACCCCAGTGCCATGTAACGCCGAGATGAAGTGAATACGGGCAAAATCGATAAAGCCCAAACGACGGTCGAGCTCGCTCTTTACCCGTTCTTTAATTTCTTGATCGATACCGTCCCACTTGTTGACGGCGATCACCAGCGCGCGACCTGCGTTCAGGGCAAAGCCCAGCAGGCCAAGATCTTGCTCGGCGATACCTTCACGGGCATCGACCACCAAGAGCACCACGTTGGCATCTTCCACCGCTTTAAGGGTCTTGATCACCGAAAACTTCTCAACGGTTTCATGTACTTTGCTACGACGACGCACACCGGCAGTGTCGATAATCACATATTCCTGTCCATCGCGTTCCAGTGGAATATAGATGCTGTCACGCGTCGTACCTGGCTCGTCATACACGACAACGCGCTCTTCGCCCAGGATACGGTTAGTCAGCGTCGACTTACCTACGTTTGGCTTACCGATAATCGCCAGTTTGATCGGCAGATCCTGCAGACGCTTCTGTTCGGCTTCGGCTTCTTCCTCTGTGTACTCACGCTCGTCGCTTTCCTCATCGCCCTCATCGTCGCGGGTGAGTCCTAAAGCTTCGGCATAAGGGGTCAGAGCATATTCGATCATATTAGTCACGCCGCGCCCTTGGGCGGCAGCCATCTGGTAGACCTCACCCAATCCCAGCGCCCAAAACTCGGCGCAAGACGAATCGGCATCGATACCATCGACCTTGTTAGCAACGACGAAGGTAGTCTTCTCACGGCGGCGCAGATGCTCGGCAATCGCCTCATCGGCAGCGGTCAAACCGGCGCGGGCGTCGGTTAAAAACAGCACCACATCGGCCTCTTCGATCGCCGCCAGCGACTGCTCAGCCATGCGGGTTTCGATCCCCTCTTCGGTACCATCGATACCACCGGTATCTACTACGATGAATTCATAACCAGATAGATGTGCACGACCATACTTACGATCCCGAGTCAGACCTGGGTAGTCAGCTACCAAGGCGTCTCTGGTGCGCGTAAGACGATTAAACAGGGTCGACTTACCTACGTTTGGTCGGCCAACCAAGGCCACAACTGGAATCATTTTCTTGCCTCTAATTTACAAATCTATCTGAATATCTTAAATAAAAAGCCCCCAGCACAAGGTCCAGGGGCTTTAAAAACTGTTAAAGCTCGCCTTAGGGAAGCGTAATTCTTGCTACCTTGCCATCGCGACTCTGGACGTAGATCTTATCATCTATTACCAGTGGCTGGCTAAACAAACCTGAATTATCCACTTCAACCCGTCCCACAAGCTTACCTGAGGCGCGATCGATGAAATGCAGATAACCTTCAAAATCTCCCACAACTAAATAGTCTTTATAGACCATAGGTGAGGTCAATTCACGGTTAGTCAGCTCGCTGTTGCTCCAGCTTTCCAGACCGTTGCGCTTGTCGACCGCGTAGATACGACTGTGATCATCTACCAGATAAAGGTTTAGACCAGCAGAGTCCAACTCGTTGAAGCTTGAATACTTACGGCTCCAGACAATACGTCCGGTGCGTAGTTCCATCGACACCAGGTTACCATTGTAACTCACGGCATAGATGTTATCGCCCACGATCAGCGGCTTCATATCCACATCAGCCATGCGAGTAAACTCGTTACCGCCTTTGGGCGTATAGATAGGCTGTTCCCATGCGGCCTGACCATTGGCTTTCACTATCACAGCAACTTTGCCATCGGCAGTACCAACGAAGAAACCACCAGCTTCATAAGCCGCGGCGCCAGTGCCTCTAAGGGTCAGTGTCGGTAGCTTATTCTCATAAACCCAGAGCTTCTCGCCATTGTCGACATTGTAGGCTTCTAGGCTACCTGTACTGGTGTGAACCACGACCACATCTTCACCGACGGTCGGTGCAGATAACAGCTCACCGCCAGCAATAACATGCCAAATCATCTCGCCAGTTTCAGCATCGGCAGCAGCAAGCAAACCACTCTCACCACCAAAAAACACCTTGTTACGAGCGGCGGTGATGCCAGAAGAGAGACGCGCGCCTTTATTTTTGGCCAGCGCCCGCTCTTTAAACCAGGAGCTGATATCAATAGACCATACCTGCTCGCCAGAGGCCTCATCATAGGCAGCCACTTCGCCATGACGATCCATCACAAACAGCTTGTCGTATCGCACCGCCGGACGGATATTGGAGTAGTAATCTCCCACTCCCTTACCGACAGAGGTACTCCAGCTCACCTCAGGAAAGACACTTGCTTCGATCTCCGGCAGCGGACTGACCGGCTCTTCTTCGACATCATTGGAAGAACAGGCCGACAGCAAACCCAGGCTCAGGCTACACGCCAGTAATGTTTTGCACCAAGACTTCATGGGCAGCTTCCTTATGCCTTGTTCAGGTTATCTAGCTTCATCTGTAATGCTGGGCTTGAAGTCGCACCGCCATTATCTAGGGCTGATTGATAGGCACTCTTGGCCTTGTCGGCTTCGCCTTGACGTACCAGGAAATCACCTTTTAACTCGTCGCGTTGTACGCTAAAGGCTGGGGTATTGATCTGCTCAAGGGTTGCCAGCGCAGTGGCCAACTGACCTTGCTCAGCTTGTACACGAGCAAGACGCAAAGCCGCCAGTGCCACAAGCCCCTCTTCTGGCTTGTCGGCCAGGATCTGCTTAAGCGCCTGCTCAGCCTTCTCCAGCTCACCGGCTTCTACAGCCGCTTTAGCTACAATCAGTTGTAACAAAGCTTGATAGCCTTGCTGGCTACCATGATCTTTAGCAAAGCTCTCGGCCGCAGCCAACATGCTTGAATCGGCCTTCACCGAATTGCTAATAGTTTGGAAAGCTTCAGAGGCTTGTTCGGCCTGAGCCACTTTATAATCTGAATAGTAGTTCCAGCTATACAGGCCACCCAGGCCCACTACTGCACCTATGACAATCGAGCTGCCATAGTCTTTCCAGAACTGTTTGATAGCATCGACTTGTTGTTCTTCTGTGCTATAAATTTCCACGTTTCTCTTCCTCTTTAAATCAGTTCTGCAACGTAAGCTGCTAACGAATCCTGTGCAACTAATTCTTGTTCTTTATCTTCGCGCAGATATTTCAGCGCCACCTGGCCATTGGCCAGTTCGGTTTCACCGATCACTATCGCGAGCTTAGCGCCACTCTTGTCGGCACGCTTCATCTGCTTCTTAAAGTTTCCGCCGCCACAATGGCTCATCACCTTGAGGCCGTCAACTTCTCTTAACTGCTGCGCCACCTTTATGGCAGCAACGCGGCAATCATCACCCATGGCGGTAACATAAACGTCAACCGGTCCAGATACGTCATCGGTCAGGCTGAGTGTTTCCAGCATCAGCACGATGCGCTCAAGTCCCATGGCAAACCCCACCGCTGGGGTATCTTTGCCACCAAGCTGACCAACCAGGCCGTCATAACGACCACCCGCCAAAACGGTCCCCTGAGCCCCTAAGCTATCGGTGACCCACTCGAACACTGTGCGGTTATAGTAATCTAAACCGCGCACCAGGCGAGGGTTAATTTCGTATTTGATGCCAACGGCATCAAGTAGTTCACATAAATGTGAAAAATGGCCGCGACTTTCTTCGCCCAGATAGTCCATCAGCGCCGGAGCATCTCCCAGAAGCGCCTGCACATCCGGGTTCTTGCTATCTAATACGCGCAGCGGATTAGAGTACATACGGCGCTGGCTGTCTTCATCAAGCTTCTCTTTATGCTGCTCGAGGAAAGCGACCAGGGCGTCACGGTATGCAGCGCGCTCATCGGCATCGCCTAAGGTATTCAGCTCGAGTTTGACATGCTCGCTGATCCCCAGCTTCTGCCACAGGCGAGCTGACATCATCAAGACTTCGGCATCGATATCGGCCGAGGCGATACCATAAACCTCAACGCCAAACTGGTTAAATTGGCGGTAACGGCCCTTCTGAGGACGCTCATGACGGAACATAGGGCCCATATACCAGAGGCGCTGCTCTTGGTTGTACAGTAAACCATGCTCGTTACCCGCACGTACGGTCGAGGCGGTGCCTTCAGGACGCAGAGTTAAGAGGTCGCCATTGCGGTCGGCAAAGGTATACATCTCTTTCTCGACAATGTCTGTCACTTCACCGATAGAACGTTTGAACAGGTCGGTACTCTCGACGATGGGGGTACGGATCTCGCTGTAACCATAGGCGGCTACGGTATCACGCAGCACGGCTTCTAATTTTTGCCATAGAGGGCTCTGGGTCGGCAGAATATCGTTCATTCCGCGAATCGCTTGAATCTGTTTTGCCACTGTATCAACTCGTCCGAATTTAGCTGTAAAAAATAAAAAAGCGCCTCGCATTATAGGCGCATCATCAATAAACGCAAAACCGGCGCTATGCGCCAGTGAGCTGCGCCACAAATGAAGTTATTCACCTCATCTTGTGCGCAGCAACTTACCCTTTATTCAGTGATATCTTTGGCGGCAATACGTGCGTCAACACTGGCCACCTTGGCGCGGATCTTTGCCTCAAGCTGATCGACAATATGTTCGTTGTCGAAACGCTCTTTTTGACGAACGCCATCGTCGTAGTAGCCACTCTTACGGTTGCCACCTGTCAGACCAATATCTGACACTAAGGCTTCGCCGGGACCATTGACCACACAGCCAATGATAGAGACGTCCATAGGGGTCACGACATCTTCTAAACGACGCTCTAGCTCGTTGACCGTGGCAATCACATCAAACTCCTGACGAGAACATGATGGACAGGCGATGAAGTTGATACCGCGTGAGCGAATTCGCAGCGATTTTAGGATATCGAAGCCAACTTTGATCTCCTCGACCGGGTCAGCCGCCAACGAGACTCGCAGGGTATCGCCTATTCCTTCGGCCAGCAACATGCCTAGGCCAACCGCGGATTTCACCGCGCCTGCGCGAGCACCACCAGCCTCAGTGATCCCAAGGTGCAGTGGCTGTTTAATCTGTTTGGCCAGCAAACGATAAGACTCCACCGCCAGGAAAACATCTGACGCCTTCACGCTCACCTTAAACTGGTCGAAATTGAGTCTGTCGAGAATATCCACGTGACGCATGGCGGACTCTAGCAGAGCTTCGGGGGTTGGCTCCTTATACTTGTCCATCAGATCTTTCTCTAATGAACCACCGTTCACCCCGATGCGAATAGGAATATTCTTGTCACGGGCGCATTCCACCACATTACGGATGCGCTCTTCGTTGCCTATGTTACCTGGGTTGATACGCAAGCAATCCACGCCATATTCAGCCACCTTCAATGCAATACGGTAATCGAAGTGAATATCGGCGATCAGCGGGATCTTAGTCTGTTGCTTGATGAGCTTAAACGCCTCGGCGGCGTCCATGGTAGGCACTGAGACACGTACAATATCGGCGCCAACATTTTCCAGCGCGCGGATCTGTGCGACTGTCGCCTCCACATCCGTGGTGCGAGTGTTGGTCATAGATTGCACAGCGATGGGGGCACCATCACCAATAGGAACATCACCCACATAGATACGTGTCGAAGGGCGGCGGATGATTGGAGACTCGTTGTACATCTTTAATTCACTCTTTTACTTCAAAGATTGGCGGAACTTACCGTCAGTCTGGCAACACGGCCACTGGGGTACTTGGCCAGATCGATATCTTCACCGTTAAGTCGCATGGTCAGCGACTGGGGAGCGCCCAATATAACCTTAAACGGCTCCTGACCAAAGAGATTCATCTCCTTGCCAGCCTGCTTAAGTCCGTTAACCAATACTTTGCCCTCTGCATCGGTAATTTTTATCCAGCAATCACCGCTGAGGCTCAAGGCTAACTCCGCCTCAGCGCTTACCTGCTCGGTCTGCACCGCTTGGGCAGGTTTAACTTGTTCATCAGATACTTGCGGCAATGACTCGCTCGCAGTTGGCTCTAAAACCTTAGCGCTCTGTGTCGATACTTGTGACGCAAGGGCTATATCACCTTGTGGCTCTTGGACTATCGGCTCGCGATCTTCTTCTATGCCTGTCATGGCTTGAGGATCCTCACCCAAAGGCAAATCACTACTCAGCATCGATAACTCGGCAGCCTCTTCAACCGATGGCTGAGAGAGATCTACATCGGCCACCAAGGCCGATTTCTGCACCCACCAAAGTACGAGCAGGGCAAGCAACACGAAGACGATTAGATAGGTCACTAACATCAGACGACCATCTCTGGCCTGACGAGTGGTCTTACGCGAGAAGCTCTGCATGGTCGGCGCGGCGACCACAGGAAAACTCTCAGCAAGATAGGTATCGACCTTGGCCTTATCCAAGCCAAGAATACGGGCGTAATTTTTCACATAGCCTTTGACATAGGTAACAGAGGCGATGTTGTCATAATTATCAGCTTCGATATCGCTGACAATGGAGGGACGTAGATTTAACTGTTCAGCAACGCTGGTCAGCGTCATCTGACGCGCTTCGCGCTCAGCCTTTAGCCACTGGCCCAATGTTTCACTGGTTTCCTTTGGTTTTTCTGCATCATCCTTGAGCATATCAATTTGATTTTCAGTCATTAGTGCAAACTTGCTCTATACTGCTTAGCCTCATTGGAAGCGGGAAACTTAGCCAGGAGAAGAATACCAAACTTTCTCACCGCTTCTGGGTCATTTAGGCCTTGCTCAATTTTAATTCCCAACGCTAGACTCTGAGCCGATTCGGGCACCACTCTATGGTAACGCGCCAAGCCTTTCTTAGCGGCGGAGTAGTTCCCCAGATCCAGTTCGATCTCAGACAGTTCTATTAGGGAGTTGGCACGACGGGGGTCATAATTAAGTGCCATCTCGAAGTAGCGTTGTGCTTTTTGAAGATCACCCGACTTGCGGCTACAGATCCCTAGGTTCTCGTAGCTAGAGGCAGAGCGGGTATATTTGGGCATCTTTACTGCCCGAAGAAACATCTTTTCGGACTCATCGTATTTCCCCTGCTGGCAGAGAAACACGCCGAAATTGTTCATTGAATCACCGGTGGCGTCGTTGACACTAATGGCATTACGATATGCCTTTTCTGTCAATTCGAACTCACCAACCGATTGATAATAATAGGCTAATGCCACATGTACATCTTCGATGTTGGGCGCAAACTCAAGCGCCTTATCCAGATTGTATTTGGCTTGTTCACTATTGCCTTTTTGCAGATAGGTCAAGCCGAGCTGCACACGTTGACGCGCAGCGGCCACGTTATCAAAAGTGCGCTCGGTAACAGGCACATCTGTGCCGCTATAGGTTCTTTCGGTTACACATCCCGACATCAGCGCAGAAGTCAGAATGACTAACAGGGTCAATGTGGGCTTTTTGCTTAACATACGCAAGCCTATCTAGTAGCAGATACAATAAGTTAGTTTATTGTGACTGAAATCTGACTATCTTGCATGCGTTTTTTCGCTAAACGTTTGGTTCTGTCGCGAATATCTCCGGCTAACTGGCCACAGGCCGCGTCAATATCGTCTCCGCGGGTCTTACGCACTATCACGGTCAAGCCATATTCCATCAAGACTTTAGAGAATCTGTCGATACGAGAGTTCGACGAGCGCCCATAGGGAGAACCCGGATAGGGGTTGAAAGGAATCAAGTTGATCTTACAAGGAGTATCCTTCATCAACTTTGCCAACTCGTGCGCCTGATCTGTGCTGTCGTTAATATGATCTAACATCACATACTCCAGCGTCACACGGCCACGGTTAGCGTTAGACTTAGCTAAGTAACGACGAATCGCCGCCAGGAAATCCTGCAGCGGATACTTCTTGTTCACCGGCACCAGCACATCACGTAGCTCATCATTAGGCGCGTGAATACTCACAGCCAAGGCCACATCCAAGTTATCACCCAAGATATCCAAGGCAGGCACAACACCCGAAGTCGATACCGTCACGCGGCGCTTAGAGAGACTAAAGCCAAAGTCGTCCAGCATGATATCGATAGCAGGCATGACGTTTTTGAGGTTAAGCAGCGGCTCACCCATGCCCATCATCACGACATTAGAGATAGGTCGCTCACCGGTGTCTTTCTGAAAACCGAGAAAATGCGACACGCGCCAGATTTGACCGACAATTTCAGACACTGTGAGGTTACGGTTAAAGCCCTGCTGGGCGGTAGAGCAGAAAGTACATTCCAGCGCACAGCCCACCTGAGATGACACACACAAGGTAGCGCGGTCTTCTTCTGGGATATAAACCGTTTCAACTTCCTGACCATTACCTACGTTGATAGCAAACTTAATGGTACCGTCGGCAGACTTCTGATAGCTAGAGATCTCAGGCGCCACCACCTCACAACGCTCTGCTAATTTTGCCCGCAGCACTTTATTGATGTTGGTCATCTGTTCGAAGTCGCTTACGCCAAAATGATATAGCCACTTCATCAATTGATCGGCACGAAATGGCTTTTCACCCATCTCGGTAAACAATGCTCTCAATCCTTTACGATCGAGATCCAATAAATTGATCTTTTTTTCACTCATTTTGACTAACCTCAACACCAAAACCTGCCACAGGGCGGCGAATTATACAGATATCAATAAATTTTAGCCAGTAACGAAATAGACTATGCTAGAATCGCCCTCAAGCTAATATTGGCTTGCTACTCGGAGTTGTTTTACCTCCCTCATGATAACCCTTATTGTTATTGTCTTTGTCGCTATTGGGATCTCTTTCCTATGTAGTGTGTTTGAAGCTGTGCTTCTGTCTGTTACACCTAGCTTTATTGCGAACCTAAAAGAATCTCACCCCGTTGCGGCCGAGCGTTTAAGCCGTCAAAAAGAGAATGTGGAATCGCCACTGGTCTCTATTTTGACCCTAAACACTATTGCCCATACCGTCGGCGCCGCCGTTGCCGGTGCGCAAGCTGCGAAAGTATTCGGTGATGAGATGCTGGGTGTTTTCTCGGGTGTGCTCACCTTCTTGATCCTCTTCTTCTCAGAGATCATCCCTAAGACCCTAGGCGCTAACTATTGGCGTAGCCTGGCACCAAGCGTGTCCTTAGCACTGCTATGGATGGAGCGCATCACTAGGCCGCTAATTTGGATGTCTCAGCAGGTCACCCATAAATTGGGTAAAGGCGACGAGGGACAATATATTCGTCAAGAGATGAGCGCCATGGCAAAGATTGGCCATGAATCAGGCGAGCTGGACGAGCAGGAGTCTATGATTCTGACCCAGATGCTGTCGGTGAAAGAGATGCCGGTAACTGCCATCATGACCCCAAGAACCGTGATGTTTAGCGTACCAGCAAGCATGACCCAGTCGGCATTTGCCAAGGCGCACAAGAAAAGCCCCTTCACCCGCATTCCAGTTTTCGATGGTGATCGCGACAATATAGTCGGTTATGTCAACCGTAATACTATCTTGTTATCTGAGCGTGAAACGCCCCAGGCACCTATCTCGGCGGTGAAACGCAATCTGGTTATCGTGCCAGAAACAGCCAAAATCTTACCCCTATTTCAGCTGATGATTAAGCGCAATACTAAGATTGCCATGGTGGTAGATGAATACGGTAGTGGTCTGGGCATAGTCACTCTAGAAGACATTATTGAGTCGCTATTGGGACTTGAAATTGTCGACAGCAACGATCCTGTGACTGACATGCAGCAGTTAGCTCGACGTTTGTGGAAGCGCCGCATGACCCATAAGGGGATACGCATCTCTGATGAGGGCTCGGCAGAAGAGGATGATCTCCCGAGAAGTGACCCACAGGAAAGCAGCGTCACCGAGGCTCAACCTCTGGGTAAAATAAGTAAATAACTTAAGATGAGTTTATAAAGGGAAGCAAATGCTTCCCTTTTTCATTTAGTGCCGCTGAGGTATACTAGCCCGCTTCACAATATGAGGCCTACATGACCAACAGATACTCGCTCAAGCTTGCACATATCAACGACACCCACTCCCACTTCGATCCCTCACGCGTTCAATTTCTGCTGACTCACCAGCATCAAAGCTATGAGGTCTACAGCCATAGTGGTGGCTATGCCAGGATCGGCTATCAGGTGGCCAAGGCGCGTCAGCAAGCGGCAGATGCCGAGCAAGATTTTCTGTTTCTGCATGGAGGCGACAGCTTTCAAGGCACCCTCTACTTTAACCAGTTTAAAGGCGTGGCCAACGCCGATCTGCTCAACCGCCTCGCGCCAGATGCCATGGTGCTCGGTAACCATGAGATAGATGCGGGCAATCAACCAGTTAAGCAGTTTCTCGATAACATCAATTTCCCTCTAATGGCGGGTAACATGGATCTCAGCCAGGAAGATCTTCATAAACAAGCCAGACTTGCGGGGCACCCGAGGCTCTTAGACTACTGCTCCCAAAGCCAGACGGCCAAGGTGCTGTTTAAACCCCTTGGCGACAAGCAATTAGCTATCATAGGCATCACCTTAGATCAGATGAAGGAGATCGCCCGGCCCGATGAAGATACCCACTTTGCCAACGCAATAGAAACCACCGCCAATACTGTGGCTAAGCTCAAAGCTGAGGGGATAGATCATATCCTAGTGTTGAGTCACCTAGGTTGGGATAAAGATAAAGTGTTAGCCCGTGAGGTCTCAGGGATCAGCCTTATCGTCGGCGGTCACTCTCACACCTTGCAGGGAGAATTTAGCCAGCTTGGCCATAGCGCCCTGCCCTATGGTGAAAGCGTCAATCACACGCCCATACTGCATGCGGGAAAATATGCGGAAACCTTAGGCTTGTGCGATATCGAATTTGACCAGCAAGGCCGTGTCACTCACTTAGCCGGACACAACTACTTCATGCTCGATAAACATCTAATTATCGAAGGCGAGCAACAGATCTCCAGCGCGACTTACGCAGCACTAAAGCAGCAACTCAGTGAACACCCTGGGGTCTTGTGGGACGAAGAGCTGACAGAGATCAACCAAGTGATCAGAGAGCAATACCAGCCCGCTATCAGTGCACTGGAACATCAGGTACTGGGCTTTGTCCCAAGAAACCTTATTCATACACGTCTGCCCAGTAAGGCACTTCCCCATGGCAGTGAAATTGCGCCCTGGGTGTGTAAGAGCATATACCACGAGACGCGCCAGCTGGATCTTCAGGTCGATTTTGCCCTGCACAATGCCGGCGGCGTGAGACAATCACTGAATAAAGGCGCAGTCACCATGGCCGACGTGCTTGGCCGTCTGCTTCCTTTTGCCCTGCCATTGGTCAGATATAAGATTTTAGGTCGTTTCCTCTATCAAACCCTAGAGTCGGCCATTAACTCTGCCACCAACAACAGCATCACAGGAACCGGCGCAGGCAGTTTTCCCTATACTTATGGTCTTAAATATTGCTATGACGGCAGGCAACCTCAGGGCTCAAGGATCCTACAGCTGGAGGTATTGACCGAAATCGCCGGTGAGATGCAATGGCACAGCGTAGTGCCCAACAGACTGTACTGCGGCGTCTCATCGGCCTACACGGCATCTGGCAAGGAAGGTTATCAAGATCTGCTTAGCGCCGAAGAGCAGCAGTCGATAGCCTCGCTGACCCTACCAGAGGCTTTTATTCGCTTCATGCAGCGAGAACAGGGATTGCACGGCGCCATGCCGCCCCATATCCAATACACGAGTCACCTAGAGTTCTTATAATACCTAAACTCCATGACTCATGGATTTCACCAGGTAATAGGCCATAAACACCTGGCCCAATTTCTCCTGATAACATTTATGGCGCAGGGTAAAACCTCGGGCGATAAATAGGGGGCGTGACAGGCAGGAAGCATCCACACTCAAGGTTTCTATCGCCTGGGAGTAGGCCCAGTCTTCAAGATGACGCACTAACTCGGTGCCCACTCCCAGTCCCTGATAGTCAGGATGCACATAAAGACTGTCGATATAACCTCGTGAGCGATAGTGAGTCTCAACATTCACAAAACCCACACAGAGCGGCAGCCCTCCCAGCAATCGCTGTATATCCACAGCCAGCCAGGCTTGCGAACGCGTCAGGCGTTTATGCCAATGATAGCCAGAGCGTGGGGCCTGTGACCAAGCATGTTTCTGCGCCTTTGAATAATGGGTCTCATCTATAGCCTGTACCGCCTGATGATACAGGTGACTCACTGCAGTCGCATAACCCTTGTGATAGGGAATTATTTTAATCATCGCTAAATGCATGAAAATGTTATGAGCCAGCGAAAAAAATGCGGCCCGCCAATAGCTGCTTATATTAGTGGCAGATTAGGCAAAAAAATAGTGCCGATAATTACTTAGCGGCACTATATCTTTATTCGTCAACTAGGCTGAACGATCAGCTCTATGTTTATTTCTTGTCGATGCGACCCACAAACAACAGCTCATCGAAGGTACGATTAAGCGTCTTGCTGGTAAAATCATTCATCCACATCTGCTCTTGTACCACAACAACGTCGCCTTTTTTGACCTCAACCTGAGGACCAGCAGCCCAGAAAGTCTTATCGGCCTCTTTGATCTGAACATAGGTATAACCGCCACCGTTCATGGTATCGACCACAGTGCCCTGATGCACAACACCAGCAGCCCAGGCACTTGAAATTCCCAGTGCCAATGTAGCCGCAGCGGCTAAACGAACTAATTTAGTTATCATTGTCATTCCTTAAGTGTTTGCCTTTAACCCCTGCATTAAAACATGGCGTTAACCATAAATCTCTACCAAGACCCTCTAAAACAGCAATCAATGAATCAGTTTTAGATCAAGCTCTCATTACCGACTTTTATCCCTGAGTCCGCGGAACTAATAACGGCTTTAACATGCCTTCTAATCCATTAAGCTTCACTTCATAGATCAGCGCCAGTTGTTGGCCCAACTTACCTTCGGGAAATCCCTTCCCATGAAACCAGACTAAATAGGGCTCAGGCAGCTCTAATAGTCGCAATCCGGCATATTTACCAAATGGCATTTTTTGATTAATTGCCTCAATTAAGGCCTGTTGATCCATCTGCTCATCCTAAATGGCTGCGAGTTACTCTGTTAGCCCAAGCTTACGTGACAGCGTCTACCAGGCCAAGCCCTGACAGCGGACATTGCCTAATACTTGTTATTTTTTAATAAGCGCCTTTGAAACATAAGACAATTTTCTGTTGCGGTAGGCCAACCAAGTTCAAAGTTTTAGTTATTACACATATAACATTTTTAACTATACGGCATAGCTTTAATCAACAAATGAAATAACGATAAGATAAAAGTCTTACACTTTTAAGGTCATGGAACGTAAACCCCCTCCAAAAAACTCACAAAACAACAATAACTAATTGTTTTTATTAAATTTAAAATCTTTTTGCTTAATTAAAAGCTAGTGGCGTCAAATATCTGCCAAAACACCAAAAACGTCAAGTTAATGACAAGCGCCATAATCAAAAAAAACGTCAAATTTCATGTAGTTGACCAACAATTAATTAACACCTAAATTGAACACATACCCAAACAGGTGAAGTCACAAGACTGAAGTACATCACTTGGGAACCTAATAACAAACATCGGCAATCATTGGCAGTCGAGAGGAAATAGAATGATCATTTTAGTTGGCGGTGAAAAAGGCGGCAGCGGTAAAAGCTGTCTAGCCCAAAACATAGCGGTATTTCTCACAGTAGAATGCGGCGCCTCAGTCATCATGGTCGATTGCGATCCCCAGCGGACCACCTCAGATTGGATTCAAGCCCGTAACAACAACGGCACCCTGGCCAGCATCAACTGTGTTCAGCTTTACGGTAAGATCCGCAACGATCTGCTCAGCCTAGAGCAACACTATGACTATGTACTGGTCGATTGTGGTGGTCAGGATAACCTGGCGCTACGTGCAACCATGTCTGTTGCCTCTCACGTCTTGATGCCACTGCGTCCTAAGCGCAGAGATTTAAAGACTGTTAGCCACATGGATGACATCGTCGCCACCTGTATGATGATTAACCCTAAGATGCGCGCCTCTTTCGTTATCACTCAATGCCCAAGCTTGCCAAACCAGGCCAACCGCATTTTCGAAGCGAAAGAAGTCTGTAAAACTTATGATATCAACGTACTCGACGCTATCACCTATAGCCGTAACATTTATGACGACAGCGAAGAGTCGGGTTTATCTGTGATGGAAACTCAGCCTAAAGGAAAGGCGGCCGATGAGATCCGAGCAATCGCCTGCGAAATGCTTCAGGCAGCCAATGCCACTGAGATTCGTAATCGTCTCGCTGAAAAACAGATGGATAAGTTAAGGGGTAATTATGGGTCTGGCCGATCTCAAGAAAAACTCTACGCAGTCTAGCGCAGCAAGGCAGAATCGAAAGCTGCTGAACATTTCGCTCGACACCTTAATCGATGACTTCATCGACGATGCGACCCACTATGCGGCCGGGCAACCTGCGCAAGTTCAGCAGATGGCCGAGATTATCGCTTTAGAAACCGGATTTGACGGCGAGTTTAAAGCTCGTCATCAAAGAAAGGCCGCTCCTAAGGTGGTGCCAAAAGGTACTGGGCCCTACCGCAAGGCCACTTTTACCTTGAGCGAGTCAGCCATTGCGCACCTCGCTGAGTTGGCAAGTGGCTGTGATGTGGCAAAATCTAAGCTGATCAGGTTTCTGATTGAGCACCATTATTCCTTGTCGGAAGGTGAGCGACAACAGAAGGAGCAATCCATCATAGTCGACTGATCTCGCTTCCACATCGCACTGGGCTACGCATCACCCAGTGCGACCTAAGTTTCATTCCAATCTCCCAACCCTTTTCTGGCAGCGACAGATTTCATTTGTCCAAATTTACTGGCTGCCAGCTTTTTTTCTTACGGCTTTACGATTGAATTCCTGCCACATGGCCACATATCTTGCTATATCATTAGGAGATTTTTATGTTGGCGCTCTTTATTATTGCCTTGGTGAGTTGTGCGGCCATCGGCTACATACTGTTTAAACCAAGTTATATCAGACACAGACGCGCCCAGATCGCCAAGCGGCCGTTTCCCACCAGTTGGCGAGCAATATTAAAGCACCGCATGCCCTACTTTCGCGCCTTGCCAAGTGATCTACAATTGCAGCTCAAGCGCCATATTCAAATCTTTATCGCCGAAAAGGAGTTTGTCGGCTGTCAGGGGATAGAGATAGATGATGAGATTCGAGTGACCATTGCCGCTCAGGCGTGCTTGCTGCTGCTTAACCGCGATACAGACTACTATCCAAAGTTAAGGCAGATCCTTGTCTATCCCAGCCTGTTTATTGTCACTCATCATCAACAAAACAGTGATGGCGTGCTTTGGGAGCGGCGAAACATTCTCTCGGGGGAGTCTTGGGAGTATGGCAAGGTGATCCTCTCTTGGCATAATACTAAGGAAGATGCCGCCCAACCCTATGATGGCCATAATGTGGTGATCCATGAGTTCGCTCACCAGTTAGACCAGGAGGACGGTCATTCCAACGGTGCACCTATCCTGGCAAGCCCCCATGATTATCAAAGCTGGTCTGTCGTCATGACCCAGGAATTTGAGCAACTTTGCCACGATGCAAAATGGCAGCTCCCCAGCTTATTCAACTACTATGGAGCCACCAATGAGGCCGAGTTTTTTGCGGTGATCACAGAAACCTTCTTCGAGCGTCCCCATGAGTTTTACCAGCAACATCAAGCGCTTTATCAACAGATGAGTCATTTTTTCAAATTAGATCCGGTAAACTGGCACTAATATTCGCAAAAAGGAGTTGCACCATGACCGCAAGGCTACCCCATTTTTCTCTGCTCTTAGCAAGCTGTGCCCTACTATTTTCCAGCCTGTGCCGGGCCGAAATTCCAGCGGCGGCAACCGAAACCCTAGATAATTTACATCGCTACGCGGCGAGCGCCGACTGGGACAGGTATTTTGATCTCTACACGGAAGATGCCCACTTCATCGGCACTGACGCCAGTGAAAATTGGACCATGACACAATTTGCCGAGTACGCCCGTCCCACCAAGGGCTGGCGTTATAGCTTAATCTCTAGGAGTCTTCAACAGCACGGTGATGTGATTGTGTTTGATGAGCATCTGAGCAGCAATTCCTACGGCAACTGCCGGGGTACAGGCACCTTAGTGCTTACCGATACTGGCTGGAAGGTACTGCAATACCACCTGAGCTTTCCTATCCCCAACGCCATGGCCAAACGGATCACGGCGCAGATTAAGGCGACTCAGGGTAAATAACCTTAGTGTACCGACACCGACAGGCAGAGATTCGTCAGCTGGGCAAAGTGAGTAAAACGCTCGAAATCTTCATCGGCTAGCTTACGCTCAGAACTGTGTCTGTCGGCATATAACAAGCCGATCACCTTGTTATCAACCAATATGGGCGCCAACATAAAGCCCTGTGATGAAGTGTGTTTCTTTAACTCTTCATCTAGGTACAAGCGCCATTTTTCAGATTGTGGATTGTCGATAAACAGCGGCTTCTTAAGATCTATACTTTCGGCAAACACATTCTTGCCCTGATACAACTCGACAATAAATTCATTTTTCATTTTGTCGACATTATCACCAAGGACGACTCTTGGTTGTATGCGTTTCCGATTAGGCGACAGCAACATTACGGCGCAGCGATCCATGCCGATACCATCGAGCAGACCACTCAGGGTAATAGTGATCACTTCATTGAAGTTCGCCTTGTTGATGGCGCAATCGGTCAATTCACGCAGTTTTTTAAGCTGCAGACTCACATTGAACTCGCGTACCTTTATCGGCTCATCTTGTTGCGATGGTGCCAAGGTAAGTTGATGAGTATCGGGCAAAAATGCCACCAACACCTTTGCGCCATAGGTATCGGCCAGCTTTCTGGTGGCGTGACTGCACTGGATCATACGCCCCTTGAATTCATCCACTTCAAGTTCCAACATATCGGCCGCTTGCTTAATTCTGCGGTGTAGATCTTCGATATCATCCTTAGCGTCACTAGCCATTAACTCGCTGATCTTATTAGCAAGGAATATAGAGCGGATCTCAGGGGTTCGTTCATTAGGATTAGACAGTGACTTGACCAGCACCTCACCTAGGCCCCAGTTTTTGGCGATCCCCATCGAAAGTTGAGTAAAGGAGGTTCCCAGCACCTCTCTGACCACGGCGCTGGCTTCTTTAGCATCTACCTGATTCAGGCGGGCATCGAGCCTCTCAGTGGTCTCGCCCCCCATGCTCCAAAAAGCGCTCTCACCCAGGTGATACAGAAGCGCGGCAATAAACACCTCCTCCTGCAACTCCTCGTCGTGATCCCTTAGCATCATCTTAGCGAGCATGGCTGCCTGAAATGCTCTGGCCATCAGGGTCAGTAGCCTATGATAAACAGGTTCAGACAAACCTTTGTTTTCCAGAAGGCTACTAAGCAGCTTTGCCGTAATACAGATGTTGCGAATGGTATCGAAACCCAAGACTACCGCCGCGCGGCTCACCGTAGTGACATGGGAGATCCCCTTGTTATAGATGGCGCTGTTAGCCACCTTAAGAATACGCGAGGTCAAGGCATTATCATGCATTACACTGCGGCCTAGTATCGCCAAAGATGACACATCATCTTTAGCCAACTGCTCCAGGGTCTTAACCGTCGAGCTCAGCGCCGGCATCTCCTGTTCGCTGATGCGTTTAGTCCAGTATTCGGCACCTTTTCCTGACGTTGCACTATTCAATGCGTTTTTACTCTTAATGAAGGGTTTGCAAATACGCCAACGAAAAACGGCGCGATTGATGAATTATAGGCAGAAAAACTTATAACATAACAATTACATCAGTCGCCAGTCGCAAATCGTGTTTAGTCCACAATGCTCTGTTACTTGGCGAGGATTTCACCTTTATATCGACACTGCAGGTAATTTGATGAGCACAAAATAAAAAAGGCGGCTCAAGAGGGACCGCCAAGGCAAGCAAAATAAAAAAGTATTGAAAGGAAAGAAAAACCTCGCACTGCACGTAGGAACACAGTGCGAGGAACAACCGCTGCTAAAGGACAGCAAGTCGAAACTTTAGAACTGATCCTCTTCGGTCGAGCCAGTCAGTGCTGTCACCGATGACTGACCACCTTGAATCACGTTGGTGACCTTGTCGAAGTAGCCTGTACCCACCTCTTGTTGGTGCGCCACAAAGGTATACCCCTTCTTAGCCGCCGCAAACTCAACTTCCTGCACCTTCTCAACATAATGCTTCATACCTTCACCACGAGCATAGTCATAGGCTAGGTCGAACATGTTGTACCACATGTTATGGATACCGGCTAAGGTGATGAACTGATACTTATAGCCCATGTCCGACAACTCCTGTTGGAAGCGAGCGATAGTGGCATCATCCAGATTCTTCTTCCAGTTGAAAGAAGGTGAGCAGTTATAAGCCAGCAATTGATCTGGGTACTGGGCATGAATCGCCTCTGCGAAACGACGTGCCTCTTCAAGATCTGGCTTGGCAGTTTCACACCAAATGAGGTCGGCGTAAGGAGCATAAGCCAAGCCGCGAGAGATTGCCTGATCTAAGCCAGCGTTTACGCGGTAGAAACCTTCAGAAGTGCGCTCTCCAGTGATGAAGTCACGATCATATGGGTCGCAGTCTGAGGTCAACAGATCCGCTGCGTTTGCATCGGTACGGGCGATAACCAGAGTCTCTACGCCACTGACATCGGCTGCCAAACGTGCGGATACCAGCTTTTGCACAGCTTCTTGTGTCGGCACTAACACCTTACCGCCCATGTGACCACACTTCTTCACCGAAGCTAGCTGATCTTCAAAATGCACACCTGCGGCGCCGGCATCGATCATATTCTTCATCAGTTCATAGGCGTTAAGTACACCACCAAAGCCCGCTTCGGCATCGGCAACAATTGGCAAGAAGTAGTCGGTGTAACCTTCATCTTGCGGATCTACCTGGTTGCTCCACTGGATCTGGTCAGCACGGCGGAACGAGTTATTGATGCGCTGTACCACAGCTGGCACTGAGTTCGCCGGATAGAGAGACTGATCGGGATACATGGTACCGGCTAGGTTAGCGTCTGCGGCAACCTGCCAGCCCGACAGATAGATAGCTTCGATACCTGCCTTAGCTTGTTGCACAGCCTGGCCACCCGTCAGGGCGCCCAGCGAGTTGACATAGCCCTTCTTGGCACCGCCATTAACCAGTTGCCATAATTTCTCAGCGCCGCGAGTCGCTATGGTGTTTTCCGGGACAATTGAACCGCGTAAGGCCACTACGTCCTCTGCTGAATAGGGACGGCGAACGCCTGCCCAACGTGGATTTTCAGCCCAATCCTTTTTTAACGCATCAATCTGTGCTTGACGTGAATTTTGTGTAGTTGCCTTAGTCATAATCTTCTCCATCTCAGGTGTTTACATCCAGCTCCCTTAATACCACTCACATTCAAAGGCGCTAAATAAGTAGGGGTCAAAGACCCTTTTCAATTGTGTAATCAATCAGGTGTTAAGCCTCTTCGGCCTGGGTCAAAATCTCGTAGCCTGGTAGGGTGAGAAAATCCACCAACTCATCGGCCGTTGTTATCTCTTCTAGCAACACCGCCGCTTGGGTATATCTACCGTGGGTAAAGCGATCTGGGCCAACTTCTAACTTCACATTGGCTAACTCTTCTACCAGCATCTCTTTGAACAGTTCCTTGGTCACCAACTTGCCGTTTGACAGCTTCTGCTCATGTTGGATCCACTGCCAGATAGAGGTTCGGGAGATCTCTGCAGTCGCCGCATCTTCCATTAATCCATAGATGGGCACACAGCCATTGCCGCGAATCCACGCCTCGACATATTGCAGCGCGATACGAATATTCAGACGCATGCCTGATTCGGTACGCTCACCGTCACAAGGCATCAGCAAGTCCCTGGCCAGAATCGGTGCATCCACATCACGGGTGATATGCAGCTGATTAACGTGATCTTCACCTATATATTCGTTGAAGATCCCCATGGCAGTGTCGGCCAGCCCAGGATGTGCCACCCAGGTGCCGTCATGACCATTTCGCGCCTCAAGCTCTTTATCGCCACGCACCTTGACCAATACAGCTTCGTTTTGCGCCTCATCTTTGGCGGGAATAAAGGCCGCCATCCCGCCCATCGCCAAGGCGCCACGCTTGTGGCAGGTCTTAATAAGTAGACGCGAGTAAGCACTTAAAAACGGCTTGTCCATGGTCACCGCCTGACGGTCTGGCAAGATACGGTCACTATGTTTTTTCAACGTTTTGATATAGCTAAAGATGTAATCCCAACGACCACAGTTGAGCGCGACGATGTTAGAGCGCAGCTCATAGAGAATCTCCTCCATCTCAAACACCGCAGGTAATGTCTCAATCAAACAAGTACATTTAATGGTGCCAGGTGCAAGGCAGAAGCGTTCTTCAACAAAGGCAAATACCTTGGCCCACCAACGCGCCTCAACATGGCTCTCTAACTTAGGGATATAGAAGTATGGGCCGCTACCCTTCTCCAACAACTGACGGTAGTTGTGGTAAAAGTAGAGGCAGAAGTCGAACAGTGACCCTGGAATCGCTTCACCATTGAAGGTCACATGCTTTTCTTTAAGGTGCAGACCACGAACACGCGCAATAAGCACTGCGGGATCGTCATTCAAGGCGTAGTGCTTACCTGTGTCAGGCGCTGTGTATTCGATATCGCCACGTACAGCATCACGCAAATTGATCTGCCCCTGAATCACCTTAGGCCAGCTAGGTGCAAGAGAATCCTCAAAATCGGCCATAAAGACCTTTACGTTGGCATTGAGCGCGTTGATGATCATCTTGCGATCAACAGGTCCGGTGATCTCTACCCGTCTGTCCTGTAGATCCTCTGGGATGCTACGGATCTGCCATTCACCGTCTCTGATAGCACGGGTTTCTGGTAAAAAGTCAGGCAAGGCGCCTGCATCGATCAGCGCTTGCTTTTGCTTACGCATTTCAAGCAGTTTCGGAACCTCTGCCGCAAACTGGCTACACAAGACGTCGAGGAGACTCAGTGCACCTTCATTAAGCACAAGCTCTTGACCCTCGACAGGCGCCCCTAGGATAGATAATCCCGTATCTTGCTGATGTTCATTCATTACTTGTTCAGTCATCCCGATATCTCCCAAGCGCTTATTTACCGCATAAAGCCAATTAATCTGCTGTGAACCATACCCTTGTGGGTCATACACCTTGAAACACTGTGTTAAAAGTTCCAAATGTACGTTTTGAACAAAACCTACTAACAAACAGTTGTGATTGCAACAATACCAACGTCTATAAAAGCAGCAAAAAATGACAATAAACAAGATAAAAAATTGGTAATACCAAGCTAAGAATAACAACTTAAAACATTGATTTACAACACATTAAAATATCAAAAACTTTATAAACACCACCTAACAATTAAAGTTGTCTGACAAATTAACCAATCACCCGCCACTGAAAGTTATTACGTAATTTAAATACGTATTGTAAATTTAAAATTACACAAATAATGCTTTAATCCCTAAGAAATTAAACTCTACAGCGTTTTGCTTTCCCCGCCAGTCAACTCCACAAAAGGCATTAAAAACAATACTTTGACAAAAAATGCACAAACACGAAAATCAAACGAGCGTTTTAATTTTACGTTTACGTTAACGACACCCAAAGCCATTCCAATTGTCTGTCACAAATTGGTAACGTTTGTCGATCAACATCACGATTTTTTTTGGTTAGCTGCGAAAATAATTAGAAAAACCGTCGTTTTTGCATATTTATCCGAGTGATGAGCTTAATCTCTTATCGAGACGCTCTCCCCGGTTGCTATTTAGAGGCTCGATATAGATAGCATCAAAGGTAATCGCCGCTGTTCAGCGACAAACTCCATCCAAGCTGTCCCGCAGGTAGGGAGAAATGAACCAAGGTAAACAAGAGATCATGCCAGGGATATAACGGTCTGAAGCATAAACGGCAGAGCAAAGCCGTGATTTAAAAAGAAGGGTAAGTGATAAGGTCAGCACAAAGGTCCTCACCTCAATAGCCAATAGCCAAAAAGCAAAAAGAAAAACTGGTAACGGTAAACGCAATCAACCTGAGACGGTTTAATAAGATTAGACGCTTGAGTCACCAATCTGACTTAACTCAACTAAAACACCTTAATTTCCCTTTCCACCTAATCAAAATCACTGAGGCACAGTAAAAAATAAGGTGAATAAAGATAAAGTGAATAGATGTAAGCCTTGAGCAAACTCAAGGTTTACAACAGAAGGCGAAGGTTAGGACTTATATTTCGGCTGCGAGACAGAGTGATAGTTTGACTTTGTTTATTACGCTTCATCTGCCAAAGGTTAAGCGTTGGCAGCCTGCTCTAGCACCCTGTCCATGCTAGGGCGATAGGTCACCACACAATTTCGACCATTTCGCTTAGCCTGATACATAGCCAGATCCACTCGTTTCATCAGGGGATCCAAACTGAGATCAGCTTCGAGACTGCTACAGACACCGAAACTGGCCGTGATACTTAAATCATTATAATGAGGGCGAGTTTGAATAGCCTCTATTGCATTGCAGCACTGCTTGGCGATCTTTAAGGCCTCCTGCTCCCCCACATAAGGTAAGAAAATGGCAAACTCTTCGCCCCCCATTCGAACAAAAAGATCTTTGCTCTTCAAGTGGGGAGACACAGCTTCAACGACACGTCTTAGCGCCCAATCTCCAGCGCTATGACCGTAGTTATCATTGATGCTCTTAAAATGGTCTAGATCGAACATAATCACACTAAACACACTTCGGTGGGCTAGCACATCAATAAACAGATTCTCAGCAAAATCTTGCCCTGTGCCACGATTTAACACCCCGGTTAACGGATCAAGCTGAGAGATACGCTTATATTTTCGCCTTTGCACAAACATAGTGGCGCCAAAGATGATAAGCCCCACGGAACAGCCCAAGGCGATCGTTAAGGCCATACTTTCATTGTATCTTTCGAGTTCGACCACCTTTTGTTGTGCGGTGTAGAGTGCCCGATCCTGATTTAGCATCTTAATTTCACGAGTCTTCTCGGCATTTTCAAATTTAGCCATCTGGTAAGCATAAGCTTTGGCCTTAGTCTCATCTATGCTCGCCTCGCTCAGCTTCATATATTGATCGAGATATTGATAGGCTTGCTGATAGCTCCCCTCCATTGCCAATGCATCGGCCATGACCTTTATGGCGCGTTTTCTCTCTTCAAGTACGCTAGGCTCATCTGGCTCGTCAATCACTCGCTGGGCATATTGTTTGGCGCTATCAATCTCTTTTTGACTTAAATATGTTTCCGCCAATAAGGCGCTAACATCGATGATCTCTAGCTTAAATTTAAATTTTTCATATTCAGAGAGTGCAGACAACAACAGAGTCTGTGCCTGTTTAAGCTCGCCGAGTCTAAGGTGTGAAGTGCCTTTGCCTTTATCTGCCATGGCAACAATTAATGGAATATTATGCTCTTCACAAAAAATATGAGTGTCAGTAAACTGCTGTTTTGCAAGTTCATAATTTAAAAGTTTTAATTCGGCCGCTGCCAACAGTAATTGGGCATAACACTGCTCTTTGGGCGATGTTCCCCGGCTAAGTCCAAAAGCCATTAACCCATAGCGTTTGGATTCATCATAGACTTCAAGATCCAGATACAGATTGGCCAATCTTAAATAGGAGGTCATCTTGATGGTGACATCATCTATCTGTTCTATCCTATCCAGATTTTTTGCCATGGCATCCAACGCACCTTGATACTCTTTCATGGCGATCAGTGAGGTGGCTTGGTAAAGGTAGATAGAATTGAGGGTCTCAGGGGATTGGCTAAGTTGTTCGGCCTGTTTAAGCAACTCAAATGCACGCTGATAGTTGCCGTTATAAACTTCTTTATTACTTTCTAGGGTCAGAACCCTAGCTCGCTGCTCTCTAGTCAAGTGCTGACTATTTTCATTAAGGTAGGCAATGACCTCAGACGATTTGGTTGGTTCGGCAATCAGCGAGGCTTTTAGCTCATCAATAACCGCATCATAATCTACATCGTCCGCCACTGCTTGATAGCTGGCAAACAGAGCGAAAAGAGAAACCAATATGAGTCTGAGGTAATACATGGCCGTTAACTACAGCTTAGTTGCTGTCATCTGGATTAGTGACAATCAAGTAAGCTTGCGTGTCACTGCTGTCACCTGATAGCGAATCTATCTGCTCTTTATCACCAGACATAACAGCTGCAATCTCTTCATCCGACAATCCATAGTTCTGCATCACCCCTTCAGGATCGGCCTTATAAGCCTCTAATAGCGCGGCATCCGATCCTAATTTTTGAAAAAAATCACTTAGCTTCGACATATCATTCTCCATTGTTATGTAATAACACTAGTTGCTAGAAAAATGTTTGACCACTTGCAGCTAATCAAACTTAATTTGCTCTTTAACCCAGTAAGTCTTCAGAAATTCCCAGTTTTGCCAAAATCTTATGATTCACTTTTAACGACTGCGACGGCGGAATCAGCAGTGTTGTTATCGACGTCAACTTCGCATGAGGCAGATCTTTGAGTAATAGCCTATCGATTCTCGGCGACTGCACCGGCAAATTCGGCGCCTCGTAGAGAATGACCTCATGCTCTAAGGGATACCACTCATTAAGCTGCTCGACTAACACCTGCAAGCAATCGGCGTTAGTATGAAACTTGGTTAAGGTGTGCTCACCGGCAATGCTAATCTGCCATAGTAATAAGTGGGTGGAGGGATCTGGTGTGTGACAATAAAACATGAACTGACTGGCTTCGAAACTTTGATGGCCCGATTGACCAGGATCTATTCCAACATCGGCCCATAAACAGGCTTCTGCCGAGATCCCAGGCTCCATTTTAGCATCAAAGCCCTCTTGCCGAGCCCGTTTAATAGCAAGATGTGAAACACAGGCAAATACACCAGGATGGCCATACAAGGCGCACACCACTCGCTTTCCCGCTCGCACCTGAGTGAGTATTGCCTCAACCATCTGCTGATAGGTATCTCGCCGACTCTTAACCTCATCGCCTTGAGCATAGTAACCATGCAATGAACGGACGTCGCTATTCAGGGTTGTTAACCACTGCAGCGCGAAGGCATCGGGTACCAAGGAAAACACGACATCGGCTAGTTCGATATAACTCTTACTAAGCACAGTTATCTGACCGCCTAGGTTTAATCCAGTGCCGACACAAACTAAACTACCTTTTTTACAGGCTTGATCCATTTATGTATTTCCAACTTGTGCCATACGCTGTGACAACCACCCATTGATATCAGACTTACTGTACCTTTTTTAACCACGGCGTCGACTGGCTATACCGTAGAGGGGTAAACCAAATTAACTTACCACAATTCGGGATAAAACAAACACTAACAGTTAATATCCCAATCAATTTTCAACACTAAATTGATCTTCTCGCCCTTTTCTGCATGTCAATTTATCCGCTAGACAAGAAACTTAATGCCAAACCATCGGTCTGACCTATTCACACAAGCTGCCTTAGTCAATTAGCAAGGCTAACACCAGGCTGACACCGACAGCGCAAGGAGACGTATAAAAAGTCGATAGCGCTTGTCAGCATAGGGAATGCTTGGGTATCATGGCCGACAGATTTTTAGGGAAGTAGCGCATTTCAATGACCATAAAAAAACATAGTATGACTCTATTAGGCGCTGCGGCGCTGTCTCTTTCATTAAGCGGATGTGGCGCTTTTGACTGGCTGGTTTACAAACCTGACGTGCCGCAAGGCAACTATATGGAAACCCAGCAAGTAGAAAAGCTCAGAATCCAGATGACCAAAGAGCAGGTCGAATATATCTTGGGGCGTCCGGTTCTTAGAGACAGCTTCTCAGATGATACCTGGTACTATGTCTACCACTACAAAAATGGACGTGATGCCAGCATTACCCACAAAGAACTCGTGCTGCACTTCACTGGCGACAAATTGACTCAAGTCGATGGCGACTATGAACTGGCCGCCGACTTTAATACGCCGCTTGATCAAAGTGAACTACCTGAACTTAGCGCCCCCAAAGGTGACCTAGTGCCGCTTAACCCTGAGCAGCGTCCAGATACCAAGCCGCTCGTAGAAGAGAAAAAGACGCAGGAACTCAACGAAGTCAAAGAGTTTGAATAACATTGCTTGAAGCGTTACGCATACATTAAAAAAGGGTCTAAAGCTTAGCTTTAGACCCTTTTTTAATGATAACTCACTCGGCTAGCTCACCTTAGCCCCTGTGGTTTTATTGGCTCGCCCCTCATTTTTAGCCTTTTCAGCACGTTGACGGCGTACATCCTTAGGATCGGCAATCAAGGGACGATAAATCTCTACCCGCTGACCAGGGTGCAACACCTCATCATGCTTAACTGCGCGGCTAAATATTCCCAATTTGACCTTCTCCAGATCTATCTCAGGGAAAAAACGACACATACCGCTCTGTCTAACTGCCTCGATACAACTGGTGCCAGGCTCCACCATCACATTGATACGCTTTTGCTGCGAGGGCAAAGCGTAAATAACCTCAACGGCAAACTTATCTTGATCGCTCATCTTACTTCCTAGGAATCTTAAAAATCGCTATTGGCTGTAAACCACTTTGGCACGACTGGTAAACGCAGTAACCATAGATGACATCAATTCTTTAAAAACCTTACCAAATGCCATATCTGCAATCGGGCTGGAAAATTCAAAGCTAAGCTCAAAGTCCACCTTACAGGCATCTTCGGTTAATTCAGTAAACTCCCACCGGCCATGTAGGTGTTTAAAAGGCCCATTTTCAAGCTCCAACTCAATTCGCTTACCAGGGATCACTTGATTGCGCGTAGTAAATGTCTTACTAATCCCCGCCTTAGACACATCGACCGAAGCCAACATGGTTTTGCCATCAAACTCGAGCACCTTACCACCGACACAGCCAGGCAAAAACTCCTTGTAGGATTCAACATCATTGACTAACTCGTACATCTGCATAGCACTAAAGCGGACTAACACACTGCGGGAAATCTTGGGCATATGACTGTTTAACCTGAAACCTTGGCCTTTACACCATAAAGCAAAAAAATGATTTTAACATGCTAGCCATGGCGGGTCACCTCAACCATTAAGCTTGCCTCGAACAAAAAAACGCCATCTCGACCACTTAAAGTGGGCAAATTAAACAAATAATCGCGGTAGCCAATTCCAAATTGATCAAGCGCGCGTATAATAGCCCTCCTATGGCAAAGAAAAACGCAAAAAAATCAAAGAACCCACCGGCAACGATTGCTCGTAATAAACGTGCAAACTTCGACTATAAATTTGAAGAAAAGTTTGAAGCCGGCTTGTCCCTGATGGGATGGGAAGTGAAATCGATCCGAGTCGGTAAGGTCAACCTGTCTGAAAGCTATGTGTTTCTCAGAGACGGTGAAGCCTACCTATTTGGCTGCACTATCACACCTCTAAACACCGCTTCGACCCATGTGGTGTGCGACCCTATGCGCGATCGCAAGCTACTGCTTAACCGCAGAGAGCTGGATAAGTTGCAAGGTCTGGTAGACCGTCAAGGCTACTCAATTGTGCCGATCTCTATGTACTGGCGCAAAGGCGCTTGGGTTAAAATTGAGATAGGTTTGGGTAAAGGTAAGAAAGAACACGATAAGCGCGACGATACCAAAGAGCGCGAGTGGAAGATTGAAAAATCTCGTACCATGAAAAAAGCCGTTCAACAGTAATTAGCGTAAGCTTACTGTTTAAACAGGTAAAATGGTCGGATAACGAACAATCAATTGTAACAACATGATTTATCCTTGGTGTTAGAGGATTTAGCAGGTTACAATCAACATTGTACTGGGGGCGATTCTGGATTCGACAAGATTCACGAAACCCTAGGAGCATGCCGAGGGGCGGTTGGCCTCGTAAAAAGCCGCACAGTTATAGTTGCAAACGACGATAACTACGCTCTAGCAGCTTAGGCTAGCTAGCCATCTTGCTCACGTTTCTCAAATGGGCAGAGTATTAAGATGGTCACCTTTACATTTGATAGCGAGGGAACCACGTTCAGGGGTGAACCGCGAAACAGTACTGAACTCGCCAATTGCAATCCTGTCTTTCGGAGTGTACTTGGTTAACCAAAAGAGAGACTAAGCATGTAGCGCCGAGGATGTAGGCTTTTTGGACGCGGGTTCGAGCCCCGCCGCCTCCACCAACACAAAGGTTAGCAATAACCTTCAAAGGCCGCTAAACCCTTACCAGACGGGTTTAGCGGCTTTTTTGTATCTGTCGATGTCACATTACCCACTAAAGCCAAATAAAGTACTTAAATTCAGATATTAAGACACAAAAAAGCCCCGACATATGTTGTCGGGGCTTTCATCAACGATTCTGACTTTAACTAGCCTCTAATTTAGAGCACTAGACACAGTCACTTAACTTAGCACTTCACCAGCGACTGTTCGACGCTTTGCATCTGGCTAGCGAGTTGGCCGTAATCATCCATCATGAAGTTGATGTGTCCTAGCTTGCGGTTGGGCTTGGCGGCCTTGTTGTACCAGTGCAGGCTAGCGTTGGCACTCAGGGCGTCCATAGGCGGTGCAGCAACCCCTAACAGGTTCAGCATGCCCGTCTTACCTATGGCCGAAGTGGCCCCTAGGGCGAGTCCGGCGACGGCACGAATGTGGTTCTCAAACTGGCAAGTCTGAGCGCCGAGCTGGGTCCAGTGACCGCTGTTGTGCACCCTTGGCGCCAACTCGTTGACCAGCAGCTTATCACCCACCACAAACAGCTCCATGGCAAGTACACCTACATACTGCTGTGCTTCCAGCAGCTTGGTCATATAAGTTTGCGCTTGCTGCACCATCTCGGCACTTAACCCTCTAGCCGGTGCCATTGAGCGCACCAGAATACCGTTCTGATGTTGGTTCTCGGTTAGGGGGTAACAGCTCACCTCACCACTTGCACTACGCACACCGATAATAGACACTTCGGCGTCAAAGGGGATCCATTGCTCAGCCAAATAATGACCTGCTTTCAGCTCAGGCAATACCTTGGCAAGCTCCTCATCGCTACGCACTACCCACTGATTTTTGCCGTCATAGCCTTCATCGAGCGACTTGATCACCATGGGGTAACCTAATGTCTTGGCACTCTCTTCAAGGCTGACGTCATAGGTAAAAGGCGCGCAAGGAATATCAAGCTGGGCTAACAGCTGCTTTTCATGAATACGGCTCTTGCACTTGGCAATACTGTCAACATTGGGCCTAATAGTGCAATGTGCTTCGAGTGCACGCACTAAATCCAGATCCACTTGCTCCTTCTCGACCGTAATAACGTCCGGTTGTCCCAAGGCCTTATAGAGTTCGCTTACACTCTGTCCTAGCTGCCAGGGAACCACAGGGCCCAGGCCTTCGACACAACTGAGATCCGTATCAGGGCCACCATCGGCCACAAAGCTAAATTTAAGGCCTAAGGGAATGCCCGCCAGCGCCATCATACGCGCCAGCTGACCACAACCTATGATGCCAATGCGCATTATTCTACCTCCAGCGACACACCTGAGGTTTGGCTAGCGCGCCAGTCACATAGACGCTTGGTCAGTTCTGCATCGCCCAGCGCCAAAATTTGCGCTGCCATTAGGCCGGCGTTAAAGGCGCCTGAATCACCAATTGCCTGAGTGGCTACCGCGACTCCTTTTGGCATCTGCACGATAGACAGCAGGCTATCCATTCCTTTTAGGGCCTTACTCATTACGGGTACAGCGATCACCGGGAGATGTGTCATGGCCGCCGTCATGCCCGGCAGATGCGCCGCGCCGCCAGCACCAGCGATAATCACCTCAATCCCCTCGTCTGCTGCGCCATGGCTAAAGCTCACCAGACGCTCAGGCGTGCGATGGGCCGAAACCACCTGTTTACTGTAAGCGATACCTAGGGCATCCAGGACTGTGGTGGCATTTTTCATGGTCGGCCAATCGCTCTGTGAACCCATGATGATTGCTACTCTTGCTTTGCTCATACGTGCCTCTTAATTTGATAACCAATTTGTGAACAGCGCATAGGTAGGAATGCCCACCAATACGTTGAACGGAAATGTAATTGCTAATGAATAGGTGATCGACAGACTCTGGTTGGCTTCGGGAATAGCGACCCGCATGGCCGCCGGCACCGCGATATAAGACGCGCTAGCCCCCAGTACAGCCAGTAAAGTTGCGCCGCCGTTCGACAGCCCCATCTGTAAACCTAAAATACAGCCCAATAAACCGCCTAGCAGCGGCATAAATACGCCGAACGCCAGCATAAAGTTGCCCATATGCTTGAGATCTTTAAGCCTGCTGGCCGCGAGCATGCCCATCTCAAGTAAAAAGAGTGCCAATATGCCATGAAACAGATTGAAGAAGAGCGGCGTGATCCCTTCAATACGCTCAGCCCACAAGTAGCCAATGATTAGGGCTCCGACGAGCAACACTAAGCTTTGATTGCAAAACACTTCATGAATCAGCTCGCGCCACTTAACATTAGTACCCGAACGTCTAGCAAGGGCGATACCTACTGCAATGGCAGGGACCTCCAGCAACACCACAAATAGCGGGAAATAGGCTTCATAACTGATGTTTTGCGTCTCTAGAAAGGCCACGGCCACCGCATAGGTGCCTATACTGACAGAGCCGTAGTGAGCGGCGATAGAGGCCGCATCTTCAAGCTTAAGCTGGCCGATAAAACGCAGAATGGGAAAGGCGATCAGAGGAAGAACCAAACCAAGCCCAATCACCAAAAGTGACTGAGGCAAAAGGGCTATCGAGCCGTATTTAGACAACGCCACGCCACCTTTAAGACCGATGGCCAACATAAGAAATAGGGTCAGACTCTGATACAGCGCCTTTGGAAACTGGATGTCAGATCTCAATAACGTTGCCAAGGCGCCGAGGATAAAAAAGGCTATCGTGATATCGAGCTGCATCTTATGCGCCCTTGACTTGCAGGCTAGGCGCAGGTTTTACGGCACGACGCTTAGATGACATCTTGATGGCAATTGACACTAGACTCAGTGAAATCAAACTGATGCCAACAATAAGCAGTCCCATACCGTTGTGACCTTCATTCATGGTGGCAAAGGCGAGTGCCGCAACCATTAAGCCAACAAAGATACTGAAAAGTGATTGTTTCTCTGCCAAAACAAATTGAAATAGGTGTTTCATAAGATCCCCCGTTTACGACTGATACCGCAACGTTTTCGGTGTTCTTTCAATAGCGACGATCTTGCCAAAAATAATTTATATATAAAAATAGATATTTTTATGTTTTTATATAGATAAAAATCTATACATGGAGTGACGACTATGTCTCTTAGGCTACAGGCACACTTAGGCACCCTCAGACAGATGGAGATCTTATTGGCTGTCTATGACTGTGGCAGTGTCAGTGGCGCGGCCGAAACGCTACACCTCACTCAGCCCACCATCTCTATGCAGCTAAAAAAACTGGCTGAAGTGATAGGTTTTCCGCTGTATAACATTGTCGGGCGTAAGGTGATATTTACCGAAGCGGGATTGGAGGTCGTTAAGGCAGCGACCGAAATCCTCGACAGTTTTGCGCGGCTAGAAATGTCCCTGTCTGATATGGGAGAGTTAAAGTCGGGCACCCTGCGTCTGGCCGTGGTGACCACCTCAAAGTACTTTATTCCCCATCTGCTGGGCCCCTTTTGCGAGCGTTACCCCAATGTCGCCGTTCAGCTAAATGTGGGTAACCGACAACAGATCATCGAGCGACTCAAACAAGGGATTGATGACTTTTATGTGTTTAGTCACCCGCCAGGAGAGCTCAATACCGAGAGCATAGAGTTCTTCAACAATCCCCTGGTGGCCATAGCCCCCGAGAATCATCCCTTCGTCAGTCAGGAAGGCGTCTCTCTGGCAGAGCTCTGCGAGGCACCCTTCTTGATGCGTGAGAATGGCTCGGGCACTCGCTTGGCCATCGAGCGTTTTATGGCTAAACAGGGCGTTAAACTCAACGTCAAGATGACCATAGAGAGCAACGAGGCGATCAAGCACTCTGTAATGTCAGGGCTAGGCGTCAGCATACTCTCGGCCCATACCCTCGCCTTTGGTGGAAATACCGGATTGGCTCAGCTAAATGTTAAGGAGCTGCCGATCAACTCCAACTGGTATTTTCTCTGGCTAAAATCTAAACGCCCCTCGGCGATCGCCCAGGCCTTTTTGACCCATGTGGAAAGCGAGGGACGCGAAATGTTGCTGACCGAGCTCGCCAAGCACAAGCTATAAAAAAGCCCCAGAGAATGGGGCCTTTTATTGTGTCCTGGTGAAGATCTAGCTTATCTATGCGCCATTTTGCAGACATTTATACAAGCTAGGTCATTAGGGGGCGCCACTATAACTGACCCCCATAGGCAATGGCTGACAAATTCAGGCTTACGGATTATCTAAACTAGACCTAGCGAAACCCATTGTTACCAAGGTGCTTGAGGTGACTGTGGCCAGCCAACACCAGTAAACCTGCGAATATACCTAGATTCTTAATGAAATTTTGCATCTCATGTGCCGCTTCAAGCCCTTCGAAATGCCAAAAATCATGCAGTGTAACGTTAATCAGTAACACCATCATAGCTAACAGCGAAGCAATCACTGACGTATAACGGTTTAATATTAAACAAATTCCCGCAACAATCTGGCTAACGCCGGCACTGGCAAGCAGCAGCGGAATTAGCACCATCTGATGTCGCTCCATTAAGGCTACATGCATATCCCAACTGACAAACTTCATGAGCCCAGGGACAAGAAAATAGAGCGCAAGCATGATACGCCCAACTATGATACCCGCAGAAGCGAATCGTTCATCCATCGAATGACTATTCATAATTTGCACTTACAAAGACTCACCATTAACCATTAGTCCTACGTCAATGCTGTTGCTTACGGCGTTAGAGTAAGGACAAATCTGATGAGCCGTTTTAACCAAGTCAGAAGCTTGCTCCTGCGGCAAATCCAGCTCGACACTTAGGGCCACAGTCAAGGCAAAACCGCCTTCGGCGCGAGGCCCTATACCAACCTTAGCGGTGACTGGCGCCTGAGACAATTTGACTTTTGCTTCTTTGGCAACATGCAAAATGGCATTTGAGAAACAAGCGCTGTAGCCCGCCGCAAATAACTGTTCCGGGTTGCTCGCCTCGCCAGTTCCGCCCATCTCTTTAGGGTAGCTAAGAGCAATAGATAGCTTGCCATCATCGGTTGCTACCTGGCCATTACGCCCTGCACTGGCTGTTGCTTGGGTTTCATATAAGGTTTTCATGTTAACTCCTAAGATCACTTCAAAAGATAAATTTAAATTGCGCACAATTCATTTAACCCAAGTTATACCCCCAAATTAAATTGCGTGCAATTTAAATTTTAATTCCTGCGACAAAGCGCTCACACAACACCAAATTGAAAGACCCAGTCGATGCCCTGAATGAGATCAATATGAAAACCTAAAAACCGTACTGTGAGAGAAAACGATAAAAGGCGCTAATGACCACTAGCCTCACCTTCATAATCCACCGCAAACCATCCCATACCTCTAAAAGTTAGCTGACTTCAAACTGAACCTCTCCCCACCCCAAGAGATAAAGACCAATACTCTACCCAATTGGTGTTATACAAAATAAAGCACCAATAAATGCTTGCTATTCAAACCTTAATAAGATTAAACTCCGAAATTGTAACAACTGAGTAACATTTGTTAACACCAATAAAAATAACCTCAATCAAAAGGAAAAATTGATGAGCAAACTATTCAAATTATCAACACTCGCCATCGCTACCACCTTACTAAGTCAATCGGCCCTTGCCGATGGGATCGCCGCTAAACTGCAAATGAGCCAAGACAGCTTTAGTAGCGATCAAGACGTCATGGTGACCCTGACGTTAACCAACGAAGAGAATGTACCGGTAAAACTACTTAAGTGGTTTACCGCGGCAGAGGGTGTTGAAGAGTCGCTCTTTAAAGTCACAGCAGATGGTCAAGCTCGCCCTTATTTAGGCGCTCATTACAAGCGCCCAGCACCAAGCCATAAGGACTACATCAAGCTAAAAGCGGGTGAGAGTATCTCTTACCAAGTAGAACTGTCTTCACTATATGACATGTCGGCAACCGCCAACTATGAGATCAGCTATGATGTCAGCTCTATGCAACTGTTTTCTCCTAACCCGGGTCAGGCGAAAAAACTAGCTCGTCTCGGTATCGAAGGGATACAGTCTGAATCAGCCAGTTTCTATTTGGAAGGTCGTGAGTTTAAGGGCGGTGCCAATAAAGGTAAACCCGGCACTGGTGATGGCGGTGGTACGACACCAGACGGCATCTCTTTCACTGGACGCTGCAGCAACTCACAACAAAGCGATATTCTGGCGGGTCTAGCCGCGGCGAAAAACATGTCAGCCGATGCGAACCAGCACCTAGCCACTGCCAGCAGCAATTCACAGCGTTACAGCACCTGGTTTGGCGCATACAGCTCATCTCGCTGGAACACGGTGAGCAACAATTTCAGCAAAATTGATAACGCGTTAAACAACGAGCCCCTCACCTTCGACTGCAGCTGTAAGAAGCAATACTTTGCTTATGTTTACCCAACGCAGCCATATAAGATCTACATGTGTAATGCCTTCTGGTCTGCCCCGACAACAGGTACCGACTCTAAGGGCGGTACTATTATCCATGAAACCAGCCATTTTAATGTCGTGGCTGGTACCGACGATATTGTCTATGGCCAAAGTGGTGCAAAATCATTGGCGATCAGCGATCCAGCTAAAGCAATACAAAATGCTGACAGCCATGAATATTTTGCTGAAAACACACCTAACTTGAACTAATCTAGTTGTACTCTTTCTTGTCATTATGGGCGGAAGTTTCCGCCCTTTTTTGTTCTCACCTGTTCCTATAAATGCCTATTCGATAAATGCTTATGTCAAATCCCTTAGGATACTTATCAGTTAGCCTCTTGATGCTTTGGATGGTCAGTATGAATAGTCTTGCTCAGCAAGCCATGCCCAGCTGTCGCCTATATAAGGCGGATCAGGCAAATAGCCTCACCTTTGAGATCAGCGCGCCGCCAGATAGCCAATGGTACCTGCTTAGCCGTGCCACACCTTTCGATGCCTGGTTTAGTGAATTTTTGACCCTAACCGATACTCAGCGCCAGACAGTTCTCGAGTATCAAGGCGCACTGGCCAAGCGCGGCCAGCCCAGCGACGATGAATACCTGCTGTTACCAACGGATAAACCGTTAACCGCATCGCTGCAGCTTTCTCAGGCCTACGTTATCGCACCTGGCGAGTATCGGGTATCGCTCAAGACTTTGCATCTAATCCAAAGTTTGGACCACAAAGAAGATGCGACTTACCTTGAATGCCCCAGCTTATTAATAAGTCTGCCCTGATCTTCAGACATAAAAAAACCACCCAGAGGGTGGTTTTTTATCAATGAAACTCGACGCCGATTAGACCAATTTCATCTCTTGAATGATCTCATGGGCTATCTCTGGTGTCGTACTTACTGGCTTTTGATGTAAATCTGCCTTCAACTGACCTTTTCTATGCTTTAGCGCCGCATCAAGTTTTTTGGCTGCAGCCGCTATAGCCGGATACATAACATCGTCACTCCCAGAGGCTGATATCCGACTACCTTCATAATTCGTACTGAGTTCGACCTGATACTCTCCATGCTCTTTGGCAATGATGACATCGAGTGAGATTAACGTGGGGAAATGGGTCGCGATTTTGGAAAACTTTTGATTCACATGCTCTTTTATTGAATCGGTAATGTCTACGTGGTGACCAGAAAGATTTATTTTCATAGGTTTTCCTTTTTAGGATGACTTCAATAATGAACTTGGGATGAGTGAAAGAAAAAACAAGGGGTGAAACGCTTTTTTTTCATTTAACGCCTATTTAAGCATGGGCGAAATCCAAGTAAATATCCATTCAGTGTCTACTAATGTGTACTCCCCATAGAGGTTAAAAGCAAGCAGGCAAAACAGAATATCAGGCACAAATGGGGTATATCGAGCATAAATCCCACAAAGTAAACAAAATTTAATCAATTTGTCTTTTATCTACCACACTCATGATAATCGGTTAGCTTTACATGTAAATGCGAATGAGAATTTATGTCAACAAGGGTAAGATACCGTATACCTAACACACCATGACATAACCGATAGTGAATAGCGCCATAGCCAAGTATCAGTCGCTGTTTGAGCGAGACCTCTCTCCCACAGCTTCCGTCATTATACGTTTACTCTGCTCTCTTCTCGGCGGTTACGGCACTGCAGCACTCGCCTGCGTCTTACTGACAGAGTTATTACCCCTTAGCCGAATCGATGCGGTACTGATTGCAACCATGAGCTCTTTTAGCCTGTTTGCTGCCATGATCATTCGACTTTTTAGCCTGAAATCCCACAAACGCGTGGTACTGGAACCTCTGACAGTTTGCTTAGCGCTCTATTGCCTCACCTTAGCTTTGGGTTAATACCATGAAAGAAACCTTTTTCCGCTCTATGACCTGGCTGCATACTTGGGCGGGTTTAGCCGTCTGCTGGCTACTCTTGCTTATCTTTTTTGCGGGTAGCTTGAGCTACTTTCGCCATGAGATCACCCTTTGGAGCAAACCTGAGCTACACCAGGAAGTATTTCAAAGCTACTCTCAAAAGCTACTAAACAAACAGATCGCACAAGGCCAGAACTACTTGGCCGAAGTCGCACCCGATGCTAATAGCTGGATCATCAGTCTGCCTACCGAGCGTAAACCTTACCTAAGCTTTGCCTGGCAAGATGCCCCGCTTAAAGGCGAGCGCCGCGGTAAATATCACGAACATGTGGTCAGTCAGAATAGTCAGCAGATGATCACCGAAATACGCGATTCGAAAGGGGGCAACTTCTTCTATCGCTTACACTTTGATCTTCATTACCTTCCGGTAGCGACTGCGCGCTGGATTGTTGGCCTGGCCACTATGGCGATGCTTATCGCCCTGATCAGCGGCGTGGTGATCCATAAACGCATCTTTAAAGACTTCTTCAGTTTCAGACGCGCCAAGGGAAGCCGCTCATGGCTCGACGCCCACAATGTGAGTGCCGTCATGGCGCTGCCCTACCACCTGATCATCACCTATACAGGCCTGATCACCCTGATGTTTATGTTCATGCCTTGGGGCGCCTTAACTCAATATGATGGCGATGTACGCGCCTTTCGCGCCGACCTCAATCCCGCCCGCATGCAGATTAAACCAAGCCAAGTATCCGCCGAGTTGGTTCAAGCAAAGCAGCTATTACCACAAGTAGAGCAGCAGTGGGGCTTGGCGCCATTAAAACAGGTGACCATAAACGCGCCAGGACGTGATAACAGCCGCATCAGCTTCACCCTCAATAGCGCCCATAAGGTGACAGACAGCCGCACTATGCTTAGCTTCGATGGCGTCACCGGCCAGCCACTCTTTAAAGAAGATCTCAAAACGGCGACCTATCAGACCTATGATACCCTGATGGCCTTGCATACCGCGCGCTTTGCCGACTGGGCACTAAGGGGGCTGTTCTTCCTCTGCGGACTGATGGGCTGCGCCATGATCGCCACAGGCACACTTCTTTGGGCGGTAAAGATTGCTCAAAAACAGCAAAAAGCGATACTGGCAGGCGCTAAGCCTTCGATGGATCTTAAACTCGTCAATGTCCTCAATATCAGCGTGATCTGCGGGCTGCCGCTGGCTAGCGCAGTGTTTCTCTACGCTAACCGCTTACTGTCCGTCGACCTGAGCGACAGAGCCCAGCGCGAAGTCGATAGCTTCTTTATCACCATAGCGGTTATCGCCTGTATCGCCATCTGGGACGCAGTACGAAACCAACAATCATTAGCACGCTGGCGACAATGGCTAATGCTGACCGCCTTTGCGTTTGGGGCACTGCCACTACTCAACGCGGTGACCTCAGGACAACACCTTGTCGGCAACATAGTCGCCGGTCAATGGACCTTGGCCGGAGTAGACATCGCTTGTTTGCTGTTTGCCTTAATCGCTGGCTTTGCCGCCAAGCGAGTATCTCAAGCTCCAGGTCTGATTGAGCGCTCTATGCCTGCTAAGCACACTGGCAAAATGAAGGAGGTACGCCCATGATCGCGGCACTGTCACTGACTTTTACCGCCTTTGGCGCACTGGCGCTGGCCATGTTCACTCATTTTAAGAGCTGTTTTAATAAGGCCCCCAGCAGTAAACAGCAAAGGATATTCACCTTGCTGGGCTGGGGCTTATTAGCACTCAGCTTTAGCCTATTGATTCAAGAGTATGATATCGCTTATGCCAGTATCACCTTTTTTGGTGTCATGAGCGGCGCAGCGCTTACCGTTATCTTGCTACTCAGCTATCAAGCCAAAACCCTGCCCACCGCCATGATAACCGCGACAGTTATTGCGTTAGGCAACCTCGTTATATGAGATAACAAGCTAGGTTAAAAAGGAGCTAGGGGATTAGTTTACAAAGCTGAGTTTACAAAGCTGAGTGCACAAAGCTGAATATATAAAGCTGAGTGCAGAGAATCAGTTTCGATTGATAGACACTTCAACTAAAGCTATTAACTTAAGCCTGTTAACTTAAGCCTCTAAACTTAAATCGCCTGTTTGCACATATTTCATTCAGCCTGGATTCAGTCACTGTTGTTTATCATCTGCTTATACTCAGGCAGATATTAACAGGCATCTAGGTGCGAATTTCAAAAACGACGGCTTACCAGAAGTGGATGCGTCACGATTCCAGCGCAAATGGAAAAACTAAGTCCAAGGCTCAAGTAGGGCTTTATCGGCAATTGGCTAACGCCGCAGACCATACCCAAGACAAAGTCACACTGTCGCCATTGGCGCTGCAGTTAAGTGCTCAGGCACATCAAAAAAACTGAGACCCCAAGCGAGCTCTGGCAGCGCAAAAGCGCCTTGCAAATCTAACCTTTTAGATTCAATAGATTTTGCTGAGGGCAAAGCCAGCAATCTTTGCTATATTGGCCATCTCAGTCACTAACTCCCAAGCCAGATGTCTTTTTCAGTCACCATCTCTTGGCCGCAAACCAGAGATCAAGATCAACGCAGCAAAGATCATCAACTCGATTTTGCCAGTGGCCAAACACTTGAAGGTTCTGCGGCTCCTGAGTATCAAGGCAGCCAGGATAAGGTCAATCCAGAGGAGAGCCTGCTTAGCGCACTCGCTGCCTGTCATATGTTGAGCTTTCTAACCATAGCGCAGAAGAAACGCCTTGAGGTAATTAGCTACCAAGACTGTGCCAGCGCCGAGCTTGGCCGCAATAGCCAGGGGCGCACGGCAATCACGCAAATCACGCTAAATCCTAAAGTGATATTTAACACAGAGCAGAGCGAAGAGACGTTAGCCAAGCTGCATGCTTTGGCTCATAAACATTGTTTTATTGCCAACTCCTTAACCAAAGAGCTGACGATAAAGATAACACCTAGCTAGAATCGACAGCTCGAGCATTGCAGTCCGGATTGAGTTCCATCCCCCGATACATCGAGTCAAGACAGGCAGATAAGCGAGGCTATGGCAATCCATTAGCCATTCATTTGGCTATCACTCTTTTCGATTGATATCTGCCACGCGACAACCAATCGTTTCAAATCAAGCCATCTTTCAATAAAAATGGAGGTTACCGACCTGGGAACTGCTTGGTCGGTAACCCCCTAAAACTTACTTAGTTAACACAAGGCGTTAATGCACAGTTTATTTAATGTCTTGGGCCATCCCTTTTGCAGGCATAGGCTGTGCCTTGATCGGCAACACAGGTTCAACTTCCAATTTCTGCTTAAGGTAGTTGATCGCCTTGGTCAGCTGGGCATCTTGTCCCTTGAAGGTGGCATGGGGCAGGTTATCCACCTCGATATCCGGACTGATACCACGCCCCTCGACAATCCAGCGACCATCCATCGCATATTGCGGATACTCGGCAACTCGCGCCATCCCCTTATCGGTCAGAGCGTTACGTCCAGACAACCAAACGCCTGCGCCTGCGGTTTGCTTACCGATAAGCGGCGCCAAGCCTAAGGCCTTGATGCCAGCAGAGAAGGTCTCACCGTCTGAATAGGTTAGCTGATCTGTAAGCACCACAAGATGACCACGGAAGGTCTGCTGCATATTGGTGTTTGGCGTGCCTTGAGTCGGCTGCCAGAACATCCAGGCACGGCGCAGCAGTTTTTCGATCACCCAGCTATCGATATTACCGCCGCGATTACGGCGCACATCGATAATTAGGCCTTTCTTATCGATATTAGCGTAGAACTCGCGGGCAAAGCTGGCGATATCACCCGCGCCCATGGCATAAAGATGCAGGTAACCTATCTCGCCATCGCCCGCCTTGGCGACTTTCTGGTTATTGTTACTGACCCAATCCAGGTATCTCAGCTTGGCATCGTTGCGATTGGATACAGGCAACACTATGGTCTTGATCTCACTGCGTCCACGCTTGAGCGTCAGCAACACCTGCTTGCTAGCCTGATTGCGCAGATAACGCGCCACATCGGCAACGCTAGTCACCGGCTTACCATTAATCGCAAGAATGAGATCGCCCACCTTGGCATTCACATCCACCTTTGCCAGCGGCGCAGCCAACTCAGGCAGCTCACTATCGTTTTGATAGATATGTGCAATCTTGACCCCATTTTCTGTTTGCAACAGACGAGCCCCTAGATTGGCCCCCTGAGGAAGGTTAGGGTTTTGCGGCAGATCGCCACCACGCACCTGCGAGTGCAAGGCATCCAGCTCACCCATCATCTGTTTGAAGATATCATTAAGCTCATGGCGATCTGTCAGCCTGGCCAACAGCGGCTGATACTTGGTCTTGGTCGCCTGCCAGTCGAGACCGCGCATCTGCTTATCGAAGAAGGAGTCTCTGTGCATCAGCCAGGCATCTTCAAACATCTGTTGCCACTCTAGCTGAGGCGAAATGGCCAGTTGCCACTGCTCGGTCTGCACTCTGGCGTGGGCCAGATCTTTCGGCAAGGCATCACCCGCATCGACAATCAGCATCTCTTCGCCGCCTTTACTGTGACGACGCAAAAATAACTTGCTGTCGTCGGCCGAAAGCGCATAGCTGGCGACATCTTCGCTGAAGGTCTCCACCTTAGGCGCCAGTGGATCAAATTTAATCCAATCGAGCTTAGGAGCCTGGTTAGCATCCACCGACCGCGAGATGAGATAAAGGCCTTTGTCTGTCACCTGTAGCTTACTGTAATTCCCCGAAGCGACAGGCACCTGCCACAGGCGCTCGCTGAGCCCCTGCCACTGCACCTGTATCTTTGCATCATCCGCTTCGTCCTTTTTCTCAGCTGTCACGCTGAGCTCATTCGGCTTACTGAAGGGAAAGCGCGCCTCAGGTGTCAGCGCCAGGGCAAAGATCTGCCCACGCTTGTCAAAAACCGGGCCCATGTTACGATCGCCCCAAGGCGATGTCGGCGTGGCGTTAAAGGCACGGTTTGAAATGAAATAGAGCCATTGACCATCAGTGCTGAAGGCTGGCGAGAAAGATTCATACTTGTCGCTGGTCAGCGCCTGGGCTTTATCTTCCTCCAGTGAATAGAGCACAATTTGAGGCCTAAGCTGGCCACGTTCATCCTTGGTCACGGCGATAAAACGGCTATCGTTAGACCAAACCACATCACCATAAGGGCCAAGTCCCTGACCATTGGTCATGATCTTAGTGTTGCGAGCCTTCTTGAGATCCAATAACCAGAGATCGCCGTTGTAATCATCATGGGCAATATATCGGCCATCGGGTGACAGGCTCAGCCCCATGCGCAGGGCGCTGGCATCCTGAGTCAACTGCTTAGCCGACGCACTGCCATCGGCCGCGTAGCGCCAGATCTCCTGCTCGCCAGAGGCGTCGCTGATACCATAGACCCACTTGCCATCTGGGCTCATCACGGCGCCGCGCACCCGGTAATCCCCTGGCAAGGCCAGCTCCACCAGCCGCGACCCATCTGTACCCGCCACAGCAACATGGCTACGAGCTGTGATCACCACCTTGTCCCCTTTAGGAGCCAAGTGCGTAGAGGTGGCAAACTTCATAGGTTGGTTGACCCAGTGCTCGCGACGCTCGGCAAAATCAGAGGTTAAGTGGATCTCCTCTGTGGTGAGGCGATTACTGGCAATATCGAAAAGCTTGATGTCGGCGCCTTGCTGAAACACGATACGGCCATTATCCAATCGGGCACCACGCACCTGCCAGGCATCAAATTGTGTGTGTTGACGCAGATCTTTGCCATCGAGCGTCATCGACCAGATGTTATCGTTGCCACTGCTATCACTGACAAAATAAAGACGCTCTTGCCACAGCATAGGCTGACGAACAGAGCCATCATGGCCCGCGGTTAACGGCTCCGCTTCCTGCTCGCTACCCAGCTTAAAGCGCCACAACTCTCCTTTGGCGCCGCCGCGATATACCTTAGCGTTATCGCCCGTGGCCTGCAGACCGAAGCGGGTAAAGTAGACATATTGCCCTACACTATCAATCACGCCCTCGATGGCATCCGCCAATGGCAGATCTTGCGTCTTGAGTGTCTGAGGATCGACGCTGCGTAGCACCCAGTAGTTCGCCGGACCAAAGGCATTATCGGTGGCATACAGCACCTGGCCATCATGGGTCCAGCCTTGAACCCGCACTCGGCTATTTTCGAAACTGACTCGTTTGGCCACGCCGCCCTTAAGCGGCATCACATAGACCTCACTCGCTCCCTCATAGTTGGCGACAAAAGCCAGCTGGCGACCGTCGTTTGAAATCGCTGCCCCGAGCTCCTCTGCCGGAAGACTGGTTAAACGCCTGGCCTGGGGATCACCCAGTTGCTGCAGCCAAAGATCGCCTTCAGCGGTAAAGACCAAGGTATCGTCATGTAGGGCTGGAGAGCGGTAATAGCCAATATTCTCTGACGCGGTTGAATTGACAGTCTGAATATTGTTGGTCTGAGAAGCAAAAAGCGGAGAGGATGAAGCCGTGCCCAATGCCAAGACGCAACAGGCAAAAAGATGAGAAAGTTTCATAATACGCTCAAAGTAAGATCAAATTTATTCTTATGGGGCAACAAGGTAGCAAACTTTCCTTAAATCTACAGTAATTTATAACCAAAGAAGTATTAGCAAATGTGTACAAGTTTACTGAGGCGTAACAACTCCTCACCTGAGGTCGCTAGAGGACAAGATATGGATAATAAGGTAACGGCTAAGGTTTCAGCTTCTGCGGACAGAGTAAGCGCATTGGGTAGTTTTTCTCGAGCCAGCCTGAGGCGCTGGCGGCAAGCGTTAGTCAGGCACAACTTTGATAGATAAGGCCTGGCAGCGACACGCCATAGCCAGCCTAGGCACCTTTTTCATCCCTTTTATCCCTTCTCCACCTTTTATCATCTGACGTTTTGACTAGATATTGCTCCTTATGAGCAATCTATTCGAGAGTCGCTGGGGATTTTGGATGCGATAACATACCTGATTGCATAAGCAAAACGGGGCGCTAAGGCCCCGTTTATCATGCTAATGCTTCAGCTTAAGTCACTCTTTCCCCTGTCGATGGGCCTTAATTTTATCTACAAGCGCTAACCACTGAGCATGCTGAGGATGGCCGCTGTCTTGCAATCTTGGACGCTCCTTCAACAGTCGCTGGTACAGGGTATCGGCATCGCTCCACAACTCACTATCGACCAGCTGTTGTAGATGATTTACCGCCTGAATATCTGAAATATTCGCCTTAGCTTGGCCATCCGCGTTTATCGGTGCTGCCAGCTTATGACTCTTTTCGCTTTGCGCAACAGGTCCCTGCTGCTCACTAGATTCTGGTGCTTGCTGCGACATTGTCCGCGGCTGCATCTGACTCGCACCGTCTGACGGCTTGACGGCTCTCATCGACTCGACGGCTTGATCGCTGGCCATCATAGGCATCATCTGCTCAGTAATGGGGGGCTGTGGCTGATTTAAATTAAGCAGTAACAAGCTTGAAAGCAATAAAACCGAGGCAGCCGATGATAATGGCCAGCGATATTGACGCCAGAAACTGACGACCTTAACATCCCCATTACCCGCCGACTCATTAAGCTTGCTTTGATGTTGGCTCGCCATAGCCAATATTCGCGCGTCGAGTTCGGCCGAAGGCTCTTCGTTAGCCTTAGCCTGATACAGGGCTTTTAGCTGAAGATTCGAGATCTCCTGTTCGCTTCTATCTGACATTCGCGTGCTCCTGCCATTTCTGTTGCACACAGGCTTTGAGCGCCTGACTGGCATAACGAATACGGCTCTTGGTCGCCTCCATGCCCGCACCGGCTATTTCGCCGATCACTGCCGCCGTAAATCCCATCTCCACACTGAGCAAGAAAGCCTCCTTCTGCACATGGGGAAGCTGGCTAATGCAATGCTTTAAAATTATCGCCTTCTGTTCTTCTTCAAGCTGACTATCGGGCACCGCCACATCACTTGTTAACTGTGACTCTAATGTCTGCTCTTCCCCTATAGGCTCACTCAAGCTGTCTACCGGTTTAAGGGCTCTGACGTGATCGATCAGTAAATTATGAGCGATTCGATAGAGCCAGGTGGTGAACTTGGCTCTTTGCTGATAACCACTGGCCGCCTTTATCACTCGGCTCCAGGTCTCTTGATAAAGATCCTCAGCCAGGGCACTGTCACCTATCTGACGCATGAAATAACGATACAGGCCACCCTTGTGCTTATGGTAAAGCAGCTCAAAGGCCTTCTGATCTCCTTGGGCATACTGCGCCATTAAAGCCTGATCACTATCTGTCTCGATTTCAGATACTTGTTCCACGCTGGGACTCCCTCATGTCAGCTCCTTCAGCGGAGAGAAATGGATGCTATAGTGAGTCTGCATCGCCCGACGTGGTTTGTCCATGCTTAGCCAATAACTTGCGAGTTAATTCAACTATATGGCTAACTAACGCACCAAATTTTCAGTGCTTCGCGTACTGAGTTTTAGGTAAGCCTTTAGTGATGTAAACGTATCAGCTAGCAAAAGGGGTTATTGCTGCCCATAAAAAAACCGCGAACCTAAGGCTCGCGGTTTATTTTCGATAAGTTGCGCAATTATGCTTGAGCTAGCTTCTCTTGCAGCTTGGCATCTTTGGCTTGTACGGCTTCTGCCGATTTGGCACGTTCTTCTTTTACCGCTAGCGCCAAGGCATCGTCACCAACTGCAAGCATTTGCGCTGCCAGGTAACCTGCGTTCTTCGCACCTGCGCTACCAATCGCCACAGTCGCAACAGGTACACCGCCAGGCATCATGACAGTTGATAATAGGGCATCGTGTCCCTGCAGTGGACCACAATCAACTGGCACACCAATCACTGGACGAGTAGTGATACCCGCTACAGCACCTGCCAGGTGAGCAGCCAGACCCGCTGCGCAGATAAAGACTTTACAACCACGCGCTTCGGCATCGGTAACGTAAGCGTGTGTTGCCGCTGGCGTGCGGTGCGCCGAGGTAACTTTAGCTTCAAATTGAATACCGAAGGTTTTTAACACATCTAAGGTGGCTTGCATTGTTGGGAGATCAGAATCTGATCCCATTAATACGGCAACAAATGGCTTAGTCATCTTTTATCCTTTTTGTAGGTAAGGCTATTGTTTTGCGCGCATTATAGTCATTTTTAAATGCAGATAACAGGGGCCGAGCGGATTAACTCAACCAAAGAAAAAAAGCATAAGCAGCAAAAGCTTAGCTTAAATTCACCTTAAAAATATTGTACCGCTGATAAAACAGTGAGTTCTGACCTGTTGCTTACCCAAAAAACAACCGCCACAACCAGGAAGAATCTAAGTTTTCCTGACAAGTGCGATACTGAGCCGCATAGCGCTTAGCACGCTTATCCACCTTGTCGGCCACCTTAATCAGCCAGGGTTTTTGCTTATAAGTACCACGCTTATAGCCTCCCCAACCTTCGTGATAGTTAAGATATTGATTGCGAGCATCCCACTTAGACACGCCGTTGATCTTCTGGGTCTTGTAGATGAACCACCCCATGAAATCCATCGCATCATCGAAGTTACTGCGACTGGACCAGGAATTACCTGTCTCACGGACATAATCATCCCAGGTCATGGTTTTGGCTTGTGCATAGCCATAGGCGTCACTGGCTCGCCCAATAGGGATAAAGCCGAGGAAATATTCCATCGGCGGAGCAGCGTTGTGTTTGAATGAGCTTTCCTGGTACATCATGGCTAAGGGCACATGCACGGGCACGCCCCACTTTTCACGGGCATCGACCGCGGCCTCATACCAGTCACGGTTCTCCTGGTAGATGGCGCAAAGATTTTCTGGATCCTTAGGCGGAGAAGTGGCGCAGCCTCCAAGGGAGAGCAATAACATGGCGGTAACTAGGGCGGAAATTCTTGTCATCAAAAGACCCAAAACAATAAGCGATTCAAAATAGGGGCTATTAACCTTTGTCGTTAGTTTCTGCGTCCGTTTATCGGCGATTGCTTGTTTGTTGCCATTGACATCGCGAAACAGTACTTCAAGATTCGCGCTTGGCTCAAAATGCGTTTAAATCAAACAGAAGTAAACTTCAAAGCTCAACAGAGCTTAGTTTCACATCCTTACCCACGAGAAGCAATCGGCAGCGGTCAAATTTAACGCCAAGAGGCTGTTTACTAATTGGTTTCGCTAATAAACTCACATTCATGGGGTTCCTGCGCCCAAACGACAGGCTGCCAGTAATCGGTATCTAAACCTCGATAGATCTTATCCTGATTAAATTGGGCGGCCAGATGGTAGCGTTGGTTGGCTTCAAGGTGCAGGGTCAAAGTCTTGGTTTGGCGCGCCGCGAGTTTCACTTTCAATCGCGGCGAGTCGATAAGCTCGGCTAGGGTAAATTGATACTCCCCTGGCGCCAGGCGATAATTTGGCCTTGAGATCACCGGCTTACCATTAAGGTGTGTCACCACGGCGCGATAGAGCCCCTGGGATTCATCCGGCATCTGATAGCCGGACACAGTTGCACATAAGGCGTCTTCGTCAGGCCCAGAGGCGCAGCCTGACAAGATAGCGAGCGCCGCAAGATAACAACTGACTTTTCTACAAGCTGAACTGACTCTCATGTCACTCGCCTTAACCTTATACCACTTGTTCTATTGGCTGCGGCGCCTCGGCAAAGTAATCGGCTAGGTACTGTTCAAAGTCCTGCACCGACTCGGCTTCAAGCTGAGCCTGGTCCTGCAGCGACTGCTCGGCCGCCGCCTCATAATCCGATGCAACCTTAGGGCTCAAGGGATAATCCAACAAGGCGTGATAATACTCTTTAGCCAGCTCCTTAACCCATAGACTGTGATCGACGCCTTTAGCCATCAAGGCCGACATCACTCTGCCAGACAGTGTCTTAGCAGGGTCTTGAACCGCCTCATACCAATGAGCCAAACTCTGTTGATACGCATCTTCCTCGCCATCGAGCAGCTTAGCTAAGGTTTCTAGCTCGCCAAATAGCGATTCTAGCCAGTCTTTCAACCCTATCTCTTCTCCTGCCTTACACAAGGTGAGCCCAGGTTGACGCCCATGGGTGATCACTCGGTTCAGGTTCTCGCTAATCGCCGCCTCATCTTGAGCATCGCTCTTAGGCGATGGCGTAAGCAGGCAGTAGAGCAAGAAGAGATCGAGAAAACGCACCTGGTCGGCCTCGATACCTACCGGGCTAAATGGATTGACATCCAGCGCTCGCACCTCGATATATTCAACCCCGGCACGGGCGAGCGCCTGAGAGGGTTTCTCTCCCGCCTGGGTCACGCGCTTAGCACGAATAGGCGAGTAAAACTCATTCTCTATCTGCAATACATTAGAATTTAACTGGCGAAACTCACCATCAACCTTAACGCCTATTTTCTCAAAATGGGCTGACGGCATCTTAATGGCAGCATTGATCCCCGACAGATATTCGCCGAGGGAGTTGTAACTGATATTAAGCCGTTCCTGCTCCTTGTTGGTATAACCAAGGTCACTCATGCGCAGCGAGGTGGCATAAGGTAGATAAAGCGTGCCCTTGCCTAGCTTTTCGAAAGCCAGATCGGTTTTCTGATCCTTGATAAAGGAGCTACACAATGCCGGAGAGGCGCCAAATAGATAAGGGAGTACCCACACCAGACGGCGGTAATTTCGAATCAATCCGAAATAGGACTCTGAAATAAAATCGCCAAGGTTCAGACGCTTATCTGACACTTGATAAAGCTTTTGCCACAGGTCATCGGATACGGAAAAATTAAAATGCACTCCAGAGATGATCTGCATCTGCGCACCATATCTGTAGGTTAGCCCTTTACGATACAAACGCTTAAGTTTGCCAGTGTTAGAACTGCCATAGTCGGCAATGGGGATATCGGCCACATCACCGACATAACAGGGCATGCTAACCGGCCAGAGCTGTTGCTCTCCCAGATGACGAACAGTGAAGGCGTGGGTTTGAGTAAGATCCGTCAGCAGTGCGTCAATGTCTTGATACACGGGTGTAATGAACTCGAGCAACGACTCGCTATAATCAGTAGTGATCCGCGAATTCGTTAGCGCTGCTCCTAATGCCTTTGGGTGCTTATCTGTTGCCAGATGACCAGATGGTTCGATACGTAATGCCTCGCGCTCTATGCCCCGTATCATCCCCGCCAGTGCGGCTCGTCCCTGCTCATTATCGAGTAGGCCAATCACTTCATTGAAAGAGTTCAATATCTTTGTCTCTCATTGCTTCAACCGTTTGCCTTGCAAGTCAGACCTGCAATAAGCGCGTTTGCTTTCGCCATCACCACAAAATAGCCGCTGTGCTAGATCCTTGGCAAGGGAAAAAAATAAAGCGGTGAGCAGAGTTAATGCTCACCGCTGATGCCTTATATATGGGCGTAATATCGAAATTACAACTCCAAATGACTCACCTTGTAGCCTAAGGCTTTAATCTCGGTCTCGATTTTAGCGCTATCACCGACGATTAACACTATCATATTGTCCATTTCGAGTTTTTCCTTGGCCAGGCGATTAAGTTCATCTTTTCCTATTTGCTTGATGATCTTTGCCTGCTGCTCGGTATAGTCGGGTGACAGATTATAGCGCTGGATCTTACGCATGAAACCCGCCTTTTGATAGGGGGTTTCATAATCTAGCGCCTGTCCCTGTGAGATCGAGCTGCGCATAAAGGCCAGTTCTTTGTCCGTCATGCCTTTGGCCTGATAGCCCTCAATCTCTTTGGCAAATTCAACTAGTGCCTTAGCCGTCACATCACTGCGTACACTGGCTGAAGCCTCGAACAAGCCTTGCTCGCTGCCGCCACTGAAGTAGCTACGTGCACCATAGGTATAGCCCTTATCTTCACGCAGATTAAGGTTAATTCGGCTGTTAAAGGCACCGCCTAAGGGATAGTTCATCAAATAGGACTTAAAGAACTCGCCGGTGGCGTCAAATGCCATGGCACGCTTACCGATTTTAATCACAGATTGCGCCGCGCCCGGCTTATCGAGAATGTAGACAGTACCGGCATCGAGTTTAGGCAGCTCCGCCAGAGTTGGCAGTTTACTCGCCTCTCCAGTCCACTTTGATAAGCCTGTTAACTTAGGCATCAGCTCCGACTGTGACAAGTTAGTCACGGCCACTATCTGGGCGTTACCGGCGCGATATTGCTTGTCGTAGAAAGCCTTAACATCATCGAGTGTCAGCTGAGACACTGTATCTGGGGTGCCCATGGCGCTCACACCCAGTGCTGTGTCACCACCATAGAGTAAGGCGTCAAACCGAGTATCGGCCAGATAGTTAGGGTCGGACTGCATATGCTGCAGGCTCTGCATGTGTTGCCCAATCACACGGGTAAAATCTTGCTCTTTAAACCCTGGGTGAAAGAGTTTCTCCTCCACTATGGCCAAGGTCTCATCAAGGTGCGAGGTTAGCGCTGAGACTTTGATATAGCTTTGATAAACACTGCTACCAAAGCTGACGCTACTGCCTATCATCTCCAGTGCCTGTGCCAGCTCCTCGGTGCTGCGCTGCTCGCTCGACTCATTGAGCATGGCTGCCGTCAGGCTGGCAAGTCCCGCCTGTTTAACGTCAACAAGACGATGCCCGCCATTGAGGTAGATAAGCAGCTCGACCGTGGGGGTCTCGTCGCTTTCAGTTCCCATTACTGCGATACCGTTACTTAATGTATCTGTCCACAGACTCGGCGCAGTGATCACCGGCGCCTGTTGGGCGCTTGGCATTTGACTACGATCGAAGCTGCTGTGGGCCTCAGCCACCTCTGTTACGCCTGTTACCGCCTCAGCAGCCACTCGCGGCGCAGGCGGCACAAAGTTATCCTCATGGGCGATCAGCTGCTTCTGCCCCTGGGGCACTACACTCATCACAACCATAGGTTTGTCCTTGATATAGGTGTTAAACACCCGCATCACATCTTCTTTGGTCACGCTGGCATAGCGCTTAAGATCGTGCGCTATCATATCGGGATTACCAAAGAAGGTTTGATTCAGCGCAAGTGTCGATACCTTACCCTTGACGCTTTGCAGGCCAAAGATAGTGCTGGCCTCGAACTGAACCTTTACTTTTTGCAGATCGTCGTCTGTTACGCCCCGCTGTTCAAACTCGGCGATAGACTCCTTGATACGCTGCTCCACATCAGCCAGCTGACCGCCTCGTGCTGGATTGGCCAGGGCGTAGATAGAAAACTGACATGCCAGCTCTTGGCAAGGATGGCTTACACCAGCCTGCACAGCATAACCATCTTTCACTAAGTTTTTATAAACCAGTGATGTGGGGCCGCCGCCGATAATGTTGGCTAATAGGTCCAGCGCCGCTTCATCTTCATGGCTGGCATAGACGGTTGGAAATGCCATGCGCAGCAGCGGCAAATGTACCCTGTCTTCCATCGAGATATAACGTGTCTTGTCCAAGGTCACCAGTTGCTTGGGCTCAGGTTTCACCTCTGGGCCTCTTGGGATCTCACCAAAATACTTGTTCACCCAAGCAAGGGCCTGCATCTCGTCAAAATCACCACCTATGGTCAAGGTGGCATTGTTAGGTCCATACCAACGCTGGAAGAAATGTTTCACATCATCGAGCTCGGCGCGGTCAAGATCTTCTGGCCAGCCAATCACCGGCCAAGAGTATTGATGACCCGATGGATAGAACGCCTGATTGAAGCGCTCGTTCATCCGACCATAGGGCTGGTTATCGATACGTTGTGCCCGCTCGTTCTTCACGGTTTCACGCTGCACCTCAAACTTGTTCTCGGTCAAGGCTGGCAAGAAATAGCCCATGCGATCCGACTCTAACCAGAGCATCTTTTCCAGCTGATTGCTGGGTACAGTCTCAAAATAGTTGGTTCGATCTGTGTTGGTGGTACCGTTAAGGGTGCCTCCGGCTTCCGTCACCGTCTTAAAATGCTGCTCATCGCCTACATGTTTAGAGCCCTGGAACATCATATGTTCAAAGAGATGTGCAAAACCTGAACGTCCAGGCAACTCCCTTGCCGACCCCACATGGTAGGTCACATCGACGTGAACCAATGGATCGGAACGATCTTGATGCAAGATAACCGTCAGGCCGTTGGCCAGTTGATATTTTTTATAGGGGATGCCAACACCTGATTCGGCTAAGGCCACATTCTCAATCAGGGAGACGCCCTGAGGGAGCGCCGTTTGCACAGGCGCAGTCGCGCAGGCGCTCAATGCCGCTGAGATAGCCGCGGCCAATATCCATTTTTTCATTTATTACTCCTACAAGAAACAACCAAGGTTTACTGCCGAGGTTAACGCCCCAGGGTAGCAGCCAAATAGCTTACACCCAATGTAGCGCTAATGCCGCAACTAGCAGATAACGCAACCCTTTCCCGATCAAAATCATCAGACTGGATTTAAGCAAAGGCATCTTCATCCAGCCCGCAAGTAGACACAAGATATCGCCGATAAGCGGCGTCCAGGCGAGCAACAGGCTCCAATAGCCATAACGCTCAATCAATTTAACGCTATGACGATACCGACCACTGGCCAGTTCCTCAGGCGTCTTGGCCACACGGCCCAAAGCCCCCAAATAATAACTGGTCAAGGAACCTAATGTGTTCCCCAGGGTAGCCGCGATTACCAAAGCAAGCCAGGTCTCAGGCGCCTGATCGATCAGCGCCACCAACAAAACCTCAGAACCTCCAGGTAGCAAGGTTGCGGCGAAAAAGGCGCCACTAAAGATCAACCATAACGCGGTCATAATTTGCTACCTAATGAAAAAAAGTAAATTTTTATGTGCAATCTATTCAAAATAATAATGTTACCTAAAAGTGAAAATTTAATCTTATTAAAACAAACTCTTATATCACAATAAGTTATAACAAAATCGCTTTGGTAAGCAAGGTAAAGCCCAGATACAATGTCAGGCTCTCTCGTTAAGGTTGAAATACCTGGATGGCTCATGCTAGAACAAGCAATTCACGATTGATAAAAAACGCCATCCACAATAACAACTTAAAAAATTTGGAACAAACCCATGTGGCAAACAATTAAACAGATCCCCTTTTGGCAAAAAGTTCTCGCCGGTTTTATTTTAGGGGTGAGTCTGGGCATTATTCTGGGCGAACAAGCAACACACCTTAAGCCTTTGGGCGATCTTTTCATCGCAGCCATCAAGATGTTGGTTGCCCCGCTCATCTTCTGCGCTATTGTCGTCAGTATCACCTCACTGGGTAATGATGTCAGCCTTAAACGCCTAAGCTTTAAGACACTGGCAATGTTTATGCTAACCGGCACTATCGCCTCGCTCATTGGCCTCACCGTGGGTAGTCTGATCGACATGGGCGGCTCAATGGAGCTAGCCACCACAGAGGTGCGTGAACGCAACGTGCCAGGCTTTGCCCAGGTGCTACTGGATATGATCCCCGTTAACCCTTTTGCTTCTCTTGCCGAAGGTAAAGTACTGCAGATCATCGTCTTTGCTGCCTTAGTCGGTATTGCCATCAACAAGATTGGCGAAAAAGCCGAGCCTTTGAAACGTACGATTGAAGCCGGTGCAGAGGTGATGTTCCAGCTTACCCGTATGGTGCTGCAACTAACGCCTATCGGCGTATTTGGTCTGATGGCCTGGGTGGTTGGCGAATATGGTTTGTCGACCCTGCTGCCGCTAGGTAAGTTTATTGGCGCCATCTACATTGCCGCCTTGATCCACATACTGTTCGTTTATGGCGGCCTGATTAAATTCGCGGCAGGGCTAAGCCCAGTCCAATTTTTCAGAAAGGCGATGCCAGCTCAGTTGGTGGCCTTTACCACGGCCTCTAGCTTCGGCACTCTGCCAGCCAGTACCCGCGCCACAGAAACCATGGGCGTATCCAAAAAATATGGCGCCTTTGTACTGCCGTTAGGTGCCACCATGAACATGGATGGTTGTGGCGGTATCTACCCGGCAATCGCGGCTATTTTCATCGCACAAATCTACGGTATTCCGCTAGAGATGACCGACTACATGCTGATTGCGGTCACCGCAACGGTTGCTTCAGTGGGCACAGCCGGTGTACCTGGTAGTGCCATGGTCATGCTCTCGGTAACCTTAGGCGTAGTTGGTCTGCCACTTGAGGGAATCGCCTTTATCGCCGCCATCGACCGAGTGATCGATATGATGCGCACAGCGACAAATGTGACGGGCGACATGATGACTGCCGTGGTGGTTGGTAAGTCTGAAGGTCAGCTAGATGAAGAGCAGTTCTACCGCAATGATGAAGTTGAAACTTCAAAGGCCACAGGCTAAGCCTTACCAGCTCCCCAGAAAACAATAAGCCGCTTAATGCGGCTTTTTTATTGCTAATTGCTTGTTAAAACAGAAATACTGGGTTTAAATCATATAAGACTCGCCTCTAGCAATAAGGTACTGATAAACCATTATGGCTCGCATGTTTTTACTGCCGATCATCTTAAGTCTATTCTGGGCACTCTTTCTCTATCTTAACGGCGTGCCGTTACGACAAGGCAAGAAAGGCTTCATCTATATCATAGCAATCAGTGCAACCCTGATGCTGTCACTCGGCTTCCTGCTCTGGCTCACCGCCGAACAAAATCTACGGGGCTAAAACAGCAATGCCGAGTACAGGCACAAATTTTATAACAACACTTACTTCTGGTCAGTGAATGCCGCTAAGTGCGCTTCCAACTCTGCTTCTGTGGTGGGCAGTTCGCTTAACTCAAAGGTCAATGGATGGCCGCCATTCAACATAAACACTGAATGCTCACCGTGATCATAATGAAACCATTTACCGTTAACACAGATATCGGTATAGCAATTAGGTCGTAACTCCATCATTCGATCCTCTCTCAAAATGGGCTTAGGCTCACTAAAACACAGCGAATGCGAACCAGATCACACTTATAAAACACTAAAACGACACACTAGGCGTTGATCTGCATCAATTGCTTTAGCATTAGCTTGATTAAGTTATATCGCATAGACCACACGTAAAACGGCCAGCACGCAGGCTGACCGTTCAAAACCGAGTAAAACTTTAGCGATTAGCCACCCAATACCGCTAAGAGAACCCCGGCGGCAACGGCGGAGCCCAGGACACCCGCTACATTGGGCCCCATGGCGTGCATCAAGAGGAAGTTCTGCTGATTAGCCTGCAGCCCTACTTTATTGACCACCCTAGCCGCCATAGGCACAGCCGATACACCGGCCGCACCAATCAGAGGATTGATAGTGCCTCCAGACAACTTGCTCATCAGTTTGGCCATCAACACTCCGGTCGCCGTACCAATACCAAAAGCCACGGCGCCCAAGACTAAAATACCTAAGGTTTCCACCTGGAGAAATTTATCCGCCGATAGCTTAGAGCCGACCGCCAAACCCAGAAAGATAGTGACTAAGTTAATCAGCTCATTCTGCGCCGTACTAGATAACCTATCGACCACACCAGACTCTCGCATTAGGTTACCCAGACAGAACATGCCCACCAAAGGTGTTGCTGCCGGCAAGAAGAGTATGGTCAACCCTAGTACCGACAAAGGAAAGATGATTTTCTCTTTCTTACTCACCTCACGCAGTTGCTCCATCTTGATCTGACGCTCGGCCTCTGTCGTCAGCAGCTTCATGATAGGCGGCTGGATAATAGGTACCAGAGCCATATAAGAGTATGCCGCTACCGCAATTGCACCAAGCAGATCTGGCGCCAGCTTAGAGGCTAAGAATATAGCCGTTGGCCCATCAGCGCCGCCGATGATGGCAATCGCCGCCGCATCTTGCATCGAGAACTCAAAACCAGGTACGGCATTGAGAGCGATAGCACCAATTAAGGTGGCAAAGATACCAAACTGCGCCGCCGCCCCCAGAAGCAACATCTTAGGGTTAGCGATAAGGGCACCGAAATCGGTCAAGGCGCCGACCCCCATGAAGATCAATAGCGGAAAGACGCCGGTTTCAATCCCTACATGATAGGCGTAGTAAAGCATGCCGCCCTCTTCGGTGAAGCCCCCATTAGGGATGTTAGCCAAGATGGCACCAAAGCCTATCGGCAACAGCAACAGCGGCTCAAATCCTCTGGCGATAGCCAGATAGAGTAACACCACGCCAACCGCCATCATAAATAGCTGGCCAGAAGTGAAATTGGCGATCCCCGATTCCGCCCAAAAGGCAATTAATCCGTCCATTGTGGCTCCTAAGCTATGGCAAGCAGTTGATTGCCAACGGCAACAGAGTCACCTTCCTTAACGCAAACCTTGGCAATCACACCATCTGATTCGGCGCGGATTTCGGTTTCCATCTTCATGGCTTCGAGAATGATCACCACATCCCCCGCCTTAACGGCATCGCCAGGCTGCACATTCACCTTGAAGATATTGCCCGACAACGGCGCATTCATGGGCGAACCCTCACCAACACTGGTTGCAGCGGGTTCTGGCGCCGCAAAAGGCACGACATTCTCGCTAGGCACTATTTGACTGATATCGCCACCCGGTGAGACCTCAACCACAAAGCTCTGACCTTGTACATTGACCGTATAGGTCTCTTTACCTTTCGATGGAACGGCCTGCTGTACATCGTTGCTAATCGACGGCTGAAGCGCTTCTGGCTTAGGCTCAAAGGCATCTGGGTTATTGCGGTTTTTAAGGAACTTAAGACCGATTTGTGGAAAGAGTGCATAAGTCAGCACATCATCGTCCAATTCTGCAGCCAAGCTTATCTGCTCGCTACTGGCTTTGTCCCTCAATTCAGCCCTAAGGCTGTCTAGCTCGGCTGGCAGCAGGTCGGCAGGACGACAAGTGATCGCCTCACCACCGGCCAATACTTTCGCCTGCAGCTCACTATTCACTGGCGCCGGCGTAGCGCCGTATTCACCCTTGAGTACACCTTCTGTCTCTTTAGTCAGTGATTTATAACGCTCACCTGTGAGTACGTTAATCACTGCCTGTGTGCCAACAATCTGTGAGGTAGGGGTCACCAATGGAATAAAGCCAAGGTCTTCACGAACCTTAGGGATCTCCTCAAGCACGAGATCTAACTTGTCTGTAGCCCCCTGCTCTCTCAGCTGATTTTCCATATTAGTGAGCATGCCACCAGGCACTTGGGCACGTAGAATGCGCGAATCGATCCCCTTTAGTTCCCCTTCAAAGGCAGCGTATTTCTTGCGTACCTCTCTGAAATAGGCTGCGATCTCTTCGAGCAGCGCCATGTCATAACCTGTGGCTCTGTCTGTGTCTTCCACCATGGCCACTAAGGTCTCTGTGGCGCTGTGGCCATAGGTTTGGCTCATAGAGGAGATAGCGGTATCTAGCACGTCAATACCGGCCTCAATAGCCTTCTGATAGGTCGCTGTACTTAACCCTGTGGTCGCATGACACTGCATGGAAACGATCAGATTGGTCTGCGCCTTTAGCTGGCTAATCAACTCATAGGCGTCAAATGGCTTTAGCAGACCTGCCATATCTTTGATACAGAGTGAATGGCAGCCCATATCTTCCAGGCGTTTCGCCATATCGACCCAAGTCTTTAAGGTGTGGACCGGGCTGGTAGTGTAAGAGATAGTCCCCTGAGCGTGGGCGCCAACGTCGACCACAGATTTAACTGCAGCCTCAAGATTGCGCACATCATTCATGGCATCGAAAATACGGAAGACATCTACACCATTGTCATGGGCTCGCTCAACGAAACGATGTACTAGATCATCACCATAGTGGCGGTAGCCCAAAAGGTTCTGGCCTCGAAGCAGCATCTGCTGCGGCGTGTTAGGCATAGCTTTCTTTAATTCACGAATACGCTCCCAAGGATCCTCTCCCAGATAACGAATACAGGCATCAAAAGTCGCGCCCCCCCAAGACTCCAATGACCAAAACCCAACTTTGTCTAATTGGGCGGCGATAGGAAGCATATCTTCGATACGAAGACGTGTGGCAAGAATCGATTGGTGTGCATCTCTTAGAACAACATCGGTTAATGCAAGTGGCTTGCTCATAAAAACTCCCTACTCTTTATTATGCTTTGGCGCGGTATTGATGTATGGCTGCAGAAATTACGGCGACCATTTTAGGATCTACACCAGTAAAATGGGGTACACCTTCGTCAGAAGCGTCTGATACAGGCGGTACATGGGCCTCTGGTGCAAATTTCCAAGCAACCAATTTCACAACCCCAATGAGTATAGTGAGGAATATAAACACCAATCCCATACCTAGCCCCATGATCATCAACGCTTCCATTATCTGTTGAGCCATTGAATCCATACAGTCCTCTCAGGTTAATCGCGCTCTTAGATTGACGATTCAGCCATCTACAAGCTATTTATTCACAATATGCGCATTTAAATAAACACAAGTCGCTACAGGTGTCGACCGGTTAAGCGCAAAAAGCTCTCCTGCGACCAGGAAACCTTAACCAATCTATAACAAAAAGGCGAGCACATTGTAAATTGGTCTTACCATAATAAGACTAATTGATGATAGGCCGTCTTACATTCCATAATAAATTAACTGTAATTTTAGCGATTCATCAGAAATTTAGGCACCAAGACTAGATTTACGTTAAAAACCTAGAAATGAGTTAAAAATTGAATTCACAAAAAAGAACAAGGCATAGTTGAATATGCAAGTTTATGCATAAAAAACAGTAAACAAAGGACTATCTAGGCAAGACTGGATAAATGAGCAGGGAAAATCAAGACATAAAAAAACCCGCAACCAAAGTTGCGGGTTTTAATAATGGCGGAGAAGGAGGGATTCGAACCCTCGATGGGAGTTAAAGCCCATACTCCCTTAGCAGGGGAGCGCCTTCGGCCACTCGGCCACCTCTCCGTCTAAAATGGTACGCGTGAGAGGATTCGAACCTCTGACCGCCTGGTTCGTAGCCAGGTACTCTATCCAGCTGAGCTACACGCGCAAATTCTAGTCTTACAAACAAAACGACGGTAAAAACCGTCGATTTTTTTAAATATGGTACGCGTGAGAGGATTCGAACCTCTGACCGCCTGGTTCGTAGCCAGGTACTCTATCCAGCTGAGCTACACGCGCACAGAATAAAACAGTAGAAGAAATAGATGGTACGCGTGAGAGGATTCGAACCTCTGACCGCCTGGTTCGTAGCCAGGTACTCTATCCAGCTGAGCTACACGCGCATCTTATATCTATAAACCTACTTTCACTGAAAAACAAATGGTACGCGTGAGAGGATTCGAACCTCTGACCGCCTGGTTCGTAGCCAGGTACTCTATCCAGCTGAGCTACACGCGCCCTGTTTTGTCAGTTAAGAAATGGCGGAGAAGGAGGGATTCGAACCCTCGATGGGAGTTAAAGCCCATACTCCCTTAGCAGGGGAGCGCCTTCGGCCACTCGGCCACCTCTCCGTTTTCTTGGCGCACATATTACTGTTTGAAGAAAATAAGTCAAACCATTTCTCCTAAACAAATACTGTTTGAGCTGTTTTTAAGCAGTTACCCCTGATTATCCTACAGCCCTGTATGCTATGTCGCCGTAATGGTTAAAAAGCTTACAATGAAAAACAAAAAAGCCAGCAAAATTGCTGACTCTTATCATGTTACACTGGTTAAATCTTTCGCTTAAAAATTGCCGCCTTCAGAAGAGCCACCTGACTTTTCAGACTGGATACGCTGATAAATCTCTTCACGATGAACCGAAACTTCTTTTGGTGCATTGACACCAATACGAACTTGATTGCCCTTTACGCCTAAAACGGTGACAGTAACTTCATCACCAATCATCAGTGTTTCACCAACACGACGAGTCAATATCAGCATTTTTTTGCTCCTTTAGTTCCTAATTCTGCTTTTACGGCACTATTCCGTTATAACCTTATTATACGGTCAGCTTAGTACAAATTAATAGTGTTCTGACAAAAAACACCCATTTATTGCATGTTAATTCGTTTAAATGTGCCACACATCGCTGATTTATCAGATATGAGCATAAGAGATAAATGGGATAGTAAGGACGATCAATTAAACCAGCATTAAATTTAGCACTTTAAACTGTACCTTAGCTTAAGAGAGCATCAATTTGACACAAAAAAAGCGCTCAAAGAGCGCTTTCTTTCATTAGACAACTTATGCCAAACGTTCTGATAACCAAGGGATAACAGAATCAAGCGCTGAACTTAAGTTTTCAGGTTCGCTACCGCCTGCCTGTGCCATATCAGGGCGTCCACCGCCCTTACCACCCACCTGAGCGGCAACCATGGCCACCAGTTCACCGGCCTTCACCTTAGCGGTCAGATCTTTGGTCACACCGACAATTAGGTTCACCTTAGCATCACCTGCAATACCCAATACGACTATGCCTGACTGCAGCTTCTGCTTAAGTTCATCCTGTAGCCCACGCAGCGCTCCAGCTTCAACGCCTTCAAGCTGCTTCACCAGTACCTTTACACCACCAAGCTCTTGCGCTTCACCAGCCAGATCGGCACTGGTCGCCGCAGCAAGCTTATCTTTAAGTTGTGACAACTCTTTCTCTAACTGCTTGGTCTTATCCAGCTGCGCCTTCAGCTTGGTTACCACTGAGGCGTTGTCGCCTTTAAGTAGCGCGGCAGCTTGTTCAAGCTGTGCCTGCTGCTCAGCCACATAGGCCATTGCTGCAGCACCTGTCACGGCTTCAATACGGCGAATCCCTGCTGCAATCCCCCCTTCTGAGGTGATCTTAAACAGACCTATGTCACCAGTGCGCCCCACGTGAGTACCACCACAGAGTTCGATAGAGAAATCACCCATAGTGACAACGCGCACCTGAGAGTCATATTTCTCGCCAAACAGGGCCATGGCACCTTTTTCTTTAGCCTGGTCGATATCCATCACCTCAGCCTTAAGCTCATGGTTACGACGGATCTGAGTGTTCACCAGATCTTCAACCTGTTTTAGCTCTTCACGCTTCACGGCTTCGAAATGAGAAAAGTCGAAACGTAAGCGATCAGGTTCAACCAAAGAACCTTTTTGACTGACATGACTACCAAGAACCTGACGCAAGGCGGCGTGAAGCAAGTGTGTCACAGAATGGTTAAGCTCAGTGCGATGTCTCAGCTTCTTATCAACTGCTGCGTAAAGGGACTGACCTAAGTTGATGCGACCACTCTTCACCTGACCAATATGGCCAACGGCCTGGCCATACTTTTGCGTGTCTGTAACGGTAAACTCAATGCCGTCGGCGTTAAGAAGCCCTTTATCACCACACTGACCACCAGACTCACCATAGAAAGGCGTACTTTCAAGTACGATAACGCCTTGTTCACCTTCAGCTAAGGCATCGACTGCCTGACCATCGGCGTAGAGGGCGACGACCTTAGCTTCACCGTTCAGATTGTTGTAGCCACAAAACTCTGTCTCGGCATCGATCTTAAGGCTGTCGTTATAGTCAGTATCAAACTGACCTGCTGCCTGAGCACGACTGCGCTGCTCGGCCATCGCGGCTTCAAAACCGGCTTCATCTACCGTGATATCACGCTCGCGGCACACGTCTGCAGTGAGATCAACAGGGAAACCATAGGTGTCATAAAGTTTAAACGCGGTTTCACCATCGAGTACCTTACCTTCAAGCTGGCTAAGGGCATTGTCCAGAATACCAAGACCGCGCTCTAGGGTACGCGCAAACTGCTCTTCTTCGGCCTTAAGTGCCTTCTCGACGATCGCTTGGGTGGCCACCAACTCTTTGGCGGCGTCGCCCATCACTTCAATCAGGGTTGGTACCAGTTTATAGAAGAAAGACTCAGTAGCCCCTAACTTGTTACCATGACGCACGGCGCGGCGAATAATACGGCGTAACACATAGCCACGGCCTTCATTAGATGGCATCACGCCATCGGCCACTAAAAAGGCACAAGAACGGATATGGTCAGCAATTACGCGCAGTGACTTGTTTTCCAAGTCAGTCACACCGAGGATCTCAGCCGTCTTCTTGATGAGTGACTGGAAGATATCAATCTCATAGTTAGAGTGCACACCCTGCATGATCGCAGCAATACGCTCTATGCCCATACCTGTATCAACAGAGGGCTTTGGAAGCGGTTCCATGGTACCGTCGGCTTGACGGTTATATTGCATGAAAACGATGTTCCAGATCTCGATGAATCTGTCACCGTCCTCCTCTGGCGTGCCAGGTCGACCACCCCAGATATGCTCGCCGTGATCGTAAAAGATCTCAGTACAGGGACCACAAGGACCTGTATCACCCATCTGCCAGAAGTTATCTGAGGCGAAGGCGGCCCCTTTGTTATCACCGATACGTATGATGTTTTCAGCGGCTACACCAATCTCTTTGTTCCAGATCTCAAAGGCTTCGTCATCAGTCTCATAAATCGTGACACACAGGCGCTCTTTGGGCAGCTTGAGTTCTTCGGTAAGAAAGGTCCAAGCGAAACGAATCGCGTCGTGCTTAAAATAGTCACCAAAGCTGAAGTTACCCAGCATCTCGAAGAAAGTATGGTGACGGGCAGTATAACCAACATTATCCAGGTCATTATGTTTACCACCGGCGCGCACACAGCGCTGGGCAGTCGTGGCACGACTATAATCGCGCTTGTCTTCCCCCAGGAAAACATCTTTAAACTGGTTCATACCAGCATTGGTAAATAGCAAGGTGGGATCATTACCAGGTACCAGTGAACTGCTGTCCACAACCTGGTGACTGTTTCTGCGGAAAAACTCCAAGAAAGCACTTCTCAGCGCTGCAGTGGTTTGATACATGAAATCATCCTGAATTAGATTATTTTCGCGGTGAAGGCTCGAGCTCCACCGACAGCTCTAGTTAGCCAAGCATTATAAGCAGTCTATTAGTGAACAACCAGAGGTTTAACTGAGGATAACTAAAGAAACCCTAAAAAGCGTGCGTTTGCCCCAGGGGCATAGCTAAAAAAGGTCTAGTCATTAAAAGCGAATTACAGGTCGGGTTCGACCTCTAACGCATAGGCCACCTGGTCAAAGGCGAAACCTTGGGAAAGTAGATAACGAACGCGTTTAGCGCGCTCTTTTTGATCTTCTATCGGGCCGCTGGCAGCATATTTCTTGGCCGCTTTCTGTTTCGCCAACTCGAACCAGTCGCAGTCACTTGCATTAAGCGTATCTTGAATAATCTCTTTAGCCAGTCCCTTCTGCGCCATCGATTGGCGTATTTTGTTCTGACCATGGCCCTTAGCAATATGAGAACGTAATAGTAATGCAGCAAATCTGGCGTCATCCAGATAACCTTGACTTTCGCACTGGGTCAAAACAGCCTCTATCTCGCTATCGATAAAGCCTTTTTGCGCCAACTTACTCTTAATCTGGTAGCGAGAATAATCGCGGCGGGCCAAAAGACCCACCGCAACTTGCATGGCCGACATGCTCATAAGGAAACGTGTAGCTTATGACTAAGGCTTAAAATACTTCGCCAGTTTCCAGGTCGATATTTTCATCGCCCGTCGCCGATTTTGCGACCACTTCACCACCGCCAAGTAACATGGCACGCAGCGCATGATCGATCTCTGCAGCCACCTCTGGGTTTTCAACCAGATACTTACCTGCGTTGGCACGGCCTTGACCAATCTTGTCACCTTTGTAGCTATACCAAGCACCTGACTTCTCAATCAGCTTATGGGTAACACCCAGATCCACCAGCTCGCCAGTACGGTTAATGCCTTCACCATATAGAATCTGGAACTCAGCCTGTTTAAATGGCGCAGCAATCTTGTTCTTAACCACTTTCACCCGGGTTTCGTTACCTATGACTTCTTCACGATCTTTGATGGCGCCGGTACGACGGATATCCAGACGAACAGATGCGTAGAACTTAAGTGCGTTACCACCCGTAGTCGTTTCTGGGTTACCAAACATTACACCAATCTTCATACGAATTTGGTTAATGAAGATCAGCAAGGTATTCGATTGCTTGAGGTTACCCGCGAGCTTACGCATCGCCTGACTCATCATACGCGCCGCTAGACCCATGTGAGAATCACCAATTTCACCTTCAATCTCAGCCTTAGGCGTCAGAGCCGCTACCGAGTCAACGATGATCACATCAACCGCACCAGAGCGAGTCAGGGCGTCACAGATCTCAAGGGCCTGCTCACCGGTATCAGGCTGTGAACACAAGAGGTTATCAATATCTACACCGAGTTTCTGAGCATAGATAGGATCCAATGCATGCTCGGCGTCGATAAAGGCACAAACCTTACCCTCGCGCTGCGCCGCAGCAATCACTTCCAGTGTCAGTGTCGTTTTACCAGAAGATTCAGGGCCATAGATCTCAACGATACGACCAAGAGGCAAACCGCCGGCACCCAATGCAACGTCCAGCGACAGAGAACCTGTTGAAATGGTTTCAACATCCATAGAGCGGTTTTCACCTAACTTCATGATGGAACCTTTACCGAACTGCTTTTCAATCTGACCAAGGACCGCGCTCAGGGCTTTCTCTTTATTCGCATCAATCTTCATTCTGCTTTCCTCTCAATCACAGACGCTGCGCTGTGGGGTATCCGTTATGGTTAAGCCTGGGAAACGGCAACTGCATCGTTTTAGGCTATCTGAATATGCAACCTAGTATACTGTACAATCATACAGTATCAAGTACTGTATGAGATTATTTTTGCCTAAATCGGTTTAGGCCCGCTAGAGACATTACTGGTTTATTCGCGCTAAATTTACCCAAACGAGCGGGATAAATGCGCAACCAGTCTAAATTTATTGTTAGTATTGACGCCATTCATTCTGTAATAATCTGCACGCTATTACAGACTCTTTTCGCAGCAGGAAACCTTGGTTAATTCATGAACGCCGTCGATACTCAACACCTTGAAAAGCACACCCCTATGATGCGTCAATACCTGACGTTGAAAGCCGAAACGCCTGATATGCTGCTTTTTTATCGTATGGGAGATTTTTACGAGCTATTTTATGACGATGCAAAGCGTGCATCTGAGCTGTTAGGGATCTCCCTCACAGCCCGGGGCAAGAGCGGCGGCGATCCCATCCCTATGGCGGGCATTCCCTACCACGCAGTGGAGGGCTATCTGGCTAAGCTGGTGCAATTAAGAGTCTCTGTGGCTATCTGCGAACAGATAGGCGATCCGGCAACCACCAAGGGGCCGGTGGAGCGAAAAATTGTTCGCATCGTCACTCCCGGCACTTTGACCGATGAAGCCCTACTTCAGGAACGGCAAGATAACCTGTTAGCGGCCGTTTACCACGGGAAAGTGGGCTTTGGCTACGCGACGCTAGACGTCTCCTCGGGTAGATTCGTCGTGACAGAACTCGCTAGTCGCGAGGCACTGGAAGCGGAGTTGCAGCGTACTAATCCCGCCGAGCTCCTCTATAGCGAAGATTTTAACGAACTGAGCCTGATTAACTCCCTGTCCGGCAAACGCCGCCGTCCAGAGTGGGAGTTCGATTATGACACCAGCTACAAGTTACTGCTCGAACAGTTCGGTACCAAAGATCTGTACGGTTTTGGCCTGGGAGAAGTGCGCCTGTCGCTGCAGGCGGCGGGCTGCCTTATCCAATATGTCAAAGATACCCAGCGCACCGCCCTGCCCCATATCAATGCGATCACCCGTTTTAACCAGTGTGACAGCATAGTACTCGATGCCGCGACTCGTAAGAATCTCGAGCTTACTCGTAACCTTCAAGGGGGCAGTGAAAACACACTCGCTTCGGTACTTGATAACACGGCGACACCTATGGGAAGTCGCATGTTACAAAGGTGGATCCATGAACCACTGCGTAACCACAACATCATCAATGCCCGCCACGATGCTATCGACGAGCTGTTAAACAATGGCTTTCATGAGCCGCTACACGAACAATTAAAAGCCCTTGGCGACATTGAACGCATTACGGCACGTCTGGCAATACGCAGTGCTCGGCCAAGAGATTTCGCCCGTCTGCGCCAGGCATTAACCCTATTACCTGACATTCAACAGACACTGAGCCAATGTCACAGCGCTCACCTAAGCACGCTATCGCAGTCAATGGGTGAGTTCCCACAAGAACATGCCCTGCTCAGCCGCGCTATCGTCGACAATCCCCCAATGCTGATCCGCGATGGCGGCGTGATCAAAGAGGGCTACCATGCCGAGCTGGATGAGTGGCGCAAACTCAGCCAAGGGGCGACCGATTACCTTGCCGAACTCGAAGCCCGTGAGAAAGCCGCCACCGGCGCCTCCACCTTAAAAGTGGGCTATAACCGAGTGCACGGTTACTATATCGAGGTGAGTCGGCGCGAGTCCGATCTCGTCCCAATGAGTTATCAACGCAGACAAACTCTTAAAAATACCGAGCGTTATATCGTTGCCGAGCTTAAAGAGCATGAAGAAAAAGTGCTCTCCAGCCAAGGTAAGGCGCTGGCGCTCGAGAAACAGCTGTGGGAAGAACTGTTTGACCTGCTGATGCCTCGCCTGCATGAGTTGCAAGAGTTTGCTCGGGCGGCGGCAGAACTGGATGTGATCACTAACTTTGCCGAGCGCGCAGAGCAGCTTGACTATCACAGGCCCGAACTGACGGCCCAGAGCGGCATTTATATCGAGGCAGGGAGGCACCCTGTGGTCGAGCGCGTCAGTCAAAGCCCGTTTATCGCTAACCCAGTGTCACTTAATCCCGCAAGACGCATGCTAATTGTCACCGGCCCCAACATGGGCGGTAAATCAACCTATATGCGCCAGGTCGCCCTGATCACCTTAATGGCGCACATCGGCAGCTTTGTGCCGGCACAAAAGGCCGCGATAGGGCCGGTCGATCGCATCTTTACCCGTATCGGTGCCGCCGACGATCTCGCCTCGGGGCGCTCAACCTTCATGGTGGAGATGACTGAAACCGCCAACATACTCCACAATGCCACGCCAGAAAGCTTAGTGCTCATGGATGAAATTGGCCGCGGCACCTCAACCTATGATGGCTTATCGCTCGCTTGGTCGGCTGCCGAGCATCTGGCGCAAAGCCTCAGGTCGATGACATTGTTCGCCACCCACTATTTCGAGCTAACTCAGCTACCCGAACAAATCGAGAATGTGGCCAACGTACATCTAGATGCCATAGAACATGACGATACCATCGCCTTTATGCATGCAGTACAAGAGGGAGCGGCAAGCAAAAGCTATGGCCTACAGGTCGCCGCGCTGGCTGGCGTGCCCGCCAAGGTCGTGCAAGCAGCCAAGCATAAGCTACATCACTTGGAAAGCCGAGACAGAGAAGAGGGATTGCCCGAGTTAAGACAAGCACAGCTAAGCCTCGCCATGCCTGAATCTTCAAAAGCACTGGACAGATTAGACACTATCGATCCTGATAGTCTCACCCCCAGACAGGCGCTTGATCTCCTTTATGAGCTAAAACAACTTCGTTAAACAGCAAAAAGCGCACCTTAAGGTGCGCTTTTTTAAATAAGGTATGGGGTCGACTCTCAAAACAAAGAATATCTTCCTTGGGCTTCAAATTACCATAACACACTAGCATGGCTCTTCCAGGCTCAACACCTTTGAAGAGGCATCAACTTTGAACCACTAAGCCTACACCCCACTTGCTCTTGTTAAACTCGGAATATCGCTTCTACCGATAGTCCTTGTGCGCTGAGGAGATCCTTCAGACGCTTCAGGGCTTCAACCTGAATTTGGCGAACTCTTTCACGAGTGAGTCCTATCTCTTTACCCACATTTTCCAGGGTCGAAGGCTCATAACCCAGCAGACCAAAACGACGGGCAAGTACTTCTCTTTGTTTGCTGTTTAGCTCATCTAACCAACGCACTACAGACTTAGACATATCATCGTCTTGTACCTTGTAATCTGGCCCTACGCTATCATCATCGGCGAGCACATCCAGCAAGGCTTTGTCGTTGTCGCCACCAAGTGGAGTATCGACTGAGGTGATACGCTCATTAAGCTTTAGCATCTTGCTCACGTCACTACTTGGCAAGTCCAGTTGCTCGGCAATCTCTTCTGCCGTTGGCTCATGATCTAATTTGTGCGCAAGCTCCCTGGCAGTACGAAGGTAGACATTAAGCTCCTTGACCACATGAATAGGTAGGCGAATGGTGCGAGTTTGATTCATGATCGCACGTTCTATTGTCTGGCGGATCCACCAGGTGGCATAGGTTGAAAATCTGAAGCCGCGTTCGGGATCGAACTTTTCGACCGCACGGATCAAACCTAAATTACCTTCTTCAATCAAATCCAGTAATGCCAAACCACGATTGTTGTAACGACGTGCAATTTTTACGACGAGTCTGAGATTACTCTCAATCATACGGTTGCGAGACTTATCACAGCCTTTTAGGGCTTTACGTGAGAAATATACCTCTTCTTCCGCACTCAATAGGGGGGAAAATCCGATTTCACTTAAATACAGCTGTGTCGCATCTAAGTTCTTTTGTAAGTCATCTTGTACTTGCTGTTCTAGTTCTGCGTCTTTGATCACCTTCTTGCTGTTAGTCACTGATAGATCAGACTCGTTCTTAGACAAGTCAACCAAGGGCTCCGCGACGGCGGTAGATTGTTTACGACCCATAATATACTCTCCCAAATTTTACATGCTAATTTACTGCACTTTGCTATCCTCCAATTGCCAAAATGGCGCCTATAAAAATTATGATTTAGGCAAAAATTTAAGTGGGTCAACGGATTTTCCATGATACCGAATTTCAAAATGCAGCATCACCTGGTTGGTGCCCGTCTGTCCCATACTCGCTACCGTTTGTCCTGCAGTAACGAATTGCTTCTCTTTAACTAAGATCTTATCGGCATGGGCGTAAGCACTGAGATAGTCATCGCTATGCTTAATAATCACCAAATTGCCATATCCCCTCAGCGCACTACCTGCATACACTACCCGCCCATCAGCCGCAGCCTGTATGCGATCGCCCCGAGATCCTGCGATCTTAATTCCTTTATTACCTTGTTCCTTGGTAGAGAATTTTCCGATCAACTTGCCCTTAACAGGCCAATGCCACCGCTGCACCTTCTTAGGTAGAGTACTACTCGGCTTGTGGATAACAACGTTAACATCTTGTTGGTCAGTTGTAACAGCGTATGCTGATTTATCGCCCCGATCAAGTGATTTTTTCACCGGTGCCATTTTACTGACGGTCGGCGCCTGACTTTGCTTAACCGGTTGTTTATTAAAACTTTTGCGAGTGTCTTGCTGCCTATTACTCGCTAATACTTGACTGCTTTGCTTTGTTTTGGCATTTGTAACATTCTTTGTCGATTTTAGCTTTAAAACCTGTCCGGGATAGATGGTATATGGCTTGCGAAGCCCGTTATATCGGGCGATTTCGGCAAAATCTTTATTGGCGGCCCAGGAGATCGAGTACAGGGTATCTCCACGCTTGACCTTATAGTGGTCGGATGTGAGGCCACCTCTTTTATAGGCAGTCTTCACCGGAGTGTTTACGTTAACGACAGGTGCTGGTGTATGGGCCTGAAAGCTACAACCCGTCATCCAGATCGACAAGAATAATATAACAAAATGAACGACGCTCTTTGACAAGACTCTCATCATAGCGCCAGCCCTCTGCTCCAAGGCAGAGGCCTTTCTATACGTGTCACAACCACTAAGCCAATTCACCATTAACCAGAGGGACAAATTTGACCATTTCTATGGTTTTCGAGAAAAATTGATTGCCCTGGCGACTGACTCGCATCAACTGCTGAGTCTCTTCCCCTACGGGGATCACCAGCACACCACCATCTACCAGCTGCTCCAGCAGTGCTTCGGGAACACTGCTTGCCGCGGCTGTCACCATGATGGCATCGAAAGGCCCCTTATTGGCCCAGCCTTTCCAGCCATCACCATATTTAAAGGAAACATTATGAAGATCGAGTCGCTTTAAACGTTGACGCGCCTGGATCTGTAAACTCTTAATCCGCTCAACGGTACACAACTCGTCAACCAACTGGGCGAGAATGGCCGCCTGGTAACCCGAGCCTGTGCCAATCTCCAATACCCGCTTGGGCTTGGTTTCCAATAACAGCTCTGTCATCCGCGCGACAATATAGGGCTGAGAGATCGTCTGACCCTGGCCGATAGGCAAGGCAGTATTTTCATAAGCCTTGTGCCCCAGAGCCGCATCAAGAAAAAGTTCTCTTGGCGTGTTAGCCACCACAGATAATACATCAGTATTGTTAATACCAGCTCGCTGAAGGCTATGTGCCAGATTCAGTGCCGCCGTGGTGGTTACCCCATTCATAATTGCTCTACCCATTGCTTTATTTTTGGAACTTGTTCAAAGGCCGTCAGATCAACAGTTAAAGGCGTCACAGATACATAGCCATTAGCAACCGCGTGAAAGTCTGTCCCTTCACTGGCATCTTGCTCTTCACCCGGAGGGCCGAGCCAAAATATTTCACGTCCGGCAGGATCTTGCATGCGCACCATCCCCTCAGCCCTGTGCCGCGCCCCAAGGCGTGTCACCCTTATTCCTTTAATTTCATCCAGCGGCAGATCCGGCACATTCACATTTAAAATTTGGTCCGATGCAATAGGGCTTTCAATAAGCCCTGCCACTATCTTACAGGCATAATAGGCGGCGCTATCATAATGTTTCAACTCTCGGCCTACCAAAGAGATGGCAATGGCGGGTAAGCCTAAAAAGCGCCCTTCCATCGCGGCGGCAACCGTCCCTGAATAAAGGGTATCGTCGCCCATATTGGCACCGGCATTGATGCCAGAAACCACTATGTCTGGCTCCTCAACATAAAATTCACGAATCGCCAGATGGACACAGTCGGTTGGCGTGCCACTGACTGAAATATAACCATTGTCTAACTTATTAATTCGCAAAGGGTTAGTCAAGGTCAATGAGTTACTGGCGCCAGAGCAGTTACGATCTGGCCCTACCGTCATCACCTCATATTGTTTTGCCAAGGCATTAGACAGTGCGGCAATTCCAGGTGCCGCTATACCATCGTCATTGCTGACTAATATTTTAATCATGGGCTTGTTCACTCGCTGCGGCTCGACGAGCCTGAAACTCTCGCTCTTTGACATCCTGATAATCCACCAGTTCCCGCAGTACAGAAGTGGCAAAGCTGCCCGCTGGTAGTGCAAACTTGAGGACCAAGGTATCGTCGTTAATCTCGTAACTGAGTTGCTGGGGTAGCAAGATAAGCGGGCGACGTTCTTGATTCAATCCCGCCTGCTCAAGGCCTGCACAATCTTCAGCAAAGGGCTCACACACACTCTGCTCAAACGTCAGAGCCTCGGCTTCACACAGCGCCTGACCACGCCCCCATAAGGGCGCCGAGAGCAAAATATCTTGCTCATCCAATCGCTTGTGTAGCGCCTCATCCCAAGGGTTGGCGACAAAGTAACTCTTACTGCCCGCCAGCATCACGCAATCCCCCTCGAGCACCTTAAGCTCGAACTGACGTAAACGCTCGCTGACCACTTGATTAAAGAGATGTGAGCGCACTGCTGACAGATAGATACTGCGCTTATTTCTATCCTTGACCTTCTTGCTGCCGTTGAGCATCTGACGGCCAAAAATCAAATTTTTACCGTCATGACCAAATCGCTGCTCACCAAAGTAGTTGGGCACACCTGTGTGTTTAATCAGCTCAAGACGCCTGACCACTTCATCCATATCGGAGACGGCTCTGAGCGTCAGGGTAAAACGATTGCCTGCAAGTGCGCCGGTGCGCAGCTTCTTACCGTGACGGGCACTGGAAAGCACAGTTAGCTGTTCACTGTTTAGCGATTGCCAGTCGGGCATGCTCTTACCCGGGATCCTTACCCCAAACCATTGCTCTGTGATAGCGTGTCTGTCTTTCTGCCCCGCAAAGGTCACTTCTTTCGGGTGCACACCGGCAAAGCTAGAGAGCATACGTGCCACATCGGCGGTATTAAGCCCCGACTTGCGAATATGCAGCATATGATGCTCCCCCTCACCAGTGGGTAGAAAGGGCAGGATCTCCTGCACGATAAAATCACTGTTATGGGTTCTCAAATCGGCACTCGCCTGAGGCTGGCCAAACAAATAATGCAATGGGGTCATAACTCTCTCTTATCTTGGCTCAGCGCACATGAGCACCACGGCTTCTACGGCGATGCCCTCTTTTCGGCCAGTAAAACCAAGCTTCTCGGTTGTGGTAGCCTTAACATTAATAGCCTCAATATCGCTGGCTAAGTCTTCACTCAAGCACTGACGTATGGCATCAATATGCGGCAGCATCTTAGGTGCCTGGGCAATAATGGTCACATCAAGGTTGCCTAGCTGGTAGCCTTTATCCCGCGCGAGCTGATAACAGTGGCGCAGTAACACTCGGCTGTCAGCACCTTTGAACTCAGGGTCGGTATCGGGAAAATGTTTGCCGATATCCCCCAGCGCCATGGCGCCAAGAATGGCATCTGAGATGGCATGCAGCACCACATCCCCATCGGAATGGGCAACCAAACCGGTATCATAAGGCACTTCAACACCGCCTAAAATCAGCGGCAACTCACCACCAAACTTGTGTACGTCGAAACCGTGGCCGATACGTATATTCATCTTTCAGTCACCTTTAGTTGAATCTGGGTCATCTGCCTGGGCCGCCTGTAGAAACAATGCAGCCAATTGCAAATCGTCTGGATGGGTTACCTTAATGTTGTCAAAGCGGCCACTTACCAGTAGTGGCTGACCACCAGCCCACTCCATCGCCGAGGCCTCATCGGTAATAGCAACTCCCGACGACAGTGCCTGGGCAAGATTTTGTCGCAAAGACACCACAGGAAACAACTGCGGGGTCAGAGCATGCCAAAGGTTTTCTCGGCAAACCGTATTCGCTATCTTGCCATCGGCCGTTGAGCGCTTCATGGTGTCTCGCACTGGCATGGCTAAGATGGCGCCCTGGTGCTTACCAGCTTCGGTTTCACAGGCGGCGATCAGCTTATCGATATCGGCATGACTTAGACAGGGACGAGCCGCGTCGTGAACGAGCGCCCAGGCAGAATCTGGCGCCACATTGAGCGCGCTCAGCACAGAATCGGCACGCTCTTTACCGCCCACGACAGTCATGAGTTTGGGATGCGTTGCCTGAGTCAGCTTGGCAAAATGAGTATCTTCTGGGCTCAGGGCTAGGATCACCTGCGTTATACGCGGATGTTCCAATAGGCGATCTAGGGTATGCGCCAGAATAGCTTGATGATTTAACATCAGATACTGCTTAGGGATCTCAGCGCCCATGCGCGCACCAATACCGGCGGCGGGAACGATGGCAACGAGATCTTTGATGGAACTTGTCATTGATTTGAACTCATGTCAGGTTTCAAGGCCATGGCGGGAGCCATTACCTACTGCTCGCCTATCTCGGCTTTACGCTGAGGCTCGCCCACTACACGAAAAAAAGTTTCGCCCTGTTTAACCATACCCAGCTCATTACGAGCCCGCTCTTCAAGGGCCTCAGTGCCGCGACGAAGATCGAGGATCTCTTCTTTGAGTACCTGATTGCGTTCGATTAATTTGGCGTTGCTCTCACGCTGCAACTGGATCTGTTCTTGCAGCTGAAAAGATTCGGGTAAACTATTTTGCCCCCACCAGAGTCGATACTGGAGCAGGCCAAGCAGCGCAAACATGGCGATAAGAAGTCGCTTCATCCTTAATGGGCTTTATCTCTGTTAAAAGGCTGAACTGATATTACAACAAAAAAGGCCACCAAGTGGTGGCCTTTTACCAATTTAACCGCAAAAAACTCGGTTATGCTTGGCCTTTAATCTCGCTACGGCCCTTATATGGCGCTTTTTCACCTAACTGCTCTTCGATACGTAGCAGCTGGTTGTACTTAGCCACACGGTCACTACGACACAGTGAACCAGTCTTGATTTGACCCGCTGCAGTCGCTACCGCAAGATCCGCGATAGTCGCATCTTCGGTTTCACCACTACGGTGAGAGATAACCACTGTGTAACCTGCGTCTTTCGCCATGCGAATTGCCGCTAAGGTTTCAGTCAGTGAACCGATTTGGTTGAACTTGATCAGAATAGAGTTAGCGATCTTGTTCTCGATACCACGGCTTAGGATCTTAGTATTGGTAACAAACAGGTCATCACCGACCAGCTGAATCTTGTCGCCAAGGATTTGTGTCTGGTATGCCCAGCCATCCCAATCTGACTCGTCCAAACCATCTTCGATAGACACGATAGGGTACTCTTCGGTCAGTGACTTAAGGAAGTCAGAGAAGCCGTTTGAGTCAAATACCTTACCCTCGCCAGATAGATCATACTGACCATCTTTGTAGAACTCAGATGCTGCACAGTCAAGAGCCAGTGTTACATCTTCACCCAGCTTGTAACCTGCTTTTTCTACCGCAATCTTAATCACTGCCAAAGCATCGGCGTTAGACGCTAAGTTAGGCGCAAAACCACCTTCATCACCCACAGCAGTGTTAAGACCCTTCTCTTGCAGAACCTTCTTCAGGTTGTGGAAGATTTCGGCGCCCATGCGCAGTGCTTCACGGAAGCTCTTAGCACCAACAGGCTGAACCATGAACTCTTGGATATCAACGTTGTTGTCGGCGTGCTCACCACCGTTAAGGATGTTCATCATAGGCACAGGCATAGAGTACTGGCCAGGAGTACCGTTTAGCTCGGCGATGTGTGCATACAAAGGCATACCTTTAAAAGCAGCAGCGGCTTTAGCAGCAGCCAGAGACACGGCCAGGATAGCGTTAGCGCCTAGCTTGTCTTTGTTCTCAGTGCCATCCAGGTCGATCATGATCTGATCCAGCTCGGCCTGTGCCGTTGCATCTTTACCCATTAGGGCGTCACGGATCTGGCCGTTGATGTTAGCGACAGCAGTCAATACACCTTTACCCATGTAACGGCTCTTGTCACCGTCACGCAGTTCTAGTGCTTCACGGCTACCGGTAGAGGCACCCGATGGCGCAGCAGCCATACCAACAAAACCACCATCTAGATGTACTTCCGCTTCAACCGTTGGGTTACCGCGTGAATCCATGATCTCGCGACCAATGACATTGATAATTTTAGCCATAATTTCCTCGACTTTAAGTTTAAGATTTAAGTTTAAAAAGTTAATGCAAAACTAAAATTCTTATCGCTAAATTTACATCATCTGAAACAAAAAAGCCGCCTCCGAGAGTCGGAAGCGGCCCTTGTATATAGATTAGCCTAAATCGCGTTTTTGGTACGCTACGGCTGCAGCAACAAAACCTTGGAACAATGGCTGACCATCGCGAGGTGTTGATGTAAATTCAGGGTGGAACTGACCCGCCACAAACCAAGGGTGGTTAGGGAGTTCAATCATTTCAACCAGCTGACGATCTGTTGACAGACCGCTAAATACCAAGCCAGCTTTCTCTAAACGTTCTCTGTATGTGTTGTTCACTTCGTAACGGTGACGGTGACGCTCTACACAGGTTAGGCCCTTGTAGGCTTCTGCCGCCTTAGTACCTTCGATCAGATGACACAGCTGTGCGCCTAGACGCATGGTGCCACCGAGATCTGATTCTTCATGACGTTGCTCGATATTACCTTGTTCGTCAATCCATTCTGTGATCAAGCCCACAACTGGATACGGCGTGTCTTTGTTGAACTCGGTTGAATGCGCATTTTCTAAACCAGCCACGTGGCGAGCGAATTCAATCAGTGCCACTTGCATACCTAGACAGATACCGAAATAAGGTAGGTTATTTTCACGGGCATACTGAGCCGCCATGATCTTACCTTCGACGCCGCGCTCACCGAAACCGCCCGGTACCAGGATACCGTCAAGGCCTTCCAGTACTTCTGTGCCTTTGGCTTCGATATTTTGTGAATCGATATACTTAATGTTCACCGATACGCGATTAAACAGGCCGGCATGTTTCAGCGCTTCGTTAACCGACTTATAGGCATCTGGTAATTCAGTGTACTTGCCCACCATACCGATAGTAACTTCGCCTGTTGGGTTGGCTTCTTGGTAGATAACGTTTTCCCACTCAGACAGATCGGCTTCTTTACAATCAAGACCGAAACGCTTGGTGACCAGATCATCCAGACCTTGCGCCTTCAGCAGTGCTGGGATCTTGTAGATACTATCGACATCTTTTAGTGAGATCACCGCACGCTCTTCAACGTTACAGAAAAGCGAAATCTTCGCCTTCTCGTTAGATGGAATCGCGCGATCACCACGGCAAACCAATACGTCTGGTGCGATACCGATAGAACGCAGCTCCTTCACAGAGTGCTGTGTCGGCTTGGTTTTAACTTCGCCCGCCGCGCCAAGGAAAGGCACCAGGGTCAAATGCATAAATAGGGTACGATCACGGCCTAGTTCTACGCCCAACTGACGAATTGACTCAAGGAAAGGCAATGACTCGATATCACCAACGGTACCGCCGATCTCAACGATCGCCACGTCGTGCCCTTCTCCGCCCTCAAGCACTTTCTCTTTAATTGCATTGGTAATATGTGGGATCACCTGAATGGTGGCGCCCAGATAGTCGCCACGACGCTCTTTGCGCAGCACTTCTTCGTAGATACGACCCGTGGTGAAGTTGTTACGACGGTTCATCTTAGTACGGATGAAACGCTCGTAGTGACCCAAGTCGAGGTCAGTTTCAGCCCCATCTTCAGTCACGAATACTTCACCGTGCTGAGTTGGGCTCATGGTACCTGGATCCAAGTTAATATAAGGATCCAACTTCATAATGGTTACATTAAGGCCTCTAGCCTCTAAAATTGCCGCCAATGATGCTGCTGCAATGCCTTTACCTAGTGATGAAACCACGCCACCAGTAACGAAGATATACCTTGTAGTCATGCTGAACCTGAGAAAATGAGTTGGAAATATGTGCTTGTATGAAAGCACTAGGACGGGGCGTTATTATACCAAAGCCCATCGGTTTCGACAAATAGGTAACGGCAACTATTTTAGTCTTTTAGGGGATCATTTCGCTTGACTTGCTCCCAATAAGCGTCCAGTTCAGCGAGCGTATGCTCCTGCATCGATTTATCCGACTGGGCAGCCAAGGCCTCGACGCCGCGAAAGCGATGCTCAAATTTATGCGTTGCCCGGCGCAGCGCCTGCTCAGGATCCAGCTTAAGATGCCTTGCCAGATTCACTACGGCAAACAGCAGATCCCCGAGCTCATCTTCCATCTTGTCTCTATCCTGGGCAGCAACCTCGACCATCACTTCGTCGATCTCCTCATGGATCTTGGCCACCACAGGCGCTAAATCATTCCAATCGAACCCGACCGTCGCCACTCTTCGCTGCACCTTGGCCGCGCGGGAAAGGGCCGGCAGGGCTTTGGGAATATCATCGAGCACCGAATGCAGTGAGCGACCGGCGCGTTCTTTGGCTTTGATGCTCTCCCAGGTTTCACGTACCGTCTCACTAGAGGCCTGGTTCATCTCGCCAAACACATGGGGATGACGCTCGGTGAGCTTAGTGCAGATCTTTTCCACCACCAGCTCAAAATCGAAACGCCCCTGCTCCTTACCCAGCTGACAATAGAAGATCACCTGAAACAGTAGATCCCCAAGCTCCCCCGGCAGCTCATCGAGGGCGCCGCGCTCTATGGTGTCGGCCACCTCGAAGGCTTCCTCCAAGGTAAAAGGAACTATAGTCTGATAGCTCTGCGCCTTATCCCAGGGGCAACCAGCCTCTGGGTCTCGAAGCCGCTCCATGATGGTCAGCAGCTTCTGGATATCGGATTTACTCTGCATCATCTTCCCTATCAAAAAGGCGACCTAGGCCGCCTCTTAGTTTTATCGTTTCAGCGATTAGCGAATGACTTAAAGACGTCTCGCCTCGATAACACCGCTCACCTGAGACAGCTTGGCGATCACTCGCGACAAGCCCTCGAGATTATACAGCTCAAGCTCCAGCTCGATGGCGGCGGTCTGGGTCTTCACATCGGAAGATGAACTCATGGCCAGCACGTTCGATTTCTCGGCCGCCAACACAGAGGTAAGGTCCCTGAGCAGACCGCTGCGATCATTGGCCAATACCTTAAGCTTTAATTTATAACCACCAGAATAGTTCTCGCCCCAGACCACATCGACGCTGCGCTCTGGATGCACCCGCATCAGCTCTTTGACCTGCTCACAATCGGCCCGATGCACAGAGATCCCTCTACCCTTAGTGATAAAACCAAAGATCTCATCCCCAGGCACAGGCTGACAGCATTTTGCGATATGACTAAGCAGGTTACCGACACCATTGACCTCAACCTGGCCTTTGCCTTTTCCGGTTGAGCGCGCCTGATTCTTCTTCAGCAGATCTTCAAGGGCTTCCTCTTCAGACACCTCATTGATGCGCATCCGGCTCTGAACATGGTTAACCACCTGATTAAGCCTGACATCACCACCGCCGATTCCGGCCAGCAGATCATCCATGCCCACCATGTTGAAACGTTCCACCGCGCTTTGGGCATCTTTAAGAGTCAGGCCTGAGCGCGCCAGCTCGGTCTCGAGCATCTCGCGGCCGGCGACAATATTCTTGTCTCTGTCTTGCTGCTTAAACCAATGCTGGATCTTAGAGCGGGTACGCGAGGTCTTGATATAGCCTAGGTTAGGGTTCAGCCAATCCCGCTTAGGGTTGGGATGCTTAGAGGTGATGATCTCCACCCGCTCACCGGTTTCCACCTGATAGGTAAAGGGTACGATACGACCATCGACCTTGGCACCAATACACTTATGCCCCACCTGAGAGTGAATATAGTAGGCAAAATCGAGCACGGTTGAGCCCATAGGCAGATCCACTACGTCACCGTTAGGGGTGAAGACATAGACCCTGTCCTCAAAAACCTGGCTGCGGACTTCATCCACCAAATTGCCACTCTCGGCCACATCTTCCTGCCACTGCAGGATCTTACGCAGCCAATTGATCTTCTCTTCGTAGCCGCTCTGCTTACCCGTGGTGCCCTCTTTATATTTCCAGTGGGCGGCCACCCCAAGCTCGGCATCTTCATGCATCTGCTCGGTACGGATCTGTATCTCTACCGTCTTGCCCTCTGGGCCTACCACTATGGTGTGAATAGATTGATAACCGTTAGGCTTAGGGTTAGCAACGTAATCATCGAATTCGCGCGGGATATGATGCCAAAGGGTGTGCACCACACCTAAAGCGCCATAGCAGTCTTGTAAACGCTCGGTGACGATACGCACGGCGCGCACATCAAACAGCTCATCGAAGGTGAGATCTTTGCCGCGCATCTTCTTCCAGATGCTATAGATATGCTTAGGTCTGCCATAGACCTTGGCGCGGATCTGCTCCTCATCCAGCCGCTGCTGCAGCTGGTTAACGAAATTCTCGATATAGATCTCACGATCCACCCGCTTGCCATCAAGCTGCTTGGCAATATCCTTGTAGACCTCAGGGTGCAGATAGCGAAATGAAATATCTTCCAGCTCCCATTTGAGCTGACCTATCCCCAGACGGTTGGCTAGCGGCGCATAGATATCGGCGATCTCACGGGCCAACAGCACACGAGTCTCCTCGTCGGCATTTTTCACTTCCCGCAGCAAACAGATACGTTCGGCCAGCTTGATCACCACGGCGCGGACATCTTCCACCATGGCCAGCAGCATCTTCCGAATGTTATCGATTTGAGGTTCGGCGTTGCGGCTCTGCTCATTGACCTTTAGCGCACCTATGGCATCCATAGTCACTACGCTGTTCACTAAGGTAGTTAACTTGTCGCCAAACAGCTCAAGCATCTGCTCCTCAGTCAGCAGGCCGGCATCAAACACCACGAAGATCACTGCCGCTTGTAGGGTTTCGATATCCATGTTGAGTGGGGCTAGGATCTCAATCAACTCGCGGGCACGACCGATTAGCAGGGTATCGTTAGCATCATGTTTCGCCACCAAATCCTCGACCTGTTTGATCAGAGCGAGTAAGGTGCTGGCCTCTTCGGCGTCACTCAGATAACGATTAACCCATTCGGTTAATTGAAAATCTGTGTCTTTAAAATGTGCTTCTCTAACAGATACCATCTACTGCATGTCCTTTATAACTTAAGTTATTGCCCCTAAATTGCTCGACCTGTTCTGTCATCCTGAAAGTGTCACATGACATAGCCAATACCGAACCCACTATCTTGGGGATTCCCCCGCCAATGTCAATTGATATGCGTCGACTATTTGGCCGCTTAATCGACTTATTTATCCAACTCAAACAAGGCCATGGCCTCGATATGATGAGTCTGGGGAAACATATCGATAAGCCCGAGACGGCTCAGTACATATCCCTGTGCCAGTAGCGGCTCACAATCTCTGGCCAGGCTCACTGGATTACAGGAGATATAGACAATCGCCTTGGGCTTCATCTTCTTTAACCATTGTAGACTCTCAAAGGCGCCGGCTCTGGCGGGATCCAGCAATAACTTATCAATCCGCCCAAGCCAGTGCGCATTAGAGAGATCGGCACTCAAGTCGGCATGGTAAAACTCGGTGCCTTCGACACCGCTCGCCTCGGCATTGCGTTTAGCCTGGGTAACCATAGCCTCGACTCCTTCGACCCCTACTAGCTTAGCGCCGGCCTTGGCCAGCGGCAGGGTAAAATTCCCCACGCCGCAGAAAAGGTCGAGCACCCGCTCGCCCGGCTCGACTTGGAGCCAGTCGATCGCCTGAGTGATCATCTGCTGATTGATCTCGCCATTGACCTGAATAAAGTTACCCGGCGAGAAGCCAAGCTGACTTCCATCATTCAGGCGGTAATAAGGTAAACCCGATTCACCAGTTACAGTCTCTAACTGACCATCGTCGTCCAGCAGGGTGACGCTGACCTGATGGGCCTGTCCAAAGGCGATTAACAGCGCCTTATCCTTATCATTTAGCGCAGTAGTGATACGCACCACCACACCATCGCCCGAGTCCACCGACAAAAGCTCCACATGACCCAAAGTGCGTTTGCCACTGAGTTGATTCAGACAAAGGTTTAAAGGTTGCAGCAGATCCGATAGCGACTTAGCCAGCACAGGGCAAGCATCGATATTGACCACATCGCTACTGGCCAAGGCGCGAAAGCCTAAATTGAGCTGCTTGCTATCTCGCTGATATTGCGTTGCCATACGAGCGCGGCGGCGATAATGCCAGCCCTCACCCGACAACGACGCACTGATATGCTGGGCTTGGGTACGCCCCATCTTCTCAATAAGATTCACCAGGGCAGCTTGCTTGGCATCACGTTGTGAATCCAGCGCCAGATGCTGCAGGTCGCAGCCGCCGCAGCGACCATAATAGGGGCAGTTGGGCTCAATACGCGCAGTGCTTGCGCTCTCAACCTTAATGAGCTTGGCTTTGGCGTGACGCTTCTTCTGTTCTGTTATCTGCGCCGTCACTCTCTCACCGGGCAAGGCACCAGGAATAAAGACAATTTTTCCCTCGCCATCTGCTATCCCTGCCCCCAGATGGTCGAGCTGGGTAACATCGAAACTTTGCTTGGCGAGAGTTCGCTGAGTTTTTCGGGGTTTAGCTTTATAAAATTGTGCCATCTAGGCCTCTAAAACAATAAAAATACTAGTAAAGACTGCACAAAGTCTGGCAGTCTAATGTAACCTATAACCAACGCAGACGAATAAAACCAACTCCATGAATAGTGCAGATAATATGACTAAATACAGCCTGAGAGCCTGGGTTCTCGTGCTGGCATTAGCGCCCACTATTTTGGTTGGTATTTTGCTTGGCAGCTATTTTACCATAAATCGTTTCTATGAACTGGAAGAAAGCTTAATCGAAAGGGGCAGCAATATCATCGAGCCCCTGGCCATTTCCGCTGAAATTGGCCTGGAAACCAAAAATTTCGAAACCACCAAACGCCTGATCACCTCGGTGCAACTCAACAAGTCTAATCTGGTGCAGTTTATCGCCATTTTCGACACCAACAACCGGGTAATAGTGACCTCGCACCACTATAAAAATCATGAGTTTATGCGCTATAACGAGCCCATAGATTCGTTGCAGACCACAGCAATTGAACCCTTTGGCGACAGCATCATTATGCGCAGTCCCATCTTCTCCAGCCAGCGCGAGCTCTTGGTCAGCCCCTACGACAGCAACACCATGGCACAGCAAGTTAACTCTGCCAAGCTTGGCTATATTGCCGTGTTGCTCAACAAAGAAAACGCTCTGCTGGAACAGCACAGAGCAGCCGTAGCCGCCTTCATCATAGTGCTGATCGGCGTACAGCTGAACCTACTGTTTACCTTCCGCCTGGTAAAAAACGTCACTCACCCCATCACTGAAATGGTGCGCGTAGTGGCCAAGATCCGTGAGGGCAAGCTAGACACAAGGGTCGATGGCAACCTAATCGGTGAGTTGGATCTGCTCAAACGTGGTATCAATGCCATGGCAAGCTCCCTGTCGGAATACCATGAGGAGATGCAGCAAAATATTGACCAGGCGACCTCAGATCTGCGGGAAACCCTAGAGCAGATTGAGATCCAAAACGTCGAGCTGGATCTGGCCAAAAAGCGCGCCCTCGAGGCCAGCCGTATCAAGTCTGAGTTCTTAGCCAACATGTCCCACGAACTACGTACGCCGCTCAACGGGGTGATAGGTTTTGCCAAACAGCTACTCAAAACGCCACTGCATGCCAGTCAGCAGGACTACATCAAGACCATAGAAAAGAGCGCGACTAACCTGCTGGGGATCATCAACGACATTCTCGACTTCTCCAAGTTGGAAGCGGGCAAGATGGAACTGGAGAACATGCCTTTTGCCCTACGCGAGGTGATTGACGATACCATCTCTCTGCTGGCCAATAGCGCCAAGGACAAAGACCTCGAACTCGTGGTCGACATAGATCCGAGCATCAACGATAACGTCTCGGGTGACGCCCTGCGGGTTAGCCAGGTGATCACTAATCTGGTGGGTAATGCCATCAAGTTCACCGACAGCGGCAGCGTTCATCTTAAGATACGCCTCACCAGTGAGGAGCCAGAAAAGATCAATATTCGCTGTGAAGTGACAGATACAGGTATAGGCATAGACAAACAGCATCAGGCCCAGCTATTCCAGGCATTTGGTCAGGCTGACTCCTCTATCTCGCGCCGTTTTGGCGGCACAGGTCTTGGTCTCATCATCACCAAGCGACTGATCAATCGTATGGGCGGCCAGATTGGTTGTATCTCGGCACCGGATAAAGGCTCCACCTTCTGGTTCACACTGCCACTTAAGTTAAGCCAATACCCTATCAGTCAGGCGCTGGAAACCGACAAGCTTATCGATAAGACAGTATTGTTATTCGAGCCACGCAAGCTTTCACGCAAGGTACACGAAAACTTACTGCAGCATTGGGGGATGCAGAGTGTCAGCATCACAACGCCCGAGGACTTGGCCCGTATTGCCGGTGAAGAGGGGCGTCACTTCGACTACGCCATCATCAGCTGCAACGATCTGGCCAGCAGCCCAGATCTGCTAGAGGTACTCAACAAGATTGCCCAGATCAGCGACTACACCCTCTATATATGTAGTAGCAGCGATAGCGCCACCAAGATGAACCTTATCCAGCCAAACGTCGACAAGGTGATGCAGGCGCCTGTAGGCGAGCGCGCCCTGGCCGTTACCCTAATTAATCCCCACCGCGCTCAATATGAAGCCATGCCCTTTAAAGAAGCGGTGAAGGCAACTCAGATTCGTGAGCCGATGAGCGTATTGGCGGTGGATGATAATCCGGCCAACCTGAAACTCATTGATACCCTGCTCAAGGAGCTAGTCACCAAAGTGACTGTGGCCAACAACGGCCAGGCGGCGGTAGAGCTTGCTAAGGCAAAGAGCTTCGACCTTATCTTCATGGATATTCAGATGCCCGGCACTGACGGATTTAGCGCCACCAAGCAGATACGCGAATATTCGCTCAACCGCAATACTCCCATAGTGGCGGTGACTGCCCACGCGATTGCCGAAGAACGAGAACGTATCGACCAGAGCGGTATGGACGGCTACCTGCCAAAGCCTATCGATGAGGCAGCGCTTAAGAGCGTGATCAGCCGCTGGAAGACAAGGCCTCAGTTTACCCACTTCGATCAGCACACCCTTAATTGGGAACTCTGCCTGACCCAGGCCAACCAGAAAACCAGTCTGGCACTAGAGATGTTGCAGATGCTGATCGATTCGCTGCCCGAAACCCGAGAGAATATCTCAACCGCCTTGGAACATCAGGACAGTGAGGCGATGATAGCCCATGTTCATAAGCTCCACGGCGCCAGCTGCTATTGCGGCGTACCTACCACTCAGCGGCTCTGTCGAGAGATTGAACAGTCACTCAAGCAAAATGCCGGTGTCGATCTGGTCGAGCCGGAAATACTTGAGTTACTTGACGAGCTTTCTAAGGTAGAATCGGCCGCAAATCAAGTAATAGCCCAGTTATCTATGGATGTGATCGATGAGTAATAAACCCGGTTTTTTTAAACGCCTTAAGGCCCTCGAACTGGAGCAGAAGAAGCTCTTCGCCATCGCCCTGTGTCAGCGCATGTATCCCAACTATCAGTTGTTTAGCGAAGTGTGCGAATTTGGCGATCCTCAAGTGCTAGACACCCTGCTTAACCTGCTGTGGCAATCTATGTACGATCAAAAGCTTAAGCTCAATATCGAACTCTACCTGGAGCGTCTGGATCTCAACACGCCTGAGCCCGCCGATTTCGATGTTTATGGCGTCTACCCGGCCATGGATGCCGCCGTTGCCCTAACCTCCTTGCTAAGCGCCATTCAAAGCAAGGTAGAAGACGATATCACCAATATCAGCAAACTCTCCTCAAGTACCGTAGCCAACTACATCGAGGCAACAGTCGATGAGGAGATGGATGAAGAAGCGCTGGATGAGTTCATCTTCAATCATGAGGTGATGCAGGAAGAGAAAACCCTGCAGGCATCATTACTGGAAATCATCGAAGAAAATCCAAAAATCACTGCCGACTTCGTCAAGGCGCTGCGCAAAGAGATAGTGCAGTCAGGCGTTTCCAACATAGGGATCTCCGTGGGTGCGTGATGCGCAAACTTATCTACCAAGGATTTGTGCTCACTAACCCGGATGGGTTAACTAATACCTGGTGTCTGACTATCGGGGAGCAGCGACGCGTCGGCTCCCTATTTGAACTCAGACGCCAGATCCATTTCTATCAGGAACTTGGCATCTTACCGCCGCCCAAGCCTCTGCAAAGACGACCAGGCCCCCAGCATTAGACTTTCGCGTTATAGGGACTCGCCAGGCTAAGTGTTAACCTTAAGGTCAGTATTAAGCGAAAGCGGATATTCCCCCCGCTAGACTCACGCCAAGGAAGCAGCCTGTCTATGTTACCCACTCTCTCGCCACTGATAGTGGTGTTCGGCATCATGATCACCGGCTTTATAGTCCAGAAAGCCCGGCTACTGCCCGAGGGCAGCGACAATGTGCTCAACCAATATGTGTACTACATCGCCTTTCCCGCGATCATGATGATAGTGCTGGCCGAAACCCCAATTGAAGCGATCACTAACTGGGGCTTTATCGGCGGCTACAGTCTGGCGATGGCCGTTATCTATCTGATCACAGGCTTATTTTCCCTCTGGATGCAGCCCAAAGACAAACCCTTAGCCGCCATTCGCGCCCTTAACACTACCTTTGGCAACACCTCGTTTATCGGTATTCCGCTGATGATGATGCTATTCCCCGGCGATCAACTGGCCCTGGCCGCCGCTGCGCTGGCCAGCCTATTGTCGGTTACGGTATTTGCCATTGTACTGGCCCAGCTGGCGCTGTTTCAGGGACAAACCGACAGTGCGCTGAAGACAGTGTTCTTCGCCCTAATCCAAAACCCCATCATATTGGGTAGCTTAGCGGGGGTTGCTTTATCGGCGGCCCACATAGAGCTGTATCGCCCCATCGCCGATATCATCAGGCAGTTTGGCATGACTTCTAGCCCCTGCGCTCTGTTTGCCATCGGCATGGTGCTGTGTAAAGCCAATCAAGGAAGCCGCAACGCAGCTGGAAACCAGTCGCGCATTGTCGAACTGACTATGCTTAACCTAAGCAAACTCCTACTGCAGCCCCTATTGGCCTATCTACTGCTCAGCACCCTTGGCATCTCAGGGGCACTACTACAGATGGGAGTGCTCTTGGCGGCGCTGCCCACCGCCGCCAGCGTCTATCTGCTGGCACACAGGTTTAACGTGGGCGCCACCAGTAGCGCACAAACCATCAGTCTGGGGATAGTCATTAGCTTTGTCACCATTCCCTTACTGCACCACTGGTTACTCTCTGGCGGTGAAAATCTATTTTAACGGGTAAAAAGCACACAGGTATTTACTGTATAAAAAATCAGTATATACTGTGCATGAATACAGTACTTTGTAAAAGGATGTCATCATGCTTTGTCAGCTCAGCATCAATAACTTTGCCATTGTCCGCTTTTTAGAACTCGACTTTAAGTCCGGTATGACCAGCATTACCGGTGAAACCGGCGCAGGTAAATCGATCGCCATCGATGCCTTAGGGCTTTGCCTCGGTAACCGCGCCGATGCCAACACAGTCAGACCGGGCGCCACCAAGGCAGAAGTCAGTGCTCGCTTCGCCCTCAACGATATCCCATTGGCCAGACGTTGGTTAGAAGACAATGATCTTGAGCTTGACGACGAATGCATACTGCGCCGCACCATTGGCAGCGATGGACGCTCACGCGCCTACATCAATGGTAATCCAGTGCCTCTTAATCAGATGCGCGCCTTAGGCCAGCTGCTTATCGGCATCCACGGCCAACATGCTCATCACGCTATGTTAAAGAGTGAGCATCAACTTACCCTGCTCGACAGTTACGCCAACCACAAGATGCTGCTCGAAGCCTGCAGCGCCAGCTACCAACGCTTTAAGCTGATCCAAAAGGAGCTGAGCCAACTGCAGCAGTCACAGCATGAGCGCATCGCCCGCAAACAACTGCTGCAATATCAGGTTGAAGAGCTGGACGAATTCGCCCTGGGCGAAGAAGAGTTTGAAGAGATAGAGGCCGAGCATAAGAAACTCGCCAACGGCACAGCGCTGATCCAGGCCTGTCAGCGTACCCTCTATCTGCTACAGGATAGCGAAGAGGGCGCTATCGAATCTTTGCTCAACATGAGCCTAGATCAAGCCCAGGAGCTCGAAGGTTACGATCCTGAGCTTAAAGGGGTGGGTAACATGCTCAATGACGCCTTGATCCAGGTTCAGGAGAGCAGCAGCGAACTACAACGTTACTTAGATAGATTGGAGCTGGACCCAGATCATTTTGCCGCCCTGGAGCAGCGCCTATCGAAAATCATGATGCTGGCACGTAAGCACCATGTAAGCCCCAAAGATCTCTATCAGCACCATCAGGCACTGAGCCAGGAGTTGAGCGAACTGGACTCAGATGAAGAGAAACTCGATGAGATCGCCCAGCAGCTTGAAAGTTGCCGCGAGAGCTTTATCGCTCATGCCCAAAAACTCAGTCAGAGCCGCCAGCGTTACGCTAAGGAGCTAGACAAGCAGGTAACCCGCTCGATTCATGAACTCAGCATGCCCAAGGGCAAGTTTGTCATCGACGTGCAGTTTAACCCCGAAATGATGTCGCCCAACGGCTGCGACACGGTGGAGTTTCAGGTAACCACTAACCCTGGGCAGCCGCTGCAACCCATCGCCAAAGTGGCCTCGGGCGGCGAGTTGTCTCGTATCGGTCTAGGTATTCAGGTGATCACCGCCAAGAAGGTAGCGACGCCAACACTTATATTTGATGAGGTCGATGTGGGGATCTCAGGTCCTACCGCCGCCGTGGTCGGCAAGATGCTGCGCAGCTTGGGCGAATCGACTCAGGTGCTCTGTGTGACTCACCTGCCCCAAGTCGCCGGTAATGGTCACCAACATATGTTCGTCAACAAACAGAGCAAGGCTGGTCAAACCGAGACCTCTATGGTGCCACTGGACAAGCACCAACGTATCGAAGAGTTGGCTCGCCTGCTGGGCGGCGATGTCATCACCAACAACACCCTGGCCAATGCCAAGGAGTTACTGCAGGGCTAAGCCAGTAAGATCAAAAAATTGGCCACTATTAGGCTAGTTAGCAAGCAAAGCGCGGCAATATTCTAGCCGCGCTTTTTTATTTGTGTCCGATAGCAGGTCTCGCCAACGCACAGCTATTTGCACAAAAAAAGCTGACTCTGATAGACTGAGTGCTCAGCTGTCGATACGGCATCGAACACCACAAGGATTTGAAATGCGTCATTTTTTACATGCTTTGAAATGGATCTTATTCACCCTGCTACTCATTCCCGTCGGCGGCTATCTCATCTTACTCTTGGTCAATCTGCAAGATAGCGAGCCATCAGCGCAGGCGAGCGCCTATCTTGAGCAGGTAAACACGGAAGAGGCCGCCTTGAGTCAGCATCTTGAACAAAACCCTTATCTTTACGCCTTTGGCTTTGATGCGCCGAAAGATGATGACCCGATGGCAATAGGGCTTAAACGCTATCAAGCGCTCAAACAACTTGCTGTTTTAGAAAGGCCAACACCGACTGTCGACGAAAAATTCGAGCGTCCCCAATGGCCAATTACCACTTGCCTCAAACAAGAAGACTATCTCGATGACTGCGCAGCCCTATTGGCCGAACCAGAAAAGCTTAAGGCCACACTCAATGACTATGCCTGGCTGGTTGAGCGCTACCACACCCTGCTCTCTCTCGGTCATTGGCAAGATGATACCCACTTCAACTCGTATAGTAGCCTAATACCTATCCAACACCTTATCGCCGCTCAACAACTGTACCTTATCGACGCCTACCTCAACACGGTAGAACCAAGCTCTCTAACAGCGGCTATCGATAAAGATATGCAGTTCTGGCAGCAGGCAGCGATGCGGATCAACATGCTAGGCAATAAATTTTTATCCATAGCTGCACTCAAGCAAAACATGAAACTGGGGGAGGTACTCGTAAGTCATATGCGAACAGAGGGTGAGGAGACTCAATTACCTAGCCTCTGGCAGCAGCCCATCTCAGAAGAAGTGTTGTCCCTAAAGCGGGTTAAACGTGGTGAGTGGCACTTCCTAACTAAAGTGAACCAATCATATGAGGCAGGTGAAGACGCCAGCATCACAGCTAAGGTCGCCGAGGCGCTGCTTATGCCACTGTTGCAACAACAAGATACCGCCAACCGCTACGCAGATATCTTAACTGGCAAGGCCAACATTAAACCGTGTCCCGATAACTTCTCACTATCGACCCTAACAGAGTACGGCTATAACCCAATGGGTAAATTTATCCTCTGTTCTGGTATTCCATCGTTTGAGAGTTACCAGGCCAGTGCAAATCAGGTGGAGTCGCTGCGCGCCGAGCTTATTACACGCTTAACCGCTAACCCTGCCAATTCGGCTGAGATGGAAGCTGAGGTTAGAGAAGAAGCTAGAGAGAACTCGCCAGAAGAATAAGCCTTCTGATTCGATCATCGTCTTGCTCTCATCCCCTGACACATATCAGGGGATCTTTAACGCATAAGTTTATTCCGGTATGCGATCGAAACCGGGCACAGCTAATAGATCCTGACCCCAAGTTGCTCGCTCGGCCATAAAAAGCTTTGCTGTCGGCGCAATAGGCACCTCGACATCCAGACAGCCTGCAGGCACCACGACCAGATTTAACGCCTCCAGCCGGTAAGGCATAGGCGAGCCACACACCTTACAGAAACAACGGCTATGCCGACTGTTCGCCAGTTGAAAATGTTGAACTAACGCCTCCCCTCGCCGCCAGCTGAGGGCTAAATGATTGGAAAACAGATTGGCTCCATGAAGCGAGCCTGTGCCCTTCTGACAGCGGCTACAGTGACACAAATAAAATGCATCGAAACGACCCACTAAGGTAAAGGCCACGCCGCCACAAAGGCAACTGCCACTGAACTCAACGTCCGACTTGTTTTGATTAGGGCTCTCATCATCCATAACCTGTCTCCTCTTGCCTGACAGCAACTAAAACTGAGCATATATTTATGCCCCACAACAAATCAAATTTTCCCTGCAGTGCTAAAAACAAAAATCCCGATTGTCTTGACACTCAGGTCTTCGACACTCGGGATTTAATTTGAACTTAATTTGAACTCAATGACAATTGGGCAAGCCAATCTCTATGCAACCAGATAGACAATCCCCTGCAAGCACAAAAACGCAAACACCCCAGCAAGCACATCGTCTATCATAATGCCGATACCGCCATGGACCTTGGCATCCAATACCTTGATAGGCCAAGGCTTGAGGATATCGAAGAAGCGAAATAGCACAAAACCAACTGCCAACCAGGTCCAGCCTGCTGGCGCGGCGATGAGGGTGATAAGCAGCCCTGCCACCTCATCCCAGACAATAGCGCCGTGATCATGCACTCCCATATCTTTAGACGCCCTTTCACAGATGTAGAAACCGGCGAGTACGCAAAGCAGGGTCAGTCCCAGATACCAACTGAGCGGAAGCCCTACCATCAAGAAGTAGAGGGGGAAAGCCGCCAAGGTACCAAAGGTCCCTGGCGCCTTGGCCGCAAGACCTGAGCCGAATCCCAGTGCCAAAAAATGAATAGGATTTGCTAACGAAAGTTTTTTAAGAACCGGATCGGTTGACCATAACTGCATGCTTAAAAGTGCTCAAAACCAAAATTTGTCGGTGCGTAAGGCTCGCCATCTTTGATAAGGCGCAGCTTATCACCTGTAGCAATCTGGCCAACTTGGCTAAAGCTCACGCCAGCGTGAGCCAGCGCCGTTTCCAATGCGCCGCGCTGGGCCTCGGGAACGGTAAACAGTAGCTCGTAGTCTTCACCACCGGTCAGGGCATAACCCAATGCTTCGGCCTCATCAAGAGACTCGCGCATCTGGGCCGATAAAGGCAAACGATTCACATCCACCACGGCACCCACCGCCGAACGCTTAAGAATATGACCTATGTCTGAAACAAAGCCATCTGACAGGTCGATAGCGCTTGAGGCCAAGCCCCGTAGCGACTGCCCCGCTAATACCCTAGGGGTTGGAAAATAGTGACGCTGAATAAAGTGCTCCCGCGCCGCGCCCGAAATGGCCAGCTTATTGCCTAAAATAGCCAGTCCGACGGCCGAATCACCCAGCGAACCGGTAACATAGATCCAATCACCATTCTTGGCACCGCCTCGGGTTAACGCCTTGCCCTCTGGCACCTGACCATTGATCGTGATAGTGATCGACTTAGGGCCGCGCGTGGTATCGCCACCCACTAACGCAACGCCATAATACTCCGCCGCATCATTAAGCCCCTGGCTAAAATCCTCGAGCCAGCTCTCATCTACCTCGGGCAAGGTAAGCGCGAGCGTCATCCAGGCGGGCTCAGCCCCCATAGAAGCTAAGTCTGACAGGTTAACCGCCAGCGCCTTATAACCCAATGCCTTGGCAGGCATGTCTGCATAAAAGTGCACGTTTTCAACCAAGGTATCGCAGGAGATGGCTATCGCCTTGTTCTCGGCGGGCTGAACGAGGGCGCAGTCATCACCAATACCAAGATGAACGTCCCGGCGGGTCTGACCAAGGTTGGCAAAGAAATGATCTATTAGTTTAAACTCTTTCACAGTCTTAAGAACCATAGTAAGGGTTAATCAGCTAGCACACTTTTTGACGAGGGAGGTGTCGAGGCTAAACCTGTACATAAAAAACGGCATCCTGGGACGCCGTTTACTGTATCACTTTTTAGCGACTATCTTGTCGAGAATGCCGTTAACGAACTTGTGACCATCTTCAGCCCCGAAGGCCTTAGCTAGTTCAATCGCCTCGTTAATCGCCACCTTGTAAGGCACATCCTTACGGAAAGTCAGCTCATAGGCAGCAATGCGCAGCACTGCTTTCTCGATAGGCGAAACCTCATCGAATGGGCGCTCGAGGTGAGGGATAATCAACTCATCCAACTGAGCCGATTTAGTCGTGGTGCCTGATAGCAATTCACGGAAATAGCTAACGTCGACACCATCGATCTTCTGCTCGGTGAGAAATTCATGCTCCACATCGGCAACATTATTACCGCTTAGCTGCCATGAATAGATAGCTTGTACCGCTAGACGACGGGCTTTACGGCGCTCTGAAGGTTTCATTTTGGTTCCTAATCTTACAACTGCTGTTCTAGTTCTTGCAGAACATTGACCATCTCTAGCAGACCAAGTGCCGCTTCGCCGCCCTTGTTACCTGCTTTAGTACCAGAACGCTCGATAGCTTGTTCAATGGTATCAGTGGTCAAAACACCGAATGACACAGGAAGATCGAACTCAAGCGCTACCTGAGCCAATCCCTTGTTACATTCGCCTGCAACAAAATCAAAGTGTGGCGTACCACCACGGATCACGGCGCCTAGCGCTATGATGCCGTCAAATTTACCGCTTGCTGCAACACGACGTGCCGCAAGTGGCAGCTCTACGGCACCAGGTACACGAACAACAGTAATGTTGTCATCGGCAACCTGACCGAAGCGCTTCAATGTATCCACCGCGCCTTCTAGCAGACTCTCAACCACGAAGCTGTTAAAACGTGATACCACGATTGCCACTTTGGCATTTTTCGACTCGATATTACCTTGAACTACGTTCATTTATCTTACCTAAATTAGCTTAACAAACCCGGCACGGGAAAAAAGAGGCGGTATAATACCACAGCCTACGGCGTTGATCCCCATGCAATTTATATCAAATAGGTGAAATCCTATCCGTGTGAATTATTCTGCAATATATTCAGTCACTTCTAAACCGAAGCCCGATAGCGAATGATAACGCTTAGGCGAGCTGAGCAGACGCATACTGGTGACACCAACATCGGCCAGGATCTGCGATCCCACACCCACTTGGCGTGAAGTGCCCTGCCACTGTGCTGGCGCTGCCGCCTCGCCCTTATCTTCAGCTTCAAAGGCTTTTACCTTAGCAACCAACTCTTCGTTACTCTGCTGATGGCCAAGTACTACTAGCACGCCGCCTTCTTCGGCAATACGCGCCATGGCTTTTTCTAGCGGCCAGCTGCGCTTCTCATCACGCTCTGAGTGCAACAAATCATTAAAAGTGTTTTGCAGATGCACACGCACCAAGGCATTAGGCTGTACTTCGCCCTTCACCAATACATAGTGCAACTGGTTATCTATGGTGTCGCGGTAGGTGATCATATCAAACTCACCGAAACGAGTCGGTAGCTTGCACTTAGCCTCACGCACCACTGTGGTTTCTTTGGTGTTACGGTATTCAATCAGATCCGCAATGGTGCCTATCTTAAGGCCATGCTTCTCGGCAAACACCTCAAGATCTGGGCGACGGGCCATGGTGCCATCTTCGTTAAGGATCTCAACGATCACGGCCGACGGCTCATGACCAGCCAAACGAGCCAGGTCGCAACCGGCCTCGGTATGACCAGCGCGGATCAGTACTCCGCCCTCTTGGGCCATCAGAGGGAAAATATGCCCTGGCTGCACGATATCAGATGGCTTAGCGTCGCGGGCAACCGCCGCCTGAACGGTGACGGCTCTGTCATGGGCAGAGATACCCGTGGTCACACCTTCAGCCGCCTCGATAGACACAGTGAAGTTAGTGGAGAACTGAGCATTGTTGTTAGTTACCATCAGCGGCAGGTTAAGCTGCTCGCAGCGGGCCTTGGTCATGGTCTGACAGATGAGGCCGCGGCCATAGGTGGCCATAAAATTGATCGCCTCGGGCGTCACCAGGTTGGCGGCCATGATCAAATCGCCTTCGTTCTCTCTATCTTCGTCATCCATCAAGATAACCATCTTACCCAGACGGATATCTTCGATAATCGCTTCTATACTGTGTAGTGCCATTGTTAGACCTTGAATTGTTAGACCTTGAAATATTTTTATAGTAGGAGTTATTTAATCTGCTATTGGCTGGGATTGCCAGCGTCTATCTTAAAAAGCCGGAGCGAGCTAACAGATCCATAGTGACTGCTGAGCTTTTGGCTGGATTTTCCTCTGCCGACTGAAAACTTAGTAAGCGCTCCAGATGCCGGGCGATCAGATCCACCTCGATATTGACCCTGTCACCCGCCTTAAGATCGATGAGTGTCGTTTCGCTGGCGGTGTGGGGCACTATGGTCAAACGAAAACGCTCACCATCCACCTCGTTTACTGTAAGGCTGACGCCATCTATGGTGATAGAACCTTTATGGGCGATATAGCGCGCCAACCCCTTAGGTGGGGTCAACCAGAATTCGATCGCCTTGCCGCGATACTGTCTGTCATCCACGCTGGCCACACCATCGACATGACCACTTACCATATGGCCACCAAGACGCGTTGTGGGGGTAACCGCCTTTTCCAGATTAACCTTTTGTCCCACCTGATAGTGGGCAAAGCCGGTAAGCGCAACGGTTTCGGCAGAGATATCGGCCACATAGCCATCGGCCATCTGCTCAACCACGGTCAGACACACGCCGTTGGTCGCTATGCTGTCACCCAGCTTAACGTCACTTAAGTCCAGCTTGCCGCTAGCCACTGTCAGGCGAATATCATCGCCGCGACGTTCAATTTTTCTCAGGCTGCCTACAGCCTCAATGATCCCAGTAAACATGACTAACTACTCTTATCGCTAGGTAAATGATTGTGACTCAATTGAAAGGTAAAACGTCTATCGGCTCCGACGCGCCTTTCATCGCAAAGCTTTAGGGCAGGCAACTGCGCCATCTCAGTATAGTCTGGCAATGCCAATAGATTTCGCCCATGGCCACCTAAGATTTTTGGTGCCTGATACAGCACCAACTCATCGGCAAGCCCTTGTGCCATAAAGGCGCCGGCCAGGGTCGCCCCGGCCTCGACCATCACGCTGTTGACCTGAGTGCCCAGATGTTCCAGCAGTGCCTTTAACGGCACCTGTCCATTATCGCTCGGCAGTTGCAACTGACTCACCTGCTCAGGCCAGGCGCTCACCACAGCATCAGGATAGGGCCGGCAGCTCACCAGTAGCACGGGCGAATCTGTGTCAAACAGCTTTGGCTTAGCGCCAAGACGCGCGCGGGAATCGAGCACGACTCTCAGTGGCTGACGAATGTCGGCATCGGTTAATTGCTCACCTAAGCCGCCCAGCTCCTGATGGCGAACATTCAGACTTGGGTCATCGGCCAGTACCGTCTCTATGCCGGTCACGACGGCATCAAAACGGGCACGCATACGCTGCACATCACGGCGTGCCTCTGGACCGGTTATCCATTTAGAGACGCCGTTAGAGAGCGCCGTCTTGCCGTCGAGACTCGCCGCCAGCTTGATGCTGACCCAAGGGAGGCCGGTACGCATACGTTTCATGAAACCTGGGTTGAGGGCGGCGGCATCTTCTTGTTGCAAGCCAACCTCGACCTGAATGCCAGCCTCTTCAAGCATCTTGATGCCACGACCAGAAACTTGGGGGTTGGGATCGGTTACCGCCACCACGACGCGGGCCACTTGAGCCTTTATCAGCGCCTCGGCGCAGGGCGGTGTTCGCCCATAATGGCTGCAAGGCTCTAGGGTCACATAGGCGGTGGCACCTTTAGCTTTTTCACCTGCCATGCGCAGGGCATGCACCTCGGCGTGGGGACCACCAGCGGCGATATGAAAACCTTCACCCACCAGAGTTTCCCCTTGTACGATCACACAGCCGACATTGGGATTGGGGCTTGTGGTGTATTGCCCCTTGCGGGCCAATTGGATGGCGCGCGCCATCATCTGGGAATCAAATTTGGACCAAGCCATGTGTCGCTCGCCATCTCGTCAGAAAAAGGGGGAAGCCCCAGATACGCATTTGTCCTACTTGGCCGGTTTGGCCTTATCGTTTTGCAACTTGGCAATCGCCTCGCCAAATTCGGACACATCTTCGAAAGCGCGGTATACAGAGGCAAAGCGGATATAAGCCACCTTATCGAGATTCACCAGATGATCCATCATCAGGTTACCTATCATCTTAGAGGTCACCTCACGCTCGCCTGTGGCTCTCAGGGTCGATTTAATCTTGCTCAGCGCCTGCTCTATCTCATCCATGGACACTGGGCGCTTCTCTACCGCCCTCAGCATACCTCCGCGTAACTTATCTTCGTCGAAGGGTTGGCGACTACCGTCTTGTTTAATCACTCTGGGCATCACCAGTTCGGCGCCTTCGAAGGTGGTAAATCTTTCATGGCAAAGCAGACACTCGCGGCGACGACGTACTTGATGACCATCGGCCACCAGACGAGAATCGATCACCTTAGTGTCGGTTGCGCTGCAAAACGGACAATGCATTGAGCCTCCAGCAAATGCTAATCAGTATCTCAGAGAGTTTTCCCTTGCAATAGATACAAAAATGGCCGCTACTAATATTAACATCAGTAGCGGCCATCGAAGTTTACCCGATTTAACCCTTAAGGTTAACCGTAAACAGGGTACTTAGCGCACAATTCAAGCACCTGGTTCTTCACGCGCTCGATAGTGGCTTCATTGCTGATGTCATCGAGAATGTCACAGATCCAGTTAGTCAGCTCAACCGCTTCAGCTTCTTTGAAGCCGCGACGAGTGATGGCTGGAGAACCGATACGCAGACCTGAAGTCACAAAAGGTGAGCGTGGGTCATTAGGTACTGAGTTCTTGTTTACCGTGATGTTGGCACGGCCCAGCGCCGCATCAGCATCTTTACCTGTGATATCTTTAGCGATCAGATCCAGCAGGAACAAGTGGTTTTCTGTGCCGCCAGATACCACATCGAAACCACGCTCGATAAATGTGTTAGCCATCGCCTTAGCGTTCACAACCACTTGCTGTTGATATTCCTTGAACTCAGGAGACAGCGCTTCCTTAAAGGCTACCGCCTTACCGGCGATAACGTGCATCAATGGGCCACCCTGACCACCAGGGAATACCGCAGAGTTCAGCTTCTTGTAAAGGTCTTCATCATTCGCCGCAGACAAAATGATACCGCCGCGAGGACCGGCTAGGGTCTTATGGGTAGTAGAAGTTACCACGTGTGCATGTGGCACTGGGTTTGGATAAACACCGGCGGCGATCAGGCCAGCAACGTGGGCCATATCGACAAACAGGTAAGCACCAATCTTGTCGGCGATTTCACGCATACGTGCCCAATCGACGATACCAGAATAGGCAGAGAAACCACCAATCATCATCTTAGGCTTGTGCTCAAGGGCCAGACGCTCCATCTCGTCGTAGTCTATCTTGCCAGACTCGTCGATACCGTAAGGAACGATGTTGTATAGCTTACCAGAGAAGTTAACTGGAGAGCCGTGAGTCAGGTGACCACCGTGAGCTAGGTTCATACCCAGTACGGTATCGCCTGGTTGCAGTAGCGCCATGTAAACTGCGCTGTTGGCTTGTGAGCCGGAGTGAGGCTGAACGTTGGCGTATGTCGCGCCAAACAGTTCCTTGGCACGTTCGATGGCCAGGTTTTCAACGATGTCAACATGCTCACAACCGCCATAGTAACGCTTGCCAGGATAGCCTTCGGCGTACTTGTTGGTCAGCTGAGAACCTTGAGCCTCCATCACGCGAGGAGAAGTGTAGTTCTCCGAAGCGATAAGCTCGATGTGCTCTTCTTGACGACGAGTCTCTTCCTGGATCGCTTGAAACAGTTGCGGATCAAAGTCAGCGATGTTCATCTCTTTTTTCAGCATTGGTCACTCCAGCTGTGAAAGTCTTATAAGGTAGGGTTGCGCCGTATTCTACAGTGCATTCGATCACAATCCCAGCATTTGCGACATGAAAATAGTTGCGATTAAGACTGAGAAATGCTCATCAAATTGGCCCTTAAGGCAAAATAACGCCACTGACGCCTTGTTTTGCAACAATTACTCTTTGATGCGGGATAAAAAGGCGCGATTACAGCCTTTTGTACGAAAACACTGTTTTGAAAACTTAACAACAATGCGGGTCACTAACGGTCATTTCGTCTGCGTAATGGTCAACAAGTTGCAGCCAACAGCCTTGCTCGCGGCCATCGACCTCTCTTAAGCGATATGCGTATCTATGCAGCAGCTTGCTCAGCGGCAATTATTTCATTCACCACGCAGTTTCAGGCCCGAGTTGTGGTGTATAGTCAACGCCAATTAAACGCGAACTCAGTTCATTAATCGCGGTGTTATTACGTCCTGATGAACAAATGCGGCATTGAGGCTCGAAACAAAAGTTTGCCGTCATCGAATCAGGTACTAAAGCCGTCAAAAATCCGATTTAAGTTCAAACTCGATTGCAGTAGAATTGCCCCCATTGTTTCGTCAGTGAGTAAATTTTATGGCTCAGTTTGTATACAGCATGCTACGCGTGGGCAAGATAGTCCCGCCCAAGAAGCAGATCCTCAAAGATATTTCCTTAAGCTTTTTCCCCGGCGCTAAGATTGGTGTCTTGGGCCTCAACGGCTCGGGTAAATCCACCTTACTGCGCATCATGGCCGGTATCGATACCGAAATTGAGGGTGAAGCGCGTCCGATGCAAGATCTTAAGATAGGTTACCTGCCTCAGGAGCCTAAGCTAGATCCGAATCAAACCGTGCGCGAAGCCATTGAAGAGGCCGTCAGCGAGGCCAAGAACGCCCTGACCCGTCTCGATGAAGTCTACGCCCTGTACGCCGAGCCTGATGCTGACTTCGATGCACTGGCCAAGGAGCAGGGAGAACTGGAAGCCATCATTCAGGCACAGGATGCCCATAACCTTGACAACATTCTTGAGCGCGCCGCCAACGCCCTGCGTCTGCCTGACTGGGACGAGAAGATTGAGGTACTCTCAGGGGGTGAACGTCGCCGTGTCGCCATCTGCCGTCTGCTGCTAGAAAAGCCAGACATGCTGCTACTGGACGAGCCGACCAACCACTTGGATGCAGAGTCTGTGGCCTGGCTTGAACGCTTCCTGCAGGAATACATAGGCACAGTTGTGGCCATTACCCACGATAGATACTTCCTCGACAACGCCGCAGGTTGGATCTTAGAACTCGACCGTGGTGAGGGTATCCCATGGGAAGGCAACTACTCTTCTTGGCTGGAACAGAAGGATGCGCGTCTGCAACAGGAATCTGCTGCCGAGAGCGCTCGTCAAAAGACGATTGCTAAGGAGCTTGAGTGGGTTCGCCAAGGTGCTAAGGGCCGTCAGTCTAAGGGCAAGGCCCGTATGGCGCGCTTCGAAGAGCTCAACACCAACGACTACCAGAAGCGTAACGAAACCAACGAGCTGTTTATTCCGCCAGGACCACGCTTGGGCGATAAGGTGATCGAGGTAAACAACCTCACTAAGTCATATGGCGATCGCGTGCTGATCGACAATCTGAGTTTCAGCGTTCCTAAGGGCGCTATCGTCGGCATTATCGGTGCTAACGGTGCCGGTAAATCTACCCTGTTCAAGATGATATCCGGTACAGAGCAACCCGATAGCGGAAGCATCGAAATAGGTGATTCAGTGCAGATCGCCTCTGTGGATCAGTTCCGCGACTCGATGAATGACAAGCACACAGTGTGGGAAGAGATCTCAGGCGGTCAGGATATCATGCGTATCAACAACACAGAGATCCCAAGCCGCGCCTATGTGGGTCGTTTCAACTTCCGCGGCGGCGATCAGCAGAAGATCATCGGCACCCTATCGGGTGGTGAGCGCAACCGTGTGCATCTGGCCAAACTGCTCCAGGCGGGCGGCAACGTGCTACTTCTCGATGAGCCAACCAACGATCTCGACGTCGAAACACTACGCGCCCTAGAAGAAGCCCTACTGGAATTCCCAGGCTGTGCCATGGTGATCTCGCACGACCGTTGGTTCCTCGACAGAATCGCTACCCACATCCTGGATTACCGCGATGAGGGTCAGGTGAACTTCTACGAAGGTAACTACACCGAATACTCGACTTGGCTGAAAGAGACCCTGGGCACGGATGTGATTGAGCCGCACCGTCTTAAGTACAAGCGCATCAGCTAATTCGCAAAGTCTTACAAAAGTAAGTTAAGCGAATTAAGTCGAGCAAAAAACCAGACAAACGGAGGCAGAAGCCTCCGTTTTTTTTATCGCCTTTGACTAGATCTTCCCTCCCCCGACAGGCCATTCAAAACTCTCTGGCACCTAGATAAAAGCGTGGTAGGATTGAACGCCTATCCGCCCACAACATCAGAATAATAAAAGGATTTGTCTTGAAAAGATCACTCTGGCTAATGCCTGTAAACTCAGCGCTAAAGACTACTACCTGGTGCCTAGCCAGTTTGTTGGCCCTACAGACCGCATCCGCCCAGACTCAAGTAGCGCAAGATACAAACGCAGTGACTCAAACGATTACTAATTCAAGTATTAGTGACGGCCCCTACCTATTTCTCAACCCCAAGGCTGAGATGGCCGATTGGATCTGTAAAGGCGAGCACAAGCAGACCCGCGTCAACCAAGGTAAATTACACCGCCCCGACCATTGTGGCCAGCTACCCGAGCCCGTGCTAAATCCACATGCCACTGAGATACTGGCCGACAGCTACCAAGGCGTCGATAAGATAGCGGCCCTCAGCGATGTTCATGGTCAATATGAGGTGCTCATTCAGCTGCTGCAACAGCACAGAATCATAGATAAAAATAACGACTGGTCCTTTGGTAAGGGCCATATGGTGATGACAGGGGATATGTTCGACCGTGGCCCTCAGGTCAACGAAGTGCTCTGGCTGATATATAAGCTCGACAAACAGGCCAAGGCCGCAGGTGGTCAACTGCACCTCTTGATGGGTAACCACGAGCAGATGGTGATGCGCGGCGATCTGCGCTATGTCAACGAGAAATACCATACCGCCAGCTCGCTGCTTAATCGCAGCTATGATGCTCTCTACGGCCAAGACAGCGAACTCGGCCAATGGCTGAGGAGTAAGCACACTATCGTGAAAATAAACGATACCCTGTTTCTACACGGTGGCATCAGCAAGGAGTGGGTCGACCGCGGGTTAACACTCGCCAGGGCCAATCAACTCTACCGGGACAACGTCGACAAATCTAAGCCTGAATTGAAACAAGATGATCTGCTGAACTTTCTCTTCTTTGGCAATGGCCCCACCTGGTATCGCGGCTACTTTAAGCCAAATTTCGATACCCAGGAACTGGCCAGCATCCTAGACTACTTTAAGGTCAAACGGATTGTAGTGGGCCACACCTCACAAACACGCGTGCTTGGTCTGTTCGACAACCGGGTTATCGCCATCGACAGCAGCATCAAACTGGGGCAGTCCGGTGAGCTGCTGCTCATGGAAGAAGACACGCTCATTCGCGGTCACTATGACGGGACACAAACGCCGCTGTAAAAAACTAGCATGCTTAAACTGACAAGCCGCTAACTATCGCCGCAGTCCTCGGGCTAAACGCCTAGCCTGAGGACGAGATGATTTCCCACTAATGCTCCAGTGATCCAGTGAAACATGTACGCCAGAACGATAACCCCAAGCTATCCTTGCACTTTGCTGAATCGAACTAAAGCCCCTCCTGAAACGCCGACCTTCTCTCACCTAAAACGCTGACCTCCTCTCACCTAAAATGCTGACCTCACCTCTCCCAAGTCTTACGGCAAGCCTTTGCTAAGCCCTTTTGCCATAAATGTGACCCGTTTTACATTACACAAGTTGATAATGAAATTGATTCTCATTAAGATTGATGGCTAGTTTTATTTTTTAGCCAAGCTTGTCCCCTCCGAGGGAGAAGACTAAGGCGCCAGATCACTAAAGGCATTAAATCCTATGCGTCGTCTCTTATGGAAATGGCATGGCTGGCTCGGACTTGTCGCCGCCCTGCCACTGTTTATTATCGCTCTGACCGGCAGTGTGCTGGTGTTTAAAAATGAACTTGAACATCTGTTGATGCCTGAAAAGGTGCTCGCCGCCAACGAGACTCGCCTGAGTTTCACCCAGCTCCTCAGAACAGCTGATGAGGCGTTACCACAGCATGAGATCCTTGGTTGGCAGTTTGCGGCTCACCCTGGCGAGGCAGACAAGCTCTATGTAGCCAAACAGGGCACCTACGACTGGCAGATACTGTTTGTCGACCCAAGCCGAGGCGAACTACTGAGCCAACCCGTCGGCTTGAGTCACTACTTGCTGGATTGGCTGCTGGAGTTACATTACACCCTGCTGGCGGATCATCTGGGGCTTACCCTCACGGCGATAGTATCTATCTTACTGATCTTAATGTCACTTTCTGGATTTATTCTACATCGTCAGTTCTGGAGAACCTTCTTCACCCTGAGATGGGGCAAGAGTCTGCGACTCTTTCTCAGCGATAGCCACAAGATGCTGGGGATCGTCGGCGCGCCGCTGTTTCTTATCTTAGGCTTCACCGGCGCCTGGTGGAACATAGCGCATCTGATAGAGGAGTGGCACGAGCCGGATCCTAAGACCCTCACCATCACCCAGAGCTACTACAATAAGCAGCTGGATGTCGATGGACTATTGACCCAGGCTAGCCAGGTGATCCCTGGTTTCGAGACTCACTATGTTCGCTTCCCCGACAAGAGCTATGCTGGTATCCATCTATTTGGCGCCGCTAGCGATCGCGGCGCGTTTCGCAGCGACTATGGCTCTATCGTCAGTTTTGATGATAAAACCGGTCAGCTCACAGCCAGCGTCGATGCCACCCAGGCGGGCGTACTTTATCAGTTTGTCGACAGCTTCCGCCCACTGCATTATGGTCACTTTGGCGGGCTCATCAGCAAAATTATCTGGTGTCTGGTAGGCTTTTTCCCAAGCCTGATGGCCCTTTCCGGTTATCTGATGTGGCGGGCGCGGCGCAAACCGCAAAAACGGCGCCATGGGAAGCAAGCCAAAGACACCCCAGGCAAACGAGGCACTAAAGAAAGCTTGGCCAAGGCCTGATAAGATAAAAAAGCCGGGTGATAACCCGGCTTTTTCGATGACGACTCGATAGCGCTCTCGATGGTACTCTTGATAGCAATTAGCCCTCCATGGGCTCACTATGCTCTAGTATACGCCCCTGACTGGTGCTGAACGCCTCCTCTTTTTTGACACACTCGTAGACACGCTTCACCATCATGGGTTTACCATCTGTGTGCGGCAATGCGGGCAGCTGACGACCGATAAGCTGCTTTTTATATTGTGGCGCCTTGCTGGGCTGCCAAGAGAAACGCACCAAGGTCTGCCCCTTATTGGTTTCGATAAAACACTTATAGTCTTCGCGAGGTTCGGCCCTCAGCGGCCCAGCCATCACACTGCATGCCAGTAACACAGTCCTAGCCCTGCTTTAGGACTAGGCTGAAAGATATAACTAACGACTTAACTTAAGCATTTCTCCATGCGTAAATGGCTCTTCACTTAGCTAAGGGCTTTCTGCCTAGCTAAGGGCTTCTTGCTTAGCAATGGCCTCATCGAGCTGCTGGGCCACAAAGCCTGGTGAGCGGGTGCGCCCCGAGATCAGACGATACATGGCTGGGATCACCAACAGAGTAACCAAGGTCGCAAACGCCATCCCGAAGAAGACGACTGTACCGACAGCGACACGGCTCTCTGCGCCAGCGCCAGTGGATAAGATCAAGGGAACTGCGCCAATAAGCGTGGTAACGGCTGTCATTAAAATTGGTCGCAGTCGCCGCGCCGAGGCATCGATAATCGCCTGATCCAGCGACACTCCTCGATCCCGCAACTGATTAGCAAACTCGACGATTAATATGCCGTTTTTGGTCACCATGCCGATCAACATGATCATGCCAATCTGACTATAGATGTTAAGCCCAAGCCCCATAATATAGAGGCCGATAAAGCCGCCCAAGATCCCCATAGGTACAGTTAACATAACCACTAAGGGATTGATAAAACTTTCAAATTGCGCCGCAAGCACCAGATAAGCCACCAGCAGAGCTAATGCAAAGACCAGCATGACGCTACTTTGATTTTCCTTAAACTCTTTGGATTCACCCGTATAGCTGATACTGATATCCCCAGGCAGCAGGTCGATCGCCTTGGCATCGAGAAAATCCAATGCCTGACCTAAGGTATAACCCTCACCGAGATTGGCCTTAAGGGTGATAGACTTCTGTTTATTGGTGTGGCTGAGCTTATGGGCCGAGGCGACCTCCTCGACATGGGTTATGGCATCTAGGGTCACTAACTCACCGTTGGCGGCGCGCATATAGATCTGACTCAGATCTGCCATGCTGTTAAAGCTCTCCTCCCGGCCCCGCAGATAGACATCATACTCTTCTCCACGCTCAATGAAGCTGGTCTCGCTGCGCCCACCCAGCATCACCTCCAGGGTCTGAGACACCTGAGAGACACTGATCCCAAGCTCGGCGGCGCGCTGCCTGTCCACACTCACCAGCAGCTCGGGTGTGGTTTCGGCATAATCGAGATCGGCGCCGGTCAGCACAGGCGATGCATCAGCGATGGCCTTAAGCTCACTGGCCCACTGAAACAGCTCATCATAATCTGTGCCCCCCAGAACAAACTGCACCGGCTCACTGGACTGCCCTCTAAAGCCTGGCAACATGGGCCTGACCATCACATCTGGTATGCCTTTTAAGGCCTTAGCAACGATACCTAGCGCCTGCTGCGCATTAATATCACGCATCTTCCAATCTTCGAGCTGCATGATAACAAAACCGGTTTGATCTCCGGCTCGGCCACCAAAAGCTGGCGCCTGGATGCTAAAAGATTTGATCACCCCCTGACTGAGCAAGGGCATCAAACGCTGCTCGACGATATCCATATTGGCGGTCATTCGGTTGTAACTGGTCCCCTCTGCCCCTTTAACAAAGGCGAAGATAACTCCCCTGTCTTCCTGCGGTGCCAGCTGCGCGGGTACTTGGCGCATCAAGAAAGCGCTACCAACCACGCAGGCGATAATGACCACAGGCGCCGCCAGTCGATAGCGCACCGCCCAGGCTACGCAGCGACGATAAACCGCTTCCAGGCGGCAAAATCCCTTATCCATGAGCCGATTAAGGCCATTGGGCTGGTGCTTATGCTTGAGCAGCTTACTGCCCAGTACCGGGGTCAGGGTTAGCGCGATAATAGATGAGAAGATCACTGCCACGGCAAGCATCACGGCAAACTCGGTAAAGAGTCGACCCACCATGCCATCCATAAATGAGATGGGTAGAAACACCATCACAAGTACTGCCGTCGTCGCCACCACCGCAAAACCGACCTCTCTCGCGCCTTTATAGGCTGCCAAGATAGCCGACTCACCGCGCTCGATATGGTGAAAGATATTCTCCACCACCACGATGGCGTCATCCACGACCAGGCCGATGGCTAAAATGAGCGCCATCAAGGTCAAAAGATTGATGGAATAACCCAGATAGTTGGCGGCGATAAAGGCAGAGATCAGGGAAACAGGCACAGTGACCGCCGGGATCAGGGTCGCCCGCGCCTGACCGATAAACAGGTAGAGCACCAGAACCACTAAGGCACCTGTGATATAGAGGGTGTTATAGACTTCGCCGATAGATTGGTCGATAAACACGGTCGAGTCATAATCGACCGACAACTGAGTTCCTTCTGGCAGGAATTTCTGCAGCTTGTCCACTTCCTGATGTACCCGCTGTGCCACCAGCAGTGGGTTAGCATCTGACTGAGCCACGATTCCTAAGCTCAGGTTGGGCACACCATCGCTCTTAAAGGTCGAGTTTTCATTCTCGGCGCCAATAAACACCGAGGCTACATCTTTAAGATAGATGGGGCTGCCATCGCTGGCACTACGCACCACTAAGTAATCGAAATCTTCAGGATGCAGATAGAGTCTGGCGGTGCGCACCGTCATCACTGTCGTGTCGTTACGCACCTCGCCGCCAGGGCTCTCCAGGTTCTCGCTGCGCAGCGCGTTGATAATATCTGTAGTAGTCACCCCGCGCCCGGCCATCAACTCAGGATCCAGCTGCACATACATCACCTTGTACAGGCCGCCGGAGAGGTTGACCGAACTCACCCCGGTGATCAGGCTAAACCTGTCCTCCAACACCCGCTGGGCATAATCGGTCAGCTGGGTTCTGTCCATGGTGCTGGAACTTAAATTGATATAGACCGAGGGCTCGCCGGAACCATTATCCTTAGAGACGATGGGCTCATCGGCCTCATCGGGCAGACGTCGCTGCGCCCGAGCGACCGCATCGCGCACATCGCTCACCCCTTCGGTCAGATCCCAATCTAAATCAAAGCTAATGGTAATACGGGACATGCCATTGCGAGTCACAGATGTGATCTCATCTATACCACTGATACCTGTCAGCTCATCTTCTAACGCTGTGGTGATCTGACTCTCCATGATGCTGGCGGAGGCGCCGCTATAGGTGGTCATCACTGTCACCACAGGACTCTCAACATCCGGCATCTCTCGCACCGCCAGTTTAGAGAAACTCACCAAGCCGAAAACAGACAGCAGCAGACTGAGCACAATCGCCACAACCGGACGTTTAACCGATATATCCGACAGCAACATTAGCCTTGCTCCCCAGCTGATTCACTCATTGAGCCACCGTCGGCGAGCTGCGCGCCCTCAACATCTTCAACCTTGATGCCATCACGCATATTGACCAATCCCTTAACCACAATTCTCTGCCCTAACTCAAGGCCACTGGCGATCAGCACCTGATCATCGATACGCGCCCCCAGCGTTACCTGAGTGCGACGGGCAATCTGGTTATCGTCAACCACATAGACAAAACGCTTAGTGCCCGAGTATTCCAGCGCCTGCACCGGCACGACGGCCTGGGTGACAGGGGCAAAGTTTAACCTGGCCGATACCAGCATCCCCGGCCTGAGCTGGCGACTGGGATTGTCGAAATTCACCCGCACCTTAAGATTGAGTGTTTCGGGATTAATCCTGGGGGCCATGGCGACCACCTTGCCGTGAAATAGCTCCCCCGGCCAGGCGCTGCTGCTCGCCGCAACCGGCATACCAAGATAGATCTGCGACAGATAGCGCTCTGGGATCTGCAGATCCAAACGCATGGTGGAGAGATCATCCAGACTCACCAGTTCACTGCCGGCGCTAACCATCTTACCCAGACTAAAATCCACCAGCCCCACGACTCCGGCAAAGGGCGCCCTCAGAGTGTGATAATCCAGATCCGCCTGCGCAGCCGCCAGACGCGCCTTGGCAATATCGACACTGGCCAGCTGAGCATCTATCTCAGTTTGGGTGATGGCGTGCTGGCCGATAAGACGATTAAACTCGCTCAACTTTCGCTGCTCATCTTTCAGATAGGCTTTCGCCTCGGCCAGATTGGCCTTAACCTTGGCATCGGCCAGACGCACGAGTATCTGTCCCTGGGCAACCTCTTGATTATCGGTCAGATCGATCTGCTGAATTTTACCCGGCACCTCTGAGGCGATCTGCACCGAGCGATTTGCCGCCAACTTTCCAATTAAGGAGAGATGCTGAGAAACCTGATGCTCTGCCACTAAAGCACTGGCGACAGGCACTGTCCGCTGCGCCGCACTTGGGGCACGCTTTGCCGAGGCATGGTCACTTTTTCCGCTATTAGCAAGGGCAACGCCTAAGGTGAGTAGCAAAGCCAGCGCGGTAAAAATGAGAGGCAAATATTTCTTGTCCATGAAGGCGGTATCTTATTCTATGGGATTATTGAGAGGCGCTATTGTAAAATGACGCCTTCACTTAAAGGGTAAAGCAATGTAAAGCTGAGCAAAGCGGCGCAAGGTTTTAATCGAAAGAGTGCAAGCAGATATGTCGGCCAAGCCTGGCAAGGGAGATTAAGCGCCAAAATGCGAGATAGTGAGCAGATGAGGATACAACTCGACTGGCTTGAGCCGGAGCATCGCAGGGCAGCCTTTAGCTTTTACAAAGCATTCATGCCCCACGCTAGGATCAGCAAAAAAGAGGCGCTATGCGTCGCCTATCTTGATGCAAATGCTGGGCAGCTTATGGCCGGCGAGGTCATCGCTGCGGCGCGCCTGCGCCCCATAGGTCCCTATCGCCTGCTCACCGGCGTGTTGATTCACCCTAAGCTTCAAGAGCAGGGGCTTGGGTCTCAACTGATGCAAGCGCTAAAACCAGAACTTGGTCGCGCCCCCAAGCTTTCTGCTATGTGAAGCCGCACTTTGCAAATTTTATCAAAGACATGGATTCGCGCCGCCTCAACACCCACCAGCCGAATTGTCACAGCTTCAGCGACGCTATCAAGAACAAGGTAAACCACTGCAGCTGATGCAATACCTTGATAAGACCCCAAGCTAACTTGAGTTTTTCTGCAATAACATTAAAGTAAAGCCACTATAACAATACCTAAACACCCGACAGAAGGTGGCCTTGTTGCATCAATCTTGTTTCGATAGACCTATTATCATCATCTCAGCACCGAGATCCGGCAGCACCCTGCTCTTTGAACTCCTTAGCCATAGCGAGTCGCTTTGGACCATTGGCGGCGAAAGCCATGGCGTGATTGAGAAGCATAGACAGCTCAACATTACCGCCAAGGGGTTTGCTTCAAATGCCCTGGATGAATCTGACTGGGATCTTGAGATCAACCGCCAATTGAAAAATGACTTCAAAGCGGCATTGATCGATAACCGGGGCCAGCCCTATCATGACGATATGGGCCCCGTGCGTTTTCTGGAGAAAACCCCAAAAAACAGCCTGCGGATCGATTTTCTCAACAAGGTATTTCCCGACGCGCGCTTTATCTATCTGGTGCGGGATCCCAAAGAAAATGTCGCGAGCATAATGCAGGCCTGGCGCAGCGGTCGTTTTCGTACCTATCCCGGACTCCCGGGCTGGAATGGTGACTGGTCTCTCCTGCTGCCACCTAATTGGCAAGCGCTCAGGGGCGCGCCATTAGAAAAGGTCGCTAGCTTCCAATGGCGTCAGGCCAACGACCACATCATGGCCTCGTTAAGCAAGTTACCCGACGAGCGCTGGCACCTGGTGAGCTACCATGATCTGGTCAGCGATCCTCAAGGCACCACCCAAAAGATTGTCGACTTTTGCCAGATCCCCATGGATGACTCGCTGAGCAAGTGCAGTAGTGGCGAGCTGCCCCATTCGCGCTATACCGTCTCGGCGCCCAAGGCAGATAAATGGCTGGCCAACTACCCGGCTATCGCCGCCATCTGGCCAGAGGCACAAGCATGCCTTAACAAGATAAATCACCTGCTCACCGCTCGTGGCATGCGCCCATTTAATACCGAGTTGCCCACGCCGCCAAAGGATATTGAAACGCCATTAGCGCCGAGGACTGCAGATTCAGCGCAGCAAGGCTATCCCAACACACCGCGCAACGCCCCCTGCCCCTGCGGCGCAGCGAAACGTTATAAAGAATGCCACGGCAAATTGGCCTAGGGATTAACAGATTATGAAGTTAGCAAAAGAGTTCTATCGTCTTCCACTCAGCTTCGATGTCGAGCGCCTCCAGCAAGAGTTAGCGGCATTTAGTGAAGCCGATTGGCGAGCTCATCACGAGAGCTTTAAGGGCAATTCGGCTATCGCCCTTATCTCGGTAGGCGGCAGCTTTAACAACGAATTTAAAGGCCCCATGAGCCCAACCCCAGCGCTGCAACAAAGCCCTTATCTGCAACAGGTGATCGCCTCTTTCGGTGAGGTGATTGGCCGCTCGCGCCTGATGCGTCTGGCCCCTGGCTGCGAAGTGCCCCTGCATAGTGACATCAACTATCATTGGCACAACCGGGTGCGTATTCATATCCCCATAGTCACAGACGAGGCGGTGCAGTTTCACTGCGACGATAAGCAAGTGCATATGGGCGTGGGAGAATGCTGGATATTCGATTCCTGGAAGTATCACAAGGTGGTAAACAACAGCGATAAGATGCGGGTGCACCTGGTAATAGACACCATGGGCTCGAGTCGCTTCTGGCAGATGATCAATGACGCCTCACTGGCCTACGGCGATTTAGATAATCCAAGCTTTACGCCTGAGCACCTAAGTTTCATCCCAAATAAACAGGTTGATATCATCACAGAGAAAGTGAACTTCCCCTTGGTGATGCCCCCGAGCGAAGTGCGCCTGCTGACTCAGGAGCTCAGCGATCAGATCCAAAGCGCAACACATAATGACCTCGAGGCGAGCCAGCGCTTTATCAAGTTACTCAATGATTTCGCCTTAGACTGGCAGGCGCTTTGGTCACAATTTGGTGACGATAAAGCCGGGTGGGACGCCTTCCATCGCTTAAGACAACAGACGCTGGCACAGGCAGCGCCGCTAGAGGATCGGGTGATGGTGGACAGCCAGACATCGGCGATGAAGGTGCTGGTACACCTCATCATGGGGCCAGCCATGAGCCCGGAATTGGCCCAGGCAAACACGCCCGCGCCTCAATCAAGGTCGCAATCGACGCCGCCAGAAGCTTCACCACAGCCTCGAGGGGCAAGAACACAGCCTCTAGCGACAAGACAGCCAAGCGATTCTCGATTAGAGCAGTCAAGCGGCCCGATAAAAGCGCCACAGACAGAAGCGGGACTGACTCGCAACAGCCCCTGTCCCTGCGGCTCAGGCAAAAAATATAAACAGTGCCATGGACAGCTTAACTAGCTAATAATGGGCTGGGACGCCAAGTTTGGACTCAAAAAAGGGCGACATGAAAGTCGCCCTTTTTATATTAGAGTGATTAACTCAAGAAGGTATGGCGGGCGTTATCGGCAATCTCAGTCAGGGTGCGATAAGCATTAGGGATAAAGCTTGCGTACACCTCGCTCTGACCTATCGCCTTAACATTCATCGGTCGTCTTACCTGGCTGGCGCTGGGCGTTAACACGCTGCGCTTTGACTCATAAAACTTAAGACAAGCTGGCTCAAACCCTAAACCGGCATAATCTAGCATGGCCGGGATCTGCTGATCAGGCTGCTTCACCAACGCCTCGAAACACAGATGGTAGAGACTGTCGCCATAAACTTGTTGCCAGTGCTGCATCAACTCCAGGTATTGCTGCCAGTAATGACAGATATCGTCCAGATGGTAAGAGTAATCGTGACCATGGCTAAAGTGCTGCTTATAGACCCCCATGGCATTATCTCTGGCATCGCGGATCACATTGATAACCTTGGCCTCGGGGAACAAGGTTTTAATCAGCCCGATATGAAGAAAATTATTGGGGTTCTTGTCTATCACCAGAGTCGGTGACTCGACGCCTTGCGCCTCAAGATATTGATTTACCTGCTCGATATAGCGTTGGCGCATCTCGGCAATCAGCTCACCTGAGAGCTGAGGTAACATGGCGCCATAGCCCCCCTTTATCTCAAGACTCAGCGCCAAGCGCTCTATGAAGGGCAGCTCGTCGGTGGCCGCCACCTGAGTGTGACTCGCCAGGATCTGTTCACACAGGGTTGTGCCCGAGCGCGGCATACCGACGATAAAGATAGGCGTCCAAGGTCCGCTAGTCTCCTCTAAGCGCGGCGTCACCTTAGCCGACTTCAGGCTGGTGACCAGCTGAGTAAAGGCCTCCTTTTTGAAAGGACGCTGAGGTCGCATCAGTTGATTAGCGACTCGCACTGCTTCAAAGGCCTGCTCGGTTGCTTGTTGCTGCTCATAAACGCGATTGAGGGCAAAGTGAAACAGTGACTGACTGGCTTGAGAAAATGCCTCTGAGGCGATATTGGCCTTGAGCGCGGCTTCATCCTGCTCGGTAAAACGATAGTTTTTCAGATCCGCCAGACTCCAGTAGGCTGTGGCCTGCTGGCTCGGCGCGAGACGAATGTAGTCATGATAATAAGCCGCGGCCTTGTCTGTATCACCCTTGGCCTTGTAGACATGCCCCAGATTGAGACTGGCCTGCGCCGCATGCTCAGTGCTGGATAACGCCGCGAGCAACCCCGACTCAGCCAAGGCCATGTCACCGGTTTTGCTGGCATTCATCCCTAATCTAAACTGCAGGCTCAGGGCCTCGGGGGCCTTTTCTACCAATGGTTTAAGCAGCTTCACCGCATCGAAGAAGGCTTCCTGGCGTTCATACAGGCTCACCAGATTGAGCGTCGTCGACTCATCAGCCTGATAACCCAGCTGCAGCGCCTTAAGGTAGGCACTCATCGCCTGGGGAAACTCGCCATTTCGAAAGGCGAGGTGCCCCGATAGCACCTGGGCCTCAACATTATCAGGATCTCGTCTCAGCACCTTACGAACATAGATACCGGCAGAGGAAAATTTTCCGCTCTGATAGAAATCTTTGGCTTCCTCTAAATATCGCGCTTCTCGGCTCAACTCAAACTCCTGTTGTTATTGTTATTCTAACTACTGATGTTGGCAGGCCTATTCTAAACACCGCCCAGATGCAAAAGCAACGAAGTGATAACAATCTCATCTTTTGCCGTAAAAGCCTTTGTCTCTTTGCACTGCTGAGTTATGGTCAGTACATCATCTCTTTGCCAGTGAGTCTGCGTGAAACGTATCGCCCTGTTCGTCGATGTGCAAAACATCTATTACACCTGTAAGCAAGCCTATGGCCGCCAGTTCAATTACCGTGAGCTGTGGCAGCGGCTGAGTCAGGAGGGCGAGATAGTGCAGGCAAACGCCTATGCCATTCACAGAGGCGATGACGGCCAGCTAAAGTTTCAGGATGCGCTCAAACATATTGGCTTCGAGGTCAAGTTAAAGCCCTTTATTCAGCGCAGTGACGGCAGCGCTAAGGGGGACTGGGATGTGGGGATCACCATAGATATCATGGAATCTGCCGCCAAGATCGACACAGTGATCTTACTCTCGGGGGATGGCGACTTCGCTATGCTGCTTGAACATGTCGCTCGCAAACATCCGGTAGAGACTCAAGTCTACGGCGTGCCAGAGCTGACAGCCAGGGCGCTGATGGAAGCTGCGACAGAGTTCCATCCCATAGCCTCCCCGCTACTTTGCTAAGACCAAGCCGCTATTGCGCAAAGGCCAAGCCGTTATTTTACTAAGCCTTAGCCGCTATCAAGAGAGGCGATAGAGCTGTTGGCAATAAGCCTTGGCCGAGTCCGCCCAGCTAAAACGTTTTTGACTGGCCCGCTTACAGATCGCTTGCCAAGGTTCGGTGCCTATCATAGGCAGCACCTCTTCAAGCGTACTCAAAAGCGATTTAGCCTGCTCCGCCAGATTATCACCATAGAAGACAAAACCATCCTCGCCGTGAGTAACTGTATCCTTAAGCCCGCCAACCCCATGCACCAGACAGGGCTGGGCGGCGCGCATCGCCAACATCTGACTGATCCCGCAGGGCTCAAAGGAGCTCGGCATAACAAACAGGTTCCCCTTCTCGTAGAGGGTTTCCGATAACGGCAAGTCAAAGCCATTGATAAACAAAAGATTTGAATATCGCCCCGCCAGCTCAGCCAGTTGGCGCTCGAGCGCCTCATCGCCACTGCCCAGGATGGCCACCAAGCCGTTAAGCGAATGCTGGGCCAACATCTTAAGCAGATGTTCCAGGGTGCTAATCCCCTGAGCATCACGGTAGCAGAGGATCGCCATCTTCTGATCCGTCAGTCGCCCTACAGAGGTCAGCAATAAGCAGGGAAGATCTTGCTCTTCGGCTTGGCGTCTTAACCTTGCCAGGGTAAGCAGCGCCAATTGATCCACGCTGCGCACCCAAGGCGTGGCGCTCAGCCAACCTTGAATGGCGCGCTCGGCGCTGTCGATGAGGGGTAACAAGGTATCTATGCTGCCCTTGAGCAGTGCCTGACGCTTGGTTAGCTGACCTGCTCGTCTGGGCTGGCTCGGGTATTCGCAGCCATTTAGGATGCCAAACAAGGCGCCCTCCTGCTGCTTGTGCTGGAGATCGTCCTCCAGCCCTTCGCCGCCAACAAAGCCATCAGGTGCCGATGAGGGGCGCAGCACCTCCTGGGCATAACTGGGTGAGACCAGATGCACCCGATCGCAAAGCACAATTGCCGCGCGTAGCGGGTTAAAACATTGGGGGTATCTGGGATCTGTCACCTTAGCCAGCGCCTCAGCACCAAGGCCGTCAAACAGCTGCGGCAACCAGGCCTGCAAAGAGGAGTGCTCCTGACACAAAGGCCGGGTCCCTTGTATGGCCAGATTATGAATAGACAAGATAGCCGGAATGGCCCGCAGCGCCTCATAGTCTGGGGCAAAGGCGCGCAGCAGCGCCAGCACGCCGCAATGCCAGTCATGCAGGTGCAGATAATCGGGCCGAGGGAAAAGCGCTGAGACTATTGCCTTTCCAACCCCTAATCCAAACAGGGCAAACTTATTGGCGTCCTCGGCAAAGGGGCGCTCACTGCTGCCTGGGGTATAGATCTTCCCCCCCTGATCAAACAGGGGGTGATCCAGCAGATACAGATTCACTTCAGGCAGACTCGGATGAACGGCCCGGTAAAGCCCCAGCCAGTGAGGCTCACCGTAGAAGTTCACCACCAGCTCCCCCACAAACTTGGCTTCCTGCTGCCGATGCAAGAAGCCATAACTTGGCATGATCACATCGCTGCAGACCCCAAGTGGATAGAGCGCCGCCGGCAGGTCACGGATCACATCGGCCATGCCGCCCACTTTAGCGCCCTTTAGCGCACCATTTTCGGCGGCAACCATCAACACGCGCTTCATGGCGCCTTCTTCATGCGTTTTATTCATAGCCCACCGGTAGCCCCAACATGTCGCGGGTCACTAAGGTGATCCCCCCTTCCGAGACCCTAAAGCCGCGCGCCCTGTCATGGTCGTGGCAATGACCGATAACAGTCCCCTCTGGAATAATGCAACCGCGATCTAAGATAGCATTCTTAATCTGACAGTTACGCAGCACCACCACATCGGGCAGCACCACAGAGTTTTCCACCGTAGAGTAAGAGCAGACCTGCACCTCGTTAAACAGCACGCTGCGCCGCACGGTTGAGCCTGAGATGATACAGCCACCTGAAACGATAGAGTCCACCGCCATGCCGCGGCGATCGTCATCGTCAAACACAAACTTGGCTGGCGGCATCTGCTCCTGGAAGGTCCAGATGGGCCACTTGGCATCATAGAGGTTAAGCGCCGGAGTGGGTGACAGCAGTTCCATGTTGGCCTGCCAGAAAGAGTCCAAGGTCCCCACATCGCGCCAGTAAGCCTCCTCGTCGGTGAAGCCGCTTCTGAAGGGGTGGGCGTAGACCTCATGCTCCTCGATGATAGAGGGGATGATATCCTTGCCAAAGTCGCGATCTGAGTTCTCGTTCATGGCATCTTTCTTAAGCTGCTCAAACAGAAACTCAGTGTTAAACACATAGTTACCCATGGAGGCCAGGCACATCTCAGGCTGTTCTGGCAGATGTTTAGGCACCTCCGGCTTCTCTTCGAACCCCAAGATCTTATTCCGCTGATCCACCTCTACCACCCCAAAGGCACCGGCGGCCTCGGCCACAGGCACCTCGAGACAAGAGACCGTCATGTCGGCGCCCGACTCGGCATGGGCTGCCAGCAAACCGGCATAATCCATGCGGTAGACGTGATCGCCAGAGAGGATCATCACATACTTAGGCAGCTCGTGGCGTATGATGTCGATATTCTGGAACACGGCATCTGCGGTGCCCTTATACCAGCTTTCAGAGTAGCGCTGAGACGCAGGCAATATCTCCACCGACTCCCCCAGCTCCTTCTTAAAATGCCCCCAGCCGCGCATCACGTGGCGGATCAAGGAATGGGATTTATACTGCGTCACCACACCGATACGACGGATGCCCGAGTTGATACAGTTCGACAGTGGAAAATCGATGATACGGAACTTGCCGCCGAAATAGAGCGAAGGCTTAGCGCGCCAGTCGGTCAATTCATGTAAACGCGAACCTCGCCCTCCAGCCAAGATTAATGCATAGGTTTCCCGGGTTAAGTTACTGATATATCGTGGGCTAGGATTCATGTTAGGCATAAGTACTCACTCCTTGAGATAAAAAACACACCTGTTGTTTGACCGCCATAGCGGCGCGATTGACCCTATAAGATTTCATTAGGCTATCCCCCAAATCTCGTCTCGGTATTGACCAATGGTGACATCGCTGGAAAAGCGACCACTGGCGGCGGTATTGCGTATGCTCATCTGTGTCCAATGATGGGGATCCCGATAGGCCTTGGCCGCCTGCACTTGGGCGAGCCGGTAGGACTCAAAATCGGCGGCGATCATCCAGGGATCCTTGGGACAACGAATGCTGTCGATGATGGGGTCGAAGATCCCAGGTTCAAGCAGATTAAAGTGGCCGCTTTCCAGCAGGCTCATCACCTCACTTAGCGCCTGGGACTTGGCGATAAAGTGCTGAGGATCGTAGTGAGGTTTCAACGCCTCCACCTCGTCGGCGGTGAGGCCAAAAAGAAAGAAGTTATCTTCGCCAACCTCTTCGAGCATCTCGATATTGGCGCCATCTAATGTGCCTATGGTGAGGGCACCATTCATCATAAACTTCATGTTGCCCGTGCCCGAGGCCTCCTTTCCGGCGGTGGAGATCTGCTCGGAGAGATCCGTCGCCGGGCAGATACGCTCCATGGCACTGACGTTATAGTTGGGATAGAAAGCAAAGCGCAGGTAAGGGGTCACTAGAGGGTCTGAGTTGACCATATGGGCCACATTATTAGCGAGCTTGATCAGCAGCTTGGCCATGGCATAGCCCGGAGCCGCCTTGCCACCAATCAACACACATCTTGGGGTAATATCGGTAAGCTTGCCCTGCTGGATCAGGTGATACAGATGGATCACATGCAAAATATTGAGCAGCTGGCGCTTATACTCATGAATGCGTTTCACCTGCACATCAAACATCATTTTAGGGTCAAAGCTCACGCCGCATTCTTGTTTCACCAGAGCCGCCAACTGGCGCTTGTTACTCTGTTTCGCCGCCTGCCAGGCCTTGATAAGCTCCTTATCATCGGTAAAGGCATTGAGCGCGCTGAGCCGACTAAGATCTTTCACCCAGCCCTCCCCTAATCGCTTATTGAGCAGCTGCGCCAATGCAGGGTTGCTCTGGGCCAGCCAGCGCCTTGGGGTCACGCCATTAGTCTTGTTGTTAAACTTCTCGGGCCACAGGGCGTAGAAGTCCTTAAACAGGCCAGAGGTCAACAGCTGGGTATGCAAGCCAGCGACGCCGTTCACCGAGAAGCTGGCGACAATCGCCAGATAAGCCATGCGAATATGAGACTCATCTCCCTCTTCGATAATGGACATGGCGCGCAGCTTGTCGCCGTCACCTGGCCAGTGATGAGCCACCATATCCAGGTAACGGGCGTTGATCTCATAGATGATATCCAGCAGCCTGGGCAGCATGTGAGCAAACATGCGCACCGGCCAACGCTCCAGCGCCTCGGGCAGCAATGTATGGTTGGTGTAGGCCATAGTCTGGCTGGTGATTGTCCAGGCCTGATCCCAGCCCAAGCCATACTTGTCCATCAAGAGGCGCATCAGCTCAGGGATCGCCACACTGGGATGAGTGTCGTTAAGCTGCATCACATGCTGACGGGCAAAATCGGTGAAATCTGCACCATGCTGACTCACCCAGGTATTGAGCAGATCCTGCAGGCTGGCAGAGGAGAGAAAGTACTGCTGACGCAGCCTCAGCTCTTTGCCATTCTCGCTGGCATCATTGGGATAAAGCACCATAGTGATCTGCTCGGCTAAGTTTTTACGGGCAACCGCCTCGGTATAATCCCCTTGGTTAAACTCTTCGAGATCGAAGTCGTCCGTGGCCTCCGACTTCCACAACCTAAGGGTATTGATCCGCTCGTTACGGTAGCCGGGCACAGGCATATCATAGGCCACCGCCAGCACATCCTGAGTCTCCACCCAGGTGTATTGGCGCTTACCATCGCGGTCGATATAGGACTCGGTATGACCGAAGAAAGGCACGGTCACATTATGGCTGGGCACACGCACCTCCCAGGGATTACCATCGCGCAGCCAGCGATCGGGACGCTCTACCTGATAGCCATCCCACAGCTTTTGGGCGAACATGCCGTACTCATACCTGATGCCATAGCCGGTGACATTGAGATCCAGGCTGGCACAGCTGTCGAGAAAACATGCCGCCAAGCGCCCAAGACCACCGTTGCCCAAGCCAGCATCATGCTCCTGCTCCTCCAATTGTTCGAGCGCCACGGCATAGTCCTTCAGTACCTGCTCAGTTTCCTGATTCATGTCCAGATTCAGCAAGGCATTGCTCAGGGCTCGCCCCATAAGAAACTCAAGCGACAGATAAGCCACCCGCTTATTGCCCGCCTCTCGATCCTGCTGGCGGGTGGCGCGCCACTTGGGCAGCATCTGATCTTTTACGCTCAACGCAAACGCATAAAACAGCTCCTGATCGTCCCGCTCCTTGGGGGCCAGACTCTTATCGATATGGCGCTCAAAGCAGGCTCCTAAGGTCTCACAGGGATCGCAGATGAGACTGGCGGGCGACACCGACTCATCACTGGTGCTTGTCACTTTCACCTTACGTTCACTGGCCTTGTTCGTGGTCGCTGGTTTACTGGTCCTAACTGGCTTATTGGTCCTAACTGACTTAGTCGTCTTAGTTGAACTCATCTAGACTCTCCTGTCGCTTGTGGCGCTGAAGTAAATTGCGCGTAATAGATCATCAGGCTTCTGTCTTGCAAGACCAGGCTGGCCCCCTGCAACAAGCCCTGCCTGTTAGTGGCCTTGCCATCTTGAGGACAGTCCTGGGTGCTGAGCAGGCATTGCCACTGCACTATCCCCTCAAGACTTGGCAGGGTGAACTGCTGTGGTCTGTCGTCGGCATTGAACATCAAGAGTAACGCCTGACGGCAACCGGTCTGCGCCTCCAGCTCGCCGCTGATCACCAGGCTCAGGGTACGGGTCTGTGCCTCGCCCCAGTGCGCCTTAGTCATGGGCTCTCCCTGGCGGCAGAACCAGTCGAGACCTGGTGAGGCAAAATTGGCGCTCTCGTGGATATAGTCTCTGTGGCAGAGCATGGGGAAACGGCGGCGCAACTTGATCAGATTCATGGTGAAGCTCAGCAGTTCATCGCTGGCGATATCCTTGCGCCAGTCGAGCCAACTACTGGGGTTATCCTGACAATAGGCGTTGTTATTGCCGTGCTGACTATGGCCCACCTCGTCACCGGCCAGCAGCATGGGCACCCCTTGAGACATAAAGAGTGTGGTGAGCATGTTGCGACACTGACGGGCCCTCAGTGACTTAAGCTCCACCTCATCGCTCTGCCCTTCATGGCCATAGTTGTGGCTATAGTTTTCGTTGTGCCCGTCGCGGTTCTGCTCACCATTGGCCTGGTTATGCTTATGGCGATAGCTCACCAGATCCATCAGGGTAAAGCCGTCGTGGCTGGTGATAAAATTGATGCTGGCAGCGGGTTTGCGCCCCGCATGTTCAAACAGGTCACTGGAGCCGTGAAAGCGAGTCGCAAACTCGGGCAACATGCCGGCATCGCCACGCCAGAAACGACGCACCGTATCGCGATACCTGTCGTTCCATTCGCTCCAGCCAATGGGGAACTGTCCCAGCTGATAGCCTCCGGGGCCGATATCCCAAGGCTCAGCAATCAGCCGCACCTGGCTGAGCACTGGGTCTTGACCTATGGCATCGAAAAAACCAGAGCCAACATCGAACCCATGTTCTTCACGGCCTAAGGTGGTGGCCAGATCGAACCTAAAGCCGTCGACCCCCATCACCTCAACCCAATAACGCAGCGAGTCCATCACCAGCTGCAATACTCTGGGATGGGACAGATTCAGGGTGTTACCACAACCGGTATCATTGATGTAGTAGCGTGGCTCACTCGGATGCAAACGGTAATAGCTGAGGTTATCGATCCCCTTAAAGCTATAGGTTGGCCCCAGGCGGTTGCCCTCGGCGCTATGGTTGTAGACCACATCCAGTATCACCTCGATACCGGCGCGGTGCAGGGCGCTGACCATGTCACGAAACTCATTGATCCCGGCGCTGCCATGCTGGCCACCCGCTGCTGCGGTACTGCTGAGATAGCCATGATGGGGCGCGAAAAAACCTATGCTGTTATAGCCCCAGTAGTTAGTCAGTCCCTTCTGCTGCAAGAAAGCCTCAGAGACAAACTGCTGCACAGGTAACAGCTCCACCGCCGTGATCCCAAGGTGATTGAGATAGCCAATACTGGCCGGATCCCCAAGGCCGGCAAAACGACCTCTGTTTTCCTCTGGCACCTCTGGGTTTTGCTGACTAAAACCTTTGACATGCAACTCATAGATCACGCCGCGTCTAAGCGACAGCGGGCTCTCTCGCTGCTCACCGGGATTCATTAGCGGCGCAATAGGCGCTAAGCCCTCAAGGTCAACCACCACACATTTGGGCATCTCAGCGGCGTTATCCAGCTCGCAGAAGCTTAAATCCTCCAGCTCATGACCAAACTGATAACCATAGTGAGATTTGTGGTCAATGATCGGCCCCGACAACTGCTTGGCATAGGGGTCGAGCAGCAGCTTGTTGACGTTAAATCTATGACCAATAAGTGGCTGATAGGGACCATCGACCCGATAGCCATAACGGCAGCCCGCCTTCAGCTCAGACACATGGCCATGCCAGATCTGCTGAGTCTGGCGCTCCAGACGAAAACGGGCTATCTCAGTCTCTTCCTCATCAAACAGACAAAGATAGACGGCGCTGGCATGGGCCGAAAACAACGCGAAGTTAACCCCGTCACTGTCCAAGGTGGCTCCTAAGGGATAGGGCTTGCCTTGGGTCAGTCGCATGACACGCTCTCATCAAGCTCCAACACCAGACAGGCCAATGGCGGCACGCTGATACAAGCGCTTTGGGCCTGGCCCTGATAGGCAAGTGGCTCACTGTGGATCATCCCCTGATTGCCCACATCGCTACCACCGTAATAGTGACTGTCACTGTTAAGCCGCTCGCGGTAATCGCCAGGTAGAGGCAGGCCGATACGAAACTCGCGGTAAACCTCAGGGGTCATATTAACGATGAACACCAATTGCTTATCGCCGCTTTGACGGATAAAGCTAAGCACTCCGGCGCTGGCGTTGTCGCAATCGAGCCAGCGAAAGCCCTCACCATGATGATCATCGCCATAGAGGGCAACACTCTGCCGGTAAAGGTTATTGAGATCTTTCACCCAATGCTGCATCCCCTGGTGCGGGGCATAGGCCAGCAGATGCCAATCCAGGCTGCGTTGATGATCCCACTCATCTCGCTGGGCAAAATCGTCCCCCATGAAGAGCAGTTTCTTACCTGGATGACCCCACATAAAGCCCAAGTAGGCTCTTAGGGTGGCAAACTTCTGCCAGTCATCGCCTGGGATCTTATGCAGCAAAGAGCCCTTACCATGAACCACCTCGTCATGACTGAGCGCCAAAATAAACTGCTCGGTGAAGCAATACATGAGGCTGAAGGTCAACTCATTATGATGATGACTGCGGTAAATGGGGTCACGGCTAAGATAGCTCAGGCTGTCATTCATCCAGCCCATGTTCCATTTAAAACCAAAGCCCAGGCCGCCCTCTTCCACCCGCTTAGTAACACCGGGCCAGGCGGTCGACTCCTCAGCAATCATCATGATGCCGGGAAATCCTTGGTAAAGACGGGTGTTGAGATCTTGCAAGAAAGCGATGGCATCGAGATTTTCGCGACCGCCATGGACATTGGGTAGCCACTGATGAGGCTCGCGACTGTAATCGAGGTAGAGCATAGATGAGACAGCATCCAGCCTCAGACCATCGAGATGAAACTCCTGCAGCCAGTAGTGGGCATTGCTAAGCAGATAGCTCTGCACCTCGCCGCGGCCATAGTTGTAGATCAGAGTATCCCAGTCGGGATGCTCCCCCTGACGGGGATCTTGGTGTTCATACAGGCAAGACCCATCGAAACGCATCAGGCCGTGAGGATCCTTGGGAAAATGCGCCGCCACCCAATCGAGGATCACCCCAATGCCGGCCTGATGACAGGCATCGACAAAGGCCTTAAGCTCATGGGGCTGACCAAACCTGTGAGTCGGTGCATACAGTCCCACGGGTTGGTATCCCCAGGAACCATCGAAGGGGTATTCACTCAGTGGCATAAGTTGCAAATGGGTATAGCCCATCTCGACGACATAAGGGATCAGCTCATCAATCAGCTGGATATAGCTGAGATATTGCTCGCCGCTCTCCCCCTGACGGCGCCAAGAGCCCAGGTGCACCTCATAGATGGAGACGGGCTCAGCATGCCACGCCTGCTTGGCGCGTTTGGCCAACCAGGACTTGTCCTGCCAGGCATAATCGAGCTGCGGTGGCACGATAGAGGCATTACCCGGCGCCCCCTGCATGGCGCGGCCAAAGGGATCAGCCTTAAGGACCCGCTCACCCTCTTGAGTAACAATCTCATATTTATAGTGGGTCAGCGCCTTCATCTCTGGGATAAAGATCTCCCACACACCATTGGCCGGATGATGGCGCATCACCTGACGCCTGCCGTCCCAATCAATTCCATCGTGCACCAGCGACACCCGCTTGGCATTGGGCGCCCAGACACAAAACTGCACGCCGTTGACACCATCGACCTCACGCCAGTTCGCCCCCATGAAACGATAGGCCTGCTCCTGACGCCCTTCGCTGAACAGATACAAGGCCTCCTCACTGAGCTGGCTGGCATATTGATAAGGGTCGCTGCGCTCCTCGACGCTAAAGGGATAATGCACTCTGAGGCGGTATGCAAACGGATTCACTCGCCGTCCTGCCAGCCCGGCAAAGACGCCCTGGTCACCATATGGGGTCAACTCGGCTACTTTGCGACCATCCTGAGCAGCGATCAGCTCGACTCGCTGCGCGCCGGGCAAGAAACAGCGCACCACCAGACGTTTGACCATGCTTGCCCCTGGGGTTTTAGGTGTCTTGCTGCCCTTAGCCATAGAAGCCACCTCAATGGGATGCATGCCCAATAAGGCAAAGATATCGACATAGTTGGCAGCCAGCAGAGCTTCAATGTCACTTGGCGCAATCAGTGGTGTTGGCATAATCGGCATAGTCATCTGTTATCCCTTTGCTTGTTTGTATCATCGGCTGAAATTAGACTGACGCAGCTGCTCGTCCGCCTGGCGAAATGTGGCCTTAGCTTGAGCTTGCTCTGCGGTGCGCCCTTGAACGATCAATCCCAGTAACCGTTTAATCGAGGGCGACTGTCTCAAGCTGGTCAGGCTGTAGGGCAGACGACGCTGCCAGTTGGCATATTCCTGCCAGGTACCGGGAATATTGACCCCATGGCTTTCACAGCAGAGATCCGCCAGCTGCACGCTAAAGAGGCTTGAAGCAGACTGCGCCGCCACCTCAACCCAGGCGGCCAATAGCTGCAGATAATCTTCCTCTAGCTGCCCCTTGGCGCCATTGACGGTTAGCCAACTGAGCAGCTGCTGACGCTCTTCGTCTCGCAAACCAATCGCCTGCGCTAACGCCTGATCACTGTCGATGAGCCCCAGCTGGCGTTTTAGTTGCAGGTCGCTCTTGGACCACCAGGCCTGCAGATTGGGCACATCATGATTGGCCAGCATCATTAAACTGGCCGCCTTGTGTTCACCGGGCGGCTTAAAGCTGTCCCCATGACGGCAAAAATAGAAGAGCTCGTTGGCATAGATCCCCGCCTCGCCGAGTTTGGCGCGCACCTCATCGGGCACTATGCCTAAGTCTTCACCTATCACCACACAGTTGCGGCGCATGCTCTCAAGGCGCACAATCGCCAGCAAGGTATCCAGCGGATAAAACACATAGGCGCCAGCGCCATCGGATTGCTGGCTCGGCCACCACCAGAGTCGCAAAAGCCCCATTACATGATCTAATCTGAGTGCGCCGTAATAACGCATGTTGCTGCGGATCAGCGCAATAAACTGATTAAAGCCAGACTGAGCCATGGCGATAGGATCGGGCGGTGTCAGCCCCCAATTTTGCCCTTTGGGCGCAAAATCGTCTGGCGGTGCGCCTATGCTGGCCTGCTGGCAATAGAGTGAAGCTTTATGATTCACCTCGGCGCCATCGCCGCGCACACCTACCGCCATATCGCCGATCAGCCCTATGCTCATGCCTACGGCAATAGCATGGCGCTGGCAATCGATAAGCTGGCCGTGAGCAACAAACTGCAAATACTGATGAAAACCTACCTTTGCCGCCTCACTTGCCCCATGGGACTCTGCCTTAATCGCCTCTAGCTCGCAGAAACTCAAAAGCGCCTCTCCCTCCTGCGCAATAAACTGCTTAAAGGCCTTTTCACGCGCTCCGCCACTGCCGAGCACATCGCGGCAAAACACCCGATAAAGGGCGTTAAACAAACGGTATTTCAGCTGAGTTAATTTGGGGTAATCGAGCCAGTCATCGCGATTAAGCCGCTCTCTATCTAAGGCACAGGTTTGTAATAAGGCAGTGATCTCGTCCGCCTCACTCACCGATTCAATATGAATATAGAGCGGATTTAGCCTGCGTCTGTCACTGGGGCTATAGGGGCTGATATAGGCCTCCTCCTTATTAAAGGAATCGCCTAAGGCGTGTAGCGGATTGAGTTGAATAAAGTCACAGCCATAATCACTCAACCAAGCGATCAGACTGTTAAGATCGCCAAAATCGCCTATCCCCCACTGGCTCTCACTGCGCAGGCTATATAAGGCAATGCTGATCCCCCAAGGCTTACTCCCCTCGCTAAGCTGCTTGGCCTTAGGCGGTGCCAGCAGCATGGTGCCATGGTGTGCTTCGCTATCCCAATCTACGGGCTGCGACCCTGGCTCGGTGCAGCAGACGGATAATCTGTGATAGCCCATGGGAAGCGGCCGCTCAGCATTGATAAAGGGGGCTAGCGAGACACGATAGCGATAATAGGCATGTGAGTCGTAAAAATAATCACCGACCAGCTCAAGATCTGCGAAGGGAATAGTCAGTTCGATAGGCGTACCTGCCTCAGTGATGATACGCACCCTAAGCTCCCGCGACCAATGACTTGGCAGGGAGATAATAAAACTTGGCGCAGACAGGCTGGCATATTGAAACGGCGCCAGCGGCCGCTGCCATGGCGCGACATCCAAGTCATAATTACGCTGATTGATGGCCTCCTGGTTGGCACGAACAAACGCCTCTGGACTGAGTTCTTCACAGTTAAACTTAGGCTGCTGGCACGTACTCAACATGCAGGCCAGTATACCGATACGATCGGTCAAATTATGCTGCACTGTCCGTCCAGAGTAGTCGGTATAGCTTGCGCCCACGCCCTGCAAATAGAGTAACTTATCTAAGCTCATCGCCGATTTCCCTGCACGTCATCAAACCGCCCTAATATCCTGAGCAGTAAACATGCCAAACACAGGTAACAAGTTGACGACAGATTTATGTCAATCAGGTGAAGCGTTTTAAGCGATAAAAATCATAAAGTTAATAGAATACACTCCACACAGTCCCGCAAAGTAACCTGCAAGTGATGAATGAATCGACAGGAATGCTTGCACAAATATTGTGCAGGCGAACTAATTCGATGCAGCAAATCTTGGTCAATCCGGTTTAACCCAAAATAACGCTGAACAGGTAAATTGACCTTATTTCAACCTTTGAAAGTCACAGTTATAGATTTTCAAAACTGAAAATCCATCAAATTTCGTATTTGTCATAAATTTACAATTTTAGTTGTACAGATCTAAGTTCTCGCCATCCTTTAGGCTATCCAACCCCTTTTTACGAGATAGATCACACCTTTGGAGCAACCTGATTGGTACTTTAGTTACCAGAAAAGATAACAACTTTTAACTTTAAGCATAAAAAGGTGATTTTATGGCTGCTAAATTTTTTATCCCATCCGTTAACGTATTAGGACAAAATGCAGTTGACGACGCCATTGGTGATATTAAAACCCTGGGCTTTCAGCGTGCGCTGATCGTCACCGACAAGCCACTGGTAGAGATAGGCCTGGTTGGCCAGATCGTCGAGAAATTCGGCGCGGCGGGTATCACATCGACTATCTTCGATGGCGTGCAACCTAACCCGACCGTAGGTAATGTCGAGGCGGGTCTGGCGCTACTCAAGGCAAACGACTGTGACTTCGTGGTATCTCTGGGCGGCGGCTCACCACATGACTGCGCCAAGGGTATCGCCTTGGTCGCGACTAATGGCGGCAATATCAAAGACTATGAGGGTCTGGATATGTCGGCAAAACCTCAACTGCCACTGGTTGCCATCAATACCACGGCAGGTACCGCCAGTGAGATGACTCGTTTTTGCATCATCACCGACGAGTCGCGTCACATTAAGATGGCCATTGTCGACAAGCACACCACACCTATCCTATCGGTCAATGATCCTGAACTTATGCTGCTCAAACCTGCTGGCTTGACCGCCGCAACAGGTATGGACGCCCTGACCCACGCCATCGAGGCCTATGTGTCTATCGCGGCCAACCCTATCACAGATGCGTGTGCCATTAAGGCGATTGAGCTGATTAAAGCTAACCTGGTGGAAGCGGTAGAAAATGGTCAGAGCCTTGAAGCCCGCGATCAGATGGCCTACGCCCAATTCCTAGCGGGTATGGCCTTTAACAACGCCAGCTTAGGTTATGTTCATGCTATGGCCCACCAGTTAGGCGGCTTCTATGACCTGCCACACGGTGTCTGTAATGCCCTGCTGCTGCCACACGTTCAGGCCTACAACGCACAAGTGGCCGCGCCACGTCTAAAGGATGTTGCCAAAGCCATGGGGGTCGATGTTGCCGGTATGACTGATGAGCAAGGCGCAGCTGCCGCTATCGAAGCAATCAAGGCGCTGTCTGTCGCAGTGAAGATCCCTGAAAACCTAACCATGCTGGGCGTTAAAGCCGAAGATATTCCAACATTAGCCGACAACGCATTGAAAGATGCCTGCGGCCTGACGAATCCAAAACAGGCGACCCACGAAGAGATCTGCCAGATCTTTACTAACGCACTATAGCTAGTCCAACAGTTTAGAATTTCTCCCTGCAAACTGAAATTCTGCCAAGGCCCACCATTGGTGGGTCTTTTTAATGGCGATGGCAAATGATGACTTTAAGCGGAATAAAGCGTGCCGATACAGCTAAGTTTACTAATAGACGCAAAAAGTCAGCTTTTTCGATGTTTTAAATATAAAAAACCAGCACTAATAGCTAAATGCTCTTTTTACGTCACACTTTCGGACTAGTCCATTTGGATACGTCTGTTATAAACTGATGTCAGCTCGCTTTTTCCCTGCAAAGATTCAGCTAGCTAAAAGGCTCGCTGCCCAGATTGGGCGACGAGCCTTTGTCTTATGGCGAACTATTACGAATCTTGGCACTAAGCTTCGCCATCAATACCAACAAGGACGTAACTTTTTTATTACCATAAGCCAATGAAAGCATTGCAATATAAGTTTAACGTAGTAAATAACCACTCTGATAATGAAAATAAACCCTAGGTAAATGGCTAAAGTGTGTTATCGTAGCCGTGCTCTGTTGTTCAGGGTTATTAGTTAAAAGTATCAAGTAAAAGTCAAAACCTTAGTCAAATCTGCTACATTTTTGTCCTCAGTTTTCCCTTAGCTTCATCGTAATACTTAATAATTCAACGGCTCGGCATACCGCAACGTCGCGGTTTTTAAATGAATTAAATAAGGGACAAATATGTCTAATACAACTGGTACAGTTAAGTGGTTTAACGAAGATAAAGGTTTTGGTTTCATCGAGCAGGCAAATGGCGGCGCAGACGTGTTCGTACATTTCCGTGCTATCGTATCTGAAGGATACAAAACCTTAGCCGAAGGCCAAAAGGTTTCTTTCGATGTTGAACAGGGTCAAAAAGGCTTGCAAGCGACGAACGTAGTTCCAGCTTAATTGACTGCTTGATGAAAAAAGGCGACCTAAGGTCGCCTTTTTTGTGCCCTGATTTTAGCATTTAGCTATTGGCTCGCCTGATGTTCCCCTTTCAAGCGTTCACGCAATCTCTGCATAATCACATAAAACACAGGTACTAACAGGGTACCTACCAATGTTGCCGCCATCATGCCACCAAAGACTGAGTAACCCAACGCCCGGCGACTCCCAGCTCCGGCGCCAGTGGCTATCACCAAAGGCAATACCCCCAGCAAGAAAGAGAAGGCCGTCATCAGCACCGCGCGAAAACGCAATCTGGCCGCAGTTTCTGCCGCATCCAAAATACTCTTGCCCTCTTCCCTGAGTTGCTTGGCAAACTCGACGATCAAGATGGCATTTTTACAGGCCAGGCCGATCAAGAGCACTAAGCCTATCTGAGCATAGAGGTTGAGCTCGCTTCCCACTAACAAGATATTGAGGAAAGCCCCTAAGATGGCAATAGGCACCGCCAACATCACCGCAAAGGGAATACTCCAACTCTCATATTGCGCCACCAAGAACAGGTAGGTAAACACCAGCGCTAAGGCGAAGATCACCGGCGCCAGGTTACCCGCCTTGATCTCCTGATAAGTCTGCCCTGTCCACTCAAACTTATAGCCCGAAGGCAGAGATTGCTGCGCCGCTCGTTCCATCGCAGCAATGGCGTCACCCGAGCTATAACCGGGCGCAGGGAAACCATTGATGGTGGTCGAACTAAACATATTGTAGGCGTTCATCACATCCGGCCCCAAGATAGGCGTCACCTTAACCAGGGTACTGAGGGGCACCATCTCACCAGTGGCGGAGCGCACATAAAAATTAGCGATATCCTTGTCAGAATTTCGAAACTCCCCTTCGGCCTGCAATATCACCCTAAATACCTTACCAAACCGATTGAAATCGTTGACATACATAGAGCCCAGCATGGTCTGCATGGTCGCGAAGATCTCGTTTAATGAGATCCCCAGCGCCTTTGCCTTGTCACGATCCACATCCACAAACATCTGCGGTACATCGGCACGGAAATTACTGAATGCCATGGCGATTTCGCTCTGCTCGTTGGCCTTCATGATCAAGGCCCGCATCACGGCAGCCAGCTCCTGTGGTGAGCGTCCTTGTGTATCTTGCAGCACAAACTCAAAGCCACCTACGCTCCCCACCCCGGGAATAGGTGGCAGAGAGAAGGCCATCGCCTTCACCGAAGGATTGGCGGCATATTTTGCCTGTAGTCTGGCCACAATAGCGGCCTCGACCATATCAGGCGAGCTGCGCTCCTCCCAGGTGGACAGGGTCACAATCATCAAACCACCGTTGGAAGAGACAGAACCGGTTAAGATACTAAAGCCACTGGCATGAATCACATTTTCAACCCCGGGCTCGGCAAGCGTCTGTGTTACCAGCTCACGCATCACCTCCTCGGTACGGTTGAGCGATGCCCCATCGGGTAGTTGAATGTCCACCATAAAGGCTTTCTTATCTTCCATGGGCACAAAGCCTGAAGGCAACACCTTGGCAATCCCCCCCGTCAGGCCGATAAGACAAACATAGGCTACACCGACCAACACCAATTTACGCACCAGAGAGGAAACCAGCTTCATATAGCTGCCGGTAAAGCGCTCGAAATAGCGGTTAAACAGATAGTGAAAACCTTGTGTATGTGTCTTGGGCGGCTTCAACAAGGAGGCACACAGTGCCGGACTCAGGGTAAGCGCATTGACCGAGGAGATCAGCACAGAAATACAGATGGTCACCGAAAACTGGGCATACATCTGCCCCGTGATCCCCGGCATCACAGCCGTGGGCGCAAACACCGCCAGCAGCACTAAGGTGGTGGCGATAATAGGTCCTGTCACCTCTTTCATCGCCTTAGAGGTCGCCTCAGCTGGCGAGAGTCCCTCATCTTGCATCAGACGGGTCACGTTCTCCACCACCACGATGGCGTCATCCACCACGATACCAATGGCCAAGATCAACGCGAACAAAGAGACGGTATTGATACTCATGCCAAAGAGCAGAAGAAACGCAAAGGTACCCACCAAGGAAACGGGAATCGCGATGCCTGGCACTAAGGTTGAACGCCCATCTTGCAGGAAGATAAACACCACAAAGACAACCAGAGCGATGGAGATAAAGAGCGTCTGAATCACCTCTGTAATTGAAGTCTGAACAAATTCAGTGGTGTCATAAAGCACCTTGTATTCCAGATCGTCCGGGAAACGGCTAGCCAGGTCCTCCATCTCGTCCTTGATCGCCGCGGCCACATCCAGCGCATTAGCGTCAGGAGCCTGATAGATGGCGATAATGGCCGACGGTTTATTGTTCAGCTTGCCCTGTGCGTCATAGGTTTGCGAACCCAGCTCGACCCGAGCGACGTCGGAAACGATCACCTTAGAGCCATCGGGGTTAGCACGAATCATCACCCGGCCAAACTCCTTGGGATCCTTAAGGCGTCCCTTAGTCTGCAGGGTATATTGAAACTGCTGATCGGGATCCACAGGCGCGGCACCGATACGACCGGCCGCAACCTGAATATTTTGCTCTTTCAGGGCGGCAATCACATCGCTGGCTGTCACGCCAAAGCTGGCCATATTATTAGGATCCAGCCAGATACGCATGGCGTAATCCAGCGCGCCAATCACCTGTACCTTAGAGACACCATTTTGCCTCGCCAGCGCATCTTTAACGTTCAGGCCGGCATAGTTAGTAATAAAAAGGGAATCAAAGGTCTCATTGGGTGATACCAGGTTTACCACCATTAAAATGTTGGGACTTTGCTTTTCGACTTTAACGCCCTGGCGCTTAACCTCCTCGGGCAGTCTGGGCATGGCCTGCTGCACCCGGTTTTGCACTTTCACCTGCGCCATATCGGCATCGGTGCCCACATCGAAGGTAACATTCAGTGAATAGCTACCGTCGTTGGCGCTCTTGGACTGCATATAGAGCATGCCTTCGACGCCGTTGACCTCTGCCTCAATAGGCTGAGCTATGGTGTCTTTGACAATATCGGCGCTGGCCCCCGAATAGCTAGTGCTCACATTAACCTGAGGCGGCGCTATCTCGGGAAACTCGGCGACCGACAAGATAGGAATAGAGATTAAACCTACCAAGGTCAACACGGTCGAGATCACGAAGGCAAATTTTGGCCTATGAATAAAAAACTCACTGATCATAATGACTCCCGATTAGCCATTGTTGATATCTTGAAAAGGCACAACCTCTTGTTCAACGGCATTGACCTCAATCCCGGGGCGGATCTTCTGTAGACCATCCACCACGATTCGCTCTCCCTCATTGAGACCACTCAGGACACGCCAATCGACACCGAAACGATTACCCAGTTCAACGACCCGCTTCTGCACCTTGTTTTCATCATCCAGTACCATCACGAATCGGCCTTGCTGATCTTCCTGCACTGCTGCCTGAGGGATCAAAATGGCCTGCTCACTGATGGGCGACTCTATCACTAAGGTGACAAACAGACCTGGCAGCAACAATGTGCTGTCATTCTTAAAGGTGGCTCTGAGTTCTAGCGTGCCGGTCGCGGCGTCGACTCGGTTACTGACAAAATCGATATAACCTGTCTCCTCAAACATGGTGCCATTGGGCAAACGTAACCTTATGACAATATCCGACAACTCAACCTCATGCTTGGCCGCCTTGGCAAAATTCTGTTTAGCGGAAATGATGGTTTTTTCGGCGACCTGAAAATTAACCCACATGGGTTGTAACTGCACCAGACTGGCCAGCTCGGATTGTGGCGTAATGATATCGCCCTGACTCACTTTGGCACCACTGATGCGACCAGAGATTGGCGCATACACCTTGGTATAGCTTAGCTGTAACTCGGCGGCTTTCACTGCGGCCTCTGCCTGAACGACGCCCGCTGCTGTGGTCAATTTTCGACTGGTGAGCTCATCCATATCCTGGGCGCTGATCATGCCATCGGGCAACAGGCGACTTCCACGCTCCCAATTCATCACTGCCACATCTCGCGAGGCAACCGCCTGTTTAAGTAGCGCCTTTTTCTGCGCCAGCTCAGCTTCAAAAGTAGAGGGATCTATCTCAAACAAAAGATCCCCCGCCTGCACATCATCCCCTTCGACAAAGCTCCGCTTTAACAGCTGACCCTGGATCTGGGATTTGATCACCACATCTTCCGAGGCCCGCGTGCGCCCCACGATCTCTGTCTTAGCCCTGATCTCCTTCAGCTCTGCAGTATTCACCACCACACTGGGCAATACCGCGGGACCGGGAGCTGGCGCCTTGCCACAACCGGTCAGCAGCAGTGCCCCTGTCACCAGAGCAAACCAAGAAAAAGATGATACATTTCTAGCAAACATTAGGGCCTCCAGAGCACCAAGCGACAAACCACGAATAACGTCTATCAGACGGCAGACAGGTTAGATTGCCAAATTAAAGTCTTACAACTGCTTATCATATTAGTAACAAGCTAATGCTTTAACCAGGAATAGCAAGTGCAATTAGCTGACCTAGTTAGCATTTTCATCAAGTTTTCGACTGGGAATGACTAGCCATCATGGGTGATTGAAACAGCAACTGGCATAGCAGGGAAAGAGGAGCCGTCTCCATTAGCTGATGCTTTATTAAGCAAATGGCAAAACGCGCTTAAAAGTGAGACACAGCACAAGGTTATGCCTTAGCCCATCGTGCTACAACAGGTTAAGGGTCTCTCCACTAGACAAAGTGTATCCGGACAGGCCTGGCGAATAAATCTTGACCCTAAAGAAATGCAGTGCCTATGATGGCCCTTGTATCCATAATCAGGAAGGTAATTTATGACAGCCATTTCCCATGTCTATAACTACACAGTTAGATGCCCGCACGTTAAGGATCCCGCCCACCCAACTACCTGGCAAAACCATATCGAATTCAATCAGTCATGCGAAATAGGCCTCAATCGCATCACCAAGTGGCACGATAGATCTGGCCACCGAATCTTCGAACAAGATGGCTTTATCGTAAGAGAAGCCGATGGTGAAAGCGCCTACTTCTCCATGCAGAGCGACCGACTGAAAAATGATGGCCACATTTTGGTGACCTTTAAGATCTTCATGGACGATGCGACCAAGGACAGCTCGGTGCAGGAGATCATGGTGCATCTGATCAAAGACTATCATCAGAGGTTATCTAAGCTAAACTCCATCGCTTAGCCATCCCTCCAGAGCCAGACCGCACAAGATCTGGCTCACATTTTTCTGGTTACAAAACAATCTAGATCACATTTATCGTGCGCCAGAATGTGATACACACCGCCTTAAAACGAAAAAACCAAAATTGTAAAGCATTAAAATACAACAACATACCTAACAAAAGCTTTGTTTCGGTCCGTTATCCCCACCATTCCAGGCTAATTGCCTAAATATCATCACAAGCTTACACTTTTCTGAAATTGAAACAGTTCTTTCTGGCGTATTACGTCAACCTAGCCTCAACTTAAGTTTAAAATAGGAGCAACAACCTCATGGGTGCAGTGGCCAATATCGTCATCGTCGGCGGTGGTGCAGGTGGAATGGAGATCGCAACCAAACTGGGTCGTAAACTCGGTCGTAAGGGCAAGGCAAAGATCACCCTTATCGATTGCGCCGACAGTCACATCTGGAAACCCCTACTCCACGAGGTCGCCACAGGCGCATTGGATATCGGCATAGACGCCATCAGCTATCGCAGCCACGCTGCCGCCCATGGCTACCACTTTCAACAAGGTGCCATGACAGATATCGACCGCGAGCACAAACAGGTGATCCTGGCGCCGATTAGCGATGACAAGGGCAACGAACTCCTACCGGCAAGACGCATCGACTACGATTACCTGGTGCTGGCCATCGGCAGTATTGCCAACGACTTTAATATCCCAGGCGTAAGAGAACACTGCGTCTTTCTCGACAACACCGAACAGGCGATGCAGATACGCACCATGTTGCTTAACAAGTTCATGCGCTATGCCAGCCATCATCAGCTGGACGATAAGATCAAGATTGCCGTAGTCGGTGCTGGCGCAACCGGAGTCGAGATGTCGGCCGAGATGCACCACGCCGTGGAACAGCTCAGCGGCTTCGGCTACAAGATAGATACCAGCCTATTAGAGGTCACGCTGATCGAGGCAGACTCGCGCATTCTGCCCAAGGTGGAGAAACAGGAGATCTCACTGGCGGTGACCAAACAGCTCAACCAGATAGGTGTTCGGGTCATGACAGGTACGCGCATAGACAGGGTCGAAGAAAATCAACTGCATACCTGCGACGGCCAGACCATTGCCAGCGACATGACTATCTGGTCTACCGGGGTTAAGGCACCGGACTTTATGCGCGACATCGGCGGTCTGGAAAGCAACCAGATTAACCAGGTGATGGTGAAGCCCAATATGCAAACTACCCGAGATCCCTATATCTTCGCCATCGGCGATTGCGCCGCCTGCCCACAACCAGACGGCTCCTGGGTACCACCAAGAGGCCAGTCGGCGCGCCAGATGGCGCTAATGACCGCCGATAATATCTGTTTGATGTTAGCTGGAAAAACGCCTAGCAAGGAGTATCTGTACAAAGATCTCGGCTCTCTGGTCAACCTGTCTAAGTTTCATACCGTTGGAAACTTAATGTCCTTTATCGGCGGCGGTGTTCTGGTTGAAGGTAAGATAGCCCGCTTCGTCTACACCTCGCTCTACAGACGTCACCTGATTGAGCTGCATGGCATTTTTAAAGGCACTCTGCTGATGTTCGCCAAGGGGATCAGCCGCATTATCCACCCCCACCTCAAGCTGCACTAAGTATCAAACAGCAAGGTATCAAGCACTATGCACCAATGGCCTCCCTCATGGGAGGCTGTTACTCTTAGCGCTTACAGGTTAAAATAGGGTTGCATTTGTAACTAAGAGATCATTATGAAAAAAATTATTAGCGCTATTATGATCCTTGGCGCCCTCTCGGCTTGTGCCGAACTTAAAGACGCCGGTCGTACCATAGGTCAGACGACCAAAGAAGTCACCACAGATATCGGCCACGCCACCCGCGACACCACTAAGGCTATTGGTCACGCCTCACGCGATGCGGTTAAATCGGTAAAAGAAGATCTCAGCAAAGAAAACTAGCGCCGGCATAAATACCAGCGCTAGCAAAAGAAAAAGATAACAAAGGGCAGTTAATGCCCTTTTTTGTTAGGCGGCGTTAGCACGTATACCGTGGGGCTTAGGCAAGCCGCTCTCATCCACATTGACAAATATCATCTTGTTTATAGTCACCACAGGCAGTCGTGTCACCTTGTTGCGCACCTCACAACAGACGGTAATAGAACTCACCCCTGCGCTAATCAACTCTAAGCCAAACTCAATCACATCACCCTGACGGGCCGGGGTCATAAAGTTTATCTCAGAGATCAATTTGGTCACTATGCTTTGACTGTTCATCTGACAGGCAGCAAAGATAGCCGCCTCCTCGTCGATCCAACTTAATAGCTGTCCGCCGAACAATGCATTGGCGGGATTTAAATGTTCAGGTTTAATAAACCGACGGCTGTAATATTTCATTTCAGGCTCTCCCTTCTGAATTCACCCTTTAGCCGTACAAGAAACAGACCAACAAACAATAACAAATAAAAACAACAGCTTAAAAACTTACACTGAATAATCAACTCACTATTTTAGTGCTTGGTGCACCAAGTTAATTCAAAGGTAGCGCCTTGGCTTACATCTTAGCTTCATATAATTGCAATCAAAATTCATCAATTCTGTCATCTGCATCCCTGACAATCAGGCCGCTTTATCTCAAATAGCGAACAATTTACTTCAACCCAATACGGATGATGAAAGTGATGATGATAAAAAGATTAGCTGCGTTGATCTCTTGCAGCCTAGTAACCATGGCCGCCAATAGCGCCGTGTTACCCAGCGTTCAAACTGATAGCCATTGGTATAAGGAAAGTGCCGAGCGGGTATCAGACAAGGCCACACTAGAAACCAAAGCTAAGGCCAAAAACGTCATTCTGTTTGTGGGCGATGGCATGGGGATCTCCACCCTGACCGCCGCGCGTATCTACCAAGGCCAGCAGCAGGCAGGTAACCAGGGCGGCGAAGAGAACTTCTTAAGCTTCGAGAAGTTCGACCATACCGCCCTGATAAAGACTTATAACACCAACCAACAGACCCCAGACAGCGCCGGCACCATGACAGCCATCGCCACAGGCGTTAAGTCTAAGGCGGGCGTACTCTCGGTATCTGATCAAGCGCTACGTGGTAACTGCCTGTCATCTAAGGGCAACGAGTTAGTCACCCTGGTGGATCTCGCTAATGCCAAAGGCCTATCTACCGGTGTGGTAAGTACCGCACGTATCACCCACGCAACACCAGCTGCTACCTATGCCAACAGCCCTGAGCGTAACTGGGAAGCCGACAGTAACCTACCAGCCGAGGCCGTTGCCAACGAATGTAAAGATATCGCCTATCAGATGGTAATGCGTGATAAGGACAATGCCCTGTCTGTCGCCCTGGGTGGCGGTCGCCGCGCCTTTATTCCTGAAACCGTTACCGATGGTGAAAACAAAACAGGTAAGCGCAAGGATGGCTTGGATCTCACTAAGGCCTGGGTCGAGAACTTCGACAACGCCGCTTATGTGTGGAACAGCGAAGCATTTGACGCCATCGATGCCAGCACCACAGATCACCTGCTAGGCCTGTTCAACTCCTCTCACATGGAATATGAAGCCGATCGCGCCGACGATGTGGGCGGCGAACCTTCACTGACCGAGATGACAGAGAAATCGCTCGAGATTTTGAAGAAGAACGACAACGGCTACCTGCTGATTGTCGAGTCCGGTCGTATCGACCACGCTCACCATGCGGGTAACGCCAAGCGCGCGTTGGCCGATGCCGTCGAACTCTCTAACGCCGTTAAGGCCGCGGTAGAAAATACCGACCCTGAAGAGACACTGATCCTAGTGACCGCCGACCACAGCCATGTGTTCACCATCGCAGGTTATCCAAAGCGTGGTAACCCTATCCTTGGCTTAGTACACGGCGTTGACGGCACTGTTTCGACCGCCCTGGATGGCAAACCATACACCACCTTGGGCTATACCAATGGTCCAGGCGCCGTTGTGGGTAATCGTGACGATCTCTCCTCTGTCGATACCCAAGACAAAGACTTCATGCAACAGGCACTTGTCCCTATGGGCAGCGAAACCCACGCTGGTGAAGATATCAGCCTGCATGCCACAGGCCCAGGCGCAAATCTGGTTCAAGGCGTGATGGAACAGAACGTCATTTTCCACATTATCAACCAAGCACAAGCGCTTGGCGGTACTAAGTATTAATTGGGAGCAATAAAATGAATAAGAAATTACTTGTACTGTCTTTAGCCGCCATTCTCGGCCTAGGGGCTTGTGGTAGCGACGGTGACAACGGCAAAGACGGCGTAGCCGGAACACCAGGCACAGACGGTAGCAACGGCGCAGATGGTAAAGATTGGACCGGCGTGAATCAATGGTACGTCGATGGTCAAAACCGCGTCACCAAGGCGGCAGACATGGCCAAGAACAACCAAGCGGGCGCCGCCAAGAACATCATTCTTTTCGTGGGTGACGGCATGGGCGTATCAACCGTGACGGCGGCACGTATCTTAGATGGTCAGCTTAAGGGGCAAACCGGTGAAGAGAACTCGCTCTCTTTCGAAACCCTGCCTCATCTGGGTCTGGCCAAAACCTATAACGTCGACGGTCAGACACCTGACTCTGCCGGCACCATGACGGCTATGGTCACAGGTGTGAAGACAGACGTAGGGGTGATCTCCCAGGCCGAAGGCGTCGAGCGCGGTGTCTGTTCAACGACCTCAGGACAAGACCTGGTCACCTCACTGGAACTGGCCGCCATGGCGGGCATGTCTACTGGTGTGGTATCAACTGCTCGCGTTACTCATGCGACACCGGCAGCAACCTATGCCCACGTACCAGAGCGTAACTGGGAAGCCGACAGCAATCTACCGGCCGAAGCTGTGACCAACGGCTGTAAAGATATTGCCGCCCAGATGCTGGACTTTAACAACGGCAAAGGGATCAACGTGGTCATGGGCGGCGGTCGCCGTGCCTTTATCCCCAATACTGTGGTGGATCCAGAAGGTAAGTCGGGTAAGCGTAATGATGGTCGCGATCTAACGGCCGAGTGGCTAGCGCAGTATCCTAACGCCAGCTATGTTACCGACCGTGATAGCTTCCTGGCGATGGATACAAGCACCACAGAGCACGCCTTAGGTCTGTTTAACTCATCTCACATGGAATATGACTACGACAGAGTCGAAGCTGGCGTTAATGGCGAACCTTCACTGGCAGAGATGACGGCCAAGAGTATCGACATTCTGAGCAAGAACGACAAAGGTTTCGTGCTGATCGTCGAAGCGGGTCGTATCGACCATGCTCACCACGCAGGTAACGCGGCTAGAGCCCTGTACGACACCATAGCGCTCTCTGAAGCGGTACGTGTCGCTATGGAAAAGACTTCGGCTAAAGACACTCTGCTGATGGTTACCGCTGACCACAGCCATGTGTTCACCATCGCAGGTTATCCAACCCGAGGTAACCCAATCCTTGGCTTAGTGAAGAGTAACGATGCCAACGGTCAACCCTCGGTCACTAACTCTACCGATGCCAACGGCCTGCCCTACACCACAGTGGGCTATGCCAACGGTCTGGGCTTTGGCTCACTGACAACCGGTGGTGACGAGCGATACAACTACGCCGCAGCGCCTGGTCGTGTGGATCTGAACTATGTCGACACCCAGAGTGCAGGTTTCCATCAGGAAGCTCTGGTACCACTAGGAAGTGAAACCCACGCCGGTGAAGATGTGGCCATCTTCGCTCGTGGCCCTGGCGCCAGCTTAGTGGAAGGCACAGTCGAGCAGAATCACATCTTCCATGTGATGAACTTCGCCGGTGACCTAGTCAACAAGGCAGAAACCGCCGCAGCGCAATAAGGCGCTACGCCCCGCAGCCTGATGCCCTTTTAGACACTAAGGTATCAGGCTGCTTATTTGATTTTAGAGAAACATCAGTAGGTCTAATATGTCTCGCACAACACTCAAGTCTGTCTCACTCTTCCTAGGCGTTGCCTGCACTTTGGCCTTCAGCCTACCCACTTTGGCACACAGTCAGGGGCATGCTCATGCCCAAAGCGGCGCTTTTATCTGTGACAGCGCCACTCAGGCCACACGCTTTCAGGCCAACTATCAAATCACTATTGGCACAGGCGACAAGGCTCAGCAGCATCAGCTAACCCTGACACGCTTCGATGACACCATCATCTACCAACGAGGCCCCATCAGCTATGAAGCCTGGCAGAAGAACGGCGAGTATGTGCGCTACTTTCCCGAGCATAAGCGCTCTATCAGCTATCGCCGTAGCGATCTGCTAGCACTCAATATCCACACGGATCTCGACAAACAGTTTCACCTGCTCTCACCTGCCGCAGTGAACCAATTCGATAAGGGCGAGCAACATCAAGATGCCTGCTTCTCGCGCCAAGCCTACCAGCATCAAGGTGAGCAACAATCCTTGACTCTCGACTGGATAAGTGACCTCAAACTGCCCGCCAGCCTAACCATCACTCAGGGCGAGCAAGTGGTTCACTACCAGCTGACCAAGCTGACTCAGGTTAGCCAGGAACATTTTGCCAGCTTAACCTCGGGGTATCAGGATCTCGACTTTGCCGATGTGGGCGACAGCGAAGCCGACCCTTTCATCGCCAAGATGATCACCCAGGGCTTTATTCAGCATGGCAGCTCAGGCTTCTACTCAGCAGACGGCCAGCAGCTTGAAGGCGGCCACGGCCATCAGCATTAATCATGCCTAACAGCGAATCGCCCCATGCTTGAGCATAGAGTTGCTAGGTAAGAGCGCTTAAGTAAAGAGCGCTTCCGTAAAAAGTACTTAGGTAAAAAGTGCTTAGGTAAAAAAGTGCATAAGTAAAAAAGCCATCTCAAGGATGGCTTTTTGCATTGTGGTGCACGCACAAAATCTGACTTAGAGCAGCGCCTTGAGCTTATCGATAAAGAAGTCGATATCTTCGCGGCGGATATCGGCGTGGGTGACCAACCTCAGTGTCTTACCAGGACTAATCAAGATGCCATGTTGCTTCAACGACTTAGCCAAGCTGTCGATAGCGAGCCCGTCGGCCACCCGGGCAAACAACATATTGGTCTGCACTTCATTAAGGTCCACCTCAAACTCATCGAGGGTGCTTAACCGTTCAGCCAGATAACGGGCGTTGTCATGATCGATTGCCAGGCGTGATACCTGATCGTTCAGGGCAATCTCACCGGCAACCGCCAGAATCCCCGCCTGACGCATGCCGCCGCCGAGCATCTTACGCCAGCGGCGGGCCTTGTTGATCAGTCGTTCATCGCCAAGTAGCAGCGAGCCTACCGGGGCGCACAACCCTTTTGATAGGCAGATCGAAACTGAGTCGAAGTGTTGGGTAATGTCGGCAATATCCAGATTCTGCGCCACTGCCGCATTGGCAACACGGGCTCCATCTAAATGGATCTTGAGTCGCTTATTAAAGGCCAGTGCCTGGGCATCGGCCAGATAAGACTGGGGCAACACCTTGCCACCTATGGTGTTTTCCAGGCTCAACAAACGAGTGCGGGCAAAGTGGAAATCGTCCGGCTTAATGGCCGCCTCGATATCTGACAGCAAGATGCTGCCATCGGCCTGATTAGTAAGTGGCTGAGGTTGAATACTGCCCAGCACGGCGGCGCCACCACCTTCAAACTTATAGTTATGCGCCTGCTGACCACAGAGATACTCGTCGCCTCGATCACAATGGGACATCAACGCCAGCAGGTTAGCTTGGGTGCCCGACGAGGTAAACAGGGCACTTTCGAAACCAAAACGCTCGGCGGCCATCGCCTCGAGACGATTTACACTGGGGTCGTCACCATATACATCATCGCCCACTTGGGCATCAGCCATCGCACGGCGCATTGCGGCCGTTGGCTGGGTTACCGTATCACTTCGAAAATCGATCATTTTCCCCCGTCCTACTCATCTTAAACTGCTACACAGAGCTGAAATAGTACTCTTCACCGACGGGGCTCGCTAGCACCAACAACAAAAATTCTTATCTAAAGCCTAAAGACGGGCCAGTTAACCTGAAGAAACTAATCCGGCTACTTTCTCCAGCAAGTGCCAAAACGGCAAAAAATCGGCAACCAAGAGTTCTAAGCAACAGGTAAAAGATTAAAAAATCTAACCCTAAATCCTCAAAAAATCTCGCTGTTCTTTGTCATTGCTCACTGGCAATATGCGCTCTCTTTTTTTCCGACTGAATCGACAATGCAAGAAGCTGAATTTATCACCCTACTCTGGCTCATCGGCATACTGGCCGAGGCCATGACAGGCGCCCTATGCGCCGGCAGAAAACAGATGGATCTGTTTGGTGTGGTCATCATAGGCTGCGCCACAGCCATAGGTGGCGGAACCCTGCGGGACATTCTCCTGGGCAATTATCCCCTTATCTGGGTAGAGAATATTCACTACCTGCTGGCCATCGCCTTCGCTTCACTGCTGACTGTGATTATCTCGCCCGTGATGCGCTACCTCTCCAAGCTATTTCTTACCATAGATGCGCTGGGGCTAGCGGTGTTTTCCATTATCGGCGCCCAGAAGACCTTGATGTTAGGCTATAGTCCGACGCTGGCCATCGTCATGGGCGTCGTAACGGGCGTCTTCGGTGGCGTGATCCGCGACATTCTCTGTAATCAGGTGCCACTGATCTTTAAAAAGGAGCTCTACGCCTTGGTCGCGCTGACCACGGCTAGCCTCTATATCTTACTGCGCAGCTATGAGGTCGCCGAGTGGATTAACCTGGCCATCAGCCTGAGTGTCGGCTTTAGCTTCCGCATGCTGGCCATTCGCTACCACTGGGGTATGCCTAAGTTCGACTATCAGCATGGCAACCAGGACAGTCAGGCCCACTAAATGGGGTAGTGCTCAGCCTGGAGCGCCTACATTCAGGCACAAAAAAGGTCGGCAATTGCCGACCTTTCTCATATCAAATCACCAGGCTTATGCCGCTGGCGTCTCTTTGACATAGATATCCATCTGTGGATAAGGAATACCTATGTTGTTCTCGTCCAGTGCCATCTTGATCTGCTCTAAGATCTCAAAACGGGCTGGCCAGTAGTCGCTGCCTTTCACCCAAGGACGCACCACGAAGTTAACCGAAGAGTCGGCCAGCTCGGTCAGTGCCACAGTGTAAGCGGGATCTTTAAGGATGTAAGCGTTGTTATCGAGTACATGCTTAAGCACTTCCTTGGTCTGCTTAAGGTCGGCATCGTAAGACACACCAATCACTAAATCGATGCGGCGCGTCTCCATAGCTGAGTAGTTGGTGATGGTGCCATTCATGATTGATGAGTTAGGCGCCACAATCACCTTATTATCTGGGGTGCGCAGCTTAGTTGAGAAGATAGTGATCTCGTCAACCGTACCGGCAATACCTGCAGCCTCGATGTAGTCGCCTACGCGGCAAGGACGGAACAGAACCATGAGCACGCCTGAGGCGAAGTTAGATAGCGAGCCTTGCAGCGCCAAGCCAACAGCCAAGCCGGCGGCACCGATAACGGCAACCAAAGAAGCCGTTTGCACGCCAATCTGACCCAGTGTGGCGATCACGGTAAACACAAACACCAAGGCCCAGGCCATGTTGGCCACGAAAGAGACCACGGTTTTGTCAATCTTACGCTTATTCATCAACTTAGTGGTAAGCTTCTTAGCCACATTGGCCAGATACTTACCGATGATAAAGATGATAATGGCGAAGACCACCTTAAGACCATAGGTCACGATCAGATCAGGCGCCTGCTCGATATACTTATCCAAATTTTCCATGTAACGCTCCCTAATTAAACGGGCCAGTCATTATCTGGCCTCAACCATAAACTCAACGCGGCGGTTCAAGGCTCTCCCGCTCTCCCCTTCATTATTACTGATGGGCTCGCTGGCGCCTTTGGCGACGATTGAAAATCGCTCCGCCTGAAATCCATAATCTTCTACTAAAATCTGTTTTACCCGCTCGGCTCTCTGACGCGATAGTGCAAGATTGAAGGCTTCTGAGCCTATATTATCCGTATGCCCCACCAAGATAAGCCGTGCATTCTTGTGCTGCAAAAAAGTTTTCACCCGGGCCAGCTGCGACCACTGGGATATTGCTATCTCGGCACTGGCAAAGGCGAAATAGATGCTCACAGTCCCCTTATCACAGTCGGTAAGTAACTGTCCCTTAGCCATAAGGCACTGGCTATCGGCCTCTTGTATCTCACAGCCTCTGGCATCGACCGCCACATTAGCGCGCGTCTTAGGGCAAGCATCTTTACCGTCGGGCACGCCATCAAGGTCACTGTCAATGCCCCCTTGAGCGGCGATGGCGCCAGTGAACCACAAGCTGCCAAGCAGACTTAGCATCAAGCGTTTTAGCTTACGGGTAGAAGTCTTGCTCATTTCAAGCCTAGCCACTTTTAAGTTACTCATGCCGAAGGTACCTCAAAAGGCATGAAAAACAATCAAATATAAAGATGCAGACAGGAATACATTTTATATCCTTCTGCCTGCATCTCCAATATAAGAATATCTATCTAATGAAATTAATTCTCATTTTAGCCATTACTTAGCCAGTTAATGCCAGCTTATGCTTTCGAGTTAAGGCGTTGCCCATAAAACTTAGATCTTGCCCAATCAAAAAGCCAGTTAAAAATAATGGCATAGAAGAAAAACACCACGAGGAATACCGCTTCCAGCATCAGTGCCTGCCAAATAGCAATGCCCAGAAACCAGGCCACCGCAGGTACAGACACAAATACCAGGCCGCCTTCGAAACCCAGGGCGTGAACCACACGCAGCTTAAGCGAGCGCTTGGTGCGCTCATCCCCCAAATACCGATCAAACCAAAGGTTATAGCCATAGTTCCATATCATGGTATACAGGCTAAGACCCACACCGACCGCCGCCATCTCACCCAAGCTGTGACCAGTAAACCAGATAGCAATAGGCACCACAAATGCCAAGGCAAAGAGCTCAAACAGCGCAGCATGTAGGATTCTTTCTGTAGTAGACATTATCTGACCTCCAACAAATTAACTTGCGCCTATTTTCATCCCTAAATAAGATAGGTAAAAGTTAGATACCATCTGGTTTTACGATATGCCGACACTGGAACAACTGCAGCTCTTCTTAGCGACGGTGGAGACAGGCTCCTTCTCGGCCGCCGCCAGGCACCTTAACAAGGTGCAATCTGCCGTGAGCCAGCAGATCATCAACATGGAGATAGACTGTGGCCATGAGCTGTTCGATCGCTCTGGCCGCTATCCAATACTCACTGCGGCTGGAGAGGCCCTGCTGCCTCAGGCCAAGGCAGTGATCGCCCAGCACCTTAGGCTGCAATCACTTATCACCTCGCTTGACGCTGGCTTGCCACAGCAGTTCCGTCTGGCGATCGATGAAGGGGTGCCCTTCTCTGAGCTTAGCCAGCACCTGAATCTATTTGCCGATAAATATCCCTTGATCCAGCTTGAGCTTCGCACCCTGCCCAGTCGGGAGATCATCGAGCAGGTGAGGCAGCGAAGTGTCGATATGGGGGTGATTTTTAGTGAAGAGATTTACCCACAGCAGATAGATTTTGAATCTCTGGGGTCGGTGAAATTTGAACCTGTGGTCAGCCCACATCATCCGCTGGCTCAGGAGAAAATGAATAATCTCGACAGCTTAAAACTCTACCGTCAGCTCACCATTGGCAGCAAGCAGGGTCAAGAGTGGAGTTTTCAGGCGGAGCACTCGCCGCAGCTCTGGCTGGCAGACAATTATTATGCCCTGCTCGATTTGGCAAAGTCGGGTTTCGGTTGGGCGCTACTGCCAGAGCATCTGGCGCAGGAAGCCTTGGCCAAAGGGCAATTGCGGCATATTCCGCTCGACATGGAACAGATGGGCTGGATAGCCAACGTGGATTTGATTCAGCACAGCAGTGTCAACCAAGAGGTGAGTCAGGTATTTCGTCAAATCTTGCGGGCGGCCATCGCCTAACGCCTATAAAGTAGATAAGCCGAATCCGCTTACCCTGTCAGGTAGAGCATTTGCGGTTCATCCAGTGATGATAAGTGAGCTGAAAGAGGCGAGCCTATCGCCCGCCTATTGTATCTTTAGTGGCTCAGTGACGCCTGTTGATACCAGTGGCTCCAGGCAGGCCTTGATGAAGTGGCCAACTGAGATTGCAAGCCTTCAAGCAAACGAATCAATAATGCCCTGTCTTCACTCTTAGCTGAATAAAACAGGGGATCATAGAAGCAGCGACGTTGCAGCGGCTCTAACTGAGTGTCGAAGCCGCGATCCACACCTGAGACGCAAAGGTCGCGTGCCTTAAGTTGCAGTGACAGCGCCGCTTCGTCTTCCAGCAAGTGAGCGACCGGTCCCATGAGAAGAATTAACGCTAGGCGTCCTGGCGGATTCTTCTGCCAATGCTCAAGCTCGCCCGACTTGGCACCGCTCAATAGCTGTTGCCAATGAGTGAGTGTCTCCTGACTTAGCTCTTTCGCCTCGACACCCTCGCCCTTCTCATAGTGCTGAAACCACTGCTGTAAAAACTGTTCCACGCTGCCCCCTAGATACGATTAAATCATGAGTTTAAAAAGTCCTGGCCGAGGCAGCATAACACCTGGGCTGTACTCGAATAACTTGGACTTTGGTCGAATCCTCGAGGGCGCTACACTTTTATCGAAAAAAAAAGAGATAAAAAAAGCGACCTACAGGCCGCTTTAATCGCAAGATGATGGGCTATTTAGCCTCTTTCTGTGGTGGATAGTTGAGCATCATAGCCGCTACCGCCTTGTTAACCACTTCGACACGCTCTTCTGGCGTACTCTTATCCCGTATGGTATCGGCTACCGAGCCGCGCCAAATCAACTTTCCTGATTCTCTATTGATCATGTCCAGCACTAGGGTACCCACCTCGTACTCTCGCACCGTGGTCTGGGTACGTACACTGCTGCCCCAGCCCCAACCTGGGCCATAGTAATAGGGGTCATAACCAAAGTTGGTATTAAAGGTATCGACATTGATCTTCTTATCCACCTTGGTGAAGTAGTTCACCAGTATATCGGCGCTATCGGCTTCAACCTGACTTAGGCCCTTCATCTGCAGCTCACGATTAACCGCCTCACGGACACGCTGATCCATTAAGCCATCTAAGTTATAGGTGGTGTCATCAGTCTTCTTAACCACCCATGCATAGCTCTTTACCTCATCGAAATTGACTTTAGGATCGTAATCAGAGCTGGTTTTTAGTGTGCTACACCCAGATAAGGCCAGTGCGGCGGCTAAGATAATCACCTTTTTCATAAACTCTCCAGCATGTTTTAGACATGACTAATATCAGGATTTATCCTAAAGCTTACATAGCAAACCTCTGTTCTACAACTCTTCTTTATTGTAAATAACGATTCATTCAGCTTGACTTCAACAAACACCTAAATGATAATGATTATCAATTAAGGTTATAGAGGTTTTAGCCATGACTTGGTTTATCACTGCATTTATTATCGCCAGCGCCATCTTTATGTTTGCCCCAAAAACGTTGGCAGCTCCCATGGCCGACAATGCCAAAATTCAGCCGTCACAGTGGCTGCTTTTTACTCTGCCCTTGCTGTCACTCATCATCTTGATGATTGCCCTGGCATTAGGCTATACCTCAAGCCATGCCAGCATCGCCATAGGCTTCGCCCTGACGGGCTGCAGCGTAGCCATCAGCCGCTTTCACCGCTTTATTTTGCCCTGCGCCGCCTATACCGGCCTGTCACTAGTGATGTTAGCGCTGCAATATCTCTAATTTTTGCATGAACAGTTTTGCTCACTAATTGCGTCAGCACGCCTGTCGCCTTGGGATACCTCCCTGCATTTGGTATCTGTTTCTATCCATGACCACCTTAGGGTGGTCTTTTTTTTGTATCTAACGATTACTCCTCCCACAAGGGAGTTTCAATTTGATAAACTCAGGGTATCTTAGTTAAGCGTGTGATAGATGATGAGAATCGATCCCAATATCGCCCTGGTGTACAGCACAGATGGCGGCAAAATCGACCAACCCAAAGAAACCAAAGCCGTGCCCCAGGGCGACGGCATAGTCAGAATCCATAAAGACAGTAAGGGCCGTAAAGGCAAAGGCGTCTCTGTGATCAAGGGCTTGGGCCTGGATGAGAAAGAGCTTAAAGCGTTAGCACAGAAACTCAAAAAACAGTGTGGCTGCGGCGGCACAGTAAAAGAGTTCAACATAGAGGTGCAGACAGATAACAGAGAGCTGCTGAAAACCCTACTGGAAAAACTCAATTATCAGGTCAAACTGGCGGGTGGATAACCCATTGGAGTGCTAGATGGATAGTTTGCAAAATCATTTACTCATTGCCATGCCATCGCTCAAAGATACTTTCTTCGAGCGCAGCGTGATCTACCTGTGCGAACACAATGAGCAAGGTGCGATGGGGCTGATGATCAATCGCCCTATAGGGGTCGATGTCAATGAGCTGCTCAGACAGATGGAGCTGGATGATTTTCACACCATAGACAGCATTAACAGTAAGGTTGTGGTGGGCGGCCCCGTGGGGCAAGAGAAAGGCTTCGTACTGCACACGCCGCAAAATCAATGGAGCAACAGCCAGCAGATCAGCGACGATCTTATGCTCACTACCTCAAGAGACGTGCTCACCTCATTGGGCAGCAAAGAGGCACCGGAGCAGTTTATCGTCGCCCTGGGCTACGCGGGTTGGGGACGCCACCAGCTTGAACAGGAACTGGCCGACAACACCTGGCTCTCCATCCCCGCCAATACGGATCTTATGTTCAACACTGAGCACGATCAGCGCTGGCAAAAGGCCACCGAATCATTGGGCTTTGATATCTGGCAACTCTCATCCCAGACAGGTCACGCCTAACAGCAAAGGATAAAATTCGTTATGAGTTCAGCAAGTGTCTTGGGCTTCGACTTCGGCACCAAGAGCATAGGCGTCGCCATCGGCCAGCAGATCACCGGCAGCGCCACCCCCCTCGCCTCTCTCAAGGCCAACGACGGCATTCCCAGATGGGAAGAGATAGAGGCACTGATTAACGAGTGGAAACCCGACCTTATCGTCGTCGGCCTGCCCCTCAATATGGATGGTACAGAACAGGAGATGACCCAAAGGGCCCGCAAGTTTGCCAACCGCATCAACGGCCGCTTCGGCGTCAAGACCGCCACCCAGGATGAACGCCTCACCACCGCCGACGCCAAGGCCAGGCTGTTTGAAATGGGGGGCTACAAGGCCTTGTCGAAGGGCCAAGTCGATTCCATGTCGGCGGTGCTCATCATCGAAAGTTATTTCGAGAATCTCTATTAAGATTTGATGTTTAGATGGCGGCCAATCAAGGCCGCTTTTTGTTGCCCGACTTTTATTGCCTAGAGTTAGACTTACCCTTTTTAACCTATTCCCAAAGGTTGCTGGCTTTTATCTAGCTACCGCTAGCGTTAACCGTCACTGTTTTGAATTGCTTGGCAGCAGGTGCAGTGCAAAGACGCACCAATGTCGCGAACACAGAGATGTGTATGAGCGACCTTTTTGTGTATTGGAAAGGGCTTAACCCGGACTTAGTTTGTTCCTTAGTAAAGCTAACTGTAGCGTTAACCGTCACTGTTTTGAATTGCTTGGCAGCAGGCTTTATGTGCAGATACGCCTGTGAGACGCCGTGAATAAATCCCTTTAGGCTCTGCCGAAACATCCATGTTTCGTAAGCTCACCGGCGTATCTACACCCAGTTATCCATCTCTTCGATTGGACTGTATGGGAAAGTTCTAGACAAAAAAACGTTAGGCTTACAGAGCTAAAATTTGGCTTTCGAACAAAACTTCTATGGGATAACACCCGCATAACGGGTAATAACACGTAGGCTAAAATTGGAGCGAAGCGACTGAGCCTACGTGTTATTGTCCCAGAGAGCCTGCGAGCGAGTTCATGCGTTTGTTATACAAATTTACTTGCTACTGTCGCGTTCGTTAATTCCTTTCAATTTTTCAGCCGGTAGGCTGTTATATATATCTTCAATCTCTTTAGGTTCGGTGATCATTTTCTGGGCAATAAAATTTACGAGACGAAAAAGTTGATTAGCGATATCTCTATTATCATTTAAATCAATTGTTCCAGGATGCACTGCATCGTTACCTATAACTCTTACACTGTCTAATGCCTCTTGTACTTTGGGAGGCAAACCTTTTGCTACAAGAGCTTTAATATCCGCGTTAATATTCTTTCCCGGTTGTCCAAGGTGAGCACACAGCTTTTGTATGCCTAATCGCAATAAAGCAGCTGCTCCTCTTGGAGAAAGGTTTACAATAGTTCTCGCTTCCTCATAATCAAGTTTTACATCATTAGGTAAGTCTTCGTTTGGCCCTTCAACTGAGATATTTGAGGGGAATAGTAATGTGTCTTTGTGCCAAATTGTTGGAAAATTGCAGTGGTCACAGTAAGAAATTCTAAAACGATCGTCTTCTCTCTGTCCTCCATAACCACTAGATAGAGTTGAACCTTTCATAAAATACCACTGCTGTTTAGTATAAACATGGCAATTTGCACAGTTAAATGCATCACCACCTAAGAAAGGTGGAATATATTTACCCTTCATTCAAAACTCCATTTCGAGAATTCGTACAACCTTTAATTAGTACATATGTGCGTTGGACCAGTGAAAACGCGCATGGTTAACTAATTGTATTACAAAGAAGTTATCACCTTTACTTCAAATACACCATCCAGAAAAACGCGCATGCGCGTTTCCCAAACCTACTATCTACTTAACGAATTTCGTAAGTGATAGATTTTAAAGATATTTATTTAAACCGAAATGGGGAAACGCGCACGAACATAGGATAAAAACTTCTAAGCCAGAAAGTCGGTTTGCTACTGAACCACCGCCAACTTCCTAACTCATTATTGGGTAAAATAAAGTTATTTTTCAGCTCCCTGATCATACTAAACAAGGTCAAATCGAAGAGATAATTAACCCGGTGTAGATGCATCTGCGGACGTCGATGGCAGGGATGCCATCGTCGAGCCTCCACGGACGGATGCACGGCGTGTAGCAGATGTATCTGCACAAGAGCGAGCCGCAGGCTATTGATGACATTGACGCTCAGTGTTGCAATCACTGCCATAAATTGAAATGAAGCCGAAAGCTTCAAAAAATTGCAGCCACTCCCTCGAAGAAAGGCAGCGAAACTTCCTATAACAATGACTCTCGAAACGAGAGAAAAGTGAAGACTCAATATTCAAAAACAAAAATGCCGAGTCCTTTTCAAGACTCGGCATTTCACCAATGGCCACCTTGAGGCAACCAAGCCCCCCCTTTAACCTTCCCAGTTAAAGATAAGGCCTCACCAGATTCGCCATCATCTCAATATGATCATCCCTATCATTAAGACAGGCAATGTAACGATACTTTTCGCCACCCGCCTGAATGAACACTTCCCGATTCTCATGTTCAATCTCTTCGAGGGTTTCCAGACAGTCGGCGCTAAAGGCCGGACAGGCAATGGCAATATCATCGACGCCTTCTTTTGCCAAGGCTTCTAAGGTGGCATCCGTGTAGGGTCCAAGCCACTTGGCCTTACCAAAGCGCGACTGGAAGGTGGTGATATAGTCGCCATCGGTGAGTCCTAGACGCTCCACTACCAAACGGGTCGTCTTCTGACACAGGCAATAATAGGGATCGCCAAGGTGCAGGTTACGCTCGGGCATGCCGTGGTAAGAGAGCACTAACTTCTTCGGCTTACCATGTTGCTCAAAATCATTAGCGATAGAGTCCGCCAGCGCCGCAATATAGTCGGGATGATCATGATAAGTGTTGATAAAGTGCAGCGATGGCAGGTAGCGCCACTGGGCAAGCTCTTTGGTCAGGGCATCGAAGGCTGAGGCCGTGGTGGGCGCTGCGTACTGAGGGTAAAGCGGCAAGACAATAAGCTTGTCTGTGCCCTCACTATGCAAACGTCTCAAGGTCTCCTTGACGCTTGGCTGACCGTAACGCATGCAGAATGCCACATTGACGTCACTGCCACTCAATTGCTGCGCGAGCTTGTCCCTTTGCGCCTTAGTGATCGCCATCAAGGGTGAACCCTGCTCTGTCCAGATAGATTGATACAGGGCAGCAGACTTGGCCGGGCGCACTCTGAGTATGATGCCGTGCAATATCAGCATCCATAGCAGCTTAGGGATCTCCACCACTCTGGGATCTGATAAAAACTCCGCCAGATAACGGCGTACGGCGCCTGTGGTTGGCGCATCTGGGGTGCCCAGGTTCATCAGCAGCACAGTGGTCTTGCCGCGAGCGCCATGACCCTGCTGTTTGCTCAATCCAAAATAGTTAGCCAATTTGCTTCCTTGTTTTTACGCTAAGATGCCAATTACTTTATTGTGAACAGGCACCTGGGTGAATACCAAAATTTAAATTACTCGAATTAGGTCCCACTTTAACCATGGCTGACCTTATACCCAGCCAAAGTACGCAGCCAAGGCCTGTGAGGATCAAGGCTGACACATAAAAAAACCGATAAATGCTTTATCGGTTTTTCGCGAAGGCAATAACACCTAGTCGAGATCCAGCGTCACACCTTCCATAAAGCCTGAACTTGCAGACTCTGAGCTTTGCAGCTTAATCATCAAGCGCAGATCGTTTGGCGAGTCGGCGTGATGCAATGCATCCGAGTAGCTGATCTCACCTTCCACATAGAGCTTGAGTAGCGCCTGGTCGAAGGTCTGCATCCCCTGCTCGTTGGATTTCGCCATGGTTTCCTTAAGCAGATGCAGCTCGTTCTTCTGGATAATGCTGGAAACCCTTGGGGTGTTAATCAATACCTCGATCGCCGCACGGCGACCCGTACCGTCACTCTTTGGTACCAACTGCTGCGCCACAATGCCGCGCAGGTTTAACGACAAGTCGAACAGTAACTGCTGATGCTTACTCTCTGGCACCAGGTGCATGATGCGGTCCAGCGCCTGGTTAGCGTTGTTGGCGTGCAAGGTTGCCATACAGAGGTGACCGGTTTCGGCGAACGACAGGGCAAACTCCATGGTTTCCTGGGTTCGGATCTCACCGATCAGAATCACGTCTGGTGCCTGACGCAAAGAACTCTTTAGCGCAGCATCGAAAGAATCAGTATCTATACCTACCTCTCGCTGAGTGATGATGCTCTTGCGATGGTCATGGACAAATTCCACCGGATCTTCGATGGTCAGAATATGGCCGCGAGCATGGGCATTGCGATAGCCCACCAGGGCCGCGAGCGAAGTCGACTTACCCGTACCCGTACCACCCACCATGATGATAAGACCGCGCTTACTCATCACTAAGTCTTTCAAAATTGGCGGCAGATGAAGATCTTCGACTAGCGGGATCTTGGTCTCGATGCGACGCATAACGCAACCTGGCGACTCTCGCTGCCAGAAGGCGCTAACACGGAAACGCCCCAGATCCTTCTCGCCATAGGCGAAGTTACATTCGCGGGTCTCGTGAAACTCTTTGCGCTGAGCCTCTGTCATCAAGGCTTCGACAAACTCCAGTGACTGAGCCGGCGTAAAGGGATTTTCGGCAAGGGGTCGCACCTCACCATCAACCTTGGCGCTGGGAGGAAAACCAGCCGTGATGAATAGATCCGATGCCTTACGCTCTACCATCACCTTTAAAAATGGACGAACTTCCATAATCAAACCTTACTAGAAACTAGCGTTTTTATTAGAACTCTTAGACATTGCATCTTCACGGGTGATCAGGCCGCGATTGACCAGATTCTGCAAGCATTGATCCAGAGTCTGCATCCCGTGAGCCATACCCGTTTGAATGGCCGAGTACATCTGGGCCACCTTGTCTTCACGGATCAGGTTACGAATAGCCGGTGTACCCATCATGATCTCGTGAGCTGCCACACGGCCGCCGCCTACCTTTTTGATCAGGGTTTGCGAGATAACCGCCTGCAGTGATTCAGACAACATGGTACGTACCATACTCTTTTCACCTTCAGGGAAAACGTCGACCACACGGTCAATGGTTTTCGCCGCTGAGGTGGTGTGCAGTGTACCGAATACTAAGTGACCGGTTTCCGCCGCCGTCATGGCCAGACGAATGGTTTCAAGGTCACGCATCTCACCCACCAGGATCACGTCCGGGTCTTCACGCAGTGCGCTACGCAGCGCCGCGTTGAAGCTGTGGGTGTGTCTGTGCACTTCCCTCTGGTTGATCAGACATTGCTTATTCTGGTGCACGAATTCGATAGGGTCTTCGATGGTCAGGATATGGTCGTGACGGTTTTCGTTCACATAATCTATCATGCCCGCCAGGGTGGTACTCTTACCCGAACCTGTGGGGCCGGTTACCAGCACCAGGCCACGAGGGAAGCTGGCAATCTTTTTGAAAATATCGGGGGCACCGAGTTTTTCCAGGCTTAAGATCTCGCTGGGAATAGTACGAAACACCGCCGCGGCGCCGCGCGATTGGTTAAAGGCGTTCACACGGAAGCGAGCTAAATTGGGCACTTCGAACGAGAAATCTATCTCTAAGTGCTCTTCATAATCTTTACGCTGTTTGTCGTTCATGATGTCATAAACGAGGCTATGTACGCCTTGATGATCCAGGGCCGGCAGATTAATCTTTCTGACCTCGCCATCAACACGTATCATGGGAGATACTCCCGCTGAAAGGTGTAGATCCGACGCGTTGTGTTTTACACTAAAGGCAAGTAACTCTGTGATTTCCATAGTATGGGATATCCATTCAACCAAAAACTTACAACATGACAACAATAGCAGACAGACTGGCTGACGCCCACCAAAGAATCGCTCAAGCGGCGCAAAATTCATCACGTGACAGCAAGGACATACAGCTGCTGGCAGTCAGCAAAACCAAGCCTATTTCACAGATAGTAGCGGCATATGATGCCGGGCAACGGCTTTTTGGTGAAAACTATGTCCAGGAAGGGGAAGAGAAGGTTAATGCCCTACGTGAAAGCCACGGTGACATAGAGTGGCATTTTATCGGCCCACTGCAATCGAACAAGAGCAAGAGTATCGCCGAACATTTTGATTGGATGCATACCCTGAGCCGAGAAAAAATCGCCAGACGCCTGAGCGAGCAGCGCCCAGAGGATCTGCCGCCGCTTCAGGTCTGTATACAGGTGAATATCAGCCAGGAAGAGAGTAAGTCGGGAGTCTCGCCAGAGGAGATAGCGCCGCTGGCCGATGCTATCTCGGCCCTGCCCAAGCTGACACTCAGAGGGCTAATGGCCATTCCGACCGCCACCTCTGATCAATCGGTACAGCAGGCTGAGTTTCGCCAAATGCAAACCCTGTTTAAACAGCTACAACAGAGCTATCCGGCAATTGATACCCTCTCCATGGGAATGAGCCAAGATCTGGAACTGGCTATCGCCTCGGGCTCGACCATGGTGCGTATCGGCAGCGCCATCTTTGGCGAGCGCGACTACGCCAAAGCTTAAGCTTTGGCCTTGTAATTTAACCCAGTGCCCAAATATAGATAATTAGACGAATAAATAGAGAGCCTTATGACACAGAAGAAGATTTGCTTTATCGGCGCAGGAAACATGACCCGCAGTATCACCAGTGGCTTGGTAAAAGGCGGCTATGCGCCGCAGCTGATTCATGCCACCAACCCCAGCGAGGCCAAGCTGGTCGCCCTGAAAAATGATTTAGGCATCATAGTCTCCCACGACAATCTTAACGCGGCCAAAGATGCCGATGTTATCGTGCTAGCGGTGAAACCTCAGCTGATGCAGCAGGTGTGTGAAGAGATGAGCGGCCTAGATCTCAAAGATAAGCTGATTGTCACCATCGCCGCAGGTGTCACGGCCGAGCGTTACCATAGCTTCTTTAAGCAGCCAATAAAGCTTATCCGCACCATGCCCAACACTCCCACTCAAATCGGCCTTGGCATGACAGGCCTCTATGCCCAGCCAGGGGTAAGTGAAGCCGATCGCCAGCTGTGTGAGCAGATCATGAAGACGGGTGGCGAAGTAGTCTGGGTCGAAAAGGAAGATGATCTCAATCAAGTTATCGCCCTCGCAGGCAGCTCTCCGGCCTATTTTTTCCTTATGATGGAGGCTATGATTGACAGTGCCAAACAAGATGGCGTCGATGAGCAAACCGCCAGAGAGATGGTGCAGCAGGCAGCCTTAGGCGCGGCCTCTATGGTAAAGCAAAATCCGCAGCTTTCTCCGGCGCAGTTAAGAGAAAATGTCACCTCTAAGGGCGGCACCACGGCGCAGGCGCTGGCGGCGTTCGAACGCGCAGGTCTAAGAGAGATAGTGCGCACCGCCATGCATGACTGCATGGACAGAGCCCAGGAGATGGCAAAACAGTTTTAGGTCTAGCCCTTTTTTATTCGAACAGATTCATTCGATACATATAAGTAGAGAAACACAATGGATGCATTTAGCTTTTTAGTGAACACCCTGTTTGACCTGTACCTTATGGTGGTCATTATTCGTATCTGGCTGCAGCTTGCCCGCGCCGATTTTTACAACCCCTTCAGTCAGTTTGTCGTGAAGGCGACCCATCCTATCGTCGGCCCTATGCGTCGCGTCCTGCCGCCATTGGGCAGTTTAGATACGGCTTCTGTGGTACTCGCGCTTGCGGTGGTCGTGATTAAGTTTGTGATCCTCAGCCTGATGGCGGGCGCTGATATAAACCTGCCGATCATACTCCTGGTAGCCCTGGTCTCTGTGATTAAGCAGGCAGGCGTCTTGCTGTTTTGGATGCTTATCCTGCGGGCGATTCTTAGCTGGGTCAGCCAGGGACATAACCCGATTGAGATGGTAATGGCGCAATTGACTGAGCCACTGGTTGCTCCAATACGCCGAATCATTCCCCCCATGGGCGGCCTGGATTTCTCTGTAATGATCTTCATGTTCGGCCTGATCTTTATCAACAAGTTGCTGTCTCAATACGTTCCCTTCTGGGCCAACGTCTAGATGCCACCCGTAACACGAGAGCAGGAAGATCTATTAATCAGGCTCTATATTCAGCCGAAAGCCAGCCGGGACCAGATCATTGGTCCCCATGGCGACGAGCTTAAGGTTGCCATTACCGCTCCCCCCATCGACGGTAAGGCTAATGCCCACCTTTGCAAGTTTCTGGCGAAGCAGTTTAAAACTGCCAAGGGCAATATCCTTATCGAAAAGGGGGAACTGGGGCGCCACAAGCAAATCCGCGTGTTGATGCCCAAGGCGATCCCTGAGGTGATTGCGACCTTAATCCCATGAAATGTGTAAGCAAATAAAGCCAGCGGCCCCAGGTTAAGACTTTAATAGCTATACTAGAATCAATTGTTCCGTGACAGGAGTCCACCATGATACGTACCCTTTTCTGTGCCTTGGCGCTTATGCTGCTTTCCATGAGCAATGCCTTTGCAGAGCAAAAACAGACAGTCGGTAATTTCGATATTCACTATGTTGCCCTGGGCAGCACCTTTATTACGCCATCGATTGCTAAGACCTATGGCATCACACGCAGTAGCTATACCGGGCTGATTAACATCTCGGTGCTGGATACCAATGCCGAGGGCAATCCGGCCGTGCCCGTGGAGATCTCAGGGATCGCCAACAACCTGCTCGATGCCAGGGTTGAACTGTCATTTAAAGAGATCCGCGAAGGTGATGCTATCTACTATATTGCCGAGGTGCCCTACCGTGACGATCAGGAGATCAACTTTCAGATCGCCATCAAGCATGGCAATAAGCTCAACACTCAGCTGAAGTTTAAGCAGAAATTCTACGTCGATTAATCAGTCAAAACCGATAGCTCTCAATAACGCCGCGCACTTAGATTCGCGGCGTTATTTTTGCTGGCTTTGCTCTATCGTTTCCCGCCCAGCTTGGGTATCATTGCCGCCAATGAAACCTGCCACAATGAGTCACTAAACATGAATCAAATCGTACTAGCCAGCGGCAACAAGGGGAAACTGAAAGAGTTTGCCGAGATCCTCGCCGAATATGGCATAGAGGTCCTGCCTCAGAGCCAATTCAATGTCGAAGAGGTACCGGAGACGGGCACCACCTTCGTTGAGAATGCGATCATCAAGGCGCGTCATGCCGCCGAGGTCACCGGCCTTGCCGCCATCGCCGACGACTCAGGTTTAGAGGTGGATGCGCTTGAAGGCGCACCAGGGATCTACTCCGCCCGTTACGGCGGCGAAGGGGCAAGCGATAGCGACAACTACACTAAGTTGCTCGGCGCCCTAGGAGATTCAGACCAGCGCCGCGCACGCTTTCAGTGCATCTTGGTCTATATGCGCCATGCCAAAGATCCTACTCCCATCATCTGCCAGGCGTCTTGGGAAGGCACCATAGGTTTCGAGGCTAAGGGTGACAATGGCCACGGCTACGACCCTATCTTTATTCCCGCTGAGCATGAATGCAGCGCCGCCGAACTGAGCAGCGATGAGAAAAATGCCCTCAGCCACAGGGGCAAGGCGATGCAACTGCTGCTAAGCGAACTTAAGGCTAAGGGTGTATTAGGTTAATGCTACAGCTACCTCCGCTCAGCCTCTATATTCATATTCCCTGGTGCGTGCAGAAATGTCCCTACTGTGACTTCAACTCCCATGGACAGCATGGTGAGCTGCCGCAGCAAGAGTATGTCGATGCGCTACTAGCGGACTTAGCAGCCGATGCCGCTTATGTTCAGGGACGTAACCTGCACTCCATCTTTATCGGTGGCGGTACTCCGTCTTTGTTTGATGCCAGTCAGATTAAGCGTCTGCTCGAGGGCGTCGCTGGGCAGATCCCTTTTGCAGCGGATATAGAGATCACCATGGAGGCCAACCCAGGCACGCTGGAACATGACGACTTTAGCGCTTATCGCGCCGCCGGCGTCACTCGACTCTCCATAGGAGTCCAGAGTTTTTCCAGCGATAAACTCAACCTCTTGGGCAGGATACACGATAAGCAGGAGGCTGAAGTCGCGGCAAGCAAGGCGGCCGAGGCTGGCTATCAAAGCTTTAATCTCGATCTGATGCATGGCCTACCAAACCAAAGCTTTGAAGAGGCGATGCGTGATATCGACACGGCGGCGGCGCTTAATCCGCCTCATCTCTCCTGGTATCAGCTCACCATAGAGCCCAATACCCTGTTTCACTCTAAGCCCCCTCAGTTGCCTGACGATGAAGATCTTTGGCAGATCTATGAGCAAGGTCAACAGCGCCTCAAGGCACTCGGCTATGAACAGTATGAGATCTCCGCCTACGCCAAGCCGGGATATCGTTGTCGCCACAACCTCAACTATTGGCAATTTGGTGACTATCTGGGCATTGGCTGTGGGGCCCATGGCAAGATAACCACTGCCCAAGATCAGCGTATCTGGCGCACGGTCAAAATAAAGCACCCCAAGGGCTACCTTGGTGCCAGTGATTACCTTTTCGATAAGAGCGAGGTATTGCCAGAAGACAGGGCATTGGAATATCTGATGAACCGCCTCAGGCTAATGTCACCTATTCCCAAAAGTGAATTTGAAAGCCGCACCGGCTTGTCCGCCCAGGTGCTCGATGAAGGTATGGCACGCGGCGCCGCCAAAGGCCTGGTCATTATCGGCGAGGAGCATTGGCAACTCACAGCCAAAGGCAACATGTTCGTCAATGAACTCCTTGGACTCTTTTGCGAATAATCTTTCCCCTCATCAGAGGGGAATAGAAACATTTTCTAACACTTAGTTCGCATATTTAATTGTCAGCTTTATTAGGATAATGGGCACCAAACAACGGAAGCCCTACTTATGCCTATAAAAACAAAAACGACAATTATCGCCTTCTCTCTGGCGACCCTTATTTCCGGCGCCCTTCACGCCGCTCCTATCTCTCTATTACATAGTGCCTCTGAGCCAAGCGCCCAGTTGAGCACTCAGGAATCATTAAAAGCCAATCAACTGTTTGAAGCCATCTTCATGGAGAATGTGATGGCCAGCCCCATCCGACAGACACACCTGGGGATTAAGAAAGACTACGACAAGTGGGATGAGCGTGGTGAAGCCGCCGATAAGGAGAGCCTGGCACGTAACAAGAAACACCTTGCTCAACTTAAGCAGCTAGATATCGCTAAACTCAATGCACAGACTCGCTTAAGCTATGACCTGCTGACCCAAAAGCTTGAAAACAGCATCAGCGATTATAAATGGCGCTTGTACAGCTACCCGGTAAACCAGATGTACGGTGGTCACTCTATGGTGGCCTCTTTCCTGATTAACCAACACCAAATAGACAGCGTCTCAGATGCCAAGGCCTATATCAGTCGACTCAATGGTGTGCCTCGCTATATGCAGCAGCTAGAGGCTGCGCTGGAAGAGCGCGCCAAGGTGGGGATCATCGCGCCTAAGTTTGTCTTCGCCTATGTGTTATCCGACAGCCGTAATATCATCAATGGCGCCCCCTTTAACCAGGGAGAGGATAGCGCCATCTGGGCAGACTTTCAGCGTAAAGTCGCCAAGTTAGCCATAACAGAAAGCGAGCAACAGCAGCTACTTGATGAAGCTAAACAAGCTCTCACCGCTCAGGTTAAGCCTGCCTATGACAAGCTGATCGCTTACATAGAAACCCTTGAGAAGCGCGCCAATACCAAAGATGGGGTGTGGAAGTTCAGAGATGGCGAAGCCTTCTATGACAATGCCTTGGCACGCACTACAACCACAGATATGACTGCCGATAAGATCCACCAGCTGGGTCTTGCCGAGGTCGATCGTATCCACCAAGAGATGCGCGCCATCATGAAGAAGGTCGGCTTTGAAGGCGATCTTAAGGCCTTCTTTAAATTTATGCGCGAAGATAAACAGTTCTACTATCCAGATACTGAAGAAGGTCGCAGCGCCTACTTAAATGACGCCAAGACGCTGATCGATAACATCTCTTCCCGTCTGGATGAGGTGTTTTATGTTAAGCCCAAGGCGCCCATGATAGTCAAGCGCGTCGAAGCCTTTAGAGAAAAGTCGGCGGGCAAGGCCTTCTACAACCAACCTACCCCAGACGGTAGCCGCCCAGGCACCTACTACGCCAACCTTTACGACATGGAGGCCATGCCCAAGTATCAGATGGAGGCACTTGCCTATCATGAAGGTACCCCTGGCCACCACATGCAAATAGCCATCGCCCAGGAATTGGAGAGCATTCCTAAGTTCAGAAAGTTTGGCGGCTATACAGCCTACATAGAAGGCTGGGGACTCTACAGTGAGTACTTCCCTAAGGAGATGGGCCTGTATCAAGACCCTTACTCTGATTTTGGTCGCTTGGCCATGGAGCTGTGGCGCTCATGCCGTCTGGTCGTCGATACCGGCATACACGCTAAGAAGTGGACCCGCGAGCAGGGCATTCAGTATTACATGAATAATACCCCTAACGCCGAGTCTGATGCAGTTAAGATGGTCGAGCGCCATATTGTGATGCCATCTCAAGCCACAGCCTACAAGATTGGTATGCTAAAGATTGTCAATATTCGCGAGAAGGCCAAGGAGATCATGGGAGACAAGTTCGATATTCGTGAGTTCCACACCTTAGTGCTTAAGAATGGTCCGCTACCCTTGGATATATTGGAATCTAAGGTGATGAACTGGGCCAACAATGCCTAAGTCGCTAATACTTAAGTCACTAATGCTTAAGTCACTAATGCTTAAGTCACTAATGCTTAAGTCGACAATGCTTTATTGAACAATGTTTCATAGCCTCATTAAAAAGGCCGCTCCTTTGAGCGGCCTTTTTATCTAAGTGCTATCTTAAGTGGCATCTTAATGCCTTTCTGAGTGCAGCAATACTTGGGCGATGAACGATGGAAATTACCGCATAGCTTTAAAGCAGCTATTAATCAGCCTCAAAGCCTTTATCTGACACCTTAATGCTTTCTTGCATTACTTTCGCTGGTTGCTGAGCCATGCTCTGCTCATCGCCATGGGTCAGGTAACTGACAACCAGGCTTGAGGTAACATCGAATGGCTCATCGATTGTAAGCGACTTTATCTCGATTCTGTCGCCAAGCAGATGCGTGCCAAGCTGTTTTATTTCACCACTTTGATGATTAAGGCTAAACAAGCCCAAATAACAAAACACGCCACTGCCCTGATTGGAAACAAAAAAGGGCGCGACAAATAGCATATTCTTGCTTGCATCAATGCCTGCGCCATTAATCGGCAGAATCTTTTGATAATCCAGGTTCACGCTGCCACGCTCTGGGCCATCCTGGTAGTCACCACTGACAAAAGGGCTGTCGCCTAGGCCAACCCTGGTTAATTGTGCCTCTGCGTCAGACTCAGGCAATTGGATAACCCAGTGCTTATGAGTCTTGATACTAAACAGAGTCAGAATGACATTATCCCTGTCTTCATTAAGGGGAACCACAGTACCATCTTGCTGTACGACATAGAGATCATCGTCAGTAAAGTTAAACCGGTAGATCCCGGCTAGGATAACAAGACCAATCAAGGCGGCAATAAGTAATACAATTTTCTTAATCATAAACATCCCTTTAACTGCCATGGGCATAAACATGCGAACATTCACAGCACAATACCCTGAGTTTTAATCCAGTACCATAATAGATAAATTAAATAATCTTTATTAGACAGCTATATTTCACCACAAACTTAGGTAAGCCTGCGCAAAAAAGAAGTGAAGAGATAGCATCGCATGACGAAATAGCGGCCGAATTGAGAGGGGGAAAAAATGAGGACGCTTAAAAGAAAAATACCCCAGCAATAATTGCTGGGGTAAACCAAAACTAGGATGATGGTTTTAAGGCTAGCATTGTTTTAGTTCTTAAACCGCTGCCAGCATTGATCCAAGATTGCAGTAACGCCGACCTGTGTAACCAAACATGAGAGGGGTCATTCTCATCCTCAGCTATCTGAATCAGGTCATCCCGATATCAACTGCAACTATTGTATTAAATAAAGAACAGACTGCAACGTGAATTCTGTTCAAGGATTAGCTCAACCTAAATAAGCCATTGCAAATCAGATAGGCAATACTTTTTTAACTATATGATTTTAAAAAAATAACCCTGGGCATTTCTCACGCCCAGGGTTATCGTCTTGTTAAGAGAACAATGTTTTTAAGTTATTGATAACTGAAAGTAGCAATAACCTTGACGCTGACATGGACAAAATGCTGCTTTTTCAGTCACTTCAGGTTATTTACGCTGAGCATACAGGGCTGCATATGGTTCATCCCAATATGGAGGCGAGCCAATATGGTCTTTAATAAAATCGATAAAGGCACTGACCTTTGGCGCCAAGTGCTTACGTCTTGGGTAAACCGCCTGCAGAGGCAGGTGATGCGTCAATTGCCACTCAGGCAATAATGGCACCAAAGTCCCCTTCTCTATCTCATCTTCGAGCAGGTAACTGGCCAGATAGACGACACCTAAACCGCTCACAGCGGCAGACTTAAGTGCTGGGGCATTGTCGACTCTGAAATTACCCGACACACCTATCTCGCAGTAATCATCACCCTTCTTAAACTGCCACACGCTATGTTCGTGCCACTCACCCTGGTAAACGAGACAGTTATGATCTACCAACTGCTCGGGGCGATCAGGATAACCATGCTTAGCTACATAGTCTGGCGATGCGGCTAACAGAAACTGACACTTCATCAAAGGTCTGGCAACCATGCCCAGCGGCAACTGCTCTGACATGGTCAGTAAAAGATCTAGTCCTTCGCTGACCACATCGACCTTATGATCCAGCAAACTGACCTGCAACTCCAACTCAGGATGTCTGGCCATAAAATCAGGCAATGCAGGAATGATATGCATGGTACCGAAAGACTGCGAAATCCCCACCTTGAGTACACCACGTGTCGCATCATTGAGATTATGCACACTGGCAACCGCCTGGTCTGCGTCGCGAAGTAACTCCTCACCTTGTGCATAAAGTAGCTGTCCGGCTTCGGTTAAACTCAGGCTTCGAGTGGTACGCTGTATCAGCTGAACACCTAATTTATGCTCAAGATCGGCAACCTGAGTACTGACTTTTGACTTAGAAATCCCCAATTTTCGCGCTGCAGAGCTAAAACTCCCGGCGCGAGCAACATGAGTAAAAATTGCAATAGGTTCTAAAAGTTCTAACATTTAAATAGCCTTAAGGTGTATGCGACACTATAAATACCAATTATAAATCATAGAGATACCTCAATGGTTTAGAGTTATCCCCTTGACTATGCAGATTATTTTAAGAGTAGAGTCAGACTGTTAGCCATTTCAATTTCGTTATCGAAATTTAGCCAGCATTGTTATTATTTTTACAAGTATACCAAAGATTTGCACTTTGATTCTAATACCTATTTTTTAGTCACTATACACCCAGATAGGACATTAGGAAAAGCCAATAACAAAAACCAACTTGAAGGCAAAAAAAAGCCCTGCACCCAAGGTAAGTGCAGGGAAATGTGGATCTTACGATGCCAGAGGAATTAACTTGCGAATTACTCGCGCAGCGGCTGCTGTTTAGCGCTCACTAATGGGAAATCGCTCAGTGCGGGGACTTCGCTGCGCAGCTGTGACTCAATCATAACCAGCTGCTGAAAGTTGTCACACAGCTTGTCGGCGCGCGCTTCTAAATCTGTTGCCTGTTGCTCGATTTGGGCTTCGATATCATCACCGACTCGCTCCATCTTGGCAGAAAAGGCGTTCATCTTCTCTTCGAAGGTATCACCATCGCCGTTCATCATCTCGCTGCCCAGGGTCATCATCATGCTACCGATTGAGCTTTGCACTACCTGCTCCATCTCTTTTTCAAACTCCTTACCAAAGGTGTCTTCCAGAGAGGACTCGGTTGCGCCAAGGTAAAACTTATCGCCATTTTGATAGGCTACGGTATCGATACGCTTAGCCAGGCTATCCATCATCTCATCAATCTTAGCGCCGGCGGCATCACCGAGTAGCGGCGTTAATGCCATGCTTACGGCGGTAGAGGCGATATCCACGGCGTCATGTACCACATCGATCACCTCAGGAAGTTGCTTAGACACCTCCCCCGCATACTGATTAACCAGTGCCTGCTGTTTGTCATTAAGCTGGACTCTGTCGCCATCGACATAGAGCTGACCCAGCTCGATACGATAGACCTCTTTTTTTGATTTACTGACAACCAACTTGCTCGGCTCCACCGAGACATCATAGTTGAGACTCACCTCGCACTGCTTGTCGTCACGGCCAAAGGAGATCTGGTTATCTTTACCCTCGCCGGCCCAAGCCGAACTCGTTGTCGCTAGTACAAATGCAGTCAGTCCAAGAGATGCTGTCAGTTTCTTCATGTTCTTATTCCTTAAGTCGTCGATGATTCACATAATGCGTAGCTCAAGGGGCACCATGTGTCGTTGATTACAGAGAATACAGATATCATGCCAAAATTAACCAACCCAATACAATCAACAAGATAGCCATATTCAATAGGATAGACCGAGTGAGAAAAGTTAACTCTCCAACCAGTTTTTAGTGAATTTTACTAACTGATAAAGCGGCGATCGCAGCCTTTAAAAGATAGAGCGGCCCAAGGCCTGGGAGAGATGTTCAAGTGCGGCGGTTCCCGCTAATGAGTTGCCATTCTTATCTAGCTCGGGTGACCAGACACAGACACTCATATCACCTGGGATCACGGCAATAATACCGCCCCCGACGCCACTCTTACCTGGCATACCTACCCGATAGGCAAACTCTCCTGCTCCATCATACAGGCCAGATGTCGCCAGTAGGGCATTGAGTTTACGGGTCTGGGTGGGTGATACCACAGGCTTACCGTCTATGCTCTTGCCAGCGTTTGCCAGGTAGAGCATCGCCTTTGACAGATCGGCGCAGCTCATCTTAAGGGCGCAGTAATGAAAGTAGTTTTTTAGCACCTTATCGACATCGTTATTAAAGTTGCCGAAAGACTTCATCAGATAGGCGATGGCCGCGTTGCGGGCGCTGTGTTCATATTCAGAGGCCGCGACACGCTTATCGTAAATCACATGGGGATTGGTGCTCAGTTTTCTCACCACCTCTAGCATATGATGCTTGGGTGCACCCAAACGGCTTTGCAAGAGATCGGCAATGATCAGGGCGCCAGCATTAATAAAGGGGTTTCGCGGCACGCCGCGCTCAAGTTCAATCTGAACCAGAGAGTTAAAGGACTGTCCCGAAGGCTCTTTACCGACACGAGACCAGATCTCCCTCTCTTCATACAGGGTTAAGGCCAGCGTGAGGCTAAATACTTTAGAGATACTCTGAATCGAAAAGGGCTCGAGATAATCTCCAGCCCCTATCGTTTGACCATCAACTGTGGTGACGGCGATCCCCAATTTTTGGGGATCCACCTCGGCTAAGGCTGGAATATAATCGGCAACCTTACCCTTGCCCAGCAGCGGACGGACCTGCTCGATAATATTTTCGAGCAGTGCCTTTTGCGGCATTAGTTCCACCAAATATCGTACAGTTCGCTAACCACAACATCTTTAGCTGGCTGATTCTTCCAAAAATCGCTCACGGCTTGGCGATCTTCTTCGGTGCACTTGCCTATGGTCTGGGTCGCGATGATCCCTTCCCACTCTTTATGACCGCCACCATGAAAACCCAGTTTTCTGGCTTCAATCACCTGATCGATAAACTGATCGACAATGTCATCGATCTGTTCTTCGCTTACCGAGTCTTCGAAGGTCCAGTTTACGTCGAAACCTAACTCTTGAAATTCATCGATGCGTAATTTCTTGCGTAAACGACGACTACGTGTTGCCATGTGTATACCCTCTCTTTATAGAAATTCAGCTTACTCGGTACGCTCAAACATCAGATCCCAGACACCATGGCCTAAGCGATGGCCTCTGGCCTCAAATTTGGTCAAAGGGCGATGATCGGGGCGAGGCACAAAATCGCCACTGGCAGATTGGTTTTTATAACCTGGTGCCGCGCTCATCACCTCTAACATATGCTCACTGTAGTTTTCCCAATCGGTCGCAAGGTGGAACACACCACCCACTTTCAGGCAGCGGCGAATAAGCTGAGCAAACTCAGGCTGCACGATACGACGCTTATGATGGCGCTTCTTATGCCAAGGATCGGGGAAGAACAGCTGCACCCTGGCTAAACTACCGCTTTGAATGCTATTTTCCAATACTTCGATGGCATCATGGTGAAACACGCGCAGGTTTGTAACACCCGCTTCTGCCGCATCGGCCAAGCAGGCGCCCACGCCAGGCTTATGCACTTCGATGCCGATAAAGTTAAGCTCAGGCGCCGCCTTAGCCATCTCGACCAGTGAGGCCCCCATACCAAAGCCAATCTCAAGCACAGTATCAGCCTCACGGCCAAACACCTTAGCCAGATCCAGCGGCTCGGGAGAGTAATCCAATCCCATGATAGGCCATTGCTGCTCCATGGCCTGCGCCTGGCCTTTGGTCAGACGTCCTTCACGTAATACAAAGCTTCTAACTTTACGAAGGTACTTACCCTCTTCGTTAAACTCTGCTGTGGTCACTTCGCTCATTATTTTTCAGCCTCTGATCTGCCATTAGTTGGCCATATAGCGCCGAGAAAAAGTAAGCGTCAAGCATCTCAAGGCTCGACTCACAAACTCATTTGATCCGACCAGGATCCTGACACTTATATGATTGGAAAATTATAAAAAGAAGGGCATTATCCAAAGTTACTGCGCTAAGGCAAGCCCTATGTTGCCAAAGTATACCAATAATCCCGACAGGCGCGAATTGTGCCTTAACAAGGATGCCATTTAGGTTGAGAAAAACCTTACCCGTCTATACACTGAGCGCCATGAAAACAGAGCAATTTCACCAGCGCATCGTCTCCTGGTATGACGAACATGGGCGCAAACACCTTCCCTGGCAACAAGATAAGACCCCCTACAAAGTTTGGGTATCTGAGATCATGTTGCAGCAGACTCAGGTAGCAACCGTTATCCCCTACTTCGAAGCCTTTATGAAGCGCTTCCCAACCATAGTGGATCTGGCAAACGCCGATCAGGATGAGGTGTTGCACCACTGGACAGGCCTTGGCTATTACGCCAGGGCCCGCAACCTGCACAAGAGTGCTCAGATAGTGGCTAACGACTATCAAGGGCAATTCCCCACAGAATTTGAGCAGGTGCTCGCCTTGCCAGGAATTGGTCGCTCCACCGCGGGTGCAATACTCTCACTATCTCTTGGTCAGCATCACCCCATCTTAGATGGTAACGTCAAGCGAGTGCTGGCCAGGCATGGCGCCATCGCCGGTTGGCCTGGAAAACGTGAGGTCGAAGAGCAGCTGTGGCAACTCACCCAAACATTGACGCCGCAAGAGGGCGTAACCAAATACAATCAGGCGATGATGGATATTGGAGCCAGCATCTGTACCCGCTCAAAACCTAAGTGCGAGCTCTGCCCTGTTGCCATCGACTGCAAGGCACAGTTAATGGGGCGCCAAACGGATTTTCCCGGTAAGAAGCCGAAGAAATCAATTCCAGAGAAGCTAGCCTTTATGCTGGTCATTAAAGAAGGCGATCAAGTACTGATGAGTAAGAGGCCCCCCGCGGGAATATGGGGCGGCCTCTGGTGTTTTCCTCAGTTTGACAGTCAAAGTGCACTCGAGGAGTTTGCCAATGCTAAGGGGCTTACCCTCAAGAGTCGTGACCCCTTTGACAGCTTTCGCCATACCTTCAGCCATTTCCATCTGGATATCAGTGCCTATATTGCCGAGAAAACCACAACTCCACATGAGATCATGGAAGAAGCGGCATCTCTCTGGTATAACATAGCCAAGCCACCCAAGGTTGGACTCGCCGCTGCAACGGAGCGGCTACTGTCTAACTTAGGTTCAGTATTAAATAAGGAGTAATCATGGCGCGTACAGTTAACTGCCAGTATCTAAAGAAAGAGGCAGACGGCCTAGCCTTTCAGCTATACCCGGGTGAACTCGGTAAGCGTATTTTTGACAACATCAGTCAGGAAGCCTGGTCACTCTGGCAGGCCAAGCAGACCATGCTTATCAATGAGAAAAAACTCAACATGATGAATGTTGACGATCGCAAGTTCCTCGAAGAGCAGATGGTAAACTTTCTGTTTGAGGGCAAAGAGGTCGAAATTGAAGGCTATGTGCCGCAAAAAGATGACGAATAATAAAAAAGCGCCGAAAGGCGCTTTTTTGTGTCTGGCAGATACTCTTTACTTCAAAAAGAGATTACTGGCGGATACCTTCGACCACAAGATCCAGGGTTACATGGCTAGAGGCTGGTCCAAGGTCCATCTTGATATCATAATCTTTCAGGGCAAATTCTGTTTGTCCAACAAAACCGGCGCGATAGCCTCCCCACGGGTCTTGCCCCTCACCGATAAACTTACCATCTATCGCCACCGGCTTAGTGACACCATTAAGAGTCAGATTGCCATTAAGCACGAACTTACCCTGGCCTAAATCTTCCACCGAGCTTGAAACAAAGCTAGCCTTGGGGTGCTTGGCAACATTAAGGAAATCTTCGCTTCTTAAGTGCTTGTCACGTTCGGCGTGGTTTGAATCCAGGCTTGCAGTGTCGATTTCAACATTGACCTTTGCATCGCCGATCTGCTTGCTATCGAAGCTAAAGTTACCTTCAAAGTCGTTAAAACGCCCAACGACAAAACTGTAGCCCAGATGACTCACCTTAAACTGTATCGAGGCATGAGCACCTTGAGTATCTATTACATAATCGGCGGCTGATGCCGTCATAGGAAGCATGATTGCACCTGCACCTATTGCGCTTAAGAGTGTGGCGCCTAATAAAGCCTTCTTCATTGTGTCTCCTTAATGTTTAACATGCGTTTTAATGTTGCGTCTCTGTCTATGAGGTGATGTTTTATGGCGCCCAAGGCATGCAGCGATACCAAAGCGATAAAGCCATAGGCTAAATATTGGTGCAGCCAACCGGCAATATCCGCCTGCCCCTCGAACAAACGCCCGAGACTGGGTAACTCAAGCAGCGAAAACACACCAATCGCACGGCCGTCGGCCGTGGAGATCAGATAGCCGGTGATTAAAATGGCAATCAGCAACAGGTATAGCAGGCGATGAACTATGGCCGCCGATACCTGCTCCCACCTTTTATGCTCTGTTAACGCCTTGGGGGCCGGGTTAAATCCACGCCAAAGCAAGCGACACAGGGTGGCGACTAACAACAGGACACCGATACTCTTATGCAGATCCGGCGCCTGCTTGTACCAAGGGCTGTAATAGGTCAACTCAACCATCCATACACCAAGGGCAAACAGCACCAATACGACAATGGCCGACAACCAATGCAAGGCGATGCTGATAACCCCATAGCGGCTCTGAGTATTTTTAAACACGATTCATCCTCATTAACGACTTAACACCATGTTAACTTCGGTTTATCTAGATAAATATCGCGTAATTTCGCCAATTAACTTCTAGATTTTAGAAAGGTTTCAACCATAGAAGCCTTATATCGGGGGAAACAGAGGTAAGCTAGGAACAGATATGGTCTCTTTAAGACAAAACAGAGTAAAAAGTCAGATTTCATCACTCAATTTGTACTAAAAACCGACATCATTGCTAAAAAGCCAGCACTTTGAGCATTAACTAGCCATGCGGTTAAAATTATCCAAAAAAGCACTTGCAGGATAAATATCAGCGCTATATTATACGCGCACTCCAAACGGGACGGGTCACAAAGACCTGGTTTGAAGTAGTTAACTAGACACTTAGTTTAGTTGCCCGAATAGCTCAGTCGGTAGAGCAGAGGATTGAAAATCCTCGTGTCCCTGGTTCGATTCCGGGTTCGGGCACCACAATTTAGCCGGCATAGCTCAGTTGGTAGAGCAACTGACTTGTAATCAGTAGGTCCCGAGTTCGACTCTTGGTGCCGGCACCATATAAAGCAGCCTCGACATTGTCGGGGCTTTTTTATATCTGTAATTTACCGCCCCTTGATGGGATTCATTGCACTCCTGATACCAACCTCCCCTCTCTTAATAAAGCCGTCATTAACGAGTTGCCCCTTGATACTAGGCAACAAAAAAGGAGCACTAGGCTCCTTTTGTGGTTAAGTATATTTTTTAATATTACTTCCAGCTGCGCATCTTATAGCCTTTAACCGCATAGAAGAGAATAAACAGGTAGCATGGCAACATCACCATATAGCCGCCCTGCTGACCGAGAGAGGTCGCCGAGCTAGTGAGTCCCCAGAAAAGCGGGCCGAAGGCGCCGCCTGCAATCCCCATCACCAAGAGCGCTGAGCCAGTACTGGTCAGTTTGCCCATGCCAGAGAGCGCCAGAGGCCACACCGCAGGCCAGACGATGGCGTTAGCCAAACCTAAGAAGGCGATCATCAGCAGAGTGTCGGGCAACATTGCACCACCGAAAGGCACTAAGAGTATATTTGCAATGGTATAAGATTCGTTGTCGCCAAACAGGATACCTAAGGTTAGCAAGAGCCCCAATATCGCAGAGATCATCAACGCTTTAGGCTGAGAGATAAAGCGAGGAATCGTCAGAATACCAAGCGAGTAACCCAGAACCATACAGATCATGGTATAGGAGGTCATCACACCATAGTTCTCGACCCCCAAAGAGAGTGCGAAGGTGCCTATGGTATCACCGGCAATCACCTCGACGGCGACATAGAAAAAGAGCGCAACCACGCCAAGCGCCAGGTTGGGATGCGATAATGCCTCACGAGTATGGCCTTTGCTGCCTTCTTCTGGCTCATCCTCATTTTCAAGCTCAGGCAGTGGCGACTTCTTCACCAGCACAGCCAATACCCCGATAAAAATGGCCATTCCCAGATAAGGGAAAACCAAACCATTAGCCATCTCATCTATCTGAGCCTGAGTAAGCTCTGTGCCCACACGATCTTTAAAGCTATCTAAGATAAGTGCGGTAAATACCAGCGGCGCGATAACCCCAGCACCTTTATTGAGGATCCCCATTACGCTTACACGGGCTGCGGCCGATTCTTCGGGGCCAATTCTGACCACATAGGGGTTCACCGCAGTTTGTAGCAGCGTTTGCCCTGTGCCCATGACCAACTGAGCGAAGAGAAACAGTGCAAATATCTGAGTCTTAGCCGCAGGAATAAACAACAGACCGGCAATCATCATGATCCCCATCCCCATTGCCATACCAGTTTTATAACCTACCTTGCGGATCACCCATGCAGAGGGCAAAGCGGTAAAGGTTACGGCGATATAGAAGGAGAAGAGGATGAGGGAGGCTTGCAGAGGGGTGAGTTGCAGGATCTGTTTAAGGTAAGGCATCAAGGACCCGTTCAGCCAGGTCGCAAAGCCCAAAATAAAGAAGAGCCCTGCCACGATCGCCATAGGGATCACGCTGCTGCGCTTACTTTCACTATTTAATGTCATTTCCATAAGCCTGTTTTCTTATAGTAATTAATCTTTGGATATCAGTTTGCTGATATCGGCTCGGTACATTTACGGCTACTGCAACAAGAGAGCAAAGCGGCGAAAGCATTGCCTTACTCTGCTCCATTGTTTCATCGATGTTAAAACATAAACACAAAAAAGACAACGCTGTCATTTTGTGTTTTTAACAGGGAGACCTAACCCTGCGTTTTAGTTATCAAAATGTCACGCCATTATTCACACCCAGGCTTAAACCTTGATGAATATGCCGCGCTTATACATCCAATAGAGTAACAGCCACTGCACTAACAATAGGGCAAGCGCCGAAGCCAGTGGCTGCATATCAAAAGGCAGCGCATGGATCAAACCACCAAACAAACTGCTAGCCAGATATTCCCATTTGACCAGGCTTGATGCCAAATAGATGATGATGGCGTTGCACCCTATCACGACAAATACAAACGAGAGGCGATGTAGCTTTATCACATCCACCAGCGCGTAGAAGATAGCCAGTAGTATTAAGCTCCAGCCCGTAGTCACCAAGACAAAGCTGCTGGTCCAGAGATCTTTGTTTACCGGCAGGTAAGGGTCTATCAACCAGCCAAGAGCAACGCAAAGGACGCCCGCTAATAACAAGGTAATCACCTTGGCCCACTCACCTTTGGGATGAGCCTTAACGATAAAGTGACCGGTAAATACGCCAGCTAAGGCATTTACTATGGCGGGAAAAGTCGAGAGGATCCCTTCGGGGTCAGTTGCCCTCCCCTGGTACGTTATACCGGGAAGAAAATGACTATCTACATAGGCGTTAATAGAGCCAGACATAGACAGATCGCCGGCCACACCACCAGGAACCGGCAACCATAACTGCAGCGCGCCATAGCCAAACAAGATGCCAAACGCCAGCAATATCTGGGTACACAGACAGGTATGCCATACCAATAAGGCAGCAAAGAACCAGGCAAAGGCAATGCGGCCAAGCACGCTAGCATACCTTACCTCATCGCCAGCCATGGGGACGCCAACGCCCCAACCATGGTTATAAAGCACACCAAACACAAGTAGCAAAAACAAACGTTTTATTGCGTGACGGTAGAGCGGCAGCCGCTCAGTCCAGGCAAGGCTGTCGATACGTTTAGGAGAGAGACCTAAGGCAACACCAGAGAGGAAGATAAATAACGGAAAGATAAGGTCGTAGAAGGTAAAACCATGCCACTGACTATGGTGCATCTGGGCATCGGCGATGCGCCAGCCCTGCCAGCCAGTCCAGACAAGTAGCGCGGCAAACAGTGCCTCACCGCCCAAGATCCAGAACATATCGAAGCCGCGCAGGGCATCGAGTGACTTAAGCCTAGGTTTAACTGTAGGTTTTGGACTTGTCTTATTCATTGAATCCATCAGGGGATCTCTTATCATTGTTCTTATAGATTAAAGCCCCGAAAGCTAGCTTTCAGGGCTCGAGACTGCTGACCTACTTATTTAGGCCTGATACACCAAATGGCCATCAATATAGGTTTGAGCTACTCGATTATCCTGATCGAGCAGCACCATATCTGCCTTGGCGCCCACTCTAAAGACACCACGCTGGCGATGACCAATAAACTCGGCAGGATACTTAGCCGCCATTCTAAGCGCCTCTTCCCTTGGAACGCCGAGCATGGCCACACTATTATTTACCGCGCCCACCATATCCAGCACACAACCTGCCAGCTCACCCGTCACCGCATTGAGTCTGTCTCCTTTACGGATGACCTGGGTGCCAAATAGCTCGAAACTGGCGTTATCATCCATGCCCACTGGCGGCATGGCATCAGTCACCAGCATCACCTTGCCTTTTGGCTTGGCAGCAATAGCCACCTTGGCAGACGCTGGGTGCACATGATGACCATCGACAATCAATCCGCACCATGCGCTTTGGCTCTCAAGAGCCGCGCCTACCATTCCAGGCGCTCTTGAATCCATGGGAGACATGGCATTAAACAGGTGGGTAAAACCGCTCGCACCAGCCTCAAGTGCTTTAATCACAGTGTCATAGTCGGCATTGGAATGGCCAAGACAGACGCGAACACCTGAATCAACTAAGGTACGAATCACCTCAGGCGCCACATTTTCAGGCGCCAAGGTTACCACTTTAGTGCCCAGATCTTCCCTAGCAAAGATAGCAAGCTCAGCCTCTGAGATATGGCGAATAAAATTAGCCGGGTGCACCCCTTTTTTGGGGACGGAGAGGTGAGGTCCCTCAAAATGTATACCTAACACACCTGGGGTATTAGCCGCTAATGCCTCGGCGACTGTGTCTGCCGCCGCTTGCATCACACCAAGATCATCTGTGATCAGGGTAGGTAGAAAGCCCGTGGTACCAAACCTTGCGTGGGCCTGGCCAATGGTTTTAAGACACTCGACACTTGGCGCGGCATTAAAGAGTGCGCCGCCCCCGCCGTTCACCTGCACGTCGATAAAGCCGGGCACTAAGGTTCCAGCCAGATAGATGGGCTCGATGCCAGGCGCCTTTTCAAACGCGGTTATATGGCCAGCCTCTAGGGTAATGGCTTGGTTATGATGATAGTGCTCGCCATCGAATACTCGCTCGGCGATCAGTGTCTGTTTCATATACTCAATTCCTGGCAAAACATGGTCATACAATGATGGTTTAATCTTGGCTGATGCCGTGACGCTGACGCGCAAAATAAGCTGCGCCTAATTCTGGTGGCGCCAATATAGGAGAGATCTTCTCAACTACTCCCTTGTCTAACCAGGGTGCTAAAGGCTCCGCAAGTCCACCTATCATAGAAAAACGCGGTGGCTTAACCTCAAACAACCTCTTAGCCAAGGCACTGATATATTCTGCGCCTTCCATCACAATCGCTTTAGCGACCGGATCTTGCTCCTGGGCACAAGATAACACCGTACGAGCCAAGGTGGCATAACAACCTGAAGATTGACCAGCCAGATGCTCGACTATTCCCATGGCGTCGCTCACCTTGAAATGAGACAGTAATCGTTCGGTAAGTTGTGTAGCAGGGCCGAAGCCGTCGAGATGCAGAAGCACCTGCTGAGCCGCCTGCAGGCCTAGCCATGCGCCACTACCTTTATCACCCAGTGCGAAACCATGGCCGCCCAAGCTCAGAGATTTATCACCGACATGGGCATATCCACAAGAGCCAGTGCCAGTAATGATCACAGCGCCGTCACCGCCTCTATGAGCCCCAATACAGGCCGTGTGCAGATCTGTGGTGACATACATCTTCGCAAACGGGTGTTGCCAGCTGGTAATTTCATTATAGAGGTGCTGTACATTGACGCCGGCAAGACCGACACCCGCGATAAGTTGCTTGCTATCACCTGGCGCCAATCCCGCATCTTTAAGCGCTAACTCAGTCGCCCCAATGATAGAATCAAAGGTGTGTGTTAGACCGTAAAGCGGATTAGCACGCCCTGCCACACCTGTACCCACGACGCTATCATCGCTGGCATAAATCGTTGCACGGCATTTGCTGCCACCGCCGTCTATGCCTATGAACAGGGCTTGTTCCTCTGTCTGGTTAAATCCCATCACGGACCTCTTTCACAGTTTTATTATCCAGGGCGAGATCTAAAACCGCCCTGCCCACTGACTAAGTTAATGCCATGTTACACCAAAAATGACAACGCTGTCATTTAATATTTTAAATCGCCTTAAAGCTAATTAGCGCCTCTAAAAATAAGGCGTCTTCAACTGAACTTAAGTCCTTTAAACTGGCAAATTAGAAAGCGTAGCTTGAGAGCCTAAAAGCGGCTCTCAAGCTAGATGAAGCGTTAATTGACTCTAAGAATCCGCCCCTTGCGAACACCATCGGCGGCCACAGCTCTGACCTCAACCTTACCCGATACCTTCACCGCTTCGGTATAGGTCTGCCAAGGGCCGTCGTCGACGCGATATTCCACGCCAAGACCTGGATAGATAATATTGGTGTGCAGATAACCCTCTTTAATCTTGGCCCCTACTGTCGGCACTCGATAGGCGATACCTGCCTTGTCTAACTTAGCCAGCTCCTTGTGCCCTAGAGTATTAGCAAAAACTTGCCACTGGGCGGTTTGCGCAGCCCGCATCTCAGGGGTGAAAAAGTTAGACTCTGGGCCATATTTGGCTCCTTGATATTGGTAAGGCACTTCCCAATCAGCCTTGTGCCACGCCCTTTCGGCCAAGGCTAATAGTCGCGGAAACACCAGATACTCGACCACTTGATCGCTACGTACGGTCTCACTCCAAAGCTGTCCCTGGATCCCCTTGAATCGCACACCAGCATCGAGTGGCCCACTGATACGATTACCCTGCTCATCAAGCTTTAGGGTATCGTCGGCTTCGAAGGTGTTACCTTCGATATCAGTCCACTGCTCGGCATTGGCAGGCAGGTTATCCGGCATAAAGCTAAATAGCTTACGTTCATTAGTGCTGCGACTCGCCCAGTAATAACCATGCTCTTTAGGATCTGCCTCGTAGGGAAAATCGAAATAAAGCACCTCGGGATTACTTAATACTGTATCCCAACCCAAATTGGCCTGAGCATGGGCGCGTTTATGGCCGCCGTGTGCCACTACGTCCCAAATATTGGTTTGATTCTTCTTCGGCATACGCTCAGGACGGGTATGGCTCATGCCATCACTCCAACCTGCCGCTTCTATGCCTTTAGCTGCCAGCATGTTGGCAACTCGCTCGATAAAGTAAGCGCCAAAGTCTGCCTCATTGTCTAGGCCATTACCTTTCTCTTTGAGCAGTGCCTGGCACACTGGCGATTCAACCCAGGCGCCTGCAGTCTCATCGGCACCGATATGATACAAGGTCAATGTTTGCCCAGCCGCCTGATGCAACTTGGCTATCTCGCTAACCACCTTATCGACAAAGTGATAGCTTGAGGCCATACAAACGTTGAGCGTGTTGTCGTCATAATATTGAATAGAAGCATATTGCGTCGTATCCAGCGGATCGATCAGGCGATATTCATTAGCGCCGGCCTCATCCCCCTTAGCCATCAGCTTGCGATACCTGGCTTCCATCGACTTAATGGCGGCACGCGAATGCCCTGGCATGTCCATTGATGGGATCACCTGGATCTGTCTGGCACTGGCGTATTTGAGGATCTCAATATAATCGGCCTTAGAATAGAAACCGTTGACCTTACTGGTTGCATCAGGGCCACTTCCCAACTGAGGTAAGAGGCAGGTGTTTTCTTGCAGATCATGACAGCGGCGACTCCCCACCTCTGTCAGCTCTGGCAACCCCTCTATCTCCAGGCGCCACCCCTCATCGTCTGCCATATGCAGGTGCAACTTATTAAGTTTATACGCTGCCATCTGATCCAGCAGATTCAGGATAAACTGCTTACTGTGAAAGTTACGCGCCACATCCACATGCATGCCACGAAACTCATACCTTGGCTCATCTTCAATATGCATGGCACTTATCGATAGAGTATTTAAATCGATAAGACTCGCAAGTGATGACAGACCATAAGAGAAGCCGGCGTCTTCGGCCGCGGCAATAGTGATGCCGTCTTGACTAATAGTAAGCTGGTAGCTCCCCTCACTGACCGCAGATGGCAGAGTGGTGAGCTTGAGTAAAATCCCCTCGGCTGAAGCATTAACGCCCAAGCGAGATAATCTATCGAATGCAGCCTGTACCGATACCATAGAGACATCGCCCAGCATCAATCGATAGCCAGCTGCCAGTGAAATGGGTGCACTCTGGCTGTCTATGATCTGCTTTTTAGGGGTGGGAATAATGCTGTTAACGGCAAGTTCGGGACGGTTTTCGATATCTTGATTGGCATCGAACAACACCTGAGGTGTTGCCCATTTCAACTTATCGGTATCGCTGCGCTTATATTGAGTCTCAGCGCTAACATAGGCTTCGACATAGGGACGCTGCTCCATACCTGTTGCAGCATCTTTGCTTAATTGGGTACTGGCAATCACCTCAGGTTCAAGACCCGGTACGACAATATAGTAATTGGGCATGGCATCGGTTTCAGACAGCTGCCACAACTCACCTAAAAAGGTGATATCAACTGGCTGACCTTTTTGAAAGCCTGCAAACTTATCTGTCGGCGAGATCCTGTGTAGATCGCCTTTAACTTGTATCAGCTCAAACTCGTCGGTCAATACTTCTTTTACCGGACGCATCTGGCTGTAATAGATTGCCCAATCCTTTTCGGCAAAATCAGTACCTGGGAGCAATCGAATCTGCGCCGCAAAGCAGCGACCGTCGACACCTGCCGAGGTGCATTGCTCGGGGTAATTAGTTAAGGTGCTGTAGGTGACGTCCAGACTTGTGGCAAATTGATGCAGTGCTTGCTGCGCCGGGGCTTTAACTGAAATTTGAGTCTGCGCAGATTCGGGCTTTGACGCTTCGAGACTGGCCTGCTGACTACAGGCTGGTAATCCAAGGCTAAACAGCAGCGCCAATGGGATGAGCTTATTATTCATTGTTATCCTCACATCTTTATACAACTTGAAGCTTCAAGTCTTCTTGCGGCCACCTTTCCCCTTTCAGTATCGGCAATAAACATCCTTTATATTGCAAGATCTGAGATCGCCACCACTTTGATTTTTAATAAGGCCTAGCGCTTTTACCGGGCAAAATATGCCAGAAACTCAGCAGACTTCCTCATCACGACCGGTGAATTTAGCCAATAAGGTCAGCTTCCACCAGTAGCTGTGTAAAGTTTGCATTTAGCCTCCCAAGAAAAAAATGCTAGATGTGCCATGCTTCATCGACGCCGAACAAACAGCAAATCTTTGACTCAATAACACATCTAGCCATCTCTAGTATCTGGGGAGAGACTATAGGAAAAAACAAACACAATAACCATAAAGATAAATGGCTACTGCCAATGCAAGCGTTAGGAGACCTCTCCCTAACAATGCAAACCTTACAAAACGAACGTGTCACACAAGCAAATGACAACGCTGTCATTCATTAATCTACCTAAGAAAGAACAGAATTTCTACATTTTTTTGACATTTTGAGGCAATTTTTTCTGCCGATGATGACAAAGCGCCTTTCTGTGGTTGTTTCTGCCTAACTAGAGCGCCTCATTAAGTCACACCTGTGTGACAACGCTGTCAACTCTTGCTAACATCTTATGCGCTCATTTTAAAAGCCGCCTGCTTCGCCAAAACCATAAGCTCTTGTTAGCGTCAAACTGACATGGTTTAGGTAAATGATGAGATAGGCTCGATTTGGGGATCTGTGAAAAAACGTAACCTTAAGACGTTATCACTTGCACTTGGCCCCATTCAGACGGTAAAAGATAGACCAGTAGTTACCTGATAATTGTGTTCACATCTCAGGTAATCGCCACAAACTAAAATTAATTAAGGTATCAAGATGGCCAAGATAGTCCCTCTTTCAACGGAAAAGCATTTAAACACTAAGCTAACTCACTCAAACGATTTCAGCCGTTTCAGCAAAGAACATCTGATCCCAGTACTGGCTAGAGAGATCCCCAGCCTTGCCTCTGAGTTTCCGATCGTTTTTGTAAAGAATGGTGAAACGGGCCACTTCATCCCTGTGGCCATCATGGGAATTGAGCCAGAGGTCAACCTGTACTGCCAAAACAACCAGTGGGATGCCCCAATTAGCCCTATCGGCTTTAGCAATGCGCCACTCTCTATCGCCAAAACCTCAGCCGAGGGCGACAATGTGATCGTATGCATAGATGAAGAGAGCCACATGGTTTCTCAAGAGGAAGGTAATCGCCTGTTTACCGATGATGGCGAGCGAAGCGAGTACTTAACTGCCAGAACTAACGCCCTATTGGACGTGGCGGCAATGCACCAACAAACCCAAGCCATTTGCCAATATCTTGCGGATAAAAACTTACTTACCCCGCAGCAATTAACCATCAAGTTGGAAAAATCGGAGCAGAAGATCAACATCAATGGCGTCTATTTAATTGATGATAAAACCTTAAATGAACTTAGCGATGAAGAGTTCCTCGAACTGAGAAAGAAGGGTCTGCTACCCATCATCTACGCCCATAGAGCCTCGCTCAATCAGCTGTCGCGTCTTATCGCCAAACAAAACCAGTTCGATAAGCTGCAATAAGCATCCACTTTAAGCTAATGGCGGGACGTTGGAATCAACAACGCCCCGCCAAATCGATTTACCTCACACAAAATTTACCCATCTTAGAGCTTCTCAACTCAGCACTTTTGTAAGCCATACGCTGCGATTTTTTCTAGTAACTCTCTGTGATCGGGCAGCTCGCTCACAAGATGCTGCGCAACCTTAGCTATTTGCTGGGCCTGCGCTTGACTAGCCTCACTTTGCTCAGCCTGGGGCGCAGCTTTCGCCGTCGGGTAATGCATGCCATAGAGCACATAAAGATAGTTTTCTAAATCAAACACCTCAAACTTACTAAAAAAGTCTTGTCTGATAGGCACATGGTTGCGCCATAGGGCTAACCTGTTGGCCAATTCACTCGGCAACCCCGAAGGCGCACGATTATCTCGCCAGAAGGCGGAATCCTCTCTATCTGACAAGTAATAGTGCACCTTGATAAATTCAACCACCCGCTCCCAGGCATAGGTCATCACCTGATTAAACTGCTGTCCAAGCAGGTCGAGGGCATCCCTATCGGTAGGAAAACGGTTAGCAATGAATCCTGCGGCAAAATCGGTCAGTAAAATAGAGGTGGCCTCTAATGGCTCGAGAAAACCTTGGGCTAACCCCAGAGAGAGGCAGTTTTTATGCAAGAACTCCTTACGATAACCGAGCTTCATTGGCAACACTCGGTACTTATACTGCGCCAGATCTTGACCCAAATAGCGAGATAACTTATTCAACGCCTCGTCGTCATCCATATATTCAGACGAATAGACAAATCCTACCCCGCGTCTGTTAGTTAGGGCTATGTCCCATATCCATCCCGCCTGATGGGCGGTAGCCAAGGTATAAGGCGGAATCGACGCATCGGCAGCAATGGGCACCTGCACCGCTATCGCCTTATCGGCGAAGAGCTGATGGGATTTATCGACAAAAGGCACCTTGAGCGTTTTATCGATCAGCAGCGATTCAAAACCACTGCAATCGATATAGAAGTCAGCGCTGATACTGCCTCGGCTATCGGTTTCAAGGGAGCCTATATCGCCACTGCCCGTTAGCGAAACATCGAGAACATTCGCCATAATATGCTCAACATTAAAACGGCAAATGGCATTCTCGGCCAACAACTTGGCAAACTTAGCCGCATTGAGGTGATAGGCATAACCTAATGCCCCTTCATACTCGCTATGGGTGATCTGCTTTGGCGCCCGGCCCGCTTCGCACACTTTGTGCTGGGGCGAAACCAGATCGCCATAGGCCAGATCTGAATTGGTCAGCCAATGCTGAGTCAGATCCTCACCAAGTGGGCTTGGCATGTCGAAAAGATGATGGTAAAAATTGCCCTCTCCATGACGGCCCTTATCCATCCAATTAACAAACTTAATGGACTGTTTAAAGGTCACATCACAGCGGCGAATAAACTCCGACTCACTGATCCCAAAACGCTTCAGGCTCTGACGAATAGCCGGCACAGTACCTTCGCCAACACCGATAATGGGAATATCGGGCGACTCCACCAGACTGATTAGAACGTCCTCTCTATGCGCTAAAGCCTTACCTAAATGATTGGCCGCTAACCAGCCTGCCGTTCCGCCACCCAGAATAATGATACGTTTAATGTCCATAAACCACCTACGCTAATATGTCATTGGGCTTACTGCTAATAAAAAGCCCAGCAAATGCCGGGCTTCTTTAGATTTTACTTTAAGATTAGAATCTTAGTGCAATACCGACCTTGTATCTTGCTTCACCATCGAAGCTCCATACTGGGTAGTCATCCTTGAACTCGTTAATCACATCTGGGTTATCTATTGGTGACACACCAATCTGAATGCTGTCTTCTTCGGTCAGGTTAACCGCTTCGAAGGTCAGATCCAACCACTCTGTCACACTGTAGTTCATGCTCAGATCCAGTGAGCCATAGTCCTGATGCTGACGGTTGCCGTAGAAACCAGGCAGTTCACGCATCATATACTCACTGCGCCAGTTGTAAGCCAGACGAGCAGAGAAGCTCTCCATCTCGTAGTAGCCCACTAGGTTAACTGTGTGCTTAGAAGAGTCAGAGAATACACCGACTTTGTCAGGATAGTTCTCGGCAGGTGAGCCGGCATCGGCAAAGGTATAGTTAACTGAGTAACCTAAACCATTATCGAAAGAGTCTTGCAGCTGCAATTCCACCCCTTCAATACGGCCACCGTTAGCATTGTACTTCTCACTCACAGTCCAGCAGTCATAAACTCCCTCACCACAAGCACTACCACCTTGCTCAATCAGATTAGGATCTTCAATACCGATCTGCTGGTTAAGCTTTTGACGAGTGGTGATAAATGAGCTTACGTCCTTGATAAAGTAAGTCAAAGATGCCAAACCTTCACCGCCGAAGTACCACTCCAGGCTCACATCAGCTTGAGTCGCCTTAAATGGGTCTAGTGCCACTGAGCCGCGGTTCAATTTCTCGTTGCCAGGTGTACCATCGTTCAAACCTGGCAGCGTAGAAGTCGCAAACAGATCGGCATAGTTTGGTCGAGACATTACCTGCGCCGCAGTGGTACGCAGTAATAGATCAGGTGTCAGATCGAAAGTCACGTTGATGCTAGGCAACACGTCGCTATAGCTAGACTTGTCAGTGCTCAGTTCATCGGCAAACTCACCGGTTGAACTCAGCGCATAGTAATCAGACTCGATATCAGTTGAAATGAAACGCAGACCAAAGTTACCGCGAATACCTTCGCCTTCGAAGTTTGCCATGGCGTATGCAGCCAGGTTCTTCTCGTTCAGTGTACCGTAGCCAGACTTGTCACGGGTAAAGCCATCGACAGAGGCTTTAGCATCGCGGATCATGGCATCAAAATTAGGCTTAGGCAGAGTGAAACCAGCGCCCGCAGAGATAGTTCCTGAATAGTATTCAGAAGCATCTCTGGATACTATGTCACCGACGATAGCAGCATCCGTTTCCTGAGTCACATCATGATCGGCGTAGCGCACACCGGCCTTAATTGAGGTGATAGCCCCAAAATCGACAGGCACGGTGAAATCGACCTGAGCATAGGTCTCTTCGTCTGTGTTAGGTTGCTTCTTCAGCGCCCAGCCCGCAGTAGCTAATTCGCTGTTAAAATCACCCGCGTCGAATGACTTTTTGGCGATATCAATCAGGATTTTCTCACCAGTAGCATCGTAACGACCGGCAAAATCACCTGGCTGACCAATAGAGTTACCATAGTTAGAGGTTAAGCTAGTACCACCGTCAGCCTTGGTATTACCTACACGGCCTTCCATGGTGAATCTGTCACCTTCGTATTTGAAGTCAAAGTCATAGGTATCAGATGACATCTCGGCTTCACGAGCCCAAGTTTGCGCCCATGCAAATCCGCCTTCACCGGTGTGAGTGATATCAACACATACACCTGCAGCATTTGTCTCATTACAGGTACTAACACCCTGCTGTGTTGGGAAAAGGAAAATAGAGGTGTTAGCGTTGTTTGCCTTAAGATCCAGGCTAGTTGCAGTAAAGCCAAACTCTAGGTTATCGGTTGGACGATACTGTAGGGCAACGTTGTAAGCGGTACGCTCACGATCTTGTTGGAAGGTTGTTGGCACTATCTCGCCCCAACCAAGCAAAGTTTCAATACCGTTACGCTGATACTCGGTTTGCGAACCGGCAGCAGAAACCAAGATACCAAAGTTTTCACTTTCGTTGGTCCAGCTGTAAAGACCAGATAGCGCAGGATCTGTTGCTTCAGAAACCGTACCGTAGTCGCCTTTAGCGCTTAAAAACAGCGTGTTAGCGTCCAAATCTAATGGCTTGCGCGTCTTAACAACGACAGTACCACCAATACCACCTTCTGTGATATCGGCTTGAGAAGATTTATACACTTCAATACCACTGATCATCTCAGGTGGCAGCAAAGAGTAGTTAAAGCTACGGTCGATAGCCTGCTGATCGAACCAACCGGTTGAGGCTACCGAGTGGCCATTTAGTAAGGTGCGTGTTAATTGCGCCGAAGCACCACGGATAGACACCTGCTGTCCCTGACCAAATTGACGGTTAACAGATACCCCCGGGATACGACCCAGTGATTCACCTACGTCTCCGTCAGGAAACTTACCAATATCTTCAGCTGTTACTGCATCAACAACAGCATCAGAGAATCTTTTAGCGTTGATCGACGCCTTCATCGACGCACGTAAACCACGCACTTCAATTTTTTCAATATTATCCGTATTGACAGCTTCTGCATCGGCTTCAGCCGCCATTGCAGAAACAGACATAGCACCACTCATGAGCAATGCAATGTTTGTAGCTAGTACACTTTTCTTAAAAGTAGATGGTCGCATCTCGTTTCCCTTCCATAACTTTATTATCTTTATTCGTATTCATAACCATCCCCGAAGGAATGACAACGCTGTCATGTGAGTACAAAGATTACACAACAATTAACAGATGTGCCACAACAAAATAACCAAAAGCGGAAAATTCTTCGGTTTTATACATTTACCAAACAAATTTAAGAAACACGGTAACGATTTAACGTGCTGATTATTATCAATTATTTCAATATTGAATTCGTGTTACTAAACGAGAGTTAACTAAGGAAATCAATTTGATGATTGCTTAATAGGGTAAAAGTTAGCAATATTGTCGCCAGGGGAAGTGAGATTTGCTGTCTAACCATACAGTATATCGTTTGAGACATATTTATTTTCTGTTGCAGCTAAAACTGCACAGACACAACGAGTATCCGCTAGATGAAAGTCACCATAAACGATGTCGCAAAACATGCCGGCGTTTCGATAAAAACGGTTTCAAGGGTCACGAATAACGAACCGTCAGTGCGTCAGACGACCATAGATAAGGTAAATCAAGCCATTGCGGCATTGAATTACCAACCCAATGTCGCCGCCCGAAATCTAGCAGGAACTAAATCCTATGTAATTGCCTTCGTCTATGACAATCCAAACGCTTACTATGTCATTGATATGCAAAATGGTATTTTGTCATCATGCAAACAACGCGGATATGAACTGCTTATCCATCCTTGCGATGCCAAGTCAGACAATATTTGCCAGGAACTGGTCGATATGGTGCGCCATGCAAGACTGTCTGGATTAGTGCTGACACCACCGCTATCTGAAGATCCAAAAGTCTTGGCGGCGCTAGATAAAATTGGGGCCAACTATGTCCGAATCATCGCCGGGGAAGAGGCGGATTATGATACGGGTTTATCGATTATGGTAAACGACAAGCATGGTGCCATCTCAATAACCCAACATCTGATTGATTTAGGCCATAAAAAAATCGCCTTCTTAAGTGGCGATCATCAACACGAGTCGACTAAAGCCCGCCTGGCAGGCTTTACACTCGCTATGGAGAACAATCAATTAGAGGTTGACCCATCAAACATTATTAATGGCCAATATTCTTTCGAGTCAGGTGTGCAAGGTGCCAAACAACTCTTGGCTAAAGCAGAGCGCCCTACTGCCATTGTGGCCTGTAACGATGAAATCGCCGCTGGCGCGCTCTTTGCGGCTAGATTAGAGGGCGTGGCCATCCCCGAAGAGCTCTCAATTGTCGGGTTTGAAGACAGCCCCTTTTCCAGACAAACATGGCCCAAACTAACCACAGTCCATCAGCCCAATAAGCTGATTGCACAAACCGCCACCGAGCTGCTTATTGAGAATCAAGGTAATAAACAAAGCGAACTGACTTACCAGGTCTTTATTCCTCAACCTGTGATCAGAGACTCCTCATCGAGTCCTAGATAACTTGGTAAGATTAGCCTATGCCATAAAAAAGCCGCTGATATTAATCAACGGCTTTTTTAATCTTCATGTCTCGTCCTGAAATGTGTTTACACATTGAGGACGACACATCACCTTAAACTGCTTCTTCGTTCTCTTCACCGGTGCGAATACGAATCACACGCTCCACTTCGGTAACGAAGATCTTACCATCCCCGATTTTACCTGTTTTGGCGGTATCAACGATAACCTCTAAGGCTTGCTCCAATTGTTCATCTTGGATCACTAACTCAATTTTAACCTTAGGCAAAAAATCAACCATATACTCGGCGCCGCGATAGAGCTCAGTATGCCCTTTCTGGCGACCGAAACCTTTGACTTCAGAAACCGTCATGCCGGTAATACCGATCTCCGCCAGAGATTCACGCACATCATCTAACTTAAACGGCTTAATAATGGCCTCGACCTTCTTCATCAAACGCTCCCTAATATTACGTTAACCCTAAGTTTATGAAGTACTAGCTTACCACGTCCAATTAATCCGCCAAAGATGATTATATCGAGAGGTAAAACGATTCAATATTCATAGAACAGAACAATATATCAGTCCCCCATCAACCAGCATCTGCTTATCTATACTCTATAAACCCGCCGTAAAAAGCTGGGGCAAGTCATTGCAGGACGCATAGACTCAACAATCGCAAGGAAATGCCATGAAACTTAAAAATGGATTTACGCTCATTGAGCTAATGGTGACCCTGTCGGTCGCTACCATACTCCTCTCCATAGCGGTACCCAACTTATCCAGCCTACATCAGGCATATCGCGCCGATGCAGCGATAAGAATCATCCAACAAACACTTCAGTTTGCTCGAAATGCCGCCATTAATTATGGTGTGCGGGTAACTGTATGCCCAATCAAAGATAATCAATGCACTAATGATTGGCACTTAGGACTCAGTGTTTTTACTGACTCAGGAACCAGCAATCAACTCGATGGTAATGACAAACTATTGATGCAAACAGCCTCATTCGATCGCGATGACTTCGTTTACTACAACCGCGCTGCGGCGCGCTTTCAGCCTGATGGTCTAGCATCGGCTAGTAACGGAACATTAAGATATTGCCCAAGCTCGGCCGATAGCCCTCATTCTAAAGCGGTAGTCGTCAATCAAGCAGGTAGAGTACGCTTTTCAAAGGAGAAAAATATCAGCTGCAATCAGTAACTATCCCTTAGCTAGCAGTAGATGCCAAATTTAATCAAGCTGACAAATTATTGGCATTAAAAAGAATAGCTTATATATACTGAAATCCTAAAGCTTCTCGCTTATACTTTGTAACAGTAGCAGTGAGGATCCTTAAATGCGTAAGAACAAGAAAGGTTTTACCCTAGTAGAATTAATGGTGACAGTTGCCGTGGCAGCCATTTTGCTGGCCGTAGGTGTTCCCTCTTTAACCTCTATTTATGAAGCAATTAGGGTCAATAATAATATAGAGAAAATCAATAATATTCTCGCCTTTGCCCGCAACCAGGCCATCAGCTATGGCGCAACGGTGAATGTGTGTGTTATGAAGAATGGCAATGCCTGTGACACAGGAGCAAACTGGAACAAGGGTATTCGCATCTACACTAAAGACACCAACAATGTAGAACATGAATTACGTACGCTTGATGCCTTTAACGTCAACGATAAATTAAAAGGGCCTACAGCTGAAATCACTTTCTCTCCTGAGGGACTTTCCTCGAGCGGAACATTTATATATTGTCCGGGTGGCAAAGCCAATGGCTCTAAAAGCGTGACAGTGAGTAGCAGCGGCTTAGTTAGCTATGCAACAAACAATCAGTCTTGCTGAAGCTAAATTAATAAAAGTATCATCCACAAATAAGCCCGACATCTACTTTGATATCGGGCTTTTTTAAAAACATTGATTATTTTAATGTCTGTTTATCCTTCACTTTAGCTTGCTTACTGCTGAAGTCTTGACTCAGGGGCACGCACTCTTCAACGCTTTTAATAAAGTATTTCTTACCTTTATTATCGGTTCGCTGCTTGCCTACAAGACTTGCTGACTTTAGCTGAACATCTTTACTTTCCCAACGATAAAATACAACTTTGTACCCTTTAGCAGAACTATTAATAAAACATTTATAATCCTGCTTGGCTGCCAATATTGGCTGGCTTATAAAAATACCCAGCACGCTAACAATACTCATGATAAATATCTTCATTTCCAACACTCCGTCGAAGGCCCTTTTTCCCCTGTCGATGTCATTGTAATCGTTGCGCATGTTGAGTCCCTGCTCGCCTGTGCACCTTGCGCTGTTGCAGTAATTGTGAACGAGTTAGTACCCGATGATGCCACACTATAATGACCATGTTCAGTTAAAAAGGGGGATGTAGTAAAACCTAACTCAGTCATATTAGTGGCATAGGCACGATTATCCAGATAATACTGTTCTTGCAGGTTTGCTACCCTCATCACAGCAGCGACGCCTTCAGAGCGAGCGCTTTTTGTAATGTAATCAATATAAGATGGATAAGCGATCGCAGCAAGAATACCTATAATAATCACCACAATCATCACTTCTATTAAGGTAAATCCCTTCAACTTAAAACTTTTCATCAATACAGTTACTCATTTATGTGGTAATAAATTTTGTTGGTTATTAAGCACGCTCCAAGATCAATTGTGCCCGTACAATTAAAACCATTCTCATCACAAAGCCCACTACCAATGATCAACTTAGCTTTGGTCTCACAATCGAGAACCGACTTAGGGTCTGAATTAGGATCAGGCTCCGGCTTGGGTGGAATAATAATCTTTGGCGGCTGAGGAATACAATTATCACATACATTCTCCCAAGGGTCCCCTAAACCAGGAAGACCCGGTTCATAATCAGGATCATAAGTGAAATTAAACCGCCCACCTTTATGAAGATCAAGTGCATAAAGGCGTCCCTGTGAAGAAACTGTACAACTTTGACTATCTTCAACTACTGGCTGAGTCGGAATAAAAGAGGTAAAATACACCTTACCTTTAATAATCACAGAAGGCGCCAAACTTTTCTCTCCAGAAACTGAGAAGTTAAAAAACCAACCTCTCTTGGCACCAAATGCAATATTTTCAGCTTCGGTTTCAGGAGCTGCCGAAGTTACATCATACAAATTTTCCAATGTAAGTGGTGCTGGAATTGCTGTTACCCCAGTACCAGAACCAAATTGTTGAGTATTAACATTTCTATCTTGTAAGACAAAAAACATATCATTCACCCCTAAACCTAAGGGGTTCGCTCTGTTACCTGTACCAAGAGTCACTGCATCATAAGGCACATTTTGTGAAACAACCTCCGTTGTCGTTCCTGTCTCTGTCGTGATTGTCACATTAGTGATATTGGTAAAGGTCGTTTGAGCAACGACAGGCTCGTAGAAGAAACGACGGTCGCCGTTTGATAGAGCACTTCCTAATTCAGCAAACTTAAAACCACTCCAAGTATCCTCATCCTCTGAAGGTAAATCCATACGCCAAACATTACCTCCAAGATCAGCAGCATAAAGACGATCGGTATACCCATCACTATTGCTGTCAAGCGTAGCAATTGAGCCGACGATCGAATCTTCTATTCCTGGCAAATCTGTATTACCGCTGGCTCCGAACTTGTGAATTAAGGAACCATTTTTTGCATCTATTAAATACACCATTCTGCCATCTATATTAGTCCCTGAACCGGAGCTAGAATCATACCCTTGGCTGTAACCGCCGCCCACTATCATAACAGGGTTTTCATGACCTAATATTTTAGTAATAATAGGGGTGGACCAAGTTTGGCCTAAGCTACTAAAACCTAATGTATTATTTGACACTTCCCACAACAACGAAGGGGAATCAGGATCTGTAATATCAAAAGCAAAATAAGAATGCCCTCCACGACGCATACCTACGAATAACCAAGCTTTACTTATCGTACCAGAGGAACTTCGTTCAATATAAGCTGTTGGCGAACCATCCATACCATATACGTTATGTCCAGCCAAGTAGCTATTTCTACGAATCGTCGCTATGTTTGGTAATAATTGATAAGGCATAAACGCCCAACTCTCATCTACCGTATTTCCATAATCCCTAAATGCATGCAAAACCCCATGGTTAGTACCGACAAAAATACGCACATTGGTACCATCACCACCATAATCAATAGCTAAAGGCTGAGAATGAAGCGGGTCCCCCATTATATCCCCCCTGACTCCATTAAAATCGATTGAAGTTAAAGTACCGTCATCATAGGTATCGACATTCTTACCTTTAATCCATTCAAAAGTAGCATTTAATTCACTATTAACATCTAATGCTGGCAATCCTAAATAAACCGCTAACGCATCGTCACTACCTGCGTAAATTGAAGCATTAGTTCTCGTTAAATAATCTAGGCTCGCTTCGGAACCTATATCGCTATAAATAACTCGATTATCTGGAACAATAGCGCGTGCAGCTCCTCCAGCCACAACAACATTACCGCCATCTTGTCTATCGCCATTTTCATCAAGATAGCCGCTATCACCACCTGAAGTACAAGTACTCCAGAAAGTACAAGCTCCCTCTGAGATCCCCCCAGAACTATCGATAGCAGCCTTTCCTTTAGCATCAATAAGAGTTCCTGTTGAATCGACTTTTAACTTCTTCAAATTCCCTGCCCACTTAGGACTCTGTTGAGGACTAAAAAGCGCATAATAGGCTGTGTCTAGAGTTCTAGTAGGATCGGCGTTACTAAAAGCAACCCCTGGTGCAGAAAACCGCTGGCCGGTGGTTGAAAAGTTGTCAATAATATTGCTTATTGCCTCTTGCAGACCGACCACATCATCTGCACTATGATAGGTCCCTAATATTTTTCGACCATGAGGAGTATCTACATAGGAACGGTTTGCAGTTTCAATCAGCAAAGGCTCAGCATCAGACTCATCTCCAAGACTAAAGCCAATTGTATGTGTCACAACTCTTTGCTTATTTTCAACATTAGGCAAGATATCATTAGCAAACATATACTCCGCAAGCGCTGGTAAATAACTCACCTTAGGTGTGCCATCACTCTCACTGCCATAAGTGTAAGGATCATTATTCAATAATTTAATGTTATCGTCGGCACTGGTATCCAAGACTGGTGCGCCATCAGTAATATAAATAACATGTGCAACTTTATTACAGGCAGATAATGGGCTTATATAGCTTGCACCATTCTCAATGCTGATATCATATATAGGCTGATTAGCGGCATACTTAACATCACCACTATTATAATCACTATCACTATGCCCAAAAGTTATTGCCCCTCCTGAAAAATATTTATATGCTTCGAACAAAGTTTCACATAATGGCGTATTAGTTTCAGCAGGTAAATTTGTAATAGTATTGATCAATGCATCTTTTTCTGCAGCGGAGCGATTGCGGACTCCGGCGACTATACGACCACCATCACGATCACCTTCGTCTGGATAATTCAGATTAAAAACGGCCAAACCAAAATCCACTGATGGAATTGTACTGATCACCCCTGAGATAGCTGTTTTAGCAATGTCCAACCGATTTAATCCACTACCTGGAGGCAAGTCCGGCAATAAGCCAGCCTTATAAGCAGTATGCCAACGAAGATAATTATCTGTATAGAGAGTAACTAATTCACCGTTGTTCCACGCTAACTCTTTTGCTCGACCTTGTGCTCCACTTGTATTATCCCAAGGATTATCCACATCACCATCTTTAGGGTATCCATTGGGAAAGCCGGTCGCATAAGGCGAACCATCATCATTATTACTGTTCACCACTGCATCAATATCTTCCCAACAATCGACAGGGCTGTTCTTCTCTGCACCACTATTTTGTTTTATAGGTTGCCAGGTTCCTTTACCGCTTCCTGATGTTTTAAATTCTCGAATATACCCAGTAAAACGACCATATGTATTTAATGCATCACGTGCTGCTTTACAACCATTTACATAGTCGTTAAAACGTCTAGACTCTGAGGGACTATCCGGAACAGGTAATGACGATTCATCCATACCGGTACCAATTGTAAAATAAATCATTCGCCCCTGATAAGAATGAGAATTTCCTACCGGAGGATATGTTTCCTCCGAATCATAACTTCCTGGTAATCCATCAAGGATAGTGTCCATGCTATTGGAGTTATCAAATATAATCAGAACTTGAGGACGAACATTATTAACCGCAGGATTCAGGTATAAATCCGTATCGTCCGCGAAAGATTGTACCGGAAAGCATAAAGCCGCAACAGAGATTGTAACTAACCATTGATAAAATTTCATATTTAACTCCCACTGAGCACTTCTTGCTCAATCCCTGTAACGACTGTTACTTGACCCAAATTATTTCTTCCAAAACTCACTTGACTAGAAATCTGTATTCGGCGACATTTAAACAAATTAGTTCCACTTGCATTGACGCTGCGCTGGCAGCCCACATTCTCAGGTTTCACAATTAAATTACCTGCCCCATCATCAACTAAAGGTAACGGAGTAAGCACCTGCGTACCTTTAGAAAAAAAGTTCTGATCGTCGATAGTCGACATGTTAGCCAAAAAGGCTGGTGTTTTATTTAATAAAATCGCGGCGATTCCACCATCAGCCAAAGCCTTTGCTTCGACTCTCTCGGCTCCAGCACCGGCCATCCGCAATGATTGGGTTGAATTTACTGCAAGTGCAACACCAATCACAGTCATCATGATTAAGATTATTAACGAGAAAAACAGCACTACGCCTTTTTGTCTTGTTAAACTATTCATAGCTTTTTTCATAACTCCCCTTAACTCCGAATCAGCACCGGATTTTCAAGAACTATGGTTGTCGATAACACCTTGCGTCGATAATTATCTTTAGGGATATCAAGAAGTTTAAAGTCGGCACTAGGGGGAGCACTATATTTGTCACCAAGAATATAAGTCGTTTCATTTTTATAGTTGGGATCTGCTTTAATCGATCTAACGAGTACATAGACCTTAATCGCGACTAATCGTTGAAACGATTCGTTATCCCACATCAAAGAGCTCACTTCATTCTCAGGAATATATCGGTCTGGCGTACCATCACCATCATTATCAAACCCATACAGAAAGCGCATGTTCTCTATGCCTTCAACAAGCTGCTCATCATTTCCCATGCCGGAGCTATTAAGAGTTTTACGCCTTAAACTGGGGATGCCATTGCTATCGTTTGCGATAAAATACACATGATGCTGGTACTGCCAGATCCTGGCATTGGTCAACCCTGTAGATGGGACACCATCATTAAAGAAGATCGCCTGACTAGATGTTGCCGAAACAAAATAGTTACTGCTATTACCTGTAGCTACACTCGGACCAATAAAACGCTTAATCTGCAAAACATCGGTACCAGGTTTCACATTTGACGATGCAAGACAGGTTAATGAACTTCCACTTACACCACTCTCGTATCCCCATAAACGCCTAAAATGCGCAGGTTGATCAGCAGGAAGCGAAGCATTGTTTAATCCGGCTCCCACGCAATCAGTACCAGTAATTTCTGTGTCGACTGTAGTATTGACCCCTATAATAAAATCCGTCCCGGTCATATCTCCCATAAAACCCAGCTGTGAAATATCACGCTCCATTATCGCCAATGCTATGCGGCCATTTTCCTGTAACTGATTGAACTGACTAGTTGTAGTGACATTCGATGAAGACATGCTAAACATGGTAAACACGCCAGCGGTCAAAAACAGGGCGATAACCATGGCCACCATCAACTCGACCAATGACATGCCCAGTTGTGACTTTGTTACATGATACATTATAGTTTTCATCTAAATAATCACCGTCTTGATCGAAAACACTCGTCTATTTTCTTTATCTGATGCACAAGAAGTATCTACATTTGCTGCATCTATTGTTGTTTTCCGTATACCTCTCCATACCATTACTACTGTCACTGTGTTCGTTGCCACAGAAATACAAGCCGTAGGTGTATCCAAGCCACCGACATTATTTCCACCAGCAACCTCTGCAGAACCAGAAAATAATGTTTGCCACTCATAAACATCCCAGCTTTTCATTTCGCTAGGAGAACAAACCGCACTACCACTACAAGCTTTAGGAACTGTTCCAGTAGGAGCACCAGCATACATGTTCTCATAAGAAGTTAGCTGACTCGGATTCAATCTCATTCGGTTAATGATGTCGTTGGCGTAGTATGAAGCCTGGGTTTGCTGAAAAGACTCGAAGCTGCCTCGTTTAGAGACAACGTGAAGATTGAAGATGCCGATTAAGCCAATAACTAAAATGACGAGTGATACCATCACCTCAATTAGGGAAAACCCTTTCCCACGTTTTACCATGATGTCAAATCTCCGATAATAGCCATACTTTTGACAGTCGTTTCAGTTGTTTAGTCTTTAAAAATCTGAATGTTAGCATAACTTTAAACTATACTAGTTAATCATAGATTAGTCGAATATTACGCGCTAGTAATATTAAGTCTAAAAATGTATCTCCATATAGCCAGGATGATTTTTAAGCAACAAAAAAGGAGGCCTTGGCCTCCTTTTCTCATCAAAACAATCAGATATAGCTAACGCAATTCCGCCGGAACGGCAAACACCGTATCTTCTTTTCGCCCCTCAACCTCGGTAATAACGCTCGGCGCCAACTTGGCAATGGCATCTATAACCTGTTTTACTAGGACTTCAGGAGCTGATGCACCCGCTGTAACGGCAACCTTTTCGATACCGTTAAACCATTCAGAGTTTATGTCATCGGCATTATCGACAAGGTAAGACTGAGTCCCCTTCTTGATAGCCAGCTCCATCAAACGATTAGAGTTAGAGCTGTTTTTCGAGCCCACGACAATAAAAAGGTCAACGTCATCGGCAACATTACGTACGGCGTCTTGTCTATTTTGAGTCGCGTAACAAATATCATCCTTACGCGGTCCCTGGATAGACGGGAAACGTTTTTGCAGCGCCGCGATCACATCGGCAGTATCGTCCATCGACAAGGTGGTCTGAGTAACAAAGCAGAGGTTTTCTGGATCTTTAACAACCAAAGCTTCAACATCCGCCGGAGACTCCACCAAGAGCACGCCCCCTTCAGGGTTATCATACTGCCCCATGGTGCCCTCGACTTCAGGGTGTCCCGCATGACCGATTAAGATACATTCGATCCCTTTGCGGCTCGCACGAGTAACCTGAAGATGCACCTTAGTGACTAAGGGGCAGGTCGCGTCAAACACACGTAGTCCGCGTTTTTTCGCTTCGGCGCGTACCGCCTGAGATACGCCGTGGGCACTGAAGATCACTATGCTATCGTCAGGTACTTGATCCAGCTCATCGACAAAAACTGCGCCTCTGTCTTTGAGGTTTTGTACCACGTACCTGTTGTGCACCACTTCGTGACGCACATAGATAGGCGGTGAAAACAACTCAAGCGCCCTTTCGACAATGCTAATCGCCCTGTCGACACCGGCACAAAAACCACGAGGATTAGCCAGCTTGATCTGCAAGCTTTGTGGAGGTTGAGTCATAATTAGAGCTCCTGAACCACTTCCAATTCAAATGTCACTGTACGACCCGCTAACGGATGATTGAGATCGACGGTAACAGAGTCACCAAGTACATCGCGAACGATACCTGGAATCTCACTGCCGCCAGGACCTGCGAAACTTAGGATAACCCCGGCTTCGAGTTGCATATCGGCTGGAAACTTGCTCCTGTCCATATGATGAATCGCATCGGGATTCGACTCCCCAAAGGCATCTGCGGCCTCTAGGGTAAAGCTGTGTTTGTCCCCTTGCTTCAGGCCCTTCAGCTCTGCTTCAAAAGCAGGACTCAAGGTTTGATCGCCTATGTTTAACTTGGCAGGCTTACCTGAAGCTTTAGTACTATCGGCGGTAGAGCCATCTTCTAGCACTATATTCATATGACATAATAATGAACGCGTAACAGTCACTTAATACTACCCCTTTGCGACATCTTTGCCGTCTGGTTTACTCTCTGAGATAAACGAATCCAAGATAATAAGCCCGGCACCAACACAAATCGCCGAATCGGCAATATTAAAAGCAGGGAAATGGCTCGTCTTCCAATAAAAATCGAGAAAATCAACCACAAAGCCATGTTGCAGCCGGTCGATAAGATTACCCAGCGCCCCACCTATGACTAAGGTATAGGCCAGATTTAGTCGCCACATAGCGTTTGGTTGCTTACGCAGCCAAACAGTCAACAAGGTACTAAAACCGACAGCCACAATGGTAAACAGCCAACGCTGCCAGCCACCCGCATCGCTTAAAAAGCTAAAGGCAGCGCCATAATTTCTCACATAAGTGAAATTAAAAAATGGCAATAAGTTAATTGACTCTCTCAGGTCAAAATTGGCTAACACCCATTGCTTGGATAGTTGATCGGCGATAAACACCAATACAACTACCCAATACCAACGTAAGCCACTCTCTTTCCAGCTAGATGGCATTCTATTCCCTTATGCGAACTGACGTACTTCGCCATCACCTTCAATATTGGTGACGCAACGTGTACAAAGCAGTGGGTGCTCAGCAACCTGGCCCACATCTTCTCTATGGTGCCAGCAGCGGTCACACTTAGCCGCCTCGGTCTTAGCAACTAACAGTTTTAGACCGGCAAGCTCAGTAGCTACCGCATCATCACCCGCACTCGCCAGCGGCGCAATCTGAGTATTAGAGGTCAGCAGCACAAAACGCAGCTCATCTCCTAACAATGCTAGAGACTCGGTTAGGGAATCATCAGCGTAAAGCGTGACTTCAGCCTCTAAAGAACCACCAACGCGTTGTTCACGACGCGCTTGTTCAATCGCCTTGTTCACTTCGTCACGTACCGTGATGAGGTTTGTCCAGTACTCGTCGCTCAGGTCGCTATCTAGGGTGACTGAAGCTAAACCTTCAAACCAGGTCTGAGTAAACACAAACTCATCGCGCTCACCCGGCAGAGATTGCCATACCTCATCGGCAGTGAAGCTTAAGATAGGCGCAATCCAGCGCACCATGGCTTCGGCAATCAAGTAGAGTGCACTCTGACAGCTGCGACGAGCTAAGCTATCGCCCTTAGCCGTATATTGTCGGTCTTTGATGATGTCCAGATAGAAACTACCTAGTTCGACAGAGCAGAATTGCATCAGCTTCTGCGTCACCAAATGGAAATTATATTGCTCGTAAGCCTCTAAGATCTCAGCTTGCAAGGCTGCGGCACGGCGTACCACCCAGCGATCCAATGCCACCATATCTTCAACGGCAACGGTATCCTTAACAGGGTCAAAACCATTGAGGTTTGCAAGCAAGAAACGCGCAGTGTTGCGGATACGACGATAGGCATCGGCACTACGCTTAAGGATCTCGTCAGAGACGGTCATCTCACCGCTATAATCTGTCGCCGCGACCCAAAGGCGCAAAATGTCGGCGCCAAGTTTATTAGTGACTTGTAGCGGGGCGATCACGTTGCCGATAGATTTAGACATCTTACGGCCCTGACCATCCACGGTGAAACCATGGGTTAATACCTGCTTGTACGGCGCCTTGCCACTCATGGCCGTTGAGATCATCAGAGACGACATAAACCAGCCACGGTGCTGGTCACTACCCTCAAGGTAAAGATCGACAGGATGACCATTATATTCTGGACGCGCGGCAACCACAGATGAGAAGGTAGAACCTGAGTCATACCACACATCTAAGGTATCAGTGACCTTACGGTATTGGTCGGCCTCTTCGCCTAACAGCTCTGCTGCGTCAAGATCCCACCAAGCTTGAATGCCTTCTTGCTCGATTCTGTGGGCTACACGCTCCATTAAGGCAACGCTATCAGGGTGTAGCTCTTCGGTCTCTCTGTGTACAAACAGGGTAATAGGTACACCCCAGGTACGCTGACGCGAGATACACCAATCTGGACGGTTTTCAACCATCTTCTCGATGCGGCTCTGTCCCCAGTCAGGGATCCATTGTGTCTTCTCGATCTCACTCAGTGACTGACTACGCAGCCCCTTTTGATCCATAGAGATAAACCACTGCGGCGTCGCGCGGAAGATGATAGGTGTTTTATGGCGCCAGCAGTGTGGGTAGCTGTGACGATAGGCCACATGATTCAGCAGCGCGCCTTTCTCTTCAAGCAGCGCAACAACGTTATCGTTCGCTTTAAAGACATGTTGACCAGCAAAGAACTCAGTGTCTGGCTTATAAACACCATTGTCTCCCACAGGGTTAGCCACTTCCAGACCATACTTTTGACCAATCACGAAGTCATCCTGACCATGGCCAGGGGCTGTATGCACCACACCTGTACCCGAGTCGACAGTCACGTGATCGCCAATAATGACAGGTACATCAAAATCGTAGAAAGGATGCTTAAAGCGAAGCAGCTCTAATGCCTGACCTTTAACACTACCAAGTACACGGTGCGTCTCGGCGCCATAACGCTCAAGGCAAGACTCAACCAACTGCTGCGCCACTATGATGGCCAGTTGCTTGTCTTCTTTAGTGAACTCAACCAAATCGTAATCGATATCACCGGCCATTGAGAGGCCACGGTTCGCAGGCAGGGTCCAAGGGGTCGTGGTCCAAATAACGGTCGCGACATCGGCGTCACATTGCTCGACACCGAATTTAGCCAGCACTGCAGCCTTATCTACCGCCAAGAAGGCAACATCAATGGCTGGTGAGGTCTTATCTTCATATTCAACTTCAGCTTCCGCTAACGCCGAGCCACAATCGGTACACCAGTGTACTGGCTTAACCCCTTTGTGCAGATGACCATTATCAATAACCTTAGCCAGTGAGCGAACAATGTTGGCTTCGGTATCAAAATTCATGGTCAGGTAAGGATTTTGCCAATCTCCAAACACACCAAGACGGATAAAGTCTTCGCGCTGGCCGTCAACCTGCTGCGCCGCATATTCACGACACTTCTGACGAAACTCGGCTGCTGTCACCTTCTGTCCAGGCTTACCCACTTTCTGCTCGACCTTAAGTTCGATCGGCAGACCGTGACAGTCCCAACCCGGAATATAAGGCGCATCGAAACCCGACAAGGTTTTAGACTTAATAATGATGTCTTTTAAAATCTTATTTACTGAGTGACCAATATGAATACTACCGTTCGCATACGGCGGGCCGTCGTGCAAAATGAAGGGCTTGGCACCTGTGCGGCTTTCACGAATCTTTTGGTACAGCTTATTCTCTGTCCAAGATTTCAACATCTCTGGCTCGCGCTTTGCCAGGTTACCACGCATCGGAAACTCAGTTTCCGGCAAGTTTAAAGTAGATTTATAGTCGCTCATTGATCCTATACCGTTAATTTAGCTAATAGAGCTCAGCCTGCATCTAAGCCAAGCAGAGCCTTGGCTCTGTCAGCATCATCTTTAATTTGAAGCTTCAGCGCATCTAATGACTTAAATGGCTGTTCATCCCTAATCTTTGCCACCAACTCAACTTCAACTGTGCGGCCATAAAGGTCACCATCGAAATCAAACAGATGGACTTCTAACTGACAATTTTGTCCATTGACTGTGGGCCTGAAACCCACATTGGCAACGCCTTCGTAAATATCGCTGCCGTCCCAATACAGTTTCACCGCAAAGACACCTCTCACCGGAGAGACCTTGCGTTTTAAGGCGATGTTCGCCGTTGGAAAACCTATGGTTCGGCCAATTTTTTCACCGTGAGCCACCTTGCCACTGAGCGCATAGGGATGTCCCAATAGGCGCCTTGCCTGCTCCAGATTACCTTTAGCTAACTGAGAGCGGATCTCGGTGGAACTCACCCGCTTATCGCCAATGATAAAACTATGGGTATTGACCACAGCAAAGCCATATCGCTCGCCGGCGGCTTTCAGCATCTCAAAATTTCCACGTCGCTGCTTGCCAAAACAGAAATCATCACCGACCACCAGATACTTAACACCAAGCTGCTTAACCAAGAGATCTTCGATAAAGGCTTCGGCGGGCATCGAGGCAAACTTCTGATTGAAATTGACACATAGCAGACGATCTATGCCGAGCTCATCGAGCAAGACAATTTTATCGCGCAGCAAACTCAGCCTGGCAGGGGCATTCTCCCCTCTAAACAGCTCTTGAGGCTGTGGCTCGAAGGTCATCAGTGTCGCAGGAACCTTGAGTTGCTTTGCTTTTTTCACAAGGGCAGCAATGACTTCGGCATGACCACGGTGCACGCCATCAAAGTTACCAATAGTCAGCACGCAACCCTGGTGTCTGGGTAAAATATTATGTATACCGCGGATCAGTTCCATTACATTCAATAACTAGCAAGCATAAGTTCGCGGATTATATACTAGCTGAGAAGGATAATCAGCACTCAAAAGCCAGCTTTCATCCTCCAAGGGCGAATTCCTAACAATAACATAACCAACAGGTACACCACAGCCCCCGAACCGATCAACAAGGCCAGTTCTGTCGCCCGTCCCACAAAGGTAAAATTCAACCAGTCGTCCATGCTCGGCATCAAGTAATAGAGCACCGACATCATTAGCACTGCGGCGGTAATGGTTTTACCCATAAAGACAAAGGTTTGCTTTGGCACTTGATAAACACCGGCGCGATGTAAACCGCGATAGAGCAAACAAGCATTAAGCAGCGCCGACAGAGAGGTCGCAATCGCCAATCCCACATAGCCAAAGGGAAATACAAAGATAAGATTAAACACCATGTTGCTCACCATTGCGATAATGCCATAACGCACGGGCGTCTTAGTATCCTGACGAGAGTAATACCCAGGCGCTAACACTTTAATCAGCATGAAACTTAACAGTCCCGACCCATAAGCCATCAAACTGTATGAGGCCATATAGACATCATCGACGGTAAAGGCGCCGCGCATAAACAGCACCATCAGCATAGGCTTGGCTAACAAAATCAAGCCGCACATCGCTGGTACGCCCATCAGTAATATCGCTTTAATGCCCCAGTCCATAGTCTTGGCAAAGCCATCTCCCTCGGCATTTACATATTTCTTCGACAGCGCGGGTAAGATCACAGTCGCAATCGCGATACCAAACAAGCCCAAGGGAAACTCCAACAAACGGTCAGAGTAATAGAGCCAACTGATCGAGCCTGTCATCAAGAAACTGGCGATAAAAGTATCGAGCAGTAGATTGATTTGCGACACCGACACCCCAAACAGCGCCGGCAGCATCAAGGTGCGAATCTTCACCACGCCGGGATGATGCCATCCCCACGAGGGCTTAACCAAAGCCTTTTCTCGCATCAAGAATGGAATTTGAAACAGAAACTGAATTAAACCACCAGCAAAGACGCCCCACGCCAAGCCTATTTCCGGCTGTTCAAGCCTGGGGGCCAGGAAAATGGCAGCGCTGATAATTGCCACATTCAAAAATACCGGCGTAAAAGCCGACACGGCAAACCGCCCCCGAGTATTTAGGATAGATCCGGCCAGCGCAGTAAAGGTAATAAACCAGAGGTAAGGAAAGGTGATCTTCAGCATCAGCGAGGCTAGCTCAAATTTTTGACCATTGGGCTCATCGTTCAACCAAGCCAAAAACCAGCCGCCACCAAATAGTGCCGTCAAGACCGGAGAGGCGATCACTCCAATCAAGGTCACCAGGGTCACTACTACTCCGAGCGTGCCGGCCACTTTAGCCAGCAACAGCCTTACCGCCTCGTCATCATGCTTCTCTTGGTATTCGGTTAATACAGGCACGAACGCTTGAGCGAATGCTCCTTCGGCAAATAGTCGACGTAAAAAATTAGGAATTTTATTAGCGAAAAAGAAAACGTCTGCGCTGCTCCCAGCCCCCATTAGGTTTGCAATTACAACGTCTCTCACTAAACCTAAAACACGAGAAATCAGCGTCATAGCACTCACTATCATGCCTGACTTAAAAAGTTTCTTGCTCAAAGCTCCCCCTGAAACGAGCACCACAGGTGTGTCGAGCAAGTTAAAAAGTCGACTTACCCCCTGTCACCAAGCAGCAAATACTGCTAGAATTGCGCACCATATTACACGAGTTAGGTTGAAGAACGCCAAGTCTGCTCTGATTATTTATCTTTAAGATAAAGATCCGATCATTGTCATTGACAAACTGACTAAAAAAAGGCATATTCCTCGACCTTTAAAAATATCTAACCCTTTTAGGAGTTGCACCTTGGCTAATAGCAAGTCTGCAAAGAAGCGCGCGCTTCAATCTGAAAAACGTCGTCAGCACAACGCTAGCCGTCGTTCTATGCTACGTTCTTACGTTAAGAAAGTTATCGCTGCGATCAACACTGGCGATCACAAAGCGGCAACTGAAGCATTCAATGCTGCACAACCAATTGTTGACCGTATGGCGACTAAAGGCCTTATTCACAAGAATAAAGCTGCTCGTCATAAGGCTCGTCTAAACGCTAAGATCAAAGCACTGGCTGCTTAATCTGTCGCGATATAAAAAAACCGGCTTAGGCCGGTTTTTTTGTATCTAAAATATAGTGGGGCTGCTAAAAGCCGCTCAATCTCGCGCCCGAAAAAAAAAGCTGACAGCATACTGCCTATCAGCTTTTCTCCCTGCACTATATCATCTCTACCTAGTGGCAATAGATGGTATTGAGTAACTTAATAATCTCGGATACTTCCTTGCTTTTTAGCGAATAAAATACCGTTTGCGCTTCTTTTCGCGTTTCAACTAAGTTGTCTTTACGAAGCCATGCTAAGTGTTGCGATAGCGCAGATTGGCTAAGCCCGAGCTTTTTATTCATCTCACCGACACACATCTCACCTTCGCTCAACAAGTAGCATAAGATGAACAGTCGGCGTTCATTTGCCAGAGCCTTTAGCAATACAACAGCATTATCCGCTCGTTGCTGCATCAATTCTATATTCATTACGAGCAATTTCTCCTAAAACAAACCCCGGCACTAATATAGCGTTGACTTAAAGATATAGTCGGGACATAAAGCACACTTTTTGCTAGATTGTTTTCAAAAATGGGACATACGTAATAAAAATAAAGGAAACTCATGAAAAGCTCCCCTCTCCCCCTCTTATTCACCCTCTTTTTTACCGGACTAGCAGGTTGTCAAAGCACGACAACAGAAGACACAAATCAAAGTGTTAGCGCACAGCTACAACAAAAAGCACTCGAGTCCAGCTTATCTTACGATATTGTCGAGTCATTGACGGTTGAGGTTGGCCCAAGACTCGCTGGTAGCGAGAAAGACCTAATCGCCGTTCAGTGGGCCGAGAACAAGCTTAACTCACTCGGTTTTGACAAGGTCTATAAAGAAGCCGTTAAGGTTCCCGTCTGGCAACGCGGAGAGGCCAAGGCCAGCATTGTCTCCCCTTTCGCCCAACCTTTAGTGATCACAGCCCTCGGTGGCAGTGTGGGCACGCCAGAAGAAGGCATCAATGCCCCTATCGTACGCTTTGAGTCCCTCGAAGCGCTAAAACTCGCCGAGCCTAGCCAGGTATTGGGGAAAATCGTGTTTATCGATCACATCACCCCTAGGTTTAAGACAGGTAAAGGCTATGGCATCACAGTTGGTGGTCGTTCACGCGGCGCCATTGCCGCAGCCGAAAAGGGCGCCTTGGCCATTGTCATTCGCTCTATCGGCACAGATCATGACAGGATGGCACACACGGGTATGATGCGTTACCAAGAAGGGGTTGAGAAGATCCCAGCGGCCGCTATGTCTAACCCCGATGCCGATCTCATTGCCTTGATGCTAAAGCGCGATCCCAATGTCATACTCCACCTTAAGCTGACCCCTAAAAACCTGGGCTATGCCACCTCATATAATGTTATCGCCGAAGTCACTGGCAGCAGTAAACCCGATGAAATAGTGCTTATCGGCGCGCACCTGGACTCATGGGACGAAGGCACAGGGGCTATTGATGATGGTGCTGGTGTCGCAATTGTCACTACGGCTGGGCATCTTATCTCCCAGCTACCACAACGGCCAGCCCGCACGGTTCGGGTTGTACTCTATGCCGCAGAAGAGTTGGGGTTGATTGGTGGTAAGAGCTACGCTAAAGCACATCAACATGAGCTGGATAAACACTATATTGCCGCCGAATCTGACTTCGGCGCAGGATATATCTACCAGCTAGACTTTAACGTCGCAGACAGCGCCTTTGCGGCCATACAAGCCCATACAGCCTCAATGCAAGCCAACGGCGTTGCCATGGGGAACAACCAGGCTTCAGGCGGGCCCGATGTCTCTATGCTGCCTAACCATGGCGTTCCCGTCGCATCACTTAGACAAGATGGCACCGATTACTTTGACTATCACCACACGCCAAACGATACCTTAGACAAAATCGATCCCAAGGCCTTGGCACAAAATGCCGCCGCCTATGCGCAGTTTGCTTACCTGATGGCGCAATCAGAGATTGAGCTTAGACCGCTAACGTCTAAGGCCAAGTAGACAATCTCAGTTAAGCGAGAGTCGAAATTCCAACCTTAGTTTCAGACAAAAAAAGCAGCCGATGGCTGCTTTTTTCATGGGGTTGAGCCGTTGTGGCTCTGGCATTCGCTAGGCTTGCTCTTCTCTGAGGAATACAGGCTCATTAACGCTCGAATCCGCTTCACTGTAATAGTAGCCGGCCGTATCAAACTTAAGGAGATCTTCATAACGGCTGACATTATTGTCCAGCATATAACGCACCATCATGCCGCGCGCCTTCTTTGCGAAGAAACTAATGACCTTGTACTGGCCATTCTTCTTATCCTTGAAAATAGGCGTTATCACCTGACCTTGGATCTGCTTAGGCTTAACCGCCTTAAAATATTCATTTGAAGCAAGATTGACCAGAATGTCATCCCCCTGCTCGGCAAGGGCTTTATTGACCTCTGTGGTGACAATATCGCCCCAAAACTGATACAAGTTCGCTCCTCTTGGGTTCGACAGCTTAGTGCCCATCTCCAGTCGATAAGCCTGCATCAGATCCAATGGGCGTAGCAAGCCGTACAAGCCAGATAAGATACGTAAATGCTTTTGTGCTCGTTCAAGACTTTGCGCCGACAAAGTATCGGCATCCAGTCCGGTATAAACATCGCCACGAAATGCAAACAAGGCCTGTTTAGCATTGTCCAGATTAAAATCCTTGTTCCACTCGGCAAAACGCGCCACATTCAAACCGGCTATCTTGTCACTTACCTTCATTAAAGAGGCGATATCTGCTGGTGTTAGCTCTCGACATACCTCGATCAGCGCTTCACTGTGCTCAAGCAGTGTCGGCATGGTAAAGGTTTGAGTACTTGCTGGTGTTTCATAATCCAGGGTTTTAGCCGGAGAGACTAAAATCAGCATAAATTGTCCTTATTTCTAACGATCAACGAGACGTCTATCATACTGACGCTGACATAAAAAAACCACGCCCATAGGACGTGGTTTTTTAGATGGTACTAATAGATATTGGCTATTAGCGTCGAGGTATTAGCCTACACCTCAGGCACGGCTATCGACTTATCTTGATCTTTAGTCAGTACCGCCGCGTTAGGCTTACCTTTCCAGATCTGCTCATCGAGCCCATTTAACTCTGGGAACTGCGCCGCATCAAAGGTAGGCACCTTGCCTGCCTTCAGCTGTATTTCGTAATCTTTAATCACCGCATAGGCGACCTTAGAGAGCATGACAATCGCAGCAATGTTGACCAGCGCCATCAAGCCCATAGACACGTCGGCAAAATTCCATACCAACTGCAGTGAAGCAACGGAGCCCGCCATAACCATAGCTAGCACTGCAACACGGAAGCTATACAGTATCTTCTTACTCTTACTGAGGAACAGGATGTTGCTCTCGGCATAACTATAGTTAGCAATGATCGAGGAGAAACAGAATAAGATAATCGCAAATGCCACAAAATAGGCGGCCCATCCACCCACTTCATTGGTCAAGGCTAGTTGCAACAAGCCAATGCCTTTCTGCTCGCCAGGCGCATCTAACACTCCCGACAGCAAGATAATGGCTGCCGTTGCGCTACAGATCACGATAGTATCAACAAAGACCCCTATCATCTGCACAAAGCCCTGTGATGCCGGGTGATTAGGATTCGGCGAAGCCGATGCTGCAATGTTGGCTGCGCTACCCATACCGGCTTCGTTTGAAAATAGTCCCCGGGCGATACCCGCCATCATAGCGCCCATCGCGCCGCCGGCGGCTTCTTCCCAACCAAAAGCACTTTTTACTATGTAGGCAATCGCCGCAGGAACTTGCTCAATGTTCATCGCAAGCACCACCAGCGCAATCGCCAGATAAGCCACCGCCATGATAGGCACGATAAGCTCAGAAGCCTTAGCCACCTTCTTGAGGCCTCCGCTAATGATATAGGCCGATGCAGCAACTATGACTAAGCCAACCATGGTCTTATCAAAACCAAAGGCATTGTTAAGCGCGTCTGTCATGGTATTAGCCTGGGCGGCGTTAAAGGCAAAACCGAAGGCAATGATCAGCAAAATAGAAAACAGAGTTCCCATCCAACGCTTACCTAAGCCTTTTTCCATATAGTAAGCAGGACCACCACGATACTGGCCATCGCTGTCTTTGATTTTATAGACTTGTGCTAAGGTTGATTCAATAAAGGCGGTCGCCATCCCCAGCAACGCAATGAGCCACATCCAAAAAACGGCACCCGCACCACCGACAGTGATCGCCACGGCCACACCGGCCATGTTTCCGGTACCCACCCTTGCAGCCATAGAGGTACAAAACACCTGAAAAGATGAAATACCGTTTGTTTTCTCACGGCCCTGTAACACTAGCTTAGTGCCATGACCAAACATTCTGAGCTGAATAAAGCCCAATCTTAATGTAAACAACACGCCCGCAGCGACCAGCACGTATATCAGCACGCTACCCCACAACATGCCGTTAACCGCGTTAATCGCAGAGTCGATTAAATTTAATACAGATTCAAACATAGAACTTCTATAACCCTTAGGACGTTTACGGCGCCATAGTAAAACAAGTCGCCATCGTTGTTGAATTTCCTTCCCAATTTGATCGAATATTTTCGGCAGGATTATCTTTTCGAATTATCCTTTCATGATGCTAAAGCAACATGCCTGCCGAATCCGACACGCCAAAATAGCATACCATCAAAAAATCACCATGTGACACAGATCACACTTACCCATTTACATGACATTGGCATCACGCAACCAGACACAAACAAGCTACTGTATTAACGTGGATAACATAGTATTTACGACCAAAAATTTAACATTCTGTAAATTTTATCACTTTGCAAAAATAAGATATTGAACACGTTTTTGTAATAAAATTACAAATATAGTGCCTCACATAAGCTTTGATTAACTTTTTGCTTACTATAAATGGGGTTATTTATGTCACAACAGCAAGAGATCACCGCACTCAAGAAATTTGTAAGAGCAACCAACTTCTTGGCTACCTCGCAAATTTACTTAAAGCAGAACGTTCTGCATAAACGTCCGTTAGAACATAGCGATATCAAGCCCAGACTGCTAGGTCACTGGGGAACTTGCCCAGGTATCAACTTCGTCTACGCCAACGTTAATCGTCTCATCAAGAAAACCAATCGCCCTTTCCTTTACCTTGTCGGCCCAGGCCACGGCTTCCCAGCAGTGCAAGCTAACCTGTTTATGGAAGGATCGTTAAGCCATTTCTATCCTGAGACCATCCCTTACAACGAGACAGGTATCGAAGATATCTGTAAGAAATTTTCAGCCGCCTATGGTTATCCATCACATGCTAACCCTGAAGCACCGGGTCAGATCCTAGAAGGTGGTGAACTGGGTTACTCATTATCAGTGGCCTGGGGTGCTGTACTGGATAACCCTAACCTAATCGCTACCGTACTTATCGGTGACGGCGAGTCTGAAACCGGCCCATTGGCGGCATCTTGGTATGCAAACCGTCTGGTTTCGCCAGCCAACAATGGTGCCGTACTGCCAATCGTACACATTAACGGCTACAAGATCTCAGGCCCAACCCGTATGGGTCGCATGAGCCACGAAGAGCTTGAACTTGAATTTAAAGGCCTTGGCTACCATCCAATCATTGTCGACAGTGATCTTGAAGAAGATGTCTATCTGCAGATGACCAAAGCCATGGATGATGCCTATGCCATGATCGACGCGATTCAGACCAAAGCTCGCAGTGGCGAAGATGTCGTTAAGCCTCGCTGGCCAGTGATCCTGATGCGCACAGCTAAAGGCTGGACAGGTGTCGCCGAAGATAACGGTAAGAAGCTAGAAGGTAACTGCGAGTCGCACCAGGTTATCGTTAACAAGTGTGCTAAAGATAAACAGCACCTGGAAGCACTGGACCAATGGCTTGCCAGCTACAAGTTCAGTGAACTCTATAGCATCAACGAGCAAAACCAGATCGTCTTTGACAAAGATATCCAATCACTGCTTCCACCAAAAGAGCTTTGCTGTGGTCGTCAACACCTGAGCTATGGCGGTGAAGTGGTACGTTCACTGAACAACCCTAAGCTGGAAGATCTGGCCTACGGCGCAGAAACACCAAGAGGCCAGCGTGGTTACTCTATGCTGAAGATGGGTCAATGGATGCGTGACGCCTTCAAGCTCAACAGAGACCAGCGTAACCTGCGTATCTTCAGTCCAGATGAAACTTACTCTAACCAGCTTCAAGCTGTGTTTGAAGAGACAGATCGTGCATGGCAATGGCCAATTGAAAGCTGGGACGAAGATATGTCTCGCGATGGCCGCGTACTCGAGTTGCTATCAGAAAACTTGCTCTTTGGTATGCTGCACGGCTACACAGTAACAGGTCGTCACGGCATGTTCCCCACTTATGAGTCCTTCTCGCAAGTGGTGTCGTCTATGGCCGACCAATACTGTAAATATGTCTATGCCAGCCAGGGCGTACACTTCCGTAAGCCGGTTCCTGCTTGTAACGTCGTGCTCTCTTCACTGCTCGAGCGTCAAGATCACAACGGTTATTCTCACCAGAATCCATCATTCTTGGGCGCTATGCTTGAGAAACACCCAGAGATCATCTCGGCTTATCTACCTGCCGATGCAAACTCTACTCTGGTCTACACTGAGCGCGCCTTCGCCGACCGCGATAAACTCAACATCATTGCCGCAGGTAAGAAAGAACTACCACAGTGGCTAACGTTGGACGAAGCACGTCAACAGGCCAAAGATGGTGTCATGGTGTGGGATTTTGCCTCAGATGATAATCCTGATGTGGTACTGGCAGGCTGTGGTGACTATGTCACGCAAGAGTGTATGGCATCTCTGGTTATCCTACGCGAACTGTTACCAAGAGTGCGCGTACGCTTCGTCAGCGTAACAGAGTTGACCAGCAGCGGCCTGGGTAGCCGTAAGTTCCAAAGCAAACCTTGGATGATGGATGAGATCTTCACCGCCGATAAGGGAGTGGTATTTAACTACCATGGTTATCCAAACACCATCAAGAAACTGGTATTTGATTACAAAGGTAGCCACAGATTCCGCATTAAAGGCTATGAAGAAGAAGGCTCAACCACTACGCCTTTCGACATGGGTGTACGTAACGGTACCTCTCGCTACCACTTGGTTATCGACATGGCTTACAAGCTATTCCAGCAAGGTGTTATCGATGAGACCCAACATGTGGCCATCACCACCGACATGCTACAACGCTTAGTCGATCACCGTAACTATATTAAAGCGAACGGTGTTGACCCAGAAAACATCGAAAACTGGGTGTGGACACGTTAAGACTAGATTAACGCCACATTAATCATTCGACTAGAAAAAAGGCGCTTCCTAGAGGAAACGCCTTTTTTATTACCATATAACCACTAATCATAAAAAAATTACCTGTTATACATGGCAATTTCTATATCCTCGTAAGATAATAAAAAGGCTAGCGATAATACCAAAGGAATCCCCCCACAAAGTGCTGGCATGTTTTTACAGGGTAGAAACAGCATGGGGGACGATAAAAAACAAAGGAATTGGAAAATGATGAACAATACATTGAAAGCTATTCTGCTTACATCAATGCTCCCATTTGCAGCTAATGCAGCACAAGAACTTACTCCTTGGTACGTCGGTGGTGGTTTAGGCGTAAACAACTACGAACCTAACTGCGATCAGAAAACCATGAAAGAGTGTGGTGAAGATGATCCTTATGCTTGGGATGTATTTGGTGGTTATCTGTTTAACGACTACTTCGGTATTGAACTAGGTTATCGCGACCTGGGCCGCGCCGAATGGGTCGACTATGCCAACAAACTTAACGACGCTGGTGCACGAGGAATGACACTAGGCCTTGTCGGTTTCTGGCCATTTGCCAACCACTGGAGCATGTCTTTTGAAGCTGGTGCAATGAACTACCTGCTTTCAAACAACAAACAGTGGGGAAGCGAGTACTACAGCGATAGCGGTGTAGCGCCATACTTTGGCGCTGGTATCGGCTACAACTTCACAGAGAACCTCAAGTTGCAAGCCAAGTATCGTCGTTATGAAAATCTCGATGAAAACGAGTGGAACACACTCGAAATGGAGAGTAATTACTGGGGTCTTGAACTCAGCTACCGCTTTGGTCGTACAGCGCCTGCCGCCGCAGTAGCCCCTGTCGTTGTCGCACCAAAAGATTCAGACAATGATGGAGTCACAGACGATAAAGACCAGTGTGCAGACACCCCAAGCAACCACAAGGTTGACGCCAATGGTTGTACCATCTATCGCGAAGTCACTGAAAAGCATGAACTGGGCACCATTCGTTTTGCCAATAATTCAGCCGTTGTGAACTCGGCATCTTATGATCAAATCGAAAAACTGGCTAACTACATGAATACGCACCCACGCTCAACCGTGGTAATTGCTGGCCACGCCTCTAACGTAGGTAACCCAGATTACAACATGGAGCTGTCTGAGCGTCGTGCCAACGCCGTTGCCGAGCTATTAGTTAGCAAATATGGTATTAACCAGCAGCGCGTAAGTGCTAAGGGTTATGGTATCACTGAGCCGCTAATCGAAGGTAATAGCCCTGAAGCAAACAAGGCTAACCGCCGCATCGAAGCACACGTAACAGGCGTACAAAAAGAAGCGGTATTAAAGTAAATCGATAAGGATTCACTGAGATCTTCTTCACTAAAATCGCTGCTTAGGCAGCGATTTTTTTTCCTGTCATAATTTAATGGTTATACTCTAAATCCGTTTAGGGAAAACGTCAGCCTCACTAAATGGCTACGGTTAGAATGCCTTTTACTGATATTTAGCAACTTTTCTGTAATTTTTTTTCATTCACGGTTGGAAATATCGGCAAAATCGCGTCTAATAGCCGTTAGCAAACCACACACTTAAGCTGCTTCTTAAGAAGGATGTAATTTTCATGGCTAATACACTAGAGCAATTCAAATCGATCACTACCATAGTCGCCGATACCGGGGATATCGAAGCCATCAAGCGTTATCAACCGCAAGACGCTACCACCAACCCCTCTCTCATCTTAAAAGCAGCTCAAATACCAGAATATAAACACCTGATCACCAACGCTATAGAATGGGCCAAGACCCAGAGCGATGATCTGGCACAACAAGTCGAAGACGCAGGTGACAAACTCGCGGTCAACATTGGCTTAGAGATCCTGAAAATTGTTCCTGGCCGCATCTCCACTGAAGTCGACGCCAGACTCTCTTTCGATAAAGCCGGCTCCATTGAAAAGGCTCACAAGCTGATCAAACTTTATGAAGAAGCTGGTATCGACAAGTCACGCATCTTGATCAAACTTGCTTCAACCTGGGAAGGTATTTGCGCCGCAAAAGAATTAGAAAAAGAAGGTATTAATTGCAACCTAACACTGCTTTTCTGTTTCGCTCAGGCCAGAGCCTGTGCCGAAGCGGGCGTTTACCTTATCTCACCTTTTGTGGGTCGCATCCTGGATTGGTACAAAAAAGACACAGGTAAAGAGTACAGCGCAGAAGAAGATCCAGGCGTTGTCTCAGTCACCAGCATCTACAACTACTATAAGCGCCACGATTACAAAACTGTCGTCATGGGCGCTAGCTTCCGTAATACGGGTGAGATCATCGAACTGGCTGGTTGTGATCGCCTCACCATAGGCCCAGCGCTACTGGAAGAGATGGCCAACAGCAACACCCAAGTGGTGCAAAAACTGAAACCGACCACAGATATCCAAGCACCTGGTGCTCCGCTAACCGAAGCCGAGTTCCGCTGGGAGTTTAACCAAGACCCAATGGCCGTAGAGAAACTTGCCGAAGGTATCCGCAACTTTGCTGTCGACCAAGGCAAACTTGAAGAGATGTTAAAAGCAGAACTGGAAGCTTAAAAGGTAATTACGTTATGACTAAGCTTACTCAGCAAGCAGCCTGGGCTCAGCTCGAGGCTCAGACTAAACAGCTGCCCCATATGCGCGCGCTATTTAATGCCGATCCAAAACGCTTCGACAAGATGTCCTTGTCAGCTTGCGGCTTACTGCTGGATTATTCTAAAAACAGGGCCGACGAACAGACCTTGAACCTGCTGTTTGATCTTGCCAAGACTGCAGGCCTTAGCGAAAAAATTCGCGCCATGTTCAATGGCGAGATCATTAACAACACCGAAAAGCGCGCCGTGCTGCACACAGCGCTTAGAGCTAACGCCGACGAAGTTATTCTGGTCGACGGCGTCAATATCGTGCCAGAAGTCAAACAGACTCAGGCCAAGATGACCAAATTTGTCCAAGCCGTGACCTCAGGTAAATGGAAAGGTTACACGGGTAAGGCGATCACTGATATCGTCAGCATTGGCATTGGCGGCTCTTTCTTGGGCCCCAAAATCGTTACCCAGGCCCTAAGACCTTACTGGAACCCTGCCTTAAAATGCCACTTTGTGGCCAACGTCGATGCGACCTCTCTGTGTGAGAAGCTGCGTCTGGTCGATCCTGAAACCACCTTATTCGTGATGTCGTCTAAGTCTTTCGGCACTCAAGAAACGCTGACCAACACACTGAGCGCCAAAGCTTGGTTCCTGGAAAACGGTGGCTCTCAGGCCGATATCGCCAAGCATTTCGTCGCTGTGACCTCCAATGTCGCCAAAGCCACCGAATTTGGCATGGATGCGGACAATATCTTCCCTATGTGGGACTGGGTAGGCGGACGCTACTCACTCTGGTCGGCTATTGGTCTTCCTATCGCCCTGCTGATTGGTATGGATAATTTCTACGAGTTGCTTGCTGGGGCTAAGGCCATGGACAAGCACTTTGTTGAGACTCCTCTGGAAAGCAATATGCCGGTGATCATGGGGCTATTTTCATTGCTGTATGGCAACTTTTACCAGGCACAGTCTCACGTGGTATTGACCTATGATCATTACCTCAGAGGCCTACCAGCTTACTTCCAACAGCTGGATATGGAGAGTAATGGTAAATCTGTCACCCTTAACGGTGATAAGGTTGATCACTCCACAGGTCCAGTTATATGGGGCGGCGAAGGCACTAATGGCCAACATGCCTACCATCAGTTATTGCATCAAGGCACTGCGCTTATCCCAGCGGATTTCATTTTACCCTTGCAAAGCCACAACCCTCTTGGGGAGCATCACGTCCAGCTAGCGTCCAACTGTATTGGACAGACTCAGGCACTGATGCAAGGCAGAACCTTCGACGAGGCACTTGCCGAACTTGAAGGCAGCTCGCTAAGCCAGGATGAAAAAGCGCTAATCGCCAAACATAAGGTGATGGAAGGCAATAAACCAAGCAACACCCTATTGATGAATAAATTAACGCCTGAGACACTCGGTGCCTTAATTGCCCTATACGAGCACAGAACTTTTGTTCAAGGTGCGCTATGGGATATCAACTCTTTCGATCAGTGGGGCGTCGAGCTTGGCAAGACCCTGGGCAATGATGTGTTAGCAAGACTTCAGAGTCAGCAAGAGGCAACAGCTTTAGATGCCTCGAGCAATGCCCTCATCAACCTCTATAGACGAAGCACCATCTAACTCGTCTCGATAAAAAAGCCAGTTTTCACTGGCTTTTTTATTCTCTGCAGCAAATATCACCACACCTCTTCCTATTTTGTACGTCAACCACAAATAGAGAGACCGTGATGACGCCATAAACAATTCACCCAAAGTTAACATTGTTGAAACATTTCTCTTGCACCATAAATTGGAAGTGTGATATTTAATTGTTGAGAAAAAATACAACAACAGGAGGTTGCCATGAATCGTTTAGATTATGGTAGTGCGCTAGATGATACCGTCATTGAAAGACCAAACAGTCGTTCGCGAAGCTCCAATAAGAAGCGAAAATGGCGTGAAATAGAGGCTATCAAAGAAAAACAACGTTTGATTAAAGAGCTTCAGGATATCGATAGTAGTTTCGAATATGACTTAGATAACCTTCTGATGTAAAGAGATGAAAAAATAGCGCCACTGGCGCTATTTTTATGTCTGTTTTTCATCTAATCTTCTGCTCTAGCAAGATACTCTTTTAGTTCCTCGAAGAGTAAGTTGTCGTCGTCACTAAACAGGGGATCACTAATTAATTTCTCCTGGCACATATCGGCCACCTCTTCCCATTGCGCCGGCGTCATCCCAGCTTCCCAAATGGGAAACAATTTAGCTTCTTCATACATCATGTGTTTTCGTTGCGCTTCCACATAATCTTTTAAGGCCTGGCTCAAAATCTCATTCTGAACAGGTACATCACTTAATACTAAATTCAGGCTGGACATCAAGCTTGAAGAATTATCAATCAATTGATGATGTTCTTCACCTAACTGTTTCTCCAACTCTTCACCGGGGTGAGTCTTGATATAAAACTCATTGATTAAATCTTCGAGCGGATGATGACTATGTTCGGCATAGCTCTGCATGTACTCGACGATATCTCGGATCAGGTTAAAGTTGACGGCTTCGCCATTTTGCAGCCTTTGCTGCTTATTTTTAAGAACATTTAACAGTATCGCGATATGTTTATGGTCATTATGAAGTCTCGCTAACATCGTCACCTCCAACCTTCTTGGCGCCTTTAGTTACTATAGTAAATTGTTGAACTTTTACTCACACTAATATGTAAGCCGTCATGATGACGTGACTCAGATCAAGTAAAGTGAACATAAAATAGTCACTTAGGAACACTTGCTCCTAAAACATCCATCACCTTCGCCAGAGAAGACTGCAGGCGTGTAAAGGCGACACTGGCCGATTTCACCTCTTTTAAATTACGCTCAATCAGGCCCGTAAAGTAATCTTCCTGCTCTATGGTCATATCCAACACATGAAAGCTACCCCGGATCTCGGTATTCATGTTGATAAGCGCCGAACTAAATCGCTCATCATGCTCCAAGGTCGCCGCATTGATATCCGCAATCAGGGATTCGATATCGACAAATACCTTTTTCAAGGTCTGCTGCCGATTGATATCTAAGACTCTTGCCTCAAGGCCTTCGACCACGACCGCGATGATGTCACGTAACCGGCCGTACATGACTTCATCTTTAATCGGCATGTTTTTAATCAAAAAAGAGACATGTTTGTCGTTACATATAGTGCGACAACCAAAATCAAACAAGCGGCCATGCTTATCCAGCAGCTCAAGAATATTTGATTCAATTGGACTAATAGCGGCATGTTTAGGCGCAAAATACTCGACACATTCGCCGCGGATCTCCAAGCAGGTATTGAGATTTAGCTGCGCCATCAGATCAAAAAAGGCATCAGCCAATGACTGGTGGTCGTTACACAGAAAACATTGGCGGAAAAACTGCAGCACGCTGCCATACTGAGATGACTCAGTCATAGACTGAAACGCCATATTGCGGGAGACAGATTCCGCCTTGATTAACTCTCGCTGTTTAAGTTGATAATTCGCAACGCTATGAACCTTGGCTAGTAACTCTTTAAGCTCAAACGGCTTAGCGATAAAATCAACCGCATTAACTTCATAGGCCTTTAAGCGCTCTTCCAGCGTATTCATCCCAGAAACAAACAACACTGCCACATCCTGGTTAGAAGCCAGCAATTCGCTGCAAAGGGTAATACCATCGGTGTCGGGCAGATTAATGTCCATCAAGAGCATATCGGGTGTTTGCGCTTGCAGCGCGGCGCGAAACTCCCCAGCACCATAAAAAGGCCGCACCTTGAAATCATCCTGCAACATTTCGACGATTAACTCACAGTAATCCCTGTCATCATCGACTACCCAGATCTCCATGTTGGTCATCTTAAATCTCCTTGAACGAACTCAATTCCAACCCCTTCAAGTCCCCTCACGAAAGCGCGAAGATCAAAGGGTTTTTGTAACACCTGAAAAGGTAAATCTTCTCGGCTGCTGATCCCCACCTCCCCCACATAGCCAGAAATCAACAACACAGGGATGGTCTTGTGCTTGTTTAAGTCTGTGACCAGCTCATAACCGTTGATCCCGCCGGGCATCAGCAGATCCGAGATGATTAAATCGATATTGTCTATCCCCTCTTTGTATTGCTCTTTTACTAACAAGGGATCGGTATAGGCCAACACCTCCATCCCCATCATCTGACAATAGTCACAAAGCACCTCGAGCAGATCTGGCTCATCATCAACAATCAATACCCTGACAGGCTGCGTCACTTGAGGATAGTCCAGCGAGCTGCGCTCTCGCTCAACCGAGCGAGCCACAGGCTTAATAGCGGGAAACCAGAGACGGATCTCTGTGCCCTCGGGGCCAGTTCGTATAATGCTCATGTAACCGTTAGAGCGTTTAACAAACCCATACACCATAGAAAGGCCAAGCCCCGTGCCCTTACTCTTATCCTTGGTGGTAAAAAAGGGTTCAAAAATCTTATCCAGCACGTGATGGGCGATACCGCTGCCCTGGTCGATCACCGACACCCACACATAGTCCCGACTTTCTGTACTGACGGTATTTCCCACTCCAGGCAGATAGCCCGACAAATACTGCTCGCCGGTCTCTATAGTGATTAGTCCCTCGCCATTCATGGCATCCTTGGCATTAAGGACCAGATTGATCAACGCATCTTCAAGATCGCCACGATCGACGCAGATATCACGCATTTGATCCGCCATCTTGACGCACAGTTCAACCTGAGTGGTTAACGACTTACCCAGCAGCTCCTCAAGCCCCTCAATCACCTCATTCACCTGCAGAGGCTGGGCGCTAAACTGTTCCTGTCTGGAAAATTGCAGCAAACGCCGAGTAAGATCCGTACCGCGCTGGCAAGCCTTCAGCGCCGTGGCCAAATAACGGCCAATGGAATCATCCTTGCCCTTTAATTCCATTAGTTCTAAATTGCCTTTCAGCACACCTAAGATATTATTGAAATCATGGGCGACACCACCTACCAACTGCCCCATGGCCTGCATCTTTTGGGACCGTGCCATGGTATTTTGTAATAGCTTTTGCTGGGTAATATCGCGGCCAACCAAGGTAAACAGACTGCCATCTTCAAATGGTTCGTTAAGGGCGATCAGATGGGTATGTAAAATCACCTTTTCCCCTGTCGCTGTCGCACACTCCAGCTCACCCGCAAACTCCCGCCTCAACTCAATCGCCTCAAGCAGCTCTTGCGCCTTTTCATCATCACCGAAGAAAAGCTCGATAGACTTACCAATCAGCTGACTTCGGGGATACTGACTGATCGCCGTGGCCGCCGCATTGGCATACATAACAACGGGCGCCATGCCTTTCTGGCGCGACGCCACCACTATCATATCTTCACTATTGCTGACGATAGATTGATACATCTGGGTATCGATTGACTTAATGATCTGCGCATTGCGGCTCTGTAACCAATCCTGACTCTGTTGCTGCAACATGCCGCTGATACTGTCGGCAATAAAAGGCTGATAAGAGGTGAGAAAAGAGAGCCAGCCCTTCGCTGGCCGGTAGAAGAAGATATTGACGTCAAGCCCTTCGACAGGCCATACGGTAAAGCTCTGCCATTGATGCGCGCCCATATGTTCATCAAGAAAAGGCCAATCCTTTACCTGTCGCCAGAGGGTGATATAACGGATAGAGTCGCGACACCAACAGGTCACATTGGCGGGCATCTCGTCACTATCCAGCAAGCGCCGAGACAAGATCATCACAGACTCAGCGCCGCTACTTTCGGCTAAGATACGGCACAAAGGCAGTAGCACATCGTCGCCACGAATAAACTGCCCTTGTAACTTTCCCAGCTCAGCAATCAGCGCCGGGCCAAAGTCCATAAATTCAGATTGAGAGAGAGCCTTAAACACGATAGAGTCCATTCCGATAATGACTATTGATGGTTTAGGGGAAAATTCCCATTTATTGAGCATAGTCCAGCCCCGGAAAATCGCTTAAAAATCTTAAACAATTTATGAACTTGTTCGATATCCATGAGGGAAACATGTCAGAAAGCCATTGGGTTGGTGCCCATGTTAGCGCCGCCGGCGGTATCGCCAATGCACCACTAAACGCACAGAAGATCGGGGCCAACGCCTTTGCTCTGTTTACTAAAAACCAAAGACGTTGGCAGGCGGCTCCTCTAAGCCAGGAACAGATCCGTGACTTTAAAACCAACTGCCAACAGGCCAATATCAAACCCGAAGCCATACTGCCCCATGACAGTTACCTGATTAACTTAGGCCACCCTGATGAGGCCCAACTGCAGCGCTCAAGAGAAGCCTTTTTAGATGAGATGCAGCGCTGTGAGCAGATGGGGCTTAAGCTGCTTAACTTTCATCCTGGCAGTCATCTCAACAAGATAGGAATAGATGATTGTCTCGCTCGGATCAGTGAGTCGATAAACCTGGCACTGGACAAAACCCAAGACGTAAGTGCCATCATTGAAAATACCGCAGGTCAAGGGTCAAACCTGGGCCATAGCTTTGAGCAATTGGCGCAGATCATCGATAAGGTCGAAGATAAATCCCGTGTGGGTGTTTGTATCGACACCTGCCACATGTTTGCCGCAGGCTATGATCTAACCACCCAAGCCGCCTGCGAAGAGAGCTTCAAGCAGTTCGACGCCATAGTGGGTAACCGCTATCTTAAGGCGATGCATCTGAACGACAGCAAGACGCCGCTTAACAGTCGAGTCGACAGGCACCACTCACTCGGCGCCGGTTATATAGGCATGCAAGCCTTTAGCTTCATCATGCAGCACCCGGCCACTCGCCATATTCCACTCATATTGGAAACCATAGAGCCGGAGATCTGGCCCCAGGAGATCAACTGGCTACGAAGTCAGGCCAAGTCATTGTAAGCATTTGTACACTATGGCAATCACCCTGGCGCGATTGCCATGATCAAATTGGTCTTCCTGTAGCCAAACAATATGGCTGCCTTGCAGCGACTCGCCCTGCGTTTTAGCGCTCTCTTTCGCCGCCCTGAGCGGCGCATTGCCAGCTCCCATGCCCGTCACCATCGCGAAACTATCACAATGAGTCACCTCAAAGTCATAGGCTTCATTTATACGCGATTGCAACACAGGTTCGTTCGATGCACAGGCCGATAGGCCCACCAGGGCAAGTAACATCAATCTCAAAGGCAACACCTCATGACTCAACTTTATGAAAAAGGGCTGAAAGATAAGTTATTTACATCACTTTGATTGTGACGGCTATCACGCCTGATATAGGCCGATTGTTACATTTAGTATCTCAGGCTGAATGACCAAAAGATGAAATGAATAACCATTTAGGCAAACGACAGGCGACCTTAGTGTTACCTATCTTATTAGCACTTTCGAATTGACTACCCACCTCGGTTAAAGCAGGCCCAGAACTGAAAAAGAAAAACCAAGGCGCTAGGCCTTGGTTTGATACACTGCTAAGTTTTCAATAAGGGAAAAGACTCGGCTACTCAACGACCTATCTCACCCCTTTATCAATAGTACCGACTAGGCTAACACCTCAAACAGATGTGCCTTAAGCTTAGCGAAGTCTGAGGGCAGCTCTGCCGACAAGATCGGCTTATCCTTCACCGCCTGCAACTCTGGTGGCAGAGGAAGTGTGATTGCCAGCGCCTCTTCGACAACCTCTTTAAATTTTGCCGGATGAGCCGTACCGAGGAAGATCCCTTGCTCGTCTGATGACAGGGTTAAAGAGAGGGCTTTAGCCGCAATGGCAGCATGGGGCTCAGATAGATAACCACCTTGATGAAGTTCAGCCAATGCCTCGACCGTATCTTGCTCAGACAGTCCAACTCCCACAAGCTCACTCAACGGCCAGTTCATCACCTGCATAATGGCCTCGACTCTAGGCCAGTTGCTTGGCTCAGCCACATCCATGGCGTTTGATAGGGTCGCCACTGTCGCCTTAGGCGACCATTCCCCCTCGGCCAAATAACGTGGCACAGTATCATTACTATTGGTGGCTGCAACGAAACGCTTCACCGGCAGCCCCATCGCCTTGGCAAATAGGCCCGCCGTGAGGTTACCGAAGTTACCGCTGGGCACAGCGATTACAGGATCGCCTTGATTACTCTGCTTAAATTGAGCGACCGCCTCAAAGTAGTAACATATCTGCGCCAATAAACGACTGATATTAATTGAATTGGCTGAGTTAAGGTGCAAGCCATCACGCACATCGCTATCTTCAAAGGCAGCCTTAACCATCTCCTGGCAGGCATCAAAATCGGCCTGTACCGCCACGGTATGAATATTGTCACCCAGAGTGGTAAACATCTTCTCCTGCAACAGGCTGATCTTGCCCTTTGGATAGAGCACCACTACCTGCACCTTATCCAATCCATAAAAGGCATCGGCCACTGCGGCGCCCGTGTCACCGGAGGTGGCGGTCAATATGGTGAGCTTATCGTCCTGTGCCAAGCTATTGAGACACTGGGCCATAAAGCGCGCGCCAAAGTCCTTAAAGGCCAATGTTGGGCCATGAAACAACTCCAGACAATAGCGCTTGTCATCGGCCTTGGTCAGTGGCAACGCAAAGTTAAAGGCGCGTTCCACCAGCTTATTCACCATCTCCTGACCCAGCTCCTCGGCCAGCCAGGCACCAAGGATCGCCTTAGAGCGCTCGACAAAATCCATCGCCAGCAGCGCGTCGATATCTTCCAATCTTGGGATACTCGCAGGGAAAAACAGGCCGCGGTCCTTCCCTAGCCCTAATTTAACTGCCTGGGTGAAACTGACCTTCTGCGAAGGGTGTTTTAAGTTATAGAGTTCCATCTTGATCCGCCTATTGATCTAAAATTGATTCGTCTACGCGGCGCGTGCCGAGCATATCGATTTGACATATATGGGAAAAACCCGCGCCAGAAGTTACATAATGCGCGTCTAGCCAGGCCTTGGCCTGCTGAGCCGTTTGCAGGTTATCGGTAACCGAAAAGAGCGTGGGTCCGCTTCCTGAAATACCTGTCGTTGCCATACCCAGTTCGGCCAGTGCAGCGCGCGCCTCCTCATAGCCGGGAATTTCCGAGGCGCGGTAAGGCTCCGCCAATACATCCTTTAATACCTCGATGGCCAACTTGGCATCTTGGCGGTAGCTGGCATGTACAAATGCACTAAGGTAACGACCAAAATCAATCGCCACAGATTTATCATATTGCGCCGGCAACAGTGCCCGCATCTTGGCAGTAGAGAGGGAGATCCCAGGGTAAGCCACCACCCAATACCAGTCTGTAAATACGGGGAGTCCCTGACACACGACACTTGGGGTATCCAGCATCAACTGCATGCCACCAAGGTAACAAGGCGCCACATTATCATAGTGAACCGAGCCGCTGATCTTGCCCTCAAACTCCCCCATCAGCCTTAGCAGAGCATCACTGTCATAGGGACGGTCAAAGTGCTCGTTTAGGGCGTACAGGGCGGCAACCACTGAACTGGCACTCGACCCAAGACCACTGCCCACCGGCAGGTTTTTCTCTAACGTCATGGCGACGCCCGAATCGTTGCCGAGCTGCTCAAGAAAAAAGATCGCACATTGGAAAACAATATTCTCTTCGCTGGCCGCAGGCAGTTTATCGGCCCAGTGACCCGCTAAGGTCAAAGACACTCCATGGGGCGCAGATGTAATGGCTACTCGGTCTCCAAGCAAGCTACCATCAACAGGCGCCAAGGCGGCGCCAAGCAGGTCGAATCCGACCCCGACGTTGCCCATAGAGGCCGGTGCGTAAACCGTTAAACTCATACACCCATCTCCCGCGTCCAGTTAAGGGTTCTCAATAGATCGGCAAACACACCTGCCGCCGTGACTTCGGTACCCGCGCCATAACCACGCAGCACAAATGGGATCGGCTGGTAATAGCGGCTGTAGAAGGCCAGCGCATTCTCCCCACCTTTAACGCTGTAAAGCGGATCATTGGCATCGACCTCGGCGATCTTCACCCGGCAGCCAACCTCATCAATTTGACCGACATAACGCAGCACCTTGCCCTCAGCCTTAGCGCTAGCAACGCGCTGGGCCAGCTCGTCATCTAAGCTACTCAGATTCGCCATAAAGGTTTCGACATCACCAGAGGCATCAAAGTGACTTGGCAACACTGACTCAACCTCGATATCACTCAGCTCTATCTGCATACCAACTTCACGGGCAAGGATCAGCACCTTTCGCGCCACGTCCATGCCGCTTAGATCGTCTCGAGGATCTGGCTCGGTAAAGCACTTTTCGCGTGCGATACGTGTCGCCTCAGACAGGCTCATTCCCTCATCGAGCATACCGAAGATATATGATAGCGAACCAGAGAGTATGCCATTGAATTTCTGCAGCTGATCACCGGCAAACAGCAATTTCTTCAGGTTGTCGATAACTGGCAAACCGGCACCGACAGTCGTCTCATAGAGGAACTGGCGACGCTGATGCAGCGCCGTCTGTCTGAGTGCCCGGTAGTAGTCAAAATCACGGGTATTGGCCTTCTTATTAGGTGTGACCACATGCAGTCCGGCATTCATTACTGCAACATATTGGTCCGACACGGCTTCGCTAGAGGTGCAATCCACCAGCACAGGATTAAGTAGCTGTTGATCTTTGGCCCAAGCGAGCATCTTATCCAGATCGCACGCTTCTTGACTGTCACTTAGCAAGCCTTGCCAATGATTAAGGTCTATCCCCTTGGCATCGAGCAGCATGTTACGCGAGTTGGCGACGCCACAGACGCGCACCGTAATATGCTGCGCCTTAAGCATTTCAGATTGCTGCTTAACCTGCTCAAGCAGACCAGCACCGACATTGCCGCAACCTACCAGGAAGACGTCCAGATAATGCTGCACATCGAAGAAACTCTGATGACAAGCGGCGATGGCATGCTTGGTCTTACGCAGCTCAATTACCGCCGAAATAGAACGCTCAGAAGATCCCTGGGCAATGGCCACTATGTTGACATTGGCCTGCGCCAACGCCTGGAAAAACTTACCCGCAACGCCTTTGTGGGTGCGCATACCGTCGCCTATCAAAGAAACGATAGCCAGATGATGACGCATGGCGATCTCTTCGAGGATTTCACTCTTAAGCTCCAGCTCAAACTCCTGCTCTAGTGCCAAACGCACCCGCTCGGCATCTTGTGTCGCCACACAGAAGCTGATGCTGTATTCGGATGAACTCTGAGTGATCAAAGATACTGACACCCCGGAGCGAGAGATGGCGCCCAATGTGCGGCTCGCCATACCCACCATCCCCTTCATGCCAGGACCTGCAATATCAAACATGGTTTGATCGTCAAGGTTTGAGATCGCCTTGACGTTCAGGCCGGTTTCATCGGCTTGGTTAGAAACTAAAGTGCCAGGGGCCTGAGGATTGAAACTGTTACGTATATAGCAAGGGATATGATATTGAGCGATAGGGGCGATGGTTTTTGGATGTAACACCTTGGCCCCAAAATAGGATAACTCCATCGCCTCTTGATAACTGAGCTGAGTTAGCAGCTTAGCATCGGCAACCACGCGTGGGTCAGTGTTATACACGCCATCGACGTCAGTCCAGATCTCACAGCAACTGGCATCGATACACGCAGATAAGACGGCAGCGGAATAGTCTGAACCATTACGACCTAAGGTCACGATACGACCATTTTTATCGCCAGCGGTAAAACCAGGCATGACCCAGACTTGGTGAGCATCGAGAGAAAGCTGGGCAAAGCGCTGTTTGCTCAAGCCGATATCGACCACCGATTCCAGCGCAGGGCCGTTAGCTACAAATAACTGCTGTGGTACCAACTGGTTGGCCGATACACCTTGAGCAAGCATCAGCTGTTCCATCAGGGCGGCAGAGAGACGCTCGCCACCCACCACGATTTCGGCGCGAACAAAATCGGGACACTCACCCAGTAATACCACACCTTGAAGCTTATCTTGCCAGTGTTTAAGCTGACCGGCCAAAACCTCTTCGAGTCCAGCGGTTTGTTCGGCACTTAAGGATTCAAGCCCAGCCTGACCATATAAGGTCTTAAACACCCCATGTACCTGACCCAAGACCGAAGAGAAATCATCCCCTGCCACCGCCAGATCCACCATTTCCAACAAACCGTTAGTCACTGTTGCTGGAGCACTTAACACCACTGCCGTAGGTTGTTCACTGGCCGAGGCCAATACGATCTGCGCCGCACTGTTAAACCTCTGCCAATTGGCCAGCGAGGTACCGCCAAACTTCATTACCTTCATATTCTCTCCTTAGTACCGCGCCCCAGAAACAAAAAAACCCGCTCCTTGATGGGGAGCGGGCTTAGTCATTTCAAATCGTTTCTTTCGAGTATGCTTAGCCGGCCCCCACGCTGGTAATCGTGGTGGTAATAATGGTGGTTACTACTCGGTTTAGGCTAAACATATAAATTCTATTCGGTCACATTCAATGAGTTTGCGTCATGTCGTTACAGAATTGCCTTTTTTGCCCTCAGGTGTCAACCCCTGAAACGAAACTTTATAAAAATACAGTTTCAACAAGCATGGCAGCCAAGAGCGCAAAAACCTATACCCCACGACATCTAAACCATCGACAAAGCGCTACCCACGCTATCTCACAGAAGACACAGCTCAACCCAGCATCAAAAATTTTCATTTAAAAACAATAAAATAAAAACATCGCAAGCCCAAGCGCTCTAAAAATAGGGTTAAGCTGATAAATCAATTAAAAGCCTCAAAAATGACTATAGAAGGGCGTTAAACCCACCCCTCTAAATAATAATATTTTTTCACCTATAGTGAATAAAAATACAAAAATAGATTGAGGTAGCCGAACTCTACCTCCCACGCTGTATCTATCAGATCAAAAATTTATCGATTTACCTCTAAGAAGCAGTGTTAGGTCATCGCCAAGTGAGGAAAACCAAGCTAAAATGCCGCCACATTCTGAATTGGAGGCGATATGATAATCACCCAACACACAGCTGTTAGCATCCATTACAGCTTAACGAATCAACAAGGCGAATTGATCGAGAGTTCTTTTGAAGGTGAGCCAATGCTATATCTTCATGGTGCGGAAAACATGATCCCCGGCCTGGAAAAAGCGCTCGAAGGCAAAAGTGTTGGCGACAAACTCGAAGTCACCGTTGAAGCAGAAGAAGCTTACGGTCCTTATCACGATGGTTTACGCCAAGACGTTCCTTTAGCGGCCTTTGGTGATATCGAAGATATCGTTCCTGGCATGCGCTTTATTGCCGAAACAGAAATGGGTCAGCGTCCAGTACAAGTCACCGAAGTGAAAGATGATGTGGTTGTCGTTGACGGCAACCATCCACTGGCGGGCCAAACGCTCAACTTCAGTGTTGAAGTATTATCTGTTCGTGAAGCAAGCGAAGAAGAGATTGCCCACGGTCATATCCATGCTGCAGGCGGCTGCGGTGGGCACGAGCATAGCCACGAAGGTGGTTGTTGTGGCGGCGAAAGCCATAGCCATGGCGGTTGCTGCAGCGAAGATACTGAAAAACCAGCCAAAGAAGGCTGTGACGGTAACGGTGGATGTGGCTGTCGCCACTAACTGCTCAATCTCTTAACCTAAAGCGTTACATTGCCTCCAGAGAGTCAAACTCAGGTAGGAATATGAACAAAGCTGGCCACCTTTTACTAGGTGATGCCAGCTTTTTTACTTTATGCTGCAAAGGAAAGTGATAGAAGCCTGTATACGATAAGGATATCGAGAATGTTAGCTAAGCCAGTTTATGAAAAACTCCCTACCCTGTATCTGACCATCGGTACTGCAACCATACTACTGAGCGATGGCACCACCCCGAAGCTCTTAGCTATATTGGTCTTCATGCTCGGCGCCCACATATTTAATCTACGCTCACAGAATCGTCGTAGCGACAATCCTAAACGCCGCAAGAGTGGTCTTTGGCCAGATGCCCTCTATAATCTGCTGCCCTATGGCTATCTGCTGGCGGCAATATTTGTCTTTCGCCATACTTCTTCTAACACCTTGTTACTGGTTGCCGGAGCGTTAGGCTGTTACTCACTATTTCGCCTCGCTCAACGAAGCCACTATCGCAAACACCAGCTGCCACGGGCTATTAGAGTCATATAGCTAGAGGATCAACGCCTTAATTCTATCGCGTTGGGGCTCAGGCATATGCTTTAAGTAATTCGAGCAGCGAGTAATGGTCGCAATACTGATTTCAAACTCAGCGGCAATCTGTCGCTGACTCATCTCGCCGATAAGCAAAGCCTGAAACACCTTCAAACGTCCAGCAATGGCACTGCGCTCCTCTTCGGTTAATAGCAGCTCAAACAGATCGATCAAGGCTTCATGATCTTGATGATTAACCACCTTCTCTAATACCAGATCCCAACTTGCGCGCACATAGCCCCCTAAACTGTACTTGTTTACCATTACACGAAAGTGTACCAAGAATTGACCTACTCTGGCTATGAAGGATTCGCCAGCATTTAGCGAGCCGTATAGGAGTTAGACACATTCGGCAACATTTTGATGAGCATATTAGAGAAAAATCTATAGTATCTGATAGTTAAATAAGATTAGAATGCTTGCGCAAGATCACATAAACCAACAAAGTAGTGAGAATGAACGCCATGAAAAAACAGCTCAAACTTAGCCTGCTAGCCATAGCAGGTAGTGCCCTACTTGCTTCAGCGGTACAAGCCAATAATTTTAAAGAGACTGACGATGCCATTCACTACCGTCAATCTGCGTTTGGCCTAATCGCTCACAACTTTGGCGACATGGGTGCCATGTTAAAAGGCAAAAAGCCTTTCGATGCCGAAGTCTTTGCCATGCGCGCACAAAATGTTGCCGCCTTGAGCAAACTCCCTGCAGAGGGATTTGTCGCCGGTTCTGACAAGGGAGACACTGGTGCTCTGGCAAAGATTTGGAGCGATAAAGCAGACTTTGATAGCAAGATGAGCGCATTTCAAGATAATGCAGCCAAGCTCGCCGTTGCCGCGCAATCTGATGATCAAAATGCTATAAAACAAGCCTTTATGAACACAGGAAAAAGCTGTAAAGGTTGCCACGACGTCTACAAGAAAGATTAATAAAAGACGAATGAAAAAGGGGAGCCACTTAAGCTCCCCATCTTCTATCTCAAATGAGCCTTATAACATGGCTGCAATAGGCCAAATTAAATAGTTCACCACCAACCCCGCTAGGACCCCTACTAAGGTTAACGCCACCAGGCTAGAGCGAAACTCAAACTGAGTAACATGATCACGACTCACACGCTTATAGCCAGTTATCATCGCACCAACCAATTTATCTCCCTTAATGCTGTGCCAGACCACTGCAAGAATATGCAATAGTGCGAGAAGCAAGAGTAAATTGAAATTTTGCTTATGTAGCCAGGTCAAACTACTGGCCACTTCGCTGCTGACATAAGTGTACAAAGGACCTTCGGTAAAGATCTCATCGGTCGAAAACAGTCCGGTAGTCAGTTGCACAACCAGCACTAGGATCATGGCAACCACCATATAGCCACCGAGAGGATTGTGACCAATACTGTGCTTTTCGGGCTGCTTAACATAGGCCAGCACCTGAGAAGGCGGTTTAACAAAATGGCTAAAGCGCGAGGTCTCACTGCCTATAAGCCCCCAAAGTACACGAAATACAATCAGGACAAGCAGGCTATAGGCAAATACCTGGTGCCACTGCATCTCTCCCACGTCTGCGCTCCACCATAAAGCCGCTAACAAGCAAATCATCAACCAATGAAACAGGCGAGTAGGCAGATCCCACACCTTAATTTTAACTTTGGATTCTATAGCGTGTTTTTCTGAGGACATCCGATTACTCATCACGTTAGAAAATAATGAAATCGATGATATTTGAAGCGTGGTGGGGAGGCAAATAGATTTATGTAAGCAGTGTTATCCAGTCAAATATGCCCACTAAAATTGAGAAATACAAGCCAATCCTAATGTTTATTTTGCAATTTTGTCTAAGGGCTCAAATAACCAACGAACGGATATAATAGGCCTCAAAAAGTTGATCTAGATCACGTTTTAAAGGGGGTAAATTGGTAATCTGAAGTCAAGGAAACAACGAAAGGTTCGACATATGATAAAGATTACAAGTAAAGATTTCGAAGTCACAGCACCTATCCGTGAACGTATCGAGAGCCGTTTAGAGAAATTGAGCAGACACGATGTGCAGCTCATCAATCCACATGTAATCATAGGTCAAGAGAAGCAAGGGTTTAAAATAGAAGCTTCAGTCGGTATACCAAGTAACACCTTATTTGCTCAGGCGAAAGACAAAGATCTCTATGCAGCAATTAATGCAATGGGTCAAAAATTGGAGAAACAGCTAAATCGCCTCAGCCACAAACCAGAAGGAGCACGCTATACCGCTCCGGTGATGGAGCCAACACCTGATAGCGTCGACATCGACGATGAGTATGAAGAAACTTTAGATAAGGACTACGCAGCTTAACAGTTTTATTTAACGATAAGTGGCGAATCATCGCCTCAGGTGAGATACCGAGGAACGAACGCCAACGAATAGGCACAAAAGCCACTTACCCGACTTTGGTGAATCGCCACCAATCTAGAGGTCTATAGTCAGGCAAAGGGTAACGGGGACGCACAATCAGTAAGCCACAGATGCCATAAATAAGGCAGTGGAATTAAGCTAACAAACTAGCTATGTTGTCCGCCCTTGTTATACTTACAATAAGTCCTGTTTTTAGACGTCAAAATAAAAACAACACAGGAGTAAAAGGTCAAATCAATCTAGAACGAAACGTTATACCGTTAGCTTTGATTTTTACTGACGACTCACACAACCTAAGGCTTTTGATAAGCCCGCAATAGGAAACAGGCATAGCGCCAAACTAGTCGTCCCCTGAAGGTCAAAAGGATCGCCTTGCTAAAACCAATTAGCAAACAGCCATCCTGAGCAGATAAAGAGGAGCGCAATCCCATTTTAACATTGAGTTCTTTTTCCGTAACTGAGGCAGCCTGAAAGCCAATAAAGGCAAACCAACGTAATAGACGTTAACAGGCCATTGGATCACCGCTAGTCGATTAGCCCGCTGCCTCTTCCTTATCACTTGCCGCAGCTTATTTATAACTGCAGGCTGACAGAAAAGGAGGATGACCCATTTTAGATTCAGATCTTTTACTCTCTCGGCGCACCTTATTTAGGTGCGCTTTCTATTACAAGCGCCCAACCTCTCAGACCCGAGGCAATATGCCAAGCGATGAAAAGGATAAATTCTCACTTTGTCCTTTTTTTGATTGACAGGTCTGGGAGCAAGATTTAATTTGATGACTATGAAAACGATCACTAACGCTTTTTTTACTTTCTTTTTTATTCCACCCTTCTAGGGAGGCGGAATTTCGGTGTAAAAACGAAAGTAAGAATTCCAAAGCCTCCCTTTATGGGAGGCTTTTTTATTTGATGAATACAGCAAGAAGCGTTCAACGACAGAGGACAGCATGACCAAACCACAGCCCCTTAGCCACACACGGGAACAGATCACCGCGCTCGACAATGAACTGCTGGCACTATTGTCCAAACGAAGGGCACTAAGCTTAGATGTTGCTCGCAGCAAAGAGGTCGATATTCGCCCCATTCGTGATACTCAAAGAGAAAAAGAGTTGCTGGCACGCCTGGTAAAACAAGGACGCGAGCAAGGTTTAGACGCTCACTATGTATTATCTCTCTATCAGAACATCATTGAAGATTCTGTATTAAACCAGCAGGCCTATCTGCAAGGCCGAGCCAATCCAGACTTTCAGAAACAGCAATACAACATCGCTTACTTGGGCGCGCGAGGCTCCTACTCCTACCTTGCCGCCACCCGTTACTGCGAGCGAAGACAGGTTGGCATGCAAGATCTCGGCTGTAAGAGCTTCGATGAAATTGTCCAGGCAGTGGAATCAGGCCACGCCGATTATGGATTTTTACCGATAGAAAATACCTCCTCTGGCTCAATCAATGAAGTCTATGATGTGCTACAACACACCAGCCTGGCTATCGTTGGCGAAACCACCATCGAAGTTGGTCATTGCCTGCTAGCCAAACCTGGCAGCACCCCCAAACAGATAAAAACCATCTATGCCCACCCCCAACCTATCAGCCAATGCAGCCGCTACTTAAGTCAGCACCCTGAATTCAAATTAGAATACTGCTCCAGCAGCGCCGAGGCCATGGAGCGAGTGCTCGAAGCTAATGATGACAGTGTCGCCGCGATCGGCAGTGCCGAAGGTGGAGCCTTGTATCAACTCGAGGCCATTGAACGTGAGCTGGCCAATCAAAAGATCAACCAGAGCCGTTTTATCGTGGTAGCCCGCAAAGCCATCGCCGTGCCCGAACAACTGCCAGCCAAGACCACGCTGATCATGGCTACCGGCCAGAAGCCAGGCGCTCTGGTGGAAGCACTATTGGTGTTAAAAGCCCATAACCTCAACATGAGCAAGCTTGAATCCCGGCCGATCCCGGGTACGCCGTGGGAAGAGATGTTCTATCTGGATCTCGATGCCAATCTGGCCAGCAAAGAGATGCAACAGGCATTGAAAGAGCTCGAGCGTATTACTCGTTTCATTAAAGTCCTCGGGTGTTACCCCTGCGAAACCGTAAATCCAACTCAGCTAAGTAATAGCCAGCTGGCGATAGAGCCCACCACTAGCCGAGAGGCCCAGCAGGCCAAAGAAAGCTCGGATACTGGACATAAACGCCATGAGCTCTCGCAACATCCACTGGCAACCCAAGTCGTCACAGGTCAGCTGCGCATTGGAGATGGTCAATTTGGCGCCATTGCCCAGCTCGCCCTAGGCATAGATCTTAGTCAGTTCAGTCAAGTGGCCAAACAGATTAAAGAAGCGGGGTTTCAAGCGGTCAGCGTTAGCGAGTTCAACGCCAGCCCAGATGCCAAACAGCTACTGAGTGAAATGAGAAGAGCCCTCAATCAATTCGATCTCGCCTGTATTGTTGCCATCGAATACGAGACCGAGCTAACACTAGCCTGTGACTATGCCGACCTCTTGATGATCAGCGGTAAGCAGATGCACAACAAGCACCTTTTAGAGCGCGTTGGCGCCCTGCATATTCCGGTGATCTTAGAGCGCAATACCATGGCAAGCCTGGATGAATGGCTCGATGCGGCCGAAACCATATTGGCGGCGGGTAATCAGCAGCTGGTCCTTAGTGAAGCCGGCATTCGCACCTTTAACGAGCAGCGACCGACGTTAGATTTCTCAGGATTGATCAGCCTTAAACACAGCACGCATCTGCCTGTCCTAATCAACACTCGCTACGCCTGCGTAGATGATGAACTGGCGAGTCAGGCGAGCGCAGCAAGAACTCTAAAGGCCGATGGTCTTATACTTGGGATTAGTGACGCTATACTGGCGCAGCAACTGCAAACCCATAGCGAGATCCTAAGCCGTCTTTATCGGGGTGACTAATCATCTATCGCCCACAAAAAAGAGGACCTTAGGTCCTCTTTTTTAATTAAACTGCGCTAAATCGCATGACCATCAAGCAGGCTCATCCAACCCTTAATGGTGCGATGACAAAACCACAAGAGTGCCAATAAGGAAAGGCTGATCGTCAACCAGCCCTGGGGCACCAGATAAGCCAGTAGCAACATCGACAGTAGCGACACGATAGACCAACGCTGCCATCGAATGTGAGAATAGAGCAAACTGCTCATCTTATCGCTCTTCTGCCCAAGGCTGATCAATAGCGCAAACAGCGGTGGTAGCAGCAACAAAGGGAATGCCGACATCAAAGCATAGAGCAGATGCCCAAGGCTATGGTCGTCCAAGACGACAGGCTGTGACGTAGTCGATACCATAAGGGCAGCTCCAAGCAATCAATAGGGGTTAAACTAATGGTAGAAAGACGCAATACCGTGCCTTCATTATTAACCATACTGTGTCATTGCCCATAGCGCAAATTTGCGAGCTGATTTGATTAAAGCGACAGAGTTACATCCGATTTCAACCGCGTCGAACAAGCCAATACGAAACCTTGCTCTATCTCCATGGGTGTTAGCGTCATTTCACTGCTGGATTCTGTCTCACCGCTTAATACCTGACACTTGCAGGCGCCACAGACGCCGGAGCGACAGGCGGCAATAATAGGCAATCCTTTAGCTTCAATCCCCTCTAGTATCGTCTGCCCCTCATTTAGGCCAGCGGTTACATCACCTATTTGTAGAGTAAAATCCGTCCCGTCTTGAGCGCTTATCTCAGCCGAGGCCGCTGGCGCACCAAAGCTCTCTTCATGGTAGCGACTCATGTCGAAACCCGCATCATGCAGCATAGTCTTCACGGCTTGCATGTAAGGCGCAGGCCCACACACAAATACAGTACGCTCAAGATAGTCGGGTACTGCCTCTGACAAGGCCGCTAAAGTTAACCTACCCTCAACGCTCGCGAACGCTTCAAGCCGCTCTCCAGACTCTATAGCATAGAAGAGGTCCATGGCCTGATGACGCTCGGCCATCGTCGCTAGCTCGTCATGGAAAATAAGATCTTTGACTGATTTAGCACTGTGCACAAAGGCGATGTCGCTACCAATCTGAGTATCGGTTAACCAGCGCGACATGGAATACATGGGCGTGATACCGCTGCCTGCACTCAAAAATAAATAGCGGCTGGCAGATATATCGATAAGGTTAAAAGCGCCATCTGGGCCGGTCACATTAACGCTGTGACCCACCTTCAAATTATCGATAAGATAATTAGAGACGCGCCCACCGGAGATACGCTTAATGGTCACTACCAGCGAATAGGGACGCGAAGGCGACGAGGAGATGGTATAACTGCGCGCAACACGCTCACCATCTATGTCCAGCATAAAGGTAATAAACTGGCCAGGCTTAAAATGAAACTTTACCCGCTGAGCCCCCTGAAAGCGAAAGCTGGTGACATCATGGGTTTCCTGCCAGCGCTCTACACAGGCGAGTCTCACCTCGCCGCGCTGCCAGTTGGGAGATAGATAATCTTGTTGATTCATGGGTGACTTACCAAACAAAAGAAACGCCCACGACATTAGCGTGGGCGTTTAGAGGCATTTCTTACGCAACGTTCAAAATGGCATTGAGGTCTTGTTCAACCGTTGTGGTGCTGCGCAAACCGAACTTATCTTCTAACACCTTTAGCAGATTCGGTGTTAAGAAAGCCGGTGCACTTGGGCCAGTGCGAATGCTCTTCACACCCAAAGACAACAAGGTCAACAAGATGACAATAGCCTTCTGTTCAAACCAAGAGAGTACCAGGCTCAGTGGCAGCTCATTGATCTCACACTCAAATACCTCTGACAAAGCGATCGCCAGCTGAATGGCAGAGTAAGCATCGTTACACTGACCGATATCCAGCAGACGCGGAATACCATTGATATCGCCAAAGGAAAGCTTATTGAACTTATACTTACCGCAACCTAAGGTCATGATGATAGAGTCCTGAGGCGCCGCCTTGGCAATATCGGTAAAGTAGCTACGTTCAGCCTTGTCACCGTCACAACCGCCAACCAGGAAGAAGTGCTTAATCGAACCGTTTTTAACATTTTCGACAACGGCAGGCGCGGCGGCCATTAACGCATTGCGGGCAAAACCTATGGTGATGTGATGGGGGATCTCATCATAGGCAAAGCCCTCAAGGGATAAGGCCTTATCGATCACCGCAGAGAAGTCATCCCCCACGATATGGGTCACGCCCGGCCAACCCACTATGCTGCGGGTAAAGATACGGTCGGCGTAGTCGCCCACATTAGGATCGATAATACAGTTAGAGGTCATCACCACCGCACCAGGGAAGTTGGCGAACTCTTTCTGTTGGTTTTGCCACGCACTGCCGTAGTTGCCGACCAGGTGTGGATACTTTTTCAATTCTGGATAGGCCAACGCTGGCAGCATTTCACCATGGGTGAAGACGTTAATGTCCTTACCTTGGGTTTGTTGCAAGATAAGCTCTAGATCTTTCATGTCATGACCCGACACTAAAATCGCCTTGCCCTTCACCGCAACCGTATTGACTTGAGTCGGCTCAGGGTGTCCAAAGGCCTGGGTCTCGCCTTCATCAAGCATCGCCATAACCCGATAGTTAAGCTGACCAATCTCCATGGCAGTAGCAAACAACTTGTCGGCATCGACAGAATCAGAACCTAAGAAGGCCATGATCTGGTGAAACTTAGCTGCCACATCACTATCTGTCTGCTCCAGTACGCGGGCATGCTCCATATAAGCGGCCGCGCCTTTAAGACCATAGAGACAGAGTAAACGCAGCCCCATAATATCTTCATCGACCTGATCTTTACCGCGATTAGGCAGTGCCTGAGCCGCTTGCGCCAACATCTCTTCCTTAACACTGGCAAGTACTAAACTTGCTGCTGGGATAAGCGTCTCAACGGTCTTACCTTGTGCCTTACACGCTGCCTCATAGGCCGTTTGCAATTGGGTGCGATAGGCATATGCCTGCTGGGTATAGGCTATGATACGCGCATCATCAAAGTTAACATTGGTCAGGGTCGCGAAGAATGCCTTGGGAACGAAGGTGTCGATAGCCTCGTCAATAATGCCAAATTCACGGGCTTTCTCAGCATAGGCTGACACGCCTTGCAGAATATAAATGAGTAGATCTTGCAGATCTGAGGTCGCGGCCAGCTTGCCACACATACCTTGAGAATAACTACAACCATTACCGGCAGGGGTTCGAATCGTTTGCTCACACTGAATACAAAACACAATACTGCTCCTTTATTTAATCATGCCTTTTTTTTGCATGTTTTAAGGCAGTCTACTGTGGTAGCTTCAACGACAAAAGTGAATCTTGATAGCAATGTGAGAAACTATGAAGCGGATCAAATTAGTATTTTCGAATCTAAACCGTCAAATTAAAGAGTAAAGAAATTTTAAAACAGTTACTTGCTTCGATATCTCCCCATAAAAAAATGGCGCCATTAGTGAAAGTCACTTGGGCGCCCATAGGGAGGTTTGATCGCTAATAAGGGTTAGCCAGTCTTCATATCGTTGACTGATTGCAGCATGGCTCGACTCTCACGCTGGAATTGCGGCGCAAAATCCCCAAACCAGGCGGCCACTTCTTCAAACTCGCGGATAAAGCCCTGCCTGTCACCGCGTTTCAAGAGTTCGAGTGCGTGAGCATAATTGTCCAGGTAATCCCCAATGGCCGTTAGGCTCTCCTGCTGAGCGAAAATAATGTCGGCATAAAGCTCAGGACTCTGGGCAAAAAGGCGCCCCACCATGGCCAGTTCGAGCCGGTAAATCGGCGAGCTAAACTGCAACAGATTGTCGATATCGGCCGCCTCTCGGTATAGATTCAAACCATAAACGAAAGAGGAGAAATGACGCATCGCCTGCACTAACTGCATCGCCTTATCATGCTGCTGGGCATCGGCCTCAACCAGCCGCGCGCCCCATATACCTATCTGCTCCAGCAACCACTCATATTGCTCGCGACCACGGCCGTGACACACTACTACCACTTGCTTTGCCAAGCTGCCCACATCTGGACCAAACATAGGGTGCAGCCCCACAACAGGGCCAGGATGGCTGGCGAGCATCGCCTCAAGCGGCTTCTCTTTGACCGATGTCAGATCGGCCAAGATACAATGACTTGGTAAATGGGTTAACTTGTCACGGATCAGCTCACAGGTGATACTGATGGGCACTGTGACTATCACTAACCCAGCCCCATCGAATATGGCCTCGGCCTGCTGCCAGTCATCTTTATCAAGTGACTTCACCTGATAGCCAGACAAACTCAGCATCTGCGCAAACAGACCGCCTAACTTGCCCTCACCACCGACGATCACCACATGGCCAAGATCTGTCTTCACCTGTTTGAAACCGACATCTTTCTCGTTGAGATAAGACTCACGCATCAAACGGCGCAAAATATCTTCGATTAGCTGGGGCGAGACATTCATCTTAGCCGCCTCTTCCCGACGCTTGGCCAACATGGAAGCCTCTCGCTGCGGCGCATAGATAGGCACACCGGCGGCATGCTTGACGCCGCCCACTTGGGCGACCAGATCCAGACGCTTACGCAGCAGATGCAACAGCTGCTGATCGACGCTGTCGATATGTTCTCTCAATTTTTCCAGTTCTTGGGTGGTTTTCTCACTCATTTGCGCGTGTTCCATCAAGCATTGACCGCCTTGAGCATATCAAATCTGTTGGGTAAAACCGATGCCAATTGCGCCGCGCCCTGACGTAAAAGCTGTTCGGTAGTCTGCCAGTCAATGCAGGCGTCGGTGACCGACACCCCATAGGCCAGCTCACTCATAGGCTTATCACAACTCTGATTACCACCATTTAAATGGCTCTCTAACATGACACCGATAATCGACTTGTTACCATTGGCGATCTGATCGAACACATCTTGGCAGACCATGGGCTGCTTGGTGTGATCTTTACTCGAGTTGCCGTGGCTGCAGTCCACTATCAATCTGGCATTGAGATTAGCCGCATGTAACTGCTGCTCACTCTCGGCCACACTTTTGGCATCATAGTTAGGCGTCTTACCACCACGTAAGATCACATGCCCATCAGGATTACCCGCGGTTTGCAGCAGCGCAACCTGCCCTGCCTGGTTAATCCCCATAAATCTATGACTGCTGGCCGCCGATTGCAGCGCGTTGATCGCCACACCTAACTTACCGTCGGTGCCATTTTTAAAGCCCACAGGCATGGAGAGGCCTGAGGCCATCTCTCTGTGAGTCTGTGACTCTGTGGTTCTCGCCCCAATGGCCGACCAGGTCACTAGCTCAGAGATGTACTGTGGGCTAATAGGATCAAGTGCCTCGGTGGCCAATGGCAGCCCAAGCTCTGCTAACCAAATCATCAGCTCACGAGCCTGGCGTAAGCCTTTCTCGACATCGAAAGATTCATCCATATCCGGGTCATTGATCATCCCCTTCCAGCCCACGGTAGTACGTGGTTTCTCGAAGTAGACACGCATCAGGATGTAAAACTCATCTTTAAGTTCATCGTGTAAGGTCTTTAGTCGCAGCGCATACTCTTTGGCCGAAGCGATATCGTGAATAGAGCAAGGTCCACTCACCACCAATACACGGTTATCACGCTTGTGCACTATGTCCGATACCGTTTTGCGTGCATTAAGCACGTAATTATAGGCAGCATTCGACAGGGGCAGTTGTTGCTTTAACTCTTCCGGGGTCACCAGCACTTTTTCTGAACTGATGTGAACATTATTAATCGTATCTTGCTGCATACCTGTCACCAACCTAACGTCTCTTCTCATACCAACTTGTAATATTGTAATGCTACACCATTACACCAATGGAGTAACTATGCCTGTTGACCAAATTTAAATCAAGCAGAAATTAGCTTTTCAAACATAATTCACGATCAAAACCAATATGAGGTTACATAAACGCTGGGAGATAAGTTTTAACTGTCACTGAAAATGAGGGAGTAGGAACTTGGTGCCTAATACTAGAAAACTACTAGAAAACAAAAACCCGCCATTTAGGCGGGTCATTGTGCGAACACTGCATCTTATTTTACGTTTTAACGAGTGCTTACTTAGCAAGCTTCTCGCGGATACGTGCAGACTTACCTGAACGCTCACGTAGGTAGTAAAGCTTAGCACGACGAACACGGCCGCGACGCTTAACTTCGATGCTAGAGATGAGTGGGCTGTGAGTCTGGAACGCACGCTCAACACCTTCGCCATTAGAGATCTTACGTACAGTGAATGCAGAGTGCAGACCACGGTTACGCTTAGCGATAACAACGCCTTCAAACGCCTGTAGACGCTCTTTACCGCCTTCAACAACACGTACTTTTACAACTACTGTGTCACCTGCACCAAATTCTGGTACGTCTTGCTTCATTTGCTCATCGTTGAGCATTTTAATGATGTTATTCATGAATAAACTCCATACTAGTAATAACTGACCACTTTTACTCGCCTGCTTGGGCGGTATTAACAAACTCGGCTAATAGCTTGGTTTGTTCGTCAGTCAGAGCTAGATTTTCAAATAATTCTGGTCGTCGTAACAAAGTTCTTCCGAGACTCTGCTGCAAACGCCAGCGTCTAATATGTTCGTGGTTGCCACTAAGTAATACTGCCGGTACATCGATACCATCAAGGCTTTCGGGGCGAGTATAGTGGGGGCAATCCAGTAATCCGTCAGAGAAGGAATCCTGCTCTGCCGATGCCTGTTTTCCAAGAACCCCTGGAACCAAGCGTGATACCGAATCAATCAGGGTCATCGCTGGGAGTTCACCGCCCGAAAGCACGTAATCCCCTATCGACCACTCTTCATCCACTTCCGTTTGTATAATGCGTTCATCGATACCTTCGTAGCGACCACACACTAGAATCAAACGCTCCGATTTAGCTAACTCTTGGACGCCCTGCTGAGTCAGCTTGCGTCCCTGAGGAGAAAGATAAATCACCTTTGCCTTGTTACCCGCCGCCGCTTTAGCAGCGTGGATGGCATCGCGTAGAGGCTGCACCATCATCAACATGCCAGGTCCGCCGCCATAAGGCCTGTCGTCCACTGTTCTATGTTTATCATGGGTGAAATCTCGAGGATTCCACGTCTGCAACTCTAACAAACCGTTACTTACGGCCCGACCCGTTACACCAAAGTCTGTTACGGCACGAAACATCTCTGGAAACAGGGTTACTACCCCTAACCACATCTGTTGTCCCTCGACTTAGAAGTCCGGATCCCAATCCACCAAAATTTGTTTTTCCGTTAGGTTCACCTCAAGGATGAACTGCTCGGTAACAAAAGGAATCATACGTTCCGTTTTGCCAAAGCCATCTTTCGCGTTGGCCTTCACAAGTAGCACGTCGTTCGATCCTGTTTCCACGATCTGGTCGACCTTGCCCATGTTATAGCCTTTCGTATTCACCACGTCACAGCCGATAAGGTCACGCCAGTAGAACTCGTCTTCTGGCAGTTCTTTCATCGCCTCGGCGGGAATGGCAATCTCACAGTTAGTGAGCATTTGCGCTTGGTCTCGAGTGGTAACACCTTCTAGCACGGCGATAATCGCCTTGCCTTGGTAGCGCCACTGTTCAACCTTGACTTCGCGCCATTCACCTTGCTCTTTAATCAACCAAGGAGAATAGTCAAAAATATCTTCGACAGAATCGGTATAGCTAGTGATCTTCAACCAACCTTTAATGCCGTGACTAGCGCCTAATTTGCCTAGTACGACTGGGTCTTGGTGACTACTCATCAATCTATACCTTAACGCTATTAAGCAGCAGCTTTACGAGCGTCTTTGATCAGTTTCGCTACACGATCAGTAGTAGCAGCACCGTTAGCAACCCAGTGTTCTACACGATCAAGATCTAAGCGAAGCGCTTCTTCTTGACCTTGAGCAACAGGGTTGAAGAAGCCAACACGTTCGATGAAACGACCGTCACGAGCGTTACGGCTATCAGCAACAACGATGTTATAAAATGGACGCTTTTTTGCGCCGCCTCGAGCTAAACGAATGGTAACCATGCGTCTTTTATCCTCTAATGATTTGCTTCGTTATGAAGCAAAAATAAAAACTGGAACCCCGTGTTCGCGAAGAGTCCCAGATAGAAAGCCGCACGATTCTACCTGAATCGGCGACGAATGCAACATTTTTACACGACAATACTCTACAGCATATGACTTACTCATCATTGGGAATATGCAACTCAAACCGCAGGCAATAAGCTTAAAAAGCTAATTAATGGTAAGTGTAACCCAAAAGGTCAACGGCAACTTGACGGCTATTGAACATCCCCCACCCTAGAAGACTTATCCGCCAAAGTCTGCGTCTGTTGCTCTTCCTTAAGCACACCGCCACCGAGTGAGCGATATAGCTTGATCATCGCCAACAATTTGTCTCGTCTCACCTCACTTAAGCTAAGCTCGGCATTAAACAAGCTTCGTTGTGCATCCATAAGATCTAACGAACTCGATACGCCATTGCGATATCGTAACATCGCTAGGTGAGTATATCCGCGTGCTGCTTCGACCAGCTCTTCTTGCGCTTCAATCGCTAACTCAGAGCGCCGAAAACTATTCATGGCATCGTTAACTTCAAAATATGCTGCCAACACTGTGCTGCGATAAGCAAGTAGAGCCTGCTTCGATTCCTCTAGGGCTATATCGTATTGGGCCGCGATACTGCCAGCATTGAAAATAGGCGCAGTAATACCTCCAAGTAGTGACCAAGTGACTCCTTGACTATCAAAGATCTTATCTAAATCCTCAGATTCCGTGCCATAGCGACCAGTAATGTTAAATTTAGGGAAAAAAGCCGTTTTGGCCAACCCCACATTCGCGTTGGCCGCAATTAATGCCAGCTCTGCAGCTTTGACATCAGGCCTCTGTGACAGCATTTGTGACGGGATGCCCACCCTAAAAGAGGAAGGAAATGGCACTTCGGCAATGAGTGACGCTAAATCACCCTCTACTTTAAGCGGATAATCATATTCGCCGAGCAAAACCCTTAACTGATTAGCTTTTTCTTGACGTGCAAAATCGAGAGACGGCAAGGTGACTTTAGCACTCTGGTATTCCACTTCAGCTTGCTTAACCTGCAAGCTTGAAATCACCCCATTTTGTTTTCTTAACCTTGCCAAATCACGCTCTTTTTTACGCAACTGAACCGTATTGACAGAGATTTGATAACGCTGCTCAATATCAAGCCATTCATAATAACGACTGGCAACATCGCTTATTAGGCTAATAACCGCCAAATTAAGCGCTTCTTGTGCCGATAGAAAATGTGCATATTCAGCTTCACTGCGACGCCGATTAGCTCCCCAAATATCAAGTTCCCAAGACACTGTACCTGCAATATCGAAGTCATTGCTGTGAGTGGGATCTGCGCTGATTATCCCACTGTCGATTGAACGCTCTGCATTAGCCTCTAAGCCAATTTCCGGATAAAGCGTCGCGTCAGTCACTGTCACTTTCGAACGAGCAGCGATGAGGCGAGAACGTACCGCCTCAAGATCTAAGTTTTGCGCTAACGCATAAGAGATAAGTTTACGCACATTGGGGTCAAGGTAAAATGACTGCCATGCCACAAGACCATCATTGTCGATGGTATCTTGTACCAACTCGTGATGATATTGCGCCGGTAGCTCAAGGTCTGGATGCTGATAATTAGGCCCCATTGCACAACCCACTAAGCCCAGTACCATCGCTGTAACTCCTATGACCTTAGCCTTAGCAACCAAAGCGAGCTTTAACGCGAATCTAGCTTGATCTCCGAGACGTTGATTAGCCATGAGCATTGCCCTCCTGCGCAGGATGTTCATTCGCTGCAGTAGGGTTTATTTTAGACTTTAACCAGCCTGCGGTCGTGACGAAAAAGAGGGGCACCATAATAATACCTATAGTGGTCGCAAACACCATTCCGCACAGAATAGGGATAGAAATGCTCTGGCGACTCACAGCGCCAGGCCCCACAGATAACACTAGCGGCAACACGCCTAAAATGAATGCCATTGAGGTCATCAGAATGGGGCGAAAACGCATGTTGGCTGCCTCTAGCGCGGCCTCAAGATAGCCTTTTCCTTCCTTAAGCAATTGATTGGCAAACTCGACAATCAAAATAGAGTTCTTCGCCGCCATCCCAATCAGCGCAATAAAGGCGACTTGGAAGAATAAATTACTCTCCATGCCACTGACCCAAGTGCCTAAGGCTGCCCCCAACATAGCAATCGGTGCGATGAGCAATACCGCTATGGGGATAGTCCAACTCTCATAGAGTGCAGCTAGGAATAAGAATACAAACAACATGGCTAACGCGACAGCGATACTGGTTTGATTGGCTGACTGTACCTCCTGATAGGTGATTCCTGTCCATTCGTAACTAAACTCATTGGGTAAAATGGGTTTAGCAACTCGCTCTATGGCTCTAATCACATCACCAGAGGCATAACCCGCTGCCGGCGTTGCATTAATAGAGGCGCTGCTAAATAAATTGTAATGAGTTACCGCAGCAGGGCCAACAGAATACTCATACTTCGCCAGCACACCGATAGGCACCATAGCACCGCTGGATGAACGCACATAGTAATCTTTTATCTGCTCAGGAAACTGACGATAACTCTCCTCGGCTTGCACTTTTACTCGATACACACGGCCAAATAAATTGAAATCATTAACCGTAGAAGAATCTGTAAAAGTTTTTATCGTACTGTAGATATCAGCCACATTAACGCCAATAGCCATCGCTTTGGCTTCATCAACCGTTAAGTGCAGCTGTGGTATCGCACTTTGAAGGGACAGCCCTGCCGTCGAAATTTCTGGTTGTAATTTAAGTTGTTCAACCAGCTCACCAGCGGTTTCCATTAAGCCTTTAAAGTTTGTCCCAGAGGTGTCTTGTAGCTCCATTTCAACCCCAGAACCATTACCTAATCCTGGTACTGCCGAGGGTAAATACACGTTGAACTCAGCTTCTAATATATCGAGTAACGCGTGATCTATCTCTTTCATCACTTTTTTAACCGTTGCATCACTCTGCATCCGCTCAGACCAAGGCTTAAGAATAATTTCGAATTGACCATTTGCTTGGTTAGAGCCTGAACGACGATTCTCTCCGGCCAAGGTAAACGAATATGCAACAGCGGGATGGGCCAACACTTTGGCTTCGGCTTTCTTTAGCACAGCTTGTGAACGATTCACGGTTGCGCCATCAGGTAAGGTCATATCGATAAAAAAGCGACCTTGATCTTCATCAGGCATAAAACTCGACGGTAGGTTTGACATGATCATATAAACGCCACCGACCATAATGGCAAACACCAAATAACTGCGTGTAGCCTGCCGAGCAGTTAATGCAACGATCGCGACATATTTACTGGTACAAATATCCAGCTTGTCGTTCATCCATTTGAAAAAACCCGAGGTGGCCTTATCTCCTGGCCTTAGCAATAAGGCACACAAGGCTGGCGACAATGTCAGCGCCACGATCGTAGAGATCAACACCGCCACGGTAATCGCTATGGCAAACTCACGGTACATGATCCCGGTTATCCCCGATAAAAAAGAAACAGGCACAAATACCGCCGCCAAGACTAAGCTTGTTGCCACCAGCGCGCCAGAAAGCTCTTTCATGGCAACACCGGTCGCCTCAACGGAGTTTAAGCCCTTTTCATGCATTAAGCGCTCAACGTTTTCCACGACCACAATGGCATCATCAACCACAATACCGATCGCCAGCACTAAGGCCAGTAAACTAACAGTGTTGATTGTAAACCCAAACGCCAGCATGGCCGCCAGCGTGCCAATCAATGATACTGGCACCGCAATTGCGGGGATCAAGGTTGCCCGCAAGTTCTGCAGGAATAGATAGACCACCAATATCACTAGTATCAACGCTTCAATTAACGTTTTAACCACTTCTTCAATCGAGTTTTCAATAAAAATCGAGGCATCAAAAAAGACTTCCCAGTTCATACCTTGAGGGAACTTTTCTGCCAGTGTCGCCATTTCGTTTTTAACTTTTTTGGTCACCTCTAGGGCATTGGCGCCGGGTAACAGGTAAACCTGCAAAATGGTCGCATTGACCCCATTTAGTTGTGACTGTAGGGTGTAGGATGACGAGCCTAACTCCACCCGCGCAATATCACGCAACCTGATAAGAGAACCATCGCTATTGGCACGTACAATAATCTCTTTAAATTGCGGCACACTGCTCATACGCCCCTCTGCGGTGATAGGCATTGTCATACTTAGGGACTCTGCATTGGGCTGAGAACCAATAGCCCCCGCGGGCGACTCCTTATTCTGTGCTTTTACCGCTGCGATCACGTCGCTAGTCGTAAGGCCATAACCAGCCATAATATCGGGCTTTAACCAGACTCGCATTGAATAGCTTCGTGACCCGGTATTTCGCACTCGCCCGACGCCTGGGATACGTTTAAGGGCAGCTTGAATATTGATGGTAGCGTAGTTACTTAAATAAATTTCGTCATAGCGATCATCGGTCGATGTTAACGCCAATTTAAGTAGCTCAACCGAGGCTTCTTTCGATACAGACACCCCTTCGGTTTGCACATCAATGGGTAAGCTTCCAGCGGCTTGTTGAGTTGAGTTTTGCACATCAACCGCAGCCAAGTCAGGGTTAGTGCCAACATCAAAGGTAATGGTGACATTAGTGCTGCCAGAGTTAGTGCTCTTAGAGCTCATATAAATCATGTTCGGTAAACCGTTTAATTCTTGCTCTAACGGTGTAGCAACCGACTCTGCAGCCGTTGTTGATGCGGCACCAGGATAGGAAGCCGACACTTTAACTTGTGGCGGCGTAATATAAGGATATTGATCTATCGGCAGTTTAAACATGGCAATTAAGCCAAGCAGCACGATCACAATGGAGATAACACAAGCATAAACCGGTCGAGTCACAAAAAATTGTGCCATGGTTACTGCTCCTGTTCTTGTTCTAACGCTTGCTGCTTAAGCGCCTGTTCTTTTTGAGCTCGATCTTCGCGCTGTTGATATTCTTGTTGAGTTAATGGCTCAGCCAGTTGACCGTGACGAACGCGGTGCATACCTTCAACAATCACCAATTCACCCGCGCGTAAACCACTCTTAACCACTACCCCCATCTTACCCTGGTGCTCTATCACGATAAAACGCCGCTCGACCTTATTATCAGGTTGCACCACCATGACATATACCCCGCCCTGTTCGACCTGGGTAGCCTTTTGTGGGATCACTACGGCGTCATCTATCTCATCAAGCTTGATCCGTACATTGGTATATTGACCTGGTAGCAGCTCTTTATTGGGATTGGGTAGCTCAGCCCTTACTTGAAAGGTACCCGTTTCAGGATTAACTGACGGGTCGGTAAAGCGCACATCCCCCAAATATGGGTAAGCACTATTGTCGGGTAAGGTAATAGCCACAAAACCTTCGACGGCTTTACCTTCGGTCTCGGCTTCTTTCTTGTCAGAGTAACTCGTCATGCGACGACGGGCATTAAGGTAATCTAAAGCCGACATATTGAAGGTGACATAGATGGGGTTAACTTGCTTTACCCGAGTAAGCAAAGATTGACCATTACTGCCAACGAGTGCACCTATATCAACCTCTGAACGGCTAACTAAACCAGATATCGGCGATTTAATCTCTGTATAACTCAGCTCCAACTGAGCTTCTTCCAACTCAGCCATACTTGCCGCAAGACTTGATTTAGCTTGGGATAACACTGATAACGCATTATCAAAATCGAGCTGACTAGCAGCATCTTGCTCATACAAAGGCCTTAAACGGTCCACATCACGCTTGGCTTTATCCAAAGCTGATTGCTGTGATTCGACATTGGCTTTTAAACGATTTACCACTGCCAAATAAGGTCGATTGTCAATGCGATATAACACTGCACCTTTTTTTACCGCACTACCTTCGATGAAGCTTTTTTCTTCAACAAAACCATCAATACGTGCCCTAACCTCTACATCAAGTGATGCTTGTGTCACGCCAATGTAGTTGCCATAAAGTGGCACATTGGTTGAACTGACTTTCTCAACAACAACTAACTTAGGAATGATTTTCGGCTCAGTCTTCTCGCAGCCAACTAAAGAAATTAATGCCACAATGACAACGACTAAGTGTTTTGCCGGAAAAACTATTCTAATCATGAATATGTCCTAAATTAATCAATCGTACCACGCAGCACAAGGCTGCCCATTTCAAACTCAACGAATCAATGAGCAACGTTAATACGATGTGGTGTGCAGGAATAAGTGTAAATGCTAACATCCAACAACATCAAGAGAACAACCAAATAGCAGCAAGATAAAAAACCATAAAATCAGTCAATAACCTCAGTTGCAGCTTTCTTCGACATCGCAAAAAAAAGCTCAAGCGTATTGCTTGAGCTTTATGATTTGCGAATTTTAAAAAGACTTAATTAACGGCCAGGCATCTTCATGCCTGGAGGCAGCATGCCACTCATGCCGCGCATCATCTTCTTCATGCCACCTTTACCCGACATTTTCTTCATCATCTTCTGCATCTGGGTAAATTGCTTGAGCAAGCGGTTCACATCCTGGATCTGAGTGCCCGAGCCCATGGCGATACGACGCTTGCGAGACCCTTTGATAATATCAGGGCGCTTACGCTCAGCAGGCGTCATAGAGTTAATAATAGCCTCCATTTGCCCGGTTAGCTTACCATCTTGCACCTGAGCCAAGGCTTCTGGCGGCAACTGACCCACACCGGGTAGCTTCTCCAGCATATTCATCATGCCGCCCATGTTTTTCATCTGTTGCAGTTGCTCGCGGAAATCTTCTAAGTCAAAGCTGCCGCCCTTCTTGACCTTAGAGGCCAGCTTCATCGCCTTCTCTTTGTCGACGCCGCGTTCGACCTCTTCGATCAAAGAGAGGACATCGCCCATGCCAAGAATTCGTGAAGCAACACGATCCGGATGGAAAGGCTCTAACGCATCGGTCTTCTCGCCGACACCTAAAAACTTAATTGGCTTGCCAGTGATATGACGAATCGACAAGGCCGCACCACCGCGGGCATCACCGTCGACCTTAGTCAACACCACACCAGTCAGTGGCAACGCCTCATTAAAGGCCTTGGCGGTATTGGCCGCATCCTGACCTGTCATGGCATCGACCACAAACAGGGTTTCGATAGGCTTAACGGCGGCGTGTAATGCCTTGATCTCATCCATCATGCTTTCATCGACATGCAGGCGACCTGCGGTATCGACAATCACCACATCGATAAACTTGAGCTTGGCGTGAGCCATGGCTGCGTTAACGATATCGATAGGCTTCTGGCTAACATCCGATGGGAAAAATTCAACTTCGACTTCGGCGGCCAAGGTTTCCAGCTGTTTTATCGCCGCGGGGCGATAAACGTCGGCACTAACCACGAGTACCGATTTTTTCTCTCTTTCGCGTAGGAACTTAGATAGCTTGGCGACACTGGTGGTCTTACCCGCACCTTGCAGGCCCGCCATCATGATCACCGCGGGTGGCTGCGCCGAGAGGTTTAATGCCTCGTTGGCTTCGCCCATGGCGTTTTCCAGTTCACTCTGGACTATTTTGATAAAGGCCTGGCCAGGACTCAGACTTTTAGAGACTTCCTGGCCGACGGCACGTTCCTTGACGCTGTTGACGAAGGCTCGTACAACGGGCAAAGCGACGTCTGCTTCCAGTAGCGCCATGCGCACTTCGCGTAACGTTTCTTTAATATTGTCTTCAGTTAAGCGACCACGGCCACTGATGTTCTTCAGGGTTCGTGATAATCTGTCGGTTAGGTTCTCAAACATTATCGCGTTCTTTACCGGTTAGAATTTACATGATTGGGGCGTATTATAGCGATGCACAGATATTATGCTACCGCACTGCGTAAGTTATGGCTGGGACATCGCACTATTTTGCAGGCAAGAAAATGTCAAAACTTAGGAGTAACGCTCAGAAAGTGCTAATTTTTGTGTGTAAAGCCTCTGCCCAAAATAGTCTCCATCGTGTTATTCTAACAATCAACTAACGAGACAAACTCGGCCGCTTAGTGCGAGCCGTTTTACAACAAGAAAGCTAACATAACGGTAGGTTAATTTTCGATGGTGATTTTTTCGGCTTCTGCCATTCTATTTTACAGTATCGCGCTCGTCTTAGTGGTCAGTCGACTGTTTCATGCTGATGGCCCTAACCGTAAAGCCGTCGCGGCCGTTGCCGCTGTGGCCGTGGTACTTCATGCCGCCGCACTGTATCAGGCCATCTTTACCGGTAACGGTCAAAACTTTAGCCTGACCAATGTGATCTCCATGGTGAACTGGATTATCTCCTTCACCTTTACCATTTTGATGTTCCGTCTTAAGGTCATTGTGGTCGTGCCGGTTGTCTATGCCTGCTCGGTGATCTCTGTCGCCTTGCTGTGGCTACTACCGCCCGAATATATCACCCACTTCGAACTCTATCCTGAAGTCCTTGCCCACGTGGTGCTGTCGCTGATGGCATACAGTGCACTGATGATTGCTGCCTTGTACGCCATTCAACTGGCGATGATCCAAAACAAGCTGAAAAAGAAACAGTTGATGCTCAGCCCGGCAATTCCCCCACTAATGACAGTTGAAAAACAGCTGTATCATCTGGTGATTATCGGTGTGGTGCTGTTAAGCCTATCGCTGGCAACTGGCTTTATCTTCCTGGACGATATGTTTGCCAATGGCCAAGGCCATAAGGCTATTCTCTCTATCATGGCTTGGTTTACCTATATCGCCATGTTGGGCCAACAATACTGGGTAGGCTGTAAGATCCGCACCGCGGTCGCCTACACCTTGATAGGAGCGACTCTGCTCTCTCTCGCCTATTTCGGCGCCCGTATCGTTAAAGAGTTAATCCTGCAATAGTGAGCCCAGCAGAGGCTAAGTACTAACATTCATCTGGGTCAGTATTGACTAAAGTGCTACCCAGGTGAACTTGACTCTTTGTCCAAACCGCTGTATTTACTTATGCCTTAACGCTATTCTTACTCATCAACGCCAAAGTGGGGCCACTGATTGGAAGCTATATCCACCAGCGTACTTCTAATACTTCTATTTGTACTCATTATTATCTCCGCCTACTTCTCTGGCTCAGAAACCGCCATGATGTCGCTCAACCGCTATCGCTTACGGCATCTGGCTAATAGCGGGCACAAGGGCGCCAAGCGAGCCATCAAGCTGTTAGAGCGTCCTGACCGTTTGATAGGTTTAATTCTGATCGGCAACAACCTGGTGAATATTCTCGCCTCGGCCATTGCCACCATCTTAGGTATACGCTTATTTGGCGATCTGGGGGTCGCCATTGCCACTGGTGTGCTTACCTTAGTGGTGCTGGTGTTTGCCGAAGTGACGCCGAAAACCGTGGCGGCCTTGCATCCTGAACGCATCGCTTTTCCTTCGAGCATACTGCTCAAGGCGCTATTGGTCGTGCTATCACCTCTGGTGAAAATCGTTAACTTTATTACCTCCACTTTCCTGCGCTTACTGGGAATTCGTTCGGTGAAGGCCGATGATGCCCTGAGTCAGGAGGAGCTGCGCACTGTGGTGCACGAAGCGGGCGCCCTGATCCCTCAGCGCCACCAGGAGATGTTGCTGTCTATCATGGATCTGGAAAAGGTCACGGTCGAAGACATCATGATCCCCCGCTCGGATCTCTACGCCATCAACATTAACGATGACTTTAGCCGCATCAATAGACAGGTGATTCAGAGTCCCCATACCCGGGTATTGCTATACCGCGACAACATAGATGATGCGGTAGGCTTTGTGCACTTAAGAGATGCGCTGCGACTGCAATCTAAGCAGCAATTCAGTAAGTCCTCACTGCTAAGGGCAGTAAAAGAGATCTACTTTATTCCAGAAGGAACGCCCCTTAACGTGCAGCTGGCTAACTTTCAGCACAATAAGGAGCGCATCGGTCTAGTAGTGGATGAATATGGCGATATTCAGGGGCTGGTGACACTGGAAGATATTCTGGAAGAGATCGTCGGCGACTTTACCACTTCGATGATCACCACACCCAGCGAAGATATCAACAAGCAGCAAGACGGCAGCTTTTTGATTGACGCCACCATCAACATCCGTGATCTGAACAAGGAGATGGAGTGGCATTTCCCTATCGACGGACCTAAGACACTTAACGGGCTAATCTTAGAATATCTGGAAGAGATCCCCGAGCCCAATACTTCGATGCGTCTGTGTGGCTATCCGCTCGAGGTGGTAGAGGTTGCAGATAATATGGTCAAGACGGTACGGGTGATACCCCAGCACTACAAGGCGCCCAAGGGCAGTCGAAAATAGTGTTCCACCACTCACAAAAAAAGGCGCTCTAAAGCGCCTTTTTGCTTATTATCACTTATATGAACACTGTTATTAGCCGCCCTTACTGGCATGGGTTAAGGCGCGGCGCTTCTCTATCGCCAGAGGCGTTATCGCCTTGTCCAGCTCCTTCTCCAGCCCTAGCATAAAATAGAGCTCAGCCATCAGGAAAAAGGGGCCAATAAGCAGCTGGTTCAAGTCGTCGATAAAGGCCGGCTTAGCTTTCTCATACTTGTGGCCAATAAGCTGAAAGATCCAGCCAATCACGAAGATACTAATGGCGATAGGCCAAGCCTGATCCTGCAGTGACACTAAATAGGAGGTGTAGAGCACAGGAAGAATAAACAACATCAACCCAAGGGCGAGTCTCGCATGCAAGATGAAATAATAGAGCAAGACAAAAACGGTAAACAGCCCAGCCACATTAAATACCAGACCCGATGGTTCATGGGTAAAAAAGGTCACAGGTATGCTGTTTAACATCACAAAAGCCGCCCAGATGATCAGCGGTATCCCCACAAAATGCGTCTTAATATTAGTGGGATTGAGGTGAACGCTCTTATAGGTGGATAACTGCTCAATCGCAGATTTCATGGTTAGCTCCATTATCTTATGGCTTTTAGCGTTCCATCAACTCTTCCCAACCAGGCCATTAAGACTCAAGGGATGAAGCACAACGCTTGTCTGATTCAACCTAAGCTAAAACATTTCATCAACAGATACCAGCCTAAAACAAAAGCAGCATAAGTTTTTATAAATCAGGAGTATAAGACTCAAACACGCTAGAGCACTCAAGCCGAGTACTCGCGCCAATCCGAAAGAAGATTTCAAACAAAAAAGGTGGGGGTAGCATCCTGCCTTAGCAGGATTCCAGGATCACGGTTGCCGTAGCATAATGCTTTTCATCGGCAATGGAGATATGTGCGCGCGCACCGCCAAGTGTTGTGAGCCTATCTGCCGCACCATCGCTAAAGGTGATTGAAGGAGCGCCGTTGGCATCGTTACTGATGGCAATATGTTGAAATGAGACGCCGCGCCCTATTCCGGTACCCAATGCCTTGGCGGCAGCTTCCTTAGCGGCGAAGCGTTTGGCCAGGTAGCGCCCAGGCTGCGCGGAGGCAACAAATATCGCCATCTCAGTCTGGGTCAGCACTCGCTTGGCCAGTGGACATTTAGCCAAGGCTAACTCATCACCCGCCTCGGGCACCTTGTTGACGATACGCGCGATCTCGACGATATCAGTCCCTAAGCCTACGATCATAAGTTCTCCTTCAACACGCGCCCAATAAGGGCGCATGCCTTTACACTACTGACCGCTACGGCCTTCGACCATCAACTGCTTCATGTCGCGAACGGCCTTATCTAAACCGTCGATAGCGGCGCGGGCAATAATGGCGTGGCCAATATTAAGCTCATAGAGCTCAGGAATTGCCGCGATAGGCTTAACATTGTGATAGTGCAGACCATGACCCGCGTTAACCACTAAGCCTTTACCATGGGCATAGGTGGCCATCTCTGTGATACGCGCCAGCTCTTTTGCCTGCTCTGCATCTGTCTCGGCATCGGCATAGCAACCTGTGTGAAGCTCGATAACTGGGGCGCCCACGGCGACCGTTGCATCAATCTGCACGGGATCGGCGTCGATAAACAGCGATACCTTGATGCCAAGGGCGGTCAAACGCTCAACTGCGGCGCGGATCTTCTCCTGCTGACCGGCTACGTCTAAACCACCTTCTGTGGTCAGCTCTTCGCGCTTCTCTGGCACTAAACAGACATAGGCAGGCTTAACCTCACAGGCGATATCCAACATCTCCTCGGTCACCGCCATCTCGAAATTCATGCGCGTCTTGATGGTCTTAGCCAACAGATAGATATCGCGGTCGCAGATATGACGTCTGTCTTCACGCAGATGCACGGTAATGCCTTCGGCGCCCGCATGCTCGGCAACGGCTGCAGCATGTACGGGATCTGGATAGCTGGTCCCACGGGCCTGACGTAAGGTAGCAATGTGATCAATATTAACGCCTAGATGAATGCGGCTCATGGAGATTCCTTAAGTGTAGAGTTTAGCGATTTGAATTTTGTGCCTATTTTACTCAAGCTTAAGGGAAGGCCACAAGGAAAACACCAAATGAAAATACTCAAGTCTACGCCCTCACCGCGACTGCAGCGTTACTTACTGTAGCGAGATGGACGGTTACCCTTTAAAAACAGTGCCCGGGACTTGAGTGGCTTGTCTCCTAACAGCGGCGCCAGCAGCTGCCGCATCAACAGCTTAGCCTGCTTAAATTGGTCTGCGACTAGCTTATCTTGCTCCAGCGCCAGCAGCATCTTGCCACTAAAATGGTTAGGCTTAGGGCCAAGCGCCGTACTAAAGCCCTCCTCAGACAGCAGGCGATAATAGTAATCGGCTTCGATAGGGCTACCATCGATATCCCGGGTCAGGGAAGGCATCACCCCAAGCTCTTTAAGTAGTGCTAACTCAAACTGTCTGAGCTGGGCCTCGCTAAAGCTTGCCGCCATGGCCATCAGCGTCTTGTGATAGGTAAAGAAAAACTGCTCGGCGCCATGTTCAACCGACAGACAGCGTACCATCAACTCGTTAAGATAGAGACCAGCAAAGCTGTCGCTGCCACTTAAGGGCACGGCCGGACTGGCCGCTTCCACCTGGTACAGGCTCTTAAGACTGCTTCGACCCGACAGTTGAAACAATAGGGGCTGAAAAGGTTGCAGTATGCTCTTGATGGACGATTTACCGCTGCCAAGGCGCGCCACGGCATCGACCCGGCCGAGGCCATCCACCAATAGATTAACCAGCACACTCGACTCCCTGTAAGGGCGGGTGTGTAGTACATACCCCCTTTGCATGTATCCTTTTCCTTAATCGATACTCATAAAAAAGCCGAGATGACAAAAGTACTCACTTTCATCATCTCGGCTCAATCTTATCCTGCCGGCCTAGCTTTCGCCATAACCCAGTGAGCGCAGGGCACGCTCATCATCCGCCCAGCCGGACTTGACCTTAACCCATACCTCGAGGAACACCTTATTATCGAATAAGACCTCCATATCCAGGCGGGCCTGGGTGGCTATGGTACGGATGCGCTCACCCTTGTTACCGATCACCATGCGTTTTTGGGTCTCACGTTCAACCAGAATCAGAGCATTGATCTGATAGACGCCATTTTCCATCATCTTAAACTGCTCGATCTCCACCGTGGCATCATAAGGCAGTTCATCCCCTAAGAAGCGCATCAGCTTCTCACGCACGATCTCAGATGCCATGAATTTCTGCGATCTGTCGGTCACATAATCTTCCGGGAAGAAATGAGGTGACTCAGGCACAGACTCGAGCGCGAGATCCATGATGCGCTGCACATTGGTGCCATGGGTAGCCGAAATAGGCAGAATCTCATCAAATTCAAATTTAGCAGCTAAGCTCTGCAGATGCGGAAACAGCGCTTCCTTATCCTTGATGTTATCCACCTTGTTGATCGCCAGAATCGTCTTACGACCATCATCACGGCTTTGGAGCTTCTTCAGCACCATCTCATCGTCCGCGGTCCAGTTAAGACCATCGACCACAAACACCACCAAACTAACCTCGGCCAGGGAGCTGGACGCGGCGCGGTTCATCAGGCGGTTGATGGCGCGTTTTTCTTCGATATGCAGTCCTGGGGTGTCGATAAACACCACCTGACGCGGCCCATCGGTATGGATCCCCATGATGCGGTGACGCGTGGTCTGCGGTTTCTTGGAGGTGATCGAAATCTTTTGGCCTAACAACTTATTCAGCAGTGTCGACTTACCCACATTGGGACGACCAACGATCGCCACCATGCCGCAGTAGGTCACTTCATATTGAGTGCCACTGGCCCCTTGGTTCATTCGAGCCAAGAGTTCATCTAAACTGGGCTCTTGCGCCTGTTCGGGTTTATCGCTCATGATTTAATACGCTCCAATACTTCTGCCGCGGCAATCTGTTCTGCCTTTCTGCGGGAATTTGCCACGCCAACAACGGCCTCTTTCAACTGCTCCACTTTGCATTCCACGGTAAAGGTTTGCGCGTGGGCTTCGCCGCTAATATTCACCACCTTGTATACAGGTAGTGGCTGTTTAAATCCCTGCAGGTGCTCCTGCAGCAGGGTCTTTGGATCTTTCTGATTCACCGGCTCTATCACCGCCAAGCGGCTCTTATACCAGTTTAGTACTAAAGTGCGACAAGCCTCGATATCAGCATCAAGATAGATGGCGCCGATAATGGCTTCCATGGCATCGGCCAGAATAGATTCACGGCGGAATCCGCCACTCTTAAGTTCGCCAGGGCCTAACTTAAGATAGTCGCCAAGCTTAAACTCTTTGGCGATCTCTGCCAGCATCTTGCCACACACAAGCGTGGCACGCATGCGGCTGAGATCGCCTTCGGTCGCCTTGGGAAACTGTTGATACAAGGCATCTGAGATCACGATTGAGAGAATCGAGTCACCTAAAAACTCAAGTCTTTCATTATGCTTGCTGGCCGCACTCCTGTGGGTCAGCGCCTGCTCTAACAGGGCAATTTGCTGAAACTGATAACCTAAGGTTCTACCCAAACGCGGCAGATTTTTAATGGGTTCCATCTACACAATTCCGCCTACACGGTTAAAACGTACACCTGTCGGTACCCAAGTGGGCAAAAAGTCCGATGGCTTACGCTCAAATTCAAAACTAATCCAGATCGCTACCGCCTTGCCAACAAGGTTAGCTTCAGGCACAAAGCCCCAGAAGCGCGAGTCGGTACTATTATCGCGGTTGTCGCCCATCATGAAATATTGTCCCTCTGGCACCACAAACTCACCCACTGCCAGATTACCTTCACGGAAGTAGTAAGAGGTTGGCTCACCGCGCCCTGGGTTGATCAAAATATCGTGGGTCACATTCCCTAACTGCTCCTTGTAACGTAGCAGTGGAATATTATCTTGGGTGAACTCTCCCTGATTGACCCCAACGCGCGCTATCTTCTCAAGCTTTGGACATTCACTCTGTCCCTCTGGGCAGGCTTTTTGAATATAGAGGTCCTTGTTACGATAGACGATGCGGTCGCCCGGCAGGCCGATGACACGCTTGATATAGTCAATTTGTGGATTTTCCGGATATTTAAATACCGCCACATCGCCGCGCTCAGGCTTTCCTGTTTCTACCAGTTTGCTGCGCCACACAGGATCTTTTAGCCCATAGCTAAACTTCTCTACCAGGATAAAGTCACCCACCAACAGGGTTGGCATCATAGAACCTGAGGGAATTTGAAACGGCTCATAAAGAAAAGAGCGTAAGATCAACACGAAAGCGATAACTGGAAAAATAGAGCGCGAGGTTTCCACTATGGCGGATTCACGCACGATTTTTTCAGCACTCTCTTCACTGATCTCCTGATTAGCGGCCTGAGCTATCGCCAGCTTCTGTTGGCGCTTCGGCGCTAACACCAGGGCATCAAACATCCAGATCAAGCCACTGCCCAGTGTCACCAAGACCAAAATAAGGGAAAAATAAGCTGCCATACGCTAACTAACTCCTGCGAAATGAGATTGTCGGTACCTGCCTAGGGAGCAGGTCAATAGCCCATTTATACTGTAACAAACAAAGCGCCGCAAACCGCGGCGCTCATTATCGATCACTATTAACAATTATTAACTAAAAAGTGATTACTCGTTGAGCTTGAGCACTGCCAGGAAGGCCTCTTGAGGCACTTCAACATTACCCACCTGCTTCATACGCTTCTTACCCTCTTTCTGCTTCTGCAGCAGCTTCTTCTTACGCGACACGTCACCACCATAACACTTAGCGGTTACGTCTTTACGCAGTGCTTTCACTGAAGAACGGGCAATGATCTGACTGCCAACGGCGGCCTGAATTGCGATATCAAACATCTGTCTAGGAATAAGCTCTTTCATCTTGTTGACCAAGGCCAAACCTTGGTAACGCACGTTAGCCTTATGCAGAATCATCGCTAGGGCATCGACGCGATCGCCGTTAATCAACACATCCAGACGCACCATGTCGGCGGCCTCGAAACGCTTAAAGTTGTATTCCAGCGACGCATAACCACGACTGGTTGATTTCAGACGATCAAAGAAGTCCATCACCACTTCGGCCATCGGCATATCATAGGTGATTGCCACCTGATTGCCGTGGTAGACCATGTTGGTCTGTACACCACGTTTCTCGACACAAAGGGTGATCACATTACCCAGGTATTCTTTCGGTACCAGGATATTAGTCTCCACGATAGGCTCGCGCATCTCTTCGATATTATTCATCGGTGGAAGATCCGATGGGTTATCGACATAGATTGTCTCGCCCTTAGTGGTCACTACCTCATAAACTACCGTAGGTGCTGTCGTGATCAGATCCAGGTTATATTCGCGTTCCAGACGCTCCTGAATGATCTCCATGTGCAGTAGGCCGAGGTAACCGATACGGAAACCAAAGCCCAGTGCCGATGAGGTTTCTGGCTCGAAGAAGAGCGACGCATCATTAAGACTCAGCTTGTTGAGCGCATCACGGAAATTTTCATAATCGTCGGTCGAGATAGGGAATACGCCCGCATATACCTGAGGCTTCACCTTCTTAAAACCAGGAAGAGGCTTGTCAGCGCCATTCTTGGCCAGCGTCAAAGTATCGCCCACTGGCGCGCCGTGGATCTCTTTGATGCCCGCAATCACGAAGCCCACTTCACCCGTATTCAGCTGAGTCGTATCTGTCTGCTTAGGCGTGAAAATACCGACGCGATCGGCTGTATGGGTTTGGCCGGTCGACATCACCTTAAACTTGTCACCCTTCTTAAGCATGCCGTTCTTGATGCGCACCAAAGAAACCACGCCCAGGTAACTGTCAAACCAAGAATCGATAATCAATGCCTGCAGCGGCGCATCAGGATCGCCTTTTGGTGGCGGGATCTGCGCAACAATCGTTTCCAGCACATCGCTAATACCAAGACCCGTCTTCGCCGAACAGCGCACCGCGTCAGTGGCCTCGATACCTACAATATCTTCAATCTCTTCAGCGACTCGCTCTGGGTCGGCCTGAGGTAGATCTATCTTGTTGAGTACAGGAACCACGTCGAGATCCATTTCGAGAGCGGTATAGCAGTTTGCCAGCGTCTGTGCCTCAACACCTTGCCCGGCATCGACCACTAACAAGGCGCCTTCACAAGCCGCCAGTGAACGCGAAACTTCATAGGAGAAGTCCACGTGACCAGGAGTATCGATGAAGTTAAGCTGGTAGGTTTCACCATCTTTGGCTTTATAGTCGAGTGTCACACTCTGGGCTTTAATGGTAATACCGCGCTCACGCTCGAGATCCATTGAGTCCAATACTTGCGCCGCCATCTCGCGGTCAGACAAGCCACCGCACTCTTGAATAAGACGGTCAGAAAGGGTTGATTTGCCGTGATCAATATGGGCAATAATCGAAAAGTTTCTAATATGCTTCATTGTGCGAAATGACTAAACTCGAAATTGAAAATTATCTAAAAGTGCCGAATTGTACCCGATCGACAACCTAATACCAATTGGAATCATTCAGACGGTGAAAATAATAGACTAGCTGACTGAAGACACCTTGCTAAGGGGGTGCCCCAGACGGGAGATGATAACAGGTTGACTGTTTATCTCTATGGCCTTGGCCCAGCGGCGCCCGACCATCCAGGCACTAACAGCCCCGAGAATACCTGTGATAATGGCCGGTATATCATTGCCAGCGAGATCCAGACTTTGCGCCATAAAATGGCCTATGCCTGCGCCGATAAATAAACCCGCCAGCGGCATTAGATAGACGATAGCAGCGGCCTTTAAGATCACGCTTTCAGGCAGGCCAAGCTTAAGCAGTTCACCCGCTTCATATTGGGTATTACTGGGCAGCGAGAATCGCTGCACTTTAGGAGAAAAAGCCTTGGATACGGCAGAAGTTCCACAACTCTCATTGTTATCACAATGATTACAGGCATTTTTAACTTTCACTTCAACAGTAACCCAGCCATCGCCCGGGCACCTGATCACTGTGGCGGTTTCTTCCATCATAATCAGATCACTCTATAGTGATGCTTTTTGCGATACGGCTTAGTGTCTCTGCAGGCACCTTGCCCACAGCAACGACTTCGGCGTTACCCACCCTTTCAGTTGCTAAGGACAAACCGTTACGTGTCATCAACTCATCGGGCAGCGCGGTATCACCGGCTCTGGCCACATACACTGAGATATTGACTAAACCATCGCTTAGGGCAATGTACTCCACCGCCTCATGGCTACCAATCAGCCTGTGATTATCCTTCACCAAGATCTTAAAACCTTGGGGCAACCAAGTGAATTGCCAGTTATCGGCCTGTTCCCTCTGGGGCTGCGGCATGATCTCGGGCCAATCCTGCTTATAGGCTTCATGCAAAATCGCTGGCGCGTCATCTAGCACAATCAGCTCTACGACCAGTATCTGCTCGAGTAACTGCTTCTCAAGATTGAGCATGTCATAACGTAGAGGCAGATAGGTATCCATATCCAGCCACACCTGATAACCGTATCTATGGTCATCATTAGGAATAATTCGCACCAACTGACTGGGGCGCCCTGCAAGTCGCGAACGACCGCCGAGCACAAACTGATACCCAGCTTCCAGGTTGGAGATAGAGCCAGCAAAGGCGGGAGGTAATACCCCTTGGATACGATCAGCTCTCACGCTATAGGCGGGTTGGTCATGTTCGATAAAGGTGACGGTATTACCGACACGCACGGCATTTTTCGGCGGACCATTAAGGTGTTCGAGAAAAGCCACCTCTTGGTCATCGACCATACCGTGAATATAAACCAGGGGACGAATGTGATCCGCTTGAAGGTGGATCAAGGACATCTTGAATTCTTGCCCTTTCAAGGCAAGGCTCATATTTTCAAGCCAAGCCTTAGCGGACAGTTCTTCCTGCGCGCTGACAGGAAAAACCAGGACTAACAGGGCCAACCAAATAAGACGCAAGCTAACTCCTTAACCATACTAATCTACACATATAGGGTAACAGTGTGACCAGTATAAAAAGCTTTTAGTGATTAACCGGGATCGGTGTCATCTCACCATTGTCGTCTATATTGGCACTGTTGTTCAATCTTTGTTGCAGCATATGATCTTGAATATAGGTGTTAATGCGATGACGCTGCTCCATCACACGCTCATTGGTATAGCTTTGATTTTGCTGCACAGGGCCCGTCTGCAAACTCACCGGTGATGCGCTACCAATCAAAGGACGGGTATTGAGTACCGGCATAGGCGCCGCATCTTCGATACCAGTCTGATTATAATTTTGTACACCAATCACGGCTACCAGTGCCACACTGGCCGCAATGGCATACTGACCAAACTGCTTAAATAGCGGGACCACCTTGGCAAACTGACTTTGGGGCGCGACTTCAGGCGTATCGACACGCTTAGGCACCAGGATACTAGGCTCATGCTCGATAGCCGCAGCGATATTGGCACTGAGATCTAAATTGATCGCAGCTGGCAACTCACCACGCATTGCATCACCTATCATGTGATAATCACGCCACTTTTCATGCGAATCCGTATCGGCTGCCAATTCAGCCAATACCTGCTCGTCGACTTCACCGTCAACGGCAGCGGAGACCCATTCCTGACCTAATTTATCCATTTATCACCCATATAAATTTAGTGTATCGAGTTAAATGCTTTATCGTTCCAGCAAAGGCTGCAACTTCTTGTCGATGGCTTCACGCGCTCTAAAAATACGAGAACGCACAGTACCCACAGGGCACTCCATCACATTGGCAATCTCTTCATAACTCATCCCATCGAGTTCACGTAAAGAGATGGCCATCTTCAATTCTTCCGGCAAGGTATCGAGCGTATCGAAAACCACTTTCTGAATCTCATCTGACAACATAAGACGCTCTGGGGAGGCGAACTCCTTTAGCGCATCACTGCCGTCATAGTATTCGGCTTCTTCTGCATCGACATCATTGGCAGGCGCTCGCCTGCCCTGTGCCACTAAATGATTTTTCGCGGTATTCACCGCGATGCGATACAACCAAGTGTAAAACGCACTCTCACCCCTAAAGTTAGGCAGCGCACGATAAGCTTTAATAAAGGCTTCCTGTGCCACATCCGCCACATCCGCCTGATTCCGCACATAACGGGCAATCAGATTAATGACTTTGCTCTGGTATTTCTGTACCAGCAGGTTAAAAGCGTTTTTGTCTCCTTGCTGCACTCGCTCAACGAGTTGTTGATCACTTATCTGTCCACTCATCCGAGCCGACTACTCCTAAATCTAAAATGCTGATTTCTCAGTCGCTCGAATCATATTCACATATGTAGACTAGCCCACACCGAAAAAGTTCTAAAAAAAATTGCGATATCCAAATTTATTTTCTACCGCGAGATCTGTATCCATAAATTCCGTCTTGGTTTACCATAGACAATACTCGCATAACTTACCATGATACCTGATGAAACAAGTAGTTGAACATCAATCTGACGTTTTGGTTATCGGCAGCGGGGCTGCTGGTTTGACTTTAGCATTACATCTGGCTGAAAAATCAAACGTTATCTTACTCTCCAAAGGTCCACTCAGCGAAGGCTCCACCTATTATGCACAGGGTGGTATCGCCTCAGTATTCGATGAAGAGGATACCATCGAATCTCACGTGACCGATACCCTGATTGCCGGGGCGGGGTTATGCGACGAAGAAGTTGTGACCTTCACCGCCGAAAACGCCAAGAGCTCTATGGAATGGCTGATCCATTGCGGTGTCGCCTTCGATAAGGAAGAGACCGCCGACGGTGATAAAAGCAAGGCGCCGTACCATTTAACCCGTGAAGGAGGCCATAGCCATAGGCGTATCTTGCACGCGGCCGATGCCACAGGCAAAGAGGTACAAGTTACGCTGCAAGAGCGCGCGCTCACCCACCCCAATATCAAGGTACTGGAGCGCTACAACGCCATTGACCTGATCACCACCCGCAAACTCAAACGACCCGGCAACCGTGTTCTTGGTGCTTATGTATGGAACCGCGACGAAGAACATGTGGAAACCGTCAAGGCACGCTTTGTTGCCCTGGCCACAGGTGGTAGCTCAAAGGTATACCAATACACCTCAAATCCTGATATCGCTTCGGGTGACGGTATTGCCATGGCCTGGCGCTCGGGTTGCCGTGTGGCCAATATGGAGTTCAACCAGTTCCATCCGACTTGTCTCTACCACGCCGATGCGCGCAACTTCCTATTGACGGAAGCGCTTAGGGGCGAAGGGGCCTATTTGAAACGCCCGGACGGCACCCGCTTTATGCCCGACTTCGACGAGCGTGGCGAACTCGCCCCTCGTGATATCGTGGCTCGTGCCATCGACTATGAGATGAAGCGTCTGGGCGCCGATTGTGTCTATCTGGATATCACCCATAAACCCGCTGACTTTGTGATCAAACATTTCCCGACTATCTACAAACGTTGTCTAGAGCTGGGTATAGATATCACTAAAGATCCTATCCCTGTCGTACCTGCCGCTCACTATACCTGTGGGGGCGTGATGACAGATCTCCACGGCCAAACCGATCTCAATGGCCTCTATGCCATAGGTGAAGTGGCTTATACTGGTCTGCATGGCGCCAACCGCCTCGCCAGTAACTCACTACTGGAATGTTTAGTATTCGCCCGCGCCGCAGCCGAAGATATCGAGAGCCAACTGACTAAAATCCCTATGCCGGGTGCGCTGCCCGCCTGGGATGAGAGTAAAGTATCCAACTCAGATGAAGAGGTGGTGATTGCCCACAACTGGCATGAACTGCGTCTTTTCATGTGGGACTATGTGGGGATCGTACGCTCAGATAAACGCCTTGAGCGCGCGCTGCGTCGCTGCGCCATGCTACAGCAGGAGATCCAGGAGTATTACAGCAACTTCAAGGTGAGCAATAACTTACTCGAACTGCGTAATCTGGTTCAGGTTGCCGAGCTGATCATTCGCTGCGCCATGGAACGTAAAGAGAGCCGTGGGCTGCACTACAATATCGATTACCCGAATAAGGGCAATAACCCGCTACCTACCATATTGCTCCCAGAGCAATAACCTAAGTTAACCAAATCTGAGCAATAGACGACACAGGTGCCGATAGCCTGTGTCGTCAAACATATCCCGCCACAGAATCACCAAACGCTTATTGTCATCACTACAGAGCCAAAAGAGTACGGCAAAAGGACTCACCCACACCCGCCGATAATACAGAGCCACACAGTTTTCTGTTTGCGCAGCGCCTTGTGACTTTTCATCCAGCCCAATCTTACCGGACTCATCCAGCCAGAAGCCAAATGACCAGTGTTTGAGTATCCAAAATTGATAAACAAAGAAACCGACCACTGCCGATAGCAGGGCGTATTTGATAATAACAAACCAGAGAAGGGAAATTGGCGGCCAGACCAAGAATGAACTTAGACAAACGGCCGCAAAACATATCAGCGAGAGTCGCTGATCAAATGAAGCGACAAGGTCAAACTTATGGCGCCGCCCGGCCACGAACTTTTACGACCATATCGGCAAGCAGAGGATCGGGACACACTTCATGACCCATAAACCAGGCAAACAACTCGGGATCTTCACACTCTAACAAACGAACAAAAACAGCTTTGTCATCATTAGAAAGATGCTCATATTGCGTTTCAACAAAGGGTTGAAACAATACATCAAGCTCTAACATGCCGCGTCGGCACGCCCATCTTACTCTGGCAATGTTCATTGGCTCTGACACACAACTACTCCCTTATTTTTAATTGGCAATAGTGTACCAGTTAGGCTAACGGCTTCACACCGTTTTTATAAGCGTTCCACCTCAAGATCTTTACCGGCAAACAGATCACTAAAATCGGTTTCCAGCAATGATTTCACCGCCGGATGCTGAATCATCCGCTCGGCAAACATAACATGATAAACCTCTTTAATATCATTAGTTTCCCCTAAAAGATGAATATCATGGGCGAGAATATCTTGCTTATAGATGGAGGGCGCCACAAAGATCCCCTTCTTAAAGAAACCGAAGGCTTTCATCATGGCAGCATCATCGAACTCTCCAAGAATGGTCACATCCAGGCCATTCTCATCAAACCAATGGTGCAGCTGCTGGCCAAGCGAAGTACGTTTGCCCGGGATCAACAGCTTGCCCTGCTCCAGACAAGCGGGAAAGGGTTGTTCATAAGTAGTCGATGAGAAAAATGCCACGCCGCACTCCCCGAGCTTCTTAGATAAGATCTCGGGATATTTGAGTGACTCGCCGGCACAGTCGGACAAGATCATATCCAGCTTATGGGCTCTTAGGCGTTCCATCAGGCTCTCGTGGGTTGCCTCATAGCAAGCCAGGTGCATAGAGCCATCGCTGGGGACAACAGAAAGTAACACGCGGCTGGCCAACGCCTTAGACAAGGCATCGGCGATGCCTACCTCAAACAAGATGTTATTATCCTTTTGATAGTTAAGGATATCTAACATCTCATAACTCAGACTAAACATCTTGTCCGCATAACGGAATACCAGCTCACCCAGCTCAGTGGGCTCAAGGTTACGCCCTACCCGCTTAAATAGCGTGCCGTTGAGACGCTGCTCCAATACGCGGATCTGCCCAGTTACCGTCTGCGGGGTCAAACATAAGGTCTCGGCGGCCTTAGCCACCGAGCCTTTTTTGTGCACCATCCAAAAATAGTAGAGATGGTTGTAATTAAGATGGGACATCAAGGTTTGCGAATCTCCCGTCCTATTTCAGACGCTGGCAATCCATCAGGTCGTACATCACTTCGCTGAGGGAATCGACAGAATCGATTTTGCCCATCTCAAACGCCTCAGCGAGTCCCTGTACCAAGGTTTCCCTCTCTGGTAGACGGCTCTCACAATAGGTACGATTTGCTTCTTCGAAGCGTTTACCACTGCGATACTTAAGAGCGCGAGACTCATAACCATTACTCTCGACTCTTTTCCCCATAGCATTGGGCTTATACATCAGCGCACCGTCAACCACCCCTTCAAGGTAGTGCTGACAAGACTCGCTATTGATATCCTGATTACAGGCGGCCAGTTGGCTAGCCGAGGCGCCCCCAGCTAATCCCAACGAGAGCATGAGTGTCACGACGATTTTTTTCATGATTTTTCTCCTTTCTCTGGCAGCACTTTAGATAACCAAAAATACCCTATTACCGCCGACGCGATAGATCCTGTCAATATGCCCAATCTTGCTAAATCGCCATAGGCTTCACCTTCACCGATAAAGGCCAGGGACGAGATAAACATCGACATGGTAAAACCGATACCACACATTACGGCTACGGGCGCAATATGACGCCAGCCCATACCATCTGGCAGTGCGGCAAGTTTGAGCTTCACGGCCACAAAACTAAATAGCAGTACTCCAAGCGGCTTACCAAGCAAGAGTCCCAAGGCAATCCCTACTGGTACAGGCGATAGCAGATCCCCTAAACTCATACCCGACAGATCCACGCCCGCATTGGCAAAGGCAAAGATAGGCAAGATCACAAAGGTGCTCCAAGGGTGCAGACTATGCTCTAAATTTTCAGAGGGTGAGCTACCGTCTTTCGCCCGCAGTGGAATACAGAAAGCAATAATAACGCCCGCCAAAGTCGCATGGACCCCAGATTTGAGCACGGCAATCCACAGGATCAGGCCCACTACGCCATAAGGCGCCAATGAGGTGACCCCCTTACGGTTGAGCCCAACCAGAATCACTATCGCCAGCGCTGCCACCACCAGGCTGATGGTCGACAAATCTGTGCTGTAGAACATGGCAATGATCACCACCACGCCTAAGTCATCGATAATGGCTAACGCAAGCAGAAAGACCTTAAGCGCTACCGGCACTCGGCTACCCAACAGGGCCATGATACCCAATGCAAAGGCAATATCTGTTGCAGCAGGAATCGCCCAGCCCACCTGAGTGATGGGGTCGGAATAGTTAAAGATGAGATAGATCGCCGCCGGAAAGATCATGCCACCGATGGCAGCAAAAGTGGGCAGAGACGCCTGCTCACGGCTCGACAATGCACCTTCAAGCAGTTCACGCTTCACTTCCAAGCCGATCAGCATAAAGAACAGGGCCATCAAGCCATCATTAATCCAATGAATGAGAGTCTTATCGATATCTAGGCTACCGACTCTCACCTGCATTTCTGTATGCAAGAAACCCTGGTACAAACCAGACAAGGGAGAGTTGGCCATGATCATGGCTAGTAGCACTGCGGCCATCAAGAGGATGCCGCCAGCTGATTCTTGGCTTAGAAAATTTCTAATCGCCTTTTCCATAAATTAAACTCCAAAAAACACTTAATGGATCGAGTCTAGCGGAATGCAACCTAACTGAATAATCGTTTGCATCAGCATTAAACATCGGTAATTCCGAAGTATCAAGTGTAGACTCTCTATCGAGACTAATCAACGTGATGCAATTTGACAGCTTGTTCACCAAGCCTAAACCTTTATGTGACAACACATACAGGCATATACTCGATAAATAGAGGTTTTTTTATGCAGAATAAATTAATAAAGCTCCAGTGACGATAATCCGCCGCTGGAGCTTTACCTCAGAAATTCCTCAGTCTTATGACTGAAGGTTATACAGAGAAAGGGTACTGGATCGCGTCATGATGCTGGTAACCTGTCACTTCGAAATCATCCATAGTGACCCAGGTTTCAAGATCTTCGAGCGACTTGATATCAGGATTGATATGTAGCTGAGGGGATGGGAAGGGCTGACGCTTGAGCTGCACTTCTTGCATTAAAGGCAACTGATCTTCGTAAATATGAGCGTTGACTATCTTGTGGTAAGCCTTACCCGGTTTATGGCCAGTGATCTGAGCGACAATGGCCAACAGGGCAAACACCTGCACCTGATTAAAGTTAAGTCCAAGCGGGACATCGCATGAGCGCTGGAAACTATTGAGATAGAGAGTGTCACCTAGCAAGGAAAAGTTATGGGTGTGCATACAAGGGCGCAGACAGCCCATATGGAATTCACCAGGATTATAAAAGCTTAAGATCTCGCCGCGATCATCTATTCCCCTGGAGAGGTTATCGATAATTTTTCGAAGCTGATCCACTGTGCCGCCATCAGGTTTCGCCCAAGCTCTGCCCTGAACCCCATAGACCCGGCCCATATCATCATGACCTTTACGGTGGGGATTGTTAAGCCAAGCGGTATTTTCGTTAGCGTTAGCATCCCAAGTCTTGGCACCTAACTTTCTAAAATCAGCGGCGTTGTCATAACCTCTGAGATAACCCAAAAGCTCAGCGATAGCCCCTTTCCAAAAGCTTTTGCGTGTGGTGATCAAGGGAAACTCATTACCGGCCACATTATATTCCAGATCGGCGTTAATCACGGTTAAGCAGCGCTTGCCCGTACGTTCGTTCTCGACCCAAACGCCCTCATTGATGATTCGCTCACATAACGCCAAATACTGTTTCATCTTGTCCTACTTTTTATTGTTACTTATAAGTGCGCGCAAGACGCCCACTGCTTATTCATCCTTTCCCATTTGCCGATTAGGTCAGGGCTATCTTGATTCCCGTAAAGAATAACATGACGGCGAAGATCTTTTTCAGTCTTGCCGTCGGCCAAATACTGGCAGCTTTCGCCCCCAAGGGCGCCGTCAACATTGAGGTGCAGACTATGCCCAGCAAAGCCGGCAAATAGATATACCCTAAGGTGTACTCAGGCAGGCCTTGGGTCGCCCAGCCAGCAAAGACATAACTCAGGCTACCAAACAACGCGATCATCAGACCTGTGACCGATGAAAAGCCGATAGCATGGCGCATCTGCACGCCAGCCCAAGTCAGGAAAGGGATCAATAAGATGCCACCACCAATCCCCATCAGCGCCGCAATCACTGCAATAATACAGGCCGCAAGGAATAAGTAGGGCGCTGGGGGTAAGGAGCACTCGACCTCTGTAGCCTTAACGGGAAAAACCATCTGCACAGCCATAAGCACCAAGAAACCAGCAAATATCTGCTTAAGCAACTCGGCGGAAAAGAGTGAAGAGATAAAGCCTGCCGACAGAGCACCAATGATAAAACCCGGCAACATAATAGTCAGTAAATGCCAGGGAATATTACCACGGCTATGATGTGCCCTGGCTGAGGAGAGTGAGGTTAAAATAATCGCCGCCAGGGAGGTTGCTATCGCCACATGGGTCAGATGCTCGGGTACCACGCCCGCCTTAGGTAACAAAAACAGCAGTACAGGCACAGCGATCACACCGCCCCCTATGCCTAACAGACCTGCCATAAAGCCAATAAAGGCACCTAAAGCAATGCAGCTAACAACTATGGTGAACATGAAACCTCTATCGCGATGGCAAAATGAGGCATTAGCTTAATGGAAATAATGGCAGATTGAAATTACCCAAGCCCAGTTATAAGAACTCATCCAATTCGTTATCTTTAAGGTATTGAGTCAATAGCTGCCTCACCTCGGCTCCATTGCTGAGCGATAGTGCCTCATTGAGGATGGCACTGAGATCGCTATAGGAGACTCTGCGGATCAAATAATTGATCTTGGCAAGGTTACCCTGGTTCATACTCAACTGGGTGTAGCCCATAGCCACGAGCAAAAGGACGCCTATCGCCTCCCCCGCCAGCTCACCACACACACTGATTGGCAGTCGATAGTGCTTACAGGCTAATCTCGCCTGCTTCAAGGCCCGTAAAATACCTGGATGGTAGCAATCGTAAAGGGTGCTGACTCTGGGGTTGTTACGGTCGACCGCCAGTAAATATTGTGTCAGGTCGTTGGATCCTACTGAGATAAAATCGACCCGTTTAGCTACCTCTTCCAGCTGGAACAAGAGCGCTGGCACTTCCAGCATGATCCCTAACTTAGGTCGCTGTAGATCCGGATGAACATCTTGCTTCACCTCAAGATAGGCCTGCTCAAGATAGGCGATAGCCTGATCGATCTCATCGAGGCAACAAACCATTGGTAGCAAAATATGTAACTGATCGCGCCCACCGGATGCATTTAACATAGCCCTTAGTTGCACCAGGAAAAGCTCTGGATGATCTAGGCTTAGGCGTATTCCTCGCCATCCTAGGAAGGGATTCTCTTCGGTGATAGGCAGATAAGAGAGCGGCTTATCACCACCGACATCTAAGGTACGCATCACCACCGGGCGGCCAACCGCCGCATCTAATACCTGGCGATACACCTCGACCTGCTCAGCCTCACTGGGAAAGCGAGTCTGCAACATAAAAGGGATCTCGGTACGATACAGGCCAATACCATCGGCCCCTTCGGCTATTTCCGAAGCCAAGCTGCTCAAGAGTCCGGCGTTGAGATAGAGATGAATACGACGCTCATCGAGAGTTGTAGCGGGTTGTGAAAGCTCAGCCGCATACCGCTTTTGCAATGCCTTCTCGGCCGAAATCAAACTGCGATATTCACTAATCAGAGTCGGCGTTGGCGAGATGAGCACCTGCCCCCGATTGGCGTTGAGAATTAACTGCTTACCATCAATCCCCGCATTAAGGATCCCCTCTACCCCAATCACAGCGGGAACACCAAAGGCGCGCGCCAAAATCGCGGCATGGGAGTTTACTCCCCCCTGCTCAGTGACAATCCCAACGAGCTTATGCTGGGGAAATTCCGCCAACATGGTCGCCGTGGCTTCCTTAGTCACCAAGATCACCGGCACATCGAGTTCCAGCTGCATCTTTTGTGGCTCAATCAATTCACGCAGAACACGCTGACCTAAGTCACGAATGTCGGTGGCGCGCTCTTGCATATAGGGGTCTTGCATCTTAAGGAAGTGGTCGATGTAGCGCAGCGACACACGGCTCACCGCAGAGATCGCCGTCCAGCCCGCGTGGATCTCCCGCACATACTCACCGCCTAAGCTGGTATCATCAAGCAGTAAAAGCAGTGCCGAGAAGATAGATTGCACCTCTTTCTCATTCTCGCCATCGAAACGTTGCGACAGGGCACTTAGGGTATTGCGACAAGCATCTAACGCCTGACTCAATGCCTGTAGCTCAGTTTCGATATCCTGGGTCTGATGCTGCTGTTGATCTAAGGCTATTTCACCACCTAGCACCATAGCATGGGCAATCACCACGCCACTGGCCGCTGAAGTCCCGGTATAAAGACACTTATCTGGCGCCGATTTCACCTCAGCCTTCTTACGCTGCTCACGCACGGCTACCGCTAACTGGGCAGCCAGGGTCATCAGGAAGGCCTCTTCGGCCTCACTAAACTGGCGGGCATCGGCCTGCTGCACAACCAGCACGCCTAAGATCAATTTTTGAAAGATGATGGGAACGGCGAGAAAGGCACGAAAATCTTCCTCGTCGACTTCGGTAAACAACTTGAATCTGGGGTGTTGCTGGGCATCGGCCAGGTTAACGGGTTCTTCGCGCTCGGCCACTAGTCCGACCAAGCCTTGGCTCATGGGCATCTTGACTCGGCCAACGGCCCTGGGGTCCAGACCATCGGTCGCAGAAAGCACCAACTCCTGCTCCTCTAAGATATAGATAGAGCAGCATTGGGTTTCCATTGCCGATTTAGTTTGGCTAACGAGTAGCGATAAGGCAGATTGAAGATCTTCGGCTGCGGCTACGGCCTGAGTAATATCCCTGAGCGTTTTTAACACAGCCTATCTCTCCATCTTAATCTTACCTGCGGCGACCTCGCCTTCTGCCACTATGGGTATTTTCCTGCGCCTGAAACGCTAACGTCGTCGGCGCAAACTCTTTCATCACCTTGCGGTAAACATCACGTTTAAAGGATACCACCTGCCTGACAGGATACCAGTAACTGACCCAACGCCAATCATCAAACTCAGGATGCCCCGTGGCCGCCAGATCGATAGCCGACTCCTGACTCTTTAATTGTAATAAAAACCACTTCTGCTTCTGTCCGATACATAAGGGTTTACTGTCTTGCCTAATTAACCGTTTTGGTAATCTATAACGCAACCAGGAACGAGTTGAGGTTAACACCTGTACATGCTCAGGCTTTAACCCAACCTCTTCATACAACTCCCGATACATGGCTTGTTCGGCACTTTCGCCTTCATCCACGCCACCTTGCGGAAATTGCCAGGAATGTTGACCAAAGCGTCTGGCCCACATCACCTGCCCAAAGCGATTACAGATAATGATGCCTACATTTGCACGAAAGCCGTCACTATCAATCACATGGACTCCAAATTGAAATATTCTAATGAATCGATTGTTTCACAAAGCGGCGTCGGCGGCAATTCCCCGTTAACAGATATTGATTGGATAAAAAACCAATTTTTTTGCTTTTATCAACAGACACTCTCGATATCAACCGAGGATATCCACAAAATCTGTGGATATCTCTGTTTGAAACTCAGTTAAAATTGTCAATTTAGCCTAAATGAAGATCAAAAGCCTTCATTTGAGGCTGACAAAATACAAAGCTAAAACGCTGAATAAAAATAGAAAATTTTTGTAAAAACCATAGGGTCATTTGTTCACAAACTGCGATCGCACAAAAAACACCCAAAGGGTGAATGGAATAAAAAGACACTTGCAGTTATTTAAGGTTATTCACAGATAAAAGCAATTATGTGATATTGCGGCGCTAAACAGCCCGCTAAATCCCCTTGACATGAGCCTTTTTGTTCATCTTGCCAATCAACACTCACAGTTATCCAATAATTCTGTGGATAAGTATGTTGGAAAGAGTGGGGAAATCACGGAGTAACTCGATAAGCGACCAGAAGATATCAAGACCAAATAAGAGTTAATAGTTAAATTTCATTAACTTAAGCAAAGCTTCAGCTGTGGTTAACTCAGCACAAAGATTTCGGGCAAATTTTAACCGTGATTGCTAAAGTGTATAACTCGGGTAGAATCCTTCCTATGAAAAGCAGATCCTTACCACCGGCCTCCGTCGACGAACTCATGTCTCGGGCCCAAGATATGGCAGGCCTTACCTTAGGCCAACTGGCCGAACTACACGCCATTGCTGTGCCCGACAATCTCAAACGTGATAAAGGCTGGATAGGCCAACTCATTGAGCTTGAGCTGGGTGCCACCGCAGGCTCAAAACCTGAACAAGATTTCTTGCACCTGGGCGTAGAGCTCAAAACGATTCCTGTGGATGAGTCAGGTAAACCCCTTGAAACCACCTATGTCACTGTGGCACCACTTATCAACATCAGCGGCCTCAGATGGCAAGACAGTCTGGTCTTTCATAAGCTACAGCGGGTGCTGTGGATACCGGTGGAAGGAATTCGCCATAAAGCCGTAAGCGAAAGACGCATAGGTACGCCTATCCTCTGGACCCCAAACGAAGAGGAGCTGTCGCAGATCCGCCAGGACTGGGAGGAGATCATGGAGCTAATCGCGCTAGGCAAGGTAGAGCAGATCACAGCCCGCCACGGCGAAGTACTACAGCTAAGACCCAAGGGGGCTAACAGCCGAGCCCTCACTCAAAGTATCGCCAGCAATGGCCAAATAAAACTGACCAATCCCAGAGGCTTCTACCTCAAGATCCCTTTTACTCAGCAGATCCTTAACCGTTATATCTGTCCTTAATCAACGCCAAAACCGAGTGTGTTGATCCTCAAGTAGACTTATAAGCAATGGGCTGGCTGGCTAAATTTACATCAGTAAACGCTAAGAAAAAACAACAAACACGGTAGCTTAACAATTTAGAAACATAAAATTGTCGCTTTTTTGGCACATCTAGACTTCATTTGACCTAGATCACAAATATCACTGGAAATTGTAGGGGTGTTTTCTATACACTAGCGCATCCTGAGATTTGTGCAGCAGTTAGGAATTATCTGTCACCGTGAGAGCACGCATTCAAGCAAAGAAGCTCATATTTGCCATTTTCGCTTGGGCTATCGCCATGGCGGCGTTCGTCTTTTTCCGCTATGCCCAAACACCAGAGCTACCGCAATGGGCGGTAGGGACTGCCGATCTCGCGACGCTGGCAATCTACATGGGGATCATCTTTGGTAGCCTGCATTGGATGTCGAATCTCATCGCAGACTATAGCGCCATCAACCGCCTGCCCTATCTGTTTTCGGTGATCTTTAAGGGACTCTTCCTTCTGCTTGGGGCCACAACGCTGGCCTATATGACCCAGTTCCTTAACATGTGGGCCATCGAAAACCATATGTCGACCCTCAGGCAGATGCTGACCGCCCATATTCTATACAGTCCCGCATTTCAGGCACTTATCATCTATCTCGTCGCGGTACGTGTGGGTCTCGCCTTTATCGAGCAGATGGCACTGCTGGTCGGCCCTCGAATCTTGCTCAATATTGGCTTGGGGAAGTATCACAGACCCAGATATGAGCAGCGTCTGTTTCTCTATCTGGATATGGTAGCCTCGACCACCCATGCCGAGTCTCTGGGAGATTACCGCTTCAGTCGTCTGATCCAGGACTGTTTTAGCCTACTGTCGGATACCGTGGTGAATAATGATGCCGAGATCTATCGCTACATGGGCGATGCTGTGTTGATACACTGGCCACTGGAAAACGGCATCATAGAAGATCGCAGCTTCAACATTTACTATGAATTCAGTCAGCAACTCAACTGGCAGCGCAAATATTTCGAAGAGCAGTATGGTTTTGTGCCTAAATTTAAGGCCGCAGCTCACTGTGGGCAAGTGGTCGCGGCAGTCGTGGGTGTGCAAAAGCAAGAGATTAGCTTCTTTAGCGACGTGCTCAACACCCTGGCAAGATTGCAAGATCAGTGTAACCCTATGGGTCAACGCATGTTGATCTCAGGCTCCTTGCAAGCCCTCATAGATACCAGTAAAAGTCACTACGACTTCGCCAATCTCGGGCCGATTAAGCTCAAGGGGAAACAACACTCTATCGAGGTATATGGCGTTTCCCCCAAGGGTAGCAATAATTAGGACCTGTTTTCCTTTCAGATTTCATTTTTGTTCAATCTAAACCCGTTTTGCTCGAGGCATGAGTCTCGAGGCATGAGTCTCGAAACATGAGTAATGATGCATATTTGTAATATGTGAATTGCAAGCACCTAAGAACGAGCAACTAAGAACGAGCAACTAAGAAATCGTCTGAAACGATCTCTAACAGCTTTGCAGGCCATTTCATAATCAACAGGGTGCGTTTAGAAGAATACCCTTGAGCAGTATTTATGGGGCAGCGCTTGTAGGCCTTTGCTACTGCATTATCGCCGGTTTATGTCGCTCACTACAGATCACCGACTCTGCTAAATACAAATCACCTACAAACTTTCGCAAAAACAAACAGAAAAGATCAACAGCCCTTAGCTTTCCGCCTGCTCCAACAAACTTTGAATCGCCTTGCCCAAGGTTCTAAAGGTCATGATACGGCTGGAAGTCTGACGCCACACTAAACCTATGTCTCGATAGGGCGCCTCACCAGGTGGGGTCAATGCAATCAGATCTGTGTCGTTCAAAATCCCAGCATCTATCGCCATCTGTGGCAAAAAAGTGGTGCCTAACTTGCTGTTTACCATCTGCACTAAGGTATGCAGACTCGTAGCGGCAAAGGGGTTGATCTTATCACTGTCGGCCAGACGACAGGCACTGATGGCATGACCGGTAATACAGTGCTCAGATTGCAGCAGGAAAATACTCTCATCGGGCAGCGCTTTATAATCGATCGGCTGTTGTACCTCGCTGCTCAGCTCCTTATGCATCACCAGTTTAAAGGGATCTATGCCCACTTTCATGCTGTGGTATCCGCTGGTATCGACCGGTAACGCTAACAGTAAAAGATCCAGCTCGCCCTTCCCTAGCGCATCAAGTAACCGCTCTGTGGTATCTTCTTTTAAAAACAGGGTCAGCTCTGGATATTCCTGCTGACAATGTTTCACCACTCGGCTTAGCAGAAACGGCGCTATGGTAGGGATGCAGCCCAGACGAATATCACCTGTCATGGGTTGCCCCTGGTGCTTGACCAGTTCCACCAGATCATCGACATCGGTCAGCAGCTTGCGTGAACGCTGAACCACCTCTTCGCCAATGGCGGTAAAGATAAAAGATTTATGATCCCGCTCGATCAATTGATGGCCGAGTTGCTCTTCCAGATTTTGAATGCCACTCGACAGGGTAGACTGGCTGACATGGCACAGCTTGGCCGCGCGATTAAAATTCTGTTCCTGATAAAGATTCACCAGGTAGTAAAGGTTCTTTAGACTTGGCAGATGTTTCATAAAATCGATTACCAGCTTCCATTTACATTCAAATACTCTATCTAACTCTAGCACAAGCACCATTAGGATTAACCCACTCTTGTGCCAGAAGTGTGAAGCGCTACCCAAAAGCGGCTAATTAACGCACAAACTAAAACGCCCCCGATGATCACTCATCAGGGGCGTTGGTAAACTCAGTAGCTTAAGCTTAGGGCTTAGGCTTTCGACTCTAAGTAAGCCTTCAGCTCAGCCAAGTCGTTGCTAGCATTATCGACAATCACCTGTAACCAATTAGCGTGCTCGGCCGCCCACTCTGGCGCTTCGCCATGTTGCAATAACTGAGCATACTGCTGGATACGCTTTAAGCCAACAGAACCGGCTGCGCCCTTAAATTTGTGCGCTTCAGAACATAAGGTATCTTTGTCTTGTGCTTCTTTAGCATTCACCAGGTTGCCAACATACTCAGGCATCAACTGCTCAAACAAGACAACACTCTTAAGCAAGGTACCTGCACCAATAGCGCTGCAGTACTGCTCAAGGGTATTGAGATCCAATATTGATTCTAACTCGGCTGTTGCCATATTAAGGCACCTCTCGAAAAAATGCTGACGGGACAAGAATAAAATTTACCCCATAATAGCGCCTAGAATGGTGGGCGCAACTAATTGAAGCATATGCAAGTTAAATAGGCTCTTATTTAACCTTTCATTAACCACATATTAAATTAGTTGCCCAATTATTCACTTTTTTAGCCCCTAAATTGAAAATTGATCACTTAGCCTATCGGGTCAAATAATGCCCTTGTCCCCCGAGAGATTCGAGGTTCTTCACTATCGCGACTAACCCCTCCCAGCGATAGGCGCACCAATCGGGTGCCAACAAGATAGGCTTCTTAGCATAAGCAGTAACACGATGAAAAATCACCTCTTTAGGCGTATGGCGTATCAACTCTCCGACACTGTCGGCATAGGCTTGCTGGGACAATAATGTCATCCGCCCAGCGCGCCAAGCCTTAGCCATGGTGCTGCCTTCGACGATATGTAGTGGATGAATTTTTAATCCATCGACACCCGCGGCAAGTACCGCTTGGTGGCTAGCTAAAAAATCCTCATGTGTTTCACCGGGCAGCCCCAAAATAAGGTGGGTACAGACCTTTAACCCCGCCATTCTTGCCCGCGTCACTGTGTCTCTATACTCCTCAAACCCATGACCACGGTTGATTCGCTTAAGCGTCTCTAGATTGGCACTTTGCAACCCAAGTTCCAGCCAGACCTCAAGGCCGCGCGCCTGATAGCCCGCCAGTAACTCAATCACTTCATCGCTGACGCAGTCGGGACGCGTACCGACACACAAGCCGACAATATCTTTATCGGCCACCGCCTCATCATAGCGCTGCTTAAGTAATCGATACTCATCATAGGTACTGGTATAAGCCTGAAAGTAAGCGATAAACTTTGTGGTCTTGCCTTGAGCACGCTCGCGCCCCTTCGCCAGTTGCACCGCAATGGAATCGACAGTGCCATGCTCATGACTAAAAGAAGCCACGTTACAGAAGGTACAGCCACCTCGCCCCAGACTGCCGTCTCGGTTTGGACAGGTAAATTTAGCATCTAAGGTCAGCTTCTTTAGGCGCTGGCCATATTTGGCTTTGCAATGCAGACCAAAAGTATTGACGTGACTATCCAGTCCCACGGGGTTCTCTCTCGAAAAATAAAAGGCAGGGATTGTAACTGGCCCTAAAAATGAGTTCTTGGCGCTACATCAATGTTTAGCCCCTTAACCCGTGTCCCACATCACAAACTGAAGCTAAACTTAGCCCCGCTGCACACTCTGGCTAATACATTGGTCTTAGATTTGTTAAAAAATTCACTGTATCTGCAATAAAAATCATTTTTTTAGATTAAAAGACAATAACCCTATTTGTTACATTTTGGTAAAGGTCTTTTGAGACTTAAATCAAAATTCTTTTTATTCATAATGTTATAGCGCACCAAAAACAGTTTACGTTAACGTAAAGTTAAATTTAAAAGCGTATAAAACACGCCTTGCCAGTCACATTTTATGCATAAATTTGAATTGACCTTTTGCTGGGCAAAAGTTAATTTGGATGGTTCGGGTGCACATCAATCGCATGAATTTCCCCGACGAAGTATTGGTTAGTATTAGGGAGTTTTTATATGAGCTTGTATCACCCCAGTTTTGAACGGGATAACTGTGGTTTTGGCTTAATCGCCCAAATGGATGGCGAAGCCAGCCATAGAATTGTACGTACTGCCATTCATGGCCTGGATCGCATGAAACACCGTGGTGGTATTGCTGCCGATGGCCGTACCGGCGATGGTTGCGGCCTGCTTATGCAACTCCCCATTAAATTCTTCGAAGCCGTCGCCAATGAAAACGACTGGCACCTGAGCCGCAAGTTTGCCGTGGGCATGCTGTTTTTAAGCCAAGATGAGGCGGTAGCAGACTATACCAAGCGCACCCTTGAGCGTGAGTTAGAAAAAGAAACCTTAAGCGTAGCCGGTTGGCGTGAAGTCCCGGTTAATCCTGAGGTGCTTGGCCCTATCGGTCAGGCCAGCCAACCTAAGATCTGGCAAGTATTGATTAATGCCCCTATCGGTTGGCGAGAGAAAGATCTCGAGCGTCGCCTCTATATGGCGCGTCGCCGTCTCGAACAACAGATGACAGACTGTAAAGACTTCTATGTCGCCAGTCTCTCCGGCCAGGTGATCGTCTATAAAGGGCTAATGATGCCCGCCGATCTGCCAGCCTTCTATCCAGATCTGGCCGATATTCGCCTACAAAGCTCTATCTGCTTATTCCACCAGCGTTTCTCAACCAACACTTCGCCCAAGTGGCCTTTGGCGCAGCCGTTTCGCTATCTCGCCCACAATGGTGAGATCAACACTATCACGGGCAACCGCCAGTGGGCCCGCGCACGTGCCTACAAGTTTAATGCACCGCTACTCCCGGATCTGCAGCAAGCCGCTCCCTTTGTGAATGAAAGCGGTTCTGACTCCTCTTCGCTGGATAACATGCTGGAGATGCTGCTTGCCGGCGGTATGGATCTGTACCGCGCCATGCGTTTGCTTATTCCGCCTGCATGGCAGAGTAACCCAGAGATGGATGATGAATTAAAGGCCTTCTACGACTTCAACTCCATGCATATGGAGCCTTGGGATGGTCCAGCGGGGATCGTGATGACCAATGGTCGCCATGTGGCCTGCGCGGTGGACCGTAATGGCCTGCGTCCGTCACGCTATGTGATCACCAAAGACAGAATCCTGACCCTGGCATCAGAGATCGGCATCTGGGACTATGGACCGGACGAGGTACTCGAAAAAGGCCGTGTTGGCCCAGGTGAGCTATTGGTGCTCGACACCCTTAACGGTCAGCTCTACTCCTCGTTCGAGATTGATAACGATCTTAAACGCCGCCACCCCTATAAAGAGTGGATGGCCAAGAACAGTCAAACCCTAATCCCCGCCGAGCAGATGCCTGGCGAGGCCCAGGGCGTATGCGAGTTCTCTGCTGACACCCTAGTGCAATACCAGAAGCAATTTGGCTACTCTCGCGAAGAGTTAGAGCAAGTGATCTGGGTGCTGGCCGAGAAAGGCGAAGAAGCCACAGGCTCCATGGGCGACGATACGCCGATGGCGGTGCTGTCGAAAAAGTCTCGTACTCTGTACGACTACTTTCGCCAGAAATTCGCTCAGGTAACCAACCCTCCTATCGATCCCCTACGGGAAAAGCACGTGATGTCGCTGGCCACCTGTGTCGGCCGCGAACAGAACCTGTTTAATGAGACCACGGGTCACGCCTACCGCGTGATGTTTAACTCGCCTATCCTGCTCTACAGCGATTTCAATCAGCTGCTGGCGCTGGATTCGACCTACTACCGCGCTAATACGGTGGATCTCAATTACGATCTCAGCGAAGGACTAGAGGCGGCGATTCGCCGCGTCTGCGACGAAGCCGAGCGCCTGGCGCGCACCGGCACCACTCTGCTGATCCTGTCCGACCGAGCCACCGACAAGCGCAAGCAAGTGATCCCCGCCGCCATGGCCGTGGGCGCCGTGCAGCAGGTGCTGGTCGACAAGAGCCTAAGATGTGACACCAACATCATAGTCGAGACCGCCTCGGCCAGAGACCCGCACCACTTCGCCGTGCTGCTGGGCTTTGGTGCTACCGCCATCTACCCTTACCTGGCCTACGAAAGTATCTCTGCGCTGGCCAGCCGTCATGGCGTACGCGAAACCCAGCAGCTGATGCTCAACTTCCGTCAGGGCATCGACAAGGGACTACGTAAGATCATGTCCAAGATGGGGATCAGTACCGTTGCCTCTTACCGCTGTAGCCAGCAGTTTGAAGCTATCGGCCTCTCATCAGATGTGGTCGAACTCTGCTTCAAGGGTGTGGTCAGCCGCATCGAGGGCGCGAACTTTGCCCTACTAGAGAAAGATCAACAGGCGCTGCAGAAGCTGGCCTTCCAGGCCCATCAGCCGCTACCTCAGGGCGGTCTGCTGAAGTATGTTGAAGGCGGTGAGTACCACTGCTTCAACCCGGATGTGGTTAACACCCTGCAGCAGAGCCTACGAGACCAGGACTATGGCGTCTACAAGCGCTTCACCGAGTTGGTGGACGACAGACCCGTGGCAACCCTGAGGGATCTCTTCACCGTTAAGGCTGACAATAAGGCTGTCGAACTCGATAAGGTCGAAGCCGCCGAGACCCTTTACCCAAGATTTGACAGCGCCGCCATGAGTATCGGCGCCCTCAGCCCAGAAGCTCACGAGGCGCTGGCCGTTGCCATGAACCGCCTCGGCGGTCGCTCAAACTCGGGCGAAGGCGGGGAAGATCCACGCCGCTTTAATTCTGAGCGTAATTCGGCCATCAAGCAGATCGCCTCGGGCCGCTTCGGCGTCACGGCGCACTATCTAGTGAACGCCGAGGTACTGCAGATCAAGGTCGCCCAAGGCGCTAAGCCAGGTGAAGGCGGTCAGCTGCCTGGCGACAAGGTGAGCGTAGAGATCGCCGCGCTGCGTAATGCACGCCCAGGCGTCACCCTGATCTCACCGCCGCCGCACCATGATATCTACTCTATCGAAGACTTGGCTCAGCTGATCTTCGACCTTAAGCAGATCAATCCTAAGGCGATGATCTCGGTCAAGCTGGTATCTGAGCCCGGCGTGGGCACCATTGCCACCGGCGTGGCCAAGGCCTATGCCGACATGATCACCATTTCAGGTTACGACGGCGGTACGGGCGCTAGCCCTATCACCTCGGTGAAATATGCCGGCAGCCCGTGGGAGCTGGGTCTGGCCGAAGTACACCAATCACTGGTGGCTAACGGACTGCGCCATAAGATCCGCCTGCAGGTGGACGGTGGCCTTAAGACTGGCACCGACGTGATCAAGGCGGCCCTGCTAGGCGCCGAGAGCTTCGGCTTCGGTACCGTACCTATGATCGCCCTTGGCTGTAAATACCTGCGTATCTGTCACCTCAACAACTGCGCTACAGGTGTCGCGACCCAGAACAAGCAACTCAGAGACAATCACTACCACGGCCTGCCCGAGCGCGTGATGACCTACTTCGAGTTTATGGCCCGCGAGATCCGTGAGTGGATGGCGGCATTGGGCGTCACCGAGTTTGAACAACTGGTCGGTCGCAGCGACTGGCTCTCGGCCTTAGAAGGCACTACAGATAAACAGCAGCAGCTGGATCTGTCGGCCATTCTCTATAAGCCGGAAGTACCAGAAGGCTGCGCCCTCACCTGGCGTGAGACTAACCCAACCGATGACAAGGGCGAGCTTAACCAGAAAATTCTAAGTCATTGTCAGCAGGCAGTAGATCAGGGCGAAGCCTTAGAGGCACGCTTTGAGATCAACAATACAGACCGCTCTGTGGGCGCTGCCCTGTCTGGCTATATCGCCACCAAGGTTGGCCGTCAGGGTGCCAAGGCACCGATACAGCTTAACTTTAGCGGCAGCGCGGGTCAGAGCTTTGGCGTGTGGAATGCACCAGGCCTGTCCCTGAACCTCTGCGGCGATGCCAACGATTATGTGGGTAAAGGCATGTCGGGCGGCAAGATCACCCTCTATCCGCCAGTGGGCAGCATGTTCCAGAGCGAGAAGAGCGTGATCCTGGGCAACACCTGCCTCTATGGCGCCAGCGGCGGCAAGCTGTTTGCTGCCGGTCAGGCAGGCGAGCGTTTCGCCGTACGTAACTCAGGCGCCATCGCCGTGGTCGAAGGACTGGGCGATAACGGCTGTGAGTATATGACTGGCGGCATCGTCGTAGTGCTGGGCAAGACAGGCGTTAACTTCGGCGCAGGTATGACAGGCGGCTTCGCCTATGTATTCGACCGCTTCGGCCACTTCAACCGTCGTCTCAATACTGAGATGGTGGATATGCAGAAGGTGACGGCGCCGATACAGCAACAGCACCTAAAAGGATTGATTGAAGAGCATGTAGCCGAGACCGGCAGTGAGCACGCCAAGATGTTGTTAAACGATTTTGAAAACTGGATCGATTGTTTCGTCCTGATCAAGCCTAAGAATGTGGCGCTCGATGATCTCTTACGTCTGGAACAATCTGAACCTGCATTAGCAGTGGTAGCGGGGTAATGGCCATGAGTAACGATTTTCAATTTATTGAAGTAGGCCGTAAGGATCCGACCAAACACGACGCCAAGAAACGCGCAACGCAGTTTATCGAGATCTATCAGCCCTTTGCACAGCCTCAAGTGAAAGAGCAGGCTGACCGATGCCTAGACTGTGGTAACCCCTACTGTGAGTGGAAATGTCCGCTGCACAACTATATCCCCAACTGGCTGCAACTGGCCAAACAGGGACGCATTCTTGAGGCGGCTGAGTTGGTCCATGAGACCAACACACTGCCGGAGATCTGTGGCCGCGTCTGTCCTCAGGACAGACTGTGTGAAGGTGCCTGTACCCTCAACGACGAGTTTGGCGCCGTCACCATAGGCAACGTAGAGAAATACATTACCGACACCGCTATCGCTCAGGGCTGGCGCCCGGATATGAGCAAGGTGGTTGAACGTAAGGAGCGCGTCGCCATCATAGGCGCGGGCCCGGCTGGCCTTGGCTGCGCCGATATCCTCGCCCGCAACGGCGTCAAGGCGGTGGTGTTCGACAAGCATCCTCAGATAGGCGGCCTGCTCACCTATGGTATTCCCGCCTTCAAGCTGGATAAATCTGTTATGGCGACCCGCCGCACCGTCCTCGAAGGGATGGGGATAGAGTTCAGTCTCGGCGTTACCGTAGGCGAGGATATCGGCTTCGATACCCTGCTGGACGAATATGATGCCGTCTTCCTCGGCATGGGCACCTACACCCCGATGAAGGCCGGTCTGGAAAACGAAGATGCCAAGGGCGTCTACCAGGCCCTGCCCTATCTGATTGGCAACACCCACAACGTCATGGGCACCACAGACGATGAAGCCCCTTATCTGAGCCTGGCCGGTCAGAAGGTGGTGGTACTCGGTGGTGGCGACACCGCCATGGACTGTGTACGCACAGCCGTTAGGCAAGGCGCCAGCGAGGTGACCTGTGTCTATCGCCGCGACGAGGCCAATATGCCAGGTTCGCGCCGCGAGGTGCAAAATGCTCGTGAAGAGGGAGTCAACTTCCTGTTCAACCGCCAGCCGACGGCTATCAAGACTCATGATGGTGTGGTCAGCGGCATCGAATGTGTCGAGACCGCTCTGGGTGAGCCTGACGAGTCGGGGCGTCGTCGCCCTGAGCCGATTGCAGGCAGCGAGCAGCTCATCGAGGCCGATGCCATCATCATCGCCTTCGGCTTCCAGCCGAGCCCTGCCAAGTGGTTTGCCGACTATGGTATTGAGCTGGATCAATGGGAGCGCGTGGTCGCCCCTAAGGTCGCCGACAATCCGTTCCAGACCAGCAACCCTAAGGTGTTCGCCGGTGGCGACATGGTGCGCGGCTCAGATCTTGTGGTCACAGCCATCGCCGAAGGCCGTGATGCAGCATTGGGGATCTTAAACACCTTCGAAGCTTAGGTTCGTTAACTTGAGAATCTAAACTTCAACCGTTTGGCTTGTGATTGGCGCTTTAACTTTGAGTGAGAGTTAAAGCGCTTTTTTTGGCCTGGGGAAAACCAGGCTGGTTTTTTGGTTTTGTTGCTTCTGGCTATGTTGGTATTTGGTGGGGTGTTGAAGGTCACACCTTCATGGCTACCTAGCGCCTGCCCGGCGGGGGCGTGTGGGGGACTTATAGATTGTAGCGTCTGGCCTGTTTGGGCATTTGATGGGATTTTGAAGGTCGCACCTTCATGGCAACCTAACGCCTGCCCGGCGGGGGAATGTGGTAATACTTTCGGGTTGCAGCGTCTACCAGTTTGAGTATTGGGTGGATTGTTGAAAACCTCACCTTCATGGTAATTAATTGCTTGCAGCAGGCTTATGTGCAGATACATCTGCTACACGCCGTGAATCCATATATGGACACCTCGATAGATTCAATAGCTAATTTGTTAGTAACAAAAGATATTACTGCGTCCGTATATCCGACCTGTTTATGAGCAATTAGAGGCTCTGGCCTTAATGAGAACCGCGCCTCTACGCCTTAACCGTCCCTCCGAACTCTTAGGTTCATGGACTCTCTCAGGTGTTGTAGAGGCCGGTATTACCTGTTGTTACATTACTTTTTAGCAGTACATGGTTTGTTTTACTTACAGGTCAAACCGCTCTGAACTCCGTTTTCTTAAATAGAATAGCCCAAACAATTCTTGCTAACTTGTTAGCCAGTGCGACTGCAGACTTGTGACTGCCTCGCCGTTCGATAAGCGTTTTAACCCAAACAGACAGCCTGTCTTGCGCTGTTTTACAGTGTCTTATAATCGACCAAGCACATTGAATAAGTAGCTTCCTGAGGTAACGGTTACCTCGCTTCGTTATCCCGCCAAGACTCTGCTTTCCACCGCTTGAATGCTCTTTTGGCACTAAGCCAATGTTTGCTGAAAAATGTCTACCGTTTTTGTAGGACGAACCATTACCTGCAAACGAGACTACGGCTGTTGCCGTAATTTCTCCTATTCCCTTTATTTGCATTAGTAGTTTAGCTCCTTCGGAAGCCTGGGCCTGCTGTTTGATATCCTTTTCTGATGACTTTATGGCTTCATCAATCGCGCTCCACTCTTGGTGTAGCAGAGTAAAGTGGACTCGAGCTCTTTCGGTTAATTCATTTTCTGCATCTTCAATTAAGTCAGGTAATGCTGCTTTAAGGCTTTCTTTGCCTTGAGCAATAACGATACCATACTCATTTAGCAGGCCTCTGATTTGATTAATCAATGTTGTTCTGGCATCGACCTGCCTTTCTCTGATTCGATGCGCCAACATCATATCAACCTGCTCTAACGTTCTAGGCTCTACAAATTGAATATTAGGTCTATACGCTGCTTCACAAATAGCGAAGGCATCATTACGGTCGTTTTTATTACCTTTGACAAAAGGCTTCACATGCTGAGGGGGAATTAACCTTACTTGATAACCTTGAGCTTTTAAGCTTCTTCCCCAGTAATTTGACCCGCTACAAGCCTCCATAGCTATGATTGCATCAGGGTATTGGGCTAAAAACGCCATAAGTTGATGTCGACGAAGTGCACGATTAAATACAGATTTACAAGCCTGATTCACACCACAAACTTGGAAGACATTTTTTGCCAAATCGATACCAATTAGAGTAACTTTCATAGTGGACACCTTTTGTTGATATTGAACTCGCAAATTCAATATGGCGCTTTTGACGCCGACTTTACAAGAGGTGTCCATCTCATCATCCGTGGAGGCTCGACGATGGCATCCCTGCCATCGACGTCCGCAGATGCATCTACACCCGGTATCTAACGTCTCTTCGATTTGGCCGCTCTTGATAACGTTTAGGAAAACTAAATCAGCACTCTTTAGATTGCTCGCCTTTTTTGGGACCAGCTCACATTCTCCTTGTTATGCAACTATATTATTGGTATAAATTTCATGCGCTTAAAAGTTTTTATTACGAGATGCATGAGGTGATGACGATTTACATATCCGACATTCTCGCTAATAAGCCTTAACTGTTGCGATCGAACTATGAAGATTACTCAAATAACGAGAAGAGACCTCTTCGATGCAATTATCGTAGAGAAAATAGATTGGGCGGGCTCACTTGAAGAGCCTGAGTTTTTGGCACGTATTTACAATCTTCAGGAGATCAGCTCAACGGATCAAAGATTTCCAGATGCAGCCGGAGATATTTGGCAGCATAGAGTCAATAACTATGACTGGGAAGATCATTGGATTTTTCACGACTCTCGATTTCAGCTCATGAATGGAGATGACGAAATATTACTTAGGTTTCTAGCTGAAACAGTTCACCCAATCGTTTGGTCAGATGCAACTGAGTCGCAACGATTAGTACAGCTATATAACGAGTTCTTACGAAATGATGGCTTTGAGCTGGCGGAAAAAACACGTATTTCAGGGAAGCCCATTTACATAGGAAGAAATGTCGGCACGGCTTCAATGCCGGGAATGTCATCAGCTAAAGAAGTTCTTAGTGGTACAGACTTAGTATATGTTGCTCAACAGATTACTCGCATGGAGGCTGCGGTTAATAATGATCCTAGCTTAGCTATTGGTACAGCCAAAGAATTGATAGAAAGTTGTTGTAAAACGATTCTCGCGGAAAGAAATATCGCTGTGGGAAATTCTGATGACGTGCCAAAACTTGTGAAAGCAACTGTTAAGGAGCTAAAACTTACACCAAGTGATATCCCGGATGAAGCTAAAGCTGCTGACTCTATTAGAAAGCTTTTGAGCAATTTAGCAACGGTTGCGAGTGGAGTAGCTGAACTAAGAAATAAATACGGAACAGGCCATGGTAAAGAAGGAAATGCTAAAGGATTGAGCTCGCGTCATGCAAAGCTAGCGGTTGGAGCCGCATCAACATTGGCAGTATTTTTAGTTGAAACGCACCGTGAACAGAGTGACAGTTAACAAGCGCAAGCATCCTACTCGCTACGTTTCAGGCTTTTCCGAGCGTTAATTCGACAGATTTCAGAACCTGAATTTAAGGTATTAATGTTTCTTCGCAAACTCATACCTATCCAAGAATGATATAGCTTTGACAGGTATTGGATACCAGATGCGGCTAAATCGAAGAGATGGATGACCTGGTGTAGATACGCCGGTGAGCTTCCGAAACAGGGATGTTTCGGTAGAGCCTACAGGGAATGTATTCACGGCGTCTCACAGGCGTATCTGCACATGAGCCTGCCGCAGGCAATAGGTAAACCATAACCTAATGGTTATAAACCCCACCTTCAAACACCAAATAAGTTTAACGCTCAATTAGCGAAACCGAATTGCCGCAAGCAATTCAAAATAACGCCTGATGTCTCGGCGTGAGTCCCCCTATCTCGCCACCGAACCACTTTATTGATATATTAGCGGCCATTATCTATGACAGGCTGCGCCACGGGCGCGGCCAGATCCACCTCCACCATAAAGGGCATTCAATGAAAATTGGTATTATCGGCGCCATGGAGCCAGAAGTCGCTCATCTTATCGCGTCTATGACAGACACTCAGACCCAAACCATCGCCGGCATAGAGTTTGTTGCTGGACAGCTTGAGGGCAAAGAGGTGATCGTCACCCGCTCTGGCATAGGTAAGGTCACCGCCAGTGTCGCCACTACCCTGCTGATTGAGAAATATGCCCCAGATTACGTGATCAACACAGGTTCTGCTGGCGGCTTCGTCGACAGTCTGGCCATCGGCGATATCGTTATCTCCTCAGAGGTGCGTCACCATGACGTGGATGTCACCGCCTTTGGCTATGAAATTGGCCAGATGGCGCAGCAACCCGCCGCCTTTATTCCCGATGCTAAGCTGGTTGATGCCGCTAAGCAAGCCGTGGCAAGCCTGGGTGAGGTGAAGGCAATTGAAGGCCTTATCTGCACCGGCGACAGCTTCATCTGCGATCCTGAGCGCACTAAGGTGATGTTGAAAAACTTCCCCACCATGGCTGCCTGTGAGATGGAAGGCGCTGCGATTGCTCAAGTTTGTCACCAGTTCAAGGTGCCCTTCGTTGTGATCCGCTCACTGTCAGACAACGCCAACAACGACTCACCGGTCGACTTTGACAGCTATCTGGTCAAGGCGGGTCATCACTCGGCACTGATGGTGATCGCCCTGCTAAAACAGCTTTAAGCATCACGCCTTAAGGCTGACACCGCAAGATGCAGGATCTTATTCAGCAGTTACTGACGGACAGCCCCTTTTACCAAGGGGCTGCCATCTTGTTGGTGGCAATAGTGATGGCGCTGCTTGCGCCGCTCCCCCGGGAATACCAGGCCTTCTACTGGTTTTCTCACCTGGCCAAAAGCCTGTCGGCCAAGGTAGCTCGGAGCGATCGCGATGCGGGTCAGCAGCGACTGGCGGGCAGCCTCTCTATACTGCTATTAGTTGTTCCCTTCTGGCTGATCTTAAGCTTTCTGCTGGAGCTTGCTGCTTTTCCCTGGTTCTTCGAGTGCGTGTTTCTTTATCTCTGTCTGTGCGATGAGCAGTTTCATAAGGTGGCCGAAGAAACCGCTCAGGCGCTCAGCCGTCAGGATAAACAGCAAGCGCGCCAGCTGCTGAGTCACTGGGTCTATCGTGACACCCGCGAGCTTTCCGAGGTTGGACTCTGTAAGACAGTTATCGAAAAACTGCTTACCACTTCCATCTATGGCACGGTCGCCACCATACTCTTTTTCGCCATCGGCGGCGCGCCTTTAGTCCTGGGGGCGAGGATGATCAAACAGCTGGAGTACACCTGGCCGGCGCTCAATCCTGAGTATCGTGAGTTTGGCCGCCCGGCCTATCTGCTGAGCTCTTTAATCTATTGGCTGCCCACTCAGGCCTGGAACTTCACCTTGGCTATCCAGGGAGGCCCTGGCGCCCTGATGCAGCTGTTAAGACCACCTAAGAGCCCACAGCCGGTCAACAATTACCTGCCTACCTGCGCCTTGGCGGCTAAGGTGCTCAATACAGAGCTTGGCGGCCCACAAAAGTTTGCCGGTCACAAAGTGGTGCTTATGCGCATAGGTACAGGTCCCAAGCCGACCCTCCACACCATCAGCGCCGCCCTAAAACTGGCCCGGCTCAGCAAAGGCATCTGGATACTCTCGCTGCTTTTACTCCCCTGCCTCTGGGCTATCTTGAGGCTGCTGGCACACGCATAATCGCTACATCTCAGGTATCACGGCCCGTGCTTTTGACTAGACAAGCTTCAACCGCTTGGTATTATTCTCTTCTGGCCGCAACATCATGACGCTATAGGCATAACGACTTTGTTTGATAACCTCCATATTTCACTGACCACACCGGCGCTGCTATTTCCGGCTATCTCATTGTTATTGCTAGCCTATACCAACCGATTTTTCTCACTGGCGGCCTTGATCCGCAGTCTGAGCGCCGAGGGAAAGCCAGTACACTCTGGTCAGCTGAAAAACCTGCGCAGACGCATCGTCATCATTCGCCGCATGCAAGAGGCGGGCGTTTCCAGCTTCGCCCTTTGCGTTTTGTGTATGATCTTCATCTATATCGGTTTTAATAAAACAGGTTCTATCATCTTCGGCTCAAGCCTGCTGCTTCTGCTCTATTCTCTGGTACTGTCTGTGATTGAGATCCGTATCTCGGTCGATGCCCTGAACTATCACCTACAAGAGCTAGATCAATGAAGGAGTGGATCTACTTTTTCGACCTGTGCGGCACCGCAGTCTTTGCCCTCTCTGGCGCGCTAGCGGCAGGACGTCACCGTATGGACCCTTTCGGAGTCATAGTTCTGGCCTCGGTCACCGCCATCGGCGGCGGCAGCATACGCGATGCCCTGCTGGGAACCACACCGGTATTTTGGATCCGCGACCCTAACTACATCATAGTGATCCTGGCAACCGTACTGCTGACACTGATCTTTATTCGTAAACCCAAGAAGGTGCCGCAATACACACTGCCGGTAGCCGATGCCTTAGGTCTGGCGCTTTTTACCGTGATCGGTGCAGAAAAAGCACTCAATCTTGGCCTCAGCGGTATGATTGCCGTGGTAATGGGCTTGATAACTGGCGTGGGAGGCGGCATTATTCGTGACATACTCTGTCGCCAGGTGCCCATGATATTACGCACCGAAATCTATGCGACTGCCTCGATTTTTGGTGGGATCAGCTATACCTGTGCCATCGCCTGGGGCTTGGCAGATAAGGTGGCCTTGGCCGTCGCCATGATAAGCGCGTTAGTCATACGACTGGCCGCCATCAAGTGGCACCTACGACTTCCGGCGTTCGACTTAAAGAAAACATAAGATGATCAAGCAGTTTTTAGTTAGCATTCTGATGATATTGCCCCTGGCATCCCAGGCGGCACCTGGCGATATGCCCGCCGAGCAACAGATGGCGATCAAATATATCCAAGCGCTGACCGATCACGACTATCGCACCCTAGCCTCTTTCTATAATCGCGAGAGCATCTTTAAAGACCGCACTGCCAGCAAAACCTACACAGGGCAGCGCGATATTATCGAGTTTTTCGAGCGCGCCCATCGCGGCGTACTGGAATATGATTTCAACATAGAACATATGTATAACTCAGGCTCTTTGGTGGTGATGATAGGTAACTACCATTACCGTGGTCCGGGTAGTCTGTTTGGCAAACCGGGCAAGGTGATCGAGCTGGCTATCCCTGGCGTCACCACCGTCAGGCTGGATCTGGCCAATCACAGAGTCAAAGAGCATGAAGATCTAATGGATTATCAGACCATGCAAGACCAGCTCGCCACCCAGTAATACTTTACCACCAGCCTTCTGGCCGCTAAATTACTAGCATCAAACGAACATAAAAAAAGGCCTGCATCTGCAGGCCTCTTTACATTAATACTCTCAGTATTAACCGCTAAGCGGTTAAACCAGAGTGATCTTGGCAAACTTGCGCTTACCTACCTGGAACACACCTGTCATGCCAGAATTTAGCACTAGGCGGCTGTCTTCAATCTTATCGCCATCAAGCTTGGCGGCGCCTTGCTTGATCATACGCATCGCTTCAGAGGTCGAGCTCACCAAACCGGCGTCTTTAAGCACGTTGGCGATACCGATACCCTCACCGGCAACAATCTCAATCTCTTGGATATCATCGGGAATTGCGCCTTTTTGGAAGCGATTGATGAACTCCTGATGCGCCGCTTCTGCCGCCGCCTCGTCGTGGAAACGAGCGATGATCTCTTTAGCCAGGGCGATCTTCACATCTCTTGGGTTAGTGCCATTTTCGACATCGCTCTTGAGCTGGGCAATCTCTTCCAGTGGACGGAATGAGAGCAGCTCGAAGTAACGCCACATCAGGTCGTCAGAGATAGACATGATCTTACCGAACATCTCACCGGCAGGCTCACTCACACCGATATAGTTGTTGGCAGACTTAGACATCTTCTTCACACCATCCAGACCTTCCAGCAACGGCATCATGATAACCGTTTGTGGCTTCTGACCCGCGGCTTTTTGCAGCTCACGGCCCATCAACAGGTTGAACTTCTGATCCGTACCACCCAGCTCGACATCGGACTCTAACGCCACCGAGTCATAGCCCTGTAGCAGTGGATACATAAATTCGTGGATAGCAATCGACTGTCCCGAGGCGTAACGCTTCTTAAAGTCGTCGCGCTCCATCATACGTGCCACAGTTTGTTGTGACGCCAGACGTATCATGCCCGCAGCGCCGAGCGGCTCTAGCCAGCTTGAGTTAAATTCGATACGCGTCTTGGCTGGGTCCAAAATCTTATAGACCTGCTCTTTATAGGTTTCGGCATTCGCCAATACCTGCTCGCGGGTCAGCGGTGGACGCGTGCTGTTTTTACCACTCGGGTCACCTACCATGCCGGTGAAATCACCGATCAGGAAGATCACTTCATGCCCCAGCTCCTGGAAGGCACGCATCTTATTAAGGATCACCGTATGGCCAAGATGGATATCTGGCGCGGTAGGGTCTGCCCCCAACTTGATGCGCAGAGGACGTCCCTCTTTGAGTTTTTCCAGCAGATCCGATTCGAGCAAAATCTCGTCGGTACCACGTTTAATTTCTGCTAATGCTTGGTCTAAATCAGCCATCTTGGCAGCTACTCCTGAGAGCCGGTAAGTAAATAATGGGGACTAATGTTACTTGTTAGCCAGCACAAATGAAAGAGTGTACACTAACAGGATCGGCTTAAGTGTTAGAAATTGGTATCGGAGTCAATGGGAAAGATCATCACACTCTTAAAACTATTACCCAGATTGCACCAAATCATATTGAGTGCCTTAGTGATCATCACCCTAAGCGTGATATTTATTCCCTCAGAAGATGCTGAAGCCTCCCGCTCAACCAATACTGCGCTATCGGGTAAAATCACCTTTGGTGATCGCGACAACTCGCCCGCCAGCAAAGATGACACAGGCAGCGACGCTAAGTCTCATGCTTACCCTGTCCCGCTCGCCTTTCGCACGCCAGAACCTCCAAGCGCCGATGAAATAGCCCGTGATACCCAAGCGAGCGATAACCTAGATCTCAATGACAATGCCCTGACTCAGGTGAGCATTGCAGACGCAGCCCCTGAAGCGGAAAGAGAGAGCAGCGAAGAGTTTACCGTACGCCGAGGCGATACCCTGGCGGCGCTGTTTAAACGCGCCGGCCTGAGCGCCCGCGATGTCTATGAAATCACACTACTCCCCAAGGCCAAAAAGAACCTACTGAAGATACTACCTGGTGAAGAGATCATTATCGTCAAAGATGATGCGGGTCAGCTCAAGCGAGTGGTCTACCATTTAGACCCTATCTCTACCCTGAAGATCAGCAAAGATGCCAAAGGCTACAGCGAAGAGATCATCAAGAAGCAGGTGGAGCAGCGCACCAAATTCGCCAGCGCCACCATCAACAGCAACTTTTGGAACGCTGGGGTGGGCGCAGGATTAACGCCGAACCAGATCATGCAGCTGGCTACCATCTTCGGCTGGGATATCGACTTTGCCCTGGATCTACGCCAAGGCGACAACTTCGCCATTTTGTTTGAAGAGGAGTACGCCGACGGTGAGTTTTTGCGTAACGGTAATATCTTAGCCGCCGAGTTCTACAACCAGGGCGATCGCTATACGGCGGTGCGCTACAAAGATGGTAACTACTACTCAGAGGAAGGACGCAGCATGCGTAAGGCCTTCCTGCGCTCACCGGTCGACTTTAAGTATGTTAGCTCCAGCTTCAACCCGCGCCGCCTGCACCCTGTGACAGGCCAGGTAAAAGCCCATAGAGGGGTAGACTATGTCGCCGCCGTGGGAACGCCGATCAAGGCTGCCGGTAAAGGGCGAGTCACCAAGTCAGGTTATAACCAGTACAATGGCAACTATGTCTTTATTAAGCATAACGAAACCTATACCACCAAATACTTGCATCTCAAGCAGCGCAAGGTGAAACAGGGGCAGACGGTGAAACAGGGGCAGATCATCGGCACCCTGGGCGCTACCGGCCGGGTAACTGGCGCCCACCTGCATTACGAATTTATCGTCAACGGCGTGCACCGCAACCCACGCACGGTCAAGCTGCCACAATCACTGCCCATCGATAACAAGGAAAAATCTACTTTCCTCGCCCTAAGCAAACAATTGATGGCTAAACTTGAACAGAACAAGCAAGTGCAATTGGCCTCCCATTAGTCTCTCTTTTTAGGTCAACAGACCCCAGGACACCTTGATGAGCAAACATTACTATATCGGTCTGATGTCGGGCACCAGCATGGACGGTGTCGATGCCGTGCTAGTCGACTTCACCGATAACAAGATCACTCTGGTCGATACCTATACCGAGCCCCTTCCCAGTCATCTGCTCAGCGGCCTACAACGCCTTTGCCAGTCGGGCTCAGATGAGATCAACCGTATGGGCATACTGGACCGCAGCGTCGGCAAGCTGTTTGCTCAGGCCGTCGAAGGCTTGCTGGCCAAGAGTGGCGTAGACAGACATCAGATCACCGCCATTGGCAGTCACGGCCAAACGGTGCGTCACATGCCTAACCTGGAGCTGGGGTTTACCCTACAAATTGGCGACCCTAACACCATCGCCGCCCTCACAGGCATAGATGTTATCGCCGATTTTCGCCGTAAAGATATCGCCCTCGGTGGTCAGGGCGCACCTCTTGTGCCCGCCTTTCACCAGGAGCTGTTTGCCAAACCTGGCCACCAGCGAATGATCCTCAATATCGGCGGCATCTCTAACATCACCTATCTACCTGGCGATGCCAGCGCTGTGATAGGGTTTGATAACGGTCCGGGCAATACCTTGATCGACACCTGGATTAAACAGGTACAGGGCGAGGCTTACGATAAGGACGGTGCCTGGGCGGCTAGCGGCAAGACAGACGAGCAGCTGCTTAAGCAGATGCTGTCTCACTCCTATTTCTCACTCAGCGCCCCCAAAAGCACAGGACGCGAGCTGTTTAACCAGGCATGGCTAGAGCAGCAAACCGCCGACTTTGGTTACCTGGATGAAGCGGATATTCAATCTTCCCTGCTCGATTTGACCTGCCACAGCATAGCCAACGACTGCCTTAAGCTCACCGATAAGGCCGAGCTTTATGTCTGCGGAGGCGGCGCCTTTAACACTGAGCTACTCAAGCGTCTAAGTGAGTTACTGCCTAACTACCAGGTTAATACGACTGCCAGCCTAGGTATCGCTCCACAATGGGTCGAGGGGATCGCCTTCGCCTGGCTGGCGATGCGCCATAAGCTTGGCTTACCCGGTAACCTGCCCGCCGTTACAGGCGCTAGCCGCGAGACAGTCCTCGGCGGCCTCTTTCCCGGTAACTGATCACGACAGCTAACACTATCCAAGGCGCTGCGCACCGCCCGCCTCGGCAACAAAACTGTTAGCCTAGGGCGGCGCAGATTGCTATTATGGCGGCCAATCGGCCCAGCCACTAAATGATGAAAGAGACCACAATGACCAAGAGTGCACAACAAGCCAGCCAGATGACCCCAGAGGCGCGTTACGACTACCTCGTCGAGCAGGCCAAGGAGACCAAAACCCTATGGACCCTACAAGACGCCGACGGCTGCGTCATGCTGACCACAGAAGATGAAGATTGCATCCCTATGTGGCCCTGCGAAGAAACGGCCAAAATGTGGGCGGTCGATGATTGGGCCGACTGTATTCCCTTGGCTATCGCGCTGGACGAGTGGCTGGAACGCTGGGTACCTGGCATGCAAGATGACGATCTGTTTGTCGCCGTCTTCCCGGTACAGGAAGATCTTGGCGTGGTGATCCCACCCTATGAACTAGAGCAGCGCCTGACGCCCAAGGCGCGTCACTAATAGGCTCACCAATTAGCTCATGGGAGAGAACAAGTTGTCGACGCCAGAGATAACAGAGACAAAGGCCCAAATAGACGCCTCTCAAGCCGTTACAGAGCAAACTGCCAGCGCACAGCCTGCAAAGGCCAAGTTACCTAAGCGCTTAATGGCGCTGCTGGCGCTACTGACGCTCGCCTCCATCAGTGGTTTGATGGCTAAGCAAGGGGTACTGTTTTGCATGCTCACCCTGCTGATGGTGATAGCCGTTCTAGGCCGTCAGAAAGCAGGGCTCTATATGCTCAGGGGCTACACCCTTATCCAGCTGGGCCTGGTGAGTCTGCTGCCGGTGATCTTATATGACCCAGACAACCTGGTGGCAGGTCCATCAACTTTTCATCTGGGAGAGTGGCAAGGCAAATTGCCAGATTGGTTAGTGTTCACTGTACTGATACTGCTTGCTCTGCTGCAGGTCTGGATAGCCTTTACCCCAAAGGTGAAGGCCTACTGTCATATTAAGAACAGCATGAATATCATGAAGTAGCCTAAGGCACTCGGCTTTCAACTAAGTCCCAAAAACAAGCACAAAAAAAGCCAGCATTGCTGGCTTTTTATTTATCACTTATCGGTGCTTAAGCTGCGATGGGCTTATACCGAGAAGCTGGCACCACAACCACAGGTCGTCGTAGCATTCGGGTTTTTAACGAAGAAACGCGACCCTTCCAGTCCCGAGGTGTAATCCACTTCGCCACCTACTAAGTATTGTAGGCTCATTGGGTCAACCACAAGTTGAACCCCTTGCTTCTCAACGGTAAAGTCACCTTCGTTGACCTTCTCATCGAATGTAAAGCCATACTGAAAACCTGAACATCCGCCGCCCGTTACGTAAACACGTAACTTAAGTGCGTCGTTTTGCTCTTCCTCCAATAAGGTTTTAACCTTGGCCGCTGCCGCGTCGGTAAAACGAATTGGCATTGTATCTTCAGCTTGTTCAGTCATTACTACCTCTTACATCGGTTTGCTGAGCGGAATTATCCGATACCTGACTGTTTTGTTCAAGTAATAGTCGTGGATCGGTTGAAATCTGTGACGTTTCGCCCTCTTCGGCCGGGGCGTAAGCCTCATCAGCTAGGGGCTCCTCGGGAGCGTCGGGCTCTCCACCAGAGCGAGTGCCTACATCGGTTTCGCTATCTGGGGTAACCAGTAATTCCTGAGCGGTGAAACTTTGCTGCGCCTTAGCTCCTTTGCTCCAGCGGCTCGCCGGCACTATCACCTCAGCCTCAACCCTAGAAAGTTCAAAATCGGCAGGTAGGGTGATCTCGGCTTCCAGAGTTTGGAAATAGCGAAAACTAAAAGCGAACTTAGTATCGGTCAGTGAGGCGAGCGACAAGGTCACCATCTTCCCCTGTTGCACACCGATAAAAGCAATTTTTGCCTGCCCCTTTAGCGCCTGCTTACGCTTTTGCAGCTGAGTAAGCACTAACTTGACCCTATACTGATTAGCCAGTGGCCCAGGAGTCATCTCCAAGCCATGAATGGCCACACCATCGGCTTGATGCTCCGGCGCCATGATGCTGCGATAGAAGGCCAACTCTCTGTCGAGCGCCTTCTGTTTTTGATGTTGCTCCAAAAACATCTTCTGCATATTGCTGTTGGCTTCGCGCTCGAGAGAAAGCTCCAGATTTCGCGACGCCAGCACCTCGGCCTGCTCTTTGAGTGCCTGACGCAGCTCGGCCTCACGCCCGTTGGATTGCGCCGGCCTGACGGCATTGTGTGATGACCAAAGATCCCAGGTCAACACACCAATAAAAAAGGCCACGATCACTAAACAAAACAGATAAACGCTCGAAGGTCTAATTTTTCGTTCGAGCACTTGCATGCGATCGATCCAACGATGATAATTTGGCATTAAGTACAAGCCCCTTATAATAATTTTTTATTCGCCCCGCGAAGCTCTTTACGACTGATCCGGAAGGTTACTGTGCAGCTCAAAATAAATAGCGCAATACAGCAATGCCAGAAATACCTCAATACAGACCTCAAAGATAAATTGGCCCAGGCCAAGATCAGTGTTCAGCTATGCGGCCTGGCGCTTGCTTTTGCTCTGGTGGCGTCCGGAGTGATCATCCTATTTCGTCTCTTGCTGCAATGGCTTAACCAGCTCACCCAGACCCAAGAGTGGCAGTTTACTGACAACTGGGGCGACTGGCGAGTCCTATTACCCCTTTTAGGCGCGATCTTAATCTGGTTTGTGGCCATTTTGGGATCTAAGCGTTACAAGCGCATGGGGATCGCCTATGTGATGCAACGAATGAAACTGCACTACGGCAAGATCCCATTACAATCGGCACCCGGCCAGTTCTTTCAGGCGCTCTTTGCCCTGGCCACCAACTTCTCGGTAGGCCGCGAAGGACCTGCGATTCACTTGGGCGCGGTGAGTGCCAGCGTGATGGCGGAAAAATTTAAGCTGCCCGACAATAGCGTGCGCATCATGTGTGCCAGTGGCATCGCCGCCGGTATTGCCGCGACTTTCAACGCCCCGCTGGCGGCGGTGATCTTCGTGTTCGAGGTGATCCTGCGGGAATACAAGGTGCACTACTTCTTCCCCATTATGCTCTCCGCCATCTGCGGCGCCCTCTCCAGTCAGTTGGTGTTTGGCAATATTCACGAATATGAGCAGATAGGAGTAAGTCATATTCCCCTATCTCAGTATCCTGTGCTGGCCCTGTGCGGTATCACTTTGGGCTGCATCGCGGCGCTGTTTAATCACACCCTGCTGAAAGTCACCGCAATGGGGCAGCAACATCCACTTATCTTAAGGCTATTGCTTGCCGGGCTTATCACCACGCTTATCGGCTTCTTTCTGCCCCAGGCGCTCGGCAGTGGCGACCTGGCCATCAGCCATGCCATTAGCGAGCATCCCAGCCTAGTGCTGCTCATTGGCTTGTTGCTTGGCAAGATAATCGCCACCATCGCCGCCATTGGCCTAGGGATCCCCGGTGGCATCATAGGCCCACTGTTTGGCATAGGCGCACTTATTGGCGCCATACTGGCTGTGGTCAGCGCCATGTTATTTCCCACCATCACCCCCTATGTCGGCCTCTATACCGTCATCGGCATGACAGCCATGATGGGGGTCTGCCTTAGCGCGCCTCTGGCCGCTCTGGTCGCCCTACTGGAGCTGACCAATAACGCCGCCATCATCTTACCCTCTATGTTCGTGACCATACCGGCATTCTTGATTGCCCATCAGGCATTCAACACCAAATCACTGTTTTATAAACAGATAGAGCTAATGGGGCTGGACTATAAGCTCTCCTCGGTGAAGCTTGGCCTGCAAAAGAAGGGGGTTCGCGCTGTGATGGACAAACGTTTCGTCATCGTTAAAGACAACGATGAGCTGCTGCTTGAGGTACTTAAACGCGCCGAAGGGCGCTCGGTATTGATGCGCAATAATCAGGGCAAGATGGAGATGCTGCAACTTGAGCTACAGGCAAGCGACGAGATAAGCACACTGACTCGCCACCCCATAGAGGGTCTAGTCGACACAGCAACCCTTAAAGAGGTCTACGATATTCTCTCAAAAGAGCGCCGCGGCGAGGTGTTTATCTATCAAGACAGGCCAGACAATGTCGTCGGGGTGATCAGCTGGGTGATGCTGCAAAAAGAGATCAACCAAGGGCAGATTTAATCAATGCCTCAACCAAGCCCTAAATTCTCCCATGCCGCCATCCAATTGAGCTTAAAATGCGGCGACTGGAGCAGCCATAATCCCATGGGACAGAACAATTTGTGAGATGGCCAAGATATCGACAACTCCCCCGTTAAATATGCCCCGCAGGTTATTCCACCGCCCTACTATGTCTGGTATAGTGTCGCCTCAGCCACCCTACATAACTTAGGGCTGAATGACCACGCACTTAGGCCATTTAGTCCCCCGAAATTGGAAATAAAGGCTGATGACTCAGTTTCAAGGTTCACACATCCTCTCGGTAAACCAACTCAACCTAGATGCCGTTCAAGAGATCTTTAGTGTTGCCACCCGAATGACCCCCTATGCCCTTAGGCAAAAACGTACCACAGTGCTCGATGGCGCGATTCTGGGAAATCTGTTTTTCGAACCCAGTACCCGCACCCGGGTCAGCTTTGGCAGTGCCTTTAATCTGCTTGGCGGTAAGGTCAACGAAACCGTCGGCATAGCCACCTCATCCCTCTCTAAGGGTGAATCGCTTTACGACACCGCCCGCGTACTATCTAGTTACTCAGATGTGATCGCTATGCGTCACCCTGACGCCTACTCGGTACGTGAATTTGCCGAAGGCAGCCGAGTCCCTGTGATCAACGGCGGCGACGGCCCCAACGAGCACCCGACTCAGGCATTGCTGGATCTCTTCACCATTCAAAAAGAGCTGGCCGCCGGCGGGCGCAGCATCAGCGGCATGCACATTGCCATGGTGGGTGACCTTAAATTTGGTCGCACGGTACACTCTTTGTCGCGCCTCTTGTGTATGTACAAAGATGTGACCTTCACTTTGATCTCACCAAAAGAGCTGGCAATGCCAGACTATGTGATCAATGACATTGAAAATGCTGGGCATAAGATCACAATAACAGATCAACTTGAAGGCAATTTAGTGCAGGCTGATATACTCTACCTGACGCGTATTCAAGAAGAGCGTTTTCCTTCGCAGGAAGAGGCCAACAAGTATCGTGGTAAGTTCCGCTTAAACCACAATATTTACACACAGCATTGCAAATCAAATACAGTGATCATGCATCCGCTGCCCCGCGACTCGCGAGAGCAGGCCAACGAGCTGGACAATGACCTCAATAGTCATCCAAACTTGGCCATCTTTAGGCAGGCAGACAACGGATTGCTTATTCGCATGGCACTGTTTGCGCTGACATTAGGTGTTGATTCGCAACTAGAGCAACACGAATGTCCGGTAAATTGGTATTCACAAAAAGCCGATTTTTAATCTGGCGACGACTTTAAAGGATCTAGAATGACCCGTTCTGAAACCCTATTTGAGCAGGCTAAGAAAACTATCCCTGGTGGCGTTAACTCACCAGTACGTGCCTTCAACGGCGTCGGTGGTTCACCACGTTTCATCGAAAAGGCCGATGGCGCTTACATCTATGATGCCGACGGCAAGGCCTATATCGACTATGTTGGCTCTTGGGGGCCGATGATCTTGGGTCACAATCATCCAAAGATACGTCAAGCCGTGTTAGATGCGGTAGAAAATGGTCTCTCTTTCGGCGCGCCAACCGAGCTTGAAGTGCTGATGGCCGAGAAAGTTATCGAGATGGTACCTTCGATGGAGCAGGTCCGTATGGTCAGCTCAGGTACTGAAGCCACCATGAGCGCTATTCGCCTGGCACGCGGCTTTACTAATCGCGACAAAATCTTAAAGTTTGAAGGCTGCTACCACGGCCACGCCGACTGTCTGTTGGTGAAAGCAGGCTCTGGCGCGCTAACCTTAGGTCAACCAAGCTCTCCAGGTATCCCTGAAGATTTTGCCAAGCACACACTGACAGCCGTATATAACGAGCTGGAATCTGTGAAGGCGTTATTTGAACAGTACCCAGAAGAGATCGCCTGTATCATTCTTGAGCCAGTTGCCGGCAACATGAACTGTATCCCACCTATCCCAGGCTTCCTGGAAGGTCTGCGTGCACTGTGTGACCAGTATGGTGCCCTGCTGATCATCGATGAGGTGATGACAGGTTTCCGCGTCTCTAAGAGCGGTGCACAAGGCCACTACGGCATTACTCCTGACCTGACAACGCTTGGTAAGGTGATTGGCGGCGGTATGCCTGTAGGTGCCTTCGGCGGCCGTAAAGAGGTGATGCAATTTATCGCCCCTACCGGCCCTGTCTACCAGGCAGGTACATTGTCGGGTAACCCTATCGCCATGTCGGCAGGTCTAGCGCAGATGGAAGAGCTGTGCGCCGAAGGTCTGTATGAAGAGCTGGCAGCTAAAACCAAGCGTATCGCCGAGGGCTTTAAAGCTGCAGCGAACAAGCATGGTATTCCACTTAGCATCAACTATGTGGGCGGTATGTTCGGTTTCTTCTTTACCGAGCTAGAGCAGGTCACCCGTTTTGACCAAGTCACCCAGTGTGATGCCGAAGCTTTCCGCATCTTCTACCACGGCATGCTGGACGAAGGGGTTTACATGGCGCCTAGCGCGTATGAGGCAGGCTTCCTCTCTATGGCACACGGCGAGAAGGAGCTAGAAGAGACTCTGGCCGCCGCCGATCGCGTCTTCGCCCGTATGGCTAAGTAGTTATAGTCAATAGTTCAAACCAGAAATTCTGGTAAGAAAACAGAAAAGGACGCCCTGGCGTCCTTTTTTATTGTCAGGTTTTTAGCACAGACAAATATTGGCAACCAATGACCCACTCTCAGTCAGCCTTAATACTTAATCTGCCCTTAATACTTAACCCCTTAATACCTTAATACCTTAATACCTTAATACCTTAATACCTAACATCCCCTTAGCTGATATCACTCACCCTAAAATGGCTTTAGTTAACCGCCATTCAACTAAGCTCCTCCCCCTAAACATCAATCCAGCTGGCTGACGGCCTATCGTAAACAATTTATTCCAGATAGCCCCTTATATCCAGTAGAGACTATTGCACAAAAAGCCATTGCCAGCAGAAAACCCCAAAACCGATAAAACCAGATCAAGCGATTTAGCAGCTTTCACCACAAATCGAACGAATAGAAAAATTTTACGCTAGTTCATAAGCCTACGGGTGAGCGAGATCGCATTTTTGGCCGAAATTAGACTAAGGTAACGCTTGCGTATTATCTCATCCTATGGTCAGATCGCGGCCTAACACAACAACCTTAATTAAACCTTGATATAAATCATACCGTCCCACCTTATCCGGACGGCGATTAATATCTGCTGTCGGAACAAATGTATGCTCAACATTTTCCTCATAACCCTTGCTGTGCTAGCGCTGTTAAGCATTATTTTTGAAGAAGTTACTCACATCAATAAGGCTAAAACCACTCTCTTTTTCGGCTGTATTGCCTGGATCACGCTATTTGTTGCGGCGCGGGATCCCAGCCACCAGCACCTGGTGGCAGAGGAGCTCGACCATAACCTGTTGGAAATCGCGACCCTCTGGCTGTTCCTGATGTCCACCATGACTTTTGTGGCCTACCTCAACGCCAAAGGAATGATTCAAATCCTGGTGCAGAAATTGTTCCCGCAGAAAGTCTCGGTACGCATGCTGATGATTCAGGTAGCCCTCTTCTCACTGGTGCTGTCGGCCATCTGTGATAACGTCACCGCGACCCTAGTTTCACTTGGCTTGTTGACCACCTTCCAGCTAGAGAGCCAGATGAAACGCCGCATGTCAGTACTCATCATCTTCGCAGTCAACTCAGGCGGGGTCGCCTTGATCACCGGCGATGTAACCACATTGATGATCTTCCTTGGGGGCCATGTGCATATCTCGCAGCTGTTGATCCTTTTCATTCCGGCAGCGATCAGCGTGATGTTACTGGCAGTACTCTTCTCACTAAAAGCCGAAGGCCATGTGAGCACCACTCCTATCAAGCGTCAATACACAGGCCTTGATATGCTGATCGCCCTTATCTTCCTGATCACCATCATAATGACCATGGTGCTTAACATCTTCTTTGGTATCCCTCCAGTGTTGACCTTCCTGTCTGGCCTGTCGGTGATGTTCCTCATGGGCACACTGCAGCGCAGCAACAAGGAAGAGCTACAGATCCTCGAATATATCCGTCAGGTGGAGTTTGATACCCTGCTATTTTTCCTGGGGATCTTGCTGTTGGTCGGTATGCTCAAAGAGATAGGCACTCTGCATCTGCTGACCGAGGTTTACGCCAAGTTTGATCCTAACGTCTCTAACTTCGTTGCAGGTATCGGCTCGGCCATCTTAGATAACGTGCCGCTGACCGCCGCCTTGCTGAAAGCCGAACCTGTACTGACCACGCCAGAGTGGTTGGGGCTCACCTACTCTGTAGGTGTCGGCGGTTCACTGCTGGTGATTGGCAGCGCGGCAGGGATTATCGCCATGAGTAAGGTCAAAGAACTAACCTTTGTCACCTACCTCAAGTATGTCCCTGCACTGGCGCTATGTTACACCTGTGGTTATGGGTTAACCCTGCTACTGGCCTATGAATTCTTTGGTTGATCCCGAGCGTTAAGGCAAGACATAAAAAAGGCGATGAATATATCATCGCCTTTTTATTAGGATTCTCACAACCATGATGGCCCTGTGATGTCAGCATAGAAGCTCACTAAATAGCAGGCACCTTAAACTCGGTACCGGCCACTTCCAGCACGACATCTCTTGGCCGTATCTCGACAATCTTAAGTTTACCGCCAATCATGTCACCCTGTTGTAACTCGGCGCCATCCACATTCAACCAGCGATTATTAGGATCGTTGGCATACACATGAGCCAGAATATTAAACTCTGGCACCTGCAGCTGAACCCCTGCTGGCAATTGGCCATATTTAGGCAGGTCATCAGGTTTATCCGCAGGGATAGGGTCTAGCTTGGGCTCAGTCACCGGGGTGGCAATTGCGTTTTCCTTCTCAACCTCTTTAAGCGCCGCCTCAAAGGCTGCCACCAACTTGCTGCTGTCTTTCACCGCCTGACGAGGCTTAATCACTTCAGACTCCTGCTGCGGCGCCTGTTCAACCTCGAGTCCAACATCAGCGGCGGCTTCATCAACCTGAGCCTTAAGAGAATTAAGCAGCTCACGGCCACGCTGATTGGTGTTGGCCCCTAAGATAATGGGTTCTTCAGCACTGACTTGTGCCAGCGAATTAACCGGCTCGGCTTCTCTGATAACCGAAGGCTCCACTGCGGAGCTTTGAGCTGTCACACTTGGACGGCTCGATATTGGCGGCTGTGCGAGTGGGCGCTCAAGGGGCACAGGCAGGGCCACCTTACCGGCCAGCTTAACACCAGGATTCGGCGACCTACTTTGCGTTATTGGCAAAGGCTGAGTGATGCTCTGGGATTCGCTCCTAGGCTTAGGCGCTGCCTGAGTCTGCATTGCAGCTGGTTGCAGCGCACTTTCACTGCTCAGCTTAACCCCCTGTGATGAGGAGAAGGGACCTTGGCTACTAAAGAGCCAAGCCAGCGCAACAGCGCCGCCCAGAGCCGTACCCAGCAGGCCAAACTTTAGCGCCAAAGGCCATTTAGGCTGCATCGCCTGATACTGAGCCCTAGGGGTTATCACAGGATCCAGCGGCTGCTCTTGCTGTTTCGCCCGTGTCACAGCATCGAGTAAGATAGACATTAGTAACGTCCCTCGCCTTGCAATCCCTCTTGCAATCTAGGGCCTTTGTCGCTGAGGTAGAGATTCAGTTGCACTAAGGTCTGGCTGCCCGCAATGGCATCGGCTCGCAGACCGTGCTGACGCTGAAATTCCATCAGAGATTGCTCAAGCTCGGCATCGAAATATTCCACCAGCCGAGGCGGCTTGTGTTGGATCTGCGCCAAGGCATTTTCCAGCCACTGGATCTGCGCCGCTGAAGCTGTGCGGCCAATCTCCTTAGGTTGATAACTCGGCGCCTGCCATAGGATCTCAAAGGTGCCGCTAAAATGGCGGGTAAACCAGTCTCTGTCGACCCATAACTGCTGCTCCGCCAATTGCAACAGCAACTGCTCTCCCTGACGGGCAACCACAGTGCCATAGAAGGGTTCACCCTGTTGATCTTGTAGATAGACCACAGCCGGATAATTGAGCCTCACCAAGGAGTGCCAGTTGCCCTGCTGCTGGAAACAATCTAGCCCTTGCTGCTTGGCCGACTGACAAGCGGTCAAACCAACATAAGGCGCCTTATCCCATACCCCCAGAATACTGGCGTAGGCGGTATCGATATCACGGCTCTGGGCTATCGCCTGGCGCAGTATGCGTTGATCTGCACTCAAGGCTACATCCTTGGCTTCATTTTGTTGGCGAGTGACCTGACTAGCCACCTGAGTCTGAACCGGCTCTTGAGTCGTGTTTGCGGCAGCAGACGGTTCACTTGCCTGCACGCTGCCCGCCTGCCCCTGCAAGTTAAACAGGTAAAAAGCCCCGGCAAAGGTTGCCACAACCAGAGTCGCCGCCGTGGCTGGCCAGAAAAATTTACGTGGCTTAATCTCCTCGCCCAAGACTTCGCTGGCAGCGGTTCTCACCATATTGGCATCGATAGGCACCTTAGACTGAGCATAGCCCGCCATCAAGGCGCGCTCACACAGTAGGTTAATCAATCGCGGAATACCGCCACTGTACTGATGCAGTGCCTTAATGGCACTGCGATGGAACAGTGGTTCATGGCGGCCGGCCACCTGCAATCTGTGTTGCACATAGAGGGCGATCTCATCCTGAGTCAAAGGTAATAGATGATAACGGGCGGTAATACGCTGGGCCAGCTGCCTCAGCTCCTGACGCTTGAGCAGTTGTTGCAGCTCGGGCTGCCCAATAAGGATCACCTGTAGCAGCTTCTTGGTATCTGTTTCCAGATTGGTTAATAGCCTGAGCTGCTCTAACACCTCGGCGCGCAGGTGCTGCGCCTCGTCGATGATCAGCACGGTATTACGCCCTTTCTCATGATTGGCGAGTAAAAACTGGCTTAACTGATCGGTCAGCTGTTTTAGGGTTGGCGACTCGCCATAATGCACCCCAAGTTCATCACACAAGGTGGCCAGCAGCTCAAGCTCGGTCAGTGAAGGATTGAGGATAAAGGCTGTATCGGTATTGTCAGGCAGTTGATTGAGCAGGCTGCGGGAGACAGTGGTTTTGCCTGTGCCCACCTCGCCGGTCAACAATACAAATCCGCCTGTTTCACCCAATCCATAGGTTAAGTGTGCCAACGCCTCGCGATGTCTGTCACTTAAGAACAGATAGTGAGGATTGGGTGCGATCGAAAACGGGTTATCGCTTAGTCCGTAAAACGCCTTGTACATGCAGCCTCAGTCCTAAAATAATAATGACGGTTCAAATTAATCCCTAGGGGAGACGTTGTCAAAACTTCCCCCCAAATAATTGCGGCCACGCAGAGGCGAAACAGTAAGGCTTAGCTGCCATGCCATGATAAGCTAACCACAGAGATTTAAAGAGACACTTTGGTGATACGTGAAAACCTATTTAGTTGGCGGCGCCGTCCGCGACCAGTTGCTCAACATTCCCATAAAAGATCGTGACTACATGGTGGTAGGCGCGACCCCAGAAGAGATGCTTGCCAAAGGCTATAAACAGGTGGGCAAAGACTTCCCTGTTTTTCTCCATCCTAAGACCCAGCAGGAATATGCCCTGGCGCGTACCGAGCGTAAGACAGGGCTAGGCTATGGCGGCTTTAGCGTCTATGCAGCGCCGGATGTTACCTTAGAAGAAGATCTACTCAGACGGGATCTCACCATTAACGCCATCGCTCAGGACGAGCAGGGCCAGCTGTATGACCCCTACGGCGGTCAGGCCGACATCGACAAGCGCCTACTCAGACATGTCTCCCAGGCATTCGTTGAAGACCCTCTACGAGTACTGCGAGTGGCCCGTTTCGCCGCCCGCTTTCACTCTTTAGGCTTTAGTGTTGCTCCCGAAACCCTGGCCTTGATGCAAGAAATAGCCAAGAGTGGTGAGTTAGAAGCCCTGACCGCGGAGCGAATTTTTCAGGAGCTGGACAAAGCCCTGAGTACAGAAGCGCCTCAGGTGTTTTTCGAGGTGCTCAGAGAGGCGGGCGCCCTGGGCATCCTTTTTCCCGAGCTAGAGGCGCTGTTCGGTATCCCCCAGCCCGAAAAGTGGCATCCAGAAATAGATACCGGCATTCACACCCTGATGGTACTGGAGCAGGCAGCGCACCTCAGCCAAGATAAACGCGTGCGTTTCGCGGCCTTAGTGCATGATCTTGGTAAGGCCTTGTCACCCAAGGATCAACTTCCTAAGCACCATGGTCATGGACAGAAGGGACTGCCGCTCATCAGGGCCCTGTGCGAGCGCATTCGCGTCCCCAACGACTACCGGGATCTGGCGCTCTTGGTGAGCGATCAGCATCAGAATGTCCACAAAGCCTTCGAACTAAGGCCTGAGACCTTAGTCAAGCTATTCGACAAGGCAGACCTGTGGCGTAAGCCTGAGCGACTGGAGCAACTGCTACTGGCCTGTGAAGCTGATATCAAAGGACGCACAGGGCTGGAACAGATGCCATACCCCCAAGCAGACTACATTCGGCACTGTTTTACACTCGCTCAGGGCGTCGAGATCAAACCCATTATAGAGGCCGGATTCAAAGGTGCTGAAATCAAAGCCGAATTGCAAAAACGCCGCGTCACTCTGATTAGTGAGCACAAGGCCAGTCTGCCCTAGAAAGCAAATGTAACGATAAAGGAAAGTTAATATTTAGTGACGACTAGCCAAAATTTAGGCAAAAAAGCTCGACAAACTTGATTTTGGATACTCATGAGATATTGTATTACGGCCTTAGGGTGGAAATTCATAGCAAAATAAAATAGCTATGACATAATTAACCAGTTGCAGTTGTACTTTTCGGCTGCTCCAACTCAATCCAACTTATTTAAAGGGATTTCCCAATGAACAAAAAAGTACTGATGATTGCTGGCGTAGCAATGACTGCCCTTCTTGGTGGTTGCGCGAACACTACTGCTCTAGAAGAAAGCGTTGCGAACCTAGGCAACAAGGTTGATCAATTGTCAGCTGAAGTTAGCTCTCTTAAGTCTGAGCAAGGCGCTCTTTCTGCAGACGTTAAAGATGCAAAAGCTGCTGCTATGGACGCACAAGCTGAAGCTAAGCGTGCTAACGATCGCATCGACAACATCGCTTCTTCTTACAAGAAGTAATTTGTCTGTATCGGCAACACTTCTGTGTTGCCGATATATTTTCCCTTCTGCTTCAAACCGCTAATTCTCGAATCTCTCCAGCTTTACTTTCTGAATCTCAAATCTCTTCAGCGCCATCAATGTCAGTAAACGATATCGTTTCTAAACATAAAAAAAGCGCCCCTGAGGACGCCTTAATAAAATCATTTTAGCTCTGGCTATCAGCCTTCTGGCGTAATATCAGTCTCTTGCGATGCGGTTAACGATGGTGCAGAAATTACCATAGGAATACCGTTTTGAGTCAACAGGGCATCATTGGCCTTAGTGTTGTCGACCCCTTCTTGGCTAATAAACTTCACAATCTTACTGCTCAGGCTAATCACCTTCTCGCGCGGCTGATCTTCTGACTCAGATAACGGCGAATGTACCTCGATGATCTGACGGCCATCTGGCTCTGAGGAGATCTTAACCGTTTGGTTAATCACTCTTACACTGTCGCCATATTTAGACTGGTGGAATAACCACTCAATATCATCTGGATTCAGCCTGATACAGCCGGCGCTTACCCGCATGCCGATACCAAAATCTTTATTAGTACCGTGAATAAGATAGCTACCATCACCATAAGAAAGCTGCATCGCATACTTTCCAAGCGGGTTGTCAGGACCTGCTGGCACCACTCGCGGTAAGACCTCACCGCGCTCGCGCAGATGTTCGGCGCGCAGACTCGCCGGCGGAGTCCAGCTTGGGTTTGGAATACGCGCCTTGATCTTAGTGGTCATCTCAGGGGTCTCACGGCCGATACGACCTATGCCCACAGGGAAGACATGCACCTCGCGACCATTTTTGGGGTAATAGTAGAGGCGCAACTCTGGCAAGTTAATCACTATCCCTTTACGCGGTACATCCGGCAGCAACATCTGAGTCGGGATCACCAGTTCTGTACCTGGTGTCGGCAGAAAGGGGTCCACACCTGGGTTGGTTTCCATCAACTCTAAGATCCCAATATTGTATTTATCGGCGATGGTCTTGAAGTAATCCCCCTTCTGCACCACATGGGTTTGCAGCTCGCCGATAAGACGTCCGCCGTCGGCTGGCAGGGAATAAACATTGGCAAGTAACTGCAGTGGTGCGAGACTCAGGATGAGCAACAGCAATTTACGCATCATCAATACTGGTTTCCAAAAGTTAAGTGAATGATTGGCTCAAAGAGTAACCCGAGCCGTGGCGATTTTCTAGTGGCGGTTAATGTCACCCGCCCCACTAGGCATCCTTAGTCGCTAAGGTGAGGTAGAGATCGATCTCAAGCTGCGCAAAGTCCTGCTGAGCAATTTGCCGCTTGACCTTATCGTTTGCACGCCAGGCATAAGGCGTCATTTCAAGTAGCGTTAGCGCCTGCTCACCGTTAATGTCCAAATTAAAGCGAATGTGTTCGCTTGCCACTAAGGTCAAACCACTGGGCTGCTGCGGCTCACCGCCTTTCTCGACTAAATTAGGGTAGATAAACTCTCTTATCTGCCACAGATGCCGCGGCCCAGGCGACAACCACATCAGATGCCCGCCCGGCTTTAACACTCTAAGCAGTTCTTTACCCTTAAGCGGCTTGTCAATCAAGGTCACCAAGTCGAAACTGGCATCTTCAAAAGGGAGTTTTTTTAACTGACTCTGGATCAGGCTAGCCCCCGATTGCGCCTTGGCCGCGACAAACAGGGCGTTCTCCGCTTCGGCGATGCCGGTTTGCGATACCGTGAGGGATAGGGCTTCAAAAACAGCTGCCAGCGCCCTTAGGTAATAGCCTTCGCCGCAATCGAAATCGAGATGACTAAGGCTTGTCTCTGCCGGAGTCAACGCACTCAACTGACGCTGCATCGCCTCAACAACCGGCGTGAAAATGCCAGATTCCAACAGGAAGTGTTTTGCGCGCATTAACTGGCGACTATCCAGATGCGGCTTCTTGGCCTGGCTAAAGACCCAGTAACCTTGCTCTCCCTTATCGAAATGATGCTTGTTGGCGCAGTGCAGTCCCTCGGATGCCTGATGAACATGCAATGGGCTGTGACAAAGGGGGCACAAATAATGACTCTTCATGATGATCTCTTATGGCCTAGGCGATCAGGCAAAAATAACGACACACAATACGGCGCCTAAGGCTAAACGATAGATGACAAAAGGTGTCATCCCCATACGACTGATGATCTTCAAAAAGTAGTGGATACAAAGATAGGCCGCAACAAAGGAGAGCACAGTCCCGATGATTAGCGCCTGATAATCTATCGCTTCCTGACTGGAAAGCAGATCTTTAACCACTAAGATCGCCGCCCCCAGACTCACCGGCACAGACATCAAAAATGAGAAGCGCGCTGCTGCTTCACGGCTTAGCCCCAACGCCAGCGCCGCGGTAATGGTTGCCCCCGAGCGAGAGGTTCCAGGGATCAATGCCATCGTCTGGGCGATACCGATAAGCAGCGCCTTCTTCCAGCCCACCTGAAATTCGTTAAATCCTTCACGATTGAGCTTATCGGCCCACCACAGCAGCAAACCAAACACTATGGTTGTGGTGGCGATCACCTCGATATTACGCAGATGAGTCGAGATAAAGTCTTTGGCGGTAAAGCCGACAATCACCGCCGGTATGGTGGCTAAGATGATCCACCAGGCAAGCTTGCTCTCCTGGGTCTGCTCCCGTGACACTAGGCTGCCGGTCCAGGCGGTAAACATGGAAAATAACTCACGGCGAAAGTAGATCACTACGGCTAACAGAGAACCTGTATTGACTGCCACGTCAAAGGTCAGTCCTTGGTCCTGCCAGTCCAGTAACTGCGCCGGCAAAATAAGATGCGCCGAACTCGAAATAGGTAAAAACTCAGTCAGGCCTTGGATCAGGGCCAAAACAATTACCTGAAAAATATCCATGATTATCCTTTAAGGTTTAGGTCGGGTAATGAAATTAATAGGACCATTGAAACTCGATAGGCCAGAGCTTCTGCTGTGACTTATCATAATTATCCCACAGGGTCTGGTAGGAAAGCTGTGCGACCGGATGCACTCTCTCAGGGGCAATCTCCGCCAGCGGCCAGAGCACGAAGGCATTGGTGGTGATCTCAGCTCTTGGCAGCACGATGGGCGATGCGGTCACCAAGTCGTCATAGAGCAGCAGATCCAAATCTAAGGTACGGGGGCTAAACTTTTTCGCGCCTGGCAGGCGGCCATTGTCTGACTCTATCTGCTTAAACAGAGCGACCACCTGAGCAATGCTAAGTTGCGTGTCGGCGCCCACCACCATGTTAAGAAAATTGCTACCATCAAAGCCAACGGCTTCACTTTCAAACACGCTGGAGAGACACAGGTTATCGAAATGCTCAGCCAGCGCCTTTAAGGCCGCGTTAAAGTAACGCTCTGGATGAATATTACTGCCGATACTGATAAAAATACGAGCCATGAGTCTACAGATGACCTCGCTCTATCTCGACACCCACCGCCTGAGCACTGGGCACTGCACCGGGTTTCATCACCCTCACCTTCACCCAAGGCACATCGAACTCCTTCATCACACAGTCGGCACAAATCTGCGCCACGGTTTCAATCAGTTCTATCGGCTTTTCGGTAATTAGCGCGGTCAGACGGTTAGAGACAGTCTCGTAACACAGGGCATGCTGATAATCATCATTGGCCGCCGCTAAACTGTTGTCCCAAGCCATTTCGAGATCGATCAGCAGGTTCTGATGGATCTGCTTTTCCCACTCATAAATACCGATAACGGTTTCGACTTTAAGCTGTGAAATAAGCACCTTGTCCATAATGCCTCCCGATAGGCAACAAAATTAGGTAATAGAAGAGGTCTAATAAGCTACAACGACCAATATGGTTATAATGGCGTGATTACACAGATATCTGTGATTTCCCCTTTCGTACAGCCAAAAACCCAAGTAGGATAAGCGACTGTAATGACAACGAAACAGGGATAAGAAAACGGTCGCGTCAAGCCCGTTGTCACTACATAAGCCCAATCAACCTGTGCGTAAAATACAAGGTTTAGCCGGTCGCCTCAATAACTAGGGCGGGATAATACCTTAAGAAGGATAAGGAAACCAATTTGAGCTTAACGCTGCTGACTCTAGCGCTGATATTAACTGCCTATCTGGCGGGGTCGATATCCAGTGCCGTGCTAGTTTGTCGACTCAGGGGATTACCAGACCCCCGTAGCCAAGGCTCAGGTAACCCAGGGGCAACTAATGTACTGCGTATCGGTGGCGCCAGTGCCGCGGCCATGGTGTTATTCTTCGATATGCTCAAAGGTGCTGCGCCTGCCTATTTAGCCTTTCGCCTCGGTGTAGATGCCGTTTCTCTCGGTTTAATCGCCATCGCGGCCTGCTTGGGCCATATCTTTCCTATCTTCTTTAAGTTTAAGGGTGGCAAAGGGGTTGCCACCGCGTTCGGTGCCATGGCCCCCATAGGCGCCGATCTGTCGCTGGCCCTTATCGCGACCTGGGTCATATTGGTACTCATCTGTCGCTACTCTTCACTGGCGGCGATTATTACCGCCCTGCTGGCGCCAATCTACACTTGGTATTTTGACGAGCGCTTTACCCTGCCCGTCGCCATGCTCTCCTTGCTCATCGTCATACGTCACAGGGAAAATATCCATCGGCTGCGTAAGGGCGAAGAATCTAAGGTGTCGCGTAAAAAACGAGCCAGCGACGAATAGCCAAAGGGCCTTGTCGATCTCAGATATCACTCAGACTGATACTCATCAATGACTATCGACAACCGCAAATCCGTGCCCTTGAGTTCAGTGCAGATAACTTCAGTCCCCACCAAGCGAAAATAGCTGGTGACAGGCCAAAATACAAAGAGAAAAAAGGCGACCTCACAGTCGCCTTTTTCATGTCATTTATACTGGTGGTAAGGAGTCCAGCGGCCAGCGCGGCATCCCTTTAACCGCCAAAGGCTCAACCTGTCCAGCCTTAAGGCGCGCCATGCCCGCATAGGCAATCATGGCGCCATTGTCGGTACAAAACTCGCCCCTTGGGTAGTAAACCTTGCCGCCTAAAGACTGCATCATCTCAGCCAGGCTCTCACGCAGGCGGGTATTCGCACTCACGCCACCGGCAATCACCAAACGGTTATAGCCCGTCTGTTTCAAGGCGCGCTTACATTTAATGGCTAAGGTATCGACCACGGCCTCTTCGAAAGCGCGGGCGATATTAGCGCGCGTCTGCTCATCATCTGGCTCATCGGCGATGGTATTAGCGGCAAAGGTTTTCAGACCAGAGAAACTAAAGTCCAACCCAGGGCGATCTGTCATCGGCCGCGGGAAGCGGTAACAGTTGGGCTCGCCCTTAGCAGCGAGCTTAGAGAGTCTCGGCCCACCTGGATAATCGAGCCCCATCAACTTAGCCGTCTTGTCGAAGGCTTCACCTGCGGCATCATCCACAGACTCTCCCAGCACCTCATAGCGCCCAATGCCCTCAACAGCCACCATCATAGAGTGACCACCTGAGACCAACAGGGCCAAGAAAGGAAATTCAGGTACGTCATCTTCCAGCATAGGCGCCAGCAAGTGACCTTCCATATGATGCACGCCCACCGCGGGTTTCCCCCAGGCAAAGGCCAATGAGCGGCCAACACAGGCGCCGACAAGTAGCGCTCCCACTAATCCGGGCCCTTTGGTATAGGCAATGGCGTCGATATCATCCTGAGTTGAATCAGCGTCTTTCAGCGCCTGCTTAATAAGGGGAATGATCTTACGCACATGATCGCGCGACGCGAGCTCAGGCACTACACCACCGTAGTCGGCATGTAGTTTCACTTGACTGTAAAGCGTATGAGATAACAAGCCTTTTTCGTCGTCATACACGGCGATACCCGTCTCATCACAAGATGTCTCTATACCTATAACTCGCATTTTTCCTAATCTACCTGAATAAAGTGGCGGACAATTTTACCTGCTCGCCGACGGAAATACCAATCGACTTAGTTTTTGCCTCTAACATCAAGTAAAACCTCGGCAAAGCCCCACAGGTACAGGCAATCACACACCTCCTCATGCAAACCGACCATGATATCAATAGCAGAGAATGCTAAACTTTAACCTGTACCTCTGCAAAAGATCCCAAAAAGGATCGCGACAAAGGGGTTTACAAAAGGTCGACGGTCGGTATAGAATTCCGCACCATTTTTAAATTAACTTGGGTTAAGAAATTAACTCAATACAAACTACACCTAAGGGGTGATGGCGTATGCCAATTATTAAAGTACGTGAAAATGAACCATTTGACGTAGCTTTACGTCGTTTCAAGCGCTCTTGTGAAAAAGCTGGTATCTTAGCCGACGTTCGTGCTCGTGAATTCTACGAGAAGCCAACTACTGCACGTAAGCGCGCTAAAGCTGCTGCAGTAAAGCGTCTTGCTAAGAAGCTTTCTCGTGAAAACGCGCGTCGCGTACGTTTATACTAATCTCTTATGAGCCTAGTTGATCAGCTAAAAGACCAGATGAAAGAAGCCATGCGCGCCAAAGATAAGGTGCGCCTTGGGACTATTCGTATGGCACTGGCTGCCATCAAACAGATCGAAGTGGATAGCCGCGAGACGCTGAATGATGAGCAAGCCATAGCGGTCTTAACCAAAATGGTAAAACAACGTCGCGACTCTATCGCTCAATATGAAGCGGCAGGCCGAGACGAACTAGCGCAAGCTGAAGCCGGAGAGATTCGAGTCCTCGAGACTTTCCTGCCTAAGCCACTTTCTGAAGAGGAAGTTGCCACGCTAGTTGATGAGACTATCCAAGCGGTAGGCGCATCATCCATGGCGGATATGGGCAAAGTAATGGGAGCATTGAAACCTAAGGTACAAGGGCGAGCTGATATGGCGTCAATAGGCGCTCTGATCAAGGCAAAACTCAAGTAACCTTAAGTCCAATGTATGAATGAGCCGTGCCTACGCACGGCTTGTTTGTTTCTACTCTTTCGGTTTAATTTCGCGAAAAGGCGGCATTTATACAGCAATGGCGATACCTCGTGAGTTTATCAATGAGCTTGTAGCTCGCACCGATATAGTCGATCTTATCGATGCTAAGGTCCCCCTGAAAAAGGCGGGCAAAAATCACTCTGCCTGTTGCCCCTTCCATAGCGAAAAGTCACCCTCATTTACTGTTAGTCGAGATAAACAGTTTTACCACTGCTTCGGTTGTGGCGCCCATGGTAATGCCATCGATTTTGTCATGGAATATGAGCGACTGGACTTTGTCGACGCCATTGAAGAGTTGGCCGGCCGTTTGGGTCTGGATGTACCGAGAGAGAAAGGCACGGGTAAACGCCGTGACGAAGGCTTAAGCCGAGATCTATACCAATTAATGGAAGAGGCAAGTCGCTTTTTCCAAAATCAGCTTAAGCAACATACAGATAAACAAAAAGTGCTCGATTATCTCGAGCATCGTGGCCTGTCAAACGATGTGATAGAACACTTTAGTATCGGTTTTGCCCCCGAGGGTTGGGATGGCCTGCTCAGCCGTTATCGCCAGAGTCAGGATGCCCAGGACAAGCTACTGACCGCGGGCATGGTGATCGAAAACGAGGGTGGCAAACGCTACGACAGATTTCGTGATCGTCTCATGTTCCCCATTCGGGACCGTCGTGGCAGAGTCATAGGATTTGGCGGCAGAGTCTTGGGGGATGGTAAGCCAAAGTACTTGAATTCGCCTGAAACGCCCATATTTCATAAGGGCTATGAACTCTACGGCCTGTATGAACTCAAACAGAGACACAGGGAGCCGAATCAGATCCTGATTGTTGAAGGCTATATGGACGTCGTAGCACTGGCACAATTTGGGGTCGACTATGCGGTAGCATCACTGGGCACCTCGACCACAGCAGATCAATTTCAGCTGCTGCTACGCAGCGCCAAAGAGGTCGTCTGTTGTTATGACGGCGATAAGGCCGGCACCGAAGCTGCTTGGCGCGCATTGGAAACTGCCCTGCCACTGCTCAAACCAGGCGATCAGGTCAAGTTTATGTTTTTACCTGAAGGTGAAGACCCTGATTCACTGGTTCGCCAAATTGGCAAACCAGCTTTTGAACAGCTTATCGAAAAGGCAAAACTGCTGCCCGAGTTTCTGTTTGACACCTTAGCCACGCGCTATGGCACAGATAAGGGCACCCTGGCCAAACAGGCCATGAGCCTGATTGAAAAAGTACAAGACACTGTGCTGCAGAGTTTACTGCTGGAAAATCTGGCCTATAAACTCGGCATGAACAGTGCAGAAGAATTGCAGCGAAAACTGGGCTTCAAACGCATTGATGCGAAAAAGCCTCTGCAAAACAAAGCGCTCAAAGGACGCGGTACCCCATTGCGATTAGCCATCGCCCTGTTGGTACAGCACCCGCACCTAGGCAATAACCTGCCGGTGCAGCCAGCGCTAAAACATATCAAGATGGCGGGCATAGATTTGCTCACCCTCTTACTCGACAGAACTCGCGCAGAGAAGGTTAACAGCGCACAACTACTTGAACAGTTCAGGGGCGATGAACAACTCGCCACCTTGAAAAAACTAGCCCAATGGGAGCATCAAGTGGCGGATGAAAACCTTCAGCAAGAGTTCAAAAAAGCCCTGATATGGTTGAATAATCAATATATTGAGCAACGTTATCAGGAATTGAGCTTAAAACAGCACCATACTAAAGAAGAGCGGATGCAACTTAAAAAGCTCATAGCAGTAATCCAAGGGCAAACTTAGAGCATAATTTATCTCGCAAAAGTAAACACTTGGACTAGCACAGCACAGTGCACACGGCTATAATTGACGATTTGCGCGGCACTCGTTGCCCGTCGTTGTAACAGTTACCCAACTTGGATGATATCTATGGAGCAGACTCCGCAGTCGCAACTTAAATTGTTGCTTGCCAAAGGTAAAGAGCAAGGTTATTTAACCTATGCAGAAGTGAATGATCACTTGCCTGCAGATATGGTCGATTCAGATCAGATCGAAGATATTATCCAGATGATTAATGACATGGGTATTCGCGTCTATGAGCAGGCGCCGGATGCCGATGAGATCATGATGTCTGAAGACAGCACCGATGAAGATGCTGCCGAAGAAGCTGCCGCAGCACTGGCTACGGTTGAAGCTGAGCTAGGGCGTACCACAGATCCCGTACGTATGTACATGCGTGAAATGGGTACGGTTGAACTTCTGACCCGCGAAGGCGAAATCGTTATTGCCAAGCGAATTGAAGAAGGGATCAACACGGTTCAAGCCTCTGTAGCCGAATATCCTCAAGCGATCGCCATGATCCTTGAGCAATATGATCGCTATGAAGCTGAAGAAGTCAGACTATCAGACATTATCTCTGGATTTGTTGACCCCAACGCTGAAGATGTTGCCCCAACGGCCACTCACATCGGCTCGGAACTTTCGGATGATGATCTCGACGACGAAGACGATGACGAAGACGAAGATGACGATAGCGATGAAGACGATTCGCCAAAGGGACCGGATCCAGAAGAGGCGCGAGAGCGTTTCACTCAGCTACGCCAGGCCCATGAAAACGCCCTGAAAGTGATTGAGCAGAAAGGACGCGAGCACCCTGAATCGACCGCAGCCCTATTCCAGATTGGTGAAATCTTCAAAGAGTTCCGCCTGGTACCCAAGCAGTTTGACCGCTTAGTTAAGAGCATGCGTGAAATGATGGATAAGGTGCGTGTTCAAGAGCGTCTCATCATGAAGCTATGTGTTGAACAAGCTAAGATGCCAAAGAAAAACTTCGTTAAGGTTTACACCACTAACGAAAGCAGCATCGAATGGTTCAACGACGAGATCGCGGCCAAGAAGCCTTATTCTGAAGGCCTGCAGATGGTGGCAGAAGATGTACAACGCTGCCGTGCTAAACTCGATGCTATCGAGAATGAAACCGGTCTGGCAATTGCGGCTATTAAAGATATCAACCGTCGTATGTCTATCGGTGAAGCCAAGGCTCGCCGCGCTAAGAAAGAGATGGTTGAAGCTAACCTGCGTCTGGTTATTTCTATCGCCAAGAAGTACACCAACCGTGGTCTGCAATTCCTGGATCTGATCCAGGAAGGTAACATCGGTCTGATGAAGGCGGTGGATAAGTTTGAATACCGTCGTGGTTACAAGTTCTCGACCTATGCGACTTGGTGGATCCGTCAGGCGATCACGCGTTCGATTGCCGACCAGGCTAGAACCATTCGTATTCCGGTTCATATGATCGAAACCATCAACAAACTTAACCGTATCTCTCGTCAGATGCTGCAAGAGATGGGGCGCGAGCCTTCACCTGAAGAGCTGGCCGAACGTATGTTGATGCCGGAAGACAAGATTCGCAAGGTGCTAAAGATTGCCAAAGAGCCTATCTCAATGGAAACCCCTATCGGCGATGATGAAGATTCGCATTTAGGTGATTTTATCGAGGATACCACCCTCGAGCTGCCATTAGACAGCGCTACAGGTGAGAGTCTGAAGAATGCGACCCACGAAGTGCTTGCCGGCCTAACGGCTCGCGAAGCTAAAGTACTGCGTATGCGTTTCGGTATCGACATGAACACAGACCATACCCTAGAGGAAGTGGGCAAGCAGTTCGATGTGACCCGTGAGCGTATTCGTCAGATTGAAGCTAAGGCACTGCGTAAGTTACGTCATCCTTCTCGCTCAGAGATCCTTAAGTCTTTCTTGGATGAATAAGCCAGATTGACCTGAGTTCTTTCTCGATGAAAGCCAGCCCTAGGGCTGGCTTTTCTATTTTTCAACCAACAGCGAAAGCTGATTGAACAACAGATAAGCAGTTGAATTCAAAGTTTAGAATTCTTGCCAAATCAGTGGTGACAAGCGCTTTTAAACCTCGTATACTTCTTTGCGCTTTCGATAGTGACGACTATCCTAAGTCGGCCCCTTAGCTCAGTTGGTTAGAGCACACGACTCATAATCGTTAGGTCCACAGTTCAAGTCTGTGAGGGGCCACCAAATTAAAAACAATCTAGCCCATTAATTTAATGGGCTTTTTTGTATCTGTTATTCAGCTGACGCTCTTCTCACCTTTCGTGAACCTAGGAACGATCGCACATATATCGCACTTATTAATGCAAACGTGTGCAAAACAAGCGGCAAAACTAAGTCTACTGCTTTCCGGGCTGAAATCAAATGACACAGTGCCCCCTCCACCTAGCTCAACAATTTTTAGCAAACAAAAAAGCGCTCAACTAACGTTGAACGCTCTTTAAGAACAGTTTAATCTCGACATGCTACAAGTGTTGACCAATCAAACGATAGCGGTTTAGCTGACTCTCGACACCGTTTGTTCAGTTCAGTAACAACATGCTCTTTGTAGTGGCATAGCGAATTTGGCCACCTGGTGAGAGGTGATAAACCCACCTTAGATACAATACAGGTGAACCAATGACTAACCAAGAAACCTAACTTTAGCCCTGAATTCAGTCCAGAAGCAGCTCAGCTTGTCGTAGACCCAAAGCACTACGTTGCAGGTATTTACACAGAGAGTTGCCCGGACAAATAGTCATCAGCTGACATCGCCGCTAGGCCAGTTATATTCCGGTAAACCACCGCAACAACCAGACCAGAGCCAAAAACTCCAAAGCAGAACCTCACACGTTTGGGTAATCCCGGAGCCACATCAACAACCAGCAGCCCTTCCCGCAGACACAGTTAATTGCCGCCAGCCCCTATCAAGACTGTCCAGATTAAAGCTTGTATTTTAACAATTGCGTAAATGACCATCATGATTTTTTCGCATGCAATTCATATCGTTGACCACCTAGTGCTTGACTAGAGGTAATCGTTGTCTACAACATTCCTATACCTATAACCGCTAGTAGATGTCCAGGCGTAGCTATGGCGTAATGGCAATTCAATCCTACTTTTAAATAGAAATGAAAAACAATTGTTAAGTAAACTAGAGTCTTGACATGTGTTTTTATACAGTATTTAATAGTGACTAAGGACATAAAGGACACGCGCTCTGTGGTTTCACAGAGCAAAATTTAACTTTCGGGCACCCGGCGGAAACGCTTTGCTCAAATTTTATTGGTGGTTCTAATATGACCTTTACAAATATTTCTATCCCTAAAATACAAGCCGAACAAGAATCTCTCCAAAAGATAAAAGCACATTTTTACAAATTACGTGTTCCGCTTAACCCTAGTTCGGTTAAGACGGTCGTCGAAATGATAAACGCCCATCTTGGAGACGAACTTTGGATACCCGCCCATACCTACAATGATGTAGTTTCTCACGTCGTAAACACTGTCATTGAAGACCTCTGCACTCAGTATCTAGGATATTGGTAAATCAAATTATCTGACAAAATTCGTTAGTTGACGATCAGGCTCTCAACTAGCGATTACTCATGTTCCAAAATTTTTTAATTTATCCAGAGGTGAGTTATGCAAACAACTGCAAAAAGTAAGATTGAAGAAATAGCGACACATACTAGCCCAAAATTTATACGATTGGCCGAGGAATTTGTTCACGGAAGAGTACTAGCAAAGGACGCACGGGAAAAGTTAGGAGTAACCCAAGCCGTATGGTCCCGGCTTATACATTCTCTTTGGCCAACTGTAAACAAAGGCTCTCAAGAAGAAATTAACACGGCATACTTGAAATGTTGCGAAGAGCTTAACGTATACGTCAACAAATATTTTCACGCATCCATAAAGCCGCTACCCAAAAGCGATCGTAGAAACACAAACAGTCGATGGGTCTTTAGCTTCACCACAAAGCAAAAAATATCAGAGTGTACGGACTTCCTAAATGGGATACCAACCTTTCTGATTAAAGATGTAAAAGTAGACTCACGTTACTGTTTAAGGGGTAGTCAAAACGAACACCTTACTGCTGCTGGTATTCTTAATAAAATAAGACAGCAACATATGGATATTGAGCGGGTTGAAAGTAGAGCTAAAACATTGAAAAAGGATGGTTTTGAACCTCTAAAGGGTGCATTTTTGTTTAAATCGACGAGCAAGGCACTTTATATCCAGTCTGAGTATAGAGGTGTTAAAACCAGCTTTATGGACCTGCAACATGAAAAAAAATTTATTGAGAATAACTTTGTGAAATTTAACTCTATAGGGCAGATAAAAGTGTTAGTTCTGCTAGAGATAATATTTACCAACACCACAATGATGCCCTTTGTGATAAATGACAGGAGTATATTGAAAAATGATAACGGAAATCCAATAGAGCTCGACCTCTTATCTCAATTTTTTGAACACCCGACGCTTAATCACAAAGTGCGTCTCGCTGTCGAATACGATGGCAGCAAACATCACGAAAAACATGATAGCTTGAAAAATGAGTATTGCAGCGACTTCTCTAACAAAATATTGCTACTACGCATCTCTAACAAAGAGGATAATATTGACTTTCATCATTTATTAAGATTAGTAAGAGAAGGGCTTATTAAACTCGGTTTCCCCAAGGGCACATTCCCGCAAAATCAAAAAAAACTATATAAAGAGTATAAAGATCGACTCAGTTCACTCACCGAGCGCATGGAGAAAGAGTTATTTTATTCAGTTAGTAAAGCTCTTGAAGCTTTTAGAGATCACACATGGATAAACAAACCCCAAAATAAGAAACTTAGTGACAGCGAAACAATTAAACTTAAGTGCGATAAAACTGGCAAGGTAGCTGAACGAGAACCAAAATTTTATCTACGCACTCGAGGCAGCCAAAAAAGAATGGGCTTATGTGAAAATTGCAATGCTAAAGAATTGGGGAGTCTTCATAAGCGTAGAATGAAATCGAAGAGAGACAAAATCCAAAAACAATCTAAAGAGAACCTGAGCTCAATTGACTCTAGAACTATGAGGTGTAACCATTGCCTAAAAGAGTTTAAATTTAGAAACCTAGATGAACAACGATCTCACGTTTCGCTGGGGGCACCTTATTGTATTTACTGTTATGACACCGGTTCCATCCCACATGAAAACCTTGAAAAAAAAAGGCTTAATGATATACACAAAGCGATACACACAATCTTCAACCTCACCTTACACACTCTAAAAAAGAATGGGTGGAAAATTGACTTCTCCTCTCTAAAACAACCAAGAAGCAATTTTAATCTCAACGAGCTATTAGTTAATGTCCACCATCCAAAGAAGATGATAAGCGACACGATTGCATTGAAAGAACTTAACCAAAAAATGACTGACCATACATCTAAATATGGTCAATATTTACCAGAATTAAGCCCTTTAGATGGTGGAACTAACCTAAAGCTTCGTAAAAATAGGCGTGAATTACTATCTGATGTTAGAGCAGTCTTACCTAATGCATTGCTTTTGCACACAAACTATTCAAAATCAGTAACAAAAAATGACCCGGGTTATTGGATCTGGTGCGGACATGTATTTGACAATGGCTTTCCACACCCTCCCATCTTCTTTAAAACACATCAATTGAAATCACTCACAAACTCAGACTGCCCGTGTATTTTTTGCGCATTTGAGGATTCTGGCTCTAAAAAATGTATGCCAACAGAATCTATCACGGCAAATTTGGGATTTTGGGCAGGAGTCTGCAACCAGATTAACGTACCTATTGAATACTACTCACCAGCAAAAATATTAAACCCAAAAACTGGAGATGCTATTTTGCCATTACTGGAAGGACAGCAAGCAAAAATGGTAGATACAGGCATTATGAATTCAAATGGAAGAGCTTCGCATACCTACCTATGTGCCGACAAGAGACATCACGACAAGCCAAGAACAACCACGCCAGGCAATATTAAACGCTACAATAGAAAATTTTGTAAACGATGCTTTGAACTCTGTAAGCACCTCAAAAATAATTGGACAGAGCTATTAATTAACTCTCGACCTGCTAATAATGAAGAAATCAAATTCGTGCTAAACACCGTCTGCCTACCAGTTGAAAATGGTTGCAAATTTGATGAATTAGGTGGTTTCAAACTTAATGAGCGCACATTAAACAGATTATTCAACTGGCGCGCATGGGATTAAGAGAAGCAGTTCAAGTTTGAAGTAGTCTTCATTCAATAGCAATAATTGAATCACAACTAGTCCACCTGAAGACCTAACTGAAACTGTAAAATCATGGTAAATTTTAGTTGACCACTACAAATAAAAAAATCGTAATGACCAAATTGACCATTCAAATAAAACTAGGCGTTAACTGGCACGATGCTGCTACCCTGAGCTTTGAGCAAGATCAAATGTCTTTGAAATATCTTGAGCCATACGCCCTCGAGCATTTTGGTTGCGACGACAACCGCGCGCTTTCAGTAAACCTGCCTGTCACTGTCTTCCCCTATCACACTACGACAAAGAAACCGTTTAGATTCATTGATGACATTGTCCTCAGTGGAGCTGGCAAACGGTTCTGGATAGCAAATGGTTTATCAAAAGGATCCTCCACCTACAACACGCTTCATCAATTTACTTGTGGACCAATTGGCAATATCCGAGTAAAAGAAGCCTGCGCCTCAACATGTGCAGATCCCCTATTGTGCGAAACCTCATTTACTGTTGATGATGTAGTAAATAAAGGATGGGACCTCCTCGATTATGCTAAAAAGCTCGGTATAGACGTTAGAAGCGCTACTGGTGCCGGCGGCGAGGCACCAAAGTATCTCCTCAGCAAACAGGGGCAACTAGTCTGGTTAAGTTCTTTTGGCACAATTAAAGCGGCAAACAGCGAGCACTACCTAGTTAAGTTCCCAAGAGGAAAACAATCAGCAATCGACTCAGACATTCTAAGAGCTGAATTTCACTATTATCACGAACTGGAAGCCTTGGGATTTAATACCATCGCTACAAAAGGAATGATGTTACTGGAGGGCCCGAAATGCCCTTCTCTTTGGCTCCCTCGCTTCGATGTTGTGACGGCAGATGATGGCGGCGTAACTCAACGAGCGATCGAGTCGGTGTATTCAGTTCTGCAAAAGCCGCCAGGTTCTCTGCTGGACCATGAGGAAACCCTAAGAACGCTGATTCAGACAATTCAAAGCAGCTTCATGGTTCAAGAACAGGGTTATCAGTTTGACGTAGAGAACTTCGTCATAGAGTGGGTTAAAAGAGACCTCACGAACATCATTTTTGGAAACTCAGACAACCATGGGCGCAATATCTCTTTGGTGAGAAGCCAAGGAAAAATAATGCTCGCACCTATCTATGATTTTGCGCCAATGAAAGCCGACCCACAGGGCGTTGTTAGGACTATCACCTGGCATGCGAATATCGAGATCGGAGGCAACCTGAATTTCCTGAAAATTGCTGAAGCTCTAGATGACTTGGTACCGACCGACAGGCTATTAAACGAATTAGGTTGTTTGGCAGAGTCCTTACTGTCACTGAGGTCTAGGCTTGAAAAACGAGGTGTCCCTGCTGCGATACTCAACTACCCGTCCATCGGTCTAAATTTTATAGAAAAAAAATTGCAGGACCTCTGTTGAGTGAAACCAATCCGTTTACCATAAAAACACCAAAGCCTAAGGCAGGACCGAAATAAAAATGCAATGCTAAATACACAGAATTAAAAAAAAACCAGCTGTCGGTGTTACTTATCAATACGAGGGTTCGCGAGCCCTTGTAGATGATTCCTGTACCAAGGAGGTGGCTATCGTCTAGACATAGACACCCGACGATTGTTCCAAAGTGTTCATACCGTCATCATCCTACTGTTCCTCTTTTGGGTAAGAAGAACCGAAAAAAGACACCTTGAGTGTCTTTTTTTCGTTTTAGGCCACAGTTTACCTACCCGTAGAACTGTAGTGGCATAGTGAATTTGGCCACCTGAATAGACGAAGTGATAGACTAACTTCTGGAAAAAAGGTGGTAGAAATGAAGAACACAAGACCGACATTCAGTGCAGAGTTCAAATTAGAAGCTGCGCAGCTGGTAACGAAACAGGGATACAGCATAGCTGAGGCTGCAAGCGCGATGGGCGTGAGTAATTCAGCCATGCGTAAATGGGTAAACCAGCTTCGACAAGAGCAGCAAGGCATATCCCCCAAAGGCGCACCGCTCACCCCCGAACAACAGCGGATCCGTGAGCTGGAGAAGAAAATCCGCCGCATTGAAGAAGAGAACACCATTTTGAAAAAGGCTACGGCTCTCTTGATGTCAGACTCACTGAACAGTTCTCGTTAGTCGAGAAACTCAAGAAGAGCCATAGCGTAAAACGGATTTGTTCAGTATTTGGTATTCACCGCAGCAGTTACAAGTATTGGCGAGGCAGACCTACCACCATTGACTCGCAGCGGGTAAAACTGCACAGCTTGGTGCGGGAGGCTTATGAAGCCAGCAATGGGTCAGCGGGTGCCAGAACCCTGGCTGATATGGTGACGACTGCTGGCGTTAGGTTGACGCGCTATCGTGCCACAGGACTGATGAAGAAGCTGGGGCTAGTGAGCTGCCAGGTGCCGCAACATCGCTACAAAAAGGCAGACAAGGAGCATGTCGCCATCCCTAACCTCCTTGACCGCCAGTTTGCAGTGACGGCTCCCAATCAAGTGTGGTGTGGCGATGTGACCTATGTGTGGACAGGCAAACGATGGGCTTACCTTGCCGTTGTTCTGGACTTGTTTGCACGGAAACCGGTGGGGTGGGCGATGTCATTTTCGCCCGATAGTGCGCTAACAAGCAAGGCACTAACCATGGCCTTTGAGGCGCGAGGAAGGCCGAAAGACCTAATGTTCCATAGTGACCAAGGAAGCCACTATACCAGCCGCCGCTTCCGCCAACAGCTCTGGCGTTATCAGATTAAGCAGAGCATGAGTCGACGAGGAAACTGCTGGGACAACAGCCCGATGGAGCGCTTCTTTAGAAGCTTAAAAACAGAATGGATACCGATGACAGGCTATCGGGATATCGGTGAGGCTAAGAGTGAGATTTCGCGATATGTGACGGGGTATTACAGTCAGCTGAGACCACATCAATATAACGGTGGGCTGACACCCAATGAGTCAGAGCGAAGATACTGGCTTGAATACAAAACCGTGGCCAATTTTAGTTGACCACTACAGTGCCTACATCTATGTCCCCGGCCAGTACGACGACATCGACTTCAGAGGTGTCGGCGATAAAATCTTGGAATTCAATGTGTAAATCACTATAAAGCCTAATCTTCATTAGTTATCCAAACGGGCGCAATCGGAGCGTCTTCAGCTGGTTAGGATAGAATGACAATGATGTAAAATATCACAAAATCAGGAAGCCTAGGCATTCCACCGAGCTAGTGAAAAAACTTAACCTCTAGTGGTCAAGTCAAACTATCCCATCTATTTCAAAAAAATCAGGCAATGCCCCTAACTGCCGAGACAAATCTAACATACCAACGACATCAAATCGCGCTGTATCCATCAAATTAACAAAATGCCCTACAGCCTTTAAAGGGCTGTAGGGTAGAGCTATCAATTCCAGCTAAAATACCCCAATAAATGGCACTCTCTGATAGTACAGCCCAACGAACATCATCCCCATCTCGGCCAGCGCCGGGATAACCGGATTCTAGTCCCCGCCACTGATTACACCCAATCAACACTCAGCCTCGATGAGTTACTCATCCAATACCCTAGCTCCACGTCTATTGGGCAAGCCAGCGGCGACTCTATGGATGGTGTTGGTATCTTTGACAAAGACATTCTGGTCATAGACAGACGCCTATTCGTCTAAAATCGAGACGTGATTGTTTGAAACTACAATGAACCCTTTGCATGCAAGATAATCGACACAGTCAACCGGCAGCTAATCTCCGCCAACGACGAACACTCGAATCAACCCATATCGGCACTGGACAGTTTCAGCATTGAAGGCGTGGTGGCCAGCTCCATTCGCTGCTTGCAAAGGCCGCGAATCAGGGAGCCAATAACATAGATGGCCACACCGGTGTTTGTGTCATATCCACGGACGAACTGCGCCACAATATCCTCGAGCAAATGGACATTGAAGACGTATAGGGAGTCGGCAGGAGGATAGACAGACGATTAAAAGAAGAACTTCACATCCATAACGCTCTTGAACTATCTAAGCTTGCACCCGGGCTGGCTCGTCAGCAATTTAGTATTGAGCTAGAGCGAACGGTTCGGGAACTCAATGGAGTCCCGTGAAGAAATGGGATAAGACAAGGGCCGATAAGGAGCAGGTCTTTTCCGCCAGAAGCATCTTAGTTTATTTTTACCTAAAAATTGGTACTAATAGTACCAATTTCACAAAGAATACAAACCACAGCGCTTGTGTTGGTTAAAAAATGTGGCTACATTGGTACTATGAGTACTGAAAATAAAAGTAAAATAAACCAATTGCTGTCCATAGCACCTTCGGGGGTTGTGTTATCTTCCTCGTGGCTCGTAAATCAAGGGTACAGCCTTGATTTACAAAAACGCTATAAGAAAAGCAAGTGGTTTAAATCATTTGGCAGAGGCGCCTTGATACGTAATGAAGATACAGTTGATTATTTAGGCGGTATCCAAGCACTACAACATCAACTTAATTTATCTGTTCATCCAGCTGCAAAAACAGCCTTAATGCTGCAAGGTAAATCACACTATCTAGAGCTTTCCGCTCAAAAGGTACAATTGTTTTCTGCCTCATCTGAAACATTACCCACTTGGTTTAAAAACTATGACTGGGGAGTCAAAGTCGAAAGCAATGCATCATCATTTTTACCGCCAGATATAGGCATGGTGAAATATCAGCATAAATCATTTGAAATAAAAATATCTAGTCCTGTTCGTGCCATCATGGAATGCTTATATTTAGCACCCAATGAGCAGCCATTAATTGAAGTCTATGAGTTAATGGAAGGACTAAATAATATACGTCCAGTGACTGCCCAGAAGTTATTAGAAAGCTGCACTTCCGTTAAGGTAAAACGTTTATTTTTATACATGGCTGAAAAAGCAGGACATGAGTGGCTGAAATATATCAATCAAGACAAAATAGATCTCGGGAATGGAAAGCGGCAAATCGTCTCTGATGGCGTATATGTCCCACAATATCAAATAACTGTTCCAAAGGAACTGGAAAAACACGTATGACCGAAAAATATGCCCAGCAGGTTCGATTGCTTCTTGATGTTATGCCAGAAATAGCAAAAGAGAGATGTTTTTCATTACATGGTGGTACAGCGATCAACTTGTTTGTTTTAAACATGCCAAGGTTATCTGTTGATATTGACCTAACCTATGTTCACATTCAAGACAGGCAGAAAAGTATCGATGCGATAAATGGCGCATTACAACAAATATCAGCTAGGGTTATTGCGCTGCGCCCATCGTTACGAGTTGAGCATAAAGACAAAATTTGTAAGCTGTTGATTGAAGAGTATGGTGTACAAATTAAAGTTGAAGTAAATATGGTTGGGCGTGGTGTTATAGAGACTGCCGAAAATAAAATGCCATTGTGCGAATTGGCGCAAGAGAAATTTGACGTATTCTGCGCCATAAATGTTGTGCCGTTGGCGCAGCTGTATGGAGGAAAAATATGCGCAGCACTTGATAGGCAACATCCACGAGATCTTTTCGATGTATATTTACTGCTAAAAGAAAACAATTATTCCGATGAGATTAAGCGTGGCTTCATTTACTCTCTTGCTTGCAGTAACAGGCCAACTCATGAGATGTTAGACCCTAATTTAATTGATCAGCGTTCGACGTTTGACAATCAATTTAAGGGCATGTCTCCCATTGAGTTTACTTACGATGACTTTGAGAAAACAAGATTAGATTTAATTAAGACCATTAGAGAAAACTTGGATGATAATGATAAACGCTTTCTACTTAGTCTAAATAATCTAGAGCCAGATTGGTCAATATATAATTTCGAGCAATATCCATCAGTAAAGTGGAAACTATTAAACCTTAAAAAATTTAGAGATACTCGGCCAGATGATCATCAACTGCATATGAAGTTGCTTGAAAAAGTTCTTAATGTTCAAAACTAAGACAATAAAAAGTGGTGAACCACTAGAAAGCATCTCCATCATCAGAATAGTGGATTGGCTTGGTGAGACAGAGCTACTTGTAAAACCGCTTTAGTACTAAAGCCTCCTCATGGGTGGGCTGATAACAAATTTTCCACTAAAATTTATGTCTTAGCTTCTTGAATGTTCTGCCATCGGTATGGATCGATGCCGTGTGTATGCAGGAAATCTACATTCATTCGGCTTCAAAAATGGAGGTCATAGTTAGAAATGCTTTTAGTCAACAACGCCGCTTGGAGGAAGAGCAGGTATCAACGGCCATCAAAACCCTGACTTTTTCTGACTGACCTATCTCATCTATTTCAAAAAATCAGGCAGTGCCCCTAACTGCCGAGACAAATCTAGCATACCAACGGCATCAAATCGCGCTGTATCCATCAAATGGGCATAACGCTTGGTTGTCTCTATCTGCTGATGATTGAGCAGTTGACTCACCATATAAATGTTTCCAGTTTTCATCATTAGCTTAGAGGCAAAGTCATGACGTAGATCATACAGCCTAAATTTTTCTATGCCGGCATTTTTAAGTAACTTTGCCCATGACTTCTTTATCGTAGTTAATTGATTACTTGGATTAAATGGCGAAGGAAACAACCATGATTCAGACCTATTTTTAAAAGACTGTAACGCCTCAGAGTGTATATGGTGCTTACGCCACTCAATTAGGGTAGAGTAAGCCAGATCATTAAGAGGAATGAAGTTAGCGACACCCCGCTTATCCAACGTTTTTCTGATTCGAATAAAACGATTTTCAAGGTCCACATCCAACCAGCGGGAATTGAACAAAGTACCTGGCCTTATCCCTGTTTCTTTAAATAAAATAATAAATGGGGTCACATGATCAGCAAAATGACAATCTGTAAGTTGAGTCGGTACAGGTAACCGTCGCTTTTCCCGGTGCGCGATTGTTCGACACCTTTGCTCATGCTTCATCGTATTTCTTTGATTAATCGCATTATAAAGACGTACCTCTTCACTATCAGAAAGATATAGGATCACTTGATTATCCACCTTTATTTTAGGCAGTGAGTAAAGATCATGATCTTTAATCACCCCCTTTTCTTTTGCCAGCTGTATACATGCTCTTAAGGTACATATCACTTCTTTTAAAGTCGAAGGCTTCAAACTCCACAAGCTTTCACCAGCAGCTAATTGCCTATAGGATAATTTTAACTCCTTTGAGCGCATCCATTGCCGAACCTCTTCGGCTGTTATGTCAGTGATAGGGTTATCAAGATAGGGTGAGAAATGACGCTTTATGACATTAATTTTACACATCACCGTTTTCGGGTTTTCATACCTCTTAGTTTCTAAGTAATCAGAGTAAAGAAAAGTGCGTAAACTAACCTCAGCCTCATTATTTGGAATAACCCTCTTTTGCTTTTCGAGTAACTTAACCCCTAAACAATTTCCTGACTTAAGCTGAATAGCTGCTTTGACTAGCAAACTAATATTGTTACTCGACAACTCACCTATCTTGATCGTCTTCAATTTTGCAGTTAAGGCATCTCGATATCTTAGATAAACTACACCAAGCTTTGAGTTGTCAATTGGCTGAAGCCTTGCTTTAGACAAAACCAATTGAGCTTTGTAAATCCGAATGGATAGGCCTTTCACCTCCGAACAGTTAAGCGCTAAATACTTAGCGTGTCCTTGCCACCAAAGCTCAAGGTTATTGTGAAAATCAGAAATAGTGCTTTTAGAAACAAAACGCTCAAGAAAAGTACTAAACTCTTCCACTTGTCGGGTCTTCTTACCGCTATCACTGTAAAGTAAGTGCCCTGTGTAGCAAAAAAATTGCTTAATAAGTTTATTTGAAAAGGGGATACATAAGTTGCTGTTCATATGAATGCTCTCTAATTTCACAGAAATTTGATCGCACACCTGTCGCACAAAAAACATAATAAAAATGCAAAATAGTGCAAAAAAACAAATTTAACACAAACAGTATATCTATATATATCAACAACATAACATGACACACTATTAGGCTACTGGAACTCATAATCGTTAGGTCCACAGTTCAAGTCTGTGAGGGGCCACCAATTTAAAACAAAAAAGCCTGCATCCTATGCAGGCTTTTTTGTTTCTCATTTTGCCACTCTTTTTTAATCCGGCCCCTTAGCACTCTTCTCCGGCTGTAACATAGACTTCAACAGCTCAGATTGGCGTTTCAACATCAGCTGATTATTCACTCTCGCCTGGGTGATCACCCCATTTATCGGCTTGTGAATAAAATCAACGCCCCCTAACTCAAAACCGCGCATCTCCTGCTCCTCATCGTGATGGGCCGAAACAAACACTACGGCAATTCCTTGAGTATTGGGATCGGCTTTTAAGCGCTGGCACACCTCAAAGCCCGACATTCCGGGCATCTCAATATCTAACAGAATCAGATCCGGCTTAAAGCTTTGGCACAGGCTTAACGCCTCCTCGCCATTTAAGGCTGTGGCAATTTCATTGGTCTGGCTCAGCAGCTGCCGTAAAATGATGATATTAACCTGCATATCATCGACGATCAGTATGCGTCCCTTTCGAGAAAAAACTAATGGATACAAATCATTATTTAACGCCATCGAAATCCTTTACTCCCAAATTGTACAGATGCCTACAATGACGCATTCTTCGCCTCGTTGTTGGATATAGGTTCATCTTGCAAGCGGCTTATTAAGGCTTGATAACAGGGTTTCACTCCCTTAAACAGTTGATTTAGCTTGTCACTGTTTTTCATTTTCGCCTCCGTTTCAAGGCTAAGAAACAACTCCTGCAACTGTATCGCGCCTATGCTACTCGATAGCCCCTTAAGACTGTGACTCAACTGTCTCACCTGCTCAAAAGCCTTGGCATCAATGGCAGCTTCCAGTTCATCCAATTGTGTTGGTGTGCTCTCACAATACATCTGACAGATCTCGCCAAACAGCACTTCGTTATTCATTAGGCGATTGAGCGCCTGCTTGCGATTCCAGACATACTCTTCATCCTTATTGGACAGCAGATCTGGCAATTCAGATGCCACCAGCTTAGGAGGTTTCCCTTCCCCGTCAGTGGTGGACAAAAGCCAGTCACACACCTTTTCAAACAGGCGCTGAGCCTCAATAGGCTTAGTGATGTAATCATTCATCCCCGCCTTGATACACTTGTCGCGCTCTCCCATCATGGCGCTGGCTGTCATGGCGATGATGGGGATATTGATGAACAGATCGCCGGCCTTTCCTGCGCGGATAGCCCTGGTGCAGTCATAGCCATTGAGTACCGGCATCTGACAATCCATTAAGATGCAATCCACCTGATGCCCCTCACCGTATTGAGCGAGCTGCTCAAGGGCCTCCTGGCCATTGGTGGCTTTAATAAACTCAAGCGGTAAATCAGACAGGATCCCAATTGCCACTTCGATATTGATCTCATTATCGTCGACCACTAACACCCGTGCGCCTTGAAGACGCTTCATCTCCTCTTCGCCTAAGCTACGCTGCTCATCCACATTTTGATATTTCTCAACCAATACCAAGCTTTTCCCACCGCCAAATTTCTGCATTAACTCGGAAAAAAGCAGCGGATTATTGAGGTATTCGAGCACGATATTATCCAGCGACTTATTTTGCTCAGCACTCTTTTGAAATGCCAACACCCGGGGGAGACTATCATGATTTTCGGCGAGCTCAGGCCATCGGCTATCGAGTTCCATCAACAAAGCGTGGCACTGTTCAAGAATAAGCACCTGAGGCAAGTTGTGCGTCTCTGTGCCCTGTTGGTTAAGGCTTTCTTTAAAGATCTCCTGGGAGAGCAGCGTGCCACCAAGCCGCGAGATTGCCGCCTCGACACAAGCCTGCTGCTCAGGATGCTCCAATAGCACGCAGCAGGGTACATCTTGGAGCACGGGTTCCGTGGCCATCAGCTGGTAGTCCTGCTGCCCAAGTAGCATGGAAAAGGTAAAGCAACTTCCCTTCCCCTCCGTCGACTCGAAACTCATTTTGCCATGTAAGAGTTCACTCAACTCCTTACAGATAGATAAACCGAGTCCGCTGCCACCGTACTGAGCGGCGATACTGGAAGTTGCCTGGGAAAAAGCACTAAAGAGCTTAGCTTGATTCTCTTTGGCGATCCCTATGCCTGTATCTGACACCTCACAGATAAACTCAAGCTCGCCCGTCTCTTTGAGTCGGCTATAGGCCTTTACCTTGATATAGCCACGGTCAGTAAACTTGATCGCGTTATTAACCAGATTGGTTAATATCTGCGAGAGCCTATGAGGATCGCTCACTACACTCTGGCAGCGTAGGTCAATTACATCTATGATGAACTCTACGCCCTTCTCTTGAACCTTTACCGCCATACTGCTACAGATACTTTCAACCAAATTTATGGGGTTAAAGCTACTGATATCCAAATCGAGTTTGCCAGCCTCAATCTTGGAGAGGTCCAAAACATCGTTAATTAAGCTAGAGAGGCCATTAACACTGACCTCAGCCATCTCCAGATAACGCTTCTGACGCTCGCTCAGCGGCTCCTTTCTCATCAAGTTTAAGGTGCCGACAATACCGTTAAGCGGTGTTCTCATCTCATGACTAATGTTAGAGATAAAGGTACTCTTCACATGGCTAGCCTTTTGCAACTCTTGGGTGCGAATGGCAACTTTCTTTTCCAACTCGGCATTGGCCTGTCGGATCTTCCTGGCCGCCTGCTTCTCAATGGAGACATCACGAAAAATAAACGCGACCCCCAGCGCCTGCTTATTCTCCCCAATGATTGGCGAAACAGAGACAAACAACTCCCGGCTTTCCCCCTCGCTCATGGGCAATTTAGCATCAAAGGTTAGGGTGTTATTGCCGTGATTAGCCTTGGCAACTAAGTCCTTCAAATCATGCTCAGGCACTAACGTCAACTCGTTAATAGAGTGCCTTTTAGCATAATCAACATCATAGCCAAACAGTAACTCCGCTGCTCGGTTCCAGTTGTTGATATGACCACTATTACTCACCCCTATGATGGCATCTTGAGAGCCATGAATAATCGCCGCGGACTGCGCCTTCTCTTTAGCCAGCGCCATACTGTTTCGCGCACTGCGTCCCAAGATAGACACCACAAAAAGAAACAGCACGCCGATGATCAACATGAAAGAATAGACACTGACGCGCCGGCCAATAGCCAGCTCCTTTACATAGCTCCGAGGGGCCATCAAAGTGGCCGTTAGGCGCCCACTCAGGGCATCGTTTGATAAACTAATGGCTCGGTTAAAAGCATAGTAGAGCTTGTCCTCATGATAAGTGTCTACCACGAGTTCAAATTGACGTGATAACGCCTTAGCCACTTGATAATGCTTAGACCAAACCTGCTCGGGGTTAAGGTCACGGCTAAAGCGCATCTCACTATCGGGATGTAGTAAAAAATACCCCTGGCTGTCGGTCAAAATCAGTTCATAGGGTGTTGGCACAAATGCTTCAAACGTTTCCAGCAGGTTATAGGCGTTTATATTGACGATTAAGAAACCAAAGCGCTGCCCCGCATCGTCAAATATCGGTTTTGCCAGACGCAGCATAGGTCGATAGGGGTAATCAATCTTGCCAAACTCTCTATTTAGGGTGATAGGAGACGTATAGATCTCGCCTTTTTGCAGTGTCTGACTTGCCTTAAAATAGTCTCTATCGTGCTTATTCTGAAGGCTTGCATCAGGTATCACATGTACCCCTCCTGCGTGCCTGTCGACCCTCACCAGCTCCATCCCCTCGGCGTTTAGCACCCTCAACTGCTCATATTCACGATTATTTTGTAAGAAGGCGACAAAGATAGTCTCAAGACGGCGACGCCACTGGCCGTATTGAGTGCCATCCACAGGATCGACGCCTTGATTTGCCTTTGCCCTGGACAGGCCTGAGATGGGCGGCGTCTCAAATAAAAACCGTAAACTATTGATATAACTTGTCAGCCTACCTTGCGCTTGATTATTGACCTGCTCGCTAATATCCGACAAGTTGGCGCGCACACCACCGATGACATTGCTATTTAACCGGGACTCAAACAAGACAATGATGATCAGCGCCACCACTAAGACGGCGACTAAAGAGAGGGGAAGCAGTGAACGGGCGCCAAACAGGGATGATATTCGAGAGATCTGTCGCACCATGGAACTAACTCCTTTTAATCATCCAATGCTTCAGCCGAGGGCTACTATAATGAGGCTAACTTTTGTCCCAGATAAAGGGCTAAAAGATACCGCATATAATCAGTGAGATAATAGACATCTCCTGTCTATAACTCAGCCTAAGGTAGTATTTATACTCGTTTTGCTGCTGCGCGGTAAATTTCCTAAGTAAGTTGATTATAGTCAGCTAATATAGATATAGGCGGCAGATTTGAAAAGGAATTCTTCTATGCTTTTCGGCACCGACATAGCAACCCGACAAAAAATATTAGTTGTTGATGATGAGGGGCCAAATCTACATCTCCTAGAGCAAGCCCTCACCGATCTTGCCGAAATCATCTGCAGTACTGGCGGCCAGGACGCGCTGGACAAAGCCGAGCAACACCAGCCTGCCATCATACTATTAGATATCGAAATGCCGCAGATAAACGGCTTTGAGATGTGTAAGCGGCTCAAAAACAATCCTAAAACCTGCAATAGCGCGGTGATCTTTGTCACCGCCCATAGCGAGAGCAGTTTCGAATATAAATCGCTCAGTTTAGGTGGTATCGACTTTATCAGTAAGCCTATCAACCTCGATAACTGTCGATTACGAATCAAAAACCACTTGTTACTAAAACGCCAGGAACAAACCATCATAGAGGCACGCCAGGATATGCAGGCACTGGTGAATCAGATCCCTTCCTTTATCTCCTACTGGTCAAAGGATCTGCATAATCGTTTTCATAATGACTACAATGGCAAATGGTTTGAAATTACCCCTCATGACGCTCTGGGCAAACCCGCCTCAAACCTTCTGCCCAAAAACCTCTATGAGAAGATGCTCTCCTGCATAAACAGCGGCAAACTGAAACATCAATTTGAGGTCAGCCTCCCAAACAACCAGCATGAGATCACCGATGCCCAAGCACATCTTACGATACGAAAGCATGAGGGGCAGCTTGTAGGCCTACTCTTGACCCTGACAGATATCAGTTCCATTAAACGCGCCAAAAACCAACTCGACATAGAAAATCGTCGTTTTAAGATCATGCTTAACGCCATTGGTGATGCCGTCATTGCTACAGACTGCGATTCAATAATCACCTTTATGAACCCCATCGCCGAGCGACTAACGGGCTGGGTATGTCGCGATGCTATTGGCCTTCACATAGATCAGGTGATGAACCAGTGTGACGCTAAGACCAAGTATCGTGGCACCAACCCTGTGACCATAGCCATCAAAGAAAAACGCAATGTCGCCATGGCGCTCAACTGCCAGCTAACAAGCTTAGATGGCACGACCTTCCATATTGAGGATTCCGCAGCTCCTATCACAGATAGCGAAGGCAATGTCACTGGCGGTATCATGGTGTTTCACGACTGTAGCGAATCTGTGGCCATGTCACTCAAGATGAGCCATCTGGCCAACCATGACCAGTTAACGGATCTTCCCAATCGTATCTTGCTCCATGACAGGGTGAATCACGCCTGTGCGGTAGCCGACTCCTACAACATGAGTGTAGCGCTGCTGCTTATCGATATTGACCACTTTAAATACCTTAACGATTCGCTGGGTCATAGCTACGGCGATCAGGTGATAAAGCAGGTGGCCAAACGCCTGCAATCCTTAATCGATCCCAATGCCACCTTAGGCAGGATAGGCGGGGATGAGTTTATCCTGCTACTGCCCTCTCTGACCTCCACCAGCCAGGTCGATTCCATCGCCACCGACATTGTCCATAGCCTCAATACGCCATTTCGAATCGAGGGCCAGGAATATACCCTCTCGGCCAGTGTCGGTATCAGCATCTACCCCTCAGATGCCCTCAGGCCAGAGGAGTTAATGACTCATGTCGATGCCGCCATGTACCGCGCCAAAGATCTGGGCCGCAATCGCTTCTGTTATTTTTCTGAAGATTTGGAGCGTGAACTACTCAAGCGCCACAAACTGATCACCCTAGTGCGAAATGCCATCGACACAGAATCTATAGAGGTCTACTTACAGCCTAAGGTCGATTTACAGACCCAAGAGATCATTGGCGCCGAAGCCCTAGCCAGATTGCGCGATCCTAGCGGCAAGCTCATCTCCCCCCTCGACTTTATCCCACTGGCTGAAGAGACCGGGCTTATCAACCAGCTCGGAGAAATCATCTTAAAAAAGAGTTGTGTTGCCGCGAAAGCTTGGCAAGACAGAGGGAGACCTATGCAAGTAGCAGTAAATATTGCCGCTAAGCAATTTACCAATCCCAACTTCTGTAATGAAGTCGCCAAAGTGTTGGAAGAGACAGGGCTATTAAGTCGCTACTTGGAACTGGAGGTGACAGAAAGCGCCTTAATGTATGATTTTGACGAGGCCCTTAGCGTACTCAACACCCTCTCCGCTTTAGGATTAACTATCGCCATCGATGATTTTGGCACAGGCTATTCAAGCCTAAGCTACCTTAAGTTTTTCCCAGTCAACACCTTGAAGATAGATCAGTCCTTCGTCAAAGATATGTTTGAAGACGATCAGAGCCTGGATATCGTCAGAGCCGTAATTCGTCTGGGTAAGTCCCTCAAGCTTAAACTGATCGCCGAAGGCATAGAGAATAGCAAACAACTGGAGAAGCTGATCGAACTGGAATGCGAGCAAGGACAGGGTTATCTGTTTAGTAAGCCGCTGCCCCTCGATGAGTTCGATAGCTTACTATGATAAGCATACCAGCAGATGCAAGAGGCTTGACTTCACAAGCTTGACTCCACAGGTAAATCCCCTTTTATCAACGGTCTAAAATAAATACTGCCCCCAAGCGCATTAGGTCCTCCGAAGACAACACGCCGTGCCGCTCACATTAATGACAGCCTTTCACTCTAATCCCGTGAAAAGGGTTAAGCTGACAACAAAAAGCCCGCTAGATGCGGGCTTTTTGTCACTCAGGCTAAACGCCTAATTTATCGCGCATAGTGTAGTACCAGGCACCAATAGCCGAGAAGGGCACCTGCAACAAGTGACCACCTGGGAAAGGATAGTGAGGTAGCTGCGCAAAGGCATCGAAACGCTTAGCCTGACCATTGATGGTCTCTGCCAGAATCTGCCCCGCCAGATGGGTATAAGTCACCCCATGGCCGCTACAGCCCTGAGAGTAATAGATATTACCGCCGATTCGCCCAACCTGTGGCAGGCGCGACAGTGTCAGCAGGAAGTTGCCTGTCCAGGTAAAGTCAATCTTCACGTCTTTTAGCTGTGGAAAGGTCGCCAGCATCTTAGGGCGGATAATCGCCTCGATATCGGCAGGATCCCGGGCACCATAAACCACACCACCGCCATAGATGAGACGCTTGTCGCCAGAAAGCCTGAAATAATCCAGCAGATAGTTACAATCTTCCACACAGTAATCTTGTGGTAAAAGCGAATGCGCCAGCTCATCACCCAAAGGTTCAGTGGTGATCACCTGAGTACCGCAAGGCATAGACTTAGCTTGTAACTCTGGCAGTAGCCCCTTGAGATAGGCGTTACCGGCGACGATAACAAATTTGCACTTCACCGAGCCTTCTTGAGTATGCACCACAGGACTATCGCCCTGATCGACGCGAATAACCGCTGAGTCTTCAAAAATCTGGCCACCTAAGGATTCCACCGCATCGGCCTCACCCAGCGCCAGATTAAGCGGGTGAATATGGCCGCCACTCTTGTCTAGCAGGCCACCCACGTAGCGCTCGGTATCCACCACTCCGCGAATAGCGTTAGCATCGAGCATCTCCAGGTGACCAAGGTGTCCATGCTTCTCCCACAGGGCTTTTTGAGCCTCGAGGTGGCCCATCTGCTTCTTGTTCAGCGCCGCAAACACGCCGCCATCTTTCAGATCGCACTGGATATTATATTTTGCTACCAGCCCTTTGAGGATACGCCCCCCTTCAAAGGCCATCTGCCCAAACAGCTTGGCTTGTTCAGTCCCAACAACCTTTTCTATGGTGTCGATATCGCGACTGAAGCTGTTAACTATCTGGCCACCGTTTCGTCCAGAGGCGCCAAAACCGACTCTGGCGGCCTCCAGTACTGTGACCTTAAAGCCCGCCTCCAGTAGATGTATCGCCGAGGAAAGCCCGGTGTAGCCGGCGCCGATAATACAGACATCCGTCTCTATGTTGTCGCTGAGTTTGTCCCGCAACTGTTTGTTATTGGCTGACGCCGCATAATAGGAATTTGCGTGAGGTGTACAGGTCATATCATTCACCCTGAATCGTTATAATTAATGGGTTGCATTTGACAGGCGCCGCGGCGCGGCGACCTGTTATCTTGAGCGAAACACGAAAGTGGCGAGCCTAGTCGCTAGCCATACGACTGCGTTTATCGGCGCGTCTTGCCATATACCAAGAGATAAAGGCGATAAGCGAAACGATCAATATGATCAAGGTCGCTAGTGCGTTGATTTTTGGCGAAACCCCCATACGTACCGAGGAGAAGACCACCATAGGCAGTGTCGTCGCGCCCGGCCCAGAGGCAAAGCTGGCGATCACTAAGTCATCGAGCGATAAGCTAAATGACAGCAGCCACCCTGCGATCAGCGCAGGCGATATCATAGGCACTGTGATATGGAAGAAGGTCTTGAGAGGCGTAGCCCCCAGATCTTGCGCCGCCTCTTCGATAGAGAGGTCCAGCTCGCGTAGCCTAGATGACACCACCACGGCAACATAAGCCGCACAGAAGGTGGAGTGGGCAATCCACACGGTCAACATCCCTCGCTCTGCCGGCCAACCCAGTAGGTCGGCCATATGCACAAACAGCAGCAACAGAGAGAGACCCGTGATCACTTCAGGCATTACCAGCGGCGCGGTGATCATGTTTGACAGTGTCATCTTGCCCCAGGAGCGAGCAAAACGTGTCATCACAAATGCCGCCATGGTGCCCAAAATCACCGCCATGGTCGAAGCGAAAAACGCCACCTTCAAACTGGTTGCTACCGCATCGAGGATCTGCTCGTCACGAAACAGTTCACCATACCATTTAGCCGAAAAACCACCCCACACCGTTACCAGCTTAGACTCGTTAAAAGAGTAGAAGACCAGAATAAACATGGGCGCATAGAGGAAAGCCATGCCACCCCACAGCATCAGAGTGGAGAAACTCATCTTACGTAATCTGTTGCTCATATCGTCTTCTCCATACTTCTGGACTGATAACGATGGAATAAGGTAATAGGAATGATCAAGAGCGCTAACATCACGATGGCGAGCGACGAAGCAACCGGCCAATCACGATTGTTGAAGAACTCCTGCCAAAGCACCTTACCTATCATGAGCGAGTCAGGACCGCCCAACAGTTCAGGGATAACAAACTCCCCGACCACAGGAATAAACACCAACATGGAACCGGCAATCACCCCGCCCTTAGACAAAGGCAAAGTGACCTTCCAGAAGGTATTCAGGCTACGTGAGCCCAGATCCGCTGCAGCCTCTAGCAGGCTACCATCAAGCTGAGACAAGTTGGCATACAGAGGCAAGATCATAAAGGGCAGATAGGTATAGATAATACCCACATAGACGGCAAAGTTAGTGTTCAGCATCTGAATCGGCTCAGAGATCACGCCAAGCCACATCAGCACATTATTGATCACCCCATTGTTACTCAGTATCCCCATCCAGGCATAAACACGGATAAGAAACGAGGTCCAGGAGGGCAACATCACCAAGAGGATCAACACGGTTTGGTGCTGTTTAGGCGCCCTGGCGATGGCATAGGCCATAGGGTAACCAATCAGCAGACAACCTAACGTGGTGATAAAGGCCATCTTAAGGGAGCCCAAATAGGCATTTACATAGAGACTATCTTGGAAAATCAATATGTAGTTGCCCAGGTTCAGCATGATCTGCAGTGACTCATCAGCATACTGATATAAGGCCTCATAAGGCGGAATCGACACAGCTGGCGTCGATAAACTGATCTTCAATACGATGGCAAAAGGCAAGGCAAAGAACATCAACAGCCAAAAATAGGGCACACCTATGGTCCAGCATTGCCCCTTGGGCAAGCGGAACCTCAATGATTTCTTCTTCATAACGCCCCCGTTAAGATCTCAATACAACGGCACTGGTCGCTTCCCAACTCACGAAGACATGCTCTTCCCAGGTTGGCGAGTCGGCACGGCGATCGCTGTTAGTCATGACAGACTGAATCAACTGACCATTGCTCAGACGTATGTAGTAAACCGAGATCCCCCCGAGGTAGGCGATATCTTCAACCTCCCCAGCACACCAGTTGTAAGACTCCTGGGGTTGCTCGCGGCTGATATGGGTCTTCTCGGGGCGGATAGCGACCCAAACCTTGGTGGTATCGACGCTGGTTGATACCCCGTAGCCCACATAGAAAGGCTGAGGAAGGTTGGGGGCTTTGATCACCACATGGTCAACCTCATCCTCGACAATATCCCCTTCAAACAGGTTAACACTGCCAATAAACTCAGCCACCATGCGGTTCGCCGGGCTCTCATAGATATCCATAGGTGAACCGGTCTGCACTATCCAGCCGTCACTCATAATGGCAATACGCTCGGCCATGGTCATGGCCTCTTCCTGATCGTGAGTCACCATCACACAGGTCACCCCAACGGCCTCAAGAATATCGACCACTTCCAGTTGCATCTGGGTACGAAGTTTTTTATCGAGTGCGCCCATGGGCTCATCGAGCAGTAAGAGTTTCGGACGCTTAGCCAGTGAACGCGCTAAGGCGACACGCTGGCGCTGACCGCCAGAAAGCTGGTTAGGCTTACGCTTAGCATAAGCTTCCATATGCACCAGCTTGAGCATCTCATTAACTCTTTGCTCTATCTCTTCCTTTGGCATCTTATCCTGCTTGAGACCGAAGGCGATATTTTGTGCCACTGTCATATGTGGAAACAGAGCATAAGATTGGAACATCATGTTGATAGGACGCTCATAGGGCGGCATATCGGTAATATCCTGGCCATCGAGGTAGATACGCCCCTCGGTCGGCTTTTCAAAGCCAGCCAGCATGCGAAGCAGTGTGGATTTCCCTGAACCCGAACCGCCAAGCAAAGCAAAAATTTCCCCACGATTAATATTTAGCGAGACGTCGTCAACAGCACGAACATCGTCAAATAGCTTGCTGACTCTCTCTATCTTCAGCAACACCTCTCCTTGCGTCTTTGTTGTCGGTTTATTGGTGACGCCCGAATTGCTAGCCATAATACTTCTCCACAAAAAGCACCACAGGGGGCGCCTACTGCAATATTTAGATGATCTTGATTAAATGAGGGCAAGCGAACTTGCCCTCTCGACACACGGCATTACATGCCAGATTTAACTTTGGTCCATACGCGGGTCATCACGCGCTGCGCCTTCATTGGACGAACATCGGCCACATACAAGCGAGACAAGACTTCCGGAGTTGGATAGATAGCAGCATCGTTGCGGATCTCTTCATCCACAAGCTCTTGTGCTGGTACGTTAGGGTTGGCGTAAGCCACATAGTTGGTAATTGGCGCAATCACCTCTGGACGTAGCAGATAGTTGATAAAGGTATGCGCGTTTTTCACGTTTTTGGCATCAGACGGGATAGCCAACATATCAAACCATAGGTTTGCGCCCTCTTTCGGGATCGAATAGCCAATCACATGACCATTTTCAGCCTCATCGGCACGAGCCGCGGCTTGGAAAACATCACCCGAGTAACCAAATGCCACACAGATGTCACCGTTGGCTAAATCTGTGATGTAACGTGATGAGTGGAAGTAAGTAACGTAAGGACGCACCTTAGCTAAGACTTCACCCGCCTTGGTGTAGTCTTCACTGTTAGTACTGTTTGGATCCAGTCCTAAATAGACCATTGCCATAGGCAACATCTCATCGGCACTGTCCAGCAGAGAGAAACCACACTTGGAAATCTTTTCAGCATACTTAGGATTAAATACCAACTCCAAGGAATCTAGCGGCGCATCTTCACCCAGTACTTGCTTCACTTTAGCTTCGTTGAAACCGATACCCGTAGTACCCCACAGATAAGGCACTGAGTGCTCGTTACGTGGATCGGCACTTTCGAGTTGCTTCATCAATTCAGGATTTAAATTTTTATGGTTGCTCAGTTGCCCCATATCCAGCTTCTGGAAAGCGCCAGCTTTGATCTGCTTGGCGAGGAAGTTATTTGACGGCACCACGATATCGTAGCCAGAGCGACCAGACAGTAGCTTGGCCTCAACCACTTCGTTGCTGTCAAACACATCATAGATAACTTTAATGCCGGTTTCTTTTTCGAAATTGGCAAGCGTATCTTCGGCGATATAATCAGACCAGTTATATACACGTACAACCTCTTCAGCGGTCGCCATTGAACTGCTAAATACTCCAGCTGTCACTAGAGCCAGTGTTGTCATTTTCTTTAAAAGCTTCATGCTATCTCCTTGTTAGCTTGCCAGTAGTCTGATGATTACTGCCATTGCATTGCCGCTTGTGACGGCTTTCATTGTTATTATTGCCAATGCTACAGCTTACAACCGCATCGAACCTGTTTAACATTCAAAAAGTTAACTACCCTACTCGCCAACGCGAGTAGGATAAATTTTCACATTAATAACCTGATTTTGCTTTAGTCCAAGCGCGAGTCATTACACGTTGAACCTTCATGGGACGAACCTCGCGAATATACAAGTTTTTAATGATTTCATCATTCGGGTAGATGCCAGGATTATCTAATATCTCCTTGTCTACCAAAGCCTGAGCCTTATCATTTGGGTTGGCATACGCCACGTAATTAGAGATCTCGGCAATCACATCTGGACGCATCAGATAATTGATGAACACGTGGGCGTTATCGATATTCTCAGCATCGGCGGGAATGGCTAACATATCGAACCACAGGTTCGCGCCCTCTTTGGCTATGGAATACTTGATCTCGTGCCCATTCTTCGCATCGTCTGCGCGTGCAGCGGCTTGGAACACATCGCCGGAGAACCCAAAAGCAACACAAGTGTCTCCATTGGCCAAATCAGTGATGTAACGTGATGAGTGGAAGTAGGTCACGTAAGGACGCACTTTTTCAATCGCCTCGCCTGCCGCTTTGTAATCCTCAACTGAAGTGCTGTTTGGATCTAGCCCTAAGTAAGAGAGCGCTTGCGACATCATCTCATCGGCGGAATCCATCATAGAGAAACCACAACTTGAGATCTTCTCGGCGTATTTAGGGTCAAAAATAAGGGCTAAGGAATCAACGGGCGCGTCTTCACCTAAAACGGCTTTCACCTTTTCAACGTTATAACCTATGCCTGTTGTGCCCCAAAGGTAAGGCACTGCATAACGATTTTGTGGATCGGCTTTCTCTAACTGCTTCATTAGATCGGCATTAAGATTGCCAAGATTCGTCAGCTTACTTTTATCCAGCGGAGCGAACGCCCCAACCTTAATCTGTTTAGCAAGAAAATCATTAGAGGGTACAACGATGTCATAACCAGAGTGACCCGATAACAGCTTAGCCTCAACCATCTCATTGCTGTCGAAAACATCATAAATGACCCGAATACCGGTTTCTTTATAAAAGTTATCGAGTGTATTTTCAGCGATGTAGTCGTTCCAGTTATAGACTTTAAGTACTTCTTCAGCCTGAAGTGCACCACTCGCTAAGGCAGATCCCACAAGCAAACAAGATGCTTTAACAGTATTTAAAAGTGTCATCGATTTCTCCATTGCTACCACGTTTTCACGGGTAAAACTGTCAGTCATAGTAGTGTCGACTAATCGACATCATTATTTTGTTATTATTGACCAATGCTACAGCTTACAATCGCATCGAACCCATCTACCTCTTTTTTCTCCCGTAGTGTAAAACTGAATATTTTTCCGTTCAATCTGAATTTAAAACGATTAAACGCTCGCTATTCCCACCTCAGTAATCGGTACGTCACAAGACGTACCAACGCCCCAAACTGATGAGAAGAGTGCACCATCAAAGTGCAGTAACCAATTAAACTGTCAGCAATAAGAACTCACGTTCCCACGAACTAATTACCCGGCGGAAATTTTCAAGGTCGGTCTGCTTCACCGCGATATAACCAGAGGTAAAGGTCTCACCTAGATATTCCCTCACCGCAGAGCTTTCAGACATCACGGCTAGCGCCTCTTCCAAGGTCAACGGCAGGCTGATCCCCTGACGATTCTCGTTCGCACGGCCTTGCACAGGTGTCGATGGTTTCACATCTTCCACCATCCCCATGTAGCCGCACAGTAAGGTCGCAGCGATCGCCAGATAACTATTGGCATCGGCACCGGCAATGCGGTTCTCGATACGACGATTCTGTGGAGACGACTCAGGAATACGCAGACCACAGGTACGATTCTCATCGCCCCATTCCAAGTTAACAGGCGCCGAGGTGCCAGGTAGGAAACGTCTAAACGAGTTCACATTGGGCGCCATCAGCGGCAGCAACTCTGGAATATATTTTTGCAATCCACCGATATAGCTCAGGAACTTAGCACTTTTTGTGCCGTCTTCGTTGGTAAAGATATTTTTGCCTGTTTTGGTGTCCACTACACTCTGGTGAATGTGCATGGCGCTGCCCGGTTCATCGGTTACAGGCTTAGCCATAAAGGTGGCACACACGTCATGCTTAAGGGCCGCCTCGCGCAGAGTACGCTTAAAGACAAACACTTGATCAGCCAATGACAGAGCGTCGCCATGACTGAAGTTGATCTCCATCTGGGCGGTGCCTTCCTCGTGGATCAGGGTGTCGATATCAAGCCCCTGAGCCTCACACCAATCGTACATATCTTCAAATAGCGGATCATATTCATTGGCTGCATCGATAGAAAACGACTGGCGTCCTGACTCTTTACGGCCACTGCGTCCCACAGGCGGGATTAATGGAATATCAGGATCTGAGTTTCTGTGGGTAAGATAAAACTCCATCTCAGGCGCAACCACAGGTTTCCAACCTTTGTCCTCATAAAGCTTAAGCACTTTCTTCAGCAGATTACGGGGAGATAGTTCAATTGGATTCCCCATTTTATCGAAGGTGTCGTGGATCACCTGAGCCGTCGCCTCGACTGTCCAAGGCAACATAAATACCGCATTCTCATCGGGCACACAGACAAAATCAATATCCGCCTTGTCCAACAGGCTGTCATACATGTCATCATCAACATAGTCACCGGTAACGGTTTGCAGCAAGACGCTCTCAGGCAGGCGCATCCCCTTTTCATCGATAAACTTGTCGACGGGGGCGATTTTGCCGCGGGCGATACCCGTCATGTCACTGATAACACATTCAACTTCGGTGATCTTATTGGCTTTTAAATATTCAATTAACTTCTTCATGGTTACTATCTCTTGCGTTGCGCTGCTCTGGCTTGGCAGGCTTGACTGAAGGCACTAAAAATCGCGCGATAGAAGGGGGTCTCTAGCACCTTCCATTCAGGGTGAAACTGCACCCCTAGTGCAAAACTCTTAGCCTCTTTGACCGAAAACGCCTCGATTAATCCATCGGGAGCGTAAGCTTCTGGCCGCAATCCAACACCCAAACGGTCAACACCTTGAGTATGCACAGAGTTCACCTCTGCTAAATTGCGGCCCCAAGCCTCGTGGAGCAATCCTCCCGGTTCAATCTTCACAGGGTGAGACAGGCCATACTGCACCTCGACATTTGCCGTCGTATCTTCTCTGTGTTCAATATAATCGCCAACCTGATGCAATTTTTGATGCAAAGACCCGCCAAACACTACGTTCATTTCTTGAAATCCGCGGCAGATGGCCAGCACAGGCACGCCAGCGTCGATAGCCGCCTTTAAAAGCGGCAGATTGGTCGCGTCGCGCTTAGGGTCGTGTAGGGTATCAGGGTCACTCGCCGCCCCGTCATAGTGATGAGGCTCGATGTTAGAGGGCGAACCGGTGAACAGCAGACCATCTAACCTGGGTAAGATAGTTGACGCAGGACAATGTCCCAGCGCAGGAATGACCAGTGGCCAGCCTTGAGTCGCGTCGGCAATACTGAGTAGGTATTTCTCACCGACGATATTAAAAGGGTGCAGGCCTATCTGTTGATTACAGGCCGTAACACCGATAACAGCAAGTCCTTCATCGGACATAGTTCACCTTTAGCTTATTGCGTCTTTTTATCGTTATAGCAATGAACAGACTTCATTCAATGTTCATTTTTTCACACACTACACTGAAATAGTTAACGAGGCAATAGGTCTTAGAAAACAAAATAAACAAGCAGGTAACAAATAAAATAAAAACCAATTAAAACAATAGTGAAAGACGATAAAATTTAATATCACCACCGATAATCGACTAAATTAGGGTCAATTGTTTTGTGAAACAGCTCCCAAAGTTTGGCGGCGATTAAAAATCGTAAAAGCCAATCTTATGGGTAAAATTATTTACACAAGTAAGCGGAAACGTTACAGGGAAATGAACAGGAAAACATGAGGGAAAAGTGAAGGTGCTGGGCTCTGCGCCCAGCAGACAGATTAGAAATTGGCAGGCGTGGTCGCGCTGACGATACGGCAAGGTTTATCGAATGGATTGCGGAATCTATGGGGCAGCTCACTGTTAAAGTAGTAACTGTCGCCTTCGGACAACACATAGACCTCATCGCCTATGGTGATCTCCAGTTTACCTTCAATCACCATGGCCGCCTCTTCACCTTCGTGCTGTAACATCTCTTCTCCGGTATCAGACCCTGGCGGGTAGACCTCGTTCATCACAGACATGGCACGATTAGGGTAGTCCCTGCCGATCAGCTTGTAATCCAGATTACCATCGCCGATATCCAGCAGCTCACCTGAGCGGTAAACCACCTTCTGCTCACTGGGCATGCTTTCTTCGATGGAAAAGAAATCCACCAGAGACATAGGTAATCCCGACAAAACTTTCTTCAGGGAGCTTACCGACGGACTGACGCTGTTCTTCTCGATCATAGAGATGGTGCTGTTGGTCACGCCGGCACGTTTGGCTAACTCGCGTTGCGATAACCCTTTCATTTTACGAACAGCTTTGAGATTTGCGCCTATATCCAAAAAACATCTCCTATCCAACAAGACCCCAGCCGAAACAATTTCCCATACTAGTTTGTATCAAACTAAAAAGCATGTTAAATATAATCAACAGGTGTGAAGTATAACCAACTCAAGGGTCAAAAGTATACTTACTCTGACCAATTTAGTCGAATAACAAGAATAAACCCCGCATTCGGAGCCAAGATGACTAGCAAGCGCCCGGTCCACAGTGACCAATATCCTGATTCTTACTACCATGCCACAGCTAATGCCCTGGAACCACAGCCTCAGCTCACCGAACAGATCAGCGCCGATGTCTGCATCGTTGGTGGCGGCTTTAGTGGTATCAACACCTCCATAGAGCTGGCTCAAAAAGGTTTCAGCGTTGTCTTGCTTGAGGCTAAGCGGATCGGCTGGGGGGCATCGGGCCGCAATGGGGGCGAGCTGATCCGTGGTATAGGCCACGATGTCGAGCAGTTTCGTAACGAAATAGGCTCTGAGGGTGTGGCAGCCATTCACGAGATGGGCTTCGAAGCGGTGGAGATAGTACGTAACCGTATCGCCGAACATAATATCGACTGTAACCTAAGGATGGGCTACTGCGATCTGGCCACCAAGCCCAGACACATGAAGGAGCTTACCGCCGACTACGAGGAGATGCTCAATCAGGGGCGCGAAGGCTTTAAACTGCTGGAGAAACACCAGCTCGGCGAAGTGATAGGCTCAGACATCTATAGTGGCGCACTGGTCGACATGAACAGCGGCCACCTGCATCCCCTCAATCTCGCGCTAGGCGAAGCCAAGGTGGCCCGCAGTTTAGGGGTGAAAATGTTCGAATATAGCGCCGCCACCAAGATAGTTAAGGGAGAGCGCCCCATAGTGCATACTCAGCACGGCCGCGTCGACTGTCGCTATCTGGTGCTCGCGGGCAACGCCTATATCGGCCACGAACTCAATAGCTATCTGGGTGGTAAGGTGCTGCCAGCAGGCAGTTACCTGTTAGCCACCGAACCACTGACCCAGGAACAGTGTGACGAGATCATTCCGCAAAATATGGCCTTTGCCGATATGCGTATCGATCTCGATTACTTCCACCTCTCCCAGGATAATCGCCTGCTGTTTGGCGGTCTATGTACCTACTCGGGCAAAGATCCCAAGGATATCAACGCTGCCCTGCGCCCTAACCTGGAGAAGGTATTCCCTCAACTTAAAGGGGTCAAAATCGACTACGAATGGGGTGGCATGATAGGCATTGGCGCCAATCGTCTACCGCAGATCGGCAGGTTACCTGATTGCCACAATATTCTCTATGCACAGGCCTATGCCGGCCACGGCGTTAACGCCACCCACATGGCCGCCAAGCTGATCGCCGAAGCGTTGACGGCCCAGGCTGAGCGTTTCGATATCTTCGACAGGGTACAACATATGACCTTCCCTGGCGGACCAACGTTTCGGTCACCCATGCTGGCAGCTGGCATGCTATACCACAGGCTCAAAGATCTGTTTTAGCCTTAAATCGATAACCTATAAAAAAGGTGCCCTAGGCACCTTTTCTGTTAGTGGCAATTAAGCCCTAATACCAATCACAGTAAGTAAGTGATCAGAAATAGCACAGGAAAAATGCTTGAGAACAAGGCAGGATTTTTCGATAAGTAGTTATTCTACAATCAAAAATACTAACGCAGTTATCGAGCGTTTTAACAAGCTAAAATGATCAGTTATTTATTACGATTGGTATCATTCAATGGGCAGATCAGGGTTGGTGCCCCAATCAGCCCAGGAGCCGTCGTATAGCACCGCCTTGTCGTGACCTGCGGCCACCGAGGCCAAGATCAAGAAGCAGGCGGTAATGCCTGAGCCACAGCTGAAGATACGCTCAGCCTCCTTATCACTGAGCAGCGATTCAAAGATCTGCTCAAGTTCTTCAACAGGCTTAATTCTGTGACCACGCAGTAGATCGGCAAACGGCAGGTTAACTGAGCCGGGAATATGCCCGCTACGCACCCCAGGCCTTGGCTCACTGGCTTCACCGCTAAAACGCGCTGCCGCCCTGGCATCTAAGATGGCACTATCACCGCCTAGCCGCTCCAGCACTTGATTGGCATCACAGATAAACGACGGCTGATAATCGACCCGAAAGGCTTCGCGCGCCTCATCGAGCACTGGTTTCTGATAGGTTTCACTGGTCATGCGTGACTCGCTTAGCCACTGAGGCAATCCACCATCGAGCACATAGACGTTTGCATGGCCCATGAGTTTAAACATCCACCAGGCTCTGGGCGCGCTATAAATCCCCTGATTATCATAGACAACCACTAAGCTGTCTCTGTCGATCCCCAGCGCCGTGGCCTCCTTGGCAAATTGCTCTGGCGTCGGCATGGCGTGAAGCTGAGTTGATGTGCTGTCGTAAAACACCTTCTCAAGATCGAACTTCTGCGCCCTGGGGATACAGACAAACTCGTCATACAAGATAGGCTCTTTGCCAACGACGCTCTCCATGCTCGCATCGAGCAGGACTAAATTAGACTCAAACAGGTTCGCTTCAAGCCAAGCCGTCGTCACCAACGGATATTCCATATAGACTCCCAATCTGGGGGGCTCGTCAGCATCAACCTCGCCCCTCTTCTCAATGTGATAACGTTTTACTGCTAAAACAATATACGATGCATAGGGATAAGGACAAGTGACTTATAATGACCAAGCGAAATGACAGACATAAAAAAGCCCTTTATAAGCTAAAGGGCTATTGGTAAAGCAGTTTTCAGCGTGAGCTAAACCTAGACCAGACTAGAGAGCAATCCAGGTTGCCTTGATCTCTGTGTACTTATCGAAGGCATGTAGCGACTTATCCCGGCCATTACCCGACTGCTTATAGCCGCCAAACGGTGCTGTCATATCGCCACCATCATAGTGATTGATCCACACCATGCCACTGCGCAGCGCCTTGGCCGTCTTGTGGGCCTTGCTAATATCTGAGGTCCACACACCTGCGGCCAATCCATAGATGGTATCGTTACCAATACGAATAGCTTCCTCCATCCCATCGAAGGTGATCACAGAAAGCACAGGCCCAAAGATCTCCTCCTTGGCGATGGTCATCTCATTGTTCACATTGGCAAAAATAGTCGGCGCCACATACACACCACCAGTCTCAGCCAACACCTGCTGTCCACCTTGGCGTAGCTGGGCCCCTTCGGCGACTCCGGCACGAATATAGCGCAGTACATTGTCCAGTTGTTGCTGATCGACGACGGCGCCACAGGTGGTCTCAGGATCCAGCGGATGCCCTGGCTGCCAGGCTTGCATCTCAGCTTCAATAAGTTTAATAAGCTCTTCCTTAACGCCCGACTCCACCAGCAAACGAGAGCCTGCGGTGCACACCTCGCCCTGGTTAAAGGCGATGGCTGAGGCCGCCGCAATGGCCGCCTCTTTCAAATCTGGCGCATCATTAAAGACGATATTCGGACTCTTGCCGCCCGCCTCTAACCAGACACGTTTCATGTTGGACTCGCCCGCATAGATCATCAACTGCTTGGCGATCTTAGTCGAACCTGTGAATACCAGGGTGTCGACATCCATATGCAGCGCAAGCGCCTTGCCCACGGTATGACCGTAACCCGGCAGCACATTAAGCACACCTTTAGGAATACCAGCTTCTATCGCCAACTGCGCCATACGTATGGCGGTTAGGGGAGATTTTTCTGACGGCTTTAACACCACACTGTTACCTGTAGCCAGCGCAGGGCCCAACTTCCAGCATGCCATCAACAGGGGGAAGTTCCAGGGAACAATCGCCGCCACCACACCCACAGGCTCACGGGTGATCATGCCAATTTCATTGTGGGCCGTCGGGGCAATCTCATCATAGATCTTATCGACCGCCTCACCCGACCAACGTATGGCACGGGCGGCGCCGGCCACATCGACGGCGCCAGAATAACGGATAGGCTTACCCATATCTAAGGTTTCCAGCAGGGCCAACTCATCCTTATGAGCCTCAAGCAGATCGGCAAAGCGAATCATCACCTGCTTGCGCTTAACCGGCGGCAGCTGAGACCAATCGCCGCGCTCAAACACTTCGCGGGCATTGGCCACAGCGCGGTTAGCATCAACGAGATCGCAACTGGCTACCTGGGTCAGCACCTTGCCATCTATAGGGCTGATGCAATCGAAGGTGTCACCTGAATCGGCGGCGCAATACTCGCCATTGATAAATGCCTGCCCCTGAATAACCAGGTTATCCGCCATCTGTTGCCATTGTTCACGATTTTGTGGAGTACTCATTCTGACCTCTTAACGGGTGATAATTGCTTTAGCGTCAATGCTGAACCGGCCCAGGCGCGATTCATACAGCGACAATGCCTGCCCTAGATTACGCTTAACCCCAATTCAATTTCAATATTTTTTACAAAAAGTTATTTTTTGCTATAAATAATGAACAAAAAGCTTTCATGTTCATTATTTCTGACATAGCATAGCGAATATCAACCACTCAATAAAACAACAATTACACTGAACCAGGGTAGATGATATGGAAGATTTTAATAGCGCTGACCAGCAGGCCACAGGCACTCTGGAACACTATTGGATGCCTTTTACCGCCAATAGACAGTTTAAGCAAAGCCCACGCCTGCTCGCGCAGGCGGAGGGGATGTACTACACGGATGTGAATGGTCGCCCGGTACTCGATGGCACCGCAGGTCTATGGTGTTGTAATGCCGGTCACGGTCGCAAGGCGATCTCTGAAGCGGTTAGCAAACAGATCCACGAAATGGATTATGCCCCCTCTTTCCAGATGGGCCATCCGCTGGCCTTCGAACTGGCCGAGCGTCTCGCTGCCATCGCTCCAAAGGGGATCAATAAGGTATTTTTCACTAACTCAGGTTCTGAGTCTGTCGACACCGCATTAAAGATCGCCCTCAACTATCACAGAGCCCGTGGTGAAGCCACCCGTACCCGTTTTATCGGTCGAGAGCTGGGCTACCATGGCGTCGGCTTCGGCGGTATCTCAGTAGGTGGCATTGGCGGTAACCGCCGCACCTTCAGCCAGCAGCTACTGCAAGGGGTCGATCATCTGCCCCATACCCTAGATATCAAGGCCAATGCTTTCTGCAAAGGACTCCCTGAGGCTGGCGCAGAAAAAGCAGAAGTACTCGAACAACTGATCACCTTACATGGCGCCGAAAATATCGCCGCGGTGATCGTCGAACCTATGTCAGGCTCTGCCGGCGTCATACTGCCGCCACAGGGCTACCTCAAGCGTCTGCGCGAGATCACCAAGCAACATGGCATTTTGTTGATCTTCGATGAGGTGATCACCGGTTTTGGACGCGTAGGCGATGCCTTTGCCAGTCAGCGCTGGGGCGTCACGCCAGACATGATCACCACCGCCAAGGCGCTCAACAATGGCACCATTCCTATGGGCGCCGTGCTGATCGATGATGCTATCTATGATGCCAGCATGGACGCTCCAGAGGGCGCCATCGAACTCTATCATGGCTATACCTATTCGGGTCATCCGGTTGCTGCGGCCGCCGCGATAGCCACCTTAAATATCTATCAAGAGGAGCAGCTGTTCGAACGCACCAAGTCGCTGGAAGGCTACTTCGAACAGGCGGTACACAGCCTCAAAGGACTGCCGAATCTCATCGACATTCGTAACACAGGCCTAGTGGCTGGCATCCAGTTTAGCCCAAGCGACAAAGGCATTGGTAAGCGTGGCTACGGTATCTTCGAGACCTGTTTCAAGAACGGTACCTTAGTCAGAGCCACGGCCGACACTATCGCCCTATCGCCACCACTGATAGTGGAAGAGGCGCAGATAGATCAGATAATCAATACCTTAAGCGATGCCATCATCAGCGTTGGCTAACCCTATTCAATAGAAAGACATTAAGATTTTTGCAGGGAATTTACGTGCTATGCAGCAGATAAACCACTACATCAACGGCCGACACACAGACAAGAGTGAACGCAGCGCCGCCGTTTTCGAACCCGCGACAGGTCAGCACAAGGCTAATGTCTCTCTGGCCAGCGCCATAGAGGTCGATGCAGCCGTCGAGTTGGCGAAAAAGGCCCACGGCCCCTGGTCAGAGATGACCCCGCTCAACCGTTCACGCATCCTGTTTAAGTTCAAGGCCCTGGTCGAAGCCAACATGGATGAACTGGCCGCCATGATCACCCGTGAACATGGCAAGGTGCTTGACGATGCCAAGGGCGAAATCATTCGCGGCTTGGAAGTCGTGGAATTTGCCTGCGGTATCCCACATCTGCTCAAGGGCGAGCATACAGAGCAAGTCGGTGGTGGCGTCGATGCCTGGACACTCAACCAATCCTTAGGGGTGGTTGCAGGCATCGCGCCCTTTAATTTCCCGGTCATGGTACCTATGTGGATGTTCCCCATCGCCATTGCAGCGGGTAACACCTTTATCATGAAACCCTCAGAGAAAGATCCTACCTCTGTAATGCGTATGGCTGAACTCCTCACCGAGGCAGGCCTGCCAGATGGCGTATTTAACGTGGTCAACGGCGATAAGGAAGCGGTAGATGCCCTACTGACCCACAAAGATATTCAGGCGGTGAGTTTCGTTGGCTCAACCCCTATTGCCGAGTATATCTATCAAACCGCAGCCGCACACGGCAAGCGAGTCCAGGCACTGGGCGGCGCGAAAAACCATATGCTGTTGATGCCAGATGCTGATCTTGACCAGGCGGTCAGTGCCCTGATGGGCGCCGCCTATGGCAGTGCAGGGGAGCGCTGCATGGCGATCTCTGTAGTACTTGCCGTCGGTGATGTGGGCGATGCGCTAGTAGAGAAACTCCTGCCCCAGATCCAGGCACTCAAGGTGGGCAATGGCCTCGAAGGTGAGATGGAGATGGGACCATTGATCTCGGCTCAGCATCTGGAGAAGGTGCGCGGCTATGTGGACACAGGTGTTGCCGAAGGGGCGACTCTGCTGGCCGATGGCCGTCAACTCACAGTTGCTGACCACGAGCAGGGCTACTTCCTCGGTGGCTGCCTATTCGACCATGTCACCCCAGAGATGACCATCTATAAAGAGGAGATCTTCGGCCCGGTACTGGCTATCGTGCGGGTCAAAGATTATAGCGAGGCGCTAGCGCTGATCAATGAGCATGAGTTTGGTAACGGCACCGCCATCTTTACCCAGAGCGGTGAGGCAGCCAGACACTTCTGCCATCATGTACAGGTCGGTATGGTAGGGGTCAATGTCCCTATCCCTGTCCCTATGGCCTTCCATAGCTTCGGTGGCTGGAAACGCTCGCTCTTTGGCCCGCTGCATATGCATGGTCCAGACGGGGTGCGTTTCTACACTAAGCGAAAGGCGATCACCGCCCGCTGGCCAAAAGGTAACAGCGGTCAGGCAGAGTTTGTGATGCCTACCATGAAATAAATTCCCTTAAGGCGCAGTGCTGCGCCTTAAATATTTGTTATAGTTTTTGGAGTCGATATGACGCAAACTATTGATGCCATCATCAATTTTGGCCAACATAAGGTTAAGACAGAACATTATGAAGTCGCACCTGAGAAGGTGCTTAGCGGGGAACCGAAACAGCAACTGGAGAATCACTACTCCAGCCCCTGCGATCAATTTCACGCCGGGGTCTGGCAGGGTCAGGTCGGCAGTTGGAAGGTCAACTACAGCGAACATGAGTATTGCGAGATCTTGTCAGGCAGCAGCGAAATTATCGATGAAGCTGGCAATAGCATCACGGTCACTAAAGGCGATCGCTTCGTTATCCCAGCAGGGTTTAAAGGGGTATGGCGAGTGCTGCAGGAGTGCCGCAAGATCTACGTCGTTTTTGAACAAAAATAATTATCAGTATTGCCATGTTGTCTCAGCATCTTAGCTGTTGTTTGGCTTAATCTGGTCGGGTTAGCTTGCTAATCAGACTGGTGTCAACAAAGTGAAATGGAGAAACCACCGTGTATAAAAAATTTAATAAGAAACGGATAGCCCAACTAGCTGGCTTAACCTTGGCAACTGCGCTAATTACACCTTTAGCTCAAGCCGAAGTTTCGGGAGAGATAGGCATCACTAACGATTACCGCTTTCGCGGTGTCTCACAAACCGCTGGCGACTTTGCCGTTCAAGCCGGCATAGATTACAGCATGGAAAGTGGTTTTTTTGTCGGCGCTTGGGGAAGTAATGTCGATGATGAAAGCTATGACGCCGATGTCGAGATTGACATTTACGCAGGTTATGCCGGCGCCTTTGGCGAAGATGATGCAGTAGAATATGACTTTACCCTCACCTACTACACCTATCCTGGACAAGATGAGAGCAGCCAGTATCTGGAAGCGACCCTAGGCTTCTATATCGCCGACTTCCATGTTGCACAGTGGTACACCAACGACTATGCCAACGCAGACGTGTCACTGCACTACACTGAAGTGAACTACTCTTACGGGTTCGCCGAAAACTGGAGCCTTGACCTTCATGTAGGCTACAACTATGGCGACGGTGCCGATCTGGACTGGGGTGAAAACTATCTAGACTACTCAATCGGCGTCTCAACAGAGATGAATGGATTTGGCTTTTCACTGGCTTGGTTAGACACTAACCTGAGCAGCGAAAATGAGATCACCGATGGTCCTTGGAAAAATGAAGGCACTATTCTGGCGTCAGCCAGCTACAGCTTCTAACCCTCTTTCCCCAACCTAAGTGATTGTCAAAAAAACCGCCAAGATTGGCGGTTTTTTATTACAGCTTCAGGCTCTCACCGCGGCGAACCCGCTCAGCCAGCATACGCCAATAGTTAACCAGTTCCTGATGCGCCTGCGCGCGCTCGGGAAAGGTTTTTGATAAATCTTGCAGAATATTAGCTTGCTGATGGCAGAGCTTTTCCCATCGACGGGCATTAGAGAGGTGCATAGTGTTGTCCTTAACGTATTAAACTCCTTCGAAGAGTATAGCCAGTTTATTAAAAATTTGATCTAAGCCGCTAGGAAAAAAGCGTTGCCGGGAGTATCTTCAAGCTATAAAGCTAAGGAGTGATTATGACTGAAACCCTATTTAAAATCGTCTTTATCCTGGTGGGTCTTTTTGTGATCTATAAGCTGATCTTCTCAGGCAAACGTGGCTTAACCCTGTTTGAGATGCACTTTAAGGATGGGCGTCTTATTTCCCATAAGGGCAAGATCCCAGAGAAATTTCAACGAGAGTGCAGAGCTATCGCCAAGAGTGAAAAACTCACCTGTGTGGTGCGCGCCGAAAAGAACGGTGGTGTGAGACTGCATGTGTCGGCAAACGTCAGTGATGCCGTCACCCAGCGCATTCGCAACCTGTTCCCCTTCGAATATTACGACAAGAAAACCATCGACAACTCTCGCCAGGCAGGCTAAACCTGTCTGCGCTGTGCATGATGGCCGCGAATACTCGTTCCCGGCGGCCATCTTGCGTGGCACTATCTCTGCTCTAATGCTAGTGCTAAGAGCTTAACCTTTTGACCAGCAGCGGCGTACTTGCTCGCTAGGACTTGGTCGTGCGATTAAGGCCATGGAAAAAGCGACTAAAACAACACGCCCAAGAGTCCAGACCCCATTCGCTTATTCAGCTTTATCCTTTGCGCCAGCAAAATACTCTAACCCAGCAACCAAGGCGATGCCCAGCAACATGGCGCAGATCGCCAGCGCAAGTTGAGACGGCTGCCCCGTCAACTGCTCAAAACTCATCGGAGAGAGATTCTGTTCCAGCAAAGGCACCTGCTCTCCGGCCGAATTTTCACGCCAGGTCAGCACCTGCTTCCAGGGCCAAATCTTACCCAAGGTACCGAGCATCAACCCGGTTAAAAAGATCAGGGTGGCGTCATGATATTTGCGCAGCAGTGCCGACAACAGATGACTGAATGAGAGCAGCCCAAACACACAACCGCTGGCAAAGGTTAGCAACACAGGAATATCCAGGCTCTTAGCGGCACCCAGCACTGAGGTATAAAGCCCTAGTAGCAACAAGATAAAACTGCCGGAGATCCCCGGCAGCAACATGGCACAAATGGCAATACTGCCGCCAATGAAAACGTTCAGGGTATTCATCTGCATATCTATCGGGTGCAATACGGTGATCCCCCAGGCGAAGGCCACACCGAGTGCAAACAGCAGCAAACGTCCGACTGAGAAGCCATTAACCTGTCTGAGCATGTGCACCACAGAGATCAGAATCAGCCCAAAGAAAAATGACCACACAGGAATAGGATGGTTATGCAGCATGTAAGTGATTAGCTTTGCTAGGGTAAAAATACTGGTCAAAATGCCGCCAAACACCGCCAGTAAAAATGGCCCATTAATGTGCATAAATGCGGCTTTTATCCCCTGCTGGCGTATCATGCCTAACAGGCTGGGGTTGACCTTTCTTATGCTGTCCAATAGTGGATGGAGTATGCCTGTAATGAAGGCGATAGTGCCACCGGACACGCCGGGCACCACATCAGCGGCCCCCATGGCCATCCCTTTAAAATAGGTCAGCAGATATTTCACGCAAAATCCTTAAGTTGGTCTGAGTTACAGCATTCGCTTGTCGGGGCAGATTATACGCATCCTCGCCCAGCAATGGAAAATGAAGTTTGGTTTAACGAGACGTCCGGCCCACTATTGTTAAGCGGTTGTTATTAGGCTAGTCTAGCAACTCATCTGACCAGACCAAACTTTCTCTATACAGCAGACAAGGTTTTCTATTAGCGAGATAAGCCAATGAATAACAAACCAACAAAAGTGATGGCACTCTACCACCGACTGACCAAATGGCCATTTGGCCATAAGCTCTTTTCCGTCATGGTGTCTCGTATGGCCCCCTACTTTGCCACCGTTAAACCACTTATCACCGAGCTAAAACCCAACTATTGCCAGGTGCTGGTGCGAAAGCGTAAGACAGTACAAAACCACATAGGCACGGTACATGTGATTGCTATCTGTAACGGCCTGGAGATGGCTATGGGGACTATGGCTGAGGCCTCTATTCCGCCTCATCTGCGCTGGATCCCCAAGGGGATGAGCGTCGACTACACCGCCAAGGCAGGCAGTGATATCCGTTGTATCGCCCAGGTTAAGCCAGAGCAGTGGGTTGAAGGTGACATGCTGGTGGCTGTGACCGCTCTGGATGAGAATGACGTTGTGGTGGTCGAAGGTCATATCAAGCTGTGGATCTCCCTTAAGCCCACAAAGGCATAGCCGCTCGTTAGAGGCGAATTTAACAAACAGTGTTAAAGGGCGGCTTAAACTCCGCCCCCGTTCCCAGCAAAGAGAATATCGATAATCCTATGAAAATTTGACATTTTGTCCTCAGTCTCTCAAGTTAGTGACATACTTTGGCATCAGGGACGCGCCACATGACATCGACTTTCAGGACACTCTCACCTTTCACTCTGCTATTGGGATCTCTTTGCCTTACCGCTAACGCCACGGCCAATGACGATCATAAAGGCGCAGATATAAGCGCCAAGATCTATGATAAAAAGCCAAGCTGTATTGAACAAACGCTAACACCTATCTCTCTGACCCTTACCAGCCATAAATACCCTGCTGATACTAAGCCTCTGGAAAGTGAGGCCTTTAAGGCGGCATTGGCGCAACTTGTCCAACAGGCCACAGAGCAAGGCGCTGAAGCTATCTTACTCACCCAGGTGGGCAATCATATTGTCAGCAAGATGAAGCAAAAAAAGCTGTCTCAACGCTCGCAACAAGAGATGGTCAAAATGACACAGCTAAAGACCCATCTCGAAGCTGAGCTATATCGTCTCTGCGACCATGATAAAAGCCTGTCTCAACAAGCGGCTGCCTATGACAGTAAAGGCTATGAGATCCGTCAGTCACACTTTGAATACACCTTCGAACCACCTACGCCTAAATCAGCCGCCAAGCTCGCGGCGGCGAAGACTGTGCCTCCCGCCTTAGTCTCGTTAGACCAAGGGGTCTACGGCGCAACACTTGGCATGAGCCCCGAGGCGATCTATGAATTACTCGGCCCCGCAAGCATAGAGTTACCGCTTAGCGCGCAGGATTTTGCTTGGGGTTACGGCAGGCAACTCTGGTTTGTGTTTACCAAAAAGCGACTATCGGCCATCTCTACTGACTTTAGTCCTCTGAATAATACGGGGCAGAATCTTATCGATTATCGCGACGGATTCGATGGCGCTCCCTGGCTGATTAATGGTGAGTTCGCCTATCGCACGCCCATGTCTCAGGTGAGCCAAGCCTTAGGCATCAATCAAGCAAAACGTCGTGACCAGCTAAAACTTAGTGACGGTAATCGTCATCTAACCCTTAATTTTGACACCTTTCATCAGAACAAGGACGCCGCACCTGAAGCCCAATTAACCGGCTTCAGTCTCTATCAAGACAAGGGGAAACTGACGCTGCGAGGAAAACAACCCGACAACGAGTCACTCTCGCCACTGCTGCAGCGTCTTACCCCTTCGTTACCCCAGGACCGCCCCAGCCTGCAGCAGCTTCAGAAAACTTATCCCACCATGGCAAGGTTAGCGATCTCCAGTGATGGCGAATGGTGGCTGCTAGGCAACCATCTGCAGCTCAAGTTCAACGGCGACACCTTGCATAAGGTCAAACTGGCTTCTGGCATCTATCAACAAATGGATGATGCCGACCTCACAGAGCTTTGCGAAAGCATGGCTATTCCATCGCGAAAAAATAAGTTGCTTGAGCAGTTCGACCAGGCTAACGATGAGTTCGACAGCGTCGAAGTTTCTGAGAACAACTTCTCTCTCGTGGCTAAGTATGACTCTTATGATGATGACGCCACCCTGTATGAACTGGAGATCGTCTATTTCTAAATGGTATAAAGCGCACTGTCGGCATTTATCCCTAGATTAAACTATGAGAAAACATCGCCCAAATAACCCAAAGCAGCATCAAAAATTAGACGAGCATAGGGCCAAACCAAGTGCCACAAGGAGCAATGGGAACAAGCGTAAACAGAAAAAGACTCGATGGACGTTAGGCGCTAAAGTGCGCCTATTCTTGATTATCGGGCTATTTATCGGCCTGCTACTTGCCGAGCAGCAACACCTGCTGCCGATAGGCGTCTTTATCTATTATGCCATTATGAGCCTGCTCACTTTTATCTGCTATGCCCTAGACAAAAGGGCTGCCCAACAAGACGGATGGCGTATAAGAGAGAGTCGATTGCATTGGTTATCGCTTTTGGGTGGCTGGCCGGGGGCTATGCTGGGTCAGCAGCAACTCAGGCACAAATCCAGTAAGCGCTCCTTTCGCTTGATGCTCTGGCTAATGGTATTGATCAATCTCGGGCTATTATTCGCCATCTTGTCACCCCAGGGGCAAGCGCTGATTTCATTTAATTAAAAGCCAATTAGCCAAGAATAAGTTTACCTAGGGCTCGTTTACCCAAAGAGGACAATTGGCTATGATGAGGGCCGCACTTTTACAGGAAAATCAATAATGAGAATCATATTAGCAGTCGTGGTGATCGCCGGCGTTTTGTTTTACTTCTTTACCAGTATGAACAACCAAAAGGCGGCAAAGGAAAATATCGCCAAGGGCGAAGCCTTTTTAACCCAAAATAAGACACAAGAGGGAGTTGTTGAGACCGCCTCGGGATTGCAATACCAAGTCTTGGCAAAGGGCGATGGCAGCGACCACCCTAAGGCGAGCGATACAGTGACAGTGCATTACCATGGCACCCTGATCGACGGTACTGTATTTGACAGCTCAGTCGAGCGCGGCGAACCTATCGCCTTCCCACTCAATCGCGTCATTAAAGGCTGGACCGAAGGGGTGCAGCTTATGGTCGAAGGCGAAAAGACCCGCTTCTTTATTCCCAGCAGCCTGGCCTATGGCAACCGCAGCGCTGGCAAGATCCCCGGCGGTTCAGTGCTCATCTTCGATGTCGAGCTGATCAGCATAGATAAATAGCTGGTGCGCAACTCGCTTCTGCAGCAATAAAAAACGCGCCTTAGGGCGCGTTTTTTTATATCAATACCCGAAGGGATTATCGATTGAGTGAGCTGGTTGGGTAAACCATTTCGGCCCGCTCTCCGTCATGTAGAAATGATCCTCGTGACGCACCCCAAACTCGCCTGGAACACACAGCATGGGTTCATTACTAAAACACATGCCTGCGGCCAGCGGCGTGTGGTCATTCAGCACTAGATAGGGCCATTCGTGAATATCCAGCCCTATACCATGTCCCGTCCTATGGGGCAGACCCGGCAGATCATAGCCAGGTCCGAAACCTGCCTGCTCGATCACATCGCGGGCGGCGCGATCGACGCTAGAACAAGGCGCACCCAATTTAGCTGCCTCAAAGGCCGCCAGCTGGGCATCTTGTTCAAGTTGCCACAACTGACGCTGACGCTCACTTGGGGTACCGTACACATAGGTACGAGTAATATCTGAGTTATAGCCATGTAACTGACACCCTGTATCAATCAGCACGGTATCGTTTAACGCCAGCGCCTTAGGCGATTTCACCCCATGGGGATAGGCGGTATCTTCGCCAAAGAGCACAATACAGAAGTATGAACCCGCCGGTGCGCCCACGGCTTTGTGCGCCTGATGAATAAAACTCTCCACCTCGCCCACTGTCATCCCTTCACGTAAGATACGCGCCGCAGCCTTATGCACCTCCAGCGTCATATCCTTAGCACGCTGCAGCAGGGCCAACTCAGCTTCAGACTTGATCATGCGACATGCTGCGGTGATCGACTTACCGTTCACAAATTCAAACTCACTGCTCAGCTGACGAACGCCATCGAAGATGAAAAAGGCCGCCGACTCATCCATGGCCAACTTACCCTGACAAATCCCCAGCTCCCCCAGACGTTTTACAAACAGCGCATAGGGGCTCTCATCTTCGTGCCAGCAGTTCACCCGCCCCTCAATCACCATGTAGCCCTTGAGGGTATCGAGTTCAAACGCCGGAGCGATATATTCCAATTCGCCATCGGCAGGCAAAATGGCACCCACCATACGCTCACTGGCATACCAGCGTGTTCCGGTAAAATAGTAAAGGTTAGTGCCTGCATTGAGGTAGATAGCCCCTATCCCCTGTTGACGCATCAGGCCCTGCGCCTTTTCGATGCGGGCACGATACTCTTGCGCCGAGGGAGCCTCAACGCCTTGAGTCATATCAGATAATTTTGCCAGCTCCTGCTCGGGCGTTGAGCCGCCCACGCCCTTGGTGGTTGTTACACTCGCTTCAATCATATCTTACACCTTACAAGGCAACCGCCGAACAAGTCTGCGGTCACCGTAGAAAACATCAATGGATAACCTGCATTTTTAGCATACTGTATACAAAAAAGCAGTAGTGTAAAGAAAGAAAAATCTTCAAGGTGGGGTAGCAAACATATTGCGGTACCGACAACTGAGACCGACACCTGTAGATAATGTGCCAGTCAGCTAAGGTATCGGCGTGTTTTTATCAGATAAACTATAGCCTCACATCACGGCAGCAGTCTCATATCCCCTAGGCCGCGTCATACACTAGAGTCGATTAGGCTTGATCTTTTTCTAGCTGATGCTTGTCGAGCAACACCTTAAGGCCACGACAAACCAGGGTCTCCATATCATCGACCCGGGCGATATTGACATCACTGAGTGGCGATGTCAGTGCCAACTGCTTCAGAGACTCAACACAGCCCTTATAGTAGTCGGGCTGATTCATCATAGGGCCTGCCAACCAGATACGATTAGGGTTGAACAGGTTGATCGCCCAGGCAATCCCCATCCCTAAATAACTGCCTGCACGGTAAAGCTCCTGCGGGCTCTTAAGGCCTCTGATGCGGATCGACTCGCCGCTGGCCAGTTGCTCCAAACTGTACTCGCCGCCTTCACTCATCACCCGGCAATGACCCAGTTCACCGGCAACGCCACCCGCCCCGAGAAAAGGCTCTCCCTTGATAGCGATTGCCATGCCTATCCCTGCGCCGCTCATCAGCAGTAATTCGCAAGCATTTTTGGGATCACACACCGCCAACATGCCGGCATCGATATCATTGTGGATCAGACTGAAACGAGCCTGGGTATGAAGGTGTTGCAAAGAGAGTCCATTGAGCTTAGGCGCCACCTTACAGGCAATGAGAGTGTTTTGCTTGACTAAGCCTGGTACGGCCACCCCAAGTGCATAATCGGTCAATCCATAGTCCGCTTCGATGTCGGCAATGTGCCGATTAAGATCGTCCCAGGTAAAATGCTCACCCGTGGCGATCTTATACTGTTCGGTACGCCCCTGAGTTTCGATTTCAAACAAGGCCGTTGTCGCGCCAATATCTATGGTGAGGGATTGCATAGCGAGCTCCGTTACCAGCTATCTCATTACAGAGACAATGAGAGTTATGTATGGCCGAATTTTATCATAAAAATAGCCGCATTAGGCTACACAAAATCATACTAACACTTTGCTTTGATTGAATTTCCACCAAGCCTTATGCAGGGTCATCGATTTTTTTCCTCAGCCGTCTGTATACTGAGGTCAATCGGTACCCTGCCCCAGGCCATCAACAACAAGTGTATGGCAAGTAATGGAATGCAGCTAAGTAACATCACCTCCCAGCCGAGCTGATGCAGTACCCAGCCAGCGCTTAATGAGGCCACAGCCTGAGAACCAAACACAAAAGCGTCGTTAAACGCCTGAACTTTAAAACGTTCCTCGCTATGATAATGACGGGACAATAATACAGTCCCAGCCACAAATAGCAGGTTCCACCCTAAGCCAAGTAACACCAGCGCCACCCAGTAATTGAGTAACTCTCGTCCTAACAAAGCAACTGTAATGGTCACCCCATAGGCCAGCAAGCCCACCAGCATCATACGGCTGGTGCCAAACTTAGCCACCAGGTAACCGCTAAACAGTGAGGGGAAATACATGGCGATAATATGGCTCTGAATCACCCATTTGGTGTCGGCTAGCGAGTAATGCTCCATATGATGCATGTGAAGTGGCGTGGCCGTCATGATAAAACTCATCATGCCATAGCCTATTGTCGCTGCGCCTATGGCTGTCCAAATAGAGGGTTGCAGCAAAATATGACCAAGGGGGCGTACAGGCCGAGGCGCTAGCTCAACCGCCGCCTGATGTTCCTGGTTATCCTGATAAAAACAGAGCACCAATCCCGCCAACAAGCAGACGCAGATCAGAAACAGAAAGGCACCAACATGGGGCGTTTCGAACAATTTCTCCCCCAGCACCGCCAGTTCAGGCCCCATAAAGGCAGCAACTAAGCCACCAACCAGCACACGAGAGGCCGCCTTAGCGCCGTCGATTGGCGCGACCGACTCCATCGCCGCAAAGCGGTACTGCTGCACTATGGCCCCAGCCGCGCCCAGCAGCAGGCCACTAATACAAAAAGGTATAAAGAGTTGCATCAAGGTAGCAAAGGCGGCCAACAGGCCGCCGCACATCCCGAGCGCGCTGCCCAAGAGAAAAATCTTCTTACGCCCAAAGCGGCGCATCAAACGACTCACGGGCACAACTGACAGCGCAACCCCAATCACCATCACGGCAATAGGCAGAGTTGACAGAGCGGGAGTGGGCGCAAGCTGGGCACCAATCAAACCACCCAGCAACATCATCATGGGCGTCGCACTCATGGCAAAAGCTTGCGCCAGGGTTAACACCCAAACATTTCTTGGCATCAGGATCTCATCTTCAGGCTATTTATATGCAAAATACTGACTCATGACTCAATTTACCAGTCTGCACTGAGCTTAATTAGCCAATACGTGTTGGATCCATGTGCCAAGAGCGATTAACGATCTGGCTCAGGCCACTTGAAAACAACCTAAGTTCACCTAAGGTTTACGCCGACAACCCAGCAGTTTTGTTGACTTCCCTTCCAAGTCTTGGCCGCAACTGAGATAATCCCTGCACATTAAGCCACCCATAGATGGCCAAAAGAGGAGCCTACATGACATCTGTAACTGCACAACGTCTGCACGCCGTTAGAACCGAAATGCTCAATCATTCACTCGATGCCTTTATCGTGCCACGGGCCGACGAATACCTGGGAGAATATGTGCCGGCGCGTAACGAGCGACTCCTGTGGCTTAGCGGTTTTACCGGTTCGGCAGGCATGGCCATAGTGCTCAAAGAGAGTGCCGCAATCTTCATCGATGGCCGTTACACGGTTCAGGTGAAGCAACAGGTAGACGCCACGCTATTTGAATACCAGAGTCTGCATGACACGCCGCAGATCCCTTGGCTGATAGCCCAGCTAAGTGAAGGCGATCGCATAGGTTACGATCCGCGCCTGCATACCCTGAGTTGGCAGCAACAGGCCCTAGCACAATGCCAACGCGCCGGGATCGCCCTGGTACCTGTCACTCAAAACCCTATCGATCTGCACTGGCAGGAAAGACCCGCGGCATCGAGCACAGCTATCACCCTATTTAGCGAGCAAAGCGCTGGACTCTCCAGCCTGGAAAAGCGCCGCCAGATAGGCCAAGAGGTTGCCGGTAGCGGAGCCGATGTTGCCCTTATCAGCGCCCTCGACTCCTTCTGTTGGTTGCTGAACATTCGTGGCAGTGACGTTCCTCGTCTTCCCGTGGTGCTGGGCACCGCACTCTTGTACAAGAATGGCGACATGACACTGTTTACCGATCTGGCTAAATTGCCAGAAGGCATTGTTGAGCACGTCGGCGCTGGCGTCGAATTTAGAGCCGAGACCGAGCTCGCCGCCGCCCTGGAACAATTAGCGGGCGTCAAACTGCTGGCCGATCCAGACAGTGCCAATGCCTGGATGCAGCTAACCGCGCAAGAGGCCGGCGCCAAGCTGATAGCCGGTCAAGATCCGGTTGCCCTGCCCAAGGCACAGAAAAATCCAGCCGAACTTGCCGGGCTGACCGCCTGCCATGTTCGCGATGGCGTTGCCGTGAGCCGCTTCCTCGCCTGGCTCGACAGCGAAGTGGCGGCCAAGCGCCTTTATGATGAAGGCACCTTGGCCGACAAGCTGGAGAGTTTCCGCCTGGAAGATCCTCTCTATCGCGAGCCAAGTTTCGACACCATCTCGGCCGCTGGCGCCAACGCGGCCATGTGCCACTACAATCACAACAATGGCACTCCCGCCATGATGACCATGGACAGCATCTATCTGGTGGACTCTGGCGCCCAATACCTTGATGGCACCACAGATGTTACCCGCACCATAGCTATCGGTGAGGTCACAGACGAGCAGCGCAAGATGGTGACTCTAGTCTTGAAGGGGCATATCGCTCTGGATCAAGCCAGATTCCCCAAAGGCACCACAGGCCAGCAACTCGATGGCTTTGCCCGTCAATACCTGTGGCAGCATGGCTTTGACTACGACCACGGCACGGGCCATGGCGTCGGCCACTTCCTCAGCGTCCATGAAGGCCCACAGCGCATCGCCAAGAACAGCAATGCCGTACCTTTACTACCGGGCATGGTGGTATCAAACGAGCCAGGTTACTACCGCGCCGATGCCTTTGGCATACGCATCGAAAACCTGATCACTGTCCAAACATGTCAGGCCTTGGCTGGCGCCGAGCGCGAGATCTACGAGTTCCATGCGCTTACGCTTATCCCCATAGACACCCGTTTGATCGATAAGCAGTTACTTACAGATGCTGAAATCCAATGGCTTAATGCCTACCATCAGAGAGTCAGAGAGACATTAAGCCCCTTGATGCAGGGCGCAGAGTTAAACTGGCTCCTCAAGGTTACAGAAGCTATTTAAGCGATAGTAAAACAGCACCCTAGGGTGCTGTTTTTTTCAGGCTTGAACCAGGCGCTCCCGCGCCTTTAACCAACGTACCAGCTCGCTATAGGGTTTGGGGCGGCAGATTAGATAACCCTGCAAGGAGATATCTGGCACCTGCTCTAGGTAGTTAAGATCATGGATATCTTCAACCCCTTCGGCCACAAGATGTATGCCGAGCTTGCCGCTAATGGCTTGCATCGACTTTAAGATTGTCTGGGAAACCGGATCTTTATGTATGCCATGAACCAGACTGCGATCTAACTTCAACTCACTGATCGGTAAAGTGCAGAGCTGAGAAAGATTTGTGTAACCTGTACCAAAATCGTCAATCGCCACCCCAATACGATTCATCCTCAACTGGCTGATGGTGGAATGCTGGCGCTGCTTATCCAGCACCTGATTTTCGGTGATCTCCACCGTGAGGCGCGAAGGCGACAAGAGATTTTGTTCGCAATATTGAATCAAGCGGGTATGCCAACCACTCTGATTGAGCTGCTTAGGGCTCAGGTTGATTGATAGGTGGCATTGCCGACAAGAGTCAAATTGACTGATGAGCGCCCACTCAGGGATAGCATTATTAAGCAGTTTAGTGGTCAGGCTGTTGAGGGCATTGTTGCACTCGGCCACATCGATAAACATATCAGGGGTGATCAGCTGCAGGTGATTACCCTGTTGCAAGCGGCACAGCACCTCGAAGCCCTTTATCTTGCCGCTAAGAATGTCAACTTGCGCCTGATAATAAGGAATGATCTTGTTGGAGTTGATCGCGCGGCGGATCTCTGTGATGCTCATCAAGCCTTTCTGGCGCGCACCGACACCTTGATAGGCCATCAGGCGATAGCGCTCAACACAGATCCTAAGTTGTTCTGTGGTGACGGGTTTCATCAGCGCCCCAAGCAACCTGAGTTTCGAGGCTTCCACCAGCTGAGAGGCGGCCTCGACAATACGCGACTCCATGCCGGAGGCAATAATGATCCCCCCTTTGAACTCCATTTTGCTCAGGCGCATCAGAAACTCTATGCCATCCACTTCTGGCATATGCAGGTCAACCACCACTATCTGGTAGTCATCGCTGTATTTACTTAGGGTGCGAATGGCACTGCGAGCATCACGGCAGAACTCCACCTTGTCGACATCAAGCAGCAAGAAGTGACGGCTGAGTACACGGCAGGCACTCAGCGAATCATCGACGATCAAGACATTTATCGACATGACATCCCCTATAGCAAGTAGGATGCTGTATTAGATTTCGAGTATAGAAACATTCCACCTCAGCCTCCGTGCCAATGACAACCTCCAAGAGTTAACCTAATAAGGTTAGTTCAGCTCGCTATCGTGTCAAATGACCCAAATCACCAACACCTCTCTGCCTCGAGACAATAAAAGTGCAGGTTTTAACCAAAATTTTTGCTATACTCCGCGGCCGCCTTTGTGGCCTAGGGTCGTTATGGGTTAAGGTACAGCTCGAGTCTGGACTAAACTCAATCTGATATGTCGTTATTTTAAAAGGTAAACAACAGGATATCCCATGAAATTTGAATCTTTCAGTTTTGCTCCCGAGATTTTGCGCGCCGTCTCAGAGTGCGGGTACCAAAAAATGACGCCTATTCAGAAAGAGGCTATCCCGGCTATCCGCCGTGGACAAGACGTGCTGGCCAGTGCGCAAACCGGCACAGGTAAAACCGCCGCTTTCGCCCTGCCTATCCTGCAGAAGATGATTGATACCCCGGCCGAGACACAGCGCTCAAATACCCGCGCACTCATTCTAGCCCCAACCCGTGAGCTAGTGGCTCAGGTGGCCGACAACATCAAGCAGTACAGCCGTTATCTGCCTATTTCAGTGCTGACGGTTTACGGTGGCGTTAAGATGGACACCCAGGCAGCCAAGGTGAAGAAAGGTGCCGACATCATAGTCGCTACCCCAGGCCGTCTACTTGAGCACATTCAAGCCTGTAACCTTAACCTCTCCAACGTCGACTTCTTGGTGCTGGACGAAGCCGACCGTATGCTCGACATGGGTTTTATCTCAGACATCCAGAAGATCTTGCAGTCGGTAAATCGCGATCGCCAAAACTTACTGTTTTCAGCCACCTTCTCTAGCGCCGTTAAGCAACTGGCCAACGAGATGCTGGTCAAGCCTAAGTCAATCGCCGTCGACAAGCAGAACACGACGGCAGTGACCGTCAGCCAAGTGGTTTATCCAGTCGAGCAACGCCGCAAGCGTGAGCTACTGTCTGAACTAATTGGTAAGAAAAACTGGAAACAGGTGCTGGTATTTACCGCCACCCGTGAGGCCGCCGACTCCCTGGTGAAGGAGCTCAATCTGGATGGCATCCCTTCGGCTGTGGTGCACAGTGAGAAAGCCCAGGGCAACCGTCGCCGCGCCCTGCGCGAATTTAAAGAGGGCAAGGTACGCGCCCTGGTCGCGACCGAAGTCGCGGCACGTGGCCTGGATATCCCTGAGTTGGAATATGTGGTTAACTTCGACCTGCCCTTCTTGGCAGAAGACTATGTTCACCGCATCGGTCGTACCGGCCGCGCCGGACGCAGTGGCGTCGCCATCTCTTTGGTGAGCCGCGAAGAAGAGCGAACTCTGGCCGATATCGAAAAATTGATCGGCAATAAGATCCGCCGAGTCACTATCCCTGGCTACGAGGTAGGCAGTCGCGATCTCTTGATCAAACAGCTGCAGAAACGTCGCAGCTTTGCCAAGAAGCAGCAACGCAGCGACAATGTCGGTGCTCAGGTGGTCGCAGAGAAGAACATGGGCGCTCGCCGGGTCAAGGTAAAGAACTCATCTAACGCGAAAATTAAGAAGCAAAAATAATCGACGTACGGTCACAAAATTATTATCTAATCAATTAAGGCACTTAACAGTGCCTTTTTTGATCGCATCGATTAATTCCACATCAGGATGAAAGTTTAAATCGCCCGCCTGGGTCTGTTCGACAGATAAAACAGTCCACATACAACAATAAAGGCCCCCTGATGACTAAAACCTCCAATCCCCTCCTCGGTACCCTGTTGCTACTCCTGATGAGTCTGCCGCTGACGGCTGAGCCTGTTGCAGTCAAGCCTATCGCAGAAAGCCCGACGACTATCTCACCGCTCCTCAACGGCCAGCAAGTGCCTGAGGTGTTAGTCAAAGATCTCCTAGGAGAGACTGTGGAGCTAAAGCAACTACTCCAGGGTAAACCCAGCGTGATTTTCTTCTATCGCGGCGGTTGGTGCCCCTTCTGTAATGCTCAGATGGGTCAGCTCCAGGCGATCGAGGGCGATCTACTCAAGATGGGCTTTCAATTAATTGGCATCTCACCCGACGCGCCGGAAGAACTGCGCGCCTCGATGACCAAAAACGATCTCAACTATACCTTGGTCTCCGATGCCGATCTCAACGCCATGCGCGCCTTCGGCCTGGCCTACTTTAGCAGCCAAAGCATTACCGAGCGTTACATGAGCAAGATGCAACTTAACAACCGTCTGTGGAAAAACGCGGCCGGAGAGGAGCGCTTAGTGCTGCCGGTACCTGCCGTCTACATCACAGATAAAACTGGGCTGGTGCACTTTCAATACCTCAATCCCAACTACAAGGTGCGCGCCGATCCCAAGCTGATCCTCACAGCTGCCAGTTTGGTAAAATCTTAAATACACAGCAGGCCCAGCGCCTGCTTTTCTTTGCCTGCGCCATATTGCTCATCGCGGCGATAGGGTATACTTGCCAGCGCATTCTTATCCCATTTCTGCGCGGAGACGCAATGACAGAGCAAAGCTATAATCAGGCCCTATTGGCGTTAGCCGAAGCTGGGCTGGCAGCCTTAACGGCACGTAACGACAACCCCTCCAGCATCAAGACCCCGGCGGCCGAAAGCCACTTTATCTGCAACTGGATGGCCCAGGCACTCAAGGAGCGCCGCTTCTCTAAACTGGTGGCCGACGATCTCACCCGCTGGGTAAGAGAGGGACGTAGCCGCGGTGCAAATGCTCAGTTACCCTTGCTGTTAGAGCGCATCCAGGCCCAATACCTGCCCGCCATGGCAAACCATGAGGTAGGAGAGTCACTACAGGCGATGATTGCCGAACTTGAAGCTCAAGATTGGCTAGTTATTCTCGACTGCGAAGTCAGCGGCAAACTCAAGCTCGACAGCGATGGTCAAAACAGCCTGGTGATTTCGGTCGAGCAATATGAGCAGCATCTGGTCGACGGCAAACTCCTCAAGCCCATCACACTCTACATACGTGCCGATGAGCAGCTTATCGCCCAAAGCGCCGTTAAACACGCGCTCCTGCTGAGCCAGGGTGACAAGAAAGCCAGCTGCATCAAACACCATAAGGCCTATCGCGTCTATCCGGGCAATCGTCTGCCCGCCTTAGCATTGCTAAAAGCCTAAGTAGACTTAAATAGGTCGTCTCAGCCAAGACGGCCTATCTCATCGACACTTCCTTCTGCCCAATCTCGTGGTAGCATGTCAGCCTGATCCACTTAAATTCAACAGGCAATATGACAGCGAACAAGCACCAAGATTCGGCAACACCGCACTACAACGCCCTGTGCGCTGCCTTTAAACAGATCCACCACTTCGAACACCTAAGAGCACTGGGTGACTGGGACCAAGCGACCATGATGCCAAGTGGCGGCAGTCAGGCGCGAGGCGATGCCATGGCTGAGTTGGCACTGCATATCCACGGGCTAAAGACGGCGCCAGATTTGGTGGATAGATTAGCCGCTGCGGGCGAAGAAGCCCTATCGAGCGAACAAGTCGCTAACCTCAGAGAGATGCGCTATCAGACGCTGCAAGCCACCGCCCTACCCGGCGAGCTGGTACAGCAAAAGACGGCACTTACCTATGCCTGCGAACATGCCTGGCGCCAGCAACGCAAGGATAATGATTGGCAGGGATTTAAGCCCAACCTGGAGCAGGTGATTGCCCTGGTGCGCGAAGAGGCACAGATCTTAGGTGAGGCGCAGCAGTTGTCGCCTTATGATGCGCTACTCAATAAGTTTGAGCCCGGCACCCGCACCGAATCACTGAATCAAGTCTTTGGCGAAATCAGAACCTGGCTACCAGATATGATTAAGCAGGTACAAGCCAAGCAGCAGAGCTGGCCATCGGCGCCCGTGCCACACACCAGCGCGGCAGCCCAGCAGGCGCTCAACCTGGATGTGATGACACTCTTAGGATTTGATTTTAATCAGGGCCGACTAGACACCAGCAGTCACCCCTTCTCAGGTGGCGTGCCCGGCGATGTGCGGATCACCACTCGCTATGATGAGACCGACTTCATCACCTCGCTTTACAGTACCATCCATGAGGTAGGCCACGCCCGCTACGAACAGGGGCTGCCGCCAAAGTGGCGCACTCAGCCTGTGGGGCTGGCTCGCTCAATGGCTATCCATGAGAGCCAGAGCCTGTTTTTCGAGATGCAGCTGGCCAGAAGCCCGGCAATGATTGCCCTGCTGACAGAGAAGATTAATCAACACCTAGGCACAGCTCTAACCAACCAGTCCCTGACTCATCTGGTTCAGCGCGTCACGCCGGGCCAGATCCGGGTCGATGCCGATGAGGTGACCTACCCTTGCCATATCATGCTGCGTTTCGAGGTGGAGAAAGGGCTGATCGATAACAGTCTGCAGGTCGCCGATCTTCCCGAGTTCTGGGACAACCAGATGCAAAGCCTGCTTGGGCTCTCCACTAAGGGAGATTATCGCAACGGCTGTATGCAGGATATTCACTGGCCGGTCGGTGAGCTGGGCTACTTCCCAAGCTACAGCCTGGGGGCCATGTATGCTGCCCAGTTTAAGGCAAGCATGGTCAAGACACTCGGTGATATCGACAGTCTGATTCAGGCGGGAGAGATGGGGCAGATCATGGCCTGGCTCGAACAAAACATCTGGTCGCAAGGGTCGCTGCTGACCACTGATGACCTAGTCACCCAGGTAACCGGCGAGGTGCTTAATCCGGTGCACTTCAAGCACCATCTGGAGCAACGCTACTTACACCAATGGTAGTAAACAACTGCTCACTTACTGTGATTGGTATTAGTTAAACTAACAGACAAATAAAAAGGCTAGCGCAATACGCTAGCCTTTTTCATTCTATTACCGGCAGCTTTATCTCCCAGGCTGACGTGACTCGTCAGCACCATTAAGCTTAGTTAGCGACTTCGCCCTCGCGTGGCGTCTTGCCATTTAAAGGAGAGTGCGCCCCTTGACTCTCTTCGGCTAACTCGCCCGAGCCAAGCATATCGTTAGTGATCATGTTATGACCTTTGAGCAGATCATTGAGTCCGCCCTTTTTGGCATCGACCATGCCTAGCTCTCTAAGCATGGCATCGACGATAGGCGCATTAGCCCGGTAGTTCAGCGCCGCCGAAGTGACCTGCTCGGCAATGCCGCCCTGGCTCAATACCGTCTCGCCGCTACCTTGTGTCGCACCAGAGGTACCATAGCCCTGCAGTATCTTAATCCCTTCGATGTTCTCCAGCGGCTTAACCGCCTGGGCCACCACTTCAGGCAAGGCTTTAAGCATAGCCAGCGCTTTTTGCAGCTCGATCTGCTCGCTGCTCAGCACGTTTTCCGCCTCGTGCAGCGCCTGCTTACCGGCCGCCTCGACCGCATACACCTTCTCATCGGCCTCGGCCTTAAGTTTCTTGGCATCGGCTGCCGCCTTCGCCTCGGTAAGAATCGCGCTTGCCTTATCTTCGGCGGCGCGCTTCTCGGCTTCCGCTTCCACCGTTACGCCAACCGCATCACGCTCGGCTTCCTTACGGGCGTCGATCACTTCGATCTCTTTGCGACGGTTAGCCTCGGCCACCTGACGCACGGTAATAACCGCTTCCTCTTTCTCAACTTTGAGCTTCTCAGCCTCAGCCGCCTTGGCGCGCGCAGCGGATTCCTCTTCCGACTTCTGCGCCACGGCGATCTGCTTATCCTGCTCGGCGACCTCAATATCGCGCTGCTGCTGGATACGAGATTGCTCGATCGCCTTACGCTTCTCGATCTCTCGGGTCTCGATATCTTTAGTCTTCTCAATCTGCGCCGTCTCTACCGCGCGCTCCTTGGCGATCTCCGCCTCGCGCTCTTCACGGGTCTTCTGTTCTTGCTTCTTGAGGATCTCTGCCTTTTGTTCGGCGCGCTTAAACTCCAGCGCCTGTTGTTGAATTAGACGCGCTTCCTCTTCCGCCTTCTCGATCTCAAGCGACTCTTTTTCGGCTTCCAGGTTACGCTGCTCTATCTTGATGCGGTTTTCCTGCTCGATGTCGTTGGTCTCTTTGCGCTTCTCTTCGATGATCTTCGCCAGGCGAGCACGCCCCTCAGCATCGAAGGCGTTATTTTCATTAAAGAACTGTAGATCGGTCTGGTCGAAACCTGTCAGTGATACCGACTCCAGCTCGAGACCGTTTTTCTCCAGATCGTTGGCGACATTATTCTGTACCCGCTGCACGAAATCGGCGCGCTGTTCATGCATCTCTGTCATGGTCATCTCTGCCGCCACCGCACGTAGCACGTCGACAAACTTGGACTCCATCAGCTTCTTCACCTCTTCGACACGGGTGGTACGCGTACCCAGTGTCTGAGCCGCCATGGAGATCCCCTCGACACTTGGCGCTACACGCAGATAGAAGTCGGCGCGCACATCGACCCGCATGCGATCTTTGGTGATCAATGCATCTTTCTGCATCTTCTCCACTTCGATTCGCAGGGTATTCATGTTGACCGCGATGGTTTCATGTAACACGGGCAATACGATGGCACCGCCATCTTTAATGATTTTCTCCCCGCCAAAACCCGTCCTGACAAAGGCGGTCTCTTTCGAGGCCCGTCGGTATAACTTGGCAAATATCAGGCCGATAACCAAGAGACCGATAAGCGCAGCGCCAATGGCAATAAAAACAAAGCTGCCACCCAATGAGACGCCTATTCCTTCAATTTCATTCATTTTTCATCCTTAATCTAAAATCACTTGTATCAAGCGGGTAAAATGGCGAGCCTCAGGCTCGCCGAAAGTTAAAGGTCATCGTTAAACTGCACCACAGACCAAACCTTGCCGTTGCGATGCAGGAGTACCACAGAGGTGCCCTGAGAAAAGGCTTCACCGGCCAACTCGGGCTCCACCAGTACATAATGTTTCTGCTGATAGATATCTCGTACCACGGCCTCACTAGGAAACCCCTTGCGAGCGCAACCTAAGGTAACGACTCCCACCAGTCCGCTCAGTTCATCAACAGAGACGGCAGAAGATTCGTTTTTCGGAAGTAGATCGGCAAGGCGACTGCCAAGGAAACGACAGGAGAGCGCGGTTAACACCAGGGCGCCAGGAATACTCATCACGGGAGAAAGTGACGTCACAAAGGTCAGCCCCAGATAATTAATCGCAAAGCCCGCGATGGCAAAACTGGTTAAGGCTAACACCAACCAAATAAGTAGCGGTAAACGATCCAGGCAGAGCCAGCCGGCAACGCCTGTGACACCAGACACGGCGGTATCGACATCGGCGTCCATCTCCATGGGTGTCATATCGTCCAGAAGACCAAACAGGCTCAGACCAAAGGCCATAGACAGGCCTTCGACCAATCCCAGTAAGATCACGAATGCCAGTGCTAGGCTATAGGGTAAGTTATCGGTAAGAAGTAAAAAGTCCACTGTCTCTCTCCATGAGAAAAGCCTATTTCCTTCAAGAAAATTTAAGGCCTGCTTAATATTGAGCGCATATCTTCCTAGCTTGGCAACTTGGGCAACGAATGACTGACAAAACGATAAAGTCACCAAGTCTGAGAGAATAACAGACTGAATAATTGAGTTAAATAGCCAAATTACACATTTGTTTTTGCTAATCTAAACAGCCATACCATGCCATTGATAAGCCCTACAAGCTGTGCGAACATCTAGCCTTTACCCCATTTAAGCCCGACTTATGCAGATACGAGAAATACAGACTCAGGATTGGCCCGCCATATTAGTAATACAAGATGAGTGCTACCCCAACATAGCGCCCGAATCCGAGACTGCCCTGCAGAGTAAGGCAATGCTCTCACCAAGCACCTGCTGTGTGGTGACTCAAGATGACACAGTTATCGGATACTGCCTAGCGCATCCCTGGCAGCGTGATACCCCGCCGAGTCTGGAGCAGGTACTGGACACCTTGGAAAAGCAAGAAACCCTCTACCTGCACGATATCGCTTTTTCCGCCAAGGCCCGTGGCCTAGGTGCTGGCACCGCCGTGTTCGACCGTCTGCTTGCTCAGGCTAAACGTCTGTCACTACCAAGCATCTCACTGGTGGCCGTGGGCGGCGCACACACATATTGGCAACGCCTGGGATTTAAATCGCGTATAATCGACAAATCATTAGATAGCTACCCGGATGATGCCTGCTATATGGTGTACGCCATCGATTAGCATTATCCGCTGCGCTTCAATTTATCAGTAAGAGAATATTATGGCACGTAGAGTCGGTTATACCTTTAAAAATCAGTACAAAGAGATCAACTTCGTTTACGACAAGTACCACGATATCTATGAGGCAGTCGCCGCCGCAGAAGGGATAGATTTGACTCGTTATCTCGCCATGGAGGCTCAGGTCGCCATGACATCCAAGGGCTCTCAGGCGGTGAAAGACTATCGTCAGAAGGAGTTTGCCCGCTTCGGCTTTAGCGATATCCACTTTATCCGAGATGAAAGCCAAGACTAACTTAGCTAGAATAGCCCCCCATTTATGCCTTTAACCAGATGATGTAGGCCCAAGATGTCTAATATTGAACATGCCAATTTTCCCAGAGCCGGTTTCATTCGCCGTATGGGCGCAATAGTATACGATCTCCTACTGGCCGTTGCCGTCTATATGGTGGCCGGTGCCATCGGCTTTGGTTTCTTTATTGCCCTCACCAGCAGTGGCTTGATCTCAATGCAGGGATTCGAGCATGTTTCAGATCTGCTCAACGCGACACCGCTTTACAAAGGGTTGTACCAACTGTGGATCGCCTTGTGTGTCGGTTTCTTCTATGTACTGTTCTGGAGTCGTGGTGGCCAAACCTTGGGCATGCGCGCCTGGCGCCTCAAGATCCAACATCCTAACGGCCAGTGCCTGAGCATGATCACAGCCGGCGCTCGCCTGGTCTGGTCTCTGCTGGGGATAGGTAATTTATGGATCTTAATCAACGGCGACAAGCTGGCGCTGCAAGATATGATGACCCGCTCAGAGGTGGTGGTGTTGTCCAAAGAAGCCAATCAGATGCGTAACTGGCACGGCGTTTAATGGCTAATTTGTGATAGCTGTATAAGCAGTTCATTTTGACAGATAGCGGCTCACCGCAACTTTGGCCGCATTAACCTGCCATGAAAAAAGGACCTCTAGGGTCCTTTTTTATTAGTCTGCTTAGCATCAGGATTTAATCAGCCTGCGCTATTTTCGAATATAGTAGATCGCCACACCGCTAAAGATAATGGGCGGCATCACGGCCCCCAATATGGCTGGCAGGCCGTACACTAGCGTCATAGGGCCAAAGATCTCATTGCAGATATAGAAGCTGAAACCTGCCATCACCCCTAATAGCACACGTGCACCCATGGTGACAGTACGCAGTGGGCCAAACACAAACGACAGCGCCACCAGCATCATGACCGCAACCGTTATCGGCTGCATGATCTTTCGCCACAGCGCCAGTTCATAACGGCCTGAATCCTGATTGTTTACCCGCAGATACTCAAGATAATCCACCAATCCCTGAATCGATAACGCCTCAGGTTTCACCGAGACCACACTGAGCTTATCGGGCGTCAGGGTCGACTCCCAGCGGAATAGTGTCAGGTCCGTCTGGCTCACCTTTTCAGCTGAGATATTGGTCTGGCGCACATCCAGCAGTCGCCAATGATCGCTCGAATAAACACCACGTCTCGCTTCAATGGTGCCCACCAGGTTGAGGTTATCGTCAAACTCATACAGCACAACATTATGCAGGGTATTGATGTTTTCAATCTCACCGATTTTTACAAACAGATCGCCATCTCTGGCCCAGATACCACGACTCGACTTAAATAGACTACCGCCTGAGAGCTTGACCGCCTGTAGCTCCTTACCATGACGCTCGGCAACGGGGGCTCCCCACTCGCCTAAGGCCATCACTAAAATCATCAAGGGCACCGCGGTTTTCATCGCAGACAGGGTGATCTGAAAACGGGACAAGCCTGATGATTGCATCACCACCAGCTCAGAGTTCGACGCCAGCATGCCCATGCCGATCAAAGCCCCTAAGAGCACCGCCATGGGAAAGAACATCTCAATGTCACGAGGGATCAGAAACAGTACATAAATAGCGGCATCGACCATGGTATAGGTGCCCCGCCCCACAAGGCGCAGCTGATCCACCCACTTGATGATGCCTGACAAGCCTGTCAACACCAACAGACACAGGGCAGAGGTGCTCACCAAAACACGAGCTATGTATAAATCTAATATCTTCATGCCTTCACCTTCTTACGCTTAATCAAGCCAGAAAGCTTAGCCCCAGTAGGACGCTCCTTACTCAGCAATAATATCCCCATAACCAGGGCCGAGGCGTGGATCCACCACATCCCCAAATATGCTGGTACCACCTCATCTTCGAGTGCCTTACGCCCTGCAATCATCAAACCGAAATAGCCAAGGTAAAGTAAAATCGCCGGGAACATCTTGGCAAACTTGCCCTGCCTGACATTCACCCTAGCCATAGGCACGGCGATCAGTGTCATAAAGGGGATTGCCAGTGGGATTGCCAGACGCCAGTGGAACTCTGCCACGGCCTCAGGGCCCTCAGTGTCCAGCAGTTGATCGATAGGTAGGGCCGATAGTTTACGGCGGCGCTGATCCACTTCCTGTTCTTTGATCTGCATTTCGTAGCCAGCAAACTGCACCACTTGATAGTCGAGTTGATTGCCCTTGCTCTGATATTGAATACCGTCATTGAGCTTAAGACGCTGCTCGCCGCTTTCATTTTCAACAACGCTGCCCCCTTGAGCCACCACGATATTGGACTGGCTCGCAACGTCTTCAGGATCTGGCAGCTGAGCCACAAACACCTTATCGAGCTGATTATCCCGACCGATACGTTCGACAAACAGTACCGCCCGGCCATTAGGACTGGTTTGAAAACGCCCTTGGGTCAAGGCCGCAAGGCCAGCCTCCGACTGTGCATTTTCCAACACTCGGTTTTGGGTCTCTTCGGCCCAAGGCGTCACATAGATGGATAAAAAGCCGGTAAACAGCATATTGGCGATGGCTAGTAACAGGGTGACGCGGGTGACATACCACTCACTGATCCCGACGCCGTGAAAAACCACCATCTCACTCTCGGCATACATACGACCATGGGCCACCAAAATCCCTAAAAATAGGCTTAATGGCACCACGAGTACCGCGAGGTAGGGAAGGTTGAGACCTAAGAGAGTCATCACTAGAGAGGCGGGAAACTCGCCTTCGGACGCATCTGCGAGTACACGAACAAAATGTTGGCTAATAAAAATAGCTAACAGTACTAAAAGCACCGCCATCTGCGCTTTTAAAACTTCACGAATCAAGTATCTAAATACAATCACAGGCAGGATCCAGTCCCTAAACTTATATTTATGCTGGTATCAGCCCACTTTTCATGTAGACTGTCTACTTTTGGTAGTTTTGTGACCAGCCTTTAACTAAAAATGGCAGAAAAACACCTGAAAAACTAACATTTGGTGTACCAATTTTAGGTCCGTTTTGGACACAAGCAGACATTATCTAATAAATAATAATATTTGTCTTTAAGAATCTAGGAGAGCTCATGGAGTTTAGCGTTAAGAGCGGCAGCCCGGAAAAACAACGTTCCGCCTGTATAGTCGTTGGTGTCTATGAACCTAGACGCCTCTCAGGTATTGCTGAGCAACTGGATAAAATCAGTGAAGGCTACATTAGCAACTTGCTGCGTCGCGGCGATTTAGAGGGTAAACCGGGTCAGATGCTACTGTTGCATCATGTGCCTAACGTGTTAAGTGAACGCGTCCTTCTTGTAGGTTGTGGCAAAGAACGAGAACTAGACGAACGCCAGTACAAGCAAATTATCACTAAGACCATCAACACCTTAAACGAAACAGGTTCAATGGAAGCCGTTTGCTTCCTGACCGAACTGCACGTTAAAGGCCGTGATACCTATTGGAAAGTTCGCGAAGCCGTTGAGTCTACACAAAATAGTCTCTACTGTTTCGACGCACTTAAGACACGCAAAGGCGAGACTCGTCGTCCGCTGCGCAAACTGGTATTTAATGTACCGACCCGCCGCGAACTCACAGTTGGCGAGCGTGCAATCGAACATGGCATGGCCGTATCGAGCGGGACTCACCTGTGCCGTGACGTGGCTAATATGCCACCTAATATCTGTAATCCAGCCTACTTGGCCTCTCAGGCGCGTCAAATCGCCGAAAACCACGAAAATCTCACCGTCAGCACGATTGGCGAAGAGCAGATGGCGAAGCTGGGCATGAATGCCTACCTGGCCGTGGGTCGCGGCAGCCATAACGAATCAGTGATGACGGTTATGGAATATAAAGGCGCGGTGGACAGCACAGAGAAGCCTATTGTACTGGTGGGCAAGGGACTGACCTTTGACTCGGGTGGTATCTCACTCAAGCCTGGCGAAGCCATGGATGAGATGAAATACGACATGGGCGGCGCTGCAGGTGTCATAGGTACCATGCTGGCGCTGTGTAAGCTGAAACTGCCCATCAATGTGGTTGGTGTGCTGGCAGGTTGTGAAAACATGCCATCGAGCAACGCTTATCGCCCAGGTGATATTCTCACGACTATGTCTGGCCAGACCGTTGAGGTGCTTAACACCGACGCCGAAGGTCGCCTGGTATTGTGTGACGTACTGACTTATGTCGAGCGCTTCGATCCTGAGCTGGTCGTCGACACGGCAACCCTCACCGGTGCCTGTGTGATCGCCCTAGGCAAACACGCCTCAGGCCTCTTCTCTTCTCACAACCCACTGGCCCACGAGCTACTCAATGCGGGCGAGCAAAGTGGTGACCGCGCATGGCGCATGCCACTGTGGGATGAGTACCAAGAGCACCTGGAAAGCCCATTTGCCGACATGACCAACCTGGGTGGTCGTCCAGCCGGTTCTATCACGGCGGCCTGCTTCCTGTCGCGTTTTGCCAAGAAGTATAACTGGGCACATCTGGACGTTGCCGGTACAGCCTGGAACAGCGGTGCTAACAAGGGTTCTACTGGTCGTCCTGTACCATTATTGACCCAGTTCTTGATCAATCGCGCAGGCGTTGAACAAGGCGAATAGTCGCAGGTAATAGCCACTGGCGATGCAATTTAGCGAAATAAAAAGGTGAAGCAGTGCTTCACCTTTTTTATTGTCTCAAGCAGCAGGCGTTTTGGTCTTAATCAGCTGGATCATCATCAGCAAGACGCCAGCAAACACGCTAAAGGAAGCGAGAGCCAAAAAAGGGTCCACCACCTCCAAGGCAACAAACTTACCGTAGAGGAGAAACAGGCCTATTGACACGCCAATGGTGCCCGCTTGATGCAAGATAAACTGCACCGTCATCAGCTTTCCTTGTGCAGCCTTAAGCCACAAGCGATAACAAAGTGCATAGCTAAAAGAGATTAGAAAACCTATCATCATGATATGTGCATGGGTCACCAGCTGACCATGATTATGAGAGGCCGCCATATAAAGCCCTAAGGCGAGCCCGAGCAAGGCATAAACAAATGCCGTAATAAGATACCGCCTATCCATCACTATTCCTCCGGTTGACGGTTTAAACCGCCGAAATCCTCTCATTTAGTGTAGATCAGGCTAATAAGATCATGGCATTTAGGCATAACTACCACTTTGTAGCAAATTGTAACCTTTTAAAACCACTTAAAAACAGTATATTAGTAAAGGCAGTATCAATAAATATTCACTGGCTATTGAGTCCTGGTCGACTCTGCTCCTATCATAGGCCTAATAACAAAAACAACAGAAAGTGGACCCATTTTAATGACAAACCTTAACTACCAAATTGGCGGATGCGAATTAGACTGCAAGTTAATGTCATTAAAACATGCACAAAGCAGCATAAAACTCTCTTCTAAAGTCTTTGAACTCCTGATGCTGTTTATTAACAGCCCAGACAATATTGTGTCTCGTCAACAAGCTGTTGAGACCATCTGGCTTGGCAATGAGGGGGTTGGCAAGAAGGGGTTTACCAATGGGATCTGGGTGCTGAGGAAAGCCTTCAAAGAGCTGGGAATCGAAGAGGAGGTGTTTAACACCTTGCCAAAGCTCGGCTATCAGCTAACGCTACCTGTACAAGCATTATCTGCTGAACAAACGCCGACTCCACGCAAGCCCTACATAAATATTCTGGCCGCTTCGGCTGTATTTGCGCTACTGACCTGGCTTGGTTATTCATGGTTTAGCCCCAGCACTCCACCTGTGCTCGATGAACCCAGCACAGCCCAGGTCGTCATGGCGCCAACTAAAATAAAAGTCACTAACTATGGCGGCGTAGAAGAGCATATCGCGGTATCCCACGATGGCCAGCGTCTGGCCATGCAATGGCGAGACAACTCACTCAGCGGTAAGATCTACATCAAAGAACTCAATCAGGCCGATGCGCCGCTCACGCTGATCTCCTTTGAAAACAATGAAGAAGCCTCACCAGCCTGGTCCCTGTCCGATAAAAAGCTCGCCTACGTTAGAGTCGACCACAGTGGTGAATGCCAGGTCAGAATAAGAAATCTGCTCGACAATACCGATGCCTTAGTGGCCTCTGATTGTTTTTATATCCCCTATAAGCGCATCGTATCTTGGTCAGGCGTCGACGATAACCGTTTGATCTATGCTAAAAAAATGGATGACAGAGTCGCACTTATCGCCTATTCACTAACCACAAAGCAGAGCCAACAGATCAGCTTTCCCAATAAAAATGAGATCGATTACGCCCCCAAATGGCTCAAACAAGACACTCAGCTGGCTTTTATTCGTGAGCGAGCGGCCTCTAATCTGTTGAATCTGGTGCTACAAGATCAAGATGGCCAGCTGCAACAACTGATTCAAGACAGCGGTAGCATAGTAGATTTCGACTATTCGGCACGAGAAGAGCTCTTTTACGTCAACAACATCGACGGCGCAGCGGCAATCATCTCGCGCATTCGCCCTGATGGCAGCCAACTTTCGCCGATACCCCAATCAGGACTGCCCAGCAGCATCACACTGTCCGATAACAACAAGTTGCTATATATCACAGAACATATTTCCAAAGAGTACATCACTCAACAGGCCTATGCCGATGGCAAGCAGCTGCGCCGCATCTCCTCCTCCTCACGGGATATGTACGGCAAATATTCACAGGCCAGTGACGACATATTGTTTCTCTCGAACCGCTCCAAGCTTTGGTCCATCTGGAAAAACAACAAGGTCAGCAGTAAGAATATCACCCACTCATTGGGCAATGTGGGCGTGCCCGCCATCTCCCCCGTCAGCACTGACTTTGCAGTCAACATCATGACTGATACAGGGAGAACTCTATATATCGGCAATATTGAATCGGAAAACTATCGTGCCATCGATACCCAGGGACTAGAAGCCGAGAATTTAAGCTGGTCGCAAGATGGCCGACACCTCTATTTTAAGGGCTTTGCCGATAAGCGAAACGGTATCTATAAGTTGAATGTAAATTCCGGCGAGCTTGAGCAGATCACCCAGCAGAAAGGGGTCTATGCGATTGAAGGAAAAGACAGCAATACCCTCTACCTTTCCCAGTTTGACCAGAATGGCATCTGGCATTTCGACCGCACCACAGGTCAAATGAACCAACTTACCGACAAGCTGGCAAAATATGACTACGGCGCTTTTTATTATGAGCAAGGCTATCTCTACTTTCTGGCCAGAGACGCTGAGTTCGACACCATCATGCGCATCAAACCTGATAGTGAGCACCATACGCCAGAAGTGGTTCGTCAATATCCGGCCGACTCGGTAAGAAAATTTTTTGGCCTCTCGCGGGCCGATGGCGAATCCTATTTAGTCACCCTCAAACTGGCTAACGAGGCAGATGTGTATGGTTACTCCCTAACTGCAAACTAAAGATACAATATCGTATCTAATTGATTAAAAGCGGAATAGATGTTTTTTAGATAAAAATATTACCTCAACAGACCAAAAATCGGGGAATAATCGAGTTCCCCTTCATTGTACCTACGTAGCCTTCACGTTATTAAATTGTTGCAGTCATGAATCGTTGACTCGACAGCAAAAATATAACAAGAAGGAAAGGACATGAAATTTAACAAATGCACCCTAGCATTATGCGTCTCGACCGCTATTCTCTCTGGGGCCCTTCAGGCCAAGACAGAATCGATCGTGGCTTTCGGTGCCGAGCAGGCACAGTCCAAGGGAACCTATACTTTCTCTTTAGCGCAATCAGAGAAGGATTCTGGCCAGCAGATTCTGGACACTCAGCAGGTACTCAAGCAACAAGCAGAACTTCTAGCACAAATTAAAACCATCGACCCACAAGCTCGCTTCGTGGGAAGTACTCATCTGCTGGCAAATACCATCACGCTGGAAGTACAAAACAGCGCGCTGGCAGAGATCCGCAAGTTAGATGCCATAGCCCAAACCTTCTACGGTCAACAGCTACAGACAGCCAAGCAGGATCCAAATAATCATCAGGTAATGAATACTTCAACTGCAGAAGAGATCAGCCTGATGACGCCCTACATGGGCAAAGAAACCGCAGGTAAAGGGGCCAGCGTTGCTATCATCTCTACCGGTATCGACTATACCTTGCCAGTCTTTGGCGGCTCTGGTGTTTATGGCGAAGATAACGACCCTGAAACGCCACCACCAGCGGGAAGCTACCTAGAAGCCCTTGAAAACGGCGCCATCGAGTACAGCGGATTTCCAACGGCTGTGGTGAAAGGCGGCTGGGATTTCTCTAGCGAGAACTTTGGCAATGACGCCAACCCAATCGATCAAAACTTAAGCTATGAGTCCTATAACGGCTGGGTTTACCCCACTGGCCAAGGCACCGAGCTGGCGAGTATCGTTCACCAACTCGCCCCAGGTGCAGAGTTACACGCCTACAAGGTCTATAACGTCTCTGAAAACAATGGTTGGGTGTCTGCCTCAGCCCCTAGCATGGCAAAAATCGTAGCAGCCCTTGAGCATGCACTCGATCCTAACCAAGATGGTGACACAAGCGACCATCTGGATATCGCCTTGATAGAAGCTGCCGGCGCTGGTGCCTTCTTTGACATCGATGGTAATTCATCCCCTAGCCTGATACAGATGCTAATCGAGCGTGTATCGGCTCAAGGCATGACAGTGGTTACCCACGCAGGTGATTTGGCGAAATACTCTCTCTTTGGTGATGCAGAGGCTAAACACCGTAACTGGATCTCTTCAGAAGGCAGTTCAACATCGGCCATCACTGTCGGTGCGGTCAATTATGCCGACGATGGTGAGACGCTGGTCATCCCTGAATGGGCTCCTATGGGACCGGTTCGTGGTTCTCAGGCCCTTAAGCCTGAAATCGTCACTTTGAGCGACAACCAAACCGTTGCCAAGATCTCTAACCCTGATGAAACAGCCCCTAGACTGGGTAGCCGCTCAGGCGCGTTAACCAGCGCCGCACGTATTGCTGCTGCCGCTGCTGTCATTAAGAGCGAGTTCCCAGGTTTCGGCCCTGCAGAAATCAAGGCAATACTTGCCAACACTGCCAATGTTAACGCCATCCTGGAAAGCGATGGCATGACCCCAGCTGAACTTTACGCCATGGGTCACGGCATGGAAAACCTGGAAAATGCAGTTGCTTCGCCAATTGTTGCCTGGGAAACCAGCAGCTATCAACCTTATGTGCAGTTTGGTATGCATGAAGTGGGACAAAGCAAGACGCTGCATAAGCGCATCACGCTAAGAAACATCTCAGATACCACTCAGACGTACCAGATCGCCTACAAGATGAATGGCGAAAAAGCCGCTCACGAGGCACTTAGCTTCAACATGCCAGAAAGCGTGAATATTCCCGCCAACTCTAGCGTGATCCTACCGATCACTATCACGGTCGATGGCAATAAGTTGCCTCAATGGCCACTGATGAGTACCGGTGACCACACTGATGCCAATCTAAAAGCCACCGAACTTAACGGCTATATTAGTCTGACTTCAGAGTCAAAGCCTGAGATCAACCTGGGCTGGATGCTCAAGGCGCGTCACAGCACCAGTATCACCAAGCGCCCAAACGCTATCGAATTTCCCTCATACCTCGGCTATAACCCAGACTTGGGCCAAACCGAGTGGGATCATCTCGAATGGGGGCATGAGCTATATCCTAATAATGAATATGGCTCAATCAACTACCAAGGTTATGTCGCCTCTTTCGTGAACAACTCAGACTCGGCAACCACCTTTCAGGCTTACCCTTTGCTGCTGCAAAACAAAACCCTACCTGAGCACCTACAAAACCTTAGCGGCCATATGATTAAAGCTGTCGGTGGCGCTATTTTTGATGATGCCCAATGTAGCGTAACGGGTAAGAAGCTAAACATCGCCGTCAGCCTGTTTGATCGCGCCGACACCGCCTTACCGAACTATTATGAGCGCGGTCCACGCCTATTTACCTTTGACCTGTTCTACGAGGCCATGGTGAAAGAAAATGGCTGGGATAACAGCTTCGAAGGAGCCTACATCTGGGACGACGCTCAACGTGTTGCTCAACCCTTTGTTGCGCTCAATGACAAGGGACAGCCGACCACCTATGTGATCGACTACACCATCCCTTATGATTACTCAAATCCAACCGGACGCTACAAAGAGTCATCTCTGCCAACGCATTTTGCCAATAACGGTAAAAATGTTGTGTCGCAAATCTGTTTAGAAGATATGTTTCACCATGAGCTAGACAGTGTAGAAGACTTCGATCAAAACTTTGGTTTCCATATCGAAACCGATCGTCATACGGGCAGGGATCAATATGAGCCTATAGTCCAATTTAACCCAATCAAGGGCGGTAGCTACACAGTAGAGCAGTCTTGCTACCTGGATTGGTTCAGTGGCGAAGAAGTCTGTAGCGACATCGTCTTTGATCGCTCAGTGCATGTGGGTTTTGCCGCAATGGAAGAGGGCAAATCAGCAGGCGAGCTTGATTATCAGCAGACCTTTACCGCTCAACCTGGCGAAGAGATCTATATCGCTTCAGTGGGCACCGCTGAGATGGGGGGCATAGGCCCAATCGAAGCGCCTAAAGGCTTCATGGTCGTCAGCCTCAACGACGATTTCATGCAAGTTGGCTACAACTCCCTCATGGACGACGATGGCTCAGTGATCGCTAAGGCGCAAGCTGGACAGCACTTTAGTGTTGAAGAAAACGCTGAAGTCGGCACTGTTGTAGGCAAGATAGAGTTGGATTCACAAGGCTTCTTCACCTACCCATCAACCAAGTACACGCCGTTTGAGCTGCACATCACCAATACACTGGTCGGTACACCGTTTGCCATCAATCAGGAAACCTATGAGCTTTATGTGGTTAACCCTGATGCGCTCGACTACGAAAATAACCGTGAGTTCGAGATAAAGGTAACGCCTAAATCAGGCCGTGACATAGGTGACACTGAAACCCTGACCGTGAGTGTTGTTGACATCAATGACGTTGCACCACAGGTCAATGAAGACGTTGCCGCCTCACTGTCGGTACCAGAACTCATCTTCAAGTCTGGTTCATCAGCAAACTTCACCTTAGATATTGCCGGTCTGTTCAACGATCTAGAAGGCAATAGCCTGAGCTACGAAGTGGAAGGCACTGGCTTCTCGGCGCTGTCTATCAGCGGCACCGAAATCACAGGTCAAGTTGAGAACGAAGGTAGTCACATGCTGACCATCATCGCCTCTGACGGTGTGCATCAGGTCACTCATATGCTAGAGGTCGATGCAAGCTTTGAACCTGAAAGCGACGGTGGCTCACTAGGCTGGATGTCGCTCATCCTGGGTGCCTTGGCGCTAGTTCGCCGTCGCACTTCACGCTAGTTAGTAAAACCCTTGTGGGATAGCCGGTAAAACGGCTATCCCCCATTTCACAACCCTTTAGGTAATCAAATGAAATTAAGTCGTAGAAGTTTGTTGCTTAGTGCATTAACGGCTGCCATCGCTTGTTCAACCCATGCCGATGATACTAAGCCATTGCAAACCCTTATCCCTGGCCAAGAAAAACTAAAACTCGAACGCGCCGATAAACAACGCAACGACGGTATGTACTTTGTACGTTTCAAGGAAAGCCCTGTTGCCAGTTATGACGGCTCACTTGCCGGTTATGCGGCGACCAATATTCAGATTAACACCGCAAACAAACAAGCCTCAGGCCTGTTAAACAGCCACTCAAAGGCAAGTCTGCAGTACAAAAGTTATTTGAAGCAGCAGCAAGCAGCGACCAAACAAAGACTCAACAACCTGCTTAAACGTGTCCTCAATCCAACCCATGAATACCAGCTTGTGGTCAATGCCATGGCGGTTGAACTTCGTCCGGGCGAAGCCAGCATGGTTGCAAAAGACCCCAATGTTCTTAGCGTAGAGCCTATCGGCCTGCACTTTATTCAAACTTCAACAGGCCCAGAATTTATTGGCGCTAAACAGGTCTGGCAGGGTGATGCGCAAGTCAGCGCGACTCAAGGTGAAGGCGTCATCGTGGGTATTATGGATTCAGGCATCAATGCCAACCACCCCTCTTTTGCCGAAGTGGGTGCCGATGGATACCGCCACACCAACCCTCTGGGAGAGGGTCAATATTTAGGTGACTGTCAGCAATATAGCCAATTTTGTAATGGCAAGCTGATAGGTATCGTCAGTTATCCTGAGCTGATTCAATATCGTCTCGATAGCGCCGATAGCCTAGATAACCCTGAGTATGATGACTTAGAAAATAAGACCCAGGTCGGCTATGACTTCAATGGTCATGGATCACATGTCGCCTCTACGGCAGCAGGCAATATATTACATGACGTCAATTTCTACCTGCAGGCGGAAGAGGAAGATGGCACAATCATCGCTCAAAAGAGTGCCTTTGAATTCGACGCGATTAGCGGCGTTGCACCTCACGCAAACCTAGTCTCTTACCAGGTTTGTGACGATGGTGGCTCTTGCTATCCAGAATTTACCCTTAAGGCGATTGAACATGCCATCGAAAATGGCGTACAAGTGCTCAACTATTCAGTGGGCGGCTCGGCAAGAGATCCTTGGTCTTCTATCGACGCCGAAGCCTTCCTCAATGCTCGCCAGGCTGGTATTCACGTGGCCGTCGCGGCGGGTAACGCAGGCCCAACAGCCGGCACCATTGGCGCACCGGGTAACGCCCCTTGGGTAACCACAGTAGCGGCCTATAGCCACGACTTAGCCTTTAAAGAAAAGCAGATAACCGGCATGACCGGCGGCGAGACACCTCCTGGCAACATGAGCGGGTTTGGCGCGACATCAGGGATCACAGGACCTGTCATCTTGGCCTCAAGTGTTAGCGCTGACAACGCACAATGCACCGAACCGTTTGAACCAGGTAGCTTTAACGGTGAAATCGTTGTCTGCGAACGCGGCGTTAACGCCAGGGTCCGCAAAGGGATCAATGTTCAAGCAGGCGGCGCGGGCGGCATGATTTTGATTAACATGCCTGGCGGTGCTGACTCACTCAACCATGACAACCATGTATTACCGGCCATTCATCTCAATGCCGATAACGGTGAGCGTCTGACGCAATGGTTGGCAAGCGGTGAAGGTCATCAGGCGACAATTGAAGCCACTGAGACAACAAGAGATCCAAGTCTTGGCGATATCGCCGGCGTATTTACCTCTCGTGGCCCTAACCTGCCCTACACCAATATCTTCTCGCCAGATATTGCCGCCCCCGGGGTGAACATTTATGCTGCCAACGCCGAAGACAGAATCTTTGAAGGACAGATTGGCCACATCCCATATGTCAGCTTTTCTGGTACCTCTATGGCCAGTCCTCATGTAGCTGGTGCCTATGCGCTGCTGAAAGCGACTCATCCAACTTGGACACCGGCACAAGCACAGTCGGCCATCATGAGTACCGCCCATCAGACGACCTATAAAGACGATGACTTTGATGGCGTCACCCAGCGTTCGGACTTCTTCGATCAAGGCGCGGGTAGTCTGCGCATCAATAAGGCATTGAAGGCCGGTCTGCTGCTGGATGTTAGCAAGGAGGAGTATCTTGCTGCCAACCCTGAAATAGGAGGCGACCCAACTAATCTTAACACCAGCTCTATGGTGCAAAATCAGTGTATTTCAAACTGCAGCTGGACTCGCACTGTTACCGCGACCCAAAGCAGCAGCTGGACTGCTGAATATGAGTACCTCAACCCAGGTTTCACCCTGGAAGTGACGCCAGCCAGCTTCTCGCTAAATGCTGGTGAATCTCAAGTAATCACTATCAAAGCAGCTGCCAACATCAACTTGGTAGATGAATGGGTGCATGGCTATATCAAGCTTAACAATGCCGATGCCAGCATGAGCGACACTCATCTGCAAGCCACCATTGGCTTTAAAGCTGGACAAGTGATCGAAGAGATCGCCGCCGAGCTGAATAATGTCGATAACAGCATACTCATAGAAGATATCTTTACTTCTGGCAGTAATGACCTGCAGAGCCGTGGTTTTGGTCTGTTTAAGGCGCAGTCCTTTACTGGCAGCGCGATCGGTTCATCTAACGATGCTGAGCGTAACAGCCCATATTCTAACCCTGAAGTGATCTTCAGCGTGCCGACTGTGGTCAAGCCATACACCAAGCGCTTGGTGGTTGAGATAACTGACACGACGTCGCCAGATATGGATCTCTTTGTCGGTATCGATGAGAACGGTGACGGCATGCCAGATGCCTATGAATTGTTCTACTCTCTTGTTTGTCTCAGTGGTGAAGTTGACTCGAAAGAGCGCTGCGTCGTCGAAAATCCACCATCAGGTAACTATTGGATCTTTGCCCATAACTACGAGGGCACGGTAGAAGATCAAGCCGACGAAGTGACCTTAGAGATCACCCATGTGAACTATAGCAACCAGGCGAGCTTCGACATCACGGCGCCAAGCCAGGTGGCACAGGATGAGCGCTTTGACATTAGCTTGACCGTTAATGGCTACCTTGACGATAGCCAGACGCTACAGCCACTGGAAGCTGACGCCACCTACTATGGTCTGCTGGAGCTGGGTACGACCCCAGATCTTAAGCGCAATATTGGCGCAACACTGATCAAGGTAAAAGGCTTAACGCCAGTGGAAGTGCCGCTCAATACACCGCCGGTAGTCGCTAACCCTATCGCAGATGTTAAAGCACAACTTAGCACCGCTGGTAGCGCTGTGGTCAACGTCGATCTCAGCCAGGTATTTAGCGACCCAGAGGACGATGCGCTTACATTGTCGGCGTCAGGCATTGAGGGGATCAGCCTGTCAGAGCAGCAGCTTGAGCTAACCTTCACTGCTAGCGGCACATTCACTCTCGTGGTCACCGCCAGTGACGGCGAGTTTGAGGCAAGCACCCAATTTGTGGTTACTGTAGAAGATGCGCCTTTACCACCAGTCGAGCCACCTAGTGAATCTAGTGGCGGCGGTGCTATTGGCTTGTATGCCCTGCTGACCCTGCTCCTGTTGGGAATACGCCGCAGACAGTACTCATAACAACCAATACTAATAATAACTAATTTCAATCATAGCAATCGCTTAACTTTTTTGGCTAACAGGGACGTTAGCCAAAATTTTTTTACCGAATGTACTTTCCTCAAAGAATTCACTTCAAAAACGATTAAAATCACGACTATACTGAATCATTAGACTCTCCGGCGAGTCGAATCAAGCTGCTGCACTGCGTAGTATCTTTTCGACACTAAGCAGGACAATACAGTGCGCCATAGATTAAGGATAACTAGATGGAAGCAGATCAGGCTCAGTTAGCCACCAAAGGCTGCCAGCAGTGCGTCAACAATCCTCTTCTCGACTTTGATTTCACCATGGCTTTTCAGCCAATCATAGATATTCATAAGCAAGAGATATTTGGCTTTGAAGCCTTAGTGCGCGGTCCAAATAATGAATCTGCCGCATCTATACTTGCCAAGGTCAATGATGAAAACCGTTACGCCTTCGATCAAACCTGCCGTGTCAAAGCTATCGCCCTCGCAGCAAAGTTAGATTTAGACACTATGCTGAGTATTAACTTTCTGCCCAACGCCATCTATCAACCAGAACGTTGTATCCGCACCACACTGGCCGCCGCCAAGGAATATGGTTTTCCGACAGAAAGAATCATGTTTGAATTTACTGAAGCCGAAAAGATAAAAGACGGCGGACACGTCAAACGCGTGGTGGAATACTACCGAGAACTGGGATTTATCACCGCCATCGATGACTTTGGTGCAGGTTATGCGGGTCTTGGGTTACTGGCCAACTTTCAAACCAACATCATCAAACTGGATATGGAGCTGATTCGTAATATCCACCAAGACAAGACGCGACAAATCATAGTCACGCACACGCTCAACATCTGCCGCGAGCTCAACATCACCTGCCTGGCAGAGGGCATAGAGACAGTTGATGAAATGCGCTGGCTCAAGACCGCTGGTATCAGTCTGATGCAAGGATACCTGTTTGCTAAGCCCGGTTTCGAGTGCCTGCCAGAGGTCGCCTTTCCTATTGGCTAAACCAAGCGTGGGTGATGACCCACGCGCTTTCAATCACAACAAACAGTGTTGGCATGGCGCTTACCTCTTTCGCGCCGCAAAGCTGAACTTTTGCCAATTAGATTGGCATCACAAGCCCTATGTTGTTAGTGTGACCTTAATTTAGGACGACTCACACCAAATAAACGACGGAAATCAGTTATGCCACGCTTACTTTGCATGTTAATCGCCATCATTTCATTCACCATGCCCCTCACCCTGCAGGCAGCCGAAGAGGCCAAAATTGAACCGCCTAAAGCCAACTTGCCACACTCTCAGCAGCCGATATTAGATAAGCCCCTCATAGAGCGCTACATACTCGATGAGCTCAAGACGCTGCGCACCGACCAGCAAGATCTCGAGCGCAGGCTTACGGTGGAGATCACCGACAGGGAATTGGCCGTCGCCGACAAATCTCTTAACTATGCCAATGTGACCGTGACCTATTTCTTCTACATCATAGCGGGGGTTGCGTCGCTCATCGCCTTTATTGGTTGGCAATCCCTTCGGGAGATTAAGACCAATACCGCCAAGCTCGCGGCGGAGCAGTTACAATCCATCACAGAGCAATATGAAGAGAAGTTCAAGGTACTGGAACAAGACCTAAAGCGTAAGAGCCGAATCATCACCAAGAACAACCGAGAGATCGAGATCATCAACGAGATCCACACGCTATGGCTACACGCCCAGAGCGCCCAGACCCCAGAGCAGAAGATCGCCGTCTATAACGAGATCCTCACCATACGCCCCGGTGACCTTGAGGCCATGACCTACAAAGCCGATGCGGCCATGGAGATGCGCGAATTTAACTGGGCGCTGAGCCTGTGTAACAGGGTACTAGAGGTCGATGGCAGTAACGCTCATGCCCTCTACCAGCGCGCCTGCGCCTTTGCCTGCCTGGGTCAGGAAGATCGCGCCCTGTCGGATCTGGAACAAGCCATCGAAAACAGCGTCAGCTTTAAAGAGGTCGCGGCCAACGAAGCCGACTTTGATAACCTGAGAGACAATCCTAAGTTCGATATTCTGATCTCCACCAGCGAGAGCTAAAACCAGCGGCTAGCGCCGTACCGCCACGGCCACAGAAAAGGGACGAGTGTCCCTTTTCGCCCGCCCCATAATTAACAGCGCCCATCATTAAAAGTGACCATACTTAAATAAGCCGGCACTTAAATAAGCCAGTGCTTAAATAAGCCAAAGGTGAAATGTCCTATCCAGGATATGCGCGGCAAATATTGTGGTCGCAAACCGGGGACTAAAATGTCACGTATTATCGCCTATTGTTACGACTACTTGATGCGCGGGCCAGAGCAGGCCTGCCTCATCGACTGGCGCAGGGAATTACTAAGCCAAGTCAGTGGCCGCGTGTTGGAAATTGGTGCCGGTACAGGGGCCAGCCTGCCCCTCTATCCCAAAAAGCAAGAGCTCGAACTGGTACTCACAGAACCCGATGAGGATATGAGAGGTCGACTAGCTGCTGCGATCGCCAAGATGCCAGATAGTCAGATCACTCTGCTCGATTGCCCGGCCGAATCGCTTGCCTGTGACGATGCTAGCTTCGACTGGGTATTTGTTTCCCTGGTCTGCTGCAGTGTCAATGATCTCCCAAGGACGCTAAAGGAGATCTGGCGGGTACTTAAACCCGGCGCTCACCTGCTCTTTCTTGAACATGTCGCTGCTGAGCCGGGCAGCAGGCGGCGACGCTGGCAAGATAGACTGAACTTCATCTGGCGCCGAATTGCCGGTAATTGCCACCTCAACAGAGAGACTGAGGCGCAGCTCCGCCTCGCGGGATTCGAGATAGAGTCCATAAGACGCGAGAGTATGCGTAAGGCGTTCTCCCTTGCCAGACCGACGATTCGCGGTGTCGCACGAAAACCGCGACAGCCTGAACAGCCAAGCTAAATCACCAGGCCCAAATACCAGGCTAAGCCACTAAGCCACTAAGCCACTAAGCCAAATACCAAACTAAACCACTAGGCTAAACCACTAAGCCGAACAACCAAGCCAAACCACCAGGCTAAGCCGCCAAGCTATGCCGTCAGCTTAATCCCGATGAATACGCACCGCTATGCGCCGGGCACCGAAGTCTTGCCTAACCCTATCGAAGCGCCCCGGTAAGGGCGCACCACAATGCCTGCAGGCACCAGTCTCATCGAGTGCATATTGCCCCAGCTGATACCAGTCTCGCTCGATCACCCGCTTATGGCAGTTGGCGCAATAGGTAGCATCTGAATCAGGATCATGAACATTGCCGCAATAGACATAATGCAAGCCATGATTCAGGGCTATTTGGCGAGCCCGCTGCAAAGTTGATAGGGGCGTCGCGGGTTTATCTCGCAGCTTAAAGTCGGGATGAAAAGCGCTAAAATGCAGCGGCACATCCGGGCCCAAGTTCTCCATCAGCCACTGACACATGGCGTTGAGTTCCTGATCGCTGTCATTCTCCCCCGGGATCAATAAGGTCGTTATCTCAAACCAGACTTGTGTCTCCCGTTTAAGGTAAAGCAAGGTCTCCAGCACAGGTTGCAGCTGGCCATGACAGATCTTGTGGTAAAAGCGTTCACTAAAGGCCTTAAGGTCGATATTGGCCGCATCCATATATTGATAAAACTCGGCCCTGGGCGCCTCGCAGATATAGCCAGCACTCACCGCCACGCTTTTGATCCCGAGTTCTTTAGCTGCCTGGGCGGCGTCGATGGCGTACTCCATAAACACCACGGGGTCGTTATAGGTAAAGGCGATGCTCTTGCAGCCATGTCGATGAGCCGTGGCCGCTAATTCATCTGGCATGGCAGTGTCACACAAGGTATCCATCTGGCGGGACTTACTCATATCCCAGTTCTGACAAAACTGGCAACTCAGATTACAACCCGCCGTGCCAAAACTCAGCACGCTCGAGCCGGGATAGAAATGATTCAGCGGCTTTTTCTCAATAGGGTCGATACAGAAGCCGGAGGAGCGCCCATAACTGGTGAGCACTATCTCGCCTTGATGGTGCATACGAACAAAGCAGGCACCACGTTTCCCCTCACGCAGAGTGCATTTTCGCGGACAGAGATCACAGCACACCCGACCATCCGCTAAGGCATGCCAATAGTGGGTGGGAAAGTATGTGGGCGGCGTCGTTAACATGGGTGTTTACCTGTCGTTGACCTACACTAAAAGTATAGTTGACGCCCAGTCTAGGGAAGAGAAGATGAAATACCGACCCGCCGCCGTCGCAGGCCGTTTTTACCCAGCCGATCCCCCGCAGCTGATGCAGCAAATTAATAGTTATTTCAGCGAGCCTCCCTGCTGTGGCATCATCCCTAAAGCCCTCATCTTACCCCACGCAGGTTATCTCTATTCAGGCGTCGTTGCCGCCAAGGCCCTGACTCTACTAAGAAATCGTCAACAAGCTTACACTCGTATTCTCCTATTAGGCCCCAGCCACTATGTGGGACTCAATGGCTGCGCCCTGCCCCGCAGCGATGCCTTTATCACTCCGCTAGGTGAAATTCCTATCGACAAGGCGGGTGTAACACAGCTACTGGCGCAAAGGTTAGCCATAGAGTCAGATACGGCACATCAAAAAGAACATGCATTGGAAGTTCAGCTGCCATTGCTGCAATCTTGCCTGGAAGAGTTTACCCTGCTACCTGTCGTCGTCGGCGCCACCAGCCCCGAAGCGGTGCATCGCTTGATCAACGAGGTCGCAGACCAAGAAACACTGATCATAGTGAGCAGCGATCTGAGTCACTATCACCCTTATGGCGAAGCCAACCGCATCGATGCCGACACCCGCAGTAACATATTGTCCCTCGACGCCCACCTGAGCCCCGAACAGGCCTGTGGCTGCCATCCCCTCAATGGCCTGCTGGCGTTTGCGAAGAAGGTCAATTGGCAAATAAAATGTGTCACCCATACCAACTCGGGCGATGTTATCGCCCGCAGTGAGTCGCGCCAGCCCAGAGACAATGAAGAGGTGGTCGGCTATGCCAGCTTCGTCCTCTATTGAGCTGAGTCAGGCAGATAAGCATGAACTGATCCGCATGGTCTGGCAGGTACTGGATCATGCCTTAGCAGGGCGAGGCTTAATATTACCGTCACCGCCCAGCAGTGAAGCCTTGCAACGCCACTGCGCCTGTTTCGTTACCCTTTACCACGGCGGTGAACTAAGAGGCTGTATCGGCACAGTGCAGACCAAGGAGCCCCTATGGCGAGTCGCCTGTGAAAACGCCTATGCCAGCGGCTTTAACGACCAAAGGTTTCTGCCGCTCACCCTGGCAGAGCGCGCCGAACTCAGCCTAGATATCGCGATTCTCTCACCGCTCATACCGATAGAAAACCAGGGCGAACAAGCCCTGCTCGATACACTCAGACCCGACATCGATGGGCTGCTGATGGATGATGGCCGGCGCCGCGCCCTGTTTCTCCCCTCGGTCTGGCGCAGTTTACCCACGCCCAAAGCATTTGTTACAGCGCTCAAGCAAAAAGGCGGCTGGCACCCAAATTTTTGGCATGACAGCATCACGCTGCAGAGGTTTACCACCCAAGTCATTTCATCATGACCTTAAATCCGGCTTCGGCCAAAATTAGCACTTGGCATAGGCTAGGGGTTAGCATCTGGCTAATTGGTTATTCGGTAAGGGGGCTGAAGGTCATATCTCTATAGCAATCTCCACCTGCCCAGTGGGGGCAGAGACGCATATGACACACTGAAAGCCACTGACCTCGAAGGATAGAGGGAATGCCGAAAAATGTCAGGAACATTTTCGTCCCTGAAACCGAAGGTCACCGACATATCTACACAGTATCCAACTTCACTTCGATTTGACTATATTGATAACAATGAAATCTTTATTTCTAAATGAGATATTTGTTAGTGATGCAGTTCATGGATTAAGTCATAGAATCCAGCTAGGCTGATTTACGTTTTAATGGATTAATTTTATGAGGTTCAACAATGATAAAGGCGATGATACTTCTTACCTCCGCGTTTCTACTTGCAGGTTGCAGCTCTACATATCAGCACTCGGCGTTACAGACTCCCACAGCTAAATTAAATCCCGCCAAAGGCGTGCTGATCGCCATGCCCAAAGATGGCTGGTATGGCAACAAAGAATATCGTAACTCAGGCCAGATGACGGCCAATGCTGTCCGCAGCGCCTTCTCCAAATACACCAATAAGGTCATTATCGCGGACAATTGCGTGGGTGACGATTGCCTAAAACAGCTCGATGCTAATCAATTCGGCTATTTTGTAAAACCAATCATTCTTCACTGGGAAGACAGGGCAACCGAATGGTCAGGGATATCAGATACCATAGAGATTCAGCTTGTTGTCTTGGATGCAATGACCAAGCAAGAGATCGCCAACGCCTCATACACAGGCAAGAGCAAATGGGCCAGTTTCGGCGGTGATCATCCTCAAGATCTCCTACCCGAGCCCACCAATGAGTTTGTGAGCAGCCTATATAAATAGGCTGTTGATTGTATGATTTATGATTTAGCGTCAGGCGAGATTGAAGTTTGATAGGTATTTGAAGATCATACCTTCATGGTTATCTATCACCTGCGGTGGGCTTATGTGCAAACCGTTTCGGCATGCTGTGTACCTTTGACCTTCATCGATGCTGGAGAGGCAGTTGAAGGTCACCTCTTCATGGTAATCTATCGCCTGCCCGGCGGGTGCAGTACATGGAAGTACCAATGCCGTGATCACATGGATGTGAAAGAACGACGTATGTGCAGATACGCCTGTGAGACGCCGTGAATAAGTCCCGTTAGGCTCTGCCGAAACATCCCTGTTTCGGAAGCTCACCGACGTATCTACACTCGGTATCCAACGCCTCTTCGATTTAGGTGTATTGGTGTATTTAAGGCGTGAAAGCTAACTGATTTTTGCCCCATTCCTTGTTTAGTATGGCCGAACTAGCTTTGCTTGGTATTGGACTGTTGACCTAATTTTAGTAATGCTACAAAGTGTCTACTGTTCTAGAGGCTTACCAAGCCGCTGAATGCGGCGTTGGTATGAGCTCATCATTTACTTAGTTAAGAGTTAATAATTGGATATCTTAGAAATTTTTAAAGACTACATATTTGCAGTCTTAATGGCGCTGTTTTTAGCTTATATTACGTATCAACAGTTAGTAACTAACCGTCAGAAACTCAAACTAGATCTCTACAATAAGAGATTTGAGGTATATACGGCTACGTTAAAGTTTTACCAAGAACTAATAGGCGATGGTGTTACCTCAGAAACTCACAAGGACTTCATCGAGAAAAAGGAAGCAGCCAAATTCTTGTTCTCAGAAGATGCATCAATTTACGAATTGCTCAATGAACTGCACGAAAAGTCATTTAAGGTAAAAGCTTTCAAAGGTCATCGTAAAGAACTTAAGTCCAGCCCTGAAATATTCAGCAAAGCGGCACAAGAGTCTCTAGAGGTAGTTAACTGGTCAGTTGAAGCCGTCAAATCTCTCAGCAGTAAATTAGAGAAATATTTAAACATGTAGCAAGTTTCGTATAATAAGGCGTTTAAGGCGGATTCCCAACGCTTGGTATTCTCCGTTTGATTCAGTTTTAGTGTTTACGGCACAATGGTTTAGGTAGGGGGTAGCGTTGCTCAGCACTTAATGCGGCGTTAGCCATTAGAAATTTTTATCCGAAACTGACAAGTTAGAGTTAAGGCTTTAACTCGGAAATGTCCAAAAACAATTTAGCTTTTGATTGTCTGAGTGATACAAGTAAGGGCAAATCGAAGAAATGGAAAACCGGGTGTAGATACGCTGGTGAGCTTCCGAAACAGGGATGTTTCGGCAGAGCCTACAGGATGTATTCACGGCGTCTCACCAGCGTATCTGCACATGAGCCTGCGGCAGGCAATAGATTAAAAATACGGCTAACGCTATAGCAAGGGTATTAAATATCTACCCCACCAGATTAATGATTTCCAGTGCATTGCAACCTTGATGCTATCAGCATTTAACCTCCCGCAAGCAATTAACATCAGTTACGGCTAATGCTAAAACAAGGGTAATGAATTTCAACTAAATACAAAGAGTAAACACCAAGAAAGTTACCCCTTTTACGCAAAAAAGGGCCTAGATTCTCATCTAAGCCCTTTTAACCTTAACGCTAACTAGATAGCATCCAACCAGCGCCTCCACTAATCGCTAGTATTAGTGAACAATCTCCATTTCCGCCAACAGGTTATCGGCGTTATCCAGATACTTCATCACCCAAAGCATATAGCGGCTATCTACCTGGATAGAGCGGTTGGTGTCGGTATCGTAACCCCAGTCGCCGATGATGGATTCATAGACGCCGTCAAACAGCAGACCGACAAGCTCGGCGCGGCCGTTTAGGGTTGGTGAACCTGAGTTACCACCTGTGGTATCCAGCGTTGACAGGAAGTTCACCGGCACAGAATCAATAGACTTCATATAGTAGTCGCCATATTGCTTCTGCTTAATCAGCTCAAGCTGCTTCTTAGGCGCATCGAACGGCTCTTCACCCGTGTCTTTGGCCAGTATACCTTCAAGGCGAGTGAATGGTACGGCCTGCAGACCATCTTGCGGCGAGTAGCCCTTCACGTGACCCACGGTAACACGCAGGCTAGAGTTAGCATCGGCGTAGACAGGATTACCCAGCTCCTTGTTATAGGCGATGATGGCATCCATATATTGAGGACGCACCTTCATCAGCTTGCCATACAGCTCCTTCTCTTTCTTTTCCTGGGCCATATCTGTGTCATACATGGCGACAGCAAACTGAATGAAAGGATCTTTAGACGCCTTGAAGTCGGCCACTGACTTATCCATCCAGGCTAGACGAGTCTCTTTGTCGCCTAGCTGAGTCTTGGCGTACATCTTGTCTAGCGTCTTGCTAAGCTTAGCGGCGTCAAACTTCTTGCCGATGCCAAAGGCTTTGTCCAGCGCAGGGATACGCTCTTCGCTAGGCAAGTTGGCGTAACGCGTCAGCAGATCCAGCACCACGGCCTTATCGACACTCGGCGCATAACGACGGTCGATACGCTCAAGACCCGACTTGAAACGAGTCATGTCGCGCTCCTGGTAACCTGGCTCGCGGGCCATGTCATCAAGCTGCTTCTCATTCGCCAGACGGTAGAGGCTACGCGCAGTCGGCAACATGGTGGTGTAGCCGATATAGCCTAAGATGATGTCGCGGGCCTGATGCTCCTGGCTCTCTTTGATCAGCTTGTCCAGTTCGGCCAAAGTCTCACCATATTTGGCCTGACGCTGGCTGTCTTTATTGATCCAAGTGGTCAGAGCCGCCTCGCGTGCCTTGCGATCTTCGAGCATGGTCGACTTACCATAGAACTCGATCATCGAAGTGAAGTTCTTAGCATAGTTAGCCAGACCAGCGATTAAGCTCTCATACTTGATACGCTCGTCGCTGCCCTCTGGCGCAGTTTCCTTGATGATCTCGATAAAGCGTTCACGCAGCATCTTGCCTTCTGGGTAAGCCCACTCGAACTGGTTTTCCACTTCGTTGGCGGTGCGGTAACGGTTGGTGCGACCCGGATAACCGGCCACCATGACGAAATCGCCATCGCTCACGCCCTTGGCCGATACCTTAAGGAAGCTCTTTGGCTCGTAAGGCACATTGTCTTTGCTAAAGTCTGCTGGCTTGCCATCTTTGGCGACATAGCCGCGATAGAAGGAGAAGTCACCAGTGTGACGTGGCCACATCCAGTTATCGATATCACCGCCGTACTTACCTACGCTGGCCGCTGGGTTATATACCAGGCGCACATCGCGGATCTCAAGCTGCTTAACCAGATAATATTCCAAGCCGCCGTGGAAGCTGTATACCTGACAGCGGTAGCCGCCACCCGCCTCACACTGAGCAACCAGTTGTTTCTCTTTGGCCTCGATACCTTGATAAAAGTCGTTACCGACCTTGTTTTCCAGGCCCGCTTTCACCTTGTCGGTCACATTGGTCACTTCCTCGGTGACATAGATGCGCGAACCAGGGGTAGCGGGTAGCTCTTCACTGTAACTCTTGGCCAGAAAACCATCTTTAAGCAGGTTATTCTCTGGGGTCGAATTGTATTGAATTGAGCCGTAGGCACAGTGATGGTTAGTGACCACCAATCCCTTTGGCGATACGAAAGACGCGGTACAGCCACCCAGGCTGATCACGGCGTTCATAGGAAATTCGGTGAGTTTAGAGATAGATTTGGCGTCGATTTCCAGCCCTTTGGCTTTCAGTTCATCAGCCATGGCGGGCAGTTGATATGGCTGCCACATTCCCTCATCGGCTTGTGCGCCGAAAGCAGCAGCGAACGCCACTGTTACGAGTAACTTTTTCATTTGCTAAGTCCGTTTTATCGTTATAAAAATTTTTATAATACCCATTGGCTTTTTGAGTATTCAGCGCAATGAAGACTCAAAAAGCCCTACAAAAAAGTCGGGCAATCGCCCGACTTTATCATAAATTGCTGAGTGACAAACAGCTTAGCAAAAAAGCTAAAAAGTAAGCAGTTATTTCCGGCTAGGGAAACACCTTAGCCGTATCCACTTTCTTCAGGCGAATTTTACAGCGCAACCCAAAGCTGAGCGGCAATAATCACCAGTCCCACTAAGGCTGACGCCCCTAGGGCAAAATTACCGCCACCGACCTGGTAACCACCCAGGTTTTGTTTACGCTGCCCCAGCGCCATAGCGATAGGCAAGAAGATGATCATCACCACCAATGGCAAAGCGGCAAAACCTAGCACCTTAATAAATCCATCTGGATAGTAAAGTGCACACAGCAGCGGAGGCACAAAGGTGACCAGCCAGGTTTGTACGCGACCTAAGAGGTTATCTCTGGCACGAGTCAGCTCGGCAATATAATCAAACAGGCTCATGGTCACCCCAAGGAAAGAGGTGATCAGCGCCAGATTGGCAAACAGATCGATACACTGACGCAAAATGTCTGAGTGAGCAATCGCCTGCAGCGCCGACACTAACTTAGGTAGTGACCCCTCGAAACCGTGCACTGTTGCCCCGCCTACTGTCCCTAAGGTCACCATCAACCAAAGGATATAACAGAGCAGTGGAATGCTAGAACCTATCATGAGCACCTTGCGCAGTGACATGGCATCGCCATCTAAGTAACGCACTATAGTGGCGATACAGACATGGAAACCGAAAGAGGTAAAGACCACAGGGATCGCCGCCAACCAGAGGTTACCCAGCTCACCCTTAGAGACGATTTCGGCAGAGGATTCACGCAGAATATAAGTTGGGCTCACCTCGGGCAGCAAAAACAGCACCACGATAATAAACAGTGCCACCATGGCAGTAAACAGCACCCGTGAGACCTTGTCGATCCAAGACACACCGATGGCAATAAAACCACCGAAAATCAAGGTAAAGAGTAACACTGCCGCCTCATGACTCACCTTGATTCCCAGAGGTTCAAAGCGCGACTCTAACAGGGAAGAGCCCCCCATCAGGTAAACCATGGTCAAAGCAAACAGCAGGCTGAGGAAGGAGCCCCCCTGGATCAGCTGTCCAACCTTGCCGAGTGTCTTGCCCGTGATGGCGTGAACATTAAGCCCTACCCCTGCACGTAAGTTAATCTCTAACATCAGCAGCGAGGTATAAATAGATACCCCCCAAATCACCACCAATAGCAGTAAGGCTGGTATTGTCCCCAATGAAGCGGTAGCCAGAGGCAATGCCAACATGCCTCCCCCAATTGCGGTGCCCGCAACGATGGCAATAGAGCCAAGCATTTTTAAGTTCACAAAATTGTCCTGTCTTTTTTAATTTTCTCTTTTTGGAAGGTCAGATTTAGAACGGCTGCGAAGGCGGGAATTAGTCATAAAACACACTAAGCGATAGCCTCCTAACCGAACTATGGAACTCTGTCCTAGTACGCGTTGGGTTGGCCTCAACAGCTTAGCTATACACTATCTTCCGATTTAACTAAGCCCCTGAGGCTGTCTAAATCGGTAACAATATCGATAGGTTTGTTTCATCACTACCTTTACTCTATAAATTTGACTGTTTGGCACATTAACAGAGGCGTTGCCAGCGCACAAGGTATCGCGCGGGATTGGGCGCAAGATTACACAAAGGCGCAAAAAGCGCGAAACAACTTGTCTACAGCGTAATCATTGCGCATAAAAATTGCTCATTAGTACTCACCAGCTTGCGCCTCAAACGGATTTGGGTATAATTGCCGCCACTGCTTCAGGGGAGTAGCTAACAAGGCGAGCAATTGCCTTGAGTGAGTGTCAACATACTTGGCCACATGCCATGGTACTCACGGTAAGGGGGAACACCTTTTACTTTGCAAGACCTGAGCACGGTTACCGTTCATTCATTAGGGGGCGGCGGATCGTGCTTGGATTTTTTGCCCCCTTAGGAACTATGATGGAAGCTTTACTCGCCTCAACCTTCACCGTCGCTATTGCCGAGATCGGTGACAAGACTCAGCTGCTGGCACTCATACTCGCCGCACGCTTTAGAAATAAAACCGCCATTATCTTAGGGATCTTTCTCTCGACCCTGGCAAACCATTTCGCCGCCGCCTGGTTAGGCCAATGGGCCATCAACTGGATAAGCCCAGAAGTCGCCACCTATATTGTCGCTTTCTCCTTCTTTGCTATCGCCCTCTGGGTACTGGTACCGGATAAAGTTGATGCCGAAGAGAGTCGTTTTTATAAGATGGGCCCCTTTGTCGCAACCTTTATTCTCTTCTTCCTCGCCGAGATGGGCGACAAGACTCAGGTTGCCACAGTGGTTTTATCGGCCAAGTATGACGCCTTAGCCCTAGTCGTGCTAGGTACCACCCTGGGCATGATGATTGCCAACGTGCCCGTGGTCCTTGCCGGTCACTTCAGCGCCGAGAAACTGCCGATGACATGGATCCACCGTGGTTGCGCCGCCCTGTTTGCCCTGCTGGGTGTCGCAACCCTGATCTATTAAACCAAGGTTCTATTAAACCAAGGCCCCTGGCTCGAAAATCAGATTAAGCCTTAACAAAAAAGCCAGTGACTCAAGTCACTGGCTTTGTTCTACAGGTTACTTATTTACAGGCGGTTATAGGCCCAATCCCTGTTTGATGCGCTGACCATAGTCTTCATCGGCCTTGAAGAAGTGGGCTAACATGCGCTCTTGTACATCCACGCTTGCCTGACTTAGCGAACCTGAGATGGTTGCGGCTAATCTGGCTTTCTCCTCCTCACTAAAGATGCGATACAGGTTACCCGCCTGAGTATAGTCATCCTGATCGTAACGACTATAGCGATCGGCTTCGCCGTCGAGTCTTAGCGGCGGCTCGGCAAACTGAGTTGGCTCAACCAAGGCTTCAGAGGTGCTATTCGGACCATAGTTGGCACTGGCATCGCCGCCCGTCTGACTGCCGCTGAAGGGGCATTGAGTCCCCGCCATGGCGCCACCACGTTGATGATGGTTAGCCTGAGCCGCATGGGGGCAGTTCACCGGCAACTGGTTATAGTTGGCACCAATACGATAGCGCTGGGCATCGGCGTAGGCGAACAGACGCGCCTGCAACATCTTATCGGGTGATGCGCCGACACCGGGCACCAGATTACTTGGCGCCAGGGCCACCTGCTCCACTTCGGCAAAATAGTTTTGCGGCAAACGGTTAAGCTCCAGTACACCTATCTCGATCAGTGGGTAGTCGCCATGTGGCCAAACCTTAGTCAGATCGAACGGGTTAATATAGTAAGAGTTAGCATCTTCTTCCGGCATGATCTGCACATTCACTGTCCAGCGCGGGAAGTTACCATCTTGGATCGCCGCCACCATGTCACGCTGTGACGAGTCAGGATCGATCCCCTTAAGCTTATCCGCCTGCTCGTTGGTCAAATTCGCCACGCCTTGCTGCGATTTAAAATGGAACTTAACCCAAAAACGTTCACCCTTGGCATTCCAGAAAGAGAAGGTGTGCGAACCATAGCCGTGCATCTGGCGATAGTTAGCCGGAATACCACGGTCTGACATCAAGATGGTCACCTGATGCATGGCTTCTGGGTTGAGTGACCAGAAGTCCCACATCGCCTGTGGATCTTTCAGGTTGGTCATAGGGTTACGCTTCTGGGTATGGATAAAGTCTGGGAACTTGATGCCATCACGCAAGAAGAAGGTTGGCGTATTGTTACCGACGATATCGTGATTACCGCGCTTGGTATAAAAACGCAGGCCGAATCCACGGGGATCGCGCTCGGCATCGGCTGAGCCCATCTCGCCGCCCACGGTAGAGAAGCGTACAAAGGTCTTTGTCTGCTTACCTTCGCCATTAAAGTGATCGGCAATGGTGTAATCGCTCAGATCTTTGGTCAGGGTGAAGGTACCATAGACGCCTGTGCCTTTGGCATGAACGATACGCTCGGGAATGCGTTCGCGATTAAAGTGCGCCAGCTTCTCGATAAGGTGCCAATCTTGAAGTAACAGCGGGCCACGCTCACCGGCTGAAAGTGAGTTTTGGTCGTCGGCAATCGGGGCACCGCTTTGGCTGGTTAAGTAGTTCGTTGTCATAATTCGCTCCATCCTGTGTGATCTATTTTCGGTCAATGGCTTTTAGGGTCGAGTCAGCTCAACCAGTCTTCGATAACATCAAATATTGTGGCCATGATTTATGCTCCTCTGAGTCCCACCCTTGAGTGGCTAAGCCCAGCATTTAACTTGTCGATGCAGTAAGACTAGTCGACAAGCCAACAAAGCGAAAACGATTAAAACGAATAACGCTAAACTATTTTTTAGATTAGAAATGAAAAGCTAAATCGGTTATCTCCCAAGTGATGTGATCTGCAAGGTGAGCGCAGCAAAGCGTGCCAGACACACAGCGCTTTGACGTTGGAACAACAAGTTGGGACACCTGAAGCCCTAGACACTAGTGAGCGATAGGCCTGACAACTCCGGTCGCCATAAGCCAGGTAAAGATAAGTTTAGATTTAAGATGTGGCTCTGCTTAGTAGGAACTGAGTAGGGAAAGCTATACTGGGAGACCTGTGCTGGGAGACCTGTGCGGGTAAGCTTAGGCGCGGACCTTAGCCCGCACCTTAACCATCAATGGTCTTTATCCAGGGTCACAGTACTGGCTCGATACAGCTTCACCAGATAATAGGCATCGATCAACACGATAAAAAAGTTCACCAAAGCCACAGGCAAAGCGTCGATAGCCAATCCATAGGCGACAAACAGGGCGGCGCCGATCAGGTTCCACCAGCGCAGTTTCTTGATATTGGACATCATCAGGGAGATGGCGACCACCACTGAGGCCAGATAACCGACCCACTCCCAAATTGTTGCCATTTCCATAGGCACTCCTTAACCCTAAAATAACTTTCCTTAATTATGGACACTAGCACCAACAAGCGACAGCAAAGGCGAAAAATTATCTCTGCAATTCAGATGCATGGCCATGCTATTGCCAGACACCTCGCCAGCGGCGCTATCGCTGAAGCCATTAACGCCTGATGTTTAACGCCTAGAGCTTTAACACCTAGAGCTTCAACACCTAGTTTTTAACACCTAGTTTTTAACACCTAAGCCCTTAACACTTGGGCCTTAACGCTTTACGACGGCCGCCGTCATACGGGAGATACAGCATAGCTCGCCCGCGCTATTGTGGATTAAGATCTCCCACACTGAGCTGCGTTTGCCCAGATGAACCGGCTTGGCGGTTGCGGTTAATATGCCGTTGCGTGATGCTTTAAGATGGTTAGCGTTGATCTCCTGACCCACGCAGTAATACTGCTCAAAATCCACCACAAAATTGGCCGCGTAGCTGGCAACCGTCTCAGCCAGGGCCACATTGGCACCGCCATGAACAATACCTAAAGGATTATGCACCGCAGGGGATGCCGGCATGGTCGCCTTCATATAATCGTCGCCAATCTCGCTGATGGTGATCCCTAGGGTCTGCATCAAAGTACCTTTGCCGTGCATACCGGCGTCCATCTTAGCGCAATCTTCCAGGGTGACAGGTCTAAACCAAATACTCATTGCTCATTCCATTATTCACAAAATCAAAACTGAGCAGTTAGTCTACTGTGGAAACTGATTATAAGATATAGGAACCAAGGTGTTATCTATAAACACCCGGCCTTAGGGGTGGCCTTCATTCGCCCTGAATTATTAGTCTCGTCTGCCGCCAATAAGCTGCATCAAGTGGGTTTGTGTGACGAATGAAGACCTAGGGTAACAGGTAAAATTTGTCTCTGCTTCTGCAGGTTATGGCGCCGCATTAAGCCTTGAGCACCACACCATTTTCGCGCGACAGTTTAGCCTGAAAAACCTAATAAACAAGCCCGATGAGTCGAGTCAAAATAGAAAAATATCACAGCGTTACCTAAGACACAGATTTGATGAGCGCGCGCTACACTCTGTAAAACAACCGCTAACATAGCGCCAAATTCACGCCTAAAGAGATGACACATAATTGAGGCCAAAGCGTAACAGCGAAGAGGCCATAAAAAAGCCCAACCAAAAGGTTGGGCTCTGATTCAAATACTAAGATATCGGTTAATTTACCATATTAAATTAAAACCTAACTGCCGCAGCCATCAGGACTTCTAGAGTTGATATAGCGAACATCTTTTGCTCTGTCATAGCTAGCAGGATCGAGCGTGCCATGCTTTTTGATAAATTGATAAAGCATATCGGCATCAATAAAGCCTGTGTCCCTCGCCTTTTCCTTCAACTTAGGATATTTGTTACCGCCCGCAGCATTATAGCTAGGAAGGGTAAATCGGTACTTATCCGTTAACTTGAAGGGCTTGTCACCCACCATTTTGATATCGACATCTTTAGCTTTACAGTCAACTGTCATCTTGATGCCACTGAAGTGGGCAAAGCCGCCAGAACCTCGAGTCTTAAGTGCAACTTTAGACAGATATTTCTTAAGTTCGGCACCATCCATCTCGGTCACTGTCACACTGTTGGAAAAAGGCTGCACCTTAAGCACATCACGATAGCGAATAGGCCCTTTCTTTATCGTGGCGCGAATCCCCCCTGAGTTCATGATGCCGAAATCGGCTGGCACGGGGAGCTGAGTCTGAGCATGGGCGATCATGATTCCTAGCGGCGTAGCTTGATTACGGACAACCTTACGCTTACCAACGAAATCAGCCTTGGCAACACCAATCTGTTCTCTCAACTTCAATTGCCCTTTTGCCTGATAAGGGCGAAGCAGTTCAAGGGTTTCCTTATCCTTGGGAGTCAACATATGCGCTGGATAATAGGAACCAAACTTGGTTTCAGTATTTACTGGTACCAGCTGGTAATTAGCCAAGTGTAGCTGGCCGCCATAGTATTCAAAATCGGCGCGACCAACGAACTTGCCCCACTCATAGGCTTGCATGATCCAAGTGCCATTTTGACGGTCAGGCTTACAAGGCTCATCTCGACCATAATCTTCTACGTACTCACCTGTGTCGCCTTCCATACAAACAGGCAACTGCGAATGGCCGCCTATGATGGCTTGGATTTGGCCAGGCTTTAGGCTGTTAGCCAATGCAACATCACCAGGCGCGTTACTACCATGTCGACCATTTTCATAATGGCCCATATGGGTAAGACCAAAAACAAGATCCGGTTGATGTTTCTCTTCAAGCTCGGCCAAAATAGCTTTCACCTCAGCTTGAGGAGAAGTGAATTTAAAATCTTCAACAAACTCTGGGTTACCGATCTCGGCAGTATGTTCTGTCGTCAGCCCAACCACGGCTAGCTTCAAGCCTTGAATCTCAAATAGCTTGTAAGGCTCAAAGTAGCGTTGCCATTCACCATCGACCTGACGATAGATATTGGCCGATAACCAAGGGAATTTTGACCAGCCTCTCTGCTTATCCATCACAACGGATGGATTATCAAACTCATGGTTACCCACTGCCATGGCATCATAACCAAGATGATTCATGCCGATAAAATCAGGCTCAGCGTCTTGAAGATCGGACTCTGGTACACCTGTATTGATATCGCCACCTGAGAGCAGTATCGTCTGCCCACCTTGTACGGCGACCTCTTTACGAATTTGATCCAGTATGGTTTTTCGTGCCGCCATACCATACTCGCCTCTCGAACCATGCCAAAAACGGCCATGATGATCGTTGGTATGCAGCAAGGTGAAACGCTTACAGTCATCACCGGCGGCTTGACAGGCAATCGATGCAGTCGTCTTAGGCGCCTCTTCCACCTTTTTCTTACCACAGCCGCTCAATGCTAACGACATAGCGATAGCGCAGCCGGCTAGGACCAGGCCAGAAGGACGGAGTGAAGTATTCATAATAATCCTTCAAAATTATTCAGATCAGCGTTGTCACTGACCCTAAAGGCTTTATGTCGATAGAACGAACTAAGCCCACAAGGTAAGGTGTAGACAACGTCTGTAGAGTTAAAAAAAGCAGCACCCAGAGCGATTCCGATGCTGCTTTTTCAGGCTTAGCTGATGACTAACCTTGGCGACGACGCCACCACATTACCGGTAGTAGTAGCATCACAAGACCACCTAAACTACCTGCGCCATCTGGCTTAGTCCAACCAGGCTCTTCGGTGTTTTTGACCTCGATGCTAACAAACTCGCTGACGCTTTCTCCGTCAACAGTTACCGTGAGCTCAAACACAAGCTCTTGGTCAATATTGACGCTAGGTGACGTCACATCAAGTGTCAGGCCAGTAGCGGTATACTCTGCCGAACTTCCAGATACCTGCTTCCAGCTATAGCTAGCGCCTTCTGGCGCATCGGCAACAGTTGCTGTGATAGAAGTAGCATCACCTTCGTTCACTATGGTGGTACCGGCAAACTCCACATTCAGACTCAAAGGCACATTGATCACGCTTAAGCTCACCGCTTTGCTTGTTTGCAAAGTGCCGTCGCTGATGGTCACAGTAAAGTTCAACGTCTCGTCGGCGTTAACCATTGGTGCAGTCAGAGACAATATTGCCTGGTCACCAACAAGCGTTTTCTCTTCACCAAGGACTTGCTCCCACTTATAAGTCAGAGCAACGCCTTCACCAGCAGTGATTGCAGAAGCGTCTAGGGTGTATTCAGCGCCTTCGGTGACACTCTCAGGCGTTACAAGATCACCGTCGACCACCAAAACGGGGTTTGGGTCGTCACCACAGACGGCACCATACACTTCTTGCACTAACTCTGGACGGTCAATGAAAGGATTACGGTTACCCTGGTATTTATATACCTGGTTGTTACGGTTCTGCTCATAACTATCAACAGGGTCTAACTTGTTCCATGCATACAGCGTACAGAGCGTACCAATCAGCGGAGCGCTATCCTCGTCTGTCGTCGTTAAACGATCAACGGCAACGAGATCAGGCATATTAGTCGTCGCGGTATCGGTTCCTTGATAGCGGGTATCCATATACATGATCATACGGGCGACATCGCCTTTCACTTGATCGCGAGGCTCCCAGCAGTCGGTAGTCAAGTCCAGATAGTTACCGGTACCCACACCATTAAATAGCACCTCTTCACCTGTATCCTTACAGGCTCCAAAGTCATTATTGCTTCGCGCCGTGTTGATACCAGGATCAGAAGGACGTAGGTGATGGGCATCGGTATACCCCCACTGAGACTCGCTTGGGAAGCCATGGCTCTTGGCCCAAACGTGTTCACGGTTCCACTTGCCGACACCACTACCGCTCGTCTGGTTGTCGTACTTGGAAATCGACTCACCTGTGTAGATTTCGATAACATTTTTATCGTTAGCGGAATCTTGGTCAGCGTAGGTCAATGCACTCCATACCTGCTTATAAGTCAGTTGCTTATGATCTTTAGCAATGATAACTGACAAGGCATTCTTCAACTCTTCTGCATTGGCAAATTCGCCACTCAAAACCTCTGAGTAATAGATTTCGCCATTGAAACTAGCAGGATCGGCAACCGGAGTCAGGGTCTCACAACCCGTACAAGGACCTGTTTCTGGCTTTGGCTCTGGAGGCGTGACAGAACCATCACATGCCCCCTCACCAGCACAACCCAGACCATCAGCGGTATCGCTATCAAATACGGCCCATTGGTTGTTGGCACCTGGGAAATCGGCTTCGGCTACCGTGTCACCAGCAGTGACACTGGCTTTACGACGCAGGGTCTTATTTTGAGTAGAGAAGTTGGCGTCGTTTGGATCTGTCCAGGCAGACCCCGGATCTTCACCGCGCTTCCCGAAGCGATCGATAACCACATCATCTTTGGTCAATACCAGCGCATCGTCACCGTTAAAGTAAGTGACGGTAGATGCACTGCCTTTCTTAAACGCTTCAGCGGCACTTGCGTTGTGGAATATAACGCTCTTGCCTGGCTCCAGAATGCCAGTCAACGTCTCTGTATTACCTGGATCAGTGCTTCCGTTGCCAAACAGGGTCAGCTTATAAACGTTGGCATCCAGATCGATAGCACTGCCACCGACGTTGGAAATCTCAATCGCTTTATTGTTGCTGCTGCCTTCAATATATTCGGTAATCAAGAGTACGCCAGGCGTCGCTTCAGAACTACAAGCGCCTTCACCCGGGCAGCCAAGGCCGTCAGATGTGTCTTGGTCGAAGACCACCCATTGATTGTCAGTACCGGGGAAATCCGCCTCGGCTAAAGTATCTCCAGTGGTGACGCTGGCTTTACGACGCAGTGTCTTATTTGCAGTAGAGAAATTCGCATCGTTTGAATCCGTCCAAGCCGAGCCCGGATCTTCACCACGCTTACCGAAACGATCGATGACTGCATCGTCTTTGGTCAATACCAAGGCATCATCACCGTTGAAGTAAGTGACGGTAGATGCACTGCCTTTCTTGAACTCTTCAGCGGCACTCGCGTTGTGGAAAATAACGCTCTTGCCAGGCTCCAGCGTACCAGTCAGCGTCTCGGTATTACCTGGGGCAGTGCTTCCGTTGCCAAACAGCGTCAGCTTGTAAACATTGGCATCAAGATCGATAGCGCTGCTACCTAGGTTGGAAATTTCAACGGCTTTGTTGTTGCTGCTGCCTTCGATGTATTCTGTAATCACTAAATTAGCACTGGCACCTGTTGATAGGCTGCCCAAAACCATAGCAGTAGCCGCAGCAACTGCATTCTTTTTAATTCTCATAATCGTATCTCTATTTAAATCCTTGATGGGAAACGCACTGCCCAAAGGCAGGCGTTTCATTATCGAGATCAACGCTTATTTGCGAAGACGACGGCGCATAACAGCCAGCCCGAACAGGGACAACAAGCTGATGAAGCCGGTGCTACCAGCCTTACCATTACCGCCAGTGTGATCGACTTCCTCTTCGACAATGTCTGCAATCAAGGCGTCGCGGTTAGATACCTTAGCTCGGAACTCTTGCTTAGATCCTGCTACCAGTTCACCATCACGCAGTAGGCTTACGGTGACCTTGTAGATAGCTGACGGCGCGCCAAAGACCTCGAAATTCACCAAAGCTGTCTCTTCATTCGCAATGACAACATTAGGCAGAACCATTTGGGTCAAATCTAAGCGCTGTTCATCATCTGCTGGCGTCATGCTGATGGTCGCAACATCGCCAACTTGAACAATGTCAGCTGGGAGCTGGTAAGGAACCTTGATCAGTTTTCTCAGTTTTGGCAGGTTAAGCGGCACGTTAGCATCCGCATCACCTGGCTTATAACTCAGGGTAATGAGTGCTGGGTCGTGGTCCGACGCGCGATAGATGTCTGGTTTATAGAACTTATGCGTACCAGTACCGTCGATGCTTCCTTTAAAGCGATTTTGATAGTCATACAGCCCTGTCTCTGCCGCATTAACATGCCAGTCAGTCGCATCAATCACGCGATCTTTTAGAGAGGGTGAGATCAAGATATGGTCAAGTGAACCAATTTCGTCACTGAATGAGTAACTCCATGGTGTCTTGCCCTTCTCCTTAAACTTTTCACCAACGATATCTATGTAGCCATAGGTCTTAGTGATAGTGACCGGAGAGCCATCTTCGTTAAACTGGGGCTTAGGTCCAAGGAAAGTGTGGCTAGCGGTAACAATCGTCTTGTTACGTGGGTTCTCAGTAAGCACCAGTACTGGATCTTCTTTACCATAGGCGTTCAAATCACCAAGGATAATCTTATCCCCTGGAATATCTTCCATCTCTTCGCCTAAGTGCACAGCGCCAGCGACGCGGAACTCGGCACAAGATCCTTGGTAATCAAGATCCGGAGCAGTACGGTTGTTCCAAGTCGTGGCATTACCAAACTCAACACCTTGCCACTCTTCCCAACAAGTAGAGCCTTTTGACTTAAAGTGATTGACTGATAACGTCAAGCGCTTACCTGTTTGGTTAATGATAAAGGTTACAACCAAGGCATCACGATGGTAATTCTGACCGTTCTCAAGAATCTCCTCGTACTGATCTTTGATCACCTCACCGAGATTGTTCACTATGGTAGGCGCTTTCTGTTGAGGCATTGGGATAACGCGAGTACGTTCAATGCTCATCTTGCTTGGACGATATATGATACCGGTAGCGATGGCGTCAGAACCAATGGCGTCCAGGTTATCCAACATTTGATTGCCGTTGTTGTCGAAGCCAACAAACACATAACGGTTCTCTGTGGAGTTAGGGCCATTATAATCTTGAGCGCGCTCTTCCACATACTCGATATTGACCTGGTTGACGATCTCAGCGATAGCACTGGCATCACCAAAACCGTTGTTTTCAATCTCCATCAGGGCCATTACATCGGCATCCTGAGCACGGATAATTTCTACCAGCTTAGCTCTCTGATTAATGTATTCATCATAGCTATCTGCACCTCGGCTTTGACCATAGTTGTTATTGTCGCCACCGAAAGGAGAGTTGAAGAAGTTAAACAGGTTCTGACTGGCAACGCGGATAGCAAACTCATCTTTTGCCACGTTCTCTTTCAGATCAGGCTTAGTCGTACGCGGTAGGTTGTGAATAAAGTTATCACTGGTCAACTGGTTGGTGATCGTCAGGCTGTAATCCTGATCATACTTGTCAGTACCTGGGATCAACTCAGTTTCATATTGACTGATCACACCCTGGGCGTTAACCAGACTATCGTCGATACGAATATAGTTGGTGTGTGGGTCACTGTTGAAACCAGCGTAATAAGGTATTTCGGTACCATTTGACTTAGTGGCACTTTCAATCACTAAACGATAGTCATTGTTTTGCTCATAGGCCGCCTTAGACTCAGGGCTTCCCGCAACATGCAAATGGTTGGGCTGCAAGTTAGGACGCTTATAAGCCGCCACCATGTTGTTACGGTTATGCCCTTTTTGACTGTCGAGGTAGTTGTAACTGAAGCTGCGAGTGATACGCATATCTTGGTTACCTTCAGTCTGAGGATCCAGATCTGTAGGCAAGCTAACTAACATACCTTCGTAACGCTCTAGGGTCTTATCGAAAGAGCCGTTATCGGCTTCTAGCACTTCAATGGGAGTCGCGACGGTTACGGATATGCTGGAGTCGGTAACTTCCCAAGTATCTGCAGCAAGCGTAGTTTGGCCTTCCAATTCAGTGACAACGCTGCCAAGGCAAACCTTCTTACCCACCATACCGCTGTCTGCACTGCCACTCTTAACGAAGATACCGTCAGAGGTCATTGGGTCGCCATCAACTTGCACATCCCGCAGATAAAAACCTTTATTGGGTAGAGATACAACTGCAGTAACAATACCTTCTACGGCAACCTTCTCGTTCTCTATAGGAGAGACAAATCCAGTTCCTTGAATAGCATTAATGCGAGTAAGGTTCTCACACACAAAGGGGACATATGCTTCGGCAAAGTTGGGCGCACCTACCGTTTCAGTAGTGAGTTCAAGTTGTTCCCATTGAGATGCATTGTACTTATCTGATTGAGGTGGTGGATTGCCATCTAGAGTCAACCTGCGGCGAAGAGTGACGTTCTTAGCCCAAAAACTGGTGTCATCGACACCACCAATACGGTCTATGGGTTTGCCATCATGTTGGATGAAAAATCCGTCATTCCCGCTTAAGTCTAAATGGGAATAGGTCGATGGGTCGCCATCACTAATTACGTAGGTTCCACCGTTACCCGTTACCGTATCTTTGTAGTCTTGGCTGGCATCCTTATTAAGAATGACCAAAGACTTACCAGGTTCAATGGTTGCTCCAGTCAAAAGAGGAGTACCATCCGCCTTTTTCAGTTCATTATTGTATTTACCGTTACCACGCAAAAATGCTTTGGTTGTATCGGTGAAAGTAAAGGCTTCTGTTGCATGAGTATTGGTGATCTCAACAGCGCTCATTTCTGCACCAGGATCGGCAGGGTAATGATCTTTTTGGGTCATTTCGGTGATCAGCAGGTCTTCAACGCCAGCAAAGGCGCCCATGCTGATGGTGCTGGCAATGGCCAGCGACAGGAAACTTTTCTTCATAGTAAACTCTATAAAATTGAATTCGATTCGGACTAGAAGTAGATACGCGCGTACGCATAGCCAGCTTCAGGGGCTTCGCCAACTCGGCCTTCTACAGACAGCACGATGTCGCGGGCAGGACGATAGTTGAAACCTAAACTGGCCCACTGACGCTCTTTTCCGTACTCAGGTGGCAGCTCAGAGTAGTCGTAATTCGGACCGATCAAATCCCAGCCCTCGTACTCTTCATGGTTTACAGAACCAATTAATTCCCAATGTTCATTCAGATCGTACTTAGCACTAACCGTTAGCCCCTGATTACGGAAGGTCTGATAATCTAAGTGCACTTCACCACTCTTGCGTGTGGATAGGTCTTCATCTTCTAAAAAGCCATTTAAACCAATAGAAAAATCAGGCATCACTTTCAGTCGAACACCCACCCCTATCTGTTGCTGTTCACCATATTTACTGATGCCGTTAGAACCGCCGCGAGTTTCTAAGCCAACCACGACAGATACCAGATCAGACATCCAGCCAACATATCCGTTAACTATGTCACCTTGCAGAGCACCACTCTTGTGTTCACCCTCGTATGAGTAAGAAACGCCGAAAATAAGGTTTTCAAACGCAGCTTGATATTTAACAGTGTTTTCTTGATCACCGGCTTCACCCGTTTCAACAGACTTGTTGAAAGTGAAGTCACCAAAGTGGTCATAATCGTCGAATGCAGTATCGGTTAAGCCGAGTTCAATCCACTGGTTATCGGTTAAGAGATAGCCTACGTACAATTTGTCGATGGCCAACTCAAACTCACCGTCGCCGCCAAGCCAGTTACGACGTTGGTAATCGAGTTCAAGACGATAGGTAAACTGTTGACGTTGACCCTCCACGCCCATGGTGGCGAAGCTATCATCGACATAGCCCTTGGTATCGTAAAACTCATCATGGTTGTAATCTGGATGAGTATCAAAATGCCCACCAACACCTACTTCACCATATAAGCGAACGTGATCACCTTGATTATCACCATCTAACATCACCGCGCTCACTGAACCCGCACTAAGCATTGTGGCGGTAGCGATTGCAACTACAGATTTTTTTAACATTCCTGTTACTTCCAATTAGTAATTTGTCAGCCAATAGTTGAAGGCCGAACTTAAAATTAAAAATGTTTATTAGTAAATTCTTAAACTGCCAACTACTTAGGTAGGTGGAGCACTCGATGGCGATATCGACGATACCTTGATTACGCTTTTCATATATCAACCCCATTTTTATAATAATCACGCTAAATCCCATTAACGTGCGCCGCGATTGTTGCAAAATGTAGCAACAAAAAAAAGAAGGGTTAGTCACATTTGAAGTGCATAAATGGTTGTTAAGAAAAGAAAAATAGCCCAGGAATGACCACAACAAAGAACAAGCTAAAAACACGTAGAGCATAAACTCTAACTAATCATAGGCTTAACAAAAAACAAGGTTGCCTGTTATTTTTGTGTAACTTGATGTGAAATTTGAATGTTTTTTTTATGAAAAACTAAATTTAGATCACTAAACTGCCACTACAAACTAGAGGTGGGTCGTAAAATCGGTAAATCTGCCGTTTTTAACCACACTTTAAAGTAGAAGTTATCAGCCCCTCATTGGTAACCCGCCATGATTAGAATGATTTAAGCACTCTCGAATGTACAACCAGAACCACCAAGGTTTTATACCTTCTCCGATAACTCAAACAGGCATTTACTGACCTTTAATACTGCGGTTTTGCCGTTAAAATTTAACTGATGGAATATGGTGATTTTGTAATTGCAGAATGCCAGTGTTTAACTCAAGAGAAATTTCAACTCTTAGTAGCAAGAATAGTAGCGATGACTTTTTTTGGGGGGGGAGATTAGAAATCGATCTATAAACTTAAAAACTTATTGTAGAAATAAGATGTGGCCTTGAATAACAAGGTGCCAACGCAACTCTTGATGATTAGGTTTATCGAAGGGCGCCATAAAAATCAGAGTCCGAACTGAATTTGACTCATTTTTACCCAGCGCCATTTTTCAATTAAGTCCACACAAACATCGATAATTGAAGCTTTCAATCAAGGGGATATATGGACTTTGTGCTTAGCGTTCCTACCTAAGAACAAAACTCGAAATGACAGGCGTTCGCCTGAGACCAGCGCAGCAGCTCGACACGATTGCGTGACTGTGTCTTACGAAAGATAGAAGAGATATGGGCCTTCACCGTATGCTCGCTGATACAAAGACGATCGGCAATCTCCTTATTGCGGGCACCGCTTGAGACCAGCTGTATGATGGTGCGCTCGCGGCTGGTTAACTTTTGCAGCATGGCCACCATGTCTTGAGTCAGCTCCACCCCGCTATCTTGGCGGTTAACGAGTTGGCGGAACACCTTAGAGATCAGAGGTCTGTCATACCATAGCTCGTCATTCACCATCTTACGCAGGCCAGTTAACAAGAGATCCATCCGCTGGTCGGAAAAGAGTAAACCGCGTACGCCAAGTAATAGCGCCGATTCGGGCTCCAGGGTGCCGCGATCCACATGATAGAGGGCCAGAGGCACATGGGGGAGTAAACGGGCGACAATCAGGGGCACACCCTTGCTATCTAACGCTGCGCCTTTTTGAGCGATCAGATAAAAACTGTTGCGGTCTCGCTCAGGATCTAAGTCGCTGACCTGACGCGCTATACGTGTCTTTAACCCGATAGATTCGGCCAGAACGGCCAAATGACATTGTGTCGAATCTTGATGCAGGAACACCAGTTCATCAATTTTACTCATACGCTTCTCTCCCTGAAAAGCATTTCATCGCATCATCAATCATAATGAGTTCAGCTATCCCTATTATTTATCTTTATGAACTTCCTTTCCAAAGTCCAAGTCATCACCGAATTCAATCGACCAGGACTAGTAAAAAAGTGTGTCAGCTATATTAGCTAACTCTGGTGAGAATAGTTATCACTATTGGTTATATCAAGCTAATTTATCACATCAGAAGCATATAATAATGCTTCTGATGCCGGAGACAAGCTACAGATTATTATTGCTTTTTCAATTTTTGCAGCAGACTATCATGCCAGCGAGACAGTAAAATGACACACGCTAGGGCGCCGATCAAGGCCATCCCCATGTCTGACTGAGTGTCCCACACATAGCCCTGGGTACCGAGAAATGCCTCGGCATCTTCGCCCGTTGCCAACGCCACCCACCACTCGATCAATTCATAGAAGGCCGACAATGCCAAGGCAAAGCAACACACCACAAAATGACACCAGGCTCCAGGTTTCACCACCTCAAGACGCAGAAACACCTCTCTTGCCAATAACGCAGGGATAAAGCCCTGGGCAAAATGGCCCACCTTGTCATAGTTATTGCGTTCGCTGCCCATCCATTCGGCTATGGTGTCAAACAAGGGCACCTCGGCGTAGGTATAGTGTCCGCCAACCATAAGAACAACGGCGTGTATCAAAATCAGGCCATAGGCCAGTGAAGTCAGCGGAAAACGTTTGCGGGTGAAATAGAGGATAGGCAAGGCGATCAACGCAGGGACAACCTCTAAAAACCAGGTAAAGCTATCTTTAGGTTCAATCCCTGACCAGATCAGCACGGCGAAAAAAATTGTGAGCCACACAGTGCTTTTATTCAAAATAAGAACTCCTTAGATGATATTGTTTTAATATCAGAATAATAACTTTAGCCATCTAGCCCTCCACACTGACCAAAAAAGGTGCTATTTTGTGGAGGCATTGACATGCAACAGATAAAAATCACCATAAGAACAGGGCTTGTAGACCTTTCTGGGCGCATTTTTACGGCAACACAGGTACTTTGCGCTTAATCACTTTCTCTTTGTAGTCATTCTACACAAGTAAGCAAGAAAACAGCATAGAGTCACCATTAACCTTGCGCTGCAAGGCTAAGCGTCCTGCCGCTATCGATGTTAATCGCTTAATCTGGATTTGCACCAAGTATTAGGCCATTGAGATCTAAGGGGAACAGGTCTGTGGGTAATAAAAGCCGCCCTAAAAGCGATACTGACCTAGCAACAACCGACAAAGAGGGTACCTAAATCATGGCGAAACATTCGCTGGACAAGGATAAGATCAAGATCCTGCTGTTGGAAGGCGTCCACCAATCTGCGGTAGATGTATTCAAGCGTGCAGGTTACAACAACATCGAATATCACAAGGCATCACTGGGGGAAGAGGCGCTGCTAGCCTCGATTAAAGATGCACACTTTGTTGGCATTCGATCTCGTACCCAACTGACCAAGAGCGTGCTGGAACAGGCGGAAAAACTGGTCGGGATAGGTTGCTTCTGTATCGGTACCAACCAGGTTGACCTTGCTGCGGCAGAAAAACTGGGCATTCCTGTTTTTAACGCTCCTTTCTCCAATACCCGCTCGGTCGCCGAACTGGTACTGGGTGAGATCATCATGTTACTGCGTGGTATTCCACAACGTAATGCCCTGGCTCATCGTGGCGGTTGGCTCAAGAGTGCATCTGGTAGCTTCGAAGCCCGTGGTAAGACTCTCGGCGTGATTGGCTATGGTCATATTGGTACTCAGCTGGGGATTCTGGCCGAAACCTTAGGCATGCGTGTTATCTTCTTTGATATCGAAGACAAGCTTCCCCTAGGTAACGCGCAGCAGATCCACTCGCTAGAGCAACTGCTTTCCCTAGCCGATGTGGTCAGTTTGCACGTGCCTGAAACCCCGCAAACCAAGAACATGATTGGCAGCAAAGAGCTGGCAGCTATGCGTCAAGGTAGCATTTTGATCAATGCTTCACGGGGGACTGTGGTGGATATCGATGCCCTGGCCGAATCGATCCGCTGCGAGCATATCGTCGGCGCCGCCATCGACGTCTTCCCGGTTGAACCTAAGTCCAACGATGACGAGTTTATCAGCCCACTACGCGGCCTGGACAATGTCCTGCTGACCCCTCACGTTGGCGGCAGCACTCAGGAAGCGCAAGAGAATATCGGCATCGAAGTGGCTGGTAAACTGGCGAAATACTCAGATAACGGCTCAACCATGACGGCCGTTAACTTCCCTGAAGTATCGCTGGCTCAGCATAAAGACACCTCACGTCTGCTGCATATTCACCACAACCGTCCCGGTATTCTGATCAAGATTAACCAGGCCTTCGCCGAGAAGGGAATCAACATCGCGGCCCAGTACCTGCAAACTACGGCAGAGATTGGTTACGTGGTGATGGAGGTCAACTCAGATCAGGCCGATGAGGCCCTCGAAGAGATGAAGGCGATCGACGGCACTATCAGAACCCGTCTGCTGCACTAAGCGCAAACTCGCTCTTCCCCAAAAGGCATCACCTAGGTGATGCCTTTTTAATGCCCGAAGGCTCTCATCCTGGTTTCGCCGATAGGCTTTGCTGGCGCTAAAAAGCAATTTACTTCATAAATTTAACCAATTCCCGGCATCATTTTGAAGATTCATCCTCCGCCCCCTTTAAAATTAATCCTGCGCCACTATATTAATGACAATGAACCCATAAAGGTTACAATCGACCTTTAGCCTCTCCCATTCGCCCAGGAACATGATATGACGCTTACCGTTTCTCAACCTCAATGGTCTCTTACCGAAAAACTGCCTCCCGTCGTCTTCTGCCAACTGTCTCATCTTGGCCTTATCTCAGTCACGGGCGAGCAGGGACGCAGCTTTATTCATGGTCAGGTCACGACAGATATCAGCTCGCTGACAGACGACCAATGGCGCTGGGGCGCGCACTGCGACCCTAAAGGAAAAATGCTGGCTAGCTTCAGAACCTTCTCCCATCAAAAGGCCCTGTTGCTCTTGATGCCCAAAGAAACCCTGGCCTTAGATCTGCCTCAGCTACAAAAGTATGCTGTATTTAGCAAGGCTGAGCTGGTCGATGATAGCGCTAACTGGTTATTGCTGGGCGTGACAGGCCTTGATGCCGCTAACTGGATGAGCCAACACTTTGGGGAGCTAAGCCCATCACTCACCACAGTACCAGGCGGCGTTATCTTACGTGACGGCGAGCGTTTCATTCTCGCTATCAAGAGAGAGGCTCAGGCAGAGTTACTGGCCAAGATAGAGCAGCCCATCTACGACTATAGCGTCTGGCAGGCCGAGGAAATTGCCGCCGGGCTGCCCAATATTTATGCCCGTCACCAGGGGCAATTTGTGCCGCAGATGTGTAACCTGCAGGCAGTCGATGGCATCAGCTTCACCAAAGGCTGCTACATGGGCCAGGAAACCGTGGCCCGCATGAAATACCGCGGCGGCAATAAGCGCGCCCTCTATATTGCTAAAGGCACCGCCAGCCACGCGCTACGTCAAGATGCGCAGCTTGAGATGCAAATGGAAGAGGGAGAAGGCTATCGCCGTGCTGGCAGCATACTGGAATCCGTACAACGTGACGGTCAATTGCTGCTAACCGCCGTACTACCCAATGATACCGCCATGAGCGCCAAGCTCAGAGTGGCAGGCGATGAGGCCTCCGAGCTGTCCCTGGTACCACTGCCCTACTCGCTGGATGAAGAAGAGTAAGTCAGCACAAAAAAGGCGCGATAAGCGCCTTTTTTTATTACTTGCTGTTTTAACTAGGTTCTTCTTAATTATTCATTGTCGTTATGGGTATCGCGGATCTTCACCGCCTCACCGACGATCACCTTGAAATGCTCCACCAGCTCAGGGTCAAAATGTTTACCCGCTTCACGCTCAATCAGCGCCAGGGTATCTTCTATGCTCCAGGCCTTCTTATAGGGTCTGATGGAAGTCAGGGCATCGAACACATCCGCAATAGCGACGATGCGCCCCTCGATGGGAATATCTTTTCCCGCCAGCCCACTGGGATAACCCGAGCCATCCCACTTTTCATGGTGAGTCAGTGCGATACGCCGCGCCATCTCCAGCAGGGGATCCGGATGCTCGCCGATGATCTCGGCGCCTATCTCGGCGTGACGCTGCATCTCTTGCCATTCATCTTGGTCTAACTTGGCAGGTTTCTTCAAGATGGCATCTGGGGTGCCTATCTTGCCGATATCATGCATGGGCGAGGCGTTGTAGATCAGCTCACAAAAACGCTCTGACATCCCGGCCTGGCGGGCCAACAAACGCGCATAATGACTCATGCGAATAACATGCATCCCTGTCTCGTTATCCTTGTACTCGGCGGCGCGCCCCAGTCGGCGTATGATCTCCAGGCGAGTGTCCGTCAGCTCTTGAGTACGCGCCTTAACCTCCTGCTCTAATAAACGCTTCTGATCATAGAGGGCAAGATGAGTCTTTACCCTGGCCTTCACCACGGGAGCGCTGACAGGTTTGGTGATATAGTCCACCGCACCGAGCTCAAAGCCCTGGGTTTCATCGGAGACATCGGTCAGGGCGGTCACAAAGATCACCGGAATATGGCTGGTCTGAGGCTCCTGCTTGAGGCGTTTACACACCTCATAGCCATTCATCCCCGGCATCATGACATCGAGTAAAATGAGATCCGGGGCATTCTTAGTCGCGATCGCCAGGGCCTTGGGGCCATCGATCGCCACCTTAACCTTGTACTCATCGCCTAAGATCCCCACCAAGATATCGATATTCTCAGGGGTGTCGTCCACAACCAATATCGTGGCCTTCTCCATCAATCCCTCTCCTTTTGCGCCCCGTTGGGCTAATCACAATTGAGTATAGTTGGCACTCGGCCTAGGCAGAGTATTGCTTTCACTCTTACTCTAAGCGTTCTTCCTCTAAGCACTCTTTCTCAACGCTCCAGTCCAAGCTTTTGGCTTAGATCATCAAACTTAAGCAAATATCTCTTCAACCAGCTCTATCGCTTCGTCAAACTGGTAGGCGTTGACCATATTCAGCACTGGCACCATCTTCTGCGCCAATGACGATGGCAGGCGCTCGCGAATAGACTCGACCTTAGCTACCGCCTCAGAGTCCGCCTCTTCGAGCATCTGTAGCAAGGCCTTTATCTCGCTATCCAGCTCTTGGGGTGTCATCTCGGGCTGCGTTTGAGCTGCACCGGCCCCCAGCAGATTGTCATCACCGCCTGTCTGTCGCAGCCAATCGCCGATGGCGCCGCACAGACTGTCGATAAGCTCACCCATCTGCTCCAGCGCCTCTTTAATATCGGCCTCAGGCGTTTGACTCAGACTCGACTCTATCTGTTTAGCCATCTCGACTAACTCTGGGCAACAGAGGTTACCCGCCACCCCTTTCAGGGTATGGGCATAACGAATCGCCTCCTCATGCTGGCCCTGACTCAAGGCGGTGGCGATAAGCTCAGCGCAGCGAGACTGGCCGGTGTAGAAGCGCTCGAATATTCTGCGATACAAACGGGCAGAGTTTTGAACCAGCTGTAATCCCTTGTCCACATCCAGCAAAGGATGAGAAGGCCAATAAGCATCTTCCACCTCAAGGGGTGCGCTTTGCCCCTCTGCGGTATCTGAGGCAGAACGATTATTCCCCAGATATTCCAGCAGCGTCTTATAGAGGAGTGAGACCTCTATCGGCTTGGCGATATGGTCATTCATGCCCGCCCGCAAGCACATCTCCTTGTCACCGGCCATGGCGTTAGCCGTCATGGCGATCACCGGCAGCGAGGCCCAATCGGGGTTCTTGCGTAGCTCTGCCGTGGCCTGATAACCGTCCATCACGGGCATCTGACAATCCATCAACACCAGGTCGAAGCTCTGCATCGCCAGCTTCTCCAGGGCCACCTGCCCATTCTCGGCGATAGAGAGCACAACCCCTACCTGCTCGAGAAACTCGCTGGCGACCTCTTGGTTCATCTCGTTATCTTCCACCAGCAAGATTCGCTTACCCTTGAGCTGGGCCAATAATGCCTGACTGATCTCTTTGCCCTTGCGGCGCACAGACACGGCCCCCTCCTTACCCAGGGCCGACATGATGCCGTCCAGCAACCTGGAGGCGCTGATTGGCTTAGTGATATAGCCGGTGATCCCCGCCTGCTCCGCCTTGTCGATAAAATCACTGTCAGCATGGGCTGAGACGATCAAGATCTTAGGCGGGGTCGGCAGCAGAGACAGCATCTGCTTTGAAGTCTCCAGACCATCCATCTCAGGCATACGCCAGTCGATCAAGGCCACCTGGTAATCTGTCTCCTGACAACGGGTCAGGGCCTCACTACCGCTACGCACCGTATCGACGCTAAAGCCCATGCTCTCAAGGGTGCTGCGTAAAATATCCCTGGCGGTGGCGTTATCGTCGGCCACCAGAATGCGCATCCCTTCCAGCTCCTGCTCCACCTTGATCAGCTGGCTGTCAGAGATCTTAAAGCGGACGCTGAAGAAAAAGGTGCTGCCGTTGCCAAACTGGCTCTCCACGCCAATCTCACCGCCCATGAGTTCCACCAACTGCTTACAAATCGCCAAGCCGAGACCTGTGCCGCCATACTTGCGCGTCGTCGAACTGTCCGCCTGACTAAATGACTTAAACAACTTGGCGCGCTGCTCCTCGGTGAGGCCGATACCGTTGTCGCGCACGCTAAATTTCAGCAGTATCTCCTCATCCTCTCGCACCAGCTGGCTGATCGAGAGCATCACCTCTCCCTGCTCGGTAAACTTAATAGCGTTATTCATTAAATTGATTAGCACCTGACCCAGGCGCAACGGGTCGCCCACCAAGTGGCGCGGAATATTGGGCGCTACGGCAAACAACAGCTCCAACTGTTTGTCGGCCGCCTTGGCCGAGAACATGTCGCTGAGATCTTCAAGCAAGGTATCGAGCTGGAAGGGCACGGCCTCGATATCCAACTTGCCCGCCTCAATTTTAGAGAAATCCAGGATATCGTTGATGATCCCCAGCAGTGACTTAGAGGCGCGATCTATCTTCTCCACATAATTTTGCTGTTTCTTATCCAGCTCTGTCTGTAAACAGAGCTGCGACATGCCTATGATGGCATTCATCGGCGTGCGGATCTCGTGCGACATGTTGGCCAGGAAGTCACTCTTAGCCTTGCTGGCGGCATCGGCGGCATCCTTGGCCAAAATAAGCTCCTGCGACAGCTGCTTAAGGGAGCTGATATCCGCCATAGAGATCACCGCAGAGCGATACTCTCCCTGCTTGTCCGATAGCCCTGTCATGTTGGCATCCATCCACATGGCCTGGCCGCTATGATTGATCAGGCGGATATCCAAGTTGGCACTATCGCCACCATCACTCATCAGTGACTTGAAGCGATTCTTCGCCTCCAGCCCCTGCTCTGGGTCTTGATAATCGAAGAAGAGACTGCCCTTAAGCTGCGCCCTGGGTAGCTGCATGTAATGACTAAATTGCTCGTTGCAGTCCAGGATGACACCACGCTCATCGACATTCACAATCCCTATGCCGGCGTTATCAAACAGCGCCCTGAAATGCGCCTCGCGTTTGGCCAGTTCTCTGTCCATCCGCTTACGCTCTGTAATATCCATGAGATAGCCATGCCACACTAAGCTGCCATCTGCCTCCCTGTCACCGCGGGCGCCCGCCTGCAACCAGCGCTCCTCACCCGATGGATGCAGGTAACGAAACTCTTCGGTCCACTTGAGCCCTGAGTCACTTTTCCCCGACAAGGCCCGAATAATGCGGGGACGTTCGGAGTCGACAATACAGTTAGCCACCAGGTCAAAGTTGGCCAATAGCTGATCGCGATGAAAACCTAACGTGGTAATACAGGCACTGGAGAGGAAGGTAAAGTAACGCTTGTCATTGTCGAACCAGCGCAGCTGATAAACGGTATTGGGAATGGATTCTGTGATGGTCTCAAGCTGCTGCTGAGACTGGGCAATCTTCTCCTGAGCCAGCTTACTCTGAGTGATATCCTGAATGCTGCCATCAAACCAGAGCGCCTTGCCCTCATCGTCGTAGCTGGCCTTACCCTTTTCATGCACCCAATGGACACTGCCATCTCTGTGCTGAATACGGTACTGCACCTCGAAGGTCTGCTGCTCGGCGATCCCTTTGTTGATCGCCGCATCTGCCAGCGCCCTATCGGCTTCAAGGATCAAACTGGCAAAAGTGCGCTTACTGCTTTCGATAAAGTCTTCGGCGCCGTAGCCGGTGATCTCGGCAATATTGTCGCTAACATACTCCATCACCCAGCTCTCACCCAGACGGGTACGATAGACAGCGCCGGGAATATTGCTCACCAGACCGCGAAAACGACTCTCGCTGTCTTTAATCCGCTTAGCGATCGCCAACTCCTCGGTCATATCCCGCACCGAAGCGGCGACCTGACGCTTACCATCAACATCGGCTGGCAACAGGCCTAAGCTAACTTCCACCGAAAACAGACTGCCATCGGCCTTCTTGGCTTTCAGGGTTCGCCCCAATCCCTGCCCCATGCGGCGATCGACCCCTTCGCTGACAAACTTAGCCCTGAGCGCCGCATGATTGTCCACGGTATCGGGCACCAGCTGATCGACACTCAAGGCCAACATCTGCTGCGCATCATACCCAAACAGCTGCTGACAACGACTGTTGCTAAAGACTATCTTGCCCTGCTCATCGACAATCAGCATCGCCTCGGGGGCCGACTCCAGCACGGCATTGGACCAGGCCGCCGCCGAGAACTGCTCGGTCACATCGTTAAACAACATCTCGATAGAGAGGAGTTCACCGTTATCGGCCAGCAGCGGCTGCATAAAGAGATCCAACCGTCGTAACGTGCCGTTGGCGGCAATCATCTCCACCTGATGGGGTGGCACGCTATTGCCCTGCAGGGCACTGTCCATATACTCCCAGTTCACCTCGTTGATGGGGTTATCGGAGAACATGCGCTGATATTTGCGTTTGAGCAGATCTGGGCTTACGCCCAAGACCTTCTCAACCCCGGCGCTGACCTGGGCTATCTGGCCGTCGGGCTCAAGGGAGCAGTAAAACGATTTATCGCTCATGCCATCAATCAACTTGGCAAAGCGGTTCCCCCGGGAATCCAGTAGCGCCTCTTCACGCTGAGCCAGCACCTCGGCCAGTTCATTAAACTTATCTGTCAGGGTCACCACCTCGCTCACGGCGCCTCTGGGGCTGTCGATGCGCTTGGTCTTACCCGCGCCGAAGGCAACTATCCCCGCCGCCAGACGCTCGATGGGTAGCGACAGGCGCCTGGCGGTGAGATAGCCAGTTAAGTAAAGCACTATCGAGATAAGCAGTAAGGTGATCACCAGCGAAGAGAGGCCCATATAAAGCTGATGATAGAGTTTCTCCTCATGGGTCATCATCACCACGCGCCAGTTGAGCTTAGGCACCACACCGACGCTGGCCAGATAGGCCTGGCCATCTTTGGCTATCATGCGACTATTGCCAGATTCAGCCCCACCGATTAATTGCAGAAAGTCCTGATTTTCACTCGACGAAGACAGCCAGTTATCCTTGCCCTGAGACATAATCAACTGACTGTTTGGATGGTAGATAAGTTGCCCGTTCTCATCTAATACCAGCATACGATCCGCCTCGATGCCCGCCATACTCGGTAAGGTATCTAACGCCAGATCGACCGTCACTACCCCCCAGTAGGGACGCGACGGGCCAAAGGGTTGTGAGAAGGTGATCATCAAGATATTACCGGCGCCCTCATCGAAATAGGGCAGCGACCAGTAACCGTCGATATTATCGATAGCCTCGCTCCACCAGGCCCACTGACCATCGGTGTAGTCATAGCTATCGGCGCCGATATCCAGCATCTTTATCCCCGCTTGGTCGCGGTAGACATAGGGAGCATAAGGTTTTTGATTGTCTGTGAGTTCGGGGCGAAAGGCGATGGCGCTGGCGTAGAAATCTGTCTGGCGCTCCAGGCGACGGGTGAGCAGGAGTTTAAGCTCGGCATCCTCAGCGAATAATTTGTCATGGCCCATTTGCCCCAGCAGATCGGCAAAGGTGCGGGTATCTTGTTCGGCAAAGGAGAGGAAATAATGAACCCGTCGGGCCACCATTTCCGCCTGTTTCTCCAGATCGCCGTAGAGGTATTTTTCCTCGGCCTGATAATTAAACCAGGCATAGAGACTAAAGACCATGGCCATGATGGCAATTAGCGGCAAGGCAATTTGTACAAGTATCCGGCTACGAAAGGTACGAAGTCTGCTCATATCCATAATCCACAGTGCTATCGGCGCTTGACCCTAAGGCCCTGCTGTTGCTTACATCTATCCTCACCTAACTCCCCAAAAAGCGGGGCTATAGGTGCCGTATTAGCGCTCACTCTCTTGTGTCTGTCATTGCCGTTTTCTGACACAAAATCTGGTTCTTCAAAATAGTGAAAACTTGCTAACTTCATGATGAACCAGAAAAATACTTGTTCATTAAATCACCTTGCTTAACCGTAATCAACAACTTAACAACATCTTTACCCATTAGGTTTTAAGTATAAAACAGGCGAAAAATAAGCGACTTTTTATATTTCTCTCCCCCATCAGCCCTATTTCTTAGGCATCAAGGGATCGCACCGAGCACTTGATACGTATAGTGAGCAAAGCGCAGGCTAACTGCCATCACATCCCCTACTGATTGCACCTTGCAATCTGCTATCGATAGGGTTATCAATGGGTTTCATCATACTTTGCCAGATATAGATTCAGGCAAAAACCTAAGGACAGACAATGACGAGTGTCGCGACGCTAAGTGAGATCTCTAAAGGGTTTAACGATGGCGATAAGTTTCATCTGGTATTGGATAAACTGGATTTAACCCTCAACCAGGGAGAAACCGTGGCGCTCACCGGCCCCAGCGGCAGCGGCAAGAGCACCCTGCTCAATATTATCGCTGGCTTCGAGCGCCCCACCAGCGGCACCCTGACCCTGCTCGATCAGGCCAGTACCCATTGGGACGACAGACGCTGGAGTCAGTTCAGACATCATCAGTTGGGCGTGGTCTTTCAGCAGTTCAACCTGCTTACCCCGCTCAATGTGGAAGACAATATCGCCTTTCCGCTGCATCTTAATGGCGCGGCCTGGAATAGCTGGTGCGATCATCTCACCGACGCACTGGGCCTAAGGCCACTCCTAAAACGTCATGTGGATGCCTTATCGGGCGGTCAGCAGCAAAGGGTCGCCATCGCCAGAGCACTGGCCCATAAGCCCGCCTTACTGCTGGCCGACGAACCCACAGGCAACCTGGATCAGACCACCAGCCTTGAGGTGATGGAGCTTATCTGCGCCCTGGCAGGCGAAAACAACACCAGTATCTTGATGGTGACCCACTCAATGGAATGCGCCGCTTTTATGCAGCGCCGCTGGCATCTGGATCTCGGGCGGGTACATGAGTAGCCCTAAGCGCTCGTCCCATAAGGGCGAAAACATAAATAGCCCTAAGCCTTCGTCCCACAAGGGCGAAAACATAAATAGCCCTAAGCGCTCGCCCCATAAGGGCGAAAACATAAATAGCCCTAAGCGCTCGTCCCTTTGGTTAGCCACCCGTCAGACCCTGAGGGTCTTTAACGCTCACTATCGTCAGGCGCCCCTGCAAGCGGGCGCGATTCTGATCGGTATCATATTAGCCGTCACCTTATTGACCGGAGTGAGGGCCACCAACGAAAGCGCCATCGACAGCTACAGCGAGGCCGCCGAGCTACTGAGCCATCAGGCCAGCTCTCTCATCATGCCGCGCACGGGCCAAGCCCTTGATGAAAGCCTCTACTTTACCCTAAGGCAGCGAGGCTTCTCCCACAGCCTTGCCGTACTCGAGGGGCGGGCGCTGGATCAACACCAGCAGGCTTGGCAGATAGAGGGCAGCGATCTGGTTGCCGCGCTGGCGGCGGTATCAACGGCGCCAACCCAAGAGAGCACAAACCAAGAGTCAAACCACAAGAAAGACGCACCACCTGTGCCATCGATACGGGGAGAGCTCCCCCTTGGCGCCCTGTTGGCCGGCGAGCCTTTGGTATTAATGAGTCAAAGCCGGGCTGACGCTCTAGAAGGCGGGCAGCTCATTCTCAATGGCACCTTACTGACAGTGCAGGCCATCGACGACAGTTATCAGCTGGGGGATCGCCTGCTTATGGATATCTCGCTGGCGCAAACAGTGTTAGCTAAACCTGGAGAGCTTAGCTACATCGCCCTGTTCAGTGAACCCGGCGCCAGACAGGCCGAGCTTGAACAGCTACTCAGTGATAAGGTCAGTCTGGTTGAGAGTGATAACGGCGAGGCGATGAAGGCGCTGACAAACAGTTTTCATCTCAACCTCACCGCCATGAGCCTGCTGGCCTTTGTTGTCGGGCTGTTTATCGCCTATAACGGCGTGCGCTATAGCCTGCTCAAGCGCAAGCGACTCATCATACAACTGCAACAGCAAGGGGTGCGGCGCAGCGCCATCATGCTCGCCTTAGGCATGGAGCTTATGGTGCTGGTGCTGCTGGGCTCACTTATCGGCTTTATTCTGGGGCTTCAGCTAAGCTACTGGCTGCAACCTATGGTATCGGTCACTCTGGAGCAGCTCTATGGCGCCCACATACTGCCCGGCAGCTGGCGTTGGCAGTGGCTGGCCCAGGCTAGCCTGCTCACTCTGGTCGCCGCGCTGCTCGCCTGTAGCTCCTTGCTGCGCGAGCTGATACATCAACCACTTGCCCAGGGCAGTGGCCAGCTCAGCCTGCAACGCAGTGCGACCAAGGCGCAAAATCGCCTCATGCTGGTCGCCCTTCTTCTCGGTGGCATCACCCTGATACTCATGCCACTCAGCCAGGACTATAAATTCACCATGGCCTTACTGGGGCTTGTGGTGCTGGCCATCCCCATGGCCTTACCTTATCTGCTAAGAAAGCTTATCGGCCTAATACAGGGCCTGAGTCCAAAGGGACTTATCGCTTATCAAATTGCCGAAACCAAAGAGTTATTACCGCCTCTCTCACTGGCCATGATGGCCATGCTACTGGCGCTAACAGCCAACATCGCCATGAACAGCCTGGTGGGCAGCTTCGAGATCACCCTCAAACAATGGCTGGATGCCAGACTGCATGCCCAGCTTTATCTGCGACCACCCGCCAGTCAGATGATCGAGGTGGAAAAGGCGCTGGCACAATCGCCTGAGGTGACGGGACTCTATAAGCAGTGGCAGATTAAGACGCGCTATCAGCAGACCCCTATCTTTTTGCTGACGCGAGATCCTTACTCTATCGAGCACACCACCATCATCAAACAGGCCCAGCCTGAACTGTGGCAGGCGTTTTTCTCATCAATGCCTGACTCAGCGTCGCATTCCACAACGCCGCATTCCTCAACGCCGCTGGTCCTGGTCAGCGAACCCTTTGCCATCAAGCATGGCAAGCAACTGGGGAATAAGATTCAGCTCGCCGCACTTGGGGAGACACCATTGACCATAGCCGCCATCTATTATGATTACGGCAATCCCTACGGCGAGGTGATCATCGCGCCAGCCCTGTGGCAAGAGGCGCAGCTCGGCGAGACACCGCTCAGCCTGGCGCTCACCTATGATGGCGACCTAGATAACTTAAGCCAGCAGTTACAGGCGCGCTTCAACCTGCCCGATGCACTGGTCTACAGCCAGGAGAAGATAAAGTCCCAGGCGATCACCATGTTTAAGCGCACCTTCTCTATCACTCAGGTGCTCAATAGCCTGACCCTGATGGTGGCCGCCATCGGCCTGTTCAGTGCTTGCTATATGCTGACCCAGGCTCGGCTGGCTCCCATCGCCCGCCTCTACGCCCTGGGGGTGAATCGCCGCCAGCTGGTGCAAATGATCGTCGGTCAGATGCTCTTAATGGTGCTGCTCACCTGCCTGGTGGCGCTACCGACGGGGGCACTGCTGGGCTATCTATTGATCCACAAGGTGACACTGCAGGCCTTTGGCTGGAGTATCGCCATGGTCTGGGACTGGCAGGCCTATCTGCAACTGGTGGGGCTGGCATTACTCGCCAGCGCCTTGGCTGTCGCTTTCCCCCTCTACCAACAGACCAGACGCCCATTGATCTCAAGCCTACAGAGGGAGGTGCTATGACACGCTTACTAATGCTCAGTCTCATCGCTCTGCTACTGGGCTGTGATAAGCCTAAAGAGGAAACGGCGGGCGCCATGGGTAACCTTATGGGCTCTAACACAGAAGGTTATGCCCAGGTCATCAAAGGCAAAGCGCTTAGCTTTCCCAAGGATCACCAGGCCCATAATGATTTTAGGCAAGAGTGGTGGTATCTGACCGCCAACCTCACCACAGAATCTGGTGAGCCTCTCGGGGTGCAGTGGACCCAATTTCGTATCGCCCTGTCACCAGGCTCAACTGAATCACCCCTTGACTCAGCCAGTGCAAGCTCCTCCTGGGCGACCAATCAGCTCTATATGGCCCATAGCGCACTGACCACAAGTGATAAACACCTGACGCAGGAGCGCTGGTCTCGCGGCCACCCTGAACTGGCAGGCACCAGCACGGCGCCGCTAACAATAAAGCTCGATGAGTGGCGCTGGCAGAGTCAGGGCGAGCAGCTGTTTCCCGCCGAGTTACAGGTCGTTGGCGACAAGATGAGTTACCAGTTAACCCTTAAGAGTGACGCGCCGTTGCAACTGCAGGGCGATCAGGGCTACAGCATCAAAAACGCCAGTGGTAAGGTGGCCTCCTACTACTACAGCCAACCCTTTATCGAGATCAGTGGCAGGGTCAAGATCGACGGCCAAACCCAAAAAGTGACGGGTAAAGGCTGGTTAGATCGCGAGTGGAGCTCACAATTTTTAGACCGACATCAACAAGGCTGGGATTGGTTTGCCCTGCGCCTGGATGATGGCTCGGCGCTGATGCTGTTTCAGCTCAGAACAAACACCCAGGAGAAACCCTTCTTCAGCGCCCGGCGCATGTATCCAGATGGCCGCGGCCGCAACATAGAGAGCCAGGCCATCACAATGAAAGCCACCGACTGGCAACAGATAGGCGAGTCAAGCTACCCTGTGGCCTGGCAGATCGCCATCCCCAGCGAGCAGCTAAAGCTCACGATCTCGCCCCTCAATCCAGACAGTCTGATGCCCCTGAGCGTGCGCTACTGGGAAGGGCCTATCCAGATAAGCGGCTCCCATCAGGGCCAAGGGTATATGGAGCTCACCGGCTACTAGCGGCTCGTCACTAGCTGGTCGTTACTAGCTGATCGTCACTAGCTGGTCGCCAATGGCGAGCAGCCCATCAGCGCTATATACCTATGATGATATAAGCGTCATCCATGTTTACCGGGCTCGCCCTCACCTTCTTATAAGATGAAATGAGCCAAGTTAACCCGGGCCGACAAGGCCTTGTGGTCTCAAGGTATATAGCAGTCACCGGCAAGCGCGCCGCCGATGCTTTTCAATCTTGGATATTCCCCTTGCATCCCGTCGCGGGATAAATCGCTAAATTAGCACAAACCCAATTAATTTAAGGCTTTCACGCGAGTTTAAAAACCTCGTTTTATCGTGCGTTTTAAATCGGTCGCTAGGCAATATTGGACAAATTATCCAAGCTTGTTGAGGTAAAAATCAGCCAATGTCCAGCGCTAAATCCTGTTTAAATTTCGAACTGAGAGTTAGGTCACACGAAAAACTTTGATCTCGATCTACAAAAGCGCCAGTTACCCCTCAAGAGGTATACCCCTATAACCAGCAAGGTTTAGACTGAATCATATCCTTATGCGGTCAACACCCTAAATATCGCCAATATCCCGGGTGTCCAGCCGCCACAACAGGGTTAACCCATGACACAGGAATATCATGTTACCAGCCTGGTGGTTCACGCCTCACCAAGCGCAGTAACTCAAGTTACAGCGGATATCAACGCCCTGGCGGGCGCCGATATCCACGCCGTTACCGACGAGGGTAAGTTAGTCATTACTCTGGAAGGCGCCACCCAAGGTGCCATCCTCGATAACGTCGAAGCCATCAACGCCCTTAGCGGGGTGTTATCAAGCAGTCTTGTCTATCACCAAGTTGAACCATTAGAAGAAAAGAGTGAGGAAACACCATGAGCATTAGCCGTCGCGAGTTTCTAAAAGCCAACGCCGCAGTTGCCGCTGCGACCACGGTTGGTGTCACTCTGCCAGTGAAGATCGTTGAAGCCGCTGAGCAGAATGACAACATCAAGTGGGATAAGGCCCCCTGCCGTTTTTGCGGCGTGGGCTGTAGCGTATTGGTCGGCACCAATAACGGCAAAGTCGTTGCCACCAAGGGCGATCCAGAAAGTCCGGTCAATAAGGGCCTTAACTGTATTAAGGGCTACTTCCTATCCAAAATCATGTACGGTAAAGACCGTCTTACCACGCCGCTACTGCGCATGAAGAATGGCCAGTATGACAAAGAGGGTGAATTTACCCCGGTCAGCTGGGACAAAGCCCTGGATACCATGGCTGAAAAGTGGAAGCACACCCTGAAAACCAAGGGTCCTACCGCCGTCGGCATGTTCGGCTCAGGCCAGTGGACCGTTTGGGAAGGTTACGCCGCCTCTAAACTGCACAAGGCAGGCTTCCTCACCAACAACATAGATCCAAACGCCCGTCACTGTATGGCTTCGGCCGTAGGTGGCTTTATGCGTACCTTCGGTATCGACGAGCCTATGGGCTGTTACGATGACTTAGAAGCCGCCGATCAGTTTGTGCTCTGGGGCGCCAACATGGCCGAGATGCACCCAATCCTTTGGGCACGTTTATCGGATCGTCGCCTAAGTAGCCCTGATAGCCGCGTGCATGTGTTGTCGACCTTCGAAAACCGCAGTTTCGATCTCGCCGACAACCCTATGGTATTCCGCCCTCAGTCTGATCTGGTGATCCTTAACTTCATCGCCAACTACATCATTCAAAACGGTGCGGTGAACAAAGAATTTGTCAGCAAGCACACTAAGTTTGCCCTGGGCACCACAGATATCGGTTATGGTCTGCGTCCTGATCATCCGCTTGAGAAGAAAGCCAAAAACCCAGGCAATGGCAAGTCTAGCGCCATCAGCTTCGACGAGTACGCTAAGTTCGTCAGCACCTACACCCTGGAATACGCCGCCAAGATGAGTGGCGTCGAGCCAGAAAAACTCGAGATCCTGGCCAAGGCCTACGCCGATCCTAAGGTGAAGGTCATGAGCCTGTGGACCATGGGTATCAACCAGCACGTACGTGGTGTTTGGGCTAACAACATGCTCTACAACCTCCACCTGCTGACCGGTAAGATCTCTACCCCAGGTAACAGCCCATTCTCGCTAACCGGTCAACCGTCAGCCTGTGGTACCGCCCGTGAAGTGGGTACCTTCGCGCACCGTCTACCTGCCGACATGGTTGTGGCCAATCCTAAGCACAGAGCCGTGACCGAAAAGCTATGGCAAGTACCAGAAGGCACAATTCCGCCTAAGCCCGGTTTCCACGCCGTACTGCAGAGCCGCATGCTCAAAGATGGCAAGCTCAACTGTTACTGGACCATGTGTACCAACAACATGCAGGCTGGCCCTAACATCAACGATGAGATCTACCCAGGTTTCCGTAACCCAGAAAACTTCATCGTGGTGTCAGATCCTTACCCAACGGTCACCGCCATGGCTGCCGACCTGATTCTGCCGACCGCCATGTGGGTCGAGAAAGAAGGTGCCTATGGTAACGCCGAGCGCCGTACCCATATGTGGCACCAGCAGGTCAAGGCACCAGAAGGCGCCAAGTCTGACCTTTGGCAGCTAGTTGAGTTCTCTAAGCGCTTCAAGGTATCAGAAGTTTGGCCAGCAGAACTGGTAGCCAAGAAGCCTGAATACGCTGACAAGACGCTCTATGATGTGCTGTTTGCCAACGGGGTGATCAACAAGTTCCCCACCTCAGACTGTAAGGGTGAGCTAAACGATGAGTCAGAAGCCTTCGGCTTCTACCTGCAAAAGGGTATCTTCGAAGAGTACGCCCAGTTCGGTCGCGGCCATGCCCACGACTTAGCCGACTTCGACACCTACCACGAGACCCGCGGTCTGCGCTGGCCTGTGGTCAATGGCAAAGAGACGCTGCGCCGCTTCGTCGAAGGTAGCGACCCTTATGTCAAAGCCGGTGAAGGCTTTAACTTCTACGGTAAGCCAGACGGTAAGGCGGTGATCTTCGCTCTACCTTACGAGCCTGCCGCCGAAGAGCCGAACGAAGAATACGATCTCTGGATGTCGACGGGCCGCGTGCTCGAACATTGGCATACAGGGTCTATGACCGCCCGCGTTCCCGAGCTGTATCGCGCCTACCCAGATGCACAGATCTTCATGCATCCGGAAGACGCCAAGGCCCGTGGTCTACAACGTGGTGATGAAGTGGTCGTGGCCTCGCCTCGCGGTGAAGTCAAGACACGTGTTGAAACCAAAGGCCGGAACAAACCGCCACGAGGCGTGGTATTTATGCCATTCTTCGATGCGCGCCAACTGGTCAACAAGTTGTTACTGGACGCCACAGATCCTCTCTCGAAAGAGACAGATTTCAAGAAGTGTCCGGTAAAAGTGATGAAAGCCTAAAGCGGTTCAGTGAACCCTTTAATCGCTTGAGTTAAACATCGAATACGAAGAGCTAGATATGAGCCAGGTCAATCGCAATAGTAAAACTAAGGGGGTCAATCGCCGCCAGTTCTTAGCCACTACGGCTAAGGCAGGTTGCGCTATGGGTCTCTTAGGGCTAGGTGTCAGTGGGGTTGCCAAGCAATCCTCGCACCTGGACCCTATGGCGGTTCGACCACCTGGCGCCTTGGATGAGCAAGATTTTCTGTCGGCCTGTGTACGCTGCGGACTCTGTGTTGAGGCCTGCCCCTACGACACCCTGAAACTGGCTCGCTGGTTTGAGGGTGCCCCCACGGGTACGCCTTACTTCACGACCCGCAAAGTGCCCTGTGAGATGTGCGAAGATATCCCCTGTGTGAAAGCCTGCCCTTCGGGTTCGCTGGATCACGGCTTGACCAATATCGAAGAGGCCAAGATGGGGATAGCGGTACTGATCGACGAGAAAAACTGTCTCAACTTCAAAGGGCTGCGTTGTGACGTCTGTTACCGCGTCTGCCCCTTGATCGACAACGCCATCACGCTCGAACGGCAGCGTAACCACCGCAGCGACCACCACGCCATGTTTATCCCCACGGTCAACAGCGACACCTGTACCGGCTGTGGCAAGTGTGAACATGCCTGCGTGTTGGAAGAAGCGGCCATTAAGGTGCTGCCGGCTCATATTGCGCTCGGTAAAACCGCAACCCACGATACCTATATCAACACAGAAGAGACCACGCTGGAGATGTTGAATAAGGGGCTCACACTATGAAGAACGGCATGAGTAATACGAAGATGACAGCGCCAGGCGCGGCTCAGACACGTTTCGCTCAGGCGGCGATCGATGAACTAGGCTGGTGGCGTGCCCACAAGTTCCTGTTCCTGCGTCGTGCCAGTCAGCTGTGTGTGCTGCTGACCTTTGCCATCGGCCCCTGGATGGGGCTCTGGATACTCAAAGGTAATCTCTCTTCCAGCGAGTTGCTGGGGGCTGTGCCCCTGTCAGATCCCCTGGTCACCCTGCAGGTGCTGATGACGGGACACCTTCCCGAAACCGCGCTGCTTGTCGGTGCGCTCATCATAGCGCTGTTCTACCTGCTTGCGGGTGGACGGGTGTTCTGCAGCTGGGTCTGCCCGGTCAACCTGGTCACCGACGCTGCCAGCTGGCTAAGACGCAAACTGCGTCTGCCACGCACCGCCGAGATGCCCAGGAACCTGCGCTACTACCTGCTGGCCCTGGTGCTACTACTGCCCTTGGTCACAGGCATTACCGCATGGGAGTGGGTCAACCCAGTGCCTATCCTCTACCGCGCCCTGCTGTTTGGTGCCGGTAGTGGGCTATGGATACTGGCGATGATCTTCTTGCTGGATCTCTTCATTAGTGAACGGGCCTGGTGTGGTCACCTGTGTCCCACCGGCGCCCTGTTTGCCCTGCTGGGCAAGGCGAGCCCGGTTAAGGTCTCTGCGGTCAATGCCAAGGCATGCGACAACTGTATGGATTGTTTTGAGGTGTGTCCCGAGCGGCAGGTGTTAAAGCCTGCTCTTAAAGGCGACAACCCCATGATAGTCGACAGTGATTGCACTCAGTGCGGCCGATGTATCGATGTTTGTGCCCAACGCGTTTTCCAGTATCAAAATAGAATTGCCCTAAAGGCGGAGAACAACCAATGAAAAAAGTACTCACTTTAGTCGCGCTGATGGCGCTAGGTGCCTGTTCCGGTCAGCAAAGCGACATTGCGGCCGAACCTGTGAATATCAGTTCACTCGGAAAAGGCGAGATCACCGCGGTACGTGCCGCTGACGAGATGCCGACCTATCCAAGCAGAGGTCAGTCAATCGAGCGTGGCTTCGTCCACCAGCCACCGCTGATCCCGCACAAGGCCGACTACCCAATCAGCATCAAGAAGAATGGCTGTATGACCTGTCACAGCCCAGAGAAAGCTAAGCGCATGAAGGCGACCGAGATTCACGCGTCGCACATTCTGCCAGACAGCAAGCTCAACTATGAGTATTTCAACTGTACTCAGTGTCACGTGCCACAGGCGGAAAACAAGCAGAAGTTGGTTGAGAATAATTTCTCGAATCAATAAAACTTGAAGTTCGGGTCTTGCAGACTTGAACGTTAGACGCTGAAAACATAAAAACCACCCGACAAAGGGTGGTTTTTTATTGCCTGGCCGCAACCTTGGCCTAGCTAGTTGTTAGCATCTAACCGTATTGCCGTTTGGCCTCGCGCTGATAATCGCACCTTCATGGCAATCTATCGCCTGCCTAGCGGGGATGGAGACACATTGTAATTAATGTGCGAAAAACTCAGTGTTAGAGTTAACGTCGCGGTCGTTGGCTAAGTCGATTTGAAGGTCGCACCTTCGCTGTAACCTAACGCCTGCCCGGCGGGGGAATATGGAGACACATTGTAATTAGTGTTTGAGAAACAGAATATTAGCGCTAAGCGTCATGGTCATTGGCTAAGTGAATTTGAAGGTCGCACCTTCATGGCAATCTAACGCCTGCCCGGCGGGGGTTGTGCAAACACTATTTTGGCTCGCCGCAAGCACATCCATGTGGGCTCTGCGAAATCATCCATGATTTCGAAGGCCAAAATCGTGTTTACACTGAGTATCTAACGTCTCTTCGATTTAACTTCATTAGTTATCGATAGAATAAACCAAGCATACTTCTAGCACGGCGGTACTGACCTACATGGATGTAGGGAATGCCAAAAAATGTAGGGAACATTTTTGGCCATGCCGCCGAGAGCCAAAAGTGTGCTTACACCCGTATCTAACGTCTCTTCGACTTAACTTGATCTGTTTCTGCCTTTGCTAGGGCATTAAGTCCGGTTGATTTTTCCTATCTAACACCCATTTAAATTAAGACGGTGAATTGATAGGTTAGGCAAATGGATCTTGTAGGGCGATTGGGTGGCTGGGAGCCACTATTATGCTATTTCGTGGCAGGCTTTCTCTTTATCCTGCTTCTGTGGGCACTGGCAAGGCTGGTCGGCTGGGCCAAGGGGATGCCCACTGGGGCTTATCTCGCCTTGGCGTTATTTCCTTTAATTTCGTTATTTCCCATACCGCCGAGTGAGATCAAAAAATTGCAGCGTATTAAACAAGAAGAGGTTAAACGGGAGCAGGAGTCTTGCGACCCGGCTAGCGATGAGCCGCCCTCGGGTGCTTTGTAATGAGCGAGTTCTGTAAAAAACGTCTGTTTGGCAGGCGTTAATAACATAAGGAGTATGTGTGAAAATCTACGGCGATCTGCAGTCTGGTAACTGCTACAAGGTGAAGTTGTTGTGCGCCCTGTTGGGCATTGAACATGAATGGATTTATGTGGATATTCTCGCGGGCGATACCGGCAATAGCGAGTTTCTGGCCAAGAACCCCAACGGCAAGATCCCCCTGCTGGAGCTCGATGATGGCCGCTGCCTCAGCGAGTCCAACGCCATCTTGAACTATCTCGCCACCGACAGCGAACTCCTGCCCAAAGACAGCTTTGCCCTCGCCAAAGTGCAGCAATGGCAGTTCTTCGAGCAATACAGCCATGAGCCCTATATTGCCGTGGCACGCTTTATCGCCAAATACCTCGGGCTGCCGGACGATCGCCGCGCCGACTATGAGTCAAAACAACAAGGCGGCCACAAGGCGCTGGCGGTGATGGAAGGCCAGCTGCAAGAGACGCCCTATTTAACCGGCGAGCAGCTGACCACGGCCGACGTCGCTCTGTATGGCTACACCCATGTGGCCGACGAAGGCGGATTCGATCTCAATCACTACCCGGCGATTCAATCATGGCTTAAGCGCATCGCCGCGCACCCCAAATATATGGCTATGGTTTAATATCACCAATACCTAATATAGCTGCGGTATAAGCATGTAAAAATGGCCTAACACGGATAAGGGACAATAGATGACACATAAGGGAAAACTCTTCTTTTTCTGCGGCAAAATGGGCGCGGGCAAGTCGACCAAGGCAAGACAAATCGCCGATGAAAAAGGGGCGCTGTTACTGTCGGAAGATGAATGGTTAGCGGCTCACTTTCCCAATCAGATTGAGTCATTTGACGACTATATTCACTATTCAAGCCTCATCAAACCCTTCATCAGAAACCATGTGGCACACCTGATAAATATCGGCACTAAGGTGGTGATGGATTTTCCCGCCAACACTAGGAAGCAGCGGCAGTGGTTTATCTCGCTCTGCCACGAGCTAGCTTGCGAGCATCAGCTCATCTATCTGGAGCTCAGCGATCAGCAGTGCCTGGCTCAAATAGGCAAGCGGCGCCAGGAACAGCCAGAACGCGCCCACTTCGATAACGAAACCATGTTCCATCATGTGACGCAATATTTTGAGCCGCCAACCGACGATGAAGGTCTGAATATATTGCTAGTCAAAGGGGATGACTAAGTTTGAAGTAAAAGGTTGCCCCCTTTATTTGCTTTAACCGAATTTGGCTGCATTGTAATTTATTGAAAGTATTTGAGGGTCGTACCTTCATGGCAACCTATCGCCTACCCGACGGGGGAATAGGGAGACACATTGTAATTAGTGTCTGAGAAACTGAATATTAGCGCTAAGCGTCATAGTCATTGACTAAGTGGATTTGAAGGTCGCACCTTCGCTGCAATCTAACGCCTGCCCGGCGGGGGTTGTGCAAGCACTCTTTTGGCACGCCGAGGTTCCGTCCCTGGAGGCTTCACGGCGGCGTCCATGCCGCCGAGAGCCAAAAGTGTGCTTACACCCGTATCTAACGTCTCTTCGATTTAACCTCACTGAATTCTCCCAGAGACAAGCAATTATTTTTCGATAAAAAGCAGGCAAATATGTGACATTACATATTGATGGCCACTAACAAGATAGATTAAAGTATAACCAGTTAAGGACAGAGCTAGGCCAACTCGACTCAAACATCGACCACGCCATTCAGGGAATGAAAAGCCAACCACCATGAGCCAATCAACTCCCTTAAAAAGTTAACTCTGACCCCATTTATTCATTTATTTAAAGAGAATCAAGGACGAGGATAATCGCTTTACGTGCCATCAGTAATCTCCTTGCTCCATTTGAGATTCAGCACCAAGTGTTTTGAGTAAATCAACCAATAAGCTTGAAGTACCGAATCGATAATGTTGAGCATTCAACCAATCACGACCCATTATATTGGAAGCAGATTCTAGATAATCCTTGGCATCCTCAGTGGTCTTTACGCCGCCAGCGGCTTTAAATCCTACTTTATCTTGTGCCCCTAAGTCATAAATGGTCTGAACCATAATGCGAGCAGCTTCAGGTGTGGCATTGATAAGAACTTTTCCGGTTGAAGTTTTGACAAAATCAGCTCCAGCACGAATAGATAACTCAGTCGCCTTTCGGATTAAGTCTTCTGTTTTAAGCTCACCAGATTCAATAATTACCTTTAAAGTGACATCCCCACAAAGCTCTTTTGCAGATTTGATCATTTCAAAACCAATCTGTTCATTGCCTGCCATTAAAGCTCTGTATGGGAAAACGATATCTATTTCATCGGCACCATAAGCTAACGCAGCACTGGTCTCTGCTAATGCGATATTTAGATCGTCATTACCGTGAGGGAAATTAACGACTGTGGCTACCTTAATGTCCTTTGTTCCCTGCTTTTTAAGCTGTTTCTTAGCAACTGGAATAAATCTCGGAAATATGCAGATTGCAGCAGTCATGCCAAAAGGAGTTGCAGCGTTTTGGCATAATTTGATGATACATTCATCAGTTTCGACATTAGTTAATGTAGTTAAATCTAAAAGGCCAATGGTTTTTTTTGCGACAGTTGAAAAAGTGTCCATTACAAATCCTAGTAACTATATGAAAGATGGAGGCTAGTAACTATATGAAAGATGGAGGAGCGATTTCACAACATGGCTCCTCCATAGAGGGAAGAATTAGATAACAAATGAGATAAAGATACCTGCAATGGCTGCACTTAATAAGTTCGAGCAACTTGCCGCAATTAAGGTGCGTACACCGTATTTCGCAATAAAGTCGGTACGTGATGGGCAAAGTGTGCCTAAGCCACCAATTAAGATGCCGATTGAAGCAATGTTAGCAAAACCACATAGTGCGAAGCTGATGATAACTTTGGTTTTTTCATCTAAAACTTGTAAGCCAGCTTGAGCGACTAAAGCAGGATCTTGCAAGTATGGTGATAAGTCTGAGTAAGCCACAAACTCATTTACAATCAGCTTTTTACCTATCATCGCGCCCGCAATGCCAATATCGGCTAGCGGCACACCTAATAAGAAAGCTAATGGCGAGAAGATCCAACCTAAGATAAGTTCTAAGGTTAAGGTCATACCGAACATATCACCCACGCCGCCTAAAATGGTATTTACTAGCGTGACTAAACCGATCATGGCAATCAACATAGCACCGATGGCTGCTGCTAGTTTTAGGCCGCTCATAGCACCTTCACCTGCCGCCGCTAACAAGTTAACTGGTGGTTTCTCGGTAAAAGTAATCGAGTTACTAATGGTATAAGTAGGTTGCTCAGTTTCTGGCACCATTAATTTTGCGAACAAGATACCGCCAGGCACAGCCATAAATGACGCTGCAAGCAAGTATTCCATGTTCACGCCCATCATAGCGTAACCAGCTAATACTGTGCCTGAAACAGAAGCCATACCACCACACATGATGGCGAAAAATTCTGAGTCAGACATTTTTGGCATATATGGCTTAACCACTAATGGCGCTTCACTTTGGCCGACAAAAGCGTTAGATACTGCCGACATAGATTCAGCTTGGCTAGTACCAATGACTTTAGACACCGCGCCGCCAATAATGCGGATCACGTATTGCATTACACCTAAGTAATACAGCACAGAGATTAATGCCGAGAAGAACACCACTAGCGGTAATACATTCAGCGCAAACACAAAACCAATGCCTTCGACCGAGAAGTTAACTAAGTTACCAAATAAGAATTGGATACCCGATTTACCACTGTCTAATACAGCATGCACGCCGTGAGACATGCCTTCTAAAGTTGCGCGACCAAATGGTACATAAAGTACGAACGCACCAATGGCCATTTGTAAGGCGAAAGCCGAGCTAACCACTCGCAATGAAATGGCCTTTCGATTGACTGAGCATAAGTAGCCGATGGCGATTAATGCAGCAATGCCTAAAAATCCGATAGCAAACATACAAGCTCCTACGAGTTGAAGTGGCTCTTCATAAATTCATTAATTAGCTTGATAAAGTTAGCTTCAGCTAACTTAGCGCACTTCAAGGTCTGGTCGTGTGAAAGCTCAACATCACCTAAACCTTCAGCCATGTTAGTGATAGCGCAAACAGCTAGCACAGGTAGGCCACAGTGAGCTGCTGAAATAACTTCGGGTACCACAGACATGCCAACCACATCGCCGCCGATAATTTGCATCATGCGGATTTCCGCAGGGGTTTCAAAGTTAGGGCCAGTGTAAGATACAAAGACACCTTCATTTAAAGTAATGTCGTTTTGCGTAGCAATGGCGAGCGCTTCTCGGCGTAAGTCTTTGTCATATGCGTTAGCTAAGCTAAAGAAGCGTGGGCCGTATGCTTCATCATTTGGACCGCACATTGGTGATTCAGGCATGGTATTGATGTGATCGTTAAAGGCAACTAGTGAACCAACATCAATGCGATCTGGGCGTAATGAACCCGCAGCGTTAGTCACAAGTAAGAACTCACAACCTAAGCGTTTGAAAACACGAACAGGTGTGGTCATCACTTTCATGCTTTGGTGTTCATAGTAGTGGCCACGACCTTTCATGCAAATCACTTCAACGCCATTCATAGTGCCTAATACTAATTCACCTGAGTGACCTTGTACTGTACTTACAGGGAAACCTGCTAGCTCTTCATATGGGATCACAACTTTGTCTTGTAGTTCATCCGCAATGACGCCTAAACCTGAACCTAAAATAAAGGCCGCTTTAGGTGAGAAATTAGGTTTACGTTCTTGGATAGTGTTAATCGCTACTACAACTGGATCTGTGCTCATAATGTACCTCTGAGTGAGTTAAGTGGCTTGATAGTAGCAGAGCGTTTTTTGCTGAACATCGCCAAAAACCTGTTAATCATGCTATATTTCAGCATGATTAATGCGATCCTAAACGGCTTTGGGTTGGTGTTATTAGTGCTGATAATATGCGAATGGAAGTGGATTTATGAAAAAAACCAATGAATTCATAGATAAGATTACTTTAAAGATGCTGCGTTATTTTTATGAACTAGCGCAAACCGAGCATTTTGGTAAAGCTGCCAGTAACTTAAATATCACCAACTCGCCTCTGAGTAGCCAAATTAAGGAGCTGGAAGGGCTTTTAGGAGTGAAATTACTGACAAGAAACTCCAGAAATGTGAGCTTGACCACAGCAGGTGGGGTGCTAAAACTTGAGTGCGATCATCTTTTTCGCTCTTTTGACCATGCCATGCTCAAAGTGCAGCATGCTGATCGCAAGCAAAGTCAGCAGATTAAATTGGGTATTGTCAGTTCGGCATTTTGGGCTGGCTTAGGCGATATGGTGAAAGGCTTCAATCACGCTTATCCTGATTACAGTATCGACATGTTGGAAATGTCACCCCGTATGCAAAAGCAGGCGATTTTAGATAAAAGTATTGATATTGGCATAGTACGCTTTGCCGATGCGCTAGATATTCATCCTTTATCTAGCAAGCCATTAACTAATGAGCGCTTTGTTGTGGCAATGGCACAAGATCACCCGTTATCTGCGAGTAGTCAGTTATCATTGCCTGAACTTCGTAGTCAGAATTTCACTTTTATGCGCCGCGAAAACTCAGCATCTGCATCACTAATTATTAATGAATGTAGCCAAGCGGGTTTTGTGCCCGAGGTGGCTAAAGAATTTGTCGAGCCGACCAGCTTAATGGCTTATGTTGCAATTAGTCAGTCGGTTGCGATTGTGCCCTCAAGTTTTACCGCCCATCAATGGGACGGCATCGAGTTTGTGCCGTTAAAGGAGAAAATTCCCGCCAGCTTATGTGCGATATTTGACCCTAGAGCCATGTCTGATGCGGCTAAATTATTAGTCGATAGCATGGCTCATTAAAGCGGTTTATTAAATTCCTAGTGTCATCAGCCCCTAACTAATTGCCACTTCTTTATCATTAGCAAGAGTAAGTGGGGTCAGAGTAAACATTCCCTAAAATTCATGTCTCTCTCATTTAGCTTTTCTCCATACAAGGCTAAATCGAAGAGATGGATAACTCGGTGTAGGTACGGCTGTGACCTTCCGTGACAGGGATGTCACGGCAGAGCCTACAGGGAATGTACTTGAACAACATCCCTGTTTAAGGGCCAGTTCGGCATCCATGCCTCTCGTTCGTTGGCTCAAAGCTGCGCTTCACTCTCCGTGTCACAGCAGTACCTGCGCATAAAGATCGCTCTTTTGCCCCCCTGCAATCGCGACATTGGCGCATCCATGCACTGCACCTACTGCCAAGCCATTAAAAACAATGAAGCATTGGTCTTCAGCAGGCAAAACTCAATTCCAAAAGGCTTTGGCTTACCAACCCCACCTCAAATACTTCGTGTACCCAAACACAGCTAAATCGAAGATAGATAATCACCCAGTGTAAACACATTTTTGACCTTCCGAGGCATGGATGCCGAGGCAGAGCTCACAGGGATGTGCTTGTAGCGTGTCAAAAATGTGTTTGCACATGAGCCCACCGCAGGTGATAGGTTGAAATAAAGGTTAACGTTACCAGTAACTGGTAAACACCAATCAAAGTTAACCGCTAACACAAAAATATTACCCAATTTGTTATTCGACAAATCCCCTCCCCCTCTGGTTTAACGCCCCCTTTTAGGTGTAGAATTCTCTCTTTCGTCAACGCCTAGCCATACTCGAGCAACATAGAGCCAGATAATGCCTAACGCCTTGTTTTATTTGATGCCACAAGCAGCTTCTGCCGCAACCGATGTTGCCAAGGCAGAGCGCGAGAATGTCTATCTGTTTGCCTGTCGGCTCGCCAAGCAGGCATATCGCGATCAACAACTGGTCTATATCCACTGTAATGATCAACAGCAGGCCTATGAGATTGACGAAATATTATGGCAATTTGAGCCCACAGCATTTGTGCCCCACAACCTCAAAGGTGAAGGGCCAACGGGTGGTGCGCCAGTAGAGATAGGCTTTGATAAACTGGGCCCCAATAAAAATCGTCATCTTCTGATTAATCTTGCAGACCAAGCGCCGCAATTTGCGGTAAACTTTGGCCAGATTATCGACTTCGTTGCCAACGATGCTGCTATGAAAGCGACCGCGCGCGATCGCTATCGCCAGTATCGCGAGTTAGGGATCCCCCTAACGACCCAACAACCAATTAATTAGTTTGAGAAGCACACGCTCCTATGGAAAAGACATACAACCCACAGTCAATCGAACAGGCTCTGTACCAGAACTGGGAAGAGAAAGGTTACTTTAAGCCGCACGGCGATGAGTCGAAGGGCAATTACTGCATCATGATCCCGCCGCCAAACGTGACTGGTAGCCTGCACATGGGTCATGCCTTCCAAGACACCATCATGGATACCCTGACCCGTTACCATCGCATGAAGGGTAAGAATACCCTGTGGCAAGTGGGTACCGACCACGCGGGTATCGCCACTCAGATGTTGGTGGAGCGCAAAGTCGAAGCCGAAGAGGGCAAGAGCCGTCACGACCTGGGCCGTGAGACCTTTATCGACCGTATCTGGGATTGGAAAAACCAATCTGGTGGCACCATCACCAAGCAGCTGCGTCGTCTGGGCGCCTCGGTCGATTGGGATCGTGAGCGTTTCACCATGGACGAAGGCATGTCTGCCGCGGTGCAAGAGGTGTTTGTGCGTCTGTACAACGACGAGCTCATCTACCGTGGTAAGCGCCTGGTTAACTGGGATCCTAAGCTACACACCGCCATCTCTGATCTCGAAGTCGAGAACAAAGAGAAGCAGGGCAGCATGTGGCATTTCCGCTACCCGCTGGCCGATGGCGCGCTGACCGCCGACGGTAAAGACTACCTAGAAGTCGCCACCACGCGTCCAGAAACCATGCTGGGTGACAGCGCGGTTGCCGTACATCCTGACGACGAGCGTTATCAGTCGCTGATCGGCAAGTTTATCCTGCTGCCTATCGTTAACCGCCGCATCCCTATCGTGGCCGACGACTATGTGGATATGGAGTTTGGTACCGGCTGCGTGAAGATCACCCCGGCCCACGACTTCAACGACTATGAGGTAGGTAAGCGTCATAACCTGCCCATGTTCAACATCTTAACGATTGATGCGGCTATTCGCTCAACGGCTGAAGTGGTTAACACCGACGGCACCGCCAACAACGAGTTAGATAACAGCCTGCCAGAGCGCTTTGCCGGCATGGACCGTTTCAAGGCCCGCACTGCTATCGTCGAAGAGTTCGAGTCACTCGGCCTGCTGGGCAAGATTGACCCACACGCCCTCAAGGTGCCTTACGGCGACCGCTCTGGCGTAGTGATCGAGCCGCTACTGACCGACCAATGGTATGTGGCCGTAGCCCCTATGGCCAAGACGGCCATCGAAGCGGTTGAGAACGGCGACATCAAGTTTGTGCCGCAGCAGTATGAAAACATGTACTTCTCTTGGATGCGCGACATTCAAGACTGGTGTATCTCGCGTCAGCTGTGGTGGGGTCACCGTATCCCAGCCTGGTACGACGAAGCCGGTAAGGTGTATGTGGGCCGCGACGAAGCCGAAGTTCGCGCCAAGCATAACCTCGACGATTCAGTGGTGCTACGCCAAGACCCAGACGTACTGGATACCTGGTTCAGCTCAGCGCTGTGGACCTTCTCAACCCTAGGCTGGCCAGACGATACCGAGGCGCTTAAGACCTTCCACCCAACCGATGTGTTGGTGACAGGTTTCGACATCATCTTCTTCTGGGTGGCGCGCATGATCATGATGACCATGCACTTCATCAAAGACGAAGATGGCAAACCGCAGGTACCGTTCAAGACGGTCTATGTGACCGGTCTTATCCGTGACGAGCAGGGCAACAAGATGTCCAAGTCTAAGGGTAACGTACTGGATCCGCTGGATATGATCGACGGTATCGATCTCGAGGCCTTAGTTGAGAAGCGCACCGGCAACATGATGCAGCCACAGCTGGCCGCTAAGATCGAGAAGAGCACCCGTAAAGAGTTTAGCGATGGCATCGAGGCCCACGGCACCGACGCCCTGCGTTTCACCCTGGCAGCCATGGCCTCTACCGGCCGTGACATCAACTGGGACATGAAGCGTCTGGACGGTTACCGCAGCTTCTGTAACAAGATCTGGAACGCGTCGCGCTATGTGTTGATGAACACAGAAGAGCAAGATTGTGGCCCTCAGTCTCCAAACGGAAAAGCTGATGGCGAAATGCAGCTGTCACTGGCGGATCGCTGGATCGTCGGCCTGTTTAACCAAACGGTTAAGACCTTTGACGAGCACATGGAAAACTACCGTTTCGACCTGGCGGCCAATACCCTGTACGAGTTCACCTGGAACCAGTTCTGTGACTGGTATCTGGAGCTGACCAAGCCTGTACTGCAAAACGGCACCGAGGCGGAGCAGCGCGGTACCCGTCACACCCTAGTGACGGTACTGGAAGCCATGCAACGTCTGCTGCATCCTATGATGCCATACCTGACAGAGACCATCTGGCAGCGCGTTAAGCCGCTGGCGGGCGTCGAGGGGGATACCCTGATGCTGGCCGAGTTCCCTGAATATCAGGCGGACAAGGTGGATGAAACCGCCATGGCGGATCTGGAGTGGGTTAAGCAGGTGATCGTTGCCGTGCGAAACATCCGCGCCGAGCTGAACATAGCCCCAAGCAAGCCACTTAATGCCCTGCTACGCAGCGTTAGCGCGCAAGACAAGGCACGCGTCGAAGCTAACCAGACCTTCTTTGCGACTCTGGCCAAACTGGAATCTATGACGATTCTGGCGGACGGTGACACAGCGCCTATGTCGACCACTCAGTTGGTTGGCGAGATGGAGCTGTTGATCCCTATGGCTGGCCTTATCGATGTGGCCGCCGAGATGGCGCGTATCGACAAGCAACTTGAAAAGCTTGCGGGTGAAGCTAAGCGTATCGAAGGCAAGCTCAATAACCAGGGCTTCGTGGCCAAGGCGCCGGAAGCGGTTATCGAGAAGGAGCGCGCCAAGCTGGCCGAGTTCCAACGCGATATGGATAAGCTCAGCGAGCAGAAGACCGAGCTGGCTAAGCTCGAGGGCTAAGCTGGAAAGCTAATCCGGTTTGAGATACTAAAAAGGCAGTCAGTTGACTGCCTTTTTTCTTATCTGCTGTTTTTCGCCTAGACCTCGCGTGACCTCTTAATAGCCGACTACACCTTATAGTGGGCGATATCCGCCTCCATAGATTCTGCCAGTCTGGCCAGATCTTCGGTGGCATCACTGCTCTGTCTGGCGCCCTCGGCGGTCTGATCTGAGATCTCGCTGATATTGGTGATGTTGATATTGATCTCCTCGGTCACCGAGCTCTGCTCCTCTGAGGCGGTCGCTATCTGGGCGTTGAGGGCATTGATCTCCTCTATGCTGTTTAAGATCTGCTGCAGGGCGCCGCGCACCAGCAGAGACTTATCCACACTGAGTTTAACCTGCTCGGTACCGCTCTGCATCATCTGCATCGAACCACGCGCCCCCTGTTGCAGACGCTGGATCATCTTCTGAATCTCCTCGGTCGAGTCCTGGGTACGTTTGGCCAAGGAGCGCACCTCATCGGCGACCACGGCAAAGCCTCTGCCCTGCTCGCCCGCCCGCGCCGCCTCAATCGCGGCGTTAAGTGCCAGCAGGTTGGTCTGCTCAGAAATCCCCTGGATCACATCGACCACGCTGCCTATCTCATCGGAATGCTGCGCGAGTAGCGTCATCGCCTCACTGGCGCTAGTCAGTTCCTGAGACAGGGCTTCGATAACAGCGATACTCTCATCCACCACACCCTGGGCGCCATGGGCGGCCTCGTTGGCTTCATGGGAGGCGCTAGCGGCCGATGCGGCGCTCTGAGCCACTTCGCGCACAGTGGCGGTAAATTCATGGATGGCGGTGGCGATCAGCTGGGTCTGCTGTTGTTGATCCAGCACATTTCGCTGAGTCTGGGTTGAGACCACGGCATTCTCTTCAGCCGCGCTGGCCAGGCGCGAGGTGGAGGCATGAGTATTGGTCACCGCCTGCTGGAAATCGCTTGCGATGCGGTTCACATGTTCGGCAATGTGGGCAAACTCATCCTGTCCGCCCAACCGGATCCGCTTGGTCAAATCCCCGGCAGCAATATCCACCGCCGTCTCTTCCAGTTGCACCACAGATTGGCTGACCCTGCGTATGATAAATACCGAGCTGGCAGTAATGGTCAACATGGCGACACCTGAGAAGATGGCCACCAGCCAGATATAAAGAGAAACGGTTTCCTCAGAGTCCTGGTAACTGGCTTTAGCTTCGGCTATCTGCAAATCCAGGAAAGCCTGAGCCTGGGCCGTGATGTCCTTAAACAGCGGATTGATATTTTCCAGCAAGAGTTGATTGGAACGCTGGTAATCGCCCTGGCTTAGCGCCTCGATAGCGGGGTTAAAGCCTTCTTGAGTGACCTTATCGAGCAGTGAGACTAAACGATTCACCTGAGTACGCTCATCACTATCGAGATCCGACGCTAAGATCTGGTTATCTATAATGTCATGCAGCAACTTAATCGATTCACGGCTCGACTCCACATGAAAGCTCAGTGGGTGATTGTGCATATCTGCAAAGGCGTTATCGGGAGCATGCTGAAACCCGAGGAGCAGACCACTGCGGGCCATCTCCAATTCATGCAAAATCTTTCCGGCCCTGATGCTGTGTTGCATCCCCTGACCATAAAGCTCACCAATCGACGCCCCCGCATCTAACATGCCGGTAATGCCTTTGTAGCCAAGAAACACAAAGGCAAAGATGATTAAAAAGACATTCAGTTTTAACTGAAAACGAACCGACTTAATACGATCCATCATTCCTACTCCCTGTTGAGACATCAACTTCCCCTAAGACCTTTGCCATCGCGCATTTTGACTTACCCGCAAAGCTTGTATAACGCCGACTCTGCCAGCTTGTTCAAAGCCTAAATAATTTAAAACTTAAGCCATATAAAGCATTAGCCATTTAAAACATAAATCATTTAAAACAAAGGTATTTCACGCAGCGCAATCTATAGTACTTTTACTTATAGCATTAAAGTAACAGTACTGTGACATACCCAATAAGTAATAGATCACATTTAGCCAAAGTTTTTGGAAATCACCTCAATGACGGTGCACTTCGCCCTGCAAACTGAGTTAAAAGGTCAGGGTCAAAGCTTCTCTTGGGCACAGCTGAAAATTAATGGTTAGCTCGCAGTGAGGTGAAAGGGCTTAGCAGTGAGACGCTCATCGAGGCGGCGCCTGACAAGCCGGCCCTGGTCGACGAGGCACAGTAGAAGGCTAGCGTCAAAAAAACAAAGACGTCAAAATATCGACTTAACCATTGTTTTTATTGAATAATTCTTAATTTTGATTTGATTTCAGCAGCAAATGCTATCAGAATGTCACAAATTGAAAATGAGGGGTTAACAATGAAACCATGGATACTCGCTATCGCCTTAGGGTTATCGGCCTGCGGCGGTTCAGAGGATAGCAATACGGATGCGGGCAACGGAGGCGTGGTGACGCCACCACTGGCACAGGCGCCGAGTATCGACCTGGGACCAGATCAACAAATCTGGAATCATGAAACCCTCTCACTTACCGCGAACGTCACCCTATTTAATCCGGGCAGCGCGACCTACCAATGGCAACAAACCCAAGGCCCAGAGATCACACTAACCGGTCTTAACAGCGATACCCTCACCCTGAATGCCAGTGAGCTGATGCAGGATGAGGAGATAATGGTCTCCCTGACGGTGACAGACGCTGCAGGCCTGAGTAGCCAGGATAGCCTCACTCTTAAACTGAAAGACAAGATCAGCGCCGCCAGTCAGAGCGGTGATGCCGATCTCATCAAAGATCTGGAGCCTAAGGTGATCGCCCGCGGCCTCAAGCTGATCCAAGACTATCGCAGCGCCCACAAGCACTTTTTAAGCACCATCTATCAGGCAGACAGGGTCAGCTATGATTCGGGCCAACACTCGCAGATGATTCAGATGCCGCTGGCCAGTAAAGGGTTTCCTATTAACCAGAGTTTCGAGCTGATAAGGGGCAATCAGGGACGCCTATTTGCGGCGGCCAGCGACCTCAATGGCCAGCGTAACGCCGCCTTTGGTACAGATATCATCTCCAGCATGCAAGGCGGCAATAACTTGAGCTTTGAGCCCAGCATGATGCGACTGCTGGCCTGGTTAACCGGTGAGAAGCAAGAGACTGTCGCCGCCAGCAAGCAGGTGCGTCTATTCCTCATCAGCGACTGGAGTAAGAGTCGCATCACCACCTGGCTCGCCAGTCACTATCCCAACTGGCAGGTGAGCCGCTGTGAGGTCGCCAGCGAATTGGCGAGCTGCCTGGGCGAAGCCGAACTGGTGATCACAGGCTCTATCGAATCCTTTGATGAACCCCTGGTGTCGGCGAGACTCGACGCCCTGCAAGAGGCCAAGACACCGCTTTTGTATCTGCACATGCACAGCTGGAACAGTGTGCCGCTGACTCAAACCGTACTCGGCGCCATGGGGTTTGCCATGCAGGGACCTGGTGGTCCGGGCAATTTCTATAGTCCAGACAAGGCGGACTGGAGCGACTACCTCGCCATGCAAGCCGCCAAACCGTCGCTGACCCAGGAAGCCCTCTGGCTCGAGCTGCTGGAAAGCGAAACCCCAGGCTTTAATCTGGCCAGCTGCGCGGACACCTGCGATCCCCTCTTTAGCGAGACCTATCGCACAACCCTTAGCCATATCCAAAACAGTATCAAACGTCTGGACACAGAGAAGACGGCTATCTTCGATACCTCTGAGTATCAGCTGTACAAGTATCTGATTCTACTCGGCGATCGTTACCGTAGCGAGATAACATACCCCATGGATGTCTCCACTACCGCGCCGATGAGCTACCTTAAGGCCCTCTTTGCCGACAGTAGCGTTTACAACACCCGTCACCTCAATCCTGTGCCACAGGATCTGGGTAATTTCAGCCGCACCGACTTCTCCCATATTAATCCGGTAGATAAAACGGTTTCCCTGACCAGTAAGGCGCCGTTTCGCGCCGCGGGCGTCTACGCCCTACCGGGACAGACCTTTAAGGTAAAGCGCACAGACACCAATGCGGTAGAAACCAAGATCTTTATCAATACTCAACGTTCAGGTTCTACTCACGAATATGCCAGCAATGGCTATAACCGCCCCAAGTATCTGCAGTCGCCAGCCATAGCGATAAAGCCGGGAGAAACCCTTACCCTTACCTCTCCCTATGGTGGCCCAGTGCAGATAAGGTTTAGCGACAATGATCAGATAGTCGAATTCAGCTTTAGCCAGGTCGGCCTGCACCCCTTCTGGCGCGACGGCATGGATGAGCAGAGTTTCCTACAAGCCTTGACCAAGGGCGACTATGATTGGGCCGAGCTAGCCACAGCGCATTTTGAGGTGCATTCACGGCTCAATAAGATGCAAGAGACCATGAGCAAGGAGTCCATGTGGGACACGCCGCTGAAGATGAGCCAGGCCATCGGCAGCTATGTGCACAACTATCCCCACTTATTAGCTGGCTTTAAGGGCCCGGGTATCGACAGCGTCGACGAAATCGTTAACTTTGCGGCGACTAAGGGTTGGCAGCTCAATCAGTTAGATATGGTTAAACATATGAATGCCGACCAACCTACCTGTGGTTCGGGCTGCTCGGGTAACCCCTACGATGCTTCTTGGTCATTTAGCCCTACGGGCCATGGCGATATCCACGAGCTTGGCCATGGACTGGAGCGAAAACGCCTTAGATTCGATGGCCACGAGGGGCACGCCTCCACCAACCCTTACTCCTATTACACTAAGTCACGGGCCTATATTGAGACAGGTAAGCTTCCCCAATGCCAGGGCCTGTCGATTCAGGATGAGTTTGAAGTATTACAGGCCAGTCAGCGCCAGGCCGATCCCTTCGCCTATGTGCAGGCGGCCAACCTCACCAGCTGGTCGAGCGGTATGGCGACCATGTTGCAAACTATGATTGCCGCCCAGAAAAAGGGGGCGCTGCAAAATGGTTGGCATCTGCTGGCCAGACTGCACATATTGCTGCGGGAGTTTGAGCGCGCTCAGGCCGATGAGACCAGCTGGCTGGCCAAGCGTGACCAACTGGGCTTTAGCCATTTCGACCTGGCCGCGGCCAAGGAGCTAAGTAACAACGACTTTCTGATGATCGCCATGAGCTTCTCCACCGGGCTCGACTATCGCGACTTCTACCAGATGTGGGGACTGACTACCTCTGAGGCCGCCAAGACCCAGGTCGCCAGCTTCGCTTATCCTGCCGTGCCCAAGGCTATCTATGTCTATGCGCCGGGAGATTACTGTTATGGCCTAGATCTACAAGCCGTTGCCGTCGATGGCGAACAGGCCTGGCCGCTATAGTTTGGCCCAATTTGGTCAGTTGCTTTCCCCTTGACGACAGGAAAACCGTTGTTGTCACCCCCTTTTTGGCGAGCCGGAGTGCTCGCTTTTTTTTACCTGCTCATCACACCAGCGTCACTCAATGTGAATGGTTTTGGTCTTTAAGGTCATTTTTAGGTAAAGTGTGCTGTCAAATGTGCAGTGCTCGCCTCGGTAGCGAGTGCTTATCATACCAATCACAGTAAATAGGCGTTCAGAAATGGCGTAACAAATACGTTTAATAACAAGGGTTAATTTTTCGATAAGTCGTTATTCTACAGTCGAAAATAGTAACGCGGTTACCAAACGTGTTAACAAGCTAGGATGTTCGGCGATTTACTAGCATAGGTATCACTAACCAACACTAGATGTTGCAGATTAAGCAGCACAACAAAACGATAAAAATTGAGGAAGGGTATGAGCGACGCCAATGATGCTTACGCAGAAAATGATCTGCGCGAAGTCAAGCAGCTGGGAATGTGGGCCTCCATTGCCAGTTTAAGTTACATTTTCTGGATCGTCGGCGGCATGGAGCTGGTCGAACGTATCGCCTACTATGGTGTGAAAGCCAGTGCCGGTCTTTATGCCAAGGCGCCTGTGTCTGAAGGCGGACTGGGGATCAGTCTGCATGACTATGGTGTCATCATCTCTATCTGGGCCTTGATGCAAACCTTTATCCCAGTGTTTACCGGCGGGATCTCAGACCGTGTTGGTTACAAGGAAACCATCTTCGCCTCGACCGTGATTAAGATCTCCGGTTATCTGGTCATGGCCTTCTTTCCTAACTTCTGGGGCTTCCTCTTCGGCGCCATGCTACTGGCCGGCGGCACAGGGATATTTAAACCCGGGATCCAGGGTACACTGGTCCTCTCGACGGGACGCCAAAATACCTCAATGGCCTGGGGCATCTTCTATCAGGTGGTGAATATCGGTGGTTTCCTCGGCCCACTGGTGGCGGTTCATATGCGCCAGCTCTCCTGGGACAACGTCTTCTATGCCTGCGCCGCCATCATCTCGCTCAACTTCCTCTTCCTACTGGCCTACAAGGAGCCAGGCAAAGAGGAGCGCATGGAGCGCAACCGTCAGATAAAAAGTGGCGAGATCACACAGCAAGCCCTGTGGAAAGACGCCCTACATGAGCTGAAAAAGCCGGTTGTGATCTACTATATGCTGGTATTTGCTGGCTTCTGGTTCCTGTTTAACGCACTGTTTGACGTGCTACCAATTCATATTGCCGAGTGGGTCGATACCAGTGTGATCGTTACCAGCCTGTTTGGCAGTGAGGGTACCTCAAACGGCGTATTACAGTTCTGGCTGGGCCTGGATAACTCGGGCACTAAGGTGATGCCTGAGGGCATGCTGAACCTTAACGCAGGTATGATCATGACCAGCTGCTTCCTGGTGGCGGCGCTTACCGCGAAATACCGCATTACTACCGCCATGCTTGCAGGCTGTTTGCTCAGCATTATTGCCTTCGTTCTTATCGGTGCCACCAACGCCGCCTGGATGATCGTCCTGGCGATTGCCATGTTCTCCTTCGGCGAGATGATGATCAGCCCTAAGAAGAACGAGTTTATGGGTAACATCGCCCCTAAGGGCAAGAAGGCTATGTATCTGGGCTTCGTAATGCTGCCTCAAGGGATAGGCTGGGGACTGGAAGGCTATTTTGGCCCTAAACTCTATGAGATGTACGCATCGAAAGAGATCTTCTCTCGTGAGCTGCTTCTTGAGCGCGGCATGAGCGCCAGCGATGTCGCCGCCATTCCACAAGGGGAAGCCTTCACCACCTTGGTCAGCTTCACCGGCGAGTCGGCGCAAGCGCTTACAACCCTGCTGTATAACGCCCATAACATAGGCATGGCCTGGTATATCATTGCCGCCATCGGCACCATCTCAGCGGTAGGGATCTTTATCTACGGCAAATGGCTGCTGAACTTACAGCGCGCCCAAGCCTAACGCAGTTAAGGGAGCCTATGGCTCCCTTTTTATTTGTGTCTCGACCGCTTTTTTCCCAAAGCCCTGCTGTAACAAGGCGTAGCGCTTGGCTTCATCGGCCGGCATGGCTTTGGCGTATAACCAACCTTGCACTGTCTCGACCCCCACTGACGCCACGAAGCGCTCTTCAGCCTTAGTCTCAACCCCTTCGGCAACTAAGTTAAAGCCCAAACTTCTGCACAACATACAGGTGTGACGATATAAGACCTGCCCTTTGTGATGTTTGATATTGTCCAAAATAGAGCGATCCAACTTTACTCCCTCTATGGTGATCTTACTCAGCAGGCTAATACTGGAAAAGCCGGTACCAAAATCATCGAGCACGAAAGAGAATCCATATTGGCGCAGATAGGCCATACTGGCCTCTACAGCATCGAGATCGGCCACAAACATAGACTCGAGCACCTCAATATCCACCCGTTCGGCCATATCGCCCAGCTGCTCTATAAGCATCGCCTGAATATCCGGGCTTAACACGCTATTTGGGTTTAAGTTGATACTGACCCTGGGATAGAAGTCCTGATGCGCCCATCGCTGCATATCGTCACGCAGCCGCTTAATCACAAAACTGTCGATTAAGTTGAAATAGCCAGCCTGATCGAAGGCGGGAATAAAATAGGGACCCACCACCTTACCCTGCTCGTTTCGCAGCCTAAGTAGCGCTTCATAGCCGACAACATGCCTGTTACTCAGGCTAAGCTTAGGTTGGTAGTAGAGCAGCAACTCGCCGTTGAGCACCTCTTTAATGGTCTTTTCCAGGTTAAGGTTGGCCGCTAGCTCCTCCGATTGCTGCCGCGCATAGTTTCGCTCACTCATCTGGTCGATATCGTGCTGCAGTTGTACCCGCTTAATCAGGTCTCGCTCAAACCCTTTATTGCTCACCAAGAGGCTATATCGCCTGACGAAAGGCAGATAGATAAACACCCCGGCACATACTAAAAGCAGCTGCACTAAAGGTAGCGCCAGACTGCCCCCTGCCACATAACCATTGAGAAATATCGGTGTGACCCAGGCAAAGCCATTGCCAGTAAAACTTATCCAGCCAGCGTTGATCAGCAAGACCCCTATCAGGGTATTAAACAGGGGCAGCAACACGAAAGGCAGCATCAACCTGGGGTTAAAGATGATTGGCAAGCCATAGATCAAAATTTCATTGATGTTAAACAGCGCAAATGGCAAGGCAAGCTTAGCCACATTGACGGCATTGCGATCTTTAGAGGCAATAAATAAGGCGATCAACAAAGAATGAGTGGCCCCACTGCCACCTAAGAGCACAAACAGATCGGTAAATTGCGACAGCGTCAGATTGGGGGCTACCGACTGCAGCCCATTGTCCACACCGAGCACCAACATATAGGCGATATCACCATGAACACCGAAACACCAAAGAACATGGGTTGCAAGCACACGAACAAATAGCTGAAACACAGTACCACTGGCGGCCAGTGAGTCGGCCAGCGAGCTAAACACCTGCCCCATTAATTCACTGACCAGGTAGGTGCCACTGGTAATAATGACAAAGCAAAGAATTAAGGGAATAAACAGATTGAGGTGCAACTTGAGGTAACTGCTCAAACTCGTGCTCTGTAACAGATTAAGCGCCTTAATGCCCATCAGGTAACGCAGCAGATAGGCCACCAAAATCGGCGTAATAATGGCTCTGGCATCGCCAAACAGAAAATCGAACCCTTGGTTCGTCTCCCAAATAACGCTCCCATGAATATGCAAGGCGATTTGAGTACCGATAGAAAGCGATGCCACCACCACGGCCGACACGTGCAGATATTTGGCAAAATGAAATGAAAGCGACAGCAGCGCCATTAAGGGAAAAAAGCTAAACAGAAGATGACCGAACTGACTCAGCCATACATAGGCATCACTGGTTTGCCAGCCTGGCTGCCACACATCCACCAAAGCCAGCACCAGCGCCAGTAATGAGTTCACAAAGATAAAAGGCAAGAGTGCAATAAAAGACTCTTTTATCGCTATTAAAAACAGGCTGGAGGAGGTTTCTTTGACCGCCAATGTGGATGCTCTACTTTGGCCTAACAGGTCTATTTAACTTAGACCAAGATAGGGAAAACAGACAATTAGCCAGTCCAATAGCGCCCCTTGGGCAAAAAAGCCGGGCACAAAAAGGGGGAACCTAAATCAGGTTCCCCAAGATTACGACTTTCTCAGTGGGCAGTTAGCAGGGGTATGCCCACTTAGCGAGAGTTATTATTGTAGGCTCTAGTGAGCGCCTCCGGCGTGAACTTTATCAACACCGTATGTCTTGCCTTCGGCGTGACAGGTTGCACAAGACTCGATAGGCAGGTCAGCAGTTGTATCTGGCTTACCTTCAACTGTCGCACCGTTGCTCTCGAAGTGAGCGAGTGCAGAGGCACTGTAGTGACAAGAGCGGCATGACTCTGCTACAGGGCTAACAAACTGAGTACCTGCTGCATCGACAGCGATTGCGCGTTTACCAGAAGTCAAACCTCCATCTGCTGCGAAGAACTTGGCACCATCTTTATGACAAGCCTGACAATCGGTTGCCAATGCTGGGTAGCCAATCACTTCCAAATCAGAATTTAGGTGAATAGCAGGGAAACCTCTGTTGTCATCCCACAGACCAGTATGGAAACGGTGAGCTACTGTAACAAGATCTCTATTGTGGAATGTCAAACCTTCAAGAGTCTTGAATATTGGCTTACCATCAGCATCTACCTCGTCGCTCTTATACTCGACAGGCACGTGGTATGAACCACCCCAAGTATTGTTGTGACAACCAACACACTGGTCGAAGCGTTCATTACCATAGTGCTTAGCAACAGTTAATGAACCGTGACATGAATTACACTTAGCTTCATCAGCAGTGATAGACGCAGGATTACTTTGTCTAGCAGGAGTCGCACCGCTACCATCTGCAGTAGCTAGATTCCAATATGTTGGTGCCATTGTGACCCCCACATACTCAATATCTGCATCTGCACATTTAGCCAGCATTCCTTTGGCATCGGCACATACAGAGAAGCGTGGAGTGATCGCAATACTCTTACCATCGAAATCGAGGCCGTCTTTCTGTAATGTTACCACTAACTTACCACCAACGGCTGGCGTACCATTTAAGGACAAGTACTTAGTAGCATTACCAAAGTAAGTACCTTTAGCATCAACCCAGCCCAACATCATACGGTCATAGTTAGTGTATTCACTGAAGTCAAAGCCGTCAGCGATAGGTGCACCGTCTACAGTCACATCAAATGTGACCACAATTTCATCAAGTGCAGGAGAAACATTTTCAGTATAAGCTACTGAGCTAACACTAATTTCCATTGAATCTGTCGCAATAGCTCTAGATCCAACTTTATGTACCTTCTGTGGACTCAGATTACCAATGTGACAGTTCATACATTGTGAATCATCAGCCTGTGGCAACTGGAACTCAGAGTGGCCTTCACCAGTTTCAAAGTTCACAGTAAGGTGACAACCTACACAAGCTTCTGCATAAACATTGTCGTTCCACTGAGTGCCATTGTCGTGACAGGTAGTACACTCATTGAGTTCAGATGGGAAGTGAACATCACCAAACTCTTCTAACGCTTCACCTTTAACCCAACCATAAGGCGCTACATGACCAGCAACGTGTATGGTATGGATCATCGCATTAAAGTTAGCGTTCCAGCCTTTTTCAGGATCGTACTGGTCTGAGGCATAAGCTGGGTTATGACATGTAATACAGTTTTCCACTTTCTGATAGTTATGGTGAGCACCGATGTTAGCAATGCGTTGATCGCCTTCACCATAGCCCATTAACTCACTGTGACACTGAATACAAGCAGCATTGGATACTGAATCTTTCTCAGATACGGCCAACTCACCCGTTGCAGGAATAAAGTCGAGCGGAGTAGAAAGCAATTTATCAGAGATTGATACGCCAGTAGCGTCGGTCACGTTATAGGTACGCACCATGACGCGGAACATGCTGTTAGGATCGCCATCGGCAACCACTACAGGCGCATTGCCATCATGTTCCCATGTACCTGTATAAGTACCTGGGTTTTCAGGATCTTCTACCAAGGTACAAGCATCAACTTCGGCGCCGCCACGTGCTGTCGCCTTACCCGTCGGCGTACAGTACATGCTAGAGCCAAACTCGTTGACCAAGGCATTATTTGACCAGAGCATAGGAGCACCAGTATCGGTGGGGTTAGCGATCTGGTTCGTCACATACAGAGCAACCTTGTCCAGACCGGTAAACGGAACATCATCTCCTTTAGCATTTTTACCTGTCGCGGTGAACTTAATAGAGAAGTCATCAGCTCCTACTACTACGATGTCGGCAGGTTCTAGAGTTAGTTTGAAGTCTGCGGCAGTGGCTACAGCATCAACGGTCGATCCCGCTGGTGCACCAGGGGCTCCAGGAGTACCAGGAACGCCTGGTTCACCAGGGGCTCCATCTTTACCGTCATCACCATCACTACACGCGCTCACACCAATGGCACAGAAGAGTGCCATGGCTAATAAGGTAATTTTATTTTTTTTCATCGCCATATCCCTTTGTAGGTATTTTCTGCTATTGCAGTACCTCAAATATAAGGGAGTGGCGATAAATTGTTAGGTAATTGAGTCCAAGTTGTGACTGCAATTTAAAGATTCATTAACAGAAATTTCAAAATTTGAAACCGTTAATTTCAAATTTTGAAATTAACATTTGACGAGTAGCTGCTTGATAAGCTGGATAATTAATTCTCGCTGCTCTAAAGAGTAACGACGATATTCCGCCGGATTTTCAAGTAATAGGTACTGTGGTGACATGCTTTCACCGTGTAACCTCGCCACCTCCTCGTCGGAGAGTCGTACCACACGCAGCCCCGGCAAACTGCCACAAATATCCGCCTCTGAGCAGGGCAAGAAGGCCACCGAGTTCATGGTCAGCAGGTGGCTATACCATTCATCACGCGAGCTGACTCTTTCTATGCTGTCGATATCGGCACCGTGTTGGCGAGCAAACACCTCTAAGGGATCGATCTTGTCGTTAAACCCTTTACCGTCCAAGCAGAGAAAAGGATGACGACAGACGGTTTCCAGGGTCAAAGGTTCGCTCTGGGACCAGATAGCATGTTCTTCGTTGGCCGCCAGACAAACACCACCCAACTCACCCAAGGACTCTACCGACAGGTGGTGTTCGCTACAGGCATCAAAAGTAATGCCCATATCCAGCTCGCCGTTATGAATAAGATCGGCAGAATCATCCCCCCAAATCACAAACTGCAGCTGACTAAAGGCATCTCTGGCGTTGCTGCGGGAATAAGCCAATGACAGGCTGGCCAAGATACTCGGAGTGACTGCGATTCGCAGACGTTCACTGGCCAGCTCACTGCTCTTTTCACAGATAGACTGTTCTATTTTTAAAACGGCTTCACAGAACTGACATACGGGCTCATAGAGAAATTCAGCCATGGGGGTTGGCTTGAGGCCAAGTTGTCGCCGATAAAACAACTCATCATCAAAAGTAGCACGTAACATATTCAAACAACGGCTAATTTTAGGTGCGGAAACGTTTAACTGTTTCGCAGCGATATTGGCGTGTCCGGTTTGAAAAATGACTTTAAACACCATCAAACAAAACACATCGAGTTCGCTGATTTTCTTTAAGGTTTGATTGCTCATCGACACTATTGTTTATTTGAGTAATCGAATATTTATAACACAGGATTTACAGTAAACGATATAGCCATTAGTCACACATTTAGCGATGGCTTGTCTAACTCAGCGGTAAGTGCTAGAAGACGCTTCTATGACAAACCTCAGCCCTATGAGTCTCATCATCTCACTGGGATATACTAGCTACCTCTTCGTCCGTTAGCGCTCGGAACTCACCAGGTTCAAGTGACTCATCCAGGTGAATATTGCCCACGGCGAATCGGTGCAATGTCATGACCTGATTACGGAATCGGCCAAACATACGCTTGATCTGATGATAGCGTCCCTCTAGCAAGCTAACCCGCGCAAGGTGGCTATCGAGGATCTCCAGCTCTGCAGGCTGAGTGGTAATATTTTCATAGGCAAAATAAAATCCTTCGGCGAAGGCTTTCACATAAGCCTGAGTCAGCGGAGCCTTCAGGCCAACCAGATACTGCTTCGCCACCTTATGCTCGGGAGACATGATCTGTTTCGACCAACGGCTGTCGTTGGTGAGCAGCACCAGGCCCGAGGTGTTAAGATCCAGACGCCCGACGATATGCAGCCCCTTGTCCTGATATGCAGGCAAGAGATCCATCACTGTCTTGTGCTGGGTATCCTTAGTCGCACTCACCACACCCACGGGTTTATGTAACATCAGGTAGATGGCCTGCTCCTGTCTGAGCACTTCACCATCGAGCATAACCACCGAAAACTGATCTATCTGCCAGTCGGCATCTCTCACCACAAACCCATCGACACTCACCCGGCCTTTCGCCAACAGGAGCCGCACCTGCTTGCGCGGGATCTGACATTGCTGGCTGATAAATCTGTCTAACCGGGCACGTTTAGCTGACATCATCGCTCGCCACTGGGGCTACCTTATAAGCACAACGTCTGGCACCAGCAATGATATGCTCCTCACGGCTAACCTCTGCCATACCAATAAAAAGCTCTTGGAATAACTGTAACTCTGAGCGACAAAAGTTGGCGCAGCGGCTGGCAGCGGCGCAGATAGGACAGTGATTTTCCATTAGCCAGTAGACACCATCTTGCTCCTCTATGGTTGCTACATAACCTTCCTGAGTTCTGATCTCAGCCAGGGTTTCCAACTTTTCGACCAGGCCGCTATGGGCCGACAGTGCCTCTTGATAGATGCGCTTGCTAGTCTGCTCTCGGTGCGCGATGAGCTGCTCCAGCCCCTGATCACCAAAGACCACACGTACCGAGTCAACCAGCTGACTGCTTAACTCATCGTGGCGATCGGGAAATTTTTGGTAGCTTTTCTCGGTAAGCGCCCAATAACGGGTGGGACGACCGCGACTGGCCTTTCTATCTTCGAAGCTCAAGATCCCCTCCTCTTCCAGTGCCTGCAGATGCTGTCTAATCCCCATGGTGGTTAGTGCAAACTGCTCGGCTAACACCTTGGCGGTGCAGGGCCCCTGGATCTTGATGTAATCGATGATTTTATCGCTGGTCTTCTTACTCACCGCTGTCTCCCCTTGACTCATGTGAGCCCATTATTACCTATCCTGCAGTTAAGTAAACTTTTTTATTTACTTTAGTCTTTACAAAATTAAGTAAAGCAATTACTGTACAAAATAATAAATAAACAAAAGGATTTACATAATGAAACTTCTCATCGTCAGTGCCAGTCAACGTCCGGGCTCCCAAAGTGCCAGAGTCGCCGGATACCTTAGCGAACACGCTAACCAATTCAATGAGATACACCATATAGAGTTATGCCAACACGCCTTGCCTTTCTGGGATGGCGATAGAGAAAGCGCCGCACTCCAAGCGAGCGACTGGCATCGCATCAGCCCTCTGGTAAAACAGGCCGATGCCTTGATTCTTATCACGCCAGAATGGGGTGGCATGGCCTCCCCCATACTGAAAAACTTTCTCTTGTTATGCGATAACCAGGATACCGCCCACAAACCCGCCCTGTTAGTGGCGGTCACCAGTGGTATCAGCGGCAGCTATCCCATCGCAGAGCTCAAGATGAATGCGCTGAAAAACAATAAGCTGGTGCCGACTCCCGATCACCTAATCATACGTAATGTCGAGCAGGTACTGGGAGAGAGGGTGGTCGATAGCAGAGATCAAGGGCTTAGAGAACGCATTGGTTATAGTCTGCATATGCTGGCTCAATACTCAGTAGCACTGAGCAGCATACGCCAACAGCACCAAGACCTGCCCTATCCTAAACAGCAAGAGTATGTGTATGGCATGTAGCCTAGGATAAAAACTAAATCATTAAAATTTCGATGGAATATCTTAAATCTAACTAAGAAGGAATTTAATCATGATTCATCTGGAACACATTAATCTCGTCGTCACCGACATAGACAGGGCGCTTAACTTCTATCGCGCGGCCTTTCCACACTGGACAGTCCGTGGCGGCGGTCAGGGCTCTTGGTATGGCAAACCCAGAAACTGGATCCACTTTGGCGATGACTATCAATACATTGCTTTTAACGACGATGGCGAAGGCGAAAACCGCGATCTCAAAGGTCATCAAGTGGGACTGGCTCATTTCGCCTTTGTGACCCAAGATCTCGATGGCGTGATCACCAGGCTCAATCAGGCGGGCTTCGAGGTCGACAAAGCGGGACAAGAAGATCCCTATCGCCGCAACGTCTACTTTATCGACCCAAACGGCTATGAGGTGGAGTTTGTGCAATATCTCAGCGATCTGCCGGCGCAGCGTAATCGTTACGATCTCCCCAGCTAACGCAAGATAAAACCATATGCCCTAGGGGATAAACTCGCGTTTATCCCAAATAAACCAGTAGGGTAAACAGCAATAGGTAAAAGAAGAAGCCTGCCAGATAGACGCTGTATAAATCATTCTTTGCCAGACGTTTCTCCTGATGAAACAGCGCTGGCCAATACAGGGGCTTTTGCACCCGACCAAAGGTGAGCCCCCCAATCACCACGGCGCCCGTGGTATAGAGCACAAAGGAGAGTATGATCTCCCAGAAAAACCAGATGAATAGTTCGGTTAGACTCGCTGCCAACATAGTCCGCTCCCCTGATTAAGCTGCCATCTTGCTGAGAAACCAAACAAAGCCTACTGCTGCCAGCACAAAGATGATCACCATAATGGTGAGCGTCTTAGAGCGCGCCATAGATTGCAGCAGGGCAAACCCTGTGTCCATCTCACACAGCGCTTGCCAAAATGAGGTGGGTACTAGTGACTGAGACCCTAACGGCTCCCTATTTAGTGGATTATTCTGCTTTGCAACATCTTGTGGGTCGTGCGGCTTTACAGCCTCTTGATTGGGCGTCATCTGCTTTCCTTAGCAAGAGAGGATTTAGGTCACTGTAAAACCTCAACAATATAAAGTCAGGTTAACTTTTATTCACCTTTTTTCGGTCACAGCAGCTAATCTCACTCTGCTGCTGATACCTCTTCAGTCAATCCCTGGGGCTTAATAAAGAAGTGAATTTCAAACTGAGTATCTTGAGTCAAGGGCTCGATGCTGTGCCAGTAGCCAGGGTGAGAGATAGCGGTCTCATTTGCCCCAAGCTTTATCTCCCTCTCCACCTGCCCCTGCTTATCCCGATAACCGAAAAACAGCAGTTCTCCCTGAATCACATGGATCTGCTCATAAACACCGGGACGGGTAAAATGACGTTCCCGATAGATGGCAGGCATATCCTGCACGCCAAAGACTGGCGTCTTCTTACACTTCACATATCCTTTAGGCACAAATGACATCTTAAGCTCCCTTTGCAGCGCCATATAAGCCGATTCATCAGATAGCTAAACTTAGCGCATATTTCAGCAAATATCTAAACCTGGCCTTTGGCGAGATTGCACTTCGCTTAGATAGCGTTACACTGTGCGAAAACTCAGATAACGATATTCCCATGACAGCTTCATTTCATTACAGCAAACACTTTATCTTAGACAAGGCATACTATGGCGAGTGTTTCGACGCCTCGGTGACACAGGCCCCACAATTAGCCGACTACACTAAAGCTATCGGCTTCCTCTTGGCGGGATTGGCATTATTGATGACGGGCGTTAACGCCTATGCCTCTTGGTTTATTGTTGGACTCGGCGTCTTAGAGGCGCTCAGCGTTAAATACAAACGCCCTTGGTACCTGTGGCGCCAGATGATGAGTAAGGCGGCGGGCAATGAGGCTTGCCTCACCTTGGATGAAGAGGGGATCACCACAGAATCACTCTATGTGAAACAACAGCTGCTGTGGGACAGCATTGACGAATTAAAAGAGACAGAAACCGGGTATCTGCTACGCTCAGGTAATCGCCAGCATTATCTTTCTAAAAGCCATCTCAATGACGAGAGTCAGGACTTCCTGTGCAAAAAGTGCGCCAAAGACAACTGATATCCTTAAATGGCTTCATTAAAATTTGGATAGATTCAAACAAAGGGTCATCTCTTTGTTATTATGCAAACGAAATGGAACCAGAACGTAAATAATAACAAGCCTTAGGACGAACTCGATCCTAAGGCATACCTGATATGGAGTAACGATGATCACTAAGCCAAAATTAGTCGCCGCACTGGTAGCGAGTTCAACGCTTTTTATCTCAGCGTGCCAAACAACTAACCCTTATACCAATGAATCTCAAAATGCTAAGGCAACCAATGGTGCCATCATAGGCGCAATTGCCGGTGCTGCAATTGGTGTTGCTTCATCAAGCAAGAGCGACAGAGGTAAGGGCGCACTGATTGGTGCTGCATCGGGTGCAGCCGTCGGTGGCGGTATCGGTTATTACATGGATGTGCAAGAAGCAGAGCTGCGCAAGCAACTACAATCGACTGGCGTTAGCGTCACCCGCAGCGGTGACAACATCATTCTGAACATGCCTAATGAGGTGACCTTTGGTGTTGACCAATCGGTGCTCAGCAGCCGTGCCAAGAATGTGCTCGACAGCGTCGCCCTAGTCGCCAAAGAATATGATGAAACCATGCTAAACGTCATGGGCTTTACCGACAGCTCTGGTAGCGAGTCTTACAACTTGCGTCTGTCTCAGGTACGTGCCGCAGAAGTAGCTAACTACCTGATGTCGCGCGAGATCAAGAATCAGCGCATCAGCTCTATCGGCATGGGTGAATCACGTCCTATTGCAGACAACGCCACACCCCAAGGCCGCGCGCAAAACCGCCGTGTAGAGATTGTCTTAAGTCCTATGCCACAAGGCTAAGACTCTTCTAAAAGGCAAATCTTTGTCCCTTACTCAACGCTGAGTGAGGGACTCATCTCCCCACTATCCTCACGCATTCCCAACGACCCGCCAAGCCAACTGACAAGCCAGCGCTAGGCCAATTCACAACACGCGAAGGCATCGCAGAGCCAACTCTTTTAGCTAATAAGCTATTGAAAGCGTAAAAAGCCCAGACGAGCAATCAGTGTTATCACTAACTGCAGGATTTTGCGGATCCCTACAAAGCCTGATATGGCAAAAAGATCGTCCGGGCAATCATGGCGCTTATCTATGATGGTTAACGCTTAAGCTCACCCACGGGCAAAACGACTCGGCCATATTCCTGATTCAACACCTGCGCCATGGCGAAGTAGATAGCGCTGGCGCCACAGAATATGCCTTCGAAACCAGCGATCATGCCGATAAATGCACTGCCGGTAAAATCACGGGCCGCCAAGAGGAAAAACAGCACAGTCAAAGAGCCAAATACCACCTGTTTGGCGCGTGGATAACGCAGGGAACCAACAAACATAAAGGCAGTAAACACGCCCCAAAGCGTCAGGTACCAGCCCATGAAATGGTGAGGACTCGCCTCAGCCAGGCCCATCTTTGGCAAGATCATCAGACCAACGAGTGTCAGCCAGAATAAACCGTAAGAGGTAAACGCCGTGGTGCCAAAGGTATCTCCGCGCTTAAAGCACATCATGCCCACCAGCACCTGACCTATCCCCCCATAGAAGATCCCCATAGCCAAGATCATTGCATCGATGGCAAAAAAACCTGCGTTATGGATATTCAATAAGATGGTTGTCATGCCAAAGCCCATTAAACCTAATGGTGCTGGATTGGCCAATTTTGTCGACATCTACTTTCCCCTCACTATCGCTATTCGTTTAGGCGCCCAATGGCGCGATCAAAGTCGCCGCGGATTTTAGAGAAGTCTTAATGACGCCACAATGGGCAAGGAAAATACCAAAAAAGCTTTATAAAACAGTAAAATACAAAAAAACCATAAAGGAGGGCGTTAGAGAAAAGTTAAATATTCAATAAATTCATAAAGATAAATAGAGGCTGCAACTGGCGTGTGACCAGCCTCACATAAGGAGGCCGGTTTGCTAAGTGGCCCACGAATCCACCTTCACCGCCCATGGCGTTTATCCCCTAGCGGTATAGAAAGTGAGGCAAGACGGGCTAAAGGTCACGCTTTTGGGGTTTTTGAGAGCTTTCCCGGCAAAAGTGGAGGATAAAATATTAGTTTACCTTCTACTGATCTAGATCAGCTTTTGCCCCAGCGATGGCTCGCTAAATAGGTAAGATCTGACGATCAAAGCAGATAGTCAGGAGCGCGCGCCGCCTTAGCGACGCTTAACTGTCATTAGCCAGGTTAGCTGCACTTAGCTGCATCTGGCCATCATATAGACATTCACATAGACGCCGTCACGAAAAGCGTAATCTTTGGCTTCCCCTTCTATCTCAAAGCCATGGGCCTTATAAAGCGCGATGGCAGCGTCGTTATCCGTATAGACTTCGAGTTCTATACGCCTGACCGCCAGCCAATTGGTGGCCAGATCTATCATGGCTGCCATCAACGCGCTCCCAACTCCTTGACCACGCGCCGACTCACACACCGCCATACCGAAATTAGCCACATGCTTGCGCCTGGCATTAGCGTATACCTCCATGCCTAGCTGTCCCACCACCTTGCCCTCATGTACTGCGACCAGGCTATAACAATTATCCGGTAGCTCCTGCAGTCGCTTCTGCCAGAAGGCCAGGGACGGATAGGGACGCTGTAGCGTCCCGGCATAACAGCTGCGCTGACTATAGAGGGCAAAGATCCCCTTTATATCAGCATCTGTGCTGTGACGGATCTCAATTTCGCTTGTTGTCGGTAAACTCGTGTTGGGCTCGGCCATAAAGGTCTTAATATATCCTTATAAAAGAGGAAAATATGCCATAGGAGCAATAGGTTAAGCAATGCCAGTATTAGCAATAGCGCTATCGCCCTGTGGCCACACCTCTTTGTAACTCATTGCCCATGGCAATTAATTTGGGCGCCTGTTGCTGCGCCGCGCTAAAGCCAGACTTGTTCTGCCAGCCAAACCAGGAGTGAGCTATAAGTGACTGGGCCACTGGCCCGCCCAAGGTATTGCCCGGCCCCAGCACTATCACACAATCTGGCGCAAACTCCTTAACCGCTACCGTCATCGCCTGACTAAAGTCATAGGGAGCCACCACTTGATGACCTAAGGTGTAACTGTGTAGCCGGGTCAGATCGCTCGAATATCGACTCCAGATCTGGCCTCTGCCATCTATCATAGGCAGCTTAGGGGGCTGAAACAGTGAGACAGGCAAAGCCTCTTGCCCCCGGCGGGCAATGTCACTGAGCAAAGGCGAATGAAAGGCGCCATGGTTATAGAGACGCATAGGATAACGCTCATCCAACTTTGGCAAGCGGGCCTCCGCCTCGGTCAACCCGGCGTCATTTCCCGCCAAGACCCGATAGCCACCAAGATAAATAGAGGTATAAAGCTCACAGCCATCAAGCTGGTTAACCTCGGCAATCACCTTGTCGAGCAACTCCGTTTGATGCGGATCTTTACGCCAGTCGGCATCCATCTCGGGATAGATCATCTGCCCGCCAATCAGGCCGTCACTCATCATGCTGCCCATGGTGTTGATCACCTTAATAGCGCTGCGCTCATCGAGGGCACCAGCCAGTGCCAGGGCGATATACCAGCCCATGGAGTTACCAGTGACCGCCACTATATCAAAGCGCTTGCGGTCGATATCCATAAAGTCTGCCATGGCACAGGCATAGATGATCGCCGAAGCATTCTCACCCGGTGTATGCAGCTTAAAGGAATATTTACTTTGACTATCTAAGTCGCTAATGGGTTGCTGGCCAAGCTGACGCCGATAAGCATCTATCGCCTCGATAAAGCCTGATTTGTCACTGTGATACTTAGCCAGATACCCCAGCTCCTCCTTGTTATAGCAGCCACGCCCCGGTGCAACCACCAATGCCCTTAGCTTATTACTCACGCCGCCCTCACTCCTATTTGTTGGTGTTGTCATTAGGCTTCCCTCGCTCCCGTTCGCAGTTCTTGCTCCAGGCTATCGCCAAGCAAGGCGAGCGCAGCCTCGACGATCTGCGAGCGACTGGGTAGTGGTAAGGTTGCCGCCTCAGCCAGCGGGATAAAACAATCTTCAGCGGTAAGCCTTGCCATCTGCGGCGCAAGATCCCCGAGTCGTTCATGTACGCAAGTGACAATCGCCTCACTTACCGAACCACTGCGGCGGCACTCATCGACGATCAGCAGATGTTCACACTCGCTGACCGCGGAGGTGATTGCCGCTTCATTGAGCGGGATCAGATACCGCAGATCGATCACTCGGCAGTCTATCCCCTGCTTAGACAGCTCTCGCTCGGCCTGACGGCTAAGATAGTAGCCATTGCCATAACTGAGAATCGCCAGTGTCTTCCCCTTGCCATAGACGCCTAGCTCGCCATAGGGCAAGGTTTTCGCCTGATCTTGCGGGCAGTAGCTATGACTCCATAGTCCGTCACCTTCCTCATGAAGATCCCGCGTCATGTAAAGCGCAATAGGCTCCAAGAAGATCACCAGCCGCTGCTCCTGCTCCGCCAGGCGCACGCATTCTCGCAGCATCCCCATGGCATCGGCGCCATTGGAGGGGCAGGCCAGGATAAGGCCCGGAATATCGCGAAACACCGCCAGGGAGTTATCGTTATGAAAATGACCACCAAAGCCTTTTTGGTAACCCAGGCCGGCGATACGGATCACCATAGGGTTACTAAATTGACCGTTAGAGAAGAAAGGCAGGGTCGCCGCCTCACCGCGGATCTGATCTTCGGCGTTATGCACATAGGCAAGGAACTGGATCTCGGGAATAGGCAGCAATCCATTGTGGGCCATGCCGATGGCCAGCCCCAGAATTGAGGTCTCATCCAGCAGAGTGTTGATCACCCGGTTAGGGCCAAAACGCTCCACTAGGCGCGAGGTCACATGATAGACCCCGCCCTTCTTGCCAACATCTTCACCGCAGACCACGATATTCTGCTGGCGCGCCATCAGCTCGGTCAGCGTCATGTTGATCAGCTTGCCCATGTGCACCGGCTTGCCCAGTGAGTTTTTGTCGGCACTAAAGAGCTTAGCAAAGGACTCGTCACTCAGGCTCTGATGGACCACTGGCGTCTGGCGCACAGGTGGAATCACCGCCGCCATCGCCGTCTTGGCGCTGGTCAGTTTCGGTCGCTCAACCGCCACCTTCGCGATGGCAGCGATACGCGCCTTGAGGGTCTGGTACTGCTCGACGATCTCTTCCGCGCTCATCAGATTGGCCTCGATGATCTGCTTGGCACTGAGCAGCAGCGGATCTTGCGCCTCATTATCAAAAATCTTCTGTTTGCTGAGATAGGCAATTTCGGCATCGCTACCGGCGTGCCCCATCAGGCGCACCGTTCGTACATGTAAAAATACTGGCCTGCGATTATACCTGGCGTAATCGGCCGCCTGACGGCTGACCCGATAACAATCGAGCAGATCCCGTCCGTCACAATAGAAATATTTGATCCCGGCGCGATCTTTAAAATTAGCCGCAATCCAGCCGCTTGGCGTCGCGGTAGAGATCCCTATGCCATTGTCTTCACAGACAAACATGAGCGGCAGCGGCACCTGTTGATAGGCGGCCCACCCTGCGGCATTGATCGCCGTCTGGGCGCTAGCATGGTTGGCCGAGGCGTCACCGAAATTACAGAAGACCAGACTATCCTCGGGCAAGACGCTATCGATACTGAGCCTCTGATTCAAGGGAATACTCAGGGCCGCGCCCACCGCCTTGGGCAAATGAGAGGCGATGGTGGAGGTCTGCGGCGGGATCATCAGCCGCTTGCTGCCGAGCACCTTATGGCGTCCACCCGAGATAGGGTCTTCGCTGGAGGCCGCAAAAGAGAGCAACATGTCCCACAGGGAAGTCTCGCCAGGCACCTGACGGGCACGCTCTATCATGAAGGCCGCGCTGCGATAATGCAGAAACGCCATATCCGTTGGGCGCAGCGCCGCGGCGCAGGCGGCATTGCCCTCATGGCCAGAACTGCCTATGGTGTAGAAACCTTGATTACGGGCGCGCATGCTGCGGGACTCAAGATCCAGCAGACGGCTCTTCATCTGTGACTCGAACATGCCGACAAAATCGGCATCGCTAAGACCCAGGCTGAGATGATCCCAGCCCTGCTCTATCTCCAAGAAATCTTGCTGTGATACACGTTCGACAAATTGCCTGTCGAGGGCGATAGCTCTATCTTCCAACTTGACCTACCTCAATTTGGCGCAACAAAGCCCATACCACAGGCGTTCACCAGGCCGCTGCGACGAGAAAGCGGAGCGACACTGTCGCTCCGAATGAAGGAAAGGGTTATCCGAAGGCCTGAATGCCTGTCTGGGCACGGCCCAAGATGAGCGCATGAATATCATGGGTGCCCTCATAGGTATTGACCGCTTCGAGATTCATCACATGACGAATCACGTGATACTCATCGCTAATGCCATTACCGCCATGCATGTCGCGGGAGGTACGGGCGATATCAAGCGCCTTGCCGCAGGAGTTACGTTTGATAAGCGAGATAGCCTCTACCGGCAGCACATCCTGATCCATCAGGCGGCCCGCCTGCAGGCAGGCAAATAAACCTGTGGTGATCTCGGTTTGCATATCCGCCAGTTTCTTCTGGATCAGCTGAGTCGCCGCCAGAGGACGATTAAACTGAATGCGATCTAGGCTGTATTGACGCGCCGCGTGCCAGCAGAACTCGGCCGCGCCAAGTGCGCCCCAGGCAATGCCGTAGCGGGCCTTATTCAAACAGCCAAACGGCCCTTTTAATCCCTCGACATTAGGCAGCAGCGCCTCTTCCCCCACCTCGACATTGTCCATCACTATCTCGCCGGTGATCGACGCCCTGAGGCTGAACTTGCCCTCTATCTTAGGCGCGCTCAGCCCCTTCATGCCCTTGTCTAAGATGAAACCACGGATCACACCATCGAGCTTAGCCCACACCACAAACACGTCGGCGATGGGGGAGTTAGTGATCCACATCTTGGCACCATTAAGGCGATAGCCGCCATCAATACGCTCGGCGCGGGTCTTCATGCCACCGGGATCTGAGCCCACATCCGGCTCGGTTAAACCGAAACAGCCCACCCACTCGCCGGTCGCCAACTTAAGCAGGTATTTCTGGCGCTGGGCCTCGCTGCCATAGGTATAGATGGGGTGCATCACCAGGGAAGACTGCACGCTCATGGCGCTACGATAACCGCTGTCGACCCGCTCAATTTCACGGGCGACCAACCCATAGCTCACATAGTTAGCATTGGCGCAACCATAAGCCTCGGGCAGGGTTGCCCCCAGGAGTCCCAGCTCACCCAGTTCATTCATGATCTCACGGTCAAAATGCTCATTGCGATTGGCCATCAATACCCGGGTCATCAACTTCTCTTGCGCATAGTCGTGCACCATGTCACGGATCATGCGTTCATCTTCGCTAAGCAGCGCATCAAATTGCAGTGGATCTTGCCAATCAAATTTCACTCGAGCCATGAGTCTGTTCCTTGCTGTCGTTATTGTTGTGATCGCAACTGACGACTAATTCATCACTTGCTAATTCGACTAGCATAGGCATAATTTACCCGTATAAAAAATATTCTTTTTGTTTAGCTTCTATAGTTATTTTCTATACCTTACGTAAAGGTAAATTAAAGAGCCTAATATGAACCTGAGAGCCCTGAGTTACTTTGTCGCCGTATATGATAAGGGCACCATCAGCGCCGCCGCCAAACAGTGCTACATTGCCCAGCCATCGATATCATCGGCCATCAGCCAGCTAGAGAGTGAACTCAATACTCAGCTTTTTCAGCGACATGGTAAGGGCGTCAGCCCAACGGAGTCGGCCGAGCGCCTCTATCCTTTGGCGCAAAAGCTACTGAACGAATCTAAGGCCATTCAGTCGCTGTTTAACACACCAGAGCAACGCCAACCTTTTAAACTTGGGTTGATCAACTCATTAGGGGTACAGCGGATGAGCATGCTGCTCAAAGACTTTACCCAGGCCTGCCATGATATGGAGCTCACCCTGGTTGAGGCCAACGAAGCCTGTGATGCACGTATCATCACTACCAGCCAGTTAAAATCCGATGAGGCGTTCCAGCCCATTTGGCACGATGACTATCTTCTGGCTATCCCTTCAGCCATGAGCCTGGCGCTGAAAAAAGAGATACGCCTGCAAGATCTCAGTGGTCAGCCCTTTATCCACCGCGCCCCCTGTGAGGCTCTGGCCGATCTGCAACAGTTGATGGATTTAGAGGGCATTAAGATGCAGATCCGCGCCCGTATCCAAACCGTGGAATACGCCGTGGGCCTGGTAGCGGCAGGTGTCGGCATCGCCTTGGTTCCTGCCCTTCCTGTACTGATGGAGCAAAACAACATCATCTATAAAGCCATTGGCGATCTACAGCTTAAGCGCACCGTAGGGCTAGCCCTACCCAGAGGTGGTGAATACACAGAGCAGCAAAGGCAGTTGCAACAAGTGAGTAAACTCTATAGCTAGAAGTGTTCACCCAAACAAGAAGCACGGGTAACAACCAGCCAAACCTTATCCAACACAAGCCCTGAAGCTGTATCATTTTGCATCATGAATGCCGAAAAAACTGTGCATATATGACGTAAATGGTAATCTTTTGCTCAGACCCTGTATTGACCTGACTTATAGTGTATCAATCACCATGATAAACAAGTTGCTGACAAGCCTAGTAACCATACTCTTACTCTCATCTACCGCTTTGGCTGATGAGCAGCAAGCTTGTCTTTCAGATGATGACTGTATTGAGATAGGAAAATGGCAGTTTGGCCTGGCGCTTGGCTATGGCGAACGCTCCAATCCGATCCGCGACTATGATGACATCCCCATCTATTTAGCACCGACCCTGGCCTATTATGGTGAAAAGTGGTTTTTCGATAACGGCAACCTGGGGTATACCCTGGCCGATAAAGAGCATTTCAGCCTCAACTTGAGCACTAGCTTTAGCAGCGACAGCGCTTATTTCTATCGCTGGGATCCTTCGAATATTTTTATCTCAGGTAATAGTCAGCTCACTTCACCTTCTTCGGGGTTTCCCTCACGTCGTGTCCCCCTAGGTACAGAGTCTGAGCCTGTATTTAATGAGCTAGAAGACAGGAAATTTACACTTCTTGGCGGAGCAGAAGCATTTATTTACACACCAGTGGGTATAATCAATATCGCTGTGGCACATGATCTTTTCGATGTACATTCAGGCATGGAGGGCAAATTAAAATGGCTCTACAACATGACCTTAGATGACTGGATCATTGAGCTTTCTGCTACCGCTAACTGGAAGAGCAAAGAGATCATCGACTACTATTACGGCGTACGCTTCAGCGAAAATGAGTATTGGAGCGAACAGTATCAAGCCAGTTCAGGCACTAATTTAGGATTAGAATTGACGACACAATATATGATGAATGAACACTGGGAGTTACTCTTTCTGGTTCGCTACACAGATCTGGCCGACGCAATAACCGCCAGTCCGCTCGTCAATGAAGATCACTCTAGCACTTACTTTATCGGCGCTGCCTATAGATTTTAAGGTAAGTTTTTTCAATGACTTTCAAGCTGATACAGGCAATTCTTGTTATCTTATTGCTGTGCAATATCACCTATGCCATGGGCCAAGAGTCCGCGGCCAGCTTGTCTTTGTCACCCCAATTTTGCATCACGGCCGATGTCGAACAAAGCTGTGAAATCGAGTTAGTGTTAAGCTGGGAGACCCCCTATCCTCAGGTGGTTTGTATCATGTCGGATCACATTGCACTGGAGAAATGGTGCGCCGACTCGCCTAATACTCACTCGCTCACCGTCAAGGTGAAGACACAACACGATATTCAATTTGTCATGATAGACAAACAAAGCCATCAGACATTGGCAGGCGTGAAACTAAAAGTTACCCCCACTTCGACCCCTCAAGTGAGGCGTCGTTATCGCAACCCCTGGAGTCTATTCTAATGACCGAATCTCAATCGACCCATAGAGTCTTGCTCGTCGAAGACGATATTCGTCTGGCAAATCTGATTGTGGATTATTTAAAGTCGCATGGAATGCATGTTGAAGTTGAGCGTCGCGGGGATACCGTATTGACCCGACTGATCAACTATAAACCAGATATCATCTTGCTCGATATCATGCTACCAGGGATGGATGGCCTTACCTTATGCGAAAAGCTACCCGACTACTTCGCCGGCCCAATCCTCTTAATGAGCGCTCTAGGCTCGAATGAAGATCAGATCAAGGGACTGGAACTCGGGGCGGACGACTATGTCGTTAAACCTGTCGATCCCGCACTACTTATTGCCCGTATCAACAATCTACTGCGCCGCAATGCTAAGCCGCCACAGGCAGAATCTCACTGCCTCAGCTTTGGTAAACTCAGCATAGATCCGCACACTCAGGCGATTCGCCTGGGCGATCTTGAAGTGGATCTGACCAGCCATGAGTTTGAACTCCTATGGTTGCTGGCCTCTCAAGCGGGACAAGTATTGAGCCGTCAATATATCTATCAGTATCTGCTCAATATCGATTTCGACGGCAAAGACAGAAAGATCGATGTGCGCATCTCTAGGTTGCGTAAGAAGTTAGGTGACAATATCGAAACCCCGTTTAGAATTAAGACGGTATGGGGTCAAGGATACCTGTTCGCCCCAGAAGCCTGGAACAACTAGCGGAGCAGCGTTGAAACGACTCTTCATCAGCCTATACCTATTACTGAGCCTCAGTTTCCTCGGCATAGGCTGGACACTCGACAGTATTTGGCAAAACAATGTCGATGACAGCGGTGCACAAGATGCGCCGCTGATCGCTTTGGCGCAGCTGATCGGCAAGCTACCCATAGGACAGCGCGAAGCCTTCCTGCAGCAACTCTCGACACAAGAAAGTTACCCCCTAAGGCTACTGCCCCGTCAGCAGGTCGCCATGAACGAAAGCAAGCTTCTCAGCAAAGATAGCGTACTGATCACCGCCCCCGATGAGGAGCATGAGTTGCATTTTATCAGGGTCGATGATCAGCAGATCCTAATGGCCGGTCCCATAGAGATAGATCCCAGAGAGCAGCTACGCGGCCTGTTTACCCTGCTCTTCTACCTGTCCCTCGCCCTGGTGGCTCTGATCTGGGTCTGGCCACTGTCCCGGGATCTCAAGACGCTGCGACTGGCGACCAAGGAGTTTGGTCAGGCTAAATGGGATACCCAAATACAACTGTCGAACCGCTCACAGGTACAACCCCTGGCCAGTACCTTTAATGAGATGGCAAGGCATATCAGTGCACTGATCGAAAACCAAAAGCACCTCTCTAATGCCGTCTCCCATGAGATCCGCACTCCCTTGGCGCGACTTAAATTTGCCCTGGCTCTAGTGCCCCAGTATTGCGCGCCAGATTCGGATCCCGACCGACGTCAGGCGTTTCTCGACGAGATACAGCAAGATGTAAAAGAGATGGAGACCCTGCTGCAAGAGCTGCTTACCTACGCCAGCCTGGAATCTCAACCACAGGATCTGGAATTTGAATGTTGTGAGCTGACTAAACTTACCCAGCAAACTATCAGCCGGTTACAAAACAACCACGAAATAGCGATCCATTTTAATGCTCAGACGCCTGAGCTTAAGGTGATGGGCGACCCGTCCCTGGTAGAGCGTGCCCTGCAAAACCTGATCATTAATGCCCAGCGCTTCGCCACCAGCGAGATCACTATCTCTATTAGCCAAGATCACAAGTCGGTACAGCTTAAGGTGATTGATGATGGACCAGGAATCGCAGAGGAAGATCAACAAAAGATCTTTGAGCCCTTCTATCGCAGCAAGGTGGTGCAAAATGGCAACAAGGGTCACGGCCTGGGGCTGGCCATCATAAAACGCATCATGCATAGACACAGTGGACAGGTAACACTACAGAGCCAACCGGGAGAAACCATCTTTACTCTGATCTGGCCGAGGGTGAGTAGCGCTAAATTCAAACACAAAACCCAGTAAGATAAGCCCCTTATTCGATGTCGAAGTCCAGCGACTGGGTCGCTGCGGCGCGCTCCTCTAAGATGGCGGTTTTCTTAGCCTTTAACAGCGCCAGACGGCGACGACGATGACGCTGTTTACACAGACGTATCACCTCATTTTTTTGCGCATCGGAAAAGTTCAGCCAATTAAAGCGCTCCTCTCTGCTGCGCAGACACCCCTTGCAATAGCCCCTGGCATCGGTCTGACAAACACCGATGCAGGGACTTGGGATCTCGAAAAACTCTAACTGTTCCATGAGGGATAGCCGCAACCTTTTACCTTTTGAACCTGTTATCTATGAACCTCTGACCATGGCCCACTTAAGCGGTCGCTAAATGAGCCTATAGTTAAAACATAACCTAATTCACAGTGACTGGCTAAACTTTATTCATCAGGTTAGACTAAAATTTCTAGCGTAAATAAGCTGATAGCATCAATTTTTCATCATTAGGGAACCCTATGACCTCACTTCGCTTTATTATCCCAGCATTAGCGGCATTGCTGCTAGGCGCCTGTGCCAGCAAACCTACTCAAGATTATGATATTAAATATAATTTTAATGACTTGAAGCAATTTACTCTGCAAAAGCCTGCCAATATTAGCGATCCGCTCAGCACCTCACGCATAGATACCGCTATCGTCGAACACCTCACAGCACGTGGCTATGTTCAGACAAGCGACCAAGCACAATTTATGGTGACCTATGGTTTTAAGGTAGTAGACAAGCCTAAGCGCTCTGGGCTCTCTATTGGTCTGGGAACCGGCAGTTGGGGCAGCTCTGGCGGCGTAAGCGTAGGGACTAGTGTGGGTGTGCCAATGGGCAGCGACAGCAACAAAATGCAGATCATCCAGATCGATATCGTCGACAGCGCCAGCAACAAACTAGTATGGCGAGGCAGCGACGCATTTGACTTCGATGATGGCGGCGAAAAGAAGGCCAAAGAGACTCGGGAGACGGTCAACAAGATCCTCGCCCAGTTCCCACCACAGCCTCGCTAATCGTCCACAAGGCGATTAATGGGCGTTCACCGTACGCCCATTGGCCCACTGGCGTAGGACATTTAATTTTTCACGCATCACGACTGAGAGCGGTCGCGTCTTCATCAATTCATTAGCCAAGAGTTCCTGAGACACCACTTGCTCCAGTGCCCTGGCCGTGTAACGCGCCGAGATAACCGCCTGCTCTATTTCTGCCCCCGAAAAGCCCTGACTCGCCTGAGCCAATTTGGCCAGATCGAAACAGAGGGGATCCAGCCCCCTGCGCTGCAGATGAATCAAGAAGATCGCCTGACGCACCTTATCGTCAGGCAGATCCACAAAGAAGATCTCATCCATTCGTCCCTTGCGCATCAGCTCTGGTGGCAAGGCACTGATATCGTTGGCCGTTGCGACTAAGAAAACCTCTGACTGCCGCTCGGCCATCCAGGTCAGCAGCGCCCCGAGGATCCGCTTAGAGGTGCCATCGTCGCTGCTACCACTGCTCAGCCCCTTTTCAATCTCATCGATCCACAGCACACAAGGCGCCATCAGATCGGCAAGCGCCAAGGCATTGCGCAGATTCTTCTCAGTCTCACCGATATATTTATTATAAAGGGCCGACATATCCATACGCAGCAGGGGACGTTGCCACATGCCCGCTACCGCCTTAGCCGCCAGACTCTTACCGCTGCCTTGCACACCAAGCAGTAAGATCCCTTTTGGATGCTCGACGCCTGGCTCACCACTTGAGGCGGGACTGCGCTTGGAAAGCCATTTCTTGAGGTTGTGTAAGCCCGCCACCTGAGAGAAGTCACTGGTGTCATACTCAAACTGCAACACTCCCTCCATATCCAGTAGCTTAAACTTACCTTGATTAATTCTATCCACATCTGAGTGGGTGATCGCTCCGTCATCGACTATCGCCTTATGGGCCAGGCGCCGCGCATCGTCGAAGGTCAGCCCTCTGAGGTTGTCCGCCAGTTTCGCCACCGCCTCCTCATCGACACTCTGTAATAAGCCGTCGCTACGCGCCTTGTCTATCTGCTCATAGATAAGGTTTTCTAGTTGGGCGGGATTGGGCAGTGAAAGAGAGAAATGGGCACAATAGCGTTTAATTTCAGGCGGAATATCGAAGGCATGGCTCACCAGCACTATCGTATGTTTCAGTGCCTCGTATTCGAGGGCGATCTCTTTTAACAGACGCACATTCTTAGGAGCGTTTTCCACAAAAGGATGAAAATCGCACAACACATAGATCCCCTGCTGACTGGTCGACTTTATCTGGCCTAAGATCTCCCCAGGATCTGTGTTGAACTTTTGGGTGCCCATCTTTACGTCGGCGCGAGTGAGGCCCTGGGTAATACTCCAGGTAAACAGCGGTTGATACAAGATGCTCGATACCCGTTTAAGCAGGTCGATCACCCGGTGCTCTTCATAGGTTTCAATCACGACTATCGGAGTGTTGGAGCGCAGTACAGCAGTAAGATCCCTGATATCTTGCATAGAAGTCCTTAAAGAAAGTGTCGTCTCCAAGTCGCTTAGGCCTGGATGCAGCTTGAGCCTATTGATACCCCACTCTTAGGGCAAATTCAATCACGCCGACCAGGCAAGGGATATTTTAGTAGGTCACACTGATCCAAAAAGTCACTCCGTGCGTATCAATGTGTCGCTCTAATTGTTGCGTCTATTAACTGCTTTTGGACTCATGCGCGTAATCAAGGGCATCAATACACGCAAGATCCCTAAGATAATGTATAACGATTCAGTCACCTGAGATCGTTTTCTCTTTGCGTTTCACCTAATCGATAAAGGTATACCCAGATGTTTGGTTTCAATCGTACCAAAACAGATAAACTACAGGCACAGCAGTATCAAGCCCTGTGCGATGAAAGCCAAATGTTAAAGGCAATACGACGCAGCGCCCCCTACATCGAATTTACCATTGACGGTAAGATACTGACCGCCAATGAACAATTTCTGTCGGTTATCGGCTATTCTCTGGACGAAATCCAAGGGCAACACCATAGCCGTCTATGCAGTCCATCACTGGCAGGTAGCGCTGCCTACCGCAACTTTTGGCAAAACCTCGCCAGAGGCCAGGCGAATCACGGCACCTTTCAGCGCCAACATCAAGATGGCTCAACCATCTGGATAGAGGCCACCTATGTGCCCGTTCCCGATGACACTGGGCGCATCACTAAGGTGATCAAAATAGCCAGCGATGTAACCCAGAAGAAACGTCTGGCCGAACAGCAAGAAGCGATTTTCAATGCATTAAATAAGTCTTTGGCCTATATCGAATTTACCCCCCCTGGGGGAGATCATCGATGCCAACGCTAACTTCTGCCGCACCATGGGCTATAGCCTGAAGGAGCTTAAGGGACAACATCATCGTCTCTTTTGTACCGAGACCTTCTTACGCGATCACCCCCATTTCTGGCAAAACTTGGCCAAGGGTCAATTTGAATCTGGGATGTTCGAGCGTATCACCAAACAGGGCCAGCCCATCTGGTTAGAGGCAACCTATAATCCTGTGTTCGACGATGCCGGAAAGGTTGTTCGCGTTGTCAAACTGGCCAGTGACATCACCCCTCGCATCATTGATCAGCAGGCGGTGCATGAGGCTTCACAACTTGCTCATCAAAGTGCCCTAGAAACTGTCGATATTGCAGGACAAGGTGCGACGATGCTCAACGCTGCCACCAACCTGGCCAACGATATTGATAGCGCCGTATCTGAGGCCACTCAGCTCATGGCCGAACTGGCACAGCAGTCACAGCAGATCAGCCAAATTGTGCACACTATTGCCAAGGTTGCCGATCAAACTAACCTACTCGCTCTCAACGCGGCCATTGAAGCAGCGCGCGCCGGAGACCAGGGCCGTGGCTTCGCCGTGGTGGCCGATGAGGTGAGAACTCTCGCCGCCAACACCTCCAATGCCACCCAGGATATCGAGCATATTGTGGCCCGCAACAGCCAGCTAACTCAGGTATCAGAAAGGGGAATGCAATCGATTCAGGAGAAGGTTTCCCAGTCCAACCAACAACTGGCAACGACTCAACGCTTGATTGATGACATACGCCATGGCGCGCAGCAGGTCGCCGATACTGTCAACAATCTGGTCAACAACAGGTAACCACCCACTTGCTGACTAACTCCCCAAAAAATAAAGCCCGCATCGCGGGCTTTAATGTTTCAAGGCTATGTGACGCCTAAAGTAATCCAAAAACACGGCCCACTCCTTAATATTATTGATTCCTTGAAACGGCAGAGCTAGTCGACCTCACCATAGATATCACTAGGACACCTTCAAGCTCGCTGTATTTATACTAGACATAAACTGCTGATATTTCTTTTCTAATTGGATGAATAATCTTGATCCACTACACACTTGTTGGCGGAAAAGATCTCAATCTCCTCCTTGCCAGGGTAAGATAATCGCCAAATAATTGAAGCAGGTCCGACCGAGACCCACTCATCATCAAAAGGTACCCACACTATGATAGGCACCCCCTATTCAAAAGGCGCCGTGCGCGCCATGCTGCTTGGATGTGGCGAACTCGGCAAAGAAGTTGCCATCGAACTGCAACGTATGGGCGTTGAAGTGATCGGCGTCGACCGCTACCCCAACGCACCGGCCATGCAGGTCAGCCACAGATTCCATGTGATCAATATGCTCGATGGCGCAGCACTACGCGCCATCATAGAGCAAGAGAAGCCCCATCTGGTGATCCCTGAAATTGAGGCGATCGCCACCCAAACCTTGGTTGAGATGGAAGCCGAAGGACTTAATGTGATCCCCACGGCGAAAGCGACCCAACTCACCATGGATCGCGAAGGGATCCGCCGCCTCGCCGCCGAGACCTTGGGACTGCCCACCTCACCCTACTTCTTCTGCGATACCCAAGGGGAGTTTGAACAGGCGGTGACTAACATAGGCCTACCTTGCGTGGTCAAGCCTGTCATGAGTTCATCGGGCAAGGGACAAAGCGTTATCCGCAGCCAGGATCAGATCTTAAAGGCCTGGCAATATGCCCAGGAAGGCGGCCGCGCCGGTGGCGGTAAAGTGATTGTCGAAGGCTTCGTGCCCTTCGATTATGAGATCACCCTACTCACCGTCAGTGCAGTTAATGGCATACATTTCTGTGAGCCGATTGGTCATCGCCAGGAAGATGGTGATTATCGCGAGTCATGGCAACCCCAGGCGATGAGCCCAGCGGTTCTCGACAAGGCGCAAGAGATTGGTCGCAAGGTGGTCGAAGCCTTGGGTGGCTATGGCCTGTTTGGCGTCGAGCTGTTTATCAAAGGCGATGAGGTTTACTTCTCTGAAGTTTCCCCCCGCCCTCACGATACCGGTCTGGTCACCCTGATCAGTCAAGACCTATCTGAGTTCGCCCTGCATGTGCGCGCCATCTTAGGCCTGCCGATCGCCAACATCAGCCATCATGGCCCATCGGCTTCGGCGGTTATTCTTGCCGAAGGCACTAGCCACAACATCGCCTATCGCGGCATGGCACACGCACTGATTGAGCCCGACACCCAACTGAGACTGTTCGGCAAACCAGATATCGACGGTCGCCGTCGTCTCGGCGTAGGGCTCGCCCGCGGCGAAACGGTTGACCAGGCCATCGACAAGGCCCTTAATGTCGCAGGCCAAGTCGAAGTGCTGCTGGATTAATTGCAGCCATAAGCCAAAGGGCGCCAACTGGCGCCCTTGTTATTTTTCTGCTCTGAATCAAAGCCCTAAAATCAAACCCCGGTTAGTTAACCAGATGCTGAGGGCTTCCCGCCAGAAACCCCTTAAGATTTGCCACCGCAATGGCCAGCAGGTTCTGCCGAGCCTCAAGTGTAGCCCAGGCATTATGGGGGCTGATACTGATATTGACGGCGCTCAGCAAGGGATTATCATCACTTGGCGGCTCAGTCGACAAGACATCCACGCCAGCGGCGGCGATCTCGCCAGCTCGCAAGGCATCAGCCAATGCCCGTTCATCCACCAGACCACCGCGCGCAGTGTTAATCAAGATGGCACTTGGCTTCATCGCAAGGAGGCGCTCTCGGTTAATTAATTGCTCGGTATCACTCGTCAGCGGGCAGTGCAAGGAGATGATATCGGCCTCGGCAAACAGTTCTTCACGCTCACACCAGCGCACGCCATCCGGCATGCCCTGTTTAGGCGAGCGCGTATTGACCAGCACCTGCATCTGAAATGCCAGGGCGATGGACGCCACCTGAGCGCCGATGTCCCCAAATCCTACCAGCCCTAACACCTTCCCTTTAAGTGACTGAAGCGGCGCCAAGGTAAAGCAGAAATCGGGCGACTGGGACCAAGCGCCAGACACCACGGCGTTATGATGATCCGCAAGGCGTTGGGTGTGATGCAGTATATGGGCAAACACCATTTGCGCCACGGCATCTGGGCCATAACCAGGTACATTGGTGACCTTAATCCCCAGCTCACTGGCGGCGGTAAGATCCACCACGTTGGTGCCGGTGGCGAGTACGCCGATATACTCAAGTTCGGGCAAAGCCTTTAGCGTCTCTCGGTTTAGCACTGTCTTATTGGTCAGCAACACCCGCGCGCCTTGCGCCCTTGCCAACACCTCATCAGGCGAACTTCGGTCATAACAATGAAACTCTCCCAACTCGGCCAGTGGCTGCCAATCGAGATCGCCAGGGTTGAGGGTATAACCATCGAGTACAACGAGCTTCATAGGACCTCTCTGTTTCAGCGACTAAAAAGTGTATTTAAAACCCGCATTGACCTGTCCCTGCCACATAAGATCGGCACGGATATTCCAGATACAGCGGTTAGCATCACAAAACAGTGCATTATCACTGTTAATAAAAGTGGCATAGCCTCGGCCATCGGCAAATAGGCTGAAGTTATCGCTAAAAAGATATTCGACGCCACCACCTATGCCCATGGAAAAGCGTGACTCATCGGAATAGTCTCCCGATGGCCGCATTTGAGTCATCCCCGCACTCACTGTTACATAGGGGCGCCAATTGCCTCTGGGGAAATAGAGCGATCCACCCAGATGCAGGTAATTCAGTTCCAGCCTTGCAAGTCGATTGGGGGTAAACATCCCTGCGGCATGCATATCCGTGCTCTGATGGCTGTATAGAAAATAGACACCACCAGGATCGCGGGTCTTCATCCCCAGCATGATTCCGTAATGGCTCGCGGCCTCGATATCGATACTGCCCTCGACATTAGTATCTAAGTCTGTGGCATCGAGTTCGCTGGTACCAAAGCTGTAACCACCAAAGGGGGCGATATAGATATCCGATTTCGCCGAGGCGGCTCCGGTTAGCAAGCTCGCCAAACATCCTATCAATACCATCAATACTGGTTTCATCGCCCTCTCCTTTTGTAGACAGTGATTACCGCAGGGCGCGCTCTTGTTTGACTCTGTCGTAAGCCGCCTGAATATCTTGCGCCTTCTGCTTTGCCAGCTCCATCATCTCTGCCGGTAACCCCTTGGCCACGAGCTTATCGGGATGGTGCTCGTTCATCAGCTTGCGATAGGCCCGTTTAACCGTCTGATCTGAGGCCTCTTCTGTCAGCCCCAAAACCTCATAGGCATCGTGAATGGAGGTCTGCTGCTTGCCCTGGCGCTGAAAATTAAACTCAGCCTGCCAACGCTTTAACAGGTCATCCAGTTGCTCGCGGCTAAAGCCGAGCTCCTGCGCCACGGTTAAGAGTATGGCATGTTCTTTGGCGTCTAGCTGGGCATCGGACAGTGCCGTTTGGATCTGGATCTCCAGGAACATCTGCAGTAGCTCACGTCTCCCCATAGAGATCAGCCTGAAGGTGCGTAGCGACGCCTTAAGATCGAAATCCGCCGCCTTACCTTGAGTAAAGGCCGCTTGTGCCTCGCGCCTTGCATCGCCCGATAGGCGCATCTGATCCATCAAGGCCGTAGCCAAACGAATATCGTGTTCGGTCACCTGACCCGAGGCCTTGGCCACATGCCCCATCACCGCAAAAGCGGTATTAAAGAACAGCGCCTGACGATCGCTGCTCTTGCCCATCAATTGTTCTATCTGGCCGCGCTTCTTGTCGTAAAGATGCCCCAACCAAAGTCCTATGATGCCGCCGATAATACGGCCAAACATAAAGCCGATGGCAAAACCAAAAAATTTACCCCAAATCTTCATCGAGAAACCTTACTCATTGATTGTGCCGCCCTTAATTCACTATCCAGTAAATGCAAACGCTCGGGGGTGCCCACGTCGCACCACAGGTGAGGGTAATGCTCGCCCCCGATCAGACCCTGTTGCATCTTTTGCCGCAGCAGCGGCGCCAAGGCGAAACGCCCCTCGGGAGTTCCCGCAAACAAACGCGGATGGTAAAGCCCCATGCCGGAAAAGGTCAACTTGGGCTCACCAGACTCTTGCACCTTACCGGCAACCAAGGCGAAATCCCCCTGAGGATGCTGCACGGGATTATCCACCAACCAGAGATAGGCTTCTTGCTCGCGCATCAGCTCGGCCACCAAGGCATGGGTCAGAGGCTGACCATTCACCATAGGCAGGCTATCGATATAGACATCACCATTAAGTACCAGAAAAGGCTCATCACCGAGTAGTGGTAGCGCGCGCTTAATGCCGCCACCCGTCTCCAGCGCCTCAGTTTCAGGGCTGTAGTGAATGCTAACCCCCCAGGCGCTGCCATCGCCTAAATACGCTTCTAACTTATGCCCAAGCCAAGCATGATTTATGACGATCTCATTTATTCCTAGGGTGGCAAGCCGCTCTATGTGATAAACAATCAATGGCTTATCGGCCACCGCCACCAAGGGTTTGGGCAAGGTATCGGTTAAGGGGCGTAAACGCTCACCTCGACCGGCCGCAAGAATCATCGCCTTCATTACATGGCTCCCATTTTGGGGATAACTTGGGTGTCTAACCAGGTGATGAAAGGGGTAAACTCGGGATATTGGGCACCGATATCGCGCACATAACTCAGCGTCAGTGGAATATCTTTCATATAGCCAGGCTTAGCGTCGCGATAGTTGAGACGACAAAATATCCCCGCCGCCTTGAGGTGGCGCTGCATCCCCATTAGATCAAACCAGCGACGATACTGACTCAGCGAAACCGTGTCATCGATTAACCCGAGGGTGCGCATCTGCTGATAGTGCTGGCCAATCAAGGGAAGAATCACCTCGTCAGGCCAGCGCACATAACAGTCGCGCAGCAAAGAGACGGCGTCATAGGTGATAGGGCCAATCACCGCATCTTGAAAATCGATCACCGCCAGCTCATCATCACACAACATCAGATTACGGCTATGGTAGTCCCTGTGCATGCCCACTTTGGGTTGCTGGGCGACATTGTCGATAAGCAGCCCAAAGCACTCATCTATCATCTCTCGCGCTTGAGCATCTATGTTTAGCTTTAGGTGATGCTGAACCAACCATTCGAGGAAGATGTTTAGCTCACGCAGGACAAACTCGTCGTCATAATCGGGTAGCGACTCGCCATCAGCCTCTGTGATAGTGAGCACTTGATCCAGCAAGGCCAGAGCGCGACCGTAATAATGACTCACATTGTCAGAATTTAATGCGTCCAGCAGCTGAGTGTCCCCCAGGTCGGAGAGCAGTAAAAAGCCTTGGGAAAGTTCGGCGGCCTTCACCTCAGGCGCCTTAATCCCACGCGCTTGATAGGCGTTGGCTAAGGCAATAAAAGGGGCAACGGGCACCAGATCCGGCGGGGAATCCATGGCGATAAAACTTTGCTTGGGTAATTGGACGCGAAAATAGCGACGAAAACTGGCATCCCCGGAAATCAATGCGACCTGAGCATCATCGCCTAAAGTTCGCGCTATCCATGAATTAAGGGCAAGAAATCTTGGATCTGACAAGGGCACCTCATGGCTCTTAGAAGAAAATTGCTTTATTATAAAGCAAAATAGAAACAGCAATTAAGATGATTCTATCTCTTTTGCTAAGTTGCTTCCCGACGGGGATGCAACTATTCTCACCGATAACTTGTCTAGACTAAGAATTCACTAAAACGATAAAAGATGCATATCCGTTACTTATTGGCATTGGCGCTACTCCCGCAGCTAGTCTTGGCAGACGAATCAGAGACCACTCCCGCGCCCGGTGCCCAGTGCCTGGTGTTGCCTCCGGTGCCTATTCCCGAGCCCAGCACAGATGAGCGCCCCTTAAATCTGCAGCAAATAAAGATAGTATCCGACTCATCGTCCGCCAAGATGGGTGATAAGGCGAGCTTTGAAGGTGATGTGAGCTTTAGTCAAGGCGGGCGCCATATCGCCGCCGACAGTGCCGTGCTGGATCAAGCCAATGAGCGCCTGGATGCCAATGGCAACCTGGTGTTTCAGGACAATATGTTTACCGTCACGGCCGACTCACTCAGCGCCGAGATGCGTAGTAACAGTGCCAAGCTTAGCGGCGCCCAATATTGGATGCACGGCCAGCAGATACACGGCGATGCGGAAAGCCTTGAAATTACTCAGGACAACAACCTTCATCTGTCCAACACCAGCTTTACCACCTGCCCACCAGGGGACACCTCTTGGTTGCTGGAAGCAGAAACCATTAAGATTGATAGCAGTGAAGAGTGGGGCGAGCTTTGGGATGCCAAGCTGAGAATAGGCGATGTCCCCGTTTTCTATCTACCCTATATGACGATTCCGGTTTCCGAGAAGCGCAAATCCGGCTTCCTGTTTCCCTTTTTCAGCACCAGCACCACCAATGGGGTCGAGATATCTACCCCTTATTATTGGAATATTGCGCCTGAATATGATCTGACCTTCACGCCTCATTACATGTCGGCGCGCGGTCTGTTTTTAAAATCGGAATTTAGATACCTCGCGGGCGCCGATCAGCAAGGCCAGCTCAACCTTGAATACCTGGGTAACGATCAGCTAGTGCCAAACCGTGCCGATCGCTACCTCTATCACTGGCAGCATAAAGGCGCTATTGCCGAAAACTGGCGAGTACTGGCTAACTTTACCGATGTGTCAGACAACAACTACTTCAATGATCTGCCATCGGACGTTTTGAGAGCCACAGACAACCAACTGTCTCGCATTGGCGAAATAGCCTATTTCGAGGACAACTGGGATCTCTCGGCCAGGGTGCAAGATATCAAGGTGTTGGGCGAAGATGAGTCTCCTTACCAGGTGATGCCTCAGATAGCGTTCAATTACCGTTCGCCTGCACTGTGGAAAGGGCTGGATTTCAACCTCTTGGGTGAAGCCAGTAACTTCCGTCATAAAGAGAACCAGTACGCTACAGCCAGCCGTTTGCACATCGAGCCTAGTGTGTCGCTACCCATTCATGGCCCGGCAGGTTCGCTTACTAGCGAACTTAAGTTAATGCAAACCAACTACTGGCAAGATACCACCAACTACAATGGTACCGAGCCACTCGACAGCTCGGTCAGCCGTACCTTGCCTCAGGTACGTATCCATGGCCAGATCAACTTCGAGCGTTTTACCGACTTCTTCGATATTAACTATCGCCAGACGCTGGAGCCACAATTCCAGTATTTGTATGTGGGATATGAAGATCAGTCCAATATTGGCATCTATGACACCGCCCTGCTGCAAGAAGACTACTATGGCCTGTTCAGGGATCGTCGCTTCTCCGGGTTAGATCGTATCGCCGATGCCAATCAGATGACCTTAGGCTTAACCACTCGCCTGTTTGATGAGCACAACCTAGAGCGTTTCAAGTTCAGCTTAGGGCAGATCTTCTATTTCGAAGACAGTAAAGTAGGGATCACCGAACCCTCGCGCCCTAACCAGATATTTGAGCAGCAAAACACCTCCAACTCTGTATTAGCGGCCGAACTCAACACCCAGTTATACAGCGATTGGTTTTTAAGTGGTGCCATTCAATATGACACGGAAAACAAAAACAACAAGAAGAGCGAAGTCACCCTGGATTTCAGGCCTGGGGTCAACAAGCTCATGCAATTTAGCTATCGATACGTGCCCGATTTAGTTAACAGCAACACCAACGAATCTGTTAATGTGTCGCAGACGGGCTTACGTGCCGCTTGGCCAATCAACGATAACTGGTATATCGTCGGCAACTGGTATTACGATCTCAATGAGAATCGTAGTGTCGAGAGCTACACAGGATTTCAATACGAATCTTGTTGCTGGGCCGTGCGCTTAAGTTATCATTACCGCATTAAAACCAATTATGATGACAACCTGGATCCGACCTTCGATGACAGAGAGCTATTCGAAAGCGGCTTCTACCTGAATTTTGTGATCAAAGGATTGGGAGGCTCAGGCCCACTAGGTGTATCGGATATGCTCAACGATGGTCTCTTTAACTATCGCAAGCCACTCTACCTGAGAAACTAGTTTTTGATATTTAGTGCGCTTTAAGCTGAACCTAGATACGGACTTGTAGTCCAATCAAAATAATCGAATTACATCGTCGGTCGACGTGCGTGTTGACCGACCTGAATATGCCAAGGATTTTTGTGGATGAAACCCTGTAAACAACTGATTTTTGCTTTACTTACACTGGCGATGAGCCACGGTGCGATGGCCGAAAACGTCCCTCTCGACAGGGTGACAGTACAAATAAACGAAGGCATAGTGCTGGAAAGCGAAATCGTCAACATGTTGAAGACAGTGAAAGCCAATGCAAAGGCCGCTGGCCAGTCACTGCCTTCAGATAAAGCACTGCGCACTCAGGTGATCGAGCGCCTTATCATGACTCGCCTACAATTACAGATGGCCGACCGTATTGGTCTGCACATCGGCGATCTACAACTGGATCAAACCATTGAGAATATCGCCAAAGAACAGAAAATGACCCCAGATATGATGCGCGAGCAGTTAGAAGCTGACGGTATCAGTTGGAGTCAGTACCGCGAACAGCTGCGTGAAGAGATCACCCTAGGTGAGATCCAGCGAATTCAGGTTCAGCGTCGCATTCAGGTATCTCCACAAGAGATCAACAGCCTGGTTAAACTCATTGAAGAACAGGGCATGCAACAGGTGGAATACCAGATAGGCCATATTCTTATCGAAGTCCCCAACAGTCCCAACAGTGAACAGCTTGAATCTGCCAGTAACCGCGCCAATGCCGTACTCAAACGCCTGCAAGATAATGCTGACTTTAAACAAACGGCTATCGCCTCCTCGTCAGGCCCTAAGGCTCTCGAAGGCGGTATCTGGGATTATATGAACGTCAATGAGATGCCAACTCTCTTTGCCGAACTATTAGTAGGCGCCAAGACTGGAGATATTATTGGCCCAGTCCGTAGCGGCGCCGGTTTCCACATCATCAAGGTGATGGATGCCCGTGGTCTGCAAACTAAAGAAATTGACGAAGTGCGTTCACGCCATATACTGATCAAACCTTCACCGATCCTGTCGGAAGAGCGCGCTAAGGCGATGCTGGATAAGTTTGTCGCTCAGCTAAGATCAGGCGAAGCCGACTTTGCCAGCCTAGCACGTCAGTACAGCGAAGACCCAGGCTCTGCAACCAAGGGCGGTGAACTGGGCTGGGCAGACCCATCGGTCTATGTACCCGCCTTTGCACAAACACTTAACGCACTGAAGATTAACGAGATCAGTGAGCCGTTTCGCTCTAGCCATGGCTGGCATATTGTCCAGTTAGAGGAGAAACGTAAGACGGATGCAACGGATAAATTTAACACTAATCGCGCACATCAGCTCATCTTCCGCCGTAAGTTTAATGAAGAATTGCAAAACTGGCTGGATGAAATGCGAGCAGAAGCTTACATTGAAGTATTCGATGCCGATTTTAATCGAGGTTAACCATATTGACGACTAAACGCATCGCCATCACACCGGGAGAACCAGCCGGTGTGGGCCCAGACTTAGTCATTCAACTTGCTCAGCGCGCTTGGCCCGCTGAGCTTGTTGTTTGTGCCGACCCCACATTGCTGACCTCGCGCGCCAAAAAGATTGGCCTGCCGATTCAGCTAAGGCCTTATCAGCCTAGTCAGCCTCCAAGACCACAAGAAGCGGGTACCTTAACCATAGTGCCCTTCCCGCTGGTCAACGATGCGGTATGCGGCAAACTCGATGAGCAGAACAGCAGTTATGTCATAGACACCTTGGCTTACGCCGGTGAAAAGAACATGAATGGCGAGTTCGATGCCGTGGTTACAGGCCCAGTGCACAAAGGGATCATCAACCAAGCTGGTATCCCTTTCAGTGGTCACACCGAGTTTTTTGCCCATCAGGCTAACTGCCAGGATGTGGTGATGCTACTGGCAGCGCCAGGCCTGCAAGTTGCCTTGGTCACCACACATATTCCACTGGCTTATGTCTCTAAGGCGATCACCCGTGACCGCCTGCATCAGATCATCAAGATTCTGCATCAGGATCTGGTGACCAAATTTGCCATAGACAACCCCAAGATCTATGTCTGTGGCCTTAACCCCCACGCAGGCGAAGATGGTCATCTGGGACGGGAAGAGATAGACGTCATCACTCCCGCACTCAACGAGCTGCGCGAACAAAACATGCACATAGTAGGCCCACTGCCAGCGGACACTCTGTTCCAGCCCAAGTATCTGGAAGATGCCGATGTGATCCTCGCCATGTATCACGATCAGGGGCTCCCAGTATTAAAATCCCAAGGATTTGGCAGTTCGGTCAACATCACCTTAGGCCTGCCCTATATCCGAACCTCGGTCGATCACGGCACGGCATTAGAGCTGGCCGGCACAGGCAAGGCCGATATCGGCAGTTTCGTCTGTGCGCTAAACAAGGCCATCGAACTGGCCACCAAGAATGAGTCACTTAAAGAGTAGTAATGAGTAATAAAGTACATTTAGGCCATACGGCTAGAAAACGTTTCGGGCAGAACTTTTTGACCGACAGCAATGTGATCAACCGCATCGTGGGCGCCATCGCTCCGGACAATGATCATGTGATGGTTGAAATTGGCCCAGGCCTAGCGGCACTCACCGAACCTGTAGCCGAAAGCATAGACAAACTGACAGTCGTTGAGCTGGATAAAGATCTGGTTGAACGCCTTCAGACCCATCCTTTCCTCAAGGATAAGCTTGAGATCCATCAAGGGGATGCGCTGAAATTTGACTTTATGCAGCTGGTCGAAGAAGGCAAACAGATGAAGGTATTTGGTAACCTTCCCTATAACATCTCAACACCGCTGATGTTCCATCTGTTTGAGTTTGCCGATCATATTGAAAACATGCACTTTATGCTGCAGAAAGAGGTGGTACTGAGACTCTCAGCGGCGCCAGGCACTAAAGCTTATGGCCGCCTCACTGTAATGGCACAATATTTCTGTCAGGTCATGCCGGTACTCGAAGTACCGCCAGGCTGTTTTACACCACCGCCTAAGGTCGATTCAGCGGTTGTGCGACTCGTGCCCTACAAGAACAAGCCTTACCCCTGCAAGGATGTAGACCTGTTAAGGCATCTGTGCACTACGGCCTTTAATATGCGTCGTAAGACACTGCGCAACAATCTAAAGCAGCTATTAAGCGACGAGGACTTCAGCACGCTTAATATCGATGCCAGCAAGCGTCCAGAGCAGATCACTGTGGCCCAATATGTTGCCATGGCAAATCATCTGGTAGATAAAAAACAAGCCTAATCAAGGTAGAGGTGCCTTGGCACCTCCACTTTTTAACCTTTAGGGATCCGAATGAAACAACTCGAATCCTCAATCAAAATTGAGGTCAAAACCGACTACATCGAAGAGCAATCTTCACCCGAAGAAGAGAGATACCTGTTCAGCTATACCATCACCATAGTTAACTTAGGTGATCAGCCCGTGACCTTAAAGAGCCGCATGTGGAGCATCACTGATGCCAACGGCCATGAAAGTAAGGTTCAAGGAGCTGGCGTTGTCGGCGAAACTCCCACCATAGCGCCTAATACCGCCTATCAATATACCAGCGGCACTGTATGTGAAACGCCATTTGCCGTGATGCAAGGCCACTACGTGATGGTCACCGAAAGCGGTGAAACCTTTAAAGCCCCTATCGCCCCCTTCCGCCTTGCAGCTCCCGGCCTGCTCCATTAATCGCACTAAAGGATACAGGTAATTCATGGCGACATATTTCGTAGGCGACATTCAAGGCTGTTTCGATGAACTTCAGGCCCTGCTTGCCAAGGTGGCTTTTAATGCCTCGACCGACGAGCTCTGGGTGGTCGGCGATATGGTCGCCAGAGGTACGCAGTCGCTCGAAACCCTAAGGTACCTCAAAGGGCTAGAAGGCGCCGTAAAACCAGTACTGGGTAACCATGACCTGCATCTTATGGCGCTGCATGGCAAGATTAAACGCCCTAACCCTAAAGATCACCTCGACGCCTTACTGAGCGCCCCGGATATAGCCCAGCTGATCGATTGGCTAAGGCTACAGCCTTTGGTCAGGGAACATTCAGACCAGGCCATTCTGATGGCCCACGCGGGAATACCGCCACAATGGGACGCCGCAACCGCAATAGAAGAGTCTCGCCAGGTTCAGCAAGTTCTCAGCCGCGATGACTATGTCGACTGCCTTATTAGCAAGATGTACACCAACGAATCTAGCCATTGGCAGCCAGATGCTCAGGGGCTGACACGCTGGGTGTATACCATCAATGCCCTGACACGCATGCGTTTTCTTTATCCCGATGGTCGATTAGACTTTGATTGTAAGCTGCCGCCAGCACAGGGAGAGGAAGTAGGTCTTATCCCTTGGTATAAGCAGCCAAGCTTGGCCATGGAAAAACATACTTTGGTCTTCGGCCACTGGGCCGCACTAATGGGCCAGGTCGACCAGATAGGCCTGCATGCACTGGACACTGGCTGTTGCTGGGGTCAATATTTAACCCTTTGGCATCTTGAATCAAATCAAAAAATTACCCAAAATAAGTTAAAAAAGAGTTAAACTACAACCAAGTTTGGCCGATACAAAGCTAGCGGGCATCACCCGCACCCCCTGAGAATATGTTTTGTAATTAGGGATATAACAACAAAAACCGGAGTGCCCTATGAAATTGAATGTCGCCACTCGAGTCATTGGTGGATTTAGCGTCGTCACATTACTGCTTATCGTGTTAGGAGTGGCGTCACTGGTCACCAACGACAGCATCAAGAGTAGCACCCTTGTTTTGCAAGACCTGAGCCTACCAGCGCTAAAGAGTAGCAATGGCCTGACTCAAAACCTTGCCCTACAGGAGAAGCAACTCCTAGTGGCTTTCCATAGCAAGCAATCCAAAGAACTCCCTCAAGTTCGCAATCAATTTACCACCTTTAGTAAAGGTTTTCTGAGTGAGTTAGATCAGCTTAATCGCATTATTCAGGGACACGAAGCCAACTTAGGGAATCAGATCAAGACACTAAGATCCAGCTACCAAACCTTTACCGACAACAGCCTCAAAATGATGCAGGCTCGCGAGCAGTCACTGCACACTCAAGAGTCTCTGATAGATGACCTGGATAACCTTGAAGTCGCCGCTGATGATACCGCCTCCCTCCTACTTGATCTTATCGATCTGGAGACAAGCGAAGATCCCACAGACAGGGAGATTGCCGCGACAGCCAGCAACATAGACAACAGCTTCAGCAACCTGATCACCAGCAGCTATGACCTAGTCAATAGTAAAGAAAAGTCCAAGTACGACACGATTCTCAAGGAACTTGACTACATCATCAGCGAAGCCCAAAACAAACTCGAATACGTTGAGCGTCATTGGGAAGGCGTTATCGACCAAGAGATCCTGGACAATATCAATACCGAGGCGGGTAAGGTTTTTGCCATGCTTAACGGTCCGCAATCGCTCCTTAAACGTAAAGGCCAGCAGCTGGATTTCAACCTGCAGGCCGGTCAACTCCTTACCAGGGTTGAGTCTGACGCCACAGCGGTCAATCAAAGCATGGCTAGCTTGAATAAAGCCATTGAGTCGACCTCACAGGAAGTCAGTGTCAAGGCGATCGAAAAAGTCGATAGCGCCAGTTATCAGACCCTGGCGCTGGTATTAATCGCCATAGTCGTCGCCGTACTGGTGAGTATCGCCGTTATCCGTCCGCTCAAGCATTCGCTCGATAAAGTAAATAATGCCCTCAACATCCTGGCCTCTGGGAATTTGACTCATAAGCTCGACGATAGCGGTCATGATGAATTTGCCGAACTTTCTCGCAACTGTAACCGACTGGTAGATAGCCTGCGCACCCTGATCCAGGGCATTTTAGATCGCTCAAACCAACTGGCCGCCGCAGCTGAGGAAACCTCAGCCATCACGGCTCAAACGACGGCGGGTATTCAGGAGCAGAAGAACCAAGTGGATCAAGTCGCCACAGCTACCACCCAGCTTAGTTCGAGTGCTATGCAGGTGAGCACCAGCGCCGATGAGGCTCTGAATCAGATTAGGCAGGCAGATGAAGAAGCCCAACACATGCGCGCCATCGCCGATGAGAATAAACGCACCATACTCGCCTTAGCAGACGAAGTCTCGAAGGCGGGGCAAGTGATCAATAAAGTGCATTCAGACAGCGCCTCTATCGGCTCTATCCTCGATGTGATCCGTGGCATTGCCGAACAAACCAACCTGCTAGCCTTAAACGCCGCTATTGAAGCCGCCAGAGCGGGTGAGCAAGGTCGTGGTTTTGCCGTGGTCGCCGATGAAGTGCGCAGCCTGGCATCACGCACACAAGACTCTACCCAAGAGATCCAGCAGATGATCCAGGTGCTACAACAGGGCACACAAGAAGCGGTCTCTGTAATGGAGCTGGGACGTCAACAAGCCAATAGCTGTGTCGAGAAGACTGAGCAGGCTAATGAGGCCCTGGAAAGCATCAGCAATGCGGTACATTTCGCCCATGACTCAGGCACTCATATCGCTAATGCGGCTCAAGAACAGAACCTGGTTAGTCAGCAGGTGTCTGAGAAGCTCGAACATATTGCCGCCATCTCTGAAGAGACAGCCACAGGCGCCGATCAAACGGCTCAATCGAGTCATCAGGTGGCTCAGCTGGCCGAAGAGCTGCAGGCTTCTGTAGGTGAGTTTAAGGTTTAATCACCGAGCAGCCATAAAAAAACCGGACTTGAGTCCGGTTTTTTTATGGCTAACTGAAAAGTCTTCTAACGATTAGTTACCAGCAAGACGTTCCTTGATTGCAGCGGTAATTGGACTGCCGCCATGGCCGTTACCCTCGGCCCATTCGACAACTGTCATACCATCGGCTTCCTTAACACTTAAATCTTCGGTAGAGAGTCGCTTAGCCATAAACTCACCCACGTCATTGGCGCCGCTCTTCATGGCGAAACGTAATAGGCTATCACCTTCACAGGCCACACCTTCATAAACGTTTCGTAACTTTACACGGGCTTCTTTCAATTTTTTGCGTAAACGGTTTTTGTCATCAGCCTGAACATAGTTACAGATATTTGCAACAAGTTGATCATTAGCTTGTACAGGTGCCGGAACGGTATATACAGACGCTGCAATCACTACAGCTAACGTAGTCGGTAAAAAACGCATCGGGTACTCCTATAATATTTATTATTTTTTTCAATAGGCTATCGCTAATCCGATAGCTTAAAGACAACTCGGGGTAACACCATAAGTTAACATTTTTTTACCAAATTGATAAAGCGATATTCCAAACCTTTATCATTTATGTGAGATTCACTCTGAAGAAGCCGCCAACTGCCATCGTCCCACTCGGGAAAGTGGGTATCACCAGCAACGTCGAGATTAATTTCGGTTAAATAGAGAATATCAGCTTGAGGCAGAAGCTCGGCATACAGCTGGCCACCACCTATCACCACCAACTCATCACAGCCTTTAACGACCTCCTTAGCCTGTTCAAAAGAGGTCACACAGGTTACGCCTTCAATCACCAAATCTGCCTGACGGCTGACCACGATATTGTGGCGACCCGGCAATGGTCGACCGATGGACTCGAAGGTCTTACGGCCCATCACGACCGGCTTACCTAAGGTCATCTGCTTAAAATGGCGCAGATCTTCCGGTAGATGCCAAGGCATCTGATTATCTTTACCGATAACCCGGTTATTCGCCATCGCGGCGATCATTGCAATTTTCATGGGCTCTCCAACGGTCTATTGCCGTTTCATTAATTAAGAATTAGATCACTGAACGGGTACGAAAATAGAGCAAACTGGGCATAGCCAATCCCACTGACAGTGCGCCTAAAATGAAGATAGTCTTCAAACCATTACTGATCACTTCGGCAGTCAGTTCTGGACTCACCTCAGACATAGCCGTCAACTGAACCAAAGCAATAACCGTATTGTAGGCATAAGTGCCAGGGATCATCGGGATGATCGCCGCAACCGCATACATGAGCGGTGGGGCAAGATGTCTCTTCGCGAAACCTATGGTTAATACGCCAACCAAGGCTGCGGCCACAAAAGTGCCCCACTCTATCGGCATACCAAAATGCATTAGCAAGGTACGCAGACTATGTCCTAGGGAACCGGCAAGCGCGCAATAGGGTAAGAACCGTCTCGGCACATTGAATACCATGGCGAACCCCACTGCTGGCACCGCAGAGAACAGAGCATCATTTAGCAGCTTAATGAGCAGATCCATCATAGGAAGAGTCCTCCTAACTGCATGGCTATGGTGATCCCAATAACCGATGACACGGTTAACAGAGTGGCATGTCCCCAACGAGAGATCCCAACATTCAGGTGTCCCTTCACCATATCAGAAATGGCGTTGATCATAGGAAAGCCTGGGACCAACATCAGCACGCTGGCAGCCATGGGCAACTTGGGCGTATCAGTCAGATGCAGGTGATACCCCATCTGCGCCACCAGTGTGGTGACAAAGGCGGTAACAGCAAAGTTCAACAGCAAGTTAAAATGCCGCTTGGCAATAGCGAGACGAACCGACATACCCACTGAGGAGGCTAATATGGTGATCAGCACAGCCATGGTATCGCCACCAAACAGGTGACAAAAGCTACCGCAGGAAAGGCCGATCATAGGCACTAAATAGCGCTTGGGATAGCTCTTGGGTTGAATACGGGCGACACGCTTACGCACCTCATTGAGGCCGTAGATCCCCTTTTCGGTCAACAGGCAGATCCGCTGTAATTCGCAGATGATGCTCATGTTGATACCATGTTCGCGAATCCGTCTGGTCGTCGTAATACAACGCCCATGCACCAAGCTGGTTAGTACGAGTGAGTTAGAGGAGATAGAGATCTCGACGCTTGCGAGACCTAATGCCTGACCTAAACGCTGACTGATCTCTTCAACGAGTTCAGACTCAGCGCCATAGGCCAGTAACAGTTGAGCAACCCGGACGACCTGCCGGGTAATATCATTTTGAGTATCGGCGTACACAATTCTCTCAGAATGAAAGTGGCAACTTAACGAGCTTACCTTTGATAGATGATTTCGACGTCATAGTCATCATCATCGAAATCATCGTCAAAGTCGTCATCATAATCTTCGTTGACCACTTCCTGACTCTTCTGATGATAGTTATCCCACTTGAATTCGACCTCTGCATCGGGATCTTTTTCGACTTCTGGCGGCAGTGAGTCGATAAAGTCCATCAGCTTGAGCGCCAATTCTTGGGTGCCTTGACGGTTATAGGCCGAGATACAGAAAACTTCTCCCTGCCAATCCAGCTCTTTTACAATACGATCGACACGCTCTTGAATCTCTTCCTCAAGTAGCAGATCGGTTTTGTTAAATACCAACCAACGAGGCTTGCTGGCCAGCAACGGAGAGTGCTTCTCTAGCTCACCGACAATAGCTCTGGCACTGTCAACCGGATCTGTGCCATCGATAGGCTCGATATCCAGGATATGCAGCAGCACACGGCAACGCTCGAGGTGCTTAAGGAATCGAATACCTAAGCCAGCACCTTCGGCTGCGCCTTCGATCAATCCAGGAATATCGGCGATCACAAAGCTCTGGCCATGTCTTGGCGTAACAACCCCTAGGTTTGGCACTAAGGTGGTAAACGGATAATCGGCAACCTTAGGCTTAGCACGCGACACAGAGCGAATAAAGGTCGACTTACCTGCGTTTGGCATACCAAGCAAGCCCACATCAGCCAGGAGCATCAACTCGAGTCTCAAGCTGCGAACTTCACCAGGAGTACCTAAGGTCTTTTGACGTGGCGCGCGGTTAGTACTGCTCTTAAAGCGAGTGTTACCTAGGCCATGGAAACCACCTTTGGCCACCAAAAGCTTTTGACCATGGGCTTTAAGATCCCCTAACGCCTCTTGAGTTTCCTCATCGACAGCGCGGGTCCCTACTGGCACCTTTAAGATAAGATCTTTACCACCATGACCGGTACAATCACGGCCGCGGCCATTCTGACCACGTTCTGCAAAATGAAAACGTTCAAAACGGTAATCGATCAAAGTATTAAGGTTTTCGTCGGCCTCCAGATAGACACTGCCGCCATCGCCACCATCGCCACCATCAGGCCCACCATCAGGCACATACTTTTCGCGTCGAAAACTAACGCAACCACTACCGCCATCACCAGCTTCAACTCTGATCACAGCTTCATCGACAAACTTCATACCAACTCCAGGCGCCGAACAATAGACCGATTATACTGCCTATCGAATCGTACCGCCAAAAAACAATGATGCGACTGCCTCTGCCATCTAGGGGGCTAAGACAATACTGGACTGGTGCTGGAGCAAGGATTCGGCTCATTTCACCAGTAAATATTCTTCATAAACAATAAAGCCCTACCAGAGGCAGGGCTTTAGAAACTAGCTTTGGTGAGCTAAGTATTAAGCTTCGATGCTAACGAACTTACGGTTGTTAGGACCTTTAACTTCGAACTTAACTTTACCGTCAGATAGTGCAAATAGAGTATGGTCACGACCGATACCTACGTTAACACCTGCGTGGAACTTAGTACCACGTTGACGAACGATGATGTTACCAGCTAAAACTGATTCACCACCGAAACGCTTAACACCAAGACGTTTGCTTTCTGAATCGCGGCCGTTACGAGTAGAACCGCCAGCTTTTTTATGTGCCATTAGTCAGACTCCTTATTAAGCGTTGATAGCTGTAATTTTGACTTCGGTGAACCACTGACGGTGGCCCATCTTCTTATCGTGGTGCTTACGACGACGGAACTTAACGATAGTTACCTTTTCGCCACGGCCATGGCTGACAACTTCAGCAACAACCTTACCACCTTCAACCAAAGGTGCACCAACGTGTACAGTTTCACCATCAGCAACCAAAAGAACTTGGTCAAATTCGATAGTTTCACCTGTAGCAACTTCTAATTTCTCTAGACGTACAGTATGGCCTTCAGCAACACGGTGTTGCTTACCACCACTTTGAAAAACAGCGTACATAGCTATTTTACTCCGATATTTCTAGCACGCAGACCCTTTTTGTTTGGCCGGGTGCTATAAAAGCTTTAATGACAATGGTCGCGGAGTTTACGCTAAGTTCGCCTGACTGACAAGTCCTAATTCGCTTTGATCAAAAAAAGATCGGAATTACTCGCACAATACTCTTCTGCTACTGTCAGGCGAGGCATTTTTAGGTAGAATCTGGTAATTATAACATTTTCGCCTTAATTTGGGCTGTCTGATTTACTCCGCAACCCTAAAAGTAGAGCCATTATATGGATTTGAATGCCATTCGTCAGCTGGCAGACGCTGATATGAAAGCCGTCGACCGACTTATTTATAAGCAGTTGGATTCGGATGTCGCCCTTATTAACCAACTCGGATTCTACATCATCAACGGCGGGGGCAAGCGTATGCGGCCGCTGCTCTCTATCTTAGCTGCCCGTGCTATCGACTACGAAGGCGAAGCACATCTTAAATTGGCTGCAATCGTAGAGTTCATTCATACCGCCTCTCTACTGCATGACGACGTAGTTGATGAGTCTATGTTAAGACGCGGCCGAGAAACTGCCAATGCCCTGTTTGGCAATAGCGCCAGCGTATTAGTAGGGGATTTCCTCTATACCCGCTCATTTCAGATGATGACCGAGCTTAAGAGCATGCAGGTTCTTGAGGTGCTCGCCGATGCCACTAACGTATTGGCCGAAGGTGAAGTGCTTCAGTTAATGAACTGCAACGATCCGGACACCACCGAAGAAAGCTATATGCGGGTGATCTATTGCAAGACCGCCAAACTATTCGAGGCAGCCACACGTCTCGCTGGCGTACTGGCCGATAGCAGCATAGAGGTGCAAACCGCCCTTGCCGACTATGGTAAATACTTAGGCACAGCCTTTCAGCTTACCGACGACCTACTCGACTATACTGCCGACACCGAAGAGCTGGGCAAAAACATAGGTGATGACTTAGCCGAGGGTAAACCTACTCTGCCACTGATCTACGCCATCGCCAATGGAAATGAGGTCGAACGCCAATTGATCCGCGATGCGATCGAACAAGGCGACGGTACAGGACACATAGAAACCATACTAAATGCACTACAAGAGTGTGGTGCCCTTAACTATACAGAGAAAAGGGCTCAGGAAGAGGCTGAGAAAGCGATACGCGCCTTAGACATTATTCCTGATAGCGACTACAAGCAGGCTCTGATATCGCTTGCTAAAATCGCTGTCGCGCGCAATCACTAATTAGAGCAAGTCTTCAAGCTTGCGGTGCGTCGATAACATCACACATAAAAAAATGGAGCCAATTGGCTCCATTTTTTATTCAGGACTAAACCTTACTCACACTGCGTCTTACTTAACGAAGTCGACACCCAGAGTGATATCGGCTTTCAGTGTATCTAGCATAGCGTCACGAGCGTTAGCTTCAAACTCGCTCACTTCACCATAAGCAAGTACTTGCTCAACACCGTTCTTACCCAGAAGTACTGGTTGTGCGAAGAACTCGGCATGTTCACTGCCACCATCAACATAGGCACATTCCACCACGTTCGCTTCGCCCTGTAGGCCACGAACCAGTGACAGACCGAAACGACAAGCCGCTTGACCCATAGAAAGGGTCGCGCTGCCGCCACCGGCTTTAGCTTCAACCACTTCGGTACCTGCGTTCTGGATACGAGTAGTTAGTGCTGCCACTTCTTCATCAGAGAAGCTTACGCCTTCAACTTGAGATAGCAGAGGCAGAATAGTCACGCCACTGTGGCCACCGATAACGTTAACTTTAACGTCAGCAACATTCAGACCTTTCGCTTCGGCAACGAAAGTTTCAGAACGGATAACATCAAGTGTCGTCACACCGAACAGACGGTTCTTATCGTAAACACCCGCCGCTTTTAACACCTCAGCAGCAATAGCCACTGTAGTGTTCACTGGGTTAGTGATAATACCAATCAGCGCCTTAGGACAAGTTGCTGCGCACTTCTCAACCAGGTTTCTTACGATACCCGCATTGATGTTAAATAGATCTGAGCGATCCATACCAGGCTTACGTGCAACACCTGCAGAGATAAGTACCACATCGGCACCTTCTAACGCTGGCGTTGGATCTTCACCCGCAAAACCTTTAACTTCAACAGCGGTAGGGATATGGCTTAAGTCTACAGCAACACCAGGAGTAACTGGTGCTATATCATAAAGGGATAGTTTTGAACCGGCAGGCAATTGAGTTTTAAGTAGTAGGGCAAGAGCCTGGCCAATACCACCGGCGGCACCAAGTACAGCAACTTTCATAGTTATCTCCGTTAATTCTTGGATATTATGTGATATAGATCTAGATTTACCGATGGCGCAACATTACTGGAATCACGGTAAAAATTCAATTATCCCTTAGTCGTGTGGCCAGATAATTTCATTTTATCGTTGCAAGCTGCCATTTACGCCCCTTTTGCGATATAGTGGCCGCACTTAGCTCCACTCCCCCGCCCAAACCACACACCAAGTAGAATCTGAATTTTTATTCACACAATCCGAATAACACTTGACTAACGGCGCAAAAATATTCACAATGAGCCAGTTTTTTGAATATAAGAATAATTCGATATGCAAGCCAATAAAAATCAAGACGAACTTGTAAAGACCTTTAAGGCTATCTTGAAAGAGGAGCGCTTTGGCTCCCAGAGTGAGATAGTGAATGCCCTGCAAGCCGAGGGCTATAACAATATTAACCAATCCAAAGTCTCACGTATGTTGAGCAAGTTTGGCGCAGTGCGTACTCGCAACGCCAAACAAGAGATGGTCTACTGCTTACCGGCCGAGCTCGGAGTTCCGACGGCGGGCAGCCCACTGAAAAACTTAGTCCTGGATGTAGACCATAATCAATCTATGATCGTCGTCAGAACCAGTCCTGGAGCAGCTCAGCTTATCGCGAGATTGCTGGACTCAATAGGTAAGCCCGAAGGTATTTTGGGTACCATTGCCGGTGATGACACCATCTTTATCTGTCCATCGAATATTCAGGAAGTGGACAAGACCCTAGACACTGTCAAATCACTATTTAACTACGCAGATTAATCGCAGCTAAAATAGGCTAAAAAAAAAGACACCTCTGAGTGTCTTTTTTTTGTTTGCGACCAAATTGAATATTGTATATCAGATAGGATACACTGAGCCAGAACCATCCCCTCTATCACCTGATGGTTAAGGACCCGAGATGAATAACAATAAGATAATTAATATCGACAACCTCTGCTGGGAATCTTGGCAACACTCAAATCAATACGCCAGTCATCAAAAACATATCGGCGATGCCGCTGGCTGTCGACAGATAGGTGTCACCATGGAGCGCCTTGAACCAGGCAAGATCTCCTCTGTCGCCCATTATCACACCAAGGAAGAGGAACACCTCTACGCATTACAAGGCGAAGCAACCCTGTTTATTAATGGTGAGCCACATGACTTCAAACAGGGCGACTATATCTGTTTTACTGCCAACTCTGGGGTATCGCATACATTAAAGAATGAGTCCGATGCCGATTTTCTCTTCTTGGTATTGGGTAACAGAGATCCCCATGATGTTGTAGTGTACCCAGAACACAATAAAGTACAGGTAAGATCTATCGACGAGATCTACGCCAAGCGGCCCACCAACTATTGGGATCCCGACCACTAATCCACTTCTATCTGGCATAAAAAAACACACCTTAAGGTGTGTTTTTTATTGACTCGACTTCGCGGCGTTAGCCCTCTAAATCAGCTTCTCGCTCCATGAAATCCAGCGAGGGGGCAAAGAATGCCGAACCGGTCAACGCCTGAGTGAAATGCATTAGGTGATCGTGATTCCCTTCTCCGTCGCCATGGATCATGCTGTGCAGCATCTTCTCAAAATGCACCGAATTGTTACAGACAGAAATAAACATCAGCCCCTGCTCTTTCATCGAGCCGTATGGCATGCTCTGACGTAAGATCTCCATCGAATTTCCATCGACATCTTTCAGGTTCACACGTTTGGTATGACTGGTGAGCGGCTTATCTTCAGAGGCGTACTCGATATTGTCTATCTTAGTGCGACCAAAAATATCTTCCTGTTTCTTCTGTGGCAGTCGATTCCATTTGCTCAGGTTATGCGCAAACTTCTGCACATGGACGTAACTACCACCGCGAAACACCTCATCTTCATCACCCACTAAGGCCACGTCCTGACGGTGACGTCCCTTGGGGTTTTCGGTACCATCAACGAATCCAGTCAGATCCCGGGTGTCCATAAACTGGAAGCCCCGCTCCTCATCCACCAGCTCAACTAAGTCTTCAAACATCTGGCAAACCTCGTTCGCCACCAGGTGCAAGATGTCATAACGGTCACAGCGCAAATGCACAAAGAGATCATATTCATGGGCCGGCGCATCGCGGTTATCGGCGTGCATAGCGGGAAAAGGCTTTAACTGCTTGGGGCGCTGCACCGGATAGAGACTGTCCCAATAGTTCGCGCCAATAGCGACGAAACCGTTAAAGGTACTGTCGGCATATTGGTCGGCTAATTCATAGATATATTGAGCAACATTGGCGACACAGGGACGAAGTTGAGATTCGACACCGTCATTAGCGTTGAACATCAAATACACACTATGTAAATTTCCTTCGGCACACACACCCAGTTGTTCACGTGGCATAACCAGATTATCCATAAATAAACCTACCTTTCGTCAGTCTCAATTTCGGCAATATTATCCGAAACTTTAGCGATAATTAGTATTACACAACCCACAAACCGTTAAAGCGAAACGTCGTTAAGTGGGTAGATTAACTTTTTTTAATGCCCGCAACCATAGTCGGTTGCAAAAGTGTTATATCAATCAGGCTTAAAACAGGACCACAGGATGGGGCTCAACCGATAATGCCACACGCTGCCCTGGGGTGAAACCATGCAAAGCGGAACGTACCTCAAGTATCTTCTCACCAATTAACACCCGGTAATGGCAAACATTACCCAGAAAACGCCGGGCAATCACTGTGCCCCCGCCCTGTTCATCTTCTCTCATTTGCAGTTGCTCGGGGCGCAATAACAGCTCTCCGCGATAGCCAACCCCTTGAGATAAAGCACTGCTACTTTGAATCAAACCTAACTGTGTCTGCAGGGCATCGGTCGATTCGACTTCGCAGCCAAGATAGTTCACCTGGCCAAGAAATTCAGCCACATATTTATCTGTCGGCGCACTATAGAGCTCCTCGGCGCAGCCATACTGAACAATGCGTCCCTCTTTAAAGAGCGCCAGCTTGTCGGCAAACACAAAGGCCTCATCCTTGCTATGGGTAACAAAAACGGCGCTCACATTACGCTGCTTTAAGATCTCCCTGATCTCCAACATCATCTCGCCCCGCACCTTGGCATCAATATTCGAAAAGGGCTCGTCGAGTAATAGTAGCTCAGGTTCATAGGCCAAAGCCCTGGCAATCGACACCCTTTGCTGCTGACCGCCGGAAAGCTCATGGGGATAGCGCCCCGCCAACCCTTCTAGCTTGACCAAGGCGAGCATCTCGTCCAATCGCGCCTGTCTCTTGGCGCCATCAAGCCCTTTCACACCAAACAAAATGTTATCGGCCACCGTCAGGTGAGGAAACAGAGCATAATCTTGAAAGATCATGCCAACCTCGCGCCTTTCGCTCGGCACAAATACCCCCGGCCCTGACAACAACCTGCCGTTAATACTTATCGAGCCTTGGCTTATGGGTTGTAAACCCGCAATCGCTTTAAGCAAAGTGGTCTTGCCGCAGCCACTGGGACCGAGTAAGGCGGCGATTTCCCCTTGGCGTAACACCAGATCCAACCCGCGCAGAATAAGCTGCCCTTGATAGTCACTATGTAGGTTCTCGATGGAGAGTGTCGACATATTACTTCCCTTGCTCCAGCGAGCGATTAAGATAGATAAGCGGAATAAGTCCCACTAAGACGATAACGATAGCGCCCAACGCCCCATGCTCCAACTGTTCATCAGATACGAACTGATAGACATAGGTCGCCAGATTTTCAAATCCCACCGGCCTGAGCAGAAGTGCTGCAGGCAGCTCTTTCATACATTCGATAAACACCAATAAGATAGCGGCAAATATACCACTACGCAGCAGCGGTAAGTGTACCCGAGATAGAATAGACGCAGGCCTAACCCCCATGGTCACAGAGGCCATATCTAAAGAGGGATTAATGTGTTTATAGCTGTTCTCAATACTACCAATTGCAATGGCAGCAAAACGAATGGCGAAGGCAAAAATTAAAACAAATAGCGTACCACTGAAAATAAGGCCAGGCCCCATGACCCCAAAATAGCGATAGAGGTCATTGACGGCAAAATCCAGATAGGTCAGTGGAACCAAGACACCAATGGCCAAAACAGTCCCAGGCAACGCATACCCGGTTGAGGCGAGGCGTGAGGGCAAAATATCAATAGTTCTGGGGCTACAGCGTCTTACAAACATCAACAATAAAGCCACGATAACCGTTAGCAGACTGACCACTAAGGCGATGAGCAAACTATTCAGGCTATATTGCCAAAAATCATCATTCCAGCTGACACTAAAGTAGTCCCAGGCATAACCAAGCAGCACCCACATGGGGATCCCAAAAGCAAACAGCAGCAAAATCGCGCAATACCCAAAGGCCAACCAAGCTGCGCCAGGTTTCAGCTGATATCTGTCATGGGTAGAAATGGGGGTCTGCTTTTGAAACAGTTGCTGCTTGCGCCGGGCAAATCGTTCAACGCCAATCAGGCAAAATACGACAAGCAAGATCATGGCCGACAGTTTTGCGGCCGCCGCCAAGCTACCATAGCCTAACCAGGTATCGTAGACCGCCGTGGTTAAGGTGGGCACAGCAAAATAGCTTACCGTAGCAAAATCTGCCGCCGTTTCCATCGCCACCAAAGCTGCACCAACGGCCAATGCTGGTCTGGCCATCGGCAAATTCAGACGCCAAAAACTGCGCCAGGGGCTCGCTCCCATGACCCGTGACGCATGCAGCAGACTGGGAGACTGCTCCATAAAGGCGGTTCGCGCCAGAAGATAAATATAGGGAAAAAGCACCAAGGCAAGTATCAAGGAGGCCCCACCTAAGGTACGCACATCAGGAAAATAGTAATCCATCTGTGATTGCCAGCCATAAAACTCTCTCAGCCAAGACTGCACTGGACCGGCGTAATCAAGCAGATCCGTATAGACATAGGCCACGACGTAGGCAGGCATAGCCAGAGGCAAGAGCAGACCCCATTGAAACCAGGCACGACCCGGAAATTCGCAGCGGGCCACACACCAAGCGGCGGGCACGGCTAACAGCAAGGCTCCCAAACTCACCAAGAACATTAACCCTAAGGTATTAAAGAGATAAGTGGGTAATACCGTCTGCATCAGATGGCCAAACACGGCCTCGTCGGGAACCAGCGCCTGAATACAGATAGCGGCTAACGGTAAGACAAAGCAGATCGCCGTCAGATAACTGATAGTCGACCAGCTTTTGGGAAAGCCTAAAATCATATAGAGCCTCAATAAAAAAGGGAGGTCATTATCATTGACCAACTTAAATTTAAGCTTAAAGACGAACGATTATTACTTAGTAAAAGCGACTTAGGGCAAAAACAACAAAGCCTTCCCCAGGGAAGGCTTTAATATAATCAGGAGGCCTACGCCACTAGAGATCGAACTTCACTTCATCAAGTAACCTTACCGCAGCACTGTGATACTCGGCAAGTTTGTGAATAGGCAGTGAATCGGCTTTAAACTCACCCCAAGATGCCACCAACTGAGACGGTTTCACATCTGGCTTCACTGGATACTCCATGTTTAACTCGGCGTAACTTTGCTGTGCCTGATCACCAGAAAGATACTCCATCAACTTAATTGCATTTTCCCGCGATGGCGCGTACTTGGCTAATGCCATCCCAGAAACATTAATATGTGAACCGCGATTTGCCTGATTAGGGAAATTGATATTCACAGCCTCTGCCCAAGGCACTTGCTTTGGATCTTGTAACATCTTACCCAGATAGTAGCTATTACCGACGGCGATATCACACAGGCCTTCTTTAACGGCTTTAACCTGAGCTCTGTCATTACCCTGTGGCTTTCGCGCCAGATTTGCTTTAAAGCCTTCTAGCCACTCTTTAGTCTTCGCCTCACCATGATGGGCAATCATTGAGGCAACCAAAGAGATATTGTAGGGATGCTTACCACTACGGGTACAGATCTTGCCCTTAAACTTAGGATCGGCAAGATCTTCATAATCGATCGTCAGTGGGCCCAGACGTTCCTTGGAGGAGTAGATGTTGCGAACCCGCTTGGTCAGAGCAAACCAATCACCTTCGGGTGAACGTAGATTCGCTGGAATATTGTTTGTCAGTAACTCACTGTCCACCGGCGCCACTAGCTGCTTATCGGCCAACTCCATCAAACGAGAGAAATCAGAGGTCAGCACCAGATCCACTGGGGATAAGCGTCCCTCTCTTGCCATACGTTCGGCAATGCCTTGCTTGGAAAACACCAGATTCACTTTAATGCCGGTCTCCTTGGTGAAGTCCGCCAAAATAGGATCAATAAGAAAAGCCTGACGATAAGAATAAACGGTAACACTATCAGCCGCATTGGCAACAGATGCCACACAAGCAAACCCTAGAACAGCCAAACGCTTCATGAATCTCATGAGAGAACTCCCAAACAAAGTTAATGATAACCATTATCAATCGCGGTTAGCGTAATCAATCTTAGGCTAGACGGCAAGAGTAAACAGGTAAAAATCCCCTTGATGTCTCATTTTGACCAAAAAAGCCTCTCTGACTAAACTCAAAAGACTCGGCTTAAAAAAGGAGCTCACATGTTTTTGGAAATTCTCGCCCTTATACTCGCCGTCATACTACTTTTATTCCTTTTTAAACACAGGTTTACCCGGGTAAAAGTGAAACGTTCACGCCGCTCTCAGCCCCAGCCATCAAACCTCAGTGCTAGCGTGATCAGCGAAGAAGTTCCTCATGCGCCGAGCGTCAAACACAACACCATCCACCCCTATCACTGTGTCGAAATTGTGAGTGATGAAGGCTTATGTAAAAATGCAGAAAAACTCAAGGGCAAGCGATTTCTATCTGACGATGCTCCCCCCCTCCCCTTAGCGGGTTGTACTAAAGCGGATTGCAGTTGCCGCTATCTACACCATGAGGACAGACGGGGACAAACAGAAGATAGGCGGCTAGACTTTGGCGTCACCCGCGAACTCTATGGTGTCTTTGGCGAAACCAACAGGCGCCACCAACCAAGTAAGGGTAGACGCCAAAGCGATACTAGACATTAGGTCGAGTGCTGACCATAGCCTCTAACTTAGAAAAGGACTTTAACCACCTAGCCGTTGCGGGTGCAATCTTACGCCAATCCAAATCTGGATGCCGAAAGTCCAGATATTCCAATAAACAGGCTAAACAGATCTGCTGAAGAGAAAGCTGACTGTGACCCGAAATTCCCATCTGTTCGATCTGCGCTAACCCCCTCAACAGAGCTTGCTCAAATCTCGCGGTCCAAAAGGGGCTGCGCAGTCCTTCATCATCACGCATCTGCTCCTGTCTTAACGCCACCGCGCTGTCGAGTAAGCCCTTAATCAGCGAGTATTGCGTCTCGCCATACCAAGAGTCCCCAGGCTGACCAAACAGCTCACCACCACAGTATTCATGATCCAGGTAGCGCAGGATCACCTCGCTGTCATACAGGGCGCCGCCATCGTTTAACATGAGGCAAGGGATCTTAGCCAAAGGGTTGGCTGTAAGCAGCAGTTCGCCATTTTCAAGCGGATTAACACTAACGTGTTCTATACCCGCCACCGCAAATTGCGCAATCACCACCCGAACCGTTCTCGCATAAGGTGACGCCTCAGAAAACAATAGTTGCATCTCGAATCCTCTACCAATATTTTTCAACGGTTATCTGCCCTGGCGCTCGGCGCAGGTTTTTCGCCAATCCGCGGGACTGTAACAAGGTATTCAACTCTTTAATCATCTCAGGGTGACCGCAAATCATCACCTGTGAATCTTGCGTGTTGAGTGACAAGCCGACTCGCTGCTCAATAAGGCCACTCTCGACCCCTTGAGTGATGCGGCAGCTGATCGCCCCTTCCACAGGCTCACGCGTCACAGAAGTAACCAAGGAGAACAGGCCGGGATACTGAGCCTCGAATGTCTTAAGCTCTTGGTAATAGGCGAGATCTTCTTGATATCTTACGCCATAGACTAAGATCACACGCTCAAATCTCTGCCACGGCTCAGCAGTTCTCATCATGGAAATAAAGGGACCAACGGCTGTGCCTGTAGCAAACAGCCATAAGTGCTTACCCTGTTTTGGCAGTTCATCCAGGGTCATAAACCCAGCCGCTTTAGTAGAGATATAGACGCTATCCCCTGGGTTAAGGGCCTGCAGCTTGGGAGATAAGAGTCCATCATCGACGCTAACCGCCAGAACCTCCAACAGGGACTCATGCGGGGCATTGACCAGTGAATAAGCTCGGGCGACACGTTTGTCGTCGATATGTAGCGATAGTTTGATAAATTGCCCGGCAATAAAGTCACCAATATCGGCCGACAACTTCAGGGTAAATAATTGATCACTCCAGTCTATTCGCTCTACTACCTTCGCCTCTCCCCACATCTCGCTACCTCTATCGGCCTTATGGATACTGTTAGTCCCATCATTGATAGATTTTTAGCTAGAGTCAAGACAACAAAAAACCCCTTAGTCTAAGGGGTTTAATCAATGATATTGGAATGTAAGCAAGCACTATTCTTGCGCCGTATCATCATTAAAACTGTCTCTAAAAGCCTGCAAACCTTCCTGCACTAAGCTGTAGGTCTTATCGACACCATCGGCAATATCTCCTTCCAAGACTTTAAGGCCGGATAAAATATCCTTGGCCTCGTCGAAACCTTGATCGATAGCACCACCGATAATATCCATAAAGGAGTTAAGTTGCTCATCGAAGGAGAGGCCTCGGTTTTGCTCCTGATGAATAGCAAAAAACTGGGTTGCAAAGCTGACGATGCGATCGGCTGTCGCTTCTGGCGATGTATCGACCCCCTGAGCAACTGCCGTTTCGATGGCATGTTCACCCATGGTCGGCGCTAACTCCTCATTAATGGCTTCGATAGCCGCTTTGTACAGCAGCTGCATAGGTTCATTACCAGCACTGAGGTTGACCTCCTGCTGCGCCGATAAGATAGCCGCATTCATCAACTGCTTACTGGCTGCCAATGCCGTCTTGTTCTTGGCCACTTCGGAGACTTGCTGACCATGATTCGTTGTCGAATCTGTTTTATTTCGCGCCGCCGCTGATACGGCTCCGCCGTGATTTTGAATCTCCATAATCGCCTCTCTCAAGAAATTAAATTCACCCTCAACCTCTATTATCGACCATTTTATAGCCAACTTTAGACAAATTGATCATGTAATCTTACATCGGCATCGACCAATAAATGGTTTATCCTAACAAACCAGCTCAAGATGCCTGAGGTTACCCATGTTAAAACTGTTAAGCTATGCCCTCATCTCGCTTTTACTCTACCAGCCTTTAGCTGAGGCAAATCAAGGTAGTGAGGGGAAAACCGTCATTTTAGTTCGTCACGCCGAAAAGGCGACTAACGGACGAGATCCATCACTGACAGAACAGGGGAAAATTAGGGCTCAGGCGCTAATAGAGACCTTAGCTAACACCCCGCTAAGCCTGGCTATAGCAACTCAGTATCGGCGTACCCAAGAAACACTGGCGCCGATTATCAGCGCCCGTCAACTCCCTGTAACCATAGTTAATGCCGGACCGGATCTAGCGGCGCACATAAAGGCAATTGTCGAACGGGTGAACCAAGAGGAGGGCAATGTGATTATCGCGGGTCACTCAAATACCTTGGCACCAATCATAGATGCACTCAAAGGACCCAAAATCCCGCAATTAAAAGAGAATGAATATAACCATTTATATATACTTTCAGTACCCCAAAATGGTCCAAGCAGTCTGATAAAGACTCAATATGGTGCATCTTCAGCCATTACCCATTAAGGATTAGACATTAGTCTAGATAGCGCTAGATTTATAGGCTAAACTTGATTACATTAGCAACATATGGAATAGCGCCAGAGAATTGGCGTTAAGTTTGACCACGGAGATTAACTGGTGAGTAATTCGTTTTTTGGTTCGGGAAGTAAGAGTAAACCACTGTCGGTCAGTTGCCAAAACTGTGACCGACTCACTGTTATCGAAGGCGAAACCATCTGTTTTAAGGCTGGGGAGATCATCAGACTGACCCCCTATGAACCCCAAAACACCAAACTCAGCCTACTTTGCGATGGCTGGAAGCCGATAAACACCTCAAAGACAGCTTAAAGTCGAATCACTCCCATATCTTCATAGGTAGAACCCTTCACCTCACGTGTAATCCCCTCAATAGCCATTGAAGGCGGTATCTTAGCTAAGGTAAGTCCTCTTGTAGTCACTTTGAGATAAGAATTCAGCTGTGAATAGACCAATTGCAGCTCATCCTGTTCCAGTCCACGTTCTCTTAGCGTTGCCATAATGGCTAGCCAATCAGTGTCGACGACTCGGGTTTGACCTTCAATGCTGGCGTGTATTGGAATATTCTTCATGGATTCTTCTCCGTGAGCACTATGTTTACAATATTATGCTAATCAAACCTGAATAAAGACTTAATCCCACACTTTTAGTGCTGATTTTGAACCGTCCATAACTTCTTATATAGACCATCTGCCGCCAACAGGCTTTGATGATCGCCGCGCTCAACTATCTTACCCTGACTCAATACAAGGATCTGATCGGCATCCACCACAGTCGAGAGCCGATGAGCAATCACTAAACTGGTGTGCCCCTTTGCCATCTCTTTAAGTGCATTCAAGATAGCCTGCTCTGAATGACTATCGAGCGACGAGGTCGCTTCATCGAACACCAGCAAAGGCGAACCTTTAAGAATTGCCCTGGCTATTGCGACTCGCTGCTTCTCTCCACCGGACAATTTTAACCCTCTCTCGCCTACCTTTGTGTGCCAGCCTTCACTTAATTGAGAAACAAAGGTCGACAGGTGGGCCAGTTTGATCGCCTCCATCACCTCTTCATCGCTGGCACCCGGTGAGCCATAGCGAATGTTCTCCAGCAGCGAATCATTAAACAGCACAGTATCTTGTGGAACAATGGCGATAGCGCTGCGCAGTGCATGCTGAGTGAGACCCAGAATGTCATGTCCGTCTATGGTAATTCGCCCCTGCTGCGCCTCATAGAAGCGAAACAGTAACTTTACGATAGTGGACTTACCTGCACCGCTATCACCCACTATCGCCACCTTATGACCGGCAGGGATCTCGAAGCTCACTTCAGATAAAATTGGGCGATCACCATATTGAAAACTAACGCCCTCAAATTTGAGGCTACCTTGGGGTAGCTCAGGTGACTTAGCATCGGGAGTGTCTATCACCTTAGGTTCCCTGTCTAGCAAGCTAAACATTCGCTCGATATTGGCCAGCGCACCACGGATCTCCCGGTAGACAAACCCCAAGAAATTAAGGGGCATAAAGAGTTGCATCATAAAGGCGTTAATCAGTACGAAGTCACCTATAGTCATGAGTCCCTCGGTCACCTGAGTCGCCGCCAATGCCAACATAAGCGTCATCGCCAGGGAGATAATAAATGCCTGACCGGCATTCAAGGCAAACAGTGAGAGACGGTTCTTACGCTTAGCGACTTCCCAGCGCTCTAAAGCATGATCATATTGCTCTGATTCATAGGTTTCATTATTGAAGTATTTAACCGTCTCGTAGTTAAGCAGACTGTCTATCGCACGGGTATTTGATTGCGAATCCGCTTGAGCGGCTTCCCGCACAAATCCAGTACGCCACTCAGTAGCCAGCACGGAAAAGAGAATATAGGCCACTACGGCACTGAGGGTTATCGCCGCAAAAGCCCAGCCGTAGTTGTAGAAGAGGATCCCCACCACCAGAGCGATCTCAAGTAGGGTTGGTACAATATTAAACACCATAAAACGCATCAGGAAGCTGACGCCACTGGTGCCACGCTCAATATCCCGCGACAAGCCACCGGTACGGCGCTCCAGATGGAAGGCCAGATCCAACCTATGTAGATGTTCAAAAACCGATAATCCTAAACGGCGGATGGCACGCTCAGTCACTCGGCCGAACAGAGTATCTCGTACCTCTGAAATCACGGTATTAAGTAGACGTAATCCACCATAGGCAACCACTAGTGCAATAGGCACGCTAACCAACTGTAGATTTGATGCATCGCCCAGGGTATCGACCAACTCCTTTAACACAAAAGGTAAGCCGACACTGGCTAACTTAGCCACCACCAGACAGGCAAGCGCCAAAAGGACTCGCCCCTTAAACTCGAGTAAATAGGGCCAAAGGAGTTTCAACACATGCCAATTAAGTTTATCGATTGGACCATCAAAATAGAGAGAGGGACGCATTGCAACTCCAGCTAGCATCAAAAGAGAGACGATGGCATTTAGGCGAATTAAGGTAAAAGCCACTAGATACACCATCTTACCTCATGACAAATGTGCATCACCAGTCCATTTCACTGCGAGCATTAAATGACAACTCAGTGACTCAGTCACAACATTGAAATCAGGGGGCAAGGAGACCCAATTGACAAGCTCCCCGGGAACAATAGATACTACTTTTGACTTACTTATTTGCAACCAAACTAGAAAAAAGAACTATTCCGAGTGAGATAATTATCACTTTAATGTTTCACAGGGGGATTTATTGTTATCTCTTGCCTTAGATTTTGATAATCTCAAGCTCAGCTTAAGATGGGTTAGCAGAGCTAAGCGCAGAGCAAGAATAACCCCACATTTTAAAGGAAGCCGATATGCCACAATCATCTGACGTGCAATACCCTCCATTGCCACTGATACAAACTTGGGTATGGATGATGACCGAATCGAACAGCCCAGAAATCCAGCAAAAGGGCCAAAATAACTTAATATCGTCTTTTGGCAGTCTTGCTAAAGCCAATGAATATTTGGTGCAGCAGCAAAACAAATGAGATTGCCAATAATAAAAAAAGGAAGCTTAAAGCTTCCTTTTTTAATGACTGTCGTTTAAGCGCGCCGCTCGATAACACTTTGATTCAGCCTTGCCAGCAAGGTTTCGGTGTCTTCCCAGCCAATACAGGCATCAGTGATACTCTGGCCGTAGCATAGAGGTTGTCCTTCAACATAATCCTGTCGACCCTCAACCAGATGGCTTTCTACCATCACGCCAAAAATAGCGCGTTCACCCTTACCCACTTGCTGTGCAACATCTTCGGCCACCAGCATCTGCCGCTTATATTGTTTGCTGCTATTGGCATGGCTAAAGTCCACCATGATATTTTGCGCTAGGTTCGCTTTAGTCAACTGCTCACTGATCGCCTTCACATGTTCAGCGCTGTAATTGGGCTCTTTCCCCCCACGTAAAATGATGTGGCAATCGGGATTTCCCTTGGTCGACACAATGGCTGAATGGCCAAACTTGGTCACTGAAAGAAAATGATGTGGAGCACTGGCTGCGCCGATAGCATCAATCGCCACCTTAATGGTACCGTCAGTCCCATTTTTAAAGCCGACAGGACATGACAAACCCGAAGCTAACTCTCTATGCACTTGAGATTCTGTGGTGCGAGCACCAATTGCGCCCCAACACATAAGGTCCGCCACATACTGTGGTGTGATCATATCTAAGAACTCGCCCGCCGTTGGGATGCCCAGCTCATTAAGATCCAGCAATAATTTTCTCGCGGTGCGCAAACCATCATTGAGCTTGAAGCTGTTGTCCATATAAGGGTCATTAATCAGTCCCTTCCAACCCACAGTCGTGCGCGGTTTTTCAAAATAAACCCGCATGACCACTTCCAGTTGGTCACGATACTGCTCTCGTAACTTAACCAGACGCTTACCATATTCGAGCGCGGCTTTAGGATCATGAATAGAACAAGGTCCGATAATCACCAACAGACGATCATCTTCTTTTTTGAGGATATTGTGGATATTCTGCCGTGCATTAAACACTGTCGCCGATGCATTTTCGCTTGCCGGAAATCGCTCAAGAATCGCAACAGGGGGTAATAACTCTTTTATTTTATTAATGCGAACGTCATCAGTTTGATAATACATGATAAAAATTTTCCACTCCGGCTCTGGATTAAATACGTGTCTCTCTATTGCACTACTGAATTCAATTTATCCAGTATCCCACTTTATTGCAACCAAACATTAATAAAATAAAAAAGATAACAATAAACAATTGTTATAATTGAATTAAATATTTTTTATTTTCAAGACTTCTAACAAACAAGCTGCGATGGTTGCCAGATCTAACAGAACAAAGTGTTAATATTTAGATGGAAATCACACAGAAGCCTATCTATAGTAGGTATTCATCAAGCTAAAACACACTAAGACAACTCACTCGAATAGATAGGCTAACGCCAACGCGATTGAGTATAGGGGATGAAAAATACGAATGAGAAGGTTGCTGTTACTAAGCTGTTTTATGCTATTTTCTGTCAAAGCTTTAGGCAATCATACTATCGACAAACGCACTTTTGCCGTCAGCAACACTATCCCCCCCTATTTCTTTGCCAACGGCCAAAGTGGCATTCAATATGACAGGCTGACAGCCGCCCTGGCAAAACAACACATGTCGATAGATCACATCTATTTATCACCCAATAAACGGGCAATTCGTCAGGTATTGAGTAAAAACGTCGATTGCCTCATTAACGCACCGGACAATCTCAACGACCTCTATTACACTCGCAGCCTGATCAGCTATCAAAATAGTGTATTTACCTTAGCGAGCAAGGCTATAGTGATTGAAAACGTTAACGATCTGGCAAGCCTCTCGGTAATGGGGTTCCAAAATGCAACACAATATTTGGGCAGTGCATTTTATGACATGGCGAAAGGCAATCCAAAGTATGGGGAGTCAAATAGTCAGCGAAGCCAGGTGATGATGCTCTTCTCTGGACGGGTCGATGCAATTATTTTAGAAAGGCGCATATTTGACTACTATCGTAATCAACTCAAATTTAAACTTGATACTGGCCTAGCCACTCGAGAACACCCACTATTTTCCCAAGCACCACGTAAAATAGCCTGTTACGACAAAAGCTTGGCAGAAAAAATAGATTTAGGCATTGCACAACTGGAGCAAGAGGAAGCGACAGGAAAGCTTGCCCCAGGTGGCTAACGGATTAATATAGCGAGTGATGCGGGCAAACTGCCCCAGCAGAATTAATGCATCCCGTGATGAGATTGCATCGCCTGCAACTTAGCCTGGTAACGTTTCTGGTTATATTCATCAACCGACAGTGAGAGCGCCTTCTGCATATTCAACTTGGCCCGGCGCTCGTCTCCCATAGCCCAATAAGCGCGAGATAATCCAAAGTAGAACTCATGCCGATAATCGGCCTTTTCTACAGCGCGCTTATACCAGGTCAATGCGGTTTGGTATTCATGATCTGAATAGGCTTGCTGAGCCATATCATAGTAGTAATAAGGGTTACGTATCCTGACCAACTCCAGCGTTTTATGAACCTCAGCCCACTCCTCGAGCCGATTTTGACTGGCGAGCAGCACCCCATAATTAAACAGCGCATTCATATCTTCGCTATTTTGCGACAATGCCAACTTATAGAGAACCTCAGCCTTCTCATCCAAGCCTTTATAACGATAAAGAATCGCCAAGGTGTTCAACGCCGGAATAAAATCGGCTTTCAATTGCAGACTCTGTTTCAAATAGGCGTAAGACAAATCATATTTGCCCTCAACCAAAGACTCGGCAGCCACATTGTTATAAAACATCGCCATTACAGTGGTTCTGTCGATACGTCGCTTGGCATAACCTCGCATGCTGCGCTCCGGCAGGAAATCGATCTGAAGTGCATTCTTGTCCGCAAGAAAGGTCTCACTGCTCTCTCGCGGTATGAGACGCAGGTTAATATGGCCATTCACCAAGTAGAAATCCCCCGCCTTATCCCATACTGGCGGAACATCGACCTCTTGAAACTCCACATCGACCCCCAGAGCGTCTGCGAGCGAGGCACTCAATAGCACCAAAGACAAACAGTTCCCGGCGCGGGCATTGAAAGTATCCATCGGAGTTTTGGTAAGGTTGTCTTGGTACTTAAAGCCGCCATTGTCGGCATTAATGTAATTGGCTAGCCAAAGGTTAGCGGCAATATAGTCTCGCGCCATACGACTGCGCTTATACTCTTGTCGAAGATCCACTTCCACCTGAGGAGGCAAGGCAAACAGCTCATCAGGGGTCACTTCAACCGATACCTCTGCAAATTCATTATCGACAAAGTATTGCTCTATATTCGCGATGGTCTCCTTACCTGGGCCGCTGGCACAACCGCTGACTATGAACAATAACAGTAACATAGCGCATTGACACTCAATTAGCCTTCTCATCTTTAACCTACGCTTATGATGGCACCTTAAGATCTATCATAAAGTAGCCTTTTGGGTTTTGCCCCTGCAAAGCGTTACAAAATATTAACAATCATTTGGACGAAGGAGGATCGATCTGAATATAGAGCTGCTGACCTGGATGATTGTCAGTCTGATACAGATAGGGGCGATAGAAACTCGCACCGCACCGATAATAGGCATAGGGATGCTTAAATAGCGCACAACCAAGAGGCAGGCTTTGTAAGATCTGGATTTGCTGCTGTAAGCGCAGCGATTCGCGCCACTCAAAATCTCGCTGCACCTGATCACGCACGGCAAAAGCATCGAAAGGCTCACTCGATTTGCGCACCACCACCTGCCCCGCCTGTAACTCACCCACAATCACTGCCATCAACAGCACACCTAACCAGACTCTCATTGTCGCGCCCTCTAACCAAGCTAACGTTGAACTAGCATAATACAAAAAACAGGGCCCATACCATGTGGCAGGGCCCTGTTTTCTATTTACGCCTATCAGGATTAGGTATTAGCTGGCGCTTTTTAGCGATACAAATTCAGGGTAAGCGTCGATACCACAATCAGAAGCGTCCATTCCATTGTACTCTTCCTCTTCTGTGACGCGGATGCCCATGGTCACTTTCAGCAGATACCAGACGACAAACGATGCACTAAATACCCAAGCAAATATCACCCCTGCGCCATAGAGCTGTCCCAATAAGGTGGCATCGGCGTTTGAGAGCGGCACCAACACCAGACCAAACAGACCTGCCACACCGTGCACCGAAATGGCGCCAACAGGATCATCAATTTTCACTCGGTCAAACATCACGATAGAGAAGACAACCAAGCCACCAGCAACCATGCCGATCACGCCCGCCAACGGCAATGATGGTGATAAGGGATCTGCGGTTATCGCTACCAGGCCAGCCAATGCGCCGTTTAATATCATGGTCAAATCAGCCTTGCCCCACACCATCTTACAGACTATTAGGGCAGACACTGCACCGAAGGCGGCGGCAGAGTTAGTGTTAACAAAGATCTTCGCCACGGCAGAGGCATTCTCGGCATCTGACACCAGTAACTGCGATCCACCGTTAAAGCCGAACCAACCCATCCACAAAATAAACATACCCAAGGTCGCCATCGGCAGGTTAGAGCCAGGAATCGGATTGACCTGTCCATTAGGACCATACTTACCTTTACGAGCACCCAGCAACAACACACCTGAGATAGCCGCAGCGGCACCGGCCATGTGAACAATACCACTACCGGCAAAGTCGACAAATCCAGCTTCCGAGAGGAAGCCGCCACCCCAAGTCCAGTAACCTTCGACAGGATAGATAACCCCAGTCATAACCACTGAGAAGATGAGAAATGCCCACAACTTCATACGCTCGGCAACGGCTCCCGAGACGATAGACATGGCAGTCGCCACAAAAACGACCTGGAAGAAGAAATCCGACTCTAACGCATGGTCAGCATCACTGGCCTGTGAACCAATTAAACTGGCAAACGAGGGTAACCAGCCACCTTCAGCGTTATCCACATACATGATGTTATAGCCCACCACTAGATACATGATGCAGGCGATCGAATAGAGACAAACGTTCTTGGTTAGGATTTCTGTGGTGTTTTTAGAGCGCACCAGGCCGGCTTCCAGCATGGCAAACCCAGCAGCCATCCACATCACCAAGGCGCCAGAAATCAAGAAATAAAAGGTATCGAGCGCGAATCTCAACTCAGATACAGTCGCACCTAGTGCCGTTAACTCTTCCATTGGATATCCCCCTTAAAGTGCTTCGTTATCGAGTTCGCCGGTACGGATACGGATCACCTGATCGAGATCCGTCACGAAAATCTTGCCATCACCTATCTTGCCAGTACGCGCTGCCGCGACGATTGACTCGATAAGGTGATCGACATTTTCAGCCTTGGTCGCAATATCAAGTTTCACCTTAGGCAGAAAATCCACCTGATATTCGGCACCTCGATACAACTCTGTATGACCTTTTTGACGACCGAAACCTTTTACTTCTGTCACCGTCATGCCTTCTATACCCAACCCTGCAATGGCTTCTCGCACATCATCGAGTTTAAATGGCTTAATTATTGCGCTGATTAATTTCATTACCGCCTCCGACTCATCCTAATAATCTTGCTGATGCCAAAGACAATTCAATCATTAGGCCACAATTACAAAACCATAACATTCATGTAGTTATAAATATTTCACCCAAACAACTTGCATATAAATGCACCAATAGGGTGCAGGCATGCATGCGGCGCACAAAAATAGCGCAATCAGGTATTCGACTTATGACGGATTGGTTCGGCGCAATATGCAGGTATGATTGAGTACCCATCAGCCGAGGAGAGCATTATGTTAAAACCACAGGAGTGTGTTCTGATCATTGTGGATGTACAGGGAAAGCTGGCCACCATGATGCATGAGGCCAATGAGCTAGAGGCTAAACTCACTAACCTTATCAAGGCCGCCGAACTGTTCGAGATCCCTATCATCTGGCTGGAACAGATTCCGGATAAACTCGGTGCCACTAGTCCTGAATTAGCGAATTTATTAACACCTCACTATCAGCCTATTGCAAAAGAGCATTTTAGCGGCTGGCATGCAGAGCCTTTCAGGCAAGCCCTACACCAATATGGCAGACCCAAGGTATTGCTTACAGGTATTGAGACCCATATCTGTGTCTATCAGACCTGCCGGGATCTTCTGGATAATCAATACGAGGTGCACCTGGTAACCGACGCGGTTTCATCCAGAACACAAACCAATAAGCAATTAGGCTGTGAGATGATGACGCAGCACGGTGCATTGCTGACCAATAGCGAATCACTATTGTTTGAACTGCAAGCCCATGCCAGTGGCGACAGGTTCAAGGCTCTGCTCAAGATGATAAAGTAGCAACGATATAAAAAAGCCCCGGATAACCGGGGCTTTTACTATGCAGGGGGGATGTATTAGTAAGTTGCTTCGCGCTTCTTAGCTTCAGCATCCCACTTAGGAAGTACATTCTTCTTGAACTCTTCCTTATCGGCATTCATCTTCTTCATGTCCATACCAAGAGCTGCTTGTGCCTTAGCCTTAGTTGAAACATCAGGGATAGCGATTGGTTGCTGAACACCTTTCTTGGCTAGCAGTTGAGCAAGCTTGATACGTGCATCACCCGCTTTATCTACTGCAGTACCGAGTATGCGCAGTGCTTCGTCAGCCGCGTGAGCCGCTACACCGTGAGAGGCAGTAGCATAATCCCAGCGCCACTGTGAATGACGGATATCCATTAAGATAGGCTTCATTTCAGCTTCAGTTGCGCCAGCGTCCCAAGCCGCTTTAGCTTCAAAGTGCGCTTTAACTAACTGAGACTCAGCACGTTCTTTAAGGTCAGCAACTTTAACTTTACGCTCTTTAGTTAAGTTAACCATGAACTCTTTGCTTTGAGAGTGACAAGTCGCACAGGTTTCTTCGAAGCGATCGAATGGGTTACCTACCTTGTGGTCGGTAAACTTACGACCTTCAGCATTCTTAACTTTAGGCATATGACAGTCAGTACAGCTAACGTTGTTCTTACCGTGTACGCCTAGCTGCCAAGTTTCATAACCTGGGTGCTGTGCTTTCAGCATTGGTGTCTTAGACAAAGCATGAGTCCAATCTGCGAACTCCATGTTGTCGTAGTAGACTTCCATCTGCTCAACAGTTGTACCCATATCCCATGGGAACTTCACAAAGCCTTTACGATCTTTAGTCTTCTCGAAGTAGTATTCTACGTGACACTGACCACAAACCATTGACTGCTTGTCTTTCTTAGACGCTTTATCAAATGGTGTGCCTAATGTTGCCATTGCGCGGTCGGCAAATGGACGAGACATACGTAGTTTAGAAGAACCTTTCTCGTGGCAATCTGCACAACCGATAGTATTAGCGATTTCAGCACCGCCTTTGTACCACTTACCAGTGAAGTAGCCATCTTCGCCCTGCTCTTCAATAACGCGAGGCACATCAGGGCTCTTACAAGACCAACATGCCATTGGCATTGGGCCATCTTCAGCAGACTTTGGTGCACCGGTACGAAGCGTGTTACGAACATCAGTCAATGCATACATATGACCACGAGGCGCATTATAATCTTTCGCGAAACCGTAACCTGCCCACAACACAACTAGGCTAGGTACTTCTTCAAGCATATCTACAATTTCTTCGCTTTCAGCAGTGTCATGCCAGCTGTTGTACTGCTTAGAAAACTTATCTTTATAAACTTCATTGCGGGGCTCAGTTTTTTCACTTGCCATTGCGCCAGTAGCCATTAGGCTAGCAGCGACCAAAGCACTTAGTGCAAAGGTTTTAGTCGTTAATGTTCTCACCATCTCATCTCCGTGTTACTTTTTATAGTAGTCTTTATAACCACAACATCTCCAAGGCCAAAGTTAGTCCCTTAAGCCTATTAAAAATATACCCCTTATGGGGTATCCGGGGTAAAACTTGAGGCAGATCATAGTGTGAATGTGTTGTTGGTCACATTTTTGCCACTTTGTTAATTTTATCAGCGACTGCTAAACAAGTAACATAGTCCAAAGTTCCGATTTCTCTCTATAATTTAATGAGTTCTAATACATGAAGAAAGGCAGTCTCACCTCCACAATATTAAGGTTAATGTTAACCCTAATTTTACTTTCCAGTGGACTCGCCACATTCGCTATAGCCAATTTGGCATATAGCCTCGGGGATGCAAGAGCCATCAACGCTTCCGGCTCGCTGCGAATGCAAAGCTACCGCCTGATGTTCTATGCCAACTCTGGCAGTGAAGAGGCAGACGAAAAAATCAAAGAATTTGAAGCCACCCTGCACTCGGATGCCTTAAAACGCTCTCTGGACTGGATGACACCGGATGATCTCTCCTCTCAATACCTGCTAGTAATCGAAAAATGGCAGATGATGAAGCAGTATATTGAAGAGGAAAACAGCCGCCTCTATGTCTCGGCACTAAAAGATTTTGTCGACACCATAGATCTGTTCGTACTGGAAACTGAAGAGTTCGCCGCCTTCAAACTCAAGTTACTGGCGGCCAGCCAGATCTCAGGCCTGGGACTCATGTTATTAATCGCTTTCTTTGCGGTACGCTTTACAAAGCGTAAGGTGGTAACCCCCCTAAATCAGCTGATGGAGTCTGCTAACACCATCTCTAAGGGGGAATTTGATGTCACCATGCCTGATAGTGAATATATCGAGCTCAGCTCCCTCAGCAATGCCCTGGCCAGCAGTGCTAAAGAGCTATCAACTCTGTATAACAATTTGGAAAACCAGGTCAAAGAGAAGACCTTTGCACTGACTCGCGCCAATAATGAATTAACACTCCTTTATGACAACTTGGTGATGCTGCACTCCGGAAAACTGGAGCTCAGCACCCTTAAGCAAGCGCTGAATCAATTGCGAGCGCACGAGCCCAACAGCTTCTTGCGTCTGGTGATCGCTCAAGATGACAAAGAGAAACTCTATATTGATGCTGATGGCGGCTGGCCAGTAGCCTCGCGCAGTCAAACACGTTTCCCGCTAAAATTTGCCGACAACGAACTGGGCTATTTGGAGGTCACTTCGCTTGGGGAGATCAATCATCCGCTCTTTAAAAACTTCGCCATCATGTTGGCCCGCTCTATCGTCATCCATAACTCGGGTGAACAACGCCAGCAATTGGCCTTGATGGAGGAGCGTGGCGTGATCGCTCGCGAGCTACACGATTCTCTGGGTCAGTTACTGTCCTTTCTTAAAATTCAGGTCAACCTGCTCTCCAAGGGACTCGATAATCAATGCCGCAGCCCTCAAGTAGAGGAACAGCTCAAAGAGATCAACGAAGGGGTTAATACCGCTTATGTTCAGTTAAGGGAGCTCCTGTCCACCTTCAGGCTCACCATTAAGGATCCTAACCTCAATCATGCCATTGAGATGATGCTGGATCAGCTCAGGGGACAAACCACCGCCAAGATAACCCTGGAGGACAAGCTACCCATACAGCTTTTGGGTGCACATCAGCATATACATGTCCTGCAGCTCACCCGAGAAGCGACCCTCAATGCCATCAAGCATGCTCAGGCTGATCACATTCATATCTCCTGCACTCGCAGCGGCAACAACGTCAAGATCAGTATCAGTGATGACGGGGTAGGCTTAGAGAAGCTAAAAGAAAGAGATCAACATTTTGGCATAGGAATCATGCATGAACGCGCAAGTCGCCTCTCAGGTGTGGTAGACTTCAGCAGCAATGAGCAGGGGGGAACGACGGTGACCTTGATCTTCCCACCTGAAAAAGAGCCTAGTCAGTAGGGATACTGACGATATAAGATACTAATTGTTAAACAAAACAGACCTCAGTGGAGGCTATACAAATGGGCAAACCCTATTCAGTTTTGGTTGTGGACGATCATCCCCTGTTACGTCGTGGGATCTGTCAACTTATCACCTCTGATTCAGACTTCACTCTCTTTGGTGAAGCAGGCAGCGGCCTAGATGCCCTGTCGGCAATTGCCGAAAACGAACCGGATATCGTACTGTTAGACCTCAACATGAAAGGGATGACAGGGCTAGATACCCTGAACGCTTTGCGTCAGGAAGGAGTGACCAGCCGCATAGTGATCCTTACGGTATCCGATGCGAAGCAGGACGTTATCCGCCTCGTGAGAGCCGGCGCCGATGGTTACCTACTCAAAGATACTGAGCCGGATCTGCTATTGGAGAAACTCAAAAATGCCATGCAGGGTCACCGAGTGATCTCTGATTCGGTTGAGGAGTTTATCTACGAACTGAAAGATGGCGCCGACGAGCAGGACTGGATAGCTAACCTGACGCCAAGAGAACTACAGATCCTCGAGCAGTTGGCCGAAGGCAAGAGCAACCGGGTGATCTCTGAGCAGCTACATATCAGTGAAGGCACGGTTAAAGTCCATGTCAAAAACCTGCTGCGTAAAGCAAATGCCAAGTCACGCACCGAAATGGCGGTACGTTACTTAAACCAATAAACTTGACCTTGCGCGAGTTTATAAAAAAGGCAGCCTAAGGCTGCCTTTTTAGATCTGACCAATAAATCATCGACTCTCATCGATAAAGGCTTGCCAACTACTAAGCGCCGCCTCAAAATCTTCCAAGCCGCAATAGGCCTGAGACTCGCCATCATACAGAGACATAGACTCATCCAGCAGGGTGTCGTCCTCCGTCTCGAGCACGTTGGCAAACACTCTTACCTGCTCTTCATCCAGTTCAATGGACACTGCTTGGCCAATAAAACGCTGCTCTCTAATCTTACCCTGCTGCAATGCCGCTATCGCCTCTTGCACCTGGCCGATTAAGGTCTTGTCTTCGCCCAACTCATCGACAAACCAAAGCCCCATTATCTCGTGATCCATGGTGAATTGGGCTACCAAGGTTCCGGTTAATGTATTGCGGCGAAATTCATATTCCATAAACAGTCTTCCCAAATAATGCTCTGCAAATTTTAAACTAAGAAAAAGACAATTGCAGGAATATCCGCTCGAGCACAGGGTAAACGCCGATAAATTGATCTGCCACTGACGCTAACGCGCAGGCATAAAAAAGGGCGCCTCAGCGCCCTTTAATTAGCTAAATCAAGCTTATTTGGCTGCTTCTTCAGCTGGTACCGCCTTCTCGATAGAAAGTAGTTCCACTTCAAAGATCAGTGTCGAGTTGGCAGGAATGCTACCGGTATCACGGTTACCATAGGCCAGCTCTGAAGGGATAACGAAGCGGTACTTAGCACCCACTGGCATCAGCTGCACGCCTTCGGTCCAACCTGGAATAACGCGGTTTAGCGGGAACTTAGCGCTCTGACCACGAGCGATTGAACTGTCAAATTCGGTGCCATCGATCAGCGTACCCACATAGTGCACTTCAACCGTGTCTTCTGCCGCTGGCTTATCGCCCGTTCCTTCAGTGATCACTTCATACTGCAGACCAGATTCAGTTGTCACCACACCTTCTTTCGCCTTGTTGGCTTCTAGGAAAGCAGCGCTTTCTGCCTGGGCTTTTTCAGCCAATGCAGTCGCTTGTGCCTGACGTTTCTCATTAAGCTGCTCGTCAAGACCTTGCAGTACTGTCTGCATCTCTTCTTCGGTAAGCTTAAGCTCATCGTTCAAACCGTTGCTAAAACCTTGAATGATCAGGCTACGATCCACAGGCAGACCCAACTCTTCCTGCTCTTTAATATGGCCTGACATATATTTACCAATAGACGCGCCGACACTATAGGCTTGCTTCTGCGCCTGAGTCTCGAGTTTGACTTCTGCCGGTTTTGTTGTTTTTTGTTCTTGATTACAGGCAGTTAGACCAACCACCGCCAACGCGACCAGTGACATTTTATAAATCGACTTCATTAAAGCTTCCTCAGCATTTTCTTGTGGTTACAATAACCTTACTCTTCTAAGACGAACCACTTTATACTAGTTAATTAACATATACCAATTACATTGATGAAGTTTCATCTAGAAGGCTGGCGGGGTATTTTTGCCAGCACATGTAATAGCGCTTGAGCTAGAGACAACTAAACCAGGAACAAGTTCATGAGCAAATCCAGCTTGCTGCATTTTTGTACACTGATAGCTTGTACACTCCTGCTGAGTGCCTGCCAGCCAAAGCCTCAGGTCAACAGTATCATCGCCGAGCCCAGCTATGATGCCAGCCTCTCGCCCAATGCCAGCCATCTGCTGGTCAGCACCACCAGTAACAATCTACAACTTTGGGATCTACAAACACAGACACTGAAATACCAATGGCTCCATGGCAGTCAAGGGGGCACAGCCATAGATACCGCTCTATCGGATAACCTAAAGTATGCCGCCTCCCTCAGCCGTGACTCAGTTGCCCTGTGGAACATGGAGGATGGCCAACCCTTGGGATGGTGGTCACTACCTGCCACAGGACAAACCCTGGCACTTGCCAACAATGGCACCTTGCTAATCGGCCTCACCGACGGCAGCGTAATGTCACTCAATCATCAAACCAACACCTTGATTAAATTCCTCGGCCATAGTGAGAAAGTAAACAGCGTGGCTCTCTCGGCCGATGGTCGCTGGGCATTGTCTGGCGGGAATGATAACCAGGTGGTTCTCTGGCAAGCGAATACCGGCCAGCCGCAGCGTCAGTGGCAGCTCCCCAGCCGTGTGCTTCAGGTCAGTCTAAGCCAAGATGCGAGTCTGGCCTTTGCCGCCGACAGTACAGATCAGGCCAAGATCTGGCAGACCCAAAGCGGCGACGCCGTCTCACAACTGAAAATAAAGCGGCGCACAATGAACTTTTCCACCGCACGCTTTACCAATAATAATCTCACCCTACTCACAGGCACCCCGGCTCGAGAAGTGAACGTTTGGCGGGTCACCGATGGAAAAATGCTCGCAAACTGGCAAGTTACCCGCACCGAACGTGCGCAAATCAAGGGCGCCGTTGTATACTCAGTGGCAGAAACCCCCAATGGGCAGATCATCAGCTTCGCCAGCAACGGTTTGCTAGAGACTTGGCCCATGCCACAGCAATAAAGGAACATTTGGTGCAACTAGAACAAAGAATCGAAGATCTCGAGATGAAACTGGCTTTTCAGGACGACACCATAGAGTCACTGAATCAGCAGGTGATCAGACTCAACGATCTTCTTGCCGAGCAGCAGGAAAAATTACGTTTACTGACCAGCAAGCTGTCACAGGTAGAACCCAGCAACATTGCCAGTCAAGCAGAAGAGACACCGCCACCACACTACTAAGGTGTGCGGCGGCCATCGGCGCACCTGAAAGCGTCATGCTCAAAGATGGAAAACCGCTCATAAAGGATTTGAATCTATATGCCAAGTCAGCCAAATGCGTTTGTCAGAGTCATCAAGGGTTATACAGCGCCGCTGCTCACCACCCTAGTCTCACTCTGTCTATCGGGCTGCGCCTTTAACAGTATTTTCATTAGCTACCCTTCACAACTTGCCCCCATCAAGGCAGAACTCGGCAGACAAGCATCACCCGGGCTTTACCATCAGCTCGACGATGCCATCACGGGCCAGGATGGACTCTTATATGCCCAGGAGGCGGGGCGAATCGCACAGATCAGCGGCGACTTTGAAGCCAGCAAGAGCTACTATCAACAGGCGGCAAAAGCCTATGAAAAATTTGATCAACAGGCAGTGCTCAGCGCATCCGATCTGGGAGCAAAGGCCAGCAGCTTGTTCATCAACGACAATGTGATCCCCTACCGTGGTCCGGGCTATGAGCGCATCATGTTGCATCAATATCAGGCCCTCAACTACCTCTTTAGCGGGGACAGTCAAGGTGCTCTGGTGGAAGTCAGGCGCAGTAATGAGCTACAACAAAGCGAGCAGGCCAGATACCAAAAGTCTCAAGCGTCGGTACAGGCGATGGCCAACGGCACCATAGACGCCGAGGTTAATCGACTTGGCCAAGCGGCCGGAACCACTACAAGCTCTTTCTTAAACGCCTATAGTTACTACACCACGGGTCTGCTACATGAGCTATTGGGGGAAGAAAACGATGCCTTTATCGATTATCGTAAGGCCGCTCAAATAGCCCCTGACAACCCTTATCTGCAGCAAGATTTGGTGCGGCTCGCCAAAAAACTGGCCATGCCACAGTATGAGGAGTTTAAGCGCCGTTGGGGCGATGCGCTGCTCGCCAAGCCAGGCCAGGGACAGGTTGTCGTTTTGGTCGAGAGAGGCTTTGTCCCAGAGAAGCAAAGCTTTACCGTACCTTTTCGAATTGATGGTAACTGGCAAACGGCTTCGCTAGCCACCTACCCTCCACAGCGCGCGGCGATGAGTGCCGCGGAGATAGCCGGGTTTGGCACTGTGCTGCGCGCGGCGCCACTCGCCAATATAGATGCCTTAGCCATCACGGCACTTAAAGAGGAACTGCCCAGCGCCTTAATACGACAAGCGGCCAGGGTATACGCTAAGGCAGAGATGGCGCGCAGTGTACGAAGTGAATCTAAGCGGCGCCGGGACGAGTTAGATGCCGGTGCCATAGCCATGCAGATCTTTAACGTGGTCACAGAGCAAGCCGACAGGCGTAGCTGGTTGACTCTGCCAAGGCAGGCACAACTAGCCAGGCGTTATCTGGATGCCGGTCAATATGAGATCCGCATAGGGCAGTCCCAAATGCAAACGATTGACGTAAAAAGCGATAAAACCACATTAATTTGGATAATTGATACTGGTAATTTCACCCGTTTTTATTCAATAATCATCTAATCTAGATAAAGGAATCGGTATTTTTATGAAAAAATTCAACCTCATTTTTATCATTGCAGTGGCTATCGGCCTGGCAGGCTGTCAATCTAAGGTCCAGTACGGTGATGCAACTGAAGTCGAAACCGTCAATGAAAACTTCGGTTCTACCGATCTGCAGGCGATCACCGCCAAGATGGTCGACAGCATGCTGAGTTTCCCACCCGTGGTTGCCATGACAGCCAAAGATCGTCCAATCATCTTTGTCGACAAGATCAAGAACAAGACCTCGGAGCATATCGATACCGAATCGGTAACAGACTCTATCAGCAATAAGCTGTTACGCTCGGGCAAGTTCCGTTTTATCGACATGACTAAGGTCGACGCAGTTCGCAAGCAACTGGATTACCAAAACAATTCAGGCATGGTAGACCCATCGACCGCCATCAACTTCGGCCGTCAAATTGGCGCCCAGTTTATGCTTTACGGCAATCTATCGAGCATCGTCAAGCAAGATGGCAGCACCACAGATGTCTATTACAAGATGACCATGCGTCTAATGGATCTGGAAACGGGTCTGATCGAATGGTCTGACGAAAAAGAGATCCGTAAGACCAAATCTAAGTCTTTCCTCGGCATGTAAGTGAACCTTGTCGAATGAGCCAATAAAAACCAGCCTAGTGCTGGTTTTTTTATGGCGTTCTCTTGCTCAGGCTGGCTTCTACCCTGAAAAACATCACACAATTTCTGCCGATAAATTCTACTGCGCGGCCAAAGAGTCATGTAGAATGAGGCCGCTATTGGCACAGCTAAACATCGCCAGCTTAGCCTTAATAACTAAGTCTTAATGGATAAGCTTTAATGCCTAAGCCTTAATGGATAAGCTTTAATGCCTAAGCCTTACGCCCATCAGTCAGCTAACAAGGACCCATTTTGAAACTGTTTTCGCTTTGCGCTATTAGCCTTACCACTCTTTTGATTAGCGCATGCCAGAGCACGGCCCCCGCCCCTAAGCAGCCCTCGACCAATCAGGACGGTATCAGCGCCACTATTGCCCAGCAGCGAGCGAATCGGGTCAGCGAGGTAAGTTACCAACTCCATCTGGATGTCACCAATGACAGGCAATTAACAGGCGAAACTCAGATCCAGTTTAGGCTTACGGATAACCAGCAGGCATTAAGGCTAGACTTCAAGCAGGCACAGATCAGCAATCTGGTGATCAACGCTCAGAAGCTTTACCCCAATTATGACGGCAACCGACTCCTGATCCCTGCGACGTTACTGCGTAGCGGCAACAACCTGATCAGCCTGCACTTTCGCAAGGCCTATAGCCAGGGCGATCAGGGCTTGATCCAATACCAAGATCCCGCCGATGGTCAACGCTATCTCTATTCGCACTTTCTGCCATCGAGTGCGCAAACCATGATGCCCCAGTTCGATCAACCGGACCTTAGAGCCAGCTACCAGCTCAGTGTACTCGCCCCTAAAGAGTGGCAACTCGCTAGTGCTGCAACGCTGCAAAACAGCCAGGCCCAGGGCGATAATACGCTATGGCAATTTAACCCCAGTTTGCCGGTCAGCCCCCATAACTTCTCACTACTGGCGGGTCCCTACCAAAGCTGGCAGCAAGATAAAGATGGCATCACCTTACAGCTACTGGCACCTCAATCTGTCGCATCACAGATAGAAGCAAATACTTGGTTAACGCAAACCGCTCAGGCCATGAGCTACTATGAGCAGCGTCTGGCGACCCCCTATCCCTTTGGCCATTATACCCAGGCCATAGTCCCCCATCTGCCCTCTGACTTTCGCGCTAGTATGGGGCAAACAAGTTTTAATCTGGCAAGCTTAGCGGCAGCCGTTCCGGGCCGTTTACTTCGACAAGCTCTGGCCGAGCAGTGGCTGGGAAATCTGGTCACCCTAAAATGGTGGGATCAATTCTGGCTAAATCAGAGCCTGGCGCATCTTGTCGCCGATGATGCCGAGACTCAGCTTATCGATAAGCCAATAGAGGCCAGCTTAGCGCTGGATAACTACAGCCGCAGCGCGCCTCAAATAGCGCGGCAGGTCGCCAATAGCCTGGAACTATTTGATGGCAATACAGTGCCAAATCTGAACAAGGCAATCGCTCAGCTTAGCCAGCTTAAATTTATGTTGGGCGAATCCCATTTTTACCAAGGGATAGCTCACTACCTTAAGACCTATCCCCTGCAAAATGCCGATCTGAACGACTTTCTTTTGAGCCTGGAGACTGTCACCAATCAGCCACTCAGCCAGTGGGGACAAGAAGCTTTTATGCGCGCTGGTGTCACTCGCCTAACAACCCGTTTCAGCTGCGAAGGGGGACGCATTAGCCATTTTGATCTCCACCAGCTAAATGGCGGCGCAGCATCTAATAGGGTCAAGCTAGGCTTATTTACCCTGGGGCGCCATGCACTGCATAAGAATCTGGTGTCCGAGGTAACCTATCAGGGTGAGCACACGACGGTGAAACATCTTAATGGCGTGCGCTGCCCGGATCTGGTGTTTAGTAACTATCAGAATAAGGCCTATGTCAGGGTCAAGCTCGATGACACCTCGCTGGAAACGGCGCTGCTGCACCTGAGTAGCCTAGAAGAGCCTGAGCTGCGTCTCATGCTTTGGCAAACCCTATGGGAGTCAGTCCTTGCGGGCGAACTGCCCCTTAACCGCTTTATCGGCAGCAGCCTAATCAACCTGCCCGCTGAGTCCGAGCCTCAGGTGCTTGAGAGCGCTCAAGAGCTGCTGCGTCAGGCCAAGGCGATGCTGGAACAGATGAGCCCTAATCAGCAACGCTATAGCCGGCAGGCTCTCAATGCCATTGCCCAGATGAGCCTGCGACTGACTATCAGCAACAAAGCTCAGCCTGAAGTGCAATCTCTGTGGTTTGACAACTATCTGCACTTTGCCGTCAGTCACCAGGCCAAACGGCATCTGGCGGCGCTGCTCGATGGCAAAGAGCAATTAAGTGGTATCACGCTTACGCCAGAGCGTCGCTGGCAGATGCTGATCCACCTCAATCGTTATGATTACCCAGGTGCCGAGCGACTGGTGCAGCGGGAGAAACAGGCCGATGACTCCAAACTCGCCCAACAGGCCGCGCTGAGCGCTCTGGTCGCCAGACCCAGCGCCAAAGAGAAGCGTCAGTGGTTTGAACGAGTACAGTCTCACACTCAAGAGAGTGATCCACAATTACTGGAAAAATTGACGCTCGTGATGCGTCAGCTCTACCCCAGCGAACAGAAAGCCTTGAGTCAGGCGAGCGCCGAGCAACGTCTCGATGAACTGACGCAGCTGGATAAACGCAACAGCCAAGCCTTTATGCAGCAATATACCCGCTACCTGCTTCCGAGAAGTTGCAACTATGCCAGTGTCGCGCGCCTACAGGCATTGCTGGCACAACCTGAGGGATATAGCCCAACCACCTTGAAGGGGATCAACCAAACCATAGAAGCAGAACAAGAATGTATTCGCGTATTGGAGGCGATGCAGCATCTTCCCTAGACCTATGGCAAAGGATTTTAGGTTATAGTGAAAAGAGCAGCCAGTAGCCTAGTCAACAGGAGAATCCCATGGGCATTTTTCAACTTGCCGCCATCGCCATCATAGGAGCCTTCGCCTTTGCGGCCTTTAAGGAACATAACAAACGTCAGGTCAAAGAGGACAACAGCGAGCTGGATCAACTTAAGGCAGAGATAGATCAGCTCAAGGCTCGTATAGCCACCTTAGAGAAAATCGTCACAGATAAGGCTTATCAGCTAAGGGATGAGATAGATAAGCTCTAGCAGTTAACTGGCAGAGATAAAAAATGCCACCCTAATGGGTGGCATTGTTAGCGACAAGCTTAAACGAACAGATCTTTGATATTCTTCAAGTCGCCCTTACCGCTGGCGATCTCCTCTGGCGACAAGCCAGACACCTCGTGCGGGAATACCAACCAATCTTCAGACTCATGGATAAAATAGTCTGGTTTTAACGACACCGCAGTATTCTTCGGCTTGTAGTATGGGCAGGCAATGCGCACATCTCTCGGCATGTTAAGACGCATCAGCTCAGCCAGCTTCTCTTTCAGGGCGTGGATACTACGGCCCGAATCGAACACATCATCGACAATCAGCAAGCCATCATCAGCGTTAGCGTTCTCGACGATATAATGCAGGCCGTGCACCTTGATCTGTTTGCTCTGTTTGTCCGTGCCTATACCGTAGTAGGAAGAGGTACGCACTGCAATATGATCTGTCTCGACCTTTTTGAAATCAAAATATTCCTGTACCGCGATCCCTATCGGAGCGCCACCACGCCAAATGCCAACAATGAACTGTGGCCTAAAGCCGCTTTCATAAACTTGCGCCGCTAGTCGGAAAGAATCCTCCAGCAGTTCTTGTGCGGTAATAAAGTGTTTATCAGACATCAGGCCGTCCCCATCTTTTTCTATTTGGTCTTTGAAAGGGAGGAAGTAATCCTTTTTCGATTAGGCTTCACCCCAAATGCAGCGTAGCACAAGGGCGGCGTATTGAGTTTCAACACGACAACAAGCAGGGCTACGGGATTTGGAGCTGAATTTTATACTAAAAAAACCAGAGGTGCTGAACTAAATCGTGAAACTTGAACTGGGGATCCATTTTTTTATACCAATCCCCCAAGCAAGTGCTCAGCAATGGCTAGATAAAATGCCTGAAAACAAGGAAAAAACCTTAGATAACGACATTCACAATTGGTGAACAGCCCTATGGAGCATTTAAACAAGCTTAAATTATTACTATGGGCAATAAGGTAAAAAGCCGCCTCGAAGGCGGCTACATCGACTAATTTAGGCTCACGCCGCGGCAATCTTGGGCTCACCCGCCTTAGTTACGGCCGCGTAATGTTTGTCACTTGCCTCACTGAATTCGGTATCCAGTATGGTATCGACATAGTGCCAGTCACTGCGCACCGCCTCTGGAGTAAAGGTCAGCAGCATAAAACCACGGTCCCTTAAGTTGGTGTACTTTAGCCCTTCCACCAGCTCGACCACGCCCGCTTCGGTCACGCCTTGCTGATCCTCACTAATGCCTAAGTAATACTCAAGTCCAGGCGATGAAACTGAGCTGGTCGCGTACTCAACCCCCACCACGTCACCATGACTGTCCTTAAGCTCGTTTGCCCAGGCGTTATGAGTATCCCCGGCAATCACTACCAGGTTTGCCCCCGTCGCCTTTGCCGTGGCCAAGATCACCTCGCGCTCATAGGCATAACCATCCCAGGCATCTAAGTTATAGGGAATAGATGGCATCTGTAACAAGGCCATCACTTCAGGAGTTAGCTTGTGTTGATTACCAATAAGATAACTGTATTCCTGCGCCGTTAGCGTAGGGTCATTCGCCGCCGCGCGGGCCGCCAGCTGAGCCAGAGCCCCAAGTTCGGCATACTGATACACAGACAGCTTCTGCATGGCGATCGCCGCAGGTAACATCATGGTGCCCATCAATACCTGTTGTCCCAGCACCTGCCATTTACCGGTGGCGCTAAGCAGGCTCGCCTGCAACCACTGCAGTTGGTCGGCGCCGAGCAAGGTGCGCTCGCTGCTGGTCACATCCCCCATAAAGCGGGCGCTGTCCATGGCACCTGTGGCCCCGTCCACATAGTCGGCATAATCCAGCTGCTTATCACGCGCCAGCACACGAGTGTCCAACATATGCAGATCGACCAGATCGCCAAAGCTAAAGGAGCGATAGATCTCCTCGTGATTACCTTCACGCCAAGGACGAATTGGCAGCCACTCAAAATAGGCTTGCAGCGCCGCCATCTTACGCAGCTCGAAGTCTCCTTCACCTTCATTATGATTTTCCGCGCCGTCAGACCAAGTATCGTTGGCGACCTCATGGTCATCCCATACGGTGATGAAAGGCACCTTGGCGTGCAGTGTCTGTAAGGCACTGTCGCCACGGTATTGGCCGTAACGGGTACGATAATCGCTTAAGGTAAAGAGTTCACCGGCAGGCAAGACCTCACGGCCAAGCTCGGCAGCATTTTCGCTGGCATAACCCTCGCGAGCATATTCATAGATGTAGTCACCCAGATGCACCACGGCGTCCAGCCCTTCCTGCTCACTCGCCAACTGATAGACATTAAAGTGACCGGCTGGGAAATTAGCACATGACATGACTGCCAGCTTGACCTGCTCGACGGCGCCCTCTGGCAGCGTCTTGGTCATGCCCACATCCGAGGCTTGCTCGCCAGACATGAAGCGATAGTAGTAAGCGGTACCCGAATCCAGGCCGATAGCATCGACTTTCACCGTATAGTCGCGCTCGGCATTAGTGGTCATCTCACCGTTAGAAATCAATTGAGTAAAGCTGGCATCTGTGGCGATCTCCCAGCTGACGTTAATATCGCCATCGACTTCGGGAGTCACTCGGGTCCAGAGGATCACGGCGCTGTGAGTGGGATCGCCACTGGCGACACCGTGCAGAAATTGTACCTTGGCGGCGGTTTCCACCTTATCGTCATCACTGCTCGAACAGCCCATCAAGCCATAGGAGACCACTGCGGCACCGACACCATTGGCCGACATGGCCAAAAAATCCCTGCGAGAATATTTCGTTTTCATTGTTATTCCTTTATTTGAGCCTGTTATCCCTAGCGCCTCTCCCCCACATCATGTGAAGCTGAAAACTCATACTTCGAAAGATAACTGACCTTGTTATTGTTATTCCTGGTAAGAGGTCCAATGACCTTAATTGTCAATTAACAATATTGCAAAATTATTATGGTCACAGCAACAGATAGTTCTAACTAGTCTCACCGGACAAAGCAGCTAAAAATATTAAAAATAGATAAATAATTGGAATGAGGCAGCACATTTTGCCAACCAAAGGCCCCTTACTTCATACAGACTAGAGCATTTATCACAAGCTGTTATGATTAAGCCATCACCATAGTTGAAGGAGTCGACCATGCGAGTTAGCGATATCATGACCACGGAAATCGTGTGTATCAGCGATCAGGCCACGATTAAAGATGCTCACCTGTTAATGAGTAGCCGCGGCGTGCGTCACCTGCCGGTAGTCAGCGAAAATGACGGCGCCTTAGTCGGCATACTGACCCATAAGAAGATGATAGCGACCGTAATGAGCATACTGACCCATTACGGCAATGAAGGGTTAGATCGTCAAGAACGTCGCACCTTAGTGGCCGACATCATGGAAAGGGAATTTCAAAAAGTCACTCTGGATGAGCCCCTGTTAGTCATTGTCGATTACTTTATCGACAACAAGTTGGGCTGCCTGCCTGTGGTAAACGATAGCCATAAGGTGATTGGCATTCTCACTTCATCGGATTTCGTCAAACTCTGCGCCACACTGCTTAAGCAATAGCGCAGACGAAAGCTTAGGCAAGGGCTAAGGCGCGAAATAATGGTTTGGCCATTACGATAGAGCGCGGCCCAAAAAGCTATACCAACAAATAGGCGAATAATGGCGCGCCGACCACCATGGCGATACCAGTAAAGATCATGGTCAGGCTGGCGACAACTCCCTCTTCCCGACCATATTCGGCGGCTTTAGCGGCCCCTACGCCATGAGCACTGGCACCTAAGGCTGCTCCCTTCGCCAAGGGGCTGGAGATCCTGGCGAGCTTAAATACAGGCCCACATAACACCATCCCCAGTACACCCGTCATAAGCACTAATACGGCGGTCAGGTCCGGCACACCACCAAACTCCGTTGTTGCTTCCAGGGCAAATGGCGTCGACACAGATCGCACCAAGAGACTATGTGATAACTCAGGCGGCAGATAGATCACCTGACTCAGTAACCAGGAAGAGAGCAGCCCAACCAGCAACCCGGTCAACACTCCAAGACCCAGAGTCAAAGGGTAACGCCTGATCAACCGGCGCTCTCGGTAGATAGGCAGGGCAAAGGCGATAGTCGCCGGTGCCAGCAACATACTTAAATAATGGTTGTACTCGAAATAAGTTGGTAAGGGGATGGCAAAAAAACCGACCAGAGCCAGCAATATCGCTGGCGTAAGCAGCATAGGCGATAAGTACCAGTAGCCGAAATGCCGATAGAGGCGTTTGCTCACCCCATAGCTGACTAGCGTTGCCAGCAGACAGGCCAGCCCCAAAAGTGAGAGGTGCAAAAAGGAAAACATTCTAGGCTCCCTTAGTCGAGTCAGCGATTGGTCGGCGCAAACGACGCTCATACTTGAACACGCGATCGATCACTAAGCCGGTGAACAACAAAACGCAGCCACTGCCCAGCACTAAGGTACAGAGTAAGCTGACCCCATATTGCTCTAACAAGGGGGCATAATGAATCGAGGCAACCACAGGTGGAATAAAGAAGAGCAGCAACTCACCGAGCAACCAGGCTGCGCCGCGTGCCACGAAGCGCTCAGGTAACCAGTTTAATGCCAACAGAGTCAGCAGCGCCGCCAGACCTATCACACCACTGGGTAATGGCAACGCCAGTCGCGTCACCAACCACTGGGCACCTATAGCCAGCAGAGATAATAATCCGACCTGAAGCGCCAGCTGTAACAGGTTTCGAAAAGAGAGAAGATAAATGGCCATCACATACTCAGCCCAAAAGAAGATAAAGGGATCTTACGCTTGCCATTTAAATAAAAAAAATGAATATTATTTATAAAACCAATTACCAAAAGCTATCTAAAGATGGATATTAAGGCACTACAGTATTTTGTCGACGTGGTGGACTCTGGCGGTTTCAATCGCGCCGCTGAGCGTATCCACCTCAGCCAGCCCGCCCTTTCTAAATCGATAGCCCAGCTAGAAGCCGAACTCGAGCTTCCCCTGCTGACCCGGGGCAAACGAGGAACTAAGGTTCAACTCACCCCCCATGGCGAAGTGGTTTACCGCCATGCGCTGACGCTACTTGCAGCCAAGAGGGCGCTAACAGAAGAGTTGGATAAGCTGAAGGGACTGAGCAAAGGATGCTTGCGACTGGGACTGGCGCCTCTGGGCAGTGCAGAACTATTCGCCCCCATCATCGCCAAGTATCGTCAGGCCTATCCAGAGATTGAAACCCAACTGCTGGTGCGGGGGGGTGTCGAGCAGACCTCGGCACTGCAACAAGGAGAGATAGAACTCGCGACCGGCATTATCGATCTTAAAGAGCAGTACGAAGGAATTGCCATCCACACAGAGCCTATGGTGGTCGTGCTTCCCAGCGAACATACACTGGCTAATCTTAGCGAGATCCCCCTGGGCCAGCTCGACGGCTATGCTCAGATCTTGTTTGAACCAGAGTTTTCCCTGCACGAGATGGTGCTCAACGCCTGTCAAAAATCTGGAGTGACCATCACGCACCCCACTCAGGTGAATCAGCCTGAATTTGGCGTGGCCTTAGTGGCAGCGGGCATTGGCGTGATGTTACTACCTAAATTCATTGCCGAGCGCTACCGCCACCAAGGGGTATGTCTCAAGGCACTGACAGAGACAGATCTCAGTTGGCAGATGAGCCTATTCTGGCGCAAGGATCATAGCCTCTCTTTTGCCGCCCAGGCGATGATAGCGCTGGTGAAACAACATCAGGCCACCAGCCCCTAATAGCCAGGGGGATTCATCCATCAGGCTGTGCAAAGGCAGTACAAAAGCATTGCCTGACAACGCCCGACTGAGTCAGCCCCCAAACATGCCAATTTAGGGGGCTGCAGCCATCTAACTTAAAAACTATTTAAAAAAAATGATACCGCCACACAAGGCAATAACTTAACTTAAGTGTTAGCGACGAATCCGTGAAAAAAGAGACATCACCACCAAGGCTGCCGCCCCCACTAAGACGCCAAACAGCGCATTGAGAAGACTCGGGGTGATCCACGCCAGTACAGGCCCTACCAAGGCAAACTGCTCAACCCAGTGAGCCGCCTGCTCAAAATAGCTACCGATGGCATGCACACCATGGGTCAGGATCCCGCCACCCACCATGAACATAGCGATGGTGCCAACCACGGTCAGCCCCCGCATCAGATAAGGTGCCGCATTGACCAAGGCGCCGCCAAGCTTACGGCCAAATCGTCTAGTTAAGCTATCCCCCTGACGCTGACTCAAATAGAGGCCCGCATCGTCAAGTTTGACGATCCCCGCCACCAAACCATATACCCCAACGGTCATCAGCACGGCGATGACCGCCAGAGTCACTACCTGAGTCATGAAACTACTCTCGGCCACCACGCCTAAGGTAATAGCGATGATCTCGGCAGAGAGCACAAAGTCGGTGCGGATCGCTCCAGCCACCTTCTGCGTCTCAAATGCCTTGAGATCTTCGGCGGCCTTTATCATCTCACTCTCGCTCATGGCAGGCTCATGCTTATGGGTAAGCGAGTGATAGATCTTCTCAAACCCCTCATAACAGAGAAACAGGCCACCAAACATCAGCAGCGGCGTCACCGCCCAAGGAATAAAGGCACTGATCAGTAACGCTGCCGGCACTAAGATACATTTATTGCGCATCGACCCCTTAGCCACAGCCCACACCACAGGCAATTCACGGTCGGCGTTCACCCCTGAAACCTGCTGGGCATTTAACGCCAAATCATCCCCCAGCACGCCCGCGGTTTTACGGGCAGCGACCTTACTCATCAGGGCAACATCATCCAATATTGCTGCGATATCATCCAACAGGCTTAATAGACTCGCGCCAGCCATGCTCTCTCCTTATTCTTTCCAATATCCTTTGCCAGGCCCATTTGCGCGTTATCAAACTTCACAAAGGTATCCAGCGAACTATTAGCGTAACCTACTCTTTAGCCTGGCTCTTTTCCAGTCGCTAACCAGTAAAACGCCTGACTGCACATTAACTTGGGAGATTAAGCACAAATCTTCTGAGTGAGCTTTAAGCCAAATTGCCAAGCAAACTAACAAACTGTGTCATTTGACATACGCTCTGGCGCAACTAGGGGTATAATAACGACAAAATGCTTCGTATATCCTTAATAGGAACTCCTTATGACTCAAGATGAAATGAAAAAAGCCGCAGGTTGGGCTGCCCTTGAATATGTCGAAAAAGACAGTGTTGTCGGTGTGGGCACAGGCTCGACCGTTAATCACTTTATCGATGCCTTGGCAACCATCAAGGCCGATATCGAAGGCGCGGTGTCTAGCTCTGAGGCCTCAACTGAGAAAATGAAGGCATTAGGGATCCCAGTATTCGATCTCAACTCAGTTGACCAACTCTCTGTCTATGTCGATGGCGCCGATGAGATCAACGGCCATATGGACATGATCAAAGGCGGTGGCGCAGCCCTGACCCGCGAGAAGATTGTTGCCGCCGTGGCCGACAAGTTTGTCTGCATCGTGGATAACACGAAAGAGGTCGATGTACTGGGTGAATTCCCTCTGCCTGTCGAAGTCATCCCTATGGCGCGCTCATACGTGGCTCGCGAGCTGGTGAAATTGGGCGGCGATCCGGTTTACCGTGAGGGTGTGATCACCGACAATGGCAACGTGATCCTCGATGTGTACAACATGAAAATCGTTAACCCGAAAGAGCTGGAAGAGAAAATCAACCAGATCGTTGGTGTCGTCACTAACGGCCTGTTCGCCAACCGCGGCGCAGACGTCCTGCTGGTAGGTACCCCAGATGGGGTGAAGACGGTTAAGCTATAGCACTAAGCTGATACACCAAGTTTAGCCATACCAAAAAGCCACTCCTAGAGTGGCTTTTTGTTTTACAGACTCTCCACCTTATAAAACACTCTCTTAATAAAGACACGCACTTAAAGTCAGTGGCTCACAAAATGTGAACAAGTTGTAAAAACAACCATTTTTAAGTAAGGTACGGGATTCAAACCGCAAGCAAATAAGACAGGTAAGTCGACCTCATCGCTTTTAAGGGAATGGCACATGCGAATACTCTTTCGCTCACTGATACTCTTCATTTCACTCCTATTGATTCTTGTCCCCGCAACATATGCTGTACCAAAAGGCGAGAAAATTGCAGAGATAGGCAGTGAAAGATATGACATTTTCAAATTGGAAAATGGGCTAAAAGTGCTGCTAATTCGCGGTGAAGATACCCAAATTAGCGGCGCTGCGATCTCAATTTCAGGCGGCCGAATGTCAACGCCGGAGCAGCTACAGGGACTCCCACATCTGCTTGAGCATATTGTCTTCCTAGGAAGCAACACATATCCAGGGACCAGTAATTGGCATGAATTCATCAACCAGCACGTAGGGTGGTCCAATGGTTCAACTCTCAGCGATCTGACAAGATTTCAATTTCAACTTAAAAATGATGGGCTTAAGGAAGGATTAATAAGACTGAACGCAATGCTATTTCACCCAAGTATTAACGCAAGGACAATCAAAATAGGGCTATCGGAAGTAGATAAAGAGTTTACTTCCAAAAAAGAAAATGATTGGCAGGGGATTCTTTCTGTACTGCGAGCCGCCGCTAATCCTAAGCATCCTGGCTCAAAGTTTGGTATAGGCAACACGCAAAGCTTGCAGGCAAGCTCAAGCCAGCTAAAAGCGGCACTGAAAAATTATCAGGCTCAATATTATGTTCCAAGGAATATGACACTTGCAGTCTATACACATTCGGAATTACCCGAGATGCGACAATTCATTGAAAACGTATTTGGGCAGCAAAATAGCTTCTCTTCGCCATTAGCAGCTAAACGCTCTAATAATATTTCAACAGTAAATGATATCCCGCAGACGGCTTTAACTCCTCCTCTATTCAATAAGGAAAGCTTAGGTTCGCTAATCGCCGTACAAACTCGCTCACCAAGTCATACATTAGATCTCCGCTTTGAGCTGCCGCCAGCCATAGATCACCCAACCCATGCACTATATCAACTCATTGCCGAATTAATTGGGCATGAAACTAAAGGCTCAATCATCGCCAGACTAAGAAACCTTGGCCTAGCCACAGAGCTAAATACAGTCTTTCAAGGGGATGGCCAAAACGAAGTGTTAGACATCTACATTCGCTTGACCAATAGCGGTCTCCGCTCGTTAGATGAGGTAATAGGTGTCGTTTTTAGCTATATCAACTTGCTTTCAACACATGAACTTCCGTTGTATGTGCAGGAGGAGCGAATCCAAATATTAACTCGGAGCCAATCACTTATAGGAACGCAAGATGTCGGTGATTGGCTGGGAGAGCTATCAAAGGACATGCTAAGGATGCCGACGACGAATTGGCTCCAATATAAATATGAGACATTTAAATTCTCACACTCAACAATATCCGCAGCTTTGAAAGCCTGGTTACAGCCTAGGGCAATGCAGGCAGTACTAAGCTCACCAAGTGTCACTGGCAAGCATAAAACACCTTACTTCAACACCAGATATTCATTGCACAAGTTTAACCATTCGCAAATGAAAAATTGGCAAGCCTCTCAACACGATGACTCGTTAGGTTTCCCGACGCCAAACCCTTACCTGAGCACCGCGACTGGAGAGCCGATAATTGACAGCGTAATGCAACTTGGCGACCTAGAATCTCAAATACACCTTATTGATATTAAAAACAGCTTAGAAGCCAAGGTTATAGTCAATCTCTCTGCTAAAAACCTCACTCTTTCAGCCAAGACGGCAACACCTTATTACCTGACGCTAAAATTTATCTTAATGAGTCGGATCGAAATGGCACTGGGCGACCAGCAATATTTTGCCTCATTAGCAGGTTATAGCGTTCGAACAGAGTTCACTCAGGATGGAGTGAGATTGATCTTTTCAGGGAGAAGAGAAGGCATTGCCAAGTATATAACCGATGTCATTCAGGCTGCTGTAAAAACGCAAGTCACTCAAGTTGAATTTGATGCCATCACTGATCACGCTCTTAATAGACTCATCTCTTATTTCAATGCCAATAATTTCAACCAAGCCTCTTTTGACAGCGAACTCAAAGTGCGTGGCTACGAGTGTACTGCTACTGAAATTATTGAAAAATTAAAAAAAGTAAAACTAGATCAAGCTTCGCGTCTTATGTTTACGACTCAGATTATCGATAATGTTCGAACAAAGGGCTTTTTAAAGATTTTCTATGCCGGAGACCTAGCTTACTTCAAGACAAACGCATCTTTTAAAGATTGGGTGCAAAAAAAAACTGAGTCACCAAAAAACAAACCACAATCCACCTCATCAGAAATTGATATAGAAACATATCCCAATTTTCCATCAATTTATGTACTGGCAACACAGAATGTGGTTTCTTGGCGTATTGCTACGGTAAGCCAAGAACTCGACGAATTAGCAGCCATACTGGTCGACCGAGAGCTTTGGGAAACCAAATTCAAGACGTTTATGCGTCAGGATAAAAAGATTGCTTATCATGCGGGGATCAGAGTTTCTCGCTCAATTCATCGACCTTCTCTGGATTTCATCATCGAAAGTAGTGAACATCAAACAGGAAGAACACTCACTGAGGTGTACAGAAACTTTTTTCAACAAAGTGTTGCCTCCCTAACCGATGAAGAACTTGATATAGCCAAGCAACAAGCCATTCAACGATTAAAACTTAAAAGCAAGACACCTGAAGGAGCGCTCGAATTGATGCAAAGTAGCCTCTATTTTCTTGCCTCTGATAACCTCAGTGAGTACCTGACACAGTTAGAAAATAAGATTAATGCTGATAGTTTAGAAGCCATACAGCATAGACAAGCCTGTCGCTTGTCTATGATTAACCATAAAAATCTACCTGCAAAGCAGGTAGATTGCTACGTATCAATCACTAAACAAGACGACGCAAGTTCAAAGCACGTCAATTATCTCTAACTTAGTAGGCCACGCTGATCCGCTGACGGGCATAGTTGTCAGTGCTCACCAGATCGACCATTGCCTTGGCATAATCGGCTACCGAGATGCGGCTGCGTCCCTGCTCATCGGTAAAAAACTGATCGCCACCGATACGATAAGTACCTTCACTGTCACCAGGATAGATCTCTGCCGCGGGGCTGACAAAGGTCCAGTTCAGTGGTGAATCACTTTCTCTGAACACCTTAAGCGCCTCCCCTTGGGCAAGAGCCTCATCTTTGTATTCAGGGGGGAAATCGGGCGATTGCACCAACATCTGCCCAGGGGCAAGCTCCAAACTGCCGGCGCCGCCAACCCACAAGAGACGTTGTACCTGTGTCTTAGGCAGCAGTTCAAGTAGCGCCTGAGCACTTTTTGGGACCAACTCGTGCTGTCCATTGGCACGACCACCAATGGCGGCGATCACCAGATCGATATCGTTAAAGTGTTCCGGGGTGATCGTCTCACTCAAATCTAACTGACGCGCCTGCCCCCTCTCATTCAATTTTGCAGGGTCTCTGACCAAGGGGGTTACCCTTAACTCACGGCTCAACGCCTCTTGCATAATGGCGCTACCTATCCAACCTGTGGCCCCGATAATTGCAATATTCATCTTCTGTTCCTCACTGTGTGACTAAATTGGCATTAGTTTACTTAGCCAAGATATCGTGATAAACAGCGTAAATAGAGCAATATTGTTTCAATATAAGATACTTATATGGATAAGATCAGCGCGATTCGTAGTTTCGTCGAGGTGGCCAGCTGCGGCAGCTTTACCCAGGCCGCCGAGCAGTTGGATCTCAGTCGCTTGCAGGTCTCCAGACACGTGCAGGAAGTTGAGCGCTGGCTTGGCCTCAGGCTATTGCACCGCACCACTCGCAGTGTCAGCCTTAGCGTGCAAGGTGAGGAAGCCTTCATCTATTGCCAGAAGATCCTAGACGAAGTCGCTAGCCTAGAGAGCCGTTCCCAGCGTCACAGGCAGGAACTGGTGGGCAGCATCAGAGTCGCCTCTCCCATCGGCTTAGGGCAAAACTTGTTATTCGAGGCTATCGACGCTTTTACCCGCCAACACCCTCAAGTCAAGATACAGTTGGTATTGTCTGACGAACTGGCACAACTGGTTGGCGAGCGTGTCGATATCGCCCTACGCTATACCCATCAACCGGACGAGAGCCTTATCGCTCGCCGCCTGATGCAGATAGACTCAGCGCTATGCGCCTCTCCCCACTATCTAAGCCAGCACCCGGCGATCACGCAGATAAGCGATCTTAGGATGCATAACTGCCTGCTTCACAGCAGCCAGAGCCGATGGGATTTCGTCAAAGATAACCAGACCATAGCGCAGAGTATCAGCGGCAATCTGCAGGCCAACGACATGGGCGTACTGCTAAAAGCTGCCATTGGTGGTAAGGGAATCATTCTCTTGCCCTGCGATCTCGCCAATCCTCACTTAGCCTCGGGTGAACTCGTTGAGGTCTTGCAAGGCCATCATCTGCCCAGCAAGACACTGTGGGCCGTCTATCTCTCGCGTAGCTATCAGCAGCATCTCGTACGCCATTTCATCGACTTTATCGCCGAGCGCTGGCAACAAGACATCAATAAGTGGCGACCTGCTAACCAATAGAAAAAGCCCTAGTGTAAACAAATCGGCTAAGGCGTAGCGATATGCTTGCACTGGCAGCGGGTGTGGATCTCAGCCTTTAGCTTTACATGACAAGGGATCAGGATATGATGCTGATGCTAATGGTATTCATTGCCACACGGACACTATGTTACAAGGACCCTAAGTTACAAGGACACTTTGCGCCAAAGACACTGTGCTACAAGGAATAAGGCATGCTGGAAGCTGTACTGTCATTAATCGTCGCCACTGGTTTACTCTTAGGCTCACCAGGCCCGGCGCCACTGGCGCTTGCTGCCACCGGGGCCACCTTTGGTATCCGCCGCGGCGCCCCGTTTCTGCTGGGTATACTCCTTGGCCTCTCGGTCGCCATCATAGGTGCCAGTGCTGGACTCGCCGCACTATTTAGCCGCTTTCCCGAGCTCAGGCTTGTCTGTCAGCTGCTCGGCGCCGCTTATATCACCTTCATCGCCTACAAGATTGCCAGCGCGCCGATCACCAGCCTAGATGCGGCAAAACAGGCGCCCAGTTTCAAAGACGGCTTCATCCTCAATCTACTTAACCCAAAGGCCTATGCCGCCTTTCTGGCCATCTTTTCGCAGTTCCTGTTGCCGCTGGAAAACACCGTCTTAGGGTATCTGGCGACAGGTGTCTGCGCACTCATGGTGGCAACTCTGGTCGACACTCTCTGGCTGATCTTCGGCGGTCTGCTGCGCCCGCTGTTTGCCCGCCCCAGAGCGGCGCGAATAATGCGCATCAGTTTCGCCATCGCCATGTTGCTAGCGGTGGGCTATGCCCTGCTTCCCTAGCTCTACAGACAAACAACGCCAAACGCCATACACTTAAAATTGGGTTACTAGGAAAATAACAAGATGTCAGATCGCAGCGCCATCAAGGAGTTCACCATGATCCCCAATGTGGGTAAGGCCACGGCGGCGGATTTCCATCAGCTTGCACTGCATCACCCTAAGGATCTTATCGGGCAAGACCCTTACCAGATGCACGCGCGGTTAGAGGCCATCACGGGCTGTCGGCAGGATCCTTGTGTCATCGATGTCTTTATCGCCGCGGTGCGCTTTATGGAGGGAGAAGACGCTCAGCCTTGGTGGCACTACACCGCCGAGCGTAAGGCCCATTTGGCGAACAAGAAGTGATTTCGTGCGCCTTACATTTGGGTTAGTTGCCGCTCAAACGCTTGGCGAATGAGATAGCATAGGCGACAGATCTGAGCTTTAATACAGGATCGCTACTGGCCAATACGCCCTTTGCCAACACATTGGGATCATAGTTGATCTTCTCACAATGATCGTCGCCAGCACTGTGCATCGTTAACTTACCCAGGCTTATCACCTTTCGAGACTCAGGCCAGGCCTGTGAAGGATCATTTACCGGATCTTGGGCTTCGCCAATGATAGCCTGTAAGTCGAATGAGCGCTGGCCGTCACTCAGTTCTTGCTGTAATTTTTTAGCAAGAAAGCTTTTCGGTAACTGCGCCATCTGTTCTTCTGTCAGAGGCAACTCCCCCTCGTCCGGTACCAAACGCCATTTAAACTTCGTTTTCTGACCCTTCTCATCGACCAGATAGAAAGCGTGAATACCAAAGTATTGGGCACGGGAGTATGAACTCGGCGGGTTATGGCTTTGCAACCAATTAAACTGCGGCAGAGTACTGGGGTGTGCCTGTCGATACTCTGCTAGCTTGGCGAAATCAACTTTGCCCTGCTCGTTGGGTAGCAAGGTTTTCAGCAGCCCAAGAAAGGTTTCAGGATCTTTACCGGGAAAGACGGGGGTCGTCAGACCGGCAATATTATGCACAGCCCCATTAGGCAAACTAAATTGCACACCTATGCCGCGCGGAGAGCGCGCGGTCTCATCGGCATAAGGGTTCCCCCCTGCCATGGAGAAGCGAATACTGGCTTTAATATCTTGACCACTGAATAAGTTGGCATGTGAATAGAGCGCTGCCTCCTTAGAAGGCGAAAAGCTACCCAGTGCACACACGCCCTTGGCATGACCTTTCCTGACGCCTGGATGCTTACCGGAAAGCTGCTCAAACACTTCAATAAAATCATTCCCCTGCACCGCTGAATTGGCAGGCGAACTCAGTAAAAAGGTCGGTAGCAATAAAAAGAAAAGCCTCGCTAAATGTCCCATTAAATCGATCTCCTTGGTCTATTTACATCTGGCTAAATTAGCCTTGAGCAGTATAAGACCCAGAGAGGAAGGATTATCTTTCCCCTATAACACCCATTGATAGGAAAATCTCCCAAGCAGGCCTCCACAATCGGCTTGCCAGCTAGGCTAGGCAACAAAAAGCCCAGACTTAGGCCTGGGCTTAATCAATCAAAAAATATGTCAAAGATTGGCATTACAGGGAAAAGTTAGCAATCGTCTTCTGAATGCCCACCACGTCAGTGCCCTTCTTCAGCTCTTTTACCAAGGGCTCCTTTTGACCTGAGATCCACAGCTTTAACTCGGCGTCCATATCGAAGGTACCGGCAGTTTCCACCTCAAAATGGGTGATCGCCTTATAAGGGACAGAGTGATAACTCACCTTCTTGCCTGTCACTCCCTGCTTATCGATGAGGATAAGACGCTTGTTAGTAAACACAAACATATCGCGCACCACGCGGTAAGCCAGCGCTAACTGCTCGTTGTCTCCCATGATAGGCCCCAGTTCCTGCGCCAACTCTTGCAGGTCGACTTCGGCGGCATTGCCCATCAGTGCATCTAACAGTCCCATACTTTATCTCCTTTAAAGTGAACTTAATTTGTTCTCTAGCCTATACCTGGCGATTGGCACCGACAACCATCATTTCACATTTAGGGCAGTCGAATACCAGCTTGAGCACATCTTTACCTATCTCTATCTGCAGCGGCTCTGCCTTGATGCCGGGCACCTCTTTCGGGCAGAGGTTAAAGTTAAATCGCAGACAGTGCTTGGTGACCATGAGTGGCGCATCTTCGGTAACGCCGTTCTTCTCATAGGTGTCCTCAATCTCAATCACCCCATGACGGGTGTAGAAATCTTTCGCCTTCTCGTTAGCCACGTTACCCATGAAGCTCAGATGCTTAAAGGGATAAACCGCGTCTTGGTTGTATTTCCACGCCTGTGGCCGCTCATAACCCTCGACACGAGCCAGCTCAAGGGCGGCAACGGTATCGCGGCGCAGGCCGTTAAGTAATGAGGCCGGCATAAACCAGGGACTAGCGGTGTCGATACGTATTTCGCGCGCCTCAAAGTCTGTGCTACCCAGCTTGCTCAGCTGTTTACGTATATTGTTCAGTGTCTTGTCTGCGTCTGTGGCAGGTGTCTTTTCCAGCTCAAGCTCACAGCTTGCGCTCAGGCCATATTGGTCTGTCATGGTCAGCGCGACCCCTTGCTCGGTATCACTCAGGGTCATATCCACCTTGATGATCCGCTTAGCCGACTCTTTGGCCAGCACAGTTTCGAATGCCTGATCATGGTTACGATACAAGGTAGCGCCTACCTTGAGATCGCCCGGCACGGCAATCACATACAGCTTGTTGCCGTCGGCGCGGTTAACCCTGAGCCCCTGCAGCTTATCGTCAGACTGTTTGGCCTTCTCATAGTTAGGCGGGAAGTAACACAGGCCGTCACCATTATTAAAGCTATGGATCGATTCGACCTGAATAAAGTCTTTACCCAGGGCCGCCACCTTGCCCACCTCTTCGCCAATATATTTAGGCGAACGGAAATCGCTGACCCCCTGGCTGCGCTCATTGACGAAATAGTCGGTGCGACCACGGTTAAAGGTCTTCTCAGTATTTGGGGTAAAGGTATGCTCGCAGCGGCCATGACTTGAGGCAACAAACTCTGGACGGCGCGCCATGATCTTGTCCAGCTCCTGACGATAGTGAGCGGTCACGTTTTTCACATAGCTAAGATCTTTAAGTCGCCCTTCAATCTTAAAGGAGCGAATACCAGCGTCGATTAGCGCCTCTAAATTATCTGTCTGGTTGTTGTCTTTGAGCGATAGCAGGTGTTCATTTTGTGCCAACACCTCACCCTGACGCGTCTTAAGATCGCCAGGCAGGCGACACATCTGCGAACACTCACCTCGGTTGGCACTGCGGTTACTAAAGGCGTGACTCAGGTTACACAGACCGCTATAGGCAACGCACAGGGCGCCATGGATGAAGAACTCCAGCTGCATGTTCGTCTTGGCCGCCACATCACGGATCTGACTCAGCCCCAGTTCACGGGCAAGCACCACCTGAGAGAAACCCACCTGCTCAAGAAAGGCGACCTTCTCGGGATTACGATTATCCATCTGGGTACTGGCGTGCAGGGCGATAGGCGGGATATCCAGCTGGAGTACCCCCATATCCTGCACAATCAAGGCATCTGCACCAGCTTCATATACTTGCCAGATCAGCTTCTGCGCCGCTTCCAGTTCATCGTCCATCAAGATGGTATTGATGGCGACAAACACCTGGGCATGATAGCGGTGGGCAAACTCACATAGACGCGCGATATCCTCGACGCTGTTACCAGCAGTCGCTCTGGCACCGAAGGCCGGACCACCGATATAAACGGCATCGGCACCATGCTTGATGGCCTCGATACCATAATCGGCATTCTTAGCGGGCGCCAACAGCTCGAGGCGGTTTGAGCGGGTAGTTACCGGCGCTATCGGGGCGCTATCGGGGATAAAAATCTCAGGCTTGTCCATGAGGAGTCTCGAATCAGATCACAGATAGATAAAAATTAGGGGCGCGATTATAACAGACCTGGCTCACAAAACACCTCGCCGCCGCGCACTTTTTCGCCAAATTAGCCATTCTTCAGGCTCGCAGGCCGTTGGATTAATGCTTCAGACGACATGAATCACCACAGACTTAATAATGCACCGCCAGCCAGATAGTCTCCTCACGCTCGCTGGTCCAGCTGACTCTGTGTTTAACATGGGCGGGAATATTGAGGTGGTCGCCCACCTTGAGATGCACCACCTCGGCGTGCTCAAACACTAAGGTCGCCTCCCCCTGTAACACCATGACCCACTCACTTCTGTCTTGATCGTACCATTGCCCCTCTGGCGTGCGATGGGCCTTAGAGACAATACGCTCGATTAACACTGCGCCCGTATCCACCAGTGGCTCGAATACCTCCTGGCTCAGATCCTGGGGCAAAGATTGAAAGATGTTACGTGTTTCCATAGACGTTCCTTTACGGCAAAGCCTTGGCTTAGTTTGCCTCTAACAGGGTCTTAAGGTTATCTAGTCCCTGGCTCAGATCCCTCTCGACCATTGCATCGACCTGCATCAAAGGCAGCAGTATGTTCATCGGATAGGCCATATGGCCACTGAAGCCCCAGTGGACCTCGGTCTGATTCGGCCCCAGCGCCTCGGTGGTAATATAGGCAGGTGACACCGCCTCGAACGGCGTCTTAAACCTCAGCTCATACTCTATGCGCTTACCGGGGAAAATCGCCTTAATCTCCTGCTCCCCGGAACCGACATCAGGGTTCTCACTGCGCCAGCCGGAAACAAAGCCTACGGTGCCATCCTCCCCACGATAATATTGCTCCATGGCCGAGTCCATCTTGGCCCAGACGCTAAACTGATCCTGATTTTTAAGCATTCTCAAGAAGTTAAAAACCTGATCCTTAGGTTTATCGATAACGATATGGGTATTAACATGATAATCCTCTTCGATAAAGAGGGCGGCGATAAAGGGAGAGGAGAGCAATAGCAGCACGAGTATCAGCAGCTTTTTTAACATGGCGAGTTCCTTCAAATGGTCGGTACCAGCACGCCAGCCGGTGTAAACCTACTCGTCTTAACATAGTCAAGAATCAAGGCTTTGGAAAGCCACACCAGCCAAGAACCCCAAGAGAGAGCCCATAGTTAACAAGAGCTTGCAAACACCATTGCCACAAAGCAAAAAAGCGCCTCGATTAAGAGACGCCCTTTACCAAAACCAGAAATGTCTGAGGAGCCGAGTCCCTATGGCGATTAGCCAGCCTTGAGGGCCGCTAGTCTAGCCTGTAGCAGCTGATTTTCCGCCTCGATATGCTTGTAGAAATCTTTGTCAGCCAGCTTTGACGCTGCCGCCTCGTCGATCACTAACACGGCGTCTCTATGCAGTTGCAGCGCCGAAGCCGGACAGGCGGCGCTTAAGGCCCCTTCTACCGTGGCACGAATCGCCTCAGCCTTGTTTTCACCGGTCGCCAGCAGCAACACCTTCTTGGCATCTAAAATGGTGCCTATGCCCATAGTGATCGACAGATGGGGCTGATACTCTCCCTGCGCAAAGAAACGGGCATTATCCTCAATCGTCGCCTTGGTCAGTGTCTTGACCCGGGTGCGTGACATCAAGCCAGATGAGGGTTCGTTGAAACCGATATGACCATTGCGCCCGATGCCGAGCAGTTGGATATCTATGCCACCCGCGGCTTGGATCTGCGCCTCATATTGCTCACAGGCAGCGATAGGATCTTCGGCATCTCCCGGCGGCACATGGGTGTTAGCCTTGTCGATGTCGATGGCATCGAACAGCTGCTGATTCATGAAGTGGCGATAACTCTGTGGATGGTCAGCATCTAGCCCCAGATACTCATCCAGGTTAAAACTGGTGACGCTCTTAAAAGAGATCTCTCCAGCTTGATTGGCCGCCACCAGTCGCTGATAAAGAGATACTGGCGTCGAGCCGGTCGCCAACCCCAGTACTGAGTCGGGCTTACGCTTAAGCTGATTGATGATGAGGTTGGCACCATATTCCGCCACCTCGGCGCTGTCTCGTAGAATAACAATTTGCATAATTTGACTCGTCCCAGCCCTATGTTAGTCGCAATGTTCACAGTCGCGCCTATTCAACCGCAATTGAAATGACCCCAGAGATGGCGCGCTCATTAGAGGAATTAACATTACTATAACCACAAATGACAGCGTTGTCATTATTAATCTGACGATAATATCGACGCCGTTTTCGTGCTAAGATCGACTCGATACTTTTCCACAAGAGCCCTATCTCAGTGACCGCAGACTCAGCCAATCCCCAAGTGCAGCACTTTATGATCTACAAGCCTTATGGCTTTCTCAGTCAATTTGTTGCCGAGCGGCGTAAACGTAAACCCACCCTATCAGAGCTAGGCGAATTTCCCGCTGGCATCATGGCCATAGGCCGTTTGGACCATGACTCCGAGGGCCTGCTATTACTCACCACTGATGGCAAGACCAGCCACAATATACGCAGTAAATCGATTGAGAAGGAATACTATGTACAGCTCGATGGAGAGATCACCGACCAGGCGATTACCAGGCTCTGCGAAGGCGTTGAGATAGGCATTAAAGGGGAGAAATATTACACCCTGCCTTGCCGGGCACGCCGTCTAACACTGACGCCCGATTTACCGCCGCGGGGGCGAAAGATAAGAGATGCGCGCCACGGCCCCACCAGCTGGGTGAGCATCACTATCACTGAGGGCAAGAATCGTCAGATCCGCAAGATGACTGCAGCCGTCGGCTTTGCCACCTTAAGGCTAGTGCGAGTACGAATAGGCGATATTAACTTGGGCAAGCTGACGCCGGGTGAGGTTAGGCCGCTGAGTCTAGTTTAAAGTTGCTCAGGCGCTGACGACAGACTCAGAAAAAGCGCCTGATGTAAAAACAAGCAGGCAAAGCGGTTAAAGCAAGCCTAACGCAGAAAGTCACCCAGCTCGTCGACGACTCTGGGCTGACTGTACAGATAGCCCTGCGCCTGATCGCACCCCGCCGCCTTAAGAAATGCCGCCTGCTCCGGTGTCTCAACCCCCTCGGCGATAATGCAGAGGTTCAACGCATGCCCTAAGGCGATCACTGCCTTAGCGATAGCGGTATTGTTGCTATCGCTAGGAATATCGCGAATAAATGACTGATCTATCTTTAGCTTATGGATCGGCAAACGTTTCAGATAGTTAAGTGATGAATAGCCGGTACCAAAGTCATCCACCGACAACTCGACGCCCAGCTCACCTAGCTGTTTGAGTACCTCAATTACAGCCAAAGGATCAGACATCATACAGCTCTCGGTCACCTCCAGCTCCAGATACTCTGGGGGTACCCCAGCTTCATCGAGCACTCGCCTAACTTGATCGAAGAAATGCTTCTGTTGCAGCTGCGGCCCCGCCACGTTCACTGAGATGCGTCCAAACGCTTTTCCCTGAGCCAACCACAGAGCAGCCTGAGCCGCGGCCTGTTTCAATACCCAGTGACCTATCTCGTTAATCAAGCCTATCTTCTCTGCAACGGGAATAAACACCGCGGGTGAGATCTGCCCAAGCTGCGGATCTTGCCAGCGCAGCAAGGCCTCAAAACCAATGCATGCGCCTGAGCTTAGATCTAACTTAGGTTGATAGACTAAGTAGAAGGTGCCATTACTGATAGCATCGTGCAGGGCGCTCTGTAACTTAAGGTGCTCCACAGATTCTAATGTTAGCGACTGGGTATAGAAGGCGTAATTATTGCGGCCATTGCGCTTAGCCCTATGCATGGCCGTGTCGGCATTACGCAATAGCGTATCGCCGCTTTCGCCATCACCCGGATAGATGGCAACCCCCATGCTGGCAGTCAAACGAATACTGGCTTCATCGTCAAATAGAAACGGCGTATCAAATACCTCTCGCAGACGACTCACCATGAGAGAAACATGATCGCCACTCTCGATATGGGGCAGTACGGCGATAAACTCATCACTGCCGAGCCTGGCCAGAGTCCCCTCATTTCCCAATTTCTGCCCTAAACGTCTGGCGACCTCGACCAGGATGGAGTCACCCGCCACATGACCATAACTATCGTTAATATGCTTAAACAGGTCCACATCGATAAAGATCAACGCCAGTTCAGTCTCTTCTCGCACAGCATGGCGCAGCTCCTGCTCCAGATTGGCCGAGAGCATCAAACGATTGGGGAGCTTAGTTAAGGGATCTTGGTATGCCAGCCTCGCCAGCTCTTTTTCACTCTTCTTCTGCGCCGAGATGTCGGCAAATACGGCAACAAAATAGCGCACCTGATGATCGTCATCATACATGGAGCTGATAGTCAGCTGTTCGGGATAGATGGCGCCGCTCTTGCGACGATTCCAGATCTCGCCATGCCACTTGCCATTGGTTAAGAGTGAATGCCACAGACGATCGAAAAAGGCTTTGTCATGTCGACCCGAATTAAGGATGCGCGGATTTTTCCCCAGTACCTCTTCACGGCTGTAGCCTGTGATCTCACTGAAGGCGCCATGCACTTCCACTATCTGACCTTCAGCATTGGTGATCACTACACCTTCTACTGAGTTCTCAAAAACATTGGCAGCCAGTTCCAGCTGCTCTTGGGCCGCCTTATGAGAACTAATATTGCGTGTGATGCCAATCACCCCTTCCAGGGTGCCATCGGCCGCCACCACGGGCACCTTAGTGGTTTCCAACCAAGATTGAGATTGGTCAATATCATTGGCCTCACACTCAGCTGTCGCAACGTGCACGCCGCGCACAATCGACTCATAATCCCCCGTCACAAACCCCTCGGCCACATCTGGCTCGAAGATCTCATCGTCAGTGCGGTTAAGCAGCTGATCTCGACTACGGCCCCAGGCAAGCTCAACACTGCGGTTGACCAGTACGTAGCGCCCAGCCACATCTTTCATCCACACATGCTCAGGCAGGCTATCGATAAATAGCTGCAGATCCACTCTGGGCGATCTGTCTGGCTGTGACGATAACAGCTGCTGCCGGTGGTCTTGATACAGGGTCACCAAGCGATATTGAATCGCTTGGCAGGTCATTCGCACTAAGGCTGCAACCCGATCACCATGACCCGCTTGTTCATTAGGAATTAGGCAGATGGCGCCATAAATGGCTTGAGAAGGCCAGAAGATAGGGTGCAGTGCGATATCACCGACATAAACGGGTGCCGGAGGCAAATGGGATTGTTCTATGTAGGCGCGAAATAACTTGAGCCCCTGAGCACACAGCTGCTCAACGCTCAGTCTATGAGCTTGGTTGTTATCACCCACAGCCAGCAAAGGTGACAGGCTATCAGAGGCGGTTAAGCTAACCAGGAAAACACTGCCGTCAAAGGCTTGTGCCAAGGTCTCTATCGCCTCTTGCCACTCCTGTAACGCTTGCGCTGGAATCTTGATATCTATCACTATTCGTCTCCGAGAGCGACGAGCTACTGTCACTATCCCACAATCCCTTTGCTAGCATATCGCCAATTTATCTAGATGGACACAGGCAAACGGCATAAATTAACCTTAAATTAACAAAAACATGTTAAAGCGAACAAAGTTCAGGTCATGACCAGCATTTACCTCATCTTACACTAGAAATAGATTAACTTATCAGTCATTTAAACCAAGATAAAATCAAAAGTGGCTGATAACCCCCAGCCGCAGAGATAAAAAAAACCAGCCCTTAGGCTGGTTTTGTCACGAGCGAATTTGCTTACCCCTGGGGACGCATCGCCGGGAAGAGGATCACGTCACGAATAGTGTGCGTATTAGTAAATAGCATCACCAAACGGTCGATACCTATACCTTGACCCGCAGTCGGTGGCAGACCGTGCTCAAGCGCCGTGATGTAATCGGCGTCATAGAACATGGCTTCGTCGTCACCCGCATCTTTAGCATCTACCTGGGCCTTGAAACGCTTATCTTGATCTTCAGCATCGTTCAGCTCGCTAAAGCCGTTAGCCACTTCACGACCACCGATAAAGAACTCGAAACGGTCTGTGATGAAGTGGTTTTCATCGTTACGACGTGCCAGCGGCGAGATATCAGCAGGATAACCTGTAATGAAGGTAGGCTGCATCAGCTTAGGCTCAGCGGTTTCACCGAAGATCTCTTCCAATAGCTGACCACAGGTCCAGAACTTCTCGATGGTCATGCCCAGGCTCTTAGCCAGGTTACGCATAAACTCGACGTCTTTAACCTCTTCATAGGTCATCGACTGAATGGTCTCATTGTCTGGATTGTACTTCTTGATCGCATCCAGCATGCTCAGGCGCTCATATGGACCACCAAAATCGATAGTGTGATCGCCATAAGGCAGCTTAGTATCACCCAGCAGATCTTTGGCAATTGACGAGAGCATCTCTTCGGTCAGATCCATTAGATCCTTGTAGTCGGCGTAGGCCATATAGAATTCCATCATAGTGAATTCTGGGTTATGGCGTGGCGACAGACCTTCGTTACGGAAGTTACGGTTAATCTCAAACACACGCTCGAAACCACCTACAACCAGACGCTTAAGGTAAAGTTCAGGGGCGATACGCAGATACATCTCGATATCCAGCGCATTGTGATGAGTAATGAAAGGACGCGCCGAGGCACCACCCGGGATGCTGTGCATCATAGGGGTTTCTACTTCCATAAACTCTTTGCTCACCATGAAGTTACGGATAGCCGTAACCACTTTAGAGCGCATGACAAACGCCGCGCGAGACTCTTCGTTGACGATAAGGTCTACATAACGCTGGCGGTAACGCATCTCTTGGTCAGTCAGGCCGTGGAACTTCTCTGGCAGCGGACGCAGCGCCTTAGTCAGCAGCTGATACTCTTCCATGTTGACATAGAGGTCACCCTTGCCAGACAGGTGCAGCTGACCGGTCACACCGATAATGTCACCAATATCCAAGCCTTGATACTTGGCCTTAAGCTCTTTCTGCACATCTTTACCAGCATAGGCCTGGATGCGACCGCTCACATCCTGGATCACCAGGAAGGGACCACGCTTAGCCATGATACGACCAGCGATAGAGCGCTGGACATTCATCTCTTCCAGCTCTTCTTTGCTGTAGTGACCGTACTCGGCCTGGATATCTGCAGCCTTGTGTTTTCGATCGAAGTTATTCGGGTGACCGTTAGCAGGGCAAGAAGCGCGAACGTGATCTAACTTGGCACGGCGCTCTGCAATTAACTTGTTTTCGTCTTGAGTTTGTTCAGTCATCTTCTTCTCTCGTTAAAGGCCAGATTTCAGGCTAGCTTCAATAAACTTGTCCAGATCGCCATCGAGGACGCTCTGAGTATTGCGATTTTCGACGCCGGTACGCAGATCTTTAATACGGGCATCATCCAGCACGTAAGAACGGATCTGGCTACCCCAACCGATATCAGACTTAGCATCTTCGGCGGCTTGCTTATCGGCATTCTGTTTTAACATTTCCAGTTCGTACAACTTAGCCTTTAGCTGCTTCATTGCCGAGTCACGGTTCTTGTGCTGGGATCTATCGTTCTGACACTGCACCACAGTATTAGTAGGCAAGTGAGTAATACGAATCGCCGATTCCGTCTTGTTAACGTGCTGACCACCCGCACCCGAAGCGCGATAGGTGTCGATACGCAGATCCGCCGGATTAATATCGATCTCGATAGAGTCATCAATTTCCGGATAGACGAACACAGAACAGAAAGAGGTATGACGCTTGCCCGAAGAGTCGAACGGTGACTTACGCACTAAGCGATGCACGCCCGTTTCGGTGCGCAGCGAACCGAAAGCATATTCACCGGTAAACTTAATGGTCGCACCCTTGATACCGGCCACATCACCGTCGGTCACTTCCATAAGCTCTGGCTTATAACCTTTGGCTTCGCCCCAACGCAGATACATACGCAGTACCATGTTGGCCCAATCCTGCGCCTCGGTACCACCTGAGCCCGACTGGATATCCAGATAACAATCTGATGCATCGTGAGGACCCGAGAACATGCGGCGAAACTCAAGCTCTTCCAGACGTTTCTCTAACTGTGCCAACTCACTGTTAGCATCGTTAAAAGTGTCTTCGTCTTCCTCTTCGATAGCCAGTTCCAGCAGGCCTTCGACATCCTCAAGGCCACTGTCCATATCGTCTATGGTCTTAACAACGGCTTCTAATGCGGCACGCTCTTTCCCCAGAGCCTGGGCATTATCTGGGTCGTTCCACACTTCCGAGCTTTCCAGCTCTCGGCTAACTTCTTCTAGACGCTCACTCTTGGCATCGTAGTCAAAGATACCCCCGAAGAAGTTGGGTACGCTCAGCCAGCTCCTTGATTTTAGATTTAACCGGATTTACTTCAAACATGACTCTTCTACTTAAAAATCGATAGGCAGGAATGCAAACGCGGTATTTTAACTCAATCGCCCCTATTCGCATAGGGGCTGTTGACCTTCCCTGTTTATTTCTGCAGCAGTTTGTAGGCAATTCATACAAGGCAGAGCCGATGTTGTGAAGTCATGCTACATAAAGTGGCGATATCACAGCAGAAATGGCAGTCAAATCCTACCCACAGATTCGATCCCCCCCTTTTCTACAGGCTGGCTATACTGTTCAATATGAAACCAAAGAACCAATGTTGCTACCATGAAGATGAAGGCTTCTCCTGCACCGAACCAGCCGAAGCCTCAGGCCTATGCTATTGGCATGATCCTAAAATCATTAAAGATAAGCCGGAAGATATCGCCCGCCTAGAGGCCTTTGCCCGTGGAGGCGGTATGCTACGGGGGATCTCCCTCAAACGGGCCAATCTGCCCGGCATAGATCTGGTCAGACACCACCAAAAAACCGGCTTCGACATGAGCCATGCCGAGCTGTACCGCGCCAACCTGCAAGGGGCGCACATGTTTAATCTCAACTTGCAACATGCCAGCCTGATGAAGGCCGATCTGCGCGAGGCCAATGTGCACTGTGCCAATCTGGTGGGCACCAACCTGCTTGGGATCAAATGGAATGGTGCCAAGATAGAGAACATCAATACGGGCAAGGTGTTAAAGCAGGAGCGCCTGGCCAATGAGGCTGAGCGGGTAGGCGAGCAGGAGATCGCCCAGGACTATTTCGAACAGGCCGAGGAGATCTACCGGGATCTGCGCAAGGCCGCCGAGCGCGAAGGCTTGTTTGCCATGGGCGGTAATTACCTGCGTAAAGAGCTCACCATGCGCCGCCACCAGATGCCCAAATTCAGTTATTCCCGCATTCTGTCTAAGATAATCGATATCTTCTGCGGCTATGGCGAAGCCCCTAACAGGGTGATCGGATTTTCGATGGGGTTTATTTTCGTCTGCGCGCTGCTCTACCTGTTTACAGGCTTAAACTATGACGGCAACGTCCACGTGTTTAAGTGGAGCAATGAGTTCTGGACCAACCTGACGCTATTCTTCAATTGCCTCTACTACTCAGTCGTCACCTTTACCACCTTGGGCTACGGCGACTTTACGCCTATAGGTTACTCCCGGGCAATCGCCGCCATCGAGGCCTTTACCGGCAGCTTTACCATCGCCCTGTTCGTGGTGGTGTTCGTTAAGAAGATGACCCGCTAACCGTAAACTGTGATCCACCTCAAACCACATAATTACCAGCATGGTGCAAGCCAACAAACCCAGCGCAATTTGTGAACAACACTGCAAATGCAGCACAAAAAATCACTACTAAGACCTGTGGCGAAAAGGGCTCTAGGTATACTCAAGCAAACCTTGTTTCTCTAATTTACCTATAAGCATTCACCTAAAAATAGATTTGCCATCGAGACCAAGGTTACCTAGCTAACGCTTAGATTCTAATAAAAGGTCCCTACAATGATAGAACTCACCTTCGACGGTCAAATCGTCAAAGCCAACCGGGGCGACGATCTGTTAACCTGCGCCAAAGCAGCGGGTATAGCGATCCCAAATTTATGTCATCTGGGTAAACAACTGGACGACAAGCTCGAAGGCAAACAGGATTGCAATCTCTGCTATGTAGAGCTGCGCGATGCCAACGGCCAGATCAGCACAGTCAAGGCCTGTAAAACTGAGATCCAAGCGCCACTAGAAGTGATCACCCACTCCGCCGCACTCAGTAAACGCCGTCAGAGTGCGCTGAAACATCTGCTGAGCGATCACTTCGCCGACTGCGAAGCCCCCTGCCAGCAGGCTTGTCCGGCCGGTGTGGATGTACAATCCTATCTACTGCATATCGCCCAAGGGAACCATAAAGAAGCGGTCAAGGTGATCAAACAGACCCTGCCCCTGCCGCTTTCTATCGGCCGTGTCTGCCCAGCCTTTTGTGAATCCGCCTGTCGACGCGGCGAACTGGATGAGCCCCTGGCTATACGTCAACTTAAACGCCACGCCGCCGATTTCGATCTCGACAGCGACGATACCTATGTGCCGCCCAAGGCCCCCGCTACCGGTAAAAAGGTCGCCATCATAGGCAGCGGTCCTGCCGGCATCAGCGCCGGTTACTACCTTTCGAATGCCGGGCACGAGGTCACCATCTATGAATCCATGCCCCAGGCGGGCGGCTGGCTAAGATATGGTATTCCCGAGTACCGTCTTCCTAAGGCAATTCTCGACAAAGAGATCGACCTACTGTGCCAAAACGGCCTCACGATACAGACCAATACCCGTCTTGGCCAAGATATCCACCTCAAGGCGTTAATCAGTCAATTCGACGCCGTCTGTCTCGCCATTGGCGCCCAAAAGGCGGTGCCCATGAACTATCCAGGCGTGGACCTTGAAGGCTGCTACCTGGGAGTGGATTACCTCAAAGATCACTGCATGGAAAACCGCTACCATACAGGCAAGAAAGTGGCTGTGATCGGCGGCGGTAACACGGCTATCGACTGCGCCCGCACCGCACTGCGTAAAGGCGCCGAGGTAACGCTTGTCTATCGCCGTACCCGAGACGAGATGCCGGCAGAAGACTATGAGATCGAAGAGGCGGAACATGAGGGCGTGCGTTTCTACTTCCTCACCAACCCAGTGGAAAACCATGGCGATGCCGATGGCCGTGTCACAGCCGTCACCTTTGAAAAGATGTGCCTGGGCGAGCCAGACGCATCGGGCAGACGTTCACCTAAGGCAACTGGCGAAACCTTTACCGAAGATTTTGATACCGTTATCCCTGCCGTCTCCCAGACACCAGACATGGAGTTTTTGATCCACCCTGAAAGCCAGCTCTCCACCGGTGAGGTGGCGCTGACCCGCTGGAACACCTTCTCCGGCTGTGAACACACTATGTCATCCGGAGTCGAGAAACTCTTTGTACTAGGCGACTCGCGCACAGGTCCAGCGACTGCGGTCGCGGCAGTAGCCGACGGTCGTAAGGCGGCTAATGCTATCGAGAAGCTACTCAGTGGCGAGCTAAGCTGCGAACTCACACAAGCCCCCTTTAATTCGCAAAAGCAGGACAAGCAAAAGCCAGATGAGCAACACTTCCCTGACAGATTGCTGCAAGCCAAGGCCAAGATGCCAGAGCTGGCGATCAATAAACGCCTCAGCAACTTCGATGAGATAGAGCTGGGCTTTAACGATGAAGAGGCGATGCTCGAAGCCGCCCGCTGTCTGGAGTGCGGCTGTCAGGCCAATACCGAATGTGCCCTGCGCGACTACGCCACCGAATACCGTATCGACGGTGCCACACTAGATAAGCAAGGCCACCGCGCCTTTACTCAGGATACCAGCAGCCCCTTTATCAACTTCGATCCTAATCGTTGTATCAGTTGCGGCGCCTGCGTCGCCGTTTGTCACCAACAGTCGGGACACAAGGCGATCAGTTTTGAGCCCGACAGCTACCTGGCTCTGCCCCAGGAAGTCGCCACAGAACCTAGCCGTCAGGCACCTCGCGCCGGTTTTCGCGCCATCATGGCCGACAGCCAGTGCGTACAATGTGGCAACTGTGTTCAGGTCTGCCCAACTGGCGCCTTGACCGATGCCAGATACAAGCGCCAGGGCGTTAAGAGCGAACTGAAACAGACCTCAACCGTGTGCACCTATTGCGGCGTGGGCTGTCGTGTCATCATCCATAGCGATGCCGTGACAGGTGAGATCAAACGCGTCTCCGGCGACAGCCGATCCGAGGTCAACGAGGGGATGCTCTGCGTCAAGGGCCGCTTCGGTTTCGACTTTATTAATAGCCAGCAACGCCTGACCCAGCCACTGCTGCGCAAGCAAGGCGAGTTAGTCCCCGTTAGCTGGCCTGAAGCCCTAAGCTTTATCGGCGACAAGCTTAACCGCATCAAGGCAGAACATGGTGGCAACGCCATTGCAGGCTTAGCTTCGGCCAAGGCGACCAACGAAGATAACTATCTGTTCCAAAAGTTGTTTAGAAGTGTTATTGGCACCAACAACATAGATCACTGTGCGCGCCTGTGTCATGCCTCGACCGTGACCGCCCTGCAAGAGAGTCTGGGCAGCGGCGCGATGACCAATGATATTCCGTCGATAAAATTCTCGGATCTTATCTTTATCCTAGGCTCGGATACCGAGTCGGCGCACCCCATCATCGCCTCCAAGATCAAACAGGCGGTCAGCCAACATGGCGCCCGGTTAGTGGTCGCCGATCCTAAGCGGGTCAGCATTGCCGACAGCGCCGAACTCTACCTGCGTCACCGCCCCGGCAGCGACGTCATGCTGCTCAACGCCATCATGCAGGAGATCATCAAGCATGGCTGGCACGACAGCGACTACATCAGTCGCCGGGTCGAAGGCTTCGACGAGCTCTTTGTCGAGGTGATGAAGCCAGATTATAGCCTAGACAATGCGGCCAAGATCACTGGGGTCACCGCCGATGAGATAGCGCGTCTGGCCAAGATGATAGGTACAGCTGAGAAAACCGCTATCTACTACGCCATGGGGATCACCCAGCACACCTCGGGCCATGACAACGTCACCGCCATTGCCAACCTGCAACTCCTGTGTGGCAACATAGGCATTGAAGGCGCTGGAATTAACCCACTGCGCGGTCAGAGCAATGTTCAGGGCGCCTGTGACATGGGCGCACTGCCCAACTACTTCACCGGCTACCAGAAGGTGACCGATCCTGAGGTTCAGGCGAAATTCAAACGCGCCTGGCAGCAGGAGAATCTACCGAATCAAATCGGCTTAGCCGCCACCGAGATGATGCACGCTCTGGCTCATGGCAAGCTTAAGGCGCTCTATGTCATGGGAGAAAACCCCGTACTGAGCGACCCGGATCAAGCCCATGTGATGCAAGGGCTGGAGTCGGCCGAGCTGCTGATCGTGCAAGATATCTTTATGACTGAAACGGCGCAGCTGGCCGATGTGGTGTTACCGGCAGCCAGTTTCGCCGAGAAGCAAGGGCACTTCACCAACACAGAACGCCGGGTACAGCGACTGCAGGCGGCGATTAACAGCCCAGGTCAGGCTAGACCCGACTGGCAGATCATCACAGATATCGCCAAGCTGATGCAGGCCGATTGGCACTATGACAACGAGCAGGCGATCTGGCAGGAACTGACTCAGGTGACGCCTCAGTATCATGGCATCGACTGGCAGGATACCGACCCCAATAGCGAACGCGGTCTGCTGGGCAAGCAGTGGCCCTGCCCGGAAAAGGGGCATGACGGCACACCATTAATGCATCAGCAAAGCTTCACCCGCGGCAAAGGCAAGATGCAGCCGGTAAGTTATCGACTGCCAGCCGAACTGCCCTGTGAAGATTACCCCTTCACCCTGTCGACCGGACGTCTGCTGGAGCAGTTCCACACAGGCACGCTCACCCGCAAGACCGCAGGCCTCAACGAGCTGGGTTCACCTAGGGTGATGATGTCGGCCATAGACGCCGATCGCCTGCAGATAGCCAATGGCGATATGTTGACCCTGTCGACCCGTCGCGGCAGCATCAATATCGCGGCCTTTGTCACCCGTCGTGCCCAGCCTGGCGTCTTGTTCTTGCCGTTCCATTTTGCAGAGGCGGCGGCTAACAAGCTCACCAATAATGTGCTCGACCCAGTGGCCAAGATCCCCGAATTTAAGATCTGCGCTGTCAGAGTCGACAAGACCAGCGAGGCGATAACCTGGTCATAGGCTGGCTAGCGCTCAGGCCATAAAAAAAGGCCGCAACATGAGTTGCGGCCTTCTTATTTATAACACTCGCTACACCTTAAATTGTCCTACCAGGCTGTCTAGAGTGCGTCCCTCATTAGCCAATGTCTGGCTGGTATCTGAGGCGCTGTTACTCGCCTGCAACAGCTCATTGACGATATCTTGAATAGCAAACACGTTACGGTTGATCTCCTCGGTCACTGAGCTTTGCTCTGTGGCGGCTGTCGCAATCTGAGTACTCATATCATTGATTGAGGTCACAGCAGAGGTTACCGCTCCTAAACTATCAGATATAGCCCGCGACGAGGTCACCGAACGATGACAACTCTGCTGGCTCGACTCCATACTGCTGACGGCCAGCGATACCAGGTTATGCAATTCAGACAGCATCTCGTTAATCTCTAAGGTGCTGGCCTGAGTGCGACTGGCTAGGCTACGTACCTCGTCAGCCACCACGGCAAAACCTCGACCCTGTTCACCGGCGCGGGCTGCCTCGATGGCAGCATTCAGGGCGAGCAAGTTAGTTTGCTCGGCAATGCCACCGATCACGCTCAGCACACTGTTGATCTTCTGTGACTGCTCATTGAGCGAGTTGATGTGTCCGGCGGCCATATCGATTTCAGACATCAGGGTCGACACTTCATGTAGCGAGCTGTCGACACACTGCTGGGCGTTACCCACATCTTGAGTCGCCGCCTGAGTCGCCTCGGCCACCTGAGTTGTGCTCATGGCCACCTCTGAGGCGGTTGCCGACATCTCGGTAATGGCTGTCACTACTTGATCTGTCTCGTTGTTATGACTGATCAGCTGCTGCGCCATGGCCGACGTCTGCGATGAGATGTTATCCGCGCCGTTTTTCACCTCGACCGTGGCTCTGGCCACATCCTTGATGATCCCCTGTAGCTTATCGACAAACTGATTGAAGGCGCGGCCAAGCATGGCAATTTCATCCACCCCCTGCACGTCGAGACGCTTAGTTAAATCCCCTTCACCTTTGGCAATATCTTCAAGGTTTTGCACCATATTATGAATAGGGTTAACCATACGCTGAGCCGCCACCAACATCACCACGGCAGTGATCACCACCAGCACCAAGGCAAAGGCCAAGATCATCATCGCCTTCTCGCTCATATGCTTGGTCATCACCTCACGATAGCTTTCCACTTGAGCATCGATATCGTCGGTGTAGGCACCTGTACCCAAGATCCAGTTTTTACCCGGCACTGTAGCGGCATAGCCAATCTTAGGCACTAAGCCTGTGACGCCTGGCTTGGCATAGTCGTACATAAAAAATCCGTCACCGCTTCTAGCCGCATCGATTAAACCAACGACGATCTTTTTACCATTAGGGTCTGTCATGCCAATCTGCGCCGTACCTTCCAAAGCAGCATTAACGGCGTGAAAACGGTTGTAACCGTCAAAATCATAAATAAAGAAATAGCCAGCGCTACCAAAACGCACATTGCGCAGCGCCTTGTTGACGTCGCCTTCCGCCCCTAGTGATACCTGGTGTGAGACTATGTCTAGGGCGATATCGACCTGATCTTTTAGCTGCGCCTTACGTTCGCTGTAAAGACTGGTTTTAAAGGTCTCCATATTCTCTTCGAGAGAGTTAGATTCCAAATTGTAGGTAATTGAAACTAAAAGTATAAAACTTAATATCAGAGGCAGGAGAGCAAATACCAACAGCTTATTCTTCATTCTTAATTGCCACATACTTATCTCCAAAAGGGAATTGATTCGATACATATGTAAAATATAGTCAAAAAGTACTCATGTCAGTGGCTAATACGAAATAAATTGTAATAGATCAATATTACTTCCCCCGCTCCCAGCCCCCGAGAATAAAAAAAGCCAGTATTCCATCCCTAGAATACTGGCGATCACTTAAGTTAATGATTTAGGTCGAAGTGACCCTAATGACTACTTGTGGCGATTAACGTGCAACCTTGCGACGCAGACCAGCAAATACCAGCAGCATCAGGGCACCAAAGCCTAGTGCACCGCCGTCGTCACTACTCTCTTCAACTTCTGGCTGAACTTCTGGCTCAGGCTGTGGCTCAACACCATCAGAGACAACCGTCAGCATAAAGCTGGTCGATGCTGCATCGCTTGGGTTTTCCACATCACTCACTGTGACAGTGACTTCTACCTCACCATAGAAGTTTTCTTCTGGTGTGATAGTGATTTCGCTGCCAGAGGTGTGGCCGTCGACGACCGCAGTGATATGCTCACCGGTCACAGTGATCTGGTTAACACTGTTTTGCTCATCGGCGTACATCACGGTAATACCTTCCAGGCTAGTGTTCTCAGCGACACTCTGGTCGGCGATTGAGCCTAGGCTAATGTTAGACGCAACACTTACCGTATGGCTCATGTTGATATCGGCCATGCCTTCTACCTGACTCACGGCGTTAACCGTAAGATCCTGACCGGCGGCATTGTCCTTCACGCGAGTCCAAGCGGTGACCTCGAACTGTGATGACTCAGGACCCACATAGTCGTAACAGATAACCAGGCCATCAGACAGCTTCTTATCTAACTCTCCATAGCTGAACTGCTCGCCAAGAAGCTTCTCCAAAGGACCATACTGATACAGCGCGCCTCGGAAACCTTGCAGACCCACAGAACCGCGACCATCTTGTGAACCAAAGTCCAGATTGTCATAGGCCATCATCATCTCGTACTCACCATCACCATGACGGGTGTTGACGTTGAAGATTAGCTCGAAGTCGAATCTGTCATCCAGCTCTTGCCACTGATAAACGCGGTTCGCATCACGGCCCGCTGGCAGGTATGTACGTGCATTATCATATTCCAGAATACCCCAACCGGTTTGGGTAACGGCAATCGAAATACCTGAACGCTCGCTCCAGTTATTCACCAGTGGTGCCGACAAGATAGCTTTTGGTGCATTAGGATCAAGCACCTCGAAACCACGCCACATCATACCGATCGACTCGTAAGGGAAGCTGTTATACGGGAAGATATCATGATATGGGAAGAAGAAAGGTTGGCCTTCCCATAGCGACACTATGCCGTGAGCATGGATATCCAGTGCATTTTGCTTACCTACGTTGAGGTTTTCACTGTTGTTATACAGATGGAAGCTGTCATAACGACCACTGAAGATCATATCGATAGGCAGGGCAATCCCTTTACGGTAAAGGATGTTGTTGTCCTTACCATTGATGGCACGACCATTGGCATCATATTCAACCGGTGCGAAACCGCTGAACAGTGGGTAGATACGGAACTCTTCGAGATCCACATAGCCACCCGGATTCGAGTTACCAAAGTTCGGCGTACGGCACATGGCATCTTCTAAGTTAGTGGTTATGTTGTAGCTAGCTTCAACATCCGCCGTATTAGGCTGAATACCGCTAATGGTCAGCTTGCCATCTTCTACCGTGATATCTGTCACTATCTCTTTAGATGAGGTCAATACATCTTCCGCATTCAGGCTTAGGCCTGCTGGGATATCGGCGCTAATGGTAAAGGCGCGATCCGCACCACTATCGTTAGGCTGAACCTCGAAGGTGAATGGCACCTGCTCACCCAGATGGGCACCGGTTTGCGGCACATCCAGATGTACATCATCAATACCACGCTCAAGCTTAAAGGCCACCTTGCCTATGTTGCCAGCGTTGATCTCTGAACTGCCAAAGTCGATCAGTGAGTAGTAAACATCGCCTTCAACCATCTCAGGTATGTTCCAGTTCACCTGGATATCCACCGGATCCTGACCATTGCTGGCAGGTACTTCCAGGCTCATGTTAGCAGCTACATCGTCAGTCACTACGGTTGTCGCAAATTCGAAGGTCTCTTCCATCGCGTCATAGTAGTTGTTCTGCGCCGCTCCCTTTCTTGGGTTGTAGAACAGTGCCCAATATTGGCCTTCTTCTGGCTGGTTGATGTTACAGAAGTTGTTGTACTGAATGTGGTTAGAGACACACAGTAACTCTTCAAACGGATCCGCCTTACCGTTACCGTTATAGTCCTTACCCACATAAACCAGCAGATTACCTTTATCTAAGGAGCCTTCCAGTTCACTCTCTGTGGTACCAAAGGTTTCGACCATCAAACGACGAGCATTAGCCGGCACCTGAATCATCTCCACGTGAGTCGCCTCATCTAAGCGCTCTTCCATCGGCACGCTCTGATCGGCATTGCTGCTCCAAGGGAAGCTAGCATCGTTATCCTTCGGCAGCGTGATGGTTTTCACATCCGCCTTCACCGGCGTAAAGATGCGACCTTGGATGTTGTCGCCTTCCGGCAGGCTGATCCCCTTGATGATCGCATTGCCATCATTGCGGTGAGCCGTTGCTGCCAGACGTCCTGGCATGCCGTTCTTGTCATACTTGAACACCACTGGCCAGTGCGCCTCAGACGCCGCGCCGCTGGTTTCGGTGAAGATCAGGTTAGAGTGCAGCTCTACTTCCGCGTTGCTGAACCAATCTTGGGTATCCATGATCGACGCTTCGACCACGATATCCAAGGTTTCGCCCGCTTCCAGGGTAAACTCGCTCGGCGTTACCTTAATAGACACACCGTTTTGTGACATCTGTGAACGAGAATCAAACGCCCAGTTAATCACGTCATCATGGGTCACACTCCAGCTACCCGCTGTGGTGGCCTTAATGGTACGGATCCATTGACACTGTGGCTTACACTCGAAGTTCACTAGCTGAGGGATATTCAGCTTGTGCACCGCGCCACCGTTTTGCGGATCGGCAGCCTTAAAGTTATCCACTGTCTCATCCATGATGAAGCCAGCCTTGGCAGCATTGGCCACATTGATACGGCCTGTACCAGCACGGTAGGTCGACGCCAGGACCACATCACCATTCTCATCATTGAGTCTGCGGTACTGCACCTTGTTCTCGGCGGTCATTGCCAGCGCAGATTGAATCTCGGTAGCGCTCCAGCTTGGCTTAGCCTGCTTAAGCAGTGCCATGGCACCGGCAACATGCGGCGATGCCATAGATGTACCGCTCAGGAAGGCAAAGTCGCCCGAGGCGCCGCCGCTTACAAACGGATGCTCATCGGCAAAGGCCGCATAGATGTTAACGCCAGGGGCGGCAACGGCCGGGATCAGGGCTTCTGGTGTCGACGGGCTAGGGCCACGAGACGAGAAGGCTGCCAACCAATCGGCGCGCTCAGGATCTAAGTCGCGATCGATCAAGGTTTCAGAGATGGTTAGCACATGGTCGCTACCTTTAGCTAACCAATCGCTCAGACCGTAACCCGACATGCCGTTGTCCCAGCGACCATCCCACTCTTGTTTGGTGATATGAATGCTAGGCACTGAATAAGCCGCCGTCTTTACGATGGCGTCGGCATTGGCATAATTGTACATGATCATGCCATCGGCGCCGCCCGCCTTAATGTTGTCGGCCTTGGCGTTACGGGCAATACCATTAGGATCGTTGAGATTGTTACGCTTACATACCACGATCACATCGCTCGGGTTACCACCCGCATCAGTCAGATCGAAGGTACCTGCAGGGAATGGCTCGCCACAATATTCATCGCCATAGTCGCTGGCCTTCACCACTAAACCCGTTACCGAGCTGGTGTTCACCGCACCGCCGACGATCTCGCTCCAGCGCGGCATTTCACTGCCACCCACAGGATCGACTAGCTTGGTCTCAACCAAGATCTCACGCGAGTGAGTGCTCGCCGCCACGTTCATCAACCAAGGTGAGGCATGATCGATGGCACCGAAATATTCTTGATATCCCTGAGGCTGGCCAGAGTTACCTGCCGCAGCCGCCACTGAGATCCCGGCTTCGCGAGCAGACAGGAACGCCAGTTCCACGTCGTCGCTCCAAGGATGAGAGTCCTGGCCACCGATAGAGAAGTTAATCACATCCACACCATCGCTGATGGCATCTTCGATACCAGCGATCAGGGCTTCACCCGGACAGCCGCGATTGATTTCATTTGATGGGTGACAGACCTGATAAGAGATGATGTTGGCGTGAGGTGCCACACCACTCATGCGCGGGAAGAGTGCTTCTTTGACCACGCTGCCATCGTTGACGGCGCCCGGTGCAGGATTAACAAAGTCCACATCTAACAGCACGTTACCCGCGGCGGTAGAGGCCACGTGAGAGCCGTGTCCCTGATAATCTTCACCCACTGCTGGGCGAGTGTCGCCATATTCACCGCTGGTAAAAAAGTCGGTGATCACAGGATAGGAGCGTACACCAATGAGTTTGTCGTTACACAGGCCTTCGAAGCCCTCTTTCAAACAGTCACCCACATATTGGCCAGCGCCCCAAGGGTTCTGGTGGTCATAACCATCATCGCCGACATCGGCAAAAGATCTATGGTCTGTGTTTACCCCGGTATCGATAATACCGACGATCACATTCTCCCCTTTGTAGGGCAAAGAATCCGTCACAGTACCTGTCCAGATCTTGTCCGCACCGATTAGCTCTGGGCCGACATCGGACAGCAGGTCATAGGTCTTAGAGCGACGAACAGAGGCCACATTGGCCTGTTGCGATACGCGTTGAGCCTCTTCTTGAGTCATGGCCATAGAGAAACCATTGACCGCATTAGTAAACTGCTGGCGCACAGAGCGATCGCCAAGGGTAGCCGACAACTCGGCAATCACGGCTTGCTGCTTGCTCAGTAGCTGATCGCGATACTGTTTAATCTCGCGATTTACCGGCTGACCAGCGACAAACAACTTGGCCTCACCGGGTTTAGTCTTAACAGTGTTTCGCTCACTGCCACCTTGAGCCAGCAGGTTAGCGCCCGCCTGTGCCAGGGGCTTCTGATGGAGTCTGACGATATAAACGTGCTCCCCTGTCAAACCCTCTTCGACAACGAACTTATCGCTTTGGCGAGCGATCTGCACGTTAAGGCCGTCGTTTTGCAACAGGTTAACCTGTTGCGCACTAGCAGCGTTGAGCTGCTTCGCCTGCTCTGCGGTAATTTTCAGTGGCTCGAGTCTTTCGACCTTACCTGGCGACACTGCTGCCGCTTGCACCATGCCGGCGCTATAGAGCGCTGCCGCCACAGCTGTTACTAATGTTTTCACTCTCATGAAACTGTCCACCTTATTTTAGTTATGCCCTGATGAGATTTTTTATTTGCATATATATTCACCAGCGAAATGACATATAATCATGTTGCCGAAACAAAGGGAGACTGCTTTGGTGTAGCATTTTGTAGTTTTGTTAAAAAGCAAACATATAGTTAACACAGAGTGAATTTAGTTAAGAAAGGGGACATACACCTACGTTTAAGCGCTTTACAAAATCAATATAAATTGATTAAAAACAGGCGAATAAGCTAAAACCCAACTAGACTAGCCTCATGGCTTAAATACAACAAAACGGCTACATATTGAGGTGGAAGCCATGGAAAAATTGCTACGCACAGTCTGTCAATAGCGAAACTTCAGGACTAATGGCGACGATGGCTCAGTACCTTGTATAAACTGACAAGGCATGATTATTCAGATCTATTCATGGCGGTAAAAGCTCAGCAAAGCCCCCTATGGTACTAGGTTCAGCCAGGCCAACGGGGACACAAAAACCGCCCGTGCCCTACTCGAAATAGCATGGCAATGCATGTAGCATTTTGTACACTTGTTAATATTTTTACAGACTTTTAACCTAGGATCGTTTTAGATTCTACTCTTCTGTTTTAGGATGTGGGTGAAGACCATGAAGTACCTTTTGTCGGGTCTTATTTTCTTATCAGGGTTTATCCTGTTCGAAGCCAGGGCCGATGACCAGATAGATGATATTACCACGGGCGAATTTCACTTCACCCTCGCCGCAGGCTATGGCGGAATCGAGAACCCCAGAGCGAAATCCGACGATATCATCACTTATGTACTACCTAGCTGGTCCTATTATGATGAACGCTTCTATATCGAAAACTTCACCTTAGGCTATAGCCTTTATGAGTCAGAGCGCTTCTTGGTGGATCTGCAAACACGTCTCAACGAAGACGGCTTCTTCTTCGAACTGGATGGCTGGAACAAGGTCTTTCTTAGCGACATACTCGGTTTCAAACCCAATAAACAGCCGCTGTTTGGTCCAGAGATCCCTGAGGTAGAAATTGAGCGCAACATCTCCTATCTCGGCGGCCTGAGCACTAGCTGGCTCACTCCCTACGCCGACATTACCCTAGGTTATTTTCACGATGTCAGTGGTGTGCACCAAGGCAGCGAAGTGCATTTTAAGGTAAAAAAGAACGCGGCATTTTCGTGGGGCGCCCTGGGATTTGAGGTCGGTGCGATCCGTAAAAGCAGCAAGCTGATCAGCTATTACTATCACTTTACCCAATCTGAACTGGGCCGAAGCCGTGTTCCTCAACCTCAATCGGCCGCGATTAATTACCATACCAGCGGCGTGCTCAATCTGCCTCTCTGGCAAGATGTCAACTTCGTCGCGATAATCACCTACACTTGGTTAGGAGATGAGATCACCAAAAACCTTATGGTAGAAAAGGATGGATACCTATCGGGATTCGTTGGAGTCAGCTATGCCTTCTAACGCCGTCAGCCTGATGAAATACCTGCTGCTACTGTCCTTGGTCGCCAGCTTTTACTCCTATGGCAACACCACACAGGTCAATGTCAAACCTAAGACCTGTGCCGTCATTGAGGCTGGTAGCCCCTGTCATATGACGCTTAAGATCAGCTATCGACTCGATGCCCTTGAACAAACCTGTATCTGGATAGCCCTGCGCAACGCGCCCGAACAGTGCTTCGACAGCTTGGATGTGGATCACCTGCTCGAGCTGACCCTCACCCAGGATACCCAGGTTTTGATTAAGACCCTTAACGACAAAATACTCGACGAAGTGACTATCAAACTCGCGACTTATCAACCCGTTAACACCCGTAAACGGCGAGGACTTAACTGGAACTTGTTATGACCAAACCTAAGATACTGCTGATCGAAGATGATCTGGATTTGGCCGAACTCACCCTGCTCTACCTGACACAGCAAGGCTTCGACCTGACCCATAGCGAATCGGCCCAAGCGGTCGCCAAGTTGCCTGCCGATCAAAGGTTCGATCTCATCATCTGCGATATCATGCTGCCGGATACCGACGGCTTTAGTCTGTTTGCCGAGCTACAAGAGCGCTATCAATGCGTGATCATCTTTATGACCGCCCTCGATGGTCAGCACGACCAGATAAAAGGCCTGGAACTTGGCGCCAGCGACTATATTGTCAAGCCGGTCAATCCAGAGCTCTTGGTGGCACGCATAAAGGCTAACCTGAGAAAAATGCCTGGTGAGGCAAAGTCTGAAGCCATCACACTGCATGACTTCACCATAGATCACACCCACCAGCAGCTGTCGATTGCCGGTAAGGCGCAGAAGGTAACCACTCAAGAATTTGATCTCTTGTGGATCTTCGCCCAACATCCGGGCAAGGTGCTCAGCCGCGAATTTCTGTTTGAACAATATGTAGGGCGTCCCTACGACGGCCTGGATAGAGCAATAGATCTTAAAATCAGTCGTCTGAGAAAGAAGATAGACAGCTACCAGATTGCCGGGCTCACCATCAAGACGGTCCATGGCCAAGGTTATCTGTTTAACTATCTGCCGCAGACGTCGGTTCGCTAATGAAATATCAATTCTACCGTCTCTATGCGCTACTGATATTAAGCAGTGCGCTGATCATCTGGTCCTTCAGCGAGATCCACAGCGCCATGCAGCAGGTAGAGTCTTACCAGATAGATGTCGACAGTGTGTTTCGTGGTTTGAGCGACAAAGATGCGAGTGTCCTGATCCGCCGCCTGCCAGCCGATGAGCTGGCCTTGCCAAGCGATCTTAGCGACAAGCTGGGCCAGGGTGAAACCATCGCCCTTACTCTCAGTGGCGGCGAAACCTACTACTACCGCCAAGCAGCTGATAAAAATGAGATTATCGCCTTTGGCCCCGTAGTGAAGCCACTTAACCACCCCATGCCCACCGAGCTGATTATTTTTGCCCTCTATGCAAGCCTAGGCTCTCTCGCCCTACTGCTGATCTGGCCGCTGTTTCGGGATCTCTCTCGCCTGCAGCAATCGGCTGTCGACTTCGGTGCTAACCCGAGAAAGATGGAGCAGATCATCAGCAAACGCTCGGCCATTTATCCACTGGCCAAGGTATTTAACGAGGTCACGGTACAGATTGTCGACTTTTTGCAGATGCATAAGGAGCTGTCGCGCACCATCTCCCACGAGGTCAGGACCCCGCTGGCACGTATGCGCTTTGCCCTGCAACTGAGTAAGGCGCAACTGGATGACAAGTATTGGCAGCGACTTAACGCCGATATCGATGAGATAGAGCAGCTGGCCAGCAACTATCTCTCCTTTGCCAAGTTAGAACATAGGGAAAACCAGCTGAAGAAGAGTTGGGTGACGCCGAAACAGTTCCTCAAGCAGCTGGAGGAGAAATTTGCTATCTACCAGCACAAGATAGCGATCGATTTCGATGGTGATGACAACCAGGTGTGCCTCGACCCCAACTCCATGACCATTGCCACCCAAAACCTGATCATGAATGCCCTTCGCTTCGCCCAAAGCCGCATCGAGGTGAGTTTTTACTGTGACCAAGGCAACTGCCAGATCCGTGTCGAAGATGATGGCCCGGGCTTCGAAGGCAAAGGCAAGCAGCTACTGGCTGCCTTTGCCCGGGATAAGGAACAATCAGACGGCTCGGGTTATGGCCTGGGGCTATACATTGCCCGCAAGATAGCCATCTGGCATCAGGGACGACTAGAGGTCGCCCAAGCCAGCCATTTGGGCGGCGCCTGCCTTACCATTCAATGGCGCAATCAAGCGGTTAATTAACACCGCTCGTCACGCCAAGCACGACCCCCAGCAGGCCATAGCCTAATAAGAGCCACAAGATGCTGGGGCGATAACGCCGCAACAGATAGCCTCCCACTAACACCCACAGAAGATCCAGTGCAGAAGCTATGGCAGAGGTGATCACCGGCGAGATCAGCGCCGCCAGCAGCAAGCCCACCACGGCGGCATTCAGCCCCATAATGGCGCCGCGAAATTTTGGCCTGGCCATCAAGGCCTGCCAACTGCTAAGCACTGACAGCTGCAGTAAAAAACCGGGCAAAAAGATCGCCATGGTTGCCACTATGGCGCCTAACAGCGGCGCGTCTGACCAAGACTCGGCCCCGAGAAATGCGGCCAGGGTGAACATGGGCCCGGGTACCGCCTGAGCCAGCGCATAGCCAGTAAGAAAACGTTCACTGCTTAGCTGCTGACCAACACTGCTTTCAAGTAGCGGCAGCACTACATGGCCGCCACCAAATACCAAGGCGCCTGCCTGATAAAACTGCGCAAACACTTGGGTTAGCCCACCGCCCGCTCCTATCCACCACAAGGCGACGCCAAAAAGCAGCAAAAACAGCGCAAGTGGTATAGGTTTCAGCCTCAGGGACTGCAGGGGTTCATCGGGCATACTTTCCAGGGCAGTAGGGGACAAATAATAGCCGCCAATACCGGCAGCCATCAGCAAAATCGCCAGTTGACTGGCCAAGCCGCCCAGCAGCAGCGTCACTATGGCGGCGCACAACATCAGCAATCGAGTCAGCCCTTGGCGACAAAACTGGCTAAACATTCCCAACACGGCATCGGCGACCACCACCACAGCGAGCAGCTTAAGGCCGTGGATCAGTCCCTGAAACCAGCTGGTCTCCAGCCAGCCAAGGCTCGCCACCGCCAGCAGATAAAGGAGTATAAATGAGGGTAAGGTAAAGCCAGCAAAGGCCGCGATGGCACCGGTAATGCCAGCCCTGTGATGGCCAATGGCAAATCCCACCTGGCTTGATCCAGGCCCAGGGATCACCTGGCTCAAGGCGACAATAGCCCCAAAGCGCTTTGCATCGAGCCACTTAAGCTCATCGACAAAACGTCGCTTAAAATAACCGATATGGGCCGCAGGCCCGCCAAAACAGACCAGACCTAACAGCAGAAACTGTTTGAAAACCGCTCCCAAGCTAACCTCCTCATCCTAGGTTGATGAGACTAGATTATGACAGCAAAATGACGCGCCGATGACAAGCGTTAGGCTTGACGCTGCAACATCACCAGCACTTCAAAGTGATCCGTATGGGGGAACATGTCAAACAGCTGCACCTTAGTCACTCGATACCCTGTAATGGCGCGCAGATCTTTGGCCAGTGTCTTGGGGTTACAGCTTGAATAGAGAATCGCCTGGGGCGCAAATTCACTGAGCGAATGGCACAGCGCCTCGCCAATTCCCCGTCTGGGTGGGTTGACGATAATAAGATCCGGTTTCTCTTCACCGCGACTGTCGCTGGCGAAGGTGGTGGAATCGAGCGCGGTGAAGCGCACATTGGTCAAGCCCAGCGTCTCGGCGGACATCTTGGCGCAGGCAATGGCTTCAGCCTCTATCTCAATACCGGTAAGGGCGACGTCCTTAGAGGCGCAGTGCAAACCAAAGCCCCCCACTCCACAGAAGAGATCCCAAATCGATTTTGGCGCCAACTCCCGCGTCCATTCACGGGCACTTTGGTAGAGCTTGGCCGCCACCTCGGGATGGGTCTGAAAGAAACTTTTTGGGCGAATATAGAGGGGCACCTGATTAAACACTTCCTCGAGACGTGTGGCTTGGGTCAGAAAGATCTCCTCCTCCCCTTCCAAGATAGCCATGTGCACGGGCTGCAAATTAACCGACACCACCTTGATCTCAGGATGCTCCGCCAAAAGTGCTGGCAGTTCGCGCTCGATACGGGGAATCGCCTGCTCGGAGCGCATTACGAAGCGCAGCATATATTCTCCGCGCACCTGGCTGCGGGTCAGCAGAATAAACTTCAGCTCGCCCTTGGCCTTATCTACGCGATAGGGCGGGATCCCCGCCTGGCGTACAAAGCGTTCCAGCCGATGCAGCAGTTGCTGCATATCTTGAGGATACAGGCTACAGTCACACAGGCTCACCGCCTCACCGCTAGGGCTCACCAGCCCCAATAGGGGTTGATGGGCGGCGCCTAAAACCACCATCTTGGCCTTATTACGAAAGCCTGACTCAGGCCCCACCACAGGAGGCAGCCACTGCTCTACCGGCAGATCTTTTAGCAGTGCCTCGAGCGTCGCCGATTTCGCGGCCACCTGTTCGTTCAGGGGCGTCTTGAGATGACGGCAGGAAAGGCATTGATTGGCATCGAAATAGGCACACTTCACAGATATTTTGCTCGCAGCTAGGCTTAAAAAAGGCGCCTTACTTTAGCCTTTTTGAGGAGAAAAATCACCATTGTCAGGTGTACTCTGGGTCGCTTGCACAGGTGTCAGCCTTAAACTGTCGACATCGGCCCGCACCGGCTTAACCCCGCGGCGCGTTTTCACCCAGGCTACGGCCTCCTTGGCCGTATGCCTGAAGGTGGTGAGCTTGCCGCCATAGACAGTCAACAAATTCGGATGTGTCTCGCTAGACACCATCATGGTGTCTCTGGGCAGATCGAACGCCTCTCCCGACTGCTTTGGCAACACCCTCACGCCGCAATAACGGCCTATGATCCGATCGCCAAGAGGCCCTTGGCTTTCAGACAGCGGAAAATAGTGACGATAGATCCCCAGCAGGTAAGCCTCTTCTGCATGGGTCACACCCGCTGCGTCGACGGCATCGATAGGGGTTTCGGTAGTCCCTAGCATGGTCTTTCCCTGCCAAGGCATAACGAACACCACGCGCTTATCGTAGATTGACTCCAGGTAGAAGATGCCACTCGGCGCGGGAATATCCAGCACCAGATGACTGCCTTGCACCAGCTCAACCGGTGAAGCCTGGATCTTAGGGACCACCTGCCCCAGGGTCTGATTGACCCAGGGGCCTGTGGCATTGATAACACAGCGACTGCTAAGCCATTGCATTTCACCGCCCGTTTCATAGCTCACGATACAAGAATCTGGCCTGTGCTCTATCTGCTTAAGCTCTACTTGGGTCAGCAGCTGAGCGCCAAGTGCCCGGGCGCTTTCGGCCACCGCCAGGGTCAGGCTGGCATCATCTGTCTGAGCATCCCAATAGCGAAACACGGCCCTAAGCCCTTTCAGTTTGAGTCCGGCGAGCTGACCCCACTGGTTAGCGGGTATCGACTTGAACTGCCCCAAGGGGTCAAACTCACTGAGCAGGGCGTAGAGGCTTAGCCCGGCGCGAATGGCCAAGGGACCGCGCCGACTGTCACTATAGATAGGAATATAGAAGGGTACTGGCTTTACCAGCTCGGGGGCTAAGGTCAGTAGCGCCTTGCGCTCGGCAAGCGATTCGCGCACCAAACTCACCTGACCCGACTCAAGATAGCGCAGGCCACCATGGATCAGTTTGCTGGAGTTCGACGAGGTCTTCTCACCCAGCCCATCTTTTTCAAGCAGCACCACAGAGTAACCAGCGGCCTGGGCACATTGGGCGATCCCAATCCCGGTAATACCGCCGCCAATCACGACTAAATCCACTGCTTGCATAGCGCTTCCTTTGGTTTAATTAACCTTTAACCTTGGCTCGCCCGTTGCAGATACTCATAGGCCTTATCACATAAGCGCTTAAGCTCGGCAAACTCCTCGGGTTCCCCCCCCAGCTTGCAACGCATCTGTAGTGGAACCGACTTAGCCTCTTGTTGCAACGCCCTGCCCTCATCAGTTAGTTGTAGCACTCGCACTCGCTCATCGGTATCACTGCGGCCACGGGTGACTAACCCTTTAGTTTCCAGCCGTTTGAGCAAGGGTGTCAGGGTGCCAGAATCCAGGTGTAACTGCTCACCTAAGGTCTTAACGCTGATCCCTGGGTGTTCCCATAACACCAACATCGCCAAGTATTGCGAATAGGTCAAATCCAACGCCTCCAATAGGGGACGATAGGCACGTACCATGGCATTGGCGGCGCTGTATAGTGAGAAACAAACCTGGTTTTCGAGTGCCAACGGGTTAGGCTGAGTATCTTGGCTCATGGGTAAGGCTACCATTATTAAATTGCACACAACTTTTGCCAAGTTTACGCCATGAACCGACTAAAGTGAAAATTTATCAATAAATTTTTTTGATGCGTAAATAGTCAATAATCCGTCAATTTTACATAGACTTAAGCAAATAACTTAGCAAAACCATCTAGATGCAAACCGACTAAATACTGGCGCTAGGTTAAATACTCAAACTCATCGACATAAAGCCTAAAACCCACCTGTGAATACGGTTGCTTTTCCAGCGACAATCCCCTAAATTCCCAGCATTATTTAGCTCTATACACTAAAAAACACATTGGAGGTGTTCACTATGAAGCGACAACTGCTAGTGATCTTGTCAATTCTCTTTGCGGCACAGGTCCATGCACGCTGCCCACAAAACATCAGTTTGGGCGATATCCCTTTTGACAAAAACAGCTCATATTTCGACAGCCAATATGCCAAACAACTACAACAGCTGATCGAAAAGACCCAGGCTGATACGGGCTATCTGCTACTGGAATTCCCGCTCTACAAGGGCGAAACAGACAAAAAGATCAGGGAATATAATCTCTGGCTCGCCAATCGCCGTATTGAGCGAGTGAAAAACTTCCTGACGAAGTCAGACTACCACCAGCCTGTGGTCACCAAACTACTAACCGCAAGCCAGGAAGATACCCGAACGCTGAGTATGCATTGGTGTCAGCAAGAAAGTGGTGAGACAGCCATTGCCAGCGCTGTCGCCCCCAGTCGCAATCTGCTTAAGTAAACCCATCAGCGATTTTAAAACTCGTCGCCTGTGCACTTAACTGCCGGGCGGCGCTGGCCGCACACATAAAAATCCGCGCAAGTTAACATTTCCAGTATATTTCAAGATTTATGTTGCAAATCTGAAACATAAACTTAGCCTCGTCGTTGGCGCGCAGTACACTATCCCTAGAACGCCTTTGTCATCGTCTTTTGGCAAACCAGCCCCGGGAGGGATTATGTTTAGAGCCCTGATGTTTTGTTTTCTGCTACTCTCCAGCGCATTACCCAGTTTCACACAGGCAGCAGATAATTCAGTATCTGAAAATGCCACTTGGCATTATGTCAACGCCGACGGTCAGCTTAAGATTAAACTCTATTTTTTCTGGTCTAAGACCTGTCCACACTGCGCCGAGGCTCATCCCTTTATCGACAGCCTTCCAGAGAAGTATCCCTGGATAGAGCTTGAATCACACATGGTTTCTCAAGCGGGCACCCAGAAAAAATGGCAGAGCATCGCCGAAAAAACCAAAGTGGCAGCGCGTTCAGTCCCCTATATCGCCGCCTGTGAGCAAGCCACTGTGGGCTATAGCAGTGAGGCAGTAACCGGACAATTTATCTTGTCACAGCTCAAGGCCTGCTACCGAGCCTTAGGCGGTGTTGTGCAAGCAGATGATACCCAACCCCATGCTGGTGAGTCCTCAGGCCAAGGAGAACCCTTATTTGCCACCTGTAGTGCCAGCAGCGACCCCGGCACCTGTGACATAGGTTTAGGTGAAAATCCCGAGGCTGCACCTGTTACTAAGGTACAGCCCATTGAGCTGCCGCTGATCGGCGTCGTCGCACCAGAGCAGCTTTCCTTACCTGTGCTCACCGTAGTACTGGCTGGCGTTGACGCCTTTAACCCATGCGCCTTCTTCGTGCTGCTGTTTTTACTCTCTATTATGGTTAACGCCAAGAGTCGCACCCGCATGTTGATAGTTGGGGGCATCTTTGTATTCTTCTCAGGTTTTATCTACTTCCTGTTTATGATTGCCTGGCTCAACATCTTTGAATTATTGGGCGCTGGCAGCGATGGTGGCCTGATCATTCTCGGGGCAGGTATTCTGGCACTGATTGCCGGCACCATTAACATCAAGGATTACTTCTTTACCAAAGGGGAAGTGAGCCTGTCCATGTCGGCAGAAAACCGTACAGGCCTCATTAAGCGCATGGGTAAACTCACCAGTGCCAGCAGTATGGCTGCCATGATTGCGGGAACTGTTGTACTGGCGATATTGGCTAACGCTTATGAGCTACTGTGTACCGCAGGCTTCCCAATGATCTACACCAGCGTACTGTCAATGCACGAGCTCCCAGCATATGAGCGTTACCTCTATCTGGCCTTCTACAATGTGGTTTATGTTATCCCGTTAGCAGCCATAGTGATCGCCTTTAGCGCCACCTTAGGTAAACGCAAACTCTCTGAAAAAGAGGGACAAACCCTGAAACTCATGTCAGGGATCATGATGATCGGTCTTGGGGGCATGTTGGCACTCGACCCGACGGCACTGCAAAATGCTGTACTCGCGGTTGGCTTGATTCTAGCGTCTATCGTACTGACCTTTATTATCAGCATCACTCGCAAACAGATAGACAAGCGCAAAACGGTGAAGCAGTAGCGCAGATAATGGCTCAAGTTTTCCAAAATGACGCCGATAGCACTATAGTTAACCTATGTAAAATTGGTTAACTATAGACTCTCACCCAGTTTAAGGCGGTAAGCATGGCAATAACAGTTGGTACCAGTAATCTACAACCTAACCTAAGCAATGGAAGCATTGGGGTAAAAGTTGCACAACTCGCTAAAGAGCAGCAACAAGCAGAGGGAGAGATTGCGCTACAACTGATTGAAGCAGTTGACTCGGCGCCGAGTGCTGGGCCAGTAGGAAACAGTGGTCACAATATTAATACCACAGCTTAATCAGCATAAAATTTAAAAGCCCTCATCTAGAGGGCTTTTTCATACTCGCAGCATGGCCTACTCTTCAGCCTTCGCCACGCCCACACTGAAACAATCCCGTCCTTGTGCCTTACTGAGGTAAAGCAGCTGATCGGCGCTGGCGGTCAAATCCTGGGCACTCAGGCCAGGCTGCCATAGGCTAACGCCCTGAGAGACTGTCACAAATGCACCTAAATCTGAATCAGGATGAGCTATCTCAGCAGCCTTCAGCGCCGCGCGGATCTGCTCAGCAATATGGCTTGCGCCATCGAGATCGGTATCGGGCAATATGACCGCAAACTCCTCACCACCATAACGAGCGGCAAGATCCCTTGGACGAGAGGCGATACCGTGTAGTACCTCTGCTATACGGATCAAACACTTATCCCCTTGCTGATGCCCAATACTATCATTGAGTCGTTTAAAGTAGTCCACATCCAGAAGAATCATGCTCAAGGGATCCTTAGTGCGTTTGGCGGCCTTTATCTCCAGCGCCAGCACCTCATCGAAATGACGTCGATTACTCAAATTAGTCAGGCCATCAATCAGTGCCATATGCTTAAACTGTTGCAATAGCTGTTGCTTCTCCGCATCTCGCAAGATCGCCTTTCTAAACCACTCCTGCAACACTTTTTGCCCGGTCACTATGATCACCAAGAGACAGGTAAACTTGGTCACGGCAAAGATAGGGTTTTCCGGAGTCTCGATAATCCTAGTCACTAAACTGACCGATAAAAGCGGAATGACGCTTACCAGTAACCAGTTACGCAGCGGAAACAGTGAAATGGCAAAGGTAAACACCAGTACATCCACCACTGAATCGACAATAGCCAGAGAGGTATATTCACCTAATATGCTGTAGGAGCTGGTGAGCCAATAATGCCCCACCACAAAGTAGATCCAGGCGACCTCTAACACCAACAAGTAAGCCAGCACCAATCCTAAGCGATGCCGTTCAGGCTGACGATAGAGAATGCCGGCCAGACCAAACAGGGCGATACACAAGGCAGGCATCTGCAACACCAAGAGGTCCTGCACACTCAACAGATGATGCTTTTGCAACACTGTGGCAAAAAAAATGGCAACCAGCAGAAATACGGACAGGTAAGCGGTCCACTTTACCGAACGGCAAAGGTAGATATGGGTCTCCTGGACTAGGAGTTGGTCAAAGCTTTTTGGCTTACTATTCATCCTTCTCTGCGCTCGCCCCTCTTTTATGACACTATTCACACTCACTCAGCTTAAGTAATTATAAAGACGAATAAAAAAACAGCCAGCATTACGCTGGCTGTTTACTATTTATACTCGCCTTTGCCATTAAGCAGCGACTGCGTCTGCCGGCTCACCCAGACGGATCAGGTAGTCGAATGCGCCAAGCGAAGCGGTTGCACCGCTACCCATGGCGATGATGATCTGCTTATAGGCAGAGTTAGTCACATCACCTGCGGCAAATACGCCGGGCAGTGAGGTTTGACCCTTGGCATCGACCATGATCTCGCCCCGCTCGGTCAAGTCGAGTGTGCCCTTGAGCCACTCGGCATTAGGTACCAAGCCAATCTGCACGAAGATACCGGCGAGGGCGATATGATGACTTTCACCTGTTGCCCTATCGGTATAGTTCAGTCCTTGCACTCGCTTGCCATCGCCGACCACTTCCGTCGTCATGGCCTGGGTGATTATCTCAATATTGCCCATAGAGGCTGCCTTGCGTTGTAACACGTCATCGGCGCGCAGCTTGCTGTCAAACTCAAGCACAGTGACATGCTCAACGATATTGGCCAGATCGATGGCCGCCTCTATGCCCGAGTTACCACCGCCAATCACGGCGACGCGCTTGCCCTTAAACAGCGGGCCGTCACAGTGTGGGCAGTAGGCGACGCCTTTGCCGCGATATTCTTTCTCGCCCGGCACATTCATCTCGCGCCAGCGAGCGCCTGTGGCCAGAAGTACCGTTTTGCTGCGCAGTAGTGCGCCACTTTCGGTTTGGATCTCAAACAACTCACCGGACTTGAGACTTAAGGCACGCTGGTTATCCATGATATCGACATCATAGTCATGCACATGAGATTCGAGATTAGCCACTAACTTTGGGCCTTCGGTGGCTTTCACCGAGATAAAGTTTTCAATTCCTACGGTTTCGGCCACCTGGCCGCCAAATTTGTCCGCCAGGATACCGGTTCTTAAGCCCTTACGCGCCGCATAGATCGCTGCCGAGGCGCCAGCCGGGCCACCACCGACCACTAACACGTCGAAAGCCTCTTTCTGATTTAACTTTTCCGCTTGGCGGCTGGCCGCATTAACGTCCAGCTTGTTAAGGATCTCGACAACGCTGATCCCACCCACTGAAAACGGCTCGCCATTAAGGTAAACAGAAGGTACCGCCATGATGTTGCGCTCGTTCACTTCATCCTGGAACAAGGCGCCATCTATCATGGTGTTTTGAATATTAGGGTTGATTGCCGCCATCATATTAAGCGCCTGCACCACCTCGGGACAGGTTTGACAGCTCAGCGATATATAAGTCTCGAAGCGATATTCACCTGGCAGGTCACGGATCTGCTCTATCACTTCAGGCGCAAGCTTGATCGGATGGCCACCCGTGTGCAGCAATGCCAGCACCAAGGATGTAAATTCATGGCCCATCGGCAAACCGGCAAAGTGGATCTGACTCGCGCTATCGGCATTAGTGATGGTCATCGACGGGGTACGTACACCCTCTGATTCGGTCAACGATACGAGATCCGACAACGAGGCAATATCTTTTGCCAACGCCATTAATTCTTGTGCTTTAGGACGCTCATCTGCCGATACGACAAGTTCAACTGGGCGCTTGAGGTTTTGCAGATAGGTAGTCAGCTGATTTTTTACATTCGCATCTAACATGATAACTCCTAGGAAAAAGAGGCTCCCAACGGGAGCCAAAAACTTAGGGAAAAATTGCCGGCTCTAATGCAGGGGGAGATGAACCGGCAATAAAAAAGATGATGATGAAATTTACTTTGGCTTTCGCCAGGTCACTCGAAATGATGAGGCCCGAGTGACCTTAGGTGATGCTTAGATCTTACCTACTAGGTCCAATGAAGGTGCTAGTGTATCTTCACCTGGCTGCCATGCTGCTGGGCAAACTTCGCCGTCGTGTGTGGCAACATACTGAGCCGCTTGAATCTTACGTACCAGCTCAGAAGCGCTACGACCAATGCCTAGGTCATGAATTTCGGCAACCTTGATCTGACCTTCTGGGTTGATAACGAAGGTACCACGTAGTGCCAGACCTTCCTCTTCAATCATCACGCCAAAGTTGCGCGAGATAACACCTGTTGGGTCACCGATCATTGGGTAGTTGATCTTGCCGATGGTGTCTGAGCTGTCGTGCCATGCCTTGTGGGTAAAGTGCGTATCGGTAGACACTGAGTACACTTCAACGCCCATTGATTGCAGCTTCTCGTAATGGTCAGCCATGTCACCTAACTCTGTTGGGCAGACGAAGGTGAAGTCAGCAGGGTAGAAGAAAACTACTGACCACTTACCCAGTAGGTCTTGCTCTGTCACAGAGACGAAATCGCCATTGTGATAGGCAGTGGCAGAGAAAGGCTTGATTTCGGTATTGATGATAGATTGAGTCATTGTTTACTCCAGTGCTCGTTATTAACAGTAAATTTGTGGGGGGAGGCGTTTGCCTTAACCCCGTGTTCTTTGTCGATGTGAAGATAATAACGAGACTGGATAATTAAATATAACGGATAAAAGCTATCATACTAATCGGTTTTTAAGATTGAACTTATTGTTGTGATAAAAACCGATGAAGGGAAATGAAACGGATTAGGACTCCCAGGGTTCAAAACGGGTCAGGCTGCGGGCCAATGGAAAGTCGAGTCGCTGCGATAACTGCTGCGCCTCGCTCTTTAGGCCACTACTGCTTATCTGCCTGGCTTGTTTACCGGCGATCACAACCCAATTGCCACCACCAGTCAGACAGGCGTACACATCGCTAAAGTGTTCTTTGAGCAAGGCGAGTAAGGCTTGATTGCGGCTGTGCTCCTTCCAGCAGTTAAGCACCAGATAACCATCGACCTTGAGCAGCGCCGCGGCATTGGCAATAAATACCTCACTATGCTGCTGCTCATCCACGCCTCCGGCATGATAGATATCGGCAAAGATAACGTCGGCCTTCTTGTGCTTGCCTTCGGCCAGAAATGCATTGGCATCTTGATGAACAAGGTTAAGTTTCTTGCCCAGGGGTAGCCAGAAGAAGCGTTTGGCAATGTCGATCACCGCCTCTCTCAGCTCAACGGCGGTAATATTGATCCCCCGATCGAAATGACGCAGCGCCTGAATAAGTCCCCCGCCCCCCAGACCGAGTATTATCACCCGCTTGGGCTTGATAAACAGCAGCACCAATAACATGGCCTGCAGATAGGTATGCATAGGGAGATGCAGAGCAGACTTGGATAATTTGCTCTGCTCATCGTTGTCACCAAAGGAAAGTAGCCGCACCTCCCTATCTTCCATCACCAATAGTGGGCCAAAGGCATCCTCACTGGAATATAGGGTGGTAAAATCTGACATCTGCTTCTCCGCTGGGCGCCAACAGTGACAGGCGCGATAAAGGCGCTAGTATGCCGCAAATCCTTGCGCAGCACAGCAAGCAAAGTACAAAAGCTCTTATCGCGCACTGGCCTTTGGCACTAAATACTGAGTAAGGCGACTCACAGCGTCACAACTGCCCACCAAGGGGCGTGTTTTTTTAAAGCTCAAGTTCACATTGCAATCGGGCAATTCTTATAGTATTTGTTTGAAATCTTTAGCTGATTTCTCACACACCATGACTCAAACTCTGCTTATTAGCTGCCTCTACATCGGCATATTTGTTTTTGCCCAGCGCCTGCTGACCAACTGGGTAGCCAAGCTGGCCGAATCCAAACAGGTCTCCTTTAAGCGCACTAAGCTGGTGACTCAATATATTACCTATCTGCTATTTATCATCATCGCCTGTCTGTGGGTGGTGTCATTGGGCATTGAGTATCAACAGGTCTCCCTGTTTATCTCCTCGGTATTTGCCGTACTGGGCGTAGCCTTAGTGGCCCAGTGGTCGATTTTAAGCAACATCACCGCTGGGGTCTTAATCTTCTTCGTCTTCCCCTATCGCATCGGTGACCGCATCAAGATCATCGACAAGGATGAGGATGTCACAGGCATCATCGCCGAGATCAGCCTGTTCCATGTGCTGATCGAGCGCAGTGACGGCATCACCATCACCTACCCCAACAACCTGATGTTGCAAAAAGGGGTATTGAAATTAAATCAGACGCAGACCAAACCGTTAAGCGAATCGCCAGAGAAAGACCATACTCAAGTACAAAGCGATTAACCGACAGGGGGCATAGATGCTCACGACATTACACTATGATCCGCAAACCGATACGCTCACCAGAGGTGATGCCTCGCAAATCGCTAGCTGGCAACAGCGAGAAGACACCATACTCTGGCTTAATATCGACGGCGAGATAGACGATCAGCTGAGCGAGTCTTTGCAGCGGGATTTTGGCCTGCATCCGCTGGCGCTACAGGATGCCTCCCGGGATCGTCATCCCCCCAAGGTGGAAGATTTTGACGGTCATACCTTTATGCTGCTCAGGGGGCTATCGGCAGACTCTGACTCCATCAACTGTGACAACATAGTGTTGGCGCTCTTCGTCGGTCCACGTTTTATCGTGACCCGTCACAGCAAACGCTCACTCTCCATCGAACGTACTATGAATGCACTGGAGGTGGGTGAGCTGTCGCTGCAAAACACCGGCGCCGTGGCGCTGAAACTCAGCCGCTATGTGGTTAAGCGTTACCATAAGATCTTGTTCGATCTCGAAAGCCGCCTGGAGGAGCTGGAGACAGTGATGCTGACCACGGCAGATGACAAGATCTTGGCCGAGGTGGTGCTGTATAAGACAGATCTCACCCGCCTAAGACGCAACTTTCATTATCACGTGGAGCTGTTTGACACCCTGCGCAGCGCCCCATCGGTTCCCTTCGACGACAGTCTCTACCACGAGATCAACGATGTCTGCGAGCACCAGCATAGGGCGGCCAGCCTGGCGGATCTCTTCTACCAGGTTTCCAGCGATCTGATCGACGGTTATATCTCCATCAGTGCCCATAGGCTCAATAACATCATGAAGGTATTGACCATTATCACAGCTATCTTTGTACCGCTGACCTTTATTGCAGGGATCTACGGCATGAACTTCGAGTATATTCCTGAGCTCAAATATAAAGACGGCTACTTTATCGTCTGGGGCGTGATGCTCACCATCACCGCCGTGTTGATCTGGCTGTTTAGGCGCCGAAAATGGCTCTAGTCAGCTGCTAGCGCCAAGCGTTTAGCGCAGCTTTTAAAACAGAGTGTTTAGAGAAAGACAAAAGGCGAACCTCAGGTTCGCCTTTTAGTTCAACCAACTTTTACCCTAGCAGTACGATTAACGCAGCGTCCGCTGAAAAAAGGCGACCGCCTGTTGATAGATCTGCAGCGCCAGGGCGGGATCGTATCTATCCCCCTCATCACGCATAAAGGCATGCTGAGCATTGACCTCAAGATAAGTGAACTTGCGCCCCGTCTCGGTGAGCTTGTCATAAATGAGTCTTCGCCCCTCACTCGGCACATGGGGATCCTGCTTACCAAAGACGAGCACCAGCTCCGCCTCGATATCCCCGGTGCGGCTCAAAGAGTCGTTCCCAGGATTGGCCGGCAAGGTATTGGAATGAATATCTGTAGGATAGAGACAAAACGCAGCGACAACATCGATATTGATTGCGGCGCGGTAGGCTAAGTGACCACCGATACAGACCCCCATAGCCCCCACCTGATTGGTACAAAATGGCTGACTCATGGCAAAGTCCACCAGCGTCTGAGTGTCGCTATCGTGATGTTCCAGCGCCTTGGTAAATTTATCCTGATTGCCTTTATCTTTACCTTCATCGTCATAGGCCAACACTGTTCCTATGGGATTGAGTTCGTGAAACACTTCCGGCACTAACACCACAAAGCCATGACCGGCCATCATGGTGGCCGCCCGCGCAATGGGCGCTGTTTGCTGGAAAATTTCCGAATAGAAGATAATCGTCGAAAAGAGACCTTCACTGTCGGGGCGATAGAGATAACAGCGCATCTTGCCCGTTGGCGTGTCTATGTCGTGAACTTCCTGTTTTACCATCATAATCTTGCCCTCAGGCCAATAAACTTACCCTTAAGTTATCAGCCTGAGCCAAGCTTGTCAGGTGAAACCCGATTGACGATTTAAGATAGTTGATTAGGGCAGGTTTCGCCATTGAGCAGCTGACGCACATTGGTCAAACTGGTATGGGCGATAGCACCCAGGGCCTCTTCTGTTAAGAAAGCCTGGTGACCGGTAAAGATCACGTTATGACAGGCCGACAGGCGCCTAAATACGTCATCCTGAATGATCTGGTTCGACTTATCCTCGAAGAATAGCTCTTTCTCGTTTTCGTAAACATCCAGTCCCAGAGAGCCTATCTGGCCCGTCTTGAGCGCCTCCATGGCATCGAACGCATTTAATAAGCCACCACGACTGGTGTTGATCACCATGACTCCTGGTTTCATCTTCTCAAAACTTTCTTTGTTGAGCAGATGGTGATTCTCTTTGGTCAGCGGGCAATGCAGGCTGATGATATCGCTAACCGCGTACAGCTCGTCCAGCGGCAGATAGTCAATCCCCATATCTGTCACAAGCTGATTAGGGTAAGGATCATAGGCTACCACTGTGCAGCCAAATCCCAACAGGATCTTGATGGTGGCGACCCCAATCTTACCCGTGCCTATCACACCTACAGTACGGCCATGCATGTTAAAGCCCACCAGCCCTTCGAGGGAAAAGTTGGCATCACGGGTACGTTGATAAGCCTTATGCACCTTGCGGTTTAGGGTCAGCATCAGAGCCACCGTATGCTCGGCCACCGACTCCGGAGAATAAGCGGGCACATTGACTACCCTGATCCCCAAACGCGTCGCAGCGTCCAGATCGACATTGTTGAAACCGGCGCAGCGCATCGCAATGATCTTAGTGCCATTTTTAGCGAGCTCGACCAACACCTCTTCACAGAGAGAGTCATTAACGAAGGCGCAGATCACCTCGAAGCCATAGGCCAGTTTGGCCGTCTGCATGCACAGACGGTAATCAAAATACTCTATCTGCGCGCCGAAGGCCTGGTTGGTGCGGTTGAAATGTTCCATGTCATAGTGCTTGGCACTAAAAAAACCTATTCTCATCTTGGCTACCTAATAGTGATCTAAATGGGGTAAAGGCTTGTCATCCTAGTAATCACAAATTGCCTCAACCTGTTATCGCTCCATTATAGCTAAGGAAAGATGTGACTTAACAAAGATAAATCACCTTCTGGATCACGAAATGGTTATCTTTGTGAGCTGCCAATGTGTTTTATAGCCATTTCCTGCTAAGCTGGCGCAAATTTTCACAGACCTTTCGCCCTATGAGTCATAAGCATAAGCCGATTTCCGAGAAAAAATTTTGGCTACAACGCCTGAGTAAAACCAGTCTGCGCGCCCTGCATATTTTAGGCATAACAGGCGCTGGCGGCGGTATCTTGTTGGGTGTCGACAAAACGCTGTGGTGCAACTATTGGATCTTAGCCATGGGCAGCGGCAGCCTGCTAATGCTCTGGGAGGTAGTGAGAGATTGGCGTTGGCTTATTCAACTCAAAGGAGTGCTCACGTTAGTGAAACTCGGCCTTCTGGCGCTGTTTATTCCCTTGGCTAACTATAAACCTGAACTGCTGATCGCCATAGTGCTGCTGTCGGTGGTCGTCTCCCATGGCCCTGCGGGTCTGAGACATTTTTCAATACTGCATGGACGCCGCTTAGATGGACGAAAAGAGATTAAAGGCTGAAGCCGCGCCGCTGCTGACGCAAAATAGTCAGCTTTTAGGGCTAGAGACCCATCCCCAGGTGCTCGACCTGGCCTGCGGCAGTGGCCGTAATGGCCTCTGGTTGGCCGCCCAAGGCGCTCATGTGAGCTTTGTCGACAGAGACGTAAGCCGCCTCCCCAAACTACCGCCTCACTGTCAGGCCAAAACCAAGGACCTGGAAACTGGCGAGGCGCAGCTTCCCAAAGCTCAATATAACATTGTCTTGGTATTCAACTATCTGCACCGCCCCTTATTTGAGACCATTAAAGAGAGCATCAAGCCCGGCGGGCTAATTATCTACGAAACCTTTATCACTCAACAGGCAGAGGTAGGCAGACCGAAAAACCCTGATTTCTTGTTGCACGAGGCAGAGTTAGTAAAATGCTTTTCCAACTGGGAGACTTTGCACACTTTCGAAGGTAATGTAGGCTGTGAAGAGACGCCTTGCTTTAAGGCGCAATATATTGGCCGAAAACCAGCTAACTAGGATCTATAAGCGTTAAGGACGATTAATGTTTCCCTACCCCGAACAGTACCAGCTCGCCGCACCGCCATTAGTTACCGCCCTTATGGTATTTTGGTCGATAGTATCGCGCGCCTTATTTGGCGACGATAGTGCCATCGCCTTCTACCCACTCTTTATGCTGTTTCCTCTCAATATCTTATTGCACGCCAAGCTGATCTGGCAGGCCAAAGGCATTGAGCGACTTGATCAGGGCGTCTACGCCTTCATCCATCTAAGCCTGGCCTTCGTGGTCTGGACCTTTGCCATCATGCATGTCAATGGCCACGGTTTTTAAGTGGTATGTTCTACACAGTTAGCCCGTTTATAGACTCTCAGTTTTAGGGCGCTACACTTGCATTAAGCGCCCTCTTAGCGGTATCTTTGCAGCCCTTTTAGCCGTCAAGACATGTTATGACTGATTTTGTGTATGCGCCGCCTACCGAGCCTTGGCTTGAGATCCTTCATGAAGATAAGGATATTATGGTAGTCAATAAGCCCTCAGGCCTCCTTTCTGTGCCAGGGCGCGATCCTGCCTACCATGACAGCGTCTACACCCGCGTCTTACGCGATCATCCTAACGCTCAAATTGTCCATCGTCTCGATATGGCCACGTCAGGCATTATTGTCGTAGCATTAAGGCGCAGCGCCGAGCGGGAACTCAAGCGTCAGTTTCGCGATAGGGAAACCCATAAGATCTACTATGCGCGTGTCGCCGGTCATGTAAAACCCGAACAAGGCAGCGTCGATTACCCTCTCATCTGCGATTGGCCCAATCGACCTAAACAAAAGGTAGACCACCAAGTGGGCAAGGCCTCTAAGACACTGTTTGAGGTGGTTAGCCGAGCCCGTCGCTCCACCTTGGTTAAGCTAACCCCCATCACCGGGCGCTCTCACCAGCTACGTGTGCACATGATGGCCATAGGTCATCCTATCCTGGGCGATAACTTCTATGCCGATCCGCTGGCCAAGCGTCTGGCACCACGTTTGTTGCTACACGCCCAATCGCTGAGTCTGACCCATCCCTACAGCAAGCAGCCGATGACCTTTAGCACGCCGATCCCCTTTACTCAGGTCACAGATCAACAATAGGCCCACGACATACTGGCTTACACCTAAAACTTTAATCATCTCGCTAAAAAATTAGCAGTTTGCTAAACAATACCGTAAATTACCTCATATTATTGACTTAAAATGGTATGTAGTAATGGATAGTTCATTTCAGCGTGATCAGCTCGACAATCAGATCCTCTCAGCACTTATGGAGGAGGCCCGTACCCCTTTCGCTGAGTTGGCGAAACGCTTTGGTGTGAGTGCCGGCACCATACATGTGCGAGTAGAGAAGATGAAACAGGCAGGTATTATCACGGGCGCCCAGATCACGGTAAACCCCAAGGCGCTCGGTTATGACGTCTGCTGTTTTATCGGGATTAATCTCAAAAGCGCCGGCGACTACCCCGCCGCCATCGCCAAACTCAATGCCCTAGAAGAAGTGACTGAGGCCTACTACACCACAGGCAACTACAGCATCTTTGTGAAGGTGATGTGCCAATCTATTGATGGTTTACAACATGTGCTGATCAATCGCATTCAATCCATCGATGAGATTCAATCCACTGAGACACTCATTAGTTTACAAAACCCCATCAGCCGCGCGGTTAAACCCTAAGCCAGTCTCACTAGGGCTTCCAGCCTTAGTGAATACTACTACTAAAAAACTACTTACAACTTTTTCATCTACCCGCTTTAACTTTGGCAATCTTTTGTGTTAAAAAGAACAAGCCGTCAACACGACAGCAACAAAATAAAAAAGTATTAGTAACCAAAGTTACAGCAATACCAATAGTGTTTTGTGTCTCAAAACACTTCTATTTGACAAGGAAGAAGTTGTGAAAACTAAATTATCTCTAGCCATTTCAGCAGCGCTGATCTCGAGTGCGGCTGTAGCCAGCAACCAGTACACCGCAAACCCATATGCTCCGGAAATTACCTCTGCTGATAGCTATAAGAAGCCAACAGCTTCTCAGCCTTCACAAGTTGCTCCGCAGCGTTTCATCATTGAACTGAACTCTCCTGCAGTAGCTAAATACCAAGGCGGGATAGATTCACTGGCTGCAACAGCCCCTAAGAAAGGTCAAAAAGTTAACGTACAGTCAGCACCAGCCCAAAGCTATGCTAGCTTCCTCGCCAAAGAGCAATCACAATTTGTGAATGAACTGGCGAAAAAAGTGCCTAACGCCAAAGTTGAGCAAAGCTTTAAGACCCTATTTAATGGTGTAACAATTGTTGGTCAAGGCCTAAGCATAGAGCAGCTAGCGGCTATGCCTAACGTTAAGTCTGTCTACCCAGAGACCATGTACGAAGTGAACATGGATTCATCTCACGACGTCATCAACTCTGCAGCAATGTGGGAAGCGGTTTCTGGTATGGAAAACGCGGGTAAAGACGTTCGCGTAGCGGTAATTGATACAGGTATTCGTCCAGAAAACCCAATGTTTGCAGGCGAAGGTTTCACAAAACCGGCTGAAGGAATGCCAGGCGATGACTACTGTTCAACAGTCGATGCAAGCTTCTGTAACGACAAGCTAATCGTTGCCCGTTGGTCACAACCTACTTTTGAAGTGTGTGCCGATGAACATATGAGCCCACTAGGTTACGGTGGCCACGGTTCTCACGTTGCCGGTACTTCTGTAGGTAATAAGGTCACTACAACCTATGAAGGTGTAGAAGTTGAGCTATCAGGTGTTGCACCTGCGGCCTACCTCATGGTCTACAAAGCTCTATTTACTAATTCAGAATGTGCTCGCGGTAGCGGCTCTAACATCATGCTGATGGAAGCGATGGAGCATGCCGTTAATGATGGCGCAGATGTTATCAACAACTCATGGGGTGGCGGCGCAGGTGGCGACCCAGCCAACAGCCCATATAAATCTATGTATGAAGCTGCTGAGGCTGCCGGGGTAGTTATAGTAACTTCAGCAGGTAACAGCGGTAATGGCCCACAAACTATCGGTTGTCCAGCCTGTATCGAATCAGGTATTACCGTTGCAAACACCACAACGGGTCGCTTCTTTGCTAACGCCCTAACCGTTGACGGTGAAGAGATTCTTGCACTGCAAGGTAACAATGGCCTGTTAGAAACAGATATCACAGCACCTATTATTGCTGCTGCTAATATCGATGCAGAAAACACCCTTGGCTGTACACCGTTTGCTGCCGACTCTTTCAAAGATGGTATCGCACTGATATCTCGCGGTTCATGTTCATTTGCAACCAAGGCTGAAAACGCTGAAGCTGCGGGTGCGAAAGCATTGGTCGTTTACAATAGCGTACCAGGTGCTCCAATCTCTATGTACATGCCAGACTCAACACTGCCTGCAGTAATGATCTCTAATGCAGACGGCGCAGCAATTCTTGAAGGTCTGGGCGATGACACAACAGGTACTATCGCAGCAGAAGTCACTCGTATCGTTAATAGCAAGTTTGCTGATCTTCTGAATGACTCAAGCTCTCGTGGCCCTAACGGTAACCAAAACATTCTGAAGCCAGATCTTGCAGCGCCAGGTACTTCTATCCTGTCTGCAACCTCTCCTGATCAAGACGGTACTGATTTTACCACTATGACAGGTACCAGTATGGCTAGCCCGCACGTTGCAGGTGCCGCAGCTTTGATGAGCCAGCTACACCCAGACTGGTCAGCCAACGACATCAAGACAGCGCTAACCTCTACTGCGCACATGGACGGTGTGCTTGATGATGATGCAGTAACGCCAGCCGACCCATTTGCAATGGGTGCGGGTCGTATGGATTTGGATGCTGCGGCTAAAGCAGTACTGACTTTCGACAAGCCATCTATCGCTTCAGATTCTTGTGTTGGTCCATGTACTTTCACGCGTACTGTATACAACAAGAGTGACGAGAAGACCTCTTGGGAGCTTTCAGCTTCGTCTGATAGCGCAGGTATCAGCGTATCGCCTTCATCACTGGAGCTGGAAGCTGGCGAATCAGCAACCTTCACGGTAACCGTTGACTCAACTTACAGTGAATACGGTGCTTGGATCTTCGGTAACGTCATGATCAAGAGCGCATCTCACCAAGATGCTCACCTACCCGTTGCCATCCTGGCTAAAGAATCAAGTGATGCATCACTGATCTCTACCATGGCAACCAAGGCTGATCTGACTGCTGCGGAAGATATGCCAATCAAAGCCGTAGTGAACAACACTATCTTTGAAAATACCGTAACCGTTACTGCTATGGCTCCAGAGGGTACTAAACTTACCTCTGCCGACGATGTGACCGTGACGCTAAATGGCGCATCACAAAATGGTTTCGAAGTCGATGAAGCTCTTGGCCGCATCACTTGGGTAGGTCAACTTGAACTACCCGAAATGCAGACTGGTAAAGGAACCGGCGCAAGCCCAAGTATCTTCGATTTAGACCTCGCCTATGTACCTGCCTGTGCCGACGGATGTGATGAGAAATCATTCACCTTCAACCTACCGGCATTTAAGTACAACGGTGCGACTTACACTCAGCTAACTATCTCTGACAACGGTCTTGCGGTTGTTGGTGGCGGTTCAACGTCTGGAACTTGGAACAACAAGGCGCTACCAGATAGCGCTAATCCAAACAACATTCTGGCACCATTCTGGAGTGACTACGACCTAAGCGACGGCACTGCCGACGACACTGGTGGTGGACAGCTAGGCATTCAGGTTGTTGCCGCAGGTGAGAGTCAGTGGATTGTTGTCGAATGGAAAGATGCTCAGCTATATGCTGATGCCTCTGGCAACAAGTACAGCTTCAGCCTATGGATCCAAACTGGTGACGTAGAAGATATTTGGTTCAACTACCTAGATATCCCTAACATGCCAAGCAATGTCACTATCGGTGCGGAAAACATCAGCGGTAGCGTAGGTACAACCTTCCACTACAATGGACAAGGTGGCACTGTTACTACTGACGATTATGTTGCACTGCAAGCGACCTCTTCAGGCAGCGTAGAAATCGACTACCTTGCGACACCAACTAGCTTCAACCCAGGTCAAACAGACAACTTCTCTGTTGACGAAGAAGCGACCTTGGAAGCAAACGTGTTAGATAATGACACGGTGACTAAGAAAGTAGCTCGCGTCTCTGTAACTGGTGACGGCATGACAGCTAATGCGCAACGCATCATAGATGTTGCACCAGCGGGTGCCCTAGGTGAAGCGACAATCGTCGATGAGCCTGCACACGGTGAAGTGACTCTTGAAAAAGATGGTACCGTTACCTACACACCTGAAGATGATTTCTTCGGTAAAGACTCATTCACTTACACTTCTACGGATGCTGAAGGCAACCTTAACGAAGTAACGACTGTGAATGTGATGGTAAACAACGTTAACGATGCGCCAACTGTTGCACCTACAGGTATGACAAGTACCGAAGGCTTCGTGGTTACCGCTAAGGCTAACGGCAAAGACGTTGATGGTGACAGCCTCACTTACACTTGGACACAAACATCGGGTACACCTGTTACCTTTAACAATGGTGGTGCGGAAATTAAGTTTACCGCTCCAATGGGTGACCACACGCTGACCTTCTCTGTTGTGGCTAGCGATGGTGAACTTGAAAGTGAAGCGGGTACTGCAACCATTACTGTTAACGCCAAAGAAGAGAGATCTTCTGGTGGTTCACTGGGTTGGTTTGCACTGCTAATGCTACCATTTGCTGCGCTACGTCGTCGTAAATAAGTAGATAGCTTAAACAGAAAAAGGGAGCCGCTTGGCTCCCTTTTTTTATTTTTTGCATATCGACATACTAAGCAGGTCTAGCAATAAAGCTAAAGCGCAAACACCTTAGTCATCACCTTATAAAGCTCTGTGCCTTGGTACACTGAAGCCGACGCAAAGTGCAGCACAGGCACGCAATCTACCGGCAGACTTAAAGGCACTATGGCCTCTTTTTCTCCATACCTGTCGACACGTAAAATGTTAGCGAGTGGCTCGCCGGCATTAAGCGGTTGCCCCACCTTGGCCTTATACTCCACCAAACCACCCAGTGGCGCATGGTACTTCTTGTAATCTTTCAAATAACAGGCATACCTAGGCATATCTGCAGGCACAATACACTCACCAATCACGCCTCGTTGACTGAGGTAGGCCAAAATCCCTTCGACATCAACCAAGGCGTCGGCCAGATCGATATTTTCCTGACTCCCAAGCTCCAAGGTAAAGGCCGATACAGGCACCTCAAGCTCACGCCCCTGACTGGATAAATACTCGCTCAGTTGCCACCAGGGGCAGAAGATAGACTCATCCATCGCCCCGCCAAACTCATTGGGGATCAGCAAGGTATAGGGAATAGAGAAAACCTTGGCAGCATCTTTGTCATACTCAGGGCAATAGAGGTGCTTGCAAGACTTTGGACCAGTATGCAGATCCAGCACGATATCCGCTTCATGCCCCATCTGCTGCAAACTCACCGCCAGCCTATGGCCAGTAGTGATCCCCCAAGGCTCATGTAATCGACTGTGGCATCGTTCTACCAGCAGGGCCCTATAGTGAGCAATAAGCTCTACGTCCCCAAGATGACTATGCCCCTGATACCAGCTGGCAATATCCAGCTTATGATCGAGATACTCTCGGTTCCAGTTAACCCCAGTAATGGGATCGAACCTGCCCAGAGTAAACTCGCCACTCTTTTGATTGATCCCTAATGGATTCGCCAGAGGGACTAGGGTCACCTTGCCCCTCAGCTCAACCTGCTCAAGCGCCTGCATCAACTGATAAATGACGGCATTGCCCTGCACCTCTGCGCCATGAACATTGGCCTGAATATAGACGCTAGGCCCGCTGATCTCCTCGGGGGAAAACTCAAACAGAGTAAGCTCAAGATCTTGACCAGTGGCTAGCTCGCCAATCTTAAGCATCGAACGACTCGGTTTCATCTTTATCCTTCGAATAGATTCTTATGTAAGGCGCTCACTACCTGAGCCGCCTCAGACTCGGCCACCAATACACAAAGGTTATGTGGGCTGGCTCCCTGACAGATCATCCGCACGTTATGAGGCTCTAACACCTCAAACACACGGCGGCACACGCCGGAGGTGGTCGCAATCTTATTGCCGACAATCGCGACTAAAGCTAAGCCCTCTTCAACGCGCACACGGCAGTGTTGCGACAGCTCCTGTAACAAAGCCTCGTTCAGCAAACTATTACCCGCCGAATCTGAGCCAGTCTTATCTAAGGTCAGCGATACGTTCACCTCTGAAGTAGTGATCAAATCAACACTGATCTTATGTCTTGCCAGAGTGGCAAAGGTTTCAGCCAGGAAACCTTGGGCATGGAGCATCTGCAGGCTGTGCAGATTAAGCAAAGTCTGATCGCGGCGCACCGCTACCGCACGGTAGATGGGCTCTTCACTAACTTGATGGCGAATCCAGGTGCCACCCAGCTCAGGCGCCTTACTGGAACCCACAAATACCTGAATCTTATGTCTGACGGCCGGTAATATGGTTGCTGGGTGCAACACCTTGGCGCCAAAGGTCGCCATCTCGGCCGCCTCATTAAAACTGATCTCAGGAATAGGACGCGCATTTGGCGCCAGACGAGGATCGGTAGTAAAGATACCTGGCACATCTGTCCAGATCTCCACCGCCGAGGCATCCAATGCCTCAGCCAGTAATGCGGCAGAATAGTCACTACCGCCGCGGCCTAGCGTTGTTGTCGCGCCATGTTCATCGGCGCCAATAAAGCCTTGAGTCACGATACGCTGCTCAGCGAGCAGGGGGAGTAGATGTTGGCTGCAGAGGCTTTGCAACACCTCGATTTGAGGCTCGGCGCGGCCAAAGTGGCTATCGGTGCGCATTACCTGACGCACATCAAAGGCACTGGCTCGCTCGCCCTTCTCTCTTAGCACAGCAGCAAACAGTACAGATGAACATTGCTCGCCCTGAGCTAGCAATTCATCTATGACTGCCTTATCACGGCTTTGCGCAAGCGTCTCACTTAAGGTCGCAATTCTGCTAAGAATAGCGTCTAGGCGGGCAGCCACTTCATGGGGCTGGCCTAGTTCATCTAGGATCTTATATTGAATCGAGGCAATCGACTTTAGCAGTTGCTGGCGACGTTCATCGTCGAGGCGCTCCTGCGTCAACTCCACCAAAAGATTGGTTACGCCGCTCGAGGCGCTGACCACCACCACACGGGTTTCAGGATTGGCCAATACAATATCGGCACAGCGGTTCATCGCCTCATAATCGGCAACGGAAGTTCCACCAAATTTTGCAACAACAATAGACATTAGCGCACCTCAACCCAAGTAGCTGATAGTGACAGAAAAGAGATAAATAACATTGAATACGCTCCGAACTTACTTCGTTCGAAGAGCCTGGTGCAAAGATGACGCACCCCAAGACGGGAAACAGCGATTGCCACCAGAAGCTCTCCACCAATTAACAGGTGACAATCGATGGGATTCAGCCCAGTCGACCGATAAACAGATGAAACCAAACATCTCTCTATCTCGGCGCTAATCTCCCTCATAAACCATCATCGGAGTTTGGACTCCTCAAGCTTACTACCTAGTTAACGCTCCTCTTCTGTATCGCTAACCTTAAGGTTAGGATGCTTGAAAACTATCAAATAACGGAATAAAAAGTCAACGTTATTTTCTCACGCCACAATGAAAGCTATTCATAATAGCTGCAGGTGCTAATTGCTGATGTCAGGCAGTTCGTTGACTAAGCAGACCCGAGAGGAAAACTTGCCTAAACCCAACTCCTCATAATCCACCAGGCAAGGCACTAAATACAGCTCGTCATTATCCACAAAGTAGATGGCATTTTGGTTAAACACCTTACCTAACTCCACCGCATCGGCCTTATCTAATGACACCGCCCAGCTCTTCTCCATATGGCCTCTGTCGGTCGATGCACCGATCAAAGCACGATATGGATATTGCAGACGTAAAATGTGGCGTTGTAACTGTTTATCCAGAAGACGATTTTGCGAGGGGGAGAGGTTTTTGCCTTTGGGGTTATAAGCGGTGATGATTGCAAAAGATAATGAAGAAGAGAAAGGTTGAGTAAGTAGGAATTGCGTTTGTTGATAACATTGCCAAAAGTGTTCGTTGCCTGTGCTCATCACTAAAATATTCCTAAATTAGATTCAGTCGATTATAGCAAAATTCACCCAGCTTCCTAGTAGCGTGATGTAGGTCACTTTATTAAATTTTATTAATAACTTTAAAATCAAAGGCTTAAAAAAATAGATGTGACTTACATCATATCTCCAGGTAATTTTGTTAACATTTCATTTGTTAACAAATGACTAAAACGAGTACAATAAGTTCGTTGATTCACTTCCACTCATCTCACGATGAAATACTTTTTGTTACATCTTGTCGACGACAAGGTCATCAAAAGTTAGTCGATTTCCTGTATAAAATGTGAGCTTAGGCTGATTTAGCATTTAAACTTGAAAATATTAAATAGTTAGCGGAATTAATGCCGACTACTATTAATCGAAGTGAATACAGTTCGCGTTTCTTTTGAAAGAGATACGTTGCTTTACTAATCATGAAGTGTGTTGCTGTTTCAATATAGTTAGATGAAAGCACCTACGTGAGTTCAGTAATTGTCGCGAAGACAGACAGGGCGCAGCAACACCAACTAGCGCTCATGGTTAGAACAGTTTTAAACAAAAATTAGGTAAATAAATATGCAAAACCCGCACATTCTGATCGTTGAAGATGAAGCCGTTACCCGGAACACGCTAAGAAGTATTTTCGAGGCTGAAGGATATGTGGTAACTGAAGCCAATGATGGCGCAGAGATGCATAAAGCCATGCAGGAAAACAAGATCAACCTTGTCGTGATGGATATCAACCTTCCAGGTAAGAATGGTCTACTGCTTGCGCGTGAGCTTCGTGAAATCAATAACATCGGTCTAATCTTCCTGACCGGTCGTGACAACGAAGTTGATAAGATTTTGGGTCTGGAAATTGGTGCTGATGACTATATCACTAAGCCATTTAACCCACGCGAACTGACTATCCGTGCACGCAACCTGCTGACTCGCGTCAACAGCACTGGCGGCGAAGCCGAAGAGAAAAGTGCCGTAGAATTCTACCGTTTTAACGGTTGGAGCCTAGAGATCAACAGCCGTTCACTGGTAAGCCCACAGGGTGAGTCATACAAGCTGCCGCGTAGTGAATTCCGCGCCATGCTGCACTTCGTTGAGAACCCAGGTAAGATCCTAACCCGTGCTGACCTGCTGATGAAGATGACTGGCCGTGAGCTTAAGCCACACGACCGTACTGTCGATGTGACTATCCGTCGTATCCGTAAGCACTTCGAAAGCTTGCCAGATACGCCAGAAATCATCGCCACCATCCACGGTGAAGGCTATCGTTTCTGCGGTAACTTAGAAGAAGCATAAATCACATCCAGCTAGCGCAAATGTGATTTAGTTTAAAAAGCCAGTCTTACGACTGGCTTTTTTGTACATGGACTGTACTCATCCCCGGTGGCCAAGGAAGGCCAAAGAGGGGATTTGTACATGGATTGTACTTATCCCCGAAGCCCATGGATGAGCTAAGAGGGGGTTTGTGTCTGGAACACTTATGCCAAAACCCATGGATGGATAGCTTTGGTATTTGTACCTAAAGACTTAATAGCACTTACCTAATTTACATCATCACGCTGCATTCCTTTGAATCGCCTACCCGGCGAGGGATGTGCAAGCACAATTTTGGCACGCCGAATTTCCATCCTTGGAGGCTCCACGACGACGTCCTGTCGTCAAGGGCCAAAATCGTGTTTACACTAGTATCTCTATCTCTTCGATTTCGCTTCTTTTGATAGGTGCACAAAGACTCAACAACTAGACTATCTAGCATAAGTTAAATTTGCTGTACTTTATTAAAGTTAATTCAAAACAAATTCATCTGCCTTTAGGACTGCTATTCCCACAAAAAAGCCCTGCTACTTTCGAAAAGCTACAGGGCTTTTATTTTGGGCTAAGGCTTAAGAGCGATAGCCTAGTGCTTCAGCTGCCTCTCGAGAAAGTCAGCCAGTGAGCGATACAGGTGGGTACGCACCTTCTCGCCGCGCATCGAGTGCTTAGAGCCGGGGTAATCTATCATCTGGAACAGCTTGCCCTCGTCCTGCAACGCCTTATAGACGCGGGTGCTGTTTTCAAACAACACATTATCATCGGCCATGCCGTGGTACATGAGTAGCCCTGACTGATAACCTTTCACATACGGCAATACGCTACTGGCCTCATAGCCTTCGGCATTCGTCTCTGGGTGTGACAGATAGCGCTCGGTGTAGTGAGTATCATACAGCGACCAGTCGGTTACTGGCGCGCCCGAGATGGCAGCCTTGAAGTAATCAGGGGCCTTAAACAGGCTCATCAAGGCCATATAACCGCCGTAGCTGTGACCATAGATGGCAATATTCTTGCCATCCACATAGCTAAGGCTGCGCAGATAATCGACACCCGCTTTTTGGTCGTTCACCTCGGCTTCGCCCAGGTGCTTATAGATCACCTGCTCGAACTTGGTACCACGATGGGCCGAGCCACGATTATCCAACTGGAACACGATAAAACCCTGTTGCAGTAAGTACTGAGTGAAATAGTCGTGCTCACTCCAGCTATTGACCACCAGCTGAGCGTGGGGACCACCGTAGACGCGCACCACTACAGGATATTGCTTAGTGGCGTCAAACTGCGTCGGTTTAAATAGTCGGTACTGCAGCGCCTGACCATCTTCAGCCTTTATCTGACCAAACTCGGGTAGCTGCCACTGACCAAAGAATGGATAGAGGGGATGGGCTTTATCCACCTTATTCTGCTCTACCCAAGCCAGATGTTTGCCCTGCTCGTCATGCAAACTGATCTGCGGCGGCTGCGCCAGGCTGTTGAAATAGTCGAGGTAGATAGACTCCTTGTCGGCAAATACCGGCGCATGCATACCACTACGCTGACTCAGCTGCTCAATCGCGCCACCTTTTAATGGCACGCGAAACAGATGCTTTTCAACCACGCTGGCCTTGCGACCGGTAAAGTAGACCCAGCCGGCCTGCTCATCCACATGCACTAACTCATCCACAGCCCAATCGCCTTTGGTCAACCGCTTCAGCAGTCGCCCTTGCAGATCAAACAAGTAGAGGTGATTAAAGCCATCACGCTCTGACGCCCATAGCATCTGTGGCGATTTTTTAAGGAAATGCAGATCATTGTTTAAGTTCACCCAGGCATCGCTCTCCTCGCGGATCATGGTCATGGGTGCATCTTGGCTGCGTAGATCTATAATGCGCAGATCTAAGGTCTTCTGATCTCGGCTCTGCCACTGAAAAGAGAGCTGCAGACTATCTGGTAACCACTTCACTCTCGGCAGATAGATATCCTTCTCTTCACCCAAGTCGACCCAGCGCACCTGCTTATCGGCCAGCGTCACCACACCTAAGTCGATGACGACATTATTCTTACCCGCATAGGGGTATCGCTGCTCGGTCAACTTGATGCCATCGGCATAGATCTCATTGCGAGTCACCAGCTCAACGCCGGACTCATCGATGCGGGTAAAGGCGATGGCCGACTCATCCGGCGCCCACCAGTAGCCCGTCATCCTGTCCATCTCTTCCTGGGCGACAAACTCGGCCATACCGTTCTTAATCGCACCGCCGCCATCTGTAGTCAGGGCGGTCAGCTTTTGGCTGCGCAGGTCAAATACATAGAGATTTTGATCCCGAACGAAAGAGACATAATGCCCCTTAGGCGACAGCTTAGCATCTGTGGTAAAGCCCTCGCCCACAGGCAGCGGCGTGACCTTGTTATCGCTCAACGAATAGTAATAGAGGGCGCCCGATGCCGGGATCAGGAGCGCCTGACTATCGTCTGCCCAGAAATATTCCATGATCCCCTGACCATAGATACGCTGACGCTCACGTCGCGCCTTCTCTTCATCTGACAACTCAGCGCTTTTCAGCTTATCAGCGTCAAGCAAGATGCTCTGCTTGCCCGTAGCCACCTCCATCTGCCAGAGATCGTAGAAGTGTTGATCTTCCTTGCGTCCCGCCAGATAGGTCACCCGCTTACCATCAGGCGACAGCTTAAGCCCTCTTGGACTACTGCCCGCGAGCGCAGGCGAAGCATAGAGTCTTTCTATGGTTAAAGGTTCCATACCGCCGACCGGCTGAGGAAGTTGAGATTGTGACGCACTTACCGTTTGAGATAAAAACATAGGCACCGCCAATAAGGCTGAACTTATCCATTTTTTAGTCATTATTATGTCCTGGATATAAAACAGGTTTAAAAGCCAACAAATCGCAGGCTAGCATTGTGCCCTAAAGTGACATAAAACAAAAACCGCGATCTTGGCAGGCTAAATTGCCGCTGAAAAAATGATTCAACTGGGGTAGAATCGCCCGCATAACTAGCATTTATAAATACGATCTGACCTCCATGGTGAGCCTAGCTCCAAATGTCATAGGAAATAACATGCAAACTCTGGCACAACACCTTACTACTCAAGGGATCCAAGCCCCGCTAGCCCAGCTATTGACCACACTGGCCGATACCTCTAAAGCGATCAGTCACGCGGTGCGTCATGGCGCCCTCGCCGGCGTACTCGGTGCCACCGAGCAGGAAAACGTTCAGGGCGAGACCCAGAAGAAGCTCGACGTGATCACTAACGAGATGCTTAAAGACGCGCTAAAGGCCGACAAATCGGTTCGCGGTCTGGCCTCAGAAGAGGAAGATCATATCGTTGAAGTGGGTGAAAGTGGCGACTTCCTGGTCTGTTTCGACCCTCTCGATGGCTCATCAAACATCGACATCAACTCACTGGTCGGCACTATCTTCTCGGTACTGCCAGCACCTCAGGGTGAACTCAGCGAGCAGAGCTTCTTACAGCCAGGTCGCCAGCAAGTTGCCGCAGGCTATGTGCTCTACGGACCATCCACCATGCTGGCCCTCACCACAGGCCAAGGGGTACAGCTATTTACCCTAAACCCAGAAACCAACGAATACCTGCTGACCAACGAAGCCATGTCCATTAGCAAGGACACAAGCGAATTTGCCATCAATATGTCAAACCAGCGTTTCTGGGAAGCGCCGATGCAGACCTATATCGCCGACCTGCTACTGGGCAAAATCGGTCCGCGTGAGAAGTCATTCAACATGCGCTGGATAGCTGCCATGGTGGGCGATGTGCACCGCGTACTGTCACGCGGCGGCCTGTTTACCTACCCGACCGACAACAAGAACCCAGAGAAGCCCTACAAACTGCGCCTGATGTATGAGGCGAACCCTATGTCTTTCCTGGTTGAGCAAGCCGGTGGCAAGGCCTCTACCGGCTATGAAACCATCATGGATATTCAGCCAAGTGAGATCCACCAGCGCGTCGCGGTGATCTTAGGTTCGGCTAACGAAGTCGATGCCTGCCTTGAATACCACGGTCAGGACTACAGCGAAGAACCCAGCCTGTAATCTTGATTGCACAGCTGTTTAATCAATAAAAAGTCGCCCGTTGGCGACTTTTTTATTAGCGCATAAAACATCAAAAGAGGCGATTCACGACTTGGATTCCAATAATGCCCTTAATGGCGCCGGAAGTAGATCTCTCGATTTTTCCGTAATAACTTTTTCATGCTTTTGCCAAAGCACACCAAGATACACCACTCCAAGCCCAATAATGGATAACGCTATTGGAAACAGCCAATTATCTTCAAAGACATCATAGGCCAGATAACTCAAATATCCACAACTGCCCAGGGCGCCAAAAACCACAAACACTCTACGAACAAGCAGCGCGCCAACGCCAATCATCAACAGATTAATGCAGAAGTAGATAAACTTAGACAGTTCATTATCAGAGTGCTGAGAGGTTAACCCCCCCCAAAAGGCGATAACCCCAAAAATATAGATCCAAAAGGCGTAGTCAGCTTTATGATGAGACCTAATATCGACCCAAAAAGCGAGACCAAGCATTAATAGGCCTAAATACAATGAGACTAAGGATCTCAGCCCCCAGGTTATGTCATCACCCGAGATCACAACCGTTATATCCATCGTCATGTACCAGAGCGTGACTGCAATAGGCATAATTAAAAAAGGATATTTATATCGCCACGCAATAATGACACCGACAACTAATGTACCAAGCTCCATGTATAACCAATGCCAGGTTACGGCTCTGTGATATTCTCTATATGTATTCGAATCTGGCCACACGCCTAACCATTGTTGAAGCCCATAAATCGCTAAAGGCGTTAAACAGACGACGAAGGTGGCGCAAATGCCAGCAGGAATGGTGAGGCCTCTTGCCGAAAACCTATTAGTCAACTTTAAGCCAATAGCCGCATACAGCATTGAGATAGATAAAATGCCCGCGCCCCCAAATGACTCCCAGCCTAAGTTCATGAAAAGTGTCATCGCGCCGATGGCGATAAGCCCACCTAAATAGTAGAGCACATGGGTAAAGGTAAACTTAGGGTTAGCACTAGGCTGAGCCGCCAAGAACTGATAAAGGGCTTCAGCCTGCTGAACTGAAATGATATTTTCCCGCGCCGCAGCATCTAACTGCTTCTTAGTCACATCCATGTTTACCCCCTGACATTAATTTGTGTCTAGCACAGTGACTACTGTGATATTGCGATAATCACTTGTTATCTTTGCCTTTCTCGATTGAGCTTATCCACAATGGCACGCAACTTTGTCATTTTAAGCTCGGTAAGCAGCACTACAACAAACAGCCACAGGGCTCCGGCAATAAAAACGGCATTAATTAAGCTGCCACTCTGGTGCTGATATCCATAAAGCCCGAGTATAAGGATTAAGACCGCCGCTAACGACATGCCCCAATCGTTTGTACCAAGCTTATATTCATCCTCGGCAATATCTTTACTCACAGTAACAGGATTAGCCAAGCCATCTAACTTCACGACGGCTTTACGATTTTTAAGCCTGACGTTAAACCCTTCACCCTTGAGCACTTCCACCACTCTGTCCATAATCCTTGGCTTACTTCCTTGTTAATGCATAACACCCAAACAGCCACCACAAGTGACACTTAGACTTACAGTAGGCTTTATTAAACTCGATTATAGCCTCAACTTGTTATTCATTGATTTGCGCTGAAGCGCTGCGCCTAAACCAATAGAAGCAATATAGCCATCCACCAGGCGGAAAGATAAAATTTAACAGACAAGAATAAAACACAACTAACGCAAGATTGTTAGCACTTCCTTTTGCAAACCTAATTGTCAGGTAAATCACCACAAGGGCCAGGGCAAAATACACTTGTCCCCAGAGCGTTGCGTTAATGTTCATTGTTTTTTAAACTCCATTTTCAAACGATTCGACAGCTTATCACAGGTACTAGAAGCCGACTCAACCCGCCGCAATGACAGCGCCTCCCTCGAGTGACCATTCAAATAACGCGGTTAACCAATATTGCCGACTCAACAGGTATACACTATGTGTAACTTTGTCACCGACCTAGACTTTATTCAGTAATCGCAAAAAGTTAACAGCTATTACTCTCACAAACAATTTAAAGAGTGACCGTCAGAGAAACACCCAAGTCTTCCATCCCTGAGCATTGGCATAAGTGTTCCAGACACAAATCCCCTCTCTGGCTTTCTGACCTTAGGTCTAAATCCTTCCCTAGGATTTTAGACATTTCCCAATTCCCTGTGGGTCAGGGAGGAAATGCACTTAAATGTCGGGAACATTTCAGGCCTTGGCCACCGGGGATAAGCATATCCCTATACAAATACCAATGCCTTCCATCCCTGGACATTGGCATAAGTGTTCCAGACACAAATCCCCTCTCTGGCTTTCCTTGGCCACCGGGGATAAGCATATCCGTATACAAAAAAGCCACGGCGGAGACCGTGGCTTTGGCGGTGGCTTCCTAGCCACCTTTTGGGATGTTGCTAAACTATGTTAGTAACCTATGAGTTAGGTTAATTAAGAAGATTTAGTTCTTCTTAGAGTATTTCGCTGCTTCTTCACCCGCTAGGCGACCAAAGGTGATGATGTCAGAGATAGCGTTACCACCAAGACGGTTTGCACCGTGAACACCACCTGTCACTTCACCTGCGCCATACAGACCAGGAATAACTTGCTTCTTAGCATCCATGATCTCAGCTTTAGTATCGATCATCACACCACCCATAGTGTGGTGAACACCAGGTGTGACTTCGATAGCGTAGTAGTTACCTACGTTTAGTGCGCGTGGTAGGTTAGGACGTTCGAAGTCAGCATCTTTACCGCTAGTGACAAAGCTGTTGTAGCGTGCCACGGTTTCGGTCAATGCCTTACCATCGATACCTTCCATCTTACCCAGCTTTTCTAGGCTATCTGCACTTGGTGCAACACCCAGGCCGATATACTTGTCGATCTTCTTCAGTGACTTACGAACTGAATCATCGAAAATCAAGAAAGCAGACTTACCAGTTTGTCCCAGGATAGCCGCAGAAGCTTTGTCTCGGGTGGTAATTTCGTTAACAAAACGCTTACCTTCACGGTTAACTAAGATAGCCCCGTTACCACGTACCGCTTCAGTTACCATCACACCACCTTTAACAGACAGTGTTGGATGCGCCTGAATATACTCAACATCTTTCATCGCTGCGCCAGCGTTTTCTGCGACATCTAGACCATCACCCACTGCACCAGGTTGGTTAGTAGAGATGAAGCCTTTTAGCTTAGGATCTAGCTTAGCAACACGCTCATTGTTCTTCGCGAAACCACCGGTTGCCAGAATTACCGCATCGGCTTTCACCCAGTAGTAACCCTTATACATACCCTTAACCAGGATACCTTTAACCTTACCGCTGTCATCTTTTAGTACTTCGATACCACGAGTATTCATACGGATATCGATGTTACGCTCAAGCGCATTATCGTACAGCACTTGTACAACATGAGCACCGACACCAGCACCACCTGTTGGACGGTGTGAACGGTTAACCGATGCGCCACCCATACGACCCACGTCATTGAGGTCTGCGCCCATCTTGGTCATCCAATCAACAGAACCTTTTGAGTGAGAAGATAACACTTCAACAAGCGCTGGATCGTTAATGTTACGGCCACCTTTCATGGTGTCTTTAAACATTAGCTCAGGGCTATCTTTGATATCTTTAGCTTTCTGCTGATCTGTCCAAGCAGCGTTCATACCACCCGCGGCTAACTTAGCGTTACCGCCGATAACAGGCTCTTTCTCGATCAGAATGACTTTTGCGCCATTATCATGGGCAGATACCGCGGCAGAGAAGCCAGCGCCACCAGAACCCACTACAACAACGTCTACGGTATCGCGAGGTGCGCTAGCAAGAGCCGCTTGACGTTCTGCTTTATCTTTTGCCAATTCTGCAATAGAAGGTTCATTACGTTCCCACTTCTTCGCATAAGGCATGTTGAAATCGAAGCTATGGCAAGAATCGCAGTAAACCATAGACTTCTCGTGTGCGCTGTGACAAGAGGTACAGGCAACATCGCCAGGGAAGTGAGAGTCGTGGGCGTTGTAATGCTCATGCTTAGTGGTTTCAGCCACTTCAGCAAGGGTACCGTGACAAGAAACACATTGAGCGTTCTCGTAGGTTAGGCTGTCATTGGACAGCTCGCCATCGGCTGTATGGCAGCTATCGCACTCTTGGTTTTGAGCATGGAAGTCAGCCAGGTTATCGGCTGCCATCGCATTACCCATCAATCCGGCTGTGCCCATCAAAGTCGCTAGGCAAACCGCAAGTTTCATCTTTTTCATCTTTGCTCCCCCTTCTAAATGAACCGGATAAAACCGCCCAATTTAGAAGCACTTACATTATATTTAGATTAAAGTGATTCACACTTAACTTTAGAAGAAAGCCTTCATAGGTATTGATGACTACCCCAGGCTCTCACTATCGCTCAATTAAATGATTAATCAGGGAGGAAGAAGCGGCAAACGGATAAGGGTAATGGGTATCAGAAATGACACCTCAATCACATGCCCAAAGAGAGCCTATGCAAGTATGCATAATCACAAAGGGGTATATGCAAAAACGCATAGCGTGGCGAGACCTGGATCACACCTCTTTTCATTAGATCAGAAATCGCTAATTCGCGTAATACAGCACAGTTTATTGCTTTAAAAAGCCGTAACATTTCCCCATGAAACGCTTACTTCTCTTTATACTATTTATCAGCTTTCCTGCGCTCGCTCAGGAGAGCATTGTCTTTGGTGTTCACTCAAAAACGGCGCCACTGGAGTGGCGCAATAATGGTGTCGACCAGGGGTTCAACGTCGAGCTGATGAACAGGATCGGACAGATCATCGATAAACGCATCATCATCCGTCGCAAGAGCTTCCAGCAACTGGTCAGCGACGTACACAATCCCGATAGCGATATCGACGTCATTGCCGTAGTTAGCCCGGTCAACCTAGACAGAAAACTGAGTCAGTCAGATCCCATCTATGCAACCCACGCCAGGGCCTATACCTTGCAGGGCAAGGCACTGATCAACAACTGGACAGATTTAGTGGGTAAACGGGTCGCCATCAAAAAGGGCGCCTTTGTCGATGTTTATCTATCGGGCTACCCACAAAAATTTAACCGCGTCGATGTGGATCTCTATGAAACCGGCTTTAAACTGCTGATCGAAAACGAAGTGGATGTGGTGATCGCCGAAAGCTTCGTGGCCCGGCGCCTGCTCCCCCTCTATCCTTCGGTGCGCAGCTCTAGTGACGCCCTTATCTACGGCGCCTTCAACTTCGTTTGTAACTCCGAAAAAGCGGCGCTGATGCACGAGATCAATGATGCGCTGCGCCAACTCAAGCTGTCAGGGGAATATGATCGCCTGGTAAACAAGTGGTTTGGTACCGGACGAGAAAAAGTCGATCTCACATCGACAGAAAAACGTATGTTCTCTCTGGCGATTCTGGTGGCTATCGTCTCGGCGACCGGCATGATCTACACAGGCTTTATCAGTGCCAGCCTACGTAGACGTAAAAAGGCCCTCGACGCCGAACTGATACAACGCCGGCGAGTCGAGGCAGAGATCTCCAATATCTCCAAACAGTTTCAATCCGTACTCGACGGTATTCCTCATGGCGTCACAATCGTCAATGATGAACTACAACGCCTGTGGAGTAACGACAACAATGTGCACCTGCTGATCTCTGAGGCATTTCATTATATCCATGGGCAGGCATTCGACCTCAGGCCCGCGGTGTTGAAGGTGTTGTCTCAACAAAAATCCCTGATCGCCGACATGATGTATCAGCAGCAATATTGGCAACTGCAGATCCACCCTATCGCAAGCGATCAGGTGGTGATATTGCTTGAGGAATCCACCGAACAACACCAGCTACGTCAGGCGAACGAAGAAGCCAGTCGCTTGGCCTCACTTGGCGAGTTGTCCGCCGGTATCGCCCATGAGATCAACAACCCCACAGGGCTTATCTTACATGCCATCTCAATGTTCTCCGCGGCGATGAAAGACTTAGGCCCTGCGGCCGATTATTATCAGCAGCGTAATCCTTTCTGGCAGATCGCCGGACTCTCGCCAGCTCAGGCTATGGATGAAATGACTGTTGGCTGCGACACTATTGAGGAAGCCGCCAAGCGAATCAGTCGTATCGTCAATGATCTCAAGCGTTATGCCCTGCCAAACTTGGTACAGGACCATGCCCCCGTCAGCCTTAATGAGGTAGTCGACGTCTCCCTGCGTCTTACGGCAAATCAGACTAAAACACTTCAGATCACCAAATTACTGCACCTGCCGAGCCCCATGATATTGGGTAATGCCCAGCAGTTGCATCAAGTGCTGATCAACCTAATCCAAAACGCCTGTCATGCCTGTCCGCCAAGAGAGGGGCATATTCAGATCAGTACACAAATTGACAAGGATCGCGCCATCATCAATGTCAATGACAATGGTTGTGGCATGGACACTCAAACCCTTAAACGAATTACAGAGCCCTTTTTTACCACACGTCGCACCGAGGGTGGCAGTGGCTTAGGCTTATCTGTATGCAGCCGTATTATCAAAGAGCATGAGGGCCTGATGCAGATACAATCAAGACCCGGTAAAGGCACCCGCATTCAACTTAGTTTTGCCTTGGTTCAGGAGTAGCAATAACAGATGAAACTTGCACGCAATATCCTTTTGGTCGACGACGAGGCTTCTTGGCTGCGTACCCTGGCTCTCACCTTAAACCGCCTGGTGCCCGAGGCAGAGATAGATACCTGCGTCGACAGCCGCCAGGTGCTGAATCGCCTACAGGTGGGCGACTACGCCTTGGTGCTGCTGGATCTGACCATGCCATTTCATTCGGGCGAAGAGTTACTGGCCATGATAAGGGCCGAGTCACCCAATACCCGGGTGATTATCGTGACAGGGGTTAACGAAGTAGACACCGCAGTGCGCTGCATCAAGCATGGTGCCTATGATTACTTTATCAAGACGGACAACGTCAGCGATCTGGCCCATACGGTGCGACGGGCGCTGGAAGTCGTAGGGCTGGAGCGCAACTACTTACATATTAAGGAGCGCTTTCTCAGTCGCACCTTAGATAATCCCAAGGCGTTTAATAATATTCTCACCTGTGAGCCTGTGCTGCTGGATCAGTTTCGCTATTTAGAGGCCGTAGCCTTTAGCCCGGAGCCTCTGCTGATTCAGGGGGAAAGCGGTACGGGTAAGAGTGAATTTGCCCGCTCCTGCCATCAACTTTTTAGCCCTGAGCAACCCTTTATCAGCCTTAATCTCGCAGGGTTTGCCAGCGATACCTTCGAACTTAAACTCTGCGGCCGACTGAGCCACCAGCCAAACGGGGAAATCGATGCGGTGACCGGACTGCTGCACCAGGCAGGCAGTGGCGTCCTCTATCTGAGTGAAATCAGTGCCCTGCCTCTGAGCGCGCAGATCACCTTGTTGGAGCTTATCGAGAGCAAGAGTTACTCCCCCTTGGGCAGCGATAGTCGCTTCCCCATCAAGTGTAAATTTGTCCTCTCCACGCAAGACGATTTGCTGGCCCTCAACAAGCGCGGCGAGTTTCGCAGCGATCTGCTCTACCGTCTGCGCGCCCATAAGATAAAACTGCCTCGGCTCGCTGAACGCCCGTTAGATATCGCAATGTTGATCAATCACTTTATCGCCGAGGCCGCCGAGGAGATGTCACTATGCGCGCCCCAGCAACCCAGAGATCTGGCGCCCAAACTATTGGATTATGACTTTCCCGGTAACCTGAATGAGCTCAAAGGCATGGTATTCGATGCCGTCAGCCGCAGCGACGGCGTGACGCTCAACATCTCACCCTTTATGGAGGCGGTTAAAGAACACAAGTCGCTGGATGCTGAGCCTGGCGATCACATCATCTTCCCTAAATCCCTGCCGACACTGGCACAGATGAACCAGGCATTGATCGACGAGGCCATGAGCCGCACCGCCAACAACCAAACTGCGGCGGCGCAGATGCTGGGGATCAGCCAAAGTGCTCTCAGCCGCCGTCTGACCAAGGGGCATTAGCTACTTAGCCAACCTCACCATTAGCCAACCTCACCATTGGCCAACAAAAAAAGCCTCTCGATAATGAGAGGCTTTTTATTTCATTAATACTGCTTTTTTTAGCTCAAGGCCTAAAGCCCGCTTAAGCCGTTTGCTGCTGACGCGCTTCCTCTTGTACCTCTTCCACCTCTTTCTCGGTGGCATCGACTATGGTGAGCACAGCGGCATCACCCACGACATTACAAGAGGTCAGTACCATGTCGATCAGTCTGTCCAGAGCCGCAACGATCACGAAAGCTTCAACGGGTAAGCCCATTTGGTGGATCAATACACCTATCATCACCATGCCACCGCCTGGCACACCACCAGCCCCCACAGAGAGCAGGAAGATACTAAACAGCAGCGCAGGCAGTTGTTCCATAGCAATCGGCGCGCCGAAAGAGTTTGCCACGAAGAAGATTGCGATGGTGATATAGATAGAGACACCGCCCATGTTCATGGTTGCGCCCAGCGGAACACCGAAACCTGCCACGGCGCGCTTAACCCCAAGCTTCTCGGTCAGAGTACGCATGGTCACAGGAATGGTGGCATTAGAGCTTGCGGTCGACAAAGAGAAGAGAATCTGCTCTTGTGTCTTAGCTCTAAACGCCTTGGCCGACACAGGAGTAAACAGACTCACCGCCCAAGGATAGACCACAAAGATCCACAGCAATAACAAGCTTAAGATCACCACCAGATACTCTATCACGCTCACGAAGAGACTGGCTTCTAAGGTTGCCCCCAGCTTGAACATCAGGGCAAACACACCAAATGGCGCCAACTGCATCACTAGACTGATGAGCTTCATCATCAACTTATTGCCTTCAGTAAAGCCCTGCTTTAACAGTGGCACGGCGCTGCCCATCGACTTAATCACGCCCCCCACCAACAGCGCCATAAAGATCACCTGTAGCATATTGCCTGAGGTGAACGCAGCCACCGGGTTGCTAGGCACTATGTTGACAATTAGCTGCATCAGGTTAGGCAGCTCAGTGGCGGTGATCTCTGCGCCGCTGCCACCTGTCATATCGACCCCAAGCCCAGGTTTAAGCAGCAATGCCACAGCCAAAGCGGCGAAGATGGCCACTAGCGTATTGATAATATAAAAACCGAACGTCTTACCGCCGAGACGACCAAAGCTCTTAAGGTCGTCGAGCTCCAGCACGCCGCAGACGATACTGACGAAGACAAGAGGCACCACCATCATCATGATCATATTGACGAACATGGTGCCTACGCCTGAAGCGACCTCGACCAAAGTGCCGGAGAAGAAGCCCACATCGGCTAAAAAATACTGAATAATGCTACCCAAGATCAGGCCAGAAAACAGCCCGATAAAGATGCGTGTTGAAAGTGATTTTGTCATCTGCTTGCCTTGTTATGTGCGCATCTATCGTGCGCTTTACACTCTCCATCTATACGTGGAGATGAGAATGAAAGCCTTAGCTTTCCCGTTACTGGTCAGTGATAGTGGATCATGCTACCCATAAATTCAATCATAATCTGGGTACGTTAAATTGATCAGACCAGCAAACAATCAACCACAGAAATAATAATGCAATGATTTTTAATACAAAAAATCACACCAACCAGATAGGTGCGGTGAATAAACTTTTACTTTCAGCACAAATAGACAACAAAATCGCCACAAAGGCATCACCAACAAGCAGTGAAAGTCTCTAAAGGCTGCAAGCGGAAAAGATGCAAAAGTCGCAAATAAATAAAAAAACAGCACAGAAAACCAATCAAGTCGGCAGAGTAGTGAGTTGCACTAGTGGGAAAACAATAAACAGGAGATGACCTAACGAACAAAATTACGGGGAGTCAAAATGGAATGCAATTACCGCATACAGCTGATTTATCTAACTATTTCTGTATACGCTAGATAGCATTAGATTCCTCGTCAACATGTGTTGCTGCTTAATACTAACCTTATTTTTCATTATCCAAGTGAATAGCGGCTTCCATTTTCCAAGAGCTGTTTTCTCAAGATAAGAGACCTGACGAATCTGTTTAAAATAATCACTGGGATCATTTATTTGGGGAATATTGAGCAAACTACAAGGCTGACTGACAGCTAGTTCTGGCAGAATCAATTGCGTACAGCCTCGTAATAAACAGGCAATTTGCAAGCCAGCGGGATCAAGATCAACAAAGGCACTAACTGTAATTTTTCTACTGAGACAAGTATCTCTTTGGATTAGCTTTAATAGCGATTTAGGCCCTGCAGCCGAATGGATACCGCCTCCGCGATAAATAAATAGCGTGCTAGATAAGCGTTGTTGAATAATAGAGTCATAATGCCCTTGAGCTACCGCATCAAAGATATCTAAATTTTCAACAATAATAAGATCTGATACAGGTTGTTGACGGCACACGTCAATAACCCTATCGACATGGAGTCGAAAGGCCGTTTGCTCATCAAACAATCCAAACTCGTCAAAATGCATCTTGCCAGCAAACATAAAAGGGGCTTTTACCAACACATAGTTTGCTTCAGGACGAATATTGGCATACTTTTCTTTCGAAGTAAGTGTTGATATCGCCATTCGATCGACATCAAAGTCGAGATTGAGCACATCTACACCTGCTTCGACCTTGACCATTTCTCTAAGTAGCACGGCATCTTCACCCGAAAAATGAAGATATTTACCTGCACCATCGGGCTGACCGATCTCCAATTGCCTGTATATTTTCTGCCAGGTCCCATTAAAAGGCACCCGAGACAATCGCTTGATCACTGCATTAGCGATGACATTCAATTGTGTCTTAGAAAATGTAGCCACAAATCTCCTTTGACTCGAGTCCTTTACGCACAAAGTCCCAGCGAAGAGTTATCTCGTCAGGCCAGCCCCAATTCAACATCACGAATGATAAAATTGCCGCTATAAATCGGATGACGCTCGCCAATAGGCTCTAATTCAAAATAGCGCCTATGCTCTTCGGGCAACCCCTCATAGCCACAGATCACCTGATATAACCAGCTTTCCGGATCCCAATCCATCTCTTTTTGTCGAAGATAATCGAGCGCCGATTGATTCATTCCTGAATCGATGACGGCGCAGAAGTACTCATCCACCGCCAATTTGAGCGGATTATCGGGAATATCAAAGTCTTCCGCCTCCACCAAGGCGAAGGGCATATCATGTTCACGCATCAGAGGATCGCGACCAGCACGGCTAATACTTTTAATCTGCGATACTAAACTAAGCAGTTCAGCTTCTTGGCTGGTATTGGCAACATCCACTGCAGCCGGCGCCAGAATCGCCTCGGAGCGGTTAAACAGAGTTGGCACCTGCTTATGACCCACATGATCCGCCACCTCGTAATCTGGATGCATATCCGTATAGAGCAGCCACCCCTTAAGCAGGCGGGTACGCCCTTGGATCTGGCGGAAACGTCCCAGCAGCTCCAATAAACGCCCCTGCACGACACTCAACTCCTGTGTACAGTCGCTCAACGTCTCCTGCAAGCGGGTCACCAGTAGTTTACGCAGCTCACGGATATCCCCTGCTATCTCACCCAACTCGCTAAACTGGAACATCTCCAGACCATTAAGCAGTTCGGTCACCTGGCTCTGGGCCAGTTCGTTTTCACGTATCTTGGCGTTGATCGTGCCCACATAGCCGAACTCGTTATTGATCCGGCTCCAGAGCACACGAATCGAGTACTTCAGCCCTTCGGTAAAGCTGTAAACCTGCTCACTGAGGTCCGCCAAATAAGCCTCGCTGGCACTGTAATCGGCCGCATGGCGGGCCTCCTTGTAGTGGTCAGCTAGGGTCTTGATGGTAGCGAGAGAGGAGCCGACATTGGCATCGATCTGACGATTACGCTCATCGCTCAACGCCTCTTCCAGCAGGGCGCGCACCGAACGTTTCAGGCGTAACTCCTGTCCAGGTTCTGGTCGCCAGAGGATGTCGGCCTTGCGCAACTTATCTATAGCGCTGTCATTTTCACCATCTTCCGCTATTGAACCTGATAAATAGACGTCCATGATGAGATCCGCATGGCGTCCCAGCTGCTTAAGCAGCTTAACGCCAGCCTGATGTAAGTTGCTACTCATATCAGATCAAGTCCCTCTGGGTTGCGGTTTCCGCCTGGGCCTCCAGGCTGAGTCCTTCGGTTTCATCGATGAAACGGATCACCTCATAGAGGTAATCCAACTTGCCGGTGGCGATATAGATCTGCTTCTCCTGGTTGGGACGCAGCAGATATCCCAGCTCTACCAGACGTTTAAACACCAACTTGATCTGTGCATCCACCTGGGTAGAGCTGGAGCCAAACAGACGATAGTGGCTGATCTTAGCCAGCTGCTCGCGAAACGCCGGAGTATCTTCGATACGGGTCTGCAACTCGTTGAGCCGCACCGCCGCACCTTCAGACAGTGGCGCGTCCTGGCCGCTGGCCTCTTGCACCAGCACTAACCATTCCACCAAGGGGATCAGCGCATGGCAGATATCGCGAAACTGACTGGAGATCACCTTACGTTCATCGTCCCCCAGTTGCAGGTAACCGCAGAAGAACACCTCGCCCTCTCCGGCCGAGGCCAGGGTGCGATTAATCTGATTCAGGTATTGCTCGACGTTATCACGAGTGGCTTGCGACTTGAGTGCGCGCCAGGCCTCTTCATTGCTGGTACGGCAGATAAACTCACCACGCAGCAAGGCTTCAATCAAGGCGCCCTGGCCCACTAATACGGTTTGTGTGCTACTGCTCATTTACACAGCCTCCTTGGCAAAACGCTGGCTCAGCTTATCGGCTATGGGGTTAACTTGCGGCTTAACCACTTGTAATTTCTTAGTTTGCTTATTAATGATGTAGCGGTTAGCAAACAGGTTAAGCACCTCTGACTCAGGGTTAGGGAAAGCGCCCAACACAGAGATGTTATTGTTCTCACAGGCATCGAAGATCTTCTTCACGTTACCGTGGTGCAGTGTACCCAGCTCGTCGATCGGCCAGTGAATGGTCACATCGGCGCGGCCACGCAGCAGGCGGGTAAAGGCCAGCAGGAACTTGCACAAGATCAGATAAGCCATACCATGGCTCGAGGATTCGTTAAGCTGACGGTCGGTGCGGATCACCAGATCGCTGTTGCCCTCTTTCAGGCGTAGCTCTATCTCTAACAGCTTGGCGATACCGCCGGTTAGGGCGGCGCGGCCGATGATATCCAACGCGCGGCGCATACTGCTGGTGTAGTGCTCATCAGGCAAGTCGGCAAAGCCCTCGGCTTTCCACTGTTTAAACGCCTTAACGAACTCCTCCAACTCTGGCCAGAACTCTAGCTCACTGATGCGCGAGCGGATACGCACCGCCGACTCGCTCACCCCGTCGAGGAACAGCTCTTCGCCCACCTCGCGGGTGATGCGGGCACTCTGCGAGGCGATGCGGCGATCGATATCCGCCAATACATCATAAAACGCGGTCAGATCGATACCAAAGTTACGCCCCTGCTCTCTTAGCCCCATGATCGCCTGAGGCACCATGACGTTGAGCAGCTGCTCAAGTTGCGGCACCAGCTTGCGATAATCCAACAGGCGAATGCCCTTGTCGTTAACAAAGCTCGACTCCTCGCGGGCGCGCTCCCAGGTCTCCGACAAGCTAGAGCCCGACTTGCTGGCGATCACCGAATCGAAATGCTCAATATACTGCTTCACCGACCCCATTAGCTGATCCCGGCGCAGCAGCAGTTCTTCACCCTGACGCAATCGCTCGGTAAGGCCACCTTGCATCTCGTCCTGACTCGAGGGCAGTTTCAGCTCGGCCAGTTTGCGCATCACGGCGCGCAGCTTGGTCAAGTTCTCCGAGGCCTCTACCTGAATCGAATCAGACTGCTTGCGCTCGCTATCATATTGCTGACGCTGATGTTTTACCTCGTTGGCCTTAGTGGTGAGCTGTTGACTCAACTCGGTCACCGCCATCTTCACCTTGCTCAGTTCGGTCTGCAGCTTAGGCTTACGGGCAAGCCAGGTATGTTGATACCAATCGTCGAAGCGCAGTACCTCACTGCGTCGCTGCTCCGCCTTGCCGATATTGCTTTCAAGCGTGCGGATCTCCTGCTTCAACTTCAAGATCTTATCTTCATCGACGCCGCGGGATTTCAGCTCATCCTTATACCACTGCTCGCAGGCCTTCTGCTCCGCCTTGGCCGCCTGGCGGCGCTCACTAATATTCTGTTTTACCTGTGACAGCTGGGCATCCAAGGCGCCAACCACTTCCTGCCAGTAGGCCTTCTTCTCCATGCGCGCCTCGAGCGCCTGCTCGTTTTGCTCCTCGAGCCACTCCTGATGCTGAGCCTTAAGCTGTTTCATCTCACTGTCGAGACGAGCAAGACGCTTCTGGGAATCAGCCTTACGCGCGGTTAGCGCCTGATTAATTTTCTCCTGCTCAGCGCGCTTCTCGTCGAACAGGCGGCGCAGATCGTCGCGGCTGTTTTTATAAGCCGTCTTAGCAAAGGTGAGTTCGCGGTTGAGTTTATCCAGCTCGGCATTGATGGCCACTAAGGCTTCTTCAGCCTCTGTCTGTAGCTGTTTGGCGCTCGCCAGTGCCTCCTCGGCCTCGCTGTAACGTCCCCTGAGTTCCTGCTCCGAGGCCGCATATTCTGGAGTCGCCAACGCCTTGAGATCCAGTTCGACACCGCAGAAGCTATCACCATCTGCCGATTTGGCCGGATGCAGGTCACTGCGATGTAAAAGTTCAGGGTTAATCAGCTTACCTATGCTCTCTTCCCAGCCCTGTACTTCCTTACGTAGATACTCAAGCAGAGTATGGGATTGAGGGAAAAGCACCTGATGCAGTTCATCCAGCGCCCCCTGGCGCTCAATCACACGAACGCCTGCCTGTCTCAGGCTTTCATTGGCCTGATCCCGCTTGGCTCTGAGCTTACGCTCCTCAGCCGTGAGACGATCTACCATGGCGTTGCAGGCTTCTTGCTCCTCGTCGGCGCGGGAGATACGCTCGTCAAACACCGCCAGGGCCAGCTTCTCTTCCTCGCTGTAGGTGACACTGTTAACCTGCATCTGCAACTCGGCCGCCGTCAACTTGAGCTGGTATTCCTGCTCATTGTGCTTAGCGCGGCCCGCGTCCATCTGCTCTCGCCAGCGTTGCTCTAGGGCTGCCAGCTCCTCGCGGCCGGCCTCCTGCTGCTTGTCTCTGGCTTCGCGATGCTTGTCCTGCTCCTTGTCGAGCTGTTCCAGCTCACGGTTGAGGTTCTCGCCAATCTTGCTACGACGTGCGTTGTAGGCCGCCTCAATATCCTGATGCTTCTCTGTCTGTAGCTTATGACGCTCGGTGAGATTCTCCAGGCTGGCGCGCCAGCTGGGGAGCTGCTCAAGATCCAGCTTGGCCTGCTCGATGTCGGCATCGAGAAAACCTGCATGTTGATCTTCGATAATATCCAGCTCATGCTCTATCTTGGCCACATCCCCCTTGGCGGCAGAGAGGTCCAAGTTGAGCTCGTCGCGCAGCTCCTTCCACTCATCGTCGAGCTGACGCAACTTGTTACCCAGATCTTTTGAGCGCTGCTGATGGATCTCCTGACGCTCTATCTCCTGAGATTCATCCTTACCATAGCCACGTTTCAGGCCAGCCAGACGCTGCTCGGCGCTGAGTAGCTGATTGAATTCCTGCTCCAACTTGTCAAACTCGGGGCGGATCTGCTCGAAGCCCTGGATCAACTGACTTTCGCGGATCCAAGACTCGACGCGCTGTGGATTAAGCCGTGAGCTGGGCGGGTTAACCCCATCCTCCTCTAAGATGGCGGCGATCATCGACTTGATGGTCTCCATCTTGCCCTCTTTGGAGTGCACCGCCTTGGCCAGCTTCTCTATGTGACGCAGCGTATGCTCATGCTGACACAGGGAGAATTGACGGGCGTAGGCCCTGAGCTCACTACGGTTGCTGCCAGTGCTGAGCAGAGTGCGATCGTTTTGAATGATGGCGCGATATTCGCGGGTGTTCAGCAGGTTAGTCACCGCCACACCGGCGCGTTTCATCTCACGGCCCAGCTCGGCCATGTTATGGCAGAGAATCGACTCCCCTTGCTGGGACTTCACATAATCAGCCAGCTCGAAGCCTTTACCGATAAAACGGTAGTTGACCCCTTTGCCATCACCGGCAGAGGCCAGCACCGCCTGGGTCAGCAGGCCGTCGTCACGCTTGTACTCATAGATGATGTAACTGGAGTCATGGGGCAGGTACCAACGCTCGAAGCTGTCACGGGTCGAGGGCACCACTCGGCTGGGATATTCACCATAAAACACGGGCACCAGACGCTGCAGCGTGGTCTTGCCCGAGGCATTGGTGCCACAAATATTAGTGTGTCCATCGAGGGCGAGTTCCACAACGCCAGGGAGGTGCGTATTGATCAGCACGATTCGATTTAAGCTTGGCATCTCTTTCCTTATCCAAACGAGCTTGTCGGCCGCCCCGAGGGGCAAGCAGCAAAGGGGAATAGCAAAACAATCCCACTAAAGTAAAACAAAGCCAGTGTCTTGGCAATCTGGCCCAGGGCTTGGATGGGATAGTCGTTTAAAAAGCGTGCGTCACAGCCGATTTCAGGTGATTTTCAAGGCAATGGCAAGCCTGCAGAACAAAGAGCTAGAGCAAAAGGTGTGAAGTTAAGATATCAAACAAAGTAGCGCAGCGTGGCTGCTAAAGAGTAGTAATAGGGGCCGACTCGCGCCGACCCCAAAATGTTAGTTGCCTTGCTGGTAACTCACACGGCGCGCCTCGTAGCGGGCCACCATCTCATCCATGCTCTCGGCTTCAAGTGGACGCAGACCGCTAAGTACGAGTGTCTTCTCTCCTGTGCCCACTAAGGTCTCGCCGCAGTGCAGCTCAAACTTCAGAGTCACATCCCCGCGCTTACCCTCGATAGCCAGCTTCTGCTCGACCAGGGACAGCTCGATATGTTTAAAATCCAGACTCGCCAGGTCGAACGACATGCTTTCATAGATCACTAAGGGACGCGCAGGGTTGATCATCACACCATGCTGCCTCATCAGCGGCACCAGCACATGGGTGAAGTTTAAGCCAGAGAAAGCCACATAGCTGCGAATAAAAGACTCTGTCTGCACCTCACACAAGGTGCTATCACCGCTGCGCTCGACGCTGAGGTATTGCTTATCCTTATCATCCAAAATGGCAAAGGCATCGCTTACGTTATCGGGAAAGACCAGATTAACCCCATTGCCTACCATGCCCTCGAAACGAAACTGCATCTTCTGGCTAAGTCCATACTGACCAAGTACTAAGGCAAACAGCAGATCTCCGGGGACGCAAAATTTCTTGGCATCGACATCATGGATAGGGTTGAAGTCTTGCGCCACACCTTTAGCGAACTCGCTCGCTTGCTGTGCTGAGACGGAAACAACTTGCTGATCTTTTTTAAAATAGTGACTTAGAAACATAATGGCTCGATAGCGATAGGGGGATAGTTAATATTTAAGAGGCACAGTCTATAGCAAAACCCACCAAATAGTTCTCCGATGACTTAAAGATACAAAATTTAACAAACGTAAACGTCTAACCATTTAAGTTAAAATTAAGGACTCAACACTAACATCTCCATGCAAAAGATAATCATTCGTATTTTCATTGGAGATTGTATGTTACGCCCGCTTAATACCTCGCTTAGTCTTATCAGCTTGAGTCTGCTATCAGTCCTTGCCACCCCCAGTTATGCCCAAGCCGGTGATGAAACGGCTAAACCACTAGAACAATTAACCATTTTCGGCCAGCGCAATCCGCTTAATACCGTCCCGGGTAGTGCTCACCAAATCACCCAAGCCGAACTCGATACCTTTAAATACAGTGACATTATGCGCACTCTCGCCTCGGTGCCCGGTGTCTATATTCAGGAGGAAGATGGTTTCGGTTTGCGGCCAAATCTTGGCATGCGCGGAACAGGCCAAAACCGCTCCGAAAAAATCACGGTAATGGAAGATGGTGTACTGGCAGCGCCCGCTCCCTATGCTTCTCCTGCGGCCTACTACTTTCCTACATCAGGCAGAATGCAATCTATCGAAGTGCTTAAGGGCAGCTCTACGGTCAAATATGGCCCTCGCACAACGGGCGGCGTGCTCAACCTCATCTCACGTCAGATCCCTGAGCAAGACCTCGCGGGTCAAGTGGATATCGCTGCTGGTCAACATGGATTTGGCAAGCTACATGCTTTCGCCGGCGGACAGGGTGAGCGCATCGGCGCAGTGGCCGAGCTTTATCGCTACCAGGCCGATGGTTTTCGCGACATTAACGGCGTCGATGGCAACACTGGATTCACTAAAAACGACGCTTTAGCCAAGATGAGTATTCGTAGTGACAAGGCTAGCCAATACCAGCAAACCCTCGAATTGAAACTTAAGTATTCCGACGAGATCTCCAACGAAACCTATATGGGCCTTACCGACGCCGACTTTGCCGCCAATCCCTACCAAAGATATTCTGCGTCTCAGAAAGACAAGATGACCACAGAGCACAAGCAGCTGCAACTTAATCATCTTATCGATCTCAACGACAGCTTGTCGCTAGGCACCATAGTTTATTACAACGAGTTTGCCCGTAACTGGTACAAAACCAGTAAAGTGAACGGACAGAGCATCAGCGGCGACGGCACGCAAATAGCTGCTGACTTCGATAGCGATCCCACCAGTGGCGATCTTAGCGTCGATGTTAAAGCCAATAATCGTCAATATCTGTCTCAAGGTATTCAAAGTGAGCTCAACTGGTTACTGGATAATCACGAAATCGCCATCGGGGCCCGCTACCATGAAGATGAGATGGACAGGTTTCAGTGGGTAGATAAATACAACATGGGAGCAGATCAGGTCATGCGTTTGAGCAGCGCAGGGATCCCAGGTACCGACTCTAACCGTATCGATAGTGCCCAGGCTATCGCCCTCTATGTTCAGGATAAAATTCAGATCGGCCAGTTCAATATCACCGCAGGCCTACGTTATGAAGATGTCGACACTCGTCGCCTCGACTGGGGGAAGAGTAATGTCGGCAGAGACGGCGAAGCCGATAAAGATGTTCGCAACAGCTTCTCGGCACTGCTTCCGTCACTCTCGGCCAGTTATCAGCTTGATGACAACTGGTTACTGCTGGCTGGTGTGCAGAAAGGTTTCTCCCCTGCTGCCCCTGGCAACAGTGATCGTCAGGAAGAGTTAAGTTGGAACTATGAGGCAGGTGCGCGCTTCAACAGTGGTAACCTTAATGCTGAAGCCATCGTCTTTTACAGTGATTACAGCAACATGCATGGTAACTGCACCGCTGCACAAGGCTGTGATGATGACAATATTGGCAACCAATACAATGGCGGCGAAGTAGAAGTCAGTGGTCTCGAACTCAGTTTAGATCACACCTTTAACCACGACGGCGATATCAGCTTTCCAGTTAAGCTCGCTTACACCTACACACAGGCCGAATTCGCCAAAAGCTTTACCTCAGATTTTGACCCTTGGGGAGAAGTAGAGGCTGGCTATAAATTGCCTTACTTGCCAGAAAATCAACTATTTGCATCGGCAGCAATGGCCGGTGACAACTGGCAAATCACTCTAGCGGCACGCTATACCGATGACATTCGTACCCAAGCAGGTCAAGGGGCGATCGCCACAGAGCAGCTGATCGAAGCCAAAACCATTGTCGACCTCTCAGGACGCTACCATCTAGGTGAGGCTCATGAGGTTTATCTCAGCGCAGAAAATCTGTTCGACACCAGCTATGTCACCACCAAGATCCATGGTTCTAATTTTGCTGGTAAACCTTTATCCGTCACCCTCGGTTATCGCTACCAATTCTAAGGCTACCGCCCCTTGGGCTCCCAAGGGGCAATTTTCAATCAGCGAATCACAATTAGAGGTGATGACTCTGCCCTCAAATGGATAAAGCAGTTAACAACAGGCCTGCTGCACACTTATTGCACAACCAAGCATTAACCTTTATTACAGAAAAACTGCAAGGCTAAATGCAATGCAAACATTTGTTAATAAAGTGATTTATTTCTAGTTCACCCCAGCTGCACATCACCACAGCGCTTTACGCTTTCTTTACAAATGTTGATCTCAATCAAAAAACTTAATGATAATTGTTTGCATTACGATATCTGATTGATAGAATCGCCAGCAACTTAATAACCCTGATACAACAACTGGGATGAGAAATGATGAAGAAAACGCTAATTGCCGCCGCGCTAGTCAGCGCATTTGCTAGCCAAGCCGCTATTGCCTCTGATGAAACTCAGGAACTGCGTAAAGTGATCGAGCAGCAGCAGAAAGTACTGCAAGATCTTGAAAAGCGTCTTGAGCAAACTGAGCAACGTGTAGAAAAAACCGCTGATGCCGTTGAAGAAACTAGCTCTGCCAAGAGTGCGACCACTATCGGTGGTTATGGTGAACTTCATTACAACAACATCACAGACAACAAATCAGGTAAAGACAAAAAAGATATCGATTTCCATCGTTTCGTGCTGTTCTTTGGCCATGAGTTCACAGAAAACACACGTTTCTTCTCTGAGCTAGAAATTGAGCATGCACTTTCTGGTGATGACAAGCCAGGCGAGGTTGAACTAGAACAAGCTTATGTAGAGCATGACTTTAACGAGATGTTCACCGGTAAAGCAGGTTTGTTCCTAATGCCTGTAGGCATCATCAACGAAACTCACGAGCCACCAACCTTCTACGGTGTTGAACGTAACCCTGTTGAGAAAAACATCTTGCCAGCGACTTGGTGGGAAGCGGGTATCAACCTCAACATCAAAGCAGCACCTGGCCTGGCCTTTGACGGTGCCATCACTTCAGGTCTGAAAGTTGATGATACTTATAACATCCGCGGTGGTCGCCAAAAAGTTGCTAAAGCTGACGCCTCGGATCTAGCCTATACCGCACGCATTAAATACACGGGCGTTGCAGGTTTAGAGCTAGCGGCTACGGCACAATATCAGTCTGATCTCACTCAAGGTAAAGCGGGTGTTGACACGGCTTCAGCGACTTTGTTAACCGCTCATGCTATCTACAGCATCGAAAACTTCACCGTTAAGGCACTGTATGCTCAGTGGGATATCGACGGTAAAGAAGCTGAAGCATTGGGTCGCGACGAGCAAAACGGTTGGTACATTGAGCCATCTTACCGCTTCAATGAAAGCATTGGCATCTTTGCTCGCTACAACGAGTATGACAACAATGCAGGTAACGGCGACGACACTAAGGTCGAGCAAACCAACGTAGGTATTAACTACTGGTTACACGAAAATGTAGTATTTAAGGCTGACTACGAAAAAGTTGGCGGCGCTAAAGATGCCGATGGTTTCAACCTAGGCGTTGGCTACCAATTCTAAGCTAGCCCTCCATAGCAGTGCTCCAAACGAGCACTGCCTATGGCTAAGACACTTTACGAGGTGTCTTAGCCATAGTGAATGGATTCATTATCACAGGCCTCATCCATTACCTTGCTACTGGGTCAATCAATGAAATCTCTTTCTGTTAAGCTCATATTTGCCTCACTCTTCGCTGCCTTCTGCGTGCAGGCCGCCAGTGTCTATCAAAGCAACGAAGACTTTATTACCCAAGCCTTCGCCGCCCCTATGCCAAAGGCAAAGGTCTACTGGTTAGAAGATGATGATAAGCAAGTGATCGAAGATATCTTGGCCCATAAATTTAACAAGATGCGAGTACGTTACTGGCAGCAGGAAGGCGAAACCGTATGGATCCTCGAAGAGATAGGTAAGGAATCCCCCATCACGGTTGGCATACATATCAAAAACAAGGCGATCGCCCAAACCAAGGTGCTTGTCTATCGCGAGAGTCGAGGTGATGAGGTGCGTCACGAGTTTTTCACCGATCAATTTAAACAGGCTAAATTGACCGGCGATCACCAACTGGATCGCAATATCGATGGTATCACAGGCGCCACCCTGTCGGTGCGCGCACTCACCAAACTATCACGCATCGCCCTCTATCTAGACGACAGGGTGACTCAATAGCACAGATGGCGATCTGCCCTGTTAGTGTTATATTATGGCCAGCGAGCAGGATACCCCTGCTCTTTTTGTATTCCTTGGGCCACCAGCCCGCATCCTTTTACCTGGATTGCTAACGTCCTAACATTGCCAAAATAAAGAAAGCCATAGATGACAAACAAACCTCGCCATCCCCACCGTAAACCTCTGTGGCAAAAACTCGCCAAAGTGTTCAGACCCTGGCACAGACGTCTAGGCATTGCCAGTGCTATCCTGGTGGTCTTGGTCGCCGCGACTGGCATCTTGATCAACCACAGCAATGAACTCAAGCTAGATACGGCTCATGTTAATCAAGCCTGGTTACTGGATCATTATGGTATCAAGGCGCCTAACCAGATCATGGTCTTCGCTACAGAGCCCCTGCTCGCGGCGAGCGATAACCTGCTTTGGCTCAAGGATAAACCTGTATTGGAGGCTCAAGGACCGCTACTTGGCGCCCTTGCCTATGGCAATCACTATGTGGCCATCGATGACCAACATCTGTATCTGCTTGATCAAGCAGGTAACTTGCTCGAGCAGCAGAGCCGAGCCACAGGCCTACCCCAAGATCTAAGTGCACTGGCCCTTGTTCCCCAAGGCGATAGCCAACAGCTTTGGCTGAACACGGCTTCCGGCAGTTACTTAAGTGACGCCGACCTCATCGACTGGCAACCGGCAAAACCACTTGTCCCCTTAGACTGGCAAACGCCCCTCGCCAACGAAACGACCTCTGGCGTCAGCCAGCGCCTTTCGCTTGCCGCCCGCGCCATGCACCTCAATTGGGAACGTGTGTTGCTAGACCTACACAGTGGCCGCATCATAGGCCTGCCCGGCACCCTGATGATGGACCTGGTGGCCCTCAGTTTAATCTTCATGGCCATCTCTGGTCTCTATCTTTGGCAGCAAGCAAGACCCAAGCAGCGCCGCCTGAAATAAGATATATAGCGCTGCTAAACAGCAATAAAAAAGCTCACCTTAGGTGAGCTTTTTTATTGCTGTGATTAACCCGGGCGCTTAGCCACCCATCAGTTTCTGCCACCAGGAGAGCGGCTCGCCACAGTTCTTCGCCGGATGATAGCTCTCAGTCAGCGCGGGGACGGCAATAACATTGCCGCACTTAGCCTGCTTGGCAACGCCTGTCTTGGCATCGAAGTAACCATTTACCACGCCTTCGACCGGTGTGCGTCTTAAACCAATAGGTGCGCGCTGTTTGAGGAAGGCCTGATACACGGCCATGGCACCACTGCTGCCGTAAAGGCTTGTCTTGCCATTGTCATCCAAGCCAACCCAAACCGCTGCCACGTTACGTTCATCGAAACCGGCAAACCAAGAGTCGCGTGAATCATTACTGGTGCCTGTCTTACCCGCCAGGGTAACCCCAGGAAACGCCTGCCCCAACTTGGCAGCGGTACCAGATGCAACCACCTGAGTCATCGCATGCTGTACCAGGAAGTCACTGGCTACAGGCAATGCCTGGCTGGCGTTGCTCTGACTGGCCGCCAGGAGCTGATTGTCTGCATCCAGCACATGGGTCACCGCATTAAGCTGACGATAACGTCCATTGTCCGCCAATGTCTGATACACCTGGGCGACCATCAGCGGCGAGCCATTGACTGCACCCAACAACATTGAGGGATAATCGGGGATCTCTTCATCCCAGCCAGACTTGGCCAGAGTGGTTGCCACCGCATCTGTGCCTATGGCCATCCCTAAGTTCACCGTTGGTACGTTCATCGACTTCTTAAAGGCCGTCATCAGAGGCACTTCGCCAGAGAACTGCTTGGTCACGTTTTGCGGTGACCAGGTCTTACCATGAGAGTTGGTCAATGTGATGGGCTCATCCTTTAACGGCGTTGCCAGGGTATATTTATCCCCCTGGCTCAAGGCCGTGGCATAGACAAAAGGTTTGATTAACGAGCCTATGGGCCTGCGAATCTCCACCGCACGGTTAAAACCATGGTAACTAGGCACCTTGTCGCCCACCATGGCAGCAATACCCGCTGAATATTTGTCGGTCACCACCATACCAACTTGTAAAGCCTTGTCTCGCTGCTCCAGCTGCTGCATCGTCTTACGCACCGCCAGCTCTGCCGCCTCCTGAGCCAATGGATCTAAGGTTGTGTAGACCTTAATGCCCGACTGTTGCAGCAAAGCATCGCCAAAACGACGTGACAGTTCACCGCGTACCACGGCAAAGAACGCCGGTAGCTTCTTGTGCACAGGTCGACTAAATTGGCGCACCCCAAGAGGTGACTCCACCGCCGCCTTATACTGAGCCACAGGCAGTTGGCCAGACTCCATCAAGAGACGCAGCACCAGATCCCGTCGTTCCTGTGCCCGCTCAGGGTAACGCCAAGGGTTATAGTAAGAAGGGCCCTTGATCGCCGCGACCAGAAACGCCTGTTGAGCTAAAGTCAGCTCGGCAATAGGTCGACCAAAATAGAACTGAGAGGCCAGCCCCATTCCATGCACGGCGCGAGACTTATCCTGACCCATATACACCTCGTTGAGGTAGGCCTCTAAGATCTCATCCTTGTCATAACGAAAATCGATGATCAGCGCCATCAGGGCTTCTCTAAGCTTACGTATGATGGAACGCTCGCTGGAAAGAAAGAAGTTTTTCGCCAGCTGCTGGGTCAGGGTTGAGCCACCTTGTACTGTGCGTCCGGCGCTGATATTCACCATAGCGGCGCGCACTATGGCAAAGGGATTTACCCCGTGATGCTCGTAAAAACTTCTGTCTTCTACCAAGATCAAGGCATCCACAATCGCCTTGGGCATCTTATCTGTGGCCACAAACAACCTATCTTCGCCATCACCTGTGATCATGCGATCCAGCAGCACGGGTTCGAGATGAAACACCGCAAGTTCACGGTTATCACTGCGCGCTACAGAGGCGACCCCTAGGCTGTCGAAGGTGATCATCACCCGCTGTTCCTCTTGGGAACCTTGAGGATGCAGGAAGGGACGTCGCCAGAGATCCACCTTGGTCTTAGAGGCGGAAAACTCTCCCACCTGACGGGGATTAGCCACCTTACGATAACCCAATAGCTTTAGCTCGGCGATCAACTGATCATGACTCACCGCCGCCCCAGGATAAAGCGCCATAGAACGGCTAAATACCTGCGCTGGCAGATGCCACTTTTGCCCTTCAAATTTACGGGCGATGATCTGATCCAGATAGATGCTATAAATCGTTAAGGCGGCAAACAGTATCAGGCCGAGCTTCCAGCTCAAAGACCAGATCTTACGCCCCCATCCCGGCTTTACGGCACTGGCTTTAGGCTTGCTTGTCTTGCCATTGGCCGACTTACGCGGCTTACGTTGCTTTGGCGTCTCTTTATTCGTCATCTCTTTTCCAGTCAAACAGCAAAAGGGCGATCACTGCCCATTTGCTGACATCTTTTTCTTGGTTAATTTGGTTGGCAAGGTGTTGGCCGGATCGTCGGGCCATAGATGCTTAGGGTAACGCCCCTTCATCTCTTTCTTTACCTCGACATAGGGGCCAGTCCAGAAGTTGGCCAGATCGGCGGTTAACGCCAACGGTCGCATGGCTGGCGACAGAAGCTCCATGGTCACCACCAATTTACCTTGGGCCAGACGCGGACTCTGAGCCATGCCCAGCGCCTCCTGCAGACGCACGCTAAGCAGGGCGCGTCCCGAGTCGTCGTAACGTATCGCCGCCCGAGTACCCGTTTTCATCGGCCAGTGGGTCGGCAGTAGTTCGTTTAATGCCTGCTGCTGGCTCCATTCCAGGCGATTGAGCAGCAGGGTGTAAAAATCCAGTCCCTTGAGCTGGTTCAGGCGGCGCACCCCATCGAGATAGGGTCCCAGCCACTTGGGCAACTCGGCCAATAGGGATTCATCGCTAACATCGGGCCAGTCTCCCGCCAGTTCAAACTGACGCGCCAGCGCCACCCGACGCCTGAGCTGCTCCACCTTATCATCAAATCCCAGCAGCGAAAGGCCTTTAGTACGGATCAGCTGATAGATAGCCTGATGAATCGTCTCTTCGTCCAGAGCCGCTAAGGGGCGTTCGCTCAATATGATAGCCCCGATACGCCGTTGAGATAAACCGTAAAAACGCGCCTTATCCTCATCCCAGCCAGTCACGACTTGGGTCTGCCCCCTGTTTGCCAGGGCGCCGTCAAACAAGGCAGGATCCAACTTAGCCGCCAGCAGAATGCGGCCACTACTTTGCCCATCGCTCTCCTGAAAATCGGCCACCACCAGCCAAGGCTCCCCCTGCAGCGCATCGTCATCGCCGAGTGCCACCCCAGCACCGCAGGCAAGTTGATAGCCCTTCACCCCACGCGCCTTGGCGATGCGATCGGGAAACGCCAGCGCCAATAAAATAGCAATATCCTGATCCCGGCTCTCACTCAACACCTGGCTAAAGGCTTTATTCCCGCCCACTCTCACCAGATATTGCTTTGCAAGCTTAGCAATCTCGCCCCCCCGGGCCTCGTTTAAATATCGCGTAATATCTGCGCCGCGTCGGGGCAAGGCTCGCGCCTCAAGTAGCGCCGCCAATACCGCCGCCAGCGGCAAATAGTAGGGACTCCCGCTCTCTTCCAACGCCTTGGCGGCCAACAACATATGTGCCAGACGGGGATGACAGCCAAGCTGATAGGCGGCGCGGCCATGGGCCGTTATGCGCCGCTGACTATCCACCAATTCAAGCTGAGTAAGCAGCTCCCAGGCAACGGTTTCATTGGCCGCGTTAGGCGGCGAAATAAGGGGCAAGGCTTGTAGGGTGTTCACTCCCCAGAAAGCAGCATCCAAGGCTGCATTGGTGAGATCACCATGTTGAATTTCCGGCTCGTCGGCCTTGAGCAGACGCTCATGCTCCTGCTGTGGCCAGAGCCTGATGCAGTGGCCAGCGCTAAGACGCCCGGCGCGGCCGGCGCGCTGGGCCGCTGAAGATTGGCTGATCCGTTTCAGTGACAGTCGATTCACCGCCGTCTTGGGATTAAAGCTGGCCTGACGCTTATAACCGGCATCGACCACCAGCTGAATATCTTCAATGGTCAGACTCGACTCGGCCACATTAGTCGCCAGCACTAACTTACGCATCCCCTTAGGCGGAGCGGCAATAGCGGCATCTTGTTGTTTGGGCGGCAAGGCGCCATAGAGAGGTGCAATCAAGAACACCTTGCTGTCGAGCCGCTCCGATAATAGGGTTTGTAAACGCCCAATCTCGCGCTGGCCGGGCAGAAACGCCAGTAAAGAGCCCTGCTGATGCTCACTCAAGGCGTCGACTATCACCTTGGCCATATGGGGCAACCAATCTTGATGAGCATCGCCGGGACGATAACTCAAACTGACAGGATAGCTGCGCCCTTCGCTGACAAGACTAGCAGCATCAGGCATTAAATCTGAGAGAGGCAAGCCATCCAGAGTGGCCGACATCGCCATGATCTTGAGATCTTCACGAAACGAGGCCTGCACCTCTAGTGCCAGCGCCAGCCCAAGATCTGTCGTCAGATGGCGCTCATGGATCTCATCAAAGATGATCAACCCATAATCCGATAACTCAGGATCTTGCTGGATCATCCGGGTCAACACCCCTTCGGTCACCACTTCGAGACGCGTCTTGGCGCTGATGCTGGACTCACCGCGTACCCGATAACCCACAGATTGCCCTACGGACTCTCCGCGCTGCGCAGCAATAAAGTGCGCGACATTGCGCGCCGCGATACGTCTGGGTTCCAACATTAGAATCTTGCCCTGTATCTGTGACCAGTCGAGCATCGCCAGCGGCAACGCGGTCGACTTACCCGCCCCGGTTGGCGCCTGCAGAATCACCTGCGAATGGCTTTCCAGGGCCTGTTGGATCTCAGGCAGGAGTGTATGGATAGGTACTTGGTTCAAAGGTGGTGTTCAATCGGCAAAAAACTGGCGACAGTTTACTAGGGATGAAGGCAAAACTAAACATACGCGCCCCGGCTAAAGGGCGCTATAAGGTTAACATCTATTCACAATAGAGCTGGCGATACCAATGCAGGCCTTCACCCGAACTCAAAGTCGCCAAGGATGTCGGCCGGGCAATGCCATAGCCTTGACCATACTCGACGCCCAAGCGCGCGAGATGTTTGGCCACCTCAACCGACTCGACAAATTCCGCCACGATTTCAAAATCCATGTCGCGGCCAAGTTGGCAGATGGCCGAGACGATCGCCTGATCCGCCCTGTCATCACACAGTTGTAGAATAAACTGTCCGTCTATCTTCACATAGTCCACATCGAGCAGCTTGAGATAGGCAAAACTTGAGAAACCTGAGCCAAAATCATCCAGCGCCAGCTTGCATCCCATGGGTTTCACCATGCTGATCAACTCCGTCGCCTGATCCAGCTGGCTGACCGCCGCCGTCTCAGTGATCTCAAAGCAGAGCTTAGACACCAGTTCGGGCTCGCCCAGCAAACGCATCTCCAGCCAATTGATAAATTCGCTATCACCGATCGACAAGGCCGAGAGGTTAACCGATACCATACTCAAAGATTGCCAGATATCGATATGTTCACTGCCCCAGCGCAGCAGCTTGTCGATCACCCAGCGATCCAGCTTGGCCACCAGGTTAAAGCGCTCGGCGGCGGGTAGAAAGATCCCCGGCGCGATCAGCTCGCCATCGGCAGATCGCATCCGCAGCAAGATCTCCAGATGTAAGCCTTCGTCACTCACACTCAGGGGTTCTATGGGCTGATAAAAGAGCTCAAATCTGTCGTTAGCCAGGGCGCCAATGATATCCACCGAGGCGCTCATCTCGGTATTGAGCTTCTCTACCACAGGATCTTGAGCACTATAGAAATACCAGGCGTTGCCGCCCTTCTCCTTGGCCAAGAGGCAGGCGGCACTGGCGCGCCGCAGCAGATCCGATATCGAATCTATATCACTCTCGCAGCGGGCCACTCCCATGCTAACGCTCACGCAATGTTTACGCCCTTCCCAGCTAAATTCATGGTTAGCCAACGCCTGACAGATACGTTCTGCCACCTGCTCGGCAATCTTGCCATCGATATTAGGCATTAAAATGCCAAATTCGTCACCACTTAGCCTGGCAACCACATCTTCCTTGCGCACCAACTGGCTCAAGCGAGAGGCCAACTGGCACAGCAAATGGTCGCCAGCCCTGTGACCACTGACATTATTGACTATTTGAAATCTGTCTATATTAATGAAACCAACAAAGGTGGCACGTTCACAGTCACAGGGATTGGACAGATCATAGATAGCCTCAAAATAGGCGCGATTTGGCAGGCCAGTTAAGCTATCAAAGTTCAGCGAGAGTCTCTGCTCATCAGTGACTTCCACCACCTCTTTCACGGGCTCAACCAACATGAGTATTGGGCCATCCTCCCCTGAGAGGGAGAGAAAGGTCACCTTGGAATCGACCTCATTGGGGGAAAATTTGAGCGGCACCTCGCAGCTCGACTGCTCAAGCACCTGATCTTTAACCAGGTTCATGGTATCAAGAAAGCGTTTTTGAGCTAATGCAGGTACCAGACTTTCTATTCGCTGTAGCGTCTCTACACGCAAGGTTTCAGATGCGCTCTGATTAAAACGTATCACCCTATCATCGGCACCGACATGCACACAGGGAATAGGCAGGCGATAGAGATGTTCGATACAAACCAGTTCATTACTCTTGGCCGCTAATCGCTGATGCGTCACCTCTTGCGCCAGACCCAGTAAATTTCCCGCCAACAGTAATTTTTGCCTGACGAGCTCTGGCCAATGTCCTTCGCAGTTATAGCGGTAAGCCCCAAAAATATATTGCTTGATCCCACCGACGGGTAAAAGCAATACACTGCGGATCTTGGCCTGATTCAGGCGTACACGACTATCGTCATCGTCAATAGCGGCCGCCACATCTTCAACGATGGCCGGTTCGCGCAGCGAGGTATAGGAATGCAGGTGGCGATTATTGGCCACCCTGCTGAGTAACAATTCGGCGTCGCGCTTACTAAAGATGGATGTATCAGACTGATACATAGCCTCAATCTGCACAGGCAGACGGCCTTTGCCAATACGTAACAAAAACAAGCCATCGCAATTATTATCGATGGCAAGTTCCTGCAACACTAGCTGCAGTTCCTCTTCCAAATCATGCTCGCACAAATAAGCAAGAGTTTGCTCGAGCGATCGCGATCCGTGTTGCGTATCGGATGACATATACTATCTAATCCTTAGATTGGCTAATCTGATACAGACACTGATTATAGTCAGAAATCATAGAATTACCCATAGGTTAAGTTGTAAACACTAGTAGTACGCGACAACAGGACACATTTAGCTACTCATGCAGCATTGACGAAATAACTCGCTTAAAATCAAACAAATAGAATATTATTCGCTTTGTATTTTTGTAACACACTTTGGCCTTTATCGGCAACCAGGTGATAGACCCATGAAACGACTCTTTCTTGCCATCTCTCCCAATGCTGCTCAGCTCGACACATTGACTCAGCTGCAGGCAAACATTGGTGGCGAAGGGCGCATAGTCCCTAGAGACAATCTGCATATGACGCTGGCCTTTCTCGGCCAATGTAGCGCGGCGCAGCAAGAGGCCCTCAGCGAAACCTTAGCGCGGCTCGCCCACCAACGCCGGCTGCCGGCTTTTGAAGTGACGCTCAATACGCTAGCGCATTGGGACAAGCCGAAGATCCTCTGCCTCAAAGGCGAGGCGCGAGACCCGCAACTAGTCTCCCTGTTTAACCTATGTCAGCGTTTGGCGCAGCAACTCGGGCTACATACCAGTGAGCATAGCTTCCAGCCTCATATCACCCTGATGCGTAAGGCTAAGGCACTGCCCGATATCAAATCCCCGACTCTTACCCTCAATGGCCATGCCCTGCATCTATATCACTCCCAAAGCAGTGAGCAAGGCGTGCAATATGAGATATTGGCCTCCTGGACACTTACATAAAAAAAACGCGCCATTGGCGCGTTTTTCACATTCACTACAACTTAGCTTAGTCTTGCAGCAACTCGGCAATGGTTAACACGCCGTGAGCGGTCGCCCCCGCCGCCCACAAGCCATTGGCCGAATCGGCAAAGGCCGAGGCTAGATCCATATGTAACCACTGAGTGTCATCCGACACAAAGCGCCATAAGAAACCGGCAGCGTTTGAGGCGCCGCCAGCTCCGCCACCTTTGACCGGACGACTGTTGGCGGTATCGGCATAGGCTGATGGACACATCTCTTTGTGCCAAGGATCGAGGGGAAGTGGCCACACCATCTCGGCGACAGATGAAGCCTTCTCTTGGGTGCGGTTAATCAACTCACGACTTGGCGAGAAGATGGCGTTGTACTGAGTCCCCACGGCCATCACGGCAGCACCGGTCAGGGTCGCGGCATCGATCACCAGCGGTGCACCTGTCTCACAGGCGGCTTGCAGGCCATCGGCCAATACCAAACGCCCCTCGGCATCTGTGTTTACTACCTCAACCGATACGCCATTCTTGTAGGTGAGGATATCCCCCAGTTTATAGGCACGGCCACTGATCAGGTTCTCGGCGCAGCAGAGGAACAGCTTGATACGCTTATTCAGACCAGACTTGATCGCCAGGCCCAGCGCTGCCGTCACGGTCGCCGCGCCGCCCATGTCGCACTTCATCCCCAGCATGCCTTCGGACGCCTTGATGCTGTAACCGCCTGAGTCGAAGGTGATCCCTTTACCCACTAGCGCCGCCGACACAGGAGCATCATCACCCAGTGGGTTATAGTCCAGTTCGAGCAGCGCAGGAGCACGCTCACTGCCGCGGCCCACAGAGTGAATGCCTATCCACTTCTCTTCCAGCAGGGCTTCACCCTCAACGATGCGATAGCTCACCTTGTCGCCACCGACTTTAGTCAGCCACTGGGCAGCCTGATTTGCCAGGGTCACCGGCGCCAAGTTTTCAGGAGTCTCGTTGATCAACTGCCTGGCGAAGGCCGCGCTGTCGCGTCTGTCGTCTAGCACTTTCTTGATGGCGTCGTCGCCAGTCCAGGCTATCTTGCCTATCTGCTTGGCCGTAGCAAAGCCTTGGGCGAAGGCCCACTGAGTGTGAAGATCCCAGATCTCACCTTCTAATGCCACCTCGTTAATCCCTTGATTGCGTAGCTTACGCGCCGCCTGCTGCACCTGACGTAGCTGATCGCCCGCCTGCAGATGGATATTGGCCTGGCCCGCCGTAAAGGTCACATCTGCGCTGCCCCAATGGGCTGCTGGTGCATCGCTGGTCAGATAAATCTTCATCACGTCGCTCATAGTTATTCCTTTTCTGTACAGAGAGTCGCGAAACCTTTAGCGGCTCCGCCTTATAATGGCGCCAAGTATAACGCCAATCATGGGCCTTTATCTAATCGCTTAAATCAACCCCATTCCCCCTAGGCCAGCAGGGCGGTGCGACAGCATAATGCTAAATAAGGTAGAATCGCTGCGCTCAGCCGTGGTCTGTTACCACATAGAGATAGCAAACCAACGCCAAACCCAGCCACAGAAATAATAAGCAGCATAATAAGGTCGACAAGATGATTTTTACCCCCGCATTTGAACAGGGAATATTGCTCAGACGCTACAAGCGCTTCCTCGCCGATGTGCAACTTGATGATGGCTCAGAGATCACCATCCACTGTCCTAACACTGGCTCGATGCGCAACTGCCTCTATCCCGGCGAGCCCGTCTGGTTCTCCACCTCTGACAATCCCAAACGCAAATATGCCCATACCTGGGAACAAGCGGCCTCAGATGAGGGCCACATCATAGGGATCAACACTGGGCGCGCGAATGCCCTGGCGGCTGAGGCGATTGAGGCGGGCGTTATTACCGAGCTGAGCGGCTACGACACCCTGCGCCGCGAGGTAAAATATGGCAGTGAGAATAGCCGCATCGATCTATTACTGCAGAGCGAGGGCAAACCCGCCTGCTATATAGAAGTCAAAAGTTGTACCTTATTAGAAGAGGGCCAGGGTTACTTTCCCGATGCGGTCACCACTCGGGGACAAAAACATCTGCGTGAACTGATGGAGATGGTCAAGCAAGGCCACAGAGCGGTACTGCTATTTGTGGTGCAACACACGGGGATCACCTCAGTGGCCGCCGCCAAACATATCGACCCAGACTACGCCGAGCTTCTGACTCAGGCCCACCAAAATGGGGTGGAGATCCTCGCCTACAGCAGTAAATTATCCCCAAGTGGGGCCAGTCTGATTAAATCCTGCCCTGTCAAGTTGTAAATAGAAGGTAAAAGTTGAATTAATGCGTAATAGAGGACATAGTCAAAAGATAAACTTATGGCAGCTTAAAAAATTTGCGTGGTATATCAGATTCTGATATAGATATCGGCCTTTAATAAAGACGCCCTACAACGCAAATGATTAACAGGAGATGCGTTATGCCTGAAGGCACTAAAAAACTTGGCGTGCTCGCTATCGCAGGTGTAGATCCTTACCAGGAAAAACCAGGTGAGGAATATATGAATACCGCTCAACTGGGTCACTTCAAAAAAATTCTCGATGCTTGGCGTAGTCAGCTCCGTGAAGAGGTGGATCGCACCCTGAATCATATGCAAGACGAAGCGGCTAACTTCCCAGACCCTGTCGACCGTGCGGCTCAGGAAGAGGAGTTCAGTCTTGAACTACGCGCCCGTGACAGAGAGCGTAAGCTGATCAAGAAGATTGAAAAGACATTGCAGAAGATCGAAGACGACGATTTCGGTTTCTGTGATTCATGCGGTATCGAAATCGGTATCCGCCGTCTCGAAGCTCGTCCAACGGCCGATCTCTGTATCGACTGTAAGACGCTCGCCGAGATCAAAGAGAAACAGATGGCCGGTTAATCTGGCGTAAAGCGGGGCTTAGCCCCGCTTTTTTATGATGTGTCGTTAAAGGTTTTGCCGTGATAGTTCAAGCAGACCACTCTCAAACCCCAAATACTCAAACCACTATGCCCAAAGCCGTCGCGTCCCAAGCCACCGGCACAGAGGCCTATGTTGGTAGATTCGCCCCCTCCCCCTCGGGTCCACTGCATTTTGGCTCCTTAATTGCCGCGCTAGGTAGCTTTCTACGCGCCCGCGCAAACCAAGGTAAATGGTTGGTGCGTATCGAAGATATCGATCCCCCGAGAGAGGTCATAGGTGCCAGCGACCTTATCCTCAAGACTCTAGATGCCTATGGCCTGCAATGGGACGACGCCGTGCTCTATCAAAGCGATCGCCTAGGCGCCTACCAGGCGCAGCTTGACGCATTAGTTCAGCAGGACAAAGCCTACTTTTGCCAGTGCACCCGCAAACAGATCCAGGCGATGGGCGGCACCTATGATGGCCGCTGCTCTGCGCGCATGCCTAAACATACTGAAGGCGCGATACGCATTCACAATACCTTGGCCATAGACCATTTTAATGATGAGTTACTGGGCCCTATCCAGGTTGAACCAGACTTTGCGGCTGAGGACTTTATTATCAAGCGCCGCGACGGCCTCTACGCCTACCAGCTGGCGGTGGTCATGGACGATGCCTTTCAAGGGATCACCGAAGTGGTGCGCGGCGCCGACCTGCTCACCTCCAGCGCCCGCCAAGCCACGCTCTTTGAGCTATTTGGCGAAACGGCGCCTAAGTGGCTACATCTGCCACTGGCCTGCGCCCAACCTGGGATGAAGCTCTCAAAACAGAATCATGCCCCGGCGATCGATATCGAGGCGCCTCAGGCCAGTATCAATGCCGCGCTCGCCTTTCTGGGGCAAGCTCCTTGCGATATCGACAAAGTTGAAACCATGTTAGCCCAGGCCATCAGCCAATTTGACCTGAAGCGGATCCCGTGTCAGCAGGAGATCCTTCTGCCGCAAGGCGCTTAAGTCGATGCGCTAAAGTAGTGAAATGCAAAACCTAACCGCCGTCACGAAACCCAGTTGACCGGGAAAGCCCGGGTATACTCTTTAACCCATATTTGGGTTATCATAGCGGCCTAATTTTAACCCTAACTCAAGATCCAAGTTCGAGGTGTCCTATTTTTCGCCGTATTAGTCAATTCTGTAAGCAGCTTTTTGACGACAATCAAAACACCACAGAAACCACACAAGCGGGACTAAGCCTAGAGATAGTTGCACGCAAACACCATGCAATCTCTCGTAAGCAAATTAGCGAAAACGCTATTAAGGTACTCTATCGTCTGCACAAGTCTGGCTATAAAGCCTACCTGGTGGGTGGTGGTGTGCGTGACATCCTCCTCGGTCTCGAGCCAAAGGATTTCGATGTGGTCACCAATGCCACACCGGAAGAGATTAAAAAGCTGTTTCGCAACTGTCGCCTGGTCGGGCGCAGATTCCGCCTGGCCCACATCGTCTTTGGTCGCGATGTTATCGAAGTTGCCACACTGCGTGGCCACCATGTTGACAGTGGCGAGAAGATCTCTAAGGTCAATGCTGAAGGGCGCCTATTGCGCGACAACGTCTATGGCACCATAGATGAAGACGCCGAGCGCCGCGATTTTACCGTCAACGCCCTCTACTATGACATCAGCGACTTCTCCATCCACAGCTATGGCGGCGGTTTGCAAGATCTCGAGTCTCGCACCCTGCGCCTGATTGGCGATCCGCAAAAACGCTACCGTGAAGACCCTGTGCGCATGCTGCGCGCCGTGCGCTTCGCCACGAAGCTGGGGATGAACATAGATAAGGCCGCGAGTGAGCCAATCTATGAACTGGCGCCGCTGCTTCAAGATATTCCCGCCGCCCGTATGTATGAAGAGGTGCTTAAACTCTTCTTTAACGGTCAGGCAGAAAACAACCTAGCCATGATGCGCGACTTTGGCTTGTTCGCCCCCCTCTTCCCGCTGGTCGATAACCTGTTAGAGGAAGATCCTAAGGGACCGGTTAATAAACTGGTCAAGGCGATCATGCGCAACACAGATGAGCGCGTCCAGGCTGACAAGTCGGTCACTCCGGCCTTCTTCTATGCCGCCATGCTTTGGTATCCCCTGAGCCAAAGAGCCGATGATATCGCGCTGGAAAGTGGCCTAACCCAATATGATGCCTTCTACGCTGCAATGGGTGACGTGATGGAGCAGCAATGCCGCACCATCAGTATTCCCCGCCGATTCAGCACACCGGCAAAAGATATCTGGCAGCTGCAACTGAGATTCGACCGTAACCAGGGCACCCGCGCCTTTAAGTTTATCGAGCATCCTAAGTTCCGCGCCGCCTATGATCTGCTGCTACTCAGAGCAGAAGCCGAAGGTGGCAATGTCGCCAAATCCGCCGCCTGGTGGAAGAGCTTTGTCGAAGGTAACGAAGAGCAGCGAAGCGTGATTGCCCGCAGTGTCAATAAAGGCAGCCGCAACCGCAATAATCGCCGTCGTCGCAGCCCAAAGAAAGCACCTAAAGCCGAATAATGCTCACTGTCTACGTCGCACTGGGGGCCAATATCGCGGCCCCAAAAGACCAATTGGATCAAGCCTGTCAGGCACTGAAATCCCTGGCAAGCGACGGACAGGTGAGCGTCTCTCCCTATTACCAAAGTGCCCCTATGGGTGATGTGCCGCAGCCGGACTACCTCAATGGGGTGGCTCGCTTTCAGACTATGCTCGCACCATTGGCGCTACTCGATGCTTTACAAGCCATCGAAAACGAACAGGGCAGAGTGCGGCAAGTGCGTTGGGGAGCGAGAACTTTAGATCTGGATCTGCTGCTCTATGGTGACTGGCAGCTGGATATTCCCCGTCTTAAGGTGCCGCACTACGGCATGAAGAGTCGCAGCTTCGTGCTGATCCCTCTGTATGATCTGTCTCCTGATCTGATCCTTCCTTGTGGTACCCCGCTAGCATCACTCATCAGCCCCGAACTTAAGAGCCAAGTTCAACAACTCGCCCTGGATCATTGAACTTAGGCGCCAGTTAGCTTATAAAGCACACTACTGTAGAGTCTGTTGACCTTTACTGTTTTGTTTTCCAGCATTTTGTAGACGATTTATACCAGGCAGAGCCTGTGTAATGTAGTTATTCTACATAGACGGGCGATAGCACCGTAGAAATGGACTGCAAAAGCTGCCCTAAGGGTTCATCTAAACACGCCTTGTCCTGCGTTGCGTGCTATTTGCATAGAAAAACTATGCGGCACAGCACGCGCCTTGAGCAAAACGCTTTTAGATTGAACAAAAATTAAACCTGAAAGGTAAACAGACCCTAGGCCGAATCCTTTTCTAAATCAAAGTTAAGACCAGCATTATGTCCAAAATAACCAGCTCTACCCTGCTGAAGTTCAAGCAGGAAGGTAAGAAGTTCACTGCACTCACCGCCTATGACGCCAGCTTCGGCGGCGCCTTCGACAGCGAAGGGATAGACGTCCTCCTCGTGGGCGACTCGTTAGGCATGGTGTTGCAGGGTCATGACGACACCCTGCCGGTCACCATTGAAGATATTGCCTATCACACCCGCTGCGTGCGCCGCGGTATCAAGCGCTCTCTGTTGATCGCCGATATGCCGTTTATGAGCTATGCTACGCCAGAGCAGGCGATGAACAACGCCACAGTGCTCATGCAATCAGGCGCCAACATGGTCAAATTAGAGGGCGGCCACTGGCTACTTGAGACTGTAACCAAGCTGACCGAACGCGGCATTCCCGTCTGTGCCCACTTAGGACTCACACCTCAGTCTGTACATGTTTTTGGTGGCTTTAAGGTTCAGGGGCGAGATGCCGACAACGCCCAGCGCATTATCGATGAAGCTAAGGCTATCGAGGCGGCAGGTGCTCAGTTACTGGTGGTCGAATGTATCCCGGCTGCACTGGCGAAAAGCATCACTGAAGCACTAACGATTCCGGTTATCGGTATTGGCGCGGGCGCTGACACCGACGGTCAGATCCTGGTCATGCACGACGTATTAGGGATCTCCAGCGGCTATATTCCTCGTTTCTCGAAAAACTATCTGGCTCAAACCGGCGAGATCCGCAGCGCGATTCGCGCCTATATCGAAGAAGTCGACAAGGGGATCTTCCCCGCTGCCGAGCATACTTTTAGCTAAATTAAGGTAGCAGTAACATGTACACCACCCAAGATATCGCCGAGATACGCAGTAAGGTGCGTCAGTGGAAAAGAGCTGGCGAGACAGTGGCTTTTGTGCCCACCATGGGCAACCTGCATCAGGGGCACATCACCCTGGTCACGGAGGCGCTAAAACAGGCCGATCACGTGGTGGTCTCTATCTTCGTTAATCCGATGCAATTTGGGCAAAACGAAGATCTGGACGCCTATCCACGTACTTTAGCCGCCGATCAAGCTGCTCTCGAAGCTGCCGGTGCCGAGCTGCTGTTTACGCCAACGCCGGCCATCATCTACCCCAAGGGAATGGATCAGCAGACCTTTGTTGAGGTACCAGGGCTATCGGATGAACTATGTGGTGCCAGTCGTCCGGGTCATTTTCGCGGCGTCACCACCATAGTCTGTAAGCTATTTAATATCGTCCAACCTGACGTGGCGCTATTTGGTAAGAAAGATTTTCAGCAGCTCATGGTGATCAAGGCCATGGTAGAAGATCTTTCCCTGCCTATCGAGATCATTGGCGTCGATACCATCAGGGAAGACTCAGGTTTGGCGATGAGTTCGCGCAACGGCTACCTCAGTGAAGAGCAGAAACAGCAAGCGGCTCAGCTAAAGCGCACCTTGGATGAGATGGCCAAGGCGATCACGGCTGGTCAAGCTATCCCTAATGTAGTGCAGCGCGCTCAGGAGCAACTGCACCAGGCTGGATTCAAACCTGATTATCTGTCGGTGCGTAACGCCGCTAACCTGCAAGCCGTCGGTGATGATGACAAGCAGTTAGTGATCTTAGCCGCTGCCTTCATGGGTAGCACGCGATTGATCGATAACCTCTGTTTTCAGCGATAAGCGTTAACCTTAACGGCTTCATTTTAGCTCTCTAAGATGAAGCCGATTTTGGCCCTCATCTCTTTTTTACCTCGCCTCTCCCCCCATCTCTGCACCAAATCGCGGCAACTTACACGCAAATATCCTTCTTAACTCATTGGCTGCGCACCAAATCGGCTCACAACCCTGGCCATTATTTGCGAAAAATTTGGAAAATAAATTACGTATATGAGGAAAGCTCAAAAAAGTGACCCTGATCCAGATCACCTGCATTTCATTTACATAAGATTCAGATAGATTACCACTTATCGAACCTAATACACTGAAAGCAAGTGGTAATACCTATTTACCAAGAATTCAACTTCTCCACATAGGAGTTACAAGGTGACATGGGTCACAGTGACCCAAGAGCGTCACCGAAACGATTAGCTTCTAAACTGAAATTATCAGATCAGATTTTTCCACTTTCGAGACCTAATTAGAGTAATTACTCTTTAAAATACCTGTTTTTTGGCTAATAAACCTATTCTTAGTTCCTAAAAGTTATAACTGACCTCGCCGCCTAGTGACCTGCGTCACATTTCTAGTTTAAGGCGTCAGACTAAGTTCACACACATCTAACTCCATCTCACATAATCAGCACATAATGATCTAGATCATATTTGCATTTGATGAATTAGCGTTTATTACGCATCAAGGATAAACCGATTCCATTTAGGAATAGCTTTCCCCCAACACACTATGCTGCATCGGACGAGTCAGCATCGACAAATTAAAACTACCAAGTGACGACAGTAAGAGGCAATCATGACCCTACTTCAACTACTCGCCAGTTTGACGCCTGTAATCAGCGTTATGCTATTTTTGGTGCTACTCAAGATGCCTGCATCGCGCGCCATGCCCATCTCAATGGTAATGACCGGCCTTGCCGCCGTCTTTATCTGGCAAATGGATACCACCATACTCGGTGCCTCCGTGGTTGAAGGGCTACTCTCCGCCCTCACCCCACTCAGCATCATCTTCGGTGCTGTATTCCTGCTTAATACCCTGAAATACTCAGGGGCCATGGATACTATCCGCGCAGGATTTACCAATATCAGTGCTGATGCCCGCGTTCAGGTGATCATTATCTGTTGGTTGTTTGGTTCATTTATTGAAGGCAGTGCCGGTTTCGGTACCCCTGCAGCCATCGGCGCGCCATTATTGGTTCTCCTAGGCGTACCGCCTATCGCCGCCGCCGTGGTTGCCCTTATCGCCGACTCCACCAGTGTTTCCTTTGGCGCCATCGGTCTACCAGTCCTCTTCGGTATGGAGCAGGGTCTGATGCAAGGCGGTGTGAGCATGGCTGCCGAGCAGATCGCTCAGCATGGTACAAGTTTCGCTGACTATGCGCAGTTTATTGCACTGCACATGATCACTATCGACTTGATCACAGGTTCTCTAATCCCGCTTGTACTGGTTGCAGTACTGACAGGCTTCTTCGGTCGTAACAAGTCCTTCAAAGAAGGTCTGGCTATCTGGAAGTTTGCCCTGTTCGCCGGTCTTGCCTTTACTGTACCAGCATGGTTGATCAACTTCTTCGCCGGTCCTGAGTTCCCATCTGTAATTGGTGCGCTTGTCGGTATGGCCATTGTGATCCCAGTAGCTCGTAAAGGTCTGCTACTTCCTGAGACACCTTGGAACGATTTCGCTGAAAATGATAACCAAGAAGGCAAAGCTAAGATTGAGACAAAGGCACAATTCTCTCAGGTTGCCGCTTGGACTCCGTATATCATCATGGCAGGTCTGCTAGTACTGTCACGTACCGTTGCACCGCTTAAGTCTTGGTTGACCAGCTTTAACATCAGCTGGACTAACCTGCTGGGCACCGAACTGAAAGCCGGTTTCGCGACCTTGTACGCCCCGGGCGCCTTCTTTGTGCTAGTGTGTATACTGGGTTTCGTGCTCTTTAAGATGAAGTCACCAGCCATCAAAGAGTCAATCACTGTCTCTTGCAAGTCAATGCTACCGACTATCATCTCTCTAGGCGCTTCAGTGCCTATGGTTAAGATCTTCCTAAACTCAGGGACTAACGAAGCGGGTCTACAGTCTATGCCGGTAGCTCTGGCTGACATGCTTGCAGGCTCTATGGGTGCTATATGGGCCTGGATGTCACCTATCGTAGGTATCTTCGGTGCCTTCCTATCAGGTTCTGCAACCTTCTCTAACATGATGTTCTCGGGTCTACAATATAGTGTTGCCGACAACATCGGCATGAACCACGCGTTAGTCCTAGCCCTTCAGGGTATAGGTGCCAACGCGGGTAACATGATGTGTGTGATGAACGTAGTTGCTGCCGCTACCGTAGTGGGTATGGCAGGCCGTGAATCAGAAATTATCCGTAAAACAATGCCAGTCGCTCTGGGTTATGCCTTGATTGCAGGTACTATCGCCAGCCTATGGGGCGGCCTATAACAGATAACTCGAGAAAGGCGGAAGTGATGACCCCGCCTTTCTGTGGGTCAACTAAAAGAGTAATGTTATGTCGATTAATTATTCAGCAGTAGTCGCAGATTTACGCGCAAAACTCGGTAATGAAGCAGTAACAGACGATGCAGTGCGTCGTTTTGCCTGGTCAACAGATGCCAGTTATTTCCGTATCGTCCCTGAGGTAGTGGTACACGCCGAAACCTTAGAGGATGCCAAAAGCACCCTAGAAGTGGCACGTGCCCACAATGCCCCAGTCACCTTCCGCGCAGCCGGTACCAGTTTGTCTGGTCAGGCGATTGGCGAAGGGATTTTATTGATCCTGGGCCATGATGGTTTTAGAAAGATCGCCGTTAGCGATGATCACAACCAAATCTCATTAGGCGCGGCAGTCATTGGCAGCGACGCCAACTTGGTGCTTAAGCCCTTCAACAAAAAGATTGGTCCCGACCCAGCGACTCTGGCATCAGCCATGGTTGGCGGTATCGTTTCTAACAACGCCTCAGGCATGTGCTGCGGCACGGCCCAGAACAGCTATCAGACCATCGCCTCGGCTAAGCTACTGTTTGCCGACGGTACCCGTCTAGATACTGGCTGTGAGCGTTCTAAGGCGGCATTTAAAGAGTCGCATCAGGAGCTACTTACCGAGCTGACCGAACTGGCGAAACTCACCAGCAGCAACCCTGTGCTGGCCGATCGTATTCGTAAAAAATACTCTATCAAGAACACCACAGGCTACAGCATTAATGCCCTGGTGGATTTTGAAGACCCATTTGAGTTGATCAACCACCTGATCGTCGGCGCTGAAGGCACCCTGGCCTTCGTCGAAGAAGTAACCTATAACACGGTCGATGAGGCTAAGTTCAAGGCTTCTGCCATGGCGGTATTCTTCAACATGGAAGATGCGGCCCGTGCCATCCCACCAATCAAATCTGACAGCGTCGCCGCTGCCGAGCTACTGGACTGGGCATCGATTAAAGCCGTAACCGGTAAGAAAGGGATGCCTGATTGGTTGAGCGAGCTACCTGAAGGCTCTGCGATCCTGCTTATCGAATCCCGTGCTAACGATGAAGCCACTCTGGACGTATACACCCAAGATGTGATCGCCAAACTGGCTCATATCGAAACTGAGCGTCCTATCACCTTTAGCCGTGACCCAGAGGTTTACAGCAAGTACTGGGCAATGCGCTCAGGCCTGTTCCCGATCATTGGTGGTGAGCGTCCTAAAGGCACCTCGGTTATCATCGAAGATGTGGCCTTTGAGCTAGAACACTTGGCCAATGCCGCGACCGATCTTACCGAGCTATTCCACAAGCACGGCTACCCTGAAGGGGTGATTTACGGTCACGCATTAGCGGGTAACTTCCACTTTATCATCACACCGACCTTCGCCTCACAGGAAGATATCGACCGCTTCCACGCCTTTATGCAAGATGTGGCAGAGATGGTGATCAACAAGTACGACGGCTCAATGAAGGCCGAGCACGGCACAGGCCGCGCGGTAGCACCTTTCGTCGAAATGGAATGGGGCGCCGATGCCTATACCCTGATGAAGCGCATCAAGCAGATCTTCGATCCACAAGGCCTGCTTAACCCTGGGGTGATTCTCAACGATGATGCTAACGTGCACGTTAAGAACATCAAGCCTTGCCCTGTGGTCGATGACTTTGTAGACAGATGTATTGAGTGTGGTTTCTGTGAAAAGACCTGCCCGACCTCTGCGCTCAACTTCACTCCACGTCAGCGTATCGCAACTTTACGTGAAATCGCCCGTCTCGACGCCTCTGGCGACAAGCAAGCCGCAGAAGAGATGCGCGCTGCCGCCAAGTATGATGTGGTCGACACCTGCGCGGCCTGTCAGCTGTGTACTATCGCCTGTCCGGTAGACAACAGCATGGGTAATCTGGTACGTAAGCTACGTACACCTTATATCACTACCACTGAGCAGAAAGTACTGGATTTCCAAGCCAAACATTTTGGCGCGGTAAACCAGGTGATCAGCACAGGTTTCAATATACTCAACATCATCCATAAGGTCACCGGCGACAGCGTCACCAACGGTCTGATGAAAGTGGGCCGCATGGTGTCTAAAGAGGTGCCTTACTGGAATCCTGATTTCGCTAAAGGCGCTAACCTGCCTACGCCATCGCCAATATCTCCAGACAAAGAAACCGTGGTCTACTTCCCAGCATGTGGCGGTCGAACTTTCGGTCCAACACCACTAGACCCAGACAATCGCACCCTACCCGATGTCGTGGTTACCTTACTTGAACGTGCAGGCTATAATGTGGTGACCCCTGACAATACCCGTCATCTGTGCTGTGGCCAGATGTGGGAATCTAAGGGTGACTTTAAAAATGCCGATGCTAAGCGCGATGAGCTAATCGATGCCCTAAGTGCACTAAGTGAAAACGGCAAGGTACCCGTTGTGGTCGATGCCCTCTCTTGTACTTACCGCACCCTGACAGGTAACCCTAAGGTGGAAATCACCGACTTGGTCGAGTTTATGCACGATAAGATCTTGCCTAAACTGACCTTCACCAAGAAGGTTAATGTCGCGCTGCACTTTGGTTGTAGTGCCCGTAAGATGAAGCTTGAGCCTAAGATGCAAGCTTTAGCCGATGCCTGTAGTGCAGGCGTTAAGCTACCTGAAGGCATCGAGTGTTGTGGTTATGCGGGTGAGAAAGGCCTGTACAAGCCTGAGATGAACGCCAGCGCGCTGCGCAACATCAAGAAACTGATCCCTGCGGACATCAAGGAAGGCTATTACGCTAACCGTATGTGTGAAGTGGGTCTATCACATCACAGCGGTATCTCCTATCGCCACCTAGCCTACCTCCTAGAGGAGTGTAGCCGATAGGTTAGTCGCAACCGATTTAAGGTTTAGATAACCCACCCAAGCAAACTCCGCGGTGTGACATCAGCTCACATCGCGGTTTTTTTATCTTTACCCCACGACAAAACAAACGAAGATCCCACACGTCATGCAAAATACTGGTGTTAATCCGTGACTTGCGCCATAGTATTAGCAAGTCATATAGCGCGATACCCAAGTAGCCGACCCGCCTAAGTATTGCCAAACCTGATAAATGAAATAAGGAATAGAGTGGTTACGACGACATTTCACCTCAGGTTGATACCGTCCGACGCAGATAGAGGAATTATCGCCCCATGGGAAAACTGCTCCTAGCCATCGCACTTCTGTTGCTTCCCGGCCTGAGCCAAGCCAACGGCATCTATAAGTGCATCAAGGGCGAAAAGATCGTCTTTAGTCAGACCTCCTGTCCCAAAGATTTCAAACAGCACCATATCGAGTATCAACTGGGGATCACCACGGAAACCGATAGTGATCAAAAAGCGGAAAAGCTCGATCCCCTGCAGACCTTATTAAACAAGCGCACTCTTACCCAAGAAAAATTACTGCAGCTAATCGACGCCGAAATATACCGGCTCAAACAGGAAAACAGCTATTATGAGATCCTAAGGGCCAGTGAAAAACAGAAGCTGGATCGTAAACGCTATTGGCAAAAACAGGCTAAGAATGACCCAGAGTTTCTTGCCAAGCTCGAGGAGATGAACCTTTACTTCGATGGCTTGATTCAACTCAATCTCGATGCCATGGCCACCTTGGAACAGCACAAACAGCGCATCGCAAATGAGGAAGCTGAAGAGCCGGCGTTAGAGGCAAGTAGCAAACAAGGTGAGCAAAACTAACCAAAGACCAAGAGGAAGGCCATGAACAAAACCCGGTTGAGCTTGCTTATTATCGGCCTGCTGCTCGTGGGGTTATATCTGCGCCAACAGATCATTAGCCCTGCCAGTACCTCTAGGGAACCCAATATTGAAAGCTTCGTCGATCATGCCCAATATCTCACCACCCAAAGTGAGGTGATCGCACCGCTGCTGTGCGCTAAGCTGGCCACCGACATGGGATATGAGATAGATCAGCAACAGATTAATCAAGATCTGCATCAGGCGCTGGCCGCCTACGATGATGGCCAAGACGCTCCCCTGTATCTATTTATCTATATCAAGGGTTATGCCTTTGGCTTAGCCCATGGTATAGAAGATAAGCCCGGCGCCTATTATCACCTGGGCTGCCAGCAGAAGCATCCCGACATAGAGCCGGAGGAGGCGCCAACGCGCATCTGATGATCCACTTTCCCCTATTACTCAAGGTCAGCGGCGACAAACAGCTGTTGCTTATCGATAACCAGAATGACTTGCAGCGTGAAAGCGCCCATCTGCCTAAAGATGCCCTGCTTATTATCGACTGTCAGGGCGCAGCCTATCACTGCCAAGCGGGCGAGTTTATCCCCTTGGTGGAGCCTATTTCGTTAGCCCAGCTTATCGACTGGGTCAGTGAGTACGCCTGCCAAAACGGTCACTTCTGCAGCGCTAAAATCGGCGCCAAGTCGGTTAGCCAGTTGTTTGAGATAGTGCGCTATCTCGACGACCAATGAGGCGACAACCAAGCGGTCTCCCCCTCACACACACAATCCATCCACAAAAAAGCCCCAATTTCATGGGGCTTTTTATTGAATATATCTGGCTATATAGGGTTAGGTTCTCAGGCCTATGCCACGGCTGATCAGGTAGTAAGCCACCAGCCAGAGACCCACGCAGAAGCCCACCATGATCGCCACCGACAGCGAGATACTGATATCGGCATAGCCAAGGAAGCCGTAGCGGAACACGTTGATCATATAGACCACTGGGTTCAGCTGAGATACCCCTTGCCAGAAGTCAGGCAACAGGGTCAGCGAATAGAAGACGCCACCTAAGTAGGTCAGCGGCGTCAACACAAAGGTCGGCACTATGCTGATATCATCATAACTCTTGGCAAACACCGCATTAATCAGGCCGCCCAGGGCGAACAAGATAGCGGTCAGCAGCACAGTCAAGGCCACCAGCCCCGCATGGTGCAGACTGATATCAACGAAGAACATGGCCACCAGAGTGACTATGGTGCCGACACACAGGCCTCTTGCCACGCCGCCGCCCACATACCCGGCAATCATCACATAATGTGGTACCGGCGCGACAATTAGCTCCTCCAGATTGCGCTGGAACTTAGCACTGAAAAAGGAGGACGCCACGTTGGAGTAGGAGGCGGTGATCACCGACATCATGATAAGCCCAGGCGCGATAAACTCCATATAACTCACGCCGCCCATCTCGCCGATACGCTTCCCCACCAGGTTACCGAAGATCAGGAAGTAGAGCGTCATAGAGATAGCTGGCGGTACCAAGGTCTGTACCCAGATACGGGTGAAACGGGTCACCTCTTTGATCAATATGCTCTTAAAGGCGGTAAAATAGACATGCTTCATATTCATGCTCGAGCTCATACTTTGGCACCTCCCTTACCTTGCTCAACCAACTCCACAAACAGCTCCTCTAATCGATTGGCCTTGTTGCGCATCGACAACACCTCGATCCCCTGCTCGGTGAGCTGGGCGAATACGCTATTGATGCTGTGGGCCTTCTCCACATCCACCTCGAGTGTGTGTGGGTCGCTCAGGCGGCAGTTGATCCCCTTAAGCGATGGCGGCTCGCTGATATCGGCACTGAGGTCAAACACAAAGGTTTCCATGTTCAGGCGGCTGAGCAAAGACTTCATGCTGGTACACTCCACCAACTCGCCCTTGTCGATAATGCCTATGTTACGACACAGCATCTCGGCCTCTTCCAGATAATGGGTGGTCAAGATGATGGTCACTCCCTTGCGGTTAAGCTCGGTTAAAAAGGTCCACATGGAGCGTCTCAGCTCAATGTCCACCCCGGCGGTGGGCTCATCGAGGATCAGTAACTTAGGTTCATGCATCAGGGCGCGGGCAATCATCAAGCGGCGCTTCATACCGCCTGAAAGCGCACGGGCCGGGCTGTTACGCTTATCCCACAGGTCCAGCTGACTCAGGTACTTCTCGGCGCGCTCGAAAGCCTGCTCGCGGGAGACACCAAAATAACCGGCCTGATTGACCACTATCTGCTGCACCGTCTCAAACTGGTTAAAGTTGAACTCCTGAGGCACCAGACCGATAGACATCTTGGCAAGCTCAAGTTGGGTGTCGATATCATGCTCGAACACCTTAACCTTGCCAGAACTCTTCTGCACCAGGGAGCAGATCACCCCTATGGTAGTGGATTTGCCGGCGCCGTTAGGCCCTAGCAGGGCAAAGAAATCCCCCGCCTCAACCTTAAGGCTAATCCCTTTTACCGCTTCGACACCGCCCTTGTAGGTCTTCCTAAGCGAGTCAATCACTAAAGCATATGGCTCTTGGGTCATTAGTTACTTCCGTTCTTTTGACAAATGCGAGTAAATAAAAACTCCCGCACAGGGCAGGAGTTTAGGGTATTGCTAAAATGCGATTAATCTAAGGGTACGACTTTGGCGATATAAGGCAGATTACGATACTGCTCAGCGTAGTCGATACCATAGCCCACGATAAATTCATCGGGAATGGTGAAACCGATAAAGTCGACCGGTACATCTACCTCACGGCGCTCAGGCTTATCCAGCAGGGTGCAAAGCGCCAGGCTCTTAGGCGCGCGCAGCATCAGCATCTCACGCACCTTGTTTAGAGTGTTACCCGAATCGATAAGATCTTCGACGATCAACACATCACGCCCTTCGATATCAGACTGCACATCTTTTAAAATCTTCACATCGCGCGAACTGGTCATGGCATTGCCGTAGCTGGATACCGACATGAAATCGATCTCAACATGGCCCTTAATACGGCGGCAAAGATCGGCCATAAAGACCACAGACCCTTTTAGCAGGCCCACCATCAAGAGGCGCTCGCTGTTGGCGTAATGGGCATTGATCTGCGCGGCCAGGATATCCAGTTGTTGTTCAATCTCATCAGCCGAGATCATCACTTCGGTGGTGTGTTTCATACTCTTCTCAAATTTGTGTTAATTGTCGCGATTGTCGGCACTGTGCTTATCATAGCCCCAACGCTTGGTTAACGCGTGGTCGACGCCCAGATGATCTAAAATCCGAGCGACCATGAAGTCTACCAGATCTTGCACCGATTTGGGATCATGATAAAAGCCAGGCGCCGCAGGCATTATGGTCGCCCCCAGACGAGACAGGGATAGCATATGCTCTAAGTGTATGCTGCTAAAGGGAGTTTCCCGTGGCACCAGAATCAGCTGACCGCGCTCCTTTATCACCACATCGGCGGCGCGCTCTAACAGACTATTGCTCATGCCTGTGGCTACCGCCGCCAGGGTGCCTGTGCTGCAGGGGCAGATCACCATCTGCTTTGGCGCCGCCGAACCAGAGGCCGGTGGCGAAAACCACTCCTCCTTACCCAGCACATGCAGTTCCCCTTTTGGCGTGAGTCCCTGCTCGGCAAACAATGCCAGTAGCTGTGCCTTAGCCTTGTCGCCATTGGCGCTCAGCTGCAGGCCATGTTCGGTCGCCAGCACCACCCGCGCCGCACTGGAGATCATCAAAAACACCTGGTAATCGGCCATCAACAGGCATTCCAGCAGCTTGAGTCCATAGGGGGCACCCGAGGCGCCGGTCCAGGCCAGGCTGATCGCCTTGGCCTTCTTGGGATAATTCATATTACTCTCTTCGTTTAAGACGCGAGTTTAACGCTTGAGCTTAAGTTCCAACTTGTGCAGCAACTTACCGTGCAGGCCGCCGAAGCCGCCGTTACTCATTACTATGATGGTGTCGCCAGGGCGAGCGTCCGTTGCAACCCGGCCCACCAACTCATCTATCTGGTATAGCACAGTCACGGGTAACTCGGCCTTAGCCATCGCCGCTTCCACGTCCCAGTCGATATTTTCAGCCTGATACAGATAGGCGGCATCTGCCAGCGCCATAGAGCCGGCCAGAGTATCCTTATGCACACCGCGCTTCATGGTATTAGAACGCGGCTCAAGCACCACCAGGATGCGACCCTCTCCCACCTTGGCGCGGCAGCCCTGCAGCGTGGTGGCGATGGCCGTCGGGTGGTGGGCAAAGTCATCATACACGGCGATATCATTTACCGTGCCGATCAGCTCCATACGACGTTTTGGCGGTGCGAAACGGGTCAGCGCCTCGATAGCCGCCGCGGGCTTGACGCCCACATGACGGGCTGCGGCGATCGCCATGGTGGCATTCTCTACATTGTGCTGACCGATAAGCGACCAGTCGAGTACGCCCTGGGACCCGCCATCGAAAAACAGCTCGAATCTATGGCCATCTTCGCTTAGCAGCTCGCTGTACCAGCCTGGGCTACCCGCCATCAGATTAAAGGTTTCCTGCTCACTCCAGCAGCCCATGTCGATCACCTCGCGTACGGCGTTACTCGCCGACGGCCAGATGATTTTGCCCTGACCCGGTACTGTGCGTATTACGTGATTGAACTGACGTTGGATCGCTTTTAAATCATCGAAAATATCGGCGTGATCGAACTCCAGGTTATTGATCACCAGAGTACGTGGCTGATAGTGGACAAACTTAGAGCGTTTATCGAAGAAGGCGCTGTCATATTCATCGGCCTCTACCACGAAAAACGGCGAGTTACCTAAGCGCGCCGACACACCGAAGTTTTGCGGCACGCCGCCGATCAAGAAGCCCGGCTCATAGCCGCAATCTTCCAAAATCCAGGCCAGCATACTGGAGGTCGACGTCTTGCCATGGGTGCCCGACACGGCCAGCACCCAGCGATTGGTCAGAATATGTTCGGCCAAAAACTGCGGGCCAGAGGTATATTTCAGGCCACGATTGAGCACGGCTTCGACGCAGGGGTTGCCACGACTCATGGCGTTACCTATCACCACCAGATCCGGCGCGTCATCTTCATTTTGCCCCAATTGGCTTGGGTCGAAGCCCTGGGTGAGCTCTATCCCCTGCTCTTCGAGCTGAGTGCTCATGGGCGGATAGACGTTGGCATCGCTGCCCGTGACCTTGTGACCGTTAGCGCGAGCAAGGAGTGCGAGACCACCCATAAAGGTGCCGCAGATGCCTAAGATATGTACATGCATGGGGTTGGCTCTGGATAGGAATAATCTGGGGGGTATTCTAACGATTCGTATCACCATTGTCAGTTAACAATGGTTTAAATAACGTTTTGATGACTAACGTCATGTTGACGGTTTATCGAAACTTCGTTTGTATCGCTGACGTCAAGAGTGCGGCCTTACGGCCGAGGTAAGTCGTGGAACTCCGTTCCACACCAGGGCAAGAGGGGGATCTCCAGCAATCCCCCTCTTGCATCTCCCGGTGCCGCCCCAGACGAAGTTGTGATCCCTACGTGGCTTATTGAAAATGACTGACGCTTCCGATGGGGCATCCAAGCCCCCCGAAAGCTAGCCTCACATCCATGTGAGTCTCACGCCATTTTCTGCTATCCACTCCGGCAACTTCGATGGGGACTTGTCGTAGCATCTACCAGCAACCTAATCAACAAGATAAATATGATTTCGCCCCTTTCTAGTAACTTTCCAAAGCATCACATAAATCCCTGAATGCAAGCTCCAAACAAAATTAACAAATCAAACGCGGGTTGTGGTTACTATAAATCCCCATCGAAGTTGCCGAAATGCGCAGATGAAAATGCCGTATAGCCATCATGGACGATGGCTAAGACTCGGGGGGACAGGAGTCCCATCCGAGTCGTTAGGCGATTTTCATTGAAGCATGAGGAGTAACAACTTCGTCGGGGCGTCAGGGTGGATGCAAGGAGGGCGAGGACGAGCAGTCCTCCTTGCCCGGGTGTGGGATGGAATCCCACGACTCTCATTCCCAAACGGAGTTTGGAAAATAAATCAATGGCCACAAGGCCAAACAAAAACCTAAGTGCTAAACCCGAACTCAATTTAAAAACCAAATGCCGGTTGTGGCTACAAGAAATCCCCATCGAAGTTGCCAAAATGCGCAGATGAAAATGCCGTATAGCCATCATGGACGATGGCTAAGACTCGGGGGGACAGGAGTCCCATCCGAGTCGTTAGGCGATTTTCATTGAAGCATGAGGATCAACAACTTCGTCGGGGGCGTCAGGGTGAATGCAAGGAGGGCGAGGACGAGCAGTCCTCCTTGCCCGGGTGTGGGATGGAATCCCACGACGTTAATCCAAACGTAGTTTGGGAAACTCAATTCAGGCCGAAAGGCCACTCCGACCCTAGTATGGAACGGAGTTCCACGACTTTCTCAGCCATAAGGCTGAATTAACCCTGTGTGACACTTACCTCGACCGTCAGGTCGCACATCCCCGGGTGTGAGATGGAATCCCACGACTTTCATTTCCAAATGGAGTTTGGAATACGAATGAACAGCCTCAAGGCTGCATTCTTACAAAAACCAATCATTTCCCTAACTTCCCAACTGCAAGTACAATGAAAATTCTAAGGACAAGCTGGCAAGACCAAAGGAAAGGCGATGACACTAAAGGAAGATGTCAACAAACTCAGCCAGGCGCTTGATGCGCTCAAATCACAACAAGCCACAGATCAAGCGACGCTCAGTCGGCAACTGGCGCTATTTAGCCTGCAGTTATCGCAGCTAAGTGAGCGAGTCAACGCGCAAGAATCTCACCTTCAAGAGACCCAAACTGACACCCAAACTCAAGCCTGTGCCGCTCAAGAGCAACTATTGCCAGAAAAAGAGAGCCTATCTGCCTCACCGGCAAATACTGGCTACCACCATGAGATTTGGCATTCAGATAAGCAAAACCAGAAACAGGCTCCTAGTCAGAATCCCCCTCAAAAAGGTCCCCGTGCTGGTATTAATCCTCAGTTAGCCAAAGCAACAGCGCAGCTACAGGGAACTCTGGGACAGATAGTCCCCCTACTACTCGGCCCCTTTGCCGCACTCGGCGAGCAGGCGAAGGGCTTTTATGATCACTATCGGGATAAGGGACAGAGCGCGGTATTTCTGATGACCCTAGCCGGCATCATCACACTGACGCTCGGTTTCGGCTACCTGTTACAGTACTCTATCAATCATTGGTTCTCTGAGATGGGCAAGGCAATACTGGCATTGGTAACCGCCAATACGGTGATCGCCGGCGGCCTGTTTATCCGGCGCGCCCGACCCGGCATGGAGGACTATGCCTCGGGCATCGTCGGCTTAGGCGTCATCTTAAACTACCTCGCCATCTATTTCCTCGGCCCCTATTATGAGCTGATACCTGAGAGTCTCGCCTTCTTGCTGATGCTGGCAAACACACTTTTGGGCTATGGCCTGTCGATGAAACTAGAGACCAAGGTGGTGGCCGCTATCGCCCTGTGCGGCGGCTCGCTGGCGCCACTTATGCTGCTCGATGCCAGCCAAGCACCACTGCTCTATCTCCCCTATTTGCTCATCATAGGCGCCTGCTCTCTGGCACAGAGCCACAGACTCAACTGGCCAGCGCTTATCGAGATCACGGCACTGCTACATATCGCCTGTGTGCAGTTGCTGAGTTTCTTCCTATTTCTGCCTCTCACGCCAATCGATTCCATGGCGATCATGGCGATGCTCTGCATCAACGGCCTCTTCTATCTGTATGGACTAAGCAGCCTCGCTTTACAGCGCAAGATGAAACTGAATGCCCGTTTGCTCATGGTGCCAGTCGCCATGCTTTGTTTCATTCTCTACACCTTGAGTGAGTTTACTGCCTATGCAGGAGAGATCTTTGCTATCAACGCTCTAATAAGCGTCCTAATAGTTTGGAAAGTAAGGCGTGATCCCCTGATTGCACCGCTGATGTTGGCCGCCGCGGGGGTATTTGCAGGGATAGCTGCCCTCTATCTTATCAGCGCCGAACTTCTGGGGCTGGTGCTTTTAGTCGAGGCCCTGTTACTGCTCTGGCTGGGCTGCAAACATGATTTCATCTCCATTCGCACTGAGGCATATCTGCTACTCCTGGTAGGGATCGCGAGTAACCTGCTCAGCCTGTTTGATGGCCTAACAGCCACTCTGGACAACCCAGTGCTCTTGAGTATGAGCATGGTGCTCACCACCCTCGCCTGTTGGGCGGCGACTCGACTCATCACGACACAGCTCGTCGTATTAACAATGCCGGAGCGGCTGATCCACACGCTGTTAAGAGAGGCTTTGGGGCAACTTGCCTGCATCAGTATTCTGTTTATCGCTTACCTAATCTCTGACACCTACTATTTGACCATTTTACCTCTGCTCAGCCTGCTGCTGCTTCACTACAGCGCCAGAGGCCAGCTGCGCTTTAGCGAGATCCTGGCCTGGATATGGCTACTGCCACTAGTCGGTTTAATTTTCATGGGAACGGTGGAAGCCAATAGCATCACCTATGGCGATCAGCCACTTAATGCCAAGCTGGCACGCATCGAACTGTTTAGCAGCCTGCTACTGGCTTATTACTGGTACAAGCGGCACTTTAGCGACTCTCCCTTGCTGCGTCTGGCCTATTACGTCCAGCTCGGCTGTTACCTTGCCTTACCGCTATTGCTGCTCCCCAAGGTGCTGCGCAGCTATCAGGAACTGCTCCCCATCTATCTCTGGCTTGCAAGCGCCTTGAGTCTCGCTCTGGCCCGCCTGGTACGACACAGAAGCCAGGTCATTGAAACCCAGATACTAGTTTCGACAGCCATGCTAACCACCGCTATCAGTTGTCTTGACAATCAATGGCAGGGGCTTATCGCCCTCGCCCTGGGTGCCCTCGCGATGGGCAGCATACTCAGGCTTTATGCCGGCTTAAATCGCCGCTGGCGCTTGCTGCTGACCTTCCCCTGGCACCTAAGCCCCTTCTATTTTGCCTTAGTTGTCGCCGTCGCCGTACAGAGCCTGTCGGGGCTTATTGCACCGGGTTGGTCCTTGGTGTTCTTGGCGTTGACCACCTACTTTGCCCTGCTGCTAGAGCGGGACAATGCTCTGGGTAAACGTTTCGCCAAGGCGCTCAAGCCCGGCTATCTCTTGGCCTACGGCTTACTTATCTTGCTATCACTAATGCCTGTCATATTGCACAGCGAGCGCCCGCTGGTGCTGGATATGACTAATCTGCTGTTTAGCCTCAGCGAGCTAGGCATACTCCTGGTACTGGCCTGGTATCTAAAGGGCAATCGACTCGCCATAGCCCAGCACAAGAAGCTACTGCCGAAACCTTTGCTGCTGTGGGGTTGGCACGGCCTGTTGGCGATGAGTTACTTTATCTGGAGCTATCAGCTGGGCACCAAGATAGCCGCACCAATCAGCAGCATCTTATTGGTCTGCCATGGCAGTACACTGATGTTTATCAGCCTGCGGCCCCGACAGGAAAGTCTAGTGCGCCTGGCTGGTATTCTCTTTGGTCTCGCCTGTATCAAGACCCTATTTGTCGATATGGCCTCCTTCGAACTGCTGCAGAAGGTCGTCGCCTTCATCATCATAGGCGCCATCTTGCTCACCGTGGCCTACTTTTATCAAAAGAGTAAGAATCGATTACAGGCAGCCAGTCAGGAGAATCTTGAGATGACCCACTCTTAGTCCACCGAGGCCCCCATCGAAGAAAAGCCGTTACATTCGCGTCTTTCTGCCGAGAACCAAACAAAAAAAGAGGAGCTATTGCTCCTCTTTTTATGCCATCACCTAGGGTGGCATTTTGAATTAGTAGGAGCAGAGTAAACTTTTACGTATTTGTTTAAAAGAAGGTTGTGGCTACGATGAATCCCCATCGAAGTTGCCGACGACTGCATGGATGCAGGAGGTAGGGCGAAGCAGGATGCCAGAGCCGAAGGGCGCAGATAAAAATGCCGTATAGCCATCATGGACGATGGCTAAGACTCGGGGGGACAGGAGTTCCATCCGAGTCGTTAGGCGATTTTCATTGAAGCATGAGGATCAACAACTTCGTCGGGGGCGCCGGGGGATTTCCAAAAGGGGAACAGGCGATTTTCCCCTTTTGGTCGGGTGTGGGTTGAAGACCCACGACTTACCTCGACCATAAGGTCCCCATAAACCTGCGCAGCGTTATGCCGAGAACCTGGCCAATGTTAATCACCAAAAAGATATGGGTAAGACAGTTAGATCTACCCTGGTTTTCAGCACAATCGCCCACTCCATTGCTGTTAGAGGGTGAGTAACAATCCCATACAACTGTGACCCAAACCGCAGTTTTTTTAACCGTTTCCTGCTACAAGGGAAAGTTATCAACTGGTTAATATTTAATCGGAAGATCTATTATTTATGCCTCTATTACAGGCTGGCAGATAGACGTCATTGCTAAGGATATCGCTATGCTGAAAAAAGTAAGCCGACTCGATTATTTTACGCTACAAGTGTTTATCGGACTGGTTGAGCTTAAGAGCGGCAGTGCGGTGGCCGAGCGGCTGCGCACCACCCAGTCTAAGGTGAGTCGCAGTCTCACCTGTCTGCGTGAGGTCCTGGAAGATGAGCTCTTTATTCGCCAGCAGTATGGCTTCGAGCCCAACCAGGTCGCCTTAACCATCTACCCTATGGTGCAGACCATAGTGGAGCAGTTCGACAAGATTGTCGCCGCCACCATAGACAAAGGCGCAGAGCCCTATCAGCTGAGCGTCGCCACCTATGAACAGTGGTCCCTGATGGCGATGAACTGCGTCCACAATACCTGTCACTGTATCGAGGGCGGCGTCAGCATCAATATTCAGCCTTGGACCGATAAGATCAATCAACGCCTGTGTCAGGGTAAGGTAGATTGCAGCATCTCCACCGAGCCTATCGACCACCCCATGATCAATAACTATAAACTGGGAGATATCACCCACTTCTTTATCGTGACAAGACGCGGACACCCACTGCTAAGCAGCACAGATCCCATGACAGAGCTGTTCAATTATCATGTCGCTCTGGTTAACACTCACCTTCAGGAGCAAGAGCCCCATCCTATAGAGCGCTACGCAAGATCCAAGAAAATCGATATTCACGTGGCCCTCAAGAGTCCCAGTTTGCGTATGTTAGTGGATCATGTCAGTCACAGTACCGATGTCGCCCTACTCTCCTCGGCGATGTCGATGACCTATTTCGAGAATCGTGATGATGTGGACTACCTAGATGTGTCTAAGATCTGGTTACAAACCAGTGGATTAGAGAAGGAAAGCTATTATCTGCACTGTCACAAAAGCATTAAACCTGAGCTGGTCAACTGTCTACGTAATCTACTCACAAAGAAACTCAATGAGATGCAAGCTCACTGCGACGAGGCAGCTCAGGAACGAATCGCAAACCCAGCGTAAAACGCCAAGACTAGTGCACGCTCTGATTGATCAACAGCCTGATCTCTTGCTTTAACCAGTCAAGGTGGGCGCAGCTATGCTGCTTGGCGCTCAGCAGATACAGCCTGGGGTAGGCTTGAACCCGATACAGGCGCTCAGTGTCATTGGCCGATAGGCAGCAAACATGCAGACCGGGAAGCAGATCGCTCTGTTCATACACCTTGTTATAGGGCAGTAGACTCACTGTTTTGTCGTCAGAGAGATAGCGAAACAGCTGATGAAACCCCAAGCCCTCCTGCCCCAAATCCGTAGGCGCCAGATGACAGGCCAGCTTATGCTGCCGACAGTAGCGCAGGAAAGGATCCGGCGACTGCTTATCTATCTGGCTAAAGGCACTCAGGTAGGGATAGGCCGCGATATTATCCAGGCTGATCTCCTGATGCAAAATAGGATGATTAAGGGAGCAGAGCAGGTACAGATGGGTTAACTGCTTAAGAGGCTCAACTTCAAGGCGCGGGTCTTGTAACCCCTCGGCCGACGACTCGCTAAGGATCGCGAGATCCACCAACCCCTGAGTCAGATCTTCAATAATGTCGGATGAACCAGAACGTAACTCATAGCTGATGGGCAGCTGCGCCTCGCTGATGGCGCCACTCAAGCGCTGGGGCAGATGAGCGATCAGCAGATCGCTCACATAGATCACCATGTTGTGACTAGCAGCCATGCCATGGCACAGCTCCAATTGATGCAACTGCTCGCCACACTGCACTAGGGCTTTCACTAGGGGATAGAGCTGGCGGGTAAACTCATTGGGCTCCAGGCCATGCTTCTTCCGAATAAAGAGGGGATCGTTAAAGATCATCCTGGCGTGTCGCAAGCAACGACTCACTTTAGGCGCAGGTATATTCATCTCCATAGCAACCGAAGAGGCAGAATGCTTTTCATACAAATTAACTAATATATTAGCACTAAGCATATCTAAACTATCTAGAGTCATATTTTTCATTTCAAAATACCTCTCCCGACAATGAATATACCCATTCAGAGTATAGTAAATATAATTACCCTGACAATGAATTTATTAAAACTTAATAAAACAAATAAAATAGATCTCAATCATATTTCTAAATTTCAATCATTTACATGACGCTCGCAAAACACTATTTTTTATAAAAATTAAATCCAAACCCGCTTAGAAACACAGATATCCAATAATTAAAAAACACATATCCAAGTATTGATTATCTGTAATTTGAAATAACCAAAAACAAGTATCTGACCCAGCCCTAAATTTTAATAATCCGATTTCAATAGTTATTGTAAATATCCCGCATAACGTAATAATTAAGTGGAGAGTTAAAAATGAAAAAAACCTTGGAGGTTTATCATGAACACCACCGCTACCGTTATTTTAAGCTATGCGTTTATGTACTTTGTTTTGTTCATCATTTGTCCTCTCGTCATCGTGACCTTTGTCATGACGTGTATTAAGTTCTTTAGATCAAATGAGGCACAGTTGGTCGATGCCGCCGTGAGCATCAAGCCACATTTGCTCGACAAAGAATCTATGCAGTTTCTCAAAGGCCTGAAGGCTATCGCCGCAAATCGCTACGATATTCTATATGGGGCATCACTGGTGAATGTAGTCGACATAGATGATTCAATCAAAAACCATGATGAGGTGCAGGAATTTATGGATCACTGCCACCTTGATTATGTGGTCGTCGACAACGAATCTTCTGCAGTCAAACTCGTCGTGAGCGACCCTGCAGCCAGCTCTCCCGAGCAGATGAAGTTTGTCGAAAAATGTTTGGATTACATAGGGGTTCAGTTGATCAAGCTGGACAAAGACAAGCATTGTGACGAAGCCCTGCTGCGCACAGCACTCGCCGCATGATTGAGGTTCAGTCATACCAACCCCGCTAGATGAGCGTCAAACCGACCACTTGGCGCTCCTCATTCGCCCGAACTCATGCTCACTGAGGTGTAAGGATGCATTATGTATCGAATTACCCCTTGCACTGCCGTGCTGCTGGTCAGCGCCTTAGCACTTGGGCTTGCCGGCCTTATGTCGGCCCCCACCTTCGCCGCCGACGAGCAAGCAAGCCGCAGCTGCATCAAATGTCACAAACGTAATGGCAAACTCGAGGGCATACATGCCAGCCCAGGCCTAGCCATTCTCTGCCAAGACTGTCACGGCCCTAAGGGCACGCACCCGAAAAAAGGATCGACACTCAACACCTTTGGCCCAGAGAGTTCACTAACCGCCGAGCAACGCACAGGGATCTGCCTAAGCTGCCATGATCATCAGGCACTAGGCGAGGTCGAGTGGACGCACAATGTGCATGCTAATCGCCTGAGCTGTGATAGCTGCCATAAACTGCACCCCGAAAGCGATCCTATGTTGTCCCTGAGTAAGCAACAACATAGTCAGCTCTGCGTCAGTTGCCATAAGGTCAAACAATAGGAGGCCTGTGATGCAAGTATCTAAACGTCAATTTCTCAAGGGTGTTGGCGCCTTGCTGGCGGGAGCCTCTGTTTATGGCGTCACCCGCTCGCCCCAGGCTGACTCGACTCAGGCAACTGAGCCGACGCCTGAGATCAAATATGCCATGGTGCATGACGAAAACGCCTGCATCGGCTGCAACGCCTGCGTGGATGCCTGTCGCGACGCCAATCATGTTCCCGAAGGCGTGACCCGGGTGAAAATAGAGCGTAGTGGTCCCTTTGGCGAATACCCAGAGCAAAGCTATCGCTTCAGCCGCGTCTCTTGCCAGCACTGCGAAGCCGCCCCGTGTGTCAGAGTATGCCCAACTGGCGCCGCCTATATCGATAAGGAGACGGGCATAGTCGCGGTCAATAGCGACCGCTGCGTCGGCTGCCAATATTGCCTTGCCGCCTGCCCCTATCAGGTCAGGTTTATCAACCCCGAGACCCGCACCGCCGACAAATGCGATTTCTGTCAGCAGAGCCGCTTGTCTCAGGGCTTGCAACCCGCCTGTGTTGAGGCCTGCCCCACCAAGGCTCTGACCTTTGGCAACCTCAAAGATCCCGACTCGGATCTGGTGAAACTGCTTAAGCGTAAACCCAGCTACCGCGCCAAGGTGGATCTGGGTACCCGGCCTAAGCTGTTTCATATTCAAACCATAGATGGGGAGATAATGCTATGAGTGCTTTTCATTTCGAAGGCCTGGTATGGCATTGGCCTATCGCCATTTACCTGTTTCTGGCTGGACTCTCTGCGGGGGCGGTATTTTTCGCCATTATGCTGAAACACTTTAAGCTGGCCCATGAGGCCTGGCATTCGCCCTTTGTACAGGCGGCGGCCATCATTGCCCCGCTAGCTGTATTTGGCGGCTTGGGGATCTTAGTGTTCGATCTCACCCGCCCCTTGGACTTTTGGAAGATATTGGTGTTCTACAACACCACCTCTGTGATGTCCATGGGCGTGCTGGTGCTGATGGCTTACCAGCTGGTACTGTTTGCCTGGATCGCCTGCGTATTCCAGCGCAGGATCTCCCTGCTGCTTGGACAGAGGTTTAGCCTTGCCAATAAACTCTTGACCTGGCTGGTGCGCCAAGAGGCGGCGATTACAGGTATCTTGGTGATCCTCGCCATCTCCTTGGGCGCCTACACAGGCTTTTTACTGTCGGCGTTAATCGGCTTCCCGCTGCTGAATAACCCGGTATTGCCCTTGCTGTTTTTGGTCTCAGGTCTCTCTTCTGGTGCGGCGGCGACCCTACTGGGCGGCGTGCTACTCAGAGGCAACCCCAATGGGGTCGAGGTGCGCTTTATTCACGGCATAGAGATCCCGCTGATCTTAGTCGAGATAGGCCTGCTGTTTACCTTCTTTGCCGGCTTAATCCTCTCGGGCGGTCAGAGCCAGGTCGCGGCAATCAACGCATTAGGCTTTGGCTTCTGGGGCTGGATATTCTGGGCCGGGGTGATAGGAATCGGCCTAACCCTGCCGCTGGCCTTCAACCTGTGGATGAAGGTATCGGCGGATCGTAAATTTGCCTATGTGGCGGTAACCGCCAGCTTCAGTTTGATAGGGGTGTTCTTGCTGCGCAACTTTATCCTCTATACCGGCCAGATGACGGGAGTCTAATCCTTACTGGCCACTCACTCGAGGGGCGTCCTTGCTACTGATAAGCTGCAGCGGCGCCCCGTCACTTAAGTAAGCCTCATCCACCTGATCCAAGTTGTTATAGCGGATCATCTCGCGAATACCATCGATATAGTCCTGCCCCCGCTCTGAATACTTGTCCAGGGTTCCGGCCAGCACCAAACCAGAAATCGGCTTATTGCCAGCCCTTAGCTCCGCTCTCAGTGCCCGTAACTTTTGATAAGCATCGTGAGTATTAAGGTTTAGCAGATAGCCCTCTACCGAGGCCAATGGCGTATCAAAGCGGGCCAGGCCATAGTTGCCCAGCTCCTTACGTTGTTCCTTTGGCTTCATTCCCTTACCGCTAAAATCCCACTGACCGAAGAAGGCGTTACCCTCGACGGTAAAGCGTGAAGTGGCCCAGCCACTCTCTTTTGCTGCCTGCGCAAGCACCAAGGAGGGCGGCATAATATCCACCCTAACCAGCAGTTGTTGACGCTCCTGCTCACTAAGCTGAGTAACTGTGTCATCGGCTAAGCGATATTTACGCGCCAGGGTCAGTAGCTCTGGGTCATCCAGCGCCGCCAACGCAATGGTTTGTCGTTCCAATAAGATCTGCTCATTAGCCACTAAGATCAACGGCGCCATCAGCCGGAAGAAGACTTTCTTCTTAAGCTGAACCGGGATCTGCGATGAGGTTTGCTGCCATCGCTCACTGACAGCCTTAAAGGTGAGCCTGGGCACCTCACGTTTACCCGCCCGCCAGCTGGCATCGTTATAGTCCAAGCGATCAAACAGCTCCATGAGCTCATCAAGCGAGTCAATCTCCACATCCTCAGGCGTCTTGGTTGGCCGCGTCTTAGACACTGTCGTAAAGCTGGTTTGGGCCTGCTGACTATCCACTTGAGTAGCAAGCTCTTTGGCCGCGACTGGGCGATACCATAAGGCCCACACCATAATCATAGAGGTGAAGATAAATAATATAGGCTGGGTTATTTTTTGGGGGCGGCTAGCAATGGACATAGCGTCTCCTCAGGCACATAAAAGGATAGGCGACAGTCGCCTCACATCTACTCCCTACTCTAGTCTATCCTTGGGCCAGAGTCTCTAAGCCAGCATTTCGACGGCAATACTTCGCTGCAAGCCGATTATCGTAAATAGGAAAATTAAAGACCAAATGCCACAGCGCTCGACCCATTCTTATGGTTAACCAAGGAAAAACCAGCCACCCAGCAGTCATTTTTTGCTTAAGAGGTAATAAGTTAAGTCAAAGCGCAATTAAAACCACAATCCCCACTGATGCCAAACCTTTGGCAAGCCAAGCCCCATCTCGCTCCCCCCTTAGCGCGCAACAAAGGTAGCAAAATGTACCATGTTGTTTAGACAGTTGTTTCAGTACCCAATAGTGGTTAACTTATGCCTGATAAATGTAAAGGAGATCTCCCCAGATGGAGCCGAATGAGCAGCCATCCATTAGCCAACTGGAAGCCGAAATTGCGGCGCTTAAGCGCGAGAATGCCAAGCTTAAACTACTCAACGATCGCGCCGAAGAAAAACTCTTCGCGGCACTGGACGGCAACCGCCTCTGCCTGTGGGAGCAGCATATTCCCAGCGGCAACCTGACCATATTTAATATGCGTTGGGGTGAATTGCTGGGTTTTAGCCGAGAAGAGTTGGCGGCCCATGTGGATAGCTGGAAACAGAACCTGCATCCGGATGACAAGGAGTGGGTGATCAAAGCCTTCGAGGATCATGTTGCAGGCAAGTCTGATTACTATCAGGCGGTGCACCGCATGATCCACAAAGACGGCTCTGTTACCTGGGTATCAGATCGTGGCCGTATCGTCGAGCGTAAGGCCGATGGCACGCCGCTGCGCATGATGGGCACTCACATGGATATCACCCAGGAGAAACGCTATGAGCAGGAGCTATCTGAGCTGGCCCATTGCGATCCCCTCACCAATCTAAGCAATCGTCAGGCGATCACCCAGGCCTTCGAGCAGCAATACCAACACACTCAAGGCAGCCTGTTCTTCATCGACCTCGACGGCTTTAAAGAGCTGAATGATAAGCTGGGGCACAAGTTTGGCGACCTGCTGTTGATCCATGTGGCCAATACTCTCAAAGGTGTGATCGGCACTCAGGCCCATATTGCCCGCTTAGGCGGTGATGAGTTTTTGATCTTACATCCAAGCCAGGATCTTTCCTTACTCGCCGATCGAGCCCAAGCACTGCTTGATGTCTACCGCCAGCCGATCATCTTAGAAAATACCGAGATAAAACTTGGTCTTAGCATAGGTATCTACTGCTTCGCCCCAAGCGATGACTTTGCCAGCGCCTGCGAACTGGCCGATGCCGCCATGTATAAAGTTAAGGCCCAGGGCAAGCACGACTACCAATTCTGGCGAGCCGAATAAGCGACAACCCTTGTGCAATAGGGTCAGATATTCTTAATCGCCTACACTGAAACCTAGCCTAAATTGTGATAGCATCCAGCCCAAATTTTCCGCGCGACAGCGAACGAGTGCGCCAAGCGATATGTCAATCACGCCATTGACCCACGATTAAAGGAAGCCACTGTGAGCGAACTTGAAACCCGTCTTAATAAATACATCAGTGAGAGTGGCATCTGTTCACGTCGAGAGGCTGATCGCTATATCGAACAGGGCAATGTTTTCATTAATGGCAAGCGTGCCAAGATTGGTGACACCGTCAGCTATGGTGATAAGGTGAAAGTTAACGGCCGAGATATCGAACCCAGAGATGCCGCCGATCTGGTCTTTATTGCCCTCAACAAACCCGTTGGTATCGTGAGTACCACCGAAGCCAGCGAACGCGATAATATTGTAGACTTCGTCAATCACAGTGAACGCATCTTCCCTATCGGCCGCCTGGATAAAGACTCTCAAGGCCTTATCTTCCTCACCAACAACGGCGATCTGGTCAACAAGATATTGCGCGCAGGCAACAACCACGACAAAGAGTATTTAGTCACGGTCAATAAGCCGATCACCGAGGCTTTTCTTACCGGTATGCGCGCGGGTGTACCTATGCTTGGTGTTATCACCAAGAAGTGTAAGGTCGAACAAGTTTCCACTTTTGTATTTAAAATAGTCTTGGTGCAAGGCCTTAACCGCCAGATCCGTCGTATGTGTGAACACTTCAATTTTGAAGTGACCAAACTAGAGCGTCAGAGCATCATGAATGTGTCGCTCAAGGGACTCCCCATAGGCGAATGGCGCGATCTTGACGAAGAGGAGCTAGCAACCCTGTTTAAGCTCATCGAAAACTCCTCGTCAGAAGACAAGAAAACCACCAAGGCCAAGACAAACAAGAAGCCAGCCAAGAAAAAGCCCAACCAATCGTTACGCGAAAAAATTGAAGGGCCTGAGCACTTTATGCAAAACCATGGCGGCCGCAAGAAAAAACCTGCTGGCACCAGTCGCGGTAAACCCAATGCCAGACGCCCCAAACGCTAACCCCAATCACCCCAAACGCTAACCCCAATCACAAGGCAGCCTAAAGGCTGCCTTGTGATTTAAGCAGTAAATCACCTCAGTTAAACGACCAACCTCTTCACCTCAAAGGCTATTGCCTCAACTCGCCGTCACTGCACCAAAGTCAGCCACGCAGGCACCAAGTTGGTGAGCCCCGTGCGCCAGATCACATCTTCCAGTAATAATGCAAATAACAAAATAACATTAAATATCATACACTTGATTAAATAACAAAAAGTTGGCACGGAACTTACATACTACTTAATAGGTAGTCATTGGGCAGGGCAGTTTTACCAGCAGTGCGGTGAGACAAAGACCCGTCCATAAGGAGCAGAAGATGAAACCTTGGTTAAAAACGGTCAGCCTATTTGATGAGTGGCAATTCCTCTTCCACCTCGGCGTTAGCCAGTGGGATGTCGACTAATCAGACAACCGCTTTCCCCCAAATTCATCAATAAGGAGTCGCAGATGAGTACAGTAGCGAAAAGTATCACACCAAAGATGGCAGAGCGCATCGTCACCGAAGTGAAAATGAACAATTGCCTGCTCTCTGAGGTCGCCAAACAATTTGGCGTTTCCACCAAGACAGTTTATCAACTCGTCAGACAGAGTGAGCAACAGGGTGGACGTGTCGGCGTACTGCGCGCCGAAATAGACAAGTTAACTTTGCAACTTAATCAACTCATGCGTGAGCTGAAGCTTATCCAGGGATAAATCGATTCGCCAAGGGCTAGGGAAGGCTGTAAAACAAAATGGAAATAGAATAAGTGGTCTGCAGGAAGCATGCGATTTTAGGTTAGAGGGCAGCATAAATAATAGCCTAAGTCGAGGGCCAGAGACCTAACGACGGGCCAGAATCGCAAAACCATTTAAAAGAGGTGTTTTACAGGTGGCACCTCTAGCGCTCCCCCAAAGGCGCTTTTCGCCTGGTGATTGGCAGGATGCTCAATCATCAGGTTTTTTCTTTTGGGATCCAGCCACGCCTTAAATAAAAATTTTTAACCCCTTTTAGATTCAGCATCGTCTATAAGTTCAAACAACGGATTTCTATCTACTGATTTCTATCTATTTTGACGTTTGGAGTATTCGATGAAAAAGACCCTGATTGCGACACTATTTAGTTCACTGGTTTTCACTACCAGCCTGCTTACCTTGCCTGACGCAGCCGCGGTGGAACTTAACTTTCCCCATATCGAAACCGTGGGCACCAGTGAACTAGTGGTCAAGGCCGATATGGCTGAACTTACCGTCGAGGTAGTCACTAAGGCTGATACCCCAGCGAAAGCCAAAGCGGGTTCTGACAAAGCGGTTAGCGAATTTCTAAACCGTTTGTCCAAGGCTGGCATCGCCCGGGGCGATATTCAGAGCGCCAACCTTAACCTGCAACCACAACACCTGTACGATCCTGAGACCCGCACCAACAAGGAGATTGGTTATCGCGCCAGTCGTCAGGTGACTGTCACCCTAAGAGCATTAGACCAACTCAACGAGTTGCTGGACACGGCGCTCAATGAAGGGATTAACCGTATTCATCAGATCAACTTCAAGTCCAGTAAAGAGGCGCAGATGATAGAGCAGGCCAGACTGATGGCGATCAAGGATGCCCAGCAGAAAGCCGCAGCATTGGCAGAGGGATTTGGCGAGCATCTGGATGGTATCTGGGAGATACGCTATCAGGCACAAGGCTCTGTGCGCCCCATGGTGTATAAGATGAACGCCGCGGCCCAAGGAGACATAGGCGAGAGCTATCAAGAGGCACAAACCAGCATCAGCGATCGCGTCGAGGTGATCTACCGCCTCAAGTGATCGGCCTTAGCCTAAATATCTCTTGGCCCTTAGTAAAGTACAAAAGCAACAAAGGCCCAACCTAAGTTGAGCCTTTGTTTGACTTGATGCTAGCGTAAATCTCGAGGGGGCCTTAAATAGGCCATCACCAACAAAGCTAATCCAGCTAACACAAAGGGCACACTGAGCATCTGACCCACGCTGAGGCTCCAATCCAGTGCAAACTCAGCCTGGCGCACTTTGACAAACTCTATCAGGTAACGCGCCCCAAACACTAAGGCCAGGAACAAACCTACCAGCGCCCCCTCTCTGCGTTTCATCTCGGTATAACGATAGAGCAGCCACAGGGTGATAAAGATAACCAGATAAGCTAAGGCCTCATATAACTGCGCAGGATGGCGCGGCACCATATCGATTCGCTCAAAGATGATCCCCCAAGGCTTGTCGGTTGCGACGCCGAGAATCTCTGAGTTAGCCAGATTACCTAAACGGACGAAGACACAGAAAATGCCGGTTGCGATCGCCAAACGATCAAGCAGGAAAAGAAACGGAAGCTTCACTTTAAGCTTGTAGTAGTACATGGCCAGCACCACGCCCACAGTACCACCGTGGCTCGCCAGTCCGCCTTCCCAGATCGCCAGGATCTTTGCCGGATGGGCAAAATAGTATCCAGGATCATAAAACAGAACATGTCCTAAGCGCGCACCGAGCACTATGCCCACCACGCAATAAATCAAAAGATTATCCAGTGACTCCACATCGAGTCCTTCACGGACATAAATATGCTTAATCACCTGAAAACCACTGGCGATCGCCGTGGCAAATAACACGCCGTACCAGTGTATGGTTAGCCCCATGAAAGAGACCATCACTGGGTCCATATTCCAAATAAAGTGATCCAAAAACCTAAGCTCCCTAGCTTGAGGCCGACAGGCCTAATGAAACATCTCTGCTGACAGGCAGTTTTACGCGCTTCGACTTGCTTATTCAAGGTCTTGAGGCAATTTTCAGCACACCGACACAAAAAAGCCTGCACCATAGGGTGCAGGCTTTGCATCAATAGGCTTGTCGCTTGCTAGCTTAATCCGCCAGAGAGGCAAATAGAGTGTTGAACTTAGCAAGCCCCTCGGCCATCACCTCATCGCTAATGGTGAGCGCCGGCAGGAAACGGATCACGTTACCGTAGAAACCACAGGCCAGTAGCACCAGCCCATGCTCGGCGGCATTGGCGATAATCGCCTGGGTCAAGGCAGTATTTGGCTGTTCACTGTCACCGTCGATCACCAACTCCATGGCGATCATCGCCCCTTGGTTACGCACCTCGCCAATGATCTGAGGATATTGCTCCTTGAGGGCACATAGCGCCTGATTAAAGGTGTCGCCTATCTTGACCGCACGCTCTACCAGCTGCTCCTCTTTCATCACCTCAAGTACCGCCAGCGCCGCCACACAGCCTACCGGCGAGCCGCCATAGGTGCCGCCCAGACCGCCCGGCAGCGGCGCGTCCATGATCTCGCTCTTACCGACCACGGCCGCCAGTGGAAAGCCACCAGCGATCCCTTTGGCCATAGTCATCAGATCTGGCTCGACACCTGCGTGCTCGCAGCTAAACATCTTGCCAGTACGGCCAAAACCAGTCTGGATCTCATCCATCACCAGCACGATACCGTGCTTGTCACACAAGGCTCTGAGCGCCTGTAAAAACTCAGGTGGCGCCGCATAGAATCCACCCTCGCCCTGCACTGGCTCGACAATGATGGCTGCCACATCGCAAGGGGCAATATCCACCTTAAACAGGTTCTCTATCGCCTTGAGGGAGTCTTTAACGCTTACGCCATGCAGCGCCATAGGATAAGGCGCGTGGAAGATATCGCCGGCAAAGGGGCCAAATTGATGCTTATAGGGCGTGATCTTGCCCGTCAGCGCCATGGTCAGGTTAGTGCGGCCATGAAAGCCACCATTGAAGGCGATAACACCGCGACGCCCGGTGTGGGCCCTGGCGATCTTGATACAGTTTTCCACCGCCTCGGCGCCCGTGGTGACAAAGATAGTCTTCTTCTGGCTGTCTCCTGGGGCTAACTGATTAAGCTGCTCCGCCAGCGCTACCGCCGACTCATAAGGGTTGACCATGACACAGGTATGGCTAAAGTTATCCAGCTGCGCCTTGACCGCCGCCACCACTTTAGGATGACTGTGGCCCGTATTACACACGGCGATCCCAGTACCGAAGTCGATATAGCGCTTCCCCTCGACATCCCATAGCTCGGCGTTTGATGCTCGCTCCACATAGACGGGATAGGCATTGCCCTGTCCTCTGGCGATAGCCTGTGTCTTACGCGCCTGTAATTCTGCGTTACTCATTGTCTCAATCCTTATGCTTACTTATCCAGGCCACCAAGGCACAGGTACTTAATTTCTAAATAATCGTCCAGGCCATACTTAGAGCCTTCGCGACCGTTACCCGATTGCTTCACCCCGCCAAAAGGCGCGGCGGCATTAGAGATGATCCCCTCGTTGACCCCGACCATGCCATATTCCAGCCCCTCGGCGACGCGGAAGATACGGCCGATATCACGGGCATAGAAATAGGCGGCCAGGCCATACTCAGTATCGTTGGCCATGGCGAGTACCTCCTCCTCACTATCGAAGCTGATGATAGGCGTCACAGGACCAAAGATCTCGTTACGGGCCAAAGGCATCTCGTTAGTCACATTGGTGACGATAACCGGCGACAGGAAGCTTTCACCCAGTTCACTTGGCTGACCGCCTGTGACCAGGCTCGCGCCACTGGCCAGGGTGTCATCCACCAGCTTAAGCACGTTTTGCACAGCATCTTTGGAGATCATAGGGCCAACGGTCACGCCATCACCCAGGCCATCGCCCACCTTGAGGTTCGCCACCGCGGCGGTGAACTTTTCGGTAAAGACCCGCTCGATCCCTTTCTGCACAAAGATACGGTTGGTACAGACACAGGTTTGCCCCGCGTTGCGATACTTGGAGATCAAGGCGCCCTGCACCGCGGCGTCGATGTCGGCATCATCAAACACGATAAAGGGCGCATTGCCCCCCAGCTCCATGGAGACCTTCTTCACGCTGGTCGCGCACTGAGCCAGCAAGATCTTGCCCACGGCAGTAGAGCCGGTGAAGGTAAACTTGGCCACATCGGGATGCTGAGTCAGCACCTTGCCCATGCCCACTGCATCTTCACCCACAACAATGTTAAATACCCCGGCAGGGATACCCGCACGCTCGGCCAGCTCGGCCATCGCCAAAGCAGACAAAGGGGTGAGCGGTGACGGACGCGCCACAAAGGTACAGCCAGCCCCGAGCGCTGCTGCCGCCTTACGGGCGATCATGGCGTTCGGGAAATTCCAGGGTGTAATAGAAGCCACCACGCCCACAGGCTGTTTCAGCACTAAGATACGCTTGTCATTGGCAGGAGCCGGAATGGTATCGCCGTAGACACGCTTGCCCTCCTCGGCAAACCAGTCGATAAAGGCGGCGCCATAGGCGATCTCCCCCTTAGCCTCAGCCAGTGGCTTACCCTGCTCCAGCGTTAACAGGCGACCCAGATCTTCTTGATGCTCCATCATCAGGTTGAACCATTTACGCATCAAGGCGGCGCGCTCGTTAGCCGAACGTTTAGACCAGTCCGGCAATGCCCGCTTGGCAGCCAGAATAGCGGCCTCGGTATCTTGGCAGCTAGCATCGCTCACCTGGGCGATCACTTGCTGAGTGGCCGGGTTCACCACGTCGAACTGCTGGTCACTCGATCTCCATTGGCCATCAATATAAGAGGCGAGCTTGATTAACTGAGTATCTTTAATTCCCTGCATAACAATTTCCTGCGTAAATAGTCCGAATCGAAAAGGGTAAGCCGATAAGCGCTCATTTCCCTATTGAATAGCAAAAGTAACTCAGGTTAAATACCAAATATTCAACGCAAAGTTTTAAGGCTGTAAAACTTATGAGCAAACAGTCCATCATCCCCAAAGCCATTACCGAGTACGATCTGCGTCTGCTACGTATCTTTCGCACTGTTGTCGAGCACGGTGGCTTTGCCGCTGCAGAGAACGAACTCGGAGTCACCCGCTCCACCATCAGCGTACATATGTCTAACCTCGAGAGTCGCATGAAGCTTAAGCTCTGTAGCCGGGGACGAGGTGGTTTCGCCCTCACGGAGGCGGGGCAAGCTGTGTATCATGCCTGTATCGAACTCTTCGATTCCCTCAACGACTTTTCTATGTTTGTTAATAATTTAGGCGAGGAGTTAATCGGCGAACTGGTGATCCTTTGCGCCGACCAATTAGACCATGGCATGCAACAGAAACTCGCCGAGGTGATCGCCTACATTCATGAGCGTCAACCCCAGCTACATCTGATTTTAGACGGCGAGGCGCTGCACCAGATAGAAAAATCCCTGCTACAGGATAAGGCCCACGTAGGCTTGTTACCCAGCTATCAACAGATCCAGGGACTCAACTACCAAACCATCTTCAGCGAGCCAATATACCTCTGTTGCAGCGCCAAGCATCCCTACTTCCACCTCAGCGACGAGGAGATCAGCGCCGAAATGCTGGCCAAGACCCCCTCTATCCATCCTGGGGTAGATATCGACCCCGAAGGCAGAGAGCAGTTAAAGCGGCTAAACCTATCGGCCAAAGCGTATCAGTTTGATACTCGTAAAACCTTAATTTTATCGGGATGCTATATAGGTTATCTGCCCCTGAGTTATATCCAACAAGAACTAAAGACCAAACAGATAAAGATCATTCATGGCGAGGCGGCCAGTTATCGATTTAATCTGTCGATGGTCGTTAAGCAGTCGGCACGTGAGAGCGCCAAGGTAGAGCTACTCACCCAGGCCTTCAATGAGGTATTTGGCCTGGATGGGCAACGAGGCTAGGGCGAATAGATGGGCTAAAACTTCTCCAGCAGCGACTCATTGAAATCTTGCACTGTAATCTCTAGCCCCGAGGTTTCGATACGCTGCTTAATGTCATCAAGCTCCTTATCGACCTCGTTAAGAGTCAGGGTATTGTCATCCAACAGATAGACCAGCTTCTGGCTGGTAAAATAGAAGAGTAATAGGGTGAGCGCAGAGGGATCATTAGCCTCGCTCGCCTGTTTTATCGCCTTATATTTTCGATAGATACGGTTTTGTAACGCCTTGAGACGTGACACATAATAGATCTCACGAAAATAGTCGCGATGACGCTGTGAATACAGCCCACCGGCGCACAGTGCAAATGCGAGCAACACACCGAAAAAATTTAGGTGCAGGTTACCGGTCGACTCGCCACTCACCACCTCCTGATGACCAAAAAGTGCAATCAACAGCTGGCCAAATACCAAAGACAAGAGTGCCAAACTGGCGATAAATACCGCAATCACACGGTTTAAATGTTGGCGATATCGAACCTTATTCACCTCAATTAATTTCATTCTTCTCAATTTCCACCCTAATAGACATGGGCGCAAGCCTAGCATGAGTCATCACTAAGTGGCAGTTTTAACACGATAAAGAATTTGATCTCTCGACTTAAGCTAGGCAAGTTAAGCAAGAGCCCTACTTAGTTGTTAACAAATACATTAAAGCATTTAACAGCAACCAAACATTTAGCAGTAAAAACATCTAGACGTCTAAATTGACAGACGTCTTTCGATCTCATATCCTCTCACCTATTGAGATGATCCATTTCGCAGCTAGCGAGATGTTCCAGCTAGGAGGGCATGGGAACCAGAGGGAAACATCCGGTTTTAACGACACGTCTATGAGTAAGACGTCTAGCGATAAGAGAGAAGAGTTTTGACTACACCAACACATGCCCAATCCACTGCAGCACCTAAGGCATCTTTTATTGCCTTGTTGCCACTATTTCTGTTTCTGGCTCTGTTTATCGGCGTCGGCGTTTACTTTCAAAGCCAGGGTGTAGACTTTGCTTTCTATCAGCTACCTAGCGTTGTCGCCATCTTACCCGCGATCATTCTGGCACTGCTCATCTCCAAGCAGAAGCTTAACCAAAGCATAGAGACCTTTATTGCTGGCATCGGCCATTCCAACATTATCGCCATGTGCCTCATCTATCTGCTAGCGGGCGCCTTCGCCTCTGTAGCTAAAGCCACAGGCGGTGTCGATGCGACCGTAGCACTAGGACTCTCCTTAGTCCCTTCTAGTCTCTTGCTGCCAGGCTTCTTTGTGATTGCCGCCTTCATCGCCACTGCGATGGGTACCTCTATGGGGACCATTGCTGCCGTTGCCCCTATCGCCTTGGGCGTGGCCGAAGAAGCTCAGATCGATCTTGCGATTATGGCTGGTGCCGTGCTCTCTGGTGCCCTTTTTGGTGATAACCTATCGATCATCTCAGACACCACTATTGCCGCAACCCGTACCCAGGGCTGCGAAATGAAAGACAAATTCAGAGAAAACCTAATCTTCGCCATTCCAGCCTCGCTGATCACCCTGGTGGTCTTTACCTTAGTGGGTCAGGGGCAGGCCGAAGTCGCGCCACAACAGATAGACTTTATTAAAGTTATCCCCTACCTCACCATCTTAGTGTTGGCAGTTGCGGGGCTAAATGTGTTCGTCGTACTCACGGTAGGTATTCTGCTAGCTGGCGTCACAGGTTGGGCGACTCTAGATTATGGCCCAATCCAGTTTGGCCAAGATATCTACGCCGGCTTTACCAACATGCAGGAGATCTTCATCCTCTCTATGCTGGTCGGCGGCCTTGCAGCCCTGATGCAGCAGCAGGGTGGACTGGCTTTTGTCAGTAAACAGATTGAGAAGCTGATCGTTCGCTTTTCAAGTGCCAAAGGCGAAGCCTCTACCCGAGCCTCTGAACTGGGTATGGCGGGTATCGTGGCCCTGACCAACACTTGTGTCGCCAACAATACGGTATCTATCGTGGTTACTGGCGATATCGCCAAAGATCTGGCTCAAAAACATCAGGTGACTCCTAAGCGCGCCGCCAGTATCTTAGATATCTTTTCCTGCATCATTCAGGGGCTTATCCCCTACGGTGCCCAGGCGCTCTTAGTCGCTTCAATCTTTAGCCTTAGTCCACTGCAGGCTGTCGCCCATGCCTGGTACTGTATGATTTTGGCTATAGTGGCAGTGGCTATCGTTATTCTGAGGCGTCGTCACTAAGTTGTTACTAAGTAGTCACTAAGCAAAGTGGCAACCCTGAGTGCCGCTTCAAAAGGTGACTATCTTCACCTTAGCAGTTTCACAAAGTGGGGCTTTCACTTAAACTGTGGCCATAGGGAGATAATTGTTGACCGGCTCGAAATGGTTAAGCGCTATTACTTAGCCCTAAGGTCAAAACAGAAAGGAGTACTGAGGTGCTCCTTTTTTATATTTAAAATAACAATAAATGGCATAACAATGGCCCTACACCAACCCATTAATTATGATCTGCAACGCATGGTGGTCTTTACCATCTTAGCCGGGGCGCTCATCTCTGCCCTGGGGATCTCTATCTCACTGTTTGCCCAATTTCAGCTTATTGGCATAGAGGCATTTAATCAGCGACCCGATTTTTTAGGTAACTACTCCGAGTCACCGCTGGCATACATCTTCAACATGGGGCTGATCTTGGCAGGTTCCTGCATCTTGCTCTCTATGTACGGCTTGCGACAACTCAAGCTGGGCCATTTTGGCAACTATATTGCCATCGCAGGCTTTGTGGTCGGTATCACCATCATCTTAATCGGTATCTACCCTATCAACTACCTGAAAGAACACAGGTTGTTTTCGACCATTTTCCTGTTAGCCACCATATTGCTCTACTTTCTGACAATCTCAGCTAGGGTTAATCATAAATCCCTGTGCTCAACCCCTCTCTTGCTAGTCAGCAGTTTGGGATTGCTGTCGGCAACGGGCTTGGCACTCATGCTCGACTGGGAGCAGCTCGACTTTGCTCCTTGCGTCCATAATGATAGTTCCCTATGCGTGGTCGCCTTTACCATGTGGGCACAAACCAATCTCGTGATGATCTGGTGTGTCACCCTGGCCCTGACGATCAAGCGACTGGCTCTGCACAGCTACCACGACAACCTGGCCAACCAATTATCGGCCCAGGGTTAATCAGCCCATGCGACTGGCCCAGTATCTCGCCTTAACAGGCCTCTGCTCTCGCCGCGCCGCCTCGCGCTTGATCCGCGATGGACGAGTCAGCATTGGCGGTGAGTTAGGCAACCACACCACCCAAGTTGAGGTGATCACAACCCCATCGGGCCAGCAAGCGTCACAGACAGTCTGTGTCGATGGTATTCCACAGGGAGCCATCGCCCCTAAACAATACTGGATGCTCAATAAAACGGTTGGCATAGATTGCCGCCTGCAAGCGCAAGATCCCAGCAGCTTGCTACATATACTGCCATCTCAGCCACGCCTCTATCCGGTAGGACGTCTAGATAAAGATTCTCGCGGATTACTGCTGCTGACTAATGATGGCGAATTAACCCAAAGCTTGATGCATCCAAGCTTTGCCCATAAGAAACGTTATCATGTCAGGTTAGATAGGCCCTTCGACAATCGTTTTCTTGAGCAGATGGCGGCTGGGGTCAGCTATAAGTCGGTCACCACACTTCCCTGCACCCTTAGTCGTCTGGCACCCGATAAGTTTGAGATCGTACTGACCCAAGGGCTTAATCGGCAGATTCGCCGTATGAGTCAGGCCCTTGGCTACCAAGTCGTTGATCTTAAGCGCGTAGCGATTGAGTCCTTAACCTTAGGCGACTTGCCTGAAGGCGAAATGAGGGAGTTGACCAAACAGGAAATTACCGCCCTGAAAGCAAGCCTCGAATAAGGTTTGAGCTTTATTGGCCCTGTAACCTAGGGGCGCAGATATATCTGCAAAGGCTATGGCATGACAGTGTTTGGTGTGAATAAGGAGTTAGAGTGCCAACTTATTGATGCCCCAATTTTCGTCGCCAACTAGATTAGCATTTAGCGACATGCTCATTTATTCAATGAGTTGAAGGTCGTACCTTCATGGCAACCTATCACCTACGGTGGGCCTATGTGCAGATACGCCTGTGAGACGCCGTAAATCCATATATGGACTTGCTGTGTGCCAAAAGAATGTTTGCACATAAGGGTCGCTCTTTTGCATCCCTGCAATCGCGACATTGGTGCATCCATGCACTGCACCTGCTGCCAAGCAATTGATTAACCATGAGGCTATGGTTTAAAGCTCCCATCCAAGTACCTAAGTCAGGTAGATACTTCAATAACAACTTACAGCTTCAATTAAACAATGGCCTCTCAAGGCAATCGCAAATCCAATACGTTCGGATATCAAATATGGCCAAATCGAAGAGAGATAATAACCCGGTGTAGATGCTGCTGAGGGTATCGAAAACAGGGATGTTTTCGTTAAGCGGTCAGGGATGACGTAAAGCGTCCCGAGGCAGTATCTGCACATAAGCGAGCCGCAGGCTATTAAATGCAATGAAGGTTCGACTTCAAACACTCCGACCCACTTCTACCAGACCAGAGGCAAAACTCCGAAAACTACCCTTTCGCCAACTTCAACTCCACCACATTCCCCTCTGGGTCATTGATATAGAGGGAGCGCCCAAACCCTTGGGCCCCATAACGTTTGGCAAACCCTTCGGTCGCTATGTCTTGCTCGGCGAGATAATCCAGTAGTGCCTGCTCCTCTATATCTTCGATGAGCAGACATATATGGTCGACATTACGGCCATCTTGCACCGGTGGGCCACCGCCGAGTTTGCCCAGCTTACTGTCGCAGGTGACGATATCGATCAATGCCTTACCCGCTCTTAATTGGGTTAGTCCCTCATCGGCCAATTGCCGCTCGATGGGACAGCCCAGCACTTGGGTGTAAAAGTGCAACATGGCGTCTAGTCGTGTGGTGCGAAATACTAAGTGATCTATGCCGCTAACCTGGATCATCATTATCCTCATTGCGCTCAATTTGTTGTAATTATAGCCAGATGCGCAGTAGAGATGACACTTACAGCAAATTTACGCCGCTAGTAGTATGTTCCCATCGGAAACTAGGGTAGTTTGAGGGTATCGCCGCTAATGGAGCCGAATCGATGAAACACGGGAAGCACGACGCACAACTGTTAAAACTGGCCCTGGAAATTGGCGTTGGCTACGCCAAGAAGCGTGGCTTTGCCGACTTTGAAAAGGGGATCTCCCCCAAAGATAAGGTAGAGTGCATCTACCGTCTGCTGGTGAAGGACAAATTGATCCAGCCCCTGGCACACGACAAGGAAGATGGCCCCAATATGAAGCACAAGTTGATTCTATGGATCAACCGCCAATTACCGGAAGATCACCCCTTAAAAGAGTAATCTCGCCAAGATGTTGGCTCGCTTGGATTTGATCTTTATCAAGCCAAGCCCCGATTCCCAGCAACCCGGCGCCAGATGGGCTATAGATCTAGCATCACCTGAGGCAAAAACCACAAGGAGTTACTGTGGCCGGGCCGGGACTATCGAGTCAACAAGCAGATGACCGACTCAGGCAATATGGACCCAATTGCCTGCCTAAACCTGCAAGACTCAGCTTCGTACACCTGTTTATCATCCAATTTAAGAGCGCCTTCATCTATGTGCTGCTCGCGGCCTTTATCGTCTGCCTGCTGCTCGGCCAACTATTAAACGCCATCTTTATCTTTGCCGTCTTAATGCTCAACGCCATCATAGGTACAGTACAGGAATACTCTGCACAGCAAGCCGCCGATGCGCTGAGTGAGATGGTCCCCTCCCAAAGCAAGGTGATACGCGATGGTCATCCCAAGATGGTCGACAGCCAGAGCCTGGTGCCCGGCGATTATGTCCTGCTCAGTAATGGCGATCGTATTGGCGCCGATATCAAAATCGAACAACATAACCAGTTTAAGGTGGATGAGTCGGCGCTCACCGGCGAGTCACTGGCGGTGGCTAAGACAGATCTGGCCTTTGCTGGCACCTTAGTCACCCATGGCCGCGCCGAAGGCGAAGTGGTTGCCACAGGTTCTCGCACCCAGATAGGTCAGATAGCCGACCTGGTGCACCAAGGGGGCAGTGCCAAACCCCCTTTGATGCAGCGCATCGAGCGCTTTACCCTAATCATCGCCATCGCCACCTTGCTGATCATCGCGCTTATCTTCGCCCTGACCTTGCTGCGAGGCGCAGATCTCTCCCACGTATTCCTGCTTGGGGTCGCACTAGCGGTATCCGCCATTCCCGAGGGACTGCCTGCCGCCATCACGGTCGCCCTAGCTATCGGCATGAAACGTATGTCTCAGGCCAATGTCATTGTGCGCAAGTTGGTGGCGGTAGAGTCCTTAGGTTCCTGCACCTATATCGCCTCAGATAAAACGGGCACCCTCACGGTCAACGAGATGACCATCAGCCAGATCAGCCTGCTTTCAGGCGAACGTTTTCACGTAGCAGGTACTGGGCTGTCCCCCTCAGGACTGGTGCACAAACATGGCCATGGCGTACCAGTATCACCCAGCCATGACCCCGAGCTGCACCGCTTGGCGCTCGCTGGCGTATTGGCTAACGAGGCTCACCTCTCTTTCGACGCGGATCAGGTTCATGCCGACGGTGACGGGGTAGATCTCGCCTTTCTTACCTTGGGCTATAAGCTCAATCTCGAGATGGATAAGGCCAAACAGGCGCCGCAAGAAAAGCTGTTTGCCTATGAGTCGGAAAACCAGTTCAGTGCCAGCATTAACCAGGTAGATGGTGCCTCGGTGATCTCGGTGAAGGGCGCGGTGGAAAAGCTGCTGACCATGTGTCAGCTAACCCCTGAGCAGGTTAAAGCAGTGCATGATGAAACCCACTGGCTGGCTCAGCATGGCTACCGGGTATTGGCTCTGGCCAGTGGCCAGGTGAGCGACCCGCACCAACCCCTGCAAGGGCTTGAGTTTCTAGGCTTAGTGGCCATGAGCGATCCCCTTCGCGAAGACGCCATCACCGCGGTCGCACAATGTCGGCAGGCGCAGATAAAAGTAGCCATGATCACCGGCGACCATCCGGTCACGGCACTCGCCTTGGCGCGTCAGCTCAAGCTGATCAAGGATCAAGATGGAGTGATCACTGGCGAGCAGCTAAGCCAGGCTCAGCAGCACAGTGTCACCGAGTTCGATAACCTGGTCGCAAATCACAGGGTATTTGCCCGGGTTCAGCCCAGGCAGAAGATGGAGATCACCGAGTCCTTGATTCGTCAGGGAGAATTTGTCGCCATGACAGGTGATGGGGTCAATGATGCACCAGCGCTGAAACACGCCCATGTGGGGATAGCAATGGGCCTCAAGGGTACAGATGTGGCCCGTGAGAGCGCCGATCTGGTGCTTACTGATGACAAGTTCAGTTCTATCGTCAAAGGGATCATCGAGGGGCGCATCGTCTACAACAATATCCGCAAGGTGATCTATCTGCTGATCAGTACCGGCGCCGCCGAACTGCTCCTGTTTATCTTAAGCGTGCTGTTTGCTCTGCCTATTCCCCTGTTCCCCTTGCAGATCCTCTGGCTCAATCTGGTCACCAATGGGGTACAAGATGTCGCGCTGGCCTTCGAGCCCGGCGAGGGGCATGAGATAGATCAGCCACCGCGCAAACCCAGTGAGCCTATCTTCGACCGCCTGATGCTGGAAAGGCTAATCGTGAGCGCGCTATGGATGGGGCTTGTGGCCTTCGCCCTCTTTTCACTGTTACTCAACATGGGCAGCAGCGAGGTCGAGGCTCGCAACCTCACCCTGATGTTGATGGTGCTGTTTGAGAATGTACATGCCCTCAATAGCCGCTCAGAGCGTAACTCACTGCTACGGATGCCAATGCTGAGCAATCCCCTGCTACTGTTTGGCATAGTGTTAGCGCAAGGGATACATATAGGTGCCAGTTATACGCCTGGACTCAGCCAGGCGCTGGGGATAAGCCCCATAGGGCTAGGACAGTGGCTGATACTGCTGAGCGCCGCATCGACGCTGCTGTTCATCGATGAATTTCACAAGCGTCTCTGGCGTCAGCAGCATAAGCTCAAACTTAGGCAGGCAGAAGCTGATCGTCAGCTGGAATGATCAGCACATTGCTGCGAATGCGGTTCAACATGGCCTCGGCGGTGTTACCGATAACCATGCCCATCAGGCCCTTACGCTGACGGGCACCCATCACCAGATAGGCCGCCTTAAGGCGACAGGAGAGTTCATAAAGACAGAGATCAGGGTCTCCTGCCAAGAAATGCACATGATCCTGATGCAGGCCAATATCGTCCAACTGCGCCTGATACCTGTGATAGGCCTCTTTGACCAAGGTGCGGGTATCGATCAGGTCCATGTCTCTTAAGATCTTGGGCACCCTGATGATGTAGGCAAGATGCAACTGACAGTCCATGGCCTCGGCCAGTTGGCGACCATGCTGAATGACACACTGGTTTAGCTTCTGCTTGATGGGGTTATCGCTACCCAGGTCCACCGCCATCAGCACGGTTTTTGCCCGCTGTAGCGGATTATCACACAGCAACATCAAGGGGATCCTAACATGGCGGATCAATTGCCAGTCCATCGGCAGGTAGTGTTCCTTGTTATGCACTGCCTTGACCATTAAATCGAAGCCATGACGAATGGAGTGATGACAGGCATGCTCAAACAGATCTTTAGTCCAGACACTATGCACCGCCACATCGTCTGCCTTAAGCGCCTTAAGCTTAGCGGCGATCTCATCGCTGCACTGACTCATCAACGCTACCTTGGCAGCGGCACCCAACCTGGGGTTATAGTGTTCCTTACCCGCGAAGGATTCATAGCTGTAGGCAAACACCTCAGCCTCCTTCTCAAGTCCCTTGGCCAAGGCGATCCCCTTTTCAATCGCATCAGCTTGTTCCTCGGCTTTCTGGGAAATAATAAATACCTTGTCCATGGCTACCTCCTGTCAGTGAGTCTTCATTTGAGCTTAGTCACACTGTACAGCTTGCGCCTTGATCTCGGTCATCAAAATGACCAAGATCACATTATCACCCTTTTCAGGGAGTCGAGCCTGCCATGGCCATAGATAACTTCGTCTTGTCCCTGTTTTTAATTCTGCTCTTCGGTCGCCTACTGGGCGAGGCCTTTAAGCGGCTGCAACTGCCCGCCGTCGTCGGCGAGATCACCGCCGGTATCCTTATCGGCCCCAGCTTACTGGGCTGGATTGCCCCCCACGAGACCCTGGCCGTTATGGCAGAACTCGGCGTGATCTTGCTGCTCTTCTCTATTGGCTGTGAAACCTCGGTCAAACGTCTCTTCCAAGCCGGTAGCAGCGCCGTCGGCGTCGCCCTATTGGGGATCGCCATACCGGCAATCGTTATCGGCTGGGTCAGTCTTACCTATCTGGAGCTTCCTGGCTTTACCGCCCTCTATCTGGGCTGTGCGCTCACCGCCACCAGTATAGGGGTATCGATGCGGGTGATGGCTCAAGCAAAGCGCTCCCAGAGCCGGGAAGGTCATATCATTTTGGGTGCAGCGGTGATCGATGACATTGCTGGTGTGATATTGCTCAGCCTGCTGTTTAATTTCGCCAGTTCAGGCGAGGTGGGACTTATCCCTAGCGGCTTGCTAATCCTCAAAATCGGCGCCTTTCTGTTTCTGGCTCCCCCCTTGGCACGCTTACTCCTGTATCTGTTTCGAGCCATAAAACCGAGAGAGGAGGAAACTGGCTATGAGGCAATCATCACCATGATCCTCATCTGTCTGTTTGCCTGGCTGGCACATGCCCTGCACGCCCCTGCACTACTCGGCGGCTTCGTGGTCGGCCTGGCACTGAGTCGGCAGTTTATCTCACCACTTAATCGCTACCTAAAAAACCCCTTCTCCTTCACCCACGAGATGGAGGTCGAATCTAAACCCTTAGTGGATATCTTCGCGCCGATTTTCTTCGTCTACGTGGGGATCAGCTTAGATCTCAGTCAGATAGACCTAGGCTGGTCAGGAATGTTAACCCTGCTGATGTTGTCACTACTGGCAATAGCGACCAAGGCTATGGCAGGGTTCAATGTACCCGGCTCGCTGCGCAGCAAGGCGATTGTCGGCAGTGCCATGGTTCCCAGAGGCGAGGTAGGTCTAGTGTTTGCCGAGATGGGGCTACAGATGGGGGTCATCTCCCCTAAGCTATTCACCGAGCTGGTGCTAATTATCGCCATCACCACTCTGGCCGGCCCGCTACTACTCAAGTGGGCACTGGCAAGTGACAGCAAGTAATCTAAATTACAGGCAAAAAAATACCCGCCATCAGGCGGGTATTGAGATTCAATCAGGCTAGTTAGACAGGAGAGACCACGAAGAGTAGTTCACCCTGCGAAACCTGCTGACCATTGCTGTTCAGGATACGCTCGATGCGATACTGCTTGTCCTCTGGGTAGAGCACGGCGCCTTGGCGGTTGAAGCCAGCCAGTGTCACCTGAGAGAACATCTTCATCGCTTCGGTCAGTGCCAGTGTCTGATCCACAGTCACTATGTCACCTTCCTTCACGAAGTCAGCTTCACCAGGCGCTGGTGAGGTATAGAAGATACCCGCACCTTGAGCCAGTACCTTAAGCTCGTTACTCTCGCCCACACGCAGCGACTCGGTATCCACGCCCACAGTCTCGGCGGCGGCTTCCATCTCGGCGATCAGCGCAGGAATATCCAGCTCAGCCATAAAGCGTGGCAGATAGTTAGTGTCGTACACGCCTTCGTTAAAGGTGCCATCTTTCAGGATACGAGTTAACAATGGAATGTTAGTCGCAATACCTTTGATCACTACCTGATTGGCCAGGTAATCATGCAGCTTGTTGATCACATCTTCACGGCTTTCACCACGGCAGATGATCTGTGCGATCAGGCTATCGTAGTATGGTGAAACCTCTTTGCCTTCACCGGCAATCGAGATGATCTCGATATCGTCACGCTCTGGGATCACACACTCAGTGATAACGCCAGGATGCGGTAGCAACTGCAGTACACCATTGCTATCCAGCGCGGCCTTCTCCGCGGTTACACGTACTTCGATGGCATAGCCAATCTCTTGTGGCTCGAGATGTTCGATAGAGCGGCCAGCGGCGATGTCGAAGCCTGCGCTCACGATATCGATACCTGAGGTCGCCTCGGTCACAGGGTGCTCAACCTGTAGACGTGTGTTCATCTCCATGAAGTAGACTTCGTTGGCATCCAGGTTGTAGATGAACTCTACGGTACCTGCACCCATGTAGTCAGTGGCGTCACCGAGGGCGCGGGTGTATTCCATCACCTTCTGCTTCAGCTCTTCAGGCAGCATGGTTGAGCCAGACTCTTCGATCACCTTCTGGTTGTTACGCTGTACCGAACAGTCACGCAGACCCAGTACCTTAGTATTACCAAACTTGTCACGCAGCAACTGGACTTCGATATGACGCAGTGAGGTCACATACTTCTCTAGGTAGAGGTCACCGTTACCAAAGGCCGCAGCCGCTTCGGTAGAGGTCTTCTGGAACAGAGAGATCATATCTTCTGGACGCTGAACGACCTGGATCCCCTTACCGCCGCCACCTTGTACCGCTTTAAGCAGCACTGGGTAGCCGATTTCGTTGGCCACGTTCACCGCCTGCTCGGCGTTAGTCAGAATACCGTGGCTACCTGGTACCACAGGTACATTTTGTGCCTGCGACGTCTTAATCGCATTCGACTTGTTACCCATGGTGGTCATGCTGTGTACGCTAGGACCAACGAAGTTAACGCCGTTATTCACACACAAAGCCGCAAACTGCGGGCTTTCCGACAGGAAGCCGATACCTGGGTGCAGCGCGTCGACCTGCTCATATTCGGCGACCTTCAATACCGAGTAGGCGTTGAGGTAACTCTCGTCTGAGGTGTTACCACCGATACAGACCAGCTTGTCGTTTTCGTTCAGCATGTCGGCCGGTACTGAGGTCATGTCAGGATCTGACGCTACCAGTACCACCTTGATGTTATTGTCGTGAGCCTTGCGGATCAGTTTCACCGCAGTACAACCACGAGCGTGTACCAGTACCTTGTCAATCGGCTTCATCAGCTGACGCGGATCGTCCTGTACCAGCTCTTCCTCTGTGATCAACATCTCTGGCACTAGGGTCGAAATGGCGTTACCAATCACATCAACAACCTTAGCCGTTGGCTTAGGCATCAGCGGATCGATACTGCTTAGCTGATCGTCGATAGTGTCGCTAAATGGGTTGGTGACCAGGGCGTTCATGGCGCCAGGTACCTTAGACAGATAGTTCGACAGGGTAGAAGTAGACGGCAGATACGCAGGGACAACCATCTGACCCGCGAACGGCATGTTGGTACCAGAGAAATAGTAAGTCTGTACTAACGGGTGAGTCACGAAGCTTGCCTGTGCACCACCAGTACAGTCACCGAAACCAAACATCAATACCGGCAATTCGTTATCACGAACGAAACGGGTAATACGATCGTTTACTACCGCCATAGAGAAGAGCGCCGCAGCACCTTCTTTGGTCTGCATACCACCTGAGCTGATAAAGCAGATCACAGGCAGCTTACGCTTAGCACACTCGATTAGCAGCGCAGAGAACTTCTCGGCAGAGGCCATATCGAAGGCACCGGCCTGGAAGGCAGTGTTAGACACTGCCACACCGACGCGCATGGTTTGTCCCTGATACTCGAAATCAGCAGTACCAGTGATCAGGCCGCAAGGACGGATACCCTTGTCTAGCGCGTCTTCGATAGAGAGACGGAAGCCAGGGAAGTTCAGCAGGTTAGCCGACATCTTGTCGCCGTTTAGCTCTTCAAACTCGCTAAAGAACTTGGCAATCACATTTTCCCAGCTCATCTTACCGGCGCGTTTCTCGTCACGCAGTACCTTCTGGATCAGCAGATCCTGATAACCCATGGTCAAACGGTTCCAGAAGTCTTTACGACGACCGATACGAACCGGGTTGATGGCACCCGTGTACTCACTGCTCTCCTCTTCGCTAGCGAAGTATTCAGGCAGCAGACGCTCAAAGAAGTAAGTCAGGATAACGAACAGAGAGTCGTTAAGCTGAGGGAAACCAACACTCTTCCACTGCTCGGTTTTGGTGAGCAGATCGGCGCGGTTAGACTGAGACATGAAGTACTTCAGCCACTTATAGAACTTGTTCTTATCGTTGGCGGTATCTTGCTTAGAGATAGCGCGGTCGATTGAGTCATGCAGCAGGCTGTCAACTGAGGCGCGTGACAGGCTCTTAGACATCATGGCTTCTTTCGCGATAGAGGCAAGGTTGCCCACAACGTTGTCGTATAGCGCGTTGAAGATCAAGATGTTATAGCATTGCCAGATGAAGTCCTCGCGCAGCTCTTCGTGCACGATCACATCCAGTACCGTCAGCTGGTTCAGCTCAGGCCAATCTGCCTGAGTGACTTCGTCTGGGAGACTCTCAAGATAGTGGATCAGCCCCTTGAAGTTGTTCTCGGCGTTGCTCTTCCATCTGTGGTACAGCGACCAACCGATGTTGAACAACAGCGCCTTACGGGCCTTCTTATAGTTCTGCTTCGGCTCACCTAAGATGAGGCGAGTCAGCATGTTACGCTCGGTAGAAACTTCGTCACGCTTGGCGGTAAAGTTGCTCCACAGCTTGTTAAGTTCTTCGTCGTATACCAGCTTATCAGGGCTAGATAACCAAGACTGGAATACCTTGTCCTGCTCTTGCTGAATACGCGCCAGCAGATCACCTTCAGGCACACTCACCTTAGACAGGCGACCATACTGATCCTGTGAGATCGAATGGATACGGCTACGCAGCGTAAGGTAACGCAGGTAACGGTATGAGCTACCAAACAGGTTAAGGTGCATAGTTGGGTTGTTAGCCACCGACAGCTCAGCGTGATGCTCAAGCGCTTCCAGGTTCTTAGAAGGATGGAGGAAACGGTTCAGACTGCGATCGTAATGTTCGCGCAGATCCTTAGATTCGCGAACAAATTGCACCGCCGCATGCTCAACGGCCTCGATGCTGCTGATAATGGCGCGGCGCAGGTTGTGCTGGCGCTCATCTTTATCAGATGGTGAGAAATCGATAATGCCATCGATACAACCTGAGGTGTATAGCTCTTCTGGTGACACACCTACCGACTTAGCACATTCCTGCCAAGAGAGGTTGTACTTACGCGCGATGCTTTGCAGACCCTGTGGCTGAATGGTGTTGAAAATACCGTCACGTAGCGACAACAGGATGTTAGCAGCGGCCAATGGGATCGCACCGCCAGAATAACCGGCGCCGATAACGATACCGACTGTCGGTACGTCAACGTTAGCACTCTCGGCAATCGCCTTAGAGATAGAATGCGCCTGGTTTTGGCTGTTGGCTATCTCACCCGCATCGGCACCCGGTGTGTCGATGAGGTAAACGATAGGCATAGAAAGTTCGGCAAAATGACGAATGGCCGTGCAGGCCGCCAGGTGATGCTCTGGCATCCAGGCACCGTTACTTGTGGTGCGCTCTTGGGCGATAAAACCGATGCGGCGAGTACGAGATCCAAAGTTCAGTTCAATCTCGGCACTATAGAAAGGCCCCATATGTTTTTCGACAATTAACTTGCCTTTAAGATCCGCAATCACGCGCTTAGCGCCTGGGCGGCCCTTATCTAAGGTAGGCTGAATGACTTTGGCCACATAGCCATCAACATCCAATTGCTCTAACTCTTTTAAGTTAGCTTGAATATCGTCGTCGCTAAGCAGACCTTTTATCTGCTGTGAAAGACTTTGCTTACTGTGCTTAGGAAACAGCGAAAAATCCTGAGCCAAATGTTCGGCTTGAAGAAAAAGCGGATCGGCTGTTTGAACCTGAGTCGTGTTTGTGGGCTGATTGTTGCTGGTCATCAATAGATCCTCTGCTTTAGCCTCTAAAATTTTTAGCCAATAAATATAGCTTTGTTATAGGGTCAAATGCTATTAAACTGGCTTAGACGCTTTGTTCCATATTTGAGACAGTGATAAATAATGCCAGATTTAAACGGTATGATGCTCTTTGCTGCCGTCGTTCGCGCCAAGGGGTTCTCCCAGGCAGCTCGTAATACGGGCATGCCAAAATCAACCATAAGTCGTAAGGTGGCTCAGCTCGAAGAGCAGCTCGGTGTGCGCCTGTTACAGCGTGACACCCGTAATCTTAGCCTGACTCAGGTTGGTGCGCTTTTTTATCAGCACTGCAGTAGTATTAGCGATGAAATCGAGGCTGCCAAGGCAACCATTGAAAATACTCACAACGACGTCTCAGGTTCACTGCGTATCGCCATTCCGGTTTCCTTCAGCCAGGAGCTGATAGCTAACCTCTGTAGCAGCTTTATGCGCCTCTATCCCAACGTGGACCTCGACGTCCAGTTTACCGATAACGATGTGGGCTTGGTCGGTGAAGGTTATGATATCGCCATCAAGTATGGCCCGCTGCAATCCTCTGATCTGGTCGCCCGTCTACTACTGGAGCGCCAACCTATATTGGTGGCTAGCCCTGGCTACTTAAAGGCCAACGGCACCCCTGCAACGCCTCAGGAGTTAAGTGAACACAGCGGTATCTTGCTGGGAACCTCGCGCTCTGCGCCCATCTGGCCCTTGGGCAAGGGGGATCGCAAAACCATGGTCAACTTTAAACGTAAGGTTAGGGTGAACAGCGCCATCATGGTAAAACAACTGGTATTGGACGATTTTGGTATCGCCATGTTGTCCAACTCTGTGTGTAAGAATGAGCTGGCAGGTGGTAGCCTGGTACCACTGCTGCAGGAGTGGCCGATAGAACCCTTTAAGGTCTATGGTGTGTATTCCAGTCGCCGCCAACTGGCCACCAACATCAGCGTCTTTTTAGACTTCTTCACCAAACGTTTCAGCAGCCATGAATCACTGCAATCTATGATGATGTAAGTTTTAGTATCGGAAGGTGATAGTGCTGATAAGGCAGGGAAGCTTACCGCCTTACCACCTTTAAGCCATTAAGCCCCTCACATCCAGCCCTTAGCCTTAAGAAGCTGCTTCACCACCTGCTTGCGTAATGCCAGATCTTTATCTGTGGTGATATCCATATTCATGGCGAAGAAATAAGTGTTCTCCTCTCGCTCCAACCAGCCAACCCACCAGCCAAGTTTCTGGGCATTACGCACGCCATAGCCCGTCTTGGCTCTTAGCACCCAATCGCCGTTGGCCTCGTTGAGCATCATGGTCTTAACGATACGCTGACTGCGCTCGGAGACTGGCAGTTGATTGTGATAGAGGCGCCTTAAGAACTGCACCTGCTGTTGCGCGCTGATAGCCAGCTCACCATCGAGCCAGAAGCTATCGAGTCCGCCGCCAACATTGGCGTTGCCATAATTGAGCTTAGCCAATCCCTGAGCCATACGTTTATCACCCAGCTGCAAAGCCAGTTTCTGATAGATGGGCACCACGGAATACTTCATCGCATCAATAAAGGAATGGTCACGGTTCCAAGGGGTATAAGCACGCTTAACCCCATCCCAGGCAAACCGGCTATGCTCATCTTTTACTATCCCCGCCTCAAGCAGCAACAGACTATGGGGTATCTTAAAGGTGGAGGCGGGAATATAGGCATGCTGGCTTCGGGCAAGGTCGTTGGTCAGCACTCTGCCCTGTTTATCGTCCAGCAGTACCATGACGCCTTTCGTCCCCAAGGCGTCGAAGGCTGACTGTATCTCTTGGTCCACCTTTATATCTTCAGCCCCCATTTTCGACTCAGATATCATCCCAGGCTCTGCCGCCACTGCGATGCCACCCCAGATAAAAAAGGCTAAACTAAGCCACCGTAGAGACTTCCTTGTTGCAGCTAATGTCATCGACACTTCCCCCAAATAATCGCCACTGCATCACCTGATGCTTCATTAAATGCTATAAGCAAGTCTAACAACTCCTGCTACCGCCATGAGGGCAAACTCATGGCGATTTGTGTCAAGAATCTGGCATTTTATCAAGCCATCTCAAGTCTTTATTTGCGACCTGATGTCGTGCATACTCAGTTGTTGACTATAATAAATTCAAATTGATAACCGCCCTGAGCCATCATTGCCCAATATGCTCCACCACGAGTGTTAAGGGTGAGAGGTTTTTGCAAAGGAACCATGTCATGCGTAAAACAGCCATAGCCCTGGCGATGACCAGCTTACTGAGTAGCAGCGCCTTCGCCAGCCTGGATCTTGAGGAGCTACGCCTGCCCAAGGCAACACAGGCCATACCCGATGTCGTCAATCGCTATCAAGCCCTGGTCGATAACTTAGATGAAAAGTATCGCCAGCAAAAAGATGAACTCATCATGACAAAGATGGTGGCCCATCAAGGCGAACGTCTCTGGCAACAAGCGGTCAGAGATGTGCAATCTGGCGGTCAGGATGACAGGCCCCTTTATTGGAGCCGACTGGCGATGAAGAAGACCCTTAAAAAGTCAAAGCCCGCCTATAATATGGCCGACTGGCAACGCAGCATATTGCTCAAGGCCGTTGAAAAGTCCTCTCGAGGTTTTAGCGACATTCATTTCGATGACGACAGCCAGATCCGCATTCTGCTGACCGGCTTCGATCCCTTCTTCCTCGATCGCAACATAGATCAGAGCAACCCCTCGGGATTAACGGCTCTGGCATTAGACGGCTACAAATTCACTGTCGATGGCAGAAAAGCTCAAATTGAAACCGTGATGATCCCGGTTCGCTTCGCCGACTTCGACCAAGGGATCATCGAATCCCTGCTGACTCCGGTTTATCGAGAAAAGAGCGTCAACGCCATCTTCACCGTCAGTATGGGACGAGACGACTTCGATCTGGAACGTTTCCCAGGCCGTAACCGCAGCGCCGCAGCGCCCGATAACCTCAATGTGCTCACTGGTGCCTCAGCCCAGTCGCCAAAGGCACCTATGTTTGATGGTAAGCCCCTCTATGGTCCTGAATTCGTTGAATTCTCGCTGCCGGTTGATGCAATGCAGTCGGTCAAGGGCAGATGGAAGATCAATGACAACCACACAGTCACCACCCTATCACGGGGTGAGTTTGACGCCAGCTCACTGGCCGAGTTGCAAAATGCCACCTCGGTCAATGGTTCGGGCGGTGGCTACCTCTCGAATGAGATCTCCTATCGCGCCGTACTGCTCGGCCAACGTTTTAACAGCCCTATTAAGGTCGGTCATATTCACACCCCAAAGGTGAAAGCCTATGAGGCAGATACTGAGATGGCGATAGTGGAACAGGTCAAGGAGATGGTCAAAGCCGCTGCGACGCGGCTATAATGGCAAGCCTTAAAGACGCCCGCTAACCCGGCGGGCGCCAATAACCTTGACCCGAGTATGTTTCGACCACTTCAATCCCTGTTTGCCCAACCCCGCCATAAAAAGACTGTCTCCCAAGATGCGCTGAATAGCGATCAACAGGCGATAGTTGAGACGGTAGAAGATTGTTACCTGCAGGCTGAAACACAACTTGGCCGCAGCTTTCCCCGCCCAGAGATCAACTTTAAACTCAGAGGCAAGAGCGCCGGCACTGCCCATCTGCAGATCAACAAACTCAGGTTTAACCCTGTCTTACTCGCGGAAAACCCTCAGGTCTTTATCCAACAGGTCGTGCCCCATGAGATCTGCCACCTGCTCGCCTATCAGCTCTATGGTCGGGTAAAGCCTCACGGCAAGGAGTGGCAGGCATTGATGGTCAAACTTTATGGCCTTTCCCCCAGTACCACCCACAGCTTGAATACCGACTCGGTCGCGGGTAAAACCTACAATTACCGTTGCCAGTGCGGCGTAGTGCCACTTTCCATTCGGCGACACAATAAGGTACAGCGCCAGCAGACCCAATATCGCTGTCGCCGCTGTCACGAAACGCTCAGCCGAGTGCAGGGCGAGTCATAATGAATCCAGCTTAACTTGCCTGATCTGAGTCGATTCCCGTAGAATCGGCATCGATATCGGTGCAGGCACCGAATAGCATCGTCGCCACCAAGCCAGCCAACCATAGAGCCAGGCAGAGATAGGCGGCGAACGTTTATGCTTTATTTAGGGAATTAATGTGCTTACTACCTCTTTTGGTGTGAGGCCGCTTCTGCGTGGCGTTTTAGCGCTGCTGGCGCTCGGCCTTTCTACAGGCGCCCTCGCCTCTCACCCCAGTAGCTTTAACCAGGCCAAACAGGTCGCCCGCAACATCTACAGCCAAGAGCTACCAGCCAAGAGCTTCTATTGCGGCTGTGATATACAAATATCTGGTAAGCTTTGGCAACCCAATTTTCAGGGCTGCGGCTATCAGGTACGTAAACAGGAGAAGCGCGCCAGTCGTATCGAATGGGAACATATCGTCCCGGCTTGGGAGTTTGGTCATCAGCGCCAATGCTGGCAACAAGGTGGCCGTAAAAACTGCGGCAGGACAGATAAACAGTTTAAAAAGATGGAGAGCGACCTGCATAACCTGGTGCCCGCCATCGGCGAAGTCAACGGCGATCGCAGCAACTACCGCTTCAGTCAATGGAATGCTAAGCCGCAGCAATATGGTCAATGCGCCATGGTGGTAGATTTCAAAGGCAGAAAGGTGGAGCCCCCCAGCCATACCCGTGGGCAGATAGCACGCACCTATCTCTATATGCAGCAGGCCTATGACCTTAAGATCGCCAAAAGTCAGTTAAAACTATTTCAGGCATGGGATAAAAGCTATCCAGTTGATACTATTGAATGCCGAAGAGACCAGGCCATCGCGGCCAAGCAGGGTAATCACAACCCCTTTGTCCAGGCCCAGTGCCAAAAACTGACAGATACCCAAAGTATCGCGGAGTAGAGCATGAGAATTCCAAGGATCTATCAGCCAGGTGACTATGATTGCCAGCAACCCCTGATGCTGGACGATGAAGCTGCCGGCCACGTCGGCCGTGTGCTGCGCATGGGCGAAGGCGAGCAGCTCGAACTCTTTAATGGCGACGGCCACAACTATTTGACCGAGATCGTCGCTGCCAGCAAGAAAAACGTCGAAGTGCGGGTCCTCTCAAAGGCGATTAACGACAATGAGTCTCCCCTAAACTTGCATCTGGGTCAGGTGATCTCTCGCGGCGATCGCATGGACTTTACTCTGCAGAAATCGGTAGAACTGGGGGTCAATACCATTACCCCGCTGTTCTCTGAGCGCTGCGGCGTGAAGCTAACCGGCGAGCGACTGGAAAAGAAGATCCAGCAGTGGCAGAAGATAGTGATCAGTGCCTGCGAACAATCGGGACGTAGCACAGTGCCTCAGGTCAGGCCCGCCATGCATTTGGCCGATTGGTGTGCAGAGCCGACCCAGGCGCTAAAGCTGAATCTGCATCCCAGAGCGGCCCATGGCATCCAGGGCTTGTCGATGGAAACAGACAGGGTACGCCTGTTGATCGGCCCAGAAGGCGGCTTGTCGCCACAGGAGATCGCGATGACAGAAAACTTTGCCTTTACCGATGTCTTGCTTGGACCGCGTGTACTGCGCACCGAGACTGCGGCCTTAACGGCGATAAGCGCACTACAACTGAAATTTGGCGATCTGGGCTAAAGGCCCGGCTCCCTTCGTATTAACCATAAGGAAAGATGAGATGATTAAGCTTGGCATAGTGATGGATCCCATCAGCGACATCAACATCAAGAAAGACTCCAGCTTCGCCATGCTGATGGCGGCGCAGTCGCGGGGCTACGAACTTTACTATATGGAGATGCAAGATCTGGCCATGGTAAACGGTGTGGCCATGGGCAATATGCGTCGACTCAGCGTGCAACAAGATCCCCAAAGCTGGTATCAACTCGAAGAGGCCGTGGATACACCACTGGCCGAACTTGATGTGATCTTGATGCGTAAAGACCCGCCATTCGATACCGAATTCGTTTACGCCACCTATATGCTGGAACGTGCCGAAGAGCAAGGCACGCTGATCGTCAACAAGCCCCAAAGCCTGCGTGACGCCAACGAAAAGCTGTTTACCGCCTGGTTCAGTGAATTTACCCCTGACACTCTGGTGACCCGCGATGCCCAGCGCATTCGCGCTTTCTATCAAGAAAAAGGCGACATCATCTTAAAACCCTTAGATGGCATGGGCGGCAGCTCTATCTTTAGAGTCAAGCCGCAAGATCCTAACCTTGGGGTGATCATCGAAACTCTCACCAATCATGGCCAGCAATATGCTATGGCCCAAGCCTTTATTCCCGACATCACTGCCGGCGACAAGCGTATTCTGGTGGTCGATGGCGTACCTGTGCCATACAGCCTGGCGCGCATCCCACAAAAAGGGGAAACACGGGGCAACCTGGCCGCCGGCGGTCGTGGTGTGGCTCAGCCATTGTCTGACAGTGACTGGGCCATTGCCAACGCTATAGGCCCAGAGCTGAAAAAGCGCGGACTGATCTTCGTCGGCCTTGATGTGATAGGCGACAAGCTCACAGAGATCAACGTGACCAGCCCGACCTGTATCAAAGAGATCGAGGCCGCCTTCGATGTGGATATCACCGGCATGTTGATGGATGCCATCGAAGCGCGTGTCGCCCGTTAAACTGGAGACCAAATGAAGTTAACCCGTTTACTCAGCCTAGTTTCACTATCGGCCGCGCTGCTTTCCGGCAGTCTCTGGGCCGATAGCCTGCTGGGCCCGCAGGAGGCGCCGAGCCGTCCCAAGAATATCGTGATCATGGTTGGTGACGGTATGGGGCCCGCCTACGTCAGCGCCTATCGTTACTATCAAGATAATCCCAATACTCAGGAGATAGAGCAGACGGTATTTGACCGTTTGCTGGTTGGCAACGCCAGCACCTATCCGGCACCAGTCAGCGGCTATGTCACCGATTCGGCGGCCGCCGCCACGGCGCTAGCAACCGGGGTAAAGACCTACAATGGCGCCGTCTCGGTCGATACCGACAAACGTCCTATAACAACCCTAATGGAACTGGCGAAAAAACGTGGCATGAGTACAGGGGTTGCCGTGACCAGCCAGATCAACCACGCGACCCCAGCCGCCTTTTTAAGCCATAACGAGAGCCGCCGTAATTACGAGGCTCTGGCAGAAAGCTATCTAAACACTGATGCCGATGTCATGCTCGGCGGCGGTCAGCGCTATTTCTCCGACAAGCTGATCAAGCAGTTCGAGGCCAAGGGTTATCAGGTGCTTAAAGATGCCGCACTGCTAGATGGCGTGACCCAACCTAAGGTGATGGGGCTATTTGCCGATGTACAACTTCCTTGGGCCATAGATGAGCCTGAAGCCAGACGGTTGAGCACCATGACAGCCAAGGCGCTCGAACTTCTCTCGCAAAATGAGCAAGGCTTCGTGTTACTGGTCGAAGGCAGCCTGATCGATTGGGCGGGTCACAACAACGATATCGCCACCGCCATGGCTGAGATGCATGAATTTGCCAGCGCCATCGAGGTGGTCGAGCAATATGTGCGTCAGCATCAGGACACCTTATTGGTGGTCACCGCCGACCACAACACGGGAGGCTTATCTATTGGCACCCAGGGCGAGTATCGCTGGGACAGCCAGGTACTGCGTGATATCGGCGCCAGCCCTTCACGCATCGCCGCGAAAGCACTGGCCCAAGACGAGTGGCATACAGGCCTGAGTGAGTTGCTTGGCTTTACGCCAAGCGCTGAGGAGTTCAACACCTTAGATAGTGCCAGAATGCAGGGTGAAAAAGTATTGACCTCGCAGCTCAAGAAGCTTATCGACCAGCGCTCAAACACAGGCTGGACCACGGGCGGTCATACAGGCGTAGATGTTCAGGTCTTTGCCACAGGGCCTGCCTCACCGCTCTTTGCCGGTCATCAGGACAATACAGATATCGCCAATAAACTTATTAGCCTATTGCCTAAGATGCCCAAGCCTAAAGCAGAGGTAAAATTGCCTGCAAAACCTGCCTCAGAAGTAACGCCTACAGAGGAAACGCCTCCTCAAAATGAGGAAAATGGTGAGCTACAGCAAGCCAAAGACCTACTGAGCGAAGGCGCCGAAAGTCAATCTGCCGCACCTGTCACCCAGGTCGATAATCAAGCCTAGATGACAGATTCAGCTCCCCTGCCTGACCAGCTTAGGCTGGGGAGTTTGATTCACTGGCCACATGCGGGTGTGCTCAATTTCGCTAAGCACCTTGAAAACAGAAGTCACATCCATGGGGCGTGAGAAGTAGTAGCCCTGACCTAACTCACATTGCTGGCAACTCAAATACTGCGCCTGCGGCTGAGTTTCAATGCCTTCGGCAACCACCTGTCGGCCGAGATTGTGTGCCAATTCGATAACCGTGGTGATGATATGAGCATCAGCCTCATCGTCGAGCACATTAGCAGTAAAGCTGCGATCGATTTTCAATAGATCGAACGGCAGCTGCTTAAGGTAGCTCAGTGACGAGTAGCCGGTACCAAAATCGTCGATGGCAATCTTAACCCCCAGCGACTGAAGCGACTCCATGGCTGCCATCGCACTTTCCACCTGCTCTATCACGCTCTCCTCTGTCACCTCAAACACCAGTGACTGCGCCGAGATATCATGCGCATCCACCTCTTGGCGCACCACGTTGAGCAGATCGGGGGCGAGAAAGTGTTTCGCCGACAGGTTAACGGCAATATAGAGTTCAGACCAACCGGCTGACTTAAACTGAGCGATCAACTCCGCTGCCTTGCGGATCACATAATTATCCACATGAATAATCGCTTCACTATGTTCGATGTCGGGAATAAAGTCCCCCGGCATGATGAGCCCCCGCTCAGGATGGAACCAGCGGATCAGCGCCTCGAACCCTTTCAGCTTCGCCTCACGAAGTTCGACGATAGGCTGAAGGAAAAGCACCAGTTGCTCCTCATTAATGGCCGCTTCTATGCTTTGCTCTATCATTAATCGGTTGTTCGCCTGATTCAGCATCTCCTCGCTGAACACCCGATAATTGCTGCGTCCGGCACTTTTGGCCTGATACATTGCCAGATCCGCATGTTGTATTAGCTCTTCGGCTCGCATATGCGGCGAAGTGCAATAGGCCAGGCCAATACTGGTGGTCACAATGAGCTTATGACTCCCTAGCACCACAGGATGTTGCAGGGCAGAAAAGATCCTATGGATCACATTGCTGACCTCCTGATCATCCCGTACCATCCTGAGCAAGATCAGAAACTCATCGCCTCCCTGACGAAACACGGTATCCATCTCTCTTACGCTATTGATTAACCTGGCGGCGACTATCTTGAGCAATTCATCCCCCTGGATATGGCCCAGGGTGTCATTGATCCGCTTAAATTCATCCAGATCCAGAAACATCAGCACAACGCAGTCGTCCTCGTTGGCGATACAGGCGATAGCCGTCTGTAGCTCATGGTTCAACATCGACTTATTGGGCAAGCCGGTCAGGGTATCGAGCATTGCCAGACGCTCTAACTCATGGGTATATTCATCCACCTCGCTTTCAAGCCCCTGCATATTGTCGGCCAGGTGGCGAGTGGCCTGGTGAATAAGATCCACCTCATCGGGAAACAGAGAAGGCTTTCTCGGCAGACTGGCACGTACGCGGGCAAAGTCATGATCCGCCAGTAGGGGCAACAGGCTGGCATGATGGGCTAAGCTAAGTACCGGTTTCCAGGCGACCAGCATCACCAGCCCAGCCGCCAAGATGAGGCCCACCAGCAAGGTCCCCACTAAACCCAACTGGAAACTAGAGAGCATGAGTTGCCACTGATCCAAATTCATCAACACCACTATCGTCGGCGCGTTAGCCACCTGATCCAGTGGAAAAGACCACACAGCCCAGCGACTGCCTTGATAGTCGTAGATCTCATCGCCCAGGGAGATCTGCTGCCAGGAATAATTATCGGCCATATGACTTAGCAAGCTGAAACTGCTAGGGCGATTACTGATGCTATAGAGATGACGCCCCCACAAGGGCCCGGGCTCGGCTTCGGGTTTCTGTGTACCCAACACTGCTAGCTCAATAGATCTGTCAGTACGAAAATGGCTGATAACTTCGGTCAGGGCGGACTCAAAGAAAAACAGATGCGGCTTGGAATTAACCAGTGTGGGGACCAACACCTGGATCGCACACTCCTCAATACAGACCACTCTTGAAGAGAGTTCATAAGAGATGTCGCTGTTTAGCAGCCAGTTGAGATCATCCTCCGAGTTGGGCTCGCCTGCATGAGCTAGCCGATCACCATCCAGGCTATAGAGCCCAAACCTTTTCAAGTCCCAGTAGAGCTGTACATCTGGCCAGTTTTCACTCAGCAGCAATTGATAACCTTCGGCACCGTCTTCCCCTTTCGCGTTGGCGACAAAGCCTAGCTGCATCGCCGCCTGCAGCGAATGCTCTACCGCAGTGCTTAAGGAATAAGAGAGGCTTTGGGCCAGCTTATCGCGCTGAGCTTCGAGCAATACTTTCTCCTGATTAAGTAGCTGTCGATAAGCCAGGGTACTGATGGCCGCACCGACAACTGTGAGGATCAAAACGACAGCTATCATCAGCTTCCATTTGATACTCACGAAACGATTTGGGTGGTTCACTATCATGGTGTCACCACTGGAACTTATAGGAGAGTTCAATGGCAAACAGTGACCAATCCTTATCTTGCGTCTCAGGATTAGGTCGCAAAATAGGGGTCACCCAACCACCGCCACGCACCCAGTGATATTCGGCCTCCAGCATCCAGTCTTTTGCAGGTAACCAGCGCGCTCCTAATGTCCAGTCATTGGCATAGCCAAAATGAGCCGGTAAGCCCCCTGCGGGCAGATCTTTGCCATCAGGGTCATCCTCATCCCTCACTTGACGATCGTAACGGAGAAAGAGTTCCACATCGCCCGGCAGATAGCCGCGTACATCCAGATAATACCCATAACCTCTGACCTCATAGGTACCTGCTCCAGGCCGAACAAAGACCCCGTCAATGTCGCGATCAAAATGCAGGTATTCCGCTGTAAACTCAAGAAAGTCAACTCGATACTGGGCCGAAACAATCAAGTGTTTAGAGCGCAAGCTACCATCGCTAAAGGGACCTTCCTGGTAAGCATCAAAGGCACTCTTAGCATCAAAATAGGTTAGCCCTAGACGCAAACTGTCATCCTGATACTCTATGTCCGACCCCCAGTAGCCATCGGCATCGAAGTCCCCATAAGTCTCTGAGCCCAGAACATTACGATTCAAATCATCCGAGGTCTGAGCATCCCCTAAGGTCAAGTGCCATTCAATCGAACCATCGAACACAGGGTGACGGCCAAACAGCTCACCACCGGTGATATGCAGCAATGAATCGCGAAAAAAATCACTATAGACAGATTGGGGCAACAAGATGCCTGGCCGTGTAAAGGAAACATCTCGGGTGCTGGTATAGAAGCCGGCCTCACTCTTAAACAGCCCCCCCCTAGCTCCGAGGTAGCCTTGTTTCAACGTAAATTTATACTCGGCAAACAGATAATCAGCAGCAAGGCCCGATTCATCTAAAGTCCCCCAATGACGATAACGCGCCGCACCAGCCAAACGAAAGTGCTCATCCGGATTCCAGGAGAGGTGCAGCGCCGCCTCAGTCACATCAAAGGTATCGCCGGACTCACCAACAATAAATTCGCTCCCGTCGGCGCTAATATAGCCCTGACCAATGAAACCATTTAACTGCCACTGATCGGCAAACGCCGGCCCCATGAAAAGTGCCAGCAGGCATAGGCTACTAATGCTCGGCTTCATCTTGTCCTCCTTGACTCTGCTCACTCACCTCAATCGCTTGACTCTCGTCGTTCCCCGATACATAGCCTATAGCACCAGGCGTTTTGGCGATCCGTGCACGCATCTCTGCCTCAGAGGCTAAGGTGGTTGGTCGCTCACCGATCCCGGAAAATACCAGCCGATCCCAACGATGACGCAGCACATAGGGCATCAACTCAAGCTGCTGATAACAAAACTCTTTATGTATAGGGGAATCGCTGGGTAAGACAAAGACCTTAATCTTCTGTCCATCGGGCCAGTACAGCTTCTGCATGGCAAAGATCAACTTGAGCTCTTTAGGGGTGAGATCTGTGGCATCAACGGAGTCGTTAACAATCACCTGAGCCGCGAAAAGGTTGGCGCAACATAAGCTCAATAAGCACATCCATGTCGACACTCGTCGCATTTCCGCTCCTCTAATCCCCATTCACCTTGTTGATGCGGCAAATCTCACATAACAAAGGATATTTATTGTCTAATGAAATATAGCTTAGGCAAGATTTAGCCAACTGGCATAATAAATGTTACTGATAATCTAGGGGCTTAGGCTATAATTGCCGCAAATTCTCTATTATCTTGTGGTTTTCGTGCTCTCTAATCCGTCTCAAGTTGTCCTTAGAAACATTGAACTATTTGAATCAAAAAACGTTTTACTCATTAATCATGAGTGCGATCTATTGGCAACGGCATTGCTGGAGACGGCCGATAAAGTCACTACATTAGCCCTAGATTTTAACCACTATCAGCAGGTCAAAGGCCATGAAAATGCCCGATTATCCTGTCACTTCGGCCACCAGCTGCCAAAAGAGCAAGTTTTCGATGCGGTAGTGCTGTTTTACCCCAAGTCGAAAAGCCTGGCGCCTTATCTGCTTAACTTGGCGGCGAACCATCTTCAGCCAGGCGGTGACCTGATCATTGTGGGCGAAAAGAAGGGTGGTATACGCTCTATCACCAAACAACTGCCTGACTATTTCGAGCCGGGCATCAAACGCGACAACGCTCGCCACTGCATGCTTTATACCAGCTCGCTGCAAACCGCGGCCCCGGCTATCTCGCTTAACGATTGGGTCAAGCGCTACACGCTAGTGACACCTCAGGGTGAACTGACCATCTGCAATCTGGTCGGCGTCTTTAGCGAGAAACGCCTCGATGAGGGCACTGAGCTCTTACTGCAACATCTGCCGGCGCTCAAGGGGCGGGTACTGGACTTTGGCTGTGGCGCAGGGGTGATCACCGCAGCGCTGCTCAAGGCCAACCCGACACTTAAGCTCGAATGTGTCGATATCAACGCTATGGCGCTCGCCTCCTGTGAACTCACCCTAAAGGCCAACGACATGCAAGCCAAGGTCTATGCCTCTGATGGTTTGGCGCAAACACAAGGGAAGTTCGATGCCATTATCTCCAACCCACCATTTCACGATGGCCTGGACAGCACCACAGAAATAGCGACTCGCTTTGTGCAGGAGAGCGAGGCCCAGCTCAATATCGGCGGTGTTTGGCAGATCGTTGCCAACCGTCATCTCCCCTACGCTGACACTATCGCCAAGTTTTTCAACGAGGTAAATGTGACAGCCGAAAACAACAGGTACAAGGTCTACGCCAATCAAAAGGCGTGATGACTTTAGCAACTATTGGCTAATCTGTTATTTATAGCCGGTCTTACCCGGCTTTATCGCGCCAGGTCGCATTTCAATCATGTGCTTAATGTTCATCATAAAATAGGGCTTCATAGGTCAAACTTTATGCTGTTATACTCGGGAGAATACTAACTAAAATAATAATTAAACTGCGGAAATCAATATGCTGGATCCTGGACTGATAGAACTGAGTAGCGACGGAAATAAAGCCGAATTAAAAGTTATTCCCAATAGCCATGGCCCACTGACGGTGGACGCCATCACCGAACTACTCACCCTACCGGAATTTTGTCAGCTACGTCCTCGACAGAATGTGATCGAAAAAGCAGTTGCCCAAGTCAACAAGATTATCGGCCAGGAAGATGGTCAATATGAACTCTTCTTCGAGATCGCCGAGCGTAAAGACGCCGAACTCCTCATCAATCTCAGCGACGACAAGATGAGCGCCGAGATGACACTCACAGCCCCATGGGGCGGCAAGCCTGTCACACTGCAAGATATTCTCAGAGCATTAAAGAGTGAACAGATCAGCATGGGGCTGAGCAAGGTCAGAATAGAATCACTACTCGCCAAACAACCAAATCTTGCACCGGGACAAAGCTGCAGCGAAGTGATCGCCCACGGCAAGCCCGCCGTCAACGGTACCAATGCCGTCGTTGAACGTAAGGTGCCGCTCGCGAGGGAGCGTCTGTTGCAACCTCAGGAGCGAGCCGATGGCACTGTCGATATGCGCAACCTGGGAGAGATCATCATGGTCAAACCCAATGACAAGCTGATGATCAAAGTCCCCGCCACCGAAGGCACACAGGGCTACAATGTGCAGGGCGAACCCTTATTACCGATAGCGGGTAAGGATCTCAAATTGACCGCTGGCGCAGGGACAGTGATACCAGAATCCGATCCCAATGTACTCATCGCTACCGTCGCTGGCCAACCCGTAGAAACCAAGACGGGGATGCAGGTTGACGACGTACTGCAGATTAAAGATGTGGATATCGGCTACGGCAATGTCGACTTTAAAGGCAGTATTCTGGTTACAGGTGACGTGCACGAAGGCATGGTGGTTAAATCCACCGGTGACATTACTGTCATGGGATTTGTCGACTCGGCGCAACTGATCGCCGATGGGGATATCACCGTCAGTAAGGGGGTTATCGGCCGCCAGCTTAAGGAAGATCAACTCTCCACCAAACTTTCTGCCAAAGGGCAGATCTCGGCGCAGTTCGTACAGTACTCAGAGCTTGATGCCGAGGGCGATATACTGGTCACTAAACAACTGCTGCACAGCCACTCCCGAACCTCAGGACAACTTATCGTCAGCGACGCCAACGGCCGCCGTGGCGATCTGGTAGGAGGTATTGCCAATGCGGATAAAGGCGTTAAGGCGGTGATCATTGGCGCCACGGCTGGCACTAAGACCGAAGTATTCTGCGCCATGAAGTGCAGCGAGCTGAAAGAGGAGCTCAAACAGCTTGATCAGGGGATCAAGCATATGGTGGTGGCCAAGCTTAATATTGAATCCAGCCTGAATAAACTGCCCCCCAAGGCCGAATGGCAAGATGACGCCCTCATGGTTGAGCAGGTTAAGGGAATGCTGGAGGAGAAGCGCCGCATCACCCAGGAGTGGTCTCGCGAAGAGCAAGAGTACAACAGCATCAAGCAGGAAGTAGATAACTACTATCAGACCTATCGCATCGAGGCATGTAAACATATCTTCGCCAATGTCGAGCTGCATATAGGTCCGGCATTTAATCGAACCCAACGTGAACATGGCCCCTGCATAGTGGTTAACGAGGGCCAGGAGATCAGTTTCGATTACAGTAATCGTAAATAGTCATAGTGCAGCAAGCGATTAATGAGGCCTGGCAAAATTGTCGGGCCTCTTTTCTTTGGCATGACTTTACAGGCATAATCCCCGCCAGATAGCGGTAACTTATAACGGATAACAAGTGGAACTACTGAGAATAGACTGTTTGGGTAAAGAGTTGAGACTGGAAGGCTCAATGGCCGGCTGGCAACAACTCTTTTGGGACAACCAACTGGTGTCGGTCAAAGAGGCCAGCGCCGATAACCAGGGGCTAAGAAACCATGAGTTTGAATTAAGCCGCCAAGATCCCAACAGCCAAACGGTTCACAAGATCCCACTGACCCTTGAAGTCGACCTCATCTGGCAACCCTTTAAGCTTAACTATCGCCTATTGAGCGAAGAGACCATCCTCAGCGAAGGCAGTCGCAACACTAAAGATATTGAGCGCCAGACACCTGTAGTCCCAGTAAAGCAGCAGCAAAAGTTCAGTCTGGTCGGGCTGGCCTCTCTAGGTTTTAAGCTGCTTAAGAGTGCCAAGGTGATTAAGGTGGTCCTGGCTGGTGCCAGTGTGGCTGCCTACTCCTGGCTCTTCTCCTTCCAGTTTGCCCTGGCGCTCATTGCCTGCTTGGTATTTCATGAGTATGGCCATATCCGTGCGATGAAATATTTTGGCATGAAAACCAAGGGGATCTACCTTATCCCCTTCATGGGTGGCCTGGCGCTGAGCGATGAAAAAATTAACACCCGCTGGCAGGATGTGGTGATCTCCATCATGGGCCCCACCTTCGGTCTGCTGATGTCGATTGCCGCTCTGGTCGCCTATTGGCTCACAGACAACCCGTTGTTTGCCGGGCTCGCCGCCTTCAACGCCCTGCTCAACCTGTTCAACTTGCTGCCGATACTCCCCTTAGATGGTGGCCATATTCTCAAGAGTATCAGCTTCTCGATGAACAGCCTGATGGGACTTATCGCCTGTGTGGCTGGCGCGGCCATTGGTGTCTTCATCAGCTACAGTCTGGGCCTGGCTTTGCTTGGCTTCCTGCTGCTGATCGGCACCCTAGAGATAATATTTGAGTGGAAGAGTCGACATCAAAGCCACCTCTTACCCCTGGACAGATATGGCCAGCTCTTCTCTACTATCTGGTATCTCCTCACCGTCGGCGCCCTGGTAGCGATCATCTGGTATCTGGCTGGCACAGGTGACGACATACTCGGGTTACCGCTCAAGATACTGCAAAGCTAAGCTCGCCAATTCCCCCTTGCTGTCACCTAGGCGGCAAGGGGCAAATCTGATAGTGACTAAGAGACCAAGCACTATAAAACCCTCGCTCTTCTCCTAAAACCAAGCCTTGAAAATGCGGCTGAAACCGCGCACTGCAGCGAATCTGTGTCTGGCGATATCTTGCCAAGAGATCCCTAGCTAAGAACAAAGATGGTGACTTTAAAGAGCATAAACTTAAGAGAAAATGGATCAGATGGGGTCTGACGTTTTGAGGATTTATCGGGACTATTGACAAATTTCAGGCATAAAAAAACCTGCGTTAAGCAGGTTCTATTCTTAGGGATTGCATTTTATCAGTCACAAGTTGGTACAGATGGCGAGACTTGAACTCGCACGGCCGTTAAGCCACTAGCACCTGAAGCTAGCGTGTCTACCAATTCCACCACATCTGCATCTTGTCTGCCTAAATGGCTATCTCTCTAAGAGAATCATTGATAATGGTACCGAAGGACGGACTTGAACCGTCACTCCCGAAGGAAACGGATTTTGAATCCGTCGTGTCTACCAATTCCACCACTCCGGCATTATCAATCAGACTATACTTACTCCTCTCGGGTAAGTGAACGGAATTATACCTTTGCTTTAGCTAATGGCAAGCCTTTTGCGATACCTTTATTACCGACTGCCGATTTTTCATCCGCAGCCCTAAACAAAGGAATATTTCCCCAATGTCGCTCTATAGGCAAATCGTCTACCAACTCACAAAATCAAACTAAAACGAGATAGACCATTATCAAATTGACAACATTCATTGATCGAGATCAGCATCTCTCATATCTATTCGCGCTAATTTAGCTTCGACAACGTTATAAACATCTGCGAAAGAGGATTTCTCAAATGGCATTTTGGTTAGATTTAATGTTTGGTAACCCCATTGGCCTGCTATCTATGATAGTTATCTTCACGACCATTGGCATAATGTCATATCTCATGTGGCTGTTTATTTCTAAGTCGAAACCACAATAGATAGGACTCCAAGGTCCAGAGAAAGTAACATTTCTAATACAAATGGGGGCTAATGCCCCCTCTTTTTTTGCTGAACCCAGATAGTATTAAGCGGCGTGCTTTCGTCCCGGTACAACACTGTGAATGAAGTGCGGTCTCGCCTTAATCAGCAGTTGCAACTGTTCGGGATTGGGTTCGCCCTGTGGCAGGCGCAACACCTGACGATTCAGATGAGATCTCGCCTCCATGGCAATCTTAAAATCGGCAGTAGGCCCATGAATGGCATACTGCTGTTTGTTACCCATATACTCTAAGATATTCGCCTTAAGCAGGCTCTGCACCGCGGGCTCACTTTCCGGCAGGGTCAATACTGTTTCTCCTTGTAGGAAAAACTCCCTCAGCAGCGCGCGCTCGGTCGGATCGAGTAATCTCACCTTCTTCTCAATGGTTTCGGTTGTTCGCTTCCCCTTTAGGTGCTTAATCGCCTCATCGAGAAAATAGTTAGCCACCTGGGTCAACAGATAGGCCGCGCCCACAATAAGACCGAGACCAATAAAGTGCGCATACTGATTAACTAAGTCGTCTAACCTCAAGGTACGCATCAATGAGGCCGGAGCAAACAACAACACAGAGCTGATTAAGGTCAGCCACAACATCAAATTAAAGATCACTTGTTTGGGACTCGTCTGTTTAAACAGCATCAGATTTAATTTTTCCATCTTGATACCTAGTGTCAAAAAACCTGCAGTACCGCAAACAAATGCAAGTAAAATGCCAATAAGACAATTCCCATAATGACTTTACAAACATCACCTTGGCGACACTTTTTACTGACAAGACAAGCAGAACATCAGAATCAGGCTATGCTTAAAGCTATGGTTTTTGGACAGTGCACCAAGCGTCAATTCCCGGCCGTTTTTGGGTGCTTAGGATAAGCGACACAGATAAATGGCAAATCTCACCGCTCAGCTACTCAAGAGTCCTATCGGCAGAAAGCTTACCCTGTCGATCATTCTCTTTAGCTCGCTTATTACTTTGCTGACCACCGGATTTCAGTTAATCAATGACTATCGCAGCGATGTCAATCGCATCACGCGCCAATTTGACAGTATAGAGAAGGTCAATCTGGATGTGCTGGCCGCCAGTATCTGGGTGATCGATGAACGCCTGATCAATACACAAATCGATGGCCTTATCCAGCTGCCTGACATCACCTACATAGAAATTAACGACGACAGTGGTCAACACTGGCAAGCAGGTACCGCTACTCCAGAAAACACCATAGAGAAGCGCTTTCAGCTAATCTACGCCTCAGGCAATGAGAACATCGATGTGGGCACCCTGCTAGTACAGGCAGACCTCAAGGTGGTCTATGAAAAACTGCTCGATCGCGCCATCATCATACTGCTCTCCAATGCGATCAAAACCTTTATCGTCGCCGGCTTCATCCTCTTCTTGGTGTGGTTTTTGGTTACCCGTCACCTACTTAAGCTCAGTGACTACAGCCAAAACATCAATCTAGATGGAAAGTTTGAGCCCTTAGTATTCGTCAAAAACAGCCATAAGAATGATGAATTCTGGCTGGTCGCCAAGGCGATTAATGAGATGCAACAACAACTCAGACGCTCCTTTGATGACATCAAGGCTTCCAAACAGGAGCTACAGGAAGCCTTGACGGATCGAGAACGCCTACTCGAGTTGGAACGCAGCTACAAAGAGGAGCTGGCCCGCCAGGTAAAAGAGCGAACGAAAGAGCTGGAGCAATCTCTATTAGTGCTTAAGCGAGCACAAGAGGTGCTGGTTGAACAAGAGAAGATGGCGGCCCTGGGCGGCTTGGTCTCAGGCGTAGCGCACGAGATCAATACCCCCATCGGCATCTGTCTCACCGCCGCCAGCACCCAACTGATCCATATCGAAGAGCTGATTAGCTTGATCCACAGCGAAAACGCCACCCTTGAGGAGATCAACGCCATCTTGGAGGAGTATCAACAAAGCTGCGAGCTAATCATTAGCAATATCACCCGCGCCAGCACGCTGATCCAAAAATTCAAGACCATAGCTGCAGAGCAGAGCCAGGAGGAGAAGCGCAGTATCAACGTTAAACAAGGCTTGATTGAGCATCACGAATCGATGCGTTTCCTCTATGGCGACAAGTTAGCCGAGGTCGATTATCGGGTAGATGAGGACCTCAATATCATTACCAACCTCAGCCTGTTTAAACAAATCATCACCAATCTGCTGTCGAACGCCTATGCCCACGGCTTTAAAGGGCGCCAGCAGGGCAAGCTCAGAATCGATGCCCGAGTAGAAAAGGGGCAGCTCAACATCCGCATTCAGGATGATGGGCCGGGCGTTGACAGCGAAGAGGCCAACCACATCTTCGAGCCCTTCTATACCACCACACGCTCGGAAGGCGGAACAGGGCTTGGCCTCTCCGCCGCCTTTAACGCAGTCACCCTACTCAAGGGCGAGATCAGCTATCAAGACGATAGTGAGCTGGGCGGCGCCTGCTTCGAGGTGAGTTTTCCGGTGGAGCTACTCGACACGGACACCATCGAACTCAATATCTCCACCCCATCAGGTTTTTAACTTTTGCGCCGTCAACTGGCAGATCGCCATGATCACTTGGGTTGCCTTCACCATGGACTCCAGAGAGATAAACTCATGCTTACCATGGAAGTTATGCCCGCCGGTAAACAGATTCGGGCAAGGTAGCCCCATGTAGGAGAGACGACTGCCATCAGTGCCACCTCTTATAGGCTTGATCTTTGGCGCAATATTAAGCTGGTGCATCGCCTGCTTGGCAATATCGACAATATGGGGATGAGGGATTAACTGCTCACGCATGTTGTAATAACTGTCGGTGATGCTAACCGTCAAGGCTCCCTGCTGCAGCTGAGCGTTACAGGCCTCTACTCGCTCGGTGAGCCAGCGCTTGCGTTGCTCAAATTGATCCAGATCGAAGTCGCGAATGATGTAGGTCAACTGCGCCTCTTCCGTCACCCCTTTCATCTCGATAAGGTGGAAAAAGCCAGCGTAATCACGACTGTTTTCGGGAGTATCGCCCAGGGGCATCTTGGCATGAAAGCGCGCCGCCATCGTCTGGGCATTGACCATCACCCCAAAGGCCGAGCCTGGATGACAGTTATTACCTTTCGCGGTCACCACAGCCGTTGCGGCATTGAAGTTTTCATACTCCAAGCCACCTAGCTCCCCACCATCGACTGTATAGGCCCACTGCGCCCTAAAGGCATCAAAATCAAATAGGTCAGCCCCTCTACCTATTTCTTCATCAGGGGTGAAACAGAGGTAGATATCACCGTGTTGGCTATCGGGATCTTGAATCAAGGCCGATAGAGCCGTCACTATCTCGGCGATACCAGCTTTATCATCGGCGCCAAGTAGCGTCGAGCCATCAGTGGTGATCAGTGTCTGCCCCAGATACTGATCTAACTCGGGAAACTCCTTGGGGGACAGCTGATGCTGCTCACCAAGTGGAATATCGCCACCATCATAGTTTTCAACCAATTGAGGACGCACATTGGCGCCGCTAAAATCGGGCGCCGTATCCAGGTGGGCAATAAAGCCGATGGGCGGGACCCCTTCGACCCTAGCGGGTACTAAAGCGGTCAGATATCCAGTCGGCGACAAAGCCACTTCACTAAAGCCTAACTGGGTCAGCTCCTCTTTAAGCTGATCGGCCAGCGCCAGTTGTCCCTGAGTACTAGGGCAACCACTCTGGCTAGCATCTGACTGAGTATCATATTGCACATAGCGTAAAAATCGATTTAACAGAGCCTGTTTCATAATCAATCACCAGCAAAAAATGTCGACCGAGTCTAACAAGCTGCCAGAGGCCGACTTTAGACTTAAATCAATTTTTAGGTAATTTAATTATCAGGACTCTACGCCTTAGCAATCAGCCTTAGTGCTCACGCCTTAGCGGCGAGCTTAGTCAACACACGGCTCACGGCGGTAAAACCGAAGCTGCCGGTCACCACGGTAACGGCACCAAATCCAGAGGCACAGTCCATACGCATACTGCCTTCGGCAGTCGCCTTAACATTACAGACACTACCGTCCGCTTGCGGATAAACCAGCTGCTCAGTTGAAAACACCGCCTCAATACTAAAGCGGCGCTGAGTATTCTTTGAAAAGTTGTATTCACGGCGCAGCAAGTTTCTCACCTTGGCCAACAGCGGATCTTGATAGGTTTTGGCTAAGTCGGCCACCTGGATCTGAGTCGGATCCGTCTGGCCACCGGCGCCACCCACTGTCACTATGGGTAATTTCTGGCGTTTACAATGAGCAATCAATGCTGCCTTAGGTTTTACCGCATCAATGCAGTCAACCACATAATCCAAGAGACCTCCCTGCTTGCGACCATTAAAATAGTCATTCAGGTTATCTGTGGTAATAAAGTCTTCCACTTGGTTAACCTTGCACTCTGGATTAATCTGAGCGATTCGCTCGGCCATCACGGCCACCTTTGACTCTCCAATGGTGTCCTTGAGCGCATGCAACTGACGGTTAGTATTGGTGACACAGATATCGTCGAGATCAATCAGAGTGATCTCTCCAATGCCACTGCGCGCTAACGCCTCAGCCACCCAGGTTCCCACGCCTCCGATACCCACTACAGCAACATGAGATTGCGCAAAATGCTTCAGAGCATTGGCGCCATAGAGTCGGCCGATACCGGCAAAACGATTGAGATAGGCTTCAGAGAGTTCAGGCAAGCTCAAGGCAGGCTCCATTATGATTGAGAAAACCCCGCAATTTTACCGCAAACAGATGTGAAACCCCAAAAAGAAAAAGTCGCTACAGATGTTAACGCATCATAGAGGATTTATTGCCAAAGATGCCGGACGGTAATAGCGAGTAAAAATCAAATTAACCATCTGTTTTTAAATGTAAAAATACATGATAAAACTCACGTAAAACCAATGATTTGTGAACTTAGTCACATACCGTCTTTTGACTTATCGGCACACTGACGCCGCAAAAACATTAGCGGCTAAAGAAGAGACTTTCTTCGGCCCTTTGACTCTCGTTAGCTAAAAAAAATCAAAGGCCTTCGCCCAGATGGCCCTAATCGCTACAGGAAGATGATAATGAAAAAATCTGTTCTATCGGCAAGCATCATTGCAACACTCGCTGCCACCTCGTTTACCGCTCTCGCAGACGGCCCACAATTTTATGGCCGTGCCGATCTCGCTTTTACTCATTCAGATAATGGCATTGCGACCCAAAACCAGAAAGATGGCACTATTATAGAAAACAACTTCTCCTGGTTAGGGGTCAAGGGCAGCGAAAAAATCAGCGATGGTCTTGAAGTGATCTATCAGATGGAATTTGGCGTTAGCAACTTTGATAACTCAGGCAAGACCTTTGCAGCACGTAACACTTACCTTGGTTTGAAAGGGGTTGGCGGTACTGGCCTTATTGGTCGTAACGACACAGTATTTAAAGCTGCTGAAGGCGGTTTCGACCTATTTGGCAACACCAACTCAGATATCGATCTACTGGTTGCAGGTCAGTCGCGTACCGCTGACGGTATCACTTACTACTCACCAAAAATTGCTGACCTTTTGACCATAAACGCTACCTACCTGGTTGAAGACAACTATGTCACATACAATGGTGATGAGCGCGTCGCGCCAGATAGCATGTATGCCCTAAGTGCAACCTTTGGCGATAAGGCCCTCAAGGCACAACGTTACTATGTAGCCGCCGCCTATAACGAAAATATCGACGATGTAAAAGCTTACCGTGGTGTGGCTCAAGTCAAACTCGGTAACTTCATCATTGGTGGTCTATATCAGAACAGTGAACATATTGACGCTAAATATGCCAACCTAGAGGGTGATACCTACTTCGTTAACGCTGCATACGTATTGGGCAATGTGAAAATTAAAGCCATGTTTGGTAGTGACGACTCAGGCCTGGGTAAATATGTCAGCCGTTTCGTCGGTAACGCCGATGGCGCTGGTATGGAAACCGTATCAGATGTCGATCTGCAACAGTTCAGCATTGGTGCAGATTACCGCATCAGTAAGAGCACACTGTTCTACGGCCACTACACCAAATATGATGGTGACCTGAAACTAGCAGGTGCAACACAAGATCTTGGCGATGATATCGTCACCCTAGGTATGCGCTTCGACTTCTAATCGCGACCCATATTCATTAAAAAGCGGCCTATGGCCGCTTTTTTTTTGCCCATTACTCTCTCCAACTGTGCGTGACCGCACATTTTTTAAACATTATTATGCATTTCCTATCAAAGCTCCTACAATTTTAGCAACCTCTTAATAAGTTACAGTTTAATGACGGAGACGGCGCAGAACTACTCCTTTGTGAGTAGTCTGAACACGTTAATTTTACAAGGATTGCCTGTTTCTCAAACACACGAGACAGATCTGTCACAAATTCCTCGTAAAGCTAACCTGGATAACCAGAAATTTGATCTGCGCCACACTCTTACTGCCATAAAACTGTAAACTTCTGGCCAACTTTGTTACGAAAACGGACGCTCGTAGCAAATTATGGAAACTATGTTAATAACCATTAAAAAATGGAAAAGAACTCAGTTCTTGGGAGCACAACACATGAAAAAATCTCTAATCTCTGCATCAGTTGCATCTGTTATTGCACTGACCTCATTCGGCGCGCTAGCCGATGGCCCTAACTTCTACGGTCGTTTGGACCTATCTCTAACCAATTCTGATACTGGTGTCACTACTCAAGAAGGTAAAGACGGCACTGTTATCGAAAACAACTTCTCTAACCTAGGTGTTAAAGGTTCAGAAAAGATCTCTGACGGTGTAGATGTTATCTACCAGATGGAGTTCCAAGTTGAGAATACTTCTTCTAAAGGCGACGTATTCAAGGCGCGTAACACTTTCCTAGGTATTAAAGGCGCAGCTGGTGCACTGCTTGCAGGTCGTAACGACACTGTATTCAAGCAGTCTGAAGGTGGCATCGACCTATTCGGTAACTCAAACGCCGATATCGACCGCTTAGTAGGCGCACAGACTCGTAGCGCTGACGGTTTCTGGTACTACTCACCACGTATCGCTAACATTCTGACTTTAAACGCTACTTACCTAATGGAAGACAACAACCAAGCTGGTGTTGAAGATCCAGAAGAGCAGTATGCAGTCAGTGCGACTCTTGGTGACAAGAAGTTCAAAGAACAAAGCTACTACCTAGCATTCGCTTACAACAAAGGCATCGCTAACATTGATGCATACCGTGGTGTGGTTCAATTCAAGGTTGGCAACTTTAAAGTTGGCGGTCTATTCCAGAACTCTGAAAGCATTGTAGATGGTTCTGACGACAACAACACTTACCTGGTTAACCTGGCTTACAACCTGAACGGCGTTAACATTAAAGCCGAATACGGTGTAGATGAAGCAGGCTTCGGTAAGTACTCTAAGCAAGCTCCACAAGGTTCTGACATCAATGTGACTAACTTCATCATCGGTGCTGACTACCGTGTAGCTAAGTCTACGCTAGTCTATGGCCACTATGCGATGTACGAAGGCGACTACAAAATTGACGGTCTTACAACTGACCTAGAAGACGAAAACGTATTCACTGTAGGTGTACGTTACGACTTCTAATCCTGGCGCTTAGCGCTAAGATAAAAAAAGGCGACCCAAGGTCGCCTTTTTGCTTTTTAACACACGCTATTTGCGCTGTTAGCTTTTTCCCTTAACGTCTCACCAAGCGATAAACAGACTCGGTCAACCAAGGCACCTGTTTTTTCACAAACCTTGGATTCTCGGCCAACACATCTTGGGTGCTCAGACACTCAATCTCAAAATAGGGGCTCATGTGCTGCAAAATCCAGGCATCAGATACCGCAAATGGCGGGCCATTTAGGGCTTCTTGTGGATAATCTAAGGTGATCAGCAAGCCAATACTCTTAGGTGGCAGCAAGCTGGCCAGGTGCTCAACATATTGCTGGCGCATCTCTGGTGGCCAGGCGATCAACGCTGCCCTGTCATAAAATCCACTTACCGCCTCTAGGGGTTCCTTTGGCAGCTGAAACAGATCGCCCTGATAGATGCTCACCTGCTCGGTGCGGTAACACTCATGCTCACCACTCGATTGGCGCTCTACAGGCAGCTCGTTGTCACTGAAAAACTGCTCGACCGCGCTTTGGTTCAGCTCACAGCCGATCACCTCAAGCCCCTGCTCGGCCAGATAACAAAGATCTAAGGTTTTACCACACAGGGGAACGAAAACTTGGCTACCAGCAGCCAGCTTAAGCTGCGGCCAATAGTCGATAAGAAGGGTGTTGACCTCGTCGAGATGAAAACCTATCTGCTGAGAGGCCCATTTGTCATGCCAGAAACCGGGTTGCATAGTTAGCTCCGCAAATGCAAGTGTCTAAATATGCAAGGTACTCTAATACCTCATGGTTCCAGATGCTAGCGCTTATTGAAGATCCAGCACTTTCTGTACCCGTCTTAGCCAGACACAATTTTCACACTCACAATTGCGGCGAGACAGATGATGCGGGGTCAAGCTGGAATCGATAAAATCAACGGCAATCAACAGCTGCTGTTTAAGCTCCTCCACCGATTTACGCTCGACGGCCACCAGCTCATCGTTATGATTCATCCAGATACATTCCATGCCCTGGTGGCAGTGGATACACTGGGGATCGACACTATTAAAAAAACCAGCATGAGGACAAAACTTCAGCTCCATCGACTGTACGATGCGCTTCCTCGGGTACTCCAACAACTCTATTAATAGGGCTTTATCCAGTTCCGTCATTTCGCCCTCCTCACTGTTCAAAATTGCTTACTCAATGAAGCATAGTTTTATATTAGCTTCAGGTTACCTGTATGTGTATGTAACAGAATTGATATAGGTCAACATCTCATCCAAAAATATCGGTTAGGAATCACAGCAATGAAAAATCTAGCTATTGTGCCCTATGGCCGCTTCTTGTTATAAAAACATATCAACATTCAGTGATATGACTCATGCCCAACAGCCAAGCACCCAGCCCGGAACTGCAACACTTTTACATCTCGGAAGAGCAATCAATCTACCTGCTCAAGGCCGATGATGCCCGTAAACACAGGGCGTGGATAAGACTTTGTAAACAGCAGCTTAGCAAGCTTGGCTATCAAGAGATCGAATTAGTCGGTAAGGGAGCCTATGGCTTCGTCTTTGCCGGAATAAACGGCCATGGTCAGGCCCATGTATTTAAATTCTCACGCATCACCCTGCCTCAGCAGATCCAGGACAGGCTGGAAGAGGAAGCCTATATGCTCTCCCAGGTAATCCATCCCAATGTGCCACCTGTGATCAAGTTTGAACATGTGGGCAAACAGGGGATCTTGGTGATGGCCAGGGCGCCGGGAGAAGATCTCGACAAACTCTGCCTCAAACACGGTGCCCTGCCAGTGCGGGTCATCGTCAGTATTGCCAGGCAGCTGGCGCAGATCCTCAACTATCTGCACAATGGTCGCCCCTTGGTACATGGCGACATTAAGCCATCTAACCTAGTGTATGACATGGAGCGCGACCACCTGTCGCTGATCGACTGGGGTTCGGCGGTGTTTGCCCAGCGTGACGCTGACGGCAACCCAGTCAACGGTAATGTGATGGATCTGCTCTCTAGCGACCAGCAACACACCAATGCCCGCATGGGAGATGTTTACTTTATCGGTGAAGAGCAGCTTAATGGTGCACTCTCCAGCCCCAGATTTGACGAACAAGGGGTAGCGGCGACCCTCTATGCCCTGGCCTCAGGCCAGGCCAGTCGTTTTGGCAGCAAGGTGATCCCGGCCAGTAGCATTGGCCTGCCCGTTGAACTGGCGCGAACCTTAGACGGCATGCTCAGTGACGATCCCAAGACCCGCAACCGCGCCGGCGACTACTTTCTCAAAAGCATGAGCCACAGCCATCGCCTGCATCTGCCAGATCTGCCCAGCCCACCGCTCCAACCTGAGATCCCTGTGTGGACCTTAAAACAAGCTAAAGATGTGGAAACGGTCACCTACAGCTCGCGCAAATCCTTCCTGCGGGAACATAACGAAGATGAGCCCATCGAGAAGATGGACGATCTGCAACTGGAGAAATACTACCGAAACTTTATGGCGGGCATGGGAGATACCGAGAAGGGCTTTATCGCCGCAGTCAGTCGGGTGGGACAATACTCCTTAGTGGGCGGCCTGGCGATCCATTGGCAGGAGTCAGGGGTATTTATTGACTCCAATCTAGCGACCTACAACGAAGAGGAGAAGGCGGCGCTCACCCTGGCGGTCAACAATATGGTGACCCTGGCACGGGGCATTCACCGCATCGGGGTATTTAAGGCCTGTTTCTTCAACGCCCGAGATACACTGCACCTGGAGCGCGATGATACCAGTCAGCCTTTCAGGCCAAGCCCGGATCAACAGTTACCTTTTGAGGTGGGTGATGTGCCCTCGCTGGAGGATAAATCCAGGCTACACTCCTATTTCGAAGATGGCCGCGACCCGGATGAAAACCTGGAGCTGCCCAAGGAGATCATGACAGAGCTTGGCTGGATCAACCAGATCCATCACACCGGCTGCATCATCTTCGAAGTGCTCCCTAACCACATGAAAATCCACAGCTACCTGCGGCTGTTAAACCCGCGTAAACAGGCTGCTTTCAGGGCGAGCCTGGATAGGATCCTCAGTCATGTGGATAAAATTCAGGGAAAAGGTGTTTCGGGCTTTATGAAACTGCCCTATAAGAATACTCGCCGTTTTCAGCATATCGACAAGAAAGCTGATCGCTTCTACCCCCGAAATCCCAAGGCGATACTCGAAAAGCAATCAGCACAGGAGTAGCCTAGCAGTTTGAGTAGCGCGCCAAGCAAAAGGCATTAAGACTTAGGCTGATCCTTATCCTCTTGTGCCGATTTATCCGCTTTAGACGGCTTGCCGTCTAACTGATTGGCCTCATCGACTTTATCTGTGGGATCAGGCTTACGCTCATAGTCACCATCGAAGGTGTTACCCTGCTCATCGAAGGGTGAGCGATCGAACGGTGAACGGCCACCAGCCGAGCCATTTGGCCCAAAAGGCCCTTGACCAAAACCACCATGAAAGCCCCCCTGCTGGCTAACCTTGATCTGCATACGCTGATAAAGAAAACCCGCTATTGGGCTACGGGTCAGCGGCGTTAACAGCAAGAGACCAATAAAGTCGGTGACAAACCCTGGGATCAACAGCAATAAGCCGGCCATCGCCAACATCATGCCTTCGACAATCTCTTTACCCGGCGCTTCGCCACGAGCTAACTTTTGTTGCACCTGCATCAGGGTCTGAATCCCCTGGCTGCGCACCAAAGAAACTCCCACCACGGCAGTAAAGAGCACTAAGCCCACTGTCGTCCAACTGCCTAAGCTTTCGCCAACGCGGATCAGCACATTGAGCTCAATAACGGGTATGAGAACAAAGATTATCAATAGGATAAAAAACACACTGACCTCACAAATTGACGTAAATTTCTAATTCATTGAAAACTAAATGGGGGCGAACGGGTCTACTTTCAAGTCAGGTCAACTTTAGCGCGATTTTGAGGGCGCCACAAACTTAGGATAAGCTCACTATTTTAGTAATAGCTTAATGCAAGTCGACGACAAAACACGTAAAGTAGCAGCACTCGTGACACTGTCGCGGTGCAGTATAACCCGTTTAACTTAACTCCCGATGAATGAGCAAGCAGGGCCCAAATACCAGATGCAGGAAAAATGTTTACTCGTGACCACCAGCTGCCCAGATCAGGCCACAGCCAACACTCTGGCACACGCCCTAGTCGAGGCCAAGTTGGCTGCCTGCGTTCAGATCTCTGCCCCCGTCACCTCACTCTACACCTGGGAAGGTAAAGTGTGCCAGGAGACTGAGGTGGTATTACAGTTAAAATGCCTCGCCCGTCATTATGAAAAAGTCGAACACAAGTTACTGTCACTACATCCCTACGAAGTCCCTGAACTTATCGCAACAGAGATCCACACAGGTTCAGCGGCCTATTTAGCATGGATAAAAGAAACCACACTATCATGAAGAAAATACTGTTCCTCCTGCTCTCAACCTTGCTGCTAGTCGCCCCAGGGGCACAAAGCGAAGGCATCTTCAGTAAGAGTAAGTTTGATTTCCTTAAAGATGAACCCCAGCTAATGCCGGTGGATCAAGCCTTCGTCTTCGATGCGCAGCAGCAAGGCAACTTGGTCAAGATAAGCTGGGTGATCGCCGACGGCTACTACCTATATCGCGACAAACTCAAGTTTGAGGCCGATGGCGCGACCCTAGGCGAGATCCAGCTGCCAAAGGGTAAGTCTCACACCGATGACTATTTTGGTGAGCAAGAGGTCTATTATAGCTATGTCGAGATCCCTGTCGCTCTCAAAGAAGCCGCTAATGAATCCAACATCAAGGTCACCTTCATGGGCTGCGCCGAGGGTAAATTGTGCTTCCCACCCACCACGCGAAGCGCGCCTCTAACCCAAGTCAGCGCCAATGCGGGACTCTTACCTGAAGCGCTAAAGGCCGCGCCTGCCGCGACCACGCCAGCGGGTACAGGCCCGATCACCCAACAAGACTCCCTCAGCCAGATGCTGTCGGGCGACAACCTGCTGTGGACCTTAGTGATCTTCTTCGGCCTAGGTATAGGACTGGCGCTGACACCTTGTGTCTTCCCCATGTACCCAATCCTGTCGGGCATCATTGTGGGCCAAGGCGAAAAACTTTCTACTGCTAAAGCCTTTAGCCTCTCCATGGTCTATGTCCAGGGGATGGCGATCACCTATTCCTTGCTGGGGCTTATCGTCGCCTCGGCGGGCATGAAATACCAGGCCGCGCTGCAACACCCAGCGGTGCTCATCGTGCTGGCCATCCTCTTCTTCGTACTCAGCCTCTCCATGTTTGGCCTGTACGATCTTAAGCTGCCATCGAGCTGGCAGGAGAAGATGAACCGCTTCTCCAACAACCAAAAAGGCGGCAATGTAATTGGCGTCTTCGTTATGGGGATCATCTCGGGTCTGGTGGCATCTCCCTGCACCACGGCACCACTGTCTGGTGCCCTGGTCTATGTGGCGCAAACCGGCGACCTGATGCAGGGCTTCCTGGCGCTGTATGTGCTGAGCATGGGCATGGGCTTACCTTTGCTGATCATCGGCTCCTCTGGCGGTAAACTACTGCCGCGCGCGGGCGCCTGGATGGATGTGATTAAGACAATCTTCGGCTTCCTGCTGATCGCCGTCTCTATCGTGATGCTGGGCCGTATCTGGACAGGTCTGGTTTCAGATCTTCTCTGGGCGCTTTGGGGCATCAGCTTGACCGCTTACCTGATGCACCAAAATAAGCTCACCGAGTTTAACTGGAAGCAGACAGTGCGCTCAGTCTTACTGCTACTCACTCTGCTGGCCAGCTTCTCCTATGGCTTCCAGGCGGTGATGAATAGCCTTGGCTATCAGATGCAAACAGGCGCTGCTAGCCATGGCGTGACTCACAAGACCATCAAGTCGCTCGAAGAGCTTAAGGCCGAGGTGGCCAGCGCCAGTGCCCAGGGTAAACCTGTGATGCTGGATCTCTACGCCGACTGGTGTGTCGCCTGTAAAGAGTTTGAGAATATCACCTTCGTCGACCCGGACGTGCAATCACGCCTGGCGCAGATGGTCTTCCTACAGGCAGATGTGACTAAAAATGACGCTATCGATATCGAACTGCTGGAGCATTATGATGTACTGGGTCTTCCCACTCTGCTGATGTTCGATGCCAGTGGCGAGATCCGTGACGATCTCAGAGTCACTGGCTTTATGAAGCCGGCTGAATTTGCAGCCCATCTGGATCATCTGCTAGGGCAATAGCGTGCCGTCGTAGTACATTAGATAACAGCCTCCTTCGGGAGGCTTTTTATTACGCCATAAAATGATAATTTTTCATTTAAAGTTAACCCAATTCTTATACAATCAGGGGTATACCAACCTCATGGACCTTTAGGAGCAACATGGAACCCGCCATTCTCATCATCACCTTAGCCTGTGGCATGCTAGTCAGTCGTATCGGTTTACCACCGCTTATAGGTTATCTGGTCGCGGGTTTTGCACTGTTTCTCTTTGGTATCGACGAGAGTAGCCTGCCACTGCTGGAACAGCTGGCTGAGCTAGGGGTAACCCTACTGCTGTTCGCCATTGGCCTCAAACTGGACATTCGCAGCCTGTTTAAGGCCGAGGTCTGGGCGGGCTCCAGCCTGCATCTGATGGGCTCTATGATCTTCCTGGTCCCCCTGCTAAAGCTCCTGGGTCTATTGGGGTTAGAGCAACTGAGCGGACTAGACTTTAATCAACTCGCCCTGCTCGCCTTCGCCCTGAGTTTTTCCAGCACCATCTTCGCCGTCAAGGTGCTCGAAGATAAAGGTGACATGCAATCTCTCTATGGCCGCGTCGCCATAGGTATCTTGATCATGCAGGATATCTTTGCCGTCGCCTTCCTGACGATCTCCAAGGGGGATATTCCCTCTATTTGGGCCTTAGGCTTATTACTGCTGCCCTTTGCCAAGCCCCTTATTTATAAGGCCTTCGATAAGGTCGGTCACGGCGAGCTACTGGTACTGTTCGGTCTGGTGATGGCGCTAGTAGTCGGCGCCGGTCTGTTCGAACTGGTGGGACTCAAGCCAGACCTGGGCGCGCTTATTATTGGTATCCTGCTGGCAGGCCATGCCAAGTCTTCTGAGCTGGCTAAATCCCTCTTCTATTTTAAAGAACTGTTCCTGGTGGCCTTCTTCCTCACCGTCGGTCTCAACGGTTTACCAAGCTTTAGCGATATCGGCCTCGCAGCACTCTTAGTGCTAGTCGTACCGATAAAGATAGTCCTCTTCCTCTATCTGCTGACCCACTTCAAGTTGCGTTCGCGCACCTCCTTGATGACTTCATTTAACCTGGGTAACTACAGCGAGTTCGGCCTAATCGTGGCCGCCGTGGCCACCAGCAAAGGCTGGTTGCCTGAGCAATGGATGGTGATCCTGGCCGTGGCCCTGAGCCTGAGCTTTCTGTTTGCCGCACCACTGAATGCCTCCTCTGCCCGCCTGTATCAGAAGTTTCAGAGCCGATTGCAGAAGCTGGAGAAACACCCGCTGCATCCTGAAGACAGGCAGATCCCCGTGGGCAATCCACGCTTTCTTATCTTGGGGATGGGGCGTATCGGTAGCGGTGCCTATGACGAACTGGCCAATCAGTTTGACGGTGAGATCCTAGGCATTGAGCATAAACAGGAACTGGTGGACTTCCACCGGGAGCAAGGGCGCAACGTGGTGCAAGGCGATGCCTCGGATACCGACTTCTGGGAGAAACTCGACCGAGCCCCTAACCTGGAGCTGGTGCTTTTGGCCATGCCTCACCATGTGGGTAATCAATTTGCGGTAGAGCAACTAAAACGCCTGGATTACCAAGGTAAGCTCAGCGCCATCGTACAGTACAGCGAAGATGCCCAGTCGCTCAAGGCCGCTGGGGTACACAGCGTGTTTAACCTCTACGAGGCCGCCGGTGCCGGTTTTGTCGACCATGTGATCTCCGAGCTTAAATCGGGCAAGCAACATGACGCCGACATCCCTGTCGAGCCCATAGAGAGCAGCAGTTAACTCTACCTCCTACACTCCTAGATACTGCATCCTATGTATCTAGGAGTGTACGTGCCAGCCTGAGAAAAATGGCACGTACAATGCGGTGCTGCCATAGGCATAAAAGGGGGAGAGTCACTTACCTCTCCCCTTGAGAGATAGCTCTAAAATAGCGCCCCAGCCACAAGACCAAATAAATCCCCATCTAAACAGGCTAAATGACTGCCTAGCGAAAGCGGATTTCCCTAAATCCTGTCAAATCACAACATTTTCCCGTTCATAGCAAACAAATCTCAGTTACATCAAATAGTGAGACGTGATATAAAAATGACAAGGATGACTCATGGTAGCAACAACCATGAACAAGGCTGCCACCACCTGGGCAGAGTACGCTAACTTTTTTCTGAGAAGTTCAACACCAATGTCGAATACCGCACAGCGCGCCAATAAACTATTTGTGCAGACCTTTGGGACCACGGCCGACGATCTCTATCAGGCGCCGGGAAGGGTTAACCTGATTGGCGAACATACAGACTATAACGACGGGTTCGTCCTGCCAGCAGCCATCAATTTTCACACCGTCATCGCAGTGAAACAGCGTGACGATGATAAATTCCGCGCCGTGTCCGACGCCTTTCCAGGCCAGATCCACACCTGGCACTTCGGCCAAGAGGGCGAAATGGATCCCCATGACAGCTGGGTCAAGTACCTCAAAGGCTTTACCGCAGCCCTGTCGGCCAGTGGTTTGCCCGCCAAGGGGCTAGATTTGGCGGTGGTGAGCAATGTGCCCTTAGGCGCAGGCCTCTCCTCATCGGCGGCTTTAGAGCTGGCCTTTGGTACGGCCCTCAATGATTGCAGCCAGCTCAGGCTATCTCCCCTGGCGGTCGCTCAAATGGCCCAGCGCGGCGAAAACCTGTATGTTGGCTACGCCAGTGGCATCATGGATCAGATGATCAGCGCCATGGGCGAAGAGGAACATGCACTGCTGATCGACTGCGAAGACCTGGACTGTGAGCCAGTCCCCATCCCAGAAAGTCTTAGCCTGATCATAGTTAACTCCAACCTGCCCCGCGGCCCGGTGGAATCTGAATTATCTCTGCGCCGTGAGCAATGCCATCAGGTCGCCGAACATTTTGGTGTTGAAAGTCTGCGCCATCTGGAGCTTCGCTCCCTGGAGAGCGCCAAAGCCCAGCTGCCTGAAGTCAGCTATCGCCGCGCCCACCACGTGCTAAGCGAAAACCGCCGCACCCAAAATGCCGCCCACGCGTTAGAGGCGGGTAACATCGCCAAGCTAAGTGAACTCATGGCTCAATCCCATCAATCCATGCGTGACGATTTTGAAATCACCTTGCCAGAAATCGACAAGCTGGTTGATATCATCCACGCCGTGGTCGGCGATCGCGGTGGTGTGCGTATGACTGGTGGCGGCTTTGGTGGCTGCGTGGTCGCACTGGTGGATCACGACCTCACCGATGCCGTCGTCGAGGCGGTAGAGCGCGAATATCAGGCAGCTACAGGCATAGAAGCCAGCGTCTATCTCTGCTCGGCCAGCCAGGGCGCCTCCAGATTGGACGACGAACTCTACTGATAGCGAGTCGCTAAACTAAAGGGCTCTAAATCGCTGTTTGGCATACGTATTCATCCCCTCGTCAAAGGGCGAGATAATACAATAGGGCCCAACTTTAATCGCTTAAGGAAAAGATGATCATGGTACGTTTTCGCCCACTCGATGCCTGGAACGATCCCCGTGGTGGCCAGATTGAGCGCGTCATTATCGACAATGGCACGCTGGCCTTGGAGGTCCTCAGCCTGGGCGGTATTATCCGCTCCCTGTGGACGCCGGATCGTGACGGAGAACGCGGCAACATCGTACTAGGATGTGACAGTGCCCAAGACTACCTGACACAAGACGCCCATCTCGGCGCCATCGCCGGACGCTACGCCAATCGTATCGCCGGTGCCCAGCTGCACAGAGATGGTCAGCGCTTTTCACTGGATAACAATCACCAAAGCAACTGTCTTCACGGCGGCCGTGAGGGCTTCAATCGCAAGCTTTGGCATATCGGCCAGCTAAATGATGGCGTCCGTCTCAGCCTGTTTAGCCCAGATGGCGACATGGGCTTTCCCGGTAACGCCAATATTCAGCTCGATTACCGCTTGGTGGGTAACAATCTATACGTGGAGATCCTGGCTAGCACAGATAAGCCCTGCCCCATTAGCCTGACCCAGCACAGCTACTTCAACCTAGAAGGCGCCAGCGAGATCAGTAGCGCCGCGCATCTTATCCAGAGCGACAGTCAGCACTACCTGACCACAGATGGTCAAGGGATCCCACAGGCGATCGCCTCTGTTGTTGGTACGCCACTGGATCTGCGTGAAGGTCAGGCACTTGGCGACCTGCGCAAGCAGCTGGCAAGCGAGGAGACTCAAGGAATCGATCACTGCTATCTGACACCCCATCATGATGGCAAGGCACTAAGCCGCTTTGGCACAATTAGCGCGCCGAACTCGGGACGCCGTCTGACCCTCTATACCAATCAACCTGGGGTACAGATCTACGGCAGTAACTTCCTCGGCGGCACGCAAGGGAAACAGGGACAGACACTGGCCTCTTATCAGGCAGTCTGTATTGAGCCCCAACAGCTACCCGATGCCCCTAATCAACCAAGCCTTCCGGGTACACCTTGGCTCATGCCAGGAGAGGTATATCACCACATGAGTCGCTATCAGTTTGATGTGGGTTAAGCGATAACTGTCGCGGAAACAAACGCGAGGCTGGAATAGGAAAACAAACAGAAGAGAGATAAAAATTTTAGGTAGGGGTTCCAGAGTGCCCAGAACCTCTTACCTAAAGATGGCGGCTGACTAAGCGAGACTCCTAGTTACGGTCGTCGTCATCAGACCAATCATCATAACCGTCATCCAGGCTATCGACTTCGAGTTCGACATCATCGTCGTCATCATCGCTGGCACTGTCTTCGGGATCGATCTTAACCTTTTTCGGCGCTGGCGCAGGTTTAGCATGTATCGCTTCAACCCATCCCGCATGCTGCTGCATGAAAGCTGCTCGGGTCGCTAACCAGTTTGCATCATATTCAGCTTTAGCTGCCTTAAGCTCCTCGTCCGTAAGGTCATGCAAGTTCACCTTTACGATGTCCTCGGCATATTCAATCACGGCATCTCTTACCGTGTTATAGAGATAAACTCGCCCCGCAGTAGCCTCGGGAAACTCTTTGTCGTGAATGAGGATAGTATTACCTCGAGCCGTACGAAGTTCACCATACCAAACAGGTTCTTTAGACGTGTCATACATATATGCTAATACCCTTAAATCAACACATACCAATATAAAATTATAAAGCTGACAACTGTTAGCTTAGTCGCTGCCATCGTCAGAAACGCCTCTGGACAATAGCCCACACATTTTTAATAAATACCGCCAGAAATCAATAGCCAAATAGATCTATTTTATTCAATTGCTATCAAAATGTTCACTCGGTACTTACTAGTAACGAATTTAGCCGATCAAATCAGTTATTCAAGTTTTTTCTGACGCGCTTCTTCTCAAAGTGAAAAAACTGCATTCGCCATTGAGATAAGGGCTTTTGCACTAATTTGACGACACCTTCAACACCAGCTTTCCCCTGTGTTGTCCCGACTCCATCAGCGCGTGAGCCTTAGCGGCTTCGCCCAAAGCAAATTCGGCAAACAGATGAGGCACTAATTTATCCCCTTGGGGCGTGGCAAATTTCGGCCATATCTGCTCTAGTAATCCTTGGGCAATCGCCTGCTTAGCCTCTACAGACTGTGGCCTTAGGGTCGCCCCGGTCCACCAGATGCGCTTTGCCATCAGTAGTGCTACATCCACATCGGCACGCCTGCCACGCTGCAGAGCAATAGTGACCAACCTGCCCTCAATGGCCAATGCCTTGAGGTTGAGATCGATCATATCCCCTGAAGCCATATCCAGCACAAGATCCACCCCTTGGGGCGCCGCCGCCTTTATCTGGGCCAGCAGATCCTCATCGTGATAATTAAAGCCTTGGTCGGCGCCGAGCCCCAGACAATAATCTATCTTCTCCTGGCTCCCGCAAGTGACCAGCACCTTAACAGCGAATTGTTTCGCTAAAGTGACTGCCGCCGAGCCAATGCCCCCTGAGCCACCATGGATAAGCAGTGTCTCATCGGGTTTGAGACCGCCCCGCATAAATAGATGTCCCCAGACGGTAAAAAAGGTCTCCGGCAGGGCCGCCGCCTGAGCCATGGTCACCCCAGTGGGAATGGGCAGGCAATGCGCCGCCCAGGTCACCACATACTCACCATAACCTCCCCCAGGCACCAAGGCGCAGACTTTATCGCCCAGCTGCCAAGCGGTCACCTGAGAGCCCAAGGCGACGACGGTACCCGAGACCTCTAACCCCAGAATGTCGCTGGCGCCTGGTGGTGGCGGATAGAGACCGCGACGCTGCGCGACATCCGGGCCATTGACCCCGGCATACTCTACCTTAATGAGCACCTGATCCGATGCAATCTCTGGCAACTGGCTCTGCCCCAGATTGAGCACCTCTGGACCGCCGGGGGCGGCAAATTGAATATGGGTATAGCGAGAAGGAAGAGCGGTCATAAAGGCTCCAGACTCGTGGGGCGGCGTATTAGGCGCCCTAAAAAGAAGATGAGCAGAGGCTAGCGCGAAACTCATGTAAAGGGCAAGTATTGCAAACTAACCCCACACTCGAACGAATGGAAAGCGAAAACCGTCAAGGCGTCACAAATTTCTTTCCCATTATAGAGTTAGCAAGAAAACACTTGTCGCCCCTACCGAGCTTTATGTTATGGTGGTGCAAAGAGGAGAGGCTTTAACGCTATTTCTCACCTAAGCTTATAGTCCGATATGCTTCAATCTGTTACCACAATGAGGAGCCACATTTGCGATGAACGTAGACTTTATCAATCCTTTTCTCGAATCTCTGCTCAATGTGCTCAACACTATGGCTAACATAGAGCTAAAACCCGGCAAGCCCAATCTGAAAAAAGACAATCTGGCTAAGGGTGATGTCTCCGGCCTCATCGGCATGGTCGGCCCGCAAACCAAAGGTTCGCTATCGATCACCTTCGAAGAGCCCCTGATCTTAGAGATCATGAACAAGATGTTGGGGGAAAAACCGGAAAGTATCAATGAAGAGGTCACAGATCTCGTCGGCGAGCTGACCAATATGGTCACTGGCGGGGCTAAAAACCTGCTAAGCGACAAAGGCTATGAGTTCGATATGGCGACTCCAGTTGTGGTGTCGGGTAAAGACCACACCATAGCCCACAAATCAGACGGCCAAAAGCTCATCATGCCGTTTAACAGTCTTTATGGCACCGCCTATATTGAGATCTGTTTCGAAGGCTAACTGATAGCCTTCGCCGAAAGATGCCCTAAAAAGGCTGGTTGACCATGATCCAGAACTGGCCTTCCTCTTCCCCAAACGCCAAATCGGTGCGCACCACCACGCCCTCGACCTCGAAGCGTATGCCAGCCCCCAGGGTGCCTTTCATCTGACTGTGCAAACTATCTAAGCTAAATTCATCGCTCACCTTACCCACCTCGGCAAACAGCGTCCATTGCCACCAAGGGATCTCAAACAGGTTAAAAAGCGGCCAAGTTTTAAGGGGCTGCCATTTAGGTTGCACCCGGTATTCGGCGGCGTAGAGTAATGCGCTGCGACCGGTAAACTGATCGCCACTATAACCACGCAAACGATTAAATCCCCCCAGACTAACCCCGGCAAATCCCGGTGGGCGATGATAGAGCTGACTGGCCTCATCAAAATCATTCCAGGTCGGAGTATCGGCTAAGTAAATGTTGGCGGCCAATACCCTGGAGTCAAACCAATCACTTTGGCCTAATGAGAGATAGAGGCTCTGTTCAAACTCCCAGGTCGTCCAGCTTTGACGCCGCGCACTGCCCCAGTCTCGGGTCAGTGTGAGGCTGGTTCGTCCACCACGCTTGCTGTTTTCGCGGTTATCACGATTATCCCAGGCAAGCTCCAGCTCCAAGCCTTTGGCGGACTCGGGTAAAAACTCAAAGCCTTGCAGGCTTTGCTGGTTATAGAAAGGGGTCAATTCAACGCTACTCACCCCAGAGGTCAGCGGGTTCCAGTTCAGGCTATCAGAGCTCGCAGGGCGCAGACTCGCCGCCGCCCCGTCGGCGCCTCGTCCCCAAGGCAGCACATATTTAAGGTGCAGCTTGGCAAAAGATTCATCCCCCCGGGCCACCACCCGCTGTGGCGCACTAGCCCCTGGAGGTGTCAGGTAATAGATCCCTTCACTGTAGTGGCCACGATACACTTCGGCCGAGAATAACCAGTTGGTCACTCCCGGTAGCTGATAATCGTTAGCGGCCAGATAGGTCACCCAGGAGTCATTAGCCGTAACCAGCCCGATGGCAAATAAGGATGCCTGTTGCTGACCGGCATGTTTGATCACCCCAGCAGCGCCCACTGAGGTACTTAGGCTTTCTGTGGAGAAGATAAAGGGCACAGCCACATAATCAGGCGCTAAACCTTCATCCTGACTGCTGACCTGAACACGAGGCGCCAGATCTTCATTGGCCTGAACATGACTGCCCAGCGACAGGGCAAGCAGCAACAAGATAAAACGAGAGAGTCGCGGCGCGCTGCGATTGGCGCCGACTAATAAAAATGACAAGCCAGACACCTTACTATTCGAGGCAAACGGCCACACGAGGCGTGAGCTTAGTCACCAGCTCATAGGCGATAGTGCCGATATGTTCGGCCACCTCTTCCACCGGCAGCGCCTTACCCCAAAGCACGGCGGTATCCCCTACCTTGTCTGTGGCATCTATCCCCAGATCGACGGTAAGCATATCCATAGAAACACGCCCCACCACAGGCACCAGACGGCCATTAACCCACACAGGCGTACCTTCAGGGGCATTGCGGGGGTAACCGTCGCCGTAGCCTATGGCGACGACGCCTAGCTTAGTATCTTGTTTGGCGTGCCAGTAACTGCCGTAGCCGACCGGATCGCCGGCCTTATGGTCACGCACAGCGATAAGCTGCGACACCAGCTCCATGGCGGGCTCCAGCCCATGGTTGCGACCAAGATCGCCAACGACCGGCGACACGCCGTAGAGCGCTATCCCTGGGCGGATCCAATCGGCCTGAGTGGTAGGCCAATAGAGGGTGGCAGCCGAGTTCGCCAGGGTGCGATCGCCCGGCAACGCCTTGGTTAATTGGCTAAAGCGGCGTGCCTGCTCAGCGGTGGCTGAATTGTCCGGCTCATCGGCGCAGGCAAAATGGGTCATCAGATGAATAGGCTTGGCTACGTTGGGACAGGCCATTAGCCGCTGATAAATGGCCTCAAACTGATCTAAGGTAAAGCCCAGGCGGTGCATGCCGGTATCTATCTTCATCCAGACGGTCACAGGCTTAGTCAGCTCGGCGGCCTCTAGCATCTCCAGCTGAGATTCATGGTGCACCACGGTATCGATATCGTGCTCGACCAGAGTCGCGACATCACTTGCTCGAAAGAAGCCTTCGAGCAGCAGTAATTTGGCCATCACCCCGCCAGCCCTGAGTTCCAGCGCCTCTTCCAGGCGCGCCAAACCGAAACCGTCGGCGCTCTTGAGACACTTGGCCACATTCAACAGGCCGTGTCCATAACCGTTGGCCTTCACCACGGCCATCACCTTACTCTGGGGGGCCAATTGGCGTAATCGCTGCAGATTAGACTTCAGCGCATCGCCGCTAATCTCTGCTCGGGGAAAGGGTTTCAAACAATAACCTTAATGTTAATAACGTCGAGACTCTGATGAGGGTAACGCAAAATAGCGACCCATAGGGCAGTTTAAACCAAGTTTAATCTCACCCTATGAGCTTATACCAAGCGCAATAAATAACAGCTCACTCATTGTGATTGGTATGAATCGGATTAATCTTCTTCGAACTGCGGACCGGCATAATTATCGAAACGAGAGAACTGGCCCTGGAAGGTCAAACGCACACGCCCGATGGGGCCGTTACGCTGCTTACCTATGATGATCTCCGCGGTGCCCTTATCTTCTGAGTCGTCGTTATACACCTCATCACGATAAATAAACATGATCAAATCCGCATCCTGCTCAATAGAGCCTGATTCACGCAAGTCTGAGTTTACTGGGCGCTTATCGGCACGTTGCTCCAAAGAGCGGTTAAGCTGCGACAGTGCGATCACTGGGATCTCGAGTTCCTTAGCCAAGGCCTTAAGTGAGCGTGAGATCTCGGCGATCTCCAGCGTTCGGTTATCGGACAGAGCGGGTACCTGCATCAACTGAAGGTAATCGATCATGATCATCGACAGACCGCCATATTCGCGGGCAATACGTCTGGCACGGCTACGCACCTCGGTCGGTGTCAGGCCCGAGCCATCATCGATATACATCTTGCCCTGCTCGAGCATGATCCCCATGGTCGAGGAGACCCTTGCCCAATCGTCATCGTCGAGCTGACCCGTACGTATCTTGGTTTGATCCACCCGGCCAAGAGAGGCCAGCATACGCATCATGATCTGCTCCGAGGGCATCTCCAAGCTGAAGATGAGCACTGGCTTATCTTCGTGCAGCGCCGCCTGTTCACACAGGTTCATGGCGAAGGTGGTCTTACCCATAGAGGGACGCGCCGCGACGATGATCAAGTCACCCGACTGGAAACCTGCCGTCATACGATCGAGATCGCCAAAGCCGCTGGACACCCCGGTCACACCATTGTGGGGGTTGTTATACAGCGCCTCGATCTTATCGACCGTCTTCTCGAGGATGGTCTTGATCCCCTCAGGGCCTTCGTTGGCATTTGCGCGCTGCTCGGCGATCTTAAATACCTTGCTCTCGGCCAGATCCAGCAGCTCACTGGAGTTACGCCCCTCGGGGTTAAAGCCCGCATCGGCGATCTCGTTGGCAACCTTGATCATCTCACGCACCACGGCGCGTTCACGCACGATGGCCGCGTAGGAGAGAATGTTACCCGCGCTTGGAGTGTTTTTGGCGATCTCGCCTAAGTAAGCGAAACCACCGGCATCTTCTAAGTGATCTTCCAGCTCCAACTGTTCGGAGACGGTGATCAGATCGATTGGCTGACCCGCCGCCACCAAAGACTCCATGGCGGTAAAGATCATCTTGTGGGAACGGGAATAAAAGTCATCCTTCACCACGGCTTCAGCCACCTTATCCCAGGCTTCTGAATCCAACATCAAGCCACCGAGCACAGACTGCTCGGCCTCAATCGAATGTGGCGGCATCTTCAATGCATCGATCTGAATATCTCTAGGCTTTTTCTTAGCCTGAAATCCACCTTGCTGTGACATTAACTCTCCAAATTTCCAACGATTAGGCAAAATATGGTATAAAACCGGGGTCAAGCAGAAACAGGCGCTTAACCTGTTCGTCCTACAAACTTACACATAATAATTAAGGAATAAACATGCGCAAAGCATTGGTTGCAGCCTTAATGCTGTCATCTGGCGCTGTGATTGCCGATGAAGGGCAATGGCAACCGTATCAAATGCCTTCGATCGCCGACAAGCTGAGCGAACGCGGTATCGAAATTCCAGCAAAGCAACTTGCCGATCTGACCCAATATCCGATGAATGCAGTTGTCGGACTCGGGTATTGTACCGCCAGTTTCGTATCCCCCCAAGGGTTAGTTGTGACGAATCACCACTGCGCCTACCGTGCGATTCAATACAACAGCAAAAAAGAGCATAACTATATCGCCGATGGCTTCCTGGCGAGCAAACAAGCGGACGAACCTTCTGCCGGTCCTAACGAGCGACTCTATATCACCGAGGCGGTGACCAATGTGAGCCAGCAGGTCACTAAAGATCTCAGCGACGACCCGCTAAAGCGCTACGAAGAGATCCAAGCCAATCGTAAGGCATTGATTAAAGAGTGTGAGAGCGATGACAACTATCGCTGTTCGGTGCGCAGCTTCCACAATGGCCTGGAATACTATCTGATCAAGCAGTTGATCATTCGCGACGTGCGTCTGGTGTATGCGCCACCAAAGAGCGTCGGCTCATTCGGCGGCGACATAGACAACTATGAATACCCACGCCATTCGGGCGACTTTACCTTCCTGCGCGCCTATGTCGGCAAAGATGGTAAGCCCGCGGCCTACTCGCCAGATAACGTGCCCTTTAAGCCTAAGAGTTATCTGAAGATCAACGCCGACGGCGTTAAGGCGGGCGACGGCGTATTCGTGGCCGGTTACCCTGGCTCGACCAGTCGCTACCGCCTCACCAGCGAGCTAAAATTTGCCAGCGACTGGCTCTACCCTACACTTGCTGAGCGTTATCAGCAGCGTATCGACACCATTGAAGCCATGGGCGCACAGGACGCTGGCGTCAAGATCAAGTACGCCGGTACCCTGGCCTCTATGGCCAACCGCATGAAGAAATATAACGGTCTGCTCGATGGCTTTAAGGCCACCGATATCGCCGGTATCAAGCAGGCGCGCGAAGACGACTTCCGCAAGTGGCTAAGCACAGACAGCCAATACCAGAGCTATCAGGCTAAGTTTGATCAGCTAGAGACTCTGCTGGTTGAGCAGCGCCAGGCGCAGCAGACCCGCTACTTCTTCGAAAATGCCCAGTCCAGCGAGCTATTAGCCGCAGCTAACCGCCTCTATCGTCTGGCTAAAGAGAAGACCAAGCCAGATGCCGAGCGTGAAGAGGGCTACCAAGAGCGCGACATGAAGATGTTCAAGGCGCGCCTCAAGCGTATCGACTCAAGCTTTGCCATCAGCGTCGACAAGACACTCTGGCTGCAGGATCTCAAGGCTTATTTAGCGCAGGACAACCGCGTACCTGAGCTGGATGCCATGCTGAAATCGGATGACCTAGAGGTGAGCCTGAGCGACAAGCTCGATGGTCTCTATTCGCTAACCGGCCTCACCAATCAGGCCGAGCGTCTGGCCTGGATGGACGCCGATGTGAAAGCCTTTGAAACCAGCGCCGATCCTTTCATCCGCATCGCCGTAGCCCTGTACGACACTAACCTAGCCCAGGAAAAGGCTAAGAAGACCTTAGCCGGTAAGCTGTCTAAGGCGCGTCCTGGTTACATGGAAGCCGTTATCGCCTACTACAAGGCCAACAACTGGCCCGTATACCCAGATGCCAACGGCACCCTGCGTATCACCTACGGCATGGTGGATGGTTACCAGTCGAAAGACGCCCTCTACAAGCAGCCCTTCACTCGCCTGGAAGGCATAGTCGCCAAGCACACGGGCGTTGAGCCTTTCGATGCGCCTCAAAAGGTACTGGATGCCATCAAGGCCAAGCGTTATGGCAGCCACAAGGTCGAGTCAGTGTATCAAGACCCAGCCTCTTGGCTGTGCCGCCTCTTCTCATGCCTGGACAAGCCAGAGAACTTTGGCTCTGTGCCGGTGAACTTCCTCTCCAGCGTCGATACCACGGGTGGTAACTCGGGTTCACCCGTGTTTAACGGCAAGGGCGAATTGGTGGGACTCAACTTTGACTCCACCTATGAAGCCATCACCAAAGACTGGTTCTTTAACCCAACCATCACCCGCGCCGTGCACGTGGATTTCCGCTACATTCTGTGGATGATGGATGAGGTGGATCACGCCGACAACCTGATCAGCGAGCTGGAGCTGGTACGCAACTAAGCCAGCAGACGCTCATCGAATCTACTGCAATAAAAATACCCGGTCATGCCGGGTATTTTTTTGCCTGCCTAACTTCTGAGTTCTCACCTCTCAGCTCTCAGCTCTCAGCTCTCACCTCTCAGGCAAGCTAGCTGATGCACTCACTTACGCTTGTGGCTTGTGGCTTATATCTAATGACTAATAGCTAATGGCTTCTAACGACTCACAATTGGTCATTGACGTAGGCCTTACGAGCAGGCATAAAAAAACACCGCACTAATCAGATTAGCGCGGTGTTTCTTTTAATCGTTTAAAACTGTGTATTAGTCTTCTGCAACAACAGAAAGCTTAACAACAGCCTTAACTTCAGCGTGAAGCTGAACATCGATTTCGTATTCGCCAGTAGTGCGGATAGCACCTAGTGGCAGACGAACTTCGCTCTTAGCTAGTTCAACGCCAGCAGCAGTCACTGCATCAGCGATGTCACGGTTACCAATTGAACCGAACAGCTTGCCTTCGTCACCCGCTTTAGAAGCGATAACAACAGCTTCAAGAGCGTTGATTTTCTCAGCGCGCTCATTAGCAGCAGTTAGTTCAGCAGCTAGCTTAGCTTCTAGTTCAGCACGACGAGCTTCGAATACTTCAGTGTTAGCAGCGTTAGCAACAACTGCTTTACCTTGAGGTAAAAGGAAGTTACGAGCATAACCAGCTTTAACTGACACTTGGTCACCCAGGTTACCCAGGTTAGCGATTTTATCAAGTAGAATAACGTTCATTATTAATTCCTCTAAATTGATGCGCTATTACTGATGTAGATCAGTGTAAGGCAGTAGAGAAAGATAACGAGCACGCTTGATAGCGCGAGCCAGTTGACGTTGGTATTTAGCGTTTGTACCAGTGATACGGCTAGGAACAATTTTACCACTTTCAGTGATGTAGTTCTTTAGAGTAGCGATATCTTTGTAATCGATCTCAGTAACGCCTTCTGCAGTGAAACGGCAGAACTTGCGACGACGGAAATAACGTGCCATGTTGACAGTCTCCTAAGTTTTCAATTCGACATTTTCAGCGTGTAATACCAGGCGATTTTGACCATTGCGTCCTCGTTGGAGCGCGATAAAGCCTTTAACCTCAATATCCACACCGGTTTTCAGTTTGTCTGTGATGCTGTTAAAGCGTTCGCCACTTAATATCACTTGTATCTGGCAGTATACGTTTCTCAGCATCTCTGCTTCATAAACCTGCGATTTGTGTTCCAACATGATCACGCAATGCGGGATGCCTGCCGGGCTACTAAAGCTTCTGGACCGGGTTATGGTTCCAGACAACACCAAATGATTGGTGGCCACAAATAAACTTACTCTGCTGCGTTTTCAGCGGCTTCTTCAGATGCTTCAGTTGCTTCTGCAGCTGGGCGATCTTCGCTAGAACGACGTGAATCACGCTCGTCTTTCGCTTTAGCCATTGGAGAAGCTTCGGTGATGGCACCTTTGGTACGCATAACCATGCTACGAAGAACAGCGTCGTTGAAACGGAAAGCTGTTTCTAGCTCTTCAACCGATTCTGCAGTCGCTTCTACGTTCATCAGAACATAGTGAGCTTTATGCAATTCGATGATTGGGTAAGCCAGTTGACGACGGCCCCAGTCTTCTAAACGGTGGATTTGACCGCCAGCTTGGGTAAGGATACCCGTGTAACGTTCGATCATACCTGGCACTTGTTCACTCTGATCAGGGTGAACTAAAAATACGATTTCATAATGACGCATTTTTTGCTCCTTACGGTTATCTAGCCTCGTTGTTGGCTCAGTCAGACCAAATGGAGGCAAGGAACTAAATAAAGTGACTGAATTAAGCCGCGGAATAGTACATGCTCACACCTCAAAACTCAAGCAATATCTTTCGTTATTCACTTTGCCCATCGCCCGGTGAAACGGTATGATAGTGCGCTGTCATTTTTGTGTTCTAGACGCGTGCAAAAAATAAAAATAATGTTAAGAGCAACAAGTTTATTTCTCACACTCGGCCTTAGCCAAAGTGCCTGGGCGCTCGTGCCCCCGGACTATCAGGAACCCCCTAGCGACTTCTCAGCAGAGATCGAAGCGGGGCTGCAGATCAACACGGGTAACACAGAGTCCAGCAGCTTCAACGGCCGCACCAAGCTACTCTACGACACAGACAACTTCCGTCAGGAAGGGGTGTTCAAGGCGTACTTCGCCTCAGACTCAGAAAAGACCACATCAGAAAAATATGATGTCCAGCTCCAGTCGAGCTACAAGATCTACTCAGGCTATATCTTTGCCCGTGGCGACTTCACCGAAGACAGATTTGGTAGTTATACCCGCATCTCGACTGTGTCGACCGGTTATGGTTTCGATGCCATCAGCGGCGACAGCACTAAGTTGAGTCTCGAAGTGGGCCCAGGTTATCGATACAACTTGCCTCAGGTCAGTGAGTCGGTCCCCGACCCAGAAGCCGAGCGTGAGGTGATTCTGCGTACCGCCGCCAAATTCGAGCAGAAGATCCACGAATACACCAGTTTCAACGCCGACCTCACCGCCGAGACTGGCGAGGACAACAGCACAGTCACCCTGGACATGAGTTACAAAAACACCCTGTTTCAAGACTGGGCGTTTAAGGTGGGCATGAACATCAAGTACACAGAAGTAGTACCCGAGGATTCGAAGCAGACGGATACCGTTACTACCTTTAATCTGCTTTACACCTTTAAATAAAGGTTTGAGTGCCCCCAAATGATGGGGCAATTAATCTGACTTGCCAGTCGTGGCCACTAGCCACTTTGATATTTGCTCGGTGACTTCAGACCATAGCTTCATGGTCTACTTATCACCTGCAGTGGGCTCATGTGCAGATACGCCCGTGAGACGGTGAGTGAAGCGTAGCTTCGTGCTCACGAACGAGAGGCATGGATGCCGAACTGGCCTTTAAACACGTACGTTGTTTGAATATATCCCTATAGGCTCTGCCGAAACATCCCTGTTTCGGAAGCTCACCGGCGTATCTACACTAGTTATCCAACGCCTCTCCGATTTAACGTTACTGATGCCTGTCGTTTTCAACTACTTTTCAGATAGTAGTAGCTTCTACCCGACTTTGATATTTGAAAGGTTTAAGCCAACCTTGGCGTGATGTTGTATCAATTGCCTGCCGCAGGCCTTATGTGCAAACACGTTTTTGGCACGCCACGAGCACTTCCCTGTGGGCTCTACGAAATCATCCCTGATTTCGAAGGCCAAAAACGTGTTTACACCGATATCTATCGTCTCTTCGATTTGACGTTACTGGTGTCAGTCGGTTATCAATCAGGAGCGAATCTGTTTTAGACATTATTATCTTTTCTCAATTCGTTCCATATACTCTGGCTTGAGCCAAACGAAGTGAATGATTTTTCAACATCACTTGCAACTGTTGAGGAGATAGCTGAAACACCTGAAGAACCTCATTTCCCTCGACATCAAATAGGTTTTGCTCACCAACATACTTAATACTCGTTCCCAATAAGTTTAGTGTCTGCTTATCAAGGCTATATAGCATCGTATTTCGCTTTTCTTTTAGTCCAGGCACCATACCCAAAACTGTCAAAGCCTGATTCACACCAACTTTCTCAAAGAAGGCTCGTTCCTTTAACTGCCACTCCGCAAGATATTCCTTAAAAGATTCTTTATCTGCAAAAAGCGAATCGAACCAATCATGCTCAAACCCTCCATATAAGGATTGCAGCGAACCACCATGCCAACCAAGTACAGCTCCTTCTTCAACTATGACATTACTACTGGCGGTCGCAACATAGTTGGCACAAGAAGAGGCACATACTCCTCTAATGATTACGTTCAATTGATGGGAGTGAACGAGTTTACCAAGGTAAATACCTGACAAAACATCCCCCCCAACACTTTTGATTACGATTGTAGCGACTTGTTGGAATTGAGCGTTTAACAGCTCTTCAAAAACAGCTACATTTTGCTGTGTTATAGAGCCGTCAAAAAGAATAGTATCTGGAGAAATTAGGCTAATCTTGGCTTGTTCATCGATCCTAGTATTCGAACAACCAACAAAAACCAGAGTAAGCCAGAGTGTAAGAATCCATCTCATTAATTACTTCCTTGTCAAATGCACTGCTCTTACGGCAAAAATCATCTTAAAATGTAACCAATGAAGCCAAACCTAAGAGGCTATCAAAATAGGTGAACGCTGCTTTTATCATTCGATATCAAGGATAACTCCCGCTGACTTGGCTTGTTAGCTGCTTTGCTCAATAGCCTTTATTAAGTTTTCAGGATCGTTTGTACCCAAACTAACGGTTGTGCCATCTTTGAGTTTTAATTCAACAGCTGTTAGACCTGAAACGTTATATAACCATCCAGTTGAAATTAAACGAATTCCAAGCCCATAGTACCATTTCGTTCTTGTCTTTTTGATCGACTCGATTTCAGATATTTTTATTGATTTATTCCAAAATTTTGGACCAAAAAACCACTTTACTTCTCCACCTTCCACTTTAATGGTTAATGATGAAAAAAGAATAGAAAGCACACCTAAAATTAAATACGCAAATCCAATAGGTTCGGTAGGCTTCGTTACCGAAGCAAAGACAAGCACCAATACTACAATTCCCATAATTGAAAGCATCGCGATTCCAGGCTGAGTGTTTTTATACTGCATAATGATCTCCTTTCTACAGCTAGTGGCTTATTATCCAACCTACCGGATAAATCCCTGCCGATAATTAATTTACACTCCAAGTACCGATGTAACCAACTGATGAAGAGACTAACCCATCACTATTTGGCCCATATACAGTTAAAGCATTCCTCAAAATTAATCAACATCATTTACCGATGCCAAGTGAAGCCAAATCGAAGAGACGTTTAGATATGGGTGTAAGCACGCTTTTGGCTCTCGGCGGCATGGCCAAAAGTGTTCCCTACATTTTTTGGCATTCCCAACATCCATGTAGGTCAGTACCGCCGTGAAGCGTATAGGGACATATTCAAACAACATCCCTGTTTAACAGCCAGTTCGGCATCCATGCCTCTCGCTCGTGAGCGCGAAGCTTCGCTTCACTCACCATGCCAAAAGAGTGCTTGCACATCCCCCGCCGGGCAGGCGATAGATAACAATGAAGGTTAACGCTACAAGATCCACGGCAAGAACAAATGCACTTTAACCAGACACATAGAAAATTCCGATACCGTTCAATCGAAGAGATGAAATGACCGGGTGTAGATGCATCTGCGGACGTCGATGGCAGGGATGCCATCGTCGAGCCTCCAGGGATGATGAGATGGACACCTCTTGTAAAGTCGGCGTCAAAAGCGCCATATTGAATTTGCGAGTTCAATATCAACAAAAGGTGTCCACTATGAAAGTTACTCTAATTGGTATCGATTTGGCAAAAAATGTCTTCCAAGTTTGTGGTGTGAATCAGGCTTGTAAATCTGTATTTAATCGTGCACTTCGTCGACATCAACTTATGGCGTTTTTAGCCCAATACCCTGATGCAATCATAGCTATGGAGGCTTGTAGCGGGTCAAATTACTGGGGAAGAAGCTTAAAAGCTCAAGGTTATCAAGTAAGGTTAATTCCCCCTCAGCATGTGAAGCCTTTTGTCAAAGGTAATAAAAACGACCGTAATGATGCCTTCGCTATTTGTGAAGCAGCGTATAGACCTAATATTCAATTTGTAGAGCCTAGAACGTTAGAGCAGGTTGATATGATGTTGGCGCATCGAATCAGAGAAAGGCAGGTCGATGCCAGAACAACATTGATTAATCAAATCAGAGGCCTGCTAAATGAGTATGGTATCGTTATTGCTCAAGGCAAAGAAAGCCTTAAAGCAGCATTACCTGACTTAATTGAAGATGCAGAAAATGAATTAACCGAAAGAGCTCGAGTCCACTTTACTCTGCTACACCAAGAGTGGAGCGCGATTGATGAAGCCATAAAGTCATCAGAAAAGGATATCAAACAGCAGGCCCAGGCTTCCGAAGGAGCTAAACTACTAATGCAAATAAAGGGAATAGGAGAAATTACGGCAACAGCCGTAGTCTCGTTTGCAGGTAATGGTTCGTCCTACAAAAACGGTAGACATTTTTCAGCAAACATTGGCTTAGTGCCAAAAGAGCATTCAAGCGGTGGAAAGCAGAGTCTTGGCGGGATAACGAAGCGAGGTAACCGTTACCTCAGGAAGCTACTTATTCAATGTGCTTGGTCGATTATAAGACACTGTAAAACAGCGCAAGACAGGCTGTCTGTTTGGGTTAAAACGCTTATCGAACGGCGAGGCAGTCACAAGTCTGCAGTCGCACTGGCTAACAAGTTAGCAAGAATTGTTTGGGCTATTCTATTTAAGAAAACGGAGTTCAGAGCGGTTTGACCTGTAAGTAAAACAAACCATGTACTGCTAAAAAGTAATGTAACAACAGGTAATACCGGCCTCTACAACACCTGAGAGAGTCCATGAACCTAAGAGTTCGGAGGGACGGTTAAGGCGTAGAGGCGCGGTTCTCATTAAGGCCAGAGCCTCTAATTGCTCATAAACAGGTCGGATATACGGACGCAGTAATATCTTTTGTTACTAACAAATTAGCTATTGAATCTATCGAGGTGTCCATATAGGGATTCACGGCGTGTAGCAGATGTATCTACACATAAGCGAGCCGCAGGCTATAAACAACAGCGACGGTTAACGCTAAAACCACGTCACTAAATGACCATGTCGTCAAACGACAGATACAAAAATGCCGATGAAGTTTCCCGCATCGGCATTCATCAACCTTGAGTCAGCGACTCAAAAATTGGAAGATCGAATTCCCGATCACCCCAATCTTTGGCGAACCGCCTCAAACAAGCAGATCCCTGTGGCCACAGAGACGTTGAGGCTCGACACACTACCCGCCATCGGGATAGAAGCCAGCGAATCACAGCTCTCGCGGGTCAGTCGACGTAGGCCCTTGTCTTCGGCGCCCATGGCGATGGCGATTGGGCCTTTAAGGTCGGCCTTGTAAAGGTCGTGCTCGGCTTCACCGGCCGCGCCGACGATCCATACGCCCTTATCTTGCAAAGCTTTCATGGTGCGCGCTAGGTTAGTCACCTGAAACAGGGGCACCACTTCTGCGGCGCCGCAGGCAACCTTACTGACGGTTGGCGTGAGGCCAACCGAGTTGTCGCGCGGCACTATCACCCCGTGTACTCCGGCGGCATCGGCGTTACGCAGACAGGCACCTAAGTTGTGGGGATCGGTCACGCCGTCGAGGATCAACAGAAACGGGGTCTCTGTTTTATCCAGTAGCGTCAGAAGATCGTTGTCATTGAGTTGCTTAGCGGGCTTAGCACGTACCAGCACACCTTGGTGCTGACTGCTGCCGGCCTTGTCGTCCAGCGCCTTACGAGAGGCCTGCTGCACCGACACACCATATTCCGCCGCCATTTGGATCAGTGGCATCAGGCGCTGATCATCACGGCCCTGGAGTACCCACATCTCGATCACCCGCTCAGGGCTGTTTTTTAGCAAGGCCTCGACGGCATGGATGCCGAAGGTAAAATCTTGTTTCTTCATCTAATTAGAATCTCTTATTTCTTACTACTGCGTTTTTTAACCGCTTTACGCTTTTTGGCGCTTGGCTTAGCCTTAGCTGTGCTTTTTGGGGCACCGCTCTTTGGCTTGGCCGCCCCCGCCTTGCCGGCTCCTGGCTTACCTGCTCCGGGCTTAGCGTCGCTGCGTTTGCCAGAGCGGCGCTTACCGCTTGGCTTGTCATCTTCTTTGCCGCCCTTACGGCCAACCTTGGCGCCTTCGAGATTGACTCGCTCACGAGCGGTCAAGGGCTTCTTGCCCCGGCGTGGTCGAGGTGCTTTACCATCGTCGCCCACCATCATGAGATCGATCTGACGGTCGTCCAGATTCACCGCCGCCACCTTAACCGTGACGGGATCGCCTATCTGATACACCTGCCCCGTGGCCTCACCCACCAGACGCTGACGCATATTATCGTAGTGATAATAGTCGCCGCCCAGGGTCGAGATATGCACCAGACCATCGATAAAGAGATCGCTTAGGCGCACAAACATGCCGAAGTGGGTGACCGAGGCGATAACGGCCTCAAAGGTGTCGCCCACATGGTCACGCATAAACTCACACTTAAGCCAATCGCTCACATCACGGGTCGCCTCATCGGCGCGTCGCTCTGTGGTGGAACACTCTTCACCCAGCAGATCAAGCTCTTCGATCTGATAGTGGTAACCACCATCAGGCGTCCACTTGTCATTGCCCTCGCCACGCTCCTTGGCCAGCAGGTAACGGATCACCCTGTGCAGAATCAAATCGGGGTAACGACGAATCGGCGAGGTAAAGTGCGAATACTGCTCCAGCGCCAGGCCAAAGTGACCCTCGTTATCCGGGGTGTAAGTTGCCTGACGCATAGAGCGCAGCAACATCACCTGAATCAACTCGGCATCAGGCCTGTCGATCACCTGCTCCATTAGCGCCTGATAATCGGCCGGCTCAGGCTCAAGACCACCGCCCATGGTGAGGCCGCGCTCCTTGAGGAAATCTTTAAAGTTGGTCAGCTTCTGCTCTGACGGCGCTTCATGCACCCGGTAGAGCACTTCACCCTTATGCTTTTGCACAAACTTAGCCGCCGCCACATTGGCCATGATCATACACTCTTCGATGATCTTATGGGCCTGATTGCGGGTACGGGGCTCGATGCGATCTATCTTGCGATCGGCATTGAAAATAAACTGGGTCTCAGTGGTTTCAAAGGCGATAGCACCGCGCTGCGCGCGTGTCTCATCTAAAGTCAGATAGAGCGACTGCAATGTCTGCAGGTGCGGGAAGATTGGCTTAAGCTCATCACTCACCTCGCCACCTTCGAGCATATCCGCCACCTGGGTGTAAGTCAGACGTGCATGAGAGTGCATCACGGCTGGATAAAACTTATAGCCCGACAGCTTGCCCGTTGCCGAAATGGTCATCTCGGCGACCATACAGAGCCTGTCGACTCCAGGATTGAGCGAACAGAGACCGTTCGACAATTTCTCCGGTAACATGGGGATCACCTGAGACGGAAAGTAGACTGAGTTACCGCGGGCGCGGGCTTCTTTGTCCAGCGCCGAGTCGGTGCGCACATAATGGCTGACATCGGCAATGGCCACCCACAGGCGCCAACCGCCGCTCTTCTTGGTCTCGGCATAGACGGCATCATCGAAATCACGCGCATCTTCACCATCTATGGTGACCAGAGGTAACTTGCGCAGGTCAACCCGCCCTTGTTTATCCTCTTCGGTCACTTCATCAGGGATCTTGCGCAGCTTCTTCTCGATCAGGCTTGACCAGGTATGGGGCAGATCGTAGTTGCGCAGGGCAATCTCAATCTCCATGCCCGGCGCCATCTCTTTACCCAGCACCTCGGTGACCTTACCGGCAGCCTTCATGTAGCGGCCAGGACGGCGGGTGAGTTCAACCACCACGACATCGCCCTGACGAGCACCATTGCGATCGCCATCGGGGATCAGGATCTCCTGGGTGATGCGCTTGTCGTCTGCAATCACGAAGGCCATGCCAGAATCCAGGTGGAAACGCCCCACCAGAGGCGCGGTGCGCTCATGGGTCAGACGTACGATGCGCGCCTCGCGGCGGCCCTTACGATCGACACCGGCTTTTTGAGCAAGCACCTTGTCGCCGTGAAAATACATCAGCATGTCACGGTTGTTGATAAAGAGGTCATCGCCCCCTTCATCGAGTTTAAGGAAGCCAAAACCATCCTTGTGGCCCAATACCATGCCACTTAGCAGATCCATACGCTCGGGTAAGCCATAGGCTTGACCACGGGTAAAGACCAGCTCGCCATCACGCTCCATCGCCCTGAGGCGGCGGCGCAAGGCTTCTAGCTGCTCTTCATCGCTGATCTTGAGCGCCTGGGCAATTTTTTCACGATTGAGGGGTGATTGCTGTGAGCGTAAGTAATCTAAAATATACTCACGACTAGGAATGGGGTTGTCGTACTTCTCTTGTTCACGCTTTAAATGCGGATCTTTGATCATTCAATATCCATACTTTTTGCCCGGCTCTCCAGATAGTCTAAGGGGCTTAGGGCGTTTATCGGGATCTCAGATGCTCCTGCTTAGCCCTATCTACTGCACTGGCGGGCATTTTTGCTTCTAGCACCATCAATAATTTCATGGCTTCCTGTTTGGTCGCCTCATCACTAAATACATCGTTGTACAGCCAGTGGTAACCCATCACATAATCTCTGGGACTACCATAGCCTTCGCCAAACAATCTCACCAGCATTATACGAGCAGGGAGATCACCACTGGCGGCAGCGGGCAGCGTGTATTGCACTGCGCGCTCTTTATCTTGGATCACGAATTTACCCTCATGGTAATACTCGGCGATCCGAACCATAGCTTCTGCGCTACCTTGCTCAGCAGCGTCACGAAGCATAGAAATGCCTCTGGGCGGATTGGCTTTGACACAGATACCATAGTTCAGCATCTCAGCCCAAAGATATTGATACAGCGGCTGTTTTAGCACTTCGGCACGCGCCTCAATATCTTGTACCAGCTGACAATCGTCGCCTTTTACCCTTGTCAGGTAAGACTTGTCGCGGATCATGTCGATAAGCTGCTCTTGGCTATAAATATCGACCGCTCTGATCACGCTTTTGTCGTCAGTCTGCTTGTCAGTTTTGGTTTCAGCCTGTGCCACTGTCGATAAACAGGCCATTAAAATAAAGAATACTAATCGTGCCATAACAAAATTCTCTATGTAGAACTCGTGCCTTTATCCGTAACAGACTTAGGCAGTATACCTTATCTTATCGGCCGCTGTGGCGTTAGCTTAAAAGCGATTGCAAAATAGTCAGCCTAAGGCGGCGCCTCTGTGGCCATATTGCAATAAACAACTCCCAATAAAAAGGCCGCTTAACGCGGCCCTTATGATTAACTAAACGGATTCACTAGAATCATGGTCTCGTTTCTATCGGGACCCGTTGAGATAATGTCGACTGGCGTTTCCAGTAACTCTTCGATGCGCTTGATGTAGTTGATCGCCGCCTGTGGCAGCTGCTCAATAGAGGTCGCACCAAAGGTGTTCTCACTCCAACCAGGCATAGTTTCAAGCACAGGCGTAACCTGCTCGTAGCCTTCAGCTGCTAGCGGAGTCACGGTAGCTATGCTGCCATCTGGGTACTGATAACCCACACAGATCTTCACCTCTTCCAAGCCGTCGAGTACGTCAAGCTTAGTCAAGCAGAAACCGCTGATGCTGTTGATCTGTACCGCGCGCTTCATGGCAACGATATCTAACCAACCTGGACGACGCTTACGACCAGTGGTTGCACCAAACTCGTGACCCTTAGTACCTAAGTGATCACCGATTTCGTCTTGCAACTCAGTAGGGAAAGGACCCGCACCCACACGTGTGGTGTATGCCTTCATGATACCGAGCACATAGTCTAGATGACGTGGACCGAAGCCAGAACCTGTCGCAACACCACCGGCAGTAGTGTTTGAAGAGGTTACGAACGGATAAGTACCATGGTCAATATCCAGAAGGGTACCCTGTGCGCCTTCAAACAGGATAGGCTCACCGGCCTTACGTGCTTGATCCAGCAGCTCAGTCACATCTGTACACATGCTCTTCAGATAGTCAGCAATCGCCAACGCATCTTTCAATGTGGTTTCGTAATCAACCGCTTCGCAATCATAGTATTCGGTCAACATGAAGTTGTGATATGCCATCACTTCCTTCAGTTTTTCGGCGAACAATTCTGCATTAAACAGATCGCCAACACGAAGACCACGACGAGAGATCTTATCTTCATAAGCAGGACCGATACCACGACCCGTTGTACCAATAGCTTTATTACCGCGCGCTTTTTCGCGTGCGATATCTAAGGCACAGTGGAAGGGAAGGATTAACGGACACGCTTCAGAGATAAGCAGACGTTCCTCTACAGGGACGCCACGCTCTTTAAGCATGTTGATCTCTTTCATCAGGGCGTCAGGTGCAAGCACCACGCCATTACCGATAATGCATTTTACATTATCGCGTAAGATCCCTGATGGAATAAGATGAAGAACGGTTTTGTCACCATCGATAACAAGAGTGTGACCCGCATTGTGGCCACCTTGATAACGAACGACATATTTGGCCTGTTCGGTAAGTAGGTCGACTATCTTACCCTTTCCTTCGTCACCCCATTGGGTGCCGAGAACTACGACGTTTTTGCCCATTATTTGCTGCAAGGTAGTGGTTAAAACGGGATTTTAGCAGATCTTGGGGGGGAAATGGCAAGTAATTTATGAAAAAATAATCAATATGACCACGCCAGCCGTGACTAAAGCACCGCCTAACCTTTGTAAAACCCTTTGATTTTGGTTAGAAATTTCCTGCAAATATGCCCGCCAACGATTCGGAAATAAAAGCGGTCCTATCCCTTCGATAATCAACACTATGGCCAGAACCAGCATCAGGAGTTGGAAAGTCATCTAAACGCGTTTCCTATAGAGAACAATAAGGCTTAAAAATAGCAGAAAATAGCCATAAAAAAACCCAGCACAAGGCTGGGTTTTTCGAATTTTCGCAGCGTAAAAATTAACGCTTTGAGAATTGTGGCTTACGACGTGCTTTACGCAGACCCACTTTCTTACGCTCAACTTTACGAGCATCACGGGTAACGAAACCTGCAGCGCGTAGAGATGGACGTAGAGCTTCATCAAGTTCCATCAGGGCACGAGTAATACCGTGACGGATTGCACCTGCTTGGCCAGTGATACCACCGCCCTTAACAGTTACATAGATGTCTAGCTTTTCAGTCATTTCAACTAGCTCTAGAGGTTGACGAACAACCATACGAGCAGTTTCACGACCAAAATATTCGTCAAGTGGACGTTGGTTCACGACGATGTTACCACTACCTACTTTAGCGAATACGCGAGCAGTAGATGTTTTGCGACGGCCAGTGCCGTAGTACTGAGTTGCAGACATTAGCTTACTCCCGGATTAGATATCAAGAACTTGTGGTTGTTGTGCAGCATGGTTGTGCTCTGCGCCAGCGTAAACTTTCAGTTTACGGTACATGGCACGTCCTAGAGGACCTTTTGGCAACATACCTTTTACTGCTTTCTCGATAATCATTTCTGGCTTATGATCTTGCAGCTTATCAAAAGTAATCTGCTTGATTCCACCTGGGAAACCAGAATGAGAGTAGTAAGTCTTAGCTGCTGCTTTGTTACCAGTTACAGTTACTTTCTCAGCATTGATAACGATGATGTAATCGCCAGTATCAACGTGAGGAGTGTATTCTGCCTTATGCTTGCCACGTAGACGACGAGCGATCTCAGTAGCCATACGACCTAAAGTTTTACCTTCAGCGTCAACAACGAACCATTCGCGCGTCACTGTTTCTGGTGTAGCAGTATATGTAGTCTTCATTTACAAAAACCCAAAGTTTAAATTCTGTTCTCACATGCCGCCATTTCCGATGAAATAGCAACACAAAAAGTGCCATTCTCCGCCCCTTCGAGCAAAGAATAAGGCTTTACAACTTCCGCCTTTTTGGCGGAGTAACGAGGGCAGGTCGCGAATTATAGACAAAGCTGAGTTAAAAATCACCTAATTTTTTAGCTAATTTAAATGATTTACTCAGCTTATACTTGTTGTCGTAGCGAAACGGCAAAAAACCACACTTTTTCCTTTCGCCGAGCAGACTAAGGCAGATGTTCCAGCGCTAGATAATCGTGAGACTGCATCTCGGTCAGGCGAGAGCGGCAGCGTCTAAACTCGAAGCTGAGTAATCCCTGAGTATAGATCTCTTCCAGCGCTACCTCGGCAGAGATGATGAGCTTTACCTGACGCTCATAAAACTCATCCACCATGGCCAGAAAACGTCTGGCGATATCATCGCCCGTACTTTGACTGCCCATCTGCTCGACACCGCTAAGCAGTACTGTGTGATAAAGACGGGCCAATTCCATATAGTCACGCTGACTTCGCGGGCCGTCGCACAGATCTCTGAAGTTAATTAAGAGCACGCCTTGGGCCTGCTTGCGAATGGCGATTTCGCGGCCGTCGATATCAATCGCCGCAGTTGAAACTTCCGACTCTGGGGCGAGTTGTTGAAAATAACCCAACAGGTTTTCGTCGGCTTGAGGATCTAGCGGATAATGGTAGATCTCTGCCTGCTCTAGGGTGCGCAGACGGTAATCTATGCCGCTGTCCACATTGAGCACCTGACAGTGTTTGTTGATTAGCGCTATCGCTGGCAGAAAGCGCGCCCGTTGCAACCCATTCCGATAGAGTTCATCGGGAATGATATTAGACGTCGCCACCAGTGCCACGCCTTCAGCAAAGAGCGCCTGAAACAGAGTGCCCAGCAACATGGCGTCGGTAATATCTGATACAAAAAACTCATCGAAGCAGATCACCTGATAACGCTCGGCCATTCGCTTGGCGATCACCAGCAAGGGATCTCGCTGACCTTTCAGGCCATCAAGATCCAGATGTATTTGATGCATAAAGCGGTGAAAGTGCGCCCTGAGTTTACGCTCACCCGGCAGGGCATCATAAAAGGTGTCCATCAGATAGGTCTTTCCCCGTCCGACACCACCCCAGAGATACAGGCCCTGCACCTGAGGCGCTGGCTTGGCGAGAAATCCTAACAGTTTCGCGACGCCACTTGGCTTTTGCTGAGCCGCAAGCAATTCGTCATAGACGCGTTGCAGCGCCTTGACCGCCTGCTCCTGGGCAGGATCATAGGAAAAATCATCACGTTGTAGATCGGCTTGATAATGCTGCCAAGGGGTGAGATGCGACACTTAAATTATTCTCTTCTATCCTTAATTCAACCGCTAGATGGTACCACGACAATCGAACGCAGGGTATATGTCGTCCCAGACAATCCTACGAGCAAAAGGTCGTAGGCCAAGGCAATTTGTCGCCGCGCGATTCACGCTAGTCAATGAAGGCTAACGAAAAATTAACCTTTGTTAATCCCATGAACTTTATTTAAAGCGCGACAGTCGGATTGAGTAACACAGCAAAAATTACTGACTTGATTTACGTCCGAGTAGCCTTATATCTACAGAGTCAAAAGTTCATAATTGCAACCTTGGAGTCATGAATAGATGAAAACCAAATTATCACTACTTTCAGCCGCCCTGCTCGGCGCCAGCCTTATGGTCATGCCCGCGGTTTCTCAAGCCGCCATACCGCTAGCCGTCGGTGGACAAGAGCTTCCTAGCCTGGCTCCCATGCTGGAAAAAACCACCCCAGCCGTGGTTGCCGTCGCCGTATCGGGCACCCATGTGTCTAAACAGCGTCTTCCTGATGCTTTTCGCTACTTCTTCGGCCCCAATGCGCCAAGAGAGCAGGTACAGGAGCGTCCCTTTAAAGGTCTGGGTTCAGGGGTCATTATCGATGCCGAAGAAGGCTATATCGTCACCAATAACCATGTGATCGAAGGTGCCGATGAGATCTTGATTGGCCTGCACGATGGCCGTGAAATAGAGGCAAAACTGATTGGTGCCGATGCCGAATCCGATGTCGCGCTACTACAAATTAAAGCGAAAAACTTAGTCGCACTTAAGCGCGCCGACTCAGACGAGCTTAAGGTGGGTGACTTTGCTGTCGCCATTGGTAACCCCTTTGGCTTAGGTCAGACCGTCACCTCAGGTATCGTCAGCGCCATGGGGCGCAGCGGCTTAGGCATTGAGATGTTAGAGAACTTTATCCAAACCGACGCCGCCATCAACAGCGGTAACTCGGGCGGCGCCCTGGTTAACCTTAACGGTGAGCTTATTGGTATCAACACTGCCATCGTCGCCCCTGGCGGCGGTAACGTAGGGATAGGCTTTGCCATCCCGGCTAACATGGTCAACAACCTAGTGGATCAGCTGATCGAGCACGGTGAGGTGCGCCGTGGCGTGCTAGGTGTCAGCGGTCGAGACTTGGATAGTGAACTGGCTCAAGGCTTCGGTCTGGACTCTCAACACGGCGGCTTCGTTAATGAAGTCATGCCAGACAGCGCCGCAGACAAGGCGGGCATTAAGGCCGGTGACATCATTGTCAGCGTTAATGGCAAACCCATCAAGACCTTCCAGGAGCTCAGAGCCAAGATTGGTACCATGGGCGCCGGCGCCAAGGTGAAACTTGGCCTAATCCGCGACGGCGATGAGAAAACCGTCACTGCGGTATTGGGCGAATCCAGCCAGCAGACAGAAACTGCAGCAGGTGCAGTACACCCAATGCTGACGGGCGCAACCTTAGAGAACCACAAGAAAGGGGTTGAGATCACTGATATCACGCAAGGCTCCCCGGCTGCGGCCAGTGGTCTGCTTAAGGGCGATATCATTGTCGGGGTGAACCGTACCCGCATCGAAAACCTTAAGGAACTTAAGGCAGAACTTAAGGAGCAAAATGGCGCCGTTGCGCTTAAGTTGCTGCGCGGTAACAACAGCCTTTACCTGGTTCTCAGGTAAATAAGCACCAAGGGATCATACTTTGAGTATGATCCCTTGCACTTCCTAAGCCAAAGCCTATCAGAGGCTAAATAGCCAATAGTGCCCTATAACTAAACATGTTAATCTAACGCTACTTTTCCCAGTGCACGCAAAATCATGACTCTAAAAGACACGGTAATTTACATCGCGAAAGCTGTTTTATTCGGCCTCATCATGGCCGCGGTCTTTCTGGTCATCACCCCCTTAATCACGGGAAATAACAATCAAAATAACTTCTTTCAACACCGCGGACAAAACGGCATAGAACTCTCCTTTTCCAAGGCGGTTCGCCGCGCGGCACCTGCCGTCGTCAACATCTACAGCCTAAGCATAGATCAGAGCCGCCCACTCAATTCAGGGGCACTCCAAGGGCTGGGATCGGGCGTGATCATGAGTAAAGAGGGTTACATACTCACTAACTATCATGTGATCAAGAAAGCCGATGAGATAGTCGTGGCCCTGCAAGATGGACGCAAATTCACCTCTGAAGTCGTTGGCTCAGATTCGGTCACTGACCTGGCGGTGCTTAAAATTGAGGGCGACGCCCTACCCGTAGTGCCCATCAACTTAGATATCCCGGCCCAGGTAGGCGATGTAGTACTGGCCATAGGCAACCCCTATAACCTGGGGCAAACCATTACCCAAGGGATCATCAGCGCCACGGGTCGTAACGGCCTTAGCTCAGGCTATCTGGATTTCCTACAGACAGATGCGGCCATCAACGCCGGTAACTCGGGGGGCGCCCTTATCGATACCAGCGGTCAGTTGATCGGCATTAACACCGCCGCTTTCCAGATCGGTGGAGAAGGGGGTGGACACGGCATCAACTTCGCCATTCCTATCAAGCTGGCTCACAGCATCATGGGGAAATTAATTAAAGATGGTCGGGTGATCCGTGGGGCGCTAGGAATCACAGGTGAGCCCATCAACCCTGTGATGGCACAGATCCTCAACCTGCCGGATCTGACCGGTGTGATGGTGACAGGCGTAGATCATCAAGGCCCTGCGGCGCAGGCTAAGCTAAGGCCCAGAGATGTGATCACTAAATTTAACGACGAAACCGTTCCTGGCGTCGAAATGCTGATGGACAGAATTGCCGAGACACCGCCAGGGACTCAGGTGACTATGACCATCATACGCAGCGGCAAGTACTATCAGGTACCCGTCACCATAGGTGAAAACCTTAATAACGAATAATCTTTCTCAAAAAAACAAAGTAAAAAGCCAGCAAATGCTGGCTTTTTACTTTTGTACTTTCTATCCATTGAAAGCCAAGAGGTCATAAAATGAGGGGCATCCCCAAGGGGTTATTTATTCGGACTCCGAAAGAGTCGCAACCAAAAGCTGCATTCAAGCACGGCGCCGGCAATCAGCAGTCCTAACGCACCAAAGTGCATTCCTAGCCCATAACAGATCAGTGCTCCACTGAGCAGCACCGCTAATAACGCCATCCTTTTACCATGTGCCATATACTCTCCTTAGCATAATGAACCATGCTTACCTTTCTATACATACAAGTATAAGCGTTTCCGTACCACCGAATTTATTCGTTTTCCTTTGTATGATTAGGACTTATCCGCACACTCCTAGTAAAGAGGACAACTGAGATTCAGTCAAGCATTTACAGTACACATATATGGACAACAAACCCGACTCATCTAAAAAAAGACCACCCTAGCATATAACTGAGGTGGTCTTTACCTTTATGGGAAAGGGCAATGAATCACTTTGTTGAGCTTTTATGGTGCGATCTTACGCACTTATTATTAAACCTCTTACTTAGGGAACGGTTACTTATGAACCTTAGTTAAAGCCGCAGCCTTCTCTGTGTAATCAGCATGGCAATTACCACAGGTAAACTTAGCTGTACCCCATGGCATTTGATACTTGCCATCATCGGTGAACTGCTTGGCATCAGGCGATAGATCCAGGGTAAAGAGGTGAGACTTAATATCACCAAATACCACATCCGCACTACCCAGCTTAGGTGCTGTCGTTACCGCACTCTTAGCCAACTTAGGCATATGACAGTCGGTACACTCGGCTATCGTGCCGTGGCCATATGATCCACCACCGTCAGCAAAGGCCATGGTATGACAATCGGTACAGGCTTTAACGGCGCCCATATGCAGACCATCGCTGCTGTCCTGATTCTTAGTCGACTTATGAGAGTCATGGCAGGTCGTACAGCTCATGCCTTTCTTAACACCAATTTCATCACCAGCCTTATAGATACCGTGGTCCTGTGGTACTACGCCTAAAAGCTCATCGGCAGTTTGGTGATGTTGCGCCAAGCCACCTTTCGCAATGATGCGACCACCCACTTGGCTACCGCTAGGATAGGCCTCATTGTACTTGCTGACGAAAGAGGGGTAATCCTTCTCACCATCACGGGTATGACATTCGGCACAGGTCACCGCCTTGCCATAGGCCATATCATCGGCGAGTAACTCCTCTGTAGTGCGCGCAACGGCTATCTTGGTGATGTTATCTTTCGAAGGTGCCTTAACGTGGAAACTACCCGCCCCATGACAGGCTTCACACTGAATCCCCTGCTCGGCAAACGTGCCATTCATGCCGATAAGGTCGTCCTGACGATCTGGGTTACGGTTGTCGCCACCGGCCACATCTGTGGTGCGCTTCCAGCCAGTTGTATGACAGTTACCGCAGCTATATTTATAGTCAAACTCTGTATCTTTGTAGTTACCCATCACATCTGGATCGGCGGGATGGTTATCAGGAATATTGAGCTCACCCTTGCTGTTACGAATGTTGTATTGAACATTCTTACCCGTCACTATGTAGCCGTCTTTGTCCAACCAGCGCATTTTCCAATGATAGCCCCCCACCACATAGGTGACATCATCATAGCTACTTGGTGCGCCTAAGGTGTTGTTCGGCGTTGAATCCACTAACAGATCGATCGCGCCAGTAATGGTCGTTTCAGGCGTATACGGGAAGCTTGGCTGTGCACCGTCGCTGATCTTTTGAATCTTAAAGTTGTGACCCGTCTTAGCAAAAGAAGCATGCTGCTCGCTGTGGCATCCGGCACAAGCCGCTGATCCCACATAGGCTAACACCTCTGGCTCTGGCAGGGCCTCAACTGTCACTGTGACTTCACCAACTGCCTCATCAGTGCCATCGGTGATGGTGTAATTAAACTTAACCTCTCCTGCCGAAGTTCCCGCGGTATACTCAACCTTACCCTCTTTGATCACTGCGCTATCATTGCTGACCGATACGATAGAGAGCGTGTCACCATCGGCGTCGGTATCATTGGCCAGTACATCTATGACGACCATTTCAGAAACCGTCACGGTCGCGCTATCGGCTACGGCAACGGGCGGGGTGTTTTCTTGAACTGGAGGTGGGTTTTCATCGTTATCACTACCACATGCCACTAACATGGATATCATGCTAGCGAGCAATAGCTTTTTACATGGAATTTGGTTGCTCATTTGTTCATCCTCTCGTGGCTTATGACAATCACCAACTTTGCAGGGAGGGCGATTGATATGTCTCTTTGGACATGGTCACAGTATTTGTGACTTACCACTAAAGGGATAGATTAGGCGATTTCACAATAGTCAGCCTATTGTGAACTTTACTTATCAAGGTAAAGGTAAGAAGCTGATTTTAAATACTAAAAATCATCATGAAAGATTGTGGTTTTGTAAAACAAATTGACCCGTTGTTGTCAGAATATAGATCTTGCTCTCATTTTGTTGTACCAGACCCGCCTTCTTCAATTGGCGCAGATGAAAATTAAATTTTGTGTGATCTTCTACCCCCACCAGGCGGCAAAGATCCATAAATTTGAGTTGCTTATGAGTACCAAGCTGTTTAAGGGTCATGCGTCTTAACGGATTTGCCAGAGCAGCATAAACGCTATCTGGGTCGATATCGGCGGCAGATTTTAATAACTGCTTCTCGGCGATACTGCGCTTGATACTCATCAATAACTCACCTGCATTAAAAGGCTTGGTCATCACGCTATCGGCACCTTTCTTCATGGCATCAACCGCTGTATCTACCGTTGCATAGGCAGTGATAATGATGATGGCGATAAACGGGTTCAGTTGACGTAGATTTGAGATAGCCTCAACCCCAGTCATCCCAGGCATCAGCAGATCCATTAGCGCAATATCGAAACTGTGATGCTCACAGGCAGAAATGGCCCCCTCAGCGCAATCGACGGCGATCACCTGATGACCTTCTAACTCCAATATGTCTACCATATTGGTACGTAAGTCTGCATCGTCTTCAGCAATCAACACATTTGCCATTATGCCCCTTCCTCAAAAAAAATCGATATCTGAGTGCCCCGGCCGGGTTGGCTTTCGATGCACATACTGCCGTGATGTGCCCTGACAATTGACTCACAGATAGCCAATCCCAGCCCGGTCCCCTTACCTATCGCCTTGGTAGAATAAAAAGGCTCTAGAGCCCGAGCACGACAAGCTTCATCCATCCCTTGCCCCTCATCACTCACAGATAACTGAATGCCATCATCTCGCTGCAACGCACTGACGCAGATCTTACCGCCTTTATCACTGGCATCCATGGCATTGTTGAGCAAGTTAATCAGTAACTCTTCCAACTTAATTTTTTGCCCCATGATCTGCAGCGAGTCGGGGCAATCGACCTTGATGTCGAACTCTCGTTGCTTATGAGACAAGAGCTTAATTGCCGAACCAACCACCTCAGCCAACTTAACCTGTCTCGGTTCTTCTGACACAGGTCGAGCGTAAGCCAGCAACTCCTTACTGATCTCGGCAGCGCGACTAATGCCCAGGCGAATTCGCTGAATATACTCAGCCTGCGCAGGATCCTGGTGTGGATATTTTCGCTCCAGTAAGTCCAGCGCCAATGTCGAAGAAGCCAAAGGATTGTTGATCTCATGGGCTACCCCCATGGCAAGCTGGCCTATCGCCTTGTATTTATCCGTCTCCACCGCCCGTTTCAACTTGGCCTCTGTTTGCTGCTCGCGTTCGATATCAAAAATCTTGAGAGCCTTCAACAGCGCAATGAGTACCAGGCCACTGGCCAGGGTACGCAACACGGGAACTGTCATGTGTAAATCTGTTGCAACCAACCCCGCGAATATGCCGTATATCCAAAGTCCCACGCCTGTGGCCACAAAGTACTGCCCATAGTCATGTCGCTGCCGCAACAGGTCGTGACCATATATTGCCATGCCACATCCAGCCAGAAAGGCGCTGCCAAACCCCAGCAACAAACGTGTATAGAATGAAGCCTGCGCAAACATCTCATCGGATAAGTCCAGCGAAGTTGAGAAACGTACTACCGACACTAAATATGCCAACAAGATAAGCAAGATCACCCCATGGCCGATGCGCGCAATGGACCGCGACAAGATAGAGAATAATAGCCAAGAAAATACCATCAAACTGGCAAACGAGAGCGCTAACTTAAGCAGTCTAAGCCACTCCACGAGCACCTGATATTGCCTGGAGATATCATCGGCAAACAGGATCACATATAACTCGGACCACTCGTGAAAAGCATGGGTAAACCCAAACAAAGCCAGCGCCCATAGTGTGGGGGAGATTGAGAGTTGGCTGTACTTAAAATTGCGAAACACAACGACACAGCCAATGGAGAAAAATACCAGGCCGTAAAAGAGATAGATGTTAAACACGATAAAGGTCGACATAGCCAGACTGTACCACTGGCTCAACATGCCTTGCCGTGACGGTCGCATCAATATCGTTTTAAAACTGGCCAGAGACAAAAAAGCCACCCTAAGGTGGCTTTTATCATAAGGTAATCAAAGATCAGCTGACCCGCACGACCTCGCCGCCAAGGCCCTTAAATTTGTCTTCGATATGCTCATAGCCTCTATCGAGATGATAGATACGATCCACTGTGGTCACACCTTCAGCCACTAGACCAGCAATCACCAGGCTAGCCGAGGCGCGAAGATCGGTCGCCATCACCTGAGCACCATTAAGCTGTTCAGTCCCCTTGATGATACAAGTATTGCCTTCAAGCTCCATGTTAGCGCCCATACGAATCAGCTCAGGCACATGCATGAAACGATTCTCGAAGATGGTCTCGGTAATGGTCGCCGTCCCTTCGGCCAAGGCGTTGAGCACACAAAACTGCGCCTGCATGTCCGTCGGAAAACCAGGATAAGGCATGGTCTTGATATTGACCGCCTTTGGGCGTTGCCCCTGCATATCCAGCTCAATCCAATCTTCACCCGTGGTGATGGTTGCGCCAGCATCTTCCAGCTTGGCCAGCACAGCTTCGAGCGTCTTGGGATCGGCATCGACGCAGCGGATCTTACCTCGGGTTACCGCGGCGGCCACCAGGAAACTACCTGTTTCGATACGATCCGGCATCACACGGTATTCACAGCCACTGAGCGACTCGACACCCTGAATGCGAATGGTATCGCTACCGGCACCACTAATCTTAGCGCCCATGGCGTTCAGACAATTCGCCAGATCGATCACCTCAGGTTCACGAGCGGCGTTTTCAATCACGGTTTCACCATCGGCAAGAGCCGCGGCCATCAACAGGTTTTCGGTAGCACCGACACTGATCATATCCATGAAGATATGAGCGCCCTTGAGGCGGCCATCGACGCGGGCCTTGATGTAGCCCTCTTTCACCTCAATCTTGGCGCCCATCTGCTCCAGACCATGCAGATGCAGGTTAACCGGACGCGCACCAATGGCGCAGCCGCCCGGCAAAGAGACGTCGGCAGTGCCGTAACGTGCCAGCAGAGGTCCCAAGATGAGAATTGAAGCGCGCATGGTCTTCACCAGCTCATAGGGCGCACAAAACTCGTCAAGATGGGTGGTCGATATGGTGATCTTACCTTCATCACTGCGACTAACGTCGGCGCCGAGGCAGCGAAGTAATTCACAGCTGGTGTTGACGTCTCTCAGGTTGGGGACATTGGTGACCACAAAGTCAGTCTCGGCCAATACACCGGCCATTAGAATGGGAAGCGCGGCATTTTTCGCGCCTGAGATCACCACGTCACCGGCCAGTGCACCACTGGCCTGAATTGTTAATTTATCCACTATGAGTCTCTAGCCTGGCATGTTGAAGATTTTTTCACGCTTCCACTGCGTCGGGGTAAAGGCGTTGATCGTGATGGCGTGCAATGCCCCACTGGTCACATGTTCCATTAAGGGGCCATAGATCATCTGCTGCTGTTTGACTCGGCTTACACCGTCGAAACACTCACCAACGGCGACAATCTTATAATGTGTCCCATCCTGGCTCACGTGCACTTCATCTAGTGTCAGCGCTTGGCTAAGCAGCTGTTCAATCTCATTGCATTCCATATATGGATAACCCTTTTATTTGGCTTCTTCGATGAAGAAGTCTTGTAAATCATATAAATCAATTAACTTTTTCAATTGCTCTGGCGGACAACATAGCGCTAGCGTCTTGCCCTGCGCCTTATGCTCGGCCACCAGATGCAGCAGCAATGCCACACCGGCACTGTCGCTATAAACGATGCCAGAAAGATCCAAGCGCTCACTCGTCTGGCTCAGCAACCCATCAAGCTTGGGCCAAAGCTGCACCACCGCCGCCTGGGACAGCTCACCGCTCACCCGGCAGACGCCCGCCTCCTGATTAAAGGACAGCATTATAGCCTAGTCCCTTGGTTAACCAAGCTGATATGGTTTTCAGTGTGAGTTTCTAACTCTTTTATCACCGCATCGATACCATTTTGGCGGATAAGGTTAGAGATCTCTGCGCTTTTAGAGGCCAGTAGACTCACCCCTTCGGCCACAAGGTCAAACGCCTTCCAGGTATCATCCTTAAGACGACGCACCTTGAAGATCAACTTGATCGGCGGACGTCCCTGCTCGATAACCTGTACATTAACATCCACCATCTTCTCATCGTCGAAGCGCTTAGCCGGTGCAAACTCGACCTCTTGATCTGTGTACTCGGTAAATGCCTGGGCATAGGTAGCGATCAAATAGGTCTTAAACGCCTCGGCAAAACGCTCACGCTGCTCCGGAGTACTCTGGCGCAGGTAAGGCCCCATCACCTTATAAGAGGCATACTTATAATCTATGTAGGGCATCAACTCGTCAGAGACTATCACCTTAAGGTGGTCAGGGTTGGCCTTAATTGTGGCAAAATCCTGATGAAACCTGGCGAAAGTCTTGTTGGCAACCGATTCCACCATGGCATAGGGATCTTTGGTATTAACCGAAATCTCTTCGCTACTCGCCGCCGCACTGGTCAACAGCACCATGGCGGAGAAAACCACTTTCAACAACTGTTTCATAATCGTCCCTATTAATTTTCTTTAGACTTCATACTGTATAAGAACTGGCCGATGAGATCTTCGAGCACCAAAGCCGAATGGGTGTCATCGATACGATCGCCATCTTTGAGCATGCCGATATCGTCCATCACAAAACCGGGCGTCAGGCCTAAAAACTGCTCGCCTAACAGGCCAGAGGTCAGAATCGACAGGCTACTGGTTTCGGGGAACTGATCGTATTGTTTATCCATTGCCAGCTCGACCACAGCCACCAGTTCTTCAGGATCTAAGCTGATATTGGTCACTCGGCCAACCACCACGCCGCCCACCTTGACGGGCGAGCGCACCTTAAGACCGCCAATATTGGTAAACTTGGCGTATAAGGTGTAATGGCTCTGGCCAGGTTTCACCTCGACATTGGCCACATTAAAGACCAGGACCAAAAAGGCCAATAGGCCCGACAGAATAAACAAGCCAACTAACAGTTCAATTTTTCGAGTCAACATACTCAATTACCACTCAGTTCTATACATACCATGACGGCAAATATATAGGTTTATCCATAAACAAAATTTAATCAGCGGCCAAACATAATGGCCGTTAACAAGAAATCTAGCGCCAGCACTGCCAGGCTGGATTGCACCACGGTTTGTGTGGTTGCGCGGCTAATGCCCTCAGGGTTGGGGATCACATGATAACCGCGATATAAAGCTATCCAGGTCACCACGACAGCAAATACCAGACTCTTGATCATGCAGTTCACGATATCCTCGCGCCACTCTACCGAGGCCTGCAGAATCGACCAAAAACTGCCGCTATCTATCCCTTTCCACTCCACACCCACCAGATGACCACCATAGATCCCCACAGCGGTAAACATTAGTGCCAGTAGGGGTAAGCTGATCACCCCGGCCCAAAATCGCGGCGCGATCACCTGCCTTAAGGGATCGATAGCCATCATCTCCAGACTGGAGAGCTGCTCGGTGCTCTTCATCAAACCAATTTCGGCGGTCAATGCCGAACCGGCGCGTCCGGCAAACAGCAGCGCGGTCACCACAGGTCCCAGTTCACGCAGCAAACTGAGCGCGACCATAGGACCCAGGCTGTCTTCGGTGCCAAACCCCACCAGAATATTATAGCCTTGCAGTGCCAGCACCATGCCGATAAACAGGCCGGACACTAAGATGATCACCATAGACTGCACGCCAATCACATACAGCTGTTTAATTAATAAAGGCGTGCCTTTTCGTACTCTAGGGACCTTGGCAATAGCGCCCCACAACATCAGGCCAGCACGACCCAAGCCGGTGACGCTATCGATTGCACTACGACCTAAGCTGGCGATATGATCAATCACGCTCACCTAACATCTCCTTTTGGTAATCCTGTGCGGGAAAGTGAAACGGCACAGGCCCGTCGGGCTGACCACCGATAAACTGTTTCAGTTTAGGATTATCTGCCGCTTTCAACTCGGCGGGCGTGCCATGGGCGATCACCTTCTTGTCGGCCAGCACATAGACATAATCGGCAATCCCCAACACCTCTTGTACGTCGTGAGACACCACCACAGAAGTAAGACTCAGGGCATCGCCCAGCTCGCGGATCAGCTTTACCAAGACCCCCATAGAGATAGGGTCCTGACCGGCGAAGGGCTCATCATAGAGCACCAGCTCGGGCTCAAGGGCAATGGCACGGGCCAAGGCTGCACGTCGCTGCATGCCGCCAGACAGCTCGCTCGGCATCATCTGCGCCGCGCCTCTCAGGCCCACCGCCTCAAGCTTCATCAGCACGATGCGGCGAATGATCGCCTCTGGCAAGTCTGAGTGCTCCCGAAGTGCAAAGGCGACGTTATCGAATACGTTCATATCGGTGAACAAGGCGCCGCTTTGAAACAGCATGCTCATACGTTTACGCAGGTCAAAGAGTTCACTGCGATTACACTTGTGCACATCTATGCCGTCGACCTTGACCTCACCTGTATCCGGGCGCAGCTGCCCTCCGATCAACTTCAGCAGGGTCGTCTTACCTATACCGCTAGGGCCCATGATGGCGGTTACCTTGCCGCGAGGAATCGACAGGCTCACATCATCATAGATGACATGGGAACCACGGCTGAAACCTAGATGGCTAACCTCAACCAATGGCCTGGTCTCAGTTGACGACTCTGTGTCATGACTTAACGATTGATGACTCATAACGGGACCTAATACATTCCATGGATAGGCGGCAGGAAAAGAGACAAATTGTACGAAATTGACCGATTGTGCACAACTGAATCGACACTATCTTTGCGCAATACTTTCAATTTGGCTCAAATCCAGCGAAAATGCGCGGCAGACTCTTAAATAAAAAGAATTTCAATGCTATTTAATATTTTCTTACTGATCGTCGGTTTAGGGGCGCTGGTATGGAGCGCCGACAAATTTGTCTTCGGCGCCGCGGCATTCGCCCGCAATCTCGGCCTGCCTCCCATGTTAATCGGGCTCACCATAGTTGCCATGGGCAGCTCGGCGCCAGAGATGTTCGTTGCGGCCACCGCCTCGCTCGAGGGAATGACAGACACTGCCATTGGTAATGTGCTGGGCTCCAACGTTGCCAACATCACGCTTATCTTGGGGATCACCGCGCTTTTAGGCGCAATATCAGTAGGTTCACAAACACTTAAGCGTGAAATTCCTATGATGCTGGGGGCGACGGCGCTGGCGGGCTATTTCCTCCACGACGGGCAACTGACCCGCATCGAAGGACTCGTGTTGCTGGCACTCTTTTTCTCGCTGATGGGCTATCTCATCTGGCATGCGATCTCCAACAAGGAGAAAGACCCCTTTATCGATGAAGCCGAAAGCGAAGTTCCTAAGGATGTGCCCACGCCAAAGGCTGTGCTCTGGTTAGTGATCGGCATAGTGCTGCTGCCCCTGTCGGCAGACTGGATGGTACAAGGCGCAGTGGGTATCGCCAAGGCTTTCCATATGTCAGACTTAGTCATAGGACTCACCATCATAGCCGTTGGCACCAGCCTGCCTGAATTGGCGGCTTGTGTGGCGGGCGTGTTAAAGAAAGAGGACGATCTGGCCATAGGCAACGTGGTTGGCTCAAACCTGTTTAATATTTTGGCGGTACTGGCACTGCCTGCGCTTATCGCACCCGGTGCGGTAGATGCCGCAGCCAGCACTCGAGACTTTTATATGGTAATGGCAACTAGCGTTGCCCTGGCCATACTGATTTTATTAACCGGCAAAGCCCGCCAACTTCGCCCTTGGCATGGTGGCGTGTTATTAGTGACTTTTATCGGCTATCAAGTCACGCTTTTCCTATCCTAATAGCGCTTTAGGCCGAAAAATATAGAGAGAACAAGATGGTAGATGCGGATCAATTACGTCAATGGGGACGCAAGGTTATCGATACCGAGCGCAATGCGCTGGACAACCTGTATCAATATGTCGACTCAAATGAATTTGCCAAAGCTTGCCAACTGATCCTCGCCTGCACCGGCAAGGTGATCGTCATGGGCATGGGCAAATCCGGCCACATAGGCAACAAGATTTCGGCCACGCTGGCCAGCACAGGGACTCCAGCCTTCTTCGTGCATCCAGGTGAAGCCAGTCACGGCGACTTGGGTGTGCTGAGCGAAAACGATATCGTGCTCGCCATCTCAAACTCGGGCGAGGCCAGTGAAATTTTAACCCTGATGCCGGTGATCAAACGCATGGGATTGCCTGTGATTGCAGTCACGGGTAAACCCGAATCTAACATGGCTAAACACGCCGTGGTTCACCTGTGTATCGAGGTGCCAGAAGAGGCCTGCCCATTAGGACTAGCCCCCACATCTAGCACCACTGCCACCTTAGTGATGGGTGATGCCCTGGCGGTCGCTCTATTACAGGCGCGTGGCTTTACCAAAGATGATTTTGCCCTGTCTCATCCCGGTGGCAGCTTGGGCCGTAAGCTCCTGCTTAAGGTGAGCGACGTAATGCACAAGGGTGATGAGTTACCTTTAGTCTCACAAGACATTAGCATTACCGATGCCCTGTATGAAATATCGAAGAAGGGCCTTGGCATGACGGCTGTGATCGATTCGGCAGGCCTATTGGTAGGTATCTTTACCGACGGCGATCTACGCCGGGTGATCGACGCCGAGATTAACCTGCGCAAGACCTCTATCTCCGAGGTGATGACCCATGGTTGCGTCACCGTCAGCGACGGCATACTGGCGGCGCAGGCCCTTAAGGTAATGGACGAAAAAGAGATTAACGGCCTGATAGTGACCGATGAGACACAGCGTCCCATCGGCGCTCTCAATATGCTGGATATGGTCAAGGCGGGGGTGATCTAACATGGCACATCAAGGTTTCTACGGTCCCATCACTGATGCTGTTTGGCAGAAGGCTAAACAGATTAAGCTGCTGATCTGCGATGTCGACGGCGTGTTTTCCGATGGCTTAGTCTATATGAGTAACTCGGGCGATGAGCTTAAGACTTTCCATACACGCGATGGGTATGGCGTGCGCTCGCTGCTCACCAGCGATATTCCCGTTGCCATCATCACAGGGCGTAAGTCTCAAATAGTGGAAGATCGCATGACAGCCCTTGGGATCACCCATATCTATCAGGGCGTGGACAACAAACTTGAACCATACGAAGAGCTGCTGGCTCTCTATAAGGTCACGCCCCAGGAAGTGGCCTATATTGGCGACGATATGGTGGATCTGCCTGTGATGCAGAAGGTGGGCTTATCTGTCTGTGTGGCTGATGGCCACCCTTATGTGCGCCAACACGCCGACATGACGACCCATATCAAAGGGGGCCACGGCGCCCTGCGAGAACTGACAGACCTTATTCTGCTCAGCCAGGATAAGTTTGCGTCGGCCCACGGAATGAGCATATGAATAGAGTCACGCTGGCCATTATCGCCTTTTTCGGTACCGCACTAGTGCTCTATTGGCAGGTGCAATCGAAACGGGGAGAAGAAGATCTGGCACAGGTGAACGCCGACAGTCCCGACTATATCGTCCGGGATCTTAAGAGCGTGCAGTACAATGAGCAGGGCGGCATCAATAGCCGCGTATCGGCCAGCCACATGAAGCACTACGCCGAACGCAACATGACCTACTTTACTCAGCCCATCTATCTCGTGTATCCAGACAAGGGCGATGCCCAATGGCGACTCAGATCGACTAAAGGCACTCTGGACAAAAATAGCGGACGGGTCACCCTGGAAAATAATGTTATCATTGATGCTATTAGCCCAGAAGAACCTATCCAGACCATAGAGACCACCTATCTGGAGTTGGATCTCAATACTATGATAATGACATCCGACAAAAGCATTCGGGTAACGGGGCGAGATTTCCTCATCACGGGGCAAGGCTTATACGCCGATCTCAACGCACAAAATATACGACTGACGAGTCAGGTAGAAGGAACATATGAAACTAAATAGCCTTATTCTCGCTGGGCTGCTAACCCTGATTAGCCTGGGCGCCCAAGCCAAGGATAATGACCTACTACAAGAGGTCAAGATCTCTGCCGCTAGCCAGGAAGCCGATATCAAGAACAATCAGATCATCTTCCATGGACCGGTTGAGGTCACTCAGGGCTCGATCAAGATCTTGGCCGATGAACTGCGCGCCTTCAGCAAAGAAAAGAACAGTGGCAAGATCCTCGTTGCCACAGGCAACCCGGCCACCTACTCTCAGGTAATGGAAGATGGCCGTCCCGCCTCTGCCAGTGCCAAAGAGATCCGCTATGAACTCTCGAGCCGCACCCTGACACTCATTGGCGATGCTACCCTGGAACAGGAAGGCAGCCAGGTCACAGGTACTCAGATCCGCTACAACATTGAACAGCAACAGCTGATTGCCGAGAGTACAGGCAATGACCGCGTGATCACCATTATTCAGCCTGAAAACTATCAAGAGCAGAAACAAGCGCAACCCGAGCCAGAACCAGAACAACCCGAACAGGAAAAGCAATGACAGACCTGACCTTGAAGGCGGAAAACCTCGCCAAGAGCTATAAGAGTCGTGCCGTTGTCCAAGATGTGAGCCTTACAGTCAAAACCGGGCAGATCGTCGGCCTATTGGGACCAAACGGTGCCGGTAAGACCACCACCTTCTACATGGTGGTCGGCCTAGTACAGAGCGACAAGGGACGCATCTATATCGATGATGACGACCTCACCCTCGACCCCATGCACCTTCGCGCCCGTAAAGGCATAGGTTACCTGCCCCAGGAAGCCAGCATCTTTCGCAAACTCTCGGTACGCGACAACATCATGGCCGTGCTGCAGACCCGCAGCGATCTGGATAACGATGGCCGCGAAGAGGAGTTGGAACATCTGCTGGAAGAGTTTCATATTACCCATATCCGTGACAGCCACGGTATGGCGTTGTCGGGCGGTGAACGTCGCCGGGTAGAGATCGCCAGGGCCCTGGCCGCGAACCCGAAATTTATTCTTCTCGATGAACCCTTCGCCGGTGTCGACCCCATCTCAGTCATCGACATCAAAAAGATCATCGAGCAACTCAAAAACCGTGGCCTTGGGGTGTTGATCACCGACCATAATGTGCGCGAAACATTAGACGTCTGTGAGAAAGCCTATATCGTCAGCCACGGTAATCTGATCGCCGAAGGAACACCCGCCGAAATCTTAGACAATCAGCAAGTACGAGCAGTGTACTTAGGTGAACAATTCAAGCTATAGTTAATCTTATAACCGGGCCATAAACTGAAACTAATATCAGATTGTGGCCATAAGGACTATCCTTTATATTTGTCCGGCCAATTAGCCAGAGCTTTCTCATTTTATAATTAGAAACAAGGGAATAGCAGTACGATGAAAGCGTCACTTCAGCTCAAAATGGGTCAGCATCTCACCATGACGCCCCAGCTACAACAGGCCATACGTCTGTTGCAGTTGTCGTCACTAGAGTTGCAGCAGGAGATCCAACAAGCATTAGAATCCAATCCGCTACTGGAGTTGGATGAAGAGCAAGAAGGCGCCAGTGCCGAACTACAAGATGATACCGCCGTCGACAATTTCGACAGCAAGTATGATGACAAGATAGAGCTGGATTCGAGTCAGGATAACTCAGGCGTCGAGACCTCGGACGCCCTGACTCAAGACTCTATGCCTGACGAGCTGCCGGTCGACACTACTTGGGACGAGGTCTATACCGCCTCCCCTAACTCCAGCTCAGGCGCCATGCGCGACGACGACATGCCTTTTCAGGGCGAGACCAGTGAAGGCCTATACGAGCACCTCGAATGGCAGAAGAATCTCACCCCTTTTTCCGATAACGATCTGGCCATCGCCACCGCCATCATAGATGCCATTGACGAACGCGGTTACCTGACCCAGACCTGCGAGGATATTCTCGAAGCGATGGGCGATCCCGAAATAGAACTCGATGAGGTCGAGGCAGTACTCAAGCGAGTACAGCACTTCGACCCCATAGGCGTGGCGGCGCGAGATCTCAGCGAGTGTCTGACGATTCAGCTGGCCCAATACAGCGACGATACCCCGCATATCGCCAATGCACGCATGTTGATCAAGGAGCACTTGGATCTCATCGCTGGACGCGACTTCCGCCTCTTGATGCGCAAAACCAAGCTTAAAGAAGATGAGCTAAGAGATGCTATCGCCCTCATTCAAACTTTAAACCCCCGTCCAGGCCTGGCCATTACCGCCAGCCGCGACGAGTATGTGATCCCTGATGTGACCGTCACCAAGAAGAAGGGACGCTGGGTGGTCGAGCTTAATCCCGATAGCATGCCCAAGATCAACGTCAACCAGCAGTATGCGGCCATGGCGCGCAGCACTAAGAGCCAGGCTGACGGTCAGTTTATTCGTGGTCACCTGCAAGAGGCGAAATGGTTCCTCAAGAGTCTTGAGAGCCGTAACGAGACACTGCTAAAGGTCACCAACTGCATTGTCGACTTCCAACAAGGTTTCTTCGAATTTGGTGAAGAGGCGATGAAGCCCATGGTGCTTAACGACATCGCCGAAGCGGTGGAGATGCACGAATCGACCATCTCCCGTGTAACCACACAGAAATATATGCATACCCCGAGAGGGATCTTCGAACTCAAATACTTTTTCTCTAGCCATGTCGGCACTGACGATGGTGGAGAGTGCTCTTCAACAGCAATACGGGCTTTTATTAAGAAGCTAGTTGCTGCGGAAAACCAGAAAAAGCCATTAAGCGACAGCAAGATGGCTCAACTCTTAGCTGAACAAGGCATTAAAGTGGCGCGTCGCACTATTGCTAAGTACCGAGAGGCAATGCTTATACCGCCCTCGAATCAGCGTAAGAGCTTATAACACGTAACTGGAAACTGGAGGACTATCTTTATGCAAATAAACCTGACTGGGCACCATATCGAGATCACCCAATCTCTAAGAAACTATGTTGAAGAGAAATTCACAAAGCTTGAACGTCATTTCGATCAGATCAATAATGTGCACGTTGTATTAAATGTCGAAAAGTTGCAGCAAAAGGTTGAGGCCAAGTTACACCTCCGTGGCGGAGAAGTGTTCGCAACATCCGAACATGCGGACATGTATGCCGCGATAGACTCCCTGATTGACAAGCTCGATCGTCAGGTCATTAAACACAAAGAGAAGCTTACTAAACATTAACGATGGAACTGAGTACCATCCTGCGGCCGGAGTGCACAACCTGCGCCACTCCGGGCAGTAAGAAAAAGGTACTGGAGCTTATCAGCGACTTAGCCGCTGTCCAGTACCCCACCCTCTCCTCTCAAGAGATTTTTGAAAGCCTTCTGGCTCGAGAGAAAATGGGCAGCACAGGTATAGGCAATGGTATCGCGATTCCTCACGGACGGCTGACGAACATAGAGCAACCAGTGGCCGTACTGGTGAAGTGTGCTGAACCAATCGCATTCGATGCCATTGATAATAAGCCCGTCGATATCCTTTTTGCATTATTGGTGCCCGCAGATCAATGCGAGCAGCATCTTAGTACTCTGGCCGCCATGGCAGAGAAACTCAATGACAAGGCGATCATGAAACAGCTAAGAAAAACCAAGGATGAGTCAGAACTCTATCAGGTGATCACCCAATGAAATTGGTTTTGGTATCCGGACGCTCAGGGTCGGGAAAATCTGTCGCACTTAGGGTCTTAGAAGATCTCGGCTACTACTGTGTCGATAATCTGCCCCTACAGATGATGGAATCCCTGCTGGAGCAACTCAAGGGACGCAGCGAACTGGTGGCCATTAGCGTCGATGTGCGCAATATGCCCAGCGAAGAGATCCAGTTGGAAAAGCAGCTGGCCAAGCTCCCGAAAGATACCGAGATCTTAAGTTTCTTCCTTAACTCCAGCGACAATGTGCTGCTCAAGCGCTATAGCGAGACCCGCAGATTACATCCGCTGTCACGCTCAAAAGTCTCTCTCAAGGAGGCGATTCAGCTCGAAGGCAAACTGCTCGATCCCATCGCCAAGCTAGTGGATCACTATATCGACACCTCTAACCTCAACATCTATGAGTTGAGTGACAAGGTGCGCGAAATATTACTGGGCACAGTCGATAAAGAGCTGGTGATCAACTTCGAATCTTTCGGCTTTAAATATGGCATGCCAAGCGAAGCCGACTTCATGTTCGATGTGCGCTTTTTGCCAAATCCCCATTGGGAGCCAGAACTGAGACCCCTGACCGGCCTCGATGAGGCAGTGCAGCAGTTTCTGAGTCAGCAGCCACTGGTGAATAAATTTATCTGGCAAATCGAAAACCTGCTGGAAACCTGGTTACCTCATCTTGAGCGTAACAACCGCAGTTACCTCACCATTGCCATTGGCTGCACGGGTGGGCAACACAGATCTGTCTATGTCACCGACCAACTGGCCAAGCTGTTCAACAAAGGCAAGCATAAGGTACAGGCTCGTCACAGAGAGCTAAAGCATGACTAAGTTGGCTCGCGAGCTGACCATCTGCAATAAGTTGGGACTGCACGCCAGGGCGGCCACCAAGCTGGCAGTACTTGCCGCCAAGTTCGATGCCCAAGTCACCCTGATCCAGGGCGACAAACAAGCCTCGGCCGCCAGCGTACTCGGCCTATTGATGCTCGAAACAGGCATGGGCAAAACCATCACAATCACCAGTGAAGGCAAAGATGCCCAGGCGGCACTGGACGCCATCAGTGCCCTTATTGACGCCAAATTCGACGAGGCCGTATAATCGGCTCGCTTTGCGGTGCCGGGTGAATTTCGTCCTATACTTATCATAGACTTACACGCCTATTACCCAAGCCGGTCAATCTATTGCCTAAGGAGGAGCTATGCCGATCGAAGTGTTAGATAGTGAAACCACAGATCAACGCCTAAATCAGCTCACTCAAGCCTTAGGCAGCGGCATGTTTGTGCATGTGCGCAGCATGTTGCACGACATGGCTGCCTCAGATATCGCCTTCATATTGGAGTCTTCTCCGCCGCGCACCCGTCAGGTGTTATGGCAGCTAATCGATCAAGAGCACACGGGCGAGATCCTCGATGAGCTGGGTGAGGAGCTCAAAGACAATCTGATCACCCAGATGAGCCCAGAGCGTGTCGCCAAGGCGGCCGAAGGCATGGACACAGACGATCTGGCTTACATACTGCGTAGCCTGCCCGACAGCGTCTTCAACCAGGTATTGCAGTCGATGACAGCCCAGGACAGAGCCAGGGTTGAGCAGGCCCTCTCCTACCCGGAAGACACCGCCGGCAGTATGATGAATACCGATACCGTCACCGTGCGCCCCGATGTCAATGTCGATGTAATACTGCGTTATCTGAGAATTCGTGGTGAACTGCCCGATGCCACCGACACTCTTTATGTGGTGGATAAGCGCGACAGCCTGCTGGGCGGCGTGCGTATTACCGATCTACTTACCTGCGATCCTAATGCATCGGTACGCGATATCATGAACAAGGATCTCGAAGGGATCCCGGTCGGTATGGACGATAGCGAAGTCGCCCAGCTGTTTGAGCGCCATGACTGGGTGTCGGCGCCGGTGATCGAAGAGGAGACCAACCGTCTGCTTGGGCGTATCACCATCGATGATATTGTCGACGTGATCCGTGAAGATGCCGAACACTCCATGATGGGGATGGCAGGGATGGACGACGACACAGATACCTTCGGTCCTGTGCTTAAGAGTACCTTTAGGCGATCCCTCTGGCTCACCATCAACCTATTTGCCGCGCTGCTGGCCGCCTCGGTCAGTAACATGTTCGAGAGCACCCTTGAGCAGTTTGCCACCATCGCCATCCTGATGACCATAGTTCCCAGCATGGGCGGCGTCGCTGGCAACCAGACCTTAGCTCTGGTGATCCGCGGTATTGCCCTAGGACAGATAGGTCAGAGTAACTCCCGCTGGCTGATAGGCAAAGAGCTGGCCATCGGCTTTCTCAATGGCCTGTTATGGTCCCTGCTGGTGTTTGGCGCCATCTGGCTATGGAAAGGCGATATCGCCCTTGGCGCCCTGATCGGCGGCGCCATGTTGATCAATATGACGGTGGCAGGATTTGCTGGCGCCAGCATCCCCTTGCTACTGAAGAAGTTTAATGTCGATCCCGCCCTTGCTGGCGGTATGGTGCTGACCACAGTCACTGACGTTATCGGCCTATTTGCCTTCCTAGGCCTGGCGACGCTGTTTCTGCTGAACTGAATGCCAAGAGCATCCCGATACCGAATCGGATGCGCTTGAATTTCAATATTATCGACATCTTTTTCACGTTAGTATGGTTATGGTCACATCATAGAGAGAGGTGACATGCAAAATACTCAGATATTGATCATCGAAGATAACCCAGATGTCGCCGGCGTCTTGGGGGACTACCTTGAATCCCAAGGCGCGCAGGTGGATTACGCCAGCAATGGTGAACTCGGCCTGCGACTCGCCACCGAAGGGCACTTCGAGGCCATCATATTGGATCTTATGTTACCTAAGATGGACGGCTACGCTGTCGCCAGGGCCCTACGTGAGCAAGGCGCGAGTGTCCCTATCCTGATGTTAACGGCGCTGGATGATAAACAGGATCTGCTCCAGGGGTTTCATAGCGGGGCCGATGACTACCTGACTAAGCCCTTCGATTTCGATGAACTCACTGTACGCCTGCAGGCGCTAATCAAGCGCCAACAAGGACGAGTCGCCCAAGGGTGTAAACAGTGTGGGCCGCTCACCCTGAATATCGCCGAACATACTGCCTACCGGGAAGGCAAAAAACTTCAGCTTACCCCAAGCGGTTATCAGATCTTACAACTGCTTATCTCCCGAGCTCCCAATGTGGTGAAACGTGAGGAGATAGTGCAGCACCTGTGGGGAGAGGAGCCTCCCAACAGCGATATATTGCGCAGCCACATGTACCAGCTGAGAAATCAGGTGGATAAACCCTTCGATACCCCCATCATACTAACCGTACCTAAAATTGGGTTTCGGTTAGATGTAAAACAATAGCGAGCCCAAAGGTGCAACAAACCGCCAAGAGCCTGACCCGTAGATTAAGCCTCTATTTTGGGGCTATCGCCCTATTAGTGGCGGCGATTCTCTATCTGCTCAGTGTAACCATACTCTACTGGGTCGAAGATGAGATCAATCGCCGTGCCCTGGAACAGATAGTCCCCAGCGCTCAGACCGCCTTCGAGCAAGGCGCCCGTTCGCCGCTCATCCTTAGCACTAATATCACCGCCTACAATGACCTGAGCCTGCTGCCTAAGGATTACCAACCGATGGCAGAGTTGCCGGTTGGATTTCTCGATGAGCTACATGATACTTTCAAAGAGGATATCTTCATCTATCGCGGCGAATATCAGGCGCAAGGCTTAACCCTACCATTGCTCTTGGTGATGGATGCCGCGCAGGTAGAACTGAGCAGTAACGAATGGCGCAGTATCAGCCTGGTGATACTGGCTGTCACCCTGATGTTGTTCGCCCTGTTCGGCTTTGCCATCAATCGGCTGACACACAGGCTGATCGCTCCGATCCAAGCCATTAGCAAACAGCTGGAATCCCCCGACGCCGAGCGCCCTTTCCAGGTCTCCAACGATGCGACTCAAGAGTTTCACGCTCTTACCGCCAGCCTTAACTATTACCAGCAGCAGATCGCTCAGTTGCTGCGCCAGGAGCAGGCCTTCTCGCGTTACGCCAGCCATGAACTCAGAACCCCGCTGACCATCATTCAGGGCGCCAGTCGTTTATTAGAGCAAGAGGGAAACCCTGAGTTTCTCAAACGCCAGCGTAAACGGATCGCTACCGCTGCCAGCAATATGCAACACACCATAGATGCCCTGCTGAGTCTGGTTAAACAGGAAAAGGGATTGCTAGCGTCGAATACGCGAACGCTAACAGAAAAAGAACTCTCTCAGATAATTAATGAAATACAACCGCTTGCCGACCATAAAGCCATTGAACTGCGGCTTATCCTCAATGCCACTCCACAGATCGCCCCCAGCGAGCCAGTTCTGCGTATGTTATTGATCAATTTACTCAATAACGCCATCAATGCCAGCGACACAGGCTGTATCGAGATCAGTATCGACACGGATGGGATCTCGGTGAGAGATCAGGGGCGTGGCATGAGCACCTTAGATACCCAGCCTCAGGGTCATGGCTTAGGGCTGGAGATAGTCGAGGCCCTGTGCCAGCGCTATCAATGGCGCTTTAGCCTCACCAATGGTGATACGGGCTGCATCGCCACACTGCACTTTCCTGCAGCGCCAGATGCCCCATGATGGTGCAACACGCCCACTAAAATAAAAGACCAGCCTGTCGGCATGGGGATTTGAATTGTCATCTTCTTGGCACAAGTTTCGCTTAGCATAGTGTAAACAGACACTGTGGAGGCTTTACTTTGTATACCCCCTGGACACCCATGCTCGGCGACAAGAGCAGCAATGACAGATGCGCCCTAAGGCAAAAACTAGTGAATGAACAGCACCTCAACAATCGTCACGCACAGGAGGTTGCTATGCAACTGGGCATGAATATCGATGAGTTACTTGGTCAACTGAGCCAAGTAATTCAAATAGATGAACAGCCTGGGCTAACACAAGAGATTGCCAGCCTGATCGCCGAACAGGCGAGGCTGCCACTGAATTAGACAGAGAAACGAGCTGCGAACGTTAGCGGGATCTCGTCGTGATATTGGAGAGACTATCGTAAAATTTCTGCCGCTGCTTTTCGGCGTCGAAGCGACGAACGACCAACCATTCTTTATAAAGGGCTATTGTAAACCCTACGACCACCACCAATAAGCATCCAGCTCCCAGGTAGGTGATGATATTTACTGCGACATCTGCTCCCGCAGAACTGCTGGCGCGGCCAAAACCTATCATACACAACCCTTAGACTACATCATTCACTGACCCATAGGTCATAATATGGTCAAGGGTATTTGGACAAAATTAAACCAAACTTAAGCAAAAATGACCTTAAATTTAGATTAAGGCATGAGATGAGCTAACCATCTGAACCTTATTGGCTTATTGCCAGCAAATGCCAGTGAGTGGAATTGCTACAATTCGTATCCCCGCCTCTACATCAGGTCATTGGGTCATGATCACCAAAAATTGGCTCTGCAGATCCGCCTTGTCTTGACGACCATACTTGATCAGCAGATCCGCCTTACCATCCTGATTCAAATCGTCACTGCTCAGCATCTCGCCATCTTTGGGCAAGGTCAGCTTCAAGCTATCCTTGTGAGCAAACGGGGCACCTTTTTCACTACCAAGGTAGAGATCCAGCTCCTGTTCACCATCAGAGAGCAGCAGATCCTGGCGCTTATCGCCATCGATATCGGCAAGGGTGACCACGGGCGTGCCGCTCTGTCCCGATGTCAGACTAAAACTTAACTCAACAGACTTACTCATATTGGGCCGACTGGCAAAGCGGCCATTTTTGTCCATCTTAAACAGATGCACATCTTGATCTATGCTCCCGGAAACCAGGGCGCCGATGATCTGCGACAGGCCGATATCGAAGCCCGACACCAATACCTCGCTGCGATCATCAAGGTCGATGTCCACCAGCTCGAAGCCCGTCAGGGTGCCATCGGCTCTGATCACGCTCTGGGGCTGCTTACCAAACTGAACACGATTCTCCCCGCGGCTGCCGAAATAGATCTCGTAATCGTTGACCCTATCAAGCACCCCAGAGCTTTTGGTATAGCGCACCACCATGTCGACGATACCATCGGCGTCGAGATCTTTAATCTGCTCCACCTTGCGGTAGATAAGGTCACTTTGATCCAGCGCCTCACCATAGGCGTCACGCCTGTCCCACCAATCCAGGCCACTGATCGCCTGACTGACCGCCAGATACCTGGGATAGGTTTCAAACTGACCATCTTGATGTTGGCCATAGATCTCAAGCTCACCCTCACCCACCTTGATAATGTCATCAAGACCATCGAGATCCATATCGGCAAAATAGAGTTTGGCCTCACTGTAACGAGCGCCATCACGATAGAGCAGCACCTTAGGCTTAATCGCTAAGGTTTGATTTAGCCAACCTTCGCCCTGCCCTAAAAAAAGCTGAGTTTGGTCGAACTGGCCTACGATGAAATCGTCTCGGCCATCCTGGTTGAGATCCCGTACAAAATGACCACGAGCGATAAACTCAATTCGGGGTTTTACCACCAGCGGGGCGATGGGAAACAGCTCACTGATCACCATCTCCTTTTCACTGAAAGTTAACTTAGACAGATGGGAGCGTGACATAAAGTAGACAGATTGCAGCGCGTCAGCCTGTTTAGGCTTAGCGGTCACATCGAAACGAAACAGGTCATTGGCAAGTGATAGCTTATGCAATAAGCGATACTGCTGACTGACGCCATCCAAGCTGTAGACGGCGAGCCACTTAGTCTGGGTGTCATCGACACCTATCGCCAGCAACTCCTTGTTGCCATCGCCAAGCAAATTGGCACTCACCAAAGGATGAGTCAGCTTAAAGCCGGTATCGATACGTTGCGAGACAAACGCCAGTGGATTTGAGGCATCCCCCTGCGCCTGACCGATTGACACCATCAGCAAGCAAGCGCTAACCCAAGTAAAGCAGAAATTTATTGCCAGTTTTTTCACAGATCATTTCCCTGGGTGATCTTAGGAAGGTTCTAATCTATCGATTCCCTGCGAAAAAGAAAGCTAAGTTAATGCCTTGTTACAAACAAAAGCGCATAAATCGCCAACTTACTCAACTAAGGGCTTCCAGGCGCGGGTCATCTCCCGCCTCCCCAACGCCCCCGGGTAGGGCTTCACCGTGAAGCCCACCGCCTTAAGGTTGCGCTTAAACTGACCATTGGCACAATAGCTGACCAACATGCCACCAGGCATCATGGCGGGAAAGAGACGCTCGAAGTTATCTTGTGTCCATAGCTCTGGCTGCTTACTCGGCGCAAATCCATCATAGAACACCAAATTGACTGACGCCTGCGGTAACTGCACTCGATCCCAGCTGCCATGAATTTTATGTATCACAAAACCTGGGCAGAGGGTGACATCCTCACCCCAAGGGGCACTGTGCAGCCGATCGAAGAGTGTACGCAGGGCGGGCGAGAGATGCTGCTTGTAGTTAAGCTGTGCGATCACCTCTCTCGGGACGGGATAGGCCTCAACGGTCACGAAACGGATCGGCCGGGTTATCTTACCCTCACAGCCTAAAGCCTGCTTGAGGGTCAGTATGGCGTTCATCCCCGAGCCAAAACCTAACTCGAGAATGCTGACCTGTTTAAAGGCCGGATCAAGCGCCGCAAACCCAGCCTGTATATAGACATGTTCAGACTCACTCATGGCCCCATTATGAGCATGGTAGCTATCATCAAACAGGCTACTCATTAGGGTATGAGAACCATCTTTGGTCATCTGTACATGGATCTTGTTCATTATCAGGCTCATATCAAGGCTTAGCTTGGGCAAATTGTACCTTAACCCAGATATTGAAAGGCAATGCCTTAACGATAAAAAATCCGGACAAGAGTGATCCACCTCACAGCCAGCCTGAGGTTTGAGTGCGAAAATCCGCACCAATTTCAGTAAGGTCAACAAGCCTTTATTGTGTGCATTGCCGTATAACCCAACCACGGCAGCCTGACACTGTTACAGCCAACAGCACTTAGAGAACCCTATGCCCCGCACCACTCAAGTTAGCGCCAAAGGCAACGCCTTGGCGATCGTCTCGTTTCTGCTCTGGGGACTCCTGCCCCTTTATTATCAGTTTCTGCCTGGTGCCGATGTGACCGAGATGCTGGCGATTCGCCTGCTCTGCTCAGTACCCTTTATGCTGCTGGTTTTTCTGCTGCTGAGAAAACCACTCCCCACAGTGTCTATGCTAAAGGCCAACCTTCCTTCCATTGCCCTATGTGGACTGGCTTCGCTGATCATGTGTGTCTCTTGGTATAGCTTCACTTGGGCGTTAACCCATGGTCAGGTATTGGCCGCCAGCCTGGGCTTCTTTATCAATCCACTGTTTGCCATAGGGCTAGGTGTCATCTGCCTTAAAGACAGACTGTCACTGGCACAGAAGTGGGCGGTCGCGCTGGGCGGCCTTGGGATCGGCTATATGGTCATGGCCTATGGTCAATTGCCCTGGCTTGCCCTGCTGATGGGCAGCTTTTTCGCCCTCTATGGCCTGTGTAAGAAGTTTATTCGCTTCGACTCACTCACTTCGGTCACCATAGAGGCTGCGCTACTCACGCCGATTGCCGCAGCGTATCTGCTTTACCTCAGCGCCACAGGGCAGAGCCAAGCCCTTTCTGCGGGGACAGGCAACTTGCTGCTCTACATGGGCTCGGCGCCGGTGACCCTGCTGCCGTTGATCTTCTTTGCCCTGGCAATTCGCCACACCAGTCTCTCCATGGTGGGCTTGATGCAATATATAGAGCCCACCATGCACTTTCTGCTGGCAATCTTTCTGTTTAACGAGGTGTTTGATAGCGTCAAGGCGGTGAGCTTCGCCCTGATCTGGACAGGATTAATCCTCTGCTCCCTGGAGGCGCTCCCCGGCCTCTGGCGCACTATTAATGCGCGCCGGCAGCTGCATCAGCCCCATTAAGATCTCTGCCACCACACGGCGACTGAAGATCATCGACAGATGCAGCGGACACCAGATCACCCGGTTCTCGGCTAGAGGCCAATGAGAACTGCGACTCGGCACTATGGTGAAATCTATCGGAGTGCGAAACGAGTAGAGGTCGATCCCCGTTAACCGGGATTCACTGCGCGCCAGCTGGCAAAGCAGCTCACTCCTTGGGCGTAGTTCCCGCATCGCCATTGAGGGATATGGCAACCAGGCAAGATAACTGCCATGGTGTGGAGAAGAGATAGAAAACAGCGCCTTGGTACGTTTATGCCCATCAAGGTGCTGCAGATAATAGCGGGCAACTATGCCCCCCATACTAAAACCTATCAGAGAGATCGGCTCATCTTCTGCAATACTCGCATCGATAAACCTCTGCAGCTGTTTGGCCGCATGAGCAATCCCTCGGCGACCATCAAAAGGAGCCAGTGTCGGGGTCAGGCACTCATAGCCCTGGCGCTCAAACTGACGTCGCATCCAGCCCATGACATGCCCCGTATTAAAGATCCCATGAACCAACACAAGTTTCATACCGACTCCCGATTATCGACGACACCCTTAATCCCCCCAAGGGGGTGAATATTTGCTATTATCCGTGCTCACACTCAGCATACCACCGATTAGAGATCATAAGCTCATGTCCAATGCCGCGCTGCTCCGCCAAGCATTAAGCCAAAGAACGGCCCTGCTTGCCGATGCACAAGCCGCCAATACCAACTGTTTTCGCGTCTTCCACGGTACAGTTGAAGGCATCAACGGACTCACCATAGATCGCTATGGCGATGCATGGTTAGTGCAGAGCTTTCACGAGTCGCTGCCACAGGATGAATTGACGGCCCTTAGCGATGAACTGCTAAAGGTCGAGGATCTTCCGGTTATCTACAATGACAGATCCAATAAAAACTCTCGTATTCTCAATGCGCTAACAGACGATCTCGAGTGCTTTGCCCGCGCCGAACAGCAAATGCTGGAAAACGATATCCATTTCATCAGCAAGCTTCGCCATGAAGGCCAAGACCCCTTGCTGTTTCTCGACATGCGCATCGGCCGCGAATACGTCAAAGCCCATAGCAAGGGGAAAACCGTACTGAACCTGTTTTCCTACACCTGTGGTATAGGCACAGCCGCCGCGGTGGGCGGGGCGACCAAGGTGACCAATGTGGACTTTTCCTCATTTGCTCTCGCCGCCGGACGCCGCAATGCCGAACTCAACGAGGTAGGCGACACCTGCGAATTTATTCAAAGCGATGCCTTTCCGGCAATGCGTCAGCTGGCGGGCATGAAGGTGGGCGGCCGCCACAACCAAAAACTGCCCAGCTATCCAAAACTGGCACCACGCCAGTTTGACCTGGTATTTCTCGATCCGCCACGCTTTGCTAAGAGCCCCTTTGGTATCGTCGACTTAGTCAATGACTACCAGAGCCTATTTAAACCTGCCATGATGACAACGCGTACCGGTGGCACTATCGTTTGCTGCAACAATGTGGCAAAAGTAGAGCGCGAAACCTGGCTGAAATCTCTGATCCGCTGCGTCGAAAAGCAGGGACGCGAAGTGAGCCAGATTGAATGGCTGCATTGCCATGACGACTTCCCCTCTTTCGATGGCAATCATCCCCTAAAGATAGTCGCCCTGACGCTCAATTAGACAACCCATCACCACATCAAGCCGTAAACATTCACTTTTACGGCTTTAAACCTCCCCAAGAGCATTAAGCAACAAATACTCAACAAAACAGGGGGGCAAAGAGGGCTTGAAGGTTAGATAAACTAGTTAAGCAATCAGAAAGACTCTTCATTCATAAAGCCCACCTCATCTGCTAACCAAGACAAAAACGGACATTTATTTGCCACATTTGGCACGTTTTCAATCAAAAAAACGACAAAATATAAAATTCACTTTACTTGCATCGAATCTGGCACTACATTTCGTTTCCCGCTAAACCCGCGATAAATGGCAACACAGGCAACCCACCTAAACTTACCGCCATTTATGATAGATAAGTTGGAGATTATTGGTGTTAGACGTCGCCGATAACTGTAAATCGAACAATCCTACAGCACCCATTATAGGACTGTCCTTCTTTGCCCTTGCATCAGGCTTTCTTATGAGCCTTATTCCATTGTCGCTGCACAGTTTTGGCCTGTCAGAGCAATTGGCACCTTGGCTCGCCAGCATCTTCTACCTCGGCTTGCTTATCGGTGCACTCAGAGCCGAGCGCATCATAGCGAAAGTCGGTCATCGACAAGCCTTTATGCTATTTCTGGCGCTATTAATCGCCAGCATATTCGCTATGTTGCTGTTGCCAACTGCTGGCATCTGGCTGGGAGCACGTCTGCTGGGCGGCTTTGCCGTTGCCGGTGTCTTTGTGGTGGTTGAGTCTTGGTTATTGATGGCTAACAGCCTTAAGGCAAGAGCTAAGCGACTGGGGATCTACATGGCCTGTCTCTATGGCGGTAGCGCCGTCGGACAACTGGCCATAGGTGAAGTCGGTACCCAAGGCGTATTACCCTACCTGTTTGTGATCGCCCTATTGGCACTGGCCATGCTGGCGCCACTGCTAATCACCTCGGGACAACCCTCTCATCAGCAGCAACAGAAACTCTCCATCAAAGAGATCGCAGGTCTTAGCCGGCCAGCAATTGTAGGCTGCCTGGTCTCAGGCCTGCTGCTGGGGCCCATCTACGGCCTAATGCCTGTCTACATCGCCAAGCAAGTGGGAGAACCTAACCTAACAGGGCTACTGATGGCCGCTATCATTTTGGGCGGTATGGCGATACAGCCGCTAGTCAGTTATCTCTCACCCCGTATGGATAAGCGTCTCTTGATGGCCATGTGTTGCCTAATAGGCTTAATGGGAGTGATCGGCGCCATAGAGTCCAATGATTTTACCCTCAAGGCGTTGAGCTACTTTATCTTGGGCGCGGCGAGCTTCGCCCTTTATCCGGTGGCTATCTCACTGGCCTGTGACAAACTGCCCTCGGTTAAGCTAGTATCGGCAACCGAGTTGATGCTGCTCTGTTACAGCCTGGGGTCAGTTGCCGGTCCTTTACTCGCCTTAACCTTAGATAATAAGCGTCAGGGCATGATGCTCTATCTGGGGATCTGTCTGCTCAGCACCTGTCTCTACATGCTGATCAAGAGCATGCAGAAGATCCATACACAAACCGATCATCTACAAAACTAAAGCTTGGCGCCCTAATCTTGTTTGGCACTAGATTCGTTATCAGGATGCCGTTTGGCATACCAGTTTGCCAGCGGCTGGGCCGACAGGCCGTGAGCCAATATGCTCATCAGCACTGTCACAGTCACTACGCTATAGAGGGTCTCAAACCCTTTGATACCGCCCATTTCATGGGCAATGATGAGTACATACAAAATTGAGGCGATCCCTCTGGGCCCAAACCAAGCGATAAAGGCCATGGTAGCAAGGTCCAGCTTAGTGCCAATAAGGGATACCATCACAGGTAACATACGTAGCAGCGTCAGGCTAAGCAGTGAATAGATCACGACATCAAAGGTGACATAGGGCAAGGTGGTGGGCACGAACGCCAGACCGAAGATAAAGAAACTGATCAACACCAGCAGCTCACCTTCGCTCTCGGCGAAATCTTCAATATGCCCCCTGGCCATCTCACTGGTATTTCCGGCATAAAGACCGGCAAAGAAAGCCGCAATGAAGCCATTACCCGAAAACGCTTCGGCCAGGTAGTAAGCCAAAATGGCCAGCGCGATAGGGATCAAGTTAAGATAAGTCTCTACCATACCCTCGCGCTTAAAACAAAAGGTCTGCAGCTTAGTCCCCAGATAACCGACCACGCCGCCCACCAAGGCACCGAACAGGATCTGTTCACCAACGTACATCAGCCAGCTATTGTCCTGAGCCTTTTCCAGACCGCTCAAGATCATCGCGACCACAGTGATCAATATGGGGAAGATAATGCCATCATTCAGGCCACTCTCTACATTGATGGTGGAGCGAATCTTCTTAGGCACCTTAGGATCTGACACAACCGCCTTACCCAGCGCCGCGTCGGTGGGCGTGAGCAGTAAGGCCAACATTAACAGATAGAGAGTGGGAAAATCGGGAAAGAAATACCTGGCCACTATGGCTCCCGCCACCACGGTAATAGGCAAACCGATAAACAGCAGCCGCGCCGGCAACTGCCAAGACTGTTTGAGCAACTTGAGATCTAACAGCGCGGCATCACTAAAGAGTACCAATACCAAGGCGATCTCAACCAAGGTGGTGACAAAGTCGGCATTTACCTTGACCTGAGCCACATCGAGCCCGTAGGGCGACATAAGCAGACCAAGTAAGGTAAACACCATAGGACCCGAGATGTAAAAACGCGCCAACCATTTAGAAATATAGCCATAAAACAAAACAACTAAGGCTATGATAAGTATGACGATATGTTCATCCATCTGAGATTTCCTTGGGCTAATATCATTCGCTGAGCGTTAAGCTAACAGAGATTTTACCTCCAAGGAAAGATTAATCTCTACCAGGCAGCCACACTAGCTCAGGCAATGCACTAAGATCTAGCGTGTCGCCGCGCTCGGCAATCACCACATGGGGCGGCTTACTAGTCTCGGCGGTCAGCTTAGCCAGCAGCCGCTCCTGCGCCTCCTTCTCGCCATGGATTAAGACCAGTGGCGGCATCTGTTCAAAGTGTTGATACCAATGGATAAGCTCCGCCTGATCCGCATGGGCCGACAGCCCGCCCACTGTATGTATCTTGGCCTTCACCGGAATATTACGACCATGAATCGTAAGCGACTCGGCGCCATCCACCAGTAAACGGCCCGGCGTACCTAGAGCCTGGAAACCACAGATGATCACATCTGACTTAGGATTGGCCAGATTATGCTCCAGATGACTGCGGATCCGGCCACCGTTACACATGCCACTGCCAGCTATGATGATCAGCCCCTGATGGATCTCGTTGAGCTCCATCGACTCCTCAGTGCTATTGATAAAGTCCACATTAGAAAGCAGTGGGTGCTTGCCCGGAGACAAGCGAGTGAAACGCTTAAAATCCTCATCCATCAACTGATAATTGGCCACATAAATCTGCGTCGCCTTGATCGCCATAGGACTGTCGAGACAGATACGCCAGTTCGACAAGGCCCACTCTTTGGCATAAAGGTGAAACAGGTAGAGCAGTTCTTGGGCTCTACCTACTGAAAACGCCGGCAACAGAATATTGCCTCGGCTCTCCTTGATGGTTTTAGCAAAAATAGCCTTTAGCTCCGCCAGCGTATCGTCCCAGCTACGATGCAGTCGGTCGCCGTAGGTGCTCTCCATCAACACCAGATCGGCATCATAGATAAACGTGGGATCATCCAAAATTGGCATGCCCGCCCGGCCGAGATCGCCGCTGAAAACCAGTTTCTTTCTGCTATCGGCCTCCCCCAGCCACAACTCCACCACGGCGGAGCCCAGAATATGGCCGGCATCAGACAAACGGGCCGTCAAGTTAGGCACCACTTGCACCGACTGGCCATAATCGAGGGCGACAAACTGTTTCATCACCGCCGCCACATCTTCTTCGTCGAACAAGGGCTCTAGCAGCGGCTGATCCAGCTTCGCCCGCTTTCGATTAAGCCGCTCTACATCGCGTACCTGCAGCATGGCGGCATCTCTAAGCATCACCTCACAAAGCTCGACCGTCGCCTTATGGGTATAAATAGGGCCGGTAAAGCCAGACTTGACCAGCAGGGGCAGTCGCCCCGAGTGATCGATATGAGCATGGCTCAGCACCACGGCATGGATCTCTGTGGGCTCAAAAACAAAGGGGTCGTGATTGCGCAGGGCATCAAGCTTGCCTCCCTGAATCATGCCGCAGTCGAGTAACACCTGACGGCCCGCGATGTCGAGAAGATGGCAAGACCCAGTGACTTCCTGGGCGGCGCCGAGAAAAGAGAGCGTCATCTGCATATGAGTATCCTTAGTGTGCCCACAAACGGTAAGGCAAAGAGAATGGCCAGAACTAAACTCGCCTGAAAATGAATCGGCTTATGATTAAAAGATAGTCTTTTTAATAGCTTCCAACCAGTTAACGCCAAGGTTTATCTCCATTAGCCAGAGCAGGCTTTAAAGCCCTACAGCAAATGATTGCAAAGATGAGCCAGCCTTTAAAGCTAATGGTCAATGCGGCCCGATGAGCATTTGGTTATCGCTCGAGAAAGATGATGGGATTTAGACAATAAACTAGTGTTAAACACCTTAAAACCAAACGTTCAGTTAAGCTTCCGGTGATATAAAAGACAAAAAGCCATACAGCTCAAAAAAACAGCAACACAACACCATACACCGATGAAGTCTATAGGTTATAGTTAGTTAAACGGATCACAAATGCGCTTTTCAGGATGCCTAATCATGCCCTACCAAGACGCTTTCTCATTGCTGGAGCAAGACCCTCTCTTCAGTCAAACTCAGGTAAACACGGCCCAGCTTGGCGTGCCGGATGAGATGTTTAATGGCTGGCAGCAAACCCTAGATCTTTTATCGGAAATCGTCGATACGCCGGCCATCTTAATCATGCGGGTGACAGATAAAGACATTTCGGTCTTTACCAGCAGCCAGCATCCGGACAATCCCTATAAACGCCATGATACAGAGGGTCTGGGCCATGGTCTCTACTGTGAAACCGTTATCAAAAATCAATCCGAGCTGGTAGTGCCCAATGCCTTAAAAGATAAAGAGTGGGATAGCAATCCAGATATCAAACTGGGAATGATCGCATATTGTGGCCTACCGCTAACCTGGCCCAACGGCCATCCCTTTGGCACCCTCTGCATGCTGGATAATCATGAGAGAGACTACGGGCGGACCTTTCGTCATCTGTTGGCACGTTTTCAAAATGCCATCAACGCCAATCTCGCCAGTCTGTATCAGAGCGCCAAACTGCTTCACCTCAACCAGATCTTAGAAACCAAGGTACAAGAGCGAACACTTGAGCTAACCAAACTCAGTAAAAAGTTATTGAGCGAAATAGAGCATCGCACCGCCATTGAAAATTCACTGCAATTTCATAAAGATCACGATCCATTAACCGGCTTGGCCAATCGACTTGGCTTCATTAATCAACTGTCGCAACAGCTCAGCCAAGCCGACGAACTAAACACCTATGTGATCTACTTTGGCCTACGTAACTTTAAGTCAATCAATGAAAGCTATGGCTACGTCATTGGGGACAAGGTACTGCAGCTCTTTAGTCAGCGCATTAAGGGCATTTTGCACAAAGACAACCTGTTTGCCCGTATTGCTGGCGCCGAATTTGTCATTGCCCACAGAGGCACAAATCCACTAGAGCTTCCGTTAATTAACAGCATCATACAGACCGCCAACATCCCCTTTGCTCTGGCCAATTTCAGCATCAATATTCCCTGCTGCATAGGGGTAGCAATAGCACCGACCGACGCACAGGATGCGGCCGAGCTAATGCAAAAAGCGGGGGCAGCCATGAGCATCAGTAAGAGTGACGGCACGCCCTATAGCTTCTTTAACAAGTTGACTCAGACCAATATCGAACGCCGTTGCCTGTTGGAATCTCACTTGGTCGACGCCCTAAAAAATCAGGAGCTTAGTCTGCACTATCAACCGCTATTCAGTCTGCAGCACCAAGGTGTGATCGGCGCCGAGGTCCTACTTAGATGGCACAGCCCACTGCTGGGCGACGTACCACCGGACCAATTTATCAGCCTGGCAGAAAACAATGGCCAGATCATTGCCATAGGTAACTTTGTCCTGCATACCGCCATCGAACAGGCTGCCCAATGGCTTTGCCGTGATCCCAGCCAGCAATTTCGCGTAGCAATAAACATCTCACCACTGCAGTTTCGCGACGTCGATTTTGCCGACTACATCGCCAATCTGTTAAGCCTGTATCAACTGCCGCCCTCCTCCCTAGAACTGGAAATTACCGAGGGCGTCTTACTGCAAGATGAGCAGCTGGCCAAACATATCATCGACCGCCTACAAACTTTGGGCGTCAAGATCTCTCTAGACGACTTTGGCACCGGCTACTCCTCCCTGAGCTATCTACAAAAATACTCCTTCGACACTCTCAAGATAGATCGCTGTTTTATTACAAACCTGGAGAAGAACGAGCAAGACAGAGAACTGACACGAGCGATCATCGCCATGGGTAAGAAGCTGACGCTCAATGTGATCGCCGAGGGAGTTGAGACCCAGGCTCAGGATGATTTTATTCGTCAGGAAGAGTGCGATTTCGGTCAAGGCTACCTCTATGGTAAACCCACTGATGCGATAAGCTTTGAGCGCTGCTACCTAACGAACAAACAGATAGACGGCTAAGGGCGATATATTCAGCCTTTCATCGTCATCATTTACATTTTTGCGATAACGAGTATTCACTGCAGCAAACCTGCTCTATAGAGTGGAAAAATAAAAAAGATTGCTTATGACTATTGATCCCATCGCCGAGCTGCTCGTCATGTTTATCTGTCTGCTCGCCGGCACCTCTACTCTCGCTTGGGGGGTAATGAGCTTTCCATTGCGTATTGCGCCGCGTGCCAGTGCCTATTTTTCCCTTGCTAACCTCCTCGTCCTTATTGGTGTAATACTGACAACTCAAAGAGGACAAAGCGCCAGTTATCTCTATTGGCATGGTGCCGATATGCTGTTGTTACTGGGGTTTATTCTGCTTCGCAGCGGCACTCAAGGTCTGTTCAGGCTAAACAGCAGCATTAAATTCGATAGCGCACTCTGGCTGGTCATTGGGCTACTGATGCTGACTCAGGCGCCGAGCCACGAGGCAAGCGGCACACTCGGAATACTCTTCTCGCTGATGGCGGCTATCGTCTTTTTACTGATGGCGAAAGACAACCTGGTCGCCCTGGAAAGCACGGTCAAACGGCCCATCGCTGTGGTGCTATTAAGCCCTATCGCCCTGATGGGAATCACCTTCGCCGTCAGAGCCCTGCTACTGGCATTGGACCCTTCTTTAAAACCCCAACTCGCAACTATTCTGAGCAACGATGCCATCCCTATGTTATGGCTATATGTGATCATGACTCTGTGGATCAATGTGATCATGATGGGCAATGCCCTCACCCGCTTGGTACAAAAAATTCGCCAGCAGGCAGACAGAGACTATCTCACCGGTCTGTGGAATCGACGCGCCATGCAGCAACAGTTAGAACAACTGCATCAGCGTTGGCTTAGAGATGGGCAGGCCTACAGCCTTATTCTGTTCGATCTCGATTTTTTCAAACAGATCAACGATAAGTTTGGCCACTCGGCGGGAGATGCCGTACTGGTCAAGACCGCGCAGCAGATTGGTAAAGTGATACGCGCCACCGACAGCTTCTGCCGTCTTGGGGGAGAGGAGTTTCTGCTTATCTTACCAACGACCGATAGCACAGAGGCAGATCTCATCGCCCAGAAACTACAACATACCCTAAGGCAGAGCAGCCTGAATTGGCAGGGGAGACTCATTCCCATCAGCGCCAGCTTCGGCATAGTGACCGCCACTCAAGGCGACACGCCAGACAGCCTGCTGGCACTGGCCGACAAAGCGATGTACCGCGCCAAGGAGACTGGTAGAGATCGCTGCTGCACCGCCGAACGCCCGTTGGCCGAAACCCTAGCTACACCATCTCAATAGCAATCTGCTGGCAAGGCGCCTTACCTGCTTGCATAAAGGATGCGTTCTGATTCATCGTCTGGTTAGCTAATGGCATATTGGCACAGGCATAAAGCTTAGAAAGCTCTTTGATGTCGATAGCGCCGCGGGACTCTGTGATGATCCCCTCTGTGACCATCTTCTTCATTAACCGAGAAAAGGTTTCCGGTTGAATCGACAGGCGCGATGCCAGTACACGTTTAGGAATATCTAACTCGACACGCCCCTGATTATCGCCAATCTTTTGCATGTTACGTAGCAAGAAGAGTAACAGACGTGATTGGGCATTTTGTACCGAGAGCAGTTCCACCTCGTTGATATCCTTACGCAGTCTGACACTCATCTCGGCCATGATGGCGATACAGGCATCGGAATTGCCTCTAAGCATGCCAAGGTAACCTTCGCTGTCGAAACTCACTAAGGTGCATTGAGATACTGCCTGAGCCGACACAGGGTAAGAAGCTAGACGACTAAACATCAGGGCTTCGGCAAAGGTGCGTCCCTCACGCACCACCTCGATCACCTTATCCTGTCCTTGCAAACTGGTGCGATAGAGCTGCAGATGGCCCTGAATCACCAGGTAGAAACGCTTCGCCAGATCCCCCTGATAGAAGAGATTCTCGTGAGCATCCAGGGTGATCTTGGCCGCCTGGCTAAGCAAACGGCAAAGCTCCTCTTCTCCCAGTGCCGAAAATAGGTGGTGCCTGTGAATGCAGGCCTTAATCTGTGGATCCGTTATCATCGCGCCTTCCTTAGTCCTGTCGCTTCGTTAATCTAAATCACAAGCTGATAACAAGTCGTGATCTAGATCATGATGAACAGGCATTAAAGATACATCTACTTCAAAAAACACCTAGCGCTTATTTAATGATGCATGCTGTGGTCGTGCGCAGCTCCCTGGGCTGTTACCTTGGCCGTGACCGACAGGCTCTCACCATCTGCCAAAGTCAGGGTGAGCTGCACCTCCTCTCCCAAGGCGGGTACACCGCCCTTAAAGTCCGACATCATGCCGTGATAGCCACCGGGCGCAAGCTTTACCATACCGTGAGGCGGAATCTGAATAGCCCCCACACTCTGCATTCGCATTACCTCATTTTCCATCAGAGTCTGATGCAGCTCGACTGCGCCCCTGGGGCTACTGATCCCCTTGAGCACAAGCGGCTTATTACTAGGGTTGTGCAGCGACAGGTAGACGGGCACGACTCTGGAGGTGGGCGGCATACCACGGATCCAGGCATCATGCACCATTAGCTCACTGGCTTGGGCGGCGCCCCCCCCACTACAAAGCAACACCAACAAACAAAAAACCTGTTTCATATGATCTCCTTTTTAATGATTACAGCAGACTCTCTAGCTGCTGACGCATCTCGTCGGTGGGGGTACCTGTATAGAAGAAGCCGCGCACCCGCTGCTTGCCATCGAGCACGAAGATCTTGGCGGTATGGGAATAGAGATACCCCTGACGCTTAGGCGCCTCACTATCTTCCAGGCTCAGCTTTTTATACTCGGTCGTCACCCTCTCTTCGGCCAGCTTGGTGTAATCGGCCTTAAAGAGGGCGGCAACTGCATCAATCTTTTCCCGCTCATCCACCAGACCGATAAAGCTGGGATCGAAATAGCTGAGGTATTTATTCAGGTGCTTAGGGGTGTCGTAGTCGCTATCTATGCTAATAAAGAGCACCTGGATGCGCTCACGTGTCTCACTTGGCAGCTGATTCATTAGCTGGCTGATATGGGCCATAGTGGTCGGGCAGATGTCGGCACAATTGGTGTAGCCGAAGAACATCATCACCACCTTGTCGTCAAAGTCCGACAGACGTACCTCGCCCCCCTTACTGCTACGCAGGCTAAAGTCACCACCTATTCCCTTGAGAATAGGCATATTTGCCATGCAGGCGCTGCTCATCATGCTGCCGATGAGTAGTAAAACGATATTCAGCGCACGTTTGACCTTAGGTTGAATCACTTGTGTCATCATCTTTTCCTCGTAGGGCTAACAGCGCACCTCGGCGCCAAGATCGGTTACCGGCGGCAGGTACTGGGCACGATAAAGATGTACCTTGACTCCCTGCTGACTCACGGACAAGAGCATCACCACACCGACCTGTGCCAGCTCGACTTCCCCCTGGTTATTGGTCGCCGTCCATTGATATTCAAAATTCAGTCGATATATACCTGCGGTTTCTGGCGTCAGGGTAAGGTTTTTAATCACCCGGCGACTGTCGCTATGTTCGAGACGCTTTAGGTAGGCAAGGTATTGGCCTAGGGGCTGGGAAGGGTCTTCCGGACCACTAAAGCTAGCATCCGTCGCCATCAGGGAGAACAGCCTAGCCCCATCCAAACTATCTAATGACTGGGTCCAGGCATAAAGGGCGGCGCGGATCTGATTGTTAGGCGCGGCGGCTCGGTAACGTGAGGTGAAGTCATCATACTCATTGACCAGGGTAACGCTGCTGCGCACCAACCCTAAATTATCCAGGTTCAGGCGCTGCACCACATATTGCCCCCTGACCTCACTATGCGCCTTAATCTCCATAGCGGAGGCCAACAGAAACTCAATCTCGACCTCAACCTCACTGCCATCTTGGCTTTGGGCGATCGGCGTAATCGACATGATGTGGTGGGCACCACCACGTATCTCGGCACCCGCATATTCGGCCAGATCCACCAAGCCAACATCTTTTGCCAGGCGTTGCTGGTACTGCGCCATATCCAGACTGGCGTACCAGAGATAGACATCTGCCTCCAGGCCATAGTCCACCTCGGCGGCTTGTGTACGGGGGGGAATAAAGATGGCTCCCAGCATCATCAGTAATGCCATCAGGCGTAAGCTTCGCATCTGCACCTCCTAAACCCTGTCAATAAACCTTTGCCCAGGCCGGCTAGACCTGGGCGATACAGCCTTAGGCGGTTACTATGTTGGAAGGTTTCTTCACCTGAACCATCAGGTTGTCATCCCACTCACCGTCGACCTTGATATGGGCAGCAGCCCCCTTAAGGACAGCCTCAATGAGGTTGTGATTGACATAGGCATAGAGGCCCGGCTGACGGAAATTGTACACGGCAGCACAGGCACAGCCCCCGGCGAGCATCCAGGTTTCCAGGTCGGTCTGCGGCGCATCGGCAAAGGAGCCTGCCGGCCAAACATAGTCACCGTGTCCACCTATGATATGTGGACGGGAATCACGGTTGGCTTGTGAGTGCACAAAGAGCACAGACTCACCCACCTTAGCTGTCATGGCCCCCTTACCTGTCAGGGCACCAACCGCACCATTGAACACGACATGGGACGGCGTAAGCGTCTTCATCACCTCAAGCACCTCAGTCATACTGCCCATCACAGTGTCGTAGGACTTGTACTTGCCGTTTGCATCCTTAGGTACATAGAAGTCTGCTTCACCAAGGTAGTAGGCCTTATCGTATTTTATGGGCTTACCGGCCGCATCTTTCAGGCCGTCACGTGGTAACACCATGATGGCACCGTGCATCCCCATCGCCACGTGCCACGGAATCATTACCCCGCCCGGTGCGCAGTGATAGACGAAGGTTCCTGCCTTGGTAGCCTTGAAACGGAAGGTCACCTCCTGGCCGGGAGAGACCAAGGTCAACTCACCGCCCCCCAGGGCACCTGTGGCGGCATGCAAATCGATGTTGTGGGCCAAAGCGTTGCTAGCCGGATTAACTAGCGTCAACTCGACGAAGTCATGCTGATGGCAAACGATAAGCGGACCCGGCACACTACCGTTAAAGGCGCAGACCCACGCCTTGGTACCATTTTCCAGCTCCACCTGCTTCTCTTCTACGACCATTTTTACCTGCACCACCTTAGGCTTACCCTTGGCGACCTGATCATGCTTAGGCACCATAGGCGGTGGCACCAACTCTTGAGTCACTCGCTCTAACTGCTCGGCCTTGTAGTTTGCCATGCGGTCAGACTTGCTCTGAGTCGTGGCTGAAGCACTGGTTGATACCAGACCTGCGGCCATACCCGCGCCCACCAAACCCAAACCAACAGATCCACTCAAGAAGCTGCGACGTTGCTGATTGACATTAACTGCTGGGGTAGAAGATTGCTTTTCCATAAAATACTCCGTTGTTAGCGCATTTCACCAAAGGGGTTCAAACTGCCAGAGCCGCTATGGTGAAGGTGTGAATACCTTGTAACGCTAAGACTATGCCTTTGACGCAGATTGAAATTGACTTTGGTCAAGTCGCTAAAAAAATGTGCAATGAGCAAAGCCAGACTAAAAAGTCGGGTGGGTTTCTGAAGGAAAAAACAGACATAAAAAGCAAGGGAAAGACGGGCCGTTCAAGCTCGCTGGGCAAACTCAATCAGATAAGGTAAAGGGGATCTTCTGATGGTCAAAATGAGCGAATAAATTAGGTAGAGCAGCACTAAATGTAATTATATGTTTACAAAAATAACACAGCTAAGCGCCGAAAAAGTCGGCAAGCCCACAGGGACTACCGACTTTTTCATAGCTCGTCTAGGACTCGAAGTCGGCTAGCCAAAGCTTAAGAAAATGATTAATTTGATGTTTCTCATCGAGCGATAACTGCTTTGTCAAAGTATGCTGCAGTTCGACATGGGCCTCTATCGCCTCATCGATCCGCGCCAGTCCACTGGGCGTCAATCCGACGGTGACGCTGCGCCTGTCTTGCTGGCAATGAGTTCGGGATACTAACCCCTTCTTCTCCAGGCCATCGATGCGATTGGTCATAGCACCCGAAGTCAACATCATGGCTGCCAACAGCTCTGAAGGCGTAAGACGATAGGGCTCACCGCTGCGGCGCAAAGTAGCCAATACATCGAACTCCCCCATACTGATACCAAATTGTTTATGACAGGCGGTCAGCTGACATTCCAGGTGTTTGTGAATACGCATTAGGCGACCGAGAATCGCCATTGGCAGTGTATCCAGCTGCGGCTTCTCTTTAGCCCACTGGGCTGTCAGGCGATCGACGCCGTCGAGGTGATCTGAGTTCATCGACTCTCCGAGAGAACATAAGTTGAATGAGGCGATACGCACCTATGGGTACGACTTAGTCGCCATTAATTATCTTAACGCAAAGATAATTAATCCAGAGAGACTTTACAAGCTTAAGTAAAGCGTGCAAACTAATATCTTTACATAAAGATACTTCTCGCTGAGATAAATATGAATGTACTCCTGGCCATGATCCCCGCCTTCTTCTGGGGCACCACCTATGCGGTAACCCAATTTACACTGCCAGACTGGCCACCTCTGCTACTCGGTGCCTTACGGGCGCTGCCGGCGGGTCTTATTCTACTGGCGATCAAACCCAGCCTGCCCAAGCGTGGTGAATGGGGGCTGCTATTCCGCCTGGGCTTTATCAATATCGCCGCCTTCTTTAGCCTGATCTTTGTCATGGCCCTTACCTTACCCTCGGCCATCTCAGGTGTGGGCATGATCTCTGTGCCCGTGTTTGCCATGTTATTTCACTGGGTGATCAGTAAGCGTCGCCCTAGCCTGACCCAAGGAATCTTTGGCTTAATACTGATTGGATTAGCCTGGCTGCTGTTTAATCCAAACTCCATCAGTCTCAACCCCGTTGGCCTACTTGCCATGCTGGCAGCCATTAGTTGCATCATAGTCGGCAGCACGATCACCAAGGCTTTAGGCGATCGTATCCACTGGTGGACAGTGCTTACCTGGCAACTGATCATTGGCGGCGCCCTTCTCAGCGTGGCCGCAGCAATCCACGCTGGGTTTACGCCAAAAGCTTACAGTGAATCGCTCGCACAATTGAACCTGAATAATGTCGTGGGTATAGGCTGGATCATCCTACTCAATACTGTGCTTGGCTATATCATGTATGTCTGGCTTTTGCAGCGCATGAGCGTGGTGGACTTTACCTTCGGCGGCATCGCCAATCCTGTGGCGGGGATTGTCTCGGGCATGGTGTTATTGGGCGAATCCTTCACCCCACATCAATACCTTTTGATGCTATCCATGATAGTCGCCTCACTCATGCCGCAAATCATCGGCTTGATCGCTGAGCGTAGACGGATCTCCCAGGCTAAATCCCAATAGGGGTCACAGTATTCAATGCCGAGGTTTATCCTTGACTATAGAAAGAGTTACCATGACTTTTTCATTATTTAACAGGAAGATAAATTAAGATGAAAATCAGTGCACGCAATAACCTAACCGGTAAGATCAAGGCGATTGAGGAAGGTTCGGTCAACAACGAAGTGGTTATCGAATTGGCGCCGGGTGTGGAGATCACCTCAGTGGTCACCAAGAAATCCTGTGAGCAGCTAGGACTGGTCGTAGGCGGCCAAGCCTATGCCATCATCAAGGCAAGCAACGTGATGATAGCCGTCGACTAATCTCTCTCCTTTGAGAGTGACTCAGGCATAGGGCCGATAAATATGGAGTGTTTCACTCCAGACTTTATCCTCATTTAATAGCCCTATGCCGACATCGCTTTATCCGCTTAACATCATACTCCAACAGCGCTCGTAATGACTTTAAATAGCAATGCTTCCGTAGACTTTAGCTGTCTTACTCAAGCGCTATTGCCGCCTCAAAACAAGCACTTTTCCAAACAAGCACTGCCGCAAACAAGCAGGTCTCACAACGGGCTGCTTTACAGACACAAGAGGTTGATTGCTCGCTATCGCGTGATATCTAGCCTTAACTTACTCGCGTCAACGGGACGGCGATAAACTAAGGTGTCAGTTGTACCCTAAGACATAGCAATTAGGCTCTTCATCTTTCAGGTCTGTCTCATTGCCAGCCAACATCTCTTGTAGCCATTGACGACGCGTTATTGCACCGTGGTCAGATTCTGTTTCAGTCACGCTATGTCCAGTGTTTGTTTCATATTCCATAATCAATACCCAATTCAACATTGTTCGCCGGTATAACACTCGGCACTAATTAAGCATTTGAGAGCACAACAAAACGACCACCGCGTTTAATTTATCAAACACTCGAGGTTTAATTAAATGACTGAATCTTATTGATGTCAATGAATTATATTGGTCATACAAATAAACCAAAAAAATGTGAACAAAGAGACAAGAAAACAATAAACCAATGATTAAAAACAATTTTAACAATTGAATCCTGTATTCAATTTTACCAAAATAATAAACCAAGCCACTTTTATCCTTAAAAAATTTAATCTTCTGACCATCAAATCCCACCCTTCCTATGTGGTGAAAAAAGCAAACACCTGTTTGAATTTTATCCAGCGGCAAGGCAAATCGTGGCTAAAGACAGGCAATAAGTCAGCGATTTACCATGGTGCGACACCTTGTCGCACTATCGGGATTTGGCTTTGTCACAATTTCCCTTCACTGCCACAATGCCGCCATCTAAACACGAACAAAACCAATATCATGGCACTGCGTTTTTCCTATCTTACCCTTTCCATTGGCGCAGCCTTGTTGACACTCCCCTTTGTCCAGGCTCAAGAAGCCGCCTTCGAGGTGATAAAGGTATATGGCGCCCATCAGGACAACTTTACTTCTGTCACCCCCGAGGCCCAGGCTCCTGTGAGCGACATCAGCGGCTTACTCTCTAAACTGCCAGGGACAGCGGTAAATGGTAATGGTCCCCTGACAGGCATTGCGCAATATCGTGGTCTGTTTGGCGACAGGGTCAACACTCAGATCAATGGTGTATCGCTCGCCGGCGCGGGCCCTAATGCTATGGACACCCCGCTGAGTTATGCCAGCCTGATCAACAGCGAACGTGTCGAGATGCACCGGGGTATTGCCCCCGTCTCCGCCGGTACCAATACCCTTGGCGGCAGTATTAAAGTGATCGAATCTCAGGCCACTTTTAACGATACCCAAGGACGCATTGCTGGCCAATATCAAGGCAACGGTGCACAGAGTCATCTTGGCGCCAAGGTCAATGTGGGCGGCGAGCAGCATGCCCTATTGATTTATGGCGACCTGATGCATGGGGATAAAGATCTCAAAAGTGGCAGCGGCCTGCATATTTCCCCTAGCGGCTATGACAAGCAGATGGTCGGCGGTCAATATCGCTTTAATCTTAGCGATAAGGGATTAGACGCTGAATCTATTGCCATCGGCTATCAGCATCTGGAAACCACCGAAGCAGGCACGCCCGCCTTGCCCATGGATATTGACTTCATTCGCACCGACAGAGTTAAACTCGAAGGCGAACATAACCTGGACAGCTGGGGGCTGAACTGGCATCTGGCGTATAGCGACGCCAGACACGGCATGGACAACTTTAGCGAGCGAGTTAAACCAGAGAGCACAAATGCCAGGTACAACAACGCCGAGAGCCAGAGCTATGATATGGCGCTGACACTGGGTAAAGACGCCTGGCTATTTGGCATCGACAGCCAACTCAGCACGCACAACTCGGTGATCACCGATCCCAGCAAGCCTATCTTTAAGGTCGACAACTTTAATCAGGTGCAGGACGATACCTACAGCCTATTTGCCCAGTGGCAACAGGATATTGACCATTGGCAGTGGCAACTTGGTGCCAGGGTAAAGCACTACCGAACCGATGCAGACGAGGTTAACCACTCCATGGCTGCTGCCATGCCTGCCATCAAAGTATTAATGGACAGGTATAACCAGGCCGATCGCGCTCAAGCACAAACAGGCGTGGATCTGGTGATTAATGGCCGCTATCGAGTCAATTCGGATCTCACCTGGATACTAGGCTTAGCCCGCAAACAGGACAGCGCCAGCTACCAACAGAGATACCTGTGGATCCCAATGCAGTCCACAGGTGGCCTGGCCGACGGCCGCACCTATGTGGGCAAAATGGATTTGGAGCTGGAAACCGCCTATCAGCTGGAACTCGGCGCCGACTTCAATCGTCAGGGGCTAAGTATCAGCCCGCGATTTTTCTTGCATCGTATCGACGACTATATCCAAGGGGTCAAGTCGCGCGATCCTGCGGTGATCATGGCAGCTAATATGATGGGCAGTGAAGATCCCATGGAGTTTGCCAATGTCGATGCCCAGTTACTGGGGATGGATATCAATGCCAGCTACGAGATCAACGCCCAATGGCAGCTGGATCTGCTGGCCAGTTACGTCAGTGGTGAGCGCCGCGACATCGACGATAACCTGTATCGCATTGCGCCGCCTAAGATCAACCTTGGCCTCAATTACCAACAAGGTAACTGGTCGGCCCGTATCGAAGGGGTCATGGTAGCCGCGCAGGACAAGGTCTCTGTCAGCCAATCTGAACAGACCAGCGCCGGCTATGGCTTAGTCAACTTAATGATGGCCTATGACGCACCAGCCTGGCAGATAAAAGCCGGGGTAAAAAACCTGTTTGATGTCGACTATGAAGATCATCTCGGTGGCTACAACCGGGTATTTAATGCCGATCTCGCCCCCGGACAACGTATGCCTGGCACAGGCCTTAACGCCTGGCTAGCAGGAGAATACCGCTTCTAAGAATATTTACTGGTTTTGGGAACCCTCCACTGCGCTCCCGTCCCCCGAGCATACTGCACGCTCGGGGCTTTTTTTATTTAAAGGCCCTGTTTATCGCGCTTACGGCGCAACATATCCTCATCGGCCTCGGCTAACAGGGTATCTAGGCGCACATCCTGATCCACTATTTTATGACCTATGGTGACGGTCACCTCAGGCAGATGACTGTCGGCCATGGCATTGTCTAGCCCCTGCATGATGCGGGTCTCGGTAGCAATAACATCCTCATCGCTTTGACACATCAGTAGCACCACAAACTCATCCCCACCGATACGCCCCACCACATCCGAGGCGCGCACGCTTTGCTTGATGATCCCCGCCAGCAACTTTAAGACTTCATCGCCCACCAGGTGGCCATGACCATCATTGATCCCTTTAAAGTTATCGACATCGATATAGAGCATGGCTAAGCGGCTCTCATTACGCTGAGCCAACTTAATACGCTGCCTTGCTAATCCCTTAAATCCACGGCGATTATTGATATGACACAGCTCATCCAGATGAGCCAGCTGCTTCAGTTCACCGTAAATATCTAACAGCGCAAGATCGGCCTCAAGGATCTCTTTGAGCTGATGGATCAACTCAAAATAAGTGTCCTGGTAATCAGTCTTGTTGAAGTCCATCACGCAGAAGGTACCGAAACAGCGGCCATCGGGCCAAAACACCGGCACCCCCAAGTAAGATGAAAAACCGTCGTTCTTCACCTCGGGATTGGTCTGCCAACAGGGCTCTATTTGCGCATCGCGTACATAGAGATCTTTTTGAGTCTCGACGATACGTCGACAGAAGATATTGGTATCGGGCGCAATCACCACCCCTGCCGGATAGGGGTTACTGACCTGCTTACTGGCGATGGTGACCTGAAACCCTTTTGGCGTATATTGCACCAGAAAACTGGCAGGCGCATTGAACACATTGGCCAGCAGATTAACCGTCTTTTGCCACTTGTCGAGGGAGATAAGATCGATAGGATTATCGAGTAAAAAGCGTTCACTGCTATACAAAGATTCTGTCGACATCGTCTTTCCTTTACTACGGATAACGAAATCGCCTTCCTGGCGTTTTGACCTGAGGTCAAACACACCTACCTGTGAACTAGCTATGCTTTAGAGCATAGAGGTCAACTTAGCCCAATTCAAACCCAAATCATAGATATAACAGATAGCGCCGTTATTAAATAATCAATTCAAATGCCCCTAAGGCAATGGTGTAAACCGGTTTAATAACTCATATCCTGCGGTTTTTTCAGCAATTTACGCTGCAAGGTACGCCTGTGCATCCCCAACTGGCGCGCCGTCGCCGAAACATTACCCTTGTTGGCATTTAGCACCTGCTGCAAATGCTCCCACTCGACCCGTTTAGGACTCAGGGGCACCTCATCGACCTCTGGTTCGATCACCTTGGGCGCCTCATCATCCAACACCCTGAGCAGAGTCGCGGTATCGGCGGGTTTAGTCAGGTAGTTATCTGCGCCCAGACGCATCGCTTCCACCGCTGTGGCTATGCTGGCGTAACCGGTCAGCAGCACCAGTACCGCCTGAGGAGCGGCGCCTCTTAGGGGAGCGATCAATGCCAGACCATTATCATCGGCCAGCTTCATGTCCAGCAGTATATGACTGGGCTTAAACTGCCGCGCCTTAAGTAGCGCCTGTGTAGCATCATGGGCCTGTTCACACTCATAACCATGTTTTGCCATGCGCCGTGCCAATATCCCCGCAAAACTCACCTCATCGTCAATGATCAACAAGCGCTTCATTAGGCCTCCACTATTGGCAGATAAACCTGCGCCACGGCGCCACCATCCACATGGCTGCCGAGGATCAAGCGTCCCCCCAGTCGCTCCAAGCTGGCATGACTGAGTAACAAGGCGACCCCCATTCCCTTTGGCTGCTCGACAATCTGATGCCCGAGCTGCTGCTGTAGCGGCGCCGGTATTCCCGCACCGAAGTCTCGCACACTCAATACCAGCTCATCCTCCTGACGCAGCACCGAGAGGGTTACCCGCATCTCATCTATCTTCTCCAGACTGGCTCTGGCGCCATTTTCAATCAGCGCCAGTAAGGCAGGTTGCAGGCTGGCATCGACGGTCAGCGCCAATTTGGCAACCGCTTTATCAGCCTGCAATTCAAGCTTCACCGCAGGCATTAACAAGTTGACCTGATCACGCAGGCCGCTGACCAACTGCTCAACCGATTCGGTGCGCACGGCACCGTCACGTATCGATTCTGTGGCGTTTCGCAGCGCCATCAAAGTGGCCTCGCAAACCGATAGTGCCGACTTCATCTCCTGCAGTGCAGGCCCATCATTTGTTGCCTCCTCTTGCAACTCTTCCACCAGCAACCTGAGGCTTCCCAGAGGCGTCGCCAGTCGATGAGCCATCTGCGCCGAGGCGGTGCCTAGGGCGATCAGCTTCTCCTGACGCAGCTGCGCTTCACGCATGAAGGCCAGCTGGGCATCCTGGCGCCGCATCCGCTTAGCTAAGAGGGCCACACTGGTGGTCAACACCAACGAAGAGATAATGAAGTTAACCCACATTCCCAGATAGTGAGACTGCATATCCATGCCGTGGTGGCTCATACTGCTATCAGGCGTGGCAAACAACATCAGGCTATAGGCTAGATTCGAGAGCAGCGCCAAAGACCAAGGCGCCCAAAATGGCAGCAGCACGGCGGCGATGGCGATGGGCAGTAACAACAAAGAGATGAAAGCATTGGTGGCACCGCCGGAGAAATAGAGCCAGGAGATCCACAGCAGCGTATCGAGCACCAGGGCGATAAAGAGCCCAGCTTCACTGCTGAGCAGAGGCTTTCGCAGCCAAAAGGTGAAACCTAAATAGCAGGCCTCAAGGATCAATGTCAGATTCAGTGCCGGACTATGCAGAGACAGACCAAAGGTATCGGCAAATACAAAGGTCAAACAGAGTTTCAGCATCAGGGCCATGATGCGCAGCAGGGCTAGCTGGTCGGCGGCTCGGTAACGACCATAACTCAGAATCGGCACATTATTTCCTAATTTAAATCAAAGGATAATCCGATCTTGGCAAGGGCTGGACCGGAGCGGGACAGGCTATATTTTACGCCCTGTTCGAATTCGATTTCACTCTTTATCGCCAAAGATTTGAGCCGTGCCATACTCAGGCTGCAATCCTTGGGTCGCTTGGCACTATCATTAGGAGTTGCAAGCGGCGCGATATGCTGATGGCTCAGTCCCAAGATCTTGGCCATCTTGACCAGCATCTGATACTTGGTCATTCTCTCGGCGCCGGTAAAGTGATAGATACCGCTAACATCCCCCTGAGTCTGCTGACGTGTCATCATGGCAACCAGGGCATTGGCGATATCTAAGGTGGAGGTGGGGCTGCGGGTCGCCCAGTTATCCTGCGCGCTAGCCTCCTGACTCACCAACTGAGTTAACATCACCAAGACGGCGGACTCAGCTAACGACTCCACCTGACCATAGAGAATAGGCAAGCGCAAAACGGCAAAGCCAGGTGACACGCCTAAGACGGCCAGCTCCCCCTGACGTTTGGACTCACCGTAGAAATTGAGCGGATGCGTCTCATCCTCCTCACCATAATCAGGCGCTGTGCCGTCAAACACATAATCGGTAGAGATATAACAAAGCCAGGCATCATGGGCCTTAGCCGCCTGCGCCAAGTGCTCACTGGCAGCCTGATTAAGCGCCAGCGCCGCCTGCGGGTCGCGCTCAGACACATCGGGTCGCCGCTCGGCGGCGCAGTGGAGGATCACATCGGGTTTATGGTTCGCAATAAACAGCTCCACAGCCGACTTATCGGTCAAATCCAATCTGTGCATATCTGGAGTCGCCCGCGAGTACCCACAAGCCAGTATGGTTACCGCCTCACTGGAAAATCGCTCAATCAAGGCTCGCCCTAATAGACCTGTGGCGCCGGTGATCATTATCTTCAACATCAATACTACTCGTTTGTTATGGGTTGGGTACCAGGTTTCAACATAGGGCAATCGGCAGGCAAGACCAGGCTGATGGCAGCGGCTTGTATCTCAAAATCTACCTGGGTCTCTGTGATGGGCTCACCATCTAAATTAATCGGCATCGGCGGATTGGATCGCCAACTGGCGCTGGGCTGTCGGTGATATTTGACATACTCGTTGTCCGATTCCGGGTTTTGTAACTCGGCAATGACCTGGGCCAGCGCCTCGATAGGAAAGTCCTGCAGGGCCACCAGATCCATCAAACCATCGTTAATATAGGCTTCGGGCGCCAGCACCTGGCCACCACCGGCCTGACGACCATTACAGACGGCGCCCACCAGCAATTGCTGCTGACTGGACTCCCCATGAATAACAAACTCACCATCATAGGGCTTAAAGTTCAACGCCTGCACTAAGCCAGATAAGGTATAAGCGCCGCCGCCGAGAAAGTGTTTTAGTGCCACAGGAGTATTTGAAGTGACTTGGGCACCAAAGCCGCCGCTGGCAATGTTGATCACATGCCTGTCGTTGGCACGAATCACATCGACCCCATAGGCCTCGCCCTCAGCCGCCAACCTTAATGCTGCCTCATAATCCTCGGGAACTTCAGCCGCTGCGGCAAAGTCGTTTGCCGTCCCAAGCGGTAAAATCGCCGCCTCGCAACGTTTCTCTTTAGGATGCCCCATCAAGGCATCTACCAACTCGTTGAGCGTACCGTCGCCACCGGCGGCCACAATCCGGCTACAACCTTCGGCTATCGCCTCATCAACCAAACGCGCCACGTCACCGGCCTCAAAGGTCACACGCACCTGGATGTCATGATCTTCTCTGACACGGGCGATCGCTTCTCTGACCTCCTCAATGCCGGCTTTCTTGCCATTGAGTATGATACGTAGCGTCACTGTCACTCTCCTTCCCAACCCTCTGTTACCTAATCATAGCAGTAAGGAGGCAGAGGCTAAACCAAACGCAGGCATGCCAGCGAGAATGAAACTGTTTTAATCCTGGATATTTGCCGCGTCCGCCGCAACAGGATATTCTCTGTTGTTATCAAGGATATCAGGCCAAGGCTAGGAGCTTAGTCATGAAAACCATTTCGTTAGCTGTCGCAACTGGCATCCTGCTGTCGGCCTGCAGCAACTCGCCAACTCAGGCCTCCGGGCAGCTGGAAAACGACCACGTCGCTAAGGCCGACACTATGGTGATTAATGGGCCCGACACTAAGCTGATTAATGGGGTGATTAAGGGCGCCGACAATCAACCCAGTTTTCGCTGCGACAACGACCAGCTCTCCAGTATGGCCCGCTTAGTCTGCCAAGACAGCGAGCTGGCAACGCTGGACACTCAGCTCGCCCAAGTCTTTCAGGCGGCCAGTGCCAAGGCGGTCAATGAACATCCGCCGCTATTGAAGGCGGAGCAGCGCGGCTGGCTCAAGGGACGCGACGAGTGTTGGAAGCGTGACGATAAGCGCCAATGCGTTCATAACAGCTATCAGATGCGGATCGCAGAACTGCAAGCCAGATACCGTCTCATTGGCCCTAGCGCCGAGGTGTACTACCAATGCGACGGCATCGCCGCTAAAGAGGTAGTGGTCAGCTATTTCGCCACCGAGCCTGGCACCCTCATCGCCGAGTTTGGCGACAGCGTCTCACTTATGTATCACCAACCCAGCGGTAGTGGTAGCCGCTACGTGGGGCGCAACGAATCCCTGTGGGAACACCAGGGTGAGGCGCGCATCACCTGGGGCTACGATGCCAAGCCAATGAACTGTAAGCGCACTCAATCATTATGACGCTACCTCTATTACTAACGGGTCCTCTGCTACGTCATTGCGACGCCGACCATTTTACCCTCTCCCTGGTGACCAGCGAGCCGCTTTCCCAGCTCACCCTCACTTTGGGCGATACTCAGCATTTACTTAAGGGTGATGCCGTAGAATGCCTTGAGTTGGGCAAGAAGGCCTTTTTATACCTGATCTCGCTAAGCCAGCCAGGGCTTAACCCTGTGGGGACACGCATCCCTTATGGACTTAGTGACAGTCGCTACGGCCAGCTCTTCTCTCAGGTAGAGCAACTCACCTATGGCGCCAGCGACAGCCCAGATTTCGTGGTAAAGCCCGAGATAGACAGCTTACTGCACGGTTCCTGTCGTAACCCTCATCACCACAGTAGTGATGCCATGGTCGCCGCCGATACCCTGATTGAAAACGTCCCTGACGTCGCCGAGCGCCCAGCACTGATGATGCTTAGCGGCGATCAGATCTACGTGGACGATGTGGCCGGCCCCATGCTTTATGCCATAGGTAAGACGATAGAAGTATTAGGCCTTCATGAAGAGGCGTTTCAAGAAGCGCCACTGACCCATAGCAAGCAGATCAGCTATCATCCGGCGGCGATGTACCAGAGGCACAAGAAGCTACTGCCGCGCACCGAATATCCAGCCGGAAGCGCACTGGTGCGTTGGTATATTAATCACCCCATCTTCACCTCATCGATCGCCGAAAACCATCTTGTGAGCCTGGGCGAAATCGTCGCGCTCTACCTACTCTCCTGGTCACCCGAACTGTGGCAGTTAATAGACATTCCCAAAGAGGTCACGGGTCTGTCCCCCGCTAATCAACAGAGGTGGCAGAAAGAATGGGGACACCTGCTGGAGTTTAAGGCGGGACTGACCAAGGTCAGGCGCCTGATGGCTCATCTGCCGACCTATATGATCTTCGACGATCATGACATCACAGACGACTGGAACCTCACGGCTAAATGGGAGCAAGCGGCCTATGGCCACCCCTTCTCCAAACGCATCATAGGCAATGCCCTGATAGGCTATCTGCTATTTCAGGGGCTGGGAAATCAGAAGGCCAAATTTACCCCTGAGATATTGCCTCAACTAAAAGAGTTCCTCGAGTCTCGTCAGGAGGCGCAACACGACGCCCTTATTGAGAGCCTGCTGAGTTTTGAAGGGTGGCATTACAGCCTCAATACGTCACCCAAACTGGTCGTGCTCGATACCCGAACCCAGAGATGGCGCAGCGAATCGAACCTGGCCAAACCATCGGGGCTGATGGATTGGGAGGCCCTGATGGAATTTCAGCAACAGCTGGTCGGCCAGGAGAAGGTGATTATCGTCTCGGCCGCGCCTATGTTCGGGGTTAAGTTAATTGAGGCAGTGCAGCGCAGTGCCACCTTTATCGGCGCCTCGCTCTTGGTGGATGCCGAGAACTGGATGGCCCATCCGGGAACAGCCAATACCTTGCTGAGCATCTTCCTGCATCGCAAGACACCGCAGCAGTTTGTGATCCTCTCCGGCGATGTGCACTACTCCTTTGCCTATGACATCGGCATCCGCTTTCGAACCCATAGCCCTAAGATCTATCAGATCACCTGCAGCGGCATCAAAAACCACTTTCCGGAAAAGCTATTGCCGGTTTTCGATAAGTTTAACGGCTGGCTCTATGGTCATTTTTCGCCGCTCAACTGGTTCACCAAGCGCAAACGCATGTCGATTCGCGGCCGCCGCCCCAATGGGCTGCGCAGTCAGCGTCTTATCAACGCCAGCGGGATTGGCCTGGTAAGTTTCGGCAAAGATGGGGCACCGGCAAAAATTAGCGTGCTTCACGGCGACATGAGCACCACAGAATTCCTGCCACCACGTCAGTCTCGTGACAGCTAACCTTCATCCAGGCTCAGTTCAGGCAGTGTGATGTCGATAAGGCGTCCACTGATCGGGTCCTTAAAGGTGAGCTGCTGCGCCAGGAGTTTCATCGGCCGGGTGATATCCTCTGTCCCCTTTGGCTGTAACTTAGGGTAAAAATTGTCGTTGAGAATTGGCATCCCCAGACTGTTCATATGCAGTCTTAGTTGATGCGTCTTGCCTGAGATAGGCATCAGCTCGAAACGCCCTATCTCCCCTTCGACGCCGATAAGGGCGATCTCCGAATGACTGTTGGGCTCGCCATCGACCACGCACATGATCAAGCTCGGTGTGCCCTTGTCGATGCGATTCTTTACCGTCCAGCGCTTGGGCAGAGTAAGTTTTCCGGCGCGATAATCCGCCAACAGCTCCGGGGTTAACTTCGCCAAGGCCTGATATCGTTTGGTTATTTGACCGTAACGAAATAACCCATGATAGGCATCGCGATGGGCGCTCTGTTTTACCAGTAAGACGATACCTGCGGTAGCGCGATCCAGGCGATGCGCGGCAACCAATTGATCACAGCCGGTTCTTGCTCTCACCCGGTTGACAAGGCATTGATTGATCACGCTGCCGCTAGGGTGCAGTGCCATAAAATGCGGCTTGTTGACCAGTACTATCTGCTCATCCTCATAGAGAATGGACTCCTCAAAGGGGAGCGGGGCTTCGTTAGCCACTTCGCGATAGTAGTAGACCTTTTGCTGGGGCCGATAGGGAGTGGTGAGATCCAGTAACTCGCCATCTTGCCAATGCACCTTGCCTTGGGTGAATCGTTCACGCCACACGGAAGCAGGGATATTGTCAAAACGTTGGCAAAAATAGTCGAAAACCGTTGCCGGTGGCTGACTTGTTTGGGGTAATGCGATAAAGGAGGCTTGAGCCGCTCGAACCATGACAAAAAGGCCTAATTACACACAGGTCGATATGGTAGCAAAAATTACTCCCAAGATGAGAGCAAATTATACCAATCACAGTAAGTGAGTGTTCAAATATAGCGCAGGAAAGACCTTTGAACACTAGACAGGATTTTCGATAAGCCGTTACTCTACAAGCAAAAAAGTAACGCCGTTATCGAGCTTTCTAACAAGCTAGAATGACCTGTTATTGACTAACATTGGCATGATTATCCCGCATGGGACTTTATCAGCTCCAAAACAAAATCCATCGTCTTATGGCAATCGGGCTGATTGACCAGCACCTGCTTGTCGCGATTATAGAGAGGCAAGACCTCAAGCCATCGCTGACTCACCCAAGTCGCATCATCAAGGTGAAGATCGCCATACAGCTGCTGCAGAGAAGGATTAACCAGATAGAACTGCTCCAGAGCGGCACTGATCAGCTCAAACTCCCCTTTGATAGGCTCTTCACGCCAATTGCTACAGCTTAAGGTTCTGGCGATCCAGTTGCCATCACGGCGTTTCGCCGCAGATAAGATTTTAACTCTCTGTTTGCCTTCCAACACTAGGCCAAGGCAGTCATCTTCGAGCTGATGGAAATCTATGATCTCGCACTGTGTCGCCAGTGGATAACAGGGGGGAGTCGCTTGAGGACGGGCCATGGCAAACGCCAACTGGAAGTGACCTTTGAGCACTTCGGCAATCAGAGTCAAGTTGCTAGGGCCAGCCACTCGGATCTCTATTCTGCCATCGGGCAACAGCAGTTCATCGCGGGTGATCAACGCCATCTCTTGAGTCAACATAGCAACCTCCTCCCCCTTGGTCGGTGATCGCCGTGAATACCTAATCAGTGCGATGGAAATTTAACCAAGGAGCAATAATGATAAAGTGTAGCAGTTGTCAAAATTACTGCTTGAAACGCCATTATTGGATCGGCGATGCCATGCCAATCAAAATACCCGGTCCTTCGCTAATTAGACCCACCAAGCGGCCTGTTTGTTTCACGTTGTCTTAGTTCCGCCCGTTAGAAAGCGGTAAGATAACGCATAATATCACCGCTTTTTAATACCTTATCCAAATCATCCGCCAACACCTGACTCATCTGCACCGCCTGTTGCCAGTAGCGAATGCGCTCTTCGCTACTAAGGCGACTAAAGTCATTTCTGTCGGGTAACTTGCCATAGGGGAGTTGGCTCACATAGTCCTCACTAGGGGCCAGAATTAGCGCATTATCATAGTTACGCTTGGCTCGGCGCCAGGGCAGTGACTTATCGAACCAGCCGGGCAATATCTTGCTGTAGAAGTGGGGATATAGGGTTAATCCTGGCGCATGAGCCAGCGGCAGATCGAAGTGATAATCTGTGATACCGCCATCGTAATAATGGCCTGCAGGCGCCCCATCAATCTGGGTCACTGGCGCCAGCACCCAGGGAATAGAACCTGTAGCGAGTAAAACCTGACCAATATTGTCACAGGTCAAAGCGAGGTGGCGACCCGGCAGGTCCTTAAGCTCACGATAGGGCGACATAGCATCGCTGCAACCAAACAGATAACGCTCAAAATGCCACCCCAGAGTACGCCGACTGAGCAGGTTACTCATGGCCGTAGTGGCAAGCCCAGCGCCCAAGGCCGCTGGATGGGAAAGCCGATTAAGATGACGGCCCCGACAGGCGATAAAATGACTCTTAATCACAGGATTGGCCACAATATCGGCTCCCTGCTGCTCGCCCAAGATACCAGAGACTATGCCAGCAACCTTAGCCGACACCTCTTGCGCCGTGGGCTTAGTGTCATAACGCTGGCCGATATATTCTCGCTCCAGCCTTTCATAGGCCGCCAGTGGCTCTTGCTGCGCCAAGCAGGCCAAACGCCAGGCGCCAGAGGAGGCCCCCAGAGTATAAAGCGGCGTCTCTCTCGCCTTAAAAAAAGTACCGAACAGGTATTTATCCAGCGCAGCAATCCCCAGCCATTTTGGACCTCCCGATGCCGCCAGCACCTGAGTAAAGAGCTCGGGCTTCAACCCCTGCTCGGCGATCTGACGATAGGCCTTTGGCCCGGCAAGAAAACGTAACTTAAGCACCTAACTCGGCTCCCTGATTTTATCTGTGCATATGCTCTCGGCCATTCTATAAGAATTGCACTAAACTTGTCAGGGCGATTAAAATAGGCTCGTAACAGGAGGTTACAGAGGAAAAAATGGAAGAAATCTTAACAATCAGGCCCTATCAAACACTCGCCTACGTCATCATGACGCTGACGGTCTGCCTGATATTGGTCAAATCTTTACTCTTGCCCTCACAAGAGGAGATAGTGTTTATCGGCTACAGCCTGGCTCTGCTTGCCTGGTCAAGCGCGTTGCTAAAACAGCAGATTATTTTCACCCAACACGCCGTTCGTTTCCTCAATATTCCCCTCGACGATCAAGGTGCCCTTGGCAATGATCCCTACATAACCTATACAGATATCATTGCTTGCCGTGTTGCACCCACAGGGATCGAGATAACCACCCAGGCAAAGACGCTCAAGGTTAATCTGTCTCTCAGTGCCAAGCGCCTGGCTGAGCTAAAACAGGCGTTTAGTGCTCACGGTATCCGGCTCAATAAGGATATCACTCTAAGCCAAACCTAGCCTAAGCCGCAGGCACTAGCATAAGGGGCAGTATGCAGCAGACCAACGCCGCCGCAACCTGTATAACCGACTCGATAATCAAAGCCTGCATCGCCGTGGGATTTTCATTTTTACTTCTGGGATGCCAGCGGGCCAAGGATGTCGATTATCTTTGGCAAGATTACGGCCAACGTCTCTCTAATGTGATTGAACGCCCCTACACGGCGGCTGACTTTGTTCCTCAGCAGATAAGCAGACCTAAACCAGTTACCCGCCCATCGCAGACCATCTCTATCTTAGAAACCCTCTCTCTGAGTCATTGTCAGCTTGGCACCTTGATAGCCGACCACAACAGTACGCTCGGCAAGGTCGCCCCGCCGAGTCAGCAATTCATCTACCAAATACGCTTTATTCAACTGGCACCCGCCTGCATCGACACCTTAGAGGCCGGTCCGCTAAGGCGTGAGCTGACACAGGCTCTCAAGCAGAAACAAGATGGAGCGATGGAAGACTTCAACCGGGTCCTGACCAGAGACAGGAGCATCACCCAGAGCCTGTTCATCGGCTACGACTCCTTGGTGCTCGACAAGACGCGAGCAGGGCGTTTCGAGCTCGAATCGGCGTTGGGCCAAATGCTTGATATTAAGCGCGCGATAGCACAGCAAGCGTGGCAGCAGATAGACACCAAGCAGATTGAACCTACCCTGGCGTTACTAGCCCACCAATCTCTGCTGCCCAAGTATCTGCGCTCCCTAAGCTACAGCCAAGCCCAGCTAGTTGCCCTCAATGATTATTTAACAGAACATGCCGCCTCGATCACCTGTCGGCCAGGCCATGCCAACCACAAGCAAGAGATACTGCAAAATGTGTTTCACAAATTCTATCTTGCTCAGATCCAGGCCTATCTGTCACAACTTAACCAGCTGCACTATCGTCTGAACGAGCCGCTGCTGGCGCTCTTTGAAGGCAGCAGTTATCAGGGCTTTATCGAACTGCATTTCGGCGAACAGCAAGACGCTCTGCCTGCAAAGCTTAAGGCGCAGATGCGCAGGCACGTCAAATGGTGGCAAGCATTCAGAGAGAGCTGTAATATTCCCCAGCCAAACCGCTAGGGCTGAACTTATCCAGCCACAGAGGCTACCTTGCCGCTCGAAAAGACTGCTACACTATCCCTCTCTCAAACCAAAGCTGCTATCACACCAGAGCTTGCTTCAACCTAGGCGACCGCAGATCATGATCCTGGATACCTTAGACAACCTGGCACACTACACCCACCTAGGGCCACGTATTGCCACAGCCTTGCAACACCTAAAAGAGACAGATTTCACTCAGCTGCCCGTTGGCAACTATGAGCTGGATGGCAAAGATATTTTTGTTATCGTCAACGACTATGAAACTAAGCCCAGAGAGGTCGAGCCTTTCGAGGTGCACCGCAAATATATCGACGTGCAGTATGTGGTCAGTGGTGAAGAGGAATTTGGCTATCTGCCGCTAGCGGATCAGACCCCATCGAAACCTTACTATGACAAACACGACTACGCCGAATACGACTATGAGTCCAACAAGGAGGCTGCCGCCTTTATCCCCTTGAAGGCAGGGATGTTTGCGCTGTTTTTCCCTCAGGATATGCACATGCCAGGCACCTCGGCGACACCGCAAAAGGTGAGAAAGGTAGTGATCAAGGTAAGAATATAGCCCCTTGCTAACGCCCGCTGTGATTGCGGGCGTCAGCACTCCCCCACAGCCAGTCTCCCGATACAAAATGTAACCAAGCTCCACTCTTTGACCCGCTACCTCCTGTATTCGCTCGCCAGCCCTCTTTACCTGCCTTATCGATAAACGGCACTCACGCCAAGGGTGTCTAAGAACAAAAACATGATCTTGATCAATACTCACAAACTGCTAATATAGCCGCATCGAATTACATATAGCCTTTTGTTATATGGGAATTTTTTCTAATAATAAAAACAGCAAAAGCGAGTACCCCATGCACCCCAGCCCTGCACTGAGTCAGATCTACCTCGACGCCAACGCGACCACTCCGGTATTGCCCCAAGCCGCTAAAGCAGCCCTGGGTGCTATGGAAGAGCTGTTTGGCAACCCGTCCAGCAGCCATATCACAGGCCTTAAAGCCAAAAGCCTGATGGAGCAGACGCGCCTGCGCGCCAAACAGATTCTTGGCAGTGGCCAAGGCAAGATCATCTTTACCAGTGGCGCCACCGAAGGCATACAGACTGCCATTCTCTCCGCCCTCATCAAGGCTAAGGCCAGCCTGGATCCCAACAAGCAATACAGCTTGTTATACGGTGCGACCGAACATAAGGCAGTGCCCAACTCTCTGGCTCACTGGAACCAACTGCTGGAGATCGGCGCCGAGGTCAAGGCGATTCCCGTCGATGACAAAGGCGCGCTGGATCTCGACTTCATCGCCAAAGAGGTGCCCAATGCCTTGATGATCTGCACCATGGCGGTCAATAACGAAACCGGGGTATATCAGGACCTTAACGCACTCGATAGCTGCATACGTCAGCATAACCCTGAAGTGTTTTGGATGGTGGACTGCGTTCAGGCTTTGGGCAAACGTCCTCTGGCACTGGCGCAAACCAGCATAGATTACGCGCCCTTTAGCGGCCATAAACTCTATGCGCCTAAGGGCATAGGCTTCGTTTATATTCGTGACGGCGCCCCCTTTACCCCTTTTATCGCCGGTGGCGGTCAAGAGGGTGGCCTGCGCTCAGGCACGGAAAACTTGCCGGGTATGGCGGCGCTCAACCAAGTGTTTGCCATGTTACTCGCCGAACAAGACACTCCCTTCCATAGCGGGGAACGTCTGGAGCATTACCGTCAGCAACTGGCTCAGGCGCTGTTAAATGCCTTCCCTACACTGGTGTTCAACCACAGCTTCGATAACAGTGTGCCCACCACCTTGAACTTCGCCGTGCCAGGTTTTAGCAGCAAGGAGATCATGGATCTGTTCGACGCCGCCAATATCCGCGTCAGCTCAGGATCGGCATGCAGCTCAAAAGTGACTCGCAGCTTCGTGCTTGATGCCATGGGCCTGCCCGCCTGGCAGAGTGAATCCGCCATTCGTCTCTCCTTCGGTCCGGCCATGACACAGCTTGAGGTGGATCAGGCCTGTGAGCGCATTCAATCGGCCGCTAACGCATTAGGCAATAGCTGCCTGACCCTGAGCACGGATGATGTCTCTACAGATAAAAAACCACTTAACGGCTTAGTGCAGCTAAAATCTGGCTCCAGCTGTAGCTGGATCTACGCCGATCAACAGAGCAAACAGGCCGTGGTGATCGATCCCCTGCCTGAGCTCGGTCAGCGTATCGATACCCTGCTGCAATGCCAGCAGTTGTCGCCTATCGCCTTTATCGACACTCACGGCCATGCCGATCACGTCTCGGGACGTGTGGAGTTGGCGGCCCGCTATCTGCCTGAACAGACAAGTGATCATCTTGGCTGGCCAGCGACGCATCAGATCACTGAGATCGGTGCCAGACCAGCTCAGTCACTATCGCTGGGCCAGCTCTCTCTGGTAAAAGTGGCAACCCCAGGTCATACCAAAGACAGTATCAGCCTGCTGCTATGTTCAGCCGAAGGCGAAGTGCTCTACGCCTTCTGTGGCGATCTGGTCTTAATGGGCAGTTTGGGGCGCACCAACTTCGACAGCAGCTGCGCCAAACAGATGTACAACAGCCTCAAGCTACTGCACAGCCTGGTAGGTGATAACACACTAATGTGCCCAAGCCACGACTATAACAACGAGTTCACCACCAGCTTCGCCGCCGAATTTAGGGTTAACCCGCTCCTGAATGAGGTGATCAACGGCACCATCACCATGGCGCAGTTTGAGCAGCAAAAGGCGAGGCTCGACACACATCTCAAAGATGAGGCTGGCAGCGAGATCATCTGCGGTGCCTATACCGGCGGATGCAGTAAAGCCAAGGTGAAAGAGTACGACAGCCAGACGCTAAACCAGCAAGTAGGCAGCTCACCCAACCTTAAATTGCTCGATATTCGCGAACCCCATGAATATGCCCTGCAACATGAACTGGGGACCCTTGGGCAGAAAACCATTAACGTCCCCATGACACGTCTGGTGCAGTTTGTTCAAGAAAACCAGCTAGATAGAGAGGCTCAATGGGTATTGGTCTGTCGTAGCGGCAGTCGCTCACTGGTGGCAGCCCAAGCCCTACATCGCCTGGGCTTTAACAACATCGCCCACCTTAAAGGCGGCTATGCGTTAAGCGACAACTAAATTAAAGCCCGCCCTCGCCTGACCGGCAGAAAAAAACCGCATCCCTAAAAGATGCGGTTTTTTATTTGGCTTAAACCCAAGTAGACTAGAAATAGTAGCCGAAGTTGATGTTAAAGCGCTTGTTGGTGCCGCCGTCGCCCACCATGGAGCCACCAATGAAAGGCTGGTTTTGAGCCACAACAAAATCGAAATAGGTGTAGAGACCACCCGCAGTGACCGCCACCCCGGTAACATTCATGAAGGTATCTTCCTGCCCTGTGGGTTTATCTGTGATTAACGAATAGTCGTTATAGAAGGTCAAGTTTGATACAGGCCCCCACTTAACGGGCAGGCTATAGGCCAAGTCGGCAACATAACTGGTTGCCTCGGCAGGAATCGAGTCATAAAAGGCATAGGCGGCCACCACCATACGCTCCACATCCATGCCATCAACATCATACTTGTAATCGGTCAGCTGTAACTTAAGGTTCCAGCGATCATAGTTGAGTACACCATGCAGCGCTGCCGCCATCTGGTCGCCATCTGTACCATTTTCAATTTCAAGTTGTCCTACCTGACCCGAGACACCTAGCTCAAAACTCCCGCCATCAAACATGAAGTTGTGGCTGTAACGAGCGTTGAAAGTGTTCTTCTCGCCGGCGGCATAGCCATCGGTTGGCGCATCATAAATCCCCTCGCCTGCCAGACGAACACCGACAACATCGTAAGCATATCTATGGGTGCGATCCGATACATAACCGTCCAGACCACCTTGCTCATCATTCTTATAGAAGGCTAAGTCTAATCGATTGCTGTCACTCTTATAGGTGTAGTTAAGTCCCAGATCGTAATCATCTTCCAGGCCTAAGTAGAAATTAGAGCTAAAGAAATAGTTATTAGACGCGTAGGTTAAGATACCGAAAGGCACCTGAGTCACCCCTATCTTTCCCTGCTGCTCATCATCAAAGTTATAACCTACCCAGGCATGATGAATCACATTCATATACTCGAACCAACGATACTGGGCCGAAAAAATCACGTCATCCAGATTACCGTTGACATCGATACGAAAGAGATCAAAGTCGAAGTCACCACCGCGATCGGTATTGGCATCGGAATAATCCTCATAGGAGTATTGGAAACGGGCTGCGCCGCCAAACTTAATCGACTTATCCATCTCCTCCTTTTCTGGGGCTTGTTCCTTTTCGGCTTCCAACTGCTCAATGCGCGCCTTTAGCGCCTTAAGCTCTTCGTCCACTGTGGTGGCACTGGCATTGGCACACAAAGCCATTGCGATACAGCTAGCTGCAAGTGTATAGCGAATCATCATTCATCCTCTCAGGTTTAACTTATTATTCTGCTTCCATGCTGCCATTTGCATCTTGAGTAGAGAAACTGGCCAAGAGTTCAGCCAAAGGGACACAGCTAAATACAAGCAATGCCGAATAAGTGAAGTCGCCATGAGGGCGTCACACCGAACAAACTCCAAGGCTAACTAACACCCTGCTGTAATGATCAGTACTCAAACTATGAAAATGATTAGAATTATTATTAGTGGCAACATATAGGCAACCCGTAGTCAAAAACAGCGGATTACTCAAAGCATTAGAGGCTTAAACTTAACACAAACCACTCATAATTAACAGGGAACACATGCTTTAGCCCGTATAAAGCGATCATGTAATCGAGCCGTATAGTTACGACTCAAACAAAATAATCATATGAAACACTAAACAAGATAAAGCAGATAAGTGAACCTTAAAAAGGCGCGGCGTCCTGCCGCGCGTGGCAATCAGGGCAAGGGCATCTTATCGCTCAGCCCACAGGTTAGGGATGAACCGAAACGACAAGGCACCTTTTGCTCCCACTGGATGTCACGAAAGAGACTTAACCACGATGACAAACTGAAAACATCGCTGTCTCCGGCCCTCCCTGGCCCCTTGAAACGCTAAATTCAGGATCAAATCGGCTAATCTAAGGCATCTAACGCCTTGCTACCCTGGACGGCCTTAGTCTCATAGAGCCAGCGATACAGGGTTGGCAAGATCAATAGTGTCAGGGCGGTAGAGCTAAACAGGCCGCCTATGATCACCACCGCCAGCGGCTTTTGGATCTCGCTGCCGACACCGCTCGATAGCAAGATAGAGATCAGGCCCAGCGCCGAGGTCAGCGCCGTCATCAGCACGGGGCGAAGACGTCCCACTGTGCCTTCATACACGCTGATATAGAGGGCTTCTCCCGCGGCCCGCCTCTGGTTAATGGAATCCACCAACACCACGCCGTTGAGTACCGCCACCCCAAACAGAGTGATAAAGCCGATAGAGCTAGGCACTGACAGATAAGTGCCACTGACGTAGAGGGCCACCACGCCGCCGATCAGTGCCAGCGGCACGTTAGCCATGATCAGGCCCACCTGCTTGATGGAACCGAAGGAGAAGTAAAGCAACAGGGCGATCAGGGCGATCGAGATGGGCACCACCAGCATCAGCTTCTGCTGGGCCCGCTGCTGGTTCTCATACTGGCCGCCGACCACAACCGTGTATCCCGGCGGCAGATCCGCCTGAGGCACTATGGCGTAGATATCCTTGACCACTGAGCCCATGTCGCGTCCCGACACGTTGGCCTGCACCACCACTCGGCGCTGCACATCGTCGCGGCGGATGTTAGGCGGCGCCATCTCGACCACCACATCGGCCACCTCACCCAGGCGCACGGTGGCACCGTTTACGCCGCTCAGCAGCAGATCCTCCAGCGCATCGGGCGCACTACGATATTGGCTTGCCAGGCGTACATTGATGTCGTATCTGGCGTTACCGTCGATCACCTGCCCGGCACTGACGCCGCCGATCCCCTGACTCACCAGGCTCATCACCTCATCGACGCTAATACCATAGCGGGCCAGCAGGTCCCGCTTGGGGCGCACCACCAGCTGAGCCTCGCCAGACACCTGCTCCAAAGAGACATCGACCGCGCCCTCTATGCTAGACACCAAGTCACTAAGTGCCTGCCCCTTCTTGGAAAGCACTTCGAGATCAGGCCCAAACAGCTTGATCGCCAGCTGCGCCTTTACCCCTGAGAGCAACTCATCGACACGGGTAGCGATGGGCTGAGAGAAGGTAAACAGCAGGCCGGGGAAGACGCTTAACTTCTCTTCCATCAAGCGCTGCAACTCGAGACGGGTCTCGGCGTGTTGCCACTCATCGATCGGCTTTAGGCCGATATAGATCTCTATATTGCTGACAGGCTCAGGATCGCCCCCCAGCTCTGGCGCGCCGATACGGCTCAGGGCATAGTCCACCTCGGGAAAGCCCATCAAGATGGCTTCGAGCTTGGGCGCCACGTCTAATGAAGTGCTTAGGCTAGCTGTAGGCGCCAGGGTGACACGCAAGTTGATGGTGCCCTCCTCAAGCTCAGGCACAAACTCTGTGCCAAGTCTGGGCAGCAGCGCCATGCTAAAACCAAACAAGCCTATTGCCAGCAAGAGCACCGACTTGGGCCTGCCCATGGTGGCACTAAGCAACTTACGATAAGCCGCCTCAACCGGTTTAAGGACAGGGCTCTCCCTCAGGGTAACACCGCGCTTAAAGGCGCCTGGTTGAAACAAGAATACCGCCAGGGCAGGCACGGCAATCAAGGCGACAAACAGCGCCGCCACCATGGCCAGAATGATACTCACCGCCATAGGCTGAAACAGCTTGCCCTCAACCCCTTCCAGCGCAAACAGCGGCGCAAACACCACTATGATGATGGCAGTGGCGAAGAAGATAGGGCTACACACCTCCTTGGCGGCCAGCATCACCCTTGAGGCGGTACTGCTAAGTTCCCTAGGGGCTCGCGCTTTGTCCTGATTTAAATGCCGCTTGTCTGGCTGGGTGAGGTGCTTAAAGATATTCTCCACCATCACCACCGAGCCATCCACCAACATACCGATAGCCACCGCCAGCCCACCGAGGGACATCAGGTTGGCCGACATGCCAAAGTAGGCCATCACCATCAGCGCCAAGCCGATAGAGACAGGAATAGAGAGCAGCACCAGTGCCGTTGCGCGAAGATTCACCAGAAACAGCGCCAGGATCACCACGATAAACACAAAGGCCATTAAGAGGGCGTCGCGCACCGTCTCTACCGCCTTATTGACCAGATCGGCCTGGTCGTAAAATACCTCGAAGGAGACACCTTTAGGCAGCGCCTGCTCTATCATGGCGGTCCGCGCCGAGATATCGTCTATGGTCGCCTTAGTGTTGGCGCCCATACGCTTAAGCACCACACCGGCAACCACCTCGCCCAGCACCTGTGGCGTTCCTGCATCGTCGCGGCGGGTCATGGTAACGGCGCCCACCCGTATCTCGGCGCCGAACTCCACCTTGGCGATATCCCCCACCCGTACTGGGGTTCCGCCCACCTCGGCGAGTGGGATCTGGGCGATCGCCACCAGGCCTGCCTTACCCGGGGGTAACAGGCCATAGCCACGAACCACCAGCTGCTCCTGGCCCTGATCCATAAACCAGCCACCGGCGTTACGATTATTGCTCTCCAGCGCCTGGGTCACCTGGGCCATCGACAAACCATAGCTGCGCAGTTTATTGGGCTCTATCTGCACCTGATATTGGCGAACCTCCCCGCCGAAGGAGAGCACATCTGTCACGCCGCCCACCGGCATCAGGATAAGTTTTACCAGATAGTCATTAAGGCTTCTCAGCTCGGCGGCATCGATCCCCGACTCGGGCGTGGCCCGCAGTATGTACTGATAGATCTGGCCGAGTCCCGAGGTGTTAGGGCCAATTTCCGGCACTCCGACGCCATCGGGGATCATCTCCCTCGCCGCCTGCAACTGCTCGAACACCTGCTGACGGGCAAAGTAGATATCAGTGCCCTCGGCAAACACCACGGTCACAATTGAGAGCCCCGTACGCGACAAAGAGCGCACCTCGGTCACAGATGGCAGGGCATACATGGCCGATTCCACCGGATAACTGATCAGCTTTTCCACCTCCTCGGCCGCCAGCCCCTCGGCGGCGGTGTTGACCGTCACCTGCACGTTAGTGACATCGGGAAAGGCATCGAGATTGAGCTTAGGTAAGATGACAACACTGGCTATCACACCACACAGCAGTGCCAGCACCACCAGAAGACGATTGCGAATCGCGCCATCGATAAGTTTCTGCAGCATAAGAACGACCTCTTAGTGGTTGTGAATATCGAAACCTGACTTGGCCTGCTCTGAGGCTAAGAAAAAGGCACCGGAAACCACCACTCGCATCTCAGGGCGTAAGCCTTCCACCAGATTCATGCCACGTTGGCGCTCACTCACCTCGACCTCGACAGCCTCGAAACCATCTCCCTCTTCGATAAACACCTGCCAGTCACCGTCACCGCCTCGGGTCAGCGCCGCATCGGGTAATATCACCCCACCCTGACTATCATCAGCTAGATAGATCTCGGCAAACTGTCCGGCGTGGAGCACATGACCGGGATTGGCGAAGGCCACCAAGATCTGCTCGGTACGAGTAGTGCTGTCAATCTCATGGGAGCGACCGATCACCTCGGCCTCCAGAGTGAAATCCCCCACCTTTACCAGCGCCTTGCTGCCGACCTTGATCTGCTGAGATTGGGTCGGTGTCACCTGAGCCTCTACCCAGAGATGAGACTCATCGGTAAGCTGCATCAAGGCCGTGCCGCCGCTGAACACCTGACCCCGCATGGCAACATCTTGCTGCACACGACCATCGATAGGCGCCAACAGCTGATAACTGCCAATATTTTCTGGGTCGGACTCTAGCGCCTTGATCTGCTCAGGTGTCATCTTGAGGGCACTCAAGATAGCGCGCTTAAGCTCGGCATCGACCTGCGCCTGTTGGCGGTGACTGGCACTCACCGCACTCTGACTCATGCGTTTAACCCGGCTCCATTCGGCGGCAGCATTGATATGATCCGCCTGGGCCTGGGCCACCGCGGCGCCGCCCAGAGTCAACAGGGGCTGGCCCTTCTTGACCTCTTGGCCCGGCACCACATGGCGCGCCAGTACGCGCACATCCAGCTGGGGCGCCAGGGTAACGGTGCGATCTCTGTCGACCACTAAGGTGGCGGTGGCCACAGCCGCCAGGCTAAAGCCTTGGGTACTGACGGACGTCACCTCAATACCGGCCAACAGACGCTGCTCCTGAGTCAGCACCAGCTCACCACCGTGAGCCTCCTCGTCGCCTGGTGTCTGTGACGCCTGAGCGCTGACAGGCTTAGCAGCATGATCATGGCCTTCGGCCCCGAGTACCACACCGCCAAGTGCCGTCATGGTCATCAAACCGCCAAAGGCCATGGCGCGCCCTAGAGATGGCAAGGGCAACAAGGTGCTTTTACTTGATTGATTTTTCATATTTTCACCTACCGCCCTAAACCTAAGACGCTATAAGACCCTTTGTTTATCTGATGCTGCAAAGGCGCATTGAGCGACACGCTCTGATTCATCCAATATTGAAAGCCAATCTTGTTGATCTGCGGCAGTGGTGCAGGAGCCATTTCGCCAGGTGAGGCGTGCAGGGGGATGCTCCACAAGGCGCCAGGCAGTGTGGTGGTGATTAAGGTTTTTCTCATTGCAATTCCTAATCTTAAGGAACAGGCGTCATGTCACGGCGAGCCAAGGACCCAATGGCCTATGGGTATCGCTAATACAAGTAGTGATATGTGGCATGAAAACGCCCGATAAAAACAGTGACCCACCAGCCCAAGTCATAAAACACTCGGTCTGAAGAGATTATTTTTTAACGGCTTAAGATAGTGAAATTGGCGGGCGATAGGCCGCTTGTGGGACGGGAGGAAGATAATGCAATCTGGCACTGGCGGGCTCATCGCTCACAGGCACAGAAGGCATCCAGGCTAGCTGAGACACTAAGGTGACATGGCCGCCATGACATTGGCAGTCTAGACAGAGATCAAAGGTCTGAGTCTCAGTCTTGCTGATCTGATGTTGATGTGGCGTCTCAAGCTCTGGCTCATCGAAGCCACACTGGCAATCGACACACTGCTGCAGGCTCACCACTTCGGCAGTAAACTGCAAATGGGGATGGGTTTCGCTCTCCTCTTCATGGCTGCCAAGATGCAGTTGATGCGCACCCAGGTTTGCCCCTGCAAATTGCAGTGTTACCACGGCGATCATCATCAAGGCTAACTTGTGAACCAGTTGACGAAAGAAGAGACTCAAGCAAACTCCAAAGAAAAGCGTAAAAAGGTCTAATAATCAGACTAAAGGGGTGACAAATAGTTCCATTGCCTCCCCTCTCCTTGATAGGACATTCGCCCCATCATGCTAGCCAGATCACACTCGAGGCACTACTTAAATACGCAGTGCTTAGTGTAATCGGCCGCTTCGTTAGCGCTCCAGTCACCCTTAGGCTTATCTTCCATCTGTTTACACCACTTTTCGCTACCGACTTCGGGAGCACAACCAGAGAGCGACGCCATAAGTGTCAGAGCTAGCGCGGCAGACGTCAAAGAGAGTGAAGATTTCAACATGGGGTATTTCCTTAAGGGTCTTAGATTATGAGATTACGAGTCCCTAGCCATACACTAGGGCTCGAGTGGACAACTCAGCTTGGCGGTGATCCACTCGATGGCCTGGGGCTTATCCTCAAGAGCATACCACGCCACCTCACCTTGCATAAAGGGTCCCATCAAGCGCACCGCATTACCAAACCAATCGGGCCCGCCCACCAGCACTAAGGCATCAAACCTAGGCAGTTGTAGCTCACCGACACCCGACAGTGACTGGCTTTCCCAGCCCTCTAGCAAGACATCCGCCTCGATATAGAGACACACCTTGCCGGAGGCCTGCTGATATTCCTCAATAATAGGGACTATCTTGCGGCAATAGTCCTGGGTCGACAATCGCCCGCTGGCAAATAAACTGATCACCCCATTGGTGATATCGGCGATTTGACATAACATACACACACTCCGAGAAGGCGCCTAATTTGGCGACCATTTTGCATCATTTTGACGGGCTAATGATACAGGTCTAGATCAAATAAGCCGAACATGCCGACCAGCGAGCGATCTTAAATAGCCATGATAACCATCTCTAACCGCGTCCAATTAGCCGATAACGAACTGGAATGGCAGTTTATCCGCTCCAGTGGCGCCGGTGGCCAACATATCAACAAGGTCTCCACCGCAGCGCAGCTGATCTTCGATATCCGTCAATCTTCCCTGCCGGAGGTTTATCAGCAAAGACTGCTGGCCAAGGCAGACCATCGCATCACCAAGAGTGGTAAGATCATCATCAAGTGTCAGGCCAGTCGCAGTCAGGAGGCCAATCGCCTGGCGGCGCTAGAGCAATTTATCACCCTGGTAGCCAGCGTGGGTCACACCGCCAAGAAACGGATCGCCACCAAACCCACCAAGGGCAGCCAGCGCAGGCGAGTCGATACCAAGAAGCAGCGTGGCGCGACTAAGGCCCTCAGACAGAAGCAGTTCTAATCTCTCCCTCTTTATCTCAAGATGATCTTGACTAACGCTTTGCCTCAAGGTGATTTTTGCTAACGGGACGTCAAATTCGCCGATAAGTATGCTAAGTTGCAGGTATCTTGTTTAAACGACTGACGCAGTAAGGTGTGCTAGATGAGTAAATCGGTGAAAATTCTCTTAGTAAACGGTCCTAACCTCAACCTACTGGGACGACGAGAACCTGGCCATTACGGCCATCACACCTTAGAACAGATTGTCGAGCAGTTACAGTGCTTGGCCGCCGAGCAAGGCGCTAGCCTTAACCATATTCAATCCAATGCCGAACATGAGCTGATCGACGCCATTCATCAAACCGACGCCGATTTCATCATCATCAACCCGGCGGCCTTTACCCACACCAGCGTGGCGCTCAGAGACGCCCTACTCGGTGTTGCTATTCCATTTATCGAAGTTCACCTCTCCAATGTGCACGCCAGAGAAGCCTTTAGGCATCACTCCTACTTCTCAGACAAGGCGGTCGGCGTCATCTGCGGTCTCGGCGAACAGGGCTATCGCTACGCCCTGGACTCGGCCATCGCCCGTGTAAAAGCCAGCCAGCAGAAGGGATAGAGCATGGATATACGCAAGATCAAGAAGCTAATCGAACTGGTGCAGGCCTCGGATATTAGCGAACTTGAGATCAAAGAGGGCGAGGAGTCGATTCGTATCTGCCGCCAACTCGCAGCAACGGCCAGCCCGCGCCTTCAGCCAGCTCCAAGCCAAGCAGATGAAGCATCAGGCGAGGCGGAATATGACGAAGAAACCCTGCTACGCTCCCCTATGGTCGGCACCTTCTATCTTGCTCCCGCTGTCGATGCCTCGCCCTTGGTGGCCGTAGGCCAACAGGTCGAGCAAGGTGAGCCCGTCTGCATCATAGAAGCGATGAAGATGATGAATCAGATCCAGGCGCCCCATGCAGGCGTGGTTAAGGCCATATTGTGCCAGAGCGGCGATGGCGTCGAATTCGATCAACCTCTGATGGTGATCGAATAGCGCGATAACCGGCCTCAGTAGAGGCAATAATGAGGAGACCGCATGCCGCACCCGACGCCAAGACGATTCAATAAGCTGTTGATCGCCAATCGAGGCGAGATAGCGCTGCGCATCATCCGCGCCTGTCGCCAACTTGGCATCAAAACGGTGGCCGTCTACTCCAGTGCCGACAAGCAGAGTGGTCACCTGACACTCGCCGATGAGACAGTCTGTATCGGCCCGGCGCCCGCCAAAGAGAGTTACCTCAACATTGCCGCTATCCTCGCCGCCGCCGATCTCACTCAGGTCGATGCCATCCACCCAGGTTACGGCTTTCTGTCCGAAAATGCCGACTTCGCCGAGCAGGTGATAGAGAGCGGCTTTCACTTTATCGGCCCCAAGGCGGACACCATACGCCTGATGGGCGACAAGGTGAGCGCCATCGCCGCCATGAAGGCGGCCGGAGTGCCCACTGTGCCCGGCTCAGACGGTCTACTGGACCATGATGAGGCGCGCACCAAGCAAATCGCCGCTGAGATAGGCTACCCGCTAATCATCAAGGCCACCGCGGGCGGCGGCGGAAAAGGGATGCGTATCGTCGAGGATGAGGCTCAGCTGCTTACCGCCATCACCCTCACCCGCCGCGAAGCCGAGGCAGCCTTTGGCAATGACGGCGTCTACTTGGAAAAATATCTCACCCGGCCACGCCATATCGAGGTGCAGGTGGTGTGCGATCAACAGGGAAATTGTCTGTCTCTGGGCGAGCGAGACTGCTCGCTGCAGCGGGCCCAACAAAAAGTGATCGAGGCCGCGCCGGCACCAGGCTTAACGCCCGAACAGCGCCAGCAGATAGGCCAAAGCTGCATCAAGGCCTGTCAGACAATCGGCTATCTTGGGGTGGGCACCTTAGAGTTTCTCTATCAAGACGGCGAGTTCTACTTTATGGAGATGAACACCCGCATTCAGGTGGAGCACACCATCACAGAGATGGTCACAGGGGTGGATCTCTTAGCGCTGCAGCTGACTATCGCTCAGGGCGAGCCACTCGAGCTAAGCGAGGCGCAAGTGACCCCCAAGGGACACGCCATAGAGTGTCGTATCAACGCCGAGCATCCGCGCACCTTTACACCTTCACCAGGACAGATCACTCAGCTGCAGGTACCGGGAGGCCTGGGGGTGCGCTGGGAATCTCACCTCACGCACGGCTATGATATTCCGCCCTATTACGATGCCATGATCGCTAAGTTGATCACCTGGGGGGATGACAGAACCCAGGCAATAGCCCGCATGCGCACCGCGCTGGACGAGCTCACAATCTCAGGCATAGACACCAATGTCCCCTTGCTCAAGGCGCTGCTTGCCGATGCTAAGGTGCAGCAGGGAGAGACCTCGATTCACTACCTGGAAGATACCTTGCTACCTGGAAAATGAGTGCTTGCCAGGCCTCAACCCTAATCGCTAGGCCGCCAGGTACCTGTCGATATCCACCTCGTCTATCTGCTCCGGTGCTAGGTAACGCTCGGCGTACTCCAAATAAATGCCGCTGGTGAGAAACAGCTTAAACACCTCGGCGTCCACATGTTGATCCAGCACCATCTTATGCAAGATATCGATGGCGACACTCAGGGGTTTGGCCTTCTTATAGGGCCTGTCGGCCGCCGTAAGCGCCTCGAAGATATCCGCCAGCACCAGAATACGCTCGGGGATCGACAGGTCATCACCACTTAGCTTTCTGGGGTAACCCGTACCTATCAGGGTTTCATGGTGGGTCGAGGCGTAACGGGGCACTCGCGCCAGCTCAGGTGGAAAGGGCAAGTTCTCGAGCATCTTGATGGTACTGGTAATATGTTGATTGATCTTAAACCTGTCCTCAGCAGTCAGGGTGCCGCGGGAGATACTCAGATTATAGAGTTCGCCCTGATTATAGAGCGCCTCGGGTACCGTCATCTTGATACCAAATTTAGGGTCAAACACCTCAGGGCGCTGACGGGCAATCACATGATGAGGCTTATCGGCCAGCAATGGCTCGATCACCGGCAGGCTCACCTCGGCGCTATGATCGGGATAATTCAACTCCTCCACGGGAGAGAGGCCGAGACGGTCATCGAAGTGGCGCTCCCAGGTGATGGTCGACAGCGCCGTTAACCTGTCGATATCGGCCTGTTCCATGAACTCGCCGCCCACATTCGCCCCGGCAACAAAGGCAAAGTCCTCTCTTAACTGCTCACGGCGCGCCTTTAATGCGGTCAGAAATTCGCCCTGGCGTTCCTGACTCAACTGACACTGTTTGAGATAGTGGATCTCGGCGTCGCGCCACAGCACCTCGAAGCGCATTCGCACCTCGTGGATACGGTTATAGATCACTTCTAACTTACTGCCTTTATCCACGATATGCTCGGGCGTGGTGATCTTGCCGCAATCATGCAACCAGGCGGCGATACGAAACTCCCTGTGCTCATCGGCATTACGAAAACGAAACGCCTTAAAGGCAGGCAGATCCGACTTGGCGGCATATTCGGCCAACATCAGCCCCAGCTCGGGTACCCGATTACAGTGACCCGCGGTATAAGGAGACTTATCATCGATCGCTTGGGCGATCAGCTTGATAAAGGCATCCATCAAGGCCTTATGGTCTTGCTCATGCTGGCGAATAGACTCGGACATATCCACCAAGGAGATCGCCAGTTCATCGATCTCCTTAATATAGGAATCTACCTTAGTGACATCGTCATAACGGCGATATTTCACCTTGAGGTTTTCCAGCGCCAACAGTTTGATGGGCGTGATAATGGGTGAGGCAAACACCCAAGAGAAAGGCAGCGCCAGCAACAAGCAGAGGCCAGTGATCAGTATGGATTTCTCTACCTTATCTAGGCTCGAAGCCAACAAGGTATCCTTGGGCACTAAAATGGCGAAATACTCAGTCTCGGCGGTATTTTGCCCAAAAGGGGTGACATAGACAAAGCTCGGCACGCCATTAAGCGTTATCTCGTTTAACTGCTGATGCCTGCTAGCATCTGCAGCGATATCGATAAGCTCCTTGTAAGGTACGACGCCCTGGATGTTTTGAGGTGCGACTCGCTGCCCCCGGGCAAACCACTTATCACGCAGCGCCTGTATCTGAGCTGGGCTGATATGGTCGATCGCCTTATCAATAAGCGCCACCAGCGCGGCATCATCCCTATGCATCACCATGCTGAGGCCCGCCTGAATATCCACAGGGGCATAGTCCAAATCTTCATGAAACTGGAGATCGTCGAGAAAATACTGCTGCGCGGTATAGTGCAGCACTATGCTGTTGTCGATAGCCGCATACACCCGCCCATCTTTAACGGCCTGCAGAATGCCTCGGGTAGATGTCACCTCCACCACCTCTATTTCGGGGAAATAATGCTTGATGATAGGGATGATCGACCAGCCCTTAGGAATAGCTACCCGCTTGCCCGCAAGCTCAGCAACATGATGGATCGACGCCTGCCCAGGACGAGTGACGGCGGCAAACGGCATACTAAGATAGGATTGGCTAAAGACCCCCAAAGCGCGGTTCGCCTCGCTATTGAGTACAGAGTGGAGCAGATTGATCTCCCCCACCCTGAACTTGTCGACAAATTCCGGCCAGGTAAAGCCGTTGTTATAGTTGATGGTCAGCCCTGTCATCTCTGCCACAAGATTGAGCAAATCTATGCTGTACCCCATGGGACGCCCGGCAACAGCAAAATCTATCGGCGGCCAATCGGTTTCATTAGAGGCGATAAGCGCCGGCGTGCTCTGCACCAAAGCTTGCTCCTCTGGGGTGAGTTCGAGTCGCTCAACCCGCGGCCCCTGCTGCTCGGCATCACGCTGATGGTTGGAGGCCACAAGGTCGCCACTAGCGCGATACACATAGACCTCACGGCTTGCCAGCGCCGACTCTCCCAGACTGAGCGAGGCGAGATAATCATCCAGGCTCGACAGGGCGATATCCACCGCTAACACGGCGTCACTATCGGGTAAGCGGATGGAATAGGTAATGCCGGGCGCCTGCAAATTCTGAAACAGATAGGGCTCAGTCTTAAACACCTTGCCGGGCTGGGCATCGATAAACCAGGGACGTATGCTGGCATCATAGTCTGTGGGCTCCATCCGGCTCGCCCGCTGGTTAAACTCGGCATCTAAGTAGTGAAAGGCGCGAATACGCTCCTGCCCCTTCCCCTGAATACTGATGATCACCCAGCGATCTTCCAGCGACGCCTTAAGTTGCCGGCGCACTATGGGGTGGGCGTCGAGATTGACCAGTTCAAACAGATTACCATCTGGGCTGCCGAGATAGATGGCATAGATAAAGTTGGCCGAAAGCATCGCCTGACTAAACACCTGCTTGGCGGCTTTCGTCAGCCCCATAGGCGTATACAGGCCTTCAAAGTTCGCCACCAATTTTGTGGTATTGCTCGCCTGACTGTCGAGCTGCTGCAGATAGCTTGCCGTGCTGTCGGCACTCTGATTATACAGGTGAAGGCTGGACTCGGTGGCCAGTCGCTGACTGAAATAGTACTGCAAGCCGATAGCGACCAAGGCGGTAAACAGCGTCGCAATAATGAAGATGCCCACCACAGTAAAACGTATGGTTAGCCGTTTGGGTTTCGCTAAGGTGAGGCCCTGCATTCGATATCCTTGTCACGAGAGTATCCTACTCAATGAGTATAACAAGAGATCTGCAGGCCTCACATCCTAGGGAAATGGCATCCTAACCTATCGACTTTAAGGACTTTTTTTACGCCATGATTCCGGCAACTCCACCTGTTGCCACAGCTCATGACAAAGGCTTTCCCCCTGATGCCAATTCCCCTGCTTGAGCCAAGTCACCAGGGCATCACCCACCTCAGGATAGGCGATAGGCTCAGGTTTTGGCGAGCGTAGCCAACGTTTTACCGCTGTCGGGTCAAGCCACTTCATGCTTTCCGCTGCGCCCAGCAACTCCAACGCCGCCACATTGGAAAGCTGCTCAAACTGGCCATGTAGCGGCTTCACCAGCAGCTTCTTACCCAGGGTGAGCGCCTCACTGGCCAGCTCAAAGCCTGCGCTGGCGATCACCCCGCCACACTGGGCCAACTTGGCCTTAAAGCCCTCGCGGTTAAAGCCAGACCAAATCAGATTGTCGGCACAATCCTTCGGCGCAGCCGAACCATGAAACACAGAGAAACGGTACTCGCCAAAGTCCTTGAGCAGGTGATTGATATCCTCCGGCGACTCAAACGGCAGATAGACCAGAATCTCATGGGAGTTATAGGCCACCACCTCGCTTACCTCGACAAAAGGCGGCAGCAGAGGAAAACCAAAATGATGCCAATGACAACCCAGAGCCCGCTCGACCGGGGCAAAATAGTTGAGCAACATCTGATTGAACCAGCCGTTGCCCACCTTAGGCACATCGTATTGCAACGCCGCCTGATGACTCACCCCGATAGAGGGTACCCCCTGAAGGCGCGCCGCCCAGGCAGACACAGGTTCAAAATCGTTAAGCACCAGGTCATAACCACCCAAATCCAGGGCGCGTACATCTTTGACTAAGGCACTCAAGGAGTTCTGCAGCGCCGTCCTGGCAATACTGACGCAGCCATTTTGGGTCGCAAAGGTTAGGCCTGTTTGGGCGCGATAATCACCGAAACACTGCATGTCGAAATAACGCTGAGTCTCCCGACCGGAAAAAAAGAAGTCGACATCGACTTGCTGATGTTTAAAAGCCTTAGCCATAACTCTGGCACGACTGAGATGGCCATTCCCTGTGCCTTGCACGCCGTAAAGGATACGCATTTTTTGTGCTGACTCCTGCTAGTGATTTATTGACCGATGAGAGGTAATGCCAGGTAGCAACTCGTCACGCCCAAAAGGGCTCCCGCCAGAATATCCAGCGGGTAATGCACGCCCAAGATGATACGCGAGACACCGATAGCCGTAGCCCAACCAAAGGCGGGCCAGGCAAAAGCCGGATAACAGCTGGCGATGGCGCTGGCCATCACAAAGGCCGCCGCCGTATGGCCCGATGGCAGACTGAACTTGTCTGATGGCTCAAAGGCCAGCGCCAGGCTACTGCCGCCCCGCAGAGACTGATAACAGGGACGGGTACGGCGAATGCTATTTTTAAGCGCGAGATAAAGAGGCAGTTCTAAGATAAAGGCGGCAAGCGCCGTGTTGAATAGGGTTTCCCCTCGTTCGTCCAGCAAAAGCAGGCCGACACACAGATAGAGATAAAAAGGCCCGTCGCCCGTGGCCGAAACTAACCTGGCCTTAGGGTTTAGCCCATGAGCTGCGCCATAGGCGTTGATCACGGCAAAGGCCTGACGATCTAGCTTAGCGAGGGTCTGAAACATAAAAGGCTCCGGATCACTTTGATATGATCAGGAGCCTAAAAAATTGCGATGACGCCTAGGTGACATCTAGCCTAAATATTTATGACAGCTAAGGCTGACTAACTTAAGCTTCGGCGGTATTACCCACTTGGGATTTAGCACGAAACAGCTTCACTAAATGATAGATATTGATACAAGCGACAAAGGCGTTCATGCCGGCAACTGGCCAGGCTGAGATATAGATCCCATAGATCACAAACAATGTACAACCGGTAAAGTTAAGACATCTTAGCCAGACTATATCTTTCATCATCAAAGAGATAGCGACCATCACTGAGGCGGAATAACCAATAAGTTCAATTGTGTTTGAAGCTTCCATAAGGCACCTTCTTGAGGCCCTCTGCCGTCCATAAGCTAACTGGGGGATCCGTGCCCCTAAAGCAAGTTAAAGTTAAGTTAATCGTTGACTGACCATATGCTAACAAATTTAGCCCAGACTTGTAATTTAAATACGTTATTTAATGACCTTTGTCATATTTTCTGCACAATTAGAAAGCAATAAAAGAAAGATTACAACAAGTTGGCCAAACGCCGCTATTATCACCAATAGCGTGATTGATAACGCTTTTCTTTTTAAGAATCCCTTATATACTGGCTGGTAACAATATATTGCTGATTTATCCCAGTAAAATGCCTCTCTACAGGAGTATGACTTATGGAATACAACACCTCAGAACTTTGTGACACTTACATTGATGTGGTCGATGTTGTTGAGCCCATGTTCAGTAATTATGGTGGTTGTAGCTCTTTCGGCGGTTCAATTAGCACCATTAAATGCTTCGAAGACAATGGATTAATCGCTGAAGTTCTGCAACAAGATGGCGAAGGCAAAGTACTGCTGGTCGACGGTGGTGGATCACTACGTCGTGCATTGATCGACGCGAGCATCGCCGAGATCGCCGTGGCAAATAACTGGGAAGGCATTATCGTATACGGTTCGGTGCGTGACGTAGACGCACTGGAAGATCTCGACATCGGAATTCAGGCGTTAGCCTCTATCCCTGTCGGCGCCGACGGTCATGGCGTTGGCGAACTGGAGATCCCGGTTAACTTCGGCGGCGTCACCTTCCTGCCAGCCGACCATATCTACGCCGACAACACAGGCATTATCCTGTCACCCGAGCCTCTAGATATCGATTAAGCTAAAGCCCGAAATGGCATGATGATTTTGGCTTAGCCATTTAATCGTAAAAGGACGACCACAGGTCGTCCTTTTTTGTGGCCTATCGATGGGCCCGCTTCTCTCACTGCAACCTGTATTACCCGCAGTCGCGAAGGCACTGCGTTATCTATGTTGAGCTTCAAGCGACTTTGAACTTTGAACTTTGAACTTTGAACTTTGAACTTTGAACTTTGAACTTTGAAGTGGCATTTTGAAACCTTACCACATGGTGTATCAATTGCCTGCGGCAGGTGCAGTGCAAGGACGTACCAATGTCGTGATCACACGGATGTGAAGGAACGACCTTATGTGCAGGTACTGCCGAGGCAGGCTGGCTCTTTTTAAACATTTTGCCTTTGGCTTGGTGGATGCCGGTCAGAGTGTATGAAGTCGAACCTTCATTGCAATTAATAGCCTGCGGCTCGCTTATGTGCAGATACTGCCTCAGGACGCTATACGTCATCCCTGACCGCTTAACGAAAACATCCCTGTTTTCGATACCCTCAGCAGCATCTACACTTGATTATCTATCTCTTCGATTGAGCCTCATTTGGTTCCCATCATCCTGTCAAAGCTAAGTTGCTTATGGACATTTTCGAGTTAAGGCCTTAACTCTAACTTGTCAGTTTCGGATAAAAATTTCTATGGGATAACGCTTTGCTAAGGGCCTGGCGCCACGTGCCAGTCCCATGGAGCCAGCCGAAGCTGGCGTAGTAAACTTGAGCAACTGGTTATGAAGCCAACCTCGGAACCCAGTACATTACTTTGGTTACACCATCATTTTCAATTACTTGAGGATGTGCCGAAAAAGTCATTATTCTCGATTTAACTGCATCGACCCCAAACGTTCTTACGCATGGTGCGATAAACCATTTATTAAAACTCGGATCATTCTCAATTAGTGATGCAAAAACCAAATCATCAAACAGTGCTTTAGGTACGGGATTTACCTTTTCAAGTAGCTTTGCGACAAACCATTTTTTACTGTCATGAGTTAAAGCCATTGTAAACCACGCTAAAGCCTCAGGATTATCCTTCGGAAAATTACAAGCAACCTTACCTATCACTTTTTGAATTGCCTGATGACCGGCACTTTTTTCTTTCACCGATTTTGCTTGGACATATTCTTCGTAAAGAGACTCTAGGTTCATCAGATACCTTTGGCTTCATAACGCCCAAAAAATGGGCAAGTGCAGCGGCTCCGCCGCGTTGTAGCACTTGTCCCCGCGAGGAGCATAGCGACGAGTGCTTGATTATTTTGTTTGTTAGTTTGCGAATACCGGCTCCGGAGCCCATTCGTCACTAACTTGCGTGCTTTGGTAGTACTGTTTGGCTGCCTTTCGGTCGTACTTGGATAAACGGACGCTCTCAAGCAACGCACAGTTTGCTAACGCTTCAGGTGATTTGCTGGCAGGTATTACACCAAACAGTTCCAAGTGTTTAAGTCGAGGTAAACATGCAATGGGCTCAAGGCTACTTACCAACTGTGTTTTTCCGGAGCTGTCCCAACTTGGCAGCGTTGATAGGGACAGCGTTTCTAGATTGCGAAGCGTTTCTAGGCCGACCAGTTCGGCAACCTTGGGTAGATGCAGAACAGATAGGTACTTGAGGTTTGGACAATCGCGTAAAAAATCGAAGTTGGACTCTGGGAGCGAGGCAATTATCAATACTTCGATATTTTTACATTCACTCAAAGGTTTCAACGTTTCGAAATTACAATGCCAAAAGCGAGCAGACAGCACCTGCTCAGGGCTGTCGAGAACAGGCATTTGGGTAGATTTGTCACGCATGAAATCAATGTGCATTTACTATCCCTAGCAAACTAACAGCTTATTAGTGCGCATGCGCGTTTACCTCGTTGGACCAGTGAAAACGCGCACAGTTAACTATTTGTATGTAATGAACTTATCAACATTTTGCTAAATAAACCATCTGGAAAAACGCGCATGCGCGTTTTCCAAACCTATTATCTATTTAACAAATAACATAAGTATTTAATTTTAATGCTATTTATTTAAAGATAAATGAGAAGACGCGCACTAATACGGGATGAAAATCGTTCAAAATCCTTATGATTTTAATATGACTGTATGCTTATCCAGTTTTTGATGGGAAGTAGTGAATTACATCATGACGGGGGAGCGATGAAAATTGCTAGGCCAGAAAGTCGGTTCATTACTGCTTCACCGACAATTTGGTAACTCATTTTGAGACACAACTAAGCCTGCTTTTTGTTCCCCGTCCCCTTAGACGCCAAATCGAAGAAACATTAGATACCAAGTGTAGATACACTGGTGAGCTTCCGTGACAGGGCCAAAAATGTTCCCTACATTTTTTGGCATTCCCTACATCCATGTAGGTCAGATGCCATCGTCGAGCCTACAGGGAACGTACTTGCGGCGTCTCACAAGGGTATCTGCACATCCCTCGCCGGGCAGGCGTTAAATAACAATGAAGGTACGACCTTCAAACACCTCCCAACAAGCATTCAGCCAAGCGCTACAACGAAAAACAAACCAAAATTCCTCTCGTATCCATTAAAGCTAAATCGAAGAGGCGTTAGATACCCAGTGTAGATACGGCTGTGACCTTCGTCGTCAGGGCCAAAAAATGTTCCCTACATTTTTTGGCATTCCCTACATCCATGTAGGTCAGATGCCATCGTCGAGCCTACAGGGAACGTACTTGCGGCGTCTCACAAGGGTATCTGCACGTCCCCCGCCGGGCAGGCGTTAAATAATAATGAAGGTACGACCTTCAAACATACACCCAACAAGCATACTGCCTGGGGTTATCACCCAAACTTTACAACTATAATCAAAACTTACCCACCCAAAATCTAATCCAAAAAACTGAAATTTGTGCAGCCCACAAAAAAATCAAACTTTTCTAAATTTTATCCATTAAAATTACCCCACCTTTGCATCAACAACAAAAAACAGAACCCATAATGCAAACCCTAATTCCATTTACTGCCGAGCGTTGCCAGGGCTTTGTCGCCCAGCGCGACGGCGAAACCAAGATAGGCCAAACACTACACTGCTACGAGGACAAGAGCTCCCTGAGCGAACACTTAGAACAGGCAAAGTCCAATGGCGCTCGTTTTGCCATCCTAGGCATTGGCGAAGATATCGGCCCTCGCGCCAATTTGGGCCGCGGCGGCGCCATCGATGGTTTCGAGGCTGCCATGGCGCAGTTCTGCAATTTTCAATCTAACCAGTTTCTCGATGGCAGCCACTGCCTGGTGCTGGGGCAGATTGCCACTGACGATCTTCAATTGCCCGAGGGTAGCAGCGCTCAGACCCTGAGAGAGCATGTCGACAAGCTCGATGAGCGGGTGATAGATGTCGTCAGTCAGGTGATGGAAGCAGGGTTAGAACCCATTGTAATAGGTGGCGGTCACAACAATGCCTACGGCCTCTTGATGGCCACCAAGAAGGTCACCGGCCGCCCTGTCGCTGCTGTTAACTTAGATCCTCACTCAGACTTTCGCCCGCGAGAAGGCCGCCACAGCGGCAATGGTTTTAGCTATGCTGCCGCCAGCGGCGCCTTAGGTCACTACCATGTGCTCGGGCTGCACGAGCTGAAAAACAGTCAGCAGACGCTGGAGCAGCTAAGTGCCTTCGGCGGCAAGTGGCATACGCTGCAGTCTATCTGGGTCAGACGTGAGATCAGCCTGGAACAGGCAGTCAAAGAGATAGTCAATGATTTAAGCTCCAGCGATCTGCCGGTAGCGCTGGAGTTAGATCTCGATGCCATCATCAATATGCCCAGCAGCGCCTCGACGGCGGCGGGGATTCCTCTGCTCGATGCCCTCTACTATGTGCATCAGATAGCGCGCAAAACCCCTACTGCTTACCTGCATCTCGCCGAGGCGGCGCCAAGCTGTCACGTTGCTGGCGTCGAAGCCGGTCGCCGAGAAACAGGCCAGAGCATCAGCGAGCTAATTTACGCCTATATTCAGGGTCGTATGATGCAACACCCCTTGGGATAAGCCGCTCAGCGCATTTGGCATATTGCTAATATTATGCTGTAATGCGCTCCTCAATTTTGAAACTCTGCGCTATCACGCATTTTTTGATAAATTGTGCACGGTTTATTTACATCGATCACAGAGTGATAGACCAATGATTCAGCAATTCGAGTCAATCACATACACTCGCGGTTAATCGCAGCAATAAACAGGAAACAGTAATGTCAGAGGGCAGCTCAAACAGTACCCACTTTGGATATAAAACGGTCGATGCAGAGAAAAAGGCAGATCTCGTTGCCGACGTCTTTCACTCAGTCGCCGCCAAGTACGACATCATGAACGATGTGATGTCCTTTGGTATTCACCGCCTTTGGAAACGTTTTACCATTGAGAGTGCCGGTGCACGCCCGGGCATGAAGGTACTGGATCTCGCCGGTGGCACAGGCGATCTGACCGCTAAGTTTTCCCATATCGTGGGCAACACAGGTCAGGTGACTCTTGCCGACATCAATGATTCCATGCTGAAAGTGGGTCGCGAGAAGCTGCGTAACCGTGGCGTTGTGGGCAATGTTAATTATGTGCAGGCAAATGCCGAGGCACTGCCCTTCCCAGACAACCATTTCGATATCATCACCATCGCATTCGGTCTGCGTAACGTGACAGATAAAGATTCGGCGATACGCTCAATGCTGCGAGTGCTTAAGCCGGGCGGTAAACTGCTGATCCTGGAGTTTTCCAAGCCACAGCATGATCTGATGCGTAAAATTTACGATATCTACAGCTTCAAGGTGCTGCCTAAGATGGGCGATATTATCACCCAGGACGCGGGTAGCTATGAATACCTGGCCGAGTCTATCCGTATGCACCCGGACCAGGAAACCCTTAAAGGTATGATGGTCGACGCCGGTTTTGAGCAGGTGGAATACACCAATATGACAGACGGTATCGTCGCCCTGCACAAGGGTTACAAGTTCTAATAGCGTTTTGAATACCTATGCTTATATCGAAAGAGGCCCCGAACATTCGGGGCTTTTTTGTTGTCGCCGGTTTAGGGCCTGTTGATCTTTGCGGTTTATTTTTGCAGCAGTTTGTAGGTGATTTATACAAGGCAGAGCCTGTGCCGTGTAGTATGCTACACAAACGGGCGATAACGCTGTAAAAATGGCCTACAAAAGCTGCCCAACGGGTTCATCTAAACCCGCGCTGCACTTTGTTGTTCGCCATTCACATAGAGTAACTATGCTTCATGGCTCTCGCCTCGCGCAAAACGCGTTTAGATTGAACAAAAATTAAACTTGAAAGATCAACAGACCCTAACCACCTCGCCGCAATCTCACTGAATAAATGACATTTTTACCTAGCCCTTTTGCCGCCAGTTTAGTGTAGAATAGCGACACCTTTGCGCTGTCATCATTTGATGACTAGCCCAGCAGCCAACGATTCATAGGTCTTAGGTAACGCATGAAACGTGAAATTGCATTGCTGATCTGTGCGGGCCTAGAAACCGCACTCAAACAAGTGACTCAGCAGTCTCCCGGCGCCTACGCCAAACTCCACAATTTGCAGGGGCGGGTACTCTGTCTCGAACTCAGCCAACTGAGCTGGCCCATCTATCTGCTGTTTGCCAAGGAGATCCAGGTCTTCAGCCAGTATGATGGCGAGGTGACCACTAAGGTCAATGCCGATCTGACTACCCTGTACCGCCTCACCGAAGGCGCGAATCTCACTGAATTAATCAAGCAAGATAAGCTGACTCTGGAAGGCGATCTCAACCTATTACAGAGCTTTAGCCACTTTATGCAACAGGTGGAGTTTGACTTTGCCGAGCCTTTATCTCGCTATATCGGCGATGCGCCAACCCACCTGGTGACACAGGGTGCCAGGCAGTTAAAGCAACAGGTGAGTCAAGTGCTCTCAAAGAGTTGGGACCATATGGGACAACTGACCTCTGAAGAGTATCGCCTGAGCCCACACAAGCTAGAACTTGTGCATTTTAGTGATAGAATCGAACAACTTGAGGCCGATACCGACGCCTTAAGCCAACGGATTGAGCGACTCATAAACAAGGCAAACAGCAACAGATGACAATCAAAAGCATGCGGCGTGCATACCAAGTCGTAAAGACGGGGCTTCAATATGGTTTGGATGATCTTATCCCCGCTAAGCTCAAACCCTGGTATTTCAGGCTGTTGCGCTGGAGCTTCTTCTGGTTAACCAACCAACATAAAGATAAGGTGGGCGGCGAGCGCCTCAAGCTGGCGATGCAGGAGCTGGGCCCCGTCTACATCAAGTTCGGTCAGATGCTCTCGACTCGCCGGGATCTGCTCAGCGATGAGTGGGCTGAAGAGCTCGCCATGTTGCAAGACAGGGTGCCGCCGTTCGATTCTGCCATCGCCCGAGCCCAAATTGAGGCCGAACTCGGTGCGCCCATAGAGACCTATTTCGATAATTTTGACGACACCCCACTGGCCTCGGCATCTATCTCTCAGGTACATACCGCCACCCTTAAGTCTAATGGTGAAGAGGTGGTGCTCAAGGTACTCAGGCCCAATGTGGAAGAGAAGGTCCACGCCGATCTACAGCTGATGACCCAAAGCGCACAGGTGCTGGAAACCCTGCTGGGTCAGGGCAACCGCCTGCGTCCAGCCGAGGTGGTGGAAGACTACCGCACCACCATAGAAGGTGAACTCAACCTCAAGCTAGAAGCGCTCAACGCCATCAAGCTCAGAAACAATTTCATTGACTCCGGCGCCCTCTACATCCCTAAGATGTACGAAGAGTTTTGCTTTACCCGCCTTATTGTCATGGAGCGCATCTATGGCGTCCCCGTGTCTGACAGGGCGGCACTGGAAGCCCAAGGAACCAACCTCAAGCTGTTGGCCGAACGCGGCGTAGAGCTATTCTTTACCCAGGTGTTTCGCGACAACTTTTTCCATGCCGACATGCATCCCGGCAACATCTTTGTCAGCACTGAGCATCCCGAGGATCCCTTCTACATAGGGCTGGATTGCGGCATCATGGGTACGCTCACCGAGCAAGATAAGCGCTACCTGGCAGAGAATTTCCTCGCCTTCTTTAACCGCGACTATACCCGTATCGCCCAGCTCTATATCGAGTCGGGTTGGGTCGCCGCCGACACAGATCTGGTCGCCTTCGAGCAAGCCATTAAGGTGGTGTGTGAACCCATGTTTAACAAGCCGCTGGATGAGATCTCCTTCGGCCATGTGCTGCTGGAGCTGTTTCGTACCGCGCGTCGCTTCGACATGGTGGTGCAGCCTCAATTAGTCCTGCTGGAAAAGACCCTGCTTTATATCGAAGGACTGGGGCGTCAACTCTATCCTCAGCTGGATCTCTGGCAAACCGCCAAGCCTTTCCTGGAAAGCTGGATGGACGAACAGATGGGTCCCATGGGAATGGCGAAGAAGATCAAGAAGCAATTCCCCTACTGGACAGATAAGCTGCCCGAGCTACCCGAACTCGTGTATGACAACCTGAAAATGGGCAAAAACTTTGTTAATAGCCAGAACCAGTTGCTGGATCGCTATCTAAAACAGCAACAAAAAGCCCATAAAAGTAACTACCTTTTAATCACATCGGCAGTTTTAGTGATCTGTGGCAGTATTTTGTTTTCTCAAAACGCTACACTATGGGCCTCTTACGCTTGTATCGGCATCGGTGCAACCCTTTGGTTACTCGGATGGCGATCTAGACCAAAGAATCGTAAATTTTAGCTAGCACTAAATAACCAAAGGGTCATAATAGGACCAGTATTACATCAAGAGGAAAGTTACATGGGTGGCATCAGTATTTGGCAACTTCTTATCATTGCTTTAATCGTAGTTTTGCTTTTCGGCACTAAGAAATTGCGCTCTTTAGGTGGTGACCTCGGTGGTGCTGTTAAGGGCTTCAAAAATGCAATGTCTTCAGAAGAAGAAAAGAAGGCTATCGAAGACACCAGCGCAGAAAAAACTGCTCAGACTGACGAAAAGAAGACTGAGTCCAAGGACAAAGAACAGGCGTAATTCCTTATGTTCGACGGTATCGGCTTTATGGAGCTACTGTTGATTGGTATTTTGGGGCTGGTTGTACTTGGCCCCGAAAGACTACCGGTCGCGGTTCGCTCAATTTCAGGCTGGATTCGCGCCATGAAACGCATGGCGAACTCGGTTAAAGATGAACTGGAACAAGAGCTTAAAATTGAAGAGCTGCATGCAGATCTCAAGAAGGCAGAAAGCCAGGGCTTAAAAAACCTCTCTCCCGAGTTACAGGATTCAATCGATCAATTAAAAGAAGCAGCCCAATCTGTTAATCGTCCCTATAAGGTAGAAGAGAAAGCCAATGGCAGCGACAATGCCGCCAGCGAGGCGAAACCTGCAGAGACCACTACAGCCAAGGCCAGCAATTCAACCGAAAAATCTGACGGGTAGTTCATGTCGCAACAACAGCCGTTAATCAGCCACTTGCTTGAGTTACGCAACAAGTTGCTCAAGGCCATTGGCAGTGTGCTTCTGGTCTTTATCTGCCTGGTCTACTGGGCAAACGATATCTATCACTACATGGCAACGCCGCTAATGCAGGCATTGCCAGAAACCAGTAGCATGATCGCTACCGATGTGGCAGCCCCCTTCTTTGCTCCCTTTAAACTGACATTGGTCTTGTCATTTTTTATCGCGATTCCCTATGTTTTGTTCCAGATCTGGTCTTTTATCGCCCCAGGCCTGTACAAACATGAGAAGCGTTTGATGCTACCCCTGCTTACCAGCAGCACCATACTCTTCTATCTGGGTATTGCCTTCACCTACTACATCGTCTTTCCAGTGGTGTTTGGCTTCTTCACCAGTGTTGCGCCAGAAGGTGTGCAAGTGGCGACCGATATCAGTAGCTATCTGAGTTTCGTCCTTAAACTCTTCTTCGCCTTTGGCCTGGCCTTTGAAATTCCCATTGCGGTGATTCTACTCTGCTGGGCAGGTGTTACGACGGTCGAAGATCTTAAGGCCAAGCGTCCCTATATTGTTGTCGGCGCCTTCGTCATAGGCATGCTGCTGACGCCGCCAGACATCATCTCGCAAACCATGTTAGCCATTCCTATGCTGATATTGTTTGAAGGGGGATTGATTGCCGCGCGTTTCTACAGTAAAAAGGACTCTGACGAAGACGAGCTCACCGAGCAAGACAGCCCTGAGTAGTAATAAAACAGAACCTTGCGTTAAGCTAGCCGTCAACGGATAGCTTAACGCTATTTATTACCCGCATTTTGCCCTGTCTCGCCGTGAGCTCTCCATAATAAAAAGGAACTCTATATGCGCTTACGTTTTGCGGCAACAACCAGTTGGCTAGCCCTCTCCACTCTGCTTTTTTCACTGAATGCCTCTGCTGGTATTGAGCAACAACTCAGCCAATGTGCGGCTAAACAAGACAAGCTAGACAGATTAATCTGCTACGACACCCTGGCGGCTAAAGTAGGCAAGGCGCCTAAGCACAGCATGAATGTCACGCCCGTAGCGGCACCCGCACATCAGCCTAAACCAGCTCCTAAGGCTAACGCCGTTGTGGCTAGCACACCTGCCGCCACAGTAGCCACTGCACAAGCTGCAGAAGAGAGCTTTGGTAAGGTCTATAAGGAAGAGAAAGCCGAGCTCGACAAGATTGAGTTAACCGTCAAGTCGGTCAAGAAAAACCCACATGGTATTTTAACCATCACCTTCGATAACGGCCAGGTGTGGAAACAGAACGACACTAACCGCTTCAAGGTTAAGGCTGGCGAATCTGTGTATATCAAGAAAGGCGCACTAAGCTCTTTCCTCTTGGGTAAAGATGACACCAACTCTACCATTAGGGTTAAACGCCTCGAATAATGCCGAGTTATATAGACATAGCTGTCAACTTAGTTGGCAGCCCATTAGAAAAAGAGTGTGATACGCTCATAAATGATGCGGCGGCCCAAGGGGTTTCGCCGCTTATTGTTATTGGTTCCAACCTGCCAGAGAGCGAGCAAGCCATCGATTTTGCTGCCCGTTACCCGAAAGCTCTCTATACCACGGCGGGAGTGCATCCCCATCACGCCAGTGAGTGGGAGGTATCTAGCGCCGAGCAACTCAGGCAATTGGCAAGACAAACAGGCGTGGTAGCCATTGGCGAATGCGGCCTGGACTATAACCGGGACTTCTCACCCCGGCCAAAACAGCGCGAGGCCTTCGAGGCGCAGCTTGCTCTGGCGGTTGAGCTCGAAATGCCGGTACTGATGCATGAACGTGATGCCCACAACGATTTTGCGGCGATATTGCAGAGCTATCGCCCTCAGCTCAAAGGCGCATTATTACACTGCTTTACCGGCAACCGTGCCAGCTTAGAACGCTATATCGAACTGGATCTGCACTTAGGCATCACAGGCTGGGTGTGCGACGAACGGCGCGGTCAGGAGCTGGCCGAGTTGGTGGCCGATATTCCAGCCCAGCGCATCATGATAGAAACAGACAGTCCCTATCTGCTGCCGCGAAGCATGCGCCCCAAACCCAAGTCGAGCAAGAACAAACCTCAGTATCTGCCCTATATCAGTCAAACCATAGCAGCACTGCGAGGCGAGAATGCCAACGCCTTTGCCCGTCAGGCCTATCTCAACAGCTGTGAGTTTTTCGGCCTGGAAGCGGACTATGAGCCAATTTAAGCTGCTCTTGCTGTTGCTCACCATAAGCTTTCCTGGCATTGGCCTAGGCGAGTCACTGTTGGCGGTCAACAAAGATCAGTCTATTGAGCTCTCCTCTTGGCTCTACTATGTACAAGATGACAAACTCACCCACATAGATCAGGTAAGTCGACTCAGCTCCAGCCGCTGGCAAAGACTTTCACCTGAGTTTAATCAACACCTTGGGGTCAAACCCTTCTGGGTCAAGGTCAGCCTATACAACGCCACAGAAATCCCGATGCAGCGTTACCTTAAGCTGGCTAACCCTCACCTGGATGAGATAAACCTTTACCACCAACAAAAGGGTAAGCCGACGGTTCACCTGGAGATGGGCGACAGCCATCCGTTTCATCAGCGCCCTATCATCAACAATGACTTTCTCTACCGATTCGAGATGCCCCCTGAGGCGATACACACTTTCTATATTCGCGTTGCAACCCAAGGCAGCGCCAATCTGCCTATCTCATTGCTATCGGCTGATCATATCGTTAACGCCACCGAAACCCAGTCTCTCTACCAAGGATTTCAGCTAGGCGCGCTGATGGCTATCGGCCTGTTCAGCCTGTTTATTGCGCTCACCTCGCGCTCCTACAGTTACAGCTACTACTCTGGCTATGTATTATCCGTCACCCTATTGGTGGCGACCCTGCACGGCCTGTCGTTTCGTTATCTGTGGCCCAACTGGCCCACCTTACAAGCGATCATGATCCCCATACTGATCCCGATCGCATTGACCTTTGTGTTGATGTTTTCCGAGAAGGTCCTGCAGCTAAAATACCATAACCTCAAGATGCTGAGGCTCTGCCGTTACAGCGCCGCCACAGCGCTGTTTCTCACCTTAGTCACCCCTTTCTTAAGCTACTCGGTGGCCCTTAAGCTCAATATCATCGCCGTATTGTTCACCACCAGCATGCTGATGCTGATCGCCATCTTGCTGAGCCTGCGAGGTCATAAGCTGGCCAGACTCTACACGCTCGCCTGGTCGGGTATGATGGCAGGCTCCTTTATCACCGCCTTGATGTATCTCGGGGTGATCTATCTGCCCATCATGCACCAGACACCTATCATGATTGGCCTGACTTTTGAGATCGTATTCATGGCCGCGGTACTGGCCATTCGTTATAACGATGAACGTAAAGCCAAGCAGAAGATCCAACAGGAGGCCCTGCTTCAGGCCCAGCGCATTCGTCAGGCTCGTGAAGAAGCATTGAAAATCGAAGCCGACAGCAATGAACGCCTTGAGCAGATGGTGCAGGAGCGTACTTTAGAGCTTGAGATCGCACTTCGTGAATTAAATGAGGCCAACCAGAAACTTACCGAACAAAACACTGTCGATAGTCTCACAGGCGTGAAAAACCGTGCCGCCTTTGAGAAACGACTGCAGGCCGAAGGACGTTTGAGTCGTCGCCAAGAGACACCGCTGGCCATCTTGATGATAGATATCGACCGATTTAAGGCGATCAACGATACCTATGGCCACCTGGCAGGCGATCAGGCGCTCAAGACCATTGCCCAGGCGCTAAAAGCAAAATTAAGGCGGCCAAGTGATCTGGTGTCACGTTTCGGTGGGGAAGAGTTTGCTATGATACTGCCCAATACCTCCTCGGAGGGAGCAAGGCAAGTGGCTGAATTAATGCGCAACACTGTATGCCAATTGCCACTCACCTGGGAAGAACAGGCTATTCCGCTCACCATTAGTATCGGGATCTGCGCCGAAATTATTGTCGATGATCAGCATACTCAATTGCTGGTCGACCAAGCAGACAAGGCACTCTATCGTGCCAAGAATGAGGGCCGAAATCGCGTTTGCGTCTATTCGCCCGAAATCGAAGAATTAAATTAACTGACTTAGCGGCTACGCCTCATCCTTGGATGAGCTTTGCAGTGTGTAGCCCAATAAAGCAAACAAGCCTAAATTAGGAGTCGAATGTGAACATCATTACCAGTGCTTTCCCTCAGCGCAGAATGCGCCGCATGCGTAAACACGATTTTAGTCGCCGTCTGATGGCCGAAAACCAGCTCTCGGTAAACGACTTGATCTACCCTATGTTCGTGCTCGAAGGTAATAACCGTACTGAGCAGGTCGCCTCTATGCCTGGCATCGAGCGCTACTCTATCGATCTATTGCTCAAAGAGGCAGAAGAACTGGTCAAACTGGGGATCCCTCTGGTGGCCCTCTTCCCTGTGACCCCAGCCGAGAAGAAAACACTCATGGCCGAAGAGGCCTACAATGCCGATGCATTGGCCCAGCGTGCAGTGCGCGCCCTGAAAGAAGCCTTCCCTGAGCTTGGCGTGATGACTGACGTGGCGCTAGACCCTTTCACCACCCATGGTCAAGATGGCATCATCGACGATAGCGGTTATATCCTTAACGACATCACCACAGAGATTTTGGTCAAGCAGGCACTGTCGCACGCCGAAGCGGGTGCAGATATCGTCGCCCCATCTGACATGATGGACGGCCGCATTGGCGCTATCCGTCAAGCCCTGGAAGCCGCTGGTCACGTGAACACACAGATCATGGCGTACTCGGCCAAATACTCTTCTAACTACTATGGTCCTTTTCGCGATGCAGTTGGCTCTGCTGGCAACCTCAAAGGCGGCAACAAGCATAGCTACCAGATGGATCCAGCCAACAGTGATGAAGCGCTACACGAAGTGGCCCTGGATATTCAGGAAGGCGCCGATATGGTCATGGTTAAGCCTGGCATGCCATACCTGGACATAGTTCACCGCGTGAAGACAGAGCTCGCCGTACCGACTTTCGCCTATCAGGTGAGCGGCGAATACGCCATGCATATGGCGGCCATCGAAAATGGCTGGTTAGCAGAAAAGGCGATCGTGATGGAGTCACTCCTGTGCTTCAAGCGCGCCGGTGCCGATGGCATTCTGACCTACTTCGCCAAACGCGCCGCACAGTGGCTAAAAGAAGCTGAAAATAAGTAAGCTCAATCGCCCGTGATAATAAAAAAGCCAGTTGCAAATAACTGGCTTTTTTTATGACGCTATGTCAGCGCGGTAAAAACAAAAAAGCCACCATCATTGGTGGCTTAATTGGCGATATGGGCCCTAAAGCAGATAATCGATACCCAGAGCCAGAAACAGGGTCATACCTGCCCAGTTATTGTTTAAGAAGGCCTGTAGACAAGGAGCGCGCCGGCGATCGAAGATCAACTTCTGCTGATAGAGACTAAAGCCGATAAAAGTGAGGATCCCTAAGGCAAATACCAGGCCGCGATCGGCACTGAGACCCGCCATAACAAAACAACCAAGGGCGGCCAACTGGAACAAGCCGATGATCTGGCGATCGAAGCGGCCAAATAGAATCGCCGTCGACTTGATGCCTACCTTAAGATCGTCGTCGCGATCCACCATGGCATACATGGTGTCGTAAGCCACAGTCCAGCACCAGTTAGCGGCAAACAGCCACCAGGCTTCTACCGGTACTGTGCCGAGTTGCGCCGCATAGGCCATAGGAATCGACCAGCTCCACACCACACCGAGGAACATCTGCGGCATATTGGTGAAACGCTTGGTAAAGGGATAGATGATGGTCAGTATGATGCCGATAAAGGAGAGCTGCACCACCAAGGGGTTAAGCATCAATACCAGGCCAAAGGCCAACAGGCCCAACACCACAAACAGGATAAGCGCTTCTTTGACCGTCACTTCACCGCTGGCTAGAGGACGGCTCTTGGTGCGCTCTACATGGGAGTCTAGCTTACGGTCGGCATAATCGTTGATAATACAGCCACAGGCGCGCATCACCACTACGCCAATGACGAAGATGATCAACACCTTAAGATCTGGCATGCCTCCGGCCGCTAACAGCAGTGCCATCAGACACGGCCATAACAACAAAAAGGTACCGATGGGGCGATCCATCCGTGCCAGACGCAAATAGGCGTCTAATTTATCCCTTAACCTCATTTTTTAGGCTCTCCTAACGACTGCTTTGGCCTTTGATTTTTGTGGGCAAGCTCATCAATATCCTTTGGCATTATGACTGACGCCCTAAGAGTTTCAAGCGCTTTATCTGCCTTGGCTTACAGGGTTTCCAATCTTGCATAGGCGACCACCAGCCACTTGCTGCCGACATCGAGAAAATCCACCTGAACTCTGGCCTGGGCACCGCTTCCTTCGAAGTTAGTCACAGTGCCTTCACCAAACTTAGGATGGTTCACTCGCTGACCCAGATTAAAACCTGAATCATTGAACGAGGCCTGCGCCTGACTGAATCTATTACTACTGGCCGGTGCCGACACACTGGTCTTCATGCGGATCTCCTGCACGTAATCACCAGGGATCTCCTTGATGAAACGTGACGGACGGGCATAGTTTTCCCGGCCGTAAATACGGCGTGATTCGGCGTAGGTAATATAGAGCTGTTTCATGGCGCGGGTCATGCCCACGTAGCAAAGGCGGCGCTCTTCATCGAGTCTATCGCCCTCATCCATTGCCATCTGACTCGGGAAAATCCCCTCCTCGACACCCGCCATAAAGACCATAGGGAACTCCAAGCCCTTGGCCGAGTGCAGGGTCATCAGCTGCACCGCATCGGTAAAGGCATCTGCTTGCCCCTCACCGGCTTCGAGCGCCGCATGGGATAGGAAGGCGTTGAGCTCGCCCATATCTTCGAGATCTTCTGGCATCACAAAGGTTCGCGCCGCAGTGACCAGTTCCTCTAAGTTTTCCACCCTGGCACGGGCCTTCTCGCCCTTCTCCGCCTCATACATGGCCTTGAGCCCTGAGGTTTGAATCACATGATCTGTCATGCGATGCAGCGACTGCTCGTCTGTTTCCTGCTGTAGGGTCACAATCAGGTCCATAAAGCCGCGCACCGCGTTGGCGGCCCGACCCGAGAGCACCTTCTCATCGAGCAGACGCAGACAGGTCTGCCACAGGGTCAGTTCCTGCTGACGCGCCGTGCTGCGCAGGATCTCTAAGGTTCGTCCACCTATGCCACGGGCCGGCGTATTGATAATACGCTCGAAGGCGGCATCATCATTTTTATTGCTGATCAGGCGCAGGTAGCCCATGGCATCCTTGATCTCCTGACGCTCGAAGAAGCGCAGACCGCCATAGATGCGATAAGCCATTCCCTTATGCAGCAAGGCCTCTTCCAACACCCGCGACTGGGCGTTAGAGCGATAGAGGATGGCGCAGTCGCTCAGGTTACCGCCCATATCCTGCCAATCCATGATGCGGCCGACGATAAAGCGCGCCTCATCCATCTCGTTGAAGGCGCAATAGAGACCAATCTTCTCCCCCGCCTGATCTTCGGTCCACAGCTTCTTGCCCAGTCTATCTGGGTTGTTGGCGATCAGCTCGTTGGAGGCATTAAGGATGTTGGCCGAAGAACGGTAGTTCTGCTCCAGACGTATGGTCTGAGCCGCCGGGAAGTCCTGTAGAAACTTGTGCAGGTTCTCCACCTGGGCACCACGCCAGCCGTAGATAGACTGGTCGTCGTCACCAACGATCATCACATTGGCACTGCTGCCCGCCAGCACGCGGATCCAGGCATATTGAATAGCGTTGGTATCCTGAAACTCGTCCACCAAGATGTTTTTAAATCGTTCTTGATAATGCTCCAGAATATGGGGCTTGTTAAGCCACAGCTCATGGGCTCTTAATAAGATCTCGGCAAAGTCCACCAGTCCTGCACGATCGCAAGACTCCTGATACACCTGATAGATCTTCAGCAGGTTCTGCTCTATGGGAAAGCCACCGGCATCGATATGCTTGGGTCTTAGCCCCTGATCTTTTTTACCATTGATATAGCCCTGTGCCTGACGAGGCGGATACTGCTTCTCATCCAGATTCAGGCTCTTGAGGATCCGCTTGATCAGCCTGAGCTGATCGTCTGAGTCGAGAATTTGGAAACTCTGGGGCAAGTTGGCATCTTGATAGTGGGTACGCAGCAGACGATGCGCCAAACCGTGGAAGGTACCTATCCACATACGGCCCATACTGCTGCCGCTGACCTTCTCCACACGCTCGCGCATCTCGGCCGCAGCCTTATTGGTAAAGGTCACCGCCAAGATAGAATAGGGACTCTGCTGCTCTACCTGCATCAACCAGGCGATACGGTGTGTCAGCACCCGGGTCTTACCACTGCCCGCGCCTGCCAACACCAGCATGCTAGATTGTGGTGCGCCGACGGCCTCGCGCTGTTTATCGTTTAAGCCGTCGAGTAAAGAAGATACGTCCATTCTTGCCTCCAAAAAATCAGGCGGCAAGTATAACAGGAGGCGTTGCGTGATCCTACCGCCACCAACTCCCGGCGCCCCTTAGCACCGGCCATAAAAAAGCCTAAGCAAAGGCTTAGGCTCAATTAACTGAAGCGCAAAGGTTACTCCTTGCTCTCTTCCAACCCGATGCTGTCCATCCAGTGATCGAAGTCCATCATATTCCCCGGTAGCACTATCTTACTGGCACTATGGGTCAGGCCATCGAACTGCTTAAGATACTGGGCACCGAGCTGCATACGCACCACATTTTTGCCACCGGGAGCCGATACCACCAGCGCCATACGCTCAATAGACTCTGCGGTTGCTTTAGCTATGGTAAGAATCTCTTCGGCCTTACCCTCGGCTTCGTTGATCCGCTTTTGCATCTCACCCTCGGAGCGGTTGATCATCTCGGCCTTAACACCTTCGGAGCGGTTGATCTTGCTCTGCTTGTCACCCTCACTCTTGGCTAGCAGGGCGCGGCGCTCACGCTCGGCGTTCACCTGCATCTCCATGGCGTTCTTCACCGTCTCTGGCGGGGTGATATTCTTGATCTCATAGCGATGAACCCGGATCCCCCAGGTAGCACCAGCCTGATCTAACACTTCCACCACTTTAGCGCTGATCACGTCTCGCTCCTCGAAGGTGCGGTCAAGATCCAGCGTACCTATCACAGAGCGGGTGGTGGTTTGCGCCAGCTGAATGGCGGCGTAGCGATAGTCGGTAACGCCATAGCTGGCCTTTACAGGGTCAACCACAGAGATATAGATCACCCCGTCTACCTCGACGTTCACTTCGTCGCTTGAGAAACACTCTTGGGGCGGTACGTCTATGGTTTCCTCTTTTAGGTCATGCACATAGGCTACCTTATCGATAAAAGGCACCAGGGCATGGAAACCTGCATCCAAGGTGGTGTGATACTTACCCAAACGCTCGACGATATAGGCCGACTTGGTCGGGACTAAGCGGATCGACTGGAACAACTTGATGATAAAGATGGCAAAGATCAGCCCCCAAATGCCCAGTAGGATTAAATCTGTGTTGATATTGGCAATCATGCGCGACCTCCTTTTACCTGACCCACACTCTGAGTCACCTGCTCCATTCCTTCAAAAAATCCTTCCAGCTTAGCCATTTCGGCCGGCACCACCGAAATTTCGGCTTCGTTGAGTATCTTACCCAGCTGATTGATGAACTGCTCCTTGAGCTGCATATTCATCGCTTCGTTGCCACCTTCGAGCGCTAACGCCTCTGACACTAAAGTCATCGCCTCAGCCTTGGCTCGGGCGATAATGGCGATCTCCTGCGCGGTCCCTTTTGCCTCGTTGATCCGCTTCTGCTTCTCACCTTCCGACAGGTTAATCGCCTCCTGACGCTGCCCTTCGGAGAGGTTGATCATCGCGGCCTTCTCGGCGTTGGCCAGCGTGATCTCCGCGCGTTTGCTACGCTCGGCTTCCATCTGCTTCTCCAGGGTGTGGATCACCTTGTGAGACGGGGTAATATTCTTGATCTCATATCTAAGCACCTTGATCCCCCAAGGGTCCGAGGCTTTATCGATCTCCCGCACAATCGACTCGTTAAGGCTATCCCGTTCAGAAAAGGTCTGGCTCAGACTGAGCTTACCTATCTCAGATCGCATAGTCGTCTGCGCCAGGTTAACTGCGGCGCGGCGATAGTCTTCGATACCATAACTGGCCAGCTTGCCATCCATCACCTTGAGGTAAACCAAGCCGTCAACCTCCAGCTGAGTATTATCTTTGGAGATACAGCTTTGAGGCGGAACGTCCAGCACCTGCTCGCGGGTATCATGACGGTAGGCGACGCGGTCGAAAAATGGAATTAAGAAATGAAAACCAGGTTGGAGTACCTGCCTGAACTTGCCCAGACGCTCGATCACATGGACCTCGCGCATCGGAACGATAAGCAACAATTTATAAAGAATAAAGAAAACAAAGAGTATAAATAGCGTAAATTCGAACATAGATTCCTTCCTCTAAAAAGTCAGCCAGGCCTATGCCTGCTCTGTCAAAGGTTCAACGACTAAGGCAATATTCTCGCGACAGATCACTCTGACTTGAGCACCCACAGGGATCTCACTGCCATCACCCAGTGCTGGCCATTCGCTTCCCTGAAATTCGACTCGTCCCAGCTGTTGTGCCGGGCCGATCACCGCCTTAACAATGGCAATTTGGTTATAGAGATCAAACTCTTCATCGGTATTGTCCACATGAGAGTCGCCTCCCACCAGGCGCTGGGTAAGCTGACGAAAAGCCAATAGCAAAACGATTGAGCTGATAAACCAGAGCGTCATGGCCTGCACTATCCCGTCGACAAAACCTAACGTCAGTGCGCCAGCCACCACCAGGCAGGCGGCGCCCAAGAAAATCACGATACCGCCGGGCAAGATGATTTCGGCTAACATCAGTACCACACCCACGGCTATCCAGATAAAGATAGGATTAGAAAACTCCATATTTCCCCCCTGAAATGAGAGTATCCCTGCGAAGACTATATCAGCTCTTAATTCCGATTGCGACATATTATGTCACGACACAAAATGTGACACAGGCAACAAACATTTAACTTAACCATACGAAATTGGTTGTTTTGTAATTGGGCACAATCACTAAATCCCTTATACTTGCGGCGCATCAATAACAAGGCGTAAAAATAAGCAACAAATGCATCAGAGAAATGCAGAGATTGTTTTCAATTTAGCCCCAAATAACAATGATAAAAGGTAATATGATGAAGAACAGAAATTGGCTGCTACTCGCACTGCTTGCCGCACAACCTGCCGTAGCAGATGAGATGATTCATTGGTGGGACGTCAGTGCCACTGCCCTCTATGGCGACGACTATGATCTTGCCCCCTCTGACCAACAAACCACTATCACCATTGAAACCGCCGGCGGTTGGAAATATGGCGACTGGTTCGCCTTTCAAGACTTTATCTTCTTCAACGGCAACAATGGCGGTAAAGATAGCACCACTTACGGCGAGATCTCACCGCGGTTCAGCGCTAGCAAGATCTCAGGCAAGACTGTAGGCGCAGGCGCCCTCACAGATGTCTCACTGGCACTTACGTTCGAAGAGGGCGAAGGCCCGGTCAAGAGCTTCCTCTATGGTGTTGGCCTGGATTTTAAAATCCCTTATTTTAGCTACTTCCAACTTAATACCTATCGCCGTGATGCCATCAGCAGCGGCAATATGAGCGATGGTTGGCAGTTAACACCTGTGTTTAGAATGGACTTCCCCGTAGGCAATTCCAACATAGTACTCGACGGCTTTATCGACTGGGTGTTTGCTGCCGATAACACTGGCTATGAAGAAAACCTCCACTTTAACCCTCAGGTGAAATACGACCTGGGCGCGGCCATCTTTGGTTCACACAAGAAAGATAAGCTGTTTGTGGGTATCGAGTATGATTTTTGGAAAAACAAGTACGGTGTTAAAGGCGTAGACCAGAACACCTACTCGGTGATCGCTAAGTATCACTTCTAAAACTTACCCTGATGCATGACAAAATATATGCAGACAAAAAAAGGCGCCTAAGGCGCCTTTTTATTGTTACTGCGAGTTATCGCAATTACTTAAGCCAGTAGTTTCTTCGCCGCAGCGACCACGATAGACACAGCACTGGTCTCAGTCTTCTTCATGGTTACCTCATCAGGGATCTCCTGCTGAGTACGGTTAACGATCACGCCCGCCACACAAGCCGCTCGCCAGCCTTGAGTCGCACACATGGTAAACAGCGTCGACGACTCCATCTCGTAGTTAAGCACTCCCATCTCTTGCCATTCTTTCATCGAACCGGCAAAACGGCGGGTAACACGGCCAGATACCGTATCGTAACGCTCTTGACCTGGGTAGAAAGTATCTGACGAGGCAGTGATACCAATGTGAGGCTCTAGTCCCGCATCACGGCACGCTGCAACCATAGCGGTGGTACACTCGAAGTTCGCCACTGCTGGGAACTCCATAGGTGCAAAGTGCAGGCTAGCGCCGTCTAAACGCACTGATGCCTGAGTCACGATCACATCACCCACATTGACTTCAGGCTGAATCGCCCCCGTGGTACCGACACGCAAGAAGGTATTAACACCCAGTTGTGCCAACTCTTCTACGGCAATAGAGGTAGAAGGACCACCGATACCGGTAGAGCAGACCACCACTGGCTTACCATCGATATAGGCAAGATAGCTGGTGTATTCGCGATGACTGGCAAGGAATGTTGGATTGTCCATCAACTCGGCAATACGTTTCACACGCTCAGGATCACCGGGAACGATAGCAAGCGTTGCACCATCTAACATCTCTTTCGTCAGGCCTAAATGAAATACATCTGACATTATGAAAACCCCTTTCAATTTTGATTATAAAATTCTTATTAAATGGACTTTAACCTAGTATGAAAGCCATTAAGGTTAACCTGATCACACTTTCCCCGCCAGCAGTTAGATATTTTGTTGTAATGAATTTACCAAACTTTTTCCGCTATCAGCACTGAAAATATAGCAACTCCCACCTAAGCCGCCAGCCAATAGGGCAAATTTATTCTAGTAATGCAAGAGGCTTGAAAAACCTCAACATTCAGCACAAACGTTGCCAATAATTTTATTTAATTACATATAGTTAAATAGTAATAAAAGAGTGATGGGTTCTGCTTGTCCAGTCGGTGATTCAGCTCACAAACTCACCACTAAAATCGCGCTAGGCTGAACTCAAAGCAAAGGGAATAACAGCACTTTTTGCTTTTCACTCTCCCCAAAACATTGACCAAGAAGGACGGCCAATATGTTTCCAGAATACAGAGACTTAATCAGCGAACTCAAAGCAAAAGACGCGCATTTTCTTAAGATGTTTAATAAACACAACGAACTCGATGACGAGATAAAAGCCTTAGAACAACATGCGGCCAGCGATTTCACCCCAGAAGTGAAGGGTCTCAAACAGGAAAAACTGCATATCAAGGAAGCGTTACACCAGATCTTAAAGACCCACACCAAATAGCGGGAACAACAGAAATAATAAAAGGGCGCCTAGGCGCCCTTTTGTCTTCCCTTACAGATAGTAATCTTTCAAGGGCGGGAAGCCGTTAAAACAGACGGCTGAATAAGTGGTGGTATAGGCACCTGCGGTTAGCCAATACATGCGATCGCCAATGGCCAGATCCACCGGCAGCCCGTAACTATAGTGCTCATACATAATATCGGCACTGTCGCAGGTGGGACCTGCGATCACGCAGCGATCCAATTCTCCCTGACGCTCGGTATAGATAGGGAATTTAATCGCCTCATCCATGGTCTCAATCAGGCCAGAAAACTTACCGACATCGGTAAAGACCCAACGCTCCAGCGCCGTGTGTGACTTCTTGCTGATCAACACCACCTCTGACACCAAGACGCCGGCATTGGAAAGCAAGGAGCGGCCCGGCTCCAGGATGATCTGCGGCAGCTGATCGCCAAAATCCTCTTTGAGAAAGTGAGTGATCTTCTCAGCATAAGTACCCAGCTCGTTGGTTTTATCCAGATAGTTAGCCGGAAAACCGCCACCCAGATTGATCATCTTGAGTTCAATACCATGCTCTTCGCGCAGGCGCTCGAAGATGCTCTTTACCTTAGCGATAGCCGAATCCCAGGCGCCAATGTCACGCTGCTGCGAGCCAACATGAAACGAGATGCCATAGGGTTCAAGCCCAAGGGCCTTAGCCAACACCAACAGCTCAAGCGCCATCTCATTTTGACAGCCGAATTTACGTGATAGGGGCCAATCAGCGGTGTGAGTCCCCTCGGTTAAGATACGCACATAGACGCGAGAGCCCGGTGCCTCCTCGGCGATCATACGAAGATCTGCTTCAGAGTCGGATGCATACATACGCACACCACGCTCATAGAAGGCGCGTACATCTTGGCGTTTCTTGATGGTATTGCCATAGCTGACTCTGTCAGGCGTCACGCCGATATCGCTCACCATATCCAGTTCATAGATAGAGGCGATATCGAAGTTGGCACCGCGATCACGCAGTAACGTCAATACTTCTCTGGCAGGATTCGCCTTAACGGCATAGTAGATACTGGCGTAAGGGAAGTTATGCACCATGTCATCGTATTGTTTCGCAATGATTTTAGTGTCAATTACGACGAAAGGTGTCGGTTTGTCCTGAGCAAATGACTTGATACGGTCAAAGGTAGCTTGGTCATAATACTCATTAACATCAATCGCTTGAAATTGGCTCATCTCGCCAGTATCTCCGTAGCAGAATAAAAATAAATTCGCGTGATTCGGTTAAAAATCGCAGCGAAGTAAACGCTATTTTTCTGAACAGATCAACGAATTTTTATGCTTAATAAATAAGTTTTTATTCTAAAAATATCGATTCGATTTTCGACTCGATAAAAACCAACTTAAGCGATTAATATTTAAAAGAAATTAGTAAGCGTTGTCGAAAACCTTACTTGGGTTATTTCACCGCCTCCAGCAGGGCTTTTGCCGAATCGACTTGAACGACCTTGATGATCTTGAGTCCATCCAGGCTGATAACCGTTGCCGTCTCTTTGTCACCAGGTAACAACTGAGTCACCTCGCCTTCTTGGTCGAGACCAATAGCGAAACTAAGATCTCGCATCTTAGGAATGGCAACAAACTTGGCGATAAGCGAAGGCATACCGCTGATATCGGCTACATAACGCCAATTGCTCGGCATAGGTGACTCCAAAGACTCAATCGCCTCCTGAATGATCTCACCGCCTTTCATGCCACGGCTAAAGAGTAAAACCTGGGTATCCGAATTGACTTCCAACACAGCTTCATTCTGATCAGTCAGGCTTATCGCCTCGATATGGTCACCTTGGGTCAGGCTGCTGGCAAAGCTGGCGGCCGAGAACAACACGCCCATGGCCAAAACTAGCGCTTTCATAATGCCTCTTTCTATACAGTTAAGTTAACTTACAGGAAAACAGACTATATCTTATACTGCACCCTATGCCCCCGAATGCATCGCAATAGCTTGATGCGCCTCACGCTAATTTTTGCCATGACACAAACTTGAGATATTTGTTATCAAGCCTTTGAAATTTAAGTAACATAGCCATAGTTAACGCAATCATCGTACACCAAGGTATTAGGAAGAGTGCTATGAATGAAAATGGTCTGGAGCAGGAGCTGGCGCAACTGCAGAATGTCTACACCCTGTTGACCGAATTTCTGGTGAAATACAGTTTTCAACTGGTCGGTGCCCTGCTTATTTTTATGCTGGGACTCTGGGTAGCCAACAAGGTCTCCAACCTGGTCGCCAGGCAGTTTGAGAAACATGAGATCGACATTACTCTGAGTAACTTCGTCTCTAATCTAGTGCGGATAATCATCATTATCATGGTTGGTATTATCGCGCTGGGTAAACTGGGGATCAGTATCACACCTATGGTGGCGGCCATTGGTGCCGCATCATTGGGCGCAGGCTTGGCGCTGCAAGGCATGCTGTCAAACTACGCCGCCGGCGTGACCATCATAGTGACCCGCCCCTTCGTCGTGGGCAACACCATAGAGATCCAAGGCGTTAGTGGTGTCGTCAAGAGTATTCACTTGGGGCTTACCTTGCTGACCAATGAAGAAGGCGAGGTGATTAGCATCCCCAATAAACATATTGTCGGCGAGATCTTGCACAACTCCTTTAGCGACAAGCTGGTCGAGATCCGCTTTAACATCAGCTACAGCAGCGATGCTAACCAAGTGCTCGCCATCGCCCAGCAGGTGCTTGATGCCAACAAAGAGGTTAACCGGGAGCGTCCGCCCCAGATAGGTATCAATGGTTTTAACAGCATAGGCTTAGAGATAGGCTTGCGTTATTGGGTACCCACCAACAGCTACTATCAGAATAAATATCAGGTCAATTTGGAGCTAATTAACGCGCTTCGCCAGGCGGGTATAGAGATCCCCTGCCCGGTACGCGAGATCCATATCGAGCGATAACTTCTTTCATTAGCAACGGGCTCATAGGCCGCGCTGCCACTCCTGACGCAGGGGCACCAGCCCCTGCATCGCCTGATCGACCTGGGCTAACAGCTTATGTTTATCACGACCAAGGATCCCCTTAAGCACCAAGTAATTAGAGGTGTGATCCGAGCGAAAGATAGTCTTCTCCAGCTGAAGTTCACTCAGCAGCAGCTGCATTTCACTCAATAGTCCATGCTGATCCGGCAATCTGAAATCACCATCGAATCCGGCGTCCATACGCGCCTTACCCAAGGGCAGAGTGACCACCAGCGTCGATAGATAGTCGGGCTGTGCCTGGTTCATCAGGCGCGCCGAATTGAGCGCATGCTGCCGGGATAGCTCCACGCCGCCCAAGCCATTGAGTATCATCACAGAGGACTTCATGCCGGCAGCGCGTATACGCTCTAACGCCAGCAAAGAGGAGTCAAAGGTTTCGCCCTTCTCGATGCGAGCCAGTACCTCATCATCGCCACTCTCACAACCCACGTACAAGAGGCTCAGCCCCAACTCTCTGAGCCGAGCGAGTTGCTCGTCCGTCTTATTGTTAAGATTGCGCGGCAGGCAATAACTACTAATTCGGGTCACCTGTGGCAGATGCTCACGGATCAATAAACAGATTGCCTCAAGCCGCTTAAAAGGCAGACTCATGGCATCGCCATCAGCCAGAAATACCCGAGAAACCGGCACACCGCTTTGCGCCACCCGTTCAATATCCGCTGCAATATTATCCAGTTTTTGTGCACGAAATTGCTTCTGCGGCGCCGTATACATGTCACAGAAGTGACAGCGATTCCAGCTACAACCATTAGTCACTTGAAGAATGAGGGACTTCCACTCCGAAGGTGGTCTGAATAGGGGCTCAATATAATTAATCATTTTTACCTGTCTCAATTCATGGTGAATATGTGAGCACTTTCATAATTTTTGGTATTCGTGTGCCAATCTCGACCTATAAATTGATCTCGTTCAATTTATGTTCAATCAGAGTCAGTAGAATGACTGACGTTAATCTCATTCAGATTAATTGTTTATAACTGTCTGACCTTGTCAGCATAGAAAAATTATTGGCTACATCGGCCGACAAACGTGTAGATAATAACATGCAAATAGCACAACAACTGCAAGACAGGCGAGGGAACGTCCTGCATCATGATGAGCATTGGAGCTCAATGAGCGCGGAACAAAAGATGGCCCTTTATAGCCTGCATCGATATGGGTATCGGCTGTTGTTTGTTCGCCATTTGCCTTCGGGTCCACTGGCTATTATCGCCCAGCAAAACCAACTGTCGACCATAGACAGATATGGCGAAGTTGAGCATGAGCCTAAGATCCAACTCAGGGATTAGTCACCAACTAGGTGGCTGACAAGCCTTACGGCTTAATTACCCGAACATAAAGGAGCACTCAGTGTGCTCCTTTATTTGTTCCCGCGACATCGTAAGTCAATCCTTTAGCAACATATCCAGATGGGGAATCCCATCCTCAAGATAAACCTCTGAGACAGACCTAAAGCCCAAATCTTGATAAAACTGGCGTAAATGCTCCTGGGCACCGATTTGAATTCCTCGCCCCGGCCAGGCTTGCTTGGCAATGGCAATCGCCTGTTGCATTAAAAGCTTGGCCACGCCACCACCACGGGCAGACTCGGCAACGATCACCCGGCCGATGCTGGCCTGAGGATAACTTACCCCAGGCGCTAATACTCTTGCGTAGGCGATAATCTGCCCCTCTGCATCCAAGCCTAACAGGTGGCGCGTCTCGGGCAAGGTGTCCTTGCCATCCAGTTCGGGATAGGCACAGGCCTGCTCAACCACAAACACATCGACCCGCAATCTCAACAGCTCATACAGACGCTCAAGCGTCAACTCGGCAAACGCCACATTCTCCCACCGCACACGGTTCCCCTTATCCATTAAACGGGTGCCCCAAATCAGATTACACTGCAACCCAACTATAGCCTTCGTCTAACTCACATAGATTGGCTGTTATCTCAGCCATATTTAATACTTGCACTACCAACCAAGGCGGCTAATGATGACTTAACGGCTATCTACCCTAACCTCAAAGCAGTGCAGGCTCAATAGATTGACAAACAACTGAACCTTCAAAGAAGCCATCGTCAACCCCTATGCATTATGTCGCAGACAACTATCAACCAGAGCTTACCCCATAGCACCTGGCAGGCTCGTCAATGCGCGTCTGCGTCGAATATATCTATCAGTTCGCGCTCGAACAAAGCTCGCTTAAGTCTTAGTGATACCTGATTTCATCACTTAGCCCCCAGATTAAGCGTTTTAATCACCACAGTTTTGACAAAATCCTTGGAGGGAGTATGCAAAATCGTCGACAAAGCTGCTAATATTGGGCCAATTTTTTTAGCTTACTGAGATAGATCAAGATGGGAAGAGCATACCAAAACCGCAAAGAATCTATGGCCAAAACGGCTGGACAGAAAACTAGACTTTACTCTCGTTACGGCAAAGAACTCTATGTTTGCGCTAAAAATGGTGGTTTTGATCCAGACGGTAACCTAGCACTACGTCAAATGATCGCTAAGGCTAAAAAAGATCAAGTGCCTGCCCATGTTATCGAACGAGCAATCGAAAAAGCTCGCGGCGGCGGTGGTGAAGACTATGAAACGGCTCGTTATGAAGGTTTTGGTCCTGGTGGCGCTATGGTCATCGTCGACTGCTTAACTGATAACGGTAAACGTACTTTTACCGAAGTCCGTCAGGCATTCGTTAAGAATGATGCCAAACTAGGTAGCCCGGGAACCGTGGGTCACATGTTCGATCACCAAGCTGTATTTGCCTTTAAAGGTGACGATGAAGAAGCAGTATTAGAAGCCCTGATGATGGCCGACGTGGATATCGCCGACATTGAAGTAGAAGATGGCATCATTAGCGTGTTTGCGCCGCACACAGAGTTCAACAAGGCAAAGACTGCCCTTAACGACGCCTTCCCTGACACTGAATTGGAAGTAGAAGAGATTGCCTTCGTGCCACAGACCATGACAGAACTCACCGACCCAGAAGTGATCGCCCAGTTCGAAAAGTTCCAAGCTGCTCTGGAAGATTGTGACGACGTACAAAACGTCTACCACAACGCCGACATCAAGGCATAAACATCACCTCTCTCGCCTGTCACTCTGGCCTGAACAATAAAAAGCGATTCGTTTCACGTAAATAACGAATCGCTTTTTTTTCACCAATCAACCCGTAATTTTTTTGACCATAGTCAAAGGCTTGGCGCTTGTAGTAAGTACTTACCACCCTATCAATTAAACTTTATTCATAGTGCACCTTTAAAAGCCATTTTCGGTGGACTTGAGCCTGTATTCGCCTATCCTTATAGCTAGACCTACAAAAACAATCCAAATCAATCGCACGTGATTTGCCGCTCCTGTTCGGGAGGGCTTGTTGCGTGTAATTGATCAACCAACATGATGAACAGGTAACCTATGAAGTATTCAAAATCGATTATCGCCATCGCACTCACCAGCCTACTTGCCGCCTGTGGTGGTAGTGATGATACTCCTGAAACACCAAAAACAGGCGTCTTTAGCCTAGGTGTCTCAGACAACCCAGCCGATGTCAAAGTAGTGAATATTGCCTTCAAGCAGGTGGTATTAAAAGGTGCAGGTGAACCTATCTCATTCGACGTCTCAGAAGATGGTGAATTAAAGCATGTTGACCTACTCTCAGTACAAGGCAAAGAGGTTGAAACTCTGGTTGAAGGTCAAACCATCCCGGTCGGTGAATACCAGATGTGTATCTATATGCAAAATGATGAAGACGCTAATGAAGAAGGCTCATACGTCCAAACCATGGATGGAAATATCCACGGACTAAATACTAACAGCAAAGGCAACTGTGGCGGCATCGGTGCTGAGGAAGAAGACACAGGTCGTCTCTTCTTCAACAAGCCCTTCACCATTGCCGCCGGCGTTAATGACTTTGTTCTCGAATTCAGTCTACACCACCTAAACAAGCCTCGTGGCAATAATAATTTCTGGACCCTTAAGCCAACGGCTGCACAGTTAATTAACACTGCCGAAGTAGGTGCCATCAATGGCCAAATTAGTAGTGATGTAATGGATGCATGTGAAGTGGCTGCCGGTGGTTCCGAGTTCAGCCCAGCCGTCTACCTTTACCCAACGGCTACAGCACTTGAAAACATGGTAGATTTCCGCCCAGATGCCGACGTTGTTGAGTTACAAGTGGCACCAATTGCCTCTGCACGCGTTAATCCAATTACCGATGATGCTGAAAATGTTACCGGTTACGAGTATGAATTTGGCTTCGTTGCCGCCAGTACCTACAGCCTTGGCTATACCTGTGTGGCACAAAATGACGATCCTGAATCAGTTAACACGCCCGAAGATGTCGAAGCACCTTTCTTCCTTCACATTGATGAGCAAGATGTCGTTGTGACTGAAGGCACTACGACAGAACGTCACTTCCCAATGGATTTTGTTCCAGCGACCTAAGTGACATCCTTGTCATAAACATAAAAAAGGCACTCTATTGAGTGCCTTTTTTATTCGTTAAACCATCACATTAAGAGCAGCAGTCTCGACGCCACCAGTTCTTGGGTAACTTGGCAAGCAATACCCTCAGCATCAAGATGGCCAAGATGATCCCCGAACCATTAACTATCACTGACGGCAAGAGGTTGTGCTCTTCTCCAATTTGAGGCATCACCACAAAACCGAAGGTCTCCACCAGATAGTTAACGATAACACCTGAGATAAGAGCAACACCCAACACGCCGCCGAGATAACCATAGAGGGCGCGCTTACCCAGTTCCTTGGTCACTACACCTAAGGTAGCGATATTCGTCGCAGGGCCCGCCAACATAAACACCAGTACGGCGCCTGGCGATACACCTGCCAGCAGTAGCCCGGCCGCAATAGGCGTAGAGGCGGTAGCACAGATATACATGGGTACAGAGACCAGCACCATCACCAGCATGGCTAAGATGCCGTCACCCCATTTAGCCATGAAATCCCCTGGTACATAGGTCTGCACCAACGCGGCAAAGAAAAGACCAATCAACAACCAAACGGTAGTATCACGCACTAGATCGGTGGCGGCATAATGCAAACCTTTACCCATCCTTGCCAGCACTGAAGTTCCTTTGAGCTCAGTGGCCACATCTTTGGTAGATTCACAACAGCTCTCACTTTGGCTATTACTCTGATTAGTCGTATCAGTAGTAGAACAACATGAGCTTATCGGCTCGGGCTTTGCCTTGCTCCCACAGCATGAGCCGCTCGCGGACTGAGTGGCTGCCGCAGGCTTAATCAAAGCTTCTGGCTTAGTCATAGCACCTGAGCTCGTTGGGCGCATCATCATGGGCGAGGCATCCGCCTTCATTCGCACTGGCGCATTTGACTTGTCGCCACAGCAGCTCGATGACACTTGCTTGTCCAGCGGCTTTTCGACTGGCTTGCTACTGCTGCAACAGCTAGTGCTTGCCTCGGAGCCTTTATCTGCCGCACCTTGGTTAGAGCGGGCAGACTCAGCCGTATCGCTCACTTTCACCTCGTCGTCATCACGGCCCACCAGCAAACCGGCAACGATAGCGCTGCTCACTGCCGCTATCGGTCTGACAATTGCCATGAAGGGGCCAAGTAGCACATAGGAAACACTGACCGAATCGATACCCGTCTCAGGGGTTGAGACCAAAAATGAGGTGGTGGCCGCCTTGGAAGCCCCCGAACGGCGCAGACCCACTGCAGCGGGGATCACGCCGCAGGAACAGAGCGGTAAGGGTGCGCCCAACACGGCCGCCTTAATGGTCGTCTTCATCCCGTGACCCCCCAGCTGCTTCTGCATCCATGCCATAGGCACAAACATCTTCAGCATGCCGGCGAGCACTAGACCCAGCAGCAGCCAGGGCGCGGAATCAAGAAAGAGGTCGATAAAATTAGATAACAACATAGGTTAACCCTTTAGCTTACAACTGGTTTTATATTCGGTTTCGCTGTGATCATGACTGTGGTTTTCACACTTCACTTCGACGTTTGATTCTAGCGCCTCAAGTATTGAGCAATGTTCGGCGCTCTCAGGACCGCCGCAGCAGGCATCGGAAAGGCGTTGCAGGGAGACACGAAAATGATTTAACTCGGCGATTTTCTCCTCCACATTGGCCAACTTTATATCCACCATCCCCTTCACATCCGCACAGGCCCAATTGGACTTGTCCAGATCGATGGATAACAGCTCGGTTATCTCCGACAAGGTAAAGCCCACTGCCTTGGCGCGCAGGATAAAACGCAAGCGCTCAGCGTCATGCTCGGTATAGAGTCGATAACCCGAGTCGCTACGCATCGACGGCGATAACAGGCCATGTTTCTCGTAGAAACGTAGGGTGTCGGCCTTCACCTCACACTGCTTGGCTAACTCTCCAATACGATACATCTCGCCTCCGGCTAAGCTTTTCATCAAAGTCATACTGCTAGTATAAACCTTAGAGTTAAATCTAAGGTCAAGGGTTATTGTGCAGGAATTTTTTCAGGCTGGCTTGTTCGCCATGGCGTATTGTGAAATCGCACAGAAAAAAACAGCATGGCACACAGTTTTACGTTAAAATACGCGCGCCGCGATGGGCAGTAAAAATATTTGAGGGGCTTTTGGAAAGCAATACGCCCGGGTTAGTTGGCACTAACTGTTCTGCTTTCCGAAAGATCCTTAAAATAACCACTGGACCCTGTACCTAAAATGAATAATGCCAGACCTATTCGTCGCGCGCTGTTAAGCGTTTCTGATAAAACCGGAATCTTAGAGTTTGCTAAGGCCCTGCACGCTCAAGGTGTTGAACTGCTCTCTACCGGCGGCACCGCTCGCCTGTTGGCAGACAACGGCGTGCCTGTCATTGAAGTCTCTGACTACACAGGTCACCCTGAGATCATGGACGGCCGCGTCAAAACCCTGCACCCTAAAGTGCATGGCGGTATCCTTGGCCGTCGTGGTATCGATGAGCTAGTGATGGAACAGAACGCCATTAAGCCTATCGATCTGGTTGCCGTTAACCTCTATCCCTTTGCCGAGACTGTGGCCAAAGAAGGCTGTACCCTGGCCGATGCCGTAGAAAATATCGACATTGGCGGTCCAACCATGGTGCGCTCTACCGCAAAGAACCACAAAGACACCACCATTATCGTTAACGCCAAAGACTATGATCGCGTTATCAAAGAGATGCAGGCTAACCAGGGCAGCACGACGCTGGAGACACGTTTCGATCTAGCCATCGCCGCCTTCGAGCACACTGCCGCCTATGACGGCATGATCGCCAACTATTTCGGCACCATGGTACCAGCCCACAGTGAAGATGAGTGCCATCAGGACTCTAAGTTCCCACGCACTTACAACACCCAGTTAGTGAAGAAGCAAGATCTGCGTTACGGCGAAAACAGCCATCAGAGCGCCGCCTTCTATGTGGATCTCAACATAGATGAGGCCTCGGTCGCCAGTGCTACTCAGCTGCAGGGTAAGGCGCTGTCTTACAACAACATCGCCGATACCGATGCGGCGCTGGAATGTGTTAAAGAGTTCAGCGAACCAGCTTGTGTCATCGTTAAGCACGCCAACCCTTGTGGTGTCGCTATCGGTAACGACCTGTTAGAAGCCTACAACCGCGCCTATCAAACCGACCCGACTTCGGCTTTCGGCGGCATTATCGCCTTTAACGGTGAACTCGATGCCGAGACCGCTAGCGCTATCGTCGAGCGTCAGTTCGTCGAGGTGATTATCGCGCCAGTCGTTAGCCAGGCGGCACGCGACGTGGTTGCAGCCAAAGCCAATGTGCGTCTGCTTGAATGTGGTCAGTGGACTACTAAGACCCAAAGCCTGGACTACAAGCGTGTTAATGGCGGTCTGCTGCTTCAAGACCGTGACCAAGGCATGGTTGAGATGAGCGATATCAAGGTTGTCACTAGGCGTCAGCCGACCGAAGCCGAGATGAAAGATCTCATGTTCTGCTGGAAGGTGGCTAAGTTCGTGAAGTCTAACGCCATCGTTTACGCCAAAGACAGCATGACAATTGGTGTGGGCGCAGGCCAGATGAGCCGCGTCTACAGCGCCAAGGTCGCAGGTATCAAGGCTGCCGATGAAAACCTGGAAGTTGTGGGTTCAGTCATGGCATCCGATGCCTTCTTCCCCTTCCGCGATGGTATCGATGCGGCCGCAGCCGCAGGGATCAGCTGCATCATCCAGCCGGGTGGTTCGATTCGTGATGAAGAGATCATCGCAGCTGCCGACGAACATGGCATGGCCATGGTCTTCACCGGCATGCGTCACTTCCGTCATTAATTTGCATCTCGCGCCTGGGCTATAAGCCCGGGCGCCGTTTTAAGGATACAGCATGAACGTATTAGTAATTGGTAGCGGTGGACGCGAACACGCACTGGCGTGGAAGGCGGCCAAATCACCACTGGTAGAGAAAGTCTTCGTGGCGCCTGGCAATGCCGGCACAGCGTTAGAGCCTAAGCTGGAAAACGTCGAAATTTCCGTCGAAGCCATCTCTGAACTGGTAGCCTTTGCTAAAGAGCAAGCTATTGAGCTGACCATAGTCGGCCCTGAAGTGCCTCTCTCTCTCGGTGTGGTCGATGCCTTTAACGAGGCTAAGTTGCCTATCTTTGGTCCAACCCAAGGTGCGGCGCAGTTAGAGTCTTCTAAGGCCTTCACCAAAGACTTCCTGGCCCGTCACAATATTCCCACTGCGGCGTACTCGAACTTCACAGAGATCGAGCCCGCCAAGGCTTATGTAGCTGAAGTAACAGCCAACACTGGCTTTCCTATCGTTATCAAGGCCGACGGCCTGGCGGCAGGTAAAGGGGTGATCATCGCCCAGGATCAGGCAGAAGCCGATGCAGCTATCGAAGATATGTTAGCTGGCAACAAGTTTGGCGAGGCCGGTTCTCGCGTGGTGATCGAAGAGTTCCTCAAAGGCGAAGAAGCCAGCTTCATCGTCATGGTCGACGGTAACAATATCCTGGCCATGGCCAGCAGCCAAGACCATAAAGCCAGAGACAATGGCGACAACGGCCCGAACACCGGCGGCATGGGCGCCTACTCTCCGGCGCCAGTGGTCACTCAAGCGGTACACGACTGGACCATAGACAATGTTATCCGTCCTACCGTCGATGGCATGGCAGCAGAAGGCAATGTTTACACAGGTTTCCTCTATGCTGGCCTGATGATTGCGCCAGATGGCTGTGCCAAGGTGTTGGAATACAACTGCCGCTTCGGCGACCCAGAAACCCAACCTATCATGATGCGCCTAAAGTCTGATCTGGTTGAGCTTTGTCTAGCCGCTACCCGTGATGAATTGGACAAGGTCACCGCCGAGTTCGACAGTCGCGCGGCAGTGGGTGTGGTATTGGCAGCAGGCGGTTATCCGGATGCCTACCGCAAGCACGATGTGATCGACGGCTTAAGCTTGGGCGATGATGACGCCAAGGTATTCCACGCTGGTACCAGCATGAAGGACGGTCATGTGGTCACTAACGGTGGTCGCGTACTTTGTGCAACGGCACTGGGTGAGAACGTGACTCAGGCGCAACAACGCGCCTACCAGCTGGTGAACGAGATCCATTGGGACGACGTCTATTTCCGTACCGATATTGCCTATCGCGCGATCGCCCGGGAGAGTTAAGCCAGCGACTTCCCATCAAGGAAAATAGATAAAATTGTATAAAGCACCGGTACTCAACAAGAGTATTAGGTGCTTTTTTTATGGATGATAATTCACTTCAAACAAGATCAACCGCTGATATCGAATGTCAGGCTAATGCCCTGAGGCGATCGCTTTGCGGGCAATCTTATCGATCAAACCGGGAGCGATAATCTTAAACCAACGCCCTAATCGACCTCGTGTTGATGTGATAAGCAGGCGTTTACGCCCGGCAATCGCAGGCAACATCATCTGCGCGCACTGCTCGGCGGTGATGATTTTGGCTTCCTGCATAGGACTCTTACCCAGCGGCTTTCCCTGACCGTCCAGGGCGCGCTTATGAATCTCAGACACCACGAAATCGGGGCAGATATGAGTAACGGCCACGTCATCTTCCACCAGCTCGATGCGAAGAGAATCAAAAAAGCCCATGACCGCTTGTTTAGAGGCGCTATAACCGCTACGGGTCGGCACACCTGTTAATCCTGCCACCGAGGCAACCACCACTATCTGACCACGACTCGCTTTAAGATGAGGTAAGGCATAGTGAGTCAACACGGCAGGCGCTAGGTAGTTGACCTGCATGACCCGCTCTAAAATCGAAAGATCTTCGAGCTCATCGAAACGCGACCACATGGTCATGCCAGCATTGTTCACCAGAATATCCAGTCGACCGAAATGCGCCACACAGGTATCGATAAGGGATTGGCAGGCGCTGGCATCTGTGACATCTGCGGGAACGATAAGCGGGGGAACGCTGGCAATCGATGCCAGCTCACGCTGCAAAGAGTGCAGTCGTCCCTGGCTGCGGGCGGTCAATACTAACCGACAGCCCAAAGGGGCCATCGCCTTAGCTAATGCCCGGCCTATGCCCTCTGAGGCCCCTGTGATAATAACGACTTTATCGGCTAAACTCTGCATCATAAACTTGGTCAATAAGTAGGTGGATACCCCACAAATTCACATAGTTAGCCGCAGATCACAAGTCCAAATTTTCACCTAAGCCAATAATCTATGCACATTGTCTGACACAGGGCTGAGGTAACTCTCCAGACTTTTCGGTCTGCCGATGGCGTAGCCTTGCGCGTAATTGATGCCGATAGATCGAAGGCGATCTATGATCTCCTGGTTCTCCACAAACTCGGCCACAGTCTCGATCCCCATCACCTGACAGACGTCATGGATCGATTTGACGATGGCATAATCCTTAGCATTGCTGGCAAGCGACTTGATAAAGCAGCCGTCAATTTTGACATAGTTGACCGGTAGCTCTCTTAAGTAGCCATAAGACGCAAAGCCAGTGCCGAAGTCATCCAGGGCGAAAGAGAACCCCTGCTTCTTCAACTGATTGAGCATCTCCATCGCTCGATTGCGATTTTGAATCGCGCTCGTCTCGGTGATCTCAAAACAGATACAGTGACTGGGAATCGCGAATCGTTCCAATTGAGCAATGATATATTCAACCATGCCTTCGGCTCCCAGGCTATTAGCCGACAGGTTGATAGACAAACAGTGATCCGCCCAAAGCTCTTCGTGAAGAGAGAGCCAAAGGAAGGTCTTGCGGATCACCTCTTTGTCGACGTCTGTCATTAACTTAAAGCGCTCCGCCGCGGCAATAAACTGCGCTGGTGCCAAGATGCGGCCGCAAGGCTCCTGGATCCTCAATAGGACTTCCATGCGCTGCTTGCCCTGTTCGCTAAGCGCCTTAATCGGTTGATAGTAAAGCAGCAGCTCATTATGCTCTATCGCCTGAGCAATACGCACAGCCCACTTAGGCGCGTTACGCTGATAGGTGAGCTCCTTGTCCTTATCATCATAAAAATGCACCTGATTACTGCCCTTACGTTTGGCGGCGATACAGGCAATATCGGCATCTTTAAGCAGTTCTAATGGATTGATATAGGGCGCTCTAGCCATGGCCACACCAGCGCTGATCCCCACATGGTAATGACAACCGTGATGCTCCATCACCTGCTTACCCACGGCGTCGATGATCTGCTTAACCTGCTGCGCCAAGGGCACCACCCCCAGATCTTTAAGGGCCAAGCCAAATTCATCGCCCCCGAGACGTGCCAACAAGCCATTATCATCGAGACTCGCCTGTATCGCCTTAGCGACCATCTCAAGCATGGCATCACCGGCGTTATGACCACAGGAGTCGTTGATCAGCTTAAACTGCTCCAGATCCAAGTAGCAGATGGCTAATGTCTGCGCATCTTCGGCAAACCCCTTTAAACGCTCCTCGAAGGCGCAGCGATTCAATAAGCCAGTCACATTATCGAAGTTGGCCCTACGCCTGAGCTGATGCTTTAACAACTCCTCCTGAGTGATATCTCTTAGCACGATAACCGTGCCAATGCTCTTACTGTTGAGCCCTCTAAGGTTGCTGATGCTACGCTCCATCAATCGTGGCTCATGACTGTTAAACTTCACCTTACTCAGCATTGGCGTCGCGGTCCCGCTGGCCATGAAAGCAAATAAGGATTCATTTAACTGACTTTCACTGCGAAATACCTTGTCCAGACTCATCCCCACCGCCGCTTCCGCCTTTATCCTAAGCAGGCGCTCGGCCTGAGGATTTAAGTAGATCACCTTAGCCCAGCTGTCGGTGAGAATAACGGCTTCGGCGATAGCTTCGAGGGTGATCTTAGAGCGCTCTTTTTGCTGAAATATGCGCGCAAGCAGGCTATTGATCTGTTCTGAGATCACCATAAATTCAGAGGCCCCGGAGCTGCGGACCGGTTGATAAGTCTTAGCCGTTGGGTCCACCTTGGCGAGCTGCTTTAACAGCTGCTTTAACGGGTCGACCACCCCATGGCGCAACCAAAGATAACCCAGCAGCAAGAGCAGCAAACTGATAGCAGCGACAAGGTAGATAAATGTCATCGGCGCACTAGAGACCTTACTTAACGGCTCAGCCCACTCTATATCGAGCAGCAAGGTTTGGTCAGCTAGCAGGTTAGGCACCTCAAGCGTCTCCCTTAGGGAGTCCTCTTGGGTAAGCGGCATCGCCTCAGTGGTTGCCAACCTCAATCGCACGGAAGTTGCATAAGGCTGATAGTGCTCCAACAAGACGTTATCGACTCGCCTCACCGTCAGCAACTGGCGCTCAAATGAGAGGGGGATAACATTGACCAGATAGCCTAACTGACCTTTAAGTAGGAAACCTGTCTTGATGCTTGATAGCTCCCTGATTTCGGACAAGAAGGCATTAAGCTCTAACTCTTGCTCTCGGCTATCTCGGTCAAAAGACGTTAGGCGCTCCCCCTGCAGGGTATAGAAATTGACCTGACTCGATTGCGCCATAGCCTGCCAGTTAGCCGACAATGTTTGTTGCTGCTCTGAGGGCAACAAGGCCATAGGCACACCATAAATTTGCGCCAACATTTCGAATTGATGCAAATCTTCCTCGAGATGCAGAGCAATATTGTGCAGAGTCCGGCGCCCCTCCTCCTTTTGAATATCGGCGAGGCGCATGTCAAACCACACACTTAAGCTATAGGCGATGGCCAATATGGCAGGCAGGCAAAAGCCCACCACAAAAACCACTATTTTCTTGCTAATGCGCATCGTAAATCAGAGCCATCCTATAGGGTCGCTTTAGTGCGGTGATCAGGTCGGCGAGAAAAATACCCTATTTGGCCTAGGGATTAAACTACCGAGCATCTGGCCGTTGCAAAACTAGCCAATAGCCTGCCTGCGACAATCAGCGCCTGCATTGACTTAGCGCAGGAATTGGCAATTGAGGCGTAACTGTCGAAACAAATTGAGAGCCAGTTCACCACTTATTAAGGCGATGAGATATTTTTGTAATAATTTATAAAAACTTAAGTGCTCTCTTCAGACGATACAGCCATATTGAGATAAGAAGAGAAATAGATTGAGATTGAAAGAGAAATAGCGCTGAACGGCCGATTTAACTTGCCGCGGCAGGGGATAGAAGATCAACTGGCCGCCAAGAGACGAAACAGGACAATCTTAAGCACCAACATACTGATTAATATATTTTTTATAAAGCAAACTTATCTTTGCTTATTGAATTTAAATTAGCCAAGCCTACATCCCATGACATCTTAGGTATTTTTTTACCTGTAGGGGGCTGATGAGAGCTGGCACCTTTCAGACAAAAAAATAGCCAGCCGGGTTAACCAGGCTGGCCATCTCACTATTGGTATCGATTACTTGCGATATCGATTACTTGTGGTATTGCGCTGACAGTTCGTGAACTGACTTAATAAAGGCGCCCGCATGCTCTGGATCCACATGCTGGTGAATACCATGACCCAAGTTAAATACATGGCCTGAACCTTCACCATAACCCGCAAGGATCTGACGCACCTCTTCGTGGATGCGCTCAGGAGAAGCATAAAGCATCGATGGGTCCATGTTACCTTGAAGGGCAACCTTGTGGCCTACACGACGACGTGCATCGGCAATGTCTACAGTCCAGTCAAGACCCAGTGCATCACAACCGGTTTCGGCCATGGCTTCTAACCAGAGTCCGCCACCCTTAGTAAATAGGGTCACAGGCACTTGACGGCCATCGGCATGACGAGTCAGGCCATCAACAATCTTCTGCATGTAACGCAAAGAGAACTCACGGTAGGCAGTATGCGACAGAGCGCCGCCCCATGAATCGAAAATCATCAGCGACTGAGCACCGTTAGCCACCTGAGCATTTAGATACAGAGTCACAGAATCGGCCAACTTGTCTAATAGCATGTGCAGCGCAGCTGGCTCGGCATAAGCCATCTTCTTGATCTTTTCGAAGGTCTTGCTTGAACCACCCTCGACCATATAAGTCGCCAGGGTCCAAGGCGAACCGGAGAAACCGATCAGCGGCACTTCGCCTTTCAGCTCGCGGCGAATAGTGCTAACGGCGTTCATCACGTAACCCAGCTCATCTTCTGGATCCGGCACAGCCAGCTTCTTGATGGCGTCTATGGTATCGGTTGGACGCTCGAAACGTGGACCTTCACCAGTTTCGAAATAGAGACCCAGTCCCATCGCATCCGGTACGGTCAAAATATCAGAGAATAAGATCGCAGCATCGAGATCGTAACGACGAAGCGGTTGCAACGTCACCTCACAAGCCAACTCAGCGTTACGGCACAGTGACATGAAGTCACCAGCTTGTGCACGAGTCGCTTTATATTCAGGAAGGTAACGACCTGCTTGACGCATCATCCACACAGGAGTCACATCAACAGGCTGTTTCAGTAAGGCACGTAAATAACGATCATTTTTTAATTCTGCCATAAGGCTCTATTCCTACGCTTATTGATTTTCGCTGGGACAGTAGTTTAGCATTTACGCGAGTAAAGTAACCTCCATCAACACATTTATGTGACAAACGCCGCTTGATTATTTTTTTGCCTCGACTTCCCATCACAGGGGCACTGACTCACGACAATGATTAGTCGCTCTACACCGCATTTCATTCGAAAAAAGTTGCACCGTCTCCTCGCCTTTGATATAAAAAGTCTGCGCTAGCAAGAACAATCAAGAAGCTCGTCGCATCGAGCCCGCAAAAACTTTACTCGCCCAGCGATAGATTTCTATCGCTGGGCATTTTATTTCTGCTCCCTCGATTACTCCCGACCCAACCATTTTGTATACAAAACAATCAGATTCGACCAGCTGAAAGATCGCCGAGATTGACTAAAAAATGGTTGATCAAAGCAGTGGTTGTCACCTACATTAGAAGTCACAGAAGAAGAATTCGATGGGGACCATCATGCTTAAGCAATTAGAACGGGCCGAACAGAAATGGGGAGGCGCCAACAAACTGATTGATCAATGGCTCAACCACCGTCGTAAGCTACTGATTAACTACTGCCAAATCGCAGGATTGCCCCCCTATGAGGCAATGGACAAATCACTCCCCGCCTTCAAGTCAGTTAAAGAGTTTTGTGACCTATTGGTAGACTATGTCTCCGAAGGCCATTTCGAAGTCTATGACCGCGTGATGACCGCCTGTGAGAAAAATGGCGAATCAAGCCATTCACTGGCACAGACCATAGTACCTAAGATCAGCGAAACCACAGATCTCGCGCTGGACTTCAATGACAAATACACCAGCGCCAGCGACGACAAGATCCTCTACCAGCTGGATAAAGATCTCTCCTCTTTAGGTGATGCCATGGAAACCCGCTTCCAGCTAGAAGATCAGCTCCTAGAAGCCTTGCACGCCAAATACTCCTAATAGAGAGCAAACCGCTGACTTTGTTTAAATCACAGGTAAACCCCAATAAAAAAGGCCAGCTATTTAGCTGGCCTTTTTGCGCAATCTAACTAAGTTACACGGCAGACTGGAAGATCACTTCGCCCGCTTTTTGAGTGTAAGAGTCGATCTGGTCGAAGTTCAGGTAGCGGTATGTATCGGCTGCTGTCGCATCGATCTCTTTCGCGTACTCTTGATACTCTTCAACACTTGGCAGACGACCCAGCAGCGCAGCAACGGCGGCTAGCTCGGCAGAGGCCAGATAAACGTTTGCACCTGTACCCAAACGGTTCGGGAAGTTACGAGTAGAAGTCGAAACCACTGTCGCACCCTCGGCAACACGAGCCTGGTTACCCATACACAGAGAACAACCAGGGATCTCGATACGCGCACCAACACGACCGAAGATGGCGTAGTAACCCTCTTCTGTCAGCTGATCACGGTCCATCTTAGTTGGCGGAGCGATCCACAGACGGGTAGGCAGAGTCGTAGCAAACTTGTCCAGCATCTTACCGGTTGCACGGAAGTGGCCAATGTTAGTCATACAAGAACCCACGAATACTTCGTCGATCTTAGTATCTTTCACGCTTGACAGCAGTACGGCATCATCTGGATCGTTTGGCGCACACAGGATAGGCTCTTTGATCTCGTTCAGATCGATCTCGATCACTTCGGCGTATTCTGCATCAGAATCGGCTTCCATCAGCTCTGGGTTAGCCAACCACTCTTCCATCGCAGTGATACGACGCTCGATGGTACGACGGTCACCGTAACCTTCGGCGATCATCCACTTCAACATCACTATGTTAGAGTTGAGGTATTCGATGATAGGCTCTTTGTCCAGCTTGATGGTACAACCGGCAGCACTACGCTCGGCAGAGGCATCAGACAGTTCGAACGCCTGCTCAACCTTCAGCTTCTCAAGACCTTCGATCTCCAGGATACGACCAGAGAAGGCGTTGATCTTGCCCTTCTTCTCAACGGTCAGCAGACCCATCTCGATCGCCTTGTGCGGAATCGCATGTACCAGGTCACGTAGCGTGATACCAGGCTGCATCTCGCCCTTGAAACGAACCAATACAGACTCAGGCATATCCAGTGGCATAACACCGGTCGCCGCGGCGAAAGCCACCAGACCAGAACCCGCAGGGAAAGAGATACCGATTGGGAAACGAGTATGAGAGTCACCACCAGTACCTACAGTATCAGGCAGCAGCATACGGTTTAACCAAGAGTGGATAACACCGTCACCTGGACGCAGCGATACACCGCCACGGTTCATGATGAAGTCAGGCAGCGTGTGGTGAGTGTTCACGTCCACTGGCTTAGGATAAGCCGCGGTGTGACAGAATGACTGCATGGTCAGATCGGCACTGAAGCCAAGACATGCCAAGTCTTTCAACTCATCACGCGTCATAGGACCTGTAGTGTCTTGTGAACCCACAGAGGTCATCTTAGGCTCACAGTATTGGCCAGGACGCACACCGGCAACGCCGCATGCCTTACCTACCATCTTCTGCGCCAGGGTGTAACCCTTACCAGAGTCGGCCACATCTTGTGGACGTACGAATACGTCAGAGGCTGGCAGACCTAAAGTTTCACGTGCGCGATCAGTCAAGCCACGACCGATGATAAGGGGAATACGGCCACCGGCACGTACTTCGTCTAATAAGACTTCAGTCTTGAGCTTGAACTCTGAAATAACTTCGTCGCTGCCGTGAAGCTTAACCACACCTTCGTATGGGTAGATGTCAATCACATCACCCATGTTCATCTTGCTCACGTCTAGCTCGATTGGCAGGGCACCGGCATCTTCCATGGTATTGAAGAAGATAGGTGCGATCTTGCCACCCAGACAGAAACCACCAGCGCGCTTGTTAGGCACATTTGGGATATCGTCGCCCATAAACCAAAGTACTGAGTTGGTAGCAGACTTACGTGAAGAACCTGTACCTACAACGTCGCCCACATAAACCAGTGGATGACCCTTCTCTTTCAGAGTTTCGATCTCTTTGATTGGACCTTTCACGCCCGCTTCGTCTGGCACTATGCCATCACGCGCGTTTTTCAGCATGGCTAAGGCATGCAGTGGGATATCTGGACGTGACCAGGCATCGGGTGCCGGTGACAGATCGTCGGTGTTGGTTTCACCAGTCACCTTAAATACAGTGAGAGTCACTTTTTCAGCCAGCTTAGGACGGTTCAGGAACCACTCGGCGTTGGCCCAAGACTCAACCACTTGCTTAGCGAAAGCGTTACCCGCTTTCATCTTCTCAACCACATCGTGGTAAGCATCAAACATCAGCAAGGTGTTTGACAGCGCCTTGGCTGCCAAAGGCGCTTGAGCTTCATTGTCTAGCTGACCAATTAGAGGTTCGATGTTGTAACCGCCCTGCATGGTACCCAGTAGCTCAACGGCGCGGGCTGAAGATAGGATAGGAGACGTTACCTCACCTTTGGCAACCGCATCGAGGAAGCCCGCTTTTACATAGGCAGCTTCGTCAACACCTGGTGGAATTCTGTTTTCGAGCAGGTCAAGGATAAACTCCTCTTCACCCGCAGGCGGATTCTTTACTAATTCGACTAATTCGGCCACTTGATGGGCATCTAGTGGCTTAGGGACTACGCCCTCTGCAGCACGTTCTGCGACGTGTTTACGATATGCTTCTAGCACGGCAACATTCCTCTTTGTTTGGCGTTCTAACAGCGAAACTGCACGTCTTCAATTCTGAAGCTCACAGTCAAGCAGGCTCAACCCGTATTTCCGGCCGCATTATACTACAGCTTTGCAAAAGTATGAATCAGATCACACTCTTAGAAGTGAGAAATTACCGGGATTTCCTAGGGCGCAGTGCAAATTATCCTAGCCATAAAACAAATGAAATTAGACAATAGTTTGAATCAACAGCTAAACACCTAATATTAAAGACTTTATAAAACAAAGATTAATTTATTCTAAACGAGAAAAGCCTGAAGTTTGCTCAAGATATTAAGGCAAAAAACTTTGGCTTTAGACTCGTATTTAACCGAAGAATACGCATAATATTCCACTTTCCCCGCCTAAAAGAGCAGGACTCTTCATCATGAGCCAATTGAATTTATCGGCTGTCATCTTCGATATGGATGGCGTCCTTATCGATTCGGAACCGAGCTGGCAAGCCGCCGAATACCATGTATTTCGCCAATTGGGCCTGCCCATCAGCCTTATCGATACCCAGCAAACCACAGGCCTACGCATCGATCAGGTAGTGGCCTTCTGGTATCAACGTCATCCCTGGGCGGATTACGATAATCAAGCGACTTCTGAGGCCATAGTGCAACGGGTCGCCGAGGAGATATTACGCAACGGCCAGGCTATGCCCGGCGTAGCTGCTGCTCTTGAAGCATCTCAGCGCAGCGGCCTTAAAATAGGCTTGGCAACTTCCTCGCCCCAGCAACTGATCGATGCCGTCATGCAAAAATTAGCCATTGCAGATAAGTTCGATGCCATAGAGAGCGCCGAGTCTCTGGCGCTGGGTAAGCCCCACCCTGAGGTTTATCTCAATTGCGCCAAGGCGTTAGGAGTGCCACCACAAGAATGTTTAGCGATAGAAGACTCCTTCAACGGCCTAATCGCCGCCAGGGCCGCCAATATGCATACAGTTGTGATCCCTGCGCCCCATGAGGCGAGCCAAGCCAGATGGGCCGCCGCTCACCAGCAACTCAAAAGTCTCAATGAGCTGGCCGACTACCTGATGCGTTAAATCTATCGAGTTCAAATACCAAAAAGCCCATCCTAGGATGGGCTTTTTTACATTTATCTCTGAGTTACCAGATCTTCACGCGATCTTCTTCGCTCAGGTACATCTTGTCGCCTGCCTTAACATCGAATGCCTCGTAGAAGGCCGGTATGTTACGGGGCGTACCCATGGCGCGGAAATGACTTGGTGAATGCGGATCGGTCAGCAGACGACGACCCAGCTCTTCATCGCGATAGTTACGGCGCCATACCTGAGACCAACCGATAAACAGACGCTGCTCACCGGTCAGGCCGTCGATCACTGGCGCCTCTTTACCGTTGAGGCTCAGCTGGTAAGAGCGCGCGGCCACGGTTAGGCCACCCAGATCACCAATGTTTTCCCCCAAGGTGAGGTCGCCATTCACAAACTTACCAGGCAAGGCTTCATAACCAGAATACTGGGCGCTCAGCTTAGCGCCGCGCTTGTTAAACTCTTCTCTGTCTTTGTCTGACCACCAATCTCTCAAGTTGCCATCGCCGTCATACTTGGCCCCTTGGTCGTCGAAACCATGGCTGATCTCATGACCGATCACGGCGCCGATACCGCCATAGTTGATCGCATCGTCGGCATCCATGTTAAAGAATGGCGGTTGCAGAATCGCAGCGGGGAAAACGATCTCGTTCATCACAGGACTATAGTAAGCGTTCACCGTCTGTGGCGTCATGTGCCACTCGGTGCGATCGATTGGCTGACCTAGCTTATCCAGCATGCTCTTATACTCGAAGTGCGCGTAACGCAGGTAGTTACCCACCAGGTCATCCGCCTTGATGCTAAGATCTGTGTAATCTTTCCACTTGTCTGGATAACCTATCTTGTAGTTGAACTTAGACAGCTTCTCTTGGGCCGCCACCTTAGTTTCGGGCGTCATCCACTCGAGCTCATTGATGCTCACCTCGAAACCCTTGATCAGGTTTTGGATCATCTTTTCCATACGCGCCTTGGCTTCTGGCTTAAAGTGACGCTTAACGTACTCTTTACCCACCAACTCACCAATCACCTGATCGGCCGCATCTACCGCCTTCTTCCAGCGTGGCTTCTGCTCTTCGATGCCCATCAAAGTCTTGCCATGGAAAGCAAAGTGTAGGTCAACCAACTCTTTATTCAGCAACTCGGCATAGCTGTCGACCAGATGGAACATCAGGTAATCTTGCCACTGCTCCACACTAAATTGATTAAACTGCTTACCAAATTTCTCGAAGAAAGAGGGCTGGCGAACAATCACCTCGGTGACCTTATTCATGTCGGCGCCGTTGGCAAACTGTGAATAATCGAAGTTGCTCACCGTCTGTTGCAAGCCATCGATATCCATCTTGTTGTAGCTCTTATTGGCGTCACGTGACTCGGTGCGCGTCCACTGACTCTCTGCCAGGAAATGCTCGATCTCGGCGACATTTTTCGCCGCACGTTGGGCATGAGAATAGCCTGCCTTTTCTAGCAATTCGGCGATATAGCTTTGCAGCGCAGCGCGATTGGCGACAAACTTGGCGTCGTCCTTCAGGTAGTAATCGCGATCCGGCAGGGTTAAGCCAGACTGGTAGAAATAGACACCATACTGGGTCGACTTTTTGGCATCATTATTAACGTAGAAGCCAAGAGGCATCTGCACACCAGAGACCAAGAGTTTACCCATTTGGTTGGCAACATCTTGATGATTCTTAAGACCTTGAATCTCAGCCATCGGCGCCTTAATTGGCGTTACGCCTAGCTGCTCGGCCAGATCGGTGTTCATGTAGCTGGCGTAAAAATCACCCACTTTCTGTTCACTCGAGCCTTCTGCCTTGTTTGGCATGGCGGCGACTTCGTCGATGATCTCTTTTAACGCATTTTGGCTCTGCTCATACAAAACCGAGAAAGCGCCGTAATTAGATTTGTCAGCCGGGATTGGCGTGGTTGCCAGCCAATGACCGTTAACACTGTAGTAGAAGTCGTCCTGATGACGCACTTGAGGGTCGAAATTCTCTTTCTCTACACCCGACACCTTGGCCGTTTGCACACTCTCTACTTTACTGGCATCCTGGCTGCTGCAGGCACCCAGGCCCAAGCTTAGTGCCACGGCTAATGCCAAATGACTGACTCTTTTCATCTCGAAATCCCCGGTTTTTTTTACGCTTTATTGTTAATCTTCTGTTAGTTAAACCATTGCGAATGACACACTATCACCCCAGTCTGTCTGACTGTAGGGCGATTTTGTAACTTTGTATGACGCCCTTATCTGCCTACCAGTTCTTACCCAGAAACAGGAAGACAGTATTTTCGCCATCGTCAGTCCAGCCATAACCGATCGCGGCAGGACCTATGGGTGTATCAGTCCCCAGATAGAGGCTGCCACCATAGATAAGGTCGTCGAAGCTGACACTGTCTCGAATAGACCAGACATTACCCGCCTCAATACTGGTACCCACATAGAGAGGGTAATCAGTCATACCCAGCATGTCGCGCCCCAGATCGTATTGATAAATGAAGGCACCGAACAGCTTGTGCGGCCCCACCAAGGCATTCTTGTGGTATCCGGATAAGTTGAGGAAACCACCTAACTCAGACACGTTAACACTAAAGCCCCGCTCCTTATCTACGGTCGCCAGCGAGGCCTTACCCACGAAGGCATGATTGCCGACACTCAGGGCGCCGCGCCAATCGGCCTTGATCTGGAATGAAGTCTCGGAAGGATCTTCTCCAAAAATGTCGGGAGAATGCTCACGGCGATAGTACATATTAATCGTGACTCGATTACCCGAGGTCGGGAAGCTGATGCTGTCTAAGTCGTCGAAGCCAAATTTGAGGTAGGCACCATAGGAGCTATAGTCTTGCTCACCGATAAATACCGCATTATCCAGATAACCGCTTTCCCCCACCAAACCAACTTCAACTTTCCCTTCCTTGATATAGTTAAGACCAACGCCCAGCTCGGCGCGGAACCTAACCTGATCAAGTTCTATGACACGATTATTCTCTTCATAGAGGGTCCACTCTTTATTCTCATAACCTAATTCGGCACGGGAAAAATAACGCTGATCAGAATCCAAAGGCAGATACAGCTCAGAGGAGAGCAATTTCTCATAACCCAGACGCAGTTCATTGCGCCATTCGCCGCCATAAGCAGTGAGATCTGTCATGGTATAAGCGACATCAAACGCCACGGCAGAATCTAAGGTGAAGTCGTCTTCCCAGCTAAAGCCAAGCTGAAAGTAATTGGGTCCCCACGACTTGGCTCGGGTTTGCAGCACCATGACACGCCCCTCTTCCGTATCAATAAACTCGGCATTAACCCGCTCAAATTTATCTAAGGCGTAAACGTTATTTATCCCCTTCTCCAACTTGGCCTTATCGACCACCTCTCCAGGCTCTATGCCTAAGGTTTCAGCCAGCAGCTTCTGACTCACCAGAGAGTTATTGTCAAAACGTATTTCCACTACTGGTTGCGACAGGTTATAGAGCCAGCCTACGCTGACGGCATCTTTATGCGCCTGATAGGCAGCATACTGCTCTGAGGTCACGGTAAGTTGCTTTAGCCTATCTAGTTGCTGCTTAACGGCAACCTCACCCAAACGAAAAGCTTCAGGCATGATGGTAAAGTCTGTGGTACTGAGCGCCCCCACCTCGGGGCGGATCAGGATATCTTGTGCGGTCAGCAACTGCTTCTGCCGCTCGGTACTGGCATTGGTCAACATGGTCGATAACTGATTTAACACGGCAACCGTACTTTCTAGGTGCTCTCGTGTCACCAAGGAGGAGCCGATATCCACGGCGATGACGATATCGGCGCCCATGGCCTTAACCACATCCACTGGCATATTGTTGGCGATACCGCCATCAACTACGATGCGGCCCTTATACTGGGCGGCCTGTAGCGCACCCGGCACTGTCGCCGACGCCTGCATGGCGTCGACCAAGCTACCACTGTCGATCACCACGGCGCCGCTGGTCTCGAGGTCGGTCGCCACCGCACGATAGGGGATGGGCAGCTCGTCAAAATGTTCGAACTTATGTACCAGATCTGTCGAGCGCTGTAGCAAAATAGACATAGACTGACCGTGCAGTAGGCCATTCGGGACCTTTATTTCATCGTCTCTATAACCCACATTGATCGGTAAATTAAATCGGTCGCGCTGCTGTTTGCCGCGATAACTAAGGTCTGCGCGGGGAATGGTATCTGAATAGCCTGCATTCCAGTTGGCGCCCATCATGATCTCTTCGATCTCTTCGGCGCTATAACCCAGAGCATACATGCCCCCCACATAAGCCCCAATACTGGTACCGGCAATATAATCGACGGGGATTTGTTCCGCCTCCAGCGCCTTAAGCACGGCGATATGAGCCGCTCCTTTGGCACCGCCACCACTGAGTGCCAGACCGATTTTAGGCCGCTCTTGGCTCACGGCTACACTAGAGATACTCATTAGCAGAAAAATGAGTAGGAAAGGCTTGGTCATCGGCAGTTCATCATCTTATTGTTAAAGGAACAGGGCATTCTAACAAACATCTTAAATAACGAGAAAATTTTCACTTTTCAATAAGATTGTCTTAACAGATCTACTGAAGTTGGGCATTGAGGTATTGTTCAAACTCCGCAGTGGCCATCGGCTTAGCAAAGTAGTATCCCTGAATGATGTAACAACCGCGACTAAAGACCTGCTCCAGCTGTTCTTGGGTTTCCACCCCTTCTGCCACCACCTTCAACTTGAGGTTACGCGCCAGCTCTATGATACTGCTGGCAATCGCCTGGTCGGCCTCGTTGTTGGCGATATCGATAAGGAAAGATCTGTCAATCTTCAAGGTACTCACATCGAAGCTGCGCAGGTAGGCAAGGGATGAATAGCCAGTACCAAAATCATCGATAGCCACATCTATGCCTATGGCTCTGAGCGCCTCGAGATGATCTTTGGCCACATGTAGCTCTTTCATCAAAACGCCTTCGGTAATTTCCAGCCCCAACATCTTAGCCGGCATCCCCGATTCCTGGAGCGCCTGCTGCACATCCTGAATAAAGTCGGGCTGCCTGAAATGCACTGCCGACACGTTAACCGACAGCTTCAGCTCTTCGCCGAACTCCTCACCCCACTTAGCTCCCTGAATACAGGCCTGTTTGATCACCCAGCGATCGATATCGATGATCAGTCCGCAAGACTCAGCCACCCGAATAAAAATATCGGGACGAATATAGCCCTCTGTAGGATGATGCCAGCGTAGCAACGCCTCCATGCCCACCACCTTGTCGTCTTTGAGGATATCGATCTGCGGCTGGAAATGGAGTTCAAACTCCTGCCTGTCTATCGCCTTGCGCAGCTCAGCTTCCAACTTAAGATGGTAGAGCGCTTCGGCATTACGTTCGGCCGAGAAGTACTGGAAATTACCACGCCCCTCATCTTTAGCGTGGTACATCGCCTGATCGGCGTTTTTGATCAACACCTCAGGCTGCTTGGCATCATCCGGCCAGAGGCTTACACCGATACTGGTAGAGATAAAGAACTCGCGACCATAGAGCTCGAACGGTTGCTCGATTTGGCGAATCAAGGCTTCACACAGGTGATTGACCTCATCGATATCTGCCATGTCTCGCATCAAAATCACAAACTCATCGCCACCGAAACGGCACAAGGTGTGATTATCGCTCACACAAGATTGCAGTCGACTAGCGGCCTCAACGAGTAAGGCATCCCCCATGCTGTGACCATAGGAATCGTTAACATTCTTAAAGCGATCCAGATCGAGGAAGATCAACGCCAGTTTTTCTTGGGTTTGTTCGGCGCGATGGATGCATTTGGCTAAGCGAGAGGCAAACAACGAGCGATTGGGCAGACCGGTGAGCACATCATAGTTAGCCAGGCGGCGCAGGTCCGCCTCGGTCTGCTTTCGCTCGGTAATATCGGAGAACACCGCCACATAGTGGCTAATAGCGCCACGCTCATCCGTCATGGTCGACAGATTTAACCACACGGGGCAGATAAGCCCCTCGGCACACTGAAACTCATGCTCTCCGGTCCAGGTGATCCCCTGCTCCAGCAAGATATTGATCTCATCACTTCGCTCTTCGCTGCTGTGCACCAACTGGGCAAAATAGCGGTCAATCAACTCATCGGCGGTCATGCCCAAAATCTTCTGCGCCGCCTTGTTAGAAACCCTAACCCGCTCATCAGCATCTAAGATAAGCACCCCTTCAGAGGTATTGGCAAAGGCTTGCGCTAACAGCTTAACGTCATCTTCTAAGCGACGCTGAGTGGTGATATCCGTGTAGATCCCCGCAACCTTTCTGACTTTGCCGCTCACGGCATCAAACTCAAGGGCTCGACCGCGCACACGAGTCCAGCCCCAAGAGTCATCTGGTCGACGGTAGCGGTAGTCGACATCAAGCCTGTCGTCCTGCTTAGACAATAGGCGCTTCCAGGCGCTAAACACCTTATCCTGATCATCGGCGTAGATGGGGAACTCTTCCATCTTAAGCTCAAAGGCATCTCCCTTATCGGGGAAATAGCGGCCACGATTTTCCAGCAAAAATGAGTCACTGTCGCTATGCCACTCCCACAATTCGGAGTCACTTCCTCGCAGCGATTGACGCAGTCTATCTTCACTATCTTTTAACGCCCGATTTACCCGTCTGAAGGCGCTAAGCTGCTTCTGGCGCAACAGCAGGAAATAGAGCCCCACCAACAACAAAGAGATAATGACCAAGGCCCTAAACCAGTCATAGTTCCACCAGTAATCTTCTACGACAAAGCTAAATGAATAGGGGGTTTGCGACCAGACACCATTTTGTTCACTGAGGATATCTAAGGTGTAGCGGCCCTCTTTAAGACCTGAGACGTTCACCTGAGACTGGCCCATCAGCTGAAGATACTTACTCTCTTCCGAGTTCTGACCATGGCGCAAACGATACTGTAATTGAAATGGAATATCGGTGAGATAATCCAGGCTGGTGAGTTGGAAGCTGATCAGACGCGCACCGGGCTTTATAAGCATGCCGGGGTCTGGAACCAGCTTTATCTCGGTACTGTCTTCATAAAAAACAGACACTGACTCCATCATGATGCCATCTTCTGCCAAACGATTACGCATTAAAGAGACATCAACCAGGCTCACACCATCAGGACTCCCGACAAACAAACCGGCACTTGGCTCATAATAAGCGGCACCATCGTTTAACTCATGGCTGATTAAACCATCCTGTTTCTCAATCACAGTCAAGCTGCCCGTGGTCAAGTCCTGCCGGATCAGAGAATTAGCACAGCCAAGCACGCGATAACCAGGCAACTGCTCGATAAAATAGATAGAGCTACAATCCACCTGCCAGTTGTCGGTCAGAAAATAGGTCAAGCCTGTTTTTGGATGATACTCCACTAAGCCCTTAGGCGAAGTGCCCAGCCATAGCACCCCCGAGTCCACCTCTTTGATATAACTGACGTCGATAGAGATATTGTTATCGGCAAAGATATCGATACGAGAATAGAAGAGCCCCTTGTTATCTATGTAGCCAAACAGGTTCTCACCGCCCACCCACAGCTTGCCATCGGCCCCGCGGTAAATTGATCTAAGTGGGATCTGATGCTGAGTGCCATCAACTCCCTTAACGGGCATCCGGCTCGGCTCCAAGCTGCCTTTATCCCAATAAAACAGACCCGTAGCCGTAACAAACCACCAGCGTGAGGTAATAAGCGGATCTTTATAGGTAGAGTAGATCATCTTATTTTCGAGGGAAGTTCGCCCACCGGAGATCTCGGCAAAGCGCAGTGTTTTCTGGCTCAATCTATCATAGACAAACAAGCCATTGGTGGTCCCCAGCAGCAGATATTGCTCATCAAATGGGCTCACCATATAGACACTGTCATTCACCTCCAGGTCGTCAGGCACAAAGGTTTGACTCGTCTTTGCAACCCTATCTATCTCGATAAGCCCTTTATCAGTCCCCAGCCAGAGTTGCTGCTCATCGGCATATATTGTCCACACCATCTCGTCACTAAGACGATATGGCGCACGCTGAGTAAAGTCGTCGATAACAAAATCAGGGTTATCGGCAATGATCGCCAGTCCATCACCCGAGCCACCAACCCATACCAAATCGTTACTATCGACCGCCAAATCATAGATATAATCCAAATCAGCAGCCAATTTTAAGTCATCGGTAAAGCGTTTGAGCTCTAAGGTATCTGGATGCCACTTGATCAGCCCCTCTCGTCCTGACAACCAGAGAAAGCCCAACTTGTCCTGAGCCATCTGAGTCACATAAAAGGGAAGCTGCTCTACCTTTTCCAGCGTTAAAGTATCTGGATAGACGCGGTACAAGCCGTTGCTCGACCCCAGCCAGAGCCGACCAGCTCTGTCTTCAAACAGACTCTTGATCTGCCCCTGCTCCTCGGTCCAGGGAAACAGCCCTCTGAGCATGCCTAGGCTGTCTCTAAGCTGCAGCTCATAACTCTTACCCACAATAAGCTGCGAATCGCCAAATTGGGACAACACAAACCAAGGCATGTCGGGATCGGTGGGCAGAGCACTAATAAATGAGAGCGACATCGCCTCATAATTAAGACGATACAATTCGCCATGGTAGCTTAGCAGTACATAACTGCCATCCTTCTGGCGAGTAATTGCCTGCAGGCCACCGCGATGAAACTCGGGAAAAAGCTGCGGCGTGCCGAGTTGCACAAACTTATCATTGATGATGTCGTACAGATAGGTGTTGGCATAACTGCTGACCAGTAGGTGTTTCTTACTGAGTGACTCAGTAAGATAGATATATTCATCGGAAAGACGAATAAGGTTGGCATCTTTATCGATACGCCTGGCCTTGGTATCGCTGATACGGTACAGCCCCTGCTCGGTGGAGAGCCAAGTATAGCCATACTCATCGAAGCTGATATCGTTTACCGTGGCATTGTTGAGTCCATCCCGGGCACCAAATACCCTCTGCACCAGATCGCCGCCAACACTCGGCCCACTAACACAGAACAGCAGCAAACAAAGGCCTATTAAGCGTAACGCCTGGCTATAGCTCATAGAAGATCCCATTTAAAACAGACGGTACAACGGGGTTGGGGCATGGCGCAATAAACTTACAACTGTTACAAAAATATAATATATAAGTTAGCCTACCAAAAAAAAAGCGCTCAATGAGCGCTTTTTTTATTTAACAAGTAATTATTTTTTCTTCTTTGCCTTAGGGTTTGGCAAATCGGTAATTGAACCTTCATAGATTTCAGCGGCGAGACCAACAGACTCATGCAGAGTTGGGTGAGCATGAATGGTCAAAGCCAAATCTTCTGCATCGCAACCCATCTCGATAGCCAGACCGATTTCACCTAGGAGTTCACCACCGTTAACACCCACGATAGCACCACCGATCACACGATGAGTTTCCTTATCGAAAATCAGCTTAGTCATACCGTCTGAACAGTCTGAAGCAATCGCACGACCACTAGCCGCCCATGGGAAAGTCGCTGTCTCATAAGCAATACCTTGCTCTTTAGCTTCTTTCTCAGTCAGACCAACCCACGCCACTTCTGGATCTGTGTAAGCGATTGATGGGATCACCTTAGGATCGAAGTAGTGCTTCATGCCAGCGATCACCTCAGCGGCAACGTGGCCTTCATGCACACCTTTGTGTGCCAGCATTGGCTGACCCACGATATCACCGATAGCATAGATGTGTGGTACGTTGGTGCGCATCTGCTTATCAACATTGATGAAGCCACGCTCATCGATGTTCACGCCAGCCTTGTCAGCGTCAATCAGCTTGCCATTTGGTGTACGGCCGATAGCCACCAATACCGCATCGTAGCGTACTGGCTCACTCGGTGCCTTCTTACCTTCCATAGACACATAGATACCGTCTTCTTTCGCTTCAACGGCAGTCACTTTGGTCTCTAGGATCAGATTGAACTTCTTCTTGATCTTCTTGGTGTAGACGCGAACGATATCTTTGTCAGCGGCTGGGATCACCTGGTCGAACATTTCAACCACGTCGATCTCACTACCCAGTGACGAATAAACGGTACCCATCTCTAGACCAATAATACCACCGCCCATAACCAGCAGTTTGCTTGGCACTTCTTTCAGCTCTAGCGCATCGGTTGAGTCCCAAATGCGTGGATCTTCATGAGGAATGAAAGGCAGTTGAATTGGACGAGAGCCCGCAGCGATGATCGCTTGCTCAAAGTGAACCACTTTCACACCATCTTCACCGGCAACTTCGATAGTGTTAGGTCCAGTGAACTTACCGAAACCATTCACTACGTTGACTTTACGCATCTTAGACATACCGCCCAGACCGCCAGTCAGCTGGCTGATAACACTCTGCTTAAACTCACGTAGTTTATCCAGGTCAATCTGTGGCTCGCCAAATACCACGCCGTGGTTTGAAATGGCTTTAGCTTCTTCGATCACTTTAGATACGTGCAGCAATGCCTTAGATGGGATACAACCCACGTTCAGACACACACCACCTAGGGTGCTGAAACGTTCAACGATAACAGTCTCCAGACCTAAGTCGGCAGCACGGAATGCTGCTGAATAACCTGCAGGGCCTGCACCTAAAACCACTACCTGAGTTTTGATTTCGTTACTCATGTTTTCCTCTATTCTTTCTCATTGTGTTGGGAGGAATTCCGGCCCAACCCATTATGACGCCAGCTTTTTGAACGTTAGTTCTTGTAAGGTGGCCGCATTTTAACCTTTCAAGGAGTTAAACAAAAGGCTACTCATGTTGAGTAGCCTTCATCATTACAAAATAAGTGTGCGTATGTCGGACAGCATACTTGACAGCGTGACGCTAAAGCGTGCTGCCATGGCGCCATCGATCACACGGTGGTCGTAAGACAAAGAGAGCGGCAACATTAACTTAGGCTCAAACTCTTTACCATTCCACTTAGGTTTAATCTCAGACTTAGATACACCAAGAATCGCCACATCAGGATAGTTCACGATAGGCGTAAATGCCGTTCCACCAATACCGCCTAGGCTAGAAATGGTGAAGCAACTACCTTGCATGTCGGCTGCTTTTAGCTTGCCATCACGGGCCTTAACTGAGATCTCCATCAGCTCGGCTGACAGCTCGATAATACCCTTCTTGTCGACGTCACGAACCACAGGCACCACCAAACCGTTTGGCGTATCAACCGCCACACCGATGTGATAGTACTTCTTCTTGATCAGCGACTCACCGTCGGCACTCAGGCTGGCGTTAAACACAGGGAACTGCTGCAGTGTCTTAGCAACCGCCTTCATCATAAACACCAGCGGAGTGATCTTAACGCCAGTCTTTTGCTTAGCGGCGATCTCGTTTTGCTGCTTACGGAAGGCTTCCATCTCAGTGATGTCTGCTTCGTCAAACTGGGTCACATGAGGGATAGTCACCCAGTTGCGATGCAGGTTAGGTCCAGAGATCTTCTGAATACGGCTCAGCGGTACTTCTTCCACTTCACCGAACTTAGCGAAATCAACCTTAGGCGCAGCAATCACCTGCAGGCCGCCTTCACCGGCGCCCACGCTAGTGGCCGCAGAGGCTTTCGGACGAGACAGCTCATACTTGATAAAGGCCTGAACGTCTTCTTTCAGAATACGTCCCTTAGGGCCGGTACCAGTAACCTGAGTCAGGTCTGCACCAAATTCACGTGCCAGACGGCGAACCGCTGGCGAGGCGTGCACGGCGCCCGTTGCAGGCTTGCTGCCGGCACTCGGGTGATGCGGCACAGGCGGCTTGTTCGCCGCAGGTGCTGGCGCACTGGCTTGCGGAGCTGGAGCTGCGGGTGCAGCCGCTGGCGCTGGAGCCGCCGCTGGGGCACTCGACTGTGTCTCAATAGTCGCGATGACGCTACCTTGAGAAACCTTATCGCCTACCTTAACCGTCACAGAAACCAGTTTACCGGCGAACGGTGCAGGTACTTCCATGGTGGCCTTGTCGGTTTCCAGGGTGATCAGGCCTTGGTCAGCCTCAATCACATCACCCGCTGCCACCAAAACCTCGATAACATCGACATCAGACGCGTCGCCGATATCGGGTACGCTAATCTCTTTCACTTCGATGCTGGCAGCTGCCGCTGGTGCAGCCTCTGCACTTGGTGCTGGAGCCGCGCTTGCCGCAGGAGCCGCAGCTTCACCGCCGCTGACTTCAAGCATCAAGACCAGAGAACCTTGAGAGACCTTGTCGCCAACGGCCACTTTCATCTCTTTGACCACACCCGCGGCTGGCGCAGGGACTTCCATGGTCGCCTTATCGGTTTCAAGTGTGATAAGCCCTGTGTCGACATCAATGCTGTCACCCACGGCCACCAGCACTTCAATCACGTCAACATCTGACGCATCACCGATATCCGGCACAGTGACTTCAATCACTTGCGCTGAGGCTGGAGCCGCGGCAGGAGCTGACTCAACAGGCGCAGCTGGAGCAGCAACAGGGGCGGCTTCTGCTGGCGCTGCAGAAGCTGGCTCGGCGGCTTGCGCTTCACCCGCTTCCATCATGGCGATCAGCGTTCCTTCAGAAACCGTATCACCCACAGCGACCTTGAGTTCGGCAAGTTTACCGGCGAAAGGCGCAGGAATATCCATGGTCGCCTTGTCGCTTTCAACGGTAATGATAGACTCTTCGGCAGCGAGGTTATCGCCTACCGCAGCACAGATCTCAATAACCTGTACCTCATCCCCACCGATATCGGGGACTAAAACTTCTTTTAATTCAGCCATTCTTTATCCCCTTACGCGAACTGTGGGTTAATCTTGTCTGCATCGATGCCGTATTCGGCAATCGCCTTAGCAAGCACTTCGACAGGCAGTTCATTGCGGTCAACCAGCGACTTAAGCGCGGCGATCACGATGAACTTAGCATCCACTTCGAAGTGGTGACGCAGATTTTCGCGACTGTCACTGCGGCCGAAACCGTCAGTACCCAACACCTTGTAGTCGGTAGGAACATAAGCACGTAGCTGCTCGCCATATATCTTCATATAGTCGGTGGCAACAACGGCTGGTGAATCGCTAGAAAGCACTTGGCTGATATAAGCCTGCTTAGGCGTCTCAGTTGGGTGCAGCATGTTGTAACGCTCTGCCGCCTGACCATCACGAGTCAGCTCGTTGAAGCTGGTCACGCTAAATACATCAGATGAGATACCGAAGTCTTTCGCCAATGCCTGCGCCGCCTTGCGAACTTGCTCAAGGATGGTGCCACAGCCCATCAGCTGTACCTTACCTTTGCCGCTGCCTGATACAGACTCAAGCTTGTAGATACCTTTAACTATGCCTTCCTCAGCGCCTTCTGGCATCTCAGGTTGAACATAGTTTTCGTTCATAGTGGTCAGGTAGTAGAAGATATCTTCTTGGTTTTCGCCGTACATGCGACGGATACCATCTTGAACGATAACCGCAATCTCATAACCATAAGTTGGGTCATAAGAGATACAGTTTGGAATCGTGTTCGCCAATACATGGCTGTGACCATCCTGATGCTGCAGACCTTCACCGTTCAGGGTCGTACGACCTGACGTACCACCGACCATGAAGCCACGGGCTCGCATGTCACCTGCCGCCCATGCCATGTCGCCAATACGTTGGAAACCAAACATAGAGTAGTAGATGTAGAATGGGATCATTGGCGTATCGTTAACCGAGTAACTGGTCGCCGCAGACACCCATGAAGACATTGCGCCAAGCTCGTTGATACCTTCTTGCAGCACCTGACCCGACTTATCTTCACGGTAGTAAGCCACCTGATCCGAATCTTGTGGCACGTACTTTTGCCCTTCATGGGCATAGATACCCACCTGACGGAACAGGCCTTCCATACCGAAGGTACGCGCTTCATCAGGAATGATAGGGACAATGTTTTTACCTATCTTCTTATCTTTTAGTAGTGCAGTCAGGATACGTACAAACGCCATGGTGCTAGAGATCTCACGACCATTAGATCCTTTCAGGATAGAGTCAAAAATCTTCAGTGATGGCACTTCCAGATCTTCAGAGAACTTCTCGCGGCGAGCCGGCATAGAACCATGCAACTCAGCGCGACGCTCAAGAAGATACTTCACCTCTTCCGAGTCTGGACCTGGGTGATAGAATGGGATCTCTTCTAGCTTGTCATCCGGAATTGGGATGTTAAAGCGATCGCGGAAGTAACGTACGGCGCTGATATCCATCTTCTTGACGTTATGCGCAATGTTCTTACCTTCACCGGCATCACCCAAACCATAACCTTTAACGGTTTTCGCCAGGATAACGGTTGGACGACCCTTAGTGTTTTTCGCGTGTTGTAGCGCGGCATAGATCTTAACCGGATCATGGCCACCACGGTTTAGACGCCAGATATCATCATCTGACATGTTGGCAACCATTTCAGCCGTCTCTGGGTACTTACCGAAGAAGTGTTCACGGGTATAAGCACCACCTTTGGCTTTACAGTTTTGGTATTCACCATCAACGGTTTCTTCCATCAGCTGCAGTAGCTTACCGCTGGTGTCACGAGCCAATAGTGGATCCCAGTAACGACCCCAGATAACCTTAACCACTTCCCAGCCTGCGCCGCGGAATTCACCTTCAAGCTCTTGAATGATCTTGCCGTTACCACGTACAGGGCCGTCGAGACGCTGTAGGTTACAGTTGATCACGAACACTAGGTTATCCAGCTCTTCACGTGCAGCCAGGCCGATAGCACCTAGTGCCTCAGGCTCATCACACTCACCATCGCCAAGGAAACAGTAAACGGTTTGCTCAGAACAATCTTTCAGACCACGGTCAGTCAGGTACTTAAGGAAACGTGCCTGATAGATAGCTTGAATCGGACCCAGACCCATAGATACCGTTGGGAACTGCCAGTAATCAGGCATCAACTTAGGATGTGGGTATGAAGAGAGACCCTTACCGTCTACTTCCTGGCGGAAGTTAGCCATTTGATCTTCGGTTAAACGGCCCTCAAGGAAAGAACGCGCATAGATACCTGGGGCGATATGACCCTGGAAATAGACTAAGTCACCGCCATCTTTCTCGTTTGGTGCACGGAAGAAGTGGTTGAAACAAACGTCATAAATTGTCGCACTAGAGGCAAAACTCGAAATGTGACCACCCAGCTCAAGATCTTTCTTCGATCCACGAAGCACCATAGCGAGGGCATTCCAACGAATGATAGCGCGAATACGACGCTCCATCTCTTGGTTACCAGGCATATGTGGCTCTTGGCCCGCTGGAATAGTGTTCAAATACGCAGTCGTTGCTTTATAAGGCAGATGAGTACCGTTACGACGAGCCTTGTCGATAAGTTTCTCTAAGAGATAGTGAGCACGCTCTGGGCCTTCTTGCTCTAACACGGCTTGTAATGAATCGACCCACTCTTGAGTCTCTAACGGATCTAAATCTTGTAGCATATGTTCAGACATTTCGCAGTCCTTCCCTATATACATTAATTGTATGAGTTGAATAGTAAAAAGTGGCGACTAGACCATTGGTCTATGCGCCACTCTTCAAACGGCGCAGACTACGCTGCAACCGGCTATCTTCTTCCCTCACAGACAACATCACTTCCTCAATGTAGCTTAAGTGCTCGTTTGAGGCTTCTCTTGCTGCTTCAGGGTCACGGCGTACAATGGCGGCAAGCAGATCTTGCCTATGTTCGTTCGCCATCTTAGAGGCATCGGTTCTACGCCTTAGCAACTCTAAGTTTTGCGCCACATTCTTATGCAGCACGGGAGTTAAACTTAATACCAAATGCAGCATGGCCACGTTATGAGACGCTTCGGCAATGGCGCGATAAAAGCACACAATCGCCTCGGCCTTAGTCTCTATGTCAGAGGCGGCTTCAACTGCTTGGATTTTTTGTTTGATGTTTTGCATGTCCGCGTCGGTTCCCCGAAGCGCCGCAAAATAGGCCATCATGCCTTCAGTGGCGTGACGAAACTCGAGTAAGTCGTATTGACTCTCAGAATCGCTGTGCATCAGCTCCACAATAGGATCAGCAAGACTCTGCCAAAGTTGCTCTTTGACATAGGTGCCACCGCCCTGACGACGCAGCAGCAGGCCCTTTGCTTCTAACTTTTGAATTGCTTCACGAAGAGATGGTCGAGAGACTTCAAATTGCAGTGCCAATTCACGCTCTGGTGGTAACTTCTGACCCGGTTGCAGACTTCCTTCGAGGATCATCTGCTCCAACTGATTCATGATCACATCAGAAATTTTTGGCTGGTTAATTTTGCTATAAGCCATATGGCCCTCAGCTCCTATTGTAAATTGGTCTTACCAATTTAATTGACTGAGCGCACTTTATCAAATCACATTTCAGATGTCTAGTTCGTGATCCGCTTCATGTAAACTCACAATTTGTGAGAATAGCTTATTTTTACGTATAAGGGGTCTGACCTTTGCCCCACGTTTAGTGAGGCAAGATCTCAATCAGTCTACAAGCTGTTTGCAGCCCTAGTTGGAGCATCAGCCTTTTGCTTATACCACGACTTACTTATACCACGACCCCAAAGATAGTCAGTAAAGAGAGACCTATCACGAGTAAGATAAAGTTACGCTTACTCAACTGTAGCAAAGAGATGGTGGATTGGACGCAAATTGGCGTAGGTGAATTAAATTCAATGGTCTCCGCGGCCTGAGCAACTTCAGAGATCACCTCTCTCGCCGGGCAGCGCCAACACAGCGCCTGTTGACGCCAGCGAGCAAATGCCAACGTAAAATGGCCGCTGAGTACATAACCCAGCGCGATTAAGCGACTCGGCAACCAATCTAACAACATCAAGGCCGTATCCACTAAAGGCAACTCTGCCCCGCGGCTCTTAGCATCATCGGAGAAATAACGCACTGTGCAGTAAAGCACTGCCCCAGCAGGCCCGAAGAAAATAAGGTATAGGGCCACGGCGCCATAGAAGCGGTAGTTGAGCCAGGCTACGGTTTGCCCCACCTTTTCGCCTAAATCTTGCTCAGATACGGCATTGAGGGACACATAAGGATCGAGTTCATCAGCAAAATGGTAACAGGCCTGAGCATCACCCCGGCAAGCCGCCTGAATATATTGCTTAAAGATCTGCCGCTGCTTAAGGTGGCTGAAACATAAAATAGAAACACTTACCCAGAGTGCAAGACTCAGTAGCCCCCAGAACATACCAGCAACAAACCAAGCCAGTACCTGCACCGCTATGGCGGGTAAAATCAGGGCGATAGCCATCATAAGATCATTGGCCAACTGCTTACGGCCAAAGAAACTCTTAGCATATAATGCCAATAAGGTTTCCAGCTGCCACGCTTGGGGGAGTAGCTTGAGACGCTCAATCATGATCGCCATCAACAAAGAAAACAGTGCCATCTACAATTCCCTCTCCTAACTTGTTAGCTTGCTATATTTGTTCATCCGTTAAACTGGCGCGATATCTCTGCCAATCGAAACTTTCACCGGGATCGGTTTTGCGACCGGGTGCAATGTCACTATGGCCGACGATCATATCTTTATTGAGCATAGGATATGCCTCAAACAAGACCAAGGTTAATTGTCTAAGCCGCTCATACTGCGCATCGGTATAGGCAATGCTGTCGGTTCCCTCAAGTTCCACCCCGATCGCAAAGTCATTACAACCGCTTCGACCCGCGAACTGAGATAGCCCAGCATGCCAGGCGCGGTCATTACAGCTGACATACTGCACTAACTCCCCATCACGGCGAATCAAAAAGTGCGCCGACACCTCAAGCCCTTGAAGATCACAAAAGCTTTCATCTGCCTGGCTATCTAAACAGCCTTGAAACAGCTGATCGATATAGGGCAAGCCAAACTGGCCAGCTGGCAAACTGATATTGTGGATCACCAACAAGCTGACCTCACCGCAGGGCCGCTCGTTAAAATGGGGCGAGATACATTTTCGGCATTGCTCAACCCAGCCATTATCTAACGTCATTACAGCCACAGGCTAATCTACCTCCAAATAATATCAAGCCTTTAGCACTTTAACTCACTTTGGCTCAAGGCCGCCAGTAGCTCCCCACAGCAAAATACAAATCGACACATGGTCAGCTGACATTAGGAGAGAAATATCCCTGCTTTTTCAATTAGGGATTTGTTACTATTAACGGCATATAGTTAAGTGTTTGCGGCCATTAGATCACGACCGATACCCTATTGGTCATTTAAAGAGCGACTCACGGAGCGCCGCACACAGTCATGAGGATAGAAAGATGCTGGAAAATGACATTAGACTGGCAGTCAAAATCGCACTTGAAGAAGATTTAGGTTTTCAGGCCGATAGCAATCTTACCGCCGATGAAAAATTAAGCCTGGATATCACAGCGCAGCTTATTCCTAGCGATAAGTATGCAACAGCCACCCTAATCACCCGAGAGGAAGGGGTATTTTGTGGCAAAGCCTGGGCCGAGCAGGTCTTTAATCAGTTAGGTGGTGAAGTTGCCCTGCACTGGCATGTGGACGATGGCGACCTTGTACTTCCTAATCAGGTATTGTGCGAAATGTCAGGCTCAGCCCGCGCTATTTTGACCGGCGAGCGTAGCGCGATGAACTTTATCCAAACGCTTTCAGGTGTTGCCACCCTAACTAAGCTCTATGTCGATAGACTGGCCGGCACTCACTGCAAACTGTTAGATACCCGCAAAACGATCCCCGGTCTGCGCACCGCGCAAAAGTATGCCGTTACTTGTGGCGGCGGTAAGAATCATCGTATAGGCCTGTTCGATGCCTTCCTTATTAAGGAAAACCACATCATGGCCAGCGGCTCCATCGCCTCAGCGGTTAGCGCTGCCCGTCAATTGGCCAGTGATAAGCTAGTTGAAGTCGAAGTTGAAACGATTGATGAACTCAAGCAGGCTCTCGATGCCGGTGCAGATATCGTCATGCTCGATAATTTTGACGTCACCATGATGATTGAGGCTGTAGAGCTCAACAATAGCTATAGCGAAAACCAACGCGTTAAGCTCGAAGTCTCAGGAAACGTGACATTAGACACCATCTCTGACTTTGCCAAGACAGGAATCGACTACATCTCAGTTGGCGCCCTAACCAAACACGTCAAAGCGCTAGATTTGTCTTTGAGATTGAGATAAGGCATAAACGAGCTAGCCCCTACTAATCCATTCAAAAGGAACTTGCATGACAACTGCAACCCAACGCTATTTCTATATTGTCTTTGCACTATTGTTTGCAGTTGGCATGCATTATTATCAATATAACTTCGGTGGTTTTGGATTACAGTTACCATTCAACCTTATAGCATGGTCGTTGCTATCTATTTTAATAGGTATATCCCTATGGAATATATCATTAACCAAAAAAATAATATATTCAAATTTATTAGTGGCGACATTAATTTTTGCTGCCACTCTCTTTATACCCCCCCTATATAACAACAATGATTTAATCAATGTAAGTAGCGGACGACTATTAGGACTAATAGGTGGCGCACTATTTCTTTTCTGTTTGTACCAAATCAACCTCAATAGAAAAACAACAAGCAACTTAGCATCATGGATAATAATTGCTGTCCTCATAGAGTCAATTATTGCTATTTATCAAAAATATTTTGCATTCATAGAACCTGTAGGAGTATTTCAACAACGAAATGTAGCATCAACTTTCTTTGTCTCAGGAATTGCTCTATGTGCCTACTTAATAGCAAAAATTGACGAAAATCAGCCTAAACACCAAGCTCTAATTTATTTAACATCTTACCTTGCAGCATGGGTTGTTATTTTAATCGGCTCAAAAACAGCAACTATATCTCTTTTCATTGTCTTAGCTTCAACAGCACCATTACTGTATAAAAGGTCACCCACCAATTCTTTGAGACTTTGGTACTTTTTCTTAATAGCAGGACTATCAACGCCCTTACTGGCAAACATTGCTGACCATAACTTTGTCCCACGAGAAATAGTGGATCACCATAGACCTGCCATTTACTCAATCTCCTATCATATTTTTAACACGAACTGGCTTGCCGGCACAGGGTACGGTAGTTTTGAGAGTGTTTTCTTAAAAGCTCAGGCCAATTACCACAATTTCGTAAACATTAATCTACCATGGGTATACAATCTTGAGCATCCACATAACGAAATATTACTTTGGGCAATAGAGGGAGGTGTTCTTACAACTATTTCAATATTTGCCTACCTGACATTCGTATTAATCAAGTTAGCGAATCGGGGATGGAGGGAACTACTTTTCTATTTCGGAATACTATTCCCCATTTCGTTCCATACACAAACAGAATTACCTTTTTACCATGCCGCCATATTATGGATAAGCTTACTAACATGCCTATATATCATGGATAGAGAAGCACCACACAAAAGTATAAGAATTTACAAAACAAAATTACACTTCACACCCAAAATAGCTGCAATTATAATCCCACTTATTGTTTGTTCCTTCATGATGACAGGTATTTATAATGTCACCATGATCAATAAATATGCAAAATCTGAAATTAGTCAAGAAGAATTAGCATCATCAATAGTAAACACTTACCAATTATCACCTAATTTACGCTTCGAACTACTTATAAAACCAATTCTATTAGCAAATACCAAAGAATCAACTCTAGAGTTTATATCTAAGACAGAGGCCCTATTAAAAGCACACCCGAGAGAAAAGTTTTACCAAGCATTGATTGAGGCGTATTACAAATCAAGCAATTTTACCAAATTGAAGTTGACATGTCAGGAGCTATACAAACTATACCCTCCGCAAGCAAAGAATGGTAAGGTGCAGGAACTGCAACTGCCGCTTAACGACATTACCGCTCAAATGTGTAACCTCAAGAACTTCAGCTGAAAAGCATCTGGGCATGGCATTTTATTGACACCAAGTCAAAATCACATCAAAAAACAAAAAATGTCAAAAAAATGTTATACACAAATATCACACAAACTTAGCTTTCTTAGAAAATTTCAAATTATTAGCACTTTATACGGCTTCAGCTATTTCATTTTTGCTAACTATGTATTAACTTTCTCCATAGGCAATAGCTGTATCGGAGTCTCTATGTGATGCTTGTTGCACCGACGAAAGAGAGTCGAGCATTTGTGACATAAATTCCCGATACGAAAAGCTGTGTAGTCTACAACCAGCTAGTCACTCGTTTTAACTTGATGTCTGCTGTCATAACTAGTAAACAACCTAACATCTATAATGATTTTGTTAAATGTTCCACTATACTATTACGGACAGACTATATTGTATGTTTTGGAGAGCAAAATATGAAAGGCACTAAACTTAACCACGCCAAAGGTTTCACCCTCATTGAATTAATGATTGTGGTTGCAATCATTGGTATTTTGGCAGCGATAGCGCTACCCGCATATCAAGACTACACACAAAAAAGTGCTGAAAGAGCATGTTTGAGTGAAATGAAAGCCTACGGTAATGTTGTTATGGTTGCATTACATGAAAGTGGAGCTTCCGCTGCTGCTGCTATTGGAGTACCGAATTCAGCATGTTCAGCCATATCCGGGAGCTTAACAATTGGCTCACAATTAACCGGAACACCTCAAGCGCCTGGTGTTACTCAGCAAACCATCGTTTTAGGAACAACAAATAATCCATAATTAAGTTGCCGCTTAGTGTTTCTTTAGGCATTAAGCGGCAGCAACATTAAATAAGTACAAAGAATGCCATCAACAGGCTTACATCTAGGACTATCAACTTTATTTATTCGTAAAGGTCTCCTTAGCGAAGAACAGTTAGCTGATGCAATATCACGGTCACGTCAAAACAAACAATCTCTAGTAAGCACAATAGTTTCAATTAAAATGCTATCAGCTAGAGAGGTTGCCGAGCTTTGCTATGAAGAATACGGAACACCTCTGCTAGATCTCAGTGAGTTCGATATAAGTAGTATCCCTGAAGACTTTCTCAACAGAAAACTCATCGAGAAGCACAGGTGTCTTCCGCTATTCAAAAGAGGCAACCGCCTCTATATTGGCACTTCAGATCCAACTAACATCGCAGCCTTAGAAGACTTTCAATTCAGCGCCGGTCTGCATGCTGAAGCAATACTCGTTGAAGATGATAAACTTACTATTGCCTTAGAGAAAGTCCTCGAAGAAGATCTCTCGGCTCTCGATTTAGATGGTATAGATGAAGAATCACTCTCCAGCATTGAGGTTACCGATACAGACAAGCGCCAGGAAGAACAAGGCGATGCTAGTGATGACGCACCTATTGTCATCTACATTAATAAGATTCTCACTGACGCTATACGTAAAGGTGCGTCTGATTTACATTTTGAGCCCTATGAGAAACGCTACCGTATTCGTTTTCGTATCGATGGAATTTTACATGAAGTCTCTGAACCACCGGTGAATTTAGCTGGCCGTATCTCAGCTCGCCTTAAGGTGATGTCAAAGCTAGATATAGCCGAACGCCGCGTCCCTCAAGATGGCCGCATCAAGATGAAGCTGTCTCGCACTAAATCTATCGATTTTCGTGTCAGCACACTGCCCACTATCTGGGGCGAAAAGATCGTAATGCGTATCTTGGACTCCTCTTCTGCCCAGCTCGGTATCGAAAAGCTCGGCTATGAAGATGACCAACGCAAGCTTTATGAAAAGATGTTGGCAAAGCCTCAAGGAATGATCTTGGTAACCGGCCCTACAGGCTCGGGGAAAACAGTTTCCCTTTATACAGGCCTTAACATTCTCAATACCGAAGAGCGCAATATCTCAACCGCTGAAGATCCTGTTGAAATTAACTTAGAAGGCGTCAATCAGGTTCATATTAACTTGAAGGCAGGACTTACCTTTGCCTCTGCTCTACGCTCATTCCTGCGCCAAGATCCAGATGTGGTCATGGTGGGTGAGATCCGAGACTTGGAAACCGCAGAAATTGCAATCAAAGCAGCGCAAACCGGCCACTTAGTGCTATCTACCCTGCATACTAACTCAGCTGCCGAAACGCTAACTCGTCTGATAAACATGGGTGTGCCTGGTTACAACATTGCCAGCTCTGTTAACCTGATTATTGCCCAGCGTCTTGCCAGAAGGCTTTGCACCGAATGCCGTCAGCCCGAAGAAGTCCCAGAGCACGAACTACTCAGATTAGGCTTTACTCAAGCACAAATTGACGAAGGCTTTACCGTATACAAACCTGTTGGCTGTGACCTTTGCTCTGGCGGTTATAAGGGACGAGTCGGTATCTATGAAGTAATGAAGATGTCAGATGAGATTGCCCGTACTATTATGGAAGGAGGCAACTCGTTACAAATCGCTAATCAGGCCAAAGAACAAGGCATGCGAGATCTGAGAGATTCTGGCCTACGCAAGGTCATTGCAGGCGTAACCAGTATCGCCGAAATAAACCGCGTCACCAGTTTTTAAAGTGCATAAGCGTAAGTCGTAGGCAAAAGCTGGCATCTTTTTAACTTACAGCTGATAACTTAATACTTTTCCCAAGAAAGGATTTTACATGGCAACCGCATCTCTAGCAAAGACGGCAAACAGAAAGCAAAAAGCAGCCAAAGCACAGCCCAAAGTCATTACCTTTCAGTGGAAAGGTACTAACCGTGACGGCAAAAAAACCAGTGGAGAATTGCGCGGCACCTCGTCGGCAGAAATTAAGGCGCAGCTAAAATCCCAAGGGGTTAATCCTAAGGTCGTTAAGAAAAAGGCCGAGCCTCTATTCAAAAGCGATCCTAAGATTAAGGCCATGGACATTGCCATGATTACTCGCCAGATAGCAACCATGCTGGCTGCTGGCGTCCCAATCGTAACCACCTTAGAGATGTTAGGCCGCGGCCATGAAAAACCAAAGATGCGTGAGTTGCTTGGAACCATTGTTACCGATGTACAATCAGGTATTCCACTATCAGATTCACTAAGACCACACAGACAATATTTCGATGACCTATACGTTGATTTGGTTGCCGCTGGTGAGCACTCTGGCTCACTTGACGCTGTATTCGACAGAATTGCAACCTATCGCGAAAAGGCTGAGGCTCTTAAATCAAAAATTAAAAAAGCATTATTTTACCCCGCTGCGGTAGTCGTTGTTGCAATTGCTGTAACGAGCTTACTATTGCTTTTTGTTGTACCTCAGTTCGAAAGTATTTTTGAAGGATTTGGAGCTGAATTACCAGCATTCACTCAATTAATTATTGGTATATCGAGATGGTTGCAAGCGTCTTGGTATATTTTCTTATTTGCTATCGTCATAGGTATCTGGCTATTTAAGAGAGCTCATCTAAAATCCCAAAACTTCCGTAATAAAGTAGATGAACTAATACTCAAAATGCCTATTATTGGAGATATTCTCCATAAAGGTGCAATGGCTCGTTTTGCTCGTACCTTGGCAACCACCTTCGCAGCAGGTGTCCCTTTGATTGATGGCCTCGAATCCGCTGCAGGGGCATCGGGCAATTATGTGTACCGAAGTGCACTGTTGAAAGTGCGAACAGAGGTCATGTCTGGCATGCAGATGAACGTTGCTATGCGTACAATAGGACTATTCCCCGACATGCTTATTCAGATGGTGATGATTGGTGAGGAATCCGGCGGACTCGATGAGATGCTTAACAAGGTCGCCAACATCTATGAGATGCAGGTTGACGATGCGGTGGATGCATTATCTAGCCTCATAGAACCTATTATGATGGTAGTAATTGGTACTCTTGTTGGCGGCCTCATCGTTGGTATGTATCTGCCTATCTTCCAGCTCGGTAATGTCGTTGGCTAAGGCTACGGCAACCAACTACTTTCTAATAACAAGAATAAGCATTTTCAATGACTGATTTTATCCAATTAATGGCTCAGTATCCTTTACTGTTTGCCGCCATTTCTTTTGTTTTCGCCGCAACGATTGGCAGCTTTTTAAATGTTGTGATTCACCGCCTTCCGGTAATGATGAAAAGGGAATGGCAGCAAGAGTGCAATCAGTATCTCGATGAATACCATAAATCCACTATCAAGGGGATTGAAAAGAAGTTAGCTCAGCCAATTGATGATTACCCTGAAAAATATAACCTCATCGTCCCAGGCTCTGCTTGTCCTAAATGCAAAACCAATATTAAGCCTTGGCACAACTTGCCCATTTTTGGTTGGTTAATGCTCGGCGGGAAATGTGCTAATTGTAAAACCAACATATCTGCCAGATACCCTATTATTGAAGCCATTACAGGGCTTGCTGTTGCCTATCTCGCCTATTACTTTGGCCCTAGCTGGCAATTTGCCTTTGCGACCATACTCACATTTGGGCTGATAGCCTTAACTGGCATAGATCTCGATGAGATGTTGCTACCCGATCAGATCACCCTGCCACTCTTATGGCTTGGCCTTCTCATTAACCTTGATAGCACCTTTGTCTCGCTAAGCGATGCAGTGATTGGTGCAGCGGCAGGTTACATGAGCCTCTGGTGCGTCTTCTGGGGCTTCAAGCTGCTGACAGGTAAAGAAGGTATGGGCTATGGCGACTTTAAACTACTGGCCGTGTTTGGCGCTTGGTTTGGCTGGCAGTTACTTCCCCTGATCATCCTACTCTCGTCTGTTGTCGGCGCCCTCGTTGGATTACTTCTTATCGTCAATAAGAAGATCAACTCAGGCAACCCCATTCCATTTGGGCCCTATATTGCGTTAGCAGGCTGGATAGCCATGATCTGGGGAGAGAAAATCACTAACTGGTACCTCTCCACCCTTTAAACATCAACAAACTCAGAGATTATCATGGCTAATTTTGTTGTCGGCCTCACTGGCGGTATAGGAAGTGGCAAGACCACAGTGGCGAACCTGTTTGCAGAATTAGGTATCGATCTTGTCGACGCCGATGTCGTGAGTCGACAAGTGGTAGCAAAAGGCACCAAAGGCTTAGCCGAGATTGCCCAACATTTTGGCCGCGACATTTTGCTTGAAAATGGCGAGCTAAATCGAACGGCACTAAGAGATAAGATATTTAACAATCCCACCGAGCGAGAATGGCTTAACAACTTATTACACCCCATAATCCGATCAGAAATGTTAACACAATTGCAAAATTCAACCTCAGACTATGCAATTTTGGTTGTGCCCTTGCTATTTGAGAATGGTTTAGATAGGTTAGTGAATTGCACTTTAGTGGTTGATATTTCGCCAGAGTTACAGATTCAGCGAACGACGCTAAGAGACGCTGTCGATGCAGAGCAAGTGCAAAATATAATAGCTAGCCAGGCAAGCAGAGATGAGAAGTTATCCAAAGCTGACGATGTTATCGACAATCAAGGCTCGATATCAGCATTAAGAAGTAAGGTTTCTGCATTACATAATAAATACATAAAATTAGCCGCACAAACTTAATTATCGTCATGAATGAATTGATCTACGAACAGCCATTAAACGAGAAGACACGTAGCTATCTTAGGCTCGAATATCTCGCGAGCCAGGTACAAAGTAATTTAGATCAAGACCATCAACATCGTTGTTTCTATCCACTATTTTCCCTCTGCGAACTTACTGAACGTTGTGATTATCGCAGCGAGATCATTAAGGATATCGACAAGCAGCTGCTTAATCTAAAAAAGTGGCAGCACTTGCCTCATATTGATGAGCAGCAAGTAGAGCATTACATTCATCAAATGCAACAAGCTAGAGCTCAGCTGATCGGCTGTGAACGCCCAGGACAAAAGCTAAAGCAAGATAGGTTTTTATCAGCATTAAGGCAGCGCTTTGGCATGCCAGGCGCATGCTGTAACTTTGATCTGCCGCAGTTACATTATTGGTTGGCTAAACCTTGGGAAGTGCGCCAGCAAGAGTATAAAGCTTGGACTAGTCACTTCGATTGCTTACTCAACCCGATTAAGCTGTTACTTGAATTAACCCGTAATACAACCATCTATAATCCAGCAACGGCTACCGCCGGCTTCTACCAAGGCTCTAGCAATCAAGCACTATCTCTGATTCGAGTTAAAATAGATCCAGAGCAGGGTTGCTACCCCACAATTAGCGGCAACCGTAATCGTTACGCCATCCACTTTGTATTGTTTGACCAACAAAAGCACTCAGATAAATCAATCGACTTTATGTTGGCAACCTGCACCTAAAGTGATTACCATAGCCCGACTGTCATTCATCGGCCTATGGAAGTAATTATGCCAACCACAGTTAAGTGCCCGACCTGTCAAAAAGAGGTAGTTTGGTCAAAAGAATCCAAATTCAAGCCCTTTTGCAGCGAAAGATGCAAACTCATCGATCTTGGCGATTGGGCCTATGAGAAACATGCTATTCCAGTGAAACCTGAATTTGATCCAGAAACCCTAGATTCCCTTGGCTATGAAGAATCTGATTTCTTTAAGGATCAATAGATGAAAAGAGTCCATGTTGCTGTCGGCATCATATTCGACACTGATAACAAGATATTACTCGCTAAACGTCCTCAGCACCTTCACCAAGGCGGCAAATGGGAATTCCCTGGCGGTAAGGTCGAACAGGGTGAAACGACCTCTGAAGCCTTGATCAGAGAGTTGAGGGAAGAAGTGGCGTTAGAAGTGGCATCGACAAGCCCACTAATGACCATCTCATACGACTACCCTGACAAACAGGTGTATCTCGACATACACACAGTTAAGTCCTTCACAGGGCAAGCTAAGGGCCTCGAAGGTCAACTTATTCAATGGGCTGAACTTGCTGATCTCAAAGATTATGATTTTCCCGCGGCGAACCAACCCATAGTAGAAAAACTCCTCTCTTTATAGTCATTCATCTCAAAGCCCGAATCCTAATATCGGGCTTTTTAATGACTAAAATCCTATCCACACATAATTGAATATCAATTAAGAATCCCCTGCCCAGTCAGTAATTATCCTGCTATTTATAAGAAAAGTCAGACCGTGAGTTTATCTGTCTTTTTACTACTGCTGCGACCTAAAAGCCCATTCACCAAGAAGCACAGGCTTCAAACTAATCAAAAAAGCATTTACTAAGGTCTCTATTGTGGGCTACGAAGCCTTATATGGTTCCAATGCATCTAAGGCCTTGGGGCAGGGATGAGGGAGTCAACTAAACATAAAAGAAAGTCGCCTGTCATCGACAGCTTCAAACCAAATTGTAGTGGCATAGTGAATTTGGCCACCTGAATAGACGAAGTGATAGACTAACTTCTGGAAAAAAGGTGGTAGAAATGAAGAACACAAGACCGACATTCAGTGCAGAGTTCAAATTAGAAGCTGCGCAGCTGGTAACGAAACAGGGATACAGCATAGCTGAGGCTGCAAGCGCGATGGGCGTGAGTAATTCAGCCATGCGTAAATGGGTAAACCAGCTTCGACAAGAGCAGCAAGGCATATCCCCCAAAGGCGCACCGCTCACCCCCGAACAACAGCGGATCCGTGAGCTGGAGAAGAAAATCCGCCGCATTGAAGAAGAGAACACCATTTTGAAAAAGGCTACGGCTCTCTTGATGTCAGACTCACTGAACAGTTCTCGTTAGTCGAGAAACTCAAGAAGAGCCATAGCGTAAAACGGATTTGTTCAGTATTTGGTATTCACCGCAGCAGTTACAAGTATTGGCGAGGCAGACCTACCACCATTGACTCGCAGCGGGTAAAACTGCACAGCTTGGTGCGGGAGGCTTATGAAGCCAGCAATGGGTCAGCGGGTGCCAGAACCCTGGCTGATATGGTGACGACTGCTGGCGTTAGGTTGACGCGCTATCGTGCCACAGGACTGATGAAGAAGCTGGGGCTAGTGAGCTGCCAGGTGCCGCAACATCGCTACAAAAAGGCAGACAAGGAGCATGTCGCCATCCCTAACCTCCTTGACCGCCAGTTTGCAGTGACGGCTCCCAATCAAGTGTGGTGTGGCGATGTGACCTATGTGTGGACAGGCAAACGATGGGCTTACCTTGCCGTTGTTCTGGACTTGTTTGCACGGAAACCGGTGGGGTGGGCGATGTCATTTTCGCCCGATAGTGCGCTAACAAGCAAGGCACTAACCATGGCCTTTGAGGCGCGAGGAAGGCCGAAAGACCTAATGTTCCATAGTGACCAAGGAAGCCACTATACCAGCCGCCGCTTCCGCCAACAGCTCTGGCGTTATCAGATTAAGCAGAGCATGAGTCGACGAGGAAACTGCTGGGACAACAGCCCGATGGAGCGCTTCTTTAGAAGCTTAAAAACAGAATGGATACCGATGACAGGCTATCGGGATATCGGTGAGGCTAAGAGTGAGATTTCGCGATATGTGACGGGGTATTACAGTCAGCTGAGACCACATCAATATAACGGTGGGCTGACACCCAATGAGTCAGAGCGAAGATACTGGCTTGAATACAAAACCGTGGCCAATTTTAGTTGACCACTACACGATTATGCAGGATGCAATTATCGACCTATCACATGGAAAGGTGGCATGCTTTGCATGCACTCCCTTCTTTCCCATGTTCGAGTAGATATTTCAAAAGCTGTTAAACGAAAAAATCCCCAACACAGTGTGCTGGGGATTCTTCGACTCTCTTTCGAGAATAAATAGGCGTCTGGAAATGACCTACTCTCACATGGGGAGACCCCACACTACCATCGGCGCGATTGCGTTTCACTTCTGAGTTCGGGATGGGATCAGGTGGGACCACAATGCTATGGTTTCCAGACAAATTTGGAAATTTAGAAAGCTGCACTCTTTATTCAAGAGCTAATTTGAGTCCGCACTTCAATCAAGTACTTGTATTCTTCTGATTCAGTAACCATTACTTACTTTGCAGTAAAAACCCTTTTGGGTTGTATGGTTAAGCCTCACGAGTCATTAGTACAGGTTAGCTCAACGCCTCACAACGCTTACACACCCTGCCTATCAACGTCCTAGTCTCGGACGGCTCTTTAGAGACCTTAAAGGTCTAGGGATGACTCATCTTAGGGCTCGCTTCCCGCTTAGATGCTTTCAGCGGTTATCGATTCCGAACGTAGCTACCGGGCAATGCCATTGGCATGACAACCCGAACACCAGCGGTTCGTCCACTCCGGTCCTCTCGTACTAGGAGCAGCTCCCTTCAATCATCCAACGCCCACGGCAGATAGGGACCGAACTGTCTCACGACGTTCTGAACCCAGCTCGCGTACCACTTTAAATGGCGAACAGCCATACCCTTGGGACCGACTTCAGCCCCAGGATGTGATGAGCCGACATCGAGGTGCCAAACACCGCCGTCGATATGAACTCTTGGGCGGTATCAGCCTGTTATCCCCGGAGTACCTTTTATCCGTTGAGCGATGGCCCTTCCATTCAGAACCACCGGATCACTATGACCTGCTTTCGCACCTGCTCGACGTGTATGTCTCGCAGTTAAGCTGGCTTATGCCATTGCACTAACCGTACGATGTCCGACCGTACTTAGCCAACCTTCGTGCTCCTCCGTTACTCTTTGGGAGGAGACCGCCCCAGTCAAACTACCCACCAGGCACTGTCCTCAACCCCGATTCAGGGGCCAGAGTTAGAACATCAACACTACAAGGGTGGTATTTCAAGGTTGACTCCACGAGAACTGGCGTTCCCGCTTCAAAGTCTCCCACCTATCCTACACATGTAGGGTCAATGTTCAGTGCCAAGCTATAGTAAAGGTTCACGGGGTCTTTCCGTCTAGCCGCGGGTATACGGCATCTTCACCGCAATTTCAACTTCACTGAGTCTCGGCTGGAGACAGCGTGGCCATCATTACGCCATTCGTGCAGGTCGGAACTTACCCGACAAGGAATTTCGCTACCTTAGGACCGTTATAGTTACGGCCGCCGTTTACCGGGGCTTCGATCATGGCTTCTCCGAAGATAACCCAATCAATTAACCTTCCGGCACCGGGCAGGCGTCACACCGTATACGTCATCTTGCGATTTTGCACAGTGCTGTGTTTTTGATAAACAGTTGCAGCCACCTGGTATCTGCGACTGCCGTCAGCTTAGGGAGCAAGTCCCATCACCAACAGCAGCGTACCTTCTCCCGAAGTTACGGTACCATTTTGCCTAGTTCCTTCAGCCGAGTTCTCTCAAGCGCCTTGGTATTCTCTACCCGACCACCTGTGTCGGTTTGGGGTACGATTCCTGCTAACCTGAAGCTTAGAAGATTTTCCTGGAAGCATGGCATCACTACTTCAGTTCCGTAGAACCTCGTCATCAACTCTCAGTATTAGGTACCCGGATTTGCCTAAGTACCCTACAGTCTTAAACGCGGACAACCAACGCCGCGCTAGCCTAGCCTTCTCCGTCTCTCCATCGCAGTTAGCAGAAGTACGGGAATATTAACCCGTTTCCCATCGACTACGCCTTTCGGCCTCGCCTTAGGGGTCGACTTACCCTGCCCCGATTAACGTTGGACAGGAACCCTTGGTCTTTCGGCGTGGAGGTTTTTCACCCCCATTATCGTTACTCATGTCAGCATTCGCACTTCTGATACCCCAGCGTGGGTTACCTTCACCTTCAACGGCTTACAGAACGCTCCTCTACCGCACTAGCGCAAGCGCTAGTACCATAGCTTTCGGTGTATTGCTTAGCCCCGTTAAATCTTCCGCGCAGGCCGACTCGACTAGTGAGCTATTACGCTTTCTTTAAATGATGGCTGCTTCTAAGCCAACATCCTAGCTGTCTAAGCCTTCCCACATCGTTTCCCACTTAGCAATAACTTTGGGACCTTAGCTGATGGTCTGGGTTGTTTCCCTTTTCACGACGGACGTTAGCACCCGCCGTGTGTCTCCCGAGTAGTACTCATTGGTATTCGGAGTTTGCAAAGGGTTGGTAAGTCGGGATGACCCCTAGCCTTAACAGTGCTCTACCCCCAATGGTATTCGCTCGAGGCGCTACCTAAATAGCTTTCGAGGAGAACCAGATATCTCCCGGTTTGATTGGCCTTTCACCCCCAGCCACAAGTCATCACCGCATTTTTCAACATACGTGTGTTCGGTCCTCCAGTTGATGTTACTCAACCTTCAACCTGCCCATGGCTAGATCACCGGGTTTCGGGTCTACACCTTGCAACTAAACGCGCAGTTAACACTCGGTTTCCCTACGGCTCCGCTATTCGCTTAACCTCGCTACAAAATGTAAGTCGCTGACCCATTATACAAAAGGTACGCAGTCACGGTCTCAAGAACCGCTCCCACTGCTTGTACGTATACGGTTTCAGGTTCTATTTCACTCCCCTCACAGGGGTTCTTTTCGCCTTTCCCTCACGGTACTGGTTCACTATCGGTCAGTCAGGAGTATTTAGCCTTGGAGGATGGTCCCCCCATATTCGAACAAGATATCACGTGTCCCGTCCTACTCGTTTTCACCTAAAGTTAGTTTTCATGTACGGGGCTATCACCCTGTATCGCTGTGCTTTCCAACACATTCCACTAACACCCTCTAGGCTTAAGGGCTAATCCCCGTTCGCTCGCCGCTACTAGGGGAATCTCGGTTGATTTCTTTTCCTAAGGGTACTTAGATGTTTCAGTTCCCCTCGTTCGCCTCATTAAGCTATGTATTCACTTAATGATGACAGCTTATGCTGCCGGGTTTCCCCATTCGGACTCGTTAGCTCAAATGCTTGTTACTAGCTCGCCAACGCTTTTCGCAAGTTACTACGTCCTTCATCGCCTCTGACTGCCAAGGCATCCACCGTATACGCTTAGTCACTTAACCATACAACCCAAATGAGTTTCATCTGAGTCGCATCGCAACTAATGGTTTCAACTTTCGCCAAAAGAATACTCAATGCACTTGATTAAAGTGTGTTTTGAGAACTCAATTATTTTTTCGCGCTAATGCTACAAATAATCACGTACAAGTACGTCACTATCCCTTTCACATTAACACTATCAGCTTTCCAAATTTTTAAAGAACAAGCATCGTCGCTCGGACGTGCCACTCGCTCTAACAAGAACAAGTTATCTGTGTGAACACTCAACAAGCACTAAATCAATCGTATAGGTAAGGAGGTGATCCAGCCCCAGGTTCCCCTAGGGCTACCTTGTTACGACTTCACCCCAGTCATGAACCACACCGTGGTAAACGCCCTCCCGAAGGTTAAGCTATCTACTTCTGGTGCAGCCCACTCCCATGGTGTGACGGGCGGTGTGTACAAGGCCCGGGAACGTATTCACCGTGGCATTCTGATCCACGATTACTAGCGATTCCGACTTCATGGAGTCGAGTTGCAGACTCCAATCCGGACTACGACGAGCTTTCTGAGATTAGCTCCACCTCGCGGCTTCGCAACCCTCTGTACTCGCCATTGTAGCACGTGTGTAGCCCTACTCGTAAGGGCCATGATGACTTGACGTCGTCCCCACCTTCCTCCGGTTTATCACCGGCAGTCTCCCTAAAGTTCCCGGCATGACCCGCTGGCAAGTAAGGATAAGGGTTGCGCTCGTTGCGGGACTTAACCCAACATTTCACAACACGAGCTGACGACAGCCATGCAGCACCTGTCTCAGAGTTCCCGAAGGCACTAAGCTATCTCTAGCGAATTCTCTGGATGTCAAGAGTAGGTAAGGTTCTTCGCGTTGCATCGAATTAAACCACATGCTCCACCGCTTGTGCGGGCCCCCGTCAATTCATTTGAGTTTTAACCTTGCGGCCGTACTCCCCAGGCGGTCTACTTAATGCGTTAGCTTGAGAACCCAGTGTTCAAGACACCAAATTCCGAGTAGACATCGTTTACGGCGTGGACTACCAGGGTATCTAATCCTGTTTGCTCCCCACGCTTTCGTACCTGAGCGTCAGTCTTTGTCCAGGGGGCCGCCTTCGCCACCGGTATTCCTTCAGATCTCTACGCATTTCACCGCTACACCTGAAATTCTACCCCCCTCTACAAGACTCTAGTTTGCCAGTTCGAAATGCAGTTCCCAGGTTGAGCCCGGGGCTTTCACATCTCGCTTAACAAACCGCCTGCGTACGCTTTACGCCCAGTAATTCCGATTAACGCTTGCACCCCTCGTATTACCGCGGCTGCTGGCACGAAGTTAGCCGGTGCTTCTTCTGCGAGTAACGTCACAGCTAAGTGCTATTAACACTTAACTTTTCCTCCTCGCTGAAAGTGCTTTACAACCCGAAGGCCTTCTTCACACACGCGGCATGGCTGCATCAGGCTTGCGCCCATTGTGCAATATTCCCCACTGCTGCCTCCCGTAGGAGTCTGGGCCGTGTCTCAGTCCCAGTGTGGCTGATCATCCTCTCAGAACAGCTAGGGATCGTCGCCTAGGTGAGCCATTACCTCACCTACTAGCTAATCCCACCTAGGTACATCCAATCGCAGAAGGCCCGAAGGTCCCCTCTTTTCCCCCGTAGGGCGTATGCGGTATTAGCAGTCGTTTCCAACTGTTATCCCCCTCGACTGGGCAGTTCCCTAGGCATTACTCACCCGTCCGCCGCTCGTCAGCAAAGAAAGCAAGCTTTCTTCCTGTTACCGCTCGACTTGCATGTGTTAGGCCTGCCGCCAGCGTTCAATCTGAGCCATGATCAAACTCTTCAATTAAAGTTTTGGTGAAGCTAAAAGCTTCGGCTCAATGAATTCTGATTCATTTAAACGACTCGGAAGAATCATCTAAATGTTTGTACATATTGCTATGAACATTCATCGTTGCATTGAGATATAAATCGTTTTCGATTAACTCAACACCTGTGAATGTCCACACAGATTTCTTGTTTCATCTTGTTAAAGAACGTTCGCCTCATACTGGAGTCCAGCGGGCTAGGGCTGCGTATTCTACGCTTCTCCCTGTCGGCGTCAAGCGCTTTTTTCAAAAGTTTTTTTCAGTGGTTAATTACTGTGCTTTCGCAGTGTAACTAACGTCTTAAAAACCCGAAGGCGCTTACCACCCTGACTCAACCTACATGCTTACTTACTTTGCTAAGCAGCGCCGTTTGCCGTGTCAGTGGATGCGCATTATAGGGAGACTAAACTTTTACGCAAGGGCTTTTTTCAATAAAAACGAACTTATTTTTTATACCTGGAATAAGCACACCCTTTGCACCAATTACGCACAAAGTTATCCACATAACCGGTCTCTAAAGATACAACACACAACCTCTTTACCTATCGACGATAAAGCCTAATACCTCTTCAAAGCCTTAGTCGGGCATAGTTGAAATAGAACAACCGTATATAAAAGGAATAAAAAGAGTCAGCAGTTAATACAAATACCACGGGCCAATATGGCAAAAGCCCAAGCCATTTTAGGAAAACGCTTAAGCGAATGTTCTTTTAATGCATAAATGGATCACTATTTCCCCTAAGACCACAGTACTAGCTCTCTTATAAACTTCAAGGGAGTATGCGAAACTCCTCGACCTAATTAGTCAAAAATAGAAAGCCGATAGTAGCCGATCGCTTTACCTCGGATTTTCATTAAGTGTGCTTATTGGATACAAGGCTACTTGGGCCGGTAGCTGTTACTTAAATGGATATACTGCGCTCAGCTAGACACAGAGCCTCATCTTCTTCTACAAGCAACAAAGCAACTGAAACCGTCGTGAGTTGGGCATAAGTTAAGACAATTATACCAACCTCCAGCTCTCCAAGTTGCTTCAGTTACTCCAGTTACTTTGACCCCATTTATGAAGATGTAACGACCGGCAACCAGATCTCTCACTGCTCCAGCAAATCCCTACAAAGAACTATTTTTTCCGAGAAACGGCTAGCGTCCAGGAAAGCCGATAGCGGCCTTGAGCGAATTAAATGTCGAAATATCGATACCCAATGAAACATTTATCGACTGATTTAAACAATAGGCATTCATTCCTACCTCAGTGAATTAAGTCGTATTTGTCTTTAAGGAATCGGTATTGGCCAGTAGCAAGCTTGCGTACTTGACCGAGATGGATGGCGAAAGTATCGATATAGCAGAATGCACTTATCAACCTATCTCAGATGGCAAAAGACATCCGTTTCTCAAGCGAAGCATGATGGACGGCTGGAGCGCGAAGCAGCTTGCCTGAGAGCTGAGGGGCAAGGCACATGAATGTAACGAATGTCATACACGCAGGATGCAGTTTATGACCAAGCTCAGCGATATAAAGGAAGCGCTAATCATGGCCAGCTTCAGCCATATTTAGATATTTATATAAACATACGCTCACATGGATGGCTGGCTAGACTGCGAGCTGAGGGGCCTGACCGCCATGGATGGCGGAAATGCAGTTAATGAATGGAGCACTTAACTGCCACACTGCGTAAGCAGCTTTGGGCTGCATGTGAAGTAGGTGCTTTCGCGCAACCTACATGGATGCAGGAAGTGCCATAAACTGCCAGGAGCAATTTAGGGCGAGCGTATAAACGAAAAAATCCCCAACACACTGTGCTGGGGATTCTTCGACTCTCTTTCGAGAATAAATAGGCGTCTGGAAATGACCTACTCTCACATGGGGAGACCCCACACTACCATCGGCGCGATTGCGTTTCACTTCTGAGTTCGGGATGGGATCAGGTGGGACCACAATGCTATGGTTTCCAGACAAATTTAGTGGTGCTGATACCCAGAATCGAACTGGGGACCTCATCCTTACCAAGGATGCGCTCTACCGACTGAGCCATATCAGCACAAAACTCTTAATAATTAGGCGTCTTACTCTACATGCGCTCAATTATTTTGCTTTATCCTAAAGAGGATAAGCGAAATTAGCGTCTGGAAATGACCTACTCTCACATGGGGAGACCCCACACTACCATCGGCGCGATTGCGTTTCACTTCTGAGTTCGGGATGGGATCAGGTGGGACCACAATGCTATGGTTTCCAGACAAATTTGGAAATTTAGAAAGCTGCACTCTTTATTCAAGAGCTAATTTGAGTCCGCACTTCAATCAAGTACTTGTATTCTTCTGATTCAGTAACCATTATTACGACCTCCATGGATGGAGGAAGTGCCAAGAAATGATTGGACTCATTTCCGGTACTTTGCAGTAAAAACCCTTTTGGGTTGTATGGTTAAGCCTCACGAGTCATTAGTACAGGTTAGCTCAACGCCTCACAACGCTTACACACCCTGCCTATCAACGTCCTAGTCTCGGACGGCTCTTTAGAGACCTTAAAGGTCTAGGGATGACTCATCTTAGGGCTCGCTTCCCGCTTAGATGCTTTCAGCGGTTATCGATTCCGAACGTAGCTACCGGGCAATGCCATTGGCATGACAACCCGAACACCAGCGGTTCGTCCACTCCGGTCCTCTCGTACTAGGAGCAGCTCCCTTCAATCATCCAACGCCCACGGCAGATAGGGACCGAACTGTCTCACGACGTTCTGAACCCAGCTCGCGTACCACTTTAAATGGCGAACAGCCATACCCTTGGGACCGACTTCAGCCCCAGGATGTGATGAGCCGACATCGAGGTGCCAAACACCGCCGTCGATATGAACTCTTGGGCGGTATCAGCCTGTTATCCCCGGAGTACCTTTTATCCGTTGAGCGATGGCCCTTCCATTCAGAACCACCGGATCACTATGACCTGCTTTCGCACCTGCTCGACGTGTATGTCTCGCAGTTAAGCTGGCTTATGCCATTGCACTAACCGTACGATGTCCGACCGTACTTAGCCAACCTTCGTGCTCCTCCGTTACTCTTTGGGAGGAGACCGCCCCAGTCAAACTACCCACCAGGCACTGTCCTCAACCCCGATTCAGGGGCCAGAGTTAGAACATCAACACTACAAGGGTGGTATTTCAAGGTTGACTCCACGAGAACTGGCGTTCCCGCTTCAAAGTCTCCCACCTATCCTACACATGTAGGGTCAATGTTCAGTGCCAAGCTATAGTAAAGGTTCACGGGGTCTTTCCGTCTAGCCGCGGGTATACGGCATCTTCACCGCAATTTCAACTTCACTGAGTCTCGGCTGGAGACAGCGTGGCCATCATTACGCCATTCGTGCAGGTCGGAACTTACCCGACAAGGAATTTCGCTACCTTAGGACCGTTATAGTTACGGCCGCCGTTTACCGGGGCTTCGATCATGAGCTTCTCCGAAGATAACCCAATCAATTAACCTTCCGGCACCGGGCAGGCGTCACACCGTATACGTCATCTTGCGATTTTGCACAGTGCTGTGTTTTTGATAAACAGTTGCAGCCACCTGGTATCTGCGACTGCCGTCAGCTTAGGGAGCAAGTCCCATCACCAACAGCAGCGTACCTTCTCCCGAAGTTACGGTACCATTTTGCCTAGTTCCTTCAGCCGAGTTCTCTCAAGCGCCTTGGTATTCTCTACCCGACCACCTGTGTCGGTTTGGGGTACGATTCCTGCTAACCTGAAGCTTAGAAGATTTTCCTGGAAGCATGGCATCAACTACTTCAGTTCCGTAGAACCTCGTCATCAACTCTCAGTATTAGGTACCCGGATTTGCCTAAGTACCCTACCTACAGTCTTAAACGCGGACAACCAACGCCGCGCTAGCCTAGCCTTCTCCGTCTCTCCATCGCAGTTAGCAGAAGTACGGGAATATTAACCCGTTTCCCATCGACTACGCCTTTCGGCCTCGCCTTAGGGGTCGACTTACCCTGCCCCGATTAACGTTGGACAGGAACCCTTGGTCTTTCGGCGTGGAGGTTTTTCACCCCCATTATCGTTACTCATGTCAGCATTCGCACTTCTGATACCTCCAGCGTGGGTTACCCCTTCACCTTCAACGGCTTACAGAACGCTCCTCTACCGCACTAGCGCAAGCGCTAGTACCCATAGCTTCGGTGTATTGCTTAGCCCCGTTAAATCTTCCGCGCAGGCCGACTCGACTAGTGAGCTATTACGCTTTCTTTAAATGATGGCTGCTTCTAAGCCAACATCCTAGCTGTCTAAGCCTTCCCACATCGTTTCCCACTTAGCAATAACTTTGGGACCTTAGCTGATGGTCTGGGTTGTTTCCCTTTTCACGACGGACGTTAGCACCCGCCGTGTGTCTCCCGAGTAGTACTCATTGGTATTCGGAGTTTGCAAAGGGTTGGTAAGTCGGGATGACCCCCTAGCCTTAACAGTGCTCTACCCCCAATGGTATTCGCTCGAGGCGCTACCTAAATAGCTTTCGAGGAGAACCAGATATCTCCCGGTTTGATTGGCCTTTCACCCCCAGCCACAAGTCATCACCGCATTTTTCAACATACGTGTGTTCGGTCCTCCAGTTGATGTTACTCAACCTTCAACCTGCCCATGGCTAGATCACCGGGTTTCGGGTCTACACCTTGCAACTAAACGCGCAGTTAACACTCGGTTTCCCTACGGCTCCGCTATTCGCTTAACCTCGCTACAAAATGTAAGTCGCTGACCCATTATACAAAAGGTACGCAGTCACGGTCTCAAGAACCGCTCCCACTGCTTGTACGTATACGGTTTCAGGTTCTATTTCACTCCCCTCACAGGGGTTCTTTTCGCCTTTCCCTCACGGTACTGGTTCACTATCGGTCAGTCAGGAGTATTTAGCCTTGGAGGATGGTCCCCCCATATTCGAACAAGATATCACGTGTCCCGTCCTACTCGTTTTCACCTAAAGTTAGTTTTCATGTACGGGGCTATCACCCTGTATCGCTGTGCTTTCCAACACATTCCACTAACACCCTCTAGGCTTAAGGGCTAATCCCCGTTCGCTCGCCGCTACTAGGGGAATCTCGGTTGATTTCTTTTCCTAAGGGTACTTAGATGTTTCAGTTCCCCTCGTTCGCCTCATTAAGCTATGTATTCACTTAATGATGACAGCTTATGCTGCCGGGTTTCCCCATTCGGACATCGTTAGCTCAAATGCTTGTTACTAGCTCGCCAACGCTTTTCGCAAGTTACTACGTCCTTCATCGCCTCTGACTGCCAAGGCATCCACCGTATACGCTTAGTCACTTAACCATACAACCCAAATGAGTTTCATCTGAGCTGCATCGCAACTAATGGTTTCAACTTTCGCCAAAAGAATACTCAATGCACTTGATTAAAGTGTGTTTTGAGAACTCAATTATTTTTTCGCGCTAATGCTACAAATAATCACGTACAAGTACGTCATTATCCCTTTCACATTAACACTATCAGCTTTCCAAATTTTTAAAGAGCGGGCTTAAAAAAGCCAAAGATAAATTCTGCATTTATCTTTGGCATCTCTAACCTAAACTGCATGCTCTCATCAAAGAGCAAATGGTGGAGCTATGCGGGATCGAACCGCAGACCTCCTGCGTGCAAGGCAGGCGCTCTCCCAGCTGAGCTATAGCCCCATTTACATGCAGCGAGAATAATACGTTTAATACCGAATCTTTCCTTGGAAAGATTGGTGGGTCAGAGTGGACTTGAACCACCGACCTCACCCTTATCAGGGGTGCGCTCTAACCAGCTGAGCTACAGACCCAACGTATTTCTCTATCTTCTATCAAGTAATCTGTGTGAACACTCAACAAGCACTAAATCAATCGTATAGGTAAGGAGGTGATCCAGCCCCAGGTTCCCCTAGGGCTACCTTGTTACGACTTCACCCCAGTCATGAACCACACCGTGGTAAACGCCCTCCCGAAGGTTAAGCTATCTACTTCTGGTGCAGCCCACTCCCATGGTGTGACGGGCGGTGTGTACAAGGCCCGGGAACGTATTCACCGTGGCATTCTGATCCACGATTACTAGCGATTCCGACTTCATGGAGTCGAGTTGCAGACTCCAATCCGGACTACGACGAGCTTTCTGAGATTAGCTCCACCTCGCGGCTTCGCAACCCTCTGTACTCGCCATTGTAGCACGTGTGTAGCCCTACTCGTAAGGGCCATGATGACTTGACGTCGTCCCCACCTTCCTCCGGTTTATCACCGGCAGTCTCCCTAAAGTTCCCGGCATGACCCGCTGGCAAGTAAGGATAAGGGTTGCGCTCGTTGCGGGACTTAACCCAACATTTCACAACACGAGCTGACGACAGCCATGCAGCACCTGTCTCAGAGTTCCCGAAGGCACTAAGCTATCTCTAGCGAATTCTCTGGATGTCAAGAGTAGGTAAGGTTCTTCGCGTTGCATCGAATTAAACCACATGCTCCACCGCTTGTGCGGGCCCCCGTCAATTCATTTGAGTTTTAACCTTGCGGCCGTACTCCCCAGGCGGTCTACTTAATGCGTTAGCTTGAGAACCCAGTGTTCAAGACACCAAATTCCGAGTAGACATCGTTTACGGCGTGGACTACCAGGGTATCTAATCCTGTTTGCTCCCCACGCTTTCGTACCTGAGCGTCAGTCTTTGTCCAGGGGGCCGCCTTCGCCACCGGTATTCCTTCAGATCTCTACGCATTTCACCGCTACACCTGAAATTCTACCCCCCTCTACAAGACTCTAGTTTGCCAGTTCGAAATGCAGTTCCCAGGTTGAGCCCGGGGCTTTCACATCTCGCTTAACAAACCGCCTGCGTACGCTTTACGCCCAGTAATTCCGATTAACGCTTGCACCCCTCGTATTACCGCGGCTGCTGGCACGAAGTTAGCCGGTGCTTCTTCTGCGAGTAACGTCACAGCTAAGTGCTATTAACACTTAACCTTTCCTCCTCGCTGAAAGTGCTTTACAACCCGAAGGCCTTCTTCACACACGCGGCATGGCTGCATCAGGCTTGCGCCCATTGTGCAATATTCCCCACTGCTGCCTCCCGTAGGAGTCTGGGCCGTGTCTCAGTCCCAGTGTGGCTGATCATCCTCTCAGAACAGCTAGGGATCGTCGCCTAGGTGAGCCATTACCTCACCTACTAGCTAATCCCACCTAGGTACATCCAATCGCAGAAGGCCCGAAGGTCCCCTCTTTTCCCCCGTAGGGCGTATGCGGTATTAGCAGTCGTTTCCAACTGTTATCCCCCTCGACTGGGCAGTTCCCTAGGCATTACTCACCCGTCCGCCGCTCGTCAGCAAAGAAAGCAAGCTTTCTTCCTGTTACCGCTCGACTTGCATGTGTTAGGCCTGCCGCCAGCGTTCAATCTGAGCCATGATCAAACTCTTCAATTAAAGTTTTGGTGAAGCTAAAAGCTTCGGCTCAATGAATTCTGATTCATTTAAACGACTCGGAAGAATCATCTAAATGTTTGTACATATTGCTATGAACATTCATCGTTGCATTGAGATATAAATCGTTTTCGATTAACTCAACACCTGTGAATGTCCACACAGATTACTTGATAAATTGTTAAAGAGCGTTTAGCACATCCCGGTAGTTCCGAGTGGCTAGGGCTGCGTATTCTACGCAATCCCGTGTTCGCGTCAAGCAGTTTTTGCAAACTTTTTGAGGCTTCACTTTTCAGTGACTGACCACCTTATCGCCTTAGCTACCAAGTGTTTCGACGCTGCGTTATCTGCTTTGCCGTGTCAGTGGATGCGCATTATAGGCAGTTCTAATTTGGGCGCAAGTGGTTTTTAACGAAAAATCAGACTTTTTTCGATCTTTTTAGATAGTCACATCATACACACCATTTACCCCCAAAGTTATCCACAAATAGGGGCTTTAGAGGGAGTTTGGCCTCGCGCCAAGATCAAAAAAGCCATCCTAAGGATGGCTTTTTCTATTATAGCTAAACTAACAAATTAACTTAGCTTGCCGTGACACTGCTTATACTTGCGACCCGAACCACATGGGCATGGATCGTTACGGCCAACCTTTTCACCTTCACGGACAACCGGCTGAGTCCCGGCTAACGCTTGAGCTTCTTCGGCGCCAACGAGTGCTTCGGCTTGAGCATGTTGATAATCACGACGCATCTTAGCCTCTTCCTGGCGACGTCGCTCTTCCATCTCTTCGACATCTGATTGCGCTTGAACTTGTACTTTAGACAATACGCTGATCACATCATGCTTTAATGTCTCCAACATCTGCTGGAACAGCTCGAACGACTCACGCTTATATTCTTGCTTAGGATTCTTCTGTGCATAGCCGCGCAGATGGATACCTTGACGCAGATGGTCCATGGCTGCCAAGTGCTCTTTCCAGAGACCGTCCAGAGTTTGTAGCATCACAGCTTTCTCGAATTGACGCAGTACCTGGGCACCGACCATCTCTTCTTTCGCCTTATATGCCTTAGCCCACATTTCAACGATGCGCTCACGCAGGGTTTCCTCGTGCAGATCGTCTTCCTTATCTAACCACTCTTGAACAGGCATTCTTAGGGCGTACTCTTGCTCAAGACGGGTTTCAAGGCCAGCAACATCCCACAACTCTTCAACTGATTGCGGCGGAATGTATTGATCGATTAGACCGTTAACCACATCGGCCTGAATGTTAACGATAGTGTCTTCAATGCTTTCGGCATCCATGAGTTCGTTACGTTGAGCATAAACCACCTGACGTTGATCGTTGGCCACGTCATCGAATTCCAGCAATTGCTTACGAATATCGAAGTTACGCGCTTCAACCTTACGCTGGGCATTTTCAATCGCACGAGATACCCATGGGTGCTCAATGGCTTCGCCCTTTTCCATGCCAAGCTTCTTCATCATAGAGGAGACACGATCTGAGGCGAAGATACGCATCAAGCTGTCTTCCATTGAGAGATAGAAGCGTGATGAACCGGCATCACCCTGACGACCTGAACGACCACGAAGCTGGTTATCAATACGACGCGATTCGTGACGCTCTGTACCCAAAATATGTAGACCACCAGCTGCAACCACTTCATCGTGACGTACCTGCCAGTCAGCTTTGATCTTAGCTTTCTGTTCGGCAGTTGGGTTGTCGAGCGCTTCGATCTCCATGTTCCAGTTACCGCCTAACACGATATCGGTACCACGACCGGCCATGTTGGTTGCGATGGTTACCGCACCTTTACGACCCGCCTGGGCGACGATATCTGCTTCACGCTCATGGAACTTAGCGTTAAGTACTTCGTGCGGAATCTTCGCCTTTTTAAGCATGCTATGTAGCAGCTCAGACTGTTCAATCGAAACCGTACCCACCAACACAGGTTGACCACGCTCGCGGCAATCTATGATGTCTTTAATAATGGCTTCGTATTTTTCTTCCGCCGTCAGGTAAACCAGATCCGCATGGTCTTTACGCACCATAGGACGGTTAGTTGGAATAACGACAGTATCCAAACCATAAATATGTTGGAACTCGAACGCTTCGGTATCGGCAGTACCTGTCATACCGGCTAGCTTCTCATACTGACGGAAGAAGTTCTGGAAGGTAATAGACGCCAGCGTCTGGTTTTCATTTTGAATATGAACGCCTTCTTTAGCCTCAACCGCCTGATGTAGACCTTCTGACCAACGACGACCCGGCATAGTACGACCCGTGTGTTCATCAACGATAATCACTTCGTTATCTTGAACAATATAGTCGACATCTTTTTCAAACAGGGTATGAGCACGCAGTGCGGCATTAACGTGATGCAGCAATGAGATGTTGGCTGCTGAGTAAAGTGAATCCCCCTCAGCGAGCATGCCGCGTTCGGTCAGCAGGACTTCTACCTTCTCCTGACCGCGCTCTGTCATATGGACTTGCTTGGCTTTTTCATCAATAGAGTAATCACCCTCACCAATCTCTTCCTCGGTATCTTCTTTCTCCTGACGGATAAGATGAGGGATCAGGGTGTTGATCTTAATATATAGCTCAGAGCTATCTTCAGCGGCGCCCGAGATGATCAGCGGCGTACGCGCCTCATCGATCAAAATAGAGTCGACCTCATCGATCAGTGCATAATGCAGTGGGCGTTGAACACGCTCGTTAGGCGAGAAGGCCATGTTATCGCGCAGATAATCGAAGCCAAATTCGTTGTTGGTACCATAGGTAATATCAGACGCATAAGCCATCTTCTTTTCGGCTTGGCCCATACCCGCGATATTGACGCCAACAGACATACCTAAGAATTCAAATAGGGGACGGTTATTTTCAGCGTCACGACGAGCCAGGTAATCGTTCACAGTGATCACATGAACCCCTTTACCTGTCAGTGCATTCAGATAAGCCGGCAGGGTAGCAGTCAAGGTTTTACCTTCACCGGTACGCATTTCAGCAATACGGTTGCTATCAAGCACCATACCACCTAGTAGCTGCACATCGAAATGGCGCATATCGAACACACGCTTTGAGGCCTCACGCACAACGGCAAAGGCTTCTGGCATTACATCATCCAGCGTCTGGCCCGATTCTAATCGCTGCTTAAACTCAGCCGTCTTGGCCTTGAGCTCTTCGTCGGAAAGTTTCTCAAAATCCGCTTCGAGTGCATTAATCTTAGTGACAATCTTACCGAGAGTTTTAAGGGTGCGATCGTTACGACTACCAAATATTTTTGTCAGTAATTTACCAAACATCTGAACCACTTTTATGTTGTTGGCTAAGTCCCTGTCGAGTCCAAAAGCCTATTTTAGTTTAACCTGCCTTGCGGTAGACATACTTCTTTGGATCTATCTGCTGTCCACCACGCAACACTTCATAATGCACATGAGGACCGGTCGAGCGACCCGTACTCCCCATTTTGGCAATACTTTCGCCTTTTGCGACCACATCACCTACAGCTACTGACAAAGACTTATTGTGTCCATAGCGAGTACGCAGACCATTACCATGATCTATCTCGACTAACTCGCCATAACCAAACATATTGCCTGCCCATGTTACGACGCCGCCAGCAGTGGCGACAACATCGGCTCCCTCTTTGCCGGCAAAATCTATGCCTTTGTGCATGGTTCTGCGGCCGTTAAAGGGATCATTGCGTAAACCGTAGGGCGAAGATAACCAACCTTTCTGGATGGGACGCCCCGAGATATAACGTTCTTCATCTATATGGAGATTAGATGTCACCGTTTCAAGTAGTGATAATTGAACATTATTGTTATCTATTCGTGACACTAGCCTATCCATATCCTGAATAAGCTGATCGAGTTCGATGTTGCTGCCCAGTTCACTCAGGCCGCCAACACCGACTTCTGAAGAGAAATCGAATTGATCTTCGAGTTTATAATCTTTGGCAACTTGCTGACCCAGAGCTTCAAGTCGGGCGACTTTAGCCTGCATTCTTGCGACATGGGTAACCAACATGGCTAATTGCGATTCGGTTGCGCCTTTAAGCTCGATGAGTTCATGCTTCTGCTCTTCGCGGGCAACACGCTCATTATCGACACTCGCCTGTTGTTGCTGGAGTTGTTTGGCATTGTGCTGATACAAGCCAGTGCCTGCGGCAATCAGCAATACAGGTAGCAATAACCAACGCTTACCCGGTTGCCAGCGCATAGCACCATTCCGACCTTGAATAAAAACTGTTACACTCATAGCCTCATTAAGCCATTTTATTATGTTATGAAAAAGCCCCCGCAGGACCTCAGTCAATTACTGCTTCAGCAGGGTCAACTTCCCTCTATAGCCGAAAAAGCAGAACTTCTGATCCACCTAGATCACTATGTTAAACAGGTGATCTCTGGTCCTGTCACGGAACAACTAAAAGTTGCCAACTTCCGTCAAGGTGTGCTCGTTATCGAAACTACCACCGCTGCATGGGCTGCAAGGATAAACTTTCAAAAACCCAAACTTTTACAACAGTTACAAGCCGAAACGCTACCCATGCTGTCCGCTATCGAGGTTAAAGTCAACCCAAGCTTGAAAATGTATGAGACAAAATCAAAGCAGGCTCACAACCAGATTAGCGAAACCGCCGCGGCGCATATCGAAGCCTTGGCTGAACATGTAGAAGGTTCCCTAGGCCAAAAACTAAAACGGCTGGCTGCTTTAGCCAGCCGTTCAAGGCAATCCAAATAGGCTTAGGCCAATACTGCACCGGTAGGTACAGCAAAACTGACTGGCACCTCTTCTTCTTTTTCGAAGCTGACCAATTCCCAAGCATCTTGCTCGGCTAACAGGGCACGTACTAACTGATTGTTCAGTGCGTGTCCCGTCTTAAAGGCACGGAATTCACCGACGATAGCATGACCTGCTACATACAGATCACCAAAAGCATCGAGAATTTTGTGCTTAACGAATTCATCCTCATAACGCAGACCATCGGGGTTGAGGACACGATATTCATCAAGCACAACGGCATTTTCCATGCTGCCACCTAACGCCAGGTTATTGGCTCGCAAATATTCGATGTCGCGCATAAACCCAAAGGTTCTCGCACGGCTGATATCGCGAACGAAAGCAGAAGATGAAAAGTCCATCACCATGTGTTGCTGACTTCTGGCAATTTCAGGATGGTTAAAATCGATTGCGAAATCGACTCTGAATCCCTTGAATGGACGCAATTCGGCCCACTTATCACCATCTTCAACACGCACAGGGCGCTTAATTCTTAGATATTTCTTTGCTGCGGCTTGCTCCTGAATCCCTACCGACTGTAGTAGGAACACCCATGGGCTGGCACTGCCATCCATGATGGGGATCTCAGGGGCATCGACTTCAATCGTTGCATTATCGATACCTAAGCCCGCTAACGCGGCAAACAGATGCTCAATTGTTGAAATACGAACACCGTCGTCATTCACAAGCGCCGTACACATGGTCGTTTCACGCACTTGATCTGCCTTAGCGGCAATCGCCACACTCGGCGTCAAGTCGGTACGAACCAACACGATCCCTGTATTTACTGGCGCGGGTTTGATCGTCAAAGTCACCTTGTTACCGGAATGCAATCCGACACCGGTGGTCTTAACCATTTCTTTAACAGTTCTTTGAAAAATCATTTATTTACCCGTTATATCACAACCAAAAAGCGTCTATTTTTGCACAACAAAGCGGCGCACAAGGGCGCTGCAGGTCGGACATGCTAGCATATCTTTGCCAATTCACCAAAATTTACAGACGATAGTCGCCGTACACCATCCTGGTTAAGGCGGCGGCTAGCACTCCCAACCAGAAGCGCTAGTCAGCTTGCTTACGCAAAAATGCCGGTATATCTAAGTAATCAAGATCACTCTTAGGCGCAGCGGCCGCAGCAGGCTGTGCCACTTGCACAACATTACCCGCTCCCATTGCCTGTGGGACTGCTTCTTCCGGTGGAAGTTCAATCTTCACCTCAGGCGCAGGAGTAGGCTCAGGGCGCTGCGCAGGCTTAGAAACCAGTTGAATATCAGGCTTCTTTTCGGCGCCAATGCCGGTTGCCACAACCGTTACACGCAGTTCATCGCTCATCTCTGGGTCAATCACCGCACCCACAACCACAGTGGCATTGTCAGATGCATAAGCCTTAACATGGTTACCTACGGTCTCGAACTCTTCGATACTCATGTCCATGCCCGCCGTGATGTTAACCAGAACGCCACGAGCTCCAGCCAGATCGATATCTTCCAGCAATGGACTGGCAACCGCCGCTTCGGCAGCTTCTTCGGCGCGATCTTCACCGCTCGCCACACCTGTGCCCATCATGGCATTACCCATTTCAGACATGACCGTCTTGACGTCGGCGAAGTCGACGTTAATCAGACCAGGACGGGTGATTAGCTCGGCAATACCTTGCACCGCACCAAGCAGAACATTGTTAGCCGCAGCAAAAGCATCTAACAGTGAAGTACCGCGGCCTAATACCTTAAGTAACTTCTCGTTAGGGATGGTGATCAGCGAATCCACATGCTTAGCCAGCATCTCGATACCTTGATCCGCGTAAGCCATACGCTTCTTACCCTCAAACGGGAAAGGCTTAGTCACTACGGCTACGGTGAGAATTCCCTCTTCACGAGCGATCTCAGCCACCACAGGTGCAGCACCAGTACCCGTACCACCACCCATACCGGCGGCGATAAAGATCATGTCCGAGCCTTTGATTGCGCTGCGGATATTCTCTCTGTCTTCTTCGGCCGCCAGGCGACCAATTTCTGGGTTGGCGCCTGCGCCAAGTCCCTTAGTGACATCACGACCTAATTGAATGGTCGTGCCCGCCGCTGACTTTCGCAGCGCCTGGGCGTCAGTGTTGGTTGCAACGAACTCAACACCTTCGATATTGTGTTTCACCATATGCTCGACGGCGTTACCACCACCGCCACCGACACCGATGACCTTAATCACCGCCTCATCGGAATGACTATCCATGATCTCAAACATGGTCTTTTCTCCATTTAGTCTGCGTTATTAACCTTAAAACTCACCTTTAAACCAACTTTGGACCCGATTCCAAAGACTGGTCACCCCTTGACGCTCAGGGCGCTCGAACTGACGCTCAAGCACTCGTCTTGCACCATAATGTAACAACCCAACACCCGTGGAGTAGATGGGCTGGTTCACATATTCAAACAATCCTTTTACAGGTAATGGCTCGGCAACCCGAACAGGCATACCAAAGGTCGCTTCGGCGACATCCACAGCGCCTTCGATAGACGCAGTGCCACCTGTTAGCACGATACCGGCGGCGACCTGATCTTCCAGACCGCAATCTCTCAATTCTTTACGTACCAGTTCAAATAGCTCCTGATACCTAGGCTCAACCACTTCTGCCAAGGTGTGGCGAGACATGGTGCGCGACGGACGTCCGCCAACCGACGGCACTTCGATACTGTCTTCGCGGCTCACCATGGCGCTTCTGGCACTGGCGTATTGCACCTTAATCTGCTCGGCGTGTGACAGTGGCGTACGGAAGATCTTAGCGATGTCGCTGGTTACCTGGTTACCTGCCACTGGCACGACGGCGCAGTGACGCAATGCGCCATTGGTGTAGATGGTGATATCTGTGGTACCGCCACCCATATCCACTAAACAGACCCCCAGATCTTTCTCATCATCTGTTAGTACCGCATCTGCCGAAGCGATAGCCGAGAACACTAAGTCATCCACTTTTAATCCGCAGCGCTCGACACTCTTGGTAATGTTTTTCGCCATATCGTTAGCACAGGTGACGATATGCACCTTGGCTTCCATCCGCATGCCAGACATACCAATAGGGCTCTTGATGCCGTCTTGCACATCGATGGCATACTCCTGCGGCAGCACATGTAAAATGCGGCGCTCAGTTGGGATCTTCACCGAGCGTGCAGTATGGATAACGTTGTCGACGTCTTCTTGAGTCACCTCTTCGTCGTTAATCGATACCATGCCGTTTTCGTTCTGACATTCGATATGCTTACCCGAGATCCCCAAGTAGACAGACGCCACCTGACAGTCGGCCATCAGTTCGGCCTGATCCAAGGCCCGTTGCACACTACGCACGATAGAGTCGAGGTCATTCACCCCGCCCTTGTCCATGCCTCGAGAGGGATGACTACCTAGGCCGACCACACTGATCTCGCCATCGGGTAACACCTCACCAATGATCACAGCAACCTTGGACGTTCCAATGTCTAATCCAACGATCAGATTTCTATCTTGATTCTTGGTCATTAATTAACGGCTCTCATTTTGTGCATCATCCCAACCTACGGCCAATCCGGTATCGTAGCGCAAATCAACTCTGGCAACGGGCTTATCCTGTTTCATCAATGTGGGATACACATGGATGAAGCGCTGCACCCTTGCCATCTTATCTTCCCGTCCCAGATTCAGCTCTATGCCATTTGCCAACACAGCTATCCAGGCATGTCTGGGACTCAACTCTAAACGGGTTAAATCAAACCCGTTAATCTTCAATAATTCACTCACCTGGCGATAGCTAGTCAACACTGACAACGCCTGATCTTCCGGGCCGACCAAGTTAGGCAATTGCCCTATGCCGTCCCGGTTGGGTGCCTTAAACACCTGCCCCTGCTCGTTAAGCCAATCTGTCTCGTTCCAGTGGGCCACAGGTTTCTGCTCGACCAGAAATACCTTTAACTTAGCTGGCCACTCTCGCCTCACCGAGGCGTGGTACACCCAGGGCAAATTTTCCAAGGCCTGCTGTACCTGATTCACATCGGCGGAGAAGAAGCTTCTCTGCATCAGATCCTGCAGCGCCGAGCGTATCTCTGCGTCGCTGGTGAACTGTCTATCACCTTTAATCGCGACCGCCTCGATAGGCAGAGCATCTGCGTCGTTGAGTACCAGATGCAGCTTCCAACCGCCTAGGGACAAACCGCACAGCACCAGGAAGAGAAAAATCAAGCCGAAACACAGATACCAATCGACCTGTTTCAACCTGTTTTTCCAACGGCTACCTAGCTCACTCCAGGACACTGCTTATCGCCCTAACACATCATTTAATGTATAAAAATCAATCAATTTACTACCAGAGGGCAGTTGTAAGTAACCGGGCATTATAACTACCTCACCTCTAGCGTCAAAAGCTTCGTCTAGGCTAGGTGACTAAGCACCTTGCACCTCATTCTTTTTCCGACTCAAACTGCAAGCCAGCATCAGCCAGTTGGCGACTTAGGGCACCAATATTGCCCGCCCCCTGAGTCAACAACAGGTCGCCATCTTGCAATATGCCAGGCAAAATCGCCTGTAGCTGCTCAGGCTCGGCCACAAAAATAGGATCGAGCTGGCCACGCTGACGAATCGAGCGGCATAGGGCGCGACTGTCTGCCCCGGGTACCGGCGCCTCACCGGCGGCATATACATCAAGCAATAACAAGCAATCCACCTGGGCCAACACCTCGACGAAATCATCATAGAGATCTCGAGTGCGGCTATATCTATGGGGCTGGTAGATCATCACCAGGCGCTTGTCTGGCCAACCTGAGCGTGCCGCCTTAATGGTTGCCGCCACTTCGCTAGGATGATGACCATAGTCATCGACCAGCATCACATCACCCGCAGAAGTGGCAAATTCACCCAGCTGCTGGAAACGTCGACCAATCCCCTGGAACTCTTCCAGCGCACGGATGATCGCTTCATCCTCAATTTCATCTTCTGTGGCTACCGCAATTGCCGCCAGCGCGTTGAGCACATTGTGACGACCCGGCAGGTTCACACTTAGGTCAAGATCCACCATCCCTTCACGGCGCACGGTAAAGCGAGAGCTATAACCTTTCTGCTCAAAGTTCAGCGCCTGTACATCGGCATCGTCGCTAAAACCATAGGTCACCACCTTACGGCCAATACGCGGCAATATCTCTCTCACCACGGGATCGTCGATACAAGCCACAGCAACACCGTAAAAAGGCAAGTTGTGCAGGAAGTCGACAAAGGTGGATTTCAACTTCTCGAAATCTCCCTCATAGGTGTCCATATGGTCGGCTTCGATATTGGTGACCACACTCACCATGGGCTGCAGATGCAAGAAACTGGCATCGCTCTCGTCAGCTTCGGCGATCAAATAACGACTCTTGCCAAGGCGCGCGTTGGTGCCGGCACTGTTAAGCAGACCACCGATCACGAAGGTCGGGTCTCGCTCGGCCTGACCATACACGCTAGCAATCAAACTCGTGGTGGTCGTCTTGCCATGGGTACCGGCCACAGCCACCCCATGACGGTAACGCATCAGCTCAGCCAACATCTCTGCTCGGCGAACGATAGGGATGCGCCGCTCCTGCGCGGCTAAAATTTCTGGGTTATTGGCATCGATAGCGGTAGAAACCACCACCACATCGACCCCTTCAACCTGATCGGCCTGGTGACCGATAAAAATGGCCGCGCCGAGTCGTTTCAGACGAGCCGTCACGGCATTCTCAGCGATATCTGAACCGCTAAGACGATAACCTTCGTTTACCAACACCTCGGCAATACCACCCATACCCGCACCGCCTATTCCCACAAAATGGATGCGCTTAACGCGACGCATCTCAGGGATAATGGTTCTTAACTGGGCGTACTTCTCTTCGGCTTTAATCATTTTTTTCCTTACTTGCCAGCGCGATACACACATTAGCGACCCGCTCAGTGGCATCTAATACAGCAACACTCTTGGCCAGTTGCCCCATCTCGACAAGGGCCTTACGATCTGATGCCAAGATCTGTAGCTTGCTGATCAATTTTTCACTAGTTAATACGGTTTGCGGCAGCAAGAAGGCGCCACCCGCTTCAACCAATACCTGGGCATTCTTAGTCTGATGATCATCCACCGCATGGGGATAAGGCACCAACAGACTCGGTAGCCCCACTGCCGCGACCTCAGACACCGTCAAGGCACCTGCGCGGCACAAAATCACATCGGCCCAACGATAGGCCGCTTCCATATCATCGATAAACTCGGCGACCTTGACGCTACCCGACTGACCGAGCTGCAAATACTCGGCTTCTACCTGCGCCTGATTGCCCTTGCCCACCTGGTGCCAAACTGTCATGGAATGCTGCTTAGCGACAGCCGCCGTCACGCTTGGCATCAGGTCGTTAAATATTTTTGCCCCCAGACTGCCACCGACAACCAATACCCTTAAGGCATCGTCTTGAGCACTGGGCACTTCGCTACGCCCAAGGGCGATCAGTTCGCTGCGGATGGGATTACCCACCACTTCAGCACCCGCTTCAAAGGTGTTATCAAAGGCACATAACACTCGCGTCGCAATACGCGACAATAGCTTGTTAGTCATACCCGGAATAGCGTTTTGCTCATGGAGCACCAGCGGAATACCGCTAAGCTTGGCTGCCACGCCCCCAGGGCCACTGGCAAAACCGCCCATGCCGAGCACCACATCAGGCTTAAACTCTTTAATCACCTCACGCGCCTGCATGATGGAGCGCAAAATCTTAAAGGGTGCCGCCAACTTACGAATAAGCCCGTTACCGCGTACCCCTTTAATATCGATAAAGTCGATATCGAAGCCATGCTGAGGCACCAGTCGCGCCTCCATACGATCGGCGGTACCAAGCCAACGCACCTGCCAACCTTGCTTGGCCAACGCTTTGGCCACGGCTAACGCCGGGAAGACATGTCCCCCCGTGCCGCCAGCCATGATCAAAATACGTTTCTCTGAGACCATCTATTTCACCTTGCCTTGTACCGCCTGTATCAGGCTTAATCGTCTTTCATGGTCGATTCTAATTAATATCATTGCTGCCGCCGTCATCACCCACAGGCTACTGCCGCCATAACTGATAAAGGGCAGCGTCAACCCCTTGGTAGGCAACATGCCAATACTGGCTCCGACGTTCACCACTGTCTGGAAACAGATCCAGATGCCAATTGAGTAAGCCAGATAGCCTTCAAACGCCTTGTCTTGCAGCAGGCAAAGATTACCCAGCTTTATCGCTCTCAAGGCAACAAACAGCAGTACCGACAACACGGCAATAATGCCCAAAAAACCCAACTCTTCGCCGATCACGGCAAAGATAAAATCGGTATGAGCCTCTGGCAGGTATTCCAGCTTCTGAATGCTGTTACCTAAGCCTTGTCCCAGCCAGTCACCACGGCCGTAGGCCATCAGCGACTGGGTAAGCTGATAACCGCTACCGAAGGGATCCTGCCAAGGGTCCAGAAACGAGGTCACCCGTCGCATACGGTAAGGTTCCAGCAATACCAGACCCACAAAGGCCATGGCACCGGTCAAGATCAGCGCGAAGAAATCGAGCAATCTTGCACCCGCTAAAAACAGTAAGCCCACAGTACCGACAAACAGCACCACCACTGTCCCCAGGTCCGGCTGCAGCAGGATCAAGAAGGCATACACGGCAAACACGGCAATCGGCTTATAGAAACCTTTGGCGTTTTCCCGCACCTCCTGATGTCGCCGCACCAGATAGCCCGCCATGTAGATGGCAAAGGCAAACTTGGCCATCTCGGCCACCTGAATGCGGATAGGCCCGACAGACAACCAACGGGTCGCACCATTTACCGTCGTGCCCACAATTGGCACTGCAACCAACATGATGCCAACAACCAAGAGCAAAATAGGGCTCAGCTGTTGCCACCTTTGCATTTCAACCTGCAGCACCACCGCTGCTATAAGGGCACATCCCAATAGGTAGGCCACATGGCGCCACACAAAGTGGAAAGGGTTACCCGTTAAACTTGTAGCCTCTGGCATAGAGGCCGACATCACCATGATGAAGCCGAAGCTTATCAGGGAGATAATCGCGAACAGTAATGCTCTGTCATAGAGCTGCATGCCCGGCGCTTCACGTTGACTAAACAGGTTTGGCAGCGTCCAACTCAGGGAGCTACCAAACAGGCTTAGTTGACGCTCATCGCTACGCATGCACCACCTCATCGTTGAGTGCAGCTACCTGAGCACGAAAATCATCACCCCTGGCCATAAAATTGCTATACATATCCAAGCTGGCACAGGCTGGCGATAGCAGCACTATATCTCCCGGCTTAGCAAGCTGCGCCGCTTGAACGACCGCCTCTTGCATAGTCTCGACCCGAATCGCACCATCAAACTGCTCGGCAATTCTGTCACCATCCTGACCTAGCGTGATCACTTGACTGACCCCCATCAGAGCATGGCGAAGCACAGAGAAATCGGCGCCCTTACCGTCACCACCGGCGATCAAAATGATCTGCCCCTCATGGTCACTCAGCCCTTGCAAAGCCGCTAGGGTAGCGCCCACATTGGTCGCCTTAGAATCGTTTACGTAGCTTACGCCCTGATGTTTTGCGACCAGCTCACAACGGTGCGCCAGGCCCTTGAAGCGCTTTGCTACGTCGACCATGACCGCCTTTGCGATCCCGGCACTATCTGCCAAGGCCATGGCGACCAACAGATTGGCCTGATTATGACTGCCGACCAAAGCCACCTGATCGCAGGCCAAATATTCGGTTGCACCATGAACTAAAACGCCATGGCTAACGCCCCATTCATCCCCTTCGGGCAGCGAGAGGCCAAAGCTGTTTTGATTCATCGGCTCGTTAGGACGGGTCAGCAGATCGTCACGATTAAAAATCGCCAGCTTGGTCTGATCGTACAAGCGCAGCTTGGCCTGACGATAGCTCTCAAGATCTGAATACCTGTCCATATGATCTTCACTGATGTTCAGACAGGTGGCGCTGATACAATTAAGGCTTGAGGTGGTTTCTAACTGAAAACTCGACAACTCAAGTACATACAGATCATGATTGCCCTCAAGCAGATCAAGCACTGGCACACCGATATTGCCGCCAACGGCATAATTGAGTCCGGCAGCAGCCGCCATCTCACCCACCAGGGTGGTGACAGTCGACTTGCCGTTTGAACCGGTAATGCCGATCACACAGGCTTCTCTCCCCTGCAGAGCTCTGGCAAACAGCTCGACATCGCCAACAATATCGATCCCCATATCCACGGCGGCGCGCACTTCGGCCGTATCCAAGGGGATCCCTGGACTCACAACAATCTGGCTGGCCTGCACCAGATAGCGACAATCGAAGCCTCCGGTCAGCAACAACACCTCAGGGAACTCTTGCGTCAAGAGCTCGCGTCCCGGAGGATTCTCGCGGCTATCCATCACCAGCGGCGTAATGCCTTGCTTAGTTAAATAACGCACAACCGACAGCCCAGTGGCGCCGAGTCCCAATACTATGTGTGTATACTGACTGGCCATGGTGTCTTACCTTAACTTTAAGGTTGCTAAGCCTAGCAACACCAAGAAGAGAGAGATGATCCAGAAACGCACGATCACCCTAGGCTCAGGCCACCCTTTTAACTCATAGTGATGATGAATAGGAGCCATTCTGAAAATACGCTGACCGCGCAGCTTGTATGAGCCGACCTGCAAAATCACAGAAACCGTTTCCATCACGAATACGCCGCCCATGATCACCAAGAGGATCTCCTGACGCACCAATACGGCGATAGTACCCAGTGCTGCGCCCAGAGAGAGCGAGCCCACATCGCCCATAAAGACTTGTGCCGGATAAGTGTTGAACCACAAGAAGCCTAACCCCGCACCGACGATAGCAGTGCAGACGATCACCAGCTCTCCCGAGCCCGGCAAATATGGAATATGCAAGTAGTTGGCAAACTGCACGTGACCCGACAGATAAGCAATCAAGGCGAAGGCTGCCGCCACCATGACGGTCGGCATGATCGCCAAGCCGTCCAGACCATCGGTCAGGTTCACCGCGTTGCTCGAACCGACGATGGTGAAATAGGCCAGCAGAATAAAGAAGCCACCCAGTTGCGGCATCACATCCTTAAAGAAGGGCACCACCAGCTGTGTCTCACCGGGACTCCCAGCTGAGGCATAGAGATAGAAGGCGATCGCCAGCGCTGCCAAAGATTGCAGAATATATTTCCAGCGGGCGATAAGCCCCTTAGTGTCCTTGCGTACCACTTTACGATAGTCATCGATAAAGCCTATCAGACCAAAGGCACCTAGCACGAAAAGCATGACCCACACATAACGGCTACCCAGGTCGCCCCAAAGCAAGACGCTGATAAAGACCCCTGCCAAGATCAACAAGCCACCCATGGTCGGCGTGCCGCGTTTAGCAAAGTGAGACTCAGGCCCTTCGTTGCGCACCACCTGACCTATCTGCAGCAATTGCAAACGCTCGATCATCTTGGGCCCCCACCACAGGCTAAACACCATGGCGGTCAACAAGCCTAAGATGGCCCTGAAGGTCACATAGGAAAACACATTAAACCCAGAGTAGAACTGGGTTAAATAATCAGCCAGATAAACCAGCATTAAAACAACTCCTTGCGCTCAAAGGCGGCAATTAAGGCCTCGATAACCCGCTCCATTTTGGCGCTACGAGACCCCTTAACTAACACAGTGACGTTTCCGGCCAACTGGTTAAAATAACCAACTAAATCAATAACCAATGCATCTAAATCGGTAAAGTGCTTGCCAGCGAATGCTTCGCTGCTCGCCCGACTCAACTCTCCTAGCGAATACAAGGCATCGATCCCCTGCAACTTGGCTTTTTCACCCAGCTGCCGATGTAAAAGGGACGCATTGTCACCCAATTCGCCTAAATCGCCCAGTACTAAACAGCGATTTCCTTCAATTTCTTGAAGCCAGTCGATGGCGGCACCGACAGAGGCCGGATTGGCATTATAGGTATCGTCGATCAACAGAAAGCGCCCAAGACGAGTCGGCTGCATCCGGCCTTTTACAGGCTTTAACTGCTTAAGCCCTTGAACTATCTCTTCAAGTGACAAGCCTAATGCCAAGCAAATACTGGTCGCCGCCAGGGCATTGCTGACCTGATGACGTCCCGATAGCGGCAGGCTCACCTGACGTTGCTCATCACGATAACTGAGGGTAAAGCGATAGCAGCCCAGAGCATCTGCCGTTAGGTCGCTAGCCACAACATCGGCTGGATGACCCTGACAGGAGAAACTGAGCTGGGTATAAGCGCTGGCCGCACTACGCATCACATCGGCAAATGCGTCGTCGGCATTGATCACTGCTACACCATCCTTAGCGAGATGAAGGAAGATCTCTGATTTCGCCTTGGCCACCCCTTGTAGTGAGCCAAAGCCCTCTAGATGCGCCGAGGCGACATTATTAACCATTGCCACATCGGGTTGCACTAAAGATGAAGTGTAATTAATTTCGCCGAGATGATTTGCACCTAATTCGAACACGCCATACTCATGCTGAGGTTCGAGACGCAACAAGGTTAAGGGCACGCCCACTTCGTTGTTGAAGTTGCCCGCGGTATAAAGCACCTGGTGCTTAACCGATAAGATGGTCGCCACCATCTCCTTGACGCTGGTCTTACCGTTTGAGCCGGTCAGGGCGACACTCTTAGGCGCCACGCACTGTTTCACATGGGCACCTATTTGTCCCATAGCTTTCTGACTGTTCGCCACAATAAGCTGAGGCACTGCTATTGGCAGTTCACGCTCAACCAACAGGGCAATGGCGCCATCCATCACCGCCTTATCGGCAAAATCATGGGCATCGAAACGCTCACCCTTAAGGGCGACAAATAGTGTCTGAGCGTCCACCACTCGGCTATCGCTAGACACCTTAGTCACAGTAAGATCTTCACCAATATGCTTGGCACCCAGTACCTTGGCTAAATCTGAAAGACGTAAAGGGATCATAGGCCCTCCTTTGCAATCGATGCTGCCAGAGCACGCTCATCATAGTCGAGACGAGTACCGGCGATCTCCTGATAGGTTTCATGGCCTTTTCCTGCCAGCAAAATCAGATCGCCTGACGAAGCTAGCGTCACGACTTCGCGGATCGCCTGTTGTCTATCCACCTGAGTCAGTGCCACCTTTGGCTTCTCAAGTCCGGCGAGCACATCGTCAATAATGGCCTTAGGATCTTCACTGCGGGCATTATCACTGGTGACCATGACGCAATCGGCATTGGCCTCGGCGGCACGTGCCATCAAAGGACGCTTGCCCTTATCACGATCCCCACCACAGCCAAAGACGCACCATAACTTGCCACGGCAATGACCACGCAGCGCCCGTAGCGCCTGTTCTATGGCATCGGGTGTATGGGCATAATCGACAACTAAGGTAACGCCATCTTGAGTGGTAAAACGCTCCATACGTCCCGCCACAGGCTGTAAGTGACCCACCTTGGTCAGCAGCTGAGACATGGAATATCCACTCAGATACAGGGCGCCTAATGCCGCAACCAGGTTAGACAGGTTAAAAATGCCCAATAAGGGCGAGTCGATCTTGGCTTGGCCTTCGGGCCAGACTAAGGTGGCGCTGACCCCTTGGCCATGCTGCTTCACCTCTTTGGTATAGATGGAGGCGCCTTCCTGCCCTTGAATGCTAAAGCCCACCAGCCCCTTGCAGCGTTTATCCTGCATCCACTGGCGGCCTATTGGATCGTCTAAGTTAATCAGACCATGACTTAACGAACTGAACCTGAACAGACGTTGCTTGGCCGCGCCGTAAGCATCCATGGTGCCGTGATAATCGAGGTGATCACGACTGAGATTAGTAAAGACCGCCACATCGAATGGCACGGCATCGACACGCCCCTGAACTAAACCATGACTGGAAACTTCCATGGCGCACACAGCGGCGCCCTGACGGTCAAAATCTTGTAGCTGACGCATCACGGTAATCGCATCGGCCGTAGTGTTACCACTATCGACCAGATGGCCCCAAAGGCCGTTACCTAGAGTGCCCATCACGGCGCTTGACCGCCCTAGGCTGTCGCTGAGCTGAGCAATCAGCTGAGTCACGGAGGTCTTACCGTTGGTGCCTGTCACGCCAATAAGCTTGATCCGCTCCCGCCCTAGGCTATAGAGCTGAGAGGCGAGCGCCGACAACTGTCGCTGCAACTGAAAGAAATAGATACGCAGGCCGTTGCCTTGCGACACCTGGCCATGTTGCTCAGGGTCATCGGTATGGATCAGCGCGGCGACAGCGCCTTGGGACAGGGCCTTATCGACAAACTCACGCCCGTCGACTCTGTGACCCGGCAACGCCACAAATACGCTGCCTTGACCAATCTCTCGGCTATCGAGCGTCAAGTGAGTCAGTGACTCACCGCCAGCATAATGAAACCAGGGGGCGAGGAGATCGCTTAACAGCATTATTCGCCCCTCCTGACATTACCGGCCAACTGAATTTTTTCTCGAGCACTGATTGGCTCAACGTTTAACATCTGTAGTGCCCCTGACATCACTTTGGCAAACACGGGAGCGGCCACATCGCCGCCATAATAACGATCGCCCTTAGGCTCATTGACTACCACCACCATGGCAAGCCTTGGGTTGTGAACTGGTGCCACGCCAGCAAACAGGGCGACATAATCTTCGCCATAACCACCTGCCACCGCCTTACGCGCGGTTCCGGTCTTACCTGCTACAGGGTAGCCATCGATATGTGCCTTCTTGGCGGTGCCACCTGGTTCTGTCACGCCGATCAGCATCTGCATCACGTTGCGCGCCACCTCTGGAGAGATCACCTGCTGACCTTCAGGGGCCTTTTGAAGCTTGAGGATCGAAGAGGGATATAACACACCGCCGCTACCCAACATGGCGTACATACGCGCGATCTGCAGTGGCGTCACGGTGAGGGCATAACCAAACGACAGGGTCGCCCGCTCAAAGTCAGACCAACGACGGCGGTCATGGATAAGGCCTGCACTTTCACCAGGCAGGTTGATGCCTGAATAGTTACCCAGCCCCATGGCCTGGTAGTAACCCAGCAGCTCCTGTACCGGCATAGATAGGGCAATCTGAGTCATGCCGACGTTACTGGAGTGCACCAAGACATCACCGAGGGACATGTCGCCATAGTTGCGACCGTCACGCACTATCTTACCGCCGATACGCACGCGGCCCGGATGAGTTTTAAAGATCTGATCGTCCTTGATGGTGCCGGCCTCTAATGCCGCTGCAACCACGAAAGGCTTAATGGTCGAGCCCGGTTCATAGGCGTCGGTCAAGGCACGGTTACGCATGCGATAACTCTGCAGATTATCGCGGGAATTAGGGTTATAACTTGGGGTATTAGCCATAGCCAATACTTCACCTGTGTGCACGTCGAGCACCACGATAGAGGCCGAAGTGGCCTGGTTGATCTCGGTCGCACGCTTGATCTCACGATAGGCCAGCTGCTGAATGCGCTGATCGATACTTAGCACCAAATCGTTAGAGCTCTCACCCGTCTGCACCATATCGAGACGCTCTACCACGTGACCATCACGTGATTTACGTACCTTGTGCTTGGTCGGCGTGCCAGTAAGCCAGTCGTTATAGGTGCTCTCTATCCCTTCGATACCGACATCATCAATATTGGTCAGGCCCACCAGCTGCGCGCTGATCTCACTGGTGGGGTAGTAACGACGCGACTCGGCTTTAAGGTAAACGCCCGGTAACTTGAGCTGCTTAATATACTCGGCCACCGCTGGGGTGACTTGTCTTTTGAGGTAGGTGAAACGTTTCTTGGGATTAGACTGAACCCGCGCCAGGATCTCCTCCTTGGGCTCGTGCAACACATCGGCTAATGCCTGCCAGCGGCGCATATCCGCAAAACCGTTGCGATCGTGCACAACCTTGGGATCGGCATAAACCGCCTTAACTGGCACACTTACCGCCAGCATCTCGCCATTACGATCTGTGATCATGCCGCGATGCACTTCATTACTCGTGGTGCGCAGGGTGCGCATGTCGCTCTCGTGACGCAGCTTTTCCGGCTCAATGATCTGAATATAGGCGGCGCGGCCCACCAAGCTGGTAAACAGCAGACACACAAAACCGACCACGACGTGTAGACGCCAGTGGATCAGCTGTGGTTTCTGTTTACGTTTCGCCTGTTTGCTCATGGTACTCTCACCACCACTTCTTCGTTGGGTAACGGCCGCTTCATCTCCAGCTCTTTTGTGGCAATCCGTGTCACCCTGCTATGTTCCGACTGCGACTGCTCTTCCAGCAAGAGGTTGCGCCATTCAATATCCAAGCGGTCGCGCTCCTGCAGCAACTGATCCCACTGGCTGGTGTACTTGCGACTGGTATGGCTGGTGTATACCACCAAAACAGCATTCGCAATCACAATAAAAGCCATCAACAGCACCCACTTATGGTGCCAAAGATCGAGTAATACGATACGAGTCAGGTTGAGTTGTGACTTACTCACTGGCGTTCCCCTAGTCTCTTACGTCTGCTCGACAGGATTAGTAATCTAATCGCTCCGCGATACGCAACACTGAGCTACGCGCTCTGGCATTGCGGCCAATCTCTTCTGCCGACGGTTTAATCGCCTTACCGACAGCCTTTAGTAAACGTGTCTTATTAATCTCCGCTTCGGTGATCGGCAGTCCATGGGGCACTGATTCCCCCTGACTATGCCGACGAATAAAGCGCTTCACCATACGGTCTTCTAACGAGTGGAAACTGATCACCGACAGACGACCCTGCGGCGCTAATACGGTAACCGCCCCTTCCAGCGCCTGATCTATCTGCTCAAGCTCACTGTTGATATAGATACGGATCGCCTGAAACACGCGCGTCGCCGGATGCTTGTTACGTTCCTTACTCTTACTCACTCTAGCGATCAGATCAGCCAAATCTTTAGTGCGCAAAAACGGGGTTTTCTCTCTATCGGCAGCGATACAGCGAGCAATATGACGGGCATTTTTCTCTTCACCATAGGTCTTAAACACCCAAGCCATGTCTTCTATTTCGGCGCGGGCCAACCACTGGGCCGCCGTCTCTCCCTGGGAGTTATCCATGCGCATATCCAGTGGACCATCACGCAGGAAACTAAAGCCGCGCTCAGCATCATCCAGCTGCGGCGATGAGACGCCAAAATCGAATAAAATGCCATCGATCTTGCCTCGCAGACCCAGGTCATCAACATATTGCGCCAGCTGACCGAAGCCACCATGAACGATAGAAAAACGCGCATCGTCGGCAAACTGCTCTGCGGCGGCGATAGCTTGAGGATCGCGATCGATAGCGATCAGGCGGCCATCAGGGCCCAGCTGCTTGAGCACTTCACGTGAATGCCCACCGCGACCAAAGGTCCCATCGATATAGATGCCATCAGGCTTAATGTTGAGTCCGGCTACCGTTTCCGTCAGCAGCACAGATAAATGCGCAAATTCTTGAGTCATCGCTCTCTTCTTTAACTTATGGTTATTCTCTTACTACAAAGAGAAGTCCGCCAAACGCTCACTATTGGCAAAGGCATCGCTTTGAATCGTTTCACGGCTAAGTTCAATCTGTTGCTGCCAGGCCGCTTCATCCCACAGCTCAAACTTGTTCAACTGCCCTACCAGCATCGCGTGCTTTTCCAGGTTGGCGTATTGACGTAGCGGTGGAGGAAGTAAAATGCGACCATTGCTATCTAACTCACATTCATGGGCATAACCGAGTAACAGGCGCTTCATGGCGCGCTCGGGTCCCTGAGTATCTGACAGCAATAACAGCTTGGCTTCTATCTGTTTCCAAGCCTCGAGTGGATAGATGAGTAAACAGGCGGCATCGAAGTCGACCGTGATCACCAGCTGGCTATTAAATTCGACGTGCAGGCTCTCACGGTATCGCTTTGGAATCGCGATCCGGCCTTTGGCATCAAGATTAATAGCACTCGCTCCACGAAACACGTTAGCTCGTCCTTGTTTTGGTTAATAGATCCACAAATATCCACAATTTCCCACAAATGCTAAGTTTAGAGATAGTGTGCAAGCATTGTCAAGGGATGCCACCATTTAAAAAGCCAGTATTCAAGCGGGTTAGCAGCCAGTTTGTAAATTTGTAACTACAGTCTCATGGAGGGCTTTTTGTGGGTGAGTCGAGGGTAAATATGTTGAAAAAACAATCAGAAGTGGTGGGCCTACAGACTTTGTATGATCAATAAGTGGATCGCCATCCCAAATTTCGCCGCAAAATGTCCACCAATTGTGTCGTAGCGATCCCTGCGGGTTTGTTCGCCACGCTCTCCTTGTGTCGCAGCGCTTTCTGGCTTGCTCTGAGGTGATTTCATCCCTATGATAGCCAATAAAAATTCTAATTATGCTAAATCCTCAACAAAGCCGTTGGCTGCGAAAATCACACAAATGGTTGACCCTGTTCTTAGGGGCACAATTACTCATCTGGTTAGTTTCAGGTCTCTACATGGTGCTTATGGATATCGACTTTATCCATGGCGACCATCTGGTGGATGACAGCTCCCTAACCATAGATCCCCATCAGTTGCAGATCTCCCCCGCCACCATGTTGGCAAGCTATCCCGATGCAACTCAGCTTGAGTTACTGCCAACGGCACTTGGGGCCGTATATAAACTCAGCCTAGCTGATGGCCCCCGCTATTTCTCTGCCCAAAATGGAGAACCGCTAGCACAACTGAGTCAACAACAAGCCATGCTGGTTGCGGCCAAGCTCTATCGCGGCGATATAACCCAAGCCAGCAGCCAGCTGTTAACCGACTCGGCACCCGACGAGATAGGCAGCAGACGATTACCCCTGTGGCAGATCGATTTTAACGACTCAAGCCATTCGCGCTTCTATATTTCCGCTACCAGTGGTGAGCTGGTTGCCAAGCGTCATGACTACTGGCGCCTGTTCGATCTCATGTGGATGTTGCATATCATGGATTATGATACCCGAGAAGATGTTCACAACCCGCTACTGACAGCTTTTAGTATATTGGCGCTACTGACGGCGCTCTCTGGAGCCCTATTACTGCTTGTCGCCTTTAAGCGCGGCGAGGAGGCCAACGTATGATGAACGCGAGAAGTCTGCATCGCATTCTGGGGCTCGTCGTCGGCGCCCAGCTCCTTATATGGACCCTTACAGGCCTGGCCTTCAACCTGATTAACGATGAGTATTTAAGCGCGAATACCCAGAGAACTAAGCCCACTCAAGCCAGCAGTTTAATTCAGCCCCAGGTTACGCTGAGCCATATCGCCGCGCAAACAAAAGCCGATACCATCACACGCATCAAGCTGGAAACCCTATTTGATCGCCCCATTTACCGCGTAAAACTAAGCGATGGCACTCAGGCCTTTTGGGCTGACACTGGTGAACAAGTCAATCTTCATCATCAACAACTGACTGAGCTTGCTCAGCAAAGCTACTCTGGTGAGAGCCAATTATCGATGCCAGTGCTCGATAAAGACGCTGCCCAGCGCTACGGCGGCAGCCAGGAGTTCTACCGTTTCGATACTCAGGACCAGCGCGGCACACAGATCTTTGTCGACGGCAATACAGGCCTGGTTAAGGCCCATAAAAACAACGGCTCACAGCTCAAACAGCTGCTGTTTATGCTGCATTTTATCGACTATTTCCCCAACAATGGCGTGAGTTTTAATCATGTCGCAACTCAGATGATTGCGCTGGCCGCTTTACTGCTTGGCCTAAGTGGCACCTGGCTACTGGTGCGTAAGCTACTGGCTGGGGACTATGTGAGCTGGCGTGCCAAGCGTCAGGGTCAGTCGCTGACCCTACTCTCTCCTGATGGCGAGCAGCTTGAGACGATTGCGCTGACCCAAGACAACCTCATGGACAATTTAAACCATGGCCAGATGCGCGTCCCAAGCCAGTGTGGTGGTGGGGGTCATTGCGGTATGTGCCGTATTCGCTTTGTTGACTATGCGCCTCCGGCCACTCCTGAAGAGCAAGCCCGTCTCAAAGAGGACCAACTGGCAGCGGGAGTTCGCCTCAGTTGTCAGCAAAAGGCGACTCATGCTCGGCTTGCCCTCACCAGTCGCGCTCAGCTGAGATTTTGGCAAAAGGCGCAGTATGAAGCTTGCGAAGCACAAGCGACTTCGCCATCCCAACGCCCGACATGAACCAAATAGCAGAATTCGCCTAAAATTTAACCATGAGCGGCCGATAAATAGATTAAGCGAGATGATTAATCTAAAGAGGAGGAGCGATGGTTGCCCTGGATAGCCTGTATGCCATGTTAGCGCGCCCGGTAAAACAGGTGGTGAAACGCAAGCGAGTGGTAGAGCAGACTGAACACACGGATCCTATTCATGCCGATAGTCATGAGGCGCCGCAGTCACAGCTGCCACCTCACCTTGAGCGTCGTCGACATGGAGAAAGGCGCATAAACTCAAGACCCGGCAGAGAAGATCGCCGGGGACAGGCGAGACGCCAGCAGGCGCAGAAACAGGCCGAAGAAGAAGCACTGGACTCGCCACTGCCTCGTATCGATATTGACGTTTAAGGATTAACTCGCTGATTCACCAGTGACTTGCGCAACTGCCCGTTTCCAACCCGAATAAAGCGCCTCACGCTCCTCATCGGCGATTGTAGGCTTAAAGCAACGCTCGACACCGGCCTTGTGCTTCAACTCGGCCGTCGACTGCCAGAAACCCACGGCTAAGCCCGCTAAAAATGCCGCCCCCATGGCCGTAGTTTCGGTCACCTTGGGTCGCTGCACCTCAACATCGGTAATGTCGGCCTGAAACTGCATCAGGAAATCGTTGGCTACCGCGCCGCCATCAACCTTCAACTGTTTAAGCTGCACACCACTGTCTTTAGTCATGGCATCGAGAAGATCCCGGCTCTGATAGGCGATCGCCTCGAGTGCGGCACGAATGATATGGTTACGATTGGCGCCTCTGGAGAGGCCGACCAAGGCACCACGGGCGCTGGCATCCCAGTAAGGTGCGCCCAGCCCCACAAAGGCTGGTACCAGGTACACCCCATTGTTGTCATTCACCTTGAGGGCAAAGTATTCGGTATCCTGAGCATCACGAATAAGTCCGAGCTCATCACGCAACCATTGAATGGTAGCGCCCCCCATAAATACCGAGCCTTCCAGGGCATAATTAACCTCCCCCTTGGGTCCCACGGCAATGGTGGTTAATAGACCATGGTTGGACTGCACCGCCTGTAAACCTGTGTTCATCAGCAGGAAACAACCTGTACCATAGGTATTCTTCGCCATCCCCTCATCGATACACAGCTGGCCAAATAGGGCTGACTGTTGATCGCCCGCCATGCCAGCTACAGGGATCTCGCCGCCCTCACCGGCAATACGGGTCTTGCCATACACGGCGCAGGAAGGTTTCACCTCAGGCAGAATGCTCGCAGGAATATCTAATGCCTCGAGTAACCGAGTGTCCCAGGCCTGTTGATGAATGTTGTAGAGCATGGTGCGCGACGCGTTGGTCGGATCGGTGACATGCACCTTACCTTCGGTGAGCTTCCACACCAGCCAAGTATCTATGGTGCCAAACAGCAAATCACCGGCCTCGGCCTTCTCTCTGGCCCCTTCGACATTGTCGAGGATCCAGCGGATCTTAGTCGCCGAAAAATAGGGGTCTAGCACCAGTCCGGTATTCTGCCGGATATACTCTTCATAGCCCGATGCCTTCAACGCCTCACATAAGGGTTGGCTGCGGCGACACTGCCAGACGATGGCGTTATAGACGGGCTTACCTGTGGTTTTGTCCCACAAGATGGTGGTTTCCCGCTGGTTGGTAATACCTATACCAGCCACCTCATCGCTGTGGATCCCGGCTCTGGCCAGCGCCTCAATAAGGGTTGAGCTTTGGGAGGACCAGATCTCCATGGGATCGTGTTCCACCCAGCCCGCCTTGGGGTAGATCTGCGAAAACTCGCGCTGTGACACCGCCACTATATTAGCGTCATGATCGAAGATGATGGTACGTGAACTGGTTGTGCCCTGATCGAGCGCGATAACATACTTCTGCTGCACTAAGGCCTCCGCTACTGCTGATTAGGCTGAATCGGATCTAACTCTGGAGTCGCTAATGCCTCTTCATTCGTCTCTAGCTGCTCATCGCAGGCATGAGCGGGCAGATACCAAAACTCGGCGATCTTGCCATCCTGAACACGGAAATTACCAATGCTGCACTGGCTAAGCAGCTCACCGTCGTTCTCCCAAGTCACACGCTCGACCGTGCTGACAAAGTGAGAAGAGTCAATCAGTTGCAGTATGGTGGCCTGAGCCCCGGTAAGGGTTTCAAAATAATCTGTCATGGCGGCGCCAAACTGCGCCTTGTCTGAGGTTTCAACCTCTATATTAGTGCCAGAGATATGCATCCAGCGTACATCATCGGTCACATGGTTGAGCATCTGCTCGACACTGTGCTGGTTGTAGGCATCGATGAATCCCTTAACCACTTGCGTCGTACTCGGATCGGCGGAGGCCGACAACGGAAGTAACGCTATGCTTGCAGCCAGAAGAAAGGGTTTCATGGGACACCTCTTATTGTTGGTTCATCCTGACTGCAGACGCTATAGCTGCAAGCAACAGGTAATGAATAGATTAAATTTAACTAAAAATACGTTGATAATTAGACGAATATAATCCTATGAAGTTCAGATATCCAATAAATATTCAGATAAAAAAATGCCTCACTTAAGTGAGGCATTATGCTTGAGTCAAACTTGACCTCAATCGACTTACATCTTGTAGCTCAGCTGAGCCCCCACCAACCAGACATCGCCACTCGCATCACCGCTAAAGCTCACTTGAGCCAGGTTCATCAGGTTCATTGTCTCATCGATAGGTGCATCACCGTGTGCCTTAATATAGGTCACGGCTAAGTCTAGCGTCAGATTCTTAGTGGCCTGATAACCCGTGCCAAAGCTAAGCCATAGACGGTCTGAATCAGGAATCGTGATTGTACGGTACTCATCTTCAACCGCCGTCTTATCCAGAGCCACACCACCGCGCACTAACCACTTATCACTGAGTTGATAAGTGGTACCCAAGGCAAAACGCCAGTTATCTTTAAAGTTTTCCACTTTTACTAAGTCTGACTCTAAACCGCCAAGTGGCTTCTGCTCACCTGGGAAGTAAGCCACCAGGCTGTCGAACACACTCCACTGAGTCCAGTTAATGCTGGCATGCATCGCCCAGTTGTCAGTTAATTGGTGATGAGAGGCCAGCTCAGCAAAGGCTGGTAGCTCGAGTGGCACATACCCCTCAATATCGAGATCTTGACCACCATCATAGACAAGCCCAGATGCGTGACCGTCCAGTTCCAGCTCAACGCCGCTATGATAGGCAACACCTATGCGGTGAGCGGGATTGATCTGCCAGCTGGCACCCAACTGCCAACCAAAACTAATATCATCGCCTTCCATCACTTTCAGACTGGTTCCACCTGGTGGCAGTGCGCCAGCCACTTCGGCTGGCAGTGTCGGAATCGCCTTAATACCGTCAACCCAAGCTGGGGTTGAGGCGCCAATCTTACCTTCACCATAAACGACACGCAGACCGGCACCGATAGAAACCGCATCTGTCACCTTATAAGCCAGGTTCGGATTAAATTCGACTGTTGTCACTGAAGTTTCATTACCGAAAATCGCAGTTGGATGAGTGCTGGGTACTTCAGTCGCCAGACCATAATTAGAGTTAACCGCTAACCCCCAGGTCCACTGATCGTTTAGCTGATTAGAATAGTAAAAGTTAGGCACCAGGGCATTACCGGCCACATCTAAGGCATCGGCATTCATGGTGACAGGCTGATTACCCAGCACAGGTGAGGCCAAAGTCAGATCGCCTTCGACATCGACGTTTGGCATGACATAAATTCCACCAACGGACAGCTGACGTCCCTCAAGATAGGTCAACATCGCAGGGTTACGGGCTTGGGCGGCGGCGTTATCGGCCATGGCGGCTTCACCCGCAAAGGCACGGCCTAAACCAGTAGCAGAATATTCGGCAAGTTGAAATCCAGCAGCGTGAACTTGTGATAGTGGCGCAGCGATGGCAGCAACTACAGCTAAAGATAAAATATGCTTTTTCATCATGGCTCTCTTGTTATTATGACGACTTAGAGTAAAGGCTCCAGTCATTAAGTGAGCCGCAGTCTACTGATACAGAATATCTTTACAAGCAGATAATGAATTTAAGCGAATTATGCTAACAAAAACGTTCAAATAGAGTGCAAAACGGATAGATATCGCGCTTTTAAACGCTATCAAAATGAAAAAAATGTGATCTGCGTTCACTAAAATTAGTCAGGTAAACCACACTAAATTAAATATATCTATTTAAAAACAAATACCTAGAAAAAAATAAACAGTAATACATGTGTAAGCCTGAAATCGCTCTCTCAAGCAGCATAAATCACTAGGTAATTAAAACTAACGAATAACAAGCCGAAAGAGCAATTGTAAGATATTGAATTTATGAATGTTAGATAGTGAGATAAGGGACAATGTAAACAAAAAGCCGGCCGCAATATCATGCGTCCGGCTTATCGCTTATCACACTCAGTACAAATGTACGCCTAATGATACAGATGGTTGAGCTAGGCTCTCCAACTCGGGATATTTGCCTCGTATTGAGTAATCGCTTCGCCATATCCTAAGCTGATCCCAATGGCATCTAACCCGTTAAGTAGATTATGACGAGCCGACTGAGCTATCTCAAAATAAAATTCAGCCCCCGAAGGCGAGGTCACAGTCTGGGCCTGCAGATCAACGCTAACTTGCGCCCCTTCTTCAGCCTCAACTTCTTGCATTAACTGAGCAACTTCTGCCTCAGTCAAACGCACCGGCAGCAGGCCATTATTGATGGCATTGCCATAAAAGATATCGGCAAAGCTAGGCGCTATGATCACCTTGAGGCCGAAATCAGCCAAGGCCCATGGCGCATGTTCGCGACTCGATCCGCAGCCAAAGTTCTCCTTGGCCAGCAGAATAGAGGCCCCCTGATAACGCGGCTGGTTCAGGCTAAACGAAGGGTTAGGCTGATCGCCGGCATCGTCCAGATAACGCCAGTCATGAAATAGATGAATCCCGAAACCGTCACGGGTGACCTTAGAGAGAAACTGCTTAGGAATGATCTGATCGGTATCGATATTGGCACTGTCGATGATCACCGCAAGCCCTGTGTGTGTCGTAAATGGTTGCATGCTACCTCCTAGTATGGCTTGCGAATATCGACAAAGTGGCCAGCAATCGCCGCGGCGGCGGCCATGGCAGGGCTCACCAAGTGAGTACGGCTTCCGCGCCCCTGACGGCCCTCGAAGTTACGGTTGCTGGTCGAGGCGCAGCGATCGCCTGCCTCCAACCTGTCGTCGTTCATCGCCAGACACATAGAACAACCCGGCAGGCGCCACTCGAACCCGGCGTCGATAAAGATCTTATCCAGACCCTCAGCCTCCGCCTGCTCCTTCACCAAGCCAGAGCCAGGTACCACGATAGCCGTGACTCCACCAGCGACCTTACGCCCCTTGGCTTGCTGCGCCGCAGCACGCAGATCTTCGATTCGTGAGTTGGTACAAGAACCGATAAACACCTTGTTGATGCTGACATCTGTCATCTGAGTGCCAGGCGTCAGCGCCACATAATCGAGCGCCTTTTGAATACTGGCTTTAACCGTTGGGTTCGACTCATCCTCAGGATTGGGCACACATTGATCGATCGCCACCACCTGGCCAGGGTTAGTCCCCCAAGTTAGCTGAGGTGCGATATCGCTCGCCTCCAACACCACATGGGCATCGAAGCGGGCATCATCATCGGATTTCAGCGACAACCAGGCCTCAACCGCCTGCTGCCAATCTTCACCTTTTGGCGAAAACTCACGACCTTCGAGGTAATCTATGGTGATCTGATCCGGCGCGATCATCCCCGCCTTGGCGCCCATCTCGATCGCCATGTTACAAACGGTCATGCGTCCTTCCATCGACAGCGCAGAGATCGCCTCACCGCAGAACTCCACCACATAACCTGTGCCGCCATCCATGCCAATCTTGCCTATGATGGCCAGCACGATATCTTTAGCGGTTATCCCCTCGGCAACCTGACCACGCACCTCGATTTTCATGGTCTTAGCTTTCAACTGCCGCAGGGTTTGGGTGGCCATCACATGCTCCACCTCTGAAGTACCGATACCAAAGGCCAAGGCCCCAAAGGCGCCGTGAGTCGCGGTGTGCGAATCGCCACACACAATCACAGTGCCAGGCAAGGTAATGCCAAGCTCTGGGCCCATCACATGCACAATGCCCTGATTTTTATGGTGAATATCATAAAGTCTGACGCCAAACTCCTTACAGTTTTGCGCCAGCGTCTCCACCTGAGTGCGCGCCATAGGGCTGAGAGCATCTAAACTGGCACTCTTGGTCGAGGTGTTGTGATCCATGGTGGCGAAGGTCTTTTCTGGCGCCCTTAATTTTCGGCCGGCCACCTTAAGACCACTGAAGGCCTGGGGCGAGGTCACCTCGTGAACCAGATGACGATCCACATAGATAAGCGGCGCTTCTCCTTCGGGGGCAACAACGATATGGCTATCCCATACCTTTTCATAAAGTGTCTTAGCCATTAGTTTGCCTCTCTGACTGCTTGGGCAATATAGTCGCCCATTTCGCGGGTTGATTTTGCCTTGTCACGCTGATCCGCTGGCAAGAGTTCGCCAGTTAAATAGCCATCGCTTAATGCCTTGGCAACCGCATCTTCAATCGCCTTGGCCGCCGCTTCCTCTTTAAGGCTATGACGTAACAGTAGCGCCGCCGACAGGATCTGCGCAACAGGGTTAGCAATGCCCTGCCCTGCGATATCTGGTGCGCTGCCACCGGCGGGTTCATACAGGCCAAAGCCGTCACTATTGAGGCTGACCGAAGAGAGCAAGCCCATGGAACCGGTGAGCATAGCGATCTCATCTGAGATGATGTCGCCAAACAGGTTTGAGCAGAGCATCACGTCGAAATCGAAGGGACGACGCAGTAGCTGCATGGTGGCATTATCGATATAGATATGTTCCAGCTCGACATCAGGGAAATCCTTAGCGACCTCTTCGACCACTTCACGCCATAAGACAGAGCAGGCCAATACGTTGGCCTTATCCACAGAAGTCACCTTCTTACGGCGCCCGCGAGCCGCTTCGAAGGCGATCTTCGCGATGCGGCGCACCTCACGGCGGCTGTAACGCATGGTATCGAAAGCTTCCTCTTGCTCTCCCTCTCCCTGACGTCCTTTAGGTTTACCGAAGTAGATACCGCCGGTTAACTCGCGCACGCACAGCACATCGAACCCTTGCGCCGAGATATCGCTGCGCAGGGGAGACATATGCTCAAGCCCAGCATGAAGCTTGGCAGGACGCATATTACAAAACAGCTCGAAATGGCCACGCAGCGGCAACAAGGCACCGCGCTCAGGTTGATCATTGGGTGGCAGATGTTCCCATTTAGGGCCGCCTACCGAGCCAAACAAGATGGCATCGGCGGCCTCACAGCCTTTTAGGGTCGATTCCGGCAACGGACAACCATGATTATCGATGGCAGCACCTCCCACATCGTATTCGCTATATTCAATATCCAACGAAAAACGCTCTTTTACTGCCTTAAGCACCTTACGTGCTTCAGCCATGACTTCCGGGCCTATACCATCACCCGCCAATACTGCGACTTGATAACTCATACCACACCAGACTCCCTGCAATTAATTGATCTTTATTCTGTTATATTGAAAAGTGATTAAACGCCGCCTAACTCGACACGCGCTTGTTTTATTTTATGTTTGTTCTCAGCCACCTTGTCTGCGCGCCAAGTCAAGTTCATCACATGGATAAGCGCCGCCGCAGAAGCCTCAACCACATCGGTTGCCAGGCCGACACCGTGGAAACTCTGATCATGGTACTTGGCGGTGATATCCACCTGCCCCAAGGCATCTTGCCCCTGGCCTTTGGCACTGAGTTGATAGCTACTGATATTGATCTCACAGCCGCTGGCGCGGGCAATCGCCTTGTAGGCTGCATCCACCGGGCCGTTCCCCGTGGCCGCCTCGGTCACTGGATTGCCATCGACCATCAAGGTCACAGTCGCTGTGGCCTTACCCTCAGCCAAGTCAGAGTGCACCACCAATTGCTGTAGTCCATAGTGATTTTCTTCATCACTGCGAGCCTCCATATAGACTAGGGCTTCCAGATCATAGTCGAACACCTGACCCTTCTTGTCCGCTAGCTTAAGGAAAGCTTCATACAGGGTGTCCATGTCATAGTCTTGCTCGCCATAGCCCATCTCTTCCATGCGATGCTTGATCACATGGCGGCCCGAGCGAGAGGTCATGTTGAGGTTGTTGCGATTAAGGCCAATGCTCTCTGGCGTCATAATTTCATAAGTATTTTGCGACTTAAGCACACCATCCTGGTGAATACCCGAAGAGTGAGTAAAGGCGTTGGCACCAACGATCGCCTTGTTAGCCTGGACCGGCATATTACATAACTGGCTCACCAGATTAGAGGTGCGATGGATCTCTTTAGCGTTGATACCCGTCTCCAACCCAAGGCTTGCCTTGCGGGTGGCGATGATCATGGCGATCTCTTCAAGGGAGCAGTTACCGGCACGTTCGCCGATACCATTGACGGTACATTCAATTTGGCGCGCACCGTGCTGCACTGCGGTGATCGAATTGGCCACCGACAAACCCAGATCGTCATGGCAGTGCACCGAGATCACCGCCTGATCGATATTAGGCACGCGGTTAAACAGGTTTTGAATAATGCCGCCAAATTCGCTCGGCACCGTATAGCCCACGGTATCGGGAATATTGATTGTCTTAGCGCCAGCGTTAATCGCGGCTTCAACCATACGGCATAGATTGTCGATAGGTGTGCGGCCTGCATCTTCACAGGAGAACTCCACATCATCGGTGAAACGGCGGGCATATTTCACCGCGCCAACCGCCATCTCCAATACTTGGTCGAACGAGCGCTTAAGCTTACTCTCTACATGAATGGTCGAAGTGGAGATAAAGGTATGAATACGGAACTGATCGGCCACCGACAGCGATTGAGCCGCGGCGTCGATATCTTTTTCCAATGCTCTGGCTAACGCACACACCCGGCTATTCTTGATAGTACGGGCAATGGTTTGTACCGACTCGAAATCACCTGGGGATGAGACGGGAAAACCGACCTCCATCACATCCACGCCCAGACGCTCGAGTGACAGTGCTATCTGCAATTTCTCCTTAACCGTTAAACTCGCTGCTAATGCTTGCTCACCATCGCGTAAGGTCGTATCAAATATTATCACTCGGTTAGACATCTGGTTTCTCCATGGTACGTCTAGGCTCTAATTTTGGGTATTCGTCAAATCCATAAACAAAAAAACCCCGCGTTGTTGAGCGCGGGGTTTATGAATGCTGGTCGTGTTATTAAGCGTGCAACACTACATTCTCCGCGCAGAGACTGCGAGAATGAGAATGAGGAGGTTGAGTAGGGCACGGTTAATGGTCATCATTGTATTCAAAAAAAATAAGTAATTATTCGTTTCATTTCGTTGGACTGATTAATATTTAACGTGTGTCTGGCGAATAGTCAACCCCATATTTTTCAAGTTTGCCACATTAGACCAGATAAAAATCTTGATTAACCGCTCAAATCTAACCAATTATTTGCCAACAAGAGTGACTAAGTGATTAAATTCAGCATACTAGGTCATTTGCCGAGCAATCTATCTGATTCCAATCTTGGGCATTATTTTTTATGCAATTGCTGATGGAAAATCAGTATAATGCCGCGAATGGAAACAGCACACTCGTTCCGGAGTTTTTAAAAATGGATTTTCGTCTCATAGTGTTAAGCCTCAGCCTTTGGCTGATCCCCGCTTATGGGAACACTATGACAGAGTTGGATGAGTTGGCCCATAACGTCTACCAATATCCCAACAAGACCCTGACAAAAATCCAGGCGCTGGAACAACGCCTGGATCAAGAAGACACGTCTGAAGAAAATCGGCTTCGACTCTCCATCCTAAAATGTGAAGCCTTTGTGCAGCTGGGTGAAAACGAGGCCGCCATCAATCTTGGCCGCATGAGCGAAGCCAAAGCCAAATCGAACAAGCTTAATCAACTCAGTCCCTATTTTCTGAACTGCATGGCAGCGGCCTACATGGACTATGGCGATCTCAGGCAGGCACTCACCCTACTCGACTCGGCTATCTTCCAGTCACGCGAACAGCAGCAGCCGCAATCACTGGTCAATGGCCTGATGCTAAGAGGCAAGATAGATACCCATATCGAGAGTCAAAGCAGCGCCTTAGAAGATCTGCGCCTGGCTCAGGATATCTACCCAGATACCGAAAAGCAGCAGCCCCAATGGCTGACACCACCGAGGCCATACATTCAACTGGCCATGGCCGAACTGCTAAGAACCAAGGGGCTCTATAACCAGGCGTTCAACTATGCCAAGGGAGCACTAGATAGCGAGCAGACCACAGGCAAGGTGAGACTCACCGTCTTGCTGGCTCTCGCGAAAGTCGCCCATTATAACCAAGAGGTTAAGTTTAGGGATGACATGGTACTCGAAGCCAAGATCTTACTACCTGAACTGGCGACTGCCACCGAACTGGCCGAAAGTTACACCCAACTTGCAGAAATTGAGTTTTTACGAGGTAATGACAAGAGCGCTATTCAACTACTTAATATTGCGCTCAACACCTTTGATAAACAGAAGAAAATTAACGACAGCCTACGAGCCAACCGTCTGCTGGCCAATATTCATTTGGCCAATGGCGAACAGGCGTTAGGAACAGAGTTGATGCAAAAGGCTATTGCCATTGGTGAGCGCACCAACCAGTTTGACGAGCTTGTCTACTGTTATGGTATCTTGAGCCGCTATTTTGCCGATATAGCTCAGTATCAAGAAGCCTATCAATATCAACTAAAACGCTTCGAGATGGCCCAGCGCAGCTATGAGTTCCTTAAAGATACCCGGCTACTACAGATCAAGGCTCAGCTTGGACGTTACCAACAACTCGCACAGGCCAATCAACCTAAGCCGATCAAGCTTGATGCCCACATCAGCGACAGCTATGGCCTCATCGGCATCCTGGTGCTCTTCCTGCTACTGACGCTGTTTATTCTGCTCAACCGTATAAGAACGCCTAAGGCGACGCTGCCACAGAGTCAAAGAGATGAGCCGATGAGCACTCAGGAGAAGATGGAAGCGCTGTTGGCCAGTGCTAAACAAATTGGCTTTCCCATCACCATCTTACTGATCAATTCCAGCCATCTTGCTATGGCAGATTATGAGAAACTGCAGGCCAGGCTGGCCCAGAAAATACGCCAGCAGGATATATTATTGAGCACCAGCGCCGATCAAATTCTGATCATGCTGCCCTTTACCTCATTACCGGGGGCGCAGTTGATTGGGCGACAGTTGAGCGCCATCATAGAGCCTCTGCAAAATGGCACTCGCGTCAGTATGGGAATGGCGGTCATGCAGCATCACGATACTCTCTCTTCCCTGGTCAAACGAGCCAGTGTCGATCAACTCAGTAAGTACAGCGGCCAACAGGCTCACTAGCCTAATCGCTTGCCTATAGCTGCATTACCCTCGGGTAATGTAATCGCTGATTTCATCGAGAAACTCGCCGCCGAAACGGTTCAGCTTGGTCTCGCCCACCCCATTGACCGCCAGCATCTCTGCAGGACTGGTGGGCACCATAGCCGCCATCTCCGCCAGAGTGGCGTCGTTAAACACCAGGTAGGGGGGCACATCCAGCTCCTCGGCCAGGCTGCGGCGTAACAATTTCAAGCGAGCAAACAACTTTCTATCGTAATTTAGCGGCGCCCGGCTACTGCTGCGGCGTTTCACATGTGTGGTGATACTTATTCTTGGTTCTGCCAGCTGCAAGGCTATTTCCCCCTTAAGCACTGCCCGCGCCTGAGGATTAAGCTTAATGGCAGAGCCTCGGGTGATATCTTGACTGGCAAAGCCTAAGTGTATGATTTGGCGAATGATACTGAGCCAAAATTCATGACTTTTATCCTTACCTATGCCCCAGGTAGATAGCTTATCATGGCCACGGTCGACCACTGGCGCAGCCTTAGAACCGCGCAATACCTCAATCAGGTGGTTAATGCCAAACTTCTGCTGCAAACGGAAGATACAAGAAAGCACCTTCTGGGCATCTTCGACGCCATCGTAGCGTTTGGGTGGGTCCAGACAGATATCGCAGTTGCCACAAGGCTCGGACGCACTCTCGTCGAAATAGTGCAGCAATACCTGGCGACGGCAAGTCTGAGCCTCTGCAAAGGCCGCCATGGTATTGAGCTTGTGATACTCCACTTGTTGCTGGGGTCCAGGTTCTTGCTGCTCGATAAGATGACGCACCCGGCCAATGTCGGCGGGGTCGAACAACATAAAGGCCTCGGCATCCAGTCCGTCACGACCGGCGCGGCCCGTCTCCTGGTAATAGGCCTCTACGCTCTTGGGAATGTCGTAATGCACGACAAATCGCACGTTAGACTTGTTTATTCCCATGCCAAACGCCACAGTCGCCACCACGATATCCAGTTGATCTTTCAGGAAACGCTCCTGAATATCGGCGCGTTCTTCTTGGGTCTTACCCGCGTGATAGGCATCGGCGTCATAGCCCTGCATGCGCAGGCGATCGGCCACCTCATCGACGCGGCGTCGGCTACTACAGTAGATGATACCGCTATTGCCATTTTGCGCCTGAATAAACTGTCTGAGCTGGTTGGCAGCGTTGAGCTTTTCCGCCACCGTGTAACGAATATTGGGCCTATCGAAACTGGTGAGCAGCTCATAGGGGGTGATCCCCAGCCGCTGACAGATATCTTCTCGGGTGGCCTTATCGGCAGTGGCGGTGAGCGCCATCATGGGGACCTGGGGAAAATATTGTTTTAACTGCCCTAGGGCTGCATATTCAGGCCTGAAGTCATGTCCCCACTGGGAAATACAGTGCGCCTCGTCGATGGCAAATAAAGAGATCGGCAGGTGGTGCAAACGCTCAATAAAATTTGCCGTCAGCAGGCGCTCGGGCGACACATAAAGGAGCTTCAACTCGCCATTATGCAGTTGCTGGTAGATGCTCATCGCCTCTTCACGCGACTGAGACGAATTAAGAAAAGCCGCCGCTACGCCCATTTGTTTCAGGCTATCGACCTGATCTTTCATCAGGGAGATAAGCGGAGAGACCACCAGCGTCAAGCCGGGTAAGATAAGCGCCGGCAGCTGATAGCAAAGACTCTTGCCGCCGCCCGTTGGCATGATCACCAGCGAATCACGCCCCTCACAGGCCTGCTCTATTACCTCTCGCTGGCCTGTCCTGAAGGTGCGATAGCCAAACACCGCCTGCAAACAGCTGGCGAGTGGATCGCTATCGGTCGATTCGGGCGTGCTTAAGGCTAAGTCCATGGCGCTAATTTATAGTCAATTTGGCCGCTTATTCTAATCAAGCCGGCCCTGCTTGTCTCAACTCTGCCGAAATTAATTGTTGTTCACAGCCCCTATTTGGTGAAAATTCAGCCATGGGCTTGCTTAGCCTACTGAATTAGCGATAGATTAAATGCTCTAACGAAATAGGCTTAACAAGGAGTGCCCTATGACGACGCCTGTACAAGCACAAACCCTCGCCACCGTCGCCGAGATATTCGATACTAAGGTGCCTTTCCATCAACTGCTTGGCATGGATATTAAGCGTTATGATCTAGAGGGTGTCGAAGTTGAAGTGAAGATGAACAGCAATCTCATCGGCAATATTCATCAGCAGATCCTGCACGGGGGGGTCACCGCAACGGTACTGGACGTAGTAGGCGGTCTGACCGCATTCTCAGGACTGGTGGCCAGTCGTGATGATTGGAGCTTGGAAGACCTGCAAAAACGCTTGCAAACCTTAGGCACCATAGATCTACGCATCGACTACCTAAGACCCGGTCGCGGCGAGGTGTTTACCGGCACAGGCACAGTGATCCGCGCCGGCAATCGCGTTTCAGTCTGCCGCATGGAGCTCCATAACGAACAAGGCGCTCACATCGCCTTCGGTACTGGAACCTACATGGTGGGCTAACGACAAGGGAGTCCTAGAATGAACTGTCAAGCTAGCGATACTCGCTGGCAAATGACAACTACACAGAACTCCCACAAAGAATCCCCATCGCCGCTTGAGTCAGACCCTTCAGGCGCCTACAATGCCTCTCCTTCATCTTTTTGAAATCCTAAGCTATGGCTGACATCGAGTATCGTAAAGGGGTAGTGCTAGCCATCTGCGCCTACTGCTTTTGGGGCTTTGCTCCTCTGTATTTTAAACTGCTAGATCATGTTTCGGCGACAGAGATCTTGCTACACCGCGTGCTATGGTCTTTCGTGTTCATGCTAGTGTTGATGCAGTTTATCGGCGGCTTTGCCAAGTTAAGGGCGCTGTTTCGTCAACCCAAACAACTGGGCGTGTTAGCGATCACTTCGATTCTGATCGCCGGCAACTGGCTGCTATTTATCTGGGCGATCAACAATGATCATATGCTCGATGCCAGTTTGGGTTACTTTATCAACCCCTTGATTAATGTGCTGCTGGGAATGATCTTCTTGCAGGAGCGACTGCGAAAACTGCAGTGGGCCGCCGTATCGCTTGCCTTTACTGGCGTGTTGATCCAGCTGATCTCATTTGGCTCGATTCCTGTGGTCTCCCTGGCGCTCGCCGCTTCTTTCGGGCTTTACGGCCTGCTGCGCAAGAAGGTTAATGTCGACGCCAAGACAGGGTTACTGGTCGAAACCGCCATACTGGTGCCCGTAGCGCTGCTCTACTTGGTAACGAATTTCGAGAGTATCAGCGTGATGGAAAATAGTGTGCAAATGAATTTACTCTTGTTAGCAGCCGGCGTGGTGACCTCTGTCCCGCTACTTTGTTTTGCCGGCGCCGCCACTCGTATCCCGCTATCCATGCTTGGCTTTTTTCAATATATCGGCCCCAGCATCATGTTTATCATGGCCGTTAGCGTGTTTAACGAGCCCTTCGATCTCGAAAAAGGGATCACCTTTGCCTTTATCTGGAGCGCGCTGGTGATCTTTACCCTGGATCTGGCGTTAAAGAGTCGGCGTAAGCAAGCTGGATAACAAGGCCTCGGGACGCTCAACACTCAAGAGAAGCAGATAGCCCTCTGTGGTCGGAAGGACCAGCACTTGCTGGCTATTGGTGGCTGACAGCAGGGCTTTATCTGTATTATTGGTCATCTTAGCCAATTTGAACCAACCAAGCTGGTAACCCGGTAAACCAACGCCATTGCTGCGGTAACTGATCTGCGGCGCATCCTCATCATCTAGGTTAATAATACTCGCCTGAGACGGCAATAAACTCTCTAGTGACAACTCAACACCATAAAGCGGGATATCGACCATCATTGCTGTGGGAGTAAGACGCACATTGGCGTTGTGGGCCTTCAAGAACACCCAAGACAATAGACCCAGTACGGCAATCACCATGCCTGAGGCCGCAAATTTAGCACCTTGGGGCATGGGCTTAACCTTGATTAACACTATCACCAAGGCGATGCCAAGCAAGAGTGAAACAAATGCCATGCTGGTTGTCGAGTCAAAGGTTGCGAGCGGAAAAATTTGAGATTCCATGTTTAAGTATCCTACAAAAATAGCAGCTAAGATAAGCCTAGCCACAGGTCAAACGCCAATAATAAGCCTGCGCAAAGTCTTATCTCGAGAAATTAGGATTACTATGGGGCTGGCGACATATTATGTCAAGATAGCGCTTTGATATGATCTCGAAGTAAAAAAACCACGCTAAGCGTGGTTTTTTTGGAATCTGTATTTATTAAAGATCTAGCGCAAGAATCTTCGACTTGCGCTGATAGTTGTAAAGCTGTTTCTTCTTATTTGGCAGGGCATCAACATCGACTATCTGGAAACCATGTTCAAGGAACCAATGTATGCTGCGTGTCGTGAGCGCAAACAAGCGAGAGTAGCCGCGCACCTTGGCCTGACCTATGATGTTTTTCAGCAATACGCTTCCGCGGTCAGCGTCACGATAATCGGGATGCACCACCAAACAAGCAAACTCACCGGCATTATCTTCTTCGAAAGGATAAAGCGCGGCGCAGCCAATCACCAAACTATCACGCTCGATCAGCATAAACTGCTCTATCTCCATCTCCAGTTGCTCGCGCGAGCGTCTGACCAATATACCCGCTTGCTCTAACGGACGGATAAGATCCAGGACACCACCGATATCGGCAATACTTGCCCGGCGCAGCCGCTCAGCACTCTCAGTGACGATCTGAGTACCTATACCATCACGGGAGAATAGCTCTTGCAGTAGGGCACCATCATCGAGGTAACTGACAAAGTGACAACGTGCCACGCCGTTACGGCAGGCATCGATACTGGCCTGTAAAAAGGCACGTGTCCCCACGCACCAATTATCTTCGTCGGTTAGTTCTGACAAAATTCGCTGAGCGTCGGTGGGCATCAGCTCCGCAATCACCTCGCCATTACTGTCTATAATCCCCTCTTTGGCGCTAAAGCCAATCATCTTATCGGCCTTAAGCTTGACCGCAATCTGGGTCGCCACCTCTTCGGCGGTCAGATTAAAACACTCTCCGGTGACCGACGCCGCCACAGGGCCTAAAAGCACTATGCCATGGTTATCCAGCTGACGTCTTAGACCTGCTACATCGATGCGTCTTACCTTGCCACTCAGGCAGTAATCCACACCATTATCGACGCCCAGGGGCTGAGCAATCACGAAGTTGCCACTCACCACGTTAATTTGTGCCCCCTGCATTGGGGTATTACTCAGGCTCATGGAAAGACGGGCGGTAATGTCCAGTTGCAAACCACCTACAACCTGTTTGATCACCTTGAAGGATTCTTCATCGCTGATGCGTACGCCATTATAGTATTCGGGCTTCAAGTTATGCGCCGCCAGCGCCTCATCGATTTGCGGTCTGGCGCCATGCACTAAGACAATTTTGATCCCCAAGCTATGGAGCAAGGCGATATCGTTAATGATTGAGCGGAACTGACTCTGGGCAAGCGCCTCCCCCCCCAGCATGACCACAAACGTTTTCCCCCTATGTGCATTCACATAGGAAGCAGAATGACGAAACCCCTCGACCAACTCAGTAGTGCGCACGCGCGTAACCTCAACAATAAATATGTGACAACATCGCCACCAAACGAATAACAAGCCAATATTATTGCATTTAAATTCACATTAAAAGCATTTGTTTTCATTATGGGCGATATTTTTCATCACAGGAATAACGCTGGGATAAAGCATAGCAGAACAGGCTTAAATCAGGAGCTTAGCAAGCGAAGGTAAGTGTAAGCGATAGAAACTTCGCCCCTAGAGCAAATAGCAAAGCTCTGGGAAAGTTTGGCGGTAAACTATGGGGGTTTTTAATGGATTCTGCACAAAAAAAAGCCCCTACAAGAGGGGCTTTTTCCAAAAAAACGTTAATCAAGAATTACTTGATTTTCGCTTCTTTGTACATAACGTGCTGACGGATAACAGGATCAAATTTCTTGATCTCCATTTTTTCAGGCATGTTACGCTTGTTCTTCTCAGTCGTGTAGAAGTGACCTGTTTTAGCGCTAGAAACTAGCTTGATCTTCTCACGGTTACCTTTAGCTTTAGCCATGGTTTATTACACCTTCTCGCCGCGGGCACGAAGTTCAGCAACAACAACTTCGATACCTTTCTTATCGATAATACGCATACCTTTAGTAGATACACGTAGCTGTACGAAACGCTTTTCGTCTTCTAACCAGAAACGGTGGTTCTGTAGGTTAGGTAAAAAACGACGACGAGTCGCGTTCTTAGCGTGCGAACGGTTGTTACCAACCATCGGCTTCTTGCCAGTAACTTGGCATACTCTTGACATGTCAATCTTCTCCAAAAACAATTTAACGCTCGAGCATTAATGTACCTCGAATATGGCCGTCGCCCGAGGCACACAAAGAGGGCGCATTTTATACAGGATCTAAAATCAAAGATCAAGGGATATTCAATCTATCCATCCCCTCTCTGCAAACGAAACTATCTCACGATCGCCTATAACCATATGGTCTAACAGCGAAACATCTATAGTCGCCAACGCGTATTTCAATCGCTCAGTAATTCGCCGATCAGCATGACTGGGCTCAGCCACCCCAGAAGGATGGTTGTGACACACAATCACAGCTGCGGCCTTTTTCTCAAGCACTAGGCTTACCACTTCACGTGGATAAACCGAGGCTGAATCTATGGTGCCACGGAACAGTTCAACGAATTGAATGACCCTATGCTGACTATCGAGCAATAAGATGGCAAACACTTCGTAGGCACGATCCGCTAATTGTCTCATTAAATAGTCCCGAGTTAAATCAGGATCTGTCAAAATCTTTCCTCTTTGTAGATTTTCTTTTGCAATCCGCTTATTTAATTCAATAGCTGCCTGCAGTTGGGCGTATTTAACCGGGCCTATACCCTGTATCTGGCATATTTCACTCATTGAAGCGGTAAACAGAGGTCTTAGCCCCCCAAAGTGGTTCAGCATGGTTCTGGCGAGCGATACGGCACTTTGGCCTTTAAGGCCGTTTCTGAGCAGCACCGCGAGTAATTCGGCATCAGAGAGTTGCCCGGCACCGCTACGCAACAGTTTTTCACGAGGCCCCTCTCCTTGAGGCCAATCCTTGATCGCCATAAACACTCCTTGTCGTGGCCAACTTGTTACACCTAGGGTTTAGAGTATGGTCTAGTTTTTAAAAACTTGTATCCTCAACCGAGACACGATTGTGGTATGGTTAGCGGGCAAAATTAAACGCGATTAGTGATCAATATGAGCCTAACTAACAAAAAGATATTGCTGGGAATTGGCGGTGGTATTGCCGCCTATAAGTCTGCCGACCTGGTACGTCGCCTGAAAGAGCGCGGCGCCGATGTGCGCGTCGTGATGAGTCAAAGTGCGCAGGAGTTCATTACACCGTTGACGCTGCAGGCGCTCTCTGGCCACCCAATAGCCACCGACTTACTTGACCCGGCAGCCGAGGCAGCGATGGGCCATATCGAACTTGCCCGCTGGGCGGATATGGTACTGATAGCCCCAGCGACCGCCAATCTGATTGCCCGCATCAATGCCGGTATGGCCGACGAGCTGATCACTACCACTTGCTTAGCCACCGAGGCGCCAGTGGTGCTTTGTCCGGCGATGAATCAGCAGATGTATCGCAACACCGCTACCCAAGACAATCTAGATAACCTGAGAAAACGTGGCCTCACCATCTGGGGACCGGCATCAGGCAGTCAGGCCTGTGGTGAAATCGGCCCAGGACGCATGGAAGAGCCGCTGGTTATCGCTGAACGTGTCGAACACTTCTTTGCCCCTAAACTGCTTCAGGGGGTATCGCTACTGCTCACCGCAGGGCCTACCCGAGAAGCTATCGATCCCGTGCGCTACATCTCCAACCACAGCTCAGGCAAGATGGGCTTTGCCCTGGCCAGAGCCGCAGCCGAGATGGGCGCCAAGGTCACCTTAGTGACAGGGCCTGTGAACTTAGAGACACCGATGAATGTCAATCGTCTCAATGTCGGCTCTACTCAGGAGATGCTTGACGCCGTGATGGAGCAAGTACACCACTGCGATATCTTCATCGGCTGCGCGGCTGTCTGCGACTATCGCACCGCGGATATTGCCGACGAGAAAATTAAAAAATCCTCGACCGAGATGTCACTTGCGCTTGTGCGCAATCCTGATATCTTAGCCACGGTCGCGGCCCATGAGGCTCGCCCCTTTACCGTAGGTTTTGCCGCAGAGACACAGGATGTCGAGCATTACGCCAAGGATAAGTTGACGCGAAAGAAGCTGGATATGATCGCCGCTAACGACGTGTCTGATCCGGCGTTAGGCTTTAACAGCGACGCCAACGCCCTTAAGGTATTCTGGCCCAATGGCCAATATGAGCTGCCCGCTACCGACAAATACACCCTAGCCAAGCAATTACTCACCCTAATCGCACAGCAGATGAAGACAGCATGAAGACGCCTATAGAACTCAAGATCCTCGATTCTCGTATCGGCTCACAATTTCCCCTGCCAGCCTATGCCACCCCAGGCAGTGCCGGCATGGATCTGCGTGCCATGATAGAAACCACTATGGTGATCCAACCGGGCGAGACCAAACTGATCCCTACGGGAATAGCTGTCCATGTGGCCGATCCTAGCTTAGCGGCCGTCATTCTGCCGCGCTCAGGCTTGGGCCACAAACAGGGCATAGTGCTGGGTAACTTAGTTGGCCTTATCGATTCCGATTATCAAGGCCCGCTCATGGTCTCTTGTTGGAATCGCAGCAGTGAGCCTTTCACCCTAGAGATAGGTGATCGCCTGGCGCAACTGGTGTTTGTCCCCGTCGTCCAAGCCGAATTTAAACTGGTCGATGAGTTCGACAGCTCAGATCGCGGCGAAGGCGGCTTCGGCCACTCAGGCACTCGATAACCAGGCCTTAGATAGCCAGATATTGGATAGCCCGGCACGCGAACGCCAAATACCGCCGCACAAAATAATTAGAGAGTCATGGACTACACCTATAGTGTGCCCATCGGCTCCTGTAGTAATTGAGTAAAGGATACTTAGATGGCTGCAAGCCCCAAAATCAACCGACGTGAACACATTCTACAATGCCTCGCTACCATGCTAGAGACCAGCCCAGGACAAAGGATCACCACGGCAAAGCTCGCTGCTGAAGTAGGGGTCTCTGAGGCGGCGCTTTACCGTCACTTTCCCAGCAAGGCCAGAATGTTTGAAGGGCTGATCGACTTCATCGAAGAGTCACTGCTGTCGCGCATCAACCTCATCATGGATGAGGAGAAAGACACCATGAGACGCTGCCAGTTACTGCTGCAACTCCTATTGGTGTTTGCTGAGCGCAACCCTGGGATCTCCCGTGTACTCAATGGCGATGCCCTACTGGGAGAAAATGAGCGCTTACGTAATCGTACCGGACAGATCTTTTCCAAGGTGGAGACCCATCTAAAGCAGATATTGAGAGAGAAGACCCTAAGGGAAGGCAAAGGCTTTAACCTGGACGAAGCCATTCTGGCTAATTTGTTACTGGCGGTGGCCGAAGGCCGTATCGCCCAATTCGTTCGCAGCGACTTTAAAAACAAGCCTACAGAACACTTCGCCGAGCAGTGGCAATTCATTCAGCAACAGCTACTTCAGAGTTAACTAAACCTAATAAAAACAGCGGCCTGCAACTAGCTGGCCGCCGAAAAAATATTAACAAGATATATTGCACTATCCAGCCCTTTGCTTTACCCTCACCCGCAACAAATCTATAACAAGAGTGCGTACAAGGATGTTATATGAGATTAATTAAGTCATTTAGTTTAGCCTGCCTCACCCTTTTCAGTTACCAGGCCTCTGCCACAGAGAAAGATATTACCGAGCTTTTTAGTCGCTCCGCCGAATTCTCTAATGTGCAGATCTCACCCGACGGAGACTACCTCAGCGCCATCACTTCACATGATGGTAAACATATGCTGATGATCCTTGATGCAAAAACCAAGAAGCCGACCAATGTGGTTCGCTTTCCAGACAATGCTCAGGTGGGTCACTATGTTTGGGTGAACAATGAACGCGTAGTAATGAGTAAGGAATATCTAAAAGGCTGGAGCGATCACCCTCTCTATTACGGTGAGCTCATGGCGGTCAATGCCGACGGCTCTAGACCAACATATCTATTTGGCTATAACAGCGGAGAACAGCAAACAGGTTCTCGCATTAAGAAAAATACGCCAATACAGGCAACCGCCTATATCCTCGATCCTATGCCTGAAGACGATCGTTATATGCTGATCAAGGCGCTTCCTTGGGGCTCTGGCGGAAGCAACACTGCAGAAAACCTCCAACAGGTTTATCGAGTCGATGTCTATAAGGGAACCCGTAAGAAAATTGCTACTGCTCCTATATCTTACGCCCGCTTCCTCCCCGATCACGATGGTGAAATTCGCTTCGTTAGTGGCACTCGCGACTATATTTCATCGAGCCTCTACTACCGTAAAGACAACGAGTGGGTAGACACAGACAAACTTAACCTAAACCTCGACGATATGAGCCCTATCGCCTTTGGCGATGATGAGAACAGCGTCTATGTGCTAGGCAGCGAAAATGGTCAGCCAAAAGGTGTTTATTTAGTGGACATCAAGAGTGGAACTAAGCGCCTCATTAGCCAAGACAAAGCTGTTGACCCAAGTAACGTATGGATAAACCGCGTCAACAAAAAACTTTATGCGGTAGAGTATGAAAATGGCTACCCCACTTATGAATTTGTCGACAAAGAAGAAGCGCTTTCCAAGACGCTGAAACAATTATTGGGAGCATTACCTGGCCATCAAGTTCATCTCGTCAGCCAAACCAATGACATGAGTAAGCTGATTATCAAGGCCTTCAACGATAGAAATCCTGGTGACTACTACATCTTCGATGCCGACAACAAAAAGCTCGAATACTTAGTGTCACAAAAGAAATGGTTAGACCCCGATAAGATGGCCGAAATGAAGCCAATCAGCTTTACCGCAAGAGACGGCAAAGTGATCAACGGTTACCTCACATTACCTTATGGCAAAGAAGCCAAGAACCTTCCGCTTGTGGTCAATCCTCACGGCGGTCCACACGGTCCAAGGGACTGGTGGGGCTTTGACGACCAAAACCAATTGATCGCCAGTCAAGGCGCTGCCGTGTTGCAAGTGAACTTTCGCGGTTCGGGCGGTTACGGCAAGGCGTTTGAACATGCCGGTCATCAGAAATGGGGCACAGAGATCCAGTACGACATTATCGATGCCACTAAGTATGTCATCGAACAAGGCATAGTCGACAAAGAGAGGATCTGCATCGTAGGTGGCAGCTTCGGTGGCTATTCAGCACTGCAGAGCCCTATCCTAGCGCCCGATCTGTTTAAATGCGCCATAGGTTTCGCCGGTGTCTATGATCTTGATTTGATGTTCAGCGAAGGGGACGTACAAGGTCGCCGCGCGGGTGAGCGTTATCTCAAGCAGGTACTGGGTGAAAGCCAAGCCATGCTGACCCAGATGTCTCCTAGCAAAAACGTCGACAAGCTTAAGGTCAACTTGCTTTTGGTGCATGGCGGTGAAGATGATAGAGCGCCAATCGAACAGCTAGAAGCGCTGGAAGAGGGGCTCAAGAAGCATAACTACCCTTATGAGAAGCTGGTAATGGACGATGAAGGCCACGGCTTCTATAACGACGAGCATAGGGCCAAATATTACCGTCAGATGATGAGCTTCCTCAAAGAGAACCTGAAGCTTTAATCCCTTGAAACCTCAAAAGCCGATTACCGCAATCGGCTTTTTTGTTATTCCCTTATTAATTCTGGGTATAAATTACCCGCAATTCAGGGTATCCTCCCTGACCCGCTCCCCGAGGTTAACTGTCACAGGGCGGGCTATAATGAATACCTTATGGGTTAATTTCTTAACATTATTAGCAAATTAATCTTACTGAACAGACCACTATTTATGGTGGAGGATACAATGGCATTAAGTGAAGCAGCACAGCAGGTGCAAACCGCATTATTAGAGCGTGGTCTTGAGACGCCTATGGTCCCGTGCGGACTAAGCAGCGAAGCGCGCAAGGAAAAGATTGAGCACCATATGCGCGAGATCTTGACCTTAATGTCACTGGATCTTCGTGATGACAGCCTGATCGAAACTCCTAAGCGTATCGCCAAGATGTATGTCGACGAGATCTTCTCTGGCCTGGATTACGCTAACTTTCCCAAGATCACCGTTATCGAGAACAAGATGGGCTTCGATGAGATGGTTAAGGTCAACGACATCAGCCTCACCAGCACCTGTGAGCATCACTTGGTGACCATAGATGGCGTTGCTACCGTGGCCTACCTACCACGTAAAAACATCATAGGCCTGTCTAAAATCAATCGTATCGTGCGTTTCTTTGCTCAGCGCCCTCAGGTGCAAGAACGCCTGACTCAACAGGTTCTGGTGGCACTACAGACGCTACTTGAGACCAAAGATGTGGCGGTAAAGATGGATGCGGTGCACTACTGCGTTAAATCCCGCGGTGTGATGGACTCAACCAGTACCACAACCACCACGGCACTGGGCGGCATCTTCAAATCGAACCCGGCCACCCGCGCCGAGTTTCTAAGCAATTAACTCCTATTGCTTGTAACCGACTTCTCCCAATAAAAAACGCTGCCTGGGCAGCGTTTTTTGTATCACAACATTTGATACCGATTAAATACCGTATTGGTCACGATAAGCACTAACTGATGCTAACTGTGCTTCCATGCCAGGTTTTTCCGACAGATAGTTGATCAGGTCTTCCAGCTTGATGATAGAAACGATACTGCAACCAAAGTCACGCTCGACCTCTTGAATCGCCGACAGCTCGCCCTTGCCTTTCTCCTGACGATCCAGCGCAATCAACACGCCCGCTAGCTCAGCATTATGGGCTTCGATGATCTCCATCGATTCACGAATCGCGGTACCTGCGGTAATCACATCATCCACCAACATCACACGGCCCTTCAGCTCGCTACCCACAAGACTGCCACCTTCGCCGTGGTCCTTCTTCTCCTTACGGTTAAAACAGTAAGGCATATCGATATCATGGTGATCGCACAGAGCCACGGCTGTGGTAGTCGCGATCGGGATTCCCTTGTAGGCTGGGCCAAACAGCAGGTCATACTCGATGCCCGAATCTACCAGCGCCGCCGCATAAAAGCGTCCCAAACGCGCCAAATCACGCCCGGTATTAAACAGACCGGCATTAAAGAAGTAAGGGCTAGTGCGGCCTGACTTTAACGTAAATTCGCCAAAACGTAATACCTGACGCTCTAGGGCAAACTCAATAAACTCACGTTGATAGGCTTTCACAATCTCTCCTTTTTTAAAATGTAGGGGTACGCTCAATTCGATTTAAAAAAAGGACCCCGTAGGGTCCTGTTCAACAAAATAATGATTAACTCAATGCCGCCTTCTGCACATCGACGATCTCACGAATACCGTGCTTGGCCAGATCCAGCAGGCTCAGTAACTCTTCATGGCTAAATGGTTCGCCTTCTGCGGTGCCCTGGATCTCAATGATCTTACCGGTTTCTGTCATCACCACGTTCATATCGGTCTCGGCGGCGCTGTCTTCGATATATTCCAAATCACAGATAGGCTCACCCTTGTAGATGCCTACGCTCACGGCAGCGATCAGGAACTTAAGTGGGTTGGTCTTGATCAATCCCTTACCACGCGCCCAGTTAAGCGCATCAACCAAGGCCACACAGGCACCGGTAATCGCTGCCGTACGCGTGCCACCATCGGCCTGAATCACGTCACAGTCGATGACGATAGTGTTTTCACCGAGCGCCTTCATATCTACGGCGGCGCGCAGGGCACGGCCGATAAGACGTTGGATTTCTTGAGTACGACCAGACTGCTTACCACGGGCAGCCTCACGATCCATACGGCTATGGGTCGAACGCGGCAACATGCCATACTCAGCGGTTACCCAACCTTGACCCTGGCCTTTCAGAAAACGTGGCACCCCTTCGGTAAAACTAGCGGTACACAGTACCTTAGTTTCACCAAATTCAATTAATACAGAACCTTCTGCATGGGCTGTGAACTGTCGCGTAATGGTTACCGGACGAGATTGAGCTGGGGTTCTGTCACTTGGGCGCATTGGCATTTCCTGTTTGAAATTAGATAAGCAGATTTGGCTGCATATTATAGGGGCTTGCGCCGACGGATGCCATGTTAATCATGACCGAAAGCGTAAAGCGAGGAGAGTTTGCTTTAACCCTGCACCTCATCGGACTATAATCCAAGGTCACTCAATCGATTTAACCTATTGGAATTACCCATGATCCAAAGCATGACAGCCTATGCTCGTATCGAGCACAAAGCACAATGGGGCACCGCCTCTTGGGAGATCCGCTCAGTCAATCAGCGTTATCTCGAAACCTACCTGCGCCTGCCTGAACAGCTTCGTAGCCTAGAACCCGTGCTCAGAGACCGTCTACGCAAACGTTTAAATCGCGGCAAGATTGAGGTCAATCTGCGCTACGATCTCGGTGAAGACAAAAATAGCGACCTACAGCTTAACCAAGCTTTGGCCAGTCAGATCATTCAGGCGGCCAACTGGGTCAAACAAGAAGCCGGTCAGGGTGAGATCAATCTGGTTGACGTACTACGCTGGCCGGGCGTTATGTCTGGCAGCGAACAGGATATGGATGCCATTGGCAAGGAACTATTAAGCGCATTCGACAGCGCCATCGATCAGTTTATCGAAGCCCGAGGCCGCGAAGGCGATGCCATTAAGACCATGTTAGAAACACGCTTAGATGCCATCATAGAGCAAGTCGCCATCGTCCGTGAGCACATGCCAATGGTCATGCAATGGCAGCGTGACAAGATCAGCAACCGCTTAAGCGAAATTCAAGGCGAACTCGATCCCGCCCGTATGGAACAAGAGATGGTATTGCTTGCCCAGAAGATGGATGTCGCCGAAGAGATGGACAGACTCGACGCCCACGTTGCCGAAACCCGCCGCATCCTCAAGAAAGGCGGCGCCCAAGGCCGACGCCTCGACTTCATGATGCAGGAATTCAACCGCGAATCTAACACTCTGGCTTCTAAGTCTATCAGTGCGGAAGTCACCGCCGCAGCGGTAGAGCTAAAAGTACTTATCGAGCAGATGCGCGAACAGATCCAGAACGTGGAATAAACTCCTCACCCTTAGTAAAAAGCCTCATCTCTGAGGCTTTTTTCGTTTCTACATCAGCAATCTAAACGCTTAGTGACCATATAGAACGGAACAGTTCCCAGAAGCCAGATGCTTAAATTGAATAAGTCTCCTAACGAACTCACGCAAATGCCTTTAGGCACCAAGGCTTCCAAGGCAACTCCGGGCATGATAGAAAGTATCTCTCGGGCGAATGACTATATTCAGCAAGTGTTCATTCCAATCAATGTATAACCAAGTCTCATGCCGACCATAGGCTAAACAGCAAAAATGGAGAATTCATGCCACAACGGAGTAAATGGCCACAACTACTAGTGATTCTTATCGCGCTGGGCCTACTTATCCCCGGGCTCAGCCTGCCGATGCTTAGCCTTGATGGCCAGGCCGACAAATCCAAGTTTGCCAAGACCAGCATAGAGCTGATGACAGAAGACAGCGAAGTGCGTGGCCTACTTGGCTCGGTATCAGCCTTCCTCGGTTTTAATGAGCTTGAGGGTCAGGTGGAAATTTATCGCAAGCAGCGCAGTATTTTGGGGACGATAGAAGATCTGATGCAGAGCGGTAACCTGCTGGTCGGCATCTTGATAGCCACCTTCTCGGTGATCATTCCTACCCTGAAGCTGCTGGCGCAGGCCATTCTGGTTTTTGCTGAGGGTAACGCTGCCGCAAGGCTCACACGCCTTATCGATGCCATAGGTAAATGGAGCATGGCCGATGTCTTTGTAGTCGCCATCATTGTCAGCTACCTTGCCGGCAACGCCAAGGATCAGATGGGCGAATTGTTCATTATGCATGCCCAATTAGAGATCGGCTTCTGGTTCTTCACCGGCTATTGCCTGTTTGCCATCGCGTCCAACATGATGATGATGAGTAAACCAAAACAGCCTTCGACCTGAGGCTTGGCGTGCACAATATAAGCAAAGTAAAGCCCCTAGTTGGTGTATCGACTAGAGGCTTTTTTCGTTATAGGAAACTAGGCTAAACGCTTAATCCCCACATATCGAAGGTCTCCTGACAAAGCTGCTCCCTGAAATCGGGATGGGCAATGTCGATCAGCGCTCTGGCCCGTTCACGCAGGGATTTTCCCCGCAAATTAGCCGCGCCATATTCGGTGACTATGTAATGCACATGGGCGCGAGTGGTGACCACGCCAGCCCCAGGAGAAAGTACAGTGGTGATCCGCGACACCTTGCCCCCCGCCGCCGTGCTGGGCAGTGCGATCACCGAGCGGCCACCTTCGGAAAGGCCTGCGCCGCGAATAAAGTCCATCTGACCGCCAACCCCGGAATAGATACGGGTACCGAGGGAATCGGCGCAGATCTGCCCCGAGATATCCACCTGTAGCGCTGAGTTAATGGCCATCACATTAGGGTTCTTACGAATGATCGAGGTGTCGTTGACCTGCTCGATATCCATGAAGATCACCGAGGGATTATCGTCCACATAGTCATACAGGCGCTGACTGCCCAGAGCAAACCCAGTGACCAGCTTACCCGGATGCACCTTCTTGCGGCTGTTATTAATCACGCCCAGCTCAACCAGATTCAATACGCCATCGGAAAACAGCTCGGTATGCACCCCAAGATCTTTATGATCCGTTAAACAAGACAATACGGCATCGGGAATCGCCCCTATGCCCATCTGCAGACAATCACCGTCACGCACTAAACTGGCGACATGCATGCCAATGGCGAGGCTGGTCTCATCGCTGGCGGCAAGCGGATGTTGTGGTAGCGGCATGCTCTGCTCAAATACGGCGGCAAATTTATCGTAATGAATGAAACCATCCCCATGAGTGCGCGGCATACAGGGGTTGATATGGGCGATGATCTTACCCGCTACCTGACAGGCGGCGAGCGTAGCCTCCACCGAGATCCCTAAGGAACAGATACCATGCTTATCGGGCGGCGATACCTGAACGATCGCCGTATCTATCGGCTGCTCACCCGAGCGAAAGAGTTTTGGCACCTCGGAGAGAAAGATCGGCACATAATCGGCATCGCCCTGCTGCAACAACAAACGGGTTGGCAGGCCGCCGAAGAAACAGCGATGACGCAAGTGGCCTTTTAAGCGCGGGTCACTGAGAGATTCGGCGCACTCGGTATGCAGCTGCAACAAGGTAAGGTCTTGCCTAGTGAGAGCGTGCTCGGCCAAAGCATCGAGTAACAACTTGGGGGTGGCGCCCATGGAGTGAGTCCAGAGGGTCTCGCCGCTCTGGATCAGGGCAACGGCTTCTAATGCAGTATTACAGATAATGGGTGGCATCTATCTCACCTATAGTCGGAAAACTGTGTGCAGTGTACGAGCTAACTTAACGCTTTGATAGCAAAGTTATCAATGAGATCGCCTTAAGTTGATCTTAAGCAAAAGTTACCAACAAGCGGCCACAAAAAAGGGGCCAAAAGCCCCTTTTTATCGACTCTAGGCTAGATAAGCCCTGAGCGTCGCTTGTTGCGCCAATAAGCTTTGATACAAGGTAAACTGATTAGCTGCCCGCTCAAGATTATGATTATCATGATGAATATGAAAATAAACATCGCCATTGAGGTGATCGGTTAAGAAACGCACGCCTATCATCAGACAGATCACTCTGGCACCCAACCAAAGGCTTTGGCGCTCCTTGTCACTCAGCACCTCACCCAGCTCACTTAAATAGCCCCGGCAGATGGCGGCAAAGATAGGCTCGCGCACTTCGACCTTGGGCAAGTTGGTGGAATCTTCTGCCTCTGGCGACGTAAAAGTACGTACCATGTCGCCAAAGTCGTACATCAGATGACCCTGCATACAGGTGTCGAGATCGATAATTGCCATACTGCTCATGTCGCGCTTATCAAACAGCATGTTATTGATCTTAGTGTCGTTATGGCAGACTCGCGGCGGCAGCTGCGCCTCGAGTTCGCTAAGCTCGCTCAGCAGCTCATCCTGTGACAGGGCAAAGTCGACCCACGTCTGGCACTCGTTAAGGCGCCCTAGACTGTCTTTAGCCACCGCCTGTTGCAGCTGGGCGATACGCCCCGGCAGATGATGAAATTGAGGGATCACATCCTCAAGCTGGCTGGCATCGAGATCGCTTAAGGCGCGAGAGAAGTGACCAAATGCCTTGGCGGCAGATTCTGCCTGCGAGGCATCTTCGACCACCTCAAGGCTATGACTATAAGGTAGATATGAGATGGCACGCCAAAAGCCCTGCTCACCTAAATCCAGCGCCAACTCATCTTGTAAGTTACCCACTGGAGTCACCACATTGAGGCGATACTCGCCATTGTCATGTTTAGATTGCAGATGCTGCGCGACTCTTTGTGCATTACGCACAAGCGCTAAGGGTTGAGTAAAAACGTCCGTATTGATGCGCTGCAGGACAAACTCCCCCTCGGGCCAGCGCACTAAAAAAGTATCATTGATATGACCATTGCCAAGCGGGCTCACTTTAGCCGAATCGGTTACGCCAAAGTGCGGCAGCACCTGCTGCCTAATAAAATCAATCACCCAGTAACTCCATTAATTTTTGTTTTACCCAATCAATATCTTGCGGATAGGTCACCCCTAACCAGGTATCCGAGGTTTGGCTCACGAATACCTGTTTAGCATTCGCCTTAGCGCTCAAGGCAGCTTGCACCACGGCGGGGAGATAACACTCGCTATCTGGCCTCTGCCCCAGTTGCACTATAAAGGCACTCAAGGCCTGGACTAGGATCTCAAAGATCTCAGGGGTAAAACCCCAACAGGTCATAGAGGCCAAAGCATCGGGAGCCAAATTGGCTTGCTGTCCCTGATGCGAGCCCACCAGATTATCACCTTGCCAGGCAATATTCAGCCACTCTTCGACAGAAATCAGCAGATTATCCTGGGTAACGCAGATGCCGCGATTCACGCCGCCATGGTCAGATAATGTCTCTTTAAGGGGATAAGCCACCATCTGCCACTGACTTGGTCTTTGCTTAAATCCTTGCGCCAACAGGCTAAAGGCTCGGTCGCCATAGTAATCGTCGGCATTAATCACCGCCATGGGACCTGAGACAAACTTGCGAGCACTCCAGAGCGCATGAGCCGTGCCCCAAGGCTTAGTGCGATGCTTGCACTCTGCCACTATCTCGCGGCAAACCGAAGGCAGATCGGTGAGCTGCTGCACACAATACTGCACCGTAAAATAACTGGGCAGATCCGCCAGCAGCACCTGCAAGGGAGCAATCAGTGATGCTCTGGTAACGATCACCGCAGACGAAAACCCCGCCTTGATAGCACTGGCTATCGACAGCTGCAACATGGTTTCACCTTTGGGACCAAGCGCCGCCAACTGCTTATCGCCGCCAAAACGGCTCCCCAGCCCCGCCGCCATGATCACTAGGGTCAGTGATGGATGGTTATCATCCCCGCTGGACGCAACATCTGTTAACTTCATCGACATCAAACCACACCAGACGAATAGCTCGCCTTAAGAAGAGATAACACAGGCGGCGCTATAACCGCCCGTGTCATGGTATTAGATCACAGGTAAGGCCTAAATGCCGCCTCTTTAGCCAGCGCCGCCTGACTGCCCTTGAGGCTAAACTCATAACCACATAGGGTCAGACTACCGCGCATGGCGATATCGTTAATGATGGCGGGAACATCTAAAGGTGAAAAACGGGCCTGGGTCGAGGAATCAGCTAGCAAATGAACCTCCATCGGCCGATAACTCGCGCCATTGTTGAAGGTCAAATTTTGGCAACTACTATCGCCCTCGGCGCTGGCGAGCGACCAAATAATACCCGGCTCACCTCGCTCACCCAACCAGCTAAGCATCAGCACCTTGCCTTCTAACTGCACCTTAAAGCCGTCTGGCATCGAAACCTGCTTAATGGCCGTCCTTGGTGCTTGGTCAACTGCGGCCTCAGTTTCAGCCTCGCTGATGACTTGCTCAGTGGTGTTATCACCGCCCAACCAGAACAGACTGCCGAGCAGCAGTGAAAGGCAGCCAAACCCCAACAAGGCTGCTCGCGGATGAGGTTTTAATTTGGCAAGCAGATCATTCAAGATTGGCCTAACGCTATCGAGACCACGTGACAGCTTATCGTCACTCTGATAATGGTCATCGCTGGGGGATATCTCGTCCACCGCATCCAACGCGATACTCTCAAGTGGCGTCGAGCCCGCCAGCGTGGGCTCGACCCGGGGTCGACGCGTCTCACTATGCTGCTTAGGACCGCTGTAACCTAGGCTATCAAAAGCAGATAGTGCCTTAGGTTGAGGCCGAGAAACGATATAGCCGGCCGCCAACAAACTCAAAATGAGCGCCACCCAAGTTAGCCAAGTCTGCTCAGCCAATACTAGACTCACACTGAACAGCAGTGGCCCAGGGAGCATAATCAATGCCTGTAAACTCAGTGCCTTAGGCAGGCGACGGGAGGCACTAAGGATATTCAATGCCACCAGAGGGAGCGCAAACAACACCAAAATGCCATGGCCGGCAAACAGCAGTGAGAAAAGATAAATAAGACAGAGCGAGCCACAGGTGATGACAAGAAAACGTAAGCTGGTATCTGCGCCCTGACGACAAAAAAAGGTGTTTAACAACATAAAAAATTCCACTTCACGGCTATCTCAGCAGAGAGTCTAAAGGATCTTGCCTTGGATGACGCTTAATTTTGGTTAATTTTCCCCGCCAGCCTAATGTCTGTCAAAGGAATCCCCGTTCAAACGGATCCCCATCAAGGCAGAAAAAAACAAGAAAGGTCAACAGACCCTAGCCTAAATTTACCTCTAGGCTGTATAATATCCGGCTACCTAAAACGATACAGCCTTTGGATAGCAAATACATGACCGCTCGCGGAAACCTCTTTATCATTTCAGCGCCCAGTGGCGCCGGCAAATCTTCACTTCTTAGCGCCATTTTGCGCGATAACCCAGCCGATATGAAGGTCTCTGTGTCACACACGACACGCCAACCCAGAGTGGGCGAAGTCGACGGCGAGCATTACCATTTTGTCACAGTCGACGAGTTCAAGGCGCTTATCGATAAACAGGCCTTCTTTGAATGGGCCGAGGTATTTGGTAACTATTATGGCACCTCGAAAGAGGCAATCGAAGTCATGCTGGATAAAGGCATAGACGTGTTTCTCGATATCGACTGGCAGGGCGCGCAGCAGGTCAAACAGATGATGCCAGAAGCTGTCGGCGTATTTATCCTGCCGCCATCAAAAGCGGAGCTTGAGCGTCGCCTTACCGGTCGCGGTCAGGACAGCGCTGAGGTGATCGCCGGACGTATGGCCCAGGCGACGTCGGAGATCTCTCACTACAACGAATACGACTTCATCATAGTCAACGATGATTTCGAGCAGGCACAAGTGGACTTAAAGGCAATTATTCGCAGCCAACGCCTCACTCGTGCTAGTCAAATTCATGCTCTAAATGATATGCTTAATGATCTGTTGGCAGACTAGCTGCCATAGTGTACAATTTTGCGTCATTTTTTCACCCATAAACACTGGAGTTTCAATACATGGCTCGCGTAACTGTAGAAGACGCCGTAAACCAAATCGGCAACCGTTTTGATATGATCCTGGTTGCAGCGCGTCGTGCTCGCCAAATCGCTGTGCAGGGCAAAGACCCTATGGTTGAAGAAGAGAACGACAAGCCAACGGTTATCGCCCTGCGCGAAATCGAACTTGGCCTGGTCACCGCCGACACATTGGATGCCGATGAGCGCCAAACTGTCCGCGAACGTGAAGCAGCCGAAATTGCTGCCGTTGCTGCCATCGCTGAAGGCCGCAACGCTATCTAAGGAGTGATGCCACTTGTATCTGTTTGAAGGTCTCAGGGAGTCTGCGTCCAGCTACTTAGAAGCGACGCAGGTTGAATTACTCAAGCAGGCCTATCAGGTAGCGCGAGATGCTCATGAGGGGCAGATGCGCACGAGTGGCGAACCTTACATTACCCATCCGGTTGCGGTTGCCCGCATCCTGGCCGATATGCGTCTCGACCATGAGACGCTGATGGCTGCCCTGCTGCATGACACCATAGAAGATACCCCAGTCACCAAAGAAGAGCTTTCCGAGCTGTTTGGTGAATCAGTGGGCGAGCTGGTCGAAGGCGTTTCTAAGCTGGACAAGCTGAAGTTCAGAGACAAGAAAGAAGCCCAGGCGGAAAACTTCCGCAAGATGATGATGGCCATGACCCAAGATATTCGGGTTATTCTCATCAAACTGGCCGACCGCACCCATAACATGCGCACCCTTGGCGCCCTGCGCCCCGACAAGCGTCGCCGCATCGCCCGGGAAACCCTGGAAATTTACGCCCCTATCGCCAATCGTCTGGGTATTCATAATATCAAGACAGAGCTGGAAGACTTAGGCTTCCAGGCTTACTACCCCATGCGCTATCGCGTACTTAAAGAGGTGGTCAAATCAGCCCGGGGCAACCGTAAAGAACTGATCCAGAATATCGAAGGCGCCATCAAGACACGTCTTGACGACACTGGCCTTCAGGGCACAGTCAAGGGCCGCGAGAAGAACCTCTATTCCATCTACAACAAGATGCGTAATAAGGAACTGCAGTTCCAAGAGGTGATGGATATCTATGCGTTTAGGGTGATCGTCGACTCTATCGACACCTGCTATCGCGTCATGGGCGCCATGCATGGGCTCTATAAACCACGCCCAGGCCGCTTTAAAGATTATATCGCCATCCCTAAAGCCAACGGCTATCAGTCATTGCATACCTCACTGTTTGGTCCCCACGGCGTGCCCGTAGAGATTCAGATACGTACCGAGGATATGGATCAGATGGCCGACAAAGGGGTGGCGGCACACTGGCTCTACAAGGGCGCTGGTTCGGCCCAGCAAGGCACCACGACTCAGGTTCGCGCCCGTAAATGGATGCAGAGCCTGCTGGAGCTACAACAAAGCGCCAGCACCTCCTTCGAATTTGTCGAAAACTTCAAGACAGAACTGTTCCCCGAAGAGATCTATGTCTTCACCCCAGAGGGACGCATTCTCGAGCTACCTGTGGGCGCCACTGCGGTGGATTTTGCCTATGAAGTCCATACCGATGTGGGTAACACCTGTGTCGGCGCGCGGGTTAACCGCCAGGCCTACCCTCTGAGTCAGCCACTTATTTCCGGCCAGACCATAGAGATCATCACCGCCAAGGGCGCACGACCTAATGCCGCCTGGCTTAACTTTGTGGTGACGGGGAAGGCACGTTCGAAAATCAGACAGCTGCTTAAGAGCCTCAAAGAAGATGATGCCGTCCTGCTCGGCAAGCGTCTGCTCAACCATGCCCTAGGCGACATCAAGCTCAAGGATATTCCCCAGGAGCAGATCGATAAGGTGGTCAGCGAGACCAAGCACGCTACCCTCGACGCCCTGCTGGCCGATATCGGTCTGGGTAACGCCATGAGCATAGTGATCGCCCAACGTCTTAAAGGCGATCGCGTTGAGCAACACGAGCATAAAGAATCTAACATGATGCCGATCCGCGGCGCCGAAGGCATGCTGGTCTCCTTCGCCAACTGTTGTCGCCCTATTCCCGGCGATGCGGTGATTGCCCACGTAAGCCCAGGTAAAGGGCTGGTAGTGCATATGGAGAGCTGCGCCAACATCCGCGGCTATCAGGGCGAGCCGGATAAGTATATCCCGGTACACTGGGATAACGCCGAGGGCGTTGAGTTCCAGGCCAACCTGCGGATCGAGATCGTCAACCACCAGGGTGCACTGGCGAAGATCACCTCTATCGTGGCCGCCGAAGGTTCAAATATCCACAACCTGAGCACCGAAGAGCGCGACGGCCGGGTATTCTTGATTAACTTACGGATCTCGGTCACCGACCGAGTCCACTTAGCCAACGTGATGCGCCGTATCAGGGTACTACCGGAAGTACTGCGCACATCACGTAATCGTTAGTTCCACCATTATTAACCTAAGTAGAGAGAGCGTTATGGCAGAGAAGATCATCATTGCAACCGACAAGGCCCCACAGGCGATCGGCACCTATTCTCAAGCTGTTAAGGTTGGCAACACAGTCTATCTGTCTGGCCAGATCCCGCTAAATCCTGAAACCATGCAGATGGTCAGCGATGAGTTTGAAGCCCAGGTCGTACAGGTATTCGACAACCTGACTGCCGTGTGTGAAGCCGCCGGTGGTAGCCTGAAAGATATCGTTAAGCTAAACATCTTCATGACAGACTTGGCTAACTTCGCCACAGTGAACGAGATCATGGGTCGCTACTTCGAGCAGCCTTATCCTGCCCGCGCCGCCATTGGCGTCAAGCAGCTGCCGAAAGACTCGCTGGTTGAGATGGATGGCGTGATGGAGCTGTAAGCTCTAAGTTGACACCAGAGGGCGCTGCGGCGCCCTTTGTTCTTGATAAACATTACAAACGAAACATCATGAGTCCAGAACGCTTCGCCCGCATCAACCAGATGCTAGACAACCGCCAGACCGACCTCACCCTGTGTTTGGACAAGGTACACAAGACTAACAATATCGCCGCGGTGATCCGCACCGCCGACGCCGTGGGCATACATCAAATTCACGCCGTTTGGCCCGATATCGAGATGCGCGTTTCAGGCAACACCGCCTCGGGCAGCCAGCAGTGGGTCAAGACCATCAAGCATTATCATATGGATGAGGCTGCGGCACAGTTCAAGGCGGCAGGCATGCAGATCCTGGCCACCAACTTCTCAGAAACCGCTGTGGATTTTCGCGAAATAGACTATACCAAGCCGACTGTAGTGATCATGGGCAATGAGCGCGACGGCGTCAGCGACGAAGGCTTGGCCATTGCCGACCAGCAGATCATCATCCCGATGATCGGCATGGTGCAATCGCTCAATGTGTCGGTGGCCTCAGCCTTGATCATGTATGAAGCCCAGCGCCAGCGCGCCCAGGCAGGCATGTATGGCAAGCGCACCTTAGACGACGCCTACTGCCAGACCATGCTGTTCGAACAGGGACATCCCATCTACGCCAAGGCCTGTCGACGCAAGAAGATCCCCTATCCCGCCATCGACGAGAAGGGACAGATCATCGCCGACGAAACCTGGTGGCAGCGAATGCGCGCACCGGATCCCGAGGCCGAGCTAGAAGGCTAACACCAGCACGCCTACCACCCCATACTCTCTAAGACTATGACAATTGGCCTTTTATTCCGGCAAAACAATTGTCATAGATCACATTCTTCGCCATACTCAAAGACGCGCATAAAAAGTGGCCAGGCGCTCTCATTGCAGACATCAGTGCCCGCTCAATAATGGGGGTTGTTGAGTATCGCAGTGGCATAAGCCAAGCGAACCAAGTTGCGTCTCCTTTAACACTAAGAATAAATATGGAATGGCAAGATGGACTCACTATTCAAATCACCGGTCGACATGTTGCACCACTGGGTTGAGCAATATGGCGATAACACCTACCTGAAACAACCCATAAACGGCCAATATGTCAATTTCAGCTGGCGTGAAGTACAGCAGAAGATGCAGCAGATCGCCGGCGCACTGCGTCACCTAGGCTTAGAGCCAGGCGACAAGGTCGCGGTTTTATCGAAAAACTGCGCCGAATGGTTTATTACCGATCTCGCCTTAATGCTTGGTGGCTACATCAGCGTGCCCATCTATCCCACCGCCAATGCCGATACCATACGTTACGTGCTGGAGCACAGCGAATCTAAGGCGATCTTTATCGGTAAGCTGGATTACTGGGCCGATCAGGAAGCCGGTGTCGGCGGCGACATACTGCGTCTCGCCATGCCATACGATACTATGCCAGCTCAATACCAATGGGACACTCTGCTGAAGATGGGCCAGCCCTTGACTGATGTCGAGGCACCAACGCCCGAGCAGATCATGACCATCATCTACACCTCGGGCTCGACTGGTAAACCTAAAGGGGCGATTCAGACCTTCGCCAGTTATGATTGGACCTGCCGCGCCGTGGTGCGTGACCTCAAAACTGATGGCAACGATAGACTGCTCTCCTATCTGCCGCTGGCCCACATTACCGAACGCGTTGCCATCGAAGGCTCTTCCTTCTATTCAGGCAGCAGCGTTGCTTTTGTCGAGAGTCTCGACAGCTTTGTCGCCGACGTGCAACGAGCCAAGCCAACCGTCTTCTTCTCAGTGCCGCGTCTGTGGAGCCTGTTCCAGAAAAATATTATCGACAAGATTGGCTACACCAAACTCAATCTACTACTCAAGATCCCCTTTATCAGCTCGCTGGTGAAGAAGAAGATCCGTCAAGGGCTAGGGCTGGAGCATTGCCACCTGTTAGGCTCAGGTTCGGCACCTATCCCTCCTTCGCTGATCGCCTGGTACCACAAGATTGGCCTAAATATCTGTGAAGCCTGGGGCATGACAGAAAACAGCGCCTACTCCATCATCAACCACCCCTTCGACGCCAGCAAGATTGGCACAGTCGGACGTGCGGTCGAGGGTTGTAGCGTCAAGCAAAGCGAAAGTGGAGAGTTACTGGTTAAGAGTCCAGGCTTGATGACTGGTTACTACAAACAACCGGAGGTCACTCAGGCCAGCTTCGACCAAGAGGGTTATTTCCATACTGGCGATCTGTGCTCAATCGACGCCGACGGCTGCGTCACTATCACGGGCCGCGTCAAAGACAACTTCAAGACAGCCAAAGGCAAGTATGTTGCGCCTGTGCCTATCGAGCGTAAGCTGGCGCAAGACCCCCACGTGGAGCTGATCTGCATCATAGGCTCTGGCCTGCCTCATCCGGTGGCGCTGGTTCAGCTCTCCGAAGGGGCCTCACTGCAGCCGAAAGAGGAGGTGCGAGCCTCACTCAAGGCGACCTTAGACAGTGTTAACCCTCATCTGGAGTCCCACGAAACCGTCGATGCTATCATAGTGGTCACCGAGGCTTGGGATGTAGACAACGACGTGCTAACACCTACCTTGAAGATCAAACGCCATGTGCTGGAGCAGAGATACAGCGCCAAGGTCGATGGACAGCGCGGCGCTATTGTGCGCTGGGAAGATGAGCTGTAATCGCAAACCAACACTCGTCTGACATAAAAACACGCCATCAGGCGTGTTTTTTATTACCCTGTTTAAGGTGAGATAAACAAAATTTAATAACGTCCCCCTAAATTCTTGTTGCCTAAATTTCAACAATCACTATGCTTGCCTCCCCCCATATTTGAGAGTTAATCATGTTTACCCCGCTAGCCCTTATTGCTGGTTTGCTCATCCTCATTCTCGGCGCCGAATCTTTAGTTCGTGGTGCCAGTGCCCTCGCGCTCAGACTCGGTGTCACACCGCTAGTCATAGGCCTGACCATAGTCGCCTTTGGTACCAGTACCCCAGAATTGGCCGTCAGCCTTAAATCGGCCATCGCTGGCAATGCAGATATCGCCCTGGGCAATGTGGTGGGATCGAATATCGCCAATATCGGTCTCATCCTCGGGCTCACGGCATTGGTGCGTCCGGTAGGGGTACAGTCGCAGATGGTGAAGCGGGATATTCCCCTGATGCTGTTTTCGACTCTGCTATTTTGTGGACTGCTAAGCGATGGTGGACTGAGTCGTCTCGATGGTGCCCTCCTGGCTTCTATGCTTGTCGCCTTTCTGGCCATGAGTTATCTGTTTGATAGACAGCAGGCAACCAAGGTCGAAGAAACAAGCCGTCCCCTTCCACCCTTACTGTCAATGCTCTTAGTCGCCCTAGGGATCGGCATGCTGGTCGGTGGCGGCGCGCTATTTGTCGACGGCGCCGTTGCGCTGGCTACACAGCTGGGAATGAGTGAACTGCTTATCGGTCTCACCATAGTGGCCATAGGCACCAGCATGCCAGAACTTATCACCTCAGTTGTGGCAGCCAGACGTGGTGAGAGTGATATCGCCATCGGCAACCTGGTCGGCTCAAATCTGTTTAACCTGCTTGGCATCTTAGGCATCACTGCGCTCATCCAGCCCATAAACGCTAGCGTACCTGCGATGGATCTGCTGGTGATGGTAACACTGGCACTGCTGCTTCTGCCCCTGGCCTGGAGCGGCCTGCGCATCGGTCGGCGCGAAGGGGCATTGCTGCTGCTCTGCTATCTTATCTACTTGAGCTACCTGATCCTCTCCGCTCAATCCGTATAAGACTGCATTGCGACTCACCGATAAGAGATGACATTTGTCACCCCTTATCGGTGACACCTGTGCCTGGAAAAAGGCTGGCTGTAAGGCCACTTGCATTTAGGCCAGCATGCTTTTACCCCCGCAAGCTTGGCGCAAGATTGCGTTCATACAGAACTCTGATAGTATATGTATATATTTACAGTGATCGACTCAGATACTGTTTAAATAGAACGTTAAATCAAATGGGTATAAAGCGTGGATAGACTCGATCTCATGGCGGTGACAGAGTTAACAGGCGTTGCTGCTAAGATGGCGCAGCGGCTGGAGAAGCTCGGCATCAAAACGGTTCAGGATCTGCTGTTTCATCTACCGCTACGTTATGAAGACCGTACCCAGATCTATCCTATCGCCGCCCTCTATCCCGGTAGCTACGGCACCATAGAAGCCGTGATCCAATCGACCCAGATAGTCCAAGGCCGCAAGCGTATGCTCACCTGCACGGTGCGGGATGACTCGGGTACCCTAACGCTACGCTTCTTTAATTTTTCGGCCGCCATGCGCAACGGCCTCGAAGAGGGTGCGCGCATTCGCGCATATGGTGAAGTGCGCCGAGGCAAACTTCATCGAGAGATCATCCATCCGGAATACAAGCTACTCCATGACGGCAGCGAACCGAGTCTGAGTGAAACCTTAACCCCTATCTATCCGACCACCGAAGGACTTAAACAAGCCAGCTGGATCAAATTAACCGACCAGGCGCTTGCCCTGTTGGCCCATGGCGCGCTCAAGGAGTTGCTGCCACCCCAGTTACAACCCAATCAGCTTTCGTTAGTCGATGCGCTGCAGCTGCTGCACAGACCCCCGAGCGATGTCAGTCCCTTTGCGTTGGAGCAAGGTACCCATCCGGCGCAGCAGCGCCTTATTCAAGAGGAGCTGCTGGCCCACAACCTCAGCATGTTGCAGCTCAGGCAGCGTAGCAATCAAGATTCGGCCCAGGCGATGCATCCTACCGGGCAGCTGCTCAATCCTTTTTTGGCCTCGCTGCCCTTCAAACCCACGGGTGCTCAGCAGCGAGTCGTCACAGAGATCACAGCCGATCTCGCCCAGCACCATCCCATGATGCGCTTAGTGCAAGGCGATGTGGGCTCGGGCAAGACACTGGTGGCGGCTCTTGCAGCGCTGCAAGCCATTGAGAGCGGCTATCAGGTGGCCATGATGGCACCAACCGAACTGCTCGCCGAGCAGCATGCCAATAACTTTGCTGCCTGGTTTGAGCCTCTAGGGTTAACGGTTGGTTGGCTGGCCGGCAAACTCAAGGGCAAGGCGCGCACTCAGTCGCTGGAACAGATCAAGAGCGGCGAGGCCCATATCGTCATCGGTACCCATGCCATCTTTCAGCAACAGGTCGAGTTCAACCGCCTGGCACTGATCATCATCGACGAACAGCACAGATTCGGGGTACATCAACGTCTAGGGCTGAGAGAGAAAGGAATTAGCCAAGGCTTCCATCCCCATCAGTTGATCATGACCGCCACCCCTATACCGCGCACTCTGGCGATGACGGCCTATGCGGATCTGGACACCTCTATCATCGACGAGCTACCACCTGGGCGGACACCAGTCACCACGGTCGCCATCTCAGACAACCGCCGCAGTGAGGTGATCGATCGCGTGCGCCAGGCCGCACTAGAGGGCGGGCGTCAGGCCTATTGGGTCTGCACCCTGATCGAAGAATCTGAGGTACTCGAATGTCAGGCGGCAGAAGATACCGCCGAAGAACTAAAGCAAATATTGCCGGAACTTGCCATTGGTCTAGTGCATGGCCGCATGAAACCCGCTGAGAAACAGGCTGTCATGGACGCCTTTAAGGCGGGCGCCATTCAGCTGCTGGTCGCCACGACTGTGATTGAAGTTGGGGTAGATGTGCCCAATGCCAGCCTAATGATCATCGAGAATCCTGAACGTCTGGGACTGGCACAGCTGCATCAGCTACGGGGACGTGTCGGACGTGGCGCCGTGGCCAGCCACTGCGTGTTGCTCTATAAGGCGCCCTTATCGCATACTGCCACCCAACGCCTCGGCGTACTCAGAGACAGCAACGATGGCTTTGTGATCGCCCAGAAAGATCTGGAAATTCGTGGTCCGGGTGAAGTCCTGGGCACCAAGCAGACGGGAATTGCCGAAATGAAGATCGCCGATCTGGTCAGGGATCAGGCCCTCATTCCCCACATTCAGAAATTAGCCCTACATGTGATGCAGCAGGTACCGGAAAATGTTGACGCCATAGTGCTGCGCTGGTTAGGGGAGCGCCAGCAATACGTGCAGGCTTGACTAGGGCCTGCCAGCAATTAAATATTTTTTATTTCACTGGCCACCCCTAGACAAGCCCGGTGAATTTTGCAGAATGGAGTAAGGCCTCTGTGGTCACAGGGCCAATCCAGCCACAATTCAAGGAAATCTCATGCAAGTCAGTCAAGAAGATAGAATTGCCCCACAGACATCGCGCAATGGAATTAATGCGCTCAGTATTGCAGTGGTGATCATTGTGCTCATGCTCGCCGGCGGCGCCTATTACTTCCTCGGCAGTGACGAACCTCAGCCTGAGCCAGAGATACCGGCGCCCATAACCCTGCCCGAGCCAGAACCGGAGCAGCCCTTAGTGACAGACGCCGCCTTGCCTGAGCCTGACATTATCGAACCAGAGGTGGAAGACCCCATCCCTGAGTCCCCAAGCGAAACAGAAGTTCCGTTGCCAACATTGGCACAGAGCGATGAGTATATTGTTGATAAGACGGTCGAAGTCGCCAATGGCATGAAGATTGAGCCCATCTTGGTTGAAAAAGATATCGTCAGACACTTCGTGGTGTTTGTTGATAATCTGGCCCAAGGCGAATTGGCGCGTAAGGTCAGCCCGCTCAAGGCGCCCAACAGCAAGTTTACCGTCTCCGAGGTCACCAATAAGACCTATCTCAATCCTGATAGCTATCATAGATACGATCTCTACGCGAACTTCGTGGACAATCTGGATGAACAGCAGCTCTTCGCCACCTACAACAAGGTAAAACCGCTACTGGGCGAGGCATTTGAAGAGTTAGGTTATCCAGACATGAATTTCGATGATCGCATGATAGAGGCGATCGATGTCATGCTCTCAGCCCCCGTTATCGAGGCGCCCATAGAGCTAGACAGCGTCAGCGTTAACTACAAGTTTGTCGACCCTGCGCTTGAAGGCCTGCCCAATGCACAGAAGTTGATGATTCGCATGGGCCCAGAGAACAGCAAGAAGGTCAAAGCCGCCCTGCGTAAGCTCAAGAAGCAGTTAAAACAGTCATAACAGACCTGTCGCCCGATCCTGATCGGGCGACATTTTCCCTGCAGCCACGCCGCGATCCCACGCCATTATCTCTCAACAATCACATATTTATGTAAACCGTGAATAGGTGTACAATAGCCGCCCCACAAATTTACCTTGTGGCTTAGTTTCTGGTTATGGAAAACATCAGCAAGATGCTGTATTTAGAGGCAAAGTAGTGCGGTTACACTTTCATATACACTCAGCGGGTGCCTGGTCTCCCCATTACCAGCAACTGGACGACTGGCAGCAGTGGCCCTCTATTGCCAACGAGACAGAAACGTCAGCGCAGACTGTACCGGCTCTCAAGCAAGTGCCCGCCATGCAAAGGCGCCGCTTTAGCAAGCTCACCAAGATGCTGTTAGAGGTTGCCTTTCAGTGCGAGGCGCCGTCCCAGTGCCGCACCATATTTGCCTCGCGCCATGGTGAACTTAATCGCACTGTGGATCTGCTGCATGACATAGTGCGTCAGCAACCTATCTCACCCATAGGATTTAGTCAGTCGGTGCACAATACCGCCAGCGGTATCTTCAGCATTCTGACCGATAACCGCTCACCATCGACATCGATCGCCGCCAGTGAAAATACCTTGTCCCAGGCGATAATTGAGGCATACGGCCAACTGGCCGAAGATAACAGTCCACTTTTATTGGTCTTTGGCGATGAGCCGGTATCAGACATCTATAAAGAGTTTACCCAAGAGCCTGAGCTCCCCATCGCCCTCGCCTTACAACTCTCGCTGGCCGCGCCAGAGCAAAAAGGTCTGACGCTGACGCTGGATACGACCCCCTCTGCGACCGAATTGGCTGCGGTCCCGGAGATCGGCTTTGGCCAACTACTACATACCATTGCCAGCTTACAGCCACTCGAAGGCCGTCTTAACCAATACCTTTACCGGATAAACCATGACTAGCCAGGTCGTTGCCAAACGCCTGACCGGCATCGCCTATATCCCCCGTTGGCTAGGCGGTGTAAGCTGCTATATCGCCTTTGGCCTAGGCGGCTTACTCAGTTCGCTCACTATACTGCCGGTACTGAGATTATGGCCGGGCACGCAAGCGGCACGCGTCGCCCGAGTGCAACGGACTGTACACCTGATGTTTCGTGGCTTCGTACATATGCTCACCTGGGCGGGCGTGATTCGGGTAACCACCCAAGATCTTCATCGATTGCAACAGGCCAAGGGCAAGGTGATCATTGCCAATCATCCCACCCTAGTGGATGTGGTGGTGCTAATAAGCTTAATGCCCAATGTTGGCTGTATCGTCAAACAGGGGCTGTGGCGCAATCCGTTTATGCGGGGCGTGGTTTCTTGTGCCGGGTATATCCCCAACCGCGGCGCCGATCTGCTGCTCAATGACTGTAGTCAGGTACTGGCCCAAGGCACTAATATGATTATCTTTCCCGAAGGTACCCGCACCCGCAAAGGAGAGATAATTAACGATTTTGCCCGTGGTGCCGCCAATATTGCACTACGCACTAACACAGATCTGATCCCAGTTGTATTAAGGACCAATGCCGTTGGACTGACTAAGCAGGAATCCTGGTATCAGATACCTCGCCAAACCATAGGCATGAATGTCGAAGTAGGCGAAACTATTGAACATATCAGGTATCATGCTCAAGCTGGCGGTGATGCCAAAATGGCGCGGCAATTGACGCGGGATCTCGAAGAATATTATAAACAACAACTTGATATTAATTATGAGCTTACAAAACGAAATTAAACAACTCATCATAGATTGCCTCGATCTAGAAGATGTCAGCATCGACGATATTGAAACCGATGCACCCCTCTTTGGTGACGGTTTAGGGCTAGATTCTATCGATGCGCTTGAGCTGGGCTTGGCAATTAAGAAACAGTTCGATGTCAAAATCGAAGCCAACTCAGAAGCCACCAAGGCTCACTTCTATAGCGTTGCCAGTCTGGCAAGCTTTATCGAATCTCAACGCGGTTAGGAGGCAGCATGCAAAATCGTGAACAAATTCTACAGATGCTGACTCAGATCCTGGTCGATGAGTTTGAAATCGATGCCGACGATATCGCGCCAGAGGCGTCACTGTACCAAGATCTTGATCTGGACAGCATAGACGCGGTTGATCTGGTCATTAAACTGCAACAACTCACGGGTAAGAAGATTCAACCCGACGAGTTTAAAGCCGTTCGCACCGTCAACGATGTCGTGACGGCTATCGAAGGGCTAGTGAAGCAGTAATGCGTCTGTTTCTGCAATTAGTCACTGGCCTGGTGCTGCTGGGGTACCCCCTCGCCGTCTACTTTGGCCTAAACTATTTGCCGCCGGGAGTGATTGCGCTCGCCCTCTGTAGCCTGCTGTTATTGCGACTGGCGCTACAGAGACAGCAGGTGAGAGCCATGATGTTGCCCATCATAGTGGGCATTTTTCTGACCGCCGGAAGTTACCTGGCAAAACAGAACGCTTGGCTACTCTACTATCCTGTAGTGATCAACCTGAGCATGCTGGCGCTGTTTGCCTACTCGCTCAACCACGGCCCTACCATGATAGAGCGCCTTGCCAGACTCAAGGAGCCAGACCTGCCCGAGGAAGCGATTCCCTATCTGCGTAAGGTCACTATGCTGTGGTGTGGCCTGTTTATCTTTAACGGTGCCATGGCGCTGTACACGGCTAGCGCCACCAGCCTAGCCACTTGGACACTCTATAATGGATTTATTGCCTACCTGCTGATTGGTTTGCTACTCGGCGGAGAATGGCTATATCGAACATTCTGGTTAAAAAAGTCATGACAGCCCTACTCAAACATTGGCTCAAACACGGCCCTGCGAGTCAGCAGCTAATAAGCTTCAATCACCACGATATAGTGAACGGTGCCGCCTTTACCGCTCAAGTCGCAGCAGTCTTTGAGACCCTTAGCCAGCATCAAGCCAAACGCTGGTTGCTGGCCTGTGACAGCAGCGACCTCTTCGCGGTGGGCCTCTGCGCCGGGCTCTTAGCAGGTAAACAGCTCATCTTACCGGCCAATACCCAGAGTGGCACCCTGAGCGAACTCGCTCTGGAATTTGACGGCGTGCTGTCAGACCATCCTCTGTGCGAGGCCAAAGATCATATCGTCCTGAGTAAAGATCTGAAGCATGCTGGCCCCTGGCCAGTCAGTCAGGGTTTTGGCGAATTGATCTTGTTTACCTCGGGCTCTAGCGGTCAACCCAAGGCGATCACTAAGACACTTGATCAGCTCGATGCCGAAGTCACTGTGCTAGAACAGACTTTTGCCAATCACCTGCCCCAGTGCAGTGTGATCTCAACAGTCTCTCATCAGCATATCTATGGTCTGCTGTTTAAGGTGCTTTGGCCACTAGCCGCCAGCCGCCCTTTCCTAAGCGATCTGGTGGAATACCCCGAAACCTTAACTTATTACGCCAACCTGTTTCCTAATCTCTGCCTGATCAGCAGCCCGGCGCAGTTGTCACGCCTGCCCGATGCCCTAGACCATCAGCCACAGATGCGCGCGCCTAGCCTTATCTTCAGCTCTGGTGGCCCCTTGAGCCTGGAAGCTGCTAATGCCATTGCCCACTGTTACGGAAAACCGCCCATCGAGGTCTTTGGCAGCACAGAAACCGGTGGTATCGCCTATCGTCGCCAGCACGCTCACCAGCAGAACTGGAGAGCCTTTGCCAGTCACGAGATCAAACAAGATCCCCAAGATGGTGCGCTCTGGTTAAAATCCCCCTATCTACCAGACAACGATTGGCTCAAATGTGACGACAAGATAGAGCTACTCAGCTCCAACGAATTTGTGCTGCAGGGTCGTCTGGATCGCATCGTCAAGATAGAGGAGAAACGTCTGTCACTCGTGCAGATGGAAGCCCTGCTGGAGAGTCATCCACTGGTCGAGCAAGCCGCCTTAGCCGTATTGGAACAACCCAGGGTAATACTGGGCGCAGCCATAATGCTGTCAAGCGAGGGCAAACAACTGCTGGAAGCTCAAGGTAAGTTGGCGGTCAATAATGCCCTCAAGCAACATCTTCTCAGTCAGTTTGAACGTGTCACCCTGCCAAGGCGCTGGCGCTATCCTGATGCCTTGCCAATAAACACTCAGGGTAAGCGTATTCACGCTGAACTGTTAGAATTGTTTAATCATGATTAAGTCAAGTTTACCCCCCATTATCAGCAAACAGGTGCTGGAAGATGGCGTCGAGTGGCAACTGCGCATCGACGCCGAGCTGCCCTACTTTAACGGCCACTTTCCCGAGCAAGCCGTGCTACCCGGGGTGACGCAACTGGATTGGGCAGTGCAGCTGGGCGCGGCAGAATTTGGCTATCGTCCCGAGGTGCAGACCCTTGAGGTGCTCAAGTTTCAACAGTTGATCTTGCCTGGCAGCCAAGTCCGTCTCAAGATCAGCCTCAACCGTGCTAAACATAAGCTTACCTTCGCCTACTATCAGGACGATCAGCGCTACGGTTCAGGCCGTATTTGCCTTGCCCCGCTGCAAAGCAACCAGGAGGCTTGCTGATGCAACTGGCGTTAGTCATTCCAAACTACAACCATCGCCAGGCGATCAAAGCAACGCTCGCGCGCCTGGAACCTCTGGGAATGACCTGCTACCTGGTCAACGATGGCAGCGATGACGAAACCCGCCATCTCTTGTGCCAACTGGCGGCGCAATACGACTGGGTGCGATTGTTACATCACCCGTTCAATCGTGGCAAAGGCGCGGCGGTAATGACAGGGCTTAGGACGGCTTACGCCGATGGTTTTAGCCATGCGCTGCAGGTGGACGCCGACGGTCAACACGACCTCGACGATATTCCTAAGATGATCGAAACGGCACAGGCTCAGCCCCAGGCGCTGATCTCCGGACTGCCTCAATATGACGAATCCGTTCCCAAGGGACGCCTCTATGGCCGCTACCTCACCCACTTCTGGGTCTGGGTTGAAACCCTGAGTCTGGAGATCCAAGACTCCATGTGTGGCTTTCGCGTTTACCCCTTAGCCGCCACCGAACAACTGTTTCTCAGTGAACAACTGGGCGAGCGGATGGATTTCGACATCGAGGTGTTGGTCAAACTCTACTGGCAAGGCGTTGAGGTCAAACACCTGCCAACACGAGTGATCTACCCCGAAGATGGCACCAGCCACTTTCAAGGGGTGAAGGACAATGTGCGTATCTCCGTTATGCACACTAAGCTTTTCTTCGGCATGCTAAAACGTGCCCCTAAGCTGCTACGCCATAAACGCAGCCGACCACAGAAAGTGCAACATTGGTCGCGCATCGGCGAGCGAGGCAGCTACTGGGGGATCAAATTGCTGGCCGAGAGCTACAAACTGGGCGGCCATTGGTTATGCCGCGCCATCATGTATCCGGTGATCTGCTACTTCTTTGCCACTGGCTCTGCGGCGCGCCGTGCTAGCCAAGGGTTCTTACGTCAGGTACAAACGCTAGAACCCAAACATCCCGACCTTCAGGGCGAGATAGGCTGGCGCCATAGCCTGAAACACTTTTTCGCCTTCGGTAACGCAGCGCTGGATCGTATCGATGCCTGGTGCGATCGCATCAAGCTCAGCCAGGTCGATTTTCCCGACCGCGAACTATTGGCTAAGCCACTGGCTCAGGGCCAGGGCGCCGTGCTGCTGGTCTCTCACCTGGGGAATCTAGAGCTATGCCGCGCCATCTCAATTCACCAGCGCAAGGTGAAGGTCAATGTGATGGTGCTGACCCAGAACGCGGAGAACTTCAATCGGGTGCTGAAACAACTCAACCCAGATAGCGCCCTTAACCTTATCCAGGTCACCGAACTGGGCCCCAGCACCTCTATGTTGCTACAGCAAAAGATAGAGCAGGGAGAACTTGTGGTGATCGCTGGCGATCGTACTTCCACCAGCAGCGAAGGCCGGGTGCTCTACGCTCCTTTCATGGGCAAAGAGGCACCCTTCCCCCAAGGCCCGTTTATTCTGGCCAGCCTGCTGGACTGCCCTGTCTACCTGATGTTCTGCCTCAGAGAAAATGGCCGCTACCGTGTCCATGTAGAACACTTTGCCGACACACTCAAGGGGCCGCGCGCCGGCCGCATGGAACGATTACAACAGGCGGTAAACCGTTACGCCGAGCGACTGGAACACTATGCCCGCCGTGCACCGCTGCAATGGTTTAACTTTTTTGATTTTTGGCGCAAGGATGATGAACTCCTGCGCGAGGCCAAGCCTCAAACGCTCAACAGGACAGAGAAATAGATGACACAGACAACCCATAACCCTGCATCCAGCGCCCAGGTCAAGTTTGGCCAACGTAACCTCTCCCTCGAGGAGGTCGTTGCCATTGCCAAAGGTGCTCAGGCCAAGCTCGATGACAGCGCCGACTATCAGGAGTATATCCAAAAGGGGGCTCGCTTTATCGATAGCCTGCTGGCCGAAGAGGGCGTGGTCTATGGGGTAACAACAGGCTATGGCGACTCCTGCACAGTCACCGTTGGGTTAGATCTGGTCCATGAGCTGCCACTGCATCTGTCACGTTTTCACGGCTGCGGCCTGGGTAATATTCTCAGTGTCACCCAAGCCAGGGCCGTGATGGCCTGTCGCCTCAGCTCTCTTGCAGTCGGTAAGTCCGGGGTCAGTTATGAGCTGCTTCAACGCATCGAAACTCTTCTAAACCTTGGCATCACGCCGGTGATCCCCGAAGAGGGCTCGGTTGGCGCCAGTGGCGATCTCACGCCGCTATCCTATCTGGCTGCGGTACTGATTGGTGAGCGCGAAGTGTTTTACCAAGGTGAGCGTCGCGACACTGCTGAGGTTTACCGCGAGCTCAATATCACGCCGCTGACCCTGCGCCCCAAAGAGGGCCTCGCCTTGATGAACGGCACAGCCGTGATGACAGCGCTGGCCTGTCTAGCCTACGACAGAGCCCAGTATCTCAATCGCCTGGCCAGTCGTATCACCGCCATGGCGTCATTGACCCTCAAGGGTAACTCGAACCATTTCGACGATATCCTGTTTGCGGCCAAGCCTCATCCTGGCCAGAACCAGATTGCCGCCTGGATACGTGACGATCTTAATCACCATGAGCATCCTCGTAACTCAGACAGATTACAGGACAGATACTCGATCCGCTGCGCGCCGCACATCATAGGGGTGCTACAAGATGCCCTGCCCTTCATGCGTCAGTTTATCGAGACCGAGCTCAATAGCGCCAACGACAACCCTATCGTCGATGGTGAGGGTGAACACGTGCTCCACGGCGGTCACTTCTATGGCGGCCATATCGCCTTCGTGATGGACTCGATGAAGAACGCCATCGCCAATATCGCCGACCTTATCGACCGTCAGATGGCACTGGTGATGGACCCTAAATTTAATAACGGCCTGCCCGCCAACCTCTCGGGCGCTCAGGGTAACCGTAAAGCGATCAACCACGGCTTCAAGGCGGTGCAAATCGGCGTCTCGGCCTGGACCGCCGAGGCACTTAAAAACACTATGCCTGCCAGCGTCTTCTCTCGCTCCACCGAATGTCACAACCAGGACAAGGTGAGCATGGGCACTATCGCCGCCCGCGATTGTATGCGTGTGTTGCAGCTTACCGAACAGGTCGCTGCAGCCGCACTGTTAGCCATGACCCAAGGTATTCATCTGCGCATCGCCCAGGGCGAATTGTGTCACGCCTCGCTGGCCAGCTCAGTAGCCAAGACCCTAGATCAGGTCAGCGCCGACTTTGAGCTACTCACCGAAGACAGACCACTGGAAAGCGTGCTCAGACAGACGGTGGACAAGATCCAGCAGGGACAGTGGGAAGTGTGTCACTAGGAGGTATCAGATGAAGGCACTGCTCACCACAGAGATGGAGATGGTCATCCCCTTTCACGATGTCGATTCGATGGGGATCACCTGGCACGGCAACTACCTAAGGTATTTCGAGATCGTTCGCTGCCAGTTGCTGGACGAGATCGACTACGGCTACCGCAAGATGCAGGCCTCGGGCTATGCCTGGCCCATTATCGATCTACAGATCAAGTATGTGCAGGCCAGCACCTTTGAGCAGAAGGTCAAGGTGATCGCCTCATTAGTGGAGTGGGAAAACCGTCTCAAGATCACCTATCAGGTGCGTGATGCCCAGACCAATCAACGTCTGACCAAGGGGTATACTGTGCAGGCCGCGGTCGAGATCGACAGCAAGGAGCTTTGCCTGGTCACGCCCACTTGCTTTCGCGACAAGATAGCCCACCTGCTGAGCACAGAGGAGCGTGAATCCCTATGATGGCCAGACTCGACCTCAAGCTAGGGCTAAGCGCACTGCTGCTTTGCCTGAGTTTCATTAGCTTGGTCACTCATGCAGATCAATCAGCCGATTATGAGGCACTTTTTAAAGCGCCAGCGGACAAAGCAGCCTTAAGCGCCTTAGCTAAGCGTCTCGGTGGTGGTGACGCCGCAAAGGGCGAGTTTAGCCAATCCCGCTATCTCAAGGTACTGAAGAAACCGCTACTGAGTCAGGGAGAATTTCTGTTTCAGGACAAACTGGGGATCGCCTGGCTGCAAACTGCGCCATTCTACAGTGGACTGATTCTGACCCAGAATACCTTGGTGCAGATAGACGCCGACGGAAACAAGCAGGTAAGCCACGCCGATGAAAACCCTCAGGCAGGCGCCATGGCGCAGATGATGCCTAAGCTGATGAGCGCCTTGCTCAGTGGCGATCTCGTCCCACTAGAGACCCAGTTTACGCCGCATCTTATCCAACAAGCTGGCAGCTGGCTGCTGGGACTTGAACCCAAAGATCCCCTTATCAAGCAGGCGATGCCGCGCATCGTACTGCAAGGCGCCGAATCACTAGACTCGCTAACCCTGTTAGACAGCCGCGGCGATCGCAGCGTGATCAGCTTTAAAGCGCTGCAAAAACGCCCGCTGACACCTCAGGAACAGACCTATTTCGACCTGAGTCCGCCTCAGGCTCAGCCCGCGCAAGAGACAAGATGATCCTCAAGCTCAGCGACTGGCTAAGTCGTCTCTCCGCCAACACCAGACTCGCCATCTGGCTAGTGTTGCTGGCTGTCATGGCACTGCTAGCCCTGCAGGCATTGAATCGCGGCGCCGGCGTACAGAGCGATATTCTGGCCATGTTACCCAAGATCCAGGAAGATCCCCTGACCCAAAGGGCGATAGACAGGGTTGAGCAGCAACTGGCGGATCGCATCTACCTTGGCGTCGTCAGCCAAGATGAGCGCGTAGCAGTGCAAGCTGCCCAACAGCTGATGGCCACGCTCGGTGCGACCCCGGAGGCCTTTACCCAAGTGCAGAGCGCAGATCTACGCGGCGTCCAGGCCCTCAACCGCTTCTATTTTTCCTATCGATTCCACCTGCTTACCCCTCAGCAGAAGCTCAGGTTAGAAAATGGACAATTAGCGAAGTTAGAGGCTAATACATTAGCCCAGCTGTACAATGCCTTTGGTTACGCCAATAGCCAGCTACTCAGCCAAGATCCCCTGCTGCTCTACCCTGAGGTACTTAAACAGCTATCGCCACAACAACGACTCAAGGTAGTCGATGGCGTCTTGGTTGGGCAAACCAATACCGCAGATCAGCCGGCGGCCAGTGTCGCCATCATCATGGCTAAGGGTGTCGGCAGTGCCTTCAACCCCAAGGCGCAGGAGCGCCAGTTAAACACGCTAGAAAGCGCGATAACCCAGATGCAGCAAAGCATAGGGACTCAACAAGCGGTCAGTGTGCTGCGCGGCGGCGCACTATTTCATGCGGCCGCGGCGACCCAACAGGCCAAGCAAGAGGTTTCCAGCCTGGGATTGGCCTCGCTAGTTGGTGTGATTATTCTGGTGTGGCTGGCATTTCGCTCTGTCATGCCGCTCACCATAGCGGCCATAACAATTGGTACCAGCCTGTTATTTGCCATGAGCACCACGCTCTGGCTCTTTACCCAGGTACATCTGCTCACCCTGGTCTTTGGCACTAGCCTTATCGGTATCGCCATCGACTATAGTTTCCATTTCTATTGCGAGCGTTTGCAGGCCCAGGGCATCACCCATGATAGCCAGGCCGCCAGCAAGGCGGTGACCAAGGTGTTTCCCGCCGCCAGCCTGGCGCTGCTAACGACTGTGATCGCCTATCTCGCCATCGGACTAACGCCCTTTCCTGGTATGCAGCAGGTGGCCGTTTTCTGCGCCGCCGGACTCTTGGGCGCCTATTTGACGCTGATCTTCGCCTATCCCAAGCTTGCCAACAGCGCCATGAAGCCAGCTCCAAAGGCCTTGGGCTATGCCAGCAACTACTTACAACTCATGCAGCGTCTCGCTCGCCAATTCAGAGGAAAAGGCCTTGTAGCGCTGCTAGCTCTAGCAATAATGACCACATGGGGATTGTCACGCCTTGGCGTCAACGATGATATTCGCGCGCTGCAGCAAAGCCCAGAGCGAGTCACCCAGAGCGAGCAGCAGTTACGTCAGGTGATGAGTGGCGGTACCGACAATCAATTTATTCTGGTGCGCGCAGACACCCCCGAAGCCCTGCTAACACAGCTTGAGGGGCTAACGCCCATATTGGCAGCACTGCAATCGCAGCAGGCACTGGGCAACTTTGTCAATCTGGCTAATTACCTACCGAGCCAAGCAAGTCAGCAAACCGCATACCGACTTCAGGGACAGATCTATCAAGACTTACCCGCTCTGCTCGATCGCCTGGGCCTGGATGACAGCCTGGCGCCGCCGTTAATCCAGGCTTATGAAGCGAGCGCAGCCAAGACCATTATTCCTGATAGCTTTCTTGCCTCTGACGCAGGTGCTTTATTTGCGCCGCTCTGGCTAGCCCCTAAGGATAAGGGTGAGCAATACGCTGCTATCCTCTTACTCGGTGGCATCAAACGCCTAGAGACTCTTAAGGCGGCAATCGCTCCTCTAACGGGCGTCGGTCTGGTCGATAAGGTGCTGGATATTTCCGATGTGATGGCCAAATATCGCAGCCTCACCCTCGGCCTGTTAGCGCTGGCACTGTCGGTTGCCGGGACGATATTCTCCCTGCGCTTCGGTCTTAAGATGGCGCTATGGATAACCTCAGTGCCCGCCCTGGCGGCACTCTTGACCCTAGCCCTACTGGGGATAACAGGCTCACCACTGACCCTGTTTCATGCTTTGGCGCTGATCTTGGTATTTGGCATCGGCGTCGACTACAGCCTGTTTTTTGCCGAAAGCCAGCAGGGAGAGAGCGTGATGATGGCGGTCTTCATGTCGGCCTGTTCGACCCTGATGGCCTTTGGTTTGCTGGCCTTCAGCCAGACCCCTGCCATCCACTATTTTGGCCTGACACTCCTCTTGGGGATAGCCCTGACCTTTGGGTTATCTCCATTTATTCATACATTAACAAGGATTGATAAGTGATGATATCAGCGCAAACGCCGGAGCTTAAGGCGCATTATGATGTGATAGTGATAGGCGCCGGTCCCTCAGGGAGTGTTGCCGCCAGCCTGTTACATCAAGAGGGCAAGCGAGTGCTTGTGCTGGAGAAACAACATTTTCCCCGTTTCTCCATCGGCGAGAGCCTGTTGCCCTGCTGCATGCAGGTGATTGCCGAGGCCAATATGCTCGATGCCGTCAACCAGGCGGGTTATCAATTCAAAAATGGCGCCGCCTTCAACGCTAACGGCCGCTCCACCTACTTCGACTTTACCGACAAGTTTACCCCAGGTCCGGGCACCACGTTTCAGGTCGAGCGCGGCAACTTCGACAAGCTGCTCGCCGATACGGCCGCAAGCCAAGGGGTCGAGATCCGCTATGGTCAGTGCGTCGAGGCCGTCGATCTAACCCATCAACCCAGACTCACCATCAGCGACGAGCAGGGCCAGCGTTATGAGCTCAGCGCCGATTACCTGCTCGATGCCAGCGGTTTCGGCCGCGTCCTGCCGCGTCTTTTGGATCTAGAGCGGCCATCTGGTCTTCCCAGCCGCACCGCCATCTTTACCCATATCAGGGACAATATCGACAGCGTCGACATGGGCGATTATCACTTCGACCGCAATAAGATATTGATCAGCGTTCACCCGGACAACCGCGACATCTGGTACTGGCTGATCCCCTTTAGCGATGGCCGCTGCTCACTCGGAGTGGTAGGGGAACCTCACCTTCTCGGCGATGCTGATGATCTGGAACAGACCCTGATGCGTCTGGTGCGCGAAGAGCCCAGGCTCAAACAACTGCTCAGTCAGGCAGAAATTATTCGCGAACCCGCCAAATTGGCAGGTTACTCGGCCAACGTCAGCACTCTGGCCACGGATAAGTTCGCCTTACTAGGCAATGCCGGTGAGTTTCTCGACCCTGTTTTCTCATCAGGTGTCACCATAGCGATGCAATCAGCTTCTATAGCGACTAAATGTGTCGTGAAACAGCTCAATGGTCAGGCGGTCGACTGGCAAACCGAATACGCCCAGCCGCTGATGCGCGGTGTCGATACCTTCAGAACCTATGTCCAGGCCTGGTATGATGGACGCTTCCAGGATGTGATCTTCTATCAAGAGCCTAACCCTAAGATTAAGCAGATGATCTGCTCTATTCTGGCGGGTTATGCCTGGGATGAGAACAACCCATTTGTCGCCGAGTCTGAGCGTCGTCTTAATATGGTCGTGGAACTATGCCGCTAACCCGAGGCCTGATGCTTGCAGCCATCTTGCTGCTTAGTGCTTGCGCCCAAACGCTGGACAGGCAAACCTGCATGGTACTGGCGCAGGGGGTCGACTATTGTCTGGCGCCTCTGCCAGCAGAGACCAACATTAGCCAGAGCCAACTGGTGAAGCTCAAGGTAAAACAATCCAGACATCAACTGCTGAGCCAACTGGATCTCTCGCCGCAGACGCTCACCTTAGTAGGGCTTGCGCCCCTGGGGCAGCCACTGTTTACCCTCAGCTATGACGGCGACCAGCTAACCAGTGAACAGAGTCTACTATTGGGTGAGCAATTTAAGGCCGAGTATCTTCTTGGGCTGCTGCAATTGATATACTGGCCGACCGAGGATGTAAATCGCTATTTACAAGGGGCGACACTCGCCAGTTATGAGTGTGATGCACCGCGGTGCAGAAGATTATATGCTAACGACGGCGCGACCATCATGGATATCCGCTACAGTCAGACAGCACCTTGGGCAGCACAGGTAAACCTGGATTTTCAGCAGGCGCAGCTTTCGCTTGATATCCGGCCCCTTGAGTAAATCAACCGCGACATAGCAAAAGAACGGACACAATGACACAGATAGCTATCACCCACTTAGGATTATCCACACCACTGGGCGATGATCCCCAAACAGTCCTGCGCCACCTGCTCGACGGCGATACCCAGGGCATGCAGTGGCGTGACGACCTGATCCCAGACACTCGCGTACTCGTGGGCATGGTGAACTCAGCGCTGCCGAGCATAGCACCTGAGCTACAGAGATTTGACTGTCGCAACAACCAGCTGCTCCAATGCGCCGCCGAACAGATCGCCCCAGCCGTCGAACAAGCCAAGCAGCAATACGGCGCCGATCGCATAGGTATCGTCTTAGGCACCAGCACGTCGGGGATCGCCAAAGGCGAGAAGGCGCTGGCCTACCGCGCCGAACATGGTGTCCTGCCAGCCGATTACCTCTACTCTAAACAGGAGCTAGGCAACAGTTGCGACTTTCTGCAGCACTATTTTGACCTCACCGGCCCCTGCTATACGGTATCGACCGCCTGCTCCTCCAGTGCCAAGGTGTTCGCCAGCGCCAAGCGCCTACTACTGGCTGGCGTGTGCGACATGGTGATCGTCGGTGGTGCCGATAGCCTGTGTAAGCTCACCCTAAACGGTTTTCACTCGCTGGAGTCTGTCTCTAAGGCCCATTGCCAACCTTTTAGCCGCAACCGCGACGGCATTAATATCGGTGAAGGCGCCGCCCTGTTCACCCTCACCTTAGGCAAGGCCGAGCTGATGCTGGCCGGTGTGGGAGAATCCAGCGATGCTCACCATATCTCCTCACCCCACCCTGAAGGCACGGGCGCGGTTGCCGCCATCGAGATGGCGCTGCAAGATGCCGGTATCGCCCCATCACAGGTGGGCTATGTCAACTTACATGGGACGGCAACCATGAAAAATGACGCCATGGAGAGCCGAGCTTTACTTAAGGTCTTTGGCGAGCATATCCCCCCAGTGAGTTCTACCAAGCCCCTGACCGGACACGCCCTGGGCGCTGCCGGCGCCTTGGAAGCCGCCTTCTGCCTGCTCTTACTGTCACAATATAATGATCAGCAAGCACTGCCTCCTCAGGTAGGCGATCAAGAGTGGGATGGCGACAACCCTGAGCTTCCTTTTGTTACGCCGGGTCAAACCCAGGCACTCGACTACATCATGAGTAACTCCTTTGCCTTCGGTGGCAGTAATGCCAGCGTGATCTTCTGCCGGGGAGAGAGCTAAACCATGCCGACAATAACGCCATTAACCGATATCCCATTAGAACAGGTGCTGCCTCACCGCGCGCCGATGATCCTTATCGACAGGCTGCTGGAACATGCTCCCGATACCTTGCTCACCGAGGTCTGCATTGGGCCACAAAGCGCCTATTTCGACGCCGCCAGTCAATCTGTCCCCAACTATGTGGGCATAGAGTATATGGCTCAGAGCATCGCCGCCCTCGCCGGACTGGAAGCGAGCGCCCGGGGAGAGGCGATTCGGGTCGGTTTTCTGCTGGGCACGCGCAAGTTATCATTGGCAATCCCCGCCTATGAACAGGGCGAGTGTTATCAAACCCGGGTCACTCGCCTCTATCAGGAAGACAACGGCCTGGCGGTATTTGATTGTAAAATATTCCATAACAATCAACTTGTAGCAGAGGCGAATGTTAATGTATTCCAGCCCCAAGATACCCAAGCCTATATCTTGGAGAGTCAAGCAGGGAAAGAAGAAGAGAAAGTAAAATGAACAGACGTGTGTTAATTACCGGTGCCAGTCGCGGTATCGGCAAGGCTATTGCCCTTAAGCTGGCCGAAACGGGCCATGATATCGCCCTACATTTTCACAGCAACCAGGCGGCGGCCGACGAGACCCAGGCAGAACTTGAGGCCCTAGGGGCCAAGGTGAGCCGCCTGCAGTTCGACGTGGCCGATCGCGTCGGCGTCAAAGCCGCCATTGCCGCCGACATCGACAGTCATGGCGCCTATTACGGCGTGGTACTCAATGCCGGTATTACCCGCGACACCGCCTTTCCCGCCATGACAGATGAGGAGTGGGATGGGGTGATCCATACCAACCTGGATGGCTTCTACAATGTTATTCAACCCTGCACTATGCCGATGATCCAAGCAAGACAAGGCGGACGCATTATCACCATGGCCTCGGTATCAGGCATCGCAGGCAACCGTGGTCAGGTGAACTACAGCGCCTCCAAGGCAGGTATCATAGGGGCCACCAAGGCGCTGAGCCTGGAGCTGGCCAAACGTAAGATCACGGTTAACTGCATCGCTCCCGGTCTCATTGAGACAGATATGGTCAGCGACTTCCCTCAAGAGATGGTCAAGGATATGGTGCCGATGCGTCGCATGGGCAAGGCCTCAGAGATCGCCGGCCTGGCGAATTTCCTTATGTCCGATGAGGCAGCCTATATTACCCGTCAGGTGATCTCAGTTAATGGTGGCATGATCTAATGAATAGCAAGACTCGACGCGTAGTGATCACTGGCGCCGGCGGCGTCACCGCCCTGGGGCACGATTGGCCCAGCATCGCCCAGCGCCTGCAAGCAAAGCAAAACTGCGTGCAGCGTATGGAGGAGTGGGACAGATTCGACGGCCTTAACACGCGTCTGGCCGCTCCTGTCACCGACTTTGAGAAGCCGGCGCACTATTCACGTAAGAAGATCCGCGCCATGGGCCGGGTCTCTGTTATGGCTGCCTGGGCCAGCGAAAAAGCACTGGCTGACGCAGGCCTATTGGATGACCCTATAGTCACCTCAGGTGCCATGGGTATCGCCTACGGCTCCTCCACCGGCAGTACAGATCCTATCGTCGCCTTTGGCGACATGCTGAAGCACGGCGACATGTCGGGAGTCACCGCCACCAGTTATATCCGCATGATGGCCCATACCACGGCGGTTAACGTCGGCGTCTTCTTCGGTCTCAAGGGACGGGTGCACACTACCAGCAGCGCCTGTACCTCGGGCAGCCAAGGCATAGGCTATGCCTATGAGGCGATCAAGTATGGTCAGCAGGATCTTATGCTGGCCGGTGGCGCCGAAGAGCTCTGCCCCACCGAAGCCGTGGTATTCGACACCCTATTTGCCACCAGTACCAAGAACGATAACCCCAGCGAGACACCTAGTCCCTTCGATCGTGACAGAGATGGCTTAGTGATTGGCGAAGGCGCCTGTACCCTGGTTCTGGAAGAACTTGAGCACGCCAAGGCGCGCGGCGCTAAGATCTACGCCGAGCTGATTGGTTTTGGTACAAACTCGGACGGACTGCATGTGACCCAGCCCAACGCCGAGACCATGGAAGTGGCTATTCGACAGGCACTCAAAGATGCCGATCTGGCAGCCGACAAAGTCGGCTATGTCAATGCCCACGGCACAGCGACCGACAGAGGGGATATCGCCGAAACCCAAGCGACTCATGCCGTCTTTGGCGAGCGTATGCCTATCTCTTCCCTGAAGAGCTACACAGGCCACACCTTAGGCGCCTGCGGTGCCCTAGAGGCCTGGCTCACCATAGAGATGATGAACGCAGGTTGGTTTGCTCCCACCCTCAACCTGAACAATATCGATCCCGCCTGTGGCCAGCTCGACTACATCAAAGATGAAATGCGCCAGCTCGACACCGACTATGTGATGAGCAACAATTTTGCCTTTGGTGGCATTAATACCTCGCTGATCTTCAAGCGCTGGCGCGGCTAAATAGGTTACTGATCGCCACCAGTTCCCAAACCTGTGGCGGTCAATGCCTCACTGGCACAGGCCTTGCTGAGACCTTAGGTCCCTAAATACAAGATGGAGCTTAAGATGCAGTTTGTACTCGGTGTGGTCACCAACGCCAGTGTGGTCAAGATGCTTGAGCAGCACCTGGAAGATATGTACGCCACTTCCCCCGCAGAAAGTGTGCACGCTTTAGATTTAAGCGAGTTAAAACAAGACGATATTCGATTTTGGACCCTATGGGAAAGCGACCGACTCTGTGGCTGTGGTGCTATTAAGCGCCTCTCCTCAAACCATGGGGAGCTCAAGTCGATGCGAGTAGCCAACTACTATCGTCAGCGTGGTATGGGAGCCAAAATATTGCACCATCTTCAGGCAGATGCAGCACAAATTGGGATCACTCGTCTCAGCCTGGAGACCGGCAGTATGGGGTTCTTTCTGCCAGCGCGTCGCCTGTACCAAAAATTTGGCTTCGTAGAGTGCGCCCCTTTCGGTCAGTATCGCCCGGATCCCAATAGCGTATTTATGACGAAACAGTTGTCGTGAAATCTAGCTTGTACTGCTAAATCAGACTTGCACTCCTTAATAGATTAGAATAATCTTATTGAAGTTTTTCTAATTGTTGGGGTAGACCATGTTTCAATCACTCTTATCCAAGCTATCAGGTAGTCATCCGGCAGAGCAGTGCTGGCAACTGATCGAGCAGGGCGTGCAGGTACTCGACGTGCGCACGCCACAAGAATATGCCAGTGGTCATCTCCCCATGGCGACCAATGTGCCATTAGACCAGCTTTCCCAGTGGCTGGCTGAGCATAGCGATAAACAGACTCCTTTTGTCCTCTATTGCGGGGCGGGGATCCGCGCGCAAAAAGGCTGTGAGATCCTTAAAGCCAATGGTTTTGAATGCGCCATCAATGGTGGTGCCCTCAAAGATCTGCTCTGTTACCAACCGCAAAAGGCGCTGGAAGGCTAACAACTCATATGAAACAAGTGCCCCACACCCCAGCAGAGAAGGCCAATACGCCAGCTAGTCCTGCGCGCCCAAGATATCGCTTTAGTGCCAATCGCAGTCAAGGGTGCCACAGGGTGCGATATGTGGAGACGAGTCAACAGAGTGAAGAGTGCACCCTGTGCGAGCTGACACAAAAATAATGGCGCAGTAAAAAAAAGGCGCTCAACTTGAGCGCCCTAACCTAGAGATGGGTTAAAAAGATGATGATGAAAAGTATCAAGACTCAATACAAGACAGAGCCTAGGCTAAATTAAGCAACCAGCTGCTCTATGCTCTGCTTCGCCTCACTGATCCCCTGCTCGCTTGCTTCAGGTCCCATGTTAAGGGCTTCGCCGTAAACAGTTTCAACGTCAGTGATACCGATAAAGCCAAGTACAGTTTTCAGGTAAGGCACCACATGATCGCTGTCGCCATTTTTGTGCACGCCACCATGAGTGGTCACCAATACCGCACGCTTACCGTCGACCAAACCTTTAGGGCCAGTCTCTGTGTAGGTAAAGGTCACGCCCGCACGGGCTATTAAATCGATCCAATTTTTCAGCTGGGTGGGAATACTGAAGTTGTACATAGGCGCGGCGATCACAATCGTGTCGTGAGCCTTAAGTTCAGCCACTAACTCATCAGACAGTGCCAGCACCTCTTGTTGACGCGCAGTCAGTTCTTCGCCGCCACGCAGTCCCATGGCGATCTCACCGTCTAACACGGGCAGAGGCTGCGCCGCTAAATCTCTCACCGTCACCTCGGCGCCCTGGCCCTGCCAGTGCTGTTGCAGGTGGTCGATCAGCTTAGCCGACTGTGAATAATCCCCTAATATGCTCGATTTCAATACCAATACTTTTGCCATAACTTGCTCCAATTCAGAATCTCTGTAACAACCAATTGAGGCCAGTTTATCCAGCATTTAATTGAAGGATAAGCGCATAAAATGCGCCAAAACATTCTAAATAAACGAAAGAAAAAGCAAGGCAAATGCTAACCGCCAGCTTCAGCAGCAATCAGCCTCAGACAATTCAATAAATAACCGACTGATTAATATCAAGTTATCTTTAGCGCAAAAAATAATCATTAAATATTGAGCTGTCATTATGATCCCTTGGGCACATCTAGTCGTAACGCACTAGGAACTCAACCCTTGTTAAGGAGAAGCTGATGAAAACGATCTATCCGGCGCTAATGCTAAGTGCCATGATGGGTATTACGGCCTGTGACAGTGATGACTCAGATGAAGTAGTCAATATGGTTCCCGCGCCCGTTGCTGAAGCACATGTTCGTATTATTCACGCTGGCATCGACGCCCCCAAGGTCAACGTGACGGCTAATGATAACGAACTGCTTGCCGATGTTGACTACGGCATATCGAGTGGTTTCTTAACCGTCCCTGTTGGCATGTATGACGTAGAGGTCAATGCTCAAATCGCCGACGGATCTTTACTTAAGGTGCTTACCGCAGACCTGGATCTATCCGCCGATATGGAGTATACGGCTGTAGCGCTTGGTAAGGTGAGCGACGATACATTACAACTTAAGCTTGTGGCCAACCCCAGCGCCGATATTGCCGCTGATTATGCTCGTGTGCAGGTATTGCACGGCGCCTCTGACGTCGGCCTGGTCGATGTGTACGTCACCGCACCCGGCGCTGACATTAGCGACACAGCGCCCACGTTATCGGCTAACTTCCTCGATACCAGCACCCAGATAGAAGTCCCCGCCAGTGACTATCAGATCCGTATCACAGCATCGGGACAGAAGACACCGGTGTTCGATTCCGGAACCGTCCCCCTGATGGCAGATACTGATTATTTCATTACCGCGATTGCCAATGCCTGGAGCGGCGACTCACCCGTTGCCTTACTAGTCGCCCTGGCGGATCAGCAGGCGTTACTCCTTGATGAGATGAGTGGCAGCGATGTGCGGGTAATTCATGCGGTAGCAGACGCTCCGGCGGTCGATATATTTGTCGATGGAGCCACGACGCCCGCAGTCGACATGTTTAGCTTCGGGTCTGTGACAGACTATCTCAATCTCGCAGATGGCGCGCACACAGTCACAGTTGCAGCCGATGCTGACAACAGCGTGGTGGTTATCGATGAAGCCGCCCTCTCCCTGGAAAAGGGTCAAAGCTACAGCGTATTGGCAACTGGGTCACTAGGCGATATGGATATTAATCCTTGGGTAGTGATGGAAGAGGGTCGACGTGTTGCCACCGAGGCTAAGATAAACATTGCTCATGCAAGTTATTCCGCTGGCAATGTGGATATCTACCTCACCCCAGATAGCGATATCTCGTCGGCAACCCCGGTATTGAGCGATATTCCCTTCTTAGCTGCGTCGGGCAGTTTGTCAGTAGCCCCAGGAAACTATGTCGTCAGCGTGACCCCAACGGGCAGCAAAACAGTCGCAATCGGCCCTCTCGATATTAGTCTGGCCGCGGGCGGACTCTATGGTGTGGTGGCTGTTGATGCTACGGGCGGCGGCGCGCCATTGGGTGTGATCCTCTTGGATGATTTTGTCACCGCCATGTAGTGTAAACGCTAATACCATGTACCCAAGTTAAGCCAAGCGCCCCTTTTTGTGGGCGCTTTTTACTGCTTAGTCAAACAAGAGTGATCCCCTATCACCAACTGTCGCACCAAAGCAGACAAATTAGGGATTACTGTTCATTTTCTGGTATTCTATGGCGTTATTAAACATGACTCCTATGCATAAAGAATAATGCCCAAACAAGACTCTCTTTGGTTTAAATCCTTACGTTGGATCCAGAAGAAACTCGTGCACACCATAGTCGTGCCTCAGGATCCCTTTGCCGATCTTAACCTGGATTCAGACAGACCTCTGGTCTACGTCATGAAAACCGAATCCATCAGTGATATTGCCGCCCTGAGCGAAGTGACCGACAAACTCGGCCTACCCAGCCCTTATCAGCCGCTGAATGTCGAGGGCGAAGAAGCTCCACGCGTGGTCTGTGTCGAAGGCGCCAAACCCCTGTTTGGTCAAAGGGAAGGCAATGAGTTTTACCTCGACAGCTTCTCACGCCTGCTGAGTGCCCATAAACGTCACCCAGATCTGGATATTCAACTGGTGCCGGTCAGCCTCTACTGGGGCCGTACGCCGGGCAAAGAAGACGACACCATGAAGGCAGCCGTCCTCGAGCGCGAGAATCCCACCTGGCTGCGCAAATGCCTGATGATCCTCTTCCTGGGCCGCCACAACTTTGTGCAATTCTCTAATGCCATGTCCCTAAGGTATATGGCCGACGAACACGGCACCGACAAACGCATTGCCCAAAAGCTGGCACGAGTCGCCAGGGTTCATTTCAGTCGCCAACGTAAGGTGATGACAGGACCTGTATTGCCAAATCGTCAAAACTTATTTCACGCCCTGCTGAAATCTGAGTCGATGAAGAAGGCGATTCAGGAAGAGGCACAAAGCAAGAAGATCTCAGAGTCCAAGGCGCGCGAGACGGCCATGGAATACCTCGATGAGATCGCTGCCGACTACTCTGACAACCTGGTGCGTATCGCCGAGCGCTTCCTCACCTGGCTGTGGAACAAGCTCTACAAGGGGATCAACATCAAGGGCGCCGAGCAGATCCGTCAGCTGCATCACGACGGCCATGAGATCGTCTATGTGCCTTGTCACCGCAGCCATATGGACTACCTGCTACTCTCTTATATCCTTTACTACCAAGGCATGGTTCCGCCTCATATCGCCGCCGGGATCAACCTGAACTTCTGGCCGGCCGGTCCCATGTTCCGTCGTGGCGGCGCCTTCTTTATTCGCCGTAGCTTCCGCGGCAACAAGCTCTATACCGCGGTATTCCGTGAGTATCTGGATCAGCTGTTTGCCAAGGGCTATTCGGTCGAGTACTTCACCGAAGGGGGCCGCTCTCGTACCGGCCGCCTGCTGGCACCTAAGACGGGCATGATCGCCATGACCCTCAACAGTGTGCTGCGCGGTGTCGAGCGCCCAGTCACCCTAGTGCCTGTCTACCTGGGTTATGACCATGTGATGGAGGTTGCCACCTACCACAAAGAGCTGAGCGGCAAGAAGAAACAGAAAGAATCTGTTTGGCAGGTGTTTGGCGCTATCCGCAAGCTGGGTAACTTCGGTCAGGGCTATGTTAATTTCGGCGAGCCAATCACCTTACATAATTACCTCAACGAGCAGGTACCTCAGTGGCGCGAAGAACTGGCGCAAGATCCTGAGCAGAAACCAAGCTGGTTAACCCCTGTGGTCAATACCCTGGCAAACCGCGTCATGACTCGAATCAACGATGCCGCAGCGGTGAGCTCTATCACCCTGACCAGCCTGGTACTCTTGGCATCAGAGCAAAATGCCCTGCAGCGCAGTCAGCTGGAGAAGCAGCTGGATCTCTATCTGTCGCTACTCAAGAGCGTACCTTACACGGATTACACCTCTGTGGTCGAAGGCGATGGCGCCAAGCTGGTCGCCCAAGGTCTCGAGCTGAAAAAGTTGAAGCTGGACAGCGATCCGCTTGGGGATATCATCTCTATCGATGAGAGCCTGGCCGTTGCCATGACCTACTACCGCAACAACATCATCCACTTAATGGTGATCCCATCTCTGATTGCCAGCTGCCTGACCCGTCAGGACAACTGCACCAGGGCGGATATCATTGCCACGGTGAAAGATTTCTATCCATTGCTACAGGCCGAGCTGTTTATGGGGATCGACGATCTCGAATCTCACGTCAATCAGCTACTGGATCAGCTGCTGGCGGAAGATCTGATCAGCGAAAAGCAGCACTTCACCGTTAAGCCACATGGCCTTAATCAACTGCTGCTGCTGGCAGGTACCATTAGCGAGACCATGCAGCGCTACGCCATTATTTTCAACATTCTGGCCAACTCACCTAAGATTGAGCGTGCAGAGCTTGAGAGCGACAGCCATCAGTTGGCTCAGCGTCTGGGTGCGCTACACGGCATCACTGCGCCCGAGTTCTACGATAAGAAGCTTTACGGCACCCTAAGTGTCAAGCTTAAGGAGCTGGGTTATCTGGCCGATGACAGCCATAGCCAAGAAGTCCTGCGTATTCGCAATCGGGCCAACAGCCTGCTGCGTACCTCGGTAAGACAGACCATAGTTGACAGCGTAGCCGCGGAGCATAAAGCCTAATGGCAAATCATATGAATGCGGCCAAGCATAAGGCCTCTAGTAAATCGCTGCTCGGCGGCGCCATGATCATCGCCGGTACCGCTGTTGGTGCTGGTATGTTTTCCCTGCCCGTGGTGGGCGCTGGCATGTGGTTCAGCTATTCGGTACTGATGATGCTTGGCGTCTGGTTCTGCATGCTGGTTTCAGGCCTACTGCTACTGGAAACTAACCTGCACTATGAACCCGGTGCCAGCTTCGACACCCTCACCCGGGATACCCTAGGTAACTTTTGGCGTATCGTTAATGGCCTCTCTATCGCCTTCGTGCTCTATATCCTGGCCTATGCCTATATCAGTGGTGGCGGCTCTATCGTCAATCACAGCCTCAATAGCCTAGGGGTCGAACTCCCCCAAAGCATCGCCGGGCTCATCTTTGCGCTGGGACTGGCAATTGTCGTCTTTATCAGCACTAAGGCGGTGGATCGCATTACCACCATCATGCTGGGCGGAATGATCATCACCTTCTTTCTCGCAATCGGCAATCTACTGATCGAGATAGAACCCAGTAAGCTGTTTGTGCCCGATGGTGAGGCCAGCTATCTGCCTTACATGCTGGCGGCGATCCCCTTTGGATTGGTGAGCTTTGGCTATCACGGTAACGTACCCAGCCTAGTGAAATACTATGGCAAAGATGCCAGCACCATAGCCAAGGCCATTACGCTCGGCACCCTGATCGCCTTTATCATCTATCTGTGCTGGTTAATCGCCACCATGGGCAACATCAGCCGTAGTGCCTTCGTCGATATTATTGCCCAGGGCGGTAACATGGGCGTGTTAGTGGCCGCACTTTCTGATGTGATGGCAAGCGACTGGCTAACCACTATGCTGACTCTGTTTGCTAACCTGGCGGTAGCCTCTTCATTCCTGGGGGTCACCCTTGGTCTGTTCGACTATCTGGCAGATCTGTTTGGTTTCGATGAGTCATCTAGCGGACGCCTTAAGACGGCGGCTGTCACCTTCTTGCCGCCCACTCTGCTAGGGTTGCTCTTCCCTAACGGCTTCTTGATCGCCATCGGCTTTGCGGCTTTGGCAGCCACGGTATGGGCCGCCATAGTGCCTGCACTCATGGCCTATAAGGCAAGACAACTGTTTCCCGACAGCCAGGGCTTTAAGGTACCGGGCGGCACCGCAGTGATTGCCATAGTGATCTTTTTTGGTGTGCTGACGGCGGCCTGTCACCTGCTGGCCATGGCCGATCTATTGCCCTTGTATGGCTCGTAAGGTCAAGGAAGCATTGAGCTAAGCCAGTTTTCACCGCTTGGCTTACACGGCAAAGGCGCTCTAGGAGCGCCTTTTTGCTATATGGGCATTAGTGATGCAATTTCGGCTTCATGGTATCGGCGACCAGATGAAGCAAGGCTACCCATGCTTCGCGAACGTCCCGAGAATAGGCCTCGCCCAGTCCCGTCTTCAGTGTATACAGGAGTGCATTACCCACCGGAGTAAAATGCTCACGCTTAACGCCATAAGCATTGTGTCTGTGAGCGAGCTCCTGCAACTGAGGCACTAAGGCATCAAGATCATTGAGCCCCTCCACGGCCGCCTTTAACATGGCCAACAGTTTACGCCCCTGATGACGCAAATCCTGCTTAAATAGCGGCTTTAAATTTGGATCTATCTGAAACAGGGCATCATAAAATATCGCCGCTGCCTGCTCGCTAATGGGCTCAACTTGTTTGAAAGATGTTTGTACAAGATCGATTTGGGTGGATGTCAGGCTCATCGAAACTCCCTCTTCTGAATTAGTCTCCTCTCAGCATAGACATAAATGGCAAAACAGGCTTAACTAAATTGATATCACAAAAGATTTTTCATTAGGGAAGGTGCGAACAAGTCGTCGCAGAGCTCTGGCTTTGATAGCAGCGACAGTTCTAGGCATTCAACTGAAGGCATGCCGAGGCCTGCTGAAGTTGAATAACACCGAAATGGTGTTGCTATCAAAGCCCCGCAGGGCGAGGCTTACAGCGGTATTTGCTGCGTTACAGTTCTTGCGAAGGACTAGGGCCATTCGCAAGAACTGTGCCTTGCATCTATCCACTTTAAGCACACGCAGAGCAAGCACGGGACTTATTCGCACCTTCCTCAACAAAGGACTCCAAGATGAAGATTGCAAGCTATCAACATGGCGATCCCTGCTGGATTGAGCTGGCCAGTCATGAGGCCGCCTCGGGTAAGCACTTCTACAGCGAACTGTTCAATTGGCAGCTAAAGGATATGCCCATCCCTGATGGTGTCTACACCATGTTTGCCACAGAAGATGATGATATAGGCGCCATGTATCAGCTGCCGCAAAACATGATAGATGACAAGGTACCGACTCACTGGAGCATCTATTTTGCCGTCGACAACCTGGAAAACAGCCTAGAGGCAGTGATCGCGCACGGCGGCCAGATACTCTTAGGCCCTCACAGCGTAGGAGATGCAGGTAAGATGGCACAATGCCTAGACCCGGAAGGTGCTAGTTTCTCCCTTTGGCAAGCGGGCAATCATATAGGCTCTATGCGCATGGGCGAGCCAAATACCCTCTGCTGGGTCGAGCTATGTTGCCGCGACACCGCCAGAGCCATAGCCTTTTACAGCCAGGTCCTGGGTTGGCAAGTACGTGAATCTCAAATGGAGGATTTCATCTACTACGAATGGATGCAGGGTGAACGCGCTATCGGCGGCATGATGGCCATGACAGCTGAATGGGGCGACATGCCTCCCCATTGGATGCCCTACATTATGGTAGACAACTGTGATGCCACCGTCGCCAAAGCCACAGAGATTGGCGGCAGAGTCTGCGTACCGCCAACGGATATTCCCGAAGTAGGACGCTTTTCGGTGATCAATGATCCTCAGGGCGGTACCTTGTCAGTCATACGACTCACTACAGCGTAAATCCTTAGTAAAAAAGCACTAATCTTAGGGCTTAAAATGGAAGAGGCATTGCTTTAACTCTTTGTTTTAGTTAGGTTCATAACCTTGCACATTGACTTGGGCAATCTTGTTAACCACTAATCAGGGATGTAATAACATGCTTAAAAAATGGATGCCTATCATGGCGACGACACTCTTAATCGGCCTTAGCGGCTGTGCATCCACCCAAGAGTCAGACACAGAAACTGCTGACAACACCAGCAACAAAGCGACTAAAGAGTGCAAAAGGGTACGCTCAACAGGATCCAATATCGGCCGCTGTAAATAGCTGCCTTTGACTGATAAAAAAAGCACTGCCTAGGCAGTGCTTTTTTTATCTTTATGATTCAGACAGCTTCATCATGCCTCGGCTGAGCGCTTCAAGCGACGGCCATAGATAAGCAGGTAGAGGGCTGGTAGGACGAATAGCGACAACAAGGGCGCAGTGACCATACCACCCACCATAGGTGCGGCGATCTTCTGCATCACATCGTTACCTGAACCTGCACCCCACATGATGGGCAGCAGACCAAAGAAGATGGTGGCTACCGTCATCGCCTTAGGACGAATACGCATCACAGCACCTTCTATCAGCGCCTCCTTGAGATCCGTTACATACTCATAACCGCCAGTCTCTTTACGGTGCTTGATGGCATTATTGAGATAGACCAACATGACCACACCAAACTCGGCAGCCACACCCGCCAGGGCGATCATCCCCACCGCCACGGCGACCGACATGTTGTAGTCGAGCATATAAAGCAGCCAGGTACTCCCCACCAAAGCAAACGGCAGACTCAACATGATAATAGAAGCCTGCATCGTCGAGCCAAAGGTCATCATCAGCAGAATGAAGATCACGCCAAGCGCCATGGGGATCACCTTCTTCAGCTTGGCATCGACCCGCTGCATATATTCATACTGGCCAGCAAAGCTGTAGCTGTACCTTGGCGGAACATTTAGCTGCTGCCCCAAGGCTGCCTTGGCCTCATCGATATACTCACCAATCGAGGTGCCCTGAATGTCTACGAATACCCAGGAGATCAGGCGGCCGTTTTCACTCTTGAGCATAGGAGCCCCATCGGTGATCTCGATATCCGCCAGATTACGCAGCGGCAGATAATGACCCGACTTAGTGATCACTGGCAGCTCTCTGAGCTTCTCGATATTATCTCGCAGCGCCCGAGGATAACGCAGGTTGATCGGATAACGCTCCGCCCCCTGAATCGACTCGCCAATATCCATACCGCCTATGGCGTAACGCACCACATCTTGAATATCACTCAACGTCATACCGTAGCGCGAGGCGACATCCAGCTTAGGCGTAATATCGATATAGCGACCACCACCCACACGTTCGGCGTAGGCCGACTTGGTATTGGGCAGCTGACTCAGAATCGCCTCGATATCGGCACCCACCTTCTGCAGCTCATTCACATCGGCGCCGGTGATCTTAATCCCCACAGGGGTCTTGATACCGGTAGAGAGCATGTCGATACGGGTCTTAATGGGTTGCACCCAGGCGTTGGTCAAACCTGGCACTTTTACCGTTTTCTGCAGCTGGTCTATCACATCCTGTAGCTCGACGCCTTCACGCCACTCCTCTCTCGGCTTAAGCATGATGGTGGTTTCCAGCATGGTCAGCGGCGCAGGATCGGTCGCCGTCTCGGCGCGACCCACCTTACCAAAGACACGTTTCACCTCAGGTACAGTCTTGATTAACCTATCGGTCTGCTGCAACACCTCGGCCGCCTTACTGGCGCTGATTCCCGGCAGTGCCGTTGGCATATAGAGAAGATCTCCCTCCTCCAACTCAGGCATGAACTCGCTACCCATGTTGGTGACAGGATACCAGGCGCTACCCAGAGCCATAACCGCCAAGATCAAGGTGATCTTAGGGAAACGCAGTACCAGATTAAGAGACGGCTTGTAGAGGGCGATCAACACCCGACTAAGGGGGTTACTGGTCTCTTTAGGGATCTTACCGCGAATAAAGTAGCCCATCAGAATAGGCACTAAGGTGATCGACAGGATCGCCGCAGCCGCCATGGCAAAGGTCTTGGTATAGGCCAGCGGGCTGAATAAACGTCCCTCCTGGGCCTCGAGAGCGAACACAGGCACAAAACTTAACGTAATGATAAGTAATGAGAAAAATAGCGCAGGCCCCACTTCGATAGACGCCTTAGCAACAATATGCCAATGCTCCTTGTTGTCAGGATCACGCTGATATTCATCCTTGAAGTGCTCAAGGTGCTTGTGCATGTTTTCGATCATCACGATCGCGCCATCCACCACGGCGCCGATGGCGATGGCGATACCGCCAAGACTCATGATGTTGGCATTCACCCCCATCTTATTCATCACGATAAAGGCGATCAGAATCGACAATGGCAGGGTGATCACCGCAACCAGTGTTGAGCGCGCATGGAGCAGGAACAGCAGACAGACAAAGCCCACCACCAACATCTCCTCGATCACCTTGTGAAACAGGTTTTCCACCGACTCGTTGATTAGCTCAGATCTGTCGTAGGTCGGAATAATCTCCACCCCTTTGGGCAGACCCGCCTTTAGCTGTTCAAGCTTTGCCTTAACCGCGTCTATGGTTGCCAGGGCATTTTCGCCATAACGCATCACGATAATGCCACCAACGACCTCACCTTCACCGTCAAGTTCAGCGATACCGCGTCGAGAGGCTGGCCCCTTGCGCACTGTGGCCACATCTTTTAACAGCAAGGGCGTACCTGAAGGACTGGTTACCCCTAGCGGGATCTCTCTGAAATCCTCCAGCGTCTGACGATAACCCTTGGCGCGCACCATATACTCAGCCTCGGCCATCTCAATCACAGAGCCACCAGCTTCGGTATTAGATTTGGTGATAGCACTCTTCACCGCTGCAATATCCAGCTTATAGGTGACCAGCTTATCGGGTTCAATCACCACCTGATAGGTCTGCTCCATGCCGCCGACGGTGGCAACCTCAGACACCCCGGCCACACTCTGTAGCTCGAGTTTCAGGTACCAGTCTTGCAGACTCTTAAGCTGAGACAGATCCAGGCTACCGGAGCGATCCACCAAGGCATACTCATAGATCCAGCCCACGCCCGAGGCATCTGGCCCCAGCGAAGGTTGCAACCCTTGTGGCAAACGACTGCTAACCTGACTCAGGTATTCCAGCACCCGTGAACGCGCCCAGTAGATATCCGTACCATCTTCAAAGATCACATAAACATAAGAATCGCCGAAGAAGGAGTAACCCCTAACCGTCTTGGCGCCGGGAACCGACAACATAGCGGTAGACAGCGGGTAAGTGACCTGCTCCTCCACCAGCTGAGGCGCCTGCCCCGCATAAGGGGTCTTAATGATCACCTGTACATCCGAGAGATCCGGTAGGGCATCGAGCGGCGTATTTCTCAGCTCCTGCACACCCCAGACGGTGATCATCAAGGCGATGATCAACACCATCAGTCTCTGGTTGATAGAGGCTTCAATAATTTTCTTTAGCATGGTGCCCCCTAGTGTTGATGGCCGCTGCTAAGGCGCATCAAACTCCCCTTAAGGCTCGCCTCAGAATCCAGCAGGAATTGACCCGAGATCACCACCTGCTCACCTTGGCTAATGCCGCTTAAGATCTCCGCTTTACCTTGGGACATCATGCCCACGGTCACCTGACGAGCGACGAAGCCGCCATCATCTTGCTTGACGATCACCCGGTTTTCTTTACCTGTCTGGATCAAAGCTTCTTGCGGTATCACTAAGGCGTCCTCGTTCGGGCCGCCGTAGATCTCTATCTTGGCTAGAGTGTTCGGACGTAGCTCCACCTCGTTGTTTGGCAGCACAATACGCACTCGCAAGCTGCGAGTCACAGGGTCAAGCTCTGGGTAGATATAATCTATCTCTCCCTCGATATCCTTAAGTCCCATGGCAGGCACAGATACCTCTGTGGGTTGGCCGATAGCCAGCCAACTCTGCTCATTCTCGAATACATCGGCAATGACCCACACCTTAGACAGATCCACCACTGACATCACCTCGGTGGCGGGCTGAATATACATGCCATCACGAACCGACAGCTCTTTCACTATACCGTCAGCCTTGGCGTAGAAAGGCACCCGATACTGGGTCTGCTTGGTCTTCGCCAGTTGCTTGATCTGTGCCTTATTCATCCCCAACAGCTCGAGACGCAGGCCTGCCTTACGCACCAAGTCCTGATAGTTACCGCTATCCCTAGAGCTATTGAGGCTACTAAGCGCTAAAAGATAATCATCCTGGGCGTTAATCAGATCCGGTGAGTAGATCTCATACAAGAGCTGCCCTTTAGTGATCTTATCGCCTACGGCATTGATGGCTAATTTTTCAATCCAGCCATTAACCCTAGCGTGAATATGGTTGATCTGGCTCTCGTCGTAGCCAATCTGCCCCACGGTTTGCACAAACTTCCACAGCGTATCTCTTTCTGCCTTAGCGACCTTGAGCGCTAAGGCCTGCTGCATACCACCCGACACATCTATCTCTATCTGCTGCTGGTTACCACCCACTTCAACTTTCTCCAGGTTCATGCCACAAATAGGGCAAGTACCAGGCACGTCGCTGACAATGTGGGCATGCATGGGGCAAACATATTTAATCGATGGTTCGCCGGTGAGCGGTGCAGGTTTCGCCTGAGATAAGGGATCATGTTGACTGTGATCCATCTCAGCTTGCGACTTAGTGCTGGGCGATTCCTCTTCCTCTTCGGCTACCAGGAACATATTACACTTAGGGCAGCGGCTACCAGGCTCATGGCTGGTCTCTTCAGGGTGCATTGGGCAGACATAGGTCTTCGCCGCCTGCTCATTAATAGGGTCGGCCTGAGTCTCCTGCTCCACCAGGAACATATTGCACTTACGACAGCGGCTACCCGCCTCATGGCTGGTTTCCTCTGGGTGCATAGGGCAAGCATAGGTCTTCACTCCCTGCTCGCTAATGGGCTCGGCCTGAGTCTCCTGCTCCACCAGGAACATATTGCACTTAGGGCAGCGGCTACCAGGCTCGTGGCTGGTCTCCTCGGGGTGCATTGGGCAGGCATATGTTTTCAGGCCAGACTGATGCTGATGATTCTCATGTGCATGAGTGTCGCTGGCCTGGGTATAGCCTAATTGAGGTGTCGCCACCAGAAATAGGCTCAAAAGATAAGCAAGCTTTTGGCCTCTGTTTTTCGAATTTACCTGACTCATAATGCCTCATCTCCACTCATGAACTAGTGATGCTTGTGGGCGCTATCTGCGCTCGCCACAGGCTCAAGGAACATGCCACACTTAGGACATGAATCCCCTTTCGCACCCTTCACTTCTGGGTGCATAGGGCAGTGATGGCTTTGCTTGGCCATCTGATGTTTATGCTTAGGGCAGTTATCACAAGCCTTGCCTGCCTGCTTCGCCTTAGCTTGCTCCAGGTTCATACCGCACTTAGGGCAGGTATCACCTTTGGCACCTTTCACTTCTGGATGCATAGGGCAATCGTAACCACCAGCTTTGTCACCTTTAGCATGTTGATGATGAGGACATTTGTCGCAATTTTTGCCGTCATGCTTGGCCATGCCATGGTGAGCCGCTGGCTCCAGGTTCATGCCACATTTAGGGCAAGTATCGCCCTTGGCGCCTTTTACTTCAGGATGCATGGGGCAGTCATAACCTTGCTCGGCTACCGCGCCATGGTGCTGCTCGGCAAACGCCTGCGGGGCGGAAGTTACAAATATAAAAGCAGTTAAAATCAGACTGATAAGGGTTTTCATTTATGGACTCCATCAAATGATGACCGCAGCGGGATGCCGAGTTGCTTAATACTCAAACACACCATATTTAATATGCGGCTAATATAATTCATTTTTCGTTAAACATCAGTGAAGTAAATATTGAGGCGCTCCTGAGGATGGATCTTCTCCAAAATCAACAGGAATAAATTACGCCAATACACCGAGCAATAACGTCAATCGAAACTAAAGGGGTATATCGATTTAGACTCAGGCAACTCGACCACGAGACGCCAGATAAGATCAGACGATCGGAGGTCTGAAGGCTGAGCCTAAAGAAATAGAGTGGAAATGAGGCACTTGAGTGGCCAGAATAGACTCGGAACCCGCTACACCAGGCCAGGGCGTAACGGTAAACAAGGTGCCTGTCACAGAGATCACCACGCAGTGATTACAATCTCCCTTGCAAAATCCTTTGCCTTCACAGCAATGCTGAGCAGCGGGAAGCACATTTTGCTCATCATCGCAGCAGTGAGACTGCATCTTTGCGCCGTCATCATGACAGCCAGACCTCTCATCCATCTGCATCATGGGCTGCTCATCCGCCTGCGCATAAGACACCATAGACACGCCATTAGCCAGTAACACTTGGCCCAGCAATGTGAGCAGTGTCAAAACGACTAAAGTGTGGTGTCTAAGCGTACGACGCATGGTGAAACCCTATAATGAGATGTTCCAAGTCTATCACGATATCGATATTGGGCCTTGATAAAACTCACATTTCCAACATTTCAAGGCTGCCTTTCCTCGACGCGACTACTTCTCCAGCCAGATCTTTTCCATCAGCTGCTGATGATTCATCAGGGTAAGCTGCTGTTGTTGCCCACCTTCAGACATCAGAAGCGCCTTGGGCATGCGGATAAAGGTTTCGGCGTCCTGCTGAGTGACTATCTCAGGCAGCACCAGTCGATAAGCATCGTCGCTACGGACATCTAAGGTTAAATAGAGAGGTGCAGAGGTGATCCAGGCACCGGAATCATCGGCGTTATCGGCAAACAGGTCGCGATAGACTACCTCGACAAGTTGCTTACCTGAACCTAAGGATAAGACCTTCTGTTGCTGAACCAGCTTCACTTCGCTGCCTTGCACCTCTAACTCACTAGGCAAGGTAAGAGTGGCCGCACTGGCAACATTGGCGACAAAAAGGGTCAAGGCCGAGGCAAAAAGGCTGCTAACAAAATGACGTGTTTTCATGATTAACTCCCATCAGGTGTTCACCTGACAATTTAGCTGAATGCTTGGCCACGCAAGGCTCTTTAGCGGCGCGGCGGATTAATGTTCGTACGTATTACGCGAGTTAAGAACGAAGCATTAGCCTATGGGAGGGGGTGATAAGGGGGTAAGCTCGGCCGTCTGTAGCGACCAGGCAGAAGTAACAATAGGACCAGAATGATCTGGTACCGCCAGAGATGGCACCGAGGCGTCCAGCGCTCCCAGTATCGAGGCGCAGTGTGACACGCAATCACCGGGACCGATGGCGGCGCACAGGGCTTCACAATCCACCAGTTGACTAACACCACTCATTTGACAGGGCTCCCCCTGATGAGACATCACCCTGCCTAACTCGTTTTGAGATGGCATCTCTGTCTGTGTCATCTGCATATGACCACTCATTTGACCACTGTGCATAGTAGCAACCAAGGCACTGGGCATAGCCATCGCTGGCGTCAGAATAAACTGACCCAGAAGCGCTATGATCAAAACCAACTTGCCTAAGATGCGTGTCATAGAGATAAAAAGGGAAACCAAATAAGTGATAGTCACCATGATAGACCGGGCGACAGAGAAAAAGGTTCCTTTCAATGCAAAATATTTTTAATTAGTGCGAACAGTTGTCATATTAGCCCTGAATAATATGCTGAAAATATCAACAAAATCATTACCCAGTAGCAAAAGTGATGACAAACTTGTCATCTAACACCCTTTACTATAACTTTAGTAATTGCGCATATATTATGAGCAATTTGAGAAAATCTTGCTTATGTAAGATAGAGTTAGAGCTAGCTCTCATTTTACGGTTTTAAAGCCAGATCAATAGCCTTCTTCTGGTTATACTCTCAGCTACAGAGATGCATCAAATATAATAGATATAAATATACGTATTATTTTGGAGATAGAGTGATGAACTGGCGTGCACTATTCAAACCTAGCGCGAAATACTCAATATTTGCCCTGCTTGTGGTAGGTATTGTTGTCGGCGTTGTGGGCTACTTTGCAACACAACAAACTTTACATGCAACCAGTACAGATGAATTCTGTATGTCTTGCCACAGCAATCACTCTCTGAAAGATGAAGTGTTGGCGTCGGCTCACGGCGGCGGACGTGCTGGTGTTACCGTTCAGTGTCAAGACTGTCACTTACCACACGGTCCTGTTGACTACCTGATCAAGAAGATCATCGTATCTAAAGATCTCTATGGTTTCCTCACTATTGACGGCTTCAACACGCAAGAGTGGTTGGATGAGAACCGTAAAGAGCAAGCTGACCTGGCACTTAAGTATTTCCGTGCTAACGACAGCGCTAACTGCCAACACTGTCATACTCGTATCTACGAGAACCAGCCTGAAACCATGAAGAAGATGGCTAAGAGAATGCACGAAAACAACTTCAAGAAAGAAGCTGATAAGCGTAAGACCTGTGTTGACTGCCACAAAGGCGTTGCACACCCCTATCCTAAGGGATAAGAATCAGCTCACCCTTAGGTGACTCTTAAAGAAAAAGCCTCACAGTGTGAGGCTTTTTTTGTACAGGGATGTATTTATCCCCGGAGGCCATGGATGGCCTAAGAGGGGATTTGTACAGGGCCAAAAATGTTCTCGACATTTTTCGGCATTCCAACCCTCCATGGCAGTCAGCGTATTTATCCCCGGAGACCCATCCCACAACCCCAAGACGGTCTAAGAGGGGATTTATACAGGGCCAAAAATGTTCCCGACATTTTTCGCCATTCCCCCCCCTCCATGGCAGTCTGCGAATTTACCCCGGAGACCCATCCCACAAACCCAAGAAGGTCTAAGAGGGCTCGAGAGGAGAAGCTGATTAACAGAACCGCTTAGGCTCTAATCCGCTTTCGGCAGGCTCACATAGGTGCCTTCAAACTGAGCGCAGCACTGCTCGTCGCAGTAGAGCTCCACACTCAAGGTGACCTTAGCGCGCTTACCCGACGCCAGCACAGAGAGGTCGCCACCAGGCCAACTGACTCTGGCCTGAGGTGCTTGCCCCACTGGGGCAAGATAACGAATATCCGCCTTACCTAACACTATGTCCCCCTCAACACCGGCCAATCTCTGCTGCAGCCATACCATGCCCCAGCCTGTCAGTGTCATCAGGGTGTAGATACTACCGGCAAACATGGTGTGATGCAGGTTGATGTTAGGTGCCAAGGGGGCACTGACTGTCAGCGTCTGAGCTTGATAATTCTCTGGGGCTATCTGCATAAAGGCGCTCACCGGAATCGTCTTATGCCAGGTGCTTCCCAGTTCCCTAAGTAAATCCTCCATCTGCGGCGCCATGCTCATACCTGCAGATTAAAGGTGACCGGGCCATCATTGACCAGGCTAACCTGCATGTCGGCGGCAAATTCCCCAGTTTGCACTGGCACGCCTTGGGCGGCGCAGTAATCGACGAAGGCCTGATAAAGCTGCCTCGCCTGCTCAGGCGTTCCGGCCCCCGAAAAGCTGGGACGAAGGCCTCGGCCGGTATCGGCTGCCAAAGTAAACTGAGACACCACTAACAAACTGCCCTGTACCTGCTTAAGGTTAAGATTCATCTTGCCAGCTTCATCGCTAAACACGCGGTAGCTCATTACCTTGTTGGCTAATTTTTCCATCTTCACCAGATCGTCTTCCCGCTCGACGCCCAGCAATACCAATAGGCCCTTGTCTATGGCGCCTATGGTTTGGCCATTCACATCGACACTGGCCTGCTTGACCCGTTGAATTAACGCTATCACTCCCTTACCGACTCCTGTTACTTATTCTGGTTACATCACTGGGATAGGTTTAATCATATGTTCCGTGGTATTGGGCAGCGCCTCACCCACGCGCACTAAGGCATCGTCAATCCAGATCAGAAAACGACGCAACTCTTCCAGCTCTAGGGTATCGACAAAGGTCGCCGCGCCCTGCACCTGAATCACCTTGCCCTCTTCCCTCAGGGTGAACTTGGCGAAATTGAGCTTATCGTTCAAGGTGCCAATGAGCAGCATCAACTCTTTGGTGCCGATTAACTTAGGACTAACCGCATAGAAGCGACTCGCAAGAATACGGTCTATTCCCTCAGGATTTAAACTAGGCTGCAATACAAACTGATGCTCCCCCAACTGCACCCCAATGCGGTTAGGGCCAACCTTTTTCGCCAGATAGTTCTTATTGATCAGCGACACCAACAAAGCGTCGGCCGCCAGATCATTGCTCATGCCACTAAAATAGACGCGCTCTGGCACTGGTTGGGGCGTGCGTTCATTTGCTAATCCAGTGCCACACATCAAAAGCGCCATGATGGCGACTACGGTTTTTTTTCATTATTCTACTTCCTTAGACTCTTAATATTATTATGATTAGCTAGCTGTATCGACATACGTCCCTTACGAACGGCCACTTGCCAGATAACGCCCCATCTGTGTCACCGCCTCGGCAACCGCCTGGCACATGCGCGTGTCGGCCAGGGTATGATAACCCCCTTTCACCAGGCGAGACCTTAATAATTTAGGGCCATAGGCCTGTAAATATTCATCCACCAGACGCTGAGGGCAAACCCAGTCAAGTTCCCCCTGCAAAATGATGGTCGGACAGATCAGGTCGGCGCCGACCCGTTTCATCAACTGATACCCGCCAAAATAGTCGTGGCGGGCATAATGTAGCTCCAGACGGGCCAGCACACTGCCCTGCTCCACCAAGGCCTCACTCAACTCTAAGCCAGGTATCGCCAGCGACAGTTCCCAGCTCAACCAGCGGCGCACAAAAGCGCGGCGAACCTCGGCATCGACCTGATTCAGGCCCTCCTCGAAATGGTTAAATAGCTGCTGGAGCGACTCCCCCTGTCCAGCCGAAAACTGCTGATATTGAGTCGAGAAGATCTGCGCCGCGCCCCCTCGTCCGTAGAGCCACTCCATCCCCTCGGCAGAGGGAATAAACATGCCCCAATAGATCTGCGACAGTACCCGGTGGGGATAGACACAGCTATAGAGGTAGCCTAGGGTCGCACCAAAGGAACCACCGAGCAGACACCAGGCTTCGACGCCGGCCCAGTGACGCACACGCTCGATATCTTTGACCAGGCTGGGAAAATCATTATTGGCCACTTCGCCGCAGGGCTTAGAGCGCCCCGCCGCACGTTGATCCAGCAGATAGATATGAAAGCCCCGGTCGATAAACAGCTTAAGCTCTTGAGGATTGCAGCCCGCCCCCGGACCACCGTGAAGATAGAGCACAGGGATCCCCTGAGGATCACCATATTGCGCCAGAAACAGCTGGTGCCCCTCGCCAACATCGAGCCAATCCTGACGGATCAGCGGATGTGACTTAGCCGGACTCACCTTTTCTGCTCGTCGAAATGATCGTCAGACTCATCTGTCAGCTCCTTGTTCACCAAATCCATCAGGCGCTTATCCAGATACTCAGGCATAGCGGCAGTGATCTCGGCGCCGATCAGGACGATGAGCCAGGAGAGATAAACCCAGACAAATAAGATAGGAATGGTCGCCAGAGCGCCGTAGATCGCCTCATAGGCTGGAAACTCGGTGAGATACAGGGCGAAGCCCTTCTTGCCGAGTTCAAATAACAAGGCCGCCACTATGGCACCTAGCAGTGCATGGAAGAACTTCACCTTAGTATTGGGCACCACCATGTAGATCAATAGGAAGGTGGCGACCGAGAAGAACATGGGCAGGCGCTCCACCAGGATAGGCACCACACCGCTGAGATCTGCGCCATTAAACACCTTAAGTGAGACCACATAGGAGGTGGCCACCAGGCTGGCCCCCATCAACACTGGCCCCAAGGTCAACACCATCCAATACATAGAGAAGGAGACCACAAAAGAGCGCTGCTCCGTGGTGCGCCAGATACCATTGAGGGACTTGTCGATATTGGAGATCAACAGAATCGCCACCACCACCAGTGCACCGATACCCACGGCCGTGCCCTTAGAGGCGTTAGCGACAAACTCATTGATATACATCTGCACGCTGTCGCCGGCAGAGGGAATGAAATTTTCGTAGATAAAGGTCTCGATATGGACCCGAATGCCCTTGAAGACAGGAAACGCCGACAACATAGACATGGTCACCGCCACCATGGGCACCAGAGACAATAGCGTGACATAGGCCAGGTGGCCCGCCCGCATATTTATCTGATCTTCCGCGACACGCTGTTTTAGATGTATCATGAATTGCCAGATACCCAGCACAATCGAACGAAGCAAGCTCACATCTATTCTATTTATCACGTTATTCTCTTGATTCAAGTAGGGTTAACTGCGTATCTTGGTACAATAAGATTACAAGTTTAAAGACACTAGATACAAGTGTAAGGAAGAAATTGATGTCCCAACAAGGTTCGGCAGGCAATGTGATTGCCGCCATCGCAAGTTTCTTTTTCCCTGGCCTGGGCCAATTAGTACAAGGACGCATCCTGGCGGCACTCCTGTTTTGTGTCGTGACCATAGTGGGCTATGCCCTGTGGTGGTTGATCGTCCCGGCCATCATAGGCGGTATTGCTCACCTGTGGAGCATTATAGACGCCGCGAAATTTAAGGCCGATCAACCCTATTAAAGGAAATGTCAGGATGAGAAATCTACTATCAGCAACGGCCCTCGGCGCCATCATCATGCTTAGCGGTTGCCAGAGCGCCTACTATGGCGCCATGGAAAAGGTGGGCTATCATAAGCGCGACATCATGGTGGATCGCGTAAATGATGCCAAAGAATCCCAGGAAGAGGCTCAGCAGCAGTTTAGCTCGGCGCTGGAAGAGATGCAGGCACTGCTGAACCACGATGGTGGCGATCTACAGAGCGCCTACGAGAAGGCCAGAGACGAGTATGAGTCTTCCCAGGAAGCCGCCGACGAAGTCAGCAGCCGTATCGACAAGGTCGAAGATGTTGCCGAGGCATTGTTTGACGAATGGCAGGCAGAAATCGGTGAGATCAGCAAGGCCAGTCTGCGCCGCAACAGCGAAACCAAGCTGCGTGACACCCGCCGCTCTTACGAGCAATTGATCCGCACCATGCGCCGCGCCGAAAGCAAGATGCCACCTATCCTGACGGCCATGAAAGACAACATGCTCTATCTCAAGCATAACCTCAACGCCCAGGCCATAGGCGCCATCAAGGGCGAGTTTGCTAGCCTGCAAACTGATATCTCAAGCCTGATCAAAGAGATGAACAAATCGATTGCCGAGTCCAACCGCTTTATCCAATCGATGGAAGGCAACCAGTAATCATTGATAGCCCTAACCTTGGTTAGGGCTTTTACTATCCTCGTCCCGTCGCGACAAAGATCACCTAAATTCAACAAAATTAACGTTTTTTAGCGAAGCAGCGCACACATGTGACAGCTTGTCAGAACTCTTTAGCCCGACCCAGACTCTCATGGTTATCGCAACTTTTACTGGCTTTTGGCTATGAGCTTTATTGAATCTCTGACGTTAACCTTGGCCCTTCTCTATACCTGCAGTCTACTCTACTGGAGCGGCAAACGCTGGGGCGCTGTCATCAGCGGTGCAGCCTTACTGGGCGCCGGGCTATCAACCCTCTATTGGCCTCTGTTTATCGCCTTGGCAATCGCTGCCGGCCTGTTAGCCCTTGCCTATCGGTTTCGGCCTGCACTGACCAAAGGCGAGACCCGAATTAATGAGACCCGCCAGATGGTGCAGCACCTGTTGGCTCTTTCCATGCTGTTGGTTGGCATTCAATTTACCGCCAACGCCGTGATGCTAAAGCTTGGCATCACTCCCTACCTGATGCGACCCGACGTGGGCGACGCCTTTCTGCCCATAGCAGGCGCTATCGAACTCAAGGCGATCATCAGCCTTGGCATATGGGATCAAAACCACCCAGCCGCAGCCGTGATGCTGACAGTGGTGATACTCACAGGTGTGCTGTGTAAACGTGCTTTTTGCGGCTGGGCCTGCCCATTAGGACTTGCCGGAGAGTACCTGTATAAACTAAGAAAACGTTTCATCAAGCGTGAACTGTTGCCGCCCGCCTGGCTCGACTGGCCGCTGCGCATGCTCAAATATCTGCTGCTTGGCGGCCTGCTCTATATCGTGCTCGGCATGCCGACACAGAGTATTCCCCACTACCTGGAGGGGAATTATCATAAGATTGCCGATCTTAAGATGGCACTCTTCTTTATCACCCCAGGCCTTATCACTCTGGCCTGTTTCGGTGTGATTTTACTGCTGGCAGCCTGGCGTCGTCAGGGCTTTTGCCGTTATATCTGTCCCTATGGCGCCCTGCTCGGCCTAACCAGCTTCTTAAGCCCCTTTAAGATCCGCCGCAGCACCCAACACTGCCTTATAGAGGCCAAGGGGATGAACTGCGACAAATGCACCCGCGCCTGCCCGGCCAACATCAAGGTGCATGAGATACACACGGTTCGCTCGGACGAATGCCAGGCCTGTATGCGCTGCGTCTCCGCCTGTCCCAAGAAACAGGCATTGCAGCTAAGCAGCCGCAATGGCGTTACGCTGTCGGGCCGCGGCCTGACCATCATGCTGTTACTGCTGCTGTTTATGATCCCGCTTATCGCCTTTGTTGGAGGGTTCTGGGTCAGCCAGGCGCCAACAGAGATGAGGATGTATTTGATACAACATTTGGGGGCAATTGGGCATTAATGCCCTTTGGGTAAGGGATACCCTTTTGGCTGGGGGCCCCAGAGGGCGTGGTTATCTGATCGGAAATTGAAGGTCTAACCTTCGCTGCAACCTATAGCCTGCGGTGGGGTTTAGGTATTTGGTACTAATTGAGTCAGTTTGAAGGCCTCACCTTCAACGCAACCTATCACCTGCGGTGAGCTCATGTGCAAACACTATTTTGGCACGCTGTGAATATATCCCTATACGCTCCACGGCGGCTTCCCTGCCGCCGAGGGCCAAAATTGTGTTTACACCAGTATCTAACGTCTCTTCGATTTGGCTTTGTTTATAAGGCTGAGAGGCTTAACTTTTTGGATCATTTTGAATTTATGATATATATTTGAAGACCTTGCCTTCGCTGTAACCTCACACCTTCAATGTGCCCATGTGCAAACTTCTCTTAGAAAAAGTGCATGGCACATGACTTCATCAGTTTGTTATCAGACATGTCAGTCGTCATTTTGCATTACTGGGGCAATAATTAAATAGAGCATAAAGCTAGCCCAACTAACAAAAAATGTAGCAAATAACCAAATGGCTTTTTCTTTCCTTCCTACTCTCTTTGATTTTCCAATAACAATCAAAGGGATTAGCCAAACTATTAATACTAATAGAATAGGAAACCAACTAATAAAAAAGTTTAAATATACTGAATGGCCTTCCTGCATTTAAGATACTTCCTTGTTTTATGATACATGTTAGCGAGATTGCCGAATAGACGAATCGATAGTACCTAATGCATTCCGCTATACTAAATGTAACGCATTGAATTTTATATCAATGCATGCAGTTCTTTTCAATACAAAAGTAACCTCCGCCAAGATACAGCGAAATTTTGCTTATTTCATAAGAGGGCTAAGACTTCCTCGCATTCTCCAAAGCGAAAGAAGCCACCACCTTAAACGGCAACAGGTAACGTTTAATCGAAGAGACGTTTAGATAGGGGTGTAAGCACGCTTTTGGCTCTCGGCGGCATGGACGCCGCCGTGAAGCCCACATGGATGTGCTTGTGGCGGGCCAAAAGAGTGCTTGCACATCCCTCGCCGGGCAGGCGATAGATTAACCATCCAGTTACGGAAGCAAACACCATCACTAAACTCCTGTTCAGGTAAATGCTAACAAAAAGATGCCTATGGCTCCCCAGCTGCACCTGCCGCAGGCAATAGATTGACCACTAAGCCATGGTGTCAAATAACTCAGCTAAACAACCGTATGAGCCAGAAGCTCAATAGCTAAAATCCAGCACATCCCTCGCCGGGCAGGCGATAGGTTAACCATGCGGCCATGGTGTTAAATCGTTCCGCTAGATAACCGTCTCAACCAAAAACTAAAATCTAAGATATTGAAATATTGTCATTTCTAGTGGCCAACCCCTCAGTATTTTGGCTGCAAATACTGCAGCGGCGTTGCCCCGGTATGCTGCTTGAAGAAGGCGATAAAGGCGCTGTCACTGGAGAAGCCCAGACGGTAGGCGACATCATTGACCTGATGGTCGGTGGCCAACAAGGCGATTGCCTGTTGTAACCGCCACTGCTGGCGCCAGCTCTGATACGCCATACCCGTCTGCCGGGTAAAGATACGGCTAATGGTCTTGCTACTGGCGCCTAACTGCTGCCCCAGCTCCTTGAGGGTCGGCACATCACAAGGGGCACGCTGCAAATCTGCCAGCCAGGCTTGCAGGCGTCTATCGCTTGGCAAAGGTAACGCCTGGTAACTCTCCTTGGCCTGTGCCAACTCCTCGAAGAATAGCTGATAGGTGTTCACCATAGCTGCCGCCGGTTTGTCCCAGGGCCAAAAGGCCATGCGCTCCACCAGCGCCTTTAATAAGGGGGTCACCTCAAGAATTTGAATACGATTAGCAATAGTCTGGGTCAGATGCGGGGCAAAGTAGACAGAGCGGTAATCGACCACCCGTTCCATCACTACACTGTGGCGGCACTCAGGCGGGATCCAGGCGGCACGGGTGGGCGGCAATACACAATGAAGGCCCTCCAGCGTGATGGTCATACACCCCTGAGGAGCATAGAGCAGCTGTGCCTTGGTGTGGCTATGCATGCCTGAATCGTGCTGACCGAGACGGGCGGCGATACCCACCACCTCGGCTTCCAGCGCTTCAAGGTTTATTAGGCTCGACTCATCGATAAATGCCATAAGTCCTTATTTCGATATTTTTTGTCTCAATCATATTATTTGGACTATAGCAAAGGCCGTTAGACTGCACACTCTTTTGATAACGGCGAATCATTAACCATGAAAGCGACTCCTTCGATCCCCTTGATGGTGCTCCTGATGATGTTTCCCCAGATAGTGGAAACCCTCTACAGCCCGGCGCTGCCTCACATTGCCGCAGGTTTTGAGGTGCCACAGGCCATGGCGGGCCAGACCCTGTCTATCTATTTCCTGGCCTTCGCCCTAGGCGTGGTGTGTTGGGGCATATTGTGTGACCATCTGGGCAGGCGTACCACTCTGTTACTCGGCCTGTTGCTCTATGGTATCGCGGCGTTTGCCGCCCTTTGGGTGCCCAGCTTTGACTGGCTACTGACAATGCGAGCCCTCAGCGCCTTCGGCGCGGCCGTGGGTTCTGTGGTCACTCAGACCATGCTCAGAGACAGTTTCGACGGCATCGCCCTGGCTAAGGTGTTCGCTTACATGGGGATAGGGATTGCCATTGGTCCGGTCATCGGCATGTCCGTTGGTGGCTTGCTGGCTGACTTGGGCGGATACCGGGCGATATTTCTCACCCTGTGCCTCTTAGCCGTGCTGCTTTTTGGTATCTGCCTGCAACGCCTGCCTGAGACGCGCCCGGCTGGGCAGCTGCCCGGGTCAATCTGGTCACTGAGCAAGCGTATGGTTAAAGATGGCCATATTTGGCACTATGCGACATTGGTGGCGGGTTTTAATGTATTGCTGTTTAGCTACTACCTGCAGGGGCCCTTCCTGTTTCAGCGCCTAGGGCTGAGTATGCAGGCATTTGGTTATAGCGGCGTGGTGTTGGCACTAGGTACGCTGATTGGCAGTGCCGTCAACAAAGGCCTATTGCAGCGAGGCATGATGTCACAGCGCTTGCTGCAACTGGCTTGCCTGCTGGCCCTTACTGGTGCCATTGGGGTGTATTTCACCGAGACGCATCTGGGCTTTTTGTTGCCCATGGCCATCATAGTGGCCGCCTTTGGCATCGCAATTCCTAACCTGCTTAGCCAAGCCTTAGTCGACTATCGCGACCAGGCTGGCACAGCAGGAGCCCTGTTTGGTCTGCTCTACTATCTGCTAATCGCCTTGGGACTCGTGTTAGTGAGCCTAACTGGGCAATTGGGCGGTTCGTTAGTGATCACCGCCCTGCTGCTTACCCTGGCCACTTTGTTGGGAAAGCTTAGAAGCCTGATCCCACTTGGAAGTAGATAGCATTGTCGTCGCCGCTTCTCGCCAAATCGACACCCATGTGGATACCATAACGACGGGCAATCTGATAACGGAAACCCACGCCATAGGCATTTACCGAGTCTTGGTTTTCATAATTGCTGTCATTAGCCGTTTGGCCATAACCGTAGAAGCCAGAAACCGTCCATCTGTGGTCAAAGTGATACATCAACTGAGACTGCACAGTGGCGACCTGATCGCCTTGGTAACGAAACGCCGACACACCACGTAGGTTCACAAAGGGTTTCGCCGTTGGTGTCAGCTCGTTGTCATCACCGTAGATGGCGTCATAGCTGGCCGCGGCGGCGAAGGTCCAATGCTCAGTGATCGGCACGTAAACCTCACCACTGACATTCAAGGTTTGGTAATTAATGTCAGAGCCGATAGCCTCATCGAACACCATATATTCACTCGATACGGTGAAACCCTTCTTGGGGAAGAACATGTTGTCACGAGTATCATACTCGGCTACAAGTCCCAGACCCGAAGTTGTACTGCTATCACCTAAGCGATTTTTTAGAATCCAATCCACTAAGGCATCAGAAGAGGAAACGCTCGACTGGCTCCAGATCTGTTTAACCCCTAACATCAAGGGTGTTTTGGCTACCCTAAACTGCGCCTTTTGCAAGGCAAACACGGCTTGGGTCTCAGTATCAAATTGAATCGCATGCTCGGGGGGCAACAGGCCACCCAGGCGAGAGTAGATATCCAGGTTCGCATTGGCGACACCGGCAATACCCGTATACCGAATAGTATCTTGCAGCCAGGAATGACGATGACCGGCAAACGCAAGCCAGGTACCATTTTCGGTACCCGCCGCACCCACTAAAGTCATGGCCGCAGGCATAAGCTGGGCACCACCGTCGATAGATTCACGGGCCTTTTGCATACGACGAACTTTTTCCTCTTCGGTTTCATGCAGAAACAGGCCCACCAAGCCACCGCCCACGCCGACAGCGGGTTCGGTGATTAACATGGGGATCGGCAGAAAACCGTAGGCATTTTCAGCTAAATAATGACCCAGATCTAACTGGCCATCTTGCTCATCGAAAAAATCAGAAGCATCTGCAAGGGCCTGTGATGAAGCCATGAGCAAGGCGCACAAGAGAGTTTTTTTAATCATTGCTTAATCACCTGTAAATCTGTTTTAAAAATAAAATTGGCTAATGAGTCTAACTATTTGATGTGACACTCAGGTCACATCAAATTTAAAACCATTGAGACGACAATCAACATCAAGAAGCTTGATGTAATATATGAAACCGCCAAGGCATGAATGGTGCTTTTAAATCCATCCTGCTTATAAATGGCAGGCATGCCGAGACCTGAATGCTGACTACCACTGACGCAGCCGATTAAGTCGCTCGGACTCTTAATCCTGAAAATCCGATAAGCGATAGCAAATGAAAGCAGCTGTGATATCAGCACCACAGCACTACCAACTAAGGCGACCTTAATTCCGCTGGCATTCATGGCATAAATCATCTTCGGGCCAAAATACAAACCCGTGATCGCGGTAAACACCAGCAGTGACACGTTGCGTACAGCATTACTGGTATCTACAGGCAGCATATCTAGCGGGTTGATTTTGTGACATGCCCAGCCCACCGCAATGCCCGAAACCAAGCTGCTCAGACCCATACTGAAATAGAGGTAAATACCGCCTATATTGAGGTGCCACATGCTGATCATGTAAGCCAGTACCAAACCAGCGCCAAATAAGGCCTGATTCACACCGCTGTTTGGCGAGCGCTGACTAAAGTCATTTTTAACCAGCTGCACATCACAAGAACTGCCGGTGATCTGCAATATGTCATGGCGTTTCACCACTAAATCGGGAGTGATCTCCAGTGCCTGCTCATCTCGAAGTAACTCGGTGATACAAACACCTCTGTGTGTACTCTGATTTAAAGCGGTTTTTACCTGCTGCAATGACAGACCCACGAGTTCAGGCGTGTTGACCTGCATCAGATAGCTCTCTTCGCTAACATTGGTCTGGCTATCACAGGGAAGCTCTGTTCCTAACAAATTATCGTCGAAGTAAAACAGGGCATTGTGGCGACCGGTAATGGTGATGATATCGCCTATCGCGATTGGATCCCCATCCTTAAGCCCCTGGTCACTATTGCTGGCACGTGATAGCTCAAAAATAATATCGATAGATGGTGCCGTCAGCTGCTGCAGGGTCTTACCCACCACAGTGCTCTCCTGGTTCACCTCAAAAACACGCCTGACTATGCTATGCGCGCTGTTGATAGGCTTACGCATGGCCGACGGGGTGACATCGAGCAGATCGCTGCTCTCCGTCTGAAACCCCATCACCTTTGGCATAACCTTGGGGAAAAACCAAGACATCATGATCACCGGACCTAGCACACCAAAAATAACCGTGAGCATATAGCCTAAGATAATTTCACTTTGGGCCAGATTTTTAGCGGCTTCACTCACGCCAGAAAAATCACCGATAGCGTCAATGGCGGCACTAATGATTTCAGGATGAACAAAGCTGCCAGCCGTCATGCCAATTGCCATATAGAGATCCAGCTCGAATAGCCAGCTAGCAATAGCAAGGGTCGACACGGCAACGAGACTCATCAATACACTCGCTAGAAGTATAGACTTCTTGCGCAATTTCAGTGTGCTAATAAGGTGATAGCCCCCTTGGTAGCCCACCACATACATGAAAAAGCCAAAGAATACCCACCTAACGCTTGGCGTGATTTCGACACCATTTAAACCAACCAGCATGCCCACCAATAAGGTGCCCACTATGCTGCCTAAGCTAAAACGCCCTACCGAGATCTTTCCGACCAAGAACCCCAAGACCAAAGTGATCAAAATGGGGAAGTAAGGAGAAAAATTGAAAATATTTTGTAGTGTTTCCATCGCCTGACCACTTGAATGTTATAGGCATGCCTAGGTGTTCAGTCATGTCTAGTTAAATTCTATTTATCGTGGCCATCGCTCTCCCCTTTTGCGAACCACTCAAGTGGTGCAAAAGCTAAGCGTATAGACCTCGATTTCAGATGAATTTTATGCGCGACAATGAAACTTAGATAATCGTCTATGAAGGATGAAACCCTTCATAAAAGCCGACACATGACTTAAGTCATGCTAGAAGAATAGGTAAAAATTTGAATTACTTTAGAAAAAGTAAGGTATGAGGATAGGCCTCTGACGTTGCAGAGGCCAACCAATGTATTGTTAACTTGGTGAATCGAGCACCTTAAGGTAATCCATAATACTCTTGTAAATGACTTTCTTAACGATCATCACCTGCTTTGAATGCTGACACCAGAGTGACACGGGGACCTGAACGGCTTCTTTAAGCTGATCGAGCTCAATCTCAACAATATCGTCTGAATAATATTCAGATTGGACTATGGTTCGTGGCAGCAATGCCCAGCCCAATCCCTCTTGTACCATTCTGATAATAAGTGTCTGCTGGTCCACCACTTCATACTGAGAGGAGAGGATCACCCGACTTTCCATATCATCGTCAAGCATAGATTTGAGTACAAATTGGCGGGTCGATTTCATTGCGGTGTAAGTTTCATTCGACGGCATTCGCGCCAGCTCACTATTTTCGCTGGTAAAAGGCACAAAGGCGATGCTGCGCATTAACACCGAATCGATACTACTTATCACCTTACTTTCGAACACGTTGACCAGGCCAAAATGAATAGACCCGTCTTGAATCCCCTTCTTAATTTCGGCTTTCGAACGCACCAATAGATTAACCCTCATATAGGGAAATTCTTCTATTAGTGCATGACGTATCACAGTGAGCACATGCTGGGGAATAAAACTCGGGTAGGCAATGGTCACCGACTCTAACGTGCCATAAGACAGACTTAACGCGACGCGATCGAAGGTACGGGTTTGTTCTATGGCTTGCTTAGCGTAGTGATAGAGTAAATCGGCATCTTGAGTAGGCTCAACAGAGCGGCCAATACGCTCAAACAAGGTGATAGCCAACTGATCTTCTAAGTTAGTGATCACCTGGCCAATCGTCGTGCGATGCTTATCTAGCTTGACGGCTGCCTTACTGAAAGACTTAAGATCATAAACAGTAACAAAAGCAAGCAGTTGTTCTAAGCTAAAGTTCATTATTCCACTCCCTGAAAAATCTTACATGCCGCACTAATTCGCCAGCCATTCGAAAGGATATGTTGAAGCCCTAAACTAGCATATTCGTAAGTGTTTGTTTATCTGTTTTGATGGGTTTGATCCGTCATATGTGATTGTGACTTTATTTGCCAAACCACTAACATCGCTACCCTATCAAAAATACGGTGCCATCAAACCTCGAGATGCGCCATTTTCACATACATAAGGTTAAATACAGATGAACATCATGCCCCATGAAATAGCATTAGGTGATGTCTATTTCCCCCCCTTATTGCTTGTTGGAATACTGGCTTACCTTCTCGCGGCCATGGTTACCGCTATCGGAACCCGACTTGGCTGGCACAGGTATATTGCAGTACCAGCTATAGCAGAGCTCTCAATCACCATCATCTTCGTTGGTGTGATTAGTCAGTTTATTTCAATTTTCTAATTAGGTAACAAGATGTTAAGAAAATATTTTATCACGGCGATAATCGCTATAGCGGCCATTGCGACCCTATACAGCCAGTATCAGACTTACCTTGAAAACCCTTGGACCAGAGATGGCCAGGTGCGTGCCCATATTATTCAAATCACGCCAAGAGTCACTGGCCAGATCATCAATATGCAGATCGAAGACAACTCACAAGTTAAACGCGGTGATCTCTTGTTTGAAATCGATCCAAGTATTTACCAGGCCAGCCTGAATAAGGCGATCGCCAATGAGAAACAGGCGGCCACACTAGTGGATAAGGCAAAAAACGAGGCCCATCGCGCGGTGAACCTTGAAAAACTGACACCAGGTGCACAATCAGAATTAACCCTTAATAACCTGCAAAATGCCATTGATACGGCAGAGGCCAACCTATTGATGGCCAAAGCACAGGTCGAGGAAGCTAGATTAAACCTGCAGTACACCAAGGTAACGGCCCCAACGGACGGTTATATCACCAACCTCAACTACCGAGTCGGCTCTCAAGTGATTGCCAACAACCCTGTGGTTGCCTTGATCGACGCCTCAAGTTTTTGGATTGAAGGCTTCTTCAAAGAGACTGATCTTATGGATGTCGATGTCCAGGATAAAGCACAGGTCACCCTGATGATGCGCGACCATGCAATGCTTAAGGGTCAGGTTCAGAGTATTGGCTATGGTATTGCCAAATCTGACGGCAGTACAGGCAATGCCCTGCTCCCCAATGTTAACCCTAGCTTTCAATGGATACGTCTGGCTCAGCGTATTCCAGTAAAAATTAAGCTCGATCATCTGCCTGAAGATATGCAACTAAGAATAGGCATGACGGCATCGGTTAAAATTCTGAAGCACTAAAGTGAGACTCACATGCTCAGTTCATCATTAAAAGAAGCGATTAAGATCTCACTCGCTGTCGGACTCACCATAGCATTGGCGCTATTTTTTCAATGGGACAAACCCTATTGGGCCGCCATCACAGTGATTGCGATCTCAGCTAATGAATCCTTCGGTCACGGCATATTGCAGGGCAAGCTGCGCATCGTGGGTACCCTCACAGGTATCTTCTTTGCGCTAGTGCTGATCAGCCTGTTTAGCCAGGACCGCATGATGTTCATCGCATGTTTCCACCTATTTTTAGGTGTGTGTGTCTTCTTTAGCAGCCATAAGCGCAACGGTTATGCCTTCACCATGGCATTTACTGCCTTTGCTATTATCGCCATGCTTGGCGGCACCAATGGTACCGCCTCATTTGATATCGCGATCTTAAGAATTCAAGAAACCATGCTAGGTGTGGTGGTGTACTCTGCTGTCTATCGCTTTATATGGCCTGTCACAACAGAGTCACTGTTTTTCGATACCCTTAAGACAGTGACTAAACAGTTTACCTTAGCCAGAAAAGCTCTGGTTGAAGCTAAGACGGATAAGCACATACTAGATGCTAAATCTGATCTCTTTGCCAATCAGCAACATATCGATAAGCTAATGGAACTGTTGGCACTTCCTTTGGCCAGCACCTACCGGTTGCGCTATGAAAAAGCCAAGTGGCAGAGCGTTGCCTTGGCTTGCGATGGCATACAGGCGCACCTACTGAAGCTCGCTAAAGGGATACAACATGAGATGGATCCTAACGATCTCGACAATGGCCTCACCCAACTTGGTCATGAGCTCAGGCTACTTAATGCGACCATCACCAATGAACAGTCAAAAGACGCCGAGTTGATTCAGCACTGGACGAAGCGCGATAGCAGGCTTGATGCTAAAGTCGATGCCAAGATTGATGCCGCAGAAGCAAGAGCAGTCGCTGGAGTAGGAGCAAAGCGTAGGTTGCAGCGACAGCGTTTAACCAACGCCATCACTGCGGTCGCCAGCTCGTTAACCTGCTTCGCCCTATGGATCTACTTTGCCATACCGGGTGGTCCCATTTTTCCGCTTCTGGGCGCGGCCTTGGCTAACGCCAGTGTGCATATGCCTGTAAGTCTAGTAAGGCAGGCCAAATTGGCATGTCTCGCCTGGGGCGCACTGTTTCTGGTTGAGTATTGTTTAGTGTTAACCAACATCACTGAATTGTGGCAGCTTGTGGCCTTCTATAGCTTGAACACGCTATTGATTTTCACTGTTTTCAATAAGCCATCCCATGTTGTCATTCGAATCCTGGGCGGTAACATGCTACTGATCATGACCATGAATGCGCTACATGGCACCCCAAAATACGAGATCATCACACCACTACTAATGCTGATCATCATGTTGCTTTCCTTGACTGTGGCCCGGTTTTACATTCGCTTATTTAAGGCCGAGCCATTGTAGGACGCCGCCAACTCGGCTTAGACCACTGTGAATCTATTGACTATTTTGGGTTGCAGCCTTATTCGGGCGACAACCCAAAATATTTTTTCACTTTTAACAAAAAAAATAACTCCCAATGGGTCTGTTTAAAGCCCTACACAGAGTAAAACATCGCTCCCCGTTAACACTTAACGAACCCTACCACCAACAAAACCACTTTAAAAACAATAAATTACAAACGCAATCACCGCTTTCTCCATCCTACTGCAATTGAAGGGTTTCATCCTTCATAGGCGATTACTTAATTGTCACACCTGCTCATAAAATACCCTCATCGAATGAAGAAATCGAAACCAAGTGACTACTTCAAATCAGGTGTCAGGCAGTTTCGCAACGCTTCAACAATAAACAGTGAATCCAGATTCAGGGTTCGGCCAGTAAAAGACTAGGCAAACGGAAAGGGTAACCTACATGCAAAAGCTTCAATTTCGCACTATCAAAATGACTTCGGGTAAAGTAGCCATGCTTAAAGCGATTCCTTTGGCGCTAGCCTTATCTTTTGGCAACTTAGCCTATGCAGGTGACGATGCACTGCAAGGGGCACCTGCTGCAGTAAAAAGTGCAGAAGAATCTGTGCTAGAGCGTTACGGCATTACCGATGAGCTACTGAAACTGGGCCTAAGCTCACTGAGCTATGGCGACCAGCAAGTTGAGCACGTTAAACGCACAATTGAAATTGCTGGCGAGAAGCATGAGTCAGATGTGTTTTTAGTACAAAGCACAGACAACCGCGGCAACATAGATCTGCGCATCAAGTATGACCAAAGCAAGCTCGATGCCGATGAAGATGTGATCACTAAGATTGAAGAGATCACTAAGCTGGAATATCGCTTAAAAGACTACATGGAGAGCTACGACAAGTCTTCATTAGTCGTCAATGAGATCGGCCCAGACCATGTTGAAATTCACTTCAACTACTCTAAGTATGGTTTGCCGCAAGATATTGCCTACTTCCGTTTTATGCAGGTCAAACTAACTGTGCTCGACGGCAAGGCTAGCACTATGGAGATCACTAACAACGGTCGGTCTTTCGAGTATGACGACTATCGTGTGACCGAGTATGCACAGGAAATTGCCTTCGATACTCTGCCTAATGGCAAGATCATCGTGAAGGAGAAAAACATTAAGGCCAAGGGGCAAAAAGGTAAGAAGCCCGTTAACTACGAGGCAAAACTCGAGCCTGTCGCCTTTTATGATGATGTGCTAGGTGTAATGGTCATGGACCAGGATCTCCTGTCAATCGTCTCAGATCCCCGCATCCGCGAAGAGAAGGTAGATCTGGACAGACTATTCCCAATCTTGGGTGACTTCGTACGTCAACGCGGCATAGATGTACCGCTGCCATTCGGTGTCTCGGTAGCCTACCGCAACCAGGATATGGATGTCGGCTTCAACAGTTTTGACATCATGGGCGTTAACCTAGATGAGTTCTTCGACCCAGAAAGCTCAATCGGTACAGTAAATGCTGAAAGCTACTCATTACGAGCTGACATCAACATTCTGCCCTTCTGGAACGTGTTCGGCTATATCGGCAAGGTGAATGTTGATGCCGTGGTGGATGCCCACTACACAGGCAAGATGAAGGATGTGTTCGAAGACAAACTGGGCGTCGTCGGTGGCAAGCTGGCTTGTGCCGCAGTAGAGAGTCAAGGGGTAGATATCTGCTCACCTGGTGAGTTGAACGTCCCGCTGCATCTTGAATATGACCTGGTCGGCGTGGGTACTACCTTGTCGGTAGGTTATAAAGAGTTCTTTGCCTCGGTCACCGCGAGCTATAGTAAGACTCGTTTGGAAGGCACTAACAATTGGGGCGATGGCATCTTAACCGTTCAACCTATGCTGGGTTATCAGTTCCTTGACTACCGCGCTCAGGTCTTCGTCGGCGCCGAATATCAAGGCCTCAAGCCTAATATGGAAGGCACCTTAGGCTTCGATATTGGCGGCCAGGAGTTTAACTACAACGTAGGTGTTGAGATAAATAAGTGGGCCTACTTAATCGGTTTTAACAAGCAGATTGGTAAAAACTTAAACTTTACCGCCCTATACAACAAAGGTGAAACCAGAAGTGCCTTCACCCTAAACCTGGGCTACCGCTTCTAAACAGTCAACAAACTATCAACGACTCAATCTATTTGGTTGAGTCGTTTTTTATTTATTGTCCACACTTTGCAACTCTCGCGAAGCTAACCCTCTACTTCGCTCGTGATCCACCAGAACCAGCGATTTGCCAAATGACAAGGGCGCGTAGACCTCTCACCTGCTAGTACTTATCACAATCAGCTTAGAGAGGGTTCAATCCTTCATACACGATTATTGCCTGGTCATAAAGCGTACTACTATAGCCCCATCAAATGAGCCTCTGCTCATCCTATGCAGATATTTGGAGTCAAAAATGACAATGTTTTCACGCTCAGCCTTAGCCGTACTTATTTCGCTATCGTTAGCCGCTTGTGGTGGCGATGATGATAAATCAGGTGGCAACCAGCCAGTTCCTGAAGTGCCAGCTGTCGAGCCGCTGCCACCTCAGCAGATCACTGTACAGATTGGCGATCACAGCCTTACTGCCATGAAAGAATCTGTTGTCGTCGACGATATCGAAGGCGAAGCTGCACGGGTTGAGCTTGAAGCCTTTAAAGGCATCCCTTATGCCAATGCTGTCCGATTTGAACACAGTCAGCTCAATGCCCTAGACACAGTGACGGATGCCACTGAGTTCGGCAACGCCTGTCCGCAAAACCGCGACACCATCCAGGCTCAGTCAGAGGATTGCTTAAACCTCAACATCTGGCGTCCTGAAGATACCGCTGCATCTGCTGCTCTGCCTGTCTATGTCTTCATTCACGGTGGTGATTTTGAAGTCGGCTCAGGTGCCGATCCTCTGGTTCAGGCTGACAATGTCGTTGCCCAAGGCGCACTCGATGGTAAACCTTTTATTGCTGTGACCATCAACTATCGTCTCGGTATTCTAGGTAGCTACTGGCTTGATGGTACCAAAATGCCAGAAGGCGGTAACTTTGGCTTAGGCGATCAGAAGCGAGCACTGCAATGGGTGAACGAAAACATCGACCTATTTGGCGGCGATCCTGATAATGTCACACTTATCGGTCAGGAAGCAGGCGCTATGTCTGTGGGCATTTTGCAGCAAAGCCAGACCCAAGAAAACATTGCAGGCACCTACTTTCAACGCGCCATTATGCAAAGTAACGCCTATGGATTTGATTACAAATCCTATGGTCAGGCACAAACATTTAGCCAGAAGCTAGCACAATATAGCGAAGCGCTGCATCAAAATGATACCGAGTTGGCAGAGCTGACTCTGGAGCAGCTGATGCAGGTTCAAGCCAAAGCTACTGGACTGTTACACACAGTTGGCGCCTGGTCTGGCATCGACTGTATTGATACTGACGATCTGGTTGGCAGCGGCCTATGTTTCGCCGGTAAGCTAGACAGCGAAATGACACCTCAGCATCATTTGAAGCCATTTGCGCCCTACGTAGAGTATCGTGCTAAGGGGTTCTTGAAGCCTGAAATCAGCGGCCACCACCTCACCACTCAGCCGGCACAAACCGAATATACAGTACCTACTGTAGTTGGCTTTAACAGTAACGATGGCGCAACAACCAGCTTTTTGCCGAGCCTAACCTCGTTGATCCCAACGATCATTGAGTTGATCAAAGAGATGAATAATGCCCCTGAGGGCACAGAGCCATCGGCGCAGGCCATTCAAACCTGGCTTGCTTCTCAAGACAACCTTGACCAACTGGAGCAGCGCTTGATGCAGCTAACACCAGAGCAGGTTACCACGCAGGTAGAACTTGGCGATATCCTGCCAGGCAGCGCCTACGAGGCCATAGTGAAATTCTTCTTTGGCCTGGGCAATGGTGAGTTGGCTAACCAGTTGTTTGCATTAACCGATTACGCCCCTAACAACGAGAGTAACCTCTCGGGCGCTGTGGCAAACATGGCACAGTTTGGTCAGCTGACTAACGACTTACTCTTCAGCGGCCCGGCTCGCATTAAGGCAAAGCAGAGCAGCGACAAGGGACAGGTGGCCACTAGCTTGTATCAATTTGACTATAAGCCAAGCTTCAATAGCTGGACTGTCTACAACGAAGGGGAAACCATTCACCCAGGTGATATGTTCAGATCAACTAGCTGCTTAGGCAAAATATGTACGGGTGCAGAGCTGCCGTTCATCTTTAATAAGCCTTACAACTTGGCCGGTAGCCAGGTGAAGCCAAGTATTAAAGACACGCTACTGATGAACAAGATGTCACGTATCTGGTTTAGTGACGAGCTATTCGCCGACTATCAATATGATACTGCGACTGACAATGTGCTCAGCATCAATAAGGACGGTGAGATCTCAACGATCACCGACTGGGATGCCCAACAAAATGTTGGCGTAGATCCAGAGCTTAGAAAAGGCCGCCTAACCGGTCTAGAGCAGCTCGGTCTAATCATGAGCTATTTCGACAAGTAAGCCTTAACTCCCCTTCCTTAAGGCTGACTGGCAAATCGCCAGTTAGCCTTAAAAGCCGAATTAGGACTAGAAAGCCGATGATAAACAAATCTTTATACCGCACAGCAAGCACACTTTTGCTGTCATTATGCGCCCTGGTACTCACGGGATGCGCCAGCTCCTTCCCTGAGGTGGAGCCCACATTCGAGTCTGATTGGCAGTCTCAGCCCCATCAGGCACAGGTGTATCTGATCCCTAAGGCAAGTGAAGCGCTTGCGCGACGCATAGAGGCGATTCGCCATGCACAGCACAGTATCGATATCACCTATTTTTCCTGGAACAAGGATCTCTCAGGTCTGTCGCTACTCAACGAGTTGAAGCAGGCGGCTGATAGGGGAGTAAAGGTTCGTATCGTCTTAGATGATCTACTAGTGTTCAATGAAACTTGGCTGGCTGAACTGGGCCATCATGAACAGATGGAGATCCGCATCTTTAACCACTTCAATTCTCGTAAGGCGGGTTGGTTAGGTCGTAGCATCGACTTTCAACGCCACAGGGGCCAGCTGGATAATCGACTGCATGAAAAATATTTCAATGTCGATGGTCAGTTGATGATCTTGGGCGGGCGCAATATCGGTGATGACTATTTTGGTTACAGCCAGGACGCTAACTTTTTCGATTTAGATGTAGTCTTTAAAGGCGATATTATTCAGCCATTTATGGCTAACTACAAACAACTGTGGAACAGTGAGCTGGTGACCCCAGTTACGATGCTGATTAAGACCAAAGAAGCTGGCAGCTACCACCAATTTAATCAGGCATTGGAACATGCTCAAGCAGAAGAGACTCAAGTCGTTGAGGCGATTGCTAGCTCGCTAACCTCACTACCTGCCATGAGCTTTATTGATGCCAAGGTCACGCCTGTCTTCGACTCGCTAGAGAAAGTAAAAGACAATAAGCCTTATTTTAGAACTCGGGTTGAACGCCTGATGGAAGAACCGGTAAACAATGCAAGTAAAGCCGTTATCTCAACACCTTATTTGCTGCCGACTCAAACTAAGTTCAAAATTATTGAGAGTCTGACTCAACATAATGCGGCGGTGACTCTCATCACCAACTCGTCGGCATCGAACGACTCAGCTTTCGTCCCTGCCTACTTTGAGCAATATCGTCCCCAGTTATTGGAGATGGGGGTAGAGCTGTATGAATTTAAGGATAGCGCCATCAATGATGATCATCTCTATCATGGTGCAACCTACTATCACAATAAGACATTTATATTTGACGACAAACTCTCTTATATAGGTTCGTCAAATTTCGACCCACGCTCAGACTTTCTTAATATTGAGTTTGGCGTGGTGATCGATAGCCCAGCCTTTGCAGCCAAGTTGACAGACTATCTGCTGGGCAAGAAGGAACAGCTCTATTGGCATGTATCTCAAGCCGAAGACGGCACCATACGTTGGCATTCGGGTGAAGAGGTTCACGATGCCTCACCAAACTATGGTGACTGGCACAAGCTGCCTGATTGGTTTATCAGGCTGCTCGATACCGAATTCGAGCTATAAGCCTATACATCATTAATCGCAGTACCGGGTGACGACTGAATACAAGTCGTTGCCCGGAAAATGCCAACCTTAGCGCCTTAAACACCGTCTGCTCGCCTCTTCAAACCGCTCGCTTATCCATAATCTGGCTTTTCTGCCAGTCGTCCACACTCTGCTGTGAATGCCCTTGATTTCCAAACGTCTTACACTGATCCCTAAAAGAGATTCGAGAACCAGGTTCCCTCTCCTACAATTTGCACACTATTGTCTAAAAATGCATAGCACCGTACTAAAACAGGTGACTCTGTCATGCCTCACCTAACCTGTTCTTTGGCCCTCACTCCTGTGATGCTATATCAAGGTTGAAACCTAAAATTCAGGCTTGGCCACGACTATGTTGATGGCTGTGTTGATGGCTGTGTTGATGGCTGTGTTGATGACTATGTTGATGGCTGTGTTGATGACTATGTTGATGGCTGTGTTGATGACTATGTTGATGGCTGTGTTGATGACTATGTTGATGACTCTCAATAAGCCTGGGCATATGACCATCAGCATCACCCAAGATGAGAAGCAAGCTGACCACAGCAGTGCAATCTATGACCGCCAGTAACGGCTCTAACGGGCTAATTCAAACAGCTAATGCCAACTAGCTCATTCCCCACAGCAAATTCTAGTAAGCTAACGCCAAACAACTCACTCGGGATCGCCAACAGGCAAGTCGGTAACAATCAAGGCCTGCCACCTCCAAGTGAGGCGCCCAATGAGTAATGCCTCTAATTAAAGACCCCCTTCCCAAGAAGTGTCCGGCACGGCAAAGCGGGTAAAGGCTAGGCTGTAACCTGCAAGTCATTACCCCAGGCAAAGCCTGGTCACCTTGTCCACGAGGCGCCATAGCATGGTTGGTAGTGCGTATAGCCTTTTGGTTGGTGTCTATCGCCTTTTGGTGGTGCCTATGGCCTTTGATGGCCGCGAGTATTGCCTCTCGGCAAAGAGACATCCGGTTTTTTAGGCTGGGGAATAAAGCGAGTCTGCCATTGGGATATGGATTAATCGAGAAACGGTCTAAAGAGCTAAATGCCTGACATGCTGAGCGATGGAAACACGCTGCGACCAGACGATGGAAGGCTGAAGAAATGAAAAACGATACAGCTCAAACAGAGCAAGCGAGAACAGAGCAAGTTCACGGGTTAAACCAATTAGTATAAAGATGTGCTCGCTCAGCGACGATTTAGAACTAAAGGTTAGCGCTGATAAGGCAAGGCAACGAGTGAAGAGCATAGCTGAACTAGGGGCAAACGCGTTAACACAGTTTCATAAGTGCCCACTATAAGCACTTGGTCAACAAAATAGCATTCACTGACGAGCGCCTATCGGTCGCACGCTAATCGCACCAAGGCTATAACGCCAGAGATATAATGTTAAATCCATAAGGCTGATGCCCACAAACTTAGGCCAAAAAAAAGCCCGCACTGAGGCGGGCTTTATAAAACAATGGTGACTACTTATATTCTATGACACGGGCGACGTAGTTAAATTCGCCTGAATCACCATGGTAGTCGCGATAAAGATCGACTGAGAAAAATAGCGGCTTATCCTGCTCGATACGCTGCACGATCTTATGTTCTAGGTTAGTGATATCCTTCTCGCCATACGCATACTTACCATACACATAAAACTTGCGAGTTTTTTCTAGTTTATGCGCTTTGGCCTGCTCCCTCGTGACATAGATTTCACTGAATTTCTCAGTGATGACCCCCTGATATTTGACAGACTCAAAACTAGCCTCTTCATCTATAGTGACAAAGAGGTCGGCCTCTTCCGTCACAGTCACTAGCTGCTCCATATCATGGGCCAGCTGTTTGGTTTCCAGACGATCGACGTCCTGAGCAAAAACGCTGGTACTCAGTGCGACCAAAGTCAGTGACAAGAGTGCTTTTTTCATATTAATACCTTCTTTAAGGAGTTCATTATTTATGGGTTGTATACCTAAGAAACGCATTCTCAGGACTCATCCCTAGGGGACTTCTGTCGACCAGAGTTTATTGTTGATAGCCTTGTCATGCCCATACTGGTACAAGGACTTCATGTACTCGAAGTCGAACATATCTTTCGTGGCCTTTGGCGGATTGAACTCATCGTCGACATAGGCAAACGTTAGCTCTAAGCCACTCATTTCACTGAAATAAAGCATGCGATAAAGATCGCCTTTCGCCTGTTGAATCGTCATGCTAGTAAGACTTCTGGTCAACAACTGAACACCCTTGTCTTCAACTGGCTCGTAGGGCATTTTCAACAGGCCATTACGGATAACATGTACCTGTGGCTTAGTGGTTAAACCGAGCGCCTTGTTGAGCTTTTGATAGTCAACATTCACTACCTCAAAGAACATCTGCACCGTCATGCCACCATCGACGTGTAACTCTTCGAGACGCTGATTATCGTGCTCCACTTCAATAAACTGAGGTGGGAAAACCCCAGGAATTGATGAGCTTGCAGCTAGAATTTGGTGGATCAGACGCGCCTTGTTAGGCAAATGACTATCTGCAATTCGTCCTAGGTTCCACACCACCAGCTCTTCAGAATCAAAATGAGTGGTACCGATAAACAAACGACGACCCGCTCTATGCTGCTCAGCAATCTTTTCGATCATCTCAGGGGGATAAACCTGCTCGATAAAATCAAACATCTGCTCGCCATTGGTAAAGGCATCTTTAATCAGAGTGTTCAGAAAGTTGCGCTTACCTAAGATCATCTTATCGTTGAGGCCAAGCATCACCTGCTTTAGACGTGGGATCTCTTCGCCGCCCACAAACACAAAGGGTGCGATAAGCGAGCCAGCACTGATCCCAGTGACAATGGTGTAATCTTCCAGCTGCTCACTTTCATACAAGCCATTAATAATGCCCGCACCAAATGCTCCTTTAGCGCCGCCGCCAGACAATGCGAGGATATTCAGCCTTTCACCTCTCACTTTTAGAGGGGTGGTACCATCTTCGGCATTAAATAGAAAATCAGATGCATCATCAGACCAGACACGATAAGGCTCAGAGGCCGCATCGACTTCGTTAGACGCTAAAGTTACCGCGCGGTAATTATCTTTAGTCACTCGATTCTCAAGTGTGTGCGTTGAACTACACGCCGCGAGAAACAGGCCTAAAAACATCACCATAGGCAGAGACTTAGTGTTAACCATCATTATCTCCTTACTAGGTTCACCACTCTGTAGCAGTGAATTTAAAACAACAGATGAGCCAAAGGCCCGGCTAAAGTTAGCAAATGCCCAAAGCGTTCACTGAGCACCGCAAAATTCTTGAATGGATGTATTTTAAACAACTACTAGAGAGACAATTAATCGCATTTGTAGGGTCAGACCCTACAAACAAACATCAAAGAGACGCGACCCGAAAAGGATTGAGGAAAATATTTGATGGATCCAATCATGCAAAACGGATATTGTTGATGTTAATTGGTCGGTTACATTAGACAATTCGGATACGTTTGAACCTATAGGTCAATTATGAACAGAAAAACCTTGTTAATGAGTGCAACACTACTACTATCAGTCTCTGCCTACACTCATGCCAATATCATAGTCGACACAAAAAATGTTGATACCAACCAATATCATGCTGATATGTATGAATGTGAACAGCTTAGTCAGCAAATAGAGCATTCTGAATCAAAGTCTTTAGGCCATGACCTGCTGGGCTCTGCCGCGAAAGGGGCGGCAATCGGCGCGGCTGGCGGTGCAATATCTGGTGGAAGCGGCTCTAATGGTGCAAAAACTGGCGCAGGGATAGGTATTATTGGTGGCGCCTTAAAACATGGGGCAGAAAAACGTCGAGCGGAACAGAATTTTGAGCAGCAAACGCAAAATGTCATGCGTAACTGCATGGTAGGCAGAGGTTATACTGTACTGAACTAATGCACCTCATTGTTCTATTTATCAACCTGATTCATAGGGATCTGCAAACAGCGATCTCTATGAGTAGATAAATCGACTAAATGCGACGTTGAGTAACACGCTGACGAAGAGGTTATCTATAAGCCTGAATGAAACAGCGCCAGAATAATCTCTGACGCTGCTTGAAGACAATCCAGAAGGATAGCCTTTAGAAGCGATAGCCAAAGCTGACCGTTACAGCATCACGGGTTTCACCAAAGTTATACAGTGCTGTAATGTTATAGTGTCGGCCGATTTGCTTGTTGAAGCCAACCAAATAAGCCCACTCATTTATTTTTACACCCACATCATATTCAAAATCACCTTCTAATGCCTCCACGTAACCTAAGTTACCGTTAAGACGAGAGTCGATTCCTTGATATTCCGCACCTACCAAAATTTGCGCTCGGTAGTCTACCAACTGGTAGCCAATCATAGGTTGTACCACCAATAAGGAGTCTCCCCATGAGCTCTGGCCCTCTAAACGCGTCTTAGAAACGGTAGCATTTAATGTGGCAAAGAATTCCCGATAGCCAATCGCTAAGGTGGTACCTACACCCACTAAATCGTAATCCAACTCCAGAGGAATGCCTAACCGAGTCTCATCACACAAGGGGAGTCCATCATCGGCCAGGGACTCACACAATGCGTCACCCAGTTTCAAAAAATCCCCATTAAGACGATCACGGATCTCATTCATCGTCGCTGCTGTGTACTGCGCATCGATATCTGCCCGCACCTTGATCTTGCCTAGCAAAGCATAAACGTTCCAAAAGGGTAAAATAAACACATCACCACGAAGCGAAACACTCTCTGCCGTTACAGAAGCAAAGCTTTTACTTGGGTCAAAGTCTTTATCTAAGTTTTGATAGCCAAGTTTGCCCAGGCCTAGATTGAAGGTATCAAAACCTAAATCCATCGTTTGATTGCGGTACGCTATAGAGATGCCATAGGGAAGCGGTAGATCAATACCCTGCTTTCGAACGAGATCGGCCATCAAAGGGAAGGTTCGATCGAGTGCTATTTTTTGCTCTCGAATACGGGGATCGGAGACGACTTTAAACAGCTCCTCATTCTTCACTTCGATACCAGTCACATCATCATAGAAAACCACAGGTGTTGTGGTCACTTCCAGTTTTGCGGGTTTGCCTTTAAAGGTACCCTCGGCAATGACCGATTTTGTTTTGACGTACAGGGAACCATCACTTAGTTTGTCGAAGATGATCTCTTGATGATAATCACTGATGTTATAGCGTCCATACTCGAATGGCGCTGAATTCACGACAACCATTTTTTGCGGTTGACGATCAACCACATGAATATTGACTTTCATAAAACGAAAGTAAGCAACATCTTGAGGCAGCGCATATTTTGAGTAATTGAAACTCACAATTGCCGTTCTATCATCAATATCTTTAACCACGATAGAAGCAGCATCATAATTATCGGCATACTGACGTAACTTATATTCAGTTCGTGACAGATATTCTATTGAGTCAATTACATCGCCATCATCGACTAGGGAAAGGCCGTCTTCATCTTGGGAAAGTTGATCCGGAAAATATTTTACTCTCAGATCAATCACACCCTTCTCATTGGTTGTCTGAACTAAATAGAAAGAGGATTTAGCGGCTTCACCATCAATTGTGGTGATCTTCTCAACATGCTCAACAATATGATCTCCCTGCGTCAGAGAGCTGATGCCATATTTAGGCAAATGGTTAGGTATGCCATATTGTTCGAAAACGGTTTCTGCAGTCGCTGTTGAATACGGCAATGCGAAGTAACCCAAGACTATGGCAAACGCTCGAATGCCATTTTTACTCATCAATGCACATTGAACACGCTGATAGATTAAGCAGATAAAGTTAGCCAAAGTCTACATCTCCCTGTTAACTAATAAATGATGGTGTGAGAGAAACATTTTTCATAATCAATAACTTAATATTGGTATGCCAACTAATTGTAGATCGCTCATAGATACATTGCATCAACAATTACAACAGATTGGTGAAATCCGCATAAATGAACAAAGACTTTTCAAGAACGATATAAAGTATCAGTTCAAGGTGCTAACCAAGCGATGAAATGTTGCTCTTTTAGAGGATAAAGAGATCTTCTCACCAATCGATTGCAGGTGAAGTGATACTGCTAACAGTAAAAGAAGAAACTAAATTGATATTAATGTGAACGATTCAATTTCAACTTAAGTTCGGGCAATTGCGCTTGCATCGCTTCATAACCCACCTGCAGGGCTTCCCTGCGTGTTTCTTCATCACCAAAATTAACTAAGCTAGGGTCTGGAGCCGTTGGCACTAACACGATATCTGCGCTGTGGAGTTCATCTTTAGCGATAATACAGCTTTGAAGCCAAAAGGTGTTGGTCATCGCATCTATTGCACTGTAGTCCAGTGGAGGCGGTATACTGCAAAAGACATCGATACCGATAACGATATCGGCCCCCAGCTGCCGAGCAGCGTATACGGGAACCAGTGAAAGCACTCCACCATCAACCAGAATATCGCCATGGTGATAAATCGGTACAAAGGCGCCGGGCACGCTCGATGATGTTTGTACCGCCTGGCCTATATCACCAGCTGTAAACACTACCGCTTTGTGCTGAGTTAAGTTGGTGGCGACAATACCTGTGGTGATGGGCAGCTCTTGAATATCATCATAGCCAGTCTGCTTATTGACCCACTCAGCCAACGCCTTGCCTTTTAACAGACCTGCACCCGAAAAATTGATATCGATAATGTCGTGTTCGTTGAATTCGAATATTTTACGTTCTATGTCGGCGTATTCATTACTACTGTAAAGCGCCGCCGCAATTGAACCGATAGATGTCCCGGTGACGATATCGGCTTTAATTCCCGCTTCTTCAAGCGCCTTAATGACGCCAAGATGCACTAAGCCGCGCGCTGCACCGCCGCCAAAGGCGATTGCCAGCTTAGGTTTATGCGCTATAGAGGCTTGCTCTTCAATGGGTGTAACCGACACAGCAGGCAGCTTAATCTCTTGGGCTGTAAGCTCGTCATATTGATTTACACTCGAGCATCCATATGTTCCCACACACAACAAAGCGACAATGAGTCCTTTGTACATCTGTTGCCAAACTGGAGCATTACTCATCATAAGTTCTCAGTATTAGTTCTCTGTATCATCAGTTTTCAGCATCTCCAGGTCTTTGCTGTCCTGCTCTTTGGCATATTGTGCAATCACAGGAAACTGTGGATGTTCAATTCGCGTAGACCAGATTGCCGCGGGAATATGGTTAAAGGTCTCTGCATAGCTCGCATCTATCTCTAGCACTAGCTTTGCAACATCATCTAATTCAACCGACTCCACATTGGCAGGTAAGGAGATCACTGTCGGTGATGCATCGGCAAGATGCTGCAAGTCAGGATACTGGTCCGCCAATGCCTTAGGCAGTAGATAGGGAACCTGACGATCGCCAAGGTCGTAGTGACGCTGTAAAACCATATACTTATTTGGGATCGGCTCCTGCGAGTTCCACCATATCCCATCTACCGCCGCCAACACGGCCTTAGACTCAGCCTTCTCGACAATTCCCAGCTCTTTTAAGGTCGCATTTAGCCACAAGCTGGCGTTTTGGTTGTAATCGGTTTCACTTAAGACTTTATGTTGCTTGATTAAATTAAGCGTAATCTTGGCGCCCAACATATTGGAATAGAGATCTTCGAGCGAGTATGCCGAAATGGTTTCTGGCCACCCAGAAAAGCTCGCATATCCATGCCACTGCGCGATCTCGTGAGACTCAGCTTTAAAATACGCTAGACGTGCAGCCAAGTGTGCCGCCACTAGCCATTTTTGCTCATCGTTGAGTCGCAACACATCGAAAGCCTTCATTTCGATATATCTAGGCCCAAGCTCGGCGGGCAGCTCGATACGATGGTCATTTCCTAAATTGCTCAGTATTTCGAAAAATAAGCCTATCGTGTCATCAGCGGTATCGCGTACATGCGCCAGGTCGATAAAACCGCCTTTCGCCGAATATAAAATGCCGTTGCTTTCACCGCCACCATGGCCGAGTGCCGATGACGAGGAAGGTGTGTAATGATAGATACCGCTTGCAAACTTATGTGGACCGATATGCTCAAGTCCCACAACATTACGCAGTCTGAAAAAAGGGATGGGAACAGACCCAAGATTAACCTTCTGCATATCACCAAATGCACAGCAGGGACGCACATTTTGAGGCACGGTTAACTGCGGCAAGTTGGAGCCAGTCATATTCCAACGTTTAGTCGCCGGTTGCTCGACGGTCAGCATTTCTGCCACCTCATCTGACGTCGGCTCAGAATGAATTTGCCAACTGTTAGCCGCACAGCCCGCGAGTAGATAACATGCACTCAGTGCATAAAAATAACGTAAAAACATACGGTTCATATCTATTAAAACGCTTCGTTAATGGCAAAATAAAAACCACTCTGGTCATTACCAAAGCCCATATCCAATCGCAAATTGACTCTTTGCTTAATCTCAAATCGATAGCCAAGGCCAACAGTATAGAGCCAACTGTCTTGACCTAAATGATCAAACTCATCGGCCAAGGTACCCGCCCCTAACCAGTACACCATTCCATGGCGGCCGGTTATTGGCTGACGATACTCCAACTGAGAGATAAGCATGTTCTTATCTCGGTATTGGCCTTGTTCGTAACCACGTAAAGCTCCGGCCCCACCTAATAATGCCATCTGATCCCAGCTGACCTCGCCAAAATTAGACTCTGCGCGCAACTGCCAAGCGAGCACACCGGGAACCACTGACAAAGTGTAGTATTCGCTGTAATTCAACTTTACACGTTCAAAATCATTGTCTGAGCCTAACGCTGTACTGAAATTATGATACTCAAGCTCAACCAATCGCCCTTTCGACGCATTAAGCGCAAAATCTCTTGAATCGTAGGTCACGCTAACTAAACCGCCAAGGTTATTCTGTGTTTCAGGAAACTGGGCAATGCCATCGCCAAGCCAGGGTAACTCGACCTGCTGGAGCTCAATGTTAGCGGCCTCATTATGGGAGAATGTCATCCCTAGGCCTAAGTAGGTATAAGGGAATATCCTCGCCATTCCCGTCACTCCGGCAGAATAGGTACGGCGATCATAATCGACACGGCCATTGTGCTTGCCAGCATCAATGCCCAGTCCATGAAAGACATCAGGGGAATCCGTTAATTCTACATCGGCAAACAGGCGGTATTTATCATTGATCAGGTAGTTTGCATTGCGCACAGATACGCCATAGGCACCATTGATTGAGCCGAAACCATTAATGGTTATTGAACTTGGCTGAGAGACCGCATCATTGAGATCTAGCTTGTATAAACCAACCGCCGACACGCCGATACCGAACTTCTTCTCTGGTGTATAGAAAGGTCCCGGCATCACACTCCAGTCAACGCCCTTTTCTGGGTTAAACTGACCATCGGCACCTAACTCCAACAAAAATTTCTCTAGCCAATTCTGGTATTTCTGATACAGAGTCAACTCAGGTTCTTCTGTTGGCTCCTCACTGGCTGCAACAAAGCTCATGCTTGATGTGAATATGGACAAGCTAATAACAAGCATTACTTTTTTAATCATATCAGCACCTTAAAATCGACGTCCCAGTGCTATAAAGAGGGTCTCACGCTCACCAAATCCAGCCTCCATTAAGATATCCCAATCGCGATTAAAGGCATATTGGAAACCTAAGATACCATTCCAGTTTTCATCTGCACTTTGGCTAACGGCAAAGCCCGCTTCAGGACTTAGTGTATCGATCAAGTCCACCACCTGTGGCGGAAGATTTAAACTTTTCAGATCACCGGATAATTCTTGCTGAACATCTTGATACATGGCGCCCACAAACACCCTCAACTCACGACCGCCGTCGAACGCCCAACGGTAGCCTACGCGAGGAGCCCCCACTAAGGTTTTAATATTGCCATTAATGGCGGCAATACTGGTGTAGGTGTAGTTAATGTCTACCAAAGCAAACCAATTGCCTACGCCACCTGCCAAGGTAGTGCCTATACCATAGGTTCCACCATCCATATCCAATTGAAAAGTAGCGTTATCCGGCAAATTGGCTCCTGCAGTATCGAGCAGTAGGCATAAGGCTTTATTGCCAATACCAGGCACCGATGTGGCGTCACAATGCAAAGAAGTAATGTTAGCGGTACTGGTTCCTTCGGTGTAACCAATAATGCCGTATAGATTCATAAATGGAAAAATCCACACATCGCCTCGCAGCGTAACATTTGACCCTTTAAAATCAGCATGTGTGGCGTCGATATCTATGGCTTCGAGTACCGGATGCCCCGTCAGATCAATGCTATTGACCGTAACAGGATTGCTCATATCCATATAAGAAAGTGAAATACCATAAGGTTTTGGTAGGGTATAACCGCGCGCCTCTGCTTCCTCCCCCCAAATGGGAAAAAATGATTGCTGGGCAACACTCAATGGGGCAAAGAAGACAAGTAAAGACAGTAAAACCTTTATCGGCACCATGATATTCCTCCTAAAGATACACCTCTGACAACTGAAGCATACAAATTATTATTGATATTCATTAAACTCTGCCAGAAGCAAACATGACTTTTGTCGATGTCATACAGACTTGGCGATCAGTATTTAGCTCAAGTATCGCACACTTAGCGATTGAAACAGTGATGATGCTATGTCTTTGCAGCGCACCTCTCAAGATAGCGGTAAATTCAAGGCGCCAGCTTTACTAACAAACTCTCTCCCCCTAGAAGGATAGCAAAAAAGCCTAGGTATTCAGCGATATTGCTATTTTCTTATCCAAAATAAATACGCCAGACTGACCGAGCCCTTACCACCTGTTACCTTCAGTGACCAAGGCGAACAAGCTGAAAAGCTAGCATGGGTGTTTTACAGGCATATGGCCAACAAAATCATAATGACCTTAATAAGCAATCATTCTAGGCCAGCATAAAAAAGCCCCAGACACATTCATGTCCGGGGCTAGTAACTTAAGTTGCACCCTTATGGTGCAAACCCAAATTAAGCGTCTTTTGAGGCGCGGCTAGCACGCTTACGATCGTTTTCGGTCAGGTGACGCTTACGCACACGAATGCTTAGCGGGGTCACTTCTACCAATTCGTCGTCATCGATAAACTCAAGCGCCTGCTCAAGGGTCATCTGAATATGCGGTGTCAGTACCTGAGCTTCGTCGGTACCAGAGGCGCGCATGTTAGTCAGCTGCTTACCTTTCAGACAGTTCACTGTCAGATCGTTAGCACGAGAGTGGATACCCACTACCTGGCCTTCATAAACCTCGGCAGCGTGACCAATCATCAGACGACCACGGTCTTGCAGACCGAACAGAGCAAAGGTTAGTGCCTTACCAGTAGCGTTAGAGATCAACACACCGTTTTGACGCTGACCAATGTCACCGCCCTTCACTGGACCGTAATGGTCAAATGAGTGGTAGATAAGACCCGTACCCGAAGTGGCTGTCATGAACTCGGTTTGGAAACCGATTAGACCACGGCTAGGAATGATGAAATCGATACGTACACGACCCTTACCGTCTGGCTGCATGTCACGCATGTCGGCCTTACGAGTACCTAGCTTCTCGATCACCGCACCTTGGTGTTCTTCTTCAACATCCACGGTCAGAGTTTCAAATGGCTCGCACTTCTCGCCGTCGATATCTTTGATGATCACTTCTGGACGTGAAACCGCTAGCTCGTAGCCTTCACGACGCATGTTTTCGATCAGGATAGACAGGTGAAGCTCACCACGGCCCGATACGCGGAAACGGTCTGGGCTGTCAGTTTCTTCGACGCGCAGTGCCACGTTGTGTATCAGCTCCTGCTGCAGACGCTCAAGAATGTTACGTGATGTCACGTACTTACCTTCTTTACCTGCAAATGGAGAGGTGTTGACCTGGAAAGTCATGGTCAGTGTTGGCTCGTCCACAGAAAGAGGCGGCAAGGCTTCAGCGCTGCCTACGGCACATACTGTGTCAGAGATCTTCAGTTCACCCAGACCGTTAATTGCTACGATGTCGCCAGCATTAGCTTCAGTCACTTCGTGACGATCCAGACCCATGTAACCCAGAACCTGGCCAATCTTACCGTTACGAGTCTTACCATCGGCACACACAACAGTAACCTGTTGGTTTACCTTGACGCTACCACGCTTGATACGGCCAACGCCGATAACGCCTACATATGAGTTGTAGTCCAGCTGAGAGATCTGCATCTGGAAAGCACCTTCGGCATCAGCATCCGGTGAAGAAACCTTCTCAACGATGGTTTCGAACAGCGGTGTCATGTCGGTACCTGTGTCTTCAGGATCCAGAGTCGCGAAACCGTTGAGTGCAGAGGCGTATACGATCGGGAAGTCCAGCTGCTCGTCGGTTGCACCTAAGTTGTCGAACAGATCGAATACCTGGTCGATAACCCAATCAGGGCGCGCGCCTGGACGGTCGATTTTGTTGATCACTACGATAGGCTTAAGGCCCTGTGCGAAAGCTTTCTTGGTCACGAAACGTGTCTGTGGCATTGGACCATCGACCGCATCAACTAGCAGTAACACACAGTCAACCATAGAAAGTACACGTTCAACCTCACCACCGAAGTCGGCGTGACCTGGGGTATCAACGATATTAATACGATAATCGTTCCACTTGATGGCAGTATTTTTCGCCAGAATCGTGATTCCACGCTCCTTCTCAAGATCGTTGGAATCCATCACCCGCTCAGCGGCCTCTCCTCGAGTCTCAAGGGTTCCAGACTGTGCCAGCAACTTATCAACCAGGGTCGTTTTACCATGGTCAACGTGCGCAATAATGGCGATGTTACGTAAATTCTCTAACACGGATAAACCTCTTACCATCAAAAAAATAGGGTATTGATAACAGCTCTAATAATAGCTGTTGCAATAAAAAACGTGCCATTCTACTCTAGCAGAGGGCTCTCGCACAGGATTATTTTTTAGTCAGCATGAATAGTCAGGTTTATCTTGGTGCGCACCATCTTGGTGACCGCACCAGCAGGGTGCAAGCAATGCACCTTAATGGTGCAAACGTGCGATTCCCGTCACTGACCATCTTTATTGTTCCTATAAAAATCAATACTTTAAACTTTTGGCATGAGTCTAGCTATACTCATGCCATAACCGCGTTGGTCGCAACGTTGAATGATATAAGAAGGGCATCCCCTCTACTCTACTCGGAGACTTTAGAATGTCAGTTGAATCAGTTTTACAACAACTAGAAGAACTTGAAGTTAAGTTTGTTGATTTGCGTTTTACCGATACTAAAGGTAAAGAGCAGCACGTTTCTATCCCTACTCATCAGGTTGATGCCGATTTCTTTGAAGACGGTAAAATGTTCGATGGTTCATCTATTGCTGGCTGGAAAGGCATTAACGAATCAGACATGGTACTGATGCCAGACCCAACGACCTTCGTACTTGACCCGTTCACCGAAGAAACCACAGCGCTGATCCGTTGTGACATTCTTGAGCCAGGCACTATGACTGGTTATGACCGTGACCCACGCTCTATCGCTAAGAAAGCCGAAGAGTACCTGGTCTCTACTGGTATCGCCGATACCGTATTGATTGGTCCTGAGCCAGAGTTCTTCCTGTTCGACGACGTTAAATTCGGCACAGACATGTCTGGCTGTTTCGTTAAGCTAGACGCTAAAGAAGCGGCTTGGAACTCAGGTACTCACTATGACGACGGTAACACTGGTCACCGCCCATTCGTTAAAGGTGGTTACTTCCCAGTAGCACCGGTTGACTCTTCACAAGATCTTCGTAGCGCCATGTGTCTGGTACTGGAAGAGATGGGTCAAGTAGTTGAAGCGCATCACCACGAAGTGGCGACTGCCGGTCAGAACGAGATCGCAACTCGCTTCAACAAGCTGACTGAAAAAGCCGATGAAATCCAGATCCTTAAGTATGTGGTTCACAACATGGCCCACGCTTACGGCAAAACAGCAACCTTCATGCCTAAGCCAATCGTTGGCGACAACGGTAGCGGTATGCACGTTCACCAATCTCTGGCAAAAGACGGTGTTAACCTCTTCTCTGGCGACAAGTATGCCGGTCTGAGCGAGACAGCACTTTACTACATCGGCGGTATCATCAAGCACGCTCGCGCGCTGAACGCCTTTACTAACCCAAGCACTAACTCGTACAAGCGTCTAGTACCTCACTTCGAAGCACCTGTCATGCTGGCCTACTCGGCACGTAACCGCTCTGCGTCTATCCGTATCCCAGTAGTACCAAGCCCTAAGGCTCGTCGTATCGAGACTCGCTTCCCAGATCCAACGGCTAACCCATACCTGGCGTTTGCGGCACTGCTAATGGCTGGTCTTGACGGTATCCAGAACAAGATCCACCCAGGTGAAGCTATGGACAAGGATCTGTACGACCTACCAGCTGAAGAAGCGGCAGAGATCCCACAGGTTGCGACCTCTCTTGAGAACGCACTAGAGAACCTGGATGCAGACCGTGAGTTCTTGACTCGTGGCGGCGTATTCAGCAATGACTTCATCGATTCTTACATTGCACTGAAGACTGCTGAAGCCGAGAAAGTATCTCGCACGACTCACCCAGCTGAGTTCGAGCTGTACTACAGCCTGTAATCCTTTCCTGTAAGATAGGATTATCGCTTGAAGAAGCCGCCGCTTAAGGCGGCTTTTTTATGCCTATTTACCAAGAGATGCTATCGGCTTAACCACCTGACAAGCACCACAAAATTGATTTATCTTTATGACCAAACTGCTATCATGATCACGCCCAACAATTACCTTAGAATCCATTATGTCTAGCCGTGATCCCTTCCAGTCTTTTACCTGGCACAGTGATATTTTCAGTTGTCAAAGCAATGAAATCAGCACCTTTTATGCCCGCCTGTCTGAGCAGACCAGCCGACTGGGTCTACAGGCGCGAAAACTGGGCGATGCCGGGCCACACCCACTGGAACTGTATCAATCACCAGCGCAGAAAGCCGATCAGCCTTCTATCCTGATCAGCGCAGGCTTTCACGGTGAAGAGGCTGCCGGCCCTTGGGGTCTGCTCTACTTTCTCAACGAGCTGGAACCCGAACTCTTTAGTCAGCTCAATCTCAGCCTACTGCCTCTGGTAAACCCCACAGGTTTCAAGCGAGGACACAGATTTAATAAGCAGGGGCAAAACCCTAATCGTGGGTTCGTGCTGGAAAATGGTCGTGGCCGTAGCAACCAAGATACCTCAAGCGAGGGTGAGATCTTACTGGCGCACTCACAGCTGCTGGCCGCCGCCAGTAAAGATGGCATACTGACCTGCCATGAAGATGTGCTAATGAATGACACCTACATCTACTCTTTCGAGGCCAATCAGCAACCCGGCCAATTCAGCCGTGAACTGCGCGACGCCCTAGGACACTATTTCCCTATCGCCCAGGACGGACTGATCGATGATTGCCCGGTAAAAGATGGCATCATCTTCAACCATTTCGACCTCTCCTTCGAAGCCTTCCTGGTTCGTCTGGGCGCTAGCGTCGGCGTGTGTAGTGAAACCCCAGGCAAGCAAAGTTTCGATCAGCGCATTTTGGCCAATGCCGCCATCATCAAACGTTTCGTCGAGCTGACATTAGCGAAGCGTTAGAAAAACATTAGCAAAGCGCTAAAAACATTTCAGGACGAGACACTGTCTCTGATACAAAAGCCAGGCCCTAGAGCCTGGCTTTTTTGTTAACCCTTATCTTTGATAACCCCGCCGGCTAACCACTGAAGGGGCTCAAGGCCTCCAACAAGATCTGCATATCCTGCTCACCATTATAGATATGGGGCGAGATACGCATCCCTTGCTGGCGCACATCCAAGCTGATGTTGGCCTGAGTGAGCGCCTCTAGCACCTGCGACTGCCTCTCGCCAAAGTGCAAAATGGCGGTGCCGCTGCAACGAGAAGCCCCCCTGGGAGAACGCACTGCCTCGCCAAGTAAGTCCCAAATGCGCTCAAGTTGCATCAGGTTATGCTGGCGTACCTTGGCGCTCCCCAAGTCGGCAAAGTAGCTGATGCTGTGGGCAGCCATGGCATAGGGCGCCACCGAAGGGGTACCGCCCCAAAACTTAAGCGCCGAATCGTGATAGCGAAAGTCATGAATATCGAACTCGAAGGGATTCTCATGGCTAAACCACCCCACATCCCGAGGCTGACACGCTGCAAGTTGTTCACCATTGACCCAGAGATAGGCGGCGCCGGGGCCGCCGCAGAGCCACTTAACGCTAGAGCCCAACAAAAAGTCGGGCGCCAAGGCGCTAAGATCTAAGGGTAATACTCCGGCAGACTGGGCCACATCCACCAAAGAGAGCGCGCCCAAGGCGCGTACCTGGGGCAAAAGCTCAGCCAGTGGCGCCTGCTGCCCCGTGTTGGAATAGGCATGACTGATAAACACCAGATCGATATCGGCGCTCAGATGGGGCCGCCAAGTTTCCAGCAGGCTCACATCCTGATCGGCAGGAATAAAACGCAGCTCAGCCTCAGGCAGCGCCTGACGTAAGGCAAAGCCCATACTGGGAAAATCGTTCTCACTCATCAGGATCACCGCCCCAGGGCGCGTCAGTCTGGGCAGAGATTGCACCAGCTTGGTGAGGCCACTGGAGAGGTTGACCTGAGGACAAAACAACTTTGCATCACTATTAAACAGCCTGGCCAGCTGGATGCGAAAATCTTCCACTACAGCCAACCAATCTCCCCATGGTTCGCGCCCCGAGCCCTGCCAAGGCAGAAAGAAGTGCTCATCGAACGCCTGACGCAAGCTCTGCTGCGGCCGTCCCACCGAGTGATTCAGCAGATAAACCGCCTTAGGCATCACAAAATCTTTCTGGTACATGGATTACCCCTCTAAGCTGGCACGAAGTTTGGCCATATCATCGTAACGGGTACGAATATCATCGCGCTTGGCGGCGGCACGTCTGTCTCTGAGCTTCTCCAGCGCCCCCAAGAGTACAGGTAACGGCGGGCCACTGGCGGTCACTTTATCGATATGTTGGCTTTCCATCTGCTTGGCCGGCTGAGCAATATACTTTTCCACCAGCTGGTCGTGGTGCTGTATCGCCCCCTGACCGTGGGCATCACACACCTGCAGAAACTGCTGCAGGTTTTCGCGATACCAAGGCTGATCACGCTGCTCCCACGCGGCAAGAAACTCATCCATCAAGCTGGTGCGGCGCATGCAGTCGCGCAAGATGCGCTGATCTTCCGGCATCATATAGAGAAACTTATCCACCAACAGCTGAGAGTAAGATGCCTCGTTGGCGAAGCAGAGACCCAGCTGCAGATCGATCACATTGATCCCGGCAAAATCACCGGCGTTGGCGCCGCGATAAACCTGCTGACCGACACGGTAGGGCTTGTAGTAGGGGCGCACACTGTTGAAAAACGCCTGAGTATCGAGACGCTCAAACAGGGTTTGATTTGAGGCGATCACCTGATCCAGTGCTACCTTGGCCACGGCCAAGAGTTCGGCGGTCATAGGATGAGAGATCCCCAGGGGTTGGATTTTTAGCAGCGCATCGGCCGCCCGCTTGTAGGCCAAAATCCCCTTGGTATTGTAGTCGACAAAGAGTTTCTCATCGTCGAGATCGGTAAAGCGCTTATAAAGACCATTCACCGCGCGATTGTGGGTGGTCAGGTGAGCAGTGGCAAAGCGCGGGGTCACGCCGATAGAGGCGCCGATATGCATCGCCAGGGCAGAGGCCTCCAGCAGCGGCGAGCTGGTTTCACGGCTCGGTTCGGTGATCTCGTGACGACGACAGGCGGCCATATAGAGGCCAACATTGCCGAGCAGATCGAAGGCGGCATCGAAGCCCTCATCGGTATTGCCCTCGTCCAGCAAGGCCTTAATAAGGGTGCGCCCTTCCTGTTCCAGCCGTGCCTTAAGATCGTCGCCAATTCCCACCACATTAGCGGGATCGCTCTGCTGCATGTAGAGGCGCTCCAGCGCCGAGTTGATCTCGACAAACTCCTGCCTGATCCAGTGATCGAAGGCCGCGACATCTTGACTCATAGGGTTTTTATCTCTTAATTATTTTAATAATGACTCAATAAGCTACCATTAAGCCATTAGCGCAAACCTGCAATATCTATCACCAAAATACAGAAATTTTAGTGGATTCCGATCAAAATAAACCTTTAAATAGTGATAACCAACAAGATTAAATAAGCCATCTAGCGATAAGCCTTGCTATTAGGCTGTGACTCACCCCACTAAGAAGCTCTTGGACAATGAAACGACTCGACAGCAAAGACAAACAGATCTTAAGCATATTGCAAGATGAGGGGCGCTTGCCCGTCGCCGAACTGGCCAACCGGCTCAACCTGTCCGACACCCCTTGCCTGCGCCGCATCAAGAAGTTGGAACAGGACGGCTATATTCAGGGTTACAGCGCCCGTCTCGACCCAAAGGCGCTGGCACTCAATGTCATTGTTTATGCCTTTGTGCGACTCACCGAAAACTCCGCCACCTATGGCGAGCAGTTTGAACAGGAGATGAGTCGTCTACCTCAGGTACAGGAATGCTCGGTGATCACCGGCGCCTACGATTACCTACTTAAGATAGTCGCTCATGATCTGCTGGAATATGAAGGCTTCGTCAAACACTCTCTGGGCGGCCTTAAGTGTATCGCCAGCATAGAGTCGACCGTGGTACTGAAACAGACCTTCTCTCGCCATCAACTGCCTATAACTTAGGGCCTGTTTATCTTTCAGGTTTAATTTTTGTTCAATCTCAACGCGTTATGCTCAAGGGCTGTGCCATGACGCATAGTTGCACTATGGGAATGGCAAACAACCAAGAAATCGCTTGGAACGATTTCTAACAGTCGGTGGTGAAAGGCTGGAAGCCTTTCATAATGAGATAGACGCGTTTAGATGAACCCCTTGGGCTGCGCTTGTAGGCAATTGCTACTGCGTTATCGCCAGTTTGTGTAGCGTAACTACACGGCACAGGCTCTGCCTTGCACCAATCAACTACAAACGGCAGCAAAAACAAACAGGAAAGGTCAACAAGCCCTAGCCCTGATGCTTTTTACCGCGAAAGCGACTAATCTGTAGCAAAGACAAGGTATAAAAGGAATGTTTATGCGCCCGTTACTGCTGTTTACTCTGCTATTAGTGAGCCTGGGAGCTCAGGCAGCCATCTACAAATGGGTCGACAAGGATGGCAAGGTACATTACTCGGACACCCCGGTAGAGAACTCCACCCAGGTCGAATTCAAAGAAAATACCCAAAATCAGGTCAAACTGCCGCCCCCAGTGGTGCGCGAACACACTCCCCCCGCTAAGGAGGAGCCCAAGGCACTCTATAAGATGAGCATCACCAGCCCCATCGAAGAGGAAACCATTCGCGACAATAACGGCAATATTACGGTGATCGGCTCTATTACCCCAGATCTGGCGGCCGGTCATGTGCTGGTATTACTCATGGATGGCAAGGTGATGAGCCCGCCTCAGGCGACTCCCGTATTTAGTCTGGAAAATGTCGATCGCGGCGAACATAAATTTGAAATCAAGGCCTTGGCACAAAACGGCAAACAACTTGCATCCACTCCCCCTAGAACCGTCTTTCTTCACCGAACGACTATAAATGCACTTCCTAGGGCAACCCCATTTGGGGGCGGTTAAAAAATTAGACCTTAATTTTTAACAACTTAGAAATTCCCTTCGATAGGGCATCCGGTGAAGATAGCTTGCAGCGTGCACCAAATTGGTGCACCATTATGGTGCAACCTTCTTCCCGGGAGCCGTAAATGAACACAGACCCTCTGCTCAATCATCTGGTGACAGCCGTACTTGTCATCTCAGATGATCTCAAGCTGTGCTATGCCAATAGCGCGGCAGAGCAACTTCTTGGGTTAGGCAGTCATCGCCTCACAGAGCACAGCCTCCCCGACTGCTGCCAGTTACTCAGCATAGATTATCAGTTACTTCGCACAGCCATTCAGGAACATCAGGGGCTCACAATCAATACAGCCAACCTGGTAACGCTGGATGGTCAGCAGCATACGGTCGACATGACGCTGACACCACTGGAAAATCAGCCCGATCAGCCTGAACAAGGGCTACTGGAGTTACGCCAGGTGGATCAACAAAGGCGGATTCATCAGCAGTTGACCTTAGATGCCCAACAACAGGCGGCTCAGTATCTGGTGCGCAATCTAGCCCATGAGATCAAAAACCCCCTAGGAGGCCTCAGAGGCGCGGCGCAACTACTGTCTCGTGAACTAGAAGACGCCGACCAGCGCGAGTTTACCGACCTCATCATAGAGCAGGCTGATAGGCTGCGTAATTTGGTCGACAGGCTGCTCGGCCCTCAGAAGCCCACTGAGCACAGCCTGCATAATATCCATGAGGTGATCCAGAAGGTGCTCAAGCTGGTTGCCGTCACGCTGCCAAGTAATATCCATCTGATCCAGGACTATGACCCTTCTATCCCGGATATCGAAATGGATCAGGAGCAGCTGCAACAGGCGGTACTCAACATAGTACAGAACGCCATTCAGGCCCTGGAAGTTGAAGACGAGGGTGGCGAAATTCGCATCAAGACCCGCACCCAACATCAGGTCACCTTAGGCACTACACGCCATAAGTTAGTGCTGGCGCTGTCCATCATTGATGATGGTCCAGGGATCAAACCTGAGCTGATGGATACCCTCTTCTACCCTATGGTCACGGGTAGAGAGCAAGGGTCAGGACTAGGGCTTTCCATTGCCCACAATTTCGCCAGGCTGCACGGTGGACGCATAGACTGCGACTCAGTGCCCGGTAAAACCGAATTTACCATACTGCTGCCACTTAAGAGTTAGCGTGTGTGTCTTATGAGTATTCAACTTAAGAGAGTAGGTGTATGACAGAAAAAGTTTGGGTTCTCGATGATGATAGTTCGATACGATGGGTTGTCGAACGGGCGCTTAAAGGTGCCAAAATAAGCTGTACCAGCTTCGCCGCCGCCGAATCCCTATGGCAGGCGCTGGAGCAGGCACAACCTCAGGTGATCATTTCCGATATTCGTATGCCGGGCACAGATGGCCTGACGCTACTCGATCGCCTGCAGCTGCATTATCCCCATATTCCGGTGATCATCATGACTGCCCATTCCGATCTGGATAGTGCCGTCAGTGCTTATCAGGCTGGTGCATTCGAATACCTGCCCAAGCCTTTCGATATCGACGAGGCGATCGGTCTGGTGGAACGCGCCCTGAGCCACGCTAAAGAGCAATCACCTAAGGCCAAGAGCCAACCCGAAGTTAAAGCGCCCGAGATCATCGGCGAGGCCCCGGCCATGCAGGAGGTGTTTCGGGCCATCGGCCGTCTGTCGCGTTCCTCTATCAGCGTGTTGATCAACGGCCAATCGGGTACAGGTAAGGAGTTGGTTGCCGGCGCGTTGCACAAACACAGCCCGCGCAAAGACAAACCTTTTATCGCCCTGAATATGGCGGCAATCCCCAAGGAGTTGATCGAATCTGAGCTGTTCGGCCATGAAAAAGGTGCCTTCACCGGCGCGGCCAACGTGCGCCAGGGCCGCTTCGAACAAGCCGATGGTGGCACCCTGTTCCTCGACGAAATAGGCGATATGCCGCTGGATGTGCAGACGCGCCTGTTGCGGGTGCTGGCCGACGGTCAGTTCTATCGTATCGGCGGTCACTCACCGGTGCAGGTGGATGTGCGCATCATCGCCGCGACCCACCAAAATTTGGAGTCATTGGTCGCTAAAGGGGATTTTCGTGAAGATCTCTTCCACCGTCTCAACGTGATTCGGGTACATCTGCCGCCGCTGTCACAGCGCAGGGAGGATATCCCCCAGCTAGCACGTCACTTCCTCGCCACGGCCGCCAAGGAGATCAGCGTCGAACCTAAGATACTGACCAAGGCAACTGCCGAGACCTTAGCCAGCCTGCCTTGGCCGGGGAACGTACGTCAGCTTGAAAATACCTGTCGCTGGCTGATGGTGATGGCCTCAGGTCAAGAGATTCTGCCACAGGATCTGCCACCCGAGCTGCTCACCCCGAGTGCCAACAATGCCAGTAGCAATGACGCAAGCAAAGGCGGCTGGCAAGAGGCGCTGACTCAGTGGATCGATGAGCGTTTAAGCGAAGGTGAAAGCGATCTGCTGACGCAGATACAACCGGCATTTGAAAAAATTCTGTTAGAAACGGCGCTGAAACACACCAAAGGACATAAACAGGAAGCAGCTAAGCGTCTGGGCTGGGGTCGTAATACCCTGACGCGTAAGCTGAAAGAACTTGAGATGGATTGAGTGAAAGCACCCAGCTTAAGCTGGGTGCTTCTGTGCCTCTTCTACAGGTACATTGTTTGCGCTAACAACAACACTCTCTGACTGATATTCAGATTCGATAGATTCATTTGGCATAGCCGCTTGCCATAAAGCACCTACCCATAAACTTTGATTCGCTTTCATAATATTCCCCTCGTTTTTGCCAACTCGATCAAAGTAATACTAAGGCGATTATTAGTAAAATGAATAAACTGTATCCTGTGAATGCCATATAAGAATGAACATACCAATCAAGAGCTTACATTACTTCCTTACCCTAGTTGAAACGGGAAATTTTACTCGGGCAGCGGAAAAGTCATTTATCACTCAACCGACCCTGAGCAAGATAGTTCAGCGCCTGGAAGATAATTTGGGCCAACAACTGCTACACAGGAATAACCAGAAGATCGAATTGACCCAGGCGGGCATACTGCTACAACACAGTGCCCAAGAGATCTTGGGCCAATGGCATAGACTCCAAGAAGATCTCACCAACCTCAGCGGTCTAAAGTCAGGCAACCTGCGTCTCGGGGTCTGTCCCATGATGAGCAGCCTGATCATCGATCTGCTCACCGCCTTTCGCCAGCAATACCCTGGAATCGAGTTACAGATGTACGAATACGGGGGCTTCGGTTGCGAAAAGGCATTATTGAATAACAGCTTGGATATCGCCTTCACCGCCCTGCCCACCACCCATGACGAGGAGTTAGCCAACCGCGCTCTCACCCGCTATCCGCTGTTGGCCTGTCTACCCAAAGATCACGCCCTCGCTCAGCAAGATGCAGTCACCTGGCAAGACTTCGAGGCCTATCCCTTTATTCTTTACAACGAAGACTTCTCACTGGCCAAGCTGATCACGCGCCTAAGCCATCAGGCTGGCGTACAACTGAATATCGCCTTTCGCAGCGGCCAGTGGGACTTCTTGGCGACCATGGTGGAGGCACAAATGGGGGTCGCCATCTTGCCGGAACCTATCTGCCATAAGTTACAGGGCAGCGAACTGGTGTTCCGCCCCATCAAACCTAATCTCACCTGGGATCTGGCGCTGATCTGGCGTAAAGACTTACCCCTTACCCCGGCGGCTCAGGCGCTATTGGACCTTAGCGAACAAGCCCATCTACACCCTTGATGCGGGTTAAAAACTACCGAATATTCAACCGTAAACACTAGTAAATCAACCATCGAAAACTAGTAGATAAGCCGCTCACAGATAAAATCACTAGCGATGAGTCGAGCGGCTCCCTCTTGCACAATAAAGGTGCAATTTTTTTCGTACGATATTCAAACACAGCAGACGACCTCAAGCCCACGGCTAGCGTCATATGCGATTTTGTTTAAAACAATCAAACACCTAACCATAGTTTAACTGGTACTAATGTACCGTTAAAAAGCCTTGCCGCCGTACTATCCTGCCGTTAGTTTCCCTTAAGAGGTCAGATGTCTGATCTCAACACCTGAGTAACTCAACCTTAGTCGTCAAAACTCACTAAGGACAACATCATCAAAATAAGAGAAATAAGCCAATGAAGATCTACCAAAAGCTCATGATGCTGGGTCTGTTTGCTGTCAGCCCATTGACTTATGCCGCTTCCGGACTCGTGTTTATCCATGGTACCGGGCATCAGACCGATGCGCTGTCGGACTATTGGACGAGGGAATTTGTCGACTCAGTCCGCCAGGGGGCAGCCTCGCCCGATAACTACCTGGTGATCAACTGCGATTTCGACCAATACATGTGGGATGACGCCGCCGCAGGCTGCCTAGCCGGACAACTTACCCAGTTTATTGACAATAAAAACATCAAGGATCTCACCCTGCTGACCCACTCCAATGGGGGCAATGTGGTGCGCTGGATCCTATCCAATCCTACCTGGGACAGTCGCTATCCCAAGATCATCAGTGCCACCTCTAAGGTGATCGCCCTGGCCCCCTCCAGCGGCGGCACACCTCTGGCTGATGCCGTCACCCAAGGCAATGTTTTCGAGACCTCCCTTGGCTGGCTACTGGGCTATGGCAGCAATGCGGTAAAACAGCAACAAGTCAGCTGGATGAGCAGCTATAACAACAGCTGGCTCTATGGCACCACGGGTCGCCCGGCGCTGCCCTCTCCCTTCGAGGTCGTCGTGGGCTCAGATGTCGACTCCGCCATATGGGACGGCGACAGCTACTGCGCGGGCTATCAGTATCAAGTGGCCCTCGAGACCACCCAGAACTGGCTCGACAACTGCTCTGACGGCTTCTTGGAGTGCCGATCACAATCGGCGGCGGGCAGCGTCTGGTTTACCGATATCCAGCGCACCGCTGGCAAGGAGCCCCTGAGCCACCAGCAGAGCCGCCGCGCCTGCTTTAATCTCGACACCCTGATCCGCGACCATATCTAGGAGCCATAAGATGAAACCATCAATCAAAATGGCGAGTGTGTTCGCCCTGTCCGTCCTGCTGACCGCCTGTCAAAGCGATGATCCTCAGGCAGATAATGCCTCACAGGCCAGTGCCGTGACCGTCACTCAGGTGACCCTGCTGGCACCTTCCTCAGGGGATCTCGCCGTAGACACTCTGGCGGCCACCGAGCTGCCGCCAGTCAATGGCAATCGTGGCGGCGTGAGCTTCAGCGCCCCCATAAACCATACAGCCCAACTCATGGCACCAACCCAACTGGAACAGAGCAGTAGCGACCAGTATTGGCGCACCGTCTCAGGCGCTGAGCTGAATCAGGGAATCATGCTGGCTGTCAGCCAGAGTGATAGCGTGATTCGGGTGGCACCTAGGGGCGATGTTAGCTCGGGCGCACTGCGTCAGAGCCCGGCCATCTCGCCGGATCAACTGCGCCTCTACAAGGTCAATAAGCAAACTCTTGATAAGTCGGTCTCACTAATCCAATCCATGAGCGATCCTCAGGCAATGGCGACCGCTGGTATCGTCGACGACTCCAGCGCCTTAAGGCTGTCAAAGCGGGCAACGCCAGGTATGTATCAGCTACAAGTTGTTCAGCCCCTCAGTGCTAACGACAGCTATTTGGTCAACGTCAAGGAGAAGGGCAGCCCCTATCAGCTGACACTCTCTGCGCCTAAGCATCTGAGCAGTCAAACGCCCCTGTTGGCCTTCGATCTAAAGCTGAGCAACAGCGACATCGACCTTAGCCCCACGGCGACCCTGAAGCAGAGCGATGGCCGTTACCACAGCTTAGCCGTGGTCAAACAGGGCGAACAGTGGCAGGCCCAGCTACCGGACGATTTAACCCTGCCCAGCAGCAACTTGGGCCTGAGCGAGATCCAGCTCGACATAGAGACCCGGGTTAACGGCCTGCCGCTAATCCGCACCGTCAAGACGGCCTTTAAGCAATATGTGCCCGCAGCCAAGCTGCTAGACAAGGCCAACATACATTGGCAAGACACCAAGCCAACCCAAGCGGTGTTCGACCTGCAAGTCGCAAGCCCAGGACGCTATCAGGTGTCTGCCGTGTTAGCCGGCACGGATGCTCAAGGTAAACAGGGCAATATCCTGCGCGCCGAGACGGCTCAGTGGCTCGATGCCGATGGTCAGATAAGTCTGAGCTTCGACGCCGAGCAGCTCGCCGCTTCGGGTCTGGTGGCTCCCTACGCCATCAAGGCGCTTGAGCTTAAAGATCAGAGCCAAATGGCGCGCCTGAGTTATCTGGGCGAGGCCGCCTCACTCTAAGTCCGCTTAGTTTTAACCAAAAAAACAAGAGCGGCCTCTATGTTCATATAGAGGCCGCTCTTTCTATTTGCCTTAGACTCGTTATCTCACCCTATAACTCGGTATGAGGCTTTACCTTGTCAAAATCGGCCAATATGGCGTAGGCACAGGGGATAACAAACAAGACCAGCAGGGTCGATGCAAAGATACCAAACACAATCGACACCACCAGGGGCTGCACCACCTGAGCCTGCAGGCTGGTTTCCAGCAGCAGAGGTAACAAACCCGCCGCCGTGGTTAGCGAGGTTAAAAACACCGCCCTGAAACGCTCACGACTGGCACTCACCACCGCCTGATGCACACTATCCCCCTCATCCACATGGTGGCGAATATATTGCACCAGGAGGATAGAGTCGTTCACTACTATGCCCGCTAGGGAAATAAAGCCCATGATCGAGGGCATTGAGAGGTTATAGCCCAGTAGCAAATGGCCCCAGAGTACGCCGATCAAGGCCAAGGGGATCGCCAGCATCACCACGGCAGGTTCCAGATAGCTCCTAAACTGAAAACTTAAGATGGCGAACAGGCCAAACAAACCGATCAAGAAGCCCTTACCCATAGAGCTGCCGGTCTTAGCCGTCTCCTTGGCCGAGCCTTCGAAATCCACCCTCAGCTCTGGAAACTGAGTCTGTATCTGAGATAACCACTCGCGCTTGATCGCGGCAATGGTCTCGTTAGCATTGGCGCGCTGGTTGTCGACATCGGCCATCACGGTCACGTTACGCAGCCCGTTGATACGTTGAATACGCACGTAGGAGCGTTGATCTTGCAGCAAGGCAATGGACGATAACGGCAACTGACTACCGTCGTTAAGCATGATGGGGAAATTGGCCAGGGCATGCAGGTCCCCCGCCTGCTGCTTGTTGAGCCTGACCTCGATCTCGATATTCTCCGGCCCCACCTGCACCTCATCGGCGAGCTGACCATAGTAGGCGCTGCGCAGCTGCGATGCCACCAGCTGGCCATCGATACCGAAGCTCTCCACACCCGGGCGCAGGCTGACCTTGATCTCCTCCTTTCCGGGGCGCATGTCATCAAGAATGCCACTAATGCCATCAAACTGCCCAAGATAGCTCTGCAGTGAGACCGAGGCCTGTTTGAGCATATCCAGGTCATCGCCCTGCAAACGTATCTCGATATCCCTGCCAGCCGGTCCCATGGTGGGTTGCTTGAACACTAAGGACAGCGGCATGGCCAGCTCACCCGTCTCGATACGCCAATCGCGGATAAAATCCTCGATCAGCGTATTGCGCGTCTCGGCCGACAGCAGATCCAGCCTGACGGTCGCCACATGGGGGCCGCTCTCGCCAGCGTCGGCATTAAAGTTATATTGCGCCGTGATATCACGGATCAGTTCATGCTCATCTTCCACCTCATGGGTATACCTGTCGCCGACTCGCTTGGCGCTGGCAATTAAGGTTTCAACCACTTCTTGGGTCTGACTCAAGGCGCTGCCCGGCGGCAAGATGATGCGCGCCTCAGCGATATCGCCATCCAGATCGGGAAAGGGCACAAACTTAAGCGCACCGCCAACCACTAAGGCGATGGAGATCAACAGCAAGCCAAAGGTGGCACCAACACTGACATAACGCCAGCGCACCATAAAGCTCACCATGTCGACCAACCTATGGTTACGAAACGCCTCAAACCGGGCGAGGAATCTCGCCTTAAGCTCACCGATACGGTTTGGTGTCGTCTCGGGCTTAGCATGCGACAGGGAATGATTAAGGTGGTTGGGCAGAATCAGAAAGGCTTCAAACAGGCTGATGGTTAGCACCATGATCAGCACGGTCGGAATGGCGGACAATACAGCGCCCATCTGGCCATCCAGCCCCAGTAGTGCGCTGAAGATCAGCACTGTAGTCAGGAAGGAGGAAACCACACCAGGAGCGACTTTGCGCACGCCCTTAACCACTGCCTCGTGGGGCGCCATACCTCTGTCTATATGAGAGGCGATAGATTCGGCGATCACTATGGCGTCATCCATCATGATACCGATCGCCATCAAGAGCCCCACCAGACTCATAAGGTTGATCGATACCCCAAACAGGCTCATCAAATAGAGGCCGCCCATAAAGGCGACCGGCAGACCGGCCGACACCCAGAAGGAGTAGCGCAATGAAAAGAACAGCCACATGCTGAGAAAGACTAAGATGATCCCCTGCCAACCATTGGTTATCATCATCTGCAGCCTGTCTTGCAACACGGAGGAGAGATCATTGGTCAGTGTCAGTCGAATGCCATCCGGCGCGCGGGCCTGCTCCTGCTCAATAAACTCAGTCACCTTGGCCTTGATCCTCAGGGCGTCGTCGGCCTTGTTTTTCTGGATCTTAATCAGGGCGGCATTACTGCCATTGAACTTAATATGCTCCTCATCGAGCTCAAACCTGTCGCTGATGCTGGCAATATCACCCAGACGCACCACGCTGCCGTCGGGGTTAGAGGCGACGATGATCTTCGCCAGCGAGGCAGGTGTCACTTTACGCTCGTCGAATCTCAGCAGAATATTCTTATCTTTCAGCTCTATGTTACCCGCCGGCATCTTCACATTCTGCCGACCTACCTTATCGGCGATCTCGCCGGCGGTCAGGCCAAGCCTGCGCATATCCACCTCATTAAGCTCGATACGTAACTGATGATCGGAAAACCCGGCAATAGAGACCAAACTGACCCCAGCATCTATCTTAAGTCGACGCTTTAGATCTTCGGCGTAGCTCTTCAGGTGTGGCCAACTGGTATCGGCTACAACGGCAATATCCACCACAGGCTCGGCCCAATCCAGCTCCTTGACTATGGGCGATTCAATCTGACTGGGGAAATTCTTAATGGCATTAATCTGGGTTTGCACATCCACCAACATGCGCCCCAGATCGGCCTGAGACTCTAGCTTTAACCGCATCGAGGCGATCCCCTCCTGGGCATCACACTTCACCTCTTCGATATTGGCCAACCCATCGACGGCATCTTCCATGCTCAGGCAGATACTCTCCTCCACCTCCACCGGAGAAGCACCCGGATAAACCACGGAGGCGATCACATAGGGTGGTGAAAACTCGGGAAAGGTTTCACGCTTAATGCTGCTCATGTTGATCAATCCCAGCAGCAGGAAGGCCAGCATCAGCAAGTTGGCCAGAGTAGGATGCCTGGTGATGTAAGCTATCACAGCTTTGCCCCTCCCTCATTGGTCACAGGCTTAAGGGACATGCCGGCAATCGCCGGGATAAGGTCGTTGAGCACTAAGGTATCACCCGGGTTAAGCTCCCCCTCAATGGCCACCCATTGCTCGTGACGAAATAACACCTCGACCGGTTTAATCACCAGTTTCTGCTCAGCATCCATCAGATAGACCTGATTGCCGCGCAGCGCTCGCTCTGGGATCACCAAATGTTGCTTGGGCTTACCGCTGATCACCGCACTGACAAACATCCCCTTTGTCAGCGGTGGACGCAGCAGCAGGTCCATCTGATTAAAGTCCTGCTCAACCTCCAGATAGAGACCTATAGTGGCCTGATTTGGATTGACCGTTTCGGCGACCCGGGTAACTTTGGCTGGCCAACTAAAGCTATGATTACCCGCCTGAAAAGTGACTTCAGCCTGGAGATCAAATTCGTCGATGGAGGGCATGCTTCTAGGTTGTGATGCCTCGAACATGCTGCTGACCAGAGTACGCATATCCTGTAGCGACAGTTCCAGCTTGATTTCGGCCGTGCCTAGCCTATGCGCTACCAACATCACGGCGCCATTGGCCACCACCTGATCTTGCTCGATATTGATATCTGACACACGCGCATCGAAGGGTAGCACCACCTTAGTTTGATTCAGGCGACGCTCGGCGTCTTGCAAGGAAGCCCTATCGACACTGAGCTGAGCTTCACTCACCTTGCGATCATCGGGCAGCAGTTTTAGTGAGCTTTGCAGATCTTCCACCAACTTAGTCTGCGCCAACAGTGACTGTTTCTGGTTTTCCAGTTCAGAACTGGAGACTAAATTACGTTTCTTCAGGGTGAGCTTACGTTGATATTCCTGCTCAGCCAGCACCAGCTTTTGCTGCTCTATCTTGAGGCTGGTATTGAGGTTTTTCTCTTGTTGATCCAGGCGGGTCAGCTGCGCCTCGGTGGCATGTAGGCTTGCCTGAGCCTGAGCAACCTTGAGCTGATACTCAAGGGGGTCTATCTCTAGCACTAAGGTGCCCTGAGGTAACATGCGGCCGGTTTCTAACTGAGGATGACGATAAAGCACCTTGCCACCCACTTCGGCTACCGCCTGCCACACATGCTTGGGCTCAACCCGGCCAAAGCCGATCACTCTCGGAGAGATAGCCTGCTCGGTTAATGTCATCACCTCGACCGGCCTGGCCTTGTCATAACCCGCAACCAATGAAGGGGAAGGCTTAAGCAACGCCGCCAAGATCAACACCAGGGCGCCAATCCCTACACCGACCAACAAAAAACGTTTCTTGTTATTCATCACTTGTATCCTTTTCACCCATCAGACCGCGTTGCAGCAAATTGGCATTTTGCTCTGCAAGCTGCTGTAAAAATACTGGCGTGATCTCAATACCGATTCTTTGCAGGAAATTTTCCGGCACCAGAAACGGGAACACCATCATGGCGAAGAAGCTCAGCTGAGCACAGTGTGGGTCCACATCATCCTTCAGCAAGCCCTTCTCTTTTAATCGTTGAAATATCGCCATATTCTCGAAGTTAACTACCTCGTTGAAGGCCTTGGTCACTTCGGCATTTTCCGGCAGGCTCTGATCGAGTCCGGCGATGCGCAGAATCATTCTGGGAAAATGCGGGTGCTTGCTCATGACGCTGTAGTAAGTCTGCAACAATGCCGCCGGACTTTCCTGACGCACCTCTTTTCTCGCCTTGTGCAATTGGGCCAGCACGGGCATCGCCGTCTCATGGAGCATGGTCGAGAACAGACGCTCCTTCGAGCCGAAGTAGTAGCGGATAAGGCCAGGATCTGTACCCGCCTGGTTAGCGATCTCTCGAATAGACACCTGAGCATAGGGACGTTCGATAAACAGATTTCTCGCCGCCAGAATCAGCTTATCGCGATTTTGTGTGTCTCCGCTGGGACGGCCGACACGACTTTTTACTTCTGCCATAAAAATTCCTCAATAGAAGAATTAATACTAGAAGAACTCCATTTGAATTGGCAGGGAAATAATTCCCCTAAAGGCAGGATTATGTAGAATTTTGCTGGCGAAGTTCACATCTCTTCGCCAGCAGATTGACCACTAGACAGGATCTTGATGGATCAAGACTTCCACATGATCGAACAGGCTTCTTACCCGCGCCTCGGCGGCATCGGCAATGGCATGGGCTTCCACCAGCGGCAGGTTACCATCCAGTTCCAGATGACATTGAACGAAGGTAGTCTTGCCCGATGTACGGGTACGCAAGTCGTGGAAGCCATTAATGCGGGGATCTTTCTCTATCGCCTGTACTATCTTGAGCTTAGTATCGGCATCCAGCTCACGGTCCAGCAAGGACTGCGCCGAGCGGTAGCCCAGTTCCATCGCCTGTTGCCCGATAAACAGGGCAATCAACAGGGCAAACAGGCCATCGGCCCACCACCAGCCAAATTGCGACAACACCAGAGCCAGCAAGACGGCGCCATTTAAAAACAGATCCGATTTATAGTGCAGGGCATCGGCCTCAACAATGGTGCTTGAGGTCTTAGCCAAGGCGCGGCGCTGCAATAGCACCAAAGCCAGGGTTAACACGATAGCGATCACAGATACCACCACACCGACCATGGCATGTTGTACCGGCGCCGGGTTAATCAGTCTATCACCACCATGAAGTAGCAGCAGGAACGCCGAGCCTAAGATAAAAGCCGATTGTGCCAAAGATGCTAAGGGTTCAGCCTTACCGTGGCCGTACCTATGATCTTTATCTGCTGGCACTATGGCATAACGAATCGCGATAAAGTTGACGATAGACGCCAGGGCATCGGCAAAAGAATCGGTTAGAGAGGCGAGCATACTGGCGGAACCTGAGTACATCCAGGCCGCCAGTTTGATCACTATCAGGATGAGCGCTGTGGCCACTGAGGCGCGGCTAGCCAGTTTCACCCAAAAATCGTATTGGGAAGTGTCGGTCATAGGGTCACATTACAGCTAATTGTTAGCAGGGGAAGAATATGACCCAAGTGTAACTCAGTTAGACCTTATGGGCGATTACCTTTACGTCCACCTCGATTGGCAAAATTCTCCTTAAATTTAGCCTGCTGCTCTGGGGTAAGCATTTGATAGATAGCGCGTTGCATCTTCATACGCTCAACGGCGGCCATGGCTTTTCGCTCACTGCGCTGAGCCATCATTACTTGAGCATCGGCTTCATTGAAGCTGTCTGAGGTGATCATATCCAGCATCTGCTGCTTATGTGCGGCGCGCACCTCATCCGATGGACGACTCGCCTGCATCGCCTCGCGATGAGACTGCATCAACTCCTTCATCTGACTGCGCTGAGCATCGGTAAGCTCCAGGCCACGAAACATCTTGTGCATATCGCCATGATAGCCTCGGTGTTCACCACGCATCTCATGACGGCAACCGCCATCATTATTTGGGCCCGCGGCGTAAACTGCCGGAGCCAATAGGGCCGCACTGGTCATTAACGCAAACAATCCTGATTTTAGGGTCATCTTATTCATAATCTGCCTCTTACGCTTTTGCGGGTAGTTAATTTGCTCTGTGAAGAGCTTCGACACTTACAGTTTACGCCCCCCTATGTAATCCAGGGTTTTCAATTGGTAAACCTCTGTAAAGTTTACGCATCCCCCCATAATCTACTGTTGATGATGACTTTACGTAGACTTACATTCTTAGACTGCAATTGACGTCTAAACGGGTATACTCAAGCTGTTATAGGTGTAGAGAGACGTACCATGAGCCAAATTCTGTTAATTGATGACGATCTGGGACTAGCTGAACTGCTAGCACAACTGCTTGAACTCGAAGGTTTTACCCTAACACTCGCCCATGATGGTGAGGCAGGGCTCAACTTAGCCTTATCACAGCAGTTCGATCTCATTCTCTTGGATGTCATGCTCCCCAAGCTCAACGGCTTTGAGGTGCTCAAGGCGCTGCGGGCCAAGAAACAGACACCTGTGCTCATGTTGACCGCTCGCGGCGATGAAATTGACAGAGTGGTCGGGCTCGAAATTGGCGCGGACGATTATCTGCCTAAACCTTTTAACGACCGCGAATTAGTGGCACGCATCAAGGCAATCATACGTCGCACCAGCCAACAGGTAGACGAGCAGCAACCAGGCATCATAGAGTTTGCCGACATCAAGTTAGACCCCAGCCGTCAGGAGGTGGTCTGCCAGGATCAGCTACTTATCCTCACAGGCACAGAATTTGGCCTGCTATATCATATGATTCAACACAGTGGCGAAGTGCTCAGTAAGGACAACCTCAGCGAGAATGTATTAGGTAAGAAGCTGATGCCCTTCGATCGCAGCTTAGACATGCACCTGTCTAACTTACGTAAAAAGCTCCCCGAGCGCGCCGATGGACGCCCCAGAGTTAAGACCCTCAGAGGCAAGGGCTATATCTGGCTAACCTGATGAAAATTAGTAGTCTTCCTAACCGCATCTTTATCAAGCTGCTACTGAGCTTCTGGCTCTGTAGTAGCCTGATCATCGCCATCGTTGGCCTGCTGCCACTGCTGCAGCAGAACCATGATCAGGCCCCTATCCCACCAGATCTGCAGGAACTGTTAGAACGTGTCGTAAAGCGGTTAGAGGACAAGCCTGAGCTCCTGACCAAGAAGCGCGACAGACACTGGCACAGACTCAGAGAGATGGATAATAAGCCGGTGCGCTTCTATGTGGCCGATGAGCAGGGACAGCTAATCAACAACCAGCGAGCCTCTCACGGCATACGTCGTTTCATGTTGATGGCCGATGAGGCCGGACGCCCCATCAGTCACCAATTTAAGAGTGAGCTGCTGTTTGGTCCCAAAGTCTTCACCCTGCAAGGCAAGCGCTACAGCCTCTATGGCCGCCTGGCGGAGATGCACCCCAGACCCTGGTTTTTCTTCTTTGCCGAGAACATCGCACTGACACTAACCTTAGCCATCTTACTCTCAGGCCTGCTCTGTGGTCTGCTGGCATGGCACCTGGGTAAGCCCCTGCGCTCACTCAAACAGAGCGCCGAGGCGGTAGCAAGTGGCGATCTCAGTCACAGGGCAGACCCTAGTACCACGGCGCGTAACGATGAGATAGGCCAGCTGGCGCAATCCTTTAATGCCATGGCAGACTCCATCGAGTCTATGGTCAACAGCCAGCAGCGATTAATTAGCGATATGTCCCATGAGCTCAGAACACCACTGACCAGGCTACAGCTCGCACTGGCGCTGACGCGTAAAAAGGGACAAGACTCGAAAGAGATTGAGCGCATCGGCTATGAGGCCGAACAGTTAGAGGCGATGATCGCCGAATTACTGGAACTGTCGCGGGTGAAACTGGATGTGCATGAAAATAAACACATGTTGTCACTGGCGGAAACCCTGGGACAAGTGCTGGACGACGCTGAGTTTGAGGCTGAGCAGCAACAGAAATCTCTGGTGATCGACATTGACGATAGCCTGATGTTGAAACTTAACCCTCGCCCCTTGGCCAGAGCGGTAGAAAACCTGCTGCGTAACGCCATTCGCTATGCGGAGCGAGAGATCAGCATCCGCGCCTTTGCCGAGCCAAGCAAGGTAATCCTGGAGATCCTCGATGATGGCCCGGGTATTGAGGACCCTGCCGATCTACAATCCATTTTCGAGCCCTTCTATCGACCACAATCCGCTCGTGAGCGCGAATCGGGTGGCTGGGGACTCGGGCTGGCAATCGCCAAGGCCGCGATACAGGCTCACCAAGGACAGATCATCGCCACCAATCATCAACCTAACGGGTTAAAGGTGACCATCACGCTGCCGCGTTAGTGTACAGCTCTCTTTGCTGTAACCAGAGTGAAAAGGTTTGCTTGCTGGGAATACGTCTATCCGAATGTCCCATGAGCTGGGCCATCGCATAGCTAAATTGATAATAGGTCTGCACGTCATCACACCGCTTAACGCCATCATCGCTGTTAATCATGGTGCCGCGAATATAGTTTTTAAGTAGCTCATAACGATCAAAGCCGGGACACTCGCCAACGGCTGAGATCATGCTTTTATTCCATTGGCAGTACTGCTCAAACACCTCATTAAACCCGTCACGATACACCTCAGAGGCTTGCAGCAACAACTCTTGATTGGGCATCATGCGCTCTATCACAAAGCGCTTTTGAGCTAGCACATCATACAGACGCTGACAGTGATGAAACAGATAACATTCCAAGGGATCGGTATAGTACTCCTGCTCACGCTCGGCCACCTTGAGCCAACCTTGGTATTGGGCACAAGCGACCGCCACCACCAGATCGGCCTCTGTGGTGAAATGATTATAGATGGTTCCCTTAGATATCTGGCTGGCGCCAACAAGGTGAGAACGGCACAGTTCAAAGCTCTGATGCCCTCTAAGGCAGCGCTGCGCTACCTCCACAAGATAATCTGTTCTCTGTTCCCAACTACTCATATCGACCCCATCACACTTTGACAAACAAAATGATTGCAACTTCACAATCAAACCATAACAGTCTTATGTACCAGAGAATATTGAGTAATACTGATACCACTATGAACAAACTCAATAGCACATGTTAAAAATCGAATTACTGGAGAGTTTTATAGCTGTAGCCGAAGCGGGCAACCTGTCGAAAGCCGCCGATAAGATCTGTCGCACTCAATCGACCCTTAGCCTGCAAATTAAGAAGCTCGAAGAGAGCGTGGGCCAATCTTTGCTACTCAGAGACAACAAAGGCGTCACGCTCACCGAGTCGGGGGAAACCCTGTTGAACTACGCCTATAAAATGATGCAGCTTAATTCACAGGCGCTGGACGATCTTAAAGAGTGCCAGAACCGCGAGATCATCCGTTTGGGTGTACCCACAGATTACATCAAGCGCTATCTGGGGAGCTGTCTGCTCGAGTTTATTCGCGAATTTACCTGTATCGAGCTGGTAATAGATACAGATGTCAGTGGCAACCTGTATAAGCGGCTACAACAAGGAGAGTTTGACCTGGTCGTCGCCACCCACTGGCAGCCGCCGGTCAACGGCGAACTCCTGTTCGAGCGCAAATTTCACTGGGTAGCGGCCAAGGGTGGCAATGCCCATAAACGCGAGACCATACCCATGGCGCTCTACCCGGAAAACTGCCCGATACGCGCCCAGGTATTTGCCAACCATCAGCTATCTATGCGTCCTATCAATGTGCTGCTCTCCACGCCATCGCCTCAGGCGCTCTGTATGGCGGTCGAAAACGACTTGGCGATTGCCCCCATTGCCGAATTCAGGATCAACGACAAAATGCAGATTTTAGATCCGCTAGAGCATAAATTGCCTGTGCTGCCGACATTTAATGAAGCCTTATACCTTAATCCCGATACGCAAACCGATGCGACCTTGCAGCTGATCACTTTAATCAAGGCAAATGTGCACAATCTGGCTGAAATTGCCGACGACTAACACCATCCTTGAGCAATTAAAGAAAAGCCAACCCTGAGGTTGGCTTTTGTCGATTCACGTTAATGAGGCGGTATCAAGTTAGAAGTAATAACCAAAGTTAATATTGATACGCTTATCCCAACTGTCCCCGACCTCAGGCAAGCCCACATGGCCATTGTCGCGAGTCGAAGCATACATATTCTTACCGACAATAAAGTCGACCATGGTATAGGTCGCACCTGCCGCAATGGCGCAACCCGTAACATTTTGATAGCTGGTGTCATAACTATCATCGGCCACATCAGGGGTCACCATGCCAAAATCATTATAAAACTTCAGGCTGCCCCAGTCGGTCGCCAGGGACTTAGCAATATTGACGCTATATGCCTGGGCCTTTGCGGCGATCTCATACTGCCAGTTATAGGCTGCAACGGCGATCTTATTGCTATCTACTGCATCAGCCGCGTCATATTCATATTGCATCGCCTGCAGTTGCAAATTCCAACCTTTGTAACTGCTATCCAGATGAATCGCGACGGCATAACGGTCGCCATTGTTACCTGTCTTACCGTTATAGATCTGACCATACTCGACCGAGCCACCAATCAGCGTTTTACCGCCTTCATAGCTCACCTCATAGGTTTGACGCAGATTTAATTGGTTGGTCTCTTCGTTATTGTATTCGGTACCATTGACGACACCTGAATAGAGGTCGGTAGAATAGCGATCGGCGCGCCCAGCACCATATTCGGCATTCTTATAGAAAGCCATCTCAGTACCCCAGGCACCATGCTTATAAACCCCTTTGATGCCCAGATCATAATCATCTTCGAAGCCTAAGTAGTAGGGCACGCCAAACCAAAAACTGTTAGAGATAAAGCCAGGATTCCCAAAGGGAACCTGGTTAACGCCAAATTGCAGCTGCCAATCTGAATTAAAATCGTAGAAGCCATAACCAAAACGCAGTGCCTGCCAACCATCATAGAAACGATACTCACTGGCTAGGCCCCAGTCGCCAAGCTTGCCGTTGAATTTGATCGCCGCCATATCAAAGGCAAAGTCGCCACCTTTATCCTTCGAGCTTTCGCTGTAATCTTTATAGGCGTAGTTGACCCTCACAGTCCCGGAAACATCGATACCATCTTCCTGTGCCTGTACCATGCCCGTCATCATCGCCAGCGGCATTAATGCCGCAAGGAGAGACCAATTAAACTTCTTCATCATTTCACCCTTTATTGTTAATTGCCGTGCAACAAAGGCGCACGGCGAACCTTAAATTGGCCATATGCTTGGCCTTATTTTTACGCTGCTGTTACCACTTCACATGTGTCAGATCGCACTGAATCACTTCATCTTTATTCGCCGGTGTGCCTGGATTTTTCGCCGACTCACACAACAAGGTGGTGCCATAGTCATTACGCTTATCGTGGGCGTTACTTCTGGCCCAAACGGAGACGATGGCGCGCTCTTCAGGCTTGGCTTCGCAGCTACCGTCCACATCGAAGGCATGTATGGTGTTCTGATGGAAATAAAGCAGGGGATCTTGCTGATAGCTGCCGGCTAACCACTGGGTATGGCCGTTGTGCTGGGCGGCGTCGAATTGCACCCGGCGCATCTTGTCATCTTCTTTAACTGTGGTCAGCAGAGGAGAGTCGGCACGTACAGCAAAGCTCTTAAACTGATTGGCACACGCGGGTACGCGCATGTTGTAGTAGATCTCAGAGATAGCATGGTTATGGTAGGGATAAAGGGTATCGACAGACTGCACCGTCATCCCCACTTCGGCCCCCACCTTCTCGCCATTGATCTCATCGATGCGTAGCAATCCCCAGTGACCGAAGATCTCGGCATAGGCATAGCCACCGCGAATGTTGTTAAAGTTCTTATCGTTACGCTTACTCTCTTCGGCGTACATAGGGAACCAGCCCGCTGCCGCCCACAGGTTTGGCAGGGCATTGGCGCTGATATCATAGGGGAAGGCTGACGGCATCTTCACTTCATCACCGGTAACCATCTTGGCGAAGTGCTTAGTAAAGGTTTTACCCAAATTTTGTACTTCTTTATTGGTTACCTTGGTCTTGAAGAACTCATCGAAGGTGGTGCGCTTAAAGTGCTGCGCCACGGGTGAGTTCTTGGTGAGCTCGCCACCCGGGTTATAGATCCAGTTAACCTCTTCACGAGCACCGAAGCACTGTTTAGCCTTGTCTGGGTTATTGATCACCTGGTAGATGTTTTTCACCATCAGCTTCATATCACGGCGATCCATGATGCACATCTTCTGGCCACCTTGAGTCGAATCGAACAGGGCTTCGTCTGAGTTAAGACAGTGACTGTTCTCACCATTGGTTAAGGCCACGGCATAGGCTTTAAGGTAGGTCAGGGTCTCGTCCCACAGCATATCGACATACTTCTGATCCGCCGAGCCGTACTTGACTGGCTCACCCAGACACTTGAACTCAGCCTGATCGATTTCCTGCTGATCCAGAAAGTCGGGGAGGTTTGCCGCCATGGCACCATTTGCCGATAGCAACGACAAAGCAATAATTGTCTTTTTCATTCATCTCATCCTTAATTTACACATTATTTTTTCACCACTTGCGGAGCGAAATCATAGGCTTGGAATCCATTCCAAAAATGTAACCAGCACATATTTGCAACAAATTAAACGACAAAATGACAACCCAGCTCACAAACTGGATAACACATTGTTTATAAAGAAAATAGACAGATTTCAACTGCAATAAAAAAGCCCCTAAGTCATGTCAACCAAGGGGCATATAAAGCGAAACTGTTAACAGTAAATTGTCTTTGCAGGGATAATAAAACGGTCAATGTCGCTAAAAGTTTTTTTCACAAGCCAAGGGGAATGTGCCACAACTTGTGACCCCAAGTGGGGGGAGACGCTAAGATGAGAGAAGACCCATGATAGCCATGGGTCTCTCTTAGCAGAAGTTACTCTTTATGCTTGTCAAACTTAAAGGTATGACAGTTACTGCATAAAGGTTGCTTCGGCTTATGTTCGCCATGACACTCCTGACAAGGCAGGTCTTTACCATAGTGAAGGTTGTTATGTGGATTCTGCCACTTGTCTTCTTCGCTACGGGCCGTTTGCTCGGCTAAGTCATCGACATCGTGACACTGCAGACAAGCCTGATCCGATGGGAATTGCTTGATGCCATTGTCATGACACACCTTACAATCTTTGCCGATCACCTCTTTGTGCCAAGGGCGTTGATCGATCGCTTGAGCAGACAAACTCACTAAGCCACCTAAGACCAGCGCGAGTACAATATTTACCTTTTTCATTATTGATTCCTCTTAATAACCGGTCGTTAAGCTTTCATGATGCTGCGAGCAGCCGTCATGCCCATTACCATACACTCAGGAATTGAGCAGCTACCCAGGCGACTGACGCCGTGGATACCACCACACACTTCGCCTGCGGCGTAGAGTCCTGGAATCGGCTTACCGGTGAAGCTGTCTTTCACCTCGGCCTTGGTATTCACCTGCACACCACCTTGGCAGTAGTGCACTTTTGGCCATAGGCGAACCACAGTAAATGGCGCTTCGATATACTTATCTTTGGCCTTAGTCATGTTCTTACCGAACTGCTTATCTTCACCGCTCTTCACATAGCTGTTGTACTCTTCGATTTGCGCTTTAAGCGGCTTCAAAGGTACCTCAAAGTGTTTAGCCAACTCTTCGATAGTGTCGAACTTCCAACCCACGTTGTACTTGATCACCTTCTTGGTGTTTGGATGCTTCTTAGAATCCTTGTAGCTAGTGATCAAAATCGGTGGTAACGGATTGCCCTGCTCGTCACGACAAGCCAACTCGGCATCGGCACGGGTCTTACGGTCGGCAATCTCATTCATAAAACGCTTACCCGTCAGACGGTTGATCGCCATTGAATGCGGGAAGTTGTAGATTGAGTAGTTAGACACGTAGCCGAAGCCACCTTCGTCAGGCGATGCCCAAGGGCCGGATTGAATATGGGCCAAGTGAACCGGAATCGCGCCCAGACGGAACATCTCATACATGCCTTCACCGGTGGCACCTGGTGCATTGGTACAACCCACTTCTGAGGTTAGGGTTGGATCCTGAGCCATACGCAGATCGACGTTTTGTGCAAAACCGCCGGTCGCCATGATCACGCCGCGCTTAGCACGGATATTAACCACCTTGCCTGGCTGGTCTTCGCCAAAGTGATAGTTCTGACGCATTTTAACGCCAACCACTTCACCCTTGGCCCCCACTAGGAAGCCTTCGAACTTAGAACGATTGTGAGTATGAACCCCAAGCTTCTTACACTCTTTATAGAGCGGCTGAGTAATACCAGCGCCACAGCTCACCGTGGTTTGGTAAGTACGAGCTACTGAGTGACCACCCAGTTGCTGTAGATAAGGATGGAATTCGGCGCCCGCATCTATGGTCATCTGCAGGGCTTCAACGGCGTGCGAAGCCACATGACGCAGCAGCGCCTCGTCGGCGATACCACGGCCAGACTTAAGCTGATCCGCTACCATACGATCGACCGAGTCTTCTACACCCTCTTTCTTCTGCATTGGCGTACCCGGCGCCGCAAACAGACCACCATTAATGGCAGAGTTACCACCGAAGTAAGACATCTTCTCAAAGATATGAACATCTTTTGCGCCTTTGCGCGTGGCTTCAATCGCGGCCGCTAAACCGGCGAAGCCAGAGCCAATAATCAATACTTCTACTTCTTTGTCCCATTTCACACCGTCAGCTTTCTCGGAAACTGCCATTGCAGGCGAGGCTATTGCGACACCCGCAGCGGCACCCATACCTTTAATGAAATTACGGCGTCCTAGCAGATCTACCTTGCTCATCTGTTATCACCCTTTTTGTTTTATTCGACAGCGCCATCTTAGGGTTGGAACAGGTTCCAAAACGGGAGTTAATCAACAGTTACTTTTAAAACAACTTGTTCACATCGCCAAACTTATAACCAGCTCAAAAATTACACAGAAATACTACTTTGTGGGTATTTTGGAAGCCGTTCCAAAGCATGACGCCATGTCTCAAAGCCCCTAAGGCGGAATGAGACTTAGCTCAACGGCAAAATAAAAAGTCAGGCAAGATGCGGCCCGCACTGGTAAGTTAAGCCTTATACAGATCTAGCGCAGCCGACTTATGGAACTCGAAGATATCTATCGACAGGATTTAAGCCTATTAATTGCCCTGCAAGTCTTAGTCGAAGAACGCAGCGTCACCCGCGCCGCTAAACGGTTACACTTGAGCCAGTCAGCCACCAGCCGCATCTTAGGGCGGCTAAGGCAGATGCTGGATGATCCGCTATTTTCTCGGGTAGGCCAGCAACTTGTGCCGACCCAATATGCTCTGGACTGCTATCGCCAGCTTCAGGGGCCGACCAGTGAACTACTCACACTCTTAACACCCAATGCCTTCGTACCCAGCCAGTGCAGGCAAACTTTTACCCTGGCGGCGACTGATTTTGCCATTCAGGGTCTGCTGCCCTTTATTCTGCCTGAGATCTATCGCCAAGCCCCAAACATCAGGCTGAATATCCTGCCGGTACAGCACCAGACGCTTGCCTCTCAGCTGAGTTTACAAGGGGTAGATATGGCGATCTGCCGCGCCTTGGGTCAGGTGTCGCCACTTGCCAGCACCCCCTTGGGCAGAGTCGGTGTCAGCTGCCTGGTCTCCAGCTATCATCCGGTAGCGGATCGCCCATTAACCCTCACAGATTATCTGCACTATCCCCACGCCACCATCGCCATCAGCGACGGGGTTAAGGCGATCGTCGATGCGGCCATTGCCCAGCATCCGCCTCGGCACGAGTGTTTGCGTACCGCCCATTTAGACAGTGCCCTGGCCCTACTGTCGATTCATCCCCTTATTATCACCCTGCCCGAAGGACTGGCAGAGATGGCCGCCGCCCGTCACCGCCTCAGGGTTAAGCCCCTGCCCTTTGAGATCGCCGCGCTCAACTACAGCCTGTTTTGGCATTCGCGCTGTGAACTGGATAAGGCACAGACCTGGCTGCGGGGCATGATCACCGGCCTGATTAGGCCGCTGCTTGGCCAGCAGGGGGAGCCTTAGGCTCACAAGGGCAAACCCGGCGATAACAAGAGCAAACCTGAATACCGCAAGGCAGCACTTGGCCACTGGCTGGCAAGCAGGCAAAAAAAAGTGGCCAGTGGCCACTTTTATTGTTTGAGAAAGGCTACACCTTGACCAGTACCCGCCCGGTCACCTTGCCTTTGACTATCTTGTCGGCGTACTCGCCAAGCTGCTCTAAGCTGACGGTCTGACAGGCCTGCTGGTAATAGCTATCGGGCAAGAGTTCAAGTACCTGCTGCCAGGCCTTAACGCGTTTGTCTATTGGGCAGGCCACTGAGTCGATACCTAACAGATTTACGCCACGCAGAATAAAGGGCATCACCGTCGTCGGCAGGGCAAAACCGCCCGCCAGGCCACAGATAGCGGCGCTACCGCCATATTGCATCTGCGCTAAGGCGCTAGCCAACACCTTGTTACCTACGGTATCGACCACACCCGCCCAGCGCTGTTTCTCCAATGGACGGCACTCCTGTTCCAGCTCGCTACGGTCGATCACTTCACTTGCGCCCAGGGCTTTTAACCAGTCGCCATTCACCTCGACGCGGCCAGAGCTGGCAACGACCTTATAACCTAGCTGAGCCAGCAAGGTCACAGCCACTGAGCCTACGCCACCACTGGCACCCGTTACTAAAACCTCTCCCTGTTCAGGGGTCACGCCCGCCTGTTGCAGTGCCTGCACACATAACATGGCAGTCAATCCAGCGGTGCCAATCATCATTGCCTTAGCGCCATCACAGCCATTAGGCATGGGCACTAGCCAGTCGGCTTTTACCCGCGCCTTCTCGGCCATGCCACCCCAATGGTTTTCGCCCACGCCCCAACCTGTCAATATCACCTCATCACCTGGCTCAAAGCGGGAGTCGGCCGACTCGCTCACCACGCCAGCAAAGTCTATGCCCGGCACCATAGGGAACTGGCGAATGATCTTGCCTAATCCGGTGATCGCCAGGCCATCCTTATAGTTGAGCGATGAGTAGCTCACGTCCACCAGCACCTCACCCTCGGGTAGATCGCTCTCAGGCAGCATTTTCACATCGGCTTGGGTCTGTTTATCTAGCTGGGTCAATACGAGTGCCTTGAACATGGGGCCTCCTTAACAACAAAATGGACTGACAGATTAGTGCATCTGCCATCATGAATACACTGCACATTTTGCATAAACTACATGCATATTGCGCATAATCAGATCAGGGTTTAAGGCCCAAGGCCTTGAGTTTGCGATACAAGGTATTACGGCTAATCCCCAGATGTTTGGCGCAGCGGCTAACGTTGCCCTCAAACCGGTGGAAACTAGAGACAATATTAGCGTTTACCACCAGACTCAGCTCACTCTCGCTTGCCGTCATCTGACTATTTATCTCTCCAGCCTGATTAAGCTGAGCCTGTATGGTGTCCGGCAGATGTTGCCAGTTGAGCTCTGGGTCGCCGTCGGCCATCAGGCAAGCTACCTGCATCAGGTTATCCAACTCGCGCAGGTTGCCCGGCCAATCATGGGCCAACAGGCGCTGTAAGAGTTCTGGGCAAAGTTGCTGTGGCGCCTGACGATAGCGCTTATGCAGTTTATGTATGATGCGCTCAATATCGGTGCGCTGGCGCAGCGGTGGCAGTGACACCTGCAGGCCATTGAGGCGGTAATAGAGATCTTCCCTAAACGCGCCTTGGCTCACCAGCTGACGCAGATCGGCGTGGGTCGCGGCCACCACCTGAATATCCACCTTATAGCTGCGATTGCCGCCCACAGGCACCACTTCCCGCTCCTGCAAGACTCTGAGCAGCCGGCTCTGAGTCGCCGTCGGCATCTCACCTATCTCGTCGAGAAACAAAAAACCGCCATCGGCCTGACGTATCTTCCCCTCAAACCCTTGCCGACTAGCCCCGGTAAAGGCGCCGGGCTGATAACCAAACAACTCAGATTCCACCAGTTCGGCCGGCAGCGCGGCGCAGTTAACCGCTACTAAGGGACGCTGGGCACGAGCGCTTTGAGCATGGAGTTTCTTCACAAACTGCTCCTTGCCCACCCCGGTTTCACCACAGATCAGCAGGGGAATATTGCGGCTCACCACCTTATTGGCCTGCTGCCAGGCACGCTCTAACTTAGGGTCACGAAAGCGCACCCCTATCTGCTGGCTCACCAACTGGCTCGGCTTAGTGACAACCAACTCTTGGGTCTTGAGATGAAGGCGCTGCTGCTGACACACTGGGGCACCACTATGCCAACGACTCCCCAGATGTTGATGAATATCGTCACCAATAAGCGGGCGATGCAACAAGCGCTTCGCCATCGCGTTACAGCCTAAGATCTTGCCATCGGCATTGGCGACCACGATTCCCTGCCACCCCGAGGTGATGAGTGACGCCTGCTCTGCCAGATCGATGCGGTAATGACTGCCCGGCAGATGGCACAGCAGCGCGGTTTCTATCTGCTGCACCAGGCTGGCAATTAATACCAAGGTCTGCTGGGTGTGACGCTGCTGCTCGCTGGTGATATCGATAGCGCCAAGCAGCTCACCTTCGGGCGAAAAAATAGGGCTGGCGGTGCAGCTCATAAACCTGTGGTGACGAATAAAGTGCTGATCGCCTATCACGGCAACGGGCTGCCTGGCGGTCAATGCCGTGCCGATGGCGTTGGTGCCCTTATGCTCCTCGCGCCAGTTAACCCCCACATCCAGGGCCACATTGGCCAGCTTGTCAGAGTAACGGCTCACCCCCCAATGACAAAGCACATAGCCGTCACGATCTGAGAGGATCAACCGGCTCTGGGTATGGGTCATTATCTGGTTAAACAGTGGCAATGCATGTTGCTTGGTGAGGGCGATGAGTTGCTGATTGGCGTGATGCCGCTCGGCAAGTGCATCGGCGTTGAGGCGCAACTCTTGAGGTAACTTGGCTTCATCCAGCCCAGCCCCTTGGCTACGCGACCATGAGTCTGACAGCCAAGCTTGTGTCTGTAGAGCTATCGTCATAACTGTGTTCCATTTTGGCACACCTAAGGTGTGCTCTTATGTCACAGTGCATGCCAACTGCCAGTGCAACCCCTTCCTGGACCACGCACATTCGGACATCAAAAATTAGTTTTTCATCATACTGTTACTAATCCTACAGCACAACTCCTGCCAGTTTGGCCTGGGCTTTGCGTTAGCTAAAGGGAATCTGAGCCCTATTGAACACAAACGTGACACTCGATTGGGGCAGAGATAAAAAATTTAAACCTGTTGTTTTTTAAACATAAAAATAGGACGCCCGCCAGAGGCGTCTTTCGACAAGACAAAACCATACAAGGAAGCTCAAGATGATCTATAGCAAGCCAGGCAGCAAAGATGCCATCGTTAACTTCAACAGCCGCTACGACAACTTCATTGGGGGTGAATGGGTCGCGCCTGTGGGCGGAGAATATTTTGATAACCGCTCACCTGTCGATGGCCAGGTGTTTTGTCAGGTAGCCAGATCCGATGAACGCGATATCGAGCTGGCACTGGATGCCGCCCACGCCGCCAAGGATGCCTGGGGCAAGACCTCGGTCACCGAACGTTCCAACTTACTGCTGAAGATCGCCGATCGCGTCGAGCAAAATCTGGAGTTCCTCGCGGTGGCCGAAACCTGGGAGAACGGTAAGGCGGTGCGCGAAACCCTCAATGCGGATCTGCCACTATTTGTCGATCACTTCCGCTACTTCGCGGGTTGTATCCGCGCCCAGGAAGGCAGCGCCGCCGATATCGACAGCAATACCGTCAGCTACCACTTCCCCGAGCCACTCGGGGTCGTCGGACAAATTATTCCCTGGAACTTCCCGCTGCTGATGGCTGCCTGGAAAATCGCCCCGGCGCTGGCCGCAGGTAACTGCATCGTACTTAAGCCCGCCGAACAGACACCTGTCTCCATACTGGTGATGGTCGAACTTATCCAAGATCTGCTACCTGCTGGCGTGCTCAATATCGTTAACGGTTTCGGTACCGAGGCGGGTCAGGCACTGGCGGTCAGCAAGCGTATAGCCAAGCTGGCCTTCACCGGCTCGACCCAAATTGGTCACCATATTCTCAAGTGCGCCGCCGAATCGCTAATCCCCTCTACCGTCGAGCTGGGCGGCAAGTCGCCTAATATCTACTTTGCCGATGTGGTGGATCAAGAAGACGAATATCTGGATAAGGCGGTAGAAGGCATGCTGCTGGCCTTCTTCAACCAAGGAGAGGTCTGTACCTGTCCGTCCCGTGTGCTGATTGATGAATCTATCTACGACAAGTTTATCGACAAGGTTATCGCACGTGCCAAGACAATCAAGCAGGGCAACCCGCTGGACAGCGAGACTCAGGTGGGTGCCCAGGCCTCACAGGAGCAGTTCGATAAGATATTAAGTTACCTTGAAATTGGTCGAAGCGAAGGCGCCGAGGTGTTAATAGGGGGCGCCAGTTGTCAGCTATCAGGGGATCAGAGCAGCGGCTATTATATCGAACCGACGATTCTCAAGGGCAACAACAAGATGCGCGTCTTCCAGGAGGAGATCTTCGGCCCCGTCATTTCGGTCACCACCTTTAAGGATGAAGCCGAGGCACTGGCCATCGGTAACGATACCGAGTATGGCCTAGGCGCCGGCGTCTGGACCCGCGACATGAACCGCGCCCAACGCATGGGACGTGGCATTCAGGCCGGACGCGTGTGGATCAACTGCTACCACGCCTACCCAGCTCACGCCGCCTTCGGTGGCTACAAGAAGTCAGGTATCGGCCGCGAGACCCACAAGATGATGCTCAGCCACTATCAGAACACCAAGAACCTGCTCGTCAGCTACGACGTCAACCCGCTAGGTTTCTTCTAACCTAGCAATCTGGCTCAACCCAAAGCCTGCTGAGGCTGGATCTCAGCAGGCGCTATCCCTTCATTAAGGGACAGCTATCTTAGTAGCTACATCAAACCTATTTGGGACTTGGAAAGGGTGATTTTGACCATGGCTTCATAGTGTATTAATTGCCTGCGGCAGGTGCAGCGCGAGGGGAGCTTAATGGCCTTTCAGCGAAGGTCTTAGTATGTGAGCATCACACTACCTTGCTGTTTAAAGGGTTTCCTTGAACCATGACTTCATGGTGTATCAATTGCCTGCGGCAGGTGCAGCGCGACAGGAGCTTAATGGCCTTTCAGCGAAGGTCTTAGTATGTGAGCATCACACTACCTTGCTGTTTAAAGGGTTTCCTTGAACCATGACTTCATGGTGTATCAATTGCCTGCGGCAGGCTTATGTGCAAGCACTCTTTTGGCACGCCGATATTCCGTCCCTGGAGGCTTCACGGCGGCGTCCTTGCCGCCGAGAGCCAAAAGCGCGCTTACACTGGTATCTATCGTCTCTTCGATTAAACGTTAATGGTTAGCCTGACACTAAAACTCAATTAGACAGAAACGCGTTAGAGTATTTGTCCAGTAACGCCAAGGGCCCGGGCAGCTTTGTGGCGGAGCCACGCTTAAAGCTGTCCAGCCAGCTTGCTGGCGTACGTTGACCGCCTTGTTATGTGTTTTGCTTGATAAGCTTTGATTTTGCATATTTGTAAATTACAACTATGGAAAACACCCATGCAATTGCTTTAAAGCAGGCAATAAAAGTGAACCAAATTGGTCGAGAATGGAACGAAACCATATCTGTTACACGAATATTTTCAATTTCTAAGTTTGTAACAGCACCAAATAGCTGGCCGCCCAGCCAAAAAAATAAAAATATAGCTATAAAGAACCACAACAAGCTATTCTTAATGCCAAGCTCCTCAAATTTCATCACGCCCTCGTTAACACATAACGCCAAGCTAAGCGGCGCACGTTTGCGCGTCCTTGCTAGAGCGCCTTTCTAGCTTCTTGAGCTCTGAAGCTAGTTTATATTTTAAATTACTAATAGTTTCTTTTTGGTTTATAGAAGCTTGAACTTCAATTATGGGAATGCCAATTTTTTTAGCTTCGCTCAATTCCCACTGAACCCATTCTGATTTTTCTATAGAACGCGACCTTATTAGAATCATAAGTTGAGCATGAGAAAGCATTTCCTCAACATGACGTTGCTTTTCTGGCGCATCGTTGTGTAGAAGGTCAATATAGTGCGGACCATAATTCGACAACACACCTGACACCATTTTCAATGTATTACGATTAACATAGCTATCTCTGGTGGTATAGCTCACAAATATAGACATTATGGTCCAATCCAATTCATGGCATATGCTACCCAGCCGATAATACCGAGGCCTGCCAAGGCAAAATAGAGTGTCATAGAATGATTAAATGCGGCACCAAACCAAGTTACACTTAGATCTCCATTAGGATAATTGGTGATGGAATTTCTCTGTGCAATCGCATGCAACTTTTGATTCATGGCGCTTCTTGTTTTTCTTTGGAAATAGTATGCAGAAGAGTCAGCGATCCAAAATCCGAAACAAATTAGAAGTGGTATAACGAAGTACGAGTGATCAAGGCTATTGTCAGTCAGCTTAACCAACACAGCCAAAGCTGCACCTATAAGCCCCACGCAGATTTTTTTGAATTCAAAACAACTCTTGCTTATTTGAAGAGTTGCTTCGTGAAGTTGGTCGACACTTGCCCAGTCCAGTTCGTCTTCACATGATCTTTTGTATTCCGTCATTTTTCTTGTATATCTCCAAGCTATCAGAGGAAGCTAACGCAGCGCTTTGCGGCTGGTTTGTAGCGCAACGGAAAACCAGTCCGACAACAGCGCTTTGTTATAACTTTTAACCAACAATCTTCTTTTGCCTCTCATACTCTGAATTTAGCTCTAAAAAAAGAGCATTAATAAGAGTAAATAAAGTGCTATTTATTTCTCTAAATTCAGACTTCTTTTCAGATAAAACCTTTTTGAGATGCTCAGTTCGTACATACTTGTATGCCTTTACCTTATCCTCGTCATCAATGTGCTCGAAGTTATTAAGATAAAACAACTCAATTTTCTTTAAGTCTTTATCAATTAACGAATGTCGGTGAATAAGTGTATGCCTGATTTGCTCGTGCTCACTTAGATATTTGCTAATGGCTTTGACTGCTTTAAGAGTTTCTGGGCGGTGTTGAACCTTGTAGTTACTGACTATTACACCATGATTTACATTTGCTTCATTAATACACAGGTGAAATACAGCATTTACCAGCTGAAGAACTCGATCATGTACAGATTTGATACGAATTAAGTAGTTTTCAACATTGTAAATAAGATGGTCTGCCCGTGAAGCTTCTTTTTTTGAGTAATCAAAGTTCGATAGCAGCTCAATAGCTAAATCGAGTTGCTTACACCAAGAGATCGTATTAACCAGATAGAAACCTACTTTCTGGACGTAGTATTGATATTCAGATAATTCAATATCTTCAGGAAGTTCCGTAGCTAGTTTATCAACTTCAATGTCAGAAAACGCTACCTCTCCGTCTTTAAGTACAGATACCAAGAAAGAATTTTCATCTAATTCCGAAAACTTACTCATCACTCTCCTGAGTTATAACAGCTTATTAGCAAGACTAAAAAAAATTATCGTAAATCATACAGTAAAGTAAATACTGCCTCAGCACAATGCGAACAGGGTGATGTATTGGGTGGAACAAAATTCTTGCTGGTATTAGAAAAGCACTACCAAGACTAGCTAGAGAGTGAGTGTCCGTTACTCGCTCAAAGACAACATCCTTAGCGCAATTGCGTTAACACACTTTGGGGCAGAAATAAGTTAACGCTTTACTCCCTTACCTCCCCAACGCCGCCAAATCGAAGAGACTATAGACACAGGTGTAAGCACGCTTTTGGCTCTCGGCGGCATGGACGCCGCCGTGAAGCGTATAAGGACATATTCACAGCGTGCCAAAAGAGTGCTTGCACACAAGCCTGCCGCAGGCAATTGATGAAGGTGAAGGTTCGACCTTCAAATACAAATGCAGCTGGAAGCATCAGCCCGATCACCCCCATATATTCGGCATCACACTATTCGAATGCCCAGATATAAATAGTTTCTTAACCCCGCTATCGGGTCATAGACATGCCGCAGGCCCATCACCAAGCGATCTTCGGCAGCATCTGACTTCTAGGGAAGAAGAGAATGCCCAAAAATATCGGGAATCTTTTGGGCAGTGAAAAGCAAACTAGAACAACAGGGTAGATATCGCTAGTTAAACCCGTTTAGGGATACCTGGTCGCATTGCGCTAATCACTTACTATCAAGGCCGAACGGTTGAGTAATAAGCCGCGACAGCATCAATATCAGCCTGAGTAAGTTGACTGGCAACCTCAGCCATCAAGCCTCCATCATCATTGATGCGATCTTTCTTTTGCCATGCGTTAAGTTGCGAAGCTATATAACCTCGAGTTTGCCCCATTAGACGTGGTATTGCCGGTGGTAGACCGACTCCTCGAGGTCCATGGCAATTAGCACATGCTACCAATTGTCGAGCAATATCACCGCGCTCAGCTAGTTGCTCCCCCGCCGCCAAAATGTCAGCGTCTACCTTCAACGGCTCCGCATAGACAGGAGTGGGTAGAGAAGAGTAATAGGCTGCTACATCAATAATTTGCTTATCAGTTAAACCTGCAGCCATAGGTTGCATAAGCGCCTGCTTTCGACTGCCTGCACGAAAGTCTTGCAGCTGTTTTTGTAAATAATATTCGCTTGCTCCAGCTAAACTCGGAATGTCACCCATTCCCTGACCAGCGACACCATGGCAAGCGCTACAGGGGGCTGCGCCGCCGCCCCCTTGAATAGCCAACACCTTACCAGCATCTTTATCAGCGACCATAGTTGTATCAGCCATGAGTGAACACATAACTGACGTTGAGAATATTAATATACAAACTTGTATGTAATTTATCTTCATCATAATGACACCAATGGCCCAGGTGATTTTAGGTACTTAGAGGTTAACGCCTCCGCAGCACGATAGGTAAGCGCTCCCAAAGTACCCGTTGGATTATAACTTCCGTTATGCGCAAAAGCTGACGCACCAACAACAAACACGTTGGACACATCCCAACTTTGAAGGTAGGTATTAACGGCACTTATACTTGGGTCATCCCCCATCACAGCACCACCACAATTATGCGTGGATTGATAAATATTACAGTCAAATGGCCCTTTTCGCGCACTGGCTACAACCTGCTTGCCTCCCATGGCCTTGCCTATTTCCTCTAATTTGCTCGTGATATAGGCTGACATCTTGAGATCATTTTCTGAAAAATCAAAAGTCATCCGCAGCAATGGCTGGCCCCAAGCATCTTTATAGGTAGGATCCAGATCCAAATAGTTTGTCGGCGTTGGCATTGATGATCCATGCGCCCCAATCTTAACCGTGTGATTGTAGTGCTTGAGCATGGCATTTTTAAACTTTTGCCCCCAACGTGGTGTGCCGGGTGGAACAGGATGAAATCCAATTGGTTGACCATTGGTAATATTAGAATAGAGGTAAGCACCTCCTATAAAACCAAGTTTAGAGTGATCAAAATTATCTCCAGAGAACTCATCGATGGCCATCATAGTCGAACCCGAGGCCATAAAAGGATTGACCCTTACGTTGTCATCAAAAAACACCTCTGCACCACTAATGGTTTGGTAGGTGTAATTGCGCCCCACGACACCTTCTTGGGTAACTGGGTTATAGGGTTTGCCAATACCGGAAAGCAGCATCATTCGCACATTATTAAGTGAAAACATACTTAAAACGACTAGTGCTGCTGGCTGGAACACCTCTTCACCTGCCGCGTTGACATAGGTAACACCAATGGCTTTTTTGCCATCTTTATCTAACTCGACCTTTAACACTTGGGTTTGAGTTCTTAGCTCAAAGAGTTCGCTTTTGAGCAAGACAGGCAATACTGTTGTTTGCGGACTGGCTTTGGCTTTGTGCTCACAACCATAACGCTCACAAAAACCACACATAACACAGGCTTCCATGGTGAGACCAAGCGGATTGGTATAGCGTTGTGACATGGTGCACGATGGCATTGGAAACGGTTTATAGCCAAGGCTTTGTGCCGCTTTCGTAAACAAAGCTCCTGCGTAGGTTTGTTTCATTGGTTTGTTAGGATATTCGCTAGAGCGCGGGGCTTCAAAGGGATTTCCTCCCTCTTGAATTTTGCCCTGAATGTTACCGGCTTTACCACAGGCCCCATAAAGCTTTTCAAAACGATCATAGTAGGGCTCTAGCTCTGAATAGGTCACTCCCCAATCCTGAATAGAAAGAGATGGGTCGATAAAATCTTTGCCATAGCGCTTTTCTATATGTGATTTAAGGACAAAATCAGCCTCTTGAAACCGCCAAATATTGCCATTCCAATGCACAGCCGAACCTCCTAAGCCTGTGCCCGGTAAAAATGCTTGCCAACGGCGAATGGGTAAAGCGGTTTGATCAGATTTGTTTCGCATAGTCACCGCTTCTTTTTGGGCGCTCTGCATTAATCCTTTACGTATTGAATACTTGAGCTCATCGTGCATTGCGGGCGCCTGAAAATCTGGCACGGTATTGCGGCCACTACCTCTCTCTAACCCGACCACTTTCTGCCCAGCCTTGGTCAGTTCATGCGCAATGATCGAACCACTCATACCGACGCCAACAACTACCGCGTCTACGGCATCTAATGTCTTTACCATGAATTACTCTCCTTTCCCTGGATGAACCATATGTTTCGGCGCATTAGCCATACTAATGGGATTCGATGTTCGCACTTCTAAATTAATCCCATGCTTATCAGCAAGGTCATACCAAGATGCATAAGCGCCCGGAAACCCTATGGCTTTCCAGCCGACCATCTCTTTATTGCCACCATAGCTAGGGTCAGCTAAGTATCCTTCTAATGTGTTCTGCAATAACATGGAAAAAAACACCGCCGATGGTACGCCATCTAAGTCCATTGCACCGGCTTCCAATTTAGTTAAATAGGCATCCTGTTGAGCTTCGCTCATCTCGGTAAAGGGCGTACCAAGCGCTGCCAATTGCTTATTAATGGCGGTTAATGCCGTACGATAAAGTTCTGATGGAGTGAATTTAAGTTGGTAACCTTGTTCAGGCGTGCCCGGCTGCCACGGACCACTGACATACATATCCGATCCACCGCCCCATGGACTAGCTAGCGCCTTGTCAATAAAGTTAGTCACATCGGCTTCAAGTGCACCTGGCACATCTGGCTCTGATGGGATGATTCGCGCCGTGGCGGCCTGAACAAAAATCACTTCATCGGGATGAAGAAACAGATATTGTGGTGAGTTTGCTGGCTTGGGCTTATTAAGATTATCTGCAAATGCGTTACTGGCTCCCATGCTTGAGGCTACAGCCGCACCCGCTGCCACTATACCTGCAGCTTTGAAAAGCGTTCGTCTCCCTTCGTCAACCATTTCATCTTTATCTGCTTTGTCATTTTTCATAAACGATGTTTCCTCTATGAGTCCCTGGCGCCATGCCTAATCAAGGGTTATCCAAGTGTAGACGGCCGATATTCAATATGCAGAAAACATACAAAAAAAACTGCACTCATTAGGGACGCAATACTGGAGGTAAACAGCCTAGATGATCATCACAATAATGAGACCAGATTGCCGATTTAATGAATTGCGAGTAAGCGAAGAACCCCATAGTAAAGACTTAATCGGTTACGATGAGAATTTTCTATAACCTTGCTATTTTAGACGTCCGAGCATTAGAAGCAGATAGCGATGCCCTAAGTAACCAACTGACAGATAGATTATAAATCATGTAATTAGAGTGAAATTAAACAACCATCGCGCATCGCGCCTTCACATCTGATCCATAGGGATATGAGAAATATCAGCGTGAAGTAAGGAAGAACACAGGCCCTTTGAGCATCACATTGTGACTTCCATATACGCCCCCTTAGAACAGGCCAAAGGTCGCCATAAAGGCTCAACCTTCCCCCTCACTCTAAATGCCCCAAGTGGTCCCAAATATTCGGCATCACCTTGTTCGAATATCCTGATATAAATGGTTTCTTAATCCCGGTATCGAGATCATAGATATGCCGCCGCACCGCACCTATGTTGGCGCCATAGGCATGAATGCTGACCGAGACCCCCTCCGCGAGGGCGTTCGATACCCTGTGGATGTCGCCAATATCTGGCGAGACTAGATCGACACTGCCAACAGGCAACTCATGGCTGCCACTCGCCCGCAAGCCTGAGGTTTCAGTCTCCAGCTCATATTCCTCACAGCGCTCAGCGCCGCGCAGCACACCCACCATGCCCCACACTGTATGGTCATGAATGGGCGTGGTCTGCCCGGGCGTCCAGACAAAACTCACCACAGAAAAACGCTCAAGAGGATCACAATAGAGCAGATACTGCCGATAGCTTTCGCTGCTCGGCTGAGCAAAGGCATGGGGTAACCAGTCATCGTGAGCAATAAGCTCCGATAGCAGCGCCTTGCCATGGGTAAAGATACCCGCCTCATCGCTGCCGACTTGCTCAACCAACTGAGTAAAGGACTGAACAAAATCCCGCAATCTGCCAATGTTATCCATCACACACTCTCTGCCCTAAATACCATTAATCAAGGCTAGGTGATCTGCCGAAGACAATAAATAAGCAATAGGTCGATAGCAGATGATAGCCATAAGATAGAAGGGCAATAAAGGGATTGGGGAAATATCGGCGTTATGTAGGGAAGCTCACCGATCCTGTGATCACGACATTAGTGCTTCCATATAAAGCACCCGCCGGGTAGGCGATAAGAAACAGCGAAGGTTAGCCCTTCATAACCCCTGCAAACATCAACTCAGCCAGACGCCACAACAACTAACCAGCCACCCCTCACCAGTCAGGCAACTTCCCACGGCAAAAGGGCGGTTTTCCCCCATCACCATTTCCCTTATAATCGCCGCTCATCCGTTCAAAGGTACGCCAAGATGTTTCATATCGCCCTCTATGAGCCAGAGATTGCCCCCAATACCGGCAATATCATTCGCCTGTGCGCCAACAATGGCTGCCAGCTACACCTTATCGAGCCTTTGGGTTTCGATCTTGAAGAGAAAAAGCTGCGCCGCGCCGGGCTGGACTATAGCGATCTGACCCGAGTCACCCGCCATAAAGACTTTGAGAGTTTTCTTAGCGCCATGGCGGGTAAACGCATCATGGCCTGTACCACTAAGGGCAGTCGCCCTCACAGCGAAATCGCTTTTGAGAAGGATGATGTCTTGCTGTTTGGTCCCGAGACTCGCGGCCTGCCCATGGAGATAATCGAATCGATTCCCACCAGCCAGCGCCTGCGCATCCCCATGGCCGCCAGCAGCCGCAGTCTAAACCTGTCGAACTCGGTCGCCATCATCAGCTATGAAGCCTGGCGTCAACTCGGCTATCCGGGCGCCTGTTAACCCTGAGCAATGGGATTGAGGGCGATGCCGCGATAGACTTGATAGTCGTCATCGTCCTGATCCAGATATTGCACCTTCTGTAGCCATAACCAGCCGCTCCCTTGAGGCGTGAAATTAAGACGGATCATCGCCGGGCGCTGCTGCACTATCCCTTTACCTAAAAGCGAAAATCCCGCCCCTTCGCGGTACAGGCTAAAGTAGAGGATCTTGTCGGCATCCACGCCATTAAAGTAGGTTAGCTTGATCTCGCCATCACCTTCACGAAACCACCAGGTCTCGCTCAGAGGATGGCTGGCATGTTGGCTCACCGAGAGCATCAGCTGACGCCTGTCGGCGCTGCAGATCCCTTCGACCTGTACCGGTTTGATTTGCCCTTGGGGCCGAGACGCCTCTCCCTGCCACTCGCCCGCTAAAGCCTGACAGAAAGGCGACAGGGCGATCTTATCGGCCACCGCCATAGGCGTCGCTAACAGGGCGCACAGCAAAAAAAGTCGTCTAAAACAGTTCAACATCTTGTTTAGTTTGGTGTAGGTGATTATCTCTGTAACCTTGAAGTGCCTCATGCATCGGCACGCCTCGCAATAGCGCCTCAAACATCTCGCGCTCACAGTCGAGCGAATAATGCGCCTGGATCTCAGTCTGTAACGCCTGCCAAGCCGAAGGGGACTGACGCCGCTTCTCATCTCCCAACATGCCTTCCATCAGGCTTAAGGCGGTGATCACATGACTGAGCCGCTGGGAGATGCGATCGTAAAACTGAAAAGCCTGCACGCCGCTGTCGATCGCCTGCACAAGGTTATCACTGTGAGCCAGGATATCACTCGGAGTATCGCCCTTGCTATGCAGATGGCCATTGACCTGAGTTAAATGCGCCGCCATCTCAGTAAACAGCTGCCCCAGACCTGTAACATTATGGTCGCCATCGGTTAGCGACAGCTCGATCTGCGCCGTCGCTAACAGGAGCAGCTTAGTGGTTTCTTGCAGGTGACACCAATCGGTATGGTCACAAGCCTGCTCTGGGGGTTGTGCAGGCGAGGTAGGTTCGACACGAGATTCCATTCATATCTCCCAGTATGACTAAGCTAAGGTTTTATTAACCCTAGATGAAAGCCTGTAGAAATGCGAGCACTCACCAGCGGGATTTGCCACTCAATAAAAAGGCCCGCAGGGGGTAACCCGCGAGCCTTTATCGATTCAGCCTGATGAACTATCGGCTATTGGGCGAACCCAACCGCACCGATATCCACCTGCTTCACTTCACCATATTCGGCGGCAATAGTGCCTATCTTATCGGCATTACCGATCAACACATATTGCAGCTTATCCTGTGGGAAGTAGCTTTGCACCAGACGCTGAGTTTCCGTCAGGGTCAGACCGTCGACATTCTTTTGGAAGTCGTTGATAAAGCTGTCGTCGAAGCCATAGAGGTACATGCTCGACAAGAGGCCGGCAAGTTGCGCGCTGGTCTCAAACTTAGGTGGGAACTGTCCCTTAACGTAAGCCTTGGCCGAGTCCAGCGTCGCCTGGTCTATCCCCGTCTGCCACAGACGTGCATAGGTCTTCAGTGCCAGATCGATCGCCTCCTTGGTGGTGTCACTCTTGGTAAAGGTGCTGATTCTGAACACGCCCCCTTGAGAATACGGGGTAAAGGCTGAGCGGGCACCATAGGTCAAACCGGCATTCACCCGCAGCTCATCGTTAAGCCAAGAGGTAAAGCGGCCACCTAAGATGGTGTTTACCACCTGTAGCCCCACGTAATCAGGGTTGTTGCGGCTAATGCCTTTACCGCCGATCAGGAAAGTGGTTTCGATGGCATCCCCCTTGTTGACCAGCAGTACCTTGCTGGCATCTAGCTGAGGTTGTCCCTTGGCCAGATCTTGCTTGGTGATCGCCTCGCCGTTCTGCCAGTCGCCAAACAGCTTGTCGAGCTTAGCCTTCATCTCACTTGGCTTGAAATCGCCGACCACAGAGAAGGCGATATTTTGCGGCTGGTAGTAACTCATATGAAAGGCGCGCAGTTGATTAACCGTCAGCTCTGCCAGTGAATCCCGGTTGCCCGATGCCGGATTACCATAAGGGTGATCGCCAAACACCAGCTTGTCGAAGTAGCGGTGGATCACCACTCGAGGACTCTCTTTTTCCTGAGCCAGGCCCGCCATTTCGCGCTGGCGTAACTTGTCGAATTCGTTGGCATCGAAATCTGGGCTGCGCAGCAGATCCCGCACCAGTGGTAGCAGCTTATCGGTATCTTTTGCCATAAAGTCGGCATCGATAAAGCTACCCTCTTTGCCCGCATCGGCGGCAATTGAGGCCCCCAGGAAATCGACCATCTGCTCGATATCTGACTTACTCTTGCCATTAGCACCCAGCAGCAGGGATTTAGCCGTCATGCTGGCTACCCCGGAAGTCGTGTCGTTGACTGCGCCGGCGCGCACCACGGCGCTGACAGTGATGAGCGGCACCTCGGTTTGTGGCATCAGATAGACTGTCATGCCATTGGCCAGTTGATACTGCTCGTAAGCCGGCATGCTAAAGCTGCCGGTATCGACAGTCTGGCTCGGCGTCGTCGCACAGCCCGCCAAGGTGAACGCTCCGGCCATCATGGCGGCCGAGCCCAGCTTAGCAAGGCTTTGAGGGAATTGAGTCAATAGGGTCTTCATTGGTCACTCTCCTCTGTGGCCGCTAATACGCCAACGGTACGGTTGGCGCGGCGTAAATAAGTTTGCGCGACGCGCTGAATATCTTCTGGGGTCACCTTGCTATAGGCTTCTGGCGCATTAAATAGTTTCTCAAAGCTGCCGAAATAGAGCTCATAGGTACCCAGGGTATTGGCCTTGCCATTGATGGTTTCCATGGTTCGGTAGAAATTCATCAACTTGATGTTTTTCACCTTCTCCAGCTCATCCTGAGTCACGCCTTCACGGGCGATACGATTGATCTCGCCTATCATGCCTGTCTCAAGCTCTTTGGCTGTGATACCAGGATTGGCCACGCCCATGACATAGAAGAGGTTCGGGTCGAAACTCATCGGCATATAGGTCTCCACCTCAATGGCGACTTGCTTCTCCACCAGCCCTTGATAGAGGCGTGAACTATTGCCTGTGGTGAGGATAGAAGAGAGTAGATCCAGGGCGTAGTAATCCTGGTGTGAAGTTGCCGGTACATGGAAGGCCAGCATCACGTTGGGCGTGCTTACCGACGCCTTTTGCACGAAGACGCGACGTTCACCCTTCTGCAGCGGCTCAACCGTCTTCACCTCGCGAGGTGGGGTCTGAGCAGGAATAGGCGCAAAGTATTGGTTGGCTAACGCCTTCACCTCATTGAGCTTCACATCACCGGCGATCACCACCACGGCATTGTTCGGGGCATAGTAGGTCTTGTGATACTGCACCAGATCTTCTAGGGTCCAGGCGGCAATGTCTGACTCATGGCCTATAACAGACCAGCTGTAAGGGTGCGCGCGAAAGGCTGCGCCTTTGATCTCTTCTTGCAAAGTACGCCAGTTGGAGTTTTCCAGCCCTGTGGTGCGCTCAGATGCCACCACTCCACGCTCACTCTCCACCATCTCTGCATTGATATCCAGATTGGCGATACGATCGGCCTCGAGATCGAAGATGGTTTCCAGCGCATTAGCCGGGAACCAGTTGGTATAGACGGTTAAGTTTTCTGTGGTGTAGGCGTTATTGGCACCGCCCGCCGCTTCCATGGTGCGGTCGAACATCTTGGGACCATATTTTTTCGAGCCATTAAACATCATATGTTCGAAAAAGTGTGAGATACCGGTAATGCCAGGAACCTCGTTGCGAGAGCCCACCTTCCAAAACAGGTACATATTGGCATTGGGGATAGATGCATCTTCGAGCACCATAATTTTCATGCCGTTATCTAAGGTGAAGCTCTTTATATCTTCAGCCTGAGTAGCCTGCGCCCCCATTGCGGAGAGTAATCCCCCTATGGTTAGGCACAGTGCGATTATCTTTCGCATCATCTGTCGTTCCCTCATTCGTGAGCAGATAGAATTTATCTCGGTATCGAGGACCGCCAAGGCAAATGCCCTCGCTATTTGAAACCTAAATACCAATCGTAGTAAATAACTGCTCATCCTAGCTTATTAAAACGCTCGAAAACGGCGTTATCATTTTTGATAGTAGCATCACTAGCTATCAAAAAATTCTGCCTTGTTCTCAAGCGTTTTTCTTACGCAATTTCTGATCACTTACTTACTGTGATTCGTATAAGAGGTGAAATTATAAATAAGATCAAGTCTGTTGTAGCAATTATCGCCAAAGAGAATTGTAACTTATTGCTTTTGTGCCATGCTAAGAAAAAAGCATGGCCACACTAACCCAAGGGAGAATTCACCTTGCCGTCAGCCACAGAAATTGACTTGGCTTACCTTAATCGCATCAACTGCAACACGGAAGCCCAGCTGCAGATACTCACACCGCTCAGACCCATTAGACTCAGAACCCGGCTCATCGGCATCGATCCCGACAACGCCATTATCCTCGCCTTGGGACAAGACAAATATTGGCAGGCCGCCCAGGAGTACATCACCCAGGGCCAGGGGGTTGTGGTGCGCCTAATCAACAGCGACGACCCGGAAGCCAACATTTTGGCCTTTCGCAGTCAAATCAAAACCCTGCTTAACCACGCCGGTCGCTGGTTAGTGGTGAAATACCCTAAGACGCTTCAGAGTGTGGCGCTGAGGCAACATAGCCGCATCCCGGTCAATGTACCCGCCTCGATACATGAACAGCAGGCAGAGAGCGAGTCGCCACTTCTCTGTTCAAGCGGATTTTTACAGGATATCTCAATCAAGGGGGGCGCCTATATAGGCAATGAAATAGAAGGCGGCACGCTCAACAAGACCTATCTGTTACAGGTCAAGCTTACCCAGTCTGAAGAAACCCTAAGTGTGCCCATCATACTGAAAAACATTCAGCCACCGGGCGTGGGACGGCAGCAGTTCCAATATGGATTTACCTTAGATGACGCGCATATGGAGGAAGATCAGCAGGGCTTTGCGCAAAAGGTGATCATCAACCACCTGATGCAGCAACCCAAAAGCTAGCCGATTTGAGCCTTGGTAAAGAAGACGACATCTTTGTCTATGACTTCTAATTGCCAATTGAGCTGCTTGGCGACCCACTCAAAGGTCGCCTGGCTATAGAAACAGATATGGGTCAGATCCTGCTTGTAATGCCAATGAGCAAAAGCCGCCTGACTCAGCACTCGCTTGGTCATCACAGCTAAACAGCTACCGGGCTTCATCATGGCGTCAAGGCGAGTAAGTAAACCTTGCGCATCTGCCACATGCTCAATCACCTCTGTCATGGTGATAAAGTCATATTGCTTCTCGAGCAACGCCTCATGGGGAAAGTAGTAGAGATCGTAATTCTCCATGGCAATACCCACCTCATCGGCCATGACACTTATGGTGGGGCCAGGGCCACAGCCAAAATCCAACCCCTTATGGGCTGAGGTCAAGCGCTCAAGCAGGGGGAGCCAGGTACGCCCCAGGAAACGCCGATAGCCGGCATCTTCACTGTTGTTTTCATGATGATCATAAAACGCCTTCTCATCCTCGGCGCTTAAACGGTATTGTTCAGGAACACTCACCAGCTGGCACTGGCCGCAGATCAGGTATTCTCTGTGTTTATCGCGATGAAATAAACTTAAGTGTTCACTATGACAAAGGGGGCAAAGACTCACGCAGCATCCAATTAGAGTTAGGGTTTAGGAATTTTTCGATCTTGCGCCGCCGCATCGATCGCGTCTTTTAAATATTTAGCCTCTCGGCTTTCACGCTCATTAAACTGTCGCTGGGCTTTCTCCCGTTGCGACTCTTGCCATTCACCCGATTGCTGGCGCTTGAGCACTTCCTTTTCCCGTGTCTGGGTGTCTTTAGCCGCCTCCCTGGCTTTCTCAAGTTGCTCGGCCTCGGTTTGGCGTGCAATCTCGCTGGCCTCCTCGGCAGTCGGGCTGAGGCGCTTATGTTCTTTGGCGGCGAGATTCAGACTCAAGCCGATCAGTAATACCAAGGCAAGACGGGGCATCATGGCGTTAATCATGACAGTTATCCTTAACTAATCGATAGGTGTGAGCCGATTTTAGCACTATCGTCATCACAACGTCGAAAAACCTTTCCACACAAGCTTAGGCGTGCGAAACGTCATAAAAAAGCATTAAAAATAGCGCAAAAACCTATCCTTAGGTTTGAGTCTGCTCCTGATTCGCGGTACTTTTAACCATACCTGTAATGAGGCTATCACTTAAGCCACTGTAAATTAACGTCTCATTGCCCTATCTCATGGAGCACCCTATGGGCCCTTGGTTAACTTTATTGGCGCAGCTAAGCAGCGCGCAGCCTGAGACTCAGCGGCAACTCGAACGTTGGCGTGAGGACGACTCTGCTTTCTTAGCTATCCTCAAGGGCCACTCCTTCATAGGCGCCAACCAAGGCACCCTGGATTATTTTCAAACCCAGCTGGACAGCTTTATCAATGCCACACCCTATGACTTCTCTCCGCGTATTCAGTCAAATGGCATCAACAGCATAGAACGTGCGCAGCAGTTAATTGAGCGAGTCCATCAAGGTGAGCACATCAGCATCAACTGGCTGCATATGAGCCAGCTTGGCAGCGAGTTGCCCACCTTGGTCAGCATGCTACCTGCCAAGCTAGGCGACGCAGAGGTCATTCTGGCCCGTTTCGATCCCGCCGACAGGCGCGCCAAGCGGCGCAACAACATCTCTAACGGCTTTGAACGCCTACCCGCACAACTGATCTCCAGCATACTGGAAGATAGCGCCGAGGCGGTTTACATCAGTAATGACAAGCATGAGATTATCGCGGTTAATAAGGCGATGTGCCGCATCTGTGGCTATAGTGCCGATCAGCTACTCCACAAAGGACCAGACGAGGTACAGGGCTTTAGCGATGCCAGCCAATGTCACAGCGACTTCCTACAGAGCCTGGAAGATAGAGGCAGCTGGCAGGGAGAAACCACTAAGACCCGCTCAGACGGCAGCCAATTTCCCGCCTGGAAGAGTTGCCGCAAGATACAGATCGATGGTGAGATCTATTATGTCACCCTGTTCAGCGACATCAGCGCCAAGAAACGCCTGGAGTCACGCCTGACAGAGCAAGCCATGGTGGATACCCTAACAGGCCTGCCCAATCGACATCAGCTCAAGCTGCATCTGGATCAAGCTCTCGCCGAGGTCAAACAGCAGACAGGTAAGCTGGGCGCCGTGATGTTTATGGATCTCAACGGCTTTAAGAATGTGAATGATTGCTTTGGCCACGCCACTGGTGACAAAGTACTGCAACTGGTGGCCGCCCGCCTCGAAGCCAGCTGTATCGATAAGGCTCATATCGCTAGGCTCGGTGGCGATGAGTTCACTTTAGTCTTAACCGATTACCACAATGTTGACGAGATAGAGGCCGTCTCCCAGCAGTTGCTCGCCATTTTTGATGCTCCCTTTGAGATCAACGGTCAGAAATTTTATCTGGGCACCAGTGTTGGCATCGCGCTATTCCCAACCCATAGCGATCAAGCAGCTCAGCTGCTCAGCTGTGCCGATACCGCCATGTATTGTGCCAAGAAGAGCCCTAATCATGTGCTCTTCTATGACAACAAGATGCACAAAGATGCTCAGCATAGACTCAAGACCATCAACGACCTGCGCCATGCCTTCAGCCTGAATCAGTTCCAACTGGCCTATCAGGTGATTGTGGATCTTGAGGGTAACCAGGTGATTGGCGTCGAAGCCCTGCTGCGTTGGCACAAGAGCGATGGCGAGATCATAGAGGCCTGCGATTTCGTACCTCTGCTGGAAGAGACGGGCTTGTTGATCAATATAGGTCAGTGGGTACTCACCACTGCCTGTACTCAAGTCGCCAAATGGCAAGATGAGCTGAAAAAGCCACTACAGGCCTGCGTGAATGTGTCGGCAACCCAGCTCGAACATCCAGATTTTGTCCAACAGGTCAAACACGCGCTGGCGTTGAGCCTCCTGCCCGCCTGCAACCTGGTACTGGAGATCACTGAGTCGGCGCTACTGCGCCAACCCATGCGAGTTAAACAGACCCTAAGCCAGCTAAAGGCGCTGGGCGTGCGTATCGCCATCGATGATTTTGGCGCGGGGCTATCTTCTCTTAGCAAGCTGGGGAATCTGCCTATAGACACGCTGAAGATAGATGCGGGCTTCGCCGAACGGCTCAACGAGCCTCAAGGAAGAGAGCTCTGTCAGGCAATGATCCAACTCGCCCAGGCACTTAATATTCAATTCGTGGTGGAAGGCGTCGAGACCCTGGAACAGAAACAGATACTGTCAGGCATGGGTAAAGGGTTTGCACAAGGGTATTTCTATGGATATCCGGCAGCGGCGGGGCAGTTCACCAAGGCAAACTTCATGGCCCATTGAACCGATAACTGTGTCAGCACCTCTAGGGCAATACTGCCTCCCTGCATGGACAGTAAACTGACACAGCTATCTGACCACCCTATCAAGGGTGACTAAGACTATTAAACCCTAAATTACCTAACATTATCGTGATCTATGCCATAGGCTGATCTGCCAATTTATATCTGCTTCACAGTTTTACCATTGCCTATTTCTGGAGATACCTTTGCCTCACCTCTGGCGGCATGGCATCGAGTCTTTGCCGTACCAAGGCCGCTAAGGCATCGGTGAGCGGTGACACATCACAGCTTGGTTCCAAGGTTTCAATGGCCAATGCCGCCGCCTCAAGGGTGGACAGGCTATCATCGCGTTTGGCTTTGCGTATGGTGTATTTAGACGGGGCGTCGAGATCCAGATGCACCGCAGGATACTCGGCCAACCAGGGGTTTAACTTAAGCAGCTTAAAAGCTTTTCGCCAAGTACCGTCGAGCAGCAGCAAGATCGCTTCATGGTTATTCTTAGGTGACTTTATCGGCTGACTGGTTTCACTCGGGTAGAGCAACAACACTGGCCGGGTTTGAGCCTTAAGGTAGGTCCTCAAGTCGGTAAAATCCGTCGGCGTCTCCCCTACCACCAGTCGCAATCTATCCCCCATCACGGCTTGCATCAGCTTTACACTGTTCTTGGCATGTGACACCTCACTCGGGTGTTGCAACACAATCAGCTCGACATGGGTCGACAGCGGCCGAATGTGCTCGCACAGGCAGGCATTCACAGGGTATTGGCATTTGGGACAAACAGGACGGCTCACAAGATCCTCACGATTAATGGGTAGGCGCTGAATGCTAACCTAACTGACGCAAAAGGCGGCTTGCTCTGGAACTGACGCATAAAAATCAAACCTTTACACAACAATTACTTAACAAATATAATCCGCTACCGGGCAACAGCTCGTATACCAGCAAGATTATAACGGGCAGCAGAGTGTTATCACAGCATGGATGCAGCCTTCATCATGACAACAAGGAAGAAAAATGAAAAAGCAGCTACTCACACTCCCCCTTCTCTTAGGTTTAACCACACAGGTATTTGCCGGTGAAGCCGTTAACACCTTCCAACATGAAGCCAATGTGAGCTTCGGTACCGATACCGATAACTTCGAAGACGGTCTGTGGAATCTTGACTACCGTTTCTATTTTGAGCCGGTGAAAAATAACAATGCCCCCCATGCTTTAGCCGGATTTTTAGCACAAAGCTCCTATCTCGGCGGTATGTATGCCCAGACCAACGCCTATGACGATACGGTGAGATACAGTGTAGATGGCCGATATGTGATGGCCTCAAATTGGTTTATTGGCGCCAATTATCTCTATCTCAACGTAGATAGCAGTGAGTTTTTAAGTTCTCCAATAGATGAAGATGAAACCGGCTATGGCATAAACCTTGGCTATTATTTTAACGATAGCTCCGAAGTCGCCATCTATTATCAATATCAAGGCAACTCAGACTCTTGGAATCTAAGCACTGCAGAAGTTATTACATTCGATAAAGACAGCGATCTATACGGCGCCCATATCCATAGCTACTTTCCGCTGCAATCCACCACAGGCTTAGATTTCAAGGCCCAAATCGAATATGGCCAACTGGAAACCAGTAATACCATAAGCTCACAATTAGAAGTGGCAGGTTATCACAATGACACGACTCAAGTGAGCCTGAGCGCAGACTGGTATATCACCCCAGCCTGGTCTGTTGGCGCCGGTTATACTTGGTTAAATAGCGATGCAAAAATCCAGTGGCTCACCCCAGATAATGGTATTAACACAAATACCTTTGAGGACAGCATCAACCTGTTTAGCCTATCGACACAGTATTGGTGGCAGATCTCCAACCACTTCGCCGCCAACTTCGCTGGGGTAAAGCGATTTTCCGATGAAGATTTCGCCGATGATTTTCTTATCGGCATAGGGGTAAACGCCCGCTTCTAACATCAGGCGAAAAAAAAGCCTGCATTGAGGTCACTAATGCAGGCTGAAAGGGTGTTGCTAATGGATTAGGTTACGGCTATCAATGGGCGTGACGCTCCTGGTGCCAGGCATCTAGTCGGCCCATGTTCATGGCGACCAACAGCAGGCTTGCCAAGCCACCCATGACGACGACCACGGCGTAGGGAGCGGTGAGCGATGTCTGCTGTACCAGTCCTGCCAAAATAGAGGCGCCACTCATCTGGATAAAGCCAAGCATGGCGGTGGCCGTACCGGCGCGCTCACCAAAGCCTGCCAATGCCATACTGGTCGCCGGGCCGAGCAGCAGGGCAAAGCCGATACACAGCAGCATCATAGGCAACATAAAACCAAAGGCCGCCGCCAGTCCTGTCTGCGGGCCAGCCCACTGTACCCCAAGTTGCAATAGGGCAGAGACCAACATGGTGCTTAGCGCTAGGATCACTGTCGGACGGTTACCCAGCTTCTGAATCACCACTGGCGCGGCAAAACAGGCTGCGATGTTCACTAAAGCGTTGAGACCAAACAGACCGCTGAAGGTCAGCTCGGACACGCCTATTGTCTCGATAAGCCACACAGGCGAGTAGGAAACATAGGCGAGAATTGCCGCCATACCAGCCATACAGGCAAAGGCGTAGAACATAAAGTGCGGATCGATCAGCACAGGCTTATAGCGTGACCAGCGATAGAGCGGCCCTTCGGTCACAGTATTCGCGGGGCGGGTCTCCGGCAGGCGATAGCCGACGATGATCATGATGATGATGGCGTACAGCGTCATAAACACGAAGGTAGAACGCCAGCCAAACTGCAGCGCCAACAGGCCGCCTAGGGTGGGTGCCAACGCCGGGATCACACAGATCACCCCGTTCAGATAACTGTAATAACGAGCACCTTCTTTAGGCGTAAAGCAATCTCTGACAGCACTAAAGACCACAATAGAGGTTGAGCAGGCGGCTAAGCCTTGTAGCACGCGGGCCAGTTGCAGCCAATGAAACTCCATCGCCACCACGGCCAATAGACTGCTGGCGATATAGAGCAGCAGACCACCCAGTGCAATAGGGCGACGACCATAGCGATCCGCCAGTGGGCCTATCAACACCTGACCGACCCCCATGGCAAACAAAAACAGCACTAGCGTCGATTGCACCTGACTAGCCGACACGGCAAATTCAGCCGCCATGACTGGCATTGAGGGCAGATAGATGTCGATGGCAAGGGGGCTCAAGACCACCATTAACATGAGTATGGGTAACAGGTTTCGACGCATATTTCTCTAATTTACATAGGGGTTAAGGTAATAGGGAGCATTTTAGACCAGCCTAGTTATGAACAGAAATGGTATAATTTCAAAAGCTAATTTCCTTTAAGGAATATCATTATGAATCTCGACAACCTGGCCCGAATCGATCTAAACCTCTTGGTCATGCTGCAAGTCCTACTGGAAGAGCGCAGCGTTACCCGCGCCGCCAGCCGTCTTCACCTAAGCCAATCCGCCCTGAGTAAGAGCCTCAACCGTCTGCGTGATACCTTAGGCGACCCACTCTTTATCCGCACCGCACACGGCCTTAAACCCACGGCCCATGCCGCCTATCTTGGCCAACAGCTGCCCGACATGTTGCAGGGACTCTACCAGCTGACCCAGCCGCCGAGCTTCAATCCCGCCAGCAGTCGGCGCCAGTTCTCTTTTGCCATGGTCGAGAGTGCCTATGAGACGCTGATCCCCTACTTTATCGGGCCCCTGCTCAATAATGCCCCCAACCTCAGGTTGGACTCCTATCTTTGGATGGAGAAGTCCCTCTCGTCGCTGCAGAAGGGGCAGATAGATTTTGGTATTACCGGACGGGATATCAATCCGCAATCGGATCTCATCATCGACCGGCTACCTGAAGGGATAGCTCATCAGACGCTGTTTACCGACTATCAGGTCTGTCTGGTTCGCCAGGATCATCCCATGCTGCCAGCCATCAGAAATCATCGATGGGATCTGGATATCTATCTGGAGATGTCACATGTACAGGTGCGCTGCGAGGGCAATGAGTGGTGGGCACTGGACTACTTTCTGGCTAAATCGGGTAAGCGTCGCCACCTGAGCACCACAGTACCCGATTTCTATGGCGCCGCCAGTGTCTGCGCCCATAGCGATCTGATCTTTACCTTACCCTCCAGTTTTGCGGCCCATGCCCGCAAACTCTACGCCCTGGAGGAGTTGCCCCTACCCTTCGATTTCCACTCCCTGGCCTATGTATTGCTATGGCATGAGCGCAATAACGACGAGCCCGGACATAAGTGGATACGCGAAACCATCTGCAAGAGTGTTGCCCAGGCATTTCATCAAGACTAATGCCGTAAATCGGCGCTTGGTTCAGCTTAGGTTAACCTTGGACTGGTTATGATGCTTGGGTAGCCACGGAGACATTCAGTAACATTTTACGGCTTAGATTAAACGAATTTAACGTGATCTCGCTGGGCTGTATGTGCACAATCGAGCCATTAATGCAGGGCATATCGAACAGAAATTCAACCTGAAAGTTAGACGGCCCTTAGGGAGAAACTATGATTTATCATCAATTTCAACAGACGCCTTTTCAGCATAGGTTCTCGGGTACTAAAGGCTGGATGGCCTTCGCAATCGGTTTAGTCGTCATGACATTGGTCTTGCTAGCGCTTCCCTTTGTCATTCTCGTCGGCGCCTTAAGCTTTATTATCCTGAGCCTGTTTGGCCGGGTCTTTCTTAAGCGCCAGCTGGCAAAGTTTCGCCAGCAGGGGAACGCCGCCTTTGGCGAGCGTACAGCAGGTTTTGATCAAAAGGGATATTCGGCGCGGTCATTTGACACCGCATCGCCCTTCGGTCAAACCCAGGCCCCACGTCAGGGACGTACCTTCGAGCACGACCCTAACGAATAATACCAATCACAGTCAGTAAGTGATCAGACATAGCGTCGGATAAACGCAGTTATCGAGCGTTTAAACAAGCTAGGATGATCAGCTATTTACTAGGATTGGTATATCTCACTCGCCGCCCTTGGTCTGGCCAATAGGGCGGCAAATACCCTCCAGGCCTGTGCTGTGTCACGGGCCTGACTCGTCACATATTCCCCGACACTGGCCTCGCCAAAGTGATAGTTAATCACATAGCTGCGATTAGAGCGGTAGAAGTCTACCCGCTGCGCCGCCTTAGCACTGCTATACAAACCAAACTCCACTAACATTTGCGCTGCCTGATCAGCATCGATTTCACCGTCGATAAACTGCCGGCACACCAATTCATCCAGATGGGCTAAGCCTTTGTAGGCATCCATCACCCTATGATAGTGATGAATATCGCCCTCAATACCCGCCAAAGGCATTAACACCTCCCGCTCGAAGGCAATAATTTCTGCCTTAGACATCAAGAGTGACAAGCCATAGTTGGCACTGCCCTCAGAGAGAAACGAGATAGGGCTGTAAAGCGGGTAAACAGCATATTCCATCCAACCTAGGCCCATAACCAGATCCCGTTCTTGCAGCAGGTTAAACAGATGATGCCCCGGATAGCCTTCGTGGCTGGCCAGCTCCATTGCCCGCTCCAGATACAAGGGATGATCTTGATTGAGCTGGATAAGACTCGTGTAGTCACCCTGATACCAGTTGTAGGCAGTCCAGATCTTATCCTTAACGAACTCCACCCTAAAGCGCTCCTCTTCCGGCAGCACAATATGTTGCCGCGTCACCGCTCTGGCCTGCTCCACCGCGGCGGTAAAGACCTGAGGTACCTTGTCAAATGGCACGATAAACGGGCGCCGGTACGCTTCAAACCTTGAAGTCAGACTCCCCTCACCCGGCAATAGCCTATCGAGCTCGGCAAGGGCCTCACTAAAGTGACTCAGCTGATGCTTAGGCGCTTTAGCATCATAGAGAGCCAAAGATTCCTGCTCGAAACTCAGCGACTCCCCCATGAGTCCGGTTAAATAACTTGCCACCGAGGTCAGTTGTTTGGTTAAAAAGCGATGTCGCTGGATGAGCGCCTGACAATCTAACCCCTTGCTTACCTTGTCACACTCCGCCCTTAACGAAGCAGAGTCGGCGACCAGTTCAGTAAGCGGCCTAAGGCTCGCCTGAGCTTGCCAGTCAGCGGGACCATAATAGGCGTCGACATAAAGAGGTTGATGACAGCCTATCGCCAAGACGAGTTTGATATAGCCTTCGGCTAAGGCGTTGAGCGTCCTGTTAGAGGCAGCGCACTGGGCCGCAGCAGAGGTTTGATGGCAGATGACACAAGCGGCCGTTTGAGGATGAGACACAGAGACTCCACACCAGCTGAGAAACAGAGGCGCTCATTAAGCCACAAATGAATATTGTATGCAATAAGAGGGTTATTCGGGATCGCTCAAAAGCTCGCGAGCACGCTGCAGGGCTTTTAGTTCATCGGGGGCCTGAGTGACCGCCAATACCTTATCTATCTGCAGGGTCAGTGACTCCCACAAGGGGGCTATCACCTCTTTTTCACGGGCGTTGCCACGCTGCCGGGCCATCTTGAGTAGCGCCGCCGAGCCTACCACATCGATACGGCCTAAGATGCCATCGGCCAGGGCGATGCTCAGCTCTATCATGGCCGGAACGCTGTGACCATATTTCACCGCTTCTCTCAGATAGCGCTCGGCTAAGGAGAAATCATTACCCAGGGCATTCTCATTGTTCAGCATCTGCTGGGCACAATGCAGCATAGCATCGAGTTGTCCCTGCTCGGCGGCCTCGGCCATCCACTGCTCGCTCGCTAGGGGATCGGGCTGACACCCTTCTCCGCGCGCCAACATCAAGGCAAGATGATATTGTGCATGGGGAAAACCCGCCTGAGCGGCACTGGAGATGTAGTGATAGGCCTGAGCATAGTTGGCCTGTTGATAATAGAGCACGCCCAGATTCGCCATCGCCTCGGACTGCTCGCGATCGGCGGCGGCCTGCAGGTAGCGATAAGCCAGTTGGGTATCGACACTGATCTGCTCACCACCGACCAGATAGAAATACCCCAGCAGTGCCATGGCATTAACCACACCCGCCTTGGCAGCGGCAATAATGGCACTCTCTCCGGCCGCTGCATCTACTTCGCCCGCATAGCCGTGCAGTAAACTCACCCCATGTTCGTGCTGAGCCTCGGGCAGATAAGGGGCAGCCAGGGCAAACCAATGGGCAGCCTGCTTAAAGCTTGCTTCGCTATCAAGCTTAGGCTCGGCATCAGCCTCATCACGCAGCGCCTGCTCCTGCTCCTTCTGCATCAACGCCTTTGTCTTGAGCGACATCCCCACCAAATATTGCGCCTGGGGATCGTTCTCCATCACGGCGCGATAACAGAGATCCCGCCCGGCAAAGGCATCGAAAGGCTCAAATTGATATTCAGGGGCCTCGCCATCACAGAAGATGGGATAAAGCTCTTCCACCAGTTTAACCAGGCGCTCAATTGCCTTTTCAGCCAGTTGCTGCAACGCCTCTTGGGTGAGGTGATATTTCTCAGGGTGAGCGCCGCGGTTACCATCGCCGCGCAAACGGTGCAATGCCCGGGTCACCCTGACATTGATCACGCGCTGACGGTTGAGGGTTTCGATGCGGTCGTAAAGATTAGGGCTGTCGAACACCAACTGCTGAGATGAAGCCAGCTTATCGGTCAACTTATGGGTAAAGCTACGTACATGTAACAGTGCCTGGGTCGGCACGTCTCGCACATAGCTCTTGGCCACACGGTAGTCTTCACCTAAGTCGCGAGAAAATTGGCTAACCAGTTCGATATCGCTAAGCAAGGTGAGGACTCCGTGGGTATCTATTTATCGGTTATATGCAGTGAAATAACTGGGCTTACACCTGCTCATCAATACTTGGGCGTGACACCATATAAAGACGAAACAGAGCAACGTTAACGAATAGCCCAAAGAAGGCCACTAGCACTTCGACCACCAGCATCAGAGGGAAGCCCCCGTTCTGTGCCAGGCTAGATAGGGTGCCACCGATCAGCGAGATCGGAATATATAGCATGAGTACCAGCAAGGTTTTAAAGGCGATAGGGCCACTAAATCTAAAGCTACCCTTAATCGCTTCAAGCGGTGTCAGGCGCTCAACCACCACCATGAAATTGACATAGGCCAGACGGGCAAAGACGTAAATACTGATCACCAGGCCCACCAACCAAAGAGGGCCAAATGCCGCAAACAGCATCACGGGCGCCAAAATAGCCAAACCAGAAAAGACACCGGCCAACAGCAGCGGCGGAACAAAGCTCACACTGGTCTTAATGACCTGACCAGTCGAGGGCTCGTGACCGTGAGATCGCACCTCCATAAACAGAGTCAGAGCGGCGATCAAGAGTGAAAAAACCAGCAATAGCACCATCATAGCGACCATATGGGGCACGCCAAACTGAGGATTTTCCAGATCGGCGTTATTGATCTCCATCCCCAACCACATCTGAATGCCCACCTGAACAAACAAAATAGGCACTGTTAAGATAGCTAATTGGCGAATATGATTACGAAAGAAGTTATAAGCTTCGGTCAAAATCGCTGACAATGACATGTGACTTTCCATTAGATAGTTATAAACCAACTTGTAAGTGCGACAGGATACCGAAATTTCAGCGCTAATGCACAACAGATGTCTAAAAATAGATACAAAATTAACGCCCGCCTAGGCTAGAATGAGCCTTAAATTTAGCACTTATCACCAGAGGATGGCGATTCATGAAATTTTCCACTATCAGCTCCTTTATCATTGGTACTTTACTGCTTAGCAGCCCGGCATCAGCAGGCTGGTTTGACGATCTCACCGAGCAGGAACAGAGCCAGCCGACTGCGACCCAGACACAAAACAACGATCTGGTTGGCTCGGTCATGTCTCAACTCGGCTTAAACCAGAATCAGGCGGAAGGTGGACTCGGCAGCCTGCTTTCGTTAGCCAAAACCACTCTGGGCGGTGACAGCTTTGGTCCTATCGCCGAGGCGATACCCGGTATCGATGGTCTGCTATCCGCTGCGCCGCAACTCGATAGCGATTCAGGCATGTCAGGCTTATTGTCTAAGGCTGGCGATCTGGGCAGCTCACTTCAAGGCGGCGCCAAGGTGTATGACTCTTTCGAAAAACTCGGTATTTCCAAAGATCTGGCTATGCCCATGGTGGATATAGTGAAAGGCTATCTCGACGCCAATGCTGGCGCCGGTACCACAGATCTGCTGATGCAGGGCCTGGGGGCAATACTCTAACTCTCCATGAAAAAGAGTTCATCTGTATCGGATGAACTCTCTGTCACTCTGGCACTCTAAATCCCTATCTCAGTCAAAAAGGTACGAGTGATGATCGCCAAGCTTAAACAGTTTCTCACCGCCCAGACTCACTCGGAATCCCCCGAGGAGAAGGCCAAGCACCTTCAGTTGGCTGCCGCCAGTCTGCTACTGGAGGTCGTCTATGCCGATCAAACCATAGATGAACAGGAAGCCGCCTTACTGCCTGAACTTTTGACCTCGGCGCTGTCGCTCACGCCATTGGAAGCACAATCCCTGGTGCAAGAAGCCAAACAGGCACAGGGCAATGCCACTTCACTGTATGAGTTCACCAAAGAGATCAACGACCAATGCAGTCTGGAGCAGAAACAACAGCTGATTCTGGCAATGTGGACCCTCGCCTATGCCGATGGCAACCTCTGCCGCTATGAGGATCAGATCATCCGCCGCACGGCAGAGCTCCTCTACCTCAAACACAGCGAACTGATCCAGCTCAGAAACGCCGCGATCAACAAGACGCGCTAACAATTCACCCTTTATGGCTTAGCAAACTTAAGCACATAGCGACTTGTCTTGCCGCGCACAGCTTGATCAAAGGCCGACACAGTGAGCTTATCTTCTGGATTTTCCAGCAGATCCAAACTCCCCAGTAGCTTAAATCCAGCCGCTTCCATAGCGCTCACCACATGAGCCCTAGCCAGTCGATGCAGTTCATGGGCCGTGCTGGTATCACTGCCAACCTGTGCATCATGATCGATAATCGCGACCAGGCCGCCGGGCTTGAGACTGGTAAACATCTGGTTTAAGAGTCTTTCCCTGTCGATGGCTGGCCAACCCGGCTCATCATAATAGGTGTCGTGGAAGCCTAAGATAAAGAAGATCCGATCAAAGCTTGCCTCAGGCAATTGCAGATCGTCGGCTTCGCTAATAATCACTTCGGCATTGGGCAGACGTTCCTGATATCGTCGCTCGGCCAGATCCTCCTTGGCAAACGGCAGGTAGGCCTGGTTGTTGTGTACCAATACACTCCCCTGCTCACCCACGACTCGAGACAGGAGTTCACTGTAGTAGCCACCACCGGAGAAAAGATCTAATATCCTCTGGCCTGGAGCGACCTCGAAAAAGCTTAGGATCTCACGAGGATGCCGACTCGCATCACGCTCCTTGTCACGGGCCAATCTCTGCTGGCTATCAACCGCAGCATTGATCGCCGCAGCCTCCCCCTGAGCAAAACAACTGTTCACGTTTCCCAACACCATACCTCCCATCAGGCACAACATCGCAAGATTCAAATGCTGCATACTTACTCCCCCCCACACATTAACTTATATTTCGAACCAGCATACCCGCAAGATGTAAACCACCGGTTATTAAAATGTAATCAAAAATATCTTAATTTAACTGGAGATTGACTTTTTATTAGCCAAAGCTAAAAAAGGGTGATAAGCCTATAAGTCTGTCGTTTACATTTGCTTACAAATAGGCTGTCTGGTTTGTGGCAAAGAGAATAAGGTAAGGAAGCTTTATGAAACAAACTGCACTGTTAAAACGAACCTTTATCGCCGTCCTAGGTGGTGTCATCACCCTGGCTCTATTCGCTTTCATGGCCAAGCTGATCGATAACCAGCAGCCCACTGCTGAATATGTTGTTGCAACGCCTGATCTCAACTTCTCCTTCGAGGAGCAACCGCCAGAAGAAAACCAGCACCAAACAGTCATCGAGCCTCAACAAGAACCGATTCAGCCGCCAAGGAATATAAAGGGCTTTGAAAAGAGCGAAACCAGTGAGACAGGGCTGACACCAGGCGCCATAGACATGCCCAAGGTGAACCCGGTAAGTCAGGAGACACGCGGGGTAGACAACAGCAGTGATGCCCTGCCTATCATCCAGGTATCGCCTCAGTATCCCATACCAGCCGCGCAAGAGGGCAAAGAGGGCTACGTACTACTGGAATTTGATATCTCAGCAAGTGGGTCGGTGGAGAATATCAAGGTGATTCAGGCTAAACCTAAGCGGATCTTTAACCAGGCGGCCATAGATGCGTTAAAGAAATGGAAATATAAACCTAGGATGGAAGAGGGTCGGGTGATGGCGCAAACCAAGCAACAGGTAAGGCTCGACTTTAAGCTGGATCAACAGATTTAAGCGCTAGGAAAATCGAGCAGGGAGTATAGCGATAACTCCCTGCTAACAAGCTCCCTAAGGGTAAGCCTGCTTACGCACAAGATGGGTCTTCTGCCACCAGAGTAACGGTGCCAGTACCAACACCAACAGCAGGGCATAGAGCATGCTCGCGCCCAGCGCCACGGCCATCGCCAGGCAGAAGATAACCCCCATGATCACCAGCGGCAGATAGCGCTTACTCAGTAGCTTGGCCGCCGCCAGCATAGAAACCAGATAGATGAGTACGAACACCCCATTGGTCCAGGCGATCAAGTGCTCCAGCTCTTGGCCGAGCAGATAGGTCAGACAGATCACCAGCGCCATGGTGAGCAACACGGCCACCAAGGCTCGCACCGGGACCCTGTGCTGGTTAAGCTTGTCGAAATAGCGCGGTAATACCCCTTCACGGCTAAAGCTCCAGATCAATCTCGCCACACTGGCGGTGTAGACATTCACTGTCGCCAAGCCACCGGCTATCCCCAAAATACCTATCACCTGGGCACCATAACCCCCCAGTAGATGATCGAATGCGGCCACCATAGCCAAGCCCTCACCCTTAGGGACAAACAAGAGCATCAGCGTGCAGGTCACATACACTAGCCCAACCAGTACTGTGCCTATGATCATCGCCGGCAGCATATCCTTTTCGGGGCGCCTAAAATCATTCGACAGGTGTGTCATCGCTTCGATACCCAGAAAACTCCAGAAGGCGATACCGGCGGCAGCCATCACCAGACTCATATCGCTACCGGCATGGGGCGTGGCCAATTCCAGATCTCCCAATTTTGCACCGCCGGCACCAAACAAGATCACCACCACAGAGACGATGGCCAGGGTGAGAGCAAACTGTAACTTGGCTGAGACCTGTATCCCCTTGAGGTTTAAGCCCAATAACAGCAACAACAAGGCTAGCTCAGTCATCAACTGCTGCCAGCCCACCAGCGGCACTAAGGCATTGATAAATTGAAAGGTCATCAAGATCGCCGCAGGCGTGCCTATGGGCACCACTAAGAGGAAGATAAGACCTGTGGTACGTCCCGCCGTTCGGCCAAAGGCTTTCTCGACAAAATAGGCTGGACCGGCGGCATGGGGAAACACCCCCGCCAGTCGCGCAAAGACCAGAGTCACGGGAATAATGGCGAACGTCAGCAAGATCCAGGCAAGCAAAGCGCCGCTGCCGGCGGTGGCTATGGTCATTTCAGGCAGAATAAACACGCCTGTGCCAAGCAAAGTGGTGGCCATCAATCCGGCGCCTTGCCAGCGGCCGATCGTACCGTGATTCTGTTCCATCTTAGGTTCTGTTAGGGTTATTAATGGGGTTAGTATAGACTTAGCGCGTAAAACAGTCTGTCAAAGATTTCCGCCGAAAGGAGCATCTATACCGACACTTTGACGGAATTATCACAATATACCGACACTTTGTCGGTCAGAGACTTTGGCAGAGACAAGAGAGGATACCTTGGATAAGTTTGATAAGGCCATCATCAGCGCCCTGCGGCAAGACGCCAGGCAGAGTGTTTCCAGCATAGCCGACACCGTCAGCCTGTCACGCAGCGCCGTCTCCGAACGGATCAAGAAACTGGAACAGACTGGTATTATTCGTGGCTACCAAGTGCTACTGAGCGAATCGCAAAAAGAGGGCGTTTCTGCCTACTTCGAAATTCAGCACCGCTGCCCCCGCTGTGCCGATGTGGTGCATGTGTTTCAGTCGATCCCCGAGGTGATCACCTGCCGCGGCATCACGGGCGACATGGATCTGCTGGTTTATGTGCAGGCCGATTCGATGCGACGGTTACACGAGATCCGCGAATATATCGACGCCCAAACCGACATCATCAAACTCAAAACCCATGTGGTAATGAGCGAATGGATCGACAATCGTGGCTAACGCAGAGATTACCTAAGGCTGAACATGGCTAACAGTTTGGCCGTCTGGTTTCCTTTAGGATACGCTTAGCGATAGACTAACCTTAACTCTTTCATTGATTAAGCCATTATGCAGATTGAAAAAACCGCCGAATTAAATCTTCTTTGGGGCTCACTTATTCTCGAAGAGCTAGCACGCCTTGGGGTACAGCATGTCTGCATGGCACCCGGCTCCCGCTCTACCCCTCTGACACTGGCGGCAGCCAAGCAAAGCAAACTCAAACAACATTTACACTTCGACGAGCGAGGCCTGGGCTTCCTCGCACTGGGACTGGCCAAGGCCAGTCGTGCCCCAGTGGCCATTATTACCACCTCGGGTACCGCAGTCGCTAACCTCTACCCTGCTATCGTCGAAGCCTGGCTGACACAGGTCCCCCTGATCGTCTTATCCGGTGACCGACCGCCTGAGCTTTTGGGTTGCGGCGCCAACCAGGCAATAGTACAGCCGGCGATCTTTGCCGACTACGCCAAACAGGTAAACCTGCCGACACCAGATCAGGCGATCCCCCCCCAGGCGCTACTGACCCTGCTGGATGAGTCTGTTGCCAACGCCAAACGGCCGGTGCACGTCAACTGCATGTATCGCGAGCCGCTATACCCGAGTTCAATGAGCGCCGACTTTACCCAGTACCTCAGCCCTCTGGGCAACTGGCAACATAGCGTAAATCCCTACAATCACTATGCTGAGGCCAAACTTATCAGTTCACCCGCGCCCGATGCCTTAGCGCGCTTCGTCCACGGTAAAGGGGTGATAGTTGCGGGCACTCTAGCGCCACACGAGCATCCTGAGCAGCTGATCGAACTGGCCCAGAAACTGGGATGGCCCCTGCTGACCGATGCCCAATCTCAACTCAGGCAACATGGCGCGGCCATCGGCAACATAGACCAACTGCTGCTGCAACCTAAAGCCAAGGCCTTGCTGCAAGCCGCCGATACTGTGTTGGTCTTTGGCGGCCGCCTGTTGTCGAAACGCCTAATCAGTTACTTAAACGAGCAAAAATGGAAACGCTACTGGCAGGTTCTGCCCGAGCAGACCCGCCTCGATCCTAGCCATAGCGCTAAGCAGATCTGGATAAGCCCGCTTGCCAACTTTACGCAACTGCCCTGGCCCAGATCCTCTGAGGCGAATTGGGCTGTGCAGCTAATAGAGGCTAACGAGCAGCTGGCTACCCTGTTCCAGCAACAGATAGACGACGCCGAATTTGGTGAGGCGCAGGTGGTGCGCGCCGTCGCCAACCAGGGCGAGCAACAACTCTTTATCGGCAACAGCCTACCGGTGCGCCTCTATGATATGTTCGCCCCGATAACAGCCTCGGCGCCCAGCATATACACCAATCGGGGCGCATCCGGCATCGACGGTCTACTCGCGACCGCCTGCGGTATTGCGGCGCACAAAGGGCAAGCGACAACCCTGATCATAGGGGATCTGTCCCAGCTACACGATCTCAACTCGCTGGCATTAGCAGCAAAGCAGCAAGGCCCCTTTGTCATCGTCATACTCAATAACGACGGCGGCAATATTTTCAATCTGTTACCAGTGCCCGACGAGAAGCTACGTAGCAACTACTATCGCCTTGCCCACGGTTTAGAGTTTGGCTATGGCGCCGCCATGTTCGGCCTGCCCTACAACAGGGTAGAAGATCTATTGAGCTTTAACGAAGCTTATCGCCACGCGCTCGCCTATCGGGGCGCCTCCGTTATTGAGGTCTGCGTGGCGCAAGATCAAGCCAGTGAACAGATTGCCCGCCTTGCCAGCTGGATAAAGCAAAGCTGATGCTGGCCTATCGCACCATGGGGAAGGCAGAACTGCCGGCGCTAGTATTGCTGCATGGCTTTCTGGGCAGTAAAACTGACTGGCAACTCCTGATGCCAAGGCTAAGCCGCCATTTCCATTGCATCGCAGTGGATCTGCCTGGCCATGGCGACAGCCCAGCGCTAGCTGAAACGTCACAGACCACAGGTTTTGACCTGGTAGTTGAGCAGATCTTAGCGACGCTGGATAAGCTCGAGGTCAAACGCTTTCACCTGCTGGGCTACTCGCTAGGAGGCCGTATTGCCCTGCACTTAGCCGCCAGCGCTCCTGCGCGCTTGTTAAGCATCAACCTGGAATCCTGCCACCCAGGATTAGACAGTGAGCAGGCGCGAACTGAGCGCCTTATGCAAGACAGCCAGTGGCAAACGCGGCTCTTGTCTCTGCCCTTGGTCGAATTTCTCGACCTCTGGTATCGACAAGGGGTATTTGCCACACTGAATGACAGTGAGAGACAGGCCCTGATCCAAGCTAGGGCAACTAATAACCCTAAGGCACTGGCAAGTATTTATCTGCCGACCTCTCTGGGTAATCAAGCCGATTTGTCGCACATGCCTAAACAAATAGCCATAGATTGGCATTACTATGCCGGTAAACAGGACAATAAGTTTCTCACCCTAGCGCAGTCATGGCAGTCGCATCAGCCTATCTCGCTCACCCTATTTGACCAAGCGGGTCACAACGTGCATCTGGCTCAGCCAGAGGCCTTCTGCGATAGCCTTATCGCCAAGCTCAGGACACACTCATGAAACTCATGCACCTTAGCCTCTATCGCTATCAGATCCCTCTGGATAAACTGCTTCCAGTGGGTAAACAACGTATCGACAGTCGCCAGGGGCTAGTACTTAGAGCCTCAGCCCAGGACGATGGGCAAACCCTCGTTAGCGCCGAGGTGGAGATCTCTCCACTGAGCGGTCAAGACGTTGATGAGCAGCCGCTGAAAGGTTTTAGTCAGGAGACACTCGCTGAGGTTATCGAAGAGCTGACACCTATGCTCGATGAGCTGATCACAAGCGATATCGATCAGTTAATAACCCGTTCAGAACAGACAAGCTTGCCCTCCATCGCTTTTGGACTGTCACTGCTACATGCCAAACTCACAGACAGATTGCGCCCAGCGCGGCAGGGGCGACGAACCATTCCACTGATCTATCAGGCGCAAGACGAGCCGCCTCAGGTATTAGATGCCCGCATCAAGGCACTCGATGCCTCAACCCACTCGGTCAAGATTAAGGTGGGACAGACCTCCATGGAGCAGGAGATCGCCATGATCCACAGAGTGCTGGCAATCCGCCCCGATCTTAAGCTCAGATTAGATGCTAACCGCTGTTTTACTCTGTCCCAGGCTATCGACTTTCTCGCCTGCCTGCCGTTAGCCGCAATCGAATATATCGAAGAGCCTTGCATAGAGCGCCAAGATAACAGCTTACTCTTTCAAGCCCTGGGAGTGGGTTTCGCCCTCGACGAAAGCCTCAACGATCCTAACTATCAATTTGCTATGCAAGCAGGATTGGCCGCGCTGATTGTCAAACCCATGCTGCTCGGCTCGCTGCCCCGACTGCAGCAATTGACCCAACAAGCTCATGAGGCCGGTGTCAGGGTGATCTTAAGTGCCAGTTTAGAAGCCAGCTTGGGTATTACAGCCCTGCAAGCCTTGAGTGAGGCGCTTACTCCAGATGAGATACCAGGTCTCGATACTCTAAGTGCCTTTAGCGCGGACCTTCTGGTCTCGACCGGCAAGACCCGCTGCCTGACCCTGGAAAACCTTATCTGCCTAAAGCAAGTGAACCGGGAGGCGGTTTGAAGCAAGACTGTTCACCGCTGCACCTGAGTGCAGCTCAGCATCCAGATAGCGTCGCGATATACTGCTGGCGAGAGGGGAGCTATCAAGCCATCAGCTATCAGGAACTCAGTCAGCAGGTATTAGGCTGCGCAGAGCAGCTAGCCCAATTGGGCCTTGGTAAAGGCGACAAATTGGCCTGTGTAGATCAAAACTCTCTGGCCATGGTAGTGCTGTACTGGGCCTGTGTGGATCTCGGCGCCATCTTCTGCCCGCTGAATCCCAAATTTCCTAAGGCTCAGATCGCCGCCCTGGCCAATCGCTATCAGTTACGTCATTTCTGGGCAAACAAGGCCTATCAGGCCCTATTACCGCAAGCCAGTTTGTCGCTGACATTTGAGCGCCATTTACAGAGCAAGCCACAGGCAATAGACCCAAGCAAGCCCTGCAATATCATACTCACCTCGGGTAGCAGTGGTATGCCCAAGGCCGCCGTGCACTGCCTGAACAATCATATCGCCAGCGCCCAAGGTTCGACTCAGCTCATACCCCTGACACAGGGAGATAACTGGCTCCTATCACTACCAATGTTTCATATCGGCGGCCTGGCCATTGTCAATCGCTGCGCCTTGGCGGGCGCGTCCCTGACACTGCCTGCCCCTGAGCTCTCCTTGGCAGAGCAACTTAAGGCACGACCACTGACTCACCTCTCCTTGGTGGCAACTCAGCTACTCAGATTGCTTAATGACGCCCCCGAGACCCTTAAGGGCCTCAAGGCGCTGCTGCTTGGTGGCGGCGCCATCGATGAACAGCTAATCGCCCGGCTCGAGCCTCTGGGAATCCCCGCCTATACCAGCTATGGCATGACAGAGATGAGCTCGCAGATCACCACGGCCAAGGCAAACGCCCAAGGCAGTTGCGGTACGCCACTACCTGGGCGCCAACTTAAGATTGTCGATGAGGTGATCTATGTACGGGGGGATACTCTGTTTCTCGGTTACCTAGATGGCGAGTCGCCTGAGACGATAGCCAAACCACTGGAACAAGATGGTTGGTTTTGCACCCAAGATCGCGGCAGGTGGAATGCCGCCGGAGAGTTACTCATCCTGGGCCGCACCGACAATATGTTTATCTGTGGGGGTGAGAATATACAGCCCGAGGAGATAGAGGCTGTGCTGCGGCGTTACCTTGGCATAGAGGAAGCCTTGGTCTTTGCCATGCAAGACGAAGAGTTTGGCCTGTTACCGGCGGCGCTTATCAAGGGCAGCTGCCCGCCCACAGCACAACTCGATGCGTTTCTCTGCCAACATATTGCCCGCTTCAAGCGTCCCCGCCGTTATTACCCTTGGCCAGAGGTCGAGCAAACCGGGCTTAAGCTACAGCGCAAACAGGTGATACAAGCCGCGGCGCAGCGCTATGGATTAGACATAAAAAAACCTGCTTAATAGCAGGTTTTTTTTAGCTTTCGCCGTTACATTTCCATGCGGCCTTTAAGCTTATTCATGGCGTTCTTTTCAAGCTGCCTGATTCGTTCGGCAGAGACTTGATAAGTTGCCGCCAGCTCTTGCAGCGTGGTCTTCTCTTCGTCCAACCAACGCGCCTGTAGAATATGCTGACTACGCTCATCAAGGGTCTTGATAGCCGCCAGAAGACGAGTTTGGTTATCGGCTTCAAAGTTGTCGTTTTCCACCTGAGAAGCGATGTCCGATGAATGGTCCTCAAGGTAATGCACAGGTGCATAATCTTGGTCATCATCATTATCGCTAGCCAGATCGAAAGCGGGATCCTGAGCTGCCATACGCGACTCCATTTCGGTCACGTCGCTCTTAGATACACCCAGGTTTTCGGCAACCATGGTCACCTCTTCATCGCTAAACCAGCCCAAACGCTTCTTGGCCTTTCGCAGATTGAAGAACAGCTTGCGCTGTGCCTTGGTGGTTGCGACCTTAACGATACGCCAGTTTTTCAACACGTATTCGTGGATCTCGGCTTTAATCCAATGTACGGCAAACGAGACAAGACGCACACCCACATCGGGATCAAAGCGTTTTACCGCCTTCATCAAACCAATATTACCTTCTTGGATAAGATCAGCCTGTGGCAGACCATAACCCGAATAACCTTTGGCGACATGAATTACGAAACGAAGATGAGACATAATCAACTGCTTCGCAGCCTGAATGTCACCGGTCTCCTGCAGACGCTTCGCCAGCTCATATTCCTCATTCGCCTCCAACATTGGAATGTTGTGCGCAGAATGGATATAAGCCTCTATGCTACTGCTGCTTTGAGGTACCATTAGTGCCATTGATTGCGTTTGATTCGTCATTAACGCTCCTAACTTCTTATCTTGCATGTGTTTAACACTTTGAGTGCTCAGCACCGCATAAAAGCGGCGTTCCGTGGGGGTATCGTGAAAGGTGGGTACGCCCAGGGACAAGCTGATGAACTATTAACTATCTGACAGTCTATGTCAACACTCGAAACTGAACTGGTTTTAATTTCACCCGATTCTATAGACATTACAAGTGAAAATTAGTTCATAAATCCAGCAAACAAGCTTAAAAAAGCGCTTAGAAAAGGAACTAAGAAGGCTCAATGGCTCTAAGGTGCTGTCTCACTGATAAGTATGAACCCAACCAGCCCAAAAACGAGGCTAGCAGTATCAATTCACCCAGCTCAATCAGTGTCAGCGACTGCATCTCAAGCGTACTACCATAGAGGCCTAGCAGGCTCGCCAGTGCGCCATCGAGATACCAGACTAACAAATTGATGATCACCCAGGCCAGCACGCCGCCAATCACCCCAAACCAGATACCAGTATAAAGGAAGGGACGCTGAATAAAGCTCTCGGTGGCACCCACCAGCTTCATCACCTCGATCTCGGTGCGGCGATTCATAATAGCCAGACGAATAGTGTTACCTATTACCAGCACCACTGCCAACACCAGCAAGGCGGCAATCGCCATGACGGTACGCTCAAGCAGTCTAACGACGGCCTGTAAACGCTCGAGCCACTCGATATCCAGGCGACCGAAGCTCACCTCAGGTTCCAACTCCAGCTTCTTCAGCAGCTCTCGGGCGCCATTAGGGCTAGCGTATTTGATACTTGGGGTTACTGTGATCACCGCAGGCAGCGGATTTTCATCCAGATAGGCAAGCGCCTCGCCAAAGCCTGAAAGACGCTGAAACTCCTCTAACGCCTTATCACGATCGATATAGCTAACGGCACTGACCTCAGAATAGGCGCTAATACGGCTGATCAGGCTTTGTATGCTGCGCTCGCTGCGGCCCTCGTCGATAAACAGAGAGATCTCGGCGGCGCTGTTCCAGGATTGCGTGATGGTCTCGGCGTTCTTAACCAACACCTGCAGCGCGGCGGGTAGACTCAGGCTGACACCGAGTACCGCCATGGTCATTAGCGATGAGATAGGGTTGCGCCACAGCTCACCCATGCTAGCCATGGCATGTTGAATATGACGAATGAAAAACATCACAATACGGCCACTGATCGGCAATTTACTGCGTACCAATTGAGGTTGCTGATTCATCTGAGTCTCCTCAATTATTCACTAAAGGCGTTAGCGGTAGCCAGCTCGTCACCACCCAATATGCGCCCTTGCTTCAGGGTCAGGGTACGGTAACGCATTCTGGCAATTAAGCCCAAATCATGGGTGGCGATCAGCACGGTAGTCCCAGCATCATTAAAGGTCTCGAACAGACGCAGAATATCCATGGATAACTTGGGGTCCAAGTTACCTGTTGGCTCATCGGCCAGCAGCAGAGGGGGTTTATTCACAATGGCGCGGGCGATACCGACACGTTGCTGCTCGCCGCCCGACAACATGATGGGATAGTGCCGCTCTTTACCATATAGCCCCACCATATCCAGCGCCGCCATCACTCGCTTTTTAATCTCATGCAAAGCAAACCCTTCGATCACCAAGGGGAGCGCGATATTATCAAACACAGTGCGATCCATCAGCAGATGGTGGTTTTGGAAAATCATGCCGATATCACGGCGCAGGAAGGGTACATCTTTGGGCCTGATGTTGGCGATATCATGGCCATTGATGGAGACGCGACCAGCATTGGCTCGCTCTATCACAGTGATCAACTTAAGCAGGGTACTCTTGCCAGCACCTGAGTGGCCGGTTAAAAACGCCATCTCTCCACGCTTTAAATGAAAACTCACATCGGTGAGGGCTTTCTGTCCACCTGGATAAATTTTGCTAACCTGCTCAAATCGAATCATAAGTACCCAATCTTAGATGTTGCATTTATGCGTTATTATTATAGGCCAGCCCCATGTAGGAACCTTGCTGGCCTTGGGTATATAGGCGTCCGCTTACTTGGCTTCTTCCTCTTGACTAAACAGGGCATCGACAAAGTCTTTCGCATCGAAAGTTCTTAAATCATCGATCTGCTCACCCACACCTATATGTCTGATAGGTATACCAAACTTATCGGCAATGGCAAAGATCACCCCGCCCTTGGCCGTGCCGTCGAGCTTGCTCATGGTGATGCCTGTAACGCCAACCGCCTCTTTAAACAGCTGCGCCTGACTGATGGCATTCTGACCCGTACTCGCATCCAGGGTCAACATTACCTCGTGTGGGGCACTCTCATCTTGCTTCTTCATCACCCGCACGACTTTCTTCAGCTCATCCATTAAATGCGCTTTGTTTTGCAGTCGTCCAGCTGTGTCGGCGATCAGGATATCAATATTACGGGCACGCGCGGCCTGTAGCGCATCAAACAGCACAGAAGCACTATCGGCCCCCGTATGCTGAGCAATCACAGGAATATCGTTACGTTGACCCCAAACCTGCAGCTGCTCGACCGCTGCGGCGCGGAAAGTATCACCCGCCGCTAACATCACAGACTTGCCTTGCTGCTGATACTGCTTGGCCAGCTTGCCGATAGTCGTGGTCTTACCCACGCCATTCACGCCAACCATAAGGATCACAAATGGCCCTTCGCTGTTTTCCGGCACCAGAGGAATACTCACAGGTTCCAGCGTCTTTTGCATCTCTTCGCGCATCAGCTCGTACAGCGCCTCACCATCTTTTAGCTGGCGACGACTGGCCTGCTCGGTCAGCTTGGCGATCAGGCGACTGGTCGTTTCTACGCCAACATCGGCGATCAACAGCTGCTCTTCCAGCTCTTCAAACAGCTCATCATCTATCTTCTTGCCCTTGAACAGGCCGATGAATCCGCTACCGATATTTTCACTGGTGCGCTTAAGTCCGCGTTTGAGTCTGGCAAAGAAACCCTCTTTTGTCGGTTTCTGTTGTGGCTCAGGCTGCTTTTCCTGTTCTGCCTCAAGATTGGCCTGCTCGGCTTCCAGACGTGCCTGTTCGGCCTGCTCTGCTTCCAGACGTGCCTGCTCGGCTTGCTCTGCCGCCAGACGTGCCTGCTCGGCCTGCTCTGCTTCCAGACGTGCCTGTTCGGCCTGCTCTGCCGCCAGACGTGCCTGTTCGGCCTGCTCTGCTTCCAGACGTGCCTGCTCAGCTTGCTCTGCCGCCAGACGTGCCTGCTCGGCTTGCTCTGCTTCCAGACGTGCCTGCTCAGCTTGTTCTGCTGCCAAACGTGCCTGCTCAGCTTGCTCTGCTGCCAAACGTGCCTGCTCGGCTTGCTCTGCCGCTAGACGTTCCTGCTCGGCTTGCTCTGCCGCCAGACGCTCACTCTCTGCTTCGAGATGGGCTTGCTCTACCGCTAAACGCGCCTGCTCGGCCTGCTCTGCAGCCAGACGTTCCTGCTCGGCCTGCTCTGCAGCCAGACGTGCCTGCTCAGCCTGCTCTGCGGCCAGACGCTCACTCTCTGCTTCGAGATGGGCTTGCTCTGCCGCTAAACGCGCCTGTTCGGCCTGCTCTTCTTCCAGACGAGCCTGCTCAGCCAGCTCGGCTTCGTGACTAGCCTGTTCGGTTTCCGACTGGGTCGAAACTTCTACTTCTGGCGCCGCCGCTTCCTGCTGTGATTTATCTTTGCGGAACCAAGAAAAAAAACCTTTTTTTGCCATGTGTAATACCAGTACTCAACTAACTGATTTAAAATTCGCTATAAAGTCGTTTTGCGCCCGTCATTATAACCAGATAGTTAGACTTGTGACGCGGAAAAGCGCTGCATTTTTTGCCTAAACTCTCTGGCTTTGCACCTTTTTCTCGTGCTTTACGTTAAAATAGCAGCCTTAATTTAGCGCAACAGTCTATCACTTAATCCGGTGAGGCCAAATTGTCGCTAAATGAATCCACAAATATACAGGTAGAAAATGGCAAGAAATCGACCCGCAAGCGGACAGGTGAGGATCATCGCCGGACAGTGGCGCTCCAGACGACTCCCTATTCACGATCTCGAAGGGCTACGTCCCACCACAGATAGAGTCAGAGAAACCCTGTTTAATTGGCTGGCCAGCGATCTACCGGGCGCACGAGTCTTGGACTGCTTCGGAGGTAGCGGTGCGCTTTGCTTCGAGGCCCTTTCTCGCTACGCCAAATACGCAAAAGTATTCGAGCTACAAGCCAGCGCCGCTAAGCAGCTCAAGCAAAATCTAGCGACCCTAAAGTGTGATTGCGCCGATGTGGTACAAGGCGATACCTTAGCGCAACTTAAGACGCCACCCACTGAGGGGTTTGACATTATCTTTATCGATCCCCCTTTTCGCAAAGGGCTGGCACAGGCCTGCATCGATGGCCTCATCGCGCAATGCTGGTTAAATGACGATGCACTTGTCTATGTTGAGACCGAGAGCGAGCATTCTCCTTTAAAGCTCCCCTCTAATTGGATCCCCCTAAAAGAGAAGAAAGCCGGTCAGGTGACCTTTCGCCTGTTTCAGGTAGAGAAGCCAGAGGAAAACCAATGAAATTGATGATACTAGGTGGTAAGGCCATCACACTGTTTGCCTGGGGCGTAATGCTCTACAACCTGTTTGTGCCCGTTGAAGGCAATATAGGTACCCTGCTGACCATACTGCTGTTGATCACTCTCATTATGCATAGCATTCAGACGCTGATCTTTCGCACCCTGTTTAAGCCACTGATGACCATCACCTACGCGAACTACCTTAGCGTCATGTGCTTCGGTGTCTTTAGCCTGCTGGACTATCGCCAAAGGGTAATGAACCAGACAGCCCCACAAGGCCAATAATGCTCCACAAAAAAGCCCCCTTGCGGGGGGCTTTTACAATCCTATTCTCAAGCTGACAATATTCTCAAACTTATAAGCCAGGGACTCGTCCCTGATAATTGATCGGATAATATCCCTGGCTGTCACGCTTACCTAAGAAGCTCAGCGCTTGTTTCAGATCATCAGGCTGCGCCGCGGTTTCTTTGATCTTAGCGGTCACCTGTACCAGACTATCGGCTTTTAGCAACGCATGACCACTTAAGCCCAAGGCGTTCATGCTATCGTCTGTCAGCACCTTGATATTGCCATCAACACAACTGAGCGCCACCGCAACGTCACCCAGTGGATACTTGCCAAATTGATTGCTCACCTTGAGCTGCTGAGCAAAGACTTTACCCGTTAGCTGCTGACACCAGGGCGCTCCCTGTTCTAGTGATTGCAACATCAGGCTGAAATTACCGTCTACCTGGGTACGAAATGGCAGACGAGTATTGCCCACCAAGAAATCACTCGGCGCATCGAAACGCACGCCCGTCGCATCGATACCTGACATAGAGAGACTCACAAAGCCCTTACCGTTCACCGCTGTGGCGCGACTACCTATCACAAAGTCGATATTAGCCTTACCCATCAGCAGTCCCCAGGGACTCAGCTGCCAACTCACCTGTTCTAAGCGACGCTTTTGTAACACTAAGGTGTCGATTTCACCCGACCAGATGGTGCCAGAGATCCCTGAAACACTTACCTGTTTAGGCAAGGGAGCCAATTTTATCGCCAGACTCGCCGGAAAAAGGGCGACCAAAAACACCAGATAGGCGAGAACACCAATAACGATTTTTTTCACTACACTCACTAGAACACCTTAATACTGCTGTTTTACTGCGAGAACTGGATACGACGCACATTCACGAAACCTTGAGTTTCGCCCTCGGCCAGATCGATACTCTCCAATGACAAGCCTTTCTGCTGCACCAGATCGCTCAGATAATCGAGTAGCGAATCGAAGGGCACCTCATCCATCCAAATCTGAATTTTATTGCCCTGGGGCTGCATGCGGGTGATCTCCAGGCCATAGTTTTTAGCACTCTGAGTCACCACAGCACTGAGGCTGCCGGAAAATCCCTTCTGACCACCGGCTTGCTTGAGGCCAATAATCTTATTCGCCGTCTGCTTGACGTAATTCAAGGTGCTCTCTTGAGCCGTTAAATTACGCTCGGCATCGGCTTCGGCCTGGCTAATGGGTGTCCAGATCCCCCAATATAAGATGCCCAGCACCAATACTAAGGCACAAGCTGCCACGAGCTGTTGCTCGCGTAACACTAAGCCATTCCACCACGTCTTAATGTTATCCATCTTACTTGCTCCTTAGGGTTAAGGTACTGGTCACTTCATCTTCGCCACTGTTCATGGCACCCGAATCCACATTGAAACGAGTTGAAATAATCTCTTTAAACTCTTCGATCTGAGCATAACTCTTAGCGGTGATCTGCATCCGCAGTTCATTGCGGCCACTGTCAAAGCGCAAGCTGGTTGGCTTTAAATCAGGAACCTTATTAAAGCCCTCGGCCATATCGTCCAGCATGGTAAAGAAGGCCACACCACCACCGGCACCTTGCAGGGTACGCAGCTGACTCTCCATCTGCGAGCGAACGTTAACGATACGCGAGCTGCCCATCACCTGTTTAAAGATATCGGCCGTTTGCTGCTGCAACGCTTCACGCTCGACATTCATATGATGAATGTTCAGTCCCTTGTTGACCAAGGCCAACACCAAGGCCACCAAGACGACGATCGCCGCATTGCGCCACACCATAAGGTGCTTACTGTATTCTCGCTTAGGCGTATAGATGCCGCTGAGTAGATTAAGCGGCGCATTTAGGATCCCTTTGGCCAACACCAACATAGGCAGATCCAGCGGCTGGGGTTTCACCTCGACACCTTGGATCTCTAAATCACTGTAATTGGCCAGAGTAATCGGAGTCTCTTCTTGTCTCACGGCGAGCTTAGGCAATGCGGCCTGGAACCAAGCGGCATCCAGGCTAACACCACTGCCAGCACTGGTGCGCAGCAGGTAATCAGAGCCAAACTTCATCGCCGCCCATTGGCATTCCTGAAGCGGCAACGCCAGGCAATCGGGCACCAATTGACGCGCCTTGATACCGGCCTCGCTCAGCCAAGACAGCCAAGTCTGCATCTGCTCGTGGGCCACCACGGCAACACTCAAAGATTCACCATCACGGGGACCTGTGACGAAATGCAATTCATCGACATTTTCGGCCAGGTTCTCTTCCAGCATGAAAGGCAGTGCTTTCAGCGCCTGGCGCTGACCTTTTTCCGGTAGCTGCACAGATGTCAGGGTAATGGCTGAAGCAGGCACCAGAATATCGACCGGACGGTTACCGGCGCGTTCAGTCAGCGTCGACAAGCCTTGAGCATCGCTCAACTCTCCCGAAGCGATGATCTCCTGCTCCTGCTCCGACCATACCAGCCAAGAGCAGCTTTGCTCTGCGCTTCTTCCTAATCGGATAAATAATCTTTCACTCAATGTCTTTCTCCACAAGTCTCATGAAGTTGCTCTCGATGAGCTTGTCCTTTATTTGGCCCGGCCGAACCAGAGGTCCACCCAGGTGATTATTTTTGGCCGCCATATTGACGGGTCAAGACGTCCAGCTGGTTGTTACCGCCCACACGTAATACACTTTGCATTCTAAAGACGGCACTATCAACCTTAGCACCCGCCTCTAGTAGAAAATAGTTACTCTTCAAGCTAAAGCTCGACGACAAGTTCTTTTCCTGACGTAACCCTGCAATAGAACCGTTAGACCAGAAGTCTTCTATCGTCTCATAGCCGTCACCGGGGCGCTGGTTAATGATGCTTTCCGCCTCACCCACGCTGATCTTATTATCAAACATCCCCGCCAACAGCGCGGCCTGCTCTACCTCGATAGTATTTACGTTCAACACCTGGCGATCATAGCCGGGGATGGCACAAATATAAGGCGCTAACTTAAGGTAAACATCCTGGCTATAACCAAGCACCGCCCGCAGCTCGCTGCGATGACTCATCAAGGTATTAGCAGCACGATAAGGTACGGTGCGCGACTCATAGTCAGCATCTTCGGCACCGAAGGGACTCGCAACCGTATCTTCATCGATATAATCTTTTAGCGTATGGGTCAGGCGTTCAGCTGAAAAGTCATCCATGCCAAGCGCCACCAATAAGCCCTTAAACTGTATTGCCGCCAAAGGCAGCTTAGGCTGTCCGTTTTCAACCTCATTAGTCTCAATAGATAAGGCATTGAGATTAAAACACGACTGCATATCTGTGATACGCCCGCCTATCTCTCCCTGCTCAGCAGGAAACACCACGTCGGCCTGAGCCCAATATTGCTGCAGGTGAACCTTGCCCTCATCGGCATCCTCTAAGTCTTGCTTTAGCACCTTCTTCGCCAGCTCTTCGGCTGAGATGGCATACCAATATGCCTGATCATATTGCGCCAAGTTGATGGTGCGGCGCACCGAGATCTGATTCCGACTATTAATATTGGTGGCAATCACGGCAATCATGGCCACGATCAGTAGCACGACAATCAGCGCCACGCCACGCTGTTTTCCCGGCATGTTATTGGTCACCATCGTCTTCGCCACCCGATCCATCACCTTTACCGGCACCAGTGTTATTGCTGCCGCCGTTGTTGCCGCCGTTATTATTGTTACCGCTATTGTTGCCCGAGTTGTTATTTTCCTCGTCGCTATTAGCAGCTAATGTGGCACCAAGGGGGAGCAGGAACTTACGCTGCACCTTACCCATGCCTTCCACCTCGATCTCCATGGCGATCGCCTGCGGTAGGCTGGCACCATCGAATTTACGCTGCCATTTATCCTCAACAAAGAAGGAATACTCCACAGACAGCACATTCTTTATCACCACTGTCTTGATCGGATCGGCACCAAATTCCGGCTCGGGATAAGGAAAATACCAACGCTCGAGATTATTGTCCTGCACCACATAGGCCACAGACTGTAAACTGCCCCGGGGCAACAGACCATCTGGGTTTAACCAGCCGATACGGAAAAAGACGATAGCCTCAGATTCCGAATCAAACAGATCGTTACCTGTCTGTATTACGGTCGAGCCACGTCCGCCTTCGAGCAGGCGCGGTGTACGTGCCACCATCTGACCAAAGTCACGCTCTAATGCGCCAAACCCCTGTTGCATCGACTTCAGTCTCTGGGCAAACTCGGCAGTGACTTCATCGTTTTTCATTACAGTGCTAAGCACAGCGTTCGCCGCCAGCCCCAACATGGCAAAGATGGCGATGGCGATCAGCATCTCCAGCAGGGTGAAACCGCGAGTAGCCTTAATCATTCTTGAGTACATAGCTACTCACCTGGGCGATGATGCGGTTATAACGCTCATCGTCACTGACACTGATGCGTATCATACGAAAATTATCATCTGTGGTTTTCACCACCTCTTTACGCCAATACCACTCTTTGCCCGCCAGCTCAGTGCTGCCATCTTTACGCCCCAGATCGGGAAACTTCTTTTCTAATCTGGCGTCCACCATCTGATTACTGGCCACCCACTGCGCCAGGGTACGCTCCTCGAGTATGGGCATATTGGCCATCTGTTCGCCCAAGCTTTTGGTAATCGAAACGGCAGCAATAGCAAACACCATAAGGGCGACGATCACCTCAAGCAGTGTCATACCTGTGGCACGGCGCCTGGCCAAAAGGCTTCGATTTGGCATCGGCTTAATCATCGAACCCATCCTCTCTGCCGAGTCTCAGGCGGCCTAAGGCATCACCCACTACCAGCGCCTCAATCTCTTGACCGCGCTCATCTTTGGTCACAAAGGTCAGCTCAAAAGCGCTCATCTCGCCACTGGGAAACAGCATGACCTGGGGTTCAGGAAACTTTTTCTTCTCTTCGTCACTGGGCTCGATAAGCGGCTCATCGAACCAGGACTCATCATCTTCTTCATCGTCTTGGGTTAAAGGCAAACCATCGAGCACAAGATGCATCTCGACGCCAGGATCCATCTGTTTGGCAGCCAGCAGACGATCTTGCTGCAGCGGCTTCCATTTACCTTCATCGTAATAGACAAACTCATAGTGCTGCTTATCGATAACGATACCGATAAAGCGACCACTCAATATGGTTTCATCCAACACAAGTTCGCTCGCCGCGATAAACTGACGCGCCGTGCGCTCCAGCGTCTTATGCTGATCGGCACCGCTAGTGGTATAGGTCACCGCGGCGGCAGCCAATCCCATTAGCAAGACGACCAGCAAGACCTCTAGCAAGGTAAAACCGCTTTGGCGGACGCCGCGCATCGACAGACTCTGCTTAAGGCTTATTGGAAATCTTGCAGGTTCCAGTTACCGATATCATCTTCGGTACCTGGCTGACCGTCAGGCCCTGCGCTGAAAATATCGATCTTACCCTGCTCACCAGGGCTCAGTAGCAGGTAGTCGTTGCGCCATGGATCCTGTGGAAGACGCTTAACATAACCGTCGGCGCGGTAGTTGCGAGGCTCAGGTGAAATAGTCGGCTTCTGAACCAGCGCTTCTAATCCCTGCTCAGTGGTAGGGTAGACGCTGTTGTCCAAACGATACATGTCCAAGGCATTTTCCAGCGCAACAATGTCTGATACCGCCTTCTGAATATCGGCTTTATCTTTGTTGCCCATAAGGTTAGGCACAACCATAGAAGCAAGGATCCCTAAAATAACGATAACCACCATAACTTCTAATAGGGTAAAACCTTTTTGCTTGTTTCTTGCTTGCATTAATACTTCCTCTATAAAAAATGCCCTAACGTTTAGGGTTAGGACGGCTGTTGGCCATTAACGCCGTGGCGTTAACCGCTAATCATGTTATTCAGTTCTAAAATCGGCTGTAGGATCGCCAAGACGATAAACAGAACGACCGCGGCCATGCTGACGACCAGCATAGGTTCGAACACCCCAAGGGCGATGTTGACGTTTGACTCAAATTCTCTGTCTTGGTTGTCGGCGGCGCGCTCAAGCATCTGCTCCAGCTGACCACTCTTTTCACCCGAGCTGATCATATAGAGCATCATGGCGGGAAAAAGTTTAGTATTGGCCAGCGCCGCCCCTAAACTTGTGCCTTCACGTACCCTAGCCGTAGCCTCTTCAACCGCCGCGCGCACCCTGACATTCATCAAGACTTCGCTGGCGATACGCATGGCATCGAGCAGGGGCACCGAACTGGCGGTAAGAATACTCAAGGTGCGAGCAAATCGCGCCGTATTCAGCCCCTTACTCACCCGGCCAATCACAGGCATCTTTAATATGGCCGTATCGAACTTCATCCGATTCGCCGCGCTGCGCAGTAACTGCTTGGCACCCACGGCAAGCGCAATAAGCACCCCAATGACAATCAGACCATAATCACGTACAAAATCTGATGCCGCGATCAAAAACTGTGTGGTCCAGGGCAGTTCCTGCCCCATATGTTCAAATTGTCCCACAACCTGGGGCACCACGGCGGCCAATAAGATGGCAATTACACAGATGGCAACCAAGGTCAGCACAATAGGGTAGATCATCGCCTGAGTCATCTTGCTCTTAAGCTGCTGGCGTCGTTCTGTGTAGTCGGCGAGGCGGTTAAGCACCACCTCGAGATGGCCCGACTTCTCACCGGACGCGACCATGGCGCGATACAGATCATCGAAAATATGGGGGAATTCGGCCATAGAATCGGCCAGACTATAACCCTCGACAACACGAGAGCGCACCGCCATCACCATGCTGGCGAGGCGATCTTTCTCACACTGCTGACCTACGGCCTTGAGCGCCTCTTCCACCGGTAGACCGGCGGCGACCAAAGTCGCGATTTGGCGGGTGATTAAGGCGAGTTCGGCAACAGAGATGCCGCGCTTAAAGCTAAAGCCAGCGCTTTTCGCCTTCGCCTCTTTCTCCACCACAGGGGTGATCTCTAGTGGCATCAGACGCAGCTCGCGCAATTGCCCCCTGGCATGACGAGCCGTGTCGGCTTCGACAACCCCTTTCTGCTGCTTGCCTTTGGCGTTTAACGCCTTGTACTCAAATGCTGGCATGGCTACTCCTCACGAGTGACGCGTAACACTTCTTCCAGCGTAGTAACCCCGGCAAGGACTTTACTCATACCGTCATGGCGAATGCTTGGTACCGTCTTACGAATGTGTTTCTCAATGGCTAATTCGCCGCGTCCGGTGTGGATCAGCTCGCGGACGTTATCGTCCACCAACAGCAGTTCGTGAATGCCGGTTCGGCCACGATAGCCGTTATTGCCACAGGCCGAACAACCCGTCGCACGGTAAATAGTACAAGGCTCATCTTCGCTGATCCCCAAAAGCTCACGCTCACGCAGATCTGGCGTGTGCGCACTCTTACAATGAGGACACAAGGTACGGATAAGGCGCTGTGCCAGCACCCCGAGCAGACTCGAGGACACCAGGAAGGGCTCGACGCCCATATCTTGTAGACGAGTAATGGCGCCTGAGGCGGTATTGGTATGCAGAGTCGAGATCACCAAGTGACCGGTAAGTGATGCCTGTACGGCGATCTGTGCCGTTTCCAGGTCACGGATCTCACCAATCATCACCACATCCGGGTCTTGACGCAGAATCGCCCTCAATCCTCTGGCGAAGGTCATATCGACCTTGGTATTCACCTGAGTCTGACCTATGCCCGCCAGCTCATACTCGATAGGGTCTTCGACGGTTAGGATGTTGGTGTCGATGGAGTTGATCTCGGTCAGACCCGCGTACAGAGTGGTACTCTTACCCGAGCCGGTAGGGCCCGTCACCAAGATGATACCGTGAGGCTTGCGGATCAGTTCATCGAACTGATGGCGAATCTCATCTGTCATTCCTAATTGTTTGAGATCTAAGTTACCGGCGTTCTTATCCAGTAGACGCAGCACCACACGCTCACCATGGCTAGATGGCATGGTGGAAACACGCACGTCGACCGCACGTCCGGCAATACGCAGCGAGATACGGCCATCTTGGGGCACGCGCTTCTCGGCGATATCCAGACGCGCCATAACCTTGATACGGGAAACCAGCAGCGAAGAGAGCTTACGATTGGGCTTGAGTACCTCTTTGAGCACGCCGTCGACACGGAATCGCACCACCAGCTGCTTCTCGTAAGTCTCGATATGAATATCCGAGGCTTCCTCTTTGATCGCTTCCGACAGGAGTGCGTTGATCAGCTTGATGATAGGCGCATCGTCATCGCCTTCGAGCAGATCTTCTGTCTGAGGTAGCTCTTCTGCCAGAGTGAACAGATCCATCTCGTTACCGATATCTTCCATCAGCTGCTGCGCCTCAGAAGAGTTGGCCTGATAGACCTGAGTCAGCTTGGCCTCGAACACAGATGGTTCAAGCTCTGCCAATGCCAGCTCTTGCCCAGTGTAACGACGCACCTCCAGCATGGCATCGATAGGCGTATTAACCGTATGGTAGAGCGTCAGAAGCTCATCTTCGCCCTTTTCTAGCACCAACTCGAATCGGTGAGCAAAGGCAAAAGGTAAGCGATCGCGACTCGTTGAGTGAAACACCTCATCTGATTCGGCCTCCGAGGCCAGCCCGAGCTCACTCGTTACCTGGGCCAGATCCTCGTTCTGTGTGGCTTGAATATCACTCATCAGTCTTATCTTGCTGCTTGTTTTCGTTAATTTGTCTCAGCGCAGGGTCAGTTTCACGCATCTTGGTCTCTAACCCTTTGCGATCCTTGTATCGCTGCAGCACATCATTAACTTCTGGTGGCAAGTACTCTTCCTGGCTCCACTCTTCCAATACCGGCACGTTAGTGTTCGGCATCAGGTTCACACCACGCTCCTGCTGCTGTAGCTGCAGGGCTCTGAAGTAGTTGTACTTACGACCGGCAATACCTTCCATGGTCACGCCATCACGAATAATGGTCGGCTTGATAAATACCATAAGGTTTTTCTTCTTCTTGCCGCTAGATGATGACTTAAATAGGTGACCTAAGATTGGGATATCACCCAGGAAAGGTACCTTCTGCACACTCTCCTGTACTTCTTCATTAATCAGACCACCGAGCACCACGATCTGGCCCGAATCGGCCATCACAGTGGTGGTCAGGCGACGGGTAGCAAAGGTCACATCGACCCCTGTCTTACCGTTAATGCCTGAGACTTCTTGCTCAATGGTTAATTTAACCGTAGTGCCTTCGTTGATCTGTGGCACCACCTTTAACTTCACACCGACTTCCTTACGCTCAACCGTCTGGAAGGGGTTGCTGTTACCATTGCTGGAGTTTTGGCTACCTGTGAGGATTGGCACTTCATCACCTACGATGAAGGACGCTTCCTGGTTATCCAGTGTGGTAATCGAAGGCGTTGCCAGTACGTTCGACTTAGTATCGCTGGAAACGGCTTGAATCAGGGCGCCAAAATCGCCCATGGCCACACCCCAGGCCATACCGTTAACCTTGCCCAGCGCTTGGGCTAGCAGAGTGATATCACCTTGTTTATCTGGATTTTTCTTGTCGTATTCGCCAGTAATAGGATCTCGAACATAATCGCCTTCTATAGGCTGAGCCTGCCAGATACCGGCACCGATCTCACCGATAGTCGGGCCTAGGTTATTAAACTGGGTACCACCACCGGCCTCTGTGGCCCACTGGATACCGAAACCTACATCATCACCCTCTGACACTTCTACGATAATGGCTTCAACCAATACCTGCGCCCGGCGAATATCCAGCTGATTAATCACGCTTTCAATAGTACGCATCTGATCGGGCTCGGCGCTGATCACCAGGGCGTTGGTGTCTGGGTGAGCCATGATGTTAATTTCATTGCGGCGCTTGCTGCGCCCGCCCTGTGCCTGACCGCCATCTTGGTCATTAGCCAGTTTCTCGGCAAACCCGGTTAACACTTCCACCAGATCTTCGGCCTTGGCGTAACGCAGGTAGCGAACCTTAGTATTGCCTGTTGTTGCCTGCTCGGCATCCAATTTCTTGATCAGGCTGACCACGCGCTGGCGACTCTTCTCATCACCACTGACGATAACGGCGTTGGTACGCTCATCGGCGACCACTTTAGGTGCCTGGCCCGGCAGTTGCGATTGGTTTGCCGTTGAACGATACAGGGTATCTATGATGCGCACCATTTCGCCCGCTGAGGCATATTCCAGCGGCACCACTTGCACCTCGGTATCACCCTGCTTATCGACGCGGCGAACGATCTCTACCAGCTTGTTTACCACGGCTGCGCGGCCCGAAATCATCAGGACGTTAGAGGGGTCATAGTTAACTACGTTACCGCCACCGGCGTTATCGTTAAGCTGACGCAGTAAGGGAGCGAGCTGTTTAGCCTCTGTGTTATAGAGGGCGACGATACGGGTAACCATCTCGTCACCCAGGCCTGGCGCCTGGTCATCGGCAACGCGAATGGCCGAGGTCTTGGCGTCTTTGTCCTTGATCACCTTGATGATGTTGTTATCCATCTCGACGACGGCGTAGCCATAGACCTGCAACACATTGAGGAAGAACTGGTAATACTGCTCATCATTGAGCAGATCATAGCTGCGGACGTTAATTTTACCGCGCACGGTTGGGTCGACGATGATAGTTCGATTCAGGTTTTTACCAACAATATTGATAAATTCCTGAATGTCTGTGCCCTTGAAATTAGCCGCATATTGTTCCGACCACGCCAGTTGTGGTGCCAGTAACGAGGCCCCCATCACGACGCTCGCGATAAGATTGCGGCGTATTTTCTTATTATTCATTAATGACTTCCCCTAAACCCTTTTTATTGCGGCAAACTAAACATGATCTCGACCAGCTGACCTTCTCTTTCTACCATCAAAGAAATCTCGGTCAATTCTGGCAACTGGGCCATCACTTCCAATGCTTGGCTCATATCAGTCAGATCATAGCCGTTCATTGATTTTGCTAAATCGTTGGCCTTAAAGCCAGCTTGTTCAAATAATTCTCTGTCCTTACCCGGATTCAAACGGTATCCCTGCAATTCGCCACCGGCGTTAACAGGTGAAATCGCCAGGTAATCGGTGAGCTTACTGGGGTCATCCAGCAAAGCATCGCGCGACTCTTCTATCTCTCTTGAAACGTCACTATTGCTGCGATTATCTATGGTACGCACATCGCGAGAGGAACGCGCCTCTTGTAACAGGGTATTGGCTTCGCCCTGGGTCTCATACTTAAGCCCGTCGAGCATCAGGGTCTCGTATCGGCCACTGTTGGAGATAATAATGCGATCGGCATACACCTCTTTCAGTGACGCCGAAGTACCTTTAATCTTGTCACCTAGGCTATAGGTATTTTGACTGCCACCAGACTCGATCACCGCCAGCCCTTTCTGCTCGGCTGTTGAAGCGACCACGCCGGTGAGTTGGATAGACAATGAAGTCTTAGGCGCATCGGTAATTTTCTCTTCCACGACTGGCTTAGGCTTATCCGTATTGGGATCCGCCTGACCAAAAAGACCTAAGGCTTGCAGCCTGGAAACATTTACCTGCGATGACGACCCGCTACTGGCTACAGGCGTGGGTTGCCATTTTTGTGGGGTTTCGGCAACGGGAACCAACTTCCATGTGATCTGCGCCAAAAGATAGATAGCGATAATCAAACCGAGCCAGAAGGCGGCCGAACTCAGTGGCTTATGCGGGATCGCAGCTGCCTTAGATATTACTTTGTCTAATAAATCCATATTTTGTGGACCCTCAGTCAGGTCTCTAATCTGATTATAATAATTTCCAATCTGTGGCTCATGCTAACCTACACAGCTAATCGCAACAAGCCCATAACAGTCTCTTTATTGGCCTCTAGAGGCGATTTATGCTAACTTTACGCGCCTAAAAAGGGTGTGAAGTCTGTCGCTATCTCAGCGGTTTGCCAAGCATAAGTATGGACTAAATATTCAGGCTGTGAACTTGCACATCTTTATACACTTAAGGAGACCTAATCACCATGACCTCGGAACAACAAATCGCGGTTAGGCTCGACAAATGGTTATGGGCAGCCCGTTTCTACAAAACTCGTGCTATCGCCAAAGAGATGATCAATGGCGGTAAGGTGCACTACAATGGTCAGCGCACCAAATCGAGTAAGATGGCTGAAGTCGATGCCGTGGTTAGACTAAGACAAGGATATGACGAAAAAGAGATCGTCATAAAAAAATTATCAGAACAGCGCCAAAAGGCGGTGATCGCCCAAACCTTATATGAAGAGACGCCAGAAAGCATAGCCAAACGTGAGACCTATGCCGAGGCAAGACGCTTGAATGTGCTGAACAATCCCGCGCCGGATACCAAGCCAGACAAGAAGCAACGTCGCCAACTAATACGCTTTAAAGAAAGCTAACTGTGAGACACAAATGAGTAAAGATATCTTAAACCGTTACCTATTCGACAACGCCGATGTGCGCGGACAAATCGTACAGCTAGAGAAGAGCTATCAGGAGATCTTGTCGGCCCACACCTACCCAGAAGCGATTCAGTGCCTGCTGGGCGAGCTGATGGCGGCCACCTCTTTACTCACGGCTACGCTTAAGCTTGATGGCGACATCAGTATTCAGGTGCAAGGCAATGGTCCCGTCTCTCTGGCGGTGATTAATGGCAACAACCTGCAGCAGCTGCGCGGCGTTGCACGTTGGGAAGGCGAAGTCGCCAAAGATGCCACCCTGCAACAGCTGATGGGCCAAGGCCACATGGTGATCACCCTGACCCCGAGCAACGGCGAGCGTTATCAAGGTGTGGTGGCGCTGGAGAAGGAAACCCTGGCCGAGTGTCTGGAGCAATACTTCCTCCAGTCTGAACAGCTGCCTACCGCCATCCGTCTATTTGCCAATGGCAAGCAAGCTGCCGGCATGTTGCTACAGGTTCTGCCCGGTGAAAATGAGCACAATGAAGAGTTCGAGCACCTGGAACAGCTAACTAGCACCATCAAGGCCGAAGAGCTATTTGAGCTGGAAGCCACCGAAGTGCTACACCGCCTATACCATCAGGAAGAGGTACGCCTGTTCGATCCGATCGAAGTCACCTTCTCCTGCACCTGCTCACGTGAGCGTAGTGGCCAGGCCCTACGCACCGTCACTAAAGCTGAGCTGGATGCCATCTTAGCCGAGCAGGGTAAGATTGAAATGGGCTGCGAATACTGTAATAGCAGCTACAGCTTCGACTCCATCGATGTTGAGGCCCTATTCAAAAACGCCCCGACGTCGGATACCAAGCAGTAAGCCAGCGACTTTATTTCGCTAGATTAAGAGGATGCCTGTGCGCATCCTCTTTTTTTCGCAATTTTCGAGATCTTCCTCACACATTCAATTCCGCTTAAGTTACAATCGAGCTCTGCCTAACATGCAGACAAAAAAATAACAAGCTGGCACAGACCAGCCAACCCTACTCGAATGATGGAGACCTTACAGATGGCGGATGGATCTAAGCAAACTCATAAAAATCCCTCTACAGCACAACTAGTTGAGTTTGCACTCGCACGCGGCGAAGGAGAGCTGACGGCGAATGGTGCATTAGTGGCAAAAACTGGCGAGCGCACAGGACGTTCACCTAACGACCGCTTTATCGTGAAAGAAGCGAGCAGCGAAAACGATATCGATTGGGGTTCGGTCAACAAGCCGTTCGCCATGGATGCCTTTAATGCCCTGTGGGATCGCGTTGCAACCTACCTGGCCGACAAGGAGACCTTTGTTTCTGAACTGGAAGTGGGTGCCGATCCTGAACATTACCAACCCATTGAAGTCAAAACAGAAACCGCCTGGCATCAACTCTTCGCCCGCAACCTGTTTATCGTACCTGAGCAGTTCAACGTCGCCAACAAACCCGTTTGGCAGATCATGAACGCGCCGGGTTTCGAGTGTGATCCTGCCCGTGATGGCACCAACTCAGATGCTACCGTGATCATCAACTTTGCCGATCGCAAGGTGCTGCTGGCAGGTCTGAAATACGCCGGCGAAATGAAGAAGTCTATGTTCTCGGTACAAAACTTCCTGCTACCAGCCAAAGGCGTGCTGCCAATGCACTGCTCAGCTAACGTCGGCAACGAAGGCGACACCACCCTATTCTTCGGCCTGTCAGGCACAGGCAAAACCACACTGTCAGCCGATCCTAAGCGTTTCCTTATTGGTGATGACGAGCATGGTTGGGCACCTGGCGGTGTCTTCAATATCGAAGGCGGTTGCTACGCCAAGTGTATTGATCTGAGCCAGAAGAACGAACCTGTTATCTGGGATGCTATCCGTTTCGGTACTGTGCTGGAAAACGTCACTCTGGACGAGAACCGCGTTCCTGACTACAGCAACACAGAGCTGACCGAAAACAGCCGCGCCGCCTACCCGCTAGAGCATATCGCTCAACGTAAGGAAGAGAACCGTGGCGCCGAGCCAAATGCCGTGGTCTTCCTGACCTGCGACGTGTCTGGCGTATTGCCTCCTGTGTCTAAGCTCAGCAAAGAGCAGGCGGCCTATCACTTCCTGTCTGGCTATACGGCTAAAGTGGGTTCGACCGAGATGGGCTCTACCTCTGCGATTCAGTCAACTTTCTCGACTTGTTTCGGCGCGCCTTTCTTCCCACGTCCGGCTGGCGTTTACGCCGAGCTACTAATGAAGCGTATCGAGTCATTCGGTAGCCAGGTCTACCTGGTCAACACTGGCTGGACTGGCGGCCCACACGGTGTAGGTAAGCGATTCGACATCCCAACGACCCGCGCCATCGTCGATGCCATCGTTAGCGGCGAGCTGAAAGATGTTGAAACTGTTCACATCGACAAGCTAAACCTTGACGTGCCTGTGGCCGTGTCTGGCGTTGACAGCAAGCTGCTGAACCCGGTCAATACCTGGGCCGATAAGGCTGAGTACGCTAAGTATGCTCAGCAACTGGCCGAAGAGTTTGCCGCAAACTTTACCAAGTACGACGTGTCTGACGCCATCAAGCAGGCAGGTCCTAAGGCTTAAGCCCTAGGTCAAAGCGCTTAGAAATCAATGGCCCTTCGGGGCCATTTTTTATTGCCCACGAATCAGTAAGCCCAGTCGCTCTAACCTACCCGTTCGGGTAATGGTAATTTAATCAAAGCCATAGATAATGTCCTTTCAGCCGTATTGGACCTTGGCTAAGTTGTCGTTGTCGGGTCCTTTTCATTGTTAATATTTGTAAGGACACAAATATGCGTTTAACTCACCTTAGCTCTCTGCTGCTCGGCACCTGCCTACTCAGTGCCTGCGGCGGCTCCAATAAGGATTCAGACACTCCCACTGACGGCGGCACACCGCCCCCCACTAGCTTCGACCATCAAGTGATCGGCACTGTGGTGTATCAGGGCGCAATAGCCGGCGCCGAGGTCTGCGTGGACCTTAACCAAAATGCCAGTTGTGATAATGATGAGCCCAGCACAGTCGCGGATGCAGAAGGTAAGTATCAGATCGACTGGGAAAGTGACGTAGAAATGCCCGTCTATGAGCTAGTCGCCAGCTGGCAGCAGGCAGCTGAGGCCAGCAGCAAGCCAGCCCTACTCAAGGCTGCGTTTCGCACCGATCTCCTAAATGCCAATACCTCAAGCGAGCAAGGTGAATCAGATAGCACTCAAACCATCATCTCCACGGAAGGAGAAGGCAAGCTGATCGCATTGCAAGAACACGGCGGCGCTCTCAACCCTATGACCCACTTAGAGTATCAGCGCGTCGCACGCATGCGCGCCGCTGGTACCACATCCCTTGATATCGCAACCCAGCGTACCCTGCTCGCCGCCATGCTACTGACTATCTACGAACGCGAGGGGAATCCCTATAAACTCAGCGCCGAGCAATCTCTGGCTCCTGAGTTTGTCGACACCTACCAACTGCACCGCCATCTAGAGGCGCTGATCGGCGAGCAGCTCAGCGATGTGCTGGCCGTGGACGACATCATGTCGATGACCCGGGATCAACTAAGGGCCCTGGTAGAAGCCAGTGGCACAAGCACTCAGGAATATTTAGCCAGCGACCCCATGGCGGTGCGCTTTCTGGTCAGCAATGCGCTGATCGCCCAAGGCTATATCGAGACGCCAATCGATGAGAAGATCATGTCGGACGCCGATTGGCAGGTGATCAACAACCATTTCCTTGAGGACGACCAGCTGCATAGCAACTTCACCCTGGCCCCCGCCACATTGCAGAGCCTCTTTACCCTCACCTATGGCACACCCGATCTCACCTTCGTAGGTTCTATCGTCGAAGGCAAGGTCAATGGCCGGGTATTCGATGATCGCGAAGGAACTGACACTCCAGAGGAGTGCTGGAACGGTGAATTAAAACTATGGGTTATCGAAGGCGATAAAGACTATCAGCCGCCGGAGATTAAGTTCAAAGACAACACACTACACACAGTGTACAGCGGCACCTCGGTCCCCATCACAATCGAATTCACTAAATACTCAGGCACAGGCGAGGAGTGGCAGGCCATTCTCAGTACCACACCACCAGCACTCAAGCTGGCCGAGCTCAATTGGCCAAGCCAGGTGTATCGCTACCGTGGAAAGCAGGCTGCGGACGTGATGTGTCGTGTACGGGGTGAGTTCGCCACCTGGCCCATGCCAAGCCATCAAGATCCAGAGCTTTTAAACACGGCAGATGTCGCTCGCCTCTTCTGGCCTGCCTTCTACCCAGACGACGTGGTGATCGATGAAGAGAGCCAGACCATCAAACTCAACATCACGGGAGAGGTCACGACTTATCAATGGTCGTTGAGCACCAGTCCAAGCGATGAACCTGTTCTGCGTGTGAAGCAGATAGACCTACCAGCCGCCTATGCCGAATTTGTGTCTGTCGATAACTATCTGATCCAAGAAGATACGCTCATCGAAGTCAGTGTCTACGAGGCCACCGACTACAGCGGCAAGCTCGGCGATTACCTCAGCCTCAGCTTCGACGGCAATGAAGACAACTTCAACCAACGCTTCCACCAACACCTGGAGGCGGTCGTCAAAGGCCAGCAACCTTAAGCCGGGCGAGTCAGCTAAACAAGCAAAGAGGATGGTGAACCCCATCCTCTTTCTCTTTCTCTTTCTCTTTCTCTTTCTCTTTCCAAAAATTGTTCCCTGAGCTGTTTTGCCTAACCAGGCTATCCCCCTCAAAATCACGCCGCTCACCCCCTATACTTAAACCTAATGCTTAGACCTTATGCTTGTAATGAGTGCCTAGGCTTTATCCTCGGGATAAGCCCCAATTCACAGACTCCTCCCCTCGCCCGTGCTACGCTGCGCGCCTGCAAGACTATACTCATTCCACTAGCAAAACACAGATAAGACGAGGCAAAGGTGAAAACCAAGACAAGTAGGCTATTAGGCAATATCGGGGTGCAAGTGGTGATCGCCATGATTATCGGCGCTGCCGTCGGTTTTATCATGGGCGAAGAGGCCAGCATATTTGCACCGTTGGGCACCATATTCATCCACCTGATCAAGATGCTGGTTATCCCTCTGGTGCTGGTCTCCATCATCTCGGGCGCCGCCAGCCTGGGTGACAGCCCCTCGGCGGGCAAAATAGGTATAGGCACCTTTGGTTTCTTCATCCTCACCTCGGGCGTCGCCGTCTCCTTGGCACTGCTACTGGGTAACCTGTTCCAACCCGGCAAGGGCGTCGACTTCACCGCCCACAGCGCCAGCGGCCTGATGAAAGTGACCGAAGAGCAAGGCGCTCTGCCCGGTGTGATGGATACCTTTATCGGTATGATCCCCACCAATGTGTTTGAGTCGCTCACCGGCGGCAATATTTTGCAGATCTTGGTATTTAGCATCTTCTTCGGTATCGCCCTGACCAAGGTGAAGGGAGAAGGCAGCAAGCCTATCCTGGCGGCGCTTAACACCATAGTCGATGCCTTCGTCTGGATGATCAACTGCGTCATGGTGATCGCCCCTATCGGGGTGTTCGGCCTGATGGCCGATTCGGTCGGTACTTTCGGCTTCGATGCCTTAGAAGTGGTGTTCAAGTTATTTGCCGTGTTCGTCTTCGGCATCTTACTATTTGGCTTTCTCTTCTTCCCGCTGCTGGTGCAGCTGTTCTCCAACGTCAGCGCCAGGAAATTTATCAGTGTCATGAAGAAACCTCAGGTGATGGCGCTTTCTACCGCCTCCTCCATGGCGACCCTACCGGTGACCATGGAGACCTGTGAAGAGGAACTGGGCGTGTCTAAACCTACCGCCTCCTTCGTGCTACCACTAGGCGCCACCATTAACATGAGTGGCAACGCCATCTATTACGGTCTGGTGGCTATCTTCTTTGCTCAGATGTACGGTATCGATCTCAGCCTCGGCGCCTATGTGGCGATCATCTTCACCTCGACTCTGGGCGCCATAGGTCAGGCAGGGGTGCCAGGCCCGTCATTCCTGGTCGTCGCTGTGCTACTGGCCGCCGGTATCCCCATCGATGGACTGCCACTGCTGTTTGCCCTGGACAGGGTGTTCGACATGATCCGCACCTCGCTCAATATCACCGGGGACGCCGCGTGCGCCGTGATCCTCGATAAATACAGTCACAGCTAGATGCCCTCACTAAGGTGCCCCAATGGGCACCTTTTTTTCATCTCTTGCCTGCTGGGCAAAGTCAAACAAACCAAACTTTATGTAAAGTAAGCTTGACCTTGGTTGTTTTTTGACTTAACTTGATGTGTAAAGGGTGTTTGACATTTCAATCAAGCGAGAGGAACTGCACATGAAACAGATCATCGACGCCATCTGCTCAAAAGGATTGCCGTTAAGGGATATCAAGAATGCCAACCGGGTTAACTTACTCGCGCTATTGTGGGCACTCAGCCTGGGCGGCACCTCTTGGCTGGCGCACCAAGACTATCTGACCTCAAACTGGATACTGGCCACCTGCCTGCTAGTTCACAGCGTCTTAGGTATCTGGATGTTACTGGCGTTTAAGCGCTTTTTACGCCAGCTTGATGAGATGGAGCGCAAGATACAACTCGATGCCCTCGCCTTAGCTGTTGGCGTCAGCATCTTAGGCTTCTCCATCTATTCGATTCTGGATCTGGCGGATCTGCTACCGGATCTCAAAGCCGCCTACCTGGTGATACTGCTGGCGCTAACCTATATGCTGGGCATCACTATAGGGAGGCTCAACTACAGATGAAAAACCGACTAAAACCCCTGCGCGCCGAGCGGAACTGGACTCAAGCCGATCTCGCAGGTCTGCTGGATGTGTCGAGACAAACGGTCAACGCTATCGAGAAGGGTAAGTACGATCCCAGTCTACCGCTAGCCTTTAAAATTGCCCGTCTGTTTCAGCTTCCCATCGAAGCAATCTTTGAGGATGAAACCCGCGCTGAAGCCTGAGCATTTTTTCTTCTGGCCCCTATTGACTCAGGGGCCTTTTAGATCGACACTCGCCGAAAATTGACCCGCAGATCCGCCCAAGACGTTATCCCGCCCGTAAGCCCTCTGCACCAAACTGTTGAACTAGGACCAAACCATGAACTTTGATGCTTGGGTAGCTATCGATCCCTTTAGCTGGCGCGAACTCGGCAGCGCCGTACTCTGCGGCCTCATCATAGGCCTGGAGCGCCAACTCAGGGGCAAACCCGTGGGTATACGCACCTCTTCTCTGATCGTGCTGGGCACCTATATCTTCATCACCGCCTCCATGACCGTCGCCACCTCGGTATCAGATCCCTCGCGCATCATAGGTCAGGTAGTGACAGGCATAGGTTTTCTCGGGGCAGGTGTCATGCTGGCGAAAGAGGGTGTCGTGGTAGGGGTGACCTCTGCCGCCGCCATCTGGGCCTTGGCCGCCATAGGTGTCTGTATTGCGGTGATCGATCCTTTTGTGGGGATCAAGCTATCGCTCCTGGTGGTCGCCATTCTCTACGGCGTGGATCTGCTGGAGGAATACTCCTCGCTCTTTACCCGCGGGGTACATACCAAATACCGTAACTGGCGTCGCAACGGCTATTAATCATTTAGGTGTGGCGCCTCGGCTCTTGCCAGGCACCACACCTGTACCTGAATATAGCGGCGCTCAAACAACTTGGTGATTTCACTGACCGTAGTGCCTGTGGTCACCACATCATCTATCAGGGCGATGCGCTGATAATCAAAATCTTCCATCAAGCTAAACGCGCCCGCTAAGTTACGCCGCCGCTGCTTGCCGGTTAAGCCAGCCTGAGGCTGAGTATCGCAGATCCGCGCTAGTGCATGGGGCAAGACAGGCAGTGACAGTGCCTGACCCAGCTCACTGGCAATCAAATAAGCCTGATTAAAACCCCGTTCACGCAAACGTTTAGGATGCAGAGGCACAGGCACTAACACCTGCGGCAGGGTTATCGCCTCTATCTCTACCAGTGCCTGTATTCGCTGCACCAAAGCATTCACCAAAGGCGTCAGGCCAGCCAGCTGCCCCTGATATTTTATAGCCGCCACCGCCTCACCCAGCCCATCATGATAACTGGCGGGGGCAACCACTTTAATTGGCAGGCTTTTCATGCAGGCACCGCAATAGCAGGTTTGCACGCTAATAAGCCGGCCACAGCCCAAGCAGCTTGGGGAAGCGTAGAGGCCCGCGTGCAGGCAGGTTAAACAGATCCCACGCTGTGGCAAGACCACCCTTTGATGGCACATCATACAACGATTGGGTAGACTAGCCGCCAGCAGGCGTTTCAGCCTGGCGCCGAGCCAGTGCCAACGCGATAAATTCAGATGAGTTCTATCCATTTAACTTGTATCCGACCGTTAGAGGCATCTTTGTGAGTCAGCAATCCTTGCACATTGAAACTATAGGCCAAGGCCGTCCCATCGTCATGCTCCATGGTTGGGGGGTCAACAGCGCCGTCTTTAACCCCCTGCACCACGCAATTGCCGCTCACCAACTGATTTGCATCGACCTGCCGGGCTTCGGTGACAGCCCCGCCATCGGGGGTGAATTGGATACCTGGGTCGATCACATCATGGAGCAGGTACCTGAGCAGGCGATCTGGGCTGGCTGGTCCCTCGGCGGACTTATCGCTACCCGTGCGGCTGTGCGCTATCCAGAGCGTGTCAATGCACTACTCACTATAGCCTCCTCTCCCTGCTTTATGGCGCGCGATGCCGAAGGCTGGCCGGGTATTCCGCCGCAGATTCTGGGGCAATTTGGCGACCAGCTGGAGCAAGATCTCGGTAAGATGATCGAGCGATTCCTGGCCATACAAGCCATGGGCAGCGAAACCGCTAAACAGGATATCAAGCAGCTTAGGGATCTGGTAATGGCCAAACCGCTGCCGGATGCTGGCGCGCTGCGCGCCGGCTTGCAGATGCTTAAAGAGGTGGACCTCAGGCCGCAACTCGAAGAAATTCAACAGCCTTGGCTGAGAGTATGGGGGCGTTTAGATGGCTTGGTGTCTCGCCGGGTACAGCCGCTGATGCCGGTGAATACCGAGCTATATAAAGATCTTATCTTGCCCAAGGCTTCTCACGCGCCCTTCTTTTCCCATAAAGGCGAGTTTGTCGAAGGGGTAGAGACCTGGTTGCAGACGCTTAAAGAATAATCACTTTAATTCATAACACTTTTTGGTTATTATTTAGGCAACCGTCTAGGAGTTTTCTATGTTAGTGGTGACCAACTATCCGCAAGTGCCGATCGCGACGACCAACGCCGCGACCGATAGCGCACGGGTAGAAAGTCAGCAACGCCCGCCTATTATTCCTGCGCCTCAGATGGCCAAGAGCAACGAAGAGCGCCCCTTTAACCCGCAGAACGAGCGCGCTGCCGATCAGGCCAATGTACAAGCTAGGCTCAACGAAAAAGTTCAGGCCAAACAGCAGGGTCAGGGCCAACATCAGCAGGAAGGTCAGCAACAACAGCAACAGGCGAAACAAGGTGCGGCCATCATTCGGCCTCTAATCATGAAACCTGCGCTGGCCCGTCGTGACATACGATCGCCACAGGCTGAATCACCACAGGAACCGCAGAAACCCAAGACTCGATTCGACAATCAGGCCACCAGCTTCTATCAGAGTGTGTCGGCCCATGTCGCCAACTTCTATCAAACCCAAACTCTCCCTAAGGGAGAGCCTGAGTTATCCACCTTTATTTAATCGACGCTACCTGCTGCTGCGGCGTTTGATACAACTGCTGCTGATAAGCCATGCTCCCCCACAGCGCCCATGACAGGGCCATCTGCTTCATCTCATCGCTTTGAGGGCTATGGGTAAGCGTCTTGCTCTCAAAATCATATACATAACCTGCTGGCTCGCGCTCGGGTTGGAGGATCACCATATCATCGCCACGCAGATAGGCCATGTTCTTGTCATACTGCATCAGGGCCCTACCAGGCCAGTTGTGATCCACCTGGGTCAGATCTCGCCCTAGCATAGGATAGCTGCCCGATATCCCCATTAGCGATAGAAGCGTCGGCCCCAAATCTATCTGGCTCACCACTCGCTGGTCCATCTTAGGGTCAATATCATCCCCCAGAATTATCGCCGGGATCCTAAACTGCTCAACAGACACTAGGGATGCACCGCCGACACGGCTCTCATGGTCGGCCACCACCACAAACAGGGTATCTTTCCAGTAGCTGGACTGCTTAGCGAGTTTAAAGAACTCTCCCACCGCATAATCGGCATACTTGGCGGTGTTGTTGCGGGTCTGCTTGGGTTGCTCATAAAGCTCGATGCGGCCATCGGGGAACTCGAAAGGCTCATGGTTAGATGAACTAAACACTAAACTAAAGAAAGGCTTATCTTCTTTATGGAACTGTTCGAATTCATCATTGGCCCGCTTGAGCAGATCTTCATCCGACACACCCCAAGAAGCGACAAACGCAGGATCTTTATAATCCTTCTGGTCGACGATATCGCTAAAACCATTACCCAGGAAGAAGGTGCGCATGTTATCGAAATGACTCTCACCACCGTAAATAAACTGAGTCTGATAACCGTTCATCTTAAGCAGATCGGCGATGGTAAAGAAATCTGTCTGACTCTTACCCAATTTGACCACAGATCGCGCCGGTGTCGGTGTAAAACCTGTGGTCACCGCTTCGATACCTCTAACCGAGCGGGTACCTGTTGCATAGAGACGGTTAAAAGCCCACCCCTCCTTTGCCAAGGCGTCGATATTGGGCGTCAGGGGTAAGCCGCCAAGATAGCCGGTAAACCTCGCTCCCAGGCTCTCCTGCAATATGATCACTAAATTCTTCGGCTTACCTTGATAACTTGCCTGGTTATAGGTCACGCTGGGCAGGGACTCTGAGGTAAAAGCGCTCAGCGGGCGACCGCTGTCTTTACGAATATTTTCGATGATCTGACTCTTATCCAGCTTGCCATAAACCTTAGAGGCATTAGCTTCGGCCCCCATCTGCTTAATGGCAAACACCAAAGAATAGGAGGAGTTAACTACCAGAGAATTCACCAGAGGATCATCGGCAAAGGCAACCATGGCCGGGTTCAGTGGACGGTGACCTAGGCTAGATCTCGCGCCCAGCAAGGTCACAGCGATCACCAGCAGCGCTATTATCGGACGCCATAACCAGCGAGGGTAAACCACATCTTTGAGTAAGCGCCCACTCAGGCGCCAGCCACCCCAAAGGCTAAGACTAGTGACCAGCAATCCGAGAAAAATCTCCCCCTTACGACTGGTCCACAACATGGAGAGCACCTCTTTGGGATAGATAAGGTACTCGATATAGAGACGGTTTGGCCTTAGGCCATATTCCTCAATAAATGAGGGAGTAGAAAGCTCTAGAAAAATCATCAACCACAGCCCCAGAGTCAGCCAGACTCGGAGCACAGACTTCCAGCCACGTCCCACAAGGTGATCGCCGGCAAAGAGTGTTGTCCCTAAGGCCGCGACACCCCAGAGCCAACACAGGGTGGAGAAATCCACTCTCAATCCCTGCAACAGAAGATGAGACCAGCCATCCACGGCTGCCACCCTATCGGCCTGCCATATACCTAAGCCAATACGGCTCAGTGTCGTGATGGCTAAGGCTATCAACCCAAAATAGATAATGGCGCCAAAGGGCCCCAATGCTGACTTAACTTTAGTCATAAATTTTCCAAGTATTTTTATATAGTCGAATGCTTTCTGGCGAAGCACTTGTTTTCTTGCGCACGTCGAACGATAGTTTGACATAAAAGTAAAACTTAAGTTCTATTTATGTTTCAAAGTGCGCGCAATCAACGAAAATAGACAAGTCTGGCCATCATCTAGTAGAGCAGTCACAAGGTGAAAGTTTTGTCGAAGGGTGCCTGCACGAGCGGCTTGAAAGATAGGAAACACGAGACATTGAAACAAAAAAAGCCAATCCCCCTAAAGGAATTGGCTTTTTCTTTATTTACTTATTGGCTATTTTTTAAATTTAGCAAAGGCATCGGCAAAGGCGTTACCCATGGCCGCGTTGGCCGGCGCCTTAGGCTGCTTAAATTGCCCCTTAGGCTGACTCTTGCCTTGATGGCCTTTACCCTGACTTCCCTTACCCTGTGGCCCTTTAGCAGGCCCCTTGGCTCCCTGATGAGCACTTGCCTTTTCGCCGGGTTTCTCATCCAGACGCATGGTCAGGCTAATACGCTTACGCTCAACGTCGACTTCCATCACCTTCACCTTGACCACATCACCCGCCTTCACCACGGTATGGGGATCGCTGACAAATTTGTCGGTAAGCGAGGAGATATGTACCAAACCATCTTGATGAACACCGATATCGACGAAGGCACCGAAGTTGGTCACATTGGTCACCACGCCCTCTAAGATCATCTCAAGCTTAAGATCTTTGATCTCCTCGACCCCTTCCTTAAACACGGCGGTCTTAAACTCGCCTCTAGGGTCACGGCCCGGCTTATCCAGCTCGCTGAGAATATCTTCTATGGTAGGCAAACCAAATTCTTCGGTCACAAACGCCTTAGCATCGATCTGCTTGAGCAGATCTTTGTTGCCGATCAGGGCATCGACCGCCTGTTGTTGCGCCTTGGCAATACGCTCAACTAGGGCGTAGGTCTCGGGATGCACAGCACTGGCATCCAATGGGTTTTCTCCCTCTCGAATACGCAGGAAACCGGCGGCTTGCTCGAACGCCTTAGGACCGAGACGTGGCACCTTAAGCAGCTGTTTACGCGAGGTAAACTGACCATTCTGGTCGCGATACTCGACGATATTACGCGCTAGCGTCTTGTTTAAGCCCGCAACCTGAGTCAACAGCGGCATAGAAGCCATGTTGAGATCCACGCCAACACCGTTTACACAATCTTCCACCACGGCTTCAAGAGACTGGGACAGCTGACTCTGGCTCACATCGTGCTGATATTGTCCCACACCGATAGACTTAGGTTCGATCTTCACCAGCTCGGCCAAAGGATCCTGCAGACGACGGGCGATAGAGACGGCGCCACGAATCGATACATCCAGATCGGGAAACTCCTCCGCCGCCAACTCAGAGGCAGAATAGACAGAGGCACCCGCCTCGCTCACCATGATCTTGGTGAGTGTCGGCATCTCACCCTTCACCGCGGCAATCACCTCTCCCGCCAGCTTGTCAGTCTCGCGCGACGCCGTGCCATTGCCAATGGCAATCAGCTCAACCTTATGCATCTTAACCAGATTGGCCAAGGTGCGGATCGACTTCTCCCACTGGTTTTGCGGCGCATGAGGGAAGATGGTGGAGTGCGCCATCAGCTTACCCGTGTTGTTCACCACGGCCACCTTGACGCCGGTTCTCAGCCCTGGGTCTAACCCCAGTGTCGCCTTAGCACCGGCAGGGGCTGCCATCAGCAGATCGCCCAGGTTACGGGCGAAGACGTTAATCGCCTCGGTCTCGGCGCGTTCACGCAGCTTGGCAATAAATTCGGTTTCCATCTGCAAAGCGATCTTGATACGCCAGGTCGACGTGACCACTAGCTTAAGCCACTGATCCACCGCTGAGTCACTGAGCTTTAGGTTAAAGTGATCGGCGATAATCACCTCGCAATAGCTGCCCTGCTTAGACTCGTTATCGGGATCGGCATTCATGCTCAGGCTCAAAATGCCCTCATTGCGACCACGCAGCATGGCCAGCGCACGATGCGACGGCACATTCATCAGCTTTTCGCTGTGTTCAAAATAGTCTCTGAACTTGGCGCCCTCTTTCTCCTTGCCCTTAAGCACACGGCTTTCGAGCACGGCGCTCTGGGTCAGATGCTGACGCACCTTCTGCAGCAGCTCGGCATCTTCGGCAAAACGCTCCATCAGGATGAAACGAGCGCCATCGAGCACAGCTTTTACGTCATCAAAACCCGCCTCGGCATTGAGGTACTCGCTCGCCAAGGCCTCGATATCCGCCTGACGATCGGCAAGTAAACGATCCACTAAAGGTTCCAGCCCCGCCTCGATGGCGATCTGCCCCTTGGTGCGACGCTTAGGCTTATAGGGAAGATAAAGGTCTTCCAGACGCGTCTTGCTGTCGGCCTGGTCGATAGCGGCCTGTAGCTCGCTGGTCAGTTTGCCCTGGGCCTGGATGCTGGAGAGGATCACCTGACGGCGATCGTTGAGTTCGCGCAGATAGCCTAAGCGACTATATAGCGTGCGCAGTTGGGTATCGTCTAAACCACCTGTGACCTCTTTACGATAACGCGCCACGAAAGGTACCGTCGCGCCGTCATCCAGTAGAGTGATAGTTGCCGTCACTTGCTGCTCACGAACATTGAGTTCCTGAGCGATGATTTGTGCAATATTTTGCATAGATTACATCGTGCCCAAATAGAGAGTTAATTGCCGCCAAAGATAACACAGGCACAGACTAAGTTGTACGCCCTATCTGTCGCAACCCCAGTTTTTGGCGAGTTAAATAGGCGACACATCTCTCAGTTTAGCCGCGTTGTTCGCACAACTCTTGCCAGCGTGAAATCGCCTCAACATCGCCATTGCGATAGCCGATATAACAGTTGAGCTTCTGAGTGGTATCGCTCTGGGCCGCCTCTTCAATCGGTGCTGGCACTTCGATCAGGTGCAGGCCACCGCTGGCGACGCAGCTACACAGGGTATCGACAAATTCACCAATGTACTGACACAGATGCCCCTTGCCGCCATAGGCCTGAATCAATAATTTAGGATCGAATCCCTCGTGATTACAGGCATAGATGGGGGCATCACCGGCCTTGCCCAGATGGAAGATGTTGTTGCGCATATAGACGACCACTAAGTTTGCGCCCTGCTTTTGCAGATTGATCAGCTCATTGGCCTGAAAGTTAAAACCACCATCGCCAGTGATCACCACCACGCTCTGATCGCTTCCCAGCTCCGCGAGTTGGTCTACTACGGCTCTGGCGTAAGGCAGGCTGGTGCCCATGGCGGCATACCAAGGATTGGCCAGATAGCTGCGACCAATATCGCTGCCAAGGGTGTCGAGTTCAAAGCTGGCAAACAGCGAATTACCCACCTCTGGCACAAAGATGAAGGGGCGAGTCGCTGCCTGCTGCGCAGCATTAATACCCGCCGCCAGAAGATGATAGCCAAGCTCTGCTTGCGGCGCTGGCTTCTCTGCCTCTATTGGGTTCAGATTGACTTGCGTCTGCAATGCCAGCGGCTGCTCAATCAGCAGCGAGATCACCGCATCTACGTCAGTCTCCCACTGCGCCGTGCCCTTCAGCATCGTCTTGTTGCCGTGATTGTCTATGGCATGGGTCTGACTGCTAAAGGCATTGTTGGTGTCAGAAGGGAAAATCGCCGTGCCCAGCTCCAGCACATAATCGGCCTCTGACTCGATATACTGCTGCTGGGGCAAACGGCTAAACACGCCGTTATAGCTGCCTAAACAGAGCGGCTTTGACTCATCCAGCATTCCCTTACCAAACCAAGTGGTGGCATAGGGCAGATGGTGTTGCTCGCAGAAGGTCAGAATCTTTTCCAGTAGCGCCGGGTTAAGCCTGAGCTTTTCTCCCAAAAACACCAAGGGTGCCTTAGCGCGTGTTAGCTGAGTGCGGATCTGATTGGCGATCAGCTCGGCGCCACTCAAATTGAGCGCCTGCGGCCTTAACTCACTCGGGCAGCTAGGCAGGTTCAATGCCTGAGTCAGCTGATAGATGAGGTCGCGCGGCACCTCGATATACACGGGTTGACGGTTCACATAGGCATGAAGCAACAGCTGCAAAAACTGCTCAGCCGCCACATTGGGCTGACCGCTATGACGCTGGCCTTGTAGGCGCTCGGCGCGCACCCCCAGCGCCTTGAAGGCGTTGAGCGCTGCATCGAGATTCGTATGCCAAGCCGTATGAGGATGCACGCTATGGTGCAGCGCCTGACTGTTGATCTCTGCCTCACCGGGTGCCCCCGAGATAAATACCACAGGCAGGCCTTCGGTGCGCGCTAAGGCGGCCGCCGAGGTGCAAGGCAAGCTACCTACCGTATAGGTGGTCATACAGACACCAAGTGGGTTTAACTCGGCCTGAGCACAGGCGCTAAAACCTGCGTGCATCTCATTGCTAGACGGCAATACCGCGACCTGCTTATCCAGCGCATTAATCAGATTAGCGACAAAGTCACCGCCAACACCATAGACACGCTTCACGCCAAAGAAGGCAAGCAGTTCGGCGATGCTATCGCCTAACAAGGGTAGATGGGCGGCGTAATCGGCGCCAAAATTAGATTCAATCGATACAGACACGGCAGGCTCTCGGTTATCCAAAACAGCCTGTAGCCTAGGAGGAGTCGCAATGCGACGCTTTGATCGAGATCATCAAGCCATCAGGGGCCAGGCAATGACAGATGATCTCCATGGTGACAAGATTTCGTTACAACGAAGCTAAGAGCTAAATATTAAATATAATATCAATCAGTTAAAAAGTGGATGACCTGTTACCTCAGGCTTACATCCTACTTTGACCGCTAGTCTTCAAAGGCCTTATATTGGATCTTGTTGACGTACCACTCTTTCTTACCGGCGGGCGTGTTAACCACCACTTCGTCATCCACCTGCTTACCAATAAGAGCTCTGGCCATGGGCGAGTCTATGGTGATATAGCCAAGCTTGGTATCCAGCTCATCCTTACCGACGATGCGATAGCGTACAATTTCGCCCGCCTCGTTTTCCAGCTCCACCCAGGCACCAAAGAACACCTTGCCCTCCTGCTGGGGGGAATAGTCGACAATTTGCAGATCCTCCACCCGCTTCACCAGATAGCGCACACGGCTGTCTATTTGGCGCAGTAAACGCTTGTTGTAAGTGTAATCAGCGTTCTCACTGCGGTCGCCTTGGGCCGCCGCCTCCTGCACCTTCTTGGTGATCTCGGGGCGATACTCTTTCCACAAATACTTAAGCTCTCTATCGAGCGCTTGCCACCCTTCACGGGTGATCAACATGGCTTTCATCTTTCTCTCAATGCAACTCAATAAGGATACCCGGCAGTCTGCCTAAGGCATCGGCCTCTTTTCGGCTGATAATACCCATGGGGCCGACAGAAAAACAATAGCCAAGCTCGCAAGCAGGCCTTATGTCAGCCATAGAACAGGGTTTCAATTTGGTTACAATTTCCCGAAACAGCCATAAGAATGAAATATTCACATTTAATATCAGCCAATTACAGCTAAAATTAGTCTAGCAAAGCGATTTTATCCAAAGGCCAAAGATCAAATCCCGCTAGGCTTTTAAATAGCAAAGCGGCTATATTAAGCAGGCACATAAGATTAATATTGAATATCAGCCAGTTGAGCGGTAAAACTCGAGCCGATCGCACTGAAATAAGGGATAGAGAGCATGGGACAAGAAACCTCTAAAATTCTCGTCGTCGATGATGATATGCGGCTTAGAGCCCTACTAGAGCGTTACCTGATGGAACAGGGTTATCAGGTCAGAAGTGCCGCCAATGCCGAGCAGATGGACAGGCTGCTGGAGCGGGAAAACTTCCACCTATTGGTGCTGGATCTTATGTTACCAGGTGAAGATGGCCTCTCTATCTGCCGTCGCCTGCGCCAGAACGGCAACACGATTCCAATCGTGATGCTCACCGCCAAAGGCGATGAGGTAGATCGCATCATAGGGCTGGAACTGGGCGCCGACGATTACCTACCCAAACCCTTTAACCCCAGAGAACTCCTGGCTCGCATCAAGGCGGTCATGCGCCGTCAGGCGCCCGAGGTACCAGGCGCGCCGACACAGCAGGAAGAGGAGATCACCTTCGGTGAGTTCACCCTTAACCTGGCCACCCGCGAGATGTACCACGGTGAAGAGGCTATTTCACTCACCAGCGGCGAATTTGCGGTACTTAAGGTCTTAGTGAGTCACCCCAGAGAGCCACTGTCGCGGGATAAGCTGATGAATCTGGCCCGCGGCCGCGACTATTCGGCATTGGAACGCTCTATCGACGTACAGGTATCACGTCTTCGCCGACTGATCGAAAAAGATGCCGCCAACCCAAGGTATATCCAGACAGTCTGGGGCCTGGGTTATGTATTTGTGCCCGACGGTGCTGCGCGGCGTTAGCCTTGGCTAACCCTACCGCCCATCGTCCCTCACAATGAAATGGTTTAAACGTTTTCTGCCCCGCAGCGCCTTTAGTCAAACGGTGCTGCTGATAGGTTCCCTGTTGCTGGTCAACCAGCTGGTTTCCTACCTCTCGGTGGCTGTCTATTTTATTCAGCCCACCTACCAACAGATCAATCAGCTAATCGCCCGTCAGGTCAACCTGTTGTTTGTTGACGGCATAGATGTCGGCCGCGAACACCTCTCTATGGTCGACGCCCTCAATGCCAAGGTGCGCGACGATAGCATGGAGATCTACAACCTCAAACAGGCTCGCGAGGCCGGGGTAGAACGCGCCGCTTACTACAGCCTGTTATCGGCGCAGATGTCTGAGCATCTAGGCGGCAAAGCCGAAGTGCGCATCGCCCAGGGCAAGGAGTTTGAGATCTGGATCCGGCCGCCTCAGGCGCCCAGTGTCTGGATTAAGGTCCCCTTAACCGGCTTTAACGAGTTTGGCCTGTCGCCACTGACCCTCTATCTGATGGTGATCGGCGCCCTGAGTGTCGCCGGCGGTTGGTGGTTTGCCCGAAAACAAAACAAGCCGCTAAAACGCTTGCAGAAAGCAGCTATCTCAGTTTCCCGTGGAGACTATCCCGCGCCCCTGCCACTAACCGGTTCTACCGAGATCATCGAGGTAACCAACGCCTTCAACCGGATGTCACGCAGTATGCAGCAACTGGAGCAGGACAGAGCCTTACTGATGGCGGGGATCTCCCACGACCTGCGCACGCCACTGACCCGCATTCGTCTCGCCTCCGAGATGATGGTGGAAGAGGATGAATACCTTAAAGAGGGGATAGTGCACGATATCGAAGATATGGATGCCATCATCAATCAGTTTATCGCCTATATTCGTCAAGATCAGGAAGCCAATCGCGAACAGGTACAACTCAATGATCTGCTGCAAGATATTGCTCAAGCCGAGGCCAATCGTGATGCTGAAATCGTGCTGGCACTCAGTGACTGCCCCGAAATCCCCATGCAAGCGGTGGCAATCAAACGCATCATCAGCAACTTGGTGGAAAACGCCTTTCGCTATGGCAACGGCTGGGTAAAATTAAGCTCCACCTTCGACGGGCACAGGGTCGGCTTCAGTGTTGAAGACAATGGGCCCGGTATTTCCAGCGAGCAGATCCCCAAGCTATTTCAGCCGTTTACTCAGGGAGATATCGCCCGAGGCAGCGTCGGCTCTGGGCTGGGGCTAGCGATCATCAAACGTATCGTCGATCGCCATCAGGGCAAGGTTGTCCTCACCAATAGACCCGAAGGCGGCCTGCACGCCCAGGTATGGTTACCGCTGGAGTAGTACTGACACCACTCGCTTGTCTGACTTTTCAGACCTAGTCACCAATGTCATCAATTTGCAATCTTTACGTCATATTCTGGCGCAAACTGTCATTGGCGCTTGATCATGAAAATTTCCACCCTCTCTCTCTGGGCTTCTGCCACTCTGTTATTGCTGGCCGCACTGCTGGCTGGTGTTGTCGTTTGGAGCAATCAGGAGCGCGCGCAGATAGAGCAGAAAAATCAGATGCTCGCCGAGCTGCAGCAGCAATTTCTGCTGGAGGTGCGCCGTCAACTGGAAAACTATCTGAGCACAGGCAACAGCCAGCAACTCAACAGCGCCAGACAACAACTGCAGACTATCGCCGCCGGTCTCAACCAGCTCTCCCATGAAGAGGCCAGCCGACTGCAGCAATCTATCACTAAGTTTATTAACGACTTAGACAGTCAATACCGCGCCGCAGGCAAGCTGGCCGGTAATCCGCGTCAGCTGCTGGCCCATGCCGAGAGCGAGATGCTCTCCTACAATCAGCACCTGGCCGAATATGCCGACAAGGGACTAGTAGAACACCCCAAGCTCGCCAAGCAATACCTGCAACTGACCCAGAGCCTGCCGCCCCTGGTCTATCAGCTGTCACAACTGACCCAGGATTACCTGATAGGCAAAGATCAACGACTAAAACCTTTGCTGGCCACACAGATACAGGCGCTGACCGAGTGGCATGATCAATTGGCTAAGCTGCCACTAATAGGCTTGTATGAGACTGTGGAGGCCGACGAGTTTGCCCTGGGCGACGATAAAGCCGAGCAGATAGAGATAGGTGAAAGCGACTACAGTGAACTCCTCTCCCTCAGTCAGCGCTATGGCAAAGAGGTGAGCAACACCCACCAGCTACTGACCGCCAATCAGGAGGCTCAAGAGGCGATGATGGCCGCTATCGTGCGCATCGAAGATGAGCTGCTCAAGTTAGGTCAGGCCCAGCAAGCGCAAAACCTGCATCTCAAACAACAACTACAGACCCTGCTATATGGCGTGGTATCTGTGCTGGCGCTGTTTGCCCTCATCTATCTGTTATTGCAGCAACGTCGAGTGGTTAAACCGCTTAAGCACCTGAATCAGGCCTTCATGCGCCTGAGCGAGTCCAACAGTCGTGAACGCCTGACCATAGCGCGTCGCTGTGAGACGGGTCAGATAGCCGGTCACTTCAACCAGTTGCTGGACAGATTCGAGGCCGAAGATGCCACACAAAGAGTTAAGATAGGCCAGATCTCCACCTCCTTGTCGCAGTTAGTACACCGCATTACCGAGCTGACCCAAGGCACGGAAACCACCCTGGGCATAGTCGATACGGCGCAGAACCAGACAGAGCAGGTGCGAGCCATCGCCCGTGAGGTGAGCGAGCTCTCCAGCCAGGTCGAGCAACATGCCCAGCAAACCCATAGCCAGATGCTTGCCAGCCAGCAGGAGGTTCAGGCCTTCATGAGCGCCGCCGATGAGACCCAGCAGGCGGTGAGCCATTGCCATCGTTCGCTGGACAGCTTGACCACCTCGGTCAACGATGTCTCCACTATTCTCGATGTGATCGGCAATATCGCCGAACAGACTAACCTGCTGGCCTTAAACGCCGCCATCGAGGCCGCCCGCGCCGGCGAACAGGGACGCGGCTTTGCTGTGGTGGCCGACGAGGTGCGTAGCCTGTCACAGCGTACTCAAGAATCACTACAGCAGGTCGTGACCATCCTGAGTCAGCTCACCGACGCCAACCAACAGCTCACCCTTAGCGTCGAGGGGATAGCGAGCACCAGCCAAAAACAGGCACAAGGCGCTCAGAAGCTATGGCAAGTTACTCAGACGGTACAACAGCAATCCCAGGAGATGACAGAGACTGCCCAGCAGGGGGCTCGTTTCAGCGGCGATCAGGCCAACCATTTGGACAGCCTGTCTCAGGCGATGGAATCACTCAAACAACACGCCATGGCCTCCGCCAGCCAGAGTGAGGTGATTGCCGATGAAGTGGCGCAAGGCGTGGCCGACATTGAAGCCAGTCTCGGCATCAGCGAACAGCAGTCTCCACTGCAAAGCGCGGCCTAAATATTCAGTTTAGTCTACTGAAAAATATCGCCTTTTATGCTAATGTGGGTGCATCATAACGGATGATGAATTCACAGAGGCGCCTCATGAAAACTCCACTAGCACTGGGCTTAGTCGGTCTACTTAGCTTTTCTGCACTTGCAGATTCCGACAACTCTCCTTTCGCCATGTCGCTCATTGCTGGTCTTGAGTCTTACCCGGACTCAGAGTTCAGCTCTATGTCTCGCGGCGGCGGTCTGTCGTTTATCTGGGATGACTTGCGCTACGACAATCTTTACCAGCTAGACAACAACTACTTCCGCGTGCGCGCTACCTACTACTATGAGCGCGACTCTGAAAAATATGACGAAGATAGATACCGCGACTCCATGGATCTGCGCTTTAACTATCAGCGCCCGTTTGCCAGCTTCGGCAAGCAGCAAGACTATCTATTGAGTTTCCACGGCCGTTATGAGGGGCATTACAACAGCCAACAGCTGGAAGAGTTTGAACAGCTAGCGGTGGCCGGTGTGGCACTCAACCGTCGATTTAGCGATATCAATCACTATGATCTCGGCCTGACACTGGGACTGGGTTATAGCGAAGAAGAAAAAGATGACGACTGGCCGCGAGAAGAGATGGGCCGCACCGAAGATGAGCTCAACCGTGCCGGTTTGGGTTACTTCTTCGAGTGGAGCAATAAGTACACCTTCGCCCACTCAGGTGTGCAGCTTGCCGCTAAATGGGCACGCTTCGATGGTCAGTGGGGCTACGATGCTGACAAGTTCTACACCATGGACAGACTCACTCTCGAGGTCGTCACACCACTGGCGAACCAAAACAATCTACTGCACTTCATGACCCAATATATCAGTCGTGATTATGAGGTAGACCTCTTGGGCTTCGACGACACCCTATATCGTGTTGCCGTAGAATATGTGCATTACTTCTAAGGCATTGCAGGTAAGTGCATGGCGGCTAACGCCATATCAGCACAAGCCACAAAAAAGGGAGCCTTAGGCTCCCTTTTCAAATCCACCGAATTACAGCGCGGCCAAGACCACCTCGGCCTTACTGACCTCAAAGCTCTTTGGCGCCTCGACATTCAACAGTGTCACCACGCCATTGTCTATCACCATGGCATAACGTTGAGAGCGAATGCCGCCAAAACCAGCGGTGTCCATCTCTAGGCCCAAGGCCTTGGTAAAGCTGGCGTCGCCATCGGCCAACATCATCAATTCACTGGCATTTTGCGCCTCGCCCCAGGCCTTCATCACAAAGGCATCGTTAACCGATACACAGGCGATAATATCGACCCCTTTGGCCTTAAACTGATCCGCCAGCACCACATAACCGGGCAGATGCGCCTCAGAGCAGGTTGGGGTAAAGGCGCCGGGAACGGCAAACAGTACCACCTTCTTGTTAGCAAACAGCTCTTTTACATCATGGTTGACCATGCCGTTTTCGGTCAGCTCGCCTAGCGTGGCGGCGGGTAATGCTTGTCCTTGGGCTATCATGTAAAAATCCTTATGGTTAACAGTAAACTTAGGCAGCCAAATTGGCCTTGTCATGTCACTCACCTAAGCAGATACCTGAAGCATAGCCGTTATTCATCAAGACAAACACAGACTAACCTTAGGGTTTCTATATATCACGCCCCTGAATGCGCCTGGTTTTTTGGGCGCAGGTGGCGATAGGCGCCGCGAGCGCAGCGGCCACAGCCGTGCAGGGTCAGTTCACACAGCATGGCAAACAGCAGACCAAACACCAAGCCAAAGCCGATAGCGCGGCCATCTAGCAAGATGCTATGGCTGAAATTCTGCCATACCTGGTCACGGATCTCAGGCAGAGGCGCCAGCACAAGCCTGTCGAAACCGCCGTAGGTTGATTGATTAAACTCAGTCAGTGCCTCTGACAGCAACTGATACCTTTGATAAATCGCCTCTATGCTCTCGCCGCCGGCATTAAACACGGCGTCGGGATTCTGCTTATAGTGAGTAATCAGCTTATCGAGATCGCCGCCAAAGAAACGGTCCGCATCGCGCTTAAATTCGGCCAAATTCTGTTTAGCCTCCTGGGTATGAGCAGCAAGCGCCTTGCCATACTGATCGACAAAAGCGGGAACCTGCACCCCGAGCAGAACGCCGCAAACAAACAGCAAAAGCCTGAGGTAATCCATCAAGCGTCTTATCATCATTTCCCTCCCCTTGCCTTAACGGATCACTAGCTCTCTAAGCTAACCTTTGGGTTTTGGGCACTGGCCTGTTTGTGATAGATATCATCCAGATAACCTAGCAGCTGTTCTTCCGTCAGCTCGGGCGGAATCACCACATCATAGACACGGCTGCGCATCCCGGTTTGCGACTCACTAAACAACTGCCACTCCTCGCCAACGCGCCGCACCGACATGGACCTGCCGAACACATTAATCCTGAGCATCGTAAACTCCTTGGATATCTCTTCGTCTGATAATGGCTCCAAATGAGCGAATAAAATAACTGAATAAGCAGGCTAACATTGGCCTTAAGGCACCACAATAGGTATCGAGTAAAGGCTTACCAGGTGGTCAGCTTAAGCGTACTTACAGTTGAAAAGTTCACTCCACTGAACCACAACTTTTGCCATCAAAATGTCACAACAGCCGGGCAAATTGGGCAAATATCTAAGAAAGGGCATGAGGAATAAACTTGAGTGAAAACCAAAGTAATTTCTATTACTTATTCATTGGAAGCCTCAATGTGATCTATTTCACACTAATTAGCAAGTTAGGTTATAAATTACTATAAATCAGCAAATTAAGTCTAAAGACCGAGAGCTGGCTGTATGTATTTTGAACTACAATATGGCCTCCATCGCAAACTCAGACTTAAACAAACGCTGTACGATCATCATCAAAAGTGAGGTTTAAAATGAAGCGAATAAAATACTTTATACCACTCCTAATCTTGACAGCCATTGTCCCGACCACACTCCCCCATGCAATTGCCGCTCAAGACAAAACCCCCATAATCGAATTTAAAAATGGCTTCCCTCTCGAGCTGGAGAAAAAAACACGCCAAGCAAATTATGGTGAGCTATTCACAGGAGGCGATGTCTCTGCTTATTTCAATATGCGTGCATCTGAGTTTTTACCTACCGCGATATTGCCCGCCAGACAACCAGTCATGCCACTGGGTAAAAAGCTCATGCCTGAAATAGGAAAAGTGAAAGCTGAAATGCTATCAGAGAGTAAGCTAAAGGGCCCTTTAACACTGGATCATTTTTTAGAGCAATCTGATGGTGCACAAGGTTTCTTAGTCGTACACAAGGGCAATATCGTTTATGAAAAATACCCTCGTATGCGACAGGAAGATTCTCACGTTTGGATGTCTTCAGCCAAGCCTACAGCCAGCTTACTCATCGATATGTTAATTAGTGAAGGGAAAATCGATGAGAATGCCCCCATCACAAACTACATCAAAGAGTTCAAAGGCACTGATTGGGACACCATAACCACACGTGACGTGATGGATATGGCCACAGGGATGGATTTAGAGGATACCAGTGAATCACGATTCGATCCTGATAACGTTGCCAGACGGGTATACGAGGCCGAGTTTGGCTTTCCAAATGAAAAGCGGGGCGTTGAAACCTTAATTGATGTGCTGAAAAGCACCAAGAAGAAAGAAGAGCCAGGGCTTTCATTCCAATATGCTTCAGGTCTGACGCAAGTGTTAGTAATACTCGCAGAAGCTGTTGAAAATGAGCGCTGGCATCAAATTTTCGATCGCCGCGTATGGTCTAAAGTGGGGGCAGAAGGTGCACTCCAGATGCACATGAGTCCAGATGGCATAGTGGCAGCTCATGGTTTAATATCCAGTAATTTACGAGACTTTGCTCGCTTTGGCATGCTCTACACACCTAGCTGGAATAAAATCGCCACAGAACAAGTTGTATCTGATGAGATATTAAAACGCATTCATAGCAAGGTTCGCACCCATGACTTCATTATGAAAGGGTTCGATGGGCCGGTTTTCGTTGAATACCTAGGCTCTAAAGACTTTATCGCCAATAGCCGTCAGTGGGATGTTTTATGGCCAGATGGTGACATGTGGAAAGGCGGATTAATGACTCAAGGATTGTACGTATCGCCTAAAAAAGACCTTGTCATTGTCTATTATAATGTAAATCAAGAAGACCACTCTGGTCATCGTTATGCTCGCCAAATAGCCACATCAGGCCTATTTGATAAGTAAATCCATTAAGGATTAAGCGTTTATGTATCGACGCTTAATCCTTTCTCTAATTATACTCACTACTCGCTCTTCATCGCGGCCTTAACGTAGACATCGAAGCGGTTCTTCTTGGTTTCGATGCGGGTGCTGGGTTTAACACCGTCAAGATCATCGGCGTAGTCGGGGCGTTTGACCACTACGCGCTTGCTGGCGAGGGCCATGGCAGGGGCCAGCAGGCCGTCGGCATCGAGATCGGCGCCCACTAGCGATTGGAATACCCGCATCTCTTTCTTCACCAAGGCAGACTTTTCCCTGTGGGGATACATAGGATCCAGATAGACCACATCCACCTGCTCGCCCAAGGCTGCCAGCGCCGTCAGGCTAGAGCCATGGACCAGACGCATGCGTTCCTGCATCCAGGAGCCGATATCGGCATCTTCATAAGCGCGGCGCAAACCATCTTCCAACAGGGCGGCGACCACAGGGTTACGCTCCACCATGGTCACTGTACAACCCAGGCTGGCTAGCACGAAGGCATCTCGCCCCAAACCTGCGGTGCCATCAACCACACTAGGGGTCACACCTTGTTTAAGACCAACGGCCTTAGCAATAGCCTGGCCTCGACCGCCACCGAACTTACGTCTGTGAGCCACGGCGCCAGAGACAAAATCGACAAATATTCCCTTAAGCTTGGGCTCGTCGCGCTTGTTCAAGATGAGGCAGTCATCTTCAAACACCAACTCAAACAGGGCGTCCTTGTCGAACACTAAGCCCCAACGGTCACACACGGCTTCCAGAGTCGGGTATTGGCGATTAAAAAAGATCCCCATGGGCAGAACATTTGTTGATGATGCAGTCACTTTGGCTCGGTAAATTAAGAAATCACGCCGACATTATGCCAAAAGTGCACCACGCTGAATACGCTCTTTATGCGTGGCACGCTGTTACGCACTCACCAACTCTCTGTACCTAGGCGGGCATCCCCCCTATAATCGCCCTATCAGGCTAGCGCCCTCACCATCTGGAATCTTCATGTTAAGTTACCGTCACGGCTACCACGCCGGAAACTATGCCGATGTGCTTAAGCACACCCTCTTGTTGCAAACCTTGAAATTGATGCATAAGAAGAACAAGCCCTTGGTGTATATCGACACCCATGCCGGCGCCGGTGGCTACGCACTGTCAGACGAGTTTGCACAGAAGACGGGCGAGTATTTAGAGGGGGTCGCCAAGCTGTGGGATAAGCAGGACTTGCCCGAGGCGCTTGGCCAATACATAGGCGATATCAAACACTTCAACAGCGGTGACGAACTCGAACTTTACCCAGGCTCACCTGCATTTGTTGACATGAACCTGCGCGACGCAGACCGCATGGTATTGCACGAACTGCACGGCGCCGATCATCAGTTGCTAGATGAGCAACTGGGCGGTGACAAGCAGATCAAGGTGATCAAGGGCGATGGTCTTAAAGGGCTACTGGCCGCTGTGCCGCCGCTGGAACGCCGCGGGGTAATTCTTATCGACCCTAGCTACGAGATTAAAAGCGATTACCAGGAAGTCGCCAAAGCCGTAATCAAGGCCCACAAGAAGTTTGCTACCGGGGTCTATATGATCTGGTATCCGGTGGTGAAGCGTGAACAAACCGAAGCCATGTTTGACATGCTGAAACAGAGCGGCATTAAGAAGCAGCTGCGGATAGAACAAGCCATCAAACCCGATAGCGAAGAGTTTGGTATGACGGCCGCAGGCCTTTGGGTGATCAACCCCCCCTGGCAACTCGATGAGATCGCGCAATCGACCCTGGATTACCTGCACCCGCTGCTTAATCAGGGTGGCGGCCATGTTCAAGTCACCTGGGAAGTGGGCGAATAGCGCCCTAAATAGTACCGAGACCTAATAGTTAGCAATAGTAGTTAGAAGAAGGGCGCGCAGGGCGTGCCCTGATGATAGATGATCTGCCAGCATCCGGCCTCGCACTTCCACAACGAGGTACGCAGCGAATAACGCTTATTCACCTCGTTCACCGGCTTAAAACAGGCGCGATAGTTAAGCTGAGCCAGATCCGCACTCAATAACCGATACTGAATATCTGTCACCTTAAATACCGGCGGCTTCTCTTTGGGCAGGCGCGCCAACACCTCTGGCTTACCAAAACTCACGCCCGTCGCCCCCACCTCAAGAAAATCGACATGAATAAGCTGGTCGAGCGCCTTAGGATCGGTACGCACCTCTGGGCTAAGCAGCGCAATTTCCTGTTCGATAACGATCTGCTGCATCTTGACTACCCCAATTTCTGATAGCGTTTCAACAGTATCTTGACCCGTTTCACATAGGCCTGGGTCTCTGGATAGGGCGGAATGCCCTTGTACTGGCTCACAGTGGTGGGACCGGCATTGTAGGCGGCGCAGGCTAGATCGATATCGCCATCAAATCTTGCCAGCATCTTAGCCAGATAACGGGCGCCGCCATCGATATTCTGCTCGGGTCGGTAGGGACTCTTAACGCCCATCTCCTCGGCTGTGCCTGGCATCAACTGCATCAAGCCCATGGCGCCGCTGCGCGACAGGGCAAATACATTAAAGGCAGATTCGGCGTGGATCACGGCGCGGATCAACGCGGGGTCCAAACCGTGGGTCTTGGCGGCACGAGAGATCAACTCATCATATTCGGCGCTGAACAACGGTATCTTCTGCCAGTCGAGTTCTGAGTCAGGTTTGCAGGCGAAGCATTCATACAAGAGCACCCTGAACTCACTATGGCCCGGTGCATGATCGGCAAAGGCCACTACGCCGTTGGCCTGGGTATATTGATAGACTTTGATCTTGCTATCGTCGATGTCATCTAGGCGCGGCGCGTCGCTGTTACTTAAGATGCCATGTTTAGAGTAACTCGCCTTATAGCGCGGCTTTTCCGATTGCGCCGCCGCGTCCTGCGGCCAGCACAGCGCCAGGCCGAGCCAGAGGCACAGCAGCTGTAGGGCAAAATAGGCGTGACGCACTGCAACGGGCATTAAAATCCAATGTCTTGATCGAGTTTGAGTACTTCAATGATAGCAAACAGCTGCTTCATCTCTCGGTTTATTTGGCTGAACTCGTACTCGAAGGTGGCGCCGTCGAAGATAGAGCCTAACTCGAAACGATTGTCGCCACTCTGCAACATGATCAATAACTTGTCTTCGTAGAAGGCACACTGGATCTTTTTCGCAAATAGGTTGGCCAGAGACTGCAGACGCTCCATAAAGCCGAGAGTAAGCAGGTAGCGCGCCTCAATTTGATCGTTTGAAAATACATCAAACCGCTCTTCAAACCTAGGATCTTCGAGCTTAACCCGGCTCAGGCTCTTAAAGCTGCTGGAGAGAAAGTTCACCAAGCCGCCGCGATTTTTCACTACCACAGTATGACCCTTAAACGCCTTATGGCTGCTGAGTTGCACCATAACACCACGAAAAACAGTTTCTGTTTCGGTACTCTTCTCGCGTTTAACCTGTTTGGTGAGCCACAGCTCATTGATGGCGATCTCCACGCCCTTGTAGGTGCCCTGCACATAATCATCGAACTTGGCATTATCATAGCCAGGCAGTAACTTGGAACGCTTAAGCTGAGTTAGGCTCATGCTATGGCTGGTGCTGAAAATAAAGTCATGGCCGAAATAACGAAAGATCTTAGGAAACACCTCTCGCTTCACATCGGATTTATAATGCTTCACCGGCCGATAGCACCACCAGGCGAAGGGCAGAAATAAAACAATGTAGAAGACCCAAGGGATATCCAGGTAACCAGACACACTAAAGATAAAAATCAAGGCTGCCACGGCCAGGAGAATACCCAGATTGGTATAGAGACGACCGCGCAGCGCCTTAAGGCTAGCAACTCTATGATTTTCAAATTTACGAGTGAGCGGCTCAATATGCTCGTCGTAATAGGCCTTAAACCGCTCCTGCTCCTCGGGATCGGCCACCAAACGTTGTGGCTGACGCTCGGCCTTGATCGGCTCACCGAGGATAAAACTCAATATATTCATCTATTCAAGACTGGGATTTATTTTAGGTAATCGGCAGCGTCCACAGGGGCTCTTGCGGCCTCTTCGGCCTCATAGAAAGGCATCGCCTTGACCTTGGCCATAGAGGCGATAATCGATCCAGGGAAGATCTCCACCGCCGTATTCAGTTCTGATACCGCAGCATTATAGAAACGTCTCGCCGCCGAGATGTGCTCTTCGACTTCACTATAGGTGCACATCGCCTGCACCATAGTTTGATCAGACTTAAGCTCGGGGTAATTCTCGACGCTAACCATCAACTGGCCCATCTTGCTATTGAGCTGCTCGGCCAATCCCAAGTGCTCTTTAATCGCCGCCGCGTCATTAAGATCATAACCCGCTGTGACCTGCGTACGTAGCGCGGTGATCTCCGTCAGCAGCGACTTTTCATGATCCATAAATTTCTGTGCGATCTTAAGAATGTTGGGCACCAAATTAGCGCGCTTCTTCAACTGCACATCGATACCCGACAAGGCTTCACGCACCGCGTTACGCTTCTTGATCAGGCTGACATACCAGAGGTAGGTGATGATAACGACTAGGCCAAGGCCTAACAGCAAACCTTCCATCTTTGAGTTCCTTCCCTTTAGTTATTGTTATCTGTCTTTGATTAACGCACCAGCTTCACCGATTTTCGCGATAATTTCCAGCAATTTATCGGCTCTCCCTTCGCCATTTCGCTGCTGCTATATTCATCTTTTTTCAGCTAAATTGGGGAATCTGCAACTTTATCCGCCGCAAAAGCCTGCTTTTCGGCCTAATGAGTATCTTTTTCAATCATACAGAGCAAAAGTCACAATAAGTGTCACATCAAAACTAATTATCTATATCAAACAGACAGATAAAATAACGAAAAAAGTTACAGGCTAATGAAAAGCCCAGTAATACAAGGGAATAACACTAAGATAGATAACACATTGACAGGTATTCGAATAAAAATAGGCCAGAGCTAGGCGATTTATGAGCCAACTGGTTCAACCGGACGAGTCTTTACCATTTACTTGCACAGAGATTAAACAACAGGCAGCTGGGTATTCAAATCAGCCTTAAACCTGACCTAAAGCAGACTGCTCTGCTGTTCAGTCTTCATACAGCCAAGTTGGGCTAATATTTCAATCAACCAAGAGGCAACCCTATCTTCCCAAGCTGGGTTTTGGTTTCAATCATCATCCTTTTATTGGCCCACTTAACTTTAAGTTGGGCTTTTTTTTGCCTGCAAGCCACCCCTATACGCAACTAAGATTGAGTATTGGCGCCAAATTAAGCTTCAGTTAAAGCAATGCCTTCATCATAAACGGTTATCTTACCGCCCCGTGGCGGTCATAAATAAATGGGTACCAAGATGCCCAAGATGAAGGAAGAACCATGAGCTCCAATCAAGAAGAGAGTCTGGCGGCTAGTCATCCCCCGACTCCCTCAACAAGCAAAAATGGCCTGTTTGTCCGCTTTCTCAACGTGGTCGAACGCCTGGGAAATCTTTTACCTCACCCCATCACTCTCTTCGCCCTATTTTGTGCCGCCGTCATAGTGATCAGCGGTATTGCCGGCTATTTCGAGCTGACAGTCAATGACCCCCGCCCAGTGGGTGCACCAGGACGGGGCGAAGATGGTCTGATCCATGTGGTCAGCCTGATGAATGCCGAAGGCCTTAGGATGATAGTCTCCAACCTGGTGACTAACTTTACCGGCTTTACGCCTTTAGGCACTGTATTGGTGGCACTTCTGGGCGTGGGCATTGCCGACCGTTCTGGCCTGCTATCGGCCGCTATGCGCACCTTGGTTATGGGCGCCTCAAAGCGTCTGGTCACCCTGACCATAGTCTTTGCTGGTATCGTCTCTAATACCGCCGCCGAGCTAGGTTATGTAGTGCTGATCCCCATGGCCGCGCTGATCTTCCACTCCCTCGGGCGTCATCCTCTCGCGGGTCTGGCCGCGGCCTTTGCCGGTGTCTCCGGCGGCTATAGCGCCAACTTGCTTCTGGGTACAGTAGATCCTCTGCTGTCGGGCATCACAGAAGCGGCGGCGCAGATGATCGATCCCGAGTATCTGGTAGGCCCTGAGGTCAACTGGTACTTTATGTTTGTCTCAACCTTCGTCATCACCCTCCTCGGCGCCTTGGTCACAGAGAAGATTGTCGAGCCTAAGCTGGGCAAATATGACGCCAGTGAGGCCAGCATAGATCTCCAAAATCAGAAAATGGACAGCGTCACGCCGCTCGAAGTCAAGGGGCTCAAGATGGCCGGGCTCTCCATCTTAGTGCTTGGTGGTATTCTGGCGCTCTCCGTGGTGCCGGAAAACGCGCCGCTGCGTCATCCTGAAACAGGGCTGGTTGCCGGTTCCCCTTTCCTCAAGGGTATAGTGGCCTTCATCTTTATCTGTTTCGCCATTCCTGGCCTGGTGTATGGCAAGGTAGTGGGTACCATGAAGCGAGATAAAGACGTCATCGACGCCATGTCCCACAGCATGAGCACCATGGGCATGTATATCGTGCTGGTGTTCTTCGCCTCGCAGTTTGTCGCTTTCTTTAAATGGACAAACCTGGGCGCCGTACTGGCGGTTACTGGCGCAGATGCCCTCAACGCCATCGGCCTCACAGGTCCGCTGGTGTTCCTGCTGTTTATCATGATGTGTGGCTTTATCAATCTGATGCTGGGCAGCGCCTCGGCGCAGTGGGCGGTGACGGCACCAATTTTTGTACCCATGTTGATGTTGGTGGGTTATGCCCCCGAAACCATTCAGGCCGCCTATCGTATCGGTGACTCTGTCACTAACTTGATCACCCCTATGATGAGTTATTTTGGCCTGATCCTGGCCGTAGCCTCCCAATATAAGAAGAATCTCGGCATAGGCACACTGGTTGCCACCATGCTGCCTTACTCCATCGTCTTCTTTATCGGGTGGACCTGCTTCTTCTTTATCTGGGTATTCGCCCTCGGATTGCCAGTCGGCCCGGGTGCCGCCACTTACTACACTCCTTAAAACCCGATGCGGGGCCGGTGAAATCACTGGCCTCGCTAATTTAATAGCTCTTTAATCGCCCCGACCACAGAGTCGACCCGCTTGGGTTGTACCGACTGTCGACGACGGCAAAGATAGATGGGCTCACTCACCTGCACCTCCAAAGCATGAGCCGAGATCAAGCCTTGATGGGCAAAGGCCTCCACCGCATAGGCAGGCAAGACTGTGAATCCTAAGCCGCGACTTACCGGCTCCAAAATCAACCCTATCTGATTAGAAAAACCTTTGCTTGGTAACTGCTCGCCCTGCTCAAACTCAGGATAGTTGGCCCCCAGCAGTAACTTGGCATGGTGAGCACCATCAGGATGATTGATAAATCCCAGCGCCTGCAACGCCGTCCAGGTGAGTGGCATCTTACTCGCCGGAGTGACCAAGAGCAGCGGTTCCTTAGCAATCAGCTGTGCCTCTACCTCCTCAAGATTAGGCTGACGGGTCATTAAACCTATATCAGTCTCTAAGGCGGCTATTGCGGTTTCTACACCGGCATTGGAGGCGAAGCGATAATCCAGTGACAACTGCGGATGGGCTGATTGGAGATCCAGCAACTCGCCATAGAGCTTAAGGCCGACGCTACCAGGCGACATTAAGCGCACCAAACCGGCAAAGGGCGGATCTTGCTTGATCCCCTGCTCTAACTTGGCCAGCGACAGGAGTATCTCTTGTCCCTCTTGATACAACTGGCGACCGGCATGGGTAAGGGAGAACTGCTTACCTTCACGCAGCAGCAATTGGGCATCCAGCTGTTCCTCTAACTTACGCACATGCTGACTCACACCAGATTGCGTCATATAGAGTCGCTCGGCGGTGCGCGTAAAGTGCCCCAACTCCACCAGCGTACAGAAACTTCGTAGCCAAACAGGATTTACCATTACGTTTTGTACTTAAAATTATAAATTTTGATAATTTTACATAATTTAGTTCAATTTGTAAGCTATACCCAATTCAATTGACAGGAGCACAACATGAACAAGGCTTACCCAAGAACTTTTTCTCACATAGGTATTTCGGTGCCGGATCTCGAGGCTGCCGTTGAGTTTTACACTCAGGTATTAGGCTGGTACCTCATAATGGAACCCACTGAGATTGTTGAAGACGACAGTCCAATTGGCGAGATGTGTAACGACGTCTTTGGTGAGGGTTGGGGGTCGTTTCGTATCGCGCACCTGGCAACCGGCGACAAGATAGGCGTCGAGCTATTCCAGTTTGCGAATCAGCAAAACCCTGAGGATAACTTTGAGTATTGGAAAACTGGGGTGTTCCACTTCAGCGTACAAGATCCAGATCTAGAGGGCCTGGTCGAGAAGATTGTGGCCGCCGGTGGTAAGAAGCGCATGAAGGCGCCTCGCTACTACTACCCAGGCGAGAAGCCTTATCGCATGATCTATATGGAAGATCCTTTTGGCAATATCTTAGAGATTTACAGCCATAGCTATGAACTGACCTATAGCGAAGGCGCTTACTAATCGCTAATTCATCAGCTCATAAAAAAGGCCAACCTTTATCATAGGGTTGGCCTTTTCGCATCTAGATAGACTAATCAGATCAAAGCATTAGCCTTGAATACCTGAGTGTCTCAGCAGGGCATCGATCTGCGGCTCGCGGCCTCTAAAGCGCTTAAACAGCTCCATCGGCTCCAGGCTGCCGCCCATCTCGAGGATATTTTCCAGGAAACTGCGGCCGGTATCGGCGTTAAAGATCCCTTCTTCTTCAAAACGTGAGAAGGCATCGGCCGACAACACTTCGGCCCACTTGTAGCTGTAGTAACCTGCGGCGTAACCACCAGCAAAGATATGCGCGAAGCTGTGTTGGAAGCGATTAAAGTCAGCCGCTTTCACCACGGCAACCTGATCTCTCACCTCATCTAGCTTGGCCTGAATATTGGCACCCTCTGCCGGGTCATATTCCAGATGCAAACGGAAATCGAACAGTGAAAACTCCAGCTGACGCAGCATCATCATGCCTGACTGGAAATTCTTCGCCGCCAGCATCTTGTCCAGCATCGCCTTAGGCAATGGCTCATGGGTCTCGAAGTGTCCAGAGATCTCGGCTAATGCCTCCTCCTCGAAACACCAGTTCTCCATAAATTGGCTCGGTAATTCCACGGCATCCCAAGGCACACCATTGATGCCAGATACGCCCGCCACATCTATCTTGGTCAGCATATGGTGAATGCCGTGACCAAACTCGTGGAACAGGGTTGTTACCTCATCGTGGGTGAACAGCGCAGGTTTGCCATTGACCGGCGCGTTAAAGTTACAGGTGAGATAAGCCACCGGCTTCTGCAAATCGTGAGCGGTTTGACGACGCACGCGGCAATCGTCCATCCAGGCACCACCGCGTTTGCCTTCGCGGGCATAGAGATCCAGGTAGAAGCTGCCTCTGTGCTCGCCCTTTGCATCTTTAATATGGAAGAAGCGTACATCTTTGTGCCAGCTGTCGAAATGTTCCTGCTCTTCGATCGTCAGACCAAACAGACGCGACACTGTATAGAAAAGACCAGACAAGACACGATCTTCCGGGAAGTATGGACGTAACAGCTCCTGAGAGATCTCATATCTGTGATGCTTAAGTTTCTCGGCGTAGTAGCTGAGATCCCACGGAGCCAACTCGCTCACGCCAAACTCTTTCTCGACAAAGGCAGTCAGCTCAGCCAACTCATTTTGGCCCTGCTGCTTAGAGCGGGCTGCTAATTCGTTAAGGAAACCCAGCACCTGCTTGGGCGACTCAGCCATCTTGGTCGCCAGTGACTTGTGGGCAAAGCTGTCGAATCCCAGCAATTTGGCGAGCTGATGACGCAGGTCTAAGATCTCATCCATCAACGGACCATTGTCGAACTCACCGGCATTAGGTCCCTGATCAGATGCGCGGGTCACGAAGGCGCGGTAGCATTCTTCCCTTAGCTGACGATTATCGCTATAGGTCATCACGGGTAGGTAAGAGGGGAAGTCCAGAGTAAATAACCAGCCTTGCTGCTCTTTAGCCTCGGCCATCGCCTTGGCTGCGGCAATAGCAGACTCGGGTAAACCGGCCAGCTCCTGCTCATCGGTTACTAACTTAGTCCAGGCCTGAGTGGCATCTAACAGCTGATTAGAGAAGCTACTGGTTAGCTCAGATAAACGTTTAACCAATTTGCCATAAGTTTGTTTATCCTCATCGCTCAATCCGATGCCTGACAGCTCGAAATCACGCAGGCTGTGAGTGATGCTGGTTTGCTGCGCCTGGCTCAGCTTGGCAAATTCATCGGACTCCTTGAGCGCCTTATAAGCTTGATATAGACCCTGATGCTGCCCCACATAGGTACCATATTCAGACAAGAGTGGCAGGCAGGCATCGTGAGCGGCGCGCCACTCCTCTGTGCTAAGCACTGAGTTCATGTGTGATACGGGTGACCAAATTTGGCTCAGTTCGTCATCTACCTGCTCTAGCGGGGCGATCAGATTGTCCCAGGTGTAGGGGCCGCCGCTGGCAAGCACCTCATCGATCTTCTGGCGACAATTGGCAATCCCCTGCTCGACGGCTGGCTGAATATGCTCGGGTTTAATTTGCGAAAATAGCGGTAATTCACTGCCGCTTAGCAAAGGGTTACTCATCTGGTGTCCTCGTCAATCTTAGGGTATTGAGGTTACATATGGGCGACTGGGCGACTATTCAAGCATCTTGGGTAAACTAGATAGACTCCTGGGCATGAGCGCCCAAAGTGACAATTAGCAACAGCGCCTGACAGTTATGAGTTAAACCTAGCAGTGAACACCTAGCAGCGAGCTAGAGGAAAAACCTTGATCTAGAGCAAGACGATATATACTTGTCACTTACATCACAGATATTGCCAAGCCGATCGCAAATGCGAGCAATTATCATTTATGTTTAATAATTAGCCGATTATCATCCATTTCGATCCCAATAACATTCAGTGTTACACCCATGAACAAATTGCTCACTCACACCTGTATTCTCAGTCTCATGCTGGCAGGCACAGTCAACGCCGCCGAAGAGGCTAATACAGGTACAATCGATGACTCGCACATCAATAACATCATCAGCCATGGCGAAGGCCCTGAGACCTCGGTGATTCTCGATTTAGGCTGGGACTCGAAATATATCTCAGAGGGACGCAACAACTTAGATAAGGGCGGCATCTACTGGGCAACCGCCGCCGTCCAACTGGATGATCTCACCCTATTTACCACAGTCGGTCGTGGCGATAGCCAATATTATATCGAATGGAACATGGGGCTGGAGTATGGTTTCGAACTTAGTGACAACCTGAACGCCGCTATCGGTTATCAACGCATCGAGACCTACAGCGATGAGCGCAGTGGCGACAACGAATTTTTCGCGACTATTGAATACACGGCGCTGGAGTGGTTAACCCCATCGGTCAGCTACACCTACTCCACAGAGGCCGCGGGTTACTTTGTCGAGGTCAGCCTACACAGCGAATGGCCCATCTCTGAAAAGCTGACGCTGACCCCTTATGTCACCCAGGCATTCGACTTCCAATATGTGACCGAAGAGCACAACGGCCCCAACCATTTTCAGTTTGGTTTAGAGGCCCAATATCAGCTGGCCAACCGCTTGGTGCTTTCTGGCCATCTAAGCCGCACCCTGGCTCAGGAAGATATCAAACAGGAAAACCCAGATGCCACGGCTAGCCTTAACAACACCTATGCGGGCCTGCACCTCACCTTTAGCTTCTAAGTAATAGGTTCCCCGACAGAATCCGGTCATTGAAAGCTGGCTCTCCATGAGCTAGCTTTATTAACAGCAGGCAAGGAGTGCCTGCCCAGACTTGGAGGACACGGAATGTCTGCCCGCAGCCACTCACTAGGCTTTATCGCCCGACACCTATTCGCTGTTAACTTTATAGCCCTCTCACTTTGGCTAACTGGCGCTGCACAAGCCCAGGACAAAAACCAAGACAACAGTCTAGCTAAAGACACGCCAGTCAAACCTGAGGTGATCACCTTACCCGTCGACGGTGCGCTGGACAGTCACGGCAATCCTATCGCTATCCCAGACAAGCCCACCAGCGCCCTTAACTATCGCCCCAGCCCGGTTCAGACCAAGCCTCGCCGCGATAAGAAATCGACCAAAAAGCCCAAACAGAAACGCACTAAGAAACTAAGTCAAAAACAGCTAAGCCGCAAACAGCAGCTTGCCAGTCGCCAGCATGTGGCCGACGACCCCAGCTGCCGCTGGCTCGATAAGCGTATGTCTCATCTAGAGAAGGGCCTCAAGCGGCAAAAGAAACGCCAATATGGCTATCAAGATAAAGAGCTTAGCGCCCGTCAAAGCGAATGGATCTGCATGAAGTGTGGCGCCGAGGGGCCTAACCAAAGCGATCACCATAAGTGCCAATATCGGCGCTAACCTTGCTCGCAGTAAAAACCCGAGGGAAGCCGAGTAAAGATATCAGTGAAAGCCATCTTGTCTCACTCCGGTCTAATCTAGGCTCTACTGTCGGGTCTGCGGCTAAAGGGCGCAACACACCACTGGTTTGCTTGCCGCTTTACCCCTACAATGACCCCCATATGCAATCCTTCGAATTTGGAGAAAAAGATGGCTCAACATTTTGACTATATCTGTTTAGGCGCCGGCAGCGGCGGGATCGCCTCGGCCAACCGTGCGGCCATGCGCGGTGCCAAGGTACTGCTGATCGAAGCCAAGGCACTGGGCGGCACCTGCGTTAACGTCGGCTGCGTCCCTAAGAAAGTCATGTGGTATGGCGCCCAAGTCGCCGAAGCCATGCACCTGTACGCTAAAGACTATGGCTTCGACGTATCGGTGAATAAATTCGATTGGAGCAAGCTGGTCGAGAGTCGCGAAGCCTACATAGAGCGCATCCACGGCGCCTACGACAGAGGCCTGGACAGCAATGGTGTCACTCTGGTGCGTGGCTACGGCCAATTCGTCAACAACAACACCATTGAGGTCAATGGCGAACACTACAGCGCCGACCATATCCTGATCGCCACCGGCGGCACCCCAACCATTCCCAACATTCCGGGCGCCGAATATGGTATCGACTCTGACGGTTTCTTCGCCCTTAACGAGCAGCCTAAACGCGTTGCCGTAGTTGGCGCAGGCTATATCGCCGTCGAGCTGGCAGGCGTGCTTCATGCTCTGGGCAGCGAGACTCATCTGTTTGTGCGTAAGCATGCACCGCTGCGCAGCTTCGACCCTATGCTGAGCGAAGCCCTGATGGAATCTATGGCCACAGACGGCCCTAGCCTGCACACCCACAGCATTCCAGAGTCTGTCACCAAAAACGCCGACGGCTCGCTGACCCTTAAGCTGGAAAATGGTGAAAGCTATGAGATCGATACCCTGATATGGGCCATCGGCCGTCGTCCATCCACCGACAAGATCGGCCTGGAAAACACAGATGTTAAGCTTAACGACAAGGGGTATGTGGTGGTCGATGCCCAACAAAACACCACAGCACCAGGCATCTACTGTGTCGGTGATATCATCGAAGGCGGCATAGAGCTGACGCCGGTTGCCGTAAAAGCAGGTCGCCTGCTGTCGGAACGCCTGTTTAACGGTATGACCGATGCCAAGATGGATTACAGCCTAGTGCCCACCGTGGTATTCAGCCACCCGGCCATAGGCACCATGGGCCTGACCGAACCCGAGGCGATCGCCCAATATGGCGAGGAGAACGTCAAGGTCTACACCTCAGGCTTCACCTCTATGTACACGGCAGTCACTGCCCACCGCCAGGCCTGTAAGATGAAGCTGGTTTGCGCCGGTAACGAGGAGAAGGTCGTGGGCATTCACGGCATCGGCTACGGCATGGATGAGATACTGCAAGGCTTCGGCGTCGCCATCAAGATGGGCGCCACCAAGGCCGACTTCGACGCGGTGGTCGCCATCCACCCCACAGGCGCCGAAGAGTTCGTTACCATGCGTTAATTCGCTTGTTGCTTGATTGACAAAGCGGCTAGAGGCCAGACAACTGTCTGGCCTTTTTGTGACTCATGTTTCCAAAGGCCTAACTACTTCCACCCCTGAAGCCACTTATCTCGACTTTTCAATTCTGTCCAATCGATTAAATACTCATTCTTTGAAAGTATTGCTTCCAACTTGCACAAAATAACAGCCCCCTCTTCATCAAACTCCATTTCTGATACTAAGAAATGCTTTTCTCGATTCATCGGCTTTACCGCCGTCCATTTACTATTAGGTAACTTAGCAGGGTTAATTCGGTTCATCTCGACTCCGCAGCGCACTGACTATATTTGGAAAACTACTCAGTGTTACGCACAGAGCAAGACTCAAGTTCATTAACGCTTAACGTTAGCTGAGTTAACACTCCCACCACGCGTAGGCCTTTGCAATAAAATCCCTTGTGGTCACGACAAAAAAAATTAGCTTTTCTCCCGTAGGGTTTATCAATAAGGTCGCGCCCTAAACAGGCGATGGAAAACCTCAGACAATCGAATGATTACCAAGAAAAAACGAGCAAACGCATCACGCTGGCGGCTAATTATGGCTATAGTTAAGCCACTGAGTTATTCCGCAGGCACCGCTTTGCGATCGGGTGAATTGCTCCTGACGCAGCGTCTTTAGCCGTCGATATCGATTGTTCGCCCTGAGGCCAACAATCACTTAAATTTGAAAGCATTACTTTTTTATTATTAAAGTTTTACCACTAAGGAATGTAGACATGCGTATTGCAATCTTGTCTCGCAACGAAAATTTATACTCTACCAAGCGCCTGAAAGAGGCCGGGGAAGCGCGCGGCCATGAAGTAGACATCATAGACACTCTTCACTGCTACATGGATATCACCAGCAGCAACCCAACGGTGCGTTACATGGGTAAGGTATTGCCTAAGTATGATGCGGTGATCCCTCGTATCGGCTCATCAATCACCTTCTACGGCACGGCCGTGGTGCGTCAGTTCGAAATGATGGGCACCTTCTGTGTCAACGAATCTGTAGCCATCAGCCGTTCACGCGATAAGCTGAGATCCCTGCAGCTGCTATCGCGCAAGGGCATAGGCCTGCCGCGTACCGGATTTGCCAGCAAGCCGGATAAGATCCAAGATTTGATCAAGAATGTCGGCGGTGCACCGCTGGTGATCAAGCTGCTAGAAGGCACCCAGGGGATCGGCGTGGTGCTTGCCGAAACCAATAAGGCGGCCGAGAGCGTGATCGAAGCCTTCATGGGGCTTAAAGCCAACATTCTGGTGCAGGAGTTCATCAAAGAAGCCGGCGGCGCCGATATCCGCTGCTTCGTCGTAGGCGATAAAGTTGTAGCGGCCATGAAGCGTCAGGCGGCCGAAGGTGAATTTCGCTCTAACCTGCACCGCGGAGGGATAGCCCAGTTGGTACGCCTGTCCAAAGATGAGCGGGCAACCGCCCTCAACGCCGCCAAGGCGATGGGCCTCAACCTGTGTGGTGTGGACATTTTGCAATCTAACAACGGTCCTGTGGTGATGGAAGTGAACTCTTCACCCGGTCTGGAAGGGATAGAACAGGCGACCAGTAAAGATGTGGCCGGACTGATCTATGAATTTATTGAGAAAAAGGCGAAACCCAACGCCAATAGAACTCGCGGAAAAGGCTAAATGAATTCAGCGCTAACCATAGCCGGGGTCGACATTCTCCCCGGCACCCAGCAGCAACTCGAACTACCTGTGGCCAGTCTTTATACTGACACTCAGGTCTCGATTCCGGTCCATGTGATCCGGGCTAAGAAGGATGGCCCTAAGGTGTTTGTCAGCGCCGCGGTACATGGCGATGAACTCAATGGTATTGAGATCATCCGCCGCCTGATCCAGAGCAAGCTCAAGTTGCTGAAGGGAACATTGATCTTAGTCCCCATGGTCAATGTTTATGGGGTGCTTAATCAGAGCCGTTATATGCCAGACAGACGCGACCTTAACCGCTGTTTTCCCGGCTCCCCCAAGGGCTCACTGGCTGGCAGGGTGGCGCATACCTTCTTAAACAGCATAGTGCAGCACTGCGACTACGGCATCGACCTACATACCGGGGCGATCCACAGATCTAACCTGCCGCAGATCCGCGCTAACCTGGATGACGAACAGACACTGGCACTGGCCCAGGCCTTCGGCGTGCCAGTGCTGCTCAACGCCAATGTGCGCGACGGCTCACTGCGGGAATCCGCCGTCAACAAGGGCACACGAGTACTACTGTATGAAGCGGGCCAGGCGCTCAGATTCGACGAGCTGTCGATCCAGACGGGTGAGCGCGGTATTCTCAATGTGCTGTCGTCACTTGGGCTGATCCGCAAGCGCCGCCTGCGCAAGAAGATAGAGCCCTTTATCGCCAACCGCAGCGACTGGACCCGCGCCTCGGCCAGCGGCTTTGTGTGTGAGTTTGCCAAGCTAGGGGCCCATGTCGAAAAAGGTGAGGTACTGGCGGAGATCAACAGCCCCTTGGGCGAACTGATCCAGAGCGTGGTATCCAACCGGGCGGGTATTGTCATTGGTAAGCAGAATATCCCCCTGGTACTGGAAGGGGACGCCATGTTCCATGTGGCCTACTTTGGCAGCGCCGCCGACGAGGTGGCCGAACATATAGAGATAATGAACGATCAGATAATGCCGCTGACCACCCAGACCATCTAGGTCGCGGCCTGACGCTAAAGGAAGAATAACGGATGAATAAGATCATCATAGGCAACTTAGAGGCATGCGATCTGCCGGATCTCGGCATCAAGGATCTGCATGTGCGCATCGACACCGGCGCCAAGACCTCCGCTCTGCATGTGGACAATCTCAAGCGGATCAAGGTAGGTGGTCGCCCCTATGTCGCCTTCGACCTGCACCCGGATGTTTATGATCTCGAGCAGACAGTCCATTGTAAGGCTCCGGTACATGACTCACGCCGCATCAAGTCCTCCAATGGCGAAGTGGAGCAGCGCTGCGTGATCGAAACCACTCTCAAGCTGGGGGAGCATGAATGGCCTATAGAGCTAACCCTGAGTAATCGTCAGGACATGACCTATCTGATGCTACTGGGCAGAGAGGCGATGGGCGATCGGGTTCTGGTAGACCCGTCGGAGAGTTTTCTGATCAACGTCTAGCCATCTAAGTGCTTGCCTTAGGCAAGCACTTTTACTGCCGTAAGCTTTCAATGACGCCGATGTGCAACAGCCAGACTTTGATTAACCCAGTTTTTCAATGGTTTAGTTAAGGTCTTTGCCTTAAACTGTCCCTCAAGTTCACCCAAGGACATCAACTATGACAATGCCAGACCCCTCACCACAAGCAGATCAAGCGGCCAGAGACGATCTTCTCGCCCGAGTCATCGACATTGTCAGTCATCCCGAGGCCGAGGAACTGCCCTCACTTGGCTTTATCAGCGACTATTCCGATGCCGATCTGGCCGACCTGCTGGAGTCGGTCAGTGATCAATATCGTTCGCCCATCTGCCGTAAGATCCCGGTAGAAAGAGGCTGGCCAATACTGCACCTGCTGCACTATGAAACCGCACGCCACGTACTCGATCTACTCAGCCCAGAGCAGCTCCAAGGATTGGCGAGACGTATCTCTGAGATAGATATTCTCACCTTCGCCGAGATCCTACCTAGCGACATAGTCGAAGATTATCTGGATCAGCAAGAAGCCCTCACCACAGAGCAGATGCAGCAGGCACTGAGCTATCAGGATGAGGCGGTTGGTCGTTACCTTAACAACAACATCTTACGCTCACGCCCTACGGCAACCGTTGGCCGGGTGTTAGACCGGCTCAACCGACAGAAGCAGCGCGAATACGTGGCGGTTTACGCCGTGGATGCCGAGGGTCAGTTTCATGGTGGCTGCACCCTAGAGCAGCTCTATCGCGAGGATCCCGCCACTCCGCTGGCCGAATGCATTACCGAACTAGAAGCCATCGGCGACGAGCTGGATATCACTCAGGCGGCGCAGCAGTTTAATCCGGTGGCAGGCTTTGCCTGGGTGCCGGTTGAAAAAGGCGGCAAGATCATCGGTGCTATCGCGCTCTCCACCCTAATGCACCGCCTCAAGGAACGAAGCCTGGAGGTGTTGGTGTCTGAGACCCCCCAGGATGAGGAAGACCTCTTTACCCCTGTGGGGGTCGCGGCGCGTATGCGGGCCATCTGGCTGACGACCAACTTGCTGACGGCCTTTCTCGCCTCCTGGGTGATCGGCCTGTTTGGCGATGCCTTGCAACAGGTGGTGGCACTGGCCATTTTAATGCCTGTCGTCGCCAGTATGGGCGGTATCGCCGGCAGTCAGACCTTAGCGGTAGCGCTTAGAGGTATTGCGCTCAACCACTTGAAACGTAGCAACTTAACTCTGCTACTGGACAAAGAACTCAAGATTGCCGCCTTCAATGGTGTGCTGCTAGGCGCATTGATTGGCCTAGTGGTCAGTTGGTGGTTTAGCTCCTGGGCGCTGGGTGGCATCATCTTTGTGGCGATCGTCTTCAATAGTCTGGCGGCAGCGTCATCGGGCACAGTGATCCCTTTCGTGCTCAAGCAGATGCGTATCGATCCTGCGGTGGCAGGCTCGGTGATCCTGACCACAGTGACCGATGTGGTGGGCTTCTTCATCTTCCTTGGACTAGGTAGTCTACTGCTGCTTAACTAAGGGAGCGGCCCATCATGCCTTTGTGGGGCGGCTTTTTCCGCTGCCCCAGTAATTAAATAAAATTGAATCTATAGCTAAGTCATATTGAATTTTATAAACGCTTGACGGGCCTTATACTAGCCACCTCGTTAAACAAGATATGAGTCCGATGAAAGCATTCTTCGAAAAGTGGCCGTTCCATCCCAACCAGGCGATCTTCTTTCTCGCCGGCGCTCTCTGTCTGACGCCGGTGATCTCCTCGCCCATTGCGCTGGTGATAGGTTTCACCCTGGCAAGTCTAGGCTTAGTCCCACAGCAGCTGGATATCGGCGCACTCACCAAGAAGTTACTGGCCTACTCTATCGTAGGGCTGGGATTTGGCATTCAACTCGACGCCGCCATCAGCGCCAGCAGCCAAAATATGGGGCTCATCCTGGGCTCAATCCTGTTTACCTTGCTGCTGGGCACTGTGCTGGGCAAGCTACTCAAGATAGACGCCAAGTTGAGTCATATGATCGCCTCGGGCACCGCCATCTGTGGTGGCAGCGCCATCGCCGCCGTGGCGCCAGCTATCAAGGCCGACAGCCAACATACTGCCATTGCGCTGGCTACGGTGTTCGTGCTCAACTCCGTTGCCCTGTTTCTGTTTCCGGCGCTGGGCCATCTGTTGCAGCTCAGTCAATATCACTTTGGGGTATGGAGCGCCATCGCCATCCATGACACCTCCTCTGTGGTGGGTGCGGCGTCGGCCTATGGTGATGAGGCTCTGCGGACAGCCACCACGCTCAAGCTGGCTCGCGCGCTCTGGATAGTGCCAGTAGCCCTGATTAGTGCCATGGCCTTTGGCGGCAATCGCCGTAAGATCGCCGTGCCCTTCTTTATCCTCTTCTACTGTCTGGCGATATTGCTGGCGCACTATCTGCCACAGGGACAAGTGTTCTACGACGGACTATTTGCCTTGTCCAAGCGGGTGTTGGTGCTGTGTCTTTTTCTGATCGGCGCGGGGATCACCGTAGGTAAGATGCGTCAGGCGGGTATGCGGCCGATGGTGTTGGGATTACTGCTCTGGTTTGCTATCGGCGCTGGGTCTTTGCTCTATATCATCAACTTTGTTTGAGCCACCAGTACGCCACACCAGAGCCAAAATAGCGATAAAGGCGGCCAGCTCCACCAAGGCGCGAGTCAGCCCAGTGGTAAACCAAGACGCCAATAGGAAGGCGAAGCATAACAGCACAAGCCACTTTTTCATCTTTGCCTCCTCAATAATTAGGCTAAGTGATCGAGTGGCTATTATTTATTGGCGTCAGAGTCTCAGCAAATACCCGTTTTTACTAACAAATAGCTGAATCGGCTAAGCACCAAATTATCTACCTTATGACGGCATAAGAGACCTTGCTGTCCCAAACATTTGGTAAGCTCCTCACTCCTTCAGATCTCAGCCTGCCATCAATAGAAGGGGGTTGGGTCCACGTCCAAGCTGCTGGGCGAAATACCACGCTCGATAAAGAGATCCGATTTAAGCAGATCCACCATAGCCACCTCGGTATAACGCTTGTGTTTCACCGAATAGAAGGTCTTGAGTACCGGATGCAGTGCGTCCCTGTCTTTGGCCTCCCAGACAATCCCCACCCGTCCGTCAGAGAGCTGCACCAAGGAACCAACCGGGTAGACGCCAACACAGCGAATAAATTCATACACCAACTTTTCATCCAGATGGAAGGGGGTCAGGCTGAGCAAGATCTTAAACGCCGCAGCTGGGCTCATCGCCTCCTTGTAACAGCGGGTCGCCGTCAAGGCATCGAAAATGTCGACGATACAACTCATGCGACCATGGAGAGAGAGCTCCTCCCCCTTAAGACCTGCCGGATAACCCTTGCCGTCGAGTTTTTCATGATGCATCAGACAAACATCACGGCTGATCTGCGATAAGCCTGCCGTTTCGGCCAAGATCTCCTGGGCGTAGACTTGGTGCAACTTCATGTGCTCAAACTCTTCCGGCGTCAAACGTCCTGGTTTATGCAAAATACGGTTATTGACCCGTACCTTGCCGATATCATGCAAGATACCGCCGACCGCCAACTCTTTGAGTACGCTGCGCTTAAGTTTGAGGTAACGACCGAAGGTCACAAGCAAGAAGGCGACATTGATAGAGTGCTCTAACAGGTAGGCATCTTTGGAGCGCAGGGCGGAGATACACATAAAGGCATCGGCATCGAGCATCACAGACTCGAGCATCTTGTCTGCCATAGCCTCAAACGGTGCGACTTCGACCGCCTTGCCCTCAAAGGTCTCCGACAGCACCTTCTTGACCAGATCCTTTGCCTCACTCATCAGGCGCTTGGCCTTGTCCTGAGACTGAGTTCGGCTCAGTACCTTGGTTTTCGTCGGTGTCTGCTTGGGCTTGAGCCCGCACTCAGGAGACGAGCGTTCCACATCGACCCACACATACTCGATACCGTTTCGTACCAACTTGTCTATGGCTTGTCGATCCTTAATCTGTCCTGGATTGGTTATATTGACTCTTCCCTGATGATCGATAGCCGTAACATACATACCCAGGGCCAGGTTTGGCACGGGCACCTTCATTACATCTGCTTTATCATTTACGCTTTCGGTCATACAGCTCACTCACCCAAAATGTCACTTACATCTCGCGGTCGCCACTTTTTAGCCTAGTCTAAATCCCTGCCATTCGGGATAGCGAACCAGAAAAACACTGTGATAGGAGAGACTCATAGTATGCCTGGCGGCGCCAGAGAACCAGAGGTAGAAGGAAAAGCTTTGTACTCAGGAGAGGCCAAAAATGCCCTTATTGGGGATCGTAATTATGTATGTAACTGTAAGCAAAGCCTAAATTAGCACTACAAAAAGGTACATTCTATTGCGTCAACCAACCAGCGCCGTCTGGCGCAATTGACACATGAACGTTCAATATCATCGACCTGCTCATCTTCATCGTCATCGATAAAACCATCGCACTGGTCAGCCTGCTGCCGGGCGAGGCGGTAATCCTCCCCCTCAATGGCCAGCTGCCAACGCCCCTGGCTTAACACAAATACTCTTTGCATATATCCCTCGTTAAATAGGTACCTTAATAGCGTTTCAGCTGTTGCTTGCGCGCGTTACGCCAGCATCCCTGATCCCGATAGACCAAGAGCGAAACCTGATGATCGCGATAGACAGCCTTCACCTTGCCCGACAGGAGCAGCGTCGTCTTGAAGCAGAGTAGCTCACCACAGTCACTCAACACCCTGTCGACCCCCGTCTGTTCGATCACCTCTGCGACCGAGAGAGCAACCTCGCCCTCCTCAAGACCTGGCAAGGAAAACTGGCCCTTGATGCGACCATCGTTACCCTGAAGTCGCAGCCCTAAACCCGCTAAGGCACCAATCACCCCTTGTCCCGTGCCGCCATGTTCGCTCAGGTGTACCCCGAGACGATCGGCCAGCTCATAGGCCTGGGCCTTGGTTTTCACTTCTACCTTGGCCTGCTCACCAAAGGCAATCAAGGCCTCGCGATCCAGCGGGCGGTGAAGATCTAACAGGCCGAGGCCCGGATCGGACGCCGCGGCGCTTTGACTGCGCAGATGCGCTGTGGCGATCGTCAATATCTCATCTTGGGTCTTAGTGGTGCGCACCTGAAAACACATGGCGCTATTGTGTGAGGTATAAGGAATATCCGGATGCACATAGAGCTGATGCCGGGTTACAAAAGCGCAGCGACTCAAGTGATTGTCGCTTAACAACTCCGCTATCTCTTCGGCAATCTCCCCCGTACCTTTGGTCCCTATATCATCGGTATCGTCGATACACACCAACCAAGATCTCAGACCCACTTCTCTTGCCATCACTAAAACTCCTCTCTATCTAATAGATCATGGCTTCTAAGCCGCTCCAACACGCCTGGCACTATCACCGCCGCCAGCACAGCAAAACAGCTGCCAAACAGCAGGCTTTTGGCAAATTGCACCGCCACCACCTGAGCGCTCAGTCCGACCAATGCCCCTTCGATCAGCCCCTTACTGGCCCAAGCCAGGGTCGCCACCAGCGCCAATATGATGCAGCGCCACTTAAGTGACATCAGCGCAGGAACCAAGAATAAACAGAGGTCCATGGCCAAAGCTGGTAAACCAAACTTCACTAACAGCAAAGGGCCTCCTTTGCCCACCCCCAGGGTCATGGCCATCATCCCGGCAAGCAAACCACAGGCACTGATGGCGCCGCGCTTACCCACGGCGCCGTAACAGATCAGATAGAAGAAACTCATCAGAAACATAGAGTGACCCGACAAACCAAGCTTTAGTCGTAATACTCCCTTCAGAGCCACCAGCAAGGTGGCACAGAAGCCGATAAACAAGGCGTCATGTAGGTTAAAACCTTTGTTATTCATCATGATATATCTCACTCGTAGGGCCAATGGGTCGGCTTGCGAGCACGACCAAACTGGCGCAGTTTGGCCGCGGTAGCCATCTGCTTGGATAGTTTTAATAGCTGGATCAACAAGGGATACAGCACACAATAGATCAGCTCTTGCCAATTCTGGGGGCGCCACAATGCCTTAGGCTGAATCTTGGCGCCGCGCATGACCTGCATCTGATAGATCTCCCGCGTCTCCTGTCCCAGATAAGGCAAGAGACCAAAACAGGCACCCAGCACGAAGGCCCATTTGCTTGGCAAACAATAGCTAAGCACCTCGCCAATCCGCTGTGGGGCGCAGACGATGGACAACCACCAGCCTGGGATCATGGCCAATAAGATCCGCGTCACCGCTATCACCCCCTCGGGCAAACGCGCTGCGCCGTGTAACAGGAGATAGAGCAAGCTGGTGATCACTAACTGACTGATAAATATCACCGCTAGCCCCTTTAGCCGTCCCCCAAAATAACGCCCCTGCAGCAGAAGCAACGCATTGATAAGGCCAAGATAAAGCAGCCACCCCTGAGGCACTAAAAACGCGCCACCAGACAGCGCCAAGACCAAGAAGATCGCCAATGCGCACCAAGTGACATCATTGATGACAAAATATCGCTCAGCAGCACCATGAGCGCTTTTTAGGGCTCGCGCCCCTGACCGCCTAGCCCACACTGGAGAAGGCCGGTATCGCACCGGCGCCCCGGTTTTCCAAGCTCTGCAGATGCCCTTCAGCCACCTGCCAGACGCGATCGACAGGCAAGGCGTCTATCGGCCTGTGGCTGGCCACCACCACAGCGGTTCCCTGATGACTAAGCTTGAGGATCAGGTCCACTATCTTGGCGCTAAAATAGGCATCTAACCCTGCAAAGGGATCATCGAGCAACAAGAGTTTCGGCCTGAGGCAGGCAAGAGAGGCCAAGGCAATCAAATGCTGCTGACCGTAAGAAAGCGTATGAGGTGAATGACCCGCCAAGGTAGTTAACCCGAGCTGGCCAAGCATCTCGATCGCCCGCGCCAAAGGCAGGCCATAACGCTTGAGGCTAAACTGCATCTCTTGCAGCACGCTGTTTTCAAATAGCTGCCGACTCGGCCGCTGATGCAGCAAGGCCAGATCAGCCCCATAGCGTCCCAGCTTAGGTCGCACGCCCAATACCTTGATCCCGATAGGGGCGATATCGGCCTGAATACCCGCCAGACACTTCAGCAGGGTGCTCTTCCCACAGCCATTGTCGCCCACCAGGGCAGCGATCTCGCCGGGGAACAAATAGAGCCCCTTTGCATTGAACAGTTGCTGACCACCATGAAAAGCCAAGCTAAAACCTTGGCTGTCGATAACCGGCGCACCGAGGAATGGCCCAGTAGTCTGACGCCAACATAGTGACTCTCCTTGAAACGTTTGCTGCAACAGGGCCAGCGGCTGCAGCTGCCTCTTAGTCAGATGCCACCTATGGGTCACCAACTCGGCAAAGACGCCTCTGTTATGCTCAACGATCAGCAGGGCCAGCCCTTCACGCTGCAGCTGCACCAGCACCTGTGATAATTCTCGCACACCTTGGTCGTCCAACTGGGCCCAGGGTTCATCCAGCAGCAAGATATCAGGCTTAAGCACCAACTGAGCCGCGATCATGAGTCGGTATCTTTGCCCCAGTGAGAGACTAGCGATGGGAGTATTCAGGCTAATATAGAGGCCGACGCGTCTGAGGGCAGAACGTACCTGCAACAGCATCTCGTCACTGGCCACGCCTAAGTTTTCCAGCGCAAAGGCCACCTCGGCGCCCAAGGTCTGACGCAGCAGTTGCACGTTGGGGTCTTGCATCACGACGCCCAGGGTCACGCCTTGGCCGATAAGGCGCTCTCCCTCCCAGGGGCGATCTAAGATCCCCAGCAGTAAGCGCAGCAAGGTTGACTTACCACACCCAGTTGCGCCGTGAACAAGATGACACTCACCGCGCTGCAAGCTCAGGTTCAGATCCTCAAACAGCGGCGCGGCCGCTGAGTGAAAACGAAAATCAACCTGACTAAGTTGCATCAAGGCCATAGCAGATGTCCTACAGCTGCCAGTTCACACCAAGGAACACCTGACGACCCGCTTGGGGCAGCCCCTCGCTCTGATAATAGCGTTCATCGAGTAAGTTGGTGGCTCTGAGGTAAAGCGATAACGCATCCCCAGCAATAGGGTGACTCAGCTTGAGATCAACCAAGGTATAGTCATCCAGCGACTTCTCCATCAGCAGTTTCTTACCGGCGACCTTCTCTTGGGCCTGATAAACCTGGCCCATGATATGTTCGATGTTGAAATGGATACGGGTCGCAAAGCTAAACTCATAATCTGCCTGCAGCCTGAGCTGATGACGCGGACGGTACTCTAAGTTCTCCAACCCTGGCGCCGCATCTCTGTCTTCGCTGTCTAAGAAGCTATAGCCGAAGCTGAGCGACAAGTTGTCGATGCTCTGATCACGCACCAGCAAATCGACCCCTTTGAACTGATAACGCCCCATGTTCTGATAGATGCCATCGACATCCTTGGCAATATAGTTATCGGCGTCGGTGTAGTAAGCCGCCAGACTAAGGTCCGTATTGTGCCCCAGCCCCTGTGCCAGGCTCAGCTCAAGATGTTTAGAGATCTCAGATTGTAGATCCTGATTACCCGATGACAACGAATAGAGGTTACGCATAGAGGGAAAACGCACCTTACGGGCCAGACCTAAATTGATGCGCGTCGCCTCAGCAGCCTGCCAATAGGCCGAGGCCTGGGCCGAATAATCTGATTCATCCTCACGCACACGCTGCTGCTCGTGTAGGGCGCCGCCCAGACTGGCACCAAAATGAGCCTGTTGATACTGATATTCAGCCGCCAGGGTGTATAGCCAGGAGCTATCATCGAAGGCCTCGGCGCCCCCTGAGCCATTACCCGAACCTGAACCCGAGCCACTACCTGAACCGCTACCGCCACCAGTACCCGAGCCAGTGCCCGAGCCAGAACCCTTGCCTGAACCGCTATCAGCATTATTGTCATCCAGCTGTTTGCTGCTGGACTCCCAGCTCTGGTGCTCGGCGATCACGGCGCCGGTCAGCAGATGCCCCTTATCAAAATCGGCAATTAACTGAATATTGCCGCCACTCACCACAGAACGACCATCAAGCGTCTGCTGCAAAGCCTCGAAGCTATCGTCCAGATAGCGTGTTTCCAGCACATCCGACTGATTCTGATAAACAAAGCCCCTCAAGGTCAGCAATTCATTGAAGCTATGGGCCACGCCAAGCTGCAGAGTATGTTCGTCATAATCATCGACGCGCTCAAACTTCGCCTTGCGACTTGTGGTGCCATCTAGGGTAGGCTTGCCCCACTCACCGCTACGCAGGCTCACATTCGCCATCAGCTGGGTACTGTCCGACAGCCAATAACTGCCCTGAGCAAACAGGTTATTCACTGTCTTGTCGCTGTTGACCCGTGTATCGCCTTGTTGCAGTTCGGTATCCGGCTGGTCGTCAGACACAGGCCAGCCATCGCTCTGCTGACGGGAGAACGACACCAGCCCCTGCCAGCGATCACCAGATCCAGCAAGGGTGACGTCGCCATTAAAGGTATCATTTTCGCTGCCCTCGAGATGGCCAGAGAAACCAGGGATATCGGCGCCTTGCTTAGTGCGAATATTAATCACACCGCCCGCACCGCCCGCACCATAAAGCACAGAGGTAGGGCCCATAGAGACAGTCACTGATGCAATTTGACTGGCAGGCACCACACTTGGATCGAATTGACCATCTTCGGCGCCGTTGGCGGGTACACCATTGATCAGGTAGATAACATGCCTGGATTTAAAGCCGCGTATATCCACCCTGGGCGTGCCTTGCCCACCGGTGCGCACATAAACACCCGGGGCATTTTTCAATATCTGGTCCAGACTCTGGGCGCCCGATGCTTGGATCTCAGCGGCGCTGATGCTCCAGGTACTGGTCGTCTGCTGCAACGGCGTCGGCTTTTCACCTTTAACCACTATGACTTCGGTAACATCTAATAGCGACTCATGCTTGACCTGTTCGGCCATCGCCTGTGGAGTGGCCGCAACGGCGGCCGCAATGAGTGAATATTTGAGAACTTCTTGTTTGTTTTTCATGCTTTTATCGCAGTGTGATTTCCCTATGGCCGTCATTCTTCCGGCTTACAGGCCTAGCAACAAGCTAACAAAACCCAAAAACAAACCCAGATCGACAAATTTGAACAACTTCCGTAAAAACATGATTGCGACACGGACATTTTGTCGCACAAGAAGCACTGGTTAGACAAAAATACACAGGAATAAAACGCTTACCCCTAAATATCTTAACCTCTCATTTCTTGGGCAAGCTCACAGCTTAACTGCCTGTAACTTGACAGGTTACAGCCGGCACATTAGTTTGTGGTAAAGATTCTTATTACCAATTCAGATAAGTCTCAACTTAGAGAGTTTGAAGTCCTTACCCGCCCTCAAACCAGGATACTTTTTACAAGGTTGGAGTATTTTTTGAGCGTTTCCTCGCTGCCACAGGCCATACAATCCCTAGCCCAAAAACTCGAAAAACTCGACATACACCAGCATGGTGAGCCGATTATTCAGTTGTCGGTGACGGCCTGTGTGATGCCTATGATCGCCTGGCTTGCCAGCCAACCTTGCTACCCCAGAATTTACTGGCATGGCCGCGATACTCAAGAGGAAGTGGCCGCCCTGGGCTGCTGTAAGGACTTTATTTTCGAAGATGCGGTAGACGACAATCAACTGTCTCAGGCCTATCAGAACCAACGAGCCCTTTCGACCAATCAAGAGATACGTTACTACGGTGGCGTAGCCTTCGATCGGCATACCGAGTGTTGGCCTGAGTATGGCCGCGCCCACTTTATTCTGCCCAGAATAGAGCTCAGACGTAGCGGCGACGAATATAAACTGTTGGTGAATCTGAATGTGGAAAATCGTGGCATTGAAGAGGAGCGCGCCCAGGCATTAGATGCCCTAAAGCAGCTTGTGCCACCCAGCCCACTGGCGCCACCCAATAAGATCCAGCTCTTGAGTCGTAGCGACAGACCCAATAAGCGTCGCTGGCATGAGCTGGTTAATCAGGTTACCCAGGATAAGTTTATTCAAGACACCCCCAAGGTGGTCTTGTCTCGCCTGACTCAGCTCGAGATTAACGAGCGAGTCGACCCATGGATGCTGCTCGCCAGTTGGCAGGGCCGCAACCAAAACAGTTTTCAGTTTGGTTTTCAATTTAGCCCGGATAGTGCCTTTATCTCCTGCACGCCAGAGCGGCTCTACCGACGCCGCCAGCGAGAGGTTTTCACCGAAGCGCTAGCAGGCACCACCACACGCGGCCTTAATGAGGCTGAAGATGCCATGCTGGCTCAGCAGCTCTTAGATGACAGTAAAAATAGTCATGAAAACCAGCTGGTGCGCGAACATATCGTGGCCGCATTGACCCCCCTAAGCAACTATGTGGGCGCCGACGAGCTGGCCAAGGTGTTCAAGTTAAGCCACATCCAACATCTGCACCGGGCGATACGCGCCGAGCTAAAACCTGGTGTGAACGACTTTCAGCTGTTACAAGCGCTGCACCCGACGCCAGCCGTTGGCGGTCTGCCAAAGGCTTCGGCCATCAACTTTATCCGCCAGCGTGAAGGCTATACCCGTGGCTGGTATGCTGGCGCCTGCGGCTATTTCAACAAGTATGAGAGTGAATTTGCGGTCGCTATTCGCAGCGCCTTAATTGAACCGGGTCGCATTAACCTGTTTGCCGGAGCGGGGATAGTGTCAGGCTCAGAGGCCGATGCCGAGTGGAATGAGCTAGAGAACAAGCTCAAGACCATATTATCCATTTTGACCGAAGTCTGATTAATGGGTTTGTGGCACCCGTGAGCGGTGGGTAATATAGGTCTCAAACAGCCTGTCCAACTCACCGCTGGCGAGCAGACGCAACATAGCCTGATTGAAACTCCGTTTTAGCCGCTTACCCTTCTCGGTTTGAGGGAAAACAAAAAAGACCTCAGGGTTGAGGACGTTTTCTTTGATCACATACTGCTGAGGCCGTTTTAGTTTGCTGGCAAGGCCCTGCAGTGAGCGCTTATAGTCGAGTACGGCATCAATTTGCCCGGCATTGACATGGTTAAGCATCTGCAAGAGATCGCTGCCCTCCTCATAATACATAGGCACCTTGATAAAAGTATCGTAGCGATACTCCAGCATCGCCTTCACCTTCTTTCTTTTAAGACTGTTGATATCTTGCCAGATAGCGGCGAGTTCCGGGGTCAGGGCAGCGTCAACCTGATCCACCTCTACCGGTAGATCACTGTAGTATTCTGGATTGACTTCATCTATGTAAAAGCCCAGTCCAACATCCACCTGTTGCAGCTTCACCATGTGAATCGCCCGAGAAAATGGCACATAATCTACCTGCAACTGCCATTGTGGCGTAGGAAAAACCTTTCGCATCAGTGCCAGATAATATCCATCACCATCTGGCGTGCTATAACCGGGCCAATTGCCTGTGACCACTTTGATCACTTCAGCCTGGCTGGGCTCGGCGTGAGCACTTGGCGTCAGTAGCCAGCAGGCGCACACACAGGCCAAGATGAAACGCCACACGCTCATGGACACTCCTAGAAATCATGGTAATAATCAATCAAGTGTAGACCCTTTACACCCACCCAGAGCGACCAAGGCAGAGAAATCGGCGCAAAAACCTTGCTCAATCAGGCTTAATGACTATAATTTGCCGCCCTGTCTCCAAGCCGAACACTTGGCGCCAGGCAATTAACAAAGGCATTAATGCCATAAGATTCACTTTAGCGGGTTCCCTCACCCCGCGTTAACTCACTAAAAAGGCCACAAGATGTTAATGTTATCCCAAGCGCAGATTCAGCGTGCGCTCTTGCTGCTTGTCAGCTTTCATATCGCCATCATTACCGCGAGTAACTATCTGGTTCAACTCCCCTTTCAGTTGTTTGGTTTCCATACGACCTGGGGCGCCTTTAGCTTTCCCTTCGTCTATCTGGCAACAGATCTCACCGTGAGGATCTTCGGTCAGCAGGCGGCACGAAAAATCATTTTAAGGGCTATGGTACCGGCGCTGTTTATCTCCTACCTGATCGGTGTGCTCTTTCATCAGGGCAGCTTTCAGGGTAGCGAATCGCTGATGCAGTTCAACAGCTTTGTGTTTCGTATTGCTTTTGCCAGTTTCGCCGCCTACCTGGTGGGCCAATTAATGGACATTACCGTATTTGCAAGGCTCAGACAGGCCAAGGCTTGGTGGGTAGCTCCTGCCGCCTCAACCGTGATGGGTAACCTTATCGATACTCTGGTCTTTTTCAGCGTGGCTTTCTATGCCTCAAGCGATGTCTTTATGGCCGAGCATTGGGTGGAAATCGCCAGCGTCGACTATGGTTTCAAGCTAATTGTCAGTCTGGGTTTGTTCCTGCCCGCCTACGGTGTGCTGCTGAAGGTGTTACAAGAGCGGATTTTGCGAGAAAACCAGCTTAAATCGCACAACAAACTGGCCTGACCAGTTGATTTGTACTATCATCGCGGCACTCAATTTTTCACCAATGCTGCGATGGTAGCGAGCAAGTTTGGAGAGCCTAGATGTACACCACAAGTATCGAACACCATACCCAATTGAGCGATGAGCTCATCGACACACTGATTGGTCTTAGCCAACAGGTACCTGAGTTCGATGCACGTCATCAGGCAGAGGAATATCGTGCCAGACTCAACGGCAAGACTTTCTTGGTTCAGTTGATCCGCATTCAGGGTGAGTTGGCCGGATATAAGATTGGCTATGGCGAAAGCAACGGTGAGTTTTATAGCTGGTTAGGCGCCATTGTGCCCGAGTTCAGACAGCTGGGACTCGCCAAAGAACTGATGAAAGATCAGGAGCGTTGGGCCCAAACACAGGGTTTCAATACCTTGGCGGTTAAGACCTATAACCGCTTCGCCAATATGCTACAACTGTTGGTCCAGCAAGGTTACAAAATTACCGGCCTGGAAAATACCAGTCAGCATATCGATGATAACAAATTGGTTTTAAACAAATTATTGAATTAGAGCAGGTTGTTTTCAATCTTTACATAGGAAAAGCTTGCAAACCTAAATGATAATTATTACTATTTAGGTGCGTTCCAAAGCTCAGTCTGTATTAAGCACTTCATCTCTGCTTTCTATGATGAGTTCGCAAGCACAACATTGCTCACACACTCTTTGTGGCCGGAATATCACTATTCCGGCTCTTTTTTTGCCAGCCTTTAAACCTCGCGTGCCTTCTTATCTATTCCACTCGAGAAATGCAGCCCTTCATAGGGCGGGTTAAATTGATCATCTATCGCCTTGTGATACAAGCCTATGGTAAACAGAGTGCCCTTACCCACGGTCGAACTCACCTCTATGGTGCCACCAATCCGTTTAATAATGCCGTAGCTTAAAGACAGCCCCAAACCCGTGCCGTCTTTACGTGTGGTATAGAAAGGATCGAAGATGCGCCCCAGCTGCTCCTCGGGGATCCCTTTACCTTCATCTTCCACCTCTATTTTCACCCCTATAGGCTCACCACCTTGCACCCAGTCATAGGTGCGGATCCAGATACGCCCCTGCCCATCCATAGCATGGGCAGCGTTAACCACCAGATTAATCAATACCTGCAATAACTGCGGCCGATTGACCTCGATAGGATAGCTGGCATTGAGATCTTGGATCAGCACAACCTCCTGCTTTCGGATTGAGTGGCGCACTAGAATCGCCATCTCCTCGACAATAGGTGTCAGCTGATGCATCTCCAGCGGCGCATTAAACTCGCCGGGACGACTGTATTGCAACAGGCTACGAATAATGGTGCTGATACGCCCTACCTGCTCGATAACGATATCTATCTCTTCCTCGACATCCTCAGCCTTATCTCCTAACTCAAACTTGAGCAGCTCCATGTTCCCCAAGATCACCGCTGTCGGGTTGTTGATCTCATGGGCGATACCCGCCGTCAGTTCACCCAGTGCAGTCAGTTTCTCGTTGGTCACCAGCTGTTGCCGGGTCTCGTTCAGCAGGGCAACGTTGCGCTGTAGCTCCTCCGTTTTCTCCTGCAGGCTGCGGGTACGCTCCTCAACCTTAACTTCCAGCTGCTCGGCCGCTGCCTGGATCTGCGAGTTACGGCGCTGCAAGAGATCCAGCATGCGGTCGAACTGCTCGGCCAAATTGGCCAGCTCGTTGTCGCGCTCAAGTCCCAGAGAGCCGATACGCAGGTTACGACCCGACTGTACCGCCTTCACCACATGGTGAATACGCTCTATGGGTTGCAGCAAGCTGTAGGCGCCGCGATAGACCAACAAGCCAGAGACCAACAGCACCAGCATAAGAATGGTGCCCAGCTCTATGATGTTCAACAGATAGTTGTGAATAAAGGGCGACTCAGAAAAACCTGTATAGATCATGCCAATACGTTCACCGCGAATATCTCTAAGTGGCGCATAGGCCGAGATAAACCAGTCGTTATAGACGAAGGCGCGATCGACCCAGAGTTGCCCCTGAACCAGTACCTTTTGTCTGACTTCCTCCGACACCAAACTGCCTAAGGCGCGGCCACGTTTCTCGCTATCTTGGGGAAAGAAATTCAACGGCACATTGGTACTGATGCGGGTATTGTCGAGGAAGATGGTTACAGTACCAATGGAACGCTCCGGCAGGGTGCCCTTGTCATACACGAGATCACGAATATGGTCGACAATGCGAATATCGCGATTTAATAAGATCCCGCCATCTAGGTACCAACCGACGCTACCGTCGGCACCGAAAATGGGCAGTAGGCTACGGCTCAACATGCCGCGTTTCTCCACATCCTTACTGGGCTTTTGCGATCTGGGTGTATCCACTAAGGTGATCACCGCTTCCTGATCTAAGCCTGGCGCCAATCGGGCAAGACGTTGTGGCTGGAGCACCATGAGGCCGGAGTATGGCTGGTTATCTTTGAGTTTAGGTAGCATGACCCTGAGATCTGGGTCCTGAGCCGCTTCCGACACACTGATAAGACGCAGAAAATCCAGATCCAGTTCAACCTGTTTCTGTTTCAGCAACGCCGCGAGTTTGGCCCTAGCCGCTTTGCTGTCTGTATCTATACTGCGGAAGTCGTTTTGAAACTCCCAGGACGCCCGCACCAGTTCCAGCTGATTTTCCTGCTTATCTTGCACTGAGATAAGCGTATTGCTGGCCACAGTCAGATCAGCCTTCACCTTCATAAACAGCTGCTTACCTGTGTAGCTGATGTTCCAGTAGATGGTAATAAATACCAGGCTGACCAAGGTCAATAGAATAGGAAGCAGAGTCAGTATCAAGATACGATAACGCACCTTAGCCTGCAGCTGTTGCCAGTTAACACCGAATATACGCGAGAAAAAAGACACGGTTATTCTTCCTCGTGATGGTTGAGATCAAACCATTCTTTATATTTGCGATCCAGCGTCTTGCGAGAGACACCCAGATCACGCGCGGCGGCAGACTTGTTGCCTTGGTGCAGATCCACCACTGAGGTCACATGGTGTTTTTCCACCTCTTTGAGGGACCAATCGAGAGGATAACCCAACTCGCCAGCCACCTCGGCCTTGGGCTGCTGTTTCCAATATTCTGCCGGGGGTTTACCCAACAAGATACAGCGCTCAATCATGTTGCGCAGTTCACGAATATTACCCGGCCACTCATGCTGTTGCAGCTTGAGCATATCTTCATGGCTCCACACCACCTCTTTGACGCCAAGCTCTGCAGCGAGCAGGCGGGTAAAGTGATGGGTCAGCTCCACCACATCTTCGGGGCGTTCACGCAGTGGTGGGATCACTATATCTAACACATTGAGTCGATAGAAGAGATCCCGACGGAAGTTGCCCTCCTCGACTTCGTCCGCCAGCTTGCGGTTGGTGGCCGCCAGCACCCGGACATCAATATTGATCTCTTTCTCGCTGCCCACAGGGCGTATAGTGCGCTGTTCAAGCACCCTGAGCAGGGCCGTCTGCATCTTCAGCGGCATCTCGCCAATTTCATCGAGGAAGATGGTACCGCCAGAGGCAAAACTAAACAGACCCTCCCGGTTACCCTTGGCGCCGGTAAAGGAACCCGCCGCATGGCCGAAAAGTTCGCTCTCCAGCAATTCAGGGGCGATAGCACCACAGTTAACCGGCACGAAAGGCCCTTGGCGACCACTTAACAGGTGTAACTGCCTGGCCACCAGCTCCTTGCCTGTGCCCGATTCGCCTTCAATCAGGATCACCGCATTAGTGGGCGCCACCCGTTCAATCACATGCTTGACCTCCATCATGGCATCACTGCTACCAATAATGGTGGAAGACTGGCCAATGGAGACTTCGCGGCGAAGCATCAGGTTTTCACGTTTAAGCAGACGGCGTTCGATACAGCGATCGACCGCCTTCATCATCTGCTCAAGGTGGAATGGTTTCATGATAAAGTCAGAAGCGCCAGCACGCAGGGCCTTAATCGCCACGTCCATATCGGCATAGCCTGTCATAAAGATGATGTCAGAGCGCCGTTCCTGATCGCTGAGGGCCTCATCCCATTCGATACCCGAACGACCTGGCAGGCGAATATCCACAATCAGCAGATCGAAGTGACAACGACTCCTGAGCTGCTCTGCATCTTCGACACTTCCCGCCGTTTCCACCAAGGCAAACTTCTTCGATAGCGCCTTCTTAAGAAAACTACGCATGCCGGGCTCATCGTCGACGATCAGCACAGATACAGCGGAAGGTAGGGGCTTCATCTCTTTATTAGCTTGGCTCATATTGTCTTCTTTAGGACATTTTGACTCACATTGAACAGATTCTAGCATCAAACATCGGCTAATTGGTCACCCTGAACCAGTAGAATCACGCCCTGGGACATAATGTCTGCCGACAATTTATTGAGCTTGCGATCTGCTTCACACTTTAGTAGCAACTTGTGAGCTTTTTTTACCAAGTGCCAAGCTGGCACCCTTCTTGCTGAATGGAGGGGCGTGAATAACTCATAACGAGCGTGGTTTCGGCAAGGCCGCGTGTTCTAGCACATGCCAAGGAGTAAAAATGTTAAAGCTAAAATCCATATTGAGCCTAGCGGTTGTCGCTAGCGCCTTAGTCCTGACCCCAGCCCATGGTGAAGAGGTGATTAAACTCGCCACGACCACCAGCACTGAAAACTCAGGGCTGCTGAAACACCTATTGCCTAAGTTTGAACAAGAGTCAGGCTATAAGGTTCAGGTGATTGCCACAGGTACTGGCAAGGCGCTCAAACTCGCTCGTCAAGGCGATGTGGACGTGGTTATGACCCACGCACCCGCTGCAGAAGCCAAATTCGTTAACGAAGGCTATGGCATCTTGCCGCGTGGCATCATGGAAAACGATTTTGTGATCTTGGGCCCGAAAAATGACCCAGCTAAGATCCGTAGCAGTAAGACAGCCGAAGAGGCCTTTGCTAAAATAGCCGATTCTGGCGTAGGCTTCATCTCTCGCGGTGACAACTCTGGTACCAATATGAAAGAGTTGATCATCTGGAAAGGTGCCAAGGTAGAACCTAACTTTAAAGGCTATCGTTCAGTTGGCCAGGGCATGGGTAAAACCTTGCTGATGGCGAACGAGCTGCAGGCCTATACCCTCTCAGATCGTGGTACCTTTGTCGCTTACAAAGCCAAAATGGATCTGGCGGTCGACTATGATGGCGGTAAGGCATTGGCCAACCCCTATCAAATCATGCTAATCAACCCAGAAAAATACCCAGACCTTAACCACAAAGGTGCTAAGGCCCTGAGTGACTGGCTGATTAGCAATGAAGCACAAGGCATGATTAACAGCTACACCGTACAAGGTGAGCAACTATTTAAGGCAACATATAGCGAATGAGTGAAGGCTGGTTAGCCCTATTGCAGCAGGCGTTGAGCCTGCTGTTTTCATTAGACCCCGATGTTTGGTCTATTGTCAGCGTCTCTTTTACCGTGTCTTTTGCGGCGCTGGCAATCACCCTAATCCCATCGTTGGTACTGGGATTTGTACTGGCGTTTGCGCGTTTTCCAGGGCGCTGGTTTGCCACGAACCTGATACAGACCATCCAATCTATCCCCACCGTAGTGATCGGACTATTGGTCTATCTGATGTTGACCCGCATGGGTCCGCTGGGAGACCTAAAGTGGCTATTTACTCAGAAAGGCATGATACTGGGTCAGATGATGATCTGTGCACCCGTATTAATCGCCATGAGTCAGGCTGCCTTTACCAGTGTCGACAAACGCGCCTGGGAAACCTCTCGAACCTTAGGCGCTTCCTGGCTACGTTCTGTCTGGCTGGTTTGCCGGGAACTTAAGGTGCCACTGTTGATGGCGATAGTCGCTGCGTTTAGCCGTATTCTGACCGAAGTGGGCTGCTCTATGATGGTGGGCGGGAACATCGCCGATGTGACCCGTAATATTCCTACCGCTATCGCCCTGGAAACCAGCAAAGGCGACTTCGCCCAAGCGATCGCCCTGGGACTCGTGCTGCTTATTCTGTCACTGGTGCTCAATTTCACCTTAGGCACCCTCAGAGGCCGAGCCGAACCGAGGAGCTTATAGTCATGGTCAAGATCATTGCTAATAACATAGAGATGCGCTTCGGCAACCGCTTATTGTATCGCTTCGAACGCCTCAGCCTTTCCCAGCACCAAACGATACACCTGCAGGGTGACAACGGCAGCGGCAAGACCACACTGATGAAGATGCTGGCAGGGCTGCAGGCCCCCAGTCATGGAAAGATTTACACCGAGGGCTTTACCCCCACCCCTTGGTGGCGCCGTAACCCTTTGCTCGGAAAAGCCGTTTACCTGCATCAGCATCCTTATCTATTTGATGGAACTGTGGCTTACAACCTCAACTATGTGCAGCCCCTGTGCGACCTGACAAAGCAGGAGATCGCCTCGCGAACCCAAACCGCAATCGACATGGCGCAACTCGGTGACTTGCTCAACCAGAGAGCCGCTAGCCTTTCGGGTGGTGAGCGCCAACGTTTGGCCATCGCCCGCGCCTGGATCATGCGCCCACAACTGCTGATGTTAGATGAGCCCACCTCCAACATGGATAAACTGTCTCAGCAACTGGTACTGACCATGATTAGTCACCTGAAACAGCAGGGCACAGGTATGCTGATCAGCAGTCACCAAACTTGTTCTCTGACCAGCCTTTGTGAGCAAACCTGGCAAATCCAGGCACAATCTATTCAGGTAAGCCCCTCGACACTCGATGAGCTTACCATCATCCCATCACAGCAGGAGCTGAGATATGTCACCGCAAATTGATGCCGTGATCCTTGCCGGCGGAATGGCCAGACGCATGGGCGGCAACGATAAAGGACTGGTCGAGTTAAACGATCGGCCTATGATTCAACATGCTATCGACAGGATAAAACCGCAAGTTAAGCAGATCCTGATCAACGCAAATCGCAACCAAAGCCGTTATGCTGAGTTTGGCTATCCGGTATTAAGCGATGAAGACTCGGGTTATCTGGGACCATTAGCAGGCATGATCACCGCCCTCGGACAAACCCAGGCCGACTATCTGATGGTAGTGCCTTGTGACTGTCCTTTGCTACCGACCGACCTGGTTCAGCGCATGCTAAGTGCGATTCAGGCCGAAGGGGCCGAGATGGCCGTGGCCAGCGATGGTAAGCGGGAACAACCTGTGGTGTTACTGATGAAACCTGCACTACGAGAGTCGATGAAAGCCTTCTTAGACGCCGGCGAGCGTAAGATCGATGTCTGGTATGCCAAACACCATTGCGTTGTGTGTGACTTTTCCGATCAGCCTAATGCCTTCGTGAACGTCAACACGCCAGAACAAAAACAACAATTATCTGAGGCAATTGCCCACTAAAACAGAGGTGTACATGAGCGTACCGTTTAACAATCCACTGCCGATCCCTGTCCTTGGATTTTGCGCCTACAGCGGGACAGGCAAAACGACACTACTGAAAAAACTGATCCCCGAACTCAATCGTCGTGGTCTACGTTTAGCCGTTATCAAACATGCTCATCACAACTTTGATGTGGATATACCGGGTAAAGACAGCTTTGAAATGCGCAAGGCGGGGGCTCGCCAGATGCTGGTCGCTTCCCATGTGCGTTGGGCCTTAATGACAGAAGATTTGGTAGAAGACGCGCCCAAATTACCCCACCTGCTGGCACAAATTGAAGCCGACAAGGTCGATATCGTTCTGGTTGAGGGCTTCAAAAAACTGGCGCTGCCCAAGATAGAGCTACACCGCGCCGCCCATGGCAAGCCTTTTATCCATACCCATGACGACAACATACAGGCCATCGCCTGCTGTGATGATACCCAGCTGCCTACAGACCTCAGACGCTTGGATATCAACGACGTGGGCCAAATTGCCGACTTCGTCATCGAATATGCCAACAACTGGCAACCTTGCAAGTCAACACTCCCCCTAGCCCCCGAATGCGGCTGTGAATTGGATACCAGCAAGACGCTGTCGGTCAGGCAAGGGATAGATAAGATCCTCTCCTATGTCACACCTGTCTCGACCACAGAAGAGGTGGCAATCGACGACAGCACAGACAGGGTATTAGCAGAAGATGCCATCTCCCCTGTCGATGTCCCCCAACACACCAATTCGGCGATGGATGGTTTTGCATTTGCCTACTCAGAGCCTATGTTAGACAGCTACCAACTGGTGGGTGACGTGATGGCCGGTCATAGCTATCAAGGTACGCTTAAGCCTGGTGAAGCGGTACGTATCATGACAGGCGCCCCCATGCCTGACGGCGCCGATACCGTGCAGATGAAAGAGATGGCCGAATACAGCGGCAACAGCGTGAGCTTCCAAGGCAATATCAGCCTGGGGCAACACGTACGCCAGGCCGGTGAAGATATTGCCAAGGACCATACGGCCCTTGCCGCAGGTCACAGACTCAAGGCCGCCCATCAGGGCATGTTAGCCTCCTTGGGCTTTGGCCAGCTCCCCGTCTATCGCCGTCCTAAGGTCGCGGTCTTCTCGACCGGTGACGAGGTATGCCAACCGGGTGAGCCTTTGAAGCCCAACTGTATCTACGACTCTAATCGCTTCACCATCAAATCCATGGTGAAACAGCTAGGTTGCGAGGTGATCGATCTTGGCATCATAGAAGATAACCAAGATGCCCTGGTCACGGCGCTACAAGGGGCGGCGCAGCAGGCCGATGTGGTGATAAGCTCCGGCGGTGTCTCTGTCGGTGATGCCGACTTTATTAAGCTGGCACTGGCACAGGTAGGTCAGATCAACTTCTGGCGCATCAACATGCGTCCGGGCCGACCATTGGCCTTCGGTCAGATTGGCGACAGCCTCTTCTTCGGCCTACCAGGCAACCCTGTTGCCGTGATGGTTTCCTTCATGCAGTTTGTTCAACCGGCCCTGCGTAAATTAGCAGGTGAGCTGGAGTGGGCGCCAACATTAGTACCGGCTGTGGCCGACTGCACGCTGCGTAGTCGCACTGGCCGCACCGAGTTTACCCGCGGCGTCTACCACCTTGGCAGCGACGGTCGCCTGCATGTCACCAGCACAGGCGCCCAAGGCTCGGGCATGTTGAGCTCAATGGTTAAAGGCAATTGCCTTATCGTGATCGCCGAGAAAGATGAGCAGCTCAACCCAGGCGATACCGTTTACATTCAACCCTTTGCCGATCTTTTATAGTGGACAATAGCATTAGCCAGGCGGACGAGCCCATCTTGTCCGCCGCAGTAGGTGATTCTGTATGAGTTTGATAGTCGATACCTTTGGCCGCACGGTGGAATATCTCCGCCTCTCGGTAACCGACAGATGCGATTTTCGCTGTGTCTACTGTATGAGCGAAGATCCCTGTTTTCTCGACAGAGAGCAGGTGCTTAGCCTGGAAGAACTGGCCTGGATAGGCCAGGCCTTTACCGAACTCGGTGTAAAGAAGATCCGCCTCACAGGTGGTGAACCTTTAGTGCGCACCGACTGCGATCAACTGGTGAAACTTCTGGGACAACTGCCCGGCCTGAAAGAGTTGTCCATGACCACCAATGGTTCACGCCTGAGCAAATTTGCCGGCAAGATGCGTGAGGCGGGACTGAGTCGACTTAACATCAGCTTGGATACCCTGAAACCTGAACTCTTTACCCAATTGACCCGCAACGGCAACCTGGAGCGGGTGATACAGGGGATCGATGCCGCCAAGGCCGCAGGCTTTAACCGCATCAAGATCAACGCCGTGATTCTGCGTGGTCAGAATGATGATGAGGTACTGGATCTGATCGAGTTTTGTCGTGAGCGGGAACTGGATATCGCCTTTATCGAAGAGATGCCCTTAGGCATTATCGACGAGCGCAAGAAGAGCCGTCACTGCAGTAGCGAAGAGGTCAAGGCGATCATCAGCCAGCGCTACCCGCTGAGTGTGTCCGATAAGCGCACCGGCGGCCCAGCGCGCTACTACACTATGCCCGGCAGTTCGATACATGTAGGCTTCATTTCCCCCCACAGCAACAACTTCTGTCACGAGTGCAACCGGGTACGGGTCACGGTTGAGGGTCGTTTACTCCTCTGTCTGGGCAATGAAAACTCGGTAGATCTCAAGGCGATCGTTAGAGAACACCCCGGCGATATCGGGCGTCTTAAACAGACGATTCTTGATGCGATAAAGCTCAAGCCTAAGGAACACCATTTTGGCCCTGAAGGTGATACCCAAATCCTCCGCTTCATGAATGCCACCGGCGGCTGATGCTCTGGGCCATTTTCGATGATAGACTCTAAAGCATCTTATACTTATTGATTCTGACTCGAGATGGCCCTGACCCGAAGAAAATGGAATAACATCATCATCTTCGCCTCCGTCGCTATGGTGGGCATACTGACCTTTTTAGATGGTCAACGCCAGACGATACCGGACGATGCCCAGCCGCTCTTCGATAAACAGGCCCCTCTGTTTCAGCTGCAATATGACGATCTCTGGCTGGCTCAGCAAGGCTTTGGCTGGCAATGCGACCCTAAGATAATCAACTGTCGCCAGTGGGCCGAGGCCTGGAGTGGCATTTTAGTCTCCCCTATCGCCAAACCGGCAGACTTAGCCACACCCGCCCATGAGCTGGTGATCCAGATCCGTGACATAGAGACGCCACAACTCTGGCTTATCTACCCAGAGGCAGGCCTGCTCAGTTCACCGGCGGGTAACTGGTATCAGATCCCACCTAGCCTACGCCCACAGCTAGAGCCGATCCTCAAACTCGATAATCCCTAAGCAAGCTAAACGAAGAGATTAATATGCCCGAACTCCCCGAAGTCGAAGTAACCCGTCAAGGGATCTCCCCCCACCTGCTCGATCAAGAGGTCACAGGGTTAACCGTGCGCAACGCATCCTTACGCTGGCCAGTCCCAGAGATCGCCCAGCAGATAGTCGGGCAGACCATCAGAGGCATACGCCGCCGCGCCAAATACCTACTACTAGATACCGATGCCGGCACCACCATAGTCCATTTGGGCATGTCGGGCAGCCTGCGCATATTGCCCAAGTCGACGCCGGTGGAGAAGCATGACCATATCGATCTCGAGCTTGCCAGCGGTAAGGTGCTCAGGTTTAACGACCCCAGACGTTTCGGCGCCTGGCTATGGTGCGAGCTACCGGAAGCCGCTCACCCCTTGTTGGCTAAACTGGGACCAGAGCCCCTGCAGTCTGGCTTCAATGTCGACTACCTGGCTAAGGCATTGGAAGGCAAGAAGAAGGCGATAAAACTCTGCCTGATGGACAATCATATCGTGGTGGGTGTTGGGAATATCTATGCCAACGAAGCCCTGTTTGCCGCCGGTATTCACCCGCAAACCGAGGCAGGCAGAATCGATATGGAGCGGCTCACTGTGCTGGTCGCCGAGGTAAAACAGATCTTGGCCCAGGCGATTAAACAGGGGGGCACCACACTCAAAGACTTTACCAACGCAGAGGGTAAGCCCGGTTATTTCGCCCAGAAGCTGCATGTCTATGGCCGGGGCGGCGAAACCTGCACCCAGTGTGGCAACCTGCTCAGCGAGATCAAACTCGGCCAGCGCGCCACCGTCTTCTGTGGTCTCTGCCAGCCTAGGTAGCGTTATTTTGACCCGCTAGGTCAATCAGGCAATAAAAAAGGCTGACACTCTGTCAGCCTTTTTGTTATCTCAAACAGGTTTAGAAACGATACTCATAACTACCGAATAGGGTGGCATTAGTATCAGTTTCGTCGGCCTCAAATTCTGACTGAGAAACAGTGCCACCCAGGCTCATCATCCCCTTCCAGATCGGCAAGCGATAGCTTAATTCCAGCATCAAGAGATCTTCCTTACGCGGCTGAGGTGCCCACTCGCCACCACGGTTCTTGCCATCTTTATTTAGCTGAGCGAAACGCAGCAGAGAGGTAAAGCCATGACTGTTGGCAAACTGGCCGATAAGCCCTAAGACATAAACATTGGCATCACTGTCATAGGTACTGCCGAATGAGCGACCATAATAGCGCGAACCACTCTGGTAAGTACTGTGCTCATAGAAACAGTTAAAGGCGTTCTGATTTTCACCACAGGCCACCATGGTATCTGAATACTCAAAGAACAACTTATACTGCTGAGAATCGAACTCGAAACGTGTGTCGGCGCCGAACAGCTTGGCACAATCGGCAAGATCCCACGGCATCGGGCCGCTAGAATCTTCACAGGTGCGCTCTAAATAGATCCCCACAGGCACATCGAACCAGGTATCGGCATAGCGAATATCAAAGCCTGCCATCTGGTTGCCTATCTTAGACTGCAGTGCAGGATCACAGCTCGGCTCGCCATTCACACAGGTGGTATTACCGGCAATCGCATCTAACAGAGTAGATAAACCACACTCCTCGCCCTCACCGCAAAACATAGTGGTCCAGGAAAGCCCCAGCTCTAACTGGCGCAGCGGCCTGATGGTGCCGCGAAAGTTCCATAGCAAAGGATTGGCGACGGCACGCTCCTCTTCGAGATAACTGATCCCTGTCGTCAGAGTCCAAGGGCCAATCCAGGAGAGCCAAGGGGTTTCAAACGCCGCGGCGTTATTACGGCTAAACATTAAACTAGGCAAAGGGCGGGCATTATTGGAACGATGAAGCGCGGTATCAAACCCTGGCCCCCACCATTGCTCTATCGCACCGGCGGTTACCATCCAGTTGCCCAAGGCAACCGCAAAATAGGAATCATCCAGACGCACCTCTTTCTCATCGAAAGGATCATAGTGCGCCGAGGCGGCCAGCTTAAAGGCAAACCTGTCCCCTAAATATTCATAGGAGGCCTGCAGATCAGCTTTCTCTCGATAATCAGAGCCAAAGTGCTGAAAACGAGCGGGATCGCTGCCGCCAGCAAGCTTAATACGGGCATTACCACGATTCTCGACTGCATTGCGGTAATAGAAATTCACCCTGGCAAAAGCGGTGGCAAGACCCGGCGAAAGCACAGAGGGCTCTACCTTACTCAGATCGCTACCAATACCCGACCACATCAAGGGATAGGTGTTAACAGGAACCGTGATCACCCCCGCATCGGCGAGCGCCTGAATATCGGCTCTAAGATAGATATCGGAAACATCGACCCAAGGGGCCGAATTGGCTAAGGAGGAGAGCAACAGGCCTAAGGCCGCAACGCCTCCAACAACATAAGCGCGAACTTTTTCCATCATAACGGGCAAATTAATCCTTTTTTTGCAGCGCTTTGGCTACTTCTTCATGCACAAACTGACTGACATCACCACCATGTAATGCCACCTCTTTCACCAGGGTCGAAGAGATAAACGAATTCTCTTCGGCCGGAGTTAAAAACACGCTCTCCAGATCGGCGCTCAGGCGCCTGTTCATATTGGCAAGCTGAAACTCATATTCAAAATCAGATACTGCCCGCAAGCCACGCACTAACACGCTGGCATTTTGCTCCTTGGCAAAATCCACCAGCAGGCCACTAAATCCCACAACCTCAACGTTGTCCAGATGCTCAGTCACCCTTTTGACCAGTTTAACCCTTTCGTCCAGGCTAAATTTGGGCTGTTTAGAAGGATTAGCCGCTATGCCGATCACCACCTGCTTAAACAATTTAGCCGCGCGCTCGATAAGGTCGGTATGACCGTTAGTGACAGGGTCAAATGTTCCAGGATAAATCGCTTTGGTGTGCATCTTTCAAAAACCTAATCTGAGGGTCTAATGGCGCATAGTTTAACGAGTTTCCCCCAGGTATTGAACCACTGACGTCGAATTGTTTATTGGTGAAAAAATCACGAAAAGCGACATTCTGTATCAAGGGTGTACAAATGCCACGGGGGAATGTTTGGTAAGCAGTCACCGATGCCAGGACAAGCAGGATAAACCGTCATTCAATACACAGCAGCATTAAGCCTCTCAAAAGATAAATACCTATGATTAAACGCGGTATGGGAGGCTTCTAACCTTAGGCTAAGTATGCGGGAAAACAGCGGGTTAACCTTAACGGCAGCCCATAAGCCAATGCCAAGATAAGGCGGAAGTATCACTGTGTGATCAAAAGCCCCAGATAATCTAATAGAGGCTTTTATTATTTAATTTCCTTAACTACCTCAATCAGTTGAGTAGTTGAAATGGCCGGGGTTCGCGGTAAATAGACCACTTGGCACAATGATTTAAGATGATCAAACTTCCCTTGCCAGTCATCGCCCATCACAAGGCAATCAGCCTTATGCGCCTTGATATAATCAGCCTTTAACTCGAGTGACTCCTCCAAAAACACCTCATCAACACAGGCAAGTGCCTTAACGATGCGCATTCTGTCACGTTCGTTACAGATGGGATATCGCTGCTTCTTGGAGAAGTTCAGCGCGTCCGACGAAACCCCCACCGTTAGGTGATCACCAAGCTCTCTGGCGCGCTCGATAATGTTGAGATGCCCGATATGAAACATATCGAAAGTCCCGAAAGTAATAATTCTCATGAAGCCTCTTCGGATAAAAGATAGTCGACGATTCGCTGGCTACAGTGGCCATCAACCTGACCGGCTAACTCTAAGGTATATTGAGCTCGCTTTGCCGCATATGATTCGGGCTCAGCGATCTGCTGATCCACTACCGCCTTGAGCTCCTTGTAGGACGCCGCGTGTGCCGCCACACCAGCGTAGCGATAAAGATCTTCATCCATGCGATTTTTAAAACGAAAACTTAAGATGCCACGATAACTCCAGCGCAGATGATAGAAATCGCACCAGACTACAGGCTTATCCAGGGCCGCAAACTCAAATAGGGCCGATGAGGCATCACTGATCAAGAGATCCGCACTGGCCATGAAAGGCAATAAATTCGCTTGCTCCACCGGCGCCAGATACGCATTATCAAAGGTACCCCAGTGTTCCAGCAGACGTTTCTGCTTCTTATAGCTGGGCTTGCTCAACGAAAAATAATGTGGCTTAAGTAATATGTTGTATTCGCTAAAGGCACTAGGCCAGTCCTTAGCCATCTTCTCTATGCTGCTAGGGTAGAAGGTGGGCGCATAGAGCAGCGTCGGCTTGGCAGGATCGAGCCCAAGCGCCGCAAGGTCTAGTCCCTTCTCACAGCCCTGCACGATAGGATCTAACTTAGCGTAGCCTGTATCGATAAAGTTTTTTTGGGGATATAGCTGCTGCAGACGCTTGAGGCGATATTCCCCCTCGACAAAGCGCACATCCATATCTGATTCGGACACTGTGTAATAGCAAGCTTTAGGCCCGATACCATGTTGCATCAGCGCCGTTTTGCAACAGCCCTTTAGCTTAGTGGCGGCATCAAAACTGTTGCCGAAGATCACCCAGCTCGGTTTCTCCGTCAGGTAGTAGGCCAATGCCTCTTCCTCAGAGTTAACCCACTCGACTTCTAACTCATGCTGCGCTACCAGCGCATCGAGGGCTGCCTGCTGATCTTGGCTGCGATAAATAACGAATCGCACCGCTTCACCCCGAGCCTTCAGCTCCTGCATAACGGGCAAATACTGCGGCAAGTAGTATGGATGCAGAACATCAAAACAGATCACTATCAATCTTCTCGCTGGTTATCGAAACCTAAGGTTTAGCTTGATTGTGCAGCGGCACCCCGCCACCAAACACTTATCAAGCAGACACTAAGTCTATCAATGGGCATACTGGCGCAGATTGTAACACATTCCATTAATACTACAGCCCATTTGTCGCGCAGCCGCGTGAAACCATGACAAAGCCCATGATATCGTGATCTGTCACCCACAGCTTGCCCATCCTCAAGAACAATTAACAAGGGCAAGGTTTTCAGTGTCATCAAAGCCATGTATCCTTAGGCCAACCTCATTATATCGGCTAGGGCACAATGTCTCTTATACCACTTGAGCGATTAGCACAGGCAAAAAGACTCCTCTTTATATCACCACTGGCACTGGGCGACTTTCTCTATCTCAAAACCTTTTTAGCGGCCCTTAAGTGGCAGAACCCGCATCTAGAGGTAGATATTTGGCTCGATGACAATCGAAATAATCAAGATAGCTGGCGCTTATCCCGCAGCAAGATCATGCTGCAATGGATAACAGCCGAGCCCGCTTTCAGTCGCAGCTATGGCTGCTGCGACAGCAAGGCGATGCAAGACAGTCAAATCGAGACCGCCAAGGCGCTAAATTATGATTTGGTGATCACTCACTCAGGTAGCAAGAGTGAACAGTTCTCCCAGCTCGCCAGGCGCATCAGTCCCAAGGGATTTATCGTCACAAGCCTGGCCAAGTCTAAATTTGGCGGGCTGCTCGATGCATGGTTTTTCCGTCACAGCGACAAGACCTTTAAGATAGACGTGGATGCCCTCGGCGAGCAACACCACATTACCGATCGCTACTATCAGCTACTGCACCGCATTACAGGACTCACAATGAAAAAGCAGGACTTTATGCCCTCTTTAACCATTGCCCCTGAATTTGTGCAAACGGTTAACGATTGGCTTACGAAACAGTTTAACGCTAGCGCCCAGGGCCCTGTGTATTTCCTCAACCATCTATCGACCAATAAGAAGCGTGACTGGCATCAATCACAACTCTTTGAATTGATTGCACGCATCACAGAGCAGTCACCCGACAGTCGCTTTATCGTCAACAGCACGCCTGAAAACTATGGGGCGCTCAAAGACGCTATTGCACAAGAGAAACAGCTGGCTAACTCGCATGTCGCCGTGTTTACCGTCGAGAACAATTTCTTCGAGCTTCCGGCCTTAATAGCCGCCGCCGATAGAGTGATCACGGTCGAAACCGCCATCATGCACTTTGCCACCGCCAGCCAGCGGCCGCTTATCGCCATGATGCGCCAGAAAAAACCTTACTGGGCACCGCCGGAAACCGCGACCTCAAAAGTCCTGTATGCCAATACGGGCAAGGGATATGTTAGCGATATTAGCGTCAATGAAGTGATGGCAACGCTCGCCCAAGTTCAAGCATCTTGTTTACCTTTAAGCTCATAACAGCCAAGGCCTAATTATGAAAAAAGCAATCTTCACTCTCGCCATTGGCGACAACCCCATGTATCGGGCTGCCATTTCGAGCTTCAAACAATATGCGGAAAAGGTCTCGGCCGATCTCATCATCTCAGATCGCCTTCACTACAAACTCCATGTAAATAATAAAAAATTTGATGCTAGTCCCGCCTGGTCTGAAAAGCTATATATGCAAGAAATCCTCAAAGAATATGATCGCGTACTCTATCTAGATGCCGACATGCTGATTTCTCCTTGGGCGGAAAATATATTTGAACAATGTCCCGAACTCGATACCGTCTACATGTTTAATGAGGGCGCGCACATTGATAGGTCTCAACAGGCAGCTCAAATTAATCAAGTGCTGGGCGACGTAGAATGGCCCATCGATGATGGCAAAATGATCTATTTTAATTCAGGCATGATTTTGGTTTCTAAGCAGGCTGGCCTGTTCGATAACGCTAGCGCAGAAGAGATGCAAAAGATCTGCAACGAAGTGAAGTTTTACGATCAAACCTATATCAATTATTTGATTCGTAGAGATAAAATCAAAAGTGTTTGCGTAGATAAACGCTTTAATCGCATGCCGCTATTAGGTGCTGAGAATTATCAGGAAGCAAGCTTCATACATTACGCAGGCAGAGGCTATCGCGGGAAGATTCCCATGAGAGAACTCAAGTATATTGCCGATTACTGCGACATGTATAAAGAGAGCCTATCAAGGTCAGAGATATTAGAATACAAGCAGCAGGCTTGGCACTGGTACATGCTGAAACAACAGCGAAAAACCAAGCTGCCTATCCCTCTTCTTAGCTGGATATTTGGTCTGATACACCCCTCTCAAAAATACTAATCACCAACACAAGAATGTAGGGGCAATTAATGTCGCCCCTACGCTCACCCTTTGCTTATATTTTATGCACACGCCCGATAAAAAAGCTCAACACCCCCTACAAAAAAATTACACTCTCAACTCAAAAACAACATAAAAACGAGTAAATTCGTATAGTTATAGATAATGAGTTATACAGAGTTTAGGTTTCTACTTAACTCACGTTTATGTCCACTAGCTTAATTATCACCACCTATAACTGGTCTGCAGCACTGAATGTCGTGCTCGCCAGTGTGGAAAAACAATCTTGCCTACCCGATGAGGTGATCATCGCCGATGATGGTTCAACGGCAGAGACAAGAGAGCTTATCGCCCGCCTAGCAACCGACTTTCCCGTGCCCCTGGTTCACAGCTGGCATGAGGATAAGGGCTTTAGGCTATCGACCAGTCGCAATCGCGCTATTCGCCTTGCCAAGCACGAGTACATCATAATGATCGATGGCGATATGGTTTTACACCCGCACTTTGTCGCCGATCACCTAGCCATAGCCGAGCCAGACTGCTTGGTTACGGGAAAACGCATCAAGATGGGGCCCAAGCTCAGCAGCAAGGTATTATCTGGAATGAGTCAGCCAAGTTTGCTTTCTCGCGGGATCGCCAGAGGACGGAAGCTCGCGCTAAGAAGCCAATGGCTCAGTCAGCGGTGCGGATGGGGTCAACCAGACTCGGTTGAGGGAATACATGGATGCAATCTTGGTTTTTGGCGTCAGGATGCGTTAGCAATTAATGGCTTTAACGAGGCGTTCGAGGGGTGGGGACCAGAGGATAAGGAATTCGCCCTACGGATGTTTCATAACGGCAAATGGCGTAAGCGGGTCAAATTCTACGCCGTCGCCTTTCATCTGCATCATAAGGAGAGTTGTCGCCAACAGCTAGAGGTCAATAGCCAATTATTTCACAGCACTTTGAAAAACAAGTCTATTCGCTGTGCCCAAGGCATTGCCGAACTGCCTAGTCTTTAACCGCACTCGAATCGTCAGCAGAGGGCAAGATAATCGGCGACAATCTTGTCGATATTGACCTTAGCTAAAATATCACTCTGGGCCAATGGCGGGTAACTGACCAACGCCTGATTAATCTTGCGACTCAAGGCATCAGCATCCCGTCGGGGCACTAGATACTGTGCAAGCTCGCCGGTCATTATCTCATCTGGGCCATGGGGACAAAGAGTGCTCACCACAGGCGTTGAGCAAATCAGCGACTCAATCAAAACTGTGGGCAAGCCTTCATAATCCGAACTTAACACCAGCAGTTTCGCCCCTTTGATCCAGGGAAAGGGATTAGCCTGAAATCCGGGGCAAATGATACGATCGGCCACGCCATGCTTTCTGGCGAGCTTCATCGCCTTCTTGGGGTTATTGCAAAGCAGCACCAGTGGCAAGGGATTGTCCATCTTGGCCAGCGACTTAAACAGTATGTCGTGGCGTTTCTGACGTGCGACGCGCCCGACATGAATAAGATAATCCCCCTTGGGAATATCCGGGATCTGCTCTTCAGCCTTTACCTTTATCGCTTCGACATCGAATGGATTATAGATGGTGCGCATGCTGCGGGGCGCGATACGCCCACTTTGTCTTATCTCTTGTTCTATCCCACGAGAAACAGTGATCAACGCTTGGCCGTTCAGTGCCCGCTTGGCCCTGAGCATAGTGAGATAAGCCAGAGGTCCAAGTTTACGCTCGCGCATTAACTCCTCTTCGATAGAGTTATGTACCACGATATAGAGCGGCGAGACCTCGGCGCGGGTCAACAACAAGTTACTCTTATCCAGATTAGACAAGATAAGATCGAAACAACCATAGGTTTGCTCGATTTCGTCGATCCACTGCTTTACCCGTGCGGAAGAACGACCCAGTCGCCACCAGGAGATGATATGCCGTTCGCGCGGTTCGAAACAGATATGCAGGGGAATATCATCGGGCAACCCATAGTCATATTGAGGCATGAGCACTAAGAGGTGGGGCTCATGCCCCTGACGTTTAAGCTCGGCGGCTAAAGTGAGCACAATTTTTTCTGCACCACCACCAGCTAGACTATCTATGACTAAGGCAATACGCTTAGTGCTCACCGGCCAGCCCTAATAATCTGGCGATCTCGGCCATACAGATATCCAGCCCCTTGGCATCGGCCTCGCTATCCATTCTGGCTGTGAGCTGCGCGACTGTCTGCGGTTCCAGCAGGCGCTGAGCCTGAGCAGACATAGTCTGTACATCGATATCACTACTAAGAGCTAGGCCTCGCTGCACGCAGCGCTGAATTCGCTTGGGTTGATCCTTAGAGACGGCCACCGTCAAAGTGGGCACCTTAAGCGCTATCGACTGTAACAGGGTATCGCCGCCGCTGAGCACAGCCCCTGCGGCACCATCGAGCAGATTGATAAATTCCAGGCTTGAGAGCTGCTCTATGGCTATCACGCCGTCAAGCTGAGGCAGACTTTTGGGATAGTTAGGGCCATAAACCATGACGCAGCGCATGCCCGTCTGTTGGTAACAGGCCTGGGCCACCTCGGCAAAACGCTCCGCCGCCAGGGTTGATCCCAAATAGTGTCCGCCAGAGCCTGCGCTATAGAGAAGATACTCTTTAGGCTGCAGGCCATATTTTTGCTGTAACTGACGCTGCAAACTCTCATCTGGCCGGGCAAAGATAGAACCGGTAAAGATAGGCTCAGCGCGGTTGATCAAATTAAGCTTCAAACGATCGAAGCGGCTGATATCGCCAATCACAAACTCAGGCTGCACCACCCAATGACTGTCGGTCACCAATGCCCGCTCCAACTTCATGCCGCGGGCGCGTTTACGCCTATGCTGGCTAACGAAAATCACTTTGGCGCCGCTACGATTAGCATGCTTGAGCTGCGCCTTACGTCCGGCGGCATCAAAGATCACCAGATCTGGCTTTAAACGCGAGACCAATTGATTGACCTCTTTCACTCGCTTGGTTGGGGTATCATTGACCAGATGGGTCGGATAGGGACAATCTTTGGCGTAGGGCGCATGGCTATTGAGCACAAACTCAATCTGGGCTTCAGGCCAACGACGCTTGATCTCATCGGCCACTATGGTGGAACGCATGTATTCACCTATCCCTTGTTCGCAGGAGACAGGTACAAACAAAAATTTTGGCGCCACTGACATCGACGATATCCCTAACAATGCATGGGGCAAGCCCATGCTCCTTGACAGCATGATCTAGCGGACTGTGATCCAACTGACCAATTAAACCTGAAGTCTACCATCATTGGCACTCTTGTTGCGAGAGACGATCAAATTGCTCAAGCACAGGCGCTACCTGAATCAACGCCATCAAATGCTCGCCCTTGGCGCGCGTCCCCCAAGGCACACTACCGCTTTTTTGCTGGGCAATCGCCTCTTCATAGACGCTGACCACATTGTTTAAACAGGTATATGGGCCTGTCCGCCCAGGATTAGAGTGGGCATAGAGACCGATAACCGGCGTGCCCTGAGTCACCGCCATGTGTGCAGGTCCAGTGTCTGGCGCCAACACTATGCTTGCCTGCTTGAGCAGCGCCAGCAGTTGCGTCAAGGTAGTTTTGCCCACCTGATTCTCTATGCGGGCATCGCCATGTGTGAGGATGGCCTCGGCTAACTCCCGCTCCATCGGTACAGGGCCACCGCATAGTATGACGCGATATCCCTGAGCCAAGGCATGGTCAGCCACCTGAGCGTAACGCTCTGGTAACCAGTTACGCTCGGCCTTACTCGCTGCCGCGCAGATCACTAAGGTTTTGTCGCCATCAGGGATCAAGCCTCTGGCAAACTCGGTATCTGCGGCGGGTACGGGAATGTCCCACTTGGGCTGAATATCTGTCACACCCACGGCCTTGGCAAACCCCATGAATCCCTCAAGCACATGGGGAGTCGCCAGGGGTTCAACTCTGTGATTCGTTACCAGCCACTGACCCTCTTTGGCACGAGCTCGGTCGAAGCCCACACGTATCTTAGCCGGGATGGCTAATGAGGCGAGTGTCGCCCTGAGTGCCACCTGCATATGCAGCAGCAGATCGAAACGACGTCCTTTAAGGGCGCTGCGCAGGTTAAAGTAGCTGCGCCAGCCTTGGGACTTATCGAAGATCACAAATTCTATATCCGGAAGATGCTTAAGCAACTGATACTCCACCTTGCCAATCACCCAAGTGATCTTAAGCTGTGGATATTGCCGCTGAATGGCCTGCACCATGGCCACCGCATGACACACGTCACCGATGGCAGATAAACGTAGAAGACACAAAGATTGGGCAGTCTGCAAATTCAAGCTCATATAGGGGCCATTGAGAGATTTAAGGGAGTAAGGATCCGCACCGAGTTTAATGTAGAATGTCCCTAGGTTCCATGATTAGGCCGCCATGGGCATAAAAAAACCAGTTTCGCGGCCGGGTGACAGGATGAAAATTCTCAACACGCCAATTCCAGATGTCAAACTGCTCGAACCTCAGGTATTCGGCGATGAGCGTGGCTGTTTTTTCGAAACGTTTCGCCAAGACGATTTCAAGCAACAGATAGCGGATCTCGACTTTGTGCAGGAAAATCAAAGCCACTCGGTGCAAGGCACCCTGCGAGGACTGCACTATCAACTGACCAGCCCCCAGGGCAAGCTTGTGCGTGTGGTTTACGGTGAGATCTTTGATGTCTGCGTCGATCTGCGCCGCAGCAGCCCAAGTTTTGGTCAGTGGACGGGGCATATCCTCTCTGCAGACAACAAGCGCCAACTCTGGGTGCCCCCGGGATTTGCCCATGGTTTCTATGTGCTCTCAAATCAGGCTCACTGCCTCTATAAGTGCACCGACTACTATGCGCCCAATGACGAGCACAGCATCAAATGGGACGATGACGCCCTCAACATAGCCTGGCCTTTGCTAGCCGAGCCATCGCCGATACTGTCAGCCAAAGACCTGGCTGCCAGCTCGTTTAGTCAGGCCGCATATTATGATTAAAGAGATGCATAACCCTCTCGCTCGGCGCCGTATCTTAGTCACTGGTGGCGCCGGTTTTATCGGCTCAGCCTTAATCCGTCATCTGATCGCCCTAGGCGATTGCCTGGTGGTGAACTATGACAAGCTCACCTATGCTGGCAACCTGCTATCACTCAAATCTGTGGCGCAAGATCCCAACTACCATTTTATCCAGGCGGATATCAATGATGGCGACACACTGGGCAAAGCCCTAAGGCAACACCAGATTGATCTGGTGATCCATCTGGCGGCGGAGACCCATGTGGACCGCTCAATCGAGGGGCCGCGAGCCTTTATCGACACCAATATTGTCGGCACCTTCGAGCTGCTGCAGCAATGTCTAGACTATTACCGCAACTTGCCGATAGAGATGGCGGCGCGCTTTCGTCTGCACCATGTCTCGACCGACGAGGTGTTTGGCGACTTGGGCGACTTAGGTGAATTGGGTCATGCGAGATACTTCAACGAGCAGTTCCCCTACGCCCCCAGTTCACCATACTCGGCCAGCAAGGCCGCAGCAGATCATCTGGTCAAGGCCTGGCATCGTACCTATGGTTTACCAGTTGTGCTATCTAATTGCTCCAATAACTATGGGCCCTATCAATATCCGGAAAAGCTCATTCCGGTTACCCTGCTCAACGCTCTGCAAGGCAAGCCTATCCCTATATATGGCGATGGCCAACAGGTTCGTGACTGGCTCTATGTCGAAGATCACGCCAAGGCGCTGTGCCTGGTCGCCGCAAATGGTGAAGAGGGAGAGAGCTATAATATAGGCGGCATGAATGAGATGACCAATCTCGATGTTGTCAGCCTAATCTGTGAGTTACTAAATCAAAAAGTCGCTGAAAAACCTCACACTATTAGCGATTTCAAACAGCTCATTCATTTCGTGAGCGACAGACCTGGCCATGATACCCGCTATGCCATCGATGCCAGTAAAGTCAGCCGAGCCTTGGGCTGGCAGCCGAGTGAAAGCTTTGCCAGCGGGCTTGAAAAGACGGTCAGCTGGTATCTCAAGCATCTGGATTGGTGCCAGGCCGTTACGGACCAGACACAATGAAACCTATCTTAGTGATCGGCAAACATGGACAGCTTGCCCAGGCCCTAAGTGCAACTCAACCAGAGCACTACCAGGTTGACTATCTTGGCCGGCAAGCACTGGATATCTGCAATCATGTCCAGCTCAGGCAGCGCATCACAGAAAAGCAATATGGAATAGTGATCAATGCCAGCGGCTATACTCAAGTCGACGCAGCCGAGACAGATAGCCAGGCCGCCTTCGAGCTCAATCATCTGGCGGTAGAGAACTTGGCCGAGCACTGCGCCAGACACGCCATTGGACTTATCCACCTCTCAAGCGACTATGTTTTTAATGGAGTATTCGATGGGCAGCTGCCAACACCTTACCGTCCGAGTGATACTCCCCGTCCTATCAGTCGTTATGGCGAGTCTAAATGGCGTGGTGAGCAGTCGGTGCTGAAGTACAACGAAGGCCATGCCTGCATAGTGCGGACCGCTTGGCTCTACTCTCCCTTTGGGCATAACTTTGTTAAGACCATGCTGGCCCTGATGCGCCAAGGCAAAGCGCTTAGCGTGATTGACGATCAGTGGGGCACACCCACCTCGGCCATCGCCTTGAGCCAATTTATCTGGCAGCTCACAAAGGTTTCGTCGCCGTCGCCCATCTATCACTGGAGCGATCTTGGCGTGACAACTTGGTATGAGTTTGCCCGACAGATTTCAGCTACCGCCAACGCCTTAGGCCTACTTAACCAAGCGGCAACCATCAACCCCATCAGCACTCAGGCCTATGGTGCGGCGGCGCCTCGCCCGCGATACAGCGCCCTGGATTGCAGCCAGTCCCAGGCGATTTTGCAAGCCAAAAGCTGGCAAGAGAATCTCTATCAGGTGCTACAACAAGTGTCGAAAGAGGGCTGACAGGGCGCCAATATCGGGTACAATCTTCCCTTAGCAAACATCCAAGCCCGTTGAGCCAGTGAATCTATGCAATTAAAACCTACCGATGCCGGCTATATCGCCTTTCGTCACCCCTCGCTCAAGGCGATCACCCCAGACTGGTTCACCTTCGATTACTGGCAAGAGCTGGGCGCCGTCACAGGTTCATCCAAAGGGCGTTACACCACTTGGTTTGTTAAGCCTCACCCCTTGGTGAGCACAGAGAATGAAGAGTGGGTACTCAGGCATTATTATCGCGGCGGAATGATGGAAAAAGTCAGCCGTGATGCCTATCTCTATACCGGGCTGAAACGTTGCCGGGCGATTGCCGAATTTACCCTGTTAGAACAGCTTTTCGAGGAAGGTTTTGCCGTGCCGGAACCCGTTGCGGCTCAGATAAAGCGCAGTGGCGTCCATTATCGCGGCGATATCATTATTAAACGCATTCCCGGCGCTCAAGATCTTGTCGCCGTGCTGAGCAAAACCCCCATGTCTGAAGCTCAGTGGCAAGCCCTTGGCACAAGCATTGCCAAGTTCCATCGCCGCGGCGTTTACCATGCCGATCTCAATGCCAAAAACATACTGCTGGCCGATGACACTTTTACCCTGATTGATTTCGACCGTGGTGAGATCCGCAGTCCCGACAGCAAATGGCAACAGGCCAATCTTGATCGCCTGCTGCGTTCCTTCAAGAAGGAGCAAGGTAAGTTACCCTCGCTGCATTTTACCGAGGAGAATTGGCAGCAACTATTAACCGGTTACGCCAAGCGATAAGAAAGTCGTTAGAAGCGCGCCCAAGCCAGGCGCGTTATGCATCGATCAAGTCACATGCAAGGGCTAGCTGCGCCGCCAACGCGCCCTTGTTAGTATCTACTACCTTAAGCCCTGCCTCTCTGGCCACAATATAGGCCGCCTTATCATCAAAGCGACTCACCAACTGCTGAGCCAACTCATCGGCTGACGACACCAGCTGTAATGCGCCAGCCTCTTGCAACAACTGGGTGATTTCGGCGAAATCCCAGTGATGAGGACCGACATAGACAGGCAAGCCCATGGCAGCAGGCTCCAAGGGGTTATGCCCACCGTTTTCAATCAGGGTGCCACCGACAAAAGCCTGATCCGCCGCGCCATAGAAACTGAGTAATTCGCCCATAGTATCGCCGAGCACCACCTGAGTGTGTTCATCCACCGTCTCTAGGTGACTGCGCCGCGCTAGTGTAAAGCCAGCCGCCTTGACCCGGCTGGCTGCAGCCTCAAACTGCTCCGGATGTCTTGGCACCAATACCAGTAATGCTTGAGGAAAGCGTATTAACAGGCTCTTATGGGCCTCTAACATAAGATCAAACTCACCGGGATGCACACTGCCCGCCACCCATACGGGTGTCTCCATTCGCTGCCACTGTTTCCTTAGCTGTTTAGCTTTCTCTAACAGTCCTGGCTGAATCGTCAGATCGAACTTAAGACTTCCCGTCACTTTCACCCGCTTGGCATCGACACCCAAGTCGATAAAACGCTGCGCCGCCTGGGTGGACTGGGCTGCAATCAGATCCAGTGAGCGCAACATGGGCAGCGACAATCTAGGGCGACTCTGATATTGCTTGGCCGACTTCTCCGACAACCTGGCATTGGCCAGCATCAGCTTAATGCCTCGCTTCTTAGCCTGGTGAATGAGGTTGGGCCAAAGCTCAGTTTCCATGATGATCAACTGCTTAGGCTGTAGCTGCCCCAAAAAACGCGCCACACACAAGGGCAGATCGAAAGGGAGATAACAATGCTGCACGCTGTCGCCAAAGGCTTTAATCACCTCTGCCGATCCGGTAGGGCTGGTGGTGGTAATGGTAATGTTCAATTTGGGGTAGGCGGCACGTATCTGCTTAATCAAGGGAATAGCGGCCAGAGTCTCGCCCATAGAGACAGAATGGATCAGCAGATCTGTCGCCTCAAGGGATGACAAGCCAAAGCGCTCCGACCAACGGCCTCGGTAATCAGGGCTCTTAAGGGCTCGAATGGACAGATATACCAGCAGTAACGGGGTCAGCAAATACAATAATGCTGAATATAAAGGACGATTCATATCAGTCGGCACTTGAATAGGGCAAAGGATTCATTAGGGTTAATAGTAACATAAGCCAGACAGTAAGCGTCAGATAAGCCAAATGAACCCTGGAGACTCGCCTGTTACGCGAAATATAAAATGGCAGAAAAACAGCGTGTTATTAGTCACTGGTCTGAGTAGCCATAGATTGACATTTGCCCGCTGGCTGTTAACTTTCAACTGGAGCCTTTACTCAATTCTATTCCATGGCCATTAACCGACCTCATTTAGGATCAAGATGAAAACCCGCGACAAAATCGTCCACGCCAGCCTAGCCCTGTTTAACGAACATGGCGAACGCAGTATCACCACTAACCATATTGCCGCGCATCTAGGGATTAGCCCTGGCAATCTCTACTACCACTTTCGCAATAAAGAAGACATTATTCGCTCCATCTTCAAGCTCTACGAACAACACCTGGAGTCAGGGTTTCAACCCTATGAAGGCAAGAAGGTGGATGTTGACCTCTTGATCGGCTACTTCGATGCTCTCTTCTATACCCTGTGGCAATTCCGCTTCATGTACGCCAATCTGGTGATCATTCTCAGCCGCGATGAGGTGCTTAACAAAGAATATACGGTTACTCATGAACAGGTACTTAAGCGGGCCACCAGCATCCTGACCCAGTTAAAACAAGATGGTGTTCTGGTGATCGACGACGAAGAGATCACCCCGCTAGCCGACACTATCCGTATGGTAGCCTGTTTCTGGATAAGCAACGAACTCACCCACTCAGAGACCACCAGGATCACCAAAACCTCCCTCTATGAAGGTCTGCTAAGGGTATTAATGATCTTCAAGGCTTACGCCAGCGAGTCGGCCAAACCTACCTTTATTCGACTAGAACAGCATTATAAAGCACTGGCCAAAGCGGAGCAGGAAGAAGACTAATCCTGCTTACCATGCCCTCTTCGCCGCCGATATTCACAGGCGGTGGTTGTAGCATTTCGCATTATTAATTGTTATGCGAAAGTTAAGTTAGCACTAGCTTAGTTAATAGCGCAAAAAAAAATGTGGCGCTGGCCGGGTTTAAGGTTAGAATTCGGCCAGCCTAGCGCTATTCGTATCCAGGGCCGAGCCTCTGCTGGCAAGCATGCCAGCGCAAAAAGATGGTTAAAACTGAACTAAACTTAGTCAGTCATTGATCAAGGTGACGCCAGACGACGACAAGCCTGACTTATGCGTAACAGATGGTTCCTAACTTATCGCCTTTACTCAAGTTTTGGATATTCCCCAAGACACAGGGCAAAGCATAAAAACTAAAATGAGACAAAAAAGAAGGAGACTACAGGTGGCAACGACCTCATTCTACGATCAAATCAATCAGCAGCTGGCTGAAGTGAAAGCGGAAGGCTTATACAAGAGCGAGCGCGTTATTGCCTCTCCTCAAAAGACTGAAATCGAAGTCAACGGCCATGAAGTGATGAACTTCTGCGCCAACAACTATTTAGGCCTGGCGAACCACCCAGAGCTGATCGCCGCTGCACAGCAAGGCCTGAACGACCATGGTTTTGGTATGGCGTCGGTGCGCTTTATCTGTGGCACTCAAGATATTCATAAACAGCTGGAAGCCAGCCTGAGTGAATTCCTCGGCATGGAAGACACCATACTTTACTCTTCTTGTTTCGATGCCAACGCAGGCCTTTTTGAAACCCTGCTGGGCGCCGAAGACGCCATTATCTCTGACGCTCTGAACCATGCATCAATTATCGACGGCGTGCGCCTGTGTAAGGCAAAGCGTTTCCGCTACGCCAACAACGACATGGCCGATCTGGAGACCCAACTGCAAGCAGCCAAAGCAGCTGGTGCCCGTCACATCCTCATCGCCACCGACGGCGTATTCTCTATGGACGGCGTGATTGCCAACCTAAAAGGAGTCTGCGACCTAGCCGATAAGTATGGCGCTCTGGTCATGGTCGATGACTCTCACGCTGTGGGCTTTATCGGTCAAAACGGTCGTGGTACTCACGAATATTGCGATGTGATGGACAGAGTCGACATCATCACAGGTACCCTGGGTAAGGCATTAGGCGGGGCGTCAGGCGGATTTACCTCAGCGAAGAAAGAGGTCGTCGACTGGTTACGTCAACGCTCGCGTCCTTACCTCTTTTCAAACTCGCTGGCACCTTCTATCGTCACCGCCTCAATCCATGTGCTGGAGATGCTAAAGTCTGGCCAGGCACTGCGCGAAGCCGTATGGGAAAACAGCCGTTACTTCCGCGAAAAAATGACTGCGGCAGGCTTTACCCTGGGCGGCGCGGATCATGCCATCATCCCAGTGATGATTGGCGATGCCAAATTGGCGAGCGATTTTGCTAACCGTCTGCTGGAAGAGAACATCTATGTGATCGGTTTCTCCTTCCCTGTAGTTCCTAAGGGTCAGGCACGTATCCGCACTCAGATGTCAGCCGCCCACACTCGCGAGCAGCTAGATCGCGCCATCGATGCCTTCACCCGCATCGCCAAAGAGATGGGAATTATCTAGGAGTCTATCGATGAAAGCCTTAAGCAAACTCAAGCCTGAAGAAGGCATCTGGATGGTTGATGCGCCAAAACCTGAAGTTGGCCACAACGATCTATTGATCAAGATCCGCAAGACAGCCATCTGCGGCACCGATGTCCATATCTACAACTGGGACGAGTGGTCGCAAAACACCATTCCTGTGCCTATGGTCGTTGGTCATGAATATGTAGGTGAAGTGGTCGAAATTGGCCAGGAAGTACGTGGTTTCCAGATTGGCGATCGCGTCTCTGGCGAAGGTCATATCACCTGTGGTCACTGCCGCAACTGTCGTGCGGGCCGCACTCACCTATGCCGCAACACCTCTGGTGTCGGTGTTAACCGCGAAGGTGCCTTTGCGGAATATCTGGTTATCCCAGCCTTCAACGCCTTTAAGATCCCCGACGATATCTCTGACGATCTGGCTTCTATCTTTGATCCTTTCGGTAACGCGGTACACACGGCACTGTCGTTCGACTTGGTAGGAGAAGATGTGCTGATCACAGGCGCAGGCCCTATCGGCATCATGGCCGCCGCCGTTTGTCGTCATGTTGGCGCGCGCCATGTGGTGATCACCGATGTGAACGAATATCGTCTGGAACTTGCCAAGAAGATGGGCGCAACCCGCGCCGTTAACGTGGCCAAGGAGAAACTGGAAGATGTGATGCAAGAGCTGGGCATGACCGAAGGGTTCGATGTCGGCCTCGAGATGTCAGGTGTTCCGGCCGCCTTCCACTCCATGCTAGATACCATGAACCACGGCGGCAAGATCGCTATGCTGGGTATTCCCGGCGGTGACATGGCCATCGACTGGAGTAAGGTGATCTTCAAAGGACTCATCATCAAAGGGATTTACGGCCGTGAGATGTTCGAGACCTGGTACAAGATGGCCAGCCTGATCCAATCGGGTCTGGATATCTCACCTATTATCACACATCACTACAATGTCGATGATTTCCAAGCAGGTTTCGACGCTATGCGTTCGGGCCAATCGGGCAAGGTTATCCTTAGCTGGGATTAATCCCTTAGCCTAAGCCATACGGGGCTGTACTCTCACAGCCCCGTGTTGCACACTTAACTTATCCCTCTTTATTCATTACAGGTTGATTATGTCTGCTTTCCAACACCTGAGTGTGAATCAACTCATTCAGATGCTCGACGAAAATAACCATGTGCAGGTAGTCGATATTCGCGACGGTGCCAGCTTTGAGGCGGGGCAGATCCCCGGTTCAACGAATCTCAACAACGAAAATCTGGCCCACTTTATCGGCGAAGCCGATATGGATAGCCCCTTGGTCGTGGTCTGTTATCATGGCATCAGTAGCCAAAATGCCGCGCAATATCTGCATGAGCAGGGTTTTGATGAGGTCTACAGCCTGGACGGTGGCTTTCAGGCCTGGCGAGAAGCCCACTAACTGCAAGAGGTCATCCTATGCTGGAACTTGGTCATCTTCCCAACGAACGTGCCGCACAGGCATTGATCGATTACCTTAAGGGACAGGGCATAGACTGCCAGCTACAGCATGCTGAGCATGGCGTCATACTCTCTGTAATGAAAGAACAAGACTATGGCATAGCCAAGCAGGAGTATGACCACTTTATTCGCAACCCCTATGAAGACAAGTATCTTAAAGCCTCCTGGGACAACGGCACCACAGGCACTAAGATAGATTATGGCGCACCGGGACTGCAGCTGGTTACTCAGTTTTTATCGGGTGCTGGCCCCTTGACCCTCAGCGTCATGCTCAGCTGCACCTTAATCTATCTCGGCTTTATCTTCGGCTTTGCCAATCCTATCTTCGAGGCGCTCTCCTTCTTTGGCGCCGACCCGGGCAGCGATGTCAGTCAGGTATGGCGAGTATTTACTCCGAGCCTGATGCACTTCTCCGCCATGCATATCATCTTTAACCTGCTCTGGTGGTGGTATCTGGGGGGCAAGATTGAAAACAAGCTAGGGGTGACTCCCCTTTTAACCTTACTACTGATCGCAGGCACCCTGCCCAACCTGCTGCAATATGCCATAGGCGGGCCTAACTTCGGCGGCCTGTCGGGTGTGGTCTATGCGGTTGTGGGTTACACCTGGATCATGGGCATCAAACGTCCCGAGAAAGGAATAGGCCTGCCCCCTGCCTACATAGGCTTTATGTTGGTCTGGTTAGTCTTCGGCTTCACCGACATGTTCGGTCTCTCCATTGCCAACGGGGCCCACATCGGCGGCCTGTTAGTTGGACTAGCACAGGGCTTTATCGACAGTCGTCGACGCACCTAATACCCGCCTAAGATCGAAAAAGGGACCTACAGTATGTGGTCCCTTCTTCAATTTACTGAAATTACGCCAGCTCAATCACCTTCTTCACCAGCTTTTCAATACCTATATGGGCCTGGGCAATATTCTCAGCCAACATATAGGCAGGTGTACTCACCAACTTGCGGGGCTCATCTACGACTATCTGCTCAACATTAGCATCCACATGCTCGCCGCCCATCAGGTTAAACGCGTGAGCCGTGTCGCTGTCGTGCCCTATCGTCCCTTTAGCTTTCTCGCCATAAAGCTTAGGGATCATCACAGGTGAAATACAGATAAAGCCAACAGGCTTATGGGCCTCAACGAATTCGTTAATAAAGGCCTTAACGCTAGGTACCACCTCACACTCGCTGCCAACCACGGCAAAATTACACAGGTTCTTCGCCGCGCCAAAACCACCAGGGATCACCAGTCCATCGAAAGCCTCGATATCCAACTCATCAGTCGCCTTAATATCGCCGCGGGCAATACGCGCCGACTCCACCAGCACATTACGATGCTCATCGGCCGCCACTTCCCCCGTCAGATGATTTACCACATGCATCTGCTGGATATTGGGAGCAAAACATTGATAGCTTACTCCGGCCTGAGTCAGCGACAGCAGGGTCAATACCGCCTCATGAAGTTCGCTGCCATCGAACACGCCCGCTCCGCTTAATAAAACAGCAAATTTTTTCATTAAAAACTCCTTTGATAGACCGAATAGTTTTAACAATCAAATAACAAAAGGCTTGATCTGATTATTTTTCATGCTAAGTTAGTTCATCGACTCTAACAAGGCCGAACCATTTCGCCAAGTCAGAGCATAAATATGGATGACAAAATAAAAAATCCACAAATTAGGAAATTTTACTCGGAAGTAATACCTAGTTCACAAAAAAATATAATACAAATAAAAATCAACAAGTTACATCACCCGCTTAAGTTCGTCGTCGTGATCCCAACTCGCTGAAACTTTTTTAGCTCACAGACTTATCCACAGGCTGCTGAGTAATTTGGCGTGGCCGAAATCGCCCTAATATGGCATGCTAGCGCCATCATCGCATACCGAAAAATAGATAACATTATGCCTAATATCGCTGAAAACCCACTCGTCCTTGTGGATGGTTCTTCCTATCTTTACCGCGCTTACTATGCACCGCCGCATTTGACCAACTCCAAGGGTGAAGCCACGGGGGCCGTATATGGCGTGATCAACATGCTACGCAGCCTGCTCAAACAATATAAACCAACCCAGATGGCCGTGGTCTTCGATGCCAAAGGCAAAACCTTCCGCAATGAGATGTATGCCGAATACAAGGCTCATCGACCGCCGATGCCGGACGATCTTCGCAGCCAAATCGAACCGCTGCATCGTATCATTCGCGCCCTGGGCCTGCCTTTGGTCTGTGTTCCCGGCGTTGAAGCCGATGATGTCATAGGCACCATCGCTAGACAGGCGAGCCAAGAAGGCCGCGCCGTACTGATCAGCACGGGCGATAAGGACATGGCGCAATTGGTGGATGAGCAGATCACCCTAATCAACACCATGACCAACACCATCCTTGGGCCTCAAGAAGTCAGCGAGAAATTTGGTGTCGGCCCAGAACTGATTATCGACCTATTAGCGCTGCAAGGCGATAAGGCCGATAACATTCCTGGCCTGCCGGGCGTTGGTGAGAAAACAGCGCTGGCAATGCTTAATGGCGTCGGCGGCATTAAGGAGATCCTCGCCAATCCAGAGAAAATGCCAGAACTCGGCTTTAGAGGCGCCAAGACCATGCCAGCCAAACTCGCCGAACATGGCGACATGCTCCAACTCTCCTATGAGCTGGCGACCATCAAGTGTGATGTCGAACTGGAACAAGACTGGCACCAACTCAATATTCAAGACGCCGATCGCGACGAACTGATCAAATGCTATGGCGAAATGGAATTTAAACGCTGGCTAGCCGAGGTGTTAGACAATAAATCAGCACCAGAAAATCAAGATGAGGCCGACGAAGCGCCGGCGCCTCAAACCGTGGATACTCAGTACGAAACCATTCTTACCTGGGAAGCTTTCGATGAGTGGCTCAAGGCGCTGACCACAGCGCCGCTGTTTGCCCTGGATACAGAGACCACCAGCCTCAACTATATGGAGGCCAAACTGGTCGGGCTATCTTTTGCCATCGAGCCAGGTAAAGCAGCTTACCTGCCACTGGCACACGATTATGCCGATGCGCCAGAACAGCTCGACAGTGAGCAGGTGCTCGCTAAGCTAAAGCCGATATTGGAAGACGCCAAGATACTTAAAGTCGGCCAAAACCTTAAGTATGACATGAGCATACTGGCAAATGTCGGCATCACACTTAGAGGTGTGGCCTTCGATACCATGCTCGAATCCTATGTGTTCAATTCGGTCGCGTCTAAGCACAATATGGACGACCTGGCACTGAAGTATTTAGGCCATAAGAACATCAGCTTTGAGGAGATAGCAGGTAAAGGGGTAAAACAGCTGACCTTTAACCAGATCTCACTGGAGACGGCCGCACCTTACGCCGCCGAAGATGCCGATATCACTCTTAGACTGCACCAGCACCTCTGGCCAAGATTAGAGAAGGCGGGAGAACTTGCCAGTGTATTTACCGACATAGAACTGCCTCTGGTCAGCGTCTTGTCACAAATTGAGCGCCAAGGGGTATTGATCGATAGCATGGTACTAGGCCAGCAAAGTGAAGAGCTGGCACGTAAGATCGATGAACTTGAGCAGAAGGCCTACGAGATAGCCGGCGAGCCATTTAACTTAAGTTCCACCAAACAGCTACAAGCCCTCTTCTTCGATAAGCTTGGCTACCCTGTGTTGAAAAAGACACCTAAAGGCGCACCATCCACCGCCGAAGAGGTATTGGTCGAGCTGGCACTGGACTATCCGCTGCCTAAGATCATCCTGGAGCACAGAAGCCTGTCTAAGCTCAAGAGCACCTATACCGACAAGTTGCCACTCATGGTCGATGGCAAAACCAGCCGGGTACATACCAGCTATCATCAGGCCAATGCCGCCACGGGGCGTCTGTCATCCAGCGAGCCTAACCTGCAGAATATTCCTATCCGCACCGAAGAAGGACGCCGCATTCGCCACGCCTTCGTAGCGCCAGAGGGGCGTAAAATCCTCGCCGCCGACTATTCGCAGATTGAACTCAGGATCATGGCGCACCTGTCGCAAGACAAGGGGCTACTTACCGCCTTTGCTGAAGGTAAGGATATTCATCGCGCCACCGCCGCCGAAGTGTTTGGTGTCGATTTCAGTGAAGTCACCAACGAGCAGCGTCGCCGCGCCAAGGCGGTGAACTTCGGTCTCATCTATGGCATGTCGGCCTTTGGTTTAGCACGCCAACTCGATATTCCACGTCACGAGGCCCAGCAATATATCGACATCTACTTTAAGCGCTATCCCGGCGTGCTCAAGTATATGGAGGACACGCGTGCCGCCGCTGCCGAACAGGGCTATGTGTCTACCCTTTATGGTCGCAGACTCTATCTACCGGCCATCAAGGATAGAAATGCCATGCGCCGTCAAGCAGCTGAGCGCGCCGCAATTAACGCCCCCATGCAGGGAACCGCCGCCGATATCATCAAGAAAGCCATGATCAATATTGCTCAGTGGATCGACCAAGATACCCAAGGGGAGATCACTATGATTATGCAAGTACATGATGAATTAGTGTTTGAGGTCGACGCCGACAAAGCCGAGTCGCTTAAGCTCAAGGTATGTGAGCTGATGGCTCAGGCAGCCTCACTCGATGTCGAATTACTGGCGGAGGCGGGCATAGGGGATAACTGGGAACAAGCTCACTAACTTTTGCCATCTCAATACCAAAAGCCTCAGCCCTGCTGGGGCTTTTTGATGGATAAAGGCCTGCCTTCTCGAAAATCTAGCCCTATCTCAAGGCTGAGCTGGAAAAATCACCAAAATTAGTAATATTTTTTCACCCAAGAGCGATTTTTAGCTAAACATCTCTTTTAAGGGTAATTTTGGTAATTTTCAGATCAAAAACCTGTGCTTTTATTGAGCACATTTTTAGACATCGCTCACATTATTGTCGTTTAATACAAAAAACAGTTTCCCATAATACGGCCAATGCAGTATTATTCTCTGCGTAGGGTACAGAGGTTAAGATGTTCTATCTTTCAGACCTTTTTTATTTCACGTTAAGTGAAAGCCAAATTCTGGCGCCCCAGCAAGTTACTTGCTGGGGCTTTTTTTCGTCTGAAATTTATTTTAGAGCAAATACTTTAAATGGATGGCGATTCAGGCTATCCTATAGTCATTGAGAGCTATTGGTCTTCGACTAATAGAACTTGAGTCTTGTTGAAATTTAGCTTCTCCCCAAAAGAGCTAATGTATTTTTTGCCGATGGTGTAACCGTCGGCATTTTTTTTGCCTTCAATAAACTAGGTATAAAAAAACGCCTCCTAAAATAGGAGGCGCTTCACTTGCCTATCGATATCACTACTCTTGTTCAGCGTCGGCCAAGGCCTCTACCAACCAATCTGGGTGGCACCACTCATTGAGTATGCTCAGCACCTTAGGTTTACCCGTTCCCTTTAGCGAGGAGAAAGGCTCAACCTTAACCCCATCACCAAAGTCGGCTAAGGCCTTACGTACCTCGTTAACCGTCTTCATCTTGGCGCTTTGGGCTAACTTGTCACACTTGGTCAGCAGCGCCAGTACGGGAATATTGCAATCCACCGCCCACTCAATCATCTGCATGTCGAGATCTTTGAGGGGATGGCGTATGTCCATCAGCACCACCAACCCACTTAAACAGGCTCTCTCTTGCAAATATTGGCCTAACGCTTGCTGCCATTTTTTCTTCATCGCCAATGGCACCTGGGCAAATCCATAACCCGGAAGATCCACTAATCGTCTGTGTTCATCGAGTGCAAACACATTAATTAACTGTGTACGTCCAGGTGTCTTACTGGTTCTTGCCAGGTTCTTCTGCTCAGTCAATTGGTTTAATGCGCTCGACTTCCCAGCATTAGAGCGACCAGCAAAGGCGATTTCGACGCCTACATCACCGGGCAAGTGTTCATCTAAATGCGCAATATCCGGCGCACTAATCAAAAACTTGGCCTGTCGAAAATCGATACGAGAATCAGTCACTACCCACTCCAAAAATTGTTATTTCTTCAGTTTAAATATCGAAGACTTGCTTACATTTGCACAATTTCGTGTAAAATATTACCCCGATCACATAAATCATATTTTATCACGCTTGCAGGTCACTCTCGTAAGCTCAGGACAAAAAATTTAACTAAAAGTTGGAACGCCATGAAAAAGTTAGCTATTGCGCTATCAATGTTAGCCACTCTATCAACTCCGGCTCTAGCAGCAGGTGATGCTGAAGCGGGAAAAACTAAAGCAATCATTTGTTCTGCCTGTCACGGTGTTGATGGTAACAGTATGATCGACATGTACCCCAAGCTTGCGGGTCAACAAGAAACCTACCTGAAGAAGCAGCTAACCGAATTACGTCAAGCTGCTCACACAGGCGGTAAAGAAGGCCGTAACGATCCTATGATGAGCCCAATGGCGGCAGCATTGTCTGATCAAGATATCGAAGATTTAGCGGCTTACTATACTTCGCAAACGCTTACCGTTAGCGAAGTAAAAGATGTGCCTGAACTTGGCGAACAACTATATAAAGGTGGAGATGCCGTACGTGGTATAACCGCATGTATCGCCTGCCATGGTCCAAGCGGCCAGGGTTCTGAAGCTGCCGGCTTCCCAGCAATTGCAGGTCAGCACGCTAACTACATCAAGATCCAGCTGAATAAGTTTCATGATACAACTCGTAACAACGACTTAAACGGCATGATGCAGGATGTTGCCAAGAAGCTTACTAGCGAAGACATCGAAGCATTATCTAAATATATATCAAGCATTAAGTAAATTATTGCTAGATAGTCAAAGGGTGGAAGTTTCCACCCTTTTTTACACTTCCAACTTTACGTTTACGTAAACTGTATAAAATTGGTGCTTGACATAGATCACAGATTTCGTTTTAATTGTGCCCGTACCGAGGTGAACCCAACTGTTTGTATAAAATCTATCTAATAACAATGAACAGATTTCGGTATGTAAAATCATTTAAGATATAAGAATAAAGTTAAGCAAAAATAATAATAATACTTAGACCACTCACTAAAAATAATAAGAGAAGTACTTCGCATCTGAAGTCAGGTCATTATGATTTAGTAAGGATATTGGTTAGGAAGGCCAATGCGCTAATTAGCATTTTCCTTACAGTTCAGAAAACAGTGGAACTGCTTACTGCTGAACTTAAAAGTAAACCTAACAAGGATGGTTTATTAGGCGTCAAAGATGACGATATGGATTGTGATGTGTCAAGAAGACCATCTACGGAAGCTGTGGTCAGGAAGGCGACAGGGAAAGAAAAAAAGCGTCTGGAAGACCGAAAACTAAAATAACTATGCATGGAAAGCAGATTAAAAAATAAGATGGAATCCGACTGGGAAAGTCGCATAGCAAGTAAGGATACTTGGAATCAGAATTGAGTACCTTTGGTACTTTTTGGAAGGCGACAGTCATACTGTCGCCTTTTTTTATATCTAAGCAAAAATACGCTTCTGTTTAGCCTTAGGCTAAAGTAAATTAATTAAGCGAAGACTGTCGAATCACTTTTATAGAGTCATGCCTCACCCATGCGAAGATGCCCCCTGTGCACTAGCGACAATACCTCTCCTTTCTATCAAGATAGAAAAAGATCTATCTATCGATGTAAACGTTGCATGCTCCTGTTTGCCGATGCCAGCTCCCACCTTCCCCCAAGCGCCGAATTGAAGCGCTATCGCTCGGCCAATAGTAAGCACAAACCGCTACAGCAATTCTTATCCAGCCTGATCACACAATGTGAGCAGCAGATTCAGGGGCCACTGCTTGGACTCAACTTCGGGCGTCTACTGGAGCAGCAGGCCATGGATGCCATCGAGGCAAGAGGGCATACACTCAATCAGTACGATCCAAACTTCGCTGCGGATCACACCCTGCTGCGACTAAAATACGACTTTATCTGCTGCTACCGGGTATTTGAACACTTTCGCTTTCCGGGAAAAGAGTGGCAGTTGCTCTGCTCGCTACTCAAACCCGGTGGATGGATGGCTATCAGTACCCAGTTACTCACGGAGTTACAGGGCTTTCCTAAGTGGCACCACAAGAACAATCTGACTCATGTCAGCTTTTATCAGGAAGCCACCTTTCAATATTTGGCACGCCAGGCCGAGTTTAGGCTATTATTCGCGTCAAAGGATCTCATTTTGGTGCAAAAACCAACAAGATCTGGTATAACACGCGACCCAAGTTCACTTATCTAACCACTAGGTTAAATAGGTTCACGATTTTTTGTAGTTGAGATTAACGTTATGTCCCGTAAAAAAACGCGCAAGATCAATGAGAATGCGCCAAAACGTCCACCCAGAACGAAGAAAGAAGACCGTGTCGTCACAGGTAAGAAGCGGAAGTCGGGTAATAAAGCGGGTAGTCGACATAACGAGCAGCAGATCCAGCAGCAACAATCGGGTGCAGCGCAAGCCAAAGATCCACGCCATGGCAGTAAGAAGCCGGTAGCGCTCAGTCTGCCAGCGACTGTAGCGGTCGAGAAAAAACCGAAGGCGCCTAAGATGAGTGATGAGCAGAAGCTGTTGAAGCTAGAGGAAGATCCAAGACTCAACAAACTTCTCGATATGATCGAAGAGGGCCGAGATCTCAATGCTGACGATCAAGCCTGGCTAGAGAAACAGCTCACCGAAATCGAGCGCTTGATGGAACGCTTAGGCATCTCAGAAGAAGATGACTTAGAGCATGTGATGCAAACCGCTGCCCGCTCTGACGACGATCTCCTCGATAAGTTCGAATCTGGCGCCGATCTGCTAAAAGACTATCAAGAGAAAAATTAGCCCTAAAGACGCACACAAATGGCATCAGTATTGATGCCATTTCTCTATCCCACCTAGATAAACACAAACCTGGATCTCAACATGACCACGACGTTACTCATCATTGGTGCCCTTATCATCCTAGGTCTTGGCGGCTATGCCCTGCATCTGCTGCTTAAGCTGAAAAAACAAACGCAGCAGCAGGCTGCCCAATTAGCCGCACAGCAGGCGGCCAGTGAAGCGCGAGAGAAAGAGTTGCTGGGCAATATTCACTATATTGCTGCCGCCATGCTTGAAGAGCGTTGTGAATTGTCCGAAGGAGTGATGCGTATCGGCAAGTTGTTTGAGATCTTAGGCCAGAGTGAACAGGTACAACATCAATACCCTGCTTTCTTTAAGCATTTTGATATCATCAAGACTCATCCCATCATGGAACAGCGCAAAGCGTTAGAGAAACAGCAGCGCATGAAGCTCGACTTCGAAAGAATGAAATCAGAAGCCGCACTTGAAGTCGAAATCACAGAAGAAGCCAAACTCCTGGTGAAAGCATACGCCCATCTCAGCCACTAACATTAGGGCGTGAGTCGGCGCACAAAAACGGCTTTAAACCAAGACATTTAAGCCGAAAACAAGGATATTCGTCAGCTAACATAAATTGCAGTGCCAATTTGCAACCTGGATCAATGTTATTCACTCAATAACATTGCATACTTCGCTAGTTGCTAATTTACCACCTTCGGAGGACACGCCTTGAAGCAGCCCACCCAAATTAGTTGGGATCAGTCAATGATCGAAAAATACAATTACAGCGGTCCCCGTTATACCTCTTATCCGACCGCTTTAGAATTTGACGACTCTTTCACCGAAGAAGATCTGCTCACCTCTATTGCCAACAGTAAGAGCAATAAGCTGTCGCTGTATCTGCATATCCCTTTCTGCGCCAAGCTATGCTACTACTGTGGCTGTAATAAGGTGATCACCCGCCATCAGCATAAGGCGGATCAATATATCGAGTACCTTGCCGCAGAGATCGTCAAGCGCGCTCCGCTGTTCAAACACTATCAAGTCACCCAGATCCACTGGGGTGGCGGTACACCGACTTTCCTCAGCCCTGAGCAGATCCTCAGACTGTCGGCACTACTCAAAGAGCATTTCAATATTGCCGACGAGGGAGAATACTCTATTGAGGTCGACCCTCGCGAAATCGAGCTATCCATGCTCGATACCTTAAAAGAAGCGGGCTTCAACCGCATCTCGGTCGGCGTGCAAGACTTTAACAAAGAGGTTCAGATTGCTGTTAACCGTGAGCAGGATGAACAGTTTATCTTCGACCTGATCGCCAAGGCGAAAGCCATGGGCTTTGTGTCGACTAACATAGACCTTATCTACGGCCTGCCGCACCAGACACCTGAAAGCTTTGCAGAGACCATGCAGCGAGTACTAGATCTGTCTCCCGATAGACTGTCAGTCTTTAACTACGCCCACCTGCCAGCACGCTTCGCAGCACAGCGTAAGATTAAAGATGAGCATCTGCCGAGTCCGCAGCAAAAGCTGGAAATGTTGCACCAAACTATCGAGACGCTGACCGGCGCAGGTTACCAGTATATCGGTATGGATCACTTCGCTAAGCCAGATGATGAACTTTCTATCTTGCAAAACGAAGGACGCCTGCACCGTAACTTCCAGGGTTATACCACCCAAGAAGAGTGTGATTTGCTCGGCCTTGGGGTGTCATCAATCAGCCAGATTGGCGATTGTTACGCCCAAAACCAGAAGGATATTCGTCCTTACTATGAATCGGTAGATGAGAAAGGTCATGCGCTGTGGAAAGGCTGCAAACTCAACCGCGATGACGAGATCCGTCGCGTGGTGATCAAGCAGCTCATCTGCCATTTCGACCTGGATATGGCCAAGATAGATCAGCAATTAGGCATTAAGTTTGAAGAGTACTTTGCCGAAGATCTTAAACTGCTCCAAACCTTTATCGACGACAAGTTGGTTGAGGTGAACGACAGAAAGATCACCGTTGGTGAAACGGGCCGCCTGCTTATCCGTAATATCTGTATCTGCTTCGACGTTTATTATCGCGATAAGGCACGTCAGCAGCAGTTCTCTCGGGTCATCTAACACCCGACAGACAAAAAAGCCGATGATTATTCATCGGCTTTTTCGTTTATGCCTCGGTTACGCCTTAGCGGCATAGAGTGCCTTACGCTCACTATCCGAGATAAAGGCCATTTCGACACCGTTGCGTTGCAATTGAGCCAGCTCAGCGTCGCTAAAGCCCATCTCCTGCTTCACAGTACGATATTCATGCTTAATATCGATCGCACTAACACCGGGATCATCGGTATTTAGACCAATCAAGACACCGGCCTCCATAAAGGTCCGCAGTGGATGCTCCTGGTAGCTGGTAACAGTTGAGGTATGCAGGTTACTGGTAGGGCAAGACTCGATTCCGATCTTATTCGCCACCAGGTACTCCATCAGCTTAGGATCATGGATAGCATTCACGCCGTGGCCAATACGGGTCGCACCAAGCTCAGTGATCGCCTGCCACATACTCTCTGCACCAGCAGCCTCACCAGCGTGGGCAGTAATGGCTAAGCCGGCATCACGCACTTTCTTAAAGTGGTCGTTAAACAGAGCACCAGGGAAGCCTAGTTCATCCCCCGCTAAGTCCATCGCCACCAGGTGCTGCCTATGGGCCAGTAGGGCCTCAAGCTCTTGCATACAGGCCGCCTGACCAAAGGAACGCGACATGATGCCGATCAGGTTGATCTTCACATCATGCTCCTTGATACCCGCTTTAACCCCATCGATAACGGCTTCAACCACACCTTCAATCGGTAATTTGTGGTTCATCGCCATATAGTAAGGACTGAAACGTAGCTCAGCATAATCGAGCCCAGATATCGCCGCATCGGCAACGTTTTCATAGGCAACACGTTTAACCGCATCAAGATCGGCAAGAACGGCAACCATCCAGTCTAGCTTTTTCAAAAAAGCGACCAGACTCGACTCTTTACCCTGAATTTGAACGAAAGGCGCTAAACCTTCTAAAGTCTCTGAAGGCAACGCTATGTTATGTTGATGGCCAAGTTCCCATATCGTTTCCACCCTGACGTTACCATCAAGGTGACGATGCAGATCCACCAACGGAATGGATGTATCAATCATATTTAACCCCTATGTGAACCCTTCAGCCAATATTATTTTTTGTTTGGTCTGAAGTTGTTGCAACTATAACACGCATTTTTTAGCGGCATGCATAACTTATGTTCAGCTTTCAATTGATCTTTGTTACAAGTTTTGCAGAAAATTTCTCCGCAATACGGGTGATCCCTAAAATTGAATATTGCATAATCATGACACCCACTCCTGGGCGAATAATAATCACAACAACAGGAACACTTATGTATAGACCCTTAGCTCCCTGCCTACTCATACTTAGCCTCAGTGCCTGCCAAATGGCTCCCTCTAACGATGCCGTCAATACACCTCAAGTCGCAACTCAAGGCAGCGAACAAGCACTACAGAGTATCATTAAAGATGCTTGGCAGCTTAGAGTAGAGTCTAGTCCAGAAATGGCCTATGCAAGGGGAGATAAGACTGCGGCAGGAAAACTAGAAGATCTTTCTCCGGAAGCGCTGGCGCGAATGAATACCGCTAATCTTGCCCTCTTGGCCCGCCTAACAGCATTAGATCTCTCGACACTGGATCAAGAAGCCCGTATCAACGCCCAGATACTGCAATATCAACTGCAAAACAGTGTCGATCTCTATCGTTTTCACGACCATTACTTGCCCATTACCGCTGAGAGTGGCTTTCACGCCTATATAGCCTCGATGGCCAAAGGCAATTTCAATACCGAAGAAGATTACCTGAACTACCTGAGCAAGCTTAAGGCACTACCTAAGTATTTTGACCAGCAAACCTACTGGCTCAAACAGGGATTAGCAGAGGGGATCACTCCCGCCAAAGTGGTATTAACCGGCTTCGAAGATAGTATTAGCGCCTTTATTGTGCCGGTTGATCAAAGTGGTTATTACAAACCCTTTACTCAATTTCCGAAGCACTTCACCACGGCACAGCGCGGCAAGATGGAAGCCGAAGGCAAGCGTTTAATTGAACAGCTTGTACTACCTAGTTATCAAGCCTTCTATGATTTTATGACCCAGGAATATATTCCTGGTGCAAGGCAGAGCATTGCGGCGGCAGATCTCCCCGATGGCAAAGCCTTCTATGAAAACCGCGTGCGCTATTACACCACTCTGCCGATGACCGCCGACGAGGTTCATCAACTTGGACTTAAAGAGGTCAAACGCATCCGCGACGAGATGCAGACTATCATCGACAAGCTCGGCTATCAGGGTGACTTTGCCGACTTTTTGCATTTCCTACGTACCGATCCTCAATTCTACGCCACCACGCCAGAAGAGCTGCTGAAAGAAGCCGCCTTTATCGCCAAGAAGGCCGACGCCATGCTGCCAAAGTATTTCGGCAAACTTCCGCGCACGCCTTACGGCATTCAAGAGGTTCCTGCAGAGATCGCCCCTAAATACACTACAGGACGTTATTCAGGCTCCAACAGTGATGATCAAGCCGGTTACTATTGGGTCAACACCTACGCCCTAGACAAACGACCACTCTATGAAATGGAGGCGCTCACCCTACACGAAGCCGTTCCGGGCCATCACCTGCAGATCTCCCTCAATAAGGAACTCACCTCGCTGCCCGAATTTCGTCGCTATAGCTATATCTCGGCCTTTGGTGAAGGCTGGGGACTTTACTCAGAGTATCTGGGGTTGGAAGGCGGTTTCTACCAAGACCCTTACAGCAACTTTGGCCGCCTGACCTATGAGATGTGGCGCGCTGCCCGCCTGGTGGTCGATACAGGCATGCATGCCAAGGGCTGGACTCGTCAACAGGCGATCGACTTTATGGCCAGCAATACCGCGCTGTCACTACACAATGTCACTACTGAGATTGACAGGTATATCTCTTGGCCTGGGCAAGCTCTATCCTACAAGATTGGTGAGCTGACCATTAAGCGCTTGCGGGCAAAGGCCGAAGCCGAGTTAGGCGACAAGTTTGATATCCGTGCCTTTCACGATGCCATACTCGCTAATGGCTCTGTCCCCATGGCAATACTTGAGCAGCAGATAGACGACTTTATCAAGACGCAAACCAAGCTGTAATGTGCACCTCTGGCGCCTGCGAAGGCGTCAGAGGACTCGCTTTGAGCACCTAGCATTAATCCCGATAAGATATCGTGCTACACTCTAGCTCTCTTTTCTTAATCTATGCGTCCAATGTCTACAGCCCTCGATTCAGTCTCCGTCCCAAGCTTCAGTTTCTCTAGCGAACAACAAGACAACAGCAAGCAGATAAACACCTTTTGGCAAGGAGTAAAGCAGGGCGAGTTGACGACAATCGATAATCTGAAGCTGGCCTACTGCGCTGCACTGAATCCAGATTCAAACCGGGCAATAGTGATCAGTAGTGGACGGGTGGAAGCCTATGTTAAATACCAAGAGCTCATCTTTGACCTCTACCAGTTAGGCTATAGCGTCTACGCTATCGACCACAGAGGACAAGGTCTCTCCTCCAGGCTAACCGATAACCCGCATCAGGGACATGTAGAAAAGTTTTCTGACTATGTACAAGACTTTGCGCTATTTATCGAAACCATAGTCAAAGCCAATCATCATGACAGCCTGTTCCTCGTGGGTCATTCCATGGGCGGTACCATTGCCACCCTGTATCTTCAGCAGGCCCCCCATGTGTTCAACGCGGCTGTGTTATCCGCCCCCATGTACGGCATCTGCCTACCCATGCCGAAGCGCTTTGTACGCTGGCTCGTTCAACGACTCGATAATGGCTCAACTAGGCAGCCAAACTATGTCTTGAGCGGCAAGAACTACTCTCCAGAGCCCTTCGAAGCCAATGATTTGACTCACAGTGCGATACGCTATCAAGCATATCGCCGCCTGTATGAAACCTATCCACAGCTGCAACTCGGCTCACCCACCAATCGCTGGTTAGCCGAATCCCTTGATGCCAGTGAACAAGCGGTGGTGGCGGCCAAGCATAGCCAAATACCCTTGCTTATTTTGCAAGCCGAAGAAGATTCTATTGTGGAAAACCAGGCACAAGAGGCTGCCGTAGGCGGACTATGTCAGCTTAAGGTAATCGCCAATGCCCGCCATGAAATTTTTATGGAATGCGATGGCGCCCGCAATCAGGCGCTCAGTTATCTCGCGGAGTTTCTCGACTCAAACGCTTGATTTAACGCGTTGCTCCGCCAGACGACCTAACAGTCTACTCAACTCCTCTCCTGGCATTGGACGATGGAAAAGATAGCCCTGGTATAAGTCACACTGGTAGCGTTGCAGCTGATCGAATTGAGACTGTATCTCAACCCCCTCTGCAACAAACGCCAGTCCTAGGCTATGGGACATATCGATCATGGCTTTCACAATAGAGGCTGACGCCTCGCCATTACCCATGTCCCTGATAAAACTAGCATCTAGCTTAAGTCGATTAAGTGGTAATTCTTGTAAATAACTCAGCGAACTATAGCCGGTACCAAAATCATCAACGGCAATACTGATCCCCGCCTCTCTAAGCAAGTTCATGGTTTGCCTAACCTGCTGCAGATCCGTAAGCAATACATGTTCAGTCAACTCAAGCTCAATATGGTGGGGGCTAACTCCCTGCTCAGTCAACAGCGCAAGCAAATTAGGGGCGAACTCATCTTGGTGAAATTGACGCGCGCTGACATTAATCGACACCATAGGGGCATTAATATTCTGTGCTTTCAATTCGCGAATAAAACGACAGGCCTCTAACAACACCCACTCACCTAACTCAATAATCAACGAGCTGCCTTCGGCTACAGGGATAAAGTCAGCCGGTGAAATAGCACCGTGTTGCGGATGATGCCAGCGTAACAAGGCTTCGACAGAGGCAATATCTCCCTTAGCGTTAATCAAGGGCTGATAGGAGAGTGACAATTGATGCCGCGACACGGCATGCACCAACTCGGTTCGGATCATTAAATTTTGAGCGGCTCGCTTATCCATCTCGCTGCAGTAAACCACACAGGCATCTCTTCCACTTTCCTTGGCTTGGGCTAACGCCATGTTGACTCGTTTGAACTGCTGCTCAGGCAAGATGCCTTCGCTGGGGTCGATAACCGCAATGCCGACACTCGCAGACAAGTTAAAGGTATGGCCACTAATATGGAAACTACGTGCGATCAACTGGCGCATCTGGCTCGCCAGAGCTTGAGCCCGACGCTGTGCTCCAAGCAGATCTTCAGGAAGCTTCTTCACTAACACCACAAATTCGTCAGCCCCAAGACGGGCTATCAGGGAGTTCGATGCAAAATAACTCGAAAGTCTGGCAGCGATCTGGATTAATAACCTATCGCCACCATGATGGCCCAATGCATCATTGACCACCTTAAAGTTATCCAGGTCCAACATAAAGAGTGCTGCACACGCGCCAGTGTCTTCTTGTTGGCTATAAAGTGCGTCCATTAATGCACGGCGATTGGCCAAATCCGTCAAGGGGTCATGTTTCGCCTGATGCAAGGCAGCCTTTTGATTGCGAATGTCTTCGGTAACATCTGAGAGCGTACCTATCATGCGGACGGGCTTCCCCTTCTCATCCCACTCTACCGTCATCCCCCTATCTAAGACCCAGATGTAGTGCCCCTGCTTATGGCGCAAGCGATGGACACTTTCAAACTCCTCGCTCTCCCCCCTAAGATAATCATTCAAATTATCAAAAATTGAGGTCTTATCTTCTGGGTGTAAGCGACTCTCCCAGCTGCTGAGTTCTGGCGCTAACTCTTCTGGGCCATAACCCAGCATATCCTGCCAGCGATCGGATAAAAACAAACTGTCATCTTCGAGATTCCAATCCCAAATCCCATATCGAGAGACCTCAACCGCAAATAACCACCTTTGTTCGCTGTCTTTAAGCTGTTTAGCACCTAGTTGAAATCTATCCTTAAACTGGCTCAAATTACTCGCTAGGCCATCCAACTCTATAAACGGCGAGTTCACTGAATCGCGCTTTACCTCACGCTGTCCAAGCGACGCGGCTTCACTGCTTAGCCGGCTAATTGGCAATAATAGAAAGTAATACAATAAGCTAAGCAAGACTAGAGTCGCAGACAAAGCTAACCCACCTATCCGCGCCAGACTTGCAAACACCTGCTCATCACTCGCAGCAAGCAAAGGTGCCATATCGTACTCAAGGTAAATAAGCTCGGGACGCTCAACAGACATTGGAGAAATAGCGGGAGTAATAGGGTAATAGGCTTGTATCGACTGGCGCTTATCGTTAAAAAAAAGGTTAGGCTGACCAATGGCTACACTCTCACCATGCACCTGGGTAGCATAACCGTCAATGACCAACTGCGCCGAACTGCCGCGCCACACACCATGGTTAGCAAAACGAATCTTGCCCTCACGATCGATCAGGGTATAAACAGAAAACCAAATATCACTGCCGATCAGCGCAAGTTCTTCTTCGACTCGAGAAAAGTCCTGTTTCTTGGCAGCCATACCCACTAGGTGATTCATTTTCATTAACTGTTGCGATAGGGCGACTATCTGAGCGTTAGAGACCTGATCACGCCCCTGTTGCCTTTCGATGAAGTAGGCTGTGGTGATAAAAATCGCAAACAGCAAGATACACACTAACGGTGCAAAAATAATTAGCGAGGGTCGTGAGAAATATTTCAGCAAAGCCACCACACCTAAAAGAAACGGTCATCAGACATCACACATCTTATCAATAGAGGATCTACTGCATGTGCTCGCGTCGATTATGCCACAATTAAGTTAGCTCGTGGCTAAACATTATTGCTTTTGAATATATGTATATGAGTACCAGTTTGAACCAGAGACAGAGTTCAGCACAAGACAGCTAGTAAATCATCCGTCCCCGCCTTACAAATCGCTACAAGGAAGCAAAAATCACTCCTACTAACTACTTGATTAAGATACGGCTCAGTTCCAATAGCGATGATTTAAAATCCTTTGCTAACTTTAAATTGGCAAGACAGAGTGAGGATAGGGCGACTAAAGCCCAAAACCAAAGAGCCCAGGCAAGGCTTATGAGCAAAAGAAGCTAGGGCTTTGCCTAAATATCACCGGACGCATATCGCGAAGCGATGTGCTCATGCGCGCGAAGTGTCAACGTAGCCGGGGCGGACGGGACTCGGATGCTTGTGCCTTCGACACGCGAGACAGGGTAAATAGGCATCGTCATAAGCCCTAAGTGCCGATAAGTAATCATTTTCTATATGACTAAGCTTCTTATCTCATGACGCACTAGCTCACGATAACCTAAATGTTTCAAAGCGATAAAACGAAAAAAGCCCTAGCATTTCTGCTAGGGCTTTCGTCTTAATGTTGGCGGAGCGGACGGGACTCGAACCCGCGACCCCCGGCGTGACAGGCCGGTATTCTAACCAACTGAACTACCGCTCCTTTAGTAAAACGCTTACGCGGGATACTAAATTAGGCGCCTGGAAATGACCTACTCTCACATGGGGAGACCCCACACTACCATCGGCGCGATTGCGTTTCACTTCTGAGTTCGGGATGGGATCAGGTGGGACCACAATGCTATGGTTTCCAGACAAATTCGGAAATTTAGAAAGCTGTACTCTTTATTCAAGAGCTAATTTGAGTTCGCACTTCAATCAAGTACTTGTATTCTTCTGATTCAGTAACCATTATTACGACCTCCATGGATGGAGGAAGTGCCAAGAAATGATTGGACTCATTTCCGGTACTTTGCAGTAAAAACCCTTTTGGGTTGTATGGTTAAGCCTCACGAGTCATTAGTACAGGTTAGCTCAACGCCTCACAACGCTTACACACCCTGCCTATCAACGTCCTAGTCTCGGACGGCTCTTTAGAGACCTTAAAGGTCTAGGGATGACTCATCTTAGGGCTCGCTTCCCGCTTAGATGCTTTCAGCGGTTATCGATTCCGAACGTAGCTACCGGGCAATGCCATTGGCATGACAACCCGAACACCAGCGGTTCGTCCACTCCGGTCCTCTCGTACTAGGAGCAGCTCCCTTCAATCATCCAACGCCCACGGCAGATAGGGACCGAACTGTCTCACGACGTTCTGAACCCAGCTCGCGTACCACTTTAAATGGCGAACAGCCATACCCTTGGGACCGACTTCAGCCCCAGGATGTGATGAGCCGACATCGAGGTGCCAAACACCGCCGTCGATATGAACTCTTGGGCGGTATCAGCCTGTTATCCCCGGAGTACCTTTTATCCGTTGAGCGATGGCCCTTCCATTCAGAACCACCGGATCACTATGACCTACTTTCGTACCTGCTCGACGTGTCTGTCTCGCAGTTAAGCTGGCTTATGCCATTGCACTAACCGTACGATGTCCGACCGTACTTAGCCAACCTTCGTGCTCCTCCGTTACTCTTTGGGAGGAGACCGCCCCAGTCAAACTACCCACCAGGCACTGTCCTCAACCCCGATTCAGGGACCAGAGTTAGAACATCAACACTACAAGGGTGGTATTTCAAGGACGACTCCACACAAACTAGCGTTCATGCTTCAAAGTCTCCCACCTATCCTACACATGTAGGGTCAATGTTCAGTGCCAAGCTATAGTAAAGGTTCACGGGGTCTTTCCGTCTAGCCGCGGGTATACGGCATCTTCACCGCAATTTCAACTTCACTGAGTCTCGGCTGGAGACAGCGTGGCCATCATTACGCCATTCGTGCAGGTCGGAACTTACCCGACAAGGAATTTCGCTACCTTAGGACCGTTATAGTTACGGCCGCCGTTTACCGGGGCTTCGATCATGAGCTTCTCCGAAGATAACCCAATCAATTAACCTTCCGGCACCGGGCAGGCGTCACACCGTATACGTCATCTTGCGATTTTGCACAGTGCTGTGTTTTTGATAAACAGTTGCAGCCACCTGGTATCTGCGACTCCCAGCAGCTTAGAGAGCAAGTCTCATCACCGCCAGGAGCGTACCTTCTCCCGAAGTTACGGTACCATTTTGCCTAGTTCCTTCAGCCGAGTTCTCTCAAGCGCCTTGGTATTCTCTACCCGACCACCTGTGTCGGTTTGGGGTACGATTCCTGCTAACCTGAAGCTTAGAAGATTTTCCTGGAAGCATGGCATCAACTACTTCAGTTCCGTAGAACCTCGTCATCAACTCTCAGTATTAGGTACCCGGATTTGCCTAAGTACCCTACCTACAGTCTTAAACGCGGACAACCAACGCCGCGCTAGCCTAGCCTTCTCCGTCTCTCCATCGCAGTTAGCAGAAGTACGGGAATATTAACCCGTTTCCCATCGACTACGCCTTTCGGCCTCGCCTTAGGGGTCGACTTACCCTGCCCCGATTAACGTTGGACAGGAACCCTTGGTCTTTCGGCGTGGAGGTTTTTCACCCCCATTATCGTTACTCATGTCAGCATTCGCACTTCTGATACCTCCAGCGTGGGTTACCCCTTCACCTTCAACGGCTTACAGAACGCTCCTCTACCGCACCAGCGCAAGCGCTAGTACCCATAGCTTCGGTGTATTGCTTAGCCCCGTTAAATCTTCCGCGCAGGCCGACTCGACTAGTGAGCTATTACGCTTTCTTTAAATGATGGCTGCTTCTAAGCCAACATCCTAGCTGTCTAAGCCTTCCCACATCGTTTCCCACTTAGCAATAACTTTGGGACCTTAGCTGATGGTCTGGGTTGTTTCCCTTTTCACGACGGACGTTAGCACCCGCCGTGTGTCTCCCGAGTAGTACTCATTGGTATTCGGAGTTTGCAAAGGGTTGGTAAGTCGGGATGACCCCCTAGCCTTAACAGTGCTCTACCCCCAATGGTATTCGCTCGAGGCGCTACCTAAATAGCTTTCGAGGAGAACCAGATATCTCCCGGTTTGATTGGCCTTTCACCCCCAGCCACAAGTCATCACCGCATTTTTCAACATACGTGTGTTCGGTCCTCCAGTTGATGTTACTCAACCTTCAACCTGCCCATGGCTAGATCACCGGGTTTCGGGTCTACACCTTGCAACTAAACGCGCAGTTAACACTCGGTTTCCCTACGGCTCCGCTATTCGCTTAACCTCGCTACAAAATGTAAGTCGCTGACCCATTATACAAAAGGTACGCAGTCACGGTCTCAAGAACCGCTCCCACTGCTTGTACGTATACGGTTTCAGGTTCTATTTCACTCCCCTCACAGGGGTTCTTTTCGCCTTTCCCTCACGGTACTGGTTCACTATCGGTCAGTCAGGAGTATTTAGCCTTGGAGGATGGTCCCCCCATATTCGAACAAGATATCACGTGTCCCGTCCTACTCGTTTTCACCTAAAGTTAGTTTTCATGTACGGGGCTATCACCCTGTATCGCTGTGCTTTCCAACACATTCCACTAACACCCTCTAGGCTTAAGGGCTAATCCCCGTTCGCTCGCCGCTACTAGGGGAATCTCGGTTGATTTCTTTTCCTAAGGGTACTTAGATGTTTCAGTTCCCCTCGTTCGCCTCATTAAGCTATGTATTCACTTAATGATGACAGCTTATGCTGCCGGGTTTCCCCATTCGGACATCGTTAGCTCAAATGCTTGTTACTAGCTCGCCAACGCTTTTCGCAAGTTACTACGTCCTTCATCGCCTCTGACTGCCAAGGCATCCACCGTATACGCTTAGTCACTTAACCATACAACCCAAATGAGTTTCATCTGAGTCGCATCGCAACTAATGGTTTCAACTTTCGCCAAAAGAATACTCAATGCACTTGATTAAAGTGTGTTTTGAGAACTCAATTATTTTTTCGCGCTAATGCTACAAATAATCACGTACAAGTACGTCACTATCCCTTTCACATTAACACTATCAGCTTTCCAAATTTTTAAAGAACAAGCATCGTCGCTCGGACGTGCCACTCGCTCTAACAAGAACAAGTTATCTGTGTGAACACTCAACAAGCACTAAATCAATCGTATAGGTAAGGAGGTGATCCAGCCCCAGGTTCCCCTAGGGCTACCTTGTTACGACTTCACCCCAGTCATGAACCACACCGTGGTAAACGCCCTCCCGAAGGTTAAGCTATCTACTTCTGGTGCAGCCCACTCCCATGGTGTGACGGGCGGTGTGTACAAGGCCCGGGAACGTATTCACCGTGGCATTCTGATCCACGATTACTAGCGATTCCGACTTCATGGAGTCGAGTTGCAGACTCCAATCCGGACTACGACGAGCTTTCTGAGATTAGCTCCACCTCGCGGCTTCGCAACCCTCTGTACTCGCCATTGTAGCACGTGTGTAGCCCTACTCGTAAGGGCCATGATGACTTGACGTCGTCCCCACCTTCCTCCGGTTTATCACCGGCAGTCTCCCTAAAGTTCCCGGCATGACCCGCTGGCAAGTAAGGATAAGGGTTGCGCTCGTTGCGGGACTTAACCCAACATTTCACAACACGAGCTGACGACAGCCATGCAGCACCTGTCTCAGAGTTCCCGAAGGCACTAAGCTATCTCTAGCGAATTCTCTGGATGTCAAGAGTAGGTAAGGTTCTTCGCGTTGCATCGAATTAAACCACATGCTCCACCGCTTGTGCGGGCCCCCGTCAATTCATTTGAGTTTTAACCTTGCGGCCGTACTCCCCAGGCGGTCTACTTAATGCGTTAGCTTGAGAACCCAGTGTTCAAGACACCAAATTCCGAGTAGACATCGTTTACGGCGTGGACTACCAGGGTATCTAATCCTGTTTGCTCCCCACGCTTTCGTACCTGAGCGTCAGTCTTTGTCCAGGGGGCCGCCTTCGCCACCGGTATTCCTTCAGATCTCTACGCATTTCACCGCTACACCTGAAATTCTACCCCCCTCTACAAGACTCTAGTTTGCCAGTTCGAAATGCAGTTCCCAGGTTGAGCCCGGGGCTTTCACATCTCGCTTAACAAACCGCCTGCGTACGCTTTACGCCCAGTAATTCCGATTAACGCTTGCACCCCTCGTATTACCGCGGCTGCTGGCACGAAGTTAGCCGGTGCTTCTTCTGCGAGTAACGTCACAGCTAAGTGCTATTAACACTTAACCTTTCCTCCTCGCTGAAAGTGCTTTACAACCCGAAGGCCTTCTTCACACACGCGGCATGGCTGCATCAGGCTTGCGCCCATTGTGCAATATTCCCCACTGCTGCCTCCCGTAGGAGTCTGGGCCGTGTCTCAGTCCCAGTGTGGCTGATCATCCTCTCAGAACAGCTAGGGATCGTCGCCTAGGTGAGCCATTACCTCACCTACTAGCTAATCCCACCTAGGTACATCCAATCGCAGAAGGCCCGAAGGTCCCCTCTTTTCCCCCGTAGGGCGTATGCGGTATTAGCAGTCGTTTCCAACTGTTATCCCCCTCGACTGGGCAGTTCCCTAGGCATTACTCACCCGTCCGCCGCTCGTCAGCAAAGAAAGCAAGCTTTCTTCCTGTTACCGCTCGACTTGCATGTGTTAGGCCTGCCGCCAGCGTTCAATCTGAGCCATGATCAAACTCTTCAATTAAAGTTTTGTTGAAGCTGAAAGCTTCGGCTCAATGAATTCTGATTCATTTAAACGACTCGGAAGAATCATCTAAATGTTTGTACATATTGCTATGAACATTCATCGTTGCATTGAGATATAAATCGTTTTCGATTAACTCAACACCTGTGAATGTCCACACAGATTTCTTGTTTCATCTTGTTAAAGAACGTTCGCCTCATACTGGAGTCCAGCGGGCTAGGGCTGCGTATTCTACGCTTCTCCCTGTCGGCGTCAAGTGATTTTTAAGAAGTTTTTCAACTTTTCACTCTTACCATCTGAAGGCTGTTATCATCGCTAAGCGACGCTGTTTGCCGTGTCAGTGGGAGCGCATTATAGGGAGCAGAAACTTTTACGCAAGGGCTTTTTTCAAGAAAAGTGCTACTTTTGCATTGTTTGCATGCTTTTTAGCCTGACCAGCTACTTTTTACCCATTATACTGGGCTATCCTCACTCTTTTAGCCGTTTTAAGGACCAAGCCGTGACAAAATCAATCCGTGCTTATAAGGGCGTCAGCCCGAAATTTGATGCCAGTGTATATATTGACGAGGCTTGCGTACTTGTCGGAGATATCACATTAGATACAGATGCCAGCATCTGGCCTTTGGTCGCCGCTCGTGGCGATGTAAATCATATAAAGATAGGCAAACGTTCAAATGTGCAAGATGGCACTGTGCTACATGTCACCCGTAAATCGGCATCTCGTCCCGAAGGACATCCACTCTTAATCGGCGATGACGTTACCATAGGTCATAAGGCGATGTTACATGGCTGCCGCGTCGGTAATCGTATCCTTATCGGTATGGGGGCCATCATCTTAGATGGTGCCATTATCGAAGACGATGTGATCTTAGGCGCAGGCTCCTTAGTACCACCGGGTAAGACACTCGAGAGCGGACACCTTTATGTAGGTAGCCCCGCCAAGAAGGTAAGAGCATTGACCGAGGCCGAGATTAAATTTTTACCGGAATCGGCAGACAATTATGTACGTCTCAAAAATGAATATATTGAAGAGGCATTACAGGATTTGCCAACCTAAGCAAAGATTGGGGAATTGCACTCGATCCTTTTGGCGCCGGAGGCCCGGCGCCAAGATACCCAGATTAAGGCAATATTAGTCGACTCGTTCGACCTGGATATGGCCTTGAACATCAAATGATTCCTGCTCAATTAACTTCTCGGCCTGCTCCTCAATGTCGAAGCGGTACTGCTCAAACAGCATGATTGCCTGCTCGCTGTTGTTAATCTTCTCTGCCGCAAGATGCTCCAATACCTTTTGCCCTATATAGCAGTCAATCACGACCCCTTGTTGCTGCGCCGTAAAATGGATCGCGTTTAAGCTAGGCTCCCAGCTTAGATGTTCGGTAAATATGATGCTTTGATTCATGGCTTTTCACCCCTATCGCCATTAAGGATCATGACGTTGCCGTTAACTCGCTACGCAACTTATCAATGACAGGTTGCACCTCGGGTTCAACCCCACGCCAGATGGCGAAACTTTTCGCGGCCTGCCCCACCAGCATTCCTAGCCCATCAATCGTCATGACAACCCCTAGATCACTCGCCCATCGATTAAAGGCGGTAACCTCACGGCCATACATCATATCGTAACACACCGAATGTGAGTCGATGATAGCCTCTGGCAGTGCTGGCAGCTCACCGCTCAAACTGGCAGAGGTAGAGTTGATCACCAGATCGAAGCTATGGGTCAGCTCGGCTAAGGTTTTCGCCTCGACAGCTCCATAAGTATTAAAGGTGGCCGCTAGCTGCTCCGCCTTACTCTGAGTACGATTATGAATTGCCAAAGACTTTATGCCGGCATTCAGTAACGGCAATATGGCACCACGGGCTGCGCCACCAGCACCTATAAGCAGCACGCTTTTCCCACTTAATGATCCTAGATGACGGGTTAAATCGGCAACCAATCCCAGGCCATCGGTGTTATCTCCCTTAATACGACCATCTGGTAACAGGCTCAGAGTATTGACTGCGCCGGCAAGCCTAGCCTCCTGTCCAAGACAGTCGCACAGGGCAAAGGCCTGCTCTTTGAATGGCAGGGTCACATTGGCTCCCTTACCACCTTCAACGAAAAAGGTCTGCAAAGACTCTGCAAAGCCATCCAGCGGCGCCAAAATCGCTTCATAGGAGACAGACTCTCCGGTAGAGGCTGCAAACATTTGATGAATAAAAGGGGATTTACTATGGCCTATGGGGTGACCAAACACCGCGTACCTATCCGGCGTGACCTCTTGCGTCATGGGAAACTCGTCTCTGTGACTCCTGATGCCCTCAGTCTACTTAGCTTTTCTCGCTAAGCAAAGGGCATCGCCATGCATTATCTTCACAGGCGTCCGGATTGATTGCTGACGGAGAATAGGCTAGTGTGCCGCTCAACGACACCCTTTAGAGCAAGAGATACGGCGAGAGAGTCAGATGAAGTGGTTAAAAAAGTTGATAACTAAACCTGCGGCCGAACGGGATCCACAGCAATCCAACGCCTACGATAGGATTGGTGGTGAAAAGGTTATTCGAGCGCTCGCCAAACAGTTCTACCAGCAGATGCAAACCAATCCTGAGACGCAGAGCTTACTTGCCATGCATAGCGCACCAATTGCCGAATCTGAGCAGAAGCTGTTTGAATTTCTGAGTGGCTGGCTAGGGGGCCCGCAGCTGTATCATCAACGTCATGGTCACCCGGCGCTACGTGCCAGACATATGCCCTTTAGCATAGATGAAGCGATGCGCGATCAATGGCTTCTGTGCATGGAGCGAGCCCTGGCGATAGAGATAAAAGAACCGCAACATAGAGAAGCGATCTACCAGGCGATATCCACACTGGCCGACCACATGCGCAACCAATGATGTTGTCGCTGTGATAGAAAAAGGGCTCAATCGAGCCCTTTGTTATTCTAGAGGGCTTACGCCTCTAACCACTCTCTTGGCGTTAGAAAATCTGTATAGAGTTTGGCTTCAGGGCTGCCAGCCTCGGGCGCGTAGGCATATTGCCAGCGCACCAACGGCGGCATAGACATCAGGATAGACTCGGTGCGCCCGCCGGTTTGCAGGCCAAAGAGTGTGCCTCTGTCGTACACTAAGTTAAACTCCACGTAACGACCACGGCGATAAAGCTGGAAGTCACGCTCGCGCTCGCCATACGCGGTCTCTTTGCGCTTCTTAACGATAGGCGCATAAGCTTTTAAGAAACCCTCACCCACCGCCTGCATAAAGGCAAAGCTGTTTTCAAACCCTGGCTCGTTAAGATCGTCGAAGAAGAGTCCGCCGACACCACGGGTCTCGTTACGATGGGGCAGGAAGAAATACTCGTCGCACCACTTCTTATATTTAGGATAAACGTCCTCACCGAAAGGCTCACATAACGCCTTGGCGCTCTGATGCCAAGCCACGACATCCTCTTCAAACGGGTAATAGGGGGTTAGGTCGAAACCGCCACCAAACCACCAGACAGGATCGGCGCCCTCTTTTTCGGCAATAAAGAAACGTACATTGGCATGGGTTGTCGGCACGTAAGGGTTATTGGGGTGGATAACCAATGAGACGCCCATGGCTTCGAAACTGCGTCCGGCCAATTCGGGGCGATGGGCTGTCGCCGATGCAGGCATGGCCGCCCCCGTGACATGGGAAAAGTTAACTCCCGCCTGCTCAAATACCCTGCCCTGTGTCAGTACACGACTCGTGCCACCACCGCCCTCTTCGCGCGTCCAGGAATCAGCCACAAATTTGGCCTCACCGTCGAGTTGTTCCAAACCGTCACAAATCCTTTGCTGCAGTTCGAGTAAGAAGGCTTTGACTTGAGTGGCATCGGGCTTCATAAAAATTCCTTGTTATGGTTATCGTAAAATTTTACCGCTAATCACATCGATAATGGTGGATGGCTTTGGCTCTGCACCCAAACTTCCTGCCACCAACCCATCTATCTTGCCATCAAACTGCCTGATCACCTCTTGCGCAGTCATGGCTGGATCTTCGCCGGTCAAGTTGGCGCTGGTCGAGACGATGGGCTTACCCAGGGCCTGGCATAACGCCTGCACGCCAGCATGGTTGGAGACTCGTACCGCCAGTGAATCGAACTGGCCACTCAACAGCTTGGATAACCCTGGCTGCTTGGGCATGATAAAGGTGAATGGACCCGGCCACTTGCTAAAGGCAAACTCTAGCTGCCGCTCAGTGAGCACAGACTGATCGATATAGGGTGTCAATTGAGAAAAGTCGCTGGCGACCAGAATCAATCCCTTTTGCCAGGGGCGCTGCTTTAAATCCAGCAGCTTCTGAATCGCCTCATCATTGTCGGGATCACAACCCAACCCATAAACGGCTTCGGTCGGATAGGCAATAACGCCTCCCTGCATAACCGTTTCAACTAGGGCACAAGGATCTTGCTGTAACATGTCATCTTACCTTGCAGTGTTCAGTCAGGGTCAACTTGACCATATTTGTCGAGATTATACAGACAAAGCTAATACGAACAATGCTGGAAAGCCGCTTAAGGCAGAGGACGTTTATACTTGCAAGCCTTTTGAGGACATTCGAGACGCATCCCCGCAGCGCCCTTGCGTTCAACCAAAAGACCAAAACCGCAGTCGGGGCAGGTTTCCTTCACCGGAGGGTAATTCACCAAAAACTTGCACTTAGGATAGGCACTACAGGCGTAAAAGCTTTTACCGAAACGGCTGGTTCTATGTTCCATAACGCCCTTATGACAGCTAGGACAGGGAATCGCCTCGGCCTGATCTTCCTGATCATGCTTCTCGATATGTTTACAGTCTGGATATCGGGTACAACCGATAAAAATACCAAATCGACCCGATTTTACCGCCAATTCGGCGCCACACTCCGGGCACTCAGAACCTTCGATCACCTGGGTCTCAATAGACTCATGGTGCACCAAGGGGCGGGTATAGTCACAACTTGGATAGTTGTTGCAGCCAATGAAACCACCATGCTTACTGTTTTTTACCGACAGCTCACAGCCACACTTAGGACAGAGTTCATACTCTTTCTCAAGCGCATGCTCGTGTGAACTGAACAGCTGATCATCTATCTTGGACATGGTTTTCTCTGCAAACTTGGATGCTGGCCATTTTACCAAGCTCGGCATCACCTTGGGAATCTAATCTAGGGTTAATTATAACTAGTCTTCTTTGTTGCATTGAAATATATTGTATACAAAACAACAAGGAGACTCTATGCTTCACCCATCACTTCGCGCGCTTTTACTTCTCGGGCCTAGCCTATTACTCGGCTGTAGCACAACCCCTCAGCAGCCAAGCCCTGCTTTCACTGACGAACTGCGCGCCTTGCCTCAACAACAACTCTTTAGTCATGATAATCCTTTGCTCGATAAGGCCAACTTCGAGCGGTCTGTGCAAGCCATAAACCAGCGTCAGGATGAGGAGAGCCTGGACGCTCTGCTCTATTACCTTAGGGCTTTTAGCTATTTCGGTCCCACTGATACGCTGACCGACACTGACTACGCCGCACTCACGAGTGCGCTGAGTCAACTGGGCAGAAGCAAGCTGATCGCTCAATCACCCAGATTGCAGGAGCATTTTGCCGTCACCCTATATCGTTACTACGACAATGACGAGCACGCCGAGCAGCTAGGTAGATTGTTGCCTTTGCTCAACCAGCAACTCGCACGCACCAGCAAGCAATCGCCGAGTCAGGCCTCAGATTATGCACTCTGGGAGACCTTGAGAGCCTATGGCATGCTACTGAACGTTGCGCGCAAACAACCTGATGGCGCACTCCATCAGCAATTGATTGCCGCCGAGCTGGATAAGCCCCTGTTCGACTATGCGGCCTCACCACTCAGTCTGCGCGATCAACAAGATTGGCCCAGAGTCAATGCCTATTGGGCACTGGGGTTATACCGTCTGGCGCTACCCAGCAGCGAAGAGGGAAAAACGACCGCAGCCGAACAGGCACTAGACGATGCCATGGCCAGGCTCGCCGAAAGGGATGTCGCCCAGCGGGGAGAGGCCGCCAAGACCACCTATACCTTGGGCTATCATGTTAATGCCTTCGCCGGGCAGGAAGCCTGTATAAACCGCAGCACGATTTGCCAGATCCCTGAGCTGTCGCAAATCTTACCGATACGCCATCAATGCTCAGAGAGCCTGTATATCTTGGCGCAAGATCTGACGCCAGGAGAACTGTCGATGAGCTGTACTAAGCTCACCTCGCAGGAGGCAAACTTTCATCAACTCCTCAAGACTCAACACCAAGCGACAGCCAATGACTACAATAATGCGCTGCAGGTTGTGGCCTTTAAAAACTGGAGTCAGTACAACGCCTATGGTCAGCTTCTATTTGATATCAGCACAGATAACGGCGGCATGTATATCGAGGGCACACCGTCGAACCCTGACAATCAGGCCAGCTTCTTTGCCTATCGCCAGTATTGGATTGCGCCCGAGTTTGCCATCTGGAACCTCAACCATGAGTATATCCATTACCTTGACGGCAGATTCGTGAAATATGGCGGTTTCGGCCACTTCCCTAGCAAGTTGGTGTGGTGGTCGGAAGGGCTGGCCGAATACGTTTCCAAGGGTAACGACAACCCATCGACCCTAAAGGTAATTAAAGCCAAACTCACTGAGGCACCGGATCTTAAAACCATCTTCGCCACTGAATATAAGGATGGCCTCGACAGAACCTACAAGTGGAGTTACATGGCCATTCGATTCCTGGCCGAACATCACCCTGAAGCTTTAGTAAAACTTAGTCACTACCTAAAGACAGATTACTTCGAAGGGTATGAAAAACTGCTCGATGAGCTAAGTAAGGAACAAGCGGCCTTCTCAACCTGGTTGACTGATCAGGTCGCCGATTTTAACGAGGGCGAAAGCGACAACACTCCCAAGATTAACAGACTCAATCGCTACGCCTATCGTGACTACCTGATACCGGCCCATCTTAAAATAAATCAAGCGCATCAACACTTTTAGCCTGCCATTAAAAAAGGAGGCCCAGGCCTCCTTCTCTATATCCGAATCGAGTCAATTAAGAGTGTAACCGACCATCTGGCTGTTCAAAGATCAGATCTTCCATCTGTTCATAGGCCGACTCATTACCCGGTACATTAAACAACACCATCAGGATCACCCACTTAAGATCTTCTAAAATCAGTGCTGGCTCATCCAGCTCCATTACACGATCGATCACCATCTCGCGCAGCTCGACATTCAGCACCTTAATCTGCTCTAAGAAGAGTAAGAAGCCACGACACTCAACGTCTAACTTATCCATCTCGGCCTGAGTATAGATACGGAAAGAGTGTTGATCATGATTACATAGGTAGGGTTGATCACTTTCTTGTAGCGACGCCAAGTGTTCCAACCAGGCCAACGCCTTGATGATCGCAGATTGATGAAAACCAGCGCGTGTCAGCTCTTGGGTTAACTCGTCTTCATCGACCAGTAATTCGACCTCACTGTGCACATAGTTTTCAAATAGATACATGAGGATATCGAACATGGCTAGCTCCTCTTAAGTCTTATATAACCACCGGGTACAGCTGAAACCCAACCTTGTAGTTCAAGTTCAAGCAACTGCTCTAATACTAGCTCTATCGTTTTTCCACTATGCTCGACCACCACATCTAATGGTGTGGCCTCATAACCTACACTAGCTAACAGCGAGGCAAATGGCAAATCAGAAGCTAACTCCTCCCCTATATGGTGACGACGATGCAACTCTTCAAGGTGAAAGTTTGATAAAGCTGCAACCTCTTCAATAATATCGGCGACGCACTCCACTAATTTAGCGCCATCTCGTAACAAATCATGACAGCCTTGGTGATCCCCTGCCAAGATATTACCCGGCACAGCAAACACCTCGCGACCCTGTTCAAGCGCCAAACGCGCAGTGATAAGCGAACCACTCTTACGCGCCGCTTCGACGACAACCACACCTAATGACAGCCCGCTAATGATGCGATTGCGCTTGGGGAAATTGCCGGCATAGGGTTTCACTTGGGGCCAAAACTCGCTGATCACACAACCCGACTGCTGAATCTTGTCATAAATGGGCCTATGACGCTTAGGATAGATAACCTCTGCACCGGTCCCAAGCACGGCCAGGGTTACTCCATTTGCATCCAGCACGCCCTGGTGCGCCGCGCCATCTATTCCAGCTGCCATACCACTGGTGACGCCAATTCCGCTCGCCGCCAACTCTTGCGCCAGTTGATAGCTTACCGCTAATCCTGATTGCGAAGCCGCACGGCTGCCAACCATGGCGATGCTAGGTAACATTAAGGCGTTGATATCACCTTTAACAAAAAGCACTGGCGGAGGATCGCAAATCTGTAGGAGTAGACTGGGATAGAAAGGATCTTGAGGGCAAAGCAGATGATGATGGGGCGCGGCGTCTTGCCAATCTAACGCTTGTTCGACCAGCGAAAAGTCAGGCGATAACGCCCCTTTTAATAGGCGCTCAGGCAAGGGCAATGCATCGGGTTCATGCTCCAGTCTTTGCCTGAGCTCCGCTACATCCATGTAGTTTAATAATTGTTTCACCCGGGCTGGTCCTAACCCGGGTACAGCACAAACAACTAGCCAATCGACCAGTTTTGTTTCAATGGCACTACTCGCTTGCTAACAGGGTATCCGGTTGCACCAACTTGTCATGCACGCGCACCGGCTTCTCATTGATCAGAATAAGCCCCATGCTGACTCGGTCAAATACCTTAAACACCATGAGTTTGCCACGATAGATATCTGGCATCTTCACTGCATTATCAGACGAGATACTGGCCAACATCTGTTCATAGGCACTGCGGTCGGTCGGCTGCACCGGCTTACCTTCACCGTCGATAACGACCTCGGCACCATCTCGGAAGATTGAGAACACATGGCCGGGCTCGACACCATCTTGGCTGCCACGGTCGATATAGACCACATCGAGTTTGCCCATGGCGCGCACATCTTTCTCTGAGGCGAGCACTGTACCCGGCGTCGTCGCGGCCTTAGGCATAAAGTAGGCTGACATCAAAGAGTCATCCTCAATAGGCAGTACCCGATAACCCGCCTTGGTCTCGCGCATATTGCTCAGGAGACGTACTTTAGAGACAGGTCCAGACTCGATCACTCGGCCGCTGGCAGCCAAAATCACCTCCAGCCCCAAATCATCGCCAGACTCTGCATCCTCAAACTGACGACCCTTGGCGTAAACACCAAATTTGTCACCCAGAGTCAGCTCACCTTGGACATAGATAACATCGTCAGTCACATGGTGCCTAGACTCACTCTCGCCGCCCATAACCATAGGTTGTTCATCGAACCACTCGTCGTCAACCACACGGTTTTGCACCAGATAGGGCTGAATCAGGCTAAGGTCTACGGCAGGAATCGCGCCACCTTTGGGCAAGACACGTCCTTCGGGACTCTTGCGAACATGAGGCTTGACGACCAACCTAGGTTCACCGTCGATAAAGACTAATGTCAGCCTGTCTCCTGGATAAATAAGGTGCGGGTTGGCGATCTGTGGGTTGGCCCCCCAGAGCTTAGGCCAACGCCAAGGGTCCTTAAGAAAATGAGCTGATATATCCCAAAGGGTATCGCCTTTCTGCACCACATACGAATCGGGATGACCGGACTTCAATGTCAAGGTATCCGCGACAACTAACGAACTACTAAAAATCATTAAACCGAGTAAAATTAGTCGTTTCATGGGGGTATCCATGCTGTTTGCCCTTTATATAGAGCTTTTACTGTTATTGAATGCCACTAAGGATTAAAATTAACCCATTAGCCTAAGTCAGTATAACCAACTGTCTCGAATTTGACAGACTTGTTAAGAGTTTATGTATGAGTTTACTAAAAGTTTTACGCTTCCCCGATGAGCGCTTACGCACGATTGCCAAGCCAATTACAGAATTTAACGCTGAGCTTCAGACACAAATCGATAATATGTTCGAAACCATGTATGAAGAGAAGGGAATTGGTCTGGCAGCGACCCAGGTTGATTATCATCATCAATTAATCGTCATGGACCTGCAAGATGACGTAGAACGCCCTAAGGTTTTCATTAATTTGGAGATAATTGAGAAAAGTGGCGATTTTTGCAACGAAGAAGGCTGTCTGTCGGTGCCTGGCATCTACGCCAAAGTCGACCGTGCCGAATTTGTCACCATCAAAGCGTTGGACAGAGATGGCAACGAGTTCACTTTAGAGGCTGATGGCCTATTCGCTATCTGCCTGCAACATGAGCTTGACCACCTCAATGGCAAACTGTTTGTCGACTACCTCTCGCCCCTCAAGCGTCAGCGTATCAAACAGAAACTCGAAAAAGCCGCTCGCCTCGAAGCCAAACAAGGATAAGCCTCATTTGAAACCACTCAAGATACTCTTTGCGGGCACGCCAGATTTTGCGGCACGCCATTTACAAGCGTTAATCGATTCAGAACATCCGGTTATCGGGGTTTACTCCCAACCAGACCGACCCGCGGGCCGAGGCAAGAAGCTACAGGCCAGCCCGGTAAAGGCTTTGGCACTCGAGCATGATATTCCCGTCTACCAGCCCGTGAGCCTGAGAAACGAGGAAGCCCAGGCAGAACTCGCTGCTCTCGGTGCCGACATCATGGTGGTTGTCGCCTACGGGCTTATCTTACCCCAGGTAGTACTCGACACTCCAAGACTGGGTTGTATCAATGTTCATGGTTCAATTTTGCCCCGCTGGCGCGGCGCAGCGCCGATACAAAGAGCACTCTGGGCTGGCGATGAAGCAACAGGCGTGACCATAATGCAGATGGATATCGGCCTGGATACTGGCGATATGTTGCTTAAGACCCACCTGCCTATCGAAGACAGTGACACCTCTGCCAGCCTTTATGAGAAACTGGCCGAGCAGGGGCCAAGCGCTCTGATTCAGGCGCTAGAAGGTCTGGCCGAAGGCAGTCTCACACCCGAGCCACAAGATGAAGCCTTGGCCAACTACGCCGAGAAACTCAGCAAAGAAGAGGCATTGATTGACTGGCGCAAGCCGGCGCAGCAGTTGTGGCGTGAAGTCCGCGCCTTTAATCCTTGGCCCGCCAGCCACTTTCCTCACCAAGATGCCGTGATCAAGGTATGGCAGGCCAGCGTGTCTCACGAAACAAGCCAGCAGGCCCCTGGCACTATCATCAGCGCGGATAAGCAGGGCATAGCGGTGGCCACTGGCGAAGGCGCGCTCATCCTTGAGGTGATACAGCTGCCGGGTAAGAAAGCCATGCCGGTCGCCGACATACTCAATTCCCGTGGTGACTGGTTTACACCTGGCACGCAACTGCAAGGTGTCGAGACGTCAGACGAGGCGAAGGCATGAAGAATCTACGTGCCCTAGCCGCTCATGTCGTCTTTCAAGTATTGGAAAAAGGGGTTTCTCTGTCGGTGGCCTTGCCGGAACAGCAACAGCGACTCTCGAGCGGCAAAGACAAGGCGCTACTGGCCGAACTCTGCTACGGCGTGATGCGCCACCTACCTCAGCTCGATAAGCTGGTGAGTGATTGCATGAGCAAGCCGCTCAAAGGCAAGCAGCGGATCGTGCACCAATTATTACTTGTCGGCAGCTATCAACTCTACTTTACCCGCATCCCGAGCCACGCGGCGATCTCTGAGACAGCCGAAGCCTGTCGTCAGCTCAAGTTTGAGGGACTGGTCAAGGTAGTCAACGGCGTACTGCGTAATCTGCAGCGTAACCAGAAATCACTGCCAGAAGATAATGAGACGCTAGCCTTTAACACTCCCGCCTGGTTGATCAAACGCCTCAAGGCCGCCTATCCAGACAGCTGGCAAGAAGTGATCGCCCAGAGCCATCAACGCCCGCCTATGTGGCTGCGTAACAATCAGTTATCCCAGAGCCGGGAACACTATCTGGCACAGCTGGCCGAACAGGAGATAGGGGCAACAGCAGGAATGAGTGACAACGCTATTCTGCTAGAGAGTCCAAAAGATGTTAGCCTGCTACCCGGCTTTGCTGACGGCGCAGCCTCGGTACAAGATGGTGCCGCTCAGTGGGCCGCCAGTCTGTTAGCTCCCCAAGCTAATGAGCTGATTCTCGATGCCTGCGCCGCCCCTGGCGGCAAGAGCTGTCATCTGCTGGAAAGTGAGCCAAGCATAGAGCTGGTTGCGGTCGATTTCGATGCCAAACGCCTGGAACGGGTGCAGCAGAACCTTGACAGATTAAACCTTAAAGCCAAGTTGGTGCATGGCGACGCCGCCAAGATAGACACCTGGTGGCAGGGCGATAAATTTGATCGCATCCTGCTGGACGCACCTTGCTCCGCCACAGGCGTGATCCGTCGTCATCCCGACATCAAGTGGCTCAGAAAGCAGGCCGATATCGAAGAGCTGGCCACATTGCAGTCACAAATTTTGGATCATTGCTGGCAGTGGCTCAAACCCGGTGGCACACTCTTGTATGCTACATGCTCAATTTTACCGCAAGAAAACGCCGAGCAGATCGACGCATTCTTAGCGAGAACCCAAGACGCAACCCTGGTTCCTATCGCACAACAGCAAAACCGCGATGACATTGGCTGGCAAATCATACCTGGCCAGGACAATATGGATGGGTTTTACTACGCTCGCTTGGTTAAGGGATAACGTTAGGCTATGAAAATTATCATATTAGGTGCAGGTCAGGTCGGCGGTACATTAGCGGAAAACCTGGTTGGTGAAAACAACGATATCACCATAGTCGACAATGACCGCGAACGGCTGCGCTCGCTGCAAGACAAGTATGACTTGCGCGTCGTGCTGGGCCATGGTGCCCACCCAGGCGTCCTCAAGGACGCCGGCGCCGAAGACGCCGATATGTTAATTGCCGTAACCAACAGCGATGAATGCAACATGGCGGCCTGCCAGATAGCTTATTCCCTTTACGGTACCCCCACTAAGATCGCCCGTATCCGCTCAGAACAGTACCTGGCGCTAAGAGACAAACTCTTTATCGACAGCGAAACCAAGCAAAGCGAAAATCGCCCGCGCGGTGGCTTCATCATAGATGAATTGATCGCCCCCGAGCAGCTAGTGACCTCCTACATTCGCCGTCTGGTGGAATACCCTGGCGCCCTGCAGGTGCTGGAGTTTGCCGAAGGGCGCTTAAGCCTAGTGGCTGTGCGCGCTTACTACGGCGGCCCCTTGGTGGGCAACGCTCTGGCTGCCCTGCGCGAACATATGCCTAATATTGATACCCGTGTCGCCGCCATCTTCAGACAAGGGCGTCCTATCATGCCACGCGGTACCACCATCATTGAGGCGGACGATGAGGTCTTCTTCGTCGCCGACAGCCGCCACGTGCGCGCCGTGATGAGTGAGATGCAGAAGCTGGATAATACCTATCGCAACATCATGATTGCCGGTGGCGGTAACATAGGGCTGGGCCTGGCCAAACAGCTGCAACGCAATCACGCCGTCAAGTTGATCGAACACAAACAGGAGCGTGCCGAGGCACTGTCGGAAAAACTGGAAAATACCACAGTTTTTTGTGGTGACGCCTCAGATCAGGAGCTGCTGCTCGAAGAGCATATCGACCAAACCGACGTGTTTATTGCGGTCACCAACGATGACGAAGCCAATATCATGGCCGCTCTGCTAGCCAAACGCATGGGCGCCAAGAAGGTGATGGTATTGATCCAACGTGAGGCCTATGTGGATATCGTCCAAGAGGCCAACATCGATATCGCCATCTCGCCACAACAGGCAACCATTTCGGCGCTGCTGACCCATATTCGTCAGGGGGATATCTGTAACGTCTACTCCTTGAGACGCGGCGCCGCCGAAGCGATCGAAGCCATCGCCCACGGCGACCCCAGCACCTCTAAAGTGGTGGGCAAGCAGGTCAGCGAGATCAAGCTGCCTCCCGGCACCACCATAGGCGCTATCGTCCGCGATGACGAGGTATTGATGGCCCACGACAAGACAGTTATCGAGCAAGGCGACCACGTGATCCTCTTCCTGGTGAACAAGAAGTTTATCGGCGAAGTTGAAAAACTATTCCAGCCTAGTGCATTCTTCTTCTAAGCCAAGAAGATGCAAAGACTCAACCCGAGATGCTAAATTACCGGCCGCTACTCTTCATCTTAGGCGTGTTTTTATCGACCCTGACCGCCTTTATGTTTATCCCACTGGTCTTCGCCTTAATCTATGGCGAAGAAACCGTGGGCGCCTTTATGATAGCCTCGCTGGTCACTGGCACCTGCGCCAGTGCCTGCATGCATCAGGGGCAAAGTGAAGATATTCGTCTGAATATCCGCGATATGTTTCTGCTCACCAGCCTGACCTGGTTTATCGTCAGCCTCTTTGCGGCCATGCCCTTCACCCTCTATCACGGCATCAATTACACAGACGCTTTCTTCGAAACCATGTCAGGGATCACCACCACGGGCTCTACCGTGCTCTCGGGCCTAGACAACATGGATCATAGTATTCTGATCTGGCGCTCACTGTTGCAGTGGCTGGGGGGATAGGCTTTATCGTGATGGCGGTGGCCATTCTGCCCTTTCTCAACGTCGGTGGTATGCGACTGTTTCGTACCGAATCCTCCGACTGGAGCGATAAGGCAGTGCCTCGCACCCAAGATATGGCCAAACACCTCTTCTATGTCTACATCATACTGACCGTCTGCTGCGGCTTGGCTTATCATCTAGCTGGCATGAACTGGTTTGAGGCGATCAACCATGCCATGACGACTCTCTCTACCGGCGGTTACTCCACCTCAGATAGCTCCATGGCAGCCTTCTCTAAGCCCGCGCACTGGGTCGGTACTATCTTCATGGCGGCCGGCGGCTTGCCTCTATTGATGTTCGTTCACAGCCTGTCCCAAAAGTCACTACGGATTTGGGACGATGCCCAGGTGAAGGGGTATCTCATTTTCCTGGCATTCGTCTCCTGTAGCCTGGCCTTCTGGCTCTATCATGGACACGATATGACAGCGGCCGATGCCCTGCGGCTGGCCAGTTTTAACGTGGTCTCAGTGGTCACCACCACAGGCTATGGCCTGACCGACTACACCGCCTGGGGCGCCTTGGCCAACGTGGCCTTCCTTTTCTTGATGTTTGTCGGTAGCTGCTCGGGATCAACCTCGGGCGGGATTAAAATCTTCCGTTTTCAAATAGCCATCGCCATCATGCGCGAGCAGTTAAAACAGCAGTTCCATCCCAATGGTATCTTCAAGGAGCGCTACAACGGCCGGCCCATTACCGAGGATATCGTGCGTTCCCTCGTCACCTTTATTTTGCTGTTTATGCTAGTAATCGTGCTGTTATCAGTGATCTTGGTATCGACGGGACTCGACCCCACCACTAGCTTCACCGGCGCGGTGACGGCGGTGACCAATGTGGGACCAGGGCTTGGGCCAGTGATCGGCCCGGCGGGGAACTTCTCCAGCCTGCCAGATATTGCCAAGTGGTCATTGGCCATCGGCATGCTGCTGGGGCGCTTGGAGATCCTGACGGTGGCAGTCCTCTTCCACCCCAACTTTTGGAAATACTAAACGCGATACAGGCCCCAAAGGGCTTGCTGCTCAGGGGTTAAGAAGGTCCAGGCCAGCACGCGGGTCAACTTGTTACCTTGAGCCATCTCTAGCGTCTTCACCTGTTTAACACCGACTCGCTCAAGCTGCCGATAACAGGGCTTAAGGTTTTCCTTCTTCGACACCAAGGAGGTAAACCAGAGGCACTGAGTCGCAAACGCCTGACTCTCGCGGATCATCTGGCTGAGAAAAGCCTGTTCTCCGCCTTCACACCAAAGCTCGGCCTTCTGACCGCCAAAATTCAACTTAGGCTTATTTGCAGCCACCTCATGACCTTTAGCCCGTTTATTGGCTGCCAGATTCTTCAGTTTACGGTCGCTGCCTCGACTCGCCTCTTCCAGCGAGCCATGAAAAGGAGGATTACACAGGGTCAGATCGAATCTGTCTTGCGCCGTGATGATACCGGTAAATATCTGCTTGGCGTCTCGCTGCTGACGCAGACTCAGCTTACCTTCGAGAGGAGGATTGTTATCTATTATCTGCGCAACGTTCGCCAAAGAGACAGGGTCTATGTCGCTGGCCACAAACCGCCAACCATAGACTTGACTCCCCAGCAGCGGATAGATGCCATTGGCACCCGTGCCGATATCAAGAACGACCACTCGCTCCCCTCTGGGCACCTTCGTCACATTAGCCACCTTGCCTTTGCCGCCCTTGTTCGAAGGAGCCGATTCGGCCAGCAGATCCGCCAGATAATGCAGATAATCCACTCGACCAGGAATAGGCGGGCAGAGAAAACCTTCGGGAATATCCCAATAGTTCAGCCCGTAATGCAGCCTAAGCAGCGCCAGATTGAGCAGTTTCACCGCCTTAGGATCGGCAAAATCGATAGACAAGTTGCCATAAGGGTTAGGGCGAACATAGGGCTTAAGCGCCGGAGTGGCCTCTACCAGCGCATTAAAATCATAACCCTTGGCGTGTAGATTACGCTTATGCAGCCCCTTGGGCTGACGGGGAGCCTTGTCTGATGTGGCCTTAAGCTTGGGCTTTGGGAGCGGCTTTGGCTTAGACGGCTTAGACGTCAACTTTTGAGAGACAGATTTTTTTGCGCCAGGGCGCGCAGGTTTGCGAGAGAGGGTCATCAAGAAGATCCCGGCTGCACACGCAGGCATGCAGCCCAAAAAACATTAATCGTACAGATATTTAGTAAACAGCAGATTGACGACAAGCGGCCGACCTATCTCCAGCTCCAACAGGCGGTTAAGCGTGTCATAACACTCGCGGCGGATCTCCTCTTTTCCCGTCAAAGATTTCACCTTGTCCTCAGTCTGCGCACCTAATATCTCTATGATGGCGGCGCGTAATAGCGGATCATGATGCTCTAAAACGATCAGATCTTCCGGCGCCTTGACCATCAACTCGACGCTGATCTTCACAAATCCCAACTTCTTACGGTTGGAAATATAGTTAGTCACTATATCTGGCTCGAAACCATAATAAGCATAGGTATCGATAACCTCTTCCTCTTCGGCAAAGACACCCAGACTCACTACACTGGTCACTAACAGCAGCATAAGCAGCGCAAACTTTTTCATATCAGACGAATACTCCGTTCATTATTTGATTGCCAACACCCGCTTTTCAGCTTGGCCGATACCTTATTAACGGCATTAAGACGTAAGGCTTTAATTACCGACATCAAAGCCTCATCGTGATAAACTGCTGAGGTTTTTGAGTATTGTACCGAGAATTTAATGAGTGTGACTAGGTTAAGCTTTCCCTATGGCGAATCCATTCAATGGCATTCACCGGATCAAATTCCCCAACTTCCCCCAACACCCTTTAGGGAATGGCTGTTAGCTTCAGGTAGTTTAACTCAAAAACTCAAGTCTCACTGCACCCAATTTGAGGTTAAGGTACTGGGCGAGGATATGTTATCGCCCTTCCCAGGCGAACTTCCCGAGCAACAACCCGCCTGGATCCGCGAGGTGCTGCTCTGTCTCGACAATATTCCCTGGGTATTTGCCCGCACCTTAGTACCCGGCACCATGATGGATAAGGCCCAAGATAACTTCTTAAACTTGGGCACCCGTCCCCTGGGCGAGCTGTTGTTTACCAGCGGCGACTTCACCCCAGGCAAGATAGAGGTTAGTCAGTTTACTGCCTGCAACTCCCTGGCTAATTTGCTCGACTCACTGAGTCAAGATAGCCAGCAGCCCCTCTGGGGACGCAGACGCTACTTTAGCCACCAGGCGCAGCAGTTGATCGTCAGCGAAATATTTCTGCCCAAAGCGCGACAACTGATCGAAAGACTGCCATAAAAAAACGCCTCTTAATGAGGCGTTTTTCTTTAGCTTCGACGCCGCAGACCCAGCAGCATCAGCAGGGATAAGCTGAGCCAACCAAGGCTACCACCTGAGTCCTGCTTAACTTCTGGCTCAACCACGGGCGGCTGCACTACCGGAGCGGTCACGGTCAACGTCAGGCTCTTACTCGACTGATTATTGGCCTCATCGTTTACCGTCAGAATGACAGTGTAAGCCCCACCTGCACTATAGGTGTGTGTCGGCGAGGTCGCCGTGCTCGTCTGTCCATCACCAAACGACCAGTGATAACTTAGGGTACCAACCCCTTGGCTAGACAGATTACTAAAGGTCACGGTCAGGTCGCTGGCCTGATAGCTAAATTCGGCCAACGGTTTGATCACCACGGTCACTTGCGTGTTAGCCGTTACCGACTCACCCGCACCATCGGTTACCACCAGGGTGACCTGATAGCTGCCCGATGACTGATATACATAGGTTGGCGCTGATGCTGTACTAGCGGCACCACTCACACCAAAGTTCCAGGCATACTGATAGTTGCCGTCACCACCGGTCACGTTAGCACTAAAGCTAACACTCACCCCCTGCTGTGAGATAGTGATCGCGGCATTGAGCGACTCGGGGGCTGGCGGCGGAGCCTGAGTACCGGAATACTCCAGGCGCACCTTGGCACTGCTGGAATCCTCACTCTGTGTCACGACCTCCATAGTCAGTCCCAATTCAGGCAATATGATGCCCGACTGCGGTTTCAGCGGCGCACTATAATCATGGCTATCATCGAACAGGCTATTGCCGGCCAGATGGGTATCACCAAAGAAGGTGGATTGATTGTATAGGCTAAAGGTGGCGTCACGGATCTGAGTCGCCGTGCCATTGGTGCCGATAAGCATCTGATCTGCATCGACCACACCTATCAGGCCGCTACCAGGATGGCTGCTGGAGTTGTTGTCTGACTCGTTAAAGTTCTCCAGCCACAACAAGACCCCTGGCTCATAGACATGGCTCTTCAAGCCCACATCGACGCCATTATAACTGCGCAGCTGCACCAGATAACGACGTGGCTTACCTGGGCGGGTATTATCGATACGGGCAAAGCCGCCGGTTAACGCCATAGCGCCCGCTTCTTCGGCGCCATCGCTATACACCACAGTATCACCGTCAAGCAGCTTCAGCTCATCGAATACAAAGCCATAGTCACCCACCGCCTCATCGGTAAAATAGACCACACTGATCTGGCGATCGCTGCTACCTGCGTAGGCACTTAGGTCAAAGCTCAATTCTACCCAGGCATCGCTGCCTTCGGCGCCCGACACATCGGCAGATTTCCCCGTGATGATATTTTTCGCATTATTGATGCTGTTACTCGCTTTAGTGAGATTGCCCACTAACGGCACATCACCCACCTTCACCTGCACATAGTCGTAATCAGTCTCGATACTCCAGTGGGCCTTCATCTTTAGCGTCAGCTTGCTACTGGCCGGAAAATCCAGGCTAAACGAGGCCGCAGTGCTGAGCAGATGGCCCTGACCCGAATAATACTGATAGCTGCCGGCATAGGGCTGCTTAAAGGGAATATTGTCTACCGGTAGGGGAATAGATATCTGGTTAACCTGATTGGCATTTACCGCCTCGACCAGCTGCACCTCCTGGCCACCAGCAGGGATAGACGCTAGGTCCACCTGAGTCTCATTTATCCACTTACCCTTGTACTTGTTTTGCAGATAGGAGCGGGCATAAGGGCTAAAGCCCACGGGTTCACTGCCAGGAATACTGCCGGTCCAGCTACCACCAGACATGATAGACCAGGAGCCGACGGGCGAGCCGTCGCCACTGTTACTGGTATCATATTCATCCGGCAGGCCAAGATCATGGCCAAACTCGTGCACTACCACACCTGCGGCGGCATCTATAGGTTGCACCGTATAACCAAACACCTTCTTACCTGTTCCCGGAATTTCGTAACCCGGTGACCCCCCCTCATAAACATAGAAACGGTGAGACCAGATGGCATCGTCTCCCAGCACGCCACCGCCGGCCTCTTCGCCAATGCTGGAATGAAACAACATCACATGGTCGATATCGCCATCGGCTTCATTGAGGTTGCCGTCGCCGTCGAGATCGTAGGGATCTTCCACGTCGAACGACGCAATTTCAGTTGGCGTCATGTTTGCCAGCGCCTGGGTGACAGCCTCTTTCACCAGCTCAGGCACCGCCATGTCATCATCGCCGTTGTTAGAGTCGTTCTGACCATAGTAGGCGGCGTTCTGGCTGGCGGTATACCAACCATAAACCTTACCTGTGAAGTAAAAGCTGCCGCCAGACTCCGCCTGATAATATTGATACCCGGTCAGCAAGTTTTGTCCTTGCGGCCCGGTAAAGCCTGTTGTCGAAAACATCAAATCCTGATAGTGCGACACGGGATAACTCGCGTAATACATAGGGGTGTCGGCGGCTGTGAGGCGATTGTTATCATGGGGCAGATCGGGAAAGTCGATCAACACGCCAAGCACCTTGACCGTCTTGGTGACATCCGCATCCGCCTGCGGCGAGGTAAAAGAGATCACACGTGTCTTTTGCTGCGCCTTCTCACGCAGACGCTGTTGTGATTCAAGCTTAGCCTGCACTACACCGCCTTTTTCCTGATAGCTCTTGGCTCTTTGGGTATAGGCCTGAACCGCGGCGCGCTTCTCTGCTTCACTGGCATCGGCTGCCAGCTCACCACGCTTTACCAACCAGTAGAGGATCTGCTGTTCGTTAATCACGCCTGCATCGGCAAGCCCTTTCATGGTGAGGGGCGCGGCATTGGCCTGTGCACCCACTAACAACAGCGCAAGGCTCAATGCGGATAACGCAACACGGTAACATTGTCTCTTCATGCTTAATATATTCCTTTATCCCAGACAGGGCTTAGCCCTGCTGGAGATCCTCAGGCTGACAGCCATCTCTAATCATTTTAGTGGGGACTTGGGAAGGGAGCGAACTCATCGCCATAGGCACTAACATAAACACGCGATGAGTTAAGTGGCCGCTGATTCGGCCTGCTGGGTGTTAACATTGGCTCTGCGGCAAACGTAACAACAACACCCAAGGTCCACCACAAGACATTAACAGTATTTTCCCCTATAGAGTAGAGCAAACATGCTATTTTCCTCTAAAGGGGTAGAGATCATGGCAGAGTACAGCAGAACCTGCGACGACTATTCAGCTTTATCATCACTCTCCGCCTCAATTAACCAGCTACGATAGATGAGCAGTAACACTGAGGCTGACCAGCTGAAGTTAGTGCAATGTAGGCCATCACCCGTGATGGGATCATAGTTCTCCCTAATGGGTGCCTGAGTCAGCACACCTTCGGCCTGATTCACCAATTGAATGGCGAGGCGCCGCGCCAACTCATCATAACCGTAACGGGAGACCCCTTGCAGGCCAAACAACGCCTGATCCAACCAAACGGGGCCACGCCAGTAGCGTGTCGGGGCAAACGTCGGGTTATCAGCGCTCACGGTGGGAAATGGCACCTTAGTCGCAAAACTTGATTGGCTGAGCTGGGTGGCGATCATTTGCTGCGCCTGAGCCTCGCTGGCGGCACCCGCCCACAGCGGCAGCCAGCCCTCGACCCCTTTACCCTCGGTTAACATCAGACGAGAGTGCTCTCCATGGAAACGTCTGTCGTAAAAAAAGCCGCTCTGAGCATCGAAAAACTCGCTGCGGATCCGCTCGCCCAACCGCTCAGCCTGCTGACGCCAGGTCGCCGCCTGGGTATCAAATCCCTGCAACTCAGCCATCTGCGCCAGATAGCCCTTCTCCGCATACAGGTAGCTGTTAAGATCCACCGACTCCTGAGAGATTGAGTAGCCAAGTAGTCGTCCCTTATCATCATAATTTTCCAACACTTTAAGCTCATCACTGATATCGAAGCGAGGGGCATTATCCATGCCAGACTCCCAGGCCGCCGCCTCGATCACCGCCTCTTTATCTGGCTTACCCGGCTCACCGTGGCGAGGATGGCGATTAGCACCATATTCCGCCAACCCATTGTGGTTATGATCCCGATTGCGATACCACCACTCATGATAGGCGACTAGCTGGGGGTAAAGCTTGGCGACAAAAGCCCTATCTTGGCTCTGTAGATAGATCTGCCACACGGCCCAAGCTGCCAGCGGCGGCTTGCCGTTACGCTCATTCCAGTTGCCCCCTTTGCCACCGCGGCTAGCCTCAGCGTTATAGAAGATAGCATCAGGTAGGTTACCCGCATCTTGCGGGCGCAGCGTGTCTTGCTCATCAAACTGATAGTCGAACATCGCCAGCACGTTCGACTTGGCCAGCTCTGGATCAAACTGTGCCAGCGCCACAGCCTGTTTCCAGCTGTCCCAGGCCCAGACGCCGTTGAACCACTTATAAGTCACCGAGGGGGTGACGGCGTCATGCAACAGGGCGCCCGCCGGACTGCGCCAGTTGTGCAGTAGAGTGACCATACTCTTGGCAGCTAAGCGCCTGGCCGCCAAGTCACCACCCAACATCAAGCTATCGAGTCGCCTCTGCCAGCTTGCTTGATTAGCACTCAGACGCTCGCTCACCGTCATCCAGTTTAACGGACCGGCACGCTCAGCCTCGTTCGTTGTATGAAAGTACCTGTGAGCGGCGCGAAGCGTCACACTCGCCCCTGGCGTTAAGGTTACAGGCTCACTGTCGGCGCGATAGCCCTGTTGGCCGTCCGCAGTGATAGCCACCGCCTGCTCAAATAGCAGCTGATAGCTGGCATCATCGAGCTGTATCTGCCAGGTTTGATCTATAGGGGTAAACTGCCAGGTGACACTGCCATCAGACACTAGTCGCTTGTCGATAAGACGATACTGCTTCAGCTTGGGGTGACTCTCGAAAGGCTTACCCGACCAGCTCAGTTGCCATGAGTGAGGAGTATCACTCAAGTTACGCAAATGGGTGGTAACTATGGCGGTGCGATTGTCGCTATAGTCCAGACGGGTAGTTAGCTCAAATAGCTCAAACACAAAGCGCTGAACCAGACCCCAGGGCTCGCTATAGATCTCAACCTTATTGGCCTGAGCCAGGTCGATGCGCTCCCCCGAATCGAGGGAAAACAGCTGCAAGCGTTGCAAGCTGTCGCTCAGGTGCAGGCTATATTCTTGGGCAATAAACAGCGGCCCGGTAAAGCTACCGTAATAGGCGGGTGTATCTGGTAAGTGAAAACCGTGCCAGGCACCTTGATCCATATAAACGGCAGGAATAGTTAGATTGCCTTGCTGATCGCGCTGTTCCATGGAGCTGGGCGTGCCACCATAGCTGAGCAGATCACGATAATCACGGCTAGATGCAGTAACCGATGAGCAAACGGTTATGCTAAGGGTGAAAGTGAGCAGCACGCCAAGCAGATAGATGGGACGCAACATGATGAGCCTTATTATTGGATACAATATCCAGATAATCCCAGAGTCCTACTTCAGATGCAAGGAGAATGAAAAAGCCAGAAATAGGAAGGCACGAGAACGAGCAATTAACTGCGCCTGGGCAAGCGTATGAGTCTTCATTTTGGCCACACACGGTGGCCAAAATGTATTTGCACAAGCTGTACCTTCGGGTCAATAAAGGCAAGCGTAACGCAAAGTTTAGTTGGTATGCTCGATATAATTAGCGACGCCGTCGAGGAACATCTGCACCGAGATCATCACCAACACCATGCCCATCAAGCGCTCGACTGCGGTCAGCCCCTTCTCACCCAGAAGCTTAGTAAACAGCTTATAGAAGAGCAGGATCACGGCGCTGGCCACCCAAGCGGCCAACAGGGCCAGAGTCCAGTCCAACATGCGAGAACTATCGGTATGAGCCAGCAGAATCAAGGCCGCCAACACTGACGGGCCCGCCATCAGCGGAATCGCCATAGGCACAATAAAGGGCTCTTCACCTGCTGCCAAGCCCACCACTCCACCAGGCTGAGGGAAGATCATACGAATCGCGATCAGAAACAGTATGATGCCGCCAGCAATACTGACCGATTCGGTGCGTAGGTTTAGAAAGCTGAGAATCGCCTCACCGGCAAACAGGAACAGCATCATGATGATCAGCGCAAAGATCAGTTCCCTCACCAAGACTCTGCGCCGCTTCTTAGGCTCAATATGACGAAGAATCGAGGCAAAAATGGGTAAGTTACCCAAGGGATCCATGATCAAAAACAACATTACCGCAGCAGAAAAGATATCCATAACTCAATATTCGTCAAAAGTTGAACCCATATTGTATAACTTATTGGCAATATTAAGCAGTAGATAAGACAACAAAAACTGCACGCGTTATAGCATTTTACGCCGCTATCGCGATCCTTGTTACCAACTGAGATGTAAATTCATCACATGCTCAGGTTATTTGTTCGATTGGCAGCCATAAGACTGATATACTAGCTGGCTTTCTAGGCTCCCTTGTTAACACTTATATGTACTATCTCGTCGCCAGTTGTATTGCACTCCTGCTAGGCCCACTCTTCTATCGTTTCTTTACGACAGGGACAGGTCTGCAAAAAGGCTTAGATGGTTTTATCTTCGTGTCTCTGGGCGGCCTGGTGCTAATCCATATTCTGCCTGAGCTGCTGGAACACGGCGGCTTTCTCTCAATCCTCTTTGTGATCATAGGCCTATGGGGCCCAACCTTGAGTGAGCGTCTGTTTCACCGCTACTCAGAAGTCACCCATAACCTCACGTTGACACTGGGTATCGGCGGCCTGCTGCTACACACCCTTACCGATGGCGGCGCCATGGTGCTGGCCCAGCAAGACGGTAACTCCAGCTTGCTGGCGTTGGGGGTGATTCTGCATCGCCTACCTGTAGGTCTGGCGATCTGGTGGTTACTCAAGCCTCAGGTGGGCGGACGTTGGGCCTCTATCGTTCTGGCCGGCATGATGCTGCTTACCGCCGTAGGCTATTTCGCTGGCGAACAGTTATTGGCACAGCTAAGCCTGGATAATACCGTCTATCTGCAATCCTTCGTCACTGGATCTATTTTGCACGTGGTACTGCATCAGCCCCACGGCCACAACATCAGCGACAGCCAGGGCAAGTATGAATATCAGGCCGGTATTGGCAGCCTACTGGGCATCGCCCTACTCTTTATTCTGCTTATGGTCGACTCAGGCGGTCACGACCACCATGAACATAGCCATGCCACCGAACAACTCGTTGAGTGGATGCTGACGCTGGCCCCTGTGCTGTTGCTCAGCTACAGCCTGGCCGCGCTGCGCTATCAATTTGGCCTGTCGCCGCAACATAAACGACTCAGCCAACGCTGGCTGCAACGCCTGGCAGGGCCAGAGGCTTTAGTGATCACTCTCCTGTTGTTAGGACCAAGCCTGGCACTGATCCAACTGATCGGCCTGACTTTGGTCGGCATCTTACTCACCCTGACCCGGGTCGAACCGACTGACCCCCATCAGGGACTTCCAAGCTCGGCCTGGCGATTTGGCTTTGCCCATCTGGTAGATCGCAGCGCCCCCTGGATAGTGCTCAGCCTGGTACTTGCCAATCTGATTGGACACCCATCGGTTCCCCTTTCTTCACCTTGGGTGCAAATTGGGGTCTTGTTGCTGCTTCTGCTGCCTATGCGCTTCTGTAACCTGGGTGGCGCCGTGTTGGCCCTGACCCTGGCCTACAGCGGCTGGAGTATGGAAGCCGTGATGCTGGTACTGCTGGCGGCACCAGTCTTTAATCTGGCGCAGCTAAAGCTGATGGACTGGGCCCAGCGTCTGGCACTGACTGGGGTGATTGGTCTCTGTCTACTGGGCACCCACTGGTTAATTCCAGAGTGGAGTCAGCTGCTCAGCCTTAGCGAAACGGTTAACCAAGTGAGTCTGGCTTTGATCTCCGCACTCTTTGCCGCCAGCCTGTTAAGACTGGGACCACGCAAGTTTATGGCGCGCATCATGCTGTGGAAGCCCAAGGGCCATGATCACAGCCATGCGCCTGCTAACAGCCACGAGCACACTCACAGTCATGATCACAGCCATGAGTCTGCAGCGAACAGCCACGAGGCACTTAAGCATAAACACGAGCACGGCCATCACTAAGAGATAGCTTTTCTCGCCGGTGGGGGCTAAGTTAAACACAACAGCCCCATCTGGAACCGCCTATGTGCATACTCTTCGTCGCCCTAGAGGTACATCCCCAGTATCCCTTGATCCTCTGTGCCAACCGAGACGAATTTCATCACAGACCCACAGAACCGGCTCACTTCTGGCCACCCGAGAATCAACTCCTGGCGGGTAAAGATCTCGAGGCCGGCGGCAGCTGGCTAGGGGTTAATCGCCGCGGTGATATCGCCGCACTCACTAATATCCGCGCCCCCGAGCTGCACGAGGCTAATCGCCATAGCCGTGGCGACTTAGTGATCAAAGCCTTGTCCCCCGCAGCCCCCATCACCACAGGCTGGCTTAAAGAGCACAGCCAACACTACAACCCCTTCAACCTGCTATTCGGTAGGGATCTGGAGCTCTACTGCTACCACAGTGTCAGCAAACAGGTTAAGGCGCTATCACAGGGCTTTCACGCCATCAGTAATGGCGCGCTTGATGACATCTGGCCCAAGATGGCCAAGGGCACTCAAGCCTTGGAACAGGAGGTTAATCGGGCTGAGACCATAAATATTGAGGCGCTACTGACCATCATGACAGATGAGCGTCAGGCGCCCGATGAAGATCTGCCTCAAACCGGTGTCGCCCTGGAATGGGAGCGACAGCTATCGGCCATCTATATTAAGCATCCAGAATATGGCACCCGCTCGACCTCCATCTTTCTACGAGACAAACAGGGAAAGTGTGAATTTATCGAAGTCAGGTACGATGGTAAGGGCAGAAACTTGGGTAGGCAGGTGTTTAAGTTTGAGGTATCCGCGAATCAACCGGACGAGGCTCGCCCGGCATACACTAACGCAATCTAATCAGAAGAGTGGTCGTGAGTAATCACCCACTTGTCGTCTATCTTCTCAAGCAAAAGGGTAAACACCCCATTAGGCTTATCTTTCACCCGGGTCAGCTGCCAGCGCCCTACGACGATGGCGGCATAATTGCTGAGCATCTTGGTCTCTTCTATGGTGAACGTGAGTTGCCCCAAGGTCTCCTTATCAGGGTAGTTTTTCTTATAAGCAGCTAGGGTCTCTGCCCAACCATAGCGGAATTTATTGCCTGAGACGAAACGCATCTTATCGCTCTGCCAGTAGCCTTGCATATAGGCATCCAGGTCGCCGCGATTCCATGCAGCTTCTTGATTGCGCAAAATATTGGCAATCTCATCAGTGGGTACTGCCTGCACTGGGAGTCCGAGTAGCAAGAGCAGTAAAATCCATCCATTTTTGTTCATCATCTTCTCCAGAGGGAGGCATCAGGGCCCGTTTAGTATATATTAAAAGCTAGGTAAGGCATTATCTTCTCTATAAAAATGCCTTAATGGACCTTATCAAATGAGCCTAATTTATGTTTCAAACCTTGTGTAAAGCGATCCTAAAACTCAGTGGCTGGACCATAGATGGCAGCCTTCCCAAGGCTGACCAATATATTACTATCGTAGGCCCTCATACCAGCAACTGGGACTTTATTATCGGGGTACTCGCCAGAGGGGCTTTGGCGCAAAAAATTCACTTCCTCGGCAAGCATCAATTGTTTATTCCCCCTTGGGGCTGGTTCTTCAAGGCCATAGGCGGGACACCTGTCGATAGGCGTAAAAACAATAATCTGGTCGATGCCGTGGCCCAACTGTTTCAGCAAGATCCCCATTTCAAGCTGGCTCTGGCCCCCGAAGGCACCCGCAGCCCGGTGACCCGCTGGAAGACAGGCTTTTATCATATCGCCACCAAGGCCCAGGTGCCCATAGTCACTGTAGCGCTGGACTTCGAGGGTAAGCGAGTGGTGATCCCCGAGGCGATAAACGTCACTGGCGATATCGATAAGGAGATGACACAAATTCTCGACTTTTACCGCACCATCAAGGGCTGCCACCCTAAGACTATCCCCGAGTATCACGCCTAAGTTCGTCCAGGCTCGATTGCCAAATCAGGCCGCACTGGTTATAGTGCGGCCACCTGCTGTTTTGTATACAATTTTTAGATGAACTTAGATACCTGGCTACTCTACTTGGCAGCAATCTTGCTGATTGCCATCTCACCCGGCACCATGGCGGTATTGTCGATGAGCCACGGCATCCATTTCGGCAAGGTACGTAGCCTGGCCACAGCAATGGGCAGCGTCAGCTCGGCGCTACTACTGATGTTTGCCTCCGCCGCAGGGCTAGGTGCCCTGCTGAGCGCGACCGAATATGGCTTTACCTTGCTGAAATATTGTGGCGCCGCCTACCTTATCTATTTGGGGATCAAACTGATAATGACCAAGGCCAGCGCTCAGGGGCTGGACTTACAGCACATTAAGGGGAAAGGCTCACCTAAACAGATGTTCAAACAGGCTTTTTTAGTGGGGATCAGCAACCCCAAAGATCTGCTCTTCTTTGGTGCCCTGTTTCCACAGTTTATCGATATCACGGCGCCCCAGGGGCCACAGCTCGCCATACTCGCGCTCACCTGGGCCCTGGTGGATTTCAGCTTTGTAATGATCTACGCCAGCATGGCCAATGTGCTGGCCCCTAAACTCAGAGCCAGCAACCGTCTGCATTGGTTCGACCGCACCAGTGGCGGCGTATTTCTTACCCTGGCCGCCATACTCGTCACCCGAGACTAACCAGCCCTAGTCGGCTGGGTTTGGCAACCTAAGTTACCGAATCAGACGGCTCCCTTAAGACTCCGCACGTCGGCGCCCGTTGGAGCCTGGAAGGCCCGCAGATTAAATTGCGGCAATATCGCATAGATATGATCGAAGATATCCGCCTGAATATCTTCGTAAACCGCCCAACGTGTATCGTTAGTGAAGATATAAATCTCTATCGGTAGCCCCTCAGTGGTTGGCGCCAACTGACGCACCAGCAGGGTCATCTCCTGATGCACCTTAGGGTGCTTGCGCATATATTCCAGCAGATAGGCCCTGAAGGTGCCGACATTAGTCAGATGACGGCTGTTCACCGGCATGTCACCGTCTTGAATATTAGCGTTAAACTCGGCAATCTCAGCCTGTTTGCGCGCCAGATAATCCTTGAGTAGGTTGATTTTCCCCAGGCGCTTAAGCTGCTCTTCGTTAAGAAAAGCAATAGAGTCGATATCGATATTCACCGCTCGCTTGATGCGTCTGCCGCCCGACTCCGACATGCCGCGCCAGTTCTTGAAGGCGTCAGACACCAAGGCATAGGCCGGGATCATAGTGATCGTCTTGTCCCAGTTCTGCACCTTCACCGTGGTCAGGGAGACCTCTTCCACCGCACCGTCGGCGCCGTACTTATCCATCTGGATCCAGTCGCCGGGACTGACCATGCGATTGGCCGCCAGCTGGATACCGGCCACGAAGCCTAAGATGGTGTCTTTAAACACCAACATCACCAAACCTGTGGCAACACCCAGGCCGCTAAGGAAATAGACCGGCGACTGCTCAGCCAGCACGGAAATCGAGATGATGATGGCAACGAAGAACATAAACAGCTTGAGCAGCTGCACAAAACTCTTGATCGGCAGACGACGGCTAATCAAGTTGATATCGGCAATCTCATTACCTGCGTCCAACATGCTAAAAACGGCGCGCACAAACAGCACTACGATGGCCACATCCAGCAATCTATCGGCCAAGCTGCTAAGCAGCGGATGTTCCACCAATGCTAGCGGCAGTAAAATATTAAGAATCAGGGCAGGCACCAGCTTAGCCAGCTTCTCCAGCACGCCATGCTTCATGAAGATATCATCCCAACGCACCCTAGAGCGCTGGATAACCATATTCATGGTGCTCACGACACCCCGTTTCACCACCAGATAGCCAATTAAGGCGATCAACAAGCATGCAAAGACCATAACGCCTGTCGACACATTGCCAGCCGGACTATTTATCCCCATTTGAGTCAGCCAGTGGGAAACCTGCGCGCGTAATTCTTGATCCAAAATACTCTCTCCCTTGTAAATTCACTTAAGGCGTCACAGCCGATAATGCCCGCATAACAAGTCCATTTCAGCGCACCAACAATAGTAACACAACTGCTTATTTTAAAAGCTTTTTTAGTCTATTTTATTGACTGTAATATAAAGATTCACAACAATCCATTTTCCCAAGAAAATGGAGACCTTGATGTTAAAGCCGCTGCTCACCTGTGTCCTACTGAGTATCACACCGCCATTGCTGGCCGCCACATACCAGGATGACATTTCCGCCCCGGCCCCTAAGACGGCCATCACACTGGATTATATCGCCGCAGACTCGGCACTCTATGGTATCACCATCGCGCCCAGTCATTATGACAGCAATTATGCCGACTGGGGTTACTACATGGGCTATGCCATGAGCCAGAAAGAAGATATTCAGCTTGAGGCCCCAAAAGAAGCCTATACCCAGGAAAAGCTTTGGCGTTTCGGCGTCAGCTATTGGCTCACCGACAGTCTCAGCCTCTATGGCGGGGCCAGTGCCTATACCTATGAGTATTCCCACACCAGCAATATCTCGCCGCGAATTGTCGGTGGAAAACCCATCTGGGAAACCCAGAGGGATACCCAATGGGGCGGAGAGCTAGGCGTACGTTTTCAACTCGGTCGCCATATGGTGCTCGGCCTAGGCTATGACTCCGCCAGCGAGTCAGCACTCTTTAGCCTGGGATACAGCAACTAAAATCCGCTAATCGCGACCCAGGCATATAGGAATTTACCGCGAGTTTGACTATGCTAGAGGCCACAGACAAACCGCTAAAACTGGTTAAATTCAATGTATAAAGCACTACAAAGCTGTGCCATCACGGCCCTCTTCCTCTTGATGGCGCCCGCCTTTGCAGCCGATAAGGCTGACGATGCCGTCGCACTCATCACCCTGGAAAATGGCGCTACCGTCAGACTCAATTCTGACTTCACCTGGGAATATGTGTTCCTGACGCCACAAGTCACAGAGGATGAGACAGCTAAGAGCGAGACCGTCGAAACTCAAGCAAATACACAAACTAATACAGAAAATCAGATACAAACAGCGACTGAACAGGTCAGTCAACCTGTCGTCCAGGCGGCCAAGGTGCAGCCGGTAGTGATCGCCAGCGGCCCGGTCGTGGGCAACGCCATGACGGCAACGGCCATGGATCACGCCAACCTACTGAGATCCACCGCCAAGGGAGGCGCCAAGGTAAGTTATCTCAAGAGCCAATGGGACAGCAAAGGCCGTCTGGGTCTGGATTTCGAGCTCAGCAGCAACAGCGAAGAGAATTATGTGATCATCGAGCTGGAGATCAGCCTGTTTGCCGACTCTGGCGAGCTGATTAAGACAGAGACAGCCAACGTGTGGCAGGCTATCTTCCGTGTACCCGAAACCTATTTGCGTAAGGGCCAGACCCGCAACAGCGAAACCTTGTGGATCGAAGGCATCGACAAGGCCCAGTGGAGCAAGGAGCTGATGACGCTGAAAATTGTGGATATGAGTTCGCGCTAACCCAACACCATTCAAACATAACAAAACAGGCCCTGGCGGCCTGTTTTTTGTAGGATCTATAAAGCCATTGTCTCAGGCATCCTGACCGCCACCATATGGCCGCGGGCACACACCTTGCCCTCAGCCGACAGGGTAATCTCCACCACCACCTTGCGAGGCTTCACCTCTGTGATCTCACCGACAAGCTCAAGTTCCACCCCCATAGGAGTCGGCGCCAGATAGTCTATGTTAAGGGCGGCGGTGACAAATCTGGGCGACTCATCTAAGCGCTCACCCGCTAGCTCAAGCGCCCTTTGTGCGGCCGCGCTGGCACTGCCGGTACCATGACAATCGATCAATGAGGCGATCAGGCCACCATAAACAAACCCTGGGATCGCCGTGTGAAAGGGCTCGGGGGTAAAATGAGCTATGGTCTGCTCACCGCGCCAGTAACTCTTAAGCTGATGACCACGTTCATTGTTGCGACCACAGCCGTAACAATGGCTTAAGTCATCCGGGTAAGCATCCTGAAAAGCGATTCCCTGCATAGTAAACTCCTCGACAAATTGGCCTTCTACGCTAACGAGATAGCGCCACCATGGCAACACAGACTTAAGCACTAATCACTTGTCACTATGCCGGTACGCCATCCAATAAAAAAGGGCCCTGTGGGCCCCTTTTAAGCAGCTTTGTTCACTAGAAGCTCGACAGAATACCTGCCGGCAGATAGCGATTATAGCTGGCGCTCAGTAGCAGCTTGGTAGCCGCCTCGATATCCGGACCGAAGAATCTGTCCTTGTCATAATAAGCCACCACCTCACGCAGCTCGGCCTTAGCCTGAGCCACAGCGGTCGCAGGTTGCAGCGGTGCGCGAAAATCCAAGCCCTGAGCCGCAGCCAGCAGTTCAACAGCCAGTACGCCACGGGTGTTTTCCGACATATCACGCAGACGGCGCGCCGCGAAGGTCGCCATAGAGACGTGATCTTCCTGGTTAGCGGAAGTTGGCAGACTATCAACCGAGGCAGGGTGTGCATAGGTCTTGTTTTCAGAGGCCAGGGCCGCCGCCGTCACCTGCGCGATCATGAAACCTGAGTTCACCCCGCCATTTTCCACCAAAAATGGTGGCAGCTTAGAGAGGTTAGAGTCGATCAACAAGGCGATACGACGTTCGGCAATCGAGCCCAGCTCGGCAATGGCAATCGCCAGGTTATCCGCCGCCATGGCCACAGGCTCTGCGTGGAAGTTACCGCCCGAGATGATATCGCCGGTATCCTGGAACACCAATGGATTATCGGTTACGCCATTAGCCTCGGTGGCCAGCACTTCGGCAGCGTGACGGATCTGAGTTAGACAGGCGCCTAATACCTGTGGCTGACAGCGCAGCGAGTAAGGATCTTGCACCTTCTCACAGTTCACATGATCTAAGCTGATCTCCGACTCTTCACCCAATAGGTGACGGAACACGGCGGCAGAGTCGATCTGTCCCTTCTGACCACGCGCAGCATGAATGCGTGGGTCGAACGGGCTACGGCTGCCCATGGCGGCCTCGACGCTCATGGCGCCAATCACCGAGCTGGCCGCAAACAGATCTTCGGCGTTAAACAGACCTTCCAGCGCCAGTGCCGTAGAAGCCTGAGTGCCATTAAGCAGCGCCAGACCTTCCTTCGCCGCCAGTTCAATGGGCTTAAGACCAGCGATCTTAAGGCCTTCGGCGGCCGAGATAAGCTGTCCCTTGTAGCTCATCTCACCTTCGCCCAGCATCGGCAGACACATGTGTGACAGCGGTGCCAGGTCGCCCGAGGCGCCTACCGACCCTTTCTCGGGCACGCAGGGGTAAACTTCAGCGTTCACCAGGGCGATCAGGAAGTTGATCACCTCGAGACGAATGCCTGAGAAACCGCGGCTCAGAGAGTTGATCTTCAGCACCATCATCAGACGCACTGTGGCATCTTGCATATACTGACCGGTACCGGCGGCGTGAGACAACACGATAGAGCGCTGCAGCAGCTGCAGATCTTGCTCGCCAATCTTAGTGTTGGCCAGCAGACCAAAGCCAGTGTTAATGCCATAGACGGTGCGGCCTTCGTCGATCACCTTCTGCACCAGGCCTGCGCTGGTGTTGATGTCAGCTACTGCGCTCTCACACAGCTCCAGACTCACCTTGCCACGACTGATGGCTCTTAGCTGCGCCAGGCTTAAAGTGCCTGGCTTTAATACTAAATGACTCATTGTTACAACCTCTTGTTATTATTCTTATCGGTTGAGCATAGGCAGATCTAGGCCCTGCTCCTTGGCACACTGCTTGGCGATCTCATAGCCCGCATCCGCATGACGCATCACGCCCGTGGCTGGGTCATTCCACAGCACACGGCCCAGACGCGCCTCAGCCTCATCGGTACCATCGGCAACAATCACCACACCCGAGTGCTGACTGAAGCCCATGCCGACGCCGCCGCCATGGTGCAAGGACACCCAGGTCGCGCCGCTTGCCGTATTGAGCAGAGCGTTCATCAACGGCCAATCAGATACTGCATCTGAGCCGTCCAACATAGACTCTGTCTCACGGTTAGGACTGGCCACAGAGCCAGAATCCAGATGGTCACGGCCGATCACGATAGGCGCCGACAGCTCGCCGTTTTTCACCATCTCGTTGAAGGCCTTTGCCAGACGCGCCCTGTCTTTCAGGCCGACCCAGCAGATACGTGCAGGCAGACCCTGGAAGGCGATGCGCTCGCGCGCCATATCCAGCCAGTTGTGCAGATGCGGGTTGTCTGGGATCAGCTCTTTCACCTTGGCATCTGTCTTGTAGATATCTTCGGGATCGCCTGAGAGCGCCGCCCAGCGGAAGGGACCAATGCCTTCGCAGAAGAGAGGACGCACATAGGCTGGCACAAAGCCCGGGAAATCGAAGGCATTTTCCACGCCCTCGTCAAACGCCATCTGGCGAATGTTGTTACCATAATCTGTGGTGGCCGCGCCCGCCGCCTGCAGGGCCAGCATGGCTTTCACCTGCACCGCCATCGACTGCTTGGCCGCCTTGACCACGGCCGCCTCATCTTTCTTTCGCATCTCGGCGGCGTATTCTAAAGTCCAGCCCTGTGGCAGATAGCCATTTAGCGGGTCGTGGGCCGAGGTCTGGTCGGTCACTACATCTGGCGTAACACCACGCTCAACCAACTCGGCGAAAACGTCGGCGGCGTTGGCGAGCAGTCCTACAGACACTGGCTTGCCGCTCTTGTTGGCTTCGTCGATCATCGCCAGCGCCTCATCCAGGCTAGTGGCCTTCTTATCCACATATCGGGTACGCAGACGGAAGTCGATGCGGGTCTCGTCCACCTCACAGGCCAGTACAGAGTAGCCCGCCATGGTGCCGGCCAGTGGCTGAGCGCCACCCATGCCACCCAAGCCGCCGGTGAGGATCCACTTGCCGCTGGCATCGCCGCCAAAGTGCTGCTTGGCCATGGCCACGAAAGTCTCGTAGGTGCCCTGGACGATTCCCTGAGAGCCGATGTAGATCCAAGAACCCGCAGTCATCTGGCCATACATGGCCAGGCCCTTCTTATCCAGCTCGTTGAAGTGTTCCCAGTTGGCCCAATGTGGCACTAGGTTAGAGTTGGCGATGATGACGCGTGGCGCATTGCTGTGGGTCTTGAACACGCCCACAGGCTTGCCCGATTGCACCAGCAGGGTCTCGTCTTCTTCCAGGCGCTGTAGCACCTCGATAATCTTGTCATAGCACTGCCAGTCACGCGCCGCACGGCCGATACCGCCATAGACCACTAGGTCTTCCGGGCGCTCGGCCACATCTGGGTGCAGGTTGTTCATCAGCATGCGCATCGGCGCCTCGGTGAGCCAGCTCTTACAGCTCAGCGTAGTGCCATGTGGCGCGATAATGCGACGGCTAGGGTCGTGTCTCTTATCCATTCTTGCTTACCTCATTTGTGCTGTCTTGATGACATTATTTTTATCTTTATGCAGTAACTCATTACCTGTGACAGTCTTAAATACTGCTTAGGGAAACAGGCCGTTCCCAAATAGGGTTATCGCTTTAACGGTTAAAGGTCAGGTGACCGCCGAGGCGGAAACGGCTGCCTGGATGCAACAGGCGAGCAAAACTCACCACCCCTTGACGGGACCAGGTACGACGCAGGATCTGCAGGCAAGGTTCGCTCTGGGTTATCTGCAATCGCTCGCGCTGGATGTCGTCGGCCACCACGGCCTCTATGGTGTGGCGCGCCTCGGTGAGCGGTGCCACGAAGGAGAGATATTCGTGGGGCGTCTGCAGGCTAAAGTCCTGGGCCAGATAGTCGGGTACCAACTGGGGATTAACGAAACGTTCTTCCAGTTGCAGCGGCGTCCCCTGCTCACAGTGCACCAATACCGAGTAGAACACCTCGCTGCCCTCCTCAAGCCCCAAAGCGATAGCAATCGGCGCCGTAGCCAGGGTTAGGGTCAACTCAAGTTGCTCCACGCTGTAACCATGGCCCCTGTCCTTGATCTCGTCGGCGATATTACGGATCGCCATCATGGAAGATTGCGACTTGAGCCCGGCCACGAAGGTGCCCAGTCCTTGGGAGCGCTCGAGCACGCCAAACTCGGTCAGCTCAGTCAGGGCACGCCGCGCCGTCATGCGGCTACAGGTAAACAGCTCGGCCAACTGGTTCTCCGATGGCACTCGGCTATGCTGCTGCCACTCGCCGGATTCCACCTTGGTCAAGATAAACTGTTTGATCTCTGCAAACTTGGGCGTCGCCATCTCTGCTCCTTGTGGGCTTGCCGGGTAGCTATTGCTCCTAGGCATCGCCGCAAACTCGATTACACTTTTCAAATGCTGAAAATTACCGCTATAATCCTAGCTTGTATATACAAGTAAATACAAGCTAGCTCACACAAATTTATTGCCGCCACCGTTAAGGTGCGCCAGTCGAGGGAAACATCATGTCTTGGGATCAGGTTTGGATTGACGTCAATATCGCCACTATGGACCCTGAAATTTCAGCGCCTTACGGTGCGATCACCGATGCCGCCATCGCCGTCAAGGAGGGCAAGATCGTCTGGATGGGTCCACGTAGCGAGCTACCCGAATTCGATGTCTTGTCAACGCCGGTTTACAGAGGTAAGGGCGGCTGGCTTACCCCAGGCCTTATCGACGCCCACACCCATCTGGTGTTCGCCGGCAACCGCGCCAACGAGTTTGAGCTGCGCCTACAAGGTGCCAGCTATGAAGAGATCGCCCGCGCTGGCGGCGGCATCATCAGCACGGTCAAGGCCTGCCGCGAGGCCAGCGAAGCCGAGCTGTTCGAACTGGGACGCCAACGCCTCAATGCCCTCGCCAAAGAAGGGGTGACCACGGTCGAGATAAAATCTGGCTACGGCCTGGACACAGAAACCGAGCTCAAGCTCCTTAGGGTCGCCCGCGAACTGGGCAAGCATCATCATGTGGACGTGAAGACCACCTTCCTCGGCGCCCATGCCATTCCGCCCGAGTACAAGGACGACAGCGACGCCTATGTAGACCTGGTGATCGACGAGATGCTGCCCGCGGTGATTAACGAAAACCTGGCCGATGCCGTGGATGTTTTCTGTGAAAATATCGCCTTCAGCCTGGAGCAGACTGAGCGCGTACTGAGCGCGGCCAAAGCGGCCGGACTGGATATCAAGCTACACGCCGAGCAGCTCTCTAATCTGGGCGGTTCAGCTATGGCGGCGAATCTCGGCGCCAAGTCGGTAGACCATATCGAATACCTGGACGAGGCTGGCGTGAAGGCCCTGAGTGAGAGCGGCACCTGTGCCACCCTGCTCCCAGGCGCCTTCTACTTCCTGCGGGAAACCCAAATGCCGCCTATCGACCTGCTGCGCCAATACGATGTGCCCATGGTGCTGGCCAGCGACTATAACCCGGGCTCGTCGCCGCTCTGCTCCAGCCTGCTGATGCTCAACATGGGCTGCACCCTGTTCCGCCTCACCCCAGAAGAGGCACTGGCGGGCATGACCCGCAACGCCGCCAAGGCGCTGGGAGTCGAGGCCACTGTCGGCGTGCTCAAACCTGGCATGCAGGCCGACTTCTGCCTGTGGGATATCACCACCCCCGCCGCCCTAGCCTACAGCTATGGGGTGGATGTGTGTAAGGAAGTGGTGAAAAACGGGAAGTTGGTTCATCAGTAAGATGATGAAGTAATCTTCTTGTTTTGTGCCCCTAAGGGTTTTGGTACCTGGCAAGTGAATGAGATAACCATGGCTTAATAGGTTATCTATCACCTGCGGTGGGCTAATGTGCAAGCACTCTTTTGGCACGGTGAGTGAAGCGCAGCTTCTAGCTCACGAACGAGAGGCATGGATGCCGAACTGGCTTTTAAACAGGGACGTTGTTCAAGCCCATCCCTGGGTGCTCTGCGGTGGCATCTGATGTGAATGGATTCACAAATGCAGCGATGACATGGATGTCAAAGAGCTGCCATGCCACCGAAGGCCAAAAGCGTGCTTACACCCGGTCATCTGTCTCTTCGATTTGACCTCAACTAATTCATCTATGAAATGCGATCAAATTTGGATATTTCTTTGTTCCTCTATCACTTATGAGTTTTCCTACTGTTGACCTAACAGATACAAAATCAGGTTAATCGAAGAGACGTTGAATAAGGTGTGTAGGTATGTCTGAGGGTATCGAAAACAGGGCCGAAAATGTTCCCAACATTTTTCGGCATTCCCAACATCCATGTCGGTCAGATGTTTTCGTTAAGCGGCCAGGGATGATGAGATGGACACCTCTTGTAAAGTCGGCGTCAAAAGCGCCATATTGAATTTGCGAGTTCAATATCAACAAAAGGTGTCCACTATGAAAGTTACTCTAATTGGTATCGATTTGGCAAAAAATGTCTTCCAAGTTTGTGGTGTGAATCAGGCTTGTAAATCTGTATTTAATCGTGCACTTCGTCGACATCAACTTATGGCGTTTTTAGCCCAATACCCTGATGCAATCATAGCTATGGAGGCTTGTAGCGGGTCAAATTACTGGGGAAGAAGCTTAAAAGCTCAAGGTTATCAAGTAAGGTTAATTCCCCCTCAGCATGTGAAGCCTTTTGTCAAAGGTAATAAAAACGACCGTAATGATGCCTTCGCTATTTGTGAAGCAGCGTATAGACCTAATATTCAATTTGTAGAGCCTAGAACGTTAGAGCAGGTTGATATGATGTTGGCGCATCGAATCAGAGAAAGGCAGGTCGATGCCAGAACAACATTGATTAATCAAATCAGAGGCCTGCTAAATGAGTATGGTATCGTTATTGCTCAAGGCAAAGAAAGCCTTAAAGCAGCATTACCTGACTTAATTGAAGATGCAGAAAATGAATTAACCGAAAGAGCTCGAGTCCACTTTACTCTGCTACACCAAGAGTGGAGCGCGATTGATGAAGCCATAAAGTCATCAGAAAAGGATATCAAACAGCAGGCCCAGGCTTCCGAAGGAGCTAAACTACTAATGCAAATAAAGGGAATAGGAGAAATTACGGCAACAGCCGTAGTCTCGTTTGCAGGTAATGGTTCGTCCTACAAAAACGGTAGACATTTTTCAGCAAACATTGGCTTAGTGCCAAAAGAGCATTCAAGCGGTGGAAAGCAGAGTCTTGGCGGGATAACGAAGCGAGGTAACCGTTACCTCAGGAAGCTACTTATTCAATGTGCTTGGTCGATTATAAGACACTGTAAAACAGCGCAAGACAGGCTGTCTGTTTGGGTTAAAACGCTTATCGAACGGCGAGGCAGTCACAAGTCTGCAGTCGCACTGGCTAACAAGTTAGCAAGAATTGTTTGGGCTATTCTATTTAAGAAAACGGAGTTCAGAGCGGTTTGACCTGTAAGTAAAACAAACCATGTACTGCTAAAAAGTAATGTAACAACAGGTAATACCGGCCTCTACAACACCTGAGAGAGTCCATGAACCTAAGAGTTCGGAGGGACGGTTAAGGCGTAGAGGCGCGGTTCTCATTAAGGCCAGAGCCTCTAATTGCTCATAAACAGGTCGGATATACGGACGCAGTAATATCTTTTGTTACTAACAAATTAGCTATTGAATCTATCGAGGTGTCCATATATGGCTTCACAGCGTCCCGAAGACGTACCTGCACATAAGCCCGCGGCAGGCGATTAGTAACAGTAAAGGTAAGAACTACAAATACCGATGCAAGTAATGGCTCCGGCCAAATCTAATAATTTTATATCCACGTCCTCGGCTAGGTTTCCCCCCCCTGATTTAAGCAAGCCAATGCTAATCCCCACCATTCTGGGTCTTAGGAAGACCTACCCTGACAACACTGTCCCCGTTGTATTGGCGGACACTTCACTGTGCCGTAGGAGCAGAAGACGCAGCAGTCGCCGGGGAGGGGCTTTAAAATCTCATGACAGCCCTGGCATTCGTAGAAGAATTGGCAGGCATCTTCGGGCATGGTCTCCACTTGCTTGTGACCACAGTGGGGACAGGTGATCTCGGATCTGAGTTGGATTGGATTTGCCATAAAAACCTCGTGCAAAGCTCTTCATTTCAAACGACAAGCATTAAGCCATCATCATTAGCAGGCTACAGGGCTATCTGACTTAGCTATCGGCCTAAGCTACGCCCATTAGAGGCAAATAAACAGCGCCGAGCTCACATTGCAGCAAGCAAGAATCTCGACTATTACCTAGCCAAAAAACACGCCGGACGCGAATGACGACACAAGATAGTTGCTCACTCGCTGTAAAGCAGAGTGATTCGGCATAAAACCGCCTGTAACGCCCGGGGGACTCTGCTTTGAGCATATTTCACTAGCAGCCAATTCTCACCCCCAACCGATAGCCACTATACCTAAAAGATCTCCCCTTGCTTGATCAAGAGTGATCAATTAGGAGTCACTATGAACAGCCATACATTCTCCCGCGCATACCCTTTGCTGATTGCCGGTTTAATTGCCGCCACAGGCTTAACCTATAGCCCAAACAGCCAGGCCGATCTACTGACCGATATCTGGAATAAACTCAAAATCACGGCAACAGATGCCGCCGACGCCGCAGAAGATGCCGGTAAAACCGTCACGAATACGGTAGACATACAAGGTAAGGTGCTGATTTTACAGAAAGCACAACAAAGTTTTAATGGCTATACCCAGCAGATGTTCGACATGATTGAAAACGCTGGCAGCGAAGGTCGCATGGTGATCCAACAAGAATTTGAGGGACTCGCGGCCTTTGGTGGCGCCAGCTGCTCAGGTGGCAGCGACTGCTACCGCTTTAAAAACGATCTTATCGCCTTCGTGAGCGATCTGGAGTCCACGGGTAACCTGCTATTTAACATGCAAGACAGCAGCCTGCTAGGCAACATCTACCACTTCGACCCCATGATCAACCTGATCGACGCCATGCCTGGCTACTCGCTTTATCCCCTCTACCGCGCCTTCACGGTCGACGGTGGTGCCTTCCAATCTGGATTCTTCGATGTATTTCACGAGATGACGACCCATCTGGAGACTTTAAGGCAAGGGCTCAGCCCCAATATCAATACCAGTCTCAGCATCAACAGCCTGGTAGGCGACAGCTGCCAGTTTATCAACGGTAATCCTGCCGAGTTTGAACAGGCGGCGTTCTTCGTCACCGCCGGCGCGGGCTCCATTAAGCTATTCGGTCAACTGCTCAAGGCGCTGGGCACCACCAAGATTGAACCTGTCGCTCAGGTGCATGGCTATGTGGGCGGCACAATAAAGAATAACCCTTTGAAGAAGTTCGGTGAGCTACTCAACGGTATCTCCTCGGCGGCACTGACGGCGGCCAATTACGGCCATAACAAGCTGAGATATTGCCAGACGCAAGCGATTCAGCAGCAGATCATCGCCAATCAACAGCAGGTGATCGACAATCAGAACCAGCTGCTACAACGCTTAGATAGAATGGAAAACAGCCTGCCTGCGGGTTGGACGAGAAAGGGTAACGAATAGTCACATAGAGTAAAGGGACGGATAAGCCAGTGTGCCAATACCGTCCCAACTGCACTGGAGTGTGCCGCTCCAGCAGAGCGGCACCTTGTACTAGCTTAAGTAACGCCTTAGGTCTGCCTAGTTTAAGGGCTTAAGGCTTACCATTGCCCTGCTTAAGCAGCAGCTCGGCCTTGGCACCGAGAAACACATAGATCCCCAACCCCACCAGCAAGCCAACCACGGCAAACATCATGCCGATGGCCGGCAGCACATACTCCATCTCACCCAGAGAGGCCTTAAACATGGTCAATAGCGCCTCGATAGAAACGGCAATTAAGATAGTGGAAATAAAGCGGGTGATGGTGCGCCGGGTAGAGCTGTGACGGAAGATATCCTTATGCATTAACACCTCTTCTTCGAGTATCGTCTTACCCAGATCGAACACCGCCAAGGCCAAGGTGATGAAGATGATGATGCTAAAGGGCTTAATGGAGCCACTGGGCACAACGCCTTGTGCCAATAAGGCGACAATATCCACGGTTGCCATGCTGATCAGCACGAACACCATGATAAACAGCCCCAGCACCAATGCCGAGTAAATGCCCTTAAACAGTGGTGTCGCCCGGCGTCTGGCTCTATCGCCCATCATAAATTCAATCAACTGGGTCAAGTTGATATCCACCACGATAAAGCCGCGGCCGCTATCGTCATCGATACGGTAAGAGGCCGACAAACACAGTTTGCCGCTGGCATTGGAGAGATAGGGTGTGGTGATCTTAAGGCGCTTGCTCTCCTGCGCCTTCGAGAAATAGGGACGATGGCTGCGGCTCAGGTTGCGCCCAACAGGAATAGCCTGCACCACACGATTGACTATGGCGACATTCTCGCTGATCTGCACTCCATCGCCGTCGAGCACATAAAGCAGCTCGATAAAGGGATAACTGTTGGCAATCTCAGCCATCGCCCGCACCCGAAAACCTGGGTCTGACAACATCAGGGGATCGCTTATCCCCACCAGAATCGACTCCATCAACTCTTTTACCAACTGCTCATGTTCATGGTAACGCTCGATCACGCTCAAATAACTCATTGCCGCCATAGACTGCTCTCCAAAGGTAACTATCCTGAGCGTTGCAACTATGACGCCAACCCCACTCGCCAGAGTGGTACCAAGGGCAAGACACAGCGGAAACATGGCTGCATGAGTGAAAACCTAAGCATAATAGGAGTTTGCAACTCGGAAAATCGATTGGATTAACGCTAGAGATCCACTCTGGCAGCGCCCAAACCCAACAGCATCTGCACCAAAAAAGGGCAAATGCGGATGGGTTTGGGCTGAACCTTATGGCTGAGTGTAAAAAGCTTATGAGAAGCTGTTAAGGCCGCTTCTGAGCCTCAAACGCAGCCAGACTCTCACTGTATTTGCGGGTCCAGAAGGGATGATCTGTCTTGGCCAACGCCAACTTCTGCTGCTCGATAGCCTGATCAAACATCTTCAGCTCGCCATAGGCCCGAGCCAAGGCATCGTGGGCAGTGTGGGACTCAGGGTTAGCCTCCACCGCCGCGCGGTAGATGCTGAGCCCCTTGTCGCTATCCTTGGCAAACTCGGCATCCGCCAAGGCGATCAGCGAATCGGTAGAGGGCACGGCAAAGCCATACTTCTGTTGCGACAGAAAACGGTAGTGGTCGAGGATCCCTTTGACGCCGCCCTTAGCAATTTCAGAGTCAGGCGAGAGCACCCTGTGATAGTCATCGAACAGCCACTCTATGCCATAAGCGGTCGCTAGGATTGGCTGTGTCATATAGTAGGTGCCGTCGAAACGCTTCACCTTATAGTGCAACGCCAGATGATTAGTCGTCTTGAGAAGCTCCTCGAAGGCAGCGAAATCTGCCAGCTGACGCTGCTCGAAATTGCTGTCACTGGTGGTTAGCATCAGGTAGCGCGGCTTGCCCTTAATGCGCTCCAGCTTCACGGCAGCGGATTTCATCACATAGGCAAAGTCGTCACTCAGTACTGGGCTTGCCGCCAAATAGGCATTAAACAACTCAGGCCGATTAAGCAGGGTGTAGAGCACCAAGCCGGCATTGCCGGTAAAGCCGTTCATGATACGAAAACCATTGGTGCGATACTTGGCATCAATGGTCGGCAGCAGCGACTGCTCCATGAAATCCAGCAAGGCGATACTGCCCTCCTGCTCAATTGCCTGGCTCTTCAGCTGACCTAAGGTCTCGTCACCATCGGGCGCCGTGACGATAATGGTCTCCAACCAAGGCCAGTCACCGTTATGGCTCATCCAGTCATGCATGCCATCCAGGTAGCCGCGACTGCGGGGATGAAAGTCGAACAGGAGCACATAGCGCTTATCGGGATTCTTACCGTAGCTTGGGGGCAGAGTGACATTAAAGGCAATGGGCTTTTCAATGTCCGGAGCCTTGACCAGCAGGGTCTCCAGATGAGGAGTTGCCGCCTGAACCAGGTTCAAGCTGCTGCCGAGCAGTAAAATAACGCCTACAATCCATTTATTTATCACGTGTATTCCTTTTTGTTGTTAAGTGATAACGCAACGCAAGCCGTTACCAGGTCGACATAAGAAAGTCTCTAATTCGCTCCCGGTCAGACTGACTATTACAGGAGATCATCTCACCGCAGGTACGCCCCCGCAGAGAGGTTCCCGTGCCGCTGACCGCATCGGGTACTCCACCACGCATGGTGGCAATATGGTAACTAAATACCTCTTCGATACTAGGTGCTCGCACTTCGATCACTTCCATATCATCAGTAGGCGCTTGTCTTGCAGTCTCCTTTACTGGCTGAACCTCTGCCTGACGCTTCACCTCCAGGGCCACCTCGCTGGCTTCTGCCAGCAGATTCAGCGTCGGCTCATGCCCCGCCTCATAGGCCTTGATCAGGTAAGCCTTGGCTTTCTCCTTGTCCTTTTCTACCAGCTCGCCTTCTATATAGAGCATCCCCAGCAGGTGAGCCGCCTCATTCAGATCGCCGCGATTGGCATCTCGCAGATAGCGCATCGCCTTGTCGATATCCCGGTTCTCGCCATCTTGCAAATAGAGAATAGCCGCCTTGTACTGGGCAAAAGGATTACCTAACTTGGCCGCGCGCCGATACCACTTGGTAGATCGCTCCATGTCGACCTGAGTGCCATGCCCCAAACGGTACATCTCAGCCAGGGTGTACATGGCATCGGAATGGCCGTAACGGGCCAGTGTCTTGTATTCTTTGAAGTGGTCGATGCACTCGCCACGCTCACAGCTCTCCAGCTGAGTAGGCAGCGGCTTAACGCTGATCTCGGCCGCAAGCGGCAAACAAACACAACTAGCTATCAATGCTATGCAGCTAAAAAAACCGCTATATTTTAATGTCATACGCCTTTCCCTGATCCTCTGACTTAAGCGGATTAGTATGATATTCAACCAAATACAAGTCAAACCTTGATCCGGCAAGGTCGATTGACCCTTGCTGTTTGTTAGTGCGGTAACTTGTCGGCGATTTATACGAGGCAGAGTCGGCGTGATGTAGTATTCTACATAAACTGGCGGTCACCCTTTACCTATCGCCTCCAAGCGCTGTCCCAAGGGGTGAGCTAAACGCATTGCGCTTTGTTGCTTGCCATTGACATAGCCAAACTATGTTACTTGGCTCATAAGCACAAATTAAACCTGAAAGAGAAACAGACCCTAGCCAAAGGGGCGTTTTCAGCTTAGGATCTGGCCTGTCGTATAAGCGGATCATTTCTATTAATACATAGTGGAGTAAGCCAACGTATGGGTATTCGAGCCATAGTTGTAGATACAGCAGGTACAACAACCGATCTGAACTTTATTCAGGACACCCTTTTTCCCTATTCGGCTAAGGTCCTTGCTGATTTTTTAGAAGAAAATCAAACTAATGTATTAGTCGATAACTGCATTAGCGATGTTAAAGATATCGCGCTTGAACCCGAAGCCTCACTAGAACGTGTCGTCGAGATCTTAGAACTGTGGATTGCTGAAGATCGCAAGGCGACTCCGCTTAAGACACTTCAAGGCCTGATCTGGAAACAAGGCTACGCCAAAGGTGAATTTAAGGGACATATCTACCCTGACTTCATCGACAGCGTGAAAGATATTAAGGCGCAAAACGTACGTCTTTACAGCTTCTCATCTGGCTCGGTAGATGCACAGAAACTCCTGTTCAGCCACAGCGATGGTGGCGACCTGACAGAGTACTTCGATGGTCACTTCGATACCCGTACCGGTAACAAGCTGTTTAAACAGGCTTACAGCAATATCATCAATACCATCAGCCTGGCGCCTAAGCAGGTACTGTTTATCTCTGACGTACTGGAAGAGCTCAAGGCGGCCGAACAGGCTGGCATGCGCGTGATCCAGATGGTGCGTGAGACCACTCAACGCACAGGCGACTACCCACAGATCGCCAACTTCAAAGAGTTGAGCCTCAGTTGATCCGCTTATAAACAGAAAAAGCACCGCAAGGTGCTTTTTTATCTCTGTTGCAATCGGAATTGGTATTCCCGGCAGATGCTGATATCTTAACCTAAAACTAAACACTTGTTTGAAAATTAAAGGTTAAGATATGGAGCAGTTCGTTAGCCAGTTTCCCTTTCATACCCGCATCTCGGTCGCCTGGGGCGAGATGGATGCATTGCAACACGTCAATAACGTGGTCTATTTCCGCTACTTCGAAACGGCACGTATCGACTTTTTTAACCAGCTGTTTCCACTAGATAAACTCTACAAATCCGGCATGGGCCCGGTGATCAGTGACAACCAGGCACGCTACAAGCGTCCGGTCACCTATCCCGATACGCTACTCGTCGGCGTCAGTATCAGCGACATCCATAACGATCGCTTTACCATGCATTATCAGGTGTTCAGCGAGCAGCAACAGGCTATCACCACCACTGGCTCCTCGGTTGCGGTTATGTTCGACTTTCACAAGCAAGCTAAGGCCGAGCTGCCCGCCGAGCTATTGGCCGTACTCAGAGATCACTGCGTTGACTAACAGCTCATACCAATCACAGTGAGTAAGTGATCGGGTACTTGCCATGATTGGTATTACATCTCTTCATTAAACAGCAAGACTATACCACCGCCACTCAGGCCGCTATTGATGTTGAGGGTGATGCCTATCCCTATGTTGCGCAGCCAGGCTGATAGCGAAGGGGTCTGCACCACCCAGCCTGCACCGAACTCGTAGTAGTGGCGCGTCCCCATGGGGTCGATGACATCACCGCTGAGGTCGATCCGCTTGGCCAGCAGGCGCATCTCGTTCTGACGGTCGAAGAAGTCTGGCAACCCATAATGAAACACCAGGGCGTTGCTCAGACGCCCGACCTGAGGCGTCACCGCCTGCATGCCATCGTCGGTCAGCAGGCTGCGGCCTATGCCGTATCTGAGGGTACTGATAAATTCCCACTTGTTCCCCATGAGGTCACCGGTATAGGTCAGCTCGGCATTGGGGTCGAACATGATGGCGCCATAGCTGGTGTTCACCAGCTTGTCGTCGAGAATGCCACTGACGCTGCGCAGCACGGGGTCGTTATAGATTAGGCGGTTTTCCAGCCAGATAAACTGCGCCCCCAGGCCAAAGACCGCCCGCCACTGCTCATTTATCTGATACTTCCAGCGATACTCGCCCGCCAGCAGGTAGCTGGTATCCTTGATCGGACTGCTGATGGTCTCATCCTCCAGCCCCTGTATGCTGTCGCTGGCGTGCACGTAGGAGAGGCGCACCTGGATACTTTGGGACCACTCGGGCGAGAGCGGCACAGTGTCGCTCTCCCAGGGCAAGGTGTAGGAGGTCAGCTGACTGCGCCGCTTGAGCGACTCTTCGTCACCGGCGTTGATATCGCCTATCTCACTCAGGTCCACTATGGTGTTGGGGTTGAAGTCGACTATGCCTAAGGTGATCAGGTTGGCGTCGGTCAGCACCATGGCGCTGGTGATATCACCCTTCACCTTCGCCTCTACCGCGGCGCGTATATCAGATTCAACCGCCAGCGTCGCCTGAGCATAGCTAAGCAACAAGCCAAAGGCCCATAAAGTAATCCTTTGTTTAACCCTCTGCTTAAACAAGGATTTCAGCCCCATTGTCCGTTTCTAATCATCATAAAACCATCTTGTCACTTATCTGCTTACCTGTGCTAACGTTAAGTTTAATCTAGCCTAATGAGAACGACACAATGAACCAAGAGACTATCTTACACCAAGCCGATCAACAGAGATTTATCTTATCCATTGCAGGTCATGACGCTGTACTAGAGTATCAAAAACAAGGTGACCAGGTAGATTTTACCCGTACCTTTGTGCCGGATCCGTTGCGGGGTCAGGGCGTGGCGGGACGTTTAGTCAGGCATGGATTAGAGTGGGCCAAGTCCCAGCAACTCACCATCAGTGCCAGTTGCTGGTATGTACAGAAGTTTTTGTAGCGCTATAGGTTATTCGCCAGTCAGGGCAAGTAGCGCCTGCTTAACGTCTTCACCTATAGGCTGACTCTTGTCGATGCTGTAGTCATAGTGCACTAGGGTCGTCTTGGCCTCTGCAGTCATCTTGCCACCTTGCCAGCTCTGCTGCGCCACCTCGAAACTGGCATTGCCCACACGGCTTACCCAGGTCTTTATCTCAACCGCCTGCCCATACTGGGTGGGTGAGGTGTAAGCGATGGTAAAGCCTGCCACGATCAGGTTCCACTCTGCCAAATTAAGCTCAGGATTAAAGAGCGTAAAGATAGGCTCACGCGCCGCCTCGAACCACACGGGCATCACGGTATTATTGATATGGCCCAGGCCATCGGTTTCGTTGAATCTGGGTTGAATCGTGAGAGTAAAAAAGCGTGCTGACACAGGGCATCCCTAAGGTTAAGTCGTTATTTTTATGGCAGAGACGTTAACTGAGAAGCCAGGGGGATGCAATATGGACTTTCGAACTAACTACCCCATAGAGTAAGGGCGCCTCATTGTGAGACGCCCTTTATATCACTGTTATTTAACGTACATGGCGTTAATTTCAGTGGCGTATTTGTGATAGATCATCTTACGTCTTAACTTCATGGTCGGCGTTAATAGCCCGGCCTCCATCGAAAAAGCCTCGGGCAGCAGAGTAAACTTCTTGATCTTCTCGAAGCCCGCCAACTCTTGTTGCAGATGTTTGAGGCGCTGCTCGAAATGCTCTACCACATGGGAGTGACGCAGTAATTCCATCGGCGACTCGTAATGCAGCCCCTTCTCTTTAGCCCAAGCCTCCAACGACTCGAAAGCCGGAACAATCAAGGCGGTCACATAGTTTTTAGCATCGGCGATCACCGCCACCTGCTCGATAAAGGGACAGCAACCCACCTTACCTTCGACCCGCTGCGGCGCAATATATTTGCCGTTTGAGGTCTTCATTAACTCTTTGATTCTGTCTGTAATAAACAGGTTACCCTGTTCATCAATATGGCCAGCATCGCCAGTCTTCAACCAACCATCTTCGAAAGTGTCGGCCGTCTCCTGAGGACGGTTATAATAACCGCGCATCACGGTATCGCCGCGTACTAAGATCTCGTTGTCTTTACCCAGCTTGATCTCTACCTCTGGCAGCGTCTTACCGTTAGAACCGGCGACTCTGTTATCCAAAGTGTTACAGGTCACTGTCGCAGTGGTTTCCGTCATGCCGTAGCCACAGAGCACAGGAATATCGATGGCATGGAAGAAACTGGCGACATTTTGATCCAGCGCCGCACCGCCGCAAGGCATAAACTTAAGCCTGCCACCCAGCACCTGTTGCAGCTTGCTGTAAACCAGCTTATGGGCCAGCTTCCACTGCGCCTTAAGCCACCAAGACGCCTTAGCACGGCCTTGGCTAACCTCAAACTGGCGCTGACCTACGGCCATGGCCCAGGCAAATAATTTCTTACGGGTATCGGGTGCCTTGCTCACCTTATCCTGCACCGCGCTATACACCTTCTCCAGGAAGCGTGGCACCACACACAGGGTGTGCGGGCGAATATCGACAATCGCTTCTTTGACTGCCATGGGGTCCTTAAGATAGACATTATGTCCACCCCGGCAGAGCACATAGAAGCTCCAACCGCGCTCAAATACATGGCTCAATGGCAGAAAGGCCAGCGACACATCGCCAGGCGTGAAAGGCAAAATGGTATCGTGTTGACGGATCACCGAGGCAATATTGCGATAATCCAGCATCACCCCTTTAGGGTCGCCCGTGGTGCCTGAGGTATAGATAAGGGTTAACAGATCATCCAAATCCTGCTTTGCCAAACGCTGGGCCAACTCGGCCTCAACCTCAGCGGTATAGGTTTGACTCAGTAACTGATCAAAATGAACAGCTGTTACCGCTTCACTCAATTCAACTTCAGAGTCGAACACCACGACTTGAGTCAGACTTGGACACAAGGCCACTAATTCACAGGCCATGCGATATTGCTCTGCATCACCAACAAAGATCAGCTTGGCCTGAGCATCATCGACAATATAACGCGCCTGCTCCAGGGTACTGGTGGGATAAACGGGCACGACAACCGCCTTGGCCTTAAGGGCCCCCACATCGGCACAAGTCCACTGTGGACAGTTTTGTGACAGTATCACTACCTTATCTTGAGCAGCAAAGCCAAAACGGATCAGTGCCTTAGCAACTTGATCGCCAATCTCATCGAAGCGTCGCCAGCTAACCTTCTGCCAAGGCGCGGATAAGCCATAACCTTCTAATGCAATGGCATCACCACGTTGTTGGCTCTGCGCCTGCATCAGGCTTATCGGATGATACTGTTGAAGCAACATAATTATTTGACCCTTTTAGCGTACACTTGTACCTGTTTTGCGGCATTTTACTGCAACGGCGGCCAAAAAATAAGAGTTTTTGCTCCAATAATGTTAATTAGAGCACAAAGCAGACCAGAGATGAGATCAGACGAGATGGTCTCGCCACAGCTTTTGCTTGCCCCACCAAAGCGTTAGCAGAGAAAAGGCAACCAGGCCCAAATCTATCGCTAGCCAAGCAGTAAGATCCCGCCCCTCACGCGCAGCCAGCAGGGCGGTCGACAGCCAGATCGCATGGCAGATCACCACTAACAAACTGAGAGAGATATGCATGGCATTGCGGGATGCGCAGCCTAGCCCCAGCAAGATGGCACATACGCTAAAGGTGCTTAAGACCAAGTGACACCAGATGATCAGGGTCACACTGTCGCTCAGCCAATAAGCGAAACTTGCCAATAGCGCCATGGTGAGAGTGATATAACCCAGTAAACGATATTGCCCTCTGGCAAAGGCCTCCACCATCCCCTGCTTACCGTCAAATCCCGGCAGTTTGTACAGGGTTTCAGCCGCGCGCCAGCGCTGAATACGGCTCCAATGTACCAAAGAGCAGGCAACCGCGCTGAACTGCCCCATGATGAAAAGGACCGGCAGCTCTATGCCCGCAACCACATTCACTAAACTCATCACTAGCGCCAGGCTTGGTAGCAGCACCAGCAACATGGAGAGCATAGGGCCGGTAAAGAAGTTCACAGGATGGAGCCATCTGTCCAGGCGCATCATCAAGTTATTGGATCCTAGATTCGGCAGCCAAAACCAGCCCATCTCCAAGCCATTAAGGTAGACAGAGCGGGCCTCCAGGTGCCAGACCACACGCTGCAGATCACAGCGAATAAGATAGATAAAACCTATGATGGCCACTGGCAGGCACCATAAGCTCAAGCTAGGCAGCATGGCGGTGATTTCGGGTAAGAAGGGCAGTAATAGAAACAGGCCAAAAGAGAAATAGAAACTCTTGATGTGCAACCGGCAGACATAAACAAAGGCAACCCCTGCCAGAGTTGCCACCCCTACCTGGGCGATGGCGCCCTCAATAGGCAAGATCAGCGCCGCAGTCAGCGAGATCAGGCTGGCAACGCCGCCGACCATCAGAGCTTGCCACTGAATGTTATCAGCATAACCCGGCACCAGGCTGGCCCATTCGGTCGCCGACAAACGGTTGAGTTGCCAGGCGATCGCCGCGCAGGTCGACACCTGTATCATCCCCAGCATAACGGGCATAGCGGCATATTTTTCCGCCACGGCCATCACCAGCAACATCACTAGCGCGAGTAGGCCAGTGCCAAGAAAACTGGCGCTGCCGACATCAAATAACCAGAAACGCCCCATGCCGCGCAGAACCTTAGGCATCATCTGTGTAACTCCATAAAGAGTTGTTCCAGATTCATCGGCGTCACCGTGTCGAAACAAGCGGCCATTGAGGGATCATAGTGATCCACCAGCAGCTTATCCTGCTGACGATTAAGCACCACTAGCCCGTCGGGCAACACTTGCCCCGGCTTGAGACTCACCAACTGGACACTCTCCCTCAGGGCATCGATCTCTTTGAAGAGCACCAACTTGCCTTTACGCATCAGGGCCACATGGCTGGCAACCCGCTCGAGATCTGAGGTGATGTGGGAGGAAAACAAGACAGCTGAGCCAGCATCTAAAGCCAACTCAAACAGATCTGACATAAACTCGCGTCTGGCAATAGGATCCAGGCTGGCGACTGGCTCGTCGAGGATCAAGAGTTTCGGACGATAAGCCATGGCCATGATCAGCGCCAGCGACTGACGCTGGCCCACCGAGAGGCGCTGCACCTGTTGCTGCCCATCGAGATCGAATCGGGCCAGCCACTCCTGCTCCAAAGACGTATCCCAGTTAGGGTAGAAACTGCGATGTAGCGTGAGGGCTCTCTCGACGCTAAAGCCTTCATAACCAAAAGGCTGCTGCGGCACATAGCCGATAAGCTCCTTCTGGGAAGAATTCAGATTTTCGCTGGAACCGCCCAGGATCTCTATTCGCCCCTGCGTCACGTTTAGTATGCCTAAGGCGCAACGCATCAGGGTCGACTTACCGGCGCCGTTTTGCCCCAGTAGGCCCACCACCATGCCAGGATAGAGGGCCATAGACAGCTCATCTATGGCTAACTTGTCGTCGAATGCCTTGCTGATCTCATGAAAGGCCAATATAGCTTGATTGCTCTCTTGCATCTGCATCTGTTCCTTTATTGCGCTTGCTGCCATGCCTTGGCAATGATGGTGTTGAGTTCATCCAGGCTAACGCCGAGTTGTTTAGCCTGAGCGATAAGTGAATTGACTTGAGGCGTCATCAAATCAACGCTGGAGGTGCCTTGGCTATCGCCACGTTGTGCCACCCTGGTCGGCTGACCACGACGACGCTCCAACCAGCCCTGTTCCACCAGCTGCTGAATGGCGCGAGAAACCGTCATTGGGTTAACCGTCAAATGCTCGGCAATCTGCCGCACCGAAGGCAATACCTCCAAGGGCTGCAACTGGCCGCCCACAATCAAGCGCACAATCTGATCGCTTAACTGTCGGTAGATGGGGTCACCATTACTGGGGTTGACACTAAGTAAATCTAGCATTAGTCTTTATTCACTGTATTAATACATTGATACACCGATACAGTATTAAATTAACATAGATACGATAAATTTCAACTAAGGAATCGGTATCATGCTTCAAGGAAAGGTAAAATTGATGGTCAATAGGCACCCCCACAGGCAGCGGGTTTTGGCGCTACTACTGCCCATTTGCATGGCAATACTCTTGCTGTCTCAGCCCACTTGGGCCAACCCAAAAGAAGAAGGCAAGACTGAGGCTTGCTATGTCGATGGTCTATCAGATCGTCTGCGTTGCGGCGTTATTACAGTGCCCGAAAACTATGACGCCCCCCAGGGAAAACAGATACAGATCCACTATCTGGTCCTACCCGCCATCAAGCCCAGCTTTGAAAAAGAAGCCCTGCTAGCCATCGCAGGCGGTCCTGGCCAGTCGGCCATAGATAACGCCGCCAGCTTCGACAAGATCTTTACTAAGGTGCGCCAGCAGCGCGATATTCTGCTGATCGATCAGCGCGGCACAGGTCTTTCAAACCCACTGACCTGCGACGGAGAGGGTTTCGAAGGCGGCCTGGCCTTTAATGAAGAGCAACTGGATATCGCCGCCGAGACCAAGGCCTGCCTTGATAAGCTTGATGCCGATGTCAGCCAATATGGCAGTGAAACCGCCCTCAAAGATTTCGAGGCGGTCAGACAAGCCCTTGGCTACCAAAAACTGCACCTGTATGGCATCTCTTACGGCACTCGTATGGCCCAGCTCTATATGCGCCACCATCCAGAAGCCTTGGCCACCGTCACCTTAGATGGTGTGGTCCCCATGCAGCAAAGTGTGATTAATATTGGCGATGCCATCACCCGCGCCATAGATCTGCTGCTAAAAGATTGCCAAAACAACGACCTGTGTCATCAACAATTCCCGAAACTTGGTGAAGAACTCGCCCAGGTTGAAACCCTGCTTAGCCAAGGTGCGGCGATCAGCCAGACACGCGACCCGCTAACCAATGCGCCCACTCAACTCGTGATGACCAAGGGCAAATTTATGGGCGCCATCCGCATGGCTCTCTACATGCCTAATGTCAGGGCACTACTGCCCCATGCCATCCATCAGGCAGCCCAGGGCAATTATCAGGCAATCACCGGACTTTACGCCCTTACCGTCAACAGCACAGGCATTGCAGCCGGCATGCACTCGGCCGTGGTTTGTGGCGAAGATTGGCACCGCTTTAGCGAGGCGGAGCGCGAGCGCTTAACACAGAGCTACTTCGGTAAAGAGATGATCAAGGCATTCGATCTCTCCTGCCCTATCTGGCAGATCCCACCTGTTAGCCTTGATTTTGCAGACCCCATTGCCAGTAGCCTCCCCACCTTATTGTTATCTGGCGAGATAGATCCCGCGACACCACCGAGCTGGGGCGAGCTGGCAACCGCAAAGCTGACCAATGCCAAACACTTCGTTGCCCCCTATGCCACCCATGGTGTGGCTTATCAGTCTTGCGCCAACACCCTTATCGCAGAACTGATCGGCAGCGGCAGCGTTGATGGACTCTCGCCAACCTGTTTAAACAATGATGTCAGTCGTAACTTCTACCTCAATGCCAACACGGTAGAAGCCATCCCGCAGGACACACTCAGCCAGAGCATCAGCCAGGCCAAGCTTAGTGACGACCAGCAGCAAGGAGTGCAACATGATTAAGGTATCGAATTTATCTAAGCGCATCGGCGAAGTGCAGGCGCTGAACGATCTGAGCTTCGAGGCCCTGGACGGCCAGATCACCGGCTTGCTGGGCCCCAATGGCGCAGGCAAGACCACCTGTCTACGCACCGTCTTTGGTCTGCTTAAGCCAGATCAAGGGATCGCCGAAATCGACGGCATAGATGTGGCCAAACAGCCTGTTGCCGCCAAGCAGCAGCTGGGACTGTTTCCCGATCCCTTCGGCCTGTATGAGCGCCTGACGCCCAGAGAGTACATTCGCTACTTTGCCGAGCTCAATGGTCTCTCCCGCGATCAGGCCAAGGCCGCCTCGGCCAAGGTGCTGGGCAAACTACATATGAATGATATTGCCGATCGTAAATGCAAGGGCTTCTCTCAGGGGCAGCGCATGAAGACGGCACTGGCCCAGGCGATTGTGCATGAGCCCACCAATATCATACTCGACGAACCGACTCGCGGCCTGGACGTGATGAGCACCCGGGTATTGCGTGACCTGCTAAAAGATCTTAAAGAAGCTGGACACTGTGTACTCTTCTCCAGCCATGTGATGCAGGAAGTTGCCGCCCTGTGTGATCGGGTGATCGTCATGGCCGAGGGACGAGTGGTCGCCGTTGGCAGCCCCCAAGAGCTCTGCCAACAGACAGGTAAGGACTCACTGGAAGATGCCTTTATCCAGCTAATCGGTACTGACGAGGGAATCGCAGCATGATCAGTTCAATTATTACTATGGTCAGAAAAGAGCTGACCGATGCCGCCAGAGACAAACGCTCTGTCATGGCCGGGCTCTATTATGCCATCGGCGCGCCGCTGATGATGTGTGGCATGTTTATGATCCTCATTGGCCAGATCACCAGCCCAGAGGCGCTCAACATCACCATCACCCATGGTGAGCGTGCCCCGGATCTGGTGAAATATCTCGCCAGCAACGAGATCAGCCAAGGCGAAGAGAGCGACCGCAAAGAGATAGAACTCGTCATCAGCCCTGACTACGCCGCCAACATGGCCAAGAGCCAGGCAGCCGAGATAGTGCTGATCGCCGACAACTCCAACGAGAAACTGCAGTCATCGATTCGCCGTCTGGAGAAGGCACTGCAACAATATAGTGCCGAGATGGGCAGCTTGCGACTTATCGCCCGCGGCATAGACCCTAAGGTGATGCAGCCCATCAAAGTTAAGGTGGAAGATCAGGCCACCTCTGATTCCAAGGGCGGAATGATCTTGGGCATCGCCATCTTCATGATGGTCTATGCGGTGTTTATCTCGGGCATGAACCTGGCCATCGACACCAGCGCCGGCGAGCGCGAGCGCAACTCCCTGGCACTGCTGCTCAGCCACCCGGTATCGACTCGCGATATCGTAGTGGCCAAGGTGGCGGCAGTTACTATTTTTGCCATGTTGGGGCTTATTCTCACCCTAGTGATCTCTAAAATCGCCTACGGCTTCGTGCCTTGGCAGGAGCTGGGCTTCTCGGTCAACATCAATGTCGACTTCATCCTCTTGATGCTGGCGATTGGCCTGCCCATCGCCCTGATGGCGGCGGCGCTACAGCTGTTTGTCTCCTTTATGGCCAAATCGTTTAAGGAGGCGCAGTCCTATCTCACCATAGTGCTGATCGTCCCCATGATGCTGTCGATGGCGGCGAGCTACAACATAGCCCCAGACACACTACAGTGGCTGCCGATATCGGGTCAGATGCAGGCACTGATCGCCTTCATCAAGGGCAAAGAGATCCCCATGCTGCAGCTGGCGCTCTCCAGCGCGATCACCTTTATCATCGCCCTGGCTCTGGCCTTTGGTATGGAACGCTCACTCAAGAGTGAAAAAATCGTCTTCGGACTCTAACCCCTACGGGCCTCCCAAGGAGGCCCAAACATGAGGAACCTGCTATGGATAAGCAACAAGTCGTCATGATCATCATGTTGGTGCTCGTGGCCGCAACCACCTTAAGTGAAATGTACAAGTACTACTTAAAACAGCAAAAGCGCAAGCAAGTGTCTGATAACACTGATGAGGTACTCAGGCTCAAGCAACACAATGAACAGCTGGAGCAAAGAGTCAGAGTGCTGGAACGCATAGTCACCGACAACGACTACCAATTGAAGCAGGAGTTTGAGACGCTCAGCCGCAATGCTTGAAGGCTTAAGCTTTTTCTCTTGTACCAGAGACCGCCTATGGTTTTATAATGGCGAAATACGATAAATCGCTTAAAAAATACAAGGTACAAGAGGATATAACCATTTCGTCAGCTGTTAAACGCACATTCGTTGGCCTGTTAGCCCTGAGTGGACTGTCGGGCTGCGCCAACGCATTGTGCGGCGCCCAGACAGATCACGCCACCAACCCGCTACAGAGAGAAAACACCCGCCTTGAGTGTGAGCGCCAAGTAATGAACGCCATAGACGAAAAAGAGCGCCAAGAGCAAAAAGAAAATGACGCTCTATTCAAGGCCCACATGGAAAAGCACACTAAGACCTCAAAGTAACGCTTGGACCTGCTCTGGCTCGACTCAAGCTCAGCCTCGGCGTTTGCCACAAACCAAGCCAGTCCGCTAGCAACAAGTGTGAGTGTTAAATTTTTGCCTATAGGCCCTCGGCGAGAGGCTGGTCAACTGAATGAACAGCTTTCGAAAGGAGCTGACATCTTCATAACCCACTCGGGCGACGATCTGCTCTAACGCCAACTCAGTGGTTTCCAACAAGCGTTTAGCCTCATCGACCCTCAGCCGCTGCATATAGCTGGCGGGGGTCTCATTAAGCGCCCGCTTAAAGCGGCGGATCAGAGTGCGCTTACCCACGGCAAACTTAGTGGCTACCTCATCGAGTAACCAATTTTGATTTAAGTTAGCCTGCATCCACTGCTGAATATTTCTGACCAACTCATCCTGGTGGTGCTCGGGGGTGATTGCCATGGTCATAAAGGGTTGCTGTGAACAGCGATTAGGATCGATCAGCAATATTTTAGCCATCTGCTGCGCCAACGACTCGCCCGCCAGCAGCCCAACCAAATGCAAGGCCAGGCTTAAATTTGAGGTGGTCGCCCCCGCGGTATGAAACTGACCGTCAGATACCACCAAGGAGTCCATGCAGAGCTTAACCCGCGCAAAATTACGCTCAAACATCTGTGACAACCACCAAACCGTTGTGGCTCGCCGGTTATCCAGCAGCCCTGAGGTCGCCAACATCAGCGTACCTGAACAATAGGCGGCGACAGGCTTACCCGTTTGCGCATAGGCTCTCAGAGGGGATAACAGGGGCAAAAAATCTTGCTGATATTGGTTAAATTCCGCCTTGTTGGTCACAAAGGCGGACGCCAGCACCACGGCATCGGCAGTTTGTAGCTGGGTATCGTCGGTCAAACCCATGGCCGCCAATTGGAAGCCTTGATTGGTGGTGATCGCCTTGCCATCGCCGGAGACGATATGGCAATGAAACAGGTCTTGAGTCGCATCAGGATTGAGCCTGCGATACAGGGCATTGGTAAAGCTAAATACATCAATCAGCCCCACTATGCCGCCGGCCACCACATTGCCCGCCGCCAGTATCATGATTGTCTTCATCCCTTCTCCCTCATCTAAGCACTTGTAACTTGTCACTTGTCACTTATCACCCTTATTTTGTCAATAATGACACTTCTGGCCTGTTTGTCGAGTTTTTATACTGACCACATTGCAAAAAGAAGGAGTAAGCAGATGAACACACGGACACTACACCTGATCCTAAGCCTGGGTTACTTGGGCATAAGCTGGACCCTGCTGCTATGGCTGCACTTTACCACCCAGCCCAACCTGTTCGGCCATTTTATTGCCATCCCCAGCCTGTTGTTATTTAGCGCCTTTAGCGCGCACCAGATCATCCGCAAGGGGCTATAAACGGGCAATAAAAAAGCCCAGCCAGAGCTGAGCTTTCTTGGATTCAGGTATGGCTTGCTGCCTATTTTGCCTTAGGTCTGAAAGGCTTGATCACTGACTCATCGCATTCCAGGTAAGGGCCTTCCATCAGATCGATGCAGTAAGGGATCGCAGGGAACACAGCGTCAAGACACTCACGGATCGACTTGGGCTTACCAGGCAGGTTGACGATCAGGCTGTCACCACGCAGACCCGCCGTTTGACGAGACAGGATAGCGGTCGGCACAAACTTGAGTGATTCGGCGCGCATTAGCTCGCCAAAGCCAGGCATCATGCGGTCACACACAGCCTCGGTTGCCTCCGGCGTCACGTCACGCTTAGCCGGGCCTGTGCCACCAGTGGTAACGATGAGACAACAATCTTGCTGATCGGCCATCTTAATCAAGGTCTGTTCGATAATAGGCTGCTCATCGGGAATGACTTCATAGACAGGCTCCCACTCCGAGGTGAGGTATTCCCCCAAGACCTCGATAATTGCCTTACCGGAAATGTCTTCATACACGCCTGCACTGGCGCGATCACTGACGGTAACTATGCCAATCTTTGCTTTTGCCATTCCACTTTTCCTTTGATTTTTTTGAGTCGCGAGCGGTGCTTGATGCCGCTCCATCGGTGCGCCCTAAAATAACATATTTTGTGCGTCACTAAAGCCGCCGAGACCGAATAACGCGATCCCATCGAGCAAAGCTAGGTCTGGCAGCAGGCAAGGGTCTCTTCCAGCAGATCGAGAAACGCCTGTTGATTGGCAATAATGGCTTCTAGATCGCCGCGCCGCGCATCTATCTCTACTTGTCGGGCAAGCTTTACCAGAGCGGTCATACTCAAGTTGCTGGCAGCGCCTTTGATGGCGTGTACACTTGAGCGAATGGCGTCGCAATCGGCCGAGTCTATGCCTGCGACAAAGGCATTTTTGTGGTGCAGCATCTCATCCACAAATACCTTTAGCACCTCATCGAGCAGCTCCTGATCGCCTGACATCAAGGCCAGGGCCCTGTCTCGATCAAACAGCGGATTGGCCTCCTCTATCGAAGCTGGTGCCACTTCTATTACTGGCTCATGGGTCATCGCAGATTCATAGTTTGGCTGACTCAGGGAGAACCAGCGATACAGACACTCTTTCAGTACCTCCAGCACCAAGGGTTTAGTCAGATAATCATCCATACCTGCACGTATACAATGCTCCCTGTCACCTTTCATCGCATTGGCAGTCAAAGCAATAATGGGCAGGGCGCAGAACTGACTGCCCCCTTGCCCCTCACGAATCGCCGCCGTCGCCTGAAACCCGTCCATCTCAGGCATCAGGCAATCCATCAGAATCAACAGATAGGGATTATCCTGCTTCGCCGACAGCAGCTCCAAGGCTTCTCGACCATTGTTAACCACATCGGCCTCAACGCCCAGTTGGTGTAACATCCCCAGTGCAACCATCTGATTGACCTTGTTGTCCTCCACCACCAGCACCTTAGGCTTGTCTGTCATACTGGGTTTAACAATCGGCTCTATGCTGGGCTCATACTCCTGTTCCAGCGGCTGATCCGACAGGGCGCGGATCAGCTGGCCAATGTTCAATGGCCGCCCCAGATGAGGCACTCTGGCATCTTGTTTCTCAAACTCTAATTGCTGCCAATGGGCGAGTAGCGGCAAGACTATGGCACTTTGCTCTTCGGCCAACTGGCGCCAACGACTCAGCTCGCCGGAAAAGGTCTCCCGCTCGGCGGAGAAACTATAAATGATGACATCTGAAGCGGGAATGGCTTGGTTCGCATCGAGAAATGTCACCTTAGCTCCCCAGCTGGTGAGCAACTCTCCTAGCATCTGCTCGAAGTCATTCAATTGGCCCATTAACGTGACTCGCTCAGGCGCCAAGCCTGTTCGCCAACCTTGATCCCCATCCGTTTGAGCTGGCTGCTGAGCCAGGGTAAAGCTAAAGATACTCCCCACTTCCTGCTGGCTCTCGACCGTTATCTCCCCCTGCATTAACTCACACAAGCGTTTCGCGATAGAGAGGCCCAGACCTGTGCCGCCAAACATACGGGTCGTCGAGCTGTCGCCCTGAATAAAGGGGTTAAACAACATGGCGAGCTTTTCTTTGGCTATGCCTATGCCGGTATCTTCAACCTCACAGCAAAATTGCAGCGCTCCCGACTCTGTTTTCCAATTTGACAACCTAAGGGCAATCCATCCCTCATCGGTAAACTTAATGGCATTGCCAATCAGATTCATCAAGATCTGGCGCAATCGGCTGGGATCACCCACCACATAGCGGTACTCTAATTGACTGATATCCAAGAACAAGGGCAGATGTCGTTCTTCTAACTTTAGCGTTACCGACTGCACAAACTGATCGATAAGCTCCACCAAGTCGAACTCGATTGCCTCAATCTCAAATTTACCTGACTCTATCTTGGAAAAGTCGAGAATGTCATTTAGCAGCGACAACAAAGACTCAGCGCTGGTGGAGGCCACATCCACATAACGCTTTTGCATTGGCGACAACTCAGTCTCAGCCAGCAGCCCTAAGATACCGATCACGCCATTCATCGGCGTGCGTAACTCATGGCTCATGCAGGCTAAGAAGTCCTCCTTGATCTTGGCGGCGACTTCCGCCTTCTCACGAGCCTCTGAGAGCGCCCAGTTATTGAACTCCATCTCTTGAGCGTAAGACTCGATTTTGCGCTCATTAATCTTCATCCGAGTCAGGTCTTCGACACAGACAAAGTATCCTTCAACCTTGCCGTCATCGCCGATGTCGGGCACATAGGTGATATGGAAAAATCTAGGCTGTTTCTGTGCATCTAAGGTTTCTGCCTCAAACACCTGCTTCTTGCCTTCAAGCACCCCCTGCTGATAAGGCTGGATCAGCTGATAGACATCCTGAGGTAATACCGCCTCGACCTTTTGGTCTAATACCTGCTCTTCTGACTTGCCAAACCATTGAAGGTAATGCTGATTAATAAAGCGATAGCGGGTTCTGGCGTCCACATAGGCCAACTGAATAGGAATCACATTGGTGATGTTATCGATATATCGCCGTGATTTATCCAGCTCTAACTGCTTCTGGTTACGGGCGCGGACGGCTTCGTTATAGCTGTTTACCAAGACACCAAACTCATCTTCATTGTCCAGGCGGATGATCTTATGGCCACCAAAGGCCTCAATTTGACGCCGAATACGGCGAATGGGATCAAGCAATACCTTGTGCTGCACAAAGAGGTTTACCACCAGTAAGATGGCAAAGCCTAGTAATAGAATGCCCACATAATGGAATAGCTCTTTAGAGCTATGTGCCTCGATGTCACTGGCATCGTATTTGACATAGAGTACATAGGCCCTAAGTCGCTGCTGCTCTGGCGAGATGAGATAAACCTGCTGCACCTTGTGCACCATGCTCCCCTTGCGCAACACCTCCTTGACACTCTGCTTATCGCTAACATGATTTATCATCTCGACCAACTCAGGCGCCAAGTTACCCGACAATGCTCCCCCCTGATATTGGGACAGATTATCGGCCACTATCTGCTTCAGGCGAGGATCGAATAACATCAAACGCCTGATACTGCCTTGGGCAGCGATACTATTAACGACTCGACGCATGTTACTAAAGTCAGTACTGACCTCAAGGGCAAGTCGAAGCGAGACAGAGACCTGAGCAATCTCATTATCCACCTGATGCTCGGTGCGCTCCAACATCTCCTCGTAATAGTAAAGGGCAATCAAACCAGAGATGATCAAGGCACACACTAAAGTAGCCAGATTCAGCTTATAGACAATGCCCTGGGCTATCTTGTCTCGATACTCGCGCAGCATAGACTAGTGCTCTTGATAAAAGAGATTATCGATATGAGCACAGTCGGATTCTATCGACTCTATCTTCACTAAGGTCTGACAAACACTATGACCCAAGGCCTTCAGCTTATCAGGCTGATGAAATAGCTTGTTTTGTTCATCACGACTAAGCAACTTGAGATCCATAAGCGCCGCCTCAAAGTCAGCCACCGGTAAACCTTCCCGCTGCGCCATAATCGCAATCGCCTCATCGGGATACTCTTGCAGATAGTCCATCGCCATCTGCCACGCCTTTTGGATCTGACCCACCAGCTCCGGATGCTTAGCCAATACCGCAGAGGAGATAGACAGAGTATCTAACACCTCCTCGGGGATCTCCTTGGTAGAAAATAGCTCTTGATAGTTACCTGTAGACTGTATCTCCACCGAGTAGGGCGGATAGGTTACCATAGCGTCAATCTTGCCAATGGCTAAAGCACTGGCTCCTGCACCCTGCTCCACATTGATGATCTTCACATCATCAAGCTGCATCTGATACAGATTTAATGCCCGCTCCAACACAAAGATCCCCAGCGAACTGACCTCACAACCTATGGTTTTGCCCCTAAGCGCCTGCATGTTCTCCACAGAATTAGGTGCAATAATCACATCACCACCATCGGAATAATCGGCTAACAGCACGACCTTAACGGGTTGCCCATCCAAGGCTTCCACCTGAATCGCCTCTATCATAGTGCTGGCAAAGCCATCGACATAACCGGTTAAGTAAGCACGCTGGGCATCGGACAAAGTTGAGACCTGTACCAGCTCAATGTTGGCGCCCACCTGAGTGAAAAAACCTTTCTGTTTCGCTAGGTATAACAGCTCATACCCAGGCCAAGGGTTCAGGGCTAGGGTGATCGGCTCCTCCACCTTCTTAGGTTCACAAGCGGTGAGCAGTAACGCTGTTAGCAACAGAAAAATTCCCTTTATCATTTTTATCATTCCTTAATCTTCTTCTACCGTAAGATAGGCACCGTCCTGATAGCAAACCACTCGGTTTCGTCCATCAGCCTTTGCCTTATAAACGGCCTCATCGGCCAACACCAAAAGGTGTGATAGATCGGCATTATGGTAGTTCGCGGTCACCACACCAAAACTGCCGGTCACCTCCAGTCCCATAGGTTTAAGTCGCGCCAACTGCTGACGGACATATTCCGTTTTCTCTCTTGCGATATCCAGGCCACACTCCATGAGGATCACAAACTCCTCCCCCCCCATGCGCGCCACCAGATCTTCTTTGCGAAAGCTCTCCTGTAGCAATTTAGCCACCGCCTGTAGCACGAGATCGCCAACATGATGACCATTGAAATCGTTGATTTTTTTGAAATGATCCAGATCCAGCATCACGATAGCCAATTCGCTTCGATGGCGAACCATGCTAGAAAGGCTCTGAGCGGCACGCTCAGCGAGAAAATGACGGTTATAAAGGCCCGTAAGTTGATCATGCAGCGCCATGAACTTAAGTTTATCGCTATGCTGCTTAAGCTGAATATGGGTGGAGACTCTGGCACGCACTATAGCTGGTCGTATCGGTTTAGTAATGTAGTCAACCGCACCTATCTCCAGCCCCTTCTGCTCATCCTCATCTGAGTCTTTAGCAGTCACAAAAATGATAGGGATATCTGCGGTCTCAGGATCTGCCTTCAACTGACGACACACCTGATAACCATCCAGACCGGGCATAATGACATCCAGCAGAATAATATCAGGCTTCTGTTTGGCTACCTTAAGACACTCTTCGCCGCTTTCGGCTGTCCAGACCTGATACATATCCTTAAGGCATTGCCTCATGATCAGGACATTAGTCTTAACGTCATCTACCACCAGCACTACTGATTGTTCGTCCATGCAATCCCCTAATCAGCCCAGGTCAATTAGCCACAATGTTTCAAAAGGATAGAGATATTTTTAAGTGTAGCAGAAAGGATTTTTTCATCCTGAAAACTCATGAGCGGCCCCATTCAATACGCAAAATCATCACTGGCATCAACGTAGAAACAAAAAGGCCAATCCTATGGATTGGCCTTTCGAGCAAGATACGCCTAGAAGCGATAGATTTAACCGATAACCGACTTAGTTTCCCACTGAATCACGTCATGGAGGCAAGAAAACGGCTACACAGCTAGGCCAACCGCGACACCAGATGCCCAGGCCCACTGAAAATTGAAGCCTCCGAGCCACCCGCTGACATCCATCACCTCACCTGCAAAGTAGAGCCCTGGCACCTTCTTGCTCTGCATATCTTTAGAAGAGAGCTCGTTAGTATCCACGCCACCTAAGGTCACCTCGGCAGTGCGATAGCCTTCAGTACCGTTCATCAAAAGCTGCCAGTTATGAAGATTATCTGCCACTTGGTCACGCTGGGCATGCACCAGCTGATTAAGTGCCATGTTGAGTAGTGCCTCATCGAACAACACCTCAACCAGTCGCTTGGGCAACCACTGGGACAGGGTATTACGCAGACTCTGCTTGGGGTGATTGGCCAACGCCTCGCTCAAGGCCTCTGCGGCATCGAGCTGAGGCAGCAGGTTAATCGAGATACTTTCGCCTGGCTGCCAGTAGTTGGAGATCTGTAAAATCGCCGGACCAGAAAGGCCTCTGTGGGTAAACAGCAGCGCCTCACTAAACTGAGTGCCGTCTTTAGCGGTAATGGTACTGGGCACTGCGATACCCGATAGCGGCTCAAATTTCTGCTTCTGCTCACTGTGCCAGGTAAAAGGCACCAGGCCTGCGTGAGTCGGCAACACCTTAAGACCAAACTGCTCGGCGATCTGATAGCCAAACGGCGAGGCGCCCAATTTGGGCATAGAGAGCCCACCAGTCGCCACCACCAAAGACTCACAGCGGTATGCACCCTTGCTGGTTTCCAGCATAAACAGGCCATCTTCCTGCTTGGTGATTGAGAGAATATCGGTACGCAGTTGCACCTGTGCGCCCGCCCACTCACACTCGGTCATCAGCATGGTCACTATCTCTTTGGCCGAGTCGTTACAGAACAGCTGGCCATGATCCCGCTGGTGATATTCGATGCCATGACGCTCAACCAACTCAATAAAATCTTGCGATGAGTAACGCGCTAAAGCCGACTTCACGAAATGGGGATTGGCGCAGATAAAGTTACCCGGTTCCACCTTAAGATTAGTAAAATTGCAACGACCACCGCCGCTGATCAAGATCTTGCGCCCCGCCTGTTTGCCGTTATCTAACACCAAGACATCTCGACCACGATAGCCCGCTGTCGCCGCGCACATGAGGCCCGCCGCGCCCGCACCGATAATGATCACGTCATGATGTTTCACTTAAATACCGCCTCAAACAAGTTAATAGCTAACGGACGCAAAGTCCTAACATCCACTAAGTAGATGGAATGGCGCAATATGTCTGGAACATTTTTGGCCTTGCACAAATCCCCTCTTTCACCGTACTTGGTGATCGGGGATAAATATGTCCATATACAAAAAAGGGCGCTATTTTAGCACCCTTTGTTCGATTTAGCATGAGTCGCCGATGGCCGCTATTCGCTGTCTGCCGTCTCCGACTTTTTCTCTCTCGCTAACAAGTCTTTGGCCGCCTCATGTGGCGTGCCGCCTTGATAGAGCACCTTATACACCTGTTCAGTGATCGGCATCTCGACACCAAGACGCTTAGCCAAGGTATAGACCTCTTTGGTATTACGATAGCCTTCAACCACCTGACCAATTTCAGCCTGGGCGGTATCGACATCTTTACCCTGACCTAGGGCTAAACCAAAACGACGATTACGCGACTGATTGTCGGTACAGGTCAACACCAGATCACCCAGACCCGCCATCCCCATAAAGGTAGACGGCTGAGCACCAATGGCTTCACCCAATCGTGTAAGTTCAACCAAGCCTCGAGTGATCAAAGCAGTACGGGCGTTAGCACCAAAGCCTATGCCATCTGACATACCGGCGCTGATAGCGATCACATTCTTTACTGCGCCACCAAGCTGCAGACCAATAAAATCGTCATTGGCATAGACACGCAACCGCTTAGGGCTGTGCAGCAGCTCGACCAGATCATTGGTAAAGGTTTCATCGGTACCAGCAACTGAGATAGCGGTTGGCAAGCCAGCCGCCAGCTCTTTGGCAAAAGTGGGACCCGACAAGACCGCCAACGGATATTCATCACCTAAGATTTCTCGCGCCACTTCTTGCAGCAAACGACCCGTTTCAGGTTCAAGACCTTTAGTCGCCCAGACAATACGCGCATCTTTGCGCAGCAGAGGCTTAGCCTGCTTCAGTACCAGACCAAATACATGGCTTGGCACCACCACCAACACATTGTTAGAGGCAGCGAGGGCGGTTGCAAGATCCGCTTCGGGAATCAAAAGGTCCGGTAATGCAATACCGGGCAGAAACGCCTCATTGGATCGATCACGCTTAAGGTTCTCGATATGATCGGGCTCATGGCCCCAAATAAGGGTTTTATGTCCGTTACTGGCTAGAGAAATAGCAAGGGCGGTGCCATAAGAGCCCGCCCCCAGTACCGTAATATCGGCAGTATTGTTCATGCGTAATTAAGCGTTCGCTTCTGCGGCTTCACCAGCAGCTTCGGCTTGCGCCTGACGCTGTTGAACATACTGTGCAAACAGCGCGTCAAAGTTAACTGGAGCCAGGTTTAGTTGTGGGAAAGTACCACGAGCAACCAGGCTACCAACAACTTCGCGAGCATATGGGAACAGTACGTTAGGGCAATATGCACCTAGAGAGTGAGCCAGTTGCTGTTCAGTCAGACCTGCGATAGCGAAGATACCAGCCTGTTGTACTTCACATAGGAAAGCAGTTTCTTCACCGTTTTTAGCCGTCACAGTAAGAGAAAGGACAACTTCATAAACATCATCAGCCAGCTTAGCGCTGCGAGTGTCTAGGTCTAGTTTAACTTCTGGGTTCCACTCTTTCTGGAAAACAGCTGGGCTGTTTGGTGTTTCGAAAGAGATATCTTTAGTGTAAACACGTTGAATGTTGAACTGTGGACCCTGTTGTTCGTTATTTACTGCTTCAGCCATAATTTCCTACCTAATCAATTTTGTTCGATTCATCCAATGAGAAGAATCATCTTTAGGGCCTTTGTTACTCGAGTCCTAATTTAGACCTCAGCCACCATCCCGATTTAGTATTCCTTAAATCTCACCTATGGGTGGATTTAAGCCATTTTTTATAAGAGATGACACTCTAATCAAAGATGCTTTACAAAAGCAATCCTTGTGTGGGTTATCTTTTGGTTTTGGCAACAGGTAAGTTATTTTGTTGCCATTCGCTCATCCCACCCTTGAGGTTATACACAGACTCAAAGCCTGCTTTAACCATCAATTGAGCTGCTTGCGACGAGGTCATTCCTGCATTGCATACCATTATAATGGGACTGGCTTTGAACTTTTCAAGGGCAGATGTCTGATTATTTTTAATTTCAGACAAAGGCAGGTTAATCGCATCAACGATATGACCTTTTTTAAACTCTTCCTTGGAGCGCACATCAACCACCTTGGCGTCTTGTTTGTTAATTAACAAGGTTGCTTGCTGATGATCTACTGTTTTCACTTTTGAGATACTAGACTTAAAAACGCTCACGATAAGCGCTGCAAACAAGCCCACCCAGGCAAGACTTAGCATAGGGTTGGCTTTAAAAAATTCGATATATTCTTGCATTATTTTCGGCCTACTTCTGTGGCTTTAAAGACGGTTTGGGCTGAGAGTATAACCGATTGTCAAAGCAGATTGCAGCATGTTGTTCATCCCAGGCGGGAGGCTGATATTGAGAGAACCCTTAATTTGTGACGGGCTCGATAACTGCTATCGAAGTAAATCGCTTTTTGATCGCCCTCGTACGTAGTAATATTTATCCAATTTCAGAATTCTAGTTTTCTTTTTAACGTTAATAGGTACCACCATGACGACACGCAAACGCCCATTGGCACTGCTGATCCTCGATGGCTGGGGTTACCGTGAAAATACCCATATGAACGCGGTATATCACGCCAACACTCCTGTCTTAGATCGCCTCAACAAAGAATACCCCAATAGCCTGATCTCAGGCTCGGGGCTGGATGTCGGCCTGCCCGACGGCCAAATGGGTAACTCAGAAGTCGGCCACATCAACATAGGCTCTGGCCGCGTGGTCTATCAAGAACTGACCCGCATAGGCAAGTCAATTGAAGATGGCGAGTTCGACCATAATCCAGCCTTTGTCGAAGCGATCGACAAAGCTATCGCTGCAGACGGTGCGGTGCATATCATGGGCCTGCTCTCTCCGGGCGGCGTTCACAGCCATGAAAGCCATATTCAAGCCATGTGTCAGATGGCCGCTAAGCGTGGCGCTAAGAAAGTTTACTTACATGCCTTCCTCGATGGTCGTGACACTCCACCGAGAAGCGCTAAGTCTAGCCTGGCACATTTCAATGAGATGTTTGCCGAGCTGGGTACCGGCCGTATCGCCTCGTTAATTGGCCGTTACTACGCCATGGACAGAGACAACCGCTGGGATCGTGTCTCTCAGGCCTACGAACTAATCACCCAGGGCAAGGCGCTGCACCAGTATCAAGATGCCGTTGAGGCCCTTGAAGCCGCTTATAGCCGTGATGAAAACGACGAGTTTGTTGCCAGCTCGGCCATTACAGACGCAGACGGTCAGGTCGCCAGCCTGAATGATAACGACGCACTGATATTCATGAACTTCCGCGCCGACCGCGCACGTCAGATCACCCGTAGTTTCGTCGATCCGAACTTCGACGGCTTCGAACGTGCGGTAACGCCTAAGATCAACTTCGTCATGCTGACCGAGTACGCCGCCGATATTAAGGCCGCTATTGCTTATCCTTCGGTGGATCTGGTCAACACCCTGGGCGAAGTGCTGCAAAACAACGGCAAGACGCAGCTGCGTATCTCGGAAACCGAGAAGTACGCCCACGTCACCTTCTTCTTTAATGGCGGCAAAGAGGAGCCATTTGAGGGTGAAGAGAGAATTCTTATCCAATCGCCTAAGGTCGCTACCTATGACCTGCAGCCAGAGATGAGTTCGACCGAGTTAACCGACAAGTTGGTTGAAGCCATAGAATCAACCAAATATGACGTGATCATCTGTAACTACCCTAACGGCGATATGGTGGGCCATACCGGTAACTTCGACGCGGCGGTTAAAGCCTGTGAAGCGGTCGACACCTGTATCGGTCGTGTCGTTGAAGCGCTGGCCAAGGTAGATGGTGAATGTTTGATCACCGCTGACCATGGTAACGCAGAGCAGATGACAGATGAGCAAACTGGTCAGGCCCATACGGCACACACCAGTGAACTCGTGCCGCTGATCTATGTTGGCCGTAAGGGTGAGATCTCGCCAAACGGAAGATTAAGTGATTTAGCACCAACCATGTTAACCTTGATGGGACAAACTGTGCCGTCAGAGATGACAGGGCGCTCTATCATTACCCTAAGCGAGTAACGACTCTTTGCTTAAACGATTTGGTTTCTATAAAGCCAGCATACTTGCTGGCTTTATCATGCTCTCTTGTACTGTTCAGGCCGCTGACCTGAAGCAGCGTCAATCCGAACTCGAAGCCATCCAGAAACAGATAAGCAGCCAGCAATCGGCCCTTAAAGACACCAGTCGTCAACATGAAAGTCTGATAGATCTCCTCAAGAAAGATGAGCAAGCCATCGCCGAAGCCGCCAAGAAGGTCACCCGGACCCAGGCATCACTGGCACAGACAGATGAGAAACTGGCCGAGTTAAACAGCCGTAAGACAGAATTAGATAACCTAAAGAAGAAACAACAAAAAACCCTATCGAATCAGTTAGCCAGCGCCTACCTGGCAGGCAACCACGACTACACTAAAATGCTGCTCAATCAGCAGAGTCCGGCAACCATAGAACGACTACTCGCCTACTACCAATTCCTCAACAAGGCGAGAATGGACTCCATAGAGCAACTACAGCAGACAATGACAGAGCTGACGACTATTGAGTCAGAGCAAAAGACCCAACAAGCTAAGCTCAATGAGCTGATCCTCAATCAACAGCAACAGGCCAAGGTTCTCACCCAAGAGCAGCACCAGCGTCAACAGACCCTGAAACAGATTGAGCGCACCCTTAACTCCCATGGTGCCAAGTTAGAACAACTACAAATTGAAGAGGCCAGTTTAAAACGCGTTGTCGAACAAGCCCTAAAAGCGATGAAAGACAACCCTAGCATGGAAGGACTGTCGAGCCGTCAAAAGCTAAGCTGGCCAACCAAAGGACGCATTCGCGCCGGCTTTGGTAGTCGCCGCTCCGGCGAAGTGAAATGGAAAGGGGTCATGATGGCCGCGCCCGAAGGGCAGAATATTAATGCCATCGCCTCAGGCAAGGTGATCTATGCCGACTGGCTCAGGGGCTTTGGTATGGTGATGGTCGTCGATCATGGCAAGGGCTATATGAGTCTGTATGGTCATGCTCAAACACTACTCAAAAATGCCGGCGACAGCGTCAACAAGGGCGAGACCATAGCTTTGGTTGGTCGCTCGGGTGGACAAACAGAACCTGGCCTATACTTTGAAGTAAGGCATAAGGGGCAAGCCGTCGATCCTGCGAGATACTGCAGGCGATAATGCGACAACGACCCCGAGTGATGGGGGAGGTTGTCCATGTCTCAATTAATTCGTTATTTCAGCTGCGTCGCCTTAGGCCTGACGCTTGGTCTCTCCATCACTTTGTTTGGCCACGAAAACGCCAAAGAGTACCAAGCTAAGGTCAACTACCCCTTACTGATCGATATCATCAGCACTATCGAAACCTACTATGTCGATAAACTTTCCCAGGAAGAGCTAATCCAAGCCGCCATCGATGGGGTATTCGCCAAGTTAGATCCTTATTCAAACTTCCTCGACAGCCAGGCCTTTTCCGATATCAAGGATGCCAATAAGGGGGAATACTTTGGCTTTGGTATCGAGATAGCCACAGATCAGAATCAGGTGACCATCATCAGCCCCTTTCCCCATTCACCGGCGGCCAATGCTGGGATTCAGCCAGGGGATCGCATTATCAAGGTGAATAACGAAACCGTTACGGCTAAGCAATTGGATAATGTACTCGAGGAGATCAAATTCCACAGCAAACACAATCTGGCCATCAACCTTTCCCTCAGCCGCGCCAACTCCGAGACCCTTTTCGATGTGACTCTCACGCCCAGCCTGATTGACGTTAATTCAGTTGAAGCCAAACTCCTCGACAACGGCGTTGGCTATATCAAGCTCTCCAGCTTTCAAGACGATTCTACCGAAGATTTGATCAAGCAGCTCACAGAGTGGCAAAACCAGCCCATGACAGGCCTGATTTTAGATCTACGCAACAACCCTGGCGGCTTATTAGATCAGGCCATTAAGATAGCCGACATTTTCCTCGCTAAGGGGCGAATAGTGTCAACCAGGGGCCGCTTCTTCGACGCCAACTCAGACTACTTTGCCTCGCCACAAACCATGTTCTCCAAGTTGCCGCTTACAGTATTAATTAACAAGGGATCGGCTTCTGCCTCCGAGGTACTGGCCGCGGCGCTGCAGGAGAATAAACGCGCGACCCTGATAGGCGAAAAGAGCTTCGGTAAAGGCACAGTGCAAAGCCTTATCCCAACTCTGATAGAGGGTAATGCCATCAAGCTCACCATAGCCCATTACACCACCCCTAAAGGACAAGACATACATGCCATTGGCATTGCGCCGGATATAAATATCCCCAGCGAGACTATGACTGCCGAGCAAAGTATGCCTATAATCCCTGAGCAATCACCCCATGATGACCTTGCCCAGGATCAGATAGTCCAATCGGCAATCTCATGGATAAAAACAAATAGTTAGTGAATAAAAAAACAGTGCGCTTATTACTCTTATTAGCTGTCTTATTTACCACACAATTCGTCAACGCCGCCCAGGTCTCCATCATCATAGATGATATCGGTTATCGTCAAACCGACGAGGCCGTATTGGCGCTGCCAACTACCGTTACCCTTTCCGTGATACCCCACACGCCACTGGGCGAAAAGCTCGCTGCTATCGGCCATAGTAAAGGTCATGAGATCATGCTGCACCTGCCCATGCAAGCCCTCAACGGCAAGGCTCTGGGACCAGGCGGACTCACTAACCAAATGAACGAAAAAGAGTTCAAACAAGCGGTTCAAGACGCGTTTGAAAGCATCCCCTATGCCCGCGGAGTCAATAATCACATGGGCAGCCTGTTAACCCAACTCGAAGCACCTATGAGTTGGCTAATGGAAAGCCTCAAGCAAAAAGAGAGTTACTTTATCGATAGCATGACCACGAGGTACAGCAAGGCGGGAGAGGCTGCCGACAAGCAGGGTATTCCTTTGTTAAGACGTCAGCTATTTTTAGATAACGATGTGTCGCCACAGGCATTAGAGAAACAGTTTAACCAGCTGATAAAATTAGCAAATAAAGAAGGTAAGGTGATAGTGATAGCTCACCCTTACCCTGAGACCATACGCTTCTTGCAGGCTAATCTACCTAGGCTTACCGATGAAGGGATCAACTTAGTTAACTCATCGAGACTCTTGCCTTATCGCATCGCACAAAAACAACAAAATACCGGCGATAAGGCACACTTAAGATAGAGAATTAGATCTCTAATACTGGAATGGAAAGGTCAGGCAAAAGCGCCTTAAGCTCCTCACGGTTACTAACAATGTCTGCCAGAGTGTATTGATCTAGCACAGCCAGATAAGCATTCACCGCCTCAGCTAATACACCTTTTAGCTGGCATGCAGGTAAAAAGCGACAATAAGGCTTGCTACAATCAATGGGCGAGAGCGAATTCTCCAGAGTACGAACCAAGGTGCCAATATTAATCTGATCGGCAGGCTTACCTAACTTGAAACCACCGGCCTTGCCGCGCACCGTATGCAAATATCCCTCTTTACCAAGATGATGGACAATTTTAGACACATGGTTCGCCGACAGATCGAACACTTCTGTGATCTCCGCAATTCTGAACAGAGTGTCTCTTTCTGGCGATAAGGCCAGGTACATTAACGTACGAATACCAAAGTCTGTATAACGAGTTAACTGCATAACCAACCTTCTAAGATTGCGTCGCCGCTTCTAAAGATGTTATCAACCAAAGTGCTTCCTCTGCCGTTGAGCCGCAAACTTCCGGTTCGGCAATGAAGCGATCACACAGCGCCGGACGCTCAGGATGACCGAATATCTTGCAAAGATTCTGCTCATCTAACTGGATGCAACGCATCCCTGCCGGTTTGCCTTGGGGCATACCGGGAATAGGGCTGGTGATCGACGGCGCTATACAACAAGCACCACATCCGAGACGACAATTCATAGCGCATTATACCCATATTTGCGTAGCTTGTTAGTCATTAAGATCACAGCCTCAATCTGAGATCTCATAAAGCTTAGCCTCACCTAATAGTAAAAGAGATAAAACCGAGATTTCCTTATATCGCAAGGTAAACAAAGAATCTCACCCCCCAGTAGTTTAAGCCCCTTATTCAGTCCTCAAATGGATGGCTGTAGCTGCGAGCTAAGGTGCAAGGCGCCTGTTATGCCAGCTTCGAGTCATACATCAGATATTTACTCAACGCTCATCTCACATGGGGGAGTAAGACATCCGTTTATCAAGCGAAGCTTGATGGATGGCAGGAGCGCGAAGCAGCTAGACTACGAGCTGAGGGTCTAATGAATAAAAAGGAAAGGCGCCTGTCATGAGCTTCGAGCCAGAGACTAACTCCGTCAATCTCACATGGGGGCGAAAGGCATCCGCTAATCAAGCGAAGCTTGATGGATGGCTGGAGCGCGAAGCAGCTAAGCTGCGAGCTGAGGGGGCCACACTGCGTAAGCAGCTTTGGGCTGCATGTGAAGGAGGTGCTTTCGCGAAGCGTATAAACGAAAAAATCCCCAACACAGTGTGCTGGGGATTCTTCGACTCTCTTTCGAGAATAAATAGGCGTCTGGAAATGACCTACTCTCACATGGGGAGACCCCACACTACCATCGGCGCGATTGCGTTTCACTTCTGAGTTCGGGATGGGATCAGGTGGGACCACAATGCTATGGTTTCCAGACAAATTCTTACTGGTTAATTCTTCGTCTGACGGCATTGTTTCCTCGCTACAGTGCTCATGTACTCCAGTACACTCCGCGCTTCGCTTCGTCACGGCTTTGTCAGCCAAACAATTACCTGCGTAATTAACCAAAATAGTAAATTTAGAAAGCTGTTTGAGTTCGCACTTCAATCAAGTACTTGTATTCTTCTGATTCAGTAACCATTGCTTACGAAACCCTTTTGGGTTGTATGGTTAAGCCTCACGAGTCATTAGTACAGGTTAGCTCAACGCCTCACAACGCTTACACACCCTGCCTATCAACGTCCTAGTCTCGGACGGCTCTTTAGAGACCTTAAAGGTCTAGGGATGACTCATCTTAGGGCTCGCTTCCCGCTTAGATGCTTTCAGCGGTTATCGATTCCGAACGTAGCTACCGGGCAATGCCATTGGCATGACAACCCGAACACCAGCGGTTCGTCCACTCCGGTCCTCTCGTACTAGGAGCAGCTCCCTTCAATCATCCAACGCCCACGGCAGATAGGGACCGAACTGTCTCACGACGTTCTGAACCCAGCTCGCGTACCACTTTAAATGGCGAACAGCCATACCCTTGGGACCGACTTCAGCCCCAGGATGTGATGAGCCGACATCGAGGTGCCAAACACCGCCGTCGATATGAACTCTTGGGCGGTATCAGCCTGTTATCCCCGGAGTACCTTTTATCCGTTGAGCGATGGCCCTTCCATTCAGAACCACCGGATCACTATGACCTGCTTTCGCACCTGCTCGACGTGTATGTCTCGCAGTTAAGCTGGCTTATGCCATTGCACTAACCGTACGATGTCCGACCGTACTTAGCCAACCTTCGTGCTCCTCCGTTACTCTTTGGGAGGAGACCGCCCCAGTCAAACTACCCACCAGGCACTGTCCTCAACCCCGATTCAGGGGCCAGAGTTAGAACATCAACACTACAAGGGTGGTATTTCAAGGTTGACTCCACGAGAACTGGCGTTCCCGCTTCAAAGTCTCCCACCTATCCTACACATGTAGGGTCAATGTTCAGTGCCAAGCTATAGTAAAGGTTCACGGGGTCTTTCCGTCTAGCCGCGGGTATACGGCATCTTCACCGCAATTTCAACTTCACTGAGTCTCGGCTGGAGACAGCGTGGCCATCATTACGCCATTCGTGCAGGTCGGAACTTACCCGACAAGGAATTTCGCTACCTTAGGACCGTTATAGTTACGGCCGCCGTTTACCGGGGCTTCGATCATGAGCTTCTCCGAAGATAACCCAATCAATTAACCTTCCGGCACCGGGCAGGCGTCACACCGTATACGTCATCTTGCGATTTTGCACAGTGCTGTGTTTTTGATAAACAGTTGCAGCCACCTGGTATCTGCGACTGCCGTCAGCTTAGGGAGCAAGTCCCATCACCAACAGCAGCGTACCTTCTCCCGAAGTTACGGTACCATTTTGCCTAGTTCCTTCAGCCGAGTTCTCTCAAGCGCCTTGGTATTCTCTACCCGACCACCTGTGTCGGTTTGGGGTACGATTCCTGCTAACCTGAAGCTTAGAAGATTTTCCTGGAAGCATGGCATCAACTACTTCAGTTCCGTAGAACCTCGTCATCAACTCTCAGTATTAGGTACCCGGATTTGCCTAAGTACCCTACCTACAGTCTTAAACGCGGACAACCAACGCCGCGCTAGCCTAGCCTTCTCCGTCTCTCCATCGCAGTTAGCAGAAGTACGGGAATATTAACCCGTTTCCCATCGACTACGCCTTTCGGCCTCGCCTTAGGGGTCGACTTACCCTGCCCCGATTAACGTTGGACAGGAACCCTTGGTCTTTCGGCGTGGAGGTTTTTCACCCCCATTATCGTTACTCATGTCAGCATTCGCACTTCTGATACCTCCAGCGTGGGTTACCCCTTCACCTTCAACGGCTTACAGAACGCTCCTCTACCGCACTAGCGCAAGCGCTAGTACCCATAGCTTCGGTGTATTGCTTAGCCCCGTTAAATCTTCCGCGCAGGCCGACTCGACTAGTGAGCTATTACGCTTTCTTTAAATGATGGCTGCTTCTAAGCCAACATCCTAGCTGTCTAAGCCTTCCCACATCGTTTCCCACTTAGCAATAACTTTGGGACCTTAGCTGATGGTCTGGGTTGTTTCCCTTTTCACGACGGACGTTAGCACCCGCCGTGTGTCTCCCGAGTAGTACTCATTGGTATTCGGAGTTTGCAAAGGGTTGGTAAGTCGGGATGACCCCCTAGCCTTAACAGTGCTCTACCCCCAATGGTATTCGCTCGAGGCGCTACCTAAATAGCTTTCGAGGAGAACCAGATATCTCCCGGTTTGATTGGCCTTTCACCCCCAGCCACAAGTCATCACCGCATTTTTCAACATACGTGTGTTCGGTCCTCCAGTTGATGTTACTCAACCTTCAACCTGCCCATGGCTAGATCACCGGGTTTCGGGTCTACACCTTGCAACTAAACGCGCAGTTAACACTCGGTTTCCCTACGGCTCCGCTATTCGCTTAACCTCGCTACAAAATGTAAGTCGCTGACCCATTATACAAAAGGTACGCAGTCACGGTCTCAAGAACCGCTCCCACTGCTTGTACGTATACGGTTTCAGGTTCTATTTCACTCCCCTCACAGGGGTTCTTTTCGCCTTTCCCTCACGGTACTGGTTCACTATCGGTCAGTCAGGAGTATTTAGCCTTGGAGGATGGTCCCCCCATATTCGAACAAGATATCACGTGTCCCGTCCTACTCGTTTTCACCTAAAGTTAGTTTTCATGTACGGGGCTATCACCCTGTATCGCTGTGCTTTCCAACACATTCCACTAACACCCTCTAGGCTTAAGGGCTAATCCCCGTTCGCTCGCCGCTACTAGGGGAATCTCGGTTGATTTCTTTTCCTAAGGGTACTTAGATGTTTCAGTTCCCCTCGTTCGCCTCATTAAGCTATGTATTCACTTAATGATGACAGCTTATGCTGCCGGGTTTCCCCATTCGGACATCGTTAGCTCAAATGCTTGTTACTAGCTCGCCAACGCTTTTCGCAAGTTACTACGTCCTTCATCGCCTCTGACTGCCAAGGCATCCACCGTATACGCTTAGTCACTTAACCATACAACCCAAATGAGTTTCATCTGAGTCGCATCGCAACTAATGGTTTCAACTTTCGCCAAAAGAATACTCAATGCACTTGATTAAAGTGTGTTTTGAGAACTCAATTATTTTTTCGCGCTAATGCTACAAATAATCACGTACAAGTACGTCACTATCCCTTTCACATTAACACTATCAGCTTTCCAAATTTTTAAAGAACAAGCATCGTCGCTCGGACGTGCCACTCGCTCTAACAAGAACAAGTTATCTGTGTGAACACTCAACAAGCACTAAATCAATCGTATAGGTAAGGAGGTGATCCAGCCCCAGGTTCCCCTAGGGCTACCTTGTTACGACTTCACCCCAGTCATGAACCACACCGTGGTAAACGCCCTCCCGAAGGTTAAGCTATCTACTTCTGGTGCAGCCCACTCCCATGGTGTGACGGGCGGTGTGTACAAGGCCCGGGAACGTATTCACCGTGGCATTCTGATCCACGATTACTAGCGATTCCGACTTCATGGAGTCGAGTTGCAGACTCCAATCCGGACTACGACGAGCTTTCTGAGATTAGCTCCACCTCGCGGCTTCGCAACCCTCTGTACTCGCCATTGTAGCACGTGTGTAGCCCTACTCGTAAGGGCCATGATGACTTGACGTCGTCCCCACCTTCCTCCGGTTTATCACCGGCAGTCTCCCTAAAGTTCCCGGCATGACCCGCTGGCAAGTAAGGATAAGGGTTGCGCTCGTTGCGGGACTTAACCCAACATTTCACAACACGAGCTGACGACAGCCATGCAGCACCTGTCTCAGAGTTCCCGAAGGCACTAAGCTATCTCTAGCGAATTCTCTGGATGTCAAGAGTAGGTAAGGTTCTTCGCGTTGCATCGAATTAAACCACATGCTCCACCGCTTGTGCGGGCCCCCGTCAATTCATTTGAGTTTTAACCTTGCGGCCGTACTCCCCAGGCGGTCTACTTAATGCGTTAGCTTGAGAACCCAGTGTTCAAGACACCAAATTCCGAGTAGACATCGTTTACGGCGTGGACTACCAGGGTATCTAATCCTGTTTGCTCCCCACGCTTTCGTACCTGAGCGTCAGTCTTTGTCCAGGGGGCCGCCTTCGCCACCGGTATTCCTTCAGATCTCTACGCATTTCACCGCTACACCTGAAATTCTACCCCCCTCTACAAGACTCTAGTTTGCCAGTTCGAAATGCAGTTCCCAGGTTGAGCCCGGGGCTTTCACATCTCGCTTAACAAACCGCCTGCGTACGCTTTACGCCCAGTAATTCCGATTAACGCTTGCACCCCTCGTATTACCGCGGCTGCTGGCACGAAGTTAGCCGGTGCTTCTTCTGCGAGTAACGTCACAGCTAAGTGCTATTAACACTTAACCTTTCCTCCTCGCTGAAAGTGCTTTACAACCCGAAGGCCTTCTTCACACACGCGGCATGGCTGCATCAGGCTTGCGCCCATTGTGCAATATTCCCCACTGCTGCCTCCCGTAGGAGTCTGGGCCGTGTCTCAGTCCCAGTGTGGCTGATCATCCTCTCAGAACAGCTAGGGATCGTCGCCTAGGTGAGCCATTACCTCACCTACTAGCTAATCCCACCTAGGTACATCCAATCGCAGAAGGCCCGAAGGTCCCCTCTTTTCCCCCGTAGGGCGTATGCGGTATTAGCAGTCGTTTCCAACTGTTATCCCCCTCGACTGGGCAGTTCCCTAGGCATTACTCACCCGTCCGCCGCTCGTCAGCAAAGAAAGCAAGCTTTCTTCCTGTTACCGCTCGACTTGCATGTGTTAGGCCTGCCGCCAGCGTTCAATCTGAGCCATGATCAAACTCTTCAATTAAAGTTTTGTTGAAGCTGAAAGCTTCGGCTCAATGAATTCTGATTCATTTAAACGACTCGGAAGAATCATCTAAATGTTTGTACATATTGCTATGAACATTCATCGTTGCATTGAGATATAAATCGTTTTCGATTAACTCAACACCTGTGAATGTCCACACAGATTTCTTGTTTCATCTTGTTAAAGAGCATTGCATCTTATTATTCGATGCCGCCTTTGGCGCTGGGCCGTCGGCTTAGGGATGCGTATTCTACACATCCAAATGTTGGCGTCAAGGGCTAATTTTGAGAAGTTTTTCAAGCGTCGATTCTTTAACCAGAAGACGACATTTGAAAGCCTTAAACCACTTTCTGCCAGACTCAATCCAGTGCGTTAAACCGCGTCTAAATCTGAGTCGCTGACTAAGCTGAACTCCGCTATTTATCTGGCTTTCACCAGTTGAAGAAGTTGCTGTGCCGTGTCAGTGGATGCGCATTATAGGGAGACTAAACTTTTACGCAAGGGCTTTTTGAAAGAAAAAGACACTTAGATGATCAAGCGAATATTTATCACGCAATACGTATAAAAAAGGGGCTAAAAAGCCCCTTTTCTGACCATTCACCGTTAGTAGCGAAGTTATTGATTAAGGTTACTGGCTAAAGAAGCGAGATTCTTGCACCGCTTCGACCGTTTCACCATCTAATGCAGTGGTGACCTTAAAGTTAACTTTAGTCATGGCTCGAGACAGGTTTACGGGATCGACGGCCACACTAACTGGCAGAGTCAGTACCTCACCGCCGTCGATAGTGACAGTTTGTGGACCATACCATTGGTAATCGGTTAAGCCTTCGACGCTGAGCTGATATTCATGCTTAGCTTCTGTCTTATTGAGTATCTTCAGGGTAAAGGTATTTTCTATCAGACCCTGATTGTTCACTCTAAAGAGCTGATTACGATCGCGAATAATGTCGACCCGCACAGGTGCGATAGTCACAGTGGCATAAATAAAGACAAAGATCATTAATGCCAATACGGCACCATAACCTAACAGCTTAGGTCGTATCACCTTCTCTTTAACACCTTCAAGCTTATTCTCTGTGGTGTAGGCGATAAGACCTCTATCGTAGCCCATACGATCCATGGTGGTATCACAGGCATCGATACAAGAGCCACAGTTGATACATTCATATTGCAAACCATTACGAATATCGATCCCGGTAGGGCAAACCTGTACGCAAAGGTCACAGTCAATACAATCACCAAGGCCTAACGCCTTAGGATCGGCCTTACGAGAACGGGGACCGCGATTTTCACCACGTTTAGTGTCATAACCCACAATATAAGTGTTCTTGTCGAACATAGCAGACTGGAAACGGGCATAGGGACACATATGGATGCACATGATTTCACGCATCCAGCCGGCATTGCCATAAGTCGCTACGGTAAACAAACTCACCCAAAAGTAGATAGCGCCCGAGGCGTTACCACTAAAGACATCGATATAGACTTCGTTAGTCGGTACAAAATACGAAACGAAGGTCATGGCGGTTAATAAGGAGACCAATATCCAAGAGGCATGCTTTGCCGTCTTTCGCCAAGCCTTATTAAAACTCCATGGCATCTGATCCAATTTAATGCGCTTGTTACGCGCACCTTCAAATTTCTCTTCGAACCAGATGAAGATAAAAGTCCAAACCGTTTGAGGACAGGTATAACCGCACCAGACACGCCCAAGATAGGTTGTCACAAAAAATAGACCAAATGCGGCTATCATTAAGAGTGCAGCGAGTAAGGTAAGATCTTGGGGCCAAATGGTTAAACCGAAGATATGAAATTTTTGTTCACCTAGGTTAAACCAGACGGCTTGTCTGTCACCCCAGGGGATCCAAGGCAAAATCAGGAAAAAGAGCATTGCGACCCAGCCGAGACGGCGACGTAGCTGTGTCCAAAATCCTTCTATTGCTCTAACGTAAATACGATTGCGGGGATTAAAACGATCGGATTTGTTCTCATCGGGCTGATGTATTTTGATCCGCTCAGCCTTGGAATAATCCTTTTTATTTGATTCTGCGTTCATATTTAACAGCCTTACAGCTTTAATATTCCATGAAAACTGGCTTATTATACATTTCTAATACTAATTGTTCACCATGGTTGGATAAATAATGAGAGGCTGGATTATTTTAGGTGCAGGGATAGGATTACTCTATTATCTAGCGACCGAAACAGACAAACTCGATGAACCCATAGCGCAGACTGATGCGCTAATGAAGCGCATCGAGCGTAAACTCGACTCGATGACAGGGACAAAGATCATCCGAGTAGACAAGAACATTGCAATGTTCAAGACGCAAATTGCCGAGCGACTGACTCGAAAGGAGTTGGCTGCACTGGACAATATTCTCGAATCGCCTGAGTCGGTACTTGAGTTTAAAGAGAAGTATTGCGACAACAGCGGTAATCGTTTTGACGAGCTAAGCAAAGACAACCAACAATTTATCTGCGATAAGATCAGATAAACCCCTTTAGGAAGCAGAAACCTTAGCCAAGAGCACGGTTTTCTGCTTCCCAATTGATCTCTTTCCATATTGAGCCTAGCCTTGGCTCATCTTCTCGATGCGACAAATATAGGGTTACGAACATGACAGACAAGGTTTCCGATATCTTCGATCCATCAGCCTGGGATCTGGTGCCTGGATTTACATTTGAAGACATTACCTACCACAGAGCAAAAGATCAGGGCACGGTACGAATCGCCATTAACCGCCCAGATTGTCTCAACTCATTTCGCCCTAAGACAGTCGATGAACTCTACACCGCCCTGGATCATGCCCGCCAATGGTCAGATGTCGGTTGTGTCCTACTGACAGGCAATGGCCCATCAGCCAAGGGGCAGTGGTCTTTCAGTGCCGGCGGCGATCAACGTATTCGCGGTAAAGATGGCTACAAGTATGAGGGCGAGGAAACCGATACACCCGATCTGGCACGCATGGGCCGCCTGCATATCTTAGAGGTACAGCGCCTGATCCGTTTCATGCCTAAGGTGGTGATTGCCGTGGTGCCCGGTTGGGCCGTTGGTGGTGGCCACAGCCTGCATGTGGTCTGCGATCTAACGCTGGCCTCGAAAGAACACGCCGTCTTTAAACAAACCGATCCAGACGTGGGTAGCTTCGACTCAGGATACGGCAGTGCTTATCTTGCCAAAATGATAGGTCAGAAACGTGCCCGGGAAATTTTCTTCCTCGGTTTTAACTACAGCGCCGATGAGGCCTTCGACATGGGTATGGTCAATCGCTCCATTCCCCATGCCGAGTTGGAAACTGAAGCCCTAAAGTGGGCCAAAGAGATCAACTCTAAGTCTCCTACTGCCATGCGTATGTTGAAATATGGTTTCAACCTGCCTGACGATGGCCTTGTGGGTCAGCAACTGTTTGCCGGGGAAGCGACCCGCCTAGCCTATGGCACCGACGAGGCCGTTGAAGGACGTGATGCCTTCCTGGAAAAACGGGATCAGGATTTCTCAAAATTCCCTTGGCACTATTAAGCAGCTATTGAACAATGAATAAGAACAGGCCATAGCCTTGGCCTGTTCACCCCTTTTATCACAATAGCAAAGCTTGCAGCACCACAATCATTAAGAGTAATACGCTTAATCCCTTCCAAAACATAATCGGCTCACGTTCGATGAAAGGCAAAGACTGATGTTTTTGCACCATCTGTTGATTAGGGCTATTCATGTCCAAAAGCATTTCTGACATCGACTGATATCTTACGCGGGTATCTGGATGACACGCCTTCTCAAGTGCTAGGTCAAGCCACAAGGGAACGGACTCTCGATATTGACGACAAGAGATGTAACACCAATCCCTGCGACTATGGTTATTAATCGATAGGGAGCGACCTGTGGTATAGGGTAATTTTCCGGTTAACATCTCATACACCACAACCCCAATTGAGAAAATATCCGCTTGATGAGACGCCACTCCCGTTTGCAAATATTCAGGGGCAATGTATCCCACAGCGCCGAGAGGTAACGCCTCCTGGGTCGCTGGAGTCAACTCTGCCAGGCCATCGGCCTGGGCCGCGCCATAATCGATCAACACCACTTTATCATCAGGGGTAAGCATCAGATTTTCCGGTTTTATATCCCTATGTACCACCCCCATACGTTGCAGTGCTCTGACCGCAATCACAATCCCCTCGAGAATAGCTCTAACCTTACAAAAATCGGCCGCTGGATTGTCATACATCCACTGCCTTAAGGTTTGTCCCGAAATATACTCACATAAATGATATAAGAAAGGTGATTCACTAGGGTAAACCTTCATCAGCGATGGGTGCTGAGTTCTCTGTCCCACCCACTGCTCTCGCACGAAACTAGCCAGGTAATCCCCATCTTCGCTGAAATTAAGTGAGGGAGCCTTGAGTACATATACATCATCTGTTCCCTGCGGTTTAACCAAATAGATGTGACTGCGTGTACCACTGTACAAGACTTTAAGCACTTCAAAGTCATCAATGGTATTGCCGACACTCATCACTGGTGGGATCACTTTCTGTGAAGACAACAATGTTAACTCTGGGGCATCGACATAGGGCAATGAATGCACCTGCAACAATAGACAGCTATTGTTGTCCTGGCTCCCTTCGGCTAGAGCCATCGAAGTCAACTGCCTAGCCAACACTTCTAAATTATCCTTTTGAGCCACGACATCGGTTAACTGGCCCAAGGCAAGATTTTCATGGACGCCATCTGTGGTTAACAGATATCGATCGCCCAGCTGTACTTCATGACATTGATAGTCCACCTCTAAATGGCTGTCCATCCCCAAGGCTCGAGTCAGAAAGCCTTTTTCACCAAATCCCTGATGGCTATGATCCTTAGAAAGAAGGATTAACTCGCCCGCTCTCAGTCGGTAAACCCGGCTATCACCCACATGAAAAAGGTGCAGCCGGTTAGACTTAAAAACTAAAGCGCTGAACGTTGTCACGTAGCCATTGTGCCTTAGCGCCGTCTGCTGACTGTGATGGTTAAGCCAGATGTTCAAGGCGTTCAGCACTTTAGTTGCCGCATGTTTAACCCCCCAACTCTCAGGGGCACTCAAATAGTCTTCGATAAATTGCGTCACGCAAAGCTGACTGGCCAACTGACCATTTTGACTACAGCTAACACCATCGGCAATGCAAGCGACCACCCCTTTATGCAGCAATTGATGGCTATCGACACTATGGTGTACGGCAAATGCATCCTGATTCTGCGGCCTAACGCCAGCGCATGAACTGCCACCGAAATTCAACGCTAATCTCTTGGTCTGCCCAGGAGTCTGCGCTGAATTTACCGCTTCGATAAGCTTAGGATGAGCATTCATCAAGTTAGCCTCTCACTCAACGACTCGACACATCGATCAAGGTGACGCTACCATCTTGGTTTACTTCAGCCATTTGTCCCTTCGGCTCTTCCATCCATGTCAGTACAACAAAACCCAATACCGCCGTGGCCGCAATCACATAAAAGAAAGTGCTGTAATCCACAAAGGATAATACTGTCAGATAGCACACTGCACCCACGTTGCCATAGGCCCCGGTCATACCCGCAATTTGCCCTGTCATTCGACGCTTAATCAGTGGCACTGTGGCAAATACCGCCCCCTCTCCCGACTGCACAAAGAAAGAGCAAGCCATTGCCGCCGCCACAGCAATCCAAACCGGCCATTCACTGTTCACCTGTCCCATCAGGAAATAACCCGCCGCTAATCCTGCCGTTAATATCAACAGGGTTGGCTTGCGACCGAATTTATCAGAAATCCAACCACCACCTGGACGAGACATCAAATTCATAAAGGCATAAGCCGAGGCGACCATGCCGGCCATCACAGGAGTGAGCTCGAAGGTCTCGGCAAAAAACAGTGGCAACATAGACACCACGGCCAGTTCTGAGCCAAATGTCGCGAAATAGAGAATATTTAATACCGCAACCTGCTTAAACTTATATCTATGGATCTCAGGTACCGGCCCTTCAAAAACACTCTTGTTCACTTTCCATACTTGGGAGATTTCATAAAGGTAGAGCAGAAGCAAGCCAAGATAGATGCCATAAACACTCAGATCGCTCAACATAGCCACACCAGCCGGAGACAACTTCCAAGCCAATAGTGCCAGCGCGCCATACATAGGCAGCTTCATAATCAGAAGCAGTAAGAAATCACCTTTAGAGGTCACTTCCATGGCAGTGAGGCTCTTAGGCTTAAAATAAGTCGAGCCTTTAGGTGTATCGGCTACATTAAGGTAAAACACCCAGGAAAAAACCAGACTGATCACCCCGGTCAACCCCATGGCATAACGCCAACCATCTTCACCGCCAAAGAGCACGGCAAGAGTGGGCAAAGTAAATGCTGCAGCAGCGGAACCAAAATTACCCCAACCGCCGTAAATGCCTTCAGCAGTGCCTAGCTCATTATGGGGAAACCATTCTGACACCAGACGTATTCCAACCACAAAACCCGCGCCAATAAACCCTAACAGGAAACGCGCTATCGCGGCTTGTACAAAGCTGTCGGCTAAAGCAAAGGCAAAACAGGGCAGCGCACAAATTGCCAGCAACCCCGAATAGATGATGCGGGGCCCAAAGCGATCGGTAAGCATACCTATGACCACCCGCGCCGGGATGGTAAAGGCGACATTAAGAATTAGCAACGTCTTAATTTCGGCCGTAGTGAGCCCTAAGGAAGCCTTAACCGACTGCAATAACGGTGCAAAGTTAAACCACACCACAAAGGTGATAAAAAACGCCATCCAACTCAGGTGTAACACCTTCATTTTTCCTGTAAAACTCAGTAAATTAAAGCGATTATCTGTACTCATGGGACTCTCCTTAACCGGGGAGTTGGGCTATTTTTAGTTGCACAATCCCCTGCCACACTGGTGTAGCATGCTTTCGCGTTAATAAAATTAATGAAACTTAGTGGTTAATACCTATTTGAACCTCAGCGCCAAAGATGCGCACTGGATAGGTTTTCAATTGATGCTCTGGAGTCTGAATACAACGACCGGTATTTAGATTGAAATAATGTTTATACAGAGGAGAGGCTACTACAGGTTCACCTGCAATTGAGCCCATGATCCCCCGAGATAATACATTGGCCCTGCCGATAGGGTCGAAATTATCGATAGCGTAAAAGGCCTGTGTCTGACGACAGCAAAACAGCGCCACCTGCCGTCCTCCAACCAAGGCACACACCCCAGTGCCGGGAGTAATATCTTGTGGTGAACACACAGATATCCAGAGTTCTTGCATCTTATCGATTGCTACGTTCATCACTTATCTCCCTATTCAACGGTTAATACATCGATGACTTGACTGGACTTGGCCGGCATGCGTTGTGAACGCTTTACCTCATAGGCCAAGTTGCTATCCTCTTTGTCAGCATTAATGAAATGCTTAAAGCGTTTGAGTTTTTCCGGATTCTCCAGCGTGGTTTTCCATTCGCATTGATACTTAGCTATGTTGTCGGCCATCTCGGCTTCAAGCTCGGTAGCCAGCCCCAGCTTGTCGTCAATCACCACAGCTTTTAGATACTCCAGGCCACCTTCGAGGTTCTCTATCCATACAGAAGTGCGCTGAAGCCTTTCGGCACTGCGAATATAAAACATCAGGAATCGGTCGATATAGCGGATCAAGGTCTGGTCATCCAACCCCGTGGCAAACAGCTCGGCGTGTCTGGGACGCATGCCGCCATTGCCGCCAACATAGAGGTTCCAGCCATGTTCGGTGGCAATGATGCCAACATCTTTAGATTGGGCTTCTGCACACTCACGAGTACAACCAGATACTGCAAACTTTAGTTTATGGGGGGAACGCAAGCCCTTGTATCGATTTTCAATATCGATAGCAAAACCTAAGCTGTCGTTAACCCCATATCGGCACCAACTGTCACCAACACAGGACTTCACCGTACGTACCGACTTGCCATAGGCATGGCCGGTCTCAAATCCTGCATCCACCAGCTTGCGCCAGATCAGCGGTAGCTGATGCAGTTGTGCTCCAAAGAGGTCGATTCGCTGGCCACCGGTGATCTTGGTGTAGAGATCAAATTCCTTAGCCACCTCACCTAACACGATCAACTTGTCGGGTGTCACCTCACCACCAGCGATACGAGGCACCACAGAGTAGGTGCCATCTTTTTGCATATTACCCAAATAGATATCATTGGTGTCTTGTAGCCCAATATGAGCATCATCGAGGATATAATCATTCCAAAAGGAAGCCAGAATCGAAGCGATAGCAGGCTTGCAGATGTCACACCCCAACCCGCAGCCGTGACTGGCTAACAGCTCATCGAAACTACGGATCTTTTTAATCCGCACAATATCCACCAGCTCAGGACGGGTATAGGCAAAATGTTCACACAAGCTGTTATCCACTTCATGACCTAAAGCGGCAAGCTCACTGTCCATCACCTGCTTGACCAAGGCACTGCAACCTCCGCAGCCGGTGGAGGCTTTAGTGCAACTTTTAATCGTGGCCATGTCGGTAGCCCCATTAGCCACGGCAGCGGCCACATCCCCTTTGCTGACATCATAGCAAGAGCAAATTTGGGCACTGACAGGCAAGGCTTCGACGCCCATGGCTGCGCTCTCCCCCTCTACTTGAGGTAGGATCAGAGCCGATGGATGATCCGGCAACGGCATATCATTGAGCATCATCTGCAGTAGCTGACCATAGGCGCTGACATCACCCACCAATACCGCACCCAAAACTCTATCTCCCGCCTGATTGACGACCAGACGCTTATACACCTGAGCGACCTCATCATGGAAAGTGTAAGACTGCGCCCCTTCGGTCACCCCATGGGCATCACCGATACTGGCAACATCCAGCCCTAGGAGTTTCAGTTTGGTGCTCATATCGGCCCCCCTGAAGGCGAGGTCGCTGCCACATAAATGCGCCGCAGCGACCGCGGCCATAGTATAGCCAGGCGCCACCAAGCCAAAAATACGGCCCTGCCACAGCGCACACTCGCCCACCGCATAGATGTCGGGATCACTGGTTTGGCAAAAATCGTTAATCACGATACCACCACGCTCACCCACCTCGAGCTGCGCCTGACGGGCCAGCTCATCCTGTGGCCGAATTCCGGCAGAAAACACCACCATATCGGTCTCAAGATGTGTACCATCGGAAAAATTCAAGCGGTAACGACCCTGCTCACCGGCGACGATTTCCGTCGTCGCCTTTTGGGTGTGTACCCGCACACCCAGGGCTTCTATTTGATGACGCAATAAATTCGCACCACCGTCATCAAGCTGAACCGCCATTAGCCTTGGGGCAAACTCCACCACATGGGTTTCCAGACCGAGGTTTTTCAGGGCATTAGCCGCCTCCAGTCCCAGCAGACCACCACCGATCACCACTCCGCTTTTGCTATGGCAACTCGATTCTGTGATCGCCTCAAGATCGGCTATGGTGCGGTAAACTAAGCAGTGAGCTTGGTCATTACCGGGGATAGGTGGTACGAAAGGATAGGACCCCGTTGCCAGCACCAGCTTGTCATAAGTCACTGTATTTCCCTTATCGGTCAATACGGTATGAGCACGAGGATCGATACTGATCACCTTGGTATCCAGCAGAAAATCGACCTTATGCTGGCGATAATAAGCTTCATCGGTTAACGCCAGATCTTGCTCTGTCTTACCACTAAAATAAGCACTCAATTGCACCCTGTCATACGCTAACCTGGGCTCTTCTGAGAAGGTGGTTAGTTGTACATTATCCGCCGCTTCGCTGGCTAAGATATTGTCGATAAACTTGTGGCCAACCATGCCATTGCCCACCACGACTACAGAAATGTTATCCATCTTGGCTCTCCTTAGATCTCTAGGCACTCAAACGGGCCGGTATATACTTATCTTTAATTTGCGCTTGCTGCTCGAACCAACTGAGCTGGGACGCAAGATCCACCACTTTCCCAACCACAATTAAAGTGGGCGATTGCAATTGATGTTCAACCACCAGATTGGGCAGATCCCTTAGCAAGCCGCTGATCACCCTCTGCTCTTTAGAGCAACCACGCTCGATAAGCGCCACCGGCGTGTGGCTAGCCAATCCAGCTTGAATGAGTTCATTGGCAATAAGTGGTGCCTTACTCAGCCCCATGTAAAACACTAAGGTGTGCTGTAACATCGCCAGACTCTGCCAATTAAGTTGCAACTCTGATTCGGCATGAGCGGTAACAAAGGTGGTTCCCTGGGAAACCCCTCTATGGGTTAAAGGAATACCGGCATAAGAGGTACAGCCTGAAGCGGCGGTAATACCTGGCACGACTTCTACAGAAATGTTTTGCGCCTTAAGAGAGATGATCTCCTCTCCTCCACGACCAAAGATGAAACTATCCCCGCCTTTTAGACGGCAGACATGTTTTCCCAGTAAGGCTTGTTCAACTAAGATTTCATTGATGCGATCCTGTTCGACACTGTGCAGATGCTTAGCTTTGCCGACATATAGCGTCGGCGTCTTTACGGGGAATAAGGCGCAAATCTCATCACTAACTAAGCGATCATAAATAATCAGATCAGCCTGCTGAATAATGCGCATGGCCTTCACCGTCAGCAGCTCGGCATCACCCGGCCCTGCGCCCACCAAACTGACACGCCCCTGACATGCAGATTTTCCTGTCTCGCCAAAGCCGATATTAATGACACTGTGGTGAGGGTTTTTCTCATGCTTGTCCATAATTAAGCCTCGATGTTATCGCCAACTGAACAAGCATTGAGCAAACTTAATGCCAACAACTTTAAAAAAACGTTAAATATAAAATTAAAAACTTAAAAATCAGAAACATAAAAAGAAAACGTGAAAATTAAAAAAACAAAACTGACATTTTTAACGGCTTGAAAACAAATTAACTCGCACCGCAATTGTGCAAACAATGACCATTATCGAACATTTAACCTAAACTAATGAATAATATGATTTTAAACACATACCTCTAAATAGGTAGATTGATAAAAATAAAAAACTAATTACTTGTTTTTGTTAAATTTAAAAACAAACAAACAAGATAAAACCATCATGGCCTACCACTTGCTTTAAAAAATAGATTTAAAACCATTCCATCAGGCTGAGAGAGGTTTTTATGAGTCAGAATCCGATAACTCCTTGGATTAAAACAACCTGCGCATATTGTGGTGTCGGTTGCGGTGTAGAAGCAAAACCGCTACGTAACGGTGCACTACTCATTCGTGGCGATAAAAGCCACCCCGCCAACTTAGGAAAACTTTGCTCTAAAGGACTGGCATTAGGCGAGACGCTATCGGAAACCCATCGGCTTAAGTTTCCAATGATCAAACATCAAGGGGTGAGTTGGGATGAAGCGATATCGACAGTAGCAGAACAATTTCAGCAAACCATAGCCAAACATGGCCCTGATTCAGTCGCTTTCTATCTATCTGGCCAACTATTAACAGAAGACTATTATGTGGCCAACAAACTGATGAAAGGCTTCATTGGCAGCGCAAACGTCGACACCAATTCGAGACTGTGCATGTCCTCAAGCGTTGCTGGTCACAAACGCGCCTTTGGCAGCGATTCAATACCCGGCTGTTATCAGGATATCGAAGCCGCCGATCTCATCATTCTTGTGGGCTCAAACCTAGCCTGGTGTCATCCGATCCTATATCAGCGCATTAAAGCGGCAAAAGCCCAAAACCCCAAGTGTAAGTTGGTGGTGATAGATCCCAGGAAAACCGCCTCATGCAATGACGCCGATCTGCATTTGGCCATTGCTAACGGTAAAGATGTACTGTTATTCAATCGCTTATTAAGCTATCTCGCCGACAATCAACTGCTCGACCAGGATTATATTGAGCAACACACTCAGGGTTTTGAAGCCGCATTACACAGTGCACAGCAAGATAAACTCACACTGGAGCTGACTGCGGAGCAACTGCAGATAAGCACCGCAGAGCTTAAACAGTTTTTTGAGCTATTTGGCCACAGCGATAAAGTATTGACCCTCTACTCTCAAGGGGTTAACCAATCCATTCAGGGCACAGATAAAGTCAATAGCATTATTAATTGTCATCTGGCCACGGGAAAAATAGGTAAACCCGGCAGTAGTCCCTTCTCTATTACTGGGCAACCCAATGCCATGGGCGGCCGCGAAGTGGGCGGTTTAGCCAATATGCTTGCATCGCATTTAGACTTTAATGAGCGCAACTGTGAATTGGTAAGCGACTTCTGGCGCGCACCTCAAATAGCAACTCGGCCGGGTCTCAAAGCCGTGGATATGTTCGATGCAATTGCTGAGGGAAAAATTAAAGCCATCTGGATCATGGCAACCAATCCTGCCGTCAGCCTGCCCGATAGCCATAAAATTAAAGCCGCCTTAGCCCAATGTCCTTTTGTGGTGGTATCGGATTGTGTTGCAGATACAGACACTCTGGCATTAGCCGATGTGAAGCTACCGGCTCAGGGCTGGTCAGAAAAGTCGGGAACAGTCACTAACTCTGAGCGGCGCATATCGCGTCAGCGCAGGGTGACGACGACACCTGGCGAGGCTAAACCCGACTGGTGGATCATCAGTGAAGTGGCCAAACGAATGGGATTTAGTCATGGGTTTAACTATCGCCATGAAGCGGAGATATTCAGAGAATATGCCAGCCTAACCAACAAAGCCCATGCATTAAGTCAAAATGCCCTGGTTCTTGGCGACTTAGCTACTATTTCTGATAACGACTACTACCAGTTGGCTCCTCAGCAGTGGCCAGTCAGCCAATTGCAACCTCAAACGCTCCATCAACGTCTGTTTGCAGATGGCCGATTTAATACCGACAACCTCAAAGCCAGACTGATCCCGGTGCGCTATATAGCTTCAGCACAGGCATGTGATCAGCAGTTTCCTCTGAAACTCAGCAGTGGTCGTAGCCGAGATCAATGGCACACTATGACACGCACCGCCTTGGCAGCTCGGCTATGCCAACATCAGCCAGAACCCCAGTTACAGATCCATCCTCAAGATGCCGCGGTTTATCGCCTCAATCAGCATGATATTGCGGAGATTACCAGTGCGACAGGCAAAGCATTATTACGGGTTAACATCAGCAAAGACGTTAAACCCGGCGAGTTGTTTTCAGCGATTCACTGGAGCAACCGTAACTCCAGTGCAGGTAAAATTAGTACGCTTGGGCAATCATTTGTCGACCCTATTTCCGGTCAACCCGAGATGAAAGCAACACCTGTGAGTGTCCGTCGTTTTAAGCCCCTAAGCCAAGCATTAGTCATCTGTCGCCAATCTTTAGAGCTGCTCGAATTCCCCTATTGGGTAAAGCAGACAATCAACGGTGGGTTTTGCTATTTCATTGCCAGCGAATTGTCACCAAGCGCGCTCAATAGTAGGCTAAAAGCCCTGTCACCCTATCAACAAACCACCCAAGTTATGGCCGAGTCGCCCCAACAGGAGTGTTATCGATTAGCCCAGAGTTGGCAGCAACAGCTCCAATTTTCCTACATAGTAAGCAAGCAATTTGACCCGAATCACTATGCCTGGTTTGCAGCACTATTTAATGAGCAAGATGAGCTTTCTACTCTGCTAAGCAGCCTGCTGTCGGCAGAGCCTAAGGGCACACTGACCAAAGGCAGAATCATTTGCGCCTGCAAGCAAGTCGGCGAAAGAGCACTCTCCCGCGCCATAAAGCAACAAGGGGTTAAAGATACTGCTACCCTAATGACGCTAACTGAAGCGGGCAGTGGCTGCGGAAGCTGCATTGCGGAATTAGAGCAATTAATAGAAGCAATCCATGAATAGGAGTAAAACCAACAAAAGCTAGCGGATATGCAAAATTAATCGTTTTTTAAGATTAAAGCCATCTAGCCAATTTCATTTACACCACAAATGATAACGATTATCATTTATTTTAGTTAAAGAGGAGTTGCATCATGGCTAAAACATTTACTTTTGCGATACTACACTTTGGTGTCGCGTTCACCATTACCTACCTGTTAACCGGTAGCATAGTGATTGGCGGCGCGGTGGCACTGATTGAACCGGCGATTAATACTGTCGTGTTCTACTTCCATGATAAGGTGTGGCAGCGCATAGAAAAGCGCTCCCGGCCACTGCTAGCCTGATTGTCGACGATACACAACAAATGGACAGCAAAAGCCATTAACGCTTAAAGACAGACTGGTTTTAGCTTAATAATTGAAAAATAATCAATTAAACAGAGGATAATATCAAAGAAACAAAAACTACCTGTACCTTTTATTGACAGCATCTGCTATAAGTCGGGTTCGATATTTTGTTGTTATCACCTTACAAGGACTGTTATGAAAGCTATTCTTGCTGCAGCTTGCCTACTCGTCACGCCTCTTTCTTTCGCATCGGATTACCAACACGCCCTGTCGGTCGGTGCAGGTTTTGGAGAAACCAACGTCTCAGAAGATGATACTGTTACCGATGATATTCAGTTTCACTACGATCTCGCCTATCGCTACCAATTTTCCCCCGAATGGGGCTTAGAAGTGGGCTATATGGAACAAGACATATTTGTCACCAATTTCCTTATCATTGGCGATCAAATGGATAATGTAGAAAGCTTTCGAGCTGCCGCCCTGTATACCCTTCCCCTGTCGCAAAGAAACCGTTTGGTGTTTAAATTGGGTGCCAATCAATACAAGCTTAAATATCACGATGGCGATGACAGTGATTACGCTAAAGACGGGACTGGCCTCCTAGCAGGGCTAGGCTGGCGGATGGAATTCTTGTCAGGCATGGATCTCGGCCTCACCTATCACTATCAGGCGATGGATCTACTCGATACTCATACTTTTACTTTCAATCTGGGCTATCGCTTCTAACCCCTCAATTCATACCACATGAGTTTGATCTAAAAATCTAAAAGGCTGAGGAATTATTGTTTAGTCCCCAAAACAGTAACCAACTCAGCTTTTTGATATCACAGCTTACCTTTGCTTTGAGCAAGGAAAACTTCGAAGCCTCGCCTAGAGGCTGACCATAGCCATCTATCGACTCACCTCATGGCTCATATGACTATCGCGATATTGAATACTGCTTTTAGCCTTTCCAGGTGTCTTTCACCATATTTCAGCATTAATAGCAGGCTTAGCCATAAGCACAACTCTAAGCGACTCAGTAGTGGGGGCATCACAGCCAGAGACTTCCACCAATCTATTTGAACATACCAAACACTAAAGCAACAAACTCCGGATCGGTCATCAAAAATAATTTCATTGCTATCATGAAGAAAGACAAATCGTTAGCACAGATAAAAGAAAATTCATTAGCTAGAAAAACACAGACAACTCACTCACGTTATACTCGAATGACAACACACTTAAGCATTCGCTATTTATTGTGGGGACCCACTATGACTATTTCCACACTGGATAAAGGCAGTGCACTTATCATTGTCGATCTACAACAAGGCATAGTATGTATGCCAACGGTTCATCCAATATCTAAAGTCGTAGACAGTTCTATTAAGCTCAAGACCGCTTTTAAACAAAAGCAGCTACCTGTATTTCTGATCAACGTGAATGGCAAAGCCCCAGGCAGAAACCAAATAAGCCAGGCAACGCAAAAGCCTGTGGCTAATTGGGCGGAGTTGATCCCAGAGCTAGATGTAAGCTCAGATGATAAATGCATAAGCAAACAAACATGGGGAGCATTTCACAACACTGATTTACATCAGCAATTGCAAGATGCAAACGTTACTCAGGTGGTCATTACCGGCTTAATGACATCAATGGGTGTAGAATCTACCGCCCGTCAGGCACATGAGCATGGCTACAATGTCACCCTGGTGACCGATGCGATAACTGACACCAATCTTGACGCCCATAACAACAGTTGTGAACATATTTTTCCTAAGTTAGCTGAATGCGGAACAACGGAAGCTTTGCTAAAACTGCTTCAGTTGGACGAACATAACAATTCAGCAAAATAGCGCTATAAATACTATTAGATAACCCATCAATTAAGCCATACAAATAGCGGCGTAACAAAGCGACATTGACTACTCTCAATCGTAACTTCCAGCCCAACTCCCGAGTCATAGCCGTCCCTAAATACACCGCATCATCTCCCTCTCAAGAAAACTGGAATGTTACAAATTTGATCAGCTTCACTCTAGATATCCCCTCTCGGCTAATGCTAAATGGAGGATGTGACGAAATAGCATTAGCCAGGAAAGCTAAAACTCGTCCAAATAAACTATAAAAAATAAGGATACTTATGAAAGGAAGAAGACTGATAAAAAGAGGCAGCAGTTTATTTTGGGCCGCAAACCTTTTAAGCATATCAACAATGACTTTTGCTCAAGGCATTACTGATGATAGCCCTAAAGCGTTGGAGTTTACGCTCATTACAGGTGATAAAGTCAGTGCCATGGCAACACCTAATCGTGGACTGTTTGGTGCCAGATTAGTCAGTGATGAAGGCCAGGAGCAGATCACCAGTTTACAACAGTTAGGTAGTGACATTTACCTCATCCCGCCCAAAGCGGCTGAACTTGTCGATAAGGGATTGCTCGACCGTGAACTTTTCAACCTCACCAAGTTATACAAAGCCGGTTTTGATGACGAGAGCATGGCTAACCTGCCTATCATCATTGAATACCGCGATGGTAACCTTCCAGCAACCAATGCTAACCTGAAAATCCCTGGCGCTAAACTCACCGCTAGGTTTGATATCATCGATAGTTTAGCGATGTCCGTCAGTAAGAGTGAGCTACAAGATTTACTGGCAAATTTAGATTATGCCAGCTCGATTCAAGGCGTATGGCTAGATGCCAGCGTAGAAGCCCACGAAGCTTTTGAAAGCCGCAGAAACAAACATTGGTGGAGCCACTCGATAGCCAAAGATGATAGCTATCCAACGGTGCCATTAACCGGAGCCTATGGAAATTACGCAGCGCCTTACAAAGGCAATGGCGTGAAGGTTGCGGTATTAGATACAGGTTATGATACAGATCATCCTGATCTTGCAGGCCAAGTCGTTGCGAGCCAGTCTTTTGTTTGGCCTTACACAGAAGTCGATGACATTAACGGTCATGGTACTCACACAGCCTCAACAGTAGCTGGTAATGGATTTGCCTCTAACGGCAAATATGCGGGCATGGCACCTAAAGCAGAATTACTCATTGCTAAGGTTCTTGGCGACAATGGCAGCGGCTCAACCTCTGGCATTATGCAAGCAATGGAATGGGCTGTCGATAATGGTGCAGATATCATCAACATGTCATTAGGCAGTAGCGGCACTAGTTGCGATGGCCCTATGGTCGACTTAGTCGAAGCGTTAAGTGATAAAGCCTTATTTGTGATTTCGGCAGGTAATAGCTTTACCCGCGAAACCATTGGTATTCCAGGTTGTGCACCAAGCGCATTAACGGTTGCAGCGGTAGATAGAGGCAATGAAACTGCAAACTTTTCTAGCCGTGGCCCAAGCCCTGACGGCCACAGTTTAAAACCTGATATTGCCTCACAAGGGGTTAATGTTATTGCTGCGGCATCCGGTGGTAAAGGCGATCATGCCTATCGCTCACTATCAGGAACCTCAATGGCCGCTCCTCATGTAGCTGGTGGCGCAGCTATCTTGCTTGAAGCAAGACCCGATCTCAGCCCTCGCCAATTAAAAAGTGTCTTAACCTCTTCGGTCACTGCCACGCAAGCGGATGTACTTGAGCAAGGCGCAGGGGCTATGGATGTCAACGCCGCTATCAAGCAAGTATTGGTTGCCAATCCAGGCCAAGAATTGGGGATGTTCACTTATGGTGAAACTCAAACTGCAGTGCAGAGCTTAGTGGCACTAGAAAACTTAAGTGATGAGGATCTCACCCTAAAACTTAAACTGGAATTTACCGGTGAAGATGGCAAAAGTGCGATTCCTAGCAACGCCATTTGGTTAGATGCGCAACAAGTCACTATCCCTGCGAAAAGCGTGGCGCAAGTGCCGGTTTGGATTAACCCTAGCGTAGAGTTAAACGACAGTGCTTATGGCACTATCGGCGGCCGCTTAATCGGTGAGTCTATGGGTAAAGATAAAGCAGGTTTAACGGTTCCTTTGTCTTACTGGATCACGCCACCATTAGTAGATTTAACCGTTAATCTATTCGACCGCTACGGCAAACCAGCGAGTTACCCTTCTAAGTTTTACATCATGAATGGTGAAGATGCTTGGGTAGGCAATGTCAATTTGCAAAACGGCAGCAGAACCATAAGTGTTCCTAAAGGTGATTACTCTTTAGTCTCCTATATCATGACCTATGACCACCAAGGTAATTACGGTGGATTAGTGCAGTCAGTAACTATGATGGCGGAGTTAAGCACTAAGTTAACCCAGAACACTGTGATTGATTTCAATGCTTCTGAGGCCAGCCTGGTGGAGTTTGCAGCGAATAAACCTTTAATGTCACAAGGTTATAGTGCTGGTTTCACTTACGGTCTCAATGATGATCATCTACTTAAAGCAGGCTCAGTCGAAATCGCGCCGGACTATGTCACCCAAGTATATGCGCTGTCTCGTGGTCGCGATGATAGATTCAACAGCTTTATCACAACCCGAGCATTAGCCCCAAAAACCACACTGACCACAGGTAAAGGCACTGAAGTTGACTATACCATCCAATCTGTATCGAAGAACTTCCATGGCGAAGGTAGTGCAGAGGTGGTGGTGATTCAAGATCAAGGCTATCAAACAAATTGGGACGACTACGAGATTCAAGGCAAGGTTGTATTACTTGAGTTCCCGTACTTCTTCTCATCAAGCAGCATAAAAGAGCTGGCTAATCGCGGTGCAGTAGGGGTTATTGGTGCCAGACCAAACTCACCAGGCCGCTTTAAATACAGCACTTACAGCATAGATAGCATTCCTACGGTTGGCTTAGATGCACACACCAGTGCAGTATTATTAGCAGAAGCCGAACAGGGACCGATGATGATTCATTGGTCAGGGGTTGCGCCAGAACGTTCACCCTATGCTTACAACCTAAGAAACATCAGCCAAGGTAAAATTGAAACCGGCAAGCTGCATTTTGAACCGGCAAGCTTAGATCAGGGTCAATCGGATGGTGTTAATGGCAAGCGCAAGCTCGCCCAGCGCACCGCACATTATCATTCGCAAGGTGATACCCGCCCAGTATGGACGGATATGCATTCCCATGTCAGAGGCTTAAATCCTTTCTATGCTGGTGGTACACCTTTGGCATTGATTGCACCTTTGACTCGAACTGAGTATTACTCAACAGGTATTGATGGTGCTTGGACAGATATCGTCATGCCAAGATTTAATGTGTATACCTCTGGCGCATTATTTGAAGGTGCTCGTTATTACAGTCGCGGCGCTAAAAATGATGTTTCTTGGTTCAAAGCAAGTAAAGGAGCGGCATTATTATCCAGTGGTTCTGCCTTAGGTTATCGTGATACTAACTTGCTTGAAATTAGCTTACCTCATTTTGGTGACAGCTTTGGCCATGACGGTGTGGCAGGACGCGATGCATCTGCATTCGGCTTAACCTTAGTTAACGGCCAACCCACCAATACCAAAGGTGGCTTCATTGAACTTCCAGATGAAGATGCCAGAGTCACCTTGATACGTACTTATCAGATGCGTCAAGTAGAGTCAGGCTCCTCAAGCAATGAAAAGTTAGGCACAGAGTACCTAGGTAGTTTTAGTTGGAATACCAACAGCGAACTTCAAGGCGCACAGCCAGTACTGGTACCTGCGATAGATTTGCCAGTTGATATGGAAAATACCATCGCCGCAAATCAGCCGATTCAGGCCAGAGTGTCTGCTAAGGTCGATCTTCGCAACGAAGTTTCACTGTCGCAAGTCTCTGTCCGTTATGCCATAGGTCAAGAGTGCCGCGTTGAAACCTATGTATACAAGTGCACTTCAATGGCTGAAACCCAAAACAGATGGCAAGATGCCAATGTGATGCAGCAAGATGGACAATGGTTTGTCAATTTGCCTAATAACGGCGAAGCAGGCGATTACGTACATTTGCAAATCACGGTACAAGATAACTTAGGTGGCGAATCTGAAGTGACCACAATGCGAGCTTATCTACTTGATTAAATTAGTTATAAATTAAGATTACTCGCAAAACAAAAACGGCTTTCATCATGAAAGCCGTTTTTGTTTTTATATCAGTATCTTTAAAGCTTAAATTGACCGTTCAATGAGTTCCGTTATTTAAGTTAAAGCGGCAGGGCTCAGAATATTAAGCTTATCATTAATCTATTCAACCACCAGCACGCCTTTATACATCTGCATCTGGCAATGGAAGGCATACTCTCCCGCTTCCGTGGCCGGAATATTGATAAGCGTAGGTTTATCAAGTAGCAGCTCCTCACTGATCTCCAGTTCAGGCAGCTGTAGAGTCGCCGAACAGGCCGACTTATCCTCTCTTAAAAAGGTAAGTGTCGTGGCCTGACCCGCTGCAATCTTGATGCGCGACGGCGTATAAACACCATCTTTAACGACTATCTTTATCCCTTCCTGGCTCACCGGAGTCTCTGGCGAATAAAGCCAGAACCACCAGACAATAAAGCCAATTAAAGCGAGACAAAATAAATTGATAAATAACATACCAGCCTCCTAATGCGCTTTGGCTTTAAATAGACGCAGGCGATTGGCGTTACTCACCACAGTCAGTGATGAGAAGGCCATGGCCGCACCAGCAATAACCGGACTGAGCAAAACCCCAAACATGGGATAGAGAATTCCCGCGGCAATAGGGATACCAGCGGCGTTATAGATAAAGGCGCCAAACAGGTTCTGCTTAATATTCCTTAGTGTCGCCTTGCTGACCGCTATCGCATCGGCTAAGCCATGCAAAGAGCCGCGCATCAAAGTAATATCTGCACTCTCGATGGCCACATCCGTCCCCGTACCAATGGCAAAGCCAACATTAGCCAGCGCCAGCGCGGGGGCATCATTGATACCATCTCCAGTCATGCCCACTATCTCACCCGTTTTTTGCAACTCGGCCACCTTGCAGGCTTTATCCTGAGGCATCACCTCGGCAAAAAAGGTTTCTATGCCGACCTTAGCAGCCACAGCCGCAGCCGTAGCCTGATTATCTCCCGTCAACATCACCACCTTGATGCCATTACGCTTAAGCCTGGCGATTGCCTCGACCGAATCTTGTTTAATAGGATCGGCCACTGCAATGATGGCGATGAGCTTATTGTCTCGTGCCAGATACATAGGTGTCTTAGCCTCTGCAGCCAATTGCTGCGCCTTAGCCTGATGTGCCTGAATGTCTACACCTAAGTCCTGCATCAAGGCCTGGTTACCAAACAAAATAGAGTGTCCGTTAACTTTTGCCTCTACGCCGCGTCCAGAGATGGCATTAAAGTCTTCAACAGACTCAAGTTTGATATCTCGGCTATTAGCCGTCTCGACGATGGCCTCGGCGAGGGGATGCTCAGAATGACGCTCTATGCTGGCGGCTAGGGCTAGCACGCCTTGCTCATCTAATTCAGTCTCCTCAGCCAGCAGGATATCTGTTACCTGAGGCGAACCTTGAGTAATAGTGCCCGTCTTATCTAACACCATGACACTGATCTTGGAGGCGGTTTGCAGCGCTTCGCCGTTACGGATTAGCACACCCGACTCGGCGGCCTTACCCACGCCAACCATAACCGACATAGGTGTCGCCAACCCCAAGGCACAGGGACAGGCGATGATCAACACTGTGGTGGCCGAGACGATAGCAAATACTAAAGATGGCTCAGGGCCAAAGTTAAACCATACCATGGCACTAACGATGGCGATGATCATAATTGCCGGTACAAAGTAACTGGCGATCACATCGGCAAGCCTGCCAATTGGCGGTTTTGAATTTTGCGCCCGCTTCACCATGGCGATGATTCTGGCAAGGGCAGTGTCTTTACCCACTCGGGTAGCGCTAAACACGATAGCACCAGACTTATTTAAGGTGCCAGTGACCACCTCGCTGTCGATGGTTTTCTCTACCGGCATAGGCTCACCAGTCAGCATAGATTCATCGACACTAGTATTACCCTCAATGACCACGCCATCGACAGGGATCTTCTCACCTGGGCGGACCCTCACCTTGTCACCTTGCAGCACCTGGGCGATATCGATATCTAGCTCTTTGCCGTCACGAATTACCCTCGCAGTCTTAGCCTGCAAGCCAATGAGACGCTTGATCGCTTCAGAGGTCTTGCCCCTAGCCTTGACCTCTAACGCTAAGCCAAGGTTAATCAAACCTATGATCATCGCTGTGGCTTCAAAATAGACATGGCGCGCCATCTCGGGTAGCAGCGTTGGGAAAGCAACCACCAGCATGGAATAGAGCCAGGCGGTACCCGTACCCAAGGCAATTAGCGTGTCCATGTTAGCGTTGTGGTGCACGAAAGATTTCCATGCCCCCACATAAAAGTGTTTGCCTGACAAAATCATGATACTTAGGGTAACTAAGCCCACCAGCCCCCAGGCCAGCTGCTCGGTCGTGGTAGTGACCGTCATCTCACCGATAAACAGGCCATAGACCATCAAGGGAATACCCACAGATAAGGCGATAAAAGTATGGCGCAGCAGGCTGCGATAATAGTCGAGATCGGCCTGCTCCTTCTCATCCATGGCATCACTACTCGCCTCGCCCTGTAGCTGAGTCGCGTTGTAGCCAGCCGCCTCGACGGCTGCAATTAACTGTTCAGGCGTTGCCGAGCCCGAGACATCGACGATACGCTCGGCAAAATTCATCTCCGCCGAGGTGACTCCGGGTACGGCCTTTAATGCGGTTTCTATCTTACCAACGCAGCTCGCACAGCCAGCGCCAATGATGTTGAGTTGTACTCTCTTACTATCCATCTTCTGTTCTCCTAGCTCGCCATAACGCTTGGCTCATCGACGCCTTCTTCATAGCTGTCTTCAGTGCCTTCTGCGTAAGTGCCTTCGATTAGATGGCAGATCATATTGCCAGTCGGTGCTTTATCTGGCTTGTGGGACCAATCCTTCACCGCGTTCGACAGCTTGCTCCTCAGCTTCACCATCTCTTCAAACTGCTTCTCTGTCTCATCGAGCTTTTGCTGAATCATCTGCCTGACCAAGCCGCAGGCACTCTCCCCCTGATCGGTTCGGGAGAAGATCACCTTAATCTCATCGACGCTAAACCCTAGGCTTCTGGCGCTTAGGATAAACTGCATGCGCGATTGATCCTTATCGCTATAGTCCTTGTAGCCATTGACCGAAGACTTAGTCGGCGTCAGCAGACCGATGCGGGTATAGAAACGCACGGTATCACCCGTGATATTGAGGTTTTTCGCTAATTGATTAACACGCATAACCACTCCAACTAGAGACTTTAGTATCGCTGTTACATTGACTATAAACCTGTGTGTTAGACACAGGTCAAGGAACAGAAGAAGAAAAAGCCGAAAAAGTGAAGAGAATGGAGAAAACATAAAAAAGCAGCCTACTTAGAGGCTGCTTTTGAATCTAGAAATCTAACGGATACCCGCTAAATTATTCTACCGTAACTGATTTTGCCAGGTTACGTGGCTGATCTACGTCGGTACCCTTGATCAAGGCGACGTGATAAGAAAGCAGCTGCAACGGAATGGTGTAGATGAGTGGCGCCATGTAATCGTCACAATGTGGCACAGGGATCACCTTCATGGTGTCATCTGACTCAAACTCGGCATCTTTGTCGGCAAACACATACATCAGACCACCACGGGCGCGAACTTCTTCGACGTTCGACTTGAGTTTCTCAAGCAGTTCGTTGTTTGGTGCGACCACAATAACCGGCATATCGGCATCGATCAGTGCCAGCGGGCCATGCTTAAGCTCACCAGAAGCATAAGCTTCGGCGTGGATGTAGGAGATCTCCTTAAGCTTAAGCGCACCTTCCATCGCGATAGGGTATTGATCTCCACGGCCCAGGAAGAGGGCGTGATGCTTATCGGCAAAGTCTTCAGCCAGCTCGGCAATGGCATCGTCCAAGCCCAGCGCCTGCTCAACTTTAGCCGGCATAGATTGCAGGCTCTGAGTGATCTCGGCCAGCATCTCTGGAGACATGCCGTTGTGGCGACCAATGGCAGCAGTCAGCATCAGAAGACCTGCTAGCTGTACGGTAAAGGCCTTGGTTGAAGCCACACCAATTTCGGCGCCCGCTTTCATCATATAAGCCATATCCGACTCACGCACCAAAGAGGAACCCGGCGCGTTACAGATGGTCATGGTCGCCTTATAGCCCATCTCTTTAGCCAGGCGTAGTGCCGCCAAGGTGTCAGCGGTTTCGCCCGACTGAGAGATAGTCACCAACAGGCTGTTAGGGAATAGGTGCGACTTGCGGTAACGGAACTCAGAAGCGATCTCGACGTTACATGAAACACCGGCCCAATCTTCGAGCCAGTAACGTGCGGCCATGCCCGCATGGTAACTGGTACCACAAGCAATGATCTGTACGTGTTTGATATCTTTTAGAAACTCGGCGGCATTCTCACCGAATGCTGAATCCAGCACATGACCACCGGCAATACGTCCCTCTAGGGTGTGAGCGATGGCGCGAGGCTGCTCGTAGATCTCTTTGAGCATATAGTGGCGGTATTCACCCTTATCACCGGCATCATGAGTCACTTCCGACTCTTTGACTTCACGCTCGACCGGATTACCATCCAGATCATAAATGCTGACGGTGCGGCGTGTGACTTCGGCGACATCACCCTCTTCGAGGAAAGCGAACGAGCGAGTCACAGGCAGCAGGGCTAACTGATCAGAAGCGACAAAGTTTTCGCCCAGGCCAAAACCTATCACTAGTGGGCTACCAGAACGGGCCACAATCATGCGCTCGCTATCGCGGCGGTCGATCACAACAGTACCGTAAGCACCTTCAAGCTGTTTCACCGTGGCTTGTACGGCGCTGAGCAGGGTATCGTGAGACTTAAGCTCATGGTGCACCAGGTGACAGATCACTTCGGTATCGGTATCTGAACTAAAGGTGTAACCCAGGCCCTTAAGCATATCGCGCAGCTTGTTATGGTTTTCGATAATGCCGTTATGTACTACGGCAATATCGCCACTTGACTGATGAGGGTGGGCATTGCGCTCACTCGGCTCACCATGGGTCGCCCAGCGAGTATGGGCGATACCCGTACCGCCAATCAGCGGCGCTTCTTCTAGCGCATTGGATAGCTCCTGCACCTTACCTACACGGCGAGTGCTTTCCAGTTCATTGTTATGGATCACCGCCACACCGGCAGAGTCATAACCACGATATTCGAGGCGGCGTAGCCCCTCGAGTAGAATTTCCGCAACATCCCTTTGCGCCACTGCGCCAACGATTCCGCACATAATTTTTTCCTACTGACTCAATACTAATATTAAAAAATTTACTTTGAGTAGGGGGCGAGTATTACTTCTACCCCCTGCTCGGTGATCTGTTTTACCGTTTGCTCATCGACTCTATCATCGGTCACCAGCACACTTATTTGCTGCCACGCCAGTTCCAAGTTGGGAATGCGCCTGCCTATCTTGTCTGAGTCCACCATAACGATCACTTCTCGGGAGACCTCTGCCATCACCTTGCTAAGACCGGTCAGCTCATTAAAGGTGGTTGTGCCGCGGGTCAGATCTATGCCATCGGCACCGATAAATAACTGATCGAAGTTATAAGAGCGCAGCACTAACTCGGCGACCTGCCCCTGAAAAGACTCAGAATGGGGATCCCATGTACCGCCAGTCATCAACAGAGTTGGCTCATTTTCCAACTCATGGATGGCATTGGCCAGTTGCAGCGAGTTGGTCATCACCACCAAACCCCGCTTAGCGTTAAGCTGCTGCACTAATCCTGACGTGGTGCTGCCGCTATCGATAATGATGCGGTTATGATCTTTAATCAGCCTGGCCGCCGTCTCGGCAATCGACAACTTATTAGGCGCGATTTTGGCACTAAACTGTTGTGTCACCTCATCAGGGATAGCCACCGCACCACCATAACGTCTAAGCAATAGCCCGGTTTTCTCTAGCGCAGCCAGATCTTTACGTATGGTGACCTCAGAAGTTTCGAAACGACTCGCCAACTCATCCACACTCACCTCGCCTGTTTCGTTCAAAACGGCAATGATGCTGTGTCGGCGCTGTTGTGTGTTTCGTTTATTCACAAAGAGTTTCACTTAAGTTTCGTTTCGAAAGATAGATTATAGTGATTCGAAACTTTTTTACCAGTCCCTCAGGTTAAAAAGCCCCCTGAAAAACAAAAAAGCCGCTATATGAGATAGCGGCTTTAGGTTTTACTGTATCGAATAATAAATTAGAACTTGGCTTCCAGTGCAAGACCGAAATGACGTCCCTCACCCACTGTCACATCTGTATTGGTTCCACCAGCTAGATAATCCTGATCGAATAGGTTCTTCACATTAAGGCGAACACTCAGATCAGTACCTTTGATATCCATGGTATAAGCGGCGCCAATATCAAAACGAACATAAGCATCTTTGCTAATCGTATTATCTGTATTAGCGAAACGTTCACCCACATAGACTGCACCAAAGTTAAGTGCCAGCGCTTCAGTCACCTCGTAACGTGTCCAGATGTTAGCCGACCATTCAGGCGCATCCACAGGTGTCTTACCATCTAAACGATCTTCTTCTGGACGAACATATTCAGCATCGAGATACATCATCGACCCCGACATAAACCATTTCTCAGTAAGCTGACCCTGGGCGCCCATTTCAAACCCCTTATGACGCTGCTCACCAGATTGAGTGGTAATAGTCTTGTCGCCACTCGTCGGGGTCACCTCAAGATCTTGAGTCACTGTGACATTCGATACCGTAATATCGAACAGCGCACCGGTTAACAGTAGACTGCCATCGAAAAGCTCCCATTTGGTACCTATCTCATACTGCTCACCATATTCGGGATCCAAATTCATTTTGTCATTCACATCATCAGGATCATTGACCATTCCCTGAGGCGTAAAGCTCTTTGAATAGTTCAAATAGATGCTACCGTTCTCCGCGGGTGAATAGATCACCCCAAACTTAGGTGATACGGCATAACTGTTGTTACCCTCACCGTCCTTCTTCTGCTCGTCGTAGCGCACGCCAGCCAATAGCTGCCAGCTATCATTAAGGGTAATGAGATCTTGAATATAGAAACCGTAATGCTTGTAGTCAGACTCAGACTTAGTCGTGTCGCGATGATAGTCCAAGTCCGGGCGAGGCACTGGCTGCCCCGGCATAACCAACTGATTCTTGTCACCCGCCTCTTTTAGCTGGCCATAGTAGTAGTCCAGCATATTGGCGCCGATCAGCAACTTATGTTCGACATCGCCGGTACTAAAGTCACCGGTAAAGTCGATAAAGCCCGTCTTATGTTGCCAGTCGTCATAACGGTCGAACGGGCTGATGGTGTAGCCATCCGTGAAGGGATCTTCCGAACCATTTACCAGGCTAGGGGAAGAATCTAAACGCTGACGATTAAACTGCTGGTCGTTATAACCCGCCTTGATCTGCCAGTTGTCACTGAGATGATAGGTCAGTTCGGCACCCAGATTTGAGATAGTATTGTCGGTAAAGGCCCAGGGTTGATCCCAAATGATATCACGGCCACCAATGAGCTCGCCTTGACTGTTGAGCCAGCCACCGCGGTCTATGCCCGTCCTATCCTGAGTATGATCATACTTAAGCGACAACATGAGATCGTCAGTGATATCAAACTCCAGGTTCAGATATCCAAGCCAGCGATCCCGCTCCTGATTAGTGCCATCCTGATACTCTCTCCAGTATTGGGTGTCTTGCTTAACCAACACGGTACGATAACGAATGGTTTCCGCTTCATTGAGGCTACCACCGGCATCCAGCTGGAAACGGGTAGAGCCGTGCTCATCGGTATCAAAACCAAATTCAAACAAGTTATCGTAGGTGGGTTTCTTGGTGACCATGTTGATCAAGCCGCCTGGGCCAGACTGGCCATAAAGCATGCTTGATGGTCCCTTTAGCACTTCTACCTGTTGCAGAGTTTCGATTGGCTGCACATAGTGAGACCATTGCTGCTGACCATTGATCAGATACCCCGACCCCGATGACAGCTCAAAACCACGAATATTAAATACTTGGCGGTTCCATTTTTCACTGCCACTGGTCACACTGGAGTCATTCACCAGAACCTCAGACAGATTGGTGGCCAGCTGCTCATCGGTCACAAAGTCTGGAATAACCGCAACAGATTGTGGTGTGTCCATCAGATCGATATCACCTCTCATGGCACCGGATGCAACTCCCACTTTATAGTCGTTAAAGGTGCGGCCTGAAACCGTAATGCGCTCGATATTGGCTTCAACCACACTGCTCTTCTCACCATCTTCAGCCAATACAGGGGTACTGACTAATGCCGCTAACACAGCAAAACCGACAGGAGAATAATTAAACGAATACAGCTTAAATGCCATGGAAACCTCACCACTCAACAACATAGGAAACGAAAGTTGCCGCCAATATAAATGAGAATCGTTTTTATTTAAGCTAATTTACATCCCTTTACATTAGAGAGAGATCTCGCTCACTCTCAGGCGCAATAGCAAAAGCCTGGTTAACTAGATAATTAAGTTAGGGGCATAAAAAAAGCGACCACCTGGGTCGCTTCTTCTACAACAGTAAGCTTATTTCTTCTTTTTCACCGGACGTGTCCAGCCTGTTAGATGGCGCTGTTTCACTCGGGTGATCACCAGCTCATCGGCCGCCACATCACGAGTAATGGTCGAGCCAGCCCCCAAAGTAGCACCTTTACCAATAGTCACTGGCGCCACTAACTGAGTATCGCTACCCACAAACACGTCGTCTTCGATAATGGTCAGATGCTTGTTAGCACCATCATAGTTACAGGTGATGGTGCCGGCTCCGATATTCACACCAGCCCCTACCTGAGCGTCGCCAATATAGGCTAAATGGCCCGCCTTAGAGCCTTCACCCAGCACCGCCTTCTTCATCTCGACGAAGTTACCGATATGGGCATCGCGCTTGAGCTCGGCGCCGGGGCGTAAACGAGCGAATGGCCCTGCACTGGCGGCTTCACCGACAATGGCATTTTCAATAATAGAGTATGGTTTGATCTCGGCATTATCGCCGATCTCACAATCGATCAGGATAGCGCCAGCACCAATAGTGACATTGTTGCCAATAGTAACCTTACCCTGGAATATCACATTCACATCTATCATCACGTCCATACCGACAGTGACCTCGCCACGCACGTCGATACGAGCTGGATCACGCAGGTTAGCCCCATCAAGCATCAGCTTTTCCGCTGCGCGCGCCTGATAGGCACGCTCTAGCTGAGCCAGTTGCACACGATTGTTAGCGCCTTCCACCTCAATAGCAGATTCAGGTTGCGCCGTGGTGATGCTCACACCGTCTCGATGAGCCATGGCTACGATATCGGTGAGATAGTATTCCCCTTGGGCATTGTCCGATGACAACTGACCCAACCAGGCTTTAAGCTGTTTACCTGGCGCAGCCATAATGCCGGTATTGATCTCGTTGATCTTAAGCTGTTCAGCATTAGCATCTTTCTGCTCGACAATACCCACCACCTGTCCCGCTTCACGTACGATGCGACCATAGCCAGTAGGATCAGGTAGATTAACGGTAAGAATAGCCAGGCCATTGTCATCGCGCGCCGCCAACAGGGCTTCCAAGGTTGATGCCTGGATCAGTGGTACATCACCGTAAAGGATCAACACGGTATCATCATCGCCAATATTGTCATTGGCCTGCGCCACGGCGTGACCCGTACCCAACTGCTCAGCTTGCAGCACCCAGTTTAATGCCTGCTCACCCAGGCTGGCCTTAAGCTTGTCGGCGCCATAACCATAAACCAGCTGAACCGTGTCACTTCCTACCTGATGCGCGGTATCTATCACATGCTGAACCATGCTCTTATGGGCGATAGGGTGGAGAACTTTAGGAAGATCTGAACGCATGCGGGTTCCTTTGCCTGCGGCCAAAATAACGACATTCAGTGCCATGAAGATATCCTTGGGTAATTGCTGGTGGTATTGGGTTAAGCTCAAATTGAGTCGGCTGATTTTAATAGATCGCGCCGCCAAAAGCGACACACAGGGACCTCTTTAACCCAGTTAGAAGGTGATCACCTTGTCAGATTCGAGCAGCCACTGTGCCAGTTCGTCCATGGTAGCCTTAACACATCCCTCGATCACATCAAGTTCAATAAGGCCGCGAGCCTGCACACAAGAAGTGCAATACTTAATCTCAGCCCCCTGCGCCAGAATAATCTCCAGCATCTGTTGTAGGTTGTAACCTTCGCCCGGTTGCTGCCTAGGTAACACAGCTGTCACAGCATCGGACAATAGAAACAATTTTACCTTGGGGACTGTAGCCTGCTCATTTAACTGTATTGCCAGACGTAAGGCATTAAAGAGTTTCTCTGACCCGTAAGGCGCGTCATTGACGACGATTAAGACTTGTTGCATGGAATCATCCCTCATTAAAAACAGGAGCATAAGCCTATCATTGCCATTAGGGCGAAACGTCTGACTCGATCACGTAAAAGGAGTCAACAGGGAATTCAGAGATGGGAAAAAGATACAAAAAAGGCGGTCACCTCTCGGTTTCCGCCTTTTATCATCAAACAATAACCTTATCTGGCAATGTTCTTCTTGATGGTCTCTACAACGCGCAATTGAGCGATAGCCTGAGCTAATTCAATCGCTGCAGCGGCATAGTTAAAGTCTGCGCCAGCGTTAGCCATATGGGCTTCTGCACGACGCTTGGCTTCTACGGCTGCCTGCTCATCAATCTCTTCGGCACGCAATACTACGTCAGCCAATACTGATACTGAGAAAGGTTGCACTTCCAGGATACCACCCGAAAGGTAAAACACTTCCTCTTTACCATCTTGTTTGACGATGCGCGCCATGCCAGGTTTGATATGGGTAAGCAAAGGAGCATGACCAGGCATAACACCTAAGTCACCCTCAGCACCTGAGACTTGTAGGTGTGCTACCAGACCCGAAAAGATGCTACTTTCTGCGCTTACAATATCAAGTTGTACTGTCATGGCTGCCATCCGTTCTCCTTAAAATACCAAGCCTAGGGCTCGATTATTTTTTGTTAGCTCGCTCGATAACTTCGTCGATTGAACCTGCCATGTAGAACGCTTGCTCTGGGATGTGGTCGAACTCACCATCCAAAAGTCCCTTAAAGCCACGGATAGTGTCTTTTAGAGATACGTACTTACCTGGAGAACCGGTGAATACTTCTGCTACGAAGAATGGCTGAGAAAGATATTTTTCAATCTTACGCGCACGGGCAACAGTCGTCTTATCTTCATCAGATAGTTCGTCCATACCCAGAATCGCGATGATATCTTTCAGCTCTTTATAGCGCTGTAGTACGTTCTGTACACCACTAGCTACGTCATAGTGCTCTTGGCCAACAACCTGTGGATCTAGCTGACGTGAAGTCGAATCCAGTGGGTCAACCGCTGGGTAAATACCCAGAGAAGCAATGTTACGTGACAATACAACAGTCGCATCCAAGTGAGCGAAGGTTGTTGCTGGTGACGGATCCGTCAAGTCATCCGCAGGTACGTATACCGCTTGAACAGAGGTAATAGACCCTGTCTTAGTCGAAGTAATACGCTCCTGAAGAACACCCATCTCTTCAGCCAGTGTTGGCTGGTAACCTACCGCTGATGGCATACGGCCTAGCAGTGCAGATACTTCGGTACCCGCCAAGGTGTAACGATAGATGTTATCGACGAACAATAGTACGTCTTTACCTTCATCACGGAACTTCTCAGCCATAGTCAGACCGGTCAGTGCTACGCGAAGACGGTTTCCTGGAGGCTCGTTCATCTGACCATAAACCATGGCCACTTTGTCGAGTACGCCAGATTCTTCCATCTCGTAGTAGAAGTCGTTACCCTCACGAGTACGCTCACCTACACCGGCGAATACTGACAAACCAGAGTGTGCTTTAGCGATGTTGTTGATCAGTTCCATCATGTTAACTGTCTTACCAACACCCGCACCACCAAACAGACCTACTTTACCACCCTTAGCGAATGGACATACAAGGTCGATAACCTTGATACCAGTCTCTAACAGTTCAGTCGTGTTTGATTGATCTTCATATGAAGGAGCTTCACGGTGAATCACATAACGCTCATCTTCACCGATAGGACCCGCTTCATCAACTGGCTGACCTAGTACGTTCATGATACGGCCAAGAGTTGCACTCCCAACCGGAACAGTAATAGGTGAACCTGTGTTTACTACCTCGATACCACGACGCAGACCATCTGAAGAACCCATAGCGATGGTACGAACTACACCACCACCAAGCTGCTGCTGAACTTCCAGCACCAAGCCTTCACTTTTGATCTCTAGAGCGTCATAGACCTGAGGTACGGCATCATGTGGAAACTCAACGTCCACAACCGCGCCAATTACTTGGACAACAGTACCTGTGCTCATGATTAATCCTCTAAAACTTGTATTCGTTACCCAGCCTAAACCGCAGCGGCACCAGAAACAATTTCCGACAGTTCCTGCGTAATCGCAGCCTGACGGGCCTTGTTGTAGACCAACTGCAAGTCATCGATAAGTTCACCAGCGTTGTCTGTCGCAGCTTTCATCGCAACCATACGGGCTGCTTGTTCAGATGCGATGTTTTCAACAACACCTTGATACACTTGAGACTCCACATAACGAACCAATAAGGTGTCCAAAAGTTCTTTTGGATCTGGCTCGTATAGGTAGTCCCAGTGATGAGCAATCTCATCATCTTTTGACTTAGGCAAAGGTAGCAGCTGTTCGATCACAGGCGTCTGGCTCATGGTATTTACAAACTTGTTGAATACCACATACAGACGGTCTAGCGTGCCTTCGTTGTAAGCTTGTAGCATTACGCGTACTGTTCCGATCAGGTCGGCGAGTTTTGGTGTATCGCCTAATCCTGAAGCATGAGCAGACACTTTTCCGCCAAAGCTGTTGAAGAATTGTACGCTGCGTGCGCCAATTGGGCAGAATTCAACTTCCGCGCCAGCTTCACGCTGCTTCTTCACGTCCGCGACAACCTTTTTGAATAGGTTGACGTTAAGACCACCACAAAGACCACGGTCGGTTGACACAACAATGTAACCAACTCGCTTGGCTTCTCTCACTTCCAAATATGGATGCTTATATTCGAGAGAACCCTGCGCCACGTGACCGATCACCTTACGCATATTTTCCGCGTATGGACGGCTCGCTGCCATGCGATCCTGCGCCTTGCGCATTTTGCTGGCTGCAACCATTTCCATTGCGGATGTGATCTTCTGAGTGTTCTGAACACTCGCGATCTTGGTTTTAATCTCTTTAGCGCCGGCCATCTTTACTCTCCAATCTGGACCTGAGGTGCCTTAAGACACCTCTGTGTCTTTACCAGGTTTGGGTTTCTACGAACTTGTCGAGGCCAGCCTTCAAACCACCTTCGATGTCGGCATTGTAGTCGCCTGTCTCGTTGATAGTCTTCATTAGGTCAGCATGCTCGCTGTTCATGTAAGAGAGCAAAGAAGCTTCGAAATCACCGATCTTGTTCAGCTCAACGCCTTTTAGGTAACCTTTTTCAGCTGCGAAAATAGACACAGACTGGTCGGCTACGCTCATTGGCGCGTATTGCTTTTGCTTCATGAGTTCGGTAACACGCTCACCATGCTCAAGCTGAGCACGTGTTGCATCGTCAAGATCTGATGCAAACTGAGAGAACGCTGCAAGCTCTCGATACTGTGCAAGTGCAGTACGGATACCGCCAGACAGTTTCTTGATGATCTTAGTCTGAGCCGCACCACCAACACGAGAAACCGAAATACCTGGGTTAACCGCAGGACGTAGGCCTGAGTTAAATAGGTCAGTTTCAAGGAAGATCTGACCATCGGTAATCGAAATTACGTTGGTCGGTACGAATGCAGAAACGTCACCCGCTTGAGTTTCAATAATAGGCAGTGCAGTTAGAGAGCCAGTTGTGCCCTTAACTTCGCCATTAGTGAACTTCTCAACGTACTCAGCGTTAACGCGTGAAGCACGTTCAAGTAGACGAGAGTGAAGATAGAAAACATCACCAGGGTATGCTTCACGTCCAGGAGGACGCTTAAGTAGCAATGAGATCTGACGGTAAGCAACAGCTTGCTTAGACAGGTCATCATAGACGATCAGTGCGTCTTCACCGCGGTCACGGAAGTATTCACCCATAGAGCAACCAGAGTATGGTGCCAGGTATTGCAGTGCAGCAGCTTCAGAAGCGGTTGCAACAACAACGACTGTGTTCGCGAGTGCGCCGTGTTCTTCAAGTTTGCGTACCACGTTAGCGATGGTAGAAGCCTTCTGGCCTACCGCTACGTATACACACTTAATGCCAGAATCTTTTTGGTTGATGATGGCATCAATCGCCAGGGCTGTTTTACCAGTCTGACGGTCACCGATCACCAATTCACGTTGTCCACGACCGATTGGGATCATAGAGTCAACGGCTTTATAACCAGTTTGCACTGGCTGATCAACTGACTTACGTTCAATAACGCCTGGTGCAATCACTTCAACAGGAGAGAAACCATCGTTTTCGATAGGTCCTTTACCGTCGATTGGTTGGCCCAGAGTGTTAACAACGCGGCCTAATAGACCACGGCCAACAGGCACTTCCAAGATACGACCAGTTGTCTTTACTTTTTGACCCTCTGCCAAATCGGCATAAGGACCCATAACTACGGCACCTACAGAATCACGTTCTAAGTTCAACGCGATTGCATAACGGTTACCAGGCAGTTCGATCATCTCACCTTGCATTACATCGGCAAGGCCGTGAACGCGAATAATGCCGTCGCTCACTGCAACGATTGTACCTTCGTTGCGAGCTTCACTAACGACTTCGAACTGCTCGATCCGCTGTTTAATCAGATCGCTGATTTCAGTGGAATTCAGTTGCATGCTCAAACTCCCAATTACGACTGCAGCTTATCAGACAGACGGTTTAGTTTACCGCTGACCGAGCCATCAATGACTAGGTCGCCTGCCGTGATGATTAAACCAGCCACCAGGCTGGCATCTACGCTGCAATTCAGCTTAACTTTGCGTGTGAGACGTTTCTCTAGAGAAGCACTAATTTGCTGCTGTTGCTCTTCGCTAAGCTCAGTGGCAGAAACAACATTTGCTTCAACCTCTTTCGCCCACTCGTTGCTGAACTCATGAAAGAGTTCATATACAGCAGGAAGTACTTCCAAACGACCGTTTTCAGCCATTACCTTTATCAGATTTTGACCTTGCTCATTGACTTGCTCACCACACACCTTAATAAAAAGGTCGGCGAGCTGATTGCTGGCAAGTGCACCAGACAGCAGCGGCTTCATCGTCTCGTTTTCACTGACTTGAGCGGCAAAGCTAAGCATTTCGGCCCAGCTTTCTACTGCGTTTTTTTCAATAGCAAAGTCAAATGCTGCCTTTGCGTAAGGGCGAGCGATGGTGCTTATTTCAGCCATAACTCACTCCCTTATCAAAGTTCAGCAACTAGTTTATTAACTATGTCACTGTGGGCGGCTTCATCAATCGAACGCTCAAGGATCTTCTCTGCACCAGCGATGGCCAGAGCAGCAACTTGCTTACGCAAGTCCTCTTTCACGCGATTACGTTCAGCTTCAATTTCTGCTTTACCCTGAGCGATGATTTTCGCACGCTCAGCGTCTGCTTCGGCTTTGGCCTCATCGACAATCTGAGCTTTACGCTTGTTAGCTTGCTCAATGATTTCGTTAGCAGTTGCCTTAGCTTCTTTTAGTTGGTCGGTAGCTTTCGCTTGAGCCAACTCAAGGTCTTTTACAGCACGATCAGCATCAGCTAGACCGTCGGCGATCCTTTTTTGGCGCTCTTCGATGGCATTCATCAAAGGGGGCCAAACAAACTTCATGCAGAACCACACGAAGATAATAAAGGCAACCGTCTGACCGATTAGGGTAGCGTTGATATTCACAACAGCCTCCTATTTAGATTAAAGACAGAAGCGTTGATTACAGCATTGCACCCAGTGGGTTAGTAAACAGCATAAATAGTGCAATACCTACACCGATCATGGTTACCGCATCCAATAGACCAGCAACAATGAACATCTTAACTTGTAGCATAGGAGCCATTTCTGGTTGACGCGCAGCGCCTTCCAAGAACTTGCCACCTAGTAGGCCGAAACCGATAGCGGTACCTAGAGCACCCATACCAATCAGTAGAGCAACAGCGATAGCTGTCATGCCTAATACAGTTTCCATCTCTATCTCCAATATTCTAAATCTTTAGTTAGTTTGTGATTTAGCTTAAAAAAAATTTCTTCAGCAACCCTTAATGATCTTCATGTGCCATGCTGAGATACACGATCGTCAACATCATGAAGATAAACGCCTGTAGAGTGATAACCAAAATATGGAAGATTAACCAACCTAGTTGTAGAGTCACACCTAGGGCAGATAACGCCATGTTAGCACCATACATCAGCGCAATAAGGATGAAGATCAACTCACCTGCGTACAAGTTACCGAACAGACGCAATGCCAATGAAATAGGCTTAGCAATCAGAGTAACCGACTCTAATAGGAGGTTGACGGGTATCATTGCCTTATGGTTAAAAGGCTGTAATGTCAGTTCTTTAACAAAACCTGAAACGCCCTTGACTTTGATGCTGTAGTAAATAATCAGCACAAACACACCAATAGCTAAGCTGAAGGTGATGTTTAGGTCAGTCGTTGGAACCACTTTCATGTATGGGATACCAGCAGCCATCGCTAGTTCAGGAATCCAGTCAACTGGAACCATATCCATGAAGTTCATCATGAATACCCAAACAAAAATAGTTAATGCCAACGGAGCAATAACAGGATTGCGGCCATGGAAGGTTTCTTTCACGCTAGAATCAACAAATTCAACAATCATCTCGATAAAGCACTGAAGCTTACCGGGAACTCCTGTCGTTGCTTTCTTGCCAACGCTGCGGAATAGCCACAAGAATAGAACACCAAGCCCAACCGAAAAGAACAACGAATCAATGTGCCATGTCCAGAAGCCTTCACCAACACTTAAGTTGGTAAGGTGGTGCTGGATATAGCCCTGCGGTGTTAACGCTTCACCAGTTGCAGCCATGATTCATCCCACTTAACTTTGCTTGAAGTATAAAGGAGCTGTCCAATGCACTATTAGCGCCGAGATATAGCAAACAAAAAGCGGCATAAAGACCACTTGAAGATTGATAAATACCAGCGAAAACATTGCTATGGTTAACAGCAACTTTACCGCTTCCCCCCAGTAAAAGGTTTTCATAACCTTTCCTGCTGAACTTGCTCCCGTGTGGGAAAAAGCGAGGGTCGCGAATACAAAATTAGGGAGTACAGCAATTGCACCACCTGCTAAAGCAGATAATCCATACTGAGCTCCCCACACGGCGAAAAAGACAATTGAAACACCCCCAGCCACCGCCGCCTGTGCCAACACCAATTTATAGGCAGACCACCGGCCACGACGTGCTAAAACCTTGCTCAATTCATCTTCTCCGCATTCATACTTTTTGTTTCTGTGACCAGATTAGAATTTATTAGGCCATCTAGAGGTACAAAAAGCTTGCGAAAGTATACCTTTTCGCACATTCAAAGCAAGTTCAAGGTAAGTAAAAAAGGGGACTTTTAACGTGATCTACGCCAAAAGTCTAAAAGTAGAAGATTAACAGATGTCACAAAGTTACATAATATTGCGTTAACTTAGGAAAATTATCGGATTTTCTCAATAATTCCATCTAATTCTGCCAAATTTTGATAGTTAATTACCATTTTGCCCTTGCCTTTTTTGTTGTGGCTAATGGAAACTTTAGCCCCCAATTTTTCAATTAATTGGCTCTCTAAACGGGCGACATCCTGATCTTTTGCGGGTTTATCGACAATTTCAGGTGGATTTAAGGTTTTATTAACTAATCGTTCAGTTTCACGAACAGTTAGTTCTTTAGCACTGACCGTTCTGGCCAGATTAGTTTGTTCATCCCCGGATAGGGCAAGCAAGGCTCGAGCATGACCCATATCGATATCGCCATACTCCAACATACGTTTTACAGGCTCTTCTAATCCGTTCAAACGTAAAAGATTTGATACAGTTGTACGCGACTTACCTACAGCATCAGCCGTTTGTTGATGGGTCAGATCAAACTCTTCTATCAGACGGTTCAAGGCGATAGCTTCTTCCATCGCGTTAAGATCTTCGCGCTGAATGTTCTCAATCAAGGCAATAACACCGGCCGCCTCGTCTGGCACCTGTTTGACGATACATGGCACCTTGTCGAGTTTAGCCAATTGAGATGCTCTCCAGCGACGCTCACCGGCGATGATCTCATAACCTTTATCTGACACCTTACGTACCACGATAGGCTGAATGATCCCCTGGGCTTTTACCGACTCAGCCAGCTCTTCTAACGCTTCAGGTGACATATCCTTACGCGGTTGGTACTTACCCGGCTGCAGCAGATCCAGCGCAATCATCTTGAGTTCTTCATTGGTGCTCAGGCTCGACTCTTCATTGTGCCCTTGCTTAGCTGCCGCATGGCTAGTGCTTAACAGTGCGTCTAATCCTTTGCCTAGACCACGTTTTTTGGGTGTCATCTGTTTTTCCTTAAGCTTGCTCTAACTGAGAATGTTGCTCTGCACGTCTAATGATCTCACCAGCTAAAGCAAGATAAGCCTTGGCGCCGGCGCTGGACTTATCATAATACATGGCTGGTGCACCAAAACTTGGCGCTTCAGCTAGTCTCACATTGCGAGGGATAACGGTGCGATATACTTTATCGCCAAAATGCTGTTTAAGTTGATCTGATACATCATTGGCCAATCGATTGCGGGGATCGTACATAGTACGCAAGATCCCTTCGATCGCTAATCCAGGATTGACCATGGCGGCCAGCTTGCTGATGGTATCCATCAGGGCAGTGAGTCCCTCTAGGGCGTAATACTCACATTGCATTGGCACCAAGACAGAATCGGCCGCCGACATGGCATTGACCGTCAGCATGTTTAATGAAGGCGGGCAGTCGATAAAGATAAAATCATAATAATCTTTGACGGGCGCCAGGGCATTACGCAGACGGATCTCTCGGGCAAAAAACTCCATCAATTTGATCTCGGCGGCGGTAACGTCACCATTACCGGCAATCAGATCGTATTTGCCTGCCGTGTTGCGATAAACCACTTCCTCGACCGTTTTTTCCTCGACCAAGAGTTCATAGGCGGTATTTTCGACACTGTACTTATCGACGCCACTCCCCATAGTCGCATTACCTTGAGGATCGAGATCGATAAGCAACACTTTACGCTTAGTGGCCGCTAATGAAGCCGCTAAGTTCACACAAGTCGTTGTTTTTCCGACGCCACCTTTCTGGTTAGCCACGGCTATCACTTTACCCACAATATCATCCTGTCTATCACGTTCGCCGATTCGATAGTAAAACTCTTTATCAAATTGCTTGAACTGGTTAAATAATGCAACTTTATAACCCTGGGAACTAAGCCGCTTTGACCACCCGCAAGAGGTGGCGCTGTTCATCGAGACGAGGGACGCGTAATTCAATGGTATCGGTCAGGGTAAAACCATCAGGAATACTGGCCATCTCTTCATCGCTCAGCTGTCCCTTTAAGGCATAGAAACACCCTGTCGATTTAGGCAGATGGTGACACCAGTGCAGCATATCCTGGATAGACGCAAAAGCACGACTGAGTACGCCATCAAACTTCTCTTCGGGTTGATAGGCTTCAACACGACTCTCGACCGAACTTATATTACCTATCGCCAGCTCAAATTGAACCTGTTTTTGAAAACGAATACGTTTACCCAAACTATCGAGCAATACAAACTCTTTGTCTGGGTTCATGATCGCCAGCGGGATCCCAGGTAAACCAGGGCCTGTCCCCACATCGATAAAACGTTCACCCACCAGATAAGGGCTCGCCGCAAGGCTATCCATGATATGGCGAATCAACATCTGCTCAGGATCTCTCACAGATGTCAGGTTATAGGCCTTATTCCATTTGGATAACATGCCAACAAAATCAAGCAATTGCTGTTTCTGTTTCGGCGTTGCCGTCATCTGCATCTCGGCAAGATAGGTTTCTAGTTGGGCTGATAACACTGAAGTATCCTCGATAAACAATGGGATATTATGAAGCCGAGTGACCGGTATGGGAAGGGCTTAGCCTCCCATACCGGTCATCAAAATGATTAATTACGAGATATTACGCGCTTTTTTTGAGCAAACCGCGTTTTTTAAGGTGAACCAACAAAATAGAGATTGCCGCCGGAGTCACCCCAGAGATGCGTGATGCCTGACCGACCGTATCGGGTTTGTGGTCATTAAGCTTAGCAATCACCTCATTAGACAGACCTGGAACCTCTTGATAATCGAGATTCTGAGGAAGCCCCGTCTTTTCATGGCGGATCGCTTTGTCGATCTCATCTTGCTGACGTTGGATATAACCCGAATATTTCACCTGGATCTGCACCTGTTCCGCAGCACGCGGATCTTCAATGGCCGGACCAAACCCTTCGACATTCATTAACTTAGGGTAATCCAGCTCAGGTCTACGCAACAGCTCCTCGAAGGTCGCTTCACGGGTAATAGGCGTCTTTAGATGCGGATTAAGGGCATCGACCAGAGGCGAGTTTGGATGTATCCATTGGCTACGCAGACGCTGCAGCTCAAGTTCAATCGCTTCGCGTTTGGCATTAAACTTCGCCCAGCGATCATCGTCCACCAAACCTAATTCACGTCCCTTCTCGGTGAGACGCAGATCGGCATTATCTTCACGCAGCAACAGGCGGTATTCCGCACGGCTAGTAAACATGCGGTAAGGTTCTTTGGTACCCAGGGTGGATAGATCGTCAACCAATACGCCCAAATATGCCTCGTCACGACGTGGACACCAGGCTTCTTTGCCTTGTACCTGAAGCGAAGCGTTCATACCAGCCAGTAATCCTTGGGCGCCAGCCTCTTCATAACCTGTGGTGCCGTTGATCTGTCCAGCAAAGAACAGGCCTGAAATGGCTTTGGTTTCTAGGGAGTTTTTCAGATCTCTCGGATCGAAGTAATCATATTCGATCGCATAACCAGGACGAATGATCTCGGCGTTTTCCATCCCTTGAATCGATCTCACCAGATTTAGCTGCACATCGAAAGGCAAGCTGGTTGAGATACCATTTGGATAGATTTCATTGGTATTTAAACCTTCGGGTTCGATAAAGATCTGATGAGAATTCTTGTCGGCAAAACGATTGATCTTATCTTCGATAGAAGGGCAGTAACGCGGACCTATACCCTCGATAACACCAGAGTACATAGGGCTTCTGTCTAATCCACCGCGAATAATCTCATGGGTACGCTCATTGGTATGAGTAATGAAACAGGAGATCTGCTTTGGATGATCTTTCACATCACCGATAAATGACATCACAGGCAGAGGATCATCGCCTTTTTGTTCTGTCATCAGGTCAAAATTGATCGTATTAGCATCGATACGCGGTGGAGTACCTGTTTTTAAACGACCAACGCGAATAGGTAGTTCACGCAAACGATCTGCTAATGAGATCGATGGCGGATCGCCTGCTCTGCCACCGCTGTAATTTTCTAAGCCGATATGAATCTTACCGCTTAAGAAAGTGCCTGCGGTTAACACAATAGCTGGGGCTTCGAAGGCTAATCCCATCTGAGTAACCACACCAATCACACGATCGTTTTCAACAATCAAATCATCAACCGACTGTTGGAAAAGACGTAAATTAGGCTGGTTTTGCAAGATCTGTTGAATCTTAGCCCGATAAAGTGCGCGATCCGCCTGTGCTCGAGTAGCACGAACCGCAGGGCCTTTGCTTGAATTTAAGGTACGAAATTGAATGCCAGCATGGTCAGTTGCAATGGCCATTGCACCACCCAGCGCATCGATCTCTTTGACAAGGTGACCCTTACCAATACCACCAATCGCAGGGTTACAGGACATTTGTCCTAAGGTATCAATATTATGAGTCAATAATAATGTTTTTGATCCCATCCTAGCAGATGCCAATGCTGCTTCGGTTCCGGCATGTCCACCGCCAACAACAATAACATCAAACCGCTCATGAAAATGCATCAGAATACCTTAAAACCTATATCGAAAATAAAATGACATTGCCCAGTGAAAGGACAGAGTTACTCAAGGAGTAGCCGCATATTTTAGCACCTGGAAAGCCTTTGGTGAAAGATCAATTTAGGCCTTTCGATCGCCAAAGGATCTGCTTAATAGATCTTAAGATCTTTATATAGATCTCTTATTATGTTTACTATTAGGATCGCGATCTTCTGTGGGTAAGTCTATTTATCTATATAAATCAAAAGATAACGGCATCTCGATCCTGTGATCTGATCGCGATCTAACTCGAATAAGCTTGTGGGTAGATCGCCTACTTATCCACAGGCGCGATCTTTGCTGGTTTGGGGTGGTGAATAATACAGAGTTAGATCAGATATAAATAATACCTTATCCACATATTTATCATTTGAGATCGTAATATGTGGATAAAGTAGATCTAATCTGTGGGTGAGATCTTAGTTATCGAGAGGGGAAGGATCTAAAGTTTGTCTTGCCAGCTGCTTAACCAAGCCTGGGCGGGTTCTTCAGGAATGGGATCGTATTGCACATCGATCTGGATCTTATCCACATAGACTTGTGCACCGCAGTTTTCCATTGCTTCGATTAATTTTTCCGGCCCTTGGCAGAAGGTGTCGTAACTTGAGTCACCGATAGCGCATAAGGCGTATTTGGTTCGGCTCAGATCTGGCTTTTCACGTTCAATTTCCTCGAAGAAAGGCTGAATATTTTCCGGTAGATCGCCTGCGCCGTGAGTCGATGAAACGATCAACCATAGACATTTGGGATCTAATACGCTTAATTCTGCGGTGAGATGCACCTGAGTTTCATGGCCAAGATCTTCTAACTGAGCGGCTAATTCATCGGCCACATACTCGGCGCTGCCTAATGTAGTACCGACGATAAGTTCTATTTTTGCCATCTTGCTTCCTAAATTCACGCTGTAAGAGGGAGAGACCAACACCTGTGTAGGCCTCTGAATTCCAATATCATGCAGGCAATCATATGCGAAATATCTGTGTTGGTCTTGTGTGAGGTGCCAATTTAGCGAATGAAGATCGATTTCCGTTTGGCTAGTGGCTGTTAGGTTTTACTGGCGTAAAGCAAATAGTTGACCGAGTGACTCTCGGTGATCCGCCAACGGCGGGTCAATGGATTAAAGCGCATGCCTTCAACACTGATGTTAGATAAACCATGAGGTGTGATCATCTCTACCAGTTCTTGGGGTTTTACGAAGTGATGCCAATCATGTGTACCAATGGGCAGGTAACGCATGACATATTCGGCGCCGATAATGGCTATTATAAAGGCACTTAGGGTGCGGTTCAGCGTTGCCATAATCAGTAATCCACCCGGTGCAAGGAGTCGGCAACAGGTGTCGACCAGTGCCGCCTGATCCTCGACATGCTCGATCACTTCGGTGTTTAAGATCACATCATATAATGCATGCTGCTGCAGATCTTCGGCTAAACAATGACGATAGTCGATGGGAAGTGACCAGCTCTCGGCATGTCGGCGGGCTAGGGTGATATTGTGTTCGCTGGCATCTATGCCGACGACTTGTGCGCCTTGGCTTGCTAAAGGTTCACACAAGAGTCCTACCCCACAGCCTATATCTAGTATCTTGAGATCTTCGAAGGGAACATCCTGATTTAGGTCCCGGTTAAAATGGCTGGCGATCGCTTTTTCTATGGCGAGTAGACGGGTTTGGTTGAAACTGAGCACGTGTTTAAACTTGCCGTTGGGATCGCGCCACTCCTTTGCAAGGGTATCGAACTTACCTATCTCGGCCTGGAGATCTATCGCAGTTTTGAAACGGCTCAATCGACTTTTGTCTAGCATTATGGCGTATCTTATAGTTTAAGGTTAAACATCTATACGTTGAGCAATAAGGTTTGGCTCACCTCATATCTTAGCAACTTATTATAGATAAGTAGGGCCTTGCCAGACCTCAAAGCAAGATCACGTTAGTTTGCTGGCGATCGGGTTATGGTTAGCCCACGCTTTTTGTCTGTTCAAGGAAGGGGAATTGATGCAGAAAATTATTTTAGATACGGATCCTGGTATAGATGATGCCATGGCGATCTTATTTGCCGAGGCGCATCCTGACATATCGCTTGAGGCAATCACCTGTGTTTATGGTAACGCCACCATAGAAAATGCTACGGCAAATGCACTGTTTTTAAAGAAAAAGTATTCGCTTAAGGCCGATGTGGTAAAAGGAGCCGAAAAGCCCTTGGTACGTCCACCGGTTGGGCCTACAGTGATCGTTCATGGGGAAACCGGCTTTGGGGACTTTAATGCGCCTCAATCTAATGATTTACAAGCCGATCCCAGACCCGCCTATCAATATATTATCGACAGTGTGAGGGCGCAGCCCGGTGAGATAACTCTAGTGGCAGTTGGGCCGCTAACCAATCTGGCGTTGGCGCTTCAGGCTGCGCCGGATATCGTCGATCTGGTTAAGGAGGTCGTGGTGATGGGCGGGGCCTTTGGCGTTAATGGTCATCGCGGTAATGTCACGCCTTACGCTGAAGCCAACATTCATGATGATCCCCATGCGGCCGATCTGGTGTTTACCGCCAGGTGGCCTGTGACCATCATAGGTTTGGATGTAACCCAAGAAAGCTTTTTTACTCGTCAGTATCTCGACGAACTGCGTGATGAAGCGGGTGAGGTGGGGCAATTTATCTGGCGAATTAGCCGCTTTTATCTCGATTTTTACTCACAAAAGCTGGGACTTGAGGGTTGTCATGTGCATGATCCATCTGCCATTGCCTATGTGATCGACAAGAGCCTGTTTAGTCTGAGGGAGGGACCGGTTCGCGTGGTGACAGATGGACCGGCCGAAGGTCATACCTTACAGAAGTTTGATGGGCGTCAGTATCCCCATGATGATTGGCGTGACAAAGCTTCACAGCGTATCGGCGTCGGGGTTGATGATAAGCGTCTATTACGCCTGTATCGTGAGACTTTGGTGGCCTACGGTAATCCGTCTTAAGCTAAGGTGAAGCCTGGACGGAGTTAGCCGATCGTTTGCAGTTGTGAGGCGAGTAACCAGAAGGCCAGGCTTATGAAGATAACGCCCATGAATTTATTCTGATTGACCCTGAATTTTTCATTATTGAGCAGGGATTGACCTAAGCTGCCAACCAAGGCCACCAGCATCAAGTTAAACACTAGGCCCATCAGATTAAGTACTAGCCCTAAGGCGAGCATCTGCTGGGCCGAACTGACGGCCAATTGACTGGAGACAAACTGGGGTAGAAACAGCACGAAAAAGAGTAATGCCTTTGGATTTAATAGGTTACTTACTACTGCGCGGCGATAGAGTTGCTTAGCAATTTTGTCTTCTTGAACCAGTTCGGGCGTTTGGGCCGGCGTGGCGCGCAGACAATCCCAGCCCATCTTTAGCAGGTAGAGGCCGCCTATTATTCGTAACAGCTCCAGAGCTAGGGGGGTTACTGCTATCAATGCCGATACCCCGAGCGCCGCCAGCAGGGTTAAGATCAATCCCGAGGTGGCATTGCCAAAGCTGGCGTAGATGCCGACCTTCTTGCCATAACTTAGGCTGGAGCTGGCGATCAATAACATATCGGGGCCAGGAATAAGGAGCAGAGCGATCACTGTGGTGAGGTAAAGCGGAAGAAGCGCCAGATCTATCATGATATTTGCAAAAATTTGGTCGTTTAGGGTCAAACAAGGCGCGGATTGTACAGGGTTAGTAGTAGATTAACAGTAATCTCATAGTTAAAGCCGATATGGTGTTGGCAGCTAAGCTTTACGCTTGATAGTAAACAGGTAAAGGTTGCTAGAGCCTGTTTTCCTGCCTAGGTATTTTCACTATACTGCGCTTCCATTTGTGCCGAGTCATATCTATGAAGTCTCATCAGCCCGCATCGACTACTTATCAAGGAAGACCTGCCACTAAAATATTCATCGTAGGATTGCCTCGAACCGGTACCACCAGCGTAAGTGTTGCCTTGCTGGAGATGGGCCTTAGAGTGGCGCATCAGGCCTTTACCAAACAGGCGGTTATTCTCGCCGATGCCGTTTCCGACGCGCCTTGTTTTAGCGATTATCGACAGCTACATAGCCTGTATCCTGACGCTAAATTTGTTTATCTGGATAGGCCATTAGATGCCTGGGTGCCCTCGATGCAGATGCTGCTGAGCCGAATGCTGGTGCACCTAGATCAAGGGCGAGGGCGGTTTCATCCTCTGCTTAAGCGCAGTTTTGGCCATACCTTTGGTATCTATCGAGTAGCTAATCCTATGGATGCAGAGCACCTAAAGACTTGCTATCAGATGCATAAGCAGCAGGTGTTTGAGTATTTTCATCAAAGCCAGGCGTTTACACAGCAGTTTCTGAGTTTGCAGCTGGATCAGCCCCAGAGTTTATCTCGCTTAGCTAGCTTCATTGGTGTGGATATTCCGGTAGCTAGCTCTGAGTCTGAATTTCCGCATCTCAATCGAGGACGAAATGTAGCCAGCTGGGATGAATATAAGCATAAGCTAAAGATCAACAGTAACCTGGCCGGGCCTGAAAATCGTAAGTATTTCAATTACAAAATCTAGTTTATATCAGAGATAGCTTAATTAATGTCGTTTTCGTTTTGGGCCCGTTGCGGGTTATGATCCCCGGGTGTAAATTTACCGACAACAGTTGCCATGACGAGTTTATCTCTACCAATTGATACCCTCTACACAGAGTTTAAAGCTTCCTATCCTAGCCATCATCTGGTGATCGAATCTGATACGGGATCGGGTAAATCGACCCGTCTGCCATTGTGGTGCGCCGAACCGGACGTGCAGGGTAAACGCCCCAGAGTATTAGTGGTGGAACCTCGGCGGGTAGCCTGTTTGGCACTGGCTGAATATGTACAAGGCTTGACTGATTTAAAAGTAGGGTACGCCATTCGTTTCGATTGCACAGTGACACTAGATACTCAGATAGCCTTCGTGACACCAGGGATTGCTTTGCGCTGGTTGTCTGGGGATATGGCCGGACTCGGTGAATTCGATACCCTGATGATTGATGAATTTCATGAGCGGCGTTGGGACACAGATCTGCTGCTGGCATTGCTAAAACATCGCGATCGCCACCGGCTATTATTGACCTCTGCAACCCTGTCAGGCGAGGTGTTGTGTAATTATCTATCTGATAATAAACACGTTAATGCTGTTTGTCTGCAGGCGCAAGGCAAGAGGTTTCACGTGGAACTTAGGTATCTGGCGAGCGAGAGTCACCATCTGCCGGATATTCGGGGTCTAGAGGAGCGCCTTGTTGTTGCCCTGACGCAGGCCTTGCAAGATACCCAAGGGGATATACTGGTTTTCTTGCCAGGTAAACGCGAGATCACGGCGGCAATACACAAGTGCCGTGGGCCATTGGCCGAACTGGACGAGCGGATAAGTTTGTTAGCTCTTCATGGCAGCATAGGGGCCGAAGAGCAGGTCCAAGTATTGCGGGCGAGCAGCAATAGGCGGGTGATCTTTGCGACCAATATAGCCGAAACTTCATTAACGATTCCCGGTATTACAGGGGTGATAGACTCGGGGCTGGAGCGCCGTACTCATCAACGTAATGGCCGAACGGTTTTGTCTTTATCTCACATTTCAAAGGCCAGTAGCAAACAACGTATGGGACGCGCTGGGCGAACCCAGCCGGGTCTGTGCATTCGGCTATGGGGCAAAGCGGCTCCTTTACTGGCTGCTACGCCACCCGAGTTACAACGGGAGGAGTTAGTTGAACCTATGTTGGCCGCTGCCTGCGCCGGTGCCGAATTGGCACAGCTGGATTTTGTTGACCCTCTGCCGGCTAAGTCACTGGAAAAGGCGAGTGCCAAGTTAATGCTTATTGGTGCGTTAGATCAGTTGGGACGGGTGACTTCCCATGGTCAGCGCCTGTTTCCACTGCCTATCGATACCCAGTTTGCTCACCTTATCAGTGTGATGCCTGATGGGGATTGCCTGGATTTGATGATAGATCTTGCCGCCGCGCTGACGACGCCTGGACAGTTTTATCGTCTGCCGAAAGATGAGGCTGAGAGATTAACCTTGTTGCAGTGGGAGCCTTTTGGCTGCGATGCCTATACCTTGATTAAGCTTCTGCGTTGCCATGATGACGAAATTCCTCTGGTGGAGATCAATCTGCAAGCCATTGAAGAGGCCAGGCGACTCGCTAAACAGATCCGCGCGGCACTGGAATGTCCGTCACTTCCTAAGGCTGACTTGAGCGATCCTCTGCTTAGACGTACCTGGGCGATTGCCGTGATGCAGGCTCTGCCCGAATTGGCCTTTATTTGCCGACTCAAGCGAGACAATGCCTTAGGCAATGGGATAAGTGAGGTATTGATTGGTCGGGAATCCCGCTTTCACCTGCCGCAAGATGGTGTGACTCTCCCCGTTGCTGCCCTGGTATTTGATCAACATGCGACGCCGGGTCGAGGAGTAAAACAAACTCTTAATTTGGCACTCTGTATGGTTCCCGTTGATAAATCATGGCTCTTGGCTGCGGGGCTAGGGCAAGATCGCGTAACCGAGCAATTGAGCTTGGATGAGGTATGTGTCGAACGTGTTTATGCCGGTCGGGTGCTTGAAGTTCGTAGCGAGAGAGTCGAGCCAAAGAATGTTATTCAGGCTATGATCACCAGCATAGCCGAGGGCTTGGTTTTTCCTGGGATAGCCGAAGTCGTGCGCCAAGATATCGATGCCTGGAATATCTGGGTTAAGCTTGGTGGCTACGAGGAGGCTAAAGCAGCAGGGATTTGCCTGACAAGTCCAGATCTTGTTGTCTTTGAAGAATTCTTAGCTCATCGGCTCTCGACTCTTGGCGTCGAGTCTATTGCGGATTTTGAGCTGATAGAAGCAGAGGATCTTCAGTTTGAAGGGATCCCTGATTGGCTCAGGCAAGAGTTTGATCAGGCTTATCCTCGTGAAGTTATACTGTCGGATCTTAGAATGAGTGTGAGCTATCAGGTGAAGGGCAGATGGGTAGAATTAACTTACCTTAGTGGTCAGCGAAAATCTGGGCCAAAACGCTGGGAGCTGCCACGCTGGCAGGGATGGCGGGTAAGGTATAAGAAGGCCAGTCGTGTCATAGATATTGTGTAAGGATGAGATCCCAGTCGATCGCGCTAAAAAATAACGAGATGGTTTTGAGTATAACTTTTTTGATTCGATCGCTTTACGGGATCCAAATTTAGCAGACGTTAAGATATACCTAACTTAAAACAAATAAAAAACAATAACTTGTAGCGTTTAATGAGTTATGCACCAATTTTGATCGCAAAGTGGATTACTTGTTGATATCTCTGTTGATTAATTCGATCGCCATCTTGGATGTTTATGCACCAATATGAGGAAAGATCCCGCAGCGATCTTAGGTTTGGTGTTTAAAAAATATATAGGTAAGGCGCAAAATAGCGCTGGTGCTGATACTGAGTTAAGGGCGCTTCTAATGACTGTTTGAAAAGCGCCCTTTAATAGTGCAATAGATATGCTTATTTGCCGATACAGAAGGAGCCAAAAATCTTGCCTAGTAGATCATCTGAAGTGAACTTACCCGTGATTTCTGATAAGGCGAGTTGACACATACGCAACTCCTCTGCCAGGAGCTCACCCGCTTGATACACCTCTAACTGTTCCTGTCCCAAGGTGAGATGACTCGCAGCGAGTTCCAGTGCCTCGAGATGGCGACGACGGGCAATAAAGCCGCCTTCTAAATTACTCTGATATCCCATTAGCGACTTAAGGTGTGCCTTGAGTTCATCGACACCCGAGCCTGTCTTGGCTGACAAACGAAACACCTTGTGGCCCTGTTCATCTGTGGCATCTAAGGCTTCTCCAGTAAGATCTGCCTTGTTGCGCACCACGGTAACCCCCAGATTTTTTGGGAGACGATCGATAAAATCTGGCCAGATATCATGGGGATCGACAGCATCTGTGGTGGTGCCATCAACCATGAAGAGTACCTGATCGGCGGTTTCTATCTCTGCCCAGGCCCGTTCGATACCTATCTGCTCAACTGTGTCAGTGGTGTCGCGTAGGCCAGCCGTATCTATGATGTGCAGCGGCATGCCATCGAGGTGAATATGCTCACGTAACACGTCGCGAGTGGTACCGGCTATCTCGGTGACAATGGCTGATTCTTTACCGGCCAGGGCATTGAGCAGGCTGGATTTTCCTGCGTTAGGGCGACCGGCAATCACCACCTTCATTCCTTCGCGAATAATGGCGCCCTGCTTGGCACTGGACTGTACCGAATCTAATTTATGGATGATCTTGCTAAGTGAAGCGGCAATTTTACCGTCGGAGAGAAAATCGACCTCCTCGTCAGGAAAGTCTATCGCGGCTTCCACGTAGAGACGCAAATTGGTGACCTGATCCACCAGCTCATGTACCTGGGTGGAAAACTCGCCCTGAAGTGAATTGAGGGCGCTCTTGGCGGCTTGTTCGCTGGTAGCGTCAATCAGATCGGCAATGGCCTCTGCCTGGGTGAGATCCAGCTTGTCATTCATAAAGGCCTGCTCACTAAACTCCCCTGGCTTGGCAATGCGTACACCGTCGACATCCATGACGCGGTTGATCAGCATGTCGAGGACGATTTGGCCTCCGTGTCCCTGAAGCTCGAGAACATCTTCACCGGTAAAGGAGTTGGGTCCTTTGAAAAACAGGGCTATGCCTTGGTCTATCACTTCGCCATTTGCGCCTTTAAAGTCACAGTAGTCGGCATAGCGTACCTTGGGAAGGTGCCCTAGTACCGCCATAGCAACCTCGCTGGCCTTATCGCCTGAGACCCTAATGATACCTACGCCGCCACGTCCGGGTGCGGTTGCTTGTGCCACGATAGTATCTGTCGTCATTACTCTGTTTCCTGCGCTGATGGAGTGAAAGCTGTCTTTATTAAAAAGCAAAAAGCGGTCAATACTGAGTATCCGACCGCTTTTTCATTAGTTGGAGTTAGAGGTTATTTTAACCCTTTTTTCTCCAAACCGGCATAGATGATCTTCTGCTGGGTAATGGCCACTAAGTTACCGACCAACCAGTAAAGTACCAGACCTGCTGGGAACCATAGGAAGAAGACAGTAAAGATAACTGGCATCCACTGCATCATTTTCACCTGCATTGGGTCCATAGTCGGTGCCATTGGCTGCATCTTCTGCATCAGGAACATAGAGACACCCATCAGCAGCGGCAGTACATAGTAAGGATCTTGTACCGACAAGTCGGTGATCCATAGCATGAATGGCGCGTGACGTAGCTCATAGCTTTCTAGCAGTACCCAGTAGAGTGCAATGAAGATAGGCATCTGTAGCAAGATAGGTAGACAGCCACCCATAGGGTTCACTTTCTCTTTCTTGTACAGTTCCATCATGGCTTGACCCATCTTCTGACGGTCATCACCGAAGCGCTCTTTCATATCCTGCAGCTTAGGCTGTAGGTTGCGCATCTTGGCCATAGAGGTGTACTGCGCCTTGGTGAGCGGGTACAAAAAGCCACGCACGGTCAGAGTGATCAGGATAATTGCCACACCCCAGTTACCCACGAAAGATTGATAGAACATCAATAGCCAGTGAATAGGGATAGCCAGCCACCATAGGAAACCGTAATCCACTACTAAGTTCAGTGACTCAGAGATGGCCGATAGGGCTTCTTGATCCTTAGGACCTACGTAGAACTGAGCGCCAATGGTTTGTTGTGTGCCAGGAGCAATATCATACACGGCGCCGCGGAAACCGATATTGGCTAGGCCACCGGCACTTACGCTAGAGAAGATAGTGTTTTGATCGTTTTCTGGTGGCACCCAAGCCGACACGAAGTAGTGTTGTAGCATTGCAGCCCAACCGCCTAAGGTCTTCTTGTCCAGGTTCTTATCAGCCATATCTTCGAAGCTGTACTTCTCATAGCGGGTATCGGCTGTTGAGAAGGCGGCACCGCGATAAGTCGGCATCATCATGCTGCTTTCGCTTTTCTTGATGCTGTGCTTGATCTGACCATACATCTGTACCTGCAACTGCTCGGCTGAGGTATTGTTGATGCGGTAATCGACGCCAATATCAAATTTGCCACGGTGTAGCGTAAAGACTTTAGTGTAGGTCACACCATTGTCGGCAACATAGGTCAGCGGCACTTCTAGGGTATCTTGGCCATCGGCAAGGATATAGGTCTGAGCCTGGCTTGCAAAATGGGCACGTCCCTTACTGCTGCTGTCAATACCGTTACGGCCGATAAGACCACTCTGAGAGATATAGAAGATATCATTGGTTTGCTGTAGCAAAACAAATGGGTCTTCTTTATCTTCTTCTAACCTGTGACGAACCAAGGCCGAATAAACGATATCACCGCCCACTGGGTTAATTTTCAACACCAGTTGGTCAGTCGTTACGGTAATGAGTTCTTTAGAGGCTGTAACTGCTTCTGGAAGGGCAGCATCGGCATCAGGAACATCAGCACTGTGTGAATCTGTGACGGTTGAAGCTACAACTGAAGATTCAGTGGCAACGGGTTGCGGATTTTTGTCTGTTTGCCATTGCTGCCACAGCAAAAAGCTGACAAAAAGCAGACCGATGAGCAATATATTGCGTTGAGATTCCATAGCCTATTTATTACACCTGTTATTTTTTGGGGGGACGGGATCTTCTCCGCCCGGATGTAAAGGGTGACATTTTAATACGCGTTTCCCTGCAAACCAACTCCCTTTCACAAATCCATGCAATCGAATCGCTTCGAGTGCGTAATTGGAACATGTGGGATGAAAACGGCACTTGGGCCCTAGTATAGGGCTGATAAAGATTTGATAGCCACGAATCAGCTTGGTGGCTAGCCATTGTAACGGCGACTGAGTTTGCGCCATAACTTCTCTACCAGTTTGTGCAATGCTGCATTGTCCATATCCAATACGCCGTTTCTGACGAGCACAACAATATCAAGCGGCGGTAATTCGTGTTGGTGCAAACGAAAATTGTCGCGAATGATACGTTTAATTCTGTTGCGCTGATTGGCTCGCTTAACATAACGCTTAGCAACAGTTAATCCAATACGAGGATGCTGTAGCTCATTGGGGATGGCAAGTAAGGTTATTTCAGCAGAAGAAGCTTTGATGGGATTGGAGAATACAGATTTGAATTGCGCGGGAGTTAACAGACGTAACTCCCGCGTAAAGGTATAGCTGGTCACTTGCATTTCTACTTAATTAAGCAGAAAGACGAGCGCGACCTTTTGCACGACGACGTGCGATGACCTTACGGCCACCAACAGTAGCCATACGAGCGCGGAAGCCGTGAGAACGCTTGCGCTTCAGGTTGCTAGGTTGAAAAGTACGTTTACTCATTATGGCAATCCGTCTTTGTTAGGTGAATAAACCTTATCTCTATAAAAGAGGTAAGGGCAAAAAAGAGGCCGAATTGTAATCACTTTAGTTAAGCCCGTCAACATGCAAAACCGTTAAGTGAGTAAAATCTGCCTGTAAATCTTCTTATCAAGTTGTCCATATACACTATCTAGTGTGGATAACTCTGTGAATGGCCACTACATCTTGTGGATCTAGTGATCATTAGCCTGATCGAAGGTCGCTAATTATAGATCGATCTGGATCGCTTAATAAAGCTGAGTTTGCAGCTTTATCAGATTATTTTGATCGATGAGGATCGTTAGGGATCTGT